>NZ_JOBF01000011.1 GCF_000718635.1 Streptomyces varsoviensis | reverse complement strand
GCCCTGGCCTCTCCCCTCTCGTCCCCCTCGAACGGTGGGTGGGTGGGCCCCTCTTGTTCCCTGCTCACCCCGGGTGGGCGGGGAGGGTGGGGCGGCCCTGGCCTCTCCCTCTCGTGCCCCCTCGAACGGCAAGTGGGTGGGGGTGTGGGTGGGTGGGGCCCCTTGCGCCCTGGCCAACCCCGGGCAGGGCGGGGGTGGGGCGACCCCGGCCTCTCGCCTCTCGTCCCCCTCCAACGGTAAGCGGGTGGGCCCCCCTTGCTCCCCGCTCGCCCCGGGTGGACCGAAATTCGCTGCCTGGATGAGACAGAACAAGGTGAAGGACGCGACTGTAGTCATCAATCAGGACTACATATGCACAGGGTTCGGCATCTGCCCCGACGTTGTTACGGAGATCCTGCCGGTCGGGTCCACCATGAAGATCTGATACAGAGACAAGCAAGGAGCCTTGACGCCGAAGACGACCTTCGGCAGGGACGCGGACTCCCCGCAGCGGCAGAGAAAAGGGCCTCATGCCCTGACGGCCTGGTTAAGCAGATAGAAAAAAATAAATACGCCCAACGGGCAGTTCCAGCCGGGAACCGTCCACCGGAGCGTCGTCACATATCCCCTGGCATTGCTCAGTACTCTTCCCACTCGCGCGCAGGAATGGAACCATCCTGAAGGTCGCCGAACCGATCAGGCCATTCACACCCGACGAAGACGGGGCGACTGCGGAGAAAATCTCCTCCTTGCTGGCCGCGAATCAGAAGACCGGTCTCTTCGAAATACGGCTCGCAACGCTGATTGACGCGGTAGGGTCCGGCTGCCCCGGCTTCCATCCAGCGCGCAATCTCCGATGGAAGGCGGTGAGATAGCTGAAAATCGCCAAGGAATATACGCGGCCCCCGAAATGGGCTGATCGCCACGCCAGTCAGGCCCCCCTCCCCGTAGTAGACTGTCACTCCGGCATCATAAAAAGAGGCAAATTCCCCGGGAACCGGATATCCACTGCGTGTAGGATCACCGACAGACATTGCGGAAACGACCTGGCTGTGACTCATTCCAAAGTGGAGCGGCCCCACGTTCACATGCGGCGTAGCCTCCCACCTGGCGCGGTCGGCGTCACTCTTGACTTCCGGATCGAACAGCATCGTGTTAAATTCCTTCCGAATTAAGGTCCCCCCGAGGAAATATCATACTGCGCTTCTGTTAACGCAATGCATCATTTCCTCGTCGGCTGCATCGCCAGCCTATTCTCCCGGAACCGGGTGCGTTGATGTCCGTCTGCTCCGTCGGACTGGTTGGCAATCCCAATGTGGGCGAGTGCGGTCAGCCCGGAGTCGATCGCTGTGGTGGCGCGGTGGGGGTCGCCGAGGTCGAGCCAGCAGCGTCCGGCGTCGGCGTTGAGGTCTGCGATCGACATCCAGGCGATGGCCGGGGTGTGTCGTGGGGGCAGATCCGGTCCAGCTCGTTTTCGACGGATTCAACCGTGCCGTATACAGCGCCAGAGGAATGGAAGCTGACGCCAACGCCTCCCGCCTGGCCGTCATCCTTGGCGAGGCGGGAGGTGTCGCTGGGGGAAGCAAGGGACTCATCTGGGGAACGAAACAAGGCATCCAGGCATTTGAGGGGCTCCTGGGAAAGGAGGGTGCCGATAGCCTCCTTTCCCACCTCAGTGCGAACCGCGATGCTGGCCGACCGGCAGAAATCTGGATGGCGGCCGGCCGCGAGCCGTTCGGCCTGGTCGGCGGCCATGGCCATGCCGTGAGCGGTGAAGAGGGTATCCAGTGCGGGGGCGAGGGAGCCCATCGAGCGTCCGGAACGGCGGGAGCGTTCGAGCAGGGTCTGCGGGTGGTTGGGCTGCTCGTCCAGGAGAAGTTGTCTCAGAGGGGTGATCATCGTGCAGGTGCGGCTGACGCAGCACTTGGCGGCGAGATCGGCGGTGAAGTCACGCAGCCAGTACGGAGGTTGTCCGAGTTCGGCGACCGGCCCTGGACTCGGACGAAGGGCCGGTCGAGGTGACGCCGCCAGCAGGCAGAGCACAGTCCCAGCCCGGCATGGCGTCGCCAGCGGCCGCATTCACGGCAGAGCGGGCGGCTGTTTGGTTTGGCGGGGACGCGAGCAATACCCGCACCAGCCGGTGCCCTGGCGCAGTAGCCGGGCCGATCGCACTGAGGACAGGACACCTGGGCGGCGTCGCGTTCCGTCTTGCGCGAGCAGTCCCGGCACAACGTCATTGTCTTGTTTCTCACCGGGTGACCGCAGGTGGTGCACACGCGTGAGCAGGTGATGCACCGGCCGGTGTCCTCTGCTGACCGCAGCGGGGGCAAGCGGCCCTGGCCGCGGCCTCTTTCTGCCGGACTAGTCCTGGCTTGTGTGCCCAGGGTAGGCGGAGAACCGGTCCTGGGCACGGCCGACACCGTCTCCGCCGCAGCGACCGCGGCCGAACCGCGCGCGATAGGCCACTACGGCATAGGTCCCGTGGACGGGAGTCTCACCCGTGCCACGGGTGACGTATACGACGGCCGACGGCGAGAGGTCGAGCCGCCCGCCGCCCCCACCCGCCCCGGTCTTCGTCGGCTGGGAGGAGAGGCCGGGCGGCAGAGGGGGACGGGCGGGAGGGGGCGGGGCGGTGGGGGTCTGGAGGAGGCGTGAAGCGTGATTTGTGGGCCTGAGGTGTGGGTGCGTGGGGCAACACCGTTCACGGGCCCGTAAATCATGCAGCCCCGGAGGACCCCCACCGCCCCGCCCCCGACCCGACGACGCGCCCGCGCCCACACCCCGAGCGCCCGCACCCCGAGCGCCCGCACACCCCGAGCGCCCGGACCTCAGCCGCCGTGTTCGGACAGGCGCTTGCGCTCGGCGACCGCCTGGGCCACGCGGCCGCGCGTGGCGAACCAGCCGGCGACCAGCGCGGCCGCGATGATCGGGACGATCATGACCGTACGCCGCCCGACCCCGCCGTCGTACCACATGAGCACGATCACGCCGAGCAGAAAAGCGATCGTGACGATATCCGTCACCGGCGTGCCGGGCAGCCGGAACTTCGGCCGTTCCAGCAGCCCCTGCCGGGAGCGCCGCACGAAAGCCAAGTGGCACAGCATGATCATGCACCAGGCGCTGATGACACCGAGCGCCGCGATGTTGATGACGATCTCGAACGCGTCCTTCGGCAGCCAGTAGTTGAGGCCGACACCGAGCACCCCCACCCCGGACGTCAGCAGAATCCCCCCGTACGGCACCTGATGACGGTTCATCACCCCGGTGAACTTCGGCGCGGAACCCGACATCGCCATGGACCGAAGGATGCGCCCCGTGGAGTACAGCCCGGAGTTGAGGCTGGACATGGCCGCGGTGAGCACGACGAGGTTCATCACGTCACCGGCCGCCGGCACACCCACGTTCGACAGAACGGTCACGAAGGGGCTCTCATTGGCGGAGTACCCCTTATACGGCATCAGGAGCGCGAGCAGCACGACGGAGCCGACGTAGAAGACGCCCACCCGCCACATGATGGAGCGCACAGCCTTCGGCACGATCCGCTTGGGGTCGCTGGTCTCGCCCGCCGTCACGCCGACCATCTCGACGGCGGAGTAGGCGAAGACGACGCCTTGCAGGACGACGACGACCGGCAGCAGACCGGCCGGGAAGATGCCCCCGTTGTCGCTGATGACGCTGAGCCCCGGCGCGTGCCCGTCCACCTGGTGGCTGGTGGCCAGCAGGAAGATGCCGATGCACATGAAGGCGACGAGGGCCGCGACCTTGATGATCGAGAACCAGAATTCCAGCTCGCCGAAGATCTTCACGGAGATGAGGTTGACCGCGAGGACGACGGCGAGCGCGATGAGTGCCATGACCCACTGCGGAATATCGGTGAAGAGGCTCCAGTAGTGGGTGTAGAGCGCGATGGCCGTGACATCCGCGATACCGGTGGTCGACCAGTTGAGGAAGTACATCCACCCGGCGACGTACGCGCCTTTCTCGCCGAGGAATTCACGGGCGTAGCTGACGAATGAGCCGGAGGACGGCCGGTGGACGACCATTTCGCCGAGGGCGCGGACGACGAAGAAGGCGAACAGGCCGCAGACGGCGTACGCGATGGCGAGGGCGGGCCCGGCGGAGGCGAGCCGGCCGCCGGCGCCGAGGAAGAGGCCGGTTCCTATGGCGCCGCCGATCGCGATCATGTTCACGTGGCGGTGCTTGAGCCCCTTGCTGTATCCGGCGTCGCCGGCGTCCTGCGCGGGTGGCGCGCCTCCCCCGTCCGGAGGTGGTGGCGTGTCGTCCTGGACGGTTTCGGTGCGCACTGTGGTCTCGCCTTCGGTCAGGTGATCTCTCGCCGCCCCCCGTGCCCCGCGCGTCACGGGGCGGGTCAGCGGCACACCTTCCCCCCGCGGCCGCACACCTGTCTGTGTGCTGGATCACACTGCGGCGGCGCGCTCAACGGCTTGCGCGCATATGTCGAGAATCCGAGGCGCGGAACCTCAAGGGCGGCTCAAGCCGGAGATGCAGACATGGGCGCCGGACCCGCCGCCGCCTGCGCGCTCTCCACGGCCGTCGTCTTTCACAACTCCGGTGAGACAGCAATACTGTTCAACATGTATGAGTCCGCGACCGACCTCACCGTCGACGAGTTGGCGGCCCGCGCGGGCGTCACGGTCCGCACCATCCGTTTCTACAGCACGCGCGGACTGCTGCCCCCGCCCGAGATCGGCCCTCGCCGCATCGGCCGCTACGGTCCGGACCACCTCTCCCGGCTCGCGCTCATCGAGGAGTTGCAGCACCAGGGGATGACGCTCGCCGCGATCGAGCGCTATCTGCGGCAGTTGCCG
Organism: Streptomyces varsoviensis; assembly: GCF_000718635.1. GTDB lineage: Bacteria > Actinomycetota > Actinomycetes > Streptomycetales > Streptomycetaceae > Streptomyces > Streptomyces varsoviensis. The sequence goes on along the minus strand of NZ_JOBF01000011.1, from coordinate 254,798 downwards.
CCGGACCTCAGCGCCCAGGATCTCGCGATCCACCGGGCGCTGGTCGCGACGTGGGCGCCCGATCAGGCGGAGGAGGCGACGCTGCGCCAGTTGGAGCGGCGGGTGGGGCGCGAGCTGACCGGGCAGGACCTGGACCGGCTGGCGGCGATGAGCGTGCTGGTGCGGACCGAGGACCCGGATGTCTTCCAGGTCGATCCGGGGCTGCTGCACCTCGGGGTGCGGCTGCTGGACGTACCGATCGCGCTGGAGACGATCCTCGCGGCGCGTACGGTCCTGCTCCAGCACACCCGCTCGGCGGCCCGCGAGCTGACGCGGCTCTTCCACGACGAGGTCTGGGGCCCGTACCGGGAGCGGGAATCGGATCCGGAACAGGTGGCGGCGATGAAGTCGCTGTCGGCACATATGCAGCCGCTGGTGGTACAGGCATTGGTGACGGCCTTCCAGCGGTCCCTGAAAGAGGAACTCCACGCGACGTACGCACCGGAGTGAGCGGTGCGCGGATGGCGGGAGAGTGAGAGAGAACGGCGGCGAGGAATTCCCTTTCCGGTCGCCGCTTCGCGCCTGAGGGTCGGGAAGGCCCGAAGGTTGCGTCATGAAGCGGCCCTTTACGAATTTTTTAGACATTGGGGTCGTTCGGTAGATTGTGCGTACGAGCTGTAGATTCCTTCACATGTCTCGCACTATTCTGCAAACGTCACGCGGCCTTACCCGTCGACGCCTGCCTTCAGGAAGCACGGGAAGACGCTGACGCCCGCCTTCGGAAAGCCCGCCCTGGCCAGGCAGGGCCGAAGACGCCTCACGCGCGGTGACGCCACAGAATCGCTCGCTCAATAAGTGGGCTTCCACCGGTGACCCGACGGTCGATACGCCCGTCCTTATCCATGGCGGCTGGTGACCGTCCGCACCTCTCTCGCTCTCTCCCCTCGCCACGCCCTGTAGACACCGCAGCGCGGAGGAACGGCGCGCGCCGTTGCTCCCTTCACCCTGGACCCCGGATGCCCCCGATAACCGACACCGCCCCGATAAGGCCCGCCCCGCGGCCGGTCGTGCAGACGCGACTGGAATCGCTCACGGGCCTGCGCTGGTACGCGGCGCTGCTCGTCTTCTGCTACCACTTCGCCTACGAGGCGAACCTCGGCAGCTCCGCCCACGGGGCCGAGCTGCTGCGCAGACTCACGCTCGCGGGCCCCTCGGCGGTCTCGCTGTTCTTCGTGCTCTCCGGTTTCGTGCTCGTGTGGTCGGCGCGCCCCGGCGACAAGCCGACCGCGTTCTGGCGGCGCCGGTTCGCCCGTATCTACCCCAGCCACGTCGTGACCTTCTGCGTCGCCGTGCTGCTGCTGGTGTGGGAGGGAAAGCCGCTGATCAAGTCCATAGCGCTGGGCAACCTGACCCTGACCCAGGCGTGGATACCGAACCGCGGCGACTGGTGGTTCGGCTACAACGGCGTCTCCTGGTCACTGAGCTGCGAATTCTTCTTCTACTTCTGCTTCCCGTTCCTCGTGCCGCTCATCCGCCGGCTCTCGCCGCGCGGCCTGTGGACGGCGCTGATCACGGGCACGCTCGCCGTGGTGCTGTTCCCGTTCCTGACCGGCTTCCTGGAAAGGACGACGGGCTGGGACTCGAAATTCTTCCTGTACGTGCTGCCGCCCGTGCGGCTGGCCGAGTTCGTAATCGGCATCGTGCTGGCGCTCCTGGTGAAGGGCGGCCACTGGCGGGGCCCCGGAACGATCGTGAGCCTCGTGCTGTCCGGCGTGGCCGTCTTCGTACTGCCGCCCCTGGTGCCGTACGAGTTCCACTGGAACGCCGTCACCGTGATCCCGTACTGCCTGCTCATCGCCGCGGTGGCCCGTAACGACGTCAGAGCGAGACCGTCCCTGCTCAGCCATCGCTCCGTGGTGTATCTGGGGAAGATCTCCTTCTCGTTCTACCTCGTCCACGAGATGGTCATATTCGGCATGAACCGCTACCTCGGCGCGGACCGCCTGCCGGCGCTCCTGCACGTCTGCGCGGTGCTGGTCGTCTCCTTGGCGGGAGCGGCGCTGCTGCACAAATACGTGGAGGTACCGGGGGTGCGGCTCTTCATGCCGCGGCGGAAACCACCCCGGCCGCAGCCCGCGTGAGCCGCGCCCGCGGCGTGACCGTCCCCCGGGGGACGGTCACGCCGCGGGCGTCTCTCGTCACGCGTCCGTGAACCGCTCCCCCGCCTCGGCCTTCGCGAGGAGCAGGGCCGGCGGGGCGAAACGGGGGCCGTAGGTCTCCTGGAGTTCGCGGGCGCGGGCCACGAAGCCGGGGAGGCCGCCCTCGTAGCCGTTGATGTACTGGAGGACGCCGCCCGTCCAGCCCGGGAAGCCGATGCCGAGGATGGAGCCGATATTGGCGTCGGCGACCGAGGTCAGGACGTTCTCCTCCAGGCAGCGGACGGTGTCCAGCGCCTCCGAGAACAGCATCCGCTCCTTCATGTCCTCGAAGGGGATCGGGGCCGCGCCGGGGCGGGCGAAGTGTTCGCGCAGACCGGGCCAGAGGCCGGCGCGCTTGCCGTCCACGTAGTCGTAGAAGCCGGCGCCGCCGCTCCGGCCGGGCCTGCCGAACTCGTCCACCATCCGGTCGATGACGGTGTCGGCGGGGTGCGCGGTCCAGGCGCCGCCGGCCTCCTCCACGGCCCGCCGGGTCGCGTCGCGGATCTTGCGGGGCAGGGTCAGGGTCAGCTCGTCCATCAGGGAGAGGACCTTCGCGGGGTAGCCGGCCTGGGCCGCGGCCTGCTCCACCGAGGCGGGGTCGGCGCCCTCGCCCACCATCGCGACGCCCTCGTTGATGAACTGGCCGATGACGCGCGAGGTGAAGAAGCCCCGCGAGTCGCCCACGACGATCGGGGTCTTGCGGATCTGCCGCACCAGGTCGAAGGCGCGGGCCAGCGCCTCGTCCCCGGTCCGCTCCCCCTTGATGATCTCGACGAGCGGCATCTTGTCGACGGGCGAGAAGAAGTGCAGGCCGATGAAGTCGCGCTGCCGCTCCACGCCCTCGGCGAGGCCGGTGATGGGAAGGGTGGAGGTGTTCGAGCACAGCAGCGCGTCGGGCTCGACGATGTGCTGGATCTCCTGGAAGACCTTGTGCTTGAGGGCGGCGTCCTCGAAGACCGCCTCGATGACGGCGTCGCACCCGGCGAGGTCCCTCGGGTCGGCGGTCGGGGTGATGCGGGCGAGGTGCGCGTCGCGCTTCGCCTCGGTCGTACGGCCGCGGTCGAGCGCCTTGGCGAGCAGCTTCTCGGAGTACGCCTTGCCCTTGGCGGCGGCCTCGGGGGTGACGTCCTTCAGGACGACCTCGATGCCGGCGCGGGCGCAGGAGTAGGCGATGCCCGCGCCCATCATCCCGGCGCCCAGCACGGCGACCTTGCGGACCGTACGCGGCGCGGGTCCGGCCGGCCGGCCGGCGCCGGAGTTGACGGCCTGGAGGTCGAAGAAGAACGCCTGGATCATGTTCTTGGCGGTCTGGCCGGTGACCAGGTCCACGAAGTAGCGGCCCTCGATGGTCTGCGCGGTCTCGAAGTCGACCTGGGCGCCCTCGACGGCGGCGGCCAGGATGTTGCGCGGCGCCGGGTAGGGCGCGCCGCCGGTCTGCTTGCGCAGGTTGGCGGGGAAGGCCGGCAGGTTGGCGGCGAAGCGCGGGTTCGCCGGGGTGCCGCCGGGGATCTTGTAGCCCTTGACGTCCCAGGGCTGGTGGGACTCGGGGTGGGCGGCGATGAAGGCGCGGGCCTTGGCGAGCATCTCCTCGGGGGTGGCCGCCACCTCGTGGATCAGCCCGGCCTCCAGCGCGCGCCGGGGCGTGTACTGGGTGCCCTGGAGGAGCACCTTGAGCAGCGCGTCGGCGATGCCGAGGAGCCGTACGGCGCGGGTGACTCCGCCGCCGGCGGGGAGCAGTCCGAGGGTGACCTCCGGGAGGCCGATCTTGGAGCCGGGCACGTCGAGCGCGACGCGGTGGTGGCAGGCGAGCGCGATCTCGTAGCCGCCGCCGAGGGCCGCCCCGTTGATGGCCGCGACGACCGGGACGCCGAGCGTCTCGATGCGCCGCAAGTCGTGCTTGACGCGCATGCTCCCGTCGAACGCCCGCTGGGCGTCGTCGGGGGTGATCGCGATGAGTTCGCGCAGGTCGCCGCCGGCGAAGAAGGTCTTCTTGGCGGAGGTGAGGACGATGCCGCGCACGGTCTCGCGCTCGGCCTCCAGCCGGTCGGCGACGGCGTGCAGGGACGCCTGGAACGCCGCGTTCATGGTGTTCGCGGACTGGGCGGGGTCGTCCAGGGTGAGGGTGACGACGCCGTCGTCGTCCTGCTCCCAGCGGATGGTGCTGCTCTGGGTCATGTCACGGTCTCCGGGTGAGATTCGGGTGCGGGCGGGCGCCGGCTCGGGCGTCGGTACGGGCGCGGGCCCTGGCGGAAGCGGAGGCGCCGGCTCGGGCGTCGGTACGGGCATGGGCGCGGGCGCCGGCCCTGGCGGAAGCGGAAGGCTCCGGCTCGATCGGGCCGCTCGCGGGCCGGGGGCGGAGGCGGAGGCGCTTACAGGCGCTCGATGACGGTGGCGATGCCCATGCCGCCGCCGACGCAGAGCGTGATCAGGCCGTACCGCTTGTCCTGCCGCTCCAGCTCGTCGACGAGCGTGCCGAGGATCATCGCGCCGGTCGCGCCGAGCGGGTGGCCCATGGCGATCGCGCCGCCATTGACGTTGATCTTGTCGAGCGGCAGCGCCATCTCACGCGCGAAGCGCAGCACCACGGCCGCGAAGGCCTCGTTGATCTCCACGAGATCGATGTCGTCGATGGTCAGACCGGCCTTGGCCAGCGCCTTGCGGGTGGCGGGCGCCGGGCCGGTGAGCATGATGGTGGGCTCGGTGCCGGAGACGGCCGCGGAGACGATACGGGCGCGGGGCGCCAGCCCGTACCGCTCGCCGACCTCGCGGTTGCCGATGGCGACGAGCGCCGCCCCGTCCACGATGCCGGACGAGTTGCCCGCATGGTGGACATGGTCGATCCGTTCGACCCAGTGGTACTTCTGGAGCGCCACGGCGTCGAAGCCGCCCGCGTCGCCGACCGCCGCGAAGGACGGCTTGAGCGCGGCCAGCGACTCGGCGGTGGTGCCGGGCCGGATGTGCTCGTCCCGGTCGAGGACGAGGAGGCCGTTGCGGTCCCGTACGGGCACGACGGACCGGTCGAACCGGCCCTCCTTCCAGGCGGCAGCGGCGCGCTCCTGGGACAGCGCGGCGAAGGCGTCCACGTCGTGCCGGGAGAACCCCTCGATCGTGGCGATGAGGTCGGCGCTGACGCCCTGCGGCACGAAGTCCGTGGCGAAGCCGGTCATCGGGTCCGCGAACCAGGCGCCGCCGTCGGAGGCCATCGGCACGCGCGACATCGACTCCACGCCGCCCGCCAGCACCAGGTCCTCCCAGCCGGAACGGACCTTGGCCGCGGCCATGTTGACGGCTTCGAGCCCGGAGGCGCAGAAGCGGTTCTCCTGTACGCCCGCGACGGTGTCGGGCAGCCCGGCGGCGATGGCCGAGATGCGGGCGATGTCGGAGCCCTGGTCGCCGACCGGGCTGACGACGCCGAGCACGATGTCGTCGATCGCCGCCGGGTCGAGGCCGGGGAAGCGGCGGCGCAGCTCGTGGATGAGCCCGACGACGAGGTCGACGGGTTTGGTGCCGTGCAGCGCGCCGTTGGCCTTGCCGCGGCCGCGCGGGGTGCGGATCGCGTCGTATACGTACGCTTCGGTGCTCAAGGTCTCGGGCCTTTCGGGAGGGGTGAGGGTCGGAAGGGCGCGGGGTCGGGAGGAGTCGGCGGACTCAGGGGGCGGAGTCCCGTGGATGAGCTTCTTCATGATCTCGGTGGTACTGCCGTGGATCGTCTGAATCCGGCCTCCAGGCGCGGTCTCCGCTGGCAGTCTCGCGGTCGCGGCGGCGTTCCCGGTGCCCATACGGCGCTTCCATCGTCCATCGCGGAGCTTCCGCCGTCCGTCGCGGAGCTTCGCCGTCCGTCGCGGCGCTTCATCTCCCACGGCCGACCACCCGCCCCGCCGCACGCGGGCAGCGGCCGCGCCGGGCGCGCTGCCGCTCAGGCCCGGTCAAGGCCCGACAGGCCCCAGTCGCGGGCCACTTCGGCGGTGTCCGCGCCGGGCGTGGACGGCGGCCTGCGTACGGCGCCGGGCGTGGCGGAGAAGCGCGGGGCGGGCGCGGGCTGGGTGATGCCGCCGTGGTCCACGAAGGTGCCGCGGGCCGCGAGGTGCGGGTGCCCGGGGGCCTCGCGCAGCGAGAGCACGGGGGCGACGCACGCGTCCGAACCGGCGAACACCTCGGTCCACTCCGCGCGCGTACGGGCTCTGAACCGGTCGGCCACGGCGGTGCGCAGCTCTTCCCAGCGGGCGAGGTCGTCGCGGGCGGGCGCCTGGTCGGGGAGGCCGAGGAGTTCCATGAACTCGGCGTAGAAGCGCTTCTCCAGCGCGCCGACCGCCATGTACCCGCCGTCGGCGGTCTCGTACGTGCCGTAGAACGGCGCGCCGCCGTCGAGCAGGTTGGCGCCGCGGCGGTCCTGCCAGCCGCCGGCCGCCAGCATGCCGTGGATCATGGCGGTGAGGTGGGCGGTGCCGTCGACGATGGCGGCGTCGACGACCTGGCCCGCGCCGGTGGTACGGGCGTGCTGGAGGGCGGCGAGGACGCCGATGACGAGGTAGAGGGAGCCGCCCGCGTAGTCCCCGAGGAGGTTGGCGGGGGCGGTCGGGGGGCCGTCGGCGGGGCCGGTCATGCCGAGGGCGCCGGTGATGGCGATGTAGCCGATGTCGTGGCCGGCGGTTTCGGCGAGGGGCCCGTGCTGGCCCCAGCCGGTCATCCGGCCGTAGACGAGCCGGGGGTTGCGGGCGAGGCAGTCCTCGGGGCCGACGCCGAGCCGTTCGGCGACACCGGGGCGGTAGCCCTCGATGAACACGTCGGCGCGCTCGGCGAGTTCGAGCGCGGCCGCGACGCCGGCCGCCGTCTTGAGGTCGAGGATCACGGAGCGCTTGTTGCGGTTGGTGACGTCGTACGCCGGGTTGACGGCGAGGCCGGTGCCGCCGGGGCGGTCTACGCGCACGACGTCGGCGCCGAGGTCCGCGAGGAGCATGGCGGCGAACGGGCCCGGCCCGATTCCGGCGAGCTCGACCACGCGCACTCCGGCGAGCGGGCCGCTGTGTGTCGCTGTCATCCAGCCCCCAGCCATATGACACAACCGCTGTAACACTTGCGATGTTAAGAACGCGTTCCACTTTCCACAAGCCCCCCGCCCACTCGGCCGGCTCACCCCGCGTCAGGTTCCAGCCCGCCGCCCGCCGCCGCGGGCGGCGGGTCCGGTACGAGGTGGTCGTGGTCGGGTGCTCCGTCGGTGAGCCGGGCCAGGCGGCTGGGGACGCCGAAGCCGACGAGCAGGATCACGACCAGGGTCAGGCCGAAGGTGAGTACGGCCAGGGCCCGTCCCAGGGGCATGCCTTCGGCCAGGCGCGCGCCGAGCACCGGCGCGACCGCGCCGCCGAGCGCTCCCGTGTTGTAGACGAAGCCGAGCGACGCGGCGCGGCTCTCGGTCGGGAAGTGGCCCGCGATGTACTTCGGCAGGATGCCCGAGATGCCCTGACTGAGCGCCAGCAGGCAGAACAGCAGCACTCCGAGCCACACCAGGCTGTCCCGCACCGCGAAGACGGGGAAGACGAAGGCCAGCGAGGCGAGGAGGGTGCAGGCGTACGCGCGCCGGGTGCCGATGCGGTCGCCGACGAAGCCCGCGAGGACGCACCCGGCCATCGTCCCGAAACCGGCGTAGAACATCACGTCGGCGACGTGCGCGGGCCGGTAGCCCAGCTCCGTCTTCAAGTAGGTGGGCAGCAGCGCCTGGATGGGCCAACTGTAGAGGAAGGCGCAGAACACCGTGATCATCAGGGAGACGTACAGGAGCCAGCTCCGCCGACCGCCGAGCTGCGCGCCGAAGGCGAGCAGGGCGCCGGCCGCGACCGCCGACAGCCAGGGCACCGCGCCGGCTCCGACGGGCGTGAAGACGCAGAACAGCGCCGCTCCGGCGGCGGCGGTCAGCGCGATGTTGAGCGCGGCGCGGCGGCGGCCGGTGAAGAGCGCGCGGAACGGGTTCGGCCGCGCCGCCCCCGCCGCCGCCCGCTCCCCCACCCGCGCGTGCCACTCCGCGGCCTCCGGGAGCGCGCGCCGCAGCCAGAGCGCGAGCAGCACCGGCAGCACGCCGATCCAGAACATCCAGCGCCAGCCCCACCGCGGCACCACCCACTGGTACAGCTCGGCGGCCAGCACCGAGCCCGCCGAGAAGCCGGAGATCAGGAAGCCGGAGGCGCGGTTGCGCAGCCGTGCGGGCCAGCTCTCCAGGACGTACGTGGCGGAGGCGCTGTATTCGCCGGCCATGCCCATCCCGATCAGCAGCCGCGCCGTGAACAGGCTGCCGTACCCCCACGCGAAGCCGCAGGCGAAGGTGCCGAGGGAGTAGAGCGAAATGCTGGCGATCATGGCGGGTTTTCGCCCATAGCGGTCGCCGAGCGCGCCGAGCAGCGCCCCGCCGAGCCAGCGGGTGATGAAGGCCCCGGACACCAGGCTGGCGGCCTCGACTCCGGAGAGCCCGAACTCCTCGGCGATCTCGGTCAGTACGAGGGTGATCAGGACGAAGTCGAACCCGTCGAGCAGATAGCCCGTCCAGGCGGCGGCCATGGACTTCCACTGGGCCCCGGACACCTCGCGGTACCAGGGCGGCGCCCTCACGTCAGGCCGCCCTCGTCGAGGAGTTGGCGCACGGTCTTGACGGCGGAGGCCGGCAGCGGGATCTGCGGCGGGGCGGTGAGCGGGCAGTCGATGACGCCGAGCAGGTGCAGCGCGGCCTTGAACGCGCCGAGCCCGGCGGAGCTGCCGCCCATCAGCGCCGGGTCGCCCGCGTCGGTGATGGCGAACAGGGCGGCGAGCCGGTCCTGTTCGCCGGCGGCCTCGCCCCAGCGCCCGGCCCGCGCCTGGCGGTGGAGCCGTACGTACCCGGCCGGGTCGACGTTGCCCAGCCCGGGCACGGCACCGTCGGCACCCGCCAACAGGGCCCCGTCGACGGTGGTTTCGGACCCGGTGAGGACCGAGAACCGGCCGCGCAGCCCGCGACGGCCCGACTCGACGAGGAAGCGGCGCAGCGCCCCGTCGTCGCCGCTGCTGTCCTTCAGACCGGCGAGGGTGCCGTCCTCGGCGAGCGGCAGGAGCGTCGCGGCGGTGAGCTTGGTGTGTACGGCGGTGGGGTTGTCGTAGGCGAAGAGCGGCAGGTCGACGGCGTCGCGGAGGCGCCGGAAGTGACCGGCGACCTCGGCGGGGTGCGTACGGGTGAAGAAGGGCGCGGTGGCGACGAGCGCGTCGGCGCCGAGGGCGGCCGCCGCGCGGGCCTGGTCGATGACGCGGGCGGTGGTCATGTCGACGGCCCCGGCGAGGACGGGCACCCGGCCGTCGACCGCCGCGAGGACGGTGGTGAGTACGGTGCGGCGCTGCGCGTCGCTCAGATAGGCGGTCTCCCCGCTGGAGCCCAGCGCGAAGACGGCGTCCACTCCGGCGCCGACGGTCCGGTCGACCAGGGCGGCGAGGGACGCGGTGTCGATGTCGCCGGCCGGGGTCAGGGGGGTGCAGAGCGGGGGGACGACGCCGGACAGGGGGGTGGGCAGGCGCATCGCGGGATCCAGCTTTCCGGTGGGAAACGGGGTGGATACGGGGGAAAAGACGGAGAACGGATAAGACCGGGGAGAGACAGATAGAGGCGGATAGAGGCGGATAGAGGGTGGATACGGGTGAGATGGACGGCGGGATATAGGAGCAGTGGAATTCCGGAGTGGTGGATGAGTTCCGCGATAACCCATTTTCCGGCACATGGGACGTGGACATGGGACGTCCTACCTCTGAGGCTGAATCTGACCCAGGGCCGGGCGGGTGTCAAGGTTTTCGGAGCGTCGTCGGCGCGCCTTCCAGCGGCGCGCCAGTGATACGCCGAAAACACCGGCCAGGTCCCCGGCCGATAACCGCCAGCACCGCCGCGCGGGCGCGCGCAGCATGGACGGCATGAACGATCAGTACGAGATACGGGCCATCGCCCCGTCCACCCTGAAGGAACTGCGCGTACGCGACGACGCGGGCAACGCGCCCCGCCCCGTCACCGAGGACGGCGCGGGCGGCAACCCGCTGCGCTGCTGCCTGGGCCGCAGCCGCCCCGGCGAGCGGCTGGCCCTGGTGTCGTACGCCCCGCTGCGCCGCTGGGCGCGCGAGACGGCCGCCGAGCCCGGCCCGTACAACGAGGTCGGGCCGGTCTTCATCCACCCCGACGACTGCGGCGGCTGGGCGGGCGGCGCCTTCCCCGACTCCCTGCGCGGCACCCGGCGCGTCCTGCGCGCCTACTCCGCCGACGGCTCCATCCTGGGCGGCCGTCTCATCGACGCCGAGGGCACCGGCGCCGAGCTGACCATCGAGCAGGGGCTGGCCGAGCTGTACGGGAACCCGCTGGTCGCGGCGGTGCACGTACGGGCGGTGGAGTTCGGCTGCTTCCTGGTGGAGACGCGCCGCCGCCCCTGAACGCGTGGCGCGCCGGGTCCGGGGCGGGCCCGAGCGGTGGCGCTCCGTCGCCGACGAGACGTCAGGGGCGGGCGGCCGGGGCCAGTGTCCGGCGGGCGCGGTCGATGAGGGCGCGGGCGGCCGGGCCGACGGGCCCCTCGCCGCGCCAGGCCAGGGCCAGCCGGCCGCGGAGTCCGGGGTCCGCGAAGGTCACCGTGCGCAGCGTCGCGTGGTGGTAGGCGGCGAGGGAGCCGGGGAGGATCGCCACGCCGAGGCTGCGGCCGGCGAGCTGGGCCAGGACATTGGGGTCACCTGCCTCGAAGGCGATGCGCGGCGCGAAGCCGGCGGCGGCGCACGCCTCGTCGAGGCAGGTCCGCAGGCCCGTACCGCGCGGGAGGCTGATCAGCGCGCGGTCCCGCAGGGCGTCGAGGGCGAGCCCGGTCCGCCCGGCGAGCAGGTCGCCGTGGGCGACGGCCGCTACGATCGGCTCGTCGGTGACGGTTTCGGTCTCGATGCCCGGCGGGGTGGGGCCGGCCAGCCCGAGGACCGCGGTGTCGAGCCGCCCGGCGCGGAGGGCCGCGATCAGCCGGTCGGAGTTGTCCTCGACGAGGTTGATCTCGACACCGGGGTGGTCCTCGTGGAAGTCGGCCAGCAGGTCCGGCAGGCCGAGGGGCGCGCAGGAGGTGACCATCCCGACGGCGACGCGGCCGCGCAGCAGCCCGGTGAGCTCGTCGACGACGAGCCGCGCCCCGTCGACGGCGGCCAGCGCGGCGCGCGCGTACGGCAGGACGGCGGCCCCGGCCTCCGTCGGGCGGACCGTGCGCCCGGAGCGGTCCAGCAGACTCTGGCCCAGCTCCCGTTCGAGCTGCCTGACCTGCGCGCTCACCCCTGGCTGCGCCACGTGCAGCCTGGCCGCGGCCTTGGTGAAGCTCGCCTCTTCGACGACGGCCACGAGGTACTCCAACTGCCTCAGCTCCATAAGCGCTGATTCTAGTAGTCAGATGATCCAGCTCTTGGACTTCTGATCGCCGCTGACCGACCGTTGACGTATCAGCCGGCCGCCGAGAGCCCCGACGAGGCCGTGAGCCCGAAGCCGCCGAGGCGGGCGAGCCGGACACGCAGGAACCAGACGCGAAGGGACGTACATACATGACCACTGCACGCGAAACCGCCGCCTACCCCGAGGACCTGGCCCGGCTGTTCGTGGAGCGGGCGAACGCGGGGGACATCGAGGGGGTCGTGGCGCTCTACGAGCCCGATGCCGTGCTCGCCTTCCCGCCCGGCGGCCAGACCGTGGGCCGCGAGGCGATCCGCGCGGCCCTTGAACGGCTGCTCGCCCCGCGCCCCCGCTTCGACCTGGAGGAGCCGATGCCCACCGTGTTCAACGGCGACCTCGCGCTCACCTCGACCCGAGCGTCCGACGGCACCGGCGGCCGAGCCCAGGTCGCCCGCCGCCAGCCGGACGGCAGTTGGCTGCGCATCCTCGACCGCCCTGAGGCAGGGTAGGAGGACGCAGGAGACGGCGGACGACGGGAGGGGAATCCGGTATGTCGACGTTCGTCCTCGTACCCGGCGCCTGGCACGGCGGCTGGTGGTTCCAGCCGCTGGCCCGGCGGCTGCGGGAACACGGTCACGAGGCGTACGCGGTGACGCTGACCGGCCTCGGCGAGCGGGGCCACCTGCTGACCGGGTCGGTGAACCTCGATACGCATATCGAGGATGTGGTCGCGCTGCTGAGGGCCGAGGAGATCGAGGACGCCGTTCTCGTGGGCCACAGTTACGCGGGGATGGTGATCTCGGGTGTCGCCGGTCGGGCCCCGGGCCGGGTGGCCGCGCTGATGTATGTGGACGCGTTCGTACCGTCCGACGGGGACTCCTGCTGGAGCCTCGGCAACGAGGTGCAGCGCCGGTTGTACATCGAGGGGGCCGCCGCGGACGGCTGGTCCGTCGCTCCGCCGCCCTTCTTCGACCCCCGCACCACCAGGCACCCGCTCGCCTCGTTCCTCCAGCCGGTCCGCCTCACCGCTGCCTCGGGCGCGGCGCCGGCCGCGGTCCCGGACCCGGCGCCGCGCAGGGACTACGTGCTGCTCACGAAGAACCCGCAGAACCCCTTCATCTCCTTCTACGAGCGGGTGCGCGCCGAACCCGGATGGCACACGCACACCCTTCCCACCGGCCACGATGTGATGGCCGAGGCGCCGGGGGCTCTCTTGGAGCTCGTCCTCGACGCCGCGGCCCGGCCGGATGGGGGCGAGCCCGGTCGGGGGCGGTCCGGGCTTGATCGACCGGGCCGCGAGCCGTTCCAGTAGCGTGATCCCATGTTCGTACTGGAGCTGACCTACACCGCGCCTCTTGAGCGCATCGACGCCGTCCTGCCGGAGCACGTCGCCTGGCTCGACGCGCATTACGCGTCGGGCACCTTTCTCGCCTCCGGCCGCAAGGAGCCCCGTGATGGCGGCGTCATTCTGGCCGTCGGGGAGGACCGGAGCGTCATGGAGCAGCTCGTGGCGACCGATCCGTTCGTCATGGCCGGGGTGTGCGAGTACGCGGTCACGCAGTTCGTGATGACGAAGACGGCTCCGGCGCTCGACGCGTACCGGCAGCGGCTTCCGTGAGCCGATGAGCCGGCGCCGCCCCAACTACCGTGCCGACAGCGCGAGTCGACCGATCCGCCCCTGCTCCCCGGCCGCCCAGCAGCCGAGGTCGGGGGCGCAGTCGACGGTGTCGTACGAGCCGGAGTCGAAGCCGTGCCAGGTGCGTCCGCCGTCCATGGTGATGTCGCTGCCGGTCGGGCCGACAGCGAGCGCGACGGCGCGGGTGTGCGGCAGCCAGGCCACGCCGGAACGGTAGGCCGCCGGGGGCCGGGCGGCCGGCGTCCAGGTCGCGCCGGCGTCGCCGCTGACGGCCGCCGCCCGCGGGGACGGCTGCCCGGCGCGGTAGTCGCCGCCGACCACGATGCCGTGCGTACGGTCCCGGAATGCGAGCGCGAACGCCCCGCGCGCCGGGTCGCCCGCGGGCAAGGGCGTCTCGGTGACCGTCCAGGTGCGGCCCCGGTCGGTGGAGTGGAAGACGCGGGAGGCCGTCGCGCCGCCGGTGGCGATCCACGCGTCGCGGCCGCCGGTGGAAGTCAGGCACTGGCCGCTCGCGGCGAACGCGGCCTCGCCCGGCCGGGCCGGGGGCATGCCGTCGGAGGGCAGTACGCGCCAGTTGCGGCCGCCGTCGTGCGTGGCGAGGACGCGGTACTTGCCGTCGACCGGGTCGCTCAGCGCGATGCCTTCGCGGCGGTCGAAGAAGGTCATGCAGTCGTAGAAGGCCCGCGGGTCGGTGTTGCGGAAGCTCTCCGTCCAGTTCGCGCCGCCGTCGTCCGTACGGAAGACGCGCGAGGCCGCGCCCTCGCCGATGGACAGCGCGACGGCATGCCGGGCGTCGAACGCCTCGATGTCCCGGAACTCCAACTCCCCCGCGCCACGCGGCGAGGCATCGCGCCAGTGGCGTCCGCCGTCGAGCGTCCGCAGCACCGTCCCCTTGGTCCCCGCCGCCCAGGCGGCGGTGCGGCTGACGGCGGCGAGACCGCGCAGCCGCGCGTCCGTAGCGCTCGGGGTGGCCCGCCAGGAGAGCGGTATCGCGGCGCTCCGGACGTCGCCCTTGGCAGGGGCGGCCTGGGCGGGCACAGCGCCCCCTGCGGCCACCGCCGCCCCACAGACCGCTGCGATCACTGCACGTCTCAACATCCCCATGCTGCTCACCATGCCTTTCATGGCCCGGGAAGCTAGCCGACGCCTGACGTGCCCGTCCATGGGCGGACGGGCACGGCCGGCCCGCGCGACGGGACCGCCGCGCTGCCCGCTGGTGCCAACCGGCTACTGGTACCAGCAGATCTTCACCTTCAGATGACCGAACCAGAACCACTCGCAGTGGAGCGTGGGGGTGGGCCTCGGCGTGGGCAGGTCCGTAGGCGTCGGCGACGTGGTGACCGGGGGCGTGGTGGGCGGCCCCGTGGTCGGCGGCACCGTGGTCGGCGGGGCGGTGGGGGTCGGGTCCGTGGTCGCCGGGGGCGTGGTGGTCGGCGAGGGGGCTCCCGTCGGCGTCGGCGTAAGAGTCGGCGTGGGGTCCCCCGTCGGCCCGGCGGTGGGGTCCTCCGTCGGCGTCGGGATCAGCGTCGGCGTCCCTGTCGGCGTCGAGGTGGGGTCCACCGTCGGCCACCCCGTCAACGTCGGGGTCGGTGTCGCGGTCGGTGCACCGCTCGCCGAGGGGTACGTCGGCGGGGGCACTACGGCGGTGCCCGTGGGCGCGGGCCCGGTTGGGGTCGTCGTCGTACGGTCGGTCTGTCCATGGCGGTCGTGGTTGCGCGGCGCGTGCAGGGGGCGCCTCGAACGCACCTCACCGCTCACCCGCCCGTCCTCTCCCAAGCCATCAGCACCACCGTCGGCGCCACCGCCCGAGACCGACCCTTCAGAGCCGTCAGCCCCCTTCGACCCATCCGATCCACTCGACCCACTCGACCCACCAGCGCCGTCGGAGCCCGACGCCCCGCCTCTGCCGTCACCGCCGCCCGCGCCGCCTCCAGAGCCCTGCCCCGGTGCCGCGCTGGCCGCCGGAGCCGCCGCCCGCTGCTGTGGCACAGCCCCCTTCCCGCTGGTCAGGGCGATGCCCGCCGCTACGGCGACGCCCGCGACGGCCACCACTCCGACCCCGGCGACCGTGGCCGCGGCCGGGCCGGTCCGGCCGCGCAGCAGGTGCCGTACGGACTTCGCCGCGCCCGCCCCGGCCTGCTGGCCGCTCTGCTGCCCCGCGGCGGCGGCCGCCGCCGTGCCCGCGCCGGCGAGCGGCACCAGGAACTTCGCCGCGCCGCTCGCGAGCAGGGCCAGCAGCGCCGGACCGACGAGCGCGGGCAGCCTGGTGTTGGCCCGCATCAGGAGGTCCATCCGGGCGCGGCAGTCGGTGCAGCCCGAGACATGGGACTCCAGCCCGTCCGCCTGCTTGGCCGACGCCACGCCCCGTACGTGGGCGGGCATCCGGTCCCAGTGGCCCCCGCAGGACGCCCTGGACGGGGCGCCCGGCATGGACCGCAGGAACGCCTGGCGCATGCCCTCCCGGGCCCGGTGCAGGAGGACCGCCGTGGCGCCGCTGCCCGCGCCGATCTGCCGGCCCACGGCCTCCAGCGGCTGGTCTTCGGCCTCGGCCAGCCAGAGGGCCTTGACCCAGCGGCGCGGCAGTTGTTCCATCACCTTGGCCAGCAGGTCGACGTAGGCGACGCGCTGCGTCGGATCCTCGGCGGTCCGGGACTCCTCGGGCCAGGCGGGACCGTCCTCCGGGTCCTGCGGAATCTCCCGGTTCGCACGACCGACGGCGGTGGAGAGGTTTCTGACGGTGGTAGTGAGGTACGCGGGGACATTGTCAATGACGTGTCCGGCCCGCAGCCGGCGCCAGATCCGGAAGTGGGCCTCGGCCACGAGGTCTTCGGCGAGCCAGGAGTTGCCGGTGAGAGTGCGCGCGTAAGCGACGAGCCTCGGATGCTCCTGCTCGAACAGCCGCGTGTAGCCGTCCGCGTCCAGCGTCGTGGAACCGTCGGTCATGGTGAAACACCCCTGTCGGTGCCTCTCCTGGGGGCGGGAGTGCATGACAGGTCCGCCCGGGCATGGAGGCATTGCATCGAGTTCGTAAGCGTAAAGGGGAAATATCCCATCCAATAAACGGGGGTGACGCAGGTCACATCAGAATCGTGTGCACTGGCGTAATGAAGCGGCCGTCTAAGGGGTCGTAGAGACAAGGACCCGCACCAAAAGCAAGGGAGCAGGCGTTGTCCACTGTCATCAATCAAGCCGTCCAGGTCCGCCTTATCGCGTCCGCACCGCTGGAGCGGGCGATCCCCGCCGGCCTGCGGTACGAGCCCGCCGACCCTTTCGCCGTACGCATCGCCTTCCCGGCCACCGCGTCTCTCGACGGCGCGGAAGTGGCCTGGACCTTTGCCCGTGAGCTCCTGGCGACCGGCCTCAACGAGCCGGTGGGCGCCGGAGATGTCCACGTATGGCCGTGCGGCACGGACCGCACCGTACTGGAATTCCATGCCCTGGAGGGCATGGCGATGATTCAGATCGATACGACGGAACTGCGCCTCTTCCTGCGGCACTCCTACGAGTTGGTGCCCGCGGGCACCGAGGGCGAACACCTCGATGTCGACAGCGATCTCGCGGCGCTGCTGCGGGACGCCTGAACGGTGGGCACGGCGATGACCTCGCTGACGACGGCGGCGCGCAATGTCGCCGCCGACCGGGCCACGCGCTCCGGCGGCGATCTGCACGCCGCGCGCGTCACCCGGTACGGGCTCCGGCTGTTGATCGGCGACGTGCGCGGCAAGGGGCCGCGCGCCGCGGCGGGCGCGGCGGCGCTCCTGGCCGCCTTCGACGCCGCGGCCGGGGAGGCCCCTACGCTGCACGCCCTGGAGACGGCGCCCATGTGCGACGACGTCAAGGGCATCGACATACCGGAACAGTCAGGCATCGCGGACTACGCAGGCCATACAGATCACACAGGTCATGTGCACCATGCGGATGGCGCGGACCATGCGGATGGCGCGCATATTGCGGGCCGTGCAGCCGTTTCGAACATTGCGGACATTGCAGGTGTCACGGAAATCGCGGGTGTCACCGCCATGGACCGGACCGGCCCCGACCGCTCCGGTGACAGCGTCGAGCACTTCGCCACCGCCGTCCTCGCGCAGATCCCGGAGGACGGCGAGACGGTGCAACTGCTCAACCTCGGCCACCCCGCTCCCCTGTTGCTCGGCCCCCGGACCGTACGGCGGCTGGAACCGCGACGGCGCGGTCTGCCGCTCGGGCTGCGCGCGCTCAGCCCGGGGCCCGTGGCCACCGAGACGTTGCCGCTGCCCGTCGGCGCGACGCTGCTCCTGCTCACGGACGGCGTGACCGAGGCGCGCAACGCCGACGGCGCCTTCTACGACCCGGCCGCCCGCCTCGCCCGGTTCGGCGGCGCGGCGCCGGAGGAACTGCTCGATCGCCTCCTCCGCGATGTGCGGTGGCACGTCGGCGGCCCGCCGACCGACGACATGGCGCTGCTGGCTGTCCGCCGGAGCCCTTCGCTGCACCGTCCGGTCCGGCCCTGCGACCGCCCCCCGCGCCAAGCGCTGGCGACGCCGTGAGCGCCCACCGAGCAGTGGGCTACGGCCCGTTGCCCTTGCCCTCGTCCCCGCCCGTACCCCCGCCGAGGAGCGATGCCGGCCCCAGGCTCGACCCCGGACCTGGGCCCAGGCTCGGCCCCGGACTTGGGCTTGGACTCGGCCCCGGTCTTGGGCCCGGGCATCCGGCGGCCCGGCCCCGCCTCAGACCGCCGGTGGCTCAGTAGCCCGTGGCGCCGTCGATCCGCTCGCGGAGCAGATCGGCGTGGCCGTTGTGGCGGGCGTACTCGGCGATCATGTTCACGAGTATGCGCCGGAGCGAGACGGGCTCGCCCGTGCGGTGGCGGGTGCCGGTCGCGTCCAGGGATGCCGCCCCGGCGACGATCTCGCGGGACCATTCGCACTCCGCGCGCCAGACCGCCAAGGCCACCGTGGGGTCCCCGGCCAAGTCGTCGAAGTCCTGGTCCGGTTCGTCGTCCGAGTAGTAGAGCTGCGGCACCCGCTCCCCCGCGAACTGGATCCGGAACCACCAGCGTTCGACCGCGGCGAGATGGCGGATGAGGCCGTGCAGGCTCAGGCCGGACGGCGGGATGCCCTTCTCCGAGAGCCGGTCGAGCGGTACGCCGGAGCATTTGAGCTCGAAAGTCGCGCGGTGCCAGTCGAGGGTGGACGTCAGGGCGGTGCGCTCGTCGCCGGTGGGCGGCGGCTCGGTCCGCGCTCCGTCGCCCCAGGTCCGCGCGTAGTTGTCGACGGGGATCTCAGTCATGGCCCGAGAGTGCCAGAGGCCACTGACAATCCATGGCGGGCGGCGGTCGCCACCGTCCCGGCCCCGTCGCGCACTTGGGTCCGTCGGACCGGTTCAGGCCGTGACCGGGAGGGAGCCGGCGGCGAGCAGCGCGAGGAGCAGGAATCCGGCGGCGGTGCGGTAGACCATGAATCCGCCGAAGGTATGGCCCCGGATGAACCGCATGAACCAGGCCAGCACCGCGTACCCGACCGCCCCCGCGACCAGCGCCGCGCACAGGGCCGCCGCCACCGCGCCCGGCGCGTACCCGCCGCTGTGCGCGCTCGCCGCGCGGGCCAGTCCGTACGCTCCGGAGCCGAGTACGGCGGGCACGGCGAGCAGCAGCGAGTAGCGGACCGCCGCCGCCCGTCCGAACCCCGCGAGCAGCGCCGCCGCCAGGCTGCCGCCCGTACGCGAGGCCCCCGGCACCAGCGCCAGCGTCTGCGCGAGGCCGATGAGGACGCTGTCGCGCCACCGCGGCTCGGCCGCGGTCCGTTCCCCGCGCGCCCAGTGGTCGGCGACCGCGAGGAGCGCCCCCAGGGCGATGAGGCCGAGTGCGACGAATCGCAGGTCGTGGAGGGCGGGCGCGAGCGCGTCGTGGAGGGGCGGGCCGAGCACGGCGATGGGGACGCTGCCGACGGCGATGCTCCAGCCGAGGCGGGCGGCGGGGTCGGCGCGGGCGGCGGGCCGGATGAGCGAACGCCCCCAGGCCCGCGCCATCGCGCCGATGTCGCGCCGGAAATAGACCAGTACGGCGGATTCCGCGCCCAGTTGGGTCGCCGCGGTGACCCCCCCTCCGGGGGCGGGCCACCCCATGAGCGCCGAGGCGATCCGCAGATGCGCGCTGGACGAGACGGGCAGGAACTCGGTGATGCCGTGCACCGCTCCAAAGGCGGCCGCGTGCAGCCAGTTCACGGAGCGGTCCCCGGGCGTATGCCGCCGGGCGCGCTCACCCCGGCTCGCCCCAGGCCCGGTCTCCGGGGCCGCCGAAGGGGCGGGGGAAGCGCGGGTTGGCGAGCGCGCCGCAGAGCCCGCTGCCGGCCGACCAGCCGCCCCACCGCGAGGGGGCGAGGCGGGGGCGGCCGGCGAGAACGGCGTCCGCCGCCGTACGGCCACAGGCACCGTCACCGACCCGCGCGAGAAGCCGCGCGACGACCCGGACCCACTCCGCGGCCAGGCCCGCCGCCCTCGCGGACCGCCGCCCCCGCGCCCGTACGGCAAGACGCGGCTTCGCCCGAGCGGTTCGGGCAGCGGTTCGGCGCTGGGCCGTGGCCGCCGCGCTGTCGGCGGCGGCGTGGCTGTCGGGCCGGGTGGTACGGGCGGTCCTGACCTGGCCGGACGGTCTGGGGTCCCCGCCGCTGCGTACGGGGTGGCCGAGGATCGCGACGGGGGTGGCGGCGGCGCACCATGGCTCGCTCCCTCGCGGCGGGGCCCACCCCGGCACGGCGGCCCGGTTCCCGGCGGGACCGGGCTCGGCCGCTCTGGAGAGAGCCCGCCGGAGCACGGCGGCTCGGGGAAGGGCGGGCGCGGTCGGCGCCGCCCCGCGCGCACGCCCACCGGCACCCCCGCCTATGCCCCTCTTGCCGCCCTTGTCACCCAGCCCGCCCTTGCCGCCGCGACGTACACCACGATCGCCGCCGTGTCCTGCTCCGCCTTGTCCCGCTCCGCCGTGTCCGCCGATGCCCGTACGGCGCGCGGGCCCCTCGCCATCGGCGCCGGCCGCCGTACGTTCGCGAGCCGGGGCCCCCGGGCCCTGCGGGCGCGCGCCCTGCCGGCCGGCGGCCCGGAGCCTGGTCCGGGCCGCCGCGTAGCCGCGCTGGACGGCGCGTCGGCGGCGGGTGGCGGCGAGTTCGGCGAAGAGGCGCTCGTAGTCGCGAGCGATCGGCGCGGGGTCGAAGCGGCGGGAGCCGTCGAGTGCGGCGGCGGCCATGGCGCGGCGGCGGGGCGCGTCGCCGATGAGGTCGAGGAGCGCGGAGGCGAGGGCCTGCCCGTCGCCGGTGGGCACCAGGAGCCCGTCGACGCCGTCACGGATGATCTCGGCGGGGCCGAGCGGGCAGTCGGTGGAGACGACCGGGAGCCCGCACCGCATGGCCTCGATGAGCGTCACGCCGAAGGATTCGGCCTCGGAGGCGGAGACCGCTATGGACGCCTTGGCGAACTCCGCCTCGATCGGGGCGTGCGGGCCCATGAGTTCGACGTGGCCGCCGAGCCCGAGGCCGGCGATGAGCAGGGCGAGGCGGTCGTGCTCCGGGCCGCCGCCGTAGATGCGCAGCCGCCAGTCGGGGCGCTTGGCGGCGACGGCCGAGAACGCCTCGATGAGCAGGTCGAACCGTTTGCCCCGGGCGAGTTTCCCGGCCGCCACGACCAGCTTGGCGGTGCCGTCGGAGGGCGCCCCGGGCGGCCGTGGAACGCTGTCGGGCACGGCCAGGACCCGTACGCCCGGCAGCGGCATCCGCTCCCGGTAGGCGGCGGCATCGGCTTCGGTGGTCGTGATGAGGGCGTCCAACGCACGGTAGTGCCGGGCCAGTTCGCGCCGCAGCCGCTCGGGGTGCGCGTCGAGCGAGAGGTGTTCCTGTGCGATGCGCAACGCCCCGCGGGGTCCGAAGCGGGCGAGGTGCATGTTGACGCTGGGCCGGGTGCCGATGATGACATCGGCGGTGCAGCGGCGCAGGTAGTCCGCGATCCGCCGCTCGGCGAGCCTGCTGTACGGGCCGTGGTGCCGTTCGCCCAGGGGAGCGGCGGGGGCGGCGGGCTGCCCGGGCCCTTCTGCACCCGCGTCGCCGCCGGCGGTCTCCGCCTGCCCACCGCCGTCGGCGGACTCGGCGCGTACGCACCCGTCGGCAGATTCGGCGCGTACGCCCCCGTCGGCGGCTTCGGCACGTACGCTCCCGGCGCCCGCCCGGCCCGTACCGCGCGGCGGCCGGAGGTCGGCCAGGGGGACGAGCCGTACGCGCGGGTCGAGCGCGAGCCCCGGTTCGTCGCGGTGGCGGGTCATGGAGACGATCTCCACCCGGTGCCGGTCGGCGAGGGCGGCGGCCAGGTTGAAGACCGTGCGGTTGGTGCCCCCGATCCCGTAGGCGTTGTGCAGCAGGAATGCGATCTTCATGCGGTGTGGTGTCTTTCCGGGGTCTGCCGAGCAGTCTGCGTGGTCGGGAGCCGCGCGGCACCGGTGCCTCTCGTGTGCTCGTGCGAGGGGCGGCGCCGCGTGGTCAGGAGCCCGGCACGGCTCTTCGGTGCGCTCCCGGCGTGGTGCTCACGGTGGCCGAGGCAGGTAAGCCGGCAGCGTGACCGGATTAAGAGCCGGGTAAGAGAAGCGGAACGAGAGGTGCGTACGGGACGCGGCGGACGGGGGCAGCGCCGAGCGCCCGTAGCCGTCTTGGCAGACTTGGCCTGGTGAATTACGCCGTGCTGCTCGCCGAGGACGACCGGGCCATCCGTCACGCGCTGGAGCGCGCCCTGTTGCTGGAGGGCTATCGCGTGACGGCGGTCGCCGACGGCGTGGCGGCGCTGGCCGCGGCGCACCGGAGCCGGCCGGACGTGATCGTTCTGGACGTGATGATGCCGGGCGTGGACGGACTGGACGTGTGCCGGGTGCTGCGCGCCGAGGGCGACCGGACGCCGATCCTGATGCTGACGGCGCGGGTGGAGACGGCGCACCGGATCGCGGGGCTGGACGCGGGCGCGGACGACTATGTGGCCAAGCCGTTCGACGTCGACGAGGTGTTCGCGCGGCTGCGGGCGCTGCTGCGCCGGGTGGCGCCGGGGCCCACGGTCTCGGGCGCGGTGCCGGAGGTCGGGGACCTGCGGCTGGAGCCGTCGGCGCGGCGGGCCTGGCGGGCGGGGCGGGAACTGGAGCTGACCCGGACCGAGTACGACCTGCTGGAACTGCTGGTCCGCAACGCCGGGATCGTGCTGGACCATTCGACGATCTACGACCGGATCTGGGGCTACGACTTCGGGCCGGGCTCGAAGAACCTCGCCGTCTACATCGGCTATCTGCGCCGCAAGGTCGATCTGCCCGGGCTGTCGCCGCTGATCCATACGGTGCGCGGGGTCGGTTACACCCTGCGGGCCTCCTGACCCGTGAATCTGCGTCTGCGGCCGCGCCCCCGCCCGAGCCTGCGCACCGTCTTCGCCGCCTCCTTCGCGCTGGTGACCACGGTGGTCACGGGGCTGGTGGGTTTTCTCAGCTACGACGCGGCCGCGCATCTGGTGCGGGTGGACCAGCAGTCCGTCTTCCGGCAGGTGGTGCAGGACCTGCGCCAGCAGGTCACGCACAAGGCGCTCTACCCCGCCGACTACGTCTCCGGGGACCCGGACCACGACGGTCCGCGGGACGACCTGATACGCCCGACCCGTACGGTCGTGCAGGTGCTCGGCGCCAAGGGCCGCATAGCGGACACGGGGCAGCCGACGCTGCCGGTGACGGCCACGGACCGGGCTTTGGCGGAGAGCCCTCGGGCGGGGCTGGTCCGGTTCGTGGGCGGCGAGGTCGAGGGGGACGACTACCGGCAGGCCACCGTCTCGCTGGGCGGCGGCCGGGGCGCGGTGCAGGTCGCCCAGCAGCTCAGCGACACCGAGGATCTGCTCAACGATCTCCAGAAGCGCACCGTTCTCTTCGTGGCGGCGCTGATCGCCGCGTCCTCGATCGTCGGCTGGTGGCTGGCGCGCCGGATCACCGGCCGGCTGGTGCGGCTGACGGGGGTCGCCGAGGGCGTGGCGGCGACGGGGCGGCTCGACGTGGCGGTGCCGGTCGGCGGCCAGGACGAGGTGGGGCGGCTGGGCCGGGCGTTCGACGACATGCTCGGGCGGCTCGCGCACTCGGAGGAGGACCAGCGCCGCCTGGTCCAGGACGCCGGGCACGAGCTGCGTACGCCGCTGACGTCGCTGCGTACGAACCTGTCCACCCTGCGCCGTTACGAGCAGTTGCCGCCGCATGTCCGCGACGAGCTGCTGTCCGACCTCGCGGACGAGGCGCGGGAGCTGACCGACCTGGTCAACGAGTTGGTGGAGCTGGCGGCCGGGCAGGGCGAGGCGGGGGAGCCGGGGCCGGTGGCGCTGGGCGAGGCGGCCGAGCGGGCCGCCGCGCTGGCGCGGCGCCGCACGGGCCGTACGGTCACCGTGCGGACGGCGGCCCCGGCGACGGTGCTGGGCTGGGCGCCCGCCGTCCAGCGGGCGATCTCCAACCTGCTGGAGAACGCCGCCAAGTTCGACCAGGACCGCGCCGACCCGCTGGAGATCGTGGTCACGGGCGGGCGGGTGGACGTACGGGACCGGGGCCCCGGCCTGGACGCGGCCGACCTGCCACACATCTTCGGCCGCTTCTACCGCGCCTCCACCGCGCGCAGCCTCCCCGGCTCGGGCCTCGGTCTCGCCATCGTCCGGGAGGTCGCGGCGGCGCATGGCGGCACCGTCCACGCCGCGAACCGCGAGGACGGCGGCGCCGAGATCGGCTTCACCCTGCCGTTGACGCCCCCGGACCACCTGAGCCCGCCCGGACCCTCCTGAGGGGCGCCGGGCGGGCTCAGGGAGGTGCCGGACGCGCTCAGGGAAGTGCCAGGCGGTCCGGGCAGTGCCAGGCGGACTCCGGGCAGTGCCGGGCGGACTCAGGGAAGTGCCAAACAGACTCCGGAAGGTGCCGGGCGCGCTCCGGAAGGTGCCGGGCGGGCTCGGGAAAATACCGGGACGGCTCCGGGAAGCGCCTGGCGGTTCAGCCGAGGCCCGGCAGGCTGCGGAGTTCGCCGATCCGCAGCGCCTTCGCGAGCAGGACGAACAGGCCGGCCATCACCACTCCCCCGGCGGCCAGCGCCAGGGCGGGCGCGCTGGAGACGCGGGCGGCGGCGAGGCCGGCCGCGCCGGCGAGGAGCGCCGCGAGCGTGAGCTTGCCGTACGTCCGGCACAGCCGCTTGCCGTCGAGCCGCCCCGCCAGCCTGCGGCGCAGCAGCAGCGCGGTGATCAGGAGGCCCACGCCGTACGAGATGCCGTAGGCGGCGGCCATGCCGGTCACGGCCCAGCGCACGGGCAGCAGTTGGTGGCAGGCGGTGGCGAGGGCCACGTTGACGCCGGATATCCATACGGCCATCCAGAACGGCGTACGGGTGTCCTCGACGGCGTAGAAGCCGCGCAGCAGCAGGTACTGGGCGGAGAACGGGATCAGGCCGAGCCCGAACGCCTGGAGCATGTTGCCCGCCGGTTCCGCCGAGGCGGCGTCCCCGGTGCCGTGGCCGATCAGCAGGGCCGCCAGTTGGGGGCCGAAGACCAGGAAGAAGAAGGCGGCGGGGACGATGACGACGCCGCTGACGCGCAGCGCGCGGGAGAGGTCGTCGCGCATGTCGTCGATCCGCTCTTCGGCGGCGGCACGGGTGAGGCGGGGGAGCAACGCGGTGACCAGTGAGACCGTGACGACGGCTTGGGGCAGGCTCCAGATGTTCTGGGCGTAGAAGTAGGCGGAGTTGCCCACTCCGCCCTGCGGGCTCGCCAGGTCGGCGGCGTTGGCGTAGTTCGTGACGACGGTCATCGCCACCTGGTTGACCAGGATGAACAGCAGCGTCCAGCGCGCGGCGACGGCGCTCCGGCGCAGCCCGGCCCCGCGCCAGTCGAAGCGCGGCCGGAACCGGAAGCCCGCCTCCCGCACGTAGGGGATCAGCGAGAGCGCCTGGAGCGCGATGCCGACGGTGGTGCCGATGCCCAGCAGCCGTACCTGCGCGGCCGTGATCTCCTGGACGCTGTCGGGCGCGGCGACGAAGCCGAGGTAGAGGCCGAACATGGCGATCAGCACGACGTTGTTGAGGACCGGCGTCCACATCATCGCGCCGAACTTGCCGCGCGCGTTGAGCACTTGGCCGAGTATGCCGAACAGCCCGTAGAAGAAGATCTGCGGCAGCAGGAACCGCGCGAAGACCACGGTCAGCTCGTACGCCGCGTGGTGGTCCGGCGTGTCGCGCATATAGACGCTGACGATCTCCGGGGCCGCCCATACGGCGAGCGCCGTCCCGACCGCGAGCACGCACACCACGAGGGTGACCAGCCGCTGCTCGTAGGCCCGCCCGCCGTCGGGCTGCTCCAGCCGGGCCCGTACGAGCTGGGGCACGAGCACCGCGTTGAGCGCGCCGCCCATGATGAGGAAGTAGAGGCTCGCGGGCACGGTGTTGGCCGTGTTGTACGTGCTGGCGAGCAGCCCCGACCCGAGCGCCGCCGCCTGGAGCAGGAGCCTGATCATCCCCGTCGCACGGGAGATCACCGTCCCCACCGCCATCAGCGCCGATGAGCGCGCCAGCCCCTGCCCCTTGGGTTTCCCGTGCTTCATGCCGATCAACATACGGGTCGGCACTGACAATCCAATAATCTTGATCATGGACTGACGGCCGGGCCGGCGTCGGCGGGGCTCCGCCCCTGGCGAAGCCCCCGCCGGACCCGCTATTTCGCGGTGCTCTTCGCGCCCGCCGTCACCAGGCGGCGGCCCGTACCGTCCTCGTCGGCCGCTCCCCTGAACGCGCCGAACCGCTCGCCGCGCGGCAGCCGCAGCCGCGACCTGCGCTCCAGGGACGGCTCGGGCGCGGCGGCGGGGGCGGCGGCCGCGGGGTTCGGCGACAGTTCGCGGGCGGGCCGGGGCAGCGGGGTCGTGGTGCGCGTCCCGCCCGGCCCCCGCGGCCCGCGCGGCCCGTCCGTCTCCCGCTCCTGCTCCCGCTCCCGCTCCTGCTCCTGCGGCTCGTGTTTGCTGCCCTCGACGGTGAGCATGACGACTCCGACGGCCGCGACCGCGGCGGCGACGAGCGCCAGCAGTTCGCCCGGCAACCCGTACCGGAACCGCTCCCCCATCGCCGCTATCCCCACCGCCGCCGCGACCGCCGGATTGACGACCGTCGCCGTGGCGAGCGGCGCCGCGAGCCCCGCCCCCCGGTAGGAGGCCTGCGAGAGCAGCAGCCCCGAGACCGCCAGCACCGCGACGGCCGCCATGCTGGGCGCGAGGACGGCCAGCGCCTCGCCGTCGGCCCAGCCCTCGGCGACGGTCTTGGTGAACACGGACGCCATGCCGAAGACGGCGCCGGCCGCCACGGCCAGCGCCACGCCCCGGACCACCGGGCGGCGCACCCAGCGCGCCCCGAGCACCAGCAGCGCGGCCGCGACGAGCACGCCGACGGCGAGCACCGGCCGCTCGGAGGTGTCCAGGGACTCCCCTGGGCGGGCCTCGCCGGTCAACGACATCAGGCCGGCGAGCCCGGCGGAGGCGAGGATCGCGCCGCGCCAGCCCGCGGCGGCGACCCGGCGGCGGACGACGAGGGCGCCCATCGGGAGCGCGAAGACGATCGTGAGCGCCCCGAGCGGCTGCACGAGGCTCAGCGGCCCGTACGCCAGCGCCGCGACGTGCAGCCCGGCCCCCGCGCCGGTCAGGACCACCGCACCCCACCAGCGGGGCTGCGCCAGCGGCGCGTACGTACCGTGCGGGCCGGTGGCGGCGACGCGCTCCTGCACGATGGCGCCGGCCGCGTAGCAGACGGCGGAGACCACGCAGAGCAGTACCGAGAGCACGAGTGGGCTCATGTCTCGCCTCGCCGGGTCCGTCGGTCATCGTTCATACCTCCAACAATGACGCGCGGCCGGTGCTTCCTGCGTCGTCCGCACGGAGGGACTTCCCCCTACTCTTTCGGCAGTACGGATGCGGGCCGCGCCCCCATCTTTAGTCCACCCGCGGCCGTCCGTCGCCAGGACGATCACCGGAATGACCGGGACCTCCGAGATCTCCCGGGCCGTCGGGTCCCCTAGGGAACGCCCGGACCGAACCCCACCCCCGTACGTCCGGCGACGCGCGCCCGCGGCACCGCCCCGCGCCCGGCATCCGTCGGCCGAACGGCGGCGTACGCCATGTGCGCGTGTCCCCCGCCGCTTAGGCTCTGCCCCATACCAGCCCCGCCACGCCGTCCCGCGCCCAGGCGCGCCATATGACCCGTACACATCAACACGCATCAAAGAGCCATTGCTCACGAGCCCGGAGGGACCCCATGCCGGAGCTGTTCATCGGCGGTCAGTGGACCACGGCCGCCGAGGGCCGTACGCGCGAGATCCGCTGTCCGGCGGACGGCACGCTGGTGGCGGCCGTGGACGAGGCGGGACCCGAGGACGCGGCCGCCGCCGTGGCCGCCGCCCGCGACGCGTTCGACCGCGGGCCCTGGCCCCGCACCCCGGCCGCCGAGCGCGGCCGGCTGCTGCTGCGCGTCGCGTGCCTGCTGGAGCGCGACAAGGCCGCGTTCGCCCGAGCCGAGTCCCTGGACACCGGGAAGCGGCTGGTGGAGAGCGAGTACGACATGGACGACATCGCGAACTGCTTCCGCTACTTCGGCAACCTCGGCGCCGCCGGCGGCACCGACCGGGTCGTCGACGCCGGGAGCCCGGAGACCGACAGCCGGGTGGTGCACGAGCCGGTCGGCGTCTGCTCGCTGATCACGCCCTGGAACTATCCGCTGCTCCAGACGGCCTGGAAGGTCGCCCCGGCGCTCGCCGCCGGCAACACCTTCGTCCTCAAGCCCAGCGAGCTGACCCCGCACACCGCGATCCTGCTGATGCGGGCCCTCGCCGAGGCCGGGCTGCCGGACGGCGCCGCCAATCTGGTGCTGGGCGCGGGCGACACCGTGGGCGCGCCGCTCACCTCGGACGAGCGGGTGGACATGGTCTCCTTCACCGGCGGTCTCGTCACCGGGCGGCGCATCATGGCGGCGGCCGCGCCGACGGTGAAGAAGGTCGCCCTGGAGCTGGGCGGCAAGAACCCCAATATCGTCTTCGCCGACGCCGAGTTCGACACCGCCGTCGACTACGCCCTGATGGCGGTCTTCCTGCACTCCGGGCAGGTCTGCTCGGCCGGGGCGCGGCTGCTGGTCGAGGACTCCCTGCACGACGCGTTCGTCGACGAGGTGGTGCGGCGGGCGCGGGAGATCCGGCTCGGCGGCCCGTTCGACGAGCACGCCCGTACCGGCCCGCTGATCTCGGCCGCGCACCGGGACAAGGTCGAGGCGTACGTGGCGGCCGGGCTGGCGGAGGGCGCGGTGCTGCGCCTGGGCGGGGCGCGCCCCGAGGACCCGGCGCTGAGCGGCGGCTTCTACTACCCGCCGACGGTCCTGGACGAGTGCGCGCCGGGGATGTCGGTGGTGCGCGACGAGTCGTTCGGCCCGGTGCTCACCGTCGAGCGGTTCCGCGACGAGGACGAGGCGGTGGCCCTCGCCAATGACACCGTCTACGGCCTGGCCGGCGCGGTCTGGACGGGGGACGCCGAGCGCGCGCACCGGGTCGCCGCGCGGCTGCGGTGCGGCACCGTGTGGATCAACGACTTCCATCCGTACGTGCCGCAGGCCGAGTGGGGCGGCATGAAGCAGTCGGGGGTGGGGCGGGAGCTGGGCCCGGCCGGGCTGGCGGAGTACCAGGAGGCCAAGCACATCTGGCGGAACACGGCGCCGCGCCCGCAGCGGTGGTTCGAGTGAGCGGGCCGGGCGGTACGTACGACGACGCGTCGCACGACGGCGCCCCTCAGCACCCGCGGTCCCCGCGGCGCGCCGCCGCGCACGACGGCGAGCCGGTGCCCCTCCAGTCCCCCCGGAGCGGCGCGTCCCGTGACGACGACTCGCTCGCCGAGCTGGGCTACCGTCTCGAGCTCAAGCGCACCCTCGGCACCTTCCACACCTTCGCCGCCGGCATCAGCTACATCGCGCGTGGCGGTCTACAACGCGACGGGGCCGCAGCACTGGTATCTGCGCTGGGGCGCGTTCCTGTTCATCGGCGCGGTCGGCGCCGGCGGCTTCGCCTACTACTGGCTCGTCCAGCGCAAGCGTACGGGCGTGCTCGCCGGCCACGCCGCGGCCGAGCCGCCCCCGGCCCCTGACACCTGAAGAACCCCGCGGGGCGGCAGCGGGCGCGCCCCCTCCGCGGCCGCCGTTGCCCGGCGAAGCGTCTCTTTGAGACAGTCGGCCCCGCGGACCGGCGTGGATCGGCCACGGGCCGTACGGCCGGGACACCTCGGCGACCTTCGGGTAGCGTGCTCCGGCCGGGGCCCGGGGGCGCGGCGGGCGGTTCCGGCCAACATGGGCTTTCGGCCAAGACCATTGTCCGGGCGCCGACTGGGGTAGTTACCATCGCTCGGCAGGTGGAGCATCGGTTTTCGGCGGCTTCGAGGAGGACGCATGTCGCAGGACTCGCAACCCTCCAAGGCCCATGGCAGGCCACGCAGAAGGGGTCACAAGGACTACAAGGCGCTGCGCCGCGCGTCGGAGGCGCACCTGGCGCGGCTGGACCTGCCCGACGGGTGCACGATCGCCACGCTCACCGAGAAGCTGAGCCGGGACCGCGGCCGGCCCATCCAGCTCATGTCGGTCGCCCTGGGCGCGCAGAGCCCCTGCGGCATGTGGCTGGCCATGGACGACATGGACCTCATCGTCGTGGAGGCGAACGTCAGCGCGCTGCACCGGGACCACATCGTGGCCCATGAGCTGGCGCACATGCTGTGCTGCCACTCGGACGCCGCCGGGGCGGACGCGATGGGCATCGAGTCGTTCGTACCGCACCTCGATCCGCAGCGGGTACGGGACGTGCTCGGCCGCACCAGTTACACCACCGAGGAGGAGCAGGCCGCGGAGATGGTCGCCTCGCTGATTCTGGAGCGCGTCACCCGACCCCCGGTCGAGTCCGTATGGGACGTGCCGTCCGATCACGCGGACGCGGTCGCCCGTATCGAGAAGTCCCTCAATCCACCGGACTGAGCCCGCGCACGACGCCTTGCGGCGCATCATCGACGGCAGTGTTGTGACGGCCCGGAGGACCTGTTGCTAGGTGTCAAGAGTGTCGTGTTCCCGGCGTGCGCCGCGCTCTGCGCGCTGGCCCTGCTCTACAAACTCCGTGATGTGCGCCACCACCGGGGGGACCCGGCGCTCATCGCCCTGATCATCGCCTTCTCCTGCAAGGGAATCTCCTTCACCCTCTCCACCCCCTCCGTCGCCGCGACCGTGGACAGCGCGCTGGGCGTGCCCAACCTCGGCGCGCTCGGCATTCACCTGCTGGGCGGCGTCTGCTCCAGCGCGGCCTTCCTGATCGCCATCGTCTACTGGGTCTACCCCCGCGAGGAGGCGGGCCGGCGGGCGCTGGTGCGGCTGGTGATCGCCGTGCTGTGCGCGGCCGCGATGCTGACGCTGTGGGGCATCGCCGGGTCCGAGTCCCGGGGCCGCAGCGCGCACTACCTCCTGCAGAACGCGCACCGCCCGCTGGTCGCCGGATACCTCCTGCTGTACGTGAGCGCCTTCGGCTCCGGCATGGTCGAGATCATGCGGCTGTGCCGGCGGTACGGGCGGGTCTCCGGGCGGCAGTGGCTGCGCCGGGGCCTGTTCAGTACGGGCATCGGCGCGGGCGCGTGCCTCATCTACTGCCTGAACCGGGCCGCGTCCCTGATCGCCGTGCAGTCCGGGCTGGAACCGCTCGACTGGGAACTCCTGACGCCGGTGGCCAACGGCATCGGCATCTCCTTCCTGGTCGCCGGGCTCACCATGCCGTCCTGGGGGCCCCGGCTCTCGGACTGGCGGCGGCTGGCCCGCAACTTCTGGGCCTACCAGCGGCTGCATCCGCTGTGGGACGCGCTGTACGGGGCGCTCCCGCACATCGCGCTCAGCCCGGAGCCGCCGACGCGGCTGGCCCGGCTGGCCCGCTTCATGCCGCGGGACATCAACTACCGCCTGTACCGCAAGGTGATCGAGATCCAGGACGGGCTGCTCGTCCTGCGGCCGTACATGGAGCCCGCCGCCATGGCCGCGGCGGACCGCGACGCCCGGCGGGCGGGCCTGTCGGGCGAGGAGCTGCGCGCGGCCGTGTACGCCACGGCGGTACGGGCCGCGCTGCGCGCCAAGCGCGACAACGTGCCGGTCGGCGCGCATCCGGTGGTCCCGGAGCCGTCGTCGGCGAAGGAGGGCGACTACGCGGGCGAGGTGGCGTGGCTGCTGGCGGTGGCGCGCGCGTACAGATCACTGCCACAGCAGGCCCCGAAACCGCATACGGACCAGACAGCCACCGAAACCCCTGCATGAAACCCCGCATGACCGAGGAACAGGAGCACGCGATGAGGTACCGCACGCTGGGAACCGACGGCCCGGAGGTGTCGGCGATCGGCCTCGGCTGCATGGGCATGTCCATCGCGTACGGGGTCCCCGACGAGGCGGAGTCCCAGCGGACCCTGGACCGCGCCGCCGAGCTGGGCATCACCCTGCTGGACACGGCCGACGCGTACGGGCGCGGGGCCAACGAGGAACTGGTCGGCCGCTGGCTGTCCGGCGGCGCGCGGCGGCGCGACAGCGTGGTGCTGGCGACCAAGTTCGGCCTGCGCCACGACCCCGCGACGGGCCGGGTCGACGGCGTGGACACCTCGGCCGCGTACGTCCCGGCGGCCTGCGAAGCCTCGCTGCGCCGCTTGGGCACCGACCGCCTCGACCTCTACTACGTCCACCGCCGGAACCCCGAGGTGCCCATCGAGGAGACGGTGGGCGCGATGGCCGAACTGGTGCGTGCGGGCAAGGTGCGCCACCTGGGTTTGAGCGAGGTGAACGCCACCACGCTGCGCCGGGCGCACGCCGAACACCCCATCAGCGCGATCCAGTTGGAGTACTCCCTCTTCACCCGCGACGTGGTGGAAGGCGACATCCTGTCCACCTGCCGCGAACTGGGGATAGCGGTGGTCGCCTACTCCCCGCTGGGCCGGGGCATGCTGACAGGCTCGGTGACCTCCCGCGCCGAACTGGCCGAAACCGACAACCGCCGCCGCTGGCCCCGCTTCTCCGACGAGAACATCGACCGCAACCTGGCCCTCGTCCGCGCCATAGGCGAGGTGGCCGCCCAGATCGGCTGCACCCCCACCCAAGCCGCCCTGGCCTGGCTCCTCGCCCAAGGCGACGACATCATCCCCATCCCCGGCACCAAGCGCCCCCACTACCTGGAAGAAAACGCCGCCGCCGCGGAAATCACCCTCTCCCCCGACCAGGTCGCCCTCCTACGCTCCACCGTCCCCCCCGACGCGGTAGCCGGCGGCCGCTACCCGGAACAGGCCCTGGCGCGGCTGGGCCACTGAGCCGTCGAGCCCTCGGCGGCACACCTCCACCTGAAAGCACGTACGGTAACCAGCAGTCGTACCGAATTCGGCTGCTCAGCCCTCGCCCTTACGAGCGCTAAAGGAGGACTGACCAGCGGGGAACCGCGTACGGGCGGCGCACGTACGCGGTTCCGATATGGACAGCACGCACAACATGTGGTCACGCTGTGTCAATTGAGCGCGGGGAATTCACGTCACCTGGAGGTGGCCGCGTATGACCGACATGACCGATCCGCCGGACGAAACGCGCGAGGACGAAGCGCGCGACTGGGAGAGGGAACCGGACTCCTCCGACAGCATGCGCACCTTCGGCGCGATAGTCCAAGCCCTGCGCGAACACGCGGGACTCAGCCGAACAGAACTCGGCGACGTGGTGCGCTTCTCACAACACACCGTCGCGTCCATCGAATTGGGTCGCCGCATGCCGGACAAGGACTTCGTGGAACGGGCGGAGGGCGTGCTCGGGAACACGAACGCCCTGCGAAAGGCAGCAAGGCACCTGACGCGCCGCCCGGGGCTGGCCGCGTGGTTCCGGGAGTGGGCGAGACTGGAGAAGATCGCGGCGACTCTCGGTACGTACGAGTGTCGTCTGGTGCCAGGGCTGTTGCAGACGGAGGCATACGCCCGCGCGGCGTTCGAGAACCGCATCCCTCCCCTGTCGGACGAACAGATGGAGGCGCAGGTGGCCGCACGCATGGAGCGTCAGCGGTTGCTCAATGAGCGCCCCAACACCGAGTTCAGCTTCATCATGGAAGAGCACATCCTGCGACGCGGACTCGGCGGCTTCGAGGTCACGGTCGGCCAGTTGGATCGCATCCTGGACCTCGCCACCCTGCGCAACACTTCGATCCAGGTCATGCCTACGTGCAGCCGTCGGCACGCGGGTCTGGACGGCCCCCTATCCCTTCTGGAGACCACCGACGGCAGACGGCTCGCGTACTCCGAAGGGCAGGAGAACGGCCGGCTGATCGCTAGCCCTAAAGAGGCGGCCATCCTGCATCAACGGTATGCGACACCCCGTTCACAGGCCCTCAGTCCCGAGGACTCCGTGGGTCTGATGGAGCGGATCAGAGGAGCACTATGACCACGACCGAACTCACCTGGTTCAAGTCCAGCTACAGCGGCACCGCGGGCGACAACTGCATAGAGGTGGCCATCACCGAACACGCCGTCTGTGTACGGGATTCCAAAGACACCTCCCGTCCCCACTTCGCCATCGGGCGGCGCGAGTGGGCGCAGTTCGTGCGGTATGCCACCCGGAGCTGACGTCGCGCCGCTCAGGCGGTACTCCTCCTACAGGCCCCCTTTCCTCGGGGCCTGCTGGAGCAGAGTGGAGGCGCATCGTGAGCTCGCCAGAACTGGCCTGGTTCAAGTCCAGCTACAGCGGCACCGAAGGCGACAACTGCGTCGAGGTCGCTATCACCGAGCAAGCCGTGTCGGTCAGGGACTCCAAGGACGCGAAGCGGCCCCATCTCGTTTTCGGGCGGGGCGAGTGGGGGCGGTTTGTGGAGTATGCCGCTTGCGGGTGATGGCCGTGTGGGGCGGAAGTGTGGCGGGGCGAGTGCCGAGTTGTCGGGGCTCGCCCCCGTGCGTACGGCACCTCTCGCCGGGCGAGTGTGGGGACGGGTAGAGTCCAAGCCCCTTTGGCACGTTGGGAGGATGCGTGAGCTCCACCGTCGAGCACAGGTTTGTCGAGGTCAACGGAGTCAGGCTGCATATCGCGGAGCAGGGGCGGGGGCCTCTGGTCGTGTTGTTGCACGGGTTTCCGGAGAGTTGGTATTCGTGGCGGCATCAGTTCGGGCCACTGGCGGATGCGGGGTATCGGGTGGTGGCGCCTGATCAGCGGGGGTATGCGCGCAGTGAGCAGCCCGAGGATGTCGAGGCTTACAGCCTGCTGCATCTGACCGGGGATGTGATCGGGCTCATCCACGCGCTCGGTGAGGAGCGGGCCGTGGTCGTGGGGCACGACTGGGGGGCGCCGGTGGCGTGGGCCAGTGCGTTGCTGCGGCCGGATGTCGTGCGGGGTGTCGCGGGGCTCAGTGTGCCGCCGGCGCCGCCGGCGGGGCTGGGTTCGCTGGAGGACAGCCGGGAGCACTACGGCGACGGGTTCTATCAGCTCTACTTCCAGCAACCTGGCGTCGCGGACGCCGAGTTGGCCCGGGACCCGGCGTCCAGCTTCCGCCGTACGCTCTACAGCGGTTCGGGCGACAATCCCGCCACCGCGACGCCCCGCCCCTGGGTCATTCCCGAGGGCGCCTCGCTACTGGACACGATCCAGGAGCCGGAACAACTGCCCGGCTGGCTCACGCCGGAGGATATCGAGGCGTTCACGCGGGACTATGCCGAACACGGGGACCGCGCCTTCACCGGGCCCCTCAACTGGTACCGCAATATTCAGCGCAACCACGAGCTGACGGCCGTGTTCCGGGGGCTGCGGATCGAGGTGCCTGCGCTGTACGTCTACGGGGACCGGGACATGGTGGTGTCCTTCCACGGCATGGACGTGTATCTGAAGAACCTCACCGCCGTCGCCCCGAAGCTGCGCGACACCGTGTTGCTGCCCGGCTGCGGGCACTGGACCCAGCAGGAGCGGCCCGACGAGGTCAACGCGGCTCTGATCGAGTTTCTGGGCGGGCTGCCGGAGTCCGGCGAAGCCGAGTGACGCGCTGAAGACCCGCGGCCGGCTTCGGCCGCGGGTGGGGGGGTGACACCTGCGTTACAGCACTCCGGTGCGCAGCGCGAACGCCACGGCGTGCGTGCGGTTCTTGAGGTTGTGGCGGGCCACGAGCTGGTGGATGACGCTCTTTATGGTGCGTTCGGAGCAGCCGATCCGGCCCGCCACTTCTTTGGTGCTCAGGCCGTCCGCCAGCAGTCTGAGCACGTTGACCTCTCTGGCCCCCAGGCCGGCGACGTTGAGCCCGTGCGGGATGAGCGCGGTTTCGCGGATCGCCTTGATCTGGCCGATGAGCCGCTGCTGCACCCCGTCGCCGCCGGGCTTCGTACAGCCTCGCGCGGCCGATACGACGGCGCGCGCGATGGCGTTGAAGCTGCTCTCCTTCCGGTAGAGCAGGTTGACAAGTCCGAGACTGATGGCGCGGAGCATGGAGTGTTCCGGGAATTCGTTGGCGACGAGCACCACTGGCACCCCGCGCCCTCCGCCGCCGCTTTCCCGGCGCACCCGCGCCACCCTGGTGAGCATGGATCCGGTCACCCCGTTGGCCAGGACGAGCAGAACATCGAAGGCGCTGTCGGCGTGGCATGAATCCAGGGAACGCGCTGAAATCTCGTCGTAAGAGTTCAGGCGCACGATGGCGCCTTCTTCGGTTATCGGGTCATCGGCGAGCACGGCTACGGCAATCGACATTCTCAAGGACTCCCCTTACGCGCGCCCCGCGCAATCCGCCCGGCGTCCCCCGCGGGAAGTCGGCCCTCCGCGGAGGGCGGTGTCATCACACCAGGGGATAACTGCTCGACGGGCATAAGACTGCACTCCCAGGCACG
Source organism: Streptomyces varsoviensis (assembly GCF_000718635.1). Taxonomy (GTDB): domain Bacteria; phylum Actinomycetota; class Actinomycetes; order Streptomycetales; family Streptomycetaceae; genus Streptomyces; species Streptomyces varsoviensis. The sequence goes on along the minus strand of NZ_JOBF01000011.1, from coordinate 218,694 downwards.
CACGGATCACATGGTCCCGCTCAACGTAACCCGATGGAATCCTGTATTCCATATACAGAGTGTCAAGTCTTGCCCTGAGCCGCCTATCAGGGTGCCTATTTCGGAGAGGCGGCAGACGCGGCACCGCCGCCTCGGCTCCCGCCTCCCTACCCATTAACGCGCCGTCCGGAAACTCACCGCCCGAGAACTCGCTGGCCGAAAATCCACTGTCCGGAACTCACCGCCTGGAAGCTCACTGCCTGAAAAACCCCTTGGCCTAAAACTCACTGGCCGGCAAGCGCCTCGATGACCGGTGTGAAATCCGTCATTGCCGATTCATGCACGCTGACGTAAGAGAAGCCGTACCGCTCCCGCCGTTCCCGCAACTGCTCCACGATCTCCTTCACCGTGCCCATCAACACCGTGGGCGCCTCAAGAGCTTGATCGGGCGTCAGGTGCGGCATCCGGCGGCACAGCGTCTCCGCCGCGGCGCGCCGCCGGTCCGTCACCACGACGGCCTGGACCAGAATGTTGCGCTCGATTCCGGGCGCGCGATCGCCGGCGGTCTTCTCGAAATACGCCACCCGTTCCGCGACCGTGTCCGCGTCAAGGAGCTGCAAGGTGCCACGCGTGGCCCCGCGTTTGAGTACGGCTCCGGTGAACGCGACGATATCGGCGTGGCGCGCCGCCAGCCCCATTACCCGGTCGCCGTTGCCGCCGATGAGGAGCGGCGGCCGGGCAGGCGGCTGAGTGTCCCCCAGTTCGCGGGGGTGGTCCAGCAGCCGGGTCAGTTCCGCGGCCGTCCGTTCCAAACCATCGACACGGCTGCCGGCCGTGCCCCACTCCACCCCCGCCTTGTCGAACTCCGAACGCACATATCCGGTGCCCAGCCCCACTTCGAGCCGCCGATCGGTGAGCCGATCAGTTGTCATGACCTCGCGAGTCAACAGAACCGGGTTCCAGAAAGCACAGTTGAGCACGAATGTTGAAACTCGAACCCTTTCCGTCACCGCCGCCGCCGCGACCAGCGCGGGGAACGGAGCCTGCACTCCGAGATGGTCCGGAACCGTGAGCACGTCGAATCCGTGCGACTGAGCCGCGCGGCACTTCCGCGTCCACTCCTGATGGCTGGTTGCTGAATTCAGATTGACGCCGAATCGAAATTTCCTCATGAGTTCGCTCCGTTCCTTCCCTGGGTCGGCCCAAGCGAAGAGCTCGGCGTACGGGCCGGGCTCGGCGTACGGGCCGGGCTCCGTAGCCGGTCCGGGCTCGGTGCTCCGCCCGGTACCGGCGCCCCGCCCCGGGCCGGCCCCGCAGCCCCTCGCCCGAATACCGGTTCCGGCAGCAGTGCCCGGAAATGGCCGAGGACCGCGGAGATCCCGTCCGCCAGCCGGCCGGCGGCATCGGCCCCGACCCGGTCGCCCCGGTAGGCCAGGGAGCCCCGCAGCCCCGCGTCCCGTTCCGCGAAGGTAATGGTCACAGGGAACTTGCTCGTCTCCGTGCGCCGCGCGACGAAGTCCACGGGCCGCAGCCGGGCGTCCCCCAGCCGCCCCGACCAGTTGGTCAGGCTGACGCTGTTGAGCAGGACGTCCGCGTACGGCGTCTGCCCCGGCGACCGCCTCGGCGCGAGGCCGCGCACCACGTCCTCGAACGACGCCGCCCGGTGCTCGAAGGCGTCGATGATCTCCTCCCGCAGCGCGCGCAGCAGGTCGGCGAGCGTCATCTCCGGGGTGCACCGGGAGCGCAGCACCAGCGTGTTGAGGCACGGCCCGATGACGTCCGGGAAGGCGGCCGGACCGCGATGGGCCACCGGGATGCCGAAGGTGAGATCCGTGAGACCGGTCCAGCGGTGCAGGGCGGCGGCCACCGCGGTCGCCTGGACCATGAAGGCCGAGACCTTCTCCGCACGCTGTACGGGCAGCAGCTCGCGCGCCACGTCGGGCGACAGCTCCAGCCCCAAGTTCCCCAACGGCTCGACCGAGGCGGGGGCGGCGAGCCCGAGCGAACTCGGCGCTCCCTTCAACTGGCGGCACCAGTAGGCGACATCATCGGACGCGCCCGACCCCGCCCCCTCGGCCGCCACCAGGTCCCGGTACTGGTGCCGGGGCGGCGGCGGTGCCTCGCCCGTAGCTGACGGCGCGTAACACCGCTCCAACTCCCGTACGAGCACGGGCACGGACTCGCCGTCGAGCACGAGGTGGTGGACGCACAGCGACAGTACGTGGCGGCGCGGGCCGAGGGTGAAGAGCGCGGCGCGCAGAAGACGGCCGTCCGCCGGGGACAGCGCGGACGCCGCCTCGTCGGCCCACGCCTCGACCGCCGCACTACGCGTGGTTCCGCCCGTGAGGTCGAACCGCTCGATCTCAGGGGTCCACGGCGGCATCACCTCCTGGAACAGCCGGCCGTCGCGGTCCACGAAGCGGGTGCGCAGAATCTCGTGCCGGGCGATCACGGCGGCGAGCGCGTCCCGCAAGGCCCCCGCGTCCAGCTCCCCCTCCACCTCCCAGGACAGCGGCACGTGGTATGTCGCGTGCGCCGGGTCCAGCCGTTGGGCGAGCCAGATGCTCTCCTGGAACCGGGAGGCCGGGAAGGCGCCGTCGGGCTCCGGGCGCGCCGGGGCCGCGTCGGCCTCGGCGGCGGGCGGCGCGTCGGCCGCCGCCCGCTCGATCACGCCCACCAGCTCGCCGAAGCCGGGGTGGGTGAAGAGATCGCGCAGCGACAGGTCGACGCCGAAGCGCCGGCCGACGCGGGTGAGCAGTGTGGTCGCGAGCAGGGAATGCCCGCCCAGCTCGAAGAAGGAGTCCTCGGCCGAGGCGACGGGCACGCCCAGCACGCTCTGCCAGATCATGGCGAGCGCGACGGCGGTGGGCGAGGTCAAGCCGCGAGCCGGCGCGGGCACCACCGAGGGCGAGGGCGCGGAGGAGGAGGGGGCGGCGGCCGAGGTGTGGCGCTGATCGCCGTACTCGCCGCCGGTACGGGCCGGGGCCGAGGCCGAGGCCGAGGCCGTCGCGTCGGCGACGGCGGTCGGCGCCGGGGGCACGCTGACGGCAGGCAGCAGCGCCAGGCCCTCCGCCACGGTGCGGTGCGGGTCGGCGACCATGTCCGCCACGACGGCCACGTGGTCCCGGGCCAGCGAGGCGAGGAGTTCCGCGCCGAGCGAGCCGTCCGGGTCCTTCCACAGCATGCGGCTGCCGTGGCTGTCCTCCATCAGCAGGACGGTGAGCCGGTAGTCCGGTACGTCCGTCAGCTCCAGCAGCCGCAGCTCGCACGAGGTCTCCCCGGCGCCGAACCGCAGCCGCCCCACATCGGGCCCGCCACACCAAGCGCCGTCGTCCTCATGGCCGAACTGCACGTATTGCAGGACCACTTGGTGCGTACAGGCGCGACCGGCCGGGCCGGTGAGGTCCGCCGCACGCAGGATCGCGGGCAGCGGCAGGTCCCCGTGCCCGACCCCGGCGCGTACCCGCTCCCGCAGCCCGCGCGCCAGCTCCGCGTAGGTGCGGGAGCCGTCGATCTGCTGCCGGAACGGCAGCACGTTGACGAAGAAGCCGACGCGCCCGTCGAGGGCCGGGGCGGATCGCCCGTGGTAGGGCGCGGACGCGATGATGTCGTCCGAGGCGGTGTGGCGGTGCAGGGTCACGAAGAGGGCGGCGAACATGACGGTGAAGTAGGTGACACCCAGTCGCCTCGCCAACTTCCTTACTTCAGCCGACAGTTGATGGTCGATGGGGAGCGGGAATTGCCGGTAGCCGTCCGGCTCGGACCGTACGGGCAGCGGCCGGTCGGCCGCTGCGTCGCCGGTGCCGGCCAGGGCGGAGCGCCAGTACTCCCGCAGCGGCTCGCCCTCGGGGCCGAGGGCGAGTTCCCATGAGCGCTGGGCATGGGCGACGTACGGGCCGAGGGGTTCCGGCTCGCCGAGCGGTTCGCCGCCGTAGGCCCGGCGCAGCTCGTCGAGGAGGAAGGGGGTCGAGGTGCCGTCCAGGACGAGGTGGTGGACGGTGAGCAGCAGGAGCGTGTAGTCCGGCCCGTACAGCACCTCGACCCGCGCCAGCGGTCCCCGGTTCAGGTCGAAGGGGGCTCGTGCGGCCACGATGGCGTCATAGCGTCCGCCGGTCACCGTACGGACGGTGAAGGGCACGGGGGCCTCCGCACCGGCCCAGGACAGCCGGGTTCCGGTACGGGTCTCGACGACGCGGGCCCGCAGCATGGGGTGGCGGCGCGTCAGTTCCGTTACGGCCGACCGAAGTCGGTCAGTGTCCAGGCGGCCGCTGACGTCGAGGGCCAGCGGGATGATGTGCTCCCACCGCTCGGGGTCGCGCTGCCAGGCGACCCACATGGCCTCCTGCACGGCGGACAGCGGGAGTTCGTCCCGCGGCGCGGCCCACCCGGAGCCGCGGCCGTGCGGCCGGTCGTCGGTCGTGTCAGGCATGGGTCGTCCTCCTGGCATGGGTCATGATGCTTGTGCGGTGAGGGCGCGCTTGTCGGTCTTGCCGGACGGGGTCAGCGGCAGCGCGTCCACCCGGATGAAGCGGCGCGGCACCATATGGGCGGGCAGCGCCTCCTTGGCGCGGGCCATGAGCCGCTCGGCCAGCACGTCCCGGCCCTCTGCACCGGCCCGGCCGTCTCCGCCATCGCCGATATCGCCCTCGCCGCCGTCAGCGCTGCCGCCGCCGTCAGCTCCCGGAACCGGCGCGTAGAACGCGGTGAGCATGCGTTCGCCGATGCGGCTGGTGACCGGCAGGACCACGAGGTCCTGTACGCCCTCGGTGCCGAGCAGCGCGCTCTCGATCTCACCCGTCTCGATGCGGTAGCCGTTGATCTTCACCTGGTCGTCGGCCCGGCCCGCGTACTCCCAGGTGCCGTCCGGCATCGCCACGGCCAGGTCGCCGCTGCGGTAGTAGCGGCGGGGCTCCCCGGTGCCCGCGAGGTCGAGGTAGGGGTAGCGCTCCTCGGTCAGCTCCGGGCGGCCCAGATATCCGATCGCCAACTGTTCACCCGCGAGACACAGTTCGCCGATGCGTCCCGGTGGCGTACGGCCGCCCCACTCGTCGAGCAGCACTACCTCGAAGCCGTCGAGCGGGCGCCCGATGTTCCGCTCAGGGTCGGGTACCGCACCGGTCGCCGGGGAGCCGTCCGGCGGGGACGGTACCGCGGCCGAACCCGTCGGCAGCGCGTCGATCTCGCTCTCGGGCAGCCTGCGGTACGTGGCGAGCACCGTGGTCTCCGTGATGCCGTACGAGTTGAAGAACTCGGTGCTCGTGCCGTGCGCCAGACGCCAGGCGCGTACGGCTTCGAGGTCCACCACCTCGCCGCCGAAGATGACGTACCGCAACGGCAGTTCGGGGCGCTCGCCGGTCTCCTCCACTCGGGCCACCGCCGACCGCGAGAGGTAACGGAACACCGAGGGAACCTGGTTGAGTACGGTGACGCGCTCGGCCACGACGAGATCGAGCATCGCGTCGGGCGAACGGGCGGTGTCGGCCGGCACCACGACCAGCCGCGCGCCGTGGGACAGCGCGCCCCACATCTCCCACACGGAGAAGTCGAAGCACGGCGAGTGGAACAGCGTCCACACATCGTCCCCGCGCAGGTCGAAGACCTGATCGCAGGCGTCGAGCAGCGCGGTGACGTTCCGGTGGGAGACCACGACGCCCTTGGGGTCGCCGCTGGATCCGGACGTGTAGATGACGTAGGCCGGCGCGGCCGGGTCCACCGCCTTCTCCTGCCGGACGTACGGAGCCGGGGTCGAGGGCAGGGCCAAGGCCGGAGCCTTAGCCGGAGCCGACGCCGTGTCCTGCCGGAGGGCGTCCGCGACGTCGATGACGGTGGCGTCCGGCAGCACCGCCGAGGCGTCCTGGTCCGCCACCACCAGGTCGAGGGACGCGTCGCGCGCCATGTACCGCACCCGCTCCGGCGGATAGGCCGGGTCGAGCGGTACGTACGAGCAGCCGGCCTTCAGGACCGCGATCGCGGCGGCCACGACACTGTTGCCGCGCCGCAGATACAGGCCCACCCGCGTGCCGGGGGCGGGGGCGTGCCGGGAAATGGCGGACGCCAACCTGTCGGCTGCCAGGTTCAATTGGCGGTACGTCAGGGATTCCCGACCGTCCGTCACAGCGGGCGCGTCGGGGGTGCGCGCGGCCTGTTCCTCGAATATCCGGTGGAGAGTGAGCTGGGCGAACACGTGCTGCTTTCCTCCTCGTTACGGGTCGGTCCGGCAGGTCCGGCGGCCCCGCGAGAGGGGCCCGGCCGAGCGGCGGCGGTTAAAGGAAGTGGGGGCTAGGAGCGCTGGCTCAGAGGCCGCAGGTCGGTCCACACGGCGGAGATATGGGCCAGGCACTCGCTCTTGGAACCCGCCACGCCCACCAGTGCCCAGCCCTCGGGGGCCGCGCGGTCCTCGGGCCAGACGGAGTACTGGTCCTCGTGGTTGCGGACCACGGCGTAGCGGCGGCGGTCGTCATCCTCGAACATGGGAAACGCGCTCCTCTCTGCTGAGCTGGGCGCCGGGGATGGCACCAGGCTCGGGGTGGGCGTGGGAAACGAGTTCGAGCAGCGTGCCGCGTATCCGCGACAGCGTCGCGGCGCCCTCGGGTGCGGTGAGGAAGAAGTGGTCGCCGGGCATCTGCTCGTGGGTGAAGGCGCCGGTGGTGAGCGGTTCCCAGGCGGCCACCTCGGCCTCGGAGACGATGGGGTCCGCCGTGCCGCCGTACGCGCTGACCGGGATGGCGAGGGGCGGCCGTTCGCGGTACGCGTAGGTGTAGTCCAGCTCGAAGTCGGCGCGCAGGGAGGGCAGCGCCAGCGCTCTGATCTCCGGGCGGTCCAGCACCGCCGGGGAGGTGCCGCCCAGTTGGCCGATGAAGGCCAGCAGGTCATGGTCCGACAGGTCGTGTACGGACACACGGGCGCTCCCGAGGTGCGGCGCCTTGTGCGCGGCCACCATGAGGGCGGCCGGGCCGCCGGGGTGGTCGCGCAGGCGGTCCGCCACCTCGTACGCGATGAGGGCGCCGAGGCTGTGGCCGAAGAGGACCAACGGGCGGTCGCACTCGTCGCGCACCACCTCGGCCAGCGCGTCGGCCAGCGGCTCCATCCGACGGTACGGTTCCTCCTTCAACCGCCCGCCCCGGCCCGGGAGTTGTACGGCGCAGACCTCGACCTCCGGGGGGAACGCGGTCGACCACGGGTAGTACATGGACGCCGCGCTGCCCGCCCCCGGCAGGCACACCAGGCGCACCTTCGCGTCGGGACGACGGGGAAAGCGCAGCAGCCAGGGGTTCTTCACCGTGCCCCCTGGGGGTCGGCCACGCCGGATCGGTCCGGGATGGACTTCCTTACGTGGTCGGCGAGTTCGCTGACCGTGGGGTGGTGGAACACATCGCCGACGCGCAGGGAGAACCCGGCTTCGCGGGCTCGGTGCACGAGTTGGATGCTCTTGAGGGAGTCCCCGCCGACGGCGAAGAAGTCCTCGTCGATGTCGGTCTGCTGACGGCCCAGCACCTGCGACCAGAGGGCGGCGAGCGTCCGCTCGATGTCATCGCACGGGCCCGCCTGGCCGGGTGCGTGGTCCGCGGCGGGGCTCGTGGCGGGTGCGGGCAGGGCCGCGCGGTCGACCTTGCCGCTCGCGTTGAGCGGCAGGGCAGGGAGGGTCACGAGGTGGGCCGGGACCATATAGCCGGGCAGCCGGTCGCGCAGCTCGGAGCGGAGCGCGGAGACGAACGCCTCGTCATCCTCGGCACCGGGCGAGTCCCCGGCGACGGAGGCGTCGCCGCCGACGCCCAGCCCCGTCTCCGGCCCGCGCCTCTGCCGTACGACGTAGGCGACCAGCTCCATCCCGGCGGAGCCGCCCTCCGGAGCGGCCGCGATCACGACCGCTTCCCGTACGCCCGGGTGGTCGCGGAGCACGTTCTCGATCTCCCCGGGCTCCACGCGCACGCCCCGGACCTTGACCTGGTGGTCGTTGCGCCCCAGGAAGTCCAGGCTGCCGTCGGCCCGCCAGCACACCAGGTCGCCCGTACGGTAGAGCCGCGCGCCCGGCGCGTCGGCGTACGGGTGCGGCACGAAGCGGTCGGCGGTCAGGTCGGGCCGGCCCAGGTAGCCGCGGGCGAGCACCACACCGCCCAGGTACAGCTCGCCGGGCACGCCGACCGGCACGGGCCGCAGCTCTCCGTCGAGCACATACGTCTCGGCCCCGGCGACGGGCCGCCCGATGGGCACCCGTACGTCGTCGGCCCGTTCCGTGCCCGTGGCGGCCGTGGCCGGGCACTCCCACTCGGTCACCTCGACGGACGCCTCCGTCGGCCCGTACGCGTTGTAGAGCCGCGCGGGGAGCCGGCCGAGGGCGCGGTCGAGCGTCGTACGAGGCAGCTCCTGGCCGCTGCAGAGCACGCGCCGCAGCGAGGCGCAGCGGTAGCGGTCGAAACCCGGCTCTTCCGGACCCGGCTCTGCGAGGCCCGGCTCTTCGAGGCTCAGCTCTTCGAGGAAGGCCGCCAGCAGCGGCGGCACGAAGTGAGCGGTGGTCACCCGCTCGCGTTCGATCAGCTCGACGAGGTACGCGGGGTCGCGGTGCCCGCCCGGCGTGGCGACGACGAGTGCGGCGCCCGTGGTCAGCGGCCACAGCAGTTCGGTCACGGAGACGTCGAAGGTGCAGGGCGTCTTGTGCAGCACCCGGTCCGAGCCGTCGAGGCCGTGGGTGGCCTGGATGGAGCGGACCCGCGCCGCCAGGCCCCGGTGCGGCACGCCCACCGCTTTCGGCGCGCCGGTGGAACCAGAGGTGTGGATCACGTAGGCGAGGTCGCCGGGCCCTACGGCACCGGCCGCCAGGGGCGTGGCGTCGCGCGGCCCGTCCGACCAGGGGAACGCGTCCACGGCCGTGACGGGCACCTGGGCCTCGGCGAGGAGCGGGGCGAGGTCGCCGGTGGTGAGGAGGTGTGTCGCGCCGACCGCGCGCAGCATCTGTACGAGCCGGGCGGGCGGGTCCTCCGGGGACAGCGGCAGATAGGCGCTCCCGGCGGCGAGGACCGCGAGGGCGGACGTCACGAGTCCGGGCCCGCGCGGCAGGCAGACGGCGACCGGGGCGTCCGTGCCCGCGCCGCCGCCCTCCACCAAGTGCCGGGCCAACTGGCCCGCCCTGCCAGCCAACTGTTCATACGTCAGCCGGTCGCCCTCGAAGGCGACGGCGGTCGCCTCGGGGGTGCGTCGAGCCTGGCGGTCGATCGCCTCGTGCACCGGGCCGTCCCAGGGGTACGCGGCCGGGCCCCGGCTCCAGCGGCCGAGCAGCAGGTCGGCTTCTTCCTGGTCCGCCAGGGAGAAGCGGGACAGCGGCGTGCTCGGGGCGTCCAGCGCGGTGCGCAGGATGTGCCGGTACTGCCGGGCGAGGCGCGCGACGGTCGCCGCGTCGAACAGCTCGGTGCGGTAGCGGAAGAAACAGTCCGCGCCGTCGTCGTGCGGTCGGATCTCCAGCCACAGGTCCGTGAAGGTCGTCCGCGGGCTCACCGGGAAGACCTCCGCGTCCACGCCGACCAGATCGGGGGTGGTGAGCGGCTGCTGTACCGCGAACATCGCCTGGAACAGCGGGTCGTGGCTCCGCTCCCGCTCCGGGCCCAGCTCCGTGACGATCCGCTCCAGCGGTACGTCCTGGCGGGGGAACGCGTCCAGCGCGCCGCGCCGCACCCGGCGCAGCACCTCGTCGAACGAGGGGTCGCCGGTCACGTCGACCCGCAGTGGCAGGGTGTTGACGAACATGCCGATCAGCGGGGCCAGTTCGGTTCGGGAGCGGCCGGCGCTGGGGCTGCCGACGACCAGGTCCTCGGCGCCCGAGAGCCGGGAGAGCTGGAGCGCGAACACCGACAGCAGCACCATGAACGGCGTCGCCTTGTGCTGCCGCGCGGTGGCCCGTACCGCCTGCCAGGTCTCCTGATCGAGCGTCATGGTGTGGACCGCGCCGTCGAAGCCCTGCACGGCGGGGCGCGGGTAGGTGGTGGGGAGCTCCAGCAGCGAGGGCGCGTCGGCCAGGCGCGTACGCCAGTACTCCAGCGCCTTCTCGGCCTCGGGACCGGCTAGTTCGCGGTGCTGTCGGGCCGCGTGGTCGCCGAACTGGAGCGGCAGCGGGGCCAAGGACGGCTCGCGCCCGGCCGTACGGGCCGCGTACAGCTCGGACAGCTCCTCGAAGAGCCGGGCCATGGACCAGCCGTCGCAGACGGTGTGGTGGCAGATGACGGCCAGGGCGTGGTCGCGCTCGCCGAGCCGCACCGCCAGGGTCTTGATGAGCGGCCCTCGGGAGAGGTCGAAGACGTGCTCGGTCTCCGTCTCGATGAGAGCGCGGGCCCGTTCCGCGCGCCCGGCCTCGGGCTCCGCCGCCAAGTCGGTGACCGGGAGCGGGATCGTGAGGCTCGGCGCCACGCACTGCTGGGGCTCCCCCGCCGCGTCGGCCCGGAACACGGTGCGCAGCGCCTCGTGCCGGTCCACGACCCGGTTCAGGGCCCAGCGCAGCGCCGCCAGGTCGAGCGCCCCGCGCAGCCGCAGGGCCGCCACCAGGTTGTAGGCGCTGTTGCCGGAGTCGAGCTGGTCCAGGAACCACAGCCGCCGCTGGGCGAAGGACGCGGGCAGGAACTTGTACGGGCGGTGCGTCTCGTCGGCGGAGTCGGGGCTGGGGGCGGGGGCGGGGGCCGTGGCGGGAACGCGGCCCGCCAGGGTGGTCAGGTCGGTCACGCGAGCCCCCCGGCTGCGCCGCCGCCGTCCGCTCGCGCCGACGCGTCGGCGGCGGCCAGCAGTTCCTCGACGGCGCGGGCGAGACCGCCGGGCGTAGGCGTCTCGAAGACGTCCTCCAGCGGCAGCGCGACCCCGAAGGTGTTCTCGATGAGGGAGACCAGCTCGACGGCCGCGAGCGAGTCCCCGCCGTGCTCGAAGAAGTCCGGGTCGGCGACGTCCTCCTCGATGCCGAGCACTTGGCGGAAGAGGGTGAGGAGTGCCGCGTCCACGTCCACCGGCTCGTCCCCCGCGCGCTCGGCGGCCGGTGCGGCGGGGTCGCCTGCTTCACCTGATCCCGCCGGTACTGCCTGAGCTGCGGAGACGGCCGGTATGGGCCGTACCAGGTGGGTCCGGCGCTCGAAGGGGTACGTGGGCAGCGGCACCCGGCTCCGGTCCGTACCGTCGTGCAACCGGTCCCAGGCGACCGCCGCGCCGCCGGCCCACGCCCGGCCCACGGTGTCGAGCAGCGCGGCGAGCACGTCGCCGCCCGGCTGCTCCGGTCCGATCTCCGCGAGGTGCCGGCCGTCCCCGCCCGGAGCCGCCGGGACGGCGCTCCCGTCCAGGAGCCCCGCCCAGAAGCCGGGGTCGGCAGCTTCTCGCGACGTCACGGGCAGCCCGGAGGCGGAGTGCGTCCAGCCGGTCGTCGAGGTCTGCCACCGGGCCGACTGGACCGCCTCGCGCAGCGCGGCCTCTCCGCGCCCCGACGCGGCGGCGATGGCCAGCGCGTCGGCGAGCGGCAGGGCCCCGGCCACGGCCGCGGCGGCCGGCGCGCCCACGCCGTGCCCCGTCACGGTCGCGGGGGCGACGCCCCAGTCCATGAGGGTGCGGGCGAGCGCGTACGCCACGGTGAAGCCGGCCGCGCGGTCCAGTTCCGGGGAGGGCGCGGCGTCGGCCCCGGTGTCCGTACGCGGCGTCAGCAGCCGTCGTACGTCCGTGCCGAGGCCCGCGGGCAGCGCCTGGCAGCACGCGTCGACGGCGTTCCGGAAGGCCGGGGACGTCGCGTACACGGGGTGGGTGTCGTGGACGTACCGCGCTCCGCCGCCCGGAAGGGAGAAGACGATCGGCGACTCAAGGCGACCGCCGGCAGGACCGGCCGGACCGGAAGACCCGGAACCGTCGACGGCCCCGAACCCCCCGGCGGCGCCATCGGCCCGTACGGACCCCACGGCCCGTACCGCCGGAGCCGACAGCGCCTCAATGGCCTCCGCGTGGTCCGAGCAGACGACGTAGCGACGGTGCTCGAAGGCGTGCCGGCCCGTCTGGAGAGTGCGGGCGACGGCGGCCGGCGGCAGGTCGGGGCGGCGGCGCAGGTGCTCGGCCAGCCGCTCGGCCATGGCGTCGAGCGCGGTGGGCGTACGGGCCGACAGCACCAGCAACTGCGCGGTGGACGCGGCAAGTTGCGGGGCGGCGGCGGGGACCGGCGCCTCCTCCAGCACGACGTGCGCGTTGGTGCCGCCGATGCCGAAGGAGCTGACGCCGGCCCGGCGCGGCAGCCGGGTCGTCTCCCATTTGCGGGTGCGGGTGGTGACGCTGAAGGAGGTGGCGTCGAAGTCGATGGCGGGGTTGGGCGCGGTGAAGTGGAGGGTGGCCGGGAGCGTGCGTTCCTCCAGGGCGAGCACGGTCTTGATGAGGCTCGCGACTCCGGCGGCGGTGTCGGTGTGCCCGATGTTCGTCTTGACGGAGCCCAGCCCCACGGTGCCGTCGGCGGCCGTCTCGTCCTCGGCGTACCCGTCGCGGAACGCCTCGGTGAGCGCGGTGACCTCGATGGGGTCGCCGACCGGGGTGCCGGTGCCGTGCGCCTCCACGTACGAGATGTCGCGCGGGTACACGTCGGCGGCGATGTGCGCCCGGCGGATGACCTCGGCCTGGCCGCGTACGCCGGGGGCGGTGTAGCCCGCGCGCTCGCGCCCGTCGTTGTTGACGGCGGAGCCGCGGAGCACCGCGTGCACGTGGTCGCCGTCCTCGATGGCGTCCCGCAGCCGCCGCAGGACGACGATCCCGGCGCCGTCCCCGCCGACGATGCCCCGCGCGTCGGCGGAGAACGTGCGGCAGTAGCCGTCCGGGGACAAGGTGCCGCCCTCGCGGTGCGGGTAGCCGAGGAGCGGGGCCCGCAGGGTGACCCCGCCGGCCAGCGCCGTGTCGCACTCGCCGGCCAGCAGCGCCCGGCTCGCCTCGTGCACCGCGACCAGGGATGTCGAGCACGCCGTCATGACGGCGACGCTCGGGCCGGTGAGGCCGAGCAGGTACGAGACGCGGGTGCACAGGTGCTCGGGGTCGTTGGCGAGGCTGAGGGCGAGGTCGTCGACGCCGGGGAAGCGGTCGGGCCGGGACCGTACGACCGAGGCGTAGCCGTTGCGGCCGGCCCCGGCGAACAGCCCAGTGGTGCCGGGGACGGCGCGCGGGTCGTATCCGGCCCGCTCCAGCGCCTCCCACGCGCACTCCAGGAAGATCCGGTGCTGGGGGTTGAGCAGGTCGGCGTCGCGGCCGGTGATGCCGAAGAACTCCGCGTCGAAGTCGCCGATGCCCTCCACGACGCCGTGCCGGCGCACGTAGCGGGGGTCCTTGGCGCGCTCGGGGTCCTCGCCCCATTCCTCCAGTTCCGCGTCGGTGAGGGCGCGTACGCCGTCGACGCCGTTCACCACGTTGTGCCAGTACTCCTCCGGGGTCGTGGCTCCGGGGAAGCGGCAGGCCATGCCGACGACGGCGATGTGGGTGTCGTCGGCTTCGGTGAGGCGGCCACCGGCGTCGGCGTGCTCGTCGCTGCTGATGGGGTCGGCGGTGGTCGTCACTGTCGTTCAGCCCTTCCGTGGGAGGTCCGGGAGGCCCGGGGGTCCTCGGTGGTCCGGGGGGTTCGGGAGGCCCGGGAGGTCTCGGCGGTCCGGTCGGTCCGGGAGGTTCGCGCGTCCCCTGAGGCCCGCGCTCGCATGGCCGTGAGCCGGGCGGCGCCGCGGCGGCGGTCGGCGGCGCGGTCCGCGCCGCCGGTACGGGCCGGGGCCGGGGCGGAGGTCTCGGCGCCGGCGAGCCGCCGGGCGAGGGCGGCGATGGTCGGGTGCGCGTACAGGTCGGCGATCCGCACCGGGCCGCCCAGTTCCTCGGCGAGCCGGTCGCGGACCGAGGCCAGCAGCAGCGAATGGCCGCCCACGTCGAAGAAGTTGTCCTCGATGCCGAAGGAATCGTGGCCGAGCGCCGCCGCCCACACGGCGCTGATCCGGCGCTCCAGGGGCGCCTCGGCGCGCCGGCGGGCGGCGGCGGGCGCGGCGATTTCCCGGGCGTCCTCGGGCAGCGCCGTACGGTCGACCTTGCCGTTGGGGGTGAGCGGCAGCGAGGGCAGGGCCAGGCATCGGCGCGGGTGCATGTGGCGGGGCAGACGCCGCGTCATATGGTCGTGCAGCTCGGCGAGTTCGAGAGCTGACGAGCCGTCGGCGGGCACCAGGTAGGCGATGAGTTCGGTCCCGGCCGGGCCGTCGTCCGGGGCCGTGGTGAGCACGGCCGCTTCGCGTACGGCGGGGTGGGCGCGGAGCACGTTCTCGATCTCGCCGAGTTCGACGCGTACGCCGCGGATCTTCACCTGGTGGTCGTCGCGGCCCAGGAAGTCCAGGCTGCCGTCGTTCCGCCAGCGCACCAGGTCGCCCGTGCGGTAGAGGCGGGCGCCCGGCGTCGCGGCGTAGGGGTGCGGTACGAACCGGTCGGCGGTCAGCGCGGCCCTGCCGAGGTAGCCGCGGGCGAGCCCCGCGCCGCCCAGGTACAGCTCGCCGGGGACGCCTACGGGGACGGGCCGCAGCTCGGCGTCGAACACGTACGCCTCGGTCCCGGTGATCGGCCGGCCGATGCCGGGGAGCACGCCGCGCGCCTCGCCCGCCGCCGTGACCGTGCCCGAGGCGGCTATGACCGTGTTCTCGGTGGGCCCGTAGTTGTTGACGAGGCGGAAGGGCAGCGCGTGGCCGCCCGTTCCGTGCAGCCGGTCGCCGCCGGCGTGCACGGTGCGCAGCGCCGTATCGGCGGGCCACGGCGTGCCGAGCATCCGCTCCAGCAGTGGTGTCGGCAGAAAGGCGCTGGTGACCCGGTGTTCGGTGAGCCAGGCGCGGAGCGCGGCCGGGTCCGGCACGGTCTCCGCGTCGGGTATCTCCAGGGTGGCCCCGGCGGTCAGGGCCGACCAGATCTCCCAGACGGAGGCGTCGAATCCGGGGGCGGCGATGAGCGTGCCGCGGTCGCCGGGGCCGAGGCCGAATTCCGCGTGGCTCCAGGTCACCAGGGTGGTGAGGGCGTGGTGCTCGACCATCACGCCCTTGGGCTCACCGGTCGAACCGGAGGTGTATACGACGTAGGCCAGGTCGCCCGGCCCGGTCCGCGGGGCCGGTACCGATCCCCCGGGCACGGTCAGGGCGTCGAGCGTACGGACGTCCGTACCGCCGCCCAGGGACCCGGCGTGCCCGGCGTCGGCCACGGCGAGCAGCGGGCGCGCCTCGGCGAGGATCGCGTTCAGCCGCGACACGGGGTGCGCGGGGTCCAGGGAGACATAGGCGGCACCGCACTTGAGGACGGCCAGTTGCGCGGTCACCAGCTCCGCGCCGCGCGGCAGGCAGACCGCCACGAGCGCGCCCGGCCCCGCGCCCGCCGCCCGCAGCCCGGCCGCCGCCTCGTCGGCGGCCCGGTCCAGCGCGGCGTACGTGAGGGTGGCCTCTGCGGTCCGTACGGCGACGGCGTCCGGGTGCGCGCGGGCCCGGCGGCGGAAGAGGTCGTCGACGCGGTGCCCAGCGGGCTGGTGCTCGTCGGCTCGTACGGTCTCGTGGGCGCGGTCCGCGGCGTGATCGCGCGGGTCGCCCACCGCGTAGTCGCACGGGTCGTCCGCCACGGACTCGCGCGCGCCGTCCTCTCCGCGCTCGCGCGGGCTGTCCGCCGCGCCGGACCACTCCCTGAGCAGCGTCCGTTCCTCGTCGGCGTCGAGTACGGGCAGTCGGCCGATCGGGGCGTCGGGGTCGGCGAGCGCGGCGGTGAGCAGGCGTACGTACCGCCGGCCGAACAGCTCCGCGGTGCGGCCGTCGAAGACGTCCGTCTGGTAGCCCATCCACGCCTCGGCGCCCTTCCGGTGCCACGCCAGGTGCAGCGCCATCTCGTACTTGGCGGTGTCCGTCGGCAGCGGCAGCGGTGAGGAGTCGAGGCCGGGGAGGAGCTCGCCCGCGTCGGGCAGGTCCTCGTAGGTGACCACGGTCTGGAAGAGCGGGTGCCGGGAGGTCGAGCGGTCCGGCTGCAACTCCTCCACGAGGAGCTGGAAGGGCAGGTCCTGGTACTCGTGCCCGGCGAGGAACGTGTCGCGCACCTGCTGGACGAGCGTTCCGAAGGCCGTGTCCGGCGCGCAGCGGACGCGCAGCGGCAGCATGTTCACGAACAGCCCGACGGTGCCTTCGACCTCCAGCTCCGTGCGGCCGCTGACCGGCACGCCGATGACCAGGTCGGTCGTCGAGGCGAGCCGGGACATCAGGACCGCGTAGGCGGCCAGCAGGGTGATGAAGCGGGTGGAGCGGTTGCGGGAGGCGACGGCTTCGAGCCGCTGCCCGAGCTCCGGCGGTATGGCGAAGGGCCGGCTGTCGCCCTCGAAGCTCTGCGCGGCGGGGTGCGGCCGGTCGCTCGGCAAGGGCAACTTGAGCCGCACGCCCGAGAGTTCGGCGCGCCAGTAGTCCAGCGCCTCGCGGCTGCGCGGCCCGGCCAGGAGCCGCCGCTCGGCGGCCACGTACTCCTGGTACGAGCGTACGGGCGCGGGCAGCGGGTCGGCGGCGCCGGTCAGCGCGGCCTGGTACAGGACGGACAGCTCCCGGTCGAGGATGCCCAGCGACCAGCCGTCGACCACGATGTGGTGGAAGGCGAGGACCAGCGCGTGGTCGTCGTCGGCGAGCCGGATCAGGTCCGCGCGGAACACCGGCCCGGCCGCCAGGTCGAACGGGGCGAGGGCGGCTCGGGCGACCGCCTCGCGCATGGCTGCTTCCCGCGCCGCCGCCGGCGCCCGGCCGAGGTCGGTCAGGGTCAAGGGCACGCGGCCCTCCGGGGCGATCCGCAGGGCGGGCGCGCCGTCCACGGTCGGGAACGTGGCGCGCAGCACGTCGTGCCGGGCCACCAGCCGGTCGAGGGCCTGCTGAAGGGCGGGGACGTCCAGCGGGCCGCGCAGCCGCGTGGCGCGCGGCACGTTGTACTCGCTGCCGTCGGGCCGCAACTGCCAGAGGAACCAGAGGCGTTGCTGGGCGGAGGAGAGCGCCGAGAGCCCGTTGCCGCCGCTCACGCGGACGCGCCGTTGCGAGGGGTGGGCGCGGCAGGGGCGGCGCCGGCGGGCCGCGTCAGGGCTTCCTCTCCCCGCGTCACGGAGTCCTGTCGCCGCGTCACGAATTCGGCGAGTTCGTCGACGGTGGGCCGTTCGAAGAAGTCGGCCATCGGAATCTCGACGTGCAACGCGCGCGCGATGCGGGAGATCGCCTGGGATGCCGTCAGCGAATGTCCGCCGAGCTCGAAGAAATTGTCACCGTAGCCGAACTCGTCGAGGCGGAGGACTTCCTTCCATACCCGGCCGATCGTGTCGCGCACGTCGTCGCGTGAGGAGATGTGTTGCGTTGGCTCGGCCTCGGAAACCATGATGGCAAGACCCCTTCCGGCCCTGGCGGGTGCGGTGGTTTCCCGGCGAAGCGCGCGAAACCTCTGTCCTCGCCACAAGATGTCGGGCGGCGGGAGGGGAGCCAAGCGGGGTACCCGAAGGGGAAGCGGCCGCTGCACTGTCGGGCAGCGAGCGGGGCGGGGCCGCCGTGCCGCGGCCCCGCGTTGCCGAACGGCGGAATCCGACCGGCCGGGCAGGGAAATCAGTCGAGTCAGAGCGCGGCGTACCGAGCCAGAACGCGGCGCACCGGGGCCGGAGCGCGACGTACCGGGTCAGAGCGCGGCGTATACGGCTTCGATCAGGTCCGTTTTCCGCGGGTCGTTCAATATGTGATGGCCCATCACGTTCATGGTGTACCCCATGCTCAACTCCGCTTCGGGATCGCACATTCCGAAGGAACCGCCGTATCCGTCGAAACCGAAGGCGCGCGGATTGGGCCCGTAACCACCCTCCTCCCCGCTGGGAATGACGCCCAGGCCGAACTCGGACTCGCGGCCGAGCAGCACGCCGAGCACCAGGTCGAGGCAGCGCCCTTGCCCCTGCCGCGCGATGTCGGTCTGCTGGGGGCTGAGCACGGCGGAACGGCCGGCGTAGGCGCCGTAGAGCTGGGCCAGCGCGAGCGCGGTGGCGTGCCCGTTGACGGCGGGCAGCTCGGCGCGCCGCCAGGCCGGGGAGTTCGCGGCGTCGGCCCCGGTTCCGGGGTTGGCGAGGGCGGCGAGGGTGATGGGGCTCAGCGTCGGCGCGGGGCCCGGCGGGGGCGGCGCCTGCACCAGGGTCGCCACGCGCCCGTCGTCCCGCTGATCGAGCCCGAGATGGAAGTCCGCGCCGAGGGGGCCGGTCAGCTCGGCGCGGATGAACTCGCCGACGGTCTTGCCCGATATCCGCCTGATGACCTCACCGATCAAGTGCCCGTACGTCATGGCGTGGTAGCCCGATGCGGTGCCCGGCTCCCACAGCGGCTCGGCGGCCGCCAGCCGTGAGGTCATGAGGCCCCAGTCGTACAGCTCCTCCAGGGCGACGGGTTCCCGCAGCCCGGCGAGCCCGGCGCGGTGGCTCAGCAGGTACCGGACGGGCAGTTCCGCCTTGCCGGCCGCCGCGAACTCGGGCCAGTACCGCGCCACCGGGGCGTCGAGGTCGAGCAGCCCCCGGTCGGCCAGCAGATGGGCGGCGAGCGCGGCCACGCCCTTGGTGGTGGACCACACGTTCACCAGGGTCGAGTCGTTCCATGGGACGGTGCGCCCGGGGTCCGCGTAGCCGCCCCACAGGTCCACGACCACGGCCCCGTCGAGTATCACCGCCACGCGCGCCCCGAGCTCCAGTCCGTCGGCGAAATGCCGCGCGAACACCTCGCGCACTCCGGCGAACGCCGCGTCGCACTTGCCGTCGATCGACAGCGCGGACATAAGGCACCACACTCCTCAGCAACGGGCCACAGTCATGGCCATGGCCATAGTTCCGCGCAGCGTAATGCCGCAGTCTCCACGACGGGGCCCGAACCGCCTCCCGGGCAAGGCGTCACGCACCGAGACAGAGGTATGACCTTTCCTGAGTCGCTGCGTAGACTCACGCGCTCGACTCGGCTTGATTCGACTCGACTCGGCTCGTCATGGACCGGCGGGCGAGGGAGCAGGGCGGGAGGATTACGTTGATCGTTTGGGTGAACGGCGCGTTCGGCAGCGGGAAGAGCACGCTCGTGGACGAGCTGCGGCCACGCTGGCCCGAGGCCCTCGTCTTCGACCCGGAGATGATCGGATTCGTACTGCGGGAGATCGTGGAGTCGCCGACCGGCGACTTCCAGGACCTCAGGCTGTGGCGGCGACAGGTCGCGAGCTTGGCGGTGGGCCTGGTCGAGGAGCACCACCGGCCGGTCCTGGTCCCCATGACCCTGGTCAACGCCGCCTATGTCGATGAGATCTTCGGCGCGCTGAGGGATGCGGACGTCAGCGTCCACCACTTCTTCCTCAAAGCCCCCCGAGAGGTCCTGGAGAAGCGGATCGACGGGCGGAGCTTCACCCCGGACGATCCCGAGCAGGATGAACAGGTGCGGCGCTGGTGCAAGGGCAAGATCGAGTCCTGCCTGGCGGCGGCCGACACCCTCCCCAGCGACACGGTGTTCCTGGACGGCGAACTCACCCCAGAGGAACTGGCCGACCAGGTGCTGGCCCGGGCCCGCCCCGAGGGGACATCCAGCACCTGACCATGCCGCACGATCGCCGCACCGCCGGTCGCCCACGACTGCGGCGTCGGAGGTACCCCGGCCGGTAAGACGTCGGATACGCCCGTCCCAGTCGTAAAGAGGGCGGACGCGTGGCAGGAGGACGGACGCGACGCAGTACGGGCGGCTCGTGCGCCGAGCGCGCGGTGCACTCGCCCAGGGGCCCGCGTACGCCCGCACGTGCCGAAGCCCGGCCCGCGCACGTACCAAGGCCCGGCCCGCGTGCGTGCCGGGGCCCGGCCGGCGTAGGGCGCCGGCGGGTCACACGGGCTGGATCGTGCCCTGCACCTGGCGCACGGCGTCGACGAGGGGCGCGAGTACGGGCTCGGCGGCCGCCTCGTCGAGCGCCTCGCGCAGGGCGGTGTTGTGGGTGGGGCGGGCCTCTTCCAGCAGGCGCGCGCCGTCGGGCGTGACATCGGTGTAGATGCCGCGCCGGTCGGTGGGGCAGAGGAAGCGCGAGAGCAGCCCGCGGTCCTCCAGCCGGGTCACCAGCCGCGTGGTGGCGCTCTGGCTGAGGACGACCGAGTCGGCGACCTGCCGCATCTGAAGGTGCCCGCCCTCGCCGTCGTGCTGCCGGCTCAACACGTCCAGCAGCGAGTACTCGCGCGCGCTCAGGTGGTGGCCGGACTGGAGCGCGCGCTCGACTCGGTTCTCGATGCGGCCGTGCAGCAGCGAGAGCGCCGACCAGCCGTGCGCCAGTGCGGTCATCGCCGGGTCGGTGGCGGTCATGAGCGGCTCCCTCAGTCGGATCGTACGGACGGCGCCGCCGGCGGCGTTCCACCGGCTCAGCACGCATACCACTATACCCGCGTTTGCCAATAGCCATCGCGTGCAACTATTGTCGACGCCTGTAAGGAGCTTGCACATTCTCTGCTCCTCCGCAGAGGAAAGGACCCTCGTCATGCCGCTCGCACTGCTGGCTCTGGCCATAGGGGCCTTCGGAATCGGCACCACGGAATTCGTGATCATGGGGCTGCTGCCCCAGGTCGGCGCGGACCTCGGGGTGTCCGTACCGACGGCCGGCTTCCTGGTCACCGGCTACGCCCTCGGCGTCATGATCGGCGCGCCGATCATGACCGTCGTCGGCACCCGCATCTCGCGCAAGAACATGCTCATGCTGCTCATGGGCCTGTTCATCCTCGGCAATCTCATCTCCGCCGTGGCCCCGGTCTTCGCCGTCATGCTGATCGGCCGGGTGGTGGCCTCGCTGGCCCACGGCGCCTTCTTCGGCATCGGCGCGGTCGTCGCCGCCGAACTGGTCGCCCCCCACAAGAAGGCCGGCGCGATCTCGATGATGTTCACCGGCCTGACCGTGGCCAACGTCGTCGGCGTGCCGCTGGGCACGCTCGTGGGCCAGAGCGCCGGCTGGCGCGTGACCTTCCTGATCGTCGCCGCCCTCGGCGTGCTCGGGCTGGCCGGCGTCGCGGCGCTGGTACCCGACATGCCCAAGCCGCGGGGCGTACGACTGCGGCACGAGGTCGCCGCCTTCAAGAACACCCAGGTCGTGCTGGCCATGGCCATGACGGTGCTCGGTTTCGGCGGCGTATTCGCCGCGATCACCTACATCGCGCCGATGATGACCGACGTCGCCGGCTTCGCGGAGTCCTCGGTCACCTGGCTGATGGTGGTCTTCGGGCTGGGCATGGTGACCGGCAACCTCGTCGGCGGCCGGCTCGCGGACCGCAGGCTCATGCCGATGCTCTACACCGCGCTCGGCGGCCTGGCGCTCGTCCTGCTGCTGTTCACCTTCCTGGCCTCCGGCAAGGCCGCGTCCGTCGTGGCCGTCTTCCTCATCGGCGCCCTCGGCTTCGCGACCGTCCCGCCCCTCCAGAAGCGCGTCCTGGACCACGCCCACGGCGCTCCGACGCTGGCCTCGGCGGCCAACATCGGCGCCTTCAACCTGGGCAACGCCCTGTCCGCCTGGATCGGCGGCGCGGTGATCTCCGCCGGGTTCGGCTACTCCGCGCCCAACGCCGTCGGGGCCGCCCTGGCCGCCGCCGCGCTGGTACTGGCCGTCATCTCGCACCGGCTCGAACGGCGGACCGCCGCCCCCGGCGCCACCGCCCTGGCCCCGGCGCACTCCGACAGCGCCGACGTCTCTGTTCAGGGCCCCGCGTCCGACCCGGCCGCCGCCCCGGCGGGCGCCGTTCGCTCCTGACCCCCTCACACTCGCGCGTCACACCGGTCGCGCGTAACCCCGCAACAGCAACACCTCGATTAGCGATCCAAGAAACTGAGGCAACAACCATGAGCACCACCGTCACCCCGCTGACCGCCGCCGACGCCGAAACCCTCGTCCTCGCCGCCCGCCAGGCGGCCGACGCGGCCGGCGTCCCCGTCAGCATCACCGTTCTCGACGCCGGCGGGCACCTGCTGGCCTTCCGCCGCGACGAGCGCGCCGTGCTGATCTCCGGCGAGACCAGTACGGCCAAGGCGTACACCGCGCTCCAGCTCAACGCGGCGACGGCCGACGTGGCCGACCTGGTCAAGCCGGACGGCCCGTTCCACTCCCTGCCCACCGCGCTGGGCAAGCCCCTGCTGTTCATCGCGGGCGGCGTGCCGATCCACCGCGACGGGCAGCTCATCGGCGCCCTCGGCCTCGGCGGCGGCGCCCCCGAGCAGGACCACGGCTTCGCCCAGACCGCCCTCCAGGCCCTCTGACCGAACCCGTAGCCCTACCCCGGCTCGTATGCGCGCTCGTACTCGCGCTCGCGCCCGCCTCGGCGGCGGGGCCCCACCCCGGCCCCGCCGCCGACAGGCACCAGCCGGCACCAGCGGCAGCGCAAC
Organism: Streptomyces varsoviensis; assembly: GCF_000718635.1. GTDB lineage: Bacteria > Actinomycetota > Actinomycetes > Streptomycetales > Streptomycetaceae > Streptomyces > Streptomyces varsoviensis. The sequence continues at coordinate 196,333 of NZ_JOBF01000011.1, read as the reverse complement.
ACCCGAGAACGCCCCTGGCCCCCGGCGAGGGGCCAGGTTCCGACGCACGCGCCGATCGTGGGAATCGCCGGAGCACACGGCGTAACCCCGGCGGCGGCCGTCCTACGCCCGCACCCGCGGACCGGCAACGTGGTGGAACCTCGTGTCCGTCGCCCCGGTCCGCATACGCATCCACATCCGTATCCGCAACCCAGTAACACCACCTCGACGAGAGGAACACCTCGTGCATATCGATCTGTCCGGCCGGACCGCGCTGGTCACCGGCTCCACCCAGGGCATCGGCCTCGCCATCGCCGCCGGCCTCGCCCGGGCGGGCGCCCATGTCGTCGTCAACGGCCGCGGCCAGGAGCGCGTCGCGGAGGCCGTCCGTACCGTACGCGCCGACTCCGGCAGCGACGATGTCACCGGCGCCGTGGGCGACCTGGCGACGGAGCAGGGCGCGGCGGCCGTGCTGGAGGCCGTGCCGACGGTCGACATCCTCGTCAACAACCTCGGCATCTTCGGCTCCGCCCCGCCCCTGGAGATCGACGACGCCGAGTGGCGCCGCTACTTCGAGGTCAACGTGCTCTCCGCGGTCCGGCTCATCCGCGCCTATCTGCCGGGCATGAAGGAACGCGGCTGGGGACGCGTCCTGAACATCGCCAGCGACTCGGCCGTGGTCATCCCCGCCGAGATGATCCACTACGGCATGACGAAGACCTCGCTGCTCGCCGTCGGCCGGGGCTTCGCCAAGGACTCCGCGGGTACCGGCGTCACCGTCAACTCCGTCGTCGCCGGGCCGACCCACACCGGCGGCGTCGAGGGGTTCGTGCGCGAGCTGGTCGGCGACGAGCTGCCCTGGGACGAGGCGCAGCGCGAGTTCATGATCAAGCACCGTCCGCAGTCCCTGCTCCAGCGCCTCATCGAACCCGAGGAGATCGCCAACCTGGTCGTCTATCTCGCCTCGCCCTACGCCTCCGCCACCACCGGCGGGGCCGTGCGCGTCGACGGCGGGTACGTGGACTCCATCCTGCCCTGAGCCCTGAGCCCTGAGCCCTGAGCCCTGGCCACTGGCCCCGGGCCACTGAGCCCCGGGCCCTCCCGCCGCCGACTACGCCTCATGCCGGCCGGTCCGCCGCGGCGGTCAGCCGCCGTGGTCCGCGAGCAGCATGCGGGCCGCCGTCTCCCCCACCACGACGCACGGGGCCGTCGTGTTGGCGAGGGTGACGTGCGGCAGGACGGAGGCGTCCGCGACGCGCAGCCCGGTGATGCCGTGCACCCTCAACCGCCCGTCGACGACGGCCTCGCGGTCGGCGCCCATGCGGGCGGTGCCGCACTGGTGCCAGAAGGTCTCGACGGCGTTGCGCAGGAACATCTCGACGTCGGCCCGGGTCGAGGTCGCGGGCGCCACCTCGCGCTTGAGGTAGGGGGCGAACGCGGCCGAGTTGCCGACCTCGCGGGCCATGGCGACGCAGGCCAGCGCCGAGGCCATGTCGTCGGGGTCGGAGAGGAAGCGCGTGTCGACGCGCGGCGCCAGCGTCGGGTCCGTACCCGCGAGGGAGACCTGTCCCCTGCCGCGCTGCCGCATGCCGGGGAGGAAGGTGACCGCCCGCTCCGGCAGCGGGTACTGGGCGGCGCTCTCCGGGGACACCGAGCCCGTGGGCGAGAGGTACAGGAAGAACTCCGGCGCTCCGGGCCGGGTCTCGTCCTCCCAGAAGCAGACCGCCTGGCTGCGGGTGGGCGGCGGCATGGGTATGTCGTGGGCCTCCCATACGCAGCCGAAGCGGATGTGGTCGTCCAGGTTCCGGCCCACGCCGGGCAGGTGCTGGACGACCGGGATGCCGAACGAGCGCAGGTCGCTCTCGTCGCCGATGCCGGAGCGGAGCAGTACGGCCGGGGTGTTGATCGCGCCCGCGCTGAGCACGACCTCGTGCGCGGCGCGGAACCGTGTGACGCGGCCCCCGCTCACCGCTTCCACGCCGACGGCGGTGCGGCCGTCGAGCAGTACGCGGGAGACGGTCGTGTCCTGGAGGACGGTGAGGTTCGGCCGGTCGAGGTGGTCGGCGAGGTAGCAGCGGTAGGGGCTGCGGCGCTCGCCGTCCTCGATGTTCTCGTCGCGTACGGAGCAGCCGCGGCCGTGTTCCATCAGGGCGCCGTTGGCGCTGTCGAAGCGGGGGATGCCGGCCGCTTCGGCGGCGTCGAGCATGGTGGTGAACAGGGGGTGCACGTCCTGCGAGGGCCGTACGCTCACGGGTCCGCCGGTGCCGCGCCGCTCCGGGTCGGGGGCGCCGTGCCAGTCCTCGATGGCGCGGTAGGTCTCCAGTACGTCGCGGTATCCCCAGCGCTCGTCCTTTGCGGTGGCGGCGTAGCCGTCCCAGTCCGTGCGGTGGCCGCGCGCCCACACCCCGGCGTTGACGCTGCCGCCGCCGCCCAGCCCGCGGCCCATGGAGTAGGCGAGCCGGCGCCCGTTCAACTGGGGGTTCGCCTCCGTCACGAACGCCCACTCCCGCTCCGTGCCGAAGTTGGCGGGCCACAGGTCGGGGTCGCGTACGAACTGCGAGTCGTCGTCGCCGCCGCTCTCCAGGAGCAGCACGGTGGCCGCCGGGTCGGCCGAGAGGAGCCCCGCCACGACCGATCCCGCGGAGCCCGCTCCGCACACGATGAAGTCGAAGGTCGCACCGTCGGCGACGCCGCCCCCCGGTTCGGCCGGTCGCCCGTCGGTGTGCTGCATGAATGCCTCCCTGAGTCCGGCTGGTCACCATGGTCCGAGCCCGGCGGCGGTGAAGCGCCGCGGGCGTCTCGGACGCGCCCCCGCTACAGGCACCCTATGAACAGGCGATCGCAAGATCGTCACTCCATGGAGTGACGTCGGTCCCATGGAGACCGGGGCGGACCCTATGGGGCGGCGCCGGGCCCCGCGGCCGGGAGATCAGGGCGGGTCAGATCAAGGCTTTGCATGATCATGCATGGTGAGGCATACTCTTCCTATGTCCAAGGTTCTCACCTCACTGCCCACTGGCGAGCGCGTCGGCATCGCCTTCTCCGGCGGCCTCGACACGTCGGTCGCCGTCGCCTGGATGCGCGACAAGGGTGCCGTCCCGTGCACCTACACCGCCGACATCGGCCAGTACGACGAGCCCGACATCGCCTCGGTGCCCGGCCGCGCCAAGACGTACGGCGCCGAGATCGCGCGCCTGGTCGACTGCCGCGCCGCGCTGGTCGAGGAGGGCCTCGCCGCCCTCGCCTGCGGCGCCTTCCACATCCGCTCGGGCGGCCGCGCCTACTTCAACACGACGCCGCTGGGCCGCGCCGTCACCGGCACCCTCCTGGTCCGGGCGATGCTGGAGGACGACGTCCAGATCTGGGGCGACGGCTCGACCTTCAAGGGCAACGACATCGAGCGGTTCTACCGCTACGGCCTGCTCGCCAACCCGCAACTGCGGATCTACAAGCCCTGGCTCGACGCGGACTTCGTGACCGAGCTCGGCGGCCGCAAGGAAATGTCGGAGTGGCTGCTCGCCCACGACCTGCCCTACCGGGACAGCACCGAGAAGGCGTACTCGACCGACGCCAACATCTGGGGCGCCACGCACGAGGCCAAGACCCTGGAGCACCTGGACACCGGCGTCGAGACCGTCGACCCGATCATGGGCGTGAAGTTCTGGGACCCGTCGGTCGAGATCGCCGCCGAGGACGTGACGATCGGCTTCGAGCAGGGCCGCCCCGTGACGATCAACGGCAAGGAGTTCGCCTCCGCCGTCGACCTGGTGATGGAGGCCAACGCCGTCGGCGGCCGGCACGGCATGGGCATGTCGGACCAGATCGAGAACCGGATCATCGAGGCCAAGAGCCGCGGCATCTACGAGGCCCCCGGCATGGCGCTGCTGCACGCCGCGTACGAGCGCCTCGTCAACGCGATCCACAACGAGGACACCCTCGCCCAGTACCACAACGAGGGCCGGCGCCTCGGCCGCCTCATGTACGAGGGCCGCTGGCTGGACCCGCAGGCCCTGATGGTGCGCGAGTCGATCCAGCGCTGGGTCGGCACGGCCGTCACCGGCGAGGTCACGCTGCGGCTGCGGCGCGGCGAGGACTACTCGATCCTCGACACGACCGGCCCGGCCTTCAGCTACCACCCCGACAAGCTGTCCATGGAGCGCACCGAGGACGCGGCGTTCGGCCCGGTGGACCGGATCGGCCAGCTCACCATGCGCAACCTCGACATCGCCGACTCGCGCGCCCGGCTGGAGCAGTACTCGGGCCTCGGCATGGTCGGCACCGGCCAGGCCGCGCTCGTCGGCGCCGCCCAGGCGGCCTCGACCGGGCTGATCGGCGCCATGCCGCAGGGCGGCGCCGAGGCCATCGCCGCCCGCGGCGAGGGCTCCGGCGACGAGAAGCTGCTCGACCGGGCGGCGATGGAATTCGGTATGGACTGAGGTCCTGGTACGGGGGTCGATGCCGCCCTGACGACTCGTCGGCAGTCGGCCCCCCTACGACCGTCCCGACGCGCGCTCCCGTCCCGTACCCGCCGCCCTCGCCAGTCGGCGACGGTTACCGCTCCGGTCGGTCCGTCCTCGGCGCGCGCGTCAGCCGGGCCGGGTCGGCCGCCGCCACCGCCGCCTCGCGGTCCAGCCGCCACCCCCGCTCGTACGCCGCGTCGAAGGCCGCCTCCCCCAGCGCGGCCCGCCCCCGGCGGCTGAGGTCGCGGATCTGACGGTCCGTACGGTCGTACGCGCCGCGCAGCCGGGACGCGGCGCCGAGCAGGACGGCGGCCTCGCCGTGGCGCCCGTACGCGGTCGCGAGCGCGGCCCCGATCACCGCCGCCATCGACAGGATCGGCATGTCCCCGGTCGCCAGCGCCGCCGCGTACGCCTGGGTCAGCGCCTCCTCCGCGCCGGCCAGGTCGCCGAGTTCCAGGCGGAGCGCGGCCCGCACCCTGCCGAGCAGGGCTCGCGCGTGGCCGCCGGGGAACAGGGCGTCGCCGGGCAGGCCGCGTTCGGCGCGGTCGAGCAGTTCGCGCGCGCGGTCCAGGTCGCCGAGGCCCACGCGGAACTGGGCCTCCCAGGCGTCGACCAGGGTCAGCATCTCCGGCACGTTCGCGCGCGGCGCCTGCTCGCGGGCCGCGCCGAGCGTCGCGGCCGCGAGGTCGGTGTCGCCGCGCCGCAGGTACAGGTCGATCCAGCGCAAGTGGCCGAAGACCTGGTCGCTGAGGCTGAGCGAGCCGAACTCGCCCTCCAGCGACCGGGTCTCACGCAGATCGGCGAGCGCGCCGTCGAGGTCGCCGTCGTACTGCCGTAGCTGGGCGCGCATCGGCAGCACGTTGGCGCGGCCCCAGTGGTCGCCGGCCTGCCGGAAGCGGGTCAGGGCCGCCTCCACGTCGGTCCGGGTCCGGTCGAGGTCGCCGGCGTTCTCGGCGAACCGGGCCCGGGACATATGGGCCAGCCCGGACAGCCATACGTCGTCGCCGTCGACCAGGCGCTCGATGAACGCGGGCACGGTCCGCTCCGCCCGCAGGAACGCGAACGGCAGCGCGATGAGCGCGCCGTACGGGCCGGGCAGCTCCGGGTCCGCGAGCAGCCGGCCGGCCAGCCCGTCGATCTCGGCCCGGTCGGCGGCGGCCTCCGCGGCGCTCGTCTCCCGGCGGGGCGCGAGCCGGTTGAGCAGACGCATGGCGCGGGCGCAGTCGCGGGCGCGCGACGGCTCCCCGCCGGGCACCGCCAGCGCCTCGCCCAGCCAGTAGGCCGCGTCGGAGTGCAGGTCGAACATCTGCCAGTACCAGCACAGGTCCAGGGCGAGGGCGAGGGCGCCCGTGGCATCGCCGGTGTCGCACCGCCGGCGCAGGGCGGCGAGCGTGTTGTCGTACTCGGCTCTCACGGCACGCATGGCGGCCGGCTGGCCGGGCCCGCGCAGCCGCGGCTCGTGCCGGGCCACCAGCGCGGCGAAGTAGTCGCCGGCCAGGTCCCGTACGGCCGCGAGGCGGCCCGTCGCGGCCAGCCGGTCGGCGCCGTACTCGCGCAGGGTCTCCAGCATGCGGTAGCGGCCGGGCTCGGGGGCGAGGTGCAGCAGCGACCGGTCGACGAGTCCGGCGAGCAGTTCGGGGACGTCGGCGGGCGGCACGCCGGTACCGGCGCAGAGCGCGGCGGCCGAGGCGGCGGTGACGCCGCCGGGCAGCACCGAGACGCGTTCGGCGACCGTACGCTCGTACGCGCCGAGCAGGTCCCAGCTCCAGGCGATGACGGCGCGCAGCGTACGGTGCCGGGGCAGCGCGGTGCGGCTGCCGGTGGTGAGCAGCCGGAACCGGTCGGAGAGCCCGTCGGCCAGTTCGGGCAGCGACAGGGTCCGCAGCCGGGCCGCGGCCAGTTCCAGGGCCAGCGGCAGCCCGTCCAGCCCGCGGACCACCCGCCGCACCTCGGGCAGCGTCGCCTCGTCGACCATGAAGCCGGGGCGTACGGCCGCGGCCCGCTCGGTGAACAGCCGCACGGCCGCCGCCTGTCGTGCTCGCTCGACGCCGTCGTCCGGGCCGGGCAGCGCGAGCGGGCCGAGCGGTACGAGCACCTCGCCGTCGACGGCGAGCGGTTCGCGGCTGGTGGCGAGGACGCTCAGCCCTGGGCAGCGCGCGAGCAGCGCCGCGACCAGGTGCGCCACGGCGTCGATCAGATGCTCGCAGTTGTCGACGAGCAGCAGGCTCTCCCTGCCGCCGAGCCGGTCCGCGAGCACATCCAGCTCGTCCCCCTCCCCGCGCGCCCGCCCGTCGAACATCCCGCCCCCGCGCAGCCCGACCCCCGCCAGCACGGCCGCCCCGACCTTCGCGGGCTCCGCGACCGAGGCGAGGTCGATCATCCAGGCCCCGTCCCGGTACGCACGCCGACGGCCGCGCGCCGCCTCGACCGCGAGGCGGGTCTTCCCGGCGCCGCCGGGCCCGAGGACCGTCACGAGCCGCCCGGCCGCGAGCAGCGCGTCGATCCGCGCGAGATCGTCATCGCGGCCGATGAGGCGGGTCAGGGGGGCGGGGAGGTTGCCCCGGGGGACGTGCGGCGTCGGGGCGTCGCTCGTCGTGGTCCGGGAGGCGTCGGCGGCCGGGGCGGGGCGTCCGCCTTTGGGGGCCGGGGTCGGCTGTCCGCCGCGCAGCAGGCTCAGGTGGCGTTGGCGGAGGGCGGTGCCGGGGTCGGCGCCGAGGGTGTCGGTGAGGGTTTCGCGGAACCGTTCGTACAGGGCGAGGGCGTCGGCCTGGCGGCCCTGGGCGGCGAGGGCGTCCATGAGGAGCGCGGCGGCGCGCTCGTGGACGGGGTGCTCGGCGAGCAGGGCGGTCAGCCGGGCGGCGGCCGCGTCGGCGCGGCCGAGGGACAGTTCGGCGTCGGCGAGGTCGGCGGCGGCCTCGGCCGAGGCGTGGGCCAGCCGGGTCGCGGCGGTGGGCGCCACGGCCGCGACGGCCGCGGGCTCGGCTCCGCAACGGTCGCCCCACAGGGCCACGGCCTCGCCGAGCACGGCCGCCGCGGCGTGGGCGTCGCCGGCGCGCAGGCGTTCGCGGCCGCCGGCGGCGAGCTGTTCGAACCGCAGGGCGTCCACGTCGGCCGCCGCCACGTCCAACCGGTAGCCGCCCGCGGCCCGCGTGACCGCGTCGGCCGCGCCGAGGGCCCGGCGCAGCCGGGAGACGAGGGCCTGAAGGGCGTGGGCGGGTCCGGCCGGCGGGCCCTCGGGCCAGATCGCGTCGACGAGGACGCCCGGCTCGACCGTACGCCCGCCGGCGAGCGCCAGCCGTACGAGCAGCCCTCGCAGCCGCGCGCCCCGGACGGGCAGGGCGGCAGCCCCGCGGGATGCCTGGCAGGCCCCGAGCAGTGTGACGCGAAGCCGCGTGTCCCCGTCCATCCCTCGATCTTCGCGCGCGGGGCGGCGAGCCCCAAATTTGGTCGGCGGCCCGCCCGTACGGGGTCCGTACAGGCGGCGTGCGAGCCGCTGTCAGCTTGACGTGAGCCCGCTGGAGCCTGATGTGAGCGGCCGGCGGCGCACGGCGTGCCGCTGTCAGCGCCGTGTGTGCCCCGTGTGAGCGCCCAGCGCCAGTCTCCGAGCCGTACGACATCCCGAAGAGGACCGGCCGGAGCACACCGGTGACCTCGAAACCGCACTCGCCTCCGCAGAGGAGCACCATCACCATGACCAGCCCCGTGACGATCATCGGCGCCGGACTCGGCGGCCTCACACTGGCCCGCGTCCTGCACGTCCACGGCATCCCGGCCACCGTCTACGAGGCGGAGGCGTCCGCGTCGGCCCGTACGCAGGGCGGAATGCTCGACATCCACGACTACAACGGCCAACTCGCCCTGCGAGCAGCGCACTTGACGGAGGAGTTCCGCGACATCATCCTGGAAGGACGCCAGGCGATGCGCATCCTCGACCGCAGCGGAAAGGTTCTGCTCGACAAGGCGGACGACGGTACGGGCGGCCGCCCCGAGGTGCAGCGCGGCGAGCTGCGGCGGATTCTCCTCGCATCGCTCCCGGCCGGTACGGTCCAGTGGGGCCACAAGGTCGACGAGGCCCGCGCCCTCGGCGACGGCCGGCACGAGGTGGTCTTCGCCGACGGCTCCACCGTCACCACGAGCCTGCTCGTCGGAGCGGACGGCGCGTGGTCACGGGTCCGGCCGCTGCTCTCCGCCGCCGAACCCGTATACATCGGAATGTCCTTCGTGGAGACGTATCTCTACGACGCCGACACCCGTCATCCCGCCCTCGCGAAAGCGGTGGGCGACGGGACGATGCTCGCGCTCGACCCCGGCGGGCAGGAAATCCACGCACACCGGGAAGCAGGCGGAACGCTGCACGTCTATATCGTCCTGTCGAAGCCGCTGGAATGGTTCGCCGACATCGATTTCGACGACATCGATCTCGCCGGCGCCGGGGCGGCGACCGCGCGCATAGCGGCCGAATTCGACGGCTGGGCGCCGGAACTCACCGCGCTGATCACCGAAAGCGATACCGCGCCGGTTCTCCGCCCCCACAACGCGCTGCCGGGCGAGCACCGTTGGGACCGCGTCCCAGGGGTCACCCTGCTCGGGGACGCGGCCCATTTGGCGGCGCAGGACGGCGAGGGCGCCAACTTCGCCATGCTGGACGCCGCCGAACTCGCCCAGTCCCTCGCCGCGCACCCCGACGACGCCGAGACGGCGCTCGCCGAATACGAGCGGGTGATGTTCGCCCGTAGCGCCGCGGCGGCGGCCGAAGCGGCGGCGATGAGCGACGCCACGCCGCAGGACGCGATCGATTTCTTCACCCAGGACGAGCGGACCCGATGAGCCGCACATTGCCGCGCCGGGGCGCACCCGCGCATTCGCTCCCCGATATCACGCACCACACGCATCGCACGCACACACCGCACGCACCTATTCACACGCTGTCGTGACTCTTCAGAGAGGATTTTCTCTTGCATGACGTAACGATCGTGGGCGCCGGCCCGGTCGGTCTCTTCCTGGCCTGCGAACTCGGCCTCGCGGGCTGCTCCGTTCTGGTGCTCGAACGGGACGCGGAGCCCCGCTCCCCGTGGAAAGCGGATCCGCTCGGGAATCGGGGCCTGACCGCCGCGTCGATGGAAGCGTTCCACCGCCGCGGGCTCTTGCGCCCGCTGCGGACGGCGTCGGGCGTCGACGAGGCTCCCGGCGACGGCCGCGGCACAGACCTCGACCCGCCGCCTCCCCCGCGCACCGCCCGCCGCTTCGCCGGTCACTTCGCCGGCATGATGCTCGACCCGGCCGCCATCGACGACGCGGCGCTCCCCTTCCGGCTGCCCGGCCCGGCGGCGCAGGGCATGATGACGCGGCTCGAAGCAGTCGAGGCGGTGCTGTCCGAGCGGGCGGCCCGGCTCGGCGTACGGATCAGGCGCGGCGCCCCGGTCTCGGCCATCTCCCAGGACGACGAGGGCGTGACCGTACGGGCCGGTGAGAGGGACTACGCGGCGCGGTGGCTCGTCGGCTGCGACGGCGGACGCAGCACGGTGCGCGGGCTCGCGGGCTTCGCGTTCACGGGCACCGAACCACAGTTCACCGGCTATGTCATGCTCGCCACCATCGCCGACCCCGGGCAACTGCGCCCCGGCTTCCACCTGACGCCGACGGGCATGTACATACGGGCGTTCACGGAGGGATATGTCGCCATGCTGGACTGCGACGGCGGCGCTTTCGATCGCTCGCGGCAGCCGACGCGCGAACACCTCCAGGCCGTTCTGCGCCGGATATCCGGCACCGATGTGACGCTGAGCGATATCCAGCTCGCCTCCACTTTCACCGATCGCGCGATGCAGGCGACGGATTACCGGCGGGGCCGCGTACTACTCGCGGGCGACGCCGCGCACATTCACTCACCGCTCGGCGGGCAGGGGCTCAATCTCGGCCTCGGCGACGCGATGAACCTGGGGTGGAAACTGGCCGCGACCGTACGAGGGGACGCGCCGGACGGACTGCTCGACACGTATGCCCGCGAGCGCCTTCCGGTCGGCGCGGAGGTGCTCGACTGGACGCGCGCCCAGGCCGTGTCCATGCGGCCGGACCCGCACGGCCAGGCGATCCAGGGCGTGCTGCGCGACCTGCTCCGGACTCGCGACGGCACGACCTACGCGTACCAGCGGATTTCGGGGTACTCCCATCGCTACGACCTCGGCGGCGACCACCCGTTGGTCGGCCGCGACGTCCCGGACCTCCGTCTGGAGGACGGCACCCGCGTCGGTGATCTGATGCGGGACGGGCGGGCCGTCGTCCTGGATTTCAGCGCCGGACACGCCCTGCACGATTCAGCGATGGGCTGGAAGAGCCGGCTGCGGTACGTAGCCGGGTCGGCGAGGAACGAGCTCGGGGTGGCCGCCGTGTTCGTCCGGCCTGACGGCGCGGTCGCCTGGGTGGGAGAACACGACCCCGGCCATGAGGATTTCGAGCGGGCCGCCGGCCGCTGGCTCGGTGCCCCGGACAACTGAATCGGCCCCCTTTTCCACGGCACATGGCCACGAGTGAAATTCCCTATCCGCCGTCCACCACTGAACATCCGCGACTCTGAACTCCGCGGCTGAACCCCGCGACTGAACTCCGCAGCCGAGAGAAGGAACCACCCAGATGACGATCACCATCCGCCCGGGCAGCACCGTGATGTTCACCGGCGATTCGATCACCGACTGCCAACGGCTGGACAGCGAGGACGGCCTCGGATTCGGCTATCCGCTCCACATCGCGGGCCAGTGGGGCCTGCGCCACCCGGACCGGCCGGTGGCCTGGCTGAACTCCGGGGTCGCGGGCGACAAGGTGATGGATCTCGAAGCGCGGTGGCAGAAGGACGTGCTCGACGCGCGCCCGGACGTGGTGTCGATCCTCGTCGGCATCAACGACGTCGGCTGGCACACCTACGCCCCCGACGGCTATGTGATCTCCGCGGAGGAGTACGCGGCGGGTTATGCCCGTCTGCTGGCCCCCCTCGCCGAGTCCGGGGCCGACCTGATCCTCATCGAACCGTTCCTCCTGCCGATCCCCCGCGTCCTGAAAGTCGTCGACGCGCAGGTCGGCATCGAGGTCCAGAAGGAGTGGCGCGCGGACCTCGATCCCAAGATCCAGGCCGTACGGGACCTCGCCCGCGAGTACGGGGCCCACCTCCTGGCCGCCGACGGCCTCTTCGCCGAGCTCGCCGCCCCCACCGGTCCCGAGCCCTGGGCCCCCGACGGCGTCCACCCCACCACCGCCGGCCACGCCGCCCTCGCCGCCGCCTGGCTGCGCCTGGTCGCGTAACGCAGTTCGCGGCGGCGCCGGGCGGCACCGCCGCGTGGTCCGTGGGGCGGTGCCAGGTTCAGCGCCCCGCGGAACCCACCCCTCCCCGCCCGCATCACTCCTGTCGAAGGTGACCCTGCTCATCGGCTCGGAGACGTTCGACTCCGACAGGGTGGACTCCATCATCGGCGACCTCGTCCGCGATCTCCGCTGACAGAGGGGCGGGAAACGGCGTCAAGCGCGGGCGGGCATGTGCCGTTCGAACCAGTCCACGGCGCGGGTCAGGAAGTCCGTCACCGCCGGGAAGGCGCGTACGCCGTGCCCCTCCTCCGGATAGATCACCAGCGTCGACTCGACGCCGCGCGCCCGTAGCGCCTGGTGGAACTCGCGGGCCTGGCCGGGAGGCGTGCAGCGGTCCTTCGCGCCGGCCACGACGAGGCAGGGCGTCCGCGCGCGGTGGGCGTGGAAGACGGGGCTTCGGGAGAAGGCGGTCGAATCCGGCTGGGTGAGGTCGGCCTTGAGGAAGGAGTTGCCCCATTCGCCGATGTTGCTGGTCAGCGACTGGCTGTACCAGTCGGTCACGGGCGAGATGGGGACGGCCGCCGCGAAGCGGGGGTCCTGGGTGACCAGCCACGCGGACATGAAGCCGCCGTAACTGCCCCCGATGAGCCCCACCCTGGCGGGGTCGACGAACCCGCTCGCCACGAGGTGGTCGATGCCGGAGAGCAGGTCCGCGCTGTCCGCGCCGCCCATGTCGCCGACGACCCGGCCGGCGAAGTCCTGCCCCCGGCCCGCGCTGCCGCGCGGGTTGGGGTTGAGCACGGCGTAGCCGCGCGAGACGAGGAGGGGCACCCAGGGGTAGTTCATGGACCAGGTCTCGCGGAAGGCCCAGACGGGGCCGCCGTGGATGTTGACGACGAGCGGGAACGGCCCGTCGCCCTCCGGCGTGCACAGGACGCCCTCTATCTCCAGCCCGTCCGGCGCAGCCCAGACGACGCGGCGCGCCGTGCCGCCTATGGACCGCAGGTAGTCGGTGCCGGGGTGGGCGACGGAGGCGAGGACGTCGTCGGTGCGGCCGTCGGTCAGGACCAGCCGCTGGGGCAGCTCGTACGACTCCTGCACCGTGAGGACCCGGCCGTCCGCGGTGAAGCTCCCGGCGGGGAAGAACGTGGCTCCGCCGCAGGCGAGCGCGGTGGAGAAGACCTCCCGTACGTGTCCGGTGGCGACGTCCACGATCCCGGCGACGGAGTCGAGGCCGCGCTGGCCCAGGTAGCCCAGCCGCTCCGGTCCGAGCCACTGCAGGCCCGTGACGTCCGTCCCCTCGGTGTCCACGGTCCGAGTGGCCCCCGTGGCCGTGTCGATGAGCACCAGGTCGCCGGCGACGAGCCAGCGGTCGCTGCATACGGCCCGTACGACCGCGGCCGTGCCGCCGTCCGGCGATCCCTTCGCCACGCCGAGCTGCGCCTCGGCGCGGAACAGTTCGCGACAGCTTCCGTCGGCGGCGTCGAGGAGGGTGAGCCCGGCCCCGTACCAGGAGTCCTCGTCCGCGCCGGGCGAGGTCACGGCGGTCACCCGCCCGTCGCCGCACCAGCCCGCCTCCCAGCAGTTCAGCCCCTCGGGCGACAGCCGGCGGAGGTCTCCGGTGTCGGGGGTATACAGCCACAGGCCACGCCGGCCCTGCTCCTCGCCCGTCTCCACGAGCGGCTGCCAGGCCGCGGGGCCGGTCGCGGCCAGTCCGCTCGCGGCCGATTCGCTCCCGGCCGATCCGGTCGCGGCGGATACGGTCGCGGAGCCCTGGCCGCCGGCCAGATCGGCCCCGAGGTCGGCCACGCCGAGCAGGATTCGCCGCCCGTCCGGCGACCAGTGCGCGTACTCGACGCTCCCGGGCACGGCGGGCGCGGCGACGGCCTCGCCGAACCGGTCGGCCCGCATCAAATGGAGCTGGAACCGCCGGGGCGAACCGCGGTCGGAGAGAAAGGCGAGCGTGTCCCCGTCCGGGGAGAAGACGGCCCCCTGAGCCGAGGCCGGCCCCGCGGAAAGGGGCTCGAAGCGGCCGTCCCGGCAGGTGTAGAGGGCGGTGCGGGGCGTGCCGTCGAGCCGGTCGAACACGGCCCCGGTCACGACGGCCCGCCGGCCGTCGGCGGTGACCTGGGGCTCGCGCAGCGCGTGCGGCCTGCCGAACGCCGGTTCGTGCAGTTTCCGCAGATGGTCCTCGACGGCCGCGTAGGAAGCCGTCTGCCGGAGGTCCTTCTCCATCGCTGTCTCCATCGCTGTCTCCTTCGTGAACTGCGGGGTCGATGGGGGGCGTACGGGGCGTCAGCCGAGCACCGTCCCCGTCGTCTCGGACAGCCGTCGCCTGCGGGAGAACGCGCCGAGGCCGATGTCCCGCCCGGTGTGCTCGCAGGTGTGCGTGAGCGGGTGGCTGTCGTGGTCGTGCCCGCCCTCGACGCCGTGCACCAGGGTGGCCATGAGGCGGCCGACCAGCGGGGCGTTCTTGAACTGGTTGCCGCTGGTCCCGATGGCCACGTAGAAGCCGTCGAGGCCGGTTCGGTCGTAGATGGGGGCCCAGTCGTCGCTGACGTCGTACACCCCCGCCACGCCGCGCGGCCGGCCGGGGACCCGCAGGCCGGGCAGGCGCCGGGCGGCGCGCGTCACCTGGGCGCGGAACCGCGAGGCGGTGGGGGCGGGCCGGGCGTCGTCGGGGTCGTCGAGCCATTCCAGCGGGTCGCATTCGGGTTCCGTGCCGCCGACGAGCAGGAAGTCGCGCCCTTCGGGCCGTAGGTAGGTGCCGAGGTCCATGTCGGCGATGACCGGCCCGACCCGCGTCTCCGAACCGGCGCCGCCCCGCCCCTCCGCACCCGCTTCGGCCTCGGCCCCGTCCCGGCGGCCCCCGCCGTGGTAGCCGGGCGGCGCGGCCACATGGTGGACCTCTTGGCGCAGCGGCCGCAGACCGACCGTGAAGTCCGCGCCCACGCCGGCCAGTTGGTTCAGCCGCCCGGACCAGGGGCCGGCCGCGTTGACGACGACGGGCGCCGACAGCTCCGTACCGTCGTGGAGCCGGACGCCGCGCACGCGCCCGCCCTTCCGCACCACCTCGGTCACGCGGGTGTTCCAGAGGAAGGCGGCGCCGTGCCGCCGGGCGGCGGCGGCGAGGTTGGCGGCGGCCAGTTGCGGGTCGCCGACGAACCCGCCGTCCGGCGTGTGGAGCGCGCCGAGCCGGCCGGACGCGTCGGCGAAGAACGCGTCGTCGTCGACGGGCCGGGGCGGCCAGTACCGGCCCGTGTCCACGGCCGGCAGCCGCGCCGCCAGCTCGTCGGCGTCCCACTCCTCGTACGGGACGCCGACCGCGTCGAAGTGCCGGGTGAACAGGGCGCGCGGGGCGAAGTCCACGTCGAGGAGGGCGACTCCGCAGCGGATGTACGAGGCCAGCGGCTCGCCGGCCGGCGCCCCGAGGTGGTCGCGCCACGCCTCCCAGCAGTGCCGGGACTCCCACGCGGCGGTCACTCCCTCGACCGTGGGGTAGGTGAAGCGGACCACCGCGCTGGAGGCGCTGGTGGACCCGTTGCCGGCGCCGCCGAACCGGTCGACGACGGTGACGCGCAGCCCGCTCCGGGCCAGTTCGAGGGCGGTCGAGGCGCCGATCACGCCGGCTCCGACGACGACGGCCTCCGCGGTTGTCGACATCGCTGGGCTCCTTGCTGGTCGCCGGGTCGGACAGCGGGGGTGCGTACGGGAGCGCCGCTCCTCCCCCACGCCCCGCACCGTACGCGGGGCGCCCGGACGCCATCCCGCTACGTGTGTCGCGCGTTCCGCCGCCGAGGCGCGCCGGTTGTCGCGCTCCACGGCCCGGCGCGACGCGCGACCCGCGGCCGGGCCGCGCCCGACCCGTACCCCGGCCCCCGCACAGGAGCGCCGCCTAGCATGATGTGGCCGTGGCAACGGAACTGCAGCGGATGGTCGACGCCCTCGGCGCACGGCTGGAGCGGTCGGTGGCGGTCGACGACCGGCGGCTCCGCCTCCTGGCGCACAGCGCGCATCGCGGCGAGGCCGACGCGGCGCGCGTCGGGTCCATCATGAACCGGAGCGTGCCGGCGGAGCTGGCCGCGCATGTGGCCGCGCAGGGCGCCGCCGACGCCACCGGCCTGTTCACCGTCACCGCGCGGCCGGAGTTCGGCATGGCCGTGGAGCGCTTCGGCATGCCGATCCGGTACGACGGGACGCTGCTCGGCTACGTCTGGCTGACCGCCAACGAGGGTCCGGCGGGGCCCCGCGAGGCCGACGCCCTGCGGGAAGCAGCCGGGCAGGCCGCGCTCATCCTGCACGGGGAACGGCTGCGCCACGAGGTCTCGCGGAGCCGCGAACGGGAACTCGTGCGCGACCTCGTCGCCCCGGACCCGGTGCTCCGGGACGAGGCGGCCCGGATGCTCGTGGAGGAAGACCTCGCCACGGCGGACGGCCGCGTCATCGCCGTGGTCGCCGTCGTGGGCGACCACGGCGAGCCGCTGCGGGAGGACCAGCGGCTCGCCCTGGACCTCGCCGTCGACCACGCCCGCCGCCGGCTCGCGCCGGGGCGCGCCCTCTCCCTGATCCGCCCGGACCACGCGCTGCTGTTCAGCGTCCGCCCCGACACGAGCGACGACGAGGCCGAACGCGGCGCGGAGGAACTGGCGGCCGCGCTCCACGAGCGGCTGCGCGCCGAGCTGCCCGCCGATCCGCCGTCCGCCTGCCGGACCGGTGTCGGCCGGGTCCGGCACCGGCTCGCGGACGCCGCCGCGTCCTACGCGGAGGCGCGGCGGGCGGCGGAGGTGGCGCGGTCCACGGGCAGCGGCGCGCCGGTCACCGCGTACGCGCGCCTGGGCACGTACGCGCTGCTGGCGAAGCTCTCCCCCGCCGAACGGGCCGAGAGCATGCATCCGGGGGTACGCGACCTCCTGCGGTCGCGCTCCGGCCCGGCCGAACTCGCGGACACCCTCCGCGCCTACCTGGACGAGGCCGGCGACGCCCGCCGCACCGCCGCCCGCCTGCACATCCACCGCTCGACCCTCTACAACCGGCTGCACCGCGTGGAGGAGCTGACGGGCCTGTCCCTCTCCCGCGGCGAGGACCGCCTCACCGCCCACCTCACCCTCAAGATCGCCGAACTGGACCGCCCCGTGTGACGAGGGGCCGCCGAGACCCGAACGCCTCCCTGCCCACTCCCCCCACCAGATGATCACGCGGGTAACCGGCGAGTAGCGCTCCGTAAGATTTTGCTGTCGCCGGATGCACGGCGCGGGGCCCGTGAACGCTATGGGTTCCAGAGGGCTCGAAAGCCCTTCGGTGCTGAACGGGGAGGCACTGCCGGTGACAACTGGAGGGGACTCATAAGTCCGTGAATGTTCATCTCGTGCGCGACTGGGCATTGGCCCTGGTCGCGGTGCGCGTGGTCGGCGCTGATATACGGATTCTGCTGCGACGGCTCGCCGCTGTCTCGGTACGGGCGGGGGCGAGCGAGCTGGCGCGCGCCGACGCCCGCGACCGCGGTGGCCGTGGCCGCGGCGGCAGGAGGCCGTGGTGAGCGGCGAGCCCGAGGGCAGCCTCGGCCGACACCCCGGCGTGGTCGCGATTCCCGGCCTGCCCGCCGACTTCCAGGCCTTCCACCAGCTCTACCGCGGCGCCTACGTCCGCTGGGCGGAGTTATACCTCGGCTCCCGGCACGACGCCGAGGAAGCCGTCGACCACGCCTTCGAGCAGCTCTGCGTCCAGTGGCCGCTGGTGCTCAGGCAGCCGGTGGCCGAGGCGTACGCGTGGAAGGTGGTCAAGCACCGCACCATCGACTTCGCGCGGGCCCGCGGCCGGCGCCCCGTCCTCGTCGACTTCGCCGCGTTCGAGACCCACACCCTGCACACGGCCATCGACCCGATCGGCGCGCTCGAAGACTCCCTGGCGCTCTACCAGGCCATCCGCGCCCTGCCCGAACGCCAGCGCGACGTCGTGGTACTGCGCTACAGCCTGGACTACAGCACGGCGGAGACCGCCCGCACCCTCGGGATCACCGAGGCCGGGGTCCGCTCCACCGCCCGGTACGCGCGGCGCAGGCTCCGTCAGGAGCTGGGGCTGCTGGAGGAAGGAGACGACGATGCCCGCCTCGAAGGGTGACCGGGCGCTGGCCGAGAAGCTGGCCGGCGCGCGGCTGCGGTCCGCTCCGTACACGGCGCGGGAGGTCGCGGCCGGCGAGGCCCGGGTGGCCGCGCGCCTCGCCGACCGGCTGCTGCGCGGGGCGCTCTCCTTCGACGACGCCGTGCAGCCCGCGGCCCGGCTGGAGGAGGCGTTCGGCCGGCCGCCGCGCGGCAGCGACCGGGAGCAGGCCGAGGAGCGGCAGATGCGGGAGGCCGCGGAGGATCTGCGGCGGCTGTGCCGGCTGGTGGTCGGCCAGCCCGACGCGCTGCACCAGATGACGATGTTCATCGGCGCGGCCCGGCTCCCGGAACCGGCCGGCGCCCGAGTGCTGGCGTGTGTCCTGCAGTTGGCCGGACGGGAGGACAGCGCCCGCTTCTGGTGGCAGTACGCGGCCGGCGCGGGCGACACCTCCGCCTCGTACTGCCTCTTCCTGCACCACATGACCCTGGCCGAGGTGCACGAGGCCGCCTGGTGGCACGCACAGGTCGACCCGGACGCCCGCACCGGCACGGAGGCCGGAGCCGGCGCCCGTGCCGACGCCGGCGCCGGTGCCGACCGGACGGGGTACCGACGGCGCGGTGTCGCCGACGCGTACGACACCGTCGTCACCTGGGGAATCGACCTGGAGATCGTCATGGACGGCCGGCCGGCCCCCACGGCCACCGAGGCCGTCGTCTGCTACGTCACCAACGCCGTCGAGTACGTCGACGAAGTCGACCTCCCCCTGCCCACCCCCGGCTTCGCCGAACGGATCGAGGAGTTGACCACCACCTGAACCGCCGCGCCGCCCGCCCGTCAGTGGCCGGACAGGCCCTGCATCGACTGGGCGAGCTGTCCGACCGCGGCGACGAGCGGGGTCACCGGCTGCGCGAAGTCGTTGAGCCGGTTCAGGGCGCGCCGCAGCACGGTGGGTTCCGGCTCCGGATCGGCGAGTTCGTCGCGCAGGCGGCGCAGTTCTCTGGTGACGGCCTCCGGGTCGGCGAGTTCCGCGCGGTGCACCGTCATCAAGTCCTCTACGCGCGCGAGGAGTTCGGCCGTACGCTCGGCGTCCTGGGGGTGGAGGGAGACCGAGCCGGCGATCGCCTGGGCGCGGTGGCCGACGGCCTGGTTGCCCACGGTGTGGGTGCCGCCGCTGATGATGAGGCCGTTGTTGACCGAGGGGCTCTGCCCTCGGTCGGCGTTCGACGTGCCGGATGTATCGGGTGCATCGGATGCGTGCGGTGTGTCGGCCATGACGCGGTCCCTTCTACGTTTCGGCGCTTCCGCGCTTCCGCGCTTCCGCGCTTCCGCGCTTCCGCGTTTCCGCGTTTCCGCGCTTCGGCGCTTCCGCGCTTCTGCACGGCGGATTGGATTGGGGGGCGCGGGGCTACGCGGCGGGGCCGCCGGCCGCCATCGCGGCCGGGCCCGGCTGCTGCGGAACGCCCTGCGCGGCCGTAGCGCCCTCGCCGATCGCCTGGTTGCCGACGATGCTCATCCCGCCCTGCTGGATGACGCCCTGGTTGAGGATGGTCTGCTGCTGGGCGCGGAAGTCGGCGGTGTCGTAGCCGTGCGCGTCGAGGAACTCGCGGATGGCGGCGAGCGTGTGGCGCTGCACGAGGGCCAGGACCCGCTCGGCGTCCACGACCTGGAAGTAGTTGTGGTAATTGGGGCTGAGCGCCATCTCCCGGATGCTCACCCGGGCGCCGAAGTCATAGCCCGGGTCCTGCTCCATGGCCAGGAGTTCGTCCGCCATCCGCCGGTTGTGGCGGGTCTCGAACCCCGCGCGCCGGGCGGAGCGGGACGGCGCGGCGACGAGCGCCCGGCCCGTGTGCCGCAGGGCGTTCATCCACAGCCCCCGCCGCGCGTCGTCGGTGAGCGGGCCGCGCATCCGGTCCACGGCGTGGTAGGCGGCGTGGACCGGGCCGAGCACGTGGTTGTCGATGCGCAGATGGAGCGTCTGGCCCGCGGTGGAGAAGTGCAGGAACACGCTCGGCACCACGTCACCGCCCCACAACGGCACGTGGACCGCCAGATAGTGGCGGACCGTGCCGGTCGGGCGGAGCAGGATCTGCTCGGTCTCCTCGGCGGACAGCCGGGCGACGGGGGCGAGCGCGCCCGTGATGAACCGCTCGTCGTCGGCGACGGTCGTGCCGTTGGCGAAGACGCGGTCCTCGATGACGAGGGTGCTGAGGAGCGAGGGCTCGTCGGGTACGGGCGCCGCGTGGGCCGACCCGTTGGTCATCGCCCCGGCCGTCGCCTCGGCCGACGCCCCGGCCGCCGCCTCCGTCGGCCCGTCGGACGTGCCGTGGGCGGCGACCGCTTGGAGCCGTTCCCGTACGTGGCCGACGAGTTCGGCGGCGGTGAACGGCCGTGGTTCGGCGGGGCGGGTCCGCATCCCCGGGTGGCCCTCGGCGGGGAGGAGCGGCACGGTGAGCGGCCACTTGGAGCTCGTCGCCGCGTAGCCGATCCAGGGGTTGTATCCGCTGTAGAGGGTGACGTTCCCGTCCCGGGCGTCGGCGATGGCCGCGATCCGCTCGTCGATCCACTGCGCGTGGGGCGGCGCGTGGTGGCTCGGGGCGGGGTGCGGCCGCTGGGCGTACGCCTCGCGGGTCATGGTGGTGCGCAGCAGCCGGTCGACGGCGAGGTCGTGGCCCACGACCGTCATGTACGCGAAGGTCACCGCGGCGAGGCAGGCGAGGGCGGCCGGCACTCCGGCCAGGTAGGCGCCGAGCAGCCAGCACGGGAAGCCGGTCACGGGCAGCGCCGCGACGACGACGCCGAAGTAGAGGGCGAGGAGCACCACGACCCCGGCCGCGGTGGCCGCGCGCACCCCGGCCCTGCTGTCGGGCTGGCGCAGGCCCCGGGTGGCCAGGCTCGGCTGCGTACCCATGCCGCGGGTGATGCGGAGGAACATGACGGCGAGGGCCAGCCACAGCGGCGCGACGAGTCCGACGAGGGCGAAGGCCGCCGTCAGGCGCAGATCGCGGCCGCGGTAGTACTCCTGGGCCGCGAGGCAGTGGCGTACCACCGCCTCCAGGTCGACGTCGGGCGAGGGGGCGACGGCGCTGGCCTCGTCGGCCAGGACCTCCTCCACCACTCGCTGGGCGAAGTCCTCATCGAGGTAGGCCGCGGCGCACAGGTAGCGAGTGACGTCGCCTGGTGTGCTGCCGACCGGCATGGCGGCTTGCACCGTCTTCATGTCGGACTTCCCTTCCTTCTCGCGATCCATGAAGACCTCGCGGTGTCGATGTCGGTGGAGGTGACGCGGGCCCGCTCGCCCGACCCGGCAGGACCAGCAGGACCAGCAGGACCGGCAGAGCCGGCGGACAGCAGCGCGAGCAGCCCTCCGGCCAGCAGGCCGAAGACGAGGCCCGAGCCCGTGACGCCGGCCAGGAGCCGGCCGGCGTACCAGATGTCCGTGTCGGTGGGCGGCAGGAAGAGCATGGGCGCGGCCCACCAGAGCAGGTTCGCGAGCTCCGCGGCCAGGATGGCTCCGGCGACGCGGCGGGCCCATCCCGGCATACGGGCCGGGAGCCGCGACGGGAGGGTGGCGACCCCCGCGAACAGCAGCAGGGTCCAGAGGCCGTTCGTGAACATATAGCCGACGCCGCCGTAGAAGCGGGGAGAAGACTCCCAGGCCGGGCCGCCCGCCGCCAGCAGCAGGAACTTGGTCCAGGCGCCGTCGTGGGGGTGCTGTCCGGCGTACTCGACGTAGTAGTGGAGGCGCGGGCGCTGCACCCAGGGGCTGCCGGTCACGGTCAGCAGGGCGAGCAGCAGGAGGCGGCCGCGCAGGACCGCCGGCACGCTTGGCACCCGCTGTTGGAACGACACCACCATCCAGCTCCCCCGTACCCGCCCGTCCCGCCGTACTGGCGGCAGCGGCGGCACTCTATGGCGGTTACGGCTGCAACGGCCGCGAATCCACAGGGGCTGTAATCCGTACGGGGGAAATGCGCCCCGAGCGGACCGGCGAGGTTGACGGTCCGGCGAGATCGACGGTTCGGCGAGATCGGCGAGATCGGCGAAGAGGGCGGGGCGCGCGGCTCAGCGCGGGGCGAACGCGCGGATGAAGGTGTGCACCCCGTCGATCATGATCTGGCGGATGCGCAGCGGGTCGGCGTTGGCGGGGACCGGCTGACGCTCGTAGGCGAGCAGGACGGTCAGCGCGAAGAACTGGGTGGCGGTCATCCGCGGATCGTCCGTGTCCAGGAGCCCGGCGTCCGCGAAGTGGGCGACGCGCTCCGTGAACGCCTCCTCGACCGCCGCCGTCGCGATGTCGTCCTCGGTCAGCGGCGTTCGCAGGCGTTCCTGCGCGACGAGGGCGAATCCGGCGGCGTAGTCGGCCGAGCCGACGATCGTGGTGCCGAGTTCGATGGCGAGGGCGGTGAGGGCCTGCTCCAGCCGCGGCACCGTCGTGATGTCCGCGTCCCGCGGGAGGTGCTGGTCGAGCGCGCGGCGCGCGGTGGCCGAGAGCGACTGGGAGACGTCGGCGAGGATGGCGACGAAGAGGCTCCGCTTGTCGCCGAAGTAGTCGTACACGGTGCGCTTCGACACGCCGGCCCGGGCCGCGATGGCGTCCATGCTGACGCGGTCCACCCCCTGGCGTACGAAGAGGTCGCGGGCGGCGCCGATGATGGCCTTCCGCTTCTCCGCCGACCCTTCGCGCACCGTCTTCTCCGGGGTCGCGGCCTTCTCCGTACCCGCAGCGCTCATCGCCACCTCCGCGGGAAGCCTACACCGTGCAGTGCAGTTGCCCCCGGCCCGACGGGGCCGCGCCCTTACGCGCGTACGGCCACGTACGCACGTAAGGCCCCGTACGCGCGTGAGGGCGCGCGGAACCGTCGAGCGAGCGTCCCCGGGCGCCGTCCCACAGGCCCGTCGTCAGCGGTCACCGCCGAGGGCCGCCGGCGTCATGCCGAGGCGTCGCATGACGAAGGCGAGCCAATAGGCGGTGTGGAGGACGGCTTCGGAGCGGCCGGAGGCCATGCCGTGGCCGACGCCCTCCCAGACGCGGACGAGAGCGGGCGTGTCCGGGCCGGCGGCGGCCTGGACGCGGGCGACGGTCTTGCGGATCTGGCCGGGAGGACAGGCGGAGTCGACGGCTCCGGCGTGGACGTAGAACCACGGGTAGCTCGGGGCGGTCCCGTCGACCAGTTGGTAGGCCGACATCGACGCGAGGTGGCGGACCGCTTCGGGGGTCTCGAAGCCGCCGCCGAACTCGTGCGGGACGGCGAATCGGCCGTACGGGTCCCGGCCGCTGCCCACCAGGTCGAGGATCGGGCACTGGGCGACGACGGCCGCCCACAGGTCGGGGCGCTGGGCGAAGACGGCGCCCGCCATGATGCCGCCGTTGCTCCAGCCGGTGACCGCGAGCCGGTCGGTGGTGGTGACGCCGGTGGCCAGGAGGTGTTCGGCGATGGCGTACAGGTCGTCGAAGCTGGTCTGCTTCCTGCCCTGCCGGCCGGCGTCGGCCCAGTCGGACCCCAGGTCGGCGCCGCCCCGCTGGTGGGAGATGACGAGCGCCCCGCCGGAGGCGACGAACGCGGCCGACGGGCCGGGGTACTGGGCGGGCCAGGCGACGCGGCCGCCGCCGTACGCGGTGATCAGCGTGGGCAGCGGCTCCGCGCCGTCGGCGCCGTGCGGGAGGACGAGGTGGTACGGGACCCGGGTGCCGTCGCGGGACTCGGCCCAGCGCAGCGACACCTCGGCCCCCGGCAGGGTCACGCGCGGCGCCCGTACGGTCTCCACGCGCCCCGATCCCAGGCGGTAGCGGTACAGGCCCGGCGAGGAGAGCGGGGTCGAGTAGAGGAAGACGAATTCGTCCGGGTGGCCGTCGGGCGTCAGGGCGTTGTGCGGCAGCGCGTCGTTGGGAAAGGCGCCCGCGCCGGACAGCGGCACTTCCTCCAGCTCGGTGCCGTCGCGGTCGAAGACCCAGGCCCTGGCCTCGGTGTCCACGGAGCCGGTGACCACGAGCCGGCCGCCGATCAGGCGCACATGGCCCAGCACGCGGTCGGATTCCGGCACGATCTCCTGCCAGCCGGCCGGGTCGCTCGGGTCGGGGCTGTCGAAGGCGATGGCGATCACGCGGCCCCGGGGCGCGTCGTGGTTGGTGACGGCGAGGTACCGGTCGCCGTCGATCACGCCCAGCACGGTCGCGTCGACGCCCTGGACGAAGGGCCGCCAGGCGCGTCCGGGGAGTTCGCAGACGTAGCGCGGCAGGGCCCACACGCTGGTGGCGACCGCGTACCGGCCCGCGGGGTCGACCTGGACGAGGGGCACGTCGGGGGCGTCCACCGGCTCCGGGACCGTCGCCGCGGCGGCGCCGACGCGGTGGTAGTAGACGGGGAAGGCGTACTGCTCGCCCGCGGGGTCCGCGGCGGTGTAGAAGAACCCGGCGCTGTCGGGCGTCCACTGCGGGACGACCAGCGGGCCGTGGGAGCGGTGCGGGATGTCGTCGGGCAGCCGGTCCCCCGAGTCGGCGTCGTAGAGGCGGATCTCACCGAGTTCGCCGCCGTCCGCGGTGACGCCGACGGCGAACGTCCGGCCGTCGGGGGCGGGCGCGAGCCAGAAGACGTGCTGGATGCCGTTGGCCCGGGGGTCGAGCAGGACCCGGCCCTCCTCCTCCAGGGTGTCGGCGACGATGACCGCGGCGGCCTCCGGGTAGGCCGGGCCGTCGGCGCCGCCGGGCCGCCCCAGCCGGAACCAGCGCCCGCCCGCGAACTGGGGGGTGGGATCGACCATCCAGTTGGGCGAGCCGGTGCCGTCGGCGGCGCACTGCCCGACGAGTTCCCGCAGCCGCTCGAAGTGCGGCGTGTCGCGCACGAGTTGATCGGTGAGGAGGTTCTGGGCCCGCTGCCAGGCCGCCGTCTCGTCGGTCTCCTCCTCCAGCCACCGGTAGGGGTCGGGGTAGTCGATCCCGGCGACGACCTCCCGCTCGTCCTCGACGCGGGTGGCAGGGTAGGTCAGCGGTCGCTTCATCGTTCGGTGCGCCTTCTGTCTCTCATCGATGCGTCGCGGCGCCCCCACACGCGCCCCGGCCCCGCCCCACGCGCCTCGCCCCCACCGGCCCGCGGTACGGACCACGCCCTGGTACGCCCCGGGGTGCCGCTTCTCTCTCCTCCGGCCACGCTACGCAGCCCCCGGAGCCGCAGTCCCTCGACAGATGCCGCGCCTTCCCGCGGCGCGGATCGTCAGGTGTCCTGCCCGAGCGGGCCGCGGCTGTCCTGCCCGAGCGGGCTGCGGCCCGGCCTCCCGTGCCAGCCAACCCGCTCACCCGGCGCTCGGCCCCACCGCCTCCGCCAGGGCGGTCGCACCCCTGCGGGCACCGGGCGAGTGGCCCGTGACGCGCTTGAAGGCGCGGCTGAAAGCGGCCTGGGAGGTGTAGCCGAGGCGCAGCGCCACGGACTGGATCGACAGCGTGTCCTGGGCCAGCCACTGCCCGGCGAGCAGCATCCGCAGCTCCGTCGCGTACCGCAGCGGCGGCACGCCGATCGTGGCCTGGAACCGGTCGGCGAAGACGGACCGGGAGACGTTGCACTCGGCCGCCAGTTCCGCGACGGTCCAGTGGCGGCCGGGCTCCCGGTGCAGGGCCAGGATGGCGCGGGCCAGGCGCGGGTCGCGCAGGGCGGCGACGAGGCCGGAGCTGCTGTCGCAGCCGCATTCGATCCAGCCCCGTACGATCATGGCCGCCGCCACTTCGGCCAGCCGGGCGAGGATGCCGGCGAACCCCACGCGGGCGGAGCCGAGTTCGCGCCGCATGGACGCGAGAATCGGCATGAGCCCCGGGTAGCGCTTTCCCACGGCATTGACCAGCATGATCTCGGGCATGAGCTGGCTGAGCCCCTGCATTCCGCCGAGGTCGAACTCCATGGAGCCGGTGAAGAAGATCGCGCTGGGCGCGGGGTCGGTGCTCGGGCAGGCGTCCACGGCGCAGACGGCGTTGCTGAGGGGGACGGCCGCGAAACTCTCTATGCCGCGGGCCGGTATATCCGGCCCGGAGAGCAGTTGATGGCCCTGGCCGTGCGGCATGAATACGGCGTTGCCGGCCGCGAGTTCGTGGAGAGTCCCGTCCTGGGTGCGCAGGACGGCGGAGCCGACGGCGAGGAAGTGGAAATAGGCGCGTCCGGGTTTGGCGTCGAAGGTGACGCCGAATCGCGGGCCCGCTTGGACGCGGCGGTAGCGGACGCCGCGCAGCCGCATGCTGGTCAGCAACTCGCTGATGAGGTCGGACGACAGGGCGAACCGCCCCCCGGACTCATCGAGCCCGCAGACCTCTCCGGGCGCCCCGGGTTCGTCGGCTCCTCCGGCTTTCTCGGTTCCGCCGCCCCCCTCCCCCGGAGCCTCGATCAAAGATTGCAGACTTTCTGTCATAGCTCATCCTGAAGTTCGCGTGCAGGCTTGACCTGAACTTTTCATGCGATTCGAGGGAAGTAAACCGTTGAGCAGCGATGTGTGCGACACCGCACCCGATACCGACTCCGGAACGGCGGCCGACGCGGAACAGATACCGCCGGAACCCGCGTCATCGGCATGGGCGGCGGTGTTCTCGCTGGCGGTGGGGGTTTTCGCATTGCTGACGGCGGAATACCTGCCGGCCAGCCTGCTGACCCCGATGGCCGCCGATCTGGGAATATCGGAAGCCCTCGCGGGACAGGCGGTGACGGTCACGGCGGTGGCCGCGATGCTGTCCGGACTGCTGACGGCGAGCCTGACCCGGCGGATCGACCGCCGATACGTACTGCTCGGCTTCACCGTCTTGTTGATCGTCTCCAATCTGCTGGTCGCCGTGGCCTCCAATATGGCCATGTTGATGGTGATGCGGATTCTGCTGGGCGTCGCGCTCGGCGGTTTCTGGAGCATGGCGGCGGCCGTGGCGATGCGCCTGGTGCCCGCGGCCCTGGTGCCGCGGGCCGTGTCGATCATCTTCAGCGGGATCGCGGTGGCGACCATCGTGGCGGTGCCGCTCGGCAGCTACCTCGGCGACCTCTCCGGCTGGCGCAACACGTTCCTGGCAGCCGCCGGGCTCGGCGTGGTGACGCTGTTGTTCCAATGGTTCACGCTGCCCCGCATGGCGCCCCATGGAACGGCGCGGCTGGGCACTTTGTGGGAGGTATTGCGGCGCCCCGGTTTCGGGGTGGGAATTGTCGGGATGCTGCTGGTGCACATCGGGCACTACGCACTGTTCACCTATATCCGGCCCGCCCTGGAAAACATCATGTCGGTCGACGCCGACAAACTGGCGCTGCTGCTTTTCGTCTTCGGCGTCGCCAATTTCGTCGGCACGCTGGCGGCCGGCTGGCTGCTGCAGATCAGCCTGCGCCTGACGCTGACCCTGACGCCGGTGCTGATGGGCGCCGCGGCCCTGGGCCTGGCTCTGCTCCCCGCCGGGCAGGTCGGCTACGTGGCCCTCGTGATCCTCTGGGGCCTGGCCTTCGGCGGCGTGTCCGTGGCGTGGTCGAACTGGGCGACCCGCATGGTCCCCGACCAGGCGGAGAGCGCCGGCGGCCTCGTGGTCGTCGGCGTCCAGTCCGCCATCGCCGGCGGAGCCGCCGCGGGCGGCGTGATGTTCGGCCTCGGCGGCACCGTCACCGTCTTCACCATTTCCGGCGCCATACTGCTCGCCTCCGCCTTGCTGATCGTCCTACGCGTCAGGTCTCCCCGCGCCCCACAGACGGCGGCGGAAAGCGCGTAGGCCAGTCGGGCGGCCGGGCGGTCAGGCGGTCGGGCTCGGACAGCCTGAGCGCCGGTGGCCAGGGGGCGCGCGCCGCATCAGCCCCCGCCCGCCCGCGTACGCCCTGCCCGTACGAGACCGCGGCCCCTACCGTGACGGCGAACGGCAGGAGGTACCAGGTGGAGCGAGGGAGTAGCGGTGGCAGTGACCGTGACCGATGACGCGCCGGCGCGGCTGGCGGAAGGGCTGCTCAGGCGGATCGGCGAGCGGCTGCGACGGCCGGTGCCCGAGCCGTATGCGGACGTTCTGCGGGCCGTGCCGCGCCACCTCTTCCTCCCGGAGCGGGTGTGGGTGCGGGACGGGAGCGGCGGCTACCGGTCGGTCGACCGGCGGGTGGACGCGGAGGGGTGGCTGGCGGCGGCCTATGACGACGCGCCACTGGTCACCCAGTTCCGGACCACCGACGACGGGGCCCGTATCCCGTCGTCGTCGGCGTCCATGCCGTCGATGGTCGTCCGGGCTCTCGAACTGGCCGCTCTCGACGACGGGATGCGAGTTCTGGAGATCGGTACGGGCACCGGGTTCAACACGGCGCTGCTGTGCGCGCGATTGGGCGCGGATCGGGTGACGACCGTCGAGATCGATCCCGGCCTGTACGCCGAGGCCGGGCGCAACCTGGCGGCCGCCGGGTTCGCGCCCCGCCGCGTCCTGGGGGACGGGGCCGAGGGCGAGCCGGGCGGCGGTCCGTACGAGCGGGTTCTGGCGACCTGCTCGGTGCGGGCCGTGCCGCCCGCGTGGCCGGCTCAGACCGCCCCGTACGGCCGCATCGTCACTCCGTGGGACAGCCCTTGGTGCTGCTACGGCACCCTGACCCTGACCCGGCGCCCGGACGGCACCGCCTCCGGGCCGTTCACCGCCTTCGGCTCGTACATGGTCCTGCGCGGCCAGCACACCGACGCCGCCCTCGACCGCGGCCTCCCGCGCGCGGGAGAGGTTCCGGAGGAGACGCGTACGGCGCTCTCGCCGTGGGCGGTGGCCGGCGGAGACCTCGACGCCGAGTTCCACCTCGGCGTCACCGTTCCCGGCGCCTGGTTCTCCTGGGACAGCGCACCTGCGGCGGACGCGGTGCACACCCGGCTGTGGGTCGCCGACACCGAGTCGACGTCCTGGGCGAGCGTCGACTACGACGGGCGCGACGCCGCGTCCTTCCGGGTCCGTCAGCACGGCCCGCGCCGCCTGTGGCACGAGATCGAGGCCGCCTACGGGGCCTGGGACCGGCTCGATCGTCCCACGATCGGCCATCACACCCTGACCATGACCCCCTCGGGAGCGAGCACCATCACCACCGACCGGCCCGCCGAGCTCGTACGCCGCGGTGACCTGGGCCCGTAGCCCAGTCCCTGGGCCGAGGTCCGGCGCGTGCGGGTGGCCCGAGTTGCCCGGCCCGGGGCGGCGACTATCTTCGGAGAGGAGCAGATGTTCCTATTTGCCCGTTCTCGTCTTGAATCCGACGTCCGACGTGAGTCCGCCGTGAGACTGCCGGGGTCGCCGGAGCGACGGGAGACGGCTGCCGGAGAGGCGCGTCATGGCCGAGGAATTGTTCATGAAAGAGGCGGTGCGCCTCGCGATGGAGTCGGTGGTGAACGGCTGGGGCGGGCCGTTCGGCGCGGTGATCACCCGTGACGACGAGATCATCGCCCGCGGTCAGAACCGGGTCCTGCTGACCGGCGACCCCACGGCACACGGCGAGGTGGAAGCCATCCGCAAGGCGATTCAGGTCCTGAACCCGAAGGCGCCGTCGATCGCGGTGGAGCACCGGAACAAGAGCACGCTGAAGCTCGTCCGGCGCGACCCCAACTCCCAGGACCCGGAGCCGTGGCGGGCCAGGATGCTCAAGGGCTGCGAGATCTACACCAGCGGTCAGCCGTGCCCGATGTGCATGAGCGCCATCTACTGGTCCCGGTTCGACGCCGTCTACTTCAGCCGGGACCTGAAGGCCACCCAGGAGATCGGGTTCAGCGACGAGTTCCAGTACGAGGACTTCAAGAAGCCGATCCATGAACGGAGCATCCGCATGGAGCACTTCTGTCCCGAACTCGGCAAACCCGCGTACAAGGCATGGAAGAAGAGGCCCGAGAAGCACCCCTACTAGACGCCGAACGGGACCGCCCGCGTGCGGTGCTCCTCAGCCCCGCCCCTCCAGCCACGCGTCGAGGCCCGCCACCGTGGGCGTACGCAGGACCTGGCGCAGGCTCGGGCGGACGCCGAAGTGGGAGGTGATGAGCCGGACGAGCCGGAAGGCGCGCAGGGAGTCGCCGCCCAGGTCCAGGAAGCTGTCGTCGACGCTCACCTCGGGGACGTCGAGCACGGTGGCGAACAGCGCGCACAGCTTCTTCTCCCGCTCGGTGCGCGGCGGGCGGCCCCGGCCGCCGGCAGGCGCTCGCCGGGGCGCGGGCAGCGCGTCGCGGTCCACCTTGCCGTTGGGGGTGAGGGGCAGGGCCGCCAGCACGACCACCGCCGCGGGCACCATGTACGCCGGGAGGACGCCCCCGAGGCGTTCGAGGATGACGGGTTCGGAGGGGACGCCGGGTCCAGGCGGGCTGGCGGGCTCGCGGAGGGCAGCCGGTTCGCGGACGGTAGCCGGTTCGCCGGGGCCGCGCTCCGGCTCCGGTACGACGTAGGCGACGAGCCGGACCGTTCCGTCCTGCTCGCGGGACGCCGTCACGACGGCGCGGCCGATGCCCGGCTGCCGGCCGAGAGCCGCCTCGACCTCGCCCAGTTCGACGCGGAAGCCCCGGATCTTCACCTGGCCGTCCCCGCGCCCCAGGAACTCCAGCGCGCTGCCCGCGCCGAGGCGCACCAGGTCGCCCGTCCGGTACATGCGCTCGCCCGGCGGGCCGTAGGGGTCGGCCAGAAATCGCTCCGCGGTCGGCCCCGGGCGGTCCAGGTAGCCGCGCGCGACGCCATGGCCCGCGACGTACAGCTCGCCGGTCTCGCCCTCCGCCACCGGAGCGAGCCTCCCATCGAGCACGTACGCCCTGGTGCCGCCGCGCGGCCGGCCCAGCGGCAGGGGACGGCCGTCGTCCAGGGGCTTCTCCACGACCAGGTGCGTGGCGAACAGCGTGGTCTCGGTGGGCCCGTACAGATGCCGGATGCGGACTCCGGGGCAGGCCGCGAGGACCCGGTTCACCGCTTGCGTCGGGACCACGTCCCCGCCGGTGAGCACTTCCCGTACGGACGCGAACGCCTGCGGGGTGTCGTTGGCGAGCGCGGCGAACAGGCCGGCGGTGACGTGCACCGCGGTCACGCCGTGCCGGGTCAGCAGAGTGTGCAGCAGCGCTCCGTCGAGGGGTTCGTCGGGGGCCACCACGATCCGTCCGCCGGTCAGCAGCGGCACCCACACCTCGTAGGTGGAGACGTCGAAGGCGTAGGGCGCGTGGAAGAGCACGGCCCGGTGCGCGCCGTCCGCCCAACTGGCGTCCGTTACGAGGCCGAGGACCGCCTCGTGCGTCACGGCCACGCACTTGGGCGCGTCCGTCGTACCGGAGGTGTGCATCACGTACGCCAGGGACAGGCCGCCGCGCCCATTCCCCCGCTCGGCCGGAGCCGGAGCCGGGGCCATGGCCGGGTGCGGCACGGGGGCCGACGCCGGGT
This sequence comes from Streptomyces varsoviensis, assembly GCF_000718635.1. Taxonomy (GTDB): domain Bacteria; phylum Actinomycetota; class Actinomycetes; order Streptomycetales; family Streptomycetaceae; genus Streptomyces; species Streptomyces varsoviensis. The sequence continues at coordinate 165,160 of NZ_JOBF01000011.1, read as the reverse complement.
CCTCGTCCACGACGACGGTGCGCGCGGCGTGGTCGAAGCCGACGGGGGCGAAGCTCTTGTCGACGAGCAGGACGCCGGCCCCGGAGTCGGCCGTCACCAGGGCGTGCCGGGCGGGCGGGTAGCCGGTGTGCAGGGGCACGTAGGCGGCGCCCGCCTTGAGGACCGCCAGGAGCGAGACGACGAGGGCGGAAGAGCGCCGTTGGAGGACGGCGACGCGTGCCTCCGTTCCCACGCCCAGGCGCACCAGTCGTTGGGCGAGCCGGTCCGCGCGGGCGTCGAGCTCCGCGTAGGTGAGCGCGTGCTCGCCGTCCTCGACAGCGATGGCCTCGGGGTGGCGCGCGGCCTGGGCCGCGAAGAGACCATGAATCGTTGAACAATCCGGGCCCGGACTCGGACCCAGGGGCGCGCCCGGACTGGCACTCGGCCTCGGACTCGGGTTCGGGTTCGGGTTCGGACCCAGGTTCGGACTCGGACTCGCGCTCGGCGTTGTCACGGGACGGTTCGCCTTCCTGTGGGGAGTGGGGCGCTGCTCCTGGCGACGGGGCCGGGCGGCAGGGGCCGGGGGCCCGACCCCGAGACCGGGAATCGACGACCGGGGTCGAGAGCCGGAAGCCGGGGTCGAGAGCCGGAAGCCGGGGCCGCGAAGCCCGGAACCCGGAACCGGGAACCCAGAGCCCGGAACCCGGGGCTCAGAGCCCCGAGCCGCGCCGCCGTGGCGGGAGGCGCGCCCGGGAGCGGCGGGTCAGGACCCGGGGTCGGTCCAGCGCATGCCGTCGAGGGAGGGGACGAGGCCGTTCTCGCGTATGGGCTCGTCGTCGAAGCTCTCCCCCAGAGCGGCCTGAACCTGGACCTTCGCGCCGGCTTCGAGGGTCGCGTCGACGAACGGCGAGTCGAACAGGGCGCCTTCGTCGGAGGCGCCGCCGCCGACGAGTTCGACGAATGCCTCAAGGGGCGACCCGGTGGCGTGGGTGATCCGCCGGGCGGTCCAGAAGTAGGAGTCCGAGTCCTGGCGCATGTCGTAGAACGACATCAGGAAGTCATGGAACCGGCCGAACTCGTCGCGGTAGCGCGCCTCGAACTCCTCGAAGCACCGCGTCTCGTCGGGGCTTCCGGGACCGCCGCTGAGGACGGTGTTGATGGACCGGGCCGCCAGCAGCGCGCTGTAGGTGGACAGGTGCACGCCCGAGGAGAAGACCGGGTCGATGAAGCAGGCCGCGTCGCCGACGAGGACCATGCCCGGTCGCCAGAACCTCTCCTGGCAGTAGGAGTAGTCCTTGCGGACGCGGATCTCGCCGTACGGCCCGGTGGTGACGCGCCGGGCGTCGGCCAGGTACTCGGCGATGAGCGGGCATTCCTCGATCAGCCGGGCCAGCGCCTGCTCGCGGTCGCCCTGGACACGCTCCAGTGCGTCGCGGTGCAGTACGGCGCCGACGCTGGTGAGCTGGTCGGTGAGGGGGATGTACCAGAACCAGCCGGACTCGAAGGCCGCGCACAGGATGTTCCCGCTGTTGGGTTCCGGGAGCCGTCTGCCGCCTTCGAAGTAGCCGAAGAGCGCGATGTTCTTGAAGAACTCGGAGTACACGCGCCGGCCGCCCGTACGGCCGTGGATGCGGCTGCCGTTGCCGGAGGCGTCGACGACGAACCGGGCGCGGGCCTCGCGGCGGACGCCGTCGGGGTCGGCGAAGCGCACCCCGCCCACCCGTCCGTCCGCTTCCAGGACGTCCACGACCGGGCACCGCTCGCGGACCTCGACGCCCTTGCGGCGGGCGTTGTCCAGCAGGATCTGGTCGAACCGCATCCGCTCGACCTGGTAGGCCGTGGAGGTGGGGCCGGGGAACCGCGACGAGACGGCGAAGGCGAACGTCCACGGCTCCGGGCTCTTGCCCCAGCGGAAGGTGCCGCCGCGCTTGGTCGTGAACCGCGCCGCCTCCAGTTCGGGCAGGACGCCCAGGAGCTTGCCGATGCCGTGGACGGTGGCGGGCAGCAGGGACTCGCCGATCTGATAGCGGGGAAATCGCTCCTTCTCCAGGAGCAGCACCCGGGCGCCCCGCATGGCGGTGAGCGTCGCGACGGTGGAGCCGCCGGGGCCGCCGCCGACGACGATCACGTCGTATTCAGGGTCTGTCGTACGGCGCGTCGTACGGGGCATGGTCCGGCTCCTCGGGAGGGGTTGGGGCGACGGGGCTCTCGTACGGGATGCCGCTCGCGAGGAAACGCGGGCGGCTCGTGTTGAGGTAGTGGCCGCCCTCCTCGGTCCATGCGACGCGCAGGGCCGTACCGAACAGGGCCCACCCCCGCACGTCGTTCCGGCGGCCCGCGAGGGACGGGTCGTCTTCGGCCACGAGCGCCGTGACCGGGCAGCCGAGGGCGGCGGTCCCGTTCCGTCCGGCTTCGCGGTGGGCCGTGGCGAAGCAGTCGAGCGCGGTGCGGACGTCGTAGCGGAAGGCCCGCGCGATGTCGGCGCGTTCTTCGGGCGACAGTTGGTCCGCCGGTGGCAGTGGGATCGTGGGCGGCAGTTGATCCGTACGCGGTATGTGGTCCGTACGCGGTATGTGGTCCGTCCCCGGCTCCGACGAGTCGGGGTCGGTGTCGGTGTCGGCGGGAGCGACAGCGGACTCGGCGAACCCGGCGAACAGCTCCGCGTCCGGCAGGGCGGCGGCCGCGCGGGCCGGGTGGTCGTCCAGGTCCTCCGGGGAGGGCGGCAGGCCGGCCACGGCCACGAGGCGGGCGGCGGGACGGCCCATGGCGCACAGGGCCATGCCGGCGGTGAGGGCCGGCCCGGTGCCCGAGCTGTGCCCCAGCAGCACCACGTCGCCCGGAACCGCCCCGGCGATCTCCTGGGCCAGGGCCGCGGTGAGCCGGTCCGCCGGTACGGCCGGCCGGTCGTCGTCGCGGTCGCGCCCCGGCAGGTCGGCCGCGAGCACCCGGAGCGGCTTGCCGTCCTCGTGCAGGGCGCGGGCGAGGGGGAGGTAGCCGAACGCCCCGCCGCCGGCGTACGGCAGACACACCACGGTGGCCGTCCCGGGGGCGGCCGTCAGTCCCGCCGCTTCCGTGAGGTCGGTCAGCAGCGGGCGAACGGCGGTCACCGCGGCCCGCCGAGGCCGCGTCGGGGCCGGCCGCCGGCAGTCGCGACCGTGCCACCCTGCCCCATGGACATGAACATGGACATGGCCACGGACATGAACATGAACAAGGACAAGGACATGTTCACGCGCCGTGGCTGTCGACCGCGGCGGCGAAGAGCTGGCGGTACTGCTCGGTCCCCAGGTCGACGTAGATCTCCAGGTCCGCGTACGCGTCCGCCGCCGAACCATAGGTCTCGACGGCCTGTGCCGTCGTCTGGAACATCATGTCGTCGTGGCCGTGGGAGTCGTCGAGGTCGAGGTGGGCCTGGGCGCCTCTGGTGCAGGCGATGCCGAACTCCTTCGCCGCGGCGTCGGTGATGGCCTGCATATAGCGGTCCGACCACCACTCCAGGTACCAGTCCCACAGGGCGACCGGCGCGGGCCCGCGCTCGTCGGTGGCCAGGCGCAGATAGCCCATGGTCTTCGCCGTCGCCGGGAGGACCTTGGTCGCGTCGATCTGCTCCAGGGTCACGCCGAGCCCCGCCAAGTCCTTGACGAACATGCCCTCGTGACCGATTTCGTCCGCGAGGTACCGCGCGAGTTTCCCCGCGAGCCGGTAGTCGCCGTAGCTCGCCTTGTAGAGGGCGTAGGCGTCGGCCACGTTGTTGAGCCGGATCTGCAGAACGACCTCGATCATGTACCGCTTGTAGAACTCGCGGTCGGTCCACGTCCCCTCGTGCCACTCGCGGAGCCTCGGTACGGCCTCGAACTGACGCTCCGTGAGTTCAAGGGCGAGGTTCTCCAGCTTCGCCCGGTCCAGACTCTCCGTCATCGCTCGCCCACCACTCGCTTTCCGTCGTTGTTCGTCGCTTTCCCTATGGCGGCCGCGCCCGTGGCCCGCGCCCGGCGGTCAGCCGTGGAAGTAGTCCTCCGCCCCGCCGTCCCGGACGGTGTCGAGGGTGAAGCAGTGGAAGCCCCCGCCGAACAGCCGCCGGTGCCGGTGGCGTACGGGCACGGCGGTGAAGCCGTGCCGCTCCAGCGTCCGTACGAGATCCGGGCACGCGTCGTTGACCAGCACGGTGTCGGGGCTCACGGACAGGACGTTCAGGTCGATGAACGGGCTGGTCAGGATGAGGTCGTCATCGTCGTACGCGGGGAAGCTGTCCGACTGGGGCGGCGGGGCGACGATGAGGTCCCAGGAGCGCAGCCACTCGGGCAGCACGTCGGCGACCTCCGGGGAGCGCACCAGCAGGGTCCCCGGGCGCAGGGCGAGGACCATGCTGTCGATATGGCTGTCGCTGATTCCGTACACCCGGTGGATACGGAACCGGCCGTGCAAATGGCGTTCCAGCCAGTCGACGCCCAGGGCGTGGTTGGCGGTCGAGATGTTGGCGACGATGTCCCGGCCGAGGCGCAGGCACTGCGCGGCGTCGAACATCATCTCGTGGCCGACGTCGTACGGGGACGGCCGCGCTTCGTCGACCGGTTCGGCCGTGGCGGTGCGCTCGGCGTAGGAACGGTCGAAAGAGGCGTCGGTCATCAGCGGCCGGGGCATCACGGTCCACCGGGCGCCCTGGCGGAAATAGTCGGCGAAGACCGGGGTGAGGAACTGGGTTTCGAAATAGCGGGACCGGATCATCGGGGGCGTCTCGATGATTTCGTCGCCGACTATGAGCGTGTTGTCCCGCAGGTTCAGGGGCGGCACGACCGCCGCCGACCAGGCGGGGGTCCGTACTTCGGTGGTGCGGGCGTCCAGTTCCATCGGCCGGAGCACCGTCACCGCCAGGTCCTCAAGGGCCTTGACGATCCCTTCGATGTCCTCGTTCAGCTCGTCGACGTACCGCTGCTTGATCAGTGAGCGGCCGGGCGCGGCGGGCGATCCGCCGCCCGTGGTGAGCCGGGGGTAATACCAGGTGGATTCGGCGAAGTTCTCGTGGAAGAACAGCTCGAACGACAGCTCGCGCTCGTGGGAGGTGTAGTTCGACGCCGATCCGACCACGACCTCGCGCAGTGGCGACCATTCGTCGTAGCTGTTCAGCCGCATCGATGGGCTCTCCTCTGGGGCTTCGAAAGGACCGGGGCAGCAGCATCGGGGACGGGACGGGGGGTGAGGGCCGGGCGAATGATGGGCCGATGACGCGCCGAAGAATGGCGGATTTTTCTTTATACAGAACGCGTGGGACGTTCGGCAATGCCCGATCCGAAGATCACAACTCCCCGGTACGCCCCCCCTGTCATCCCGCCGCCTCCTTTTGATCTTCGACCGTCGGCCGTTCGGATTCCTCCGCCAAAGGACGGCACACGGCGGAAACCGCCGACCGTGCAACATGGCTGAAATATTGCGCCCCGGGATCGACACCCCTTGGAGGGTCCTTGCGTGACCCCTTAGGCGACCCTTGAGACGACACCCCGGGCGCCAACTACACCATGCTGCCCGACTGTTGACTAGTCTTGCCCGCTGTGCCATCGTGGCGAAATGGCCTCCTGTCGGGGGGAATGACCGGAGGGAATATCTCCCCTTCCGTCATCCGGGGCGACCGAGTAATTGCGCGTTCCGTTCGGTCTCCATGTGCGCCCGGCCGACAATAGGACAAACAGCGGCGTGAGAACTCGCGCACAACTCGGCAGAGGCGGAGTCGGAACGACGTTCCTGTGCGGGACAGTGCGTATTACCGGTCACTGGTTACCGGTTACTGGTTACCGGTTGCCGACGCTGTCGACCGTGCCCGGCCTCCAAACCCGTAAGGAAAGGAAAAGGCCCTCATGAGGAAAGACTCGGATCTCAGGCTCGACGATCTCGCGCACGTGAACCCGGAGCAGTTGCAAGGCTTCCTGGAGGAGCGCTCCACCGCCGCCGTCCACGGCGCGACGGACGCGTACTTCTCGGGCCCGCGGGCCCAGACGGTGCGCGGCGCGACGGACGCCCACTTCTCCGCGCCGCGCGCCCAGACCGTACGCGGCGCCACGGACGCCCACTTCTCGGCACCGCGGGCCCAGACCGTACGCGGCGCCACGGACGCCCACTTCTCGGCACCGCGCGCCCAGACCGTACGCGGCGCCACGGACTCCTACTTCTCCGCACCGCGGGCCCAGAACGTCCGCTGAGCCCCCGAAGACCACGGAAGACCACGGAAAGACCACGGAAAGACCACGGAAAGACCGCGGAAGACCGCGGAAGACCGCGGAAGGTCACGGAAAGCCGCAGAGAGCCGCGGAAGGTCGTGACCGCGGCCAAGTCGAGTCCCTGTCCGCCGGAAGACGGGCAGGGGCTCGCGATCGTCCGCACATACGGAGACATACAGAGAAATACGAAGACAGACAGGCACAGGCACAGACACGGAGATGGAGACGGAGACAGCGTGAAGATGCGGGCTCACGCCCCCAAGGCCGCCGGCCCCGGCGTCCACCGCGAGGTCACCACCCAGGAGACCTGGGAGCGCATCGCGCCCCACCTGCGCCGGGCCGGCATCACGCGGCTCGCCGACATCACCGGCCTCGACTACCTCGGCATCCCCGTATACAGCGCCGTCATCCCGAGATCCAACGACAGCATCTCGGTCTACAGCGGCAAAGGGGCCACCCCCATCGACGCGAAGGTCAGCGCCGCGATGGAGGCGATCGAGCGCTTCTCGGCCTGGCTGCCCGTACGCCCCGACCTCGTCGCCTCGTACGACGAGCTGGCCGCGGCAGGCGAGACGGTCATGCACCCCGCCGAATACACCCTCGAACTCGCCCCCGGCTACCGCGACGACAACCCCATCTCGTGGCTCCGCGGCTGGGACCTGCTCTCCGAAGAGCCCGTACTGGTTCCGCAGGACGGCGCGGTCTACCAGGCCCGGCTGCACGAGGAGCCGTGCTACCGCATCGCCACCACCACGGGCCTGGCCTCGGGCAACAGCGTCGAGGAGGCGATCTGCCACGCCCTGTGCGAGCTGATCGAGCGGGACTCGATGACGCTGGCCGAGCTGGTGAGCAACTACCTCCCGCAGGTGCTGGCCGGCGAGGAGCGGGACCCGCGCACCCTGCCCGCCACCATCGACCGGCTCCGCGGCCGCCATCCGCACCTGCGGCTGGAGACCGCGCCGCCCGCCGCGCAGGCCATGCTCGCCCGCTTCCACGCGGCCGGTATCGACGTCCGCGCCATCGACGTCACCTCTCCCCTGGGCATCCCCACCGTCTTCGCGGCGACGAGCGAGGACATCGGGCCCGCCACCTCGCAGGGGCACTGCGGTTACGGGGCCCACCCCGACCCAGAGGTGGCGCTGACGCGCGCGCTCAGCGAATGCGCGCAGGCCAGGGCCGTCGACATCCAGGCCATGCGCGAGGACATCAGCCTGCCCGGCGCGGAGGTCACCAAGTACGAGCTGCACGTACGGCGTTCGGCCGCCGTGGACAAGAGCACGTGGGCCTGGCAGCCGGCGAGCCGTACGGTCGGCATGGCGGACCTCCCCGCCTTCCCCTCCGACGACGTCCGGGCGGACATCGACCTCATGCTCGGCCGATTGCGCGAAGCGGGCATCCCCCGGGCGGTCATGGTCGACCTGTCGCCCCCTCAGATACCGGTCAACGTGGTACGGGTGATCGCACCCGGGCTCGAATCCTGGGCGACCGACTACTGCCGGATCGGGCCGCGCGCCGCGCACGCGTGGCGGACGGCCGTACAGGAACTGCTCGCGCCCCCGCCCGACGTCTCCGCCACCCGCACGACCTGACACGCGTCTCTCGCCTCAGCCCAGTCCCCCTCAGCCCCGTCTCTCTCAGTCCCCTCGCCTCACCGTCCTCTTTCGGCCCGGCCTCCGGGCCTGCCTAGCATCTGGGAGCGTTCTCCATGGACCCGGTGGTCTTCCTCGGCCCGAGCCTCGACCGCGCCGTCGCGGCCCGGACGCTCGACGCCGAATTCCTGCCGCCCATCGTCCGTGGCGACATCGACGCGCTGCTCGCCCGGCCCCATCCGCCCTGCGTGATCGGCATCGTGGACGGCCGGTTCCTGGACAGCCTGGCCGTCTCCCCCAAGGAGGTGCTGCGAGCCGTCGACGCGGGCATCCCGGTCTACGGCTCGTCCAGCATGGGGGCGCTCCGCGCCGCCGAATGCGCCCCGTTCGGGGTGACGGGCGTCGGCCGCATCTACGACGCCTACGCCTCCGGGGCCGTCGACGCCGACGACGAAGTGGCCATCGTCTACGACCCCGACACCCTGTGCGCCACCTCCGAACCGCTGATCAACCTCCGGTTCGCCATCGAGGACGGAGTCGCCGAGGGCGAGTTCGGCGCCGCCGTCGGCGAGCGGTTCCTGGCCGTCGCCAAGTCGCTGCACTTTCCCGATCGGACGGTGGCGAACGTCCTCCGCGGGCTGGCGGCCGAAGGCTTGGCGGCAGAGACGGGGACAGTGGCGGAGACGGCGGCGGAAAGGGACAGGATCGCCGCCTACTTCGCCGACCGCGCGCCCGACACCAAGGCGGAGGACGCCCTCGCGCTCCTTGGCACCCTCCGCGACCACATCGCGGCGGCGGGGGCCCCCGCGCCGCCGGAGCCTACGATCACAAAGGCCCCGGAGAAGACTCCGGACAGCGGCAGGGCCACGGCCACGGATTCCGACACGGTCACGCACACGCCGCCGGGCCGCTTCGAAAGGGCCCGTTCTTGATCCGTACCTACCGGTCACTCCTCCAAGTCCCCGGCGCCGCCCGCTTCAGCGCCGCCGCGTTCGTCGGCCGGCTGCCCGTACCCATGCTCGGGCTCGGCGTCGTCCTGCTGGTCTCCGCGCGGTCGGGCTCGTACGGGACGGCCGGTGTCGTCGCGGCCGTGACCATGCTCGGTTACGCGCTGACGGCGCCGCTGGCCGGCCGGTTCGTGGACCGTTTCGGGCAACGCCGGGTGCTGCTCGTCTCCGCCGCCGTCCACGGCGCGGGGCTGGTGACGCTCATGTCCGCCACGACCGCCACGGTGTGGCTGCTGTGCCTGGCGGGGATCGTGACGGGTGCGTCCCGGCCATCGACGGGCACGATGGTACGTACGCGATGGGCGTACGTACTCCCGACGGCCGCCCCCGAGCCGCCCGCGGCCCCGCCCGTAGGAGAACCCAGCACCCCCCCGGGGCACGACAACCACCGGACGGACTCCGGGGAGAGAGCGGCCTCCTGGGAGAGAGCAGCCCGGCGGGGGGCGCCCCCAGCCGTCACGCTGGAGACCGCGTTCTCCTTCGAGGCGGTGCTGGACGAGGTGACCTTCATCGCGGGTCCCGTCCTCGTCACCGCGTTGGCCACGCGCCTGAGCCCTTGGGCCGGGCTGCTGTGCTGTCTGGTGCTGACCGTCGGCGGCGCCACGGCGCTGGCGCTGCAACGCGCCACCGAACCCCCGCCGTTGCGGAGCCACGAGCACCGGGGTTCCGCGCTCACCGTGCCCGGCATGCCCGTCATCACCGCCGTGGCCTTCTCCAACCTCCTCGGCGTCGGCGTCCTCGACCTCGCCATCGTCGCCCGCGCCGACAGCCTGGGCTCGCGCGCCCTGTCCGGCCCCCTGCTGGCGATGCTCGCCGTCGGGAGCATGCTGGGCGGGCTCTGGTACGGCAGCCGCGCCTGGCGCGCCGCCCCGCGCGTACTGTGGCTGCGCTGTCTGGGCGTCCAAGTCGTCGGTCTGGTCCCCCTCGCCCTCTCCCCCGGCCTGCCCGCGCTGGTCGTCGCGATGCTCGTCGCCGGCCTGACCGTGGCCCCGATCGGCGTCTCCGGCCTCGTACTGATGGAACGGCTGCTGCCCCCGCACCTGCTCACCGAGGGCATGGCGGCGGAAACCGCGGCCATGGCGCTCGGCGCGGCGGTCGGCGGCTGGCTCTCCGGAACCGTGGTCGAGGCCCTGGGCGCCGCCCGCGCCCTCGCCCTGCCCGCCGCCGCGGCGGCCCTCGCCTTCCTGATCGCCGTCTGCTGTTCCCGGTCGATCGCCTCGCCGACCGCTGACGCCGACGCCGTGGCGGCGACCGTGGCGGAGGAGTGTCCGCCGCCTCCGCCGCCCGGCCGAGGGAGGGAGTCCGGGCGCGAGAAAGCGTCCGGCCCCGGAAAGGAGTCCGATCGCGAGAGGGAGTCCGGGCAGCCGCTGTGAAGCCCGTCTTCGGCGCGGTGGTCGATCGCGAGTCCGTACGTCTCCTGGCCCAGCGCCCGCCGCCACCCTCAGAGGTCCAGCGCCCCGAACGGCCCAAATCAGCCGAATCACCCGCGCCCCCACCCCGAGAAGGGAAGCCACGATGCCCCGCCTGCTCATCGGCAACGACTTCACCGAGGATCTGGAGAACGCCGGTGAACAACGGCTGGCCACCGCGCGCTGGCACGCCAAGCGCGCCGTCTTCTTCGCCCGGGACCACGATGTACTGGTCCTCCCGGAGGCCCCGGACGACTCCTTCGTCCGTTACGTGACCGCCCTCACCGGCACCGACCCCGCCTCCCTCGCCGTCGTCACCCCGCCCGAACCCGCCATGCTGACCCCGGCGACGCTCGCCGACCCCTCCCTCCGCGAGCGCGTACGAGCCACGCTGGCCGGGCGGCGAATCGACGCGGTGATCCCCCTCCACCCCGACCCGGCGGCGGTGGACCTGGCCCGTGGCCTCGGACTGCTGGACGCGGTGGCCGGGCACGCGTTCATCGCCCAGGGCGGGGGCTCGTTGGCCAACAGCAAGGCCGTTTTCCGGGCCTTGGCGGCCGGTACGGGCGCGCCGATCCCCGAGGGGGCGGTGTGCGCCGACCCGGAGGCGGCGGCGCGGGCGGTGTGCCCCCTGTTCGAGCAGGGCCATCCCGTGATCGTCAAACACGAGTACCGCCAGGCCACCAGGGGCAACGAAATCCTCAGCCCGGTCGGCGGCATCACGGCATGGGGCGCGCGGCGGCTGACCGTCCTCGGCGACAGCGGCGCCGTCGCCGGATACCTGCGGGACCACTGGGGAGAGCTGGCCGGCGACGGGGGCCAGGGTCACCGCCTGGTGGTGGAGCGGTACTTCCCCGGCTCCACGGCCCTCTTCGCCGAGTTCACCCTCACGGACGCGGGTACGGGGCCGGGTACGGGCGGGGGCAGTGGTACGGGCAGAGGTACGGGCACGGGCATCGAACCGGCCGGTCAGGGCGAGATGGTCTACGACCCGAAGCCCAGCGCCCAGATCATGCCGGTACGCACCGTCGACCCGGAGCTGACCGCCGAACTCCTCGCGCGGGGGCGCGCCTTGTGCGAGCCCCTGCACGCGATGGGCTACCGCGGCACGCTCAGCACCGACGCGATCGTCACCCCGGCGGGGCAGTTGTACTTCACCGAGTTCAACGGCCGTACCACCGGCTCCTCCCACATCTACGCGGAGATCGGCGCGCGGATCGTCGGCCCCGACTACCCGGCCCGCCGCGTGCTGCTGGAACACGTCGCCTGGCCCGTCACCTCGTTCGACCGAGCGGTCGCCGCCCTGTCGGACGCCGGTCTCGCCTACAGTCAGGACACCCGTACCGGCGTCGTCATCAGCACCGCCTTCGACGCGGCCTACAAGGACCTCTGCTTCTGCGCGGTCTCCGAAGACCTCGCCGGCGCCAGAAAACTCCGCCAACGCGTACTCGACCTGCCCGACGCCTGACCGCCCTGCCGAGTGGGGCTGGGGCCCACGCCGCCCGCCCCTGCGATCGCCCGGAGCGACCGTCCGCCCACCGGCCGCCGGCCGCCGCCCAGGTGATCGTCACCGGAGCGCGAACACCCGTTCCGCGGTGCGGTGGCTGATGGCGGCGCGCTGCGGCTCGGTGAGCGGGGCCTCGCGGAGGAAGGCGACCGCGTCGGCCGGGTCCTCGTACGGTGTGTCGATGGCGAACATGATGTTGTCCTCGCCGACGGCGCGCAGTACGAGGCCGAGCACGTCCGGATCATCGATACCGCTGGTGGTCACGGCGAAGTTGCGGCGGAAGTATTCGCTGGGGGTGAGTTCCAGCGTCGGCATGGGTGTGGCTGCCCCCGCGACCCGCTGGGCGAAGGCGTGCCGGTTGTCGATCCGTCGCAGCCAGAAGGGGATTCCCTCGCCGAGGTGGCCGAGGACGACCGTCAGCCCCGGAAACCGGTCGAGGGTGCCGCTGAGGATGAGCCGCATGGCGTGCAGCCCGGCCTCGGCCTGGTACCCCCAGATGGCTCCGGAGAGCCCGTAGTCGAGGTAGCCGCCGCGCGCCGCGGGGATGCGCGGGTGCAGATAGATCGGCGCCCGGGCGGCCTCGGCGGCTTCGAGCAGCGGGGCGAACTCCGGCGCGTCGAGGTATCTGCCGCCGGTGTGCGAATTGATCATGACGCCGTTGAGGCCGAGCGGTCCCATGACGCGCCGGATCTCCTCGGCTGCGGCGGCGGGGTCCTGCGGAGCGAGCGTGCCGAGTCCGGCGAACCGTCCCGCGTACCGCCGTACGATCCCGGCGAGCGCGTCGTTGAACTCCCGCGCCAGCGGCACGGCGTCCGCCGGCGGGTAGGACTGCACTCCGGGCGGGTTCAGGCTCAGCACCGCGAGGTCCTGCCCGAGCGCGTCCATCACCGCGATCCGTGCGTCCAGATCGGTCAGTCGGGCGCGCAGGGGATCGGAGCCTTCGACCGTGCGCATCAGGCCGGTCTCGGCCTCGTCGCCCGCCAGGACGCCGAGCCGGTGCGCGGTGCGCAGGAACGCCTCGGTTGCGATGTGTTCCTCCACGGCGATGACGCGGTCCATGGTTCTCCTCAGGCTCGTCGGCCGCCGTCGACGGACAGGGCCGTTCCGGTCACGTAGGAGGCTTCCGGCGAGCAGAGCCAGACCGCGGCGGCCGCTACCTCCTCGGGGTCGGCCAGCCGGCCCAGCGGGGTCACCGCCTCCTGCCGGGCGGTCAGATCGGTGCCCGCGGCGACGCTCTCGTACATGGCGGTCCGGGTCAGCGCCGGGCAGACGGCGTTCACCCGGATGTTGTCGGGCGCGTAGTCGACGGCGGCCACCTTGGTCAGGCCGACGACGCCGTGCTTGCCGGCCACGTAGGCGGGCGCGTGGGGAATGGCGTACAGGCCCCCGTTGGAGGCGATGTTGACGATCGCCCCGCCGCCCCGGCCGCGCAGCTCGGGCAGTTCGGCCCGCAGGCACAGGAAGGTGCCGGTCAGGTTGGTCCGCAGCACGTGCTCCCATTCCTCCAGCGCCATGTCGGTCAGTTCCCGGCCGGTGGATTGCAGGCCCGCGTTGTTCACCGCGAAATCGAGGCCGCCGAAGGCCGCCACCACGGCGGCGACGCCCGCGCGCACGGACTCCTCGTCGCCGATGTCCGCGGCGATCGCCCGCGCCGTGCCGCCCGCCGCCTCGATCAGCGCCACGGTCTCCTCGGCGGCGCCCACATCGAGGTCGAGCACCCCGACGGCGGCGCCCCGCCGGGCGAACGCGATCGCACTCGCCCGGCCGATCCCGCTCCCGGCCCCGGTGACCAGCCCGGCCTTGCCCTCGAAGCCGCTCACACCAGCTCCTCGTGATTGACCCACACCACCCGGTACGGGTACTTGGCCTGCCAGCGCTTGATGAGCTCCCCCGCCCCCGGCGCGGCGAACGAGGCGTTCAGCGCCGCCACATCGGCGAGCCCGAGCCGCACCACAGCACTGGCCACGAACACCGGACTGTGATCATCGGCCGGCACCCGAATGTGCCGCTTCGCCGCGAAGGTCTGGATGGCCCCGGAGTCCCTCATGACCTGTTCAATATCCCTCAGGTACTGATCCAGCTCGCTGTCGGGAATCTCGCCATCGAACGAAACAATCATCGTGTGGTTGATCATGCCTCGATACTGCCCCCGCCCCACCACACAAGTCCAAGATCGGTTACTCATACGCCGATAGCCCAGAGGCATGGATGAACGGGGCCGAGGAGGCTAGGGCAGCGCGAGCCGACCCCGGACGCTGCGCACAACAAAAAGCCGACCAAAGCGACGAATCATCGCTCTGACCGGCTTCAACAGGTCGGTTGACCGTTTTTACTGTGCTGCTGGTTGGTTGGTGTCCGAGGGGGGACTTGAACCCCCACGCCCGATAAAGGGCACTAGCACCTCAAGCTAGCGCGTCTGCCATTCCGCCACCCGGACCAGGTGTTGTCGGTGCGGGGCGCTGCCCGCGGCGACATGGACAACAATACCAAGGATTCGGAGTGCCTTTCACCTGGCTATTCGCCTAGGGCATAAGCTCTATTTATGGGCAATAGCGGGCAAACGGTGCAGGTTGGCGGGATGCGCAGGCCACGGCCGCTGTCGCCGTTGCGGGAGCATCTGCGGGATACGTTCTGGTTCACGCCGGCGGCGGGGCTCGTCGGGGCGATGGCGCTGGCCACGCTGGTGCTGGCGCTGGACAGTCTGCTGATCGAGGCGTTGCAGGAGGACGGCGAGTACGGGACGGTCTCGTCGCTGATCAAGCTCTCCGAGGACGCCAAGTCGATCATCACGACCGTCGGGTCCGCGATGCTGACGTTCATCGGCGTGGTCTTCTCGATCAGCCTGGTGGCGCTCCAGATGGCCAGCGGGCAGTTCACCCCGCGGGTCGTGCGGCTCTATGTGCGCAGCCGGATCACCAAGTGCACCTTCGCGGTGTTCCTCGCCACCTTTCTCTTCGCCCTGCTGGTGCAGGCGTCGTATGAGGGGGACGCGGACCCGCGCACCGTGACAACGGTTCCGGTCATCTCCGGGCTCACCTGTGTGGTGCTGGTGCTGGTGAGCCTGGTGCTGTTCGTCGCTTATGTGAACTCGACGCTCCGGCTGATGCGGGTCAGCCATGTCATCGACCGGATCACGCGTGAGGCGTTCCGGGTCCTCGACCGGTACGAGCGCGGGAGCGGGGAGGCGCCCGCGCTGCCCGAGGCGGTGGCGGAGGCCGAGCACCAGGGGGCTGCCGGGGTGCTGCGGGACGTACACATCGCGCGGCTCGTACGGATCGCGCGGCGCAATGGCACGGTGCTGCGGCTCGTACCGCGGATCGGCGATTTCGTGGTGCCGGGGACGCCCGTACTCGCCGTGCACGGCGGGACCAGGCCGTCGCCGCGCGCCCTGCGGCACACCATGACCGTCGGCGTCGAGCGGACGTACCACCAGGACCCCGCGTTCGGGTTGCGCCAGCTCTCGGACATCGCGCTGCGCGCCCTGTCCCCCGCCGTGAACGACCCGACGACCGCCGTGCAGTGCCTGGACCGGATCACCCAGTTCCTGGCCGCCGTCGTGGATCGGCCGTTCGGCGTCCTGCACCACCGCGATGCGAAGGGGGCGGTACGGCTGGTGCAGGAGTTGCCGGGGTGGAGCGATCTGGTGGATCTGGGCTTCAGCGAGATCCGGGGCTGTGCGGTCGGAAACCCGCAGGTCAGCCGGCGAATGCTGGCCGCGCTCGATGATCTGTGGTGGCTGGCCGACGACGAACGGCGGGTGCCCCTGGCCCGGCACCGTACGCTCCTGACGCAGGCCGTGGAGCGTACGGCGGCGGAGCCCGCCGACCGGGCGTTCGCACTCCGCCCCGACCGGCAGGGCATCGGCTAGGCACGATTGCCGGACCCCCCGCGATCGGCCAGGCGTGACTGCCGGGCTCCACACGATCGGCCAGGCACGGCTGCCCGGCTCCGTGCGGTAGCCGGTGTCTCAATCCCGTAGCTCCTTTCCCGGGCCTCTGGACAGCGCCCAGCGGAGGGGAGTACCAAGGTGTCCATACAGTATTCGTCGACTGTATGCAATTTACCGCCATTGCGGACCCAGCTCTCCCCCCACGAAGCACAGGTGCGAAAAGTAAGGAGGCCCGCTGTGGCAACTCACGGCACAGCCAGGGCGCTTGAAGGTGTGCGTGTGCTCGACATGACACATGTGCAGTCCGGCCCGTCCGCCACCCAGCTCCTCGCCTGGCTGGGCGCGGACGTGGTCAAGCTCGAAGCCCCGACCGGGGACATCACCCGCGGCCAGCTCCGCGACCTGCCGGACGTGGACTCGCTCTACTTCACCATGCTCAACTGCAACAAACGCAGCATCACCCTCAACACCAAGACCGCTCGCGGCAAGGAAATACTCACCGAACTGATCCGCCGTTCCGACGTGTTGGTGGAGAACTTCGGGCCGGGCGCGGTGGACCGGATGGGCTTCCCCTGGGAGCGAATACGGGAGATCAACCCCCGTATCGTCTACGCCTCCATCAAGGGTTTCGGGGACGGTCCGTACACCGGGTTCAAGGCGTACGAGGTGGTCGCGCAGGCCATGGGCGGGTCGATGGCCACGACCGGCTTCGAGGACGGGCCGCCGATGGCGACCGGCGCGCAGATCGGCGACTCGGGCACCGGCGTGCACGCGGTGGCCGGCATCCTCGCCGCCCTCTACCAGCGCGAACACACCGGGCGCGGGCAGCGCGTGAACGTCGCCATGCAGCACGCCGTGCTCAACCTGTGCCGCGTGAAGATACGCGACCAACAGCGGCTCGCCAAGGGCCCGTTGGCCGAGTACCCGAACGACGCCTTCGGCGACGAGGTGCCGCGCTCGGGCAACGCGAGCGGCGGCGGCCAGCCCGGCTGGGCCGTCAAGTGCGCGCCGGGCGGCCCCAACGACTACGTGTACGTCATCGTCCAGCCCGCCGGCTGGGGCCCCATTACCGAGTTGCTGGGCCGCCCGGAGCTGGCGGCGGACCCGGAGTGGGCGACGCCGGAGGCCCGGCTGCCCAAGCTCGGGAAGATGTTCCAGCTCATCGAGGAATGGACGAGCACGCTGCCCAAATGGGACGTGCTGGACCGGCTCACCGCGCGCGACATTCCCTGCGGCCCGATCCTCTCCACCAAGGAGATCCTCGCGGACGCCTCACTCGCCGCCGACGGAATGGTCGTCGAGGTCGAGCACCCCGAGCGCGGCACATTCACCACCGTCGGCTCGCCCATCAAACTCTCCGACTCCCCCACCACCATCGACCGCTCGCCGCTGCTCGGCGAGCACAACTCGCAGATATACGCCGGAGAACTGGGCCTCGACGAGGACGAGATCCGGCGGCTCACAACGGATGGAGTGATGTGATGGGCCACTTGGTGACCTAGCGCGGCCCCGAGCTCACGAAAAGACCGGAACAGAGACCACTGATCAGGTTCTTTCGCAGCCAAGGGGACGACACCATGAGCACAGACGAACGACAGAGCTACGGGCAACAGGGCCCTGAACGACCAGACGCGGAACGGCTCTCCACAAATCGGCCGGACCCGGAACGTACGGCCTCGGAACGCACGGGCACGGAACGTACGGCTTCGGAGCACACGGGCACGGAACGCACGGGCACGGCGCGGAAGGGCGCCGAGTCGCCCGCCTATCGCGAGATCACGGACAGCAAAGGGCGCGTTTATCGCGTCGGCGAGAGCGACATCGACATACTCGGCCACAAACGCCGCCTGATGGTGATCCTGCCGTGGGTCGCCATGATGGGCATCAGCGTCTTCGAGTACGCCTACGGGTCCGCCGAGAGCACGCTGCACAAGGCACACGGCTGGACGAACACCAACACCTTCTGGATTCTCAGCGTCTGGGTCTTCTTCCAGGCCGGCATCGCCTTCCCCGCCGGCCGGCTGCGGGAGAAGGGCCTGCTCTCGGCACGCGCGGCCATGTTCCTGGGGGCCGGGCTCGCCTGCGTCGGATTCCTGTCGATCTCGCATCTGCACAACGTCGTCGAGGCGATCATCGGCTTCGGGGTCATCGGCGGCATCGGGGCCGGCATGGTCTACGCGACCTGCATCAACATGGTCGGCAAGTGGTACCCCGAGCGGCGCGGCGGAAAGACCGGATTCGTCAACGGCGGATTCGCGTACGGCGCGCTGCCGTTCATCTTCATCTTCAACTACACCTTCGACGCCGGGGACTACCGGGAGGTACTGGACCTGGTCGGGCTCTATGTCCTGCTCGTGGTGGGGTGCTGCGCGTTCTTCTTCAAGGACCCGCCCAAGAACTGGTGGCCCGCGCACATCGACCCGCTGAGCCCGCGTACGGCCGGCAAGCACGCCGACAGCCTCTCGAAGAACCCCCCGGCGGCCCGCCAGTACGGACCGCTGGAAGCCACCCGGACCGGAATGCTGCCGCTGATGTGGTTCTGCCTCGTCATCATCGCGGGGGTGTCGATCTTCGGTATTTCCTTCCAGGTGCCTTTCGCCAAGGATGTCGGTTTCGGTCCGCTCATGGCGGCCATGTCCATGGGCATCATGTCGGTCATCAACGGAACGGGCCGGGGCGCCGTCGGCTGGCTCTCCGACCGGTGGGGGCGAAAGCCGACGCTGGTGGGCGTGCTGGTGATCGAGGGCATCGCGCAATTCGGAGTGCTATGGGCGGGCGATGCCCGCAACCAGGTCCTCTTCCTGTTCTTCGCCGTCGTCTCCGGATTCGGCGGCGGGGCCTTCTTCCCGCTGTTCGCCGCGCTGGTCCCGGATTACTTCGGCGAGAACCACAACGCGTCCAATTACGGGCTGGTCTACAGCGCGAAACTGGTCAGCGGCCTGTTCGGCGGCGGGCTGGGCGCGATGGTGGTCACGGCCTGGGGCTTCTCCGGCGCGTACGTCCTGGCCGGCGTCCTGTCGCTGGTCGCGGCGGGGTGCTCGATGTTCCTCCGGCCGCCGGGACAGCCCCGGCTGCCGCGGCGGGTCAAGGTCCGGACGGCCCCCGTGCCGGTTCATCGCGAAGCGATATAGACCGCTCCGCGGCGGGCGCGGCGGGCGCCACGGGCGCGGCTGTCCGACCATCTGGGCATCTTGCCGTCTGGCGGACGACAGCGTGGATGTGTGCGGGCCGGTGGCGTGTATGCGTGCGGGCCGGCGGTGTGGATGCCGCCGGGCCGTACGTACACGTGTGGGCAGGGCCGGCCGTACGTACGTATGAGTCGGGCCGTACGTACGCGCGTACCGGCTCAGACAGAGGCCGACGTGTCGCGCTCGTGGTACGAGAGGCGCGTGTGCTCGGTGTGGGTGCGCATGATGTCGGTCGCCTTCTGCTCGTCGCGGGCGGCGATCGCGGCGATCAGTTCGCGGTGCTCGATCCAGGACTGCTTGCCGCGCTGCCGGGCGATCGGCGTGTAGTACCAGCGGACGCGGCGGCCGACCTGCTCGGCCAGCTCGGTCAGGACGGCGTTGCCCGCCAGTTGCATGACCTTGGCGTGGAACTCGGCGTTGGCGGCGACGGCCGCCTCCACGTCGTCCTCGCGCACGGCCCCCTCGCCCTGCGCGCACAGCGTCTCCAGCTCCGAGATGCCGGCCGAGGTGGCGTTCGCCGCGGCGAGCCTGGCGGCCTCGGCCTCCAGCAGCGTACGGACGGAGAGGAGCTGGTCCGCCTCCTCCTCCGTGGGCTCGTGGACAAAGGCGCCCTGCGCGGGGCGCAGGTCGATCCAGCCTTCGGTGTTGAGCCGCTGGAGCGCTTCGCGCACGGGCTGCCGGGAGACGCCGAGGTGGCCGGCGAGCTCGCTCTCGACGAGGTGCTGACCAGGCCGTAGGGCGCGCGTGGTGATCAGGTCGAGCAGCGCCTCGTACACGCGCTCGCGCAGTGGGCCGGGGCGTTCGAGTTTCGGTACCGATCCCTGTGGCAGTCCGGCGGACAGCATCGGGCCCCTCCGTTGGTTTCTGTCTACGGTCTACGGCGAACTTTAGACGGCTGAGCGGCACGCCTCGTAAAAAAGTTCGAGCACCCTTCGCGCACCACCCCATCCCTATGAAATACTGTAGACAATATTCCGCTCTGGGGAGAGTGAATTCGCCCTTTCGGCGCCGATTTCGCGCCCTTGAGCGTTATCCGCACCCGGCGCGCTCGTCGTGCGCCGGGACATGGGCCGGACGCCGGCTCTCCATATACGTGCAGGACAATGGGTTCGCCGGGGGCACCTCGGACGGTACACGCCGAATCGGACGGACGGGACTGATCGACATGGGACGGGTCACCGCGCGACGCCGCGTCATCCGCATTCGCGACGGAGCCGTGAACGCGCGTCCGGACACGCTCGTCACGGAGGAGCCGCTGGAGATCCGGCTGAACGGAAAGCCGCTGGCCATCACGATGCGCACGCCCGGCGACGACTTCGCGCTGGCGGCGGGCTTCCTGGTGAGCGAGGGCGTACTCGGCGGCGCGGACGAACTGGCGAACATCGTCTACTGCGCCGGGGCGACCGAGGACGGGTCCAACACCTACAACGTGGTGGATGTGCGGCTCGCGCCCGGCGTCCCCGTTCCCGACATCACCCTGGAACGCAACGTCTACACCACCTCGTCGTGCGGCCTGTGCGGCAAGGCGAGCCTCGACGCCGTACGGACCACGACGCGCTGGGACATCGCCGACGCGCTGCCGGTCCGCATCGAGCCCGAACTGCTGGCCGCCCTCCCCGACCGGCTGCGCGCGTCGCAGCGGGTCTTCGACCGGACCGGGGGGCTGCACGCCGCGGCGCTCTTCACCGCCGACGGCGAACTCCTCGACGTACGCGAGGACGTGGGCCGCCACAACGCCGTCGACAAGCTCGTCGGCCGCGCCCTCCAGCAGGGGCGACTGCCGCTCTCCGACGCGATCCTGCTGGTCTCCGGCCGGGCGTCCTTCGAGCTGGCGCAGAAGGCGGTGATGGCCGGCATCCCCGCGCTCGCGGCCGTCTCCGCCCCCTCCTCGCTCGCCGTCGACCTCGCCGCGGAGACGGGGCTGACCCTCGTCGGCTTCCTCCGCGGCTCTTCGATGAACGTGTACGCGGGCGAGCACCGGATCGCCCTGCACGCGGAGGCCGGGCGCGGCTGACGGGGCGGGCCGATGGGCCGGGGCCGATCGGCTGGAGCTGTCGGGCGGGAGCTGATCCGGGAGCGGCTGATCCGGTAGAGGGCAGAGGGCGCGGCGCCCCTCGGCGCCCCGCCCGCGGCTCTCGGTTCGTCGGCTTGTTCGTCGGCTTATTCGTCGGCGCCGCCCGGCGCCGCTTCGGGCTCGGCCACGCGCGTGAGCAGGGCGAGGAGCAGTTCGCGCTCGGTGACCGAGAGCGGGGCGAGGAGCGCCTCGTTGGCCTCGTCCCCCAGTCTGGCGAGGCGGATCAGGCGGCGGCGGCCCGTCGCGGTGATGGCGATGGCGTTCTTGCGGCGGTCCTTCGGGTCCGGGGCGCGGGTGATGAGCCCCGCGGCCTCCAGGTCGTTGAGGAAACCGACCATGTCCTTGGGGTCGAACCCCGTCGAACGCCCCAGCTCCGCCTGCGCCACCGGCTCCAGATCCGCTACGGCGGAGAGCACGGCGTGATGCGGCATGCGCAAGCCGTCCTGCGCGAGGGCCTCGCTCACCAGTCTGCGGCCGCGGGCGGCCGCGCGGTTGAGGAGCCAGCTCGGCAGGGCTTGGATCCGCGCGAGGGCGGCGGGGTGCTCGGTGTTCTCGGCCATGGGAAAACTCTATCGAAAAAACATTGGGTTTCCCAATGAAGACGTGTATCGTTGGGACTCCCAACGGCAACGGGAGGTGGGGGCGTGCGACGCGTCCGGTATTTCGAGAACGGCGGCCCCGAGGTCCTGCGCGTCGAGGACGCCCCGGTGCCCGCCCCCGGCCCCGGCGAGCTGTTGCTGCGCACGGAGGCGATCGGCGTCACCCTGCCCGTCGTACGGAAGGTGCGCGAGGGAGGGCAGCCGCTGCCCGCGAGCCTCGGCGGCGAGGTGGCCGGAGAGGTCATCGCCCTCGGCCCGGACGTCACGGACTTCTCCGTGGGCGACCGCGTCACCGGCCTCTGCTTCGGCGACGGCTACGCGGACCGTGCCCTCCTGCATACGGCCATGGCCTCGCGCGTCCCGGACGGCGCGAGCGCGGCGGACGCCGTCGCGCTCGTACGGTCCGGGCTGGTGGCCCTCGGCGCGTACGAGGCGGCTCGGCCCGACACGGGCGAGTCCGTGCTGGTCACCGGGGCGGCGAGCGGGGTGGGTCACCTCGCCGTGCAGCTCGCCAGGGCGCGTGGCGCGCGCCGCGTCGTGGCCGCCGCGAGTTCGCCGGAGAAGGCCGTGTTCCTGAAGGGGCTGGGAGCCGACGAGGTAGTGGCGTATGCGGACGAGTCCTGGGGCGAGCCGGTCGACATCGTGCTGGACGCGGTCGGCGGGGAGCTGCTCCCCCGCGCCGTGGCCGCCCTCGCGCCGGGCGGCCGGCTGGTGGCGTTCAGCTCGGGGGGTGGGGCCATACAGGCGTACGACCTCCTCGTGGGGGCGAAATCCGCCATCGGCTTCCAGCTCGGGCTGATAGCCCGTCAGCGGCCGCTGCTGTACGAGCGGTGGCGCGCGGAGCTGTGGCGGCTCTTCGCCGAAGGGGCCCTGCGACCGGCGATCCATGCCGAACTGCCCCTGATGCAGGCTGCCGCCGCCCACGCGATCATCGAGAAGCGCGCCAACCTCGGCAAGGTGATCCTCCGCCCAGGGTGATCCCCAGTCAGGTGACGTGCGGTTCTTGTGGGTGCGGAGGGGCGGCTATGGCGTTCCCCGCGCCGCGCATGGGACATAGGACGTTGGACCTCCAGTTGTCGTGAAGGGCGCACCATGGATTCGAATCTTCGTGCACTGCACCGACATGTCGTCAAGAGACGCCTCACCAGCGGGCATCTCATCAGCGGACTATCCATCAGGAGACGCCCCGTCAGCGGACGCTCTGTCAGCGGCCCCTCCACCAGCAGCGGACCCGCCCTCGGCAGAAGCCCGGTCAGCGGCGGACCTGCCGTCGGAGGACGCCCGGATAGCGGCGGGCCTGCCATCGGCGAGCGTCCCGTCACCAGCGGGGCTGCCGTCGGAGGACGCCCGGTCAGCGGCGGACCTGCCGTCGACGGACATGCTGCTGGTCGACGCGCCGTCAGCGGACGCGCCGTCAACGGAAGTGCTGTCAGCGGAAGTGCTGTCAGTGGGCGTGCTATCAGCGGAGATAGTGCGAGCGGAGGCGACGCCAGCGGGCGCGGTGCCAGCGGATGCAGTAGCAGCAGGCGCGGTGCCAGCGGACGCGCTACTGGCGGGCGTGCCGTCAGGCGATGGCTGCGGCGGGCCTTGACCCTGGCCTCGGGAGCGCTGCTCGCCCTCCTTCCCCTGCCCGCTCCGGCCGCGGGCGCCGCCCTTGCGGCGGTGCCCGCGGACTTCGACCAGCGCGTCCTGTTCAAGGCGTCGCAGGACCGCGGCGGCTACGCGTGCTTCCGCATCCCCGCGATCGTGCGCTCGACCCATAACACCCTTCTCGCCTTCGCCGAGGGCAGGAAGCGCAACTGCGGCGACGCGACCGACATCGACCTCGTTCTCAAGCGCTCCACCGACGGCGGCCACACCTGGGGGCCCCTGCAGGTGGTCGACAAGGGCAACGGCGACACCCACGGCAACCCGGCGCCGATCGTCGACCGCGACAGCGGCCGGATCGTGTTGGCCACCACCCATAACAAGGGGCGATCGGACGCGAAGAGCTGCGACGTGCCATGCGCCCGCACGCCGCACATGCAATACAGCGACGACGACGGCGCGAGCTGGTCGCGGTCGCGGGACGTCAGCCGCGAGCTGCGGCCGCGCGGCTGGAACTCCTGGTACGCGACCGGGCCGGTGCACGGCATCCAGCTCACCCACGGCCGGCACCGCGGCCGGCTCGTCTTCTCCGTCAACGCCGAGAGCTGGGACGGCCACCGGGTGACCGCCAACCACGCGGCCCTCATGCACAGCGACGACGGCGGGCGGCACTGGCACATCGGCGCGGTCGACAGTTGGCCCATCTCCCCCGGCGGCACCTTCCGGCAGAAGCCCTCGGAGATGACGATCGCCGAGCGGAGCGACGGGGCGATCTATGTGAACGGGCGCGAGCAGGACGGCGTCGACCTCGGCAACCGCGACTACGCCGTCAGCCGCGACGGCGGCGACAGCTTCGCCGCGCCCTTCCGCACCATCCCGGACCTCTATACGCCCATGGTCCAGGGCTCCGTCATCCAGCGGCGCCCCGGGCGCTGGCTACTCTCCCTGCCGGGTGACCCCGACCGCCGCCGGACGATGATGATCCGCTCCTCCTACGACGAGGGCCGCACCTGGGAGAGCGCGGACCGCGGCAAGGTCGTCTCGGGCGACTGGGCGGGCTACTCGGACATGGTGACGATCGACCGCGAGCGGACCGGGCTGCTCTACGAAGGGGGCGTGCACGAGGCGCGGGAGGAGATCCGGTTCGCGCGCTTCACGGAGCGCTGGCTCGGTCCGCGCCGCGGCGCGGACCCCAGAACCCGGGATCACGCGCCGCACGCGCGAGCCGCTTCCGTGCTCGGCGGCGCCCACGCCACGGACGGCAGGTTCGGGTCGGGGCTCGCGTTCGACGGGAAGGACGACGCCGTCCGGCTGCCGTACCGCGACTCGCTGCCGCTGGGTTCCCGTGACTTCACGGCGGCGCTCTGGTTCCGCTACGACGCGGCAGGCGGCGAGCAGCCGTTCCTGTGGATGGGCGGGGTGGGCGACAGGTCCCCGCAGGTGGCGTTATGGGCGGAGCCGGCGGAGGGCCGAATATCCGGCCGGATCACGGTGTTATCGGGCTCGGCGCCGGCCAGGACCGCCGTCGTCAGCAGCCAGGGGGCGTACAACGACGGCCAGTGGCACCATCTGGCGCTGCGGCGCGGTGACGGACGGCTCGTCCTGACCGTCGACGGCGCGGCCACGACCGCGCCCGACGTGCCGGGCACGGTGAGCCGCACCTCGCCGTTCGGGGTGCACCTGGGGCAGAGGACCGACAGCCGCGCGCAACTGACGGGGGGTCTGGACGAGGCGCGGGTGTACGGCCGGGCGCTGACCGACGCGGAGCTGGACCGCGTACGGACCGACAACGCCCCGGTCGGGGGTGAGCCCCCGGTGCTGTGGCTGCCGCTGGACCGCGTGGAGCGATTCTGATGGACCACGTGGGGCGATTCTGATGGACCGCGTGGGGCGGTTCTGAGACGCCGGCGGGGCGGGGGTCAGGGGTGGGTGGTGTCGCGGTGGCGGGGGAGGGTGAGGAGCATCATGAGCACGCTGCCGAGCAGGACGAGGCAGCCGACGCCGAAGGCCAGGCCGTAGCCGTCGGCCATGGCGGTCTTGCCGCCGCCGGAGCCGATGCGGGAGGCGGCGACGGTGGAGAGGATCGAGAGGCCGAGGGCGCCGCCCATCTGGCGGGAGGTGTTGATCAGGCCGGAGACGAGGCCCTGGTCGGAGGGGTCGGCGCCGGAGGTGCCGAGGGAGGCTACGGGCGTTGCCATCAGGCCCGCGCCGAGGGCCATGAGGACGCCGGGGCCGAGGATGTCGGTGAGGTAGGCGCCGTCGGCGCTCATACGGCTCTGCCAGACCATGCCGGCCGCGGATATCAGCGCTCCGGTGATGGCGAGGTTCTTGGCGCCGATGCGGTGCATGAGACGGGGGGCGATCTTCGAGCCGAGGACGATGCTCAGGGAGTGCGGGATGAAGGAGAGGCCCGCTTGCAGGGGCGTGTAGCCGAGGACGTTCTGCATGTAGAGGGAGAGGAAGTACCACATCGAGAACATGGCGGCGCCGGCCAGGACCATCGCCGCGTTCGCCGACGACACCGACCGGATGCGGAAGAGCTTCAGCGGCATCAGGGGCGCCTTGGTGCGGGCCTCGACCGCCACGAAGGCGGCGATGACGACCAGCCCGGCGGCCATCGGCAGCAGGGCGGCCGGGGCGGTCCAGCCCTTCGACTCGGTCTGCACGATGCCGTACGCCACCAGGGCGAGGCCGCCCGTCACCAGGAGCGCGCCCGGGATGTCCAGCCGCCGTCCCGCGCCCCGGCGGCTCTCCGTCAGCCACAGCGCGGCCCCGAGCAGTACGAGGGCGCCGACGGGCACGTTGATGAGCAGCACCCAGCGCCAGGACAGATACTCCGTGAGCACGCCGCCGACCAGTCCGCCCACCGCGCCGCCGCCCGCGCCGACGGCGGTCCAGGTGGCTATCGCGCGGGTCCGGGCGTGGCCCACGGGAAAGGAGGTGGTGAGGATGGTGAGGGAGGCCGGGGAGAGCACGGCCGCGCCGACGCCCTGCACCGTGCGGGCGGCGACCAATTGCCACGCCTCCTGGGCGAGGCCCCCGGCCAGGCTCGCGATGGTGAAGAGCACGAGCCCGGCGACGAAGATCCGTTTGCGGCCGAATATGTCGGCGGCCCGGCCGCCGAGCAGCATGAACCCGGCGAAGGTGATCACATACGCGTTGACCACCCACTGCAGCCCCAGCTCGCTCAGCCCGAGCCCGCCGCGCATGGCGGGCAGCGCCACATTGACGACGGAGACGTCCAGCACCACGAGGAACTGCCCGGCGCAGACCAGCAGGGTCACGAGCCAGGCGGGGGCGGTTCTCTGGCGTATGTCGTCAGGCAGTTCCGTGGGCGCGGCAGTCGAGGGCATGGCCTCATGCTCCCATTCACCTCGTGGGTCTCGCACGGGCGTACGGGGGCACGCGCCCCGGCACACGCGCCCCCGGCGGGGCCGAAGCGCCGGGCGAGGCGGCCGGGGTCAGACTCGGCTGGGTTCCTCGGTGTGTACGCCGAAGGTGTGGCGGAGTCCGGCCGTGCCCTCTTCGGTGGGGTGGACGACGCGGGGGCTCGGGCCGTGGCGGATCCAGTCCAGTTCGAACAGTCGCTGGGTGAGGGCGGCGCCCAGGGCACCGGAGAGGTGGTGGCGCTGTTCGCTCCAGTCGACGCAGTAGCGGATGGCGGGGCGGCGGGAGGGGAGCTGGTCCATGTCGACGCCGAAGGAGGTGAGTTCGCGCCGGCCGGCCTCGGTGAGCCGGTAGTCGATATCGCGGCCGTAGGCGGAGAGCCGGTCGCGGACGGCCTGTTCGGGGCGGTGGATGCCGTCGTGGCCGGTGAGCAGGGAGCGGTCGATGAGGGCGCCCATCAGCGCCACGCCCAGCCGTCCGGCCAGGTGGTCGTAGCACGTGCGGGCGCGGCGGAGGGCGTTGGCGCGGCTGCCCTCGCGGAGCGAGGTGACGGGGAGCGGCGGCGCGATGAGGGCGAGGGCTTCGATGGCGGCGCAGACCTCGGGGCCGGTGAGCCGGTAGTAGCGGTGGCGGCCGTTCTTCTCGACGTTGATCATGCCCGCGTCCACGAGCTTGGCCAGGTGGGCGCTGACCGTGGGGGCGGAGACGCCCGCCTCGGCCGCGAGCAGGGACGCGGGCAGCGCCCGCATGTCGGAGAGCGCCTTGAGGATGCGGGCGCGGGACGGGTCGGCGAACAGGGCCGCGGCGCGCGCGATGTCCGAGTCCCAGTTCTGCTGCGTGGTCATGATGCAAGGGTAGGGCGGCCATACTTCGTCGGGCGGCGAAGTAATCCTGTCCGAGACTTTGGGCATGTCCACCGCCAAGTCTGCTACCGCCAAGCCTGCCGTCGCCTCAACCGGGCCGGGCCCAGTCGCCCGTCCCTCGATGCCGTTGCCGCCGCTCGTGGCGGTCAGCCTCGGTTACTTCATGGTCATGCTGGACGTCACCGTGGTGACGGTCGCCGTTCCCGGCATCCGTACGTCGCTGCACGCGGGGGCCGCCGGGTTGCAGTGGATCGTCGACGGCTACAGCGCCGTTTTCGCGGCGTTGCTGCTGCTCGGCGGCGGGCTGGGCGACCGGTTCGGGCACCGCCGGGTGTTCCTGGCCGGACTCGTCGCCTTCACGTTCGCCTCGATCGGCTGCGGCCTCGCGCCCACCACGGGGGCGCTGATCGCGGCCCGTCTGCTGCAAGGGGTGGGCGCGGCGTTCCTCGTGCCGGCCTCGTTGGCGCTCGTGGGCGAGTCCTATCCGCGACGGGCGGTGCGGGCGCGGGCGTTCGGGATCTGGGCGACGGTCTCCGGGGTGGGGTTCGCGTCCGGGCCGGTGCTCGGCGGGCTGATGCTCGCGGGGCTGGACTGGCGGGCGGTGTTCTGGCTCAACCTGCCGGTGGGCGCCCTCGCGGTGGCGCTGACCTTGCGGTACGTACCGGGGCCGGCGCGCCGCGTCCGGGGCGGCCGGGGCGGCCGGGGTGGTCGGAACGGCCACCCGTCACCCACCGCGCCTCGCGGCCGAGGCGACGGCGGCCAGGGCGGACCCGACGGCCACGCGCCCGCGCCCGGCCGGGGGAATGGTCCGGCGTCCGCTCCCGCGACTCGCGGCCGCCGAGGGCGGCTCGATCCGGTGGGGCAGGCGCTGGCGGTGGCGGGGCTCGCGGCGCTGGCGACGGCGCTCAACGAGGCGAGCGGCGAGGGTGGGGTTCGCCGCTCGTGGCGGGGGCGTTCGGCGTCGCGGCGCTGGCTCTGGGGGCGTTCGTCGTCGTCGAGCGGCGATTGGATGATGCCGCCGCCCTCCCGGCCGGTGGTGACGCTCAGGGTGCGCCCGCTCGCACCGCTCGACCGCCGCGGCTGCCGCTGCTGCCGCCGTCGCTGTTCCGGCGGAGCGGGGTCGCGGCGACCGCGGTGATCGGGGTGCTGCTGAACCTCGGTTTCTACGGGCTGCTCTACCTCGCCACCCTCTACTTCCAGCAGGAACGCGCGTACGGGCCGCTCGCCACCGGGCTCGCCCTGCTGCCCGCAGCAGTGATGGTGCTCGTCGCCGCGCCGCTGTCCGGGCGGCTCACCGCGCGCTTCGGCCCGTACCGGCCCATGGCCTGGGGGCTGCTGCTGGGAGCGGTCGGCTTTCTCGGCTGGCTGGCGGCGGGGCCGGGCACCGCCTACGGGTGGCTGCTGTTCCCGCTCGTCGTGACGGGGCTCGGGGTCCCGATGACCGTTCCCGCGGCCACCGCCGCGATCATGGAATCGGCTCCGGCGGACGCCGCGGGCCTGGCGTCCGCCGTCTTCAACGTGGCCCGCCAAGTGGGCAACGCCATCGGCGTCGCCCTCTTCGGCACTCTCGCCGCGACCGGCGGCAGCCTCGTCGCCGGCGTCCACCTCTCGGCGGTCATCGCCTCCGCGGCCTTCGCGCTCGGCGCCCTCCTCGCCTGGCACACCGGCCGCCGAGGCCCCGGTTCGGCCGGCCTCCCAGCCCCGCCCGTCACCCGCCACCAGACGGCAACGCCGAGTACAAACGGCACCCCGTCGTAGCTCCCCCACGTACGCGCCACCACGGAGGCGATACCGTCCAGGACGCCGGGGCCGCACGGCAGCGCCCGCAGCGCTCGCCACCCACGGCCGGCCCTGCCTCTGGCACCGGTCCCGATAGGGACCGCGCCCACCCCTCGCGCGTTCCCAGGGCCGATACGGGCCGGACGCGCCATGGGTACACGCCCGGGCCGTCCGGGCCACCGCCCGTCGTCGAGGCCGTTCAAAAGCGGCGAGTACGGCCCGCGCTCCTCGCGCCTCACCACCGGCACACCGCCCGCGCGAGCAAGACCGCGCAGCCCGCCGAAGGCCCACGCCCCCTGCTCCCCGACGCCACGCCTCCCGCCGGGCGGCAACGGCACCTATGAACGCTCTCCCCCGCCCCTCCTCACCGCGGCAACGCGGTGGGGTCCCGCAAAGAGCACACAGCTTGCCCTTACCGCTTGCCGCCCACACCCGGTCCCCGCCTCCGGAACCAGGCGCCGGCACCGAGCCGGAGCCGCGCCCCTCATAGCAGAGAGCCGATACGGCACGGCCCCTTGCCCCAGCCGCCGCCCCAGCCGCCGCCCCCGGCGCTGGGCAGCGGCGGCGAGTACGGACAGTGGGCCGTCGAGGGCCCCACCGTTGTACCGGGGCGGTACGGCGCAGCGCGCCAAGGGCGCGCGGCCCGAGCCCTTCCCGCCGCCGGCCTCGCCTGACGCCGGGCGGCAACTGGGGACCGTCGCAACCACTCGCATACGGCTCCCCGGCCGACACACGGCGCACCCGGGCACTACAGGAGAGCCCCGCCAAGAGCGCAGACCCGTCCCCCGGGGCGCCGTCCCGTAGTGGTGCCGCCGATGGTTACGCGGCCGCGTCGGCCCGTGCGCCGGAGGGTTGCGTGCCGGGTCGCCCCGGGGCCGGGGGTGTTTCCGGGGGGTCGGGGAGGGTGGCGGCTTGGCGGGCGTAGCGCTTGGCGAGGACGGCGCAGACCATCAGTTGCATCTGGTGGAAGAGCATGAGGGGGAGGACGGCCAGGCCGGCCTCGGCTCCGAAGAGGACGGTGGCCATGGGGAGGCCGGCGGCGAGGCTCTTCTTGGAGCCGGAGAAGGTGATCGCGATCCGGTCCTCGCGGTTGAAGCCGAGCTTGCGCGCTCCGACGGTGGTGAGGGTGAGCATCACGGCCAGTACCAGGGCCTCGGTGGCGAGCAGGCCGAGCAGGCGCCACACCGTGACCTGGTGCCAGATGCCGCGCACCATGCCTTCGCTGAAGGCCGCGTAGACGACGAGGAGGATCGAGCCGCGGTCGACGTAGCCGAGCACCTTCTTGTGCCGTACGAGGAAGCCGGCGACCCAGCGGCGCAGCAACTGCCCGGCGGCGAACGGCACGAGGAGCTGGAGGAGGATCGAGACGAGCGAGTCCGGTGAGAAGCCGCCGCCGCTGTTGCCCAGGACCAGGGCGGCGAGCAGCGGGGTGAGGACGATGCCGATGATGCTGGAGAAGGAGCCCGCGCAGACGGCCGCCGCCACGTTGCCGCGCGCGATGGAGGTGAAGGCGATCGAGGACTGGATCGTGGACGGCACCAGGCACAGGAAGAGCAGTCCGGTCTGGAGCTGGGGGCTCAGTACGTACGGGACGAGGCCGCGGGTGGCCAGCCCGAGCAGCGGGAAGATGGCGAACGTGCAGGCCAGTACGGTCAGGTGGAGTCGCCAGTGGCGCATGCCGTCCATGGCCTCGCGGGTGGACAGCCGCGCTCCGTAGAGGAAGAAGAGGAGCGCCACCGCGCCCGTGGACGCGCCGTCGGCGACCGGCGCGGCCCCGCCGCGCGCGGGCAGGACCGCGGCGAGGGCCACCGTGCCCAGCAGTGCGCAGATGTAGGGGTCCACGGGGAGTCTGGACAGGAAGGCTGGGCGACGCATGGTCTCTCTTCGATCGGCGGCCGGCTGCTCCCGCTTCGGGAGAACCGGCCGAAACGGTGTCCGCTGTAACGTTTTTTCGCGCTCTTTCGCCGACCGGCTCGGCCGGCCCGCACGGTGCCCGCTCCAGCCTGCCCCTGTTCGATCACATCGGGAACCCCTCTGACCGTGCTGACTGTCATCACACAACGCGATAACCCGCCGGAACGCGACTAGCCTGGTCGTATGTTCGATCCGGCGCAGCTCCGTACCTTCCTCACGGTCGCGCAGACCCTCAGCTTCACCCAGGCCGCGCAGCGCCTCGGGGTGCGCCAGTCGACCGTGAGCCAGCAGGTGCGCAAGCTGGAGGGGCAGGCCGGGCGGCAGCTCTTCGTCCGGGACACGCACAGCGTGCAGCTCACCGAGGACGGCGAGGCCATGCTGGGCTTCGCCCGTACGATCCTGGCGGCCAACGAACGGGCCGCCACCTGGTTCGCGGGCACCCGGCTGCACGGCCGGCTGCGGTTCGGCGCCTCCGAGGACTTCGTACTGACCCGGCTGCCCGAGATCCTGGACGCCTTCCGCCGCGACCACCCGGACGTCGAGGTGGAGCTGACGGTGGAGCTGTCCGAGACGCTGCACGAGCTGCTGGCCGCCGGCCGCCTCGACCTCGTGCTGGCCAAGCGCCACCCGGAGGAGCCGCGCGGCCCCGGCGGGCTGCGGGAGGAACTGGTGTGGCGGGACAAGCTGGTCTGGATCGGCAGCGCGCGGCTGCGGATCGACCCGCACCGGCCGCTGCCGCTGGTCCTGTTCCCCGCGCCCGGCGTGACCCGCGCACGCGCCCTGGAGGTGCTGGAGCGGCACGGCCGCCCCTGGCGCGTGGCGTGTACGAGCCGCAGCCTGAACGGGCTGATCGCGGCGGCGCGCGCCGGGCTGGGCGTGATGGCGCACACGCGGGGCATGATCCCGCCGGGGCTGCTCGGCGTTCCGGCCCGGGCCGGCCTGCCCGACCTCGGCGGCATCGACATCGTGCTGCTGCACGGCGCCCGGGCGGGCTCGGCGCGGGGGCCGGCCGACGCGCTCGCGGAGGCGATCCTGGCCGGCGGCGACCGGCTCCAGGGGGCGCCCCGCCCCGGCCCGGCCCTGGGCTGACCGTCCGACCCAGCCTCAGGCAGAAGCCCCGGCCCGGCCCCGGCGTCGCCGCTTGGTCCGGTCCTGGGGTAACGGCCCAGTGCCCGCGTCGGGGGGATTCCGTGCAGATGCGCGCCGGGCCGCGTCTTCGAGCCGCCGAGAAGGTGTTCTGGAGCCGTGCCGGATCGGATACGGTCGCGACATCATGCGGATACGGAGTGTTACGAGGAGCGGGTAGTTGCGCGAGTTCACCGTCCCCCCGATGGCGACGGCGCCCCCCGTCGGGGGGCTGGCGGACGCCGTGTTCGAGCACGCCGAGAAGGACCCGGACCGGGCCGCGCTGAGCCGCGGCGCCGACGGCCGCTGGGAGGACGTGAGCGCGGCGCTCTTCCGCGACGAGGTGCTCGCGCTCGCCAAGGGGCTGCTCGCCCAGGGCGTGCGGTTCGGCGACCGGGTGGCCCTCATGTCCCGCAC
Organism: Streptomyces varsoviensis; assembly: GCF_000718635.1. Lineage (GTDB taxonomy): Bacteria > Actinomycetota > Actinomycetes > Streptomycetales > Streptomycetaceae > Streptomyces > Streptomyces varsoviensis. The sequence goes on along the minus strand of NZ_JOBF01000011.1, from coordinate 132,638 downwards.
CCGCTACGAGTGGACGCTCTTCGACTTCGCCCTGTGGTCCATCGGCGCCCAGCCGGTGCCCCTGTACCCCACGGCCTCCGCCGAGCAGGTCTTCTGGACGCTCTACGACTCGGGGGCGTGCGCGTGCGTCGTGGAGCACGAGGACCACGCGATGACCGTCGGTTCCGTCATCGACCGGCTGCCGCGGCTGGCCCGGCTCTGGCAGCTCGACGCGGGCGCGCTGGCGGAGCTGTACGCGGCCGGGGCGCACATCGAGGACGAGGTGGTGCACCGGCACCGGCTGGCGCTCACCCCCGACTCCCCCGCGACCGTCATCTACACCTCGGGCACCACCGGCCGGCCCAAGGGCTGCGTGATCACGCACGCCAACTTCATGGCCGAGACCGACAACATCGTCCAGCGGTACGAGAGCGTCTTCCACTCCCGGCCCGACGACGAGGCGTCGACGCTGCTGTTCCTGCCGCTCGCGCACGTCTTCGGGCGGATGGTGCAGATCGCGGCGGTGCGCGGCCGGGTCAAGCTGGCCCACCAGCCGCGGCTGGCGGCCCCGGTGCTGCTCGCGGATCTCCAGTCCTTCCGGCCGACGTTCGTGCTGGCGGTCCCGTACATCTTCGAGAAGGTCTTCGCGGCCGCGCGGCGCGCGGCCGAGGCGGAGGGGAAGGCGGGCCCCTTCGACAAGGCCGTCGACGTGGCGGTGCGGTACGCGGAGGCGGTGGAGGCCAAGGCGTTCGGCACGGGGCACGGCCCGAGCGCGACGCTGCGGATGCGCCATCAGTTCTTCGACAAGGTCGTCTACGCCAAGGTGCGCGAGGCCCTGGGCGGCCGGATGCGGCACGCGATGTCGGGCGGCTCGGCGATGGAGCGGCGGCTCGGGCTGTTCTTCGCGGGCGCGGGCGTCACCATCTTCGAGGGGTACGGGCTCACCGAGTCGACGGCCGCCGCCACCGCGAACCCGCCCGAGCAGACCCGTTTCGGCACGGTGGGGCGGCCGGTGCCCGGCACCACCGTGCACATCGCGGACGACGGGGAGGTGTGGCTGCGCGGCGGCCAGGTCTTCGCGGGGTATCTGGGCGACGCCAGGGCGACCGACGCGGTGCTCCGGGACGGCTGGCTGGCCACCGGGGACCTCGGCGCCCTCGACGAGGACGGGTATCTGACCATCACCGGCCGCAAGAAGGAGATCCTGGTGACCTCGGGCGGCAAGAGCGTGTCGCCGGTGGCCCTGGAGGCGCGGGTCCGGGCCCATCCGCTGGTCGCCCAGTGCATCGTGGTCGGCGACGACCGTCCGTACGTGGCCGCGCTGATCACCCTGGACGCGGAGGCCGTCGCGCACTGGCTGATGATGCGCGGCAAGCCGGTGCCGGACGCCGCCGCGCTCGTACGCGACCCGGACCTGGAAACGGAGGTCCGGCGGGCGGTGGTGGCCGCGAACACGCTCGTCTCGCACGCCGAGTCGATCCGTACGTTCCGGATACTGGCCGCGCCGTTCAGCGAGGAGGACGGGCTGCTCACCCCCTCGCTCAAGCTGAAGCGCAAGGCGATCGAGAGCGCGTACGCGGCGGAGGTCGACGCGCTGTACCGGACGTGACCGACGCCGTACCGGGCACGCGCACATCAGGCGGGCATGGCAGCGCCGCGGCCCGGGTAGTTTGCGGTGCGCATGACATTGCACTGGGTGCGCAGCGATCGCGCTGCCCCACCCGCGCGCATGCGGCCAAGTGGCCGGTGAGCCACCATGAAGTATCAGCATTCCGACGATTAAGGACGGATCGAGCGTGAGCAGGATTCCTTCCATCACTCTCAACAACGGCGTCGAAATGCCGCAGCTCGGCTTCGGCGTGTGGCAGATCGCCGACGACGAGGCGTTCACCGCGGTGGGACAGGCCCTGGAGGCCGGTTACCGCAGCATCGACACCGCCGCCGCGTACGGCAACGAGCAGGGCACCGGCAAGGCGCTGGCCGCCTCCGGCATCGACCGGGGCGAGCTGTTCGTCACGACGAAGCTGCAGAACGCCGACCACGGCTACGACTCGACGCTGCGCGCCTTCGACGCCTCCCTGACCAGGCTGGGCCTGGACTACATCGACCTTTACCTCATCCACTGGCCGATGGCGTGGCGCGGTGAGTTCGTGAACACCTACCGGGCCTTCGAGAAGATCCTCTCCGACGGCCGGGCCAAGGCGATCGGCGTCTCCAACTTCCAGCCGCACCACCTCGAACAGCTCTCCGCCGAGACGTCCGTCGTCCCGGCGGTGGACCAGATCGAGCTGCACCCGCAGTCCGCCCAGACCGAGGCACGCGCCTACCACGCCCAGCACAACATCGCCACCGAGGCGTGGTCCCCGCTGGGCCAGGGCAAGGGCCTGCTGGACGACCCGAAGATCGCGGAGATCGCGCGCAAGCACGGCGTCACCCCGGCGCAGGCGGTGCTGCGCTGGCACCTCCAGCTCGGCAACATCGTCATCCCCAAGTCCGCGACCCCGTCCCGGATCAAGGAGAACATCGACGTCTTCGGCTTCGAGCTGGACGACGACGACATCGCGTCGTTCGCGACGCTGGACTCCGGGACCCGGCTGGGCCCGGACCCGGAGAGCTTCGACGGCTGACAGCCCGCCCCCTCAGCGGGCCGCCCCCGGCCGCCGCGTCAGGCGGGCTTCACCGCCGTGTGCACCGTGCGGGCGCTCAGCAGGAAGACGTCCGGGCGGCGCATCAGGCCCTGGGGGTCCTCGGGGTCGAGGAGGCGGCCGAGCGCGGCGCGGTCCTCGGCGTCGAGGCGCTCTTCGGCGGCCTCGTGCTGGCGCGCGAGCTGGGCCTGTACGTACGCGCGGGCGTCCGCGCCGAGCGGGGCGGGCAGGTCGACCAGGAACGTACGGCTGCGTACGTCGGTGAGCCCGGCGGCGGCGAGGAAGCCGGGCCAGTCCTCCACGGCCTCCTTGGCGCCGGGCAGCCCGGCCCGCATCTCGTTGAACCAGTCCTCGTTGAGCGCGTCCAGCCGGCTGTGGAGGCCGGGGCGGCCGAAGCCGATGTCGCGCGGGAGCACGCGCATCGGCAGGCCGCCCTCGGCGATGGCGAGGAGGCCGCCGGGGCGCAGCGCCTGGCCGAGCCCGGCGACGGCGGACTCCTGGTCGCCGATGTGGTGCAGGGCCATGGAGGACCAGATGAGGTCGGCGTCGCCGACCGTGGCGAGCCCGTCGGGGAGGTCGGCGAGGTGGGTGCGTACGCGCTCGGCGAGGCCGAGTCCGGCGGCGCGGGCCTGGGTCCGCTCCAGCAGCGCCGGCGTGCCGTCCACGGCGACGACCTCGGCCTCGGGGAACGCCCGCGCGAGCTGGCAGGCGCCGACGCCGGGCCCGCTGCCGATGTCGAGCAGCCGCCGGACCTTGGGGAGGCCGGCCGCCTCGGTGCGCTCCCGGAGCCAGACCGCGGCCTGGTCGACGATGGGCGAGGTCACTTCGGCGCCGAGTTCGAGCAGCGGGGCCATCACGTCCCAGTCCATGTGCGCGTCGTCGTGCCCGTGCCCGTGCCGGTGCCCGTGCTGGTGGGTCTGCTGCTGGTCGGTCATCGCTGCCTCCGGTTCGGCCTGGCCTCGTGCGTACGTGCGTGTCCGCGGGTACGAGCGTCCGATGGGGCCGCGCGTTTCGCCAAACCCTGTTGCCGTTCCCGCAAACGCCCTTTCGGCGGAGGCCGGGCAGGGTTGCGCCGCCCCGGCGTCAGGTGATGTCGGTGACGGTGACCGTCACCGCGATGGGCGGCTCCGGCTCGCCCGCCTCGGTCACGGCCGCGGCGACGGCCGACGTGACGGCGGCCCGTACCGCGCGGGTGACGGCGAGGGCCTGGTGGCCGCGGCGCACGGCCAGGTGGACGCGGAGCTGCCAGCCGCCCGTGCCGGGCGTCCGTTCCGCGCGGACGCCCGCCACCCGGGTCCGGGCCGCGCCCCAGGCGGTCACCGCGCTCCCGGCGCCCGCGGGCAGCCGGCGGGCGGCGGCGCCGCGCACCACGTCGGCGAGGCCGGGGCGCAGGAAGGCGACGCCGGGCGTGGCGCGGGCGGCGTCGGCCGCCGCCGTCAGCACGTGGGCGAGCTGCGGTGCGGTGCCGGTCATCGGGGTCTCCTTTCGCCGTCCCGACTGCTCCGCCGGGTGGTCGGCGGTTCCTCGTCGAGGATGTCGACCACCGAGACGTCGATCTCGGCGACGTCCATGCCGACCGTGCGGCGGGCGGCCTCGGCGACCAACTCCCGTACCCGGTCGGCCAGTTCCGGAACCGTCCAGTCCGCGGTGGCCGCGACCTCCAGGGTCACGCGCAGCGGCCCCCGGTACGGGGCCCGGCCCCGCTCCGTCGTGCCGCGGACGGCCTCGGCGTCCAGCGGCACGACGCGGCAACTGCCCGCGAGGACGCCGGACAGGCTCTCGGCGGCGGCCCGGAAGGTGCGGGCGGCCGCGGTCTCCACGATCCAGGCGTCCTCCTCCGGCTCGCCGAGCGGCAGCGGCCGGCCGGGGCGCAGTTCGGCCCGTACGAGATCCATGACCCGCGCCGTGATCTCCTCGGCGGGCGGGTCCGCGGCGGCCCGCGCCTGGCGTACGTAGCTGTCCAGGACGCCCAGCCCGGCCAGCGCCTCCTGGCAGTGCGGGCAGCCCGCGACGTGCGGGTCGTCGCCCTCGCTGTCCCAGACCGTGCTGAGCGTCCGGCCGCACGGCAGGGTGGCGTCGTCGGTCGCGTCGTCTAGCGCCATGCGCCCATCGCCTCCGTCAGATAGCGCCGTGCTCGGAAGATCCTGCCCCGTACGGACTGCTCGCTGATCCGCACCACCTCCGCGATCTCGCCGTACGAGAGTCCGTGCAGTTCTCTCAGTACCCAGCAGGCGCGCTGTTCGGGGGTGAGCCCGGTCAGGGCGACGCTGAGCGCCTCGACCGCCGCCGTGCCCTCCGCGGCGCGGACCGGGGACGCGGCGTGCTCGGGGGCGGCCGGTTCCGGTATCGCGGCGAGGTCCTGGGTGGGGCGGCGGGCGCGCAGGACGTTGAGGCAGCGGTTGGTCACGATGCGGTACATCCAGGTCGAGAAGGCGGCGTCGCCGCGGAACTCCGGGAGCCTGCGCCAGGCGCTGACGAACGCGTCCTGCACGGCGTCCTCCGCGTCGGCGCGGCTGCCGAGGAGGCGGGTGGCGAGGCTGAGCAGCGGGGCGCTGTGCCGCCGTACCAGCACCTCGAACGCCCCCTCGTCGCCTTCCCCGGCCCGCACCGCCAGCAGTGCGTCGCTGCGTTCGGGCACTCGCCGGCTCCTTTCCGTTCCGTTCGGCCCGGTTCCGTTCCGCCTCTCCGGCGGCCATCCTGTTCGACGTAACGGGAACCGCGTTCCTCACGCGGTGAGCGAAGGATAGGAAATCCGCGGCGGCGCGTGACGCAAGGCGACGGGCCGTGTCCGAACAGGTGTCAGGACGAGCTATCCGACGACGAACCGAGGAGAGAGCCCATGTCGACGTCCCCGAAGACGGCCACCGCCGCGGTCAACGAGCCACGGACCGGCGGGACACCGCAGGGCGGCGGCGCCACCGTGCAGGCCGGTCCCGCCGGCGCCGACACCGCGCCCGCCACCCGCGGGAAGACCTCGATCGCGGACGGCGTGGTCGAGAAGATCGCCGGAATGGCCGCACGCGAGGTGCCGGGCGTGGCCGCGCTGGGCGGCGGGCTGGCCCGTACGCTCGGCGCGGTGCGCGACCGGGTGCCCGGCGGCCGTTCGCACGTCACCCGCGGCGTGAAGGTGGAGGTCGGCGAGCGGCAGACGGCCGTGGACCTCGACATCGTGGTCGAGTACGGGGTGCCGATCACCGAGGTCGCGGGCGATATCCGGGAGAACGTGATCGCCGCGGTGGAGCGGATGACGGGGCTGGAGGTCGTGGAGGTGAACATCGCCGTGATCGACGTGCGGCTGCCCGACGAGACGACGGAGGACGAGGCGGAGACGCGGGTGCAGTAGCCCGGACGCCGGCCGCGGCCGCACGGCCCTCCCATATGCCGGAGGGCCGTGCGGTCGTCGGTGCGCGGGCCGTACGCGTCGGCGCGGGCCGTACGCGTCAGCGCGCCCCGTGCCCTGGGGCGATCTGCTCGACGCGGCGGGCGAGTTCGACGTCGAGGCCCGTGACCTTGCCGCCCGCGCTGTGCGTGTTCACGGTGATGGAGATCTTGTTGTAGCCGAGGGTCAGCTCGGAGTGGTGGCCCAGCTCCTCCTGGATCTGCGCGACGTGGACGACCATCGCCGCCGCCTGGAAGTGGCCGTCGAAGGTGTAGTCACGGCTGATGCTGTCGCCGTCGGTGGACCAGCCGGGGAGCTCCTGGAGGCGCTCCTCGACGTCTTTCTGTGAGAGCGGTTGGACGTCTGCCATGACGCTGCCCCTTCGCCTTCTTCATAGGTGACGTTTCACAGGTGAACGGTTTCTTCATGAGCGGCGGTGTGTCCAGCCTGCCCCGTGCCGCGGTCTCTTTCGCGCCAATGTGCGGGTGTGTCGGCGGTTGCCTTCCGGGGGCGGCGCGCCGCTTCTATGCTCCTGCGCCGGACGTGACAGGGTTACCGACGGTAGGGGATCAGGGGCATGGACGGTACCGGCAGCACCCGAAGAGGCTTCATCGGCGGGGCGGCGGCGGTCGCGGGCACGGCGGCGCTGACCGGCCGCGCGACGGCGGCGGCCCCGCGCCGCCGCGCCGCTCCGTCCGCGGGGCGGACCGTCGCGGTGCTCGGCGGCGGCGTCGCCGGGCTCACCGCGGCGCACGAACTCGCCGAGCGCGGTTTCAAGGTGACGGTGTACGAGAAGAAGGCGCTCGGCGGCAAGGCGCGCAGCATGGACGTGCCGGGCAGCGCGCGGGGCGGCCGCAAGCCGCTGCCGGGCGAGCACGGGTTCCGCTTCATCCCCGGCTGGTACCGCAACCTCCCGGACACCCTGCGCCGCATCCCCTTCCCGGGCAACGCGAACGGCTGCCACGACAACCTCGTCTCCTCCTCCGAGGTGATGCTCGCCCGGATCGGCAAGGAGGACATCCGGCTGCCGTTCCAGATCGTCGGCAGCCCGCCGCCCGTGCTCACCCCGGACGCGGTACTGCGGGCGCTGACCGCGCTGTTCGAGACGTTCTCGAAGCTGCCCGCCCACGAGATCGCGTACTTCGCCAATCGCGTCCTGGTCTTCTTCACGAGCTGCGACAAGCGGCGCCTCGACACCTGGGAGCGCACCCCGTGGTGGGAGTTCCTGAAGGCCGCGAAGATGTCGGAGAACTACCAGCAGTTGCTGGCGATCGGCATCACCCGCAACATCGTCGCGACGAAGGCGGAGGTCGCGAGCACCAAGACGGTGGCCAACTGCTTCGAGGCGTTCTTCTACAACCTGCTGGGCCGGGGCGCGGACGGGCAGCCGGACCGGGTGCTGAACGCGCCCACCAATGAGGCGTGGATCGACCCGTGGGCGGCGTATCTGCGCTCCCTGGGCGTGGAGTTCCGCACCGGCTGGGCCGTACAGGACCTCACGCTCGCCGGGGGCCGGATCTCGGAGGCGGTGCTGACGGACGAGCGGGGCGCGCGGCGGTCGGTCACCGCGGACCACTTCGTCTCCGCGATGCCGGTGGAGCACGCCCGTACGACGTGGAACAAGGCGGTACGGGCGGCCGACCCGCAGTTGGCGCGCTGCGACAAGCTGGAGACGGACTGGATGACGGGGATTCAGTTCTATCTGACCGAGCCGACGCCGATCCTGCGCGGGCACATCAACCACATCGACTCGCCGTGGTCGATCACGGCGGTCGGGCAGGCGCAGTACTGGACCGGGCGCGACTTCCCGCGCCACTACGGCGACGGAACTGTCGCCGACTGCCTGTCGGTGGACGTCTCCGAGTGGGGCCGGCGCGGCATCCTCTACGGCAAGACGGCCAAGGAGTGCACCCGCGAGGAGGTCGCGCGCGAGGTGTGGGCGCAGATGAAGGCCGGGCTCAACGACACGGGCCGCACGGTGCTGCGGGACGCGGCGCTGCACTCCTGGTTCCTGGGCCCGGCCGTGGTGATCGGCAACGGGCGCCCGACCAACGACGAGCAGTTGTTCATCCACCCGACCGGCACCTGGTACAACCGGCCCACCGCGCACACCGCGATCCCCAACCTCTTCCTCTCCGGGGACTATGTGGCGACCGACGTCGATCTCGCGACGATGGAGGGCGCGAACGCGTCCGCGCGGGCCGCCGTCAACGCCCTGCTGGACGCCGTCGGTTCGGGGGCCGAGCGATGCGCCATCACGCCGCTGTACCGGGCGCCGGAGCTCGCGCCGTTCAAGCGGGACGACGAGATCCGCTACCGGCTCGGGCTGCGCAACGCCTTCGATCTGGGCTGACGGCCGAACGGGGGCCCGGCCGGGGCGTCGGCCGGATCATCCACGGAGGTTCCGAAGGTCTTCACGAAGGACTTCACACAGGCCGAGGTGTACGCCTCGGCCACCTCCAGCAGGAAGTCGATCTCGGCGGCCAGTTCGCCGCGGTCCACCTCGATGGCCGCGCTCTCCTGGCCGCCCTCGCGCAGGTTGGCCCGCTTGGCCGCGCAGGCCTCCCGGATGACGCAGGCGAGCACGGCGGGGCGGGCGGCGCGGGCCGGGAGGCCGGCGGCGGCGACATGGCCGCGGGCGCGCTCCAAGGTGGCGTGGCCCGCGTAGTCCTGGAGCACGAGGATGGCGTCGCGCGTCTCGATCACCTTGCGGTACACGAGATAGCGCCAGTGGGAGGGGGCGCACAGCAGCTCGGTGCCGCGGAGCCGGTACCTCTTGAGGGCGACGTGCGGCACGGCCGCCACCAGGGCCCGCCACAGCGGCCACAGCAGCCAGATGGCGCGGGCGTCCGAGGCGGCGCGGCCGACGGCGGCCAGATCGCGTACGAGCAGGGCGGCGGCGCGCAGCACGGCGTGCAGCCCCCACGCGATGGGCAGATACCGGCCGGCCTCGCCGAGCGGTGTGAGCAGTCCGAGGAGCCGGCCCGCCCAGTAGAGGCCGGCGCAGACCGCTCCGCAGCCGAACAGGGCCAGGCTCACGGACAGGCTGCGGTCCACGCTGCGGCCCGCGTAGCGGCGGCACATCACGGCGCAGGAGGCGTCGGCGGCCAGGTGCGTCGAACCGAGGAGCAGCCAGTAGCCGACGGTGCGCGGGGCGCCCGCGGGGGCGGGGACGGCGGCCTCCGCGTCGGGCGCGTCCACGCCGTACGCGATCAGGACCATGGCGGCCAGGACGAACGGCACGGCGAACAGGACGGCCCGCTTGAACCGGCGGTTTCCGCCGGACGCGGCGACGAAGTACAGCACGCCGCAGGCGGAGAGCACCCCGATCACGTTCTTGGTGACGGCCAGGGTGCGCATCGAGGCGGGCCCGTCGCTCAGCAGCCGGGCGATGGGCGGCAGGTCCATGGCCATGGACACGGCGGTGAGCGCCATCGTGCCCCAGAGCAGGCGCTCCTGGGGGCGGCGCAGGACCGAGGGCAGCCGCCACAGGACGGCGGCGATCAGCAGCGCGGTCGAGACGGCCTGGAACCCGGCGACGCACGTGGGCAGCCCCGGCTGCATATCAGCCGCGTACGCCCATGGCGGCCTGGAGGTCGCCCAGTACCCCGTCGAGCCGCCGGCCCGCGGCCTCCGCTCTGGTCCGGATCAGTCCGGCGAGCGTTTCGGCCTCCTTCTCCTGGGGGGTGGTGTAGTTGGTGCGGCGCAGGAGGCGGTGGACGAGCTGGGGGTCGAGGTCGGGCAGCAGGCCGGCCGCGGCGTCGCCGTCCGGGCCGAGCGCGTAGTGGTCCAGCAGGACGTGGCCGAGTTCGTGCAGGACGATGTGTTCCTGGTGCAGCCGTCCGGTCCGCTGCTCGAAGAAGATGTGGTCCGCCGTCTCGGTCGCCAGCCACATGCCGCACGTGCCCGCCGCGGCCGCGTGGGCGGGCAGCGGGTGCAGGTGGATGGGGCGTCGCCGCTGCTCGGCCAGTTGGTCACAGAGCGCTGTCACGGAGAACGGCCGCGGCGGGTCGAGCCGGGCCAGCGCGGAGTTGCAGCGGCGACGTAACCGGATGTCGCGAGGGTGCATGCGGTGCTCCTACGACCATGTTCGAGGCGCGTGGATCGCGCCTGTCGGCGGACGGCCCCCTGGGACGGGCAGAGGCTCGGACGGGTTCGGTGGCGTCGGCGAACCTCGTGCGGCCGGCGGCGGCCGGCCCCGGTCAGCGCTCGGTGGTGGTGGGATGATCGGGGTCCTCATCGGTCGACAGGTTCTGGAATTTGCGCGCCTCGTTCACCATCGTCAGCAGCGCGTCGAGGCTGGCGGGCGAGAGCCCCTCGGCCCGCAGCGCCAGGTTGCGCACCCGGGTGTCGCGCAGCGCCGCGGCGAGGGCCAACTGGGCGTTGACGCGCTCGGCGACGTCGTCGTCGAGGAAGTAGCCGGGGGGTACGCCGAAGAACTCGGCGAGGACGTCGAGCTGTTCCAGGGTGACGTTGCGCTTGCGACCGGTGGCGAGCTCCCAGAGGTAGGTGCCCGAGATCGCGCCGCCGGTCCGCTCGCTGATCTCCTTGGCGAGCCGGGCGTAGCCGGGCCGCTTGCGCTCCTCCGGGTAGACCGCGGCGATCAGTTCGTTCAGCCGTTGGTCGAGTTTGCGCAGGATCGGCCTGCCGGAGTGGCCCGGTGCCGCCGACTCGCCTCTGGTCATGTCCTCGCCCCTGACTGCGGCGGTCCCACGGGCGTGGCCGCCCGTTCCGCGCGCCCCCGTTCGCGGACGCCGCCGGGAGGCGGCGCCGCTCTACAGTCAACCCTCATCCGTCAGAGCTGACAACAGGGCGTCCCGGCAGCCGCCTTGGCGGGAAATCGGCCAACCGGGAGCGTCCCGTCCGGTACGTTCCGGGTCGGCGCCTTCCCGTGTGCACACGCTCACCACGGCTCCTCCGCCCCCTGCGCCACAACTACAGCGGACGGCATGGGGCGGCAATGAGCCATCACCGTTCACCATGGTTGACAGGGGCATCAGCAGTCGGCGTACGCTCACACGGCGGATCAACCGCTCTCATGGATGCCAGTACGTCCCTCAGACGCACTCCCCCAGCCCGGCCCCGCACGCCCCGCGCGCCACCCCCATCGCCGCGGCGCCCGCTCCCCCGCGAACCGGCGCACCAGGCACGCCACCCTGCCCGAGCACGTACGCGCCGCACACCCCCCCAAGCCCAACTGCCCCATGCCGCCCATCCGCTGACTGACCGACACCTCATCGGAGGGTCACGATGACCGACGCTCTCCCCTGGCCCCAGTGGCCGACGCACTCCCCGCAGACCGAGCAGAACCTGCTCGCCGCGCTCCGGTCGGGCCGCTGGGCGGTGAGCGGCGCCTATACGGGCGAGGAATCGTATGAGGCCGCCTTCGCCGCCGCGTTCGCCGACTTCATGAAGGTGCCGTACGCGGTTCCCACCTGCAACGGCTCGGCGGCGCTCACCATCGCGCTGGAGTCGCTGGGCGTCGGGGCCGGCGACGAGGTGCTCGTACCCGGTCTGACCTGGGTCGCCTGCGCGTCCTCCGTGCTGCGCGTCGGCGCGGTGCCCGTCCTCGTGGACATCGAGCCGGACACCCTGTGCATGTCGGTGGAGGCCGCCGCGGCGGCCGTCACCCCGCGCACCAAGGCGATCATGGCGGTGCATCTGTACGGGTCCGCGGTGGACCTCGACGCGATGACCGTCCTGGCGCGGCGGCACCGGATCGCCCTGCTGGAGGACTGCTCACACGTCCACGGCGCGATGTGGCGGGACCGCCGGCTCGGCGCGATCGGCGACGCCGCCGCCTTCAGCCTCCAGCAGACCAAGCTGCTGACCTGCGGCGAGGGCGGCGTCGCCGTCACCTCCGACCCGGAGGTCCACGACCGGCTGTTCCGCAAGCGGGCGGACGGGCGGGGCCACCGGGACGCCCCCGTGGGCGAGTTGGAGCTGGCGGAGCTGCCGGGGGTGCAGGGCTACAACTACTGCATGAGCGAGTTCAACGCCGCCGTGGCGTTGGAGGGGCTGGCCCGGCTGGACGCGGAGAACGACCGCAGGCGCGTCGCGATGCGGCGGCTGGAGGAGCTGCTCGGGGGCTTCGACGGGGCGCGTCCGCTGACGCGGCCGGCCGCCCTCACCGCGGACGCCGCCTACCAGTTCTGCGTCCGGCTCGATCCGGCGGTCTTCGGCGCGGGCGCCAAGGAGGCGGTGGCCGCCGCGCTCTCCCAGGCGCTCGGCCTGCACGTCGAGCCCATCGACTCCGCGCTCCATCGCAACGTCCTCTACCAGCCGCTGCGTTCCGGCTGGGCGAAGCGGCCGGGCGGTGCGCGCACGCTGGACCCCGCTCGGTTCGAGCTGCCCGCGGCCGAGTTCGCCGGGGAGAACGCGGTGGTCCTGCCGCACCGCCTCTTCCTCGCGCCGCCGGAGCGCATGGAGCTCGTCGTCACCGCGCTGGAGAAGGCCCGCGCCCAGTCGCCGTTGTCCTGACCAGCGCGTCCTCGCACAGACGCCCCGCCCTGACGCGGGCGGCCCACCCGCCGACGCACCGTCCCGACGCACGCCCCGCCCTCCGACGCCCCCGCCCCGACGCGGGCGCCCTGCCCGCAGACGCCCCGTCCCGACGCGGGCGCCCCGTCCGTCGTCGCCCCGATCCCCCGCCGCCGAGCGAGAGGCCCTTGATGAGCGCTCGTACCGAGACCGGCTCCACCGTCCGTACAGTGGCGGCCACCGCCGCCGGAACCCTGACCCAGGGGGACGCGACCGCCTTCCTGCGGTCCCTGCCGGCCGCCGGCGCGCGGCTGGTGGTGACGTCCCCCTGGTTCACCGGCCCCTACGAGCCGTCGTCGGACGACCCGACCAACCCGGCGTTCGGCGACTGGCTGGACGGCTACATGGCCGAGTTCGCCCGGGTGCTGCGGCCGGACGGCAGCGTGGTGATCGAGACCGGGTGCAGTTGGGCGCGGGACCGGCCGGTGCGCACCGTGCAGAACCTCGCCGCGATCAGCCGGCTGCTCGCCCGCGGCGACTGGCACCTCCTCCAGGAGTTCTACTGGTACAACCCCGAACTCCTCGACGCGCGGGACGAGTGGGTCACCGAGGGCCGCATCCGTCTGCACGACTGCGTCACCACGTGGTTCTGGCTGGCCCGGACCCCGGACGTGCCGGTGGACACCCGGCGGGTGCGCGGGTTCCAGAACTATCTGACACAGCCGTTCGGCAACTTCCTCACCATGGGGGACTCCGCGGCCGACTACCCGTATCTCGACGGGGTGCCCGAGCGGCTGAGCCGGGCCGACGCGGACCGGTTCCCGGTCGCGGCGCCGCTGTACTTCATCCGCCTGCTCACCGAGGAGGGCGAGCGCGTCGTCGACCCGTTCTGCGGGATCGGCTCGACGGCGCTGGCCGCCGAGTCGGCCGGGCGCGAGTGGTCGTGCAACGACTTCTCCGCCGAGGCGATCGACATCGCGAAGCAGCGCATCGACTCTCTCCGAAAGTGATGACGATGGATCTTCAGGCCCCTTCACCGGCAGCCCCCTCCCCCGCGGACACCGCCACCGCGGCGGGCGGGCGACGATTGCGCGAGCGCCATTTCGACGTGGCGGACAAACGGGTGCGCGTCCTGCTCGGCGAGGACGTGCAGGACGAGATGGCCGAGACGCTCGGCTCGCTGCGGGCCGACCGCTTCATCGTGGTCACCGACGACAACGTGGCGGACGTCGTCGCCGGGAAGCTGGCCGGCGCCCTCGACGCCGTGGCGCCCACGCTGCTGCTGTCCCACCCGCCGGGCGAGGAGCACAAGAACCTGGCGACGCTGTCCCGCTTCGTCGACCTGGCGCTGGACTTCGGGGCGACGCGCCGGACCGTGGTGGTGGCGGCCGGCGGCGGCATCCCCGGCAATATCGCGGGGCTGCTGGCCGGGCTGCTCTTCCGCGGGGTGCGGCTGGTGCACGTGCCGACGACCGTGATCGCCGCCTGCGACTCGGTCATCTCGGTCAAGCAGGCCGTCAACACCTCGCACGCCAAGAACATGGTCGGCCTCTACCACCCGCCCGAACTGATCCTCGTGGACCTCGCGGTGGTCGCCCTGGGCTCACCGCGCGATCTGCGCTCCGGTACCTGCGAGACCGTCAAGAACGCCCTGGCGATCGACCCCGCGCAGATCCCCCGGCTGCGCCGGCTGCTGCGCCGCCGGGCGGACTACACCCCGGCCGACCTCGGCGAGATCTTCGACCTCAGCCTCGCCGTCAAGGGCCGGCTGCTGCTGGCGGACCCGTACGAGAAGTACTCCGGGCTGCTCCTGGAGTACGGGCACACCATCGGCCACGCGCTGGAGCTGGCCAGCACGGCGCACGGCGCCAAGGAGGCGGCGCTCAAGCACGGCGAGGCGGTGGCGCTGGGCATGGTGGCGGCGGCCGACGTGGCGCACCGGATGGGGCTGCTCGACGCGGCGGACGTGGCCGTCCACGAGGAGCTGGTCGACCGGGCGGGCGTCTGCCGGTGCCTGGCGGCGGGCATCGCGCCGACGACGGTGCTGCACCACGTCGCGTACGACAACAAGCGCGGCTACCGCTCGTGCGGCGGCGACGAGGTGGCGATGGTGCTGCTGGGGGCGCTCGGCAAGCCGCTGGGCGCGGACGAGCACTACCTCACGCCCGTACCGCACGCCCATGTCGCCGACGCCGTCCACGACCTGCTGCGGCGGGGCGCGCAGTGCCCGGCGGCGGCGCGGGGAGCCGAGGGGCACGCCGCCTCATGACCGATATCCGCTGGCCGCTGCCCACGCCCCTGACCCCGCCCCCGCCCGACACCCGCGACGCCTCCCCGGCTCCGCCGACGGGGCCCGCCATCGTCACGGCCCGCTCCCCGCTGCGCGTCTCGCTGGCCGGCGGCGGCACCGATCTGCCCAGCTACTCCTCGCGCCACGGCGGGCTGGTGCTGAGCTGCGCCATCGACCGGTACGTCGGCGTGACCCTCTTCCCGCGCGAGTTCGACGGCCGGGTGCGGGCCGCGACCGACAGCTACGACCTGTGCGACGGCGCCCACCAGCACCCCAACCCCATGACGCGGGCGTGTCTGCTCCGCGCCGGGCTGCGCAGCGGCTACCAGGTCGCCTCGTTCAGCGACGTGCCCAGCGGCAGCGGGCTCGGCGGGTCCGCCGCGTTCGCCGTCTCGCTGCTGCACGCGGCGGCGCCCGGCGCGCTGTCGCGGCAGGCCCTCGCCGAGGCGGCGAGCGCGGTGGAGATCGACGACCTCGGGCGCGCGGTCGGCAAGCAGGACCACTACATGGCCGCGTTCGGCGGCGTCCGGCTGCTGCGGTTCCATCCGTCGGGGCGGGTGGCGCCGGACCGGCTCGACCTGCCGGCCGCCTCCCGGTCCGCCCTGGAGGAGCATCTGATGCTCTTCCACTCCGGGATCAGCCGGGACGCGGGCGACATCCTCGCCGAGCAGAACCAGCGCACGCTCAGCGGTCACGATGCGTCCCTGCGCAGGCTGCACGCCATCCGCTCCCTCACCCACGGCATGGTCGACGCGCTGGTCGCGGGCGATATGGACGCCGTGGCGGGGCTGGTCAACGAGCACTGGTCGCTCAAGGCGCGGCTCGGCTCGCGGATCAGCAGCCCGCACCTCCAGGCCCTGCACGACCGGGCGATGGAGGCGGGCGCGCGGGGCGCGAAGCTGCTCGGTTCGGGCGGCGGCGGCTTCCTGCTGCTGGTGTGCCCGCCGGCCCGGCACGGTGACGTACGCCGGTCGCTGGGCGAGGCGGGGCTGCGGGAGCTGACGTTCCGGCTGACCGACGAGGGCTCCCGGACCGGGCGGCTGCCGCTGTGAGCGCCACCGGAGCCCCCGAGCGGCCGGCGGCGGTGCCGATCACCGTCGTGACGATCACCCGCACCCGGCCCGGGCTGCTGGCCCGCGCGGTGCGCAGCGCGCAGGGGCAGCGTCCGCCGGGCGGCTTCGAGCATCTGATCGTGATCGACGACTGCCTGGACACCTACCGCTCGCTGCGCGAGCTGCCCGAGCCGCCGGCCAATGTGCGCTGGCTGCTGGCCGGCCGCGGGCCGCGCGACGTGTCCGGTCCCGGCCGCTCCTCGCGGCTGCGCAATATGGCCGTGCGGATCTGCCGGAGCCCCTGGATCGCGTTCCTCGACGACGACAACGAGTGGGAGGCGGACCATCTCGCGTCGCTGCTGGAGTGTGCCGCCCGTACGGGCCACCGGGCCGTGCACTCCCAGTCCCAGATGGTCAACGCCGATGGCACGCCGTATCTCGAAGAGCGCTCGCCGTGGTCCGAGGACGAGGCGGAGGGGCGCGCGGAGTACGCGCGGCTGCGGGCGAAGGGCGTGGTGGAGCCGGGTTCCTGTGTACGGCGCGACCGGCTCGACCCGCTGGGCGTGCCCGACCCGGTGATCGAGGTGGATACCGGGGAGTGGCTGCTCGCGCGGGAGCTGCTGCTGGAGGTCCCGTTCCGGGACTCCTTCGACGCGCGGGACGAGGCCGAGCGGATCGGCGAGGACGACAAGCTGGCGATGGATCTGCGGGCCCGCCGCGAGCCCGTCTCCTGTACGGGGCTGCCGACGCTGCGCTACTACCTCGGCGGCTACTCCAACAACTTCTCCCTCTCCTTCGACTCGACGTTCTCCTGGCGAGAATGAGGAACTGATGACCTATCACATCGCGAACGGGAAGGTCGTAAGTCCGGAAGGCTGCGAGCTGAACGTCGCGCACCACTGCAACCTCGGCTGCGCCTCGTGCAGCCACCTCTCACCGGTCTTCCGCCGGTCCTTCATCGACCCCGACACCGCCGCCCGCGACCTCCACCTGCTGGCCCGGTCGTTCGCGGCGAAGTTCGTCAAGGTGCTCGGCGGCGAACCGCTGCTCCACCCCCGACTCGTGCCGATCCTGCACCAGGTGCGCGCCTCCGGCCTCGCGCCGCACATCACGGTCTGCACCAACGGCATCCTCCTGCCGCGGATGCGCGAGGACTTCTACGCCGCGGTCGACGAGATCGAGATCTCCGTCTACCCGGACCGGGAGCTGGACGACGAGAAGATGGCGCGGGTACGGGCGTACGCGGACGAGCACGGCGTGCTGCTGAACATCTCGCACTACTCGCACTTCCGCTACTCGTACGCGGAGCACGGCACCGACGACGCGGCGCTGGTCCGGCGGATCTTCGCGACCTGCCAGATCGCGCACGTCTGGCGCTGCCACACGCTGTACGAGGGGCACTTCTTCAAGTGCCCGCAGTCCGTGTTCCTGCCCCAGGTCCTCGACGGCGCCAAGCCGCTGTGGACGGACGGCCTGCGCGTCACCGACGAGCCGGACTTCCCCGAACGGCTGCTGGCCTACCTCCAGGACACCGAGCCGCTGGCCGCCTGCCGCAACTGCATGGGCAGCGTCGGCCGGCGCATGCCGCACCAGCAGCGCACCCGCCGCGACTTCCGCGACCTCCAGAAGCACAGCACCGAGGAGCTGACCGACCACCGTTTCCTGACCCTGCTGGAAGAGCGGCCGGACGCCGACGACGGCTGCGCCGTCGAGAGCGCCGACGCCTGGCAGGAGCGGCTGCGCGACCGCGCGGCAGCCGCCGTGCCCGTACCCGCCCCGCACGCCCCCCGCGCCCGGAAGAGGTCCTGATGCGTTGCCTGGTAACCGGCGGTTCCGGCTTCATCGGCCGGCACGTCGCCCGTCGCTTCGAGTCGTCCGGCCATGACGTGATGGTCCTCGACAACCGGTGGACCCCCGACGACCCGTTCCCCGGCACGGCGCTCGACGTGACGGCCAGGGACGAACTGCACGAGCTGTTCTCCTCCTGGCGGCCGGACGCCGTGATGCACCTGGCGGGCGTCGCCGACGCGCGCGCCGTGCTGGCCGACCCCGTGACGGCCATGGACGCCAACGTCACCGGGACCGCCGCCATCCTGGCCGCCTCGGCTGCCTCCGGCGTCTCCCGCGTCGTGATCGCGGGGAGCTGCTGGGTCTACAACGCGATGCGGACCGAGGCCATCGACGAGGACGAGCCGTTCCTGCCGACCGGCGCCGGCCACTTCTACACCACCTCGATGATCGCCAAGGAGCTGCTGGCCCGGGACTTCGCCCGGCTGCACGGCCTCCAGTCCACGGTGCTGCGCTACAGCCCCGTCTACGGCCCCGGCATGTGGCCCGGTCTGGTCGTCTCCGCGTTCCTGCGGGCCGCGGCCGAGGGCGGCCCGCTCACCGTCTTCGGCGACGGCTCCGAGCGCCGCGCCTTCCTGCACGCCCACGACCTCGCCGACGCGTTCTACCGGGCGACCGCGCCCGAGGCGGCGGGCCAGGTCTACAACCTGGAGGGACCGGAGATCATCACCACCCTGGAGCTGGCCCAGAAGGTGTCCGCCCTGTTCGGCGGGGTGCCCATCACCCACCGCGAGGAGCCGACCCGGCGCGGCGAACTCGTCTACGCGCAGCGCTTCGTCTCCACCGAGAAGGCCCGGCGCCAACTGGGCTGGACCCCGCGCATCGGCATCGACGAGGGCCTGGCCCTGCAACTCGCCGCGGCCGGTCACGCCGCCCCGGGCGCGAAGGCGGCGACCCGATGACGGAACGCGAAGTGGTGCCCGTACGGCCGGACTTCTCCGCGGCGGACATCGGGACCATCCTCGGCTCCATCCGCACCGCCCTGGAGACCGGGCAGCTCGCGCAGGGCGAGGAAGTGGCGGCGTTCGAGCGGGAGATGGCCGCGTACACCGGGGCCCGGCACGCCGTGGCGCTCGCGTCCGGCACCGCCGCGCTCGTCTGCGGGCTGCGGGCGCTGGCCGAGCGCGGCATCGGCGAGGTGCTGGTGCCCGCCAACTCCTTCTACTCGACGGCCGCGGCCCCGCTGCTGGCCGGGCTCCGCACCCGCCTCGTCGACGTGGAGGCGAAGACGTTCGCGCCGTCCGTCGAGACGCTGGAACGGGCCGTCACCAAGGACACCGTCGGTGTGCTGGTGGTGCACATGGGCGGCCTCATCACCCCCGAGCTGCGGGCGATCGCCGACTGGTGCGAGGCCCGCGGGCTGTGGCTGTTCGAGGACTGCGCGCACGCGCACGGCAGCCGCCTCGACGGGGTCCACGCGGGGAACTTCGGGGTGGCGGGCGCGTTCTCGTTCTTCGCCACCAAGGTGCTCACCTGTGCCGAGGGCGGCATGCTGACCACCGACGACGACGAGCTGGCGGCGGCGATCGGGCTGTACCGCAACCTCGGCAAGACCGAGGCGTGGCGCAGCCACCACACCGTGCTCGGCGAGAACGCCCGGATGAGCGAGCTGCACGCCGCCGTCGGCCGCGCCCAACTGCGCCGCCTGGACGAGTTCCTGGACGTGCGGCAGCGGCTGGCGGACCGCTACACCGCGGGCCTGTCCCGGCTGCCGGGGCTCACGCCCGTACTCCCGTCGCACACCCCGGCGAGCTGGTACAAGTACGCGGTGCTGCTGGAGCCCGCCGTGGACCGGGCCGCGCTGAAGGCCGCCCTCAAGGAGGCCGGGGTGCGCCTGGGCGGCGAGATCTACGAGATGCCGCTGGACGCCCAGCCGGTGTTCGCCGACCGGATACCGCGCGATACGCGCCACCCCGTGTCCGAGGACGTGTGCGCCCGCCACATCTGCCTGCCCCTGCACACCCGCATGACCGAGGACGACGTGGACTTCGTCGTCACGGCCCTGGAGAAGAACCTCACCTGACCGCCGCGGCCCCGCCCGCCCCGGCATCGCGAAAGGACAGCCGTGCCCGCACTATCGGAGGAAGAGCTGTATCTGTTCGACACCACGGGGTTCCTCGTGGTCCGGGGCGCGTTCAGCGCCGCGGAGGTGGAGACGTACACGGCGGAGCTGGGCCGGCTGGCCACCGTCGACCCGGGGTTCGCGAACACGGCGCGCTACCGGGACCTGCCGGCCGCGAGCCCCGTCTTCGACCGGCTGGCGCTGGACGAGCGGCTGGTCGGCCCGGTGCGCGACGTCGTCAACCAGCCGCTGCGCCTGCTGGAGGGGTACGGGCTGCGGCGGGGCAAGGACAGCGTGCTCTACCTGCACGGCGGCAACTCCGAACTCCTCGACCTCGGCGGCGGTGTGGTGGGCCGGGACCTGTCCATCACGCACACCTACCACGACGGCAAGCTGTACTGCCCGTACGTCAAGACCCTGGTCTACCTCAGCGACATCCAGTCCCAGGAGGACGGCTCGTTCTGCTATGTGCAGGGGTCGCACAAGGCCAACTTCCCGCTGCTGCGGCCCCGCGCCGAGCGCGGGGTGCGCGCCTCGCTGATCGATACGGGCTTCCCCACCCTGACCGATGTCTTCGTCCGCTCCGGAGACATGCTGCTGCTCAACGAGGCCCTGATGCACGGCACCCGGCGCAAGCTCACCGACGGCGACCGGCTGCTGGTGGCGTTCGGGTACGGTCCGACGTTCCTCTCCGACTGGCGCGAGCTGGACGGGGAGACCGGGGATCTGCGCGGCGCGGGCTACGTGGACCACGACGTCGAAGAGGACTTCGTGCACTGAGTGCGGGCGCCTCCCCGGCGCGGCGCACCGGATTCCCCGACAGGATTGCAGGGACGCAGACATGACACAGAACGCATTCGCCGCCCCGGTCCGCCCGGACCTGGGCCCGTGGGACGAATACCTGGCCACGGCGGGCCCGCTGCTCGGCTCGATGGGCGAGCAGGTCGACCGGCTCATCGCCGAACTCGACGCGGTCCGCCGCGACGGTTCGACCGTCTTCCTCGCGGGCAACGGCGGCAGCGCCTCGGCCGCCTCGCACCTCGCGCAGGACCTCCTCAAGGGCGCGTACACGGGCGACGGGCCGCCGCTGCGGGCCATCGCCCTGACCGACAACCTCTCGATGCTGACGGCCTACGCCAACGACTGCGGCTACGAGCGGGTGTTCGTGGAGCCGCTGCGGCTGCTGGCGGCGCCCGGCGACCGGCTGCTGGTGATCAGTTGCTCCGGCACCAGCCCCAATGTGGTGGCCGCCGCCCGGCACGCCAAGGAGGCCGGGGTGCGGGTCGTCGCGGTGACGGCGGGCACCGGCGGCACGCTGCGGGACCTGGCCGATCTGGAGGTGAACGCCCCGACCAAGGACGTGGGCCTGGCCGAGGCGATGCACAGCATGATCTTCCACTACGTCACCCAGTCGCTCCGCGACGTCCCCGGCCCCCGCTGAGCCCGCCTCCCCGTTTCCTTCCCTCGACCAGAAAGGCCACGGCATGCGAGCAGCAGTCCTGAACGGCCCCCGCGACATCACCGTGCGGGAGGTGCCCGACCCGGAGGTCCCCGAGGGCTGGGCGCTGGTGAAGGTCGCGTACAACTCCATCTGCGGCAGCGACGTGTCGCTGTACAACAACGCGTGGCACGGCACCGCGTTTCCGGCGGTGCCGGGCCATGAGTGGAGCGGCACGGTCGTGGAGAGCCGGGGCGGCGGCTTCGCGGCGGGCGACGAGGTGGTCGCCGATCTCGCGCTGGGCTGCGGCCGCTGCCGCTGGTGCCGCCGCTCGCAGCTCGTGATGTGCCCCGAGCTGCGGGAGTTCGGCTTCACCGACCCGGGCGCCTGCGCCGAGTACATCGCGGTGCCCGCGGCGAACCTGGTGCGGCTCGCGCCCGGCACGGACCTGCTGACCGCCACCCAGGCGGAGCCGCTGGCCGTCGCGCTGCACGCGCTGCACCGGGTGCGGCTGGAGCCGGGCGAGAGCGTCGCCGTGCTGGGCTGCGGCGGCATCGGCCTCAATGTCCTCCAGGCCGTACGGGCGGTGGGCGCCCGGGTCGTCCTGGCCGTGGACCCCATCGCCAAGCGGGCCCGGGCGGCGGCCGCGCTCGGCGCCGAGACGGTGCTCGGCGACCCCGCTGACGTGGCCGCGTGGATCGCCGACGCGGGGCCGGCCGGGCTGCCGGACGTGGTGCTGGAGGCGAGCGGCGAGCCGCCCGCCGTGCGGCTGGCCACGGATCTGGTGGTGCCGGGCGGCCGGGTGGGGCTGATCGGCTACCGGATGGGCCGCGGCGTCGAGCTGGAGTCCGCGCGGTGGCCGCTGAAGCTGATGGAGATGATCGGCACGATGGGGCCGGGCCGCTATATGCCCGCGGCGGCGGGCCTGGTGAGCCGGGGCGCGATCCGCACCGACGAGGTCATCACCCATGTCGTGGACCTCTCCGACGCCGGCAAGGCGTTCCACCTCGCGGACGAGCCGGGGGACGAGGTCATCCGGGTCGCGATCCGCGCGGACTCGTAGCCGGGGAACCGAGGAAGGAGACCGTTCCGTGGCCGAGTTGAGGAGGGACCCGCTGACGGGCGCGCGCGTCATGGTGCGGGGCAGCCGTCAGGGCCGGCCCCGCACCCGCGGCGCGGACTGCCCGTTCTGCCCCGGCGGCCTGGAGGCGCCGGAGCCCTACCGGGTGCGGCGGTTCGCCAACCGCTGGCCCGCGCTGGAGGCGGGGCGGTGCGAAGTGCTGCTGTACTCCCCCGACCACGCCGCCACCTGGGCGACGATGGGCGAGGAACAGGCGGTGCGCGCGGTCGGGTTGTGGGACGCGTGCACGCGGTCGCTGGGCGCGCTGCCCGATGTCGGCTACGTGCTGCTCTTCGAGAACCGGGGCGCGGAGGCGGGCGCGACCGTCGACCATCCGCACGGCCAGGCGTTCGGCCTGGCCGAGGTGCCGCCGACCGCCGCCGCGCACCTGGGCGGCGACGGCGGGGCGGACGGCTGCTCGCTGTGCGCCGGGCCGGCGAAGGAGCTGCTGGTCGCGGAGGAGGACGAGTGGTGGGCGTGGGTGCCGCGCGCGCCGATCTACCCGTACACGGTGCGGGTGGCGCCGCGCGGCCATCTCCCCGGCCTGCCGGCCTGCGACGCGCGGGACCGGCTGTCGCTGGCCCGGCTCCTGTCCGGCGTCGTCGGCCGCTTCGAGCGGTTCTTCGGCGGCCCGGCCCCGTACTTCCTCTGGGTCCACCAGCACCCGACGGACGGCGCCACCTGGCCGCGCGCCCACCTGTACGTGGAGATCGTCTCGGTCTGGCGGTCCCCCGGCGTCCCCCGCTACATCGCCGCCGGCGAACTGGGCAGCGGCATCTTCTTCACCCCGCTGGAGCCCGAGGTCGCCGCCGAGCGGCTGCGGGAGGCGTGAGGGCCCGGTGACGTCTTACGGCACGGCCCGCCGGGGGGCGCCGCTTCCGGGCGGGGTGCGCCCGGAAGCGGCCGGTTCACCCGGCCAGTTCCTTGAACTGGTCGACGAGGAGCGCGATCGGGTCGCGCGGCATCTGGCGGCGCACGGCCACCGCGGCGCGGGCGCCGATGGCGGGCCAGTCGGGGCGGCGCTGCCAGGCGCGCTCCAGGGCCTCGTCGAGGCAGTCGGCCACGGGGCCGGCGGCGACGAAGCCGGTGTCGCCGTCGGTGAGGAGTTCCGCGTTGCCCGCGACGTCGCTGACGATGACCGGGCGGCCGCAGAGCATCGCCTCGATGATGACGGTCGGCAGTCCCTCGGCGCGCGAGCACAGGACCAGCCCGTGGTGGGTGCGCCAGACCTCCTCGATGTCCTTGGTGTAGCCGGCGAACTCCACGCTGTCGAGGCCGAGCCGCGAGACCAGGGCCCGCAGCACCCCCTCGTACTCGCCGGAGCCGAAGACGGAGACGGTCAGCGGGCGCTCGCGCCACTTGGGGCGGGCCAGCACGTCGAAGAGGACGTCGTGGCCCTTGCTGTTGGGGTCGAGGCGGGCGAGGCAGGCGAGGCGTACGGGGGTGTCCTCCGCCGGCCACGGCGGCGCGGCGTCGTAGTCGACCTTGAAGTGGCAGCGCACCACGCGGCCGTTGGGTATCCGGGCGCCGACCTGTCGCTCCGTCAGTTCCCGGTTGCTCTCGGAGACGAAGAACGACGCCAGAGCGGAGTTGTAGGCGCTCGCCAGGCGCTCCGCGACATCATCCGTCAGCCACTCGTACTCGGACGCGGAATTGGAGTAGGCGACGTAGGGGTAGCCGCGCCGGCGGCACTCCTCCAGCCAGCCCAGGCCCTCGTAGTTGTCGCCCTGGGAGACGACGACGAAGTCGGGCCGCACGGCCTCCAGGGTGCTCAGCCGCCGCTCGGACCACGGCAGTTCGTAGCAGGGGCGCAGATCGTACGGCGGGTGGTCCCACCTGCGGTGCACGACGCAGCCGGCCTTCTCCAGGTCGGCGAGTTCGCCGGGGGTCTCGTCCCAGCCCTTGACGCTCGCGTGGATCTCGGCGCCGTCGCGCAGCCAGTGGGCGGCGGCCAGCGCCCAGTTGGTCTCGCTGGGGCCCCAGGGCGCCGATTCATTGGCCGACACGAAGAGGATCCGAGGCCGTGTCCGCTGGGTCTCGCTCATGTGCGTACCACCTCCGAAATGTGCGGCACATCTGCCGCAGCAATTTCCGCGCGACCCGTCGAATTACCTCGGGCGGCGGCGGGATACGACAGGACGATATCAGTGGGGACAATCTTGGGGAAGCACGCATGCGGAAAAAGCAGGAGCCCATGAGAAAACCGGCGGCATTTCCTCCCGGCCGCCCCGTACCACTTATTTGCATAACACCGGCCGATACTGTCCGGCCGGTATTTCGCTTGCGGAATTCCGTACTGCACGGCGACGGCGCGTGGAAAGGCGACGGACGATGAGGCTTTTGGTGACCGGCGGCGCGGGCTACATCGGCAGCGTGGTGGCGCGGCGGCTGCTCGACGAGGGGCACCGGGTGGTGGTGGTCGACGACCTCTCCAGCGGGTTCGCGGACGCGGTGCCGCGCGGCGCCGAGTTCGTGCGCGGCACGATGGCGGAGGCGGCCCGCGTCCTCGCCGGGCCGCGCCGCTTCGACGGGGTGGTGCACCTGGCGGCGCGGTCGCTGATCGACGACTCGGTGCGGCGCCCGGAGCGGTACTGGCGCGGCAACACGGTCGAGACGCTGCGGCTGCTGGACGCGATGCTGGCGGCCGGCGTCGAGCGGCTCGTCTTCTCCTCCACCGCCGCCACATACGGCCAGCCGGCCGAGGTGCCGATCACGGAGAGCGCGCCGACGGCGCCCACCAATCCGTACGGGGCGTCGAAGCTGGCCGTGGACAAGGCGCTGGACGACTACACGCGCGCCCACCCGCTGGGCGCGGTCAGCCTGCGGTACTTCAACGTGGCGGGCTCGGTGGGCGACTGCGGCGAGCGGCACGAACCGGAGACGCACGTCATCCCCATCGCGCTGGACGTGGCGCTGGGCAGGCGGCCGGAGTTCTCGGTGTACGGCGACGACTACCCGACCCGGGACGGCACCTGCGTGCGGGACTTCATCCACGTGGCGGACATCGCCGAGGCGCACCTGGCGGCGCTGCGCACCGTCGCCCCCGGCGAGCACCGGATCTACAACCTCGGCAACGGGCAGGGGTTCTCGGTTCTGGAGGTGCTGGACGCTGTGGCGCGGGTCACCGGCCGGCCCGTGCCGTCCCGGGCCGCGGATCGCCGCCCCGGCGATCCGCCGACCCTGGTGGCGGCCGGCGACCTGATCCGGCGCGAGCTCGGCTGGAAGCCGGGGCGGCCGGATCTGGCGGAGATGATCGAGGATGCCTACCGCTTCCACCGGGCCCGGCGCGGGTGAGGCCGCCGGGGCCCGGCCCGTCCGCGGGCGGGTCAGCCGACGCCCCACAGCCGCCGCGCCAGCTCATCGATGTCGTCGATGCCGGTCAGGTCCAGCGGGGTCTCCTCCAGGACCTCGAAGTCGTGCAGGAAGGTGAACTGGAGCATTTCCCTGGGGAAGCTGTCACTCACGTCCCAGTCGGCGCCTTCGAGGAGCGCGGCGAGGAGTTCGCGGTCGGCCCGGAAGGCGTTGAGATGCAATTGGACCAGGCTGTACCGCGGGTCGCCGGCGTACACGTCGGTGAAGTCGATCAGCCCGCTGATCCCGCCCAGGCCGGGGTCGACGAAGAGGTTGGTGCCGTGCAGGTCGCCGTGGACGAACCGCGGCTCGCGGCCGGCCAGCAGCTCGTCGACGTCGGGCAGGAAGGCGGGCACGGCGTCGAGGAGGCCGGGCGAGAGGTACCCCCACTCGCGGTGGTCGGCGACGGTGGCCTCGCGGCGCTCCTTGAGCAGGTCGGGGAAGGTCCGCGAGTCGGGCCGCAGCACGGCCGGGCCGGTCAGCGGCACGGCGTGCAGCCGGCGCAGCGTCGCGCCGAACTCCCTGGCGAGGGCCAGCAGCGCGGGCCGGTCGTCCGGGCCCGCGGCGTCGGCGGCCTCCCGCCAGGTGCGGCCCGTGGCCCGCTCGATGACGAGGTACGGCCAGGGCCACCCGGCGCCGCCGGGGCGCAGTTCGCCGCGGCCGAGCAGCTTCGGCACGGGCAGGTCGGCCCCGGCCAGCACCTCGTACGCCTCCAGCTCCGAGGCGTAGGACTCCGGGCCGCACCAGTGCTCCCCGTACAGCTTCACCGCGAGGCCGGTGTCGCTGATCAGGACCGGGTTCGTGCTCTCACCGGGGACGCGCAGCTCGCCGGCGGGCAGGCCCAGCTCGTCGAGGGCGTGGCGGGCCCAGGGCTCCCAGAAAGCGGCGTCGTTTCGGAGTTCGGCATAGCTGTCGTCCGAATTGATTCGGCTCAGGTCGGCGAGGTGATTATTCTGCACGAAAGACCCTCGATTCGTTTGCACACGCCCGTCGGAATTCCCGTCAGGCTAGCACGGCGCACATCCAGGACAACGGTGAAGTTTGGCCACCACTCGATGCTGGTGAGGAGCAGGAATTGAGCGTGAACGACGCCGCGCCCCGGAGGTCGGGTTCCTCGTTTACGGCCCTTTGGCGGCTCGGTCCGTATTTACGGCCGGTCGGGGTGCCGGTGGCCGGGGCCGCCGCGGCCACGCTGGCCGCGCTGCTGTGCGGCCTCACCATCCCCTTGGTCACGCAGCGCATCATCGACGGCCCGCTGACCAACGGCCGGACCGGGCAGGCGATATGGCTGATTCTTCTCGTCGCGGCGCTCGGCGCGGCCGAGGCCGGCTGCTTCTACGGGCGCCGCAAGCTCATCGCGCGGCCCACCGCCCTGGTCGAGTCGCGCATGCGGGCCGACCTCTTCCGGCATCTGCTGCGGCTGCCGATCGGCTTCCACGAGCACTGGCAGTCGGGCCAGTTGCTCTCCCGCGCCGTCAACGACCTGGTCACGCTGCGGAAGTTCCTGGCGTTCGCCGCCGTCTTCCTGGTGGTCAACTCGCTGACCCTGCTGGTCGGGCTCGCCCTGCTGTTCTCCATCGAGCCGTCGCTGGCCCTGGTCGGGCTGTGCAGCTTCGCGCCCCTGCTGCTGGTCTCCTTCTTCTTCGAGACCCGCTACAAGGCGGCGGCCCGTGAAGTCCAGGACCAGACGGGACATTTCACGACCATCGTCGAGGAGACGATGCTGGGCATCCGGGTGCTGCGCTCCTTCGGGCAGGGCAGGGCGCGCGCCCGCGTCTTCCGCGACCAGGCCCGGCTGCTGCGCCGCGGCGAGATGCGGATCGTACGGATCATGGCCGCGCTCTCCACGGCGCTGCTGATCCTCCCCGAGCTGGGCATCGCCGGGCAGCTCGCGCTGGGCGGCACGGGCATCGCCCACGGCACCCTCACCCTCGGCGACCTGGTGGCCGCCGTCACCGTCAGCACGTATCTGCGCTGGCCCACCGAGTGCATCGGCTGGGCGCTCGCCGAGACGAGCACGGCCGCCGCGGCCTGCGACCGGTACTGGGAGATCCGCGACACCGAACCCGACATCACCGACCCGCCGCGGCCCCGGCCCGCCGCCCAGCCGGTGCGCGGCGCGCTGCGGTTCGAGAACGTGTCCTTCCAGCATCCCGGCGCGGACCGGCCCGTCCTGCGCGGCGTGGACCTGGAGATCCGGCCCGGCGAGACCCTCGCCCTGGTCGGCGCCACCGGCTCCGGCAAGACGACCCTGGCGGGGCTCGTCCCGCGGATGGCCGACGTGAGCGCCGGCCGGATCACCGTCGACGGCGTCGACATCCGCGAACTGGCCCTCACCGAGCTGCGCACCATCGTCGGCTGCGCCTTCGAGGACCCGATGCTCTCCTCCCTGACCATCCGCGACAATGTGGCGCTCGGCGCGCCGGACGCCACCGACGACGAGATCCGCGCCGCGCTGCGCACCGCGAGCGCCGAGGAATTCGTCGACGCGCTCGGCCCGGACGGGCTGGGCACCCGCATCGGCGAGCAGGGGCTGTCGCTCTCCGGCGGGCAGCGGCAGCGGCTCGCGCTCGCCCGCGCCATCGTGGGCCGCCCCGCCCTGCTGGTGCTCGACGACCCGCTGTCCGCCCTGGACCTGCACACGGAGGCCGAGGTCGAACGGGCGCTGCGCCGCGTGCTGCGGAACTCGACGGCGCTGGTCGTCGCGCACCGGCCCAACACCGCGCGGATGGCGGACCGCGTCGCCGTCCTCGCCGACGGCCGGATCGCGGCGCTGGGCACCCACCGGGAACTCCTGGACTCCAGCGCCCACTACCGCTCCCTGATGTCGGTCACCCCGCTGCGTACGCCGGGCGCCCCCGACGGCGAGGTGATGAGCCGATGAGCGGCGGCGAGCCGGCGGCGGAGGTCCTGGAGCCCGTGTCCGCCGCTGTCCCCGAGGCCCCCGCGCGTACCGCGGACACCGAGGCCGTGGAGGACGCGGCGGTACTGGACCGGGCCACCCACCGCCGCGTGCGCAGGCGCTCCCGCGCCCTCCTCTACTCCCTGCTGCGCCCCTGGCGGTGGCAGGTGGTCGTGGCGATGGCCGCGCTGATCCTGGAGAACGTGGCCCAGCTCATCGGCCCGCTGCTCATCGCGCAGGCCATCGACCACGGCATTCCGCGGGCCGTCGCCGGGGACTCCGGCCGGCTGATGTGGTGCGTCGCGGGCTTCACGGGGTGCGGGGTGCTGGCGGCGGCGGCCCGGTTCGGGTTCTTCCGGCTGTCCGGCGCCATCGGCCAGTCGCTGCTGCTGGATCTGCGCACCCGCATCTTCCAGCACGCGCGCCGGCTGCCGGTGGCCTTCCACGAGTCGTACACGTCGGGGAAGGTCATCTCCCGGCTGACCTCCGACATCGACGCGGTGCGCGATCTCGTCGAGGGGAGCCTGGACGGGCTGCTGACCTCGCTGCTGACGGTGGCGGGCATCACCGTGCTGCTGCTCTGGCTGGACCTGCCGCTCGCCCTGATCGTGCTCGTGTCCATCGTGCCGCTGGTGATGATGACGCGCTGGTTCCGGGAGCGGTCGCAACGCGCGTACCGCCGGGCCCGCAACACCGTCGCGGACATCATCACGCAGTTCGGCGAGACGATGAACGCGGTACGGGCGGTGCAGGCGTTCCGCGCGGAGCGCCGCAAGCACGCCGCGATGAACGACCTCAACGAGGTGTTCCGGGACGCGCACACGGAGGCGCTCGGCGTGGTGGCGCGCTATACCGCCGGGGTCCGGCTGGCGGGCAACATCGCGCTCGCGCTGGTGCTGGCGCTCGGCTGCTGGCGGGTGAACGAGGGGGCGCTGCCGCTGGGCGTCCTCACCGCGTTCGTGCTCTACCTGCGCCGGTTCTACGACCCGCTGGACGAGCTGGCGACGTTCACCAACTTGTACGCGGCGGCGAGCGCGGCGCTGGAGAAGATCTCCGGCTTCCTCGCCACACCGTCCTCGGTGCCGGAGCCCGAGGCCCCGAAGCCGCTGCCCGCCGACCGGCCCGGCCGTGGCCGGCTGGTCTTCCGCGCGGTGGACTTCCGCTACGCGGCGGACGGCCCGGTGGTGCTGCACCGCCTGGACCTGACCATCCCGGCCGGGCAGACGGTCGCCGTGGTGGGCGCGACGGGCGCGGGCAAGTCCACCATCGGCAAGCTCGCCGCCCGCTTCTACGACCCGTCCAGCGGCCAGGTGCTGCTGGACGGCGTCGACCTGCGGGAAATCGCCGACGCGGACCTGCGGCGCGAGCTGACGCTGGTGACGCAGGAGAACTTCCTGTTCACGGGGACCATCGCGGAGAACATCGCGCTGGCGCGGCCGGGCGCGAGCCGGGCCGAGGTCCGGGCGGCGGCGGAGGCGATCGGCGCGGACGCGTTCATCTCGGGGCTGCCCGACGGGTACGACACGGAGGTCCGTAAGCGCGGCAACCGGCTGTCGGCGGGCCAGCGGCAGATGGTGGCGCTCACCCGCGCCTTCCTCGCCGACCCGACCGTCCTGCTGCTGGACGAGGCCACGTCCAGCCTGGACATCCCGACCGAGCTGACGGTGCAGCGGGCGCTGGGCGCGCTCCTCGCCGACCGCACCGCGGTGATCATCGCGCACCGGCTGTCCACGGTCCTGGCCGCCGACCGCGTCCTGGTCCTGGAGCACGGCCGGGTCGTGGAGGACGGCTCCCCCCGCGAACTGGCCGTCGCGGGCGGCCCGTTCGGCCTCCTCTACGCCCGGTGGTCGGCGTCGCTCGGCGAGGACGCGGACCCGGACCGCCCGGGCGCCGCGCCGGGCGCGCGGTAGACGAAGTCCGGCACGGGCCCGGCCGCGCCGCCGGGCCCGTCGTCGACGAGGTCGCGTACGAGGCGGTGGTCGGGGGAGAGCGCGCAGGCCGGGTCCGTACGGGCGGCGTCCCCGGTCAGCGCGTACGCCTGGCAGCGGCAGCCGCCGAAGTCCGCGGTGCGCCGGGCGCACGTACGGCACGGGTCGCGCATCCAGTCCGTGCCGCGGTAGGCGTTGAACGCCGCGGAGCGGTCCCAGATCCACTCCAGCGAGTGGTCGCGGAGACTGGGCGGGTCGAGGCCGGGCAGGGCGGCGGCGACCGGGCAGGGCAGCACGGTGCCGTCGGGGGCGACGGTCAGCGAGCGCGCGCCCCAGCCGCCCATGCACGGCTTCGGTTCGCCGCCGAAGTAGTCGGGCACCACCCACACCAGGTCCGGGCCGCCCGCCCGGCGGCGCCGCTCGACGGTCTCCCGGGCCCGGTCGAGCTGGGCGCGGGTGGGCAGCAGCGCGGCCCGGTTCTCCAGCGCCCAGCCGTAGAACTGGGTGTTGGCCAGCTCGATCCGCTCCGCGCCCCAGTCCTCGGCGAGGTCGATGAGGGCGTCCACCGCGTCGAGGTTGGCGCGGTGCAGCACCACGTTGAGGCCGAGCGGCAGCCCGGCGTCCCGTACGACGGCCGCCGCCCGCTCCTTGTCGGCGAAGGATCTGCGGCCGCCGATCCGGTCGGAGGCCGCCGCGTCGGCGTGCTGGACGGACAGTTGCACGCTGCGCAGCCCGGCGTCCGTCAGGGCGGCGAGGCGGGCGGCGGTGAGGCCGACGCCGCTGGTGACGAGCTGGGTGTAGAGGCCGGCGGCCGCGGCGGCGCCGACGATCTCCGCGAGGTCGGCGCGGAGCAGCGGCTCGCCGCCGGAGAGGTGGGTCTGTACGACGCCGAGCGCACCGGCCTGCCGCATCGCGTCCCGCCACTCATCGGTGGTCAACTCGGCTGATCTGCGGGTGAGTTCCAGCGGGTTGGAGCAGTACGGGCAGTGCAGCGGGCAGCCGTGGGTCAGCTCGGCGAGCAGCGCCCAGGGGCGCGGGGCGGGGGTCATCGCAGCCAGCCCTCCCCGCGTACCCGGTCGAGGAAGCGCGGTGCCTCGGCGGCCACGGGCGCGCCGGGGTAGCGCGCCTCCAGTTCCCCGACGATGGCGGACACGTCGCGGTCGCCGTCGCACAGCCGCAGGATCTGTGCGGCGGTGTCGCTGAGGACCACCACCCGCTCGGGCAGCAGCAGGAGTTCCGCGTCGCGCACCGCGTCGTGCCGGAGCATGGCCGCGGGGACGAGCGCGGGCCGCCAGTCGTTCACGCCGGGGGCCCCTCGTCACCGATTTCGCTGCCGTCCGCGTGGTCCACCGCGTCGAGCAGGGACCACAGGACATCGCATTTGAAGGCGAGCGCCGCCACCGCCCGGTCCCGCTGCTCCTCCGTACGGGCCCACTCCAGGACGAGCGCCAGCGCCTCCTTGCTGTCGCGGCTGCCCTGCCCGACGCGGGTGCGGAAGTATGCGAGTCCGTCGGCCTCGATCCAGGGGTAGTGCCGTTCGAAGGCGTCGATGCGGGTGCGCATGATGTCGGGGGCGGAGAGTTCGGTGAGGGAGGCGGCGACGGCCTCCAGCGGGGAGCGGAGCCGGCAGAAGTTGACGTAGCCGTCCACGGCGAGCCGCACGCCGGGCAGTACCCCGTCGGCGTCGAGCAGTCGCTCCCTGGTGAGCCCGGCGGCCTCGCCGAGGCGCAGCCAGCGTTCGATGCCGCCCTCGCCGTCGGCGCCGCCGTCGTGGTCCTGGATGCGCCGCACCCACATGCGGCGCAGCGCCGGGCTGTCGAACTTGGCGGTGATCAGGGCGTCCTTGACGGGGATGGCGCGCTGGTAGTGGAAGCGGTTGCGGATCCAGCGGCGCAGCTCGTCGGGGGTCAGTTCGCCGTCGTGCATACGGCGGTTGAACGGGTGGCGGTCGTGGTAGCGCCGTGCCACGACATCCCGCAGCCGCTCTTCCAGCGTGCTCACAGTTCGATCACCATTCCGTCGGCGGCCGCCTCGATGCCCCATTCCGCCAGGAGTTTGTGTTCCTCGGCGGCCGGGTCACCCAGGGGGTTGGTGTTGTTGAGGTGGGTGTAGAGACAGCGGGCGTCGAGGCCGCGCAGCCGGCGCGCGGTGCCGTGCGGGCCGTCGATCGGCAGGTGACCCATGGCCGTTGAGGTCCGCTCGGTGAATCCGGCGCGCCTCGGTTCGTGGTCGTCCCAGAAGGTTCCGTCGACGATCACGCAGTCCGCCTCGGCGGCGGCCCGCTGGAGGGCGTCGGGCCAGGCGGCGAGGGCGGGAGCGTAGACGAGGGTGCCGCCCGTCGCGCGGTCGGCGAGGCGCAGCGCGACGACCCAGTCGTCGGCGGGCGCGTCATCGGCCGCGTAGCGCGGCCTCTTGCTCGCCACCGGAATGGCGCTGATCTCCAACGGGCCGCCCTCGATCAGTGGTTGAGGGGTGTGCGGCAGCGGTCGCCAGGAGATGCCGGTGTACGGGCCGAGGATGTCGCCCAGCCGCAGCCGCTCCAGCAGCGCGCCTCGTACGGGCCCGGTGGCCAGCACGTCCAGGGCGCGGGCCTCGCGCAGCCGGGCGATGCCGAGGGTGTGGTCCAGTTCGGCGTCGGTGAGCACGACGCCCGCCACGGGGGTGTCGCGGTGCCCGGGGCCGGGGTGGAGTTCGGGGTGCGATTCGATCTGGTCGCCGATGTCGGGGGTGGCGTTCACCACGTACCAGCGGGCGTCGTCGGCCCGCACGGCGAGAGAGGCGTGGCGGCGGACGCGCTGCGGATGGCGGCGTGCCCCGGAGCACCCGGGGCACGCGCAGTTCCATTGGGGCAGCCCGCCGCCCGCCGCGGTGCCGAGCACGCGCAGCAGCATGGCGGGGCGCTCAGCGGGCGGACAGGGAGTAGGCGGTGACTTCGAGGCCGGTCTCGATGATCTCGTAGTCCGGGGTGGTCCAGACGGTGTGGCCGGCGCCGGGCGCCTGGTCGGCGGGGGCGGCGGGGGGCGTCCGGTCCTGGGTGTCGTGCTGGGTCATGTGCGGTGCCTGCCTTTCGATGGGGGGATTCTCACGGTCGGTCGTGGGGGTCGGGCCGTGCCCGGCGCGTCAGGGGCTTCCTCCCTTCCGGTGTCCGGCGGCGGGCGTGGCGTAGCCGGTGCCCGGCCATGCCTCGTCGACGCGCAGGCGCTGGTAGCGGGCGGTGTCGGACGGGGCGGCGTGGGTGCTCAGCACCTCCAGCCGCAGATACCGGGCGGTGGTCGCGGGCAGGTCGATGAAGGCGACGGCGCGGTGGCTGGGCAGGGTGCCGGTCTTCACCGGGCTCCCCCAGGTACGGCCGTCCTCGCTCGCGTACACCCGGTAGTCCTTGATCCGCGCGGACTGCTCGGTGGCGGAGCGCGCGTAGCTCACCGAGTCCTCGCGCTGGTTGAGGGCGAGGTAGCGGACGGTCCGGTCCGCGCCGAGGTCGAAGCGGAGCGAGACCGGGAGGGTCTTCGCGCTGTCCCAGTAGGTGCGGTAGTCGCCGTCGGCCGCCGCCGGGGCCGGGTGGCCGTCCGCGGCGGCGTCGGCGCTCATCCGGTACGAGCCGGGCGGCAGGACGCCCGTACGGCCGGCGGTCCGCACCTGGAAGACGGTGTCGTACGGGTCCCAGCCGCCCGTACGGGTCAGGGTGAGCGCGCCGCCGGACTGGGTGAACGGGACGGGCCGGCCGGTGCGCAGGTCGCTCACGGCCGCCACCCGGTAGCCGTTGTCGCGGACGCGCAGGGCGCCGCCGGCCGGTGGCGTGAGGACGTGGAGGTAGTGCTGGTCGGGGTCGGTCCTGCTGACGGTCGTGACGCCGTACGCGCCGTCGTTCCACTGCCCCGGCTGGAGGCCGCCGTGGAGGTAGCCGCCGCCCTCGGTGCCGTTCAGGGACGGCCAGATCTTGTCGAGATATCGGTCGGCGAAGTCGTTGAACGCCTCCTGCTTCGCCGGGAAGCGCCCGCCCACCTGCGCCGTCTCCGCCATGAGCGCCTTGATGGAGGAGCCGGCGTTGGTGACGAGGCGGCCGAGGGTGAGCGCCCGGTCGACGGCGGGGTCGGAGCCGTCGTACCACCAGGCCCCCTTGGAGGGGAGCTTGAAGTCGGCCTCGATGAGCCGGGGCGCAGCGGTATAGACGGCCTGCGGGTAGTCGTACGCCGGGGACATGCCGGTCTTCTGCTCATTGCTGATCATGTCCATGATCGGCGTGTCCTCGTTGTTGTTGCTGAGCGTGTACTCCGGACGCTCCTCGCGGACGCGCTCGTAGAGGCCGTGATCGAGCCAATAGTCGTTGTCGTTGTCGATCCAGAACCCGCCGAGCCGCGGGTAGCGGTCCATCACTTCGAGGAAGTTGTCGTACGAGTACTCCCCGAAGCCTTCCCGCTCCGTGAGGTCGATGTCGCGGCCCTTGTAGCGGGAGTAGGCGGCCGAGTCGAGCCATTCGTGGCCGCCCTGGTCGTGCCACTGAGGGTCGTCGGTCATATAGAGGATGACCTGGAGGCCCTTCGCCCGCGCCGCCGTGATCAGTTCGCCGAGGAAGTCCCGCTTCGTGCTGCACGAGCCGGGGATCTTGGACGGCCAGGCGCGGGCGTAGCCGAGGCGGCTGTGGAAGGTGGCGAGGACGAGGTATTGCGCGTGCAGCTTCTGGGCCTCGCGCACCCAGTACTCCGGGGTCCAGCCGCCCTTGGTGACGTCGGACTCCCACTGGGCGCAGTCGGTGTGCTGCGGGTACGTCCGCTCGCCCCAGTGCAGGAAGAGGCCGGAGACCGAGCCGCGCAGGAAGTCCTGGCGCGGGTGCTCCACCTCGGCGCGCGCCGCGCCGGGCAGGGCGAGCAGCCCGAGCAGCAGCGCGAGGACCGCGGTCAGTCGGGTGAGCGCTCGCCGCCCGCTCATGCCGCTCCTCCTTTACGCGAGCCGTCGCGCTCGGGCGCCGCTGGGTGCCGCAGTTCCTCGTACATGATCAGGAAGGCTCCGAGCCCGTGGAAGTCGTTGGTCGCGCGCGGGCGTTTGACGTAGAAGCCGTAGTCGCCGACGTTGGTGCCCACCGAGATGCCGGACAGCTCGGTCCGCCCGTCGCCGCCGAGCGAGATCCGCTCCAGCACCCCTTGGAGGCCGCGCTCCGCGACGGCCGCGTAGCCCGCGTCGAGGTAGCCCTGGCGGGCGCCGCGCGCGAGGGCGAAGGTGAACATGCTGGAACAGGAGGTCTCGGTCCAGTTGTCGGACCGGTCGCCCTTGTCGATGACCTGGAACCAGCGGCCGGTGGCGGGGTCCTGGTACTTCTCCAGCCCGGCGGCGAGCCGCCGCAGGATGGCCAGGAGCCGGGCGCGGCCGGGGTGGTCCGCGGGGATGGCGTCGAGAACATTGACAGCCGCCATGGAGTACCAGCCGACGGCGCGGCACCAGCTCTCCGGCGAGCGTCCGGTCTTCTCGTCCGCCCAGCCCGCCGTCCGCGACTCGTCGTAGGCGTGCTTGAGCAGTCCGTCGCGCCCCTGCAAGTGGCCGCCGTAGGCCGTGAGTTGCCGGGCGGCCTCGTCGTAGGCGTAGGCCCGGTCGCCGAACTCGCGCGCGTACTCGACCAGGAAGGGGTTGACCATGTACACCCCGTCGCCCCAGAGCTGATGCGCCCGGCTGGCGGCCGTGGCGTGCCAGAAGCCGCCGTCGACGGTGCGCGGATAGGTGTCGAGCCGCTTGCGGATCTTCTGCGCGGCGATCCGGTAGCGGTCCTCGCCCGTCTCGTGGTGCAGGGCGACGAGCAGCCGCCCGGCCTGCATGCTGTCGAGGCTGTTGAACCCCTGCCCGATCTTCCCGTCGCTCGCTACGAACCGGTCCACGTACTCCTTGATGTACGACAGGAGGCGCGGCTCGCGCGTGCGCTGGTAGACGAGGTACTGGCCATAGAGGTAGAGGCCGACGGGGTACGACCAGCCGCCGATGGTGGCCGGGGTGAAGCGCGCGAGGGTCGAGTCCACGACCGCCGCGGACCAGTCGGCGGCGGCGCGCGGGGCGGCCGCGATCGCGGCGGGGGCGGGGCGCGCCGGGGTGGCGTCGGCGGTGCCGGCGGCCGGTGCGGCGAGCGTGACCAGGGCGAGCGCGGCGGCGGTCAGGGCGCCGCGAAGTCCGTGTCTGCTGCTCATGGCGGGCGCCGCTAGCGGGGACTCGGTACGGGAGGGGCGGGCGTGCGTACGGGCGCGGGGGCCGTCGGCGCGTACGCGAGCGGCCCGCGTACGGACGCGGGGGCGGCCGTCGGCGCGGGGGCCGGCCGGGCGGGCGGAGGGGGCATCCGTACGGGCGCGGGGGCTGCGTTCATCGGGCCTGCCTTCCGGGTCGAGGGCGGTCCGCGGCGTGGGAGCCGTCGCGTCCGCGCGCGGGCAGTTCGGCGTCCCACCCGTCGCGCGAGGCGCTCTCCCCGAACCGCCTCCTGACCGACGGGTGGTGGGCGACGGCCGCCGTCCGTCGCGTTCCCTTCCGATGCAGAATCGCGAGTCGACAGGACACGGTCAAGAGGGCCGGGAACATTGGTCCGATCTATCATCAACCACCAGTGGGGTGGCGCGGGTTGACGGGAAGTAACGCCCAGCGGTCCACCAGGCTTCGCGGACGGGCCGGAAAGAGACCTCCTACCTTCCCCTCTCTTGACCCGCCCACGACAAGCCGGTACGTTCCGGCCGAACCGCCGAACCAGAAGGAAACCTTCCCATCACCCGACCTCCACTGGTGACCGGCCTCCCCCGGCTGTCCCGGCCTCCGAGCCGCACCAGCGCGCAACCTCCCGCACCGGCCATGGCGGCCGCGCCGAACCCGAGGCTCCGGCCGCGCTTCCCCATCGGAGACCCCCCATGCGCATACGTACCGGAGCCGCCCGACACGCCCTGACCGCCTCGGCGGCCGCGACGGCGCTCGCCGCCGGTCTGCTCCTGGCGACCGCCGACCCCGGCGGCGCGGCGGCGCCCCGCACGACGGCCGCGCCCAACACGGTGCCCGCGCCCCGTACCGCCGACTCCGTCCCCGGCGCCGTGAAGACCGTCTCGTCCGACTGGACGATCCCCTGGGGCCTGAGCTGGCTGCCCGACGGCTCGGCGCTGATCGCCGAGCGCGACTCCTTCAAGGTCTTCACGCTCTCCCAGTCGGGCGCGAAGAAGCAGGTCGGCAAGGTCCCCGAGGCCGTGACCACGGACGGCGAGGGCGGCCTCATGGGCGCGGCCGTCTCGCCGAACTGGAAGAACGACCACTACGTGTTCTTCATGCACACCGCGGCGGAGGGCAATCGCGTCGCCCGCATGACGTTCGACGGCACCAAGCTCAGCGACTACAAGGTGCTCGTCAAAGGCATCAAGAAGAACAGGTTCCACAACGGCGGGCGGCTGAAGTTCGGCCCGGACGGATACCTCTACGCGACGGCGGGCGACGCCCGCACAGCCGACCTCGCGCAGGACAAGTCCTCGCTCAACGGCAAGATCCTGCGCATGACCACCGACGGCAAGCCCGCCCCCGGCAACCCGTTCGGCACCCTCGTCTACTCCTACGGCCACCGCAATCCGCAGGGCCTCACCTGGGACCCGCAAGGGCGGCTCTGGGAGGCGGAGCTGGGCGACGCCACGTTCGACGAGCTCAACCTCATCGAGCCCGGCAAGAACTACGGCTGGCCCAAGTGCGAGGGCCAGTGCTCCACTTCGGGGATGACCAACCCCAAGCGCCAGTGGAAGGTCGGCGAGGCATCCCCGAGCGGCGTCACCTACGCCGACGGCGCGCTCTACATGGCGGCCCTCAAGGGCCAGCGCCTGTGGCGCATCCCGGTCGACGGCGCCGACGCGGGCACCCCGAAGGCATACTACACCAAGAACTACGGCCGGCTGCGTACGGTCGAGACGGTGCCCGGCAAGAACGCCCTCTGGCTCTCCACCACCAACGCCGACCTGGCCGGCCGCCAGCCCGCCGGCTCCGACAAGGTGTTCCAGATCGACCTGAAGTGATCGACCTGAAGTGATCGATTCGAAGGGACCGAGCCGAGCCACCCTGTCGGGAACCTTGAGGAGCGAGGTCAGGTGACGATGTGAGCCCGGTTCACGCTACGGGGCCAGTGTTCAGGGCCTGTTCATAACCGAGATCGAGCAAGGAGGTCCGGAGCTTGGCCGCGGCCTCGTCCAAAGCCGACTGGTCCTCCTCCTCTTTGACCTCGCTGAAATCGAAATCGGACATGTCCCAGACGGGGGCGACATGTATATGCAGGTGCGGCACCTCGAAGCCCGCGATGACCAGGCCGGCTCGGGGAGCGTTCCACGCCCGCTGCACCCCTTGCCCAACGGCCTGGGCCACCTCGAAGCAACGCGCCAGGAGGGCCCCGTCGGCATCCGTCCACCGGTCGATCTCACGCCGCGGCACGACAAGAGTGTGGCCAGGCCGCAACGGTGCGATGGTCAGAAAAGCGACGATCTCAGGGTCCTGCCAGACGAAACGCCCGGGCAGCTCACCAGCGATGATGCGAGAGAACAAAGTAGCCATCGTCGAATGTTGTCATGCCAGGCGGACGTCCCTGTCACTGGGAATCGAGAACAGGCTCTCCGAGGTCATCGGGCGGAGGCAATGAACGGTTGCTCCCTCGGCGTGGAGCGCGAGGGAGCGACCGGCCGGATCAGCGGCCCCGGGCTACCAGTTGGTGCCGATCTCCTTGCGGGTGCTGCCGCCCCCGATGGAGCCCTTGCCGTCACCTGCGTAGAAGAACAGCTTCCGGGTGTCGTTCTCGACCGCGAGCAGATCGGTCTTCCCGTCGCCGTCGAAGTCCCCGGCGGTCAGCTCGCGCATGCTGTCCCAGTTGGTGCCGATCTCCTTGCGCGTACTGCCGCCGCCGACACCGCCCGCACCGTCGCCCGGGTACAGGAACAGCTTCCCGCTGCCGCTCTCCACGGCGAGCAGGTCCCTCTTCCCGTCGCCGTCGAAGTCACCGGCGGTCAGCCCCTGCATGCTGTCCCAGTTGGTCCCGATCTCCTTGCGGGTACTGCCGCCCCCGATGGAGCCCTTGCCGTCACCGGCATAGAAGAACAGCTTCCCCGTCTCCTGCTCCACGCCGACGACATCCGTCTTGCCGTCGCCGTTGAAGTCACCGGCGGTCAGGTCCTGCATGCTGTCCCAGTTGGTGCCGATCTCCTTGCGCGTACTGCCGCCGCCGACACCGCCCGCACCGTCACCGGGGTACAGGAACAGCTTCCCGCTGCCGCTCTCCACAGCGAGCAGGTCCGTCTTCCCGTCGCCGTCGAAGTCCCCGGCCACCAGGTTCCGCATGCTGTTCCAGTTGGTACCGATCTCCTTGCGCGTGCTGCCCCCGCCAATACCGCCCTTGCCGTCGCCCGGGTAGAAGAAGAGCTTGCCCGTCTCCTGTTCCACGCCGATGACATCGGCCTTGCCGTCGCCGTTGAAGTCGCCCGACGCCAGGTCGTGCATCCCGACCGGGCCCGCTGACGCGCTGACGTCGACGTAGTTGCGGTCGATGCCGAGCCGCACGCCGCCGTACGTCTCGCTGATGTCGCCCCGGTACTGGTGGACGCGCTGGGCCGCCCACTGCCCGGAGCCCTGGGGCAGGCCCATCGACGCGTCGCCCACGCCCGCGACGCCGTCCCAGTTCGCCGACCACAGCACATCGGGCGAGGTGTAGGCGCCCTTGCCGTACTGGGCGCTGAGCGCCGGGACGCCGGAGGACTTGGCGACGTACGCGCCGGAGCGGTAGCCCAGGCCGTGCAGGCGCTCGGTCCACGCGGCGAGATACGACAGCACCGGCTTGTCCCACGTGGCGCGGTCGTTGTAGTTCTCCACGTCGTTGTAGAGCACGGTGCCCGGGCCGTGGCCGAGCGCCTTGGCCGCCGCCACGGCGCCGTCCGCGGCCTGGCGGCCCTGGTCGGCGGCGGTGGCGGGCGAGGTGGAGAGGCGGTGCGCCTTGTTCCAGGGCTGCGGGCCGACCCAGATCGGCATCAGGTGCCAGCCGGCCGCCGCCTGCGTGCGTACCCATCCGGCGCTGAGCTGCGGCTGGGCGCAGGCGCGGGCCTCGCCGCCGATGTAGATGCCCACGGCGCGGTACGGGGAGTCGGCGCGCCACGCGGTCATCTGGGACTGGGTCGGCGCGGTGCAGGCGTCGAACCCGGCGCCCTGGTACCCGCCCTGCGCGAGCGGCGCGGCGGCCGGCCCGGCGAGGGGGCTCGGCAGGCGGCGGGGGCGCTCGTGACGCGGGGTGGACGCGAGGACCGCCGTCTCGATGACCCGCTCCGGCACGTCGGCGGATTCCCCGTACGAGACGGTGGCCATGAGCCCCGGCTGCCTCAGGTCGTAGCGGATCTCGTTGCTCGGCGCCTTGGCGTGCCGGGCGGGCAGTGCGGTGCCGGTGTCGACGGGGACCGTGGGGATGTCCGCGCGGGGCGGCGTGCCGTCGGCCGGCTCCAGGTGGAGGGTGTCGGCGCGCTCGACCGCCGCGCCGCGCCCCGTGCACTGGGTCTGGTCGCCCGCGTGGCCGAGGTAGAGGGTCGGTCGGTCGAGGCGCAGGCACGCCTCGGGGGTCTTCTCCAGGTCGACGACTCTCCAGTCGCGCGGGACGGCGAGCCGCGTTCCCCGGTATTCGACGGTGTTGGCGTCGGAACCGTCGGCGGCCAGCGCGGCCGGGGCGGCGACGGACAGGGCCAGCGCCGGGGCCAGCACCGCGCCGAGGAGGCGGGGGCGGAAGGGTATGCGCAAGGACATGGCACTCCAGAGGTGAGGCGGTGGGCTGCGACTCCGGGCGCCGCGTGCACGCCGGAAGGCGGTACGTGCACGCCGGAAGGCGGTACGTGTGTGCCGGAAGGCGGTGCGGCGCCCGGAGTCGCTGTACGTCCGTGGCTGACGGGCAGTCAGGACCTGACCTGCGGTCGGGCGGCCGGTGAGAGCGGCCGGCCCGTCAGCCGATCAGCAGCCGGTCAGCCGGTCACCAGTTGGTGCCGATCTCCTTGCGGGTGCTGCCCCCGCCGATGCCGCCCTTGCCGTCGCCGCCGTAGAAGAACAGCTTCTGGGTGTCGTTCTCGATGGCCAGCAGGTCGGTCTTGCCGTCGCCGTCGAAGTCGCCCGCGGTCAGCCCGCGCATGCTGTCCCAGTTGGTGCCGACCTCCTTGCGGGTGCTGCCGCCGCCGATACCGCCCTTGCCGTCACCGGGGTAGAGGAAAAGCTTTCCCGTGCCCTTTTCGACCGCGAACAGATCGGTCTTCTTGTCGCCGTTGAAATCACCGGCGGCGAGGGACTGCATGGTGTTCCAGTTGGTGCCGATCTCCTTGCGGTTTCCGCCGCCGCCAATGCCGCCCTTACCGTCGCCCGGGTAGAGGAAAAGCTTCCCCGTCTCCTGTTCCACGGCCACGACGTCGGTCTTGCCGTCGCCGTTGAAGTCGCCGGCCACGAGGTCGTGCATGCTGTCCCAGTTGGTACCGATCTCCTTGCGCGTGCTGGCACCGCCGACGCCGCCCTTTCCGTCACCGGGGTAGAGGAAGAGCTTGCCCGTCGACCGTTCCACGGCGAGCAGGTCCGCCTTGCCGTCGCCGTCGAAGTCACCGGCCACGAGGTCCTGCATGCTGTCCCAGTTGGTACCGATCTCCTTGCGCGTGCTGCCGCCGCCGATGGAGCCCTTGCCGTCGCCGGCGTAGAAGAACAGTTTTCCGCTCTCCTGTTCCACGGCCACGACGTCGGTCTTGCCGTCGCCGTCGAAGTCCGCCGACGTCAGGTTCGTCATCCCCACGAGCGCGTCGTCCTCGATGCCGTTGAAGCGCAGGGGCTTGAACGCCTCGGGGTTGCTGCCGTTGAAGTACGGATACGGGATCACGCGGTGGTGCACGCCACTCCAACTGAACTCGTAACCCCAGTAGGAGGACTGGGAGGAGTCGGCCCACTTCTCGAAGAGCGTGATGTGCCCGTACTTGCCGGGGTTGGGGTTGTTCAGCGCGTCGCCGGGCTTGAGCTCGGCCTTGGTGATCCAGTGGGCGACGCCGTTGGGCACGAAGGTGTTGGTGGCCTGGCCGGGCTTGGCGATCCCCCAGGCCATGGAGACGAAGCCGGAACAGTCGGTGCGGTAGCCCTGGTAGGAGCCGTCCATGTTGTACGGGAGCCCCTTGCCGACCCACGACTGGGCGCGGGCGAGGGCCTCGCTGCGCTTCATGGCCGGGGCGGCCAGCCGGGCCTTGGCGGCGGCGCCCTGCGGCATCGGGGCCACGGCCCCCTGGCCCGCGCTGCCGTAGTCGCCCCGCGGCTGCGGGGACACCGACGCGGGAACGGGAGCCGCATTCACCGCCGGCGCCGTGGCCGCGGTCGTGGCCAGGACGGCGGCCGTGGCCGTGAGAACTGCGAGCGTGGATCTGCGGGCTATACCGACGATGGGCATGCTGCTCTCTTTCCTGATATTGGGCGGCCTTCAGCTAAACGGCACGGCGAGAAGGCAGCGCGAATTCGACGCGGGGCCGCAAGGGTCGACGAATTTCCCCGCACCCGGCACGCGGGCATGGAGGGGCCACCGCGGGGGCGCGCCGGGAGAGACGTCTCGTCTGCGTTCCGGCGGTGCTTAATGCGAACTGGGTGAACGTTAAGGAGGGGGTGAAAGCAGCGCAACCCCCAGGATTTAACGCCACATTGCCCACCAAGCAGCGACAAAAGGTGCGTACTCAAGAGGCGCGAGCGCCAGGAGGGATTCCAGGGGCACTCCGCATCCCGAGAGCCCGGAGAGGCGCGGCTACACCACCCGAAAGTCCACCAAACGCCGCCATACACAAGGGAGTTGAGAAAATATCCAGCGGCACATCGCGCACGACCCCACACATCCGGAGCGCATTCGTCCGCCATGCCCGCAAATGACGGGCCGACAGGCCGAATAGCGGGAGATGGCCGGAGAGTTGTAATCATCCCGTGACGGAATGTGGAACTCAGCCCTCCGACTTCACGTAGAGCACCCGCAAGATCACCCAAAGTGACGCCGCATACCGTCACGAAATCCCGTCGAAAGCACTTCGAGAAAGCCGGGCGATTTCCTCGGGAGCATGTATGGTGGCGGCCGTATGACGCGAAGTCAGCGCCCGGTTCGGGGTGGGAATCCCGGAATCGGGGCTGAATGCGGTGCGGCGTCGGCCCTTTCGCCGTGCGAGGCGAGGCCGACGGACCCACCGCGCCACGAGCGATGATCCGGTACCACAGACCCATAGGGGTTTATCCGTGATGACTTCTTCTCTTACGCCCCGCCGTCTGCTCTCGTTCGCAGCGGCAACCGCCATGGCCGTCATCGGCGCTTCGCTGTCCGTCGGCGCGCCCCCGGCCGAGGCCGCCGCCGTCAGCACCTGGGACAAGGTCGCGCAGTGCGAGAGTTCCGGCGACTGGGGCATCCACGACGGCAACGGCTATTACGGCGGGCTGCAGTTCGCGCTCAGTACGTGGAGAGCCTTCGGCGGCACCGAGTACGCGGCGTATCCACACCAGGCCACCAAGCGGGAACAGATCCTGA
The DNA here is from genome assembly GCF_000718635.1 of Streptomyces varsoviensis. Classification (GTDB taxonomy): domain Bacteria; phylum Actinomycetota; class Actinomycetes; order Streptomycetales; family Streptomycetaceae; genus Streptomyces; species Streptomyces varsoviensis. Next base: position 88,648 of record NZ_JOBF01000011.1, on the reverse strand, counting down.
TCGCCGAGCGGGTGCTGGCGGGCCAGGGCCCCGGCGCCTGGGGCTACTGCGGCCGCAAGGCCGACCTCGGCAGCGACCACCGCGACCCGTACCCCGACCGCCCCACTCCCCCGGACGCGCTGTTCCTCTACCCGGGCGACGGCAAGGGCTCCATCGGCGGCGGCAGCACCCGCAAGGAAATCGGCACCAACTGGAACACCATGCAGGACCTGGCCGCCGGCGACTTCGACGGCGACGGCAAGACGGACCTCGTCGCCGTCGAGAACAGCACGGGGAAGCTGTTCCTGTACCCGGGCGACGGCAAGGGCGGGCGACGGCAAGGGCTCCATCGGCGGCGGCAGCACCCGCAAGGAAATCGGCACCAACTGGAACACCATGCAGGACCTGGCCGCGGGTGACCTCAATGGCGACGGCAAGACGGATGTCGTCGGCGTGGAGCAGGAGACCGGGAAGCTCTTCTTCTACCCCGGCGACGGCAAGGGCGGCATAGGGGGCGGCAGCACCCGCAAGGAGATCGGGACCAACTGGAACAGCATGCGGGAGCTGACCATGGGCGACTTCGACAAGGACGGCAAGGCCGATCTCCTCGCCGTCGAGAACAGCACCAAGAAGCTGTTCTTCTACGCGGGTGACGGCAAGGGCTCCATCGGGGGCGGCGGCACGCGCAAGGAGATCGGCACCAACTGGTAGCCGGGGCCGCATGGGTGAACTCATCTGCCCCACCGCCGAGTTCGCCCCTCGGGTGCGCCTCGCCGCCCGCGAGGCGCACCCCGGGACCGTACGACGCCCACGGCACCGTACGCATGGATTATTGACCGACCGTTCTCGATATGCCAGAGTTCCCGACGTGGCAAGGACCAAGGAATTCGACCCGGACGCCGCGCTGCAGTCGGCCGTGGAGCTGTTCTGGCGGCGCGGCTACGAGGCGACGACGATGGCGGACCTCGTGCAGCACGTCGGCATCGCGCGGGCGAGCATCTACGCGACCTTCGGCGGCAAGCGCGAGCTGTACCTCAAGGCGCTCGAACGGTACGGGGAGCAGCGGACGCCGCCGCTGGTCGAGGAGTTGTCCCAGCCGGGGCCGGCGCTGCCCGCCGTACGGGCGGTGGTGCGCCGCTTCGCCGACGAGTCCGCCCGCGACGAGCTGCGGCGCGGCTGCTTCGTGGCGAACACGGCGGTGGAGCTGGCCCCGCACGACTCGGCGGCGGCGCGCCGGGTCGAGGCCAACTGGAACAGCATGGAGACCGCGCTCACCTCGGCCCTTTTGCGTGCCAAGGCACAGGGGGAGCTCGCCGCCGACCGGGACCCCGCGGCGCTCGCCCGGCTGCTGCTCGTCCTGCTCCAGGGCATGCGCGTGGTCGGCAAGTCGGGCGGCGAGCCGGCCCGGCTGCGGGACGCGGCGCGGCAGGCCCTGTCACTGCTGGACTGAGAAAGCGCGGACCTGGAAGCGCCCCGCTTTTTCATGCCCTCATTCGAGACCGTTCGTTCTCGTATTTCGTGAGTCTCGCGCCTTGCTCACTTGCACCTCGCTCACGTCACTGATCACCCGAACCTCCGTGGAGGAGCCCACCATGACCGCACGCTTCACCGGCAAGACCGTCCTCGTCACCGGCGGCGGCACCGGCATCGGGCGCGGGATCGCCCTCGCCTTCGCCCGCGAGGGCGCGAACGTCGTCGTCTCCGGCCGCCGGGCCGAGCCGCTGAAGGAGACCGTGGCCCTCATCGAGGCGGCGGGCGGCGGCGCCGCGGCCGTCACCGCCGATGTGACGGACGCGCGGGAGGTGACTCATCTGGTCGAGGAGACCGTGGCCCGCTTCGGTTCGCTCGATGCCGCCGTCAACAACGCCGGGGTGTTCGTGCCGCCGGCGCCGGTCGCCGACATCCCCGAGGCGGACTTCCGGCGCGCCATGGACGCCAACGTCACCGGCGTCTTCCTCTCCCTCCAGCACGAGATCGCCCATATGCGGGCCCATGGCGGCGGTGCCATCGTGAACGTCTCGTCCAACCTCGGCGCGCACCAGCGGGTGCCGGGGCTCGGCGCGTACGTGGCGAGCAAGGCCGCCCTGTCCGCGCTGACCCGCAACGCGGCGCTCGACCACATCGCCGACGGGGTGCGGATCAACGCGGTCAGCCCGGGCAAGGTGGACGCTCCCATGTCCACGCTGCCGGGCGAGAGCCCGGAGCAGAAGACCGCGCGCATGCGGCGCGAGATGCCCACCGGCCGGGCCGCCGCCACGGGCGAGATCGCCGCCGCCGTCCTCTACCTCGCGTCGGAAGAGGCCGCGTCCACGGTCGGCGCGGACTTGGTCGTCGACGGCGGCGCCACGGCCTGACGGCGGGCCGCCATCCACACGTAGACCAGGACGCCGGCGAAGAGGAACAGCACGCCCTGGTAGATCGCGGCGTAGCCGGCGCCCGCGACCAGCCAGAAGGAGAAGCCGAAGCCCGCGACGGCGAGCACGACATCCCGCGCGAAGCCGCCCGTACGGACCTGTTCGCGCCGCCCCGTCAGCAGGAAGTAGAGCTGCGCGGCGGCGGCGAGCAGATAGGGCACGGTGGCCGAGAAGGTGGTGATCAGGACGAGGATCTTGAAGACGCCGCCGGAGCCCGAGACGTAGTTGACGACGGTGAGCAGCGAGGCGAGGACCGTGCCGACCAGCACGCCGAAGGTGGGCACGCCGCGCCGCCGGCGGGCGAAGGAGACCGGGAACAGCCCGTCCTTCGCGGCGGCGTAGGGGGCCTGCGCGCTCATCAGCGTCCAGCCGTTGAGGGCGCCGACGATGGAGACGACGGCGGCGACGGCGATGACCGTGCCGCCCCACCGGCCGCCGAACATCACGTCGACCGCCTCGGAGAAGGGGGCGGTGGAGGTGACGAGCCTGTCGTGGGAGACCGTGCCGAAGACGGCGACGGTGCCGAGCAGGTAGACGACGGCGGCGCCGATGACGCCGAGCACGCTGGCCCGGCCCACGTTCCGCTCCGGGTCGCGGACCTCGCCGGCGCTCATGGCCGCCGACTCGACGCCCACGTAGCTGTAGAGCAGGATCGCGGCCGCGGCCGAGAGCCCGCCGATGGCGCTGCCGCCGCCCTCGTTGAACGCGCCGAGCTTGTGCGGGTCGAAGAAGAAGAGGCCGACGACGGCGACGAAGAGCAGCGGTACGAACTTCAGCACCGTGGAGACGAGCTGGACCGCGCCGACCCAGCGGGTGCCCGCGAAGTTGGCGAGGGCGGGCAGCCAGAGCGCGACGAGGGCGACCGTGAGGTCCTCGCCCATGGAGTGCCGGTCGCCCGCCAGTACGTGGAAGTAGCCGACCCCGGCCACGGCGAGCGCGGCGTTGCTGACCCAGGTCATCGTCCAGTACGACCAGGCGGACAGGAATCCGGCGAAGTCGCCGAAGGCCGAACGCGCGTAGACATACGGCCCGCCGGTGCGCGGATCGCGCCGGGCGAGCCGCCCGAAGACGAGCGCGAGCGCGATGGCCCCGAGGGTCAGGACGCCGAAGGCGACGAGGCTGACGGTGCCGAACGGGGCGACCGAGGCGGGCAGCAGGAAGATGCCGCCGCCGATGATGTTCCCCATGACCAGGGCGGTCGCGGTGGCGAGCCCGAAGCGGCGGGTGTGGGTGCCGTCGGTGTCGTGCATGCGGTGGTGCGCCTCTCGTCGTGCAGGCCCCCGTATGGTTCCGGGTGACAGAACATGCTCACCGAACCACGCCGCACGGACAAATCACCGCGTTTCCTTGCGCGAGGCGCTGTCCGCGGCCGTAAAACGTCCAGCGATCACCGCACGCCGCGACGATTCGTCCATCGCCCTGCCCGCGGTACGGGCGGCGGTACGGCGAATGGCGCGCACGGGCCGTACGCCGGATCGCGGGTACGGGATACGCGCGGAACGCGGACACCGGATCGTATGGACGGTACGCACCGGATTTCGGTGACCGGCCGCGCCAATAGCAAAGCCCCAAGGCGATTACCTTGGGGCCCGGCATTCAGGTAAATCCATGGTGTCAGCGGGCGGCCTTTTCGTAGGCTTCCTTCACCGACGCCGGCACCCGGCCGCGGTCGTTGACCTCGTATCCGTTCGCCTTCGCCCAGGCGCGGATCTCCGCCGTATTCTCCCCGGCGGCCGGCGCCTTGCGGGGCTTGCCCTTGGCGGCGGCCACGCTTCCCCGGACCCGCCGGGCGCCCTCGGCGTGCAGGTAGGGCTGAAGCAGTTCCAGCAGCTTGTCGTAGTTTTCATCGGTCAGGTCGAGTTCGACCCCGGCGCCGTCGACAAGGATGGTGTGCTTCGCGATCTCCGCCGACTCTTCGCCGGTCAGATCGTCAACGTAGGTGGTAACTACCTTCTGTGCCATGGGGGGATTATAGGGCCCGCCGGGCGCATGGCCGGACCAGTGTGCATTACGGGGAAAAACCGGGGGAAGCGGGGGAAATGAAGAGCGCGGCGACGGCATAAGGAACTACGGGACGCGGCCCGCGGCCAGTTCCTCGGCGGGCGGCGGATCGGCCGGCGGCGGTGCGGTCTCCGGCCGGGCGGCGGCCTCGTCGAGCCAGCGGCGCAGCACCTCGTGGACGCGCTCCGCGCCCACGAGTTCGGAGCCGTCGGCCGTGGGCGGGGTCAGCTCGCGGGGCCACAGCAGGAAGGGGCGGCTCTGTTCGCCGCCCAGCCCGCCGTGCGAGCCGATCTGCTCCTCGAAGGCGTGCACGGCGCCGGTCGCCGGGTCGCAGGCGGAGTTGACCATGATGTCGGCGGCGTGCGGGAAGCCGGCGGTGCGGCGCACGGCCTCGGCCGCGCCCGGCCCGAAGGCACCCAGCGGGCTGTTCTCGGCGCCCTCGCCGCTGTCCAGCCGGTGCTCGGCCCCGCCGCGGCCGAGGACCACGGGGCCGTGTTCGGCGGAGTGTACGAGCAGGAAGCCGATGCCCGGGTGTTCGGCGAGGGTGCGCAGCAGGGCCGGGTGGTGGCGCTCGATCTCCTCGCGGCTCGCGCGGCCGGGGAGGCCGGGGAAGGAGACGAGGCCGAGGTTGCCGGAGCCGAGCACGACGGGGTCCCGCGGCGGGTGGGGGCGGGCCGCCTGCGCCGGTGCTGTCCGGGCCGCCGGGACCGCCGCGGCGTCCGGAACCTCTGCGGCTTCCGGGCGACGCAGGGCGGCGCGCGCCGCCACCCGGGCCTCAGCGCCGCTGCGGGTGCGCCGGGCCCGGCGCGGCACGGGCAGGCCGCAGCCGGCCCGTACCAGGTCCTGGAGGGTGAGGCCGTAGCGGGCGGCGAAGGTCGCGCCGGGGCTCTGGCCGTGGTCGGACAGGAGCACGAGCCGGTAGTCGCGCGGCGCGTGGTCGATGACCTTGGCGATCAGCGCGAGCGACCGGTCGAGGCGGCGCAGCACCTGGTGGGTGTCGCGGCCGCGCGGCCCGGAGTGGTGGGCCACCTCGTCGTACGCGACCAGGTCGGCGTAGACGGCGGTGCGGCCGGAGAGGATGTCGCCGATGACGGCGGCCACCACCACGTCCCGTTCGACGACGGTGGCGAAGGCGCGGATGAAGGGGTAGAGGCCGCCGCGCCCCACCCGGGGGCGGTCGCGGCGGGCTCGGGCGGCGAGGGACTGGCCGATCTCCCGGAACAGCTCGGCGATGAAGGCGGCGGCGGTGCGGGCGGCGTTGGCGGGGTCGCAGAAGTAGGCGAAGTAGCCGGAGCGGGAGCGGTTGCCGCGGCCGCGCCGGGCGGCGATGGACAGCACGAGGGCGAGCTGGTCGGCGCCGCCGGTGAAGAGGTTGCCGCGGCTGGCACCGTCGTCGGTGAGGAGTCCGGCGTGGCCGCTGCGGGCGGCGGCGCGGCGCTGGAGCTCGGCGGCGCTGCTCGGCCGGTTGCTGATCATCACCTCGCCGCTCTCCTTCTCGTACCAGCGGAAGGCGGGCACGTCCTCGTTGGAGCCGTGCAGGATGCCGAGCTGGCTGGCGCCGGTCTGGCTGGACCAGTCGGTGCGCCAGGGGGTGAGGCGGTGGGTGGTGGCGGCCCAGGCGGCGACATGCTCCATCAGCGGCGGCCGGGTCCGGCCGCCCGCGCCGGGCCGTTCGCGCAGGGCGTCGCGGAGCACGTCGTGGCCGACGCCGTCGAGCTGGAGGAAGACGGTGCCGGGCGGCTGGGGCCGCCCGGCGTGCCCGGCGGCGCCGTCCCGCCCGTCGCGGCGGCGTCTGCGGCGGTCGGCGAGGCGGGCCAGCCGCCGCCGGTACGCGCCGTCGTCGTGGACGGTGAGGGCGGTGCTGGTGGCGGAGGAGGCGGCGGACATCACCGCGGCGACGACGACGGCGGTCTCGGGGCCGACGGTGCCGTTGCCGACGGGCGCCAGGTCGAGGGCGATCAGCAGCAGCGAGGCGTTGAGGAAGAAGACCAGGAGGCCGAGCACGAAGGCGGGCACGAGCAGCAGGGCGCGTACGAGCAGGGGCCACACCAGGGCGCTGAGCAGGCCGAACGCCCCGGCGCCGGCCGCGGCCGTGATCGCGATCCGGGTGGCGCTGTCGCCGTCGGCGGACTGGAGCCGGAAGTCGGGGAGGATCGCCGCGAGGACGACCATGGTGACGGTGCCGACCGCCCAGACGACCAGCACGCGGAACAGGGCCATGCCCACGCTCCGCCATCGGGGCACCTGCACGCCGTTCCCACCTCACGTCCGCCGCCCGCATCGCGCACGCGGACTCGTATTACAGCCTGTCATAGCGGCCGGGAAAGCGGCCGTGGACCGGAGGTGCCGTACGCCACGGGCCCACGGGCGGGCCACGGGCCCCCGGGCGGGCTGCCGGCCCCTGGGCAGGCCGCCGGTCTCGGCCTGTGCTCGGGGCCGCGCGGGCCGCCGGTCTCGGCCCGTGTCCGGCGCGGTGCGGGGCGCCGGCCTCGGCCGGTGCTCGGTGCGATGGGGCGGCTTGCCGCGGCCCGTACGCGTCGGACGGCGCCGGGCCCCGGCCCCAGCCCGTGCTCGGTGCGATGGGGCGGCTTGCCGCGGCCCGTACGCGTCGGACGGCGCCGGGCCCGCGCGGGCCGCCGGCCTCAGCCCGTGTCCGGGGCGGTGCGGGGCGTGCGGCCCGGCATGAGGGTGGCGGCCGCGGCGGCGGCGAGCGCCGCGATGATGCCGGCGAGGAGGAAGGCCAGGCCGTAGCCGTGTCCGCCGGTGCGGGTGTTGGCGACGGCGGAGAACCCGGCGATGCCGAGCGCCGTGGCGACCTGGCGGACCGTGTTGAGCAGCCCGGAGGCGAGGCCGGTCATGGCCGGGTCGACGCCGCCGGTGGCGGCCACCGTGATCGGGGTGAAGGCGAGGCCCGCGCCGAGCCCGAAGAGCGCGACGGGCAGCACCACGGACGGGAAGAAGGGGGTGTGCGGGCCGAGCCGGGACAGCAGCAGGAAGCCCGCCGCCACCAGGACGAGGCCGATGACGGCCGTGCGGCGGGCGCCCCAGCGCGGGGTGAGCCGGCCGGCGAACTGGGCGCCGATCATCACCGCGAAGGCGGCGGGCAGGAAGCCGAGCCCGGCGCGCAGCGGCGAGAAGTGCTGGACGTTCTGGAGGTAGAGCGAGATCAGCACGGGGCTGGCGAGATATCCGAGGCCCAGCCCGAACATGACCGCGTTGGCGCTGCTCACCGAGCGGTGCGCGAAGATCCGCAGGGGTACGAGGGGGCTGCGCGCCCACTTGGCCTGGCTGACGAGGAAGAGGGCGAGGAGCACGGCGGCGGCCCCCAGGAACCAGCCGCCCCGCGCCGCTCCCCCGTCGCCGCCGAAGCAGACCACGCCGTAGACCAGCGCGACGAGGCCGCTGGTGACCAGCAGCGCGCCGGTGACATCCAGGGGGCGGCGTCCGGCCTCGGTCCGGGGCCGGCGGGTGAGGGTGAGCGCGGCGAGGGCGAGGACGACGGCGCCGATCGGCACGTTCACCAGGAACACCCAGCGCCAGCCGAGGGTGTCGGTCAGCACCCCGCCGCACAGGGTGCCGGCGGCGGCCCCCACCGCGCCGACCATGGACCACAGGCCCAGGGCCCGCGCCCGGCGCCGGGGTTCGGCGTACGCCTGGTGCACGATGGTCAGCGTCGTCGGCATGAGCAGCGCGCCGCCGAGCCCCTGCGCGGCGCGGGCGGCGACGAGCCAACCGGACCCGCCGGCCGCTCCGCATCCGATGCTGGCGGCGGTGAAGAGGCCGAGGCCGGTGAGGTACATGGCGCGGGTGCCGAAGAGGTCGGCCAGCCGCCCGCCGAGGAGCAGGAAGCCGGCGAAGGCGAGGGTGTAGGCGGTGACGACCCAGCCGATGGAGGCGGCCGTGAAGCCCAGGTCCCGGGCGATGGGCGGCAGGGCGACGGAGATGATCGTCGCGTCGAGCACGACGAGGAACTGCGCTCCGCACGCCAGGACCATCAACAGCCATGGCCTGGCGACTCGTTCGCGTTCGGCCGCCGGGGCTCCGGTCGCCGCGGTCACTGACATGCCCACACCCCTTCCGATGTAAAGTTAGGCTAACCTAACTTCACATCGAGGGGAACTCCGTATCCGGGTGCCGGGCTCAGCCCCAGCCCGCCAACACCGCGAAGCCGTACCGCTTGTAGAAGCAGTCCGCGCCGCGGAAACCCGCCTCCGCGAGCCACGCCAGATGGTCCGCGACCGGCGCGGGGGCGCCGAGCACCAGTTCCTCGCGGACCGCGTCGATCTCGCTCCCGCTCGCGCCCCGGTCGGCCGCCTCGCGCAGCCACACCTCGCCGTACAGCGCGTCCAGAGCCGGCTCGGGCCCGGCGACCTGCTCCGCGTTGACGAACACGCCGCCCGGCGCCAGGACCTCGCGGACCCGCCCGTAGAGCCGCCGCTGCTCGGGGCGGGGAAGCTGATGGATGGCGAGGGCGGAGACCACGATGTCGAACGGGCCGGGCGGCAGCTCCTCCCGCAGGTCCCGTACGTGCGGGGTGTGCCCCACCGCGAACAGGTCGAGCGCGGGCCGGGCCGCCGCCAGCATCCGCTCCGAGGAGTCGACGAGGTCGAAGGTCGCCTCCGGCAGCACCGAGGCCAGGCCGCAGGCGAACAGGCCGGTGCCCGCGCCGAGGTCCAGCACGCGCGGCGCCTGCCGCTCGCCCGCCGCCGCCAGTTCGACGGCCACCTCGTAGAACGCGTTGAGGTGCGGTACGAGCCGGGGCCGGGCGCTGTCATAGCCCTCCGCGCTCCAGGCCGCCAGGCGCGAGACGTCCACCACTGCGAGCTGCCCACCAATCGAACCGTTGTGCCGTCAACTCGGCACACCCTACTTCTTGTTCGGCGGGCCCGCCGAGAGCTTTCTTCCGGCGGATTCCGGAGACGGCAGGAGAAATTCGCGCGCGAACCGGACTGAACTACGCTCAACCGGAACGCGGAGACCGAGGACGACAGGACGGGAGGCGGCGGGTGCCGGTCGAGATCACCTGGTGGGGTCATGCCACCACGACGGTGGAGGACTCCGGGGTACGGGTGCTGACCGACCCCCTCTTCGCCCGCCGCCTCGCGCATCTGCGCCGCCGCCGGGGCCACGTGCCGCCGCCCGCCGCCGCGGCCGCGGACGTGGCGCTCGTCTCGCATCTGCACGCCGACCATCTGCACCCCGCCTCGCTGCGGCGGCTCGCGCCCGGCACCCGGCTCGTGGTGCCGCGCGGCGCGGGCCGCGCCGTGCCGGGGCTGCGGCGGGTGGCGGCGGACCGGCGGCTGCGGGTCACCGAGGTCGCGGCGGGCGACGAGGTCCGCGTGCGGGACGTCGTGGTACGGGCGGTGCCCGCCGCGCACGACGGCCGCCGGCTGCCGTACGGGCCGCACCGGGCGCCCGCGCTCGGCTACGTCGTGCGAGGCGAGGCGGCGACGTACTTCGCGGGCGACACCGGGCTCTTCGACGGGATGGCGGAGGCCGTGGGGGCGGTGGACGCGGCGCTGCTGCCGGTGGGCGGCTGGGGACCGTTCCTGGGCCACGGCCATCTGGACGCGGGCCGCGCGGCCCTCGCCCTCGCCCGCCTCACGGCGCGCGACGCGGTGCCGGTGCACTACGGCACGTACTGGCCGATCGGCATGGACGCCGTGCGCCCGCACGAATTCCACGCGCCGGGCGACGACTTCGTACGGCACGCCGCCCGGCTCGCGCCGGACGCCACCGTGCACCGGCTGGGGCATGGCGAGTCCGTGCGGCTGGAGGCCGGGGGGTGACCGTCCGCATGGCCCTGGCGGAGCTGGCGCGCCAGGTGCCGCCGGAGTCGACGCAGCAGGCGGTGGGCTACCCCTCGCTGTTCCTGCTGGTCTTCCTGGGCTCGCTGGTGCCCGTGGTGCCCACCGGGGCCGTCGTCAGCTCCGCCGCCGTCGTCGCCGTTCACCAGACGGACCCCTTCGCCCTGCTCGTCGTCTTCGGCGTGGCGTCCTTCGGCGCGTTCCTCGGCGACATCGCCCTCTACTGGCTCGGGCAGCGCGGCGTCCGCTCCCGCAACGGCTCCCGCTGGCTGGAACGGCTGCGCGACCGGGCCGCCCCCGAACGCCTCGCGCAGGCGCAGGCCAAGCTCGACGAGCACGGTGTGGCCGTGCTCGTCCTCTCCCGCCTGATGCCCGCCGGCCGCATCCCCGTGATGCTCGCCTGCCTCCTGTCCCGCATGCCCATGCGCCGCTTCATCCGCGGCGGCATCCCCGCCTGCCTCGCCTGGAGCGCCACCTACCAGCTCATCGGCATCCTCGGCGGCTCCCTCTTCGCCCGGCCCTGGGAGGGCGTGGCCACCGCGGTCGGCCTGACCGTGCTGATCAGCGCGGGGCCGGCGGTGTGGCGGCGCGTACGGCACCGCTGACGGCCGCCGGTGCGGGGCCGGGCCCCTCACCCCTCCGTCAGCTCCCCCAGCACCGCCCCGAACGCCGCCAGCGCCCGGGCGACATCCGGTGACTCCAACGGCTCGGCGGCGTCCAACGCCCGCTGCCGGGCCGCGTCGCCGGGCAGCAGGGCCAGCGGGGAGAAGCGGACGCGCAGCGCGTCGGGGTCGTCGGCGAAACGGTGGCCGCCCGGGGCGCGGACGCCGAGGCGCGCGCCGAGGTGGTCCTCCAGCTCGACGGAGTCGCTGACGCCGCGGGCGGCGAGCGCGGGGCGCAGTTCGCCCAGGTCGGCGTAGAGGAACGGGCCGGCCTGCGGCGGCCGGCACAGGGCCCCCGCGAGGGCGAGGCGGCCGTGCGCGGCGGTGGCCAGCGCCCCGAAGAGCCGGGCCGCGGCGGCCATCCGGGCCCGCACCGGCTCCGGCTCGTCCAGCGCGTGGGCGACCGCCGCGGCGACCGGGGGCGCGAGCAGCGCCCGTACGGCCGTACAGGCGGCGAGGGTACGGTCGCGCACGGCACGGCCGTACTCGGTGTCCGGGAGGCGGGCGAGGGCGGCGGGCCAGGCGGTGGGGGTGAGGGAACCCGCGAGATCGGTGAGGACGACGGTGTGCTCGGGGCACATCTCGGCGGGGCCGACGACCACGGTGCCGTGCGCGTCGTACCGCGTGTCCCGCCAGGTCTCGTCGCTGATGATCAGCAGTTCCTCCGCCTCGGCCGCCTCGCACACCTCGTGCAGGGTCTCCGGCGGTACGAGCGTGCCGGTCGGGTCGTCGGCGACGGACAGCACCAGGACGCGCGGCCTGCCGCCCTCGCCGCGAATCCGCCGCACGGTCTCCAGCAGCGCGAACGGGTCGGGGACGCCGCCGCACTCGGCGGGCACCGGCACGTGGTACGACGCGCCGCCGGCGAGCCGGGCCACCGCCGTGTACCAGGCCGCGCAGGGGCGCGTGAGCAGCACATCGCCGCCGACGGACGCGAGCAGCGCGAGCAGCAACCCCTGCGCCCCGGGCGCCGCCACCACCTGGCCCGGCTCGGTCCACAGCCCGCGCCGCCCGAAGTACCCGCAGGCCGCCGCGTGCAGCACCGGCCCGCCCCCGACCGGCTCCGGCTCCGCCCGCCCCGCCGCCCCCGCCACCCGCTCGGCCAACTCCGGCAGCACCGGCAGCCCGCTCTCGGGAGCGGCCAGCGCCGGGGCGATGGGCTGCGTCATCCGAACCTCCGGCTGCGAGGGTGAACGATCCATCAGCACACTGCGAACCCCTCCACCTTCCCAGACCTCACCGCCACGAGCGCGCGCTGACACTTCCCTGCTGGGGGCTGGGCGCCACGGGTCGGTCCGCCGCCGGAGGCGGACGAGCGCCGCCCCCAGCGCCCGGACGGGCAGCGCCGGACGGCGTCCGGCCGAAGGCCGATTGGCGGCCGGGGGCCCGGCAGCCCGCGCGCGGGCGCGGGGTGACGCCGCAACTATGCGGCGTTCCTCGGCGTGGGGGACAGCCCATGGCGACCGGGCGGCGGAGGCCGGGCAGGGGCCTGCTGGTCGCTGCGGCGCGGGGTGCGCGATGGTCCCGGCGGGAGAGACGGCCGTCGCTCAGGCTCCCGTGGGGCGGGCGGACGGGGTGGGGGCGTCGGTGGGGGGCGTGTGGCGGAGTTTGCGGAGTTCGCCCTCAAGGCCGTGGCCGCGGGTGCGGACGACGATCTCGGCGAGGTCGGCGAGTTTGCGGTTGGTGCGCTGGGAGTGGCGGCGCAGCAGGTCGAAGGCCTCTTCCGCGTCGCAGCCCAGGACGTACATGGCGATGCCGCAGGCCTGGTCGACGATCGGGCGGCGGCGCAGCGCCGTATCGAGCTGGTCGACCTCGGCGAGAGCCTGGCGGTAGCGGCGGTCGCGGACGAAGTTGGTGAGCGCGAGGTCGCCGAGCATCTCGGTGGCCTCGTGGGCCTCCTGCGGGAGGGGGCCGGGGCGGAAGCCGTAGACGCTGACGGTGACGGTGAGGGCGTCGCGGCTGAAGACGAGGGTGGCGCTGGAGCGGACGCCCACGTCGAGGGCGCGGGCCCGGAAGCCGGGCCAGCGGCGGTCGTAGAGGAGATCGTCGGCGGCGGCCTCCCGGCCGGAGTCGAGGGCCGCCGGTATGGGACCTTCGCCGGTCTCCAACTGGGCGGTCACCAGGGTCGACAGGTCGGGGTGGGTGGCGGCCGTGGCCGGGTCGTCGGCGCCGTCGGCGACGGCGGTCACGGTGGCGCCGCAGCTCTCGGGAGCGCACCACGCGGCTTGTTCGGCGAGGTGGGCGAGGCCGCGGTCGAGGGACGCCGCGCCGTATTCCGATGCGCCGACGACCTGCGCAAGTGAGGTGCTCATACGGTCCGGCATGGGGTCGATCAGTCCCTTCGTGCTCGATTCGTTCCTCCCGTGCCCTATCTGAGCCGCTGCCCGCCCGGCCCGTACCGGAAACAAACCCGCGCCGGAACGGCTCCGCTCCGCGGCGCGCCCGCCCCGGAACCGACCAAGATCGGCCGCCGGCGGACAACAGGCCGGATCTGCTGGGCTGGCCGTCACCCGGGAGGGTTACCGTGTGCCCATGACCGGGGCTGAGGAATTCGGTGCGGAACTGGCGGACTTCCGCAGCCGCGTCGACGAATTGCGTACCGCGCGGGCGCTGCCCGCGCAGGAGCGGCTGTCCGCGCTGGACGCCGCGCTGTTCGAACTGGAGCACGCGGCGGACGTCCTGTGGCCCCGCTACGAGGAGCTGGCCGCGGCGGCGCGCGGCGGCGGGGAGGGCAGGCGTAGACAAGGCGGCCAAGGCGGCCAAGGCGGACAAGGCGGTCAGAGTGGGCAGGAGCAGCAGTTGCTGCGCGCGCTGTTCCAGCGGATGCCGATGGCGGTGGCGCTGCTCGACCGGGAGACGGTCGTACGGCGGCTCAACTTCGCGGCGACCCAGCTCTTCGGAATGCGCGCGGGGTTCGCGACGGGCCGGCGGCTGACGGGTTCGCTACGGCACGACGGCCGGGCGGCGCTGCGCGGTCAGGTCGCGGCGGTGGCGCGCGGCGAGGGGGCGCGCAGCCTGCTGGTACACCTGCCCGGCGGCCGGGCGGGCGCGGCGCTGCGGGTGACGCTGTCGGCGCTGCGGCCGCCGGGCGAGCAGCGCAACGCGGTGCTGGCCGTCTTCCAGCCCGCCGATGGCAGGCGGCCGGGTCCCCCGCCGGTCGGCGCCCAGGCCGCGCGGTCCGCGCCGGGCGCGGCCCAGTCCGCACCGGCCGGCCCGTACCTGGCGGAAGTGGTCCGGCACGCCGAGCTGATGGACCTGCTCGACGCGATGGCGACGGCGCTGCTGGCCCGGCGCGCGGACGGCCCGGCCGAGCTGCTGGAGCGGGTGGCGCGGGTGTTGCAGGGCCGGTTCGCGGACTGGGTGGTGGCCGACCTCAACGACGCGGGGACGCTGCGCCGGCTGGTGGTGCTGGGCCCGGCACAGGCGGAGGGGCTGCGCGCGGCGATGGCCGACGGCGACCCGGCCGACTGCCCGCTGGTGGTGGAGGCGACGGCCGCGGGGACCTCGGCGCTCCAGGTGCAGCCGGACGACCCGGAGCTGTTCGGCCGGGACGGGGAGGGGGCCGCGCTGCTGGTACGGGCGGAGGTCACCTCGCTGGTGTGCGTACCGCTGCGGACCGGGCCGACGACTCCGGTGCGGGGCGCGCTGACGCTGCTGCGCTCGGGCGGGCGGCACGCGTTCGAGATGGCGGAGGCGGGGGTGGTGGACCGAATATCCCGGCATGTGGCGCTGGCGCTGGCGGCGGCCGAGCCGGCCCGGGGCCGGAACACCGCGGAGGCCGCCTCCTGACGCCGCCTCACTTCGGCGCGGCGCCCGGCCGCTCCGGCGGTACCTCCGACGGCCCCTCCGGGGTTCCTCACTCCGCTCAGGTCTCCCGTCTTCTCGGGGTTCTCGGGGTTCTCGGGGTTCGCCGGGCTCACGCGGCCTCCTGGAGCACCTGGCGGCGCAGCCGGGTGCAGGTGCGGCTGATCAGGCGGGACACGTGCATCTGGGAGATGCCGAGCTGGTCGGCGATCCGACTCTGCGTCATGTCGCAGAAGAACCGCATGTAGAGGATGTTCCGCTCGCGCTCGGGCAGGTCGCGCAGCTTGGGTTTGAGGGATTCGCGGTCCACGACGAGGTCGAAGCCGTGCTCGGGCGAGCGGAGGGTGTCGGCGAGGGAGTAGCCGTCCTCGGCGCCCGGCAGTTCGGCGTCGAGGGAGAGGGTGGTGAAGCTCTCCATCGCCTCCAGGCCGACCAGCACCTCTTCCTCGGTGAGCCCGGTGTGCCGGGCGAGGTCGGCGACGCTGGGGCCGCGGCCGTCGAGGGAGCGGGTCAGTTCGTGGGTGGCGGCGCGCACCCGGTTGCGGAGGTTCTGGACGCGGCGCGGGACGTGCAGGCCCCACATGTGGTCCCGGAAGTGCCGTTTGACCTCGCCGACGATGGTGGGCACCGCGAAGCTCTCGAAGGCGGTGCCGCGGTCCGGGTCGTACCTCTTGACGGCCTTGACGAGGCCGAGCAGGGCCACTTGCTGGAGGTCCTCGACGGACTCGCCGCGGTTGCGGAACTGCCGGGCCAGGCGTTCGGCCATCGGGATCCAGGCGCGGACGACGCGCTGTCGCAGCTCGTCCTTCTCGGGGCCGTCGGGCATGGCGATGATGCGGCGGAAGTCGTCCATGGTGTCGGGGGCGTCGTCATGGGGGTGACGGCGGTGCGTGCGTACCGTGATCGCGGTGGCCATTTCTGGTCTCCTCAGCGGTGGGTGGTGGTGGCACCGCGGGAGCCGGCTGCGCGAGGCGGACAGGACACGCCTGGAGCGATGATCCGCTCCCACGGGCGTGCCTCCAGTCCGAAGCACATGTTTTCGGGTGCCCCGCCGCGCGGGGTCCAAACGGGGTTTTTCCCTCCGTCCCCGCGGACACCCGTGTCGGCGGGGCGGCGGCCGTCGAGTGTCGGGATGTCCGCGCCTCGCCTACGTTCGTAGCGGACCCACGCCTACGTTCGTGGGAGTCCCCTCGTTCGTGGGAGACCCCTCGTTCGTAGGAGACCGACATACGCACCCGCACACGCAGCGCGTAAGGAAGTGAGCATCATGCGGATCGCTTTTCTGGTGGCGCCCGAAGGGGTGGAGCAGATCGAGCTGACCGACCCGTGGCAGGCCGTGCTGGACACCGGCGGCACGCCCGAGCTGGTCTCGACGGACTCCGGCCGGATCCAGGCGTTCGACCATCTCGACAAGGCCGACACGTTCCCCGTGGACCGGACGCTGGACGAGGCGCAGGTGGCGGAGTACGACGGGCTGGTGCTGCCGGGCGGTGTGGCCAACCCGGACGCGCTGCGGATGGACCGCCGGGCCGTCGCGTTCACCAAGGGCTTCTTCGACGCGGGGAAGCCGGTCGCGGCGATCTGTCACGCGCCGTGGACGCTCGTCGAGGCCGACGTGGTGCGCGGCCGGACCCTCACCTCCTGGCCGAGTCTTCGGACCGACATCCGCAACGCGGGCGGCACCTGGGTGGACGAGCAGGTCAAGGTCTGCACGGGCGGCCCCAACACCCTGATCACCAGCCGCAAGCCGGATGACCTCAAGGCCTTCCGCGAGGCGTTCACCCGCGAGTTCGACAAGGCCCGCGGCTGACGCCCGGCGCTGGTACGGCCCCGGCCGGCCGTACGGGCGTCCGGCGGGACGGCCAGTGGTCGTCGCACGGCCGGCGATCGCGGCACGGTCAGCGACCGTCGCACGGCCGGTGACCGCCGTACGGCCGCCGACCGCGACGGCCTTTGACCGCCGGCCGGGCGCGCGGTCGCCCGTACGGCCGTGCGGGGCCATCTGGCTCAGGACCCTGTAGGCCGGGGCCTCAGGGGCGGCGGCCCAGCAGGCACAGGAGCTTGGTCTGGGGGCCCGAGCCCGGCGGCGGTTCCACGGGCTCCGCGAAGAGGCCGGACTTGGCCAGATCGGCGGCGTGCGGGGCCACCTGGCGGGCCGCGAAGGAGACGAGGTCGTCCGGCAGCCGCTCGTCGGCGCCGATGCCCCGCGCCAGGTCCCAGGAGTGCACCACGGCGTCGGTGATCATCTCCGCGCAGTAGTCGGCGGCCGAGCTGTCCCCGTACGACAGGTGGACGGTGCGCTCCAGCGCGTTGGGCTCCGAGAACGCCGCCCGGGCCGCGGCGGCGGCCCGGACCCAGGTCGCGACCGGGTCGTCGCCGAGCTGGTCGCCGTCGAAGGCGTCGCCCTGCGCGTCGATGGTGGAGCCGTCGCGGACGAGCGACGGCACCCAGAGCTGTTCCACGGTGAGGTGGTTGACGAGGTCGCGTACGGTCCATTCGGTGCAGGGCGTCGACGCGCCCCACTGGTCGGGGCGGACGGCGCGCAGCCGCTCGGTGAACAGGTCGAGCGCCTCGGCGTGCCGGGTGAGCAGCGGGTTGTGCTGAGTGGTGTGCGACGGATCAGCCATGCCGCCATTGTCACCGCGGGGCCCGGCGGCTGCGACCCCGCGGGGCCGTCGCGCGCGCCCGGCGGCCGGCCGCGATCCCCTCGGTTCGATGACGCCGTCTCGGGTACCCGCTCCCCGCAGTCCGGCTCTGACGTGCCGTCCCACGCGTCGCGGCTGCCGCGGCGGGCCGGCAGGGAAGGGAACCACCGAGAAACCGATAAGAGGTCGAACAGAGATGGCCCAGTTCGTAAAGGACGTCATGACACCCGCGATCGCCTCGGTCTCCCCTGATGCCTCACTGGTGGAGGCCGCGCAGCTCATGCGCTCGCAGGACATCGGCGATGTGCTGATCGCCGAGGACGGACGGCTCCTCGGCGTGCTCACGGACCGTGATATCGCCCTGCGGGCGGTCGCCGACGGCGTGGATCCGCTGACCGTGAGCTGCCATTCCGTGTGCACCCGCGAACCGGTGACGGTCGGCCCCGAGGACGAGGTACGGGCGGCCGTACGGCTGATGCGTGAGCACGCCGTACGGCGGCTGCCGGTCGTCGAGGACGGCCGGCCGCTCGGCGTGATCAGCATCGGGGATCTCCTGCGGGACCAGGACCCCGGCTCGGCGCTGGCCGATATCAGCCGCGCCTCCCCCAATACCTGGCCGGGCAGCGCGTCCGCCTGAGCGGCCGCGGCAGCCGCCGCGCCGCCGCCGGTGCCGGCCCGGGTGTCGGTGCCGCATTCGAGCGGTGCGCCGGGGTAGACGTCGCGCATGCGAAATCCGTTGAGTACTTGGGACCGCACGGTCTTCCATCAGGTCGCCTCCCGGCACTGGCCGGGCGGTGACCGCGTGCTGCCGGGGCTCTCCCGCAGCGCGAACCACGGCGTGCTGTGGCTGGGCATCGCCGCCGGGGCCGCGGCGCTCGGCGGCCGGCCGGCCCGGCGGGCCGCGCTGCGCGGGGCGGTCTCGCTCGCCGCGGCGTCGGCGGCCGTGAACACCCTGGGCAAGCGCTCGGTCCGGCGGCGACGGCCGCTGCTGGACGCGGTGCCCGTGATACGGCAGCTCGCCCGGCAGCCCTTCACCACCTCCTTCCCCTCGGGGCACTCGGCCTCGGCGGTGGCCTTCGCGACCGGCGTCGCCTTCGAGAACCGCTGGTGGGGGCTGGCGCTCGCGCCGCTCGCGTTCTCCGTGTGCTTCTCCCGGGTCTACACCGGCGTCCACTATCCGGGCGATGTGCTGGCGGGCGCCGCGCTCGGCGCGGGCGCGGCCTACGCGGTGCGCGGTCTCGCGCCGACGCGCTCCCAGCTCGCGCCGCCGGCCCGGCCGCAGGCCGACGCCCCGGCGCTGCCGGAGGGGCGCGGGCTGGTGGTGGTGGCCAACGCCGGTTCCGGGCAGCGGACGTCGACCCGCGCGGACCGGGCCCAGGAGGTGCGTGACGCGCTGCCCGGCGCGGAGGTCGTCGAGTGCTCGGCGGAGGAGGGCGAGCCGCTGGCCAAGGCGGTGGACGCGGCGGCGGTACGGGCGCGTGAACTCGGCGGCGCGCTGGGCGTGTTCGGCGGCGACGGCACCGTCAACGCCGCCGCCATCGCGGCCGTACGGCACGGGCTGCCGCTGGCGGTGCTGCCGGGCGGCACGCGCAACCACTTCGCGTACGACCTGGGCATCGAGACGGTCGCGGACGCGTGCCGGGCGGTGAACCGGGGCGAGGCGATGGCCGTCGACCTGGCGCGGTTCGGGGACGGGGAGTACTTCCTCAACACCTTCTCCATCGGGGCCTACCCGGAGCTGGTGCGGGTGCGCGAGCGGTGGGCGCCGCGGGTCGGCGCGTGGCCGGCGGGGGTGCTGGCGGCGGTGCACGTGCTGCGCACGGCGACCCCGATCGAACTGACGGTGAACGGCCGGCGGCGCTCGCTGTGGCTGCTGTTCGTGGGCAACTGCACGTATCGGGGGCTGGGGCTGGCCCCGGTGCGGCGGCACGATCTGGCGGACGGGGTGCTGGACGTACGGGCCGTGTACGGCGGCCGGCTGGCCCGTACGCGGCTGCTGACGGCGGCGCTGACGGGGGCGCTCAAGCACTCGCCGGTGCTCGGCTCGGCGCGGGAGCGGCGGCTGCGGATCGGCGGGGTGCGGCGCGGCACGCATCTGGCCTTCGACGGTGAGGTCACGCCGTGCCCGGAGCGGCTGACGCTGGAGAAGGAGAACGAGGCGCTGGTGGTGTACCGGCTGCTGGAGGAGTGACGGGCGGGGCGGAGCCCACGAAGGGCGAAGGCCGTTTGGCAGGTTCGCATGGTGAGACACCCCTCTCGTGATCCGAGATGCGCGCGTACGGTGGCGGGATCGCTTCACGCGGGTTCACGCAGCTTCACGCAGGCCGAGGAGGGCGCCATGCCTCAGGAGACCGCCGTCTACACCCACGGGCACCACGAGTCGGTGCTCCGCTCGCACACCTGGCGCACGGCCGCCAACTCCGCGGCCTACCTCCTCGGTTCCCTCAAGCCGGACATGCGCGTCCTGGACGTCGGCTGCGGCCCCGGCACCATCACCGCCGACCTCGCGGAGCTGGTGCCGCGGGGCTCGGTGACCGGCCTGGAGGCGGCGCCCGGGGTGCTGGAGCAGGCGCGCGCCGTGGCGCGCGAACGCGGCCTGGACAACGTCGACTTCACCGTAGGCGACGTGCACGAGCTGGCCTTCCCGGACGACTCCTTCTCCGTGGTCCACGCCCACCAGGTGCTCCAGCACGTCGGCGACCCGGTGCGGGCGCTCGCCGAGATGCGGCGGGTCTGCGCGCCGGGCGGGATCGTGGCCGTACGCGACGCCGACTACGCGGCCATGACCTGGTACCCGCAGCCGCCCGCCCTCGACCGCTGGCTGGCGCTCTACCGGCGGGTGGCCCGCGCCAACGGCGGCGAGCCGGACGCGGGCCGGCGGCTGCTGTCCTGGGCGCGGCAGGCGGGGTTCACGGAGATCACGGCGTCCGCGGACACCTGGTGCTATGCCACGCCCGAGGAGATCGCGTGGTGGAGCGGGCTGTGGGCGGACCGCACCGTCGCCTCCGAGTACGCGCGGGTCGCGGTGGCCGGCGGGCACGCCACGGAGGAGGAGCTGGCCGAGGTCTCCGAGGCGTGGCGCGAGTGGGGCCGGCAGCCGGACGCCTGGTTCGGGGTGCTGAACGGCGAACTCCTCTGCCGCGCGTGATCTTCCCCAACTAGGCTGGCCCGTATGGACATTCTGGGGACCTCGCTGCGGGTGTGCGTGAACGATCTCGATGCCGCGATCGGTGTCTACGAACGGCTGACGGGCGCCGAGGCGCAGCGCTTCCAGCACGGCGGCGTCTCGGTCGCGGCCGTCGGCTGCTTCTTCCTGATGAGCGGCCCGGAGGCGGAGCTGTCGATCCTCCGCAAGATCACCGCGACGATCGCGGTGGCGGACGTGGGCGTCGCCGTCGACGATCTGCGCGCGGTGGGCGCGCAGATCGTCGCGGGCCCGGTGGCATCCCCCATCGGGCGCATCCTGGTCGCCCGCCACCCGGACGGCTCGATCTTCGAGTACGTCGACCGCAAACCGGCGGCGGCCTGAGCACCGCCCCCCGTCGGCTGAACAGCCCGGTTACCCGCTCGCGACGGGGCGCTCCTCCCCGCCCGGGTACGGCCGAGTGGCCGCTGTCCGCGGGATGGCTCACGATGGCAATACCGCTACCTGCCGCGGGAGGGACTGGCGGAGTCCGCGTGCAGCGGGCATGACCGCGGCGGCAGGTGATCGCGCGGCGTCGGTCGCAGGCGGCCTCGCGTGGCGGATCGGATCGTGCCGCGCGACAGCGGGCACACCGGCCCCGGACGCAGCCGGGGCGGCTCCGTCCGCGCGGTGCCCACGGGAGTGAGCCCGAGCTTCGGAGGTGCCCGATGACGACCGCCACCAAGCGATCCGCGCGGTCCGCGCAGTGCGAGGAGGATCTGGACGGGCTGTGGACGCTGCCGGGTGTGTACGCCCCGCAGGCGGACACCCGTCTCCTGGCGCGGGCCCTGCGCGGTGAGAGCCTCACCGCCGGGATGGAGGTGCTCGACATCGGTACGGGAAGCGGCGCGCTGGCCGTGCTGGCCGCGCGGCTGGGGGCGAGGGTGGCGGCGATGGACGTCTCGCGGCGGGCAGTGCTGACCGCCCGGATCAACGCGCTGCGCGCCGGTCGTCCGGCACGCGCACGGGTCCGCGTCCGCAGGGGCGATCTGTCCCAGCCCTGGGACGGCCGTACGTTCGACATGCTGCTCAGCAACCCGCCGTACGTGCCCGCGCCGTTCGACGAGCCGCCTGCCCGGGGCCCCGCCCGGTCCTGGGAGGGGGGCAGGAACGGCAGACGCCTCGTGGACGCGCTCACCGCCCGCGCTCCGGCCGCGCTGCGGCCCGGCGGGGTGCTGCTGATGGTGCATTCGGGACTGTGCGGGGTCGGGACGAGCCTGCGGCAGCTCGCCGCGGCGGGGCTGCGCTGCTCGGTGGCCGAGCGGGCGTACGTGCCCTTCGGCCCGGTGCTCACCGGTCGGCTGCCCTGGCTGCGCGCCCAGGGGCTGCTGGGCGCCGACGAGGACGAGGAGGAGTTGGTGGTCATCCGTGCCGAACGAACCTGAACCCGCGGCCACACCGCCGCCGGCGCCCGGGCCGGCGCCCGGGAGGGAGCGTCCGCGCAGGGTCCGGCTGGTCGCGGGCGGGCCGCTCCTGGTCGAGGGGCCGGTGGAGGTCATCGCCGACGACGGCACCGTGCACGCCTCCGGCCGCTTCACCGTCGCCCTGTGCGCCTGTCGCCGCAGCCGTACGTACCCGTGGTGCGATACCAGCCACCGGCGGCGCCGCCGGGCCCCCGCCGCGCCGCCGGCGGACTCCGACGCGAAGGACACCGCCCATGACCGCGACGACCACTGACCCCGGCCATACGGCCCCGCCCCTGCCCGCGCCCCGCGGCCCCCTCTCCGAGCGCCTGCTCGCCGCGCTGACCGCGCCCGGCGCCCCCGCGCCCGCCCCTCGGGCGGCCGAGGAGGCGGACCCGTACGGCGGCGATCTGCAGCTCGCCCTGTACGCCCTCTACGAGCTGCACTACCGAGGCCTGGCCGGGGTGCCCGACACATACGAGTGGGACCCGGCGCTCATGCCGCTGCGCCAGGCCCTCGAAGGGCGCTTCCTGGACGCGCTGCGCGCGGACGTGCCCGGCGGCCGGAGCAGCGCGGAGGCGCTCGCCGACCTCCTGGTGGAACCGGCCGACCCCACCGGCAGCGTCGCGCACCATCTCGAACACGAGGGCGAGAGGTGGCAGTTGCGCGAGTACGCGGCCCTGCGGTCGCTCTATCACCTCAAGGAGGCCGACCCGCACGCCTGGGTCCTCCCCCGCCTGCGCGGACGGGCCAAGGCGGGCATGGTCGCCATCGAATACGACGAGTTCGGGGCCGGACGCGCCGAGGACGTCCACGCCCAGCTCTTCGCCGAACTGATGACGGACCTCGGCCTCGACCCGCGCTACGGCCGCTACCTGGACCGGGCGCCCGCCGCCGCCCTCGCACCGGTCAACATGATGACGCTCTTCGGTCTGCACCGGGCCCTGCGGGGCGCGCTGGTCGGCCACTTCGCCTGTGTCGAGGTCACCTCCTCGCCCGGCGCGCGCCGCCTGGCGGACGCGATGCGCCGCTGCGGGGCCGGCCCCGCAGCGGCCCGCTTCTACGACGAGCACGTCGAGGCCGACGCCGTGCACGAGCAGGTCGTACGCCACGAGGTGATCGACGGGCTCCTCGCCGAGGAACCGCGGCTGGACGCCGACGTGGCCTTCGGCGCCGACGCGACCGTCTTCCTGGAGGACCGGCTCGCCGCCCGCCTGCTGGCCGCCTGGCGCCGGAACGCCTCCGCCCTGCGAGACACACCGGAGAGGAGTCCGGCCCCATGAACGACGCACCCGGGAACCGAGGACGGGTGGCGGACCCAATTCCGCCGGAAGACCGAGGACCGGTGGGGGACCGCGGGCCGGCACAGGGCCGGGGGCCGGTGGGGGACGCCTGCCGGGCGCTCGCGACGCGGGGCTCGTACGTGATGCCCGCCGCCGCCCTCTTGCGGTGCCTGGGTGTGGACGGCGAGGGGTGGGCGTCGTTCGCCGCGCACTGGGAAGACCTGGCACCGGACGCCTACGCGGCCGAGCGGGGCACGCGACGGCTGCGGCGTTACGGGCACTTCTCCCTCTCCCGAACGGGCGAGATCACGTCCCTGCCCCACCTCGCCTTCGTGCAGCCGGAGCAGAGCAATCCGCTCTACGTGGACGTCAGCCGGAACTTCGAGCCGCTCACCGCCGCCTTCCGCTCCGAGCCGCTGCTGACCGCGTTGATCCGCGCGCTCGGCGAGGTCGCCACGAGCCTGGCGGACCCGGACCAGTGGAGCGTCAAGGTGCACCCCTTCCGGGTCACGGCCGAGGCGGACGACGCCGGCGACCCCACCCCCGAGGGCAGGCATCACGACGGCGTGGCCCTCGTGACCTCGCTGCTGATCGGCAGGGAGAACGCCGTCGGGGGCGAGAGCACCGTCTACGGCCTCGACGGCGCGGAGTTGATGAGCACGACCCTCAGCGAGCCCGGCACCCTGCTTCTCGGCGACGATCGCGCGACGCTGCACGGGGTCTCGCCGATCCGGCCCCTCGACGCGGCGCGGCCGGCCCGCCGGGACGTCCTGGTCACCACGCTCACGCCCGGCTGACGCGGCGGGCTTCGGCCGACTTCACCACGAGGCGTGGGCCCGCCCGGCGTGGAGCGGTCAGACGACGGTCACCGGACAGCGCACGACGGCGTCGAAGAAGTAGCCCTGGGTGTTGGGCACGGCCCGGTCGGGCTGGGTGCGGCCCGCCGTGTCCGTGGCCCGGGCGAGGAGTTCGGCGGGGCCCGGCTCGTACGGCCGCCAGTCGGTCTCCCAGCGCACCCAGCCGTCCTCGCTCGGCTCGTCGCGCAGCCGGGCGGCGTGCCAGTGCGCGCCGCCGTCCGTGCTGACGTCGACCCGCGCCACTCCCCCGCCGCCCGACCAGGAGCGCCCGGTGAGCCGGTGGGTGACGCCGGCGGGCAGCGCGGTCCCGGCGTCGATCTCCCAGGTGCTGCGGACGGGCAGCACGGTCATCGGCGCGCCGCCGGGCGGGTGGTCCGGGCCGAAGAGGCGGTAGAACTCGGTGGTCCACGGGGAGCTGAGCGGCGCTGCGGAGACCTCGATGTCGCCGACCCATTTGATGGAGGCGACGCCCACCCAGGAGGGGGCGACGATGCGGACCGGGTAGCCGTGGTCGTACGGCAGGGGCTCGCCGTTCATCTCGTACGCGAGGATCACGTCGTCCAGCGCCTTGGCCACGGGCATCGGGCGGCGCACCCGGCCGTAGTCGACGCCGTCGTCGACGTAGGGGTCGTCCAGGCCGCGCGGCATCACGTCGACGGCGTCGGAGCGGATGCCCGCGAGGCGCAGTACGTCCGCGAGGCGCGCGCCGCGCCAGCGGGCCGCGCCGACCGCGCCGAGCGTCCAGGGGGTGCCGGTGACGTCGTCGCCCTGCTGGCTGGTGAAGTAGCTGCGGCCGTTGCCGGCGCATTCGAGGCAGGTGGCGCGGGTCACGGCGGGCAGGGCGCGCAGTTGGGCGTAGCCGAATTCGACGGGCGCGCCGCGCAGTCCGTCGCCCCAGACGGTCAGCCGCCAGTCCGCCGCGTCCAGCCGGGGCGTGGTGGTGTGGTTGCGGACGAAGAACCGGTCGTTGGGGGTGTGGTAGCCGGTGCGGCGCAGGGCGGCGGGCACGGTCTCGGCGTTGGTGCCGTGGATGTGGAAGAGGTCGGGCGGCAGCGGCTTGTGGATGCCGCCGCCCTCGGCGGCCATCGCCGGCCTGAGCCTGCCGCGCCGACGGACGCTGTCGTCGGGGCGGTGCGGGCGGGGGTGCGCGGGCATGGCCGGTACTCCTGACGACGGGACACATGCCGGTATCGGCACGCGAAGACGGAAACCTCACGGACATATGGAGCGCCTGCGACAGTATTTCCCGGCTCCGCGCCCGATAAAGCACCTTCTGCGCCATCATCGGGGCGCTTGCGTCACAGGGGCCGCATCCGGAAGTCGTAGCGCGTCGGCAGCGGGTGGGCGGCCCGCGCCCGCTCGCGCACGTCGCCGGTGACCGGGCCGCCGCCCGCGACGAGCTGCTCGGCGATGGCGTACCAGGTGTCGCCGAGCGCCTCCTCGCCCTCGCGCAGATCGTCCACCTCGAAGCCCTCGTCGAAGATCTCCCGGGCGGCGGGCGCGTCCCCGCTCGCGAGCAGGACGCGGGCGGCCAGCAGGCGGAAGCGGCCGCGGTCGCGGGTGGTGCGGGGCAGCGCGTCGAGCACGTCCGCGGCGTCGCGCGGGCGGCCCGCGGCGAGCAGCGCGAGGATCGCCTCCTGGCCGAGTGCGGCGAGCGCGGCCCGCTGCTCGGCGCCGTCGCAGCAGCGGTCGCCGGCGTCGCGGAACGCCTGGAGCCAGCGGTCGGCGGCCCGTGCGTGGTGGCCGCCGGCCTGGTCGGCGACGGCCAGGCAGCGCAGCGAGGGCCAGTGGTCGGCGGCCGAGTGCTCCCAGCTCCGGGCGGCCTGGGAGCGGTCGCCGGCGTGCCACTGGGCGACGCCGAGGTGGTAGCGGACGTCGGGCGTCGGCCGCGCCGCCTCCAGGTGCTCGCGCCAGTGCGGGCCGACGAGCGAGGGGCCGGGCGGCTGGTGCCGGGGGTGCGGCGGCAGGCAGCCGGAGCGCAGCAGTTCGAGCCAGGGGGCCTGCTGGGGGCCGAGCGTCGCCGCGTCGAAGGGGGTGCCGGGCAGCCGGTGGCCGCCGGCCTCGGTTTCCAGCGCGCCCCAGCCGGAGCCGGTGGCCAGGCTCTCCTTGGGTTCGGCGTCGGCGTACGGCAGCCAGGCCGTGTACGCGGCGTCCACGTCGGCGCGCGGCAGCGCCGCCGCCAGCCGCCGCTCGGCCTCGGCGCGGGCCGCCGCCCAGTCGGCGCCGTGGATCGCGGCGGGGTCGGCGGACAGCGGCCCGTACGCCTCCAGCCAGGTGAACTCGGCGCCCGGCGCCAGCGGTACGTGCTCCATCTGGGTGCGGGCGAGGCCCGCCTGGATCTCGGCGTAGCCGCCGGTGCCGGGTTCGGTCAGCCACTCCTGCCAGCGGCGTCCGCCGGCGCCCGAGCCCCAGCGGAAGAGCTTGCGGCCGCGCAGCGCGGCGGTCGAGGTCTGTACGAGGCCGTGGCCCCGCTCGTCGAGCGCGGCGATCCAGGGGCGGGCGCCGTCCTCGATGTCGTGGAAGAAGTCGGCGGGGTACGCGCCGCGCGGCGGGTACGTGCCATCGGCGTCCCCGGCGCCGGGGAGGGGGACGTGGCGCAGCGATCTGTCGTAGCCGAAGTGCCAGGCGGCGTCGGCGGGGGCGAGGACGCGGGTGTTCTCGGGGACGGCGGTGTTGGACCACCAGTAGACGGGCGCGGTGCGCTCGCCGGGGTTGCGGACGCGCACCCCCGCGTACAGGAACTCGGCGCCCTCCGGGAGCCAGAGGTCGATCTGGAAGACGACATCGCGCAGGCGCTCCCACTCCCACAGCCGCAGCATCTCGCCGCCGTCCGGGGCGGGGACGCGGGCGGCGTGCAGCGGGGCGGTGCACAGCGGGCCGTGGCCGGTGGCGCCGATGTTCCACTCGATGCCGCCGGAGAACCAGGCGCCGTTGAGCGCGAAGTCTGCGGGCTGGAGGACCGGGTTGACGTAGAGGAGGTCGCGGCCGGTGGGCTTGTGGAGCAGGGAGTGGACGCGGCCGCCGAGGCCGGGCAGGACGGTGGCGCGCAGCCGGTCGTTCTCGATGACGAGGGCGTCGAGGTCGACGGGGGCGCGATGGCGGGTGTAGCCGTCGCGCAGCCGGACCGGCAGGACCGAGCGCAGCGGCGCGTAGCCGCTCTGGAGGGCCATGTCGGCGGGGAGGGCGGCGCGCTGCCGGGCGTCGAGCCGGTGCGCCTCGCCGCGCGGGTCGCGCGGCAGCAGGGCGGGCAGCGGGTTCTCGGGCCCGAGCGGCGCGGCGGGCAGGGTCAGGACAGCACGTCGGATGGTCGTGGCCACGGCAACCTCGCTCCTCGTCTGGCGCCGCCGCACGACGGCGCTCCGGCACGCCGCGCCCGGCGGCCCCCGATGACCATGGAACACGCTCGCGGCCCCGCTGAACAGGGCCGCCCTCGGTCAGGGTTGCGCAAAGAGCGGTGGCGGGGGCGGTGACGGGGGCGGCGTCGCGGCGCGGTCGGGGCGGTGGTCCGGGAGGCGGTGCCGAGCCCTCCGGGGCGGCTGGAGCCCATTGGGTAAGGTGAACCTAACTCGTTCGCCCGCCCTCGGAGGTCGTGTTCATGCCGGTGTCCGCCCCGCCGACCGGTACGGTCAAGCGCCCGCCGCCGATCCCGCGCCCCGCGCCCGTGGAGCGCGCGGCCAGCCCGCTGATCGCCTCGCTCGGGCCGCGCCCGGACGCGGCCGGATTCTGGCGCTCGCTGCCGGGCGGCAGCACCCCGGTGATCGAGGCGGACCCGGCCGGCTCCGCCGACCACGCGGTGGTCACCTTCCTGTGGCGCGGCTCCGCCGCCACGCGCGCCGTGCTCGTACTGCCGAACAAGGTCGCCGACCCGCGCGCGCTGGAACGCAACCTCATGGACCGGGTGCCGGGCACCGACATCTGGCACTGGTCGGTGCGGATGCGCCGCGACTGGCGGGCGACGTACACGCTCTGCGTGGACGAGGGACAGGGGACGGCGGGGCTCGAAGGCGCCGAGCACGCCGCCTGGCTGCGCGGCCAGGGCCGCCGCGACCCCCTCAACCCCCGCTCGTTCCCCCCGCGGTGGGGCGGCGAGCCCGTCTCCGTGGTCGAACTCCCCGGCGCGCCCGCCCAGTCCGACTGGCTGCCGCGCCCCGGCGTCCCGGCCGGCACGGTCTCCACGCATACGTTCGCCAGCCGCGTCCTCGGCAACGAGCGGCGGGTACGGGCCTACGCGCCGCCCGGCGAGGACCACCGCGACCTGCCCGTACTCGTCCTCTTCGACGGCGAGATGTGGCAGCCGGGGCTGGGCGTCGCCACCCTGCTCGACAACCTCATCGCGGACGGCCGCATACCGCCGCTCGTCGCGCTGCTGCCCGAGTCCCTGGGCAGCGACGCCCGCTGGGCGGAACTGACCTGCAACGACGGTTTCGTGGACTTCCTGGCCGACGAGCTGCTGCCGTGGGCTGCCGGCCGCTGGCCCCTGACGGCCGACCCGGCCCGTACGGTCCTGGCCGGCCAGAGCCTCGGCGGCCTCATGGCCGCCCACGCCGCCGTCCGCGCCCCCCACCGCTTCGGCAACGCCCTCGCCCAGTCCGGCTCCTTCTGGTGGCCCAACGGCCCCGACGCCGAATGGCTGACGCACGCCATAGCGACCACGGAGGCGGCGCGCCTCCCGGTCCGCTTCCACCTCTCCGCCGGCGAACAGGAATGGGTCCTCCTCCCCGCCAACCGCCGCCTCCGCGACGCCCTCCAAGCCCACGGCCACGACATCCACTACCGAGAATTCAACGGCGGCCACGACTACCTGTGCTGGCGCACAGAACTAGCCGACGGGTTGGTCCACCTACTAGGCCAGCATTAGCCCCGAACCCCCCGCGCCCCAAAGGGGCGCGGGGAACTGCGCGACCAGCCACAACGCACCCGCAGCGAACGAACCACCGCACCCACCCCAGGGGCGCGGGGAACTGCGCGACCAGCCACGACGCACCCGCAGTCGGCGGACTGACACGCCCACACGGCGAACCGTCACCCCAAGCCCGCCGCAGGCGAACCGTCACCGCAAGCCCGCCGCAGGCGAACCGTCAGAGGTGATGGCCCACCGCTCATGGTCCCGCCAAGCCCCGTCGATGAAGAGAAAGTCCGGCGAGAAGCCCTCCAGCCGAAACCCGTGCCGCTTCACGAGCGCCAGCGACCTCTCATTCCCCGGCTGAATATTGGCTTCGAGGCGGTGCAGGCCCAGCGGCCCGAACGCGTGGCGCAGCACGAGCCCCATTCCCTCGCTCATGTAGCCGCGCCCGGCGCTCGGCGCGAAGGCGCCGTATCCCACGGCCCCGCACTGGAAGCGGCCGCGGGCGATGTTGTTGATGTTGATGAAGCCGGCTGGTTCACCCGTCACCGTCTCGCAGATGACGAAGCCCTCGCGGTGGGGGCCGTCGAGCCCGTCGTAGAACGCCTCCCACGCCGTCCCGGTGGTCGGCATCGCCAGCCACGGGTGGTGCAGGTCGACGCTGGCGCGCGCGAGGGCCGTGAACCGTTCCCCGTCCCCGTACACGATGGGGCGGATGCCCACGCGGGGTCCGGTCGCGAGATACGTGGGGTATTCAGCAGAGGGGTATTCAGCAGAACTGTCGTCGTCGGGCATCGGGCCATCCTAGGAAAGCGCCTGGTCACCGCCAAGCGGGTTTGTCGGTGCCCCACAGCCCCGGCAGCGAGGGGAAGTCCCGCGGGCCGCCGTCGAAGGACACGGGCGGCAGCGCGTACCGTACGTGCCCCAGCGGCCCGTCGCCCTCGGTGAGCCAGGGCGTGGGCTCGTACGTGCCGGTCGGCTCGCCCGCGTCCGGCTTCAGGTCGTTGATCAGCCAGGACGCCGTCTGGGCGAGCGCGAGCCGGGCCAGGTACGAGCCGCCGGTCGCCTGCCGGAGTGCGGCGGCGCGCAGCACGGCGGCGGCGAGGAGGTAGCCGGTGCCGTGGTCGAGCGCCTGGGCGGGCAGCGCGCCGGGGTGCCCGTCGCGGTCGGCCTCGATGGCGGCGATGCCGCTGGCGGCCTGTACGAGTGAGTCGAAGCCGCGTCGCTGTCCCCAGGGTCCGTACGGGCCCCAGGCGCTGAGCTGGGCGACGATCAGGCCGGGCCGGCGTTCGATGAGCGCTTCGGGCGCGAGGCCGTGCCGGTCGAGGGCGCCGGGCCGGTAGCCGGTGACGACGATGTCGGCGGTGGCCAGCAGTTCCTCGAAGGCGGCCCGGTCGGCGGGGGCGCCGAGGTCGAGGACGGTGGACCGTTTGCCGAAGCCGGTGTCGGAGTGGGCGGCCTGGCTCTCGGGGAGTCGCGGGGAGTCGACGCGCAGCACGTCGGCGCCGAGGAGGGCGAGGGTGCGGGTGGCCACGGGCCCGGCGATGACGCGGGTGAGGTCGAGGACGCGCAGCCCCTCGGCGGGCCGGGCGGGTGCGGGCGGGAGCGTACGGGCCGGGGCGTCGCCGGTCCGGTCGAGGGCGAGCAGGGGGTGGCCGGCGACGGCCGCGCCCTGGGGGTGTTCGGCCCAGTTCCGCGGTCCGCGGACGGCGACGGCGAGCCCGCCGGCGGCGTAGACGGTCTCCTGCACCTCCTCGGACTCGCGGCCCGCGAGTTCGGCGGCGGCTTGTTCGACGAGCCGTTCGTCGGCGGCGTCGGCGTCCAGGCCGAGGGCGGCGATGAGCCGGGCGCGGTGGTGCGGGTAGTTGGCGTGGGTGCGCAGCCAGCCGTCCGCGGTGCGCCAGAAGCGGGAGAGGGGCGCGAAGGTGGACGCGCCGCGCCCGTCGACGCGGAGGTGCCGCTCGCTGACGAACGCGGTGGCGACCGCGCCCTCGTCGACCCGGACGGCGGGGAGGGGGCCGCCGCCGCGGGTGGCGGCGAGTTCGGCCGCGGCGAGCGAGGCGACGGCGACGGTCGAGCGCGCCAGTTCGCGTACGGGCAGTCGTGCGGGGAGTACGTCGTCGGGGCCTTGGTAGCCGATGGCGGCCAGGTGTGCGGGGTCGCCGCCGAGGGCCGCCCAGGCGTGAGCCGTTCCGTCGATAGATCGTTTCAGCACACACCCAGTGTGGCACTCAGTGCCGCCGGACGCGCCGCCGGGCCGGTCCGGGTGGCGGGGCCGCCGGCCCGGCGGCCCCGCCACCACGGTCTCCGGCGGTCAGGCCGTACGCGCGGGATTCTCGAACGTACCGGCGTGACCGCGCGGCCCGGGGCCGTCACTTGCGGCGGAAGGTGACGAAGCGGCCCACCAGCCAGCCGATCACCAGCATCACGGCGAGCGCGATCCACAGCGGGACCGTGACCTCCGGGAGGAGGAGGCGGACCTTGACCTGGCGGGTGTTCTCGAAGACGAAGACGAGCGCGAGGATGGCGATGACCAGCAGCAGCAGGCGGCTCGGCGTCACCAGTTCGCGGGCCCGGCCGCCCGAGGGGCCGCCGCTCGGCTTCGTCGAGGTCTTGGGGCTCATGGCGTGACCCTTCCGTCGTGGTGCGGGCGGGTCGCCGGGGCCGGCGAGACGGCCGCCTCCGGTTCCAGGATGGGACGGAGGCGGCCGTTCCGCCTGGTGGGGAGGGGCGGCGCGGTGGGCCGTACGGGTGAACGGCGGGCCGGCACCGTTCACCCGGGCGCACCCGCGGGCCGGCCCCGCCCCTCGGGCGCGCCCCGCGGGTCAGCCCCGCTCCCCCAGGTACGCGGCCACCGCCTCGGCGACCTCGGCGATCGGGCCCGGCTGCGTCATCTGCGGATGCAGGCAGTCGATGTCGCGGTTGAGCAGGTCACCGGTGACGTACGGCCGCCACGCGTCCCTCGTCAGCCAGTCCTCGGCGCGGGGCGCCGTGGCGGTGAAGAAGAGCACGTCGCCGTCGAAGACGCGGTGGTCGTGCCGGCGCATCAGGGTGGCGTTGTTGACGACGATGTCGACGACGGCCGTCAGGGTGTGGTCGGAGAGGCTGGCCAGCGCGCTGCCCTCGGTGCGCAGGGTCCGCGTGACCTGCTCGCGGGTGAGCGTCCCGCTCGCGTCGAACTCGAAGCCGGCCATGCGCAGCAGCGCGCCGAGCGCGTCGGCCTCCTTGGGCCCGGCCCGGCCGCGCCACTGGTCGGACGGGTAGGCGTCGAGCAGGGCGAGCAGTTCGACCTCCTCGCCCTCGTCCTGGAGCCGCACGGCGACGGTGTGCGCGATGACGCCGCCCACCGACCAGCCCAGCAGGCGGTACGGGCCGTGCGGCCGCACCTCGCGGATGTGGGCGAGGTAGTCCTCGGCCATCTCGTCCATGGTGGCGGGGAGCGGTTCGACGGCCGTGGCGGGGGTGAGGCCGCGCGCCTGGATCCCGTACACCGGCTGGTCGGGGCCGAGGTGGGCGAGGAGCCCGGAGTAGCACCAACTGATGCCGCCCGCCGGGTGCACGACGAACAGCGGGGCCTGCCCGCCGCTCACGCGCAGCGGCAGCACGACGTCGAGGGCCTGTTCGGCGTCGCCCGCCCGGTGCAGCCGCTCGGCGAGCGCGGCGGGGGTGGGGGCCTGGAAGAGCGCGCCGATGGCGAGCTTCGCGCCGAGGGTGTCGCGGACCCGGGCGACGAGGCGGGCGGCGAGCAGCGAGTTGCCGCCGAGGTCGAAGAAGCTGTCGTCGACGCCGACGCGGGGCAGCGCGAGCGCTTCGGCGAAGAGCCGGGCCAGGGTCTCCTCGCGGTGGTCGCGGGGCGCGCGCCCCTCGGTGGCGGCGATCTCGGGGGCGGGCAGCGCTCCCCGGTCCAGCTTGCCGTTGGCGCTGAGCGGGAAGCCGTCGAGGACGACGAGGGCGCTGGGCACCATGTAGTCGGGCAGCACGGCGGCGAGCCGGTCGCGCAGTGCGGCCGCGTCGAGTGCGGCGGCCGGGTCCGGCGTGCCGGCCTCGGCGGCGGCATCCGCCGAGGCCGGAGTCACATAGCCCACCAGGCGCTGGTCGCCGGGGGTGTCCTCGCGGACCAGGACGCACGCCGCGGCGACGGACTCGTCGGCGCTCAGCACCGCCTCGATCTCGCCGAGTTCGATGCGCAGGCCGCGCAGTTTGACCTGGTGGTCGGTGCGGCCGAGGTATTCGACGCTGCCGTCGGCGCGCCAGCGGGCGAGGTCGCCGGTCGCGTACATCAGCTCGCCGGGCGCGCCGAAGGGGTCGGCGGTGAACCGCTCGGCGGTCAGGTCGGGGCGGCCGAGGTAGCCGGTGGCGAGCTGGGCGCCCGCGAGGTGCAGTTCGCCGGGGACGCCGGGCGGGCAGAGGCCGCGGGCGGCGTCGAGGATGTAGAGCCGGGTGTTCCAGACGGGCCGGCCGATGGGCACGGGCCCTTCCTCGCCGGGCGCGCAGGCGTGGTACGTGACGTCGACGGCGGCCTCGGTCGGCCCGTACAGATTGTGCAGCGGTACGCCGGGCAGCACGCGGTGGAACTGGTCGGCGGTCTCGCGGGGCAGGGCCTCGCCGCTGCAGAAGACGCGGCGCAGGCTCGTACCGGCGCCGGCTGCGGGCTCGGTCAGGAAGACCTGGAGCATGGAGGGCACGAAGTGCGCGGTGGTGATGCGCTGTTCGCGGATGGTACGGGCCAGGTAGGCGGGGTCCTGGTGGCCGCCGGGCGCGGCGAGGACGAGGGTCGCGCCGACGCGCAGCGGCCAGAAGAACTCCCAGACGGACACGTCGAATCCGGACGGGGTCTTCTGGAGCACCCGGTCGTCGGGGGCGAGCCGGTACTCGGCCTGCATCCAGCGCAGCCGGTTGTCGATCGCGGAGTGCGGGACGACGACGCCCTTGGGGCGGCCGGTGGAGCCGGAGGTGTAGATGACGTACGCGGGATGCTGCGGGGTCAGCGCGCGGCCGGGGTCGGTGGCGGCGTACTCGGCGAGCTCCGCGCGGAGGGCCGGGTCGTCGAGGACGAGGACCGGCAGCTCGGTGGGGGGCAGCGCGGGGCGGGTGGCGGCGTCGGTCAGGACGCAGACCGGCGCGGCGTCGTCGAGGGTGTAGGCGAGCCGGTCGGCCGGGTAGTCCGGGTCGAGCGGCAGGTAGGCGCCGCCGACCTTGAGGACGGCGAGGAGCGCGACGACCAGGTCCACGGAGCGGGGTACGGCGACGGCGGCGAGGCTGCCGGGGCCGACGCCGAGGGCCGCGAGGCGGCGGGCGAGCCGGTTGGCGCGGGCGTTCAGCTCGGCGTAGGTCAGCGACTCCTCGCCGAGAACGAGGGCGGTGGCGCCGGGGGTGCGGGCCGCGCGGGACTCGATGGGCCCGATGAGGGTGGTCGGCGGCACGGCCACGGCGGTGTCGTTGAACTCGCCGAGGATTCGCTCGCGCTCCTCGGCGGTGGCGAGCGGGAACGCGGCGAGCGGGGTGTGCGGGTCGCTGTCCGCGATCCGGGTCAGCAGGTCGAGGAAGCGGCCCTGGTGGGTGGCGAGTTCGTCCTCGGTGTAGAGGGCGGGGTTGCCGTCGTAGTCGATGCGCAGGCCGCGGCCGTCGGTGCGGTCGTAGACGTTGACGGTGAGGTCGTCGACGGGGCCGGCGGAGAGGTTGTGGGCGTCCGAGCGGGCGCCCGCGAAGGTCAGCGCGTAGTCGAAGGGCATGACGTTGACGAGCGGCCCGACCAGCGCCCGGCCCTCGCCGAGGAGGCCGAGGTCGCGGCGGATGTCCTCGTAGCGGAAGCGCTGGTGGCGGCGGGCGGCGCGGATGGCGAGGACGACCTGGCGGGTCAGTTCGGCCAGGGTCGCGTCGGGGCCGACGGTCAGCCGCAGCGGCAGCACGTTCATGACCATGCCGGGGATGCGCAGGGCGACGGAGCCCATGCGGCCCATCATCGGCAGGCCGAGGACGACCTCGCCGGCACCGGTGGTGCGGGCGGTGCACAGGGCCTGCGCGGCGATCAGGACGTCCGGCCAGGTGGCCCGCGCGGCGGTGGCGAAGGCGCGGAGCCGTTCGGTGGCGTCGGGGGCGAGGTGGGCGGTGCGGCGCAGGAAGGTGCGCGAGGGCAGCGCGGTGCGGCCGGCGGGCGAGGGGGCCTCGGGGCGGTCCGCGAACGCCTCGGACCAGTGGGCGCGGTCCTTCTCGTACGCGTCGGAGCCGCGGTATTCGGCGTCGTCGGCGACGAGGTCGGCGAGACGCCCGAAGGGGCTGGGGCCGGGGTCCTCGCCGGCCGCGAGGGCGGTGAAGGTCTCGGCGACGCGGCGGGCGAGGAGCGAGTAGCCGTAGCCGTCCATGACGGCGTGGTGGACACGCTGGTACCAGAGCCAGCGGTCGTCGGCCACGCGGAACAGGGCGTGCGCGAAGAGCGGGCCCGCGGCGAGGTCGAAGGGGACGTCGAGGTCGGCGCGCATCCAGGCGCGCGCGGCGGCGTCGGGGTCGGCCTCGTCGCGGGCGTCGAAGACCCGCAGCGGGAAGGGGAGTTCGCCGTCGTGCCGGGTGCTCGACGCGCCGGCGGGCAGGCCGAGGAACGCGTCGGAGGCGCCGGGCGCGGAGGTCCCGGCGACGGCCGGGGCGTACGGGGCGAGCGGGGCGACCGTGACGGCCCGGGGCACCGGCCCGAAGGCCAGCGGCAGTTGGCGGGGGCCGTCGGCGGTCTCCACCAGCCGTACGCACAGCGCCTCGGCCTCGTCGGCGGTGCGGCGCAGGGCCCGGGCGAACAGCGCCGGGTCGACGGGGCCGTGGATCTCGATGCACTCGGCGGTGTTCTGGGCGGGGCTGTCGGGGTCGAGGGCCTGGGCGAACCACATGCCGGCCTGGGCGGCGGTGAGGGGAAGCCCCTCCGGCTCGGGGGCGGCGGGCGTGGCCGGGGCGCGCTCGGCGGTGCGTACGGTCATGCCGGCTCCCCCAGCAGCGCCCACCAGCGTTCGATCCCGGGCGCCTCGGCGAGGTCGGCGAAGGTGACCTCGGCGCCGTGGTCGCGGCGCCAGCGCTCGATGAGGGTCATGATGCGGACGGAGTCGAGGCCGTAGTCGACGAGGTTCTCGTCGTCGGGGATGTCGGCGGGGTCCTCGCCGAGCACGTCGGCCACGTCGTCCCGGATCTGCTGGATGGTGAGCGCCATGGGGGTCAGCGTCCTTCGAAGATGCGGTCGGCGGTGGTGACGACGGCGCACTTGGCGGCGGCCCAGCGCAGCGCCATGTGGTGGTCGGCCGCGGAGAAGTCGGCCACGGCGTCGGCGACGAGGAACGCCTGGATGTCGCGCATCCACGCGTCGCAGGCGCTCATCAGCACGCCGATGTGCGCGTACACGCCGACGACGATGAGCTGGTCGCGGCCCTGTGCGGCCATCCGCTCGGCGAGGTCGGTGCGGACGAACGCGCTGTACTTCCACTTGGTGAGCACGGTGTCGCCGTCCTGCGGCGCGACGCGGTCGGCGACGGCCTTCAGCCGCTCGTCGTCGGGCAGGCCGGGGCCCCAGAAGTCCTGCTGGAGGCCGCGCTCGGCGGGGGTCTGGCCGCCGGGCTGGGCGCTGTAGACGACGGGGACGCCGCGCTCGCGGCACTCCTTGGTCAGCCGTTCGACGCCCGCGAGGAGTTCGGTGACCGGGGACTCGTCGGCGGTGAAGGCGTCGAGGAAGTAGTTCTGCAGGTCGTGGACGAGCAGGACGGCGCGATCGGGGTCGACGGTCCACTGGACGCGGTTGGCCGGGAGGTCGGCCGCGGTGGGCATCGGGTAGGGGGCGATGGCCGGCAGTGCCATGGGGTGCCTTTCGGGTGCTGGGTCGTGCGCTGCGGGTGCTGCCGGGCCGCCCGGCCGCCGTGCGCGGGGCGGGCGGGCCCGGCCGGGCTCAGCGCGGGGTGGTCTGCGCTCTGAGCTGCTCGGCGATGGCGGCGCGCAGGTCCTTCTTGGAGATCTTGCCGATGCCGGTCTGCGGGAACGCGTCGACGAACTCGACGCGGTCGGGGACCTTGTAGGCGGCGAGCCCGCGCTCCCGGACGAACTTCTTCACGGCGACCGGCCGGATCGGCTCGGCGCCGTCCCGGAGGACGACGTACGCGCAGGTCCGCTCGCCGAGGTAGTCGTCGGGCATGGAGACGATGGCCACGTCGTGGACGGCGGGGTGGGCGAGGATGTGGTTCTCGATCTCCTCGGCGGCGACCTTCTCGCCGCCCCGGTTGATCTGGTCCTTGGCGCGGCCCTCGACGACGAGGTAGCCGTCCTCGGTCAGGCGCACGACATCGCCGGTGCGGTAGAAGCCGTCGCGGGTGAAGGACTTGGCGTTGTGCGCGGGGGCCCGCCAGTAGCCGCGGATGGTGTACGGGCCGCGGGTCAGCAGGTGGCCGGTCGCGCCGACGGGCAGGTCGTTGTCCTCGTCGTCGACGACGCGGATCTCGTCGTCGGGGGAGATGGGGCGGCCCTGGGTGGTGACGATGGTCTCGTACGGGTCGTCCAGGCGGGTGTAGTTGACCAGCCCCTCCGCCATGCCGAAGACCTGCTGGAGGGTGCAGCCGATGGCGGGGCCGACGCGGCGGGCGGCCTCCTCGCTGAACTTCGCGCCGCCCACCAGCAGCACGTCGAGGCTGCTGAGGTCGCAGGAGGTGGTGGCGGCGGCCTCGGTCCACACGAGGGCGAGCGGCGGCACGAGGCCGGTGATGGTGACGCGTTCGCGCTCGATGAGCGGGAAGGCCACGTCGGGGCTGGGCTGCGGGGCGAGGACGACGCGGGCGCCGGCGTAGAGGGCGCCGAGCGTGCCGGGCGAGCTGAGCGGGAAGTTGTGGGCGGCGGGCAGCGCGCAGAGGTAGACGCTGTGCTCGTCGACCGCGCAGATCTCGTTGGAGCCCCAGAGCGAGTAGATGTAGTCGTCGTGGGTGCGCGGGATGAGCTTGGGCACGCCGGTGGAGCCGCCGGAGAGCTGGAGGAAGGCGAGGTCGTCGGGGCGGGGGCCGTCCTCGACGGCGACGGGCTCGCGCGCCACGTCGGCGAGCGCAGTGTGCTCGCCGGGGTCTCCTACGACGAACACGTCGCGCAGGGTGGGGACTTCGGCGCGTACCTTCGCGGCCAGTTCCCGGTGGTCGAAGCCGCCGTTGACGTCGGGGATGACGTAGGCGACGGCCTCGGTGAACTCGCAGAAGTAGCGGATCTCGCTCTCGCGGTGGGCGGGGAGCGCGAAGACGGGCAGCGCGCCGATGCGGAAGAGCGCGAAGACCGTCTCGAAGAACTCGGCAACGTTGGGGAGCTGGACGACGACGCGGTCGCCCTTGGCGATGCCGCGGGCGAGGAATCCGGCGGCGAGCCGGTCGGCGCGCTCGTCGAGCTGCCCGTACGTCCAGCGGCGGCCGGCCCCGGCGGGGTCGACGATCGCGACGCGGTCGGGGTGGTTCAGCGCGCGCTCGCGCAGCATGGCGCCGAAGGTCTCGCCGCGCCAGTAGCCGGCGGCGCGGTAGCGCTCGGCGTACTCGGCGGGCCAGGTCGGCGCGTCGGGTATGGCGGGCTGGTCGTGTGTTTCAGGCATCGTGCGCGATTCGGGTGTCGCGTGCGTCTCGGGCGTTTCGTGCGTGACGGGTGGTTCGAGGGTCACTGGTCTGCCCCCACGGCGTGCAGGAAGGTACGGAACTTGGCGCCGGTCTCGGCGGTCTCCGCTTCCGGCGTGGACGCTGCGACGATACCCGCACCCGCGTAGAGCCGCAGCGAGCCCCGGTCGGC
This sequence comes from Streptomyces varsoviensis, assembly GCF_000718635.1. Taxonomy (GTDB): domain Bacteria; phylum Actinomycetota; class Actinomycetes; order Streptomycetales; family Streptomycetaceae; genus Streptomyces; species Streptomyces varsoviensis. The sequence goes on along the minus strand of NZ_JOBF01000011.1, from coordinate 49,995 downwards.
CTCGGCGCAGCGGATGGTGACGACCCATTCGCCGTCGCCGTCGGCGTCGCCCCAGCCGACGACGCCGCTGTACATGCCGCGGTCGAAGGGTTCGAGTTCGCGGATGACGTGGCGGGCGGTGCCGGTGGGGGTGCCGCAGACGGCGGGGGTGGGGTGCAGGGCGCAGGCCAGCTCCAGCGCGGAGGCGCGGGGTTCGGCGAGCCGGCCGGTGACGGTGGTGGACAGGTGCCACATCGCGGCGGTGCGTACGAGCGTGGGCTGGGCGGGCACGGCGAGGTCCGCGCAGTACGGGGCGAGGGCGTCGCGTACGGCGTCGACGACGACGGCGTGCTCGTGCAGGTCCTTGGCGGACTCCAGGAGGGCCGCGGCGCGGCGGACGTCCTCGGCGAGGTCGGGGCTGCGCGGCACGGAGCCGGCCAGCGGGTTGGCGACCACGCGGTCGCCGCGCCGGGAGACGAGGAGTTCGGGGCTGGCGCCGAGCAGGGTGCGGCCGGGGCCGGTGGGCACGGCGAAGGTGTAGCCGGTGGGGTCGCGGCGGGCGAGGCGCTGGAGGAGGCCGGGCAGGTCCGGCGCGGCGGTGGCGTCCGTACCGGCGGGCGCGGTGAGTTCGAGGGTGCGGGCGAGCACGACCTTGCTGAAGTCGCCGCGCTTCATGCGGCGTACGGCCTCGGCGACGGCGTCGCCGTAGACGGCCGGCTCGGGCACGGGCCGGATCTGCCAGCGGGTGGCCTCGGGGGCGGCGGCGGGGAGCGCGATCAGCGGGTCCTCGGCGAGCGGCGGGGCCCAGCGGGCGGTCTCGGGCACGGCGAGGGCGGCGGGCGCGTCCTGGTCGAAGGGGACGGCGCCGACGACGAGGGGCGCGGGGTCGCCCGCGGCGCGCCGGGCTTCGAGGGTCTCGGCGACGCGGCGGGGCAGCGGCCGTTCGTCGTGCGGGACTTCGGCGCGTACGCCGTGGGCGAGGAGGGTCCGGGTGGGCGAGGCGAAGAAGCGGGCGTCGCCGGGGGCGTAGGCGTCGAGGAGGCCGGTGGCCAGGCCCACGGTGGCGGCGCGGGGGGCGCCGGAGACGCCCGCACGGGTCTCCTGGGCGGCCGGCCGGGCGGGAGCCGCCGCGGTGGCGGTCGCGGCGGGCGGGGCCGCCGCGGTGGCCGGGCGGGTCGCGCTCTCGGGGGCGTGGCCCGCGGTCTGCTGGTCCGCCGGGGCGGTGGTGGTGCCGCCGGCGGTGCCGGGTATCCAACGCTCGGCGACGTCATGCGCCCTGGTCACCTGGTGCTCCGTCTCTCCGGCGCTCGTGGCGCCGGCTGGGGTGGGGGAAGTGCTCGCCGCCGCGTGGCCGGTGGGCTCCGGGGGCGTCGGGGCGGGGTGGGCGCGGGCCCGGTCGGGTGCCGGCCGGGGCGGGCGCCGGTCGTGCGCGGGGGCCGCCGGGAGCGGCCGGGCGGGTATCACGGTGGGTCAGGCCCGCAGGGTCGCGCCGCCGTCGACGTAGAGGTCGTGCATGGTGATGTGGCGGGCCCGGTCGGAGACCAGGAAGGCCACGGCCTCGGCGATGTCGGAGGGCTCGGCGATGCGGCCGAGCGGGATGCCGACGCGGTACGTGGCGGGGTCGCCGTCGATGACGCGCAGCGGCGCCTGCGCGTCGGTCCACATGCCGCGCTGCATGGCGGTGTCCGTGGAGCCGGGCGAGACGACGTTGCAGCGGATGCCGCTGCGGGCGAGTTCCAGGCCGAGGCACTTGGTGAACATGGTGGCGGCGGCCTTGGAGGCGGCGTACGCGGCCATGCTGGTGCGGGGGACGCCGGCGGCGTTGGAGCCGACGGTCACCACGCAGCCGGCGCGGCGCTCGCCCATGCGGCGGGCGGCGGCGCGGCAGGTGTTGAAGACGCCGGTGGTGTTGACGGCGAAGGTGGCGTTCCAGTCCTCGTCGGTGAGGTCGACGACGGGCGCGGTGTGCAGCACGCCGGCGACGTTGACGAGGATGTCGAGGGGGCCGGCGGTGCGCTCCACGTCGTCCATGACGCGTTCGACGGCGGCGCTGTCGGTAACGTCGGCGAGGTGGGCGGTGACGCGGGCGGCGCCGAACTCGGTTTCGAGCGCCTTGATGCCGTCGGGGGTGGCGTCGAGGGCCGCGACCTTGGCGCCGCGTTCGATGAGCGCGCGGACGACCGCCTCGCCTATGCCCTGTCCGGCACCGGTGACCAGCGCGACGCGTCCGGCGAGTTCTGGCTGCTGCACGACGGAATCCCCTCCTGGAAGTTAGGTAAGGCTAACCTAACATGCGCTTGAGCCTGGTGAGGAGCGGCGAGCGCCGCACAGGCCGCCGCCCGACTGCTCCCCCGCCGCCCTCCGCCCCCGTCACATCACTGCGCCCTCAGCTCACTTGGCCATGGCCTTCTGGATGTCCTCCAGCACCGACATCGCGGCCAGCGGGCCGCCCAGGCTCGTCCACTTCGAGCCGTCGATCTCGGTGAGGTGGCCGTCCTTGACCGCGCCGAGCTGCTGGTACGCCGGCTTCTTCTTCAGCGCCGCGAAGAGGTCCGCGTCCTTGCCCTTGGCCGCGAGGGTGCCGATGAACAGCCAGTCCGCGTCGATCTGCTTGATGTCCTCGTCGCTGATCGGCGTGGAGTGGCCGGCGCCCTTCTGGTTCTGGATGCCGGGGCGCTTGAAGCCGAGGTCCTTGAGCACATCGCTGATGAAGACGCCCTGCTGCATGACGGCGGTGCCCTTGGCGGAGTAGCGGGCGACACTCACCGTCTTGCCTGCGTTCGCGCCGACGGCCTTCTTCACCTCGCCGGCCTTCGCGTCGTAGTCCGCGAGGAACTTCTTCGCGTCGGCCTCCTTGTTGAGGATCTTCCCGGTGAGGGAGAGCGCGGACTTCCAGTCCTTGTCTTTGCCGATCGTCACGACCGTCGGCGCGATGCTCCGCATCTGCGTGAGCACCTGACGGTCGCTGATCTGGCCCGCGAGGATGACGTCCGGCTTGGCCGCGAGGACCTTCTCGACGTCCGGGCCGGTGACCGCGCCGACCACGGGGATGTCCTGTGCCTTGTCCTTCAGGTACTCCGGGGCGCCCTGCTGGCCGCGACCGGCCGTCAGGCCCACCGGCTTGACGCCGAGCGCGAGGGAGCTGTCGAGGTCCATCTCGCTGAGCACGACGACCTTCTTGGGGGCGGCGGGCACCTCCACCTGCGCGCCGGTCGCGTCGGTGATCCGGCGGGCGTCGCTCTTGCCGCCGTCCGACTTCGCACTGTCCGACGTGCCCTTGTCGTCCGAACCGCAGGCGGTGAGGGAGAGCGCGGCGGCGACGGCGATCGCGGTGGCGGCGGTCAGCCGGGTACGCGAGGAACGGGGGGAGGACATGTGTGGATCTCCGAGCTCTGGGGATGACATCCGGGGACGGGTGGACAAGGCGGGACCAACGCGCCGTGCGGCACGAAGGCATGGCAGAGTGTCGGACGCGTCGGCGCGACCCGCCCGAGACCCCACCAGGCATTAGGTTAGGCTAACCTCATGCTGGTTGCGCAAGAGGGCGGGGCCCAGATCCCCGCGCCACCCGAGGCCGAGCCCCCGATATCCGACGGCTCGCGCGGCCGGGTCCGCTGGACGGCCCTCGCGCTCACCCTGGCGCTCCTCGTACTCGCCCTGCTCTCGCTGCTCATCGGCACCGGCAGCCAATCAGCCGGCCGCGCGCTCGACTTCCTGCTCGGCGACCACGCCGCCCGCGCCGACGCCCAACTGCGCCTGGCCGTCGTGGACGTACGCGTGCCGCGCACCATCGCCGCCGTGCTCGTCGGCGTCGCCCTCGGCACCGCCGGCGCCCTCCTCCAGGCCGTCACCCGCAACCCGCTCGCCGAGACCGGGCTGCTGGGCGTCAACTCGGGGGCCGCGCTCGGCGTCGTCATCGGCCTCACCTACTTCGGCGCCGGCTCCTCGTACGCGATGCTCCTCTGGGCCCTCGCCGGCGGGCTCGCCGCCAGCGCCGTCGTCCTGCTGCTCGCCGCCTCCGGCCGCGGCGCCGGCGCCTCGCCGCTGCGGCTCGTCCTGGCCGGCTCGGCGCTCGGCGCCACCTTCCACGGCGCGACCTCGTACGTGCTCCTGGGCACCAAGTCCACCTTCGACGAGTACCGCTACTGGACCATCGGCTCGCTCGCCGGCATCGAGACGTCCACCGCCCTGGCCATGGCCCCGCTCGTCGCCGTCGGCCTCCTCGTCGCGCTCGGCGCGGCCCGGCCGCTCGGAGCGCTCGCCCTCGGCGACGACTCCGCCCGCGCGCTCGGCCACCACCCGGGCCGCATCCGCCTGGTGGTGGCCGGCGCGGTCACCCTCCTCGCGGGCGCCGCCGTGGCGCTCGCCGGGCCCATCGCCTTCCTCGGGCTCCTCGCCCCGTACGCGGCGCGGACCGTCACCGGCCCCCGCATGGCGCCCCAACTGCTGCTGTCCGCCCTCATCGGGGCCGACGTGATGATCGGCGCGGACATCCTGTCGCGCGTCGTCATCCGCCCCTGGGAGACCCCCGTCAGCGTGCTCCTCGCGCTCCTCGGCGGGCCGCTGCTGATCTGGATCGCCCGGTCGAACCGGATGAGCGGCCTCGGCGCGTCGGGGGCGTCCGCATGACCGAGCGCCCGACCGAGCCGCGTACCGACGTGCCTGCGACGAGCGACACCGCGATCACCCCGCCGGACAGCGTCGTGCTGCGCACCGGCGCCCTCTCCTGGCTCTTCCCGCGCCGCACCGCGCTCGTCTCCGTCGGCCTCGCCCTCGTCATCGCCGTCGTCGTCGCGCTGGCCACCTTCGCCAGCTCCACCGGGCTGAGCGCCGCCGACACCCTCGGCGGGCTGCTGGGCACCGGCGACCGGATGACCGTGATGCTGATCCAGGACTTCCGGCTGCCGCGCATCCTCGTCGGCCTGATGGTCGGCGCGGCCCTCGGCGTCTCCGGCTGCCTCACCCAGACGCTGGCCGGCAACCGGCTCGCCACCCCCGACATCATCGGCGTCAACGAGGGCGCGACCGCCGCCGTCGTCGCCTCCGTCGTCGGCAGCTCCACCGCGATGGTCGGCGACTGGTGGCTCGGCCCGCTCGGCGCGGTCGGCGCCGCGATCGTCGTCGTCGCCTGCGCGGGCGGCGCGGGCACCCGCGGCTACCGCGTCCTGGTCGTCGGCATCGGCGTCTCCACCCTCGTCGGCGCCGTCACCGACCTCGTGATGTCCCGGCAGAACGAGAACACCGCCGGCGGCGTCTTCCTGTGGAGCGTCGGCAGCCTCAACGGCCGCGACTACGGCGTCGGCCGGCCGCTGCTGCTCTGCCTCGTCGTGCTCCTCCCGCTCGCCCTGATCGCCGGCCGCCGCCTGGACGTCATGCGGTTCGACGACGACATGGCCGCCGCCCTCGGCGTCAACATCCGGCTCGTCCGCGGCCTGACCCTGGCGCTGGCCGTCGCGCTGGCCGGCGTCGCGGTGGGCATCGGCGGCCCGATCGCCTTCGTGGCGCTCGCCTCCCCCATCCTCGCGGGCCGCCTGTACGGGCCCACCCGGGTGCCCATCGTGGGCTCCGCGCTGGTGGGCGCGGGCCTCATCGCCGCCGCCGACGCGCTCGGCCGCGTCATCGCCCCCGTCGAGATCCCAGTCGGCGTGGTCACCAGCGTCCTCGGCGGTCCGTTCCTGCTGTGGGTCCTGATCAGCGGCGACGGCCGCGCACGGACCGGCAGCCCCTCCCGCCGCTCCTCCAGAAAGGGATGACCGTGGCCAACAGCACCCACGACCTCGTCGTCGAACGGGTCGAGGCCGGCTACCCCGGACACCTCGCCGTCCGCGGCGTCGACCTCACCGTGCCGGCCGGCCGCGTCGTCGCCATCGTCGGCCCCAACGGCTGCGGCAAGTCCACCCTGCTGCGCACCATCGCCCGCCTCCACCAGCCCCGGTCCGGCACCGTGACGGTCGGCGGCGCCGACATCTGGCAGCTCGGCCAGCGCCGCGCCGCCCACCTCGTCTCGCTGCTGCCGCAGGCCCCGCAGGCCCCCGAGGCCGTCACCGTCGCCGGGCTCGTACGGTACGGGCGCCACCCCCACCAGGGGCTGTTCCGCCAGTGGTCGCGCGACGACGAACGGGCGGTGCGCGCCGCCCTGGACGCCACCGGCACCACCGAGCTGGCCGGCCGCCGGCTCGACCGGCTCTCCGGCGGCCAGCGCCAGCGCTGCTGGCTCGCCATGGTCCTCGCCCAGGAGACGCCCCTCGTCCTCCTCGACGAGCCGACCAGCGCCCTCGACCTCGGCCACGCCGTCGAGGTGCTGGAACTGGCCCGCTCGGTGGCCGCCGCGGGCCGCACCGTCGTGATGGTCCTGCACGACCTGATGAGCGCCGCCCGCTACGCCGACGTCATCGTCGCCATGCGCGACGGCGAGATCGTCGCCGACGGCCCCTCGCGGGAGGTCGTCGACGCCGCGCTGGTACGCACCCTGTACGGCATCGACGCCGACGTGCTCGCGGCCCCCGGCGACGGCTCCCCCGTCGTGGTGCCCGCCGCCCGTACGCCGCGGGCCCCCGCCGCCGCTCCCGCCCCCGCGGCGGCCGGCCCCGGAAAGGCCCGAATGTAGGCTTCCCACGTGCGCATTCTGGTGGTCGAGGACGAAGAGCGGCTGGCCGACACCCTCCGGCGGGGGCTGGCCGCCGCGGGCCACTGGGTGGACGTGGCGCACGACGGGCGGCGCGGCCTGGAGCTCGCCCTGGCCCAGGGGTACGACGCGCTCGTCCTCGACGTGATGCTGCCCGGCCTCGACGGCTACGAGGTCTGCGGGCGGCTGCGGCGGCTCAAGGACCGTACGCCGATCCTCATGCTCACCGCGAAGGACGGCGAGTACGACGAGGCCGAGGGGCTCGACGCGGGCGCCGACGACTACCTCGCCAAGCCCTTCTCCTTCGTGGTCCTGCTCGCCCGGCTGCGGGCGCTGGGCCGCCGGGCCGGGCGCGAGCGGCCCACCACCCTGCAGGCCGGGGACCTCGTCCTGGACGTCGCCGCGCGCGCCTGCCGCCGCGGCGCCCGGGAGATCGAGCTGACCACCCGCGAACTCGCCGTCCTGTCCTGCCTGATGGGCGGCGGCGGCCAGGCGGTCGCCAAATCGGACATCCTGCACGAGGTCTGGGACGCCCCCGGCGACATCGACCCCAATATCGTCGAGGTCTACATCAGCTCGCTCCGCAAGAAGGTGGACGCCCCCTTCGGGCGCCGCTCCATCCGCACCGTGCGGGGCGTCGGCTACCGGGTGACACCCGATGACGGCTGACCGCCCGCACCGCCGGCTGCGCCGCCTCCTGCCCCGTACGGTACGGGCCCGGGCCACCGCCGCCGCGGCCCTGACCATGGCCGTCATCCTGGCGGCCGGCGGCGGCTGGCTCTATCTCGTGCTGCGCCACAACCTCCTCGACAACGCCGCCGAGCGCACCGAGCTGGCCGCCCGCAAGACCGCGGCCGGGCTCGGCCCCGAGCCCGGCCGCGGGCGCCTCTCGGCGGGGCTGCCCGAACCCGACGGCGGCGTCGACTCCGTCTTCGTCCTGGGGCCGCGCGGGCAGGTGCTCGCGGGCACCGGCCCGGACCCGGCGACCCGCGCCGCCGGGCTCGCCGGGTTCCGCCCGCCCGCCGGGCAGGACTCCGCGACCCGCGTCCTGTGCTGCGCGAAGGCCGCCGGCGGGCAGCGCAGCGTCGCCGTCGTCGTACGCGCCCCCGACCCGCGGGGCGACCGCTACGTCTACGGCCTCACCGTCCTCAACGACGTCTCCAACGCCACCAGCGCCCTCGCCCTGACCCTGCTGATCGGCGCGCCCCTGCTGATGGCCCTGACCGTCGGCATCGCCTGGGCGGTGACCGGGCTCGCGCTGCGGCCCGTCGCCGCGATCCGCGGCGAGCTGGCCGCCGTCACCGCCAGCGAACTGGACCGCAGGGTGCCGGACCCGGACAGCGGCGACGAGGTCGCCCGGCTCGCCCGGACCGTCAACGCCACCCTCGACCGGCTGGAGCAGGCCGTGGACCGGCAGCGGCAGTTCGTCGCCGACGCCTCGCACGAGCTGCGCAACCCGGTCGCGGCGCTCCGCGCCGAGCTGGAGGTGGGGCTCGTCGGCTCCAGCGACCCGCGGCTCGCCGCGTCCGTACGGCAGGCGCTCGGCGACGCCGACCGGCTCCAGCGGATCATCACGGACCTGCTGCTGCTCGCCCGGCTCGACGCCCGGGTGCACCGCCCGGACCAGGCGGTGGACCTGGCGCTGCTGGCCGCCGAGGAGATCGCGCGGCGCCGCTCGCCGCGGGTGCCCCTCACCCTCGCCGCCGACGAGCCGGTGCCCGTCCGGGGCGACCACGCGCAGTTGGAGCGGCTGCTGGCCAACCTCGTCGACAACGCCCAGCGGTACGCGCGGTCGGCCGTACGTATCCGCGCCGCCCTGGACCCGGTGACCGGCGAGGCGTCGCTGACGGTGACCGACGACGGGCCCGGCATCCCGCCCGACGCCGCGGAGCGGGTCTTCGAGCGCTTCACCCGGCTGCACCCGGCCCGCGACCGGGGCAGCGGCGGTACCGGCCTCGGGCTCGCCATCGCCCGGGAGATCGCCCAGGCGCACGGCGGGTCGCTGCGCGTGGAGCCCGCGCCGGACGGCGCCGCCGGGGCGCGGCTGGCGGCCCGCTTCCCGACCGGCGCGGCCGCCCGCCGAAGACCCGGCCCGGACGCGGACCGCTCCCCCTCTGAAGGAAGGGCTTCCTGAAGGGACCGCTTCCTTAAAGGGTCTTCAGGAACCTCAGGTTCTCTTCAGCGGCGGTCAGCGATGATCAGATGATGATCGGATCATGCCCGTGCGGCCTCGTGCCCACGGGCCGTACCACCGTTCGAACCGGGAGGACACCGTGCGTGGACGGATCACCGAGCCATTGGCGGTGACCGCCGCCGGGGCGGACCCGGGCGTCTCCGGCGACGCGACCACCCTCGCCGGACCCGCCGACGGGGCCCGCGGCCGCCGGTGGCGCGCCGCGTCGGGGTCGCCGAGCCCCCGCCGCACCGAGGCGCTGCTGCTGCTCTTCGTCCTGTTCATCGTCACCTTCGGCTACACCGACGCGGGGCTCGGCCTGACCGGTCAGGTGCCCGACGGGCTGGCCGGCTTCGTGGCCTCGCAGGCGTGCTGCTCGCTGGTGGCGCACATCGCGGTGCGCCGCTTCGCGGCGCGGGCCGATCCGCTGATCCTGCCGCTGGCGATGCTGCTGACCGGTCTCGGACTGGTCCTCATCCACCGGCTGGACCACTCCTACAAGGAACGCTGGCACTCCGGCGCGATGGCGCCGGGCCAGCTCATCTGGACCGTCGCGGGCGTCGGCGTGGCCATCGCGGTGATCGCCTTCCTCAAGGACTACCGGCGGCTCCAGCGCTATATCTACGTGACCATGGCCGCGGCGCTCGTGCTGCTCATCGCCCCGGCGATGTTCCCGGGCGACTCCTACGGCGCGAAGCGGTGGGTCCACGTGGGGCCGCTCACCTTCCAGCCGGGCGAGTTCGTGAAGGTCATGATCGCGATCTTCTTCGCCGGGTACCTCGTCACGCACCGGGACGCGCTCACCCTGACGGGCCGCCGCTTCCTGGGCATGCGGCTGCCGCCGGGCCGGCAGCTCGGCCCGATCGTCACGATCTGGATCATCAGCCTGCTCGTCCTGGTCTTCGAGCGCGACCTGGGCACCTCGCTGATCTTCTTCGGCCTGTTCGTGGTGATGCTCTACGCCGCCACCGAGCGCACCAGTTGGGTGGTGTGCGGCGTGCTGATGGCCGCGGTCGGCGCGTTCGCGGTCGGCTCGACGGAGCCGCACGTCAAGGGCCGTATCGTCGCGTGGCTGCATCCCTTCGACATCTATCTGCCGCCGGATCAGCGGCCGCCGGGGCTCGTCTCCGACCAGGCCGCGCAGGCGCTGTTCAGCTTCGGCTCCGGCGGCGTCGGCGGTACGGGCCTGGGGCTCGGCCACCCGGACCTGATCCAGTTCGCGGGCCGCTCCGACTTCATCCTGACCAGCGTCGGCGAGGAGCTGGGGCTGGCCGGCACCATGGCGGTGATCGTGCTGTACGCGCTGCTGATCCAGCGCGGGCTGCGCACCGCCCTGCTCGCCAACGACCCCTTCGGCAAGCTGCTCTCCCTCGGCCTCGCCGTCGTCCTCGCCCTCCAGGTCTTCGTGGTGGCGGGCGGCGTCACCGGGCTGATGCCGCTGACCGGCAAGGCGCTCCCGTTCCTGGCCCAGGGCGGCTCGTCCATGGTCGCGAACTGGCTGCTCATCGCCGTCATGATCAAGGTCAGCGACGGGGCGCGGCGGCAGCAGGACCTCTGAGCGGCGCCCCCGGCCGCGGCCGGGGGCGCGTCCTCACTCGGCGAGCGGCAGCTCGGGGATGTCCGGGGCGGCGAAGCCGAAGACCTGCGCGTACAGGGAGAGCTCGGCCTCCAGCGCCCGGACCATGGTGTCGGCGCGGCGGAAGCCGTGGCCCTCGCCCTCGAAGGAGAGGTACGCGTGCGGGATGCCGCGCCCCTTGAGCGCTTCGAGGAACCGCTCGCACTGCACGGGCGGGCAGATCGGGTCCTCCAGGCCCTGGAGGAGCACGAAGGGCACGGAGAGGCGGGCGGCGCGGTGCAGCGGTGAGCGGTCCCGGTAGCGGTCGGGCGCCTCGGCGAGCGGGCCGATCAGGGAGTGCAGGTACTGGGACTCGAAGTCGTGGGTGCCGTCGGCCGCCCAGCCGACGAGGTCCAGGACCGGGTAGCTGATGGTGCCGCAGGCGTAGACGTCGGTCGAGGTGAGCGAGGCGGCCGTGGTCCAGCCGCCGGCGCTGCCGCCGCGGATGGCGAGCCGCGCCCGGTCGGCGGTGCCCTCGTCGGCGAGGGCCCGGGCGACGGCGGCACAGTCCTCGACGTCGACCACGCCCCAGTTCCCGCGCAGCCGGTCGCGGTACTCGCGCCCGTACCCCGTCGAGCCTCCGTAGTTGACCTCCACGACGCCGATGCCGCGGGAGGTGAAGTAGGCGATCTCCAGGTCGAGGACGAGCGGGACGCGGCTGGTGGGGCCGCCGTGGGCCCACACGACGTAGGGCGGCAGCTCGTCGGAGGGGCCCGTGTGGTCGGGGCTGTGCGGCGGGTGGACGTGGGCGTGGATGTCCCGTCCGTCGGGGCCGGTGAAGACGCGGAGCTGCGGCTCGGGGTAGTAGGCGCGGTCCACGGGGTCGGTGTGGCCGGCGGCGGCGACCCGGCTGCGGCCCGTACAGGCGTCGAGCTCCACCACCTCGTAGCCGGTGCGCGGGCTGGCGGCGATGCCGAAGACGCGGGTGCCGCTGACGGCCAGCGACGCGGCCCAGTCCGTCCAGGGGCCCGCCGCGTCGACGAGTTCGCCGCTGAGCGGGTCGAGTATGCCCAGCGCGGTAGTGCCGCGGCCGTGCACGACGGCGACGGTGCCGTTGTCCAGCGGCGCGAACCAGCGCTGGCCGATCGTCCACAGCGGACCGGCGAACTCCTCCTCGCGCGGGCAGACGGGGGCGGTCTCGCCGGTGTCCGGGTCGACGCGGTGCACGTTCCACCAGCCGGTGCGGTCGGTGGCGGCGAGGAGCGTGCCGTAGGCGGTCCATTCGGCCTGGGCGACGGCCTCGCCGGGGCCGCCGAGCACGGTGCGCGCGCCCGTGAACCCGGCCGTCGCGGCGTCGGCGGTCTCCGCGACGCGCAGCTCCGTGCCGTCCCACGGCATCCGCGGGTGGTCCCAGGCGAGCCAGGCCGCCCGCCGCCCGTCGGGCGAGAGCCGGGGCCCGGTGAGGAACCGGTGCCGGTCGTCGGTCAGTTCGCGGACGCGGCCCCGGTCCTCGGCGGCGGAGCCGTCCAGCGGTACGGCCGCGATGACGCGGCGCACGTCGGTGGGGCCCTCGCCGGTGAACTCCTCCAGGACGCACCAGACTTCGCCCCGGTCCAGGTGGACGCTCGCGTCGACCCAGCGCAGCCCGCCGCCGATGTCCGACACGGGGGTGAGCGGACGCGGGGCCGCGCCGTCCGGGTGGTCCGGCTCGTAGGCGTAGAGCCGCTGGTCGGCGAAGTCGCTGAAGACGATCAGCGGGCCGCCGTGCTCGCGGGGCGCCCCCGCCCACGGCTGCCCGCCGTACTCGATCACCCGGGTGCGGATGTTCCACGGCGCGGCCAGCGGCGACTCCTCGACGCCGTCGCGCAGCCGCATCAGCGCGCGCCGGCCGCCCTCCTCGGGGCGGGGCGCGACCCACCACACCTCGTCGCCGACCGTGCCGAGGAAGCCGGGCCGGCCGTCCCGCGCGGCGGCGAGCTGGGCGTCGATCGGGGAGGGCCAGGCTCCGTAGGGCGCCGTGGTCGTCATGATGGCTACGCCTCCTGTGGCGGGGGACGGTGCGGATGGGCCCGAGCCGGACTGGGCCCGCGGGAAGGACTTCAGCAGAGAGTGCGGCGCGGCTTCAAGAGGGATTCACGGAGCCGTGGTCCGGCTCGGGCGGCCCGCGCGCATCATGAAGTCGTCGAGCACGCGGACGCCGAAGTGCAGCGCCTCGACGGGGACCCGCTCGTCCACGCCGTGGAAGAGGGCCTGGTAGTCGAATCCGGCGGGCAGTTTGAGCGGCGAGAAGCCGTAGCCGACGACGCCCAGCCGGGAGAACTGCTTGGCGTCCGTGCCGCCGGACATGCAGTACGGGACCGCGTGCGCGGTCGGGTCGAACTTCTCGATCGCGGCCCGCATCGCGGCGAACGCCGGGGAGTCCACGGGCGCCTGGAGCGGGATCTCCTCGTGCTGGAACTCCCATGTCACGTCCGGCCCGGTGAGCCGGTCGAGGGTGGCGCGGAACTCCTCCTCGCCGCCGGGCACCATCCGCCCGTCGACGTGGCCGACGGCGGTCCCCGGAATGACGTTGATCTTGTACCCGGCGTCGAGCATGGTCGGGTTGGCGCTGTTGCGGACCGTCGGGGCGACGAGCGCGGCGGCCGGGCCCAGCTTGCCGAGCAGTTCGTCGACGTCGAAGTCGGCGGCGTCCAGCCTCGCCTCGATGCCGTGCAGCGCGGCCAGTTCGCCGAGCGCGGCCCGTACGGTCGGGGTGAGGCGGACGGGCCACTGGTGGTCGGCGATCCGGGCGATGGCCGCGGCGAGGTTGCTGACAGCGTTGTCCGAGTTCACCTTGGAGCCGTGGCCCGCGGTGCCGCGCGCGGTGAGCCGCAGCCAGCCCGTTCCGCGCTCCCCCGCCCCCACCGGATAGATCCGCAGCCCGCCGCCGGCGTGGAAGGTGAACGCCCCGGACTCGCTGATGCCCTCCGTGCAGCCCTCGAAGAGATGGGCGTGCTCCTCCACCAGGAAGCCGGCGCCGGCGGCGGCGCTGTCCTCCTCGTCGGCGGTGAAGGCCAGCACGATGTCGCGCGGCGGCCGCACCCCGGCCCGCGCCCAGGCCCGTACGGTCGCGAGGACCATCGCGTCCATGTTCTTCATGTCGATCGCGCCGCGCCCCCACACCACGCCGTCGCGGACCTCCCCGGAGAAGGGGTGCACGCTCCAGTCGGCGGGCTCGGCGGGGACCACGTCGAGGTGGCCGTGGACGAGCAGCGCGTCCGCGCCGGGGTCGGCGCCGGGGACGCGGGCGACGACGTTCGTGCGGCCGGGCTCGCGCTCCAGCAGCGTCGGTTCGATGCCCGCGTCGGCGAGGCGCTCGGCGACGTACTCGGCGGCGGGCCGCTCCCGGCAGTCGCCGCCGCCGCGGTTGGTCGTGTCGACGCGGATCAGCTCACTGGTGAACCGCACCACCTCGGCGAGCGCCGCGCCGTCCACCCGGTCGCCCTCGCCGCGGCCCGCGCCGCCGTCGTTCAGGGACTCCTCAGCCATACTGCTCCTCCACCGCGGCCGACACGACGGTGGTGACCGCCTTGAAGGCGCGGATGCCCTCGTACATGGTCGTTGTGGTGTAGGCGACGCGGCGCTCCCCGGTGTGCTCCACGCCCGGCACCACGGTCGCGGCGCCCGCCAGGTGTTCGGCGTCGAATTCGAGCTCCACGGTGTGGGGCCCGGACCGCACCGGTTCGTACCGCCCGGCCAGGGCCACGGCCTCGCGCGCCGCGGCCTCGATGTCGGCGGCGGTACGCGCCGGGGTGCGGCAGACCGCCGCGTACCGCGACACATAGTCCTTCACCGCGACCGAACGGGCGCGCGGCGCATAGCCCTTGGCGTCCTCGCAGGTCATGTCGTCGCCCGTCACCAGCACCACGGGCACACCGTATTCGGCGACGACCAAGGAGTTCAGCAACCCCTCGCCGGCCCGCGCGCCGTCCACCCAGACGCCGGTGATGGAGTTGGCGAGGTAGGTGTGGGCGAGCACGCCCTCGGTGCCCGCCCCGGTGTGGTAGCCGACGAACGCGATGCCGTCCACGTCGCCGTGCTGCACGCCCTCGACCATGCTCAGGGTCTTGTGCTTGCCGACGAGCAGTTGGGCCCGCTCGTCCAACTCCTCGACCAGCAGATTGCGCATGGACCAGTGCGCCTCGTTGACCAGCACCTCGTCCGCGCCGCCGGCGAAGAACCCGGCGACGGCCGCGCTCACGTCCGAGGTGAACAGATGCCGGCAGCGCTCCCACTGCGAGGCGCCCGGCAGCACATCGGCCGGCCAGGTGACCCCGGTGGCGCCCTCCATGTCCGCGGAGATGAGGATCTTCACCATGCACCAGTCCTATCGCAGGTGGGAGGCTGTGCGCAGTAGTCCTGGCGCCGATTTTGCCGGTGTTCCGGCGTTCTTTCGGTGCCTTCCGGCGCCTTCCGGTGTCTTTGATCGGCTTTCACCGTCTTTCTCTGTACTTTCCCTGCCTTTCACCGTCTTACAGCGGTCTCACCGCGTTCTTTCGTCGTTCCTTCGTCGCCGCCGGTCGCGACGAACGATGACTGCGGCCGGGAAAAGAGCTGTCTAACGTGGTCGCGTGAGACTTGTGAAACACGGGGGAAGCCTCGCGGACGAGCTGCTCCGCGCGCCGCGGCGGCTGTCCGAGGCGTTCCGCCGGCTCTTCGCGCCCGGCATGTGGTCCATCGGCCGCATCATCGGCGAGGCGCTGCTGAGCCTGGTGCTGGGGCTGCTGGCCCTGACGCTGGAGGACACGGGGGCCGACGCCCCGCGGACCATCGCGGTGGCGGTCGCCGTCGCGCTGCTCTGCCCGCTGCGCCGGGTGCTGCCCACGCCCGTACTGCTGCTCACCGCCGTCGGCGGGATCGTGCTGCCGGGGCTGCTGGCGCTGGTCCCCGTCGCCGCCTGGTCGGCGGGGCGGCGGATCGCGCGGCACGGCCGGGCCACCCTCGCCTTCGCCGCCGCCTATGTGCTGAGCGTCGCCGCGTCCGTGATCCAGGACCTCCCCCACCTCCTGATCTCCTCGCTGATCTTCAGCGCGCTGCTGATGCTGTCCCTGATCGTGGTGCCCGGCCTGATCAGCCGCTACTCGTCGCAGCGGCGGGCGCTCGTGGAGGCGCTGCGCGACTACAGCGCCCAGTTGCTGCGCGAGCGGGAGATGGTCGCCGGGCAGGCCCGGCTGCGCGAGCGCCAGCGCATCGCGCAGGACATGCACGACAGCCTCGGCCACCAGCTCGCGCTGATCTCCGTGCACACCGGCGCGCTGGAGGTCGACAGCGAGCTGACGGGGCGGCAGCGGGAGGCCGTCGGCGTCCTGCGGGAGGCGTCCGTGACCGCGATGCGCGAACTGCGCGAGGTGGTCGGGCTGCTGCGGGACGGCACCCAGGACCCGGGCCCGCCCGAGGAGGCCGGGCCCGCCGCCGGCGTCGTGGACGGCATCGAGGACCTGGCGCGCTCCTCCCGCGCCGCCGGTACGCGCGTGGAGCTGCGGCGCGCCGGCGAGCCGCGGCCGCTCAGCCCGGCCGCCGACCACGCCGCGTACCGCGTCGCGCAGGAGGGGCTGACCAACGCGCACAAGCACGCGCCCGGCGCGCCGATCGAACTCGCCCTGCACTACGACGCGGACTCGCTGGTCGTGGAGGTCGTCAACGGTCCGCCGCCGGCCGGGGCCGGGCGGGCCGCGGTCAGCGGCGGCCAGGGGCTGACCGGGCTCGGCGAGCGGACCCGGCTGATCGGCGGGATGGTGCACGCCGGTCCGACGGCGGAGGGCGGCTTCCGGCTGGCGGGCGTGCTGCCGTACGCCCCGGCGGGCGCGGACGCCCCGGCGGGCGCGCCCGCGCCGGAGCCGACGACGTTCGTCGATCGGGCGGACGACCTTCGGCGACAGCGCCGCACGGGCTCCCACGGTGACAGTGATCCGGTCATCGAGGGACACGCCCTGCACAAGGAGCTGGCGGAAGCAGTGAACAGGAACGGACGACGCGGGGGCTGGGCCCTGGGCTGCGGCCTGACGGCGCTGATCGTCGTGGGAGGGCTCGTCTTCGGCGGGATCAAGCTCTTCCAGCACGCGGAACGGAGCATGATCGACCCGAAGGAGTACGACGAGGTGACGGTGGGCCAGTCCGAGCGGGCTGTACGCGACCGGCTGCCCGACGGCAAGTCCTTCCTGACCCAGGGGCTGGACAAGGGCGCGCCGCCGAAGCCGGCCGGGACCGACTGCCTGAGCCTGATGTCCACGGCGGACGCGAAGGATTCGGCCCACGACATCGTCTACCGGTTCTGCTTCAAGGGCGGCCGTCTGGTCGAGAAGAAGACGTTCGAGGTCAAGTCGTAGGCCCGGCCGGGCCGCCCGCGGCCCCGGGCCGGTGGGCGGGCGGCCCGGTCGGGGATGATGTCCGGGCAGCCGCACACCCGACCGACCGCTCAGGCCCGCAGGAGAGTAGTGATCAGGGTCCTCATCACCGACGACGAACCGCTCATCCGAGCCGGTATCCGGATGATCCTCGACTCCGCCGACGACATCGACGTCGTCGCGGAGGCGGGCGACGGCCGCGACGCGGTGGAACTGGCCCGGGCGCACCGCGCGGACGTCGTGCTGCTCGACATCCAGATGCCGGTCATGGACGGGCTCACGGCCCTCGCCGAGCTGCGCCGGGCCCGGCCCGAGGCGCGGGTGCTGATCCTGACGACCTTCGGGGAGCAGCGGAACGTGCTGCGAGCCCTGTCGGAGGGCAGCGCCGGCTTCCTGCTCAAGGACTCCGCGCCGGCCGAGCTGATCGGCGCGGTGCGGGCCGCCGCGGCCGGCGACGCCTACCTCTCCCCCGCGGCCACCCGGCACGTCGTGGACTCCCTGGCCGCGGGCGACACCGCGCGCCGCGCCGAGGCGGCCCGCGGCCGGCTCGCCACCCTGACCGAGCGCGAGCGGGAGGTCCTGGCGCTCCTGGCCCAGGGACTCTCCAACGCCGCCGCGGCCCGGCGCATCCATATGAGCGAGGCCACCATCAAGACGTACGTGAGCCGCATCCTGACCAAGCTGGAGTGCGAGAACCGGGTGCAGGCGGCGCTGCTGGCCAGGGACGCGGGGCTGGAGGGCTGAGGCGGGGTGCCTCCACGGGCGTACGCGGCCCTGATGCGTACGCCCGTCCGGCATCTCGGGGCGTACGGCGGCTCGGGGCGTACGGCCCGGGGTCCGGCCGGAAACGCCCGGTCGGCGCGGGGCGGCGGGAATACCTCCGAGCCGCGCGCCGGTTGCGCGGTCATGTCAGTCACACGCGCTGGTAGAAGCGCCGTCACGAGCGATCCGCGGGTTCTGCGCTACGCCGCCTTCTCCGACGACCCGGCCGGGGGCAACCCGGCCGGGGTGGTGCCGGACGCGGCCGGCCTCGACGACGCCGCGATGCTGGGCATCGCCGCCGAACTGGGCTACTCCGAGACCGCGTTCCTCACACCGCCGCCGAAGCGGCTGGCGGACGGGTCCGGCCGCTCGTTCACGATCCGCTACTTCAGCCCGCTCGCCGAGGTCTCCTTCTGCGGGCACGCGACCATCGCCACGGCCGTGGCGCTCGCGGAGCGGATCGGCCCCGGAGAGCTGGTCTTCGCCACCCCGGCCGGGGTGGTGCCGGTCGCCGTGGAGTCGGCGGACGGCGTCCTGCGGGCCACGCTGACGAGCGTGGAGCCGGTGGTGCGGGAGGCGGCGCCGGCCGACCTCGACGAGGCGCTGGCCGCCCTCCGCTGGGACCGCGCCGACCTCGATCCGGCCCTTCCGCCGCGGATCGCGTTCGCGGGCGCCCACCACCTGGTGCTGGCCGCCGCCACCCGCGAGCGCCTGGCCGATCTGGACTACGACTTCGACCGGCTGGCCGCGCTGATGCGCCGCCTCGACCTGACGACGCTGCACCTGGTCTGGCGCGAGCCCGGCGAGGGCGAGGGCGACGGCGGTCACGTCTTCCACGTCCGCGACCCGTTCCCGGTCGGCGGCGTGGTGGAGGACCCGGCGACCGGTGCGGCGGCGGCCGCGTTCGGCGCGTACGTCCGCGCGCTGGGCCTGGTCTCGCCGCCGGCGACGCTCACCCTCCACCAGGGGCACGACCTCGGCCGTCCGGGCCTGCTCACCGTCGAACTGCGACCGGGAGACCCCCGCTCCCACGTCTCCGGCACGGCCACCGTCATCCCCGACAACGCGATCTGATACGTATATCGGTCTACTTGTCGCATCATCATGATCTGCCGCGGGTCGGCGAGGTGTCATGGGTCGGCACCAAAGGGGGGCGGCTTCGGCCATGAACAACGGCGCCATCGTCATAGGGCTCGTCATCGTCGCGTTACTGATCCGCGGTCAGTTGCGGACCCGGCCGGTGCACGGGAACGGCCCGCTGCTCCTCCTGGGGTTCCTGGGCCTGCTCGGGCTGCTCGCGTTCGTCTTCGGCGTGGCGTCCGTCGTGAAGTACCACCCGCTGGGCGCCGCGACGATCGCCCTCACGGCGGCGAGCCTCGCCATCGCCGCGGGGTTCGGAGCGGCACGGGCCCGCACGATGCGGGTCTGGCAGGGGCCCGAGGGCCAGGCGCTGCGCCGGGGCACGGCGGTCACCACCGCGCTCTGGCTCGTCTCGCTGGCCGTCCACATCGGCATGGACCGGTGGATCGACCACACCACGGGGGTCGGGCTGCTCGGCGCCTCGACGCTCTACCTCTATCTGGCGGTGACCCTCGCCGTGCAGAGCCTGCTGGTACGGCGCCGGGCCGCGGCCCTCGCCTGACCGGCGGCCCGGCCCGTACGCCCGTACGCCGCCGGACCTCCGTACGCCGCCGCCCGTACGGCTCCGTACGCCTCCGTGCCTCCCTACGCCGCCGCCCCTTCGTGCGGTCCCCGGAGCGGGGGGCCGGGCCGGTCGAACGGCGGAGGCCGGGAGGCGGGCGGGGCGGACAGGCACCAGAGTGGAGGGTCCAGGCAGCCGACCGGGAGTGTGCGCATGGCCGATGTCACCGTCTCTCCGCCGTCCCACCGGGAGAACGGGCCCGCCCACCGAGGGGCGGACGGCAGCGCTCCCGAGGCCGTGCGGCGGGCGACGGCCGGGCGGTTCGCCGCCGTCGCCGACCTCATCGCCGCGGGAAGCATGGAGTTCCCGCTGCCCGGCTCCGGCCGGACCGGACGGCGCTTCGCCGCGCTGCGCGCCGTCGCGGAGGAGGACCTGTCCCTGGCCCGGCTGGTCGAGGGGCATGTGGACGCCGTCGCGATCCTCGCGGAGCTGGGCGGGCCGGCGCCCGCGCCCGGACAGCGGTGGGGCGTGTGGGCCGCGGAGCCGCCCGGTGCGGGGCTGACGGCCGTCCGTACGGCCGAGGGCTGGCTGCTGTCCGGGGTCAAGCAGTACTGCTCCGGCGCGCACAGTTGTACCCACGCCCTGGTCACGGCGCGGGCGGCGGACGGGCGGCGGCTCTTCGCCGTCCGCACGGACACCGGCTGCGAGCCGGTCCCCGGCACCTGGCAGGCGATCGGCATGGCCGGCAGCGACACGCCCGACGTGACGTTCTCGGAGGTGCCGGCCGCCGCCGTGGGCGGCGTCGAGTCCTACGTGCGCCGGCCCGGCTTCCAGCACGGCGGCATCGGCGTGGCGGCCTGCTGGTACGGCGGGGCCCTGGCCGTGGCGGGGGCCCTGCGCCGCGCCGCCGAGCGCCACGCCGACCCGCACACCGACGCCCACCTCGGCGCGGTCGACGCCCAGTTGCAGGCGGCGGGCACGGTCCTGCGGCAGGCCGCCGTGGAGATCGACGGCGACCCGCTGGACACGCGGGGCGGCGCCCGTACGCGCGGCATGCGGGTCCGGGCCTTCGTCGAGTCGGTCTGCGCCGATGTCCTCACCCGGGTGGGGCGGGCCACCGGCGCGGGGCCGCTGTGCCACGACCCCAGGCACGCCCGTACCGCGGCCGACCTGGCCGTCTACCTCCGCCAGCACCACGGCGAACGCGATCTCGCCGCGCTCGGCGCGCTGCTGGCCCGGCCGGAGGCGGAGCGGTGAACGCGCCGCACACCCGCACCCGGTACGCCGACCCGCTCCAGGCCCCCGGCACCGAGGAGCGCCTGTGGCGGGCCTGGCGGGGCTGGACGGCGCTGCCCGAGGCGCGGCTGCCGCGCGGGGGCCGCGTCGTGGTGGCGGCGGCCCACCCGGACGACGAGGTGCTCGGCTTCGGCGGGGCGATCTCCCTGCTGGCCGGGGCCGGCTCGGACCTCACGGTCGTCGCCGTCACCGACGGCGAGGGCTCGCACCCGGCCGCCCGCGCGGTGACCCCGGCCGCCATGGCCCGGCGCCGCGCCGAGGAGCGGCGGGCGGCGCTGCGCGAACTCGGCGCGCCGGACGCCGGGATCGTCCGGCTCGGCGTCCCCGACACCCGCGTCGCCCGGCACGAGCGGGCCGTGGCCCGGGCGCTCGCGCCGCTGCTGCCGGGCGCCGCGCTGCTCGCCGCCCCGTGGACCGGCGACGTGCACAGCGACCACGAGGCGACGGGCCGCGCGGCCCGCGCGGCGGCGGCCCGCGCCGGCGTGCGCTGCCTGCTCTACCCCGTGTGGCTGTGGCACTGGGCGCGGCCCGGCGATCCACGGGTCCCGTGGGAGGAGGCGGCCCGCATCGACCTGCCGCCCGAGGCCCGCGGGCGCAAGGCGGCGGCGGTCGCCCGGTTCGTCAGCCAGACCGAGCCCCTCGGGCCCGCGCCGGAGGAGGCGGCGATCCTTCCGCCGGAGGAGATCGCACACCATCTGCGTGACGTGGAGGTCGTTTTCCCGTGAGCACACCGTCCACCCCCTCCACCCCGGCCTCGTACTTCGAGGACCTGTACCGGGAGGCGGCCGACCCCTGGCACCTGGCGGAGCGCTGGTACGAACACCGCAAGTACGAGCTGACCGTCGCCTCCCTGCCGCAGCGCCGCTACCGCCGCGCCTTCGAACCCGCCTGCTCCGTCGGCGAGTTGACCTCGCGGCTGGCCCAGCGGTGCGACTCGCTGCTGGCCTGCGACCGGATCGAATCGGCCGTGGAGAGCGCGTCCCGGCGCACACGGGACCTCCCCCAGGTGGAGGTGCGCCGGCTCGCCGTGCCCGACGAGTGGCCCGAGGGCGCCTTCGACCTCATCGTGCTGTCCGAACTGCTCTACTACTTCGACACCGAGACCCTGGACCGGCTGCTGACCCGGACCGTCGATGCCCTGGAGCCGGGCGGCACCGTCGTCGCCGTCCACTGGAACCACCGGGTGCCCGAGCACGTACGCACCGGCGCCGAGCTGGCGAGCGTCCTCGCGTCCGTACCGAGCCTGGCCGTGACGGGCGAGCACTTCGAGGAGGACTTCGTCCTCCAGACGCTCAACCGGCGGCTCCCGGACGGCTCCGCCCCGCCCTCCCCCGCCGCCCGCGAGGGCCTGGTGTGAGACCGCGCGCCATCGCCGTCGTCGTACCGGCGCACGACGAGGAGGCGCTGCTGCCGCGCGCCCTGGCCGCCCTCGGCGCCGCCCGCCGGCACGCCTCCCTCGCCGGGGTGCGGGTGCTGACCGTGGTGGCCGCCGA
This sequence comes from Streptomyces varsoviensis, assembly GCF_000718635.1. Taxonomy (GTDB): domain Bacteria; phylum Actinomycetota; class Actinomycetes; order Streptomycetales; family Streptomycetaceae; genus Streptomyces; species Streptomyces varsoviensis. Next base: position 28,087 of record NZ_JOBF01000011.1, on the reverse strand, counting down.
CCGGTGCCGGGACGCCACCGCGGCGCTCGCGCGCCGCGCCGGGGCGCACGTCCTGCCCGTGGACTACCGCAACGTCGGCCTGGCCCGCGCGGCCGCCGTCGCGTACGCGCTGGACGTCTTGGGCGGGCCGGCGGGCGTCTGGGTGGCGTCCACCGACGCCGACAGCGCCGTCCCCGCCGACTGGCTGGCCTTCTACACGGCGCGCGGGCGGGAGGGGTGGGAGGCGGTGGTCGGGACCGTGACCGTCGACGCCTGGCCGCCGGCGGCGCGCGGCGCGGCGGACCGCCACCAGCGGCAGTACTACGCCACCAGGCCGCCGTACGGGCCGTGGCACCACCCGCATGTGCACGGCGCCAACCTGGGGGTGAGCGCGGAGGCGTACGTACGCGCCGAGGGCTTCCCGCCGCTGCCGCTCGGCGAGGACCACGCTCTCGTCGCCGCGCTCGACCGCCGGGGCCACCGCGTCCTGCGGACCTCCGACTGCCCCGTCGCCACCTCGGGCCGGCTGCGGCCGCGCGCCCACGGCGGCTTCGGCGACGCCATCGCCGCCCTCGCGCCGCGCCCCTGAACCGCGCGCTCCGGCCGGCCCCCGTACGGCCGGGGGCGGCCGGAGCTTCGGATGTACGGCGGCGCGTCGGCGGCCGGCTGTTCGTGCCGGCGGTCGGCTGTCAGGCCCGACGGCCCGTTGTCAGTCCCGGCGGCCGATTGTCAGTGCCGGCGGCCCGTTGTCAGTGGCGGCCGCGGGCGCTGGAGGAGGCGCCGCCGAAGAGGCGGGCGAGGGCGCGGAAGGGCAGGATGACGACGGTGGCGATGGCCCCGCCGATGGCACGCAGAACGTCCGCGATGGCCCTCAACATGACTGTTCCTCTCGTAGGTCGACCGGTGGTGCCCCGCGTCGTACCAGTGCTTCTTCGGCCGCCGGCTCAGCGTCCGACGGCTTTGCGGAGCTGTTCCTTGTTCATGGTGGAGCGGCCTTCGACGTTCTTCTTTTTCGCTTCCGCGTAGAGCTGGTCCTTGGTCGGGCTCACGGGGCCCTTGTGGGAGCGTTCGCCGCCCCGCTCCGAGGCGGATTTCGGATCGCGCGTCGAGGTTTTGCTGGCCGTTTTCGCCTCGCCGGTACGGGCGCGTTCCTTGTTCACGGTGCGCGAGGCGATTTCCTTCGCGCGCCCTTCGGAGCGGCCGCGCTCCTCGGCCTGTTCCTTGATGTGCTCGTACTGCCGCTCGCGCTTCTTGTTCGCACCTGCGGGCATGATGTCGCTCCTAGCTCTGGGGGCTGGTATCGGGGGTCTGGGAAATGCCTTCGGGAAACTACGGAAGACGGGCTACGGGAAAGGACTGTGGGAAATGGTTCCGGGGGGCTTTCACATGTTCCTGGCCGCCCTCTCCACCCTGGCCGCCCTGACGCACCGGCGCATCTCCTCCCCGTACGGCAGCGCGATGCAGGCGCCGATGGCGACGGCGAGGCCGCCGAGGTAGCGGGCCGGAAGGGGGCGTTCCTTGGGGAGCAACTTCCAGTCGTCGCGGTACGGGCCGCCGCGCAGCGTGGCGCGCACCTGATCGGCGTGGAGGCAGCAGGTGAACGCCAGCGCCGCCAGCGGCAGTACCTCCAGGAAGCTGTGGATGTGCTGCTCCACCGGGCGTACTTCCCGCTCGCCCGTCGCCAGGCTCACGTCCCACAGGGCGGTGGCGCCGTGCACCACGGCCGCGCCGCCCATGGCCGACAGGACCAGCGGGTTGATCTTGGCGAGCAGGCCCATGGCGACCGGGATGCCCGCCTCCGTCATCATCAGCGCGTGCAGGGCGGATTCCCGTACGCCGCTGGTGTGCTCGATGCGGGTGCGCCGGTGCATGATCCAGTCCGCCACGGCGGGCACGAACCAGAGCGGCACCACTCCGTACATCAGAAACCGGCGGTTGACGTCCTCCACGTCCAGCGAGTGCGGTGGTACGGGCAGGTCGGGCGGGCGCCGCCAGCGCCGCCAGGCTCGGACCACTGGGCTGTGACGAAGATCCATGACACCTCCGGGATCGCTGCCTGTGCTGCCGGGCCCGCCGGGCGCCGGCCTGGCGGGGCCGGGACCGTCGCGGGGTGCCGGGTGCCCCGGACACCGGGCGTGACACCTCTTCCCGGCCAACCAGGCCGCGTTTCCAGCCAACCAGGCCGCGGGGGACTCGGCATGTCGAGGCGGTCCGCGAGGGCCACGGGCTCGGCGCCGGGCGCGCCGGTCACTCGGCGGTGACCAGGCCGCGACGCTCCGCATGCGAGGCCGACCGGGCGTACGTAGGCTTCGCCGTGAGCCGAGCGGGCACTCGGCCTACGACGTCGCGACACGCGACGTCACGGCATACGTCTTCATGACACACGACGTCACGGCATACGTCTTCATGACACACGACTTCATGACATACGACGTCACGGCAGACGAGAGGAGCAGCAGTGTCCGCCTCAGAGTCCAACGGTGACCACCGCGCCTCGCCCGACCGACCTCACCAGGCGCCCACCGCGGCGGCTCGCGAGGACGGCGGGCCGGCGGCCTCGGAAGCGGTCGCGGCGGCGCATGACGCGTATCCGCATCAGGACGACCGTACGGATCCGGACTGGAACATCATCCGCAGCGTGAACTGACGTGCGCTGAGCGGCGCCGACCGGACGGCCTCCGGGCCCCGCGTCGGCGGAACGGCCGCCCCGGCCGCACGGGGAGCACGAAGAGCACGGGGGAAACCCGCCGCCTGCCGGACGGCTCTCGGCGGGACGGCCCGCGGGGCGCCCGGCCGCCGCGGCGAAGACCCCACAAGGAGTTCGGCATGAGGGCTGTGACCTGGCAGGGCAAGCGGGACGTACGCGTGGAGACGGTCCCCGACCCGAGGATCATCGACCCGACCGACATCGTCGTGCGCATCACCTCGACGGGCATCTGCGGCTCGGACCTCCACCTCTACGAGGTGCTCGGGCCGTATCTGGACCCCGGCGACATCCTCGGCCACGAGCCGATGGGGATGGTCGAGGAGGTCGGACCGGAGGTAACCACGCTGTCCGTGGGCGACCGGGTCGTCATCCCCTTCAACGTCTCCTGCGGCACGTGCTGGATGTGCGGGCAGGGCCTGCACTCCCAGTGCGAGACCACCCAGGTGACGGAGCGCGGCACGGGCGCGTCCCTGTTCGGCTTCTCCAAGCTCTACGGTCAGGTGCCCGGCGGGCAGGCGGAGCTGATGCGCGTGCCGTTCGGCGACACGCTGCCGATCAAGGTGGAGCACGGGCCGCCCGACCAGCGGTACGTCTACCTCTCCGACGTGCTGCCCACCGCCTGGCAGTCCGTCGCGTACGCCGATATCCCCAAGGGCGGCACCGTCACGGTCGTGGGCCTCGGGCCCATCGGCGAAATGGCCGCCCGGATCGCCCTGCATCAGGGCGCGAGCCTGGTGATCGGCGTCGACCTCGTCCCCGAGCGGCTGGCCCGGGCGCGCTCCCGGGGCGTACGGACCATCGACCTCACCGAGCACCGCAAGGGCGTCGGCGACGAGGTGCGCGCGCTGACGGGCGGGCGCGGCACGGACGCCGTCATCGAGGCCGTCGGCATGGAGGCGCACGGCGCGCCCGCCGTCAAAGCGGCCCAGCAGGTGGCCGGGCTGCTCCCGGAGAAGGTGGGCGAGAAGGTGCTGGGCCGGCTCGGCGTGGACAGCATGACGGCCTTCAACACGGCCGTCGACGCCGTGCGGCGCGGCGGCACCGTCTCGCTGATCGGCGTCTACGGCGGCGCCATCGACCCCGTCCCCATGCTGACCATGTTCGACAAGCAGCTCCAGCTCCGCATGGGCCAGGCCAACGTCAAACACTGGGTCGACGCCATCCTCCCGCTCCTGGACGACGATGACGTCCTGGGCGTCGAGGACTTCGCCACCCACACCCTGCCGCTGGAAGACGCCCCCGCCGCGTACAAGACCTTCCAGGCCAAACAGGACGGCATGATCAAAACCATCCTGCGGCCCTGAGCCGGCCGCCTCTTGGGTGCACCGCCCGGCGCAGCCGTTTGTCAGGGGCGGCCGTGTTCGGTGGCGAGGCCGAGGGAGGCGGCGATGGCCTGGACATTCTCGTAGCGCCCGTTTTCGGGGAGCCGTTCGGCGAGGTCGACCAGCCGGTCCGGGGCGTGGTGTTCGCGCAGGGAGGCCAGGACGGCGGAGCGGTCGGCCGGGTAGATGCCGCGGCCGAGGTGGCGGGCGAGGTCGGAGCGGATCGCGACATCGCGTTCGGTCATGCCGTCGGGTACGCCCGTATCGGCGGAGACGCCGCCCTCGAATTCGTCGGCGGGGTCGCGGGCGACGGCCGGCTGGTCCTCGCCGGAGGGCTGGAGTTCGTGCTCCTCGTCGGTGCGCAGCCACCTGTCGGCGTTCAATTCGCCGCGCAATTGCTTCTTCATCATGTCGTCCCGCACGGGACCGGTCTTGTCCGAGCCATGCTGCATGGCCATTCTCGCCTCCTGGGGTGCGGGCGCATATGCCCGATACACCGGTCGGCTTCGGCTTCCGCCGGGGCGCCGGCCCATCGTGTTACGGAACCGGGGCCCCGCTTCTCACCCTTCCGGCTTAACAGGCGCGCCGGAGACTTTCAACATCTGGCGGTGCGCGCGGGGCGGCGGCGGGCGCGGGGCGGGATCTGTGGGCATTCCCACACACATGTGTTGCAGTGGATCGAGAAAGGGAACTCGTGACGGCGCTGGAACAGGCGTCGAGGGAGCTGGAAGACGCATCCGGAAATATCGAGGAGGAAGTGCCATGCAACTCTCATTCCTCAAGCCGCTCGGCGACCGGCCGGGCCCCTGGGCGTCGGTCTATGTCGACACCACGCACAACACCGAGGACGCGGAGAAGCGCCAGGAGCTGGCGGCCCGCGCCACCGCCGCCGAACTGCGGGAGCAGGGGGCGGACGACGCGACGGTGCGGGCGGTCCAGGACCGGCTGACGGAGGCGGGCGAGGAGGGCACGACGGCATCGGCCGGCCGGGCCCTGTTCGCGGCGGACGGCGATGTCGTGCTCGATGTGCCGCTCCCCGGCGCGCCGTCCGCGCCGTTCGCGGAGTGGGGGCCGCTCCCCCGGCTCACCCCGCTGGTCGAGACGGTCGGCGAGGCGCCGGTCTGCCTCGTCGTCTCGGTGGACCGTACGGGGGCGGACTTCGTGCTGCGCGCGGCCGGGAGCGGCGGCGGGGAGCGCGCCGAGGCCGGCGGGGTCAGCGGCGCCGACTGGCCGATCCACCGCACCGCCTCGGCCGACTGGTCCGAACGCCACTTCCAGAACAGGGTGGAGAACACCTGGGAGCACAACGCCGGCGAGATCGCCGACGCGGCGGCCGAGGCGTTCGAGGAGAGCGGCGCCGATGTGCTGCTGCTGACCGGTGACGTCCGAGAGCGCAGGGCCGTACACGACAAGCTCCCCGAGCAGGTGCGGGCGGTGACCTACGAGAGCGAACACGGCGGCCGGGGGCCGGAGTCCGCGCACAACGCGCTGCTGGAGCGGGACCTCGCCCAGGTCCTGGCCGGTTTCGAGGCCGAGCGGGCCGCCGCGGCCATGGACCGCTTCCACGCGGGCGCGGAGCCCGTGGGCGGCACCGCCCCGTACGCGGCGGCGGGCGTCCCGGCGCTGGTCGAGGCCGCGCGGGAGCACCGGATAGCGACGCTGATCCTGGGCCCGCACGGCTCGGACGCGCCCCGCGAGGTCTGGGTCGGCCCGGACCCCCACCAGGTGGGTGTGCGCTCCTCGGACCTCCAGTACCTCGGCGAGGTGAGCCCGGCCTCGGCGCGCGCCGACGACGCGCTGGTACGCGCGGCGGTGGCGAGCGGCGCGGACGCCGTCGTGGTCAACGACCCCGCCGACGTCCCGGCGGGCGGCCTCGGAGCGGTCCTGCGCTGGACGGAACCCGCCCTCCAGGGCTGACCTCCAGGGCTGACCTCCAGAGCTGCGGCGGGGCTCCACGGACCGGGGCGGCGCTCCACGGACTGGGATCGCCCCGGCCCAGCCCGGTCCGGCCCGTACCAGCCCAAACCCGGTCCGGTCCGGTACGTCCCGTCTGCCGGACGTCATCCGTCCGGCAGACGGGAGCCCGGCCCCGCCCCTACGCCTCGGGCCCTCGGACCCTCAGACCCTCAGTAGTCGATCAATCCGGTGGCCTTGCTCGTTCCCTCGAACTGCAAGTAGAACGGGACGTTGTCCTTCACATTCTCGGCGGCGAGCCCCCACTTGCCGGCGGTCAGCTTCCGGTAGCGGCTGCAGCCCGTCTTCTTGAAGCAGGTCCGCACATTGCGGGTCTTGTCCAGCTTCACGTTGATGTCCGCACACCGTGTGGTGGTCTTGGCGTACGTGCCGCGGGCGGGCCAGAACGCGGGGTCCTTGCTGCTGGTCCCCGGGGAACTCGTGAAGCGCGGCGCGGACACCGTGCACTTGCGTGCTACGGAGGTGTCGGAGGCAGCCGCCGAGCCCATCGTCACGGCGGTCATGCCGCTCGCGAACAGCAGTCCGGCCGACGTCAGCGATACGACCTTGAGCCTGTTGCGCATGGTTCAACCCCTTCTTCCCTTGCTTCCGCCGGCGTCGGCGAACGTACCGCCGCCGCGCCGGCCGTCTCGCGCTCATCCTCCGTCCCACGCACGGCGCTACTCGACCTGTTTCGCTCTGGCCCGAAGAACGGCATCCCGGAAGAATCGCCTCTGGTTTGTGCGAAAAACGGGGGTTGGAAGAGCGTGGTCTACCGCATTCACTTCACGGCCGAGGACATAGCCCGCACACGGCTGGCGACCGGCCCGTCTCCGCTGGTGGAACTGGCTCTGGCGCTCCGGGCGCTACAGGACGCCAGCCACCCCGTGCGGTTCGACGCCTGGCGTCGGCACGCCCGCACGCGGCTCGGCCCCCGGGCGCGCCGGCTCCTCGAACTGAACCCGGCGGCGGGCTGGTCGCCGGACATCTTCATCTCCGTCGAGCCCGCCTCCCCGCAGGACGCGCTGGAGGCGGTACGCGCCGCCCCGGCCGGCTATCTGCGCGAGGACTTGGCGGGGTGGGCGCGGCTCCAGCGCCGGGTGCCTTCCTGGACCAGCCGCATCGCCGAAGAGCCGGCGCTGTTCCAGGGCCTGGTCGACACCCTGGCGGATGTGCACGCCGAGGTCATCGCGCCCTACTGGCCGCACATCGAGCAACTGGCCCACGCCGACCGCGGTGTGCGGCTGCGCCATCTCGCCGACCATGGCGTGGAGGGGCTGCTGAGCCGACTGAGCCCCCGTCACCTCCGGTGGCGCGCACCGGTCTTGGAGGCCACCTCCGCCCTCGGACACAGCGGCGACATCCGGCTCGACGGCCGGGGGCTGCTGCTGATCCCGTCCCTGTTCCGGCCCTCCCACTCGGTCGTCAACGCCTGGGCCGAGCCCCAGCCCTGGCTGACGTTCCCGCTGCACGACGGGGACCGGCCCGCGCTGTCCCCGGCCCGTACGGCCGCGGCGCTCTCGGGCGTGCCGCACTCCCTGAGCGCCCTGCTCGGGCGCACCCGCGCCAACGTCCTGGCCGCCATCGCGGACCACCCCGGCTGTACCACCACCGAGCTGGCCGTCCGCACCGGCGTGGCCCCGGCCAGCGCCAGCGAACACGCCACCGTCCTGCGCACGGCGGGCCTGACCGCCGTGGCCCGCCACCACAACACCGCCCTGCACACCCTCACGCCCGCGGGCCGGTCCCTCCTCGACGCCTCCACCGCGGTGCCCGGGCGCTCGCCGGGGTGGGCCCCCGGCGCTACCCCGCGTCCCGGCGGAGCAGTTCGGCCGCCTTCTCGCCGATCATGATGGCGGCGGCGTTGGTGTTGACGGAGACGATCGTCGGCATCACGGAGGCGTCGGCGACCCGGAGCCCGGCGAGGCCGCGTACCCGCAGGTCCGGGGTGACCACGGCGTCGGCGCCGATGCCCATGGCGCAGGTGCCCGAGGCGTGGAAGTACGGGCCGGCGGCCTCGGCCAGGAAGGCGCGCAGGGACGGCTCGTCGGTGATGTCCGCTCCGGGATAAACCTCGCGCTCGCGCCAGGGGGCGAAGGGGGCGCGGGCGACGATGTCCCGGGCCATGGCGATGCCGTGCAGCATGCGCCGTACGTCCGGTTCGGCCGCCAGATAGGCGGGGTCGATGAGCGGCGGGGCGGCGGGGTCGGCGGAGGCGAGGCGGACCGAGCCGCGGCTCGCGGGGACGGTGGTGGAGACGCCGACGGTGAAGCCGCGCGCGGGGGCGGGCCGCTCCGGCGGGGCCATCGGCACGTGCATGAACATCAACTGCATGTCGGGGCCCGGCAGGGCCGGGTCGCTGCGCCACAGCAGGGAGGTCTCCGCGAGGTTGGCGCGGGGAACCGGTACCGGCCGGGCCGTCTCGTACACGACGCCGCACATGAGGTGGTCGTTCAGGTTGCGGCCGACGCCGGGCAGGTCGTGGCGGACGGGGACGCGCGTGGCGCGCAGCTCGTCGGCGGGGCCGATGCCGGACAGCAGGAGCAGCCGCGGCGAGTCGACGGCCCCGGCGCTCACGATCACCTCGGCGCGGGCGTACGCCCGAACGGTCTCGCCGCGGCGTTCGAACTCCACGCCCGTGCACCGGTCGTGGTCGAGCAGCAGGCGGTACGCGCGCGAGTCGGTCGTCACGGTCAGGCCGGGCCGGCGGGCGCTTACCGGATGGAGGTAGCCGCTCGCCGCGCTCTGCCGCCGGCCGTCGACGATGGTCAGGTCGTGGCGGCCCGCGCCTTCCTGGCGGGCGCCGTTGAAGTCGTCGGTCTCCGGGTGGCCGGCGGCCACCGCCGCCTCGACGAAGACCTGGGACAGCGGGTGAACGTCCTCCGACGGCGCGGGCCGCATGGGTCCGCTGTCGCCGCGGTACGCGGGGTCCTTGCCCGCCACGGTCTCCATGCGCCGGAAGCTGGGCAGCACCGCGTCGTACCCCCAGCCCGTGCAGCCGGCCGCCGCCCAGCGGTCGTAGTCCGCGCGGTGCCCGCGCAGGAACACCATCGCGTTGATGGCGCTGGAGCCGCCCAGCGTCCGGCCGCGCGGGTACGGGTGCGCCGCGCCGCCCATGCCCCGCTGCGCCACGGTGACGTAGCCGTGGTCGACCTCGGTGCCGCCGAGGGCGGGCCAGGCGGTGGGCGCCAGCAGCTCCGGCTTGGTGTCCGGCGGCCCCGCCTCGATCAGCAGCACCGTACGGTCCGGGTCCTCCGTCAGCCGCGCGGCGATCACGCAGCCGGCCGACCCCGCGCCGACGACGATGTAGTCGTACTCCGCGTGACCCTTGGATTCCGCGTGACCCTTGGATTCCTCGCGTCCCTTGTATTCCTCGCGTCCCTTGTATTCCTCGGACATCGGCGCGCCCCCGTCCACGATGCTCGTGGCTGCCGGTCCGCAGCACGGAGCGCGTCGATTGTGGCGGAGTACGGCCGTACCGTCCGCCGGAATGCGCGAAGTCGGCGGAATTGGCCGGAAGTGCGCCGGAGACGGGCGGCCCTGGCCCGACGCTCCGGCGCTCGGCCCCAGTACGCCGGCTCGGTACGCAGGCTCGGCGCTCGGACCCGGCTCGCGGCCTCAGCTCGTGCGGGCCTCCTCCCCGAAGCTCGTACGGGCCTCCTCCCCGAACGGCAGGTAGTCCACGTCGTAGCCGAAGTAGCGCGGCCCGGTGAGGGCGAGGCCGCCCGGCGAGATCCAGCGCGGGTCGCAGCGAGCGGCGAGGACGCTGACGCGCAGGCCGTAGCGGAGCCCCTCGGTGGTGACGGGCGAGCCCGTCTCGCTGTCCAGGACGCAGATCAGGTCCGGGGTCGTCGCGACGGTCACCCCGTCCCGCGTGGCGAGCAGGTGCTCGTTCTGGAAGTCGAGTTCGAGCACCCGGCCCGCGTCGTCGCCGATGCCCTCCAGCCGGGCCCGGCCGCGCGCGAAGCCGCCCTCGGTGCGCCGGACGACGTCGACGACCTTGCCGGTGAGCAGGGGGATGCCGGACAGCATGGCGCGGGCGGCGGCCACCGGGTCGGTGTGCGCGGCGCGCGCCTCGCGGACCGCCGCGCCGAGCCGTCCGGCCAGCGTGAGCGTCGCCGGTACGAGGCCGTCGGCGAGCTGGTCGCCGCGGAGCACCGTGTCCGCGCAGGAGATCTGGCAGCCGAGTTCCACGCACACGGCGCGGGCGATGCGCTCGGCGGCGTGGTTGTCGACGGCCTCGACGACGATGGTGTTGCCCTTGTCGTCGGCGAGCGCCATCGGCGAGTTGGAGACGCCGATGAGGCCGGGGAGCACCATCTGGAGTTCGGGGAAGGCGCGCCCCATCGCATCGCCGTCGACGATGGGCAGTCCCGCGGCGGCGGCGCAGGCGATGGGCAGCATCGAGTTGACGCCGCCGATCTCGATGGGCGTGATGTGGGTGGCGGGGCGGCCGAGGTGCTTCTCCAGGGCGCGCAGGGCGGTGAGTTCCTCGCCGCCGTTGGGGACGCGTTCCAGGAGCACGGTGGGGGCGCCCATGCCGGCGACCGGCACGACGGTCGCGTCGGCGGGCACGTCCTCGATGGCGACGACGGGTACTGGGCCGTGTTCGCGGATGGCCTCGCGGGCGAGCAGTTGGCCGATGTACGGGTCGCCGCCGCCCCCGGTGCCGAGGATGCCGGCGCCGCGGGCGATGTCGTCGAGGACGTCGAGGGTGATCTCACGCATGGGGGGTCGCTCCGTCGTGCTGCTGGGCGCCGCCGGGCCGTTGGGCGGCGGGCTGGTCGGGGTCGGGTCGCTCGGGGCCGGATCGGGCGCCGCCGAGCCGGCCCAGGTCGAGGTCGCCGACGGCCTTGACGCGGATGCGCGTCGCGCCGCCCGGCAGGTACGCGAGCGGCACCTCCTCGATGTCCACGATCCGTACGCTGCCGGGCCGGGCGCCCGCCTCCTCGGCCCGGCCGGCGGCCTCCTCGCGGGCCTCGGCGAGCACCGCCTCGCGGCGGCCCTCGGGCACCTGGAAGACCCGGTCGACCTCGCCGCCGACCTGCGCGATGGCGGCGCCGACCGCGTTGGCCACGTCGAAGTGGCCGGGGCGGCGCACGTCGTCGAAGCCGGGCAGGGCGCCGGGCACGAGGATCGAGCCGCCGCCCACGGCGACGACCGGCAGCGGCGCGGCCGAGGTGCGCATCCGGTCGACGCTCTCCGCCAGCCGCTCGGCGATCCGCGCGAGGGCACGGTCGGTGAACTCCGGGCTCAGGTGGGCGACCCGGCCGCGGTCGCCGATGTCGGCGCGGCCCGCGGCGACCGCGAGGTCGGTGGCGGTCAGCACGTCGCCGCCGAAGACCAGGGCGTCCTCGGTGAGCCGGTAGCCGACGGAGCGGGGGCCGGTCTCGGCGGCGTCGGAGACGTGGGAGCCGCCGCCGATGCCGAGGGAGAGCACGTCGGGGATGCGGAAGTTGGTGCGGATGCCGGCGGCCTCGCTCTCGCCCGCCGCCTCGCGCGGGAAGCCGCCCGCGAGGATGCCGACGTCGGCCGTGGTGCCGCCCACGTCGACGACGGCGCAGTCCCCGAGCCCGGACAGGAAGGCCGCGCCGCGCATGGAGTTGGTGGGCCCGGACGCGAAGGTCGCCACCGGGTACGTACGGGCGAAGTCCACGTCCATCAGCGTCCCGTCGTTCTGCGACAGGAAGAACGGCGCGGTGATCGACAGGGTGTCCAGGGCCTCGCCGAAGGACCGGACGATGACGGTGGCGAGGTCGCGCAGGGCGGCGTTGACGATGGTGGCGTTCTCGCGGGCGAGCAGCCCGACGCGGCCCAGCTCGTGGGAGAGCGAGAAGTGCACGCCGTCGCCGAGTTCGGCGCGCAGGATGTCCGCGGCGCGCCGTTCGTCCTCCTCGGCGACGGGCGAGAACACGCCCGAGATCGCGACGGAGCCGATCCCCCGGGCGGCGATGTCGGCGGCGGTCCGCCTCAGCTCCTCCGGGTCCAGCGGCGACAGCGGCCGGCCGTCGTACTCCCGGCCGCCGTGGCACAGGTAGCCGTGCCCGCCGACGGCCGCGCGCTGCCGTTCGGGCCAGTCGGTCATGGGCGGCAGCGCGGCCGTGGCGGGCAGGCCGAGCCGTACGGCCGCGACGGGCGCGAGCCGGGCGCCCTCGATGAGGGCGTTGAGGAAGTGGGTGGTGCCGATCATCACGGCGGTGACGGACTCGACGGGCGCGTCGAGGGCGCGGACGGCCGCGATGACGCCGGACGTGATGTCCGCCGTCGTCGGCGACTTGGCCGCCGCGAGCACCCGGTCGTCGTCCCCGAGCAGGGCGGCGTCGGTGTTGGTGCCTCCGACGTCGATACCGATGCGCATGGTGGTGTCTTTCGTTCGGATATGGGTGGGGCCCACGACCGTCCGGATGGGGATGGGCCCACGGTCGGCATACCTATGGCCACGACCCCATATTTAACCCACATGACGCACTCACAGCACATTGGACACATATCGACATTCGCGCACACGCCGCCCGCTCCGGGCCCGGGGCCCCGTACGGGCTGTCTTGTCGCCAGGTCATGACGTCGAACCGCTCATCCGCAGGTGCCGGCCGGACGCGTACGCGTCACCACGTCGCTGTGCCCGGTGGTGGAGTCGGTCCACACCACCTGCCGGCCGCCCGGCATGCCGGCCCACATCTGCTCGCCGCGGTTGCAGGACACCCGGTCCTTCCGCTTCCCGTCCGCCGAGAACTGCCACAGCTTGGGCAGCGCCTCGTTGCGGTACTCGGGGGCGGGCGTCCAGGTGGCGGCGGTCACCGCGTCGTCCGAGGCGATGAGGTCGATGCCCTCGATCGCGCCCGGGCCGCCGGCGGGGCTGATGTCGACGACTCCGGTGCCGTCCAGATCGGCCCGGCGCACGGCGGTCAGCCGACTCCCCTCCGCCTCGTTGGCCAACCAGAACACATGGCTGCCGTTGATCGCGGTCGGCCCGGTGTCCTTGAGGGTGCCGAGCTGCCCCATCCGGGTCCGTACGCCCGTCCTGAGGTCGAGCACCTCGGTCCCGTACGTGACGGTCCCCTCGGAGCGCTCCATGGTGGCGTACGCGATGCGGCCGTCGCGGAGCGACGGGTGGCTGGAGTTCACGTTCCGGTCGCCGGTCACGTCCACCGGGGTCGGGTCGCTGAGCCGCAGGTACTGCACGAGCGACCGGGCCCCGCGGGGCCGCGACTCCACGACGACCACGTCGCCCTCGATCTGGAGCTCGGGCCCGACGCGCCGGCCCGACCACAGCTTCTTGACGGGCCCGCCCGCGAGGGGCCGCGCAAGGAGGTCCACGGTCCTGCGGTTGTACGCCAGCCACACCACGGTCTTCCCGTCGGTGGCGGGGTGCACGTGGTACCGGCCGTCGTTGGGGCTGATCCGCTGCGGCGCGCCGGTGCCGTCGGCGCGGCCGGCCCACACGGAGTACGGCTCACTGCCGTTCTCGTTGGACTTGGAGGTGGTCCACCAGCCGCCGCCGGCGCCCACCCGGACGCCTTCCGTGTTGACGTCGCCCATCAGCGGGTCGGAGTCGACGCCCGTGGCGAGTTCCCAACCCGGCACGATGCCATGGGCGTTGAAGGACCGCTCGACGGCCTTGAGTTCCTTGCCGGACACCTTGAGGTCACGGGCGGCGGCGAGCACCGCGGCGCGGCCCTCGGTGAACCCGTCCAGCGGGGTCAGGTAGGCGGTGAGCGCCCGGTAGACGATCCGGTCGGCGAGGGTGCGGCCGATGTCCTCGCGCATGTCCCACAGCGCGCCGGAGAAGATGGTGGAGTTGAGGTGGACGCCGCCGTTGTCGGTGACGAGGGACACGCCGAGGAAGGACTTGGCCGTGGTCCGCCCGTCGTTGAGGTCGCGGGCCGCGCACTCGCGCGGCGGCTTGGTCCGGCACAGCGACTCGCCGAGCAGGCCGGCGTCGGGGCTGTCCATGGGGATGCCGTAGGCGTCGGTCTTGATGGCGTTGCCGAAGTAGTCGGCGATCGCCTCGTTCATGGCGCCGGACTGCCCCGCGTAGACGAGGTTCGCCGAGTTCTCGACGACGCCGTGCGTCATCTCGTGGCCGACGACGTCCAGGCCCGCCGAGAACGCGCGGTACTCGGCGTCACCGCCGCCGTACACCATCTTGGTGCCGTCCCAGAACGCGTTGTTGTACGGACGCCCGAAGTCGTCCACTCCCACCAGGGAGTTGATGGTGCCGCCCTGACCGTCGAGGCTGTCCCGGCCGTGCACCTGCCGGTAGTAGTCGTAGACCTTGCCGGCCGCCCAGTGCGCGTCGACCGCGCCCGCCTCGGTCGCCTCGCCGCCGAAGGCCAGGGTGGGCGACCCGAACTCCTTGATGTCGGAGGGCCATTGACCCGACACCTCGCCGACGGACTTGCCGCGCGCGTCCCAGGTGGAGATCGGGTTCTTGCTGCCGTCCCGCATCCGGATCTGATCGCGCATCACGTATTCCTGGCGCGCTTCGTCCCGGGTGAGCTGCAACCCGACGGCCTTGCCGTCGTACTTGACGCCGGAGCCCACGACCGTGGGCCCCTGCTCCTCGGCGGGCCCCTGCTCCTCGGCGGGCGGCGCGGCCTTGCGGCGGTCCGGGCGGGGCGCGGCGGGCTTCGACGCGGCGGGAGCGGGCGAGAGGATCTTGTGTGCGGCGGGTGTGGACGCGGCAGGGGCGCCGGAGGCCGCCGCGAACGTCTTGATTCCGCTGTACTGGAGCACCGGGTACCCGGCCCGCGCGTCGACGTAGACCTCCCGCAGCACCGGTTCGCCCGTGCCGGGGTGTACGCCGCGTACGGTCACGTGCCAGGTGAGCAGACCCGCGCTGGTGGGCAGGACGGCCAGTCCGCGCGCGGCGCCGGTCAGCGGGCGCGCCTCGTCCCACGCCGCGCCGCCCGCGCGGGCGGCCTTGAGCTGGTCCGTCGCGGCGTCCACGGCGCGTTCGACGGCCAGTTCCTCGTCGACCTCGGGGACGGTGCCGGTCTTCAGGCCGGTGAAGTACGCGCCGGAGGCCCCGGTGACGACGCGTTCGCCGCCCCTGTGCTCCATCCGGACCAGGTACTGGCCGCCCAGGACCGCCACGCCCTGGTGCCGCTGCTGGAACCGTACGGTCTCCTCGCCCCCGGCCTCCACCGTCCGTACGGGCCGCAGGTCGCGCCCCGGGGCGGGGATGCGGTAGCGGTTCTCGTGGGCGGCGAGGTGGCCGAGCGCCGCGTCGGCGGCGTTCCCCGCGGCCTGGGCGGGCTCCCGGAGGCCGCTGACCAGCGCGGGGGTCGCGGTGCGCTTGCCGGGGACCAGGTCCGCCGGGCCGGCGGGCGGGGTGGCGCCCGGCGCGGCGCCGGCGGGCGCGGCCGAGACGACGAGTGCGGTGGCGCTGATCAGCGCCACCGCACCGGCCATGGCGCCCCGCACTCCGGGGGCGCCCACCCCGCTCCGCCTGTCGTGTCTCCGTCTGTCGTGTCTCCGTCGGTCGTGTCTGTTCGGTCTCTTGGTACGTAGTCCGGCTTCGCGCACGGCGTCCCCCTCCGTCACATGACTGACTGCGGCACCAGCCATAGGGAGAGCAATGCAAGCGGTGACGGGCCCAACTGGGCAATGAGAAAGGAAAATTGAGCGACGCTTTCCGGCCGCGCGCCGCGCCCCGCGCGCCCGCGACCGCGGGCGCGGCCCCGATCCCGGTCCCGGCCACCGGACTACCGCTGGACTACCGTGGACTACGGCTGGGCTACCGCTGGACGTCCGGTTCCTCTTCGGACGGTGCGGCCGACTGCCACGGCAGGAACGGCATCCCCGAGTCCAGCGTGCCCCGCGCGACCCCGGTGCCGCGTGCGGGCCGCGCCGCCCGGCGCCCGCCCTGGTCGCGTACGGGCTCGGACACCGAGGGCTTCTCCAGGAGGCAGTCCCCCAGCACGAGGACCTCGATGTCGCTGCGTACGAACGTGGCGATGGCGTCGTCCGGGCCGAACACCACGGGCTCGCCGGCCAGGTTGAAGGAGGTGTTGAGCACGGCGGGCACG
Organism: Streptomyces varsoviensis; assembly: GCF_000718635.1. GTDB lineage: Bacteria > Actinomycetota > Actinomycetes > Streptomycetales > Streptomycetaceae > Streptomyces > Streptomyces varsoviensis. The sequence continues at coordinate 12,095 of NZ_JOBF01000011.1, read as the reverse complement.
CCCGTCAGCCGGCGGAACGCGTCGATGAGCGTCCAGAACCGCTCGTTCACCGAGCGGCGGACGACGTGTGGGCGGGCCGTGCCGTCCACGTGCACGGCGGCGGCCAGCATCCGCCGGGCGGACGCGCGGACCGGGACGGCGGCGAGCATGAATTCGCAGAGGGACAGGGGCGCGGCCTCGAACACGGCACTCCAGTACTCCTCCAGCACGCTCGGGGCGAGAGGCCGCCAGATCTCCCTGCCCTTCACGGAGTTGAGGCGGGCGACCGCGCTCCGGTGGCGCGGGTCGCAGAGGATGCTGCGCGCGCCGAGCGCCCGCTGCCCCACCTCGCCGCGCCCCGCGCACCAGGCGACGAGGCGGCCCGCCGCGAGGTGGGCGGCGGTCCGGCCGATGACGTCCTCGGTCGACAGGTGCATGGTCGCGAGGCCCGCGCCGTGGAGCGCGGAGGCGATGTCCTCCGCCGTGATGCCGGGCCCCCAGTAGGCGTGGCGCATACGGTGGGCCGGGCCGCCGTCGCCCCGGCCGCTCAGCTCCCGGTCCGCGAGGAGGGCCGCGCCGAGCCCGACGCCGGCGTCGTGCGGCACGGGCGGCACGTAGATGTCGGAGAAGATTCCGGACCGCGCCAGCCGCCCGTTCGCCGCGCAGTTCAGCGCCACACCGCCGGCCAGTACCAGCCGGTCGGCCCCGGTGCGGCGGCGCGCGAACCGGGCCAGTTCCAGCAGCACGTCCTCCAGCGCCGCCTGCACGGACGCGGCGAAGGACGCGTGCGCCATCGGCTCGTTCCGGTCGCCTTGCGCATAGGGGTAATTGTTCCTGCCGAAGTATTCGTACAAGAAGTCATGCAGTTGGAGGTAGTGCTGGGCCGGGCGGCGGCGCGGTGCGGGGGCGCCGGGAAAGGTGTAGTCGTCCTCCGCGGCGATCAGCGGTACGGCCTGGTCGGGGCGTCCGTAGGAGGCGAGCCCCATCAATTTCCCGGCGTCCCACATGGTGAATCCGGCCCATTGGGCGGCGATGGAATAGAAGTTGCCGAGCGACAGGCTGGTGTCCCAGTCCCGGATGACCTCGATCTTTCCGGCGGACCCGCGGGCCAGGGTGGTGGACCGGCACTCGCCGCGGCCGTCGAGCACGAGAATCGCCGCGTCCTCGAATCCGCTCGTCCACAGCGCGCTTGCGGCGTGTGCCATGTGGTGCGGTACGAACCGGGTGGGCGGGCGGCGTTCCCCGCCGCCGTCCGGCAGCAGCCACTCGTGGAACCGCGCGGCGTCGAAGGGCGCCCCCTCCACCTCGCTGAGCAGCGGAACGTCCCAGCCCACCGCGGTTTCGGCGACATCGCCGAGGGAAATGTCCGCGGCCCGCAGACAGGCGGCGACGGCCGCGCGCGGGGCCTCGCCGAACGCCCGCTTTCTTCGGCTCAGCCGCTCCTGCTCCACCATCACGATCAGTTCCCCGTCCTTCAGCAGGCAGGCCGAGGAGTCGTGGGGTCCGGTATTGACGCCGAGTATGTACATAGCTTCCCGCTCCCTCGCATTGCGCCCCGCAGCGGTTGGCCGGTTCGCCTGCCTGCCATTGACAGGTACATCGCCCACTGTTATTTTGACCGTCGGTCAAGATCACGGAAATTCAAGATCGCGACATTTCAAGATCGTGGTGTTTACAAGATCCTAGCGATTCAAGATCCTGGTGTTTCAAGATCCTGACGTTTCAAGATCACGGCAATCAGCCGGCAATCAACCGGTAAACAACAGCAATCAGCGGCAATCAACCGTCGGATCATAGCCGTTCACCGGTCCGCGTCAAGGACGGAAATTTCCGCGATCCCGCTCGTCCGGACACCCCGCCGCGAATCGCCACGGGGGGGAACACGGGAAGAACACGGGGAAGAATTCGGTGTCTTATTTCCGCAGCGGATTACGGAAGGCGCGCCGCCGCTTTCCCGTGGGGGCCGCCCGGTGCCCGTCCCGGCCGACCGGCGCCGCCGCCCGGCCGGGACGGAGGGACCACTAGTGGCGCACCCTGCGAGCCCGCCCGCGCTGAGGGCCGTACTGCTCGACCGGGACGGCGTCCTCAACATCAACCGGCCCGGGTACGTGCGCTCGCCCGACGACTGGGAGTGGCTGCCCGGCGCCCGCACCGGCTACGGGCTGCTGGCTGCGGCCGGGCTCCCACTGGCGGTGATCACCAATCAGAGCGCCATAGGCCGTGGCCTCATGACGTCCAGTCACCTCGACGCGATCCACGCGCGCATGACGGCCGACCTCACCGCGGACGGCGCCGCTCCCCCGCATGTCCTGTACTGCCCCCACACCCCGGAAGCCGCCTGCGCCTGCCGCAAGCCGCGCCCCGGCATGGTGCTGCGCGCCCTCACGCTCACCGGGGCCGCCCCGCACGAGGCGGTGCTCATCGGCGACCACGAGTCCGACCTCCGCGCCGCCGCCGCAGCCGGCTGCCACTCCCTCCACGTACGCTCCGGCCGCGGCCCCCTGCCCGCCCACCCCCCACCCGGCTGCCTAGGCAGCGTCCCCAACCTCCACGCCGCCGCCCTCCTCCTGTCGGGCTCAACCGCCCCCCACACCGCCGCTCCCCGCCGGTGAGGGGCGGCGCGGAGGCCGTGGCGGCCTCGCCCCCGCGCGTGAGGCCGGGGCAGCCTCGCCGCCGCATGTGAGAGCCGAGGCGGCGCCGCCGCCGGGCGGCTGCGCCGAGGACGGCGGCGTCGCCGCTCGGGCAGCAAATGCAGCCTGCTGTTGGAGCGCGGCCCCGGCTCTACGCGCACACCAGCCACACAGACGCAGGCACCGCCGCACCCGCACCGTCCCGACGGCCGCGCCCCGCCCAGGAGCCGCCGCACACGAACCCGCCGACCGCCCAGTCGTAACCGAGGTAGCGGCGCCACCACCACCTGGACGGCGACCACCGTACGGCCGCCGCTGCGCCACACCCGCCGGGGGCACCTGCGTACGTGCGCGGGCCCGCCGCACAGGCGGGGCCGCCGCACGGGGCACACCCGCCGTCGAGGGCCGACCGTCCGACGAACGCTCCCACCGCGCGGACCCTGCTGCGCCGTCCGGCCGCATGGGGGGTTGAGGAACATCCATGTCAGATCGTGCGCTAGGCCGAGTCGACCCAGGTAGGCGGCTGACGGGGCGTCGGCGACCGGACCCGTCTGAAGTCTTCCCACGGATAACGCCCATTTACCTGTGGGAGCTTGCTTTGTCACCTGCGGTGACGCTCTCCGGGTCGTACGTGAAGCGGCCCTGTTATCCGCAGCAAGGGGGGAAGTGGTGCCGACTGCCGTGGAACTGCCGGCCGGGAAGACGTTGACCGTCCGCGCGGCAGCGGACGCCTGCCTCGACTCGCTCGGCAACCCGGACACGGTCCGCAGCTACTCGACCGGCGTCGGCAAGACCGCTGAGCGGATCGGCGAGGCCCGCCCGCTCGGGTCGGTCGCGGACGATGAGCCCGGCGAGGCCCGGGAGCTGCTGTGGGGCACTGCGGCGGTCAACACCTGGAACGCCCGCCGGGCGTCAGTGCTGTCGTGGCTGGGCTGGTGCGAGGAGTACGGGTACGACGGCCCGGCGGTTCCGGCCTGGACGAAACGGCTGGTGGTGCCGGACTCCGAGACCCGGCCCGCTCGAAGATGGCCGTGGACCGGCTTGTCGCCCGGCGCGAGGTCCCTCTGCGGGAGAAGACGCTGTGGCGGGTGCTCTACGAGACCTGCGCCCGCGCGGAGGAAATCCTCGGGGTCAACATCGAGAACCTGGACCTCGCCGCCCGGCGCTGCCCGGTGAAGGCCAAGGGGGCCCGGAGCAAGGCCCGCCGCCGCGGGCAGGCCCGTGAGGACTTCGTGCTGGAGACCGTCTACTGGGACGCGGATACCGCCCGGCTCCTGCCCCGCCTGATCAAGGGCCGTACCCGGGGCCCGGTGTTCGTCACCCACCGGCGGCCCGGCCCGGGGAAGGTGGTCAGCCCGCGCGACGTGTGCCCGGACACCGGCCTTGCCCGCCTCTCCTACGGGCAGGCCCGCGCCCTCCTCGATGAGCACACCGCCGTACGCGGGACGGGGACCGGCTGGGACCTGCACGAGTACCGCCATTCGGGGCTGACCGCGCTCGGTGTCCAAGGCGCCTCGCTGCTGATGCTGATGGCGAAGTCCCGGCACAAGAAGCCGGAGAATGTCCGCCGCTACTTCAAGCCCTCCCCGGAGGCGATCTCCGAACTGACCGGCCTGCTCGTCCCGGGCGGCAGCAGCCGCTGATCTCTCGCTGTCCCAAAGCGCAAAGCCCCGGGGCGAGCGATAGCGGTTGTCGTGGGGGGGGAAGAGCGGTCTGCGTCGGATCTGTCTCGCGCTTCTTGACGACCGGAGCGGGCTCGTATCAGTCGTGAGCTCCTGGGGCTCGCGCTGTGACGCTGCCGGTATCGGCTGCCGCCCTGCTCCATTGGGCCAGCAGGCGCAGGGAGGTCTCGGACGGGCTGCCGGGTTCGGTGCCGTAGACGAAGAGGATCTGGTCGGGGTCGTCTGCGGGGGTGAGGGCCTGGTAGGTGACGGTGAGGTCGCCGACGAGCGGGTGGTGGTAGTCCTTGGTGCCGGTCGTGCGCTGGTGGACTTTGTTGTCGGACCAGAAGCGGCGGAATTCCTCGCTGTGTATGGACAGGTCACCGACCAGGGCACTGAGGGCCGGGTCGTCGGGGTGGCGGCCCGCGTCGAGGCGGAGCATGGCGGCGGTGTCGGCGGCGACGCGGGGCCAGTCCCGGTACAGCTCGCGCGCGTGCGGGTCGAGGAAGACGAAGCGGGCCTGGTTCCGCTCGGCCGCGGGGAGGGCGCGGAAGTCGGTGATCAGGCGTCCGGCGAGTGGGTTGTGGGCCAGCACGTCGAGGCGTCGTCCGAGGATGAAGCCGGGGCGGCCGGTCTGCTGGAGGGTGTCCAGCAGGTCCCAGGTGGCGGGGTGGACGCGCTGGGGGCGGGGACGCCGGCGGGCTGGCCGGGACCGTGGCCGGGCGAGGGTGTGCAGGTGGCTGCGCTCGGCGTCGTCCAGGTGCAGGGCGGTGGCGAGCGCGTCGAGGACCTCTGTGGAGGCGCTGCGGCTGCGGCCTTGTTCGAGGCGGGTGTAGTAGTCCACGCTCACCCCGGCCAGCCGGGCGAGTTCCTCCCGGCGCAGTCCGGATACCCGGCGTCGGCCCAGGCCCGGGGCGTCGAGCCCGGCTTCCCGCGGGGTGAGGCGGGTGCGGGCGGAGCGGAGGAATTCCGCCATGGGTGCGCTGGTGGGGTGCTCACGATCCATACATCCAGGGTCGCGCTTTCTCTGAGGATTCGGCGGCCGGAGGGTGGCCCATTTCGTCCCCCGATCAGGCGGGCCCTTTTGAGGCCTCTTTTGCCTGCTCAGAGTTGGTTCAGTGGATGCCGGAGCCCGCCACCGCAAGGGGTGTCCGGGCGAAGTGAACGGATGGAGATACCTTCATGGCAACGTGGTTCATCACCGGCGGCTCCCGCGGGCTGGGGCTGGAGATCGCACGGGCGGCACTGAACGGCGGCGACAACGTCGTGGTCGCCGCCCGTGACCCGCGGAAGCTGCCGGACGAGCTGTACCGGCACGACCGCGTCCTCGGTGTCGCCCTCGACGTCACCCGCGGCGAGGACATCACCGCCGCGGTCGAGACGGCTGTGGAGCGCTTCGGCAGGATCGACGTCCTCGTCAACAACGCGGGGCGTGCTCTGCTCGGGGCGCTGGAGGAGATCACGGACGCCGAGGCGCGGTCCTTGTTCGATCTCAACGTCTTCGGGCTGATCAACGTCACCCGCGCGGTCCTGCCGGGAATGAGGGCGGCCGGAGGCGGAAAGGTCGTGAACATCGGCTCCCGTTCCGGCTTCGAGGGCGAGCCCGGGGTGAGCATGTACAGCGCGTCGAAGTTCGCCGTGGCCGGTATCAGTGAGGCGCTCGCGGTGGAGTTGGAGCCGTTCGGGATCCAGAGCATGGTCGTGGAGCCCGGGGTCTTCCGCACCGACTTCCTCGACGCCAGCTCCTTGTCGACCGCGGCCGAGCGTATCCCCGCCTACGACGGTACGCCGGCCCACGCCACCCTGGACTGGGCCGACACCGCCAACCACACCCAGCTCGGCGATCCCGTCAAGGGCGCCGCCCTGATCTATGAGGTGACCTGCCAGGACAAGCTGCCTGGGCACCTGGCCCTGGGGCGTGACGCGATCGAACGCCAGCTAGTCAAGATCCGCAGCCTTCAGGACGACCTCGCGGCCTGGCAGGACAAGTCCGCCGCCACGGCCTGCGACGACGCTGCCTGACCACGCCGAACCGACCCCGAGCAACAGGAAATATCTCTCACCCTGACGTACCTGCTTACCAGCCGGCCGTTGGACGGCTGTGTGGCCGTGGTCACCGGAGCCTCCAGCGGCATGGGGGCGGCCACCGCCCGCCGACTCGCCGAACTGGGAGCCTCTGTCACCGTCATCGCACGCCGCCAGGGAAAGCTCGCCTCCCTCGCCGCCGACATCACCGCGGCCGGCGGAAAGGCCATACCCCTGTCCGTCGATGTCACCGAGGGCCGTCCCACAACCAGGCCCGCCGCAGTGGACCGGGCCGGCCGGGGGCGGTTTCAGCGTGCGGGTGCGTCGGTCGCACGGGGGTGGCCGTGTGGCGGGGTGGGGGCGCGGTCGCGGGCGGCCTGGCGTGCGGGGGGGCTGGGCCCGGGGGGCTTTCGGTGGGGCGGGGGGATCAGTGGCCGCCGCTGGGGGCTTCGCAGCCTGAGTGGTCGGGGTAGCCGCCGAAGGCGGTGGCTTCGGTGGGGCGGGGGCTCAGGCGGCCTTCTACGCAGAGGGTGTCGGGGGCGGCTTCTACGAGGAAGCCGGCAGCTTCGGGGCCGTCCTCGTACGAGCGCACTTTGTCGGCGGGGTAGCCGAGCCGGGTGAGGGCGGACTGGATGCTCTCCGGGGCGAAGTCCCCACGCCGGCGCAGCGGTTCGAGCGCGGCCTTGATGCGCTGAACGGCCGCGAGCCCGTCGCAGCGGTGCTGGCCGTAGAGCGGAAAGGGCTCCCTGAAACCGTGGTTCTCGGCGTAGTGGTCGGCCAGGGGCCCACCCCCGCCGGAGGCGGGCGCGGTCGCGTTCGCGGTCGCCGTCGGAGACGGTGTCCGGCTCTCCCCGGGGCAGGGAAAATTCGTCGGCTCGGCCGGCCGGGTCGGCGTCGCCGCCCCCCGCGCGGGCGCGGCCTGCTCCCCGGCCCGCTCCGTCCCGCACCCCGCCGCGAGCACGGCCACCGCCGCCGTCGCCGTGGCCACCAGGAGGAATCCGGGTCTCGCTCTGCTCATCGTCATGCGCCGATTCTCCCCCGCGGGGCCCGAAGGGGACTCAGCGAGGTGCGGCGGCTCCCGCCGCGAGACCGCTCACGTTGCGGGCCAGCCACGCCAGAAAGACCGGGTGGCTCGTCAGCATGTGTCCAGCCGGGGCCGTTTGGACCTCGCAGTCGGCGGTGGTCTCCTCCGCCCACCGCCGCAGCCCCGCCGGGTCGACCAGCGGGTCGTGGTCCCCGGCGAACACGCGGACCGGACAGCCCAGGACCGGGTGACGGCCGCGCCGGTAGAGCTCGGCGAGCCTGGCGTCGGCGCGCAGGACGGGCAGGAACGGGTCGATCAGCTCCGGCTTGTCGACCAGGGCCGCCGGCACTCCGTCGAGCGCCCACAACCGTTCGATCAGCCGCTCCTTGGGCAGCGCGTGCAGCGGCAGCGCCGGGTGCGGGACGCCGGGGCCGTTGCGGCCGGAGACGAGCAGCGCGGCGGGTTCGCCGAGCGCGGGGCGCAGGGCGTGGGCCAGCTCGTAGGCGAGCAGCGCGCCGAAGCTGTGGCCGTAGAGCAGGTACGGGCCGTCGGCTTCCCTCCTGATCCGCGCGGCGAGGTCGGCCACGAGGGCGGCGAACCGGGCGGGCGGCGGCTCGCCCCAGCGGGTGCCGCGGCCGGGCAGCTCGACCGGGCACACGCGCACGTGCGCGGCGAAGCGCCGCCGCCACGCCCCGAACCCGGCGGCACTGCCGCCCGCGTGCGGCAGACAGAACACCTGCGCCCTCCCACCCCGACTCCGCACCCCCGTCATAGAGTCCCCATCCGCCGCATCGTTCACATCGGTCCCCGCTGTTCCGGCTGTTCCGGCTGTTCCGGCTGTTCCGGCTGTTCCCGCTGTTCCCGCTGTTCCGCGGTCGGTCATCAGGCCGGCCTCTTCCGCTTGGCTGTACTGGTCGCCACCCGTGCCACCCGCCGGTCCGGGACCAAGGCGGTGGGCCGAGCCCGTCCCCTACTCGGTGCTCGGTGCGTGATGCCCGTTGCGAGTCGAGGGCCGGCGGGCGAGCCGACCCCGGCGCCCGTCACGGCCCCGGCACGTGAGTCGGCAACGTACAGAGGGGAAACGCGGCCCCGAGGCGGGGCCGCACTCGGGGCGCCGCAGTCGGCCAACCGATAGGCCCGGCCCAGCACGCGCCGCGCTCGGCGCTCGTCACGGGCCCAACTGCTGGGCCGGGGCTTCGCCGTGACCGGCGAGAAGGCGTTCGGCCACAGGGGCGAGGAGGGCGATGAGGCCCTCCAGGTCCGCGGAGGCCAGCGGTTCCACGGGGGTGATGTGGCGCACGACCATCAGGCCGATGAGTTGGGCGCCGAGCATGACGGTATGCGGGCAGGGGCCGGCTACCTCCGGGGAGACGCGGCGTACGACATCGGCCAGGTAGCGTCCCGCCGCCTCGTGCGTCACGGAGCTGCGGATCAGGGCGAGTACCGCGCTGCGCCACTCCGGCGACTCCCACAGCGGCAACTCGCGGCGGAGCAGCTCGGCCCCACCGCGGACCCGATCGCCGTCGCAGGCCGGGCCCCCGCAAGCCCGGCCGCCGCAAGTCCGGTCGCCGCAAGCCCGGCCGTCACAGATCCGGCCATCGCAACCCCGGCCGTCGCAGGACCGGCCCTCGCAGGACCGGCCGTCTCGCGCCCCGCCCCCACGGCTCGTTCCGGCGCCGCTCCACCCCGAGGTCAGCAGGTGCGCGGCCTCGCGCAACGCGGCGGTGAGCACCCCTTCGCGGGAGCCGAAGTAGTAGTGGACCAGGCTGGTGTTGACGCCCGCCCGGTCGGCGATGCCGCGTACGGTGCTGCCGCCGTAGCCGTGCTCCGCGAGTTCGTCGCGCGCGGCGCGCAGGATCAGCCTGCTGCTGGCGGTGGCGTGGGGGCCCGGTCGCCGGGGCCACTTGGCGGCCTCACCCCCGTACGGCATCGAGTCCCCCTTCGGCGGACACGGCGGCGAGCACGGCCGCGAGCTGGGACTCCAGGCTGAACTCCTGGAGCCGGCAACCCCCCGCGCCGCTCGCCAGGGCCAGCCGCTCCAGCGCCCCGGACTCGCACAGCACCGCCAGCCCGAGCAGTTGGGCCGCGGCCACGGCGCGGCTCAGCTCGTCGTAGCCCGGCCGGCCGGGCGCCGGCGGCCCGTCGTCCGACGGGCCCTCGGCCGGTTCCAGGTCGTGCAGCAGCGTGGTGACGAAGGAGACGAGCCGGTACCCGGTCGGGCCGTCGGTCATGGCCGAGGCGATCAGGGCCCGCCGGGCGAGGGGGTCGGTCCCCCACAGGGCGGTCAGCCGCTCCGTGAGCCAGGCCGCGTCCGAGCCGGCATCGGGTGCCGCGACGCCGGTCGCCGAGGCGTCCGGTTCGGGTTCCCCCTGTGCCCCCTGTGGCCCCTGTGCCCCCTGTGGCCCCTGTGGTCCCTGTGCTCCCTGTTCATCCGGTTCTCCCGGGGGCAGGGCGGGCCGGCGGCCGGGCTGGAGGGCCGTGTGCAGCAGCCGGCTCCGGGAGCCGAAGTAGTGGTGGAGCAGCCGGATGTCGACCTGTGCGCGTTTGGCCACGTTACGGGTCGAGGTGCCGTTGTAGCCGTGGGCCGCCAGTTCTTCGCGCGCGGCGTCCAGGATGCGGTCTCTGGTCGGACGACCGGTCATATGGCGCCCACCCCCTGGGAGATGTAATTCATCTGTCAGTGAGTTAATACAGTAGGTGATCCTTCGAATCCGGGACACCCTCGGGACGAGGATGCGGTGACGGGGCCGACGAGTCTTGGCCAAAGCCCTCGGGTCCCGCGCTCTTCTCGGCCGTTCCCCGACCGTTCCCAGCCGCTCTCCGTCCAGCGCGCTCCCCGCCTACGGGCGTACGGGCCCCCACACGTACGGGCTCCCGCGCGTACGAACCCCCACACGTGCGGGCTCCCGCACGCGCGGGCCCTCGCCTGCGGGCGTACGCGACTCCCCCGCGGCCGAGCTGCGGCGGACCCGCGGCCGGCCCACGGCGGACCCGCGCCCGGCCCGGTCGCCATCGACCGCCGTCAACCGCCGTCCGGCCCGGGCGCCGCCGATCCCGCTCAGGTACGCGCCGCGGGCTCGCCCTGGAGCGATACCACCAACCGCGATATCGCGTCGAGATTCTTGAAGTGCGCGCCGACTACCCGCTCCGGCGGAATGGAGATCCCATATCGGTCGAGAATGAAAGAGATCAGTTCCGCTGTGGTGAGCGAGGTGAGAATCCCCCACTCCAGAAGCGGCGAACCGGGCTGGAGCCCGGTTTCCCCTTCGGGGAGGAAGCGCGCCTCCACATAACCCGTCAGCTCGGCGATGACCTCGTCGTATCCGTAAGGGATGGTGCTCTCCGGCATGCGTATGACCTCCGGGAATCCGATCCATGAGGAACATGAAAGGCTGATGTGCCACGCGGACCGCGATGCCCGCACTTCTCACCCTAGCCAGCGCGCCCGGCCATCTCATCGGCTCCGTTGATGAATTCGGGAACCGTCCTTTCTGATGAGTCGCCGACAGGAGAGAGGCATGTGGCGAACTCCCCTCTGCCACTTGCCCGAACCCCCGCGACCTCGAAGAATGGGCTTATGCCTGAAGCTCCCGACATCCCGACTGCCTGGCGTCACCTGCTGGAACGCACTCCGGGAACCCGGCAAGGCGATCCGCTGGTCATCGAAGCCACGCACGCCCAGCCGAAACTCCGCGGCCTCTACCCGTGGCCGAGCCACGGCACGTTGAAGTTCCTGCGATCTGCCCCGTCATCGGCCGGGAACCACGATGACTTGCCGTTCATCGTCTCTGGCGGGCCGCCCTATAAGGTTTACACATCCGGCTACACCACCCTGCTAGGCGAAGTGACGACGCCAGAGGAAGCCGCCGCTCTTGTAGTGGCCCATCTGCCGGGAGACAGAGACAGCCCGGCCTTGGATGAGTGAGTCAGGTGGATTCTTCCGCGACGGCCGCGGCAAGTCCGCGCCCCAGCGGAATGTCGTGGACGAGAAATGACCCGGCGCCGGGCCCGTCCGCCCGTACGAGGGCGGTGCCGGGCTCGTACGGCCGTACGTCGAGGCGGGTGAGGCCGCCCGCGAGTCCGGTGCCGACGGCCTTCAGTACGGCCTCTTTCCGTACCCAACAGCGGTAGAAGCGACGCCTGCGGCGTACGGGGTCGGCGGTGTCGACGACGTACGCGCGCTCGGCGGGGGTGAGGCAGCCGTCAAGGAGTCCGGTGAACGCGTTGAGTGGCTGGATCTGTTCGATGTCGGCGCCCACGCGTCGGCCGTCTAGTGCGACGGCCAGCAGCCAAGCCGCCTCGCTGCGCGAGTGGTTGAAACGGAGCGTGGTGGTCGGCTCGATGACGCTCGGGCGGCCGTGCGCGGCGTCGCCGCAGCCGGGGCAGGGCTCGCGGCCGAACCGGATCGCGCGGGGCGGGCAGTCCAGCAGCCCCGCCATGATCTGCCGAACCCCGGCGTGGGCGTGCACGTAATGACTGGCCTCGGCGGGGCGCATGAAGCGCCGCGCCCGCCGCCGTTCCTCCGGCGAGAGCACCGCCCAGCCGTCCGCCCGGCCTTCCTCGCGACCCTCCGCCCAGTCCCCCGCCCCGCCTTCCTTCCAGTCCTCCGCCCAGTCCTCCTCCCGACCCTCCGCCCAGCCTTCCCTCCAGTCCTCGGCCCAGCCTTTCTCCCGGCCCTCGGCCCAGCCTTCCTCCCGATCCTTCGCCCAGCCTCCCTCCCGGCCCTCGGCCCAGCCTTCCTCCCGGCACTCCGCCCGGCCCGCCCCCAGCCGCTCG
>NZ_JOBF01000010.1 GCF_000718635.1 Streptomyces varsoviensis | reverse complement strand
GGTTGGGGGCGTGCAGCGGGGGCTGGGGAGTGGGGTGCTGTTCCGGGCGTATGTGCTGGGGCAGGTGCGGGTGTTGTGGCTCGGGGGGCGGCGCGTAGTACGTGTCGACGGGGCGGGGAGGCGAGGGGTGTGGGTCCGTAGAGGCGCTGGGAGCCGGGAGTGGGGGGCCGGCCGTATCGGACGGCGACGGGTTGGATGGGGGTGAGCCCGGACCAGATCCCTGTCTCGGATCGGCCTGTTCCGCCTGTTCTGCCTGTTCAACTTGCTTCGCCTGCTTTGGCTGCGCCGGCCGCTCCGGGCCGTCCGGCCCGAACCCCGCAGGCAGCGGCCCGAGCTGGTCGAAGACCTCGATCACTTCCTCGTCGAAGCCCGGTTCCGGAAGCAGCTCCACCGCCGCGCCGAGCGCCTTCCGCGCCCCCGCGGCCGTACGGAACCGGACGTACGGGTCGGGCTGCAGCAGATTGGCTATGACCTGCCACAGCGGTTCCGGCACCTCTTCGGGGGCGTTGGGGGTGCCGTGGTCGAGAAAGCGCTGTACCAGGGCCTCCGCGTCCGGTTTGGTGCCGGTGAGCAGGTAGAGGGAGACCAGGCCGACGGCGAAGAGGTCGGCGGGGAAGTCGGGTTCCTCGCCCAGCATCTGCTCCGGCGCGAAGTAACCGGGCGTGCCCATGACGAAGTTGGTGTCCGTCAGCCGCGGTTCGCCCTTGCGCATCGCGATGCCGAAGTCGGAGAGGCGCAGGTGCGGGCGGCCGGTGCCGGTCGCCTCCAGCAGGATGTTGGCGGGCTTGATGTCGCGGTGCACGACGCCCTCGTCGTGGACGGCCGTCAGCCCCGACAGTAACTGGTCGAGCAGCGTGCACACGAAGGCGGGCGGCAACGGACCGTAGTCCCCGATGAGATGGGCCAGCGAGCCGCCGCGCACCACGTCCATGGTGAACAGCACCTTGTCATCGTCGGCCGCCCAGCTCATGGGCGCGAGCACGTGCGGGTGGTCGATGCGCAGCGCTTGTTCCCGGACGAATCTCAGCAGGGTGTGCGCGTCGCTCTGCTGTAGCACCTTCGCTGCCACGTAACGCCGTCGTCGCTGGTCCCACGCGCGCCAGACGGCGCCGACGCCGCCGCGCCCGATCGGGTCGACCAGCTCGTACCGGCCGGCGAAGACCTCACCCATCGCGCTGTGCCCACCCCCACTTCGTCCCGATCAGTTCCCGGTCATTCTTCGGGAGTGCCCGGTCGGTCTCCCGGGTCCGTCTTCCCGGTCGGTCTCCCCGGTCGGCCTCCGGGACGCAGTTCCGGGCCGCCCCGGGCCGTTCCTGGTCGGCTGCCGGTCGTCAGCTCTGGTGCGCCTCGTAGTGCGCGACCGCCTCCGCGGTCCGGCCGGCGCCGTACACCCGCAGGAACTCGGCGAGTTCGGGGTGGGAGGCGCTGAGGGTGTCGGCGGCCTCGATGATGTCGCCGGCGGCGGCCACGGAGCGCAGCAGCGACTGGATCTCCCGCACCACGCGCCGTACGGTCGGGGCGCCGCTGCTCGCGGTGGTCTGGGTGGTGTTCAGCACCGAGCCGCCCGAGGTCTTCTTGACCTCCTCCATACGGTCCGCGGCCTCGGCGGCGCTGACGCTGCCGTCCGCCACCTGACTCGACAATTCCTGGAGCGCCTGGACGCGTTGGACCACAGCGGGGTTGCCGATCTTCGCGCGCTGGCCGCTCATGAGCTGGGACAGCATCGGGGCGGAGAGGCCGAGCACGGACGCGAGGCGGGCCTGGTTGAGGCCGAGATCGTCGATGAGACGGCGGAAGAGGGCCCCGAGCGGCTCCCCGTACCAGTTTCGCTGTAGCTCTCGTGCGCGGGCGGTGGCTTCCTGCTGTGCTGCGTCCATCTCGCTCTCCCCTTCGCTTCGCTGCCGCGAATCTTGCGGTGCATCCTACGGAGCGCGGTACGTGCGAGCGATACCCGGTCGGGCATGACGTCCGGTACCCGGTACCCTGGTCGGGAACGGGGCCTTAGCTCAGTTGGTAGAGCGCTGTCTTTGCATGGCAGATGTCAGGGGTTCGACTCCCCTAGGCTCCACCTGTGAAATGCCCCCTGAACTGCGTAAACGCGGATTCGGGGGGCATTTTTCGTGCCCGTCGGTGGGCACATCGGTGCCCATCGAGGCGGGAGGCCCCATGATCTCGGGGGCTTGCTCGGGTGTGTGCTTCCCCGTGGATCTCCTGGGCCCCGTGTTCAGGGGGTACCTCTCCTGTGCTGCATCCGCGCCCTGGGGACCTGCGTGAGGTCGCTGAGCGGATTGAGGTGTCGACAGGGCTGGGGGCCGAGATCATCGGAGGCAGCCTCGGGATGCCCCCCACCCCTCGCGGCAAGCATGCCGGCACCATCCGGCGTCTGCGGGTCCAGATCGAATTTCGGCTCCCGGAGACCCTGGCCCCGTACGAGATGTCGTCGGTCGCGATGCCGGAGGACCCGGACGGCTACGCCACCCCGGGTCTGGCGATACTGATCGTTGTGTGGGAGGAAGACGGGTCCCTGGCTCGCCGACCCTGGTGACGTGGTCCTGGCTGTTGAGGTGATCTCGCAGTCGGAGAAGGCCAGGGACATCACGGACAAGAACGGCTGGTACGCCCGCGCCGGGGTCGCTGTTCTGTTTGTCCTCGACCCCCGTACCGGTCACTGGAGCTTGCACACCCGGCCCAAGGGCGGGGAGTACGACGGTCGGCTGCACGGCGTGTGCGAGGAGGCGATCTACCTGCTTGCCCCGCTGCCGTCCCCCGCTCGACACTGGCGTTCTGCCGCGCTACGGCTCCTGACGCCGGCAGCGGCACCGACGAGCATCGCGAGCAGCGCACCGCAGAGCGCGGACATGGCACGACGACGTATTCGCATGGGTGGCGTACGCAAGGAATGCTCTCTGGTCAGGGAGATAATGCGTCAGGCCGGGTCGGCCCGAGGCAAGAAGAAAGGTTCAGGGAAACCTGGGGAAACCAGGTCAGGGGGCCGGCGTCACGTTCTTCGACCTCCGCGAGCGGCGGATGGTGAAGCCCGCGCCTGCCAGGACCAGGACGACGGCGCCTGTGATCAGCCAGGGCCGGGAGCGTCCTTCGGGGGGCCCGGCCACCTTCAACTCGGCGGTGCTGGTGTTCTGCCCGTGGTGGCTGGTGACTGTGATCCGGTACGTGCCGGCTGGCAGATCTGGGCGCAGGGCGGTGTGCCCGGCATACACCGTGGTTCCGTCGGTGCACTTGCAGCCGGGATCGTCCGGGCTGTCCGTCTTGATAGTCAACGGCATACGGAAAGCCGGGGACTTGACGGTGAGAGCGTCCTCGTTGCGGGCGGCGTGGACGTCCGCGAGAAGGACGACGATGGTGACGCCCGGGCGGACGACCACCTTGGGTGTGGCATCGTCGACTCCCAGCGGGGTGCCCGTGCGACCGGCGACAAACCGGGTGATCTCCGCCGGAGCCGGGGCGGTGACAGTCAGGTTCGCGCTGGCCACCACACGCCCGTCGCTGGTAGCGGTCATGGGGTACGTCCAGGGCGGGATCTCCTCGCGAAGACCCCCTCCGGTTCCGTACGGGTACCGCTTGGACTCTGAGGCTCCCGGCCGCCGGGGAGTCAGGCGTATCGGCCTTTTCAGGGCCGGGGAGGTCACCGTCACAGCCTGCCAACCCGAAGACATGCCCGTGATGCTGACCGCGGCCCACCCCCCTACCTTGACCTTGCTGTCGTCGAGCTCCAGGCGCGGCACCGCAGACGGACTCGCGGTCGCCGGGACGCCGGGCGCAGGGGCATCTGCCCCTGCGATCCCGCACGTCAAACCAAGTACAGCCACCAGCGACAGACCTGTGGCACCCAGGACTCGAATCGATCGACGAAACACGTGAACCGCCTCCCCCTCAAGGCTTTTTAACATCAGCCGCAGCCTCAACATCGGCCATCCGCCCCCCCCGGGGCGATACCTGGTTAGACCACCCTGACCTGCATGAAGGTAGAAAGGGTGGTCCTTTTTCCCGTTTTCCTGTGCTGGCATGTCAGCACGACTGTGCTGGCGTCTGGCTCCGGCTGGTTGCTGCCCGGGCGCGGGCCGGCTTGTCAGGGACCGTGGGGGATAGCTGGTCGTCTGGCTCTCTCGCGGATCTTCTGGACTCCGCAGCGCCCTTCAGGTCGTGAGTCTCTGCTGCCTCAGGGGTGTCGGGGCGGTGCGGCGTGGGCAGTCTGCCGGAGAGCAAGGAGTTCGGGATAGGGCCTGAACCACCGCTGATCTCTTCGAGGCATGGAGCGTCGGAACGCGCCTTCGCCACCGCCTCTTTCCGTGTTCTCTTCCGTTGCCGCCAGGATGTCACTGCTCCGGCGGCCGAAAGGCGTCTGCATGACTATCTACTGTCAACACGCGAACCGTGGGAAGACGCAGATTCTGGCGGTCTACCGGCGTGCGGACGATGCCGTGTCGTCCACGGTGACGAGCCTCGCGTCTGCAGGGCTCGCCGCACCGATCGTCGACGCACTCAATCGGATCTCCGCCCTTGCGACAGTCCCCCTGGGCCTCTTTGACGAGCGGGGCGGGCGGGTGGCTCGCTATCCCACTGAGCACCTCACGGCACTCTCCGACCGGGCGGCGCGTGCTGGGCTCCTTGGCGGAGCGCACAGCCTTTGGTACGAGTGGGTCTGCTGGGATCTTCATCAGGCGCTGGTCGACCTGGACGAGGCGGTCGCGGCTGCCCCCTCTCCGGTCCGGATCGCGATCGAGACGGAGCTGGAGACAGAGGAACGTGAGCTGCGCGATGCGCTCGCCGAGTACTCGGAGGCAGTCCCTGTGCCTGAGGGGAATCAGCGTTCCTGGGATTCCGGGTTCCCGTTTGTTCCGTACAGGGGCGGCATGCGCCTTCTGACGCGTGAAGCGCGGAAGGAATTGGACCGTCTTGAGGAAGGCATCACCCGCGAGCAGCGTAAGGCGGCGGTTTCGGATTTGCGGCTGCTGGTCGCCGCCTTCGACCAGTGGTCGGCCGCGCAGGCGGACGACGGGATGTTCTCGCTTGAGTACCCCGAGATCTTTGCCGAGCCGTACGACTCGGATCACCACTTCCTGACGGTCTCCGCCCCGGATCCAGGTGGTGCGGGCACGGACGCCTGGCACGTCGATGTGTGCCGGTGGGTGCCCGATGATCCCGAGGAGAAGGGGGAGGAGGAGTACAGCAGCGCCACCGGTGAACCCCTCGTCCGGTGCGTGCTGCCCGCGACTCCGAGTGCCGAAGACGTCGCCCAGTTGTTGTCCAGGGTCTCTGCGGAGCCGGGAGTACTCACGGAGTGGGCTGGGACGGCTGTGGGGAGCCCGCTGGAGGGGACGACCCTGGTCGTCACCTCGTGCTGGCCGGATGAGTCCTGAGACAGTCCGCGCGGGGGCAGCCTTTGCTGCCCCGTCCCGGCCCGCCCTGTGCCGATGCCGGGGCGCCCTGCCCAGGTTGCCATCGGCATCCTGGGCAGGGCCTCGGCCAGCGTCAGCCTGCTACGTCCGCGTCCGCCCGTAGTCCGTGGCGACCTGTCTACGTCCGCGGACGCGGACGCGATTCGCGTCGTCTTGCTACGTCGCGTGCGCCCGTAGCCCGTGCCGAACCGCGTACGTCCGTGGCCCGCCCGCAACCGGCGGCCCCGTCTCTCGCAAACGGCGCCCCCAGCTCCCCAACCCGACCCCGCTTACGACTTCGGCACGGTGTTCACGTGGTTCGTGCCGGCGGCGTAGAAGTCGTCGACGGCCTTGTTGACCTCGGTGAGGGAGAGGGTGCGGTCGGACTGGTAGTAGAGCCAGTTGACGCGGGTGTCCCAGGTGCGGCGGCCCTTGAAGGGGAGGTCGATGAACCAGGTGCTGAAGTGGGCGGCCATGCGTTCCCGCGGGAAGAACTTGCCCTTGTGGCTGAAGAACTTGTTGCCGTCGATGGAGTAGGTGACCGTGCCGTTCATGGCGGTGACCATCAAGGTGTGCCAGCCCGTGAGGCTCTGGTTCTGGGTCCGGGTGGTGCGGCTTCCCGGTTTGCCGTTGCCGTCGAGCCAGCTCGTGGTGTCGATGCGGGGGCCGGGCGCTCCCCAGCCGCCGTTCGGCATGTACTCGTAGTCCAGCTCGCTGTATTTGTTCGACTTGTCCGCGGGGGAGATCGTGAAGAAGGACTCGTTGAGGTGGTCGCCGTTGCGGCCGTTTGTGGGCTTGTCGCTGAAATAGACGCGGGCGGCGATGGTGCCGGTGAAGTAGTCGGGCTTGGCGCTCTGGATTTCGGACTGCTTGGTGCCCTTCTTCGTGCCGTCGGTGGTGGCACGGAGCTGGAGCACCTGGCCGCCCTTGGCGGACGACTCGGCGGGGAAGGTGACGCCGTCGGCCGTCCAGGTGTCGTGGATGCCGGGGCCGCCCTTCTCGGTGCGGATCTGCCAGCCGTTGGCGGTGAGCGCGGGGTCGTCGGGGCCGGTGTAGTGGAAGTTGTCGAAGATGACCCCCTTCGCCGGCGCGGCGGGGGACGAGGCCGGGTTCTTGTCCGTATCGGCGGTGCCGCTCGGTTCGTCGCCCCAGGCCAGGGCTCCCCGCACGTACGCGGTGATCCGCTTCGACGGTGCGTAGTGGGTGATCTTGGCGTCGAAGGAGGGATCGGTCGCCTGGTTCATCTTCTTGTGGTCCAGGCGGTAGAGCTGGAGGCCGATCCCCTCGCTGGTCCCCCCGGGCTTCAACTCCCCCGCGCCCGCGCCGAATCCGATCTGGACGTAGTGGGTGGTGGCGCCGCCGCCGCTCAGCGTGCCCATTTTGTGGGTGACATTGCCGCATCCCCTGCTCGTCTGGACGCAATTGACGCCGAAGGCGGCGCTATTCGCGGCGTCGTCGGGGGTGAAGTAGTAGCGCAGGGTCACATCGCTGAGCGGGATGGTCTTCTTGGATTTGTTGATGACTTCCAGCCAGGGTTTGGCCGTCGTCGTCTCGGTGGGTCCGTCGGTGCGATATCGGACGGTGAGTTCACCGGTCGCTGAATCGCCGCTGCCGCCAGATCTGCCAGGGCCCCACTTGACGTAGGCCGCGGCACCGGCGGCTATGACTATGGCCATGACAACGACTATTTTGATCACGACCCCTCCGCGGCGGCGGGGTCTACGACGAGGGCGGCCCATGGAAGCTCCTTGATGTGCTGCGAGGAGCGGCGCCACCTGCGGGCCCTTCACATCGCATTCACGACTGACTCACATTCCGCGTCATCGTAACCACGATCCACCGGAACATATGGACAACAAGGTTGCATATGTTTCTGTCCGATTCATCCATTTTTAGGGTGATACGTACTGTTTATTTGAGCTTGGAGGTACATCTCGGCGTCAACCCGGTCGGGACCCCTCGATGTGGCGTGCTTTTGATCACTTCTTTATATCTTCTTACTGTGACGATATGAGCGACTTGTACCTTTTTTCTAGGTGGTGATGTCGCGATTCGCGGAGTGTGCCCCCGTTGGGGGACGCTGACCCGCCCTCAAGGGAAGTCGGGCGTTCAAATACCTGGGTTATCTTCTCGCTGTGCTTTCACAGGATCAGCACAAGATGTGGGTCATGTGACTTTGAGTTGAGTGGGGGAGAACCTTGTCGGGCACTACTGCGAGCGGCGCACGGGCCGAAGCCGCGCGTTCGTCGCGCGGTCAGCGCCGCACGGGCCGTGCCCCGGCCCAGCGTGCCGAACCGGCCGGCGGCAGACGCCGCAAAGGCCGTGCCCCCGTTCAGCGGGTCGAAGCCGCGGGAAGTCGGCATCGCCGGGGGCGCGTCTCATTAGACGAGCAAGTCGATACGGTCATCTACGACACCGTCATCCTTGTTCCCGCACGTAACGAGGAGGTCGGTGTCTTCACCTCTCTGAAGTCACTGGCCACTCAGAGCCGACGCCCCGACCTCATCGTCGTGGTGGTCAACAACTCGACCGACCGTACCGAGGAGTTCGCGCGGCAGTTCGCGGACGACGAGTCCACGCCGAACACCGTCGTACTGAATCTGGAAAACAATCCCCATAAAAAGGCCGGCGCCCTCAACCACGGTCTGCAATGGCTCAGGGAGTCCGTCGGGGGGCGGCTCCCGAACAAGGTGCGGCACGTCCTGGTCATGGACGCCGACACCGAACTGCACCCGAAGTTCATCGAGCGCGCCCGCAACGTCCTCGCCTCCGACCCGGAGCTGGGAGGCGTCAGCGCGGCCTGCCTCGGCCGCACCGGTCTGTGGCGCAACCCGTGGCAGCGGTTCCTGCTCGGCATGCAGATCATCGAGTACGGCCGGGCCGCCAACGTCCGCTACCGCCAGGACGTGCACACCATGTCGGGCGCCGGCTCCTTCTACCGGAGCGAGGCGCTCCAAGGGCTCCTCGACTGGCGGGGGCAGGTCTTCTGGGAGGACCACCGCAACCTGGTCGAGGACTACGAGACCACGCTGGCGCTCAAGGAGTCCGGCTGGAAGATCACGGCCAACCAACTGTGCATCGCCTACACCGACCTCATGCCCACCCTCCGCGAGCTGATCCAGCAGCGTGAGCGGTGGAGCCGCGGCACGGTGGACACGCTGCGCCGCCGCGGCTGGACCAAGTTCACCTGGCACTCCATCAGCACCATGATCCTGGGGCTCGTCGGCTCCGCCTACATCCTGGGCTGGGGCTCCACCCAGCTCGCACGGACCGCGCTGCGCGGCTTCTCCCACTACCCGCTCTTCTCCGTGCTGCTGCTCGGCTTCTGGGTCGTCTATCCGGCCCTTCGGGTACGGAACCTCGGCTGGAAGGCGATGCTCGTCGAAGCCCTGCTGCTGCCCGAGCTGGTCTACACCGTGGTGCGTACGCACTGGCTCGTCTCGTCCATCGTGAAGTCGTACGTGACCCGCGTATCCGCGTGGAAATGACCGCGGCTGGAAATGACCGCGGCAGCAACCGCGGAGAGGAACCAAGGAGAGAGCAATGAACTCCCTCAAGGGCCTGGGGGTCTTCGCGATACTCGCCGGTATCGCCTATGCGTTGACGCGGGTAGAGGACACCGACACGCTGATGCTGTGGGCCACCCTCGTGATCATCGCCGTATCGGTGGTCACCTACGCCTTCTCCATCAGGCGCCGCCGCCGGGACCACCGCATGGCGGGCAAATAGCCCCCGGCCGGGGTACGGGCGTGCGCGGGTGAGGGCGTGGGGCTCGGTGGTACGGCTTTTGTGGGCCGCCAGGAGTACGACTGTGTGAGTCCCGTGAGCACCCTCGGGTGGGCGCTCACGGGGTGAGCCATCGTTCGCGAGGCACGGCCGTCGCGCGGTGTCGCACCGTCGCGCGGCGCGGTGCTGTCAGCCGAGGCGGTCCAACGCGGTGTCGCGGGCGGGAGCCGAGCGGGCGCCGCTGACTGTGAGGATCATCTCCGTCATCTCCACGAATTGCCGCTGATGGCTCTCGGGGATGCCCAGCAGGTCGGCGGCTTCCTGGGGAGTGGCCCGGGGGCCGTCGGCGGAGCCTGCCCGCGGAGCCGCGGCCCCGGTGCTCTGGGGCGGCAACGGCAGGTCCTCGGGGACGACCTTGCCGGACTCGATGAGCATGTCGCGCAGCCCCACGCCGAGGACCGGGGCCAGCGCCCGCATCGTCTCCAGATCGGGCAGGCTCTGCCGTTGGAGCAGGCGCGTCACCGCGGCACGGTGCACTCCCGCGTCCTCCGCGAGCTGCGATCTGCCGCCGCCTCGGGGGCTGTCGATGTCGTACCCGCGCTCCCGTAGCAAGCCTTCGACCCAGTGCGCGAAGTGCTCCATGTCCGACCCCTTTTTGACCATTGCCTGCTCTCCCTCCGCGCGAGCGACCCTACCGCCCGCTCGCGCACGCAATGACCAGGATGACTTGCGCGTGCGCAAATCGCCACACCGGCCTGGACATTACGGGCCGTCGGCGCGGACGTTGACCGGCTGCTCAGGAGGCGGGATCCAGAAGAGCGGCGCTTTTGTTGCGTGTGCGCGCGGGGCGACCTAGGGTCTAATTGCGAACCCGCAACGAAGGGTGCCTCCCCACCCTCCTGTGCGCTCGCTGCCTGCCCTCCTCCCTCCTGCCGCCGGGCTGTCCGGGCTCCCGCTGCCCGGTCAGCCCGGACCCACCTCCGACTTCGCTGCCTGCCTCCAAGCCTTGAAGGGGACTTCAGCCATGCCCGTATGCCAGCCCGTACCCTCCTGCCGCCCCGGCTCCTCCGCCCGTCCCGCCACCTCGTCCCGGCCCAGACCCGGCGGGCCGGAGGACTGGCGCGGGGACGCCGCCTGCTCCGGCCTGCCGGACCGCGCGGTCTTCGCCCGACGCCGGGAGGCGGCGCTGCCCGCGCTGCGCGCCTGCGCGGTGTGCCGGGTGCGGCAGCGCTGCCTGGAGGCGGTGGCACCGTACGACAACTGGTTCGACGGCGTCAGCGGCGGTCGGCTGTGGCGCAACGGCAAGGAAGTGGCGGCCTCCGACGCCCTCGCGCCCTGACCCTCCCCCGCCCCTTTCCGCCGGCGCCCGCCGCAGCCCTTCCTGCACCTTTCCTGCCCCTTTCCTGCCTTTCCTGCCTTTTCTGCCTTTTTCGCCTTCCGACACCCACGGGAATGTGATGACCCAGCCCACCGAACACGCCGCCTTCTGGCTCGGCGCCCTGCGGCGCCAGTTCCCCGAGTTGAGCCAGGAACTCGCTCCGAGCCGCAGGTCTCCCTCCCTCCCGTCCCCCGTGCGGGGCGGGCGCAAGGGCTCGGCTCCCGACGTCCCTCTCCGGCTCTTCGTCTCCGACACCATCCGGGACATCACCGATGGAGTGGTGGAACTGGAGGAGGCGGTCTGCGAGAAGCTGCGCCTCCCGCGCCCCCGGCAGGGCTCGGTGGAACAGCGGCTGACACGGCTCATCGGACTGCTGGACCGCGTCGCACGGCAGCCGGTCCTCGCCGAGCACGTGCGCAGTGAGGCCCGCCGGATGGCCAGGCGCTGCTCGCGAGCGCTTGGCGATGGGGCCGAGACGCCGGTACGCGTCCGCGGCCGCTGCCCGTACTGCGCGTCGGTGTCGCTTCGCGTCCTGCCCGAGCGCGACGACGTGCTGTGCATCAACCCCGGCTGCCGGTGCGACGACCCGGAGTGCGCCTGCTGTACGGACCGCCGGCACCGGCACTCCTGGGGCCGGGAACGCTGGGCAGGGCATATCGCGGACAGCGAAGCGGACGGGGGCGGCCCGGGCGGGGGCGCCGACAGCGTCGCGTGCGGTGGTGTGGACGGCTTCGCGAGCGGCGCCGGCACCATCGGCGGCACGGACGGCTTCGCGACCGGAGAGACGGATGATGGCGCTGATGGCGCGCGCCCTGCCGCCGGCAAGGGACCGGGTGAGGGGCGATGAGCTCGATGTACGCCGACGCCCCGCTCGTCACCACCGCGATGGCGGCGCGGGAGACGGGGGTGGTGCCGAACACCATCCGCAAGTGGGTGCAGCTCCAGCACCTCTCCCCGGCCGGCCGCAGCGGGCGGGCGCACCTCTTCCGCCTGGAGGACGTCTTCGCCGCCGAACGCGCCACGCGACGAGCGCACGAGATCGGTCCGGACGGGAACGCCGCTGAGTTCCCGGTGCGTTCCTGACACACTCTCTCGTCTCCTCTCGCCCCGCCCCGTTCGCTTCATCCCGTTCCGCTCTGTTCCGTCCTGTCGCGCCTCCTCCTGTCTCACCCTGGCCACTCCCCTCCGCGTCGTACGGCGTCCGCCGCCCGCGGATTCGGTCTCGTCCCGTACGTACCGAAAAGCGCCCCGCTGCCGTTCAGGCCGCGGGGCGCTTGGTTGTTCACTCACTCGGTGTTTCGGGTCGTGGGGCGCGGCCCACGACCGGCGGGTGGGGGGGGAGGGGCCGCCGGTCGTGGTGACAAGTGCTGCCGGTCTTCAGGGATCCGAGCGTGCCGACCAGTCCTTGCTGTTCTGACGGGGCGCGCTCTGCCGGGGCATGCGGTACACCTGCGCGCCGGTGTGCGGGCCGCAGGAGGTCGAGACCGCTTCCTGCCAGCCGCTGACGAAACCGTTGAACTCCGCTTCACGTACGACGCGTTCCGTCACCTTGTCGGCGACCGAGGCGAGGGCGTGGGCTACGTCGCCGGTAAAGGTTCCGGAGCGGCCGGAGTCGGCCGCCACTTCCACGATGGCGGTCACCACGTCCACGATCGGTGCGCCGCGCTCACTCACCACGGGCCGCCTTCGGTCGAATCGCACTGTTCACTCATGCTGCCCCCAAACGCCTTGCATTGACTCGTCCCCTGCCCGATGCGTCGTGTCCGGCCGGCCGCCGGACCGGTGGTTTCCGGCCGCGTACGGTCCGGTCGTAACCGGCCGCGTGCAGTCCTCAACGGATGCCCGGGAGTGTCCTTGTTCATCCAATAATCTATCCGGTCCGTCTGACACCCCGTCGGGTAGCGAGAGCCTATTAATTGCGCACTCGCGCGCACGACTTGCGCTCCCGCGCGATCTCGATCACGATAGATGCAGCGGCGGAGCTGTGCCCACGGTCAGGGCGACGGCATCCGCCGCTTCGTTGTGAAAGGAGCGCTCATGTGACCGAGAGCCCGCTCGCGTTCCCCGACGTGGAACGCCTCATCGTCGACGTCCTCAAGGACCGGCCGGAACTGGCCGGAGCCGTGGTCGACAACCGACCGCCGTCCGGTTTCGACGGCACACAGAAGGCGGTGCTGGTCTCGCGGACCGGCGGAGCCTGGGTGGACGACCTCCATCTCGACCAGCCGATCGTGGAGTTGGAGAGCTACGGTCCCGACAAGACCGCCGCTCACACCCTCTCCCTGTCGGCGCGCACCGCGCTGTTCCAACTGCGCGGCAGCGCGTACGGCGGCGCTGTCGTCACCGACGTCGTCGAGGAGGAGGCCGCGCGCTGGCTTCCGGACTACAACCGGCCGGCCGGCAATCGTTACCTCACCCGGGCCCGGCTGTTCCTCCGTCCCGTCTGAGCCTTTCCGCCGCACCCGCCATCCGAGTTTTTTCCGGCCTCGCCTTCGGGCGGGGCCTTTGCCATTTCGCTTGCCATTCGCTGATTTCAGCGACCATTGATTCAAGGAGACTTTCATGTCCGGAATGAACCCGAACGAGATCCGCGTCGCAGGCACCGGCCGTGTCCTCGTCGCCAAGGTCGGCACCACCGCCCCCGCCGACGCCACCGCCGAGTGGGGCGCCGGCTGGGTGGACCTGGGCTACACCGCGCCCGAGGGCGTCAAGTTCGGCCGCAAGGGCAAGACCGTCAAGGTCAACACCTGGCAGACCGTCGGCGCCGCGCGCTATGTCTACGACGAGCGCGACCTGACGCTCAAGTTCGGCATGCTCCAGCTCAACGAGAACACGCTGCCGTTCTTCTACGGCAACGGGGACGTCGCGGAGACCTCTTCCGGTTCGGGCACGTACAGCTTCGGCGTCACCGACGACGCGCTGATCGAGGAGCGGGCGCTCGGCCTGGAGTTCACCGACGGCAACGAGATCCGCTACCGCTTCATCGTCCCGCGCGGCCAGGTCACCGACACCGATGACATGGACCTCAACCGCAAGGGCGCCATCAAGCTCGGCGTCACCTTCACCGCGCTGCCGCAGGACGGCACCGCGCCGCTGGCGACGTGGATCATGAAGGACCCGGCGTTCGGGGACAAGAAGGCCCCGGTGGAGGACAAGCACTGACCGGCCGGAACGGGCGCTCGTCCCACTCCGGGCGTACGTCCCACCGGGCGCCGGCCCCGCTCGACCACCAGACCACCTGAATCGCGGGCGCCGCCGCGGCGCTCTCCCTCCCTCCGGCCCGCGGCGGCGCCCGCCCCTTCCTCATCTCGTACGCACCACAAAGGAGCACATCCATGTCCTCGTCCTCGACCTCGTCCTCGATCTCGTCTTCGGCGTTCGACGTCAACGCCGCCCGAGCCCAGCGGCACGAGGCCCACGGCCGGGCCTGGTCCTTCACGCTCGACGGAGACACCTTCGAGCTGCCGAGCGAGATCGGCCGGCGCACCGCCCGCGAGCTGCGTGAACTGGATGACAACGACATCGACGGCCTGTTCGAACTCCTCCTGGGCAAGGAGCAGTTCAAGCGCTTCGACGCGCACGACCTGACGATGCAGGACATCGCGGCGATCCTGGCGGCGTACGGCGAGGAGACCGGGCTCGGCCTGGGGGAAGACTGAGCCTCGACGCGTTCGTAGAAGAACACGCCGAGGCTCTCGAAGCCGATCTGCTGCGGCACTACGGCGTGGACCTGCTCGACTGGCACCGTGGCCGGCTCTCCTCCCGCCGGCTGTCGGTGCTCGTCAGACAGCTACCACGCGACAGCGCCGTCAACCGCGAACTGCACGGCGAGGTCACGGAATGGGGCACGGCCGAGCACCTGCTGGCCGCCATCACCGACCACCTCGCCGCGGCGAACTGGATGACCATCGCCATGAACGGCGAAGAGGGGTCCGACCCGCCGGACTATCCGGAACCGGTGCCGCGGCCGGGGGACCCGGCCACCACCGAACCCACCCCCGGCGCCGGCGCCGAGCCCGGCCCCGCTGAGGCCCCGGCCCCCGCCGAGCGGCTCCCCACGAAGGGCGAACTCCTGCGCTTCTTCGGCTGAGGAGCCGGGGGTGGACGGAGCGCTCAGTGAGCGCTCCGCCGCTCAGTAGGCGAAACGCAGATCGTCCTGAGCGCGAGCATGGCTAGGGCCGTAAGCGTGCAGAGTTTGCGCTGACCGAGCGGAACAGCAAATAGGGCGTAATTGACATTCCGATCAGGGGAGCAGAACGCTCTTGGCGACGAGAATCGCTTCCTTGAGCGTCCAGATTGCGGTCAGGCACAGCACGGGAAAAGCTATAAGAGAGAAGATGGTGTCGCCGACGCGGCCGCGCAGTGGAAGTACCTCTGCCTTTGATGGGTTCCGGGGAAGGTACAGGACGCCCATCGGGTCCCCGGGATTCAGGACACGGCTCTTGGTCGAGCCGCCTGTCACCTCATGCGATCTGCCGTGACAATCCTCGAATCTCACGACGGGCCTGAGCCCTTGCTGACTTCCGAGAACCCCGACCAGCACGCCGTTGGCACGCAGGCCCTCCCGTCTCAGGCGGATCCAGCCTACGTTCATCCGGATCACGCCAAAAGCACACGTGGCCGCCACCGCGAG
Source organism: Streptomyces varsoviensis (assembly GCF_000718635.1). Lineage (GTDB taxonomy): Bacteria > Actinomycetota > Actinomycetes > Streptomycetales > Streptomycetaceae > Streptomyces > Streptomyces varsoviensis. The sequence goes on along the minus strand of NZ_JOBF01000010.1, from coordinate 179,495 downwards.
TATGACGAGATAAAGGGCGAGTTCTGCAATTGTCCCGCGCATCGAAACCACTACCTCCCCTGTGGAACATTTTTTCGGGGAGTCTATCACTGCCATAAATTAAGGTAGGCAAGTGTGAGCGAAACTGAAAGTGTTGGACAGTTCACCGAGGATTTCATCCGGGACATAGTAAAGGAGACGATCGAAAAACTCGGTGCTTCCTCGGACAGCCTAGGTTCCTCGCGACTGGGCGATAAATTCGACGCCATCGCCGATTCCCTGGGGAAGGGGCACGACGGCGTGGCGGCCTCCAGTCAGAGCCTGTACTGGAGCACGTCGACGGCGAAGGTCGATGTCGCCGCCGCGACCTTCGCGTATGACGCGATCAAGTTCGATGAAACCGGCCTTTCGATTGGTGGTGTCAAGGTCTGGCAATTCCCGCATATTAATTGGGCGGAGGACATGCTCAAAAATAGGCGGGAAAGGAGGTCGCGTGAGCGTGTGGGGCGCCGTATAGGTCGGCATGAGGCTCGGGCCGAGAGGTCGTCTCGAAATTTCCTGGAAGCTCAAGGTATGGCCAATAGGAGCGAAGGTAGGCAGCGTGAGTTGTACCAGCAGCTTGCCACCGGCAGTATTCGCGACGTCGAGAGGATGGAGCGAGCGATAGCGAAGCTGGAAAGAAGGTTGGCCGGATCATGAATAGGGATACCCCTGTGGTGTAACAGGTCTCGACGGAGCGTCGAGTGGGGAAACTGTATGTGGTCGGCCGACACTATAGTGCCGCCCCGCTTTCAGTGCTCGTTTCGCAGGTATTCATCGGCCAAGGGCGCCTGGGTCGGGTTTACGGAATTAGAGAATCTGAGCGGTCTGATCTATGTATCTTCTCGATATCCGTGGTATTGAGGCGCGCGTCAATAGTTTGATGTACCGCGCTGGGGTGAGCCGCGCGCGGCACCGCACACCGCGAATTGGATAACACATGTCTCTAGTGCAAGCCCTCGGTAGAGCCTCCGGCTCACTGAGAAATTTCAAAACCGGCCTCGACACCGCCGGGAAGTCCGCCACCGCGCTCGGCCGGCAGGCCACTACCGCCGGGACCGGGGTCAACAAGGTCAAGAACGGTGTCAAGCAGACGAACCGCGAGCTCAAGGGCATGAAGACGGCCGCCGATCAGGCGGCGCGGGCGGTGTCCAAGGTCGGGAAGGAGGCCGGTAAGGGCGGGCCTGCCATGGGGAAGTTCCAGGGCGGGCTGAAGAAGGCGGCCGGCGGGTTCAAGACGCTCAACAAGGAGATGAAGGGCAACATCATCGGGATGTTGCTCGGGCTTCTGGCGCCGCTCATCGAGAAGGTCGTGCAGATGGCGACCAAGTCGAAGACGTTGCAGAAGGTCATGAAGAAGGCCTTCGCTGTCATCGGCCAGGTCGTCAAGGCCGCCATGAAGGTCATCAGCCCGATCATGAAGTCGATCGGCAAGCTGATCAAGACGGTCTGGAACGGCATCAAGAAGGCCATCACCGTCGTCGTGAAGGCCGTCGCCACGGTCATCAAGACGTACTTCAACGCGTGGAAGAAAGTCATCACCACGGTGATGAACGCGGTGAAGAGCGTGATCTCCGGCGCCTGGAACGCCATCAAGCGCGTCATCAGCCCGGTCGTCAACTGGATCGGCTCGGCCGTCCCCAAGGTCTTCAACAAGGTCAAGGGGGCGTTGTCGAGCGCTTGGAACGGGCTGTCGGGCATCGCCAGTCGCGCCTTCAACGGCATCAAGAGCGCGGTGCGGAGCCCGGTCAACGCCGTCATCGGGCTCATCAACAGCGCCATCGACAAGCTCAACGGGATCAAGGTGTCGATCCCGGGCTGGGTGCCCTTCGTCGGTGGGAAGACGTTCGGGGTCAGCATCCCGAGGATTCCGCGGCTCGCCGAGGGCGGCGTTGTCGGCCCGCACAGCGGGGGCGTGCCGGCGCTCGTCGCCGAGGCCGGCGAGGCGGAGGCCGTGATGCCGCTGTCCAAGCTGGACCGGCTGCTGTCCGGCGCAGCGCTGGGCCGCCGCTCCGGTGGCGTGGCCCTGGCCGCCTCCGCGAACGGTTCCGGCGGCTTCCGCATCGAGAACTACTACGCGACGCAGACCAGCGACCCCAACGAGACCGCGGCGGCGCTGATGTTCCTCGCCAAGGCCCGGGGGTGAGGACATGGCAGCGGCAGCAGCCCTGGCCGGCGCGTCCGGCGCGTTCGCGGGGTTCGGCTCCGCCCTCGGCCAGGCGCAGCGTGGCATACGGGCCAACCTCGCCGGTATCGCCGCCGCCGCCCGGTCCGCCGACGCGGTCAAGCGCTCCGCCGACCAGAGCGCCCGGGAGTCCAAGCAGTTCGTGCGCGGGGCCGGGGTGGCGGGCCGTTCGGTCACCGCGTTCGCGAAGACGGCGGGTACCGCCGCTCCGGGGCTGAACCGCGGGCGTACGGGCTTCAAGCAGTGCGCTCGGGAGCTCAAGAAGATCAAGGGGTCGGCGGAGCTGGCGGGCCGTTCCGCCTCGGTCGCCAACAAGGGCGCCAAGACGGGCACCAAGCTCACCGGCCCGTTCCGCAAGGGCCTGACCAGCGCTTCCAAGGCCATCAAGGCCGTCAACCTCGCCATGAAGGCCAACCCCTGGGGGCTGCTGATCTCGCTGGTCGCGCCCTTCGTCATGGAGCTCGTCGAGACGGCGCTCCAGTCGAAGACCGCGCAGAAGATCATGAAGCAGGTCTTCGACCTCGCGGGCAGGACCTTCAAGTCGATCGCGAAGGTCGTCACGCCCCTGATGAAGGGGATCGGTACGGCCGTGGCGAAGGTGTGGAACGGCATCAAGTCGGTCATCTCGGGCGTCATCAGGGCGATCGGAGGGCCGCTCTCCCGCGCCTTCAACGGGGTGCGCTCGGGCGTCAGTTCGGCGACCAATGCCATCAGGTCCGTGATCTCCACCGTCTGGGGCGGCTTCAAGCGCGTCCTCCAGCCGGTGCTCAACTGGCTGACCCAAGGGCCCGCCAAGGCGTTCCGTACGGTCAAGTCGGCGATGTCGCGCACGCTCTCCGGCATGGCCGGCATCGTCAAGAGCGCGTTGCAGACCGTGATCGGCATTATCAAGGGCCCGGTCAACGCCGTGATCGGCTTCGCGAACCGCGTCATCGACGGCCTCAACAGCCTGAGCGTCAACATCCTCGGCAAGAAGTTCGGGGTGAACCTCTCGAAGATCCCGATGCTCGCCGAGGGCGGCGTCGTCACGCCCCGTACCGGAGGCGTCCCCGTCATCCTCGCCGAGGCCGGCGAGACCGAGGTCGTCCTGCCGCTGACCAAACTCGGCCGGCTGCTCGCCCGGACCGCCGCGTTCGCCGCGGGCGGCCCCGCGGGACCGGCCGGGCCCCATCTCGACCACTACGAAGAGCCCACCGGCCGCGGCGCCCACGCCATCGCCGAGGACCTCCTCTTCCTCGCCCGGACCGGCGCACACACACGGAGGTGAGGCCACTCATGGCCACCGCACAGCACAACACCGACACCCCCGGCTCACTGATCACCCGCGATGGGCAGATCCAGTGGGCCGGTCTCCTTTTCGGCCCCGGCACGCCGTACCAGATCGACAGCACGGGGCTGACCGGCTGGGACGACCTGCCCGGCCTCGACTCCGCCGACGTGGCCCGGCCCGACCAGCACGGCTCCTGGCCCGGCGCGCAGTGGGCCAAGCCGCGGACCGTCTCCGCGGCCGTCTGGCTGCTGCCCGGCCGCCCGGAGCAGGCCGCGGACGTCGCGCGGGAGTTCCGCGCGGCCACCGGCGTGCACGACAGCGAGCAGTGGCTGGCCGTGCGGCTGCACGGCGAGACCCTGGCCTGCCGGGCCCGGGTGGACCGCCGCGTCATCCCGCTGGACCGTACGTACCAGACCCAGGGCGTCGCCAAGGCCACCCTCCAGTGGCTGAGCACCGACCCGCGCCGCTTCTCCTCGTCCGAGCAGAGCGTGCGCACCACCCTGCCGGTGCCCGAGCCGGGCCTGGTGTGGGACGGCGCGGACCGGGCCGGCGGCGCGGAGGGTCTGCGCTGGCCGCTGGAGTGGGGAACCGCCGACTTCATCGCCGACGGCACCGTCACCGCGACCAACGGGGGCGATGCGCCGGTCAACCCGGTCGTCGAGTTCCGCGGCCCGGTGCGGCGGCCCTCGCTGACCCGCCTCTCCGACGGCACGCAGCTCCAGTACGACATCGCCCTCGCCGAATCCGACGTCCTGACCGTCGACACCACCGCGGGCACGGTCACCCTCAACGGCACCACCTCGCGCATCCACACCGCCACCGCGTCCTCGATCCCCGAGCAGCGCTTCCAACTGCGGCCGGGCACCTCGTCGCTGGCCTTCCGGTCGGCCCCCGGCCGGGTCGATCCGCGCGCCTCGGTGACGGTGACCTGGCGCGACGCGCACTGGTGACGGTCGCCCCCTCGCCCACCCCACCCCACCACGCACCCGGAGAAATGGAGCACGGACATGAACATACGCAGCGCCTGGCTGGTCAACCGCACCGACGCGGATGGAGGCCAGACCCGCGTCGACACCCGGCTCGCGCCGATCGGCACGCTCACCCCCACGGGCCCGCTGACCTCGCGGGACGGGATCATTCCCGGTTCCCGGGACGGCCGGAGCCAGTTGGAAGGCCTGTACGTCTTCAGTGACGCCGCTGGGATGTCCGCGAAGGTGGCCCCCGGCCGCGCCGTCATCCAGAGCAGCGAGCCCGCCGGGGCCTACCCGGTCGCCGTCACCGACCACATCACCGTCGACTTCGCCGACGGCGACCCGAACAACCCCCGGATCGACCTGGTCGTCCTGCGAATCTACGACGCCCAGCACGACACCTCCGACCGCACCGCCGCCGTACTGGAGGTCATCCAGGGCGAACCGGCCGGGAAGCCGGTCGCCCCGCAGACGCCGACCGCGGCGCTGGCTCTGGCCGCTGTCACGGTGCCCGCGGGCGCCTCGGCGGGCACCGGCGGCATCGGCTGGCAGAGCGGCGCCGTGCTGGACCTCCGCCGCCCGACCGTCGCGGTCGGCGGCATCGTCCCGCGCACCTCGGGCGACAGCACGCCGGGCAGCTACCCCGGCCAGTACCGCGACACCGACTCCGTCGGCCTGGAACGCTGGAACGGCAAGGAATGGCGCCCCTACCCGGACGTGACGGGCTGGCAGCCGCTCAAGCTCGCCGCCGGATACGGCAACCCCGGGCACGGTACGAACGCCGCCTGGCGCCGCTCCGGCAGCCTGGTGACGCTGCGCGGCCGGATCGGCCGGAACGACGAGAAGCCCATCGCCAGCGGCGACGTCATCGCCGTCCTCCCGCCCGACCTGCGGCCGGGCGGCGGCCGGGAGTTCGCCTGGGCCTCGCCGCGCACGCAGAACAGGACGGGTCCGTCGGTGACCCGCGTCGAGATCACGTCGGGGGGCGAGCTGCGCACGTACGAGGGGTTCGACAACCCCGTGTGGATCTCGCTCGACGCCGTCTCGTACTACACCGACTAGGCACGGCCATGAGCGATCACCTCGCGACGCCCGATCACACCTACCGCGCGCTCTTCTGCGACCTGCGCACCGACCAGGTCGTCGACAGCCTGCCGCTGACGGGCGTCCAGTTCGACGACTACATCGGCAAGCCCGGCTCGCTGCGGGCCACGGTCCCGCTGCCCGACCGGCACCTGGCCCAGCGGGCGCGCACCGCGCTCCAGCCCGGCCGCACCGCGGTCTGGCTGGAGCGCGGCTCCGACATCTGGTGGGGCGGCATCCTGTGGACCTGCACCCCCGCCGGCGACGAGCAGGGCCGGATGACGGCGGAGATCCAAGCCGGCACCTTCGACTCGTATCTCGACCACCGCATCCTCTCCACCGACCTGGTGGCCACCGGTGTCGACCAGTTCGACATCGTGCGGGCGCTGATCGACCACGTCCAGGCCCAGCCGGGCGGCGACATCGGCATCGAGTACGGACGCGAGCTTTCCGGTGTGCGGCGCGGCCAGTCCTACGCGCGCACCGACGTGGCCCGGGTCCGGGAACTGGTGGACAAGCTCGCCGCCCTGGAGGACGGCTTCGAGTGGCGGGTGCACTGCTACCGCGACCCGAGCACCGCCCGGCGCGTCAAGCGGCTCCAGCTCGGCCACCCGAAGGTCCGTACCGGCGCCTCGGAGATCGTGCTGGACCGCCCCGGGCCGCTGCTGTCGTACAGCATCCCGACCGACGCGACCGTACAGGCCAATGTGTGGGTCGCGCGGGGAGCGAGCGACAACACCAACCAGGCCCAGGAGTCGGTCCCCACCATGTCCGACGTCAAGGCATTCGACGCGGACCTGGAGGCCGGCTGGCCCCGCCTGGAGGGCACCTCCGACAACAGCTCGGTCAGCGACAAGAAGACCCTCGACGGCCTCGCCGCCGCCGAACTGGCCCGTGCCCACATGCCCGAGGTCATCCCCGAGGCGACCGTCCGCGTGGACGGCCGCATCACCCCGGCCCTGCTCGGGGCCACGGTCCGGCTCCGCATCCACGACCTGTGGAACCCCGAGGGCTCCGACTCCCGCTACCGGGTCGTCGGCCTCGCCGTGACCCCGCCGGAGCGGGCCAAGGCCGAGACCGCCAAGCTCTATCTCGAAGGGATGTAGATGGCCGCGATCCCCACCGACCTGCTGGACCGCATCCGCGATCTGGAACGGCAGGTGCGGGCCCTGATGGGCAGCGCCAACACCCGCCCCGCGATGAACGACGTCCTCGACGGCAACCTCCTGATCGGCGACGACGGGCAGTTCCAGGTCAAGGGCCACGGCGGTGACCTCGTCCACATCGGCCAACTGCGCCCCGACTGGCCCGACGGCACGCGGCAGCGGGGCATGGTCGTCCGGCGCGACGACGGCAAGGCCGCGCTGACCGTACGGAGCCAGGCCCCCGACGCCGCGGGCCGCCAGCCGGTGCAGGTCTTCGACCACAGCGGCAACGCCGTACTGGCCGACGACGCGCAGGGCTCCGGGCTGGCCCGGCCCTACATCCCGTACCCGCAGCCGACCCCGCAGGACACCGCCCGCTGGGAGTCCACCTCGGCCACCGAGTGGACCACTCTCTACAGCGGTGACGCCATCGTGCAGCACCCGCGGCTGTACTGCCTGGTGGCCATGGAGGCCACGGGCGACGGCGGCGAGCTGCGGCTGCTGGTGAACGAACGACAGGTCGGCCCCACCGCGCAGACCACCCTGCTGTTCACCGAGCCCATCGGGGTGGACTACGACAGCCCCGTCGAATTCCAGATCCAGGCCCGCGCGGCCAACGACACCAGCAGCGTGCGGTGTTCGCCGCGCGCCCTGTACGGAGTCCAGTCCTGACGTTCCGTACCGACCTCCGGATTCCCTGACTTCCCGTTCCGACGCCGCCCCCCGCGGCCCGGTCCCGGCCGGGCCGCGGGTGCCGCGCGTCGCGCGTGCCGGCCCCGGTACGCACCGCCGCACCGTCGGCCGTCACCCACCAGCAGAGGAGGAGACCTCACCTCGTGCTTCCCGAATCCATCCCCACCGTCACCGTCACCGCTCACTACCTGACCCCGGACGGCCGCCCGCTCTCCGGCTCCGTCACCTTCGAACCGCCCTCGATGCTGACCCACAGCGAAACCGACGTCATGCTCGGCGGTCCCATCGAGGCCCGGCTCGACAGCGACGGGCGGACGCAGGTCACCCTGCCCGCCACCGACACCCCCGGCATGAACCCGGAGAGCTGGGCCTACACCGTCACCGAACGGCTCTCCGGGGTGCCCGGCCGGCGCCCGTACAAGATCCTGCTGCCTGCCGACCACCCCCGGATCGACCTGGCCGAGATCGCCCCCGCCGACCCGGGCACCCCCGACTACGTGCCCGTCCCGGGCCCCGCCGGGCCGCCCGGCGACAAGGGCGCGCCCGGCAGCCGGATCCACACCGGGGACACCCCGCCGGCCGAGACCCTGGGCAGCAGCGGCGACCTGATGCTGCGCACCGACACCGGTGACCTGTGGCAGCGCGGCGAAACCGACTGGGGCAAGCCCGTCGGCAACTTCATGGGCCCCCAGGGCGCGCCCGGCACCGGCAATGTCGACACGGTCAACGGCAAGCCGGGTCCGGACGTCAAGCTGACCGCCGAGGACGTCGGCGCCCTGTCCGCCTCCGGCGGCAGCGTCGCCGGCAACGTCGTCATCGAGGGCAACGGCAGCTCGCACCCGCTGGTCGTGCAGGCGGGTTCGTCCTACGTGCGCGTCAACACCTCCGGCGACCTCGAAACGACGAACAACGCCTACGTGTCCAGCAACCTGCGCGTCGGCAGCGGAGCAGGAGGGCTCGCCGGCGCGGCGGGGGCGATCCAACTGGCCAACGGGTCGGCCCCGGCCAAGGCGGCCGAGGACGGGGTGTCCCTGTACTCGGCGGGCGGCAAGCTCTTCGTGCAGCGCGCCGACGGCAGCGTGGTCGAGGTCGGCGAGGGCCAGACCGGCCCGAGAGGCCCCGAGGGCCCGCGGGGCCCGGCCGGCGCGGACGGCTCCTCCTCCAACGACTGGGCCCCGGAGGACCTGGGGTTCGTCGCCTGGACCTTCGACCCGGGGCTGGGCGACGGGAAGAGCGCGCTCAACGCGTCGTACCCCGGCGACATCCCTGCCAGTGGCCGCATCTACTACGGCGCCGTCGTGCTGCGGAAGGCCACTGCCGTCAAGAACGTCTGCGTGCAGACCCTGGGCTACTCGGGAGCGTCCGGCGGCATCACGGCCGGGTCGTTCGCGGGGATCTACGACGCCTCCGGCAAGCGCCGGGCCCAGACCGCCGACCTGAGCAAGGTCTACCCGGAGACCCACGAGGTGGGCGGCGCGACCTCCTTCATCCCGCTGTCCTCCGCCGTCACCCTCCAGCCCGGCATCTACGTCATCGCGTTCCTGCTGACGTACTCCAACTCCGCCAACTCCCCGCGGATCATGACCGGCAACGGAGGCTACGACGTACCGGGCCGCTTCGGCCCCTCCAACGCCGTCCCGCGCACCGCGCTGTCGCCGACGAAGTCGAACACCTCGTTGCCGGCCTCGATCAACTGGTCCACCGGCGTCACCGTCCTCGGCACGCGCTACTGGATGGCGCTCGCCTGACGGCCGTCACCTCCCCCTTCAACGGCCCCGCCCGGGATCTCCGGGCGGGGCCTCTTCCCGCCCTGGAGGCACCCACATGGCAACCCCCCTCACCGCAGACGCCCTTGTCGCCGCCCTGAAGGCCGAAGGCGTACGCGTCGTCGAGCACCCCGGCTGGCGCACCCACAACCGCAACCACAAGGGCCCCTGGGGCCCGGTCAACGGTGTGATCATTCACCACACCGTCACCAGCGGCACCGCGTCCTCCGTGGAGATGTGCTTCAACGGCTACGACGAGCTGCCCGGCCCGCTGTGCCACGGCGTCATCGCCAAGGACGGCACTGTCCACCTCGTCGGCAACGGCCGTGCCAACCACGCGGGCAAGGGCGACGGCTCCGTCCTGAACGCCGTCGTCCGCGAGAGCGCCCTGCCCCGCCCGACCGCCAACGACACCGACGGCAACACCCGCTTCTACGGCTTCGAGTGCGTCAACCTCGGCGACGGCGCCGACCCGTGGCCGGCCGCCCAGCTCGCGGCCATCGAGCGGGTGTCCGCCGCCGTCTGCCGCGCCCACGGCTGGAGCGCGGCCAGCGTCATCGGCCACAAGGAGTGGACCAACAACAAGATCGACCCGCGTGGCTTCAGCATGGCCGACATGCGCTCGCGCGTCGCCGGCCGCCTCAAGGGCGAGCCCTCCGGCGGCGACGGTTCCGGGGAGCACGACGGCTCCGCGGGGGCGGGAACCTACACCGTACGGCCCGGCGACACCCTTTCCTCCATCGCCGACGCGTTCCACACCACCGTCGAGGCGCTGATGGCCCTCAACGGCATCACCGATCCGGACCGCATCCAGGCCGGCCAGACCCTGAAGATCCCCGGCGCCGACACCCCGCGCTACGCCCCCTTCCCGGGCGAGGACTTCTTCCGGAACGCCCCCCGTTCGCCCCTCGTCACCGCCATGGGCCGTCGCCTGGTCGCCGAGGGCTGCTCCGCGTACGAGGAGGGACCCGGCCCGCAGTGGTCCGACGCCGACCGCGAGTCCTTCCGCAAGTGGCAGCGGAAGCTCGGCGACGCTCCCGAGTACTGCGACGGGTGGCCGGGCCGCAGGCAGTGGGACGCACTGCAGGTCCCGTACACGGCCTGAGCGGCCCGCCGGCGCCACCGACGTCCGGACCACTGGCTCTGGCCTACTGGCTTTGGCCCGCTGACTTGGCCCGCTGACGCCGCTGACGCCGCTGAACCACTGATCCACCGAACTGCCGACAGCAAGGACCTACCTATGTCCGAAGCCGCCAAGCGCACCCTGCGCACCGTCCTGCAGACCGCCGTCGGTCTCGCCCTCGCACTGCCCGCCATCGTCGACGCGGCCGGGCTCCCGGCCAGCCTGCCCTGGGTCGCCGGAGCGCTGGCCGTGGCCGGCGGGCTAGCCCGCGTGATGGCGCTGCCCGCCGTCCAGGACCTGCTTCCGGGCTGGCTGCGCACCTCCCCGGAGCGCGCGCCCGCGGCGTCCGCCGTGCCGCCTCTCCGGGCCGAGACCGTCGAGCCGGTCGCATTCACGGAAACCGTCGCGCCGGTCGAATCCGCCGAAGCTGCCGGGCCCGTCGGGTTCGCCGGGCTCGCCGGACCCGCCGGGCCCGCCGTGCTGGGCACGGCCGCCGGAAACGACGACCGGGGGCGCGCGTGAACGACCCCGCTCCCTATGACACGGCCGCGGTCGCCCTTGAACTGGAGCGGCTGCGCGGCGCGATGGAGGCGGGCTTCACCCGGGTCGACGGCTCGCTGGCGCTGCTGGTCCAGCGCAGCGACCAGAGCGACCGGCAACTGTCGGACCACGAGGCACGCCTCGACGCCCTGGAACGTGCCCGCTGGCCCTTGGCCAGCATCGCCACGCTGACCGCGGTGGTGGGGCTCGCCCTGCCCATCTGGCAACTGGCGGCACGCTGACCGGGCCGGCCGCCAGGCCCTCCGGGGAAGCCACTCGGCGGGGCGAGCCCCTGGTTCGCCCCGCCGAGCCGCAGAATACGAACGGTCCGCCGGCGCCACCTCGGCCCGGCGGGCGTAGGCGGTGGTGCCGGCAAAATCTGTGCCGGGCGGTGTAGTTCGGCCGAACGGTGCGCGTTCCGTCAGATGGCGCAGTCGAACTCCTCACGGGTGGCCGGGTAGTGGCATCGGCTGGGGGTATGTCTCTGTCACGGTCAGCACGTCGCGAGGGTGGAGCCGACGGCTCCGGTCGTGCGGCGTCCGCAGCCGTTCACGGCCGTTGACGGGAGGCCCCGAAGCCATGCACCGACCTGCGCGGTACCACCTGCTCCTGCTGCCCGACGGGGCGTGGGAGACGGTGGAATGCCTGGCCGCCATGATTCGCCACCACGCCACCGCCCCCACCGTCATCGTCGACATATCGGCGGTGGAGCGGCTGAACATCGACGCGCTGGCGATCCTGGTGCGCAAGGCCATGCGGCTGCGCTCGGTCGGCGGGGAACTGCTCCTGGCCGGGCCCACCCCGGCCGTGCGCAAGCTCATCGAGCGCACCGGGTCCGGCTGCCTGCTGCACACCACGTCCAGCAGCGCCGCCGCGGTGCGTCACCTGACCCGGTACGGGCGCGTCTGGGAGCAGGTCGGCCTGGCGACGGGGCAGGGCACCCTCTTCACGGACCTGCCCGAACATTCCGCGGCGGCGCAGTCGCAAGAGTTCTAGCCGCTGCTGCTGGGCCGCACCGGGCGCGAGCCGGAAGGCTCCGCCCCGCCCGGTATTCCTCGCGTCCTTCTACTCCGGTGCTGATGAAGACGCCGAGGCCGACGCGGTCGCCGACGCGCTGTCGGGCTGGTCGCGGAGGGCCAGCCACTCCTGTAGCTCGATCACGTTCCCCTCCGGGTCCGCCAGGTGCGCGGCCCGGATGCGCTCGCCCATGGGGGCCGGCCCTTGAAGGAACTCCGCGCCGCGCGAGGCGAGTTCGGAGTGTGCGGCGTTCAGGTCGTCGACCCGCAGTACGACGAGCGCGCGATGCCCCGTCGGCTCCGCCCCCAGCCGCTCCAGCACTCCAGCCATCTGCGCGCGATCCTGCAGCGCGATCCCGGCCTGCCCCGGCCCGGCGGTGAACTTGGCGTACGGGCCGCCCTCGGCCTCGAACTGCGGCTTGAGCCCGAGCACGTCACGGTAGAAGCGGTAGACGGCGCCGAAGTCGGTCACCAGCAAACGTATCTGGGTGAATTCCATACGGGTCTTTCTACTCCGCTCCGGGCCCGCCTCTGAGTCGGGGCCGGTTACTGATGTGTTGTCACTTCAGGGTTTTCTCCAGGAGTTCGAAGGCCGCCTCGGCCTCGGCGGCGCACTGCTCGTATATGGCCGCGGGGTCGTCGCCGGACAGCATCCGTTCGACGTTGCGGACGATCAGGGTGCGCTGTACCGAGATGGCCTGGCTGGCCAGTGCGTTCGGCACGATGGCGGTCGGGGGCTGGCCGAGGGCCTCGGCCAGTGCTTCGGCGAGGACGGCCTCGCTGTCGGTCCACTGCTCCAGGAGGCGCAGCTTCAGGCTGGGGGTCGACATGACCATGCCCTGGAAGGACAGGAACTCCTCGTAGTCCGCGAGCCCGGTGATCGGATCGCGCTGCTGAAGCCCGGTCAGGAAGTGCCGGCGCAGGGCGGCCACGGGCGACTCGCCCGGTTCGCGCGTACGAACGACCCTGGCGGGCTCGCCTTTGTGGTCGCGGATCGGGAACAGGACGAGGTCTTCCTTGGCGGGGAAGTAGTTGAAGACCGTCTTCTTGGACACCTCGGCGGCGGCCGCGACGTCAGAGACCGACACCTGGTCGAAGCCCCGCTCCAGGAACAGCTCCAGCGCGGTCTTCGCGATGTGCTCCGTGGTCCTCAGCTTCTTGCGCTCCCGAAGGCCCAATTGCTCCGTCATGCCTGAATCGTAGCAAGTCGTTCCCCCAGCGTACTGTTACTCCTGTCATAAAGCTTGACTCGGTGTAAAATTAGCCCTAGCGTAAGGTTCATGACCCCAGCCAAGGGCATGTACGCACCTGTGTACGACGGCCCGGTCCTGCTCATGAGCACGCCCAAGGTCAAGTTGGTGGCCGCCGCGTGCATCACCGTCCTGCTCTTGTCCATCCTCGACATCAACATCGTGTCCGCGGTGTCGTGGAAGATGGTCGATGACCTCGACCCCGTCCACGGGATCGGCAAGCTCCCCTGGCTGACCTCCTGTTACGCGCTGGCCGACTGCATCGTCGTGCCGCTCTACGGCAAGCTCGCCGACGAGTACGGGGCCAAACCGCTGATGATCTTCGGGCTCGGCGTCTTCACCGTCGGCTCGTTGCTCTGCGGTCTCGCGCAGAACCTGACCGAGCTGATCGTCTTCCGTACGGTCCAGGGGCTGGGCGCCGGCGGGCTCACCGCGATCACGCTGGTGGTCACCGGCATCCTCTTCGGCGATCAGGAGGACGAGGCGTCGGAAGGGCCCATTAAGCCGTCCAACGCGGTCGGCATCGGGGCCTCGGTGATGTTCGGCCTCGGCCTGGCCCTGGGCCCGACGCTGGGCGGCCTCATCGCCGACGCCATGAACTGGCGCTGGGTGTTCCTTCTCAATCTGCCGCTGCTCGTCGCCGCCTTCCTCATCATCGTCTTCGAGCTGAAGATGCCGACCAACCCGGTGCGGCGGAAGGTGGACTTCCTCGGGGCCGCGCTGCTCGGCGGCTTCGGCGCCTGCGCCCTGCTGGTGGCGGAGTGGGGTGGCGCACGGTACGCGTGGGGCTCCCCGACCGTCCTCTCGCTCGCGGCCGGCGCGGCGCTGCTGGCCGTGGCCTTCGTATGGCGCAGCCTCACCGCGCCCGAACCGCTGGTGTCGCTGGCGCTGATGCGCAACTCGGTCTTCCGGGCGATGATGCCGATGTCCCTGATCGCCGGTGTCGGCGTGGCCGGCGGCCTGCTGTACGTCAGCGGCTACCTCCAGATCGGGCGCGGGCTGAGCACCGGCCGCTCCGGGCTGCTGGTGCTGTGCATGGCGGTCGGCATCCTCGCCTCCATCCCGGTGGCCAAGGGCATCGTCACGCTGTTCGGCAAGTTCAAGTACTTGCTCGTCGCCGCCGGGATCTTCCAGGCCGTGGTGCTCCTCCTCTTCGGATGGCTAGGCCCCGACACCAGTTACTGGCTGATAGGCCTGGGCTGCTTCGTCCTGGGCATCGGCATGGGGCAGTCGCTCGGCCTGGGCCTCCAGTACATGCAGAGTTCGGTGGCCAAGGAGGACCTCGGCGTCGCCACCAGTTCGCTGCGCTTCTGCCAACAGCTCGGCGCCACCGCCGGGTTCGCTCTCTACAGCACGATCGTGGCGCGCTACCTCAACGGTCACCTCAGCAGCGCCGCGGGCGCGGCCGACGTGAACGGCAACCTGGATACCGGAGCGCTGTCGAAACTGCCTGGGGACCAGTACCGCGCGGCGGTCGGCGTCTTCATCGACGCCACCAATGTCGTGTTCATAGTGGCGGGCGTCGTCTCGCTGGCTGCCGGTCTGGTGGCGCTCGCCATCCGCGAGCAGCGCTACCGCGAGGCGGCGCCCGGAGGTGGGGCGGCGCCCGGAGGTGGGGCGGCGCCCGGAGGTGGGGCGGCGCCCGGAGGTGGGGCGGGGACCGGGTCCGCGGACACCGCCCCTGCCCCGGCCGTGGGCTCGGTAGCCGCCCCGGGCTCGGCCCCCGCCGTGGGCTCGAGACTTGCCCCGGGCTCGGGCCCTTGAGCGGGGTGGGTCGCGGTCGGGGTGGCTCCGCCTCGTGGCGGGTGTGGCCCGCAACGACCGCATCGCCGCACAGTGTGGCGGGCAGGGCGACGCGGCGAGCACGGGATGGGGCGATCACGGGACGCGGCGGACAGGGGGAATGGGGATGGCGGGGTGGAGGGCTGGTGTGAGGTCGGCAGCCCCGGCTGATGTTCGGCTGTGGTTCTCTGCCCAATTCGACAGCGCCCAGTAGGGCAGGGCTACGAAGGTCGCGAGCGCACAGTGCGGCGAGTGCGATGCCGAGCGAGGCGTTGCGGGCTCTGACGGCCTGGGCGTGGCGTACGCGGTGGGGGCCTCTCGCACCCGAGGCGAGAGCGCCGATCGCCAGGGGCGGGGGCATGGCCACGGCGAGGGGCGCTGTCGACAGGAGGCCGTCAGGAAGGGGAGCCGGCCCATTGGTGCAAGGCCGCTTCCAGGCCGGAAGGGTCGGTGGTGTCGGTGGCCCAGGCGACTACTCCGTCCGGGCGGACCAGGACTGCGAGCGGTGTCGAGGGACTGTCGTCGGGGATGGCGTGTACACGGGTGCCCCAGGGCGCGGCGAGGTGGGTGAAGGTGCTGTTCGGGGTGCGGTCGAGGAGGAGGAAGCCGCCGTGGTGGCCGTGGTCGACCAGGCGGGTGCCGTCGCTGAGCCACAGGTCGGGGACGTACCGGCCGGTCAGCGGGTGGGTGCCGGGGAGGTCGACGCGCTGGGTGACGCCGGAGATCTTCTTGACCGCGTGGGTCGCGCCGTCCGGGGTGTTCAGCAGGTCGATCAGGACCTCCCGGAGCGCGGCCGACTTGGGGTCGCCGCGCAACACCCCGATCTGGGCGCGCGTCCAGTCCAGCACCCAGGCGCCGAGGGGGCGGCGCTCGGCGTCGTACGTGTCGAGCAGCCCTTCCGGCGCCCAGCCGGCCACGACGGCGCCGAGCTTCCAGCCGAGGTTCATCGCGTCGCCGAAGCCGAGGTTGAGTCCCTGGCCGCCGAACGGGGAGTGCACGTGCGCGGAGTCGCCGGCCAGCAGCACCCGGCCCGACCGGTAGGCCGCGGCCTGGCGGGCGTTGTCGCTCCAGCGGGACGCCTCGCCGCGCAGCGCGGTCAGGGTGATGTCCGTGCCCGAGACCCGGCGCAGGCTCCCCTGCAACTCCTCCAGCGTGACGGGCGTCGAGCGGTCGGCGGGCGGGGCCACGAACTCCACCGCGACCACGCGGCCGGGCTGGGGGCCGTAGCGGTACGCGCCCTGGGGCGTCCACCCCCATCCCTCCGCGAGCACCGAGGGGTCCTCGATCTCGGCGAGCGCCATGTACCCGGTGAGTTCGGGGTCGGTGCCGGGGAAGTCGATGCCGGCGAGGCGCCGTACGGTGCTGCGGCCGCCGTCGCAGCCGACCAGCCACCCGGTACGTACCGTGCCGAGGGTGCTGGTGCCGACGAGCACGCCGTCGCCGGTGTCTTCGAGCGCGGTGACCTCCACCCCGCGGTGCACCGGCACGCCGAACCGCGCGAGGTGGTCGGCCAGCAGCGACTCCAGCTCGCGCTGCGGGACCATGCGGGCGCCGTCGACCGAGGCGTGCCCGGCGAGGTCGGGGTCGGTCCAGTCCACGAGGTCGGCGTCCAGGACGATTCCCGCGAAGTGGCCGGTGAACCGCTGGCCGCCCGTCTTCTGTGTCTGGCCCCCCCTCTGTCCCTGGTCCTGCTTGTTCGTCGGTTGCCGGGTCCCGTCCGGGGCCCGCTCGCCGGCCGTACGGACGTACGGGCCGACCCGCTCCAACAGTTCCCGCTGCACCTTCTCGGCGGCGGGCAGCAGGCCCCGGCGGTCGAGCGCTTCGGCCGTCGGCACGTTGATGCCGCCCGCCTTCATTCCGGCGGCCGGCTCGGTCAGCCGCTCCAGTACCTGCACCGAGGCCCCGGAGAGCGCCAGTTCCGCGGCGAGCATGAGGCCCACCGGCCCGGCTCCGACCACGGTCACGTCCGTGGCCGCCATGTCCTGATTCGCGTTCGTCGTCATAAACACCGTTCTACTTACGAACAGTGTTCGCGTCAAGTTATGATGAAGCGGTGAACCCGAGAGAGCGCCGCGCGGCCCGCCACCAGCCGCCGAACCCCGAGGCCGAAGCCGCGTCCAAGCCGCGCCGCCGCAAGGTCCCGATCACGGTGGAGCAGGTGGTCGACACCGCGCTGAACGTCGTCGCCACCGAGGGCTACGAGGCCCTGACCATGCGCCGCCTGGCCGGCGCGCTCGACACCGGTCCCGCCTCGCTCTACGCCCACGTGGTCAACAAGGCCGACCTCGACGAGCTGCTCATCGGGCGACTGTGCGCCGGTCTCGTACTGCCCGAGCCCGACCCCGCGGCCTGGCGGGCGCAGATCCGCGGGGTGTGCGTCCAGATGCGCGACCAGTACCTGGAGTACCCCGGGATCTCCCGTGCCGCGCTCGCCATGGCCCCCACCGACCTGGAGATCGTGCGCGTCAACGAGGGCATGCTCGCGATCCTGCTCGCCGGCGGCGTCGCCCCGCAGGACGCGGCCTGGGCCATCGACGCCCTGTTCCTGTACGTGGCCGCCTACTGCCTGGAGATCTCGATCGCGCGCCGCCGGGCGGAGGACGACGACATCGCCTGGGTCCGCGACCGCGCCGAACTGACCCGCCGCTTCACGGCCTTGCCGCCGGACACCTTTCCCCTCACCACCCGCCACGCCGCCGAACTCACCGCCGGTGAGGGGCACGAGCGCTTCGACTTCACCCTCGATCTGATGATCAGCGGCCTGAACCAGCGGTAGATCCCGCTGGTACGGGCCGTCGGCCTGCGTCAGTCGCTCGCCCAGCCAGGAAGGCGGCTAAGCGGGCAGTCAGGCAGTCATGTAGTCGGGTAATTGGGTGATCAGGAAACGGCAAAAGCGACTGGTATTGTCATCGATCCGCCAATTAGCCCTGCACAAAGGACTTTTCGTGACCACCCTCTTACCTCCCGGCGAGGACAAGCCCGGCGACAGACCCGGCGACGGCGAACCCGTCGACCACCGCCCCGCCGCCGACCAGCCCCCGGCTGCCGATCAGCCCCCTGCTGCCGAACAGGCTCCGGCTGCTGAGCAGGCCCCCGCCGCTGCATCCGTCCCCGCCGCCGGACAGACTCCGGCGGTTGAGCAGGCCCCCGCCCCTGCACCCGTCCCCGCAGCCGCATCCGCCCCCGCATCCGCCCCCGCCCCCGGCCCCTGGGCGCCCCCGCAGCCGGGAGCGGCCGCCCCGCAGTGGCCGCAGTACCCGGGGCCGGTGCCGGCACCAGGGCCGGGCCCGGGCCCGATGCCGTTCCCCGCGCCCGTGCCCGCGCCCCTCAACGGGATGGGCATCACCGGCCTGGTGCTCGGCATCGTCGGCGTGTGTCTCGGCGCGTTCATCATCCTGTTCTGGATGTCCTGGCTGCCGGCCCTGCTGGCCGTGATCTTCGGTGCCGTCGGGATGAGCCGGGCGCGCAAGGGGCTGGCGACCAACGGGGGGATGGCGCTGGCCGGCGTGATCCTGGGCGGTCTCGGGCTGCTGATCTCCGCGGGTGCCGGGGTGTTCACCGTGCTGGCGGTGAAGGCGGGCGCCGACGAGATCCGTGAGAAGGCCGACGCGGTGAAGCGGGCGGAGACCGCGGAGCGGGAACGGGAGAAGGAGGAGGAGAAGGCCAGGCACCTGTCGTTCGGCCAGGCCTACACCTTCGAGAACGGTCTGAAGGTCACGGTGGCGAAGCCCCAGCCGTTCGTACCGGACGATTTCGTACTCGGCCACGCGAAGGGGAACAAGGCGATCCAGATCACCATCACGGTCGTCAACACCGGCAAGGAGCGGGTCAGGATCGACAGCGGGCTGCCCAGTGTCAACGACGCCAATGGCGCCTCCACCGAGCTGGTGATCGACGGAAGCGACCGCCAGCGGGTCCTCGAAGGGTACGTACTGCCCGGCAAGGAAGCCGTCGGCAAGTACGCCTTCTCCCTGCCGCCCGACGCGGCCGACAGGGTCGAGGTCGAGTTCTCCCCCGACCTCAAGCAGTGGGAGGACTCCTACTGGTCCGGCCCCAACTGATCAGACGCGCCCGTAACTGATCAGACGCGCCTGTGGGGCGGGCCCGGACGTCGGGCCCGCCCCACAGCGCTCGGCGGTGAATACGAGGCCGTCTCCGTACCTGAGGCCGCACCCGTACCCGAGGCCGCCTCCGTACCTGAGACCGCCTCCGTACCGAGGCCGGCGGCCTGACCTCTGATCGCGTACGTACGTACCGCCCTCAGCGCTTGTCGTCGCGGTCCTTGGCGTCGGCCTCCGCCTCCGCCTGCTTGGCCTGGACCTCGGGGTCGAGGGAAGCGCCCGCGCTGCCGTCGACCGCGGTGAGCGAGGCGCGGTCGGAGACCTCGGTGGGGGCCGGGGGCTCCACGAGCCAGTCCGGGTTGGCCTGCTTGTCCCACCACTTCCAGACGGCCATGGCGCCGCCGGCCAGTACGCCGAGGACCAGCACGCGCTTGGCGAACCGCCCGGTGCGGGCCCGGCGGGTGCGCTTCTTGGCGAGCTTCTCGATCTCGGCGGCCGAGACCTGGCCGCGCAGCGCCGCGAGGGCCGCGCTGCCGCGGGCCACGGCCTCGTCGCGTACGGGCTCGGCGGCGGCGCGGGCCCGCGCCGCCGCCTGGTCGACCTTGGGCGGCAGCGCCTCGCGGGCGTGCTCGATCCGGGGGGCGAGGTGGGCGCGGTACTGCTCACCGGCGGTGGAGCGGGCCTGGTGTGCGGCGGTCGTTACCTTCGGCGCGAGCCGTGCGCGCGCCTCGTGCGCAAAGTGTGTGGCGGTGTCCTTGGCCGTTCCGGCGTAGGGCGCCACCACCTCCGCGGCGTGCCGCACGCTGTCCTTGGCCGTGCCGGTCGCGGCTCGCACGCTGTCCTTGCGGGTCACGGTTCCTCCTCCTCGGTGGCGTGTCCGGGGGCTTGGCGTTTGTCCCCAATGTATGCGGTATCTCTCGCCTGTCCCCGCGAATGAAGATCATGCCTGTCCGGCGGCCTGACGGCATGTGCGGGCGGGCATCCGGGGCATAAGGAGCTTCGGCCGACAATGCCACGGTTGACGGCCGGGCGCGCCCGTTCGGCGGCTACTGGCGACGAATAGCGGCGAGTGCCGTGCGTGAAGCGGCTAGAAACGGTGAAAACCTACCAATAAGTCTTCAAGTGCGCCCAAAGGCGTTCGAAAGTGACCGAAGGTGCCCGTCAGCGGCGGCCGGGCGACGTGCGCGCGCGTCCGTGCGAGGATCGGGGAACGTCAGTGAAGTCTATGGAAGGTAGATCGTGGCTGAGCAGCTCTTCGCCACCCTGAAGACCAACAACGGCGACATCGTGATCCGGCTGCTGCCGGACCACGCGCCGAAGACGGTCAAGAACTTCGTCGAGCTCGCCGAGGGAACTCGCGAGTGGACCAACCCGGAGACCGGCCAGAAGTCCACGGACAAGCTGTACGACGGCACGATCTTCCACCGTGTCATCAGTGGGTTCATGATCCAGGGCGGTGACCCGCTGGGCAACGGCACCGGCGGCCCCGGGTACAAGTTCGCGGACGAGTTCCACCCCGACCTCGCGTTCAACAAGCCGTACCTGCTGGCCATGGCCAACGCGGGCCCGGGCACCAACGGCTCGCAGTTCTTCCTCACGGTCTCCCCGACCACGTGGCTGACCGGCAAGCACACCATCTTCGGCGAGGTCGTCGACCCGGCGAGCCAGAAGGTCATCGACAACATCGCGGCCACCGAGACCAACCCGCGCACGGACCGCCCGGTCAACGACGTGGTGATCGAGTCCGTCGTGGTCGAGCGCCGCGAGGGCTGACCCCGCCGCACGCGGAGCGCCGCGCGGCCGGGCCCGTAGCCAGGCACGCAGGAGCGCGGGGACGGGCCCGTAGGCGAGTACGCCCGACCGGCCCCGTAGCCGCGTACGCACGACGGGCCCGTAGCCGTGTACACGCGGCCGGACCCGTACCGCCGGCTCGGCTCCGTACGGGAACCCAGCGCCCCGCCCGTCCGTAGAGAGGGGCGGGGCCCGCGTGCGTACGAGGCCCCGCGCACGCACGCGAAGGCCGGGAGCCGTCGGGCGCGGTCGGCGCGTGGCCGCCGGCAGGGGGCATCGGCGAGGGGCAAGGACGAGGGGCGAGGGCAAGGGGAGACGATGGAGGACCAGGCGGTCTGCTGCTACCGGCATCCGGACCGGGAGACCGGCGTGCGCTGTGTGCGCTGCGACCGGCCGATCTGTCCCGACTGCATGGTCAGCGCCTCGGTCGGCTTCCAGTGCCCCGAGTGCGTGGGCAGCGGCTCGGGCACCGGGCAGTCGCCCCGGGCGAACGCGCCGCGCACCGTCGCGGGCGGCCCCGTGACCGCCGATCCGCGGCTGGTCACCAAGGTCCTGCTGGGGATCAACCTCGCGGTGTTCATCGCGGTGTACTTCGTGGGGGACTCCCTCGTCGACGCCCTCTCCCTGGTCGGGAAGGCGTACGACCCGCGGCTCCCCGGCGAGGTCGGCGTCGCCAACGGCGAGTGGTACCGGCTGCTGACCTCGATGTTCGCGCACAAGGAGTTCTGGCACATCGGCTTCAACATGCTCTCGCTGTGGTGGCTGGGCCCGCCGCTGGAGGCGGCTCTGGGCCGCGTCCGGTTCCTGGCGCTGTTCCTGCTGGCGGGGCTCGGCGGCAACGCGCTGGCCTATCTGCTCACGGCGCAGAACATGGGGACGCTCGGCGCCTCCGGGGCGATCTTCGGGATGCTGGGCGGCACGGCGGTGCTGATGCGCCGCCTCAAGTACGACATGCGGCCGGTCGTCGTGCTGCTCGCGCTGAACCTGCTGATCAGCTTCACCTGGTCGAACATCTCCTGGCAGGCGCACGTCGGCGGCCTGGTGGTCGGCACGGCGGTGGCGTACGGCATGGTGCACGCGCCCCGCGACAAGCGCGCCCTCACACAGTGGGGCA
Organism: Streptomyces varsoviensis; assembly: GCF_000718635.1. Classification (GTDB taxonomy): domain Bacteria; phylum Actinomycetota; class Actinomycetes; order Streptomycetales; family Streptomycetaceae; genus Streptomyces; species Streptomyces varsoviensis. Next base: position 157,687 of record NZ_JOBF01000010.1, on the reverse strand, counting down.
CTGCCGCGCTGATGCTGCTCGCGATCGCCGCCGTGGTGGCCGTACGGACCGTGCAGCTCAACGGCTGACCAGCCAACGGGCCAGGCGACGGCTTGGCGCCTCAACGCCTGACCAGGCAACGGCTGACCGGTTTCCTACAGCCGCTCACGGCCTCACCCGGCCTTCCCCCCCACGTTCTCGCCCGCGTCCTCCCCGAGTTGTCCACAGAGAATGACGGATCTTGTGCATGCTGTGGGGAACTGCTGTTCGTGCCGCCCCTGATCCGTGTTTGCCCAGGAAGACGGGGGCGTGATCGTGGGCGCGCGGGGCGGCCGACCGGTCACACCGGCGTCAACGCCGGGGAAGTTATCCACAGATCGTCTGAGTTTTTCCCCAGTGTGGATGAGGGTGTGGATAACTCGGCGACAGGCTCAGGGCAGAGCCCGCGGAGAGCTGCCGCACAGGGCCGGAGAAGGCTACTTCCACTGCGTGGAGACCACGAACCCCGCGGCGATGAAGCCGAAGCCGATCACGATGTTCCAGTTGTGCAGGGCGGAGATCGGCAGGTCTCCGCGCGTCACGTAGAAGACGACGATCCACGCCAGGCCGAGGGCGAACATCGCCAGCATCAGCGGTGCCACCCAGCGGCGTCCGCTGCTGAGCCTGACGTTCTGCTGCTTCGCCGCCGGCGGCGGGGTGAAGTCGTCCTTCTTGCGGATACGTGACTTCGGCACGAGGAACTCTCCTGTCGATGCGCTGCGTGACCGCGCGGGGATACAAAACTGTCAGTCGGGACGGGTGGTGGCGGGGGTCGCTGCCGTGCCCCGGCCGTCCGTTAGCGTAGTGCTTCCGCGGCGTCGGAGAGGATAAGGGTACGTTGAGCAATTCTGCCGACTCCACCAGCACCGGCTCCCGGCGTTTCCGTCCGGTCCGGCTGCTCACCGCGGGTGTGTTCGCGCTGGCGGGCCTGATTTTCTGGATGAGCTTCAACACCGCGCAGGGCACCGACCTGCGCACCGACGACTCCATGCTCCGCCTCTCCGACCTCATCCAGGAGCGCAGCCACAAGAACGCGGCCCTCGACGAGAGCGCCGCGGGCGTACGCGCCGAGGTGGACGCGCTGGCCCGGCGCGACAACGGCAACACGAAGGAGGAGGACCGGCACATCGCCGGCCTGGAGAAGAGCGCCGGCACCAAGCCGCTCACCGGCAGCGGGCTGAGCGTCACCCTCACCGACGCCCCGCAGGGCGCCACCGCCCGTATCCCCGGCGTCCCGGAGCCGCAGCCCAACGACCTGGTCATCCACCAGCAGGACCTCCAGGCCGTCGTCAACGCGCTGTGGCGGGGCGGGGCCAAGGGCATCCGGATCATGGACCAGCGGCTGATCTCCACCAGCGCCGTGCGCTGTGTGGGCAACACCCTCATCCTGCAGGGCCGCGTCTACTCCCCGCCGTACAAGGTGACCGCCGTCGGCGACCGGACCGCGCTGCGCAAGGCGCTGGACTCCACGACCGCGATCCAGAACTACAAGCAGTACGTGAACGCGTACGGGCTCGGCTGGAAAGTCGACCAGCACGACGCGGTGACTCTTCCCGGCTACTCGGGCACAGTGGATCTCCACTACGCGAAGCCCGCGTCGTAGCCGTACGCGGCGGCGGGCGTCGGTCAGGCCCAGCCGACGACGGGAGCGGCCGTGAAGGTGAACGCGCGGGTGGTCGTCCGGACGTTCAGCGAGCTGTGCGTCACCGTCGGCACCCTGATCGTCCTGTTCGTCGTCTACGTCCTGTACTGGACCGGGGTACGGGCCGACAGCGCCATGAACGGCGAACTCGACCGCCTCCAGGACAAGTGGTCCACCGGCTCCGTGGCGGCCGGCAGCGCGAAACCGGGGGAGCCGGGAGCGTCAGGGGAGCCGGGACGGTCCGGGCAGCCGGGCCAGTCGACCGGGACGCCGACGCCGCCCCCGCAGACGCCTTACGAGGAAGGCGAGTCGTTCGCGGTCATGTACATCCCGCGGTTCGGGTCCGGCTGGTCCAAGCCCGTCCTGGAGGGCACCGGCACCTCCGTGCTGAAGAAGGGGCTCGGCCACTACGCGAACACCGCGCGCCTCGGCGAGACGGGCAACTTCGCGGTGGCCGGGCACCGCCGCACGTACGGCGACCCGTTCAAGGACTTCCCCGAGCTGCGCCCCGGGGACGCGGTGGTGGTGCGGGACGGGGCGACCTGGTTCACGTACCGGATCGACCGCAGGCCGTACAAGACGCTCCCCTCCGACATCGGCGTCATCGACCCCGTGCCGCGGAAGTCGGGGTTCAACGGGCCCGGCCGCTATCTCACGCTCACCACCTGCGAACCCGAGTGGGGCCACAGCCACCGGCTGATCGCCTGGGCGCACCTGGACGCGACCCAGCCGGTGGAGAAGGGGAAGCCCGAGGCTTTGCCGAGGTGACCCACCCGTCACAGGCCCGGAGCCTTACCCTGGTGCTGCACCGCGCCGCCGCGACCCGTCGCGGCGGCGGGATTTCCGTCTTCGTCATCGGCAAGTAGGGACAGCATGTACGGCTGGATCTGGCGGCATCTGCCGGGCAACGCGTGGGTGCGGGCGCTGATCTCGCTCGTACTGGTGCTGGCGATCGTCTACGTGCTCTTCCAGTACGTCTTCCCGTGGGCGGAGCCGCTGCTCCCGTTCAACGACGTGACGGTCGACAACGGAATGGCGGGTACGGCCCGGTGAGCGCTCGCGTCCTGGTCGTGGACAACTACGACAGCTTCGTCTTCAACCTCGTCCAGTACCTCTACCAGCTCGGCGCCGAGTGCGAGGTGGTCCGCAACGACGAGGTCGAACTCGCGCACGCGCGGGACGGATTCGACGGCGTGCTGCTCTCCCCCGGCCCGGGCACGCCCGAGCAGGCGGGCGTCTGCGTCGACATGGTCCGGCACTGCGCGGACAACGGCGTCCCCGTCTTCGGCGTGTGCCTGGGCATGCAGTCCATGGCGGTCGCCTACGGCGGCGTCGTCGGGCGCGCCCCCGAGCTGCTGCACGGCAAGACCTCGCCCGTCGCTCACGAGGGCGTCGGGGTCTTCCGCGGCCTGCCCTCGCCGTTCACCGCCACCCGCTACCACTCGCTGGCCCTCGAACACGGCACGGTGCCGGACGAGTTGCGGGTCACGGCCCGTACGGACACGGGGATCGTGATGGGGCTCAAACACCGCGACCTGCCCGTGGAGGGCGTGCAGTTCCACCCCGAGTCGGTGCTCACGGAGTGGGGCCACCTGATGCTCGCCAACTGGCTGGAGACGTGCGGCGACCCGGCCGCCGTCGACCGCGCGGCGGGCCTCGCGCCGGTGGTCGGCAAGGCCGGCGCGTGACCGCACTCCGCCCCGAGCGCGAGGGCGCGGCGCAGGACGCCCAGGAGCCGGCGCCGCCGTACGGGGCGTACAGCCCGTACGACCGGCATGACCCGTACGACCCTTATGAGGACACCGGTGCGTTCGCGGCGGCCGTCGAACTGCTCGACGACCCGCTGACCGACCCCCTGCCGGGCCGCCCGGCGCCGCCGCCCGCCCGGCAGGAGCCGGGCGGGCGGGAAACCGCGCGGGGGCCGGAGCCCGGCCCGCACCACCAGCGCGCTCCGGAGGCCGTACGCCCCCACGAGCCCGTACGCGCGCCTGATCCCGTACGCGCGCCGGGCCCCGTACGGCCACACGCGCCCGTACGAGCCTATGAGGCCGCCTCCAGGACCGTACGGCCGCAGGAGCCGCCGACCCGGCAGCCGACCGCGCAGCCGCAGCCGCAGTCACAACCGCAGCCGCAGCCGACCGAGCAGCCCGCGGGGCGCCAGGGCTCGCCCTGGTTCCGACCGCACGCCCCCAACGAGCCGCACGGGACTCATGGTTCTCACGGTTCTCATGGACCGCATGGGCCTCACGAGCAGCCGACAACGGCCGCGCCGAGGCCCGTCCCGCAGCCCGCCCCGCAGGCCCCTCCGCCCCCGCCCCCCGACGGCGGGACCCTGACCCTTGATCTCGGGCCGGACTTCGCCGCGGCTGCCGCGCCCGCAACGGCGACCGGTGCGGAGGCGGGGGATGGACCCCGGCCCGAAGGCCGGGCCGCGCGCCGGAAGGCCGCTCAGGAAGCCGCCAAGCGCTCCGGCCGGGGCCGCCGGACGGCTCCCCCGGCCGCCGCCCCCGCGGGGGCGCCCGCGGCGCCGCGCACCAGGCTGGAGGCGCGCCGCGCGGCGCGGGCCCGCAAGGAGAGCCCCGGCGTGATCGTGAGCCGGCTGCTCGGCGAGGGCTTCATCACGATCGGCGTGCTGATGCTGCTCTTCGTCACGTACCAGCTCTGGTGGACGAACGTGATCGCCCACCAGCAGGCGGGCGGCGCCGCGAACAGCCTCCAGCACAAGTGGGACGAGGGCGGCGGCGAGGACCGGAGCGCCGGGGCGTTCTCGCCCGGCCAGGGGTTCGCGATCATCTACATCCCGAAGCTGGACGTGAAGGCGCCGATCGCGGAGGGCATCAGCAAGCCGAAGGTCCTCGACCACGGCATGGTCGGCCACTACGCGGACGGCGCGCTGAAGACCGCGATGCCCTGGGACAAGAAGGGCAACTTCGCGCTCGCCGGGCACCGCAACACCCATGGCGAACCGTTCCGCTACATCAACCAGCTCAAGCCGGGCGACAAGATCGTCGTGGAGACGAAGAGCGCGTACTACACGTACGAGATGACGAGCGCGCTCCCGCAGACCGCGCCGTCCAACACCGGCGTCATCCGCCCGGTGCCGACCGGGTCCGGGTTCGCCAAGCCCGGCCGGTACATCACGCTCACCACCTGCACGCCGGAATTCACCAGTACGTATCGAATGATCGTTTGGGGCAAGATGGTCGACGAACGGCCGCGCAGCAAGGGCAAGCCGGACGCGCTCGTCGAGTGAGAGCCTGTGTCATATCCCTGGCCAGGCGTCGGGCGCCCGGCCAGGTATATGACACAGGCTCTGAGCCCGGCGGCGGCCGAGGAGCCGTCCGGCGGGCCGGCGGGCCAACGGGGCCGACAGACCAGCGAATTCAGTGAACAAGGGGTACGAGCGCCGTGGCACGGACCGAGCACGACGAGCCGCGACGGCCAGCGCGCCGCGGCCGGGGGCGGATCGCCGCCACCGTCAGCTTCATCGGCGAACTGCTGATCACGGTCGGCCTGCTGCTGGCTCTGTTCGTCGTCTACTCGCTGTGGTGGACGAACGTCCTCGCCGACCGCGAGGCGTCACGCCAGGGCCACCACGTCCGCGACAACTGGGCGAACGGCGGCCCGGGGGCGCTGAACACCAAGGACGGCATCGGCTTCCTGCACGTACCGGCCATGAAGAACGGCGAGGTCCTCGTGAAGAAGGGGACCGACACCGGCACCCTCAACGAGGGCGTCGCCGGTTTCTACACCTCCCCGGTGAAGTCGGCGATGCCGTGGGACAAGAAGGGAAACGTCACGCTGGCCGCGCACCGCGACGGGCACGGCGCGAAGTTCCACAACATCGACAAGCTCAAGGACGGCGACGCGGTCGTCTTCGAGACGCGCGACGTCTGGTACGTCTACAAGGTCTACGCCGAGCTGCGCGAGACCTCGAAGTACAACGTCGAGGTCATCGACCAGGTCCCGAAGGAATCCGGCAAGAAGCAGCCCGGCCGCTACCTCACCCTGACGACCTGCACCCCCGTCTACACCTCCGACTACCGCTATGTCGTCTGGGCGCAGCTCGAACGCACGCAGAAGGTCGACGCCAAGCGCACGCCCCCGGCGGAGCTGCGGTAGCGGCCCTCTTCCTACCACCCGCCCGCGCAGGCGAAAGCCCGGCGCCCTCCCCAGGATCTCGGGGAGGGCGCCGGGCTTCGTCTCGCGGACCGCTGGCGGCTACCGCCTAGCGCCGTGCCGGGCGAGGCGTGCCGGGAGGGGCGCTAGTGATGGTGGCGGCCCTTGCCCTTCCCTATGAGGTCGCCCCAGAACTGGGTGTCGTTCCCGTGCCCGTCGCCGTCACCGTCGCTGTCCCCGCCGCCGCCCGGGCCGGCCACGGTGGTCAGGGAGACCGTCTGGCCCTTGCTGACCTGGGTGCCGGGGAGCGGGTCGGAGAGGACCACGGTCGCGTTGTCGTCCTGCGGGCCGGAGACGCCGCCGAGGGTCAACTGCGCGTCGGTGATCGCCTTCTTGGCGTCCCGCAGCTTCTTGCCGGACAGCGGAGGCATCGAGAACTTCTCGGCCGCCTTGGCGACGGTCAGGGTGACCGTCGAGTTCGGCTGCGCCTGGGCGTTGCCGTCCGGGGTCTGCTTGATGACGGTGCCCGCCGGCTGGGTCGACTCCTGCTCCTGCTTCTGCGGGGTGAAGCCGATGTCGGTGAGCTGCTTGCTCGCGTCCTCCCAGCTCTTGCCGACGACCGGCGGGACCGTCTTGGTCTGCGGGGCCTGGGCGATGGTGAGGGTGACCGTCGCGCCCTTCTCCGCCTTGGCACCGGAGGCCGGGTCCTGCCCGATGACCGAGTTGGGGGTCTTCTCGGACTCCTCCTGCTTCTGCTCGACCTTGAAGCCCTTGTCCTTGAGGGTGGACGTCGCGTCGTCCAGGGAGAGCCCGGTGACCGGCGGTACGGAGACCTTCTCGACACCCTTGGACATGACGACCGTGACCGTGCCGTCCCGGTCGACCTTGGAGCCGGCCTCCGGGCTCTGGGTGCAGACCGTGTCCTTCTTCTGGTCCTCGCAGAACTTGGAGCCGCCCTCGACGACCTTGAAGTTGCCGTTCTCGCCCATCTGTTTGGCCTTGGCCAGCGTCTCGCCGGCGAGCGGCGGCACCGGCACCTGGCCGGCCTTGTGGTCCTTGCTCATGAGGGCCTTGCCGATGAAGATGGCGCCGATGAGCACCAGCAGGCCCGCGACGATCAGCAGGATCGTCGAGACCCGGCTCTTCTTGCCGCCGCCGCTGCCGCGCCGCCGGTCCGGGCGGTCGTCGTAGCCGCCGTAGCCGCCCGCGTCGTCGCGCACCGGCGGCATCATGGAGGTCTGGCCCATCCCCGGGTCCTGGGGGCGGAGCATGGCGGTGGGCTGGTCGTCGCCGTAGCCGACGGCGCCCATGGCCGCGGTGGCGGCGACGGGCTGGCCGTCGAGGGCCGCCTCGATGTCGGCGCGCATCTCGTCGGCCGACTGGTAGCGGTAGTCCGGGTCCTTGGTGAGCGCCTTCAGCACGATCGCGTCCATCTCGGGCGTGATCTCGGGGTCGAAGTTGCTCGGCGGCTGGGGCTCCTCCCGTACGTGCTGGTAGGCGACGGCCACGGGGGAGTCGCCGACGAACGGCGGTCGGACCGTCAGCAGCTCGTACAGCAGGCAGCCGGTGGAGTAGAGGTCGCTGCGCGCGTCGACCTGCTCGCCCTTGGCCTGCTCGGGGGAGAGGTACTGGGCGGTGCCGATGACGGCGGCGGTCTGCGTCATGGTCATGCCGGAGTCGCCCATGGCGCGGGCGATGCCGAAGTCCATGACCTTGACCTGCCCGGTGCGCGTCAGCATGACGTTGGCGGGCTTGATGTCGCGGTGGACGATGCCGGCGCGGTGCGAGTACTCCAGGGCCTGGAGGACCCCGATGGTCATCTCCAGGGAGCGCTCGGGCAGCAGCTTGCGGCCGGAGTGCAGGAGCTCGCGCAGGGTCGAGCCGTCGACGTACTCCATGACGATGTACGGGATGGAGACGTTGTCGACATAGTCCTCGCCGGTGTCGTAGACGGCGACGATCGACGGGTGGTTGAGCGAGGCGGCGGACTGTGCCTCTCGGCGGAACCGGGCCTGGAAGGACGGGTCGCGGGCCAGATCCACCCGCAGGGTCTTCACAGCCACGGTGCGGCCGAGCCGGGTGTCATGGGCGAGGTAGACCTCCGCCATGCCACCGCGGCCGAGCACCGAGCCCAGCTCGTACCGGCCGCCGAGGCGACGCGGCTCTTCCATAGATCCAGCCCTCTCCGTCAATCCTGACCGCACCGGTGTGGGGTCCGGCGGTGTGCTGTCCGGGCATACCGTACCCGGCGCGCCTTTCGTGATCCGGGCGCGACCGTCACCCGATATCAGACCGGTACCGCCACGTGCGGCGCTCGGTTGCGGGGGTGAGCGGGGTCACTTCGCTGTCTTGAGTACCGCCTCCATGACCGCCTTGGCGACCGGCGCGGCGAGCTTGCCGCCCGCGATGTCGTCGCGCAGGGTGTCGGAGCTCTCGATGACGCAGGCGACGGCGACCGGGGAGCCCTTGTCCGTCTTCGCGTAGGAGACGAACCAGGCGTACGGGTTGGCCTTGTTGTTCTCGCCGTGCTGGGCGGTACCGGTCTTGCCGCCGACCTTGACGCCGTCGATCTGGGCCATGGTGCCGGTGCCCTTCTCGACCACCGTCTCCATCATGTCCTGGAGCTTCTGGGCGTTGGAGCTGGAGAGCGGCCGGCTGTACTCCTTGGGCTCCGTCTGCTCGATGACGTTGAGATTCGGCGCCCGCAGCTTGTCGACCATGTACGGCTGCATGAGCTTGCCGTTGTTGGCGATCGCCGAGGTGACCATGGCCATCTGGAGGGGGGTGGCCGTGTTGGACGCCTGGCCGATGCCGGCCATGGCGTTCTGCGGCCGGTTGTCCTTGGGGTACTTGGACTCGGCCGCGCGCGTCGGCGTGTCGACCTTGGGGTCGTTGAAGCCGAACTTCTCGGCCTCCTCCTTCATCTTCTTGTTGCCCAGGTCCGCGCTGATCTTGCCGAAGACGGTGTTGCAGGAGACCCGGAGCGCCTCCCGCAGCGTGGCGTTCTTGCAGGGGATGTCGCCCTCGTTGTTCAGCGGCTGCTTGTTCGTGTCCGGCAGGTAGTACGGCAGCGGCGACTTCGTGGGCTCGTCGATGCCGCTGTAGAGGCCGTTCTCCAGCGCCGCGGAGGCGGTGACCAGCTTGAAGGTCGAGCCGGGCGGATAGGACTCCTGGAGCGCCCGGTTGAGCATCGCCTTGTCCTTGTCGGCCAGCAGCCGCTTCCACTCCTTCTCGTCCTCTTTGCTGCTGCCCGCGATCTTGGACGGGTCGTACGAGGGGGTGGAGGCCAGCGCGAGGATCTTGCCGGTGCGCGGGTCGAGGGCCGCGACCGCGCCCTTCTTGTCGCCTAGCCCCTTGAACGCGGCCTCCTGCGCCTTGGCGTTGAGGGTGGTGACGACGTCGCCGCCCTTCTTGCCCTTGCCGGTGACCATGTCGATGGTGCGGTTGAAGAAGAGCCGGTCGTCCTCACCGGTGAGGATCTTGTCCTCCAGCGCCTCGATCCCCCGGGAGCCGAAGACCTGCGAGGCGTAGCTCGTGACGGGCGCCCACATCGGCCCGTTCTTGTACGTCCGCTTGTACTTGAAGTCGATGCTGTCGGTCTTCGTGGAGCCGGTGATGCGCTGCCCGTCGACGATGATGTCGCCGCGCGGCTTGCTGTACGTGGCGATCTGGACGCGGCGGTTCTTCTTGTGGTTCTTCAGCTCGTCGGCCTGGACGAACTGCACCCAGTTGTCGCGCACCAGCAGCGCGAGGACCAGCAGCCCGCAGAAGATCGCGATACGGCGCAGGGGTTTGTTCACGGTCGGACCACCTGGGTCATCTCGGCGTCGGGGGACGGGGCGGGGGCCGGAGCCGGTCTGCGGGCGGTGTCGCTGATCTTCATCAGGATGGCGATCAGGGCCCAGTTGGCGATCACGGACGAGCCGCCCTGGGCGAGGAACGGCATGGTCATACCGGTCATCGGGATGAGCCCCATGACGCCGCCCGCGACGACGAAGACCTGGATGGCGAAGGCGGCGGACAGACCCACGGCCAGCAGCTTCCCGAAGGGGTCGCGGGCGGCGAGGGCGGTCCGTACGCCGCGCTCCACGATCAGGCCGTAGACCAGCAGCATCGCCATCGTGCCGGCCAGCCCGAGCTCCTCGCCGACGGTGGCGAAGATGAAGTCGGAGTTGGCGGCGAAGCTGATGAGGTCGGAGTGGCCCTGGCCCCAGCCGGTGCCGAAGACTCCGCCGGAGCCGAAGGCGAACAGGGACTGGGCGATCTGCTCGGTGCCCTGGCCGGTCGTGAAGACGTCGAAGGGGTGCAGCCACGCCATCACGCGCACGTGCACGTGCGGCTCGAAGGTGCCGACGACCGCGGCGCCGCCGGCGGACATCAGCAGACCGAAGACGATCCAGCTCGTGCGCTCGGTGGCGACGTACAGCATGACGACGAACATGCCGAAGAACAGCAGCGAGGTGCCCAGGTCGGTCTCGAAGACCAGGATGAGCAGTGACAGCACCCAGACCACGATGATCGGCCCGAGGTCGCGGCCGCGCGGCAGGTACAGACCCATGAAGCGGCGGCTGGCCAGCGCCAGGGCGTCCCGCTTGACCATGAGGTAGCCCGCGAAGAACACCGCGAGGATGATCTTGGCGAACTCGCCGGGCTGGATCGAGCCGAGGCCCGGGATCACGATCCAGATCTTGGCGCCGTTCTTGCCGGGGAAGAAGATCGGGGCGACCAGCAGGATCAGCGCGACCACCATGGAGATGTAGGTGTAACGCTGGAGGATGCGGTGGTCCTTGAGGAACACCAGGACGGCCACGAACAGGGCGATCGCGATGGCCGAGAAGAGCAGTTGGTTGGGGGCCGACGCCTGGAAGGTGAAGCCCTGGAACTTGGCGGTGCGCGCGAGCCGCTCGGACTGGTCCAGCCGCCAGATCAGTACGAGGCCGAGGCCGTTGAGCAGCGTCGCCAGCGGCAGCAGCAGCGGGTCGGCGTACGGCGCGAACTTGCGGACCACGAGGTGGCCGACGCCCGCGAGCAGGCCGAGCCCGACCCCGTACCCGAGCATGCCGGAGGGCATCTCGTCGCTCAGCGCGAGGCCGACGTTGGCGTAGGCGAAGCACGGGATGACGACGGCGAAGACCAGCAGGGCCAGTTCGGTGTTGCGCCTGCTGGGCGGCCCGACCGTGCTGATGGTGGTGGTCGCGGTGGTGGTGGCGCTGCTCATCGGTAGGTGGCCCCCTATGCCGTTGCTACTGGCTGCTGCTGCACTGTGGGGCCCACTTCTGCTCTTCCTCGCTCAGGGTGGGGCCGGGGGTCGGGGTGGAGTTGAGGCGCGTGCCGCTCTGGTTCGTACCGCTCTGGGGGGTACCGTGCAGCGGCTTTGAGCCGGGGTTCTGCCCGAGCTTGTCCTTCTCCTTGTCCGCCTGGTCCTTCTTTTCCTTCTCCTGCTGCTTCTTCTTCGCCTCGGCCTCGGCCTTCTTGCGCTCGTCGAGCTTCTTGCAGGTTCCGGCGAGCATGCCGAGGTCCTTGGCCTTCTGCACGGCCTGCTCGCGGTCGCCCACCGTGATGGTGTCCTGCACGCGGCTGCGCTGGTCGACCGGGAGGTACTTGAGTTCGATCTCGGGGTGGTCCTCGTAGACCTTGTTCATCTTGAACCAGGCGAGATCCTGGCTGATGCCCTGGTAGACGGCGAGATGCTGGTCCTTGGCGCCCACGTAGTACTGCGACTGGGTCCAGCGGTAGCCGCCGTAGAGCCCGCCGCCCACGATGCCGAGCACCACCAGGGTGATCAGCGACCGCTTGAGCCACTTGCGGCCGGCGGAGGGTCTGCCGTAGTCGTCGTCGGCGTAGTCGTCGTACGCGCCCTCGGACGGCTGCCCGTCCGAACCGTCCCCGCTGCCGGGCGGGCCGAAGCCGCCGGGCTGCTGCGGTACGGGCCGGCTGGCGCGGCCGAGCTCGGCCGCCCGGCCGGCGGGCGTCTGCATCGCGGCGCCGCCGTCGCCCATCTGGAGCTGGTTCTCGGCGACCGCGCCCACGATGACCGGGGTGTCGTTGAGCTGGCTCGCGTGCGCGTCGCCGCCGTCGACGTCGAAGACATCGGCGACGATGCAGGTGATGTTGTCGGGGCCACCGCCGCGCAGGGCCAGCTCGATGAGCATCTGCACGGTCTCGTGCGGGCCCTGGTAGCTGGCGAGGGTGTCCTCTATCGTCTGGTGGCTGACGACCCCGCAGAGACCGTCGGAGCAGATCAGATAGCGGTCCCCGGCCCGCACCTCCCGGATGGACAGGTCCGGCTCGACATGGTCGCCGCTGCCCAGCGCGCGCATCAGCAGGGAGCGCTGCGGGTGGGTGGTGGCCTCTTCCTCGGTGATCCGGCCCTCGTCGACGAGGCGCTGTACCCAGGTGTGGTCCTGTGTGATCTGGGTGAGGACGCCGTCCCGCAGCAGGTACGCGCGGGAGTCCCCGACATGTACGAGGCCGAGCCGCTGACCGGTCCACAGCAGGGCGGTGAGCGTGGTGCCCATGCCTTCGAGCTGCGGGTCCTCCTCCACCATGACGCGCAGTTGTTCGTTGGCGCGCTGCACGGCGCTGCCGAGCGAGGTGAGGATGTCGGAGCCCGGCACGTCGTCGTCGAGCGGGACGAGGGTGGAGATCACCTCGGAGCTGGCGACCTCGCCGGCGGCCTGGCCGCCCATGCCGTCGGCGATGGCGAGCAGGCGGGGGCCGGCGTAACCGGAGTCCTCGTTGCCCTCCCGGATCATGCCCTTGTGCGATCCGGCGGCGAAACGCAGTGACAGACTCATGCGCACCTCGCCCGTCGGCTCCGGGAACAGCCCCTTCGCTGCCACGCTGCCCACCCTCCGGTCGTCATGGTCCTACTACTTCCGCAGCTCGATGACGGTCTTGCCGATGCGGATCGGCGCGCCGAGCGGGATCGGGGTCGGGGTGGTCAGCCGGGTCCGGTCCAGGTACGTGCCGTTGGTGGAGCCGAGGTCCTCGACGATCCACTTGCCGTCCCGGTCCGGGTAGATCCTGGCATGCCTGCTGGAGGCGTAGTCGTCATCGAGGACGATCGTCGAGTCGTGGGCGCGGCCCAGCGAGATGGTCTGGCCCTGGAGGGCGACGGTGGTGCCGGCCAGCGTCCCCTCGGAGACGACGAGCTTGCTGGGGGCGCCGCGGCCGCCCCCCTTGGCCCGTCGGCCGCCGGACTGCTGGCGCTGCTGCGGCGGCGTGGCGGCGGTCTGCGCCGCGGCCCCCCGCTGCGGCTGCCGGTCCTGGCCGCCGCGGCGCGAACCGCGCTGGGTCACCCGGGTGCCGAACAGATCGCTGCGGATGACCTGTACGGCCACGATGACGAACAGCCACAGTACGGCGAGGAAACCCAACCGCATGACCGTGAGGGTCAGCTCTGACATTGCCCCCGCTTCACCCTTCGGCTTGCCGGTAAACGATGGTGGTACTGCCCACGACGATCCGCGAGCCGTCGCGGAGCGTAGCGCGGGTGGTGTGCTGCCCGTCCACCACGATGCCGTTTGTGGACCCCAGGTCCTGAATTGTCGCGGGGGTGCCGACCCGGATCTCGCAGTGCCTGCGGGAGACGCCCGGGTCGTCGATGCGTACGTCCGCCTCGGTGCTGCGGCCCAGTACGAGCGTGGGCCGGGAGATCTGGTGGCGGGTGCCGTTGATCTCGATCCAGCGGCGGGTCTGCCCGCTCGGCAGGGGGCCGGCGCCGGGCGCGCCCGTACGGGGCGCGGGGCGGGCGGCTCCGGGGGGCGGTGCCGAGGGCATGGGGGGCGCGCCGGCGGGCTGCGCGGGGTATCCGCCGCCGCCTCCACCGACATGGCCGCCGGGCCCGGAGCGCGGCGCGGTGGCCCGCTCCGCGTACGGGTTGTTGTCGGTCGGCGGCTGCTGGCTCTCGCTGGAGGCGAGAGTGCGGCTGCGGACGCGGTAGAGGCCGGTGTCGAGGTCGTCGGCCTTCTCCAGGTGCACCCTGATGGTGCCCATGAAGGTGTAGCGCTGCTGTTTGGCGTAGTCGCGCACCATTCCGGACAGCTCGTCGCCGAGCTGGCCGGAGTACGGGCTCAGCCGGTCGAAGTCCGGGGCGCTGAGCTCGACGATGAAGTCGTTGGGCACGACGGTGCGGTCGCGGTTCCAGATGGTGGCGTTGTTGTCGCACTCACGCTGAAGCGCGCCCGCGATCTCGACGGGCTGCACCTCGGACTTGAATACTTTGGCGAAGGTGCCGTTCACGAGACCTTCGAGACGCTGCTCGAAGCGCTTCATAACTCCCACCGGGCACCTCCTTCCTCGGTGTCGGGCCGAGTGTCGTCCTGATACTGCTTACTGATCGTATCCACGCGCCGTGGAAACGGCTGGTTCCCCTTTGGAGTCAGGAGTGACGAGTGTCGCGTTCCAGGACGTCTCCGCGAGGTTCCACTAGGGATCGTAGAGGCGGCCTCAACTCAGTGTCCCGCAACCGGGGTGGTCGCCGAGGGAGCGGGCGCTCGACAAGGGATGTGAATCCACCCCCACCGGCGTGCTAATCTTCTGGATGTCGGAAGGCGCTCGCACCAGACCCGGACAGGCCAGTTCGGAAGCTGTGAGAGAGTTGAGAAGACAGCACCCATGCGCGGGTGGCGGAATAGGCAGACGCGCTGGATTCAGGTTCCAGTGCCCGAAAGGGCGTGGGGGTTCAACTCCCCCCTCGCGCACGTATCAGTGATACGGGTCTCACCAGTGACGGAAGTCGCCGGTGGGGCCCGTTTCTCGTTGTCCGGCGGCTTCCCGTGGTCCGGCGGCCGGTGTGCCACGGCGGGGCGCGCTCGCGGCGCCGTGAGACGCGCTCGCGATTCCGTCAGGCGCGTTCGCGGCCTGGTCTCTTTCGTTGCCGGCCCCATTGGCGGCTGCATTGTTGGCTCCATTGTTGGCGGGAATCTTTCTCTCCTGGGGGGACGTGGCCGGATCGCCGCATGTCGGCGGGGCCGTGGTGGGAGCATCGACCTGTAGTCGCACTGGGGCGCTGCGTGTGGCGTCAAGTCGCGTTGAGTGTGCGGTTGGGGCGCCGCTGGTTCGGACTTCGCCGATTCGGGTGCGTGGAGAGCCTCGTCGTCTGTGACCGGAGTACCGGAGTGGGGGACGATGTGGCGTTGGGCCAGGCGTCTTGGCTGACGGAGTGGCTGCTGCCCGCCGGGGTGTGCGCGGGCGTGGCGTGGGTGGGCCTGGTCTACCGCTTCCGTGAGGACGGGCGCCTGCTCGGTACGGCCCGCTCCGCGGCGCTCGCGGGCTGTGTCGTGCTGTGGACCTCCGGGGTGGCGGCGCTGGCCAGCGGCCTGCTGCTGCCGAACGCGTCGAGCGTGCCGCCGATCGCGGTGGGCGCGGTGGCCGGTTCCGGTGTGGTCCCCCGCGGCCGGGGCGAGCAGACGAGCGGGCGCGCCCTCATGGCCGTGCTGACGCTGGGCGACTCGCTGCTCCTCGCCAGCCTCGCGCGCCGGCTCCAGGAGGACCGCGCCGACTGGTGCGACCGGCTGGTCCACGGCTTCCATGACTGCTGGGACCTTGACCTCTTCTCCGACGAGGTCAAGCGGTACCTGCTGATGCGGGTCGATGTGCGCGGGCGTACGAGCCGCAGCCGCAGCACTCTCCGGCGCGAGATCCTCGACCGCTACAAGGACGTGCAGTCGGCGGCGCAGCGGTGGGCCAAGGCCGAGGCGGACATCGGCAAGACCTGTCTCCAGCAGGGCCGGCCGCGCACCCGCGAGGAGGAGCGGCGCGCGAAGCGGGCGTTCGGGGAGGCCGAGCAGTACTGCCGGCATCTGCTGGAGCTGGCACACACCTACGGGAAGCGCAGCGGCGACCGCAAGATCTCCGAACTCAGAGGGCGGCACCTGCCGCTGCGGCACACGGTGGTCCTGCCCGGCGTCCCGCGGCCCCGCAGACGGAGACTGGCCGCCCTGCTACGGGCCGGGGCCAGGGGCCGGGGTCAGCGGTAGGTCGCCACGAAGCTGCGTGTCGCGTCGGCCTCGGTGGTCTCCGGGGGCTCCTGGCGCTCCGCCGGGGACGGGTCGTAGAACGATATTTCCACGCGGGCGTCGAGTGACTCCGCGACGGCGGCCAGCGACCTCAGCGTGAGGTTCTCGTCGCCGGACAGGATCTGACTGACTCGTCCGGGGGATACTCCCAGACAGTCGGCCAGGTCCTTGCGGGTCATGCCGCGCTCGGCGAGCAGCCCCGCGAGGGACGCCGTCGCCTGTCTCGCCAGCCGGGCACCCGCCAACTCAGCGGCACGGCCCTGCTCGGCACTGTTTCGCCAGGCCATGGCGTACCCCCAATGGCTTCGGTGGTCTCTGGCGCGCTTACCTAGAGAAGCATGCCACCTTTAGGCAGGGCTAAAAGCTTAGTTTCAGCTAAAGATTGCGCCAACGCCACCCAATACCGCCTGCCACCCCGCGCTGACCAGCGGCTACGGGGTGGCCGACGGTTTTCGGTCATTCTCAACTCCGCGTTGCCGCAGTGGACTCGGCGTGGGCGGCGGCGATCGCCTTGCCCTTCGCGGCGGCGGCCTCGAAGGCCTCGGCGCGGGACTTCTCGGCGAGCGGGATGAGGTCGGCCATCGCCGGGTTGGCCTTGGCCAGGGTCAGTTCCGGGACGATGAAGTCCAGCTCGACGCCGAGCGAGGTGAATATCTTCTCCAGGTAGTTCTGGACGAACTCGAACTCCTCGCGCGGGGTCCCGGGGGCGTACGAGCCGCCGCGGCTGGCGACGACGGTGACCGGGACGCCCGCGATGGACTGCTCCGAGCCGGCCGTGCGGCCGATGATGAACACCTGGTCCAGCCACGCCTTGAGCGTGGAGGGGATCGTGAAGTTGTACATGGGTGCGCCGATGACCACCGCGTCGGCGGCTTCCAGCTCCTCGACCAGCTCGGTGCGCAGGGCGGCGGCGGCCTTCTGCTCCGGGGTGTGCTCGGCCGGGTCGACGGAGCCGGCCGACGAGGCGGCGGCGTCGAAGTGCGGCAGCGGGTTGGCGCTCAGGTCGCGGTGGACGACGGTGCCCTCGGGGTGCTCGGCCAGCCAGGCGTCGCGGAAGGCGGCGGTGACGGAGCGGGAGACCGAGGTGCCGTCGGGGAAGAGGGACGAGTCGATGTGCAGCAGCGTTGCCATGATGGCTCCAGGGGGGAGTGCGTCGATGGGGGCGGTGCGTGCGCAGCCGTGCGCGCCATGCCCGCGTACGGAACTATTGGTAACACAGTAGCTTACTTTTGTGCAGCCCCGAACGAGAAAGCAGTACGCTGTTCATATGGCGGACCACGATGCGCAGGTGTGCAAGAGCGTCGGCACGGGGATGACACGCGTCTTCGAGCTGTTCGGGAAGCGCTGGACGGGGCTGATTGTGGCCACGCTGATGCCGGGGGAGGTGCGCTTCGCCGAGCTGCGGCGGGCGATTCCGGGGATCAGTGAACGCATGCTGTCGGACCGGCTCGCGGAGTTGACCGGGGTGGGGCTGGTGGTGCGGGAGGTCGAGGAGGGGCCGCCGCTGCGCGTCGCCTACCGGCTGACCGCCGCGGGCGAGGCGCTGGAGCCCGCGCTCAAGGAGCTGGGGCGGTGGGCGGAGAAGCATCTGGCCGACGGGGGCGGGTGTCCGGAGGCGCTGCGGTAGCGGCGCCGGGGCCGGAGGGGCGGGGTGGGGAGGGTGCGGGGTGCGCTGCGGCGTGCGTGACGCGGGCGGCGTGGGTGGGGTGCCTTCTGGTGTTGTTCACTCCTTCGGTCACTCGACGGCTTCCTGCGCGGCGTTGTAACGCAGCAGGTAGGACGCGAAGCGGTCGAGGTCGGCCTCGTCCCAGTCGGCCAGGCGCTCGTGGAAGGCGACGCGGCGGCTGGCGGTGACGTTGGCGAGCATTTCGGCGCCCTCGTCGGTGAGATGCAGCACCTGGACGCGGTGGTCGTCCGGGTCCACGCGGCGCTCGACGAAGCCGAGCCGCTCCAGCGCGGAGACCTGCCGGCTGACGGTGGACTTGTCGAGCAGGTAGTGCGCGGCGAGGTCGGTGGCGCGGCATCCCCGCTGGTCCTCCAGGTGGGCCAGGAGGGTGAAGGAGACCAGCGAGAGTTCGGGGTGCATCCGGGCGGCCGTCGCGCGGGCCCGGCGGGCGAACGCGGTCAGCTCGCGCTGGATCGTCTCGACGGAGTCGTCTCGATGGGACACGGTGCTGCCTTTCCGTTCAACTGGTTGTACAGTACAACCCGAAGTAAGAGTTGTAGAAGCCAACCATTAGTTGATGTTCGAGAAGGCCGCCCCATGAGTTCCGCCCACCGTGCCGGTCCGGCCGGCCCGGCACGCCGTTCCGGCGACGCCGCCGCCCTGCGCCACGTCCTCACCCACCTGATCACCCCGCTCCTGATGTGCGTGGGGATGGGATTCGCCTATCTGGGCGCCTTCGCGCACCCGTCGCCGCACCACCTGCCCGTCGCGGTCGTCGGCTCCGGGCCGAGCGCCCAAGTGCTCGCGCAGACGATCAACGACAAGTCGGGCGGCGACCTGACGGTCCGTACGGTCGCCGACCGGGGCGAGGCGGTGCGGCAGCTCAAGGAGCGGGACATCTTCGGTGCGTACGTCCCGGGCGGCGGGGGCGGGGCGCGTACCGGGGGCGCCGCGGGCTCCGGCGTCGCGGGTGCCGGGGGCGTTGCGGGATCCGCCGGCGGGGCGCCGGAGCTGCTGGTCGCCACGGCCGGTTCGGACACCACCGCCTCCGTCGTGCAGAAGGTCTTCACGCCCGTCGCGGCGGAACGGGGCGCGCCGCTCAAGGTCACGGATGTCGTGCCAACCGCGCCGGGCGACCCGACCGGGCAGGGCCTCTTCTTCCTGCTGGTCGCGGTCAGCATCGGCTCGTACGCGTCCGTCGCCGTGCTCGGCGGGGCGGGCGCCGCGCTGCCGATGCGGCTGCGGGCGCTCCTCGCGGCCGGCGTGTCGCTCGTGGTCAGCGTCATCGGCACGCTCTTCGCCGGGCCGGTCTTCCACCTCGTCGACCACGGGCTGTGGGGGGTGTGGGGCCTGGCCTGGCTCTACTCGGCGGGCATCGTGCTGATCGGCGTCGGCCTGCACGTCTTCCTCAAGCGGTGGACCACGCTCGGCGTGATGGTGCTCTTCGTGATGCTCAACTTCACCAGCGCCGGCGGGGTGTTCCGGCCCGAGTTGCAGAACGGGTTCTTCGCCGCGCTGCACGCCTTCTGGAACGGCGCCGGCTTCCTGGAGGGCACGCGCGGTCTCGTCTACTTCGACGGCGCCGGGCTGGGCGGGCACGTCTGGACGCTGGCCCTGTGGCTCGTCGCGGCGCTGGCGGTGCTCGGCGCCGGCGGGGTCGTGGAGTCGCGGCGGGCGGCCGGTACCGCTTCTGCGGGGGCCGGGGGCGCTTCCGTGGGGGCCGCGGGGGCTGTGTCGGGTGACTCGGCGGAGGCGGCCGAGGAGGGCTCGGAGCGGGTACGGGGCGGCGTCGAGGAGACGCGGGAGCAGCGGGAGCAGGAGGAGCGGGAAGAGGAGATGGAAGAGGCGGTCGGCGTCTGACCGTTGTCCGTGGGGGGCGGTACGGTCATGGACAGGTGACGTTGCGTGACGTTGTGCCATGGGGTGAAGGGGGAGGTGGCCGCGATGGCGCGTCTGCCGTACGTACCGGGGTTCGCCCGGCTGGGAGACACACCGGGAGACACACCGGGAGAAACACCGCGGGACAGGGGCTCAGGTGGCGGTGCCGAGTCGCCGAAGGCCGCCGGCAAGGCGCTGCGGGGGCGTGTGGCGCGCCGCGACCACGCCGAGCTGGAGATCGGGGCCGGGCGGCCGGGTGCGGTCGAGGCGGTCCAGGAGTCCAACGCCGGACGGCTGCCGGAGCTGGTGCCGATACGGGTCGGCCGGATGGCCGCCTCCCCGTTCGCCTTCCTGCGCGGCACGTCCGGGCTGATGGCGTACGACCTGTCGACCACGCCCGTCACGGGCGCGGGCGCGCAGCTATGCGGGGACGCGCACGCCGCCAACTTCGGGCTGTACGGGGACGCGCAGGGCCGGCTCGTCATCGATCTCAACGACTTCGACGACACGGTGCACGGCCCCTGGGAGTGGGACCTCAAGCGGCTCGCGGTCTCGCTGGTGGTGGCCGGCCGGGAGACCGGCGCGGCCGAGGACGCCTGCCGGGACGCGGCGCGGGACGCCGTCGGCGCGTACCGGCGCACGATGCGGCTGTTGGCCAAGCTGCCCGCCGCCGAGGCGTGGAGCGCCGTCGCCGATGAGGAGTTCGTCTCGCACGCCGACGCGCGGGACCTGGCGGGCGTGCTGGAGCGCGTCGCCGACAAGGCGCGGCGCAACACCGGGGCGCGCTTCGCCGAGAGGTCGACGCGGCCGCTGCCGGACGGCACGCGCCGGTTCGTCGACGCGCCGCCGGTGCTGCGGCGGATACCGGACGACGAGGCGGCGGCCGTGGCCGGGGGGCTCGGCGGGTATCTGCGGTCGCTGCCGGAGGACCGGCTGCCGCTGCTGGGCCGGTACGCGGTGCACGATGTGGCGTTCCGGCTGGTCGGCACGGGGAGCGTCGGGCTGCGCTCGTACGTGGTGCTGCTCCTGGACCACCGGGGCGAGGCGGTGGTGCTTCAGGTGAAGGAGGCCCGGCAGTCGGCGCTGCTGCCGCATGTCGGCAAGGCCGGTTTCGCGATACCCGGGGCCGCGCACGAGGGGCGGCGCGTCGTGCTGGGGCAGCGGCGGATGCAGACCGTCAGCGACATGCTGCTCGGCTGGACGACGGTCGAGGGGCGGCCGTACCAGGTCCGGCAGTTCCGCAACCGCCAGGCGAGCGTCGACCCGGCCGCCCTCGAACCCGGCCAGATCGACGACTACGGTCGCATGACCGGCGCGCTGCTGGCGCGGGCGCACGCGCACAGCGTCGACCCACGGCTGATCGGCGGGTACTGCGGCAAGAACGACGAACTGGACGAGGCCGTCGCCTCCTTCGCGGTGGCGTACGCGGACCGAGTGGAGGCGGACCACGCGGAACTGGTGGAGGCGATACGGGACGGCCGGATCGGGGCCGAGACGGGGGTGTGAGGGGGCACGGGGCCCGAGGTGGGGGCGAAGGGGGGGCGGGGCACGCCGCGGGCTTCGCCTGACCCGCGGGAGCGGCCTTTGGGCGTGTCGGAGGCGTCGGCGGTCGCGTACGGGCCGGGGTTCGGTATCGCGTACGGGCCGAGGGTCGGTATCGCGTACGGGCCGGGGTTCGGTATGAGGGAATCCGTGTCCGGAAACCTGGGCCGGGCCGGGGAAACCCCGGCTCGTTTGAGACGCTGTACGGGTGACGAACCCGGAAGCCGAGCAGGCGCAGCCAGAGGCCGAAGACCACTCCGCAGACGCGGCCGCGGGCCGGGCGGGCGGCATGACGGGAGACGCGGAAGGCGTCCCGTCCGGCGGCCCGGGGGCCGAGGATGGGGAGCGGGCTACGGACCGGCTGGAGCAGGCGGTGCGGACGGCCGAGCAGGCGCTGATCGAGTTCGAGATCGCGGTCGAGACGTTCCGGGTGGAGGTGGAGAACTTCTCCCGCCTGCACCACCAGCGGCTCGGCCCGATGTACTCGCGCCTCGACGAGCTGGACGCGCTGGTCGCGGAGACCGTCGCGGCCCGTACGGGTGACGCGGAGGACATCCGGCGCGCACAAGAGGCGCGGGCGATGGTGCAGCCGATGCCCCAGGTGGACGAGTTGTTCGGGGGCTGGATGGACTCCGAGGGGCTGTCCCCCGAGGCGTCCTCGATGCTCACGGAGCGGCCGGTGCAGCCGCCCAAGCGGGTGCGGCCGAGCGAGGAGGCGCGGCGCGTCTTCCGGGAGCTGGTCCGCAAGGCGCACCCGGACCTGGCGCGGGACGAGGCGGACCGGGAGCGGCGCGAGGCGTTCATCGTGCGCGTCAACGCCGCGTACGGGGACGGCGACGAGGAGGCGCTGCGCACGCTCGCCGACGAGTGGGCGGCCGGCCCGGCGGCCGAGGAGCGGCGGCCGAGCCGGAGCGAGGAGCTGTACGCGCGGCTGGAATGGCTCGCCCAGCGCAAGGAGCTGCTGGCGGCGGTGGCGGCCGACCTGGAGAGCAGCGCGATCGGCGCGATGATCAAGATGGCGCCGGACGACCCGGACCGGCTGCTGGAGGAGATCGCGGAGCGGCTGCTGGCACAGGTCGCCGAGCGGGAGGCTTATCTGGCCTCCCTGGTCGGGTAGCTTCTTCCGGCCCGGCCCGGGCCGGCTCAGCTCAGGTCGGCCCGACCTCCGCACCCAGGAACCATCCGCAACAGGCCCCCCACCCGCACCACATGCGATCCGAACCCCGAAACGCCGAAACGCCGAACCGAGAGAGGCTTCCCATGAATTTCGCCCAGGTCCCCGAGGTGGACGCGGCGTCCGTGCCGTCCGACGGCTTCCTGCTGGATGTCCGGGAGGACGACGAGTGGGCGGCCGGCCACGCCGAGGGCGCGCTGCACATCCCCATGAGCGACTTCGTCGGCCGCTACGGCGAGCTGACCGAGCGCGCCCCGGAGGGCGGCAAGGTGTATGTGATCTGCCGCTCCGGCGGCCGGTCCGCCCAGGTCACCCAGTACCTGCTGCAGCAGGGGCTGGACGCCGTGAACGTCGCCGGCGGCATGCAGCACTGGGCCGCCTCCGGCCGCCCCGTGACGGACGGCGCGAACGGCCCCGGCGCGGTCATCTAGCCGCAGCTCAGCGAGGCGGCCCGGGCTGTTCAGCCGAGGGGGTGGGCCGCGATGAGGTCCCCCAGGGCCTCCTCGTGGGCGGCGGCCGGGCCGAGGGAGAGCTCCACCTGCTTGGCCCAGGCGTGGTAGCGGTGCAGCGCGTAGTCGGTGTCCGCGCCGAACCCGCCGTGCAGGTGCTGCGCGCTCTGCACGACGCGGCGCACCCCGTCCGCCGCCCAGATCTTGGCGACGGCGACGTCCGCGGCGGTCGGCAGCGGCCCGCCGGCCGCCGGGTCGCCGAGGCGCCAGGCCGCCTGCCAGAGGGTGGCCTCCATGGCGCGCAGGTCGATGTAGCGGTCGGCGGTCTGGACGGCGACGGCCTGGAACGTGGCGATGGGGTGGCCGAACTGCTCGCGCTTGCCCGCGTAGTCGCTGGTCATGGACAGCACGGCCTCGCCGAGCCCGAGCGCCAGCGCGCAGGTGCCGGTGGCGAGGAGGCAGCGCAGCCACTCCCAGCAGCCGTCCACGGTGATCATGTCCCGCGCCGGGACGCGTACGGCGTCGAGCTCCAGTCGCGCGTACCGCTCGCCGCTGGTCGAGAACTGGTCGGCCAGCGTGAGCCGGTCGTGGTCGCGGGGGACGAGGGCGAGGACGGCGCGCCCCTCGCCGGTGTGGGCGGGCAGCAGGATCAGGTCCGCCGCCTGGGCCCAGGGGACCGCGGTGTGGACGCCGTCGAGCACCCACTCGTCCCCGTCCTGGCGCGCCGCCACGGAGAGCTCCGCCGGATCGTGGCCCGTACGGCCGTTGGACGCGACGGTGATGACGACCTCCCCGCGCCCGACCCCCGGCAGGAGTGCGGAGCGCGCCGCCTCGCTCCCGTAGGTCTCCAGCGCCAGCGCAGCGGCGCTCGTCTCCAGCAGCGGCACCCGGGCGAGCACCTTGGCGGACTCGCGCAGCACGAGGGCGAGCGCGATGGCGTCGAGCCCCGCCCCGCCGTGCTCCGGCGCGAGGAGCAGGCTCAGCAGGTCGGCCTCGGCGAGCCGGCGCCACAGCGGCCGGTCGAAGTCGTCGGCGACGGCGCCCGCGGTCAGCGCCGGGCTGGGCACGCCGTCGGGGGCGACGCCGGAGAAGACCGCTTTCGCCGCTTCGGCGGCCGCCTGCTGCTCCTCGGTGAAGGTGAAGTCCACTGCCTGTCCTCCCGCACACCCCGACTGACCCGACGAACCCGATTGAGCTGACGGGTCGTCAAGGTAGAACAGGTTGCAGGAATTGGGAATGGGGTTCAGCGGTCGAAGTCCAACTCCACCCTCTCCGTCACCGGATGCGACTGGCAGGCCAGCACATACCCCGACTCGACCTCCTCCGGCTCCAGCGCGAAATTCCGGTCCATCCGCACCTCGCCCGAGACCAGGAACGCCCGGCAGGTGCCGCACACCCCGCCCTTGCACGCGTACGGAGCGTCGGCGCGGTTGCGCAACACCGCGTCCAGCAGCGACTCCCCCTCCAGCACCGGCCAGTCACCGCTGCGGCCGTCCAGCTTGGCGGTGACCGAGCTGCGCGCGGCCGCCGGACCCGCGGATGCCTGAGCCGCGGCCGCCGGTCCCGCGGCCGTAGCCCCGGCCGCCGTCGCGCCTCTGCCCGTCCCTGTGGCCGTCGCGCCTATGCCCACGGCCGTAGCCGTGCCGGTGCCCGTGCCTGCGGTTGGGCCTGCGGTCGTCGCTGTGGCCTCCAGCGGTGTCGCGGCCGTCCCGTCGTCCACGTGGAAGATCTCCTGATGCACCCGCCGCCGGTCGACCCCGAGCCCGCGCAGCGCCCGTTCGGCGCTCCGCACCAGCCCGTACGGCCCGCACAGGAACCAGCCGTCCACCTCCGCCACCGGCAGCAGCGCGGGGAGCAGCGACGACAGCCGCTCCTCGTCCAGCCGCCCGGACGCCAGGCCCGCCTGCTGCTCCTCACGGGAGAGCGCGTGCACCAGGTGGAACCGGTCGGGGTAGCGGTCCTTGAGGTCGGCCACCTCCTCCAGGAACATCGTCGACGCGGCCGTGCGGTCGCTGCGGATCAGGCAGAAACTCGCGTCGGTCCGGCGCGCGAGCAGCGTCGCCGCGATGGACAGCACCGGCGTGATGCCGCTGCCGCCGACCACCGCCGCGAAGCGGCCCGCTCTCGGCTCCAGGACGAAGCGCCCGGCCGGCGCCATCACGTCCACCGTGTCGCCGACGGACAGCTCCTTGAGCGCGTACGTCGAGAACTCGCCGCCCTCGACCCGCCGCACCCCGACACGCAGCGACCGCGGCCCGTCCGGGTCGGTCACCGGCGCGCAGATCGAGTACGTGCGCCGGACCTCCGTGTCGTCGACGAAGAGCCGCACCGCGACATGCTGGCCCGGCGCGTAACGGAACGTCGTGCGCAGTTCGCCGGGCACGGTGAGGGTGAGGGCGACCGCGTCGTCGGTGAGGCGGTCGACCGCCGCCACCCGCAGCGGGTGGAAGGCGCCGTGGCGGGCCCCGGCCATCTACAACTCCTTGAAGTGGTCGAAGGGTTCACGGCACGACTCGCAGCGGCGCAGCGCCTTGCAGGCCGTGGACGAGAAGCGGCTCAGCAAGGTGGTGTCGGTCGAGCCGCAGTGCGGGCAGCGGATGGCCAGCCGGAGCGCGACGGGCCCGCTGGGCGTCGGCCGCGGCGGCGCGACGCCGAACTCCGCGAGCTTGCGGCGGCCTTCGGCGCTGATGGCGTCCGTGGTCCAGGGCGGCGAGAGGACCGTCCGGACCTCGACCTCCGGTATGCCGTGGTCGTGCAGCACGCGCTCGATGTCCGACGACATCGCCTCTATGGCCGGGCAGCCGCTGTAGGTGGGGGTCAGCTCGACCTCGACCCGGCCGGGCCCGAGCACATGCAGGTCGCGCAGTACGCCCAGCTCGGAGAGGGTGACGACGGGCAGCTCGGGGTCCGGCACCGAGCCGGCCAGCGCGCGCAGCTCCGCTTCTAGGGGCGTGTCGGTCACCATGTCGCCCCCGGGTGGCTGCGGTGCAGATGCTGCATCTCGGCGAGCATCCGGCCGAACACCTCGGTGTGGATGCCCCGCCGCCCGCCGCCCGCGCTCCAGCCTCCTCGCCGCGGGCCGGTCGGCACCGTCAGCGTGGCTCGCTCGATGACATCGGTGATGCCGGCCTGCCAGCCCTCGCGCAGGGCGGCGGTATCCACCTCCAGCCCATCGACGGGCTCGAAGAGCTCGCCCGTGTACCGCCACAGGGCGTCCAGGCCGCGCTGCATGCGGTCATGGCTCTCGGGGGTGCCGTCGCCGAGCCGCAGCGTCCAGTGCTCGGCGTGGTCGCGGTGGTAGGCGACCTCCTTGGCGGCCTTCGCGGCGATCGGGGCGAGCGGGCCCATGCCGTCGGCCAACTGCCCGTACAGCAGCGCCTGGTAGGTGGAGAAGTAGAGCTGCCGGGCGATGGTGTGCGCGAAGTCGCCGCGCTCCTGCTCGACCAACTGGGTGTTGCGGAAGGCGCGCTCCTCGCGGAGGTAGGCCAGCTCGTCCTCGTCGCCGACGAGGGAGAGCAGCAGCCGCGCCTGGCCCAGCAGGTCCAGGGCGATGTTGGCCAGCGCCACGTCCTCCTCCAGCACGGGCGCGTGCCCGGCCCACTCGCCCAGCCGGTGGGAGAGGACGAGCGCGTCGTCGCCGAGGGCGAGCGCGGCCGCCGTGGATGGGCTGCTCATAGGTGCCGCACCCCCTCGGGGATCTCGTAGAACGTCGGGTGGCGGTAGGGCTTGTCGGCGGCCGGGGCGAAGAACGGGTCCTTCTCGTCCGGCGAGGAGGCGGTGATCTCGGCGGACGGCACCACCCAGATCGAGACGCCCTCGGAGCGGCGGGTGTACAGATCGCGCGCGTTGCGCAGGGCCATCTCGGCGTCCGGTGCGTGCAGGCTGCCGGCGTGGGTGTGGGACAGCCCGCGGCGGCTGCGCACGAACACCTCCCAGAGCGGCCAGTCCGATCGGGATGTCGTCATGCCCGTGCCTCCCCGTGCTTGGCGGCGTACGCGCTCGCTGCCTCGCGGACCCACGCGCCCTCGTCGTGGGCGCGCCGGCGCTGGGCGATGCGCTGTTCGTTGCACGGCCCGTTGCCGCGCAGCACCTCGTGGAACTCGGACCAGTCGATGGGGCCGAAGTCGTACGCCCCCCGCTCCTCGTTCCAGGTGAGGTCCGGGTCGGGGAGGGTGAGTCCGAGCGCTTCGGCCTGGGGGACGCAGATGTCCACGAAGCGCTGGCGCAGCTCGTCGTTGGAGTGGCGCTTGATCCTCCAGGCCATGGACTGGGCGGAGTGCGCGGACTCGTCGTCCGGGGGGCCGAACATCATCAGGGACGGCCACCACCAGCGGTCCACGGCGTCCTGGGCCATGGCGTGCTGGGCGGGGGTGCCCCGGCTCAGGGCGAGGAGCAGCTCGTACCCCTGGCGCTGGTGGAAGGACTCCTCCTTGCAGATCCGCACCATCGCCCGGGCGTACGGACCGTAGGAGCAGCGGCAGAGGGGGACCTGGTTGGTGATGGCGGCGCCGTCCACGAGCCAGCCGATGGCTCCGACGTCGGCCCAGGTCAGGGTGGGGTAGTTGAAGATGGAGGAGTAGCGCTGGCGGCCGGCGTGGAGCTTGTCGAGCAGCTCGTCGCGGCTGGTGCCGAGGGTTTCCGCCGCGCTGTAGAGGTACAGGCCGTGCCCGGCCTCGTCCTGGACCTTGGCCATGAGGATCGCCTTGCGCCGCAGCGAGGGCGCGCGGGTGATCCAGTTGGCCTCCGGCTGCATGCCGATGATCTCGGAGTGGGCGTGCTGCGCGATCTGCCGCACCAGCGAGGCGCGGTAGGCGTCCGGCATCCAGTCCCGTGGTTCGACGCGCTCGTCCGCGGCCACGGTGGCGTCGAATGCCGCTTCCAGGGCCGGCTCGTACGCCGCTTCGGTGTCCGGCGCCATCGTCGTCATGCGGTGCCCCCTGGCTCTCCACTGGATGTGTCGTCGGGTCACTGGACGGCAGGCGGTATCCGGGCGCTCCCGCACCCGAGCCAACCGACCGATCGTTCGGTTCAATGGTGTGCCGCGCGCTCGTAGGGTGTCAAGCCTGTGGATAACCGCAGGAGTGCTGTGCTCGGCACAGGGGCGTGGGTACCGTGCCGTGAACCCCGCGGGCGCAGGGGGCCGCGTGAGGCGGAAGGCAGCACGGGGAGCGGGAAGGCAGCACGGGAAGCGGAAGGCGCGGGAACACGAGCAGACGAGAGCACCAGAAGCGAACAGGGCGCGGGAGCGGGGCGGGTGTGGAGCCGGACGACCATGAGCGATCACGCGGCATCGCCGCGCTGTCCCTGCCGTCGCGCATCGCCGTGGCCCTCGGCGTCGCGGCCGCGACCGTTGCCGCGACCATCCATATCGTCATGATGTTCTTGCAGGTCACGCCCTCGAATACGGTCACCAAGCAGCACGGCGCGGCCGTCGACGACTACGTGTACCCGGAGTTCGAGCAGAACTGGAAGCTGTTCGCGCCCAACCCCCTGCAACAGAACGTCGCCGTGCAGGCGCGGACCGAGGTGCGCCGCGCGGACGGGCGCCTCACGACCGGCGACTGGATCGACCTCTCGGCGCGGGACGCCGCCGCCATCCGGCACAACGTGCTGCCCAGCCACACCCAGCAGAACGAGCTCCGGCGGGCCTGGGACGCCTACCTCGCCAACCATGACGCCGAGGATCGGCCGAACGGGTTGCGGGGCGACCTGACCGAGCGGTACCTCCGGCGCGTGGTGCTGTTCCGCCTCGGCGCGGAGCGCGACGGCGGGGCGGTGCAGCGCGTTCAGGTGCGCTCGGCGACCACCAACGTCGCCCCGCCGCCCTGGAGCGACGAGAAGACCGACCTCAAGCCCGCGTACCACGAACTGGCCTGGTGGCCGGTGACCACCGCCGACCTCCCGGAGGCGAAGAACCGGTGACCGACTCCCCTACGCCGCCGCGGGCCGAGGAGCCGGCCGACGCCGAGCCGAACGGCGCGGAAATGCCGGCCTCCGAACCACCGGCCTTCGCGCCGTCCGCGGCCCAGCCCTCCGAACCGTCCGACGCCGGGCTCTCCGTCACCCCGCCCCCCGCCGCTCGGCCCTCCTCCTCCGCGCCGCTCGCCGTCCGCCTCGACCGGGCGCTCACCGGCGGCCTCGCCCGCGTCACCGGGACGTCCCTAGGCCCGTACCAGACCGCTGTCATCCGCATCGGATACGCCTTCACCTGGCTGTTCTTCCTGGTGCGCGAGTGGCCGCACCGCCACGAGCTGTACGGGCCGGACGGCACGTGGGACTGGGACATGGCCCGGCGGCTGGTCGACGACAACCACTCCTTCACGGCCCTGATGTGGTCGGACGGCGCCTTCTGGTTCGAGGCCGTCTACTGCCTGGCCATCGTTTCCAGCGCGCTGCTGCTGCTCGGCTGGCGCACTCGCACGATGTCCGTGCTGTTCATGCTGGGCGTGCTGTCGCTCCAGAACCGCAGCGTCTTCGTCGGCGACGGCGGCGACAACGTCATCCACCTGATGTCGATGTACCTGGTCCTCACCCGCTGCGGCCAGGTGTGGTCGCTGGACGCCCGGCGGGCCCGGCGCGGCGGCGGCCGGGGGCCGGACCGGGACACGACGGGCGTCGTGCTGTGGGCCGTCGCGGGCCTCGCCCTGGGCACGGCCCAGTTCCTGGGCGTCTCTCACCTGTCCTGGACGGCGAACGGCCCGCTCCCAGGGCTCGGCTGGGCGACGGTGCTGTGGGGGCTGTGGCTCGTATATGCGGCGTGGTGGCTGGCGCGGCGGTACGCGCCGGGGGAGCCGCGCACCGTGCTCGACGCGTTCGCCCACCTCGCGCACAACAGCGCGCTGTTGGTGATCATGGTGCAGGTCTGTCTGATCTACGCGACGGCGGGCTGGTACAAGGTCCAGGGCTCCCGCTGGCAGGACGGCACCGCGCTCTTCTACCCGATGCACCTCGACTACTTCTCGCCGTGGCCCGCGCTGGCCGACGCCCTCACCAGCAGCGGCCTCATCACGATGGCGGTGACCTACGGGACGGTCATCGTGCAGGTCGCCTTCCCCTTCACGCTCTTCAACCGGCGGATCAAGAACGTGCTGCTGGCCCTGATGATCGTGGAGCACCTTTCCATCGCGTTCTTCCTGGGGCTGCCCTTCTTCTCCCTCGCGATGATCACGGCGGACGCGGTCTTCCTGCCGACGAACTTCCTGCGCGCGGCGGGCCGCCGGCTCGGCGGCCTCCGCGACCGCCTGCCCGCCGGCCGCCGCCCGTCGCTGCCCGAACAGCGCACGGGCGACGGTGAGGCGGCGCCCCGTACGCTCGTGGGCTGACGTCCGGGACCGCGCCCCTCGCCCGTGAGCCGCCTGGGGCGCCGGTGTCGCCCGACGCCTCATGAGGCCGCCTCCGTAGGCTGAGGCAATGATCGAAGACGAGGCGCCGGCCGCCGCGGAGCGATGGCGGGCGAGCGCGCCCGGCGCCGTACTGCTCGACGGATTCCACGCGCTCAAACACGCCCTGCGGTTCGGCGCGGACGTGCCGCTGGCGCTCGCCGCGGACAAGGACGCCGTCCTGACACTGGCGGACGAACTGGCCGACGACCTCACCGAGGAGATCCGCCGGTCCGTCATCGAGGTGCCCGCCGCCACCCTGCGCGAGCTGGTGCCCAGGCTCCACCCCACCGGCGTGGCGGCGCTCGCGGTCCGCCCCGGGCGCCACGCCAATCTGGACCGGCTCGCCGAACTGCCCCGCCCCGCGCCGGTCGTCGTCCTGGACAACCCCCGCAACCTCGGCAACGTCGGCGCGGTGATCCGGCTCGCCGCCGGCTTCGGCGCCACGGGCGTCGTGACCACCGGGGACCTCGATCCCTGGCACGGCAACGCCGTACGGGCCGGGGCCGGCCTGCACTACGCCACCGCCGTCGAACGGCTGCCGCTCGACGATCTGCCGCCCGGACCGCTGTACGCGCTGGACCCGGAGGGCGAGGACATCCGGTCCCTCGCCATCCCCGATGACGCGCTCATCGCCTTCGGCTCCGAACGCCATGGCATCTCACCCGAGCTGCGCGAGCGCGCCGAGCGGCTCGTGTCGCTGCCCATGCGGCCGCAGGTCTCCAGCTACAACCTCGCCACCAGCGTGGCCATGGCCCTCTTCCACTGGGGCGGCACCTCGCCCGGGGCCCAGGAGAACGCCGCCGCGTAACGGCCGTCCCCGGGCCCGGGGCGGGGTCGAAATGGCTCCAGGGGCGGGCCCGGGGACGGGAGCGGGTCCGGAGCCGGCACGCCCCGCCCGCCCTCCGGCACCCGCCCCCGCGCCCCGCCCCGGGCCGTGGGCCGTGATGCTCACACGGGCTTGCGCACCTCGACCGTGCGGAACCGGGACGCCACGAACGCCCCGTCGCACAGCGCCGCGTTGGCCGACGGGTTGCCGCCCGAGCCGTGGAAGTCGGAGAACGCCGCGGTCTGGTTGACGTACACCCCGCCGGTCAGGTTCAGCGACAACTGGGCGCATTCCTCCAGGCACGCCTCCTCCACCAGGCTCTCGACCTCCGGCGACGTGGTGTACGCGCCGACCGTCATCGCGCCGCGGTCGCGCACCGTGCGGCGCAGCAGATCCACCCCGTCGGCGGCCGAGTCGACGGCGACGGCGAAGGACACCGGGCCGAAGTGCTCGGTGAGATAGGCGGCTTCGGCGTCGGGCTTCGCGCCGTCGAGCTTGACGATGACCGGCGTACGGACCGTGGCGCCCGGGAAGTCGGGGTTGGTGATCGTCCGGGAGGCCAGCGCCACCTCGCCCAGCCCGGCCGCCGCCTCCACGCGCTCCTTGACCTGCGGGTTGACGATCGCGCCCAGCAGGGCGTTCGCCCGCGCGTCGTCGCCCAGCAGCCCGTCGACGGCGGCCGCGAGGTCGGTGACCACCTCGTCGTACGTCTTGCGCCCCGCGTCCGTGGTGATGCCGTCGCGGGGGATGAGGAGGTTCTGCGGGGTGGTGCACATCTGGCCGCTGTAGAGCGACAGGGAGAAGGCCAGGTTGGAGAGCATGCCCTTGTAGTCGTCGGTGGAGTCGATGACGACGGTGTTGACGCCGGCCTTCTCGGTGAAGACCTGCGCCTGGGGGGCGTGGCTCTCCAGCCAGTCCCCGAAGGCGGTGGAGCCGGTGTAGTCGATGATGCGGACCTCGGGCCGCTGGGCCAGGACCTTGGCGATGCCCTCGCCCTCCCGCTCGGCGGCCAGGGCGACCAGGTTCGCGTCGAAGCCCGCCTCGGCGAGCACCTCGCGCGCGATGCGGACCGTGAGCGCGAGCGGCAGCACCGCGCGCGGGTGCGGCTTGACGAGCACCGCGTTGCCCGTGGCGAGGGAGGCGAACAGGCCCGGGTAGCCGTTCCAGGTGGGGAAGGTGTTGCAGCCGACCAGCAGCGAGATGCCGCGCGGCACGGCCGTGAACTCCTTGCGCAGTTCGAGCGGGTCGCGCTTGCCCTGCGGCTTGGACCAGTCGGCCGTGCGGGGCGTGCGGGTCTGCTCCTCGTACGCGTAGGCCACGGCTTCCATGCCGCGGTCCTGGGCGTGCGGGCCGCCCGCCTGGAACGCCATCATGAACGCCTGGCCGCTGGTGTGCATGACCGCGTGCGCGAACTCGTGCGTACGGGCGCTGATGCGCGCGAGGATCTCCAGGCAGACCGCGGCCCGCGCCTCGGGCCCCGCCTCGCGCCAGGCGGCCATCCCGGTCCGCATGGCGGGCAGCAGCGCGTCCACGTCCGCGTGCGGATACTCGATGCCCAGCTCCAGCCCGTACGGCGACAGCTCCGTGGCCGTCCAGCCGTCGCTGCCCGGCTGGTCCAGCTCGAACCGCGCGCCGCGCAGGGCGTCGAAGGCCGCCTGCCCGTCGGCCGCGCTCAGGCTGCCGCCCTCGCCGTAGGCCTTCGGGTGCTCGGGGTGGGGCGACCAGTAGGCGCGGCTGCGGATCGCGTCCAGAGCCTGGTCGAGGGTGGGTCGGTGCTTCTCGATCAACTGCGCGGGGGTGAGCTCGGCGGTCACGACTGACCAACTCCTCGTCGAGCCGGTGGCAAGGGGCGCGGGCGCGCTCCCTGGGCGGGCGGTAGTGGAGACGGGCGGGCGGTGGGCCGGCCCCGCGGCTGCCGCGGGGACGCGGAACGGAGACAACACCGCTAGATTAACCGAACGATCGGTCGGGGCAAGGGGGCCTGGCGAACCTGTGGACAACTCATCGGGGAGGATCAGCGGCATGAGCGCAATCGACCGCAGCAGCACCGTCACCGGCACCGTCGCCGTGGTCGGGACCGGCACCATGGGCCAGGGAATCGCCCAGGTCGCGCTGGTCGCCGGCCACCCGGTCCGGCTGTACGACGCCGCGCCCGGCCGCGCCGCGGAGGCGGCGGCGTCCATCGCGGCGCGCCTGGACCGGCTCGTGGAGAAGGGCCGGCTCACGGCCGCCGACCGCGACGCGGCCCGCGCCCGCCTCCACCCGGCGCGGGCGCTCGCCGAACTCGCCGACGCCGAGCTCGTCATCGAGGCGGTCGTGGAGGACCCGGCGGTCAAACAGAAGCTGTTCACCGAACTCGAAGAGTTCGTCGGGGACGCCTGTCTGCTCGCCACGAACACCTCCTCCCTCTCCGTGACCGCCGTCGCCGGAGCGCTGCGGACGCCCGGCCGCTTCGCCGGCCTGCACTTCTTCAACCCGGCGCCGCTGCTGCCGCTCGTCGAGGTGGTCCGCGGCTCCGCCACCGACGCAGCCGCCGCCGACCGGGCGTACGCGACGGTCGCCGCCTGGGGCAAGACCCCGGTGCGGTGCGCGGACACCCCCGGCTTCATCGTCAACCGCGTGGCCCGGCCCTTCTACGCCGAGGCGTTCCGCGTGTACGAGGAGCGCGCCGCCGACCCCGCCACCATCGACGCGGCGCTGCGCGAGAGCGGCGGCTTCAAGATGGGGCCCTTCGAACTGACCGACCTCATCGGCCAGGACGTCAACGAGGCCGTCACCCGGTCCGTATGGGAGTCCTTCTTCCACGACCCGAAGTTCACGCCCTCGCTCGCCCAGCGCCGCCTCGTCGAGTCCGGGCTGCACGGCCGCAAGTCGGGCCGCGGCTGGTACGACCACGGCGCGGGCGCCACGCCCCCGGCCCCGCACACCGCCGAGCCCCGCCGGGCCCCGCGCGAGGTCACGATCGAGGGCTCCCTGGGCCCCGCCGATGTGCTCCGCGAGCTGATCGAGGAGGCCGGGATCAAGGTCGTACGGGACGGCGACCCGGCGGACTGGAAGGGCCGTATCGAGCTGCCCGGCGGGGCGCTGCTGCGGCTCTCCGACGGCGGCGCGGCCTCGGACGACGAGTCCGGCACGTACATCCACTTCGACCTCTCGCTCGACTACCGGGCCGCCACCCGGATCGTCCTCGCGCCCGCGGACTCCGCCGCGCCCGAGGACGTGGACGAGGCGATCGGCCTCTTCCAGGCGCTCGGCAAGCAGGTCAGCGTCATAGACGACGTGCCCGGCATGATCGTCGTACGGACGGTCGCGATGATCGTGGACTTCGCGCTCGACGCGGTGGCGCGCGGCGTGGCCGGCCCGGAGGACGTCGACACCGCCATGCGGCTCGGCGTGAACTACCCCGGCGGGCCGCTGGAGTGGGCCGGCCGGCTCGGCGCGACATGGCTGGAGTGCGTTCTGGACGCGCTGCACTACGCGTACCCGACCGGCCGCTACGGGGCGTCCCCGGCGTTGCGCCGCCGTGCGGCCGCCGAACGCAAGGTGCTCTAATCATGACCATGGCCAAGCGCGACACCTATACGCCCGAATCGCTGCTCGCGGTCGCCGTCCAGGTGTTCAACGAGCGCGGCTACGACGGCACCTCCATGGAGCACCTTTCCAAGGCGGCGGGGATCTCCAAGTCCTCGATCTACCACCACGTCAAGGGCAAGGAGGAACTGCTCCGCCTCGCCATAGCCCGCGCGCTGGACGGCCTCTTCGGCATCCTCCAGGAGCCCGGTGCGGCCGAGGGGCGCGCGGTCGACCGGCTGGAGCACGTGACCCGGCGCACCGCCGAGGTGCTGATGGCCGAGCTGCCCTACGTCACGCTGCTGCTGCGCGTACGGGGCAACACGGACACCGAGCGGTGGGCGATGGAGCGGCGGCGCGAGTTCGACCAGGAGGTCGCGGAGCTGCTGAAGCAGGCGTCGGCCGACGGCGACCTGCGCGCGGACGTGGACGTCCGGCTCGCCACCCGGCTGCTCTTCGGCATGATCAATTCGATTGTCGAGTGGTACCGGCCGCACAACGGCGTGGCGTCCGAAGGGGAGCAGGTGGCGGACGCGGTGGTGCGGATGGCCTTCGCGGGGTTGCGTACGTAGCGCCAGGGGCGTCGCCCCGGGGTAGCGTCGGGGGCGTCGCTCCCGCGCGCCTACAGCTCCCGCCGGGCTTCTACGTACCGCCCACCCTCATCGCGCGTCGCTCCCGCGCGCCTACAGCTCCCCCTGGCTCTCCTGCAGATCGGTCTCCTCGAAGACCAGCAGGGTGCGGGTGCTCAGGACCTCCTCCATCGACTGGAGGCGGGTGAGGACCAGCTCGCGCAGGGCGCGGTTGTCCTCGGTGTGGACGAGGAGCAGCACATCGAAATCGCCGCTGACCAGCGCGATGTGGGTGGCGCCCGGCAGCTCCTGCAGTTTCTCGCGCACGCTCCGCCACGAGTTCTGGACGATCTTCAAGGTGATGTACGCGGACGCCCCCTGACCGGCCCGTTCCTGATCGACGCGGGCGCTGAAACCCCTGATGACCCCGTCGTCGATCAGCCGGTTGATACGCGCGTAGGCGTTGGCGCGCGAGATGTGCACACTTTCGGCCACCGACCGTATCGAGGCGCGGCCGTCCGCCTGGAGTATGCGCAGGATGTCGCGGTCGATGTCGTCGAGAGGCCGGGCGGGCGGCCTGGCGCCAGATCCGGCCATCTGTTCGTCCCGCATGCCGTCGTGCCTCCCGCTGATGGACGTACTGCTCATATCTCAGGCTGTGGAGAACCGTTTGTCCACAGGCTCGGGTCGCCTGTAGCCAAAATGTGCCGGCGACCGAACAATCGGTAGGGAGAGCGGGGCCGCCGCGCGGCCCGGCCTCAGCGTGCTCCCAGCCCGCCCATACGAGGAGGTGCTCGACATGACGGTCCTTGAGCAGCCCGGCTCCTACCGGCCCACACCGCCGCCCGCCTGGCAGCCGCGCACCGACGCCGCGCCGCTGCTGCCCGACGCGGAGCCGTATCGCGTGCTGGGCACCGCCGCCGCCGACGGCCTGGACCCGGAGCTGCTGCGCCGGCTCTACGGCCGGCTCGTGCGCGGCCGCCGCTACAACACCCAGGCCACGGCGCTCACCCGGCAGGGCCGGCTCGCGGTCTACCCCTCCTCCACCGGCCAGGAGGCGTGCGAGGTCGCGGCGGCCCTCGTGCTCCAGGAGCAGGACTGGCTCTTCCCCAGCTACCGCGACACCCTCGCCGTCGTCGCCCGCGGCCTGGACCCCGTGGCCGCGCTGACGCTGCTGCGCGGCGACTGGCACACCGGGTACGACCCGCGCGAGCGGCGCGTCGCGCCGCTCTCCACACCGCTGGCCACCCAACTGCCGCACGCCGTGGGGCTCGCGCACGCCGCGCGGCTGGCCGGGGACGAGGTCGTCGCGCTCGCCATGGTCGGCGACGGCGGCACCAGCGAGGGCGACTTCCACGAGGCGCTGAACTTCGCCGCGGTCTGGCGGGCGCCGGTCGTCTTCTTCGTGCAGAACAACGGCTTCGCGATCTCCGTGCCGCTCGCCAAGCAGACCGCGGCCCCCTCCCTCGCCCACAAGGCGGTCGGCTACGGCATGCCCGGCCGGCTCGTGGACGGCAACGACGCGGCCGCCGTCCACGAGGTGCTCGGCGAGGCCGTCGAGCGGGCCCGCGCCGACGGCGGCCCGACGCTGGTGGAGGCCGTCACCTACCGCGTGGAGGCCCACACCAACGCGGACGACGCCACCCGCTACCGCTCGGACGCCGAGGTCGAGGCGTGGCGCGCCCACGACCCCATCGCGCTGCTGGAAGCCGAGCTGACCAGGCGCGGCCTCATCGACGACGAGGGGATACGGGCCGAGCGGGACGCCGCCGAGCGGATGGCCGCCGACCTACGCGACCGGATGAACGAGGACGCCGCGCTTGACCCGATGGACCTCTTCGCGAACGTCTACGCGCAGCAGACCGCTCAATTGCGGGAACAGGCCGCCCAACTGCGGGCCGAACTGGCCGCGGAGCAGCAGCCGGAGGCGGCGGAGTCAGCGGTGGAGGAGCCGGCCCGGGAGGCGTCGGCGGGGGAGGCGTCGGGGCAGGCGGTCGGTCGGGCGGCTGGGCGGCCGGCACAAGGGCCGCGCGGGTCACAGGCATCGCACGGATCGCGCGGGTCGCAGGGATCGCAGAGTTCGCAGGGATCGTACGGATCGCAGAGTTCGCAGGGGGAGCGACGATGACGACTACGGCAGTGGAGACGGCTCGCGACACGGCCCGCAAGCCCGTGACGATGGGGCAGGCGCTGAACCGGGCGCTGCGGGACGCGATGGCCGAGGACCCGGCCATCCATGTGCTGGGCGAGGATGTCGGCGCGCTCGGCGGGGTCTTCCGGGTCACGGACGGGCTGGCCCAGGAGTTCGGCGAGGACCGCTGCACGGATACCCCGCTGGCCGAGGCGGGCATCCTCGGGGCCGCCGTCGGCATGGCGATGTACGGGCTGCGGCCGGTCGTGGAGATGCAGTTCGACGCCTTCGCCTACCCGGCGTTCGAGCAGTTGGTCAGCCATGTCTCCCGGATGCGCAACCGGACGCGCGGGGCGCTGCCGATGCCGATCACGGTGCGGGTGCCGTACGGCGGGGGGATCGGCGGGGTCGAGCACCACAGCGACTCCTCCGAGGCGTACTACATGGCGACGCCGGGCCTCCATGTGGTCACCCCGGCGACGGTCGCCGACGCGTACGGGCTGCTCAGGGCCGCTATCGCGTCCGACGACCCGGTCGTCTTCCTGGAGCCCAAGCGGCTGTACTGGTCCAAGGCCGACTGGCCCGCCGACCGGCCGCAACCGGTGGACCCGATCGGCCGGGCGGCCGTGCGCAGGCCCGGCACGTCCGCGACGCTGATCACCTACGGGCCGTCCGTGCCCGTATGCCTGGAAGCCGCCGAGGCCGCCACCGCCGAGGGCTGGGACCTGGAGGTCGTCGACCTGCGCTCGCTGGTCCCCTTCGACGAGGAGACGGTGTGCGCGTCCGTACGGCGCACCGGGCGGGCCGTCGTCGTCCACGAGTCGCCCGGGTTCGGCGGGCCGGGCGGGGAGATCGCCGCGCGGATCACCGAACGGTGCTTCCACCATCTGGACGCGCCGGTGCTGCGAGTGGCGGGGTTCGACATCCCGTACCCGCCGCCCATGCTGGAGCGGCACCATCTGCCCGGCGTGGACCGGGTGCTGGACGCCGTCGCCCGCTTGCAGTGGGAGTCCGAGTGGACCGAGGGCGGTGTTCGGTGATGGCCGTGGTGCGCGAGTTCACCCTGCCGGACCTCGGCGAGGGGCTGACGGAGGCGGAGATCGTCCGCTGGCTCGTGGAGGTCGGCGACGTGGTCGCCGTGGACCAGCCGGTGGTCGAGGTGGAGACGGCCAAGGCGATGGTCGAGGTGCCGTGCCCGTACGGGGGCGTCGTGACGGCCCGCTTCGGCGAGGAGGGGTCGGAACGGCCGGTGGGCTCGCCCCTGTTGACGGTCGCGGTGGGGGAGCCGGCCGAACGGGGCGGGCACGGCGGCGGTTCGGGAGGCGCTTCCGCCGGTACGGGCGCGGGTGCGGGAACAGGCGGTACGGGCGCGGGTGCGGGCGCCGGCGGGGGTTCGGTGGGCGGCAAGGGCGACACGGGCGACATGGGCGGCGTCGAGGGGTCGGGCAATGTGCTCGTCGGCTACGGCACGGCCGCCCCGGCGGCACGCCGCCGCCGGCTGCGACCCTCCGCGCGGCAGGGCCTGGTGAATGAGGGCGTGGGGAG
The DNA here is from genome assembly GCF_000718635.1 of Streptomyces varsoviensis. Lineage (GTDB taxonomy): Bacteria > Actinomycetota > Actinomycetes > Streptomycetales > Streptomycetaceae > Streptomyces > Streptomyces varsoviensis. The sequence continues at coordinate 119,154 of NZ_JOBF01000010.1, read as the reverse complement.
CCCTGCCGCAGCGGATGGCGGTTCCGATACGGGCCAGGGTCCCGCCGCGGCGGCCGGGCCGGTGGCGGTGATCTCGCCGCTGGTGCGGAGGATGGCGCGGGAGCGCGGGGTGGACCTGCGGGAGGTGGCGGGTTCCGGGCCGGAAGGGCTCATCCTGCGCGCGGATGTCGAGGCCGCGATAAGGGAGTTGGGAGAGCGGCGAGCGAGCCTGAGCGCGGAGCCGGTGGCCGGCGGGTCGGCTGCTCCGGCGACGGCGACCGGCCGGGACGTGGAGCGCGTACCGCTTCGGGGGGTGCGGGGCGCGGTCGCGGACAAGCTGGCGCGGAGCCGCCGGGAGATCCCCGACGCGACGTGCTGGGTGGACGCGGACGCGACCGAGCTGCTGGCGGCGCGGGCCGCGATGAACGCGGCCGAGGGCCCGAAGGTCTCGCTGCTCGCCGTTCTGGCCCGTATCTGCACGGCCGCGCTCGCGCGGTACCCCGAGCTCAACGCCATGGTCGACGCGGACGCGCGGGAGATCGTACGGCTGCCGGCCGTCCACCTGGGGTTCGCCGCGCAGACGGACCGCGGCCTGGTCGTCCCCGTCGTGCGGGACGCGCAGGCGCGCGACGCGGTGTCGCTGTCCGAGGAGATGGCCCGGCTCACGGAGGCGGCCCGGGCCGGTGCGCTGAGCCCGGCGGAGTTGACCGGCGGGACGTTCACGCTGAACAACTACGGGGTGTTCGGGGTGGACGGTTCGACGCCGATCATCAACCACCCCGAGGCGGCGATGCTGGGCGTGGGCCGGATAGCGGACAAACCATGGGCCGTGGACGGCGAGTTGGCGGTACGGAAGGTCGTCCAGCTCTCCTTCACCTTCGACCACCGCGTCTGCGACGGCGGCACCGCCGGGGGCTTCCTGCGGTACGTGGCCGACTGCGTGGAACGTCCGGCGGTGCTGCTGCGCTCGCTCTGACACCCGACGCCGAAGGGGAAAGGGGACAGGGTGAGGGAGAGACGGGGGTGGTGATACTCGGGGTATGAGTGGTTATGACGCGGTGGTGCTCGCCGGTGGCGCGGCGAGGAGGCTGGGCGGGGCCGACAAGCCCTCGGTGCGCGTGGGTGGGCGGACGCTGCTGAACCGGGTGCTCGCCGCGTGCGCGGACGCCGGGAGCATCGTGGTCGTGGGCCCCGAGCGGCCGACCGCCACCAAGGTGACATGGACCCGGGAGGAGCCGTCCGGGGGTGGCCCCGTCGCGGCGCTCGCGGCCGGGCTGCGGCACGTACGAGCCGACACCGTGCTCGTACTCTCCGCCGACCTGCCCTTCCTGGACAAGGAGGCGGTACGCACCCTGCTCACCGCGCTCGAAGAAGCCACGGGTGCCGCGGCTGGGGGGCCGAAGGGCGATGGGGTGATGGTTGTGGATTCCGGGGGGCGGGATCATCCGCTTGTTGCCGTGTATCGCACTGAGGCGTTGCGGGAGGGGCTGGGGCGGCTCGGTGGGGAGCAGGGGGCGCTGGGGGGTTTGTCGCTGCGGCGGTTGACGGCTGGGCTCTCGCTCACTCGGGTGCCGCATTCCACGGCTTCCCTCGACTGCGACACCTGGGAGGACATCACCGCGGCGCGCGCGAGGATCAGGGACGATGGGAACGTGTTGGATGAATGGATTGCCGCAGTCAAGGCCGAACTGGGTATCGAACTCGATGTCGACACCGCCGCCCTCCTCGATCTCGCGCGGGACGCCGCGCACGGTGTGGCCCGCCCCGCCGCGCCGCTGACCACCTTCCTCGTCGGTTACGCCGCCGCTCAGCAGGGCGGGGGCGCCGAAGCGGTCGCCGAGGCGACGCGCAAGGCGGCCGCGCTCGCCACGCGCTGGGCCGAAGAGCCGGAATGAACGGCCGGGAGGCGGACGCCGCACTGGACCGTGCCGCGGCCGAGGCACTGGCGTTGCTCTCCGACGTTCCGAGCGAACGGAGTGAACAGAGCGTCCGGGGCGAACGGAGCGAGCAGAGCGGGCGGGACGAACGGAGCGAGCGGGGCGAGCGGGGCGATCCGGATACTCCGGCGCCTGCTCATGGAGGCCGCGCAGCGCGCGAAGACCGTGACGTCCACGCCGGTACCGGCGGCGCGGCTCGCGAGGCCGGGGGAGCCGGCGGCACCGACAGCCGCAGCGGTTCCGGCGAGCATACGGACGCTGGCGGTCCGCACGCCAACATCGCCTGGGACGACGCCCGTACCCGCGCCGAGCGGGCCGTACGCGTCCTCGAACCCGTGGTGAAGAAGCTCCCCGACGCGCTCGGCCACGTGCTCGCCGAGCCCCTCGCAGCCCTCACCGATCTGCCTCCCTTCGACACCTCCGCCATGGACGGCTGGACCGTCGCGGGCCCCGGGCCGTGGCGGATCGCCCCCGACGGCCCCGGCATCCTCGCCGGTCACGCCCGTTCCGCAGCGCTCCCCGACGGCCGCGCGGTCCGGATCGCCACCGGCGCCCGCGTACCGCCCGGCGCGACCGCCGTCCTGCGCAGCGAACACGGCACCGTCTCGGACCCGGGCGCGCCGGGCGCGGCGGCCTGGCTGCACGCGGACCGGGCCGTGACCACCGGTCAGGACATCCGCCCGCGCGGCCAGGAGTGCCGCAGCGGCGACCAGCTCCTGCCGGCCCGTACGTACGTGACGCCGGCCGTGCTGGGGCTGGCGGCCGCGGCCGGTTACGACGCGCTGCGCGTCGTACCGCGGCCGCGCGTCGAAGTGCTCGTGCTGGGCGACGAGTTGCTGGACTCGGGGCTGCCCCGCGACGGCCGCATCCGCGACGCCCTCGGCCCGATGCTCGCCCCCTGGCTGCGCTCCCTCGGCGCGGAGGTCATCGCCACCCGCACCCTCAAGGACGACTACGAGGCGTTGTACGAGGCCGTCCTGGCCTCCGGCGCCGACGTGATCGTCACCACCGGCGGCACCGCCTCCGGGCCGGTCGACCACGTTCGGCCGATGCTGCGCCGCGTCTTCGCCGAATCCCTCATCGACGGCGTCGCGGTACGCCCCGGCCACCCCATGCTCCTCTCCCACCTCGTGCCGAACCGTCACCTCATCGGCCTCCCCGGCAACCCGCTCGCCGCCGTCTCCGGCCTGCTCACCCTCGCCGGGCCCCTGCTGCGTACGCTCGCGGGCCGCGTGGCCCCGGCCCCGTACCGCGCACCGCTCACCGAAGCCGTCCACGGCCACCCCGAGGACACCCGCCTCGTCCCCGTCGCCTATCAGGGGGACGAGGTGCGGCCGCTGCGGTTCCACGGCCCCGCCATGCTGCGCGGCATCGCCGCCGCCGACGCCCTCGCCGTCATCCCGCCCGGCGGTATGGAACAGGGGGCCGTCGTCGAGACGCTGGACCTGCCCTGGGTGGCGGGCGACGACCCCAGCGCCGATGTCGCTGTCAGCGGGACGGGCGCCGACCCCGGTGGCGGTTCCGCGGACGCCGCCCGCACCACCCCCGACCCCGCCCCCGGTACCGCTCCAGGAAGCGGCCCCGGCCACAGCCCCAGCCCCGACCTCGACCTCGACCTCGACCTCGACAAGTCGGATGGGCTCGGCGCGCAGGACTGGCAGGGCGTACTCGACGAGCCCGACCGGCAGGGAGCGCCTGACCGTACGAACAGGTCTGGCGGACCCGACGCCCCGGCAATGGACGACCTGCGCTGGGCGTACGAGCCCGAAGGGGAGGTTCGGTCCGCGGAGCCCTCGCCTTCCGCGGAGTCGCTACCTTCCGCGGAGTCGCTGCCTTCAGCGCAGTCGTCGCCTTCCGCGGGGCCGCTGACCGGGCGTTCCGCAGGGCATGACACGCTGAACGCCCCGCGCCGACTGGACGCCCCGATGCCGTTCGGCCTCGACTCCGGAGCCCTCTCGTGAAGTTGCCCGCCCACGACGCGGCCGCCCGTCAGGACCCCGCTCAGCCTCCGGCCGCGCACCACGACCCCGAGAACACCGGTTACCGCGTCCAGCTCCCCCGGCAGACCCTCGGGCCGTTGCGGCAGGTCATACGCCGACTGCTGTTGGCGCTGCTGGTGATGGTCGCGACGGTCCTCATCGTCTACGCGGACCGCGGCGGTTACCACGACAACGCCGACGGCGAGGTCGACTTCCTCGACGCCGTCTACTACTCCACCGTCACCCTGTCCACCACCGGATACGGCGACATCGTCCCGTACAGCGACGGCGCGCGGCTGTCCAACGTGCTGCTGGTGACGCCGCTCCGGGTCCTCTTCCTGATCATCCTCGTCGGCACCACCCTTGAGGTCCTCACCGAGCGCACCCGTGAGCAGTGGCGTCTTACCCGTTGGAGGTCCGCCTTGCGCGATCACACCGTCGTCGTCGGTTTCGGCACCAAGGGCCGGTCGGCCGTGCAGACCATATGCGCGACCGGGCTGTCCAAGGAGCGGGTCGTGGTGGTCGACCCGAGTCCGAAGGCGATCGAGTCGGCGATCGGGCACGGCTTCGCGGGCGTCGTCGGCGACGCGACCCGCAGCGACGTGCTGCTGCGCGCCGAGATCGAGAAGGCGCGGCAGATCATCATCGCGACGCAGCGCGACGATACGGCCGTACTCGTCACGCTCACCGCGCGGCAGCTCAACCGCGCCGCCAACATCGTCGCGGCCGTCCGCGAGGAGGAGAACGCGCCGCTGCTGCGCCAGTCCGGCGCGGACTCCGTGATCACGAGCGCGAGCGCGGCCGGGCGGCTGCTGGGGCTGTCCGTGCTGAGCCCGAGCGCGGGCACGGTCATGGAGGACCTGATCCAGCAGGGCAGCGGCCTCGACATAGTGGAACGGCCAGTGGTGAAGGCGGAGGTCGGCAAGTCCGTACGGGACACCGACGACCTCGTCGTCTCGGTACTGCGCGGCCACCGCCTGCTCGGCTACGACGACCCCGAGGCGAGCCCCCTCAAGGCGACGGACCGTCTCATCACGATCGTACGGGCGCGACCGGCGGCAGTCCGTTAGGCACCGGCCGACTATCGGCCGTCGGCTGCCGATGGCGCTCCGTTACGTAGTCGCCTGCCGGTGATCGGCGGCATTCCGTCAGGCGGACACCCGCCGGCTGCCGATGGCGCCCCGTCAGGCACGCGCCCGCCGACGTCCGGCGGTGCTCCGTTACGCAGGTGCTCGCCGGCGACCGGCGGCATTCCGTCAGGCACGCGCCCGCCGGCTACCAGCGGCAGTCCGGTAGCTCCTTGCCGGACGACGGACGACGGGCGACGGACGGCGGACGGCGGACGACGGACGACGGACGAGGGGCGACGGGCGACGACGGACGACGACGGGCGAGGGGCGACGGGCGACGGGCGACGACGGGCGAGGGGCGACGGGCGACGGGCGACGACGGGCGAGGGGCGACGGGCTCCGGGGGCCGCGCACCGGTACGGATCACGGGGTGTGTGGAGCGAGCCCGGTACGGACCCCGGGGGCGTGCGGAGCGGGCCCGGGACGGCCTTGCCGCCCCGGAGTAGCCTCGCGAGCATGTATGCGATCACCATTCCTGAACCCGGCGGACCCGAGGCCCTGGTCTGGGCCGAGGTTCCGGACCCCGTGCCCGGCGAGGGCGAGGTGCTGGTCGAAGTCGTGGCCAGCGCGGTCAACCGCGCCGATGTGATGCAACGTCAGGGCTTCTACGACCCACCGCCCGGCGCCTCCCCCTACCCGGGCCTGGAGTGCTCCGGCCGGATCGCGGAGCTCGGGCCCGGCGTGCGCGACTGGGCGGTCGGCGACGAGGTGTGCGCGCTGCTGGCGGGCGGCGGGTACGCCGAGAAGGTGTGCGTGCCCGCCGGGCAGCTCCTGCCCGTACCGGACGGCGTCGACACCGTCACGGCCGCCGGGCTGCCGGAGGTCGCGTCCACCGTGTGGTCGAACGTCTTCCAGACCGCCCGCCTGCGGCCCGGCGAGACGCTCCTCGTGCACGGCGGCTCCAGCGGCATCGGCACCATGGCCATCCAGTTGGCGAAGGCGGTCGGCGCGCGGGTCGCCGTCACGGCAGGCGGCGCGGCGAAGCTGGAGCGCTGCCGCGAACTGGGCGCGGACATCCTCATCGACTACCGGGAACAGGACTTCGTCGAGGAACTGACGAAGGCGACCGGCGGCGCGGGCGCGGACGTCATCCTCGACATCATCGGCGCGAAGTACCTCGACCGGAACGTACAGGCTCTCGCCGTCAACGGCCGGCTCGTGATCATCGGCCTCCAGGGCGGGCGCAAGGGCGAGCTGAACCTCGGCGCGCTCCTCGCCAAGCGGGCCTCGGTCACGGCGACGTCGCTGCGCGGCCGGCCGCACGAGGAGAAGGCGGAGATCGTCGCGGCGGTGCGTGAACACGTATGGCCGCTGATTGTCAGCGGCCGCGTGAAGCCGGTGGTGGACAGCACGCTGCCGATGCGCGAGGCGGCCCGGGCGCACGAGGTGTTGGAGGGGAGTTCCCACGTGGGCAAGGTGCTGCTGACGCCCTGAGCCCGAGCCAATCGTTCGGATGTTCCACGTGAAACCGTGGGCTCATTCGGGCTCATGGGTTCACGCCATCGCGGGCACGCCGGGCCGAAGTGCCGTCGCCCTGACGGCGCGAGGCGTCGCAGATCGCAGATCGCAGATCGCCGATCGCCTATCGCCGGTAGTGCGGGGCGGGCAGCGGGGACGAGCGGGAGAACCGTCCGAGATGCCGGTTCTGTCATGACATGTGACTCTGGGACCGGACATGACGGCTCGGCACGGGAGGCGCACAGCCGTGGCTCCAGCACTTCGCTCGTTCCCCGCGGTCGGCTTGCTGACCGTCGGCGGACTCTGCCCCGCACTGTTCCTCGGCCCGGCCGCGCACGCCGCCTCAGCCGCGCCCGCCGCGCCCCTCGCCCCCGCCGCCGAACGGTCCGCGCCCTCGACCGCGGTACGCGCGGGTCAGGCGGTACGTACGGGCGCGGGGGACCGTACCGGCTCAGCGGTACGTGCGGGCTCAGCGGTACGTACGGGGCCGGCGGGCCGGTTCGGCGTGGCTGCCGCACGGCCGGGCGCGGGGGCGTCTCCCGGCGCGGCGATACGTCCTTACGGGCCCGAGCCGGGAGCTGGAACCGGACTGGGCGCGGGAGCCCGACTCGGGCTGGAAGGCGCGGCCGGTGGCCTCGGGCTCGGAGTCGGAGCGGGGCCCTGGCAGGGCCGTACGCAGCCGGGGCGAGCCCCCTCGCCGGACGACCTCCGCGGCGGCCTCCTCGCCCCCGGCGGCCCCAGCGACCCCAGCGACCCCACCCCTCCCACCAGCCCGAGCCCCGCGAGCCCGCCCGCCACCGCCACCTCCCCGGCCGCCGAGCCCTCCTCCCCCTCGCCGTCCTCGATGTCCCCCACCCCCTCCGACCCCTCGACCGACACTCCGTCCTCCACGGCCCCTTCCACCACCCGCACCCCAACACCCGCCCCCACCCCCGCCTCCGACGAGCCGTCGTCCGCCCGGGCCGCCGCACCCCCGCCCGCCGGCGACGACGACCGCGCCGGTGCGGCGCGTCGGGAGCCCGGGCCGCCGCGGGAGCAGTACGCGATGGTGCGGCCGCCCGCGCCCGTTCCGTCGCGGCCCGTCCGTCCGCCGTACGCGCCCGCGGCCGGGAACGTCGCCGGCAACGCCGCCGGGAACGTCGCCGGCTCCGCGCGGGAGGCGGTGGCAGCGCCCGCGCCGACCGGCCGCGTGATGCGCGTGCTGCCGCTCGGTACGGGCATGGCGCTGACCGGGCTCGGGCTGGCCTTCATCGGTCTGCGGCTCCGGCGGCGCTGACCCCGACACCGACCGCGACACCGACCGAACGGTCAGCGGTCACCGGGGCGACAAGGGTGGTGCCCGGACAGTCGAGGGGTGACGAATCCGATCTACCTCGAACAGCGCAAAGCGGGTATACATACGCGGTATACCGACCCGCCGTGGCCGCTCTGACCAGGTGGCCGACGCGGCGGGTCCGACCCACCCAAGGGGAACACCGCACCATGTCCGCTCAGCCACCACAGCCGAACGCGATATCGAGGGCGATATCGAAGGCGACGCCGAAGGGGAGGGAACGGAGCGGAGGGGGCGAACCCAGAGAACGCGAACGGGGGCGGGAACGGGGCCGGGACCGGGACCGGGGGCGAGAGCGGGGGCGGACGCGGGAGGCCGGCAGGCGGTACGGGCGCTCCTCGCGCGAGGCCGTTCTGGAGCTCAAGGAGATAACCCGAACCCATGGCACCGGTATGACCGAGGTCCACGCCCTGCGCGGCGTGGACCTCACTGTCATGCCGGGCGAACTCGTCGCCGTCATGGGCCCCTCCGGCTCCGGCAAGTCGACGCTGCTGACCCTCGCCGGCGGGCTGGACGCGCCGACCAGCGGGCAGGTCTTCGTCGAGGGGCGCGACCTGGCGCGGCTCAGCCGCGGCGAGCTGGCCGCCACCCGGCGCCGTTCCATCGGCTATGTCTTCCAGGACTACAACCTCATCCCGGCGCTCACCGCCGCCGAGAACATCGCCCTCCCCAGAGAGCTGGACGGACACCCCCTGCGCAAGGCGCGGCGGGAGGCCATGGAGTCCCTGGAGGAGCTGGGCCTCACCGCGGTCGCCAACCGCTTCCCGGACGAGATGTCCGGCGGCCAGCAGCAGCGGGTGGCCATCGCGCGCGCCCTCGTCGGCGACCGCCGGCTGGTCCTCGCCGACGAGCCGACCGGCGCTCTGGACTCCCAGACCGGGGAGGCCGTCCTCGCGCTGCTGCGCGCCCGCTGCGACGCGGGCGCGGCGGGCGTGATGGTGACGCACGAGCCGCGCTACGCGGCCTGGGCGGACCGCGTCGTGTACCTGCGCGACGGCACGATGGTCGACCAGACCCTCACCGCCCGCGGCAGCGGCAGCGCCACCGACCGGTCCGCGACGTCCATACGGGCCGACGCCGCCGCAGCCGCCGTACGAGCCGATGACCCGGCGGTACGAGCCGATGGCCCGGCGGTACGAGCCGATGGCCCGGCCGTACGGGCCGATGACCCGGCCGTACGAGCCGATGACCCGGCCGTACGAGCCGATCGCCCCGTCGGCCCCCATGCGGCCGACCGGCCCTCCCCCCACGCGGCCGACTGGCCCTCCCCCCGCCGGACCGCCCCGTGACCCGCCCCGCCGCCCCGCGCTTCCGCCCCCACCGCCCCCACCGCCTCCTCCATCTCCTCCGGTCCCGCCACCCCCGTCGGCTCCCCCGTCGTCTCTCCCATCTCCGCCCTCGGCTGCCCAACCTCCCCGCCTGGCGCGCCGCCCTGCGGATCGCGCGCCGGGACGCGCTGCGGGCGAAGGCGCGCAGCGTGCTCGTCGTGGCGATGATCGCGCTGCCCGTGCTCGCCGTGACCGCGGCGGATGTCATCTACCGCAGCGGCGAACCGACGCGGAAGGAGACGGTGGACCGGGCGCTGGGCGCGGCGGACGCGCGGTTCACGGACGGCGGCTTCGGGCCGGTCCTCCTCGTCCAGACGCCGAACGCGCAGCGGTACGGCAGACCCTCGGACTACCACCATGAAAGCGAGGAACAAGCCGGCGAGGACCAGGCCGACGAGGACCCGCAGCGCGAGGGCCAAGGCGAGGACCCAGAAGGCGAGGAGCAGGACGACAGCGGCGTCGTGCCCGTGGACCCCCGCCCCGTCGACGTCCCCGCCGTCCTGCCGCCCGGCGCCCACGTGCTCACCTCCCAGGACGTCGACGGCCTGGTCCACAGCGCCCACAGCCTCCTGCACTCGACCATCCGCGAGCTGCGTGTCGCCGATCCGATGATGCGCGGCAAGGTCCGGCTCAACCGGGGCGCCTTCCCGTCCGGGCCCGACGAGATGGCCGCCACCGGCGCGTACCTCGAAGCGTCGGGGCTGCACGTGGGCTCGCACACCAGGGTCAAAGGGCTGAACCAGGTGTTCCGGATCACCGGGGAGCTGGAGCTGCCGGGCGAGCTGGCGGCGGAGGTGCTCTTCGCCGATCCGGGCGCAGTCATCGCGCCCTGGCGGGCGCAGGCGAAGCGGGACGCGGTCGCGGCGCCGCCGCACCCGTTGGACAAGGAGTACTACGTCACGACGAGGAGCCACAGCGTGGCGTGGGGCGATGTGCTCGCCGCCAACCGGCGCGGCGCGGTCGTCTACTCGCGCCAGGTGGCGCTGCACCCGCCGCCGGTGGCTGAGGTCCCGGCGGCGCGGGTGATGGCCGGCGTGTCGGGGTCCGGTTACAGCGGTGCGTACGGCGGGCCGGGCGGCGGGGCCGGCGGGTCCGATCTCGTCACATGGCGCAACGCGTCGTTCGCCGTGGTCGGGGCGCTCGGTCTGCTGGAGATCGTGCTGCTCGCGGGGCCGGCCTTCGCGGTCGGCGCCCGCCGTTCCCGCCGCCAGCTCGGGCTCGTCGGGGTGTGCGGCGGGGACCGGGCGCAGGTACGGGCGGTGGTGCTGGCCGGCGGCGTGGTGCTGGGCGCGGTGGGGGCCGTGCTCGGGGTGGCCGGCGGGCTCGGGGTGACGGCGCTGGGCCGGCCGCTGATCGAGCAGTGGGCGGGGCGGCGCTTCGGCGCGCTCGACGTCCGGCCGCTGGAACTCCTCGCGATCGGCGCGACCGGGCTGCTCACGGGCGTACTGGCGGCGCTGGCGCCCGCGGTCGTCGCGGCCCGGCAGTCCGTGCTGGTCTCGCTGACGGACCGGCGCGGGGTGCGCCGGTCCTCTCGTACGCTGCCGGTGCTGGGGCTCGCGGCGCTGCTGCTGGGTGCGGGGCTGGCCGTCACCGCCGCGCTGACCGGGCTGGACTCCCTGGTCGTGGCGGCGGGCTCGGTCGTCGCCGAGCTGGGGGTGCTGGCGCTCGTACCGGCGCTGGTGGGGGCCTGCGGGCGGCTCGGCCGCCGACTGCCGCTGACGCCCCGGCTGGCGCTGCGCGACGCGGCCCGGAACCGGGGGCGTACCGCGCCCGCGGTGAGCGCCGTGCTGGCGGCGGTGGCGGGGACGGTCGCGGTGGCGACGTATTCGGTGAGCTTGCAGGCGGAGCAGCGTTTCGGCTATGTGCCGAGCCTTCAGCCCCGCACGGTCGCGCTGATGGTCGACGCCTACGCCGACCAGGGCGGCCACCCGGAGAAGGCGCTGCCGGCGCTGCGGCGGACCGTGGAACGCATGCTGCCGGTCTCCGGGGAGCGCGCCGACGTCGAGCGCGTGTGGGCGGGCGGCGACTGCTACGCCCAGGAGGCGGTCGAGTGCGGCTCCATCGAGCTGGTACGGCCCCGGGGCAACGAGTGCCCGTTGCGCGGCCCGGACGGCGCGCGGATCGCCGCCGGGCTGAGCGCCGCGGAACACCGGGACCTGATGCGGACCCCGCGCTGCGTGGACTACGGCATCGGCTCCTCGATCATCGGCGACATCGAGGACAGCACGGTCGTCGGAGACGCCCGCCTGCTGCGCAACTACATCGGGCTGCGGGACCCGGCGGCCGAGCGGGCGCTGGCCGAGGGCAGGCCGGTGCTGCTCAACCCCGCGTACGCGCGCGGCGGCCGGCTCACGCTGAAGATCACCGGGCTGCACAGCGGGCCCACCGGGCCACGCCCGGACCAGAAGCCGACGCGCGTCTCCCTGGACACGTACACCGCGCCCGACTCCTACGCGGACACCCCCGGCATCCGGCTCGTGCTGCCCGCCTCCCTCGCCCACCGGCTGGGCCTGCACACCGCGCCCTCCGGCTCGTTCTTCCCGGTCAGCCGCACCCCCACCCGGGACGAGCAGCGGCGGGCCGAGGCCGAGCTGGCGCACGGCGACGCGGCCACCGACCTCTACGTCGAGCGCGGCTACCCCGAGACGAGCAACGCGGGGCTGCTGCTCCTCGCCGTCTTCGCGGGCATCGTCACCATCGGCGCCGCCGCCATCGCCACCGGGCTCGCCAAGGCCGACGCCGAGGCCGATCTGACCACGCTCGGCGCGGTCGGGGCGGCGCCCCGGGTACGGCGGCTGTATACGGGGTTCCAGTGCGCGGTGGTCGCCGGAATGGGCGTACTGCTCGGCACGGTCACCGGGGTGCTGCCGGCCGTCGCGCTGCGGCTCGCCGAGGGCCGGCACGCCCTCGCCCATATGCGCGAGAGCCCGATGTCCTCCGCGTACACCCCCGTCGAGCTGCCCTGGCCGACGCTGGCCGCCCTCGCCGTGGGCGTCCCGGTGCTGGCGGGGCTGCTCGCGGCCCTGTGCACGCGCTCCCGCCTCCTCGCACCGCGGCGGGCGACCTGACCGGCGCGGCGGGCGGCCTGACTGTCGTGGCGGGCGGTCTGACCGGCGCGGTGGGCGGTCTGACCGGCGCGGCGGGTGGCCTGACTGTCGTGGTGAGCGGCCTGACCGGCGCGGCGGGTGGTCGGGACCGCCGCGGCGGGTGGTCCGCCCGCCACGCCGTGCGGTCTGTCACCGCCACGCCGTGCGGCCTGTTGCGGCAGAGACGAAAATCGACATAGAGGGGCGCACGGGGGTGGATCAGGCGCTTTCGGGGGCACCAATGTGGGGAGGTTCGGGTGCGAGAGAATGGCGGCATGGATATGCCGAGGAGTGAACGGTCGCAGGAGAGCCCGCAGGTCCTGGTGGTAGGCCCGGACGGGATGGCTCTCGGCAGCGCCAACCCCGGCGGCGGGGAGGGTGACGACGAGTCGCGCGAGGTCCCGGTGACGGAAATGGTGGAACAGCCCGCGAAGGTCATGCGCATCGGCAGCATGATCAAGCAGCTTTTGGAGGAGGTACGGGCGGCGCCTCTGGACGAGGCCAGCCGGGCCCGGCTCAAGGACATTCACGCCAGCTCGGTCAAGGAGCTGGAGGACGGGCTCGCGCCCGAGCTGGTGGAGGAGCTGGAGCGGCTCTCGCTGCCCTTCACCGATGACTCGATCCCCACCGAGGCCGAGCTGCGCATCGCCCAGGCCCAGCTCGTCGGCTGGCTGGAGGGCCTTTTCCACGGCATCCAGACCGCGCTGTTCGCCCAGCAGATGGCGGCGCGCGCCCAGTTGGAGCAGATGCGCCGCGCGCTGCCGCCCGGCGTGAGCCTCGGCGAGGAGGAGGAGACGGGCATCCAGCACGGCGGCGGCGCCCGCTCCGGCCCGTACCTTTAATCAGCCCAGCTCAGCTCAGCTCAGCCCAGAACAAGCTCGACAGCGGCGAATCATCGATCCTGCGCCCGCCTGTGCTGTCCGGCCCACCGGACGCCACACGCGGGCGCAGCCGCGTTCGCGCCGCTTCCACCGCTCGCGCGCCGTCGCCCGCCCCGCTGCGGGCCGCCTTCGCCCTCGCGAGGCCCCGGTCCCGGTCCCGGTCCCGGCCCCGGTCCCGGCACCGGGCTCAGTTGCCGCTGGGGCGCTTGCCCGTGGAGACCGTGAGGACGAACAGGTCGCTGGGCGACTTCGGGTCGAACGGGTCGCCGTTGGCGGGGGTCTGGCTCATCACCGTGCCCTTGCCCCAGGTGCTCTCGTCCGTGTACTCGACGCGGTAGCGCCAGCCCGCGGCGGTGAGGCAGTCCTTCGCCGAGTTGATGTAGACGAACTTCAGGTCGGGCGCGGCCTTCTTCGTCTTGTCGTTGAAGTAGTCGTACGCGTTCGTGCACTTCTCTTTGCTGATGGTCTTGGTCTGGTCGCCCTGCTTGACCGTGTCGGCCCCGTCCGGCCCCGCGTCGGAGGCCGCGCCGGGCCCTCCCCCGCCGTCCGCCCCCTGCCCCTGACCTTGTCCCTGGCCTTGCCCCTGACCCTGGCCCTGCCCGTTCGCGGACGCTCCGGAGTTGTCCGTACCGGTGCCGCCGCCGCTCTGCTGCCGGCCGCCGTTGCCGCCCCCGCCTCCGCCGCTGTTGGTGTCGCTGCTCTCGGCCTGGTCGCTCTTGCCGCCGTCGTTCTTGTTCACCGCCATCGCGATGAACACGCCGCCCACGGCCAGCGCCGCGACCACGGCCACCGCGACGATGAGCCCCTTGCCGCCGCCGCGCCGCCCGCCGCTCGCCGGGGCCGGCGCGGGCACGGGCGGCCGCGGGTCGATCGGGTACGGGGGCGGGGTGGACGGCCCGGGGTAGCCGTACCCCTGCTGGGGATGCGGCTGGTGCTGCGGCGCGAGCGGCTGCTGCAGATGCGGCGGCGTGGGCCCGTACCCGCCCCCGAACTGCGGATGCGGGTGGGGCTGGGGCTGAGGGAACTGAGAGTGCGGGTGAGGAGACTGCGGCTGCGGGGACTGGTACGGCGTGCGCACGTCCTGGGGCGGCGGGGGCGCGCCGTCGACCGGCGGGAACACCGCCGAGCCCACGCCCGCCCCGCTGCGCCCCGGCGGGCCGCCCGAGACGATCAGCGGGGCGCCGCCGGTCCGCGCCGCGCCGGCCACCCGGTCGCATTCGTCGCGCATCGCCTCCGCGCTGGGGAAACGTTCGTTCGGGTTCTTCCGCAGGGCGCGCGCGACCAGTGCGTCCACCGCCGGGGGGACGGACCGGTTGACGGCGGACGGCGCCGACGCCTCCTCCTGTACGTGCGCGTACGCGATGGCCAGCGGCGATTCCGCGTCGAAGGGGAGCCGGCCGGTCAGCAGCTCGAAGAGCATGATGCCGACCGAGTAGAGGTCGGAGCGGGCGTCGACGCCGCGCCCCAGCGCCTGCTCGGGGGAGAGGTACTGCGGGGTGCCGACGACCATGCCGGTCTGGGTCATGGAGGTGACGCCGGACTGCATGGCCCGCGCGATGCCGAAGTCCATGACCTTGACGACGCCGCGCTTGCTGATCATCACATTGCCGGGCTTGATGTCCCGGTGCACGAGGCCGACTTCGTGGCTGACCTCCAGCGCGGCGAGCACATCCGCTGTGATCTTGAGCGCCTTTTCGGTGGGCATCGCGCCGTACTGCCGGACGTCGGCGTCGAGCACGGAGCGTAGCGGCCGGCCCTCGACGTACTCCATGACGATGTACGGCATGGTCGATCCGTCCAACTCGTCCTCGCCCGTGTCGAAGACCGAGACGATGTTGGTGTGCGTGAGCTTGGCCACCGACTGGGCCTCGCGGCGGAACCGTTCGCGGAAGGACGCCTCGCGCCCCAGCTCGGTGTGGAGGGTCTTGATCGCCACGTCCCGGTCCAGCACCGTGTCGTGCGCCAGGTGCACGGAGGCCATGCCGCCCTCGCCGAGCAGATCGCGCAGCTCGTAGCGGCCGCCGGCGATCGCCCGGCCGGTATAGCGGCCCCGTGCGCCGTCCTGGCTCATTGTCGACTTCCCCCTCGGCGCACGTGCCTGATCTACTGGACCTCTGTATCGCGGCCAAGTCTGCCCCAGGCCACCGACACGTCAAGCCACGTGCCCGTTCCGTGACCGGATGTGCGGGAAGCCGCCACGGGATTTGCCTCGCCGGGGCCGCGACAGGTTGGATGACCCGTCCATCAGGGATCGGCGGGTGGCGCGAAGCCTGTAGCG
The DNA here is from genome assembly GCF_000718635.1 of Streptomyces varsoviensis. Lineage (GTDB taxonomy): Bacteria > Actinomycetota > Actinomycetes > Streptomycetales > Streptomycetaceae > Streptomyces > Streptomyces varsoviensis. The sequence continues at coordinate 103,765 of NZ_JOBF01000010.1, read as the reverse complement.
TGCCTTAACGAAAGACCGTACCGCCCCCCACGCGAGCGGGCAGATACTGACGGCGAGGACTGATGGCACAGACGCAGAACGCCCAGGAGCCGTCCGACCCGGACGCCACCGGGGCGGGCATGCCTGATTCGCCGGAGATGTGGGGCAACGGCGGGCTCGTAGGCGACGGCCGCTACCGGCTGACCGGCCGCCTCGGCCGCGGCGGCATGGCGGAGGTGTTCGCCGCGGAGGACGTGCGCCTCGGCCGTACGGTCGCGGTCAAGCTGCTCCGCGCCGACCTCGCCGAGGACCCCGTCTCCAAGGCCCGCTTCACCCGCGAGGCCCAGTCCGTCGCGGGACTGAACCACCACGCCGTCGTCGCCGTCTACGACTCCGGCGAGGACACGGTCACCACCCCCGGCGGCTACGGCGCCGGCGGCCCCAACGTGGTGCCGTACATCGTGATGGAGCTGGTCGAGGGCCGCACCATCCGCGAACTGCTGCTCAACGCGGAGGCCCCGCCGCCCGAGCAGGCGCTGATCATCGTCTCCGGCGTGCTGGAGGCCCTGGCCTACAGCCACCAGCACGGCATCGTGCACCGCGACATCAAGCCCGCCAACGTGATCATCACCAACAGCGGCGCGGTCAAGGTCATGGACTTCGGCATCGCCCGCGCCCTGCACGGCGCGGCGTCCACCATGACCCAGACCGGCATGGTCATGGGCACGCCGCAGTACCTCTCCCCGGAGCAGGCGCTCGGCAAGACCGTCGACGCCCGCTCCGACCTCTACGCCACCGGCTGCCTGCTCTACGAACTCCTCGCGCTGCGCCCGCCCTTCACCGGCGAGACGCCGCTGTCGGTGGTCTACCAGCATGTGCAGGACACCCCGGTGCCGCCGTCGCAGGTCTCCGGGGACGTGCCGCCGGAGCTCGACGGGCTCGTCATGCGCTCCCTCGCCAAGGACCCGGACGACCGGTTCCAGAGCGCCGAGGAGATGCGCGGGCTGGTCCAGTACGCGCTCCAGATGCTGAACGAGACCGGCGGCCACACCGGCACCTGGGACACCGGCCCGGTCGCCCACATGGCCTCCGGTACGCCCGCCATGGGCATCGCGGCCACCACGGCCATGGCGCACCCCCGGCACGGCGACACCTCCCAGCAGCGCATCCTGCCGCCCGGCATGGGGGGCGGCGGCGGTGACGACGGCGGCTTCGACGGGCGCTCCGGGCCGCCGCCCAAGGGCAACCGGAGCAAGATCTGGCTGGTGGCGGCCCTCGCGGTGATCGCCATCACGGTCGGCGTGGTCATCGCGATCCAAAGCGTCGACGGCGGCGAGGGCAAGAAGCCGAAGCAGACCCCGTCCCCGACCGTCACGCAGTCGCCGAGCGACAAGCCCTCCGAGACGCCCTCGGACGAGGAGTCGCAGACGTACGGGGACACCGACCCCACCGGCGGCGAGTCGGACGGCCGGAGCGAGGGCAGCGGCGGGTACCCGACGTACCACTCCACGAACCGGCCCACGCACCAGGCGACCACGCCGCCGCCGAAGAACACCCCGACGCACTCCACGGGCAACCCCACGACGCCCCCGCCCACCTCCGGCGGCGGCGACAAGCCGACGGGCGGCCCGACCGGCGGCCACCAGTCACCGCCCCCGGGCGGCGGCAACCCGGACCCCGGCAAGACCGGCGGCAGCGGCGGGGACGGCTCAGGAAGCGACGACGACTGACGCCACGGGCCGGTCCGTTCCGGGCCGTCCATGCCGGTCCATCCCGTTCCATTCCGTTCCATTCCGGTCTATTTCATGCCGGTCCGTACGAGGAGCCGGGGGCAGCGCTGAGCGGCGCGGCCCCCGGCTCTTTCGCGCCCGCCTCATCGCGCGGCCTCGCGGTAGCCGCCCCGCGCCGCCGCTCAGTCGCAGAACGCCCCGCGTACGGCCGCGTATTCGCGGGTCCACCACACCGACAGGGCCGACGACGCGGGGAAGCCCGGGTCGGCGCGGCGGTCGTCGAGCTGGTAGTGCCAGCGCAGCATCCAGAAGTCGTTGAGCCGCTCCCACCACACCCGGTGTGCCGCGGCGGCGAGTTCGGCGCTGTCCGCGCCGGTCGCGGCCCGGTACGCGCGCGCGTACGCGCGTACCTTCACGAGATCCAGGGTGCCCCCGGGGCGTACGAAGAAGATGGCCGCGGCGCGCACCGCCTCCTCGGCGCGGGGCTGGACGCCGAGCCGGTCCCAGTCGACGATCGCGGCCGGTTCGCCGCCCCGGTAAAGGAGGTTGAGGGGGTGGAAGTCGCCGTGCACCCAGCCCCGGGCGGGCGTGGCGGACGGCGCGGGGCGCCGGTGGGCGTGGCGCGCCAGGAGGCGGCGCCGCTCGACGAGCCGGTGTTCGGCCAGCTCCCCGAAGACATCGCGCGGATGGCTGCGTACGAGCGCCAGCAGCTCCTCGATGAGGGCGAAGGTGTCCTCGGCCCGGGCGGCGGTCTCCTGGGCGGCCTGGGCGGCTTGGACGGCTTGGGGGGCCTTCGCGGGCGGGTCCCACGGGGCCGGTGGGGCGCTACCGGCGGAATCGGGGCGTGACGGCCCCTCAGCGCCCCTCTGCGGCCCCGGCATGACCTCTTCGAGGCAGGTGTGCACCCGGCCGAGCAGCGCGCCCAGGCGGCCCGACTGCGGCTCCGAGAGGTCGGACCCGTCGCGGTGCCGGCCCTCGACCCAGGGGTGCAGCGCGTAGCAGCGGCCGCCGACGACGGCGACGGTGCGGCCGTCGCGGTCGGCGACGGGCGGGGCGACCGGCAGGCCGAGCGCGCGCAGCCGTAGCGTGGCGTGGTGCTGGCGCGCGATGGCGGCGCGGTCAACGGAGCCGTCGGCACCGTCGGTGCCATCGGCGCGCTCGGTGCCGTCCGAGCGGTCGGCGCTGTCGGCCCCGAGGTGGTGCTTGAGGAAGTACCGGCCGTGCGTGGTGGCCAGGTGGTAGCCGCGGTTCAGCAGGCCCTGCGTCAGGGGCTCGCAGGTCAGGGCCTCGCCCACGCGCTCGTAGCGGCGCAGCAGGGCGCGCAGGGTGGTGCTGTCGGGCCCGTCGGGGGCGCCCCGGCCCCGCGCGGATTCGCCTCTTCCGCCAGCGGAATCGCTTCTGCGGGGAGCTGAACCGTTCTTTCCGCTCGTTCCGCGAGCGGAACTGCTCTTTCCCGGTGCGGAATCGCTTCCGCGGCTCGGGGCGGGAACGTGGCCGGAGGCGGGAGCGTGGCCGGAGGGCCGGGCGGGGGCATGGGGAAGGGCCCCGGCGGGGGCGACAAGTGAGCGTGGCACCTGCCAGATGTTAGATCACGCTGAGTGCACGGGTCGTCGCGCTGGGACGTCTCCGAGGTGGTGAACGGTGATGAACTGCGGTTCGACGCACAGGTATGTGGGGTCGAAGGGCGCCCCGTCGGCGGTGCGCGGGGCCGCTCCGAAGAGCTCCAGCTCGCGGGTGCCGGGGGTGAACCTCTTGGCGGTGCCCACGAATTGCACGGTCCAGACCTGGGCGTCGCCGTCGCCGATGTTGTCCGCGCCGTACGCGACGACGCTGCCGTCGCACGCCTGCGCGTACCCGAAGCCGCCGTGCAGCCGCAGCATGACGTGTCCGCCCACCACGATGTGGCGGGCGACGGTGACGAACGGCAGGGCGCGCATGCTCACCGAGACCCGGCCGTAGGGGGTGCGGCCGAGGAGGTCGATCGCTCGATATTCGTGGGTGGGCATAGGCACTACTCTGCCCGCCTTGGTACGGGCCAAGTAGGGACACCCGCCCTTTTGGTCAGGGACGTTGGTCCCGATTGCGGCGTAGTGGGGCGGTTTGGGGCGCGTGCCGCGGGGCGCGCCGCAGATCAGTAATTCCGAGCGTCGTTCAGCGTTGTTCAACGTCTCCCAGCCTTCTCGGCCTTCTCGGTCCGCTCAACCTTCGCGGCGTTGCTCACCGCTGCTCACCGCTCCTCAGCGCTTCTCGGCCTGGAGCCGGGCCACGTACGCGGCGGCCTGCGAGCGCCGCTCCATGCCGAGCTTCGAGAGCAGGCTGGAGACGTAGTTCTTGATGGTCTTCTCGGCGAGGTGCAGCCGCTCGCCGATGGCCCGGTTGGTCATGCCCTCGCCGATCAGGTCGAGGATCTTGCGCTCCTGCTCGGTCAGGCCCGCGAGGCGGTCGTCGCCCTTGGGGGCGTTGCCGTCCCGCAGCCGCTCCAGGACGCGGGCGGTGGCGACGGGGTCGAGCAGGGATTTCCCGGCCGCGACGTCTCGCACGGCGGACAGCAGTTCATTGCCGCGGATCGCCTTGAGAACATAGCCGGAGGCGCCTGCCATGATCGCGTCGAAAAGGGCCTCGTCGTCGGCGAAGGAGGTCAGCATCAGGCATTTGATGTCCTCGTTCTGCGAGCGGATCTCGCGGCACACCTCGACGCCGCTGCCGTCCGGCAGCCGCACGTCGAGCACCGCGACATCGGGCCGGGTGGCCGGAATGCGCACCAGCGCGTCGGCCGCCGTGCCGGCCTCGCCGACCACCTCGATGTCCTCCTCGACGGAGAGCATCTCGTGGACTCCGCGCCGGACGACTTCATGGTCATCGAGTAGAAATACAGTGATTTTTCTAGGTTCGCGCACGAAGTCAGTCTCACACACGAAGTCTTCCCCTGCTCTTGTTACTCGGGATAACGTGCCGTCGTTCCGGCCGCCTGCAAGGCTGTGACCAGTGGCGTTTCCCCGCTTTCCCGATTTACTTGGAAATCCAAGCAAAATCGCAGGTCAGATGGGGTTTCGCAGAGTTGTGACGCACTGGGTAACGTGCCTGTTGCAGGCCATTCGCCGGGGCGCCTGTCACGCCCGGTTCCGGCCTCGGCACACCCACCCTGTGTGCCGTCGGACACCGAGCGAGCCTCTCCCGCCTCACGGTGGGAGGGACCCCCTCTGGCCGCCGGCGACCCCGGGGGCCGGACAGACGGAGGAGCACACGTGACCGCGGAAAGCACGGCGCGCACACCGCGCCGCAGCAGCAAGCGCACCAGCGCGAAGAAGTCCGCCGACAGCACGAAGACCGCGACGGCCGCGAAGAGCGCCACGGCCGCGAAGACCGCGAAGACGGCGGCGGCGCGGGCCGACGGGCCCGAACTGGTGCAACTGCTCACGCCGGAAGGCGAACGGGTCGAGCACCCGGACTACTCCATCGACCTCACCCCCGAAGAGCTGCGGGGTCTGTACCGCGACATGGTGCTCACCCGGCGCTTCGACGCGGAGGCCACCACGCTCCAGCGCCAGGGCGAACTGGGCCTGTGGGCCTCGCTGCTCGGCCAGGAGGCCGCCCAGATCGGCTCCGGCCGGGCGACCAACCCCGACGACTACGTCTTCCCGACCTACCGGGAGCACGGCGTCGCCTGGTGCCGCGGGGTCGACCCGACCAACCTGCTCGGCATGTTCCGCGGGGTCAACCACGGCGGCTGGGACCCGAACGAGAACAACTTCCACCTCTACACCATCGTCATCGGCTCGCAGACCCTGCACGCCACCGGCTACGCGATGGGCGTGGCCAAGGACGGCGCCGACTCGGCCGTCATCGCCTACTTCGGCGACGGCGCGTCCAGCCAGGGCGACGTGGCGGAGTCCTTCACCTTCGCCGCCGTCTACAACGCCCCCGTCGTGTTCTTCTGCCAGAACAACCAGTGGGCGATCTCCGAGCCCACCGAGAAGCAGACCCGCGTGCCGCTCTACCAGCGCGCGCAGGGCTTCGGCTTCCCCGGCGTGCGCGTCGACGGCAACGACGTCCTCGCCTGTCTCGCCGTCACCAAGGCCGCCCTGGAGCGCGCCCGTACGGGGCAGGGCCCGATGCTCGTCGAGGCGTTCACGTACCGCATGGGCGCCCACACCACCTCCGACGACCCGACCAAGTACCGGCGGGACGAGGAGCGCGAGCTGTGGGAGGCCAAGGACCCGATCCAGCGGCTGCGCACCTACCTGGAGAAGACCGGCGCCGCGGACGACGCGTTCTTCACCGCGCTGGAGACCGAGAGCGACGCCCTCGCCAAGCGGGTGCGCGACGCCGTACGGAACATGCCCAACCCCGACAACATGGCGATCTTCGAGCACATCTACGCCGACGGGCACGGCCTCGTCGACGAGGAGCGCGCCCAGTTCGCCGCCTACCAGGCGTCGTTCGCCGAGGAGGGCAACTGACATGGCCGCCGAGAAGCTCTCGATCTCCAAGGCGATCAACGCCTCGCTGCGCACCGCGCTGGAGAACGACCCCAAGGTCCTGATCATGGGAGAGGACGTCGGCAAGCTCGGCGGCGTCTTCCGCGTCACCGACGGCCTCTACAAGGACTTCGGCGAGGATCGGGTCATCGACACCCCGCTCGCCGAGTCCGGCATCGTCGGCACCGCGATCGGCCTCGCGCTGCGCGGCTACCGCCCCGTCGTGGAGATCCAGTTCGACGGGTTCGTCTTCCCCGCGTACGACCAGATCGTCACCCAGCTCGCCAAGATGCACGCCCGCGCGCTCGGCAAGATCAAGCTGCCGGTCGTCGTCCGCATCCCCTACGGCGGCGCGATCGGCGCCGTCGAGCACCACAGCGAGTCCCCCGAGGCGCTCTTCGCGCACGTCGCGGGCCTCAAGTGCGTATCGCCGTCGAACGCCTCCGACGCCTACTGGATGCTCCAGCAGGCCATACAGAGCGATGACCCGGTCATCTTCTTCGAGCCCAAGCGGCGCTACCACGACAAGTCGGAGCTGGACCGCTCCGCCGTACCGGCCGCGCTGCACGCCGCCCGTACGGCCCGCGCCGGCACCGATCTGACGCTGGCCGCCTACGGCCCGATGGTCAAGACCTGCCTGGAGGCCGCCGCGGCCGCCGAGGAGGAGGGCAAGTCGATCGAGGTCCTCGACCTGCGGTCCATGTCGCCCATCGACTTCGACGCCATCCAGGCGTCGGTCGAGAAGACCGGCCGGCTGGTCGTCGTCCACGAGGCGCCCGTCTTCCTGGGCACCGGCTCCGAGATCGCCGCGCGGATCACCGAGCGGTGCTTCTACCACCTGGAGGCCCCCGTCCTGCGCGTCGGCGGGTACCACGCGCCGTACCCGCCGTCGCGGCTGGAGGACGAGTACCTTCCGGGACTGGACCGGGTACTGGACGCCGTCGACCGCGCGTTGGCGTACTGAAGGGCTTGAGGGGAGCACGGAACGATGACTGCGAGCACAGCGAACGACCAGCGTTTTCGCGAGTTCAAGATGCCGGACGTGGGCGAAGGGCTCACCGAGGCCGAGATCCTCAAGTGGTACGTGGCCGCCGGGGACACCGTCTCCGACGGGCAGGTGGTCTGCGAGGTGGAGACCGCCAAGGCCGCCGTCGAACTGCCCATCCCCTTTGACGGAGCCGTGCACGAGCTGCGCTTCGACGAGGGCGCCACGGTGGACGTGGGCACCCCCATCATCGTGGTGGACACCCGGCCGGGGGCGGGCCCGGCGGAGCCGGCGCCGACGGTGCCGGACCAGCAGACGTACTACCCGCCGAAGGACCGGCCCGCCGCGGCGGAGGGCGAGGCCGCGGGCGAGGGGCGGCAGGCCATGCTCGTCGGCTACGGCGCCGCGCCGTCCTCCACCAAGCGCCGGGCCCGCAAGCCCCAGCCGGGGGCTTCTGCTTCCTCGGCTCATTCGGCCCCTTCGGCCCCGGCCCAGCCGGAGCTGAACGGGCACGGCGCGGCGCCCGCCCCGGAGGCCCCCGCCGCTCCTGCCGCGGGCACGGCGAAGGCGCTGGCCAAGCCGCCGGTCCGCAAGCTCGCCAAGGACCTCGGCATCGACCTGGCCTCGGTCACCGCGACCGGCCCGGACGGCACCGTCACCCGCGAGGACGTGCACGCCGCCGCCGCGCCCGCGCCGGTGGAGCCCCAGGCCGCCCCTGAGATCGCCCCGGAGACAGGCCCCCGCCCGGTGGACACCGCCGCGCGCGAGGTCCGCGTCCCCATCAAGGGCGTACGGAAGGCCACCGCCCAGGCGATGGTCGCGAGCGCCTTCACCGCGCCGCACGTCACGGAGTTCGTCACCGTGGACGTGACCCGCACGATGAAGCTCGTACAGGAGCTCAAGTCGGACCCGGACATGGCCGGGCTCCGCGTGAACCCCCTGCTCCTCGTCGCCAAGGCGTTCCTCGTCGCGATCCGGCGCCACCCGGAGGTCAACGCGGCCTGGGACGAGGCGAACCAGGAGATCGTGCGCAAGGAGTACGTGAACCTGGGCATCGCCGCCGCCACGCCGCGCGGCCTGATCGTCCCGAACATCAAGGACGCGGGGGCCAAGACCCTCCCGGAGCTGTCCGCCGCCCTCGGCGACCTGGTCGCCACGGCCCGCGAGGGGAAGACCAGCCCGGCGGACATGGCCGGCGGCACGGTCACGATCACCAACGTCGGCGTCTTCGGCGTCGACACCGGCACGCCCATCCTCAACCCGGGCGAGTCCGCGATCCTGGCGTTCGGCACGGTCAAGCTCCAGCCCTGGGTGCACAAGGGCAAGGTCAAGCCCCGCCAGGTCACCACCCTGGCGCTCTCCTTCGACCACCGGCTGGTCGACGGCGAGCTGGGCTCGAAGGTCCTCGCCGACGTGGCGGCGGTCCTGGAGCACCCGAAGCGGCTGATCACCTGGGGCTAGGGCGAGGTGTAGTGCCGCGTGGCCCGACCGGGACGTCCCGGCGGGCCGGTGACGCCCCGGATACATGCCGCGGGGGCCGGTCGCGCGTCGTGCGCGACCGGCCCCCGCGGGTGTTCGGACAGACCCCCGCGACTGTCCGAAGTCGAACCTCCCCGCGGACCCCGAGCCCGGGGCCGGGAAGAGAGGGCCCGGACGGCCCACTCCTCACCCCCCTCCAGCGAGGAGAGAGCACCGCGTCCGGGACCCTTGTCAGGCGTGAGCGGCCTGGGGGACCCACCGGGGGAGGGGTGGTGGTATCGCCCGTGCTGGGGAATTTACCTACGATTGACCGACACTTGCAGTGTCGGATCTGGAGGACCTTTGACCGAGGCAGCGGACGGCGAATCCATCAGCCGCCTCCTCCGCGCCTGGCGCGCCCGGGTGGACGCCCGGCAGGTTCGCGAGCTGCGCGGCGTGCAGCCCCGGCCCGGCCGCCGCCTCTCGCAGGCCCACGTCGCCCGGCTGACCGGCGTCAGCGAGGGCTGGTACCGCGCGCTGGAGGCCGGCCGCCGCCAGGACTTCTCGGAGGCCTTCCTGCTGCGGGTCGCCCGCGCGCTCCGCCTGAGCGAGGCGGAGACCCTCACCCTCTTCCTCGGCGTCTGCGGCCGTCGCCCGCCGGAGGAGTCGCCCCGGGACCCGCGCCACCTGCCCGAGGGCGTCAAGGCGCTCCTGGACCAGCAGGTCACCTACCCCGCGTACCTCTCGGACATCGCCTGGAACGTGGTCGCGGTCAACGGCCTGATGGCCGAGTGGTTCCCCTGGTCCGTACGGCCCGGCGCCAACCTCATCCGCTGGGCCCTGCTCTCCCCGGAGGCGCGGGAGCAGATGCTGGACTGGGAGGAGAGCTGCGCCCGTACGTACCTGGCCATGCTGCGCGTCGCCGCCAACAGCAACCCGGACAACGCCGAGCTGCGCGCCCTGGTCCGGGAGGTGCTGGACGCCGACGCGGAGTGCCGCCGCATCTGGGCGCGGGACAGCGAGGTGGTGGAGCACCGGGACGGGCATGTCTTCCGGCTGCGCCTGCCGTACCACGGCGGCCGGGAGATCCGGGTGATCAGCCACGTGCTGCTGCCGATACAACGCACGGACCTGCGGTTCGTGTTCATCACGCCGCTGCTGGACGGCGACGAGGCGGCGGCGTAGCGGGAGTCCGGGAGTCGTAACGGGAGCCCGGGAGGCGTAGCGGGCCCCTGGAGCCGTAACGGGGGCCGGCGGGCCGGCCGGTCCGCTGCCCGTCAGCCGACCGGCGGCCAGGCGCGCAGGGCCAGGTCGGCCACCCGCTGGAGCTCTTCGCGCGGCACGCCGCCCGCGGCCTGGACGGCGATGCCGTTGGCGACGGTCATGAGGTAGCGGGCGAGCGCGCCGGGATCGGCGTCGGCGGGCAGGTCGCCCTCGTCGACGGCCTGCTGGAGGCGGTCGCGGAAGTGGGCGGTGTGCTCGTCGCGCCACGCGGCGAGCGTGTCGCGGGCGTGGCCGCCCGTGGCACCCGCGGCGAGGGAGCCCTGCACGCCGAGGCAGCCGGCGGGGCAGTCGGGGCGGGTGGTGGCCCGTACGGCGCCGTGCAGGAACGCCGTGGCCACCTGCCGGGCGGTCGGCTCCCGCAAGGCCCGGACCCCGTACGAGGCGGGGCCCTCGGTGTAGCGCTCCAGGGCCTTGCGGAACAGCTCCTCCTTGTTGCCGAAGGCCGCGTACATGCTGGTGCGCGTGATGTTCATGGCGCTGGTCAGGTCGGTGAGGCTGGCGCCCTCGTAGCCCTGTTCCCAGAAGACCCGCATGGCGCGTTCGAGCGCCTCGTCGGCGTCGAAGCCCCTGGGCCGGCCGACCGGCCCCTTCCGCCGCGTCTCGGCCGCCCGCGTTTCCGCTCTTCGCGTCTCAGCGGCTGCCCGCGTCTCCGCCGTCCTGTCCATGCCCTCGACTCTACCTCTTCCGTACCGATCGGTTCAGATGTGTTACGTTCAAATTCGGTACCGATCGGTACGTAAAAAGTCGTGGAGGTCATTTCGACATGGGACAGCTCGCGGACACACGCGCCGACACACGCGCAGGCACGCTCGCGGGTTCGCTCGAAGGCAAGACCGCCGTCGTCACCGGCGGCAGCACGGGCATCGGCCTGGCCGCCGCCCACCGGCTGGCGGACGAGGGGGCGCACGTGTTCATCACCGGCCGGCGCGCGGCGGTGCTGGACGCGGCCGTCGAGGCCATCGGCCCGGCGCGGGCCACCGCGGTGGTCGGCGACATCGCGAACCCGGCCGACCTGGACCGCCTGTACGAGACGGTCGCCGCCCGAGGGCGCGGCCTGGACGTCCTGTTCGCCAACGCGGGCACGGGGTCGTTCGCGACGCTGGAGCAGACCACCGAGGAGCATTTCGACGCGATCTTCGGCGCCAACGTGCGGGGCACGCTGTTCACCGTCCAGAAGGCGCTGCCGCTGCTCAACGACGGCGCGTCGGTGATCCTGACCTCCTCGGTGCGCGCCGGCGACGGCGTCGCGGCGTTCGGCACGTACGCGGCCTCGAAGGCGGCGATCCGGTCGTACGCCCGGACCTGGGCCAACGAGCTGAAGGCTCGGAACATCCGGGTCAACGCCGTCTCCCCGGGCTCCATCGACACCCCGGGGGTCGACAGCCTGGTGGACGGGGAGGACGCGGCAGCGGTCAAGGCGCAGTTCGCCGCGGGCGTCCCGCTGGGCCGCCTCGGCAGTGCGGAGGAGGTCGCCGACGCCGTGGCGTTCCTCGCCTCCGAGCGGAGCAGCTTCTTCCTGGGCGCCAATCTGTACGTCGACGGCGGCGAGATGCAGATCTGAGCGGACGCCGCCGCCACCTCCCTTCGGGGGCCTTGCCGCGGACCTTGCTCGTGCACCTTGTCGTGGATCTCGTTGTGGACCCGTTGTGGACCCGTTGTGGACCTTGGCAGGTTTCCGCCCGTGCCCCGTCGGGCTCGTTGACCGCTGGACCGCCTGCCGGTTTGCTCTCCCTGCCGCGTCGGCAGGGGCTGGCGGGGCCGACAGGAGGGGGCGGAACACATGAGAGAGACGCGACGAATGAGATGGGTGAGAGGGGCGAGGCGAGAGAGATGGGAGAGACGTACGAGGGGTGGGGGGATCGGCCGGTGGGCGGTGCGCGGCACCTGCGGGCTCGCGGCCGCCGCACTGGTCTCGGGCGCGGCGTTACCGGCCCAGGCGGCGTTACCGGCCCAGGCGGCGCGATCGGCCCAGGCGCCGGGATCGGCCCAGGCCGCGCGATCGGCCGGCCCCGGCCTCGTACAGGTGGACCTCGGCATGGGCGGCGCGCAGCCCAACGGCTGGTCGCAGGCGTCCGGGATGAGCGCGGACGGCAGGTACGTCCTGTTCGTCTCGCAGGCGTCCAACCTGGTGCCCGGTGACACGGACGGGGACTACGACGCGTTCGTACGGGACCTGCGCACCGGGGGCATCGAGCGGGTCAGCGCGGGCGACGACGTACTGCCGGGAGGCGCGAGCGAGGCGTCCATCAGCGCCGACGGCCGGTACGTGGCGTTCACCGCCGTCGTGCCGCCCGGCTGGCCGGGCGGTTCGGACAGCGCCACCTGGCAGCTCTTCCTCCGGGACCGCCGCACCGGCCACGCCGAACAGCTCACCCATGGCACCGACGAACCCGATGCCCCGGCCATCAGCGGGAACGGCCGCTACATCGCCTACGCCACGCGCCAGGGCACCGGCATCCACGTCCTCGACCTGCGGAAGAAGACCACGCGGCTCATCACGAAGGCCCCGGACGGCTCCCCGGCCGACCGGCGCTCCGACAACCCCGTGATCAGCGCGGACGGCTCCACCGTCGGCTTCCTCTCGCGGGCCACCAACCTGCTCCCCCGCGACCCGGCCGCCGCCGCAGCTCCTTCCCGGCCATCCACACCGCAGCGCTTCTACGTGTGGAACCGGCACACCGGCCGTATCCAGGGCGCGAGCATCGACCCCGCCGGCGCGCCGCGCCCAGCGTCCCTCGACGCGAGGCTGAGCCCCGGCGGCCGGTACGCGCTCTTCAGCGCCCCCGAGCCCAACGGTCCGGACACCACCGACTCGCACACCGAGCTGTACGTCCGCGACCTGTGGCGGGGCAGGACCGAGAAGGCCGCGCGCCCCCTGCCGAACACCGTGACCACCGGCGACTCCCACAACGGGGCCATGACGGCCGACGGCCGCTCGGTGTACTTCGCCTCGACCGCCGACAACCTGACGCCCGGCGACACCAACCAGGCCACGGACATCTTCCGGCGCGACCTGCGGACCGGCCGCACCGAGCGGATCGACATGACGGGCGTCGCCTGGACGCCCATCTCGCTGCGCGTGGACAGCTTCGGGACGACCGCGCTCTTCGAGGAGGTCGGCAAGGTCTACGCCCGCCCGCTCCCGCGGACCTGACGGCCTGTCACAGACCGGCGGCGCGCTCCGTCACAGCCCGTAGGTCGCGCTCCGTCACAGCCCGGCGGGCGATGCCGCCATGTCGCGCAGCGTGCGTACGAGCGCGGGCCGCAGGCCGGACATGACGCTCGCGGCCTCCGGGGTGTCGGGGTAGGCGAGGTACACGTAGAGGCCGGTCGCTGTGCGATGCAGCCAGAAGCAGAGGCCGTTGCAGTGCGAGAGCCGGAGGTGGTGCCTCGCCCGCCAGGCCGCGTGCTGCGCGGCGCCGGGCGAGCGGGTGTAGTCGATGTAGGAGAAGGCGCAGGGAATGGACGGCACGGTCGCGCCTCCATGCGGCACGGTCGCGCCCTCACGCGGCACGGTCGCGCTCCCGTGCGGCGAAGCCGTGCCCTCATGCGGCGCGTGGGCGGCGGTCAGGAGTCGCCGGGCCAGCATGAAGGGCACGTGCGCGTGCTGGGCCGCGGTGGTGTACGCGGCCCGGATGCCGGCGATGATCGCCGCCCGGTCGCGGTCGGCGGCGACGGAGAATCGTACGGGCACGGGGTTGGCGAACCAGCCCATGGCGTGCTCGTAGGGCCCCCGGCCGCGCGCGCCGACCGGCATGAAGCCGGAGAACGTGTCCGGGCCGCCCGCGTCGCGCACCCAGATGCCGAGCGCCGCGAGGAACGCCGCGAAGATGCCGCCGCCGACCGCGCGGCTGCGTTCGTACAGCGCCCGCGTGCCGGTCTCCGTCAGCAGCCGGTCGGTGCGGATGACCGCGGGGCGGACCTCGCCCGGCGCCAGGCCGAGGTCGAGCGGGAACGGCGGGCAGAGGCCGCCGTCGGGCGTCATGCACTGCTTCCAGTACTCCAGGCGGCCGTCCCCGGCGTGCAGCGTGGCCATGCGCCGCCGCTGGTCGCGGCTGAAGGAGACGTGGCTCTCCGCGGGAGGGAGGTCGGGCTCCGCGCCGCGCGCGTAGGCCGCGTAGGCGGTGGCCACGTCGTGCACGGCGACCGCGGCGGACAGGCCGTCGTACACGCTGTGGTCGAAGGCCAGATAGACGGTGGCGGACCCCTCCCGGACGACGGCGGCCAGGACGAAGAGCCGCCCGGCGAGGACGTCGATCTCCTTGAACAGGGCGTCCAGTACCGTGCGCAGCGCCGCGGGGGAGTCGGGGCGGCCGAGGTCGCGGTAGTCCAGCACGGCGTCCCGCGCGTCCGTCACTTCGCAGGTCGCCCCGCCCGCCGCCCCCGCCGTGCCGGGCCGGAAGGAACTGCGCAGCGCGTCGTGCCGCCGGACGAAGTGCAGCAGCGCCGCCTCCAGCGCCCGCGGGTCGGGCGGCCGCCGGATCTCGAAGGTGATCACGGGCTGGCAGGCGAGCGATTCGGGGGCGACCGCCGGGTCCGCCGCCTCGCGCAGCGCCCGGACCGTGGCGAGCTGGTCCTCCTGGTTGTAGGACACGACGCCGGGCGTACGGCGCTCCGGCGCGTCGCCGAGGCGCCAGGTCAGGACGCGGCCGGGGCGTACGTCCAGTTCCGTGATGGGGAGTTGCAGCATGGTGCGGGGCTCCTCAGCCGTCAGAACGCGCCGGTCCGGGCCAGGTTCTTCACCGTGCGCCCGAGCGTCGCCGTGAGCGCGGTCTTGACGGCGCGGGCCGGGGGCGTGTCGGCGTAGAGGGTGTTGATGTACAGACCGGTGTCGCAGCGGTGCAGCCAGAAGCACAGCCCGTTGTGGCGCGACGCCCATACGTGCTTGCGGGCGTTGCGCCGCACGTGGTGCTCCGCGCCGGGCGCGCGGCGGAAGTCGAGGTAGGAGAAGAAATTGACGGCATACGGCCAGGAGCGGATCGCCGCGAATTCCGTCGGGGCCAGCAGTTGCCAGGCCTTGACGAATGGCACGTCGAGGTGGAGCTGGAGCTCGGCGAAGGCTTCGGTCACGTTGGCGAGGACGGCGCGGAGGTCCTGTCCGTCGGCGACGGAGAAGGCCAGGGGCATGGTGTTGATGAGCCAGCCCATGGTGTGTTCGTACGGCCCTCGCTGACGTTCGCTGACCGGCATGATGCAGCGGTAGACGTCCGGCCCGCCCTCCTTCCTGAGTGCCACTCCGACGGCGCCCAGGAGCCCCATGAACAGCTTCCCGCCCGCGTCGTGGCAGACGGCCTCCAGGTCCCGGGTCTCGTCGGAGTCCAGCAGCCGCTCGGTCTCGTTGGCCGAGGGGTGCAGTCGGCCCTGCTCCACGCCGATGTCCAGGGGGAACGGCGGGAAGAAGGCGCCGCCCTCCGCCATGAACCGCCGCCACCGGGCCAGCCGGGGGTCGTCGGCCGTCGTCAGGCTTTCGTTGCGTTCGCGCTGCGCGCGGCTGAACGCCAGATAGCTGCCGGTCTCGGGGAGGTCGGGGGTGTGCCCGGCCGCGTACGCCTCGTAGGCGGTGGCGAGGTCGCGTACGGCGATGGGCGTGGACAGCCCGTCGGTCACCAGGTGATCGCAGGCGAACCAGACCGTCGCGCCATCGTCTCGGAGGATGGCGCCCATGACGATCAGCGGCCAGACCAGCGGGTCGATCCGCTGGAACGTCCGGTGCAGGTACTCCCGGACCCCGTCCGGGGAATCGATGAACCCCAGGTCCTCTTCCTTGAGCTCCATGCTCTCCGGCGCGCCGGGCTCGCAGCGCACGTCGCCGACGAGCTGCTGGAACGTGCAGCGCAGCACTTCATGGCGGCGTACGAGGTGCAGGAACGCGGCCCCCAGCGCGCCCCGGTCGACTGGCCCGCGCAGTTCGAACGAACCGGCGACGTAGGCGCGGATCGGATCGTCGGCCTCGCGGGCGCTCTGCGCCACGGTGAAGTGTTTCGCCTGGTTGTAGCTGGTGTGCCCGTCCTGGTACGGCGCGGTCTCGGGGGCTGGCCCGGACGCCTCCGCGGAGAGCAGCGTCCACTCGACGGCGTTGCCCGGAGCGATGTCCACGTGCTCGACGGATACCTGAATCACGGATACCGCTCTCCTTGCCGACCGTTGCCAGGGCGTCCTCGTGCGTCTGTTCGGCGACGCGACGAGGCTGTCGACTAGTAGTAGTACCCGACAAATCGGACAAATCAATCACCCTGGGCCGGTGGCGCGGGCGCGGACGGCCGCATTCCGCCAGGTAGCGGCGGGGCGGCCGCCGCGCCACTTCGCCTGCCGCGGGCTGCTACGGTGCCAGGCCGGCGTCCCCGCCGGTGCTCAGCTCGGCCCAGACGGTCTTGCCGACCGTACGGCCCTCCACGCCCCACCGATGCGCGAGCGCGCGCACGATGAGCAGCCCTCGCCCGAACTGGTCGTAGTACGGATCGGCCACGCGCGGCCGCGGCCGGCGCTCCCCCTTGGGGTCGGTCACCGCCACCCGGAGCACCGCCCCGGCCAGGAACACCTCCACCCGGAACAGCCGATCCCGCAGACACCCGTGCAGCAGCGCGTTCGTGATCAGCTCACTCGCCAGCAACGCCGCGTCCCCGGCCACCTCCTGATGCCCCCAATCGCAGGCCAGGCGCGCTACGCGCCGTCGGGCTACGGGGATGTTGTACGGGTACGGGGTGTAGTCGACGACGTCGTAGTGACCGTCCGCCGCTGTGGCCTTCCCAGCCATGGACACGCACCTCCAGTGCGGTCGCAGGGGCTCGCACGTCTGGCGCTTGGCCTCGGCAGTGTCAATGCCGCGCCTGCGCAGGGCAGGCCGGTGCACTTCCGCCGGTGGCTGCGCCGCTGTGCGAGCGGTTGGGCACTGACGGTAGCGACGCAATAGCGATCCGTGCAAGCGGTCTTGGAGATATCTGTCTCCGAATTTTGCTTGTGCCGCTCTGTGATCGGCTGCAAACTGAGCGGGATCAGGGAGGTGGGGCGAGATGACGAGGGGCCAGGCGGCGCTCGGCAACCGTGTATCGACGGTGCTGGCACGAAGGTTGGGGGCCGAACTGCTACGGCTGCGAGACTCAGCCGGGCTCACTCAGCCGCAAGCGGCGGAGGCGCTGAGCGCCACTGCCGCGAAGATCGCAAAGATGGAACGGGGTTGGGTGCCGTTCCGGGACCCCGACGTTCGGGCCCTCGCGACGCTGTACGGGCTGGAAGACCCGAAGGCTGTTGACGGCCTCCTGCGGTTGGCCAAACTCGACCGTGAACGTCGCAAAGCCAAGGGCTGGTGGCAGCATTGGCCACGGGTGGGCGCAATGGCTGAGTACATCGCCATCGAAGACGTCGCGACGCGGGTGCGCTCGTGGCAACAGGCGTTGGTGCCTGGGCTGTTCCAAACAGCTTCATATATCCGCGCGTTGGCTGTGGCGTCCGGCCCGTCGGAGGACCCGGACGAAATCGAGCGCATTGTTGAAGTCCGCATGAAGCGGCAGGCACGACTCGTTGGCGAAAAGCCACTAGAGGTGTACGTGGTGATTTGGGAAGCCGCGTTGCGTCAAGTTGTCGGTGGGCGCGAAGTGATGCGCGAGCAACTGGAGCGAGTGCTGGAGGTAGCTCAGCTTCCGAACGTACGACTCCAGGTGCTGCCGTTCCGGGCCGGCGGCCACCCCTGCATGGCTGGAGCTTTCAACATCGTTTCGTTTGCCGAGGACGAGGCGGTGGACGTGGTCCACGTGGACACCATGACGGCTACCGTGTGGGTTGAAAACGCGGACGAAAGCGCCGCCTGCAGAACGTATTTCGACAGCGCGACGCGGCTCAGCCTGTCGCCGCACGACTCCCTTACCCTTATCGGCAGCATCTGCAAGGAAATGTGACCATGCCACTCTTCGAGTTCGTGAAGTCCAGTTACAGCACGGTGAACGGCGAGTGCGTCGAGGTGGCCACCAACCTGCCCCACACCGTGGCGGTTCGCGACTCCAAGGACGCGGCCGGCCCGGTCCTGCGCTTCGCGCCTGCCGCGTGGGCATCCTTCCGCCAAGCCGTCGCCGAAGGCGGATTCTGCTCGGATTGACCGCACCTGGAGGCGCGACAGGTGCCCGTATTCGACTTCGTGAAGTCCAGCTACAGCACCGCTAGCGACGAGTGCGTGGAGATAGCCATCAACGTCCCCGGAACGGTAGCCATCCGCGACTCCAAAACCCCCTCCGGCCCCACCCTCCACGTAACTCCTGCCGCCTGGGCGGCCTTTCGGGAGGCCATAGTCCAAGAGGACGCGGCCTAAAAAACCACAGGAGGTCGGCCGAGAGGCAACCGCCTGCCGACGCCGCCGGAGCGGCGGAAACGAGGCCCTTCGGAAGGAGCCGGCCGCCCCCGGCCTCGGGCAGCGGGCCTACGCGGCGGGGCCGTGGCGGCTCGCCCCCGGACGTACGAAGGGCGGCACCGCCCGCCTCGGCGTGGCGCGCGGTCGGCCGGGCCCGCAGTTGTGCGGTCCTCAGTTCGGCTGGGCGACCAGGAAGAGGCGAGCGCGCTCGTCGAGCTCGGCCGCTGCCCGTACGCCGCGGGCCCGGTACGGGCGAAGGCCCGAACGCATGCTCCGGATGGCCTTGAGGGTGCGCGTCGACCGCACTCCGCTCACCGGCCACGTCCCGAGGGGGCTCATGAGCACCGTCCGAATGAGCCCGGCTGACATCGGCACGCGCTACCAGATCAGTACTCCGCCGGCGGAGCCTCGCGCACGGTCGGCCGCGTCCTCGATGGTCCTCAAGCGTTCCGAGATCTGCCGGACGTACTCGGCGTGTGACTTCGCCGGATCGGTACGCGGGGCCACGACTTCGATGTGGCTGCGGAGCAAGGCACACTCGGCCAGAAATTCCGTCACCTGGTGCGGAAACACCTTCAAGTCATCGCCGGCCAGGGCCGGGAAGAAGCGCGCCCCCAGTGAGCGAACGGCGTCGGACCCCCACACCACAGTGCGCCAGCGCTCGAAGCCAGCGAGGTCCGAACTACCTTCCGGAACGTCCAGTACGTGCACCTGGCCGTCCTCACCGACGACGAAAACATCCACGGACAGGCTCATGAGTCCAGTGGAACACGGCGCGGACGACAGCCGGCCCCACGCCTGAGCGGTCGCGATTCCGTACCGCTCCGTGGACGAGGGGGACGTACAGCTCGGTGCGGAACGGCGCCACCGCCGTGAACACGTGTGGTCGAACCCCGTGCTCGACCTGTCCCACGATCCGGCTCCACGCGCCGTGCCGACCTCTGCCCGCAGGGCCATCGGTCGCGAGGCGACCGCCTGCCGGGGCGGGCCGGCCGCAGGTGTGGACGCGGCGGCAGTCGGTAGACGGCATACGGCGGCGGCCCCGCCGTCCTGCCCGTCGCGGAACGGAACGTCGCCCGTGCGCCCTTCGGCGACGGCGCCGCGCACGCCTCGATGCGTCCCGTCCGGTCCGAGCGCGGCCCTGACCTCCTCGGCGCCGCCGTTCCGCCGCCGTTCGGCTGCCGTGCGCTGTGGGACGAGGGGTGTGCACGGTGAGCACATCCGGGTCGCGGCGGGGTTTGCCAGGCTGTCGGTGAGTGATCACCGCATCCCCGAGGAGACTGGCATGCCGTACGTCACCGTCGGCCGTGAGAACACCACGGACATCGACATCTACTACGAGGACCACGGAGCGGGGCAGCCCGTGGTGCTGATCCACGGATACCCGCTCGACGGCGATTCCTGGGAGAAGCAGACGAAGGCACTCCTCCTGGCGGGCTACCGCGTCGTGACCTATGACCGCCGCGGGTTCGGCAAGTCCGGCCGACCCACGGCCGGTTACGACTACGACACCTTCGCCGCCGACCTCAACACCCTGATGGAGACCCTGGACCTGACCGACGCCGTGCTGGTCGGCTTCTCCATGGGAACCGGCGAAGTCGGCCGCTATCTCGCCGCGTACGGCGCGGGACGGGTGGCCAAGGCGGTCTTCCTGGCCTCGTTGGAGCCCTTCCTCCTCAAGACCGGGGACAACCCCACCGGAGTCGACGGGAGCGTCTTCGAAGGCATTCTGGAAGCCGTCGCCAAGGACCGGTACGCCTACTTCACGGACTTCTTCCGGGACTTCTACAACCTCGACGAGAACCTCGGCACCCGCATCAGCGAAGAGGCCGTCCGCGCGAGCTGGAACACCGCGGCGGGGGCCTCGCCGCACGCCTCCAGCGCGTGTGTCCCGACCTGGACGACCGATTTCCGCGACGACGTGGCCAAGGTCGAGGTGCCGGCGCTCATCCTGCACGGTACGGGCGACCGGATTCTGCCCATCGACGCCACCGGCCGCCCCTTCCACCAGGCCCTGGCGCACGCCGACTACGTCGAGATCGAGGGCGCCCCGCACGGGCTGCTGTGGACCCACGCCGACGAAGTCAACGCGGCCCTCCTCGCCTTCCTCGCCAAGTAGTCGCCTCCCCCCGCACTGCGGAGCGGCCCCGGCACCGGGCAGGTGCCGGGGCACGGCGGTGTCGCTCTCGTCGCCTATCGCTGCATCTCCTTCTCCCTCTCCTTCTCCTCTTTCTCCTTCTTCGCGACGTTCTCGGGGGCCGCCGGCAGGGCGGTCCGGTGGCGGGCGGTGAAGGCCAGCGTGCTGAAGAACGCGGCGATCACCCACGCGATCGGTCCCGCCAGGCCCGGCCACAGCGGCGCGTAGCCGGGCACGATGACGAAGAGTACGAAGGCGATGTCCAGCAGGGTCACCAGGATGAGGTTGATCCAGTAACCGGTCGTGGAGTTCCGCCAGTTCATCAGGGCGCCGATGACGATCACGGCGAGGGCGCTCATCAGGATGTTCCAGGCGTCCTGGAACACGCGGGCCTGGACCATGCCCGGATCGAGCGACTGCCCGAGTTTCAGCAGGCCGTAGGCCGCGTTGATGTGGACGATGCCCCAGATCACGTAGAAGACGGCTCCGAGCTTGGCGGCGATCCTCGCCATTCCGATCACTCTCCTTGATGTAGGCATGCCAAAGTTGCCAAAACGACAAAACGCCAAAACGTCAGAACGCGGACACGCTTGCTCGCAGCCGGCACGCCGATGCAGCCGATACCTGCGAGAAGGACGACAAAGCCGTCCGGGAACCACGCGAGGCGGAGGCCGCGGCGAAATGACCGCTCAGTGATCAGCTTGGCAAAGGGCGCGGCGGGCCGGGTGTGCTGAGGGCGCAGGCCCCTGGCCCCGGAGCGCACGATGGAGCGGGGGCGGCTACGCCACCCGTACGGCTATGGCGTCCGGACTCAACTCCGGGAGCGACCGTGATGCTGAACGCGCCAGTCGGTCGGAGAGCAGCCGAGAGCACGGCGGAAGCGGCGGGAGAAGTGCGAAGCGTCGACGAACCCGCTGGCCCGGGCGACGGCGGCGATGGTGAGGTGCGGCTGCGCGATCAGCAGCCGCTGAGCGGCTTCCAGACGCAGTTGCATGATCGTCTCGCTGAGGGAGAGCGGCTCGGACTGCCAGAGCTGGAACAGCTTGCGCACCGAGATCGCGTGCGCCGCGGCGATATCGCCCGGGCCCAGATCCTGATCGACGGCGTGCATACGGAGAAAGCGCCTGATCCGGTCCAGCAGGTGGTCCTGAACGGCCGTACGGGAGGCGGCACCGTCGTCCCGCGCCGCGCTGGCCACCAGCCCCTTCAGCAGCGCGACGGTGGCCTCGGCGGCCGACGCACGGTCACCGGGGCTGGTCAGCAGCGGCGCGTTGCGGGCCAGGGACACCAGATGGTCGCGGACCAGGCCGTACAGGGGACTGCTCGCCAGCCGGTGGTCGGCGAGGCGGATGGTCTCCGTATTCGTCTCCAGAACGGAGCGGTCGACCTGGACGATACTGGCGTTGCAGGTGAGCGACGGGCGAATGGTGAATACGGCGTTCGGGTCCGTGACGTAGAGATCGCCCCGACGCAACGGCCGGCTCACGCCGTCGTGCTCGTAATGGCCAGGCTGCTCACCATCGAACAGCAGGAAGAGAATTCGCTCCGTACCGTTTCCTCTCCGGTACTCACTCGCGCGCCTGTGCGCGAGGCCGCCACCGGTCGTGCTCGTGAGGAGAACCCCCTGGTCCAGCTCCATACCGGACAACCTGGCCCGTACGGACGCGGGCTGCTCGGCGAGTACATGGACCCGATGAGGCGTCCCCATCGAGCTCGTCATGAAGTCCGAGATGGCCGCCGCGCGATCCCTCGGCGCGAACCACGAGGCGTCGAATAACAGCTGCATGTTGCCCGTCTCCACTCGGAGCGGCGGCCAACGGCCGCCGCGCACTTACTTCTTGGAAAAATCCGCATGCAGGGTACAGCCGCCCGGATACATACGCGCGGGCCTATGTGCGCCCTGTGGGTGTACGGGGCCGCTGCCGGCGTCGGCGCGCGAGGGTTCCGGCCAGAGGGAGAGCCGGTTCAGGCCAACGGAACTCTTGGGCGCGGGGGTGGCGCGTACAGTCGGCTGGCTGGCTGGCTGGCTGGCTGGCTGGCTGGCTGGCTGGCCTGGCGATTGGTGTTCCGTATCGCTCGCGTCCCTGTGAGACACCGAGGTGGGGCGTCCGTGCTATGCCGTCCTTGCTGCACTACGAGATCATCACTGATCCGACGACGCTTCAGGCATCGCTCCCCGGTGAACCGTCGGTGGGGACGGTCTACATCTTGGTTTCCAACAACCACCAAGCTCCGGTGACATGGGACCACATAGATGTGGAACTGCCGATAGTCCCCGGTGCGACTGAGCTGACCAGCAATCCCGGGGCGGTCAACCCGAGCATCAACAGGACGCGGTTGAGTCCGCGTGACGATGACCTGGAATTCAAGTGGGACAGTGATAAGCAGGTCTTCCGGGCGCAGATCGACAGGGGCCAGAATCCGAACGGGGCGACGACGACGCTGTATCCGCAGCAAGGTCTGATCCTGACGCTGGGGGACATCGCGGTGTCCGAGGACGCGGGGCTGGTCGTTCTGGAAATCCACGAGGTGGCGGGCGGGGGCGACGGGCCGACACCGCTGAGGACACAGGCGTTCACGACCGCCCTCGGGCTGACGACGCAGACGCCGCGAGTCCCGCGGAACTTCCGGGCGGAAAAGTCCTTGGTGAACGGGGAGGCGAACGAGACGCTGGCGCTGCTGTGGGACGGGCCCACCGGTCTCGACTACGCGATTCTCGACCAGCGGGGGGCCGAGGTCTACAGCGAGTCGCCGAATCAGGGCCTCCCGTCGTTCCACAAGGAATTCGCCTGGCGTCCTCCCTTCGCGCCCAAGCGCGGGACGACGTACACGCTGGTGGCCAAGGCCCCCGGGGTCGCGGATCAGCGGGGTATTTCCTCACGACCACCGTGCACGCGACCATTCCCGAGTTCGAGAGCGGTACGCGCACTCCGTGGGCCGAGGGGCTGGGGGACAACAAAGGCCGTGTCTTCTTCACTCCGGAGGGCGTGGACATCCAGGAGAAGAACCACCCCGCGCTGGGCAGGATGCGGGCGCAGAAGGCCGACGTGGATTCGGTCATCACGAGGCTGGTTCAGGGCCGTACGGACGACGCCGGCTGGATCACTTTCCCGGACCGGGGCCTGAACGTGTACCACGGCCCGACCAACACACCGGCCGTCATCACGGCGGCCCGGGCCGACGTGGAGGGCGTGAACACCACCTGGGCGGGGCGGCGCGACGCCAGTCAGGGCTGGATCGAGTTCTCGCAGCCGGGGGCGACGGTCCACAAGGACGGCGGCCAGGACCTCGGCACCCTCACCGCCGACAAGGCGGACGTCAACGGCCTCAATACGAAATGGGTGGGGGACCGCGACGGCGGAAAGGGCTGGATCGAATTCCCGCAGGACGGTGTCGACGTCCGTAAGGCCGCCGACGACAATTGGGGCACCATCGCCGCGGGCCTGGCCAGCGTGAATGATCTGCGTACGGGCGACGCCCGGGTAAAGGGCCTGCTCACCGTCCTGGGCGGAATGAACCTCAGCCACCGGGGGAAAATGAACCGCGAGCGCGGAACGCTGTTCAGCACCGGCCGGACGCCATTGAATTCACCGGGGCGAACGAGTTCAAGCAGGGCGTGCGATTCGAGAACGGCGTGCTGGTCCTCAACGGCAAGTACTCCGTCTCGATGACCAAGGAATCCGGCGACATGCTGGTCAGCGGCGCCGGCCTCCAAGTACAGGGCGGCACGATCTCCGTATCCTCCGGCGGCACTCCGCCGCAGGTCCGCGTCCTGTAGCCGCTGCCCCCGCCCATGCCCCTGCCCCGGGCCGTCGTAAGAATCCCGCCTGCGTCGTAGTGGTTACCGGTCGCAGGCGGGATCGATACCGGCAGTCCCGTTCAGCGGGCGCTGCCCAGATTCCGGTCGGCCTCGGCGCCTTCGAGCATGAGCGTGACCTCTTCGATGCGGCGGAAGCGGCCGTCGGGCGCGAATTCGCCGAAGAGGTAGACCTCCGTGCGCACGGTAGCGCCGTCCGTCTTGGTGATATGGACGGTGTGCCGGTCCGCGTAGCGGTCGCCGTCGTACAGCTCGTCGTGGACGTCGACGGTGCCTTCGGCCACCACGCCGCGCAGGTGGGCGATATGCGCGAGGAAACCGTCGCGGTCGTCCCACTTCCCGTCGGTGCGCTGCCGGTAGTCGGGGGCGAAGTGCCGGTCGGCGGCCTCGTGGAGATCGAGTTCCGGGTTGAAGATCAGGTCGGCGAGTGCGGTGGCGATGTCGGTGCGCTGCATGACGGATTCCTTTGCGTGGCCCCCTGTGCGTTTGCGTGCATGTCGCACGCATGTCGTGCACCGTAACACGTATGCGTGCGATCTGCACGCAATGGGTCGGGGTGCACCCGCGCCCGTACACAGCCCCGTACGGGCCGGGGTGCACCCACGCCCGTACCCAGCTCCGTACACAGCCCCGAACACCGCTCTGAGCTGCGCACATGAGTATCCGGGCTCATGCGCCGGCCCGGCCGCCTTCCTAGGGTCGGGCCCATGACCGACACCGCCTCGCCGCCGGGGACCTCACCGACGCCGACTCCCTGGACACCTGAGAGCCGCCGACGGTTCATCCGTCGCGTCCTCCTCTCGGCCGTCGGGCTCGCGCTGGTCGCCGCCGCTGTCCTCGGGCTGCACCGCCTGTGGAAGGGCGAGCCCTACCGCGAGGCGGACCCGCACGCGGTGGTCGCGCGGCTTCAGGACTCCGTCCGGAGCTCGTACGACCTGCTGGCACGGCCGGAGCTGGACGGACTCGGCTGGAGCGACGTCCACGAGGGCTCCTGCTACTACAGCGGACTGGAGTATTACTCCCACTTCGACGAGCCGCAGGAAGGCGTCAACAGCTTCCACACCGGATGGGCCACGGCGAAGCCCGTCATGCGGGCCGACGCCGAGGCCGCTGTGGCCCGGCTGCGTGAACACCTGACGGCGGACGGCTGGTCGGTCACCTCCGACCGGACGGACCCCGACCTACTGGAACTCCGCCTCGCCCACCCGGACACGGGCGACTCCTTCATGGCCCTGTGGTCCGGCGCCCGTAGCCCCCTGCGCATTTCCGCCGGCTCCGACTGTGTCCGTACGACGACCGACTGGAAGCCGGGCGGAGAAGGCTAGGGCGCCCCGGGGGGCGTTGTTCTCAGCAATCTTCTCAGCGATCGCCGTGCCGGCCGGGGTTCGGTTCGGCGGGGGGTGGGCCCTTCAGTTCGTGGAAGCCCGGGGTGCCGGCGACGAGGAGGGTGCCGTCCCAGAGGCGGCCGGCGGCCTCTCCTCGCGGGGTGCGGGAAAGGACGGGGCCGAAGAACGCCACGTCGCCGGCGGCGAGGACCGGGGTGCCGATGTGCGGGCCGACCCGCGCGACGCCCTCGGCGGTCGAGGCGCGGACGGCGTCGTCGTACGCATCGGACTCCGCGGCCCCCGCCAGCTCCGGCGGGAGCCCGGCGGCGGTGAGCGCGTCGGCGAAGGCGCCCCTCTCCGCTCGCTCATGGGCCCGGGTGCCGTACTCGGTGTAGAAGCGGCCGAGGGCCGCGGGGCCGTGCCGGTCGGCGACGGCGGCGCAGACGCGGACCGGGTAGCGGAGATAGCCCTCGGGGTCGTTCTCGGGGTCGTCCTCGCGCTCCTCGTTCAGCGCCCAGAGGCTCAGTACGCGCCACCGGAACTCCACCGGTCGTACGCGCTCCACCTCCAGCGCCCAGCGCGAGGTGACCCAGGTGTAGGGACAGGACGGATCGAACCAGAAGTCGGCGATCATCCGGCCAGCCTATGCGCCGTCCACCGACTCGCGGGGCTCATCGACCCGCGGTGCTCACCGACTCGCGAGGCTCATCGACCCGCGGTGCTCATGCGAGCGCCCGGCTCGGTTGCAGTTCCCAGCTCGCCGCTCGCCGTTTCCAGCTCGCCGCTCGCCGCAGGCGACCGTCAGCGCCAGAGTTGGTGGTCGTTGCTGCCGCCGACGCAGCCGATCGTGCGGAGCCCGTATTCGCTGTCGTCCAGGCACTCACCGGTGGCCTGGCTCTGGAAGGAAATCGAATCGGCGCGGTGATGGGTGATCCACCAGCTCTGCTGCGGCGACGAGTCGCAACCGCGGGTCGCGAGGGTGTACCCGTCGTCGTAGAGGCAGCGGTTGGTGGCGACGTTCCTGAGCTGGCGGGTGCCGTCGTTCCACACGTGGACGCTCCAGTCCTGGTAGACGCCCCCGTTGCATTGGTAGCCGCGCAGTCCGTATTCGCTGTCGTCGAGGCAGGAACCCGTGAACATGTTGCCGAATGTCTGCACCACGTCGTCGGCCTTGGGCGGCGCGGAGACGGCCATGGCCGGCGAGGCCATCGCTCCGCCGAGCAGAAGGGCGGAGGAGACGGCGAGTGCGAATTTCGTGCGCTTGCGGAGCAACAAAACGTGCCTCCTGAAGGTCTCTCTATCTGAGAGTCGTCTGTTGTGACCGTGTAAGGGTGAGCGTCGTGGTGCCGGTGGGACAACGGAGGTAAGGCACGGCTTAAACCGCCAGCTTGCGGGCGGGCGGCGATGCAGCGATGCGGTAGCAGCCAGCCAGCCAGCCAGCCAGGCAGGCAGGCAGCCAGGCAGGCAGGCAGACAGACACAGGACGGTAATTCGTCGGCATCGCGCGGGGGGCGTTGTGTTGCGAGTCGTGTTCGGTCCGGATGATCTGGCGCGGGTTCGGGTGGCGGCGGGCCCGGACCGTATGTGGGAGATCGCCAATAGCGTGCAGACGCTGCAACGGCGGGACGGGGCAAGGGCTTTCGGCGACTGGCGCGGCGCGGTACGGGCCCGCCTTTCGCGCGAGAGCAGGCGGCTGGCCTCATTGCTGCCGCCCCGGGGCTATTCCCCGGATTTCCTGACTCCGACGGTCACTTCGGCGACTTCTCCGGCGGCTGCTGCTGCCGTAGAGGCGACGGGCGAGGACAGCGGCAAGGGGTTCGATGCCGCGGTGGACGCCGTATTGAGTACGCCCCGCACCCGGCTGGCGGCGGAATTGCGGCGACTCGCGGCCGAGCGGGAAACGCCCGGCTGGATGGGGGCGCTGGCGCGCGGCGACGCGGAGGCGTTACGGGCCCTCGGCGCGGCCATACGCGCGTACCAGGCGGAGGCGGTCGCCCCGTACTGGCCGCGGGTCCGCGCGCACGTGGAGGCGGACCGGGTGGACCGGCTGCGCGCCCTGCTCGACGGCGGCGTGGACGGGCTGCTCGCCGGGCTGGGGCCGCAGATGCGCTGGCGGCCACCGGTGTTGGAGGTCGCCTACCCGGTGCGGCAGACGCTCCGGCTGGAGGGCCGAGGGCTGGTGCTGCAACCGTCGTTCTTCTGCTGGCCGGCCCCGGTGAGCCTCGCCGACGCCGGCCTGCCGCCGGTCCTCGTCTACCCCGTACGGCACGACGCGGCCCGCCCCTCCGGCGCCGACGACGCCCGTACCGCCCGCGACGCCGCCCTGAGCGCGCTGCTGGGCCCCGTACGCGCGGCCGTGCTCGTAGCCGCCTGCACGGGGTGCGGCACCGGCGAGACGGCCAGGCGGCTGGGCGTGTCGAACCCGGCCGTGAGCCAGCACGTCGCGGTGCTCCGCGGCGCGGGCCTGCTCATCACGGTCCGCGACGCCGGCCGCACCCTCCACGTAGCCACTCCGCAGGGCCGCGCGCTCGTACGCAGCGCAGGTGTCGGAACCCTCCAGTAGCCGCTGCCGTGTAGCCACTGCCGTGCAGCCGCCGGCGTGGGGACTCCGCTGCCGTGGAGACGCCGCCGACGTGGGGACGTCGGCGTGGAGACGCCGCTGCGGTGGGGGCCCCGCTGCCGTGGGGCCCCGGCTTCCCCGGCTTCGGCGCTGAATCGGCGAGCCGTGGCGGGCGGGTGCCCCGGCGCTGAACTGGCGGGCCGTGACGTGACGGGCGGTTGGGCCGACGGTGAACCAGCGGGCCGTGAGGGGCGGTTGGGCAGGTCAGTCCCTCGGGCCGTGACGGGCGGTTGGGCAGGTCAGTCCCTCGGGTCGTCCGCGCCGTTGGCCGTCCGCTCGCCGACCTGCCGCAGCAGCTTGTCCAGCAGCCCGGCCAGGGTTTCCCGCTCGGCGGCCGACAGGCCGTCGACGAGCCGCGCCTCCCGGTTCAGGACCTCGGCGACGGACTGCTCGATGAGCTCGTAGCCGGCGGCCGTCAGCGTCACCCGCACCGCGGTACGCCCCGTCTGCCCGGGCGACCGCCGCTCCGCGGTCCGCTCGACGAACCCCTGGCTCTCGGCGCGGGCGACGCGTTGCGAGACGGCCCCCGCGGTGACGAGTGTCCGGTTGGCGATCTCGCGCGTGGTCAGCGTGTACGGGGGGCCGCCGCGGCGCAGGACGGACAGCAGGTCCAAGGTGGCCGCGTCGATGCCGGCGGCCCGCAGCGCCCGGGCGCGGTCGTCCGTGAAGAGTTTGCCCAGCCACCAGATCGGGGTCACGATCTCGATCGACTGCGTCGGCGCCCCCGGCTGCTCCCGGCGCCAGGCCGCCGCGATCTCCGCGGCCGGGTAGGGCGGCCATGCGCGACCGGGGTCTGTCGCTCCGCTGTCGGAGTCCGTCGCTCCGACACTGGGGTCTTTCGTTCCGC
Source organism: Streptomyces varsoviensis (assembly GCF_000718635.1). Classification (GTDB taxonomy): domain Bacteria; phylum Actinomycetota; class Actinomycetes; order Streptomycetales; family Streptomycetaceae; genus Streptomyces; species Streptomyces varsoviensis. The sequence continues at coordinate 74,767 of NZ_JOBF01000010.1, read as the reverse complement.
CGCCGGAGTCTTTCGTTTCCTCCGGCGTTCCGTCCGGCGTTTCATCCGGCATGGTCCAGCTCACCTTGCCCTACCGCTCAGCCTCATGTTTAGCTCTGAACATACCAAACGATTAGAGCTAAACATACCCGTCGAGCTGGAGAAACCCGTGACCTGCACCGTCCTCGTAACCGGCGCCACCAGCGGCATCGGCCGCGCCACCGCGGCCCGCTTCGCGGCCGAACAAGCCCAGGTCTTCATCACCGGACGCCACGCCGACACCGTCGAGAGCACCGCCAAGGAACTCGGCGTCCACGGCATCGTCTGCGACGCCACCGACCCCGGCGCGGTCGCCGCCCTCGCCGCCCGCCTCGACGGCCTCGGCAGCGACGGCAACTCCGGTAGCCACGGCAAGCCCGGCAGCCTGGACGTGCTGGTGAACGCCGCCGGCGGGCTGCCCGGCGCGCAGCCGGAGGGGGTGTCACCGCTCGAAGCCGTCCACGCCGAGTGGCAGACCAACCTGAACCAGAACCTGCTCGGCGCCGTACTGACCACCACCGCGCTCCGCGACCGGCTCGCCCCCGGCAGCGCCGTCATCAGCATCGGCTCGATCGGCGCCGAACGCCGCGGCGGTTCCTACGGAGCGGCGAAGGCCGCGCTCGCGGCCTGGAACGCCGCCCTCTCCGCCGAGCTGGGCCCCCACGGCGTCACCTGCAATGTCATCTCACCCGGATACATCGAAGACACCAACTTCTTCCACGGCGGGCTCGCCGCCGAACGCCGTACCGCGCTCATCGAGGAGACCCACAACAAGCGCCCCGGCACGGTGGCCGACATCGCCGAGACCGCGTACTTCCTCGCCGGCGCGAACGCCCGCCACATCACCGGCCAGACCCTCCATGTCAACGGAGGTGCCTATACCACCCGTTGAGCCCTGTGCCGACGGGCGCCGCCCCCTGCCCTTCCCCCCCGCCTACGACGAGAGGTCGTCGCTGTCGGCCCGTTCCCGCGGCGGCCGGGTCTCCTCGGCGGGCGTCTGTTCCGCGGGCGTGGGTCGTTCGTCCCGCCCGGCCCTGGCGGACCTTGCGGCCCTGGCGGACCTTGCGGCCCTGGCGGACCTCGTGAGCCTCGCGGGCCTTGCGGACCTCGTGAGCCTTGCGGACCTCGCGGCCCTTGCCGCCCTTGCGGGCAGGACCCATGCGAGGGCGGCGGCGAACAGGCAGAAGCCGACGGAGATCCACAGCACCATGGTGTAACCGCCCGCCGTCGGCCGCCCGTTGCCGTCGTCATGAGCGGCCAGGACGGTGGCGGCGAGCGCGCTGCCCAGGGAGAAGCCGGTGAAGCGGACCACCTGGTAGAAGCCCAGGGCGCTGCCTGTCTCCCGGGCGGGGATCGCCTGCACGATCAGACCCGGAATCGCGGCGAAGGTGGTGCCCAGGCCCACGCCCAGGACGCCCGTCATGACGAAGGCCTGCCACAGGGCGTCATGGAAGACGGCGAAGAACGCGCAGCCCAGCGCGGATACGAGGCAGCCCAGCGTCAGTACCGCCCGGATTCCCAGGCGGGTCACCAAGGCCGGCAGGGCGCGGGAAGCGCTCAGCATGAAGAAGGACAGGGGTATGAGGACGAGCCCGGCCACGACGGCCGACGCGGAGAACCCGAACCCGCCCGCGCGCGGGGACTGCACGAACTCCGTCACCCCGGACAGCACGATGTACATCGCGATGCCGAGCACCAAGGCGCAGGCGTCGGCGGACAGTACGGAGGGGTGGCGCAGCAGACGCAGTTGAACCAGCGGGTGATCGGCGCGCAGTTGCTGTACGGCCCAGACCGTGAAGAGCGCCGCTCCGGCGGCCAGCAGGCCGATGATCGTCAGCGAACCCCAGCCCCACTGCGTCCCCTCCGCCACGGCCACCAGGGTGGTGACCAGCGCCAATGCGAGCAGTACGGCACCGAGGCGATCGAGCCGGGCGGGGCGGTCGGACGGCGTGGGGCCGTCGGACGGCGTGGGGCCGTCGAGTTGGGCGGGGGCACCACGCGCCGCGCCGTCGCCGCGCGCCGTGCTGTCGCCGCGCGCCGTGCTGTCGCCGCGCGCCGTGCTGTCGCCGCGCGCCGTGCTGTCGCCGCGCGCCGTGCTGTCGCCGCGCGCCGTGCCGTCGCCGCGCGCCGCGCCGCTCGACGGTACGACGGCGGCGACGCAGACCAGCGCGAGGCCGGAGACGAACGCGCCGAACCAGTACGCACCCGCCAGCCCCCACGCGTCGGCGAGCAGCCCGCTGATCGGATAGCCGGCGCCGAGGCCGGCCCCCGCCGACACCGACAACAGGGCGATCATCGGCGCGACCTTGGCCTGAGGCAGTACGTCCCGGGCGGTGGCCATCGCCAGCGGTGCCAGTCCGAGCCCGACGCCTTGGAGCGCGCGGCCGAGGAGCAGCAGCCCCAAATCGCCTGCCAGTGCGGCTATGACACCGCCCGCCGTGACCACGGCCAGGCCGCCGAGCAAGGTCGTTCGCCGTCGCGGGCCGTCGCCGAGCCGGCCCAGGACGGGGGAGCTGGCCGCGCCGACCAGCAGCGCCACGGTCAGCGACCACTGCGCCGTGCTCAGCGACGTATGCAAGTCGCGGGCCACGGTGGGGATCAGCGGAGCGCCGAAGGAACTGATGATGCTGGAGACGAGCGTGGCCAGCACGAGCACCGGCCCGACCAGCGCCCCACGGCGCCACCTCCATGTGCCGATCGTTCGCTCTCCGTCGAGCATGAGTCCCATGGGCCCCCCAGGGTTGATGCGTGTGATTCGCACGCATCAACCCTACGCTCACTCCGTGCGATCCGCACGTATTATTGGTGGATGGCGAATACGGATCTGTCGCGGGACCTCGCGCAAGTGCTGGGGGAACTGCTGCTACGGCGCAACCGGAGCGCGCTCTACAACGCGGCCCTCGAATCGGCGCCGCCGGGCCTCGACCGCCAGACCTACCCGGTGCTCAGCGGGCTGGCCCGGCTCGGGCCGCAATCGGCGGCCCGGCTCGCCGACGAGGTCGGCATCGACCGCTCCGGCGCGAGCCGCTACGCCGACCGGCTCGAAGCCGCGGGCCTGCTCGAACGCAGCCCCGACCCCCGCGACCGCCGGGCCACCCTGCTCGTCCTGACGCCCGAGGGACACGCCGCGGTCACCGGGCTCCGCGACGCGCTGGCCCGGCACCTCGCGGGCCGGATCGCGGACTGGCCCGACGGGCAGGCGCAGGCGCTGGTCGACGGCATCCGCCTGCTCATCGACGCGCCCGCGGACTGAACCCCCGCTCGTACGCGGCCGTCGTCCATACGCGGCCCGTCCCCCGTACGCGACCTGTTGCCCGTACGCGGCCCAACGCCCGTACACGAACAACCCCCCGTACGCGGCCCAAGGCCCGTACACGAACAACCGCCCGTACGCGGTCCAACGCCCCGCACACGAACGACCGCCCGTATACGACCCCGGCCCGCCGTGGGCTGCCCCCCGCCGTCAGGCGTGCGTCACCAGCGGTGGGCCGTGAAGTCGACGGGGCGGGGGCGGAGGGACTGGGCGCGGGCCGCCAAGGCGTGCATGCGGCGGGACATCTCGTCGGCGGGGAGGCGGCGGCGGTCGCCGTGGCCGGGGAGGACCCATTCGAAGCGGAGGCGGTCGACCGTACGGGCGAGGGAGGCGGCCAGGACCTCGATGGAGTACCAGGTGATGTTCTCGGCGACCTCGATGTCGCCCGTGGTGCGGGACCAGTACAGGCTGTCGCCGCTGAAGCAGTACCGCTCGTCGGCGATGTAGAGGACGCTGCCCTCGGTGTGACCGGGGAGCGGGTGGGCGATGACGCCCTCGGCGACCTCGGTCGGGTCCAGGCCGCGGAGGATGTGGTCGGCGTCCGGGGCGGCGTCGAGGTCGTCCTCGTGGATCCACAGCCGCGCGCCGTAGTGGTCGGCGTAGCGGCGGCCGTGGGCGACGTGGTCGCGGTGGGTGAGGAGCACGTCGGTCACGGGGCCCAGCCGCGCGTAACGGTCGGCCAGCGACGCGTTCCAGCGCGGCGTGTCGATCATCAGCACCGAGCCGGAGGGGCGGCGCAGCAGGTAGGCGTTGGCGGCGGCCGTCTGCGTGGAGTTGTGGCCGCAGAAGTAGAGGTCGTCGTCCAGTTCCATCGGGTACGGGTCCAGCGCCGGGTCCAGCCGCAGCGACGGGTGGCGGACGGAGCGGGTGTGGCACGCGTAGGCGGCGGCGTGCAGTTGCGCCAACTCTCTCTCGTCGCGGGGCTGGTGGTGGAGCTGGGAGCGGCCGTCGGCCTCGACGAACAGGCCGGGGGCGACCTGCCGTACGACATCGCAGTTCGTGCAGCGGTCGTCCACGTACCAGCCGTCGGCGGCGGGGGCATCGGTCGAGCCGGCCGCGGCGGGGGCATCGGCCGAGCCGGCGGCCGGCTCGGCGGACGAGACGGCTGTCGGGTCGGCGGACGGGGCCGTCGTCGGGTCGGTCGTCGGGGCGGTCATCGGGTCGGCGGTAGTCGGTTCGGTCATCCGGTCAGTGGTCATGAAGCGGCTTCCTCCAAGGTGCGTCACCACCAGCGTTTCCCGGGCCGCCCCGAAAGAGGTAGGGGGCCAGGGCCTTGCCGTTCGCGCCGAGTGCCCCTCTCACGAACGTACTCACTTGACATGAACCATTGTTTAAGTTCGACCCTTTCCTCATGGACACGAACTCGGACACGAACTCGGACACGAACTCGGACACGGACACGAACTCGGACACGGACACGGACACGGACACGGACACGGACAGAAACACCCTGAACCCGGACGCGACCGGCGCGTTGCGCGACCTCCTCGACCTCCTCGACCGCTCCGAGGTCAGCGCCCTCATCACCCGCTACTTCGCCGACATCGACGAGCGGCGGTTCACCGACGCGTGGGTGCGGTCGATCTTCACCGATGACGTACGGCTGGAATTCCCGATCGGCTCCCACACCGGCGCGGCCGGGCTGGCCGAGGCGAGCGCGGAAGGCGTCGCCCCGTTCGTACGGACCCTGCACCGGACCAGCGATCACGTGGTCGAGGTGATCGAACCCGGCGGGGACCGGGCCGCCTTCCGGGCCAACCTCGTCGCCGACCACATCCACCTCCCCGAAGTCCTCGCCGCCCGCGGGCCCGACGCGAACCCGCGGTTCACCATTGGCACTTACGTCGAGGGGGAGGCCGTACGGACGGATCAGGGCTGGCGCATCGGGAGGCTCGAAATGGTCCTCGTCTGGACGGAGGGCCGGCCCCCGGCGGGGCGCGAAGAGGCGGCTGCCGGCCGTCCCCGCGAGGAGGAGGCGGCGGGCCGGACCGTTGCCAGGTGACTACTGACTGGGGAGCTTCTTGACCGTCTCCGCGTACTCGTTCCAGATATCCCGGGACGAGTCGAAATCAATCCGCTGAACGAGGCTCCCCACCTCCGCCAAGCTCGCTTTGTCCAGTTCCTCGGCCGCCGTCTTGTAGTCGTTCGCGAAGCTGTTCAGCGAGCCGATGAGCTTGGCCAGGGCATTGGCGCCGTCCGTCGCGTGGCCGACGATGTTGGAGGTACTGAGCGACTGCTGCTGGAGGACCTGTTTGATCGCCATGCGGACTTCGGAGGCGTAGCTGAGCAGCTCATTGCGTCCGCAGGCGGCCTCCGGCTTCTGGGCGAGCAGTTCGTGTTCCCTCGCGACCCTCTCCCCCTCGCTCTTGAAGTCCTGATTGAGTTTGGCGATGCGGTCCGCGAACTCCTGGTTCTTGCCGATCCTTCCGGCGAAATCCTGTTTCGCCTGGGTCCACTCCTCCGGCGGCATGAGGAGGTAGTGAAGGGCGTGGAACTGACTGGTGAGCTGATCGCGGGTCTGTTGGTCGAGCGTCCCCTTCTTGACCTTCTCGACCGTGGCCGCGAGCGCTTCCGCGGCGGTTTGGTAGCGGGCGGTGACAGGGGGTACGGCGTCCACCGCGGTCTTGATGACCGTCTGGATGCTTTCGACGTTGGACGAGTCCAGGTCGATCACCTGGCTGAGCAGGTTGTTCAACGCCGACAACTGGCCTTGGAAGCCGAAACTGGGGTGGTGATCGAAGTCCGAACCATTCGCGTTCTTGCAATGGATGATGCGTTTGACGTCGGAATGGGCGTGGATTCCCAGCAGAGTGTCTTTGATCTCCTTGTACTGGAACCTGTACGCGCCGACGTCCGTAATCGCTTTTTTCGCCGTGTCGAGGTTCCAGGCGTACGGGGTGGTGGTCTCCGGTGGCATCTCGTGTCCTTAGGGGGCGAGGCGAGGCGGAGTGAAGCGGAGGGGCGGGGCGGGGGCCACCGAGGCCGATCGGGTCGGCCTCGGTGGGGCGGGGACGCGCGGCCTTCCCCCTAGGCCGGAAGGGGCTCGCCGAATTCCGTACGGGAGGGCGAGACCAGGGAGTTGCCCGTGAACCACTCCGTGGCCTTGGCCACCTCTTTCCACTCATCCAGCGCCTGCTGAAGGCCGAGCTTCTGAGCGATCTCGTTCTTGTTGCCGAGTGCGTTGTCGTCCAGGTTGGCGATCTGGGCGATCGAATTGCTCGTGTTCTGCCACTTCCCGAGGATGAGGTCGAGGTGCGTCTGGAAGTTTTCGGTGTACTTGGTGAGCGGTGTCACCTGGGTGCGCAGTCCGTCGAGGTCGGTGACGAGCGCGACCTTCTTGAACTGCTCGTCCTTCATCTGCTTGACCTTGTTGAGAAGCGCGTTGTATTTCTTCCGGAGGATTGCGGCGTAGATGCCCAGCCCGATCGCGGTGAGCACGCCGATGAGCCCGCCCGCGATGGAGCTGCACGCCGCGATGGTGAACTTCTTCCACTTGGCGTAGGTGGCGTCGGCCTCGTCCTGGAACTCCTGGGCCTCCTTCTTGCACTCGTCCCGGGCGGTGACCGCGTGGCTGTAGATCTTCCCCTCCTTGGCGACGAAGAGCTTGAGCTTGTCGTTCTCGGCACGGAAGTCCCCGGAGAACGACGCGAGGTTCTGCATGATGGCCTTGAGGTCCGCCACCAGCTTGTCGATGAGGTTCTTGAGGCCGTTCTGCGGGCCGACCAGCAGGTCGCGTACGTTCTCCGCGTTCTTCTTGATCGCGCTCTGGCCGTCGTCCATGTCCTTCTGGAGGTTGCCGCAGAAGAACTCGAACTTCCTGGCCGTGTTGTGGACCTGGTAGGCCATCCAGATGTTCTGCCCGTACACCTCGCTGGGCGCGGTGGCGCTCGTGAGGTAATTACCGTCCGTTTTGATCTTGTCCAGGATGGTCACCGGGTCGCCGAACCGCGTCGACAGCTTCTGAATCGCGGTCACGGACCCGATGAAGTCCTTGATGGCCTTCTCGTCGGCAGCCTCGATCTTGCCGTAGTTCTTGGTGAAGTCGCCCGTCGTCGCGATCTTCATCTTCAGGATCGAGGTGACGAACATCTGGATGTGCAGCCACTCCTCCCCGAACATGGCATAGGTGAAATCCGGTTGCTTGGAGTCCTGCTTGTCGGTGGCCTTGAGGAGGAGTTCTTTGCTCGGGGGCAGCAGCGTCGGGGTGGCCATGTGATGTCTCCGTTCGAGGGGTGGGTGGGACCGGGGAAGGGGTAGAGAGAGGCGGTTGGCCTACTTGCTGCTGAGGGGAAGCCCCCACGGCGCGAAGGTAGGGGCGACGAGGGCGTATTCGGTGAATTCCTTGGCGGCGGCCGCGAATTTGTCCCACTCCTTGGCGCCCGCCGCGAGGTCGAGCGCGTCGTCCAGCCGCGCGGGGTCGCCCAGGACGTCGTCCGCGAGCGCGGCGGCGCTGTGGAGGGCGGTCGACACCTTGTTCCAGGCGTCGGACATGTCGGCGGCGCGCTGGCGCAGCCCGGCCAGCGACCCGGGCAGGGACTTCGCCTGCCGCTCGAAGCCGGCCAGGTCCGCCGCCAGGCACGCCTTGTAGCCCACTTCGTCGTCCGCCTTGCCCAGGGCGTCCTGCAACGACGTGTACGTCGTGCGCGCGACCACCGCCTTGTCCGTGGGGGCCTGCCCGTCGAGCTTGGCGGCCCCCACGGGGACTCCGCAGTTCACGACGCATACGTCGAGGGGCTGGGCGGGCTGGGCGCCGCGGTAGCCGAGCCATTCCGTCCACGCGGCCTCCGCCGCGCCGTCGAAGGCCGCGGCCTGGTTCTCGCACTCCTTGCGCGCCGCCTTCGCGCTCGCGTACGTCTTGGAGTCCGTCCCCATGGAGTCCGCGAGCGGCTTCTGGGCCACTTCGAAGGTCATGACCATCTGCTCGGCCGTGAGCGCCAGCTTGGTGAAGTCGTCCTTCCGCTCGGCGCTCATCGACGCGAGACCGCCGGAACCCGTGAACACGTCCCGGACGAGGGCGGCGTTCTTCTTGATCTCCTCGGGCTGCTTGGCGAGCGTCTCCCGCAGGGTCTTGGCCCCGGCGACGAACATGCCCGCGGTGGACTGCGCCCGGTAGGCCGCCCACAGCGCCTGGGCGTAGAACTCGCCGGGCGGGCTCTTCTTCTGGAGGTATTCGCCGTCCTGAGCGATTTTCTTCGTCAGCGCGGCGGGGTCGCCGTAGCCTTCGAGGAATTTCCTCGCGTCCTTGACCGCCGCCATGATCTTCTTGTGCTCCGCGGCGTCCGTGATCTTCCCGTAGGCGTCCTTGAAGGCCGCGTCGTCCTGGGGGAACCTGCGGAGCCCGCCGACGTACACGGGAACCCGCAGCCACGCTTCGCCCGCCATGCCGTACGAACCCGAGTCCGCGGAAAGAAGTGCTTTTGGTGGGCCGTAATGAGTATCTGACATAATGCTCTCTGATTCGATTTCGATTCGATTCGCTCATCGAAGGATGATTCACCTGCCTGCGCGGGCGGGTGAAGGCGACCTTCCGGCCTTCCGGCCTTCCGGTCGGCCGCCGTGGCCAGGTTTTCCGGGTAATTCGGAAGGTAAACGTCGCCCATTGAGTGAATGCCGACCGGCTCAATTCGAGGCGGGATAGTGATATGGGCGCCTCGCATTTTCCGTGATGAATCGTTTCGGAGGCGGCGCGGGAGGAGCGAGACGCCCGGGGGTGCGGAGGGCGCGAAGAGGGCGGGCGGGGGCGGGCGGGGGCGCGCCGACCCTCCGTCCGGATAGTGGACAGGGTCTCCTTTACGCATACCTGATGTATCTATGCTGTGCGCATGTCACCCGCCCCGGCCCCCGCGCCAGCTCACACCCCCGCGTCCCCCACAGCCCTCACGCCCCCCACAGCCACCGCGCCTCCCACGCCTTCCTCCTCGGCCCCCAAGCCGCCCCCCGCCGCCGAGCGCGTCTACGCGCATGTGAAGGAGGCCGTACTCGACCGCCGTTACGAGGGCGGCACGCTGCTCACCGAGGGCGACCTCGCCGAGGCCGTCGGGGTGTCGCGGACGCCCGTACGCGAAGCGCTGCTGCGTCTGGAGGTCGAGGGGCTGCTCAAGCTCTACCCGAAGAAGGGCGCGCTGGTCCTGGCCGTATCGGCGCAGGAGATCTCGGACGTGGTGGAGACGCGGCTGCTCGTCGAGAAGTTCGCGGTGGCCAAGGCCGTGCCCGCGCCCGCCGGACTCATCGAACGGCTCGCGGAGCTGCTGGCCGACATGCGGGAGCAGACCGAGGCCGGGGACCTGGCGGCGCTCTCCGTCAGCGACCGGGCCTTCCACGCCGAGATCGTGCGCAGCGCGGGCAACCAGATCCTCTCGCGCCTCTACGACCAGTTGCGGGACCGGCAGTTGCGGATGGGCGTCGCCCTGATGCACGCCCACCCGGACCGGGTCGCGAAGAACATCACCGAGCACACGGAGATCCTCGACGCGCTGCGCGCCGGGGACGAGGCGGCGGCCACCGAGGCCGTGCACCGGCACGTGAGCTGGGTGCGGAACCTGGCGCAGGGGGACGTGCGATGAGCGGCGCGAGCGCGAGTACCGGCGCCGGCGGCGGTTCCATAGGGCTGCCCGGTGACCCGCCGGGAGGCCGGCGGGCACTGGGCGTCTGGGGGCTGGGCGTCGGCGTCTACTTCGTGGCGATCATCTTCCGTACGAGCCTGGGCGTCGCGGGCATCGACGCCGCCGAGCGGTTCCACATCAACGCGTCCGCCCTCTCCACCTTCTCGATCCTGCAACTCCTGGTCTACGCGGGCATGCAGATACCCGTGGGGCTGATGGTCGACCGGCTCGGCACCAAGAAGGTCCTCGCCATGGGCGTGGTGCTCTTCACGGTCGGGCAGTTCGGGTTCGCGTTCTCGCACTCGTACGCGATGGCGCTGGCCTCCCGCGCCCTGCTCGGCTCCGGCGACGCGATGACCTTCATCAGCGTGCTGCGGCTCGGCTCCCGCTGGTTCCCGGCCCGCCGCGGCCCGATGATCGCGCAGGTCGCCGCGCTCTTCGGGATGGCCGGCAACCTCGTCTCCACGATGCTGCTGGCCCGGCTGCTGCACAGCGCCGGCTGGGAGCGTACGTTCGCGGGCAGCGCGCTGGCGGGCGTAGCCGTCCTCGCTCTGCTGCTGATCTTCCTCAAGGACCACCCCGAGGGGTACGAGCCCGCGCCCCACCCCCACGTCGGCAAGGGCTTCGTACGCCGCCAGATCGCGCTGGCCTGGCGGGAGCCGGGCACCCGGATCGGGATGTGGGTGCACTTCACGACGCAGTTCCCGGCGATGGTCTTCCTGCTGCTGTGGGGGATGCCGTTCCTGGTCGAGTCGCAGGGGCTCGCGCGCGGCACGGCGGGCGAGCTGCTGACGCTGGTCGTGCTCTCCAACATGGCCATCGGCCTCGTCTACGGGCAGGTCATCGGCCGCCACCACGGCGCCCGGCTGCCGATCGCCTTCGGCACGATCGCGGCCACCGCCACCCTCTGGGCCCTGACGATCTTCTGGCCCGGCGCCGACCGCGCCCCGATGTGGCTGCTCGTCGTGTTGTGCGTCGTGCTCGGCGCGTGCGGCCCTGCCTCGATGATCGGCTTCGACTTCGCCCGCCCCGCCAATCCGCCGGAGCGGCAGGGGACGGCCTCCGGCATCGTGAACATGGGCGGCTTCATCGCGACGATGACGACGCTGCTCGCGGTGGGCGTGCTGCTGGACGCCACCGGCAACAGCTACCGGACGGCGTTCGCGTCCGTCTTCGTCCTGGAAGCCCTCGGCCTCTCCCAGATCCTCCGGCTACGGGCCCGGGCACACCGCCGCGAGCGGGAGCGGGTACTGGCGTCGAGGGTGGAGACGGTGCACGTACCGGCGTAGGGGGGTGGGGGCGTAGGGCATACGGGCGTAGGGGCGTACGGCCGTACTCGCGCCCGTACTGTCGCGCCCAGGTGCACCCGCGCGCGTACCGGCGTACTGGTGTCCGTACCGGCGCGCCCGCGCGCGTACCGGCGCACCGAACAGAGGCAGGACTCGCCTACGGGGGTGACGGCTATGGCGTGACGGCGAACTCCCGCAGGATGGCCTCCGCGAGCGGCCGGTCGCCCTCGATCTTGAGCTGGTCGCGGACCGCGTCGGGCCGGACCCGGCCGCAGGCCAGCCGCAGATAGGTCTCCCAGTCGAGGACCAGCGTGACGGTGGGCCCGAGGGAGACGCTGCCGTCGATGGTGCCCTTGCCCTCGGCGTCGACCCGGACGGTCCGCATGAACTCCAGCGGGCCGTGCACATCGAAGACGACGGCGGAGCCGGGCGGGGCGCCCGCGTCGTTCGCGACGACCTTGGGGAGGGCGCGGAGCAGGAAATCGCGGGTGAGCTGGGCGCCCGCGGAGTCGAGGTTGCCCGGTGCGCCGAGGGCGCGGCGGAGGTCCTGTTCGTGCACCCAGACGTCGAAGGCGCGGACCTTCAGGGCCCGTTCGAGGGTCTGCTCGGTGGAGCTGCCGAGCGGCCACCGGATGGGGGTCTGCGGGTCGCGGGTCTCGTTGCGCAACTGCCGCGCACGCCGGATGAGGGTGTACTCCAGCTCGGCGGTCATCTCCGGTGAGGTGTGGCAGCGCCGCACGTCGACCTGGACCTCGATATAGCGGGAGAACTCGTCGGTGACGTGGTAGAGATCGCGCGGCAGGGTGTGGATGGGGCGCGGGTCGCCGAGCATCTCGCACTCGATGCCGATGATGTGCGACACGATGTCGCGCACGGACCAGCCGGGGCACTCGGTGGCCCGGTTCCAGTCGCTCTCGACGAGCGGCGTCACCAACTCCGATATCGCTTCGATGGAATGGGTCCAGGCGTCGATGGAGGTCTGAAGGCTTGGGTGGACGGTCACGGAACCCCTCGGGCGGTTCGTACGCGGTCTGGGTGCTGTTGTGCAGTTAAGTTACGCTGCGCGGGAGCACCCCGGCAGTGCTTTCGTCTCTGATCGTAGGCCCGGATCGACGGCTCGAATTATTAGGCGGTGGTAGTGTGCGCGCCTCTCTCATCCAGATCGAGGTAGACCCGGATGAATCGGTTGAATCCCGCCGGGTGCGCGCCGGTTCGCTCGTACGGGAGCAGCGCGGCAGCGACCTGGTGGTGCTCCCCGAACTGTGGCCGGTGGGCGCCTTCGCCTTCGAGTCGTTCGGTACGGAGGCCGAGCCGCTGGAGGGGCCGACGTTCGAGGCCATGTCGGCGGCGGCGCTGGACGCCGGGGTCTGGCTGCACGCCGGGTCCATCGTCGAGCGGGACCCCGACGGGCCGCTCTACAACACCTCCCTGATCTTCTCCCCGGACGGCGAACTCGCCCGTACGTACCGCAAGATCCACCGCTTCGGCTTCGACAAGGGCGAGGCCGTGCTGATGAGCGCGGGCGACGAACTCGTCACCCTCACCCTCCCCGAGACCAAGGTCGGCGTCGCCACCTGCTACGACCTGCGCTTCCCGGAACTCTTCCGGGCCCTGGTCGACGCCGGCGCCCAGACCCTCGTCATCCCCGCCGGCTGGCCCGCCCGCCGCCGCGCCCACTGGTCCCTCCTCGCCCGCGCCCGCGCCGTCGAGAACCAGACCTACGTCCTCGCCTGCGGCACCGCCGGCACCCACGCCGGCGTCGAACAGGCCGGTTACAGCGTCGTCGTCGACCCCTGGGGCGAGGTGCTCGCCGAGGCGGGCGCGGCCGAAGAGGTCCTGACCGTCGACCTGGACATGGCCCGCGTCGCGAAGACCCGCGAGGAGTTCCCGGCCCTCAAGGACCGAGTCCTGGGCCGCTGAGCGGCCGGGGCCGACTTCCGGCCCCGGTCGCCCCGGCCGCCCGCGGCCGGCATGTCGTCCAGCGCGCGGCAGGACACACCGGACGACACGAGGGCGGTCACGGCGGCGGGCCCGTCGGCCGGTGCCGCCAGGGCCGGCCGTCAGCGGTAGCCGCCGCTCATCTCGGTGTCGACCGGGCTGGCCTGGCGGACCCGGACCATGCGTCCGTCGAGGTAGACGTAGATCCCGCCGGTCTCCTCCTCGATGTAGTAAGGCTGCCCGTTCGGATCGATCCGGAGCTCGAACCCTTCGAACTCGGGGTGCCTGGGCTGCCGCCCCGCCCCCATCGCGCTGCTCTCGCCACGCTCCGGGCGGGAGGAGACCGACTGGCGCCGCCTGCTGTGGGTGGTGGACTGCCGACCGGACGGCGGTGCAGCGCGCCGCCGGGACGATCCGGCAGAGGAAGCCGCCGGAGCCATGCCCCCCATGGCGGTGTCACCGGCCGACTCGCTCTGTTCGAGCAGCGACTTGCCCTTCCGCGAGATGGCCTTCCGCAGATTGTCCCCGTTATCACCCGTGTAGAGGTAGCGGGACATCTGCGGCACGTCGTAACCGTCGCGACGGAGACGGGCGAGTGTCAGGAGGAGCTCGGACGGTGCCTTCGTGGGGTTGAGCGTGTGGGAAGCACGGTCGAGCCTGCCGCTCTCCTCATACCCGCGGAACCGTTCCCACTCCGCGACCCACGGGTCGCCGCGGAGGCCGGCAAGGGTCTCGTCGATGGCTCGCCTGCCCCTGTCGTCCAGTTGGCCTCCCTTGGTGAACTGTTTCGAGGGGTCGCCCCTGTGCCTGTCCCTCTCCCTCGGCTGGCTCGGCAGTTTGTTGGAGCGTGACGGCATGTGCTCCCAGTGCCCCTCATTGGCGTACTTGGTGAGGTATGTGCCGAGCCGCTTCTCGTGCAGGCCGATGGCAGCGCCCAGAATCGACAGGGTGATCCGTCGCTTCCTGCTGTAGTGGTAGGCGAGTTCCAGGGCGCGCTGACGGCTCTCGTTGGTGGGGGGATGCGCCGCCGACCCGTTCCAGAGCTCGTGCAGTTCCGCTGCCTGGTTTTCGGTCAGCTCATCCAGGCGGCGCCCTACGGGGTGGGACTGCGACCCTCGGCCGATTCCCAGATGGGCCGTCTCCAGCTCGTACGCCTGCCCCATCTTCCGGCGCGGATTCCGGACGTACTCGTCTCCCTCGAACTCGGCGTCGCTGGCGGGCGGCGTCACATCGGCCTGCCGTGACGCATACCGCCCGGGGACCCTGATGGTGGGGCCGCCACGCCGGAACTCGGACCCTGCGGGCGCCGCTTCGTGCCGCAGCGCCGGGGTGCTCGTGACGTCTTCCCGGACCATCTGCCGGATGTATTCCAGATAATGCGCGTCCATGATGTGCCGGTGGTGCTCGGCCAGGTTGTTCACCGAGGTCTGGAAATAATGCCCATAGTTCTCGTCGAAACTGAGCCCGCGGAATCCCATGCGCTCCTGGTAGTACTTCAGCGCGGCGGCGCACCCCATGCACGGACGGTATTTGCCCATGATGGCCAGGGGGCCGGAGACATCCTGGTGCGGGCTGATGCCGGCGTAGCCGAGAGCGAGCAGAAGCTTCTGCTCCGCGTGCACCGACTTCTCGCGCGTCTTCCTTCCGGTCTGCTTGTTCTTTCTGGGATCCAGCGCCCCGAAGCGCAGCAGGATGACCCGCCCCGCGAAATCCTTCGACGTGAGCATCTCGCGCAGGTCGCCGTCCTCGACGTTCGCGACGATGACCGGTGCCTTGAGCTTCCTGCGCAGGGCCATCGCGGTGGCGTCGTACCCCCGGCCCTGCTCGCCGGCGCCGCGCTGTTTCATGGCGATCGCTCTGTTCTTCCTGCGGTAACTCTCCAGCTTGTCCCGCAGGTTCTCCGCCTCATGGGGGCGCAGGTTCTGCGTGCGCCCCGCGTCGCTCTGCTGGATCGTCAGCAGTTCCTGCAGGGTGGGGCCTTCACCGAATTCCTGTTCGCCCTCATCCACGAGAGTGTCGATCGACGAGTTGAAGTTGGTGGCGAACACCAGCCGGTCGTTGATCAGCATGCCCTGGACCTCGCGGTTGTCGCTGTCCTCCGCGGCCTGGTCCGGCTCGGCTGCGCGGGCCCGTTCCTGGGCCCCTTTCATGCTGTCGAACAGCAGGGTGCTGGTCTCCGACAGGGTCTGCTCAGCCTCCTGCCCCGCCATGTCGCGCGGGAAGCGCATCCAGAACTGTTCGTGGGCCCTGCCCTGGCGCAGGGCGCCGTAATTCAGCATCGGAGGGGCGTTGACCAGGGCGGAGATCTGCCCCGTGACCTGCGCGGGGGTCATCTGCTGCGGGGCCGGTGCCGGCGCGTATCCGCCGGAGCCTTGGCCGCCATGGCCCCCGTGATACATGCGCTGCACGGGGAACGAGCCCTGGGCGGAACCCGCGGCGAGCATGTGGCCGACGGCCGTATTGCCGGCCGAACCCTGCAGAGCCTGCACGTAGGCCGCGTTCAGCCCCCCGGTGGGAGACGGAGTTCTGCCGGGCCGGGCGCTCTGGTCGGTCCTGCGGCCGGGCCCGCTGTGCCCGCCGTGTACGCTCGAATCAACCTGCCGCCGCCACATGAGTTGGCCCTCCTCGCCGACAACAGCCGCGTCGGAATGAAACAGCCACTCCATCGCGGTCGCGGTGCGGCGGGCAGGTGTACTGGGGCAGAGTCCGGGGCAGAAAGCGTTGCCCCAGAGGCCGAAGGCGAAGGGTCAGGGGCACCGGGCGCCCTCCGGCACCGGGCGGCCGCCGCCCCCTCCGGGTGTGCGTCAGCGCCGGCCGCCGGGAGCCCCCGCGCCCGCGTCAGTGCCTGTGCCCGTGCTCCTCGTGCGCCCCATGGGCCCCATGCTCGTCGTGCTCGTGTTCGTGTTCGGCCAGGCGGTCCACGCAGACGGCTACGGCGATGAGGAGGGCGGGGTCGGCGTCTTCGCGTACGACGTTCACGGCGTAGGTCTCGCGGAGGCGGAACCACTTCCGGGAGATGTGGGCGAGGAGTTCGCCGTCGTACTCGATGCCGTACTCCTTGTCGAGGACGTCGCCCGAGACATCCAGCTCGGTGCCGTCGGAGAGCTCGACGCGGTAGTGGTCGCGCAGGGGCGAGAAACGCTTCTTCTTGACGGTGGCGAGCGTCCGGCCGTCGCGGTCGATCTCCATGGTGTCGCGGAAGGCGAACATCTTCTTGTGGATCACGGCCAGCACCGGGCCGTGCGCCGCCTTCAGCTCGAAGGTCTCGCGCAGCCGCAGCGCCTTGCCGTCCACGAGGAAGGCCTTCTCGCCGTGCTCGTCGGTGATCCAGTAGTCGTCGCCGATGGCGAGCATGCGTTCACGCACCTGGTATTTCATGGCGGACACGTTCCCCCGGCGGCCGCAGGAATGCGCGCGGGGGCCGGTGATGTTGGATGGGAACATGGCTTCACACGCACGCGTCCGCGCCCCCGAACTCACCGGCAAGGGCGGCTGGCTCAACACCGGCGGCACCCCGCTCACCCTCGCTGACCTGCGGGGACGCATTGTCCTATTGGATTTTTGGACATTTTGCTGCGTGAATTGCCTGCACGTCCTCGACGAGCTGCGGGAGCTGGAGGAGAAGCACCGCGACACCGTCGTGATCGTCGGCGTGCACTCCCCGAAGTTCGTGCACGAGGCGGAGCACCAGGCCGTCGTCGACGCCGTGGAGCGGTACGGGGTGCACCACCCGGTGCTCGACGACCCGGAGCTGGCGACCTGGAAGCAGTACGCCGTACGGGCCTGGCCCACGCTCGTCGTCATCGACCCCGAGGGCTACGTCGTCGCCCAGCACGCCGGCGAGGGCCACGCCCACGCCATCGAGAAGCTGGTCGAGGAGCTGGAGGCCACGCACGAGGAGCGCGGGACGCTGCGGCGCGGCGACGGCCCGTACGTACCGCCCGAGCCCGTCGCCACCGACCTCCGCTTCCCCGGCAAGGCGCTCGCCCTGCCCGGCGGGAACCTCCTGGTCTCCGACTCCACGCGGCACGCGCTCGTGGAGCTGGCCCCGGACGGCGAGACCGTCGTACGGCGCGTCGGCACGGGCGAGCGCGGCCTCGTCGACGGCGGCCCCGGGACGGCCCGGTTCAGCGAGCCCCAGGGACTGGCGCTGCTCCCGGACGGCCGGGTGATCGTCGCCGACACCGTCAACCACGCCCTGCGCGCGTACGACCCGGAAACCGGCCAGGTCACGACGGTCGCCGGCACCGGGCGGCAGTGGTGGCAGGGCTCCCCGACGAGCGGCGCCGCCCGCGAGGTGGACCTCTCGTCGCCGTGGGACGTGGCCTGGTTCGCGGACCGCGTGTGGATCGCCATGGCGGGCGTGCACCAGCTCTGGTCGTACGACCCGGCCACCGCGACCGTACGCGCCGAGGCCGGCACCACCAACGAGGGGCTGGTGGACGGGCCCGCCGCCGAGGCGTGGTTCGCGCAGCCGTCCGGGCTCGCGGCATCCGCCGACGGGGAGCGGCTGTGGGTCGCGGACTCCGAGACGAGCGCGGTGCGGTGGATCGAGCGGACGGGGGGCGAAGGGGCGGGCTCTGCGGGGGAGAGCTCCGGCCCCGGAGGCGGCGCCGACCAGGTTGGCAGGGGCGGCCCCGACGAACACCCCGCCGACTTCGTCGTCCGTACGGCCGTGGGCACCGGCCTCTTCGACTTCGGCCACCGCGACGGTCCCGCCGCCCAGGCCCTGCTCCAGCACCCGCTCGGCGTGACCGCCCTGCCCGACGGCTCGGTCGCCGTGTCGGACACGTACAACCACGCGCTGCGCCGCTACGACCCGGCGACGGGCGAGGTCAGCACGCTCGCCACCGACCTGCGGGAGCCCTCGGACGCGGTCCTCGCGGAGGACGGCTCCGGTGACATCGTCGTGGTCGAGTCCGCGCGGCACCGGCTGACGCGGCTGCGGCTGCCGGAGGAGGCGGTACGGGTGGAGTCCGTCGCCCACCGCACGCAGCGCGCGGCGACCGACGTGAGCGCGGGCAAGCTCACCGTGGACGTCGTCTTCCAGGCCCCGGCGGGCCAGAAGCTCGACACGCGCTACGGCCCCTCGTCCCGCCTCCTCATCAGCTCCACCCCGCCGGAACTCCTCGCGGAGGGCTCGGGGGCGGGCACGGACCTGCGCCGCGAGGTGCTGCTCGCCGAGGACGCGACCGAAGGCGTCCTGCACGTCTCCGCGATGGCCGCCTCCTGCGACGACGACCCCGCCAACGAGTACCCCGCCTGCCACGTCCACCAGCAGGACTGGGGTGTCCCCCTCCGCATCACCGCCGACGGCACGTCCAGACTCGCCCTGGTACTGGCGGGCCTGGACACCTGAACCACCGGAAACCCCCTCGTCCGTCGTCCAACGGGCCGAAGGGGCCGTACTGGAGGGGCCGCGCCTCGACGACACGGGGCAGGGCGAGAGATCAAGAGATGTACGAGTACTTCCAGCTCGCCGGGGCGCGGACGCTGCTGGGCCCCTTCCGGGAGATCCCGCCCGACCCTGCCCTGACCCCAGTGATCCGGGGCCTCTGGGACGCTCACATGGCGGGAGGGAGGAACCTTTACGAGGTGGCGCCACGGCCCGGGATCTGACCTTGCGCTTCAGAAGTTCCACCCGCCCACATGGAGTTGGCGGTAGCCCGGCCCCGTGGGGAGGGGCGGGTCAGCGGATGAAGCGGTGGTCTTCTTCTACTACGGGGGCCGCGGGGGGCGGTGGCTGCATGCGGCGGCGCTTGAAGATACTGACGTACGCGCAGATGCCGATGATGCCGACAGCCATCAGGATCAGGCCGACGAGGTGCACGTTCACGCCTTGCATGTGCCAGTCGACGGCGAATGTGAGGATCGCGCCGATCGCGACCAGGCCGATGCACCATCCCATGCCCATGGATAAACGCCTCCGAACTGAGCTGAACTGAATTGGCCGTTCCGGGCTCTGGTACGCCTTCGGGTACCCGGGCTCGGAACGGCTAATCAGTCGGCGGTGCGGCGGCGGGGGGTCAGCCGATCGGGTTGACGAAGGTGCCCGGGTGGGTGGCGCCGTCCTGCTTGACGAGGGTGCCCCAGGGCCAGTTGAGGTTCAGGGAGGTGGTCTCGTTGGGCGGGGTGACCTCGACGTGGGCCGGCTGGTAGAAGCCCTCGTCCTCCTTGGTCATGAGGAGGTTGAGCTTGAAGTCGGTGCTGTCACCGGGGTTGAGGGTGATCGAGCTGAACTTGGCCGAGGAGCGCGCCAGCGACCAGCGCTCGCCGCCGTTCTCGGAGGTGAGGTCCACGCCCGGGAAGCCGCCGATCGTGCAGGTGCGGCTGCCCTTGTTGGTCAGCACGATGCTGGTGGTCGTCGAGCCGGTGGCGTTCTCGTCCGGGGCCGCGTCCTCGCCCGTCGCGAACGCGCCCCGCAGCTCGGAGGTGTGGCAGCGCTTGGTGGCCGAGCCGCCGCCGCTGCCGCCCGACTTGTTGCCGCTCAGCGGCGCCGACTTGTCGCTCGTCTGCTCCCCGGAGCCGCCCCCGGCCTTGGCGCCGGAGCCCGCGGAACCCGACCCCGAACCGCCCTTGGCCTCGGCGCCGGAGCCGCCCTTCGCGTCCGCGCCGCCCTGCTCGTTCGAGCCGGAGCCGGGGAGGGAGCCTTCCACGGGGGTGTCCGCGGCGCTCGCCGACGTGTCCGCCTTCCCCGTCGTCTTCGCGCCCGAGGCGTCCGAACCGGAGCAGGCGGAGAGGGTCAGTGCGGCCGCGGCGGTCAGTACGGCGGCGGCGACGCGGAGGCTGCGGGTGCGGCGAGCGGTGGCGTTCATGGCGGGTTCCCCCCGGGGCGGTCGGTGTCGTTCTCTCGGTGTGACACCAATCCTGGCCGGGGGCGCTTCCGTACCGCTGCCGCTGCGCTAATGCTCCGCTAACGGGGCCTTTAGATCTCTTGAAACCGCAGGTCAGAGGTCTTTATTGGCGTCCCGTTCCGCTGCGTCCCGATCCTCTTCCTTCTTCTCCTTGCGCTGCGCGAAGAGCTTCACCAG
The DNA here is from genome assembly GCF_000718635.1 of Streptomyces varsoviensis. Classification (GTDB taxonomy): domain Bacteria; phylum Actinomycetota; class Actinomycetes; order Streptomycetales; family Streptomycetaceae; genus Streptomyces; species Streptomyces varsoviensis. The sequence goes on along the minus strand of NZ_JOBF01000010.1, from coordinate 54,576 downwards.
ATCGCTCATCACATAGCGGTTGGTGGCCTCCTCGTCGATCAGATGCATCTCCGCGAGGCGGTCCAGCCCGTCCCGCGTGACCTCCGGGTCGGCCCCGTCGAGCGCTGCCACCGCCGACGCGTCCACGACCCGCGTGAAGCTCGTACCGAGCGACCGCAGCAGCCGGGCGTCGTCCGCCGAGAGCCGGGCCACGGACGTACGCAGCGCCGCCGCCACGCCCGTGTCCTCGGCGGACAGCAGCGCCAGCCGCCGGCGTTCGTCGCGCAGCGCCGTGGCGAGGCGCGCCAGACGCCATCGGGGGCGGGCCGTGAGCTGCGCCGCCGCCGCGCGCAGCGCCAGCGGCAGCCCGTCGCACAGGGCCGCCAGCTCATGCGCCGCGTCCGGGTCCTCGGCGACCCGCTCCGGGCCGAGCAGCGCGCCGAGCAGCGCCACGCCGTCCTCGGGGGCGAGCGGATGCAGCCGTACGGGCCGGGCGGAGTCGGTGGCGACCAGCCCGTCCAGCCTGCTGCGGCTGGTGACCAGGGTGGTGCAGCCGGGGCCCGCCGGGAGCAGCGGGCGCACCTGCGCGGAGCCGCTGGCGTTGTCGAGGATCACGAGCAGCCTGCGGTTCGCGGCCAGCGACCGGTAGAGCGCGGCCGCCGCCTGCGGCGAGCTGGGGATGCGCTCCGGCGGCGTGCCCAGCGCGAGCAGGAACTCGCTCAGCACCTCTATCGGCGCCGCCTCGTCGCTCTCCCCGAACCCCCGCAGATCCGCGAACAGCAGCCCGTCCGGGAAGTGCGCGTCATGGGTGTGGCCCCAGCGCACCGCGCAGGCCGTCTTGCCGACTCCGGCGGGGCCGGTGATAAGCACCACGGTGCTGTCCGCGTCCGGCGGCAGCGGGGTCCCCGTGGCCGCGCCGGGCAGCGCCAGCCGCGTGATCTCCGCCAGCTCGTCCCCGCGGCCGAGGAAGCCGGCCGGCGGGCGCGGCAGCAGCCTCGGCGCCGCGGGCCCGCCGGAGCCCCCGCCGGCCGCCGTCGCGGCACCGTAGCCGGAGGCGTAACCCTGTCCCTGCCCCTGCCCCTGTTCGGGGGCGGGGCCGGGGCCGGGGGCGGAGGCCGGCGGATAGCCCTGCTCCGGCCCGTAACCCTGCTCCGGCCCGTAACCCTGCTGCTCAGCCGCGCCGGAGGCGGTACCGGAAGCTGTATCAGCGGCTCCGCCAGAGGCCCCACCAGAGGCCGCCGCGGGCCCGGACCGTCCCCAGCCCGCGCCCGTACCGCCCGCCTGCCTGGGATCGCGGGCCGCCGCGCCGGGCGGTGCGGCCTGCGGCGTACGCCCCGCAGCGCCCGTACGGTCCGCAGCGCCCGTACGCCCCGCAGCTCCCACGCCGCCCATACGTCCCGTACCGCCCGCGAGCCGCGGGTCGGCGGCCCGCGACCGCTGCTGCTGCACCCTCGCACCCGCGCCGGTGCCGGCATGGGCGGGGGCCGGAGCCGGGGCCGACGGGCCGCCCGCCCGGAGGATCTGCTCGTACGACGTGCGGAGCTGCTCCCCGGGGTCGACGCCGAGGTCGTCGGAGAGGAGCCGCCGGGTGCGGTGGTACCAGTCGATGGCGTCGGACTGGCGGCCCGCCCGGTAGAGGGCCTGCATGAGGGCGGCGATCAGTCCCTCGCGCAGCGGGTGGGTGACGGCTGCCGAGTGCAGCGTGGCGGCGGCGCGGCTGTGGTCGCCCAGCGCGCCGTGGGCGGCGGCCAGGGCCTCCACGCCGGTCAGCCGGCGCTCCTCCAGGGCGTGCGCGGCGGCGGCCAGCGGCGGGCTGGAGACGGTGCCGGAGAGCGCGGGCCCCCGCCACAGGGCCAGCGCCTCGCGCAGCAGCGGCACGGCGTCGTGCGGCGCCTCCTCGGGGCGCGCCAGGTTGACCAGTTCGCTGAACCGGTAGGTGTCGATCAGTTCCTCGGGCAGCCGCAGCAGATACGCGGAGCCGCGGGTGGTCAGCTCGACGCCGTAGGCGTCCGCGCCGCCGTCGGCGAGGGCGGCGCGGAGCTTGGAGACGTGGCCCTGGATGACCGTACGGGCGTGCTCGGGCGGTTCGTCCTCCCATACGGAACTGGTCAACTGCTCGACGGAGACGGTGGTGTTGGGGCGCAGCAGCAGCATGGCGAGCACGCTGCGGCGTTTGGCCGGGCCCAGCGGCAGCTCTCCGGACTGGGTGGAGACGGCGACCGGGCCCAGTAGTGAGAACTCCAAATCAGCCCTCCAGGAAGGCGCTCAGCGCGGCGGCGAGCAGGTGTGGGTCGTCCGCGCCGCACAGCTCGCGGGCGGAGTGCATGGAGAGGATCGCGGCGCCGATGTCGACGGTGGTGATGCCGTGCCGGGCGGCGGTGATCGGGCCGATGGTGGTGCCGCAGGGCATGGAGTTGTTGGAGACGAAGCTCTGCCAGGGGACGCCGGCGCGCTCGCAGGCGGCGGCGAAGAGGGCCCGGCCGCCGCCGTCCGTGGCGTAGCGCTGGTTGACGTTGACCTTGAGGATGGGGCCGGCGTTGGGCAGCGGGTGGTGGCCCGGCTCGTGGCGCTCGGCGTAGTTGGGGTGCACGGCGTGGCCGGTGTCGGAGGAGAGGCAGACGGTGCCGGCGAAGGAGCGGGCCTTGTCCTCGTAGCCGCCGCCGCGGGCGAACACGGAGCGTTCCAGGACGTTGCCGAGGAGCGGGCCGTCGGCGCCGGTGTCGGCCTGGCTGCCGTTCTCCTCGTGGTCGAAGGCGGCGAGCACCGGGATGTACGGGAGGTCGCCGCCGGCCTCGGCGGCGCCGGCCACCGCCGCGAGGGCGGCCGTTCCGGCGTGCACGGACAGCAGGTTGTCCATCCGGGGCCCGGCGACGAACTCGCGGTCGCGGCCGAGGTAGGCGGGGGGCTCGACGCTGTGGGTCATCAGGTCCCAGCCGGTGATGTCGGCGGCCGGCACGCCCGCCTCGTCGGCGACGAAGGAGATCAGGTCGCCCTCGTGGACGTCGCCGAGGCCCCAGATGGGCGTCATGTGGCGCTGCTTGTCGAGCTTGAGGCCCTCGGTGTGCACGGACCGGTCGAGGTGGACGGCGAGCTGCGGTACGCGCAGCAGCGGGCGGTCCACGGCGACGAGCCGGGAGGTGCCGTCGCGCAGCGTGATCCGGCCGGAGAGGCCGAGGTCGCGGTCGAGCCAGGTGTTGAGCAGCGCGCCGCCGTAGACCTCCACGGCGACCTGGCGCCAGCCGTGCGCGCCGGTGTCGGGGAGGGGTTTGACGCGCAGGTTGGGGGAGTCGGTGTGGGCGCCGATGATGCGGTACGGGGTGGCCGGGGTCGCGCCGCGCGGTACGTACCAGGCGATGATCGCGCCGCCGCGGAGCACGTACCTGCCGCCGGCCGTCTCGTCCGTGCCGTCGGCGCCCGCGGGCGCGGTCCACGACTCGGTCTCCGAGACCTGGCGGAATCCGGCCTTCTCCAGTCGCGCGGCCGCGTTCGCCACCGCGTGGTACGGCGACGGGCTCGCGGCGAGGAAGGACATCATGTCGTCGGTGTGGCCGCGGTCGAAGCGGTGCGCAGAGCTCATGGCCTCAGGATAAGGATCAGAACTGGAGAACGGACGGGGTCCGGTCCCCACTGTGCGGGAATCGGGCCCCGTCCGCGGGCTCTGCCGTCGGTTTTCGGACCGGAGCGCCGTCCACCGGCCCGCCGCGCGGCCCGTGGGAGCCGTGCCACAGAGCCTTGGCGCGAGGCCTCGGCGCGGCCCGTGAGGGCTGTGCTGTCCGCGGCCTCCACCCTGGCGGCCGAGGTGGCTCACGGGGCGCTCGGAACGTGTTCAGAACGTGACCAGCGTGAGCCGCCTCGGCTCGCGTCACGCCTCTCCGGAGGCCGCGGGGGCAGCTCAGAAGGCGTTCTCGTCCAGCTCCATCAGCGACTGGTCCACGGACTCGGCCTCGGCGCGGGCGACGGCGACGTGCGGCAGGACGTTGTGCGCGAAGAACTTCGCCGCCGCGATCTTGCCCGCGTAGAAGGCTGCGTCCTTGGAGGACTTGGCGTTGGCGGCCGCGAGCTTGTCGGCGGCCACGGCCGCGCCCTTGAGCAGCAGGTAGCCGATGACGACGTCGCCGGAGGCGAGCAGCAGCCGGGTGGTGTTGAGGCCGACCTTGTAGATGGACTTGACGTCCTGCTCGGTGGCGGCGAGGTCGGTCAGCATCGCGCCGACGATCGCCTCCAGGTCGACGGCGGCCTTGGCGAGCTGGTCGCGGGCGGGCGCCAGGTCCTCGCCGCCGGCGGCCTCGGCGAGGAACTTCTTGATCTCCTCGGAGAGGGCGGTCAGCGCCTGGCCCTGGTCGCGGACGATCTTCCGGAAGAAGAAGTCCTGGCCCTGGATGGCGGTGGTGCCCTCGTAGAGCGTGTCGATCTTGGCGTCCCGGATGTACTGCTCGATCGGGTACTCCTGGAGGTACCCGGAGCCGCCGAAGGTCTGGAGGGACTGCGCGAGCTGTTCGTACGACTTCTCGGAGCCGTAGCCCTTGACGATGGGCAGCAGCAGGTCGTTGAGGCGGTGCGCGGCCTTGGCCTCGGCCTCCTCGCCGGCGGCCTCCCGGAGGATGATGTCGTCCTGCACGGACGCGGTGTAGAGCACCAGGGCGCGCATGCCCTCCGCGTACGCCTTCTGCGTCATGAGCGAGCGGCGTACGTCGGGGTGGTGGGTGATGGTGACGCGCGGCGCGGTCTTGTCGGTGAAGGCGGCGAGGTCGGGGCCCTGGACGCGCTCCTTGGCGTACTCCAGGGCGTTGAGGTAGCCGGTGGAGAGGGTGGCGATGGCCTTCGTGCCGACCATCATCCGCGCGAACTCGATGATCTTGAACATCTGGCGGATGCCGTCATGCTTCTCGCCGAGCAGCCAGCCCTTGGCGGGCTTCCCGTCGACGGCGCCGAACGTCATCTCGCAGGTGTTGGAGGCCTTCAGGCCCATCTTGTGCTCGACGTTGGTCGCGTAGACGCCGTTGCGCTCGCCGAGTTCGCCGCTCTCCCAGTCGAAGTCGTACTTGGGCACGATGAAGAGGGAGAGGCCCTTGGTGCCGGGGCCGTGGCCCTCGGGGCGGGCGAGGACGAAGTGGACGATGTTCTCGGACATGTCGTGCTCGCCCGAGGTGATGAAGCGCTTGACGCCCTCGATGTGCCAGGAGCCGTCGTCCTGCTGGACGGCCTTCGTACGGCCCGCGCCGACGTCGGAGCCCGCGTCGGGCTCGGTGAGCACCATGGTGGCGCCCCACTGGCGGTCGACCATGTGCTGGGCGATGGCGTGCTGCTCCTCGGTGCCCTCCTCGTGGAGGACGCCGGCGAAGGCGGGGCCGCACGCGTACATCCAGATGGCGGGGTTGGCGCCGAGGACGGTCTCGGCGAAGGCCCACAGCAGGGAGCGGGGCGAGGTGGTGCCGCCGAGCTCCTCCGGGATGCCGAGCCGCCACCACTCGGCGTCCATGTACGCCTGGTAGCTCTTCTTGAAGCTCTCGGGGACCGGCGCCGTGCTGGTCTCCGGGTCGAAGACGGGCGGGTTGCGGTCGGCGTCGGTGAAGGACTCGGCCAGCTCGTTCTCGGCGAGACGGGCGATCTCGGAGAGGATGCTCTTGGCGGTGTCGACGTCCGTCTCCGCGAACGGGCCGGTGCCGTACAGCTTGTCGCGGCCGAGGACCTCGAAGAGGTTGAACTCGATGTCGCGGAGATTCGACTTGTAATGCCCCATGGCGACGGCTCCGTAAGGCTCGGGAGACGGCGATCTCTGTGGATCGATCTCTCTGGATCTCTTGTACGTACCAATCGGTAACCACCCATGATGCTACCCGTGGGTAATAACAGGCAACCCCCAAAGGGCCAACTGTGACCCAGCACGCTCGGTACGCTCGTAGGCATGTACGGCTACGACCAGAACGCGGGCGCGGGACAGGGGTACGCCGCGCCGCCCCCGCCGCCGCAGCAGCACGCGCAGCCCGGCGGCTACGGCGGGCAGCCGCTCTACCCCGAGCCGTCGCCGCCGTCCCTCGCGGACGCGGTGCGCGCCTTCACGACGGGTTCGATGTCGGCCGAGGACTTCCAGGGCATCTTCTCGACGTCCAAGGTCTACTGTCCGCGCGGTGACAATCCGGGCTTCCTCGCGCTGCACAACACGCAGCAGCCGGTGATCCCGATGTTCACCTCGCTCAAGGAGCTGCGGCGGTACGCCGGGAAGGAGTCCAAGTACTTCGTGATCACCGGCGCCGAGGTGATCGACCTGCTGCCGACGGGGTACGGCTTCGTGCTCGACATGGAGGGTGATCACCGGATGGTGTTCGACGCGAAGTCGGTGGAGCAGATGGTCGACTTCGCGATGCGCCGCATGTACGGATAAGTCCTTCCCTTACTCCTCTTTGCAAGGGCCCGCCGCGGGGAGCGGCGGGCCCTTTCGCGTACTCCGGCGGCCTGGTCCCGGGTGGGGGAATATCGGCCTCCTTGCGGGATGTTCACTGTTCAACTAAATTGGGGGCAAGCGCCGAGGAGGCCCGACATGCCAGCAGTGACCGTGGAGAACCCGTTGACCCTGCCGCGCGTGGCCGCGCCGGCGGCCGCCGAGCAGCGCCCGGTGCTGCACGTGGCCACCGCGCCCAGCGGCTTCGAAGGCGAAGGCTTCCCGGTGCGCCGGGCCTTCGCGGGGATCAACTACAAGTACCTCGACCCGTTCATCATGATGGACCAGATGGGCGAGGTGGAGTACGCGCCCGGGGAGCCCAAGGGCACGCCGTGGCACCCGCACCGGGGCTTCGAGACCGTCACGTACATCATGGACGGCACCTTCATCCACCGCGACTCGCACGGTGGCGGCGGCACGATCAACGACGGCGACACGCAGTGGATGACCGCCGGGTCCGGGCTGCTGCACATCGAGACGCCGCCGGAGTCGCTCGTCATGAGCGGCGGGCTCTTCCACGGCCTCCAACTGTGGGTCAACCTGCCCAAGAGCGACAAGATGATGGCACCGCGCTACCAGGACATCGGCGGCGGCCAGGTCAAGCTGCTCACGTCGGCGGACGGCGGGGCGCTGCTGCGCCTGATCGCGGGCGATATCGACGGACACGCCGGGCCGGGCATCACCCACACGCCGATCACGATGATGCACGTGTCCATCAACCCCGGCGCCGAGCTGACGCTCCCCTGGCGCTCCGACTTCAACGCCCTCGCGTACGGCCTCGCCGGCCGCGGCACCGCGGGCGCCGAGGGCCGGCCGTTCCGCATGGGCCAGGCGGTGGTCTTCGGCAACGGCGACGCGCTCACCATCAAGGCCGACGAGTCGCAGGAATCCCGCAGCCCCAACTTCGAAGTCGTCCTCCTGGGCGGCCGCCCCATCCGCGAGCCGATGATGCACTACGGCCCCTTCGTCATGAACACCCACGCCGAACTGGCGCAGGCTTTTGACGACTTCCAGGCGGGCCGCCTGGGGACCGTGCCGGCAGACGAGCACTGACCCTCCGCCTGCCGCGGGCTCGCACCACGCAACAACGGACCGCGCCTCCCCGGAGGCGCGGTCCGTTGCTACGTCCTCGGACGGCTATTCGGCGGCGGCTTCGGCTTCTGCTTCGGTGAACAGTTCGTCGGTGCTGGTGGCGGTGATCGCGCGGTTGAACCAGCGGTTGAGGGTGTCGAGGTCGGTGCAGCCGGTGATTCGTTCGCGGACGGATTCGGGTACGGGGACGCCACGGCCCGCCAGTAGTTCAAGAATCGACTGGGCCTTGGTCTTCGTTGTTCCGGCGGCCTCGCCCCTCAGGTAGGTCTCCTCGATGAGGGTGCCGCGGCCGGGGAAGTAGGTGCCGGGGAAATTGGCGGGAAGGGGCATGAGGGTCCTCCATGTGTCTCTCGCCGGGGTGTCTCCCAGGCCGATTTCGAGCATTTCCGAGTAGTACGCGACAGCCGCCGAGTCGGCCGTTCCCAGGGCGCTTGCCAGGGCTTCCAGTATGGCTGTGGGGTCCGGGTCTTTGGCGTGGGTGAGGGCGGAGAAGGTGGCCAGGTCGAGGTTGCGGGCGGCTTCGGTGGGGCTGGTGATGACGGGGAGGCTGTCGGGGCCGATGACCAGGGGGTGGGTGGTGAGGGCGGTCCAGCCCTCCACCCCCGTTCGGAAGGGGCCGGTCGCCCAGCGGGCGGTGGCGCGGTCCTGGCAGATGACCAGGAGCAGGGCCGGGATGCCGTACTTCGCGGCGAGGTACGCCAGGTAGTACGTCCAGCTCGCGGCCTTGTCCGGGTCGCGGCGGCCCTGGGCCTCGATGGCGAGCAGGAACGCACCGCCGTCGGACGGTTCGACGCGCAGCACGCTGTCGACGCGCCGCTCCAGCGGGCGGATCTCGGTGACGTCGCCGGTGAGGACGTCGACGGAGACTTTCGCGGCCAGCGGCACGCCGAGGACGCGGAAGATCGGGGTCACGAGTTCGGGCCGGTCCTGGAAGATCCGGTGCGACGCCTCGTGAGGGGAGTTGACCATGAGCGGAACGTACGACCGTATGGCCGTCTGATTCCGGCTTTCGGTGTGCGATCACCTGTACGGGTGGATTAGGGATAAGAGTTGACTTCCCGTCACCCTCCTGCGCCGCTCGGCGTGCCCTGTCCCCGCCCCCATGGTCCTGTGACCTGGTGGAGAGCGACATGGAAGCCGGGCGGGCCCTGGTGCCCGACGTGGTGCGGCGGGTGGCCGCCTGGTGTGTGGTGGTGTTGCTGCTCGCCGCCGTGGGGGCGGTCGGGGTGTGGTTGTGCGTGCGGTTGAAGGCCGCCGTGACGCCGGTGCTGCTGGCGCTGCTCGGGGCCGGGCTGCTCGGGCCGCTCTACCGGCGGCTCGTGGCCATGAGGGTGCGGCGGTCGCTGGCCGCGGGGCTGACCTGCGCCGCGCTCGTCGCCGTCGTGGGCGGCGCCGGGTACATCGTGGTCAGCGCGCTCATCGACACCGGCGACGAGATCGTGGCCTCGCTGAAGGACGCGGCGCGGTCCCTGTCCGACCACTTCGGGGCCGCCGGGACCTCCCTCGACGACATGGCGTCCAATGCCAGGAACTGGCTGGGCAAGTTCGGCGGCACCGCGGCCTCCGGGCTGCTGGAGGGGATCAGCGTGGTGGGCCAGGCCGCCGCCGCGGCGGTGCTCGCGCTGCTGCTGACCTTCTTCTTCCTGCGTGACTCGGACCGGGCCGCGGCCGCTCTGCGGTCCCTGGCGCCGGGGGCGGGCGGCCCGCATCTGGAGGCCGTAGCGCGGCGCGCCTTCCGGGCGATCGAGGGGTTCATGCGGGGGACGACCGTCATCGCCCTGATCGACGCGGTCTGCATCACCGTGGGGCTGCTCGTCCTGCGGGTGCCGGGCGCGGTGGGGCTGGGGGCGCTGGTGTTCGTCGGCGCGTACATCCCGTATCTGGGCGCGTTCATCTCCGGCGCGGTGGCCGTCCTGGTGGCCCTGGCGGACCGGGGGTTCGTCATCGCCCTGTGGGCGCTCGGCGTGGTGCTCGTGGTGCAGGTGCTGGAGGGGCATGTGCTCCAGCCGGTGATCCAGAGCCGCACGGTGCAGATGCACCCCGCCGTGGTGATGGTGGCGATCACGGCGGGCGCGAGCGTCGCCGGGATCGTCGGGATGCTGCTGGCCGTGCCGCTGACGGCCGCCGCCTTCGGGGTCGTCGCCGAGCTGCGGGAGCGTTACGCGGCGGGCTCGACCGGGGGCGCCGGCGGCAGCTCGGACGGGCCGGGGGCCGGCGCGTCCTCGTAGAGCTCGAACCAGATCGACTTGCCCTCGCCGCGCGGGTCCACGCCCCACGTCTCGGCCAGCAGCTCCATGAGGACCAGGCCGCGCCCCGAGGACGCCATCTCGCCCGGCTGGCGCAGGTGCGGCATGTCGTCGCTGGCGTCCGAGACCTCGACGTGGATGCGGCGCCGGTGCTGCTCCCCGGTGATCTCGGCGACGAGGAGCGCGTCGCCGTCGGTGTGCACCAGGACGTTGGTGACCATCTCGGAGACCATCAGGACCGCGGAGTCGACCTGGTCCTCGTCGGCCCAGTCGTGCATGAGGTCGCGGAGCTGCTTGCGGGCCGCCGCGATGCGCTCGGGCTCGGCCTGGGCGACGGTCAGGACGGCGCGGCGGGCGGGCGGGGGCGCCTGGTCGTACGGGCCGGGGCCGCACTCCCCGCCGTCGCGGCACAGCAGCAGCACGGCGATGTCGTCCTCGCGCCGGTCCACGAGCGGCCCGGTGGTGTGGTGCGAGGGGGGTCCGTGCACGGCCTGTACGAGCGCGTCGGCGAGCGTCTCCAGGCCGCCGACGCCCTCGTTCTCCCACAGGTCGTGGCCCTCGATGATGGAGCGGAGCCGGTTCCAGCCGGTCTCCAGGTCGTGGCCGCCGGTCTCGATGAGGCCGTCGGTGCAGACCATCATCGTCTCGCCGGGTTCGAGGACGATGCGGGTGGTGGGGTAGTCGGTGTCCGGGTCGATGCCCAGCGGCAGGCCGCCGGCGGTGGCCCGTACCAGCATGGTGCCGTCGACCAGCCGGATCGCGGGGTCGGGGTGGCCGGCGCGGGCGATGTCGAGGATGCCGGTGCCGGGGTCGACCTCGATGTAGAGGCAGGTGGCGAAGCGCGGGTCGGTGGCCGCGTCCGGGCCGCTCAGGTCGTTGATGCCGGCCAGGAAGCGGGAGGCGCGGGAGAGGACCGCGTCGGGGTGGTGGCCCTCGGAGGCGTAGGCGCGCAGGGCGATCCGCAACTGGCCCATCAGCCCGGCGGCCCGTACGTCGTGGCCCTGCACATCCCCGATGACCAGGGCGATCTTCCCGGACGGCAGCGTGATCATGTCGTACCAGTCGCCGCCGACCTCCAGCCCGCCGCCGGTCGGCACATAGCGGGCGGCCACCGCCATGCCGGGGATGTCCGGCTGCACGGTCGGCATCATCGAGCGCTGGAGCCCGTCGGTCAGCTCCCGCTCCGACTCGTGGACGCTGGCGCGCGAGAGGGCCTGGGCGAGCATCCGGGCGACCGTGGTCAGCACGGAGCGTTCGTCGGGGCTGAAGGTGACCGGTATGGAGAAGCCGGCCATCCAGGCGCCGATGGTGCGGCCCGCGTTGATCAGCGGCAGGAAGGCCCAGGAGCGGCGGCCGAACCCCTCGGCCAGCGGCCAGGTGGTGGGGAAGCGGCGGCGGTACTCCTCGGGGTCGGGCAGGTAGATGGCCCGGCCGGTGCGGATGACCTCGGCGGCCGGGTAGTCCGTGGACAGCGGCATGTCCATGAAGGGCTCTTCCTCGCCCTGCCGCTGGCCGTGGTGGCCGATGACCGATATCCGGTCGCCGTCGATCCCGAAGACGGCGAGCCCCGCCGGCTCGAACCCCGGCATGGACAGCCCGGCCGCCACCCGCAGCACCTCGGACGTGGACCGGGCCTCGGCGAGCGCCCGGCCCGCGTCGAGCAGGAACGCCTCGCGGTTGCGCCGCCAGTCGCCGGTGACGGGGGTGCGGGCGGCGGAGGTGCCGGGCTGCGGCTCGGGGACCTCCTCCAGGATGCCGACCAGTTCGTACGCCTCGGTGGAGCCGTCCTGGCCGTCGAGCGGAATCGGCTTGGTGCGGCTGCGTACGGTGCGCAGCACCCGGCCCTCGGGGTCGACGACGCGCAGCCGGGCCTCGGCGAGGGTGCCCTCGGCGACGGCGAGGCTGACGATGCCCTGGATCTCGACCCAGTCGACGGGGTGGAAGCGGGCGCGCGCGGTGGATTCGGCCACCTCCACCGGCGCGGCGGGCAGCCCCATCAGCCGGGCCGCCTCGGCGTCGAAGGTCACGAGGCCGGTGACGTTGTTCCAGCGCCACAGGCCGGTCGCGACGGCGGCCAGAACATCCTCGGTGCGCATTGCCCCACTTTATGTGGACTTGAGCCAGGGATACCAGCGAGGGGCGTAACGGTAGGCTTGCACACTGGCCTGTGGTGGACGAGCGCAGGCCCCGCCCCGGCCGCCGGCCGGCCATCCGCCCCCGATCAGACGACTTGGATGAACGATGCATCGGTACCGGTCCCACACCTGCGGCGAGCTCCGTGCGGCTGACGTCGACACCGACGTCCGGCTGAGCGGCTGGCTGCACAATCGTCGTGATCTGGGCGGCATCCTCTTCATCGATCTGCGCGACCACTACGGGCTCGTGCAGCTCGTCGCCCGCCCCGGCACCCCCGCCAACGAGGCGCTCGCCTCGCTGACCAAGGAGTCCGTCGTCCGGATCGACGGCAGGGTCAGCGCCCGCGGCGCGGACAACGTCAACCCCGATCTGCCGACCGGCGAGGTCGAGGTCGAGGTCACCGCCGTCGAGGTGCTGGGCGCCGCCGAGCAGATCCCCTTCACCATCAACGCCGAGGACGGGGTCAACGAGGAGAAGCGGCTCGAATACCGCTTCCTCGACCTGCGCCGCGAGCGCATGCACCGCAACCTCATGCTGCGCACCGCCGTGATCTCCGCCATCCGGCACAAGATGACCGCGCTGGGCTTCAACGAGATGGCGACCCCGATCCTGTCGGCGACGTCCCCCGAGGGCGCCCGCGACTTCCTGGTCCCCTCCCGGCTGCACGCGGGCAAGTTCTACGCGCTGCCGCAGGCCCCGCAGCAGTTCAAGCAGCTCCTGATGATCGCGGGCTTCGACCGCTACTTCCAGATCGCGCCCTGCTTCCGCGACGAGGACGCCCGCGCGGACCGCTCGCCGGGCGAGTTCTACCAGCTCGACGTCGAGATGAGCTTCGTCGAGCAGGAGGACGTCTTCGGGCCGATCGAGCAGCTCATGACCGAGCTGTTCACCGAGTTCGGCGGCGGTCGCACGGTCACCTCGCCGTTCCCGCGCATCCCGTTCCGCGAGTCGATGCTGAAGTACGGCTCCGACAAGCCCGACCTCCGCGCCGAGCTGGAGCTGGTCGATGTCTCGGCCGTCTTCGCGGGCTCCGGCTTCAAGGCCTTCGCCGACAAGCACGTACGGGCGCTGGCCGTGCCGGACACCGCGGAGCAGCCGCGGAAGTTCTTCGACCAGATGGGTGACTTCGCCGTCCAGCAGGGCGCGAAGGGCCTCGCCTGGGTCCGCGTCGGCGACGAGAACACGCTGACCGGCCCGATCGCCAAGTTCCTCACCGAGGACGACGTGAAGTCGCTGGTCGAGGCGCTGGACCTGAAGCCCGGCCACGCGGTCTTCTTCGGCGCCGGCGAGTTCGACGAGGTCTCCAAGATCATGGGCGCGGTCCGCGTCGAGGCGGCCAAGCGCACCGGCCACTTCGTCGAGGACGAGTTCCGGTTCTGCTGGATCGTCGACTTCCCGATGTTCGAGAAGGACGAGGACACCGGGAAGATCGAGTTCTCGCACAACCCGTTCTCCATGCCCCAGGGCGGCCTGGAGGCGCTGGAGACCAAGGACCCGCTCGACATCCTCGCCTGGCAGTACGACATCGTCTGCAACGGCGTCGAGCTGTCCTCCGGCGCGATCCGCAACCACGAGCCCGAGGTCATGTACAAGGCGTTCGCCATCGCCGGGTACGACAAGGAGACCGTCGAGGCCGAGTTCGGCGGCATGCTCCGCGCCTTCAAGTTCGGCGCCCCGCCGCACGGCGGCATCGCGCCGGGCGTCGACCGCATCGTCATGCTGCTGGCCGACGAGCCCAACATCCGCGAGACCATCGCGTTCCCGCTCAACGGCAACGCGCAGGACCTGCTGATGGGCGCGCCCAGCGAGGTCGACGAGGCGCGGCTGAAGGAGCTGCACCTGTCGCTGCGCAAGCCGCCGCTGAAGTAGTCCGCACCCCCGTACCTCGTACGCACAGAGGGCCCCCGAACCGCGCGGTTCGGGGGCCCTCCGCCGTGCTCAGTTCGAGCTGGACGAGCGGCGGAAGAACTCCAGCTCGGCGATGGCCACCTGCTTGTCCTTCGCCGTGCCGTACGCCGAGCGGATCACGAACCGCGCGGTCACCGCGTCGCGCACCCGCACGTCGATCTTCTGCACCCCGCCGTCGTTGAGCGTGTGGTGCGAGGTGTGCGCCTTGCCCGCCGAGTCCGTGACGATCAGATCGAAGTCCATCGGGCGGGCCTCGTCGGCGGACTGCGCCGTACGGGCCGAGGTGCCCGGCGTGACCAGCATCGCCAGCAGGTCCGTGGGCTGCTGGAACTTCGCCTCGATCCACTGGCCCGCCGAGTCGCCCGCGTACCCCGTGCCCCACCAGGTGTTGGAGTAGCCGTCGCCGACCAGGTCCGGCTCGTGCTTGGGCGCGTGGTGCTTGTCCGACCACGACGCCGGGTGCACGGGCACCCGCTTGGCGAAGTGGTCCTGCACGGCTCGGGCGGCCGGCGGCCCGCCGAACACGCCGCCGAGGACGACGCCGACCAGCAGCAGCGCGAGGAGGACGCGGGTCACCCAGCGGCCGTGCTCACGGTGCAGCCGCGGGCGCTGACCGGCGTACGGGCCCTCGGCGATCGCGTCCCGGTCGTCGGAGAGCGGGCTGGCGCACTGCCGGCAGAAGTGCCGCCGCGGCGGGTTCACCGTGCCGCAGTACCGGCAGGGGTCCCCGAAGTCGGCCGCGGGCACCCCCGGCGTACGCACCCGGGGCCGCTGCGTCTCGGGGCGGCCGGGCAGCACCGTGCCGGGCGCCTCCGGCGGGGCCGCGGGCGGGGTGGCGTCCGGTACGGGCACGAGCAGCGCGCGGATCGCCGTGTCGGACCGGTTCGGGGGCTCGGCGGGCCGGTGCGGCTCCCAGTCGGCACCGGGCTGCGCGGGCGGCGCGGTGGGGGTCTGCTGGGCGGGCTCGGCGGGCTGCGTGGACTGCGTGGGCTGGGAGTGCTGGTCCGGTCGGTTCGGCTGGGTCGGCTGGGTCGGCTGGTCCGCCTGGTGCGGTTGTGCGGGCTCCGCCGCCTGCTGCGCGCCCGGCCAGTCGTCGTCCGGGCCCCGCCGCGGGCGCCGGTCGCCGGCCGCCGGGGGCAGCGGCACCGTGGACTCGGTGTCAGGGTCCTCGAAGCCGGGCCGCGCCGCCGCGCCATCGGCTCCGCCTGGGGCCGCTGCGCCCGGGGCGTCGGGCCGTCCGGCCGGTCCGGACGCCTGCTCCGAATACGGACCGGAGGCGGCTCCGGGGGCGGCCCCGGAGGCAGCCCCAGGGCGCGGCTCGGCCGCCGGAGCGGGGCCGGAGTCGCGCGAGCCGTACGAGCCGTGCGGACCGTGGCCCGAGCCCGAGCTGTACGGGCCGTGCGGGCTCTGGTCCGGGCCGGAGCCGTGCGGGCCGTGCGGGCCCTGGCCCGAGCCCGCGCCGGCACCGGAGCCGGAACCGTACGAGCCGTACGAGTCATGGCCCGAGCCCGCGCCCGAGCCGGCCCCCGAGCCCGCGCCGGCACCGGAGCCGGAGCCGTACGAGCCGTGCGGATCATGGCCCGAGCCCGAGCCGACCCCCGGACCCGCGCCCGAGCCGGAACCGTACGAGCCGTGCGGACCATGGCCCGAGCCCGAGCCCGAGCCGGCCCCCGGCCCCGTGCCGGAACCGGAGCTGGAGCCCGCGCCGGAGCCGGCGCCCGCCCCCGCGCCCGTAGCATCCGACCCCCCCGACGGTCGCGCGGTGGCCGGGCCCGGGCCCGTACCCCTGGCCGGGGCGTCCGGCGGGGCGAGGTGGCCGCCCTGGATGGTGCCGCCGTCCTTCGGCACCGGGGCCGTCCTCGGGGGCGGGGTGGTGTCGACCTCGGGTGTGGTGCTCTTCGCTGCCGGGCCGTCGGCGGGCGACGTGGCCGGGGAGGAGTCCCAGCGCAGGAAGCCGCCGCAGGAGTCGCAGAAGGACTGGCCCTCCTGGCGCGCCGGGGTACCGCAGTCCGGGCAGATGGCGGCGGGGGCGTCAGACATGGGCGGGTCCCTTCGGGGGAGCGTCGGCGGCGGAGGCTACCTCGGCCGTGAACGGCAGATGCGCGGGGCGGGCCGCGGAGACGATGGCGCGCAGCCGGTGGGCGTCGACCGCCGCCGGGTCCGGGACGTACAGCGTGACCCGCAGATACGGCCGCGGGTCGCCGGGGAAGGCGCCGAGCGGCCGCGCCGACCAGGTGGCGCCGCCGCTCTCGGTGATCTCGGGCCGTACGCCGAAGGCCAGCCGCACGGCGTCGGAGAGCCCCTGGTGGGTGCCGCGCACCCGGTGCAGGGAGACGGCCGTCGCCACGGCGTGCCGGCGCAGCTCCACCGGCTCCGTGCCGTCCAGCTCCGCGCCCACCCAGGTGGTCAGCCAGTCGATGAAGTCGTCCGGCGCGAGGGCCGGCATGAAGTACGCCTCCAGGCAGTCCAGCACGTTGAAGATCGGCGCCAGCACCACGTCCAGGCCCTCGACGAAGCGCAGCGCGAAGTCGTCCTCGGCGTAGATGCCGGGGAGCTGGCCGCCGAGCGGGTGGGGGGTGCCGAGCCCGTCGACGGTGCCCCGGTAGGCGGGCGGTACCGCCGTCTCGGTCGGTGTCGTCACGCCGGTCACCTGGCCTCGATCACGCGGACGCGGTGGTCGAAGGGGAAGAGCAGCGCCGACGGCGCCAGCTCGATGCGGTCCGTGGCGTCGCCGCGCCGCCCGGTCAGCGGGTCGGCGGGGTGCAGCAGCACCTCGTCCACCAGCTCCACGCCCGGCACCCGCTGGAGCGCCGCGAAGATCTCGCCGGAGCGCAGCGGCCGGCCGAACGGCCAGCCCTCGCCGTGCGCGCCGCCGGTCAGCGGGTCGAGGTAGGCGTAGAGCGCGTCCAGCGCCTCGGCCCGTACCCGCTCGGCCTGCGCGGCCCGGAAGGAGTGCAGCGTGGCGACGACCGTGACGCCCTGGTAGAAGGGCGGGCCGACGGAGAGCCGGGTGCCCAGCGGGCGGCGCTCGTCGAGGAACTCGGTGACGCGGCCGAGGAGTTCGTCGCCGGGCACCAACTGCTCGAAGCGGAGCCGGCCGCCGCGGTCGGAGACGGCCTGCGGGACGACGAGGACCCGTACCGCGTTGTCGCCGTGTTCGTGCTGGTCCGCCGCGAGGCAGGCGATACGGGCGGTCTCGGGCGCGGCGCGGCGCGCCAGCTCCTCGTAGTCCCGCGCGGTGACGGCCCGTTCCTGGGCGCGCAGCGCGATGGGGGCCCGTACCTTCGCCTCCTCGACCGTCTCGCCGTCCACGCCGCCGCGCGCGGCCTCCCGGTTCACGACGCGCGCGATGTACGGGATGGAGCTGCGCAGCACCTGTATCGCGCCGCGCGCCACGTTGCCGCCGCGCCCGCCGCCGGTGCGGTAGCGGGTGGCGCGGATCATCGCGCCCTTGGCGGGCACGGCGCCGAACTGGTGCACCTCGCCGTCCGCCTGGCGTACGGACGGGCCGAAGGCGATCTCCCCGGTGGCCGCGTCCAGGGTCAGATGGCGGTCCTCGGGGCCGGAGCGGGCGAAGTCGCCGACGACCTCCCAGCTCTGCCAGCCCTCGCCGTCCGAGACCTCCAGCAGCAGCGGCGGGTGGTCCCCGACGACGGGCGCGTTGGCGAGCCGGATGCGCTGGCCCGGCACGCCCGAGGACTCGCCCAGCGGCTCGTCCCGTACGACCTCGGCGTGGGCGGCCACCGTCGTGCCGCCGATGGTGAACGCGGACGCGGCCCGTACGGTCGGCGAGGCGCTGTAGAACGGCTGGCCCGGCGCGGCCTCGGTGACCCGGCAGCGCAGCCAGCCGGCCTCCCGGCGGCCGACGCGCGAGAGCAGATGGCCGGAGGGGATGTGCAGCACGACCTCGCCGGGCCGGTTGAGGCCGCCGGTGGTGTCCTCGTCGACCTCGCACTCGATCCAGCCGTCGGCCGTCCACGCCTCCCAGACCAGCGGCGGCTGCCGGGGGTCGACGCCGACGCCGTCCACCCGGCTGTCGAGGCTGAGCACCGCGACGCACCGCGGCACGGCCGCCGACAGCCCGAACAGCAGCATGTCGCCGGGTTGCGGCGACTCGGCGAAGACCGGCACGTCGTCGCCGCCGAAGATGTCCTGGCCACGGTCCTCCGGCGAGGACCCGGCGACCTGCCGCAGCACGGACTCCAGCTCGCACGGCACGATCGTCAGATCGTTCTCCGTCGCGAAGGCGACCGCCTCCTCGGACTCGGTGCGGCTGGTCGCGACCTCCGTGCCGGCGGGCAGCACGACGGGCTCCTCCTGCGGCGCGGAGAGCCAGAACGTGACGTCGGCGCGGGCCGCGGCGGGCGGGAAGAGGCTGACGCCCAGCAGGTCGAGGAAGGCGAGATGGTTCTTCTCCGGCACCCGGTTGAGGCGGTAGACGAGCTGGTCCGCCATGTGCGCGACGGCCTCGATGAGGGTGACGCCGGGGTCCGAGACGTTGTGGTCGGTCCACTCGGGGCAGCGCTGCTGGATGTAGCGCTTGGCGTCGTCGACGAACTGCTGGAAGCGCCGGTCGTCGAGGTGGGGGGCGGGCAGGGCCATCAGACGTCGCTTTCGGTGGACGGGATCACATAGAAGGGGAAGACGAGGGAGCGCGGGTTGTTGGTGCCGCGCACCGCGTACTGCACGTCGATGTACAGCACGGACGGGTCGTCCGGCGCCGGGCTCACCGTCACGTCCAGCACCTCGATGCGCGGCTCCCAGCGGTCCAGGGACAGCCGTACCTCGTACCGGATGCGCCCGGCCGTCGCCTCGTTGACCGGCGCGAAGACCAGGTCGTGCACCGCGCACCCGAACTCCGGCCGCATCGGCCGCTCGCCCGGCGCGGTGGCCAGTACGAGCCGCATGGACTCCTCGATCTCGCGCTCGCGGCGGACGAGCGCGATACCGCCGGAGACATCCGTGCGCATCGGGAACGCCCAGCCCGCGCCGACGAACTGCTCACTCATCTGCCGTGGCCCCCTCAGGCTCGCAAAGGCACTCGGTCCCGGACCGGCGCTGGGCCCCGGGCCGGCACTCGGTCCCGGACCGGCGCCCGGTCTCGGATCGGTGCTCGGACTCGGACCGGCGCCCGGTCTCGGATCGGTGCTCGGACTCGGACATGGACTCGGTTCTTCTTCCTCCGGATCGCGTGGGTCGCACGGTCAGATCGGCAGCGGGATGTCGTTGACGAGCACCACCGGCGTCTGCATGCCCACGATCGACGGGGAGGTGAGCGTCACCGGCCCGGCGGCCTTCATGCCGGCCGTGGCCCCCGCCTGGATCTCCACCGCGGCGCCCGCCTCGACGTTCACGGCGGCGGCCGCGTTGATGTCCGCCTCGGCGCCCGCGGTGACCCCGAACTTCATGCCCGCCTTGATGTCGATCGCCGCCCCCGCGGCCATGGTGATCGCCCCGCCGGCCTTCAGCGACAGATTGCCGCCGGCCGTGATGTCGACGTCGCGGGTGCCCCTGATGTGCACGCTGCCGTCGGACTTGATGGTCACGCTCGTCCTCACCTCGTCGAGGTGCACGGTGAACCTGCCGTTGCCGGTCTGGAGCCGGATGCCGCTCTTCATCTTGGACTTGGCGTCCACCAGTTCCAGCGTGTGCCCGCTGCGGGAGGTCAGACTGCGCCAGTTGACTTTGCCGCTGAGCCCGTCGACCGGGTCGATGTTGTCGGGGTCGGGGGTCGGCTTGTCCTTCCCGTTGTAGAGGCCCGCGATGACGTACGGGTGCTCCAGCGAGCCCCGGTCGAAGGCGACCAGCACCTCGTCCTCGACCTCCGGCATCAGCAGCCCGCCGCCCTTGACGCCGCCGAACTGCGCCACCCGGCACCAGTCGCTCTCGTACGTGTCCGACAGCCACGGGAACGTCAGCTTCACCCGGTTCAGCTTCAGCGGGTCCTTGGCGTTGCTGACCTGCGCCACGACCACGCCCGGCATGCTCGGCGCGTCGTCCGCGCCGCCGGAGGCCAGCCCGTACAGGGAGCGGAACTGCCGCGCCGAGACATGCAGCCAGGTGGTGAACGGCCGCCCCGACTCGAAGACATGACGGACGCCGGTCGCCGTGTACTTCCCCTCGAAGGGGAAGCCCGCGCCCTTGAGCGCCACCGGGTGACCCGGCCGCATCTCGGGGTTGCCGGTGATCGCCACCTCCAGCTCCGCGAAGGAGTTCGCCACGTCGTCGGCGAGCGCCTTCGCGGCATGCTTGACCTGCCCCGAGGTGGTGTACGGGGTCTGCGTCTCGGTCAGTTCGGACGACCCGAACGGCGACGACACCTTGCCCGGCGTGATGTCCGCGAGGATGTCCTCGCTCTTCGTGGCCGGGGAGTCGGCGTACAGCGAACGTTTGGTGCGCATGTCCCAGCCGCGCGCGGCGGCGCGCTTGACCTGCCCGGCGGCGGTCACCGACACCCGGGCCTGGGTGGTGTTGTGGCCGAACTCCAGCACGTACGGGGACTGCGCGGCCGGCGTGGTGTCGGACGGCGCGCCGGCGGCCGACGGCAGGTCGCTGAACTGGAGCTTGCCGTGCTGGTCGAAGTAGAGGTGGACATCGTTCTCCGCGGCGAGCCGGGAGAGGAAGTCCCAGTCGGTGATGTTGGGCTGGGTCGCCAGCTCGTACACCGTCGGCGTCGAGTCGATCTTGCCGGTGTCCAGGCCGCTCTTGGTGGCGAGGCGCTTGACGATGTCCCCGGCCGTCATGTTCGGGTACCCCTCGACGCGCCGGTTGCGCAGCAGCCGGTGGCCGAGGTCGTAGCCGCGCACCACCAGCGTCTTGCCGCCCGCGTCGACGTCCGCCTCCAGCGCGGTGACCTCGCCGGTCAGCATCGGGTCGCCCCGCTTGCCGTCCGTGAACGGGCACAGCTTCGCCTTGGCCCCCACCTTGATCTGCGGGAACTTCTTCAGGATGTCGCTGCCCGAGTCGTCGAACGTCAACTGGAACGCGGACGGCACGTTCACGCTCGCGTCCACCCAGCCCTCGATGAGATGGGCGGCCAGCTTGTCGGTCAGCACCGCCCCGCCGATCTCCGCGTGGAGGACGGTGGTGAAGGTCTTCTCGGTCATCGGTCCTCCTCGGCCAGGTCCGGCGCCCGTACCTCGTCGGCGGCCGGCAGCAGCAGTTCGGTGCCGGGCCGCAGCCGCATCGGGTCGTCGATGTCGTTCGCCTCCGCGATCACCCGCCAGCGCGTCGCGTCCCCGTACTCCCGCCAGGCCAGCGAGGCCAGCGAGTCGCCCGCCACGGTGCGGGTGATGCGGCGCGCGGAGAGCGCGCCGGACGTCGGGTTCTGCCCCTTGGTGGACATCGCCACCTCGGTGAGCGACACCGTGCACGTCGCGCGGATCGGCTCGCCGGTCGGGTTGAACAGCGTGTAGTTCGCGTTCACGGACGTCACGTAGGCGATGAACTGCACCGTGTTGAACGAGCCCCACGAGAACCGCACCCACGGCGGCGACGGCCGCTTCGACTGCGCGCTCTGCGACGTCACCTCGCAGCAGGACAGCAGCAGTTCGACCTGCTTCTGCACCTTGCCGGACTTCGGGGTGCCGGACGCGTCCAGGAACACTTCGAGCTGGAGCGTCGCCGGCCGGGTGCCGGTGAACTTCGGCGGCGCGCCGCGCATGTACGCCACCGCCTGCCGCGTCTGCCACTCCGCCTCGCGCCCCATCTGGAGCTGCGTCGGGTTGAACTGGAACTCCACTTCCCCGATCTTCCCGCCCATCGACCCGCCCAGGTCGGTGGGCGGCTGATGGATCGCGAGCGACGCCCGTACCAGGCTCGCTCCCGCCTTGCCGCCGGTCGGCGCGGCCATCAGGCACCTCCCGCGTCGGTGAAACCGTGATGGGCGATCTCCAGCGTCTCCGTCGCCACGCTCGGGCTCTCCGGGTTGAGGCTCGGCCCCTGCCAGCGCACCGGCAGCACCTCCACCAGCCCCCACTGCGCGACGATCGAACCGTTCGCGCGGAGCGCCGCGATCTGCGCCGTCGGCCGGCTGATGCCGGTGGCGATCGACGAGATCCAGGCGGCGACCCGCGCCGTCTCGGCGGTCAGCGGCCGCGTGAGCCGGATCGTGGAGAACGTCACGCGCGACGGCAACTGCCACACGAAGCCGTTGTTTCCGCCCTCCTGCCGCTGCTCCACCTCCACTTCGGAGGCGAGCCCCTCGCAGCCGTTGAACAGCCCGAGGTCCTGGCCGTCGATGGTCAGCTTGAAGAAGACGGTGGAACCGGGGTCCTCGGTGTTCGGCATGGGCTGGATCTCTCGCTAGTGGTACGGGGGCGGGGCGGGGTTGGGGGTGGCTGGGGGCATGCTCAGCGCCCGCGGTCGCGCAGCCGCCCGACGCGCTCGCGGTCTGCCCGCAGCTCGGCGCGGAGCAGCCGCGAGATCGGCGCGACGAGCCGCCGCGCCAGGTCGTCGAGCTGGGCCGGGGTGGCGGCGATGGGCTCGGCGTCGGAGGGGGCGGCCGCTGACGTTGCCGTTGCCGTTGCCGCTGACGCCGATTCCGAGGTGGGTCGCCGCGGCTTCTCGGGCGGAGGCGGTGGCGGCGGGGCGGACGCCCGGGCGGGCGGGGGCGGTGGCTGAACGGGCGCTTGCTGCCGCTGCGGCGGCGGCGCGGGCGCCGGAGCCGGGTCCGGCGCGGCCACCGGCACCTCGACCGTGCGCCGCTGTACGGGCGCGGGCACAGCGACAGGCGCGGCCGGCCGCCGCAACGGCACCACCGGCGCCGCCCGCTCGGCTCCGCCGCCCGCCTCGCTCACGGTGGGCGCACTGCGCCGCCGCACGAGCGGCGCGACGGCCTGCGCCAGTCCGAGGTCCTTGGCGCGGCCGGTGGCGGTGGGGTCGGCCCGGCGCTGCACGAGCGGCGCGGCCGCCTCTGCCAGCCCGGGCCCGCCACCGGAGGAGGGAGCGGGGGCGCCCCCCGCGTCCCCCGCCGGGCCCCCGGCATGCGCCGACTCCAGCCGGTTGCCGGGCCCCCCGGTGGTGGCCCGCCGCTGGACGGCGGGCCGGGCGGGAACGGCGACGGTTGGGGCGGAGCCCTCGACGTTGCCGCCGCTGGGGCCGTGGCCGCTGGTGGTGGCCCGTCGCAGTACGGCGGCGTCCGCCGAGGCGATGCCGGGCTGGCGCCCGGCGGCTCGTACGGGCGCGGCGTCGCCGCCGGTCGCCGTCCGGCGCTGGACGGCCGGGGCCGCAGCCTCTGGCGACGGAACGTCGCCGATGGCGGTGTCCGCAGCGTCCTGAGCGGTGCGGATCGGCGCGGCACCGCCCGCCGTCGGCCTCCGCTGGACGGTGTCGCGCTCCGCGCCGACGGGCGCACCGACGGGGGCGCTGTCGGCGCCCGCAGACCCGGGGCGGTTCGTTGACGCCTCGTCACCCGTAGCGGCCCGTCGTTGCACGGCCGGGCCGCCCGGCGCCGCCGTGTTGGGAGCCGAGCCCAACTGGCCCGGCCCCCCGCCCGCAGCGGCTGACGGGGCGTCGCTCGTGGCGTTGGTGCTCGCGCTCTGGCTGGTGGTGTGAATGGGCGCTGCGCCGCCGATGGTCGGTCGCCGCTGAATAGCGGGCCCCACCGGGGCCCCGGCGGGGCGTGCGGGGGCGGCGTCGCCCTCTGTCGCCGCGCGGCGTTGTACGGCCGGGCCTGCTGTGTTGGCGGCAGCGCCCAACTGGCCCTGGCTTCCGCCCGTGGCGGTTGACGGGGCGTCGCTGGTGGCGTTGCTGCTCGCGTCGCCGGCTGTGGTCCGCCGCTGTATGGCGGGCCCCACGGGGGCGCCGGTGGGGTGTGCGGGGGCGGCGTCGCCCCCTGTCGTCGCGCGGCGTTGTACGGCCGGGCCGCCCTGGCCTGCGGCGCCGGGGGCCGAGGTGGCCTGCCCGGCGACCGTGGGCCGTTGCTGGACGGCGGGCCCCTCGGGGGCCCCGGTGGGGCGTACGTGCGCGGCGTCCTCGCTGGTCGTCGCGCGGCGCTGTACGGCTGCGGCACCCGGCCTGGGCGCTGAGCCGCCGACCGTGGGCCGCCACTGTATGGAGGGCCCCTCGGGGGCTCCCGCGGGGCGTACGGACGCGGCGTCCCCGCTGGTCCTCGCGCGGCGTTGTACGGCCGGGCCGCCGGGCCCCGCCGTGTTGGCGGCCGAGGCGGACTGGCCCTGGCCCGTGGCGGTTGGCGGAGCGTCGCTGGTGTGAAGGGGCGCGCTGCCGCCCGCCGTCGGTCGCCGCTGCACGGCGGGTGGCTCGGGTGCTCCTGCGGGGCGTGCGGGGGCGGCGTCGCCCCCTGTCGTTGCGCGCCCCTGTACGGCCGGGCCGCCGGACCTGGCCGAGTCGGTGGCCGGGCCCAACTGGCCTTGGCCCCGGTCCGTGGCGGTCGGGGGAGTCTCGCTGGTGTGGATGGGTGCTGCGCCGCCCGCCGTCGGTCGCCGCTGCACGGCGGGCCCCTCGGGGGTACCCGTGGGGCGTGCGGGCGCGGCGTCGCCGCCGGTCGTCGCGCGGCGTTGTACGGCCGGGCCGCCGGGCCTCGCCGAGTCGGCGGCCGGGCCCAACTGGCCCTGGCCCGTGGCGGTCGGCGGAGTCTCGCTGGTGTGGATGGGGGCTGCGCCACCCGCTGTCGGGCGGCGCTGCACGGCGGGCCCCTCGGGGGTCCCGGTGGGGCGTGCGGGGGCGGCGTCGCCCCCTGTCGTTGCGCGGCGTTGTACGGCCGGGCCGCCGGGCCCCGCCGTATTGGCGGCCGAGGCGGACTGGCCCTGGGCACCGCCCGTAGCGGTACGTCGCTGCTCTGCCGCGTCTGCGGCCGGGCCGCCGCCGGGGTTCGCCTGTCGTTGTACGGCGGGGCCCGCCGTGTTGGCGGCCGGGCTCGATGGCCCCAGGCCACCACTCGTAGCCGCTCGCCGCTGCGCGGCCGGACGGTCCGGTCCCTTCGAGGCGTCAGCCGAAGCCGACTGATCGTGGCTCCGACCCGTGGTCGCCCTGCGTTGTACGGCCGGGCCGCCGGGTCCCGCCGCGTCGGTGCCAGAGCCCAACTGGCCCTGGCCACCGCCCGTAGTGGAGCGTCGCTGCCCAGCAGCGCCACCCTGACCTGGGGCGACTCCGGTCTGTCCACCGTTCGCAGCCGCCCTGCGTTGTACGGCCGGGCCGCCGGGCCTCACCGCGTCGGTGCCCGAGCCCAACTGGCCCCGGGCGCCCGCAGCGGCGCGCCCCTGACTCGCGGCGTCTCCGGCCTGCCCACCGCTCGTAGCCGCGCTGCGTTGTACGGCCGGGCCGCCAGGCCCCGCCGCGTCGGCGCCCGAGCCCCGCCGGCCTTGGCCGCTCGCAGTGGCGCGCCCCTGACCTGCCGCGTCTCCGGCCTGGCCACCGCCGCCAGTCGTTGCCCGCCGTTGTACGGCCGGGCCGCCGGGTGCTGCCGCGTCGGCGCCGGAGCCGGCGGGCCGGGCGGCGGGCGCGTCCGCGTTCGCCGCCTGTCGCTGCACGGCCGATACGGGGGTGGACGGCCGTACAGCGACAGGGGCTTCGGCCGCCGGCGCGGTGCGTTGCGCGTCGGCGGCCGTGGTCCCCGCCCCGGGGGTGTGGCCCGAGGCGGGGACGTTCGTGGGCCGGGCCGCCGGGAGGCGGCGCGGCGTGGCGGTGGGCGCCGCCTTGGTGAGGCTACGGGTGGCCGCCCGCTGGACGGGGGCCGTGCGCAGGGAGCGCGGCTCCGGCGGTTCGGGCGCGGCCGAGACGTCCGTACGGCCGCGCGAGGCCACCGGCAGCACCGGCAGAGCCGGCAGCACGTTCCCGCTCGGCGCGCTCCCGCTCGGAGCGGAGGACGACGCCGACGCGGAGGACGAGGCCGACGCGGCCGAAGCCGTCGACGCGGCGGCCGGCCCGGCCGGCGCGGCGGCCCGCGTCGGCGAGAGCACCCCGCCGACTATGCCGCTGGGCGCGGAGGCCCGTACGTCGTGCCCCAGCTCCCCGCCGAAGGACGGGTCGCGGTGCGCGGCGAGCGAGCCGGTGAACGCCGTTTCGACGACCGGGCGTACCGCGCCGAGCACCCGCTGTACGGGCGGCACGGCGGCCCAACCGCCGTCCAGAGCCTCGGCGGGCGCGGGCCGGACAGCCGGCGCGCCGCCCGATGGCGCGTCAGCAGCCGACGACCCAGCGGCGGCCGATGACGATCCAGCGGCGGCCGATGACGATCCAGCGGCGGCCGATGACGATCCAGCGGCGGCCGACAGCGAACCAGCCGTCGTCCCCGACGAATCAGCCGCCGCCCCCGACGAACCAGCCGCCACCCCCGGCAACGAACCAGCCGCCGCCGAAGAATCGGCCCCCGCCCCGCGGGACTTCCTCCTGAACAACCCCATGCCCCGTCACTGCCTCCCTTCGGCGCGTTCCACCAGTTCCGCGATCCGCGTCGCGTAGGCGCGCCGGTCGGCGTGTTCGAGGTCGAGGATGTCCTCAAGGCCCCAGTGGAAGTGGTAGGCGAGGTACGCGACTTCCTCGTGGATCAGGTCGGTCGCGTACGTCACGATTCCCCCAGGCGGCTCCCGGCCAGCTCGACCTCGAAGGACTCCGAGCAGTGCGGGCAGGCGACCGCGGCGCGGGTGTGGCCCTCCGCGTTGATCTGCCGGTAGAAGTCCTGGAGGAAGGCGAGGTCGGAGGCGAACATGTTCTCCACCGTCCCGTCGTGCACGATCGGCAGGGTGCCCAGCCGGGTGATGACCCGGCCGAGCAGGACCACCGACAGGTAGGCCGGGTTCTCCCGGACGCGCACGTCGCGCAGGGGGATCAGTTCGTCGCGGGCGGTCGCGAGCCGCATCGCGCCGTTGCGGTGCACGGTGCCGGACTCGTCGACGAAGCCGCGCGGCAGCTCGAACTCGAACTCCGTGCGCAGGGGTTCCCGGACCTGTTGCGCGGCCGCGCCGGGCGCGGCGGGGGACGGCCCCGCCACGCCCGCCGGTGCCGCCGGGCCTTCGCGCCGCATTACTCGATGACCAGCTCTTCGAAGACGATGGTGACCTGCTCGGTCAGCGCGGCGGCGTCGCCGGCCTTGACGCTGTTGGTCTCCACCTTGCTGCACCAGGCGTTGCGCATGTTGTAGCGCTTCACCGGGTTGTTCTGGAAGTCCATCATCATGATGGTGGCGTTCTTGCGGGCGGAGCCCATGTCACCGGCGATGGACTGGTTGATCCACTCGCTGAACGACGACGACTGGGTCATGCCGCGGGTCACCGTGGCCTCGCCGGCCTTCTTGGTGCCGGGCATCTTCTTGACGACGGGCTTGCCGTCCGACGAGACCTGCTGGTACTCGATGACGTCCTGCTCCATCGTCAGGCCGCTGACCTCCTGGAGGTACTCGACCATCACGCCGTCGATCTGGAGGCCGAAATTATGTGTGGTGAGGGCGTCACCGGGCTGAAGCGACAAGGGAGTTCACTCTTCCTTCTGTTCTGCTGGTCCTGAGCGGTACGGGACGACGACGCGAGCTGGTGCGAAGCGGTACTGGCAGCTCCGCGGCGGTACGGGCGACGGGCGCGGCCTCCGGCGGCGGAGGCCGCGCCGTGGCCCTGGTGGTTCGGGGCTGCTACTCCTCCAGCTCGCCACCGCCGCCGGAGAACTGCGCCAGCCGGAACACCACGAACTCGGCGGGCTTCACCGGCGCGATGCCGATCTCGCAGACGACCCGGCCGACGTCCACCGACTCCGGCGGGTTGGTCTCCTCGTCGCACTTGACGTAGAACGCGTCCTCGGGCCGTGTCCCGAACAGCGCGCCCGCCCGCCACTCGTTGACCAGGAAGGCCGAGATGTTGCGGCGGATGCGCGCCCACAGCGCCTGGTCGTTGGGCTCGAAGACGACCCACTGGGTGCCGATGAGGATCGACTCTTCGAGGTAGTTGAAGTACCGGCGGACGTTCAGGTAGCGCCAGGCCGGGTCGGAGGCCAGGGTGCGCGCGCCCCAGACCCGGATGCCGCGGCCGGGGAAGGCCCGGATGCAGTTGACGCCGATGGGGTTGAGCAGGTCCTGCTCGCCGCGGGTGATCTGGAGCTCCAGGTCGACGGCGCCGCGCACGATCTCGTTGGCCGGGGCCTTGTGCACGCCGCGCTCGGAGTCGTTGCGGGCCCACACGCCGGACATGTGGCCGGACGGCGGCACGGTCTTGGTCTGGCCGGTGGCCGGGTCGAAGACCTTGATCCAGGGGTAGTAGAGGGCGGCGTACCGGGAGTCGTAGCCCGCGACCTCCTGGCGCCACTGGCGGATCTGCCGGGCGCCGAGCGACGGCGGCGGGTCGAGGATCGCCATCCGGTCGCCCATCAGCTCGCAGTGCGCGACCAGCCCGAGCTGTACGGCCTTGACGTGCTCCAGGTCGATGAGGCCCTGCTGGTAGGCGGCCATCAGGTCGGGCACGGCGACCATGTTGATCTCGTCGAGCGCCTCCAGGCCGCCGAAGCCCGTGCGGTCGGCGGAGTCGCCGATGAACCGGCTGGGGGCGAGCTGCTCCAGCTCGGCGCCGGTGTCCGGCGCGGCGGGCGCGGGGGCCGGTACGGCCGGGGCGAGGGCGACGGTCTGCGCGTCGGGCTTCGCGAGCTGGGCGGCCGGGGCCGCCTCCTCCATGACGATCAGCTTGGAGCGCTGCTTGACCTGCGTGACGACGTAGTTCCGCGCGCTCTTCTTCGCGCTGACCTCGAAGCTCTCGACGGCCTTGTCGCCGTCCTTGACGACCAGCTTGAACCGGTCGGCGGCGCCCTCGCCCTCGACGTCCTGCACCTCGACGCTGAGCGAGCCGCCGGCGATCGCGGAGACCTTGAACGAGCCGAGCGCCGCGGGCTCCCCGGCGACCAGCTCCTTGACGAGACCGTTGGACACCGTCGCCGTCGCCGTCCCGCCCCGGGCGCCGCCGTCCGCCCCCGCGGCCTGGTCCGTGCCGCCGACCCGGATGACGTACGCGGCGGTGCCGCCGTTGTTGAAGAACCCGTAGACGGCGTGCGCGAGGTAGTACCCGTCGGCGAACTCGCCGAAGGAGGCCACGTACTGCGACCAGTTCGTCACCAGCGTCGGCTCATTGACCGGACCGACCGGCGCCAGACCGACGAAAGCCGCGACGGAGGTGCCGACGCCCTCGATGGGGCGCGATCCGCTGGCGACTTCCTCGACGTACACGCCGGGGGACAGGTAAGAGGGCATGGGGGCTGAACTCCTTGCGACGGTGAAGTTGGTGGCACGGGGCAGCGGTGGGGCGGCGTAGAACGGTGATATCTCACCCGTTGACGGTGATATCTCTCGCGCGCGCTCCCCATGACCTGGCCTGACTCGCCCCGTACTGACCAGTGGTGACGATCGTCCGGTATCGACCATGGCGTAACGCCCCCACGGCCCGAAGGAGCGAACGGACGTCGTCGGGGGCAGGGGTGGGTGCCCGAACGGACACCCGCTGTACCGGACCCCCGCCCGGAGCCCGCGGCGGCATCGGGTCAAAGGCGTACATGTCGCTCGGCCGACGCCGCTTCGGACGGCCGACGGGCGTGCTGGAAGAGGGCTGGAGTAGCGTCTGAGGGCGAACGTAAGTACAAAAGGGCAACGGGATACGCGTCGCCGAGACGAGGACGAGGAGTACGGGCGGGCTGTGCACAGCGACGAGGGCGGGCCGGGTACGGCGCCCCGGTTCAAGCTGCTCGGACCGGTCCGGGCGGAGCTCGCCGGACGCCCGCTGAAGCTCGGCCCGCCGCAGCAGCGCGCGGCCCTCGCCGTCCTGCTGCTGCGCGACGGACGCTCCGCCTCGCTCGTCGACCTGATGGCGGCGCTGTGGGGCGAGGAGCCGCCGCCGCGCGCGGTCGGCACCCTGCGGACGTACATCTCGCGGCTGCGGTCCCTGCTGGAGCCGGCCCGCCGGGCCCACCAGCCCAGCCGGCTGCTGGTGTCGACGCCGGACGGCTACGCGCTGCGGATACCGGACGGGCTGCTGGACGCCGCCGAGTTCGAGCGGCGGCTCGCCGCCGCCGCGCGCGCCCGCGCCGCCGGCGACCCGGCCGCCGGCCACCGGGAGCTGAGGCAGGCCCTCGCCCTGTGGGACGGCACGGCGCTGGCCGGGCTGCCCGGCCCGTACGCGGAGCGGGAGCGCGACCGCCTGGGCGAACTGCGCGTCACCGCGCGTGAGGACCTCTTCGACTTCGCCCTGCGGCTGGGGCGGCACGCGGACACGGTCGCGGAGCTGCGGGCGTTCGCGGCGGAGCACCCGCTGCGCGAGCGCGCCCAGGGGCTCTTGATGCAGGCGCTGCACCGCGGCGGGCGGCAGGCGGAGGCGCTGGCGGTGTACGCGGAGACGCGCCGCATCCTCGCCGGGGGGCTCGGGGTCGAGCCGGGCCCGGAGCTGGCGGCCCTGCACACCACCGTGCTGGCGGGGGAGCCGTCGCTGCCGCCGACGCCGGAGCCGCTGTCGCCCCAGCCGCTGTCGCCCGAGCCGCTGTCGCCCGAGCCGCTGTCGCCGGAACCGCTGCCGGAGCCGCCGGGGGCGCTGTCGGGGACCGTGCCGGGCGTGCCGCCGGGGACGGGGCCGGGCGCGCTGCCGTCGCCCCTGCGGTCGCCATTGCCGTCGCCCGTGCCGTCGCACCCGGGGATACGGCCGGAGGCCCTGCCGGAGGCGAGGATTCCGGCGCAGCCGACGACTTCGCCGCAGCCGGCGTCCTCACCGCAGCCGGCGGCTACAGCACCGCAGCCGACGGCCACATCACCGCAGCAGCCGGCGGGCACACCACCGCAGCCGATGGCCGCACCACCGCAGCCGACGACTTCGCCGCAGCCGACGGCCACACCATCGCAGCCGGCGGCCACACCACCGGCACCGCCCGAACCCGCGCCGGCCCCGGCCCCCGGCGCGGAGCCGCCGCCCGCCGCCCACCTCCCCCTCCCGGCCCAACTCCCATACGACATAGCGGACTTCGTCGGACGGGAGAGCGTCGTCGAGGCGCTGTGCGACACGCTGCTGGCCACCGACGGGCGGGCCGTGCCGGTCGCCACGCTCACCGGGCTGGCCGGCGTCGGCAAGACGGCGCTCGCCGTGCACGCCGCGCACGCGGTGCGCGCGGCCTTCCCCGACGGCCAGTTGTACGTGGACCTGCGCGGCGGCGACCCGGACGCCATGAGCAGTTCGGCGGCGCTGGCGCACTTCCTGCGCGCGCTGGGCGTCGCCGACGCCGAGCTGCCGCGGGGGCTGGACCAGCAGGCCGCGCTGTACCGCTCGCTGCTCGCGGGCCGGCGGATGCTCGTACTCCTCGACAACGCCCGCGACACCAGGCAGGTGCGCCCGCTGCTGCCCGGCGCCCTGGGCTGCGCGGTGCTCGTCACCAGCCGCTCGCGGACGATCACGCTGTCCGGCGCGCGGCTGGTGGACGTGGAACTGCTGCCCGAGCGGGACGCGCTCGCCCTGCTCGCCGCCATCGCCGGGCCCGACCGCGTCGCCGTCGAACCCGTGGCCTCCCGGGAACTCGTCGCCGCCTGCGGCCGGTTGCCGCTGGCCGTACGGATCGCCGCCGCGCGGCTGGCGGCCCGGCCGAGCTGGGCCGTGGCGGACCTCGCGGCCCGGCTCCGCGACGAACGGCAC
Source organism: Streptomyces varsoviensis (assembly GCF_000718635.1). Taxonomy (GTDB): domain Bacteria; phylum Actinomycetota; class Actinomycetes; order Streptomycetales; family Streptomycetaceae; genus Streptomyces; species Streptomyces varsoviensis. The sequence goes on along the minus strand of NZ_JOBF01000010.1, from coordinate 23,182 downwards.
CGCCTGGACGAACTGCGCGTCGACGACCTCGGCGTGGAGTGCGCCTTCCGGCTCGGGTACGCGGCGCTCCCCGACGACTTGGCCCGCGCCTTCCGCCTCGCCTCCCTCGCCGACGTGCCCGCCTTCAGCGCGGCGTCGGTGGCGGAGCTGCTGGGCGTCGACGCCGGCGAGGCGGAGCGGATGCTGGAGGGGCTGGTCGACGCGGGCCTGGCCGAGGTGCGTTACGGCAACCGGTACGGCTACCACGACCTGCTGAGGCTGTTCGCGCGGCGGCAGAGCGAGAGCACCGACGACCCCGAGGAGCGGTCGGCGGCGCTGCTGCGCCAGTTGGACCACGTACTGGCGACGGTCGTCACCGCGATGCGGCGCATCCGCCCGCACAGCATCGTCCCCGACCACCTGCACCGCACGACGGCGAAGGGCCGCGACCTGCCCGACGCCGAGGCGGCCCGCGAATGGCTGTGGAACGCGCATCCGCAGCTCCACGGCGCCGTACGACAGGCCGTCGCGGGCCGCCGCGCCGCGCTGCGCCCGGCCGTGGACCTGCTGGTCGCCTGGGCCGACCTGGTGCAGGGCACCGCCCGCCGGCACGGCCTCGAACCGCTCGTACGCGAGGCGCTGGAGGCCGCCCGCCGGCACGGCGACGACCGCAGCACCGCCCGCGTCCTGCGGCTGCTCGGCGCGCCGCACTACGGCCTCCAGACCTACGACCGCGCGCAGAGCGCGCTGCGCGAGAGCCGGCGGCTCGCGGAGGCCGCCGGGGACCCGCTGACCCGCGCCGAGGCCGCGCAGGACCTGGGCGCCATCCTCACCTCGCGCGGCCGCCCGGCCGAGAGCATCCCGCCCTTCGAACAGGCCCGCGAACTCTTCGAGGCCATGGGCGCCCCCAGCGACGCCGCCCTCGTCCGCGCCCTCCAGGCCCGCGCCTACAGCGCCATGGGCCGCTCCGCGGAAGCGGCCGCCGCCATCCGCGAAGCGGTCACCCGGGCCCGCGAACTGGGCCACCCCGACACCCTCGCCCACGTCCTCTACCACGTGGGCTCCGCCGCCCTGGCCGACGGCCGCCCCGCCGACGCCTTCCAGTACCTGCACGAGTCCCGCCGCCGCCACCACGCCGCCCGCGACCTCCGCTGGGAGGCCATCTGCTGGGCCCGCCTCGCCCACGCCGAACTCGCCGCCGGCCGCCCCGAAGCCGCCCTCGGCCGCGCCGAGAAGGCCCTCGCCATGGAATCCGGCCTGGGCGACGCCTTCTGCAGCGGCCTCGCCCGCGCCGCCCACGGCCGCGCCCTCCTGCGCACCGGCCACCGCCGCCAGGCCCTCGCCACCCTCCGGTGCGCCCTCGCCGACCTCCAGGACCACAGCGCCCACGAAGCCGCCCACGTCGCCGCCCTCCTCGCGGCCACGGAGGGCGAGAACTCGGCGGCGTAACAGGATGAGTCAGGCCGCCGGTTATCGATCATGAAGGCAGCGCCGCTGCCCCCATCTCTGCCCTCGCGTACCAGCCGAAATCGGCGGCGCCGTCTAGCGTGCCCAGATGACATCGCCGCCCAGCGGGCGCGCGGGCCGGGCCGTGACGGGTCCAGCCGGCCGCCCCTGCGGCCCCCGGGGCCGCCGGGGACTGATCGGGCATAGAACGCTGCCCCCGGTACTGCCCGTGCGTACGCGTCGCGCGAGGGACCCGTCGCGTTGACTGTCGACGGTGAGCATGTGGACTTCACTGGAACCGGCCGCGACCTCCGTCGACCCCGGGGCCAGCGCCGGTGTGCGCCTGCGTGTGCGCAATACGGGGGACACCGTCGAGGAGTACCGGCTGTCGCTGGTGGGCGACGCGGCCGGCTGGGGGCGGATCGAACCGGATGTGCTGCGGCTGTATCCGGGCGCGGAGGGCACCGCTCAGGTGGACTTCGCCCCGCCGCGCACCTCCGACTCCAAGGCCGGGCCCGTCCCCTTCGGCGTGCGCGTGCTGCCGCGCGAGAATCCGCAGGCCGCCGACGTCGCCGAGGGGCAGATCACGGTCGGCGCCTTCGCCGAGATGAACACCGAGCTGATCCCCCTCGTGGTACGCGGCCGGTGGCGCGCCACCGCGCAGGTCGCCGTCGACAACCTCGGCAACCAGCCGCTGACCACGTCCTTCTCCACCCGCGACAACGGCGACACGCTCTCCGTCGACCCCGACCCGGGCGCCGTGCAAGTCGCCCCCGGACGCGCCGGGTTCGCGCTGCTGCGCATCAAGGCCGGATCGATCAGTTGGATCGGCGGCACCCGCAAGCACCCATTCACGCTGTCCGTGCTGCGGGCCGGCGTCGCACAACCCACCGAGCTGCGCGGTACGTACGTCCAGCCGTCCATCCTGCCGCGCTGGCTGATGGCGATCCTGGGCCTGCTGCTCGCGCTGCTCATGATGTTCCTGGTGCTCTGGTTCCAGCACAAACCCGGCGTCTCCACGCAGGCCCGTGAGAAGTCGGGGGAGCTGACCAAGCTGCCCCAGGGCGAGATGTCGAAGGCCCCGAGCCCGCCGCCGACGCAGCAGCCGACCTCGACGCCCACGCCGGAGAAGCACGACGACGACGGCGACAAGAAGAAGGACGGCGGCGGCAGCGGCGGAGGCGGCGGCGAGAAGAAGAAGCCCAGCGGCCCGAAGCTCTACACCATCAAGTCCAAGGCCGGCGGCACCGGCTGGTACCTCCAGAACAACGAGGGCAAGCAGGAGGACGGCAACCCCGTCGGCCAGAACCCGAAGTGGACGGGCGACCGGTTCGGCAAGAACCAGTTGTGGATCCTGCACCACTACAAGGACGACAACACCTACGCCCTGGAGTCCGCCAGCGCCCCGGGCGCCATCCTGGACAAGCTGGTCAACCCGGACGGCTTCCACACCAACCTGCTCCAGATCTGGCACGCCAAGCCGGAGGACCTGAAGTCCGGCAACCTGCGCGTCAACCAGAAGTGGCGGATCGTGGACGCGCCCGGCGGCGAGGGCCGCAAGCGCATCATCAGCCTCGACGACGGCACGTGCGTCTTCGACATGGCGAACGACAAGGGCGCGACCACCCAGGGGTGCGCCGACCACGCACCCGAGAACATGGACTGGATGATCGCCGAGAAGTAGCGGCCCGGATGAGCGGCGGTCCACGGCCGCGTACATGAGCGGCGGTCCCCGGCCGCGTACGGGAGCGCCCGGCGGGGAGGTCGGTTCTCCCCCCGCCGGGCGCTTCCTCCCAGGACGGCCGCTCAGGTCACGACCACACCAGCGCCGGGCCCGGCACCAGGCGGCCCATCTTGCGGTACTCCCGCTCGGCCCCCGCCCACACGTCCGCCGCCGAGACCCGTTCGCCCCGGCCCGCCGCCCGGTACCCGGCCGTCACGGCCGCGCTGCGGATCGCGCCGCCGGACAGCTCGAACTCCTTGGCGCACAGCTCCAGCCCCAGTTCCGGCTCGCACGGCGTCGAGGCCAGGCAGCCCTCCCACAGCGCGACGCGCTGCGTCTCGTCCGGGAACGGGAAGTCCACCACCAGGTCCAGCCGGCGGGTGAACGCGTCGTCGATGTTGGCCCGCAGGTTGGTGGTCAGCACCGCCACCCCGTCGAAGGACTCCAGCCGCTGGAGGAGATAGGCGCTCTCCAGGTTGGCGTACCGGTCGTGGGAGCTCTTGACCTCCGAGCGCTTGCCGAACACCGCGTCGGCCTCGTCGAAGAGCAGCACCGCGTCCGTACGGTCCGCCTCCACGAAGATCCGCTCCAGGTTCTTCTCCGTCTCGCCCACGTACTTGTCGACGATCGCCGACAGGTCGACGACATACAGGTCCAGGCCCAGCTCCCCGGCCACGACCTCCGCCGACAGCGTCTTGCCGGTGCCCGACTCGCCCGCGAACAGCGCGATCACGCCGCGCCCCCGCCCGCCGCCCGTACGCAGCCGCCACTGGCCCAGCACCTGGTCGCGGTGGCGGGCGCGCTGCGTCAGCTCGCGCAGCATCCCCAGCGGCTCCTCGGGCAGCACCAGGTCCTCGAACCCGACCGCCGGCCGCACCCGCCGCGCGTGCCGGTCCAGCAGCGGCGCGGACTGCTGGCGCGCGCTGTGCTGCACATGGGCGGCGGTGAGCGGTCCGCCGTCGAAGGCGGCGAGCGCGGCGGCGGTACGGGCGGCCCGGCGGATCTGCGCGGCGCTCAGCCGGTACGCGGCCACCGTCTCGGCCAGCGCGAACCCCGGGTCGCCGATGGCGCCCAGCTCCGCCGACCACACGCCCGCCAGATCCACGACGTCCTGCGGCGCGTCCATCCCGACCAGCGCCGCGTCCGGGGCCCACCCCGGGTCGTACGGCTCCGAGCCGAAGCAGACCACCGTCGCGTCCGGCACGGCCAGCGCCTCGATCAGCGGGCCCGGCCGCTCCGGCACCGGCCCCACCACGAGGGCCGCCCCGCGCAGCCGCGCCTCCCGCACCAGCAGCGGCGCGACCCGCGCGGCGTCCTGCCCCGCGCGCTCCGGGTCGTAGCGCAGTACGGGCAGCCCGGCGGCGGCGAGCGCCTCGGCGGCGGGCTCCGCCGCGGTACCGGGCCGCCGCTCCCGCAAGTGCACGGCGAGCGGCCCGGCCGAGGCGAGCGCGGCGAGCCGCGCCGTGAACGAGCCGGACTCCGGCCCGTCGGTTCCGGGCCCGCTGAGCCCGGCACCGGCCGCCTCCGCGAGCCGGACGCCCGCCGCGCTCAGCTCCCCGTCGAGCGCGTCGTCGCCCAGCAGATGCGCCACCACCCGCTCCGGCACCCGCAGCGCCCGGCCCGGCAGCGGCCGGTCCTCGTCCTCGATGGTGAGCAGCCCGCCCGCGACGAGCGGCGCGGCCGAGTGGAAGCGGGCGCGGGCCGCGGCGTCGTACGGGCCGGTGCCCGCGAGATCCAGGGCGAGCGCGACCGTGGCGCGGCGCCGGCCGACATCGTCGTTGAGGTAGCCGTACAGCGGCTCGAAACCGCGGTCGGCGTCGGGGGCGAGCGCGGCCAGCAGGATGTGCGCGTCGAGCGGCGAGAGCTCGAACCGCCGGGCCAGCCGGACCAGCCGATCCGGCCCGTCCGATGCGCTCGGCCCGTCCGGCCCTGCCGGCCCTTGACTGGGGTGCGCGTCCCAGCCGCCCGCGGCCTCCTCCGTCAGGTCGCCGGGCCCGCCCGGCCGCGGCCCGGGGGCCGCCGCGAGCCGCTGGGCCGCTTCCTGCGACACGTACAGCCCGCGCAGCGGATCGTCGGCGGTGGGGTCGTCGGCGCTGCGGTGCTCCACGAGGGCGGCGACGCGCTCGCGCAGCAGCCCGAGCCGCCGCAGCACCGCCTCCCCGGCCGTGCCCTGTCCCTGGGGGCCGTCCGTACGGTCCATGCCGGCGCTCATCGGGCCACCGACCGCAGCAGCCGGTGCCCGCGGGGTCCGCCGCGCGGCGCGCCGCCGGCCCCGGGGCCGGCGCCCGGCACGGAGCGCAGCACGCGCGGCTGCGCGTCCCCGGGCACGCCGTCGACGCCCTTGACCTTGGTGACCGCCTCCGTGACCGGCGGCGCCACCTCGTACGAGGGCGAGACGGGGAACGGCACCGTGACCACCACGTCGAGGGAGGGCTTCAGCTCGCCGCCCAGGGCCGACCAGATGTCGGCGATGGAGCGGGACTCGGCGGGCGGCACGCCCACCGTCATCGGCAGGGAGAGTTCCAGGGCGGTGAGCGCCTCGGGCAGCGCGGCGGCCGGCAGGATCTCGTGCGGGAGCAGGCAGCCGAGCGCCGCCGACAGCAGCCGGTGCTCGTCCTGCGGCCGGGTCGTCCACGCGGTGAGCAGGTACGACAGCCGGAACCAGCGGGGCGGCTGGCGTCTGCGCACCACCATGCCGGACGCGTCCCGGACGTTGATCGCGCCGCGCTCGCGCCGGGCGACCTCCTCGCGGATGTCGTACAGATACGCGTTGAGGGTGGGCGCGTTGCGCCGCGCCGCCCAGTCGCGGGTGGGCGCCTCGAACACGACCTCGCCGGTGGAGTCCGGCAGCGCGCCGCCGCGCAGTACGCGCCGCAGCGCCTCGTCGACCTCGTGAATCACGTGCTGTCCCCCGAATGACGCCTCGGTCCCATCAGATGTATCCCTCCCGCAGCGCGTACGCGACGGCGTGCGCGCGGTTGTGCAGTTGCAGCCGTGTCATCAGGGCGTGGAGGACGTTCTTCACGGTCCGTTCGGAGTAGGCGAGCTTGTCCGATATCTGCCGGGTGTCCATCCCCTCCGCGACCAGCCGCAACACGTCGACCTCGCGGGGCGCCATGCCCAGCGTCGGTACGAACGAGGACGACGTGGAGTCCATGGCGGACCGCCGCAACCGTCCGACCTGGGTCAACAGCCTGTTGATCAGGTCGGGCGGCAGCTCCCCCTCGCCGCGCGCCGCGCTGTGCACGGCGCGCAGCAGCTTCTGCGGCGTGGCCTGGTGGCGCCAGAGGATGGCGCGCACGCCGTACTCCACGACGGTCATCAACTCCGGCTCGCGCAGTTCACTGGCGATCAGCACCACTCGCTGCTCGCCGCCTCTGACGAGGCGTCTCAGCTCGGCGCCGGCCGCCTCGTCCACACGGTCGACGAGCGCGACGGCGACGGTGCCGCGTGGCTCCTCCCCGGCGGTCGGGCCGGGGCGCTCCAGGAGTTCGACGGTGGGCTGGTGTTGCAGGTGGCTGATGACCCCGGCCCGGCTGAGCGGGTCCGCGGCGTGGACGACCACCGTGACGCGTTTATCGAGCACTGGTGTTCTGTTCCTTGTCTTCCCCCGTGTAGCGACAGTCCCAGAGTGCTCGGTAGTGCTCAACAAAAGATTGCCGAACGATCAACGGATCACTGATGGCGTGTCCAACAGGTGTCGATCCGGTGCCCGGACGTTCACATGAGGGCGGTAAGGCAGGGCACTCGGGGCGTCTCGTCGTGTCACAAGACCGAGCTCGGGGCGACCCTAGTCCCGCCGGTGACGCGCGGAACACCCCCGGCGGCGGCGAACGGCGAGAAAAAGACCACCCGCGCCGGGCCGTTGTCGGCCCCGCGCGGGTGGTCTTCGGCAGGTGTGCGGCGCTATTCGGCGGCGGGCGCCGCCTCGGCGGCCTCCTCGCCCCCGAACCGGGTGCGGTACGCGTCCAGGTCCTCGTCCGTGATCTTGGCGAAGAGCACCGGCGGCACCGTGAAGCCCGTGCCCGCGGGCACCCATGCCAGCGCCCGCGCCTCCTCGGCCGTGACCCAGGTCGCCGTGTCGTCCGGCAGCGCGAACGCGGCGCGCATCGCCTTCGCCGAGGACGGGATGAAGGGCTCGGAGACCACCGCGTACAGGTGGATGAGGTTCATCGCCGTACGCAGCGTCAGCGCGGCGCCGTCCTGGTCGGTCTTGATCTCCAGCCAGGGGGCCTTCTCCTCCAGGTAGGAGTTGCCCGCGCTCCACAGCGCCCGCAGCGCGGCGGCCGCCTTGCGGAACTGGAGCGCCTCCAGATGGCCCTCGTACTCGGCGAGCAGCTCGGCGATCTGCTCGCCCAGCTTCTCCTCGGCCTCGCCCGGCGCGCTGCCCGCCGGCACCGCGTCGCCGAAGCGCTTGCGGGAGAAGGACAGCACGCGGTTGACGAAGTTGCCGAGGGTGTCGGCGAGGTCCTTGTTGACCACGGAGGAGAACAGCTCCCAGGAGAAGGACGTGTCGTCCGACTCGGGGGCGTTCGCCATCATGAAGTAGCGCCAGTAGTCGGCGGGCAGGATCTCCAGGGCGTCGCCGGTGAAGATGCCGCGCCGCTGCGAGGTGGAGAACTTGCCGCCGTAGTAGTTCAACCAGTTGAAGCCCTTGACGTAGTCGACGCGCTTCCACGGCTCGCGGGTGCCGATCTGGGTGGCCGGGAACATCACCGTGTGGAACGGGACGTTGTCCTTGCCCATGAACTGCGTGTAGCGGACGTCGTCGGCCTCGTACCACCACGACTTCCAGTCGCGAGCCTCGTCGGGGGCCGCCTCCGCCCACTCCTTCGTCGCCCCGATGTACTCGATGGGCGCGTCGAACCAGACGTAGAAGACCTTGCCCTCGGCCGCCAGCTCCGGCCAGACGTCGGCCGGCACCGGCACGCCCCAGTCCAGGTCCCGGGTGATCGCGCGGTCGTGCAGCCCCTCGGTCAGCCACTTGCGGGCGATCGAGGAGGAGAGCGTCGGCCACTCCTCGGCGACCAGGTCGATCCACGCCTCGACCTCCGCCGCCAACTTCGACTGGAGGAGGAAGAGGTGCTTGGTCTCGCGGACCTCCAGCTCGGCGCTGCCGCTGATCGCGGAGCGCGGCTCGATGAGGTCCGTGGGGTCCAGCACCCGCGTGCAGTTCTCGCACTGGTCGCCGCGGGCCTTGTCGTAACCGCAGTGCGGACACGTGCCGACGATGTAGCGGTCCGGCAGGAAGCGGTCGTCGGCCAGCGAGAAGACCTGGCGGATCGCCCGCTGCTCGATGAAGCCGTTCTCGTGCAGCCGGCGCGCGAAACGCTGGGTGATCTCGATGTTCTGCGGCGAGGAGCTGCGGCCGAAGTAGTCGAAGGCGAGCCCGAACCCGTCGTAGATCGCCCGCTGCGCGTCGTGCTGCTGCGCGCAGTAGTCCGCCACCGGCAGCCCGGCGTCCTTGGCGGCCAGCTCGGCGGGGGTGCCGTGCTCGTCGGTGGCGCAGATGTAGAGGACGTCGTGGCCGCGCTGGCGGAGGTACCGGGAGTACACGTCCGCCGGGAGCATGGACCCCACCATGTTGCCCAGGTGCTTGATCCCGTTGATATACGGAAGGGCGCTGGTGATGAGGTGTCGAGCCATTGCAGGCTGCTCCCAAGTCGGTACCGGGTGTGACAATTTGGCCCGCGGGTCCACCGCGGGTTGTCAATATCGTATCGGAGGGCGATGGGCCACCCGCCCCGGATTTTTCCGCCGGACGGCCCGAGGGAGACGTTCGCGAAACATCTCCTGCTGTACACCCGCATCCTGGAAGGGGGCGAAGGGTGCAGAGGGAGATGAACGCCATCATGCGGGTACTGGTCGCCGAGGACGAGGAAGTACTGGCCGAGCTGGTCGCCACCGGCCTGCGCCGGGCCGGCTTCGCCGTGGACACCGTCTACAGCGGGGACGCCGCGCTGGCCTACCTCGGCCTGCACGACTACGACGTGGTCGTCCTCGACCGCGACCTGCCGCGCGTGCACGGCGACGAGGTCACCCGCCGGCTCGTCGCCGCCGGCTCCCGCACCCGCATCCTGATGCTGACCGCCGCCGGCTCCATGGAGGACCGGGTCTCCGGCCTCGACCTGGGCGCCGACGACTACCTCCCCAAGCCGTTCGAGTTCCCCGAGCTGATCTCCCGGGTACGGGCGCTGCGGCGGCGCAGCGCCCGGCCCACGCCGCCGGTGCTGGAACGTTCCGGCCTGGTCCTGGACACCGTGCGGCGCACGGCCACCCGGGACGGGGTGGCCCTCGACCTCTCCCCGAAGGAGTTCGCGGTCCTCCAGATCCTGCTGGAGGCCGACGGCGCGATGGTCAGCGCCGAGGAACTGCTGGAACGCGCCTGGGACGCGAACGCCGACCCGTTCACGGGCGCGGTCCGGGTGGCGATGAGCAAACTGCGCGGCAAACTCGGCGAACCGGCGCTGATCCGTACGGAGCAGGGCGTCGGGTACGCGCTGTGAGGGGGGAGCGCTCCGACGAGGGCGGCTCTGGTGGGGTTGGCGCCGGCGAGGTTGGCGCGGGCGAGGGCGAGACTGACTCCGCCGCCCCTGCCGATGCCGCCGGCTCCGGCCGGGAGAGGCGCGCGGGCCGGCGGGGCCATGGGCCGCGGAGGGGGCGGCTGAGGCGCCGCCGGGCGCACGGCCGTACGGTCCGTACCCGCGTCGCCATCGTCTTCGGCGGGGTCTTCCTCGTACTGGGCACCGCGCTGCTGGTCTTCGTCAACGTGCTCTCCAGCGCCGGCACCCAGGAGCGGGCGGGCCATATCCGCTCCGCGGCACAGGCGCGTTCCGGCCACCCGGTCGAGGTGTACGTACCCGTGCGCCGTATACCCCTCCCCGCGCCCACGTTCACCCCCGGGACGTCGGGGACGGCGCCGACCGAGGGGCCGTACGCCAAGGTGTACTGGATGCGGGAGATCGCCCAGGTCTCGGACGGCGTCAGTCAGGCCGCGTCCCAGCAGCTCGTCTTCTGGTCGGTGGTGGCGCTGCTGGTCACCGCGCTGCTCGCGGTCGGCGTCGGCTGGTGGACGGCGGGCCGGGTGCTGCGGCCCGTACACGTCATGACGGCCAAGGCCCGGCGGATCTCCGGCCGGAACCTGCACGAGCGCATCGGGCAGGGCGGCCCGGACGACGAGCTGAAGGAGCTGGCCGACACGATCGACGCGCTGCTCGGGCGGTTGCAGGAGGCGTTCGACAGCCAGCGCCGGTTCATCGCCAACGCCTCGCACGAACTGCGCACCCCGCTCGCCACTCAGCGCGCGGCGATCCAGGTGGGGCTGGAGGGCGGCCGTCCGTCGGCCGAGGAGCTGGCCGAGACGAAGGAGACGCTGCTGGCGACCAACCGGCGCAGCGAACGCCTCATCGACGGGCTGCTGGTGCTCGCGCGCAGCGAGCGCGGGCTGGAGAGCCGGGAACGGCTCAACCTCGCGGACGTGGTGGCGGAGGAGACCGCCGCGGTGCGCGGCCGCGCGGAACGGTCGAAGGTGAAGGTGACGGTGCGCGCCACGGACGCGCAGGTGTGGGGGAACAGGCTGCTGCTGGGCCAGCTCACCGGGAATCTGCTGCGCAACGCGGTGATCCACAACCATGAGGGGGGCACGGTGGACGTGCGGGTCGGGCCGCGGCTGCTGACCGTGCGGAACACCGGGCCGTTCATCGAGCCCGGGGAGGTCGAGGAGCTTTTCGAGCCATTCCGGCGGGGCGACGGCCGGGACCGGCTCGGCTCGGCGGACGGTACCGGGCTGGGGCTGTCGATCGTACGGTCCATCGCGCGCGCTCATGGGGGCGTGGCGGAGGCCACGGCCAACCCCGGGGGCGGCCTCACGGTGACGGTCCGGCTGGGCGAGACCAATGCCCCGAGGGGAAGGTTCCGCCCGGCGCCCCCGAGACCGTGAGGCACACGTCTTCCGCTACCGGTCGAGAATCCCGGCGGCGCGGGCTTCGGCCAGCCACTCCGGGAACTCGATGAGGAGTTCGCGGTAGAGGTCCGTGTCGGAGAGGGCGCGGGGGTCGGCTCCGGCGTGGAAGAACCCGGCGTTGTCGACCGCGCGCTTCTCCGGTACGGACAGGTCGTCGAGCTTCCGGAGGAAGTCGAACCCCTTGGCCTCGGGGTTCCCGAACCCGACGAACTGCCAGAAGATCGGCAGCCGGGCGGCGTCGCACAGGGCCTTCTCGGCGGCGGCCTTGCTGGTGGGGGCCCCGTCCGTCTGGAAGATCACGAGAGCGGGGCCGGCCGAGGCGGACTTCTCGTAGTGCTCCACGACGGCGTTGATCGCCCAGTGGTAGTTCGTACGGCCCATGTGGCCGAGGCCGGAGTGGAGTTCCGCGACGCGGCCGGCGTAGTCGTCGAACCCGATCTCGGCGGTGCCGTCCACGTCGGTGGAGAAGAAGACGACGGGTACGACGGCGGCGTCGTCGAGGTTGGCCGACAGCCCCAGGGCCTGCTCGGCGAGGTGCTGAACGGTGCCGTCCTTGTAGTAGTTGCGCATCGACCCGGACCGGTCGAGCACCAGATAGACGGTGGCCCGCTGCCCGGTGAGCCCGTGCTTCTCCAGCACGGCGCCGGCGGCCTCGCGGAGGGGGGCGAGGGGGTGGTCCGCGGCGGGCGACGGCTGGGGCTTCGGCGCGGGGGCCGGGTCGGGCAGCGGCCGCGGCTCCGGGTCCGGTACGGGCGAGGGCGCGGGCTGCGGTTCCGGCTTGGGCATCGGCGTCGGCCCGGGTACGGGCTGCGGCTCCGGGTCGGGCTTGGGCACGTCCGGCCCCGGAGCCGGGTCCGGAATCGGCGTCAGCGGCCCGGGATCGGGCACCCGCTCCCCGGTCGTCTGCGTCGGAAACGCCGCCCTCTTGCCACCGCCGGGGTTCGGCTCATGCGAAGGCCCCGGCACGGTGGGCCCGCCGGCGTCCGTCAACACCACCCCCGTCGCCGCGTCCGCCCCCGCACTCAGCGCCCCCTCCCCCACATCCACCCCGTCCTCCACCACAGCGGGCCCCCGCCCGCCCCCAGCACCAGCCTCCGCGGCCACGTCCCCCGCCACGGCGGGCCCCCGCCCGGAGCTCGCCTCACCCGCGGCGACGGCCGCATCGGCCTCCACGGCCAGCCCGCCTTCGGCGCTCGCCTCACCCGCGGCGATGGCCGCGTCGGCCTCCACGGCCAGCCCGCCTTCGGCGGCGCAGGTCTCGTCCACCGCCGAAACGGTGCTTTCAACAACAGCCGAACCCGCTGTCGCGTCCAGGGCCTCCTCGGTGTCGGCTGTCGCCGCGACGGCGGCGAGCGTCCCCGCGTCGGTAACGGCCTCCGAGGAAGGGGTGAGCGGGCCATCGACGGCAGCCGAGTCGGCTCCGCCCGCGTCCGTGACGGCGGTCAACGCCCCCGAGGCGCTGACCAGTCCGCCATCAGCCGCCTCCGCCGGAGCGGTAGTCGCGTCCGCGACGACGGCTGGCGCCCTTTCGGCGTCGGCCACGTCGGTGACGGCGGCCGGCTTCCTCTCGGTGTCGGCCGTCTCCGCGACGGCGGTGAGCGAGCCCCCGGCGACAGCCGCGCTGGCTCCGGCAGCGTCTGCGACGGTGTTCAGCGTCGCTCCGGCGAGGGCCGAGCCCGGGCCGCCCGCATCAGGGGCCTCCACGGCACCCCCGGCGTCGGACGAGCGGGGCCCGTCGCCCGCCGGAGTGGAACGCCCGGCGTCGCCTTCGGTCAGATAGTCCGCCACCGTGGACAGACGCGAACTGTCCCCAGCGGCCGCCGACCCCACGAGGCCAGCCAACGGCTCACCGCCACTAACTGACCCCCCGTCAGTAAAGGCGCCCGCGCCAGCGGCACCCACCCCGGCACCGGCGGCGCCAGTGGTGCCCACCCCGGCGCCAGCCGGGCTAGCGGCACTCGCCCCGGCGTCAGCCGAGTCGGCGTCAGCCAAGGTGCCCGCGCCAGCGGCGCCAGCCGAGCCAGCCGTGCCAGCGGCACCCGCCCCGGCGCCAGCCGAGTTGGCGTCAGCCGAACCGCCCGCGCCAGCGGCAACCGTCCCGGCGTCAGCCGAACCGGCGGCACCCACCCCGGCACCAGCCGAGTTGGCGCCAGCCGAGGCACCCGCGCCAGCGGCACCCACCCGGGTGCCAACCGACCCTCCGGCGTCAGCCGAGTTGGCGCCAGCCGAGTCGGCGTCAGCCAAGGCACCAGCACCAGCGGCGCCAGCCGCGCCAGCGGCACTCGCCCCGGCGCCAGCCGAGCCAGCCGCACCCGCGCCAGTCGAGATGGCGTCAGCCGGGCCACCCGCGCCAGCGGCACTCACCCCGGCGCCAGCCGAGTCGGCGTCAGCCAAGGTGCCCGCGCCAGCGGTGCCAGCCGAGCCAGCCGCGCCAGCGGCATCCGCCCCGGTGGCAGCCGTCCCAGCGGCACCCGCCCCGGCGCCAGCCGAGCCGGTGGCACCCACCCCGGCGGTAGCCGTCCCCCCGGCGCCAGCCGACCCGGTGTCAGCCGACTTGGCGCCAGCCGACCCGGCGTCAGCCGAAGTGGCGTCAGCCGAATTGGTGGGCGACCCGCTGTTCCGGGCGGCCTTGGACCGACCGAACGCATTCCGCAGCAGACTCCGAATGCCCATATGGAGCAGTCCTTCACGTGTCTCGGGTGCGATTTATGTCCGTAGTGCGGGGAAAAGTCCCCGAGGAGGACGGATACGTAAGGCTAGCCGTCACCCGGCGTGTTGCGCCTTCAGACCCTCCCGAGCCGCGCCGCCGCCGCGCGGAGAGAGCGGCCTCTGAAGGGCTTGCCGGACCATGGATCGGACTCCAGGCGTTCGCCGACGGTCCGCAACGTCCAGCCGTCGGGGCGCAGTTCGGGGTCGTCGAGTTCGGCGTGGGCGATGGGCACGGCGACGGGCGCGCCGGGCCGGGCCCGTACTGCATACGGGGACACGGCGGTCTGCGCGTACGCGTTGCGCTGCGTGTCCAGGTACAGCCGGCCGCCCCGGTCCGCCTTGCGGGCCGCCGTCGTCAGCCGCTCCGGGTGCCGCCGCTCCAGTTCCTCGGCCACATCGCGGGCGAACGCCCGCACGGCGTCGAAGTCCGACTGCCCATCGAGCGGGGTGAGCACATGGAGCCCGCGCGACCCCGTCGTCATCAGCCGCGTCGGCAGCCGTACGGCGTCGAGGAGTTCGCATACGCGCCGCGCCGCCCAGCGCACCGTCTCGAAGTCGCCTTCGCCGGGCGGGTCGAGGTCGAAGACGAGTACGTCGGGGTGGTCGGGCCGGTCCGCGTGGGAGAGCCACCGGTGCGGGGTGATGCACGCCTGGTCGGCGAGGTAGAGGAGGGTGGCCTGGTTGTCGCATACGACGTGGGTGACCTTGCCGCCCTCCTTGGGCAGCGTCGCGCGCCGTACCCAGTCGGGGAAGTAGTCCGGCGCGTTCTTCTGCATCAGGGGTTTGCCGCCGATGCCGTCGGGGTGCCGTTCCATCATGATCGGCCGCCCGCGGAGCTGCGGCACCATCAGCGGGGCGACCGCCCGGTAGTGGTCGGCGAGGTCGGCCTTGGTGATGCCGTCGTCGGGGAAGAGCACCTTCTCCGGCCGCTGGATCTCGACATTCCGTTTCGTGCTCACGGTGGCTACGGGTTTCCCGGCCGCCCCGATGACAAACCTGCCCCCGGGGCCGGACGAGTACCGGTCCCCGGGGCGGTGGGAGGGGGCGAAAACAGCCCGCCTCGGCCAGACCTAGCGGGCCCAGGGCGTGCTGTGGGCGAAGTGCTCGACGCTGCCGTGCGCGGCGGAGCCGCCCCCGCCGCCGAGCGCGGTCGCGGCCTCCGCGTACCGCTCCGGCGTGGCCGAGTGGGCCTGGCTACCGAGGGCGGTGGCCGCCTCGGCCGGGTTGCCGGAGTCCGCGGGGACCGCCAAGTGGATCGGCTCGGCGGCGTCCGCCTGGCGGTCGAGGGCGGTCGCGGCGTCCGCGTGCTGCGTGGGCGTGGCGGCCTCGGCCCGGTTGCCGAGGGCGGTGGCGGCGCTCGCCTCATGCGCCGGCGCGACGGCCTCGGCGTGGTGGGCGGGGGTCGCGGCGCTGGCGACGCCGGCGGTGCCCGCGGCGACGAGGACGGTACCGGCGGCGAGGCCGAAGAGCCGGCGCTGCTTCGGCGTGAACTTGCGGTGCTTCGACAAGGGATTTCCTCTGTCTCGAATGACAAATCACAAATGACAAACGACAAATGCCAAACGACAAATGACGGATGGCGCGGACCTGGGGCCTCGCGTGAGAGGAGTACGGACCCGAGCACGGGGAGGTTGCACGGTGCGGCGGAAGAAAATCCCCCGCCGCCCCGTGCAACCTCCCCTCCCCGCCTCCCGTACGTAAGAGGGGAGAGAGCACCGCGCGAGCGGAGCGGCGGAGGGTCGGCGAGCGTGAGGAAAGCGTGAGGGAAGCGGTCCGGGAGCGGGAGTTCCGGGAGTTCGCCGAGGCGCGGCAGGCGCGGCTCCGGCGCAGCGCCTACCTGCTGTGCGGCGACTGGCACCAGGCCCAGGACCTGACCCAGGCCGCGCTGATGAAGCTCTACGCGGCGTGGGGCCGCGTCCGCAAGGACGGCAATGTGGACGCGTACGCCCGTACCATCCTCACCCGCACCTTCATCGACCAGCAGCGCAAAGGCGGCTGGCGCGAGGAGCCGGTGAGCGAGCCGCCCGACCAGCCGTCGGCCGCGCCGGCCGCACCGGAGTTGCGACTGATGATGCAAGAGGCCCTGATGGAACTGCCGCCCCGCTACCATGCCGTGCTGGTCCTGCGGTTCTGGGAGGACTGGACCGTGGAGCAGACGGCGCAGGCGCTGCGGGTGACGCCGGGAACGGTCAAGAGCCAGAGCGCGCGCGGGCTGGCCCGGCTGCGCACGATCGTCGAGGGCCTGACCAGCGAATCGGTGGGGAGGTGACGCGGGGAATGGACGGGCCCAGGGACGAGCGCAGGGACGAGCGCAGGAACACCCGCATGGACGGCCGCCGGGACGCGTACGTGGAGGAGGGCCGGGGCGGGCACACGCCCCCGCATCCGCACATGGAGGAGCACGAGGACGACGCCCTGCACGCGGCCTTCCGCGATGTCCTCGGGGCGCGGCCGGAGCCGCCGCTGCCCAGCGTCACGGACGCGGCCGTAGCGGGCGGCCGCCGCATCCGGCGCCGCCGGGCGGCGCTCTCGGTGGCGGGGGCGCTCGCGGTCGTGGCCGTCACGGTCACCGTGGCGGTGGGCGTGGTCCGGCCGTCCAACTCCGACCGGGTTCCGGCGCCGATCGCCCCCGCCGGCACCACGGGGCCGACGGTCCCCGTACCGCCGCCCGTACCGCCCTCGTACGATCCGGCCGTGCCGGACCCGGAGAGGTCGAAGGACGCGGCCGACCACCGGGGCGGGGCGGACGGCCCCGCGACGCGCTTCCCGGCGTCAGGGGAGAGCGGGGAGAGCGGGGAGAGCGGAGCGAAGGGGGCGACGAGTCCCCCGGCGCTGGGGACTCCGGCGAACCGTTCACAGGCCCAGTCGCAGGATCACGCGGGGGCGGGGTCAGGCGCGCAGTCAGGGGCGGCGCGGTCAGGGGCTCATTCGGGAGCCGCCGACCCGGCGGCGCGCTGAGCGACGAACGTACGGGCCGGTCCGGTCCGGACCGCCTGAGCCCGCCCGGGACGACGAATCGCCGGGCGGGCTGGTGGGCCCACCCGGCGATTCGATGCCGCGATGCGCGATGCGCGATGCGCGAGACGCGATGCGCGATCAGGCGCTCACGCGAAGACCAAAGACCGGTGAAGCGAGACCGGAGAGCGACGGCGCTGCGACGACCGCCGCCCCAGTTCAGCCGGACTGCCGGCTCAGGCGAACTGCCAGTTCAGCCGGACTGCCGGCTCAGCCGGACTGCCAGTTCAGCCGAACTGCCAGTTCAGGCGGACTGGCGGTGCTGCTGCTGCTGTTCCGCGGCGGTCCGCACATGGTCGGTGTTGGGGTGCCCCTGCGCGGTCTCCGCGGCGGGCGGGCCGGGGGTGACGGTCGCGGCGGCGGCCGGCTCGGACGGCTTCTGGGAGTCCTCGGAGCGCATGGCGCGCGCCTCGGACTTCAGGATGCGCGCGGACTTTCCGAGGCCGCGGGCGATATCGGGCAGCTTCTTCGATCCGAACACCAGGAGGGCCACCACGACCAAAACGATCAGGTGCCAGGGCTCCAGTCCGTTGCGCAACACAGCGGGGTCTCGCTCTCAGCAGGGGATGCGTGGGCCTGCCCCATTATCACCTGCTTGGCGTATTGCGCGACTGCGCGATCGATCAAGAGTGAGCAAAGCCACCCGTTCCGGCCCAGCGGTGGCGGTGGCGGCGCGGCGGGGAGAGGGTTGGACGCAACGGGACCAGATGGCTGGGCGGAGACGAATCGGAGATCACCATGCGGGCAGTCGCGGTCACGGAATTCGGCGCGGAGCCGCAGGTCATGGATCTGCCGCAGCCCGAGCCCGGCCCCGGCGAGGTGCTGGTGCGGGTCGCCGTGGCGGCCCTGAACCCCCTCGACTGGAAGATCGCGGACGGCATGCTGCGGGACGCCATGCCGCACGCCTTCCCGCTGGTGCTCGGCGTGGACGGGGCGGGCGAGGTGGTGGCCGTCGGCCCCGGGGCCGACCGGTACGCGCTGGGCGACCGGGTGTTCGGCCAGTTCATGCGGCTCGGTGCGGGCGGCGGCTCGTACGCGGACTTCGCGGCGACCGCGGAGGAGGCCGTGGCCCCCGCGCCCTCGCGCGCCACCCTGATGACGGCCGCCGCGCTGCCGACCGCCGGGATGACGGCCTGGAACCTGGTCGAGGAGGCGGGCGTACGGGAGGGGGACCGGGTGCTGATCGTCGGCGCGACGGGCGGCGTGGGAACGTTCGCGACGCAGTTCGCGGCCGGGCGCGGCGCCGAGGTGATCGTCACGGCCCGGCCGGGCGCCGCCGTCCTGATGTGCGACCTCGGGGCCGCCGAGACCATCGACCACAGCCACGGCCGCATCGCCGAGCAGGTGCTCTCCGCGCACCCCGAGGGTGTCGACATCGTCATCGACCTGGTGCACGACGCGTCCGCGCTCACCGATCTGGCCCGGATCGTACGGTCCGGCGGCACCGTCGCCTCCACCATCGGCGCGGCCGACGCCGCGGCCCTGGAACTCCACGGCGTACGGGCCCTCAACGCCCAGAACTCCCCGTCCTCCGCCCTTCTCTCCACCCTCGCCACCGAACTCGACGAGGGCCGCCTCACCGTGCTCATAGGGCACGAGACGACGCTGGAGGAGGCCCCGGCCGCGCTGGCCGCGAGCAGAAGCGGCCGGGCGCGGGGCAAGACGGTCATCAGGGTGTGACGCGGGCTTCCGCGCCGCGGGCGAGCAGCGCCAGTTCCGTACCGGCCAGCAGGAACGCCCCGACGCCGAAGTCCGCGGTGCTGCCGGGGCCGACGGGCTGCCCGGACTCGGGACGGTCGCCGGTGCCCTGTACGTAACCGAGGAACCCGTCCTGGTGGACGGCGGTGGTGACGAGGCCGCGCCAGGCGCGGGCGGCGACCGGCCCGAAGTCGCGGGCGGGCACGAGCCCGGCCCGCAGCGCGTACGCCGTGCCGTAGGCGAGGAACGCCGTACCGCTGGTCTCCGGGCCGGGGAAGTGGGCGGGGTCGGCGAGGCTGACGTTCCAGAACCCGTCGCCGCGCTGCACCGCGCGGGCGGCGCGCAGCAGCCGCACCAGGGCCGCCCGGTACTCGGGTACGTGCGCGGCCGTGCGCGGCAGCGCCTTGAGCGTCTTGACGAGCCCGCCCGCCACCCACCCGTTGCCGCGCGACCACAGGACGGGCCGGCCCGCGGGCGAGACGATCCCGCCGGGCAGGAACCGCTTGTCGCGGAACCACAGCCCGGTCACCGGATCCAGCAGCCCGGGGCCGCCCTCGGCGCGCGCGGTGTGCGTGTAGAGCCGGTGGAGTTTGTCCCAGTACGGGGCGTCGTCGCGCAGCAGCCCGAGGCGCGCGAAGGGCGGCATGGCCATGTGCAACGCGTCATCCCACCACCAGTCACCGTCCCCGCCCGGCCGCTCCCCGCCGGCGGCCATACGGCGCACCGACTCCCCGATGGCCTCGATCTGATCCGGGTCCCGGTCCACCGCGTACAGGTCGAGGTACGCCTGCCCCGCGCACTGGTTGTCGGCGTGCCGCGTGGCGACGCCGCCCTTGAGCCCGTACGCGTGCTGCTCGGCCCACCCGCGCGCGTAGCGGAGAGAGCGCTCCTCCCCGGTCAGCCGGTACAGCGCCATCAGCCCGCTGAAGAACGTGGCCCGCGCCCACCCGTTGTCCCCGGGCTCCCCGTGCGCTCCCACCCAGTGATCGGCGACCCGCCGCAGCACCCCGCACACGTCCTCGTACGCCCCACCCGCCGCCACAGCCCGCCCCGCCACCCCCGCCCCACCGAACGCCAGCGCAGCCCCCAACGCCGCACCGGAACCGAGCAGCCGCCGTCTGTCCACGGAACCACCTCCAGGCCGGGGCTCATATCGTGAACGCACATGCTTGGCATGTCCATGGATGCGCATCCGTCAATGGATCGGCGACACCACGCCCGCTCCGAACGGCCGGGACTGGTTTGGGCCGCCAGGGCGACGACGCCCCGCTCAGGTCAGCCGACGGTCACGGACCATCCGCCGCGGGAGAGGGTGAGCACACCGTCGGGGGTGATGCTCGCCCGCGCCCCGTATGCGTGGAGCCTCCCGTCCACGAGCCACTGGCGGCGGATGCGGTCGAGTTCATCCCATAGGCGGCGAGGACCGCCCTGGACGACGTGCGCGGGCTCATCTCGCAGAGCCGTGGCCTTCGCCCAGGAGCCGTCCGGGTGGGCCATCCACGCCGTTCTGCGGCTGTCGCCCCGCTGGAAGCGGTGTTCTACGCCGGGTACTTCCAGCGAGAAGGTCGACCAGAGTTCCCACGCTTGCCGGACGTCGACGACGGGGTAAGGGCTGACGGATTCCTCGCTGTCGCTCTTCTCCTCGAATTTCTCCTTGAAGGCGCCCATCTCTTCGAAGGGGCCCGGCGGGTAGCCATCGCCATGATGGGCGGTCATGAACCCCGCGCCCTCGCACTCGACCTGCCCGACCGCGCCACCGTCCGCCCGCTTGTCGGCGGTGAGGATCAGGCCGGTGTCGGCGAGGGTGGTGACCAGGCGGCCGCCGGGGTTCAGCGCGGCCAGCAACGGCGCGGGGACCGAGGGCAGGGAGACGGTCGAGACGACGCGGTCGTACGTGCCCGGGAGCGGGCCGGTGATGTCGCAGACCCGGACCGTAGGGCGCAGCCCGATGCTGTCGAGCCGTTCGGTCGCCGCGGCGACCAGGTACGGGTCCACGTCGATGCTGGTGACCAGCGCGTCCGTGAGCCGGTGGCAGGCCAGCGCGGTGCCATAGCCGGAGCCGGTGGTCACGAGGGTGCGGGAGTCGTCGGCGAGCTTCGCGTGCTGGTACATCCGCATCACCAGCCAGGGGAGCGTGGACGAGGACGTGGGCACGCCGTCCGCCTTCTCGCCCGGTTCGGCGTGGTCGGCGTGCCGGGAGCCGATCCGCGTGACGAGCGAGGTGTTGCTGTAGGCGACGCGCATCCACCGCTCGGGATCGCCGGCCCCTACCCCCAGCGTTCTGCCGTCCGCGCCGTCCCCCCACCAGCGGGGCACGAACACATGGCGCGGCGTCGACGCGATCGCTGGACGCCAACGGGACTGCGGGTGGGCGACCTCGGCGGCCAGGCTTTCGGCGTGGGGCCGCCAGTCGGGCGACGTCATGTCTCATGCCTCCGGGTGGTGCGGGAACTTGGGCAGGCACGCGGGCTTGCCGGGATCGCAGGGCGAGTCCTTGGGCACACACGGGTCCACCCCCGGTGAAGGCTGGCAGGAATCCTCCCTGGGGGTACAGGCGCCCGGCGCGCAACTCCCCGCGGCGCGCGGAATCGCGGCCATGCGGCCCGCCCACTCCGGCCCGCTCAAGATCTCGGCGAGGGGCTGCCGCCGGACGTCGCCGGCAGCCATCCAGCGGGCCATGACGCACGGGGTGACGATGCCGTCGGGACCGACGGCGGCACGGTCCGTGCCGCAGCGCCCGCACAGTTCCGCCGGGGCGCCGGCGTCCAGGCGGGTGGTACCGCCGTTGCCGATGGCGCGTACCCGATCCACCCCGATCTCTCCGGTGACGCCGAGCCGCCGCAGTTCGGCACGGGCGCCGTCGGTGTTCTGTCCGTCGGGCCCGTCGAGCACGTGGATGATGCCGACGCGCAGCGGGATGCCTCGCTGGACAGCTTCGGCGATGTTCGCTTTGGTACGGCCGTAGGAGCCGCGCCCGCCGGTGACCTTCTCGTGTACGGCCGCGTCATCGCTGTAGTACGAGGTGGCAAGGGTGACGCCGTGCCGCGTGAACGCGCGCCACATCGACGGGCGGATGTGGACCAAGTTGGAGAACACCTCTACTCGGATGCCCAGCGACACGGCATGACCGATGAGCTGGGGGAGGCGGGGGTGACGGGTTGGTTCCCCACCGATGTACTGCACCATGGTGACGCCGAGGCCGGCGGCTTGGTCCAGGAGCGTGAACCAGTCCTCGTCGGTCATGGTTCCGTGGCCCTTGGCCGGCCCGGAGCGGGCGTAGCAGTGCATGGGGCAGGTGTTCTGGCACTGGCCGGTGATCTCCAGCGCGAGCGATGTCACGCCGATGGCGCCACGCTCATCCAGGGTGGTCAACGCACTCTCCTTCGGTTGCTGTTCCGCCGACGGCTCGGCCGCCGTACCCCTTTCGCGGCGCTTTCGCCGAACCTGAGAGCAGCGTTCCGTGTGCGTGAGTAGCCTCACCAGTAGTGACGGCTGGACACCACCAACTGTCCGGAGAAACACGGGAGTTCGCACGTATGACCGCTGAAACTGACGGTGCCGACCTCACCGACCCCGCCTCGTCGGCGCTCGCGCACTTCGGACACGAGGTCAAGCTGGAGCGCGAAGCGCTCGGTATGCCGCGTGCGGCCTTCGGGAAGGAGGCGAGTTGCGGGTACGACCTCGTGGCCAAGGTGGAGAAGGGGCAGCGGGTGCCCCCGAGGGAGTTCGCGGAGACCTGCGACCGCGTGTTCCCGCACGCCAACGGGCGCTTCCTCCGCCTGTGGCCGCTCGCGCTGAAGTTCGCGTACCCGACCTGGTTCCGTAAGTACGTCGAGCTGGAGGAGAAGGCGACGTACATCCGGCTGTTCCACCCGCTGCTCGTGCCGGGGCTGGTACAGACGGAGGAATACGCGAGGGCGGTCCTGAGAGGAGGACGGCCGGACAGTCTCGATGACGCCGTCACGATCCGCATGGAGCGGCAACGCGTGCTCGCCAAGGAGGACCCGCCCCGGTTGTGGCTCGTGCTGAGTGAGTATGTGCTACGCCGCAAGGCTGTGGGCGACGCTGCTGTCATGCGCGGCCAACTCCAGCGGCTCAGGGCCATTGCCGAGACCCCTCGTAACGTCGTGCAGGTCCTCCCGGAGAACGTCCACGGTCGAAGCAACCCGTTCGGCATCCTTTCCTTCCCCGATGGTGCCGACGTGGTGCACGTCGACGCGTTCCCTACCGGGTACGTCGTTGCTGACACAGTTCCTGTGGCAGAGGCACAGAATGCCTATGATCTGCTCAAAGCAGGGGCTCTGCCCCCGGATGAATCGGCAGCCCTGATCGACAAGATCATGAAGGACGTGCACGTATGACGCCTGCTCAGCAGTTCCCCGCCGACGTGTGGCGCAAGTCGAGCTACAGCGACTCGAACCAGGGCGAGTGCCTTGAGATCGCGGACGGCTACGCCGACGTTCCCATACGCGACTCCAAGCGTCCCCATGGGCCCGCCCTCGTGTTCTCCGCCGCCGCATGGTCGGCGTTCGTGCAGGCCGTCAAGGGCGGCTAGGGCGCTTCTGATGGCTCTTGGATGGTGTCGCGGAGCCAGATGACGATTGCGGTGCAGGTGAGGGTGCCGTTGTAGATGTAGTCGCGTTTGTCGT
>NZ_JOBF01000009.1 GCF_000718635.1 Streptomyces varsoviensis | reverse complement strand
CCTTCGTCATCGCCCTCAACGGCTTCGACGGACACCAGCCCTACACCCCCGAAGAAGTCCGCGAAGCACTCCAGATCGGCCCGGACGCCCCCATCATCATCACGGACGCCCGGCATCGCAGCGAGGCCAAGAGCGCGTTGATCACGCTGGTGGAGCACGCGCTGATGGCCCGGCTGCGGTAGGACGCCGCCCGTACGGACCGATCGCTCTCATTCCACGACTCGGGCCTCCCGCTCGCCGCCGTAAGGCAGGCGAGCCGGGAGGCCCGGGTCGTGCGTGCGTCCGGCCGTCCGTCAGGCCGCCCGTCCGGTCAGCCCTCG
This sequence comes from Streptomyces varsoviensis, assembly GCF_000718635.1. Classification (GTDB taxonomy): domain Bacteria; phylum Actinomycetota; class Actinomycetes; order Streptomycetales; family Streptomycetaceae; genus Streptomyces; species Streptomyces varsoviensis. Next base: position 234,721 of record NZ_JOBF01000009.1, on the reverse strand, counting down.
GACGGGGTGCGGGGCGCGCGGCGCATGATCCACAGTTGCGGGCCGCCGCCCGGCAGCCGGACCTCCTCGCGCACCTCGAAGCCGAAGTGCTCGTAGACGGGGAGGTTGTCGGGCTTGGAGGACTCCAGGTAGGCGGGCAGGCCGGCCGCGTCGGCCTGGGCGAGGCCCGAGCGGAGCAGGGCGGAGCCGTGGCCCTGGCCCTGGGCGGCCGGGTCGGCGCCGATCACCGCGAGGTACCAGTGCGGCTCCGCCGGGGAGTGGCCGGCCGCGGCCTTGACGGCGTCGCGGAAGAGCGGGGCGCGTTCCCCGAGGATGGTCTCCAGCTCCTGGACGGTCTCCGCGTCGGGCACGGCCTTCTCCTGCCCCTCCGGCGGCACCCAGAAGGCCGCCGCCGCGTCGGTGCGCTCGCACACGCCGTGCAGCGCGTACTGCCGGGTGAAGATGGTGGAGAAGTAGCGGCCCAGCCCCTCCTCGCGCGCGGCGTCGTCGGGAAAGAACCAGCGCATCATCGGGTCGTCGTCGAAGGCGGCGGTCAGGGCGCGGCTCACCAGTCGGGCGTCGTCGATCGTCGCCCTCTGCGGGGTGTTCGTCATCGGCACATAAGCCATTCTGCACGGCGGATGATCTACGCCGGCGGGTGGGCCGAGCCCGCGCGAGCGGGGGCGTTCCGGGGCCGGGGGTGTCCGAGGGCGGGGGGCCGAGGGCGAGGGCCGAAGCCGGGGGTCGAGCCCGGGCCCGGGCCCAGGAAGGCCGCCGTCCATTTTCCATCGCGTTGTGCGGCCCGGCGCGCGAGGATGAGGGCATGTCCTCCCCCTCACGCGCGCACTCCTTCAACGCGGCCGCCGCCCAGTACGCCGCGAACCGGCCCTCCTACCCGCCCGCCGTGCTGGACGCGGTGGCCGAGCTGGGCGAACTGTCCCTGGCGGGGGCCCGCGTGGCGGACGTCGGCGCGGGCACCGGCATAGCCACCGCCCTGCTGCGGGAGCGCGGCGCGGAGGTGGTCGCCGTGGAGCCGGGCGCCGGCATGGCCGCGGAGTTCCGCCGCGCGCTGCCGGACGTACCTCTCGTACGGGGCGACGGCAACGCGCTGCCGCTGGCGACGGCCTCGCGCGACCTGCTGACGTACGCGCAGTCCTGGCACTGGACCGACACCGCCCGTTCCGTGCCCGAGGCGCTGCGGGTGCTGCGGCCGGGCGGCGCGCTCGCGCTGTGGTGGAACACGGACTCCGCCGACATTCCCTGGGCGATCGCCCAGGACGAACGGATCGCGCGGGCGTGCGGGGTGGAGCCGAAGGAGCGCCGCCGCCCCGACGACATCCGCGCCGGCCGCCTGTCCGGTCTGGCCGAACTCCCCCACACCCGCAGACTGCTGCGCTGGAGCCGCACCGTCCCCCTCGACACCCACCTCGCCAACGTCACCAGCCACTCGGCCTTCCTCATCCTGGACGAGGCCCGCACGGCCCGCTTCCTCGCCGAGGAGCGGGCCACGCTCGGCGCACTCTTCCCGGCGGGGCTGGTGGAGGAGACGTACGTGGTGGACCTGCTGGTGGCGCGGGTGCCGTGAGCTTCGGCCCCGCACCCGACCGCCGGTCCGCGACGAGCACGGGACTCGACGCCCGCGTGTGGCGCTTCGGGGTGGTTCGCGGCGCGCCGGATGCCGGGTGCGCCGCGCTGCCGGGTATCTCACGCCCGTAGAAAATCGCTGGTCACAGCGGCGGGCGCGATCGTAGCGTGGCCTGGCCGGGGACCATGGCGCGTACTGTGGCGCGACGACGCGGAGGACGGGGAGACGATGGGGCGGCACAGCGAGTACAGCGGGTGGGCCGACGAGGGGTTGGGGGCCGTCGCCGACGCGTTCGCGCGGAACTTCGCCGAGTTTCCCGAGCTGGGGGCGGCGGTCACGGTGTTCGTGGACGGGCGCCAGGTGGTGAACCTGTGGGGCGGCGTCGCGGACGAGCGCACGGGCCGGCCGTGGGACGCGGAGACGACCGTCCCGGTCTTCTCCTGCGCCAAGGGTCTCGTCGCCGTGGCCGCCCATCTCCTCGCGCAGGAGGGGCGCCTCGACCTCGACGCGCCGGTCGGCCGGTACTGGCCCGAGTTCGCGCGGCACGGCAAGGAGGCCATCACCTGCCGCATGGTCCTCGGCCACCGGGCCGGGCTCGCCGCCCTCGACCGGACGGTTCCCTTCGAGGAGATCGCCGACTGGACGCCGGTCATCCACGCCATCGAGGAGCAGCGGCCGCTGTGGGAGCCGGGCACCGCGTACGAGTACCACGGCCACGTCTTCGGCTTCCTCGTCGGCGAGGTCATCCGGCGCCTCACCGGGCTCACCCCCGGCGCGTACGTCCGGCAGGCCATCGGCGAGCCCCTGGGCCTACGGGCCTGGATCGGCCTGCCCGCCGCCGAGCGCGGCCATGTCGCCCGGCTCGTGGAGGCCGAGGGGCGGCCTCCGCTGCCCGGGCCCGAGCACCTGCTCACCCGCGTCGTCACGATGAACGGCGCGCTGGCCTTCCCCGGCCTCGACGAGCCGCACGGCTGGAACGACCCGGCGCTGCACGCCATGGAGCTGCCCGGCGCGGGCGCGGTGGCCTCCGCCCACGGCCTGGCCACGCTGTACGCGGCGGCCGCCACCGGCGTCGACGGCCGCGAGCGGCTGCTCGCGCCGGACACCGTGACCGACGCCGTCCGCGAGGTCTCGGCCGGCCCCTCGTGGCTGGGCTTCGACGCCGGCGCGCGCTGGGGCTCGGGCTTCCTCCTCGACTCGGCCGCCTTCCGCCCCATGCTCGGCGCGCGCAGCTTCGGCAATGACGGGGCCGGCGGCCAGTTCGCCTTCGGCGACGACGAGTTCGGGGTGGGCTTCGCGTACGTCGCCAACCGCATGATCGGCCACGGCGACGCCCGCGCCAACCGGCTGATCGAGGCCGTACGCGAATGCTTGGACGGTTGAGGGGACTGAGGGGCGGAAGCGCCTCCCCCGCGTGGGGGAGACGGGGCCCACTGCCGGGGGGCGTGGGGCGGGGGCGGGGGCGCTTGGCTGGGGGCATGACGAGCGTTACGAACCGACCCGGGCGCCGCCGTGCGCGGCGTCCCCTTCTCACATGGCTGCTCATGCCCGTCCTGTTGGCGGGGGCGGGGGCGGGCGGCGTGGCGGCGGGAGCGCCGTCGGCCGCGGCGGCCCAGAGAGCCACGGCAAGCGCCGGCGAGGCGAACAGGGCGGCCGACGAGGCGCACAGGGACGCAGACGAGGGGATTCGCGACCGGCTCGCGGGCATCCCCGGCATGCGCGTCCTGGCGGAGGTTCCCGCCGCGGCCGGATACCGCTACTTCCGGCTGAGCTACCGGCAGCCCATCGACCACCGCCACCCCGAACAGGGCACCTTCGACCAGCGGCTCACCCTGCTGCACAAGTCCGTGCAGCGCCCCATGGTCCTGTACACCACCGGTTACGAACTCGGCGACGACCCGGCCTTCCGCTCCGAGCCGACGCAGCTCGTCGACGGCAACCAGATCTCCACCGAACAGCGGTACTTCGGCACGTCCCGCCCCCGTGCCCTCGACTGGTCGAAGCTCGACATCTGGCAGGCGGCGAGCGACCACCACCGGCTCGTGCGGGCCCTCAAATCCGTCTACCGCGCGCCATGGATCTCCACGGGCGGCAGCAAGGGCGGCATGGCCGCCGTCTACCACCGGCGCTTCTACCCGGACGACGTGGCCGGCACCGTCGCCTACTCCGCCACGAACAACACGGACGACCGCGATGACAGCGCCTGGGACGCCTTCCTGGGGCGCGTGGGGCCCGCGTCCTGCCGGGCCGCGCTGAGCGGCGCGCAGCGGGCGGCGCTCGAACGGCGGACGGAGCTGGTCGCCCGGTACGCGCGCTGGGCGCGGGAGGAAGGGCGCGGCTTCGACATCATCGGGAGCGCCGACAAGGCGTACGAACTCGCGGTCCTGCGGCTCCCGATGATGTTCTGGATGTACCAGGGCAGCGCGGGCTGCGAGTCCGTGCCGCGGCCGGATGCCTCGGACGACGCGCTGTACGGGTGGCTTGAGAAGGTCACGCAACTGCCCGTCTACACCGACCGCACCGTCGCCTCCCTCACGCCGTACTTCTACCAGCTCGGCACCGAGCTGGGTTATCCGCACTTCGCCGCCCCGCACCTGAAGGGGCTGCTGCGCTACCCGGGTGTCCAGGAGATGCGTACGTACGTCCCCCGCGACATCCCGCTGCGGTTCCGGCCCGCCGCGATGCCCGACATCGACCGCTGGGTGCGGCAGCGCGGCAGCCGGATGCTGTTCGTGTACGGGGCGGAGGACCCCGGCCGCTCCGAGCCGTTCCGGGTGGGCGAGGGTGGCGGAGCGGGGCGGGACGCCCATGTCTACGTGGCACCCGGCGGGGCTCACCGCGCGCGCATCGCGATGCTCGACCCGGCCGACGCGGGGCAGGCCACCGCCGCGGTCCGCTCATGGGCACGCGGCGGGAAGTGAGCGACCGGGTCCCGCCGCCGCGCCGGGGCCGTCCCCGCGTGAAGCTCGCCACGCCGCCGCGCGGAGTGTGTCACCCCGGCAGGGCGGCCAGTTCCAGGCGTACGCCCTGGGCGCGCAGGGACTCCTGGTGTTCGGGCGGGAGCTGGTCGTCGCTGATCACGGCGTCGAAATCGGTGAGCGGGGCCAGTTGGTAGAGGGCTTGGCGGCCGAACTTCGAGTGGTCGACCAGGAGCACCCGGCGCCTCGCCGCCTCCAGCAGGGCCCGCTTGACCAGCACTTCCTCCTGTGACTGGTGGTAGCAGTGGCCGTTGTCGACGGCGGAGGCGGAGATGTAGGCGACATCGGCGCGCAGGGAGCGGGCCATGTCGGCGGTGAACATGCCGACGAAGGCGTTGAACGAGGCGTGGTAGACGCCGCCCAGGGCGATCACCTGGATCTCCGGCTCGTCGGACAGCTCGTTGATGACCTGGAGCGAGTTGGTGATCACGGTGAAGGCGCCGCGCGCGGACAGTCCGGTGGCGAAGGACAGCACGGTGCTGGAGTCGTCCACGATGACGGCCTGGCCGGGCTCGGCGCCTTCCAGGGCCGTGGCGCAGATGGCCCGCTTCTCCTCAAGCCTGGTGCTGCCGCGCCAGCGCGCGTTGCTCTCGAAGAGCGCGCTGGGCGCGGCCGTCGCCCCGCCCCGCACCTTCCGCAGCCAGCCCTGGTGCTCCAGGGAGTCGAGGTCCCGGTGCACGGTCATCTGGCTGACGCCGAGAACGCGCACCAGGTCCTCGATGGAGACCTGGCCCCGCTGGAGCACCCGGTCCGCGATCATCTTGCGGCGCTCCTTGGGGCTCAGCTTGATGATCCGCTCGGCCTCCGCGCTCCGGTCGGACGTTCGGTAGCTGTCGCTGTCGCTCAACAGCTTTCCTTCCCTGGCAGGACAGGCGTACGGGTATCCCGAAGAGTTTACGGCGGCGCGGCGGACCCGCGATCGGACGCGGCCCCCGGGCGGGCCGCGGCGCCCCTGCCCGGCCCGGTCCGGTGCCCAGGGGTCAGGCCGTGGCGCCCGCGGCCAGGCCCGGGATGATCTGGATCTTGCGGCCGGTGCCCTTGCCGAAGGTCTCCAGCGCCTCCGCGTAACCGTCCAGCGGGAAACCGTGGGTGATCATGGTGTCGGAGTCGATCAGCCCCTGCGCGAGCAGGTCGAGGGCGCGGCCGTAGCTGTGCAGGATCGCCATGCTGCCGACGATGCGGATCTCGTCGTTGTAGATCCGGAACGGCGAGAACCGCGCCAGCTCCTGGTCGGGGGCGCAGCCGAACTGCTGGAACGTGCCGCCCCGGCGCACCCGGCCGAACCCGTCCTCGATGGCGGGCACCGCGCCGGTGCAGTCGACGACGACCTCCCAGCCGCCGCTGCTCGCGCGCGGCAGGGCGTCGGCGCTGGTGGCGACGGAGTCCGCGCCGAGCTTGCGGGCGACGGCCAGCCGCTCCTCGTTGAGGTCGACGACCTCGACGGTGGCGGCGCCGGCGCGCTTCGCGCTCTGGAGGTAGAGCAGCCCCATGGTGCCCGCGCCGTAGATCAGGAAGTTGTCGCCGAAGTCCGGCTTCACCGTGTCGAGGCCGTGCACGATGGTGGACAGCGGCTCGATCAGCGTGGCGTGGCGCGGCTCCAGCCCGGTGGGCAGGTGGTGGATGTTACGGGCCGGGGCCTTGACGTACTCGGCGCAGGCGCCGTCCTGGGTGATGCCGATGGTGCGCCAGTCGGCGCAGAGGTTGCCCCGGCCCTTGGCGCACCAGTAGCACGCGCCGCAGTAGATCGCCGGGTCCGCCGCGACCAGGTCGCCGGCCGCCATGCCGGTGACCTGCGAGCCCACCTCGACGATCTCGCCGGAGAACTCGTGGCCGGGTACCACCGGGTAGCGGGTCGGCCCGAACTCCCCCGCCAGCATGTGCACATCGGTGCCGCACAGACCCACGGCGGCGACCTTGACGATGACGTCGTCCGGGCCCGGCGTGGGGTCGGGGATGGTGGTGATGTTGAGCTTGTTGGGTGCCTCGATGACTACGGCTCGCATGACGGCTCCTGATGTTCGGGGTGGTACCGGGTATGCGGTGATACCAGTGGTGCTACGGGCCCGTGGGGCGTGATGTGCCGGGCCCGAGGTGCGGGGTGGGCTCAGGCGACGTTGTGGTAGCGGGACTCGACCTGCTTGATCTTCTCCACCTTGGGCGCGGAGCCGCCGCCCGCGAACTCCGAGCCGAGCCAGTGCTCCAGGCACAGCTTGGCGCTCTCTATGCCCAGCGTGCGCACGCCGAAGCACGCGATCTGGGCGTCGTTGGACTTGCGGGCGCGCTCCGCGCTGTAGGTGTCGGGGATCTGCGCGGCGCGCACGCCCGGCACCTTGTTGGCGGTGATCGCCATGCCGATGCCGGTGCCGCAGACCAGCACGGCACGGTCGTACGTGCCCTCGGCGACGCCCTCGGCCACCCGCTGGGCCACGTCCGGGTAGTCCTCGTCGGCGGCGGCGGACAGGTCCTCGACCGTGTAGCCGTGCTCGACGAGGTAGTTCTTCAGTTCGTCCTTCATCGGGACGCCGGCGTCGTCGGCTCCGATGGCGATGGTCTTCTCGGTCATCGTCCGTCCTTGGTGGTTCGGGGGCGGGGGTGCGGGTGTGGGGCGTGAGGCGGGGGCGGGTCAGGGGGCTCCGGACGGCGGGCGGGACGCCACTTCCGCCAGCACCTTGCGGAGGTTGGCGGTGTCGTGGGCGAGCCGCCCCAGGAACAGGCCGTCGAGCGGCGCCCGTACGCCGGCCGCGTCCGGCGCGGTCAGCTCGGTGAACGTGCCGGGTCCGGCCGTGCCGCCGTAGATGACCCGGCCGCGGACGCCCCGTTCGGCCAGGCGGTCCCGGATGGCGGCGGTGACGGCCCGTACGTGCGCGGCGGGGGCGGGGCGGTCCGCGCCGATGGCCCACACCGGCTCGTAGGCGATGACCACCTCGCCGCCGGCGGCTCCGGAGAGCGCCGCGTCGACCTGGCCCAGCGTCTCGGCGACGGCGGACTCCAGCGCGCCCTCGGTGGCGTCGCCCGCGCAGATCACGGGCGTCAGGCCGCGCCGGACGGCGGCGGCGGTCTTGGCCGCCACGATCCCGTCGTCCTCGCCGAAGTGCCGGCGGCGCTCGGCGTGGCCGACCTCCACGTAGGAGGCGCCCAGCTCGGCGAGTTGCCCGCCGGACACCTCGCCGGTCCAGGGGCCGCTGTCGGCCCAGTGCAGGTCCTGCGCGCCGTAGGCGACACCGGTGTCCGCCAGCAGCTCGCGGGCGTCGGCGAGCGAGGTGAAGGAGGGCAGCACGAACAGCTCTGCGCCCGGCCCGCCGCTCGCCTCGCGGGCCAGCTCGGCGACTTCGGCGAGCCAGCGCCGCGTCTCGGCGACCCCCATATAGAGCTTGAGGGAAACGCCGACGACAGGGCGGGGGCCCGCGCCGGGGGTCGCGCGCGCGTCGGCGCGGGGCTCCACGCTGGTACGGCCGTACGTACCGACGCCCGTCTCGGCCGCCGCCCCAACCGCCGTCCCGGCGCTCACGCCGGGTCCAATGACGGTGCCAGCGAGCGGCCGACGGCCGTGAGCAGGAGGGCGAGGGAGGTGGCTCCGGCGTCCGCGTGGCCGTAGCCGAGGCTGCCCATCCGTGCGGCGCGCCCTCGGGCGGGGGTCAGCGTGGCGGTGGCCTCGGCGGCCCGGGTGGCGTCCAGGGCGGCGGCCGGCCACGCGGCGGCGGGCTCGGCGCCCGCCGCCGCCTCGGCGCGGAGCCGCGTCCGGAACGGGTCGAGCGCGTCGAGCAGGGTCTTCTCCCCCACCTGGGCCCCGCCCAGTTCGACGACGGCGTCGAACGCGGCGTCCACCGCGTCGGCCAGCGTCTCCGTATCGATCCGCGGCTTTCCGGCGCGGGCGGCGCGCGTGAGGCCCGCGCCGGTCTCGGCGAGCAGCGCGCCGTACAGCGCCCCGGAGGCCCCGCCGGAGGCGTCGGCGAGCGCGAGTCCGGCGGCGAGCAGCGTCGCACCCGCCGCGGCGGCACCCCCGGCACCCTCGTCGGCCTCCGCGCCCTCCGCACCCCCGGCGGCCGCATCGACCGAGTCCGCCGCTGTCATCGACTTCGCGGGCTCCGCCGCCCGCGCCGCCGCGACCGCCGCGCGCAGGCCGCGGACGATGCCGATGCCGTGGTCGCCGTCGCCGGCGACCGCGTCGAGGCGGCCCAGCTCGTCCTCGTGCTCGGCGACGAGTTCGTACCCGGCCTGGAGGGCGGCCGTGACGGGGCCGTCGGCTTCGGTGGGGGTGGGCCGGGGCGTGGCCGCGACCGCCGCCTCGGGCTCCGGCCGCCGGTCGGCGTCCTCCCGTACATCCTCTCTGTCCTGTGTGTCCCGCCGGCCGGGAGCGCGGCGGAAGGCGGGGGTGTCGCACGGGGCGTCGTACAGCTCGGCCAGTTCGTCGTCGAGGACCATCAGCGACAGGGAGACGCCCGCCATGTCGAAGGAGGTCACGAACTCGCCGACCTCGGGCCGGAAGGGGCGCAGCCCGGCCGCCGCCAGCCGCCGGTGCACATGGCGGTAACAGGCGAACATCTCCTCGTACTTGGTGCGTCCGAGGCCGTTGAGGAGCACCGCGACACGGCCGTCGCCGACGCCGGGGAGGTCCGGGAGGAGATTCTCGACGAGGGCTTCGGCCAGTTCCTCGGCGTCGAGCCGCTTGGTGCTGCGCAGGCCGGGCTCGCCGTGGATGCCCATGCCCAGCTCCATGGTGCCCTCGTTGACCGTGAACAGCGGCTCGCTCGCGCCGGGCAGCGTGCAGCCCGCGAAGGCGGCGCCGAAGGTGCGGGTCATGGCGTTGGCCCGGCGCGCGACGCGGGCGACGGAGTCCAGGTCGTCGCCGCGGTCGGCGGCCGCCCCGGCGGTCTTGAAGACGAAGAAGTCGCCGGCGACGCCGCGGCGGTCCTTTGAGGGGTCGACGGGGGCGCCCTCGACCGGGGCCGGGCCGCTGGCCACGTCGTCGGTGACCAGGACCGTACGGGTGTCGACGCCCTCGGCGGCGAGGCGGCGGGCGGCGAGCCCGAAGTGCATGACGTCGCCCGCGTAGTTGCCGTATGTGAAGAGCACGCCGGCGCCGCCGTCGGCCGCGCGGGCGGTGCGGTAGACCTGCTCGGCGCTGGGGCTGGCGAAGACGTCGCCGATCGCGGCGGCGTCGGCGAAGCCGGGGCCGACCAGGCCGGCGAAGGCCGGGTAGTGGCCGGAGCCGCCGCCGATGACGACGGCCACCTTGCCGGGGCGGGGCGCGTGCCGGCCGACGACGCCGTAGGTGCCGGGGACGCGGCGGACCGTACGGGCGTAGGCGTCGGCCAGGCCCTCGATCCAGTCCTCGCGGAAGGTGGCGGCGTCGCCGCCGGGACCGGGGGATGCACTGCTCATGACTTCACACTCCTACGCGTCGCTGCTGTTTGATTTAACACCGATCTCGCACGCCTGTCACCCCCCTCTCACCCTCGCTCCAGTCGGAGCGAACCACCCGAAACCCCCTGAAAATTCCGCCAGATACCGGCTTCACCTGCACAGAAGCCGCGACCGAACCTCTCCGCAACCCCGCCGAAAGAAATCTCTGCTTCACATCTTGCGTGTGAAATTAACAGGGTCGATGATGCTTTCAGCCTCGATCCCCTCACCGCTCTCTCTGTTCCCCGCTCCCAACTCCCCGCTCCGTCGGAGGCACAACATGGTCAGCACCCACCCCCCGGCCGGTGCCAACCGGTCGCTCCTCGACCGCATGGGCATCCCCAAACCCCTGGCCTTCGGCTTCCTCGGGGTTCTGCTCTTCATGGTCGGAGACGGCGTCGAGTCGGGCTTCATCGCGCCGTTCATGGCCGATCACGGGGCCGGGACCGAGGTGCGCGCCTCGTATGTGATCACCGCGTACGGCGTCACGGTGATGGTGGCGTCCTGGCTCTCGGGCGCCCTGGCCGACCTCTGGGGGCCGCGCCGGGTGATGCAGTTGGGCCTCGTGGTCTGGGTCGTCTTCGACGTCCTCTACCTGGCCTTCGCCCTGGGCGGCGAGAACTACCCGCTGATGCTGGTCTTCTACGGGCTGCGCGGCTTCGGCTATCCGCTCTTCGCGTTCGGCTTCCTGGTGTGGATCACCGCCACCACCCCGCCGGCCCGGCTGGGCACCGCCGTCGGCTGGTTCTACGTCGCCTTCACGGGCGGCCTGCCGACCCTCGGCTCCCTGGTCGCCGGGACCACCAACCCGCTCTTCGGCCAGTTCGGCACCTTGTGGATCGCGCTCGGCATCATCGCGCTGGGCGGTGTGATCTGCATGGTCGGCGTCCGGGAGCGCACGGGCTTCACGCGGCTCGCCCCGCCCGACGCGCAGCCCGTGCAGCGGCTGACGTCGAGCCTCGCCATCATCTGGCAGAACCCCCGCGTCGCCGTCGCCTGCGTGGTGCGCATCATCAACACCGCGCCGGAGTTCGGCTTCCTGGTCTTCCTGCCGACGTTCTTCGGGGACCGGATCGGCTTCGGCGAGGGCGGCTGGCTGACGCTGCTCGCCGTCATCTACGGCACCAACGTGATCTTCAACCTCGTCTTCGGCGCGATCGGCGACCGGATCGGCTGGCAGCGCACGATCGCCACGTTCGGCGGCCTGGGCTGCGCGGTCACCACCCTGATGCTGTACTTCGTGCCGCTGGCCGTCGGCGACCGCTACTGGGTGGCCATCGTGGTCGGGATGCTCTACGGCGTCGCGCTCGCCGGGTTCGTGCCCATCTCGGCGCTGGTCCCCAACCTGGCCCCCGAGAACAAGGCGGGCGCGATGGCCCTGCTCAACCTGGGCGCGGGCGGCGCGGCCTTCGTCGGCCCCGCGATCGTCAGCCTCTTCCTCGGGCCGGTGGGCCCCGCCGGGGTGGTCATCATCTTCGCCGCGCTGTACGTGCTCGCCTCGGTGCTCACGATGGTGTTCCTCAAGCTGCCGGAGGGCAGCACGGCCCGCGTCGCTCCCGAGACGCCGCCTCAGGAGGCCGAGCCGGCGCCGGCGAGCGCCTGAACAGCCCCTCGCTACGGGCAGGAGCCCCGCACACGCGATGTGTGCGGGGCTCCTGCCCGTAGCGAAGAAGTCAGCCCTGCCAACTGTGCGGCGCCCGGAAGCCGGGCGTGCGCTCCAGGCGGCGCCAGCCCGCGGTGGTGCGGCGCGGGCGGGGCAGGTTCGCGCGGCCCCGGTCGGCGGCGGCACGGGCGAGGAGGACCGCGGTGACGGCGGCCAGCTCCTCGGCGTCGGCCTCGCCCTTCTCCACGCGTACGACGGCGTCTGTGGGAGTGCTCATGTCCGGTTCGTCTCCATTACTGCGGCTGGCTGCGACTGAGTGCGACGGGCTGCGGCTGTGTGCGGCCGGCCGCGGCTTACTGCGGCGGGTTGCCGTGCTTGCGGGACGGCAGGTCGGCGTGTTTGGCGGCGAGCATCGCCAGGGACCTGATGAGGACCTGGCGGGTCTCGACCGGGTCGATGACGTCGTCGACCAGGCCGCGCTCGGCGGCGTAGTAGGGGTGCATCAGCTCGGACTTGTACTCCTTGACCATGCGCGCCCGCATGGCCTCGGGGTCGTCCGCCTCGGCGATCTGCTTGCGGAAGATCACGTTGGCCGCGCCCTCGGCGCCCATGACCGCGATCTCGTTGGTCGGCCAGGCGTAGGTCAGGTCCGCGCCGATGGACTGGGAGTCCATGACGATGTACGCGCCGCCGTAGGCCTTGCGCAGGATCACCGAGATCCGCGGCACGGTGGCGTTGCAGTACGCGTACAGCAGCTTGGCGCCGTGCCGGATGATCCCGCCGTGCTCCTGGTCGACGCCGGGCAGGAAGCCGGGTACGTCCAGCAGCGTGACGATCGGGATATTGAAAGCATCGCACATCTGGATGAACCGGGCGGCCTTCTCGGACGCCTCGATGTCCAGCACGCCGGCCAGCGACTGCGGCTGGTTGGCGACGATGCCGACGACCTGGCCGTCGAGGCGGGCCAGAGTGCACAGGATGTTGGTGGCCCAGCGCTCGTGGACCTCCAGGAACTCGCCGTCGTCGACCAGTTCCTCGATGACCTTGCGCATGTCGTACGGGCGGTTGCCGTCGGCCGGCACCAGGTCCAGCAGCGCCTCGCCGAGCCGGTCGGCGGGGTCCTGGGACTCGGCGACCGGCGGGTTCTCGCGGTTGTTCTGCGGCAGCATCGACAGGAGGAAGCGCACCTCTTCGAGGCAGGTCTCCTCGTCGTCGTAGGCGAAGTGCGCCACGCCCGACGTCTCGGCGTGCACGTCCGCGCCGCCCAGCCCGTTCTGCGTGACCTTCTCGCCGGTGACGGCCTGCACCACGTCCGGGCCGGTGATGAACATCTGCGAGGTCTCGCGGACCATGAAGACGAAGTCGGTCAGGGCCGGGCTGTAGGCGGCGCCGCCGGCGCACGGGCCGAGCATCACGGAGATCTGCGGGATGACGCCGGAGGCGCGGGTGTTGCGCTGGAAGATGCCGCCGTAGCCGGCGAGCGCCGAGACGCCCTCCTGGATGCGGGCGCCCGCGCCGTCGTTCAGCGACACCAGGGGCGCGCCCGCGGCGATCGCCTTGTCCATGATCTTGTGGATCTTCGTGGCGTGGGCCTCGCCCAGGGCGCCGCCGAAGATCCGGAAGTCGTGTGCGTAGACGAAGACGGTACGGCCCTCGACGGTGCCCCAGCCCGTGATCACGCCGTCGGTGTACGGCTTCTTCGCCTCCAGGCCGAACCCGGTGGCGCGGTGCCGGCGCAGCGGCTCGACCTCGTTGAAGGAGCCGGGGTCCAGCAGCAGGTCGATGCGCTCGCGAGCGGTCAGCTTCCCCTTGGCCTTCTGGGCCTCCGTCGCCCGGTCGCTGGGCCCGCGACGGACCTGCTCACGGATCGCGTGCAGCTCGGCGACGCGCCCACGGACGTCACTCGCCTCTACGGGCGCCCCTTCGAGATTGCTCATGACATCGACGGTACGTGGCCGGGGCCATGGAACTACATGTTGCTTTCGTACAACGTCGCGCCCCGTTTCGTGGGCAGGCAGCACAGAAGTACACAGCGGAGCACCTCCCACCACTCCGGATCGGGGGCCGTGATCTGTCGCTACCCCACAAAGCTCGGCCCGCCGAGCCGTAGGATGCCGGACTTGACCCCCACTCCCGGTCAGCCCCGCCCCGCACCCACCGCCGCCTCGTCGAACACCTCGAACGCGCACTTCCCCCGCCCTGACCGGGCAAGCCGCCCGTCGGTGGTCACCAACGGGACGTCGTATCCCTCGGCGAGGGCGACGTAGGTCGCGTCATAGGCTGACACGTTCGCGTACAGCTCGCGTACGCGGGGTGGCTGCGGCGGGTGACACCGCTGCCGCGGAACCGTATCGGCACGCCACGTCCGGTCGGCTACCAGCCCGCCTCGACCGTGCAGGAGTGCGTGGCGCAGGCCGTGCCCGGGGTGACGCGCAGGCGCAGTGCGCGGCCGGTGGCGAGGACCTCGACCGTGGGGTCGTGGGCGGTCACCCGCCGTACGGGCCGGGTCCAGGTGATCTCGAAGGGCGCGCCGTCGCGGGTCGGGGCGGCCAGGTGGAGGGTGGTGGTGCGGGCGTGGCGGCGGGCCAGGATGCTGGCGGGGGCCGTGGTGGTGAGGGGGCCGGCGGTGGCGGCGCGCCAGAAGTTGACGGCGGTGACGCCGAGCGAGGGGACCGAGACGCCCTGCCGGTCGGGGGTGTTGGCGAGGAGCGTCAGCCAGGCGGGGTCGGCGGCGCGGGCCGCGACGGTGCGGGGGCTCGCGCCGGGCATCAGCAGGTAGGCGTACGCGGCGTCGGCGGGGTCCGTGCCGTGGTCGAACCACAGGGTGAGGTAGCGGCGGGTGAGGGGGTCGGGGACGCCGCCGGCATTGATGTCGCGCCAGGAGCCCGTACGGTCCTCGCGCAGCGCGCGCAGCCGCCCGCCCCCGGTGAAGTCACCGGGGAAGACATAGCCGCCGTGTCCGTCCAGGTGCGCCCAGCGGGCGTGGTGGAACGTCTTGCTCCAGCCCGGCGCGGACGGCTGGGCCACGCCGTCGACGGTGAGCTGGGCGCCGCCGTCCGCGCCCAGACCGCGGTTGTCGACGATGGTCTCGGCGGGCACGCCGTCGCGGCTGGTGATGCCCGCGCCGAGGCAGAGCACGGCGTCCGCGAGGCAGAACCAGGACTTCCGCGCCTCCAGCGTGCTGGAGAGCCCCTTCAGATGCTGTCCGATGGCCGCGAACTCGCCGTCCGTGGCCCCGCCCACCCACGTCACGGCGGGTTTGGGCGCGCCCCAGCCGCCGCCCTCGTTGTCGGCGAGCCGCTTGGCGGAGACGGTGGTGCCGGGCAGCCGGTAGGGGTCGACGGTCGGCCAGAAGGCGTCCGTGTACTGGTCGCCGCCGTGGGTCGCGCCCCACCAGTAGAGCATTCCGGCGCCGGTGTGCCAGCCGCGCGGGTGCTCGCCGTTGCCGTTCTCGTAGTACGCGATCCGGTGGGAGGCCATGGCGATGTTCGCGGCCCAGCCGGGGCGGCGGTGCACGGCGCGGTCCATGGCGGCGAAGAGCCGGTGTCCGACGGGCTCGGGCGCGGCCCCGCCCGCCCCGTCGGCGACGGCCGCGAGCCGGGCCAGGTCGGCGACGCCGAACTGCGGGTCGTCGCGGACCGGATCGCTGGTGTCGCGGGCGATCCAGCCCCTGATCATGGCGTGCCAGCGGTCCCGCTCCGCCGCGCTCGCGCCCCCGGCGAGCAGCGCGATGGCCGCCAGCAGGAGATGTCCGCGCTGGTGGTCGCTCTGCGCGAGCCGGTCGGCGTCGGCGCTCTGCACGCCCCGGCTGACGGCGCGCCCGGAGACGCTGTCCATCATCAGCCCGTTGTGGAGGAGCGGGGCGTACGCGCGCTCCACGCTGTCGTGGATGATCTGCCGCCGGGGGTCGGTCACCTCCCAGCGGGAGCCGCGCAGCAGCGTGAAGAGCCGGCCGAGGCCGTCGAGGAGGACATAGCCGTACGTGCCGGAGTACGCGACCCAGGTGTGCTGCACGAAGGAGCCGTCGGCATAGAGGCCGTCGCCCCTGGTCACATACGGGAAGACGGGGGAGAGCGCGTCGCGGGCGAGCGCGAGCTTCGCGGGGGCCGCGCCGAGCATGCCGCGCAGCGCGACGACGCGGCAGAGGTCGACGCGGTTGGCGCCGGTGCTCGTGCCGGTGTAGTCGCCGAGCATGGCGTCGGGGACGAAGTGGTCGACGGCGGCGAGCTGTTCGGCCCGCCGCTCTTCCGCGACCTGCCCGTACACGAGGGTGAGGGTGTCGAGGAGGAGGCGGGGGCTGCCGATCTGCCATTCCCACCAGTTGCCGTACCGGGTGGTGCCCGGGTTGTAGACCGTCGTGTAGAGATGGCCGAGTCCGGTCGCGATGTCGGCGGCGAGCGCGGGGTCGCCGGTGAGCCCGGTGCCGGGCTGGGCGTACGCCTCGGCCATGGCGCGCAGGCGGCTGTAGCTGAGGGTGATGCCGGCGGGCGGGTCGTACGGGGCGTCGGCCCACAGGGACGCGGCGGCGGGCCGCATTGTCGCGCGGTACGTACGGGCCTGGTCGCCGAGGCGGCGCAGCCGGCCGGCGTACGGCTCGGCGGCGGGGTCGAAGCCGGTGCCGAGGAGGAGGGCGCGCCAGCGGTCGCGCAACTCGCCGAACTCGTCGGCGGCGTGGGCCCGTTGGGCCACGGGGAGGATGAGGGCGGTGGCGCTCAGCGCGGCCAGCAGGCCGCGCCGGGACCAGGGGGTGCGCGGTGGCGCCACGGGTCTCCCATCCCCCGCCCGCGCCCCCACGAAACCCCCCGCGCTCCCCACGAACCGGAAGCGCCCCCTCGCACGCGGATGCGCCTCCCTGGAAGCGGAAGCACCTCCTCCCGCACGGACGCGCCTCCCCGGAACCGGCAGTCAGCGACCGAGGCGCCGCAGGTAGTCCGCCACCACAGCCCCCTGCTCCCCGGCGTTCCCCGCCTCCCCCGTGTCCCCCGGCAGCCGCAACGCGACGTAGTCGTCGGGTCGTACGAGCACGACTCCGCCGCTCTCCATTCCGTACGCGGCGCGGGCGTGCCCCTCGTGGTCGTCGAGCCCGTCCAGGCCGCCGTCGATCAGGCACGTGCGCAGCGGTCCCGCGTACTCCTCCCCCGCCCTGGCCAGCGCTTCGGCGCTGTCGGGGCCGAAGCCGAGGAGCGTGTGCCAGGGGCCCGCGAACCGCTCGAAGAGCCGCACCGGCCGGCCGGTCGCCGCGTCCCGGCAGGGCGCGTCCGGGGCCCGGTCGCCCGCCGCGAGCCCGCCGCCCGCCGCCGCCCGCTCCCCCGCGCCGCCGGACAGGGAGCTCCAGCGGTAGCCGACCCCCAGAGTGCTGGTCTCGGCGCTCGCGCCCACGTCCGTGCCGAAACGGCCCTCCCCTGCCCCCTCCATGATCCGGCGCAGGCCCTCGTTGCTGGTCTTCAGCGTCCACGCGGCGATGGGCAGCCGCTCCTCCTCGTACGTGTCGAGCAGGCCGGGCCCCGCGTGGCCGCCGGTGACCAGCGCGAGCTTCCAGCCGAGGTTGAAGGCGTCCTGGATGCCGGTGTTCATGCCGAGGCCGCCCGCTATGGAGTGCACGTGCGCCGCGTCCCCGACGATGAAGACCCGGCCCTCGCGGAAGCGGTCGGCCATGCGGACGTTGACGCGGTACGTGGACCGCCACGTCGGATTGGCGAGCCGTACGCCCGGAACGCCGGCGACGCGGTCGAAGAGGTCCTGGAAGACCTCCAGCGTCGGCTCGGGGAGCCTGCCCCGCTCGTCCGTGCCGGCCGCCCCTTGGAACTGCCAGTGCGAGGTGCCGCGGAACGGGCAGAGCAGGACCCCGGCGCCCTCGCCGAACCACTGGTGCCAGTAGCCCCGGTCGAGGCCGTCCGCCTCGACATCGCCGATGATCATCATCTCCTCGGCCGCCGTCTCCCCCTCGAAGCGCGCGCCCAGCGCCTTGCGCACGACGCTCTTGCCGCCGTCGCACCCGGCCAGGTAGTCCGCCTCGATGGTCCGTCCGTCGGCGAGCGTGGCCCGCACGCCGTGCTCGTCCTGCGTGAAGCCGGTCAGCTCGCAGCCGAGTTCGACCCGCACCCCGTACTCGGCGAGCTTGCCGCGCAGCGCGTCCTCGACGCGCCACTGCGGCAGCAGCAGCCCGCTGGAGTACGGGACGCCGGGCCGCGCCGCCTCGGGGTCCCCGGAGCGGCTGTCCTCGACGGGCACGCCGCCGACGTACTTGCGCAGCACGATGTGCTCGGTCCCCACCGCCGCCAGTTCCTCGTCCAGTCCGAGGCCGGCGAGGAGTTCGCGGCTGCGCTGGTTGAGGCCCTTGCCGCGGGAGCCCCGGGGGAACTCGGGGGACTTCTCGATGATCCGTACGGCCACTCCGGACCGGGCGAGCGAGCAGCCCAGCGTCAGGCCGGCGGGGCCGCCTCCCACGATCAGCACGGTGGTGTTCACACGGCTTCCTTCCGTCGTCGTGGCGTCCATGGAACGCCCACGGGACGAAAAATGCAACCGAGTAACGAATTTATCTTGGTTAAGAAAGACCTGTTAGGGTGGCGGCGTGAGCGAGGAGACCGGACTGCGGGAACGCAAGAAGCAGCGCACGCGGCGGGCGCTGTCCGACACGGCCATCGGCCTCTTCCTGGAGCACGGCTTCGACCAGGTGTCGGTGGCGGACGTGGCAGCGGCGGCGGAGGTATCCAAGCCGACGCTGTTCCGCTACTTCCCCGCCAAGGAGGACCTCGTCCTGGAGCGCATCGCGGACCACCAGGGCGAATCGGCGCGCGTGGTCCGCGACCGCGCACCCGGCCAGTCGCCCCTGGCGGCGCTGCGCGCCCACTTCCACGCGCGGCTGGACGCCCACGACCCGATCACGGGCCTGAGCGACAACCCGGCGGCGCGCGCCTACACCGACCTGCTCTTCACGACCCCGAGCCTGCTGGCCCGCCTGCTGAGCTACACGGACCGGGACGCGGACGAACTGACGTCCGCGCTGCTGGCGGCCGCGCCGGGGCTGGACGCGTCGGGGCTGGACGCGTCGACGGCGCGGCTGTCGGCCGGCCTGATCCTGCTGGCCCACCGGCACCTCGCCCGGGAGAACTGGCGGAAGCTGTCCGACGGCCTCACCCCCGAAGCCGCCCTGGCCGACGCCCACGCCGCCGCCGACCGCGCGTACGACATGCTCACGCGGGGGCTGGGGGCCGGCTACGGGTGAGGAGGAGCGTGCCCCCTCCCCCTCACCGCGCGGAACTCGTGCGGGACTCACTCCCGCGGCTCGACCCCCGCGCGCCGCAGCCCGTACGCGTACGCGTCGTCCAGCGCCTGCCACGACGCCGCGATCACGTTCTCGGCGACGCCGACCGTCGACCACTCGCCGCGTCCGTCGCTCGTGGAGACCAGCACCCGCGTGATCGAGCCGGTGCCCTGGTGGCCCTCCAGGATGCGGACCTTGTAGTCCACCAGCTCGAACTCCGCGAGCTGCGGATAGATCCGCTCCAGCCCCACGCGCAACGCCCGGTCCAGCGCGTTCACCGGGCCGTTCCCCTCGGCCGTCGCCACCAGCCGCTCGCCCTTGGCCCACAGCTTCACGGTCGCCTCGTTGGCGTGCGTACCGTCCGGGCGGTCCTCGACGATCGCGCGCCAGGACTCGACCCGGTAGTAGCGCGGCGCGCGCCCCTCCTCCCCCTTCTGCAACTCCTCGCGGAGCAGCAGCTCGAAGGAGGCGTCGGCGGCCTCGTACGTATAGCCCGCCAGCTCCCGTTCCTTGACGCGCTCCACGACGCGGCCGACCAGCTCGCGGTCGTCGCCCAGGTCGATGCCCAGTTCCCTGCCCTTGAGCTCGATGGAGGCGCGGCCGGCCATGTCGGAGACCAGCATCCGCATGGTGTTGCCGACCCGCGCCGGGTCGATGTGCTGGTAGAGATCCGGGTCGACCTTGATGGCGGAGGCGTGCAGCCCCGCCTTGTGGGCGAAGGCGGAGACGCCGACGTAGGGCTGGTGGGTGGAGGGGGTGAGGTTGACGACCTCGGCGATGGCGTGCGAGATCCGCGTCATCTCCTCCAGCCCGCCGGCCGGCAGCACCCGCTTCCCGTACTTGATCTCCAGCGCCGCGACGACGGGGAACAGGTTGGAGTTGCCGACCCGCTCGCCGTAGCCGTTGGCCGTGCACTGCACATGGGTCGCGCCCGCGTCCACGGCGGCCAGCGTGTTGGCGACCGCGCAGCCCGTGTCGTCCTGAGCGTGGATGCCGAGCCGCGCGCCGGTGTCCGCGAGCACGGTCCGTACGACCGCCTGGACATGGGCCGGGAGCATGCCGCCGTTGGTGTCGCAGAGGACGACGACCTCCGCGCCCGCCTCGTGGGCCGCGCCGACGACCTGCTTCGCGTACGCCGGGTTGGCGTAGTAGCCGTCGAAGAAGTGCTCGCAGTCGACGAAGACGCGGCGGCCCTGCCCGCGCAGGTACGAGACGGTGTCGCGGACCATCGCCAGGTTCTCGTCCAAGGTGGTGCGCAGGGCCAGCTCCACGTGCCGGTCGTGCGACTTGGCGACCAGGCAGACGACCGGGGTCTCGGCCGCCAGCAGCGCCGCCACCTGCGGGTCGTCCTCGGCCCGTACGCCCGCCTTGCGGGTCGCGCCGAACGCGACGAGCCGCGCGTGCTTGAAGTCGATCTCCTCGCGCGCCCGCCGGAAGAACTCCGTGTCCCGCGGATTGGCCCCCGGCCAGCCCCCCTCGATGAAGCCGACGCCGAAGTCGTCCAGGTGGCGGGCGATGGTCAGCTTGTCCGCGACGGAGAGGTTGATGCCCTCACGCTGCGCGCCGTCGCGCAGCGTGGTGTCGAAGACGTGGAACGCGTCGTCGGGCGCGTCGCCGGGGGCGTCGTGTGCGTCCTGCATGCTGATGTGACTCCTGTCGGGATCTCGGTCTACCGGAATGACCGGCTCCACCGTCTCCCTACGCCCTCCGCGCCGATCGCCTCCGGCGGGGTTGGGTGCCGGGAAACGAAAAAACCTCTCGCGGGTGCGAGAGGTCTGCGCGCGGGTCTTCGAGACACGGTTTCCGCGCCGTACTGGGGTGGTACGGGGCGGTCACTGCGGACCGGCGCGCCTGCTGCCAATAATCATGGCGAACGAGAGCACGGTGGGATGGTGGCACAGCTTTCCGGCGCCGCGCCGGGCCGTCTCACCATCCGGTCAGAGATTCGCCCTCAAACGCCGGGCGGGCTTGATTTCAACCCACCCAGCCGATCCCAATCACCCCGCCCGGCCACATTCCAGCCCGGCCGGCGATTGAGGCCATCAGCGACGCCGAGCCGCACCCAATCAAGCCCGGCCGGCGTTTGAGGCCATTGGTGACCGACACTCGCAACGGACCGCACCCGATCAAGCCCGCCCGGCGATTGAGGGCATTGGCGCGGGGGCGCGGCGGATCACGTACCCGATCAAGCCCGCCCGGCGTTTGAGGGCATGGCGCGGAGGCGCGGCGGATCACGTGCCCGGACAAGCCCGCCCGGCGTTTGAGGGCATTGTCAGGCGCGTTCAGGGACCGTCGGAGTCGATGGCTGCGACGGATTCGCCGGCTGCCGGCCGACTCGTTTCAGGTCGATATCCCTGGTCTCGCGCATGGTGAGGTAGACGATGAGCGAAATCGCGGCACACCCGGCCACATACCAGTAGAACCCCGATTCGATGCCGCCCTTCTTGAACCACAGGGCCACATACTCGGCGGTCCCGCCGAAAAGCGCATTGGCAATGGCGTAGGGGAGGGCGACGCCGAGGGCCCGTACGCCCGTGGGGAAGAGTTCGGCCTTCACGCAGGCGTTGATCGATGTGTAGCCGGTGACGATGATGAGCGCGAGGAGCGCGAGGCCGAGCGCGGGCCAGAAGGACCCGGCGTGCTTGAGCAGCGTCATGATCGGCACGGTCAGGAAGGTCGAGCCCACCGCGAAGGTGATCAGCAGCGGGCGCCGCCCGATGCGGTCCGAGAGGGCTCCGGCGAGCGGCTGGAGGCACATGAAGAGGAACAGCGCGACAAAACTGACCAGGGACGCCGTCGGCTTGGCCATGCCCGCGCTCTTGGAGAGGAACTTGGTGAGGTACGTCGTGTACGTGTAGTACGCGACCGTGCCCCCCATCGTCAGCGCGATGACCAGGAACGCCTCGCGCTTGTGCCGCAGCAGCGCCTTGAGCGTGCCGCGCCGCGCGATCTCGGCCGCGTCGGCCGCGTCGTTCTCGTCCGCCTCGTACACCTCCGTCTCCAGCAGGTTGCGGCGCAGGTAGAAGACGATGGCGGCGCCGACGGCGCCGACGATGAACGGGACGCGCCAGCCCCAACTGTGCAGCGCGCTCTCGGACATCGTCCGCTGCATCACGATCTGGAGGCCGAGGCCGACGAGCTGGCCGGCGGTCATGGACACGTACTGGAAGCTGGAGGCGAAGCCGCGCTTGCCGGGCGCGGACGCCTCGGTGAGGTAGGTCGCGCTGGCCGCGTACTCGCCGCCGACCGACAGCCCCTGGAGGAGCCGGGCGACCATGAGGACGGCGACGCCGCCGTAGCCCGCGACCGCGTAGGTCGGGGCGACCGCGATGAGGATCGCGGAGGCGGACATCAGCGTGACGGTCAGGGTGAGGGCGGCCTTGCGTCCCTTGCGGTCACCGATCCGGCCGAGCAGCCAGCCGCCGACCGGCCGCATGAAGAAGCCGACGGCGAAGATCCCCATGGTGTTCATGAGGTTGGCGGTGTCATTGCCCTTGGGGAAGAACGCGTCCGCGAAGTACACGGCGAACGTCGCGTACACGAACCAGTCGAACCATTCGAC
The DNA here is from genome assembly GCF_000718635.1 of Streptomyces varsoviensis. Taxonomy (GTDB): domain Bacteria; phylum Actinomycetota; class Actinomycetes; order Streptomycetales; family Streptomycetaceae; genus Streptomyces; species Streptomyces varsoviensis. The sequence goes on along the minus strand of NZ_JOBF01000009.1, from coordinate 212,344 downwards.
CATGTTGCCGGCCGAGCCGACCCAGATCTTCTTCCAGTGCTGTCCCATGGTCGATCACGGTGGCGGAGCGGGCCTGTCCACGACAAGGGCCCGGCCGGCAACGATCACACTTCTTTATGAGCGCGTTGTCCCCGGCTGCCGCAGCCACCGTACGAACACGTCGCTCTCCCCGTTGGTGTCGCCGGGCACGAGGTCGGCGGAGGCGGAGTCGAAGGCGACGGCGCTGCCGTCCTCGTTGACGGCGGGGTTGCCCGCCGAGTGGTCGTTGCGCCCGCCGTCGACATCGACGCTGATCAGCCGCGTCGCCCCGGTGGCCAGGTCGCGCAGGTACACGCTCTCCGGCCCGTCCGTGTCGCTCAGCCTCCGCTGGACGTACGCGACGTGTCCGCCGTCCGCGCTCAGCGCCGCGCTCCTCGTGTAGACCTTGCTGCCGGCGCCCTTGACGATCGTCGTGCGGCCCTGGTCGAGGTCGCGGACGAAGACGTTGACGCTGCGGTTGGTGTCCCCCGGTACGAGGTTGGCGGCGTACGAGTCGAAGGCGACGCGGCGGCCGTCGGCGCTGATGACGGGGCCGGTGGACTCGCGGTCGGCGTCGCCGCCGCCGTGGGCCGTGCTCACCTTCTCCACGGTGCCGCTGTGCATGTCGCGGACGTAGATGTCGCTGTAGTTGGCGGGGCCGCCGCGGTTCGGTATCGCGTACTGGTAGGCGATGTAGCGGCCGTCGGCGCTGATGGACGGCCGCCCGGCGGCCCGGGTGCCGTCCGCGGAGGTGGGGCTGACCTGCTCGATGGCGCCGTTCTGGGTCTTGTAGCGGTAGACGCGCGGCTGCTCGACGCGGTCCGGCGTCGAGGGCAGGGTGGCGGTGAAGGTGACGTACGCGCAGTCGGAGCTGATCTTCGGATCGCCCGCCGAGATGAACTCGACGCCCTCGAACGTGTTGCTGGTGCGTCCGATCTTCCCGACCGGCCGGAACCGCAGATAGACGGTGGGGCGGCCGTCCGCGGGCGAGTTGCTCGTCATGTTGGTGGCCTCCGAGACGAAGGCCGTGAAGATGTGGCAGCTCGACGGGGCGTACGAACGGCCGTCGGGCGTCTGCCCGTTGTAGCCCCAACTGACGGACCGGCCCGCGTGATAGGCGTTGGACCGGCCGCCGGCGTCCGAGGTGAACGAGACGTTCGTCCCGTCGCCGAACGACGGGCCGAAGGACACGGCGTCCCACTGCGCGCCGTCCGGCGCGTGGCTGATCCGCTCGGTGTACGGGCGGGCGGGCGGCTCGTCGGCGGCGGTGGCGGTGGCGGGCAGGGCGCCGACGGCGAGCGCGGCGCCCAGCGCGAGGACGGTGGCGGTGGCGCGTACGGCTGTGGACACGTTCTCTCCCCCGATGAAGCCGTTCGGGCGGGCCGCCCCCTGGTGGCGTCGACCCGCCCGGTCCGGCTGGTTGATGTGGTGGCAGTGGTCAGCGGACGCGGCGGACGAAGACGTCCGCGAAACCGTTGGTGTCCCCGGGCACGAGGTCGTCGGCGCCGGAGCCGAAGGCGACGCTCCCGCCGTGCCGCGTGAGCGACCCGGGTCCGACCGTGGCGGGCCCGGTGGCCACGGTCCGGTCGCGGCCGGTGCGCAGGTCGCGCAGGCGGAGCGCTGACGCCCCGTCCGCGTACAGGAGCCGGCGCCCGTCGGGGCTGAGGGCGCGGGCCTGGACGCCGGGGAGCCGGCTCGTACGGCCGGTGCGCAGGTCGCGTACGTACGCGTCCGGGCCCAGGTTGTACGCGACGGTCCGGGCGTTGCCGCTGAGCTGCACGAGGCTCGCGGGGGCGGCGTCGTGGGAGCCGTCGATCTGCTGGAGCCGTCCCGTGCGGAGGTTCTTGACGACGATGTCGTCGGTGTCGGGGCCCTCGCCGAGGCGGCGGTGGGTCTGGTAGGCGATCGTCTCGCCGTCGCCGCTGATCGAGCCCTCCGTCATGTCGAACTGCTCGGGCGTCGGCTCATGGCTGGCCTTGATGTTCTCGCCGGTCTTCCGGTCGCGGATGTAGACGGCTCTGGGGTCGGCGGGGTGGTGCGGCTTGTCGGTGTAGGCGGCGTAGCGGCAGTCGGCGCTGATCGAGTTGAGCGTGGAGCCGCCGCGGGCCTGCCCGAACACGTCGCGCTTGCCGGTCTTCAGGTCGTGGACCATGCCCTGGATGTCGTGGGAGCCGAAGTCGTTGAAGCCCACGCAACTGCCGTCGGCGCTCATCCGCAGCCCGTACAGGCCGTCCCGGACGAAGGTGAGCGCGCCGGTGCGCAGGTCTTTGACGAAGGTGTCGGGGAACCGGGAGTTGGCGTCCGGGGTCAGGTTGGTGGCGCGCGAGGTGAAGGCGACGTACCGCCCGTCCGCGCTGATCACGCCCGCGGTCGAGGCGGCGTCCCCCTGGGTGCCGTCCGCGGCCACGCTGGCTCTCACCGTGCGCGGCCGGTGCGTGGCGCCGGTATCCGCCGCCGTCGCGGTGGGCAGGGCGGCCACCGCGACCACCGCCGTCAGTGCCGTACCGAACGCCGCTCGTACAGCGATGGGCATGGTTCCCCCCGGAACACCCGTTTCCCCCCGGCCCTTCGCCGAAGGCCCGCGAGGATGCAACCGCACCACGAGCGACCCGGTCAATGCGACCGAATGCGTACAACCCCGCCTCGTGATCACACGTCCGCGCGGACCGACGCCCACAGCGCCGGCCGCGCCCCGCCCAAGTACGTCCAGTACGCGGGCCTCCGGCCGGCACGCCGAGAGCACGCACCGGACGCCGCTCCTTCACCCACGGAGATCCATCAGAAACGCCCTAGCCGCCGCACGCCGCGTAGGCGTTCGCCGGGCCCGCTGGACGCGGCGCCCCCATCACGACTCGCGGCGACCGCGAAAGGGCCGTCTCCCGACACCGCGGTGTCGGGAGACGGCCCTTGGACGCGCGCCCGCGCGGCGGCGCTCGGAGCCCGCGTACCGGGCTCCTGGCCCCGGTCGTCCGCCCGATGGACCCATCGCTCGGCGCGAGCCGACCGTCAGCCCAGGGGGTGCATCCAGCCGTGCGTGTCCTCGGCGGCGCCGGTCTGGATGTTCAGCAGCGCCTCGCGGAGCTTCATGGTGACCTCGCCGGGGGTGCCGTCGCCGACGGTCCAGTTGGCCCGCGCGGACTTGACGGAGCCGACGGGGGTGATGACGGCGGCGGTGCCGCAGGCGAAGACCTCGGTGAGGGTGCCGTCCGCGTTGCCGGCCTTCCAGTCGTCGGTGGAGACGCGGCCCTCGACGGCCTCGTACCCGAGGTCGGTGGCGATCTTGAGCAGCGAGTCGCGGGTGATGCCGGGGAGCAGCGAGCCGGTCAGCTCGGGCGTGACGATCTTGTTCCCGTACACGAAGTACAGGTTCATGCCGCCCATCTCCTCGACCCAGCGGCGCTCGATCGCGTCCAGCCAGACGACCTGGTCGCAGCCCTGCTCGGCGGCCTGCGCCTGCGCGACGAGCGAGGCGGCGTAGTTGCCGCCGGTCTTCGCGGCGCCGGTGCCGCCGGGGGTGGCGCGGACGTACTCCTCGGAGAGCCACACCGAGACCGGCTTCACGCCGCCGGAGAAGTAGGCCCCGGCCGGGGAGGCGATGACGATGAAGAGGTATTCGTTGGCGGGCCGCACGCCCAGCCCGACCTCGGTGGCGATCATGAAGGGGCGCAGGTAGAGCGAGGCCTCGCCGCTGCCGGGGACCCAGTCCTTGTCCTGCTTGACGAGCGCGTCGCACGCCTCGATGAAGGTCTCGACGGGAAGCTCCGGCATGCCGAGGCGGCGGGCGGAGGACTGGAACCGCTCGGCGTTGGCGTGCGGACGGAACGTCGCCACGGAGCCGTCGGGCTGACGGTACGCCTTGAGCCCCTCGAAGATCGTCTGCGCGTAGTGCAGCGTCATGTTGGCGGGGTCCATGGACAGCGGCGCGTACGGCACGAGCTGGCCGTCGTGCCATCCCCGGCCCTCGGTCCAGCGGACCGTCACCATGTGGTCGGTGAAGAAGCGGCCGAATCCGGGCGCCGCCAGGACGCGCTCCCGCTCGGCGTCGGACAGCGGGTGCGCGGAGGGCTTGAGCTCGATCGTGGGCGTCGTCATGAGTGGTAGTCCTTCACGGTTTCAAGGTGTGGTGGACCGCGCTCACTCCGTCCCGGCACTGCTAGGACGTCCGAGCTTCCCCTCAATACCGCGGCCCCACGTCCGATTATCGCTCGGGTGGGGCCGTGGACGGAAACGTGTGCGCGGCCTGGGGTCGATGGTCGCACCCAACCGCGTGGTAGCACAGCGGCGGGCGCCTGAGGACTGGCCCGTCGCTGTGTGGTGTGCGGCGGACGTCAGCCCGCTACTCGCGCGCTGAGCGCGTCGCCGATCTCCTCCGTCGTACGGGCCGCGGCGCCGTCCCGGGCGGCGAGGTCGTCCGCGACGGCGGCCTCGATGCGGTCGGCCTCGGCCTCGAAGCCGAGGTGGCGCAGGAGCAGGGCGGTGGACAGGACGGTGGCCGTGGGGTCGGCCTTGCCGGTGCCCGCGATGTCCGGCGCGGAGCCGTGCACCGGCTCGAACATGGACGGGAAGTCGCCGCTCGGGTTGATGTTCCCGGAGGCGGCGAGGCCGATGCCGCCGGTCACGGCGGCCGCGAGGTCGGTGAGGATGTCGCCGAAGAGGTTGTCGGTGACGATGACGTCGAACCGCTCGGGCTGGGTGACGAAGAAGATCGTCGCGGCGTCGACGTGCAGGTAGTCGGTGGTGACCTCGGGGTACTCGGCGCCGACCGCGTCGAAGATCTTCTTCCACATGTGGCCGGCGTGCACGAGGACGTTGTTCTTGTGGACCAGCGTCAGCTTCTTGCGCGGACGGGCCTTGGCCCGCTCGTACGCGTCGCGCACGACGCGCTCCACGCCGTAGGCCGTATTGACGCTGACCTCGGTGGCCACCTCGGCGGGGGTTCCCGTGCGCAGGGAGCCGCCGTTGCCCGTGTACGGGCCTTCCGTGCCCTCCCGGACCACGACGAAGTCGATCTCGGGGCGGCCGGCCAGCGGGGTGGCCGTGTTGGGCAGCAGCTTCGACGGACGCAGGTTGACGTAGTGGTCGAAGGCGAAGCGGAGCTTGAGGAGGAGCCCGCGCTCCAGCACGCCGGAGGGGACGGACGGGTCGCCGATCGCGCCGAGCAGGATCGCGTCGTGGTTCTTCAGTGACTCCAGGTCGGCGTCGGGGAGGGTCTCGCCGGTGGCGTGCCACCGCTTCGCGCCGAGGTCGTACTCCTCGGTCTCCAGCTTCACGTCCGAGGGGAGGGCGGCGGTGAGCACCTTGAGGCCCTGGGCCACGACTTCCTGGCCGATACCGTCACCGGGGATCACTGCGAGGCGAATGCTGCGAGACATACCGGGACCCTACCCCCGTGTCCCGCCGATTGACATCGGTCGTCCACTATCCGGACAAGCCGTCGGCCGGTCGGCTGGCGTTCACCCGTAGTACGCATGACCGTTGGGCCGCCCTGACACGTTGTGATGCATGGAGACACCACGGTTCGGCATACCCGACCATCTCGCGGCGCGTATGACGATGCCCGAACAGCACGAGTACCTGCGGACGAAGCTCACCCGGCGCGGCATGCTGCGCGCGGGGGCCGCGAGCGCCGGGGCCGTCGCGGGCGCGGGCCTGCTCACGGGCGGCACCAACGCGTACGCCGCGCAGCCGGCCACCGCCCCGGCCGCCGGCCCCACCCTGCTCACCTCGCACGCCACCACCAAGGTGAGCGGCCACCTCGTCGCGCCGTTCGGCCGGCACCTCGCCTTCGGGGCCGACCCCAGGACGCAGATGCGCGTCTCCTGGCAGGTGCCGTTCGCCGTCAAGCGGCCGTTCGTACGGATCGGGCTCAAGCCCTGGGACCTGAGCCACAAGATCCACGCCGAGGTGCGGGACCTGCACACGCCGGCGCTCTCGAAGAAGCAGCCCGCCGTGGACCAGGTCTATCTGCACGCCGCCCTCGACAACCTGCGCCCCGGCCGCACCTATTACTACGGCGTGGGCCACGACGGCTTCGACCCCGCCGACCCGCGGAACCTCTCCTCCATCAACACCTTCACCACCGCCCCGGCGCGCGCCGAGAAGTTCACCTTCACCGCCTTCGGCGACCAGGGCGTCACCTACGACGCGCTCGCCAACGACCAGCTCATCCTCGGCCAGAACCCGGCGTTCCACCTGCACGCGGGCGACATCTGCTACGCCGACCCGTCGGGCTCGGGCCGTACCAGCGACGTGTACGACGCCCGGGTGTGGGACCAGTTCCTGGCCCAGACCGAGTCGGTGGCGGCGCGCGTCCCGTGGATGGTGACCACCGGCAACCACGACATGGAGGCCTGGTACTCCCCGCACGGCTACGGCGGCCAGAACGCCCGCTGGACGCTGCCGGACAACGGCATCGACCCGGTGGACGCCCCCGGGGTGTACTCCTTCTCCTACGGCAACGTCGCCTTCGTCGCCCTGGACGCCAACGACGTCTCGTACGAGATCACCGCCAACACCGGCTACACGGCGGGCCGCCAGACCAAGTGGCTCGACCGGCGCCTCGGGCAGTTGCGGGCGCGGCGCGGCATCGACTTCATCGTCGTCTTCTTCCACCACTGCGCCTTCTCGACGACCAACGCGCACGCCTCCGACGGCGGGGTGCGCGACGCGTGGGTCCCGCTGTTCGAGAAGCACCAGGTGGACCTGGTCATCAACGGGCACAACCACGTGTACGAGCGCACCGACGCCATCCGCCGCGGCAAGGTCTCCAAGAAGGTGCCGATCGGCGAGACGGTCGACTCGACGCGCGACGGCATCGTGTACGTGACGGCGGGCGGCGCGGGCAAGTCGCTCTACGACTTCCCGGTGGCCGACAGCTACGAGGGCCACGTCGCCGACCTCGACAGCGTGCCCACCTACCACTGGGCCAAGGGCGGCGGCAAGGACAAGGAGACGGTGGAGTGGTCGCGCGTCCGCTACACCGGCTACTCCTTCATCGCCGTCGAGGTCGAACCGGGCCACCGCCCCCGGATGCGGGTGACGACGCTGGCCGAGGCGGGCGGACGGCTCGACCACTTCGACGTGGTGCGCGGCCCCGACCACGGCCACGGCCACGGCCGGAGCCACTGACGCCCGGCCGTCCTTACGGCACTGGTCCGGCCACCCGTCAGGGTGCGGAGTAGCCGCCGTCCACGGGGTGGAAGCTGCCGTGGATGAACGACGCCCGGTCGCCGAGCAGGAACGCGACCAGCTCGGCGACCTCCTCGGGGGTGCCGAACCGGCCCGCCGGGTGGAGCGAGGCCAGGTGGGCGCGCAGGGCGGCATCGGCGACGCTGAGCACCGGCGTGTCGATGAAGCCGGGACCCACGGCGTTGACCCGGATGTTCCGCGAGGCGTACTCAAGGGCCGCGGTCTTGGTGAGGCCGATGATGCCGTGCTTGGTGGCGACGTAGGCGGAGGCGTTGGCGAAGCCGTTGACGCCGAAGGCGGAGGACATGTTGACGACGGCGCCACCGCCGGCGGCGAGCATCGCCGGTATCTCGTAGCGCATCGAGTAGAAGACGCCGTTGAGGTTGGTGTCGATGACGCTCCGCCAGTCCTCGGGCGCGTACTCCCCTATGGGGCTGTTCGCGCCGGTGAAGCCCGCGTTGTTGACGGCGAGGTGGAGCGCGCCGTAGGTGTCGACGGCGAAGCCCACGGCGGCCTCGACGGAGGCCGCGTCGCTGACGTCCACGGTGACGGCGACGGCGCGGGCGCCGTCGGCCGTCAGCTTGGCGGCGGTCTCACGCGCCGCCTCCTCGGCGCGGTCGGCGACGACGACGGCCGCGCCGCCGGCGGCCAGCCGGTGCGCCACCGCCTTGCCGATGCCGGACGCGGCGCCGGTGACCAGGGCGGTCCGGCCGCTGAACTCCTCGGCGTCAGGGGCGTTGCTCATGGGTGCTCGGTCCTCTCTGTGGTACCGGGAGCCACGATGGGCAGCTCCCTCGTGAGAGTGTCGAAGGCCCGGCCCACGAGGTCGGGAAGGCTCTCCGCTCCCCCGCCACGCGCCCACGCCGTCTCCGCGGCCACCAGCGCCCCGGCCCCGACGGCGACCACGATGGCGGGCCGCAGGTCGTGGTTCAGGTCGTCCGGGTCGACGCCTAAGCGCTCGGCGATGATCCGCACCGCGCCCTCCTGGGCCTCGACCTGGATGTGCTGGGCGGCGGCGTAGAGGGTGGGTTCCCGCTCGGCGAGGCTCATCAGGCCGAGCATCTCGGGCCTGCGGTGCCAGGCGGGCTCGTCGTCGGCGAGCCAGTCGAACACGGCCGCGCGGAAGGCGACGAGCGGCGGTTCATGAAGCGGGCGCGCGCGCAGTGCCGCGTTGATGCGGTCCATGTCGGCGCGGATGCCGTCCAGGACCGCGTCCTCCTTGCCGGCGAAGTGCCGGCTGAAGGTGCGGCGGGCCACGTCGGCGCGCTCGGCGATGTCCTCGACGCTCACGTCGTGCAGCCCGCGTTCCAGGACGAGTTGGACGGCCGCCCGGGAGAGGGCGTCGCGGGTGCGGCGGGCGTCCCGCCTGCGGCGGTCCGGGCGTGGCCGCTCGACACTCATGGGGCGAGAGTACACCGAGCTGTCCCATCGGGACACTTGTCCCGGTGGGACATCGAAGACCCGAAGGCGGCCGGCTCAGTGGCCGGTCACCCCGCCGTTGTCACGGCGGTCGAGCGCCCGCTGAAGAGCCGCGGCGGCGTTCCTGCGGTCGGCGTCATCGGCGGCACGGGCGATACGACGGGTCCTGCGGACAGCGGTGTCGGCCATGATTCACGTCTCCTCTTACTGAACCCGAGGGAAAAGGTCGGTCGAAGATCGGATGAACGCCGGAGGGGCGGGGGCCTGGGTGCCACAGGGATCACCTGCACACGCGCACCGGGCCGCGACCGCCATCGCCCGATGGGGCGAGACGTCGGCTCCTACAAAGTTAGGCCACCATCCCCGTGCTGTCTGCACAATTACTTGGGCTTCCTACTATCTGAGACGGCGCGGTCACTCGATCTGATGATCCGCCCTGATCTCCGATCGGCATACCAACGCGACCACCACTGTGGCGGTGTCGCTTGTGCCGCCAGGCCGCCGACGCCCACACTTGAGGAGGAGGTGCTGCACCATGTCCGCTCTCGCATACGAGACGCCCGAGGCCGCGATGCCCGGACCTGATCTGGACGAGGCCCTGTGGCAGGCGTGGAAAACCATGGAACTCCCCGAGGGCTTCCGCGCCGAGATTGTCGAGGGGTTCATCGAGGTGTCGCCCACAGGCCGTCATTCGCACGGTCAGATCGCCAACGAACTGCGGGACCAATTGGTGATGTTCTTGATGAACAGCCAGTACGTCTCGCGCCAGGACATGAACATCATCCACGGCCGCAAGATCCTGATTCCTGACGGCTTCATCACACACAAGGAATCCGAGGAGCACGTCACGGACGACGGCATCGGGGTCAAAGCGTCCGCCGTACAACTGGTCGTCGAAGTCGTCTCACCCGGTCACGACAGTGTCCAGCGCGACCGGGTGCGCAAGCGCCGGGCCTACGCCCGTGCCGGCATCCCCGTCTACGTCCTCTTCGACGATTACGACGGTCACGGCACCGTCACCATTCTCTCGTCCCCCTCCCCCGCCGAAGCGGTCTACGCCGCCGAGACCCGCGTCCCCTACGGCACCGAAGTGACCATCCCCGAAGGCCCCGCCAAGGGCCTCGTCATCGGCGAAGAGATCACCGGGCCGCCGCGCAAGCGATAGCCCGCAGTACGCACGCCGACGGCCCGGCGCCCCCACAGCGGGGGTGCCGGGCCGTCGTCATACGGCAGCGGGAAGTGTCAGCCCATGTGCGGGTAGCGGTAGTCCGTGGGGGCTACCTGGGTTTCCTTGATGGCGCGGGGGGAGGACCAGCGGAGCAGGTTGAACTTGGAGCCTGCCTTGTCGTTGGTGCCGGAGGCGCGGGCGCCGCCGAAGGGCTGCTGGCCGACGATCGAGCCGGTGGGGCGGTCGTTGATGTAGAAGTTGCCGGCCGCGAAGCGCAGCTTCTCGGAGACGGCGGCCACGACCTGCCGGTCCTTGGCGAGGACGGCGCCGGTCAGGGCGTAGGCCGAGGCCGACTCCATCTGGTCGAGCATGGCGTCGAAGTCGGCGTCCTCGTAGACATGGACCCCGATGATCGGGCCGAAGTACTCGGTCTTGAAGACCTCGTTCTCCGGGTCGGAGCAGGCGATCACGGTCGGGCGGACGAAGTAGCCGACCGAGTCGTCATACGTGCCGCCGGCCACGATCTCGCAGGCGGCGTCGGACTTGGCGCGGTCGATGGCGGCCTTGTTCTTGGCGAAGGCGCGGTCGTCGATGACGGCGCCGATGAAGTTGGACAGGTCCGTGACGTCGCCCATCGTGAGGCCCTCGACCTCGGCCGCCAGCTCGTCCTTGAAGCCGTTCTCCCAGATGGAGCGCGGGATGTACGCCCGCGAGGCGGCCGAGCACTTCTGGCCCTGGTACTCGAAGGCGCCACGGGTGATGGCGGTCTTGAGGATCTTCGGGTCCGCGCTCGGGTGGGCGACGATGAAGTCCTTGCCGCCGGTCTCGCCGACGAGGCGCGGGTAGGACTTGTAGCCGGCGATGTTCTCGCCGACGGACTTCCACAGGTGCTGGAAGGTCGCGGTCGAGCCGGTGAAGTGGACGCCCGCCAGGTCCGGGTGGACCAGCGCGACCTCGGAGACCTCCTTGCCGTCGCCCGTGACGAGGTTGATGACGCCCTTGGGCAGGCCGGCCTCCTCCAGGAGGCGCATCAGCAGGATCGCGGAGTGCGTCTGGGTCGGTGACGGCTTCCAGACGACCACGTTGCCCATGAGCGCGGGCGCGGTCGGCAGGTTGCCCGCGATGGCGGTGAAGTTGAAGGGCGTGATCGCGTAGACGAAGCCCTCCAGCGGCCGGTGGTCCATCCGGTTCCACACGCCGTTCGGCTGGATCAGCGGCTGCTCGTTGAGGAGTTCCCGCGCGAAGTGCACGTTGAAGCGCCAGAAGTCGACGAGCTCGCAGGGCGCGTCGATCTCGGCCTGCTGCGCCGTCTTGGACTGGCCCAGCATCGTGGAGGCGGCGATCGTCTCGCGCCAGGGGCCGGAGAGCAGCTCGGCGGCCTTGAGGATGATCGCGGCGCGGTCGTCGAAGGACATGGCGCGCCAGGCCGGGGCGGCGGCCAGCGCCGCGTCGATGGCGTCCTGGGCGTCCTGCCGGGTGGCGTTGCGGTACGAGCCGAGCACGGCCTTGTGGTTGTGCGGCTGTACGACGTCGAACCGCTCGCCGCCGCCCATCCGCCGCTCGCCGTTGATCGTCATCGGCAGGTCGATGGGGTTCTCGGCCAGCTCCTTGAGCTTGGCCTCCAGGCGGGCGCGCTCCGGGGAGCCCGGGGCGTAGCCGTGCACCGGCTCGTTGTACGGGGCGGGGACCTGGGTCACGGCGTCCATGGTGGCCGTCTCCTTCGATCGGGGGTGTGAGGCGGGTCTATCGGGTCTGGCGGGCGTCTCGGGCCCGGGGGCGTATCGGGTTCCGGGGGCTCAGCCTCGGGTGGCCAGCGAGCGCAGGAAGAACGTCAGGTTGGCCGGGCGCTCGGCGAGCCGCCGCATGAAGTATCCGTACCAGTCGGTGCCGTACGGGATGTAGACCCGCATCCGGTGGCCCTCTGATACCAGCCGCTCCTGTTCCGCCGCCCGGATGCCGAAGAGCATCTGGAACTCGTACTCGTCCAGTTTGCGCCCGTAGCGGCGGCCCAGGTCCTGGGCGATGGCGACCATCCGCGGGTCGTGCGAGCCGACCATCGGGTAGCCCTTGCCCGCCATCAGGATCTTCAGGCAGCGGACGTACGAGCGGTCCACCTCCCGCTTGTCCTGGAAGGCGACGGAAGCGGGCTCCTTGTACGCGCCCTTGACCAGGCGCACCCGCGAGCCTTCCCCGGCGAGCGCGTGGCAGTCCTCCTCGGTGCGGAAGAGGTACGACTGGACGACGGCGCCGGTCCGGGGGAAGCGCTTGCGCAGCTCGGCGAGGATCGCGAGGGTGGAGTCGACCGTGGTGTGGTCCTCCATGTCCAGGGTGACCGTGGTGCCGGCCTCGGCGGCGGCCTCCACGACCGGGGTGACGTTGGCGAGCGCGAGGTCGTGGCCGCCGGCCAGCGCCTGGCCGAAGGCGGAGAGCTTGACGGACATCTCGGCGCGCGCGCCGAGCCCCTGCCCGGCCAGCGCCTCCGTCAGCGCCAGGTAGGCGTCGCGGTTGCGGAGCGCCTCGGCCGGGTCGGTGATGTCCTCACCGAGGTGGTCGAGGGTGACCTCCATCCCGCGCTCGCCGAGCGAGCGGACCACGGCCATCGATTCGTCCAGTCGCTCGCCGGCGACGAAGCGGTCCACCACGGGGCGGGTGACCGGCGCGGCCGAGACGAGACGTCGGATGCTGTCGCTGCGTGCGGCGGCAAGGAGCACAGGACCCAGCACGGGCACCTCCACGTTTGTGCGCTTCCGGGGTCCGGCCGAAGGGCCGTTTCCGCAGGAAGACAGGTGTTGACGAATGCCGCGGCAACGCGTCGCGACGGCAAGGTGAGCCACCGTGAAATTTAAGTTTCATACGGGCCCACGACTATCGACACCTGTCACGCCTTCGTGTCCGGGATCTCAGACAGATGTATGAGAATGGGGAGGCGGCCGTGTGGGGCGGATGGGACGGCACGCCACACTCGGGCACAGAGGGTCACCGGAGAGGAGTCACAGCGCGATGCGCGGGGACTATCAGCAGCTCGTGGACGAGATCTCAGCGGCGCTGGGCGCGCCCGCGACGCTGGAGGACCGGGACTTCGCGCTGATCGCCTTCGGCGCCCACGACAGCGACGGCGACCTCGATCTGGTCATGGACCCGGTCCGTACCCGCTCGATCCTCCAGCGCCGCTCGACGGCGGCGGTACGGGCCTGGTTCGAGGCGTTCGGCATCTCGCGCGCGCAGGCCCCGCTGCGGATTCCGCCGGACCCGGCGGCCGGGGTGTTCCACGGCCGCATCTGCCTGCCCGTACGCCACCGGGGCGTCGTACACGGCTACGCCTGGCTGCTGGACGACGGCCACCTCGCCGACCTCGAACTCGGCGGGCCCGGCACCCCGCCGGACCCGCGGCTCGCCCAGGCGATGGAGACGGCCGCCCGCATCGGCGCGCTGCTCGCGGCGGAGGCGCGGGCCGGGCGCGAACTCGGCGAACTGCTGCGGGAGTTGCTCACCAGCGCGCCGGCCGGCCGGGACGCGGCGCGCGACGCCTTGCGGGGCGCGCTGCCGGAGGCGGCCGGGGGGCCGCTCGCGCTCGTCGCCGTCACCCCCTGGGACCGGGAGGATCTGGACGCCGCTCCCCTGCCCAGCCTGCCGGGGCTCCTGGCCGCGTGCGCCGTCCCGGAGGCCGCCGACCGGCCGGACGGCGGGGCGGGGCGCGGCGGCGCGGAGCAGGACGCGGCCGCGGGGCTCGCGGCGCTGGTGCGGCTGCGCTCGCCCGCCGCCCTGGACCCGGCCCGCGCGGTGGCCGAACAACTGCTGCGCTCCCCGCGCGCGCACGGTTCGGGCGCGGGCGTCAGCGATCCGCGCCGGGGGCTGGCCGACGCCCCCGCCGCCTGGCGCGAGGCGCTCGCCGCGGCGCGCGCGGCGCGCGCGGAGGCGCGGTTCGGCCCGGTCGCGGAGTGGGGCGGCGTGGGCCCGTACCGGGTGCTCGCGGGCCTTCCGGCCGGCGGGGCGGCGGACCGGGTCGTACGGCCGCTGCTGGAGCGCTCGCACACGGAACTCGCGCGGACGGCCGAGGTGTTCCTGGACTGCGCGGGGCAGGCGGGGCGTACGGCGGCCCAGTTGGGCATCCACCGGCAGACGCTCTACTACCGGCTGTCGAAGGTGGAGCAGCTCACCGGCCTCGACCTGGACGAGGGCGAGGACCGGCTGCTGCTCCACATGTCGCTCAAGGCGGCGAGGCTATAGGGCGGCGGAGCCGCGGCGAGACTGTAGGTGCGGCGGATTCAGGGCGGGCCGCTGTGCCCGTCGGCACGGCGTCCGTTGCCCTGAACCCGCGCCGTTCACACTTCCGTCAGAGAAATGGCTTGAACCGGGCAGGCGCGCGCCGCTTCCCTCGCCAGCGGGTCGTCCGTTCCGTCCTCCTTTCCGGGGAGCAGGGCGCTGAGGCCGTCGTCGTCCTGGGTGAAGACGCCGGGTGCGGTGAGGGCGCACTGGCCGGAGCCGATGCAGATGTCGGTATCAATGGTGATGCGCAAGGCAGGAGGTGTCTTCTCGGCCTCCTCGGCCTTCTCGGTCATGCCGCCGGGCCTCCTTGGTCTTCCCGCTCACCAGGTCACGGGCATGGCGAAGAGGCCCTGCAGGGTGTCGCCGGGCTTGAGGGGCACCTGGTCGGCGGGGACGGCGAGCCGCAGGGTCGGGAAGCGGGTGAGCAGGGCGGTGAGCGCGATCTCCAGTTCGGCGCGGGCCAGGTTCTGCCCGAGGCACTGGTGGACGCCGAAGCCGAAGGCCACATGGTGGCGCGCGGAGCGGCGCACGTCGAGCCCGTCGGGGTCCTCGTACGTACCGGCGTCGCGGTTGATCATCGAGGTGCTGAGGATGACGCCCTCGCCGGTCTTGATGACGCCGCCGCCGTCCAGCTCGATGTCCTCCAGGGCGACGCGCACCATGCCGTCGGCGATGGACAGGAAGCGCAGCAGCTCTTCCACGGCGCCGGGGATCAGGGACGGGTCGGCGCGCAGCGCTTCGAGCTCCTCGGGGTGTTCGAGGAGCGTGTACATGCCGAGGGCGATCATGTTGGAGGTGGTCTCGTGGCCCGCGACGAGCAGGAGCAGGGCCATCAGGACCAGTTCGTGGCGGTCGAGTTCGCCGGCGGCGAGCCGGTCGGCGATCAGTTCGTCGAGGAGCCCCTCGCCCGGTTCGGCCTCCTTCTTCACCACCAGGTCGAGGAGGTAGTCCTCCAGGTCGAGGCGGGCCGCCTTGGATTCGCCGGCCGTCTCGGCGGTGAGCAGCTTGCGGGAGCACTGCTCGAAGAACTCGTGGTCGTCGTAGGGGACGCCGAGCAGCGAGCAGATGACCATGGACGGTACGGGCAGCGCGAACGACGCGACCAGGTCGGTGGGGCCGCCCTGCTCGGCCATCGTGTCCAGGAGTCCGTCCACGATGCGCTGGATCTGCGGCCGCATGGCGGCGACGCGCTTGAGGGTGAAGCTCGGTATGAGCATCCGGCGCTGCGCGGCGTGCAGGGGGTCGTCGACGCCCAGCAGCGGGATGACGACCTCCGCCTGGTTCTCGGCCCGGGGGGCGATCACGGGAAATCCCGGGCTGCGCCGGTCGGTGGAGAGGCGCTTGTCGGTGAGCAGGGCCCGGGCCTCGGCGTGGCCGGTGACCATCCATACCTCGCGCCCGTCGTAGAGCGTGGCGCGGTGCATGGTTCCGGCATTCTTCAACGGTTCGTAGTCGACGGGCGGGTGGTAGGGACACGTACGGTCGGCGGGGAAAGGGGGCGTCTGCGGCGTCAGCGGTCGGATAGCGGCCTCGGTCATGGGACCTCCCAGGCGGTGTGACATGGTGTCCGTCTCCAGTCGATGCCTCTCGGCCGAGATCGGCTATGCGTAGATCAGCCATGTTGCGCGCTGCCTGGGACGTTCTACGGGCGCGGGAGTGCCGGCAGAGGAGGTGCGGCCGAAAGTGGCGTGTGATACGCACGGGTTCCGGAGCCGGGGCCCGCTGCCCCGGCTCCGGAACCCGTCACCGATCCGGTCGCCCGTAGCGGCGGCTCAGCGGTGGCGTCCGGTGTCGCCCGGCTCCTGGTGCTTGGACTTCAGGCCGTCGTCGTACTCGACCTCCTCCTTGCGGACCTGGGCGCGCACCTCCTGCTGCCCGCTGACCTTCTTGGTGTCCATCCGCACCCGCTCCACGGGCACGGTCTCCTTGCGGACGACGGGGACCTCCTCGTGGAGGACGACCTCCGTCTCGCCGTCGGAGAGGTTCGCCGTGCGGCCGGCGGCGCGGCGGTCGTCGGGGCTGATGGCCTCGCGGTGGACGGTGACCTCCTCGTGGCTCACCGGCACGGTCTGCGAGACGTCCTCGGTGACCACGTGCTTGCGCAGGTGGGCGCGGCCGCTCTCGCGTTCCTCGGTGCCCCAGGACACGCGTTCCTCGGAGAGGATCATCTCCTCGCCCTGGCCCTTGGCGGCCGTGGCATCTCCGGCGTCCCGGCCCCGCGACGGCGCCCCGGCGCCGGCCAGTTGCGCGGTGTCCGTACGGCCCCGGGCGCCCTCGCCCGTGCCGCGGCCCGCTGCCCCGGCCATCCCCGCGGCGCCCGCGGTCCCGGCGGCCGCGGCGGTGTTTCTGCCCTGGCCCGACTCTCCGGCCCGACCCATGGTCCGGCCGCCCGGCGTCAGTCCGTAGTGCTCGTAGAGACGGTCCTCCTCGCCGGGATCGAGGTGCCCGTCGGCGTCGATCCGCGGCGCGTCCTTGATCGTGTCCTTGCTGTGGGGGACGCGCAGATCGCCGTCCACCTTCTTGGCCCCGGCGAGGGGCACGAACGTCTCCTTCATCCCGAACAGACCGGTGCGCACGGTGATCCACTCCGGGTCGCCGGTCCTGTCGTCTCGGTAGACCTGCTGCACCGATCCCACTCGGTGGCCGTCGGTGTCGACCACGCTCATGCCGGACAGGTCTCGTTGCGTTTCGCCGTGGGGTGCGGTCATGGCGACTCTTCTCCTTCCGCACGCTCCGACAGTTATGGGCGCGCTCTCCCATTGCGCGCCGCCGCCACCCGGGCGGCGACTGCTGCGCCCCCTACCACGCCGTCCGCCGGCCGCACAGCGGCTCCCTTGAGGGGGAGACCCGAAAACGGCCTCGTTCCCCCATTCGGGCGAATGGTTGACCGGTCACCCAAACAGCTCACCCCACCGGTCGCGCACCCGGTCACACAGACGGGCCCGGCCCCCGCCGAAAAGGCGGGGCCGGGCCCGGTTCTCCGTACCGCTGCCGGTACGCGCTGCTCGGTGCTGCTCAGTCGTTCAGATTGACCGTACGAGCCGATGTCGCGCCGATCTCCACGGCGATCTCGGCGAGCACGGGCGCCGGGATCGACTCGTCGACGGTGAGGGCGACCAGCGCCTCGCCGCCCTCGCCCGACCGCGAGACCTGCATGCCCGCGATGTTGATGCCGGCCTCGCCGAGGATGCGGCCGACGGTGCCGACCACGCCCGGCCGGTCCCCGTACCGCAGGAACGCCATGTGGTCGGCGAGGGCCAGGTCCACGTCGTGCTCGCCGACCGCGACGATCTTCTGGAGGTTCTTGGGGCCGGCCAGCGTGCCGGAGATGGAGACCTCGTCGCCGTCCGCGAGCGTGCCGCGCACGATCACCACATTGCGGTGCTCGGTGGACTCGCTGCTGGTCGTCAGGCGGACCTCGACGCCGCGCTCCTGCGCGAAGAGCGGCGCGTTGACGTACGAGACGGTCTCGTCCACGACGTCCACGAACACGCCCTTGAGCGCGGAGAGTTCGAGCACCTTCACATCGTGCTGGGTGATCTCGCCGTACACCTCGACGTCGAGGCGGACCGCGACCTCGCCCGCGAGCGCGGTGAAGATCCGGCCGAGCTTCTCGGCCAGCGGCAGCCCCGGCTTCACATCCTCGGCGATGACCCCGCCCTGGACGTTGACCGCGTCCGGCACCAGCTCGCCCGCGAGCGCGAGCCGCACGGACTTGGCGACCGCGATGCCCGCCTTCTCCTGCGCCTCACCGGTCGAGGCGCCCAGGTGCGGGGTGGCCACGACCTGGTCGAAGTCGAAGAGCGGCGAGTCGGTGCACGGCTCGGAGGCGTAGACGTCCAGGCCCGCGCCGGCGACCCGGCCCTCCTTGAGCGCCGTCGCCAGCGCCGCCTCGTCGACGATCCCGCCGCGCGCGGCGTTGACGATCCGCACGTGCGGCTGGACCTTGTGCAGCGCGTCGTCGCCGATCAGGCCGATCGTCTCGGGCGTCTTGGGCAGGTGCACGGTGATGAAGTCCGCGACCTCCAGCAGTTCGTCCAGGGTCAGCAGCTTGACGCCCATCTGCGCGGCGCGCGCGGGCTGCACATACGGGTCGTACGCGACGATCTTCATGCCGAACGCGGACATCCGCTGCGCGACGAGCACCCCGATCCGGCCGAGCCCGACGACGCCCAGCGTCTTCTCGGACAGCTCGACGCCCGTGTACTTGCTCCGCTTCCACTCGCCGTTCTTCAGCGCCGCGTTGGCCTGCGGGATGTTGCGGGCAGTCGCCACGAGCAGGCCGCAGGCCAGCTCCGCGGCGGTGACGATGTTGGAGGTCGGGGCGTTCACGACCATCACGCCGGCCTTGGTGGCGGCGGACACATCGACATTGTCCAGCCCGACGCCCGCCCGGGCGACGACCCGCAGCTTGCGGGCGGCGGCGATGGCCTCGGCGTCGACCTTGGTCGCGCTGCGCACCAGGATCGCGTCGACGTCGGCGATGGCGGGGAGGAGTTCGGCGCGGTCCGCGCCGTTGCAGTGCCGGATCTCGAAGTCCGGGCCGAGGGCGTCCACGGTGGCGGGCGACAGCTCTTCGGCGATCAGTACGACGGGTTTCGTGCTCACGTGGTCATCAGTCCTCACTGGTCCTTTGCGGACGGCCGTCCCGACGGCCGAAGGCGGTGAAGGGGGGCGCTGCCGCGTGGAAGACGCACGACGCTGTGAGCCTGACGCGCTTGTTGCAGAGCAGTGTATCGGCGCTCCGGGGTGCGTTTGGCCTACCCGCCCAAATCACTTGGACGGACCCGAGCACCGTGCGAAACGCGCGTGCGCCTCGGAGCGCGCGCCTACGTTCGGGCCCGGCGCGTCGGCGCCGTACGCACCCGGTCCGGGACAGCGCGCGTACGCGCCGGGTTCGCGGCGGCGTGCCGTACGGACGGGACCGGAACGCCCCGGCGTACGGACCGGGCGAGGAGCCCGCTCCGTCGCCGCCGCCCCCTCGGCATACGGGTGCGCGCCGTCGCGGCGGGGAAACCCCCGCCGTGACGGCGCGACATGGCGGCGCGGGCCCGCGGGGCCCGCGCCGAGCGGACTCATGCCTCGTCGTCGACCCAGCTCATGAGCTTGCGGAGCTTCTTGCCGGTGGTCTCCAGCAGGTGGTCCTCGTCGGCCTTCTTGTACTCGTTGTACTTCGGCAGACCGGCGTTGTACTCGGCCATCCAGTTCTTGGCGAAGGTGCCGTCCTGGATCTCGCCGAGGATCTTCTTCATCTCGGCCTTGGTCTGGTCGTTCACGATCCGCGGGCCGCTGATGTAGTCGCCCCACTCGGCGGTCTCGGAGATCGACCAGCGCATCTTCTCCAGGCCGCCCTCGTACATGAGGTCCACGATCAGCTTCAGCTCGTGGAGGCACTCGAAGTACGCGATCTCGGGCTGGTAGCCCGCCTCGACCAGGGTCTCGAAGCCGGCCTTGACCAGCGCCGACGCGCCGCCGCACAGCACGGCCTGCTCGCCGAAGAGGTCGGTCTCGGCCTCCTCGGTGAAGGTCGTCTTGATGACGCCGGCGCGGGTGCCGCCGATGCCCTTCGCGTACGAGAGGGCCAGCGCCAGGCCGTCGCCGGCCGGGTCCTGCTCGACGGCCACGATGCACGGCACGCCGCGGCCCTCCTCGTACTGGCGGCGGACCAGGTGGCCCGGGCCCTTCGGGGCGACCATGGCGACGGTGACATCGGCCGGCGGCTTGATGAAGCCGTAGCGGATGTTGAGGCCGTGGCCGAAGAAGAGGGCGTCGCCCGCCTTGAGGTTGTCCTTGACGGACTCCTCGTAGATCTTGGCCTGGATGGGGTCCGGCACCAGGATCATGATGACGTCGGCCTCGGCGGCCGCCTCGGCGACGGGGACCACGCGCAGCCCCTGCTCCTCGGCCTTCACCTTGGACTTGGAGCCCTCGTGCAGCCCGACGCGGACGTCGACGCCCGAGTCGCGCAGCGACAGCGCGTGGGCGTGGCCCTGGCTGCCGAAGCCCAGAACCGCGACCTTCCGGTTCTGGATGATGGACAGGTCGGCGTCGTCGTCGTAGAACAGCTCGGCCACTTCGGGTATCTCCTTGGAACTAGCTGGTTGCCCACACAGTACGTCGGGCGAGGGGAGGAAGGTTCGGGGGTCTCGCGATGCGGTCGGCGCGCCGCGCGACGGCGCCGTCAGGCGCTGCGGTCCAGGGAGCGCAGGCTCCGGTCGGTGATGGAACGGGCGCCGCGCCCTATGGCGATGGTGCCGGACTGCACCAACTCCTTGATGCCGAACGGCTCCAGCATCTTGAGCATGGCGGACAGCTTCTCGGCGCCTCCGGTGGCCTCGATGGTGACGGCCTCCGGGGAGACGTCCACGGTCTTGGCGCGGAAGAGCTGGACGATCTCGACGATCTGCGAGCGGGTCTCGTTGTCGGCGCGCACCTTCACCAGCACGAGCTCGCGCTGGATGGCGGCGTGGTCCTCCAGCTCGACGATCTTGAGCACGTTGACGAGCTTGTTGAGCTGCTTGGTGACCTGCTCCAGCGGCAGCGTCTCGACATTGACCACGATGGTGATGCGGGAGATGTCGGGGTGCTCCGTGACGCCCACGGCGAGCGAGTCGATGTTGAAGCCGCGGCGGGAGAACAGGGCGGCGATCCGGGCGAGGATGCCGGGGGTGTTCTCCACCAGGACGGAGAGGGTGTGCTTGGTCATGGGCTCGGTCTCTCTTCTTCTTCGGCCTGCTTCGGCGCTGTCCCGGCGGTTCAGTCGTCTTCGTTGTCGCCGAAGTCCGGGCGGATGCCCCGGGCGGCCATGACCTCGTCGTTGGAGGTGCCGGCGGCGACCATCGGCCAGACCATGGCGTCCTCGTGGACGATGAAGTCCACGACGACCGGGCGGTCGTTGATGGCGTTGGCCTTCTCGATGACCGCGTCGAGCTGGCCGGGGCTCTCGCAGCGCAGCCCCACGCACCCCATGGCCTCGGCGAGCTTCACGAAGTCCGGGACGCGGGTGCCGTGGGTCTCGGCGGAGCTGCTGCCCACGTTGCTGCTCAGGCCGGCGTTGGTCTTGCCGTTGTGCAGGACGGTGTTGGAGTAGCGCTGGTTGTAGAAGAGGGTCTGCCACTGGCGGACCATCCCGAGCGCGCCGTTGTTGATGATCGCGACCTTGATCGGGATGTTGTTCAGCGCGCAGGTGACCAGCTCCTGGTTGGTCATCTGGAAGCAGCCGTCGCCGTCGATCGCCCAGACCGTGCGGTCCGGCCGGCCGGCCTTGGCGCCCATGGCGGCCGGCACCGCGTACCCCATGGTCCCGGCGCCGCCGGAGTTGAGCCAGGTGGCGGGCTGCTCGTAGTCGATGAAGTGGGAGGCCCACATCTGGTGCTGGCCGACGCCGGCCGCGTAGATGGTGCCCTCGGGGGCCAGCTCGCCGACGCGCTGGATGACCTGCTGCGGGGAGAGGCTGCCGTCTTCCGGCAGGTCGTAGCCGAGCGGGTAGGTCTCGCGCCACCGGTTCAGGTCGCTCCACCAGGCGCCGTAGCGCTCCTCGGCGGCCGCCCCGAGGTGGCCCTCCTCGTGCTCGGCCTGGACGGCGACGACCAGGTCGGCGATGACCTCGCGGGCGTCCCCGACGATCGGCACGTCGGCGGCGCGGTTCTTGCCGATCTCGGCGGGGTCGATGTCCGCGTGCACGATCTTGGCGTGCGGGGCGAACGAGTCGAGCTTGCCGGTGACCCGGTCGTCGAAGCGCGCGCCGAGCGCCACGATCAGGTCGGACTTCTGGAGCGCGGTGACGGCGGTGACCGAACCGTGCATCCCGGGCATCCCGACATGCTGCGGGTGGCTGTCGGGAAACGCGCCCAGCGCCATGAGGGTGGTGGTGACGGGCGCGCCGGTCAGCTCGGCCAGCACTTTCAGCTCGGCGGTGGCCCCCGCCTTCAGGACGCCGCCGCCGACGTAGAGCACCGGGCGCCGGGCCTCGCTGATCAGCCGGGCGGCCTCGCGGATCTGCTTGGCGTGCGGCTTGGTGACGGGCCGGTAGCCCGGCAGGTCGGCCTGGGGCGGCCAGACGAAGGTCGTACGGGCCTGGAGCGCGTCCTTGGCGATGTCGACGAGGACCGGGCCGGGGCGGCCGGTGGACGCGACGTGGAACGCCTCCGCGATGGTCCGGGGGATCTCGGCGGGGTCCGTGACCAGCCAGTTGTGCTTGGTGATCGGCATTGTGATGCCGCAGATGTCCGCCTCCTGGAAGGCGTCCGTGCCGATCGAGGCGGAGGCGACCTGGCCGGTGATGGCGACGAGCGGCACCGAGTCCATGTGGGCGTCGGCGATCGGGGTGACGAGGTTGGTGGCGCCGGGGCCCGAGGTGGCCATGCAGACCCCGACCTTGCCGGTGGCCTGCGCGTATCCGGTGGCGGCGTGGCCCGCGCCCTGCTCGTGGCGGACGAGGACGTGGCGGACCTTGGCGGAGTCCATCATCGGGTCGTACGCGGGGAGGATCGCGCCCCCGGGGATGCCGAACACGGTGTCCGCCCCTACCTCCTCCAGCGAGCGAATGAGGGCCTGCGCGCCCGTGACGTGCTCGACGGTGGCGGCCTGCGCCCCGCCGGAACGGGCTCGCGGCTGCGGATGGTGGGCCCCGGTGGCCTGCTCGGTCATCGATTTCTCTTCTCGAAAGATGAGGGATTTTGGGGGGATCTGCGGGTGTCGGTGCAACAAAAAACCCCTCGTGCCAGGTGGCAAGCGAGGGGAGCGCGTCGGGAGGAATCCGCGGGGCCTTCGTGGTGGCCCTGCTCAGCCGACGCGCTGTCCAAGTACGAGAATTCGGGTGCGCATGGGACCGACCCTCTCCCTCGCGCACCGAAGGTGTCAAGCGGGTGGGACGGAGGTCTCACTATGTGAGCGCAAGGGCGGATGTGCGAGCGAACCCGCCCCGCCCCGCGCGGCACCGGCCCGGACCGGCAGCGGGGCGCCCACCAGCGCGTGATCGCGGTCCTCGGGCAGCTCCGTCCACAGCCCGCCCGGCACCGGATAGTCGCCGCGCTCCAGGGCGCGCCGCAGCCGGTGCTCGTCGAGCGGCCCGGAGAAGGCCATGCCCAGGCCGTGCGTGCACCCCATGGCGCGCAGCGCGCAGACCTGTTCGGGCCGGTCGACGCCGTCCGCCACCGTCTGGAGGCCGAGGTCGGCGGCGATCCGCAGCAGCCCCGAGGTGATCTTGTGCAGCCGGGCGGACTCGACGACGCCGTCGACCAGCCCGCGGTCCAGCTTCACCACGTCGATGGGGAGCCGGCGCAGCGCGCTGATGGCCGCGTACCCGCTGCCGAAGCCGTCGAGGGCGATCCGCATGCCGAGCCGGCGCAGCGCCACCAGGCGGTGCTCCAGCTCGTCCAGGGGCACCCGCGGGTCGCCGCCGGACAGCTCCAGGATCAGCGCCCCGGACGGCAGCCGGTGCCGGGTCAGCAGCGCCTCGACGCTCTTGGGCGGCAGCGCCTTGTCCATCAGCCGGCTCGCGGACAGCCGTACGAACACGGGCACGCTGTGTCCGGCCCGGTACCGCTGCGCGGCCTGCTCCACCGCCTCTTCCAGCATCCAGCGGCCCAGCTCCGCGACGCGCGCGCCGCCGCCCCCGCCGCGGCCGTCGTCCGCCGCCCGCATGAACTCGGCCGGGGTGAAGAGGATGCCCTGGGACGAGCGCCAGCGGGCCTGGGCGCCCACCGCCGTGACCCGCCCGCTGCCCAGCTCCACGACGGGCTGGTGCAGCAGGGCGAACTCGCCCTCGTGCAGCGCCGTGCGCAGCCGCGTGGCCAGCTCGGCGCGGCGCACCACCTCGGCCTGCATCTGCGGCGCGTACATCTCGACGCGGCCCTTGCCGGCCTGTTTGGCGCGGTACATCGCGAGGTCGGCGTTGCGCATCAGTTCGCCGGGGGTGATGCCCGGCTCCGCGAAGGCGACGCCGATGCTGGCGGCGACGCGGACCTCCGTGCCCCCCTCGACCTTGTAGGGCTGGGAGAGTCTCAGCCGGAGCCGGTCGGCGATCTCGTACATGCGGTACTCGCGGGCCGCGTGGTCGCGGGTGCCGTCGCCCAGGATGAGCGCGGCGAACTCGTCGCCCCCGAACCGGGCCGTGCTGTCCCCGGCCCGTACGGACTCCTGGAGCCGGCGGGCCGCGCTGACCAGCAGTTCGTCGCCTGCCTGGTGCCCGACGGTGTCGTTCACCGCCTTGAAGCCGTCGAGGTCGATGAAGAGCACGGCGGTGCCCGCGTCGGTGGCGCGGCGGCCGCTCAGCGCCTGCTTGACCTTTCTGGTGAACAGCGCCCGGTTGGGCAGGTCGGTCAGCGGGTCGTGCTCGGCGTTGTGCTGTAACTGGGCCTGGAGACGCACCCGTTCGGTGACGTCCCGGCTGTTGAAGATGAGGCCGCCGTGGTGCCGGTTGACCGTCGACTCGACATTGAGCCAGTCGCCCGTGCCGGAGCGGAAGCGGCACTCGATACGGGTGTTGGGCTCCTCGGCCGGCGGCGCGGCGAGGAACCGGCGCACTTCATGGACCACCCGGCCGAGGTCCTCGGGATGTATGAGCGCGGCCAGCTCGGAGCCGATCAGCTCGTCCGCGTCGCGCCCGTAGACGCCCGCGGCGGCGGGGCTGACGTAGCGCAGTATCCCCGTGGGCGCGGCGATCATGATGACGTCGCTGGACCCCTGCACCAGGGAGCGGAAGTGGTTCTCCTTGTGGGCCAGCTCCTGGGTGAGGGAGATGTTGTCCAGCAGCATGATGCCCTGCCGGACCACGAGGGCCAGCACGACCGTACAGCCCGTGAAGAGCACGACGCGGTCGATGCGGCGGCCGTCGAGGACGTTGTAGAGGATGCCCAGCGTGCAGACGGCGGCCGCGAGATACGGCGTGAGGGCCGCCAGGGAGCCCGAGATGGGGCGTCCGGAGTGGTGGGTCACCCGGCCCGGCGACGGGGCCCGCGCGGCCTCGTCGCGGGCCACCCACGGCGCGTACGCCATCAGCATGGAGCCGGCGAACCAGCCGGCGTCGAGGATCTGCCCGGAGCGGTAGTGCTCGCGCAGCAGGGGCGAGGTGAACAGCGCGTCGCACAGCACGGTGAGGGCGAGCGCGGCGATGGCCGTGTTGACGGCGGAGCGGTTGGCGGACGTGCGCCGGAAGTGCAGCGCCAGCACCATGGAGACCAGCACGATGTCCAGCAGCGGGTAGGCGAGCGAGAGCGCCGCCTGGGCCACGCTCTCGCCCCGGAAGTGCGCGGTGTGGGCGAGCGCGAGGCTCCAGGAGAGGGTGAGCAGCGAGCCGCCGATGAGCCAGGCGTCCAGGGCCAGGCAGACCCAGCCCGCGCGGGTGACCGGCCGCTTGGCGAGCACCAGCAGCCCGACGATCGCGGGCGGCGCGAAGAGCAGGAAGCAGAAGTCGGCGAGGGACGGGCTCGGCACGGGCGCCTTGAGCACGACCTCGTACCAGCCCCAGACGGCGTTGCCGAAGCCGGCCATGCCGGAGGAGGCCGCGAACAGGAGCCAGGCGGGTCGAAAGCGGCTGCTGCGCCTGCGCCAGTACCAGAAGCAGGAGGCGCAGGCGAGGACGGCGGCGCCGCTGAGCCCGAAGTCGCCCATGAACAGGGCTGCTTCGGGCGAACCCCAGCCGAATGCCGCCCCTGTGGCGTATCCGCCGCATACCAGGGCGAGGAGGAGCTGCGGCAGCAGCCCGGCGGCGCCGCGCGCCGGCTGCCGGGGCAGTGCCACGCCCGAGGCGGCGCTCACCGCGCGGCCGTCCCGCGCCACGGAATCCGGTCCGCCGCGCGGCAGTGTCGTGATGAGTGAACGCTGTGCGTCGGGTGGTTCGTCCATAGGCCGTGCATCGCCCGTCGCCCCCCTTGAGTTCCGGTCCTTCGCTGCCGCCGTACGGTGCCCGGCGCAGCCCCCGCTCGGGACGATACACCAGACTCGTCACTCAGGGACATAGCTTATCTACACAGCGTGACTACCAGCGGGGTTGCGGACACCGGGCGCATGCGGACGGTACCTGTGCGTGGCCTCAGGTAGCGGTAGCCACGACGTTCAGCACCGGATCTCCGTCGGCGAACCGCCGCAACTGCTCGCGCAGGATCTTCTTGGCCCGCGGCGCGAAGGCCGACGACGGGCCGCCCACGTGCGGCGTGATGAGCACGCCGGGCGAGCTCCACAGCGGGTGCCCGGCGGGCAGCGGCTCCGGGTCGGTGACATCGAGGGCGGCCCGCAGCCGGCCGCTGCCCGTCTCGGCCAGCAGCGCCTCGGTGTCGACGATCCGGCCGCGCGCGATGTTCACCAGGAGCGCGCCGTCCTTCATCCGCGCGAGGAAGGCCGCGCCGGCGAGGTGGCGGGTCTCGTCGGTGAGGGGCGTCGCGAGGATCACGACATCGGCGTCGGGCAGGAGTTCGGGCAGGTCGGTGAAGGCGTGCACCGGCCCGCGCGCGGTGGTACGGGCGGAGCGCGCGACGCGCGTCACCCGCTCGCACTCGAACGGCGCGAGCCGGTCCTCGATCGCGGCGCCGATCGCGCCGTAGCCGACGATGAGCACGCGCTTGTCGGCGAGCGCCGGCCGGAACCCCTGCCGCCACTCCCCCGCGTCCTGGGCGCGCACGAAGTCGGGCACACCGCGCAGGGAGGCCAGGATGAGGGTCAGCGCGAGCTCCGCCGTGCTCGTGTCGTGCAGGCCGCGGGCGTTGCACAGCCGCGCGCCCGCCGGGAGGTCCGGGACGGCGGGCAGCATGTGCTCGACGCCCGCGGTGAGCGTCTGCACCACCCGTACGCCCGTCATCCGCGGCAGCGGCCGCAGGCACACCTCGGGCTTCTTGAGGTACGGGACGGCGTAGAACGCGCAGCGGGCCGGGTCGGTGGGGAACTCCGCCTCGCCGTCCCACCGCGCGTAGTCCAGTTCCTCGGGGAGTCCGTCGATCTCCTCGGCCGGCACGGGGAGCCAGGCCAGCGGGCGGGCGAAGCCGTCGTCATCTGCGCTCATGACATGAGGCTATGCGAAACGCCCCGGTCGGCAGAGGTTAGTTTGGGTGGCCGGGAACGGGAGGGGTAAGGCCAGGTGGAGCGCAGGAGAATCGGCGCGTCGGCGCTCGAAGTGGGCGCGATCGGCCTCGGCTGCATGCCCATGCACTGGGCGTACACCGCCTCGCAGCAGAGCGGCGAGGGCGCGCTGCGGGCCGTGCACGCCGCGCTGGACGCGGGCGTGAACCTGCTGGACACCGCCGACATGTACGGGCCGTTCACCAATGAGCTGCTGTTGGGGCGGGTGCTGCGGCAGCGGCGCCCGGACGTCTTCGTCTCCACCAAGTGCGGGCTGCTCGTCGGCGAGCAGCACATCGTGGCCAACGGCCGCCCCGGCTATGTGAAACGCGCCTGCGACGCGTCGCTGCGGCGGCTCCAGACCGACGCCATCGACCTGTACCAGTTGCACCGGCCCGACCCCGAGGTGCCGATCGAGGAGACCTGGGGGGCGATGGCGGAACTGGTCGCGGCCGGCAAGGTCCGCTCGCTGGGGCTGTGCGCCGTGGGTGCGCGGGCGCACCGGCGGGCGGGCGGCGGCCTGTACGACACCACGATCCGTCAGTTGGCGCGCCTCCAGCAGGTCTTCCCGGTGAGCTGTGTGCAGGCCGAGCTGTCGGTGTGGTCGCCGGAGGCGCTGGACGCGCTGGTGCCGTGGTGCGCGGCGCGGGGCGTCGGCGTGCTGGCGGCGATGCCGCTGGGCAACGGCTTCCTCAGCGGGACGCTGACGCCGGGGCAGGGGTTCGAACCGGACGACGTACGGGCCCGGCATCCGCGCTTCACGGCCGAGATGATGGCCGCGAACCAGCCGATCGTGGCGGGGCTGCGGCGGGTCGCCGAGCGGCATGGGGCGACGGCGGCGCAGGTGGCGCTGGCGTGGGTGCTGGCGCAGGGCCCGCACGTGGTGCCGGTGCCGGGGACGAAGAAGGAGCGGTGGGCGGTGCAGAACGCGGGCGCCGCCGGACTGCGGCTGACGCATGAGGACTTCGCGGAGATCTCGGCCCTGCCGCCGGTACGGGACTCCTGGGCCTGAGACCGGCTTTTGTGGCTGACGGGGCGGCCGGGGAGGGGCACACCCTGGGAGGTCTCCTGTGGGGGGCTTCTGTGGGCGGCTCCTGGGGGCGTACGCCGGAGTGTGGCGCGTACGGCCGCGTGAAGTCGGCCAGTACGGCCCAGGCGGCCCGTACGGCACGGGGCGGTCGGCACCGGCGGCCCGTACGGCCCAGGCGGCCCGTGCGGCACCGGCGGCCGGGGCGCGTGCCGGGACCCCGCCGCGACCCCGGTGTATAAGGAACAGGACCGCGTTCCGCCCCGGCGAGAGGATTCACCGTGCGACGCATCACCGTCACCGCCGCGCTGGCCACCGCCTCCCTGCTGCTCGTAGGAGGCTGCTCCTCGGGGGGCGACGGCTTCCCCGGCGAGCGCAGGGCCACCGGTCCCGCGGGCAGCGGCTCCCCTTCCGGGGACGGCGCTTCGGCGGCGGCCGTCGCGCCCGCCAAGGGCTCGGTCCGGGTGGAGCGTACGGTCGCCACCAAGCTCAAGTCCCCTTGGGGGCTCGCGCCGCTGCCCGGCGGAGATCTGCTGGTCTCCTCCCGCGACACCGGGAAGATCCTCCGGGTGAGCGCCAAGGACGGCGGCCAGACGGAGCTGGGCACCGTGCCGGGCGTCGCGGCGGCGGGCGAGGGGGGCCTCCTGGGCATCGCGCTCTCCCCGGACTACGGCTCGGACCACATGGTGTACGCCTACTTCACCACCGACTCCGACAACCGCGTCGCCCGCATGTCCTACGACGAGAAGAAGCCGGCCGGCAGCCGGCTCGGGGCGCCGGACACGGTCTTCCGCGGTATCCCGAAGGGTTCGAACCACAACGGCGGGCGGATCGCGTTCGGCCCGGACAAGATGCTGTACGTGGGTACGGGCGAGAGCGGGCAGCGCGACCTCGCGCAGGACGAGAAGTCCTTCGGCGGGAAGATCCTGCGGATGACGCCCGACGGCCGGCCCGCCGAGGGCAACCCCCGCCCGGACTCGGTGATCTACACGCTCGGCCACCGCAATGTGCAGGGCCTCGCCTGGGACGCGGACAAACGGCTGTGGGCCAGCGAGTTCGGCCAGGACACCTGGGACGAGCTGAACCTCGTCGAACCGGGCAAGAACTACGGCTGGCCGCTCGTCGAGGGCAAGGGCGACAGGAGCGGCTACGTGGCACCGGTCGAGCAGTGGAAGACGTCGGAGGCGTCCCCCAGCGGCCTGGCCTACGCCAAGGGCTCGCTGTGGATGGCGGGGCTGCGCGGCGAGCGGCTGTGGCGCGTGCCCCTCAACGGCGCGCGGCCGGTGGCCGAGCCGCAGTCCTTCCTGGAGAAGAAGTACGGGCGGCTGCGCACGGTCGTCCCCACGGACGACGGCGGCCTGTGGCTGACCACGAGCGACACCGACGGCCGCGGCGACCCGACGGGCGACGACGACCGCCTCCTCCGCCTGTCGGTCACCTGACCCGGAGGGCCACTACCTGACCAGGGCTTTCGTCGTCCCGGCGCGTTTCCCGGCCACCGCCGTACAATGTACGAGGGGACCACCACTCCAACGGGGGTTCAGATGTTCAACATCTTCGAAGCGATCTTCGCTCCTGGCCGCAAGCACACCGAGGAAGAGCGCAACCGCCTGGAGCTGACCCGCGAGGACGTCGGCGACGGCTCCTCCGGCCACGGCCCCATAGACCTCGACTCGGGCCACGTCGTCATACGGCCACAGGAACACTGACCCGGGCCCGGGACGAGCGCCCGGGCGGGTGCCGGACGTCCCCGCCCGTCCGCTCAAGCGTTCTCCGGAGCGCCGAACAGGCGCAGCCGGTGCGCCAGCGCGCCCGCCTCGCCGCGCCCCGACACGCCCAGCTTCGCCAGGATGTTGGAGACGTGCACGCTCGCCGTCTTCGGCGAGATGAACAGTTCCTCGGCTATCCGCCGGTTGCTGCGGCCCGCCGCGACGAGCCGCAGGACATCGCGCTCGCGGGGCGTCAGGCCGAACGACTCGGCCGGATCATCGACAGGACCAGCGGGAGGCGCCGGGGCGGCGGGCTCCGCGGCCGGCGGCCCCTCCAACGGCAGCCGGGCGCGGGCGGCCAACTGCTCCAGATCCTCGCGCAGTGGCCGGGCGCCGAGCGCGGCGGCGACAAAATGGGCCCGCGCCAGCAGCCCGGCCGCCTGTTCCCGGGCCGCGCCGCCGCCCTCGGCGAGCAGCGCCTCCGCCCACCGGTGGCGGGCCCGCGCCAGCTCGTAGGGCCGCTCCAGCGGCTCCAGGGCGTCGGCCGCCGCCATCCAGCGCGCGGGGTCGCCGATGCCCTCCGCCCGCCGGACCTCGGCCTCCAGCAGCAGGGCATGGGCCTGCCAGAGCGGCACCGGCTGGGCCGTCGCCTTCGCCGCCCGTCTGATCCGGCGCAGGGTCTCCGCCCGGCCCGCGTCGGCGCGCGGCAGCCCCCGCGCGTCGGCCTCGGCGGTGGCGGCGGCGAGGAGCAGCGGCCAGACGTAGGGCGCGGCGGTGGGCGGGAGCCCGATCTCGGACGCCTCGTCCAGTACCGCGCGGACCTCCTCGATCCGGCCGCGCGCGGCGGCGAGTTCGAGGGTGTAGCGCGCGAGGGCGAGGGTGTGCTGCGGCTGCGGGTCGTGCCGGCCGTAGTGCTCGCGGGCGGTGGCCAGCTCGCGCTCGGCCGTCGCCCAGTCGCCCCGGGCCAGCGCGATCTTGGTGAGCCGGCCGGCGGCGGTGCCGCGCGGCTTGGCGGTCCGGGCGAGCCGGCGGGTCTCCAGCGCCGCCCGCTCCGCCTCGTCCCAACGCCCCAGCGAGAAGAGTGCGTTGGCCTGGTTCGCGACCACCCATGCCTGTGCGTCGGGCAGGCCGAAGCCGGTCAGTACCTCGATGCCCTCGACCGTCGCCTCGACGGCCTCCGCCGACCGGCCGACGCTCTCCAGCGCGGAGGCCAGGTTGGTGTAGCAGCGCCCCAGGACGCCGATGTGGCTCAGCACGCCGGCGCGGCCGAGCTCGACGACGCGGTCGCGGACCGCGCGCATCTCGGCGAGTCCGCCCGTCACGTCCCCGGCCTCGGCCGTGAGCCCGCCCAGCGTGAGGCGCGCGTTCAGCTCGATGCCCTCCGCTCCGACGAGCCGGGCGAACTCGACGGCGCGCTCCGCCTTGGCGAAGGTCTCCGGCCCGGGGGTGTGGGTCGCGGCCAGGGCCGCGGCCAGCGCCAGCACCTCGGCGTGCACGGGGGACGGCGGCAGTCCGCGCACCAGTTCCTGGGCCCGGTCCAGCTCGGCCCGGCCGTCGCCGCGGGCCAGCCCTTCCATCTGTTTGGCGCGCTGGTTCCAGAACCAGGCGGCCCGCAGCGGGGCGCGGTCCTCGTCCAGGTCGCGCAGCGCCTGCTTGCTGACGGTCAGCGCGCGCTCCTGCTCGCCCGAGAGGTGGGCGGCGACGACGATCTCGGCCAGCAGGTCGAGGTGGCGCGGCGGCTCGCCGGCGCGGCGGGCGGGGTAGCCGTCGGCGTGGTCGAAGGGCCGCTGGGCCTCGCGGACGGCGACCGGGGCGATCTCCCACAGCTCCAACGCCCGGTCCAGCAGTCGCAGTTGTTCGGCGTAGGCGTAGCGGCGCCGGGAGTGCACGGCCGCTTCGAGGGTGGCGGGCAGCGCCTTCGCCGGGTCGTGCGCGTGGTACCAGTAGCTGGCGAGGCGGGCGGGGCGCTCCTCCGCCCGTACGAGCGCGGGGTCGGCCTCCAGGGCGTGCGCGTAGCGCCGGTGGAGGCGGGAGCGCTCGCCGGGCAGCAGGTCGTCGCCGACGGCCTCGCGGACCAGGGAGTGCCGGAAGCGGTAGCCGTCGCCGTCGGGGGTGGGGAGCAGGATGCCGGCGCCGACGGCGGCCCGCAGGGCCTCGATGAGGGCGTCCTCGTCGAGGCCGGCGACCGCGCGGAGCAGGTCGTACTCGACGGCGGAGCCGCCCTCGGCGGCGGCGCGCACCACGGCCTGGGCGTCCCCCGGCAGCGCTTCGACGCGGACGAGCAGCAGCTCGCGCAGTGATTCGCTGAGTGATTCGCCGCGCGGTCCGCCGGGGCCGGGGCCGTCCTCGTCGGCGAGGGAGCGGGCCAGCTCCTCCACGAAGAAGGCGTTGCCGTCGGAGCGCTCGAAGACGCGGTCGAGCAGCGGGCGGCCGGGCCGGCGCCCCGTGATCCCGGTGAGCTGGTCGCCCACCTCGGCGCGGGTGAAGCGCGGCAGCTCGACGCGGCGGACCGTGCGCATCCGGTCCAGCTCGGCGAGGAAGGGCCGCAGCGGGTGGCGGCGGTGGAGGTCGTCGGAGCGGTAGGTGGCGACGATGACGAGGCGGGCGTGGGCGAGGGAGCGGAGGAGGTAGCCGAGCAGTTCGCGGGTGGAGCGGTCGGCCCAGTGCAGGTCTTCGAGGGCGACGACGAGGGTGCGGTCGGCGGCGAGCCGCTCCAGCAGCCGGGCGGTCAGCTCGAAGAGCCGGGCGCGGCCGTCCTCGCCGCGCGACTCGGGGGAGGTCTCGCCCAGCTCGGGCAGCAGCCGGGCCAGTTCGCCCTCCTGGCCCGCGGCGGCCTCGGCGAGGGCGTCCCCGAGCTGTCGGCGCAGGGCGCGCAGGGCGGTGGAGACGGGGGCGAACGGCAGGCCGTCGGCGCCGAGCTCCACGCAGCCGCCGACCGCGGTGACGGCGTCGGCCGCGCGGGCGGCGGCCAGGAACTCCTCGATGAGGCGGGTCTTCCCGACGCCTGCCTCACCGCCGACGAGCAGCGCCTGCGGCTCGCCCGCGGCGGCGCGGTCGAGCGCGTCGGCGAGCGCCGCGAGTTCCGCGGCGCGGCCGACGAACACCGGGCTGACAGAGGTGGTCCGCACA
The DNA here is from genome assembly GCF_000718635.1 of Streptomyces varsoviensis. Taxonomy (GTDB): domain Bacteria; phylum Actinomycetota; class Actinomycetes; order Streptomycetales; family Streptomycetaceae; genus Streptomyces; species Streptomyces varsoviensis. The sequence continues at coordinate 179,367 of NZ_JOBF01000009.1, read as the reverse complement.
TCGCCGAGCATCGCACAGCCCACTGACATCCCGGCCGGCCGAACGCCCGGCGCTCACGCGGTCGCCCGGCGCACGCGGGCGCCGCCGGGCCCTCGGACCGTACGGCTCAGGCTCACCCACCTCGTCCGCCGCGTCCGTCCCGTCCGCCTCACCCGCCTCGCCCGGCCGCCGTCGCGCCCGCGGCCCGCGTCGGGCCGGGCGGCGCGGCGGACGGCGGCACGCAACCGGCGGGCCTCCTTGAGGAGGCGCTGCCGGGCGGCCTCGTGGCGGAGTTCGGCGGCGCGGCGCTCGTGCAGTTCGTAGTGGAACATCGTGCGTCTCCCTGGTGGGACGGTTTCTCGCGGTACGAGAAGCCTCGTCCCCCAGGGAGGCCCGGCGCATCGGGAAAGTGCCGCATCTCCGGCGCCGAGGGGGCCTTAGCCGAGGGGCCTTGGAAGAGCCGAAGTGGCCTTAGAAGACCCCCTTTTCGGGGCCTCGGGGCCTCGGGGCCTCGGGGCCTCCCCCTCATGAAGGGCCGGGGCGCACGGGGTCAGCGGCCGCCGGTGGCGGGGAGCTTCGGGAGGGCGCCGAAGAGGTCGAAGTACATGCCCGCCGAGATCAGTACGCCGATGACGCCGAGCGCCACTCCGCCCCAGGCGACGGCCCGGATCCAGAGGGCCAGTGGGCCGGCCGGGGAGGTGCGGGGGCGGGAGGCGAGGGTGGCGGCGGCGATGATCACGGCGATGAGCGCGAAGACGCCGTTGACGAGGGCGGTGGTGTGCCAGGGGGCGCCGTAGACCATGCCGATCTGGTCGGCCGAGCCGCCCGACTGGACCTTGATCTGCCCGGTGAGGGTCTTGCGTTCGGCGAGCAGGGTGCCGAGCCAGGTGCCGCTCAGGGAGGCGAAGCCGAGGGCCGCGGAGACGACGGCCGCGGCCCCGGCGACCACGCCGGAGGGGGCCGGCCGTACGGCGGTCTCCTCGGGTGTCTCCTCGTCCTCGCGAGCGTCCTCCCGAGCGTCCGCCTCGCCGGACCCGTCCCGCTCCTCGCCGGACCCGTCCCGCTCCTCGGCGGAACCGCCGGTCTCGGAGTCCCGGTCGGCGTCGAAGGCCGTCTCGGTGACCTCGGAGACGCTTCCCCCGGCAGCACCCTCCTTCTTCGCGGCATCCTCCTTCGAGACCAGGGGCGTCTCATCGGCCGGGCCCTCCGCCTCGGCGTCGGTCTTGGCTGTCTTGGTCTTGGTGCTGTCGGTGTCCATGGCCGCACACCGTAGGGGTACTTTCTGAGAGCCGTCTGAGCGTCGCCGGAGACGGGGCTCAGCCCGTGACCGATTCCTTCCCGTTCTCGATGTGGCCCATCAGCCGCCGCCGGAACGTCGCGTCCTCCTTGACGGTCAGCCGCAGGTCGTACCAGCCGTGCGCCCGCGCCGCCGAGTAGGGCAGGGTGCGGCTGCGGCCGGGTGCGAGGGTGACGGTCCGGGGGCCGGCGTAGCCGTACGCGTCGACGCTCAGCGTGAGCGTCAGCGGCGCGCTGCCCCGGTTGTCCAGGGTCAGGTGCAGTTCGCGCCGCCGGGTGTCGACGGTGGTGCGCAGGTGCAGTCCGGCGGCGGCGCCGCGGTCGGTTCCGGCGAATTCGCGGCGGAAGCCGTTGGGGCCGGTGAGGGTGAAGTCGTACGCGCCCTTGGCGACCGGTACGTCCCAGGTGTCCGTCCCCAGCACGTCGCGGTGGCGCGGGGTCGCGTACTCGCCCGCGTACGGGTAGAGCGCGAAGTGCGCGCTCGCCGCACCCGTGTTGCGCAGCGCGAGGCGGAACGTGCCCGCCGCGCGGTCGTACGCGCCGTGGGCGTCGGGCTGGTAGGGCAGCGGCCGGGCGGGCCGGACGCCCTCCTCCTGGCGCGGCATCCTCTGGTCGGCCGGCGGCTTGGGGTTCCAGCGGCCGGTGAACGGGGGGATCGGGCCGGGGCGGTCGACGGCCGGTCGGGGCCGGCCGCGCGAGAAGTCGAAGGCGCTGGTCAGGTCGCCGCACACGGTGCGCCGCCACGCGCTGATGTTGGGTTCGCGCACGCCCAGCCAGCGCTCCAGGAAGCGGGTGATGGAGGTGTGGTCGAACACCTGGGAGCAGGCGTAGCCGCCCACCGTCCAGGGCGAGATGACGATCATGGGGACGCGGATGCCGAGGCCCACGGGGTGGTTCTTCCAGAACTCGTCCTTGGTGCCGTCCGGCGGCACGGGCGGCGGCACGTGGTCGAAGAAGCCGTCGTTCTCGTCGTACGTGAGGAAGAGGGCGGTGTGCCGCCAGACGTCCGGGTTCTTGCCGAGCGCGTCGAGGACCTTGTAGACGATGGTGGCGCTGGCGATCGGCGAGGACGAGCCGGGGTGCTCGGAATCGACGGCCGACGGGACGATGTAGGAGACCTTGGGGAGGTTGCCGGAGGCGACGTCGGCGGCGAAGGCGGTGGCGGTGGAGCCGGGTTCGCCGCGGTGCAGGGCGCGCCGGTAGAGGCTGCGTTCGTCGGCGGTCAGGGCGGCCACGCCCTCGGCGAGCAGTTGCTCCAGCTTCGCCCGTCCGGCGGTGTCGGCGGCGGCCAGCTTGCCGTAGTAGGCGGTCATGTTGTGCACGCCGTCGACCTTGGCGAGGGCCTTGCGGGCGATCGCCTTGAAGCTCGCGTAGAACTCCAGGTTGTTGTCGGTGAAGTTGTCCCACTCCTGGTAGACCTGCCAACTGTGGCCGGCCCGCTGGAGCCGCTCGGCGTAGGTGGTCCACGTGTAGCCGGGGTGGGTGTCCTCGTTGTACGCGTCGTTGCCGACGGCCCGCCCGCCGCCGCCCGGCTCGAAGCCGGTCCAGCCGCTGACCAGGTGGTTGCGGTTGGGGCTGGTGGACGAGTGGATGGCGGAGTGGTAGGCGTCGCAGACCGTGAAGGTGTCGGCGAGTTCGTAGTGCAGCGGCACGTCGGCGCGGTCGTAGTGGGCCATGGTGGCGGCGGTCTTGGCGGTGACCCAGCCGTCCATCCAGCCGCCGCGCCACGCCTTGCCGCCGCCGTCCCAACTGTGGTCGAGCGCCCCGATGTACTGGAGGTCCTTCTTCTGCGCGGCGGCGGCGTCGCGGACGGCGAAGGGCAGGACGGTGCCGTTGCCGAGCCGTCCGGGCTGCTCGAAGACGCTGCGGCCGTTCGGGAGCTTGATGGCGTTGCGGTCGGCGTAGCCGCGTACGCCCCGGAGCGCGCCGAAGTAGTGATCGAAGGAACGATTCTCCTGCATCAGCACGACCACATGCCGGATGTCGCCCAGCCCGCCGCGCCGGCCGCCCCGCCCGGCCGCCAGCGCTTCCGGCCCGGCCCCCAGCGCCGCCGGCTCGGCCGCCAGCGCCTGCTGGAGCGACGGCGGCAGTAGGGACCCCGCCGCCCCCACGGCGGCGGCGCCCGCGCCGAGTGTCAGTGCGCGTCTACGCGTTATCTCGGAAGACAAGCTCGACCTCCCAGTCGATGGCCAATGGTCCGGTGCTGTGCCATTGGAGACTCGGGGGGAACGTAGCGACGGCAGGTGGACGGGGGAAGACCGCACGACGACGCGGCGGTGACGAACGGCCGGAACTGGACGCCAGCCCTCCGGGCGGCAGTGCCGAGGTGCGCGGAACGTGCGAACAGCGGCCGTACGAGTAAGGGGTGGCCTCCATGGGAGGTCGCCCCTTACTTCCCACGCCCCGCCGGGCTTCCTACGCCCCGCCGGACGTCCCACGCCCCGCCGGACTTCCTACGCCCCGGCAGCGCCGGGCCCCGCCGGCACCAGCGGGAAGTGGCAGGCCACCCGGTGGCCCGCCGCCGTCGGTTCCGCGGGCGGGGGTTCCGTGGTGGCGCAGATGTCCTGGGCGATGGGGCAGCGGGTGCGGAAGCGGCAGCCGGAGGGCGGCGCGGCGGCCGAGGGAGTCTCGCCGCCGAGCGGGGTGCCGGTGGGCTCGGCCGTCGGGTCGGGCTCGTTGACCGTGTCGAGCAGCCCGCGCGTATAGGGGTGCAGCGGGGTGCCGAAGACCGCCTCGGCGGGGCCGGTCTCCACGAGCTTGCCGAGGTACATCACGCCGACCGTGTCGGCCAGGTACCGCACCACGGCGAGGTCGTGGGAGATGAACAGGTAGGTCAGGCCCTTGTCGCGTTGCAGGTCGCGCATCAGGTTGAGGATCTGCGCCTGCACGGACACGTCGAGGGCGGAGACGGGTTCGTCGGCGACGACGAGGGCGGGGCTCAGCGCCAGCGCCCGTGCGAGGCCGAGGCGCTGGCGCTGGCCGCCGGAGAACTCGTGCGGGTAGCGGTCCACGGCCCCGCGCGGCAGCCCGACCTCGTCGAGGAGTTCGGCGATGCGCGCGTCCTGGGCGGCCCGGTCGCCGATGCCCTGGATGACGAGCGGTTCGCGCAGGATGGCGCCGACGCGCGAGCGCGGGTCCATGGAGGCGTACGAGTCCTGGAACATGAGCTGCACCTCCCTGCGGTGCGCGCGCAGTTCCTTGCGGCCGAGGGCGGTGATGTCCTGGCCCTCGAAGCGGATCTCGCCGCCGGTGGGCGCCTCCAGGCCGACGACCATCCGGCCGAGGGTGGACTTGCCGCAGCCGGACTCGCCGACGATGCCGAACGTCTCGCCGCGCTTGACGGTCAGCGAGACCCCGGCCACCGCGCTGACGGCGGCGGCGCCCTTGCGACGCGCGAACGGCCCGCTGTTCAGCGGGTACTCCTTGGCGACCTCGCGCAGCGTGAGCAGCGACTCGTCGGTGCGTACGGGCGCGGCCTCGGGCGCCGGCGGCACGACCTCGGCGACGGGGTCGGTCTCCGGGTCGACGGGGTGGAAGCAGGCGAAGGCGTGCTCCCCGCCGCCCTCCCCCGGGTCGAGGGCGTCCGTGAGCTCCGGCTCCGCCGCCCGGCACTCGTCCGTGGCGAAGGCGCAGCGCGGCGCGAAGCGGCACCCGGTGGGCCGTACGACCAGGGACGGCGGGAGGCCCGGGATGGTGGCGAGCGGCTGCGACTCGTCGGCGGCGCGCTCGGGCAGGGCGGCGAAGAGCGCCTGGGTGTAGCGGTGCCGAGGAGCCGCGAAGAGGGGGCGTACGCCCGCCCGTTCGGCGACCTTGCCCGCGTACATGACGGCGACCTTGTCGACGCGCTTGGCGATCACGCCGAGGTCATGGGTGACCAGGATCATCGCCATGCCGAGGCGGTCGCGCAGCTCGTCGATGAGTTCGAGGATCTGGTGCTGGGTGGTGACGTCCAGGGCGGTGGTGGGCTCGTCGGCGATGAGCAGCTTGGGTTCGCAGACCAGGGCCATGGCGATGGCGACGCGCTGCCGCATGCCGCCACTGAGCTGGTGCGGGTAGTTCTTCATCCGCTCGCCGGGCTGCGGCATGCCGACCAACCGCAGGGTCTCCTCCGCCTTCCGCCACGCCTCGGCCTTGGTGGCGCCGGTGTGCAGCACCAGCGGCTCGGCGACCTGGGCGCCGATGGTCATGGTGGGGTTGAGGGAGGTGAGCGGGTCCTGGAAGACCATGCCGATGGTGTTGCCGCGTACGTCGCGCAGGACGGGCTGGGCGGCGGCGGCCAGGTCGGTGCCGTCGAAGAGGACGCGCCCGCCGGTGATGCGCCCCCCGTTGGGGAGGAGCCCGAGCACGGACAGGGCGGTCATGGTCTTGCCGCAGCCGGACTCCCCGACGATGCCGAGGGCTTCGCCCGGCGCGAGGTCGAGGTCGACGCCGTCGAGGGCGTGCACGGTGCGGGCGCGGGAGGCGATCTCGACGTGCAGGTCTTCGATGGTCAGGAGCTTGTCGGTCATGGTGGTTGCCTCAGTTCTTCTGGAGCCGCACGTCGAAGGCGTCGCGCAGGCCGTCGCCGATGAAGTTGAAGGCGGCGACGACGAGGACGATCGCGATGCCGGGCGGGAAGATCAGCCACCAGTAGCCGACCTGCGTGTAGGTGATGCCGGAGGAGAGCATGGAGCCCCAGTCGGCGGCGGGCGGCGGGATCGACAGGCCGAGGAAGGAGAGGTAGGCGACGTAGAGGATGGCGTCGGCGATCTGGAAGGTGGCGTTGACGATGACCGTGCCGATGGCGTTCGGGACGATGTGCTGGAAGACGGCCCGGCTGCCGCCGCCGCCCATCAGCCGCATGGCGTGGATGTAGTCGCGGCTGCGCAGGGCGAGGGCCTCGCCGCGGATGAGGCGGGCCGGGGAGAGCCAGGCCACCGAGGCGATGATCAGGATGAGGACGGGCTTGCTGGGCGTGATGATCGCGGCGACGACCACGAGCAGGAAGAGCGCGGGGATGGCGAGGGCGGCGTCGGTGATGCGCATCATCGCGGCGTCGACCCAGCCGCCGAAGTATCCGGCGACGGCCCCGTAGACGGTGCCGAAGAGGGTGGCGAGCAGGCCGGCGGCGAGGCCGACCTCCAGGGAGGTCTGGCCGCCGTACATCAGCCGGCCGAGCATGTCGTAGCCGAGGTCGGTGGTGCCCAGGGGGTGGCCGGCGCTGCCGGGGGCCAGGTTGGCCTGGCTCAGGTCGGTGTGCACCTGGTCGGTGTGGTGGATCAGCGGCCCGAGGAAGCAGAACGCGATGAGTCCGACGAGCAGCACGGCGCCGAGCAGCGCGAGCTTGTTGCGGGCGAACACGCTCAGCGTGCGGCGGGCGAGGCTGGGGGTGGCGACGGCGGCTTCCGGCTGCGTCGCCTCGACGGCTGCGGCGGTCACGAGACGCTCCTGATCCGGGGGTCGAGGACGGCGTACGCGATGTCGGTGATCAGCGAGCCGATGACGGTGGCGACGCCGACGACGAGGGTGACGCCGAGCAGTACGGGGAAGTCGGAGCCCTGCGCCGAGTTCCAGAAGAGCAGCCCCATCCCCGGGTAGTTGAACATCGACTCGACGACGAGGGCGCCGCTGATGAGGGTGGGGAGGTAGAGGCCGAGGAGGGTGGCGAGCGGGATGAGCGCGTTGCGCAGCACGTGCCGGGCCATGATGCGGGCCTCGGACTGCCCCTTGGCGCGGGCGGTGCGCACGTACTCCTCGCTGAGGTTGTCCAGCACGGCCGAGCGCATATAGCGGCTGAAGGCGGCGATGATGCCGAGCGCCATCGTGACCACCGGCAGCACCAGCGCGGGCAGCTCGGAGAGGATGCCGCCGATCGTGTCGGCTTGTGGCGCCTCGGCGGGGAAGATCTGGAGCTGCTGGCTGAAGACCAGGATGAGGATGAGGCCGAGGAAGAAGACGGGCGTGGCATAGGCGAGGAAGGCGGCGCCGGTCAGCACGTAGTCGGCGGCCTTGCCGCGGCGGACGGCCTGGATGATGCCGAGCGGGATGGCGAGTATCGCGGCGAGCACGATGGCCAGGCCGGTCAGGACGAGCGTCTTGGGCAGCCGCTCGCCGATCAGCGAGGTGACGGACTGGTTGAGTTTGTACGACTCGCCGAGGTCGCCGGTGAGCAGCCGGCCGAGGTACTGCACGTACTGGACGGGCAGCGAACGGTCGTAGCCCTGCTGGTGGTTGAAGTGCGCGATGGAATCGGGGGTGGCGGTCGGGCCGAGGATCGCGCGGGCCGGGCCGCCGGGCAGCAGGTGCAGGAGGACGAAGACGATGATGGAGACGAGGAACAGGACGATGACGGCCTGTCCGACGCGTTTGATGAGGAAGCGGGTCACTTGCCCTCGCCGCCCTTCTTCACGAAGTACCAGTCCTGGGGCGCGAGGGAGAGCGTCGGGTTCTGGCCGACGCCGCGCAGGTCGTTGCGGATGACGGAGACCTGGTACGCGGGGTTGGGCGTCCACAGGACGGGCACCTGGTCGGCCACGTACTGGGCGTACTCGCGCATGGCGGCCGGGTCGCCGGAGTACTCGGTGGCCTTGACGAGCTGGTCGGTCTTCGGGTCGGACCAGTTGCCCATGTTGGAGGGCGCGTTGGTCGCGAAGAGCGTCTCGCCGCTGGGGGCGGGCGGGAAGTACCAGCTTCCCTGGGAGCCGAAGAACCCCATCTGCCAGCTCTTGCAGGCGGCGTCGGTCTCCTTGCAGGGGACGGTGGTGCCGAGCACGGTGTTGAGCGGCTGCTGGCGGATCTCGAAGTCGATGCCGACCTTGCTCATCGCGGACTTCATCACCTGCATGGTGTTGGAGGTCTCGGTCGAGCCGGACTGGGAGAGGAGTTCCAGCTTGAGCCGCTGCCCCTTCTTGATCCCCTTGCCGCACTGCCCGTCGCCCTCGCCGGGCTGCGCGCACCGCATGACGCCGTCCCGCATGACCCAGCCGTGGTCCGTGAGCAGTTGCTTCGCGGCCGCCGGATCGAACGGGTAGGGGTCCTTGGGGAGCAGGCTGGCGGGGACGGGGCCGCGGGTGGGTGCGGCGGAGCCCTGCCAGACGACCTTGGAGATCTCCTTCTGGTCGATGAGGTGCTGGAGCGCCTGGCGGATGTAGAGCTGGCGCAGCATGGGGCCCGCCGTGGGGCTGTTGAAGTTCAGGACGATGTAGGTGATCGCCCAGCCTTCCCACGGGTCGATGCGGTAGCCCATCTCCTTGAACTTCTTCGACTGGGCCATCACCGAGGGCGGGATGTAGCCGTAGTCGACGCCGCCCGCGCGCAACACGTTGAACTCGGAGTCGGCGGTGGTGAAGGGCTTGAAGACGACGCGGTCCAGATGCGGCTTGTCGGGGCCGCTGTACTTCTTGTTGGGTACGAGCGAGACCTCGCCGTTGGTGGTCCACCGCTCGATCCGCCAGGGGCCGGCGATGGTCTTCCACAGCGGGTCGGTGGCGAACTTGGAGAGCTGCTTGCCGTGCGCGGTCAGCCGGGCGAAGACCTTCTTGGGGTCCTCGTGGTCCGGGTTCCAGGCGTGTTCGGGCAGCGGCTTGAAGTACTGGAGCGTGTTGTTGGTGAACCAGTCCGGGTTGTACGAGCGGTCGAGCCGCAGCCGGAAGGTGTGCGCGTCCAGGACGTCGAAGCTCTTGACGTTGTCGGGCAGCAGGCCGGGCGAATAGCCGCCCCAGTCCTTCTTGTTGGCCCGGATCAGGTCGAACCAGAACTCGACGTCGGAGGCGGTGACGGGCTTGCCGTCGGACCAGTCGTAGCCCTTCTTGAGCTTGACGGTCACCTCTTTGTTGCCGTCGCTGTAGACCGGCATGCCGTCGGCGAGGTTGCCCGGGCTCTCCATCGACAGCTTGTCGCCCTTCTGCTCCGGGTTGAAGAGCAGCGGGTACAGCAGGTTCTGGATGGAGCTGTTGTACGTGGCCAGGTAGCCGGGCGCGCCGATCGGGAAGATCCAGTTGGGGGTGGCGGCGGGCGGCAGCGCCATGGTGGCCGTGCCGCCCTCGACCTTCGTGCCGCCAGTGGCGCCGAGTTCGGTGACGGCGGAGCTCTTGGGGCCGCAGCCGCTGAGCAGGCCCACCCCCAGCACCGCCGCGAGAAGAGCGGCGACGGGCCCGCGTATTCGGTTCTTGCGCAGCCCCATGCCGCCTCCATAGTCAACCGATCGAAGATTGCGAGCAAAGTACGGACGAACTCGAAAAGAAGTCAAGGGTCTAGCGCACAAGCCTTCGATTGATGTCTACTGTCAGCGAACCAAATCTCGGACTTGCTTCGTTCACCGAATGAAGTCGCTCAGCAGAAGCCCCACGGCACCTCACAGCAGCAGACACACAACCGCAGACGCCCCGCAGCACGACCGCCAGCAGACCCATCAGCAGAAGCCGCCGACAGAAGGGCCGCCAACATGACGGCAGCGGACGAGCAGTCCGGCTCCGCCGCGCACATCCTCGATCTCGTCGCGAGCGGCGCCGCCACCTCGCGCGCCGATCTCGTACGGGAGCTGGGGCTCGCCGCCTCCACCGTCTCCGCCCGCGTCCAGGAACTGGTCGACGCGGGGCTGCTCACCGAGCACGGCGAGGGCGCCTCGCGCGGCGGGAGACGCCCCCGGCTGCTGCGCATACCGGAGAGCGGTGCCGTCGCCCTCGCCGCCGACCTCGGCAGCCACCACGCCAGAATCGGCGCGGTCGGCCTCACCGACGCCGTCTTCGACACCTCCGAGCACGGCTTCGACCTCACCGCCGGGCCCGGCCCCGCCCTCGACCTGCTCGCCGCGCGCCTCGGCGAGCTGGCCGAGGCGCAGCGCGCCGCGGGCCGGGCGGTGCGGGCCGTGGGCGTCGGCTTCCCCGGCCCCGTCGACACCGCCACGGGACGGGTCATCGCGCCCTCCCGGATGCCCGGCTGGCATCTGTACGAGCTGGGCGACCGGCTCCGGGACCGGCTCGGCCTGCCCGTACTCGTCGACAACGACGCCAACCTCATGGCCGCCGGCGAACACCGCGCCGCCCACCCCGCGCTGCGCCACCTCGTGGTCGTCAAGGCCGGCCGCGGCATCGGCTCCGGCGTGATCAGCGGCGGCCGGCTCTACCGCGGCGCCGGCGGCAGCGCGGGCGACATCAGCCACGTCCGGGTGGACGCGGCGGCGGAGCGCCCCTGCTCCTGCGGGAACATCGGCTGCCTGGAGACCGTCGCCAGCGGCGCGGCCATAGCGGCGGCGCTGCGCGAGGGCGGCATCGACGCGGACGGCGCCGCCGACATCCTGCGCCTGGTCGCCGACGGCGAACCCCTCGCCACGACGCTGGTGCGCCAGGCGGGGCGGCACATAGGCGGCGTGCTCTCCGTGGTCGTCAACTTCTTCAACCCGGAGGCGGTCGTCCTCGGCGGCGCCCTCGCCCAGGCCGAACCGCTGGTCGCCGCCGTCCGGGGCGTCCTGTACGAGCGGTGCCTGCCGATGGCCACGAGCGCGCTGACGATAGCTGCGGCGAGCTGCGGCCCGGACGCGGGGCTGCTGGGCGCGGGCCACGCGGCGCTGCGCGAGTGCGCGGCGGCCGTGCCGGGCCCCTGATGACCTCCGCGGCCTCCCCGAACACCTCAGACGGTCCGCCACCCCACGGAAAGTGAGCAACCATGACCACCCCCACCCGCCGCCTCCGCATAGGCATCGGCGGCATGTCCATCGAGTCCAGCACCTTCTGCCCGCACCGCTCCACGTACGACGACTTCCGCGTCACGCGCGACGCGGACCTGCTCGCCCGGTACACGTGGACCGGCCCCGGCAGCGACCTCGACGACCTGGTGGAGTGGGTTCCGCTCGTGCACGCCGTGTCCCTGCCCGGCGGCGCGGTGGAGCGCGAGACATACGACCGGATCAAGGTCGAGCTGGCCGACCGCGTCCGCGCGGCGGGCCCCCTCGACGGCCTCGTCTACGACATCCACGGCGCGATGAGCGTGGTCGGCCTGGAGGACGCCGAGGGCGACCTCACCGACGCCGTACGGTCCGCGATCGGCCCGGACGCGCTGATCTCCGCCGCCATGGACCTGCACGGCAATGTCTCCCGCCGGTTCGCCGAGCAGCTCGACCTCATCACCGCGCACCGCCTCGCCCCGCACGAGGACGCCTGGGACACCCGCGAGCGCGCGGCCCGCAAGCTCGTGGAGCGCCTGACCTCCGGCAAGGGCCGCCCGAGCGTCGCCTGGGTGCAGATCCCCGTGCTGCTCCCCGGCGAGAAGACCAGCACGCGGCTGGAGCCCGCCAAGTCCCTCTACGGGCGGCTGGCCGGCATCGAGGCGATGGACGGCATCGTGGACGCCGCGATCTGGGTGGGCTACGCCTGGGCGGACGAGCCGCGCTGCAAGGCGGCCGTGGTCGTCACGGGCGACGACGCCGAACTGGCCGCGGCCCAGGCCCGCTCGCTGGCCGAGGAGTACTGGCGGGTGCGGCGCGAGTTCGTCTTCGTCGGCCCGACCGCCGACGCGGACACCGCCATCGCCCAGGCCGTCGCCTCCGACGCCCGCCCGTTCCTGATCAGCGACTCCGGCGACAACCCCACCGCGGGCGGCGCCGGCGACCTGCCGTACATGCTCGAACGCCTCCTCGCCGACGACGAGCTGGCCTCCGGCCGCAGCACGGCGATCCACCCCGGCATCATGGACCCGGCCGCGGTGGCTGCGTGCTTCGAGGCGGGCGTCGGCGCGACGGTGACCCTGTCGGTGGGCGGCCACATCAGCAAGTGCGAGCCCTACCGGCTCACCGGCACGGTCACCGCCCTCCAGGGTGCGACCTCGGCCGACGGCGACGGCCCGCGCGGCAACCCGGCCTACGACGAGGGCGGCCGGACCGCCGCCGTCACCTGCGGCGGCGTCACCACCGTGCTCACCGAGCGGCGCAAGCCCTTCCACACCCGCGCCGACTTCGGAGAGCTGGACCCGCGCACGTACGACCTGGTGGTCGTCAAGATCGGCTACCTGGAGCCGGAGCTGTACGACATGGCGGCCGACTGGCTCCTGGCCCTCACCCCCGGCGGCGTCGACCAGGACCTGCTGCGCCTGGGCCACCACCGCGTGGAGCGCCCGCTGTACCCCTTCGACGACGAGGGCTTCGAGGACCCGGACCTGACGGTCACGCTCCTGTAGCCCCTGCGTCCCCTCCAGACCGGTACGGGGCCGGGGTTCATCCCCTTCCCCGGCCCCGTACCAGCAGGCTCCCCAGCGCGGTCCGCCGGTGCAGGACCGCGCGCCCGGCGCGGACCGTGGTGACCAGCCCCGCGCCGCGCAGGGCCGCGGCGTGGGCGGACGCGGTGGCGTTGCTGACATCGAGCCGCCGGGCCAGGCCCGTGGTGGTGTGCTCCTCGGCGAGCACGAGCAGGGCGTCGAGCCGGGTACGCCCCAGCACGCCCGCCAGCGCTCCCTCCGCGTCGGACGGATCGGCCGCCCCGGACGGATCGGCCGCCCCGGACAGCGCGGGCGGCAGCCCGCCGCCGCCCGCCGGATACGTCACGTACAGCGGGCTCCCGGGCAGGTCGGCGATCAGCGGATGGCCGGCCCAGTGGAAGGTGGGTACGAGCACCAGCCCCCGCCCGTCCAGCGCGATGTCCCGCTCCGGGGGCCCGCTCGCGAACTCCCAGACGCCGTCGCCGCCCAGCCGTCCGCCGGGCACGACGGCGGCGAGCGCGGCGCCGATGCCGTGCTCGGCGACGGTCAGCGCGTGCCGGGCGAACTCCTCCCGGTGCAGGTCCCGCACCAGGTCCCAGGCCGGCCGCAGCACCGCGTCGAAGGCCGAGCGCTGGGCGCGGCGCAGGAGCCGCCAGGCGTGGGCGTCACCCCGATGCAGATCGCGAACCCATAGCGGCGGTGGGGTGGCTTGCCCGGCGTACACCCGCTCCATCTCGGCGCGTACGAGCTCCGGCCGCGCGGCCCGTACGGTCTCCAGCCCTTCGGCGAGCGAGTCGCTGAACACATCGAGGAACCGCGGTGCCGCCGACCCCGGCACGAGGTCCCGGAGCGGCAGGGCGGTGGAGGGCAGGTTCCGCATCGTCCGCTGCCGCCAGTGGCCGAAGAGGAGGTGGCCGTCGCGGCGGACCATCATGGCCAGCGCCGCGTTCAGCTCCTGCAACGGGGCCGGGCGGGGCGCGAACCGCACCCGCGCGAAGTCCCCGACCGTGAACCGAATCCGTACCACTGCTCCCCCTCGCCCGCCGACGTTTCGGCGAGGCCCTGAACCTTCGCCCACTGCCCCCGCCGGACCCCACTATGCGACTTGCACGCCCTCCGACGGTCCCGCACGAGGACCGGCGGCGTGGAGGGACACGTAGGGAAAGGCGGACGCACGATGTCAGAGGAACGGACGGAGCAGCCCACCGGAACGACCCGACGGACGGTACTGAGGTCGGCGGGGGCGTTGGCGGCTACCGGGGCCCTGCTCACGAGCGGCGTCGGGAGAGCACAGGCACGACCAAACCCAAGAGACCGCGCGGCCGACATCACCCTGAACCTGCCGGCGCCCGCCGGCCCGTACCGTACGGGCGTCACCACGCTCTACCTGGTCGACCGGAGCAGGCGCGACCCGTGGGACCCCGGGATCGCGGTACGGGAGGTGATGGTCACGGTCTTCTACCCGGCCCGTACCGTCGACGGCTTCCCGGTGGCGCGCCAGATGACCGAAGAGGCCGCGGCCGTCTTCGCCCAGGTCGCCCCCTTGGCGCACCCGCAGCTCCCGAAGTCCGGCGTGAACTGGGCGGCCACCAGCACCCATTCCCACACGAACGCGCCCGCCCGGCCCGTACCGAGCCCCGTACTGCTCTACAGCCCCGGCGGCGGCGACCCGCGCACGCTGGGCACGAGCGTGGCCGAGGAACTGGCGAGCCACGGCTACGCGGTGGTGACCGTCGACCACCCCGGCGACGCGGCCGTGGTGTCCTTCCCGACCGAGCGGAAGGGCCGGAGCGGCACGTTCCGCACGACCGTGTTCCGGGGCGACCCGCGCGAGCAGCCGAAACTATTCCGCACGATGATCAACACCCGAGTGGCGGACCTGGCCTTCGTCCTGGACCACCTGAGAATCCTGACGGCCGGCCGTCTACCAGAGGGCCTGGCAGACGCGCTGGACCTGAGCCGGGTAGGGGCCTACGGCCACTCGGCGGGCGGTACGGCCGTGTCGGAGGCGATGTACGAGGACCGCCGCATCGCCGCGGCGATCAACCTGGAGGGCTACCTCGACCAAGCCCCCCGCCCCTCCGGCCACCCGGGCCCCCTCTACCCCATAGCCCGCCACGGCACGCGCCGCCCCCTGCTCCTCCTGGGCACCCCGGACTTCCCCCACCAAAAAGAACTCTCCCGCTCCTGGTCCCCCCTGCTCACCCACCCCCACAACCACACCCACCACGCCCGCCTCGACAACACCGCACACTGGATCTTCACCGACTACGCCGCCATAGCCCCCCAGTTGCAATCAGCAGCCCTGATCCCCCCACCCGCCCGCACCGCCTTGATCGGCACACTGCCCCCACCCCAATCAATCCCCCTGATCCGCAACCACATACGCGCCTTCTTCACCCGGCACGTACCCATACGCCCACACTGACCCGGCGACAGCGCAGCGGGCCGCCCCTTCCTCCTCGGAAGGGACGGCCCGCTCGTACGGCTCTCGACCGGCGTCAGCCCTCGGCGCCCAGCCGTTCCAGGATCAGCTCGCGGACGCGGGCGGCGTCCGCTTGGCCGCGGGTGGCCTTCATGACGGCGCCGACGAGGGCGCCGGCGGCGGCGATCTTGCCGGCGCGGATCTTGTCGGCGATGGCGGCGTTGGCGGCGATGGCCTCGTCGACGGCCGTGCCGAGCGCGCCCTCGTCGGAGACGACCGCGAGGCCGCGTGCGGCGACGACCTCGTCCGGGGAGCCCTCGCCCGCGAGGACGCCCTCGATGGTCTGGCGGGCCAGCTTGTCGTTGAGGGAGCCCTCGGCGACGAGCGCGCAGACGCGGGCGACCTGGGCCGGGGTGATGGGCAGGGCGGCGAGGTCGACGCCGCCCTCGTTGGCGCGGCGGGCCAGTTCGCCCATCCACCACTTGCGGGCCTGGTCGGCGGGGGCGCCCGCGTCGATCGTCTGGACGATCGGGTCGACCGCGCCCGCGTTGAGGATCGACTGCATGTCGTGCTCGGTGACGCCCCACTCCTCGCGGAGCCGGTTGCGGCGTACGCGCGGCAGCTCGGGCAGTTCGGCCCGCAGCTTCTCGACCCACTCACGGGCGGGGGCCACCGGCACCAGGTCGGGCTCCGGGAAGTACCGGTAGTCCTCGGCGTTGTCCTTGATGCGGCCGGCCGTGGTGGAGCCGTCCTCCTCGTGGAAGTGCCGGGTCTCCTGGACGATGGTGCCGCCGGAGGACAGCACCGCCGCGTGCCGCTGGATCTCGAAGCGCGCGGCGCGCTCGACGGAGCGCAGCGAGTTGACGTTCTTCGTCTCGCTGCGCGTGCCGAACTTCTCCGCGCCCTTGGGCCGCAGCGACAGGTTCACGTCGCAGCGCATCTGGCCCTGCTCCATGCGGGCCTCGGAGACGCCGAGCGCCTTGATGAGCTCGCGCAGCTCGGCCACGTACGCCTTGGCGACCTCGGGGGCCCGCTCGCCGGCGCCCTCGATCGGCTTGGTGACGATCTCGATGAGGGGGATGCCGGCCCGGTTGTAGTCGAGGAGCGAGTGGGACGCGCCGTGGATGCGGCCGGTGGCGCCCCCCACGTGGGTGGACTTGCCGGTGTCCTCCTCCATGTGGGCGCGCTCGATCTCCACGCGGAAGACCTCGCCGTCCTCCAGTTGGACGTCCAGGTAGCCGTTGTAGGCGATCGGCTCGTCGTACTGGGAGGTCTGGAAGTTCTTCGGCATGTCCGGATAGAAGTAGTTCTTCCGGGCGAAGCGGCACCACTCGGCGATCTCGCAGTGCAGCGCGAGTCCGATCTTGATGGCGGACTCGACGCCGATCTCGTTGACGACCGGCAGCGCGCCGGGCAGGCCGAGGCAGGTCGGGCAGGTCTGGCTGTTGGCGTCCTGCTTCAGCTCGGTGGAGCAGCCGCAGAACATCTTGGTCTTGGTGCCGAGCTCGACGTGCACCTCCAGCCCCATCACGGGGTCGTAGGTGGCCAGCGCGTCGTCGTACGACACCAGGTCGGTGACAGTCACGGAAAACTAACCTCTCAGCCCTGCAGAACGTCGTCGTCGCCCATGCGGCGCAGCTCGCGGACGAGCAGGGCGACGCCGGTGGCGATGGCGGCGGCCGAGACCACCGCGTCGATGAGCTGGAGCGTGTCCTGCTCGTGACGCGCCTTCTTGGCCTGCTTCGCGACGCTGATCGCGCCGAAGAGCGTGGTGCCGATGGACAGGTACGTGCCGGGCTTGGACTTCTTGAAGCCCTTGGCCTTTTCGAGCTTTCCACTCATAGCGACGGTGCCTCCTCAAGCAGCGGGTGTCCCCAACGTGCCTCGAAGGCGGCCTCCACGGCCGCTCCGACACGGTAGAGCCGGTCATCGGCCATGGCGGGGGCGATGATCTGTAGGCCGACCGGGAGCCCGTCCTCGGGCGCCAGTCCGCAGGGCAGCGACATGGCCGCGTTGCCCGCCATGTTGGTCGGGATGGTGCACAGGTCCGCGAGGTACATCGCCATGGGGTCGTCCGACCGCTCCCCGATCGGGAAGGCGGTGGTCGGCGTCGTCGGCGAGATCAGCACGTCCACGGATTCGAAGGCCCGCTCGAAGTCGCGCTTGATGAGCGTACGGACCTTCTGCGCGGAGCCGTAGTACGCGTCGTAGTAGCCGGAGCTGAGCGCGTACGTGCCGAGGATGACGCGGCGCTTGACCTCGTCGCCGAACCCGGCCTCGCGGGTCAGCGCGGTGACGTCCTCCGCCGACTTCGTGCCGTCGTCGCCGACCCGCAGGCCGTAGCGCATGGCGTCGAAGCGGGCCAGGTTGGACGAGCACTC
Organism: Streptomyces varsoviensis; assembly: GCF_000718635.1. Classification (GTDB taxonomy): domain Bacteria; phylum Actinomycetota; class Actinomycetes; order Streptomycetales; family Streptomycetaceae; genus Streptomyces; species Streptomyces varsoviensis. The sequence goes on along the minus strand of NZ_JOBF01000009.1, from coordinate 162,120 downwards.
GGACGGCGCGATCAGGTAGTACGCGGCGAGGGCCTTGTCGAAGGACGGGCAGGAGATCTCCACGACCTCCGCGCCCAGCTCGCGCAGCAGCTCCACGGACTCGTCGAACCGCTGCATGACCCCGGCCTGGTAGCCCTCGCCCGCGAACTCCTTGACGACGCCGACGCGCATGCCCTTCACGTCGCCGTTGCGGGCCGCCTCGACCACGGACGGGACGGGGGCGTCGATGGACGTCGAGTCGAGCGGGTCGTGCCCGGCGATGGCCTCGTGCAGCAGGGCCGCGTCCAGGACCGTACGGGCGCAGGGCCCGCCCTGGTCGAGGGAGGAGGAGAAGGCGACCATGCCGTACCGGGAGACGCCGCCGTAGGTGGGCTTGACGCCGACGGTGCCGGTGACGGCGGCCGGCTGGCGGATCGATCCGCCGGTGTCCGTGCCGATGGCCAGCGGGGCCTCGTACGAGGCGATGGCCGCGGAGGAGCCGCCGCCGGAGCCGCCGGGGATGCGGGTGAGGTCCCAGGGGTTGCCGGTCGGGCCGTACGCGCTGTTCTCGGTGGAGGACCCCATGGCGAACTCGTCCATGTTGGTCTTGCCGAGGATGACGATGTCGGCTTCCTTCAGGCGCCGGGTGACCGTCGCGTCGTACGGCGGGATCCACCCTTCGAGGATCTTGGAGCCGACGGTCGTCGGGATCCCCTTGGTGGTGAAGATGTCCTTGAGCGCGAGCGGCACGCCGGCCAGCGGGCCGAGCTTCTCGCCGCTCGCGCGCTTCTCGTCCACGCGGCGGGCCTGCGCGAGCGCGCCCTCCCGGTCCACGTGCAGGAAGGCGTGCACCTTCTCGTCCACGGCCTCGATGCGGGCCAGGTGGGCCTCGGTGACGGCGACGGCGGTCACCTCGCCCGAGGCGATCTTCTCTGCGGTCTCGGCGGCGGTGAGCCTGGTGAGATCGGTCATGTCAGTCCTCCCCCAGGATCTGCGGCACCTTGAAACGCTGCTGCTCCTGGGCCGGGGCGCCGGAGAGCGCCTCCTGCGGGGTCAGCGACGGACGGACCTCGTCCGGTCGCATGACGTTGGTCAGCGGCAGCGGGTGGGACGTCGGCGGTACGTCCTCGTCGGCCACATCGGAGACGCGGGCGACCGCGCCGATGATGTCGTCGAGCTGTCCGGCGAAGTGGTCGAGCTCTTCGTCCTTGAGCTCCAGACGCGCCAGCCGGGCGAGGTGGGCGACCTCCTCGCGCGTGATGCCAGGCATGCAGCGATCCTCAGGGTGAGTGTGTAGGTTTCGGCCCCAATCCTATGGCTCCCGACGCCATGCCCGCGAAACCCTTTCCCCACCCCCGGCCGGAGACCGCCGACGCAGGTCGTGGTAGGGGGCCAGTGCCCGCGGTACGCCCCCGTTGCGCCCGACCCCTACGCGCGTACGGGCCCCCGCTCGCCCCCCTACGCCCGTACCGCCCCCGCCCGTACGCCCCGTACCACCGCGCCCGTACGCCCGTACCGCCCCGCCCGTACGCCCCGTACCACCGCGCCCGTACGCCCCGTACCGCCCCCCGGAACGGAGGCCCGCCGTACGTCCGTACCACCCACCGGGCCGGAACCCCGCCCGCCCCCGCGGGTCCAACAGCATCGGGCCGCCCGCAGGGCTAGAGCATCGGGCGGCGCGACGCCGTCCCCGCTCCCTCGGCCGGCGCCGGAGCCGGCGGCATCTCGGGGTCGGCGCGCGGCGCGGGGTCGGCGCTCGGCTCGCCCTCGCGGTGCCAGCCGCTCTTGCTGCGCAGCCGCAGCCAGGCCGTGGTCTCGTCCGGCGGCATCGCGGCGGCGACCAGCCAGCCCTGCACCGCGTCGCAGCCCAGGTCGCGCAGGCGCTCCCAGGTCTCGTCGTCCTCGACGCCCTCGGCGACCACGAGGAGGCCGAGGGAGTGGGCGAGGTCGAGGGTGCAGCGGACGATCTCGGCGTCCTCGGTGTCGACGACGAGCCGGGCCACGAAGGACCGGTCGATCTTCAGCTCGCTCACCGGCAGCCTGCGCAGGTGCACGAGCGAGGAGTAGCCGGTGCCGAAGTCGTCGAGGGACATCTTCACGCCGTGCCCCGTGAGCCCGGCGAGGGTGTCGGCGGCCCGCTGCGGGTCTTCCAGCAGGACGTGTTCCGTTATCTCCAGTTGCAGCGAGCCGGGCGGCACGCCGTGCCGGGCGAGGCGGGCGGCGACGGCGCCGGCGAAGCCGGGCGAGTGGACGTCGCGCGGGGAGACGTTGACGGCGACCGGCACCTCCAGCCCCATGGCCCGCCATTTGGCGACCTGTCCGAGCGCGGTCTCCAGGACGTACTCGGTGAGGCGGGGCATCAGGCCGGAGGACTCGGCGATGGCGATGAACTCGTCCGGGGGCACCCGGCCGCGGTCGGGGTGCACCCATCGCACGAGCGCTTCGAGCCCGGCGACGTGGCCGTCGAAGCCGACCTTCGGCTGGTAGTGCAGTTCGACCTCGCCGGCGTCGAGGGCGCGCCGCAGGTCGCCCAGCAGGCCCAGCCGGTCGGGGGTGTTGCCGTCCCGGCGGGCCTCGTAGACCTCGACGCCGCTGCGGTCCCGTTTGGCCTGGTACATCGCGACGTCGGCGCGGCGCAGCAGCCCTTCGGCGTCGAGGGCGTGGTCGGGGTAGACGGCGACGCCGGCGCTGGCTTCGAGGACGAGGGTGAGGCCGTCGAGGTCGAGGGGCGAGCCGAGCCCCGCGACGAGCGAACGGGCCGCGCGCTGGGCGCTGGTGAGCGAGTCGACGGCGGGGAGCAGCACGGCGAACTCGTCGCCGCCGAGCCGCGCGGCCTCCGCGCCGCGCGGCAGGGCGAGCCGGAGCCGGTCGGCGATCTGGAGGAGCAGCCGGTCTCCGGCGAGGTGGCCGAGGGTGTCGTTGACGGAGCGGAAGCGGTCGAGGTCGATGAGGACGAGGGCGGTGCGGGCGCCGTCGCGCTGCGCCTCGTCCAGCGCGGACCAGGTGCGCTGGAGGAGGCGCTGGCGGTTGGGCAGCCCGGTGAGCGGGTCGCGGAGCTGCTCCTCGGCGCGGGCGCGGGCGATCCACAGGGTGGAGTCGAGGGCGATGAGCGGGACGGCGAAGAGCGGGAGCACGACCGGTTCGCTGACGGCGACGACCGCGATGAGCGGGGCGAGGCCGAGGAGCGCGATGCCGATGAGGGTCTGGCGGACGAGGGCGGCGCGGCCGACGGTGGGCAGTCCGGCGCGGCGCGGCGCCATGCAGTACCAGAGCAGGAGGCGGGTGACGGCGAGGTAGACGAAGGCGGCGAGGGCGATCTCCGGGGCGGTGGCGATGTTCCACTCCTCGGGCCGCCAGGGCGTCTCGACGGTGGGCACGGTGGAGAACGCGGCGAGGGTGAGGGCCGCGGCTCCGGTGCCCAGGATGTCGACGGCGCTGTGCAGCGTCGCCTGTCGCCAGCGGTGTCTGCGGGCGGCGGCGACCAGCGCGACGACGGCGAGGCTGATGAGGACGGCGGGCAGCCAGCCGTAGAGCAGCAGGACCGCGAGGGTGAGGGCGGACCCGGAGCCGGTCCCGCCCCACCAGCGGTCGCGGCCTAACGCGACGAGGTGGCCGACGATGAGGCCGGTGAGGGCGGCGAGCCCCCAGCCGACGGCGGCGCCGGGGAAGAGCGCCCGTCCGGCGTCGAGTGTCCGGTAGGCGGCGATGACGAGTGCGGTCACGGCCAGGGCGACCGCTGACGTCGGCAGCGCCGGCAGGGCCAGCCGGCGCAGCCGTGACGCCGGTTCGGCGCTGTCGGTGGGTTTCATGCCCGTCCCTCTCACAGCCGTCGATGCCCGCGCCACGGCAGGCGCACATCTCAACAGTAGGCCGCAGAGGGTTGCGGCGGGCCGCGATCGGCGACGGTTTCCCGATTGCGGCCTGGCCATCCGCAACCCTCTGGTATGCGCTCTAAAGGTGATGCCCGCTGACTATGCCGGGACTCCTGATCGGACTATTCGGTCGGTCTATTCGGGCGGGGTCACGGCCGCTTCGCGCGCGGCGTCCGGCCCCTGTTCGAGGAGTACGGCGAAGCCGTCCTCCTCCAGTACCGGCACCTTCACCTGCATCGCCTTGTCATATTTTGATCCAGGGTTATCGCCGACGACCACGAAATCGGTCTTCTTCGAGACCGAACCGGTCACCTTCGCCCCCCGGCTCTGAAGCGCCTCCTTAGCGCCGTCCCGCGTGTACGACTGGAGCGTTCCGGTGACGACGACGGTCAGGCCCTCCAGCGGCCGCGGACCCTCATCGTCCCCTGCCTCTTCCTCCATGCGTACCCCCGCGGCGCGCCACTTCTCCACAATCGCGCCATGCCAGTCCTCCGCGAACCACTGCTTCACGGACGCGGCGATGGTCGGGCCCACGCCCTCGGTGGCCGCCAGCTCCTCCTCGCTCGCCTCCGCGATCCGGTCCAGCGACCGGAACTCGCGGGCCAGCGCCTCCGCGGCGACCGGCCCCACGTGCCGGATCGACAGCCCCGTGATGATCCGGGCCAGCGGCCGCTCCTTGGCGGCCTGGATGTTCTCCAGCATCGAGAGGGTGTTCTTCTTCGGCTCGCCCTTCTGGTTGGCGAAGAACGTGACGATCTTCTCCTCGCCCGTCTCCGGGTCGCGCTTGGGCAGCCCGCTGTCCGGGTCGAGCACGTACGACTTGATGGGCAGCAGTTCCTCGACGGTGAGGTCGAAGAGGTCGCCCTCGTCCTTCAGCGGCGGCTCCGAGGGCTCCAGCGGCTGGGTCAGGGCGGTGGCCGCCACATAGCCGAAGTTCTCGATGTCCAGGCTCTTGCGGCCCGCCAGGTAGAAGACGCGCTCCCGCAACTGGGCGGGGCAGGAACGGGCGTTGGGGCAGCGGAGGTCGATGTCGCCCTCCTTGGCGGGGCGCAGCGCCGTGCCGCAGTCCGGGCACTCGGCGGGCATCGCGAACTCCCGCTCGCTGCCGTCCCGCAGGTCCACGACGGGCCCCAGGATCTCGGGGATGACGTCGCCCGCCTTGCGCAGCACCACCGTGTCGCCGATCAGGACGCCCTTGGCCTTGACCACGTCCTGGTTGTGCAGGGTCGCGAACTCGACCTCGGAGCCGGCGACCGTGACCGGCTCCACCACCGCGTACGGCGTGACACGGCCCGTGCGGCCGACGCCGACGCGGATGTCGACCAGCTTGGTGTTGACCTCCTCCGGCGCGTACTTCCAGGCGATGGCCCAGCGCGGGGCGCGCGAGGTGGAGCCCAGCCGCCCCTGGAGGGGGATCTCGTCGAGCTTGACGACCACGCCGTCGATCTCGTGCTCCATGGAGTGCCGGGTCTCGGTGTCGCCGAACCGCGCGATGAACTTCCGCACGCCCGCCAGCGAGTCGACCACCTGGTTGTGCTTGGCGGTCGGCAGCCCCCACTCGCGCAGCAGGTCGTACGCGTGCGACTGGCAGTCGATGTCGAAGCCCTCGCGGGCGCCGATGCCGTGCACCACCATGTGCAGCGGGCGGGTCGCGGTGATCTTCGGGTCCTTCTGGCGCAGCGAGCCGGCCGCCGCGTTGCGCGGGTTGGCGAAGGGCGGCTTGCCGGCCTCCACCAGCCGGGCGTTGAGCTCCTCGAACTTCTCCATCGGGAAGAAGACCTCGCCGCGCACCTCGACCAGCTCCGGGACGCGGTCCCCCGTCAGCCGGTGCGGGATCTCGTCGATCGTCCGGACGTTGGGCGTGATGTCCTCGCCCGTACGGCCGTCGCCGCGGGTGGCGGCGCGGGTGAGCCGGCCGTGCTCGTAGGTGAGGTTGACGGCGAGGCCGTCGACCTTCAGCTCGCACAGGAAGTGGTACGGCGTCCCCTCCCCCACCTCCTTGGCGACGCGCTCGGCCCAGGCCGCCAGCTCCTCGTCGTCGAAGGCGTTGTCCAGGGAGAGCATCCGCTCACGGTGCTCGACGGTGGCGAAGTCGGTCTCGTAGGCGCCCGCGACCTTCTGCGTGGGCGAGTCCGGGGTCCGAAGCTGCGGATGCTCCTCCTCCAGCGCCTCCAGGGAGCGCAGCAGCTTGTCGAACTCGGCGTCGCTGACGACCGGGGCGTCCCGCACGTAGTACCGGAAGCGGTGATCCTCGATCTGCTCAGCGAGTCGCGCGTGCTTCTCCCGCGCTTCCGCGGGTACCGCTGCGTCCTGTTCGCCTGCCACCGTCTCGTCCTCCCGTTGCTCCAAGAGCGCCGTCACTCAGGGTTGTCCGCGAGCGATCTCGCCGCCTTGACGCAGTGTGCGAGGGCCGTACGGGCATATGCGGGCGAAGCGCCCGCGAGCCCGCACGCCGGGGTGACCACGACGGACTCCGCGAGAGTCCCCGGTGCCAGCCCCAGCCTGCGCCACAGCGTCCTGACACCCATGACGCTACCGGCAGGGTCCGACAATGGGCCGTCAGTGCCCGGCACCACACCCGCGAAGAGCGCCGTGCCGCCCTCCACAGCCTCCCCGATCGCCTCCTCCTCACGCTCGGTGAGCAGCGAGAAATCGAACGACACGCCCGCCGCCCCGGCCCGCCGCAGCAGGCCGAACGGCACGCCCGGCGCGCACGAGTGGACGACGACCGGCGCGCCCCCGGCGGCGGCCACCACGTCCCGCAGCGCGCCCTCCACCACGCTCCGGTCCACGGCCCGGTGGGTGCGGTAGCCGCTGGCCGTACGGACCTGGCCGGTCAGCACCGCCGTGAGCGACGGCTCGTCGAGCTGGAGCACGACGCGCGCGCCGGGCACCCTGCGCCGCACCTCCGCGAGGTGGGCCCGCAGCCCCTCGGCGAGCGACGCCGTCAGGTCCCGGCACGCCCCCGGATCGCGCAGCGCCGCCTCGCCGCCGCGCGTCTCCAGGGCCGCGGCCAGCGTCCACGGGCCGACGGCCGACACCTTCAGCGGCCCCTCGTACCCCTGCGTGAACTCCTCCAGCGCGTCGAGGTCCTCGCCCCGCCACGACACCGCCCGCCGGGTGTCCCGCCCCGGCCGGTCGCTGATCCGCCACCCGCTGGGCTCGACGTGCGCGTACACCTCCACGAGCAGCCCCGCGGTCCGCCCGATCATGTCCGCGCCCGGCCCCCGCGCGGGCAGCTCCGGCAGAAAGGGGAACGCCTCCAGCGACCCCGTGACGGTCTTCGCGGCCTCCCGCGCGTCGTCGCCGGGCATCGATCCGACGCCCGTCGCCACGCCCGCGGCCCAGCTCTTCTCGCTCTTCTCACTCACCCCGGAAGGGTACGAGAGTACGAGCACGCGGGAACCGCGACGGCCCGGGCGGAGTCTCCGTCCCAGAAACCGGAGGTGTGTGCCATGTCCTTCCTGTCCAGCGCACTCGTGCTCGCCATCCCCGCGCTGATGGCCTGCCTCGCGCTCTACGGCATCGGCAGGGTCGCCGAACGGCGCCGCCGCCTCACCACGCTCTGGCGCACGGGGCTCACCGCCCAGGGCCGCTGCCTGCGCGCGTACGCCACCGGCCGCGGCGGCGACGGCGGCCCGGCGGTCCTCCACCACGTGTACGAGTACCGCACCCACGACGGCCGCCCGGTGCGCTTCGAGGAGACGGGCAGCCCGGCCTCGGTGATGGCCGGCGACACCCTCACCGTCCGCTACTTACCGGACCAGCCCGAGCAGGCCACCGCCCTCCAGCCGGACAACTCCGGAATGCTCCGCGCGGCGGCCGCGTCCATGGCGGTCCTCACCGCGCTCCTGGCGGTCATCGTGTGCTTCCTGGCGGTGTACGTGGCGGTGTTCATGTAGCGCGTACGCGTTCATGTGGCGCGTACCCGCCCGTTCGAGGACGCGGCCCTCAGCGCCCCGGCCGCACCGTGATGTCGTTGATCTCCGCGTCCCGGGGCAGGTCGATGGAGAGCAGGATCGTCTTGGCGATCGACTCCGGGTCGATCCAGCGCTCGGCGTGGTACTCCTTGCCCTCCTGCTGGTGCACCTTCTCCTGCATCGCGGTGGCGGTGCGCCCCGGGTAGACGGAGGTGACGCGCACGCCGTTGCCGTGCTCCTCGGCGCGGAGCGAGTCGGCGAGCGCCTTGAGGCCGTGCTTGCTGGCGGCGTACGCGCCCCACTGGGGGCCCGCGCTGAGGCCGGCACCGGAGTTGACGAAGAGGACGTGGCCCTGGGCGATGCGGAGCTGGGGGAGGAAGAGGCGGGTCAGTTCGGCCGGGGAGACGAGGTTCGCGGCGAGCTGGCGGTTCCAGGCCTTCGTGCTCAGCTCGCCGATGCCGCCGAGGTCCACGACGCCCGCGACGTGCAGCAGCGTGTCGACGCGGTCGGGGAGCGTCTGCTGGCTGAGGGCCCAGGAGAGCCGGTCGGGGTTGCCCAGGTCGGCGACGAGGGTACGGGCGCCGGGGAAGCGCTCCGCGAGCTCCTTGGCCCGCCCCGCGTCGCGTGCGAACAGGTACAGCTCGTCGCCGCGTGCCAGCAGCCTCTCGACGACGGCCGCCCCGATGCCCGAGCCGGCCCCAGTGATCATGTGCGTACTCATGGGGCCCACTTTGCCTTACGGGTCCTACTGGACTCCGGCCGACTCTTCGAGATACGCCATGGTCCCCACGCCGTCCTCCGCGAAGAAGACCAGCTCCGTCAGCGGGATCGGCAGGAAGCCCTCTTCCTCCATCCGCTGGAACTGCTGCTTGAGCCCGTCGTAGAAGCCCGCGGCGTTCAGCAGCACCACCGGCTTGCTGTGCATCCCGTGCTTCTTCAGCTCCAGGATCTCGGTCGCCTCGTCGAGCGTGCCGGTGCCGCCCACCATGATCACGATCGCGTCCGCGCGCGCCAGCAGCAGCGCCTTGCGCTCCGCGAGGTCCTTGGTGACGATCATCTCGTCCGCGTTGGTGCGCGCCTTGGCGGCCAGGAACTCCACCGAGACGCCGACCAGCTTCCCGCCGTTGTCCTGCACCCCGTCCGCCATGACCTTCATCAGGCCGGACTCGGACCCGCCCCACACCATGGTGTGGCCCCCTTTGCCGATCAGCTCGGCGAATTCACGGGCGGGGGCGGTGTAGCGGTCGTCGAGGTCGGCGGCGGAACAGAAGACGCAGATATTCATGGCTGCCACGGTACGCGCGGCTCGTGCCTTGCCGCCCCCGCCTTTGCGGGCGACAAGGGCTGCGGCCCCTGGCTTGGTTCATTCCTGTCTGTGCGGCTCTGCACGGCTCTGTACAGATCTGCACGTTCTAGCTGAATCGCGGTATCGCGGTACCGCTGTACCGCTCGCTGATCAGATGAGGCCCTGCTCCAGCATCGCGTCGGCGACCCGCTCGAACCCGGCGATGTTGGCGCCCACGACATAGTCGCCCGGCGCGCCGTACCGCTCGGCGGTCTCGAAGCAGGTGGCGTGGATGCCGCGCATGATCTCCGCGAGCTCGCCCTCCGCCCGTTCGAACGTCCAGGACTCGCGCCCGGAGTTCTGCCGCATCTCCAGCGCGCTGGTCGCGACGCCGCCGGCGTTGGCGGCCTTGCCCGGCCCGAACGCGACGCCGGCCTCCCGCAGCACGGTGACCGCCTCGGGCGTCGCCGGCATGTTGGCGCCCTCGGAGACGGCCTTCACCCCGGCGCGTACGAGCGTCCGGGCGGCGTCGCCGTCGAGTTCGTTCTGGGTGGCCGAGGGGAGCGCGACATCGGCGGGGACGTCCCAGACGGAGCCGCCCGGCACGTACGTGGCCGAGGCGCCGCGCCGCTCGGCGTACTCGCTGATGCGGCCGCGCTCGACCTCCTTGATCTCCTTGAGCAGGGCGAGGTCGATGCCCTTCTCGTCCACGATGTAGCCGCCGGAGTCCGAGCAGGTCAGCACGTTGGCGCCGAGCGCCTGGGCCTTCTCGATGGTGTAGATGGCCACGTTGCCGGAGCCGGAGACCGTGACCTGCTGCCCGTCGAGGTCCTCGCCGCGCTGCTTGAGCATCTCGGCGGTGAAGAGCACGTTCCCGTACCCGGTGGCCTCCGTACGGGCGTGGGAGCCGCCCCACTGGAGCCCCTTGCCGGTGAGGATGCCGGCCTCCCAGCGGTTGGTGATGCGGCGGTACTGGCCGAACATGAAGCCGATCTCCCGGCCGCCCACGCCGATGTCGCCGGCCGGTACGTCCGTGTGCTCGCCGAGGTGGCGGTGGAGCTCCGTCATGAACGACTGACAGAACCGCATCACCTCGGCGTCGGAGCGACCGTGCGGGTCGAAGTCGCTGCCGCCCTTGCCGCCGCCGATGTTGAGCCCGGTGAGCGCGTTCTTGAAGATCTGCTCGAAGCCGAGGAACTTCACGATGCCGAGGTTGACCGAGGGGTGGAAGCGCAGTCCGCCCTTGTACGGGCCGAGGGCGCTGTTGAACTCCACGCGGAAGCCCCGGTTGATGTGGATCTCCCCGGCGTCGTCCTGCCACGGCACCCGGAACATGATCTGCCGCTCCGGCTCGCAGATCCGCTCCACCAGCTTGGCCGCGGCGATCTCGGGCCGCGCGGCGAGGACCGGCGCCAGCGTCTCCAGGACCTCCAGCGTGGCCTGGTGGAACTCGGGCTCGCCCGGGTTGCGGCGTATCAGCTCGTGGTGAAAGGACGACATCACATCAGTACTCACATCGGTCCCCTTTCAGGACAGCGAAATGTCCATGCCGTTTCTGGTATGGCCATGCGACTTTAAGCGCCGGACGCACCAATGAAACCTCCGGGGCGGCTACGGAACACCGATCACGGGCGACGCGACGCCGGCCACGTGCCGCGGAACACCGGGCGCGGGCCGCGGAACACCGGCCGCGGGGGGCGTCGGGCGGCCCGCCGCGGCCTCCCCCGCCGGCGGTTCACCGGGACTCGCCGTCTCCGTGGGTGAGGGCGGCCAACAGTTCCTGGGAGGTGGCGCTGTTGAGCGCGACGGCGGCGGCCGAGGCGGCGGCGCTGCGGGGGAACAGCTCCCGCTCGTACGCGGCGAGCGCGGCCTCGACGTCGCCCGGGTGCGCGGCGAGGGCCCGGCCGAGGGCGGCGCCGTCCAGCATGGCGAGGTTGGCGCCTTCGCCGTCGGGGACCGAGAGGTGGGCGGCGTCGCCGACCAGCGTCACTCCCGGCACCCGGTCCCAGCGGTGGCCGACCGGCAGGGCGTGGAGCGGGCGGAGTACGGGCGCGGTGTCGGCGTCGGTGATCAGCGCGGTCAGCTCTGGGGCGCAGCCGTCGAACTCGGCCGCGACGCGTGCGCGGGCCGCGTCGGGGTCGGTGAAATCGATGGCGGCGAACCAGTCCAGCGGCTTCGCCAGCGTTATATACGTGTGGATGGTCGCGCCGCTCTCCCGGTGCGCCACGATCCCGGCACCGTTCCCGCTGTTCCCGCCGTTGCCGCCGCTATCGCCGTCGCCGCTGTTCTCGCCCGAGTCGATCGCCCCGAACGTTCCGCCGCCGACCATCTTCGCGGCGGCGGGGTGGCGGGCGTCGACATCGAACAGGTAGGTCTCGACAAAGGACCGGCCGGAGTACGCGGGCGTGGCATCGGAGAGCAGCCGCCGGACCTTGGACCAGGCGCCGTCCGCGCCGACCAGCAGATCCGTGGTGACGGTGGAGCCGTCGGCGAAGGTCACCTCATGGGCGCCCGCGCCGAGGGAGCGGACGCCGCTTACCTTGTGCCCCCAGCGAACGGTGCCGTCCGGCAGCGATTCGAGCAGAATCCGCCGCAGTTCGGCCCGCTGCACCTCGGGCCGGCCGCCCGTACCGTCGTCCGCCTTCTCCAGCAGGACGTTCCCGTCCCGGTCGACGAACCGCAGCGCCTGGCGGCCCTCCAGGATGATGCCGCGGAACTCCTCCATCAGGTCGGCGTCCTGGAGGGCGAGTTGGCCGTTGTAGTCATGGATGTCGAGCATCCCGCCCTGCGTACGAGCGGTGGGCGACGCCTCCCCCTCGTACACCGTGACGGGAAAACCGTGCAGGTGCAGCACCCGGGCCAGCACGAGCCCGCCGAGCCCGGCGCCGATGATCGTGACGTGAGTGGTCATGTGATGCGTGCTCCCTTGCCTGTCGCACACCGGCCGGGCGGTCGCCCGGCAGGCTCTCCGGCAAGGTTCGGACTCCATCCCGACAGCCGACCGACGCCGCCCCGATACCCACCGATGTACGACCGACAGGGCCAAGCCCCTCAGGCGGCGAGGGCGGAGGAGAGGGCAGGGCCGGGAGGAACCGGGCCGCCGGCGAGGGCGAGTTCGAACCAGACGGTCTTGCCGCCGGGCCCATCCGCCCCGCCCCCTATGGCACACGCGCCCCACCGGTCGGCCACCACACGTCAACAGCTCCGCACGGTAACGGAGTTCAGCCAGCTCATGCGCGTCCAAGATCGCCCGCAGCGCGTCCCTGGCAATGCGCGGCCCCCGCGGATCACACGGAAACCCCAGCTCGTACTGCCAGGGTTCGGTGAACGGGATGGGGACAGGGTGATCGGCGGCGTGCGGGGAATCCGGAACATCTTCAGTCCTCCCGAGGCGCCTCCTTGAGTGGGGCGCGCTTTGACGAGCGGGCGAGTTCTTCGACTCCCCCGCCCAACTCGCCAACTTCCGCGCACGGCTGGACTTGAGGGAGGCAACAACTGCATCGAGATCGCGGCAACGGGAAGCACCGCAGCCCTTCGAGAAAGTGAAACCCCCGCGAACGTGGTCTCGACCAACCGCGCGGCGCTCAGCACGCTCGTGCTCGGCATCAAGGCCGGGAACGTCCGGGTGCCGCGCCCCTGACAGGGGTCCTGACCCAGGGGGCGGGCGAAAGCGCCGACACGGCGGCCGACGTGACGGGCCCTGGGCCCGGCCGGGCCGGGCCCAGGGGTGGGCTACCGACTGGCGTCGGGGTAGGCGGCGGTGGCGCGGATTTCTACAAGGAGGCCCGGGCTGGCCAGGCCGGTGACTCCGATGATCGTCCAGGTGGGAAATGGCGCCTTGATCAGGCGCCCCTTGGCCTCGGAGAAGCCGGACAGGTGCTGGTGGATGTCGACGTGGTAGCTGGTGATGTCGACGAGGGCGGATAGGTCGAGGTTTTCCAGCCGGAGGATCTCCTCGATCTTTCGGATGGCGATCTCGGTCTGCTCCTCGATGGTTTCGGGAATGGTGCCGTCGGCGCGGCGGCCGATTGTTCCCGCGATGAACAGGAGGCCGTGCGCGCGAACGGCCGCGGAATAGCCGAAGCTCGCAAAGGCACTGGTGGTGGTCCCGAAGACGGCGTTGCCCTCGGGGACCTCGACGGTGTGGGTGGTCATTGCGGTATGTCCTTTCAGTTGCCCCAGCGGGACGAGCGGCAGGCCTGTTCCATCCGGGTACGGCCGTACGTCTCGCGTTCGCGGAGGAATTCGCCGGGGATGGTGTAACGGGGCGCGTTCTTCGGGTCTTTCGCGGCCTGCGCGGTGATCGCGTCGATGAGTGAGCGGGCCATGTCCAGCCGCGGGTACGCGCCGTGCACGGCGTCGGCCTGCTCGTCGGTGACGGCGGCGATGTGGCCGGGGCCCATGGGGCCGCCGAAGTCGAGGGCAAGCCCTTCGCGGACGAGCACGCACAGCGTGCCGCGGCGTTCGGCGATGCCGGGCGAGGTGTGCAGGGCGATGGCCTGCCAGACCTGGTCGGCGTCGGCCGCGGACACTCCGCGTTCGGTGAGGAACGCGGCGGCCCGGTCGGCCCCCTCGACCTCGAACCGCTCCCGGTGCGGACTGTCCGACGCCACGCCGAGGTCGTGCATCGCGCACGCGGCGAACAGCAGGTCGTCGTCGTAGTCGTCGCCGGCGACCAGGCCGAGGCGGGGCGCCACGAACCGCGCGAACAGATAGGTGCGGATGCTGTGGTTGAACACGGACGGCGTTGCCACCGGCCGGACGAGGTTCACGATGGCGCCGGCGAGCGGCGTGCTCGGCAGCGCGATCATGTCGGCGGGCGCCGCATAGGGGGATTCGGTCATGCCTTCAGCCTGGCCGCACGCCGCTGACCTGGCGAGAGGCAAAAATACCTCTCTTCGTTAGGATATTGCCATGGCAACTCATCGAGTCGCGGTCCTGGCGCTGGACGGGGTCACCCCGCTCGACCTGGGAATCCCGACGCAGATCTTCAACTCCCGCCCCGAGACCCCCTACGAGATGACCGTGTGCGCGCCCGGCAAGAAGGCGGCCACCACCGCGGGCTTCACCCTGGTCGCCGACGGGGACATGGAGCAGGTACGCGCCGCCGACACCGTGATCGTGCCGGGCTACGATCCGCTCGTCCGGGCGCCGGACGCCGTGCTCGACATCCTGGCCGAGGCCCGCGACCGAGGCCGGCGCGTGGTGTCGATCTGCACGGGAGCCTTCGTGCTGGCCGCGGCGGGCGTACTGGACGGGCTGCACGCCACGACCCACTGGAAGCACATCGACGACCTGGAACGGGACTTCCCGGCCGTCACGGTCGACCGCGACGTGCTCTACGTCGACGAGGGCGACGTGCTCACCTCGGCCGGCGTCTGCTGCGGCATCGACCTGTGCCTGCACATCGTCCGCCGCGACCTGGGCGCGGGTGCGGCCAACGAGATCGCCCGCGGGCTGGTGGCCGCTCCGCACCGCGACGGCGGGCAGGCCCAGTACGTGCCGGCCCCAGTCCCGGTCGCCGGCAAGACCTCGCTCTCCGACACCCGCGGCTGGGCCCTGCACCGGCTCGACGAACCGCTCACCCTGCCCGTACTCGCCCGGCACGCCGGCCTCTCGCAGCGCACCTTCATGCGCCGCTTCACCGAGGAGACGGGCACGACCCCCTTGCAGTGGCTCCTCAACGCCCGTCTCGGCAAGGCGCGCGAACTCTTGGAGACCACGGACCACCCGATCGACCGGGTGGCACGCGACTGCGGGCTCGGCACCGCCGCCAATCTGCGCCTGCACTTCCGGCGCGCCCTCGACACCACCCCCACCGCCTACCGCCGCGCCTTCGACCGCTCCGCGGCTCGCTGAGTCGCTGCCGGTTCCTCCCACTGACTGGTGTGGTGAAACACCCCTTTCTTACTAGGAGTTGACGCCGGTCGCCGCTTATCCCTCCCCGTCGGAGAACTCCCGCGCGAGGGCGCGGTGCCGCTCTGCGGCCAGCCTTCCCTGAGCTGGGCTGAAGATCGACCCAGGCATACGGCTCAGTCGTTCGACCTCCCCCGCGAAGCGCAGGTGCGTGTGGTGCGCGTATTCCCGACAGGCGAGACAGGTGACGCGGTCGGGGCGCGACGAGGTCATGGCGTACGGCACGCGCAGCCCGCAACCGGTGGTGACGACGCTCGGCAGATCGCCGACCAGGCCGAAGGTGGCAGCCAGCACATCGCGGGTAGCGGCCTCGGCGCGGACCACGTTCGTCTCGACATGGATGTGCGGATCGCCCCCGCCCATGGGACCTCCCCGTTCCGGCCGCCGGACAGACCAGGCGGGCCGTCGGACAGCCCGCCGGCGCTCCCGCCGCCCGGCCGGACCCTTCAGGCCGAGTCTGGCACGTACGGGCGGCGGGGCGGCACGCCGCGGGACGGAAGGCGCGCACCGGGGCAGACTGGCGGGTACGGGCCGGGCTGCGAGGCCCGTCGGCACAGACACGGGCGGGCCCCGGACAGGAGGCACCGGCATGCGCATTCCCGGACCCGAGCGTCAGGAGGACGGCGGACGGGGCGCCGTCGCCGCGGCGGGTGGGCTCCACCGGTACCAGTTGCTCCTGCACAACACGTACGGCCCCGTCGTACGCTTCCAGCTTCCGGGCGCGGACACGGCCGTATCGGTCGCCGATCCCGTACTCCTCGAAGCCACGGCGCACATCGACAAGCGCCCCGAAGAACTCTTCGCTTTCCTGGACCCGCTGTGCGAAGCGGGCAACCTCCAGGTACTCCCCGCCGACGAGCACACCCCGTGGCGCCGGCTCCTCCTCTCCGTACTGGCCGGACGCCCCTCCCACGAGCGACACTTCGCCCGCTTCACGGAGCTGGCCCAGGAGGTCGCGGATCGCTGGGCCGAGCGGGGCGGCGGTGAACCCATCGAGTTGCAGAAGGAGTTGACCGCGCTGTCGCTCCGCATGATCTGCGGATTCGCGTTCGGCGGCGCGGACGGCCGTACGGACTCGGACGACGGTATGGGCCCGGACGGCGGTACGGGCCCGGACGGCGGTACAGGCCCGGGCGACGGTACGGGCCCGGGCGCCCGTATGGACACCGGCGCTCGTACGGTCAGGGTCGCCCGTACCGACAGGGGTGCCCCTACGGTCGGGGGTGCCGGCGCTGACGCGAGCGGCGGCCCGGACGCCGATCGCCTCGTCGCGGCGTTCGAGGCAGTGCTCACCGAGCACCTTGGACGCCTCTACCAGGTGCCCCGCGAGGACCCGCGCTCGGCGGAGCGGGCCGAGGAGGCGCTCGCGTTTCTGCGGGACACGGTCGACCGTGTAGTGGCTGCGCACCGCACCAGCGGGCGTACGGACCGCAGCGACCTGATCGGCGCGATGGTGGAGGCCGGAGAGAGCCCGGCGCGCATCCGGGACACGGTGATGGTGACGCTGCTCGCCGCGCATCACACCACCGGGGTCGCCGTGTCGTGGACGCTGCATCTGCTGGGCCGCCACCCCGAGGCGGCGGACCGCGTGGCCGCTGAACTGGACGACGTGCTCGGCGGGCGCGCCGCGCCCGACTACGGCGACCTGCGCCTGCTCACGTACCTGGACATGGTGCTCAAGGAGTCGATGCGACTGTTCCCACCGGGCCCGTACGGCGCGCGTGAGACGACCGAGGACATGGCCCTCGGCCCGTACCAACTCGCCGCCGGGACCACGGTGTTCTACCCCTTCTGGGCGGTGCACCTGAACCCCCGCTACTGGCCCGAGCCGGAGCGGTTCGACCCTGAGCGGTTCACGCCGCAGGAGGTGGCCAAGCGCCCGCGGCTCGCGTACGTGCCCTTCGGCATCGGTCCGCGCGGCTGCGAGGGCGCGGCCCTCGCCACGGTCGAGGCCCAGCTCGTCCTGGCCGTCCTCCTTAAGCGCCTGCGCTTTCGGCCCGCGCCCGGGCACGAGGTGACGCCAGTGGAGCGGTTCGTACTGTGGGCGAAGGACGGCATCCGGATGACCGTGCGGCCACGGGATCTGCCATCGGCGCCCAGCGCCGCCGACGCCGGGCCTCAGACCGAGCCCGAGTCCGATGCCGAATCCGATGACGATGCCAAGTCCGATGACGATGCCGATGTCGGCACTGAACCCGAGCCCCACCAGTCCCAGTCCCAGTCCCCAGCAGAGTAGGAACGGGAGCGGGAGCCTGCTCGCGAGAAGCAGCGCACTCCGTGAAAGAAACAAGGCCACCCCTCCTCGAAAGAAGCCTGAGCGACGTACGAAACTGGGCACGGGACAGCCGGCCCGCCATCTGCCATCATGGCCAGACGGAACCGCGTTCCGATTTGAAATATACGGAACCTGGTTCCGATTGGCAAGGGGTGAGCGAATGGGAGTTTCAGCGCAGTGACCGGCAGCAGCGGCAACGCATCAGGATCACCGGCGCCTCGGAAGCGCGCCGACGCCCGGCGTAACGAGAAGACCCTGCTGGAAGCGGCCGCGGCGGCCTTCGTCGCCTCCGGCGTCGACGCGCCGGTGCGCGACATCGCGAGCAAGGCGGGCGTCGGGGTCGGCACGATCTACCGCCACTTCCCCACCCGGGCGGACCTGGTCGTCGCCGTGTACCGGCACCAGGTGGAGGCATGCGCCGAGGCGGGCCCCCACCTGCTGGCGAACAGCCCGTCGCCGTACACCGCCCTGACGCGGTGGGTGGACCTCTTCGTCGACTTCCTCGTCACCAAGCACGGCCTGGCCGAGGCGCTGCGCTCCGACGACCCCACCTTCTCGACTCTGCACGCCTACTTCCTCGACCGCCTCGTACCGGTCTGCGCAGGCCTGCTCAAGGCCGCCGCCGAGGCGGGCGAGATCCGCTCCGACATCGCGGCCCTGGAGCTGATGTTCGGCGTCGGCAACCTCTGCATCGGCGCCGACGAGCCGCGGTACGACGCCCGCCGCATGGTCGAACTCCTCCTGACCGGCCTGCGCCTGCCGTAGGCGGGAGCACAGTCCCCCGCTTGCCGTGGGCGTAGGCGGAGGCGCAGCCTCCCACTTGCCGTAGGCGCAGGCACACGGCCCCGCTTGCCGTAGGCGCAGGCATCGGCATAGGCATAGGCATAGACATAGGCGCAGGCAGGCCGGCCTCCTGCGGTCGGTGATCAGCGGAGCAGCGGGAGCTTCCCCACGAGTTTGTCGACGCGGTTGCGGGGGCCGAGGAGGCTGACGGCGCAGTAGGTGAGATCCGCGGCCTTGGTCCCCGCGATCTGCTCCAGGTACTGGTCGTAAACCCTGACGTTCTGCGCGTTCTCCGGCATGTCGACGACGAGTACGTCCGCCTTCTCGGCCGCCTTGGCGCGCAGGGCGCTCAGCGTCGCGGTGTCGGCGGCCAGGATGGAGCAACCGGCCCAAGGCAGCCCCGGGTGGCGGTACCCGTCGGCGTCCTCGGCATCAGCGCCCAAGAGTTGGGGGCGGTGCCGGCCTACGCCGGCCGCGATGCAGGCGGCGGCGTTGGCCTGCCGCCCGGCAGGCAGGTCGGCGTCCATCACGATCACCCATTTGAGCTTCGCCTGCCGGGTGGACAGGTCGGTCCGCATGTCGTCGGCGGTCAGTTCGGGTACGGACACGGCTGCTCCTCCTGGGCACGAGAAATGCCCGTGCTTTTGTTGCGTCATGACGCCATAGGCTAGGTATTGATGCGATCAGATCGGCTGCACAGCGCACATCATGTGCCGTAAAGGTGAAATCGTGGAACTTGATTCGGTGGACAGGGCTCTTTTGCGGGAGCTCCAGAACGATGCACGGCAGACGAACCGGGACCTGGCCGCGAAGACGGGCGTCTCCCCGTCGACTTCCCTTGAGCGGGTACGGCTGCTCCGGGAGCGGGGCCTGATCACCGGCTACCACGCCGCGCTCGACCTGGAGGCCGTCGGACGGCCCGTACAGGCGCTGATCTCGGTACGCATCCGTCCCCCCGCCCGGCCGGTCATCGAGGGTTTCCGCGAATGGGCGCAGCGGCTGCCGGAGGTCGTCGCCATGTTCGTCACCTCCGGCCCCTACGACTTCCTCCTGCACATCGCGGTCCCGGACGTCAACGGCGTCTACGCCTTCGTCATCGATCGCCTCACCGAGCGGCGGGAGGTCGCCGACGTGCAGACGACCATGGCCTACGAACACGTCCGCCCCCGCGTCATCGAACCCGCCCCCTCCGACGGGCCGGCCCGGCCCCCGCACACCCGCCGCCACCGCTGACGGCGCCACGGCCGCCACCACGGAGCGCGGGGCCAACCCCCTTCCCGTAGGCCGGGCCTTGACCGAACCATCGCCTCTCCCGACGCCTCCCGCCTCCGCCGGCCCTCAGTCCGGCTTCGGGAGGGAACGGAGGCGTTCCATTTGGGCGTGGCCGAGTTCGTAGGCCCGGCGCATGTGGTGGGCGATCACCTTGAGTTCGCTGTCGGTGTGGCCGTCGAGGAGCGCTTGCCAGGACTGGCCGAGGTCGTCCCATACGGCGGTGACGCGGGCGACGCGGTCCGCGACGGGGGCGACGAGTACACGGCGGCGGTCCTGCTGGTCGGGGGTGCGGGTCACATAGCCGCCGCGCTCCAGCCGGTCCACGAGCGCACCCGACGCCCCGGCTCGCCCGCCGCCGAGGCCCTGCACGGGCTGCGGGACGGCAGGCTCGCCTGGCCCATGCCCGCCGACCGGCCGCTCGCGCTCATTCCCGTCACCGATATCGGGGCGCTCGCGGCGCTGGTGATGCAGCGTCGCAACGAGTTCGCCGGCTGCCGTATCGACCTCGCCTCCGACGAGTGCACGCCGCGCCGGATCGCCGAACTCCTCACGGCGGCGACAGGCCGCCCGATCGCTCACCAGGAGGTTCCGCTGGCCCATGCCCGTACCCGGTCCGCCGACTTGGCCGCGATGTTCGCGTACTTCAACGGCATCGGCCTCGACGTCGACGTCGACGTCGCCGGGCTACGGCGCGACTACCCCGAAGTCGGCTGGCACAGCTTCGCCGACTGGGCCGGCGGCCGGCCATGGTCCACGCTCTTGTCGCCAGCCGCCGCCACGCATCAGTAATGGCCGCTCCCGGGAGGGCCGGTCCCGGGAGGGGCGGTCCCGGGAGAGGCGGTCCCGGGAGAGGCGCCTCCGGGAGGGCCGGTTCCGCGGTGGGCCACACCCGGGGGGCCGGTTTCGCTGTGGGCGCCCCCGAGAGGGCCGGTTTCGCCCCAGGCGGTTCCACGCCGCGCGGTCCAGTGGAAGCCGGTCCGTACCGGCGCGGGACACGCCCAGTCCACGCGCCCGCCCGACATACCCGCCCCGCCTCCTGCGTCAGGGCTCACATTTCGGTCGTACATTTCGCCCTCGCCCCCGGCGCGGATTCCCGCGGGATTGTCAGACCCATCCACTAGCCTCGGGCACTTCAGCGATCTTGGCCCTGGACCGGGCCGGGCCCGAGGGGAACAGCTCATGCACAGTGCCGTTGTGACGCCCGAAGGGGACCGGATCCGGTGGGTGGAACTGCCGGGGGAGAGCCCCGCGCGGGTTTACGTGCACGGGCTGGGGGCTTCGTCCGGGCCCTACTTCACCGGGGTCGCCGCGCACTCGCTGCTGGCCGGCCGGCGGGCGATGCTGGTGGATCTGCTCGGGCACGGGATCAGCGATCGACCGGACGGGTTCGGGTACACCCTGGAGGCGCACGCCGACGCGTTGGCCGCCGCGCTGGACGCGGCGGGTGTCACGGGCGCGGAGGTGGTCGCGCACAGCATGGGCGGGTCCGTGGCCATCGTGCTGGCGGGCCGGTACCCGGAACTCGTCTCGCGGTTGGTGCTCGTGGACGCCAACCTGGACCCCCTCACGCCGGAGCGCGGCGCCGACGGCAGCCGGGGCATCGCCGCGTACTCGGAAGGGGAGTTCCTGAGAGGCGGCGGCTGGGAGGAGACACGGAAACGGGCCGGGGGCCACTGGTGGGCCACCATGCGTCTCGCGGGGCGGGTGGCGCTGCACCGCAGCGCCGTGCACCTCGCCGCCGGGTCCGAACCCACCATGCGGGAGCAGTTGCTCAAACTGGAGCTCCCCCGGACCTTTCTGCTGCCGGCCGACGACGCGCCGCTGCCCGGCGCGGACGAACTGGCCGCCTCGGGCGTCTCCGTCGTCGCCGTCCCCGACTGCGGGCACAACATCATGCTCGACAACCCGGAGGCGTTCGTACGCGCGGTCGCCGAGGCCGCCGAGTAGCCGGGAGCCCGGAAGCCGGGATTCGGGAAGGGCCCGAGACGGCTAGAAGGGGGCCTGGCCTGCGGCCGCCCTCTTGTCGTCCTTGTCGTCGTAGGTCCTGCGGGCCGCCTCGACGCGCGCGGCGTTGTCCTTGGACCAGTCCGCGATCGCCGTCGTCAGAGCGCCGGCCTCGACCCCCAGGTCCGTCAGGGCGTACTCCACGCGGGGCGGAATGGTCGGGTAGACCGTACGGCTGACCAGCCCGTCGCGCTCAAGGTTGCGGAGCACCTGGGTCAGGGACTTCTGTGTCACGCCCTCGATGTGCCGGCGCAGCTCGGTGAAGCGCAGCGGGCGCCGCTGCCGACCCAGCACGCCGAGCACGTACAGCGACCACTTGTTCGCGAGCACGCTGACCACGGTGCGCGACGGGCAGTCCTTCGCATAGGTGACGTGGGCCGTGTCGGGGCCGGGGCCGGTGCCAGTTTCGGTATCCATCAGGTACCTATATATCCAAACGGTGCCTACTTCACAATCGATACCTCCCACGTGCAGGCTTGTATCCGCAACCGCACGCAACACTGCGCGCCCACGTGCATCCACGCACCCATGCGCCCCCACCCCCACATCGCACACCGCACCCCGCACTCCGCACCCCGCACCATCGAAGGAGAACGTCGTGATCGTGGTCACCGGAGCTACCGGCAAGATCGGCTCGGAGACCGTTCGGCTGCTCGCCCAGCGCGGCGCGGCCACCAAGGCGCTGGTACGGGACCCGTCCCGCGCGCCGGGCGGATCGTTCCCGGACGGCGTCGACATCGCCGTCGGCGACTTCGAGCGCCCGGACACGCTCGACGCGGCCATGCGCGGCGCCGACACGGTCGTACTCATCAGCACGTCCGTCCCGGCGCATGAGATCGCGGCCATCGACAGCGCCGTCCGGCAGGGCGTGCGGCACGTCGTCAAGATCACCAACCACAAGGCGTCGGAGTCCTCCCCGGTCGACCGGCGGCGGGACCACGCGCGGATCGAGGCGCATCTGAGGGCGAGCGGGCTCGCGTTCACGCTGCTCGCCCCGAACCTCCTCATGCAGAACCTCTTCGCCTTCGCGCCGATGATCAAGCAGACGCGGGGGTTCGTGATGTCGGCCGGCGACGGGCGGTTCGGGATGGTCGACTCCCGCGACGTCTCCGCCACCGCTGCCGCCGTCGCCGCCGCGCCGGCCGAGCACGCGGGGCACACCTACTTGCTGACGGGGCCCGAGCTGATCACGTACGACGACGTCGCGGAGGCGCTGACCGACGCGTTGGGCCATGAGATCGAGTACCGCCGGCTCTCCCCCGCCGAACACCGGGAGGCCATGATCGAGGCCGGGGTTCCCGAGCCGGCCGCGACCTCCAACGCCCAGGTGTTCGGCCTGATCGCCGACGGCGACGCGGCGTGGCTCTCCGATGACGTGGCCGCCGTCACCGGCGCGCCGCCGCGCAGCCTCGGCACCTTCGTCGCCGACCACGTCAGCGCCTTCGCCTAGAGCGCATCACTGGCGGGCGGGGCCTGGCCGCCGTTCGCGGTGGTCTCTTCAACGGCAGTCGTCGTGCGGTACGGCCGGGCCAACCATCCCCGGTACGGCCGACCGGCCCCGGCGCCTGCCCCCTGACGCCCCTACCGTCCGTCCCCGCACGGCGTCGGCTTGATGGACGGCGACGCGTCCAGGAGCCAGTGGCCGTCGTCGGAATCGATCTGCCATGCCGTGCAAATGGCGTCGCCGGCGGCGGACTTACCGGTCAGTGTCAGGAATTCGATGTCGCCATGTCCGCGAATGGAGACCGCGAGGTCACTGGGCCCGGCCTCGTCCAGCCGGTCCAGATAGTCCTTCGCGTAATCGTCCGAGACGCCGTCCTTCGGGAAGAGCTGGTTCAGGCTGTCGGAGTCTTTGCTCCGGGCCGCCTTGAGCACTTGCTCCTGAAGGGCGGTTCGGGACTCGGCCCCCGGGTCCGGGGCATGGTTTATGAGGAAGGACTCGGCCGCCACCCAAATCGCCAGGGCGGCGAAAATGACGTACGGGAGAAACCGCAGCCGGCTCTTCTTGGTGTTCTCCCCCGTCATCGCTCCCCCATCGTCGTTCCCTCGCCCTTCCGCGAATTGTGGTCGGCGCCACGCGCCATGCCGGCCCGTACCCCACCAGCCGGTACCGGCGGCGGTCGCGCGCGCTCGCGGTCGTGGCCCGGAAACAGGCTACCCAGAGGTAGTTGATCATGGGCAATGACCAGGCAAGAACCGAGCACAGGCTGATACAGCCGATACAGCCGATACAGGCCGTTACGGCCTGAATAGGCACCTTCGTCACGCACGGGTATGAGGCCGCGCCACGGTGTGACCCGATCGCCGCGCGGTGGGGGAAATTCCAGCCAAGATCGCGGGCGAGCGCCAACACCAGGGATTTGGCGGGCCTTTGCCGGAACCGGCGCACAAATGCGAACGAAATCCCTGCGGAACATCGCGGCGATAGGGCACGGCAGATCATGGCGGTCGCGGCAGGTCACCGAGAACCGTCCCGCCGATTACGCAAATGTGCATCCGCGCGGGGCGGGCGAGGCCGACAAGTGACGACGGAGGGAAACCAGCCCTCACGGACCGTGATCAGATCGCGATAAACCCCGTCGCTGTGGCCGAACCCCCTGGAGTCTCCGTGAGTTTGCGGATAGCCATCACCGCCGAGCGCCACGAGATCGCCGCCGCCATGGCGGCCGTCCTGGACCATCCCGGCTACCAGCACGCGATGACAGCCGCCGACGCCGAACTGGCGCGGCTCCCGGCGCTGAACATCGAGGAGTTGGTGGAACTGGCGAGGCCGGCAGGGGGTGTGGGGCGGCGGGACGAGGACGGGGGCGTATAACGCGTACGGCCGGGCGTCGCGTACCAATGGGCGTAGCCGCGTGCGGGTGTGCGCGGCCCTCCCGTACGTACGGCCGTCACTCCGGCTCCCTGGCCACCCCCGGTTCCTGGGCCGGCAGCCCCCGCAGGAGGGTGCCGAGGAAGAGGTTGAAGCGGGGGGCGGCCTGGCCGAGGCCGAGGGGGTTCTCCTGGACGGCCAGCCAACTGACGACGGTCGTGATGAAGATGTACCAGCTCTGTTCGGCCTGCTCGGCCGCCACGCCCGCGCTCGTGAACGCGGCGGTGACCTCCCCCCGGAGCCGTTCGAAGGCGGCCGAGTGGCGGTGCGGACGCGCGGTCCGGGTGGCGTAGCCAGGTACGGCGAGGAACTGGTCGTGCATGGCCCAGGCGACCCGCGCCAGCCACGGCCGCCAGTCGTCGCCGCGCGGGCCCTCGGCGGGGAGGACGCGTTCGACCATGACCTCGTTGACGAGGTCGAAGAGTTCGTCCCGGTTCTTGACCCAGCGGTAGAGGGCGCCGTGGGTGACACCCAGGCGCGCGGCGAGCTCCCGCATGGTCAGCGCGTCGAGGTTGCCGCCCGAGACGGCGGCGTCGACGATCCGTTCCCGGCTGATCTGCGCGGGGCGTCCGGGGCGCTGCCGGGCGGGGCGGGCGGGGCGCTGGCGGATGGGTGCGGCGTCAGCCATGGCCTCGACTATACGGTCGGGTCGCCGCGTCCCGTACGGCCGGGCCCCTACGGCCGGACCGTACGGCTGTAGGGGCCCCTCCGGACCCCGCCCCTCACTGACTCCAGCCGCCCCCGGCCGCCCTGCTCGACGCGACCGCCGCGCGGAACGCCTGACGCAGCCCGGGTACGGCGCCGTCGAAGTGGTCGCCGAGCGCGGCCAGTGC
This sequence comes from Streptomyces varsoviensis, assembly GCF_000718635.1. GTDB lineage: Bacteria > Actinomycetota > Actinomycetes > Streptomycetales > Streptomycetaceae > Streptomyces > Streptomyces varsoviensis. Next base: position 137,109 of record NZ_JOBF01000009.1, on the reverse strand, counting down.
CTTCCTGTGCCTCCAGCGCTCGCGCAGCGTGAACACGCTCTCGACCTCGCCTTCGGCGGCGAGCACGGCCGTGGCCGTCTCGGTCAAGGGAAGCGTCGCCGGGTCGAGGCCGAGCATGACCGCGTTGCGCACGCGCTCCCGCAGACCGCGTATCTCCTCAGGGGTGTTGACCGTGATCTTGCGCGTCGGGAGGACGCCGAGCGCCGTGCCCTGGCGGACCGTGATCACTCCGGCCTCGGCGAGGTGCTCGCGTACGGCCGCCTCGGCCGTGTGCGCGTCGTTCTGGAGCAGCGTCATCCAGTGGCGCGGTTCGTCCGGCGATACATCGCGCAGCACTTCGGCGAGGAAGGGGTCGCTCGGCGGCTCGTCGACGGGCTTTAAGAGGGCCTTGCCGCTCTCCTCCGCGAGCCGTTCGTCGAGGGTCAGCTCGGTCAGCGCCGCGGCGCGCATCAGCAGCCCGCGGTACCGGCCGAGACCGGGTTCGCCGTCGTCCGCGTAGAGGCTGAGCAGATACATCCGCTGGGGCAGGGTCGGGTCCACATCGCTCGCTTCCGCAGGGGTCTCGCCCTCGATTATGAGCCCCCGCACGCCGCTGACCAGCGGCGGGTCCTGAACGGTGAGACGTGGTGACGCGTCGCACAGCGCAGTTTGTAACCACTGGTCATTAACTGCGTTACGCTCGCCTCACGCCCCCGGCCGACCTAGGACACCCGGACCGGAGGCCGAAGAAACGGAGATCGGGCACAGCGGCGCCCGGACCACAACGGAGATCGGACACAGCGGCGTCTGGACCACCACGGCGCTCGGATTGACGGGAAGCGAAGCGATGACTGACGACGTAGCAAGGACTGACGGCACAGCGATGACTGACGACACAGCGATACACGGCACCGTGGCCGAGGGCTTCGAGTCCGTACGGGCCGAGTTCGGCTCGGCCGCGGCCGAGGAGGGCGGCGAGTACGCCGCGCAGGTGGTGGCGTACCGGAACGGCGAGCGGGTCGTGGATCTGTGGACCGGCCCGGATGTCACCGCCGACTCACTGTTCGGCGCGTACTCGGCGAGCAAGGGCGCCGCACACCTGGTCGTCGCCCTCCTCGTGCAGGACGGAGTACTCGATCTGGATCGCGAAGTCGGCTCGTACTGGCCGGAGTTCGCGGCGGTGGGCAAAGGGGACCTTCTCCTGCGCGAACTGCTGGCACACCGGGCCGGACTGGTCGGCGCGGACGCCGGGTTCACGCTCCACGAGCTGGCCGACGACCGGATAATCGCCGAGCGCCTGTCGGGGCAGCGGCCGTACTGGCGGCCGGGCAGCACGTTCGGCTACCACGCCCTGGTCATCGGGGCGCTGAGCGGCGAAGTGGTGCGCCGCGCCACCGGACGGACCGTCCAGGAGCACTTCGCCGAGCGCGTCCGCGACGCGTACGAGGTGGACTTCCACCTCGGGCTGCCGGCCGACCAGGAGCCGCGCTATCTGAGCGCGGAGCCGCCGGTGGCGACCCCCGAGCGGCTGGCCGCGCGGGCGGCGGAGGCGACGAACGCGCACAGCCTGTCCGGCATCGCCTTCAACCGGCACCACCCGGACAACCCGGAGCTGTGGAAGCTGCCGAACTTCCCGGTGGTACGGGCCCTGGGTCCCGCATCCCTGGGCGGCGTGGCCTCGGCGCGCGGCCTGGCCCGGATGTACGCGGCCGCGATCAGCGAGGTCGACGGCCGCGCGCCGCTCCTGGAGCCGGCCACCGCCGCCGCGTTCGCGCAGCTCCAATCCGTCGGCTACGACCTGGTCAACCGCGTGCACAAGGCGTTCGCGGTCGGCTTCCACGCCACGTCCGAGGTCTACCCGGTGCTGGGGCAGGGCGCCTTCGGCCACAGCGGCGCCGGGGGCCAGCAGGCCTTCGCCGACCCGCGACACGGCCTCGCCTACGGCTTCACCCGCCGCCGCTTCCCCTTCCCCAACGGCCCCGCCCCGGAGAACGACCGCCTGATCCGGGCCGTGGTCGCCTCGTCCGAGGCGCTTCGCTGAGAGCAGCGAGCGAAGCCGTGCGCGTCAGAGGCGGGGCAGTGCCACCGGCCCCGCCCCTGCCCCTGCCCTCGCCTCATTGGGCCCCCGGTCACACGGTCCCCTGCTCAGCGTCCAGCTCTACGGTCGTACGGCAGCCGCAGTCGGTCCCCGGCGGCGGCTCGACCGGGCCGAACCGGCACCCCTGCCGCCGATGCTCGTCGTGGCGCAGCGCCACGACGGCGGCCTCCAGCTCTTCGAACGACTCCCGGGACAACACGGCCGCCACCGGTTCGCCGTGCTCGGTCAGCACCGTCGGAATCCCGGACGTCCGGGCCCGGCTGACGATGGTTTCCAGAGAGGTGGCCGCGGCGGCCGTGCTCTCGGTCGGCAGCTCGGAGAGCCGGTCGAGGATGTCCACGCGCTGACGGTAGGAACCGGAGTCTCACGGCGCAAGCTCACGAGAGAGCGAGGCCGACCGACCACCGAAACACCGTCCGGGGCGTCCGGGGCGTCCGAGGCGTCCGAGGCGTCCGAGGCGTCCGAGGCGTCCGAGGCGTCCGACACCAGGATCAGGCATCATCCCCGGATGACTCACATAGGACTCGTGACCCTCGTCGTGCGTGACTACGACGAGGCCATCGCCTTCTACACGGACGCCCTCGGCTTCGAACTCCTCGAAGACACCCGCGTCGACGAGCGGAAACGCTGGGTGGTGGTCGCGCCTCCCGGAGCGCGGGGGACGGCGGTGCTGCTCGCTCGGGCCGTCGGACCCGCGCAGGAGGCTCGGGTCGGGGATCAGACGGGCGGGCGAGTGGGGATGTTCCTCGCCACCGATGACTTCGCGCGGGATTACGACCGCATGCGGGCGGCCGGGGTGCTCTTCGAGGAGGCTCCCCGGCGGGAGCCGTACGGCACGGTGGCCGTCTTCCGGGACCTGTACGGGAACCGCTGGGATCTGCTCCAGCCGCGCCCGGCCTGAGGTGCGCCCGGCCGACGGCCCGTACGGGTCGCCGCCCTCAAGCCGCCGCCGAGACCCTCCGCGTCGTCGCGATCGTCGCCGACCCCACTACCCGCGTCCCGTCGTAGAGGACGATCGCCTGGCCGGGGGCCACGCCGCGGACCGGTTCCGTGAAGGTGACGGCCAGTTCGGCGCCGTTCAGCGGCTCGGCGTGGACTTCGGTCTCGCCGCCGTGGGCGCGGAGCTGGGCCGTGTACGTGCCAGGGGCGGTGGGCGGGGTGCCGCACCAGCGGGGGTTGATGGCGGTGAGGGCGGTCACGTCGAGGGATTCGGCGGGGCCGACCGTCACCCTGTTGTCGACGGGCGAGATGTCCAGGACGTAGCGCGGCTTGCCGTCCGGGGCCGGGGTCCCGATGCGCAGCCCCTTGCGCTGGCCGATGGTGAAGCCGAAGGCGCCCTCGTGGGTGCCGACCTTGGTGCCGGACTCGTCCACGATGTCGCCCTCCGCCGAGCCGAGGTGGCGGGCGAGGAACCCCTGCGTGTCGCCGTCGGCGATGAAGCAGATGTCGTGGCTGTCGGGCTTCTTGGCGACCGCGAGCCCGCGCCGCTCGGCCTCCGCGCGGATCTCGTCCTTCGTCGTGAGGGTGTCCCCCAGCGGGAACATGGCGTGGGCGAGCTGCTTCTCGTCCAGCACGCCGAGCACGTACGACTGGTCCTTGGCCATGTCGGAGGCGCGGTGCAGCTCGCGGGCGCCGGACTCGGTCCGTACGACCGTGGCGTAGTGCCCGGTGCACACCGCGTCGAAGCCCAGCGCCAGGGCCTTGTCCAGCAGCGCCGCGAACTTGATCTTCTCGTTGCAGCGCAGGCACGGGTTGGGCGTCCGCCCGGCCTCGTACTCCGCGATGAAGTCCTCCACCACGTCCTCGCGGAAGCGTTCCGCCAGGTCCCAGACGTAGAACGGGATGCCGATGACGTCCGCCGCGCGGCGCGCGTCCCGCGAGTCCTCGATCGTGCAGCAGCCGCGCGCGCCGGTGCGGAAGGACTGCGGGTTCGCGGACAGCGCCAGGTGGACGCCGGTCACGTCGTGGCCGGCCTCGGCGGCGCGGGCGGCGGCGACGGCGGAGTCGACGCCGCCGGACATCGCGGCGAGTACGCGCAGCCGGGAGCCGTCGCGGGGACCAGTGGGCGCACCAGGGAAGTCAGTCATAGCCCGTCCAGGGTAACGGGCCCCCGCGCCCCGGGGCGCTGCGAGAGCCCGGCTACGAGAGCCCCGCCGAGCGGGCCCGCTCCACCACCGGGCCGATCGCCGCCGCCACCGCCGCGACGTCCGCCTCCGTGGACGTGTGGCCGAGCGAGAAGCGCAGCGTGCCGCGGGCCAGCTCGCGGTCGGTGCCGGTGGCGAGGACCACGTGGCTGGGCTGGGCGACGCCGGCCGTGCAGGCGGAGCCCGTGGAGCACTCGATGCCCTGCGCGTCGAGGAGCAGCAGCAGGGAGTCGCCCTCGCAGCCGGGGAAGGAGAAGTGGGCGTTGGCGGGGAGCCGGCCGGCCGGGTCGGGGTCGCCGCCGAGTACCGCGTCGGGCACGGCGGCGCGTACGGCCGTGATCAGCGCGTCCCGCAGCGCCCCGACCTCGCGGGCGAAGCTCTCGCGGTGCTCGGTCGCGTACCGCGCGGCGGCCGCGAAGGCCGCGATGGCCGGGGTGTCGAGGGTTCCGGAGCGCACATGGCGCTCCTGCCCGCCGCCGTGCAGCAGCGGCACGGGGGCGTACTGGCGGCCGAGGAGCAGCGCGCCGATGCCGTACGGGCCGCCGATCTTGTGGCCGGTCACCGTCATGGCGGCGAGGCCGGACGCCGCGAAGTCGACGTCGAGCTGGCCGAACGCCTGGACCGCGTCGGCGTGCAGCGGGATACCGAACTCCGCCGCCACATCGGCCAGTTCGCGCACCGGCATGACCGTGCCGATCTCGTTGTTGGCCCACATGACGGTGGCCAGCGCCACATCGTCCGGGTCGCGCTCGATGGCCGCGCGCAGCGCTTCCGGGCCGACCCGCCCGTACGCGTCGACGGGCAGGTACTCCACCCGCGCGCCCTCGTGCTCGGCGAGCCAGTCGACGGCGTCGAGCACGGCGTGGTGCTCGACGGGGCTGGCGAGTACGCGCGTACGGGCCGGGTCGGCGGCGCGCCGGGCCCAGTACAGCCCCTTGACGGCGAGGTTGTCGGATTCGGTGCCGCCGGCGGTGAAGACCACCTCGCTGGGGCGCGCGCCGAGGCACGCGGCGAGCGATTCGCGGGACTCCTCGACGGCGCGGCGCGCCCGCCGCCCGGCGGCGTGCAGCGAGGAGGCGTTGCCGACGACGGCGAGCTGGGCGGTCATCGCCCGCACCGCCTCGGGGAGCATCGGGGTGGTGGCGGCGTGGTCGAGGTAGGCCATGGTGCGACGATTCTACGAGCCGGGGCGGGGGCGCGTGCCGGGCGCATCGGCACACCGGGCCCGGCAGGCCGAAACAGGCCGGGCGAACGCCCGGAACGGGCCCGGGGAAGGCCCGGAACCGGCCCGGGGAAGGCCCAGGGGCAACCCTCCCCCTCCCCGCGCGGAGGGCCCAGGGGCAACCCACCTCCTCCCCGCGCGGAGGGGCCGCCGTCCGTCACCCCATCTTCGGCCGTGCGAGCTGGCGGGCCTGGGCGGCCAGGCGGTCGGCGCTGTCCCAGATCTCGGCGTCCACCTCCATGAGGCCGCCCGCGAGGTTGCGGGTGGTCATGGCGACGCGCAGCGGGCCGGGGGCGGGGCGGCAGCGGATGTGGGTGGTCAGTTCGATGGTGGGGACCCAGCCCTTGAGGCCCAGCTCCAGGGCGGTCGGCGGCAGCGCGTCGACCGCCAGCAGCAGCGACAGCGGATCGGCGTCGCGGCCGTCGGCGAGGCCGAACCAGCCGCGCATCTCGCCCAGGCCGCTGGGCGAGCCGACGGCCCAGCCGCAGGTGGCGGGGTCGAGCCGGAGGTCGAGCCGGCCCTCGAACTCGGTGCCGAGCGGCGCGTCGCCGTCGCGCCGGCTCAGGCAGCGCTCGTACGGGGGCAGGTTCGGCGGCTTGGCCGTGGTGCGGACGTCGTCGGGGAGCGTGCCGAGGTCGCCGTACGTGGCGAGGGCGCGCAGCCGCTCGACCTCGTTGCCGTCCTCGTCGAACTGGTAGAGGGACGCCTGACCGACGGAGAGCGTACGGCCGGTGCGGATGGTCTGGGTGCGGATGACGGCGGGGCCGGGGCGGGAGGCGGAGAGGTAGTGCGCGGTGAGGGAGTACGGATCGGGGTGCGGGAGCGCGTCGCCGAGGGCGCGGCCGAGCAGGGCGGCGAGGAAGCCTCCGTTGACGGCGCCGAAGATCGTCCAGCCCGACGAGAGGTTCGCCTCGTACACGCCGTCCCCGCGCGGCGTGAGCGCCGTATCGCGGTCGAATTCGCTCACGGACGTGCTGTCACCCGTGTCACCGATGGTTGCCTGTGCCATGCGCTGCACGCTACACCGAGGGGTTACCGACTGGTAAGGGCCATCGGGCGGTGCCCTTGAGGCTCCAGACCACAGAAGTCCGGATTATTCCTCGCGCCGGATTGCTCCCCGCGCCTGAGATGATGACGCCCATGCTTCACGTGCTCTACCTGGTGGGTGTCTCCGCTTTCGCCGCGAGCGGGGTACTGGCGGCCCACCGGGCCAATATGGACCCCTTCGGCGGGCTCGTCCTCGCCTTCGCCGCCGCGATCTCCGGCGGCACCCTCCGCGACCTCATCCTCGACCGGCACCCGCTCTACTGGACCCACGACTGGGTGCTGCTCACGATCATCGCCGGCGTGGGCGTCGCCACCATGGCCTTCCTCCGCTACCGCCAACTGCCGCAGCGCACCCTGCTGCTCGTGGACGCCGTGGGCCTCTCCGTCGTCACCGTGATCGGCGCCCGCGCCGCCATCGGCGCGGGCGCGACCCCCCTCGCGGTGCTCATCCTCTCCGTGCTGACCGGGGTGGCGGGCGAGGTCATCCGCGACGTGCTGTGCGGCGAGTTCCCGCCGCTGCTCCTGCGCGAGGATGTCTACGCGACGGCGGCGCTGGCCGGGGCGGTGTGCTACCTCCTGCTCGACCGCGCCGGGGTCGCGGCCGGGGCGGCGGCGGTGGTCTCCGCGGGGGTGGTCTTCGCACTGCGCGTAGGAGCGATGTACTTCGGGCTGCACCTCCCCCGGCCGCGCCGGACCTGAAGGAACGCACCCCCGCCCTGAGACGAACGCCCCGGCCGCGCCGGATCTGAAGGAACGCACCCCCCGCGCTGGGAAGAACGCCCCGGCCGCGCCATATCCGAGTGGCGGGCCCCAGCCCGCCCACCGCCCCGCTACCGCACGCCCGCCGAAGGCGAACCAGGCTTGCTCGGCTCGTAGATCCACGTCTCGAAGAGGCCGTCGAGCGACTTCCCCGAGATCTCCTCCGCGAGGTCCACGAAGTCGTCGATCTCCGCGTTGCCGTACCGGTTCTGCTTCGTCCACGCGGGCAGCAGCTCGAAGAACGCCTTGTCGCCGATCCGCTCGCGCAGCGCCTGGAGCGCCATCGCGCCGCGCTGGTAGACGGCGTTGGCGAACATCGTGTCGCGCTGCGGGTCGGCGACGACGGTGGTCCAGAATGTGTCGCCGGCCGGGTAGCGGTTGTACGCGGCGAGGAAGGCGTCGTGCGCCGAGCCCCGGCCCTTGTGCTCGTTCCACAGCCACGACGCGTACGTCGCGAAGCCCTCGTTCAGCCAGATGTCCTTCCACTCGGCCACGGAGACCGAGTCGCCGAACCACTGGTGCGCCAGTTCGTGGGCGATGGTGTTCTCGCTGCGGACGGCCGAGTAGATCGGCTTGGTCTGGGTCTCCAGCGAGAAGCCCGCCTGCGGCATGTCGTCGACGATCGCGCCGGTCTCCTCGAACGGGTACGGGCCGAAGACCGTCGCCCAGTAGTCGGTGATCTCGGAGGTCAGGCCGTAGACGTCGACCTGCCCGGTGTTCTGGAGCGTCGGGTCGATCGCCACGTAGACGGGGATGCCGCCGGGCGTCTTCCCGGTCCGCACGTCGAACTTGCCGATGGTGGCGGTGGCCAGGTACGTGGCCATCGGCTTGGTCTCGCGCCAGTGGCTGACGGTGTCGGAGCCCTCGTCCCGCGTCGAGACCAGCCGCCCGTTGGAGACCCCCGTCAGCCCCTTGGGGGCCTTGATGCGGATGTCGAAGGCGGCCTTGTCGGAGGGGTGGTCGCTGGAGGGGAACCAGGTGGAGGCCGCGTTCGGCTCGCACGCGACGAAGACGCCGTCCTTGGTCTTCATCCAGCCGTAGTCGGAGCCGAAGACGATGGGGCCGCTCAGCGCCTCGGGCACGCCGCCGTAGACGACGGTGACGTCGAAGGTGCGCCCCTTGCGCAGATGGCTCTTGGGCGTGATCTTGATTTCGTCGCCGGACCTGGTGAAGTCGGCGGGTCTGCCGTTCACTTCGACGGAGGCGACCTCCAGCTTCTGGAGGTCGAGATCGAAGGACGAGAGGTTCCTGGTCGCTCTGGCGGTGACGGTCGTACGGCCGTCGAGCCGGTCGGCGTCGGGGTCGTACGCGACGTCGAGGGCGTAGTGCCGGACGTCGTAGCCGCCGTTGCCGAGCTGGGGGAAGTACGGGTCCCCGACGCCCGGCGCGCCGGGCGAGGGGGCGGGGGCCGCTGAGATCACCCAGGCGGAGGCCGCCGCGGTGGCGAGGGCGAGGAGCCTGGTCGAACGGGAGAGTGCCATGAGCCGTCCCTTCGAACGCGTGAGCCCAATGGAGCAGACGAGCCGACTCTGCACTCTCCCGCACCGCCCCGCGCACGGCTTTGCCAACTCGTCATGATGAGCGGGCAGTTGAGCGGGGCGGCTGAGTGGGGCAGTTGGTCCCGGGCCGTCGACCGTACGGGACCGCTACTTCGCCTCCCCCTTCTTCGGCGTCGTCGAAGAGACCGCGTCCGGCGCCGACGACAGCTTCTCGGTGCTGCCCGGCGCCTGGTCCGGGGCGTTCTCCGGGTGGTGGCAGGCCACCCGGTGGCCCGTCTTGAGCGCCAGCAGCGGCGGCTCCTCGGTGGCGCAGATGTCCGTGGCCTTCCAGCAGCGGGTGCGGAACCGGCAGCCGGACGGCGGGTTGATCGGCGAGGGCACGTCGCCCTTGAGCAGGATGCGGCCGCTCTTCTCCGCCTTGCGCCGCGGGTCCGGCACCGGCACCGCGGAGAGCAGCGCGGTCGTATAGGGGTGCATCGGCGACTCGTACAGCGATTTGCGGTCCGTCAGCTCCACGATCTTGCCGAGGTACATGACCGCGATCCGGTCCGAGACGTGCCGGATCACCGAGAGGTCGTGGGCGATGATCACGTAGGTGAGGCCCAGCTCCTGCTGGAGGTCGTCGAGGAGGTTGACGACCTGCGCCTGGATGGAGACGTCCAGCGCGGAGACCGGCTCGTCGGCGACGACCAGCTTGGGGCGGAGCGCGAGGGCTCGGGCGATGCCGATGCGCTGGCGCTGGCCGCCGGAGAACTCGTGCGGATAGCGGTTGTAGTGCTCCGGGTTGAGGCCGACGCGCTCCAGGGTCGCCTGGACCGCCTGCTTCACGCCGCCCTCCGGGGTGATGCCCTGGAGCTTGTACGGCGCGCTGACGATCGTGCCGACGGTGTGGCGCGGGTTCAGCGAGGAGTACGGGTCCTGGAAGATCATCTGCACGTCGCGGCGCATCGGGCGCATGCCGCCGACGCCGAGGTGCGTGATGTCCTTGCCCTCGAACTCCACCTTGCCGCCGGTGGGTTCGAGCAGCCGGGTGATCAGCCGGCCCATGGTCGACTTGCCGCAGCCCGACTCGCCCACCACGCCCAGGGTCTCCCCCGGCAGCACGTCGAAGGTGAGGCCGTCCACGGCCTGCACCGCGCCGACCTGGCGGCGCAGCAGCCCCTTGGTGATCGGGAAGTGCTTGACCAGGCCCTCGACCTTGAGCAGCGGCTCGGCCGAGGGGTCCGCCTTCCGCTTCGGGGTCGTCAGCTCTTTTTCGGGCACGGCGTCGTCCTTCACAGCTTGGGCGCAATCTCTTCGGTCCAGATCCGCGTCCGCTCCTCCTGCGACATGTGGCAGGCGGAGAGGTGGCCCTCGGCGACCTGCCGCAGCTCCGGCCGCTCGGTGCGGGTGATGCCGTCCTTGGGGACGTCCGCGTACGGGCAGCGCGGGTTGAAGGCGCAGCCGGAGGGCACGTTGATGAGGCTGGGCGGGGAGCCCTTCACCGGGATCAGCCGGTCGGTCTGGTCGCGGTCGATGCGCGGCATCGAGCCCAGCAGCCCCCAGGTGTAGGGGTGCTGCGGCTCGTAGAAGACCTTCTCGGCGGGGCCGCGCTCGACGCACCGGCCGCCGTACATCACGAGGATGTCGTCGGCCAGCTCGGCGACGACGCCGAGGTCGTGGGTGATGATGATGACCGCGGAGCCGAACTCCTTCTGGAGGTCGCGGATGAGGTCGAGGATCTGCGCCTGGACGGTGACGTCGAGGGCGGTCGTCGGCTCGTCGGCGATGAGCAGTTCGGGGTTGTTGACGAGCGCCATCGCGATCATCGCGCGCTGCCGCATGCCGCCGGAGAACTGGTGCGGGTAGTCGTCGACGCGCTTGTCGGGCTGCGGGATGCCGACCCGGTCGAGCAGTTCGACAGCGCGCTTGCGGGCGGTCTTCTTGTCGACGTCGTTGTGGACCCGGTACGCCTCGACGATCTGGTGGCCGACGGTGTAGTAGGGGTGCATCGCGGACAGCGGGTCCTGGAAGATCATCGCCATCTCGCGGCCGCGCAGCCGCCGGACCTCGTCGGGGTCGGCGGTCAGCAGCTCCTTGCCGTCGAGCCACAGCTCGCCGGAGATCCGGGCCTTACCGCGCCCGTACTGGCCGACGGTGTGCAGCCCCATGATGCCCAGCGAGGTCACCGACTTGCCGGAGCCGGACTCGCCGACGATGCCGAGCGTCTTGCCCCGCTCCAGTTGGAAGGAGAGCCCGTCGACGGACTTGACGATGCCGTCCTCGGTGGGGAAGTGGATGCGCAGGTCGCGCACTTCGAGGAAGGCGCTGGGCGCGCCGGCGGAGCCGGTGGATACGGGCTCGCCGACGGCGCCGCTCCTGGTCAGGTCGCTCACGTGAGCCTCACTCGCGGGTCGATCACGGCGTACAGCAGGTCCACGAGGAGGTTGGCGATGACCACGGCGGAGGCCGCGATGAGCGTCACGCCGAGGATCAGCGGCAGGTCCTTGTCGCTGATCGCCTTCACCGCGGCCTGGCCGAGGCCGGGCAGGTTGAAGGTGGTCTCGGTGAGGACCGCGCCGCCGAGGACGGCGCCGAGGTCCAGACCGAGGATGGTGAGGATGGGCGTCATCGTGGAGCGGAGCGCGTGCTTGCCGATGACCACGGGTTCCCGCAGGCCCTTGGCGCGGGCGGTGCGGATGTAGTCCTCGCCGAGGATTTCCAGCATGGTGGCTCTGGTGAGCCGGGCGTACATGGCGGCGTAGAGGAAGGCGAGGGTGACCCAGGGCAGGATCATCTCGCGGAACCACACCAGCGGGTCGTCGGCGATCGGCGTGTAGTCGCCCTTCACCCAGCCCAGCCCGTACGAGAAGATCGCCAGCGACACCAGGCCGGTGAAGTAGATGGGCAGCGAGACGCCGGCGAGGGCGACGGTCATGGCGGAGCGGTCCACGGCGGTGCCGCGCTTGAGCGCGGAGAGGATGCCGGTGGCGACGCCGCCGAGCAGCCAGAGCACGCAGGCGCCGGCGGCGAGCTGCATGGTGACGGGCAGCCGGTCCTGGAGCACCGGCCAGACGGCCTGTTCGGTGCGGAAGGAGTAGCCGAAGCAGGGCGCGGCGCAGTGCACGACGTCACCGTCGCTGCTGTAGTCGCGGCCCGCGAAGATTCCGCTGACGAAGTGCCAGAACTGGACGAGGATCGGGTCGCTGAGGCCGAGCTTCTGCCGGATTCCCTCGATGGCCGCGGGGTCCGCCTGCTTGCCCACGAAGAGCGTGGCGGGGTCGGTTCCGGTGAGCTTCGGAACCGCGAAGAAAATGCCGAAGGTCACCAGGATGACCACCAGCAACATCACGATGACGGCGATCAGCCGCCGGACGATATAAGCGAACACTGCGGTCGGCCGGCGGTGGCCCGGGGGCCCCTCCTCCCGTCAGTCGGAGGGGCTCCCGGACCACCACGCGCGGCCCTCACCTGCCCTTCGGGCCTAGCGGCGGGTGTGCCGGTGGAGCGGACGGACGATCACTTGGTAACGCCCAGCGAGGCGTAGTCGTAGCGGCCGTTGTAGGCGTCCGCCGTGTAGATGTTGGTCAGTCGCGAAGAGCGCCAGATGACGTTCTTCTCGTAGGTGAACGGCAGGTACCAGGCGTCGTTCATGACCTTCTCGTTGGCCTTGCCGTAGAACTCGGCGGCCTTGTTCGGGTCGGTCTCGGCGTTGCCCTGGTCGAAGAGCTTGTTGACCTCGGGGTCGTCCAGCAGCGGGTAGTTCTGGTTACCGGTCGGCTGGATGAACTTGCCGTCCGAGATGGGCTGCAGGAAGCCCTGGCCGCTGGGGAAGTCGGAGCCCCAGCCCTGGATGATGATGCCGTAGTTCTTGCGCTTGACGTTCTCGGGGGAGCCGATGATGCCCGCGTACTGGGCGCCGTCGTACTCGTCGATCTGGGCCTTGATGCCGACCTTGGCGAGCGAGGCCTGGAGCGACGTGGCGGTCGCGACCTCCGGCGGCTTGTTGTTGCGCACCGCGATCGTGGTGGTGAAGCCGTTCGGCTGATCGCACTGCTTCAGCTCTTCCTTGGCCTTGGCCAGGTCCGGCTTGCCCGCCTTGATGTTGTACGGGTCGAAGTTGGCGTCGTAGCCCTTGACGGCCGGCGGGAGCATGCTGGTGCCGAGGTCGCCACCGGCCATCGGGCCGCCGCGCGCGGTCTGCAGCGAGGTGTGGTCGGCGGCGTAGATGACCGCCTTGCGGCAGTGGATGTTGTCGAACGGCTTGACCGTCTTGGGGAACGCCGCGTAGCGGATGAAGCCGGTCTGCGGGTTGTCGACGTTGCCCTTGTGGGCCTGGAGCGCCTTCTGGCGGCCCGCCGAGCCCATGCCGGTCGCGTTGATGTCGATGTCGTACTCGCCGGAGATGAGCTTGTTGTCCATGTCATCGGCGTTGGTGGTGAGCTTGACCGAGACCTTGTCCGGCAGCGCCTTGCGGACGGTGTCCGAGGACTGCTTCCACTTGTCGTTGCGGACGAGCTCCAGGCCCTTGTTGGGCGTGTAGGACTGGAACTTGTACGGGCCGTTGGAGAACGGCTTGAGGCCGTACTTCTCGCCGGTGTCCTTGTCCTGGCGGACCGGGGCCGCGGCGGGCAGCGCCAGCATCTGGAGGAAGTCGCCGTTGGGCTGCGGCAGCTTGAAGACGATGGTGTTCGCGTCCGGCGTCTCGATCTGCTTCAGGCCCAGCTTGTCCTTGCTGGTGTCCTTGTACGGGCCCTTGTAGTCGAGCTCCGGGTCGAGGACCTGCTGGATCCAGGTCGGGCCGCCGGTGATCTTCTCCTTGGCCCAGGTGCGCTCGATGCCGTACTTGATGTCCTGGCTGGTGACGGGCTTGCCGTCCTCCCAGGTCAGGTCGGGGCGGAGCTTGAAGGTGTAGGTCTTCTTGTCGGCCGAGATCTGGCCGGTGTCGGTGGCCATGTCCGGGACCAGCTCGGAACTGGCGGCGCCCGGGGCGGGCTTGGGCGTCACCAGGGTGCGCGTGTAGTAGCGCGCGAAGTCCCACATGAAGCCGTAGTAGCCGCGCTGCGGGTCCCAGGAGTCGGCGTCCTGGGTCCCGATGAACTTCAGCTCGCCGCCCTTCTTGTCGGACGTGCTGGCGACCTTGCCGACGGCCGCGTTGAAGCCGGGCGCCTTGGAGCTGTTGCTGGAGCTGCCGCCGCCCCCGCCGCAGGCGGTGGTGGAGACCAGCGCCGCGACCACGAAGGCCGATCCGGCGGCCAGTCTGCGCCTCGGAATGCGATGAGTTGTCACGTTGTCGCGACCTCCGTGAGATTCTCGGCCCCAAGCGGACCGGCGGTTCGGGGGTGATCTCCTGGCGGAACCTCGGGTGAGCTGTTCGCCGGAGTCGTCATGGGCACTGCTGCGGGGTGCTGCTGCGGGTACTGCTACGGGGTGGTGCTCAGGGGTGGTGCGGTGGGTACTGCTTCGGGTGGTGCTCAGGGGTACTGCTGTGGGGTTGTGGGGCCGGGGGCCCGCGGCCCGCCGGCGCGGTGCGCGGGTCAGCGCGAGCCCTTCGGGTCGAGGGCGTCTCGCACGCCGTCGCCGAAGAGGTTGAAGGCCAGCACGGTGAGGAAGATGGCCACGCCCGGAATGATCATGAACATCGGGTCGGACTCGTAGGTGTTCACGGCCGCGGAGAGCATCTGCCCCCAGGACGAGGTCGGCTGCTTGACGCCCGCGCCGAGGAAGCTCAGGGCGGCCTCGGTGAGCACGTTGGTGGGGATCATCAGCGTGGCGTACACGGTGATCGGCGCGACCAGGTTGGGCAGCAGCTCGCGGAAGAGGATGTACCCGCGCCCGGCGCCCAGGCTGCGGGCCGCCTCCACGTACTCGCGCTCTCTGAGCGAGAGGGTCTGGCCGCGCACGATCCGGCCCACGTACGGCCAGCCGAAGAAGCCGATCACCACGATCAGCACGCCCATGCGCACACCCGAACCGGTGAACCCCCAGATGGAGTTCGGCACCACCGAGACCAGCGCGATGATGAACAGGAGCTGCGGGAAGGCGAGCAGGATGTCCATGACGCGGCTGATGATGGCGTCGATCCAGCCGCCGAAGTAGCCGGCGATGATGCCGAAGACCGTGCCGACGGCGACGGCGACCACGGCCGCGAAGAACGCCACCAGCAGCGAGACGCGGGCGCCGTAGACGACCCGGCTGAACACGTCGCGGCCGTTGACCGGCTCCACGCCGAATACGAAGTCCGAATTGATGCCGCCCCAGGAGCCCTTGGGCGTGCCGAAGAGCGGGTCGATCTGGTCCTCGTGGAACTCGTTCGGCGGGTGCCCCAGGAGGTCCACGATCAACGGCGCGAATATCGCGACCAGGATGAGCAGCAGCACGACTATCCCGCCGGCCAGGGCCAGCTTGTCGCGCTTGAGCCGCACCCAGGCGATTCGCCACGGGGAACGGCCCTCGATGGCTTTCGCCGGGACGCCGGCCGCGACATCGACGGCGGCGGTCTCGGCCGCGCTCGTGTCGTGCATTGGTGCCGTCATCGTCTGGGGGACCCCTCTCGACCGGCCATGGCCGGCCCACGCTGCCGCCATGGCGGCTTGGTTCACATCAGGTGCTGCGAATGGTGCTGAAGGCGTGGGAAGTTCACGCGGGGCAGGTCGTACACAGGACCGACTCTGCTTGTTTCGGGGAGTCTTCAACGGGCTCGCGATCACCCGCCAGACCTGACCGGCAAAGGATGCGCAACCGTGATGTGTAAGGAGAGGTTCCGTTATACGGACAGTCGTGATCCGTGAGCGGATCAGTAACTGGAAGGACAGTTTGTCCAGTTGGTGCTAGTACGCTCCGGCCTGGCGGCCCTGCTGCGGCGGATAGCCGTAACCCGCTGTGGGCGCGGGCGCTCCGGCGCCGTACGCGTCGCGGTCGAAGAACGGCCGCGCGTTGGCCCGCATCCACATCGCGACCGGGTCGTGCTCGTCCGCCATCGACACCGTGGAAACCGGCAGCCCCGCCGGCACCACGCCCACCGACTGCTGCATCATCAGCCGTACCGAGTCGACGGCCGGCTGGGAGGTGTCGTACAGATCCAGCCCGATCGCCAGATACGGGGCGCCCAGCGCCGGCTGCACCCAGGCCCGGCGCAGCGCCCGCACCACGGGCGTACGGTGCGCGTTCTGCCCGAGCAGGGCGTAGAACCGGTCCACGTCGACGGCCGGCTCGCTCAGCCGCAGCGGCCCGGCGGGCAGCCGCTCCAGGCCGCCCGCGATACGCCGCAGATCCAGCCAGGGCACGCCGACGCCGCCGCCCGGCGCGTGCGGATTGAGCCACAGGCCCCAGCGGTCGGGGAAGAGCGAGGCGGCGACGGCGCGCCCGCCGACCACCTCATGGGCGCGGTTCCACCCGCTGGCGGCCAGCTCGGGCGCGGAGGTCACGCACGGCGCGTAGCCGAGACCGTCGACCTCCATGTTCCCGTACTGGGCGTCGGGCGCCCCGGCCTGGCCGTGCCAGAGCAGCATCCACACCTGGCCGTCGGCGATGGCGTGCAGCAGCGCCTCGTAGGCGTCGTACCGGCCGGGCGCCACTTGGCGCAGCATCTGCTCCACGCCGCTCTCCGCGCCCGCGCTCACCTGGGTCCGCCCTTTCCCTCGGCCGTCTCGGCACCGCCCCGGGGCGCGCCACCGCGCCCCGTCCGGTCATCCCACCAGCTTACGAGCCCGTACCGACAGGCCGGGTGCCAGCGCCCGTGTCATACCTATGGCGGGGCGCCGCGCACCGGGCCGGAGGCGGGGACGGGGGTGGGGCCGGTCGGGGGTCGTCGGGCGTCCTGCCCACGGCGGGCGGGGCGCCGCGCACCGGGATCGCCGGGGCCAGTCGGGGGCCACCGTACGTCCTGCCCACGCCCGGGCGCCGCGCACCGGGGTCGGGGGCGGGTGCGGGGCCGGTCGTCGCGCCTCGTGCGCGCTCGGCGTCACAGGTCACGGTCGTAGAACGGGCGGACGCGGGCGCCCAGCCACTCCCCCACCGGGTCCTGGGCCAGGTCGAGGAAGACCATCTGTACGGGCCAGGGGACCGGGACCCGGTGCAGCGCGCGCCCGAGGGCGTCGAGGACGGCGGTACGGGCCTCGTCGTCGGGCAGGTCGAGCTCGACGCCGACGAACAGCGCCGGGGCCTCGGTCTCCACGCGGGCCAGGGCGCGGCGGGCGGTGCGCACCCGCCCGACGGCGGCGAACTCCAGCCCGGCGGCGGCGAGGAAGTCCACCGGCTCCTCCTGCCAGTCCGGCTCGTAGAGCCGCACCCGGCCGCCGGTGGCGGGCCCGTCCAGCGGGCCGCGCCCGGCGCGGCACAGCTCCGCGACGGCGGGCGGCGGCAGCGGCACGCCGACCGCGCCGTCCGGGTTCACGGCGATGCCGAGCTGCGGCGGGAGGCCGCGGGCGAACTCGACGGCCGGCGCGACGGTGCAGGCCATCCGGTCGCCGGTGATCAGACGGAACTGCTGCTCGGAGCTGAAGACGGGGACGTACGCGCCGCCGCCGATCTCCAGTGTGGGCAGGTCCAGCTCGCGGCTGTCCGGGGTGCCGCCGTTCGGCAGCGGGACCCACAGGTGGCTGCGGCCCAGCACCTCGACGATGCGCGCGCCAGCGTCCGGCACACCGAGGGAGGCGGCCAGCACCTCTTCGAGCTCATTGGCGGGCCAGCCATGGGCCTGGGTGTGTCCGTAGCTCTCCGGGATGCTCATTCCGTCCCATTCCGTTCAACCGCCGTCTCGACAAAGCCGCCCCCGAACCCTAACGGCTGCATGCCCCACGTTCCTCGGGGACCGCCGAATTACTTGACGAACCCCCAGGTCAGGCGGGGGTGGCGGGAGTTGGACCGAGGCACACCGAGCGTAGTCGGCGAGTTGCGGACCGTACCCGGCGTCCGCAGGGTGGTCGGACATCTCGTACGCACCACGAGTCCGCGGGCAGCACCACGCACACGGACTCGTACGCATCACGAAAGGGGAGCTTTCTATGCGTATGTCCCTGAAGACCGGCGCGGTCATCTCGTCCGTCGTCTCGTCCGTCGTCTGCGGCGCGCTGGCCTTCGGCACCTCCGGAGCGGCCCTCGCCACCGCGAGCGGCGACACCGCCCCGCGTCCGGCGGGGGCGGCGGCCGAGGCCCCTGCCTCGACCTCGGTCTCGGCCTCGACGCCCGCCGCGCTGCCGGGAGCGGATGCCCTGGCGGGCCAGTCCGCGCTGCTGAACGGCGTGGGCGGTGTGCTCACCCCGGTGACCGCGCTCGTCGACGCCGTACTGAAGGCCCCCGGCGGCAGACTCCCGACCCCGGAGGCGGCGGAACACGCGGAGGCGGTGCGGGAGGCCCTGGCGGGGGTGACCAGGGCGGCGACTCAGGGGGGCCAGGCGGAGGCGGCGGAGGGGTCCGCCACACCCGCCTCCCCGGCCGCCCCCGAGCGGCCCGCCGCCGCGCCTGACAAGGCGTCAGCCGTTCCCGTCGGCCCTGCCACGCCCAAGCCGCCTGTCACACCCGACAAAACCCCCGCCACCCCCCAGACCCCCGCCGCACCTGACAAGCCCTCGACCCTCCCCAAGACCCCGGCCGTACCTCACAAGACCCCGGCCACCCCCAAGACCCCCGCCGCACCTCACAAGATCTCGACCACCCCCAAGACCCCCGCCGTAACCGACAAGACCCCCGCCACATCCGACAAGACCCCCGCCGCACCCGAAACCCCCGCCGCCCCGCCCGTCGATCCGACCAACGCCAAGCCGCCCGCCGGAGGGCCGCAGGCCGGGCGGAAGAGTGTGCCGCTGAAAAGCGGGCCGCTGAGTGGGGCGCCGGCGCCGGTGAAGGGCGCCGCGGCGCCGGAGCTGGTGGCCAAGGCCGTGACGGACCTCCAGGCGAAGGTCAACGCGCTCTTGAAGGTGACCACCGCGGGGCACCCGGCCGAGATCGCGGCCGCCGTGAAGGCCACCCTGACCGCCACCGTCAACGTCGTGACCAGCACGCTGGTGAGCGGCGGCCTCCCCGCCCCCGACCTGCCCGGCCTCGCCAAGAGCCCCGGCGGCACCGAAGACGCCCGGCCCGCCGACCCGGCGCGGACCCCGGACGGCGGTCCGCGGGCCGGTGGTGGCACCGGATGAGCCGCTTTTACGGGCGACGGGCACCCCGGCCCGTAGCGCTGGGTGCCCCGGCGGCACCGTACGGCCGACGCCGGGTGCCACGGCTGCTGGCGCTCCGACGGACCGTCACCGCCTCCGCCTCAGGGGCGCGCGGCGGGCGGCAGGGGGCCGAAGCGGATCGTGCGTAACGCGTCGGCCGCCGGCCGGTCCAGGAGGACGGCGGCGGACACGCCGGCCGGCAGGGGGCCGGTCTCCACCGCCGCGACGAGCCGCGCCACCGCGCGGCGGTGGCGGGCGAAGGCGTACGCGGAGACGCGCCGGCCCCGCCGGGCCTGACCGGCGAGCGCGTCGGCGGCGGGAACGTCCAGAAGGAGGAGGCGCAGGGCGACGCCCCGCCGCCTGGCGTCGCGGGCCAGCCAGTGGCGGACCCAGGCGAGGGTGCCGCAGTCGTGGACGACCACGCTGGTGCCCGAGCGGAGCGCGCGCCGCAGCCCCGTGTAGTGGGAGAGGCGGACGAGCGGGCGGTAGAGCCCGTACGGCACGTACGGGGGGATGCGGCGCGCCCAGCGGTCGCGGGCGTCCTGCGAGTCGACGCACCAGACGATGCCGCCGCGGGCGTCGAGCCCCGGCACCGCCCGCCGGATGAGGGTGGATTTGCCGCTGCCCGGCAGGCCGGAGACGACGAGGAGGTCGCCGGCCGGGAATCTCAGTTCCCGTGTGGTCGCCGACCCGCGCAGGTCCGCTACCGCGGCCGGGGGCAAGGGCTGCGGCGGGCCGGGAAACGCCGGCCTCGGATACGTACGCTGCGCGTGCACGGTGATCGTCCTCCCCGGTCCGGTCACTGCGGGTACCCGAAGAGTGTCAAGAAAAGGTAATGCGCTTCAAGAGCAGGCCAAAACCGTTACCCGGCCGTCCGGGGGTTTACAGCGGGGCGTCGCATGCGATGATGTGCGCGCAAACTGCATATCGGCCGCTCGTAGTCCGCGCGGGAGAGTCCCAGTCACGCTCCGTGCGCTGGGCGCCGAAGGAGCAAGTTCCTCCCTTGAATCTCTCAGGCCCCGTACCGCGCGGGCGAGGCAGATCTGAAAAGCGGGCCTCCGACGTGTCGGCGGCCCCACCCAAGGTGCAAGCCGAGGGGCCCGGCCGGGCCTCCTGGTGAACCTCTCAGGTTCCGATGACAGATGGGGAGGCGCGTTCTTCGTGTGCTTCTTCCAAGAACTCGCCACCGTCAGCCGGGAGCCTGGACCATGACCGATTCCTCTTCTTCTTCACCTGCTTCGCCCCGTCGTACCGCGCTCGACGCCACGCACCGCGCGCTCGGCGCGACCATGACCGACTTCGCGGGCTGGGACATGCCGCTGCGCTACGCGAGCGAGCGCGATGAGCACCTCGCCGTCCGCGGCCGGGCCGGGCTCTTCGACCTCTCGCACATGGGCGAGATCACGCTGACCGGCCCGCAGGCCGCCGACGCCCTCGACTACGCGCTGGTCGGCAACATCGGCAAGGTCGCCGTGGGTCGCGCCCGCTACACCATGATCTGCGACGCCGAGGGCGGCATCCTCGACGACCTGATCGTCTACCGCCTCGGCGGGCAGGAGTTCATGGTCGTCGCGAACGCCTCCAACGCCCAGGTGGTGCTGGACGCGCTGACCGAGCGCGCCGCCGGCTTCGACGTGTCCGTACGGGACGACCGCGACGCCTACGCGCTGCTGGCCGTGCAGGGCCCGAAGGCGGCCGAGATCCTGACGTCGCTCACCGACGCGGACCTGGCCGGGCTGAAGTACTACGCGGGGCTGCCGGGCACGGTCGCGGGGGTGTCCGCGCTGATCGCCCGTACCGGCTACACGGGCGAGGACGGCTTCGAGCTGTTCGTCGGCCCGTCCGACGCCGAGCGGCTGTGGCAGGCGCTGACCGAGGCGGGCGCGGGCCTCGGGCTCGTGCCGGCGGGGCTGTCCTGCCGGGACACGCTGCGCCTGGAGGCGGGCATGCCGCTGTACGGGCACGAGCTGACGAAGGCGACGACGCCGTTCGACGCGGGGCTGGGCCGGGTCGTGAAGTTCGAGAAGGCGGGCGACTTCGTGGGCCGCGCGGCGCTGGCCGCGGCGGCCGAGAAGGCCGAGAGCGCGCCGCCGCGCAAGCTGGTCGGACTGGTCGCGAAGGGGCGGCGGGTGCCGCGCGCCGGCTTCTCGGTGGTGGCGAGCGACGGCTCGGTGATCGGCGAGGTCACCTCGGGTGCCCCCTCCCCCACCCTCGGCAAGCCGATCGCCATGGCGTACGTGGACGCGGCTCACGCCGAGCCCGGCACGGCCGGGGTGAGCGTGGACATCCGCGGCAGCCATGAGCCGTACGAGGTGGTCGCGCTGCCCTTCTACAAGCGTGAGCGCTGACCGGACCGTACCGGGGCCGCGCCCCTCGCGTCTCACCTGTCAAGACCCGTTGCACAAACATTCACACGTATCCAGGAGAATCGAGTCATGAACAACCCCCAGGAGCTCCGCTACACCAAGGAGCACGAGTGGCTGTCGACCGCCGAGGACGGCGTAGCGACGGTCGGCATCACCGAGTTCGCCGCCAACGCGCTCGGCGATGTGGTCTACGCGCAGCTCCCCGCGGTCGGCGACACCGTCACGGCGGGCGAGACCTGCGGTGAGCTGGAGTCGACGAAGTCGGTCAGCGATCTGTACGCCCCCGTGACGGGCGAGGTCACCGAGGCCAACCAGGACGTGATGGACGACCCGTCGCTGGTGAACTCGGCCCCCTTCGAGGGCGGCTGGCTGTTCAAGGTGAAGGTCACGGACGAGCCGGCGGAGCTGCTGACCGCCGACGAGTACACCGCTTTCGCGGGCTAGTACGCCGCGTACGGGACCGCGTACCCCCTCCGCCCTCCGCCCCAGCCTCCCAGGAAGATCTCATGTCTCTGCTGAACAGCTCCCTCCATGAGCTCGACCCCGACGTCGCCGCCGCGGTCGACGCCGAACTCGACCGCCAGCAGTCCACCCTCGAAATGATCGCGTCGGAGAACTTCGCTCCGGTCGCCGTCATGGAGGCGCAGGGCTCGGTCCTCACCAACAAGTACGCCGAGGGGTATCCCGGCCGCCGCTACTACGGCGGCTGCGAGCACGTCGACGTGGTCGAGCAGATCGCGATCGACCGGATCAAGGCGCTCTTCGGCGCCGAGCACGCCAATGTGCAGCCGCACTCCGGCGCGCAGGCCAACGCCGCCGCGATGTTCGCGCTGCTCAAGCCGGGCGACACGATCATGGGGCTGAACCTCGCGCACGGCGGGCACCTGACCCACGGGATGAAGATCAACTTCTCCGGCAAGCTCTACAACGTGGTCGCGTACCACGTGGACGACGAGACCGGCCAGGTCGACATGGCCGAGGTGGAGCGGCTCGCCAAGGAGACCAAGCCGAAGCTGATCGTGGCCGGCTGGTCCGCGTACCCGCGGCAGCTCGACTTCGCGGCGTTCCGCAAGATCGCCGACGAGATCGGCGCGTACCTGATGGTGGACATGGCCCACTTCGCGGGCCTGGTGGCGGCGGGGCTGCACCCCAACCCCGTACCGCACGCGCATGTGGTGACCACCACCACGCACAAGACCCTCGGCGGCCCGCGCGGCGGTGTGATCCTGTCCACGCAGGAGCTGGCCAAGAAGATCAACTCGGCGGTCTTCCCCGGCCAGCAGGGCGGCCCGCTGGAGCACGTGGTCGCGGCGAAGGCGGTGTCCTTCAAGGTCGCGGCGACGGACGAGTTCAAGGAGCGCCAGCAGCGCACCCTGGAGGGTGCCCGTATCCTCGCCGAGCGGCTGACCCAGCCGGACGTCACCGGGCACGGCGTGTCCGTGCTCTCCGGCGGCACGGACGTGCACCTGGTCCTGGTGGACCTGCGCCACAGCGAGCTGGACGGCCAGCAGGCCGAGGACCGGCTCCACGAGGTCGGCATCACGGTCAACCGCAACGCCGTCCCGAACGACCCGCGCCCCCCGATGGTCACCTCCGGCCTGCGGATCGGCACCCCGGCGCTGGCCACCCGCGGCTTCGGCGCCGCGGACTTCACCGAGGTCGCGGACATCATCGCCGAGGCGCTCAAGCCGTCCTACGACGCGGCGGCGCTGCGCGGCCGGGTCACCGCCCTCGCCGCGAAGCACCCGCTGTACCCGGGCCTGAAGTCCGAGTGAAGTAGCTGATTCATCCGCGAGTACGGGGCACCGCGCACACTGGAGACAGAACAGTGCACCGGTGCCCCGTGCCATGCGCCCCGTCACGGCGCAGCGCCCGCGCCGCGGCGGCGTCCCTCACCAGGACACCGCTCGCGGCACAGCAGTGCCCGCACCACCCACCACGAGCAGACAAGGGGTCCGCCACCGTGGCCATCTCCGTCTTCGATCTCTTCTCCATCGGCATCGGCCCCTCCAGTTCGCACACGGTCGGCCCCATGCGCGCGGCCCGGATGTTCGCGCGCAGGCTCAAGAACGAAGGCGTGCTCGCCCACACCACGTCAGTGCGGGCGGAGCTCTTCGGCTCCCTCGGCGCGACCGGACACGGCCACGGCACCCCCAAGGCCGTACTCCTCGGGCTGGAGGGCCACTCCCCGCGCAGCGTGAACGTCGAGACCGCGGACGACGAGGTCGACCGCATCCGGCGGACCAAGCGGCTGCGGCTGCTCGGCGCGGAGATCGGCGACGCCCACGAGATCGACTTCGACGAGCCCAACCAGCTCATCCTGCACCGCCGCCGCTCCCTGCCGTACCACGCCAACGGCATGACCCTCTTCGCGTACGACGAGGACGGTCTGCCGCTCCTGGAGAAGACCTACTACTCGGTGGGCGGCGGCTTCGTCGTGGACGAGGACGCGGTCGGCGAGGACCGCATCAAGCTGGACGACACGGTGCTGAAGTATCCTTTCCGCACTGGTGACGAGCTGCTGCGCCGCTCCCGGGAGACGGGCCTGTCGATCTCGGCCCTGATGCTGGAGAACGAGAAGGCGTGGCGCACCGAGGAAGAGATCCGCGCCGGTCTGCTGGAGATCTGGGGCGTCATGCAGGCGTGCGTCTCGCGCGGCATGTCCCGCGAGGGCATCCTCCCCGGCGGCCTCAAGGTCCGCCGCCGCGCCGCCCACTCCGCCCGCCAACTGCGCGCCGAGGGCGAACCCGCCGCTCGCGCCATGGAGTGGACCACCCTCTACGCCATGGCCGTGAACGAGGAGAACGCCGCCGGTGGCCGCGTCGTCACCGCCCCCACCAACGGCGCCGCCGGCATCATCCCCGCCGTCCTGCACTACTACGTGAACTTCGTGCCCGGCGCCGACGAGGACGGCGTCGTCCGCTTCCTCCTCGCCGCCAGCGCCATCGGCATGCTCTTCAAGGAGAACGCCTCCATCTCCGGCGCCGAGGTCGGCTGCCAGGGCGAGGTCGGCTCCGCCTGCTCCATGGCCGCCGGCGGTCTCGCCGAGGTCCTCGGCGGCTCCCCCGAACAGGTCGAGAACGCCGCCGAGATCGGCATGGAACACAACCTCGGCCTCACCTGCGACCCCGTCGGCGGCCTCGTCCAGATCCCCTGCATCGAACGCAACGGCATGGCCGCCGTCAAAGCCGTCACCGCCGCCCGCATGGCCCTCCGCGGCGACGGCCGCCACCACGTCTCCCTCGACAAGGTCATAAAAACCATGAAGGAGACGGGCGCCGACATGAAGGTGAAGTACAAGGAGACGGCGCGGGGCGGGCTGGCGGTCAACGTTATTGAGTGCTGACTGGCGAGCCGACTGACCTGCCTGCCTCTGCATGCCGAACGGCCGTCTCCGACCGCCACGTCTGCCGTAGCTCGGCGGCGGATACGATCTCGCAGTTCACGTTGGGTGGGGGTTGGGGGCGGGGTGCTTTGGTGGAGGCGTAACTGGCTGGTGTGGCGCGTCAGGGCGAAGGGAATCTGGGAGACGCCACTGGGCTGCGTCGGGCTTGCCGCACTGACCGTGGGCATCCCGGCCGGCATCATGATCGCGGTGGTGTGCGCTGAGACGACGCCGAAAGAGGCCGACCAGACGCTCACCAGCCACAGCAGTCTGATCGGGCTGTGCGAACTCCCGCCCAGGTATTTCACCGAGAGCGCCCCGCGGACGGAAACCGGCCCGGCTCCGATCTGGCTGTATCACCAGCAGAACGGCGGAAACCCCGGCCGCGCGCGGATCGTCCTGGACGCCCTCCCCGACAGCCCTCACCTCACCTGGCGGGAACACGACGTCCGCCGGGTGCAGTTGGTCGGCTGTACGGGCATCGACAAGGACGACCACCGCGACAGCGGAAAGCGGTGCACGTACGCCGATCGCACCGTCCCCCTCCGAACCGGCAGGTACCTCCTGGAGCTCCGCGAGGCCGCCACGGGCCGCCTCACAGCCCGCGGGAGAGTAGAACCCGCAAATCCTCAGTGCCCATCGGCAGAAGATTTCAAGGCATACGGGGAGACGCTGAGCAAGGCCTTCGCCACGCCCACTGCCGAGGAATACGCCACCGCCTTCGAAGAACTGGCCAGGGAAAAAAGATGAAGGGCCAGAACTCCTCCGGCAGGCCGTTGTTCGCCTGTCGGCGAGGTTCGGGATTCCGTCGTCCGCACTGGGCGCACTCCCTTCACGAACCCGCAGGGCTCCGGGCACGGAAGGACGAAGGTTTCGCGTGCGCGGGGACCACTCCGTTCGGGTGCCGCGGTGCGTCCAGGTCGCGGGAACAGCCCCGCGTGTACGGGGACCACGCACGTCTGCTCTTCGTACTCCGAGCCTCCGGGGGGAACAGCCCCGCGTGCGCGGGGACCACGAGCAAGGCGCTCAAGGCGGTGGCCTGATGGCGGGAACAGCCCCGCGTGTGCGGGGACCACGGTCACCAATCGTCGCCCTTGGTCGGGGGCGTGGTAACAGCCCCGCGTGCGCGGGGACCACCCGCTCATGGCCTTCAACCAGGCAACGCACTTGGGTCCAGCCCCGCGTGCGCGGGGACCACGCCGGGCCGACAGGCGGGTTATCTGCGGGCGGGGGTCCAGCCCCGCGTGCGCGGGGACCACTTGCGGTGGAGGCGGCGGATCTTCGTAGCGGTGGGTCCAGCCCCGCGTGCGCGGGGACCACACGCCTCCCAGGCTGACGAGGTCTTCCAGGCCGGGTCCAGCCCCGCGTGCGCGGGGACCACGACCCATGATCACAAAAGCCGATTGTTATGCGGGGTCCAGCCCCGCGTGCGCGGGGACCACTGCAGTTTGCGCCATTTTCCTGGACCGGAGCAGGGTCCAGCCCCGCGTGCGCGGGGACCACGACAGGGTCGTCGGACCGGCCGTGTACCGGCGGGGTCCAGCCCCGCGTGCGCGGGGACCACAGGCGCCGACCTGCAGTTTCATTCCATGAGAGACCAGATTTTACCCACTAAGACAGACTCCGGCATTTGCCGCATTCCACTCCTAGATTGCACCTTGCGCCGGTTCGCAGATCTTGGCGGTCAGGCCGATGCGGTGACGAGTGGAAGGGTAGTGCCATGCACCACCCGGGGAATCAGTGCCGACTCCTCCACGACACCCTGGAGGGGTTCAAGCAAGCCCCAAACTGCTCCCATTCCCACGAACGAGCGAGTCCCCTCGTGAGCGGCTTGCCAGAAGTGGTTACTGTCATCTTCTGCAGTCAGCCGCAAACAGGAGAGTATGGATTGCCCCCGCCCCCGCGGGGCTGTCCCATGGGGAGGCAGCGGCCCCAGGTGACGTTCACAGTGATCCCCGCGCATGCGGGGCCGTCTGCTCACCCCGGCCGACGCGCGCAGACCTTACGTCTTGCCCGTCCGCGCAGGGTGGCTTCCGCCTCGTGCGGCTGAACTTCCACCACACCGGAAGCGCGTACGAAGATCCCATCAGGTTCGAGGCTGTGGCAAAGCCCTTCTCACATCCGGGAGAGATGGGTCTCGCGGCGCCTGACACACCTTCGGTGATTGGGCTGATGACGCCTGTGCGTTCGGAAGTGGTTCACAGGAGACTCGTCGGCAGGCACCCCTATCCGGACGGACCGCGAAAGCACCACGGCGACCCCAATGGAGCTGCGCGTCGAGTTGCAGCACGAAGGTGAACTGGGGAGGGCAGCGGACCTAGGTGGCGTGGATCCCAGAGACTCAACAAGCGCGGCACGCACGGGACTTCATGTGCGCTACGCTCCCCACTCGGGTCGCCAGAGCGGTCCTCACGTTGATACGCGTGGGGCCCGCTCCCCCTCGTGCCAGCGAGGAAAGGCGGGCCCCAGTCAGTTCCTAACGCCTGAACAGCAGGAACGAGAAGGATTTTACCAATGCGCCATCAAGACGTGAGTGGCCACACCCCCGAACCGCCCCCGCACGCCAGCACCGTCAGGCTGATCGTCGCCGCCCTTACCGCCGCCCCGGCTACGCCGCCGCAAGCGCCATGGCTGTGGGGAGCGGTCGTGGTCGTGGTCGTAGTGCTCGTACTGGTCGACTCCAGGCCCTCGACGCGCCGAGCTTGACCCGAGCGGCAGGGCTGGCCGACACCGGAGTCATCCGGTGTCGGCCGGCACGGCTGGAACCGCGCCCCCTTACACCGGTTCCGGGCACCGCGAGAGGGCTTTTGGCGTATCGGTTCCGGAGGAGGGTTCGGGATGTCTGATGCTTCTATGAGTGTGGCGGCTGAGGCCCATTCCTCGGCGTTTCAGGGGTTGCCCTCGGCGGCGCGGGTGGTGTGGGCGAAGCATGACCGTAAGACGGAGGGCTGGCTTCCGTTGTGGCGGCACATGGCTGACAGTGCGGCTGTGGCTGGGGAGTTGTGGGAGCGGTGGGTGCCCCGGTCGGTCAGGGGGCTGGTGGCTGAGGCCTTGCCGGGCGGGGAGGAAGATGCCCTTCGGCTGGCGCGGTTCCTCGCAGGGGTGCACGACGTAGGAAAAGCCACGCCCGCCTTTGCCTGCCAGGTCGAATCTCTTGCTGTGGGCATGCGGGATGCCGGGCTCGACATGCTGACCATGAAGGAGTACGGGACGGACCGTCGTCTGGCGCCGCATGGGCTGGCCGGGCAGTTGCTGTTGCAGGAGTGGCTGGAGGAACGGTTCGGGCTCGCGGGCCGGGTGTCCGGGCAGTTCGCGGTTGTTGTGGGTGGGCATCATGGGGTACCACCGGAGCATCAGCACATTCACGATCTCCAGCTCCGTCCTCATCTTCTGCGGCATCCCGGCACGGCTGAACAACGTTGGCGCGAGGTGCAGTTCTCGCTGATGGACGCGTGCGCGCAGGCCGCCGGGGTGACGGACCGGTTCGAGCGGTGGGCGGGGGTGCGGCTGCCGCAGACGGCGCAGGTGCTGCTGTCCTCGGTGGTGATCGTCTCCGACTGGATCGCGAGTGCGCCGGAGCTCTTCCCGTACGACCCGGAGTCGTGGCAACCGGCCGGTGCGGTCGGAGAACAGCGGCGGTTGCGGGCCGCCTGGGTGGGACTGGATCTACCGGGACCGTGGAAGCCGGAGGTGCCGCAGGAGCCAGTGTCGGAGCTGTTCGCGGTGCGTTTCCCGAAGTTGCGGGGCTTCGAAGTGCGCCCGGTGCAGGTCGAGGCCGTACGGGCGGCGCGCGCGATGCCCGAGCCGGGCCTGTTGGTGATCGAAGCGCCCATGGGAGAGGGCAAGACGGAGGCCGCGCTGGCCGCTTCGGAGGTGCTCGCCGCGCGGTCGGGGGCGGGCGGGGTGCTGGTGGCGCTGCCGACGCGGGCGACCAGCGATGCGATGTTCGGCCGCTTGACGGGGTGGCTGGATGCGCTTCCGTGCGAGGAGGACGCTTCGCTGTCGGTCGTACTCGCGCACGCCAAGGCTGCCTTGAACGGCACGTGGAGCGGCATGCTGCGCGAAGGACGGCGGGCCATCACCGCGGTCGATCCGGACGGGGAGGCCGAGGGCGCGGCCATCGGTGGCCGGCCGGCGGGACTGCACGCGCACGCGTGGTTGCGGGGGCGGAAGAAGCAGCTCCTGGCGTCGTTCGCGGTGGGGACGATCGATCAGGTGCTGTTCGCCGGGCTGAAGAGTCGGCACCTGGCGCTGCGGCACCTGGCGGTGGCCGGCAAGGTCGTGATCATTGACGAGGTGCACGCCTACGACGCGTACATGAGCCGGTATCTGGAGCGGGTACTGGAGTGGCTGGCGGCCTACCGCGTACCCGTGGTCCTGCTGTCCGCGACGCTCCCGGCAGAGCGCCGACGCGCACTGGCCGCCGCGTACGCGGGGAAGTCCGGGGCCGCGCGGATCGAGACCGACGCCGACGCCTACCCCTTGGTGACTGCGGCGTCGCCGGGCTGCCAGACCGTGAGCGTACGTCCGCAGGCGGCCTCGGAGCGCCGCACCGAGGTGGTGGTGGAGCGGTTCGACGACGACGTGAGGAAGTTGGCCGACCGGTTGGCGGAGGAACTGGCCGACGGGGGCTGTGCGCTGGTCGTCCGCAACACGGTGGCCCGGGTGCTGGAAGCGGCGGAGGGGCTGCGCGAGAGGTTCGGGAACGAGGCGGTGACGGTCGCGCACTCCCGTTTCCTGGCTGCTGACCGGGCGGCGAAGGACGCGGACCTGGTGCGGCGGTTCGGACCGGGCAGCGACGAACGCCCCCGCCGGCATGTGGTGGTGGCCAGCCAGGTGGTCGAGCAGTCGCTGGATGTCGACTTCGACCTGCTGGTCACCGACTTGGCACCGGTCGACCTGGTCCTGCAACGCATGGGACGGCTGCACCGGCACCCGAGGTCTCGCCCAGCCCGGCTGCGCCAGGCACGGTGCCTGATCACCGGAGTGGAGGACTGGCAGGCCACGCCTCCCCTCCCCGTCAAGGGCTCGCAGGCGGTCTACGAGGGCGATTTCACGCTGTTGGCCTCGCTGGCCGTGCTCGGTCCGTACCTGGACGGCGCGCCCCTGTGCCTGCCGACGGACATCAGCCCGCTGGTGCAGCGGGCGTACGGCGCCGATCTCGCGGTACCGCAGCCGTGGGCACAGGCGCTGGAGGAGGCGCGGGCAGTGCACACGAAGATGCTGGACAGAAAGCGGGAGGCGGCGGAGGGCTTTCTCCTGGGGCCGGTACGGCGGGCTGGACGGCCGGTGTACGGGTGGCTGGAAGCGCAGGCCGGGGACACCGACGACACCGGTGAGGGCCGGGCGCAGGTGCGCGATACCGAGGAGTCCCTGGAGGTCCTCGTCGTCCAACGCCGCACGGACGGGCACCTGGCCACCGTGCCGTGGTTGCCCGACGATACGGAAGGCCCGCGTGGTGGTCTCGTTCTGCCAACTGATTTCCCGCCCGGGCGGCGTGCGGCAGAAGCGGTGGCGGCGAGTTCTCTTACCCTGCCCCCAATCTTCAGCAAGCTCTGGATGATCGACCCCACCATCGCTGAGCTGGAGACCGTGCTGATTCCGGCCTGGCAGGTGAAGGAATGCCCGTGGCTGGACGGGGAGTTGCTTCTCGTTCTGGACGAGAAATGTCAGACCCACCTGTCAGGCTTCACTCTCCAGTACAGCCCCGCCGAAGGACTGCGGTGCGAGCCAGCCGCACCATCCGATACCGACCCGCCGGCGGACGGCGGGTGGGTCTCGCTGGCGGGCGGCGGGGGCGATGGAGGGGACGGTCGGAGTGAGCAGGCGGAGAACGAGGGTCGTGGTGCCGAGTACGTTACGGCGCCGCGGGGATGGCAGGGCGGTGTGGTGACCAGGGAGCGGTCGGCGGAGGATGGCCCCGCCTCCTTCAATCTGGTCTCCGAGCCGTGGCTGCCCGTACAGCGGCAGGACGGGTCGGTGGGAGAGGTCTCTCTTACCGGGCTGTTCGCCGAGGCCGGCGAGATTCGTCGCATGGTGGGGGATCTGCCGACCCAGGAGATCGCTCTGCTGCGGCTGCTGCTGGCTATCGCCTACGACGCGTTGGCGGACGTCCACGGCGCCGCGTTCCCGGGCACGCTGGAGGACTGGGAGGAGCTGTGGCTGTCCGGCGATCCGTTCGCCGAGGTGCCCGCCTATCTCGAACGTCACCGTGACCGCTTCGACCTTTTCCATCCGGAGCAGCCCTTCTACCAGGTGGCCGGGCTGCGGACCGGCAAGGACGAGCTGGCTCCGCTCAGCCGCATCGTCACGGACGTCCCCGTCGGCTCGGTGTTCTTCAGCATGCGGCGACCCGGCGTCGACAGCATCCCGTACGCGGAAGCGGCCCGCTGGCTGGTGCACGCCCACGCCTTCGACACCTCCGGCATCAAGTCGGCCCTGGCCGGCGACGAGAAGCGCGCGAAGGCGGGAAAGGTCTATCCACTGGGAGTAGGTTCCCTGGGAAATCTGGGCGGCATCTTCGCCGAGGGCGACTCGCTGCGCGAGACGCTGCTGCTGAACCTCCTCGCTCCCGATGAACTCGACCTCGTACAGGACAACGCCGAGGACGACCGTCCCGTGTGGCGCGGCCCGCCGTCCGGAGCCGCGCCGCGTGACTCCGGACGTCCGCTGGGGCTGCGCGACCTGTATACGTGGCAGTCCCGGCGGCTGCGGCTGCACCCGGAGAACGGCGAGGTGACCGGCGTCGTTCTCGGCTACGGGGACCCGCTCGCTCTCGCGTCCCCCTGGAAGCTGGAACCCATGACGGCCTGGCGCCGCAGCCCCACCCAGGAGAAGAAGCAGCAGCGCGGGCTGGTGTACATGCCCAAGAGGCACGACCCCGACAAGGCCGCCTGGCGCGGCCTGGCCGCCCTCCTCCCCGCACGCCAAGGCACAGATGAGAGGGGAAAGAAGGGGGAAGCACCCCTTGAACTGCGCTCGGGCATCAGCCGGTGGTTCACCCAAGTGATCACAGAGGGGGACGTGGCCCCCGGCAAGCTGGTGCGGCTGCGCCTCGTCGGGGCCGTCTACGGCACACAGCAGTCGGTGGTGGACGAGATCGTGGACGACTCCGTCGTCCTCCCGGTAATCACCCTGCACGAGAAGAACCCGGTGTACGGCGCCGCGGCCCTGGACGGCGTCCAGTGGGCCGAGGGCGCCGTCATCGCCCTGGGGCAACTCGCCGCAAACCTCGCGCGGGCCGCCGGGAGCGACCCCGCCCCGCCCTCCGGCGCCGCGCGGGACGCAGGGTTCGGCGCGCTCGACGGCCCTTACCGGACGTGGCTGAGGGACCTGCTGTCCTATCCCGACCTGGAGACGGCGCGCCAGGCGTGGAAGGCCATCGTGCGCAGGCACATCGCGCGCCTGGGCCGCGAGTTGCTCGCTTCCGCCGGACCGGCGGCGGACGAGGGACGCATGGCCGAACTCCCCGGCCTCGGCCCCCGATGGGTGGACGCCGGCCGGGCCAACGTGTGGTTCGCCGGGCGCCTGAACAAGGTGCTGGGCCCGGCCGCCGACAAGCCCCGCACCGACCGCTTCCCCGACGGCCCCCGGAAAGGCGACTCATGACCAGCAGCACGGGCCACACCTCGTACGTGCCGGAGGCGAGTGCGGATGCGGATGCGGATGCGCATGCGACCGAGCGCAGCGTCGCCCTGGTGCAGCGCGCCGCCCGCCATACCATCGGCCGTCTGCAGAGCGGCTACCGCCAGGACGTCGCCTTCGCGGTGGCCGCCGTCGCGCGGCTGCGGCGCGAGGCGGGCCGCGATCCGCACGCCTCCCCCACCGCGTGGGGGCTCGACGACCTGGAAGACCTCTCCTACCTGCGGGACAAGGCGAAGCAGGGGGCGCAGGAACGCGAAGAGGGCCGGGCCGCACCGGAGCACCTCTCGGCCCGCGCGCGGCGACGGACCGAGGCCCGTCAGGAGCAGGAGGAACAGGCCGTCCACCTGGCGGTGACCCTCTGGGCCCTGCACCAGCAGTCCATCCGCGACGCCTCGATGCACCAGAGCGGCTGGTACCTCGGGCGCTCGGTGCGGCGGCTCGCCCACGGCAGGACCGGCACCCAGGACCCGCGCCAGGGCGAGACGCCCGACGCTGGGGAAGGCGGTTCCGAAGACCGCAGCCCCGGGGAGGGCGGTTCCGAAGACCGCAACCCCGGGAAGGGCGGTTCCGAAGACCGCAGCCCCGGAGCCAGCGGCCCCGGAGAAGGCGGTTCCGAGGGCGGTGGGTCCCGGTCCGAGCGGCAGCCCGTCGAGGACGCCAACGAGGCAATCCGCAAACGTTTCGTCCGGCTCGGCACGTCGACGGACTTCGACACCCTCAGCGGACGCCTGCGCCAGATCGTGCTCCTGCTGCGAACCGCACGCATCCCCCTGGACTATGGCTACCTCGCGGGCCAGCTCTGGCTCTGGCAGAACGAACCGCTCCAGGACGGCGTACGCCGCGCCTGGGGACGCGAGTTCCACCTCACGTACGCCGCGCAGTCCCCGGCCGACGGGGCCGACGCCGACGCAGTGTGACGCCCCCTCAGAGCGCGCACCACCGGCCACGACTCCGGGGACACCCCGCCCCTCCACACGTCATCCGACGGGCCCGACGAGCAGGGCCGCGAGCAGAATGGATCCACGGTGACCCGAACCATCCTCGACATCCATATCCTCCAGACCGTCCCTCCGAGCAATCTCAATAGGGACGACACAGGTACCCCCAAATCGGCCGTTTTCGGCGGGGTACGGCGTGCTCGTGTGTCCAGCCAGGCATGGAAGCGCGCTACCCGGCGGGCGTTCCAGGACCTCCTGCCGCCGACGGAACTGGGCGTGCGGACCAAGAAGGTGGCCGCCGCGCTGGCCGAACGGATCGTCGCGCGGGACACGGCATTGGAGCCGGTAGCCGTGCAGCTCGCCACCCAGGTACTCACGGCCGCGACCGGCTCGGCCATCAAGGACCCCCTCCGCAAGTCCAAGGCCGCCAGCGGCGAGGAGAGCCCCGAGGCTCCCGAGTCGTCTTACCTGATGTTCCTGAGCAGTCGGCAGTTGGACGCTCTCGCCGAGCTGGCCATGATGGAAGACGACGCCGAGGACCCGACCCCGGAGGCACTTGCCAAGTACCTCAAGGACAAGGAGAACAAAGCCCGCGCCAGGCAGGCCGTCGACTCCCAGCACTCGGTCGACATCGCGCTGTTCGGCAGGATGGTCGCCGACTCCGCCGATCTGAACGTGGACGCGGCCACGCAGGTGGCCCACGCCCTCAGCGTGCACAAGTCGGATATCGAGTCCGACTACTACACGGCGGTCGACGACCGCAGCCGGGAGGACGAGAGCGGCGCGGGAATGATCGGCACCATCGACTTCAACTCCGCCACGCTCTACCGCTACGCCGCCGTGGACGTCGACCGGCTGCGGCGCAACCTCGGGGACGGGCTGCGCGACAACGAGTCGCCCACCACGCCGGTGGAGAAGGCGGTCGGGGCCTTTCTGGAAGCGTTCATCACCTCTCTGCCGACCGGGAAGATCAACACCTTCGGCAACCACACTCTCCCCTCGGCCGTGCTCGTCAAGGTGCGCGACCGCTGGCCCGTCAGCTTCGTAGGCGCCTTCGAGGAGCCGGTGCCCAAGACCTCGGCCGGCGGTTACCTGCGCCAGAGCTGCCGCAGGTTGGCCGAGTTCGTACCCGAGCTGGAGCGCCAGTACGGGATCACCGACCCGGAACAGAGCTGGGTGTTCCGGGTAGGCGAAGAGACCAGTGCCCTCGGCGAACTCGGCACGGAAGTCTCCCTGGCCACGCTCGTGAATGAGGTCTCGGAGGCGGTGGGCCGGCGGCTGGGGCGTGGCGCATGACCACGCTGCTGCTCCGGCTGGCGGGCCCGATGCAGTCCTGGGGTTCTGCCGCGCGCTTCGCCCGCCGCAGTACGGAGAACGCCCCCACCAAGAGCGGGGTGCTCGGTCTGCTCGCCGCCGCGCAGGGCCGGCCCCGGGACGCTGACCTGTCCGACCTGGCCGCGCTGCGCTTCGGCGTGCGGATCGACCAACCCGGTTCCCGCATGCGGGACTTCCATACCGCGCACCACGCCGACTCCGGCAAGGCGATGCCGCTCTCGGAGCGTTATTACCTCGCCGACGCGGTGTTCGTCGCCGGTGTGGAGGGCGACGCCGCGCTGCTCCAACATCTGCATCAAGCGCTCCGGGCTCCGTACTACCTTCCGTATCTCGGGCGCCGCTCCTGCCCGCCGTCCAGGCCGGTGCTGATGGGCCCGCCCGCGGACATCTCCCTGGAGGACGCGCTGCGTGGCGTTCCATGGCAGGCGTCCCGCTGGTATGTACGGCAACTGGAGCGCGCTGCCGAGTACGGTGGCGGGTCTTCCGGAGCGGAACCGCTGGAGCTGCTGCTCGACTGCCCGCCGGGCGAGACGCCGCACCTGTCGCAGCGCGATACCCCGGTCCGCTTCGACCCCCGCCACCGACGCTACGAACTGCGCGGCCTGATCACCGACCGGGCCGCGCCCGCGTCCCACGACCCGACCGCCGGTCTACGGCCGGTGGGCCCTGGTGACGTGAGCACCACGGAGAGCTTCCCGAGGACCGACTGATGTACCTGACGCGCTTCCGCATCAACACCGCCCGCACCGAAGCCAGGCGGTTGCTGGGTTCACCGCACTTCATGCACGGCGCGGTCAACATGGCCTTCCCCACGCCCCCGCCCCTCCAGGAGCAGGGCCCCCGTGTGCTCTGGCGGCTCGACCACAGCCCCTCCGGCCGCCCCGACCTGTTCATCGTCAGCCCCGGCAAGCCGGACCTGACGCACCTCGTCGAGCAGGTGGGCTGGCCCAAGGCCGAAGAGCCGGGGTGGACGACGTTCGCCTACGCGGAATTCCTTGACACCCTCAAACAGGGAGACACCTGGGGCTTCCGCCTCACCGCCAACCCCGTCCACCACATCCGTAAACCAGGCAGCGCCGAGGGCACCCCCACCAAGCGGACCGCGCACCTGACCCCCAAACACCAGGTGCGGTGGCTCCTCGAACGTCAGAAGGCCGCCGGCTTCGAGATCACCCGTACGCCCGACGCGCGACGTCTGCTGCCCGGCACCGACGACGACCCCGGCGACGAGCACGAGGTGATCGTGCACAACCGGGTGCCCCATCAGTTCCGCAAA
The DNA here is from genome assembly GCF_000718635.1 of Streptomyces varsoviensis. Lineage (GTDB taxonomy): Bacteria > Actinomycetota > Actinomycetes > Streptomycetales > Streptomycetaceae > Streptomyces > Streptomyces varsoviensis. The sequence goes on along the minus strand of NZ_JOBF01000009.1, from coordinate 101,284 downwards.
CGCGAGCCCGGCTCCCGCGGCGACGTCCGGTTCGTGCGCGTCACCTTCGACGGCAGGCTGCGCATCACCGACCCCGACGCCCTCCGCCGCACGCTCACCCACGGACTGGGCAAAGCCAAGGCCTACGGCTGCGGCCTGATGACCCTGGCCCCGGCCCGATGAGCACCGTCAGCCGCCGGGCCGCCTCCACACCCCGCGAGCTCCACCGGGTCGGCGACCGGCTCTCCTTCGTCTACCTGGAGCGGTGCACCGTCCACCGCGACGACAACGCCATCACCGCCACGGACACCGAGGGCATCACCCACATCCCCGCCGCCACCATCGGAACGCTCCTGCTGGGCCCCGGCACCCGGGTCACCCACCAGGCCATGTCCGTACTCGGCGAGTGCGGAGCCGGAGTGGTGTGGGTGGGCGAGCACGGCGTGCGCTACTACGCCGGCGGCCGGGCGCTCACCCGCTCCTCCGCCCTCGCCGAAGCACACGCCACCGCCTGGGCGAACCGCCGCACGCGGCTGGAGGTCGCCCGCGACATGTACCGCCTGCGGTTCCCCGACGAGGACCCGGGCGGGCATAGCCGCGACGAACTGCTGCGCATGGAGGGCCGCCGCCTCAAGGAGTGCTATCGCCGCGAATCCGCCCGCACCGGAGTCCCCTGGCGACGCCGCGAATACCACCACGGCGACTTCTCCGCAGGCGACGCACCCAACCAGGGCGTGACCGCGGCCGCACAGTGCATGTACGGCATCGCGCACGCGGTGGTCACAGCCCTCGGCTGCTCACCGGCGCTCGGCTTCGTCCACTCCGGCCACGAACGCTCCTTCGTCCTGGACATCGCCGACCTCTACAAGACCGACATCGCCATTCCCGCCGCGTTCGACGCGGCTGCACACGGCCCCGACGACGTCGCCACCCGCACCCGACGAGCCCTGCGCGACCGCATCAACGAAACCGCCCTGCTCGACCGTTGCGTACGCGACATCAAGCAACTCCTACGCCACGACGAGCCCCAGACCGGCGAAGCGGCGGAAGCCCAAGACCGCGTCACCCTCCAGACCGACGGCGGCCTCCACCTCGAAGGCGGCCGCAACTACGGGGAAGAGCCCATCTGGTGACCGTCATCATCCTCGCCAACTGCCCCGCAGGACTCCGAGGCTTCCTCACCCGCTGGCTCCTCGAACTCTCCCCCGGCGTCTTCCTCGGCTCCCCCTCCGCTCGCGTACGGGACGTCCTGTGGGCCGAGGTACGCCAATACTCCGGCAAGGGCCGCGCCCTGCTCGCCTACCAGACCAACAACGAACAAGGCTTCACCTTCGAAACCCACGACCACGCCTGGCACCCCACCGACCACGAAGGACTCACCCTCCTCCGCCGCCCCAACCCCACCCAACCGCACAAGACCACCAGCCCGACCGACCCCCCGAAACAGGGCTGGAGCAAGGCGGCCAAGCGCCGCCGATTCGGACGAGGTTGAAATCAATTGGGCTATTTAATACCTGCATTGAAGCTATGCCGGAATCTGCGATAGTGGGTAAAATCCGCTGTCCAGCGCCATAAAACCCCAGGTCGCGCCCTGTGGTCCCCGCGCACGCGGGGCTGTTCCCGGGACGCTGCACCTGCCGAACCGCGAGCCGGTGTGGTCCCCGCGCACGCGGGGCTGTTCCCAGGTGCGTCGCCTGGTCGTACGCCATCAGCGGGTGGTCCCCGCGCACGCGGGGCTGTTCCCGCGGCCCCGATGGTGTGTCAGATGGAGGCGGAGTGGTCCCCGCGCACGCGGGGCTGTTCCCGACCCGTGGTCGTGGACACCCATCCCGGTGGTGTGGTCCCCGCGCACGCGGGGCTGTTCCCCGCTGCTCTGGTCCCCGGTCCACGGGGCACAGGTGGTCCCCGCGCACGCGGGGCTGTTCCCTCCGGCAGTGGAATTACCGGTCTGCCCAGGGCGTGGTCCCCGCGCACGCGGGGCTGTTCCCAGGTTCCAGGTGTGGCGGATGCTGGCGGCGTCGTGGTCCCCGCGCACGCGGGGCTGTTCCCAACGGCGGTGAGTGGATCGGCGCCGTCGTACGGTGGTCCCCGCGCACGCGGGGCTGTTCCCTTGAGGCCGTGGTGGAAGGGAGGCCGCAATCCGTGGTCCCCGCGCACGCGGGGCTGTTCCCCGCGACGCGATGGCGGGCGTGGCCTCTATGGGGTGGTCCCCGCGCACGCGGGGCTGTTCCCTGACCGGCCATATACGACCGTCTTCGACCGAGGTGGTCCCCGCGCACGCGGGGCTGTTCCCACACCGACACCGGCTACGGGCTTGCGCTCGCCGTGGTCCCCGCGCACGCGGGGCTGTTCCGTCTGATGCCCGTGTGACCGATGAGCTGATCGTGTGGTCCCCGCGCACGCGGGGCTGTTCCCACCGAAGAAATCAAAACGTTGGAGCTGGATTCGTGGTCCCCGCGCACGCGGGGCTGTTCCCGGTCGGCTGGTCCACGGTGCTATTCCGTCTCGGTGGTCCCCGCGCATGCGGGGCTGTTCCCTTTTTGCTGGGTGGCCTACTCGTCGCGCATGGGTAGTCCCCGCGCACGCGGGGTTGTTTCGCCGCCCGGGTGGAACTTCTTGACCGACTTGGTGTTCTCCTCGCCAACATGTTTTCCCCGCGGGAACGCAATCGGGAGCCGACGTCCTCACGATGCCCCCATCACCGACTTCTCTTCGCTCGACGGTCATCCCCGATCAATGCACCCAAGGCCCACGCCCGTTACCGAAAGTCATCACCGTCGAGGCAGGGCAAAGCCCTGGAAGCCCCCTGCACACGCCCTCCCGTCAGGGGGTTTCCAGGGAGTTTGAGCGCGGCGCAGGGGGTTTTGAGGGGGCGTCAGCGCGGGACGGGCCGGGGCGCTGTGGGTGCGGCGTTCTCGGTGTTTCCCAGGTCGGCTGACCACTGGGTCTACCGTCTGCCGCATCCATGAAGGTGAAGTTCCAGGAGACTGCGCGGGGCGGGCTGGCGGGCCACGCTATTGAGCGCTGACGCCGGCCTGCGGGGGGCCGGCGGGGTCAGCAGTAGATTTCTACGTGGTTGGCTACGTTGATGCCGTCGAGGCTGCGAGCTTGCCAGCGGTCTACCTGGTCCCAGGAGCCGTTGTTGTAGAAGATTTTGAAGGGGTTGCCGTGGGCTTCGGCCCATTTGAACTTGTCGTTGACGGGGTGGTAGCCGCAGCCTTCGAAGACCCAGACTTTGCCGGCGTAGACGCCTTGGGCGAAGGTGATGCAGGCTCGGCCGGGGAGGCAGGTGTCGTACATGCCGTCGGCGGCGGCGGGGCCGGCGCCGGTGAGTATGGCGGTGGCGGCGAGGGTGAGGGCCGCGCCGGTGCTTGCGATGGTCTTTCTGCTGATTCGTGCCATTGGTGTCCGAATCCCTTCGTCGTGTTCACGACACGCTAGGCAGGCCGTGATTCGCCTACAAGCTCGTTCTTGGCCATGAGGTCAGGTGGCCGAAGGAGGCGCGAACCACGGGGTCGGGGTGGCGTCGAGGGCCCTTGAGAGCAGGAAGGTGTCGGTTTCCGGGAGTTCGGGGAGGGCGTCCAAAGGGAACCAGGCCACTTCCAGTGACTCGTCGTCGTTGACGCGGGCCTCGCCTGCGACCGGGCGGCAGAGGAAGGTGATGTCGAGGTACTGGACCTGGTCGCCGTTGTCGCAGACCAGCGGGGGAAGCGTGTGGACGCTGGTGATGCGTTCGGGGGCGACGACGATGCCCGTCTCCTCGTGGACTTCGCGGGCCACCGCGGTCGCGGGCTGCTCCCCCGGTTCGATGATGCCGTGCAGGAGAGACCATCTCCCCGTGTCCGTACGGCGGTTGAGCAGGACTTTCCCTTCGTGGCACACGACCGCCGTGACGCCGGACAGCCATAGCGGGTCGTGGCCGATGAACTTGCGGAGGTGGAGGATGAATTCCGGAGTGGTCATGGGCTTCGCCTCTGTGGTGGGAGGTACGGGCTACGCGGAGAGTTCCTGCGGCTGGGGCCGGGCCGCGCGCAGGTCGCCGGTGAGGGGCGCGGCGTCCGCCAGGAGGACGCGGGCGTGCGGGTATTCCTCGTGGAGGTGGCGGGAGAGGAGATGCCTGATCTCGGCCGCGTCCCCCGACCGGCAGACGCCGATCATGGAGCCGCCGCCCCCGGCTCCGGTGATCTTCACGGGGAGGCCGACGGTCCGGCGGGCCGTCCGTCGCATGTCCTCCAGGACCTCCGAGGACATGTGCTGGATGTCCCGCATCGCCGTATGGGCCTCGGTCATCGCCTCGCCCAGGAGGGTCAGGTCCGCGCTTACAACCGCTGACCATGCCTTCTCCGCGCAGCCGTCGGCTGCGGCGATGTAACGGCGCAGGGTCGGGTCGCCCTGGGCGTGCTGGCGGCGGACGTCCGCGAGGTGGCGCGACGTGCACTTGGGGGTCGCCGAGTCGATGACGACTATCGTCCAGTCCTCGGGAAACGGGACGCACCCGGTCAGTACGGGTACGGAGCCGTCCCGCCCCTCGGTGAGGGTGGCGCCGCCCGCGATGATGGACGTCTGGTCCATGCCGCCGCCGTGGTAGATCGCGTACTCGTGGTCGTACGCCCACTGGAGCAGCGTGGCGCCGTCCAGTTCGAGGTCCAAGTGCCGGGCGAAGGTCCGGAAGAGGCCGATGATCAGCGAGGAGGACGAGGAGAGCCCGCTGGCCAGCGGTGCCGAGGCGTCGATCGCCACGGCGGGGCGTTCCGCGTCGACGTGCGGCAGCCGCCGGCGGATGGCATTCCATACGGCCGTGGCCTCGGCCTCGGCCTCCTCGCCCGGTTCGCCTGCGCCGGCCGGCAGCACGCGGACGCGGGTGGGGAGGTCGGCCGCCACGCAGACGGAGCGGTAACCCAGCCAGTCGAGGTCTTCCCCGGCCAGGCAGGCCCGGGTGTTCGTCCGGGTGGTCACGGGATGGGGGTGGGGGTGCAGGGACATGGTTGGGCTGCCTCTCTCAAGGGCGGGGTGAGGGGGGATGTGTCAGAAGACCGTGGAGCAGTGCGGGGCTCCGGTCCCGGCCAGGGCCCGGGCCAGCCGGAGGGCGCTGCCGGAGGTGTGTTCCACCAGGCGGCCCGCGGCCATGAGGCGGGGTACGTCCGTACCCGCGAGCAGGACGGCCGCGAGATCGCCGGCCTCCAGTTCCAGATCGGCGGTGCCGCGCCGGGACTTGGCGCAGCTCGGTCCGTACGCAGCCCCCAGATCGCCGGCCTCCAGTTCCAGATCGGCGGCACCGCGCCGGGACTTGGCGCACCCCGGTCCGTACGCAGCCCCCAGATCGCCGGCCTCCAGTTCCAGATCGGCGGCACCGCGCCGGGACTTGGCGCACCCCGGTCCGTACGGAGCCCCCAGGTCGACGACCTCCGGCCCCAGGTCGGCGGCGGTGCGCGCCGGTCCGTACGGTCCGGGCTCGATGTCCCACGCCCCGTCCGCCGGGCCGTTGGCGTCGTGGACGCGGAGGGTGAGGGGGGCGTCGAGGCCGGTGAGGCAGGCCATCGAGACGGCGGGGACGTCGAGGAGGCGGACCCACAGCCGGTCGGTCGCGCCCGTCAGGCGCATGCTGCGGGGGTCGGCGAACCGCCAGTGGAGGGGGGCGGTGAGCGGCCGGCGGCGGAACTCGACGCGGTCGCACAGGTCCAGCCCCGTGAAGAAGGCCAGCAGTGCCTGGGTGGTCGTGTGGTCCGGGGCGATGAACTCGTCGACGATCACGGGCGCGGGGCCCGTCTCCTGGCTCCAGGGCGCTGGCCGCCGCCAGAGGGCGTAGCCGGTGGCCGCGCCGTCCGCCTGCTTGCCGCGTGCCAGTACGCAGTGCTGGTCCGCGGGGGCGCCGACGGCCTCCGGGCAGTCGAACCGGGTCCGCCACCACGCGGGTTCCCGCGCCAGTTCGGCGGGGGTGGCGCGCTGGTAGGCGTCGAAGGCCGGCGGCAGGGCCGTACGGGCCGCCGCGGCGTCCAGCAGTTCCACCTCGCACGGCGCGGTGCGGGGTATGGCGGCGGTGCGGGGGTCCAGGGTCCAGACGCTGTCGGTGGTGACGGGCGCGTAGCCGAACCGGCCGTAGATGCCGCCTTCACTGGCGTTGAGCACGGTGAAGGCGTGGCCGGCCTCGGCGGACGTCCGCTGGTGGGCCCGCATCAACTCGCGCAGCAGCCCGCGCCGCCGGTGGGAGGGTAGGACGGCGATCTCGCCGAGTCCGGTCGCGGGGAGCGTACGGCCGGGGCGCACGGTCATCGTCAGGCGCCGGGAAACGGCTCCGGCGACGATGCCCCGGTCGCGTACGGCCAGGAAGCCGTCCGGTTCGGCGAGGGCGAGCTTGGCGCGGATTACGGGTTCGCTCTGGTGGATGCCGTAGTGGAGGAAGAGCGTCGACTGGTTGAAGTGGACGAACTCCTCGCTCAGCGCGGTTCTCTCGATCATGCCGGGCCCCGGCGCGTATCGGCCGACCGGCCCGTCTCGGCCGACGGGTGTGTGTCGGACGACCGGCTCGTGTCAGACGACCGGCTCGTGTCAGACGACCGGCTCGGCTCGGACGACCGGCTCGTGTCGAACGACCGGCTCGTGTCGGACGACCAGCTCGTCTCCTCGGCACCGCCCGCCCCTCCGGGCCGGCTCGGCTCCTCGGCAGCGCCCGCCTCGGAGAAGATCACCCCGGCCAGGTCGGCCGCGTACCAGTCGGCGGTGGGCAGTTGCGTACGGGCGTGTGTCGTGCACAGCGCCACCACCCGCATCCCGGCCGCCTTGGCCGCCGCCACGCCCGTAGGGGCGTCCTCGACGACCACGATGGCGGCGGGCGGCAGCCCCAGGCGGCGGGCGCCGAGGAGGTAGCCGTCGGGCGACGGCTTGCCGTGGGCGACGTCCTCGGAGGTCACCAGGACGGGCGGGCGCAGGCCGGTGACGGCGAGGCGTTGCGCGGCGGCCTCCGGCGAGCACGAGGTGACGACGCCCCAGGGGAGGCCGGCCAGCCGGGCGGGCAGGTCCCGGACGCCGGGCTGGGCGGTGACCGAGCCGACGTGGTGTGCTTCGAGGGCGTCGAGGCGCTGGACCTCGGCGGGCGTGGCCAGTTCGGGGGCGACCCGGCGGATGTGGTCGGCGGTCCGCAGCCCGTGGCCGACGGCGAAGGTGGCCGCTCCGTCGATGCCGTGGCCGGCGGCCCAGGTCTGCCAGGCCCGTTCGTTGCCAGCCGCGCTGTCGACGAGGACGCCGTCGAGGTCGAAGAGTACGGCGCGGGCGGCGACGCGGATCATCGGGCCGCCCGCTGGAGCGCTTCGACGCCGGCGCGGGGGCCGCCGTCGGCCTGGAAGACGGCCGAGCCGGCGATCAGCCGGTCGGCGCCGGCTTCCCGCAGCGCCTCGGCCCGGGCCGCGGTGACGCCGCCGTCGGCGGCGATCGCCACGTCGTGCAGGCCGCGGCGGTCGAGCAGGGCCCGCAGCCGCGTGATCTTGTCGAGGACGTGCGGCATGAAGTCGCTGGTGCCGGGGCTGCTCGTCATGACCGTCACCTGGACGACCTGTTCGAGCACCTCCTCCACCTGGGCGAGCGGGGTGCCCGGGTTGAGGGCGGCGCCGCCGCGCCGCCCGGCCTGGTCGAGGGTGCGCAGCAGCCGGGAGACGTGCGGCGTGGTCTCCACATGGACGGTGACGAGATCGGCGCCGGCCTCGATGAGCGGGCCGATGTGGTCCTCGGGCCGGGCGACTTGGAGGTGTACGTCGAGGGGGAGGTCGGTGCGGCGGCGTACGGCCGCCACGGTGCGGGTGCCGTAGCTGATATCGGGTACGAACGAGCCGTCCATGACGTCCAGGTGGAGGTAGTCGACGGGGGCGCCGCGCAGGGCGTCGACGGCCTCGCCGAGGGCGAGCGGGTCGGCACCGAGGAGGGCGGGAAGGATCTGGGTCACGGGCGGGCTCCTGTGGCGGGGGTGACGGGGGTTGCGGAGGTGGTGGGCGTGGCGGCAGTGGTGGCGGGGGCGGCAACCCCGGGTGGGGCGCCTGCGGCAGAGGCAGCAACCCCGGCCGGGGAGCCGGCAGCAGAGGCAGCGACCCCGGCCGGGGAGCCGACCACGGACCCGACAGAGGCGGCCCCGGCCTCTCCCCCGCTCGCCGCCTCGGTGAAGTTCCGTACGACGTAGTCGAGTTCGGCCCGCGTGAGGTCCGGGCGGATCGGCAGGCAGAGGGTGTTGGCGGCCTGGTACTCGGCGTTGGGGAAGCGCCCGGTGGACCCGGGGCCGGGCCCGAGGCCGAGGTCGGCGAAGGCCGGCTGGCGGTGGACGGGCACGGGGTAGCGGACGACGGCCTCGATGCCGGCCGCCGTCAGCTTCTCGAACACGGCGTCGCGCCCGGCCACGGCCGCCTGGTACAGGTGGAAGACGTGTTCCTCGCCGGCCGGCGCGGGGACGGCCGCGATCGGCGCGAGGGCGCGGGAGTAGTGGGCGGCCAGCTCGCGGCGGCGCTCGTTCCAGCCGTCGAGGCTGTCGAGTTTGTGGCTGAGGACCAGGGCCTGGAGGGCGTCGAGTTTGGAGTTGCAGCCGCGTGCCACATGGTCGTTCTGGGCGCGCTGGCCGAGCCCGCGCAGTACTCGTACGGTGTCGGCGATGTCCGTACGGTCGGTGGTCAGGGCCCCGGCGTCGCCCGCCGCGGCGAGGTTCTTCGAGGGGTGGAAGCTGAAGCAGCCCACGTCGCCGAAGGAGCCGACGCGCTGCCCCGCCCAGCGCGCCCCGACCGCCTGCGCGCAGTCCTCGACCACGGCGAGGCCGTGCCGGTCGGCGATCTCGCGGACGCGGTGCATGTCGAGGGCCTTGCCGAAGAGGTGCACGGCGAGCAGGGCCTTGGTGGCGGGGGTGATGGCCGCCTCGACGAAGTCGAGGTCCATGAGGAAGTCGTCGGCGGTGCAGTCGACGAGGACGGGGCGGGCGCCGACGGTGGTGATGGCCAGGACGCTGGCGTGGAAGGTGTTGGCGACGGTGACGACCTCGTCGCCGGGGCCGATGCCCAGGGCGCGCAGCGCGAGGACGAGCGCGTCGGTGCCGGAGTTGAGCCCGACGGCGTAGCGGGTGCCGGTGTGGGCGGCGAACCGCTCCTCGAAGTCGGCGACGGGCGCGCTGAGGATGTACTCGCCCGAGCCGAGCAGCTCTTCGACCTGCCGGACGAGCGCGGGCAGGTCGGGGAACTGCCGGCGGTGGTGGTACTTGCGGACGATCACGAGGCGGCTCCTTGTGGGGCGTCGGAGTACGGGCGGCCGGGCACGAGGACGGGCTTGCCGATGAACGGCCCTCGGGCCAGCCGGTTGAGCAGGTCGGCGCCCTGGGCGAGGGGGAGCACGGAGGTGACCATGCGGTCGAGGCGCCGGCCGAGTTCCCGCCGCTGCGGAGTGCGGGGGTCGAGCAGGTCCATGGCCGCGGTGAAGTCCTCCCGCGTCGCTCCGTGCGAGCCGACGAGCTGGAAGGTCTTGCTGTCGGTGGCGGCCCGGGCGGTCAGTTGCTCCCTGCGCAGGGTGTCCAGGTCCACGTCCGCGAAGGCTTGGCCGGGCTGGGTGCCGGCGTAGAGGAGGACCAGGCCGTCGGGGGCGACGACGCGGGCGGCGAGGCCCAGGGTCGCGGTGTCGGCGGCGGCCGTGGCCACGATGGCGCGCGGCACGGTCAGACCGGCCGTCTCGTCCGCGGTGCGCAGCACCGTCCGCGGGAGGACCCCGCGCTCCTGGAGGAAGTCGAGGCGCGGACGGCCCCGGTTGACGAGGGTGACGGGGACGGAACGGGCGCTGAGGACCGCGGCCATCAAGGCGCCGGCGGTTCCGGCGCCGATGACGGCCACGGGTCCGGCCGGGTCGGCGCCGGCCGCGCGGGTCGCCTCGTCGAGTCGGCTCAGGCAGTGGCAGACGCACGCCAGGGGTTCAACGAAGACCGACCGGACGGCGGGGCTGTCGTCGGGGAGGGGGACGAGCGCCGCCGCGACCTCGGCGCGTTCGCCCTGGATCTCCACGAGTTCGGCGAAGCCCGAGGTGCGCCGCACCCGCGGGTGGGGGTCGAGCACGACCCGCTGTCCTACGGGCACGAGCCCTTCGGGCCGGCAGGCCACGACGGTGCCCACGATCTCGTGGCCGAAGTCCCGGCGCAGGTGTCTGGTGCCGTTGATCTCGCGCAGGTCGGAGCGGCATACGCCGATGGCGGCGGGGGCGAGGAGCACGCTGCACTCCCCCGCCGACCCCGCCGGCCCCGCCGACCCCACCGACCCCGTCGGTCCCGTCGGTCCCGTCGGCCGGGGCTCGATGGTGGCGCTGGTGAGGCGCACGGTGCCGTTGTGGTGCTCCAGGCGCTGGTACGTCGAGGTCAGCATGGGGCCCCCGCCGCGCTGAGGGCGCCCAAGGGGGTGGCCGTGTCGGGCGTACGGGACGGGGTGGCGGCGCCGAGGGTGGGGTCGACGGCGACCTTGATGTACTCCCCGAGGAGCGTTGACGGGCCGCTGCCGGCCGCCATCGAGTCGAGGCAGTCCTCCAGGTGGGCGAGGGACACGACGTGGGTGACCAGGGGGGCGAAGCGTTCCGGGGCCCGTAGCAGCAGGTCCTGCGCGCGTTCGAGGTGGGCCCGGGAGGTGCCGCGGTGCCCGGTCAGGTGCAGGGGCTTGCCGTGGTCGGTCGCGGCGGGGTGGAGGGGGCCGGCGGGCGGCCCGCCCGCAACGCGTCCGCAGACGTTGCTCCGGCGGACGGCTCCGAGGTCGTGGCCGGGCAGCCGCTCGTGCTGGTCGCCCGGTCCGAAGCCGCCGAACAGGTCGATGACGCCGCCGGGGCGTACGAAGCGGACGGCTTCGTCCAGACCGCGCGGGGCCGCCTCGCGGGGCAGGCACAGGAAGGCGGCGTCGTACCGCTCCTCGGGCGGCTCTCCGTCGTGGTAGCCGCGCAGCCGGCTGTGGTGCAGTACGTGCCGGTGCTCGACGTAGTCGAGGCGCGCCGGACGGTGGTGCATCAACTCCACGTCGTAGCCGCGCAGTTCGCCGATGAGGGCGGCCAGGAGCCCCGTGGTGCCCGCGCCCCAGACGCCCACCGACTCGACGGGGCCGGCGGAGGTGAGCAGGTCCCAGGCGTAGAGCACGGTGGCGACGGGTTCGGCCAGGATCGCGAGGTCGGCGACGAGCGCGGGGTCGGCGGGTACGAGCGGCGGGCCGCCGCCGGGGGCGGTGCCGGGGTCGTAGCAGGGCTGGAACACCCCGTCGTAGCTGTGGCCCAGGATGCGTTCCTGGTCCTCCGGGTCGACCGGGTTGAAGAGGGTGAAGCGCCGGCGGGGGTCCGGGTCCGGCTCCGGTTCCGGCTCCGAGGGGAACTCCGCGACGCCCTCGTGGCCCAGCGTCCGTGCCGTGTCGGGGCGGACCTTGCGCCGGATCTGGAGGTCGGTGCCGCAGATCCCGGCGCGCAGGACGCGGAGGGTGTGCGGGGTGTGCGGGGTGTGCGGGGTGTGCGGGGCGCGTCCGGTGGGGGCGGGCCGCGTGTGGCTTATGTGGTCCGTACGTCTCATGTTGTCTATGTGGTTCACGGGGCGACCGTTTCGAGAGCGGCGGAAGCGTCACGTTCCAAGGCGGGAGTACGGCCCCCCGTAGCGGGGGCGTAGGCGTCCAGGAAGGCCATGGCGCGCTTGAGGTCCTCGGTCGTGATGTCCTCCACGAAGGTGGCCTCGCCGATGCCGGTGGGCAGCGGTACGTGCTGGTGGCCGTCGCGGTGCCCGGTGGCGTCGTCCAGGCCGCGGCGCAGGAGGTCCAGGTCGCATACGGCGTGCCGGATGGGCAGGCCGGTGCGGTGCAGGAGCCGCAGGACGCGCAGGGTCTCCTCGTGGCCGAGCAGTCCGTTCTCGTGCGCGAGCGCGCAGGAGAAGGCCATGTCGATGGAGACGGCCTCGCCGTGGAGCAGTTCGGGGGCGGCGTGCATCTCGATGACGGGGCTGAAGGTGTGGCCGAAGTCGACGAGCCGCTTGAGTTCGTGTTCCCAGAGGTTGGGTTCGAGCTCCTCCAGCATGCCGGTGACGCTCCGTTCGATGATCTCCGGCGCGTGGGGGGTGTCGAAGCGGCGGGTGACCAGGGCGTCGGCCTCGTCCTCCACGAGGGAGAAGAGAGCGGCGTCCTTCATGACGGCCATCTTGATGATCTCGGCGAGGCCGTTGCGGATGTGCCGGGCGGGGAGCGTGGTGAGCAGGGTGCGGTCCAGCAGGGTGTGGGCGGCTGGGAAGTAGGTGCCCAGCCGGTTCTTGTGGCCGTCGAAGTTGATCGCGGTCTTGGCGCCGACGGACGCGTCGACGAGGCCGATGAGGGTGGTGGGGATGCGTACGAAGGGGGTGCCGCGCCGGTAGAGGCTGGCGGCGAGGCCGGCGAGGTCGGTGACGACGCCGCCGCCGATCGCGACGATGGGGTCCGAGCGGCGGTTGATGCCGGCGCGGACGGCGGCGCGGGTGATCAGCAGCAGGGCGTCGCTGGTCTTGGCCGCCTCGTCCGGTTCCAGGACGAGGAAGGTCGGCCGGGTGTCGGTCCACGCCGCGAAGTAGGCGCGTATCGCCTCGCCGTAGAGCCGGTCCACGTTGCGGTCGACGATGACGAGGCGGCGGCTGCCGCGGCCGAGCCCGGCGACGGAGGCGAGGGCGTCGTTGGCGGGGTCGAAGACGGATTCGCTCTGCTGTACGCGGTAGGTGACGTCCTGTGTGGAGCGTACGGTCCACGCCATGGTGACTCCTTATGGTTGTCGGCCCGCCTGGGGGTGGCGGAGGTGGAGACCGGCCTGCGTGTCGCGGCGGTGGAGATCGGCCCGCGTGTCGCGGAGGTGGAGGCCGGTCTGCGTGTGGCGGAGGTGGAGGCCGGCGCCTTTGAGACCTGCCAGGCCGTCGGCCGCGCCGCGCAGGACGCGGCGGGCGAAGTACGTCTCGTCCGTAGCCGAGATCTCGTAGAGGCCCAGGTCGTTGAGGTTTCTGAGGAGGCTGTGCAGGTAGGGGTCGCCCAGCCCGTCGACCACGCCGCCGAAGAGGTAGGTGGCGGAGACTTCGGGGTCGAGGGTGGCCTGGTGGAGCAGGACCCGGGCCAGGGGCAGGGTGAAGAGGTCGAGCAGTGCCATGGCCCGCGGGTCGCCGCGCGCCACGCCGCGGGCGAAGGCGGCGAGGGTCGCGCGGGGGTCGGCGGCAGTACGGAAGGGGGCGGCTTCGGGGAGCGTACGGAGCAGTTCGGTGATGCCGCGCCCTGAGGAGAAGGCGCTCACGTGGTCGGTCCCGCCGCAGTCGCAGACGGCCGTGAGCGGCCGGTCGCGCCAGCGGACGGGGGCGGGCAGGTGGCCGATCTCCCCTTGGAGGCCGTGCCGTTGGTCGAGGGGGATGTGGGCGGTGTCGAGGTCGATGGTCCGGTAGGCGATGCCGCTGCTGACCGTCACGGCCGCGGCCTTGCGGGTGCCGGGCGGGTGGTCGTGCCGGGCGCGGAGGGTGTGGGCGAGGGCCGAGACGTCGTTGATCACATGGACCGGCAGGCGGGGCAGCCGGTCCGCCAGGATCTGGCCGAGTGGCAGAGGGTGCCGGCCCGGCCCCCACAGGGGGGCGCTGCCGATCACGAGTCCCGTACGGCCGTTGATCGCCGCGCCGAGCGATATCGCCAGGGCGGTGCAGCCGTGGGCGTCGCGGGCCCGGGTGGCGGTGGCGACGATGTGCTCGACGAGCATCGCCTGGAGGACGGCGGGGGGTTGGGGGTGGGTACGGACGGAGAGGGCGGGGGTTTTGGTGAGGGGGTGGAGCTCGTCGTTCTCGTCCAGCAGCCCGGAGCGGAACCAGGTCCCTCCGAGATCCAGACAGAGAATCGGGCTCCCGGGGGGCCGGTGGGTCATCGGGGAGCCGGACGAGCGGTCCCATGCGGTCCGGCGGCGGTGGTCTCGCCGCCTGCCGCATACGGCCCCGCGACGGCGATCCCGTCGGCCGCCCCGTACGGCCGCGCGGCGGCGGTCTCATCGCCCGCCCCGTACGGCCCCGCGGCGGCGATCCCGTCGACCAGCAGGTGGCCGTCGTCGCCGAGCACGGTGCGTACGGCGGTGAGGCTCGGGTCGTCGCCGAGCAGCCGGGCGACGGCGGCGGCCTTGCCGGAGCCCGTGGCCAGGACCAGGCGCAGCCCGGCGCCGCTCAGTACGGGCAGGGTGAGCGTCATGCGGGTGGTGTTCTGGTAGGGGCGGGTGACGGCGACCCACCGGGCGGTGTCGAGGGCGGGGTCGCCGTGGAAGAGGGAGGCGGTGTGCCCGTCCTCCCCCAGTCCCGCCACGACCACGTCGGGCGCGCCGTCGGTCAGGAGGGTCCCGAGCAGATGCCCGTACGCCTGGGCCGCCTCCCGGGGGTCGAGCCGGGTGCCTACGGGCATGGGGTGGCGGTTCTCCGCCGGTACGGCCGCGGGCTCCAGCAGGTGTTCCTCGACCGTGCGCCACGAGGGGCCGTCGCCGGCCTCGGTGAGGTGGTCGTCGGTCTGGACGATGTGCACCCGCTCCCAGGGCACCGGCATCCGGGCGAGGTTCCGGTAGGTCGCGGCGGGGGTGCTGCCACCGGTCAGCGCGAGGACGCAGCGCTGGCGCCGGGCGAGGGTTCGGCGTATGTGGTCGGTGATGGTCCGCGCCGCGCCCTCGGCGAGGTGTGCGGGGGTTTCGGCCACGGTCATCCGAGGGTCACTTGTCGCTTCTGCAAACACTATGAGTTCCCTTTGGTCGGCTTCTCCGGCTGCCGTTGTCCGGCTGTTCGTCGGTTTCTCCGTCGGCTCCTCTCCGGCTACTGGTCGTCCCCTGTGTCAACTCCCGCCCGGCTACTCGTCGGCCGTTCCATAGGCCCCTATCCGGCTATTCGACGGATTTCTTCGTCCTTCACCTGGGTCGGCATGTCGGTGTCGCCCTTCTCCTGGGTCGGCTTGTCGGTGTCGCCCTTCTCCTGGGTCGGCTTGTCGGTGTCGTGCGTCGCGCGGGCGGCGGCATTGGCCATCGGAGGCCGTTCGTGCATGAGGTGGAGCAGGGTGTCGTCGGTTCGCAGGACGGGGCCGCGGCTCTCCAGCCGGGTGATGAAGTCGCGGTCTTCGCCGCCCCATCCGACGTAGGAGGAGTCGAATCCCCCTACCGCCCGGAAGCGTTCGGCGGAAACCACCACGCAACCGCCCGGCGGGCGACGCAGCAGATAGCCCGACAGGGTTTCGCCATAGGGGTCGCGCCCCTCGGATATGTTCTGGGTGATGCGGTCCGAGGACTGTGCGTCGAGGCTGAACGAATCGTGGAAAGGCAGGAAGGCGCTCACCCGCCGGGCCTTCTGCCGGATGCGGCGTACGAAGTCCCGGTCCACGACCATGTCCGCGTCCAGCAGACACAGGGTGGCGGCCGAATGGCGCGTCTGGCGGGCGCCGAGGTTCAGCGAAGCGGACTTGTTGAACGGCCCGGACTGCCGCTGGAATACATACTCATCCACCCACGGGCTCAAACATTCCGCATGCCGCGGGATTTCATCGCTCTCGACGAGTGTGACGAAGAAATCGGACCGCGCCCCCGACTGCGTCCGCAAGGCGCGCAGACACGCCAGGACATTCCGCAGGCGCAGATCGTCCTCCCGGGCCCGGAAGGGAATGACCACATGCAGCTTTCCGGTCGGGTGCGCGGATTCCGGCCCCGCGGGCCGCTGCGGCAGGAGCCGGTCGGCCGGCGTCGAGAAGTACACCTGCCGGATTTTCTCCTCCATGGCGGCGGCGCGCCGGACGAGGTCGTCGGGGACCGCGCCCCAGCGGACGGCCTGTTCGAGCCCCTCGCTCACGTGGTGATACGCGGCGCGGGGCGAGGTGAAGGCGGCGAGCGCGTCGCCGAGGCCGGCCAGCCGCGGATCGGCGGCGGCCAGTTCCCCGACCGCCCTGGCCGCGCTGTCGTAATACGGCAGGCTGCTGTTCCAGTAGGGCGGACAGTATTCCCTCGCGTCTTTGTCGAGACCGGCGACCGCGGCGCCTGCGAGCAGGCCGGAAAAGCCCAAGTGCATGATGAATAAGTCCTTTGCGGAAAACGACCTTTGTGGGAGGTCCTTGTGGGAGGTCCGGTCCTAGGTCCTTGTAGGGGGCCTTGTAGGGGTCCTTTGTGGGAAGGCCGCTTGCGGGAAGGCCCATTGGGTCAGATGGCGGCGGAAGGTCCTTCGCGGGATCGAGGCCCTATGCGGACAGGTTCTTTTACGGGAAGGCCCTATGCGGGCAGGTTTTTGGTGGGAGACCCTGTGCGGGTGAGGGGAGATGTGTCGGGACTGGGGCGGTCGGCTATCGGCGGTCGGCACTCGGCGACGGCAGTTGGCGGTCAGCACTCGGCGATCGGCAGTCGGAGGCCACGATCAGCGGTCAGCGGTCAGCGGTCAGCGGTCAGCACTCGGCGGTCGGCGGTCGGAACTCGACAGTCGGCTGTGCGCCTATGCCGGGGCCGGGGCCGGGGCCCTGCGGGTGACGAGCGCCTGCACGGCGCCCGACACCAGGACGCAGGCGCCCAGGGCACACCACATGCCGACGGCGTTGCCGAGCCCCCAGCCGATGACGGCCGGCCCCACGGCGTACGAGACGGTCCACGTCAGTTGGAAGACGGCCATGTACGGGCCCTCGTCCCGGTCCGGCGCCAGGGCGACGGCGGCCGCCGCGGCCGTGGGTTTGGAGGCCGCCTCGGCGACCGCCAGGAGCGCGGTGGCGGCGGCGGCCACGAACCCCTGGGCCGCGCCGGGTACGAGCGGGATGGCCAGCGTGACCAGTACGGCGGCCTCGACCACGGCGATGGCGACGAGCAGCACCCGGCCGCGCGTCCAGCCCGCCAGCCGCGCGCCGAGCGGCAGTTGTACGCACGCGATCACCGCGTACCGCGTCGCGACGACCGCCGCGGGCCAGTAGGCCGGCAGCCCCAGCTCGTGGACCAGGTAGACGGGGAAGGCGACGGTGGGGATCAGCCAGGCCACCGACAGCATGGTCTGGGAGGTCACCAGCGCCATGAACGGCATGTCGCGCAGGGCGGAGCCGAAGGTCGACCTCGACCGCGACCGCGCCGGCCGTGGTTTCTCCTGCCCGTCGGACCGGTCGGACCCTTCCGACCCTTCGGGCCCGTCGCGCCCGACGCGCCGCCCGTCAGGGCTGTCACGCGCGTCGCGCCGCTCGTCATGGCTGTCGCGCCCGACGCGCCCCTCGTACCCGTCAGGGACGCGGGTGCGCAGGACCAGGGCGCCCGCCGCGAGCGAGCTGAGACAGTTCGCGCCGAGCGCCAGCTTGAGGCCGCCCGGCCCGAGGGCCGCCAGCAGGCCGGTCGAGGCCACGGCCCCCAGGCCCAGGCACGTGGTCTTGAGGAAATTGATGAAGGAGAACCATTGCGGCAGTCGGTCCTTCGACGCGACGCGGGCCACCGCGCTCGGCCAGGCCGCCCCGTACAGGCGGTCGGCCGCCATGACGATGAATGCCGCGCCGATTACGCGTAAACCGGTGGAGGCGAAGAAATAGGAACCGTAACCGATGACGCTCAGCGCGTTGCTCAGCATCAGGCACCGCTTGGGCCCGATCAGTTGGACGAGTCGGCCGGCCGGCGGAATAACGAGGAAGGACAGCAGCGAACCCACCGTCACGGCGGTGCCGGCGGCCGCCGCCGACATGTGCTGCACATTCAGGAAGAACAGCAGGGAAAGCGGCAGGAACACGCCGGTACCGACGGTGTCGAGTGCGACGGAGTACAGCAGAGTCCGCTGTTTCGGATCCGTCCGGAGCCCGCTTCGCCCCGCTGCCGTACGCCGAAAGGATTCCCCCACACGCACGTCGATGACTCCTCCAATGCCCCCGTGTGCCCCGCATTGCACGCTTCAAATTGGGTGAATTGAAGGTGAATGTGGAGCGAACTTGGAATGAACCGTCGTCAAACCATAGGTCCAGACCAGTAACAGTCGCAATGACTCTCCGGAGGCTGGCCGAAACTAGACGCATCTTCGGGCGCGACGCACACGGGGCAAACCCGCCCAACGATCGCGTATGCCCGCCGCCCGGAGGACGGAGCCCCCGCCGGACAGCCGAACGCGCCGAACGCAAGAGCGCGAACGAGCAAGAAACGCTCAGGGGTGGAGGCGTGGGCGAAGGGATGAGCGGGAGGGCTGAGCAAGCGGGCGAGCGGGCGGAAGAGTGCATCGGAAGCATGAGCGCGTGCGCGCGAGAATGAGCGCCATGAATCTGCGCAATGTCGTATGGGACATGGACGGCACCCTGCTGAATTCCAGCCGGGTGGTGCCGGAGGCATTCGTACGGGCCGTGGCCGAACTCGCCGGGCCGCCCGTGGCCGCCGAGGACGTCGTGAACGCGTACTGGCGGGGCACTCCCGAAGTCATCCTGGCTTTCCTGATGCAGCGTCAACTAGAGCCGCTGGAAAGCGAGTCGTATTACCGCGCCCTCGACGGGGCGGAGGTGGCCCCGTACCCGGGCGTGGCGGAGACCCTGGCCGCCCTGCGCCGCCGGAACCTGCCCATCACGGTGTTCACCGGCGCCAGCACGCGCGCGGCCGAACTGCTGCTCCGCTCGGCGGGGCTCACTGCCGACCTCGTCATCGGCGGCGACAGCGTGGACCGCCCCAAACCCGCCGCCGACGGCATGCTGCTGGCGGCCCGACGACTGGGTACGCCCGCGGAACACCTGGCGCTCGTCGGCGACTCCCCGCTCGACCTCCAGGCCGCCAAGGCCGCGGGCAGCCACAGCGCCTCAGCCGCCTGGGGCCACATGTACGACCCTGCCGAACCAGCGGATTCGATCCTCCATACGCCGGATGACGTGCTGGAACTCCTGGCGACGCGCACCCCGCGTACCTCCACCCCGTGAAGCGTCGCGCAAGCCGGGCGGGGCGGGCGCGGCCGGCTCGGAAGGACGAGAATTCCACCAGTCGAGCCGCCTGCGAGCGGGGCCGCGCACTCCCGGACGTACGCCGAGGGATGTCGCTGTTCGCGCCTCAGCGGCGGCGCCGCCGAGCCCCCACCTGGCGGCACGAGGCCGGCTTCGGCCTCACAGCGCGCCGGAGCCGGAGTCGGAGTCCGAGTGCGCGAGAAAGGGGTCGAGGAGGGCGGAGAGGGCCTCGGGCGCCTCGCGGACGGGCGCGTGCCCGACGCCCGGGATGAGTTCGAACCGCGCGTGCGGGAACCCCGCCGCGTAGGCGCGGCCGAACTCGGGGGTGACCACCGTGTCGTCGCCGCCCCACACCACCAGCACCGGACAGGTGACGGCGGAAAGGCGGGGCAGCAGGTCGGGGTCCCCCATGTCCGGGCCGGCGTAGACCCACATGGCGGCCATCGCCCCGCCCATCGCCCCGACGGGCGGTCCACCGCCCTCCGGACCGCCGGTCTCCGGACCGCCGCTCTCCGGACCGCCGCGCTCCGGACCGCCGCGCTCCGGACCGCCGCGCTCCGACCCACCGCTCTCCGACCCACCGCTCTCCGGACCATCGCGCTCGGGCCCACCGGCGGGTGCCTCGGAGCCCGGGGCCGGTGGCCCGCCGGGCACGGTGACCTGTTGCCCCGGCACCACCGGGCCGACGGCGTCCACGAGGACGAGCCGCGATATGCGGCCTTCACGGTCGTCCACGGCCGCCTGGGCGGCGACCCAGCCGCCGAAGGACGTGCCGATCACGGTCGCGTCCCGTACCTCCAGCCGGGCGAGCAGGTCCAGATAGGCCGCGGCGAGAGCCCGTACGGAGTCCAGGCTGTCAGGGCGTACGGTGCCGTCCCAGCCCGGGTGGGTGGGGGCCAGCACCCGATGATCCCGTGCGAGGTGATCGACCAGAGGGGCGACGCCGCCGGGACCGGGACCGCCGTGCAGTACGAGGACCGCGCCGCCCTCTCCCGCCTCACCCACCTCACCCGCCTCGCGCAGTTCGACGCCCAGGCCGGGCCCGAGCGGGACGGTGCGCCGACGGTACGGGGGCAGGGACGAGTTCGGCGAGGACATGGCTTTCCTCCTGCATGGCGGCTGGCACCGAGGCGGTGCCACTGGAGCCTAACGAACGCGTTCGTAGCAAACAAGTTCGCGGGGAGGGTGCCTCGTACGGGCCGGTGGGCGCCGCTTACGGGTTCGGGGGCCGTACCGGTCGACTCACCGGGCGGGCCGACTCACCGGATGGGCCGGCTGTACCGGATCAGTCGGCTCGCGCGCCCGACCCCGACTCCGAGGCCGAGTCCGGCACGGGGGTGCTCGTGATGCCGTTGACGAGCACGTCGAAGCTCCAGCGCATCCGCTGCTCGGGCGTGCCGCTGGTCAGATGCTGACGGTGCGCGGTGATCGCCGGATGCGTGGCCTCGTCCGTACGGTGCAGGGCGCTGACGCTGGCGTTCCAGTCGGCCGGGAAGTCGGGGTCGTGCTGCTGCGTCGCGTGCTCGGCGGCGGTGGCCGTCGCGTCCTGGAGGAGCTTGTCCACCCCCCAGGCGGCCTGAGCGCGATCGGCGCCGCCGCGCGAGAGGAGGTCGAGGATGCGCTCCACCAGCCGCAGGTAGTTCTCACCGCTCGGCCGGGCGACGAGCGCCGACCGGGCGAGCTGCGGGTGCTCGAACAGCACCAGGATGTAGGAGGCCATGACGGCGCGGAGCTGGCCGCGCCAGTCCTCGCCGGCGTCCCGGCCGGTCAGGTCGACCTCCCCGAGCAGGGACTCCAGGACGGCCGCGTGCAGCTCGGCGGTGTTGGCGACGTACACATAGAGCGAGGCCGGGCCGGTGTCCAGCTCCTGCGCCAGGCGGCGCATCGTGACCTTCTCCAGCCCCTCGGCCCGCATGATCCGTACGGCCGTGGCCACGATGCCGCTCCGGGACAGGGCGGGCTTGGCCGGGCGCTCCCGGCGGCTGATCGGCTCTTTTCGCACACTCACGGCGTTCATCGTAGCGAGCACGTTCGCGAGGCGACATGCGCCCCAATAGCGGGCCCCGCCACGCCGGTCCGGCCGGTCAGGGGCCCCTCCCCCTGCCCGGGGACGCCCCCGTCCTATCGCTCTCGGCTGACGGTGTGTGACATGCCACCGATGGCGTAAATAGGCGACCTGGACCCTTTGTCCCGTCACTCTGATCGCGTTGATCACGGTGGTGTCAGGAGACCCGTAGGTGAACCGAGCGCGTGAGTGGCTGTTCGAGCGGTTTCGCCTACGGGTCCCGGACCACCGAAGCGTGGGCCAGGCCGGAGGTCGGGGTGGCGGTCGAGGTGACGGGCGGGGTGGCGGTCGGGGTGACGGTCGAATCCGAGGTCGAAGCCGGGCCCGGTTCGCACTGGCCGCGAACGGGCTCGTAACCGCGGGCCGTAAGACCGCGGCGTGGGCGGCCAAGCGTCCGGGCTGGTGCCTGGCCGCCTCGATCGGCCTGCACGCCCTGGCCGTCAGCGTCTCGTCCGCCGCACCCGCCGACCTGCGGGTCTACTTCGACGCCTCGCCGCGGGTCCTCTCGGGCGGGCTGTACGACTACCGGCTGCATATCGGCCCGCCCATTCCCGTCCTGCCGTTCACCTACCCGCCGTTCGCCGCCCTCGCGTTCCTGCCGCTGTCGCGTCTGCCCTGGCCGGCGGCGGTCTGGCTGTGGCAGGCGGTCTCGGTGGCCGCGTTGTTCGCCATCTGCCTCTGCGCGCTGCGCCTCCTGGGCCCCGCCGCTTCCGGTACCTCCGCTGCTTCCTCCGCTGCTTCCTCCTCCGCCAGTACTCCCGACGCTCCCCGCGCTCCCGACCCTCCCGGCACTTACACCACTTTCGGCGTCCCCGTCACCCCCGACGCTCCCGGCGGCGCCGTGCCGCGCGGAACCTCCCGCAGCGCGTCCTCCGCCCCCGCCCTGTCCCGCGCCCCGTCCCCCACCTTGTCCCGCGCCATGCTCTGGACCGCCGCCGGTCTATGGCTCGAACCGGTCCGGCACACGCTCGACCAGGGCCAGGTCAACCTGCTGCTGGGCGCGGTGGTCCTGGGGGCGCTGGCGGCCCTGCGTACGGCGGCGGGCCGAGGCGCGGCGGTCGGGCTGGCCGCCGCGGTCAAACTCACCCCGGCCTTCGGCGGGCTGTACTTCCTGGCGACCCGGCAGTGGCGGGCGGCGGTGTGGGCCATGGCCGCCGCGGTGGCGGCCACCGCGGCGGCCTGGCGGATCGCGCCGCGCGAGTCGGCGGAGTACTGGACCACCCTGGTGTCCGACACCCGCCGCATCGGCCCCCTGTGGTCCGTACGCAACCAGTCCCTGCGCGGCGCCCTCAGCAGGTTCCTCGGCCACGATGCCGCCGGCTCCCTCGTCTGGTGGCCCGTACTCGCCCTGGTGACCGCCCTCGCCGCGTACGCCCTGCTGCGGGCGGCCAGGCGCCGCGACTTCCTCGGCATTCTGATCACGGCAGAGCTGTACGGGCTTCTCCTGTCCCCCATCTCCTGGAGCCACCACTGGATCTGGTGCCTGCCCGCCATGATCTGGCTCGTCCACGGTGCCGGGCGGCACCGGCCGTTCAGTCGCGTCGTGCTCGCGGCGTGGCTCCTCGCGTCGGCCACGCGCCTCGTACCGCTGCTGATCCGCTGGGAGGACGGGCTGCACGCGCGTCCTTACCCGGGGGCGATGGCCTGGCCCGGCGCCGCGTACGCCGTCTGCGCCCTGCTGAGTCTCGTGGCCGTCAGCACCAGCCCGGCGCCGGTCGCCGACCCCGGTCGCGACCGCCCCGCGCGGCCTCCCGAGACCGCTTACGGCACCGCTACGTAGGCGGGCTCGCCCGCCTTCCAGGCGTCATCCTGCCCGGCGGGCGTCGGCATCGGCACCGTCGTCACACTACACCGAGCAGTTTCCCAACCTGTACTGCACGGTGTAGTTTCTACTTCGTGATCGCGGGAGCGGTCCCGGACAGAGCGCCCGCGCCACCGCCCCCGTCGTGAGGAGAGGAACCGCCGTGCCTCAAGCACCCGCCTTCGTGGGCGACCTCGCCACCTCCCTCCTGGGGCGTCGGACCGACGTACTCGACGTACGCGAACCCGCCCCCGGCTTCCTGGAGTTGGAGCTGCGCGCCGAGGCCCCCTCCGGGGGCTGGCAGCGCGGCCACGAGGTCCAGTTCCGCATCACCCCCTCCCTCACGCGCCGCTACACGGTGCGGACGGTGGGCGGCCCGGAGAGCGAGCACATCAGCATCCTCGCCGCCACCGAGGCCGCCGGGCCCGGGACCGCCTGGCTGCGGAGCCTGCGCGTCGGCGACCGGATAACGGCGCTGGCCGCACGGTACTGGCCGCTCCGCGAACACGGGACCCGCCGCCTCTACCTCGGGGACGGCTGCTCCCTCGGCACCCTCGACGCCTACGCCCAGCGCGGCGCCGCTTCCGTCGGCGCCGTCACCGTCGCCGTCGCCGTCGAGGTGCCGGCGCCGGCAGTCGCGCCACTCGCCGAGCGCTGGCCCGAGTACCGCTTCCTGCCCGCCGGGGAGGCCCCGGGAGTCGCGCTCCAGTCCTGGCTCGAACGAGCGTTGCGCGAGGGCGAGTTCAAGGGCTCGGGGCTCGACGGCGCCCTACTGCTGGGCCACGCCCAGTCCATCCAGCGCCAACGCCGCGCCCTCACCGACAGCCAAGCCCTCTCCCGCCGAGCCATCACCACCAAGCCCTACTGGTCCACCGGCAAAACGGGCCTCTGACCCCGCCGCCCCACCCCACCCGTACCGCCGCCCGACCCGCCGCCGACGCGGCGACCAGGAACGAAGCCGATCACCTCCCGCTGCGCACCGCTCCCCTCGGGGGCCCAGACGTGCTGGGTCTGCGGCCGCGTGACCGTGGCCTCGGCTCACACCGACGAGAGCGCCTGGTGCGAAAACTGCCGCAAGAAGGCACGCGCCGAGCCGTGTTCCCTCTGCGGCATCACCCGCAAGATCAGTGCCCGGGAGGAGGACGGGAGTCCGGTCTGCAACGCCTGCTGCCAGCGGAGGACTCGCAGCCTCCGGCCCCGGCACAAGTGCGTCGGCTGCGGCGAGATGCGGGCCGCCGACCGGATCGCGGAAGACGGACCGCTCTGCGGGAAGTGCAACAACCGACGGGCACCGGTAGTGCTCTGCCCGCGCTGCGGCCAGCGACGCGAGATCGGCGTCCTGAGCACCGGAATCTGCCAGGCCTGCACTCAACAGATGCGGACTCGCGAACCGTGTCACATCTGTCTCCGGAGCATGCCGGTCGCCTTCCGCGATGACCCGGGCCAGCCCTGGTGCGATGACTGCCGCCGCCGTGACGAGGCGCAACCGTGCTGCGGCTGCGGCATCACGAAGGTGGTCACCGCCATCCTGATGCCCGCGGGCCTGGTGCTCGGCCTGCCGGCAACACGCTCGTCCCGGCCCCACCTGCGGCGACTGCCGACAGAACCCGTCCATGCCAATGCCGAGCCGGGACGGCACACCGCGCCGCGTCTCGCGCTACAGCATCGCGAGTGTTCCCCGCAGCCGCTGCGGGGCGCGACGCTCGCCAGGGCCGAGCGCCGGTGGCCGGAGGGCCTGGTCCGCCTGCCCTGCGTCGACGCGGTCCCCTTCACCCACGCGGCCTGCCACCGATGCGGCCACCCGGCAGCCGTCTTCCGCCAGGAGGAAGCAGGCCCGCTCTGCCCCGAGTGCGCAGGAGCCAACTTCGCCTACCGATGCCCCACCTGCAGCGCGATGGGAAGACTGCCGCACGGTCAGCGCCCTCACTGCCGGGCCATGCAGGAACTCGCGGGGACTCTCGCCGGCCCGGACGGCCGTCGATCCGCCCAGCTCGCTCCGCTGGCCGAGGTCCTGGAGCAGTACGAGCAGCCGTACTCCCGGGTCCTCGACCTGCGACGGCCCGGCGGTCAGCTGATCCGCGCGATGCCCAGCGGTGACCTGGAATGCTCACACGAGGCCCTGGCCGCTCTGCGGCACACAGCGTCCGTCCACCACCTGCGGGCACAGCCGTTGCTCGACTACATCCGCCGCCGCAGCCGCGCTCTGGACAACGACACTCAGACTCTCGTCGACCGGTGGCTGATCGCCAACACGAGCTGCCAGAACCACGCTCGCTCGTTCCTGCTCTGGGCCGCCACCAGCCATCTCATCCCGGAGACGTGGCCATCGCCTCAGCGACCAGGACCATCGACCGATTCGAGACGGTGGGCGGCGTGTCGCCTGCGTCCGGTGGGACGGCTGCGGACGGTGCAGATGTGAAGAGGATGCCGGAGACCGTGGACGGGCTGAGCTGGCTCTGCTGGACGCGCTGACGGTGCTGGCGCAGGACCAGGTCCGCGCCGGCGGGCTGAAGCTGGTGGGTGAGGGCGGGCCGCTGCCCGCGATCACGCAGCATCTGATGCAGGCTGCGCTGGAGGCCGAGTTGAGGCCGAGTTGGAGGCCGAGTTGGAGGCCGAGTGGAGGAGCGTCTGGCGGCGGAGTCCGAGCGGGCCGGTGGGCGGGGCTCGCGGTCGGGCGGTCCACCAGCGGTGAGGGTGGTCAGGAGGCCGGCGTGGCCAGGTAGTCGCCGTGCTCCAGGTCGTCGAGCAGTGTCTGGTGGGTGGGCGACCAGCCAAGCAGTTGTTGTGTGTGAGTGCTGGTGACGGGTGCGTCGTAGGCGTAGGCGATGGCCATGAAGGGGCTGACGTAGTGGCTGGCGGCCTGGTCGGGAGTCAGCGAGGCCGTGGGGAGATCGAGGCCTCGACCGATCGTCTCCGCGATGCTCTTCATAGTGACGCCGCTTTCGGCTACACCATGGAGCACGCTGCCCGCAGGGGCCTTCTCCAGGGCCAGGCGGAACAGGGCTGCCGCGTCGAGCCGGTGGACCGCGGGCCAACGGTTGCCGCCGTCGCCGACGTAGGCCGAGACGCCGGTCTTTCGCGCGGTGGCGATGAGCATGGGCATGAAGCCGTGGTCCTGGGGGCCGTGGACGGTAGGAGCGAGGCGGACCACGCTCGCGCGTACTCCCCGGTCGGCGAAGTCCAGACAGATCCGTTCGCCCGCGATGCGGTAGGCGGCGAGCCCGGCCGGGTCGGGCTCGTCGTGCTCGGTGGTTTCCCGGCCGGCGGGCATGACCAGGGTGCCCGAGGTGATGACCAGCGGCTTGCCCGAGTGTTCCAACGGTCGGCCGAGGGCCTCGATGGCGTTGGTGTCGCGCCTCATCATGTCGTCGGGGTCGGAGAAGTCGCCGCCGTAGGCCATGTGCAGAACCGCGTCGGCGGCTTCGGCACCGGTGCGCAGACTGTCGAGGTCGTCCAGGGAGCCGCGGTGGGGTGTGGCTCCCAGTGACTTCAGCCGGGCGGCGGAGGCGTCCGAGCGTGCCAGACCGGTGACGGTGTGGCCTGCCGTGATGAGTTCGGTGACCACGGCGGGGCCGGTCTGGCCGGAACCACCAGTGACAAAAATATGCATGAAAGGGACTTTCTGTACGTGACGTACACCGGCCGCTTCAAGGACGAGGACGGCGGCGGGGGTGGCGTGCGTTGTGGATTCGATGGGGCCGCGCCTCCGCTACCAGGACAGCGATCCAGCGAAGTCCGGTGACCGGTGCTCGATAGCTGCGGTGATCGCCTCGGCGGCGTCCGGGCCGAGGAAGCTCATCGCCTCGAAGGCGATCGACGCCTCGAACGCGGGCGTCGCGGTCCGCAGCCAGTGGTTGAGTGAACGCTTGATCCAGCGGAGGGCGCGCTGGAGCCCGACTGCCACGCGGTGCGCGATGTCGAACGCGATGTCGAGCGCGGTGCCGAGCGCGATGTCGAACGCGATGTCGAACGCGATGTCTAGCGCGTCGCCGCCTTCGACCGTCCAGAACCGTTCTCCCGTGCCGGCGATAACCGCGACGCGCAGGTCGGGGTCATCTCCGAAGTCGCGCCGGATCCGACTGATCTCGGTGTGGCGTCGGCGGAGGCTTGGAGCGGGGCGCCCTCGGGCGCGGCGATCGCGATGAGCGGGATGCCGTCGTCGCGCCGCTCCGGCGTGAGTGCCTGGCACTTGGCCCAGGCGAGCACCGGACGCACATCGTCGTCGGCCATGGGTTGCCTCTCGTCGTCATTGGCTGCTGGTCGAGGTAGCTGACACCAACGACAAAACCTTCCCGTTGCGCCAGCTTCTGGCGCTACTTAGCGCCAGTCACTGACACTAAGTAGCGCCAGTGACTGGCGTCAAGTGATGCCAGTCACTGACAGATGCGGTATCCTTCAGGAATGCCGAGAAGCGGAGCAGAAGCGCGTCGCCGCTTGCAGCAGGCGGCGTTGGAGCTGTACCGGGAGCGCGGGTTCGACCAGACCACCACTGCCGAGATCGCGGCTCGGGCCGGCGTCAACGAGCGCACGTTCTTCCGGCACTTCCCCGACAAGCGGGAGGTGCTCTTCGGTGGCGAAGCCGACCTGCGCGCCGCCCTGATGCAAGAGGTCGCCGACGCACCCGATGGTCTGCAACCCCTCGACGTACTGCTGCACGCCTTCCGCAAGGCCGGACGAGTGCTTGAGGAGAACCGGCCCTTCTCCGAACCGCGACTGGAACTCATCGGCAAGACGCCCGCACTCCGAGAACGCGACCTGGCCAAAGCCGCGTTCCTCACCGAAGCCGTCGCGGAGGCACTACGCCGGCGCGACGTGCCCGACCGACTGGCCGGCCTGGCTGCTCAAACCGGTTGGGCCGCCTTTCACCACGCGGCCCAAGCCTGGATCGACGACCCCTCACAGAGCTTGGACGCGCATCTCCTCCAAGCCTTCGACGATCTGCGCGCGCTCTCCGCGAACGCCCCACCGGCACAGGTACGACCTGAAAGCTGACACACCGAACCCGCAACCACTGTCATCGCGAACGAACCGCGACAGGGACACTCTCCAAGGCCGCCGGAGCCTGCGCGAACGTCCGCCGCGCGCTGAACGTCGCCGCGTCATCAGCCAGGGAGCAAAAACAGGCTCTTGGGGTCCATCACAGGCCGTGACGAATCTCCAAGGCATTCGGCACTCCTGAATATTGCCTTCCGCCAGCAGTGCCGGCCTGGCGCCCGAGGGACCGCGAACCCGAAGCGAGGCGCCGAGGCCCAGCCGGGGGGGGCGGCCGGGCGGCCGAGCACCGGTCGGGCGGCGGCCGAGGGACGGCGAACCCGAAGCGGGGCCCCGAGGTCCGACCCGGCGAAAGCGCCGGACCAAGGCGCCGAGCCCCCGGCGGGGACCGGGGAGGGCCGACCGAGGAGTTGAGCTTGGGACCGCAGGGCAAGAGGCCCATGCCCCCGTCCACGGAAGAGTTGAGAACTCGCACCGGGGGCCGTAGAGCCGAGTCGAGAGCTGAGACTCCGAGCCGGGGATGAGGCCGACCGGGCGGCCGAGGGGTCGTGCACCCGAAGCGGGGCACCGAGGCCCCAGCCAGGGGAAGCACCAGAGCAAGGTGGTGCCGGGCCCCGGCCGGGGAGAGCGCCCGCCGGACGGCCGAAGGACCGCGACCCCGAAGCAAGCGCCGAGGCCCAGCGGGAGGTGAAGCGCCACCACACCAAGGCGCCCGACCCCGGCCGGGGAACCGAGGCCCGCCCCCCGGGGGAGCCCCGCGCCAAGGGGGTGGGCTCCGACCGGAGCACCAAGGACCCGGCAGAGGTGAAGCGCCACCACACCAAGGCGCCGGTCCCCGGCCAGGGACCGACAGCCGGCCGAGAAGCCGAACTTCGGCCCCCAGGGAAAGGGCCAAGAGCCCGAGCCGGGAGCCAAAGCTCCGGACCAGCAGACGAAGAACCGGCCAGGGCACCCAATAGCCGACACCGACCGAGTAGCCGAGCCCGGACAGAGGGGCCGCGAGCCCAAAGCAGGCGCCGAGGCCCAGCGGTAGGTGAAGCCCCGCACCCAGGGACCGGGCCCCGGCCGGGGCGCCGAGGTCCGGCCCCCGGGGGAAGCACCAGACCAAGGCACCAGAGCCCCGGCCGAGGGAGGCCGGCGGCCGGCCGAGAAGCCGAACTTTGGATCCCAGGGCAAGAGCCAAGAGCCCGAGCCGGGAGTCAAGGCTCCAGGCAAGGGGACGAAGGAGCGGCCAGGGCACCCAATAGCCGAATACCGACCGAGCAGCCCAACGCCCGGGCCGAGCGGGCGCAAACCCGAAGCAGGCACCGAGGCCCAGCGGTAGATGAAGTCCCGCGCCCAGGGAGCGGGCCCCGGCCGGGGCGCCGGTCCGGCCCCGGGGGAGCCCCACGCCAAGGGGCTGGGCTCCGACCGGGGCGCCCAGGACCCGGCCGAGGTGAAGCCCCGCACCAAGGCGCCGGGCCCCGGCCGGGGCGCCGAGGGTCCAGACGGGGGAAGCACCAGACCAAGGCACCGGAACCCCGACCGAGGGAGGCCGACGGCCGGCCGAGAAGCCGAGCTTTGGATCCCAGGGCAAGAGCCAAGAGCCCGAGCCGGGAGTCAAGGCTCCGGGCAAGGGGGCGAAGGAGCGGCCAGGGCGCCCAATAGCCGATACCGGCCGAGTAGCCGAGCCCGGACAGAGGGGCCGCGAGCCCGAAGCAGGTGCCGAGGCCCGGCGGTAGGTGAAGCTCCGCGCCAAAGGGCTGGGCCCCGACCGGGGCACCAAGGACCCGGCCGAGATGAAGCCCCGCACCAAGGCGCCGGGCCCCGGCCGGGAGGAAGCCCCAGGCCGAGGGGCTGGGCGCACCGACGGGCCGTGGGGCCAGCGGAGGCGGTCGAGATTCCGGGGGAAGGGCAAGGCCCAGCCTGGTGGCAGCGGCCCCAAGTCGGGGCCGGAACCTCCAGCCTCAGCCCCGCCCGAGGGCGGAAGCCGCCATGCGAGGAAGCGCGGCGACGCGGCACAAGCCACGCGGCGCGGCCGCACCGCCCCGCGCGCACCCCGACGACACCGCCCGGCCGCGGGCCCGGCGCCCCCTGGCCCGAAAGTTGTACATCATGGCCCTTGGGCCACTTCTGCGTCTGTCGCGGCGGGGAGAAACTGGAGTCACTTCACCGGAACTCCCCCCGAAAGGTGGCAAATCAGCCATGTCCGTTCCCCCCGTCGACGCCGAGATCCAGACCCTCCTCGCCACCGCCGACACCGGCGTCTTCCCCGTCTACGGCCTGGACGAGGTCATCGCCGACCCGCAGCGGTACGCGGCGCTGCGGGAGCTGCCCGCGACGCCAGCCGATGATCGTGTGAAGGTCGAGGACCTGTTCATCCCGGGTCCCGGCGGGAAGCTGCGGCTGCGGGTCTACCGGCCGGTCACGGAGGCGACCCTGCCGGTGATCCTCTACACGCACGGCGGCGCGTTCACGTACGGCTCCCCCGAGGCCGAGGAGGGCCGTTCGCTGCGGTACGCGGCCGAGGCCGAGGCCGTCGTGGTCTCCGTCGACTACCGCATGGCCCCCGAGCACCCCTTCCCCGCCGCGGCCGACGACGCGTACGCGGCCCTGGTCTGGGTCGCCGAGCACGCGGCCGAGATCGGCGGCGACCCCGAGCGCATCGCCGTCGCGGGCGGCAGCGCGGGCGGGAACATCGCGGCCACCACCGCGCTGCGCGCCCGCGATCTGGCCGGCCCGAAGGTGGTCTTCCAGGCGCTGACCTACCCGGGCCTGGACGCCAACCTGGCCAGCGACTCCGCGCGGGAGTTCACCGCCACCCCGGTCCTCAACCGGGCCGCGATGGAGATCGGCTGGACGTACTACGCGCCCGAGACCCCCTCCACCCCGTACGCCTCCCCGCTGCACGCCGACGACTTCGCCGGACTGCCCCCGGCCTACGTCGCCGTGGCGGAGGTCGACCCGCTGCGCGACGAGGGCCGCGCCTACGCCGAGCGCCTGAGCGCCGCCGGCGTCACCACTGAACTGGTCCAGGTCCCCGGCGCCGTACACGGCTACGACCTGCTGTTCCCGCAGGCCAAGGTCAGCGAGCGCAGCCTCGCCGACCAGGTGCGGGCCCTGCGCGACGCCCTCCACGCCTGACGAGCGGCCGAGCGGCCGAGCGATCGAGCGGCCGAGTAGGCCGGGGCACGCCCTGACGGGTACGCCCCGGCCCCGGGCCACCGCCTCAGCCGGGCCTCCGCCGCTACGGGGCCCCGCCGCCGGACCTCCGCCGCCTCCAGGCCACCCCCGTCCCCGGTCCACCGCCTCAGCCGGGCCTCCACCACGGACCTCCGCCGCCGGACCCCGAGGCCGGGCCTCTGCCGCTACGGAGCCCCCGCCGCCGGACCTCCGCCGCCTCCAGGCCCCCCCGGCCCCGGGCAGCCGCCTCAGCCGGACCTCCGCCGCCGGACCCCGAGGCCGGGCCTCCGCCGCTACGGGGCCCCCGCCGCCGGACCTCCGCCGCCTCCAGGCTGCCCCCGTCCCCGGGCCACCGCCTCAGTCGAGCCTCCGCCGCCCCCGTCCCCGGACCACCGCCTCAGTCGAGCCTCCGCCGCCCCCCACGCCGGGCCTCCACCCTGACCCAGAACCACCGTTCTGCTAGGGTCAGAATGACCGTTCTAAGAACGGCCATTCTAGAAGCCCCCCGGCTTCCGGCATGCCCGCAAGGCCGCAAGGGCCCAAGGCCGCAAGGCCCCAAGCCCGCCTCGGGCACAAGCGAAGGAGTTGACTGTGCGACTGCGACGTATGGGATGGGCCGGCGTCGAGCTCGAACACGACGGCCAGACACTGATCATCGACCTCATCGAGGACGCGTCCCCGCTGTTCTCGAAGGAGAAGTTCCCCGCGGCGTCCCGTCCGGGCGAGGCGGTGGCGGCGCTGGTGACGCACCTGCACACGGACCACGCCGACCCGGTGGCGATCCAGAAGGCGCTGGCTCCCGGAGCGCCCATATACCGGCCCGAGCCGTTCCCCGGCACGGGGGACGACCTGGCGTGGACCTGCGAGGCCGAGGACCTGTTCCGCGAGCACGGCATCGCGACGGAGATCGTGCGGCCGTGGGAGGAACGGACCGTGGGCCCGTTCCGCGTCGCCGCCGGCCCCGCCATCGACGGGCTGGGCGACCCGCAGATCTGCTGGATCGTCGAGTGCGACGGCGTCCGCGTGTTCCACGGCGGGGACACCATCTTCCACGGCTTCTGGTGGGCGATCGCCCACCGGTTCGGACCGGTGGACATCGCGTTCGTGCCCATCAACGGCGCGATCGTCGAACTCCCCCACCTCCAGCCGCCGAGCCCCTTCAACGCCGCGATGCTCCCGGAGGAGGCGGCGGTCGCGGCGCACATCCTGGGCGCCCACACCGCGGTCCCCATCCACTACGGCACGCTGCACAAGCCCCCGATCTACATCGAGACCCCGCGGGCCGTCGAACGCTTCGAGGAGCGCGCGACGGAACTCGGCATGACCCCGCTGGTCAGGACCCCGGGCGAGTGGTTCGCGCCGCAGCCCGCGCCGGTACACTAGAACCAGCGTTCTAGTACAGGAGGGCCCGAGGTGAAGGTGGACGACGACGAGGCGCGCACGCGCGTGCTGGAGACCGCCGAAGGGCTCTTCTACGAGCGCGGAATCCACGCGGTGGGCATGGCCGAGGTACGGGACGGCGCCGAGGTGTCGCTGGCGCGGCTCTACAAGCTCTATCCGTCCAAACACCACCTCGCCGCCGCCTATCTGCAGTCCCACGGCCTGCGGCTCCGTAAGCGGCTCGCCGCGTCCGTCGAACGGGCCGCGGCGGCCGCAGTGCCTACGGCGGGTTCGCGGGTCCGCCTGCTCGCGGCGTTCGACAGCCTCCGGGAAACCATCGACGAACCGGGGTTCCGGGGCTGCGCCTTCGTCAACGCGTGGGCGGAACTCGGCGGGCCCGGAGCCGACCCCCTCGTGGCCGACGCCGTGCGCGAGCACAAGGCGCTGTTCCGCGAGTACCTGGTCGGGCTCGCCGAGGACTACGACGACCCGCGCGCCGTAGCCGAACGCGTGCACGTACTGATGGAAGGGGCCATGGTGACGTCCGCCCTCCTCGGCCCCCGCGCCGCCGACCAGACCCGCGACGCCGTGGCGGCCGTACTCGCCGCGGCCGACGGGGCGGGAAGCGTCACGTCTGAACGCGGTGAGGTCTGAACACGCGAGGTCTGAACACGCGAGGTCTGAACGCGTGAGGCGTAAGGCGTGAACCGCTCGGGCGGGACCACCCCCTGAGGGGTGAGACGCAAGGCATGAGAACAGGCCGGCGGTCGCACCCCCGTCTTCGGCGGCCGCCGGCCTATTATGTGTCCGAAAACGTCCCATTCACTGAGGGAAATTCCCCCGGAAGACGTACGGAACTCCGCCCAGAAACCCGTACGGAAACCGCCCGGAAGCCTGTACGCGCACCCGTACGCAAACCCGTACGGAAACCTGTCGACGGGGAGCCGAACGGCCGCCCCGCCCACCCGTCACATGATCCTCGCGGTGCGGCCATAATCATGAATACGCCCGCCGACGCGCCCGGCTATTCGGCGGAATTACCCATCCGACGGCCTCGCCGCGCCGAAGCAAGCGTGCCCGCGTTTGCGCTGATTCGTTGACGCAGGTATGACCATTCGCACGAAGCTCCGATTGAGGAGTGAGTTCCCGTGGCCGTGAGCTGGGCGAAACGCATCGCAGTCACCGAGCCCGCGCCGAAGATCGTCCGCTACGCCCGGTACCTCGCGCCCCATTGGCAGGGGCTGCTCCGCATCGACAGCGAGAACGGGATCGGTCTGGTCCCGGCCGCCGTGTTCTTCGGCGCGGTCGCGGCGCTGGTCTTCGGCGCGGGCGGCGGAGGCGCGGCCCTCCTCGTCGACGCGGCCCTCGGCCGCCACTACCTGCCCCGCTCCTGGCCGGCCTTCGACGCCGCCGCCGCGATCGCGCTCTCCTTCTCGTACTGGCTCGTGGGCCGGTACGGGCTGCGGTTCTACGACACCGACCCGGCCTCCAACGACCTCTGGCGGATGATCACCGTCGCCAACACCGCCTGGCGCTCCCTGCCCCGTGCGCACCGCGCCGCGCAGAAGCCGCGCCTGCGCGCCGCCAACACGGCCGCCCGCATCCTGCTGGCCGACCCCGACGACGCCCGGACCCGCCAGACGCTCGCCGTACACGCGGACGCCTTGCGGCAGTTGGCCATCACCGTGCTCAGCGACGCGCGGCGCGGGAAGGCCGAGCAGGTCGAGGAGGCGGCGTCCTTCGCGATCACGGCGCGCCCCGCCGGCCCGGGCACGGCGTCCGTCGCCGACAAGGGCGCCGCGGTGCCGCAGCCGATCGAGCGGGTCATCAAAATGCGCACACAGACGTGAACGGGCGCCGAGCGCCGGCCGCGAGCCGGGACGGCATGACGGCCGCGGGCGAGCGCCACGTGAAGGCCGCGAACGAGCGCCCCGTGACCGCCGTGGAGCGGGCGCGGCCACCACCCGCCTTCACCCCGCCGCACCCTCCACCGCCACCCGCCTTCACCCCGCCACACCCTCCGCCATCACTCGCCGCCCCCCAACCCCCTGTCCCCCAAAGAAGTACAGCACTGTCTCTGAATTTTTCATTCAGGAAGTTTGATAGCCACTGGGATATTGTGAATTAAGTAGAACCATTGCTCCGAATGGCCCGTATCTAGTTCCCGATAGCCGTCGTTTCAGTGGTTATGACCGACACCGCTCACGCACCCTTCCAGCGTGTTCGACCCTTTCGACGCATGGGCAAGTGGCTGCTGAAGTTGAGCACCGCTTCCGCGACGACTGGCCGCCCCACACCGGCGTACCTGGAATGCGGAAGGGAAAGAATCCGGCTGAACCATTCCGCCGACCTTCTGGAGCGGCTGCTCGCCGAACTGGACAGCATCGAGACCACGCTGTGGGAACGGACTCCGCCCGCGGACCAGCGTCCGCCCACGCCACCGCCACCGCCATATCCGCCCCATTCGGCTACGGCTACGGCTACGGCTTCCGCTACGGCCAAGGCCGCCACCGCGACCGCGACCACAACCGCGGTCACTGCCACGGCCCCAGCGGCGGCCCCAGCGACGGCCACGGTCTGAACGCGCCGTTTCCGGTCCGCGTCCCTACTTACTCACAGCACGGAGTCACCGTGTACGACCCCAACGTCTCCCCCTTGTTCCAGCCCCCGCCCCCCGATCCGCACCGGGTCCCCGACGACCCGCACCGGGCCTCCGAGCCGAGATTCGGCCTGGGCGACGGCCCCTTCTTCAACAGCCTCTTCGCGGGCACGGCGGCGCACGAGTCCCTGGCGGACGCCTGCGACGCGATCGCGGCGACGAACGGCACGTACCTCGACGCCGAACTCGCCGACCTGCTCAGCACCGCGGAACATCCCCCCGTCGACGCCGACCTGCCGCACCAGGCCGCCCCGCACAGCCACCGCAAGAGCCACCGCCCGCCGTTCCTCCGCGACGGCGAACGCGGCCGGGAGCGCGGCCGCGAACGAAGCCGCGAACGAAGCCGGGAACGGGGACGCGAGGGGAACCGGGAGCGCGGCCGCACCTGGCGGCGGCTGCTCAGCGTCCTGTCCGTCACCCTGACCACCGTGCTCGTGGCCGCCGTCGGCATCCTCGGCGCCGCGGCCTCGTACCCCGCGCTGCACGGCCTCGCCAGCGGCGTCGCGCCGGGCGGCGTCGCGCTGCTGTGGCCCCTGCTCGTCTACGGCCCGTGGCTCGCCGCCACCCTCTCGATCCTGCGGGCCCGCGCCTACCGGCGCCGCACCACCCACTCCTGGTGCGTCCTCATCCTCTTCGCCGCCATCGCCATGGCCCTGTGCATCATCCACGCCCCCACCACCCCGGCCGGCATCATCGTGGCCGGGCTCCCACCCGTGACCGTACTGCTCTGCTTCCACCAGCTCATCCGCCAACTCGACCTCACCCCCGGCCCCACCCCCGCCACCCGTCACGCCTCCACCAGCCGCGGCGCCCACCGCCAACGCCTGTCGGGGTGAGCGCCCCCGCCCCCGCCCCCGCCCCGGCCCCTTCCCCGGCCGGCGCGTAATTCGTTGGCGTACGCCGGACGACTCGCCCAGCCTGGTCCTCGTGACAACCCCCAAGTACCAGATCCGCGCCGCGCACACGGACTCGACGGTCACCGTCTATCAGGCGTACGCGCCGGAGATCGGCCTCCCGGCGGCGCGGGAGGGCCGTTTCCCCGCGGCGTGGAAGCGCGACCGGATGACGTGGATCAAGCCGTCGTTCCTGTGGATGATGTACCGCTGCGGGTGGGGCACCAAGGAAAGCCAGGAGACGGTCGTCGCCGTCGAGATCACCCGCGAGGGTTTCGAGTGGGCGCTGGAACACGCCTGCCTGTCGCACTACGAGCGCGGCCTCCACGCCGATCGCGCGGCGTGGCAGCGCCAGTTGCGCCGAGCACCGGCACGGGTGCAGTGGGACCCCGAACGCGACCTGCGCCTTCAGCCCCTCCCCCACCGCTCGCTCCAACTCGGCCTCGCCGGAGAAGCCGCCCGCCGCTATGCCGACGAGTGGACCGTCGCCATCACCGACGTCACACCACTCGCCCGTACGGTCCACGAGCGGGTACGGGCCGGGGAACTGGAGGCCGCGCGGGAACTCCTGCCCCGCGAACGGCCCTACCCCGTACGGGACGGAGCCTTGGCACACCTGACCGGCGCCGCCTGAAGCCGTGCCCGTAGGGGTGCCGAGGACAACGCCCGTCCGGCGCGCTTCGCCGCCATAGCCCGCTGTCGGCTATCACCGCCGGAGTCGGCGTACGAAGTCCACGAGCAGATCGCAGAACGCGGCGGGCTGTTCGAGCGGCGCGAGGTGCCCGGCGGCGGGGACGACGGCGGTGTCGGCCGCGCCCAGGTCGCGGGCCAGCGCCTCGCCGCCCTCGAAGAAGTCGGGCATGTCGTGTTCGCCGGCGGCGACGAGAGCCGGGCGGTCAGCGTGCGCGGCGCCGCCGAGCCGTCGCCGAGCGGGTCCGCCGCCAAGGGCGGCTCGCCGTGGGCGAGTTGGCCGGTGAGCTGACCGCGGAGCGTACGGGCGGCGTGTGCGCGTACGTCGTCGGCGGCACCGGGCGAGGTCCACGCCTCGACGCCCGCGGCGACGGCCGCCTCCAGCCCCCGGCGGCGAGCGCCGCCCACTCCGCGTCCCAGGCCGCGAGCAGCCGCGGCGAGGTCGCCTGGTCGTGCGGCCGGTACCCGACGAGCACCACCCCCTCGACCTGCTCGGGCGCGGTCACAGCGGCCCGGAGCCCGGCCAGGGCGCCGAGGGAGTTCCCGGCCAGGACGAAGCGGTCGACGCCGAGGTGGTCGAGCGTGTCGAGTACGTCCGCCCAGGGGCGCGCCAATCGCGGCGGTCGCCGTGGCGTGGGTGCACCGCACCCACCCGGATGCGGCGCCCGCCCCCGGGGGGCCCGGGGCCCGGGGCCCGGGGTACCCTCCCATGCCCTCCCCCTCATCCGCCCCGCCCCGTGACCGCCTGCGGCGTCGGCGTCGCGCTGACGACGTACTGAGTGCCGTCGCCGTCCGAGACCTCGAAGACATACGCCCGCCCGGCCGCCAACTGGTCGAGCCCCTGCTCGTACTCGAACGAATCCATCTCCAACGCCCAGCTCGGGCCCCCCGGCCCCGCGTACCACTGGTCCGCCACATCCGTGACCCGCTTCAGTACGCACCGCATCGCCAGCCTCGGCGAGTCCACCACGGCGCAACCGAGTGAAGTGGCCCAGCCGTTGGGGTTGTACGCCACCGCCAGCACGCGAATCTCACGCCTGGGCCGGGGGTGGGCGGCACCCACCCGATCACAGCACCGCCAGCTCCGCCCAGACCGTCTTTCCGGCGGCGTCCACCGTGACGCCCCACGCGTCGGCCAACGCGCCCACCACCGCCAAGCCACGCCCGCACTCGTCGTCCTCTCGCGCCCGATTCGGCACCGGCCACCCGCCACCGCCGTCCACCGCCGCCACCAGCAATCGCCCCGGCCCCAGCGCGAACCGGACGCCGACGTCCTGGCCTGCGCCCGGCTCTTCCTCCGCCGCCCCTGCCGCTGCCGCTGCCTCCGCCTCCGCCTCTGCCTCCACGGCGTTGGCGACGAGTTCGGACAGCGACAGTTCGGCCACTGCGGCGACTTCTCCGTGGATGCTCCACTCCGCGAGTTGCCCCCGTAGCGCCGCGCGAGCCAGCCCGGCGCTCCTTCGATCCGGAGCGAGTCGGTACTCAACTTCGCGCGGACATTTGGGCGTTGCTTGCTCTGCTACTGATCGGGCGCGTGCGGACATAGCTATCCCCTCGGAGCGCAGGACGGAGCACCACGATCACCCAACCGTGACGACTGGCAACGGTGAGTGACTTGCGCGCCCAGCATGCTCTCGCACGTAAGGAGAATGCAAGCCTTGCAAAGTACGACCATGCATTAGAGGTAGGTTGAGCGGCGACGTGGTGGTCACCCACACTCACGGGTACTACCGAGACAGCGAAGGGACGCACCATGTCGGACAAGCAACAGCGCCCGCCCACGGTCCGGTTGCGTCGCCTGGCCGCGGGCATGAGCCGACTCCGGGCGGACGCCGGACTGACGCGGGAAGAGGTCGCGGCGCGGACCAGCATCAACGAGGCGACGATCTACCGCGTCGAGCACGCACGGGCTCGGCCGCAGAAGCGAACGCTCCTGGCCCTTCTGGACCTTTACGAAGCGTCCGAAGAGCAACGAGAAGATCTGCTGGCGGCCCACCGCGGAGCCAATGATCAGGGCTGGCTACGTCCGTACCACTCGGAGTTGCCCGAGGAGTACACCGCATATATCGGATTCGAGTCCGAAGCGCGCACAGTGCGCAACTACGAGTCCCTTTTCGTTCCTGGCCTGGCACAGACCGAGGCTTACGCCCGGGCGGTGATCAAGGGTGTGCTGCCGAAGGCCAGCCAGAAGGAGGTCGACCAACGGGTCCAGGCACGCATGGAGCGGCAGGTGCTGCTCACCAAGAGGCTCCCCCTGCAACTTTGGGCGATCGTGGACGAGGCCGCCATCCGCCGAGTGGTCGGTGGCCGTGCCGTCATGGGAGAACAGGCGCAGCACCTGCTCAAGCTCATGGACGCGCCGAACATCACGTTCCAAGTGATCCCTTTCGACAAGGGGGCGCACGCCGGAATGCCGGGTGGTTTTGTGCACATGGACTTTCCGGATGCCACAGATCCGGAGCTCGTCTACGTGGACACACCAGCCGGCGATCTCTTCCTGGAGTCCGAGGCGGAGATGCGCCGTTACAAGTCGATGTTCGAGCATCTTCAGGCCATCGCCTTGGCCCCGAATGAGAGTGCTGACCTGCTGGTTAAGGTTGCAGAGGCGCGAGTCTGAGGAAGCGGGTGTTTCGCATGAAGTACGACGTGTCGGAAGTGACATGGCGCACGAGCAGCTACAGCAGCGGCAACGGCCAGTGCGTGGAGGTCGGCGAGGGCGCGCGAGGGGTCGTGCCCGTACGAGACAGCAAGAGCCCCTCCGGGCCAGTTCTCGTCTTCGGGGCGGCGGCGTGGGGGCCGTTCATAGCGAGGCTGAAGGGCGACGGCTGAAGCCTTCGAAGGGCTCGGTCTTCGCGGGGTCGATGACGTACCGGACCACGCAGGTAATCATCCGCCCGAGGGCAGTGGGGCGGCCTGGGCGGTGCCGGGCCGCCGCGCGGCCGGTCGTACGGGGCGGCCGGTCGTACGGGCGTACGTGCGCCCCGGGCTCACTCACCGTCGCGGCCCGTGTCCCGGAGCGCGGAGGCGATGGCGTGGCGGGTGGCCGGGGCGAGGCGGCGAGCGAGGCCGCGGACCCGACGGTCAGAACTGCGCCGAGGCCGCGGGCCCGGCGGTCAGAACTGCGCGGGACGCCCGAGCCGCGCCGCCTCCCCGCCGGCCCGCGCCGTACCCTCGTCGAGCCGCGCCGTCCCCTCGCCGAGCCGCGCCGTCTCTCCCCCGAAGGGCAGATGTGTGACGCGGTGGCTCAGCAGCCAGGCGTCCTCGACCTTCCGGAACGTGTCCTCGTAGTGGCCCACGTTCGCGGGGAGCCTCGGCGGCACCATGCCCTCCGTATAGCCGTCGACCCGATACGTGGCGAAGTAGGAGGTGGCGGTAGCGGCCACCGGGGACACCACCGTGATCAGGATGTTCGTGGACATGCGGCGGGACAGCCGGTCCCCCGGCCGCGAACCGAAGTAGTCCCGGAGCGCCTCGCGCCCCGCCACCCGGCGGTCGCCGTACGGCCACTCCCACACCCCGTCGGGCGTGAACAGGTCCGCGACGCTGCTCGGGTCTCCCAGGTCGAGGCGGCGGACGAACTCGACGATCAGCCGCTCGCAGGCTCGCTCGGCCAAGAGACGTTCCATGGGGCCAAGTGCTTCATTCGACATCATCAATTGCTAGCAGCCCTCGGCGGGGCACCGCGACGGCATTTCCGCGAGCGTTCGCCCCCGGCGACTCGGCGGCCAAGCGGGGCCGAGCGCTGCGCGGCATTACCCCGTGTGGGTGTGGAGGGACGATTCTGCTTCGTCCTTTCGAGTGGACGATGGCTTTGCGGCCACCGAGTTGGGCAGCGACGAGGAGCTGTAGCACCACCTAGAACCAGCTCACATCAAAGGGGTTGTCCTCGTGCGCTTTCGAACCTTCACGGCCGCCGTCGTCAGTGGGCTCGCGCTGCTCGCCGTCGTGCCCGGCTCCGCCTCCGCCGCCGAGGGGCAGTTCCGGTACACGTACCGGACCGCCGAGGGGTACGAGGCCTCCGGGTACCTGAACGACCCGGGGAGCGGGAGGTGCATCAACCTGCGCGGCGTCGGATCGGACGCCCTGCCGCCCGGGTACTCGCCGAAGAACCGGACGGACCGGACCGCCACGGTCTTCCTGCACGCCAATTGCGTCGGCGACGAGTACTTCTCCCTGCGGCCGCACACCGGCGGCGGCTCCGAGCGGTTGAAGGTGCGTTCCGTCCTCTTCTCCTGAACGAGCAACGCTCGAACAAGCACGCCCGAACGGGCAACGCTCGAACGGTCACCGCTCAGCCGGTCACCGCTCAGCCGCCGGTGTGCGGCCGAGCCCTTCCCGCCGCGCCCGTACGGCTCGTCCGTACGGGCGCGGTCCGGGTCCGGGTACCAACCATGGCCCGGACCGGTCCGCTCCGGCGGCGCCCGGGAGGCGGAAACGCCTGCGCCGGGGGACGGTGGGCATGCACAGACCCGCAGGCCCACAGCCCCACAGACGCGCCGGACAACGGAATCGGGACGGGACGGGACGAGAGACCATGAGTGACAGTGAATCGCGGCGCTGCCTGGTGACCGGCGCCACGGGCTACCTCGGCGGCCGGCTCGTACCCGAACTGCTGGCCGCCGGGCACCGGGTGCGCTGCCTCGCGCGGTCCCCGGAGAAGCTGCGCGACCACCCCTGGGCCGGCGACGTCGAGATCGTACGCGGCGATGTCACGGACGCCGAGTCGGTCGGCGACGCGCTGCGCGGCATGGAGGTCGCGTACTACCTGGTGCACGCGCTCGGCACGGGCTCCGGGTTCGAGGAGACCGACCGCCGGGCCGCCCGGATCTTCGGCGAGCAGGCCCGCGCGGCGGGCGTGCGGCGCATCGTCTACCTGGGCGGCCTCACTCCGGCGGGCGTCCCGGACCGCGAACTCTCCCCGCACCTGCGCTCGCGCGCCGAGGTGGGCCGCATCCTCCTCGGCTCCGGCGTGCCGGCCACCGTCCTGCGCGCCGCCGTCGTCATCGGGTCGGGTTCGGCCTCCTTCGAGATGCTGCGCTACCTCACCGAACGGCTGCCCGTGATGGTCACTCCGAGCTGGGTGCGTACCCGGATCCAGCCGATCGCCGTCCGGGACGCCCTGCGCTATCTCGTCGGCAGCGCGACCATGCCCGACGACGTCTGCCGCGCCTTCGACATCGGCGGCCCGGACGTCCTCACCTACCGGCAGATGATGAGCCGGTACGCGGCCGTGGCCGGGCTGCCGGACCGCCTCATCGTGCCCGTGCCGCTGCTCTCGCCGGGTCTCTCCAGCTACTGGGTCGGCCTGGTGACCCCGGTGCCCCGGTCCATCGCCCGACCGCTCGCGGAGTCCCTGCGCCATGAGGTGGTGTGCGCCGAGCACGACATCGCGCGGTACGTGCCCGACCCACCCGGCGCGCCCCTCGACTTCGACGCGTCCCTCGCCCTGGCGCTCCAGCGGGTCCGGGACGCGCGGGTCAGCACCCGCTGGTCGTCGGCGTCCGTGCCCGGCGCGCCCAGCGACCCGCTTCCCACGGACCCCGGCTGGGCCGGCGGCAGCCTCTACACCGACCGCCGCGAACGGACCGTCGACGCCGGCCGGGAGGAGTTGTGGCGGGTCATCGAGAGCATCGGCGGCGAGAACGGCTGGCACTCCTACCCGCCCGCCTGGGCCGTAAGGGGCTGGCTCGACCGGCTGGTCGGCGGGGTGGGGCTGCGGCGCGGGCGCCGGGACGCCCAGCGGCTGCGGGTCGGGGACTCGCTGGACTTCTGGCGGGTCGAGGAGATCGAGCGCGGACGGCTGCTGCGGCTGCGCGCCGAGATGCGGCTGCCGGGGCTGGCGTGGCTGGAGATGTACGCGGACGACGCCGCCGCGGGACGGTCGCGGTACCGGCAGCGGGCCCTGTTCCACCCGCGCGGCCTGCTCGGCCACGCCTACTGGTGGAGCGTGGCGCCGTTCCACGCCCTGGTCTTCGGCGGTATGGCCCGCAACATCGCCCGCGCCGCCGAGTCCGCCGAGCGTGCCGAGTCCGCTGAGTCGGCTGAGTCCGCCGAATCCTCCGAGTCAGCCGGCGCGAAGGCCGCCCCCCGACCCTGATCGCGGCAGCCGATGCGAAGGCCGCCCCCAGACCCTGATCGCGGCAGCCGACGCGGAGACCGCCCCCCGGCTCTGATCGCGGCAGCCCGCCGCCCCGTCCTCCCCCCGCCCCGGCCCATCAGTTCGTAAGCCGTACCCCCGACCCGCCGCCCCCTTCCGAGAAGGACCCCGCGTGAGCGTTTCCGTGGTGCTGTTCACCTCCGATCTGCGCGTGCACGACAACCCCGTGCTGCGCGCCGCGCTGCGCGAGTCCGACCGGATCGTCCCGCTGTTCGTGGTGGACGACGGGGTGCGCGACGCCGGGTTCGACGCGCCGAACCGGCGCGCGTTCCTCGCCGACTGCCTCGCCGACCTGGACGCCTCGCTCCGCTCGCGCGGCGGCCGCCTGGTGCTGCGCCGCGGTGACGTGGTCGATCGGGCGTGTTCCGTGGCGGCCTCCGTACGGGCGTACCGGCTGCACGTCGCGGCCGGGGTGAGCCGCTACGCGCTGCGCCGGGAGGAACGGCTGCGGGCCGCGCTGGCGGAGGCCGGCCGCGAGCTGGTGGTGCACGACGCGGTGGTCACGGCCATCGCGCCAGGCCGCCTCACGCCGTCCGGCGGCGACCACTACGCCGTGTTCACGCCGTACTTCCGCCGCTGGAGCCAGGAGGGCGTACGGGCCGCGGTGGGCGCGCCGCGCACGGTACGGGTCCCCGATGCCGCCGAGGCGCCCGGCATCGCCGGCGAGCCGCTGCCGTCCCGCGCGAAGATCACCGGCGTGTCCGAGGGGCTGGCCGAGGGCGGCGAGACGGCGGGCCGGCGGCGGCTGCGGGCGTGGTGTTCCGGCGGCCTGGACCGGTACGAGGCCGGCCAGGACGACCTGGCGGGCGACGCCACCTCCCGGCTCTCGCCGTATCTGCACTTCGGCGCGGTGTCGGCGGCCGAGGCCGTACAGCGGGCGCGGCGGCGTCCGGGGCCCGGGGCCGACGCGTTCGTACGGCAGATCGCCTGGCGCGACTTCCACCACCAGGTGCTCGCCGCCCGACCCGACGCCTCCACGGCCGACTACCGGCCGCGGGGCGACCGGTGGCGCGAGGACGCGGCGGAGATCGCGGCCTGGCGTGCGGGGCGTACGGGCTATCCGCTGGTGGACGCGGCGATGCGGCAATTGCGGCACGAGGGGTGGATGCACAACCGGGGCCGGATGCTGGCGGCGAGCTTCCTGACCAAGACGCTCTACACGGACTGGCGGGTGGGCGCCCGGCACTTCCTGGATCTCCTGGTGGACGGGGACATCGCCAACAACCAGCTCAACTGGCAGTGGGTCGCGGGCACCGGCACCGACACCCGGCCCAACCGGGTGCTCAACCCCGTGACCCAGGGCAAGCGCTTCGACCCGCGCGGCTCGTACGTACGCCGCTGGGTGCCGGAGCTGGCGGAGGTCCCGGACCGGTACGTGCACGAGCCGTGGCGGCTGAAGGACGAGGGCGGCGCGCCGGCCGACCATCCCGCCGATTACCCGGCCCCGATCGTCGGGCTGTCCCGGGGCCGCGAGCGCTTCGAGCGGGCGCGCGGCGCGTAGGCCGGCCGGCCCGGTGACACGCCCTGGTGCCGCGACCGGCGCCGCCCGCACCCCGCCCACACGGCGTTGTCAGTGGCGGCGCGTACGCTCCGGAGCATGAGTTACGCAGACCTGCGCGAACTCCAGAGCGCGCTCAGCACCGCCTCGGACATCGCCTTCTCGATCGAATCCGCGCCCGCGGCGCACGAGGCCGACCAGCTCGTGGACGCGCTGCGCCGGGCGCTGGCCGCCGCGAGCTCCCTGGGGACGGGCGGCGGGGCCACAGGCTGCCCGGAGCATCCGCGAGGGGCGGTGGACCCGCTGTTCGGCGACAAGAACGATCCGCTGCCGCCGGGGTGGGGCCGCTGCCTGCTCTGCAACGACCGGCGGCGGCGGGCCAGCGCGCAGCGCCGGGGCTGGCGCTGACCCGGGCCGCCGCCGCGGTCAGTGGTTGATGGCGGCCCAGAACTCCTCGAAGGAGAGGACGCCGTCGTCGTTGGCGTCCTTGGCGTTGATGACGGCCTGGGCGACGCTCTCGGTGACGTAGGGGTCGCCCAGCTCGGCCATCACCTTCTTGTACTCGGCGGCGGTGACCAGTCCGTCGCCGTCCTTGTCGTACCGCTGGAACGCGGTACGCGCCGCCTCTATGTCCGCCATGGGTCCACCCCTGTCTGTGTGCTGATCCAATGCCGGTGTGCTTGTCCGACCGGCACAGATTAGCGGTAGCGCCGGACGGCGCCGCGACGGAGACGCCCTCGGAACCCCGGCCGCCTCAGGCTTCGTTGACGAGCCTCAGGTATCTGTTCCAGTCCCAGTACCGGCCGGGGTC
Organism: Streptomyces varsoviensis; assembly: GCF_000718635.1. Lineage (GTDB taxonomy): Bacteria > Actinomycetota > Actinomycetes > Streptomycetales > Streptomycetaceae > Streptomyces > Streptomyces varsoviensis. Next base: position 56,325 of record NZ_JOBF01000009.1, on the reverse strand, counting down.
GGTGTGGTCCGTGCCGGGCACTTCGACGTGGCCGATGATGTGGCCGCGCGTTTTGGGGATGGCGTAGCGGTCGCAGATGGCCGCGGTGAGCTTGGCCGAGGCGCGGTACATGGCGTCGGTGAGGTACTCCGGCTTGTCGACCCATCCCTCGTGCTCGATGCCGATGCTGCGGGTGTTGTGGTTCCAGTTGCCGGCGTGCCAGGCGACGTCCTTCTCGCGGACGAACTGGCCGATGTACCCGTCGGCGGAGGCGATGGCGTAGTGCGCGGAGACCTTCGAGGACGGGTCCTTGAAGATCTTCATCGTGGTGGGGAAGGTCGCCTGCGTCACATGGATGATGACGAGGTCGACGGGGTACGCGCCGGGGCGGTTGGAGACCGTGTAGTTGGCGGTGCTGGCGGGGATCCAGTGGAGCGGCGGGTACGACGGGTCGGGCTTGGGGTCGGCGGCCGCGTCGTGGCCGTCCATGCGGGAGACGGCGGTGATGCCGAGGCCCGCGGCGCCGAGGAGGGTCGCACCGCGCAGGAGGCGCCTGCGGGACAGGCCGGGTCTGTGGTGCTCAAGCTCTGCCATGCGTACTCCCGAGTCCGTAGCTGCTGATACAGGCAGGTGCATGCCACTCACTGGCGCCCCTCCATGCTGAGGTTTCAACGACTCCACGCCAAGAACCGCACGGCACGGAGAGTTTTCCGCGCCTCTTTTCCGGGATTTCCTGGGGGCAATTCCGCTGCGGCGGCGGGCAATTGGGCACGGGCGTCACGGGCGGCGGCGTGTCCGTCGGCCAGCCGCCCATTATCCCACCCACCGGAACACGATTCCCTTGGGCACATACCCATTCACCCATTGTTTGCAAGGCTCGTGTCACATGTCACCTTGGATTCACTTTTCTTTTGTCCGTTTTAGTGGGGCATTTTCCGCTATGGCGCATTAGCAGGACAGCGCCCCGTCTGACATAGTCGGTCTCACGACCCCCATTGACCCGGGCCAGGTCGACCACAGCGCCGTGGACCACACCCCTTTCGTCCACGGCGACACGCAGAGGCCCCCGCGCCGTCGCAAGACGACGGATGGGGGCCTCTGCGTTTTCCGTCCCCGCCCCGGCCGCACCGCGCTCGGCGCCGGGCGATCGGCGGCCCACACGGCGGCCGGCGTCGAGCCGCGCCCTCAGCGGTCGGCGGCGCGCATCTCGAACCAGGTCGTCTTGCCGCGCGGCAGCAGGTCCACCCCCCAGCGATCCGAGAGCTTGTCCACCAGAAAGAGGCCGCGACCGCTGATGTCGAGCTCTTGCACCGGCATCAGGCAGGGCAGCCCCCGGGACGGATCGCGGACCTCGACCCGTATCCAGCCACGCCGCCGGTGTATCCGCAGCCCGAAGGAGCGGGCGCCCGTGTGCCGGACCGCGTTGCCGACCAGTTCGGACACCAACAGGACGGCGTACTCGGAGAGTTGGGGGGACATTCCCCACTTGCGCAGCACTACGCACTGGGTCAGCCGGCGGGCGGAGGCGGCGGATTCCGGGCGGGAGGGCAATCGCACCTCGTGGGCCGTCGGGTCCCCGAACAGCTCGAACGCCTTGACCGTCAGTTCGTCGTCGACGGTCGGCGTCCACCGCGCCCCGGCCATAGCGGCTCGCGGCTGCGGCTGCCCCATTTCCTCCAAGCCCGCCATGGCTCCATCATGGCCGTCAAAATGCCCCTCCGGGGTGGAACAGAGGGATTCATCAGGCCGGAATCCGCCGTTCCGCGCAACCCTCCCGACATATGCCAACGGCAGTTAATCTCCCGGACCACCCCGCTGACCAGCGGTGACCTCTCGCGCACGGAAGATCACCGAACGCCTGTGGGCGGGAAAAATTAGGCTGGCCGAAGCCCGGGATAATTCCCCCGCAAGGAGCACCGGCCATCGAGCACTCCCCATAACTCACAGGGAATCAGCGGAACTTGGCCTTGCCGGGCCCGTCCTCGACGAAGCTCCGCATCCCGGTCTCCCGGTCCTCGGTCGCGAACAGCCCCGCGAACCAGCCGCGCTCGATGGCCAGCCCGGTGTCGATATCGGTCTCCAGCCCCGCGTCGACGGACTCCTTGGCCGCGCGCAGCGCGATGGCGGGCCCCGCGGCCAGCCTCGCGGCCCACGCGTGCGCCTGCTCGTACACCTCCTCGGCCGGTACGACCCGGTCGACGAGCCCGATCGACAGCGCCTCGTCCGCCCGCACCTGGCGGCCGGTGAAGATCAGGTCCTTGGCCTTGGACGGGCCGACGAGCCGGGCCAGCCGCTGCGTGCCGCCCGCGCCGGGGATCAGGCCCAGCAGGATCTCGGGCTGGCCGAGCTTGGCGTTCTCCGCGGCGATCCGGTAGTCCGCGCAGAGCGCCAGCTCGCAGCCGCCGCCGAGCGCGTACCCGGTGACGGCGGCGACGACGGGCTTGGGGATGCGGGCGACGGCGGTGAAGGCGCCCTGGAGGTCGCCGGCGCGGGAGACCATCGCGGCGTGGTCCATGTCCCGCATCTCCTTGATGTCCGCGCCGGCCGCGAACACCTTCTCCCCGCCCCAGATCACCACGGCGCGCACGTCCTCGCGCCGCGTCGCCTCCTCGGCGAGCTCCCGCAGCCGGTCCTGGGTGGCGGAGTCCAGCGCGTTCATCGGCGGGCGGTCCAGGCGGATGGTGCCGACGCCGTCGGCGGCCTCAAGATGCACAGTCATGGCAGCAGGTTAGCTGCCGTTAACACCCTTCGCGCCGGTGCGTTCGGTCACAGGCAGACCGCGGGGGCGGCGGCGGTCCGGACGCCGCCGCCCGCCGCCGCCCCGCCCGTCAGCGCCGGGTCCACTCGGCCCAGGACATGTTCCAGCCGTTGAGGCCGTTGTCCGGCTGGATGGTCCGGTCCTTGGAGTTCTTCACGATCACCACGTCGCCGATGAGCGAGCCGCGGTAGAACCAGGCGGCCGGGGTCGACGGGTCGCCGCCGCCGCGCTGGTCGAAGAGGCCGACGCAGCCATGGCTGGCGTTGACCGAGCCGAAGGTGCCGGCGCCCGACCAGTAGTTGCCGTGGATGAAGGTGCCCGAGGTGGACAGCCGCATCGCGTGCGGCACGTCCTTGATGTCGTACTCCCCGCCGAAGCCGACCGTCTCGCCGTTCATCCGCGTCACGTCGTACTTCTCGCTGATCACCATCTGCCCGTTGTACGTCGGGTTGGACGGGCTGCCCGAGGTGATGGGGATGGTCTTGACGAGCTTGCCGTCGCGCTCGACGGTCATCTTCTTGGAGCTCGCGTCCACCGTGGAGACCTGGGAGCGGCCGATGGTGAACTTCACGGTCCGCGTCTGGGTGCCGTACACGCCGGGGCGGCCCTCGACGCCGTTGAAGTCGAACGAGAGCGTCACCTTGGTCCCCGCCGCCCAGTACTTCTCCGGGCGGAAGTCGATCCGGTCGTTCCCGAACCAGTGCCCCTTGATCGGTACGGACGGCTCGGCCGTCACCTTGATCGCCGCCTCGACGGCCTTCGGGTCGGTGATGCCGCGGCTGAACTTGAGGGAGACGGGCATGCCGACGCCGACCGTCGAGCCGTTCTCCGGGGTGTAGTAGCCGACGAAGGTGTTCTTCGGGGTGAGCGTGGTGAAGACGGAGTGCTTGGCGGCCTCCCGGCCGTCCTCGTCGCGCGCGACGGCGTCCACCGTGTACTTGGTGGCGGCGCCCAGGTGCCCGGTCGGCGTCCAGGCCGTACCGGCGGCGGTTATCTTGCCGTCGACCTCGTTCCCCTTGGAGTCGACGACCTTCACCGTCTTCAGCGTGCCCTTGTCGGCGGTGACCTTGAGGACGCCGCTGGTCGCGGCGTCGGTCGTGCCGTCCTTGGGCTCGATGGTCACCACGGCCCGCGACTCGGCCTTGTCCCCGAGCTTCGCGCCCGCCTTCTTCCCGTCGTCCGAGCCGCCGCCCCCGCCGCACGCGGTCACCAGCAGCAACAACGCCCCGAGCAGCAGTGCCAACAGGCCCTGCCGCCGCCTCCCCGATCCCGGCTGCGCATACAAAGCGGTCGTCTCCCCTCGAACGGCCCGCGGCCCCGCGGCATATCCACAGCGCGCCACACCGCGCATGGCGATAGATAACCACAGGGCACTGACAGATCACCTTCCTCCAATGTCACCGTTCGGTCCCAAGTGGGGCCGCTGGTACGGGCCGTGCGGGCGGTCGTACTGAGGCGTGTCCGGAAGGCGTGAATCGTACGGTCCGTTCCGGCGGGCTCCGATGGGCCGCCGGGGCGCGGGGCTCAGCGCAGCGCCGAGCCGGCCCGCCACCGCTCCCACGGCATGTTCCAGCCGCTGAGCCCGTTGTCCGGCGCGACCGAGCCGTCCCGCGAGTTGACCACCTCGACGACGTCGCCGATCAGCGTCTTGCCGAAGAACCAGCCGGCCGGGGTGGCGGGGCTGCCGCCTTGCTCGTCGCGGAGCCCCACGCAGCCGTGGCTGGTGTTGGCGGAGCCGAACGTCCCCGGCGGAGCCCAGTAGTTGCCGTGCAGGAACGTCCCGGAGGCCGTCAGCCGCATCGCGTGCGGCACGTCCTCGATGTCGTACTCGCCGCCGAAGCCGACCGTGTCGCCGTTCATCCGCGTCACGTCGTACTTCTCGCTGACCACCAACTTGCCGTTGTACGTGGGGTTCTTGGGCCCGCCCGCGGTGACCGGCAGGGTCGCGATCCGCCGGCCGTCGCGGACGACGGTCATGGTGTGGGCGGCGGCGTCCACGGTGGAGACCTGGGAGCGGCCGATGGTGAAGGCGACCTTCTTCTGCTGGATGCCGTACGCCCGCGCCGCGCCGCGCACGTCGCGCAGCCGCAGGTCGAGCGTGACCTTGGTGCCGGGCTTCCAGTACGCGCGGGGGCGGAAGTCGAGGCGGCCGGGGCCGAACCAGTGGGCGGCCACCTCGGTCCGCGGCTCGGCCGTGACGCGCACGGCGCGTTCGACGGCGGCCCGGTCGGTGACGGGCCGGTTGAAGTCCAGGGAGACGATCATTCCGGTGCCGACGGTGGAGCGGTCCTCGGGCCGGAAGTAGCCGATGAAGCGGTGCTCGGGCACGTACGTGGTGAACGCGGTGTGCCGGGCGGCGCGGTGGCCGCGCTCGTCCCGGGCGACGGCGTCCACGGTGTATTTGGCGGCGAGGCGCAGGCCGGCCGGGCCGGTGGGCCGCCAGCGGCGGCCGTCGGCCGAGATCCGGCCCGGTACGGTCCGCTCGTCGCCGTCCGCCACGGCGGCGACCCGTACCCGCTCCAGCTTTCCGCCGGGGGCGTCCACCGTGAGGGCGTCCGCCGCGCGTACGCCTCTCGCGCCGTCGCGTGGAACGACGGTGATGACTTCCTCGGGCGGCCGTGCGCCGTCGTCCGGCGCGGGGCCGCCGCGGCCGCACCCCGTGAGCGCCGCGAGCCCCGTGAGCGCCGATACGGCCGTCGCGAAGCAGAGTCTGGCCCCCGTGCGCGCCCCGCGCTTCGTTGCATGTGTCACGACCGGCCCAACGACCGTGCCCCACCGGGGGAAACGAGCGGACGGGGGGCCGTCGGGGCTGGCCGGGGGTGTGATGACATGCCCTGTTCTGGGAAGAACAGGTAAAAGGACGGGATCGCCTCGGCCCGGCCGGGACGCCGGGGCGATGGCGGTGCCGTCCCGCGCGCAGCAGGGAACAGCGGGTAACACCGAGATGAACGGCGCGATGAACAGCGGGGTGCACCGCGGGACGCGCAACGTGCCCCGCGGAGACCAGCAGAGATCAGCAGGGGTCAGCAGAACCCAGCAGGACCAGCCGTCCGCGAGCCGCCCGGAGGCGAACAGGTGTCGAGCGCAGCCGAGCAGCAGGCCGTCCAGGACGGACCGGCACAGACTCGTACGAACGGGGCCTCGCCCCCGGCCGCCCCGAGTCCGGCCGCCCCGGGCCAGACCGCGCCCGCCGGGGCCGCACCCGCCGGGCCCGGCGCGCGCAATGGCGGGCGACGGGCCGGGGCCCGGGTGTGGACCGGCAGTTCGGAACCGCTCGGTGCGCGCTTCCGGGTGGGCCCGGACGGGGTGGCGGGGACGAACTTCGCGCTGTGGGCGGGCGGCGCGGAAGCGGTCGAGCTGTGCCTGTTCGCGTCGGACGGCACGGAGACGCGCTGCGTCCTCGGCGAGCTGACGCACGAGATCTGGCACGGCTTCCTGCCCGGCGTGCTCCCCGGCCAGCGGTACGGCTACCGCGTCCACGGCCGCTGGGACCCCTGGATGGGGGCCCGCTGGAACCCGGCCAAGCTGCTCCTCGACCCGTACGCGCGCGCCGTGGACGGCGACTTCACCGGCTACGGGCCCACGGGGAGCGGGCGCGGCGCGCTCCCCGCCGAGCTGTACGGGCACGTGCGGGACTGGCCGCAGCAGCATGTGGCCGACACCGTGCGCGACGAGCGGGACTCGGCGCCGTACGTCCCCAAGGGCGTCGTCGTCCACGATGACGACGACTGGGCGGACGACCGCCGGCCGAAGACCCCGTGGGCCGATTCGGTCATCTACGAACTCCATGTGCGCGGCTTCACCATGCGCCATCCGCGCATCCCGGAGCGGCTGCGCGGCACGTACGCGGGGCTCGCGCACCCGGCGGCGATCGACCACCTCAAGGGGCTCGGCGTGACGGCCGTGGAGCTGCTGCCGGTGCACCAGTTCGCCCATGAGGACCATCTGCTGCGGCGGGGGCTCGGCAACTACTGGGGCTACAACTCGATCGGCTACTTCGCCCCGCACGCCGCCTATTCGGCGTCCGGGACGCGCGGCGAGCAGGTCGGCGAGTTCAAGCGGATGGTGCGGGCGCTGCACGCGGCGGGCATCGAGGTGATCCTCGACGTCGTCTACAACCACACCGCCGAGGCGAGCGAGTACGGGCCGACGCTGTCCCTGCGCGGCATCGACAACCGGGGCTACTACCGCCTCCAGGGCGATCTGCGCCGCTACGCGGACTACACGGGCTGCGGCAACACCCTCCATGTGGTGCAGCCCAATGTGCTGCGGCTGATAACGGACTCGCTGCGCTACTGGGTGACGGAAATGGGCGTCGACGGCTTCCGCTTCGACCTCGCGGCGGCGCTGGCGCGCTCCATGCACGACGTCGACATGCTCTCGCCGTTCCTCGCCGTCATCGCCCAGGACCCGGTGCTGCGGCGGGTCAAGCTGATCGCCGAGCCCTGGGACGTCGGCTCCGGCGGCTACCAGGTGGGGTCCTTCCCGCCGCTGTGGACCGAGTGGAACGACCGCTACCGGGACGCGGTGCGCGACTTCTGGCGGGGCGCCCTCCCGGACGTACGGGACCTCGGCTACCGGCTCTCCGGCTCCAGCGACCTCTACGCGTGGGGCGGCCGGCGCCCGTACGCGTCCGTCAACTTCATCACCTCGCACGACGGCTTCACCCTGCGCGACCTCGTCTCGTACGAGCACAAGCACAACGAGGCCAACGGGGAGGGCAACCGGGACGGCACCGACGACAACCGGTCGTGGAACTGCGGGGCGGAGGGCGAGGCCGGCGGCCCGGCCGTACGGGCGCTGCGGCGGCGGCAACTGCGCAACATGCTGACGACGCTGCTGCTGTCCACGGGGGTGCCGATGTTCGTCGCGGGCGACGAGATGGGGCGCACCCAGGGCGGCAACAACAACGCCTACTGCCAGGACGGCGAGACGAGCTGGGTGGACTGGTCACTGCTCGACGACCCCGGCTGGCGGGCGCTGCGCGATCTCACGGCCCGGCTGATCGCGCTGCGCCGCGCCCACCCGGTGCTCCGCCGCCGCGCCTTCTTCTCCGGCCGGCAGACCCCGGACGGGCTGCGGGACCTGGCCTGGTTCACGGCGGACGGGGCGGAGATGACGGAGGCGGACTGGTACGCGCCGACGGCGACGGTCGGCATGTACCTGTCGGGGCGGGACATCGCGCAGCGCGATCCGCAGGGCGTCCCGGTCGTGGACGACAGTTTCCTCGCGCTGCTGCACGCGGGCGAGGAGGCGATGCGGTGCACACTGCCGGGGGCGCCGTGGGCGGGCGCGTACGAGGTGCTGGTGGACACGGCGCACGAGTCGGGGGGCCGTTGGGCGGGTTCCCCGGACGAGCGGGCCGGTGTCCCGGATCAGGGCGGCGTACCGGATGGTGGGGCCGGGGTCCGGTACCGGGCGGGGTCGCGGCTGACGGTCGGGGCGCGCTCGGTCGTGCTGTTGAAGGTCGTCGAGGCGGCCGCGACCGGGCCGTTGCCGGTGCGGGCCGAGCCGCGCCGGAAAACCCGGTGAGCGTTGTCAGTGGTGAACCGTAGTCTCACCACTGATGTCGACGACGAGCGAGGTACCCCATCCGACGGACGGCGCGGAGCGAGCCCCGCGCCGCTCCGCCGTCCGTTCCCTGCTGCGCCTGCTGCCGTACGTACGGCCGGTGCGCGCCCGGCTCGGCACGGCGGCGGTGGTCGCCGTCGTGGCGTCCTGCCTGGGCCTGGTCATTCCGCTGGCCCTCAAATGGATCGTGGACGGCCCGGTCGCCGACCGCGATCCGTCGGGAGTGTGGCTGGGCGGCGGCATGCTGCTGCTCCTCGGCGTCGCGGAGGCGGGGCTGTTCGGGCTGCGGCGGTGGCTGGTGGCGCGGCCGCTGGCCCGGGTCGAGGCCGACATGCGACGGGACCTCTACCGGCATCTCCAGCGGCTCCCGGTCTCCTTCCACGACCGCTGGCCCTCGGGGCAGTTGCTCTCGCGGGCCACGACCGATCTGATGCTGCTGCGCATGTTCCTGGCGTTCCCGATGACGTTCCTGCTGGTCAACGGGGTCACGATCGTCGTCGGCTGCGTCATCCTGTTCATCCAGCAGTGGGGGCTGGGGCTGGTGCTGCTGGCCCCGATCGTGCCGATCGTGGTGCTGTGCTCGATCTTCGAGCACCGCTACTCGGTCGCGGCGCGCACCTCGCAGGACCAGATCGGCGACCTGACGACGGTCGTCGAGGAGAGCGTGCTGGGCATCCGCATCATCAAGGGCTTCGGCCGGCATCGGGCGCAGCAGCGCGCGTTCCGGGCGCTGTCGGGGCGCGTGCGCGGCACGGAGCTGCGCAAGGCCGGGCTGCTGGGCTGGCTCTGGGGCCTGATCACGACGCTGCCGGAGCTGGCGATCGCCGCGGCGCTCGTGCTGGGCACGGTGCAGGTCGCCGACGGCGTCCTGTCGGCGGGCACGCTCGTCGCGTTCCTGTCCACGGCGCTCGCGCTGCGCTGGCCGGTCGAGTCCATCGGCTTCCTGCTCGCGCTCAGCAACGAGTCGGCGACGGCGACGGACCGGCTGTTCGAGGTGCTCGACGCGCCGGTGCCGGAGGACGTGGTGGCGGAGGCCGGGGCAGGGCGCGGGGTCGGTGCGAGCGAGCGGGTTGCCCACGGGAGTACGGAACCGGTGCGGCCGGAGGGGGACGGGCTGCGGCTGGACGGTGTGGGGTTCCGCTATCCCGACGCGCCGCCGCACGCCCCGGCGGTGCTGCGGGATGTGCGTCTGCACGTACGGCCGGGCGAGACCATGGCGCTGGTCGGGGCGACGGGCAGCGGCAAGACGACGCTCACGACGCTGATACCGCGGCTCCAGGAGCCGACCGAGGGCCGCATCACGCTCGACGGCATGGATGTGACGGCGCTGCCCCGGGAGCGGGTGCGCTCGCTGGTCGCGGTGGCGTTCGAGGAGGCCACGCTCTTCTCCGCCACGGTCGGCGAGAACGTCCTGATGGGCGCCGAGGACGCCACCGAGGACGACCTGGCGCGGGCGCTGGAGGTGGCGCAGGCCGGTTTCGTACACGAACTGCCCGAGGGCACGCGGACGCAGGTCGGCGAGCAGGGGCTGAGCCTGTCCGGCGGGCAGCGGCAGCGGCTCGCGCTGGCGCGGGCCGTGGTGGGCGGACCGCGGTTCCTCGTGCTCGACGATCCGCTCTCGGCGCTCGACGTGCATACGGAGGCGCTGGTGGAGGCGGCGCTGCGGGAGGCGCTGGCGGACACGACGGCGCTGATCGTCGCGCACCGCCCGTCCACGGTGCTGCTCGCCGACCGGGTGGCGCTGCTGTCCGGCGGCCGGATAGCGGCCGTCGGCACACACCAGGAACTGCTGCGCGGCAACGCCGAGTACGCGGCGCTGATGTCCGGCCACGACCGCCACGACAGCCACGAGGGGGGCGTACGACGATGAGCACCACCGTTTCCGATCAGCCGGCCACCGACGAGGAGCGCCCCGCGCCGCCGCCGGCGGCGGACGACTCGTTCGACCAGGACGTGCTGCCCGCGCCCAAGGGGGCGTCCTGGGCGCTGCTCCGCTCGCTGCTGAGGCCGGCCCGCGGGCGGGTGTGGGTGAGCGTCCTCGTGCTGCTGGTGCAGCAGGCGGCGGTACAGGCGGGCCCGCTGCTCGTGGCGTTCGCGATCGACCGCGCGGTGCCCGCGTTCCGGCGGCACGACTACGGCCCGTTGATCGCGGTGGGCACCGCCTACCTGGTCTGCGCCCTGCTCGCGGGCGCGCTGCAGCTCGCCTTCGTCCGGCTCTCCGCGTGGATCGGCCAGGACGCGCTGCTCGATCTGCGGGGCCGGATCTTCCGGCACGCGCAGGCGCTGAGCGTGGACTTCCACGACCGGTACACCTCCGGGCGGCTCATCTCCCGCGCCACGACGGACGTCGAGTCGATCCGCGAACTGCTCAACGACGGGCTCCAGGAGCTGATCGGCGTCGCCCTGTCGACGGTGTTCATCTCGGCGATGCTGCTCTACCTCGACTGGGGGCTGGGCGGCGCGGCGCTGCTCGTCTTCGTGCCGCTGGCGCTGCTCGTGGGGAACTTCCGGCGCCGTTCGATGATCGCCTACCGGGCGCGGTCCACGGCCATGGCACAAGTGATCGTGAAGTTCGCGGAGACCATGAACGGCATCCGCCCGGTGCAGGCGTTCCGCCGGGAGCGTGCCAACGAGGCGCGGTTCGCGGAGCTGAACCGGCGCCACGAGCGGCTCAACGGCTCGGCGATCCTGGAGATGGCGCGCTACGTCGTCTCGTCCCGGCTGGTGGCGAACTCGGCGCTGGCCGCGATGGTGGTGTGGGGCGCGTACCGCGTCGCCTCCGGCGAGCTGGCGCTGGGCGTGCTCGCGGCGGCCGCGCTCTATCTGCGGCGGCTGTACGACCCGATCGACCGGCTGGGCATGTTCCTCAACTCCTACCAGTCCGCGGCCGCGTCGCTGGAGAAGATCGCGGGACTGCTCGCCCAGAGGCCCTCCGTACCGGAGCCGGCGTCCCCGCGCCCGCTGCCGGAGCCGCGCGCCGGCCGGGCGGGCCGCGAGGTCGTGTTCGACGGGGTGCGCTTCGGGTACCGCACGGGCGGCGAGGTGCTGCCCCGCTTCGACCTGACGCTGCGTGCCGGGCAGACGGTCGCGGTCGTCGGGGCGACGGGCGCGGGCAAGTCGACGCTGGCGAAGCTGCTCGCCCGGTTCTACGACCCGACGGGCGGCCGAGTCCTCCTGGACGGCGTGCCGCTCGCCGACCTGGCCACCTCCGAACTGCGCGGCAACGTGGTGATGGTGACGCAGGAGGCATTCCTCTTCTCCGGCACGGTGGGCGAGAACATCGCCATCGGCAAGCCCGGCGCCACGCCGGAGGAGATAGCGCAGGCGGCGAAGGCGATCGGCGCCCACGAGTTCATCGACGCCCTACCGGACGGGTACGACACGGACGTACGCAAACGCGGCGGCCGGATCTCGGCGGGCCAGCGGCAGCTCGTCGCCTTCGCCCGCGCCCTCCTCGCCGACCCGGCGGTCCTCATCCTCGACGAGGCCACGTCCTCCCTCGACATCCCGGGCGAACGGGCCGTGCAGCGCGCGATGGACACGGTGCTGCGCGGCCGCACGGCCGTGGTCATCGCGCACCGCCTCTCGACGGTGGAGATAGCCGACCGCGTCCTCGTCATGGCCGACGGCCGCATCGTCGAGGACGGCCCCCCGGCCGAGCTCATAGCGGGCACCGGTCGCTTCGCCGCCCTGCACCGCGCCTGGCGCGAGAGCCTGGTCTGACGGGGTTTCAGGCGGCAGGGGAAGGGGCCGAGACGGGGGCCGGCTCATTGCGGGCGAGGGCCGCTCAGGCGAGGACGGCCCGGCTCAGGCGGGTTCAGGCGGGGGCGGGCTCAGGCAGGGGCCCGGCTCAGGCGGGGTGGTTGGTGAAGTAGTGACCCTGGTCCAGGTCGTCGAGGAGGGTGGGACCGGTGGGGTGCCAGGGCAGCAGGTCGCGGGTGAGGGTGCTGGAGGCGGGACTGTCCAGGGCGATGAAGGACGCGAGCCAGCCGAAGTGGCCGGGGGCGTCGGCCGGGGGGATCGAGGCCGTGGGCAGGCCGAGGTGGCGGCCGATGACGTCCGCGATGTCGCGGATCGGCACGCCCTCCTCCGCCACCGCGTGCAGCGTCGAGCCCGCCGGAGCCGCTTCCAGCGCCAGGCGGAAGAGGCGCGCGGCGTCGGAGCGGTGGACGGCGTTCCAGCGGTTGGCGCCGTCGCCGACGTAGCCGGCGACGCCCTTCTCGCGGGCGGTGGCGACGATCTGGGCGAGGAAGCCGTGGTCCCCGTCGCCGTGCACGGTCGGCGAGAGCCGCACGACGGACGAGCGCACGCCGCGCTCCGCGAGCCCGACCGTCACCTGCGCGTTGACGGCCCTTTTGGCCGGCCCCTGGTCGCCTTCCTGGCCGGTCGCCTGGCCGTCGCGCTCGGTGGCGACGCGGCCCGGCGCCAGGCCGAGGAGGCCGCCGGCGATGACGAACGGACGGTCGGAGCCGGCGAGCGCCTCGCCGAACGCGTCGATGGCGCTCCGGTCCGCGTCGGCGGCCGCGTCGAAGCCGCCGCTGAACGCGATGTCGTGCTTGAAGGCGAGGTGGATCACCCCGTCGGACTCGGCGGCCGCGTCGCGCAGCGTGTCGAGGTCGTCGAGCGTGCCGCGGCGCACCTTGGCCCCGGCGTCGGCGAGCGCGGCGGCCGAGGCGTCCGAGCGGGCGAGCCCGACGACCTCGTGGCCCGCGCCGATGAGTTCGGGGACGACGGCTGAACCGATCCAGCCGGATGCCCCGGTGACGAATACGCGCATGAGGAAACCTCCGGGTATGTCGACCGCCTCGCGCCCTGTGTACCAAGGCCCGTACGGGCGTACGGGCCCGGCGCGCCGGACGTGCGGGCGTACGGAGGTACGGGGAGCACGGACGACGTACGGGGCGGACAGTCGATGTCAGTAACTGCCATCGACTGTAGCACCCCCATGTCAGTCACTGCCATCACGTAGAATCCGCGTATGAGTCGATGGCAGCCCAACGCGCGCGGACGTCTTGAGCAAGCGGCGCTGGAACTGTTCGCCGAGCGCGGTTTCGAGCAGACCACCGCCGCGCAGATCGCCGAGCGCGCCGGACTCACCGAGCGGACGTTCTTCCGGCACTACGCCGACAAGCGCGAAGTGCTCTTCGGCCAGGCCCACCTCCTGGAGCAGGCCTTCGTCGACACCCTCACCGGCGTCCCGGAGTCGGCCGCGCCGATCGACGCGCTGGCCTCGACCCTGGAGACCATCGCCGAGCAGCACTTCGGCCATCACGAACGGGCCCGGCAGCGCCAGGCGGTCATCATGGCCAACGCGGAGCTGCGCGAACGCGAGTTGATCAAACTGGCATCGCTCTCCGCCGCCCTCGCCACCGCGCTGCGCCGCCGCGGCGTCCCCGACCCGGCCGCGAGCCTCACCGCGGAGGCGGGCATCACGGTCTTCAAGGTCGGGTTCGGCCGCTGGATCGGCGACAGCGGGGAGCGCCCCCTGGCCTACTTCCTCCGCGAAGCCCTCGACGGCCTCAAGGCGGTGACGGCCGGCATGTGATAGCAGCCATGTGACCGCAGGCATGTGACCGCCGGGAGACGATCACCGGGAGGTGGTCGCCGGGAGGCGGCCGTGAGCGCGGGGTCCGGCGAGCAGGCGGGCGGGGGCGGCGGGGCGGCGGCTCAGGCTTCGTGCAGCGCGGCCGTGAGGGCGTCGACGGCGAGCTTGCGGGCGACGTCGGCGGCGCGGGTGTCGCGCAGGCTGTCCAGCATCAGGAAGTCGTGGACCATGCCGGTCACGCGCACCGCGGTGACGTCCACCCCGGCCTCCCGCAGCCTGTTGGCGTACTGCTCGCCCTCGTCGCGCAGCACGTCGGCCTCGTCGGTGATGATCAGCGTGGTGGGCAGCCCCCGGAGCTGTTCGAGCGGGGCCCGGAGCGGGGAGGCGTACATCTCGGTGCGCTGGACGGGTTCGGTGGTGTACGCGTCCCAGAACCACTTCATGCCCTCGCGGGTGAGGTAGTAGCCCTCGGCGAACTGCCGGTAGGAGGGGGTGTCGAAGTCGGCGTTCGTGACCGGGTAGAGCAGGACCTGGGCCTTGAGGCCGAGCCCGGCCCGCTCCTTGTTCATCAGCGCGAACACCGTCGACATGCAGCCGCCGACGGAGTCGCCGGCGACGGCCACGCGCGAGGCGTCCAGGCCGTGTTCCGCGCCGTGCCGCAGCAGCCACTGCCCCACGGCGTAGTTCTGCTCGATCTGAGTGGGGTACTTCGCCTCCGGCGCGCGGTCGTAGACGGGGAAGACGCCCGCGGCGCCCGCGCCGACGGCGAGTTCGCGGAAGAGGCGGTCGTGGGTCTTCTCGTCGCCGAAGACCCAGCCGGCGCCGTGGATGTAGAAGACCACCGGCAGGGCGCCGTCGGCCCCCTTGGGCCGGATGACGCGCGTACGGACCGGGCCCCACTGGCCCGCGTCCACCTCGACCCACTCCTCCTCGACGTCCGGCCGAGCCACGCTGGTGTCGCTCTGGAGGCCGAGCAGGATCTCCCGCCCCTGCTCCGGAGGGACTTCGTAGATCCGCGGGTGCGGGTCGGTCGCCTCGGCCAGTTCCCGCGCGGCGGGTTCGAGGTAGGGGGTGAGGGGCGGAGGTATCTCGGTCATGTTCGCTCCATCTCCTGGGCTCGTGCCCACTGCTCACAGCCGACGGCCATCACGCGGAACGGCGCGAGTCCCCCGTTCTCCTCGCTCACTCCATAGTCGCGTCACCCCCGCGCGGCGCAACCCGCACCGTCCGCGGCCAGCCAGGCGCGGTAGCGGCGCAGGGCCCGGCGCTGCCGGCCCTGCTCCCAGAGCAGGGCGCGGACCGGGTGGGTGCCGGGCCTGGGGGCCCGGCCACGGGCGATGCGGCGCATCTGGTGGCGGACCTGCGCCATACCGGCGGCCGAGGCGAGCGCCTTGTCGGACCAGGAGACCGGCCGCATCCGCCGGTCGGCCTCCCGGCCGTGCCGCCAGCGCTCCGGCAGGTCGGGGGTGACGGCCAGGGCGGTGCCCATGCCGACGAGCGCCACGCCGCCGTCGAGCACCGCTTCGGCGGTCTCGCGCCGGGTGATGCCGCCGGTGAGCATCAGCGGGACCGGGCTCGTACGCGCCAACTCCCGCGCCAGGTCCAGGAAGTAGGCTTCGCGGGCCCGGGTGCGCGCGTCGGTGCGTCCGTCGGCACGCCTGTCGGTACGTCCGGCCGTACGGGCATCGGTACGTCCGGCCGTACAGTCGTCGGCACGGGCATCGGCACGGCCGTCATCGCGCGCGTCGGTACGTACGCCCGTACGCCCAGCAGCGCCGGCACCGGCACCGGCACCCGCATCAGCCGGGCGGCCCATCATCGCCGGGCTTTCGAAGCTGCCGCCGGAGAGTTCGACCAGGTCGACGCCGAGCGGTTCGAGCATGTCGATGACCCGCCGCGCGTCGTCGGCGTCGAAGCCGCCGCGCTGGAAGTCGGCGGAGTTGAGCTTCACCGCGACCGCGAAGGACGGTGAGACGTCGGCGCGTACGGCGCGTACGGCGTCCAGCAGCATCCGGGCCCGGTTCTCCAGCGATCCGCCCCACGCGTCGGTGCGCCGGTTGACCAGCGGGGAGAGGAACTGGGACAGCAGATAGCCGTGGGCGGCGTGGATCTCCACGCCGTCGAATCCGGCCTCTTCGGCCCGGTGCGCCGTGGTCGCGAAACGGGCGACCGTGGCCTCGATCCGCGCGGGCGTCATGGCGACGGGGCGGCCGAAGCGGCCGCTGTGCCGGCCCAGGTCGAGGCCCACGTCGGACGGTCCCCATACGACGCCGGGCATGTCGGCCTGCACTTGGCGGCCGGGGTGGTTGATCTGCATCCATACGGCCCCGCCACCGGACTTGGCCGCCCGGGCCCACTCGGCGAACGGCTCCAGCGGCGCGGCCTCGTCGAGCACGACGCCGGCGGGGCCGGTCAGCGCCTCGGCGTGCACCATGACGTTGCCGGTGATCAGCAGTCCGGTGCCGCCGGCGGCCCAGCGCCGGTACAGCTCCCTCAGGCGGCGGCCGGGCAGTTGGCCGTCTTCGGCCAGGTTCTCCTCCATGGCCGCTTTCGCGATCCGGTTGCCCAGCACCTGTCCGGAGCGCAGGGGCAGCGGCGAGAACAGTTCGCTGGTCATGTCGCCGACCGTGTCACCGACCATCGGAATCCCTCTCCTCGGTTCGACCGCCTAGAATGTGTGCGCCGCTCACATAGACCCTCACACTAGACCGAGGATGTGAGCAGTGCATACATAGAAGGATGTGACCTGTGCCACAAGCGAGCACGTACCACCATGGCGATCTGCGCGCCGCATGCCTGCGCGCCGCGCGCGAACTGCTGGAGGAGGACGGCAGCGCCGCGCTGTCGATGCGGGCCGTCGCGCGGCGCGCGGGGGTGTCGCCGACCGCGCCGTACCGCCACTTCCCGGACCGCGAAGCACTCGTCTCCGCCGTCGCCGCCGGGGGGTACCGCGAACTCGCCGGACACCTCGCCGCCGCCCACCCCGAGCCCGCCACCCCCGACGAACTCGCGGCGGTCGCCGTCGCCTACGTCCGCTTCGCGCTCGACCATCCGGCGCTGTTCCGGGCGATGTTCGCCGAGCCCTGCGACCCGGGCAACGAGGAACGGGTCGCCGCGACCGCCGCCGTCTCGGAGTACGTCCGCGGCATCGTCCGCCGCGCCTACCCCGACGCCGCGCCGGACGCGCTGTCGACGGCGGTGTGGGCCCTGGTCCACGGCCTCGCGTTCCTCCACCTGGACGGCAAGCTCGACGCCTCGACGGCCGACGCGGTCGCCGATCGGGTCCGCGCCGCGGTTCTCGCGCTGCTCGGCGCCGCGCCGGCGCCGCGATAGAGGGCCGCGCCGGAAGGCCGACGGAACGGCGGACAGCGCCTCGCGCCGCCCAATGTTGACACTGCACACATCCTTCCCTAATGTGAGCAGTGCATACATTCATCTTTGCGGACATTCCAGTAGAAAGGTGCCCGCGAAGCCCTCACCCTCCCACCCAGCGAGCGGAGCATCATGAAGGCAGTGACGATCAAGGAAGCGGGCGGACCGGAGGTCCTGGAGTGGACCGAGGTCGACGACCCCTCCCCCGGCCCCGGCGAAGTCCTCGTCGACGTGGTGGCCGGCGCGCTGAACCGGGCCGACATCATGCAGCGGATGGGGCTGTACCCCGTACCGGAGGGCACGTCGCCGTACCCGGGGCTGGAGGTCTCCGGCCGGATCGGCGCCATCGGCCAAGGGGTCACCGGCTGGCAGGTGGGCGACGAGGTCTGCGCCCTGCTGACGGGCGGCGGCTACGCGCAGCGAGTCGCCGTGCCCGCCGGGCAGTTGTTCACGGTCCCCCAGGGCATCGGCCTGACCGAGGCGGCCGGCCTGCCCGAGGCCGTCGCCACGGTGTGGTCGAACATCGTCATGACCGCGGGGCTGAAGGAGGGCGAGACCTTCCTCGTGCACGGCGGCGCCGGGGGCGTCGGCACGATGGCCATCCAGATCGCCAAGGCGCTCGGAGCCCGTGTCGTCACCACCGTCGGCGGCCCCGAGAAGGCCGACCGGGCCAGGGAACTGGGCGCCGATGTGACGGTCGACTACCGCACGCGGGACTTCGCCGAGCACGGCCCGTACGACGTCATCCTCGACGTCGTGGGCGGCCAGTACCTCGAACGCAACATCCGCGCCCTGGCCACCGACGGCCGCCTGGTCGTCATCGGCCTCCAGGACGGCCTGGAGGGCAACCTCAACCTCGCCGACCTGGTCTTCAAGCGCCTGTCGGTGCACGGCACCACCCTGCGCACCCGGCCCGCGGCGCAGAAGGCCGCCATTGTGGCCGAGGCGCAGGCCGCTGTCTGGCCGATGATCGAGAGCGGGGCCGTGCGGCTGATCATCGATCGGACCCTGCCCATGTCCGAGGCCGCCGAGGCGCACCGGCTCATGGACACGGGCCGGCACGTCGGCAAGATCCTGCTGGTGAACGACTGAGCCGTCACCGCTCCGCGCGCAGCGCCAGCACGCGGCAGGTGAGGGGTTCGCTGGTGTGGTACGTCTGGTCGGGGCGGTCCTCGACGAGGGCGGCGGCGCCGCGGTGCGTCAGGTCGGCCACGTGGCGGGCGAAGCCCATGCCGTCCCAGACCTGGGTCAGGACCGTCATCACGACGTACGCGCCGGGGCCCGCGGCCGCGAGGAGCGGGTCGATGCCCTCGGGGCCCACGTGTCCGGCCGTGAAGGTGCCGACGCAGGTCACCGCTCCGTAGTCGCCGGGGGCGAACGGCAACGGGCGGGTGATGTCCGCGCGTTCCAGGCGCCGGTAGACGCCCTTGGCCCGGGCGACCTTCAGCATGCCCTCGGAGAGGTCGACCCCGTCGATGACGGTGAAGCCGCGCGCCGCCAGTTCGGCGCCCACCAGGCCCGTACCGCAGCCGGCGTCGAGGACGGGGGTGGCGGCGGGCACCAGGTCCGCGACGAGGGCGGCGACCAGGGGCGGGCCGACGTAGCCCAACTGGCCGACGGTGTCCGCCTCGTAGGCGGAGGCCCAGTCGTCGTAGATGCCGGTGCGTTCCTCGACGTCGCCGTCGAGGTGGTACATGCGCTTCAGGATCGGGTGCTGGACAGGGAACCGCTCGGCCACGGGTGCCGCCTCTCGACGCCGGTGCCGTCGTCGCCGACCCGGCGGCGACGGATAGCAGGAGGCTAGGGCGGCGGCGAAGCGACGGACAACCACGCCACGCCCGGCCGCGTGTCGGCGCCCCGCCGCCTGCCCCCGGCTCCTGGCCCCCGGCTCCTGGCCCCCGGCTCCTGGCCCCTGCGACGACGCGACCGGCCCGGCCGTGCGCCGTCACCGCGGTCCGGTGCCGCGGCGGCCGCCCTTGCCGCCCCTCGGCTTCTGGTGCGACGGCATGCGCCAGCGGGCCAGGCGGCGGCGCGTCGCGCGGGTCTCGGGGTGGTCGGGGCCCAGGACGCGTTCGTGTTCGGCGAGCAGGTGGGACAGGGCCTCGTTGGCCCCGGGCCAGTCCCCCGAGCTCTCCCACCAGGTGGCGAGCCGCCGCCGCGTGGCCAGCAGGTCCGGGTGGTCGGGGCCCAGTACCCGGCGCTTCTCGGCCAGTACCTCCTCCAGCGTCTCCATCGCCCCGTCCCAGTCGCGGGACATGCCCATCCAATGGGCCAGGTGGAGGCGGGTCGTCCAGGTCTCGGGGTGGTCCCGGCCCAGTTCGGCGCGCTGCTCGGCGAGGACTTCGGTGAGCGTGCCGACCGCGCCCGCGATGTCCCCGGCCTGGCCCCGGCGGTCGGCGAGCCTGCGCCGCGTCACCCACGTGTCGCGGTGGGCGGGGCCCAGCAGCCGCCGCTGGTCGGCGAGGAGTTCTTCGGTGACGGCGATGGCGCCCGCCCAGTCCCCGGCGTGGCCGCGGCGTTCGGCTATGGCGCTGCGGGTGGCGAGGGTGGCGGGGTGGCCGCGGCCCAGCACCCGTTCCTGCTCCACGAGAAGGGCCTCGGTCTCGGCCATCGCCCCGGCCCAGTCGCCCGCCTGGCCGCGCCGGGCCGCGAGGGTACGGCGCATCAGCAGCGTCTCGGGATGGTCCGGGCCCCACAGCCGGGCCAGCTCCGCCAGCAGTTCCTCCGTGTCGGCGATGGCGCCCGCCCAGTCGCCGGCCTGGCCGCGCCGGTCGGCGAGGGCCCGGCGGGCGGCGAGCGTGTCGGGGTGGTCGCGGCCGAGCAGCCGTTCCAGGTCGCCGAGGAGGATCTCGGTCTCGGCGACCGCGCCCCGCCGGTCCCGTACGTGGACGAGCCGGTCGGCGAGGTGGCGGCGGGTGGCGAGGGTGTCCGGGTGGTCGCGGCCGAGGACGCGCTGCTGTTCCTCCAGGAGTTCCCTGGTCTCGGCCGCCGCGCCGGCCGGGTCGCCGGCCTGCGCCCGCCACTGGGCGAGGTGGAGCCGGGCGGCGAGGGTGCCGGGGTGTTCGCGCCCCAGTTCCCGTTCGCGTTCGCTCAGCAACTCCTCCCAGACGGCCACCGCCCCGGCCCGGTCCCCGGCGGTCAGCCGCCACTCCGCGATCCGGTGGCAGGTCGGCAGGATGGCGGGGTCGGCGAGGCCCAGCAGCCGTTTCTGCGCGGCGAACACGTCCGCGTTGTCGGCGGCCGCGCCCTCCCGGTCGCCGCTGTCGCGGCGGAGCTGGGCGAGGTTGCGGCGGGTGGCGAGGACGTCGGGGTGGCCGTGGCCGAGGGCGTCCTGCTGGGCGGCGAGCATCGCCTCCGTGACGGCGATGGCGCCGATCCAGTCGCGGCCGTTGGCGAGCCAGCTCGCGAGGTCGCGCTGGGTCAGGAGGGTTTCCGGGTGGGCGGGGCCGAGGGTCCGCTGCCGCTCGGCGAGGAGTCCCGCGGTCTCCTCGGCGGCTTTCGCCCAGTCGCCCGCGCGGCCCTGACGCAGCGCCAGGTCGCCGCGGACGGCGAGGGTGTCGGGGTGCGCGGCGCCGAGGTGGTGTGCCGCCGCCTCGTACAGCCGGCGCGTGTAACCGACCGAGGCGACGACGGCCCCGGACTCCCAGAGGCTCTGCGCGGCCCGTACGAGCACGGGGTGGGCGCCCGTCGTCCAGAGCCGGGGGCCCGCGTGGGCGTCCAAGGCGTCGGCGTTGGCGCGCAGCACCCGGTGGTCAGCAGCGGTCTCGGCGGCCGGCCACGCCGCGAGCACCGCGTCGGCCGCGGCCCGTACGGCCTTGTCGAGCGCCTCCGCGCTCAGCTCGTCGCGAGTGGCGCGCTGGATCAGACCGTGGACGCGCAGCGAGCGCTGGGCCGCGTCGCCGTACGGGCGTACGGGCGCGGCGGGAGGAGTGGCGGAAGCGGCGGAGGTGCCGGGGGCGCCAGGGGCGCCGGGAGTGCCGGAGGCGCTGGAGTTGCCGGGAGAGCCGGAGGGGCCGGGGGCGCCGGGGGCAGTGGAGGTGCCGGGAGTGCCGGAGGGGCCGGGAGTGCCGGGAGCGCCAGGGGTGTTGGGGGCACTAGAGGTGCCAGGGGTGCCGGAGGAGCCGGGGTTGCCGGAGGTGCCAGGGGTGACGGAGGCGCCCGAGACGCCGGGGGCGCCGGAGGAGCTGGGAGAGCTGGAGGGGCCGGGAACGCCAGGGGCGCCAGGAGCGCCGGAGGGGCCGAGAGCGCTGGGAGCGCCGGAGGTGCCCGGAGCGCCAGGAGTACCGAAGGTGCCAGGGGCGCCGGGGGCACTAGAGGTGCCGGGAGTGCCAGAGGGGCCGGAGGTACCGGGAGCACCGGAGGTGCCGGGCCCTGGCACCGAGGGGTCCGCGAGGTCGGCGAGGTTGAGCCGGTGCAGGCAGTGCAGGGCGTCGCTCGCGGCCTCCTCGTCGACGTCCCGGTCGCCGCCAGCGGCCCGACCCCCGACGGCATCCCCGACGCCGCCCCCGCCTCCCGCCCCCCGCCGGTGCTCGGTGAGGTAGGTGAGGGCCGCGGGGCTGGTGAGGATGGTGGCGGGGATGCCGTTGGCGTCGAGGAGAGAGGCGAGCTGGAGCAGCGGCCGGGCCAGG
This sequence comes from Streptomyces varsoviensis, assembly GCF_000718635.1. GTDB lineage: Bacteria > Actinomycetota > Actinomycetes > Streptomycetales > Streptomycetaceae > Streptomyces > Streptomyces varsoviensis. The sequence continues at coordinate 34,472 of NZ_JOBF01000009.1, read as the reverse complement.
CCGCGCGGCGCGAGCCCGTCGGCCAGTTCGATGGAGAGCGACCAGGTGGCGGCCACCGAGGCGCGCTGCTCGTCGGGGAGGGCGCCGTCCTCGGGCAGCACCTCGGCGAGTGCGCGGCGGCGGTCCGCGAACCGGCGGCGGTAGCCGGCGCAGTCCAGGCCGCGGTCGATGAGGTACGCGGCGGCCTGCGCGAGCGCCAGCGGCAGACAGCCCAGGTCCGCCGCGAGCGCCCGGATCTGCTCCGGGTCGTCGGCCCGGCCGTGCGCGTCGAGGGTCGCCGTCAGATAGGCGGCGGCCTCGCGCGGGCTGAACAGGCCGACGTTGATGAGCCGTCGGCCGCTGCCGGTGAGCGCGGCGTCGCGGCGACGGGTGGTGACGACGACCCGGCCGGCCCCGGCGCGCGGCGGCCACAGGCCGCGCAGCAGGCCGGGGTCGGCGAGGTCGTCGAGGACCACCAGCCAGCGCACCGGCGCGGTCTCCAGCCAGCTCAGGAACGTACGGGCGGCCTGCTCCGGATCGGCGTCGCCGGGGTCGGCGGCCTGGGGCACGACCTGGGCGGCGGCGTGCGCGTAGGCGGAGACGACGGCGTCCCGGCCGCTCGCGGTGACCCATACCAGCAGGTCCACGCCGCCGCTGTCCCACTGGCGGCGGGCGTAGTGGGCGGCGAGCTGCGTCTTGCCGACGCCGCCGGTGCCGGAGAGGACCTGGCAGAGCACGGCCGTACCGCCGTCGGCGACGGCCGCGTCGAGGTCGTCGACGGCCAGCCGGTGCTGGAAGCAGTCGGCGCGGCCGGGGATGACGCCGACCTGGTGCGGCCAGCGGACCGGCGGCCGGGCCGGGCCGCCGACCACGACCTGGCCGATGCGCAGCGCGGCGATCGAGCCCTCGCTCGCGGCCACGGCCCCCGCGGGGCCCGGCACGAGCCCTCCGTTCGCGGACGCCGGGCCGGATTCCCTCAGTCTCGGGGCGAATCCGGCCTGGAGGGGTTTCCCAGAGTCACGCCCCCGTCGATGTTGACGACGCCGCCCGAGATGGAGCCCCGTTCGGCGTGGGCGGTGACGGTGCCGGCGGCGAGGCCGCGGTCGCCCGCCACGTGGGCGCCGCGCGCGTCGCCGACATGGCGGTCGACCAAGGAGACGGCGGCGCGCAACTCCTCGGCCGCGGCCTCCCGTTCGGCGTCGTCGAGGTCTTCGAGGAGGTCCGCGATCCGGTTCTGCCAGCGGTCCCGCAGCCGGTCGCGCAGTTCGTCGGCGGCGGGCCCGTCGGTCGATCCGGTGGTCAGCTCGCCGGCCGTACGGTCCAGCCGCTCCAGCGTGGTCCGGGCGCTCCGCTCGCCGCTCCGGCCGAAAAACGCCGCGAGCCGGTCCCGGAACGCGCCCCACGCGTCCGTGCCGGCCGCCTGGACCACCGCCGTACCGCCCGCCCCGGCCAGCGCGGCCAACGCCTCCGTCAGCATCCGGTCTCCCCTTCGACGTCGTCGCCGTTCGGCCGTACGGGCGAGCGAAAGGCCCCGTACGGTCCGTCGTTGCCCCGAAGGGTACCGGCCGTCATTCCCCGGTCGCGCCGTCCGCCAGCTCACGGACCACGTCGAGCTGGCCGACGTGGCGGGCGTACTCCTGGAGGACGTGGAAGAGGATCCAGCCGAGCGTGGGCGCGTCCTCCTCGGTGGCGAACCGGCCGCCGGTACGGGCGCGTTGGCCGCTCGGCACGCCGGAGGCGATCTCGCGCGAGCGCTCGCACTGCGCGGTGAAGGCGGCCCGTACGCTCTCGGCCGTCTCCCCTTCGGGCACCTGCCACCGGCCGTCCGGCCCCCGGTCGCCCCAGGCCCGTTCCGGCGGCATGGCCTCGCCCTCGAAGCCCCAGCGGAACCAGCGCGCTTCGACCCGGGTCAGGTGGCGCACCAGCTCCAGCGGCGTCCAGCCGGACGGCACGCGGCTGGTGCGCAGCTCTGTCTCGTCGAGGCCGTCGAGCTTGCGCAGCAGCGCGGCGCGGTAGTAGTCGAGGTACGTGTCGGCGAGTTCGCGCAGGTCGCCGAGGGTGTGCGGCGGCTCCCCGGCGGGCGGCAGTGGCATCGTCATGCGGAGATCGTACGGACGGCGGTGCGCGCACTCCGGCACGTGCCGGTGAGGCGGCCGCACGGGTCTTTGCCCGCGTGCTCCCATACGGACCTTTGCCCGCGTGCGCTGTACGGGCCTTGCCCGCACCGTACGAGCCGTTGCGCACCCGCCGTACGGTCCCGGCGCGCCCACCCCGCGCGGGCCGCCGCCCCCGGCGCCGCCCGCAACCGCGCCCGCTATACGAACGCCGGAATCGGCGCAACGGACGGTTTCCGGCCAATTGTTGACACGCCCCTGACATATGGCCGCTTCCGGTGGCACTCTTCCCTCGGTTGACGCATGGCTCCCCCATATCCCCAGCCGGCCCGCGTCGCCGCCATCCCCCCACGCCCGGCGCACCGCGGCCGCCCGACCCAACCGGTTCGGCGTGCCCCGACGCGGCGGACGCTCCATCTGTTCTGCCTCGATCTGCCCGGGCGACCACCCCGCCGCCCGGTCTCCACCGGCCGCGCCCCCCGTAGCGGCCACCGCAGAAGGAGTCAGCGTGAGACGCACCCCCCATCGGCGCGCCATGGCGACCGGCGCTCTCGTCGCCGCGGGCGCCATGATCGCCGTCGGAGTACAGGCCGGTACGGCCACGGCCCGCCCGGACGACGCGGCGGCCGGCGGCAAGGTGATCGCCCAGGCCGATCCCGGTGCGCAGCCGGTCAAGCTCTCCCCGTCGCAACGCGCCGCCCTGCTCGAGGAAGCGAACGCCACGAAGGCGGAGACGGCCAAGACCCTGGGCCTCGGGGCCAAGGAGCGGCTCGTCGTCCGGGACGCCACCCAGGACCGTAACGGCACGGTGCACACCCGGTACGAGCGGACGTACGACGGGCTGCCCGTGCTCGGCGGCGACCTGGTCGTCGACGAGACCAAGAGCGGCACGCTGCGGTCGGTGGCCAAGGCCACGAAGGCGCGGGTGCGGGTGGCCACCACCAAGGCCGCGCTCGCGCCGTCGGCCGCCGAGAAGTCCGCGGTCGCGGCGGCGAAGGCGCGGGGGTCGAAGAAGACCGCGGCCGACCGGGCGCCGCGCAAGGTGGTCTGGGCGGCGCAGGGCACGCCCACCCTCGCGTACGAGACCGTGGTCGGCGGCTTCCAGGACGACGGCACGCCGAACCAGCTCCACGTCATCACGGACGCGAAGACCGGCAAGAAGCTCTTCGAGTTCCAGGGCGTCAAGAGCGGCACGGGCAACAGCCAGTACAGCGGCAAGGTCACCATCGGCACGTCCGGGTCCGGCAGCTCGTACCAGATGAACGACACGACGCGCGGCGGCCACAAGACGTACAACCTCAACCACGGCTCGTCCGGCACCGGCACGCTGTTCACCGACTCCGACGACACCTGGGGCAACGGGACGACGAGCGACCCGGCGACGGCCGGCGTCGACGCGCACTACGGCGCGCAGCTCACCTGGGACTACTACAAGAACGTGCACGGGCGGACCGGCATCCGGGGCGACGGCGTCGGCGCGTACAGCCGCACCCACTACGGCAACGCCTATGTCAACGCGTTCTGGGACGACAGTTGCTTCTGCATGACGTACGGCGACGGGCAGGGCAACTCCAGGCCGCTGACCTCGATCGACGTGGCCGCGCACGAGATGACGCACGGCGTCACCTCGGCCACCGCCAACCTGACGTACAGCGGTGAGTCCGGCGGCCTCAACGAGGCGACCTCCGACATCATGGCCACGGCCGTCGAGTTCTGGGCGAACAACCCGAGCGACGTCGGGGACTACCTGATCGGCGAGAAGATCGACATCAACGGGAACGGGACCCCGCTGCGCTACATGGACAAGCCCAGCAAGGACCGGGCTTCCAAGGACAGTTGGTACGCGGGCATCGGCGGCATCGACGTGCACTACTCGTCGGGCCCGGCCAACCACTGGTTCTACCTGGCGTCCGAGGGCAGCGGCCCGAAGGACATCAACGGCGTGCACTACGACAGCCCCACCTCCGACGGGCTGCCGGTGACCGGCATCGGCCGGGACAACGCGGCGAAGATCTGGTTCAAGGCGCTGACCCAGCGGATGCGCTCCAACACCAACTACGCGGGCGCGCGGGAGGCGACGCTGTGGGCGGCCGGCGAGCTGTTCGGCGTCGGCAGCGAGACCTACAACAACGCGGCGAACGCCTGGGCCGCCATCGCCGTCGGCAGCCGGGTGCCCACCGGCGGCGTCTCGGTGACCGGCCCCGGTGACCAGACGACCAAGCTGAACCAGGCCGTCAGCCTCCAGATCAAGGCGACGAGCACCAACCCGGGCGCGCTGAAGTACGCGGCGACCGGCCTGCCCGCCGGCCTCAAGATCGACGCGGCGTCGGGGCTGATCTCCGGCACGCCGACCGCCGTCGGCACGAGCAATGTGACCGTGACGGTGACGGACGCGGCGAACAAGTCGGGCACGGCCTCCTTCAAGTGGACCGTGACCACGGGCGACGAGGGCAGCGAGTTCGAGAACACCACGGACGTCGCGATCCCCGACTCGGGCGCGGCGGTCACCTCGCCGGTGACCGTGACCCGCAGCGGCAACGCCTCGCCCGCGCTCAAGGTGGCCGTGGACATCAAGCACACCTACCGCGGCGACCTGGTCGTCGAGCTGGTGGCGCCGAGCGGCAAGTCCTACCGGCTGAAGAACTACGACCCGTGGGACTCGGCGGAGAACGTGAACACCACGTACACCGTCAATGCCTCCGCGGAATCGGCCACCGGTGTCTGGAAACTGCGGGTCCAGGACGTCCTCGCAGGTGACACCGGGTTCATCGACAGTTGGAAGCTGACCTTCTGATCCATTCACGGCCTGCGGCGCGCGGCTGACCGGCAGGCATCCGAACGAGACGCCGTCCGGGGTGAGTTCGACTCCCCCGGGCGGCGTCTTACCCATGTCCGGGGCCGGCCCGGGGCCGGTCGGCGGCCTGTCCGTTTTCCGGATGTGAATCAACGGCGAACGAACGAATTCCAGCCAACCTGATGTTCGACCGGTGACATGTACGCGCCTCGGATGGGAGTCTCACAGCGCACGTCACACCCACACCTCTTGTTTCGGTTCGGACGGCCTTCCCCGCCGCCCGGCCCGGACCCCCACAACAAGAAGGAGTTCGCGTGAGGACTCGCGCTACCCGTATATCCACCGCCGCCGTCGTCGCCACCGCCACCGCCGCGGCGCTCGTCGCCGGCATGACGACCGGCTCCGCGAGCGCCGCCCCCACGGCGAGAGAGCTGGGCGCCCAGTCGGTCAAGCTCTCCCCCTCGCAGCGCGTCGAGCTGATGCACAGCGCCAACGCCACCACCGCGCGGGCCGCGAAGACGCTCGGCCTCGGCGCGCAGGAGAAGCTGGTCGTCAAGGACGTCATCAAGGACGTCGACGGCACCGTGCACACCCGGTACGACCGCACGTACGCCGGGCTCCCGGTGCTCGGCGGCGACCTGGTCGTGCACCAGGCCAAGGACGGCAAGGTCAAGGACGTCACCAAGTCGACGAAGGCCGCCATCAAGGTCGCGTCGCTCACGCCGAAGGTGGCCCCGAAGGCCGCGCAGAGCAGCGCGCTGAAGGCCGCCAAGGCCGTGACCGGCGACAAGGCGGCCTCCGACAAGGCGCCGCGCAAGGTGATCTGGGCGGCCAAGGGCACGCCGGTCCTCGCGTACGAGACCGTGGTCGGCGGCTTCCAGAAGGACGGCACGCCCAACCAGATGCACGTCATCACGGACGCCGACACGGGCAAGAAGATCTTCGAGTACCAGGGCATCGAGAACGGCGCCGGCACCAGCGAGTACAGCGGCAAGGTGGAGCTGGGCACGTCGAAGGAGGGCAGCGGCTACTCCCTGACCGACAAGGGGCGCGGCGGCCACCAGACCCTCAACCTGGACCACGGCCAGTCCGGCGAGGGCAAGCTCTTCACCAACGACACGGACAAGTGGGGCGACGGCAAGCCGTCCAACCCGGAGACCGCCGCCGTCGACGCCGCGTACGGCGCGCAGGTCACCTGGGACTACTACAAGAACGTGCACGGCCGCGACGGCATCAAGGGCGACGGCAAGGGCGCCACCTCCCGCGTCCACTACGGCAACGGCTACGTCAACGCCTTCTGGGACGACAGTTGCTTCTGCATGACCTACGGCGACGGCGAGGGCGACAAGAAGCCGCTCACCGAGATCGACGTGGCGGCGCACGAGATGAGCCACGGGGTCACCTCGGCCACCGCCAACCTGGAGTACAGCGGCGAGTCCGGCGGCCTCAACGAGGGCACCTCGGACATCTTCGGCACGGCGGTCGAGTTCAACGCCAAGAACGCCGAGGACCCGGGCGACTACCTCATGGGCGAGAAGATCGACATCAACGGCGACGGCACCCCGCTGCGCTACATGGACAAGCCCAGCAAGGACGGCCAGTCCGCGGACTACTGGTCCCCCGAGGTCGGCAACATGGACGTGCACTACTCGTCCGGCGTCGCCAACCACTGGTTCTACCTGGCCTCCGAGGGCAGCGGCGCCAAGGAGATCAACGGCGTCAAGTACGACAGCCCGACCAAGGACGGCAAGAAGGTCGAGGGCATCGGCCGCGACAAGGCCGAGAAGATCTGGTTCAAGGCGCTGACCACCTACATGACGTCCAACACGGACTACAAGGGCGCCCGCGAGGCGTCGCTGAAGGCCGCGGGCGACCTGTACGGCAAGGACAGCAAGGAGTACAAGGGCGTGGACGCGGCCTGGGCCGGCGTCAACGTGAAGTGACCTGACGGTCGAGGCAGTTGGGGCGGTGTCCGGGCCGAGGCCCGGACACCGCCCTTGCCCATTGCCCCGGTTTGCGAATTTTTTGCCGTACGCCGCACGGCGAACCTGTGGATAACTCCCCGATGCGCACGCGAGTTCGATAAAACTGTGATCAGTCGGTCGCGATCTCCGGCGGCCGGCACCACGGAAAGAGGAGTCTCGCGTGCGCACTTCTTCTCGGAATTCCCGTACCACAGAACGCCACAGATACCGCCGTACCGCCGTCGCCACCGGCGCGGCCGCCGTCGCGGCGGCCCTGCTCACCACCGCGCTCACCACCGGTTCCGCCGAGGCGGCGGGCTCCGGGGCCGGTTCCGCCGGTTCCGCCGGGGCCGGTTCCGCCGAGGCCGCGGGCGCGGGCACCGCGGGCGCCCGGACCGTGAGCGCCGCCGCCGTACGGGCCGCCGCCTCGCATCTGGGCCTGGGCGGCCAGGAGAAGCTCATAGTCCGGGACGTCATCAAGGACCCCGACGGCACTGTGCACACCCGGTACGAGCGCACGTACGCCGGGCTCCCGGTGCTCGGCGGCGACCTTGTCGTGCACCAGGCCAAGGACGGCAAGGTCACGGACGTCACCAAGGCCACCGAGGCCGCCATCAAGGTGCCGAGCACCACCCCGAAACAGTCCGCCTCCGCCGCCCGCGAGTCGGCGCGGGCGGCCGCCCGTACGGTCAAGGGCCTCAAGGCCGGCGCGGCCCCCACGGTCGACAAGGCGCCGCGCAAGGTCGTCTGGGCCGCCAAGGGCACGCCGGTCCTCGCGTACGAGACCGTGCTCGGCGGCTTCCAGGACGACGGCACGCCCAGCAAACTGCACGTCATCACGGACGCGGCCACCGGAAAGAAGCTGTACGAGTACCAGGCCGTGGCCACCGGCACCGGAACGGGCCAGTACAGCGGCAAGGTCCCGGTCGGCTCCGTCAAGAGCGGCACCTCCTACCTCATGAAGGACACCGCCCGCGGCGGCCACCAGACGTACAACCTCCAGGGCGCCTTCGACGGCAAGGGCAAGCCGTTCCTCGACGCCGACGACGTGTGGGGCAACGGGCAGCCGACGATCCAGCAGACCGCCGCCGTCGACGCGCAGTACGGCGCCGCCGTCACCTGGGACTTCTACAAGAACGTGCTCGGCCGCAACGGCATCAAGAACGACGGCAAGGCGGCGTACTCCCGCGTCCACTTCGCCACCGACTACGTCAACGCCTTCTGGGACGACGACTGCTTCTGCATGACCTACGGCGACGGCGAGGGCAACAAGAAGCCGCTGACCTCCCTGGACGTCGCGGGCCACGAGATGAGCCACGGCGTCACCTCGGCCACCGCGGGCCTGGAGTACAGCGGCGAGTCCGGCGGCCTCAACGAGGCCACCTCCGACATCCTCGGCACCGCCGTGGAGTTCTACGCCCAGAACCCCCAGGAGCCCGGCGACTACCTCATCGGCAAGCAGGTCGACATCAACGGCGACGGCACCCCGCTGCGCTACATGGACAACCCCAGCAAGGACCACCTCTCCCCCGACTACTGGGGCGCCGACCTCGGCGACCTCGACGTGCACTACTCCTCCGGCGTCGCCAACCACTTCTTCTTCCTGCTGGCGGAGGGCAGCGGCCCGAAGACCATCAACGGCGTCGCGTACGACAGCCCGACTGTCGACGGCCAGAAGATCACCGGCATCGGCCGCGACAAGGCCGTCAAGATCTGGTACAAGGCGCTCACCACGTACATGACCTCCACCACGGACTACAAGGGCGCGCGGACGGCGACGCTGAAGGCGGCGTGGGCGCTGTACGGGCACAAGAGCGCGGAGTTCAAGGCGGTCGCGGAGGCTTGGGCTGCGGTGAACGTGAAGTGAGGGGGCGGGGCCCGCTGTCGGTGGCTGCCGCCGGTGGCCGACGAGACGTAACGGCGACCATCGGGCCCCCGCCCCGGCCGACGTAAAGTAGCGACCCGAACCGATGATTCCGAGGTACGGGGGACTACCGTGATCCGAGTTCTGCTGGCGGATGACGAAGCGATGATCCGCGCGGGCGTACGGGCCGTACTGTCCGCGTCCCCCGACATCGAAGTCGTCGCGGAGGCCGCGGACGGCCGCGAGGCCGTGGACCTCACCCTCAAGCACCGCCCGGACGTCACGCTCCTCGACATCCGGATGCCCCGCCTCGACGGGCTGCAGGCCGCGGCCGAGCTCCGGCGCACCGCGCCGGACTCGGCCGTGGTCATGCTCACCACGTTCTCCGAGGACGAGTACATCACCCAGGCGCTGAGCAGCGGCGTCAGCGGCTTCCTGCTCAAGTCCGGCGACCCCCGCGAGCTGATCGCGGGGGTGCAGGCGGTGGCCGACGGCGCCGCGTTCCTCTCCCCGCGGATCGCCCAGCGCGTCATCGCCCGCCTCAGCGGCGGCCAGTTGTCCAAGGCGGCCACGGCCCGCGGCCGCGTGGAGGAGCTGACCGCCCGCGAACGCGAGGTGCTGGCCCTGCTCGGCGGCGGCCTGTCGAACGCGGAGATCGCGGCGAAGCTGTACCTGGTGGAGGGCACGGTGAAGGCGTACGTGAGCGCGATCCTGTCGCGGCTCTCGCTGAAGAACAGGGTGCAGGCGGCGATCCTCGCGTACGAGGCGGGGCTGGTGGAGTAGGCCGGTACGAGCCTGGACCGGCCCGCGCCGGTTCGTACCGGCCAGGCTCGCCCGGTCCGGAGGAAAGCGGGCGGAACCGGCCGTCGCCGAGGCATATTTGGCGAGGGGGCCGGTACGGGCGTCGGGGGGCGGGGAGATGACGCCGGACGAGCGGTTCGGTGACGCGCTGCGCGGCCGGCGGGAGGCCGCGAACCTCTCGCTCAGCGGCCTGGCCGCGCTGACGCATTACGGCAAGGGCCACCTGAACGGCGTGGAGAACGGCCACCGGCCGGCCGCACGGGAGCTGGCGCTCCGCTGCGATGTGGCGCTGGACGCGGAGGGGGAGCTGCTGGCGCTGGTACCGCCGTTGTCGCCGCATCCGTCACATCTGTTCCCTCCCTCACAACCGTCGCGCGCGGCGGCGCAGCGGCGGCCGGTGCTGGCCGAGGCGGAGAGCCCGCCGGAGTACGGGGCGGAGTTCGACCGGCTGATCCGCGGCGGCGACGCGCGGTACGCGGCCGGGGCTATGCGGGAGGCGGACCGCTGGTATCTGGCGGCGTACCGGACGGCGGCGGGCGACGCGCGGGCCCAGGCGTACGCCGTGGTGCGGTGCGCGCGCCGCTGGTCGGACCCGGGCCAGGCCGACCGGGAGCTGCCGCACCTGCTCCGGGGCGCGCTGGCCGCGCTGGACGGCGACGCGAGCCCGGCGGCCGACGGGCTGCGGCTCCAGCTCAACGCGCACTTGGCGAAGAAGCTGTCGATGGCGGCCGATTCAGAGCGGGGGGCGCGGCAGGCGGCCCGTACGCTGCGGGAACTGCGCGGCCTGCCGCCGGAGCGCCGGCTCAGCCTCGGCGCGGAGGCCCGCTGCGAGGTGCTGACGGAGTGCCGCTGGGGGCTGTACGACTTCGCTCCGGCGGCCGAGCTGCTGACCGTCTCGGAGGAGCTTCAGGACGCGGCGGCGCGGGCCCGTTCGGCGCACTTCCACGGTGAGGCACTGGTGGCCCTGGCCGTCGACCAGCTCCGGGCCGGCCGCGTCGACAGCGCCCTCGCCACCGTCGAACGGCACCGCGCGCACGCCGCGCGCCGCCGCAGCGCGCTGACGACGTGGCAGCAGTCCACCTTGGACACGCTGCTGGACCTGTGGCGCGGCCGTTTCGAGGAGGCCGCGGACTGGATCTTCGGCGAGTCCCGCGCCATCGTCGAACGCCTGGAGGCAGACTTGACGGTGCCCGCGGACACCCTGCGCCGGACCCGGCTGGGCCAGGCGTACTGGCTGCTGCGTGAACAGGGCCGGGTGGGGGAACTGTTCGACTCCGGATTGGCGGACGGCATGGCGTGGCGGGCGGGCCTGATCCTGGCCCTGTGCGAGACGGCCCGCTACGACCGGGCGCGGGACCAGTTGGCGGCGTTCGCGCAGGACACGAAGGGCTTCACGACGCTGCCGCCGCACGGCTGGTCGGTGCCGACGGTGACGCTGCTGGCGGAGGCGTACACGAAACTGGCGCAAAGAGCGCCAGCGGACAGCCAACTGCCTCCATTGTCAATCCAGTTGGGAGAACGGCTGGCACCCCACACATCGGAACTGGCGCTGGCGGGGCGGCCGACGGTACTGCTGGGCCCGGCGTCGCGCGCGAGCGGCCTGCTGGCGCTGGCGGAGAACGAGCCGGCCCGGGCCCTCCACCACTTCTGGCACGCCGCGCGCCTGGCCCGCTCCTCTCCCCCGCTCATGGCCCGCCTCCGCCTCGACGAGGCCCGCGCCCACCTCCACACCCCCGCCCCCGGCAGCCGCCGCACCGCCACCACCCTCCTCACCACAGCCCTCCGCTCAGCAGAGGACCTGGGCATGGCAACCGTGGCCCAAGAATGCAGCGCCCTCCTGCCCCAGACGACTTGAAGCGACCGCCCCCGTCACCCCCCAAGGGCCCGCCGGGCGCCGGCCTCGCTCGGGTATTCCCGTACGGTCACCACCGCGCACACCCACCCCAGGGCGAACGCGGCGATCGCCGGGGCCACCGGGGCCGCTACGACGGCGAGGACGCGGCCGAGTACGGCGAGGCCCGTGGTGCGGCGCTTCTCGCTCGACTTGCGGTCCCAGGCCTGTTGGGGTGTGGGCGGGTCGGCGAGTTTCGCGCGATGGCCCCGGCGCTGTACGAGCCACCCCCACACGAACGCCCCGCAAGCGGCCACGGCCTGCACCCAATCCCACACCACCCGCACCGGGCCCGGCAGTTGGTCGCGGAACCCCCCGTAGAGGCTCACCGCCAGGAAGCACACAAGCCCGGTGACACCCACCCACAGCACCCCGGTAACGACCCGCCGCCCCCAGTAGGACGCGCCGCGCTCATACCAGGTGGTGCCGAGGCCGGGGAGGGCGGGAGGGGTGGTCGGGTCAGAAGAGACTCTTGATGCCATGCCAGACGTCCCCTCCCAGCCGCTTGAAGTCCTTGCCGGTCTCGGAGAGCACATGGCCGCTGCCGTGCAGTACGCCGCCGACGACGCCGTGTTTGTGGATGTCCTCGCTCCAGTGCTCGTGGAAGGCGTGGTCGATCACACCGGTGGCGCCGATGACGATGCCGCCGCCGACGCCGGCCGCCAGGGCCACCGGCACGTCGAAGGGGGCCAGGGCGACGAGGCCGGCCGTGGCGGCGGTGCCGGCGACCAGGCCGCCGACGTTGGCGCCGCCGTCGACGACCACGGAGTGGGTCCAGGACCAGCCCTTGTCGTGGTCGTCGGAGGCCTCCAGGATGCCGCAGGCGCCCGCGGCGGCGACGTCGAGCACCGGTATCTCCTTGAGGAAGTCCGGCAGCTTCTCCAGGCCCTCGCCCGCGCGCAGCAGCTTGGCCGCGTCCGTGACCTTGACGTTCAGGGCCCGGTCGTACGGGAGCGCCGTACTGCCCCGCTCGGCCCGCGCGATATCGGTCTCCAGCTTCTCGACGCGGGCCATCGCGTCGCGGTAGGCGGCCTTCGGCGCGAAGTCCTTGGGCAGGGCGCGCCCCTGCTGCTGGTACACCTTGCGTTCCGCGCGGAGCTCCTTCTTGGCCTCGGTCTCCGCCTTCTTCGCCTCGTCGATCTTGGTGCGCGCCTCGTTGCCGCCCGCCCGCGCGTCCTCGGCGTCGTACGCGTACAGGCCCCGGACGTAGTCGGCGAGCGTGGTCTTGTCGCCGGGCGAGACCGGGTCCGTGACCTGCTTGTACAGCCCGCGCAGCTTGTCGGCGGCGACGATGCGGGCGCGCTGCGCGGTGTGCAGCACCTCCTTGCGGACCGTCGCGTACTCCTTCATCGCGGCGATGGTCTTCTTCTCGTCGGCCGACGGCGGGTCGTTGTGCAGGAAGTCGTTGGGCACTCCCTTGGCCTTCATCGGCACACCGGCGCGGACCGCCACGTCCTCGGCGTTCTTCAGCGCGGTCTCGGCGGCCGAGAGGTCGTCGGCGAGTTTGGTGAGGATCTCGCCCGTGGAGTGCACGAGACTCGCGAAGGCGCCCGCCGTCATGGAGTCCTCGCTCCACGCGCCCCGGAAGCTCTCGGCCGCCTCACCTTTCCAGCCGGCGTCCGAGGCGAGCCCGTTCACCGCGCCTTCGAGGGGTTTCACGACGCCTTCGAGGTCGCTCTTGGCCTTTTTGTACGCCTCGCCCATATGGCGAATGCCGCCGATGTCGCCACCGACCCAGCTCTCGCCCATCAGCGCTTCTCGTCCTTCATCAGGTCTTCGAACAGTCCGTGCACATCGATGTCATGGCGCTGGTAGGAGTCGTGCGCCTCGTGGACCTTGTCGCCGTGGTCGTCGAGGCGGTCGGCGAAGCCGGTGTGCATGGCGATGATGATGTCGGCCATGGAGACGATCGCGTGGTCCAGTCCGGGGTCGCCGCCGCTGACGATGGGCGGGGAGACGTTCTCCTTGAGTTTGCGGTAGTTCCCCGCTTCCCGGTGGAAGGTCCCGGCCATGGATTTGAGGTCGCCGAGCACGGCTTTCAGATCTGCCATTGGGCGGCTCCTCGCGCGTACGTCTCCAGGTCTTCGGGTCGCCAGTTGACCGTGCCGGGCGGTATCGCCGGGTCGAGCCGTACCTTGGCGAGTTTCGCGTCCCGCATGGCTTCGGTGAACGAGCCGATGGAGACGGATATCCAGGGCTGGGCCGGGCCCAGCGCCTCGACGAGCCTTTCCAAGGTGGTGAAGGCGACCGGCACGGCGGTCCCGGCCGCGTGCCGCAGGAGTTCGACGGCGATGTCGGGTTTCCCGCCTCCCTCGGGATAGCGCGGGTGCGCCGGCACGAATACCGGCGTGGAATAGGCGGGCACGCCCTGTTGGGCTGCCGTCGGCGGCTCGACTGCGAAATAGTCGAGGATTCGGGACGCCACTTGTTCCCCCATGCGGCTCTTCTCCTCTCGCGCGTGACATCACGCGCCGGATCGCGCCTCAAGGTAACTTCGCCACTCGCTCCGGCATCCGCCGAATTCCGCCCATAGTTATGCGTGCATGCTGAATTCATGCCAACCTTTGGTCGATTTCTGGCCACCCATTGACCCCCCATTGACCAGTTGCCGGTCCCGTGCCGGGAGATCATCGAACGGCTCGCCAGAGGGCGACGGACAGAACCCGTCAGCTATGACACGGTGTACCGGCCCCTCCCCGCCCCCTTGAAATGAGCAGCCCGGTAATGCCAGTCGTCCCGCACGCCCCCGTGGAGCCGGAGCCCGTCCCCTTCTGGGGGACGACGTGGGTCGCCCGGGGTGCCGGGTACTGGCTGCGGCGGGTGGCCGTGGGCCTCTTCCAGCTTGTGCTGATGGGCTTCGCGGCGGCGGTGGCGGGCGCCTTCTACGAGGGGTTCGTGGGGGCGTTCGCGTTCTCGGCGTCCTTCCACCGGGGGCTCGACGTCACGCAGGCCGTACTGGCCGTGGCCGGGCTCGGCTGCGGCTTCGTACGCCACCGGCGCAGGCCCCCGTCCCCGCCGCCGACGCCCAAGGAGGCCCGGGCGGCGCGCGGCCGGGGCGGGCGGCGGGGCAGTGACGCCCTGAACAGCCGATGGCTGCTGGTCGTGGCGGTGCCGGTGCTGCCGGCCGTGGTGGCGTTCGGGATCGGAGAGGTGGCGTCCGCGGCGTTCGTCCGCTTCACTCCGGCCGAGATCGGGGCCCGGCTGGACTACGAGCGGCGGGTGCGCGAACACGAGGCGGCGGAAGCGGCACGAGCCGAGGAAGCCGCCGCCCTCATCCCCCACAACCGAGCCACCCGCCGCCACGGCACCCCCGCCTACCGCCGCCGCCACGGCAGGCCGCCGCGCGCCTGACCGCCCGTACGGCCGCCGGCCCCTACGCGCGGCGCGCCTCCGCCAGGGCGCGGCGCGCGCCGATCTCGATGGGCAGTTCGCGGACGAACATGCCCGCGCAGACCATGCCGATCAGGTACGCCACCGCCGCCGGCAGCACCGGCATCGCGACCAGCGCGACGACGCGTCCGCCGACGGCGAGCGCCGTGCCCCGCCGGGACTCCGCCCGCCGCCGCTGCCATGCCTGTTCGGGCGCGGGCGGGTCCAGGCGTTGCCGCAGCACCTGTCCGCGCGCCGACTTCCAGCCCCACACCAGGCATACGCAGCAGGCGACCGCCTGGGCGATGTCGCACAGCAGGCGCGGGGCCGGCGGGAGGCCGGCGACGATGCCGCGGTAGACGGCCGTCATGACGGCGCCCAGCAGCAAGAGCCCCAGCAGCAGACCGCCGACCATCGCCGCCCGGCGTGTCCAGTAGCCCAGCCCGCGCCGGTACCAACTGGTTCCGAGGAAGGGCAGCGGGGCGGGTGCGACAGCGTCGGCAGCGGCTTGTGATCTCATTCCAGGCCCCCTTGGCCGCTCCGGTCGCGAAATGCGCGGCGCCGTGACCTGGCCCGTCCCCGGCATGAGACGCATCGGGTCATGATGTGGCCTCGTGGCCCGACCTGCTCCGCCACCACGTGGCCCGGGCCCCGCCGGCCGACGCCTCGTCTCCCGCCGTCGGCAGTTTATCTCCCTACCATCCGGCCCCACCCGTCACCTCATCAGCACCCCCGCCGCCTCCCCCGTGGCCTCTGCCGGGAAGGCGATGAGGCCGAGTTCGGCGGGGGCGGCGAGGAGGGGGTGGGAGGGGAGGATGCGGACGGTGTAGCCGTAGGGGCCGGTGCGGTTGAGGGGGAGGGGGCCTTCGTAGAGCCAGGTGGCGTCGAGGTCGGGGCCGGTGGTGGGCTTGAGGGGGACGGTGGTGGGGTCGGTGATGCGGTCGGACTCGTCGACGCGGCCCGCTACCGCCTGGACCTCGACGTCGCTGGGGGTCAGGCCGCCGAGGGCGACGCGGACGCGCAGGGCGAGGGTGGAGCCGAGTTCGGCCGTGCCGTTGACGCCCGCCGCCGGCGTCGAGGTCGCCGCCGTCTCCACGTGGTCGACGGCCACGCCCGCCCACGCGTCGCGCACCCGCGCCTTCCAGTCGGCCAGTTCGCGCGCGGTGGCCGGGTCGAGGGCGCGGTGGGCGCGGGCGGCGGGGGCGTAGAGCTGCTGCACATACTCCCGCACCATCCGCCCCGCCAGCACCTTCGGCCCCAGGGTGACCAGCGTCCGGCGGACCATGTCGATCCACCGCTCCGGCAGCCCGCCCGCGCCCCGCTCGTAGAAGCGCGGCGCGATCCGCTCCTCCAGCAGCTCGTACAGCGCCGCCGCCTCCAGGTCGTCGCGGCGGTCGTGGTCGACGGCCGCCCCGTCCGCCGTCGGAATGGACCAGCCGAAGTCCGGTTCGTACCACTCCTCCCACCACCCGTCCAGAACCGATAGGTTGAGGCAGCCGTTCAACGCCGCCTTCATCCCGCTGGTGCCGCACGCCTCCAGCGGGCGGAGCGGATTGTTGAGCCAAATGTCGCAACCGGGGTACAACTTCTGCGCCATCGTCATCCCGTAGTCGGGCAGGAAGACGATGCGGTGCCGTACGCGCGGGTCGTCCGCGAAGCGCACCAGTTCCTGTACGAGCCGCTTGCCGCCGTCGTCCGCCGGGTGGGCCTTGCCCGCCACGACGATCTGGACGGGCCGCTCGGGGTGGAGCAGCAGCTCCATCAACCGGTCCCGGTCGCGGAGCATCAGCGTCAGCCGCTTGTACGAGGGGACGCGGCGCGCGAAGCCGATCGTCAGGACGTCCGGGTCCAGCACCCCGTCGATCCAGCCCAGTTCGGCCGTGCCCGCGCCGCGCTCCCGCCAGGACGCGGCGAGCCGTTCGCGCGCCTCGGCCACGAGCTGTTCGCGCAGCGAGCGGCGCAGCTCCCAGATCTCGCCGTCGGGGATGTCGGCCACCGCGTCCCAGCGCTCGGACCCGCCCACCGCCAGCGCGTCCTCCGTACGCCCCGCGCCGATCTGCCGGGCGCCGAGCCGGAACACCTCCGGCGCGACCCACGTCGGCGCGTGCACCCCGTTGGTCACGGACGTGATCGGCACCTCCGCCGCGTCGAAGCCGGGCCACAGCCCCGCGAACATTCGCCGGCTCACCTCGCCGTGCAACGTGGACACGCCATTGGCCCGCTGCGCGAGGCGCAGCCCCATGACGGCCATGTTGAAGCAGTTCGGATCGCCGCCGGGATACGTCTCCAGGCCGAGCGCCAGCACCCGCTCGATGTCGATGTCCGGCAGCTCGGCGCCGCCCCCGAAGTGCCGGGCCACCAGCTCCCTGTCGAAGCGGTCGATGCCCGCCGGTACGGGCGTGTGCGTCGTGAACACCGTCCCCGCCCGTACGGCTTCCAGCGCCGGGGCGAACTCCAGCCCCTCGGCGGCCAGTTCATGGATGCGCTCCAGCCCCAGGAACCCCGCGTGCCCCTCATTGGTGTGGAACACCTCCGGCGCCGCGTGGCCGGTGAGCCGGCAGTACGCCCGTACCGCCCGCACTCCGCCGATGCCCAGCAGCATCTCCTGGAGCAGCCGGTGCTCACTGCCGCCGCCGTACAGCCGGTCGGTGACATCGCGTTCGCGCGGATCGTTCTCCTCCACATCCGAGTCGAGGAGCAGCAGGGGCACCCGCCCGACCTGCGCCTGCCAGACGTACGCGCGCAGGGAGCGGCCCCCAGGCAGGGCGAGCGCGACTTGGACAGGGTGGCCGTCGGCCTCACGGAGCAGCGCCAGCGGCAGCTCGTTCGGGTCGAGCAACGGGTAGTGCTCCTGCTGCCAGCCCTCGCGGGACAGGGACTGGCGGAAGTAGCCGTGGCGGTAGAGGAGCCCGACGCCGACGAGCGGGACGCCGAGGTCACTGGCGGATTTGAGGTGGTCCCCGGCGAGGATGCCGAGGCCCCCGCTGTACTGCGGCAGCGCCCCGGTCACGCCGAACTCCGGCGAGAAGTAGGCGACGGCCGCCGGCAGGTCGTCGCTCTGCTCCTGGTACCAGCGCCGGCCGCCCAGGTAGTCGTGCAGGTCGTCGGCGGCCGCCGCGAGCCGGCGCACGAAGCGGCGGTCCCCCGACAACTGCGCCAGCCGCCCCGCGGACACCGTGCCCAGCAGCCGCAGCGGGTCGCAGTCGGCGGCGCGGTGGCCCTCGGGGTCCACGGCGTGGAACAGCTCTCGGGTCTCGGGATGCCAGGACCAGCGCAGATTCCGCGCCAGTTCGCTGAGCGGTCGTAGGGGCTCGGGAAGGACGGGGCGCACGCTGAATCGACGAATGGCCTTCACGCTTCGACGGTAGCGGCGCGAGGGCCCCGGGTCTCGACAACCGGCCGCGGGCCCCGGCACCGGCCCAGACACCGGTCGCTTCGCGGGTCTCGACGGCGGCCCTGACACCGGTCGCTTCGCGGGGTCTCGACGAGGAACCCGATGCCGACCGCTTCGCGGGTCTCGACACCGGCCCCGTCGTGAGCCTCGTCCCCGGACCCGCCCCCGCCGTGCGTCTCTATGTCGGCGCCGCCGCGCGCATTGTTCTACGATCCGCGCGAGCGCGCCCTCATAAGCCCCGCCGCGCGCCTTGTTCAACAACCCGCCGCGCGGGGCCTTGTACGGCTCACCGCCGCCTCCTCCTACGACCGCCCCACGCCCTCCTCGTACGCCCCGCCGCCGCCTCCTCGTACGGGCCCGCCCCGCCGGCCACCCCACCTGACGGTCCCCGTACGCCCCTCCGTACCTCCCGCCGTACGCCCCACCCCCGGGCGATTTGGCCGATTCCGCCCCCATGAGCGGCCTTGTACCCCTCCGTAACCCACGGGAGGGTGTGAAGCACGTGCCGAGTCGCGCAGCAGTGGAGAGCAGTGGAGAAGGGGGCTCAGGGCATGGCCTTGTCGCGCACCAGCCGCCGCCGACTGGCCGAGGGGGTCACCGCCTGCGCCACCGCGGCGGTCCTCGCGGCGGTCGCGCTCCCCGCGCACGCCGCACCGCCGTCGGGCCGCGTCCTGGCGGCCGGTTCGCCCGCCGCCGTGAGCAGCAGTTACATCGTCACGCTGAAGACCGGGCGAGGCGGTGTCGACGCGTCGTCCGAGGCGGGCAAGGAGCTGGTACGGAAGTACGGGGCGCGGATCCGCCACACCTACGGCACCGCCTTGAACGGCTACGCGATACGCGCCGACGCGGACCGGGCGCGGCGGCTGGCCGCAGACCCGGCGGTCGCCTCCGTCACGCAGGACACCGAGGTGGCGCTGCGGACTCCCGGCCCGGGCGTCGGCAATCAGCCGGGGTCAGCCTCGGCGCGCCGGCCCACCCAGCCCGCCCGGAGCTCCCAACCCGTCAGCGAGCCCGACTCGCCCGCACAGCGCCGCCACCCCACCAACCAGCCCGACCCGCCCTCCTGGGGCCTCGACCGCATCGACCAGGCGGACCGGCCCCTCGACGGTTCGTACAGCGCGCCCGCGAGCGGCGGCCGGGGCACCACCGTCTACGTCATCGACACCGGCATCCGCACCACGCACCGGGACTTCGGCGGCCGGGCCGCCAGCGGCTGGGACTTCGTCGGGAACGACGCGGTGGCCGAGGACGCGAACGGGCACGGCACCCACGTGGCCGCCACCGTCGCGGGCACGCGCTACGGCGTGGCGAAGCGGGCGTCGGTGGTCGGCGTGCGGGTGCTGGACGCGCGCGGTACGGGCACCACGGCCCAGGCGATAGCGGGCATCGACTGGGTGACCGCGCACGCGCGGAAACCGGCGGTCGCCAATCTCAGCATCGGCGGCTTCCTCAATCCCCAACTGGACGCGGCGGTACGGAACTCCATCGCGTCCGGGGTGACCTACACCGTCGCCGCCGGAAACAACGGCATCCCCGCGGACTTCTCCTCCCCCGCGCGCGTGAAGGAGGCGATCACGGTCGGCGCCACGGACATCGGCGACCGGCGGGCTTCGTTCTCCAACTGGGGCCCGGCGCTGGACCTGTTCGCGCCCGGCGCGGCCATCACGTCGGCGGGGATCGGGAGCGACACGGCCAGCGCCACGCTCTCCGGCACCTCGATGGCCGCGCCGCACGTCGCGGGCGCGGCGGCGCTGTATCTGGCCGACCACCCGTCGGCGCGGCCGGCCGAGGTGAGCGGCGCTCTGGTACGGGCGGCCACGCCGGGCAGAGTCGGCGGGGCGGGACCGCTGTCCCCCGACAAACTCCTGCGCGTCGGATCGTGACCGTGACCTCGTTGAACCCGCCGCAGCCGGCGCCCCCGTCGCAGCCGCCGCCCCTCGAATTCGCCGCACCCGACGTTCGCCCGAGAAGGCCCCGCCCCCGCGGCGGGGCCTTCTCGCGCCCGTACGGCAGGACGTCCCACCGCCCGTACGGCAGCGCCTTCTCGCGCCCGTACGGCAGGGGCCCCGCCGCCCGTACAACACGGAGCCCCACGCCCGTACCGCGGCGCCTTCTCGCGTTCACGCCCCGGAATACCGGGAAAGCGAGGCAGCGGTGGTCGTCGTATGTCGTATTCCGAGAATGTCCGACTGGATCGCGATGGAATGCTCACTCGGTACGTCCGTATCCGCGTACGCGCGCGCATCCGCGCGCCGCCACCCATGGCCCATCCCTCTTCCGCCCACCGAGTGAACGCGGACAGGAGCCGTCATGCCCACAGCCCGCCCGGCACGCGTGGAGCAGATAGAAAGAACAGACCCTGCCGGACCACCCCTAACTCCAGGTGAGCCCATGATCGGTCGCATCCCCGTCCTGGACATCAGCCCGCTGATCGACTGCGGACGCCGTCCCGCGAAGGCGGTGGTCGGGGAGGAGTTCCAGGTCAGCGCCACGGTGTTCCGGGAGGGCCATGACGCGGTCGGCGCCAATGTGGTGCTGTGCGGTCCGGCCGGCCGGTGCGGGCCGTGGACGCCGATGCGGGAGCTGGCGCCGGGTACGGACCGCTGGGGGGCGGAGGTCGCGGCGGACGCGGAGGGCCGCTGGACGTACACGGTGGAGGCGTGGAGCGATCCGCTGACCA
Source organism: Streptomyces varsoviensis (assembly GCF_000718635.1). Lineage (GTDB taxonomy): Bacteria > Actinomycetota > Actinomycetes > Streptomycetales > Streptomycetaceae > Streptomyces > Streptomyces varsoviensis. The sequence goes on along the minus strand of NZ_JOBF01000009.1, from coordinate 13,622 downwards.
CCTGGCGGCGCGGCGCGGGCATCAAGGTCCCGGCGGGGATCGACTGCGCGCTGGTGCTGGAGGAGGGCGCGCGGCTGTACGAGCGGGCGGCGGCCGGGGTGCCGAAGGGCGACGGGCGGGAGGCGGTGCTGGCGGCGGTCGACGCGCTGCGCGACGCGTCGCGGCCGGCGGCCGACCGGCTCGCGGCGGCGCTGGCCCCCGGGGTTTGCGCGCCGCTGGCCCGCTATCCGCTGCGGGAACTGGTCACGGCGTCGCGGCCGTTGCCGCTGCTGGTGGAGCGGGAACGGGCGCTCTTCGGGTCCTGGTACGAGCTGTTCCCCCGGTCCGAGGGGGCGGTGGTGCGGGAGGGCGAGCCCCCGCGCAGCGGAACGTTTCTCTCGGCCGCCCGGCGGCTGCCCGCCGTGGCCGCGATGGGGTTCGACGTCGTCTATCTCCCGCCCATCCACCCCATCGGCACCGCCTACCGCAAGGGCCCCAACAACACGCTCAGCGCGGGCCCGTACGACGTGGGCAGCCCCTGGGGCATCGGCTCCGCCGACGGCGGGCACGACGCCGTCCACCCGGACCTCGGCACCCTGGCGGACTTCGACCAGTTCGTGGCGCGCGCCCGCGAGCTGCGCCTGGAGGTCGCCCTCGACTTCGCGCTCCAGTGCTCCCCGGACCACCCGTGGGTGGAGAAGCACCCGGAGTGGTTCCACCACCGGGCCGACGGCACGATCGCGCACGCCGAGAACCCGCCCAAGAAGTACCAGGACATCTACCCCATCGCGTTCGACGAGGACTGGGCGGGGATCGTCCGGGAGACCCGACGGCTGCTGCGGTTCTGGATGGCGCGCGGGGTCCGGATCTTCCGCGTCGACAATCCGCACACCAAGCCCGTGGCGTTCTGGGAGAAGGTCATCGGGGACATCAACCGGACCGACCCGGACGTCATCTTCCTCGCCGAGGCGTTCACCCGGCCCGCCGTGATGCGCACGCTCGCCGCGTTCGGGTTCCAGCAGTCGTACACGTACTTCACCTGGCGCAACGGCAAGCAGGAGATCACCGATTATCTGACGGAGCTGGCCGGGGAGAGCGCCGCCTACATGCGGCCCAATCTCTTCGTCAATACCCCGGACATCCTGCACGCGTATCTCCAGCACGGCGGGCGCCCCGCGTTCGAGGCGCGGGCCGTGCTCGCCGCGACGCTCTCCCCCACGTGGGGCGTCTACGCGGGGTTCGAGCTGTGCGAGAACACCCCCGTACGGGCCGGCAGCGAGGAGTATCTGGACTCCGAGAAGTATCAGCTACGGCCCCGGGACTGGGCGGCGGCCGAGCGGGCCGGAGACTCCCTCGCACCCCTGATCACCACCCTCAACCGGCTCCGGCGCCGCCACCCGGCCCTGCGGCGGCTGCGCAACCTCCGCTTCCACCATGTCGACAACGACGCCGTCATCGCCTATTCGAAGCGGTACGGCGCCTCATGCGTCCTTACGGTCGTCAACCTCGACCCCCACCACACCCAGGAGGCGACGGTCTCGTTGGACATGCCGGAACTCGGCCTCGACTGGCACGAGTCCGTCCCGGTGCGCGACGAGCTCACCGGTGAGACCTACCACTGGGGCAGGGACAACTATGTGCGCCTGGAGCCGGGACGTTCCCCGGCACCGGCCCACGTGTTCTCGCTGCGACCGTCCTCACCGATCGGAGGGTCACCCACAAAATGATCGTCAACGAGCCCGTGCCGGACACGTTCGAGGACACCCCAGCGAAAGACCGGGACCCCGACTGGTTCAAACGCGCCGTCTTCTACGAGGTGCTGGTCCGCTCCTTCCAGGACAGCAACGGCGACGGCGTCGGCGACCTCAAGGGGATCACCGCGAAACTCGACTACCTGCAATGGCTGGGCGTCGACTGCCTGTGGCTGCCGCCGTTCTTCCAGTCGCCGCTGCGCGACGGCGGCTATGACGTCTCCTGCTATACGGCGGTGCTGCCGGAGTTCGGCGACCTCGCCGACTTCGTGGAATTCGTGGACGCCGCGCACCAGCGCGGCATGCGCGTGATCATCGATTTCGTCATGAACCACACCAGCGATCAGCACGAGTGGTTCCAGCAGTCGCGCACCGACCCGCAGGGACCGTACGGCGACTACTACGTATGGGCCGACGACGACAAGCAGTACCAGGACGCGCGGATCATCTTCGTCGACACGGAGTCCTCCAACTGGACCTTCGACCCGGTACGCAAGCAGTACTACTGGCACCGCTTCTTCTCGCACCAGCCGGACCTCAACTACGAGAACCCCAATGTCCAGGAGGAGGTACTGGCCGCCCTGCGCTTCTGGCTGGACCTGGGCATCGACGGCTTCCGGCTGGACGCGGTCCCGTATCTGTACGCGGAGGAGGGCACCAACTGCGAGAACCTCCCCCGTTCGCACGAATTCCTCAAGCGCGTACGGGCCGAGATCGACGCCCATTACCCGGACACCGTGCTCCTGGCGGAGGCCAATCAGTGGCCCGAGGACGTCGTCGACTACTTCGGCGACTTCCACCAGGGCGGCGACGAGTGCCATATGGCGTTCCACTTCCCCGTCATGCCGCGCATCTTCATGGCCGTACGGCGCGAGTCCCGCTATCCGGTCTCCGAGATCCTCGCCAAGACCCCGGCGATTCCGGCTCGCTGCCAGTGGGGGATCTTCCTGCGCAACCACGACGAGCTGACGCTGGAAATGGTCACGGACGAAGAGCGCGACTATATGTACGCGGAATACGCCAAAGACCCGCGGATGCGCGCCAATATCGGCATCCGGCGGCGGCTCGCGCCGCTCCTCGACAACGACCGCAATCAGATCGAACTGTTCACGGCCCTGCTGCTCGCCCTCCCCGGATCGCCGATCCTCTATTACGGCGACGAGATCGGCATGGGCGACAACATCTGGCTCGGCGACCGGGACGCCGTGCGCACCCCGATGCAGTGGACCCCGGACCGCAACGCCGGGTTCTCCTCCTGCGACCCCGGCCGGCTCTTCCTTCCGACGATCATGGACCCCGTCTACGGCTACCAGGTCACCAACGTCGAGGCGGCGATGTCCAGCCCCGCCTCGCTGCTGCACTGGACCCGCCGCATGATCGAGATCCGCAAGCAGAACCGCGCCTTCGGCCTCGGCTCCTACACCGAGCTGCCCTCCTCCAACCCGGCCGTCCTCGCCTTCCTCCGCGAGTACGGCGACGACCTCGTCCTCTGCGTGAACAACTTCTCCCGCTTCGCCCAGCCCACCGAACTGGACCTCCAGTCCTTCAACGGCCGCCACCCCGTCGAACTCATCGGCGGCGTCCGCTTCCCCGCCATCGGCGAGCTGCCGTATCTGCTGACTCTCGCGGGCCACGGCTTCTACTGGTTCCGGCTGCGGCACGGGGAGCCGCCGGCCATCCGCTGAGGGGGCGGGTCCCTGTGGCGGGGGCCGGGGGGCGGGCCCCTGTGGCGGCGGCGGGGGGCGCTGGTAGGGGCGGTGTCGTCAGCTCAGGGCCGGGGGCGTCCAGTCGGCGTGCCGCAGGATGGTGCGGACCGTCGCGCGGGAAGGCGCCAGCCGGAGCGCGGTGTTGCGCACGGCGACGGCCAGGGGGTGCGCCAGTCGCTGGCCCATCCGGCCGGCCTGGCGGGCGGCGCGCGCGACGGACTGGCTGCGCGGGCGGCGCTCGGCGTCGTACCGGGCCAGCGCCGATTCGACGGTGGGCCCGGCGGCGAGCGCGGCGGCGAGTACGGCCGCGTCCTCCAGCGCCTGGCAGGCGCCCTGGCCGAGGTTCGGGGTCATGGCGTGGGCCGCGTCGCCGAGCAGGACGACCCGGCCCGCGGCGAAGGCGGGCAGGGGCGTCACGAGTTCGTGGATGTCATGGTGCAGAACGGCCTCGGGCCGGGTCGCGGTCAGCAGCCGGGGGATCGGGTCATGCCAGTCGCCGAAGCGGCGGCGCAGCGCTTCGAGGGCGTCCGCGTGCCGGACGCCGGGCGGCGAGTTGAGCACCGCGTGCCACTCGGCCCGGCCGTCGGCGAACGCGATGTGGCCGAACTCGGCCCCCCTCCCCCAGGTCAGCTCGAAGTCGGTGGCCAGGTCGACCGGGCGCTCGGTGATGGCACGCAGCACGGTCGAGCCGCTGTAGGCCGGGCCGGGGTGCCCGGGGAAGAGTTGGGCGCGCAGGCGACTGCCCACGCCGTCGGCGGCGACGACCAGATCGGCCTCCAGGACGGTGTTCGCGACGGTGCTTCCGAGGGTGTTTCCGGCTGTGCTCCCGGCGGCTTTGGCGGCGGTGTTTCCGGCGGTGTTCCCGAGGGGGACGCGCACCCGCCGCGGGTCGGAGCGGTCGACGGTCGTCACCTCGGCCCCGACGACCAGGCACTCCGGCGGCAGCGCCGCGCGGAGCAGTTGGTGCAGTACGGCGCGGGGGATGCCGACGATCGGCGTGCCCAGTTCGCGTTCGAGGGCGGCGCCGTCCATCCGAGCCAGCCAGGACCCGTCGGGGACGCGGGTGCCTCCGGTGTACTGCGGCCGGGCGGCCGCGCGCACCGCGGCTCCGACGCCGAGGGCGTCCAGCGCGCGGAGGCCGTTGGCGTGCAGGGAGATGCCCGCGCCCACGTCGGCGAGGACGGGGGCGCGTTCGGCGACGGTCACCTCCCAGCCGGCGAGCCTCAGACCGATCGCGGCCGCCAGTCCGCCGATTCCCGCGCCCACGACCACCGCGCTGCCGCCCATGCCGGCCTCCCTCGTCCGCTCCGCCCTTCTACAGATGTAGAAGACGCAGCACAAGCGTACTCGCTCCCCCGCGGCTGTAGAAGCAGGTGTAGAAAAGGGCGATGCCCACCGATCGACGTACCGTCCTCGCCGACACGGCCATCGGCGTGCTCGCCGAGGCCGGGATGCGGGGACTGACCCACCGCGCGGTGGATCGGGCCGCGAACCTGCCCGCCGGCACCACGTCCGCCTACTACCGCACCCGCCAGGCACTGCTCACCGCGCTGGTCCGGCGCCTGGTCGCCCTCGACCAGGCGGAGCTCCAGGCGATCGGGGAACAGGCGCCGGCGCCGCGCGGCACCGAGGAACTGGTCGCCGGGATCGCCGCCTTCATCGAGCGGCGGACCACGGGGGAAGGACGACGGCGCTCCCTCGCGCGCTACGCCTGCGCGCTGGAGAGCGTGCACCACCCCGAGCTGCGGGAGATCCTCACGCCGCGCCCGAACGCCGCGCGTCACGCCGCCCGCGACTTCCTGGCGGCGCGCGGCGTCGCGGACCCCGACGGCCGTACCGTCACGCTGCTGACCTGTGTGGACGGGTTGGTCTTCGATCGTCTGGTGACGGGGGGAACCGTGTCGGAGCAGGAGATCCGCGGTTTGGTGGCGGCGGCGCTCCGATAGCTCGTACCCATCGGCCAGCCCGCCCCTCCCGGCCGATTCGGTCTGCGGGCGCTTAATTTAACTATCTGGTAAGTTAAAATAATGCAACGGAACACGACCTCGCGCGCCCGTCTGCTGGCCGCCGCGGAGCAGGTCTTCTACGAGCGGGGCATCACCAGGACGAACATCGACACCGTCGCCCGAGCGGCCAAGGCGACCAAGCCGACCGTATACGCGCACTTCGCCTCCAAGTCGGCGCTCGCGGCCGGAGCGCTGGAGGCGCGACAGCGGCGCATCGCGGCCGACCTCGCCGCCCACCTGGCGGACGTGGAGCCCGGAACACCGCGCCTGACCGCCGTGTTCGACTGGCTCGCGACCCTGTACGAGCACGCCAACGGCCGGGGCTGCGCCTTCCTCAACGCCGCCGCCGAGTCCCCCGCGGACGAGGCGGTGACCGCCGCCGTACGAGGAGAGAAACTGTGGCTGCTGGGGGTGTTGCGGGAGCTGTGCGCGGAGGCCGGGTACGACCGCCCCGACGAACTCGCCTCGCAGCTCCTCCTGTTGATCGACGGGGTCGCCGCGCGGGTCCTCGTACACGGCCCGGGTGAGGCGGGCGCGGCCACGACCGCGGCGGCGCGCGCCGCCGACGCCCTCCTGACGTCTGCCGCTCACGGCCATGGCGCGCCTTGACGACCGCCCCGGGCAGCGCTCACTGCGGGTCGCGGTGGGTCTGGCGCTGTACGGGCTGAGCCAGGCGGTACTGGTCCAAGCCCACCTCGGCACCGACCCGTGGACCGTGTTCGGGCAAGGTGTCGCGCGGGCCACCGGTCTCACGCTGGGCGAGACCACCGTCGCCATTTCGCTAGCCCTGCTGGTCCTTTGGATACCGCTGCGCCAGCGGCCCGGCCTGGGCACGGCCGCGAACGCGCTGGTAGTGGGCCCGTTCGTGGACCTGGGAATCGCCTGGTTCCCCACCCCGGGCTCCCTGGCCGGGCGCGTCGCGTACGTGGCCGTGGCCGTGACCGGCGTCGCCGTCGCCACGGGCCTGTACGTCGGCGCCGGCTGGGGCCCGGGCCCCCGCGACGGCCTGATGACCGGCCTCGTACGCCGCGGCATCCCGCTGATCGCGGCCCGCGCCGGCATCGAGGTGACCGTACTCACCGTCGGCTGGCTCCTGGGCGGCACCGTAGGCATCGCCACCGTCGCCTTCGCCGCCGGCATAGGCCCCCTGGTCGGCTACACCCTCCCCAAACTGACCCTGCCGGCCTCGGGAAACGGCGATGACGGCCCCCGAGGCGCCCAACCCGCTCCCGACACTCCGGGGTGACCCCAGCAGACCGAGTCCGGGGCCCTGCGGGGGCTCGGCGGCGGGCCGCGGCGGCGGCGGGCCCAAGGCCCAACGTCAAACCCCTGCCGGCCGCCGACCCAAAGCCCGACGCCTAACCCCTGCCGGCCGCCGGGCTGGAGCCCAGCCCTCTCCTGCCGCCAGCCGCCAGGCCAGGGCTCGGCGGCGGGGAGGTCGCGCCCGCGCGCGCCCCCGGCGCGTGTTGGAGTTTTCACCACCCGCCCCTGGGAAGTCTCCCTATTACCGAACGGGCCGGGCTTCCCGGATCGCGTCCGCCCCACTCGCCGTACGGACCGGACAGCGTCTCGGCTGTTCGACCCGGTCGTACGGGCTGACCGTATGGACGATCCTCGGCCGACACGTCCCGCACCGCCGCACAGTCACTGCCGCAATCCGGGACACTTCGCCCTAACTGTCGTGTGCCCGGGGAAAGGACGCGACGTCATGCCGGAAGGATTCTCGGCCCGCGCCAAGGCGAGCAGCGGAGGCAGCCCGGCGGCCACCGCGGCCACCGCTGCCGCCGCCGCGGCCGCCGCGGCCGCCGGGCGACCGGTCCAGGCCGCCGCGGGGGACGCCGGGCTGCTCGCCTCGCTCGTGCCGCTGCTCGCGGAGTGGCTGCCCAGGCAGCGCTGGTTCGCGGGGAAGGGCCGCCCCATCACGGGGTTCACCCCCGTCGCCGTCACCGAGCTGCTGCCCAGCCCGCCCCACGGCACCTCACCCGGCCTGCTCCACCTGCTCGTACGGGCCCAGCAGTCCGGCGCGCAGCCGGAGCCCGCCGACGCCGCCGACTGCTACCAACTCCTGCTCGGCGTCCGCCAGACGCTGCCGCCGCACCTCGCGCCCGCGCTCATCGGCCGCCCGGCGCAGGGGCCGCTGCACGGCCTGACCGTGTACGAGGCACTGGCCGACGCCCGCCTGTCGGCCGTACTGCTGGAGCGCCTGCGCACACCGGGCCGGCTCGGTCCGCTGCGCTTCACCCACACCCCGGGCGCCCTCATCGACCCCGACCTGACGCCCCGTCTGGTGACGGCAGAGCAGTCCAACACCTCGGTCGTGTACGGCGAGACGTACATCCTCAAGCTCTTCCGGCGCGTCTGCCCCGGCGCCAACCCGGACCTCGAACTGCCCCTCGCGCTGGCCCGCGCCAAATGCTCGCGGGTGCCCGCGCCCGTCGCCTGGTACGAAGCCGTGTCCCCCGAGCCGGCCGCGGAGCCGATGACGCTCGGCGTCCTCCAGAACTACCTCGCCTCCTCCGCCGACGGCTGGCAGCTCGCCCTCAACTCCCTCTCCCTGAGCGCCGACTTCGCCGCCTCCGCGCGGGCCCTCGGGCACGCCACCGCCGAGGTGCACCTCGCGCTCGCCGACACGCTCCCCACCGTCACGCTGCGCCGCCCGCAGCTCGAACACCTCGCCGTCGCGATGACCGAGCGGCTGGAGGCGACCGCCGCCGCCGTGCCCGCGCTGCGCCCGTACGGCCCCGCGCTGCACGCCGCGTACGAGTCCATGGCCCTGCTCGGACGCGCCGGCCGCACCTGGACCGCCCAGCGCATCCACGGCGACCTGCACCTCGGCCAGACGCTGCGGACGGCCGCCGACAGCCGCTGGTCCCTCATCGACTTCGAGGGCGAACCCGCCCGCCCGCTCGCGGAGCGCCGCCGCCCGCAGCCCGTCGCCCGCGACCTCGCGGGCATGCTCCGCTCCTTCGACTACGCCGCCGCCGTCGGCCACGCCACGTCCGGCGCCTGGTCCGAGCGCGCCCGCACCGCCTACTGCGACGGCTACGCCGCCACCACCGGCACCGACCCCCGCGAGGACCCCGCCCTCCTCCGCGCGTACGTCACCGACAAGGCCGTCTACGAGGTCCTGTACGAGGCCCGGCACCGCCCCGACTGGCTCCCCGTCCCGATGTCCGCGATCCGCCGCCTGGCGGCCGGGGCGCACGGGGGCGAGCTGCCGGACGGGGGGCCGGCGTGAGACGACGCCCGGGGGCCCGCGCGGCGGGCGGCGTACTCAGGGCCCGCGCGACGGGCGTCGTGCTCAGGCCGGGGGACGGGCCGGGGCCTGAGAACGGGCCGGGGAACGGGCCGGGGCCGGGGAACGGGCCGGGGCCCGCTTTCAGGCTTGGGTCCGGGGAGGCGGGAACTCGTACCGGACGCACGACGACGCAGCACTGATTCGTCCCCCGGCAACGGTGCCGGGGCTTTGAGGAGGACCAGACCGTGACCGCACGTCCGCCGACCAACCGCCCGCCGCACGCGGACGACCGCTCGGGCCCGCCGGCGCCCCCGGAGGTGCCCGCCACGTTCCTCCCGGCCACGCCGCGCCAGGGGCGACCCGCTCCGGAAGCCCCGCCCGCGTCGGAGGCCCCGCCCGCCCCCGAGCCGGGCGGACTGCCGCGGCTTCCCGGCCGTACGCGCGCGCCCGTCGAGGAGGTGCCGCTGCCGGAAGCGGACGGCGCCGAGGAGCGCGCCCAGGAGGCGGAGCCCACCCCACCGGCCCAGCCGGAATCGGTCCGACCGGAACCGGCCCGGCCAGGCCCGGTCCAGCCGGAACCGCCCCAGCCGCGCCGTTCCTCGTACAACGCGCCGCCGACGCCCCGCGCCCCCCGGCCGGAGCGGGGGGCGGAGCCAGAGGTGCAGGCGGAGCCGGAGGCCGAAACGGCCCCCGCCCCGGCCCCCGCCATCACCAACGGCAACAACGGCAATAACGGCAATAACGGCACCAGTCACAACAGTCGCGGCGTACGTCCCGCTCCCCCGCTCGACCCCGGCGAGCGGGCCCGCCTGCTCGACGGCTCGTACCACGATCCGCACGCCCTGCTCGGCGCGCACCCCGTGCGCGGCGGCGTCGTGTTCCGGGCGCTGCGCCCGTACGCGCGCGAAGTGGCCGTGACGGCCAGGGGGTTGCGGGCGGACCTGATCGACGAGGGCGACGGGGTGTTCGCGGGGCTGCTGCCGCTGCGGGACATTCCGGACTACCGGCTGCTGGTCACGTACGAGGACAACGAGGTGGAGGTCCACGACCCGTACCGCTTCCTGCCCGCGCTCGGTGATCTCGATCTGCATCTGGTCGGCGAGGGCCGCCACGAGGAGCTGTGGCGGGCGCTCGGCGCGCAGCCGATGACGTGGCAGGGCGTGACCGGCACGCGGTTCACCGTCTGGGCGCCGAACGCGCGCGGCGTACGCGTCGTCGGGGACTTCACCTACTGGGACGGCACCGCCACCCCCATGCGCTCGCTCGGCGGCACCGGCGTCTGGGAACTGTTCCTGCCCGGCGTCGGCGAGGGCGCGCTCTACAAGTTCGAGATCACACGCCCGGACGGTACGCACACGCTGCGCGCCGACCCGATGGCCCGCCAGACGGAGGCGCCGCCCGCCAACGCGTCCATCGTGCACAGCTCGCACCACACGTGGCGGGACGAGGCGTGGCTCATCCACCGCGCGGGCCGCGCCGTGCACTCCTCGCCCCTGTCCATCTACGAACTCCACCTCCCCTCCTGGCGCCCGGGCTTGACGTACCGTCAGCTAGCGGAACAACTCCCCGCGTACGTAGCCGACTTGGGTTTCACGCACGTAGAGCTGATGCCGGTCGCCGAGCACCCCTTCGGCGGCTCGTGGGGCTACCAGGTCACGGGCTTCTACGCGCCGACGGCCCGCCTCGGCACCCCCGACGACTTCAAGTTCCTCATCGACGCCCTGCACCGGGCCGGCATCGGCGTCCTCGTCGACTGGGTGCCGGCACACTTCCCCAAGGACGACTGGGCGCTCGCCGAGTTCGACGGCCGCACGCTGTACGAGCACGAGGACCCGGCACGGGCCGCGCACCCCGACTGGGGAACCCTGGAGTTCGACTACGGCCGCAAGGAAGTCCGTAACTTCCTCGTCGCCAACGCCGTGTACTGGTGCGAGGAGTTCCACATCGACGGCCTGCGCGTGGACGCCGTCGCCTCCATGCTCTACCTCGACTACTCCCGCGAACCCGGCGAATGGTCCCCCAACGCCAATGGGGGCCGGGAGAACCTGGACGCCGTCGCGTTCCTCCAGGAGATGAACGCCACCGTCTACCGCCGCTGCCCCGGCGTCGTCACAGTGGCAGAGGAGTCCACCGCCTGGGACGGCGTCACCCGCGCCACCCACCACGTCGGCCCCAGCGGCTTCGGCGGCCTCGGCTTCGGCCTGAAGTGGAACATGGGGTGGATGCACGACTCCCTGGAGTACATGGCCAAGGAGCCGGTGCACCGCAAGTACCACCATCACGAGATGACGTTCTCGATGGTCTACGCCTACAGCGAGAACTACGTCCTGCCGATCTCCCACGACGAGGTCGTCCACGGCAAGCGCTCCTTGGCCGCGAAGATGCCGGGCGACTGGTGGCAGCAGCGCGCCAACCACCGCGCGTACTTGGGCTACATGTGGGCCCACCCCGGAAAGCAACTCCTCTTCATGGGCCAGGAGTTCGCCCAGGGCGCGGAATGGTCCGAGGGCCACGGCCCCGACTGGTGGCTCCTCGACCCCTCGTACTCCGCCGAACCCGACCACCGAGGCGTACGCGACCTCGTCCGCGACCTCAACCACACCTACGCCGCCACACCGGCGCTGTGGCAGCGCGACACCGAGCCGGAGGGGTTCGCCTGGATCGACGGCGAGGCCAGCGAGGACAACGTCTTCGCCTTCCTCCGCTACGACGCGGACGGCGGCCCCCTGCTCGCCGTCTCCAACTTCTCCCCCGTCGTCCGCCACGAATACCGCCTCGGCGTGCCAAACGGCTTCACCGTCTGGCACGAGGCCCTCAACACCGACGCCACCCGCTACGGCGGCAGCGGCGTCTCCAACCCGGACCCCCTCAAGGCCGAGTCCGTCCCCTCCCACGGCCACCGCACCAGCATCCTGCCGGTGCTCCCGCCGCTGGCCACGGTGTGGCTGCGGCCGGTGTAGTACGAGCGGGGGCCCGTACCGAGGCGGTTTCGGTACGGGCTCCCAGCCTCGCTCAAGCGGCGAAGCCACCGCCCTTGACGGCGGCGAGGAAGGACGACCATGCGGTCGGCTCGAAGATGACCGCAGGACCGTGGGGGTTCTTGGAGTCACGGACCGGGACGCCGGCGGGGTAGCCGTCCGAAACCTCGATGCAAGCGCCTTCTGCATTCTCGCTGTAGCTCGACTTACGCCAGTCGGGCAGAGCCGATGCATCAGGAATCATCGTCACCTTCATACTCCTTCAAGTAGCTGCGGATCAGATCGAGCGAGTCTTCCCCGGAGAGGGCCATGGAGCGTACAACATCAAACTTTCGCACCAGCTCCAGCGCTCTCTTCGGTTCCTCGATCAGTTCTCCGGAGGCGAAGCTCTCGACTGAGCCCACAGTCGCGCCGTTCGGCATCGTGTGCAGGATCAGGCTTCCCCCCATGGCGGGGTATGCCCCCTTGGAGAACGGCAGCACCTGCACCGTGACATGATGCCGAACACCAATCTCCAGTAGGTGTTGGAGTTGCCCGGACATGCACCCCGTGTCGCCAATTGTGCGCGCAAGAGCGGCTTCGTCCATGATGCCCCAATAGTAGGGCGGGTTCTCCCGTTCCAGGATTCGCTGCCGCCGCATGCGAGTGGCCACCCGCTCTTCGAGTTGAGCGTCGGTTTCCCGCAGAAGAGCCTTGCGGAACATCTCCCGCGTGTAAGCCTCTGCCTGCAAGAGCGCAGGCACGAAACTGCTGCTGAAAACCTGAATGCGCTCAGCCTCTGGTTCCTGATTCACTACCTTCCGGCTGTAGTCAGGAATTAGCTTGTCGTGCGCCAAATCCAGCAGTTCGGCCAGCGCGTCGTCCGTGTCGAAGAACTCGTCCAGCACGTTCACGAGAGCTTCCGAGGGAAGCTGTTCCCCCAGTTCCACCCGACCGAGATAACTGTGCGAGTACCCGCCCACTTCGTCGGAGAGCTGTCGCAGGGAAAGCCCCCTGCGCTCCCGCAGTCGCCGCAACCGGCGACCAAGCCTGACACGTGGGCTGAGCTTGCCGTATTCGTCGTTCAACTCCATCAAGTCGAACCTTTCTTCGCTTCAACTCGGTGTCCACGCTGGGCAATTGGTGACGCGCAGAGCGTGCGCTCAAAGGGAGCTTTCAGGAATGGTGGTACCACACCGCTCCGACAGCCGGGGCGAAATCTCGCGGTATTCGAATGTCATGTGCGAGAAAACCCCCGCGACCGCGGCAACGGCCCGGGGGTGTGGCCATCAAACACACGGAGTTGACGACATGCACCACGGTATCGCCCGCGGCTACCACTCGCCGACGGGCCCGCGCCCGTACCCTCACAGCGCGCGCAGCGCCATGGCGGTGGCCCGGTGAACGACACCCTGCGGCTGCTGCCATGGTCAGACGAGCGCGGGAAACCGTGCTACCTCAAGTCGCAGAGCGGCACGGGCCGCGTCTCGCGCCTCGCCGACCAGATCGAGGAACAGCAACTCGCCACCGGAGTCCAACTCCTGGCGTTCGCGAAGGACATGCTCAGGAACCGCCACACGTCCGCGATCGAACTCCACTTCCTCGGCACGAGGTTGTCCGAGTCGCTACACGACGCGCTGCGCGTCGCGACCAGCAGGGGCGGCCGGCTGCCCGTACCCGAAGAACCGGAAGACGACGGCACGCACGAGGACACCGAGGAGGAGGGCGACCTCGATCGCGGCGGGCCCGGCGCGCCCGCCTAGGGTGCGTTGCGGCTTGAGGTTCATGCCAGCGAGGGTGGGGATCGGGTTGGGGTTGGCTCGCTGTCTGCGGGTCGGGCGGGGCGGACGTCACTGATCGTCGCTGGGTGGGGCGGTATTGCCGGTGGGCCAGCGCGGGTTTCGTCTCGGACCCTCCGGGTCCAAAGCGCTGGCAGCGGCGGGGGAGGGGGCCGGGCGGGCGCCGGTTCGCTGCCTGCCGGCTGG
>NZ_JOBF01000008.1 GCF_000718635.1 Streptomyces varsoviensis | reverse complement strand
CCCGGTTACATTCCGAACCCGGAAGCTAAGCCTTTCAGCGCCGATGGTACTGCAGGGGGGACCCTGTGGGAGAGTAGGACGCCGCCGAACAAATTTTGAAACGCCTCAGTTCCCGAACCGTATGGTTCGGGGGCTGAGGCATTTTTGCGTTTAGGGTGCAGTCATGCGCTACGACCTCGTCATCTTCGACAACGACGGAGTGCTCGTCGACAGCGAGCCGCTCGCCAACCAAGTGCTGTCCGAGTACCTGACCGAACTGGGCCACCCCACCTCGTACGAGGAGTCCCTCCGCGACTACATGGGCTCCGCCGTCCACCGCGTCCACGACATCATCCGGGAGCGGACCGGCCGGCAGTTGCCGGCGGAGTTCGACGAGACGCTGCACGCCCGGACGTTCCATGTCTTCGAGCAGCAGCTCCAGCCGGTGAAGGGCGCGGCCGAACTGCTGGAGTACCTGGTCGCCGAGGGGGTCTCGTACTGCGTGGCGTCCTCGGGCACCCACGAGCGGATCAGTGTCGGGCAGCGCAAGGCCGGGCTCGACGAGTGGTTCGAGGAGGAGTGGATCTTCAGCGTGGACGACGTTGGCCAAGGCAAGCCGGCGCCCGACCTGTTCCTCCACGCCGCGCGGTCGATGGGGGTCGAGCCGGACCGGTGCGTCGTGATCGAGGACAGCCCGCTCGGGGTGGAGGCCGCCATCGCCGCGGGGATGGACGTATTCGGCTTCACCTCCATGACCCCCGCCGACCGGCTGTCCGCCGCGACCGCGGTCTTCACCGACCTGGGTGACCTCCCGCGTCTCCTGGCCTGAGCCGCCTCCGCGCCGGCCCGGGCCGGCCCTGACCCCGGCCTCGTACTCGACCCTGCCCCCAACTCCCGTAATTCGCTGTGTGATCCATCTACCCAGCGGTAGTCGCGGCCCGTACGCTCCCCGCCATGACTGCCCCCGCTGATTCAGTGGCGCGCCTGCGGCACGGCCGGCTGGCCCTGGCCGTCGGCTTCTTCGTGCAGGGCGCGGTGTTCGCGCTGCTCGTGACCCGAATCCCGGCCATTCAGGATCAGTACGGGATATCCGACGGGCTGCTGCCCGTCTTCCTGGCCGCCGTGCCGATCCTCGCGGGCGTCGGCAGTCTCGGCACGGAGCGTCTGGTGGCGCGGGCGCGGCCGAGCGTCGTGCTGCGCTGGGCGCAGCCCGTCGTGTGCCTCGCGCTTCTCGCCGCGGGCTCCGGCGACGCCGTGTGGGAGGCGGCGGTCGCCCTCGGGCTGTTCGGGCTGGCCGTGGGCGCTCTCGACGCGTCGATGAACATGCTCGGCGTGAGCCTCCAGCGGGCGTACGGGCGGAGCATCATGCTGGGGTTCCACGCCGCGTACAGCCTCGGCGGGATCATCGGGGCCTCGCTCGCCTGGGCCGGCGCCCACTGGCATCTCTCGCTCGCCGTCCTCTACGCGCCGCTCGTCGCCGTGGTGGTCCCCGCCGCCCTCGTCGCCAGCCGCTGGTACGTCGACCAGCGCCGCCCGGAGTCCGAGAGCCGCGAGAGTCGCAAGGGCTGCGAGGACCGCGAGAGCCACGAGGACTGCGAGAGTCGCGAGGGCCGAGAGAGAGCGGACACGAAGGGGACCCGGAAAGGGTCGCCGGCGGTCGCCATGCGGCTGTTGCTGCCGCTGTGCCTGGTCATGACCTTCGCCTATATAGGCGACTCGACCGTGTCCAACTGGAGCGCCAAGTACCTCCAGGACGTGCTGCACAGCTCGGAGCAGCTTTCGACGGTCCCGTACAACGTCTACATGGTGATGACCCTGCTCGGGCGGGCCGTCGGTGACCGCGGGGTGCGGCGGTTCGGGCCGGTGGCGGTCGTACGGGCCGGGGCGGTGGTGGCGGCGTGCGGCTTCGGGGCGGTCGCGGTCGCGCCCGGAGCGTGGGCCGGGATGCTCGGGTTCACGGCCCTCGGCCTCGGGCTGTGTGTGATCGTGCCGCAGACCTTCGCGGCGGCCGGGCGGCTGTTCCCCGGGGCGAGCGATATCGCCATCGCGCGGCTGAACATCTTCAACTATGTGGGCTTTCTGATCGGTTCCCCGCTCGTCGGTGCCTTGGGGGAGGCGTGGAGCTATCGAGGCGCGATGGCCGTACCGATGCTGCTGGTGCTTGCGACGCTCTTCTACGCCCACTCGTTCGGTTCCGCCGCCGACCGATACCGTGGCGGGCATGAGCGGCCGCGCACAGTTGATGTGGGATGAGGCAGTAACGGGCTACGACTTCGGCCCGGGGCACCCGATGGACCCGGTGCGGCTCGCGCTGACCATGCGGCTGATCGAGTCGTACGGGCTGCACCGCGAGGTCGACGTGGTGGCCGCGAAGTCCGCCGGCGACTCCACGCTGCGGCTCGTGCACCGGCAGGACTACGTGGACGCCGTGCGGCGGGTGTCGGCCGAGCCGGGCGCGGCCGACGGCACGTACGGGCTCGGGACCGTCGACGATCCGGCGTTCGCGGGGATGCACGAGGCGTCGGCGCTGATCGCCGGCCAGTCGGTGGGCGCGGCCGAGGCGGTGTGGCGCGGCGAGGCGCTGCACGCAGTGAACTTCACGGGCGGGCTGCACCACGCGATGCCGGGCGGCGCGTCCGGGTTCTGCGTCTACAACGACGCGGCGCTGGCGGTGGCGCGGCTCCTGGAGCTGGGGGCGCGCCGGGTCGCGTACGTGGATGTGGACGTGCACCACGGGGACGGGGTGCAGGCGGCCTTCTGGGAGGACCCGCGGGTGCTCACCATCTCGCTGCACGAGCACCCCAGCACGCTCTTCCCGCAGACCGGCTGGCCGCAGGAGACGGGGGCGGACGGCGCCGAGGGCTCGGCCGTCAACGTCGCGCTGCCGGCGGGGACCGGGGACGAGGGGTGGCTGCGGGCGTTCCACGCGGTGGTGCCGGAGCTGCTGGCGGCGTTCCGGCCCGATGTGCTGGTGACGCAGCACGGCGCCGACACGCACTTCGAGGACCCGCTGGCGCATCTGGCGGTGTCGCTGGACGCGCAGCGGATGGTGGCCGAGTCCTGCCACGCGCTGGCGCATGAGCACGCGGGCGGGCGCTGGGTGGCGCTGGGCGGCGGCGGGTACGCGGTGGTCGACGTGGTGCCGCGGACGTGGACGCATCTGGTGGGCATCGCGGCGGGGCGGGCGGTCCCGCCGGAGTCCCCGGTGCCGGACGAGTGGCGGCACGAGGTGTACCGGCGGACCCGCGAGTCGGCCCCGGCCCGTATGACGGACGGGCGGGCCCCTGGCTGGCGGGATTTCGTGGAGTCCGGATACGACCCCGCGGACCGGCTGGATCAGGCGATCCTCGCGACGCGGCGGGCGGTCTTCCCGGCGCATGGCCTGCTGCCGCTGCCATAGCCTCCGGCGGCGCCTTCTTCCAAGCCGGAAGCGCGCCCCGAAGCCCGCCCCCGGCGGCGGCCGTCCCGTCCCGTAGCGCATACTTTTGGTGATTTGCCCGCAGCGCGTCCGGCGGAGCCGCCACCATGGAGCCCGTGGTGAGTTCTCACGCCCTGCGCGCGCATCTCCTCGATGCCCGGCTGGCCGGCCCGGTGGCCACGAGCCGGGAGCGGAGTCTGCACCGCTACCGGCTCTTCGTGGCGCGGGACCCGCGCGCGCTGATCGGCTTGGAGCCCGAACGCGACTGGTCTCTTATCGAGTTACTTGGCCTTATGGGCGAGCAGTGCGGGGTTTCGGCCGATCCGGCACATACTTCTGGGCAGGATGTGATCGACCCCGACCGTACGGTGGCGGCCCTCGGTTCCTTCGCCGACCGGCTCGGCGCGGCGGCGAAGGATGGTGCCACCGTGCTGATCGGGACCGGCCACCCGCACCGGCTCCTGGGCTTCTACGCCTCGTTGGCGGCGGCCCTGTCGGCGGCGGGATGCACTGTCCTCACCCCGGCGCAGGGTCGAAGAGTCGACATGACGACCCGGTTCGGGGTACGTACGTACAACCTTGACTACGTACGGGGAGTCGCGATGGTGCGGGAACCCGGCGCGCGGGAGCCCGGTCGCACGCCGGGCGCACATACCCATTCCCCCCTCCCGATTCGTACCGCTCTGGCGGCCGCGGTAGACGCCCGGAGCGCCCTGCCCACCCTCGTCATCGGGGATCATGGATGGGTCTGCGGAGCAGGTCAGCTAGGCATTGAGGCCATCGGTCTGGCGGACACGGACGATCCGGCGCTGTTCGTCGGGCAGGCCGAGGGGCGGGTGTCCGTCGCCGTTCCGCTTGATGACACTGTGCGGTCTGATTACTACCGACCGCTTACTCGCTATGTACTCAATCGAGCGTGTCTGTCACAGTAGGCGGCCGATCGCTGCTCCTCTTCCCCACTCGTATCACCCGCCCCTAATCTGGGGAGTGAGCGCGCAGCGACGAGGAGTCACCGGAGGGGAAGCCGGTGCCCGTCATGTGCGGAAGGTTCAGGTGTGACATGGCTGCTGGCGAGAGGCCTCTGAACGAGGTCGTGTTCCTGACCGTGGCGGAAGTCGCCGCGGTGATGCGAGTGTCCAAGATGACCGTGTACCGCTTGGTGCACAGCGGTCATCTGCCGGCGATCCGGGTGGGCAGGTCCTTCCGGGTCCCAGAGCAGGCGGTGCACGAGTACCTCCGTGAGTCCTATGTGGGGGTGGAGACCGCCTAGGAGGCCGGCTGGGGGAGGCTTTTCTCCAGCGTGCGCCTCGACGGGTACCTCGGATTACGCCGATCGCTCGGTGCCGGGTAGGCTGGCCCGATGTAGGTAGTGTGGGCTCGGACGCCCCGCACCGAGTGATCGAAGTTAGCGAGGGTAGTCGTGGGCTCTGTTATCAAGAAGCGGCGCAAGCGGATGGCGAAGAAGAAGCACCGCAAGCTGCTCAAGCGCACGCGCGTTCAGCGTCGCAACAAGAAGTAAGCAGCGCCGCTGTGTACGTCCCGCAGCCCTTCCACCGCGTCCCGGTGGAAGGGCTGCGGTGTTGTGAGAGCGGGCCGGCGGCGCCGGCGTCCGGGGTGTCGTCCCACGGAGCGCGGCGTCGCTATGTGTGAACCCTTCGCTACGGCTTGAAATGTAGCTCCACGCATCGGGCGGTCATCACAGCGCAACAACGAGCCGCTACGGTGGCGGCCAAAGCTCCGCTCGTCGAGCGAGGTTTCGAGGGAAGGCGCTGATCTTGGGCAAGGTCGTGCTCGTCACCGGGGTCGCACGTCAACTGGGCGGCCGATTCGTACGGCGCGTCCTGCGGGAGCCCGACGTCGACCGGGTCATCGGCGTGGACGCCGTGCCGCCCGAGCACCACCTCGGCGGGGCCGATTTCGTACGGGCCGACATCCGGCACCCCACGATCGCCAAGGTCCTCGCCGAGCACGCCGTCGACACCGTCGTCCACATGGACGTCAACGGCACCCCGCTCGGCAAGCGCGGCGGCCGGACCCTGGTCAAGGAGACCAACGTCATCGGCACGATGCAGCTCCTCGGCGCCTGCCAGAAGGCGCCGGCCGTCAAGCGGCTCGTGATCAAGTCGAGCACCAGCGTGTACGGTTCCGCGCCCCGCGACCCCGCGATCTTCACCGAGACCACGCCGCCCAAGTCGCTGCCCAGCGGCGGCTTCGCCAAGGACACCGTCGAGGTCGAGGGGTACGTACGCGGGTTCGCGCGGCGCCGCCCCGACGTCGCCGTCTGCGTGCTGCGCTTCGCCAATGTGCTGGGCCCGTGCGCCGATTCGCCGCTCGCCGAGTACTTCGCGCTGCCCGTCCTGCCCACCGTGCTCGGCTTCGACCCCCGCCTCCAGTTCGTGCACGAGGACGACGCGATCGAGGTGCTGCGGATCGCCGCCGGCGAGCCGCGCCGCTCCACGCTCAACAGCGGCACCTTCAACATCGCCGGCGACGGCGTGCTGCTGCTTTCGCAGACCGCGCGCCGCCTCGGCCGCCCCACGCTCCCCTTCTTCCTGCCGACCGTCACCTGGATCGGCTCCGCGCTGCGCTCCCTCGGCATCAGCGACTTCTCGCCCGAGCAGATCCGGCTGCTGACGCACGGGCGGGTCGTCCAGACCACGCAGATGCGCGAGACACTGGGTTTTGAACCGAAATACACCACCGCGGAGGCGTTCGCGGACTACGCGCGCAGCCGCGGTCCGGGGCTGCTCCCGCCCGAGACCCTCGCCCGTACCGTCGACCGGATCGCCGCGGTGCTGCCTGGCGGCGGCGACCAGAATTGAGGAGCGCACCCAACATGGCGGACGCGAAGGTCATTCCGTTCGGCGAGGAACCGCGGTCCCGGCGCAGGGCGAAGCGCGCCGGGCGCGCGAGCGACCGGGCGGACGTCCCGCTGGCGCCCGTACCGCCCCGGCGGGAGGAAGATCCGGAGCCCGCCGACGAGACGCCGCGGCAGAACGGCGGCGGGGGCTGGGACCGGCGCATCGCGCACGGGCTGAGCTTTCTGCGCCGCCGGATCACGGGCGAGTACGAGGTCGACGAGTTCGGGTACGACGAGGAACTCACCGACCAGGTGATCATGTCGATGCTGCGCCCGTTCTACGACACGTACTTCCGGGTCGAGGTGAAGGGCGTCGAGAACATCCCGTCCGAGGGCGGGGCGCTGATCGTCGCCAACCACTCCGGCACCCTGCCGCTCGACGCCCTGATGCTCCAGGCCGCAGTGCATGACGAGCACCCCGCCGGGCGCCATCTGCGGATGCTGGCCGCCGATCTCGTCTTCGTACTGCCGGTGGTCAACGAGCTGGCGCGGAAGGCCGGGCACACCCTCGCGTGCGCGGAGGACGCGCAGCGGCTGCTGGAGCGCGGCGAAGTGGTGGGGGTGATGCCGGAGGGGTTCAAGGGGATAGGGAAGCCGTTCTCCGACCGGTACAAGCTCCAGCGCTTCGGGCGGGGCGGGTTCGTCTCGACGGCGCTGCGCGCGAGGGTGCCGATCGTGCCGTGCTCGATCGTCGGCGCCGAGGAGATCTATCCGATGATCGGCAACGCGCGGACCCTCGCGCGGCTGCTCGGCCTGCCGTACTTCCCGCTCACGCCGACGTTCCCGTGGCTCGGGCCGCTGGGCGCGGTGCCGCTGCCGACGAAGTGGACGATCCAGTTCGGGGAGCCGATCGCGACGGACGGCTATCCGCCGGAGGCCGCGGACGACCCGATGCTGATGTTCAACTTGACGGACCAGGTGCGGGAAACGATTCAGCACACCCTGTACAAGCTGCTGGTGCAGCGGCGTTCGGTGTTCTTCTAGGGGCCTCCCCCACCTCGATCTCCTCGGCGGGCGCGGCGGACATGCCGGAGGCGGGAGGCCCGACCGGACCTCCCGCCTCCGCTGTGACGCGCCTACTTCCCGTCGTCGCCCTCGATGCCGAGGCCCGGGAGGAGCCCCGGCAGCAGCGGCGGGATCGTGATGTCCGGCTTGCCGCTGGACTTGCCCTCCTTGCCGTCCTCGCCGTGGGACGGGGCCGGGCTGCGGCTGTGGTCCTTGGCGGGCGGGTCGAGCAGGCCCGTGCCGCCGAGGAGGCCGCTGTCCTCGCTCTTCTCCGCCGACGAGGACGGCGACGGCCGGTGCCGGGCGTCGTCCGGGCCGTTGGCGGACTGCGTCGGCCGCGGGGAGGGCGTCGGATGGTCCGGCTGCTCCGGCGCGGCGTGCCGGGGGGCGCCCTGCCGGTTCGGCGAACCGTGCTGGTCCGAGGTCTTCGGGAGCAGCGACCGCAGCGGGCCGACCTCCTCGTCTATGGCGTCGAAGACCGAACTCACCTGGTCGCGCACGTCGGTGAGCTGGAGCGGCAGCCGCTCGCGCAACTGCTGCCAGCCCTCGCGGTGCGAGGTGGTGAAGGAGGACAGGGCCCTGATCGGATTGAGCGAGCCGTCGCGCTCGTACGCCTCGTGGAGCAGCCGGTGGCCCTCGGAGGCGTCGAAGTGCATGCCGGACAGCACCTTGCGGACCTCGCTGAGCGACTCGTGATCGAGGTCGCCGAGGCGGCCGCGCTCCAGGAGGCGCCGGGCCTCCTGCATCCGCGTGGACGCCTGGTCGAGGTAGATCTGGCCGCGGTCCGAGTCACCGCCGGCCAGGCCCAGCTTGAAGTCCTCCATGCCGCGCTTGAGTCCGTACAGCGAATCGCCGGGCAGGGCGTTGTTGCTCGCCGCGGCGACGCCGCCGAACGCGCCCGCCGCCACCCCTACCGTGAGTCCGCCGGCGGCGAGCCCCTTGGACCAGCGGGAGCGCGGCCGCAGCCTGCTCAGCGGGCTCGCCCGGTGCGCTCCCTTCGGGGAGCGCTGCTCGGGGACTTGGGCGGCGCCCTCCGCGAACTGCGCCTCCATGGCAGCGATCAACCGCGCGCGCTGCACGATTTTGACTTCGGGGTCCAATTCCGGTGCCGGTAGCTCGCCGAGCCCGCTCGCCAGGGCCAGCAGCCGATTCCGCTCGGCGTGCTCCGCCGATGGATCGGACTGCTCGGCCGTTGCACCCTGGAGATCCTGCTCTTCCAGGGACTGGGCGAAGGCGTTCGCCCGCCGGTGCGCCGATACGTTCGCGATCACAGGCGGCACCTCCTCTCGTCATGACGGTCGACTCCCCAGGACACCTGGAAGGTTGCACGCCTTGAGCGCGTCCACTCGATCGAGTGAGTGGCTGCGGGCATGGCGTGACCGCAGGGAGCCTGCATCCCGCACAACGAGCGGCGCGGCACTCGGGTTACGCGGTCCGGATGATCTGACCGCAGGTGAGGGGGCGGATACCGAGGGTCAGCGGGCGTCGTCCGGCAGCAGCCGGGCGAGGGTTCGTACGGCACGGTATTGGAGGGTCTTGATGGCGCCCTCGTTCTTCCCCATGACGCGGGCGGTCTCGGCGACCGACAGGCCCTGGAGGAAGCGGAGGGTCACGCACTCCTGCTGCTGCGGGTTGAGCTTGCGCACCGCTTCCAGCAGTGCGGCGTTGGAGAGGGATTCGAGGACGGAGTCCTCCGGGCTGCGCTCGACCTCGTTGGCGTCGAGCATCTCGCCGGTGGTCACTTCGAGCCGGAACCGCGACGACTTGAAGTGGTCGGCGACGAGGTTGCGGGCGATGGTCACCAGCCAGGCGCCGAAGTCGCGGCCCTGCCAGGTGAACGTGCCGATGCGGCGCAGGGCGCGCAGGAACGTCTCGCTGGTGAGGTCCTCGGCGGTGGCCCGGCCGCCGACGCGGTAGTAGATGTAGCGGTAGACGGTGTCGGAGTACTGGTCGTAGAGGCGGCCGAAGGCGTCGGCCTCTCCGGCCTGGGCGCGCTCGACCAGGTCCATCATGCGAGCGCTGTCGCTGTCGGCGGTCGGGCGGCGGGGGGTGGCGGTGGACGTGCCGGAGCCGGTACGTCCGCGGGTGCGTCTGCCGACGGCCGTGGTGCTTTCGGCCATGGCGTAGCAGGGGCCGGCGGGACCGCCGGCGGGGGCGAGCGGGGCAAGGGCGGGGACGGCGTACGCGGTGGGGACGAAGCCGCGCAGGCGGTCGATGACCGTCGCGCGGAGCGTAGCCAGGCCCGAGGCGTCAACCCCGACGTGTGGGTACACGGGACTCCCAGAGGCAGAGCTTCCATCACGTGCAGTACGGGACCATTCACTCGTCGTAGGGACGTGCGGGTACCGGTTTGCGTCTGAGGAGGATAACGCTTCGTATAGGCGACGCTACACCCAGTTGCTCAAATCATCGTTTACGTCCGGTCTGTTGCCGGTTAACGACCGATCAAGTGTCGAACGCGTGGCTGTTATTGATCGGAGTGGAGCGTGGGCTGATTGGTTGGCTGGCGTGTTGTGGCAAGCCGGGCATAAGGGGACTGGCGGGGGCCGTGTGGGGGCGAAACCGGGGGATTGGCCTGGGGGTGACGGTGGCTACGCCGGGCGACGGGGTTTGTGCCGCGTTGTTCTTGGGGCGCCGGCCCCCTCGGCGGGTCCTCAAGCGCCGGACGGGCTGGGGCGGGCTGGTGTTTCGTGGGCTGGCCCGGCCCGGTGGACGCCGGGGCTCTGCCGGTCCTCATGCGCCGGACGGCTGGGGTGGGCGCGTTTGTGGGCCCGCCCCGGCCCGGTGGACGCCGGGGCTCTGCCAGTCCTCAAGCGCCGGACGGCTGGGGGCGCGGTCGTGGGCCTGCCCGGCCCGGTGGACGCCGGGGCTCCGCCGGTCCTCATGCGCCGGACGGCTGGGGTGGGCGCGTTTGTGGGCCCGCCCGGCCCGGTGGACGCCGGGGCTCCGCCCCGGACCCCGGTCCTCAAACGCCGGACGGGCTGATTTGGGCGGGTGTTCGTGCGCCCGCTCGGGCCTTGTCCTCAATCGTTGGACGGGCTGGGAGGGGCCGGGGCATGTGCCGGGCGGGCTGGATTTGGGCGGGGGCCCGTACGGTCGGCGGGCTGGGCCGGCCCACACAGACAACGGCCTGGGGCTGTGCCCGTACGGCCGGCGGGCTGGAGGGGGCCGGGGTTCGGGTGGAGGGGCGGGGGTCAGTGGCGGCGGCGGTGTAGGGCTACGGCTGCGGCGGCGCCGCCGGCCAGGGCGCCTACGCCTGCGGCGGCGGGGATGCCGACGCGGGCGGCTTTGCGGCCGGTGCGGTAGTCGCGCAGTCGCCAGCCGCGTTCGCGGGCGTGTTTGCGCAGGTGGGCGTCGGGGTTGACGGCGTAGGGGTGGCCGACGATCGACAGCATGGGGATGTCGTTGGCGGAGTCGCTGTACGCGGCGCAGCGGGTCAGGTCCAGGTTCTCGGCCGCGGCCAGGGCCCGTACCGCCTCCGCCTTCGCCGGGCCGTGCAGCGGTTCGCCGACGAGTTTGCCGGTGTACACGCCGCCGATGGACTCGGCGACGGTGCCCAGGGCGCCGGTCAGTCCGAGCCGGCGGGCGATGATCGTCGCGGTCTCTACGGGGGCCGCGGTCACCAGCCAGACCTTCTGGCCCGCGTCGAGGTGGGCCTGGGCGAGCGCGCGGGTGCCCGGCCAGATGCGCTCGGCCATGTACTCGTCGTAGATCTCCTCGCCGATGGACATCAGCTCCGAGACGCGGTGGCCCTTGACGATGGACAGGGCGCTGTCGCGCGCGTCCTGCATGTGCTCGGGGTCCTCGACGCCGGCCAGCCGGAACCACGCCTGCTGCCAGGCGAAGCGGACCAGCTCGCGCTTGCGGAAGAAGTGCCGCTTGTAGAGGCCGCGGCCGAAGTGGAAGAGGGCCGCGCCCTGCATCACGGTGTTGTCGAGGTCGAAGAAGGCGGCGGCCTTCTCGTCGCCGACCACGGGGAATTCCGGTGCTGCGGACTCAGTGGGTTCGGCGGGCTCAGTGGGTTCGGCGGTCGCGGCCGGTTCCGTCGTCGGCTCGGGCTGTTCGGAGGAGGCGGGCTGTGGCCCCTCCTGCGCCGCCGTGTCGGGAGTGTCGTGCGCGGACTTGCGGGCTGCCTCCGCCGCCGCCTCGCCGGCCAGCACGCTGCGTGCGGTGGCGGAGCGCCTACGGGGGGTGAGCCATCCCAGTGCGGCCATGGCGCGAGCATAGCCAGTTTGTTCGGGGCGTCCGGACTCGGAACGGATCGGTCGTGTGAACTTCCCGCCACGCTTCGGTTACCCGCCGCGCTATCCCCCGGCATCCCCTGGCATCCCCCGGTCTAGCCGCCGAGGGCTTTGCGGAGCCGGGCGGGGTCCACTCGCCAGAAGTCGTGCTGGGCGCCGTCCACCAGGATCACCGGGATCTGTTCCCAGTATTCGCGGTGCAGTTCCGCGTCCTGCGTAATGTCTTTCTTTTCCCAGCTCGCGCCGAGTTCTCCGCAGACCCGCTCGATGACCGCCTCCGCGTCGTCGCAGAGATGGCAGCCGGGCTTGCCGATCAGGGTCACCGTGCTGTTGGCGGGATTCTTACGGGCCGGGCGGCGCAGCAGCGGGGTCATGGCAGCCATTGTGCCCGGTGCGGGTCGTTCGGCGGCCGGGTGGGCGGTCGCCGACTGGGTCCGGCGTGGTCGGCCCCGGCGGCTGTCCGATCTCCCCTACATGACCGCAAAGCGGTCGTTAAGGGTGCCCGAGGCGACTACCATGGTGGGCGATTTGTTGGTGTCCGGGGGCATAGTGGTGAGGGGTGAGGGCGCGTGTCCCCGTCGGTGAATCCGCGATACGGCTGTGGTCGCGGTGACGCGGGTGATGGTTCCCGGATGCGGCCGAAAGGGCGCGTGACGCCTGTCACTTTGCTCGGACAAAGCGGACACCATCTTTGTGCACGCGTTCACAAAGACATAGCCTGCATTCGACGGGGCGGTCCTGCGACAAGATGCCGCCCGCAGCCCCGCGCTACCCGCAGGAGCACCGTGGCAACTGGCCGAACTCACCGACCGGCGACCCGAAGCCGAGGGATTCCCGAGGCCACCGTCGCCCGGCTTCCGCTGTATCTGCGTGCGCTGACCGCGCTTTCCGAGCGTTCGGTCCCCACGGTCTCGTCCGAGGAACTCGCAGCCGCCGCGGGGGTCAACTCCGCGAAGCTGCGCAAGGATTTCAGCTACCTCGGCTCGTACGGGACCCGGGGCGTCGGCTACGACGTCGAGTATCTCGTCTACCAGATCTCGCGTGAGCTCGGCCTCACCCAGGACTGGCCGGTCGTCATCGTCGGCATCGGAAATCTCGGGGCGGCGCTCGCCAACTACGGCGGCTTCGCCTCCCGCGGCTTCCGGGTCGCGGCCCTCATCGACGCCGATCCGGCCATGGCCGGCAAGCCGGTCGCGGGCCTCCCGGTCCGGCACACCGACGAGCTCGAAGCGATCATCAGCGACAACGGGGTCTCCATCGGCGTCATCGCCACCCCGGCCGGCGCGGCCCAGCAGGTCTGCGACCGGCTCGTGAACGCCGGGGTCACCTCGATCCTCAACTTCGCGCCGACCGTGCTGACCGTCCCCGAGGGCGTGGACGTACGGAAGGTCGACCTCTCCATAGAGCTCCAGATCCTCGCCTTCCACGAGCAGCGCAAGGCGGGCGAGGACGCCGACCCCGCGGCGTCCGCGGCGGCGGCCGCCGCGACGAGCGCCGCCGCGGCGGCCGTCGCCACGCCGCCCCCGGTGGCCCGTACGGCCACGGGCGCCGGCGGCGGAAAGGGACCCGACGGCGACGTACCCGCCGTGATGCCGGCATGAGCGGGTTCAGAGAACGGACCATCCACCACGACGTCCCCGGCGCGGGGCGGCCCGAGCGAAGCGAGGAGAGGGCATGAGCCTCCTGGTCGTCGGCCTGAGCCACCGCAGCGCGCCGGTCAGCGTGCTGGAGCGCGCCGCGCTCGTGGCGGACGCGCGGTCGAAGCTGCTGCACGACACCCTCGCCACCGAGCCCGCGGCCGAGGCGGCGGTGCTCGCCACCTGCAACCGGATCGAGCTGTACGCGGACGTGGACAAGTTCCACGCGGGCGTCGCCGAGCTGTCCACCCTGCTGGCCCGGCACACGGGCATAGGGCTGGAGGAGCTGACCCCCTACCTCTACGTGCACTACGAGGACCGGGCCGTCCACCACCTCTTCTCGGTGGCCTGCGGGCTCGACTCCATGGTCGTCGGCGAGGGCCAGATCCTCGGCCAGATCAAGGACGCGCTCGCCCTCGGCCAGGAGCTGCACACCGCCGGCCGGCTCCTCAACGACCTCTTCCAGCAGGCCCTGCGGGTCGGCAAGCGCGCGCACAGCGAGACCGGCATCGACAAGGCCGGCCAGTCGCTGGTCACCTTCGGCCTGGAGCAGCTCGCCGACGGCGCCCCCGTCCAGGAGTGGGCGCGCGGCAAGCGGGCCCTGGTCATCGGCGCCGGCTCCATGTCCTCCCTCGCCGCGGCCACCCTGGCCCGCTCCGGAGTCGCCGAACTGGCTGTCGCCAACCGGACGCTGGAGCGTGCCGAGCGGCTCGCGGCCGCGCTCACCGAGCCCGGCGGGCCGGGCGCGGCGGCCGGTCTCACCGCCACCGCCGTGCCGATGGCCGACGTCGCGGCCGAGCTGGCCCAGGCCGACATCGTCGTCTCCTGCACCGGCGCCACCGGCCTCGTCCTGACGGTCGAGTCGGTGCTGTCCGCCCTGACGGAGCGCCTGGCGGCGACCGCCGAGGACGTACGGGGCCGGAGCGCCGCGGACGCGGAGGCCGCCCAGGGCGTACGGGGCCAAAGCGCTACGGACGCGGAGGCCCAGGACGTACGGGGCCGGAGCGCCGCGGACGTGGAGAGCCAGGACGTACGGGCCGGGGCCGACGACGCGCGGGGCGCCTCCGACGCGGGCTCGCGGGCGGCCGAGCGCGGCGCGGCGGGCGGCGGCGCCCACGAGGGCCAGGGCCCTCGGGATGCCGCCTGCCCCCTCGGGCTCGCCGACGGCGCGCGGCGGGCGGCGCCGCTCCTGCACCTCCTCGACCTCGCGATGCCGCGCGACGTGGACGCCGCCGCGCACCGCGTCGAGTACGTACGGCTCGTCGACATCGAGTCGCTGGCCGAGGCGTCGGCCGACGCGCCGATGGCGGCCGACGTGGACCGGGTCCGCACGATCGTCGCGGACGAGGTCGAGGCGTTCGGGGCCGCGCAGCGCGCGGCGCACATCACGCCGACCGTGGTCGCGCTGCGCACCATGGCGGCGGACCTCGTGGCGAGCGAGATCTCGCGGCTGGACGGCCGCCTTCCAGACCTGGACGACAAGGAGCGCGCGGAGATCACCCAGACCGTCCGCCGGGTCGTCGACAAACTCCTGCACGCGCCCACCGTGCGGGTCAAGCAGTTGGCCGCGACGCCCGGCGGCGCCGGGTACGCGGACGCGCTGCGCGAACTCTTCGACCTCGACCCGCAGGCGGTCGCCGCCGTCAGCCGGGCGGACACGCGGTCCGACAGGCAGAACACAGCACGGGAGCGGGCATGAACGACACCTCACTCACGGCGGCCGCCGACACCCGGCCGCTCCGGCTGGGCACCCGGCGCAGCAAGCTCGCCATGGCCCAGTCAGCTCAGGTCGCCGAGGCGGTGCGCACGCTCACCGGGCGCGCCGTGGAGCTCGTCGAGATCACGACGTTCGGCGACACCTCGCGCGAGCACCTCGCGCAGATCGGCGGCACCGGCGTCTTCGTCTCCGCGCTGCGCGACGCGCTGCTCGCCGGGGACATCGACTTCGCCGTGCACTCGCTGAAGGACCTGCCGACCGCCGAGCCGGCCGAGCTGGTGCTGGCCGCGATCCCGGCCCGCGAGGACCCGCGCGACGTGCTGGTCTCCCGCGACGGGCTCGACTTCGCGTCGCTGCCGCCGGGCGCGCGGGTCGGCACCGGCTCGCCGCGCCGGATGGCGCAGCTCAACGCGTGGGCGCGGGAGCTGGGCCGGGACATCGAGACCGTGCCGATCCGCGGCAACATCGACACCCGCGTCGGATACGTCACCGGCGGGGAGCTCGACGCCGTCGTGCTGGCCGCGGCCGGCCTCACCCGCATCGGCCGGATCGGGGAGGCGAGCCAGTTCCTGCCCGCCGACGCGATCCTGCCCGCCCCCGGCCAGGGGGCCCTGGCAGTGGAGTGCGTCGCCGACCAGGTCGGTGGCGCGCCCGGACTCGCCAGCGTGCTCGCCGAGCTCGACGACCCGTTCACGCGGGCCGCCGTGACGGCCGAGCGTTCCCTGCTCGCCGCCCTGGAGGCCGGCTGCTCCGCACCCGTGGGTGCGCTGGCCGACCTGCAGGCCGACGGGCAGGCTGTCACCGAAATGCGCCTGCGCGGCGTCGTCGGCTCGACCGACGGCTCGACGCTGGTGCAGCTGTCCACCACCGGTCCCGTTCCGGCCTCCAGCGACGCAGCCTCGGCCCTCGGCCGGGAACTCGCCGCCGAGATGCTGGCCAAGGGTGCGGCCGGTCTTATGGGGGAGCGAGCACTTTGAACCCCACCGCCCCTAATCACCCCGCGCTCGGGCACGTCACCTTCCTCGGTGCCGGTCCCGGAGACCCGGGACTGCTGACGCTCCGAGCCGTGGAGGCGCTGGCGGCAGCGGACGTACTGATCGCCGATCCGCCCGTACTCGATGTGGTACGTGCGCATGTGCGCGCCAATGTCTCCGTGGAGAGCCACGGCATGCCTGCCCAGGCGGTAGCTGATGGCGCATCAAATACCGCCGAGGTCCCGGTTCTTAGGGGCACCGCCAATCTTGTCATGGGGGCGGCGCGGAGCGGCAAGCGGGTCGTCCGTGCGGTCGTCGGCGACCCCGGCCTGGACGGCAACGCCGCCGACGAGATGCTGGCCTGCGCCGCCGAGGGCGTCACCTTCGAGGTGGTGCCCGGCGTCGCCAACGCGGTGGGCGTGCCCGCCTACGCCGGGGTGCCGCTGCACGACGCGAGCGGCGCCGACGTCCGGTTCCTGGACGCCCGCAGTGCCACCGACCGGTGCTGGGCCGAGGTCGGCAGCAGCGAGGTGACCGCGGTGGTCACCGCCACCCTGGAGACCATCGCCGCCACCGCGAACGAGCTGATCTCGGCGGGCCGCAAGCCTGACACCCCGATGACCGTGACCGTCGCGGGCACCACGACGCGCCAGCGCACCTGGTCGGTGACGCTCGGCTCGGTGGCGCAGGCGCTCAAGGCCGCGAAGGTGCTGCCGTCGCCGAACGGCGCGCAGCCCGTCATAGCCGTGGTCGGCGAGCGCAGCGCGGCCGCGCAGCGCGACCAGCTCTCGTGGTTCGAGTCCAAGCCGCTGTTCGGCTGGAACGTGCTCGTGCCGCGCACCAAGGAGCAGGCCGCGTCGCTCTCCGACCAGCTCCGGTCGTACGGCGCCGTGCCCAGCGAGGTCCCGACGATCGCCGTCGAGCCGCCGCGCACCCCGCAGCAGATGGAGCGCGCGGTCAAGGGCCTGGTCACCGGGCGCTACGAGTGGATCGCCTTCACCTCGGTCAACGCCGTCAAGGCGGTGCGCGAGAAGTTCGAGGAGTACGGGCTCGACGCGCGCGCCTTCGCGGGGATCAAGGTCGCCGCGGTCGGCGAGCAGACCGCCAAGTCGCTGGTGGACTTCGGCGTCAAGCCGGACCTGGTGCCGAGCGGCGAGCAGTCGGCCGCCGGGCTGCTGGAGGACTGGCCGCCCTACGACCCGGTCTTCGACCCCATCGACCGGGTGTTCCTGCCGCGCGCCGACATCGCCACGGAGACCCTGGTCGCCGGGTTGATCGAGCTGGGCTGGGAGGTCGACGACGTCACCGCCTACCGGACCGTACGGGCCTCCCCGCCGCCCGCCGAGACCCGCGAGGCGATCAAGGGCGGCGGCTTCGACGCGGTCCTGTTCACCTCGTCCTCGACCGTGCGCAACCTCGTCGGCATCGCCGGCAAGCCGCACAACGTGACCGTGATCGCCTGCATCGGCCCGGCCACCGCCAAGACCGCCGAGGAGCACGGGCTGCGCGTGGACGTCATGTCGCCCGAGCCCTCGGTGCACAAACTGGCCGCGGCGCTCGCGGACTTCGGGGCCGCGCGGCGCGACGCCGCGGTGGAGGCCGGCGACCCGGTCACCCGGCCCAGCGAGCGGCGGCCCGGATCGCGTAGGAGGGCACGGAGTTGAGCACGCAGTACGGAAGGTTCCCCGGAGCGCGCCCGCGGCGGCTGCGCACCACCCCGGCCATGCGCCGCATGGTCGCCGAGACCCGGCTGCACCCGGCCGATCTGATCCTGCCCGCCTTCGTGCGGGAGGGCGCCAGTGAGCCGGTGCCGATCGCCTCCATGCCGGGCGTCGTGCAGCACACCCGCGACACCCTGCGCAAGGCGGCCGTCGAGGCCGTCTCGGCGGGCGTCTGCGGGCTCATGCTCTACGGCGTGCCCGAGGAGAAGGACGCGGTCGGCAGCGGGGGCACGGACCCCGACGGCATCCTCCAGGTCGCCATCCGGGACGTGCGGTCCGAGGTCGGCGACGACCTGGTGATCATGTCGGACCTCTGCCTGGACGAGTACACCGACCACGGCCACTGCGGCGTCCTCGACGCGCGGGGCCGGGTGGACAACGACGCGACGCTGGAGCGGTACGCCGAGATGGCCCGCGTCCAGGCCGACGCGGGCGTCCACGTCGTCGCGCCCAGCGGCATGATGGACGGCCAGGTCCGGGTCATCCGCGAGGCGCTGGACGGCGCGGGCCACCAGGACGTCTCCGTCCTCGCCTACACCGCCAAGTACGCGTCCGCGTTCTTCGGCCCCTTCCGGGAGGCCGTCGCCTCCTCGCTGACCGGCGACCGCAAGACGTACCAGCAGGACCCGGCCAACGCGCGGGAGTCCCTGCGCGAGCTGGCGCTGGACGTCGAGGAGGGCGCCGACATGGTCATCGTCAAGCCCGCGCTGCCCTACCTGGACATCCTGCGGCAGGTCGCGGACGCGACGGACGTGCCGGTCGCCGCGTACCAGGTCTCCGGCGAGTACGCGATGGTCGAGGCCGCCGCCGCCAACGGGTGGGTCGACCGCGACCGCATCATGATGGAGACCCTCGTCGGCGCCAAGCGCGCGGGCGCGAACATGATCCTCACCTACTGGGCGACGGAGGCCGCGCGGCAGCTCTGACACTCCTGGCGCGTCTGGAACCGGCGTGTTCCGTACAGCCCCCGGCGGTCGTCCCGCCGGGGGCTGTCGCGTGCGTACGGGCGTACGCCGCGGATACGGGCCGGGACGGGCGCGATCCCCCGTAAGGGGGGCGGGGGTGTCGAGGGGTTGACGTCCGGCGGGGTCGTACGGCCGCGCCGGGGAGCGCTGTCGCCGAGCGCCGGCGCGGGCCCGGCGGGCCCCGGATATTTTCCGGAAGCAGCGAACCGCGCGCACCGACTGGCTTACGGTGTGTGTCACTTCGCTCACGCTAGGGAGGCGCGTATGAGTTGTGCGCCGGAGCCGTACGAGGCCGGTCCGCCCGAAGACTGGGAGTACACCCTCCAGGTGCCGTGCGACCCACTCGCCCCCTGCATCGCGCGCCGGACGCTGCGCACCATCTTCGAGGAGCACGGCTTCTCGGAGTTCGCCGACACCGCGGAGCTGCTGACCTCCGAACTGGTCACCAACTCCTACCGCTACGCCGACGGGCCCGCCTCCGTGCGCGTCCGGCGGGACGGGGAACGGGTGCGGGTGAGCGTATGGGACGCCAACCCCAAGCTGCCCGCCCTCGCGAGGGCGGGGGAGCCCGCCGTGCCGCCCGGGGACGTGGAGCGGGGACGGGGGCTGGGGCTCGTACGGCTGTGCGCGGACAGTTGGGGCGGCTTCTCGCTGCGGGACCAGCAGCAGGGGCTGGGCGGCAAGATGATGTGGTTCGAACTCGGCGGCGGCGCTTTCCGAGCCGCCTCCGCCGACCCCCTCGCGGGGTGAGACACCCGCACCGGGCTGAAGCGGGGGCGGTTATCCGGTGCGGGTGTCTCCGTGGGCGGGGTCCCGCCCACGGTCTGCGGCGCGCCGGGCTCTCGCCGGGCCCCGGGCGCGGAAGGTCCCTACTTGATGGCGTCGGCCTTGTCCCGCTGCCAGTAGGTGACCTGGGCGTTGTCGTCGTAGTACGCGGCGCCGCCGGGCAGCGCCGGGTGGGCGGCCGAGCCCGTGGAGCCCGCCGCGTCGTCGGTGCCGCTGAAGTGGACGGCCAGGGACTTCGCCGTACGGCCGTGCTCCCCGTCGGCGCCGAGGGCGACCCCCGCGTACGCCGACTCGCCGGGGGCCAGCGTGACGACGGCCTGCGGCTTGGTGTCCGCCATGGGCGCGGCCGACACGGACTGGTCCTCGTCGAAGCGGAGCAGCGGATAGGAGTACGCGTTGCACGGCTTCGAGCCGGTGTTGGTGGCCGTGAGCAGCAGATAGTGGGAGGGGCGCGCCGGCGCCTCGGCGGTGACCTCCACATTCTCACCGGAGCAGGCCAGTTGTACGGGGCCTTCGTCCACCCCGGTCTCCTCCTGGGCCCTGCTGCCGCTCTTGCCGCTCACCCGGGCGCCCGGGCCGGTCTGCTTCCCGGCCTGTCCGGACGCGTCGTCGCTCTTGGTATCGGCCTTGGCGTCGTTGCCGGAGCCGGCCGGGCCGCCGGACGTCGCGGACGCGGCGGCGTTCGCGCCGGTCTTCCCGCCCGCGTCCTCGGCGGCCTTGTCGGTCCCCCCTGACTGACAGGCGGTCAGGGAGACGGCGGCGGCGAACGCCGCGACGGCGACGGCGAGGGAGCGGGTGCGGGCGCGGCGGGACTTGGCCATGATCGGTTTCTCCCCGTGCTGATCGGATGGAACGGAGGCGTCGGAAGGAGCGGAGGCGTCGGAAGGAGCGGACGGGTCAGAAGGAACGGACGAGCGCTATGACCGTGACCGTGCATGCCACGAGCACGGCGACGGCCACGGCGTCGATGAGGCTGAACCGGACGTCTGACCGCATGACTGCTCCTGGACGGATGGCGCCTCAAGGGCGGCGCTGGAGGGTGGGAACGCCGCGGACCTCGCCTCGGCATGTCCACAGCCTGCGAGGCGGCCTGTTCCAGCCGCAACGGCCGCCCGCGCATTGGGGAAGCTGGAACGGCCGCGCATAAACTGACCTGGGGAGGAACCCCATCCCTGGAACGCGTTTCCGGGACGGATCTGGAGGGGGTGGGTGGGTGTGGCGAGCGAGACCGAGGACTTTGCCGCGCTGCTCCGGGAGCTGAAGGGCCGCTCGGGACGCAGCTACGGCGCCCTGGCGGGGAAGCTCCACGTGAGCACGTCCACGCTGCACCGCTACTGCAACGGCGACGCCGTGCCCACCGACTACGCCCCCGTGGAACGGCTCGCGCGGCTGTGCGGGGCGACGCCGGACGAGCTGGTCGAGGTGCACCGGCGCTGGATCGTCGCGGACGCGGCGCGCCGCCGCAAGCCGCCGGCGGCGGCCCCCGCGCCGCAGCAGCGGCCGGAGCCCGTACGGGGGGACGCGCCCGTACGCGACGATGCCTCCGTACGCGACGATGCCTCCGTACGGGAGGACACCTCTGCACCGGAAGCCGCGCCCGTACGAGAGGACTCGCCCGTACAGCCGGACGAGACCGCTCCCGTGCCGCTGGCCCCGGAGCCCCCGGACGCTCCCGAGGCGCCGCGCGCCGTCCGGCGCTGGACGCGGAAACGGGTCGCGCTCGTGGGGGCCGGGGTGGTGGCGCTCGCCGTGCCGGCCGCCGTGGCGGTGGCGCAGGTGACCGGGGCGGGGGACGAGGGGCGCAAGGCCCCCGCCGGGTATGTGAAGACGGCCCTGCCGAGCGCCGATCCGAGCGGGTCGCGGGCGGCGGAGAGCGGGAAGCCGTCCGGCTCCCCCGGGCCGGACGGCGGGACCGGGGCGGCCAAGGGCGGCTCGTCGTCGCCGACCGCGCCGGGCGGCGGGCGGACCCCCGGCGGGGGCACGGGGCCGGGCAAGGGCGCGGGGACGGGCTCCGGTTCGGACGACGAGGACGCCATGGGCGTGCCGCTGACCGTGAGCAGTCGGATCAACTCCTGGGAGGACCGCTGCACCCAGTACTACCTGCTGGGCGACACGCCCGCCCAGGTGCCGGAGCCGCCGACCGAGCAGGACACCGGCGCGTGGGCGCGGAGCCTGGGCGCGGTGACCGGCGGCACGTCGAAGACTGAGCTGGTGGTGCAGGGCAAGAGCGAGAAGACGGTGGTCCTCCAGGCGCTGCACGTGCGGGTGGTGGGCCGTTCGGCGCCGCTCGACTGGGCCGCGTACTCCATGGGGAGCGGCTGCGGCGGCGGGATGACGCCGAGGTCCTTCGACATCGACCTCGACGCCGGACAGCCGGCGGCCCAGCCGGCCGCCGGGGAGCAGGGCGATGTGAAGATCCCCGCCACGGACTTCCCGTACAAGGTGTCGCTGAACGATCCGCAGGTCCTGAACATCACGGCGCACACCGCCGGCCACACCGTGAGCTGGTATCTGGAGCTGGAGTGGAGCAGCGGCGGCCGGCACGGCACGACGCGGATCGACGACCACGGCAAGCCGTTCCGCACGTCCGGGATGAAGGGCGCGCCGAAGTACGCGTACAACGACGAGAAGAAGGTCTGGGAGCGGGACACCGGATCGTGACGGCCCGCCGGCGGCCGCCTGCGGTCATTCCACGCTCCCGGCGGACAGGCCGCCGCGCCACTGCCGCTGGAGCACCACGAAGGCGGTGATCAGCGGGACGACGGCGAGCAGGGACCCGGTGATGACGAGGGGGTTGTAGTCGGGGAACTGCAGGGCGCGGGTGCTCCACTGGTAGATCCCGAGGGTCATGGGGAAGAGCTCGGGGTCGGTGAGCATGACCAGCGGCAGGAAGAAGTTGTTCCAGATG
This sequence comes from Streptomyces varsoviensis, assembly GCF_000718635.1. Taxonomy (GTDB): domain Bacteria; phylum Actinomycetota; class Actinomycetes; order Streptomycetales; family Streptomycetaceae; genus Streptomyces; species Streptomyces varsoviensis. Next base: position 191,430 of record NZ_JOBF01000008.1, on the reverse strand, counting down.
GCGACGTACTGGAACAGCAGGACGGTGATGAAGCCGGGCAGCATCATCGGCAGCGCGATGGTGAGGAAGACGCGCGGTTCGCCGGCGCCGTCGAGGCGCGCCGCCGCCAGCACCTCGTCGGGTACGGACGCGTCGGCGAACGTACGGGCGAGATAGACGCCGAAGGGGTTGGTCAGCAGGGGGAGGAACACCGCCCAGAAGGTGTTCACGAGGTGCAGTCGCGAGGCGAGCAGATACAGGGGCAGGGCGAGCGCCGTGGGCGGCACCAGGACGCCGGCGAGGGTCACCGAGAACAGCAGCCGCCGCCCGGGGAAGTCCAGCTTGGCGATGGCGTAGCCGCAGGCGGTGCAGATCAGGGCGCCGAGGGCGGCGCCGAGCCCCGCGTAGAGCAGGGAGTTGCGGATCCAGTACCAGAAGACGCCGCCCTCGCGGGCGAACAGCTCCGTCAGGTTGGTGAAGAGGTTGAAGTCGGCGAACTGGAAGGCGCTGGTGGCGGAGAAGTCGGCGACGGACTTGGTGGCGGAGGTGACCAGCCAGATCAGCGGCAGCACGCTGTAGAGCGTCGCGAGGAGGAGGGCGCCGTGCACGGCGCCGCGCGAAGCCCAGCGGGAGGCCGCTCCCATGGTGGGCGCGCTCATCGGGACTTCCGGGCGGACAGCCGCATCACCAGCGCCGAGAGCAGGGCCGAGGCGATGGCGAGCAGGATGGACGCGGCGGCGGCGCGCCCGTAGTCGTTGCTGATGAAGGCCGCTTCGTAGATGTAGAGGCTGGGCGTCCAGGTGCTGGTCACCGTGGAGGTGAAGGTGCGCAGCACCATGGGCTCGGTGAAGAGCTGGAGCGAGCCGATGGTGGTGAAGACGAGCGCGACGAACAGCGTCGGCCGGATCATGGGGACCTTGATGGACAGCGCGGTGCGCAGGGGCCCGGCGCCGTCGGCGCGGGCGGCCTCCAGTACCTCGCGGGGGACGGTTTGGAGCGCCGTGTAGAAGATGATCACGTTGTAGCCGGTCCACTGCCAGGTCGCCATGTTCACGATGGAGGGCAGTACTCCGGTGTCGCTGAGCGGGTCGACCGGCGGGGTCGCGCTGAGCGGGCCGATTCCGGGGCTGTAGAGGTAGGCCCAGATCAGACCGGCGATCACGCCGGGGACCGCGTACGGCAGGAAGACCGCCAATGTCCAGACCTGGCGCAGCCGTACGGTGGCCGAGTTCAGCAGCAGGGCGATGAGGAGCGCGACGGCGAACATCACCGGGATGTGGATCAGCGCGTAGCCGGCGACGTGGGCGGCGCTCGCGTGCGCGGCGGGGTCGGTGAGGACGGTCGCGTAGGTGGCGAGACCGGCGAAGACCTGGCGGTAGCCGCCGAGGCCGAGACCGGAGAGGCGGTCGGTGAACAGGCTCAGCCAGGCGGCGTAGCCGACCGGCACCAGCACGGTGCAGAGCAGCAGCACGGCGAACGGCGCGGCCAGCCCGGCGCCGGTGGAGCGGCGGCGGCGCGCCGGCCGGGCCGGCGGCGCGGGGGGCTGGGTTCGCGCGGGCGGTGCCGGGTGCGCCGGCTGGGACGAGGTCACCGTGGTGGTCATGTCCGGCCCCCGTCCGCGACGGCGAGGCCGCGGTCGCGCATCATGGCGACCGTCGAGGACTGGAGCTTGTGCATCGCCCTCGGCACGGTGGTGCCTCCGGTGGGCACCGGGGCCAGTACGTCGGCGACCGCCGAGAAGACGCTCAGCGAGGTCGGCCCCCAGGTCCACTCGGGGACGCGGACCGCGGCCCGGTCCAGCACGTCGAAGATCGGCTCGCCGGTGAAGAAGTCGTCCTGGTAGGCGGCGCGGGCCACCTTCCGGTTGGCGGCCCAGGCGGGCGAGGGGAAGGTGAGCCGCGCGCCGATCCGGGGGACGGCGGGGTCGGTGGCGAGCCAGCGCAGGAACGTGAGCGCCGCCTCCGGGACCTCGCTCTCCGCCGAGACGCCGAAGGCCGAGCCGCCGAACACGCCGTTGGCCTGCCTGTCGCCCCAGGTCGGCATGGTGGTCAGGGCCCAGCGCCCCTTGTCCGCGGCCAGGGACCTCTTGATCGTGCCCACGCCCCAGGTGGCGCCGAGCATGCCCCAGAGCTTGCCGCGGTGTATCGCGGAGGCCCAGCTCTGCGTGGCGACGGCCGTGTGGGCGACCTTCCCGGAGGCGATCAGGTCCTGCCAGTAGCCGGCCAGGGCCATGGTGCCCTCGCCGTCGATGCCGACCTGCCAGGAGTTGGCGGCGATCCGCCACCACGGGTCCCCGGTCTGCCAGGCCATCCCGGCGAAGAACGCGCCGTCGTTGATGGGGAAGGTGGCGATCCGCGCCTCGGGGTCGGCCCGGCGTACGGCCGTGGCGGCCCGCGCGAACTCCTCCCAGGTGCGGGGCGCCCCGATGCCCGCCTCGTCGTAGAGGTCCTTGCGGTAGAAGAACGTCATCGGGCAGAAGTCCATGGGCACGGCCCAGGTCCGGCCGCCGGGGCGGACGCCGCGCCACGCGGCCGGGAGGAACCCGTCGGCGAGGTCGGCCATGTCGTCGGTCAGGTCGCGCAATCCGCCGGTGGTCAGGATCTGCGGCAGCGCCTGGTACTCCGTGTGCAGGATGTCGGGGGCGTTGTGCGCGCGGATCGCGTTGGCCAGTTGGGCGTAGCCGCCGGAGACGCCGGCGGCGATGGAGCTCAGTTGGACGTGGATGTCGCGCTGGGCGGAGTTGAACGCGGCGACGTACTGGTCCATGCCGGACAGCCAGGACCAGATCCGCACGCGGGCGGCGCTGGAGGAGCGCTGGGAACACCCGGTGAGCGCGCCGCCCGCGAGGGCGCCCGCGCCGAGCCCGGAGGCGGCCCGCAGCAGCGACCTCCTCGACGGCAGGGGCCGAGATCTGCTGCCGCCGGCGGCGCCGGAGGGGGTACCGAACACCATGGGTTTCCTTTCGCACGGCGAGACGCCCGCACACTTCAGTCCCTGTCTGACCAACGGTCGACGACATCGAAGAGAAACGGTCGGAATCGCTCGGAAGCGAAGGGGTGGTGGTTCGGAGAGGGCCCGTACGTGCGTGGAGAACGGGCCCGTACGTGCGTGGAGAACGGGGCCCGTACGTGCGTACAGGGCCGGTCCTCGTGGTGGAGGACCGGCCCTGTGCCGACGATCTTTCACGGGCCGGCCCTCATGGTGGACCTGCCCTGTGCCGAGGCCCCTACAGGCGCTCGGGGGTGCGGATGCCCAGGAGCGCCATGCCCTGCCGCAGCGTGCGGCCGGTCAGCTCGCACAGGAAGAGCCGGTTTTCGGCCACGTCGGCGGGGACCTCGGCCTTGAGGACCGGGCACTGGTCGTAGAACGTCGTGTAGAGCGAGGCGAGCTGGTAGAGGTACGCGGCGAGCTTGTGCGGCTCGTACGTCTCGGCGACCGACGCCAGGATCTCGGCGAAGTCGTCGAGGTGCAGGCCCAGCGCCCGCTCGGCGGGGGCCAGCGGCAGCTCCGGGTGGGGAACGGGCCGCTTGCCGTCCGCCTTGCGCAGGATGGACTGGATACGCGCGTACGCGTACTGGAGGTACACGCTGGTGTCGCCGTTGAGGGACACCATCCGGTCCAGGTCGAAGACGTAGTCGCGGGTCAGCGACGTGGACAGGTCCGCGTACTTGACCGCGCCGATGCCCACCTGCGCGCCGCGCTCGGCGATCTCCTCCTCGGTGAGGTCCTGGGCCTTCTCCCGCACGACGGCAGAGGCGCGGTCGATCGCCTCGTCCAGCAGGTCGACCAGCCGGACCGTCTCGCCCTCACGGGTCTTGAAGGGCTTGCCGTCCTTGCCGAGCACGGTCCCGAAGGGGAGCTGCCGCGCGGTGTCCTCGGGGAGCCAGCCGGCCCGGCGGGCGGTCTCGAAGACCATCCGGAAGTGCAGCGCCTGGCGGGCGTCCACGACGTAGAGGAGGGTGTCGGCGCCCAGTTTGCCGACCCGGTCGCGGATGGCGGCGAGGTCGGTGGCCGCGTAGCCGAAGCCGCCGTTGGACTTCTGCACGATGAGCGGCGTCGGGTTGCCGTCCGGGCCCTTGACGTCGTCGAAGAAGACGCACAGGGCGCCGTCGGAGCGGACGGCGACGCCGGACTCCTCCAGCTCCTTGACGACGTTCATCAGGTCGTCGTTGTACGCGCTCTCGCCGACGATGTCCGCGTCGCGGATCTCCACGTCGAGCTTCTCGTACACGCCCTGGAAGTAGATCTTCGACTCGTCGACGATCTTGTGCCAGAGGGCGAGGGTCTCCGCGTCGCCGGACTGGAGGGCGACCACCCGGTCCCGGGCGCGGGCCTTGAACTCCTCGTCGGAGTCGAAGACCGCGCGCGACGCCTTGTAGAGGCGGTTCAGGCGCGCCATGGCGGCCTCGCCCTCGCCCTCCGCGCCGCCGGCGGAGTCGGAGGCGTGGTCCAGCTCGGCGGGGTGCTCGATCAGGTACTGGATGAGCATGCCGAACTGGGTGCCCCAGTCGCCGATGTGGTGGCGGCGGATCACCGTCTCGCCCCGGTGCTCCAGGATCTTGACGATCGCGTCGCCGATCACCGTCGAGCGCAGATGGCCGACGTGCATCTCCTTGGCCACATTGGGCTGGGAGTAGTCGATGACCGTGGTGCCCGGGTCCGGCGCGTACGGGACGCCCAGCCGGTCGTCGGCGGCGCGGGCCGCGAGCGTGTTCGTGATCGCGGAGTCGGCGATGGTGATGTTGAGGAACCCGGGCCCGGAGACCTCGACGCCGGCGATCAGCTCACCGGCCGGCAGCCCCTCGACGACCTTGGCGGCCAACTCGCGGGGGTTGCTCTTCAGCTTCTTCGCCAGCGCCAGCATCCCGTTGGCCTGGAAGTCCGCCCGGTCGCTGCGTCGCAGCAGCGGGTCGGCGGCGCCGGCCTCCGGCAGAGCAGCCGAGAGGGCGTCCGCGACGCGCTGGTGGACCGTGGCGGCGAGGGAAGGGACCGAAGCCATGGGTTGCCGTTCCGTGAGAGGTCGTATAGGTCGCTGCCAAGTATCCCACGGGGCGTGTGCCTGCCCGGCCGGATTTTCCGGGGGTAGGGGCCGTGATACGGCGGCACGGGGCGTGGTGAGGGGGCACGGGCCGGGGTGAGGCGGTACGGGCCGGGGTGAGGCGGCACGGGCCCCTGGTGAGGCGGCGTCCCCGGGGCCCGTCGGCCCGCCCGCCGGTTAATTCACGGGCGGTCGCGGAACCCCCGGGGCACCCTTGCCGTCTGGGACAATGGTCGACGCCATGACCGCAAGGAAGGAAGTGCCGAACGTGGCTCAGAGCACCGAGGCCGACTGGGTCTCCCGATTCGCCGACGAGGTCATTGCCGAGGCGGAGCGCCATGCCCCCGGCAAACCCATTGTCTGCGCCTCGGGCCTCAGCCCCTCCGGCCCGATCCATCTGGGCAACCTGCGCGAGGTCATGACCCCGCACCTGGTGGCCGACGAGATCCGGCGCCGGGGGCACGATGTCGTGCACATCATCTCCTGGGACGACTACGACCGGTACCGCAAGGTTCCGGCCGGTATCGACCCGTCCTGGTCGGAGCACATCGGCAAGCCGCTCACCTCGGTGCCGGCCCCGCCCGGCAGCCCGTACCCCAACTGGGCCGAGCACTTCAAGGCGCCGATGATCAAGGCGCTGGAGGAGTTGGGCGTCGAGTTCCGCGGCATCAGCCAGACCGAGCAGTACACGTCCGGCGCGTACCGCGAGCAGATCCTGCACGCCATGCGCGAGCGCGGCCGGATCGACGAGATCCTCGACCGGTACCGGACGAAGGAGAAGCCGGGCGCGGCGGCCGGCCCGGCCAAGGGCCAGCAGCAGAAGCAGAAGCAGGGCCAGAAGCCCGTCGACGAGGCCGAGCTGGAGGCCGCCGAGGGCTCCGGCGCGGCGAGCGAGGACGACGGCAGCGCGGGCGGCGCGGGCTACTTCCCGTACAAGCCGTACTGCTCCGTGTGCGACCGCGACCTGACGACCGTCACCGCGTACGACGACGAGTCGACCGAGCTGACCTACACCTGCGTCTGCGGCCACGAGGAGACGGTGCTGCTGCGCGAGCACGACCGCGGCAAGCTGGTCTGGAAGGTCGACTGGCCGATGCGCTGGGCGTACGAGGGCGTCGTCTTCGAGCCCAGCGGCGTCGACCACTCCTCGCCCGGCTCCTCGTACGTCGTCGGCGGCCAGATCGTCCGCGAGGTCTTCGACGGCCGGCAGCCGATCGGCCCGATGTACGCCTTCGTCGGCATCAGCGGCATGGCCAAGATGTCGTCGTCCAAGGGCGGCGTGCCGACCCCGGCCGACGCGCTGGAGATCATGGAGGCGCCGCTGCTGCGCTGGCTGTACGCGCGGCGCAAGCCCAACCAGTCCTTCAAGATCGCCTTCGACCAGGAGATCCAGCGGCTGTACGACGAGTGGGACGCCCTGGAGCGCAAGATCGCCGACGGGTCGGCGCAGCCGGGCGACGTCGCCGCGTACGGGCGCGCCACCAGGACGGCCGCCGCCGAACTGCCGAGGACGCCGCGCCCGCTGCCGTACCGCACGCTCGCCTCGGTCGTGGACATCACCGGCGGCCAGGACGAGCAGACGCTGCGCATCCTCAGCGAACTCGACCCGGCCAACCCGGTCGCCTCCCTCGACGAGACCCGGCCCCGGCTCGACCGCGCGCAGCACTGGGTCACCACCCAGGTCCCGGCCGAACAGCGGACGATCCTGCGCGACGAGCCCGACGCCGAGCTGCTGGCGTCCCTGGACGACGAGGCGCGCGAGTCGCTGCGGCTGCTGCTGGCCGGGCTCGACGAGCACTGGTCGCTCGACGGCCTGACCACGCTCGTCTACGGCGTGCCGAAGATCCAGGCGGGCCTGGCCCCGGACGCCAAGCCGACGCCGGAGCTGAAGGTCGCGCAGCGCTCGTTCTTCGCGCTCCTGTACCGGCTGCTGGTGAGCCGCGACACGGGCCCGCGCCTGCCCACGCTGCTGCTGGCGGTGGGGGCGGAGCGGGTGCGCAAGCTGCTGGGCGCGTAGCGCTTGATGTCTGACGCCTGGCGCTTGCCGCTGGCCGCTTACGGGACAGAGGGCCGTCACCCGGTGGATGAACCGGGCGGCGGCCCTCCGTCGTGGCGCTGGTCAGCGCCCGCTGTCGGCACCTACGTCCTCGCCGGCCCCGACGTCGTCACCGGCCTCCGACCGGTACCGGTGCCGGAACTCGCGCAGGAACCCGCGCAGATGGCCCTCGGTGAGCGGCCCGCCGCTCTCGTTGGTGACCCCGTCGACATCGGCGAGATGCCGGCCGAGCTGCCGGGCGTTGGGGAACTCCCCGTTGTCCTCCGTATACCGCCGATAGGCCGAGAACAACTGCTCCTCATGAGCGTCCTCAGCCCCCGCCGCCGCGGCCGGCGCGGCCGGCGCCACGAACCACGGATTGACGTGCGGCTCATCCGGCACATACTGCGGCTCCCCCGCACCGGCCACCTGCCCGCCGGCGGCCGGAAACTGCTGGGTGGCGGGCGCCTGGGCTTGGTGCGTGACGGCCTCCGGCCCGGTGGAACCCTGCCCGGCGCCCGGCTGCTCGGCGGCGGCCGCCTGCGGCCCCACACCCCCGCCCTGCCCCCGAGCGAACCACCCCGAGCCCGCCTCGCCACCATGCGCTGCGCCACTGAACTGTCCCGCGCTCGCACCCTGCATCGAACCTGCGGCTCGCGCCGCTCCGGCGAACTGACCGGCGCCTGCGGGCTGGGCGGTACCGGCGCCTTGCGGCGCGCCGTGCGCCCCGGCGAACTGACCAGCACCCGCAGGCTGGGCGGTACCGGCGCCTTGCGGCGCGGCTGCCTGCTGCGCCCCGGCTGTGCCGTGCGCTGCATGGGTGGTCTGTTCCATGCCCGGAACGCGGCCCTGGCCAGCAGGCTGCCCAGCGGCGATGCCCTGTCCCGTACCCGCAGCCTGCGCCGCCCCGGCGGACTGACCGGCGCCCGCGGGCTGGGCGGTACCAGCGCCTTGCGGCGCGGCTGCCTGCTGCGCCCCGGCCGTGCCGTGTGCCGCATGGGTGGTCTGTTCCATGCCTGGGGTGTAGCCCTGGCCACCAGGCTGCCCGGCGGCGACGCCGTGGCCCGTCCCCGCAGCCTGCGCTGCGCCGGTGAACCACCCCGCGCCCGCCTCACTGCCTTGCGCCGCGTCAGTGAACTGTCCCGCGCTCGCGCCCTGCGTCGAGCCTGCGGCTTGCGCCGCCCCGGCGAACTGCCCCGCGCCTGCGGGTTGGCCGGCGCCAGCCGCACGGGTGGTCTGTTCCATGCTTGGAACGCGGCCCTGGCCACCAGGCTGCCCGGCGGCAATGCCTTGCCCCGTACCCGCAGCGTGTCCCGCCCCCGCAGCCTGCGATGCGCCTGCGGCTAGCGCCGCCCCGGCGAACTGACCAGCGCCCGCAGGCTGGGCGGTACCGGCGCCTTGCGGCGCGTCCGCCTGCTGCGCCCCGGCCGCTCCGTGTGCCGCACGGGCGGTCTGTTCCATGCCCGGAACGCGGCCCTGGCCAGCAGGCTGCCCGGCGGCGATGCCCTGTCCCGTACCTGCAGCCTGCGCCGCCCCGGCGGACTGACCGGCGCCTGCGGGCTGGCCGGCACCAGCCCCTGGCATCGCGCCCGTCTGCTGGCCTACGGCCGAGGACTGTTCCACGCCTGGGGCGGGGCCGTTGCCAGCGGGCTGCCCGGCGGCGATGCCCTGTCCCGTACCCGCAGCGTGTCCCGCGCCCGCGGCCTGCGGCGCGCCCGCAACCTGGGCTACGCCCGCGCCCGGCGCTGCGCCCGCAGCCGGCAACGTACCGGCGCCCTCTGCGTCCCCGGCGACCGGGCCCGTACCGGTGCCCTCCGCCGCGCCAGCGGCCTGCCCCGCCCCGGCGGGGGCCTCTCCCGCAGGGGCTGCGCCGGCAGGGGCCTCTTCCGCCGGGCCCTGCCCGGCGGTGAGCTGCTTCCCGGCGGCGGCCGGGGCCGGGGCGGGGGTGACCTCGGGGGCCCCGGGGGCCGAGGCAGGGGCGACTACGGCCGTCCCCGGGGGCGGGGTGTCGCGCGGCAGTGGCGCGGCCAGTGCCGTGATGGCCAGGGAGGGGGTGATGCCGGCGGCGGCGAGGCCGGCTGGGCCGGTTTGGGAGAGGGGGACGCCGAAGCGCGCCAAGCGCAACGGCATGAGGGATTCGACGGGCGCCTTGCGCCGCCAGGCGCGGCCGTAGCGGGCCTGGAGCCGGGCGCGATAGACGAGGCGTTCCTGTTCGAGCTGGATGACCTGTTCGTAGCTGCGCAGTTCCCACAGCTTCATCCGCCGCCACAGGCGGAACGTGGGGATGGGGGAGAGCAGCCAGCGGGTGAGGCGGACGCCTTCCATGTGGCGGTCGGCGGTGATGTCGGCGATCCGCCCGACGGCGTGCCGGGCCGCTTCGACGGAGACGACGAAGAGCACCGGGATGACGGCGTGCATGCCGACGCCGAGCGGGTCGGGCCAGGCGGCGGCGCCGTTGAAGGCGATGGTGGCGGCGGTGAGCAGCCACGCGGTCTGGCGCAGCAGCGGAAAGGGGATGCGGGTCCAGGTCAGGAGCAGGTCCAGGGCCAGGAGGACGACGATGCCGGCGTCGACGCCGATCGGCAGGACGTTGGCGAAGCCGCCGAAGCCCTTTTCGAGCGCGAGGTCGCGCACGGCGGCGTACGAGCCGGCGAAGCCGATCCCGGCGATCACCACCGCGCCCGCCACGACGAGCCCGATCAGTATGCGGTGCGTACGCGTCAGCTTGGTCACTTCCGTCGCGGACACCCGCGATCCCTCCCCGCCCTCGAATACCGGCGCGCCAAGACTGGCACACCCGTTCGGGGCGGGGCGCGGCGGCTGTTGCTATGAGCTACTTGTTTGCGGCGGCGACGGAGGCGAGAGCCTCCTTGGCGGCGGCCACCGCCTGCTTCAGCAGGTCGTCGGCGTCGGGCGACTTGGCGCCCTGGAACCCGGCGCCGTTGTACTGCACGGTGACGACGGCGTTGGCCGTACGGGCGACGACCCGCTGGTCACGGTAGTCGTCGCCGTCCCTCTTGGACTCGGCCTTGACGGTGACGGCCTGGTCGCCGACGCCGTCGGCGGTGCCGGTCTTGACGTTCTTCGCGCCGTCCGCCTTGGCGGCCTTGTCGGATTCCTGCGGGACGTACGCCTTGGCGCGCTGGTCGCCGGAGCCGAGGGTGGGGTGGGAGGGGAAGAGGTTGAGGTCGATGGCGAGGTAGCGGTACTGCATGTTCTTGACGTCGTCGTCGTCCGTGCCGTTCCACATGCAGGAGGTGGAGCTGTCGTTCCTGGGCGGCTTGAGGACCTTGCCGTTCTTCTCCTTCACGTTGGGCACCAGTTTCTCCACCGTCTTCGTGGAGATCTCCTTGCATGCCTCGGGGAGCTTGGAGAACGCGGCCGGCGCGACGGTGGGCGACGCGCTGGCGGAGGAGGGGGCGGAGGCGGAGGACGAGCTCGACGAGTCCTTCTTCTTCGAGCCGGAGTCGTCGGAGCAGCCGGTGGCGACGAGCATCACCGGTACTGCTCCGCAGGCGAGGATTCGGGCGAGTCGCGGGGCTGTTCTGTGCATGGGTCCTTCGCTCATTCGGTGTCGACGGGCGGGCCGGCGGGGTGGCCGGGCGGTACCGGTGCCGGGGCCGGCGGGGACCGGACGGGGCAATCGGCACGGTACGCGGCCGGGGCGCGGGCGCGGCTCAAGTCTGCCGATACTCGCCGGAACGGGCCGCGAGGGGGTCAGTCGCTGAAGTGTCCGGCGAGCTCCTGGGCCACCCCGCGGGCCTTGCTCTGGAGGTCTTCGCTGCTGGGGATGTGCCGCTTGTCGGCCGCCCACTGGTCGTATCCGACGGTGACGAGGACGTTGGAGGAGCGGAAGACGATGGTGATGTCGCGGTGCACGCCGGAGTCGGCGGTGGCGAGCCGGTCGTTGAGGAAGGCGTCGTCGGCGAGGTCGTCGAGGGTGCGGGGGGCGAGGTCGGCGGCGTTCGCGGTGGGGGAGGCGGGGGCGGAGGGGATGCCGGTGGCGGTGGGGGTGGGGCTCGTGTCGGCGTCGACTTCGGCGTCTCCTTCGGCGGTGAGCTGGGCGGAGGTCCCGCCGCCCGCTTTGTCCCCCTTTCTATCCTTTCCTTGGTTCTTCGGGGAGCCGGCGGACGGGTTGCCGGCGGGGGTGCCGGGCGGGTGGCCCGAGGGGGTGCCGATCGGGATGTCGGCGGCGCTGGCCCGCGCCTCGTAGAGCTGCCGCGCCCGGTCGTCGTCGCTGACCTCGGGGTCGTAGGAGACGACGCGCTCGTAGTCGACGCTCAGATGGCGGGTGCCGTCGGGCCCTTCGAGGCTCCAGCGGCAGCCGACGCGGCGGTCGGTGTCGTAGGTGAGGGCGGGCTGGCCGTCGTACGTCTTCTCGGCGTCCTGGTCGCTCTGGTCGTCGACGCCGGGCAGCATCGTCCTCAGCGTCTTGCGGCTGACCTTGCCGCAGGGCTCGGGGAGCGTCTGGAACTTGCCGGGCTGGGCGGCGGTCGCGGACGGGCTGGACTCGCCGGACTTGGGGTCCTCGCCGGTGCCGGTGGTCCCGGAGCCCGTGCTGCAGCCGCTCGCCAGGCCGACGGTGAGCACGGCCGCGGCCAGTGCGGCGACCGGTGCGTACGCCTTTCGCTGCACTGTTCAGGGCTCCTCTCACCGGTTGGTCCCGCCGGCTGGTCGCACCGGTTCCCACCGATTGGTCTCGCCGGTGCCCGCCGGTTGGTTTCACCGGTTTCGCCGGAAAACTGGTTGCCGCCCCAAGGCGGCGGCTGGAAACAATGTCTACCGCACGTACTGCCGCGCCTGCCGGTTCTCCGCCGTCAATCCGACATTAGGTCCGGCTTTTGCGTTTTTCGGATTTTGTGGGGGAATGAGGTAAGTCATGTCGTACACCGAGGTGCCCGGGGCGCAGGTCCCGATCCGCATGTGGGCCGATCCGGCGACGGTCGAGGGCGTCGCGATGCAGCAACTGCGCAACGTCTCCACCCTGCCGTGGATCAAGGGCCTGGCCGTGATGCCGGACGTGCACTTCGGCAAGGGCGCGACGGTCGGCTCGGTGATCGCGATGGAGGGGGCGGTCTGCCCGGCCGCGGTCGGCGTGGACATCGGCTGCGGCATGTCGGCGGTCAAGACCTCGCTCACCGCCAACGACCTGCCGGGCGACCTCTCACGGCTCCGCTCCAAGATCGAGCAGGCCATCCCGGTCGGCCGGGCGATGCACGACGACCCGGTGGACCCGGGCCGGCTGCACGGCTTCCCGACGGCCGGCTGGGACGACTTCTGGGCGCGCTTCGACGGCGTGGCGGAGGCGGTGCGATTCCGGCAGGGGCGGGCGGTGAAGCAGATGGGGTCGCTGGGCTCGGGCAACCACTTCATCGAAGTTACGTTCGATGAAACGGGCGCCGTCTGGCTGATGCTGCACTCCGGCTCCCGGAACATCGGCAAGGAACTCGCCGAGCACCACATCGGCACGGCGCGCGACCTCCCGCACAACCAGGGTCTCGTCGACCGCGACCTCGCCGTCTTCATCGCCGACACCCCGCAGATGGCGGCGTACCGGCACGACCTGTTCTGGGCGCAGGAGTACGCGAAGCACAACCGCGCCATCATGATGGCCCTCTTCCAGGACGTCGTCCGCCGGGAGTTCAAGAAGGCGCGCGTCACCTTCGACCCCGTCATCTCCTGCCACCACAACTACGTGGCCGAGGAGCGCTACGACGGCATGGACCTGCTCGTCACCCGCAAGGGGGCCATCCGCGCGGGCAGTGGCGAGTACGGCATCATCCCCGGCTCCATGGGCACCGGCTCCTACATCGTCCGCGGCCTCGGCAACGCCGCCTCCTTCAACTCCGCCTCCCACGGCGCGGGCCGCCGCATGAGCCGCGGCGCCGCGAAGAAGCGGTTCACCGCCAAGGACCTGGAGGACCAGACCCGCGGCGTCGAATGCCGCAAGGACTCCGGCGTCGTCGACGAGATCCCGGCCGCCTACAAGCCCATCGAGCAGGTCATCGACCAGCAGCGCGACCTCGTCGAGGTCGTCGCCAAGCTCAAGCAGGTCATCTGCGTAAAGGGCTGAGGCCCCTGGCCCCGGTCCGCCCGGGGGGGCTGCGCGGGCGTACCGTCCGAGGCCCTCAGGCACGCCGACCGGTGGCATGCGGCCCGGGTCCGGGCCGGCAGCGCCGCCGGTATGCGCGACCCGGGTATCGCGGGCTTGAAAAGAGAGCGTCTGGACTCATGGGGCGTACCGGGCCACCGTGTAGGCCACCGGGCCGGTGAGGGTGGCGCTTGGGGGGCCGTTCAGCATGTCCAGCACCTCGAAGCCCGCGCTGGACGCGTAGTGCTCCAACTCGCGCGGGAAGAGTACGCGTCGACGGACCGTGTCCCGCGCGTCGTCGCCCGATGGCAGGGCCCAGTGCCTGTGCATGGTGTTGATCTGCGTTCGCAGGTCCCATTCGTAGCTGATGGTGACCTGGGCGGAGCCCGTCGGTGTCCTGACGGTCGCGCTGGTCGCCTCCGGGCGGATGATGGGCGATACGGGCGAGCAAAGGACGAGAAGGGCGCCGGGGAGCGCGTGCGCGGCGAAGGTGGCGAAGACGGCGCTGATGTCGTCGTTCTCGTGGATGTAGGCCAGAGAATTGCCGAGACATGTCATGGCGTCCAGACACCGCTGGAGGCGGACGGTGCGCATGTCGCCGATGCGGATGTCGAGTGCGGGTCGTATCCGGTGTGCGTACTCGACCAAACCGGGCTGGAGGTCCACGCCGACGCACTCGAAGCGCTTGGCCAGGATCGCCAGGTCCCGACCGGTCCCGCAGCCGAAGTCGGCCAGCGTGGCGGCACGCGGGCGGTGGCGCTCGATCAGGGCTTGGCAGGTGGCGGCGGCGCTGTTGTCCTCCTGGACCGCGTCGTACAGTGCGGGATCCCGATAGAAGAGGTTCGATGCTTCCATGTGGTGGGCTTCCCCGGAGTCGGCGTCGTCACATCGTCACATGAGGCTCCGCAGGCCGACTTCCAGGGAGAGCACGTCGCACAGCAAGTCGGACACCGTAGGCGAGCGCTCGGCAACGGCTCCGGCCCGGGCGAGCGCCTTGGGTTCGACGTAGCCGAGGTCGGCCAGCACCGATTCCCGCGTCATGCCGTCCAGAATGCGGAGCCCGTACGCGCGGAGACCTGCTTCCATGACGCCCAGGAAATTTTCCGGTTCCCGTGGTGAGGCGACCGTCTCCGGCATTCCGGCTCGCCGCAGGCGCTCCCGGAACAGGGCCTTTCCCTGTTTGTGCTCGTGTGGCAACTGCTCCATGAATCGCACGAGGCGGGGGTGTACCAGCGGGCTCACCGGCCAGATGCCGATGCGGAGGAAACCGGGATTGTGGAGCCCGAACGCCATCAGGGTCGGTACCGGAAGCACCGGCATCGGGGCCAACCGTTCATTCACATCGGCGAGCGCCTCGGTGGCCCGAGGGCCGAGCCACGGCACGGGTGTCGCTTCCGGTAGTGCCGTGTTCGTACGCGAATGGTGGGCGTTGATCTCATCGCCGCCGCTGCCCGTGAAAACCACTTCGCAGCCGTGGACCGCTGCCTGAGCGCGAACGACGTCGAATGCCTCTTGGTAGAACGCGCCGGCAGGATCGTGGGGTTCGCCCAGTGCCCGCACCCCGCCAGGTGCGAAGGGCGGATAGCGCATGGCGGGAACGGGCGTATCGGCAAAGCCGCAGTGATCCACCAGCGCCTGTCGGCGCGCCCGCTGATCGATGCCCATGCCGCCGTCCATCAGGAGCCCGAAACTGTGCACCCGATGGAAACCGACTCCGCGCACGGCCAGGGCGACATTGCCGGAATCGGCCCCGCCCGAGAGTTCGACCCCTACGCACCCAGCCGCCGTCGGGGCCTCGCGGACGGCCTCGGACAGCAGGGCGTCGAATACGTCCACCGGGTCTACGCCGGTGCGCAGTGAGCGGGGTGACAGGACGTGCTCGGCGGATTCCGGGTACCGCACGGTGAGGCCGGCGGGTGTGAAGAGGGCGGCGGCCCGTTCGGTGAGCCGGAACACCCCGTCGAACAGCGTGTCGGAGGTGTAGCGGTGCTGCCTGGTCAGGGCCCGGGCCACCACACGCGCGACCAGCCGGTCGGCTCGAATGTGCGGGTACAGTTCGGCCAGGTCCCATGATGCGTGCAGCACGTCACCGATGGCCACGAGGTACACGGGGGCCGTACCGAACAGACCCGCCGACACCCGGACTTCTCCCGGGCGCACCGTGACGGTGACGAAGTCGAAGACCGCCCCTGCCCCCTTGCACTCCTTCACCGTGAAAGTAACGCTCGGGTACTGGTCGTCGTCGAACTCCGTGCCCAGAACCGGGACGGACGCCGACTTGATCCAACTGGCTCCACTCACCCAGCGCCCCTCGCGGAAAAGCCAGTACGGGCGGTCCAGATCCGCCAGGCAGAGACGCATCGAGAGCATGTGGTCACCTTTCGAGAGTGGTGCGGCGGGGCCCGGCCGGTCCGGTCCGGCCCGCCCCGCCGCACGTCATGCGTGGATCACTTGCAGTGGTCGCCGTTGTTGTCGCCGCCGCCCGGCATCTTGTCCCGCAGTGCGGCGCTCATGGCCGGTACGCCGGTCACCAGGTCGCCGGTGAACAGTTCATCCACGTTCATGGGATCTCCTCCTCATGGGGAAGCCGAATTCGCCTCTGCCTCTACGTAATCTCCCGATCTCGGAGAGTGATACCGTTGGAGTGGCGTCAGGACTTGAAAGCCTTGAAAGTCCGCACCTGGCAGGGGAGTTGAAGGCAATGCCGGATCGCGAACCCAACGTGGCCCTCGGCCGCCTAGCGTTCTCGCGCCGGTTCAGCCGTCCGGTGACCCACGCCGAGGCCGGCCTGCCCGCCCCGAGGGGCCGCTCGGACGTCGGTGCGGGCGGTGTGGAGGGAATCGTCGACCTGGGGAGGCAGGATATGGATCCGTCCCGGCGCGGCGTTCTGGGAGCAGGGCTGTTCTCCGTGGCGCTCACGATCCCCGGCTGGCCCGATGTGATCGGGCGGGCCGTGGCGGTGGAGTCCGGGCGGGTTACACGGATCGGTATGAGCGATGTGGACATGGTCGTCGCCATGACAGAGCGCGTTTCCGAACTCGACGACCAGTTCGGCGGTCGTCACGCGCGTCCCATGGCGGCTTCGTTCATGGTCAACACAGTGGCGGCGTACCTGCGCGCCGACGCGTCCGCCGAGGTGCGCCGGGCGATGCTGTCGGCCGCTTCCGACCTGCTCTATCTGACCGGGTACATGGCCGTGGACGAAGGGCTGCACGGCCTCGCGCAGCGCTACTACCTCAAGGCCTTGGAACTGGCGGGAGCGGCTGAGGACCACCTGACGTACTGCACGACCCTGCGTGGCATGAGCGTGCAGGCTGTCGACCTGGGACACGGCGACCGGGCCCTGGAACTGGCGGACGCGGCAGCCGCCGCCGCTCCCGCGGCCGGACCTCGTATGCGGGCTTTCCTCGCCGGGCAGCAGGGGCACGCGGCCGCGCAGACCGGGGACCGTGCAGCGGCGCTCCGGTATGTCCGCGAGGCGGAGGCCGCCATGGATCGCGCGGAAGCGCGGGGCAAGGCATTCGGTTCGTACGATCCGGCGTCGCTGAACTACCACGTCGGCCAGGTGCGTCACGAACTGGGCGACGTGCCCGGTGCCATCGAGGCCATGCGGCAGTCGGACAGGGTGCGGCACAGCGTCTACCGGCGCGCCCGGGTGCGGCACAGGGCCACGCTGGCCGAGTGGCAACGGGAGGCCGGCCACCTCGAAGCGGCGTGCGCCACCTGGCACCTGGCCCTCGACGACTACCCCATGGTCCAGTCGGGGCGCGCCGACGAGCGCGTGAAGGCGATGACCGCCCTGGTGCGCCCGTACGTGAGGAACGCAGCCGCCCGCGACCTCTATGACCGTGCACGGGCCCTCACGCGGCCGGCCCCGGCCGCCGCCGTGTGAGGTGCGGCCGGGGGCGGGGGCTACGCGGCGTCCTGCGGGTACCAGCGGAGTTCGATGGTGTTGTGGTCGGGGTCGAGGATGTAGATGGAGTGGGCGTCGCCGCGGGCGCCGAAGCGTTGGACGGGGCCCTCGGTGACGGTGAAGGTGTCGGAGTCGAGGACCTCCTGCCAGTCGAGGGGGTCGACGACGAGGCAGAAGTGGTCGACGTTGGACTCGCCGCGGGCGCCGTGGACCAGGTCGATGATGGTGGTGGGGCTGATGCGCACCGAGGGGAACGGGGCCTCGCCGGCGCGCCATTCGTCCACGCGGACCGGCTCCAGGCCGAGCGGGCCGCAGTAGAAGGCCAGGGAGCGTTCGACGTCGGCGACGTTGAGGACCAGGTGGTCGAAGGCGGTTACGCGCATGGGAAATCCTCCTCGGGCGGTCAGTTCTCGCGGTGCACCTTGTAGTTGGATGCCTGGGCCCGGGGGCGCAGGACCAGCAGGTCGACGTTGACGTGGGCGGGGCGGGTGACCGCCCAGGCGATGGTGTCGGCCACGTCGTCGGCCGTCAGCGGCTCGGCCACCCCCGCGTACACCTTGGCGGCCTTCTCCCGGTCGCCGCGGAAGCGGGTGAGGGCGAACTCCTCGGTCTTGACCATGCCGGGCGCGATCTCTATGACGCGTACGGGCTGTCCGCACAGCTCCAGGCGCAGCGTCTCGGCGATGGCGTGCGCGCCGTGCTTCGCGGCGACGTAGCCCCCGCCGCCCTCGTACGTGCCGAGGCCCGCCGTCGAGGACAGGATCAGCACCGTGCCGTCCCCGGAGGCGACCAGCGCCGGCAGCAGGGCCTGGGTCGTGTGGAGCACCCCGAGGACGTTGACCTCGTACATCGCGCGCCAGTCCGCCGGGTCCGCCTCGGCGATCGGGTCCGTGCCCAGCGCCCCGCCCGCGTTGTTGACCAGCACGTCGCAGCGGTCCAGGCCGCCCGCGAACGCGTCCACCGCGGCGCGGTCGGTGACGTCGAGGGCGTGCGCCTCGGCCCGGTGGCCGGCCTCGGTCAGCTCGGCGGCCAGCGCCTCGACGCGGTCCTTGCGGCGGGCGGTGAGGACGACGCGGTAGCCCTCGGCGGCCAGCCGGCGGGCGGTCGCGGCGCCGATGCCGCTGCTGGCGCCCGTGATGACGGCCGTACGGGCCGGGGCGGCGGGGGTGCTGGAGGGGGCGGTGGAGGGGGCGGTGGCGTCGGTGGGCATGGGCTCTGCTCTCCTCGGGTCGGGGTCGGGGTGGGTGAGCCGGGTTTCCGTTCGGGCTTCGGTGCGGGTTTCGCTTCGTGTTTCCGCGGGTGCCGTGTTTTCTGGGGGTCCGCGCAGGATATGTCGCCTCGCCGCCGCTCACCGGCCCCTCGGCGCATACATGATCACGGCTACCCCGGCGAGGCAGAGCAGCGCGCCGATCACGTCGAAGCGGTCCGGGCGGTAGCCGTCCGCGGCCATGCCCCACGCCAGCGAACCGGCGACGAACACCCCGCCGTACGCCGCGAGGATGCGGCCGAAGTCCGCGTCCGGCTGGAGGGTGGCGACGAAGCCGTACGCGCCGAGGGCCACGATCCCGGCGCCGATCCACGCCCAGCCGCGCTGCTCGCGCACGCCCTGCCAGACGAGCCACGCGCCCCCGATCTCCAGGAGGGCGGCGAGGAGGAAGAGGCCGATGGAGCGCGCGGTGAGCATGGGGCAACCGTACGGTGGCCGAATCGTGGTCGGGAATGTCACCTTCCGTCGAGAACGGCTTAATTGAGAACAACTGAGAACGATAGGGAAAATTACCGGCTGATCATATGAACTAGCTGCTATAAATCCATTCTTGGGGTTGCGCGCGCGGGGGAGGGGCAGCCCATGGCCGGTTCGGAGCAGGTTCGCATCGACGGCGATGTCCCTGGGCAGGTTGTCGTCGGCGACCGCAACGTGGTGATCAACGCCGAGCGCGGCTCGTCCGTCAGCTACCGGCCCGAGGGCCCGCCGCCCGTCCGGCGGCGCGACCGCCCGCTCGGCTGGGCCTTGCCCGCCCGCGCCCCCGCCCTGCTCGCCCGTACCGGCGAACTCGCCGCGCTGGAACGCTGGCTGGCTGCCGGCGTGCCGGTGCAGGTGTACGGGCCGCCGGGGACCGGCAAGACCGCCCTGCTGCGCGCCTTCGCGGCCGGCCGGATCGCGCGCGGCGGCGCCGTGGTCCATCTCCCCGCCGCCGGGATGCCCGCCGAGGACGTCCTCCAGGAGATCTTCCATGCCTGTTTCGAGACGTTCGAGACGTCCGGGATGTTCGGGACGTTCGAGTCGACGGACTACAAGCCCGAACCGGCCGTCATGCGGCGGCTGCTGGGCTCCCTGAGCGGCCCGCTGCTCGTCATCGACGACTTCGGCGGTACGGCGGAGGAGCTGGCCGCCCTCGTACGGGCCACCTCGGGCTGCGAGCTGCTGCTCTCCTCCGTGGAACGCGGGCTCGGCGGGCCCCCGGACCGCCCCGGCGGCAACCCCGCTGTTCAACCCAGCGGTCACCCCGCTGGTCACCCCAGCAGCCGGCCCACCGGTCACCCCGCCGGTCACCCCAGCGGCCGGCCCGGCGAACCGGCCGTCGACGGGCTCGGCGGGCGGCCGATGCGGCTCGAAGGGCTGCCCGAGCACGCCGCCCTCGACCTGCTCGTACGCGAACTGGGCCGTCCGCTGCGCGGCCGCGAGACATCCGCCGCGCGCCGTCTCGTCGCCACCGTAGGCGGGCACCCGCTCACCCTGGTGCAGGCCGCCGCCGCCATGAGCGCGTCCGCCACCAGCGGCGCCGTCACCGGCCCCGTCGGCCACGGCGCGTACGACGTGTACGAGGCGTTCGAAGCGCTCGCGACGGACGAGTCGGTGTTCGCGGTCGGCGTCGCCGGCCGGCTGAGCGAGCGGGCGGCGCGGCTGCTGCGGCTGCTGTGCGCCTTCGACCCGCTGCCCGTCTCCCTGGGGCTGCTGACCGTGTTCACCGGGGGCGCGGACCGCGCCGCCCTGGCCGAACTGGGCGCCCTGCGGCTCGTCGAGGCCGACGGCGCCGGGTACCGGGCCGGCGGCCGGTTCGCCGCGCTGGTCGCCGAACGGATCGGCCCGCCGCGCCGGCCCGCCGAGTTCGCCGTGCCGCTGCTCGCCTGGGTACGGACCAGAGCCACCCGGCAGCAGACGGCGGCCGAGGCCGTCACCATCGGGCGGGTCCTGGACTCGGCGAGCTGGGCCGGCAACCACGCGGCCGTACGGGACCTGGCGCGCGCCGTCGCCCCCGCGCTGGCCAGGTCGCTGCGCTGGGGCGCGTGGCGGCAGGCCCTCGAACTCGGCGAGCGCGCGGCCCTCGAACTCGGCGCGCACCACGACGCCGCGTACTTCGCCCACGAACGGGACGTCCGCCGGCGCGCGCTGGCCGCCGGGTTCGGCGCGCTCGCCGGTGGCGGCGGCGGGGGCTACGCGCTGGCGGCTCAGCACAGCGCGCCCGCCGCCGGCCCCGCGCCCGGCCCCGGCCCGCAACCCGGCTCCCCGGCACCTGAGCCGTCGGCCCCCGGCTCCCCGTCGCAAGCGCAGGGGCCCGCGCAGGGGCACGCGCAGGGGCCCGCGCCGGGGAGCAAGTCCGGCCACTGGCCCAAGCCCAAGGGGCGGGCCGGACTGCGCGGGGCCGTCTCGCATCCGGCGGCCGTCGGGGCCGCGGTCGCCGCCGTGGTGGCGGGCGGCGTGCTCGCGGCGGCGGTCACGGCCGACGGCGACGGGCCGAAGGCGCCCGCCCCGTCGAGGTCCGGCGCGTCGGCCCCCGGGTTGTCGCCGCCTGCCCTGGGCGTCGGCGGGCCCGGCGGGACCAGCTCGGGCAGCGGGAGCGGTGGGACTACGGGCGCGTCCTCGGCCGGGCCGTCACAGGCTCCGTCGAGCGGGCCCTCCGGCGGCACGGACTCCGCGGCGCCGCCGCCGTCCGGCCGCCCCACGGACGGCAGCGGCCCGTCCTCCGGTACGTGCACCCCGGTCGGCCTCCCCGCCCAGGACTTCGGGCAGGTGGTGGTCGGCAAGTCGGTGACGAAGACGGTCCGCTTCGACCAGTGGCTGCCGTGCGACGACGAGGACTCGCTGAGCGTCGGCGACGAGCAGGGGGTGGCCGCGGGCGGTCCGAGCGCGTGGCGCGCCGCCCTGACGGCCTGCCCGCCGCCGGCCGGCTCCCGGCTGTGCCTCTTCGACGTGACCTTCCGGCCGACGCGGCCGGGCGCGTACCGGGCGACCGTCACCATGCGCGACGACTGGGGGAAGGCGGACGTGTCGATGACGGTGTCTGGGGTCGCGGTGGGGGACAAGCCGACCGGCCCGACCGGACCCACCGGACCGACCGGCCCGACCGGCGGCCCTTCGGGCCCGACCGCGCCGACCGAGGCCACGAAGACCTCGGCGACGGTCGTCCGGCCCACCACCCCCACCGAAGAGCCCAAGCCGAGCGGGCCCACCCGCACCCCCGGTTCGAAGAAGCCCCCGCCCGAGGCGGTCTCCGAGGTCCCTTCGACCTCCCCGGCGCCCGACGAGCCGTCCGACCCCGACGCGAGATGAACCGCCCGCCCTCGGCGGCGACCAGCGATAAACAGCGGCAACCAGCAGTGAGCCCGAAGGAGCCCCGCCCATGCCCGAGACCCCCGAGCCCCCTGAGACCACCGCGCGCCACGGCGACCGCTACGACGTGCGCACCCAGGACGTGTCCGGCCAGGTCGTCGTAGGCCGCGGCAACACCGTCTCCCGCGTCGAGGCCGCGCCGGGCGGCCCCGCGGCCGCTGTCACCGAGGAGGAACTGGCCGCCCTGCGGGCCGAGTTCGCGCGCGTACGGGCCCTCGTGCCGGCCGACGAGCCGGAGGCGGAACGGGCCGTCGGACTCCTGGACGAACTGGAGGAGGCCGTCACCGCGCCCGAGGCGGACCTGTCCACCATGGCGTACGTCCGCCAGTGGTTCGCCCGCCGGCTCCCGGCGCTCGCGGGCGCGGTCGCCGGCCTGGTGATCCATCCCGTCGTAGGCCGGCTCGTGGAGGCGGCGGGCGGCCGGCTGCTGGAGTAGTTCAACCAGCGGTTCGCCGAATAGCGCGCGCCCTGCGGCCGGCCCACGCCGAGGAACCAGCCAGGCTGGTCAGGACCGGCCTGCTCCGGTCAAGGACCGGCTGCTCGCCCGCGACCGGTACGGGCTCACCGAGTGCCCGCGGGCCGTACGGGCCCACATGGCCCCGGCGCTGTAGGAATCGGCCGAGCGCCCGTGCCCATACGGGCCGTCCGCCGCTCGGGCCCGTACGTGGCTGGTCGCCTGCTCACGCCCGCCTGGGGCTGGTGTCGCCCGCTCACGCTCGTACAGACCGGTCCCGCGCTCCGGTCCCGCGCTCCGGCCCTGCGCTCACGCCCGTACACGCTGCCCTCCGCTCGCGCCCGTAGCTCCGCTCGTGCCCGTAGCAGTCGTCGCTGAGCGCCTACGTCCGTACGGCCCGATCCCCGCCCACGCGCGCCCGTAGCCGCAGCCACCCACCCCCGCCCGTACGAGCGCCAAGGCCCAGCCGCTCCGCCACGCCCCGAAACCCTCAGGGCCCGCAAGCGCCAGAAGTTCCGCAAGCCCCAGAAGCCCAGGAGGCCGGGAAGCCTCGCAGCCCCAAAGCCCCCAAGCCCCGCAGGGCCCGTCAGCTCAAGGCCAGACCAGGCAGTAAGGCTGATGCCCCGCCTCGTGGAGGCGGTGGGAGAAGTCCTGCCATTCGTGGAGGAGCTGGTAGACGCGGAAGGCGTCGCCGGGGCCGCCGCGGTCGGGGACCGTGGACCATATGAAGGCGGCGGCGCCCACGGACTCCTCGCCGATGCCGCGTAGCGGGTCGACGACGGTGGTGGGGAGCTTGACGACGGCGTAGTCGGGGTGGAGGACGACCAGCTCCAGCGGCGGGACCCGGTGCAGGGGTATGCCCTCGATGCCGGTGAGGACCATGGCGGCCATCGTCTCCGGTTTGATCTTGGAGAACATGCCGCCCATGCCCAGCTCGTCCCCGCCGAGTTCCTCCGGGCGCATGGAGATCGGTACGCGTGCGGCGGTCGCTCCGTTGGGTGCCCCGAAGTACTTGTAGGTCACCCCCACCCGGCCACCACTCCTGCTTCCCGCGCTTTCCGCCTCGCGCCGGTGGCGTCCGCGCTGGGCACGCTCGGGGCCCAGGTCATCGGTCCCCTCACCCAGTCCGCCACCGCGATGCATAATCTCCACCCGACCACTCGCGAACCCCGTCGCGCAACCCGATCATCGTCTCAGAGACCTCCCCCGCGACCGGCGGCTGAAACGCCCTCGCCGCGAGTCCCGGTGCGGCTCTGAGACCATGGCTGGTGTGACTTACTCGTACTCTGCCCCAGTCTCGCAGACGCTCTTCGACCGTGCGGCCGCCGTGACGCCCGGCGGCGTGAACTCTCCCGTGCGCGCGTTCCGCGCCGTGGGCGGTACGCCCCGGTTCATGGTGTCCGGCACCGGTCCGTACCTCACCGACGCCGACGGCCGGGAGTACGTGGACCTGGTGTGCTCGTGGGGCCCGATGATCCTGGGCCACGCGCACCCCGAGGTGACGGCCGCGGTGCAGGAGGCCGTCGCGCGCGGCACGTCGTTCGGCACCCCCGGCGAGGGCGAGGTCGCGCTCGCCGAGGAGATCGTGGCCCGCGTCGCCCCCGTCGAGCGGGTGCGGCTCGTCTCCTCCGGCACCGAGGCGACGATGTCGGCGATCCGGCTGGCCCGCGGTTTCACCGGCCGCGCCAAGGTGATCAAGTTCGCCGGCTGCTACCACGGCCACGTGGACGCGCTGCTGGCCGCGGCCGGGTCCGGGCTCGCGACGTTCGCGCTGCCGGACACGCCCGGCGTCACGGGCGCGCAGGCCGGGGACACCATCGTGCTCCCCTACAACGACCTCGACGCCGTACGGGCCGCCTTCGCCGCCCACGCGGGCGAGATCGCGTGTGTGATCACGGAGGCGGCGGCGGGCAACATGGGCGTCGTGGCGCCGCTGCCCGGCTTCAACCAGGGGCTGGCCGACCTGTGCGCCGAGAACGGCGCGCTCTACATCTCCGACGAGGTCATGACGGGCTTCCGGGTGAGCGGGGCCGGCTGGTACGGCCTGGACGGGGTGCGGCCCGACCTGATGACCTTCGGCAAGGTCATGGGCGGCGGCTTCCCGGCCGCGGCCTTCGGCGGGCGCGCCGACGTCATGGCGCACCTCGCGCCGACCGGCCCGGTCTACCAGGCGGGCACCCTCTCCGGTAACCCGGTGGCGACCGCGGCGGGCATCGCGCAGTTGCGGCTGCTGGACGACGCCGCGTACGGGCGGGTGGACGCGGTCTCCGCCGAGGTGCGGTCGCTGGTATCGGCCGCGCTGGACAAGGCGGGCGTCGCGCACCGGGTGTCGGCGGCGGGCAGCATGTTCTCGGTCTTCTTCACCGACCAGGACGTACGGGACTACGAGACGGCCAAGGCGCAGGACTCCTTCCGCTACACCGCCTTCTTCCACTCGATGCTCGCGCAGGGCGTCTACCTCCCGCCGTCCTCCTTCGAGTCGTGGTTCCTCTCGACGGCGCACGATGACGCGGCGGTCGAGCGGATCGCCGCCGCGCTGCCGGAGGCGGCGCGGGCCGCGGCCGAGGCGGCGGAGTGATGTCCGGGATGACGAACGGAGCAGAGAACAACGGCGCGTCCCCCAACGCGTCGTCCCCCAACGCGTCCGGCGGAGCCGAGAACAGCGGCGCGCCGGACCATTCGTCCGACGCCGCGACCAACGGCGCAGGCGCCGCCGCGGCCCCGTCCGCCGGCTCGCCCAACGGCGTGTCCGAAGCCGCGACCAACGGCGACCGCTCCGCGCTGACCGTGGTGCACGTGATGCGCCACGGCGAGGTGCACAACCCGGAGGGCGTGCTGTACGGGCGTCAGCCCGGCTACCACCTCTCGGAGCTGGGCCGGCAGATGGCCGACCGGGTCGCCGAGCACCTGGCCGCCCGCGACATCACCCAGGTGGTGGCCTCGCCGCTGGAGCGCGCGCAGGAGACGGCGACGCCGCTGGCCAAGGCGCTCGGTCTGGACCTGGCGACGGACGAGCGGCTGATCGAGGCGGCGAACGTCTTCGAGGGCAAGACGTTCGGGGTGGGCGACGGGGCGCTGAAGAACCCGTCCAACTGGAAGTACCTGACCAACCCGTTCCGCCCGTCGTGGGGTGAGCCGTACGTCGACCAGGTCGTACGGATGATGGGCGCGATCAGCGCGGCCCGGGACGCGGCGCGCGGCCACGAGGCGGTGTGCGTCAGCCACCAGCTTCCGATCTGGGTGCTGCGGAGCTTCGTCGAGCGGCGCCGGCTCTGGCACGACCCGCGGAAGCGGGAGTGCACGCTGGCGAGCCTGACGTCGTTCACGTTCCGCGGCAATCGCATCGTCTCGGTGGGATACAGCGAGCCGGCCCGCGATTTGGTGCCCGTGCACCTGCTGGCCGGCGCCAAACCCGTGAAGGGCGGCTCCAAGGGTTTCGGAGCGTAAAGGAAGCCATTCGCAGGGTAAGCGCGGGCCAATTTCCGGCAATAATTCCGCGCCGATTTGACGGAACCGTCCTGTTCGCTGTGCAGTCTTACTGATCGTCCATTTATATGGACGGTGAGCACGGCGAGCACGGATGGGGACGTAATGCGCGACATCAGCCGACGCGGGCTGCTCGGAATGGGAGTTGGAGCGGCCGCCGCATTGGGCGTGGCCGGCTGTTCCTCGGATTCCGGATCGGACCGGGGCAAGAGCGGCACCAAGGACCCGCGGGCGAAGGCGAGCGAACAGGCGAAGGCGAAGCCGATAGGCGACGGCTCGACGGCCGACGCGGGTCCGCAGCCGCATCAGCCGCCGAAGCCGGAACGGCTGGAGCCGGGCCAGAAGCCCCCGCAGTTCGTCGTGTTCTCCTGGGACGGCGCCGGCGAGGTCGGCAACGGCCTCTTCCCCCGCTTCCGCAAGCTGGCCAAGGAGTACAACGCCGGCATGACGTTCTTCCTCTCCGGGCTGTACTGCCTGCCGGAGGCGAAGAAGGACATGTACCGGCCGCCGAACAACAAGGTCGGCGCCTCGGACATCGGCTATCTCACCGACGACCACATCAAGGCGACGCTCCAGAACGTGCGCGCGGCGTGGCTCGAAGGCCACGAGATAGGCACGCACTTCAACGGGCACTTCTGCGCGGGCTCCGGTTCCGTCGCCAAGTGGACGCCCGCGCAATGGCGCTCCGAAATCGACCAGGCGATGTCGTTCGTCACCAAGTGGCGTACCCATACTGGTTTTTCGGACCTCGAACCGCTGCCCTTCGACTACTCGAAGGAACTCGTCGGCGGCCGTACGCCGTGCCTGCTCGGCCAGGACAATCTGCTGCCGACCGCCGCGAAACTCGGCTGGCGTTACGACGCGAGTTCCTCGGGCGGCCTCCAGATATGGCCGACGAAGAAGCACGGCGTATGGGACCTGCCGCTCCAGGCGATACCGTTCCCCGGCCACCGCTTCGAAGTCCTGTCCATGGACTACAACATGCTCTTCAACCAGTCGAAGAACTCGACGAAGGCGCCGTCGTCCAACTACCCGGCCTGGCGGCAGCAGGCCACCCGCTCCTACATCGCCGGTTTCCAGCGCGCGTACGAGACCAACCGCGCGCCGTTCTTCATCGGCAACCACTTCGAGCAGTGGAACGGCGGCATATACATGGACGCCGTCGAGGAAGCGCTCAAGCACATCGCCGACGAGAAGCACAAGGACGTCCGGCTGGTCTCCTTCAAGCAGCTCGTGGACTGGCTCGACGCGCAGGACCCGAAGGTGCTCGCGCAGTGGCGGGGGCTCGGGGTCGGCCAGAAGTGGACCCCGGCGCGGGGCTGAGAATCGCCGCCGAGGGGGGCGCGGAAGATCGCCGGGGGCCCCATGCGAAACTTTTCACATGAGTGCCCGCCGCGCCCCTCGCCGACCCGCCCGTCACCGCCGTGCCGCAGTGCTGGCCGCCGGCGCCGCGGCAGCCGCCCTCGCGCTGAGCGCCTGCGGCTCCGGCAACCAGGCCAAGGGCGGCGGCGACACCAAGTTCGTCCAGGGCACGGGCGGCATCAGCGTCGTCAAGAACAAGTCCGACCGGCAGGCCGCGCCGGACCTCTCCGGCAAGACGCTCGACGGCAAGCGGCTCGATCTCCTCAAGGAGTACAAGGGCAAGATCATCGCCTTCAACGTGTGGGGATCGTGGTGCGCGC
Organism: Streptomyces varsoviensis; assembly: GCF_000718635.1. Lineage (GTDB taxonomy): Bacteria > Actinomycetota > Actinomycetes > Streptomycetales > Streptomycetaceae > Streptomyces > Streptomyces varsoviensis. The sequence goes on along the minus strand of NZ_JOBF01000008.1, from coordinate 164,140 downwards.
CCTGCCGCGCCGAGGCGCCCAACCTCACCAAGGTGGCGAACGAGTACAAGGACAAGGGCGTCCAGTTCGTCGGCCTCAACACCCGCGACGTGGACACCGCGCCGCCGCTCTCCTTCGAGAAGCGGTACGAGGTCCCGTACCCGAGCTTCCACGACCCCTCGGCCAAGCTGCTGCTGCGCTTCCCCAAGGGCAGCCTCAACCCGCAGTTCATCCCCTCCACGATCTTCATCGACCGGAACGGGAAGATCGCGGCCAGCGCGCCCCACGCGCTGAGCGTGGACGAGCTGCGCAAGACCCTCGACCCGCTGGTCGCGGAGAAGTGACATGAACCAGACCGTCCTGAGCGGAGCGCTGCTGCTCGCGCTGCCCATCGCGGTGCTCGGCGGTCTCGTCTCCTTCTTCTCCCCCTGCGTGCTGCCGCTGGTCCCCGGCTACCTCTCGTACGTCACCGGGGTCAGCGGCACCGACCTCGGCAACGCCAAGCGCGGCCGGATGGTGATCGGGGCCTCGCTCTTCGTCCTCGGCTTCACCGCCGTCTTCGTCTCCGGCGGCGCCCTGTTCGGCAACTTCGGCTGGCAGCTCCAGGCGCACAAGGAGATCATCTCCAAGGTCCTCGGGGCCTTCACCATCGTGCTCGGCCTCGCCTTCATGGGGATCATGAGCCTCTTCGGGCAGCGGGAGTTCCGCTTCCACAAGAAGCCCGCCATGGGGCTGGCCGGGGCGCCGCTGCTGGGCATCCTGTTCGGGGTGGGCTGGACGCCGTGCATCGGCCCCACCCTCGCCGCCGTCAACGTCCTCGCCCTCGACCAGGCGAGCGCCGGGCGCGGCGCGCTCCTCATGGTCGCCTACTGTGTGGGGCTGGGCGTGCCCTTCATCCTCGCCGCGGTCGCCTTCCGGCGGGCGCTCGGCGCGTTCGGCTGGGTCAAGCGCCACTACACGTGGGTCATGCGGATCGGCGGCCTGATGCTCGTCGCGGTCGGCGTGCTGCTCGTCACCGGGGCGTGGGACCGCATGGTGACCGATATGCAGTCGTGGACCCAATCCTTCGTTCCCGAGGTCTGATCTGATGGCGAAGACACCCACCCCCGCCGACGAGGAGCAGGGCCTCGGCGAGGCCGGCGCCCAGCTCTCCACGGCGCCGGTCGAGTCGCCCGAGGGCGGCCCGCCGGGCTCGGTGCCGTCGATGGGCGTCATCGGGTGGGCCCGCTGGTTCTGGCGCCAGCTCACCTCCATGCGGGTCGCGCTGATCCTGCTGTTCCTGCTCTCGCTGGCCGCGATCCCCGGCTCGCTCGTGCCGCAGACCAGCGTCGACGCGGTGAAGGTCGAGGACTGGCAGAAGGCGCACCCCACGGTCACGCCGATCTACGAGAAGCTCCAGCTCTTCCACGTCTACAGCTCGGTGTGGTTCTCCGCGATCTACATCCTGCTGTTCATCTCGCTCATCGGCTGCATCGTGCCGCGCACCTGGCAGTTCGTGGGCCAGCTCCGCGGCCGGCCGCCGGGCGCGCCGCGCCGGCTGACCCGGCTGCCCGCGTACACCACGTGGCGGACCGAGGCCGCGCCGGAGGAGGTGCTGGCCGCGGCGCGGAAGGTGCTGCGGGGCAAGCGGTTCCGCACGGAGGCGGCCGACGGTTCGGTGGCCGCCGAGAAGGGCTATCTGCGCGAGGCGGGCAACCTCCTCTTCCACATCTCGCTGATCGTGATGCTGGTCGCCTTCGCGACCGGGCAGCTCTTCAAGGCCGAGGGCTCCAAGCTGATCGTCGAGGGCGACGGGTTCTCCAACACCATGTCGCAGTACGACGACTTCAGGCCCGGCACGCTCTTCGACCAGAACAACCTCCAGCCCTTCAGCTTCGACCTGAACGGCTTCGACTCCAGCTACGAACGCACCGGCCCCGAGCGGGGCACCCCGCGCGTCTTCCGCGCCCACGTCACGTACTACGACGGCACGGACGGCAAGCCGCGCGAGACCACCATCGAGGTCAACAAGCCGCTGGAGACCGGCGGCTCCAAGGTCTACCTCCAGGGCCACGGCTACGCGCCGGTCGTCACCGTCCGGGACGGCCAGGGCAACATCGCGTACAAGGGCGCCGTGGCCTCGCTGCCCGTCGACGGCCAGAACCTCACCGAGTCGACGATCCTCAAGGTGCCGGACTACCGCGACAAGGACGGCGAGCCGGACCAGATCGGCTTCCAGGGCAACTTCGTGCCGACGCTGGACCTCAAGACCGGCACGATGATGTCGCAGTTCCCGGCGCTGGACTCGCCCGCGCTGGTGCTCACGGCGTACCACGGGAGCCTGGGCATGGACTCGGGCCTGGCGCAGAGCGTCTACAAGCTCGACACGACGAAGATGACGCAGTTCAAGGACAAGGACGGCAAGCCCTACGCGGAACTGCTGCGCGTCGGCCAGACCATGAAGCTGCCGAACGGGGCCGGCAGCCTCACGTTCGACTCCATCAAGACCTGGGCCACCTTCCAGGTCTCCCACCAGCCGGGCAACGGCACCGCCCTGGCCGGCGCGGTCGGCGCGCTGCTCGGACTCGCCGGGTCCCTGTTCATCCAGCGCCGCCGCGTGTGGGTGCGGGCGGCCGCGGACGAGCACGGGCGTACGGTCGTGGAGCTCGGCGGCCTCGGCCGCAGCGAGTCCGCGAAACTGCCCGAGGAACTCGGCGACCTCGCGCTCGCGCTCCAGCCCCACGCCATGCCCGTACCGGAGGAGCCGGAACCGGGCCTCGATCCCTCCGATCCCGCAGACCCCGCTGATCCCTCCGAAGGAGCGCGCGCGTGAACATCGCTGCCGCAGCCAACGAGAACCTGGCCCATACCAGCAATGTGCTGATCTATTCGGCGATGGCCGTCTACACCCTCGCCTTCCTCGCGCACATCGCGGAGTGGGTGTTCGGCAGCCGCAGCGCGGTCGGCCGCACCGCCGCCGCGCTGACCGCCGAGCAGCCGGCGCGGCAGAGCGTGACCGTGCAGGTCGCCCAGAAAGGCGGCACGGGCACCGCGGTCCTCGAACGCCCCAAGGTCGTCACCCGCGCCGTCGCCGGCGCCCGCGACGTGCCGGACGGGCCGGGCGCGGCGGGCGGCAGCGAGAAGGGGGACATGTACGGCCGTATCGCCGTCTCCCTGACGGTGCTGGCCTCCGTGATCCACTTCGGCGGGGTGCTCACCCGGGCGCTCTCCGTGGAGCGCGCCCCCTGGGGCAACATGTACGAGTTCTCCACCACCTTCGGGATGGTGGCGGTGGCGGTCTACCTCGGTCTGCTGCTGGCCAAGAAGAACATCCGCTGGCTCGGCCTGCCGCTGGTCACCACGATCCTCCTGGACCTGGGCCTCGCCGTCTCGGTGCTCTACACCTCCAGCGACCAGCTCGTGCCCGCGCTGCACTCGTACTGGCTGTGGATCCACGTCTCCTGCGCGATCATCTCCGGCGCGTCGCTGTACGTCGGCGCGGTCTCCTCCCTCTTCTACCGCTTCCGCGACGGTCTGGAGGTCCGCCAGGCGGCCGGCAAGGCCGGGCGGGACGTGCTGGCGACGAAGCTGCGGAACACCCCGGCGGGCGACCGCTGGACGCGGCTCGGGGTCCGGGTGCAGATGGGCTGGGACGGCGCCCTGGAGCGGCTGCCGGCCTCCGCGACGCTCGACAAGTTCGCCTACCGCGTCAACGCCACGGTCTTCCCGCTGTGGACCTTCACGATCATCGCCGGCTCCATCTGGGCCGAGGCCGCCTGGGGCCGCTACTGGGGCTGGGACCCCAAGGAGACCTGGTCCTTCATCACCTGGGTCGCCTACGCCGCCTACCTCCACGCCCGCGCCACCGCCGGCTGGAAGGGCCGCAAAGCCGCCTACCTCGGCCTCATCGCCTTCGCCTGCTACCTCTTCAACTACTACGGCGTCAACATCTTCATCACCGGCAAGCACTCCTACGCCGGCGTCTGACCCCCACACCTACGGCCCGCGCCACTTCCCCACGGGAAGGGCGCGGGCCGTGGCGTGCCCCGGCGTCAGCGGCGCTTGCGGTGGCCGGGTTCCTGGTGGGGAGGGGTTTGGTCGGTGGTGGGGAGGGTGGGCTTGGGGAGGTGGGCTACCTCCCACTTGGCGCGTTCGAGCTGGCGGGCCGTGTCGTGGGGGAGGCGCGGCGGGCGGTGGGCGGCGTGGCGGAAGCCGAAGGCGGAGGTGAGGTCGCCGAAGGTGTCGCGGCGCCAGTCGGTGATGTTGGGCTCCTCGACGCCCGTCCAGCGCTCCAGGAACTGGAGCACCGAGGTGTGGTCGAAGGCGTCGCCGGCGGCCCAGCCGCCCACCGTCCACGGCGAGATGATCGTGCACGGCACCCGGTAGCCGCCGCCGATCGGCAGCCCCCGTACGAACTCGTCCTTCGTCCCGGCGGGCGGCGTCGGCGGCGGCACGTGGTCGAAGAGGCCGTCGTTCTCGTCGTAGTTGAGGATGAAGGCGGTCTTGCGCCACACCTTCGGGTTGGAGGCGATGGCCTCGATCTTCCGGGCGACGAAGTCCGCGCCCGCCGCCGGCAGGTAGTCGGGGTGCTCGGACTCGGTGCTGGTGGGGATGATCCACGACACCGCGGGGAGCCGGTCGTTGCGGGCGTCCTCCTCGAACGCGTCGGCCGCGAGCTTGCGCATGCCGCGCTCGTACAGCGGGTCGCCCGGCTTGGCGTCCTTGAAGGTCTTGAAGTTCTCCAGCATGTTGCAGCCGTAGTTGTCCTGCTGCTGGTAGACGCGCCAGCTCACGCCCGCCTGCTGGAGCCGCTCGGCGTAGGTGGTCCACCGGTACGGCGTGGGCGCCGTGTTGTTGGTGATCGGGCCGCCCTGGGTGCCGGACGGATCGATGGTGCCGGTCATCCAGTACAGCCGGTTGGGCCAGGTCGGCCCGAACACCGAGCAGAAGTAGTTGTCGCAGATGGTGAACGTCTCGGCCAGCGCGAACTGGAACGGTATGTCCTGCCGGGTGTGGTAGCCCATCACGTACGGGCCGTTCTTCCCGTCCGCCTTGCGGTGCGCGGGCAGCCAGCGGTCCATCTTGCCGCCGTTCCACGCCTCGTGCTGCACGGCCCAGGCGTGGCTGGTGGAGGGGATCGCCTGGGCGCTGCTCTTCCGCGTGTTCAGCCGGAACGGCAGCAGGTACCCCTCGGGGTTCGCCTCGTCCGGCTGGTAGAACACCGAGCGCCCGGTGGGCAGCCGCAGCGCGTCGGGGTCGGCGAAGCCGCGTACGCCCTTGAGGGTGCCGAAGTAGTGGTCGAAGGACCGGTTCTCCTGCATCAGCAGCACGACGTGCTCGATGTCGTCCAGCGAACCGTGCCGCCGCTCCGGTCCGGCGGCCACCGCCTTCTGCACGCTCGGCGGCAGCAGCGACAGCGCCGCGGCGCCGCCGACCGCGCCCGCCGCCGAGCCGAGGAGTCTGCGTCGGGTCATGTCGGGCATGGGTGTCCCTCTCGCTCGAATCGCCTACCGGCCCCCACGGGCCGGACCCGACTCTCGCGGCGCGTGCGCACCAAGGGCAGGAGTGGATACGTGAACGATGCAACAAATGGCCGTGAAGAGACGGGAGTTGACCGGAGTGGTCATCTTGCGTCCCGATCGGGATCAGATGTGTGCGGGAGCAGGCCGTACGGCATTCGTACGAGATGAATTCGTAACGGCTGTCGGAGCGTTCACGCCTTCGGCGAGGCGTTCATGCCTTCGGCGGAGCGTTCACGCCTTCGGCGGGGCGTCCTCGCCGCCGTCCTTGCGGCGCAGCTCCTCCTCGCGGCGGCGCAGGTCCGCCTCCCAGCTCTTGAGCAGCTCCTCGTCCCGCGCCGCCCGCTTCCCGTCGGCAGCGCCCTCGTCGCGGATGGACTTCAGGAACTCGGGGTTGTCGTCCGGCGCCACCCAGGTCCGGCGCGGCCCGGCGCCCGCCCCCGGCCGCCCGCCGGGCCCGGCCGCGGCGCGCGGGCGGCCCGCGGCGAGCCAGGCGATCGGGCCGACCAGGACCTCGCCGAAGAGCAGGATGATGAACACCCATGCCAGCTTCGGCAACCCCCTGACCTCGTTCTCCGGGGTGTTGAGGCAGTCGATGAAGGCATAGATCCACAGCGCCAGGATCAGCAGGAACGGCAGATACCTGAGCATGGTGGAGAGCCCCCCGGAGGTAAGGAACGGGCCGCCCGGCGGCCCCCGTGACGGGACCAGGGTAGTGCGTGCTTGATACTTGATGGCATGGCTTATGACGATCTTCGCTCATTCCTGAGAGCCCTTGAGCGTGACGGCGATCTCAAGCGCGTCAAGGCGGAAGTCGACCCCTATCTGGAGGTCGGGGAGATCGTCGACCGGGTGAACAAGGCGGGCGGCCCGGCGCTGCTCTTCGAGAACGTGAAGGGCGCGGCGATGCCGCTGGCCATGAACGTCTTCGGGACCGACCGCCGGCTCCTGAAGGCGCTCGGGCTGAAGTCGTACGACGAGATCAGCGACCGGATCGGCGGGCTGCTGAGGCCCGAGCTGCCGCAGGGCTTCGTCGGGGTGCGCGAGGCGTTCGGGAAGCTCGCGAACATGGCGCACGTACCGCCGAAGAAGGTGAAGGGCGAGGCCGCGCCCGTACAGGAAGTGGTGCTCAGGGGCGACGACGTCGACCTGGAGAGGCTGCCGGCGCTGTTCACGTGGCCCGAGGACGGCGGTTCCTTCTTCAACCTGGGGCTCACGCACACCAAGCACCCCGAGACGGGCGTGCGCAATCTGGGCCTCTACCGCCTCCAGCGCCACGACAAGCGCACCATCGGTATGCACTGGCAGATCCACAAGGACAGCCGCAACCACTACCAGGTGGCGGCTCGGCGCGGGGAGCGGCTGCCGGTCGCGATCGCCTTCGGGGCGCCGCCCGCCGTGACGTACGCCTCGACCGCGCCGCTCCCCGGCGATATCGACGAGTACCTGTTCGCGGGGTTCGTGCAGGGCAAGCGGATCGAGATGGTCGACTGCAAGACCGTTCCGCTCCAGGTCCCGGCGCAGGCCGAGGTGGTCATCGAGGGGTGGCTGGAGCCGGGCGAGATGCTGCCGGAGGGGCCGTTCGGCGACCACACCGGCTTCTACACGCCGCAGGAGCCGTTCCCCGCGCTGACCATCGACTGCGTCACGATGCGCAGGCGCCCGCTGCTCCAGTCGATCGTGGTGGGCCGGCCGCCGACGGAGGACGGCCCGCTCGGCCGGGCCACCGAGCGGTTCTTCCTGCCGCTGCTGAAGATCATCGTGCCGGACATCGTCGACTACCACCTGCCGGAGTCGGGCGGCTTCCACAACTGCGCGATCGTCGCGATCGACAAGCGCTACCCCAAGCACGCGCAGAAGGTCATGCACGCGATCTGGGGCGCGCACATGATGTCGCTCACCAAGCTGATCGTGGTCGTGGACGCCGACTGCGACGTCCACGATCTGCACGAGGTCGCCTGGCGGGCGCTGGGGAACACGGACTACGGGCGCGACCTGACCGTCGTCGAGGGCCCGGTCGACCACCTCGACCACGCCTCGTACCAGCAGTTCTGGGGCGGCAAGGCGGGCATCGACGCGACGGCGAAGTGGCCCGAGGAGGGGTACACGCGCGACGGCGGCTGGCCGCGGATGGTCGAGTCGGACCCCGAGGTCGCCGAAAGGGTGACGAAGCGTTGGAAGGAGTACGGGCTGTGACAGCTCAGTCCATGACCGCGGAGGAGAGCGCGGAGCCGGGGCATTCCCGGCCGCGCGGGGACGCACCGGAGTACGGGCAGTGATGTCGGCCGCCGAAGGCGTACTGGGGCCGGGGCCCACGCAGCCCAGCGGCAAGGTACGGGCGTTCCTGCGGCTCGTGATGATCGAGCACTCCGTCTTCGCGCTGCCCTTCGCGTACATCGCCACGCTCACCGCGATGTACCGGCTGGACGGGGAGATCCACTGGGGGCGGCTGCTCCTGGTGACCGTCGCCATGGTGGGGCTGCGCACCTTCGCGATGGCCTGCAATCGGATCATCGACCGCGAGATCGACGCCCGCAATCCGCGCACGGCCGGCCGCGAGCTGGTGACCGGCGCGGTGTCGGTGCGGTCCGCGTGGACCGGCGCGCTGATCGCGGTCGTGGTGTTCCTGGGCGCGGCGGCGGCGCTGAACCCGCTGTGCCTGGCGCTCGCGCCGATCGCCGTGGTGCCGATGGTGGTCTATCCGTACGGGAAGCGGTTCACCAACTTCCCGCACGCGATCCTGGGCCTGGCCCAGGCGATGGGCCCGGTCGGCGCGTGGCTCGCGGTCACCGGGTCGTGGTCGTGGGAGGCGGTGATCCTCGGCCTCGCGGTCGGCATCTGGATCGGCGGCTTCGACCTGATCTTCGGCTCGCAGGACGTGGAGGCGGACCGGGCGCACGGGGTGAAGTCGACCCCGGCCCGGTACGGCGTCCCGGCCGCGCTGTACGGGGCGCGGGTCTGCCATGTGCTGACCACGGCGCTGCTGGTGTGGTTCGGGCTGGCCACGGACGCCGGGGTGTTCTTCTGGATCGGCCTGGTGATCGTCGCGGCGGCGTTCTGCTACGAGCACACGATCGTCAAGCCGCACGACCTGTCCCGGCTGAACCGGGCGTTCTTCCAGACCAACAGCTTCATCGGGATCTCGCTGTTCGTGTGCGTGCTGCTCGACCTGCTGGTGCGGGGGCTGACGGTCTGAGGGGCCGGCGGACCGAGGGCCGGCGGTGCTCCGCACCGGGGCGGCCGGCCCCCGCCCGTCGGCCGAGGGAGCGGGCGGGCGGCGGGCGGATAGGCTCGGGTCGTGGAACCGCACGAACACACAAGAGCACGTCGCCCGTGGCTGGTGGGGGTCTCCGGGGCCTCCGGGACGCCGTACGCCGCCGCGGTGCTGCGCGCGCTGCTGAGCGCGGGCGAGGACGTGGACCTGGTGGTCAGCCGGGCGTCACGGCTGACCCTGCTGGACGAGACGGGCATCAGTTTCCGGGACGCGCACTGGCGCGAGGACCTGGCGGCGTGGCTGGCCCGGGGCGCGGACGGCAAGCCGGGCGTCTTCGACGTGGATGTGTCGGGGGTGCGGTACTGGCCGGCCGGGGACCTGGCCGCGGGGCCGTCGTCGGGCTCGTACCCCGTACAGGGGATGCTGATCGTGCCCGCGTCGACGGCCTCCGTGGCGGGGGTCGCGCTGGGACTCTCGAAGGATCTGCTCCAGCGGGCGGCGAGCGTGACGCTCAAGGAGCGGCGGCCGCTGGTGGTCGCGGTGCGCGAGACGCCGCTGAACGGCCAGACGCTGAAGCACTTGGTGGCACTGGACGAGGCGGGCGCCGTGGTGCTGCCCGCCTCTCCGGCGTTTTACGCGGGGGCGACGCACATCCAGGATCTGGTGGACTTCGTCGCGGGGCGGGTGCTGGACGCGGCAGGGGTGCCGCATCGGCTGTACCGCCGGTGGGAGGGAGAGCTGGGTGGCGGCTCTCGTGAGGGTTAGTAGCAGGCTCAGCGCTTCTTGGCGCGCGCGGTGCGGAACATCGTTCCGGCGCGGCGGGCGGCGGGAGCGGTGGGCTGGTGAACACGCGAACGCTTGGCCTCGTCCTGAAGCTCACGCATCCGGGCGTAGGCCATCTCGATCGTGTACACGGGACACACTCCTAGATCTTCTGTGATCGTGTGACGGTTTTGCAGGGCATCTGCCCTGTACGCCTTAGATTCTACATGCAAAACTGCGAGTTCGCTGATTAATGGAAGGTGTCAGGCGCATGGACGCGGTGGATAGGCAGCTCATCCAGGCTCTGCGGGAGAACGGACGGGCCTCGTACGCGGAGCTGGGCCGGCTGGTGGGCCTCTCGGGGCCGAGCGTCACCGACCGGATCAACCGCCTGGAGGCGGCCGGCGTGATCACCGGATACCGCGCGACGGTCGACTCCGCCTCGCTCGGCCTCGGCGTGACCGCCCTCATCGGCATCTCGCTCTCCGACGCCGCCGACCACGAGGACGTGGCGCGGCGGCTGCGCGACCTGCCGGAGATCGAGGACTGCTGGTTCATCGCGGGCGACGACTCGTACATGCTCAAGGCGCGGGTCGGCGACGTGGACGGCCTGGAGCGCACCATCCGCAGACTCTCCGGCACCCGGGGCGTCTCGCGGACGCGCACCACGATCGTGCTCTCCACGAAGTGGGAGAACCGGGTCGGGGAGCTGCCCGAGGAGGCCTAGGCGTAGGCTCGACGCGGCCCGTACGGCGATAACGGACAGAGGCCCGAAGGCGAAGCGGACACAGGAACACACGTAGTGGAGGCGACCGGATGACTGCATCGACCATGGATGTGGGACTCAAGCGCGAGCTGGAGGACAAGGTCCGGTCCGGGGAGCGGCTGACCCGCGAGGACGGCATCGCGCTCTACGAGAGCGACGACCTGGCCTGGCTGGGCGGCCTCGCCCACGAGGTGCGCACCCGCAAGAACGGCGACGTCGTCCACTTCAACGTCAACCGCCACCTCAACATGACCAACGTGTGCACGGCGTCGTGCGCGTACTGCTCCTTCCAGCGCAAGCCGGGGGAGAAGGACGCGTACACGATGCGCATCGAGGAGGCCGTCCGCCTCGCCAAGGCGATGGAGGGCGAGAACCTCACCGAGCTGCACATCGTCAACGGCCTGCACCCGACCCTGCCGTGGCGCTACTACCCGCGCTCGCTCAGCGCCCTCAAGGAGGCGCTGCCCGACACCGTCTCCCTCAAGGCGTTCACCGCCACCGAGATCCACCACTTCGAGAAGATCTCCGGGCTGCCCGCCTCCGAGATCCTCGACGAGCTGATCGAGGCCGGCCTGGAGTCGCTGACCGGCGGCGGCGCGGAGATCTTCGAGTGGGAGGTCCGGCAGCACATCGTCGACCACGACACCCACTGGGAGGACTGGTCGCGCATCCACCGCCTCGCCCACCAGAAGGGCCTCAAGACCCCGGCGACGATGCTCTACGGGCACATCGAGGAGCCCCGGCACCGCGTCGACCACGTGCTGCGCCTGCGCGAGCTGCAGGACGAGACGGGCGGCTTCCAGGTCTTCATCCCGCTGCGCTACCAGCACGACTTCGTGGACATGAAGGACGGCAAGGTCCGCAACCGGCTCCAGGCGCGCACGACCATGGCGACCGGCGCCGAGGCGCTGAAGACCTTCGCGGTCTCCCGGCTGCTGTTCGACAACATCCCGCACGTCAAGGTCTTCTGGGTGATGCACGGCGTGCAGACGGCGCAGCTCGCGCTCCAGCACGGCGCGGACGACATGGACGGCTCGGTCGTCGAGTACAAGATCACGCACGACGCGGACAACTACGGGACGCCGAACAAGCTGACCCGTGACGATCTCCTCGACCTGATCCGGGACGCCGGCTTCCGGCCCGTCGAGCGCAACACGCGCTACGAGATCATCCGCGAGTACGACGGCCCGGACCCGGCCCGCCGCGAGTCCCCCCAGCCGATGCGCGTCTGAGCCGCGCCCCCGACGCGTGCCGGAGCCGCGCCTTTCCAGCGGCCGGCACCCGTCCGGGCCGCCCCCTTCCCTGAGCGAATCGGGGGCGTGCTTGACTGGAGGATGCCCCTTTCGGATGTCGTTGAGAAGAAGGTCTCTCCGTGAGTAGCCAGAAGTTCGCCTCGCTCCGCTACACCGGTATGCGAATCGGCCTCCTCATCGTCTGCTTCGCGGTGGTCTGGGTGCTCTGCTCGGTGCACGTCATTCCGCTCGCGGTGCGCGGCTCCAACCTGATCTGGATGGTGCTGGTCGCGCTCATCATCTCCGCGCCGCTGAGCTTCGTGCTGCTGCGCAAGCAGCGGGACGCCATGTCCGAGCAGATCGTCGGCCGCGTGGACCGCGCGAAGGAGGCGCTGGCCGCCAACGCGGCCCAGGAGGACCACGTCCTCTAGCGCCCGAGCCGGCCGGACGCTCGGTACCGCACGACCGGGCACTCAGCACCCGCCCGCCCCGCCGGGGAGCAGCCGCTCCCCGGCGGGGCGCTGTCGTTTTCGCCCCTGGGCGGGCCCGGATGTCCCTTGGTGAGGCGTCCGTAACGCGAGATACCAAAGATATTCTTTGGGCACCTCAAAGTTCGAGTGTTAATGTGATCGTCATGAAGACAGCAGCCGCGCGCCGATCCCCCATGAGCCTCGTGCTCGTGGCGCGCCTGCACATCGATCTTTGCCGCCGCATGTCCGCGGCCTGTCGCCGCCGCTGACCGGGCCCTCGCCCGACACGCCGCGGCGGCCGGAGATCCCGTACGGACCTCCTGGCGCCCGCACGCCCTCCCTCTTCTGACACTCGCCTGTCATCCGTCTGTCCCCGGAGATTCCGTTGTCATCGTCAACGAACACGTCGTCCTCGCGCGTCCACATACCCAAGGTGCCGTTCTGGGCCCAGATCCTGCTGGGCCTGGTCCTCGGCGCCCTCCTCGGCTGGGCCGCGAAGAGCGGCGACATCGCCTGGCTCCAGACGACCCTGGACAAGATCGGCGGCATCTTCGTCCAGCTCCTGAAGCTGGCCGTCGCCCCGCTCGTCTTCTTCGCGATCCTGGTGTCCATCACCAACCTGCGGAACGTCAGCAACGCCGCCCGCCTCGCCACCCGGACCCTGATCTGGTTCATGGTGACCTCGCTGATCGCGGTCGTCATCGGCCTCGCCATCGGCCTGCTCACCAACCCCGGCTCCGGCACCGGCCTGACCGCCGCCGACGGCGCCAAGCCCCAGCACTCGGGGTCCTGGCTGGACTTCCTCACCGGGATCGTCCCGAAGGACGTCGTCACGCCGTTCACCCAGCTCCAGGTCATGCAGATCGTCTTCATGGCCGCCGTCGCGGGCATCGCCGCCCTCAAGCTCGGCGAGAAGGCCGAGCCGATCCTCACCATCAGCCGCTCCGTCCTGGAACTCCTCCAGAAGGCCCTGTGGTGGGTCATCCGGCTCGCCCCGCTCGGCACCGTCGGCCTCATCGGCAAGGCCATCTACCAGTACGGCTGGGACCTGCTCGGCCAGTACGCGACGTTCACCGTCGACATCTACGTCGGCTGCGCCCTCGTCCTCTTCGGCGTCTACCCGCTCATCCTCGGCCTGGTCGCCAAGGTCAACCCCATCCAGTTCTTCCGGGGCGCCTGGCCCGCCATCCAGCTCGCGTTCGTCTCCCGCTCCTCGGTCGGCACCATGCCGCTGACGCAGAAGGTCACCGAGCGGCTCGGCGTCCCGAAGGAGTACGCGTCCTTCGCCGTGCCCTTCGGCTCCACCACCAAGATGGACGGCTGCGCCTCGATCTACCCGGCCATCGCCGCGATCTTCGTCGCCGAGATCTTCCACATGCACCTCGGCATCGGCGACTACCTGCTGATCGCCTTCGTCTCGGTCATCGGCTCCGCCGCCACGGCCGGGCTCACCGGCGCGACCGTCATGCTCACGCTGACCCTCTCGACGCTGGGCCTGCCGCTCGAAGGGGTCGGCCTGCTGCTCGCCATCGACCCGATCCTCGACATGATGCGCACCGCCACCAACGTCGCCGGTCAGGTCGTCGTCCCGATCGTCGTCTCGGCACACGAGAAGATCCTGGACCGCGCGGTGTACGACGCGGCCGGCTCCTCCCCGCTGGACGACGAGGTCCCGGCCGAGGCCCCGGCGCCGGCCGAGCCCCGGTCGAAGAAGCCGGAGCCCGCGGCGGTCTGACCGCTCCTCCGATCCTCGATCCTCGTACGGCCCTCGGCGCTGCCGGCGCCCGGGGCCGTACGCGCGTAACGGCTGCGTGTACGCACGGGTACGCAGGGGGCGTACGGGCGTGAGGACCGTACGTGCGTATGGGGCATACGCGCACAGGTGTATCGGCCGGTACGGGCTCGGGGCCGTACGGACGTAGGAGGGCGGCTACGCGTGAGCGGGCCGGGGGACCGAACCGGCCGCGGCGGCCCAGGAAACGGGAGGTGCCGCCGCGGCGCGGGGCCGGGGATGAGAAGCTGCTCACAGCGATCCGGCCGGCGGCCCACGACGCGCATCCGCTCGTACCCGCACCGCGCCGATCCGTTGCTCCACCACGCCGCTCCGCCACGCCCCCGCCGGGAAGCCCCGCCGGGCATGCCGTCGGCGCTGCCCATGAACGGCCCCGTGCCGCCTTCTGTGGGGGAAGGTGGCACGGGGCTCCCCTGCGGCACGGGGCGGCCCGGCGGCCGTCGCCGGGTCAGGCGCCGCCGGAGCGGCAGTCGTCGCGGGGCGGCCGGCCGGCGAAGCGGTCGGCGAGCCAGTCCGCGGCCGGTACGGAGCCGGCGATGGCGCCCATGACGTGTTCGCCGAGCGGGATCGGCCGCCACGCGAGCGTGGCCCGCCGCGCGCACCAGTCCGCGCGCAGCCGCTCCCCGATCGCGTACGGGATCAGGTGGTCGGCCGTCCCGTGGTACAGGTACACGGGCCGGTCGGGGGCGCGGGTGCCCAGGTCGGAGGCGTGCAGGGCGCGGATCCAGTCCGGTTGGCGCAGCGGGTCGCGGACGGTCACCTCGGACATCTCCCGGAACAGGCCCGAGGCGGTGTCGATCGCCACGCAGTTGCGCTTCATGAAGTCCGCGTAGCGGCGGCCGCGTTCGTTGAGGTACGTGTCGAGCCGCAGCTCCGGGAAGGCCGCGTTCTGGCCGATCGCGGACATCAGGACGGCGCCCGCGCCCGTACTGCCGTGGTGGTGGGCGGCGACCGCGAGGAGGTCGGCGGGGACGCCGCCGGCGGCGGTGCCCTTGACGCGCAGTTCGGGCGCGTAGCCCGCGTGCAGTTCGGCCGCCCAGCCGGCCGCCTGGCCGCCCTGCGAATAGCCCATGATGCCGACGGGCGTGGCCGCGGACAGCCCGGCGCCGGGCAGCCGCTGGGCGGCGCGCGCCGCGTCGAGCACGGCCCGGCCCTCGGCGGGTCCGACGGTATAGGTGTGGTCGCCGGGCGTGCCCAGGCCCTCGTAGTCGGTGACGGCCACGGCCCAGCCGCGCATTGTGAGCAGTTGGATGAGGCCGGCCTCCACGGTCGTACCGCGCGGGAACCCGGCCGACGGCGCGCAACTGTCGGCGAGCCCCACCGTGCCGACGGCGTAGGTGACCAGCGGGCGCGGGCGGGTCCGGCCGTCGGCGGGGACGATGACGGTGCCGGAGACCGTGTTGGGGGCGCCCTTGGCGGTGGTGGAGCGGTACTCGATGTGCCAGGCCCGGGTGGCGGTGGGCTGGTGGGGCAGCGGCCGGAAGACGGTCGGGGCGGAGCTGACGAGGTCGCCCGGCCGCTCCGCGGTGCGGCCGGTGCCGCTCGGCCCGAGCGACAGGGTGAGCGCGGCGAGGGCGGTGAGGGCTGTGGTGCGCGCGTGCATGCGGCTCTTCCATCTCCCGACTCTCCGGTGGCGCTGGCCGGCGGCGGACCAGGAAGATCAACTCTGCCGACGGCGGGGGCCGATGCCGCTCGCGGCGCGCCGGGCGGCGGGCAACCGGTGGTCGTGTCCGGTGGGGGAGGGGAGGGGGAAACAGGCAGGAGCCCCGCTCCCCGCCGAAGCGGAGGAGCGGGGCTCCTTGGGTGTTGCACGTCGACCGCGATCGGCCGACCCATCCGGTCCGTACGGACTTAGACGGGGGTGACGTTCTCCGCCTGCGGGCCCTTCGGACCCTGCGTGACGTCGAAGTTCACCTGCTGGTTCTCTTCCAGGGAACGGAAGCCAGAGGCGTTGATCGCGGAGTAGTGAACGAAGACATCCGGGCCGCCGCCGTCCTGGGCGATGAAGCCGAAGCCCTTTTCAGCGTTGAACCACTTCACGGTTCCGGTAGCCATAAGCCCTCCTTGGGCCAAAGGGTTGCCCTGCTCCAGAACCTGCGAGAAGTCTGAAAACTACAAAAGCCTGCGGGGTCACATGCTCCGCAGGCTCTGTACTGCAAGGGAAACCAAACTGCAACTTGCGGCGAGCCTAGCACGCTCCGTGTGGGCTGGGAAAGAGTCGAAGATCACCTGTTGGCGGGGTTTTCAGCCGCCGTTGGACGGAAAAGATCGCTGGTCGAGCGCGGATCGCCGGACCCCGCTCCGCTCGCGTGTACGACCCAGGTCTAGCCTCCGGTTGTGGACAATTCAGCCTCTGCCGCCGCCGCCCTCCCCGACCACCGTCGGAGCCGGCCGCGGGTCGGCCACATTCAGTTCCTCAACTGCCTCCCCTTGTACTGGGGCCTCGCCCGTACGGGCACGCTGCTGGATCTGGAGCTCACCAAGGACACCCCGGAAAAGCTCAGCGAACAGTTGGTCAGCGGCGAACTCGACATCGGCCCCATCACGCTCGTCGAGTTTCTGAAGAACGCCGACGACCTCGTCGCCCTGCCCGACATCGCCGTCGGCTGCGACGGTCCGGTGATGTCCTGCGTGATCGCCTCGCAGGTACCGCTGGAGCAGTTGGACCACGGCCGCGTCGCGCTCGGCTCGACCTCGCGGACCTCCGTACGCCTGGCCCAACTGCTGCTCGCGGAGCAGTACAAGGTCGAGCCCGACTACTACACCTGCCCGCCCGACCTCGGCCTGATGATGCGGGAGGCGGACGCGGCCGTACTGATCGGCGACGCCGCGCTGCGGGCCAAGATGCATTACGGGCCCCAGCTCGGCCTCGACGTCCACGACCTCGGGCAGATGTGGAAGGACTGGACGGGGCTGCCGTTCGTCTTCGCCGTGTGGGCCGTGCGCCGCGACTACCTGGAGCGCGAGCCGCGGATCGTACGCAAGGTGCACGAGGCGTTCCTCGCCTCCCGCGACCTGTCGCTCGCGGAGGTCGGCAAGGTCGCCGAGCAGGCGGCGCGCTGGGAGCAGTTCGACGCGCCGCTGCTGGAGCGCTACTTCACGACCCTGGACTTCCGCTTCGGCACGGAGCAGTTGGCCGGCGTCACCGAGTTCGCGCGGCGTACGGGCCCGACGACCGGGTTCCCCGCCGACGTGAAGGTGAGCCTGCTGGAGGGCTGACGGGGCGACGGGGAGGCCCCCGGGGCGCCGAGGGGGGCGGAGCTCCGGGGGCCGGTTTTCGGGTTTTCGGGGGCGGTATTGGGGGCGGTTTTCCGGGAGGGGTAGCCGGGGGCCGATTTTTTTGGGGAGCGGGACTGATTTCGGGGCCGGTCAGGAGGCCGGTGTGGGGCCTTCCATATGCTCACTGATCCACTGGAGGCTTCCGTTGGCCATGCCCTGCACGTAGGTCTTGCCGTTGTGCTCGCCGCCCTGGATCTCCTGAAGGTGCGTTTTGACCGGCCCCTTATTGCCGTACTGGGAGATGAATTTCTTCACCTTCGGCATCACGGTGTGTTCCTTGGTGCCGACCTGGAAGGCCAGATAGACGTCCGGGTGCTTGGCGGCGATCAGCTTCTCGGCCAGCTTCTCCGGGTTGTTGGCCGCCTTTTCGGCCTCGTGGCCCGCCCACAGCGGGGAGTCCGGCACGATGTCCGGCCCGGAGGCGATGACCGCCTTGAACTTGTCCGGGTCCTTCAGCACGGCCTTCAGCCCCGAGAAGCCGCCGGAGGAAGAGCCCATGAAGGCCCAGCCGTCGCGCGATTTCAGCGTGCGGAAGTTCGCCTTCATCAGATCGGGGACGTCCTCGGTCAGCCAGGTGCCCATTTTGGGCTGGCCGGGAATGTCGCTGCCGTCGTAGTAATTCTTCGCGTCCGGGTTCAGGACCGGCATGGCGAGAATGAAGGGGAGGCTCTTGCCCTCCAGCGACTCCTTGGCGATGGTCGACTGGAGTTTGAGGTCGGTGCCCATCCAGTAGTTGGTCGGGTATCCGTTGCCGCCGGGCAGCGCGATCATCACGGGAAAGCCGCTCTTCGCGTACTTCGGGTCCGTGTACTGCTTCGGCGCCCAGACCCATACCTTTCCGGTGAAGCCGGACTTCTTGCCGTGCAGTTTCACGACGCCGATGGTGGTTCCGTCGTTCAGGTGGCTCTCCACCCGGAAGTCCGCCTGCGGCCCGGTCGGGAACAGGACCTTGGAGTCCTTTTTCTGCTTGCCGCTGTCGCCGCCCGCCTGGCCGCCCTCGCCCGGCTGCGGCTGTCCGAAGCTGACCGGGTCGCCGCGGTCCGAGAAGACCTCGAAGTAGTCCAGGACCGGCCACGCGATCCCGCCGAGCACCAGCACGGCCACGATCCCCAGGAACCACGCCTTGGCCTTGGAGGCCCGGCGGTGGCCCCGGGAACGGTAGGTCCCCCTGGAAGAATGACTCATTCGTGGCGCTCCGGATGATCCTGCTGCCCCGAGGGACATGACGGGTTGTTCCGGCCTGTTTGATGGGGAAATCCGGGCGGTGGGTTCCGCCTGGACCGGTGAATTGAGTCATAAGCCGATCAGCGGATTCTCACGGGGAGGCAATGTGGGGGGCGGGGTCGTGGGAGGGGGTTCCTCGCCCCCGGTGCCGGGGCCACGGTTCGTAGGAGCTGGGCGGCGGCCCGTGGGGCTGCTGCCGCCGGCCCCTCGGCGGAGCCCGGCGGCCCCCACGGGTTCTGTCGGAGCCCTGGCGTAGGCTGGCTCAGTCTTCACAGCACCCTCCGAAGGGACGTCCCGGTGACCGAGAACGCCGACCTCTCGTCCGTCCTCGACCGCGCCGCGACCGGCGGTCGGATCACCCCGGAGGAGGCGCTCGACCTGTACCGGTCGGCGCCGCTGCACGCGCTCGGGGCCGCGGCCGACGCAGCGCGCCGCAAGCGGTACGCGGGCACCGAGCACATCGCCACGTACATCATCGAGCGCAACATCAACTACACGAACTCGTGCGTCACGGCGTGCAAGTTCTGCGCCTTCTACGCCCCGCCGAAGAGCGAGAAGGTCTGGACCCGCGACCTCGACGACATCCTGCGCCGCTGCGAGGAGACGGTGCGGCTCGGCGGCACGCAGATCATGTTCCAGGGCGGCCACCACCCGGACTACGGCGTCGAGTACTACGAAGAACACTTCGCGGCCATCAAGAAGGCATACCCGGAGCTGGTCATCCACTCCCTCGGCGCCTCCGAGGTCGAGCACATGGCGCGTATCTCCGGCGTCACCGCCGAGGAGGCCATCCGCCGCATCCACGCCGCCGGGCTCGACTCCTTCGCGGGCGCGGGCGCCGAACTGCTCCCGGCCCGGCCGCGCACCGCCATCGCGCCGCTCAAGGAGTCCGGCGAGCGCTGGCTGGAGATCATGGAGATCGCGCACGGGCTGGGCGTCGAGTCGACGTCCACGATGCTGATGGGCACCGGCGAGACCAACGCCGAGCGCATCGAGCACCTGCGGATGATCCGCGACGTCCAGGACCGTACGGGCGGCTTCCGCGCCTTCATCCCGTACACCTACCAGCCCGAGAACAACCACCTCAGGGGCCAGACGCAGGCCACCCTCTTCGAGTACCTGCGCATGATCGCCATCGCGCGGCTCTTCCTCGACAACGTCGCCCACATCCAGGGCTCCTGGCTGACCACGGGCAAGGAGGTCGGCCAGCTCTCCCTGCACTACGGTGCCGACGACCTCGGCTCCATCATGCTGGAGGAGAACGTGGTCTCCTCCGCCGGCGCGAAGCACCGCTCCAACCGCATGGAGATCATCGACCTCATCCGCAAGGCCGGCCGCGTCCCGGCCCAGCGCGCCACCACGTACGAGCACCTCGTCGTACACGACGACCCCGCCAACGACCCGGTCGACGACAAGGTCGTCTCGCACCTGTCGTCGACGGCGATCGAGGGCGGCACCGCCCACCCCGAACTGAAGCTCGTGGAAACCTCCTGACCAGGTGACCTGCGGTCGGCTGGGGGCCTACGGGGTGGCTGGGGGCCTTTGAGGGGGGCGGGCCGCTGCGCGGGGCGGTTCGCTGCGCGCGGGGCGGGTCGCTGCGCGGGGCTGGGTCCGCTGGGCGGGGGCGGTTCGCTGCGTGGGGCGGTTGCCTGCGGGGTCGGGGCCCGCTGGGCGCGGGCGGGTCGCTGCGCGGGGCTGGGTCCGCTGGGCGCGGGCGGTTCGCTGCGCGGGGTGGTTGCCTGCGGGGGCGGGGGCTCGCTGCGTGCGGCTGGGGCGGCTGGGCGGCGGGGGCTCGCTGGGCGAGGTCCGGGCCGCTGGGCCGCGGTGATTCGCTGCGCGAGGTCGGGGCCCGCTGGGCGCGGGCGGTTCGCTGCGCGGGGCTGGGTCCGCTGGGCTGCGGGGGCTCGCTGCGCGAGGCTGGGGCGGCTGGGCGGTGGTGGTTCGCTGGGCGAGGTCGGGGCCGTTGGGTGGGCTGGTCTGATGGCGGGTCTGCTGTGCGCGGTCGGTCTGCTGCGGGCCGGTGCGCTGTGCTGGGCCCCTTGGTTGCGCGGGCGGGTTCGCTGCTGGGCACATCGCTGCGTGGGTCTGTTCGCCGCGCGGGCTGGCTCGGCGGTGCGGGGGCCAGTTCGTGGGACCGGCTAGTGTGCGCGGCGGCGGCCTTGGGGCGGGTTGGTTCGCTGTACGCGGTCGGCCTGCCTGGAGGGACGGTTGACTGGACGCGGCCTGGGCCGCTGCGCGGCTGCTGTTCACCGGAGCGCGGGCGTCGCGTGATGCGAGGGTTTTGACGCGGGCGGTGGTCCGTACGCAGCAGGGTCCTCGGCAGGCGCGTAGGGCCGGAATGTAGAGGCGGTGGTGGTGGGCGTGCTGACGATCCATCGGGTGCGCGAGGTGCGCCTGGCCGAGGGCGCGGAGCCGGGGGCCGAGGCGGCGGACGCCGTGCTGGTGGCCGGCGACCGTGTCGCGGCCATCGGCCCGTACGAGCGGCTGCGCGCCGAACACGGCGAGGGCGCCCGGGTGCGGGAGTGGGACGGCGTGCTGGCGCCCGGCCGGTACGAACCGGACGCGGCGGCCTTCCTGGAGGCCGCGTACCACCCCGATCCGCGCGAGGCCGACGAACTCGGCACCGAGCCGGTCACCGGCGACGCGCTCGCGGCGCTCGCCATGACCGACGTCCGCTGGGGCGGCAGCGCCCGCCGCGGCCTCCAGCGGCTACTGGCGGCGGGCACGACCGCGCTGACCGGCCCGTTCGAGCGCCCCCCGGTCCGTACCGCCGTCGAACGCTCCGGCCTCCGGCTGCTCCCCGCCCCGCCGCCGGACCACTCCGCGACGCTCACCGTCGGCGGCCCCGCCGACTTCGCGGTCTTCGCCGCCGACGGAAGCGCCCTGGCCACCGTCCTCGGCGGCCGGCTCGTCCACCGCCGCCACTGACCATCGGCCTCCGGCCCGGTTCTGACCACGGCGCGCGGCCCTCAACGCACCGGCTCGTGCCGAACCCGCCGGGCGGCGGCCCGTGGCGGACCCTCCTGCACGCGGCCTGGCCGTCGGCCTGGCTGTGCCTCGCGAGGCATCCCGCCCATGCACGGCGTAGGGACCGAACCCGTCGGCAGCCCCGAGGTGCGGCCGGGCCGAATCCGCCGTGGCTCGTAACGCCCCTCCGGTACGCGCCCGCGAGGTGCCCGCCCGTGTGCGATGTGGTTGCCGTACCCGTTGGCTGGACCGCTGTGCGGCCCGCGCCCTACCGCACGCGGCCGCGAGGCACCCGGCGGTGCGCCGCGCGGGTGCCGAACCCGTCGGGTAGCCCCAACGTGCGGCCGGGCCGAATCCGCCGGGCGGCGGCCCGTAACGCGCCTTTCCGCACGTGGCCGTGAGGGCGCCCTCTGTGCCGCTCGCGAGACATCCGCACTCCGCTCGCGGCGTGGGTACCGAATCCGCCGTGCGTCCCGCGGCGCTCTCCGCCCTGCGGCGTATCGCGCGTGTGCGGTACGTACCGAGTCCTGCCGCGCGGCCCGCGTCGCCCCCCTGCCGAGCTGCCGAGTCGCCCGACCTGCGGCGTACTGGGGGCGCCGTACTGCCGTGCGGCTCGAAGCGCATCCACGTTCCACGGTGCACGGTCGGCGTGCGGGATGGGCCGATCGCAAACGCCCCCTGACCTCGCTGTGTGGCGCGGGCGCCGAGTCCGCCGTACACCTCGTGGCGTTCTCCGCCCTACGGGGCCCCTGGGACGCATCGCGCGTGTGCGGTACGTACCGAGTCCTGCCGAGTCACCCAGCCGCGTGACCTGCGACGTGCACGTCGTGCCGTACCTCCCGCGCGGCTCGAAGCGCGGACCGACACGCAACGCCCCCGGGCCCGGCGTCGGTGTTTGCCGACCTTGCTGTGCGGCGTGCGAGGCGCCCGGCTCGTGCGCGGCGCGGGTGCCGAATCCGTGACGCGGCCTGCGAGGCTTCGCGCGTGGCGGTGGTACGTCCCGAGCCCTGCCGAGTTGCCCAGTCGCGCGACCTGCGCGACGTACGGGCCGTGCCGGACCTCCCCTGCGGCGGGTCGAAGCGCGTCTACGGTCCGCGGGGCGGTCGGCGTGCCGGGGCTGACCGGCGGTCGTTGGGGCACACCCACCCCCCTGCGTCGCGTGACCGCCCGCGAGGGGAAGAATGGCGGGGTGACCCGAGCATCCCTGGAGAAGCAGCCGCATGAAGTCGCCGCGATGTTCGACGGCGTGGCGGCGAAGTACGACGTGACGAATGACGTGTTGTCGCTGGGGCAGGCGCGGCTGTGGCGCAAGGCGGTGGCGGCGGCGGTGGGGGCGCGGCCGGGGGAGAAGTTGTTGGACTTGGCGGCGGGCACGGGCACGTCGTCGTTGCCGTTCGCGGCCTCCGGCGCGTACGTCGTGCCGTGCGACTTCTCCATCGGCATGCTGCGGGAGGGCAAGAAGCGCCACCGGCACCTGCCGCTCACGGCCGGTGACGCGACGCGGCTGCCGTTCGCGGACGGGGTGTTCGACGCCGTCACGATCTCCTTCGGGCTGCGCAACGTACAGGACACCGACACGGCGCTGCGCGAGCTGCTGCGGGTGACGAAGCCCGGCGGGCGCGTCGTCATCTGCGAGTTCAGCCACCCCACGTGGGCGCCGTTCCGCACGGTCTACACGGAGTACCTGATGCGCGCGCTGCCGCCGGTGGCGACGGCCGTCAGCAGCAACCCGGACGCGTACGTCTACCTCGCCGAGTCGATCCGCGACTGGCCGGACCAGCCGGCGCTGGCCGCCCGTATGCAGGGCGCGGGCTGGACGAAGGTGGCCTGGCGGAATCTGACGGGCGGCATCGTGGCGCTGCACCGGGGGAGGAAGAGCGACGAGGGCTGAGCAGCCCGGGGCTGAAGTAGCTCGGGGGGCGGGCGGAGCGCAGGGGGCAGAGGGCGTACGGGCGGAGCCGGGGCGCCGAGCGCGGCGGCAGGGTGTACGGGCGGAGCCGGGGCGCGGAGCGCAAGCGGCAGGGCGCACGGGCGGAGCCGACGCGCCGAGCGCGGTGCGCGCAGCCGAGGGGCGGACCCTTCTCGTGCGCCGGATTGCGCCCCCATAGACTGCTCTTGTCCAGTGCGTGACCCGCCCGTCGACCGGCACGCATGTTCCGAGCCTTGGGGAGACCCCGCCGTGACCGAGTCCCCTGCCGAGCACAGCGCAGACGTGATCGTCGTCGGGGCCGGCCCGGCCGGTTCCGCCACCGCCTACCACCTGGCCCGTTCGGGCCTGGACGTGCTCCTGCTGGAGAAGACGGCGTTCCCGCGCGAGAAGGTCTGCGGCGACGGCCTGACGCCGCGCGCCACCAAGCAGCTCGTGTCCATGGGGATCGACATCTCCGAGGAGGCCGGCTGGCTGCGCAACAAGGGGCTGCGCATCATCGGCGGCGGCGTCCGCCTCCAGCTCGACTGGCCGGACCTCGCCTCGTACCCGGACTACGGGCTGGTGCGCAAGCGCGACGACTTCGACGAGCAGTTGGCGCGCCAGGCGGAGAAGGCCGGGGCGCGGCTGTACCAGCGGTGCAACGTCGGCGCTCCGATCATCGACGACCGTACGGGCCGGATCACGGGCGTGCACGCCAAGCTCGGCGAGGAGAAGACCCCGGTCACCTTCCACGCGCCGCTCGTCGTCGCCGCGGACGGCAACTCCACCCGGCTGTCGCTGGCGATGGGGCTGCACCGGCGCGAGGACCGCCCGATGGGCGTGGCCGTCCGTACGTACTTCACCTCGCCCCGCCACGACGACGACTACCTGGAGTCCTGGCTGGAGCTGTGGGACCGGCGCGGCCCGCAGGACCGGCTGCTGCCCGGTTACGGCTGGGTCTTCGGCATGGGCGACGGCACCAGCAACGTCGGTCTCGGCATCCTCAACAGCAGCTCCGCCTTCCGCGAGCTGGACTGGCGCGAGATCCTCAAGGCGTGGTGCGCGTCGATGCCGGCGGACTGGGGCTTCACCCCCGAGAACATGACGGGCCCGATCCGCGGCGCCGCCCTCCCGATGGCCTTCAACCGCCAGCCGCACTACACGCGCGGCCTGCTGCTCGTCGGCGACGCGGGCGGCCTGGTCAACCCCTTCAACGGCGAGGGCATCGCGTACGCCATGGAGTCCGGCCAGATCGCCGCCGGCGTCATCGTCCAGGCCCACGCCCGCGCCACGTACGCGCAGCGCGAACTGGCCCTGCAGAACTACCCGAAGGTCCTCAAGGATACGTACGGCGGCTACTACACCCTCGGCCGCGCCTTCGTGAAGCTCATCGGCAACCCGAAGGTCATGAAGATGGCCACCCAGCGCGGCCTCACCCACCCGGTGCTCATGCGGTTCACCCTCAAGATGCTCGCGAATCTCACGGACCCGACGGGCGGCGACGCCATGGACCGCATCATCAACGGGCTGAGCAAGGTCGCGCCGAGGTCGTAGCCGACGCACGCGGCACGGAACGCTGGCCCTCGACGGCGGGCGCGCGGCCGGTGGCGGCGCGGGCCCCGCGCCCCGGGCGACGGGCGCGGTCGCGCGTGGAGTGCCGGCGGCCGGTTCGTCATGTCGCCGGGGGCTGGTGCGGCACCGTTCCTCCCCGCCCTTGGCGGCTGCGGCGGGGGTGACGCACAGGACGGAACGTCCCGGCGAGCGCCGTCCGCACACTCAGACGTTGACGATTTTCACCGTGGGCGAGCCAGGCAGTTCCTCGGCGGCCTTGCACAGGGCTGGAATGTGCGACTTGTCGGATGTGACGAGCAGTACTGGGGGTGCGCACAGCGCGGCCGTGGCCACCACCAAGGCGTCCACCAGGCACTCGTGACCGTCAAGGCCGGATACATCCAGCAGTTTCGCCGCGGTGTCCATCACCGCGTCACTGACCGGCTTGACGTCGAAACGGGACAACAGGAACCGGAGCCGCTTGGCGGCGTCCCCTGTCCGGCGCACTTCCAAGGGGGTCAGGGCGGACAGCGCCACTCGGCGACCGGTCTGCTGGGCGACCTCGACGCGCGCCCGCATCCCGTCGTCGCCGTCGACGTGCAGGGAAAGCCCTTGAGCGTCCAGGACGAGCGTGCCCTCGCTCTTGGGCTTCACCTTGGCGCGCTTGCTCACCACTCCTGTTCCGCCTGCCGCCGCGCTTCGGCGGAGACGGGGCCGAACGCCTCGCGGTCGGCGGTCACGACCTCACGAAGCTTCTGAGCGGCAAGCCACTCCTCCAAGGCTTCGGCCACGACAGAGGAGAAGCCGTTCTTGCCGGTGCGCTCCTCGACTTCTTTGATCAACGATTGCGCCAGAGACACGGACCTTTTTCCGGCCCGCTCGGCGGCCGGGGGGACTGCCTGGGTGCTCATACACAAAACGTAACACCGCCGGTAGGAAAAATCTCAGGGGCGGCGAGATACGTGCGGACGCCGCGCCCTGGGGCCTGGTACGGAACCACGGCCGCCCCTGCGGTCGACGCGACGGGCTTGCGCGGCCATGAACTCGACGGGCAACGCTCAGGCGGGCGGCCTCACCCACCCGGTGCTGATGCGGTTCACCCTCAAGATGCTCGCGAATCTCACGGACCCGACGGGCGGCGACGCCGAGGTCGTAGCGGACGCACGCGGCGCGGACCACCGGCCCTCGACGGCAGGCGGCGCCACGTGGTCGCCGCGCTTGGGGGTCATCCGGCCGTGCCCGGTTCCGGCACGGGACCGTGATCCTCGCCGCTGTCCGACGTCAGCGCGGCCAGCAGCTCCGGGTCCGAGTGGACTTCGGCGGTGTGCTGCCACGCGGCGATCGTCGTGGCGACGGCCGACATGTTGCCCAGGCTCTCCGCGGCGGGCAGTACCTCCGCCAGCTCGGCCGCGAAGGCCCGCACGCTCTCCGCGGGGAGAAAGCGGACCCAGGGGAACGCTTCGGGAATGATCTCCAGAAAGAGCGCCCGTGCGGCCGCGTCGTGCCGCACCAGCGCGACGAGCATCCGCGTCTCCGCGGACATGATCTGAGCGTCCTGCTCGCCTCGCGCCGCCGTAGTGATCAGAAGGTCTTCCGCGTCCCGCCGCCGCAGCAGTATCCGTTTCGCCCCGGCCAGCCCGGCCAACGTCGCCTTCGGCTTGTTGATCAGTTCGGAGAAGTTCACTTCGAGCTGCTGTGCCGTCATGACTTTTACAGTAGTTTCAAAGTTATGCGGTGTCGACGCCGCCGCCGGAGCGTGAGTCCGGGTCCCCGCCGGAGAAGCGGGGAGGGCGGTAGCGGGATGCCTGTGCGGTAGGCCGGCGGGCCGCCGCGTCAGGGTTGTGCCGGGGGGCCGTCGGTGGTCGTGGCGGCGGCTTCCTTTGTCAGGGTCACCGCTTGCAGGAGGCTCAGGCCGGTTTCGGCCTGGCGCAGGGCTTTGATGGCGGCGACGGAGTCGGCGGGGCCGGCGTAGCCGGTCGACGCGAGGCGGTCGTGGACCCAGCGGGCGCGCAGCTCCGCGTCCGGGGTGTTCGCGACCTCGGTGGCGACGGCCAGCGCCCGTTCCAGGCCCGGGCGTTCCTCCGGTGAGGCGGTGCCGAGGGCCTGATGGAGGGCCGTGGTGATCGTGTCCGTATCGCGTACGACGATCACCGCTGGTTCCTGGCGCTTTCCGAAAGCCATCATGCGGTGATCTTGCCCCGAAGCCGTTTCCGTACTCAAACCCGTCTCCGACGACCTCACCCCCGCACGCACGAAACCCCCCGGTCCCGAGCGGCGGGGACCAGGGGGTTTCGCGTGGTGCCGGAGAGCTGGAGAGCTGAGGTCACATGACGCGGACGGCGCCCGTCGGCTGGGAGTAGCTGAGGGAGCGTTCGACGATGCCCGTGCTGGGGTTCTGGGCGCCGATGAACTTGCCGCCGCCGATGTAGACGGCCACGTGGTACGCGCTGCCGGCGCTGCCCCAGTAGAGGAGGTCGCCGGGCTGGAGGTTGCCGAGGGAGACCGGGGTGCCGGCCGTCGACTGGTCCTGCGAGACGCGCGGCAGGTCGATGCCGATCTGGCGGTACGCGGCCTGGGTGAGGCCGGAGCAGTCGTACGAGGAGGAGCCGGTCGCGCCCATCACGTACGGCTTGCCGATCTGCGCCTGGAGGAAGGAGATCAGCGTCGCCGCGCTGCCCGTGGCGTGGGACGTCGAGGGGGCGGACGACGAGGACGACGCCGCGGAACCCGAAGACGACGCGGAGGCGGAGGCCGTGGAGAGCTGGGTACGCCCGGCGGACCGGGAGGCGCGGGCGGCCTCGTCGGCGGCCTTGGCCTCCTTCTCGGCCTTGGCCTTCTTGGCCGCCGCGGCCTTCTTCTCCGCCTCGGCCTTGCGGTCGGCCTCGTCCTTGACCTTCTTGGCCTGGACCTTGGCCTGGTGTGCGGCCGCCTCCTGCTCGGCCCGTACCCGGTAGGCGTGGGCCGTCTGCTGGGTGGCGTCCGCGCTCTGCGAGATGGAGGCGGCGAGGGTCGCGTCGACCGTCGGCATCTCCAGAGTGGACTCCGCGGGCTTCTCGGCGGCGCTCGCCGGGGCGGCCGCGCCGGTCACCGCGAGGGTGCTGAGAACGCCGCCGGCAACTCCGGTGCGCAGCGCCCACGAAGAGGCGGTACGGCGGGGCTTCCGGCGGCTGGGTATGTGAGCGACAGGGGACATGGCACTAACGGCTATCAAGTGCCGATGCCCGAGATCAATAAAAGTGGCATGCGACACACCTGCCGTGTACACGCCGAGAATTGAGGCTCGTCGATCTTGGAAAAGCGTGGACGCGAGGTGTCCGATTTGCGCGATCATGCGGATACGCATGGCATTTGACGTCGGATGAGGCCCCTGCGGGCGCTTACCACTTCTGTGGCCTCTGAGTCGAGGGTGACCGGAAAAAGTGATCCTTGAACATGCAACCGCGTGGGATAGGTCACGCCGGCGGTGGCCGAAACCGGGGCCCCGGGGGCGGCCTTGGGGGCGTGTACGGGGTGGCCTTGGGGCCCGCCGTGGGATCGACCGCGAAGTCGACAGCGGTCGGCTGCTGGGTTGGTTGCCGGGCCGGTTGCGGGGTTGGCTGCTGGGCCGCCCGCGAGGGCGACCGCGGAATCTGCCGAAAGGGTGGCCGCAGGACCGGCTGTGGAATCGGCCGAAAGGGTGGCCGCGGGGCCGGCTGTGGAGTCGGCCGCGAGCCGGCCGCGAGTCAGTTATGGCTCGTACGTAGGCCGCCCGCGCACCGTCCGCCGCCCAACCGCGAACCGCCCGCGAGGCCCGCTTGTGAATCCGCGTGAAGCGGTCCGCCCGCCGCCGCGGCCATCGTCCGGCGGCCGCGCCGCCCGCCCACGCCCCCTCCGAGTGGTCGCCCCTTAGCAGTTGACCCCACCCAGCGCCAATTTGCTTGCATGGGCCATCACTTGATAGAGCAACCACCCCTCCCACCAGCAACGCAACCCTCGAATGTCACCTCTAGTGATCACTCTGCCGCTTCGCGTATGAAGATCACCGCTCATCCGACTTCATGATCCTTCGTCAGGTGGTGGAGATCACAAAGGCGTTGTCGCACCCCGTGTCGCAGATCACAGACCGGCGGGCATAAGATGCAGGCGACTCGGGCTTGTGAACTGCCTCACATACGCGCGATCTTCCTGGGGGCCGCGCGGAACCCGCGCGCGATACGCGGGGGATTTCGGGGGCGGTCCGCACACCCGGTCCCGTCTGCCAGCAGTCATCGTCGACTGGAAGGAGCGAGGAGCGGTGAACGCTTACGCGCCCATCCTCGTACTGGGAGCCCTCGGGGCAGGCTTCGCGATCTTCTCCGTGGTCATGGCCTCGATCATCGGCCCCAAGCGCTACAACCGCGCCAAGCTGGAGGCCTACGAGTGCGGCATCGAGCCGACCCCGCAGCCGGCCGGCGGCGGGCGTTTCCCCATTAAGTATTACCTCACGGCGATGCTCTTCATCGTCTTCGATATCGAGATCGTCTTCCTCTATCCCTGGGCGGTCACTTTCGACGCCCTGGGGCTGTTCGGGCTCGTCGAGATGCTCCTCTTCGTGCTGACCGTCTTCGTCGCCTACGCCTATGTATGGCGTCGTGGCGGCCTGGAATGGGACTAGGGGCCACAACCAATGGGACTTGAAGAGAAGCTGCCGAGCGGATTTCTGCTCACCACCGTCGAGCAGGCCGCGGGCTGGGTCCGTAAGTCGTCCGTCTTCCCCGCCACCTTCGGGCTCGCCTGCTGCGCCATCGAGATGATGACGACCGGCGCCGGCCGCTACGACCTCGCCCGGTTCGGGATGGAGGTCTTCCGCGGCTCGCCCCGGCAGGCGGACCTGATGATCGTGGCGGGCCGGGTGAGCCAGAAGATGGCCCCGGTCCTGCGGCAGGTCTACGACCAGATGCCGAACCCGAAGTGGGTCATCTCCATGGGCGTCTGCGCGTCCTCGGGCGGGATGTTCAACAACTACGCCATCGTGCAGGGCGTCGACCACATCATCCCGGTGGACATCTACCTGCCCGGCTGCCCGCCCCGCCCCGAGATGCTCCTCGACGCGATCCTCAAGCTGCACCACAAGATCCAGAACGAGAAGCTCGGGGTCAATCGCGAGGAAGCGGCCCGCGAGGCGGAGCAGGCGGCGCTCGGCGCCCTCCCGCTGATCGAGATGAAGGGGCTGCTGCGATGAGCGACGGCCAGGCGGACGGGGTCAACCCGGACCGGGACATCGACGCCGCCAACCTCCCCGGCCAGCGCGGCGACCAGGGCGAGGCGATCGCCACCCGCCGCGGCATGTTCGGCGCGGCGGACGGCGGCGACACCTCCGGCTACGGCGGCCTCGTACGGACCGTACGGCTGCCCGGCGCGTCCTCGCGCCCGTACGGGGGGCCACGCGGCGGAGGCGCATATGGAGACTTCGACGAGGTCGCGGACGAGCTCGAAGGGGCCCTCGACGAGCAGGGGCTGGTCCCGGAGAACGTCATCGAGAAGACCGTCGTGGACCGCGGCGAGCTGACCTTCCACATCGAGCGGGAGCACCTGCCGCGCGTCGCCCGCACGCTCCGCGACGACCCGGCGCTCCGCTTCGAGCTGTGCACCGGCGTCAGCGGCGTCCACTTCCCGGGCGACAAGGGGCGCGAGCTGCACGCCGTCTACCACCTGCGCTCGATCACCCACAACCGGCTGATCCGGCTGGAGGTCTCGGCCCCCGACAGCGACCCCCACGTGCCCTCGCTCGTGGACGTCTACCCGACCAACGACTGGCACGAGCGCGAGACGTACGACTTCTTCGGCCTGGTCTTCGACGGCCACCCGGCGCTCACCCGAATCATGATGCCGGACGACTGGCAGGGGTTCCCGCAGCGCAAGGACTACCCGCTCGGCGGCATCCCCGTCGAGTACAAGGGCGCCCAGATCCCGGCTCCGGACCAGCGGAGGTCGTACACCTGATGAGCACGGAGAACGCGCACGCCTCCCGGGCGAGCGCCGCGCGCGAGACCACCGAAGGCACCGTCTACACCGTCACCGGCGGCGACTGGGACGAGGTCGCCGAGGCCGCCAAGCGGGCCGACGACGAGCGGATCATCGTCAACATGGGCCCCCAGCACCCGTCCACGCACGGCGTGCTGCGGCTGATCCTGGAGATCGACGGCGAGACGGTCACCGAGGCCCGCTGCGGCATCGGCTATCTGCACACGGGGATCGAGAAGAACCTCGAATTCCGGACGTGGACCCAGGGCACCACGTTCGTGACGCGCATGGACTATCTGACGCCGTTCTTCAACGAGACGGCGTACTGCCTGGGAGTCGAGAAGCTGCTCGGCATCGAGGAGCACATCCCGGACCGCGCCTCCGTCATCCGCGTGATGCTGATGGAGCTGAACCGCATCTCCTCGCACCTGGTGGCCATCGCCACCGGCGGCATGGAGCTCGGCGCGACCACGATCATGATCTACGGGTTCCGCGACCGCGAGCTGGTCCTGGACCTGTACGAGCTGATCACCGGGCTCCGGATGAACCACGCCTACGTACGCCCCGGCGGGCTCGCCCAGGACCTGCCGCCCGGCGCCGTCGACCAGGTCCGCGCGTACGTGAAGAAGATGCGCAAGAACCTGCCCGAGTACGACAAGCTCGCCACCGGCAACCCGATCTTCAAGGGCCGGATGCAGAACGTCGGCTACCTCGACCTCGCCGGCTGCATGGCGCTCGGCGCGACCGGCCCCGTGCTGCGCTCCGCCGGACTCCCGCACGACCTGCGCAAGACCCAGCCCTACTGCGGCTACGAGACCTACGACTTCGACGTCCCCACCGCCGAGACCTGCGACAGCTACGGCCGCTTCCTGATCCGGCTGGAGGAGATGCGCCAGTCGCTGCGCATCGTCGAGCAGTGCCTCGACCGGCTGGAGCCCGGCCCGGTCATGGTCGCCGACAAGAAGATCGCCTGGCCCGCGCAGCTCGCGCTCGGCCCGGACGGCCTCGGCAACTCCCTCGACCACATCAAGAAGATCATGGGCACCTCGATGGAGGCCCTGATCCACCACTTCAAGCTGGTGACCGAGGGGTTCCGGGTGCCGCCCGGCCAGGCGTACGCGGCCGTGGAGTCGCCCAAGGGCGAACTCGGCGTGCATCTCGTCAGCGACGGGGGCACCCGCCCCTACCGGGTCCACTTCCGCGACCCGTCCTTCACCAACCTCCAGGCCATGGCGGCGATGTGCGAGGGCGGCCAGGTCGCCGACGTCATCGTCGCCGTCGCATCCATCGACCCCGTGATGGGAGGCGTCGACCGGTGAGCGACGTCCAACTGGGGATGCCGCGGCTCCCCGCGCCCGACTACCCCGCCGACGTACGGGCCCGGCTCGACGCGGACGCGCGGGAGGTGATCTCCCGCTACCCCGACTCCCGCTCCGCGCTGCTGCCGCTGCTCCACCTCGTACAGTCCGAGGAGGGCCACGTCACCCGCACCGGCGTCCGGTTCTGCGCCGAACAGCTCGGCCTGACCACCGCCGAGGTCACCGCGGTCGCCACCTTCTACACGATGTACCGGCGCAAACCCTCCGGCGACTACCAGGTCGGGGTCTGCACCAACACCCTGTGCGCGGTCATGGGCGGCGACGCGATCTTCGACGCGCTCAAGGAGCACCTGCGCGTCGGCAACGGCGAGACGACGCCCGACGGGAAGGTCACCCTCGAACACATCGAGTGCAACGCCGCCTGCGACTACGCGCCCGTACTGATGGTGAACTGGGAGTTCTTCGACAACCAGACCGTCGAGAGCGCCACCGCCCTCGTCGACGACCTGCGGGCCGGCCGCGCCGTCGCCCCGACGCGCGGCGCGCCCCTGTGCACATACAAGGAGACGGCCCGCATCCTCGCCGGGTTCCCCGACGAGCGCCCCGGAGCCGTCGAAGCGGGCGGCGGCGCCGGGCCGGCCTCGCTCGCCGGGCTGCGGCTGGCCAAGGGCGAGAGCGCGCCCGGCCGCGTCGTGGCCCCGCGCGCCGCCGCCCGGCCCGCGGCCGAGGACCGGCCCGGCACCGGCCCCCGTCCCGCCGCGGGCGAGGCGCCCGCGACCCACCCGAGTTCGCATGACGCGCCGCAGCAGACCTCGGCCTCCGACCCCAGCAACCCGGCCGGGCCGGCCGCCGAGGAGGGGGAGTGATGACGTTGGCAGCAGAAGTCGACGAGACCAGCCCGGAGAAGGTGCTGGCGCCCGTGCTGTCCGCCTTCTGGGACCAGCCCGAGTCCTGGACGCTGGAGACCTACCACCGCCACGAGGGGTACGAGGGCGCGCGCAAGGCCCTCGCGATGGCCCCGGACGACGTCATCGCGTACGTCAAGGACGCCGGGCTGCGCGGCCGGGGCGGCGCGGGCTTCCCCACCGGCATGAAGTGGCAGTTCATCCCGCAGGGCGACGGCAAGCCGCACTACCTCGTCGTCAACGCCGACGAGTCCGAGCCCGGCACCTGCAAGGACATCCCCCTCCTCTTCGCCAACCCGCACTCCCTCATCGAGGGCATGCTGATCGCCTGTCACGCGATCCGCTCCAGCCACGCCTTCATCTATCTGCGCGGCGAGGCCGTCCCCGTGCTGCGCCGGCTGCACGAGGCGGTGCGCGAGGCCTACGCGGCGGGCTACCTCGGCACGGACATCCTCGGCAGCGGGCTCGACCTCGACATCACCGTGCACGCGGGGGCCGGCGCGTACATCTGCGGCGAGGAGACGGCGCTGCTCGACTCCCTCGAAGGGCGCCGCGGCCAGCCCCGGCTGCGGCCGCCCTTCCCGGCCGTCGCGGGCCTGTACGCCTGCCCCACCGTGGTGAACAACGTCGAGTCCATCGCCTCGGTTCCCGCCATCATGAACAAGGGCAAGGAATGGTTCCGCTCGATGGGCAGCGAGAAGTCCCCGGGCTTCACGCTGTACTCGCTGAGCGGCCATGTCGCGGGCCCCGGCCAGTACGAGGCCCCGCTCGGCATCACGCTGCGCCAGCTCCTCGACATGAGCGGCGGCATGCGCCCCGGCCACCGGCTCAAGTTCTGGACGCCGGGCGGCTCCTCCACCCCGATGTTCACCGACGAGCACCTCGACGTGCCCCTCGACTACGAGGGCGTGGGCGCGGCCGGCTCGATGCTCGGCACCAAGGCGCTCCAGTGCTTCGACGAGACGACCTGCGTGGTGCGGGCCGTCACCCGCTGGACCGAGTTCTACGCGCACGAGTCCTGCGGCAAGTGCACGCCCTGCCGCGAAGGGACGTACTGGCTCGTCCAGTTGCTCCGCGACATCGAGGCGGGCAAGGGCCAAATGGCCGACCTGGAGAAGCTGAACGACATCGCCGACAACATCAACGGCAAGTCCTTCTGCGCGCTCGGGGACGGCGCCGCGGCCCCGATCTTCTCCTCCCTCAAGTACTTCCGCGAGGAGTACGAGCAGCACATCACCGGGCGGGGCTGCCCCTTCGACCCGGCCAAGTCGACCGCATGGGCCGACGGCCCGAAGACCGCTCACCTGGGGGTGAACGCGTGACCGTCACAACTACCGGCCCCGGCGGCGGTGGAGCGGCGGCGGTGCCGCCGGACGATCTCGTCTCGCTGACCATCGACGGCATCGAGATCTCCGTGCCCAAGGGCACGCTGGTCATCCGGGCCGCCGAACTGCTCGGCATCGAGATCCCGCGGTTCTGCGACCACCCGCTCCTCGACCCGGCCGGCGCCTGCCGGCAGTGCATCGTCGAGGTCGAGGGCCAGCGCAAGCCGATGGCGTCCTGCACCATCACCTGCACCGACGGCATGGTGGTCAAGTCCCAGCTCACCTCGCCCGTCGCCGAGAAGGCCCAGCGCGGCGTGATGGAGCTGCTGCTCATCAACCACCCGCTGGACTGCCCGGTCTGCGACAAGGGCGGCGAGTGCCCGCTGCAGAACCAGGCCATGCAGGTCGGCGACCCCGACTCGCGGTTCGAGGGGCAGAAGCGGACGTACGCCAAGCCCGTGCCGATCTCCGCGCAGGTGCTGCTCGACCGCGAGCGGTGCGTGCTGTGCGCGCGCTGCACCCGCTTCTCGAACCAGATCGCGGGCGACCCGATGATCGAGCTGATCGAGCGCGGCGCGCTCCAGCAGGTCGGCACGGGCGAGGGCGACCCCTTCGAGTCGTACTTCTCCGGCAACACCATCCAGATCTGCCCGGTCGGCGCGCTCACCTCGGCGGCGTACCGATTCCGCTCCCGCCCCTTCGACCTGGTCTCCTCGCCGGCCGTGTGCGAGCACTGCGCGGGCGGCTGCGCGACCCGCACCGACCACCGGCGCGGCAAGGTCATGCGGCGGCTCGCGGCCGACGACCCCGAGGTCAACGAGGAGTGGATCTGCGACAAGGGGCGGTTCGCCTTCCGGTACGCGCAGCGGCCGGAGCGGCTCACCGCCCCGCTCGTACGGGACGCCGACACCGGTGAACTGAAGCCCGCGAGCTGGCCGGAGGCGCTGGAAGCCGCGGCCCGCGGACTCTCGGCGGCCCGCGGCCGTACGGGCGTGCTGACCGGCGGGCGTCTCACCGTCGAGGACGCGTACGCCTACGCCAAATTCGCGCGCATCGCCCTGAACACCCACGACATCGACTTCCGGGCCCGGGTGCACAGCGCCGAGGAGGCCGACTTCCTCGCGGCGCGCGTCGCGGGGCGTGGGCGCGACCTCGACGGCGGGGGCATCAGCTACGCGGCGCTGGAGAAGGCGCCCGCCGTGCTGCTCGCCGGGTTCGAGGCCGAGGAGGAGGCGCCCGGCGTCTTCCTGCGGCTGCGCAAGGCGCGCCGCAGGACCGGTCAGCGGACGTTCGCGCTGGCCACGCACGCCAGCCGGGGCCTGGTGAAGGCGGGCGGCACGCTGCTGCCCGCCGCGCCGGGGACCGAGACGCAGTGGCTGAACGCGCTGACCTCCGGCACGGAGCTGCCCGCCGAGGGCCGGGCGGCGTACGACGCGCTGCGCGCCGAGGGCTCGGTGATCATCGTCGGGGAGCGGCTGGCCGGAGTGGCGGGCGCGCTCACCGCGGCCGTACGGACCGCCGCCGCGACCGGCGCGCACCTGGTGTGGATCCCGCGCCGGGCCGGGGAGCGGGGCGCCGTCGAGGCCGGGGCGCTGCCGGGGCTGCTGCCCGGCGGCCGGCCGTCCACCGACCCGCGGGCCCGCGAGGAGACCGCCGCGCTGTGGGGCGTGGCGCGGCTGCCGAGCGGCCCGGGGCGCGATACGGGGCAGATCATCGAGGCCGCGGCCACCGGCGAACTGGGCGCGCTGCTCGTCGCCGGGGTCGAGGTGCGCGACCTGCCCGACCCGGCGCGGGCCGAGCGGGCGCTGGCGGAGATCGGGTTCCTGGTGAGCCTGGAGCAGCGGCCCTCGGCGGTGACCGAGCGGGCGGACGTGGTGCTGCCCGTCGCGGCGGTGGCCGAGAAGTCCGGGACCTTCCTCAACTGGGAGGGCCGGGCCCGGCCCTTCGAGGCCGCGCTCAAGCCCGACCAGATGACGACCCGTCACCTCCTGCCGGACGCGCGCGTGCTGCACATGCTGGCCGACGCCATGGACGTCCACCTCGCGCTGCCGGATCTGCGGGCCGTACGGGCCGAACTGGACCGGCTCGGGCCCTGGGCGGGGCCGCACGCGCCGGAGCCGCACGACGCGCCGGACGCGGTCCGGGCGCTGCCCCGGCCCGGGCCGGGCGAGGCCGTCCTCGCCGGCCACCGGCTCCTGCTCGACCAGGGGCGGCTCCAGGACGGCGACGAGGCGCTGGCCGGCACCCGGCACGCGGCCGTGGCCCGGCTCTCGGCCGCCACCGCCGCCGAGGCGGGCGTCGCGGACGGCGCGGAGCTGGCGGTGTCCGGCCCGGCCGGGACGGTGCGGCTGCCGCTGTGCGTCACCGAGATGCCGGACCGGGTCGTCTGGCTGCCGCTGAACTCGGTGGGCGGCGGCGTGCACGCCGATCTGGGCGCGGTGCCCGGCCAGTTGGTGAGGGTCGGCGCGCCCGCGCCGGACGCCTCTGAAGCGGAGGTGACGGCATGAACTCGCTCGCCATGAACTCGCTCGCCAACTCGCTGGCCGCGGAGAACCTCTCCGTGTTCGGCCGCGACACATGGTGGCTGATCGTCGTCAAGGCGGTCTTCTGCTTCGCCTTCGTGATGCTCACCGTGCTCTTCTCGATCGTCTGGGAGCGCAAGGTCGTCGCGTGGATGCAGCTCCGCATCGGCCCCAACCGGCACGGCCCCTGGGGGATGCTCCAGTCCCTCGCCGACGGCATCAAGCTGATGCTGAAGGAGGACGTGGTCGTCAAGCGCGCCGACAAGGTGGTCTACATCCTCGCGCCGATCGTCGCGGCCGTACCGGCCTTCATGGCGATCGCGGTGATCCCCTTCGGCCCGTCCGGCAACGAGATCTCGATCTTCGGCCAGCGCACCACGATGCAACTGACCGACCTGCCGATCGGCGTCCTCTACATCCTCGCCACCGCCTCCGTCGGCATCTACGGCATCGTGCTCGCGGGCTGGTCCTCCGGGTCGACGTACCCGCTGCTGGGCGGGTTGCGCTCGTGCGCGCAGATGATCTCGTACGAGATCGCGATGGGCGTCTCCTTCGCCGCCGTCTTCCTCTACTCCGGGTCGATGTCGACCTCTTCGATCGTCGAGTCGCAGCACGACCGGTGGTTCGCGCTGCTGCTGCCGGTCTCCTTCCTCATCTACATCGTGGCGATGGTCGGCGAGACCAACCGCGCGCCGTTCGACCTCCCGGAGTCCGAGGGCGACCTGGTCGGCGGCTTCAACACCGAGTACTCCTCCATCAAGTTCGCGATGTTCATGCTGGCCGAGTACGTCAACATGGTCACGGTCTCGGCGGTCGCGGTCACCCTCTTCCTGGGCGGCTGGCGGGCCCCGTACCCGGTCTCGGCGTTCTGGGAGGGCGCGAACCACGGCTGGTGGCCGATGCTCTGGTTCGTCATCAAGCTCCAACTGCTGCTCTTCTTCTTCATCTGGCTGCGCGGCACGCTGCCGCGGCTGCGCTACGACCAGTTCATGAAGCTGGGCTGGAAGGTCCTCATCCCCGTCTCGATGGTCTGGCTGATGCTGGTCGCGACCGTACGGGCGCTGCGCAACGAGAACTACGGCTTCCAGGACGTCGTGCTCTACGTCGGCGGCGCGGTCCTGGTGATCCTGCTGCTCTCCTTCGTCGCCGACGTCTTCCGGGACCGGCGCGGCACGAAGGACGAGGCACCCGAGCCGGCCTTCGACCCGATGGCGGGCGGCTTCCCCGTGCCGCCGCTGCCCGGACAGAGCCTGCCGCCCGTGCCCCGGCGACGGCCGCGCCGCGAGCGCGAGCTGATTGTCAGTGGTGGGGTCGATACTGACAGTGACGGAAAGGAGGCTGGTGGTGTCTGAGTTCCAGAACCCCGTGGCCGGCTTCGGCGTGACCTTCAAGGCCATGTTCAAGAAGCGGCTCACCGAGCAGTACCCCGAGCAGAAGAAACCCACGGCCCCCCGCTTCCACGGCCGTCACCAGCTCAACCGGCACCCGGACGGGCTGGAGAAGTGCATCGGCTGCGAGCTGTGCGCGTGGGCCTGCCCGGCGGACGCCATCTATGTGGAGGGCGCGGAGAACACCGAGGAGGAGCGGTACTCCCCGGGCGAGCGGTACGGCCGCGTGTACCAGATCAATTACTTGCGCTGCATCCTGTGCGGGCTGTGCGTCGAGGCGTGCCCGACCCGGGCGCTGACCATGACCAATGAGTACGAACTGGCCGACTCCAGCCGCACATCGCTCATCTACACCAAGGAGGAGCTGCTCGCGGGCCTGGAGGAGGGCATGGTCGACTCGCCGCACTCGATCTTCCCGGGCATGGACGAGCAGGACTACTACCGCGGGCTGGTGACGGAGGCCGCGCCCGGCACCGTACGGCAAGTGGCCCGCTCCAAGGGCGAGTCGCCGGCACCGGACAGCGCTCAGGGCGGCGCGGGCGCGTCGTCCGACGAGGGGGTGCGGGCATGAGCCAGCTCGCCGCCGCCGCGTCCGCGACCTCCACGGGCGAGGCGGTCCAGTTCTGGGTGCTCGGCACGGTCGCCGTGCTCGGCGCGCTGGGCACGATCCTGCTGCGCAGGGCCGTCCACAGCGCGCTGTGCCTGGCGGGCACCATGATCATCCTGGCGGTCTTCTACCTCGCCAACGGCGCGTACTTCCTCGGCATCGTCCAGGTCGTCGTCTACACCGGCGCGATCATGATGCTCTTCCTCTTCGTCGTCATGCTCGTCGGCGTCACCGCCGCCGACTCCCTCAAGGAGACGATCAAGGGCCAGCGGTGGCTCGCCGCCGCCTGCGGCCTCGGCTTCGGCATCCTGCTCATCGCGGGCATCGGCAACGCCTCCCTCAAGCACGTCAACGGGCTCGGCAAGGCCAACTCCGGCGGCAACGTCCAGGGGCTCGCGGCGCTCATCTTCACCAAGTACGTCTTCGCCTTCGAGATCACCGGCGCGCTGCTGATCACCGCGGCCGTCGGCGCGATGGTGCTCACGCACCGCGAGCGCACCGAACGGGCGGCCACCCAGCGCGAGCTGGCCGAGGCCCGGGTGCGCGGCGGCAAGCAGCTCCCGCCGCTGCCCGCCCCCGGCGTCTACGCCCGGCACAACGCGGTCGACATCCCCGGGCTGCTGCCCGACGGCACCCCGTCCG
This sequence comes from Streptomyces varsoviensis, assembly GCF_000718635.1. Classification (GTDB taxonomy): domain Bacteria; phylum Actinomycetota; class Actinomycetes; order Streptomycetales; family Streptomycetaceae; genus Streptomyces; species Streptomyces varsoviensis. The sequence continues at coordinate 124,807 of NZ_JOBF01000008.1, read as the reverse complement.
AGCTGACCGTCAACCCGACGCTGCGGGCTCGCGGCCAGATCCGGGACGTCTCGGGCGAGGCGCTCGGCGAGCTGAAGGCGCTGGAGCAGCGCTCGCAGGACTGGCTGGAGCGCACCGAGGAGGAGGCCAAGAAATGAACCCCGTCAACTACCTCTACCTGGCCGCCCTGCTGTTCACCATCGGCGCCGCGGGCGTGCTGATCCGGCGGAACGCGATCGTCGTCTTCATGTGCGTCGAGCTGATGCTGAACGCCTGCAACCTGGCGTTCGTCGCCTTCTCCCGGCTGCACGGCAACCTCGACGGCCAGATCATCGCCTTCTTCACGATGGTGGTGGCCGCCGCGGAGGTCGTGGTGGGCCTCGCCATCATCGTGACGATCTTCCGCTCCCGCCACTCGGCCTCGGTCGACGACGCCAGCCTGCTGAAGCTGTAAGGGGACGCTGACGTGGAGAACCTCATCGGACTGCTCGTCGCGGCCCCGCTGCTGGGCGCCGCCGTGCTGCTGTGCGGCGGCAAGCGGCTGGACCGCGTCGGGCACTGGCTCGGCACGCTCCTGGCCGCGGCGTCCTTCGTCATCGGCGCGGTGCTCTTCGCCGACATGCTCGGCAGGAGCGGGGAGCATCGCGCCCTGCACACGCACCTGTTCAGCTGGGTGCCGGTCGGCGGCTTCCGCGCCGACGTGGCGTTCCAGCTCGACCAGCTCTCGATGACCTTCGTGCTGCTGATCACGGGTGTGGGCACGCTGATCCACCTCTACTCGGTCGGCTATATGGAGCACGACGAGCGGCGGCGGCGCTTCTTCGGCTATCTGAATCTGTTCCTGGCGGCGATGGTGCTGCTGGTGATCGCCGACAACTACCTGCTGCTGTACGTGGGCTGGGAGGGCGTGGGCCTCGCCTCGTACCTCCTGATCGGGTTCTGGCAGCACAAGCCCAGCGCCGCGACGGCCGCCAAGAAGGCGTTCATCGTCAACCGCGTCGGCGACATGGGGCTGTCGATCGCGATCATGCTGATGTTCACGACGTTCGGGACCTTCGCGTTCGGGCCGGTGCTCTCCTCCGCCGGCGACGCGGGCGAGGGCAAGCTCACGGCGATCGGGCTGATGCTGCTGCTCGCCGCCTGCGGCAAGTCCGCGCAGGTGCCGCTGCAGAGCTGGCTCGGCGACGCGATGGAGGGCCCGACCCCGGTCTCGGCCCTGATCCACGCGGCGACGATGGTGACGGCCGGCGTGTATCTCATCACCCGGTCCGGTGCGATCTTCAACGCGGCGCCGGACGCGCAGACGGCCGTGGTCACGGTGGGCGCGGTGACGCTGCTCTTCGGAGCCATCGTCGGTTGTGCCAAGGACGACATCAAGAAGGCGCTCGCCGGGTCGACGATGTCGCAGATCGGCTACATGATCCTGGCCGCCGGGCTCGGCCCGATCGGCTATGTCTTCGCGATCATGCATCTGGTGACGCACGGCTTCTTCAAGGCCGGGCTCTTCCTCGGCGCCGGTTCGGTCATGCACGGCATGAACGACGAGGTGGACATGCGCAAGTACGGCGGCCTGCGGAAGTACATGCCGGTCACCTTCGTCACCTTCGGGCTCGGCTACCTGGCGATCATCGGCTTCCCCGGGCTGTCCGGCTTCTTCTCCAAGGACAAGATCATCGAGGCGGCGTTCGCCAAGGGCGGGACCGAGGGCTGGATCCTGGGCGGCGCGGCCCTGCTGGGCGCGGCCATCACCGCGTACTACATGACGCGCGTGATGCTGATGACCTTCTTCGGCGAGAAGCGGTGGGTCCCCGACGCGGACGGCAACGAGCCGCACCCGCACGAGTCGCCGAAGACGATGACCATCCCGATGATCATCCTCGCCCTCGGCTCGCTCGGCGCCGGCGCGGTCTTCAGCATCAACGACACCTTCCTGAAGTGGCTGGAGCCGGTCACCGGGCACGCCGAGGGCCACTCGCCCGTCAGCGCCCTGACCGTCACGATCGCCACGATGGCCGTGCTGGTCATCGGCGTCGCGATCGCCTGGTCGCAGTACGGACGCCGGCCCGTGCCCGCCGTCGCGCCCCGCGGCTCGCTGCTCACCCGGGCGGCCCGGCGCGACCTGCTCCAGGACGACTTCAACCACGTCGTGCTGGTCCGCGGCGGCGAGCAGTTGACCCGCGGCCTCGTCCAGATCGACCACACCCTGGTCGACGGGGCGGTGAACGGCACGGCCACCGCGGTCGGCGGCCTCTCCGGGCGGCTGCGCAGATTCCAGAACGGCTACGCCCGCTCGTACGCGGTCTCGATGTTCGGCGGCGCGGCGGTCCTCATCGCCGCGACCCTGCTGATGAGGGCGGTCTGATCGATGTCATTTCCTCTGCTGACAGTCACGGCCGCGGTGCCCGCGCTCGGCGCGGTGGCGACCGCCGCGGTCCCGGCCGCCCGGCGCACGGTCGCCAAGTGGCTCGCCCTGCTCTTCTCGCTCGCGACGCTGGCGCTCGCCGCCGTCCAACTGGCGCGCTTCGACACCGGCGCCGCCGGCCCGTTCCAGCTCACCGAGTCCCACGCCTGGATCAAGGACTTCGGCGTCCGCTACGAACTCGGCGTGGACGGCATCGCGGTGGTGCTCGTCGCCCTGACCGCCCTGCTGATCCCCTTCGTGATCCTGGCGGGCTGGCATGACGCCGACCCGCTGGAGGAGGCACGGCCCAACCGCCGCTGGCGGCCCACCCAGGGGTTCTTCGCGCTGATCCTGCTGGTCGAGGCGATGGTGGTGATCTCCTTCGAGGCCACCGACGTCTTCGTCTTCTACATCTTCTTCGAAGCCATGCTCATCCCGATGTACTTCCTCATCGGCGGCTTCGGCGACCGGGCCGGGGAGCACGGCGAGGAGGAGACGGCCGCCCGGCGCAGCCACGCGGCGGTGAAGTTCCTGCTCTACAACCTGGCCGGCGGGCTGATCATGCTGGCTGCGGTGATCGGGCTCTATGTGGTCACCGCGCACCAGACGGGCGACGGCACGTTCTCCCTCCAGGAGATCATCCGGGCCCGGGCGGACGGCCGGCTGGACATGGCGTCGAGCACGGAGCGCCTGCTGTTCCTCGGCTTCTTCTTCGCCTTCGCGGTCAAGGCCCCGCTGTGGCCGCTGCACACCTGGCTGCCCAACGCGATGGGCGAGTCCACCGCGCCCGTCGCCGTGCTGATCACCGCGGTCGTCGACAAGGTCGGCACGTTCGCGATGCTCCGCTTCTGCATCCAGCTCTTCCCCGAGGCGTCGAAGTGGGCGACCCCGGTGATCATGGTGCTGGCGGTGGTCAGCATCCTCTACGGGGCGCTGCTCGCCGTCGCCCAGCGGGACATCAAGCGGCTCGTCGCGTACGCATCGATCTCCCACTTCGGCTTCATCATCCTGGGCATCTTCGCGATGACCACCCAGGGCCAGAGCGGCGCGACGCTCTACATGGTCAACCACGGCATCTCCACGGCGGCGCTGATGCTGGTCGCCGGGTTCCTGATCTCGCGGCGCGGGTCGCGGCTCATCGCCGACTACGGCGGGGTGCAGAAGGTCGCCCCGGTGCTCGCCGGCACCTTCCTGGTCGGCGGGCTCGCCACGCTGTCGCTGCCGGGGCTGGCGCCGTTCGTCAGCGAATTCCTGGTGCTGGTCGGCACGTTCAGCCGGTATCCGGCGCTCGGGATCATCGCGACGGTGGGCATCGTGCTCGCCGCGCTGTACGTCCTGGTGCTCTACCAGCGCACGATGACCGGGCCGGTGAAGGCCGAGGTGCGGGCCATGCCCGACCTCAAGGTCCGCGAACTGGTCGTCGTCGCCCCGCTGATCGCGCTGTTGGTCTTCCTCGGGGTCTACCCGAAGCCGCTCACCGAGATCGTGAACCCGGCGGTGAAGCACACGATGAGCCAGGTGGACAAGACCGATCCCCGGCCCGATGTGCCGGTCCGGGCCGCGACCGACAAGGACGCGTCCCATGAAGAGGCGTCCCATGAAGAAGCGGAGGCCGCGAAGTGACTGACGTGGCGACTGTCCACAGCCTGTGGACGATGGCGGCCGGCGCGGAGGACAAGATTCCCGCGCCCCATATCGAGTACGGACAACTGTCGCCGACGCTGATCGTGCTCGCCGCGGCGGTGCTGGGCGTGCTGGTCGAGGCGTTCCTGCCGCGCCGCAGCCGCTACTACGCCCAGCTCATGCTCACGGTCGTGGGGCTGGCGGCGGCCTTCGCCGCCGTCATCGGCCTCGCCGCCGGCGGGTACGGCACCGAGAAGGCGCATATCGCGGCGATGGGCGCCATCGCCGTCGACGGCCCCGCCCTCTTCCTCCAGGGCACCATCCTGCTGGTCTCGCTGGTCGCCGTCTTCACCTTCGCCGAGCGGCGGCTCGACCCGGCGGCGCACGGCAACCGGGTCGACTCCTTCGCGGCCCAGGCCGCGTCCGTGCCGGGCAGCGAGTCCGAACGGGCCGCCGTGAAGGCCGGGTTCACGACCACCGAGGTCTTCCCGATCGTGCTCTTCGCGGTGGCGGGCATGCTCGTCTTCCCCGCCGCCAACGATCTGCTGACCCTCTTCATCGCGCTGGAGGTCTTCTCCCTCCCGCTGTACGTGCTGTGCGCGCTCGCCCGCCGCCAGCGGCTGCTCTCGCAGGAGGCGGCGGTCAAGTACTTCCTGCTGGGTGCGTTCTCGTCGGCGTTCCTGCTCTTCGGGATCGCCCTGCTGTACGGGTACGCGGGCACGGTCACGTACGCCGGGATCGCCGATGTCGTCGACGGCACGGTCAAGACGGTGGACCCGGCGCTCGCCGGGACCATGGGCAATGACGCGCTGCTGCTGATCGGCGGGGCGATGGTGCTGATGGGGCTGCTGTTCAAGGTGGGCGCGGTGCCGTTCCACATGTGGACCCCGGACGTGTACCAGGGCGCGCCCACCCCGGTCACCGGGTTCATGGCGGCGGCTACAAAGGTGGCGGGCTTCGGCGCGCTGCTGCGGTTGCTGTACGTGGTGCTGCCGGGGCTGCGCTGGGACTGGCGGCCGGTGATGTGGGGCGTCGCCATCGTCACGATGCTGATCGGCGCGATCGTCGCCGTCACCCAGACCGACGTGAAGCGGCTGCTGGCCTACTCGTCCATCGCGCACGCGGGGTTCATCCTCGCGGGCGTCATCGCGGTCACCCCGGACGGCGTCTCCTCCGTCCTCTTCTACCTGGCCGCGTACTCCTTCGTGACGCTCGGGGCCTTCGCCGTCGTCACCCTGGTGCGGGACGCGGGCGGCGAGGCGACGGCGCTCGCCAAGTGGGCCGGGCTCGGCCGGCGTTCGCCGCTGGTCGCCGCGGTGTTCGCGGTGTTCCTGCTGGCGTTCGCGGGCATCCCGCTGACCAGCGGGTTCGCGGGGAAGTTCGCGGTGTTCAAGGCGGCGGCGGAGGGCGGCGCGGGCGCGCTGGTCGTCGTCGGCGTGCTGTCCTCGGCGATCGCGGCGTTCTTCTACATCCGGGTGATCGTGCTGATGTTCTTCAGCGAGCCCACGCCGGAGGGGCCCACGGTGGCCGTGCCGAGCGCGCTGACCTCGACGGCCATCGCGGCCGGGGTCGTCGTCACCATCGCGCTGGGCGTCGCGCCGCAGTACTTCCTCGACCTGGCGGGGCAGGCGGGGACGTTCATCCGGTAGGACATGCCGTCTTGGCTCACCGCCGCCCGTCCCCTGGGAGTTGGAGGGGGCGGGCGGCGGTGGTGTGTGTACGGGCGTCTGTCCGCAGGCGAGCGGGGCGTGCTGCCCGTACAGCCGTACGTACTGTGTGCGCGCCTCGGCCTGTACGTACCGTGCGGGCGACCGGCTCGTACGGGCGGCGAGCCCCCGGCAGGGGGCCGTCAGCCGCTGGATTCCGCCGATTTGTCCCGCTGTACGTTGCGGTACACGGCGAGCGCCGGCCACTCCTCGCGTACCAGGCGGCGGGCGGAGCGCCGCAGGTGGCGGGCGGCGAAGCCCGGTACGAGGTGGCTGGTCACGCCCGTGGCGGTGGCGAGCGCGCCGAGGGCGCGGGAGCGCTGGTCCGGAAAGCCGGCGCGCAGCGCCATCTCGAAGCGCTGCCGCGCCGGGGTGGTCCAGTCGACGCGGCCCGCCGGGTAGAGGCGGTAGCGGATCACGCCGAGGAAGCGGCGCTCCTCGCCCCGTAGCGCGCCGCGTTCCTCCAGACGCGCCAGCCACGGGCCCAGCAGGCGCCGCCCCGAGCGCCGCACCCAGCCGCGGGGGCGGGGCCCCCGGTCCTCGCGGCCCTTGCCCGGCGGGGGCAGGGTGGCCAGCGCGGCGGCGAGCAGCGGCTCCTCGGGCGGCAGCGGGTTGACCACGGTGATGCGGCCGCCCTGTTCCACGATGTGTCCGGAGAGCTGGAGTTCCGCGAGTACGGCGCCGGCCACGCCGTACTGGAGGAACCGCGACCGGCACAGCCGCCGCCCCGCGGTGGGGTGGTGGGCGAGGAGCAGCAGCTCTTCGGGGAGGGCGAGGTCGGGCGCGTCGAACGTCATGGCGCGCCGGCGGCCGTCGCGGTGGGGTCGGATTTCGCGGGGGTGGCTGCTCCGGCCGCCGTGGCGGTTGCCTCCGTGGCGGTTGTCTCCGTGGTGATGGCGGGGGCGATGCGGCCGGTGACCTCGCCGAGGCCGATGCGGGAGCCGTCCGGGCCCGGGGCCCAGGCGGTGATCGTGACCTCGTCGCCGTCCTGGAGGAACGGCCCCTTCCCCTTGGTGAGTTCGAGGAGGCAGCCGAGCTGGTGGTCCTCGGGGCCGCTGACCGTGCCGGAGGCGTAGAGGTCGCCGGTGCGCAGGGTCGCGCCGTTGACGGTCATGTGGGCGAGCTGCTGCGCGGCGGTCCAGTACATGGAGGCGAAGGGCGGCGAGGTGAGCGGCTCGCCGTTGAGAGCGACCTCGATGCGGATGTCGAGCCCGCCGGGCTCGGCGGCGGAGTCGTCGAGGTAGGGGAGGAGGGGGTGGGTGCGCTCCGGCGGGGCCGTACGGGCCTCGTCGAACGCGTCGAGCGGGGTGATCCACGCGGAGACGGAGGTCGCGAAGGACTTGCCGAGGAACGGGCCGAGCGGCACGTACTCCCAGGCCTGGAGGTCGCGCGCGGACCAGTCGTTGATGAGGCAGACGCCGAAGACGTGGTCGCGGAAACCTTCCAGCGGCACGGGGGCGGAGGAGGGGACGCCGACGACGAAGCCGACCTCGGCCTCGATGTCCAGGCGGCGGGACGGCCCGAAGTCGGGGGCGGCGTCGGCGGGGGACTTGCGCTGGCCGCTGGGGCGTACGACCTCGGTGCCGGTGACGACGACGGTGCCGGCGCGGCCGTGGTAGCCGATGGGGAGGTGCTTCCAGTTCGGGGTGAGCGCGTCGCCGTCGGGGCGGAAGATCCGGCCGACGTTGGTGGCGTGGTGTTCGCTCGCGTAGAAGTCGACGTAGTCGGCCACCTCGAAGGGGAGGTGGAGGGTGACGTCGGACAGCGGGAGGAGAAACGGTTCGCCACTGACGTCGCTGACGGGGCCGAGGCTGGTGGCGCTGCCGGTGCCGGTGGTGTCGCCCGCTCCCGTACCGCCGCCGGTGTCCGTCCCGGGGGTGCTCCCGGTCCCGCCGCCGGTGAGCCAGTCGCGCACCTCGGCCCGTACCGCCTGCCAGACGGGGCGCCCCGCGGCCATCAGCGGGCCCAGATCGGGGGCGGCCAGCAGCTCGGTGTGGGCGGAGCCGCGGGCGGCGGCCGCCGCGCCGGCGTCCAGCACCCGATCGCCGTAACGGACGCCGATCCGGCGCCGTTCGGGGGCGTCGGCGGTGGTGAACACGCCGTACGGGAGGGTGTGCGGACCGAAGGGGTCTTGCTGGGGCATGGGGTGCTGCCTCGCCTTCCTCGTCGCCGATTGGCTCGGACCAGATTACGGCCTGTCGCCCGCTGGGCAACCGGTCGAAGCGGCGCGGTGGGGGGCGTTCCGGACGAGCCCGCCGGCCGCCCGGAAGCGAGCGTTCAGGCCGCCTTCGAAGTGGCGCTGAAACGCTCCTTAAAGCACTCGCAATGTCCCGAAACGCCTTGCTGGAACAGGAGATTCCGAAGTAGCGTGCCAAGTCGGGTCACGCACAGTGGGGGGGCCGCTGCGCTGCGGTGACCGAGGGGGAGCTGGTGGCGAGCAGGAGCACGCCCATCGCGGCGGACCGGTCCGTTCCCGGATTGATCGTGAAGTTCGGCGACTACCCGCTGCACCACGGCGGGGTGGGCGCGATCCGCAGCCTCGGCCGGCTCGGTGTCCCCATGTTCGCCGTCACCGAGGACCGTTGGACCCCCGCCGCCGCCTCCCGCTATCTCAGCCGCGGCTTCGTGTGGCCGACGACCGGCACGGAGCGCCCCGAGCGGCTGGTCGAGGGTCTGCTGGGGATCGGCCGCCGGATCGGCCGGCCGACGCTGCTGATCCCGACCGACGAGGAGGCTGCGGTGCTGATCGCCGAGCAGGCGGACGCGCTCCGTCCGCGCTTCCTCTTCCCGCGCGTGGAGCCGGAGTTACCCCGCCGCCTCGCCAGCAAGCAGGGCCTGCACCAGCTCTGCGTGGAGCACGGGGTGCCCTCGCCGGCCGCCGCGTTCCCGGACTCGTACGAGGAGATCGCGCGGTACGCGGCCGCGGCGCGCTTTCCCGTGGTCGCCAAGAACCGCGAGGCGTTCGAGCGGCGGCGCAAGCCGGCCGTGCACGGCACGACGCGCATCGGCGGCCCGCGTGAACTGCTGGAGCTGGCGCGGGAGTGGGGCCCGCGGCCCGGCGTGATCATCCAGGAGTATCTGCCGCGCGAGGAGGCCGAGGACTGGATCGTCCACGCCTACTTCGACGCGGAGTCCACGGCGCTGTCCATGTTCACGGGTGTGAAGGTCCGCTCCTGGCCGCCGCACGCCGGGATGACGGCCAACGCGTACGTCGTCGACAACCCCGAACTGGCCGAGATGACGGCGCAGTTCATTAAGCGGATCGGGTTCTCCGGCATCGTGGACCTCGACTGGCGGTACGACCGGCGCGACGGGCTCTACAAACTGCTGGACTTCAACCCCCGGATGGGCGCCCAGTTCCGGCTCTTCGAGAACGAGTGGGGCATCGACGTCGTACGGGCCCAGCACCTCGACCTCACCGGCCGCAAGGTCCCCGAGGGCGAGCAGCTCGCGGGGCGCCGCTTCATCGTCGAGAACATCGACCTGCCCGCGTACGCCGCGTACCGCCGCAGCGGCTACACCACCCCGCACGCGCCCGCGCGCCCGAGCTCCACGGAGCTGGCGTGGGTCGCGCGCGACGACATCAAGCCGTTCTTCACGATGCTCGTCCGGTTCGTCCGGCCGGGCGCCCGGCACCTGCTGCAACTGTGGCGCGCCCGTCGCACGCGGCGCCGCGCCATCGCCGAGTAACGCCCTGGGGAGGGGACTAGTGACACATCCGGTAGCAGTCATCGGGGCCGGTCCGTACGGCCTCTCGACCGCCGCGCACCTGCGGGCGCGCGGGGTGCCCGCCCGTGTGTTCGGCGCGCCGATGGTGAGCTGGCGCGAGCACATGCCCGCCGGGATGCTGCTCAAATCGACGCCGGCCGCCTCCAGCATCGACGCCCCGCAGCCCGGCCACACGCTGCTCGACTACTGCCAGGCGGCGGGGGAGCGGCGGTACGAGTCGGACTGGGACGTCATACCCGTCGAGACCTTCGCGCGGTACGGGGAGTGGTTCCAGGAGCGGCTGGTGCCGGAGTTGGAGCAGGTGCGGGTGGTGTCCGTGGACCGGCGGACGAAGGGCCGCCACCCCGGCGGTTCCGATTTCGAGCTGAAGCTCGACTCCGGCGAGCAGTTCACGGCGCGCGCCGTGGTCGTCGCCACCGGGCTCTCCGGGCTCGCGTACCTGCCGCCCGAACTGGCCCCCGCCGCGCCGGACGGCCCCTCCGCGACCGGTTCGCTGTCGCACAGTTCGCAACACCGTGACCTGTCGCGCTTCGCCGGGGCCCATGTCGTCGTGGTCGGGGCCGGGCAGTCGGCGCTGGAGAACGCCGTGCTGCTCGCCGAGGCCGGGGCCGCCTCGGTGCGGGTGGTCGCGCGCGGCCGGGGCGCGGTGCGGTTCGGCACCGCCCCGGACGGCCAGCCGCCGCTGCGCCCGGAGACGCCGTTCGGCCGCGCCTGGTCGCTGTACGCCCTCACGTACTACGCCGAGGGCTTCCGCCACCTTCCGCCGCCGACCCGGAAGTTCCTGGTCAAGCGGGTGCTGGGGCCGCTCGGCGCGTGGTGGCTGCGGGACCGCTTCATCGGTCGCGTACAGGTCACCGAGGGCAAGCGGATCGTACGGGCCCGAGTCGAGGACGGCCGCCCGGTCCTCACTCTCGCCGGCGCCGACGGCCCCGCGAGCGAACTGACCGCCGACCACGTCATGGCCGCCACCGGCTACCGCGTCGACCTCGCCGCCCTCGGCTTCCTCGGCCACGACCTCCGCGCCCGCCTCGCCGTCAGCGCCGACGGCCCCCGCCTCGACGCCGGCTACGGCTCGTCCATCCCCGGCCTCCACTTCACGGGCCTGCCGGCCGCGGCGAGCTTCGGCCCGGTCATGCGCTTCGTCTGCGGCACGGAATACGCCTCCCCGCGCGTGGCCAGGGCGGTGGCGGGGCTGGGGGGTTAAGAGGGGCCCTCTCGCGCGCCGCGCCACGTCATTGCCGCCCGGAGCGCGGATGAGCCCCCGGCGTACGTACCGCTCAGCGGCCCTGGACCGAGGGCTCGGCGGGGGGCCAGGCGGTGAGGAGGTCGTGGATCAGGGGGTTGGTGTCGGCGGCGCGGGTGGCCAGGACGGTGCTGACCGGGGCGATGTCCTCGATGGGGACGGTGGTCAGGCCGGGGCGCAGTCGGGGCCGGCGGTCGCCGGCGGCGAGGATCAGCACCATCTGCCCCTCGGCGGCCAGGTCGAGCTTGTCCTCGAACGCTTCGTAGTCGATCGGGGCGCTGCGCGCCGGGGCGCCGTCCGGCCGGGGCTCCAGCCGGGCGAAGTCGCTCCACTCGGGGACCGCGCTCGGGCACTGCGGGAAGACCTCCTCGCCGAGGTCTTCGACGGTCACCGACTCCCGGCCCGCCAGGCGGTGGCCGGCGGGGACGACGAGGACCCGCGGCTCGGACCACAGCTCGGCCAGGCGCAGCCGGTCGGTGGGGAAGGGCAGCGGGGCGCGCGCGACCAGGGCGTCCACGCGGCGGTCGGTGAGGGCGCGGGCGTCGTTCCACTCCAGGTAGCGGGTGCGGATGCGGGCCGCGGGGTGCCGCTGCCGCAGCCGGCGCACGGCGTGCGTGATGACCAGGTCCTCGACGTACCCGATGGTGAACTCGCGCGGAGCGCCGGCGTCGCGGGCCGTGAGCTCGGCCCGGTGCGCGGCCTGGAGCAGCGCCTGGGCCTGCGGCAGAAAGGCGCGCCCGGCCTCCGTGAGCCGGCTGCCCTGCGGGGTGCGGTCGAAGAGGCGCACGCCGAGGTGTTCCTCAAGGCGCTGGATCCGGCGGCTCAGGGACGGCTGCGCGACGTGCAGCGCCGCGGCGGCCCGGCCGAAGTTGGCGTGCTCCGCGACCGCCGTGAAGTAGCCGACGAGCCGAAGATCGAGGTCCGAGCCGGGAATGCGCACACCGCCAGGTTACCTCCATGCGGTGCGCGCATGACGGGTTGCAATTCAGGTCTTGGACGCCGTCCGCGAGGCCGGTATTTCATCGAGGCATGGGAAATTACGAAGGAAAGCGCGCCCTTGTCACCGGCGGCAGCGAGGGAATCGGACTGGCGATCGCGCGGCTGCTGACGGCCGAGGGCTCTCGGGTGATGATTACCGGGCGCAAGGAATCCGCACTGGAAACGGCGGCCAAAGAGGGGCTGATCGCGGTGCGCGGCGACGTCACCTCGAAAACCGACACCGAGGCCCTGGCCGGGAGGATCGAGGACGAATTCGGGCAGTTGGACGCGGTGTTCCTGAATTCCGGCGTCACCACATTGGTGCCGTTCAACGCGGTGACCGAGGAAATGTACGACACCATTTTCACGGCCAACACCAAGGGCCCCTTCTTCACATTGCAGCGGCTCCTCCCGCTGCTCGCCGAGGGCAGCGGCGTGGTGCTGACCACCTCCATCTCCAACGAACTGGGCCTGCCCGACCACACCGTCTACTCGGCCAGCAAGGCTGCCCTCCGCTCACTGGCCCGCAGTTGGGCCCGCGAACTCCAGCCGCGCGGCATACGCGTCAACGCGGTCAGCCCAGGCCCGATCGACACGGGAATCCTGTACAAGACCCTGCCCGCCGAGGTCGTGGAAGAAATGCGGGAGAACTTCGCCGCCCTCATCCCGATGGGCCGCATGGGCACCCCGGAGGAGGTCGCACGAGCCGCCGCCTTCCTCGCCTTCGACGCCACCTTCACCACCGGCGCCGAACTCACAGTCGACGGCGGCGGCACCCAACTGTGACCCCGCCCGCCTGAACCCCGCCCCAGGGCCTGCGGCCCCGCCTTGCTCGCGGTTGATGCGCGAGTCACTCGTTCGGGTTGCACATCAGTAAGTGTGTTCCCCCGCCGGGCCGTTGAGGCCACGATGGAGCCCTGGCCTCGTTGAGGGGCAAGAGGAGCAAGAGGGGCAAGTCGAGGGGGACGTTGTGGGGGAAGCGGTGTGGAGCCGGGGGGCTCGTTCAGTTCCTCCTCCTCCATGCCGAGTCTGGTGTTCTCGATGCTGCGGGATCTCGATGTGCGGCCGGGGCAGCGGGTCTTGGAGGTCGGGACGGGCACGGGGTGGAATGCCGCGTTGCTCGCGCACCGGGTCGGGGCGGCGAATGTCGTCACGGTGGAGGTGGACGGGGCCGTCGCCGCGCGGGGGCGGGCGGCCCTGGAGCGGTTCGGGGCGCCCGTGGAAGTGGTGCACGGGGACGGGGCCCTGGGGTGCCCTGAGCGGGCTCCGTTCGACCGGGTCATTGTCACGTGTGGGGTGCGGGATGTTCCCGGCGCGTGGGTTCGGCAGACCCGGCCCGGCGGGGTCGTCCTGGTTCCGTGGGGGACCTATTACGGGGCCGACGAGGCCACGGCACGGCTTGTCGTCGATGAGGACGGGCGGATCGCCTCCGGGGCGTTCACGCGTTCCGTCGCGTTCATGCGGATGCGGTCCCAGCGGTTCGTATGGCCCCGGCACGACGCCTACGTCTCCGGGGCCGAGGCCATGGACGCCGCGGAGGTCTCGTACACCGACGTGCCGGAAGACGGCTTGCGGCGGGCCGGGTTCGTCGTCGGGCTCCGCGTGCGGTACGTCGCCCGCAACGCCGACCGCGACCGCGGCGGCCGGCGTGCGGTCTGGTTCTACGGGCTCACGGACCGGTCCTGGGCTGTCGTCGTCTTCCGGGACGGCCGCGAGCGGGCCAAGGTGTACCAGTCCGGGGCGCGGCGGCTCTGGGACGAAGTGGAGGGCGCCTTTCGCTGGTGGGAGGGGCACGGGCGGCCCGGGCCCGAGCGGTTCGGGCTCACCGTGGGAGCGGACGGGCGGGCCCCCGCCGCCTGGTGGGGCGCGGACCGCGACGCGGCCTGGCCGGTCTGACGGGACCGCGACGCGGCCTGGCCGGTCTGACGGGACCGCGACGCGGCCTGGCCGGTCTGACGGGGCCGCGACGCGGCCTGGCCGGTCTGACGGGACCGCGACGCGACCTGGCCGGTCTGACGGGGCCGCGACGCGGCCTGGCCGGTCTGAGGAAATCAGCCCGCCGTGCGCGGGATTCGCTTGCGCCATTCGCGTTCGAAGACGATGTCCTCGCCCTCGCGGCAGGTCACCTTGTTGTAGGTCTCGAAGTCCGTCGCGTCGGCGGTGATCTGCGACTCCGTGTCGATGCGTACGTCCCAGCCGATGTCGGGGCGGTGCAGGCGGATGTGCCAGTCGGAGCGGGTTCGGGCGGTGAGGGGGTCGTAGGTGCGGATGCGGTAGGTCTCCAGGGCGTCTTCGGTGAAGTGGAGGCCGTCGGGGTAGACGCGGGTGCCGCCATAGCGGGGGTCGACCTCCAGGGTCCAGTCGGCGGTGGCGACGTCGCGGATGACGCGGCGTTCCGGGCGGGGGGTCTCCGACTCGGGGGGCTCCGGGTATTCGACGGCGAGGGGTTGCGACTGTTCCGGGGCGGCGAAGGCGATCGCCGGCCTGGTCGAGTCCCCCGACGCGTCCCTGACCGGCAGGTCCATCGCGCTGTGGGACGGGTGCACCGTCCAGCCGTCGCCGTCCGGCTGCGGCCAGATCCACGGCCAGTACGCGGAGGAGAGCGAGAGCCGGATGCGGTGGCCGGGCGGGAAGGCGTGGCCGATGCCGTTGAGGTCGAAGGCCACGTCCTCCGTCGTGCCGGGAGCCCATTCGACGGGGTGGTCGCGGCCGTGCCGGGCGGCGAGATTCAGGACGCCGCGCGTCACCAGCGTCGACGAGCCGTCCGGGGCCACGTCGCAGACGCGGGCGATGACCTGGCCGCGCCGCGCCTGGGAGGTGAGGCGGAGCCGGACGCGGGGGCGGCCGAGGATCTCGACGCGCTCGGTGAGCGGGGCGGAGTCGAAGGAGACCGAGCGGCCGTCCTCCTCGCGCTGGTCCGGCGGCAGGTCGGCGTCGTTGCCGAAGGGGAAGAAGCGGCCCGCGTCGACGCCGGTGTGCTGCGGGGAGGCGACCTCGACGGGCGCGTCGCCGGGCAGCGCGTAGGCGGTCGTGCGGATGGCGGGGGAGGGCCAGGAGGTCTCGCCGACCCAGCGGCCGGGCAGTTCGGTGTAGACGGTGGCCGGCGGGTGGGATTCGCTGATCCAGGCCCGTAGCAGCGGGTCGTCCATGACGCCGGTGTCGGCGTCCTTGAGCCAGTGGTCCCACCAGCGCAGGGTCTCCTGGAGGAAGCCGATGGCGGGGCCGGGCGGCAGGCCGCGGTCCGGGTACTGGTGCGACCAGGGCCCGATCAGCCCGCGTACGGGCGCGCCGCCGTCGCCCGAGAGGTGTTCGACCAGGCGCAGCACGGTGTCCCGGTACGGGTCGTGCCAGCCGCCGACCGCGAGCACGGCGGCGTCGATCGCGGAGTAGTCCTCGCTGACGCTGCCGTGCCGCCAGTAGTCGTCCCGCGACTGGTGGGCCAGCCAGGTGTGGATGAAGGGCTCCACGGCCTCCAGCCGGTCCAGCCACATCCGCCGCCAGTCGTCGCCCACATGGGTGGGGTCCGGCGGCCGGCAGACGAAGGCCAGCATGGTGGCGGCCCAGGCGTGCATGTCGACGGCGAGCACGGAGCCGCCCATGTAGTGCACGTCGTTGTCGTAGCGGTCGTCCGCCGAGCAGACGGTGACGATCGCCTTGAGCGCCTCGGGGGCGCGGGCGGCGATCTGGAGGCTGTTGAAGCCGCCCCAGGAGATGCCGAACATGCCGACCCGGCCGCTGCACCAGGGCTGCGCGGCGAGCCATTCGACGACTGCGACGCCGTCGGCCAGCTCCTGCTCGTCGTACTCGTCGCCCGGCATGCCCCGCGAGTTGCCGTGGCCGCGCACGTCGACCCGTACGGACGCGTAGCCGTGCCCCGCGTACCAGGGGTGGCGCTGCTCGTCGCGCGGCGCGGTCCAGTCGCCGAGCCGGTACGGCAGGTATTCGAGGAGGGCGGGTACGGGCTCGGAGCCGTACGGGCGCCAGATCCGCGCGTACAGCTCGGTGCCGTCCGCCATGGGGATGCGGACGTCCTCGCGGAAGACGCGGTGCGGGAAGTCGGTGCGGATGTGCGGGGTGTTCTGCATGGCGGGGTCCCAACAGCCTCAGTGGACGGGGTGCATGGTGCGGCGCAGCCAGGGGCCGAGGGCGATGACGGCGATGCCCGCGAGGACGGCGACGGCCCCGTTGGCGCCGAAGTACAGCGCGTTGGAGATCTCGCCGAAGAGCTTCACGGTCTGCGCCTGGATGCCGTTGGCGAGGGCCAGCGAGAGGAACCACAGCGCCATCGTCTGACTGGCGAAGGCGGCCGGCGCGAGCTTGGTGGTCGCGGACATGCCGGTGGTCTCCAGCAGGATGTCGCCGAGGCCGAGGAGCACGTACGAGACGACCAGCCACCAGGCGGCCATCTTCCAGTCCCCGGCGCGGCCGGTGGTGGCGGGCACCATCACCAGGAAGGACAGGCCGCCGAGGATCACGCCGTAGGCGATCTTGTGGGAGGCGTGCGGCTGGCGGCGGCCCATCCTGACCCAGAGCGCGGCGACGAACGGCGCGAGCACCACCTCCACCACGCCGAGCACGGAGTTGTACCAGGTGGAGGGGAAGTCGAAGCCGAGGACGGAGGTCCGCGCGTGGTCCGCGGCCAGCAGCGTCATCGTCGAGTACGACTGGAAGAGGATGAAGTTGAAGACCACGGACGCCGCGAACAGCACCACGTACGGGCGCAGCCGGCCGCGTTCCGGCGCGGTCACCCGCGGGCTGCGGAACATGACGGTGAAGTAGACGACCGGCGCGAGCACGGAGACGACGGTGACCGCGTCGACCGTACGGTCCATCGTCAGCCAGCCCGCGGCGTGCAGCGCGAGGCCGATGACGGCCAGCGCGACCACGCCGCCGGCGGTCAGCAGCCCCGCGCGGCGCATGGCGGTCGGCGGCAGCGCGAACTCGGCGCTGTGCTTGCGGCCCACCAGGCCGCGGCGGCCGAGCACGTACTGGGCGATGCCGAAGGTCATGCCGATGGCGGCGGCGGAGAACCCCCAGTGCCAGCCGATCTTCTGGCCGAGCCAGCCGGTGATCAGCGGGCCGAGGAACGCGCCGATGTTGATGCCCATGTAGTACAGCGCGAACCCGGCGTCGCGCCGCTCGTCGTCGGTCGCGTACAGCTTTCCGACCATGGTGGAGACATTGGGTTTGAGCAGCCCCGTACCGGCGATGATCAGCCCTAGGCCGACCCAGGTCATGGCGCCCGCGGGCACGGCCATCGCGTAGTGCCCGCAGGCGATGAGGACGCCGCCCCACAGGACGGCGCGGTAGGTGCCGAGGACGCGGTCGGCGAGCCAGCCGCCCGCGACCGAGACGAGATAGACCAGGGTGCCGTAGGCGGCGGTGACGGAGGCGGCGGTGTTCGAGGCCATGCCGAGGCCGCCGTGGGCCAGGGTGTCCGCGAAGTACAGGACCAGGATCGCCTGCATGCCGAGGAACGAGAACCGCTCCCACATCTCCAGGCCGAAGAGCGTGAGCAGGCCGCGGGGGTGCCCGAAGAAGGAGTGGTCGGCTTTGGTCGGGGGTCTCTCGTCGACCGGCGCGGTCTCGGTCAAGGTGCTGGCTCCAAGGTCATCAGTGGTCCGACTGCCGCTGCTGCCCCTTCCTTTCCGGGCAAAACCCATTGCTCCGGGTGATCAAGAACATACCGGGTCGAACGGCGGGGTGCGCGGCGGCGGCGGACGGCGGAGGGGGCCGACGGGAGAGGGGGTGCGGGCCGTACGGAGAGGGGGTGCGGGCCGTACGGAGACCGGCCGGATACGGACCGGACGCCGACCTGGACGCCGACCGGGCGCCGACCTGGACGCCGCCCGGGCGCCGACCTGGGCGCCGCCCGGACGCCGGCCGGGGCCGACCGGATGCGGACCTGGACGCCGACCGGATGTCGACCGGGGGAAGGGTCCCTTCCCGGCGGAGGCCGACCGCGCGCCGATCCGGCGGCAAGCGGAAGGGACACGGAGCGGTCACGGAGCGGTCCTCGGCGCCACGGCCCGGCCACTTCGCCGGGCGGGCGGCCACGGTGATCCATACGGGACCGGATACGCTGACTTTCGGTGGAGACAGCGATACATCGACAAACCTCGTGATCGCAGGCAGACAGGAGTAACCCTCGTGACCGTCGTAGGGCCCTTCGGGCTGAGCGTGCGGGACCAGGCTCTTGAAGCCGATGTCCAGGCCGGGCTGGCCGCCGTCGAGGAGGGCCTCCTGGAGGCCACCAAAAGTGAGGTGCCATTCATCACCGAGGCCGCGCAGCATCTGGTGCGGGCCGGCGGCAAACGGTTCCGGCCGCTGCTGGTGATGCTCGCCGCCCAGTTCGGCGACCCGTACGCGCCGGGGATCGTGCCCTCGGCGGTCGTCGTGGAACTCACCCACCTGGCGACGCTCTACCACGACGACGTGATGGACGAGGCCGAGGTACGGCGCGGCGTGGACAGCGCCAACGCCCGCTGGGGCAACTCCGTCGCCGTCCTGACCGGCGACTTCCTCTTCGCGCGCGCCTCGCACATACTGGCCGACCTGGGCCCGGAGGCGGTCCGCATCCAGGCCGAGGCGTTCGAACGGCTGGTCACCGGGCAGATCCTGGAGACGGCGGGCCCCAGCGACGGCCGCGACGAGGTCGAGCACTACCTCGACGTCCTGGCCGGCAAGACCGGCTCGCTGATCGCCGTCGCCGGGCGGTTCGGCGCGATGATGGCCGGGGCCGACGAGGGCACGGTCGACATCCTCACCCAGTACTGCGAACGGCTCGGCATCGCCTTCCAGCTCGCCGACGACGTCCTCGACATCGCGAGCGAGGGCCACGAGTCCGGCAAGACGCCGGGCACGGACCTGCGCGAGGGCATCCCCACCCTGCCGGTGCTGCGGCTGCGCGAACAGGCCGCGGCCAGCGGCTCCGCCGACGACCGCGAACTCGTCGAACTGCTCGGCGGCGACCTCACCGACGACGCCAGGCTCGCGCACGTGCTCGGCCGCCTCCGCGTCCACCCCGCCCTCGAACAGGCCCGCCGCGACACCGTCCGCTACGCCCAGGACGCCCGAACCTGCCTGGCCCCCCTCCCCGACTGCTTCGCCAAGTCGGCCCTTGAGGAGCTGTGCGACGCGGTGGTCCACCGCGCCGGCTGACGATGCGGGCGAAGCCCGCGTCGTCCGTCCATAGGGGCGGACCCGATGCGGGCGGGCGCCCGCATCGGGTCCGCCCCTGCCACCACCTCCGGCCCGGGGCCGCCACCCCGGGCCCCTCCAACCTCCGCGGTTGCACGGCCCGCTCTGGGCCTGCCTCGCCGACGGCCTACGGTCGGGGGCCCGCCGACGGGAGCACGGCCGGCCGCGCCCGGCGGGGGGTGCCCGTGAACTTCGTCAGTGGCCGCACGGGCCTCACGCGCCCGCGGGGATACAGGGGTACCTGACCTCGCCGCCGGTCATACGGATTCGCCTCGCCGGGGTCGTTGGGGCGGGCTTGCCCGCGGTTGTAGGCGTCGGGCGGTGCCGTCCGACGTACGGTTGGGTCTCGTCTGTTGCTCCGCGCGGCGGCATTCGTCGGTGGCCGTACGAGCCGGGCTCTCGTCGGCATACGGGCTCGGCTCGCCCGGGGCGTCGGGCCGGGCCTTGCCCGCGACCGTAGGCGTCGGGCCGCGCTGCCCGCTGTACGGCCGGGCCCCGCCCGTTGCTCCGCGCGGCGGTCTTCGCCGCCGGTCGTACGAGCCGGGCTCGCTCGTCCGCGTGGGGGGAATGGGCCCCGCCCATTGGGGTACCGGCCGTGGCGGGGTGGCGTAGGTGGGCCCGTAGGAAATGTGGTGGAGGCGGGGCGTCCCCTAAGGGGGCGGGAGCGGGGGGTGCGCCCGTAGGCGCACGCGGAGCGGCCCGGCGGCGAGCCACCGTCATACCGGAGGGTGACATGGAGTTGATCCCCGGGGCTGACGTTTCTTACCGGCCGTTTTGGTGGGATTGCTAGCGCCACCACAGGGCGGTCGGGCGACAATGGCCCGAGGGTGGACGAGTGCAGGACGCGACAGACCGCCGCCGACGACGGAGGTAGAGCAGATGCCACGAATCCGACCGACACACGAGGCCGATGGCGCGGACGGGGCCGAGGGGCCGCGTACGGGCCGTCGCAAGGCCGTCCGGTACGGGGTACCGGTCGCGGTGGCGGGGGTGGCGGCGGCG
Organism: Streptomyces varsoviensis; assembly: GCF_000718635.1. Taxonomy (GTDB): domain Bacteria; phylum Actinomycetota; class Actinomycetes; order Streptomycetales; family Streptomycetaceae; genus Streptomyces; species Streptomyces varsoviensis. The sequence continues at coordinate 104,946 of NZ_JOBF01000008.1, read as the reverse complement.
ACGATCGGGCTGGTCCCGGCGCTCGCCAGCAGCGGGGACCCCGACCTCCCGCAGATCACCGCACAGGACCTGATAGCCAAGGTCGCGGCCTCCGACACCCAGCAGCTCTCCGGTTCGGTGAAGGTCTCGACCGACCTGGGCCTGCCCTCGCTGCCGTCCGGCATGTCCTTCGGCGGCAGCGGCAGCGGCAACGGCGGCAAGGGCGGCGGCGGCTCCGACGCCTCCCCGCAGTCCAAGCTCACCGAGCTCGCCGCCGGTACGCACACCCTGCGGGTGGCCGCCGACGGGCCCGACAAGCAGCGCCTGTCCATCGAGGAGAAGGCCGCCGAGTACAGCCTGATCCACAACGGCGACCAGCTCTGGGGCTACGACAGCGCCAGCAACTCCGCCTATCACGCGACCGTTCCCAAGGACGTCGGCAATGGCGGTCACGGCAAGGGCTCCGACGCCGCGAAGGGGCTTCAGAACGCCTCCCCTCAGGAGCTGGCCAAGCAGGCGCTCGCCGCCGTCGACGGTTCGACCTCCGTCTCCGTGGACGGCACGGCCAAGGTCGCCGGCCGGGACGCGTACCAGCTCTCGGTCAAGCCCAAGCAGAGCGGTTCGACGATCGAGTCGGTCCGGATCGCGGTCGACGCGAAGAACGGCGTGCCGCTGAAGGTCACGGTCAACGCGAAGAGCGGCGGCAAGCCGGTCGTCGACGCGGGCTTCACGAAGGTGGACTTCGGCAAGCCGGCCGCCAGTACCTTCGACTTCTCGCCGCCGAAGGGCGCGAAGGTCACGGAGGCGAAGGACGCCAAGGCCGACGCCGAGCGCAAGGGCGGCTCGGACCTCTTCACCGGCAAGGGCAAGGGCGACGGCAACGGCATTGGCGCCGGTCAGGCCGAGGACTGGGCGAAGAGCTTCGGCGGCGGCGCCAAGGGCGACTCCGAAGTCAACGTCACCGGCCAGGGCTGGGCCTCGATCGCCGAGATCTCGATGCCCAAGGGCAGCACCCCCGGCAAGAGCGGCGAGACCGGCAAGACCGGTAAGGGCAGCGGCGACGACGCGTCCGGCCTGATGGACTCCTTCGGCACGAAGGTGTCCGGGAAGTTCGGCTCCGGCCATGTCTTCAGCACCCGGCTGGTCAACGCCCTGCTGACCGACGACGGCAAGCTCTACGTCGGTGCCGTCGACAAGGACGCGCTGGTCAACGCGGCGAACAACGCCAAATAGGCCGAGTGGGCGAGTACTCCGAGTACTCGCCGCCCGCGTCAACCCTGCCCCGGCCGCCCGTCGGCCGGGGCAGGCCCGTAACGGAACGAAAGCCGCAGACGAAGGTGGAGCCCGTGAACGACGCGCCCCCGGCCGTTCCCGCCCCCGGCGGCGACGCCGTCATCGCCACGCGCGGGCTCAGCAAGCGGTACCGCGGCGGGCAGCTCGCCGTCGACGGGCTGGACCTCACCGTGCCGCGCGGCAGCGTCTTCGGGTTCCTCGGGCCCAACGGCTCCGGGAAGACGACCACCATCCGGATGCTCGTCGGGCTGATCGAGCCGACCTTCGGCGTGGCGCGCGTGCTGGGCGAGCAGATGCCGCGCGCGGGGCGGCGGGTGCTGCCGAGGGTGGGCGCGCTCATCGAGGGCCCCGCCCTCTACGCGTTCCTCAGCGGCCGCGACAACCTCGCCCGGTACGACGCCGCCGACCCCACCGCCGATCCCCGCACCCGTTCTGCCCGGGTCTCCGCCGCCCTGGACCGCGTGGGGCTCGCCGCCGCCGCGGGAAAGAAGGCGCGCGCGTACTCGCTCGGCATGAAGCAGCGGCTCGGGCTGGCCGCGGCCCTGCTCCAGCCGCGCGAACTGCTCGTCCTGGACGAGCCGACCAACGGCCTCGACCCGCAGGGCATGCGCGAGATCCGCACCCTGGTGCGCGAGCTGGCCGCCGAGGGCACCACCGTCTTCCTCTCCTCCCACCTCCTCGACGAGATCGAGCAGGTCTGTACGCACACCGCGGTCATGGCGCGGGGCCGGCTGCTCACCCAGGGCACGGTCGCCGAGCTGGCCGGGGCGGCCCGCGGCAGGCTGGTCGTGACCACCCCCGACACGGCGGACGCGATGCGCGTCCTCAAGGAGCACGGCGTGAGCGACCTCGTCGTCACCGACGACCGGATCACCGGCGAACTGCACGTGGCGGGCCCCGGCGGCCCGCTCGATCTCGCCGACCTCAACGCCGCTCTCGTACGGGCCGACGTGCGGGTGCGCGGCTTCGGCACGGAGCGGGCCTCGCTGGAGGACGCGTTCGTCGCGCTCACGGGGGAGGGCTTCGATGTCGCGGGCTGAGACTGATGAGGCCGCTGAGGCTGAAGTTTGGGCAGGGGGCGGGGCCGGAGCCCGGGCCGGAGCCGTACGGGCGCCGAATCCGCTGTGGCGGCTCGGGCTCGTACGCAGCGAGATCGGTACGGTCTTCCGGCGCTGGCGGACGCTGGCGCTGCTGGCCGTGCTCGCGGCCGTACCGGTCCTGGTCGGCATCGCCGTGAAGATCCAGACGGACGACGGCGGCTCGTCGGGCGGCGGCGCCGGCGGGCCCGCGTTCATCGCGCAGGTCACCAACAACGGGCTCTTCCTGGTCTTCACCTCGCTCGCGGCGACCCTGCCGTTCTTCCTGCCGATGGCGATCGGCGTGGTGGCGGGCGACGCGATCGCGGGCGAGGCCGGCTCCGGCACGCTCCGCTATCTGCTGGTCGCCCCCGCGGGCCGTACGCGCCTGCTGCTCGCCAAGTACGCGACCGTGATCACGTTCTGTCTGGCCGCGACCCTGGTGGTGGCCGTCTCGGCGCTCGCGGTGGGGGCGCTGCTCTTCCCGCTGGGCGATGTCACCCTGATCTCCGGCACGACGGTCTCCTTCGCGGACGGCCTGCTGCGGGCCGGGGCGATCGCGGTCGTCGTCGCGGCGTCACTGGTGGGCGTCGCGGCGGTCGGGCTGTTCATCTCCACGCTCACCAACAGCGGCATCGCCGCGATGGCGGCGACCGTGGGGCTGCTGATCACCATCCAGATCCTCGACCAGATCCCGCAGTTGCACGCCGTGCAGCCCTATCTCTTCCCGCACTACTGGCTCTCCTTCGCCGACCTCCTGCGGGACCCCGTCTACTGGGACGAACTGCTGAAGAACCTGGGCCTCCAGGCCCTGTACGCGGCGGTCTTCGGCTCGGCCGCCTGGGCGCGCTTCACCACCCGCGACATCACGGTGTAGTGCCGGCGGACACGGACGGCGAAGAGGAGCCGGGGCGGGCGCGAGCGGACACGGGAAGGGGCCGGGGCGCGAGCCGCCGGCCCCTTCGCGTGGGGGCGGTCGTCAGAAGGTCAGTTTCCAACTGTCGATATAGCCGGTGTCCTGCGCGCCGGTGTCCTGCACGCGCAGTTTCCAGGTGCCGTTCGCGGTCTCGGACGACGCGTCGACGGTGAAGGTGTCGATGACATTGTCGGCCGAGTCGTTGCCGCTGGCGCTCTTGAGGCCGAAGGTGCGGCCGCTGGGGCCGACCAGGGCGATGGTGAGGTCGCCGCGCCAGGTGTGCTTGATGTCGACGGCCACCTTGAGGGCGGTGGGCGCGTTCCCGGGGATGCCCGTCACGGTGACGGGCGACTCCACGGCCGGGCCGGCGTCCGGGATCTGGACGTTGTCGGCGTTCTCGAAGCTCTTGCCGTCGGGCGGGTTGGTGGAGCCGCCGCTCAGGGACCAGACGGCGCTCGCGATGGCGTCGCTGTTGTTGTTGAGGGCGGCCTCGTTGATGTTCGCGGAGGTGTCGCAGGAGCGGTGGTAGCAGGCGTCGAAGGCGCGGCCGGAGGTGCCGCCCCACTTCTGGGCCTGGGCCGCGGTCTTGATGTAGTCGGCGCCGCTGAAGAGGCCGCCGACGCGGATGCCCGCGTTCTTGAAGGGCGCGTGGTCGGAGCGGCCGTCGCCCTCGGTCTCGATCTCGGTGGGGATGTTCTTGCTCGCGTAGAAGTCCTTGAAGACCTTCTCCAGCCGCGCGTCGTCGTCGTAGACGAAGTAGCCGGGGTTGGGCGAGCCGACCATGTCGAAGTTCAGATAGCTTTCGATCTTGGAACGTTCGGCGCTCGGCAGGGTGCTGACGTAGTGGCGGGAGCCGAGCATGCCCAGCTCCTCGGCGCCCCACCAGGCGAACCGCAGGTGCTTGTCGGGCTTGTAGCCCTCGCGGGCGACGGCGAGGGCGACTTCGAGTATGGCCGCCGAGCCGGAGCCGTTGTCGTTGATGCCGGGGCCCGCGCCGACGGAGTCCAGGTGCGAACCCGAGAAGATCACATGGCCCGCGTCGCCGCCGGGCCAGTCGGCGACGAGGTTGTAGCCGGTGGCGCCGCCGGCGGTGAACTGCTGCACGGTGGTGGTGAACCCGGCGGCGTCCAGCTTGCCCTTCACATAGTCGAGGGACGCCCGGTACCCGGCCCGGCCGTGGGCGCGGTTGCCGCCGTTGGAGCTCGCTATCGACTGGAGCTGGGACAGGTGGGCCTTGACGTTGGCGACCGGGATGTCGGGCGCCGCGAGGGTGGGTGTCGCGGCAGGTGCGGGCGCCGGGCCCGCGGCCGATGCGGGGGCCGTGCCGAGGAGGGCGGCGGTCGCCGCGGCCCCGGCGGTGAGCAGGGCGAGGCCACGGCATCTTCGGTGCAGGGGCTGTCCGGTGCGGTGAGGCATGGGGGGCTCCCAACTCGTTTGACGTGGGCATGATGCTGGGGGCGCCCCATGCCACCGTCAAGGGCGGGATTCGGACAGGGAATCCCGGATATCGGGCCCTTCGGAGGGCCCGTCGGAAGGCCCCTCGGAGGGGCTGTCGGAAGGCCCGTCCGAGGGCCCGTCGCAGCGGCCTTCGGCGCCGCCGGCGCGTACGGCCGCCAGCCCCGCCCGCGCCGCCGCCAGCTCCGCCCGCCCCTTGCGGGCCGTACGCAGCGCGTCCCAGCTCAGCACCGCCAGCGCCAGCCAGACCAGCGCGAACCCGGCCCACCGCTCGGGCGGCATCGACTCGTGGAAGACGAAGAGCCCGAGCAGGAACTGCAGCGTCGGCGCCAGGTACTGGAGCATCCCCAGCGTCGAGAGCGGCAGCCGCACCGCCGACGCCCCGAAGCAGATCAGCGGCAGCGCGGTCGCGATGCCGCACCCCGCCAGCAGCAGCGCGTGCCCGGCACCGCCGGAGGCGAAGGTGGACTCGCCGCGCGCGCCCAGGAAGACCAGGAAGCCGAGGGCGGGCAGGAACTGGATGGTGGACTCGGCGGCCAGCGACTCCAGCCCGTCCAGCCCGATCTGCTTCTTGACCAGGCTGTACGTGCCGAAGGAGAGCGCCAGCGTGAGCGCGATCCAGGGCAGCTTGCCGTAGCCGACGGTCAGCACCGCGACGGCGAGCACCCCGACGCCGACGGCCGCCCACTGCGCGCGCCGCAGCCGCTCGCGCAGCACGATCACGCCGAAGGCGATGGAGACCAGCGGGTTGATGAAGTAGCCGAGGGCCGCCTCGACGACATGGCCGCTGTTGACGCTCCAGATGTAGAGCCCCCAGTTCACGGAGATGACGGCCGCCGCCACCGCGACGAGCGCGAGCTTCCTCGGCTGGCGCAGCAGCGGGCGCAGCCGGGACCAGCGGCGCAGCGCGAGCAGGGCGAGCCCGACGGCCACCATCGACCAGGCCATGCGGTGGGCGAGGATCTCGATCGCGCCGGACGACTGGAGCAGGTGCCAGTAGAGCGGGAGCAGTCCCCACATGCCGTAGGCGGCGAAGCCGTAGACGAGTCCGGTGCTGGTGTCGGAACGCGACGTCAAGAAGTCCTCCCCGTGGACGTGGTGACACCCGTTGACGGTAGCGCCGCCGAGATCACCTGTCAGGTGCGTGCTGTGTCACAGCCGTCACCTCGGGTAGGCGGAGGCGGTCGGTACGGATCGGCGTAAGCCGGCTGCGGCCCGGCACAAGGCCCGGCACAAGGCCCGGCACAAGGAAGCGGTGCCGGTACGGGGAGGTGTGCCGCTCCCCGTACCGGCACCGCGAGAGCCCGTACGGCCGTGTGTCAGCCGACGACCGTCCATGTGTCGTTGCCGGCCAGGAGGGTCGCCAGGTCGCCCTTGCCGTTCTGGACGACGGCGGCTTCGAGCTGGTCGGACATCTGGTCGTCGTAGACGGGGCGGTCGACGCTGCGCAGCACGCCGATCGGCGTGTGGTGCAGGGTGTCGGGGTCGGCGAGGCGGGAGAGGGCGAACGCGGTGGTCGGGGACGCGGCGTGCGCGTCGTGGACCAGGATGCTCGCCTCGTTCTCCGGGGTGACCTCCACGACCTTCAGGTCGCCGGTGGCCGGGTCGCGGACGACGCCCTTGGCGCCGTCGGCGCCGAAGCGGATCGGCTGCCCGTGCTCCAGCCGGATCACGGCCTCCTCGGCCTGCTGCTTGTCCTTGAGGACCTCGAAGGCGCCGTCGTTGAAGATGTTGCAGTTCTGGTAGATCTCCACGAGCGCGGTGCCGGGGTGGGCGGCGGCCTCGCGCAGTACCGAGGTGAGGTGCTTGCGGTCCGAGTCGACCGTACGGGCGACGAAGGACGCCTCGGCGCCGATCGCCAGCGACACCGGGTTGAAGGGCGCGTCGAGGGAGCCCATCGGCGTCGACTTGGTGATCTTGCCGACCTCGGAGGTGGGCGAGTACTGCCCCTTGGTGAGGCCGTAGATCCGGTTGTTGAACAGCAGGATCTTGAGGTTGACGTTCCGCCGCAGCGCGTGGATGAGGTGGTTGCCGCCGATGGACAGCGCGTCCCCGTCACCGGTGACGACCCAGACGGAGAGGTCGCGGCGGGAGGAGGCGAGGCCGGTGGCGATGGCCGGGGCGCGGCCGTGGATGGAGTGCATCCCGTAGGTGTTCATGTAGTACGGGAAGCGGGAGGAGCAGCCGATGCCCGAGACGAAGACGATGTTCTCCTTCGCCAGGCCGAGTTCGGGCATGAAGCCCTGTACGGCGGCGAGGATCGCGTAGTCGCCGCAGCCGGGGCACCAGCGCACTTCCTGGTCGGACTTGAAGTCCTTCATGGACTGCTTGGCCTCGGCCTTGGGCACCAGCGAGAGCGCTTCCGGCGTCGTTGAGCCCTCCGACAGCGTCTCAGTCATTGATGGCCTCCTTGAACACATCGGCGAGCTGCTCGGCCTTGAAGGGCATCCCGCTGACCTGGGTGTAGGAACGGGTTTCGATCAGGAACCTCGCCCGCAGCAGGGTGGCGAGCTGGCCGAGGTTCATCTCCGGCACGACGACCTTGTCGTAGCGCTTCAGCACCTCGCCGAGGTTGGCCGGGAAGGGGTTGAGGTGGCGCAGATGGGCCTGGGCGACGGCGCGCCCCTCGCCCCGCACCCGCCGCACGGCCGCGGTGATCGGCCCGTACGTCGAGCCCCAGCCGAGCACCAGGGTGTCGGCCTCGCCGGTGGGGTCGTCCACCGTGAGGTCCGGGACCGCGATGCCGTCGACCTTGGCCTGCCGGGTGCGGACCATGAAGTCGTGGTTGGCGGGGTCGTAGGAGATGTTGCCCGTGCCGTCCTGCTTCTCGATGCCGCCGATGCGGTGTTCGAGGCCGGGGGTGCCGGGCACGGCCCACGGCCGGGCCAGGGTCTCGGGGTCGCGCTTGTACGGCCAGAAGACCTCGGTGCCGTCCGCCAGCTCGTGGTTGGGGCCGTGCGCGAACCGCACCCGCAGGTCCGGCAGTTCGCCGATGTCCGGCACCCGCCACGGCTCGGAGCCGTTGGCCAGGTAGCCGTCGGAGAGCAGGAAGACCGGAGTGCGGTAGGTGAGCGCGATACGGGCCGCGTCGAGCGCCGCGTCGAAGCAGTCCGCCGGGGTCTTCGGGGCCACGATCGGCACCGGGGCCTCGCCGTTGCGCCCGTACATCGCCTGGAGCAGGTCGGCCTGCTCGGTCTTGGTGGGCAGCCCGGTGGACGGGCCGCCGCGCTGGATGTCGACGACCAGCAGCGGCAGTTCGAGGGAGACGGCGAGCCCGATGGTCTCGGACTTGAGGGCCACGCCCGGGCCGGAGGTGGTGGTGACGGCCAGCGAGCCGCCGAAGGCCGCGCCGAGCGCCGCTCCGATGCCCGCGATCTCGTCCTCGGCCTGGAAGGTGCGTACGCCGAAGTTCTTGTGCCGGGACAGCTCGTGGAGGATGTCCGAGGCCGGGGTGATCGGGTACGAGCCGAGGTAGAGCGGCAGGTCCGCCTGGCGGGAGGCGGCGATCAGCCCGTAGGCGAGCGCGAGGTTGCCGGAGATGTTGCGGTACGTGCCGGCCGGGAAGGCGGCGGTGGCCGGGCCCACCTCGTAGGAGACGGCGAAGTCCTCGGTGGTCTCGCCGAAGTTCCAGCCCGCCCGGTACGCGGCGACGTTGGCCTCCGCGATCTGCGGTTTCTTGGCGAACTTCTTGCGCAGGAACGACTCGGTGCCCTCGGTCGGCCGGTGGTACATCCACGACAGCAGGCCGAGCGCGAACATGTTCTTCGAGCGCTCCGCCTCCTTGCGGGAGAGCCCGAACTCCTTCAGCGCCTCGATCGTCAGCGTCGTCAGCGGCACCGGGTGGACGTTGTACGCCTCCAGCGAGCCGTCCTCCAGCGGGCTGGTCTCGTAGCCGACCTTCGCCATCGGGCGCTTGGTGAACTCATCGGTGTTGATGATGATCTCCGAGCCGCGCGGCACGTCCGCGAGGTTCGCCTTCAGGGCCGCCGGGTTCATGGCCACCAGGACGTTGGGCGCGTCGCCCGGCGTGAGGATGTCGTGGTCGGCGAAGTGGAGCTGGAAGCTGGAGACGCCGGGCAGGGTGCCGGCGGGAGCGCGGATCTCGGCGGGGAAGTTCGGCAGCGTGGACAGGTCGTTGCCGAACGTCGCGGTCTCGGAGGTGAAGCGGTCGCCCGTGAGCTGCATACCGTCACCCGAGTCCCCCGCGAACCGGATGATCACTCGGTCGAGCCGACGGACCTCTTTGTCGCCCGGCCCGCCGGGTTTGCGTTGCCCGGTGAGGTTCTGCGACTCGCTCTGCTGCTCGGCTGGTTCGGCCTGCTCGGCCGGGCTACTGACCTGGCTGGTCACTGCTTCGGACCTCCCTAGAGGCGGCGGCTGCACACGGTGGTGTCGACCGGTGTTCCCACAGCCATCGTACGGGCGTAAGGGTGACCTTCCTTGGACGGATCACCTGCTGATCGCAGCCGCGAGGTACCGTTCTGTCGTGGTTTGCCATGCTCTGCTCGCCCCCCGAGCCCTTCTCTAGAGACGCTCCCCACTCCGTCTTTGGTTCTACGACCATGGTCCTCGGTCCCGGACACCACCGGGCCGCCGCCCCGTGCGGCGACCGGACGGCGGGCCGGAGCGTCAGTTCCTGAGGTAGGTCAGCACCGCCAGCACCCGTCGGTGATCCCCGTCACTCGGCGACAGGCCCAGCTTCAGGAAGATGTTGGAGACATGCTTCTCCACCGCGCCGTCGCTCACCACCAACTGCCGGGCTATGGCCGAGTTCGTCCGCCCCTCGGCCATCAGACCCAGAACCTCGCGCTCCCGCGGCGTGAGCCCCGCCAGCACATCCTGCTTCCGGCTGCGGCCCAGCAACTGCGCGACGACCTCCGGGTCCAGCGCGGTGCCGCCTTCCGCCACCCGCACCACCGCGTCCACGAACTCACGCACTTCGGCTACCCGGTCCTTGAGGAGGTAGCCGACGCCACGGCTGGATCCGGCCAGCAACTCCGTCGCGTACTGCTCCTCGACGTACTGCGACAGCACCAGGACGCCCAAGCCGGGGTGGTCCCGGCGCAGCCGCACCGCGGCCCGTACGCCCTCGTCGGTGTGGGTGGGCGGCATCCGGACGTCGGCGACCACCACATCCGGCAGCTCACCCTCGGCCGCGAACTCCGCGATGGCCTTCAGCAGCGCCTCCGCGTCGCCGACCCCGGCCACGACGTCATGCCCGCGGTCGGTGAGCAACCGGGTCAGGCCTTCCCGAAGCAGCACCGAATCCTCGGCGATGACCACCCGCACCCTGTCCTCCACGATGTACGTCCCCCCATGCTTGGCATGACCCCCTAAGCATCTCAGGATTCCGCCACGGAACGGGACGCTCCGGGGCGGAATCCAAGGAAAGGGAGGCGGGGAGGGGCATCAGGAGCCAGGGGGCAGGCGCGGCGGGTCGGGGCGGGGGCCGGCTGTGCCGCGGCCGGTCGTGCCGCGGCGGGTCCGGGGCGTACGAGCGAGGCGGGCCGGCGTCGGCCGTTGGCGTCAGCCGCGCCAGGGCAGCTCGGCCGTGATGACCGTCGGGCCGCCGGCCGGGGAGTCCACCACCAGCAGGCCGTCCACGGCGTCGAGCCGTTCGGCGAGCCCGGCCAGGCCGCCGCCCCGCTCGGTGGAGGCCCCGCCCCGGCCGTCGTCGCGCACCTGGAGCATCAGCCGGTCCTGCGACCTCCACACGTCCACGTTCGCGGTCCGGGCGCCGCTGTGCTTGCTGATGTTCTGGAGCAGCTCGGAGACGGTGAAGTACGCGCTGCCCTCGATGGCCGCCGCGGGCCGGGACGCCAGGTCCACGTCGACGGTCACCGGCACCGTGCACCGCGAGGCCAGCGCGGACAGGGCCGGGCCGAGGCCGCGGTCGGTGAGGATCGCCGGGTGGATGCCGCGGGCGAGGTCGCGCAGCTCCTGAAGGGCGGTCTTCACCTCGCCGTGCGCCTCGTCGACCATCCGGGCGGCGGCCTCCGGGTCCTTCTCCAGCTTCTCCTTGGCGAGACCGAGGTCCATGGCGAGGGCGACGAGCCGGGCCTGCGCGCCGTCGTGCAGATCGCGCTCGATGCGCCGCAGGTCGGCGGAGGCGGTGTCGACGACCACGACGCGGTCCGACTCCAGCTCCGTGACGCGGTACGCCATCCGGGACGGGCCCAGCAGCCCCAGCACCAGCAGCCGGTCCACCTGCGCCAGGCCGCGGATCACCCACGGGGTGCCGAGGACGACGACCAGGCCGGCCGCGCTGGTGACGGCGGTCTCGAAGGGGTTGTCGAGGTAGAAGGCGGTGCCGTCGCTGTCCCCGTAGAGCTGCATGCCCGGCTGGCCCCAGTAGCGCGGGTACATCCACTGGTACGCCGGGTACAGGAAGACCGCCCAGCCCATGGCCCACAGCGTCAGCGACGTGACGAACGAGGCCATGGCCCAGGGCAGGTGCAGCAGCGCGTAGAGCAGATGGCGCCAGGAGACGCCGCTCTTGAGCAGCGCGCCCAGCCAGGCCGTCGGCCCGCTGCGGCCCTTCGCGGGGCGCAGCGGCTCCGGGGAGGCCACATCCAGGCGGAGCAGGGCGCGGGCGCGGGTCCGCTCCACGGCACCCAGCGCCCGGCAGCCGGCGAGCCCGGCGGCGAGCACCGGGACGCCGACGAAGGTGACCAGCAGCCCCGCGCCGGCGGTGAGCATCACGATCGCGTAGGAGAAGCCGACGACGGCTATCGGCAGGTTCAGCAGGAGGTGCAGGAACTCGCGCCAGGTGCGGCCCTCCAGAGGCGCGCGCAGCACGGCGGGCACCCGGTGGTCCCGCGCCCGCGGCCGGTAATCGCCGCCGTGGCCGTCGTCGCCGTAGCCGCGGTACCCGCCGCGAGCGCCCTGATCGACGTACTCGCCGTGATCGATGGCCATCTGTCTGTCCGATCTCCAAGGTCTTCGTGACGGGGGACTGATCCGTGACGGGGGTCTGGTTCGTGACGGGGGCTGATTCGTCACGGGGGAGTGAGGGGGAGGAGGTCTTCTCGCTGAGCTCTACGCTCCCCGAACGCCGCGTTCGGGGCCATGGAGTGTGTCGGCGTCTGGGGGGTGGGGCTGGCCCTACCCCGGTCCGGGCGGTGGCCCGTGCCCCCCCGGCCCGTTCAGCCCGCCGCGCGCTCGCGCCACGGCAGCTCGGCCGTGACGAGCGTAGGGCCGCCCTCCGGCGAATCCACCACGAAGAGCCCGTCCACCGAGCCCAGCCGCTCGGCGAGCCCCGCCAGGCCGCTGCCCTTCGCGGTGGAGGCGCCGCCGCGCCCGTCGTCGCGCACCTGGATGAGCAGCCGGTCCTCCGCCCGCCACAGCTCGACGTCGGCGGTGCGGGCGCCGCTGTGCTTGCTGATGTTCTGGAGCAGTTCGGAGACGGTGAAGTAGGCGATGCCCTCGATCGCCGGCGCGGGGCGGGACGCGAGATCCACCGATACGTCCACGGGCACCGTGCACCGTCCCGCCACCGACGACAGGGCCGGGCCGAGTCCGCGGTCGGTGAGGATCGCCGGATGGATGCCGCGGGCGAGGTCGCGCAGCTCCTGGAGCGCGGTCTTCACCTCGCCGTGCGCCTCGTCGACCATCCGGGCGGCCGCCGCCGGGTCCTCCAGCAGCTTCTCCTTGGCGAGGCCGAGGTCCATGGCGAGGGCGACGAGCCGGGCCTGCGCGCCGTCGTGCAGGTCGCGTTCGATGCGCCGCAGGTCGGCGGCGGCGGTGTCGAAGACGACCCCGCGGTCCGACTCCAGCTCCTCGATCCGCTGCTCCAGCTCGCTGGAGGGGGAGAGCAGCCCGCGCACCATCGCCCGGTCCGCGTTGCTCAGCCCGCGCGCCACGTACCCCAGCACCGGCCAGCCGAGAACCACGGTGAGGAGGGTGATGACGAAGGTGAAGATGCCCCATGGCAATCGTATGAACAAATACAGGGTGGCCCGCCAGCCCACCGGGTCCTTCAGCGCCGACCACAGCCAGGGGAAGAACCCCCGGCCCTGGCGGTGCCGCCGCAGCGGGCTCGGCTCCTCGATCCCCAGCCGCAGCAGCGCCCGCGCCCGGCCCCGCTCGACCCGGCCGAGCCCGCGCGAGCCCGAGAGCCCCAGCGCGAGCATCGGCAGCCCGACCACGGTGACGGACAGCGCGACGCCCGCGTACAGCCAGAGGGAGACGTAGCCGAAACCGACGAGGGCCATGGGCAGATTGACGAGCAGATGCGCGACTTCGCGCCACGTCTGCCGGTGGAAGGCGAGGAACGCGGGGGCCGGCCGGTCCTCCTCGAAGGCGCGGCCGCCGGTGGCGCGCGCTCTGCTGCTGGCGGTCATACCGCCAAGATTGCCGGGCCGCCCGGCCGCGCGCCATGGGGTTCGTCGGCGACCGGAAGTAGGGATAACCCCACCTTCGCGGTGACGGGGCGGCTCACCGGAGAGGGCCCAGGGCCTAGAATCCCGTGCGTACAGATCGTCGAATGCGGATGCGCAGCAGCAAAGGGAGCGAGGGGCGGACGTGCCGGAGACGACCGTACGCACCGCCGATGCCGGGCTCGGGCTCGCGGCCGGCTACTTCCACAGCTACTCGGTCGTCGGTCTGCTCGCCGTGGTGGGCGTGGTCTTCGTCGCGGTGGCGTTCGCGTCCGGGCGGCTGCTGCGGCCGGTCGTGCCGACGCGCGAGAAGATGCTGACGTACGAGTGCGGCGTGGACCCGGTCGGCGAGGGCTGGGCGCACACCCAGGTCCGCTACTACGTTTACGCGTTTCTGTATGTGATCTTCGCCGTCGACTCGATCTTCCTGTTCCCGTGGGCGACGGTCTTCGCCGCGCCGGGCTTCGGCTCCACCACGCTCGTGGAGATGTTCGTCTTCCTCGGCTTCCTCGCCGTCGGCCTGTTGTACGCATGGAAGAAGGGCGTCCTCGAATGGACGTGACACCCGCTCCGGCACCCGCCCCGGTGGACCTCCCCGAGCCGCGCCGGCTCGGGACGCTGGCCCGCCTCGCCCCCGAGCCCATGAAGGTCGTCCTCAACTGGGGCCGCCGCTACAGCCTGTGGGTCTTCAACTTCGGGCTGGCCTGCTGCGCCATCGAGTTCATCGCGGCCTCCATGGCGCGCCACGACTTCATCCGGCTCGGCGTGATCCCCTTCGCGCCCGGGCCGCGCCAGGCCGACCTCATGATCGTCTCGGGCACGGTGACGGACAAGATGGCCCCGGCCGTCAAGCGGCTGTACGAGCAGATGCCCGAACCCAAGTACGTCATCTCCTTCGGCGCCTGCTCCAACTGCGGCGGCCCGTACTGGGACTCGTACTCCGTCACCAAGGGCGTCGACCAGATCATCCCCGTCGACGTGTACGTACCGGGCTGCCCGCCCCGGCCGGAGGCGCTGCTCCAGGGCATCCTCAAACTCCAGGAGAAGATCGCCCGCGAGTCCCTGGGCGAGCGCTACCAGGCGGTGGCCGCTCCCTCGGCGGCTGCTCTGCGTACGGGCCTGGTGACACCGCCGGCGCCGCCGGGGGCCAGCGGGCCGGATGCCGCTGACCCCGCGTCCGCCCCGCCGCGCTCCGCCGATCCGCAAGCCACCCCACCGACCGGGGAAGACGAGAGATGACAGCCTCCGCGCCTGAGCCCGACCCCGCGCCCGGGGACGCACCCGACGACGGGTCCGCTGCCGCGGCCTCCGACGGCTCCGGGGCCCCCGGCACGGAGGAGCCCGAACCCGCGGCGGCGCCGCCCGTCGGCTGGCTGCCGGGGCCGGCGGAGGAACTGTTCGGCGCGGGCGCGAGCGCCGAGGACTCGTACGGCCTGCTGACCGTCGACGTCCCGCCGGCCGCCTGGCTCACCGCCCTCGAAACGGCGCGGACCGCCCTCGGCTGCACCTACTTCGACTGGCTCAGCGCGGTCGACGAACCCGGCACGGGCTTCCGGGTCTGCGCCCATGTGGTGGCACTGGGCCCGCTTCCGGCGGGCGCGGCTTCCGGCGAGACGTCGACGGTCGGTACGGCGGCTTCCGGCGCGGCGCCGACGGCCGGAGCGGCGGCCTCCGGCGGCGCGGGCGCCGGCGGCGCGGGCGCCGGCGCTTCGGCGGCTGGTACGGCGGCTTCCGGCGGCGCGTCCGGCGCGGTCGCGCAGGGCGGCACCGCCTCGGCGGGCGCCGCGTCGTCGCCCGCGGGCGCGACACCGCCCCCTGGCGGGAGGGTGCGGCGGTTGCTCGTACGGACGACCGTGCCGCACGAGGCGCCGGTGCTGCCGACCGCGGTCGGCGTGTACGCCGGGGCGGCGTGGCATGAGCGTGAGACGCACGAGATGTTCGGGGTGGACTTCACCGGCCACCCCCACCTGGCCCCCCTGCTGCTGCCCGACGGCTTCGAGGGACACCCGCTGCGCAAGGACTTCGTACTCGCGGCCCGCGTCGCGAAGGCGTGGCCCGGGGCCAAGGAGCCGGGGGAGTCGGAGCACGGGGGGCCGAAGCGGCGTCAGATGCTGCCGCCCGGCGTACCCGACCCGAACGAGTGGGGCCCCCTCAAGGGCCAGTTGCCGCCCGCCCCCGCGCGCCCGGCGCGTGGTGCCCGCGCGGCCGGGGCCGCCGGCGGCGCCGAGCGGCCGCCCCGGCGCACCCGCAGCGCGAGCGCGGGGTCGGCCGGCCAGCAGGCGGGGGGCCCGGATTCCGCCGCGAACCCGGCCGCCGCCGACCGGCCCGTACGGCGTTCGCGTTCCGCGTCGGAGGGCTCGGCGAGCCAGCAGGCGGGCGCTACGGAGGCGTCCGGAAGTTCTCCCGCCGACCGGCCCGTACGGCGTTCGCGTTCCGCGTCGGAGGGCTCGGCCAGTCAGCAGGCGGGAGTGTCGGACGCGTCGGGCGCGTCGTCCGCGGGGGCGCCTGCCGCCGAGCAGCCCGTACGGCCCGTACGGCGTTCCCGCTCCGCCTCGGGGGGCTCGGCCAGTCAGCGGGCGGAGCCACCGGCCGCGCCCGCCCGGCCTTCGGCGCCGGAAGGTTCCTCCGGGACGGAGACCGGCACAGGCTCGTCCGACGCGCCGTGGCACAACGCCCGGCCCGCCTTCGAGGAGCCCGCGCGCGGGACGCGCGACGGCGGGGAACGAGGCAGCGGGACACGCGACGACCGGAAACGCGACGACCGCCAGGACTCGAACGCCACGGAGTCGCCCGCCGAAGACGCACCGGGCGCGCCTGACGCACCGGACGCACCGGATGCCCCAGACGCCCCGGACACCGCGAACGAAACGGAAGCAGGGGGTGAGAACCGGTGACCGGCACGCTCGACGTGGTCGTACGCCTGCTCGCCGTCTTCGTCGCCTTCCTCGTCCTCCCGCTCGTCGTCGGCCAGACCGAGCACAAGGTGATGGCGCACATGCAGGGCCGCCTCGGCCCGATGTACGCCGGCGGGTTCCACGGCTGGGCCCAGCTCGTGGCGGACGGGGTGAAGTTCGCGCAGAAGGAGGACGTCGTCCCGGCGGGCGCGGACCGGCGGATCTTCCAGCTCGCGCCGGCCGTCGCGCTGCTGCCGTATCTGCTGGTGCTCGTGGCGATCCCGATCGGCCCGGGGAACCAGGTCGGCCAGTCCGTCGACGCGGGCATCTTCTTCGTGCTGGCCGTGATGGGCGTCGGCGTCCTCGGCTCGATGATGGCGGGCTGGGCGTCCGCCAATAAGTTCTCGCTGCTCGGCGGCTTGCGTACGGCCGCGCAGCTCCTCGCGTACGAGCTGCCGATGGTGCTGGCCGCCGCGTCCGTGGCGATGGCGGCGGGCACGGTCTCGCTGGTCGGCGTGCTCGACGCGTTCCACTGGTGGTGGGTGCCGTGGCAGATCGTCGGGGGGCTGGTCTTCTTCACGGCGGGCCTCGCGGAGCTGCAGCGGCCGCCGTTCGACATGCCGGTGGCGGACTCCGAGATCATCTTCGGCGCGTACACCGAGTACACGGGGCTGCGCTTCGCGCTGTTCCTGCTCTCCGAGTACGCCGGGATCGTCGTGCTCTGCGGTCTGACCACCGTGCTCTTCCTCGGCGGCTGGCACGGCCCGTTCGGCGCCGACGGCCTCGGCTGGCTGTGGACCCTGCTCAAGACGGCCGTACTCGCCTTCGTGGTCATCTGGCTGCGCGTCAGTTACCCGCGGCTGCGCGAGGACCAGTTGCAGAAGCTCGCCTGGACCGTGCTCATTCCGCTCGCCCTCGCGCAGATCGCGCTCACCGGCGTCGTCAAGGTGGTGATCCAGTAATGGCCGAGCCGCAGCAGCCACAGCAGCAACACCAGCAGCCACAGCAACACCAGCCGTCGCAGCAGCCCGCCCGGTCGCGCATCCCCGGCAGCGGCCTCGCCAAGGGCCTCGCCGTCACCCTCCGTACGATGACCCGGCGCTCCGTCACCGCGCAGTACCCGGACGCGCAGCCCGAGCTGCCGCCCCGTACCCGCGGCGTGATCGGCCTGTTCGAGGAGAACTGCACGGTCTGCATGCTGTGCGCGCGCGAGTGCCCGGACTGGTGCATCTACATCGACTCCCACAAGGAGACGGTGCCGCCCGCCGCCCCCGGCGGGCGCGAGCGCAGCCGCAACGTCCTGGACCGCTTCGCCATCGACTTCTCGCTCTGCATGTACTGCGGTATCTGCATCGAGGTGTGCCCGTTCGACGCGCTCTTCTGGTCCCCGGAGTTCGAGTACGCGGAGACCGACATCCATGAGCTGACCCACGAACGCGACAAGCTCCGCGAGTGGATGTGGACGGTGCCCGCGCCGCCCGCCCTCGACCCGGCGGCCGAGGAGCCCAAGGAGGTCGCGGCGGCCCGCAAGGCGGCCGAGAAGCTCGCCGCCC
The DNA here is from genome assembly GCF_000718635.1 of Streptomyces varsoviensis. Taxonomy (GTDB): domain Bacteria; phylum Actinomycetota; class Actinomycetes; order Streptomycetales; family Streptomycetaceae; genus Streptomyces; species Streptomyces varsoviensis. Next base: position 87,402 of record NZ_JOBF01000008.1, on the reverse strand, counting down.
AGGAGGCCAAGGCCGCGGCCGAGGCCGCCGAGGCGGCCGAGGCGACGGGAGCCGCGGACAACGCCGCGGACAACGCCGCGGACAACGCCGCGGACAACGCCGCGGACAACGCCGCGGACAACGCCGCGGGAAACGTCGCGGGAAACACCGAGGGGGACGCGTGACGCTCGCCGCCGCCGGACCCGGCTTTCTGTCCCCGACCGGCGTCGAGATCGCCTTCCTCCTGGTCGGCATCGCGACGCTCGGCGCGGCCCTCGTCGCCGTGACCACCAAGCAGCTCGTGCACGCCGCGCTGTGGCTGGTCGTGGCGCTCGGCGGGCTCGCCGTGGAGTACCTGCTGCTGACCGCCGAGTTCATCGCCTGGGTGCAGGTACTGATCTACGTCGGCTCCGTCGTGGTCCTTCTGCTCTTCGGGCTGATGCTCACCAAGGCGCCCATAGGCCGCTCCCCGGACGCGGACTCCGGCAACCGGTGGGCCGCGCTCGCCGTGGCTGTCGCCTCCGCCGCCGCCCTCGTCTGGGTCGTCGTGGACGCCTTCCGTACGACCTGGATCGACCTCGACGGCGTCGTACAGGGCTCCACCAAGGTCTCCGGGCAGTACCTCTTCCGGCACTGGGTGCTGCCGTTCGAGGCGCTCTCCGTGCTGCTGCTCGCCGCCCTCGTCGGCGCGATCGTCCTCTCCCGGCACAAGGACGGCCGGGCGGGCGCCGCCGGCCCCGCCGACCCGGCCGGCCCCGCCGACCCGGCCGGCCCCGCTGGCCCCGCCGGCTCAGCCGGTGGTTCCGACAGCCGACAGAACGGGGCGCGCTGATGCATCTCGCCTATCCCGCCGTGCTCGCCGTCCTCCTCTTCTGCGTCGGCCTGTACGGCGTGCTCGCCCGGCGCAACGCGATCCTGGTCCTGATCTCCGTCGAGCTGATGCTCAACGCGGTCAACCTCAACCTCGTCGCCTTCGACGTGTGGCTCCGCGACGAACTGCACGCGGGCCAGGCGCTCACCCTCTTCACCATCGCCATCGCCGCCGCCGAGATCGGCATCGGCCTGGCCATCGTGCTGCTCGTGTACCGCAACGGCGGCACCGCCGACGTCGACAAACTGCGGGACCTCAGCGAGCGGGCGGACGCCCCGAAGGGCGCGGCGGGCAGCGATGAGCAGGACGAGCAGGACGAGAAGGCGGAGGCCGCCGCGTGACGATCACGACCACCGCCGTCCTCGTCCCCCTGCTGCCCTTCCTCGGCGCCGTGGCGGGGCTGCTGCTCGGGCGCCGCGCCCCCGGCTTCGTACGGCCGCTGGCCGTGCTGCCGACCGCGGCCGCCGCCGTGCTCGCCGCCGTCGTGGCCTGGCGGCAGGGCGGCGGGGACGCCGTCGACGCGGCCACCCGGCTCACCCCCACCGGCTCCGTCCCCATCGACCTCGCCCTGCACCTCGACGGCTTCGCGGCCCTCGTCGCGGTCCTGGTCACCGTCGTCGCGTCCTGCGTGCAGCTCTACTCCACGGGGTATCTGCGCGACGACCCCCGCTACCCCTCGTACGCCGCCCTCGTCTCGCTCTTCACCTCCGCGATGCTGCTGGTCGTCTACTCCGGCGACCTGATGGTGCTGCTGGTCGGCTGGGAGATCATGGGCATCTGCTCGTACTTCCTGGTCGGCCACTACTGGGAGACCGAGGCCGCCCGCGCCGCGTCCCTCAAGGCGTTCCTGGTCACCAAGGCCGGTGACGTCCCCTTCCTGATCGGCATCTTCGCGCTGGCCGCCGACGCCGGTACGTTCCGGATCAGCGGCATCGTCGACGCCGCGGCGTCCGGCGGCCTCGACCATCCCACCCTCGTCGCGCTGCTCCTGATCGCCGGCGTCGCGGGCAAGTCCGCGCAGTTCCCGCTGCACACCTGGCTGCCGGACGCGATGGCCGGCCCCACGCCCGTATCGGCGCTGATCCACGCCGCCACGATGGTCGCCGCGGGCGTCTACTTCGTCGCCCGGCTGCTGCCGGTCTTCGCCGCGTCCGCCGCCGCCATGGTCGTGCTCGCCGCGCTGGCCGCGATCACCATGGTCGGCTCGGCGCTCGCCGCCCTCGCCCAGGACGACATCAAGCGCGTGCTCGCCTATTCGACGGTCGGCCAGCTCGGCTACATGACCGGGGCGCTGGCCGCCGGCGACCGCGGCGCGGCCGTCTTCCACCTCCTGTCCCACGGCGCGTTCAAGGCGCTCCTCTTCCTCTGCGCGGGCGTGATCATCCACACCGCCGGCACCAATTCGCTGGCCGCCATGGCACGGATGAGGGGGCTGTGGGGGCGGGCCCCCGACGCCTTCTGGACCATGACCGTGGCGCTGCTCGCCCTCGCCGCCATCCCGCCGTTCAGCGGCTTCTTCTCCAAGGAGGCCGTGCTCGGCGCGGCCGAGCACGCCGCCACCGGGCACACGGACGGCATCCCCGCCGCGGCGGGCTGGACCGTACTGGTCGCCGGACTGCTCACCGCCCTCCTCACCGCCGGCTACGCCACCCGGCTGTGGCTGCTCGCCGGCTCGCCCGCACTGCTGCGCGGCGGCCGCAAGGGCCCCGCCCTCTCCGCCGCCGACCAGGTGCGCCCGGGACCGCCGCCGTCCGACAGCGCTACGGCCGCCACCGGCCCGAGCGCCGGCCCGGCTGCCTCCTCCGCCGGCCCGGCTGCCCCCTCCGCCGGCCCGGCTGCCCCCTCCGCCGGCCCGGCCGCCCCCTCCGCCGACCCGGCCGCCGCCGGTGATCACGCCCCCATTTCCGCCGGTGCTTCCGCCGGCGCGTCCGCCGATCACGCGGCCGGGGCCGCCGACCCCACCACCGGGCCCTCCGGCCCCTCCGCCGCGCCCCCCGCTCCCGCCCTTGAGCCCGCTTCCGCCCCCGCAAGCCACCCCGCCCGGACCCCCGTCGTCATGAACGCCGTCCTGTGGGTGCTGTTCGTCCCCACCCTGGCGCTCGGTCTCGCCGTCGCGGCCCTGCCCGACTGGTTCGACGGCCGTTCGCTCAAGCCGACCCTGTCCACCTCCATCATCGGCACCGGTTTCGCCCTCGTCGGCGTCCTCGTCACCTACGCCGCCTGGCGCCACACCTCCACGCTCGCCGCCCGCGTACCGCTCGGCGCCGTCGCGGCCGACCCGGACGGCGACCCCGCCGTCTCCGAGGCGGAGGCCATCGCCACGCACCGGAGCGCGTACGGTTCCATCGCCGGCGCGCCCGACCCCGCCGACCCGGGCCGCCTCCTCCTCGGCCCCCTGCACCGCCACGCCGCGGCCGGCTTCCACCTCGACGCCCTGTACGCCGCCGTGTTCGTACGGCCCGTGCGCGCCGCCGCGCGGCTCGTACGCTTCCTCGACCGCGAGGTCGTGGACGCCTACGTCGGCGGCGCGTCCGGCGTGCCCCGGCTGCTGGGCGCCGCCGTCCGCCGCGCCCAGACCGGCAATGTGCAGACCTATCTCAGCGCCCTGCTCGCCGGCTCCGTCATCCTGGCCGTCGCCGCCGTTCTCGTAGCCACCGGAGGCTGACCGTGAGCCACGCCGTCATGCAGTCCCTCCTCGCCGCGATCGTCGTCGTCCCCCTCCTCGGAGCCGTCGCCGCCCTCCTCCCGGCCCCGCCCGGACTCAAGGGCAAGAGCCCCGACCAGGCCGTGCTCCGCCACGGCGTCACCGTCAGCGGTGTGATCCTCGCGCTGTCCATCGCCCTGGCCGCCGGCTTCGACCACGACCACCCCGCCCGGATGCAGGCGACCACCGACGTCGGCTGGATCCCGGCCCTCGGCATCCGGCTCCACCTCGGCGTGGACGGCGTCTCGCTCCCCCTTCTCGTCCTGACGGCGCTGCTGACCTTCCTCTGCGCCCTCTACAGCTACGCGCACATGCCCGCCGGCCCGTCACCGAAGGCGTTCGTCGCGCTGCTCCTCGTCCTGGAGTCCGGCACCCTGGCGACCTTCGCCGTCCTCGACCTGGTGCTGTTCTTCCTGGCTTTCGAGATGGTCCTCATCCCGATGTACTTCCTCATCGCCCGCTGGGGCGGCGGCCAGAAGGAGCGCGCCGCCTGGAAGTTCATCCTCTACACACTGCTCGGCTCCGTCGTCATGCTGCTCGGCCTCCTCCTCATCGGCGTCAAGGGCGGCACCTTCGACATGGTGGCACTCGCCACTGACAACGGCTCGAAGCTCAGCCACACCACCCAGCTCCTGGCGGTCCTCGCCATCGGCGTCGGGCTGGCCGTGAAGGCCCCGATGTGGCCGCTGCACAGTTGGCTGCCGGACGCCCACACCGCCGCCCCGACCGCGGGCTCCGTGCTGCTGGCCGGGGTGCTGCTGAAGATGGGCACGTACGGGTTCGTGCGCATCGTGCTGCCCGTCGCCCCCGACGGGGCGCGCGCGTTCGCGCCCTACCTCGCCGCGTTCGCGGTCGTCGGGATCGTCTACGGGTCGCTGGCCTGCCTGGCCCTGGCCCGTACGGGAGCGGGCGGCGACCTCAAGCGGCTGATCGCCTACTCCTCGGTCGGGCACATGGGGTTCGTGCTGCTGGGCATCGCCACCCTCACCCCGACCGGCGTGAACGGCGCGCTGTTCGCCAACATCGCCCACGGTCTGATCACCGGCCTGCTCTTCTTCCTGGTCGGCGCGGTCAAGGACCGGTACGGCACCAGCGACCTCGACCAGCTCGCGGGGCAGGGCGGGGCGGCGCTGTACGGGCGGGCGCCCCGGCTCGGCGGGCTGCTCGCGTTCGGGGCGGTCGCCTCGCTCGGACTGCCGGGCCTCGCCGGGTTCTGGGGCGAGATGCTCGCGCTGTTCGGCGCGTTCCGGCCCGCCGACGGCCTCAGCCGCCCCGCCTTCCTCACCTTCATGGCCATCGCCGCCGTCGGAACCCTGCTGACCGCCGCGTACATGCTGGTCGTCGTGCGCCGTGTGTGCATGGGCGAGCGGCGGCCGGAACCCGCGGCCGGCTCCGGGGGCGCGCCGCCGCTCCTGGCCGTGCCCGACGTCCATACCTACGAGTTCGCGGCCTGGACCCCGCTCGTCGCCCTCACCGTCCTCGCCGGGCTCTGGCCCGCGGCCCTTCTCGGCCTCACCGACCCGGCCGTTCAGCAGCTCCTGCGCGGAGGCGCCTGATGAGCTCCCTGGTCCAGTCCGTCGACTGGCTCGCCATCGCCCCGCCCACCATCACCGCCGTGGTGGCGCTCGCCGTCCTGGTCGCCGACCTCTTCCTCCCCGACGGGAAGAAGGGGGCGCTCGGCTGGCTCGCCATCGGCGGCCTGGTGCTGGCCGGGCTGTCGCTGCTGCCGCTCCTGGACGGCGACCGGTCCACCTTCTGCCTGACCTCGGGCGCCGAGGCGTGCAGCTATACGGCGGACCATTTCGCCCTCGTCATCCAGTTCCTGGTGCTCGGCGGCGCCCTCCTGACGGCGCTGCTCTCCATTAACTCGATCACCGATCTCAAACTCCCCGCGGGCGAGTTCTGGTTCCTGCTGCTCTCGTCCGCGGCGGGCGCGGCCCTGCTGCCCGCCGCCCGCGACCTCGCGACCCTGGTGATCGCCCTCGAAGTGGCCTCGCTGCCCGCGTTCGCCCTGGTGGGCCTGCGCCGCGGGGACCGGCTCTCCTCCGAGGCCGCCCTGAAGTTCTTCCTCTCCTCGGTCACCGCGACGGCCGTCATGCTGCTCGGCGTCAGCTTCGTGTACGCGGCCACCGGCAGCCTGCACCTCACCCAAATCGCCGAGGGGCTGACCCATGTGGACCCGCGCCTCCACGTGCTCGCCCAGGCGGGCGTGGCCCTGACCCTGGTGGGCTTCGCCTTCAAGACCGCGGCCGTCCCCTTCCACTTCTGGGTGCCCGACACCTACGTGGGCGCGCCGCTGCCCGTGGCCGCCTACCTCTCGGTGGTCGGCAAGGCCGTCGGCTTCTCCGGGCTCATCCTGGTGACCGTCGTCGCCTTCCCGTCGTACGGGCGGGTCTGGGGCCCGGCGCTGGCCGTACTCGCCGCCCTCACCATGACGGCCGGCAACGTCGCCGCCCTGCGCCAGCGCCCGGACCGTACGCACAGCGCCGTACGCCTCCTCGCCTGGTCCTCGGTGGCGCAGGCCGGCTATCTGCTGGTCCCGATCGCGTCCGCCGCGTACACCGCCGACTCCTCCGGCGGCGCGGCCCACGCGGTGGGCTCCACGGTCGCGTACGCCCTGATGTACGCCGCCGTGAACCTCGGGGCCTTCGCGGTCGCCGCCCTCGTCGCCCGTACGAGCCCGGCCAACCGCGTCGCCGACTACCGGGGCCTGTCCGCGCGCCGCCCGCTCGCCGCCCTCGCGCTGGCCTTCTTCCTGCTCTGCCTGGCCGGGCTGCCGCCGGGGATCATCGGCCTGTTCGCCAAGGTCACGGTGTTCTCCGCGGCGGTCGACGCCGGGCTGGGCTGGCTCGCCGTCGTGATGGCCGTCAACGTGGTGATCGCGCTCTACTACTACCTCCAGTGGACGGCGGTCCTCTTCCGCGCGCCGGAGGGGGCGCCTGCCGCGGAAGGTGCCCCCGGGCCCGTACCGACGGCGGCGCATCCGGAGGGGGTCCCTGGAGCCGTACCGACGTCGGCGCATCCGGAAGGGGTCCCTGCGCCCGTATCGGCGGTCGCGCAAGAGCCGGAACCGGCCAAAGCGAAGATCCCGGCCACGCTCACCGCGGCCATCGGCCTCGCCGCCGTCCTGGGCATCGCCCTGTCCGGCGCGCCGCAGCTCGTCCTGCGCTTCGCCTCCGGCGTCCTCCTGTAGCCGGCCGCTCACCCGTACGGACGTACGACCGCCTCGGTGCACAAGGGAACTAGCGGCCTCCATCTGGCGTTGACCAGTTCGGAAGGGTCCACTGGAGGGTGGAAACGCCAAGCAAAGGGTTCCCCTGCCGCACCACTTGGAGGGCGTACCGTGCACCGCCGGCACAACGGGCTCAAGACCGCCGTACTCCTCGGCGGACTCTCGGCCCTCATCATCGTCATCGGCAGCCTCTTCGGGCGCACTGGCCTGATCGTGGCCGTCCTCGTGGCGCTCGGCACCAACGCGTACGCCTACTGGAACAGCGACAAACTGGCGCTGCGCGCCATGCGCGCCCGCCCGGTCAGCGAGTTCGAGGCCCCGCAGCTCTACCGCATGGTCCGCGAGCTCTCCACGGCCGCGCGCCAGCCCATGCCCCGGCTCTACATCTCGCCCACCGACGCCCCCAACGCCTTCGCCACCGGCCGCAACCCGCGCAACGCCGCCGTCTGCTGCACCGACGGCATCATGCGCCTCCTCGACGAGCGCGAGCTGCGCGGAGTCATCGGCCACGAGCTGAGCCATGTCTACAACCGGGACATCCTGATCTCCTCGGTGGCCGGGGCGCTCGCCTCCATCGTGATGTTCCTGGTGAACTTCGCCTGGCTGATTCCCATCGGCCGATCCGACGACGACGAGGGCCCCGGCTTCATCGGCATGCTCATGATCATGCTGCTCGGCCCCATCGCCGCCTCGCTCATCCAGCTCGCCGTCAGCCGCTCCCGCGAGTACGAGGCCGACGCCTCCGGCGCCAAGCTCACCGGCGACCCGCTGGCCCTCGCCGACGCCCTGCGCAAGCTCGACGCCGGCACCAAACAGCTCCCGCTGCCGCCCGAGCCCCGCCTGGAGACCGCGAGCCACCTCATGATCGCGAACCCGTTCCGGCCCGGCGAGGGCATGTCCAAGCTCTTCTCCACCCACCCGCCGATGGCCGAGCGCATCAGCCGCCTGGAGCAGCTCGCCGGCCGCCGCCCGTGACCGCGCCCCGGCCCCTCGCAACCACGCCGCCGCATGCGGGCGTCCTGACCACTGGAAGAGGGTTCGCACGCAGGAACACGTAGGAGGCTGTTCGCACCATGAGGCTCATCCTGAACATCATCTGGCTGGTTCTCTCCGGCTTCTGGATGGCCGTCGGATACGTGGTCGCCGGCATCATCTGCTGCGTCCTCATCGTCACCATCCCCTTCGGCATCGCCAGCTTCCGCATCGCCGGCTACGCCCTGTGGCCCTTCGGCCGCACCACCGTCGAGCGCCGCGACGCGGGCGCCGCCTCCTGCGTCGGCAACGTCGTCTGGCTCGTCTTCGCGGGCTGGTGGCTCGCCCTCGGCCACGTCATCACCGGCATCGCGCTCTGCGTCTCGATCATCGGCATCCCCCTGGGGCTCGCCAACTTCAAGCTCATCCCCATCTCCCTCATGCCCCTGGGCCGCGAAATCGTCCCGACGGACCAGCCCTTCGCCACCCGCTGAGCGTCCTGCCGAGCGCCCGCGGCAGACGACGAGGGCACAACGGGGGACCGCCTACGGCGGCGTTCCCACGTTGTGCCCTCGTCGTGTCCGCGTCGATTCCGCGGTGCGCCCTCGCGACTGCCCGGTACCCTCCGCGACGGCCCGGGCGGCGGGGTCAGCGGTAGTTCACGAACTGGATCGCGAAGTCCAGGTCCTTGCCCTTGAGGAGCTGCTGCACGGACTGGAGGTCGTCCCGGCTCTTCGACGTCACCCGCAGTTCGTCGCCCTGCACCTGCGCCTTGACGCCCTTGGGGCCCTCGTCGCGGATGATCTTGGCGACCTTCTTCGCGTTCTCCTGCGAGATCCCCTCCTCCACCGAGGCGAAGATCTTGTACTCCTTGCCGGACGCCTGCGGCTCGCCCGCGTCCAGCGACTTCAGCGAGATGCCCCGCTTGACCAGCTTGGACTGGAAGATGTCGAGGACGGCCTTCACCTTCTCCTCGGAGTTGGCGCGCATCTCGATCTTCTCGCCGGACCAGGCGATCGAAGCGTCGACGCCCTTGAAGTCGTAGCGCTGCGAGATCTCCTTCGCCGCCTGGTTGAGGGCGTTGTCGACCTCCTGCCGCTCGACCTTCGAGACGATGTCGAAACTGGAGTCGGCCATATTGAGTTGGCTCCTCGTACGTAGATCCATCAGGGGGTACGGCCCGTGGGCCGCCCTGCCAGCCTAGTCATCCGCGCCGGATCCGGCGGTGCCGAATCGAGTGGCGAACCACCCCTGGTCATCGGGTATGGTTTACGTCGTTGCCACAGAGCGCTGCGAACCAGCGGTCGCAGGCAGCAACCCTTGGCGGTGTGCCCGAGTGGCCAAAGGGAGCAGACTGTAAATCTGCCGGCTCAGCCTACCCAGGTTCGAACCCTGGCGCCGCCACGGTCCAAGGAACGGCCCCTGATCCGCGAATCGCGGATCAGGGGCCGTTTTCGTGTGCGGGCGGCGGGGCGTGACGAGGGTCATGGGCCCCCGCGCGTCAGGTTCTGGCTGCTGCCTCGACCGCCTCCGCGACGGGGGTGTCGCCGCCGATGAGCTCCAGGGTGCGGCCCGCCGTGGCCGGGGCGTACAGGAGGGCGGCGAGGGTCGCCGCCACGTCGTCGCGGGTGACGTCGGAGCGGCCGGTGGACTCGGCGAGGGTCACCAGGCCCGTGCCCGCGTCGTCGGTCAGCCGGCCCGGGCGCAGCACCGTCCAGTCGAGGCCGAAGCGGGCTCGTACGTCGTCGTCGGCGGCGCCCTTGGCGCGGAGGTAGGCGGCGAAGACGGGGTCGGTGCCGGGCGGCGGGCTGTCGGAGGCGCCCATGGAGGAGACGATCAGGAAGCGGCGTACGCCCGCGCGCTCGGCGGCGTCGGCGAAGAGGGCCGCCGCGCCGCGGTCCACGGTGTCCTTGCGCTCCGCGCCGCTGCCCGGGCCCGCGCCCGCCGCGAAGACGGCGGCGTCCGCGCCCTCCAGGTGCCGGGTGACGTCCTCGACGGAGGCCGACTCCAGGTCGCAGACCACCGGCTCGGCGCCCGCGGCGAGCAGGTCCCCCGCCTGTTCGGGTCTGCGGATGATGCCCGCGACCTCGTCGCCCCGCGCGGCGAGCAGGCGTTCGAGTCGGAGTGCGATCTGTCCATGTCCACCAGTGATGACAATGCGCATAATTCCGACCGTACGCGGTACAACCCTCTCCGCCACTCAAGAGTCTCCTTTTTTGATCAACGCGTGGCTTGACTTTGCCGCGCGCTAGGTACGAGGGAGTCCGTCATCACCGCCATACGCAAGACCATGACCGCCGTCGGCTGCGTCGCAGCCCTGACCGCCGGCGCCGTCGCCTGCGGCACGGAGCAGGAGCTGTCCCCCGGGAAGCAGTTGTCGAACGCCTTCGACGCGATGGGCAAGCAGCGCTCGCTCTCCGTCGAGATGGGCTTCGACGCCTCCCCGGATCAGCTCGTCGCGCTGACCAAGGGCGGAGACGAGCCGATGCCGCCGGCCATGGCCAAGGCGTTGTCGAAGCTGAAGGTCACCTTCTCCGCGGAGTCGAAGAAGGCCCTGGCGGACTCGGAGCAGGGCGACGTCACCGGTTCCCTGATGAAGGTCTCGGGCGCCGAGGGCGACCTGGTGGAGGGCCGCTTCGTCGGCGACAACGTGTACTACCGCGTCGACGTGAAGGCCATCGCGAAGACGACCGGCTCGCCGGCGCCGTCCAAGGAGGAGCTGCACGCGAAGCTCCCCCAGGGCCTCGAATTCGTCGACAAGGTCCTCGACGGCCAGTGGGTCAAGGTCGACACCAAGGAAATGAAGAAGGTCGCCGAGAAGCAGTCGGAGGCCAAGGGCGGCAAGAAGCCCTCCGCGGAGCCCACGCTCAGCGAGAAGACGCAGAAGAAGATCCTGGACGAGATCAAGGGCGTCGTGAAGAACGAGGTCACGATCAAGGACGGCGGCAAGCGCGACGGCGCCGACCACGTGGTCGCCACCGCCCCCTTCCGTACGGTCCTCCAGAGCGTCTTCGACAAGCTGCGGCCGTTCGCCGACGAGATGTCGCCCGGCGGCGCCGCCAACATGCCCAAGGAGAAGGACTTCAAGGACATCCCGAACACGAAGGTGTCCGTCGACTTCGCCATCAAGAAGGGCAAGCTCTCCGCCGCCTCCGTGGACCTCGCGCCCCTCGCGGAGAAGGCGAAGGTCAAGGGCGAGGTGCCGCTGCGGATGACGTTCGGCGACGGCGACGCCAAGGTCGCCGCCCCCGAGAACGCCACCGCGGTCGACCCCGAGAAGCTGATCGCCGGCCTCATGTCCATGGCCTCGGAGGCCCGCGGCACCGTCGGCCGCGGCGGCGCGCACGGCGCCGGCACCTCCTCCCTGTTCACGGGCTGACCGCCTCGCGTAAGGGGCCGGCTCCATTGCGGGCCGCCCCTTACGCCGGCACCACGGCGGGCTTCTTACGCCATTCCGCCGCCGCTCCCGCCCCCGCGCGCCGACTGCCGGGGCAGGTCGAGGGCGATCACCGCGGCGGAGTCGCAGTACTCCCGCACCGCGCTCGTACGGGCCACCACCCGCCCCCGGTGCACCACCGTCCGGCTGTAGGCCAGCGAGAGGACCCCGGCGACGCTCTCGCCGCGCACGGCCAGCAGCTCCGCCGGGAACCCCGCCTCCACCCGGACCCGCGGCAGCCCCAGCGCCGCCCGCGCGGCCGTGCTGACGGCGTCGTACGCCTCGTACGGGCGCAGCTCGCCGCGCGATGCCAGCAGATAGGCGGCCTCCAGGGGGTCGCCGCGCCCCACCGGGTTGGCGGCGTCCCGCAGCGCGCCGCTCCCGGCGGCCACCGCGACGCCGGCCGCGCGCAGCAGCCGCACCGGCGCGCACCGCGAGACACGCGCCTCCCGCTGCTCCAACGCGCAGCAGTCGCCCTGCGGCAGGCAGACGACCCCGACGCCCGCCGCCGCGAGCTGCTCGGCGGCGCGTACGGCCAGGTCGTGCGGGAGCCGGGCGAGGCCGCCGCACGGGCCCAGGGTGACGCCGGGCCGCAGCCGGCCCGCCATCGCCGCGAGCCGGGCCAGCCGCGCCGGGTCGTCACCGTCCGTGTGCAGATCCACGGCGCAGCCGTGCTCGGCGGCGATCTCCAGCACGGTCTCGGTGTAGCCGGTGGGGTCCGGGTCGAGGTCCGGGCAGCCGCCGATCACCGTCGCGCCCATCTTCACGGCGTCCCGCAGCATGGCGAGGCCGTCCGCGCCGGCCGCGCCGGTCAGCAGCCGGGGGACAGCGACGGCGGTGAGGTCCGTGAGCCCGCGCAGCGCCCGGCGGGCCAGCAGTACGGCCTCCAGCGAGCGCAGCCCTTGTACGTCGCCGATCCGCACATGGCTGCGGAGCGCCGTGGCGCCGTGGCCGAGGTGCAGGAGGGCGGCCTCGGTGGTGCGGCGCTGCACGTCTTCGAGGGTGTGCGGGACGGGCCCGGCGGCGTCCGCGTCGGCGGTGAGGGCGGTGTCGGTGTGCGCGTGCGGCTCGGCAGGGGCGGGCAGCAGCAGATAGCCGTTCAGGTCGACGCGGGTGCCGGGGACGAGGCTGCCGGGGGTGCCGACCGCCTCGATGGTCCCGCCGCTCAGCCGTACGTCCACGGTGCGGCCGTCGGCGAGCCGGGCGCCGCACAGGACGAGGGCGCTCCAGTCGGGGGCGGCGGGCCCGGCGGCACCGTCGGCGCCCCCGGCAGCCTCGCCGTCGGGGTTCTTGGGGGGCTGCGGCTGGCTGTCGGGCATCGCGCTCCTCGAAGGGCCGGGGCGTGCATGATCACGCAGCGTGGTCCGAGCCTAGGGCGCGGCCGGTGCGGCTTCGAGCAAGCGCCGAATAGTCGTACCGGTGTGGTGCGAGGGGCGATTGGGGCGGCAGGCGACGGGGAACGGATACGGATTTCACGATCGGCGGCCGAGCGTGTAATGTCTTCATCGCTCGCCCCAATAGCTCAGTCGGCAGAGCGTCTCCATGGTAAGGAGAAGGTCTACGGTTCGATTCCGTATTGGGGCTCTGGTGTGTGAAGTTCCTCGCCTTCGGGCGAGGTCCTCTCTCGCATCACAGCGGTGTAGCTCAGTCGGTAGAGCAAGCGGCTCATAATCGCTGTGTCACCGGTTCAAGTCCGGTCACCGCTACACACAGTAGCCGATTGTGGGGTCGGTCCTCCGGTCGGCTACTCTTTTATGCGTTAACCCTTCCATCCGTCAAGGAGCACTCACGTGGCTGCCACCGACGTCCGCCCGAAGATCACGCTGGCCTGCGTGGAGTGCAAGGAGCGGAACTACATCACCAAGAAGAACCGGCGCAACAACCCGGACCGTCTTGAGATGAAGAAGCACTGCCCGCGTTGCAACGCGCACACCGCGCACCGCGAAACGCGATAACAAAGGCTCGTCGACGAGGCCGTCCCCATTTTGGGGGCGGCCTCGTGGCGTTGGCATGCCCGCGGCTGCCCGCCCGAGTCCACCCGAACCTGTTCGAGATACCTGTACGTGCCTGTGGTACCTGTACCGCACCGCACGCAAACAACAGGAGGTGCCGAGCCGATGGCGCTCGACCAGTCCTTCGTCGGACGGACCTATCCGCCCACCGCACCGTACGAGGTCGGCCGGGAGAAGATCCGTGAGTTCGCCGAGGCGGTCGGCGACGCCAATCCGGCGTACGTCGATGCCCAGGCCGCGCGGGCCCTCGGGCACCCCGATGTGATCGCCCCGCCGACCTTCGTCTTCGCGATCACCTTCAAGGCCGCCGGGCAGGTCATCGAGGACCCCCAGCTCGGCCTGGACTACAGCCGGGTGGTGCACGGCGACCAGAAGTTCGGCTACACCCGGCCGGTGCGGGCGGGGGACCGGCTCACCGTCACCTCGACCATCGAGTCGATCAAGTCGCTGGCCGGCAACGACGTGCTGTCCGTGCGGGGCGAGGTGCACGACGCGGACGGCGCGCACGTGGTGACCGCGCACACGATGCTGGTGGCGCGCGCCGCCGAGGGGGAGTGAGGCAGATGGCAGCGAAGGTCTCGTACGACGCCGTCGAGGTCGGCGCCGAACTCCCGGCCCAGTCCTTCCCGGTCACCCGCGCCACGCTGGTGCGCTACGCGGGCGCCTCCGGCGACTTCAACCCGATCCACTGGAACGAGAAGTTCGCCAAGGAGGTCGGGCTGCCGGACGTCATCGCGCACGGCATGTTCACCATGGCCGAGGCGATCCGGGTGGTCACCGACTGGGCCGGCGACCCGGCGGCGGTGATCGAGTACGGCGTGCGGTTCACCAAGCCCGTCGTGGTCGCCAACGACGACCGGGGCGCGGTCATCGAGGTCAGCGCCAAGGTCGCGGCCAAGCTCGACGACGAGGCCCGTACGGTCCGCGTCGACCTCACCGCGACGAGCGCGGGCCAGAAGGTGCTGGGGATGTCCCGCGCGGTGGTCAAGCTCGCCTGAGCCGTACGGACGACATGCGTGGGTAAGGGGCGGTCGCAATGGGTGGCCGCCCCTTACTTCTCGGGCCCTTACCTCTCTGCCCCCACTTCTCGGCGGTCCCTCCCGGCCGCCCTTGACTTGGTTAGTGATTGAGTACTAACTTAGCCGCATGGTCAGGATGAGTGCGGAGGAGCGGCGCGAGAGCGTCATCCGCGCGGCGATGGCGGAGTTCGCCCGGGGCGGCTACAAGGGCACGTCCACCGAGGCCATCGCCAAGCGCGTGGGGGTCTCGCAGCCGTATCTCTTCCGGCTCTTCCCGAACAAGCAGGCCATCTTCCTCGCCGCCGCCGACCGCTGCATCCAGGAGAACCTGGAGGTCTTCGTCAAGGCCGCCGAAGGGCTGGAGGGGGCCGAGGCGCTGCACGCCATGGGGGCGGCGTACCAGGAGCTCATCGGCAGCGATCCGGACAAGCTGCTCCTGCAGATGCAGGTGTACGTGGCGGTGGCGTCGGCCGAGGCCGCGGGCGACCGCGAGTTCGGCGACTCCGTGCGGGCCGGCTGGCAGAAGCTGTGGGACGCGGTCCGGCTGGCCGCCGGGGGCGACGTGGGGGAGGCCACGTCGTTCTTGGCGCACGGGATGCTCATCAACGTCTTCGTGGCGCTGGGCTTCCCGCCCGAGCACCGCCTGTGGGAAGGCATCCACGAGACGGTGCCCTGCAAGCCGAGGGACTGAGCGACGCCCAAGGGGCGCGGTCTTCGCCGCGCCCGTTTTTTATGGCCGCAGAAATTAGTCATCAATAACTAATCAACTGGGGGAGAAAAGTGATCCATCCACCGGAACCGGCCCGGAGCGGCCGCTCCATCACCGTCTGGGCGCTGATCATCACCAGCGCCGCCGGCTTCATGGCGGCCCTCGACAACCTCGTCGTCACCACCGCCCTGCCCTCCATCCGCGAGGACCTCGGCGGCGACCTGGCCGACCTCGAATGGACCGTCAGCGCCTACACCCTCACCTTCGCCGTCCTGCTGATGTCCGGCGCCGCGCTCGGCGACCGGTTCGGCCGCCGCAAGCTCTTCATCGCCGGCACCGCCCTCTTCACCGCCGCCTCCGCCGCCGCGGCGCTCGCCCCCGGCATCGACGGCCTGATCGCCGCCCGCGCCGTACAGGGCGTCGGCGCCGCCGTCATGATGCCGCTCACGCTGACCCTGCTCACCGCCGCCGTGCCCGCCGCCCGCCGCGGCATGGCGTACGGCATCTGGGGCGCGGTCAACGGGCTCGCCGTCGCCTCCGGCCCGCTCATCGGCGGCACCCTCACCGAACACATCTCCTGGCAGTGGATCTTCTGGCTGAACGTCCCGATCGGCGTCGCCCTGCTCCCGCTCGCCCGGCTGCGACTGAACGAGAGCCGCCGCGCGGACGCCCGGCTCGACCTCCCCGGCACCGCGCTCGCCAGCCTCGGCCTGTTCGGCATCGTCTACGCCCTGGTCCGCGCCAACCCGGACGGCTGGTCCAGCGGCCCGGTCCTCGCCGGACTCATAGCGGGCGCCGTGCTGCTCGTCGCCTTCGTCGCGTACGAACTCCGCGCCGCCCACCCCATGCTCCCCATGCGGCTCTTCCGCAACCGCGGCTTCTCCGCGATCAACGCGGCCAGCATGCTGATGTTCGTGGGGATGTTCGGCTCGATCTTCCTGCTCAGCCAGTTCCTCCAGAACGTTCTCGGCTACTCGCCCACCGAGGCCGGGCTGCGCATGCTCCCCTGGACCGGCATGCCGATGATCGTCGCGCCCCTCGCCGGCTACCTCTCGGACCGCGTGGGCGGCCGGCCCGTCGTCGCCGTGGGCCTCGCCCTCCAAGCGCTCGGGCTCGCCCTGTTCGCGCTGGTGCTCAGCCCCGACGTCTCGTACGCGGAGCAGCTCCCGGGCCTGATCGTCAGCGGCGTCGGCATGGGGATGTACTTCGCGCCCGCCGCCAACCTGGCGATGTCCAGCGTCCGCCCCAGCGAACAGGGCATCGCCTCCGGAGCCAACAACGCGCTGCGCGAGGTGGGCGGCGCGCTCGGCGTCGCCCTGCTCGCCACCGTCTTCTCCTCCCAGGGCGGCTACGAGAGCGGACAGCGGTTCGTGGACGGTCTGGAACCGGCCCTCTGGGCGGGCGCCGGAGCCGTCGCGCTCGCGGCCGCCGCGGCGGTCCTGATACCCGCCCGCCGTACGGGCCGGGGCCCGGACGAGCAGGGCGGCCAGGCACCGGCGGAGCGCAGGTCCCCGGTCGCCGCCTGAACCCGGCCCCGTCCGTACCGCGCGGACCCCGTCCGTACCGCCGCGGGCCCCGGCGACCGCCGCCGAGGGCCCGCGGTGCCGTCCCCGTACTCTTGAGCCCGTGCAGGAACTCCATGACGCCCCGCTCGCCCCGCTGACCACCTTCCGGCTCGGCGGCCCCGCGACCCGCCTGATCACCGCCGTCACCGACGACGAGGTCGTCGCCGCCGTACGGGAGGCCGACGCCGCCGGCACCCCGCTGCTGATCATCGGCGGCGGCAGCAACCTGGTCATCTCGGACGACGGGTTCGAGGGCACCGCCCTGCGCATCGCCACCGCCGGCCGCACCCTCGACGGCACCCGCCTGGAGCTGGCCGCCGGCGAGAACTGGTCCGACGCCGTCGCCCACGTCGTCGAGGCGGGGCTGGCCGGCATCGAGTGCCTGGCCGGCATCCCCGGCTCCGCCGGCGCCACCCCGATCCAGAACGTCGGCGCGTACGGCCAGGACGTCTCCGCCACCATCACCGAGGTCGTCGCGTACGACCGGCGGGCCGGCGAAGTCGTGACCGTGCCCAACGCCGAGTGCGGCTTCGCCTACCGGCACAGCCGCTTCAAGGCCGACCCCACGCGCTACGTCGTGCTGCGCGTACGGTTCGAGCTGGAGGACACCGACGGGCTGTCCGCGCCCATCAAGTACGCCGAGACCGCCCGCGCCCTCGGCGTCGAACCCGGCGACCGGGTGCCCGCCGCCACCGCCCGTACGGCCGTACTCGCCCTGCGCGCGGGCAAGGGCATGGTCCTCGACCCCGACGACCACGACACCTGGTCGGCCGGCTCGTTCTTCACCAACCCCGTCCTCACCGAGGCCGAGCACACCGCCTTCCTCGCCCGCGTCGCCGACCGGCTCGGCCCCGACGTCGCCGCCCCCGCCTTCCCGGCGGGAGAAGGCCACGTGAAGACGTCCGCCGCCTGGCTCATCGACCGGGCCGGCTTCACCAAGGGGTACGGGACCGGGCCCGCCCGCATCTCCACCAAGCACACCCTCGCCCTCACCAACCGGGGGGCCGCCCGGACGGCGGACCTGCTCGCGCTGGCGCGCGAGGTGCGGGACGGGGTGCGGGAGGCGTTCGGGGTGACGCTGGTGAACGAGCCGGTGACGGTAGGCGTCCGCCTTTGACCGGCCCACCGGGGTGGTGTTGAGCCGGGGCTCCGCCCCGGACCCCGGTCCTCAATCGCCGGACGGGCTGAATTGGGTCGGGCTCCGGTGCCATCAAGCTCCCCCAGCTACCGCTGGGAGGTGCCCCCTGACGGGCTGATTGGGGCTGGGGTGGGGTGTCCTCAATCTCCCCCAGCTACCGCTGGGAGGTGCCCCCTGACGGGCTGAATTTGTGCGGCTTGGGCGTGAAGGTGACGGGCTCACGGCTTCGCCAGCCAGGCGTCGACTTCGTTCAGGAGGTCGGTGCGGAGGGGTTCGGGGGCTACTGAGGCGCGGATGGACTGGCGGGCGAGGTCGGCCAGTTCGGGGTCGGTGAAGGCGTGGTGGTCGCGGGCCAGTTCGTACTGGGCCGCCAGGCGGGCGCCGAAGAGGAGGGGGTCGTCGGCGCCGAGGGCCATGGGGACGCCGGCCTCGTACAGGGTGCGCAGGGGGACGTCCTCCTGCTTCTCGTAGACGCCCAGGGCGACGTTGGAGGCCGGGCAGACCTCGCACGTGACGCCGCGGTCGGCGAGCCGGCGCAGCAGGCGGGGGTCCTCGGCGGCCCGTACGCCGTGGCCGACGCGGACGGCGTGCAGGTCGTCCAGGCAGTCGCGGACGCTGCTGGGCCCCGACAGCTCGCCGCCGTGCGGCGCGGCCAGCAGGCCGCCGTCGCGGGCGATGGCGAAGGCGCGGTCGAAGTCGCGGGCGAGGCCGCGGCGTTCGTCGTTGGAGAGGCCGAAGCCGACGACGCCGCGGTCGGCGTAGCGGACCGCGAGGCGGGCGAGGGTACGGGCGTCCAGCGGGTGCTTCATCCGGTTGGCGGCGACCAGGACGCGGATGCCGACGCCGGTCTCCCGCGAAGCGGACTCGGCGGCGTCGAGAATGATCTCCAGGGCGGGGATGAGGCCGCCCAGCCGGGGCGCGTACGAGGTGGGGTCGACCTGGATCTCCAGCCACCGGGAGCCGTCGCGCGCGTCCTCCTCGGCGGCCTCGCGCACCAGTCGGCGGATGTCGTCGGGGGAGCGCAGACAGGACCGCGCGATGTCGTACAGCCGCTGGAAGCGGAACCAGCCGCGCTCGTCCGTGGCCCGCAGCTTCGGCGGCTCGCCGCCGCTCAGCGCCTCGGGCAGGTGCACGCCGTACTTGTCGGCCAGTTCCAGCAGGGTCGACGGGCGCATCGACCCCGTGAAGTGCAGATGCAGATGGGCTTTGGGCAGCAGGCGCAGATCACGGCGGGCGGCTTCGCCAGGGGTACGAACACTCTCCATTCGGAGATCTTGCCGCACCCGCCCGCGCGCCGGTAGGGGCTTCGCGGGAATAAGACCCTGAACGAGCGGCGGCCCGAAAGCGGATACGGGCCCCCGGCCGGCGGCCGGGGGCCCGTAGCGGGCGGTCGCGTACGGCCGTCAGGCCACGGCCTCCGCCAGGAGCTTCTGGATACGGGAGACGCCCTCGACGAGGTCGTCGTCGCCGAGCGCGTACGACAGCCGCAGGTAGCCCGGCGTGCCGAACGCCTCGCCCGGGACCACCGCGACCTCCACCTCGTCCAGGATCAGCGCCGCCAGCTCCACCGAGGTGGCCGGGCGCTTGCCGCGGATCTCCTTGCCGAGCAGCGCCTTCACCGAGGGGTACGCGTAGAACGCGCCCTCCGGCTCCGGGCACTCGACGCCATCGATCTCGTTGAGCATCCGCACGATGGTGCGGCGGCGGCGGTCGAACGCCTCGCGCATCTTCGCGACGGCCGTCAGGTCGCCGGAGACGGCGGCCAGCGCGGCCATCTGCGCCACGTTGGAGACGTTGGAGGTGGCGTGCGACTGGAGGTTGGTCGCGGCCTTCACGACGTCCTGCGGGCCGACGACCCAGCCCACCCGCCAGCCGGTCATGGCGTACGTCTTGGCGACGCCGTTGACCACGATGCACTTGTCCGCCAGCTCCGGGACGACCACCGGCAGCGAGCAGAACTCCGCGTCCCCGTAGACCAGGTGCTCGTAGATCTCGTCGGTGAGCACCCACAGACCGTGCTCGGCGGCCCAGCGGCCGACCTCCTCGACCTGCGCGCGGGTGTAGACCGCGCCGGTCGGGTTCGAGGGGGAGACGAAGAGCAGCACCTTCGTGCGCTCCGTACGGGCCGCCTCCAACTGCTCCACCGAGACGCGGTAACCGGTCGTCTCGTCGGCGACGACCGGCACGGGGACGCCGCCCGCGAGCCGGATCGACTCCGGGTAGGTGGTCCAGTACGGGGCGGGCACGATGACCTCGTCGCCCGGGTCGAGGATGGCGGCGAACGCCTGGTAGATGGCCTGCTTCCCGCCGTTGGTCACCAGCACCTGCGACGCCTCGACCGCGTAGCCGGAGTCGCGCAGCGTCTTCGCGGCGATCGCGGCCTTGAGCTCGGGGAGGCCGCCGGCGGGGGTGTAGCGGTGGTACCGCGGGTCGCGGCAGGCTTCCACGGCGGCCTCGACGATGTAGTCGGGCGTGGGGAAGTCCGGCTCGCCGGCGCCGAAGCCGATCACCGGGCGCCCGGCGGCCTTGAGGGCCTTCGCCTTGGCGTCGACGGCGAGCGTCGCGGACTCGGAGATCGACCCGACGCGGGCCGACACCCGACGGTCGGTGGGGGACTGTGCGGGAGGAGTAGCAGCGGTCATGAATGCATCGTCCCAGACCCGCAACGGCCCCGGCACGTGAGTTCTCTAACGCCCGCGGGCCCCGTGATCATGGGCCGGGAGCGGTTTCGGGGCGGGTCGCGGCGGGCGGTTCCCACGTTCCTGTTCGACGTCGGTCCCTCCAGCACGTACACTCAGGCGTCGTTGGCCCCTCGGCGGCGGCCCGTCCGTGCGCACTCCGTGCGTCCGGCCGGATGCGGTACGTTGGGGGAACCACAAAGGGTCGTAGCTCAATTGGTAGAGCACTGGTCTCCAAAACCAGCGGTTGGGGGTTCAAGTCCCTCCGGCCCTGCTACACGCATCTTCACCATGGTGCGTGCATGCGTACGTAGTGAATTGCACCGCCGTGCGGCTCAACCGGGCGCGGCACGGACACGACCCGGATTCAGGTGAGGACGTAGTGACGGAAGCCCTTGGCTCCACCGCGACGCCTGAGAGCGGTCGTCCCGAGGACGAGGTGGCGGCCAAGAAGGCACGTCGCGGCGGCAAGCGCGGGAAGAAGGGCCCTTTCGGCCGCCTCGCGCTCTTCTACCGCCAGATCGTCGCTGAACTCCGCAAGGTCGTCTGGCCCACCCGGAACCAGCTCTCGACGTACACCTCTGTGGTGATCGTCTTCGTTGTCATCGTCATCGGCCTGGTGACCGTGATTGACTATGGGTTCAACAACGCCGTCAAGTACGTCTTCGGCTGAGCCCGCGTCGGGCGACGGCAGTCGAGGCGCCGCCCGATGCCTGTTCCACCCCTTGAAGCCAGGAAGAAGCAGCCACAGTGTCTGACCCGAACCTGAACGACGCCGCCGAGCCCGCCGAGGCGGCAGCGGCCGACGTGGACGCGCCGGCTGTCGCGGACGAGGTCGGCGACACCACCGAGCTGCAGATCGTCGAGAACGCCGACGGCGTCGACGAGCTGGACGCCGAGGAGGCCGCGGCCGGCGAGCCCGCCGAGGAGGCCGCCCTCCAGGTGGAGGACGACGCCGCTGCCGCCGCCGAGGTCGCCGAGGACGAGGCCGCGGAGGCCGCCGCGGAGCAGGGCGACCAAGAAGACGTCGACCCGATCGAGGCCCTGCGCCAGGAGCTGCGCGTCCTGCCCGGCGAGTGGTACGTCATCCACACGTACGCCGGTTACGAGAACCGCGTGAAGACCAACCTCGAACAGCGCGCCGTCTCGCTCAACGTCGAGGACTACATCTTCCAGGCCGAGGTGCCGCAGGAAGAGGTCGTCCAGATCAAGAACGGCGACCGCCGCACCGTCCGCCAGAACAAGCTCCCCGGCTACGTGCTGGTGCGCATGGACCTGACGAACGAGTCCTGGGGCGTCGTGCGCAACACGCCCGGCGTCACGGGCTTCGTCGGCAACGCCTACGACCCGTACCCGCTGACCCTGGACGAGATCGTCAAGATGCTCGCCCCGGAGGCCGAGGAGAAGGCCGCCCGCGAGGCCGCCGAGGCCGAGGGCAAGCCCGCGCCGTCCCGCAAGGTCGAGGTCCAGGTGCTGGACTTCGAGGTGGGCGACTCGGTCACCGTCACCGACGGCCCGTTCGCGACGCTCCAGGCCACCATCAACGAGATCAACGCCGACTCGAAGAAGGTCAAGGGCCTCGTCGAGATCTTCGGCCGCGAGACCCCGGTCGAGCTCAGCTTCGACCAGATCCAGAAGAACTGACGCTCTTCGGGATCACCGGCTTCCGGACAGGTCAGATCGGCTCTCGCGTGGGATTCCCCCGGCGATGGGATCCGGTCTGACCTGCTCGGTTTTCTGCCGCACGGCTATACCCGTTATCGTTGTGCGGTATGCCTCCATCCGGATGACCGGATTCGGGGGCGAAACACCTCTCACTAGGACCCGGAGAGAGCATGCCTCCCAAGAAGAAGAAGGTCACGGGGCTGATCAAGCTCCAGATCTCGGCCGGTGCGGCCAACCCGGCTCCGCCGGTCGGTCCCGCGCTGGGCCAGCACGGCGTCAACATCATGGAGTTCTGCAAGGCCTACAACGCCGCGACCGAGTCGCAGCGTGGCATGGTCGTGCCGGTGGAGATCACGGTCTACGAGGACCGCTCCTTCACCTTCATCACCAAGACTCCGCCGGCCGCCAAGCTGATCCTCAAGGCCGCGGGTGTGGAGAAGGGCTCCGGCGAGCCGCACAAGACCAAGGTCGCCAAGATCTCCCGCGACCAGGTCCGCGACATCGCCACCACCAAGATGCCCGACCTGAACGCCAACGACCTGGACGCCGCCGAGAAGATCATCGCCGGCACCGCCCGTTCCATGGGCATCACGGTCGAGGGCTGATCACCCCCGTAGCACCCGTGGAAGGACCACGCGCTGGTCCGTACCACGACTCCACACTCAGCACTGAGGAGAAGCAGTGAAGCGCAGCAAGACTCTCCGCGGCGCGGACGCCAAGGTCGATTCGGAGCGCCTGTACGCCCCGCTTGAGGCCGTCCGTCTCGCCAAGGAAACCTCTGCGACCAAGTTCGACGCGACTGTCGAGGTCGCCATGCGTCTGGGCGTCGACCCGCGCAAGGCCGACCAGATGGTCCGCGGCACCGTGAACCTTCCGCACGGCACCGGCAAGACCGCCCGGGTCCTGGTCTTCGCGACCGGCGACCGTGCTGCGGCCGCGGAAGCCGCGGGCGCCGACATCGTCGGCTCCGACGAACTGATCGACGAGGTCGCGAAGGGCCGTCTGGACTTCGACGCCGTCGTCGCCACCCCGGACCTCATGGGCAAGGTCGGCCGCCTCGGCCGCGTGCTCGGTCCGCGTGGTCTGATGCCGAACCCGAAGACCGGCACGGTCACCCCGGACGTGGCGAAGGCTGTCACGGACATCAAGGGCGGCAAGATCGAGTTCCGCGTCGACAAGCACTCGAACCTGCACTTCATCATCGGCAAGGTGTCGTTCGACGAGGCCAAGCTGGTCGAGAACTACGCCGCGGCGCTCGAAGAGGTCACCCGCCTCAAGCCGTCCGCCGCGAAGGGCCGCTACATCAAGAAGGCGACCCTGACCACCACGATGGGCCCCGGTATCCCGATGGACACCAACCGCACCCGCAACCTCCTCGTCGAGGAGGACCCGGCCGCGGTCTGATCCGGACGCGCCCGCCGCGGGCAGCGCGACGCTGATCGCGGTACGTACGTAACGAGCCGGTCCCCGTACCTCCACCGAGGTGCGGGGACCGGCTCGTGGCGTTGTCGGTGCCCTCCACTACAGTCGTGTCCGACCTTGAAGCTGATTAAAGGGGGAGCGATGAGGATCACGCGACTGGCGACGGCCGCGGCCGGTGTCGTGCTGATGGCGGGGCTCACGGCCTGCGGGGGCGGGGACGCCAAGGACGGCGCCAAGGACCACGCCAAGGACGGGGCCAAGGCGAGCGACCGGGCGTCCGGCGGGGATTCCGCGGCGGGCCAGGGCGCGCTCACGGCGCTCCAGAGCGTGTCGAAGAAGGCGGGCCAGCAGCGCTCGGCCAAGGTCGACGGCACGATGTCGATGGGCGAGATGCACGTCTCCATGAAGGGCGACATGGACTGGTCCGACGGCATACGGGCCAACATGACCATGACCCAGAAGGGCGGTGCGGCGGACGCCGCGCCGACGGCCGGCAAGCCGATGCGCGCCCGCTACCTGCCCGAGGCGATGTATATGAACCTGGGCAGCTCGCTCGGCCCCAAGGCGCAGGGCAAGAGCTGGGTGAAGTACAGCTACGACGCGATGGCCGCGCAGGCGGGCGCCTCCGGGACCTTCCTCAAGGACCAGTTGAAGAACAACGACCCGAGCCGTTCGGTGGATCTCCTCATAGCCTCCGGCAAGGTCAAGGAGGTCGGCAAGGAGGACGTCCGCGGCAAGCAGGCGACCCACTACACCGGAAAGGTCAGCGTCTCCGAGATCGCGGGCCTGCAGTCCAAGTCCCTCTCCAAGAAGGACCTGGACGCTCTGCAGAAGCAGCTCCAGCAGAGCGGCATGGACACCGAGACGGTCGACCTGTGGGTCGACGGCGACCACCTCCTGGTGAAGCGGCAGGAGCGGGCCCAGGGGAAGAAGTTCTCCACGGACACCACGGTCTTCTACTCCGACTACGGCACCAAGGTCTCCGTGGCGCCCCCGGCGGCCTCCGAGACGGTCGACTTCGCGGAGCTCATGCCGAAGCGGTAGGCACGGCTGACGCGCGTACGGGCGGGCCGCGAGCAGACGGGCCGACGGCCGGAGGCAGGCCGATTTGCTTGCCGGCCGCCCGTTCGCGTACCTTTGCGACGAAGCCAAAGACCGCTGGTCGTCGCTGTGCCTCCGTAGGGGGGTGTGGTGGCCGAAGGATTCCGCTAGCTGCGGGCGACCTGCGCAGGTGTTCAGGTCGAACTCCCGCTGTGACCGTGAGGTCCGTGCGGTCGAGTCACGCCCCGTGCGCCCGCGCCGGGGCGTTTCGTTTTGCCCAGGTCCCTTCTCGCGTCTATGCGGTCCGAATCACCCGGAAGGAGGCCGAGGCTCATGGCGAGGCCCGACAAGGCTGCCGCGGTTGCCGAGCTGACGGATCAGTTCCGCAGCTCCAGCGCCGCCGTGCTGACCGAGTACCGCGGTCTCACCGTGGCGCAGCTCAAGGAGCTGCGCCGTTCGCTCGGTGAGAACGCCCAGTACGCCGTGGTGAAGAACACGCTGACCAAGATCGCGGCCAACGAGGCCGGGATCACCTCGCTCGACGACCTGTTCAACGGTCCGACGGCGGTCGCCTTCGTCTCCGGTGACCCGGTGACGTCGGCGAAGGGTCTCCGTGACTTCGCCAAGGAGAACCCCAACCTGATCATCAAGGGCGGTGTCCTCGAAGGTAAGGCGCTGTCCGCCGATGACTTCAAGAAGCTCGCGGACCTCGAGTCCCGCGAGGTGCTGCTCGCCAAGCTGGCCGGCGGCATGAAGGCGTCCATGGCCAAGGCCGCGGCGACCTTCCAGGCCCCGCTCACGAAGTTCGTCCGCACCACGGACGCCCTTCGCAGCAAGGTCGAGCAGGGCGGTGCCGGTACGCCGGCTCCCGCCGAGGCCGAGACCGCCGAGTAGGGCGCGCCCCGCGCTCGCCCCACTCGCGTCCGTCACGGTCGCAGCGGGCCCGTACGCCCGCCGAAATGTACATCCGGCACCCGCCGATTAGTGGAAGGACGCCATCATGGCGAAGCTCACCCAGGAAGAGCTGCTGGCGCAGTTCGAAGACATGACCCTCCTTGAGCTCTCCGGCTTCGTGAAGGCCTTCGAGGAGAAGTTCGAGGTCGAGGCCGCCGCTCCGGTCGCCGCCGTCGCCGTTGGCGGTGCCGCCGGCGGTGCCGCCGAGGCCGTCGAGGAGCAGGACGAGTTCGACGTCATCCTCACCGGCGCCGGCGAGAAGAAGATCCAGGTCATCAAGGTCGTGCGCGAGCTGACCTCGCTGGGTCTGAAGGAGGCCAAGGACCTCGTCGACGGCACCCCGAAGCCGGTCCTGGAGAAGGTCGCGAAGGAGGCCGCCGACAAGGCTGCCGAGTCCCTCAAGGCCGCCGGCGCCTCCGTCGAGGTCAAGTGACCCGCGGAGTCCGCTGACTCCTGAGCTGTTTCTCAAGGGCGATCACCCATGTGGGTGGTCGCCCTTGGGCGTTCCCGCCCTGGCTGCGTTGCCTGTGCGGCCAGGGCGAGTATGGTGATCTTCGTTGTCCCGCAGTGCGCCCCGTGACGATCGCAACGGGGTGGGGGGCCTTGACGAACGGCACACAGCGCGCAATTCTCAGGACGCGTCGTCACATCGGTCCTAGGTCCGAGGCATGGAACGAGGGCGAAGCGGGAAGCCTTGCGGCAGGCGTTGGAGAACGCACAGCAGAACAACGAGGGGGAGACCCCTCCCGGAGGGAGAGGGTGGCGCTGCCGGTCTCCGGAAACCCGGGCTGGACATCAGTGTGGCTAGTGGCTACACTGACCCTTTGCGCTGCCTGTTAGCTGCTCCCTGCCCGTCACCAGGGGCATACCCACTGCTGAGCACGGCTGGTTGAACGTCCCTGACCTGGGATTTCTCTCGGTGTGCACGGAGTGGGACCGGTACGCGCGTAGTGAGTCCGAGCCCTCGGAAGGACCCCCTCTTGGCCGCCTCGCGCAACGCCTCGACTGCCAATACGAACAACGGCGCCAGCACCGCCCCGCTGCGCATCTCATTTGCGAAGATCAAAGAGCCCCTTGAGGTTCCGAACCTCCTTGCGCTGCAGACCGAGAGCTTCGATTGGCTGCTCGGCAATGCCGCATGGAAGGGTCGTGTCGAGGCTGCGCTGGACAGTGGCCAGGACGTCCCCACGAAGTCCGGTCTGGAGGAGATCTTCGAGGAGATCTCCCCGATCGAGGACTTCTCCGGGTCGATGTCCCTGACCTTCCGCGATCACCGCTTCGAGCCCCCCAAGAACTCCATCGACGAGTGCAAGGACCGCGACTTCACGTACGCGGCCCCGCTCTTCGTCACCGCCGAGTTCACCAACAACGAGACCGGCGAGATCAAGTCCCAGACGGTCTTCATGGGCGACTTCCCGCTCATGACCAACAAGGGCACGTTCTGCATCAACGGCACCGAGCGTGTCGTCGTGTCGCAGCTCGTCCGCTCGCCCGGCGTCTACTTCGACTCCTCCATCGACAAGACGTCCGACAAGGACATCTTCTCCGCCAAGGTCATCCCCTCCCGCGGTGCCTGGCTGGAGCTGGAGATCGACAAGCGCGACATGGTCGGCGTCCGCATCGACCGCAAGCGCAAGCAGTCCGTGACCGTCCTCCTCAAGGCCCTCGGCTGGACGACCGAGCAGATCCTGGAGGAGTTCGGCGAGTACGAGTCCATGCGCGCCACCCTGGAGAAGGACCACACCCAGGGTCAGGACGACGCGCTGCTCGACATCTACCGCAAGCTGCGTCCGGGCGAGCCGCCGACGCGCGAGGCCGCGCAGACGCTGCTGGAGAACCTCTACTTCAACCCGAAGCGCTACGACCTCGCGAAGGTCGGCCGCTACAAGGTGAACAAGAAGCTCGGCGCGGACCAGCCGCTGGACGCCGGCGTGCTCACCACCGACGACGTCATCGCGACCATCAAGTACCTGGTCAAGCTGCACGCCGGCGAGGTCGAGACGGTCGGCGAGAACGGCACCACGATCGTCGTCGAGACCGACGACATCGACCACTTCGGCAACCGCCGCCTGCGCAACGTCGGCGAGCTCATCCAGAACCAGGTCCGCACGGGTCTGGCCCGTATGGAGCGCGTCGTCCGCGAGCGGATGACCACGCAGGACGTCGAGGCGATCACGCCGCAGACCCTGATCAACATCCGGCCGGTCGTCGCCTCCATCAAGGAGTTCTTCGGCACCAGCCAGCTCTCGCAGTTCATGGACCAGACCAACCCGCTGTCGGGCCTGACCCACAAGCGCCGCCTGTCGGCGCTGGGCCCCGGCGGTCTGAGCCGTGAGCGGGCCGGCTTCGAGGTCCGTGACGTGCACCCCTCGCACTACGGCCGGATGTGCCCGATCGAGACGCCCGAAGGCCCGAACATCGGTCTGATCGGCTCCCTCGCCTCGTACGGCCGGGTCAACGCGTTCGGCTTCGTCGAGACCCCGTACCGCAAGGTCACCGACGGCGTCGTCACCGACCAGGTGGACTTCCTCACCGCCGACGAGGAGGACCGCTTCGTCATCGCGCAGGCGAACGCCCCGCTGACGAACGAGAACACCTACGCCGAGGACCGCGTCCTCGTCCGCCGCCGCGGCGGCGAGATCGACTACGTGCCCGGCGCGGACATCGACTACATGGACGTCTCGCCGCGCCAGATGGTGTCGGTCGCGACCGCCATGATCCCGTTCCTGGAGCACGACGACGCCAACCGCGCGCTCATGGGATCGAACATGATGCGCCAGGCCGTGCCGCTCATCAAGGCGGAGGCCCCGCTGGTCGGCACCGGCATGGAGTACCGCTGCGCGGTCGACGCCGGCGATGTCATCAAGGCCGAGAAGGACGGTGTGGTCCAGGAGGTCTCCGCGGACTACGTCACCGTCGCCAACGACGACGGCACGTACAACACGTACCGGGTCGCGAAGTTCTCCCGCTCGAACCAGGGCACGTCCTTCAACCAGAAGGTCGTCGTGGACGAGGGCGCCCGAGTGATCACCGGTCAGGTGCTCGCCGACGGCCCGTCCACGGACGAGGGCGAGATGGCGCTCGGCAAGAACCTCCTCGTGGCGTTCATGCCGTGGGAGGGCCACAACTACGAGGACGCGATCATCCTGTCGCAGCGCCTCGTCCAGGACGACGTCCTCTCCTCGATCCACATCGAGGAGCACGAGGTCGACGCCCGCGACACCAAGCTCGGCCCGGAGGAGATCACCCGGGACATCCCGAACGTCTCCGAGGAGGTCCTCGCCGACCTCGACGAGCGCGGCATCATCCGCATCGGCGCCGAGGTCGTGGCCGGCGACATCCTGGTCGGCAAGGTCACGCCCAAGGGCGAGACCGAGCTGACCCCCGAGGAGCGCCTGCTCCGCGCGATCTTCGGCGAGAAGGCGCGCGAGGTGCGCGACACCTCGCTGAAGGTGCCGCACGGCGAGATCGGCAAGGTCATCGGCGTCCGCGTCTTCGACCGCGAGGAGGGCGACGAGCTGCCCCCGGGCGTCAACCAGCTCGTCCGCGTCTACGTCGCGCAGAAGCGCAAGATCACCGACGGTGACAAGCTCGCCGGCCGCCACGGCAACAAGGGCGTCATCTCCAAGATCCTGCCGGTCGAGGACATGCCGTTCCTGGAGGACGGCACCCCGGTCGACATCATCCTCAACCCCCTCGGTGTGCCGTCCCGAATGAACCCGGGACAGGTCCTCGAAATCCACCTGGGCTGGCTCGCCAGCCGGGGCTGGAAGGTCGAGGGCAGCGAGGAGTGGATGCAGCGGCTCCAGTCCATCGGCGCCGACGACGTCGCGCCGGGCACCAACGTCGCGACCCCGGTCTTCGACGGCGCCCGCGAGGACGAGATCGCCGGTCTCTTCGAGTCCACGATCCCCAACCGCGACGGCGAGCGCATGGTGCTCCCGTCCGGCAAGGCCCGGATGTTCGACGGCCGCTCCGGCGAGCCGTTCCCGGACCCGATCTCGGTCGGGTACATGTACATCCTCAAGCTGCACCACCTGGTCGACGACAAGCTGCACGCCCGGTCGACCGGTCCGTACTCGATGATCACCCAGCAGCCGCTGGGTGGTAAGGCCCAGTTCGGTGGCCAGCGCTTCGGTGAGATGGAGGTGTGGGCGCTGGAGGCGTACGGCGCCGCGTACGCCCTCCAGGAGCTGCTGACCATCAAGTCCGACGACGTGACCGGCCGCGTGAAGGTCTACGAGGCCATCGTCAAGGGCGAGAACATCCCGGAGCCCGGCATCCCCGAGTCCTTCAAGGTGCTCATCAAGGAGATGCAGTCCCTCTGCCTCAACGTGGAGGTGCTGTCGTCGGACGGTATGTCCATCGAGATGCGCGACACCGACGAGGACGTCTTCCGCGCGGCGGAGGAGCTCGGCATCGACCTGTCCCGGCGCGAGCCGAGCAGCGTCGAAGAGGTCTGACGGGTCTGGCCGGGGCCCCTCGCCAGGAGCCCCGGCCGTCCCAGGACCCCCAGACCACGATGAAGACACGACCCTGAAAGAGGGATTGACGACCAGTGCTCGACGTCAACTTCTTCGACGAGCTGCGGATCGGCCTGGCCACCGCGGACGACATTCGGACCTGGTCCCACGGCGAGGTCAAGAAGCCGGAGACCATCAACTACCGCACCCTCAAGCCCGAGAAGGACGGACTCTTCTGCGAGAAGATCTTCGGTCCGACCCGGGACTGGGAGTGCTACTGCGGCAAGTACAAGCGTGTCCGCTTCAAGGGCATCATCTGCGAGCGCTGCGGCGTCGAGGTCACTCGTGCCAAGGTGCGCCGTGAGCGGATGGGCCACATCGAGCTGGCCGCTCCCGTCACCCACATCTGGTACTTCAAGGGCGTCCCGTCGCGCCTGGGCTACCTGCTCGACCTCGCCCCGAAGGACCTTG
Organism: Streptomyces varsoviensis; assembly: GCF_000718635.1. GTDB lineage: Bacteria > Actinomycetota > Actinomycetes > Streptomycetales > Streptomycetaceae > Streptomyces > Streptomyces varsoviensis. The sequence continues at coordinate 57,071 of NZ_JOBF01000008.1, read as the reverse complement.
AGAAGGTCATCTACTTCGCCGCCTACATGATCACGTGGGTGGACGAGGAGCGCCGCACGCGCGACCTGCCCTCGCTGGAGGCGCACGTCTCCGTCGAGCGCCAGCAGATCGAGCAGCGCCGCGACGCCGACCTGGAGGCCCGCGCCAAGAAGCTTGAGTCGGACCTGGCCGAGCTGGAGGCCGAGGGCGCCAAGGCCGATGTGCGCCGCAAGGTGCGCGAGGGCGCCGAGCGCGAGATGAAGCAGCTCCGCGACCGCGCGCAGCGCGAGATCGACCGCCTCGACGAGGTGTGGAGCCGCTTCAAGAACCTCAAGGTCCAGGACCTGGAGGGCGACGAGCTGCTCTACCGCGAGCTGCGCGACCGCTTCGGCACGTACTTCGACGGCTCGATGGGCGCCGCCGCGCTGCAGAAGCGGCTGGAGACCTTCGACCTCGACGAGGAGGCCGAGCGCCTCCGCGAGATCATCCGCACCGGCAAGGGCCAGAAGAAGACCCGCGCGCTCAAGCGCCTCAAGGTCGTCTCGGCCTTCCTCCAGACCAGCAACAGCCCCAAGGGCATGGTGCTGGACTGCATCCCGGTGATCCCGCCGGACCTGCGTCCGATGGTGCAGCTCGACGGTGGCCGCTTCGCGACCTCCGACCTGAACGACCTGTACCGCCGTGTGATCAACCGCAACAACCGCCTGAAGCGGCTTCTCGACCTCGGCGCGCCCGAGATCATCGTGAACAACGAGAAGCGCATGCTCCAGGAGGCCGTGGACGCCCTCTTCGACAACGGTCGTCGCGGTCGTCCGGTCACCGGTCCCGGCAACCGGCCGCTGAAGTCCCTGAGCGACATGCTCAAGGGCAAGCAGGGCCGCTTCCGCCAGAACCTGCTCGGCAAGCGAGTCGACTACTCGGCGCGTTCCGTCATCGTCGTCGGCCCGCAGCTCAAGCTGCACCAGTGCGGTCTGCCGAAGGCCATGGCGCTGGAGCTCTTCAAGCCGTTCGTGATGAAGCGCCTGGTGGACCTGAACCACGCGCAGAACATCAAGTCGGCGAAGCGCATGGTCGAGCGCGGCCGTACCGTCGTGTACGACGTGCTGGAAGAGGTCATCGCCGAGCACCCGGTGCTGCTCAACCGTGCTCCGACCCTGCACCGCCTCGGCATCCAGGCCTTCGAGCCGCAGCTCGTCGAGGGCAAGGCCATTCAGATCCACCCGCTCGTGTGCACCGCGTTCAACGCGGACTTCGACGGTGACCAGATGGCCGTGCACCTGCCGCTGTCCGCGGAGGCGCAGGCCGAGGCCCGCATCCTGATGCTGTCCTCGAACAACATCCTCAAGCCGGCCGACGGCCGTCCGGTCACCATGCCGACCCAGGACATGGTGCTGGGGCTCTTCTTCCTCACGACCGACGAGAAGGAGCGCGAGGTCAAGGGCGAGGGCCGGGCGTTCGGCTCGACCGCCGAGGCCACCATGGCGTTCGACGCCCGGGAGCTGTCACTCCAGGCGAAGGTCGACATCCGCTTCCCCATCGGCACCGTCCCGCCCCGCGGCTGGACCCCGCCGACCCCGGAGGAGGGCGACGAGCACGGCGGCGAGTGGCAGCAGGGCGACAGCTTCCGGCTGCGTACGACCCTGGGCCGCGCGCTCTTCAACGAGCTGCTGCCCGAGGACTACCCGTTCGTCGACTACTCGGTGGGCAAGAAGCAGCTCTCCGAGATCGTCAACGACCTGGCCGAGCGCTACCCCAAGGTCATCGTGGCGGCGACGCTCGACAACCTGAAGGCGGCCGGCTTCCACTGGGCGACCCGGTCCGGCGTCACCGTCGCCGTCTCGGACATCGTCGTCCCGGAGGCCAAGAAGGCCATCGTCAAGGGCTACGAGGCCCAGGACGAGAAGGTCCAGAAGCAGTACGAGCGCGGTCTGATCACCAAGGACGAGCGCACGCAGGAGCTCATCGCGATCTGGACCAAGGCGACCAACGAGGTCGCCGAGGCGATGAACGCGAACTTCCCCAAGACGAACCCCATCTTCATGATGGTTGACTCGGGCGCCCGAGGAAACATGATGCAGATGCGTCAGATCGCCGGTATGCGTGGTCTGGTGTCCAACGCGAAGAACGAGACCATCCCGCGACCCATCAAGGCGTCGTTCCGTGAGGGTCTCACCGTGCTGGAGTACTTCATCTCCACGCACGGCGCCCGTAAGGGTCTCGCGGACACCGCCCTGCGTACCGCCGACTCGGGTTACCTGACCCGTCGTCTGGTGGACGTCTCGCAGGACGTGATCATCCGCGAGGAGGACTGCGGCACCGAGCGCGGCCTCAAGCTGGACATCGCGACCAAGGGCGCCGACGGCGTGCTCCGCAAGACCGACGACGTCGAGACCAGCGTGTACGCGCGCATGCTCGCCGAGGACGTGGTCGTCGACGGCAAGGTCATCGCGCCCGCCAACGTCGACCTCGGCGATGTGCTCATCGAGCAGCTCGTCGCGCACGGCGTGCAGACGGTCAAGACCCGCTCGGTCCTCACCTGCGAGTCCGCGGTCGGCACCTGTGCCTTCTGCTACGGCCGCTCGCTGGCGACCGGCAAGCTGGTGGACATCGGCGAGGCGGTCGGCATCATCGCCGCCCAGTCGATCGGTGAGCCCGGCACCCAGCTCACGATGCGTACCTTCCACACCGGTGGTGTGGCCGGTGACGACATCACCCAGGGTCTGCCGCGTGTCGTCGAGCTCTTCGAGGCCCGTACGCCCAAGGGCGTCGCCCCGATCTCGGAGGCGGCCGGCCGGGTCCGGGTCGAGGAGACCGAGAAGACCAAGAAGATCGTCGTCACCCCCGACGACGGCAGCGACGAGACGGCCTACCCGATCTCGAAGCGCGCCCGTCTGCTGGTGGGCGAGGGCGACCACGTCGAGGTGGGCCAGAAGCTCACCGTCGGTGCCACCAACCCGCACGACGTGCTGCGCATCCTCGGCCAGCGCGCCGTCCAGGTGCACCTGGTCGGCGAGGTCCAGAAGGTCTACAACTCGCAGGGCGTGTCGATCCACGACAAGCACATCGAGATCATCATCCGGCAGATGCTGCGCCGCGTGACGATCATCGAGTCCGGCGACGCGGAGCTGCTGCCGGGCGAGCTCGTGGAGCGCACCCGCTTCGAGGGCGAGAACCGTCGCGTCGTGACGGAAGGCGGCCACCCGGCCTCCGGCCGTCCGCAGCTCATGGGCATCACCAAGGCCTCGCTGGCGACGGAGTCCTGGCTGTCGGCGGCGTCCTTCCAGGAGACGACCCGAGTCCTGACGGACGCGGCGATCAACGCCAAGTCCGACAGCCTCATCGGCCTCAAGGAGAACGTCATCATCGGTAAGCTCATCCCGGCCGGTACGGGCCTGTCCCGCTACCGCAACATCCGGGTGGAGCCCACCGAGGAGGCCAAGGCCGCCATGTACTCGGCCGTCGGTTACGACGACATCGACTACTCGCCCTTCGGGACGGGGTCGGGCCAGGCCGTGCCGCTGGAGGACTACGACTACGGGCCGTACAACCAGTAAGCGGTTGAGTTGAACCGAAGGGCGGCCACCCCGGTTGGGGGGCCGCCCTTCGGCGTGCCCGGGGCACCTCAGCCGCGCGGCTGGAGGTACGGCTGAAGGTGGTGCAGCCGGGTGTGGTAGTCCGGGTGCGAGGCGAGCAGCCGGGACAGGGACTCCTGCCGGGGCGGCCCCGCGGCACCGGTGGGCTGGGCGGTCGGCGTCGCCTGCGCGGCGGCGGTCTCCGCCTGGTGCAACTGGCCCAGCACCTCCACCAGCATCGGCGCGAAGCCGAGGGCGGCGGCCTGCTGGTCCGCCCGCAGCTCCGCGCGGCGGCCGACGGCGGCCAGCGCGTACGGCATGACGAGGATCAGCAGTGGGAGCCCGTAGAGCGTTTGGACGGTGGCCATGGCGAGTCCGCCGAAGGCGATGAGCAGAATGCCGACGCCGAAGCAGGCCAGGCAGCCGGAGGCCCGGCGGACGGCCGAGGCGGCACCGCGCAGCAGCCGCCAGGCGACGCGGCCGGGCAGCGCGTACCAGTAGCCGAGCAGCGAGGACCAGGAGTGGCCGCCGATGTGGTGGCCCAGTTCGTGCGCGAGTACGGCCGCGAGCTGGCCGTTGGGCAGCCGCTGCACGGCGAAGCGGGTGACCCCGACGATATGGCCGGCGGCGGCGACCGCGTTGAGGTGGTCGCTGTCCTCGATCCACAGCTCGTAATTGCGGCTCACGACGCCGGCGCGGGTGCTGACCTCGTGCCATACGGGCTCCAGCCGCGCCCGTTCGTCGGGGGTGGGGTAGCGCAGCCGCAGGAAGTGCCGGGCGATCACGCTCTCGGTGGGGCGGTGGAACACCAGCGCGCCGCTGACCAGCCAGAGGATCACGAGGATCAGCCCGATGCCGCCGAGGAAGAGGGCGAGGAGGGTGACGACCAGCAGGCTGCACAGGAAGTTCGGCACGTACAGGAGCAGCCGGCTCAGAGCGGTGGCGTCCGCGCCGCGCTGGTGATCGGCGAGCACGACGCGGCGCTGCTGGAAGGGCAGCTCGTGGGGGTGGGGCGGGGGCTGCGACGGAGGCTCGGACTGGGGAGGGGGAGGCGGTGGTTGCTGTGGCGGCGGCTGGTGTGTGCCGGGGGCGGGGGGTGCCTGGGGCGGTACGTGGGGTGGCGGGGTGGGGTGCTGGGGGTACTGGGGCGGCGGAGACTGCGGGTACTCCGGCGGGGCCTGTGGGTAGTGCGGGGGCTCCTGCGGGTAGTGCGGGGCCTGTGGGTAGTGCGGGGGCTCCTGCGGGTACTGCGGAGTCTGCGGGTAGTGGGGCGGCTCCTGCGGGTACTGCGGATATTGCGGTGGGTCCTGGGGGTACTGCGGTGGTGGTGGCGCGCCTGGGTACTGCGGTTCTTCCGGAGGTGTCATGGGGAGTTCCTTCGATCGGCCCGGCCCGGTGCGGGGGGCGCGGACGAGAGCGGTAGGTGCGTGCGGAGTCAGCCGATGAGCAGCGCGGCGGGCAGCAGCAGCGTGCCGCCGCAGAAGGCGACGAGCCCGGCTCGAATCCACTGGTGCTTGCGGGTGGCGATGCGGCTGTTCTCGGTGAGCGCGACCACCAGCCCCGTGAGCGGGTCGCGTTCGGTGTCGGCGAGTGCGTCGGCCAGTCGGCCCAGGGCCGCGGCGCGCTGGATGTCGCCGAAGTAGCTGAGCCGCCGGCCGGGCTGCCACTGGCTGGCGCGGTAGCGCGGGAGCACCGCCATCAGCAGGGCGAAGAGCGATGCGGTGAGCGCCGCGATCCCGGCCCACCACACGAACGCGCCGGCCGCCGACAGGGCGTCCGGGCGCCAGGACCGGCCGGCCAGCAGTGCGCTGAACACCCCGGCCGTCATGCCCAGCGCCGCGATGAGGACGGACGCCTTGCTGTCGGCGCGCTCGATCTCGGCGTGCAGCCCGTCGAGCAGCCGAGCGCCGGCCTCCCGTCCTTCCGCTGGCTCCGGGTCGGGGACGGGCGCGGGAACGGGTGCGGTGGCCATGGCGTACGGGCTCCTCTCGGGCAGCGGCTCAGTGGTCGGGGTGCGGTTTCGAGAGCGGGATGCCGTCGGTCGGCGTTCGCTGCTGTGCGTCCTGCTGGGCGCCGGCCTGCGGCGGCACGGGCGGAACAGGCGGAACGGGCGGTACGGGCGGAGGGGTGGCCCCGGCCGTCGTAGGCGCGTACGGGCCCGGAGGCGCGTACGGCTTCGGGGGCTCGTACGGCCCCGGCTGCTGCTGCCCCGGCTGCTCAGGCTGTCCTGCCCCCAGCGCCTCCTGCGCGCCCGGCGCGGGCGCCGGCGGCGAGGCCTGCACGCCCGGGAGCCGCTGGTTGAGGATGTCGTTGACGACCTTGAGCGCGAGCTTCTTCGGCTCCTCCATCTGGTACTCCTCCAGTCCGTTGCCCTTCATCACCTCCGTCGCCAAGTGCATCTGGTTGCGGATCATCTCCAACTGGTCCGCGCGCATGCTCTCCATCACCAGCCGGGAGTCCTCGGGGTGCTGCGCCAGGTGCAAGGCCCACGCGGCGACCCCGCCCTGCTCCAGGTGGTACTGGTAGAAAGCGATCTTCTGGGCGTTCAGCTCCTGCTCCTGCTGCGCGCGCAGCACCTCGAACTCGTGCTGCTGCCGCTGCTCCCGCATGCGCAGCGCGTGGCCCGGGTCCAGGGTCTCGTCGGCATACCGGATGGTGCGCAGTTCCCGCTGGTGCGCGATGGCGTCGTCGTCGAGGCGCAGCCGCACGGCGCAGCCCACCCGCAGCCCGGCGTCGGCCCCGAACGGTCCCCCGGAGTCGACCGCGTCCTGCACGGCCCGTTCCGCCTCGGCGCTCCGCTCGACGGGGTGGCGGCGGCTGACCGAGCGCAGCAACTGCTGGAGCCGGCGGGTGAGGAGGGCGGGCACGTCGCGCTCGCCGCTCGCGACGAACCGCACCGGGTCCTCGACCTGCCAGCTGAGATCGACGTCCGCGCCGAACTCGAAGGCGTCGATGTCGCTGGGCAGCGCCAGCTCCAGATGGACGGCGTGGACGCCCATGTCCACCTCGTACATGGCGGTGTAGCGGCGGCTCATGACCTCCGAGCGCGATGGCCGGTGCGGCGGGAGGTATGCCTCGTACGAGCCGTCGGGGGTGGCGAAGACCAGAGCGTGGTCGATGCGGCTGATGCGCTTGCGGGTCGAGTACTCGAAGCGGGAGAGCTGCCGGACGGTGATGACGGGATCGGTCAACTGCGTGTGCCGGTCGGCGGGTTGCTGCCATTCCGGTGGGCGGTGGAAATCCGCCATGGTTCATCTCCTTGCGGGTGGGGCGGTCTTCAGTGAGCTGTGGTGAGCGCGGCGAGCAGCCGGGCCGCGACGGGCGGGGGCGGGCCGCCGTCGGCGCCGGGCAGGGTGCGCAGCAGATGGCCGAGACGCTGCTGGTCGGCTGAGGTGACGGCGAGGGCGGGGAGCAGGGCGGCGAGAGCCCGTTCCGCGTCGGGGTCGGTGTCCGCGCCGCGCACCCAGCCGCGGAGCGTTTCGAGGGCGGCCGCGGTGTGCGTACGGTCGGTGAGGGCGGCGCGCCACAGGGCGGTCAGGTGCCGGTCGTCCTCGGTGTGCTCGCCGGTGGCCCGCTCGTACCAGGCCAGGAGCAGGGGGCGGCCGTCGTCGTCCTCGGTGCGGCCGGCGGCGCGCAGAAACGAACGGAGCGCGAATCCGCGGGCCGGGCCGGCGTCCGTGAGGTCTCCCGCCAGTTCGGCGAGGACCGTGCCGTCGGCGCCGGAGCCGCTGGCGTCGGGGAGGAGCAGCAGTTCGGCGGCGTCGGCGAGGTGGTCGGTCTCGTACTCCTCGATGTCCGGGCGGCGCGCGGCCGTGCGCAGGGCGTCCAGCGCCTCGGCCGGGAACTCCGGTCCGAGCAGCGCGTACCCGCGGATGGCGGTCCAGCGGCGCCGGTCGTCGTGGCCGGTGCACCAGGAGTGGAGGATGCGCGGGATGGCGGGGGTGCCCAGGTAGTGGGCGAGGGTGAGGGCGTTGGCGGCGGTGAGGCGGTCGCGGTAGCGCGTCGCACCGGCCCAGCCCTGGATGACCAGCGCCATGGTGGACGGCAGGTCGGACGCGGCGAGGGTGGCCGCGAGCGCCGCCGCGCGGGTGCGGACCAAGGGGCGGCCGTCTGCGGCCAGTCGGCGGATCCAGCGCACGACGGCGGGGCGGGCGGAAGGGTGGCCGGTCCACACCTCGCGGAGCAGCAGCAGCGCCGTGCGCGGGTCCTGGAAGGCGGCCATGCGCTGCGGTACGGGCCCCCATTCGGTGGCCTCGTCCTTCCGGTAGACGCGGCCACGGGCGAGCTGGAGGCGGTCGGCGGCGGAGGTGCCGAAGACGGGGATCTCGGGCCCCGCGTCCGGTTGCTGAGTCTCCTGGAGGAAGACGTAGAGCAGATCGCCCAGTTCGGCCGTCAGGGCGTAGGGGGCCTCGTCGAAGACCGCGAGGGAGATGAGGAACGCCTTGTCGAGCAAGCGCAGTTCGGGGTCGCCGAGCCACTCCTGCACTTGGCTCTCCACGGCCGATTGGCTGTAAGCGGCCAGCTCGTCGAGGCCGGTTCCCTCACGGCCGTACCGGGCGGCCTCGGCGGCGAACCCGGCGACCTCGCGTAGCTGGTGCCGGTGGCCGAGGAAGTCCTGTACGGGCGCCAGCTCCAGCAGCTTCTCGGCCTCCGCGGCGCCGACCAGGCCGTGCAGATGGGCGCGGAGCACGTCGGCCGGGGGCGGCGGCTCCCAGGGGACGGGGCCGACGCCGTCGACGAAGGCGCCCGGCGCGACGGTGATCACGAGATGGCCGCCCGCGCCGAGCTTCTCGACAGCCGCCAGCAGATGGTTGCGGCGCAGCGGCCGGGTGCGGCTGGTGACCAGGTCGCACAGGACGTACCCGGGCGCGCCGGTCAATTGGTCGCGCAGGTCGGTGGGGGAGGTGTCGGGGTCGAGGGCGCGGACGGCGCCGGCGCCGAGGCGGTGCAGCAGCATCAGGGCGGCGGCGCGGCGGCCGGTGAAGTGGCCGCCGGACAGGACGAGGACGCGCTCGTCGCGCAGCCGCTCCAGCGCGGCGGCGAAACCGGGGCCCTCGGCGTAGAGGGCGTCGAGCTGCTCCAGCTCGGCGCGGGGGATCTCGCCGGAGGCGTGCGCGGGGCCGGCCGGGGCCATGTGGAAGATCTCGGTCTTGCCGCCCATGACGACGTCGCCGGTGACGCGGCCGCCGCTGACGCCGTGCTGGTCGCCGCCGACCAGGCCGCCGCCGAAGGAGGCGGCGGAGCCGAGGATGATGCCGGGGCTGTGGTCGAACAGTTCGCGACGGGCGGCCCATGCCTCCTGGGGCTCGTCCGCCTCCTCCACGGGCTCCTGCTCGTCCGCGCCGGGCGCCGGCGGCGGTCCGGCGGGGTCCGGCGCCGCGCCTGGCCGGGGGTGTGCGGCTTCGGGCTCGTACGGGCTCACGGGCTCTCACGCCGTTCTGTGGTCTTGCCGCCCATGACGACGTCGCCGGTGACCTGGCCGCCGCTGACGCCGTGCTGGTCGCCGCCGACCAGGCCGCCGCCGAAGGAGGGGGAGCCGCCGTTGAAGGCGAAGGTCGCACCGCTGCCGGGGCCGGGCGTTCCCGCCGCGGCCGCTCCCGTCATGGCGGCTTCCGTCGCGGCCGCTCGCGGAGGCTCCTGCTGCGGCCGCGCGTGCTCCGGCGGTACGGGCCCGCACAGCCAGCCCGTGAGCGATCCCTCCTTGGTCCGTACGGAGATCTCGTGGAACTCTTCGGGCCTCAGTCCGGGGTGCCCGTGGCGGACAACGCCCTGGTAGACGGAGTCGGACACGCACAGCACGCTCTGCTCGGACCGCTCGCGCAGCGCTGCCCGCAGCGGGTCCGCGTCCAGCAGCCGGAACGCCTGGTTGAGGTCGTGGCCGACGGCCCCGCCGAGCGTGCCGGGCTGCGGGTGCAGAGCGACCTCCCCGGAGGCCACGACGATCCGCAGCCGGACCTGGGCGCTGGCGGCGGCGAGCCGGTTGTTGGCGTGCAGCAGGGTGGGGGTCTGCGTCAGCAGCGCCCGCAGCAGCCGCGGCTTGGCGATCTCGGGGCTGATCAGCGCCATGACGCAGTCGCCGCGGTCCTCGCGGTGCTGCGCGGTCGGCTCGACGCCCGCGGCGGTCAGGGTGTCCTCGACGACGGTGTGCAGCATGCGGCGCATGAAGGTCTGCTCGACGTCGTCCCGCTGGCCGAATTTCTCGATGTCGAAGAGCAGGATGGTGCGGTTGACGGGTTCGGTCATGGTTCCCTCTCGCTGTCCGGTGCGGGGCCTCTGTCGCGGCCGGTGGTCAGCACAGTGCCGGGCGGCGCTCCGGCGCGGGAGGGCGGATGACGCGGACGGACTGTGACCGTGTGCACAGAGCGGTGGCCCAGGCGTGCGCGGGGCCGGGCGGCGGTGTTCAGAGCGCGCGCCCCGTCCGCCGCAGCAGCTCGGGCCGGACGATGACGAGGGTGCGGCGGCGGGTGATGACGGCCTGCCGCTCCCGGTACTCCTTGAGCAGCCGGGCGACCGCCTCGCGTGAGGCGCCGAGGGAGCCCGCGATCTCCTGCTGGCTGAGCGGGACGGTCAGCTCGATGCCCTCGGAGGTCCGTCTGCCGTGCGTACGGGCCAGGTCCAGCAGGAGGACGGCGAGGCGCTCGCGCACGGTGAGCGCGGCGAACTCCAGGCGGCGGCGGTCGCCGTGGTGGAGCCGGTCGAAGGTGAGGCGCAGCAACTGCAGAGCGGCGCGCGGGGTGTCTTCCAGGTAGGCGGTGAACCGCTCCCGGTCGAGGGCGACGGCCTCGACGTCCTCCAGGGCGGTCACGGTGGCCGAGCGGGGCCGTTCGCTGATGGCGGCGGTCTCGCCGAGGATGTCACCGGGGCCGCGCAGGGCGAGCAGCGCCTCGTAGCCGTTGGCGGCGGAGGCGGTGACCTTGGTCCAGCCGCGCAGGAGGAGCAGGACGTGCGTGGAGGGCTCGCCTTGGTGGATGACGACGGCGCGGGAGGCGTAGCGCAGCGGGCGGCCGAGCGCGATGAGAGCGGCGCGGTCGTCGTGTTCGAGACGGGCCAGATAGGGCACCCGGTCGTCGAGGGCGCCGTCGCCGCCCCACGTGTCACCCATGGCTCCGTGCCCCCGCAACGTTCACCGATGTCCCTCCGCAACGCGTCAACGTAGTGCAGGAAAACGACTGGGGAAGGGGAAACGGCCGACTTCACAACCGTGTGCGACGCTGGAAGCAAGCCGATGGCCCGGCGTGTCCCGGCGGGCGGCATTTGTTTTGACCGGAGTGGATGCGGTAGGTACGCTCAGACCTTGTGCCTGGGGTGTGCCCGGGTCCTTGTGCGTGCGTTCGTCCGTACGGGACATCGAGGGCAAGCCGCCGATCCATGAAGCACTTTCCGTCGTTCTCGCGACGTGAGGCGCGGCGTGGGGTGTGCGACACACCCGACCGCGTGGGTCGGAGGAGCGCCGCAGGTTAGTTTTATCGAGATCGGCACACAGAAACCGGAGAAACGGTGCCTACGATCCAGCAGCTGGTCCGCAAGGGCCGGCAGGACAAGGTCGAGAAGAACAAGACGCCCGCGCTCGAGGGCTCGTCCCAGCGCCGCGGCGTCTGCACGCGTGTCTTCACGACCACCCCGAAGAAGCCGAACTCGGCCCTGCGCAAGGTCGCCCGTGTGCGCCTGACCAGCGGTATCGAGGTTACGGCCTACATTCCGGGTGAGGGACACAACCTGCAGGAGCACTCGATCGTGCTCGTGCGCGGTGGCCGTGTGAAGGACCTGCCGGGTGTTCGTTACAAGATCATCCGCGGTTCGCTTGACACCCAGGGCGTCAAGAACCGCAAGCAGGCTCGCAGCAAGTACGGCGCCAAGAAGGAGAAGTAAGAATGCCTCGTAAGGGCCCCGCCCCGAAGCGCCCGGTCATCATTGACCCGGTCTACAGCTCTCCTCTGGTGACCTCCCTCATCAACAAGGTCCTGCTGAACGGCAAGCGCTCCACCGCCGAGCGCATCGTCTACGGCGCCATGGAGGGACTGCGCGAGAAGACCGGCAACGACCCGGTCATCACGCTCAAGCGCGCGCTCGAAAACATCAAGCCCGCCCTGGAGGTCAAGTCCCGCCGTGTCGGTGGCGCGACCTACCAGGTGCCGGTCGAGGTCCGTCCGGGCCGCGCCTCCACCCTCGCGCTGCGCTGGCTCGTCGGGTACTCCCGCGCCCGCCGCGAGAAGACCATGACCGAACGCCTCATGAACGAGCTGCTGGACGCCTCGAACGGCCTCGGCGCCTCCGTCAAGAAGCGTGAGGACACTCACAAGATGGCCGAGTCCAACAAGGCCTTCGCGCACTACCGCTGGTAGTCGCTACCCACATCGAACCGAGAGAAGACTGAGCCATATGGCCACCACTTCGCTTGACCTGGCCAAGGTCCGCAATATCGGGATCATGGCCCACATCGACGCGGGCAAGACGACCACCACCGAGCGGATTCTGTTCTACACCGGTGTCTCTTACAAGATCGGTGAGGTCCACGACGGCGCTGCCACGATGGACTGGATGGAGCAGGAGCAGGAGCGCGGCATCACGATCACGTCTGCCGCGACGACCTGCCACTGGCCGCTGAACGACGTCGACCACACCATCAACATCATCGACACCCCGGGCCACGTCGACTTCACCGTCGAGGTGGAGCGTTCGCTGCGCGTGCTCGACGGTGCCGTGACGGTGTTCGACGGCGTCGCCGGTGTTGAGCCGCAGTCCGAGACGGTGTGGCGGCAGGCCGACCGCTACGGCGTGCCGCGCATCTGCTTCGTCAACAAGCTCGACCGCACCGGCGCCGAGTTCCACCGCTGCGTCGACATGATCGTCGACCGCCTCGGTGCGGTGCCGCTGGTCATGCAGCTCCCGATCGGCACCGAGGCCGACTTCAAGGGCGTCGTCGACCTCGTCGCCATGAAGGCGCTGGTCTGGAACGCCGAGGCCGCCAAGGGCGAGATGTACGACACCGTCGACATCCCGGAGACGCACGCCGAGGCCGCCGAGGAGTGGCGCGGCAAGCTGCTCGAAGCCGTCGCCGAGAACGACGAGGCCATGATGGAGCTGTACCTGGAGGGCCAGGAGCCCACCCAGGACCAGCTCATCGAGGCGATCCGCCGCATCACCATCGCCTCCACGGGCGCCGAGGGCACCGTCACGGTCACCCCGGTGTTCTGCGGTACGGCGTTCAAGAACAAGGGCGTGCAGCCGCTGCTGGACGCCGTCGTGCGCTACCTGCCGTCGCCGCTGGACGTCGACGCGGTCGAGGGCCACTCCGTCAAGGACGAGGACGAGGTCATCAAGCGTCGTCCGTCCGAGGACGAGCCGTTCGCCGGCCTGGCCTTCAAGATCGCGAGCGACCCGCACCTCGGCAAGCTCACCTTCGTCCGGGTGTACTCGGGCCGCATGGAGACCGGCGCCCAGGTGCTGAACTCCGTGAAGGGCAAGAAGGAGCGCATCGGCAAGATCTACCGGATGCACGCGAACAAGCGTGAGGAGATCGAGGGCGTGGGCGCCGGCGACATCGTCGCCGTCATGGGTCTCAAGCAGACCACCACGGGCGAGACCCTCTGCGACGCGGGCCAGCCGGTGATCCTGGAGTCCATGAACTTCCCCGCTCCGGTGATCGAGGTCGCCATCGAGCCGAAGTCCAAGGGCGACCAGGAGAAGCTGGGTGTCGCCATCCAGCGCCTCGCCGAGGAGGACCCGTCCTTCCAGGTCGTCACCGACGAGGAGACCGGCCAGACCATCATCAAGGGGATGGGCGAGCTCCACCTCGACGTGCTGGTCGACCGGATGCGCCGCGAGTTCCGGGTCGAGGCGAACGTCGGCAAGCCGCAGGTCGCGTACCGCGAGACGCTGCGCAAGGCCGTCGAGCGCATCGACTACACGCACAAGAAGCAGACTGGTGGTTCCGGCCAGTTCGCCAAGGTGCAGATGGCGATCGAGCCCCTTGAGGGCGACGGGTACGAGTTCGAGAACAAGGTCACCGGTGGCCGCATCCCGCGGGAGTACATCCCGTCCGTGGACCAGGGCTGCCAGGAGGCCATGCAGTTCGGTGTTCTCGCCGGCTACCCGCTGACCGGCGTCAAGGTGACACTGCTCGACGGTGCCTTCCACGACGTCGACTCCTCCGAGATGGCGTTCAAGATCGCCGGTTCCATGGCGTTCAAGGAGGGTGCCCGCAAGGCGTCGCCGGCTCTGCTGGAGCCGATGATGGCCGTCGAGGTCACCACCCCCGAGGACTACATGGGCGATGTCATCGGCGACATCAACTCCCGCCGTGGGCAGATCCAGTCCATGGAGGACCGCAGCGGCGCCAAGCTCGTCAAGGGTCTGGTTCCGCTGTCGGAGATGTTCGGCTACGTCGGAGACCTCCGCAGCAAGACCTCGGGTCGCGCAAGCTACTCGATGCAGTTCGACTCCTACGCCGAGGTTCCGCGGAACGTCGCCGAGGAGATCATCGCCAAGGCCAAGGGCGAGTGACTCCGTCCACGCGGACGAGTCGCACACCTTAGGCTAGAAACCGAATGCCGGGGCATTCCTCAGCAGACCAGAGGGAATGCGGCGGAAGCCCCGGCGGACGGCACCCCAGCAAAGATCACCTGGCGCCGATGAAGTAAGGCGTACCAGAACCACTCCACAGGAGGACCCCAGTGGCGAAGGCGAAGTTCGAGCGGACTAAGCCGCACGTCAACATCGGCACCATCGGTCACATTGACCACGGTAAGACGACGCTGACCGCGGCGATTACCAAGGTGCTGCACGACGCGTACCCGGACCTGAACGAGGCCTCGGCCTTCGACCAGATCGACAAGGCTCCTGAGGAGCGCCAGCGCGGTATCACGATCTCCATCGCGCACGTCGAGTACCAGACGGAGAACCGTCACTACGCGCACGTCGACTGCCCCGGTCACGCGGACTACATCAAGAACATGATCACGGGTGCCGCGCAGATGGACGGCGCCATCCTCGTGGTCGCCGCCACCGACGGCCCGATGCCGCAGACCAAGGAGCACGTGCTCCTGGCCCGCCAGGTCGGCGTTCCGTACATCGTCGTCGCCCTGAACAAGGCCGACATGGTGGACGACGAGGAGATCCTGGAGCTCGTCGAGCTCGAGGTCCGTGAGCTCCTCTCCGAGTACGAGTTCCCGGGCGACGAGCTCCCGGTCGTCAAGGTCTCCGCGCTGAAGGCGCTGGAGGGCGACAAGGAGTGGGGCCAGTCGGTCCTCAACCTCATGCAGGCCGTCGACGACTCCATCCCCTCCCCGGAGCGCGACACCGACAAGCCGTTCCTGATGCCGATCGAGGACGTCTTCACCATCACCGGTCGCGGTACGGTCGTCACCGGCCGCATCGAGCGTGGTGTCCTCAAGGTCAACGAGACCGTCGACATCATCGGCATCAAGCAGGACAAGACCACGACCACGGTCACCGGCATCGAGATGTTCCGGAAGCTGCTGGACGAGGGTCAGGCCGGTGAGAACGTCGGTCTGCTGCTCCGCGGCATCAAGCGCGAGGACGTCGAGCGCGGCCAGGTCATCATCAAGCCCGGCTCGGTCACCCCGCACACGGAGTTCGAGGCGCAGGCGTACATCCTGTCGAAGGACGAGGGTGGCCGCCACACCCCGTTCTTCAACAACTACCGCCCGCAGTTCTACTTCCGTACCACGGACGTGACCGGCGTCGTGACCCTCCCCGAGGGCACCGAGATGGTCATGCCGGGCGACAACACCGCCATGTCGGTCCAGCTCATCCAGCCGGTCGCCATGGAGGAGGGCCTGAAGTTCGCCATCCGTGAGGGTGGCCGGACCGTGGGTGCCGGCCAGGTCACCAAGATCGTCAAGTGACGATCCGGTCGGTCTGACGCTCCTCGGAGCCGTACGCCAGAGGCCCTGTCCACTTCGGTGGGCAGGGTCTCTGGCTTTTGTGCGTCCGCACATCTCCTGACGGGGGCGCGCGGGTGGGCGCGAGGGGCGTACGTACGCTCGTACGCCCCTCGCACGGCGAAGGCCCGTACGCGCCGGGGGGAGGGCGTACGGGCCTTGAGCCTTTACGGGGCCGGAGCCGGCCTGCTAGGGCGCGGCGTCGGGCTCACGTGTGCGAGGCCGGCTTCGGGCGCCAGATCCACGGCACCGCGTCCGGGCCCATGCCCACCACGCACAGCTTCTGATCGGCGTCCGCGAGCAGCGAGACCGTGCCCACCGCCACGAACTTGTCGGGCGCGCGCAGCGGCGTGGCGCTGGGGGAGGTGCTGTCCTGGAGCTGCACCCCGCCGTTGGTGGCGCGGCCCAGCATCATGACGGAGTCCTTGCTGCCGCGCACGGGCAGCGTGTGGGTGCCGATGGGCCCGTAGCCGTCGAAGTGCTGGAGCGTGCTGCTCTTCATCGACCTCGCGGCGACGTCGGCGGCCGTCTGCTGGGCGTCGCCCCCCAGCTCCGGCGGCGTGAAGGTGTGCACGACGGGCTGTACGGCGGCCGGCGTGCGGTAGACGACGGTGATCGAGCCGTCCGGGGCGAGGGTGGCGCCGGCCTGCCCGCCGGGCTGCGGCAGGCCGTCCAGCGGCTGGAAGTACACCTC
Source organism: Streptomyces varsoviensis (assembly GCF_000718635.1). Lineage (GTDB taxonomy): Bacteria > Actinomycetota > Actinomycetes > Streptomycetales > Streptomycetaceae > Streptomyces > Streptomyces varsoviensis. The sequence goes on along the minus strand of NZ_JOBF01000008.1, from coordinate 40,923 downwards.
CTTGCCGGGGGCGTCCTGCGTCCAGTGGTGGACGGAGTCGCGGCCGGGAGCGAAGACGTGGACGCGCTGCTGTTTGTCCAGCATCACGGTGATGCCTTCCTGGATCTCGCTGCCGTCGATGTCCTTCCAGCCGCTCCAGTGGCCGTTCGGCTCGCGGACGCGGGTGGCGAGGCCCTTGTCGGCCGTACGGACGTACAGGTACACCCGGCCGTCGGGGGTGGCGATCGCGGCGGGGCAGCCGACTCGTCTGCCGCGCCACTCCTTGCGCACGGGGTTGCCGAGGCTGGTCCAGGGCTTGAACGGGCCGTCGGGGGAGCGCTGCTCCAGCATGACGATCTCGCGGGTGTTCGGGCGGCCCTGGCCCTCCAGGGCGGAGAAGCGCAGCGCGAAGATGAGCCGGCGGCCCTTGGAGTCCTTGACGGAGGACAGGGTGGGGGCGAGCGGGCCGCCGCCGAGGTTCTGCGGGGAGGCCCAGCGGCCGCTGCCGGGGCTGGTCTCGATCCAGCGGACGGCCTGGGTGCCCAGCACGCCGTACGCCTCCAGGCGGCCTGCCTTGTCGGTGGAGGTGGCGGGCAGGGCGCCGGGGTAGCGGTAGTGGGTGGAGCGGATCCACGCCTTGCGGTTGCGCATCGAGCGGTCGCCGCCCTGGCCGTAGTCGCCGCAGCCGCCGGGGTTGCCGCACTCCCAGTGCGGGTCGCCGCCGTAGGCGTTGACGAGCTTGCGCTTCTGGTCGACGACGTCGAGTGGCAGATTGTGCGGCCAGCGCTGGTTGTAGTAGCCGCGGAAGGAGGTCGTGGTGAACGGCGGGGCCTTGCGGTCGCGCTTGGTGGCGTCGGCCACCCACTGCGACATCGCCTTCCAGGTGAAGAGCGCCGTCGGGGTGTGGTCCCGGTGGTCGGAGCACGAGCCGTAGTCGTTGTCCTTGGGGTGCGTGGCGTCGTGCACCTGGAACTCGGGGTCCGGGTCCATCGTGTGGATCACGGTGGGCTTGAACCGGTCCATGATGCCGGCCAGCACGTCGACGAGGGTGTCGTGGGTGTACTTGCTGACCGTCTGGCACGGGGAGTCGGCCGCGATCATCGAGCGCATCTCCAGGCCCGGCTTCTCCCACAGGAACGGTATTCGGACGTCGCCGGGGGAGAGCATCGCGATGTTGAGGAAGATCAACTGGGCGTGCAGGTTGCCGTGCGACAACACGTTGGCCTCGGCCTTGACGCCGCCCGGCAGGTCGATGACCGACTTCTGCCAGGGCGTGAACTTGTCCACGCCGAGCATGGTCGCGTACGCCTGGCGCAGCCCCTGGTGGCGCGAGGAGGAGTAGGCGGCCTTGTCCGGCTTGGTCTTCGGCATCCCCTTGATCCAGTTCTGGCCGACCGCCTCGCCGGCCGTCACGTACACGGAGACGACCGGGACGCCGGAGCGCACGATGTGCTCGGCGTCCGGGTTCATGAAGTAGAGGTCGTCGTCGGGGTGTGCCATGACCTGAAGCAGCAGCGACTTCTTGTCGCCGGTGAACGGCTCCGTCGCGTTCGGGTTGACGGCACGCACGGGCGAGGCGGAGGCCGATGACTTTCCGTCACCGCCGCCGCTGCATCCCGCCGCCGCCACTGCTGTGGCCGCGGCGAGGCCGGCCAGCGCGGACCGACGCGATATGCCCGAGCGTTCTGAGATGTTCAACTCCGTGACTCCGTCCCTTTGTGCAGCACGCAAGCCCCGGCTGCCCCGTGCGTGATAGGGGACGGTGAGAGATTCGCGTAGGTTGCCCAAGACCGGGACAAAGCCGGTTACGAAATGGACAAGCACATATTCTCCCGTACGCCGCCGGGGCGGATTGACATGACCGCCGGTCGGCGTAGTGAGGGGGGCGCGTGCGGGCGTTCGGGGGCGCTTCCGGCGCTTCCCGCACGGCTAGCGCCGGGGGCGGTCGGGAGGCTGTTCCTGCATCCGGTACGGGGCCGGCAGGTCCAGCTCGGCCCAGACCTTCTTGCACGGGGCCGGGCCCGGTTCCGTACCCCAGCGGTCGGCGTACGCCTGGACCAGAAGCAGGCCGCGGCCCGTCTCCTCGTCGTCGGGGGCCGCCGCGGGGGGCGCGGCCGACGGTGGGCGGTCGCCTCGGGCATCGGTCACTTCGATACGGAGAGTGCTCGCGCTCACCGTCATGCCGAGCCGGAAGTCCCGGCCCGGCACGCGGCCGTGCGACACGGCGTTCGCGGCCAGCTCCGCGACGACCTGCTCCCCCGCCTCGAACGGCAGCCCCCACGAACGGAGCTGCTCCGTCGCGAGCAACCGGGCCAACCGGGCGCCCCGGCGGGTGGGGGACAACTGGACACGGAATCGACGGGTGGGGGAGGCCGGGTGGAAGGCGCTGCGCTGAGCGACAGATTCGTGATTCACATCACTTAGCGTGTCCGCAGATGCACGCGCTGAAAAGTGATGGCACCGGTACGTACCGGCACCGGTTACAGCTCCGGCGCGAAACCTGTACGGGTCTCGCGCCGGAGGGAATTTCACCGCCCACCACGGGCGGGCGTGCGCCTCAGGCCTCCAGGAAGATCTCGTCAGCGGAGTCGGCGGTGCCCACGCGGGTGAGCCACGGGGTGAGCGTTTCGATGTCGCGGCAGGTGGCGACGTGCTCGCGCGTTGTGTCGGAGACCTCGATGCCGCGCTGGTCCAGGACGGTCAGGACTGACTTGGCCGTTCCTTCGAAGAACCCCTCCACGAAGCTCTCGACATAGCCCTGCACGTAGCGCTCGTCATAGCCCCTATCCCTTAGCTGCTGGGCCGTTTTCGAGCGGAGGAGCGAAAGCTCGGCCGCCGCCGGGGTCAGCGGTTCGAAGAGATCCGAAGTCGTCCGGGCGGTGAAGGACTGGTCGAACCAGGCATTGAGCGTGTCGATGTCGGCGCAGGTCATGATGTGTTCCCGGGCCTCTACGGACAGTTTGAAGCCGCGCTTGACGAGCAGCCGCACGAGCATCTCGGCTCTGCCTTCGGACCGCAGCCGCTGGGAGGTCTCCGAGCGGAAGAAGGAGAGAGGGGCCGCCATCAGGCCTCGTCCTCTTCGAAGAGTTCCGTGACTGAGGCGCCCGAATCGATGCGGGCCATCCAGGTGATGAGGGTTTCGGTGTCGTGGCAGGCGGTGATGCGTTCGCGCGCTTCCTCGGGGACCTCGATGCCGCGCTTGTCGAGAAGGGCCAAGACCACCTGGGCCGCTCCCTCGGCCCGCAGCCTCTGTGACGTTTCGGAGCGGAAGAAAGAGAGGTCGGCCGCCATGAGGTCCCTCCAGATCTGAGCTGCCGGGGCGTTGCCCAGGCCGAGTTCGGTGAGTTCGGTGAAGACGCGGGCGGTGTACTGGTCGACGGTCTTCAGGGCTGAGGCGAGGGCTTTCAGTATGGCATCGGCATTCGGCTCGCGACCGTGAGTGATGGCCGACAGTGTTGCCAGTGGGACGTCGCGGGCGGCGACGGAGACGTCGGTGATGACGGGGACGTTGTGGGGGCCCAGGACGAGTGGGCGGAGGGTGAGCGCGGGCCACTGGGCGGGGCCGATGGTGAAGGGGCCGGAGGCCCAGGCGGCGGTGGTCCGGTCCTGGCATACGACCAGGAGCACGGGCGGTGTGCCGTATTTGGCCCATAGGTGCGCCAGGTAGTACGCCCAGCTCGCCGGCTTGGTGGGGTCCTTCTTTCCCTGGGCCTCCACGAGCAGGAGGAAGCCGTCGTCCTCCGCCGTGTCGAACCGCAGCAGGGTGTCCACCCGGCGTTCCAGCGGCTTGGTCTCCGTGAGATCCGTGGGCAGGAGCGACACCGCTACGGGGTCGCTGAACGGGATGCCGAGCGCCCGGAAGGTACGGGCGAAGATTCCCGGGTCCTCCTGGAAGATCCGGTGCATCGCCTCGTGGGATGAGCTGACCATGAGGTGGACGCTATGGGCCGTTCAGGTGAGTTATGCGTTTACCGGCGGTTGTTCACTCTATGTGATGACGCCGATGGCTCTGGGTGACTTTTGGGGTGGCGGGGGCGCGCCGGGGGGAGTGCGCGCTTGCGGTGCGCCGGAGTGGGGTACGCTGCTCCGCTTCGATTGGCCAGCCTTGTGCCCCGTATGGCAGACTGTCGGGGTTGCTCGGTTGAGTGCCGATGCTGCGCGCCTCCCGCCGGGAGGACTGGAAGCGAGTCCCGCAGTACTCGTCACCTCGCCGCTCCGTCTTCGGAGCAGCGTGGTGGAAGTACGGGAATCTTCCGGGAAGCGTCAGCGCGGCCCCGGCCAGGCACTCGGTGGGTGCTTTCCCCCCACGACCCCCTTCGCAGGGAATTCCTCGTCTGGAGGAATTCAATCGGAAGGGGTGCGACACGCCCGACCGCGTGGGTCGGAGGGAAGGCGCGTACGAACCGAGTCCCAGAGCGTTACGAGAGACAGGACTACGAAGTAGCCATGGCGGGACAGAAGATCCGCATCCGGCTCAAGGCCTACGACCACGAGGTCATCGACTCCTCGGCGAAGAAGATCGTCGAGACGGTGACCCGCACTGGTGCGTCGGTCGCGGGCCCGGTGCCGCTGCCCACAGAGAAGAACGTGTACTGCGTCATCAAGTCGCCGCACAAGTACAAGGACGCGCGCGAGCACTTCGAGATGCGTACGCACAAGCGCCTCATCGACATCCTCGACCCCACGCCGAAGACGGTCGACTCGCTCATGCGGCTCGACCTGCCGGCGGGCGTCGACATCGAGATCAAGCTCTGAGGTGACGCGCGAGATGGCTAAGCAGATTAAGGGCGTCCTGGGCGAGAAGCTCGGCATGACCCAGGTCTGGGACGAGAACAACCGGGTCGTCCCGGTGACGGTCGTCAAGGCCGGGCCCTGCGTCGTGACCCAGGTCCGCAAGAACGATGTCGATGGCTACGAGTCGGTCCAGATCGCCTTCGGCGAGATCGACCCGCGCAAGGTGAACAAGCCCCTCAAGGGCCACTTCGCCAAGGCCGACGTGACCCCGCGCCGCCACCTGGTGGAGCTGCGGACCTCCGACGCCGCCGAGTACACGCTCGGCCAGGAGATCACCGCCGCCGTGTTCGAGTCGGGCGTCAAGGTCGACGTCACCGGCAAGAGCAAGGGCAAGGGCTTCGCCGGTGTCATGAAGCGTCACAACTTCAAGGGCCTGGGCGCCGGCCACGGCACCCAGCGCAAGCACCGCTCGCCCGGCTCCATCGGTGGCTGCGCCACCCCGGGCCGCGTGTTCAAGGGCCTGCGCATGGCGGGCCGCATGGGCAACGAGCGGGTCACCACCCAGAACCTGACCGTTCACGCCGTTGACGCGGAGAAGGGCCTGCTCCTGATCAAGGGAGCGGTTCCTGGTCCGAATGGCGGCCTCGTCCTGGTCCGTACCGCGGCCAAGGGGGCCTGAGGTAACCGATGAGCACCATTGACATCCTTTCGCCGGCGGGCGACAAGGCCGGGACCGTCGAGCTCCCCGAGGGGATCTTCGGCGCGCAGGTCAGCATTCCGCTGATCCACCAGGTCGTCGTCGCCCAGCTCGCGGCTGCCCGTCAGGGCACGCACAAGACCAAGACCCGTGGCGAGGTCCGCGGCGGTGGCAAGAAGCCGTACCGCCAGAAGGGCACCGGCCGCGCCCGCCAGGGCTCGACCCGCGCCCCGCAGTTCGCCGGTGGTGGCGTTGTGCACGGTCCCGTGCCGCGCGACTACTCGCAGCGGACGCCCAAGAAGATGAAGGCCGCCGCCCTGCGCGGGGCCCTCTCCGACCGGGCGCGCCACTCCCGTGTCCACGTCGTCACCGGCGTGGTCGAGGGCGAGGTCTCCACGAAGGCCGCGAAGACCCTGTTCGGCAAGATCAGCGAGCGCAAGAACCTGCTCCTGGTCGCCGACCGGTCCGACGAGGCCGCGTGGCTCTCCGCCCGCAACCTGCCCCAGGTGCACATCCTGGAGCCGGGCCAGCTGAACACGTACGACGTGCTCGTCTCCGACGACGTGGTCTTCACGCAGGCCGCCTTCGAGTCCTTCGTGGCCGGTCCGGCCGCGGCTGCCAAGGCTGTCGCCTCCGAGGCCGAGCTCGAAGGGAGCGAAGCCTGATGAGTGAGACCGCAGCGGTCATCACCAGCAAGACCTTCACGGACCCCCGTGACATCCTGGTCAAGCCGGTGGTCTCCGAGAAGAGCTACGCGCTGCTGGACGAGAACAAGTACACGTTCATCGTCGACCCGCGTGCCAACAAGACCCAGATCAAGCAGGCCGTCGAGGCGGTCTTCTCGGTCAAGGTCTCCGGGGTCAACACGATCAACCGGCCGGGCAAGCGCAAGCGCACCCGCACCGGTTTCGGCAAGCGCAAGGACACCAAGCGCGCCATCGTGACCCTCGTTGAGGGCGACCGTATCGACATCTTCGGCGGCCCGGTCTCCTAAATAGGAGTCCGAGTCGTCCGAAATCGGACGAGGACTGAGAAATGGGTATCCGCAAGTACAAGCCGACGACCCCGGGCCGTCGTGGCTCCAGCGTCGCCGACTTTGTCGAGATCACGCGGTCCACGCCGGAGAAGTCGCTGGTCCGCCCCCTGCACAGCAAGGGCGGCCGTAACAACGCCGGTCGTGTGACCGTTCGCCACCAGGGCGGTGGCCACAAGCGCGCCTACCGCGTGATCGACTTCCGTCGTCACGACAAGGACGGCGTGCCGGCCAAGGTCGCGCACATCGAGTACGACCCCAACCGCACCGCGCGCATCGCGCTGCTCCACTACCTGGACGGCGAGAAGCGCTACATCCTCGCCCCGGCCAAGCTCTCGCAGGGCGACCGGGTCGAGAACGGCCCCGGCGCCGACATCAAGCCGGGCAACAACCTCCCGCTGCGCAACATCCCGGTGGGTACGGTCATCCACGCCATCGAGATGCGCCCCGGCGGCGGCGCGAAGATCGCCCGTTCCGCGGGCTCTTCGGTCCAGCTCCTGGCGAAGGAGGGCGCCTACGCCCACCTGCGCATGCCCTCCGGCGAGGTCCGACTGGTCGACATCCGCTGCCGCGCCACCGTCGGCGAGGTCGGCAACGCCGAGCAGTCGAACATCAACTGGGGCAAGGCCGGCCGTATGCGCTGGAAGGGCGTTCGCCCGACCGTCCGCGGTGTCGCCATGAACCCCGTTGACCACCCGCACGGTGGTGGTGAGGGCAAGACCTCCGGTGGTCGCCACCCGGTCTCGCCGTGGGGTCAGAAGGAGGGTCGTACTCGCTCGCCGAAGAAGGCCAGCAACAAGTACATCGTCCGCCGCCGCAAGACGAACAAGAAGCGCTAGGAGCGGGTTTAGATGCCGCGTAGTCTCAAGAAGGGGCCCTTCGTCGACGACCACCTGATCAAGAAGGTGGACGCTCAGAACGAGGCCGGTACCCACAACGTCATCAAGACCTGGTCCCGTCGCTCCATGATCGTGCCGGCCATGCTCGGCCACACGCTCGCGGTGCACAACGGCAAGACCCATGTTCCGGTGTTCGTCACCGAGTCCATGGTCGGCCACAAGCTCGGCGAGTTTGCGCCGACCCGCACCTTCCGCGGCCACGTCAAGGACGACCGCAAGTCGAAGCGCCGCTAAGGCGGGGTGCGAAGACTATGACTGACACCGAAGGGACAACCATGGAAGCCAGGGCCCAGGCGCGGTACATCCGCGTCACGCCCATGAAGGCCCGCCGCGTGGTGGACCTTATCCGTGGCATGGACGCCACGGAGGCTCAGGCGGTCCTGCGTTTCGCCCCGCAGGCCGCGAGCGTGCCGGTGGGCAAGGTGCTGGACAGCGCCATTGCCAACGCCGCGCACAACTACGACCACACCGACGCCGGCAGCCTCGTCATCTCCGAGGCGTACGTCGACGAGGGCCCGACCCTGAAGCGGTTCCGTCCGCGCGCCCAGGGCCGCGCCTACCGGATCCGCAAGCGGACCAGCCACATCACCGTGGTCGTCAGCAGCAAGGAAGGAACCCGGTAATGGGCCAGAAGGTTAACCCGCACGGGTTCCGACTCGGCATTACCACCGACTTCAAGTCGCGTTGGTACGCCGACAAGCTCTACAAGGACTACGTCAAGGAAGACGTCGCCATTCGTCGCATGATGACGAAGGGCATGGAGCGCGCCGGTATCTCCAAGGTCGAGATCGAGCGCACTCGCGACCGCGTCCGCGTCGACATCCACACCGCCCGGCCGGGCATCGTCATCGGCCGTCGCGGCGCGGAGGCCGACCGCATCCGCGGCGAGCTGGAGAAGCTGACCGGCAAGCAGGTTCAGCTGAACATCCTTGAGGTCAAGAACCCCGAGGTGGACGCCCAGCTCGTGGCGCAGGCCGTCGCCGAGCAGCTCTCCTCCCGCGTCTCCTTCCGTCGGGCCATGCGCAAGAGCATGCAGTCGACGATGAAGGCCGGTGCCAAGGGCATCAAGATCCAGTGCGGCGGCCGTCTCGGCGGCGCCGAGATGTCCCGCTCGGAGTTCTACCGCGAGGGCCGCGTGCCCCTGCACACGCTCCGCGCCAACGTGGACTACGGCTTCTTCGAGGCCAAGACGACCTTCGGCCGCATCGGCGTGAAGGTCTGGATCTACAAGGGCGACGTCAAGAACATCGCCGAGGTCCGCGCCGAGAACGCGGCCGCGCGTGCGGGCAACCGCCCGTCCCGCGGTGGCGCGGGCGGCAGCGACCGTCCGGCCCGTGGTGGCCGCGGCGGCGAGCGTGGCGGCCGCGGCCGCAAGCCGCAGCAGCAGTCGGCGCCGGCGGCCGAGGCCCCCAAGGCCGAGGCCGCTGCCGCTCCGGCCGCTGAGAGCACCGGAACGGAGGCCTGACCGACATGCTGATCCCTCGCAGGGTCAAGCACCGCAAGCAGCACCACCCGAAGCGTTCGGGCATGGCCAAGGGCGGCACCGAGATCGCGTTCGGTGAGTATGGCATCCAGGCGGTGACCCCGGCCTACGTGACGAACCGTCAGATCGAGGCCGCCCGTATCGCCATGACCCGCCACATCAAGCGTGGCGGCAAGGTCTGGATCAACATCTACCCGGACCGGCCGCTCACGAAGAAGCCCGCCGAGACCCGCATGGGTTCCGGTAAGGGTTCGCCGGAGTGGTGGATCGCGAACGTCAAGCCCGGTCGGGTGATGTTCGAGCTGTCCTACCCGAACGAGAAGGTCGCTAAGGAGGCGCTGACCCGCGCCGCCCACAAGCTTCCGATGAAGTGCCGCATCGTGCGGCGCGAGGCAGGTGAGTCGTGATGGCGGCCGGTACCAAGGCGACCGAGCTGCGTGAGCTGAACGACGAGGATCTCGTCGCGAAGCTGCGTGAGGCCAAGGAGGAGCTGTTCAACCTCCGCTTCCAGGCGGCGACCGGACAGCTCGAAAACCACGGCCGGCTGAAGGCCGTCCGCAAGGACATCGCCCGGATCTACACCCTGATGCGCGAGCGCGAGCTCGGCATCGAGACGGTGGAGAGCGCCTGATGAGCGAGAAGAATGTGACTGAGACGAACGAGCGCGGCTTCCGCAAGACCCGTGAGGGCCTCGTGGTGAGCGACAAGATGGACAAGACCGTCGTCGTCGCTGTCGAGGACCGCGTCAAGCACGCGCTGTACGGCAAGGTCATGCGCCGTACGAACAAGCTCAAGGCGCACGACGAGCAGAACGCCGCCGGCGTCGGCGACCGCGTCCTCCTCATGGAGACCCGGCCGCTGTCCGCCACGAAGCGCTGGCGCATCGTCGAGATCCTCGAAAAGGCCAAGTAATTCTTGGGGGGCTTCCCCCAAGTGAGTTCCGCCAGGCTCGGGGAGGTCCGTGACCCGCTCACGGACCTCCCCGGGAACCGGCAGACGATCAGGAGATAGACGTGATCCAGCAGGAGTCGCGACTTCGGGTCGCCGACAACACTGGTGCCAAGGAAATCCTTTGCATCCGTGTTCTCGGTGGCTCGGGTCGTCGCTACGCGGGCATCGGTGACGTCATCGTCGCCACCGTCAAGGATGCGATCCCCGGTGGCAACGTGAAGAAGGGTGACGTCGTCAAGGCGGTCATCGTGCGCACCGTCAAGGAGCGCCGCCGCCCCGATGGCTCGTACATCCGCTTCGACGAGAACGCCGCTGTCGTTCTGAAGAACGACGGTGACCCTCGCGGCACCCGCATCTTCGGCCCGGTCGGCCGTGAGCTGCGCGAGAAGAAGTTCATGAAGATCATCTCGCTCGCGCCGGAGGTGCTGTAACCATGAAGGTCAAGAAGGGCGACCTGGTTCAGGTCATCACCGGTAAGGACAAGGGCAAGCAGGGCAAGGTCATCGTGGCCTACCCCGCCGACGACCGCGTCCTCGTCGAGGGTGTCAACCGGGTCAAGAAGCACACCAAGGCCGGCCAGACGGCTCGTGGTTCGAAGACCGGCGGCATTGTCACGACCGAGGCCCCCATTCACGTGAGCAATGTTCAGCTCGTCGTGGAGAAGGACGGCAAGAAGGTCGTCACCCGCGTCGGATACCGCTTCGACGACGAGGGCAACAAGATCCGCGTTGCCAAGCGGACGGGTGAGGACATCTGATGACTGCCACCACCAACGCGCCGCGTCTCAAGACGCGCTACCGCGAAGAGATCGTGGGCAAGCTGCGTGAGCAGTTCTCGTACGAGAACGTCATGCAGGTCCCCGGTCTGACCAAGATCGTGGTCAACATGGGTGTGGGCGACGCCGCCCGCGACTCCAAGCTGATCGACGGCGCTATTCGCGACCTCACCACGATCACCGGCCAGAAGCCGGCCGTGACGAAGGCCCGCAAGTCGATCGCGCAGTTCAAGCTGCGCGAGGGGCAGCCCATCGGCTGCCACGTCACCCTCCGCGGTGACCGCATGTGGGAGTTCCTGGACCGTACGCTGTCGCTCGCGCTGCCGCGCATCCGCGACTTCCGTGGCCTGTCCCCGAAGCAGTTCGACGGCCGCGGCAACTACACCTTCGGTCTCACGGAGCAGGTCATGTTCCACGAGATCGACCAGGACAAGATCGACCGGGTCCGGGGCATGGACATCACCGTGGTCACCACGGCGACCAACGACGACGAGGGCCGGGCCCTGCTTCGTCACCTCGGCTTCCCGTTCAAGGAGAACTGACCGTGGCGAAGAAGGCTCTGATCGCTAAGGCCGCCCGCAAGCCGAAGTTCGCTGTGCGCGCGTACAACCGCTGCCAGCGCTGCGGCCGGCCGCACTCCGTCTACCGCAAGTTCGGCCTGTGCCGCGTGTGCCTCCGTGAGATGGCTCACCGCGGCGAGCTGCCGGGCGTGACCAAGAGCTCCTGGTAAATCCCCACTTGGGATACCAGGGCTCTCGGTAAGCATCCTGGTCGGCGGGCCCCTTCCCGATACTCGCGTAGGGTTGAAGGGTTGGGCGCCCGCCGCCCATGACCGCACGCGGGCCCTGCCCGCTTAACGTCGCTTACTACGCCGTAGGTCCCCGCACCGCACCCGTCCCGGCCTTGCCCGGGGAGAGGGATGGCGCACACAGGAAACCGCGGCGAGAGAGGCCGAAGGCCAATTCATGACCATGACTGATCCGATCGCAGACATGCTGACCCGTCTGCGGAACGCGAACTCGGCGTACCACGACGAGGTCGCCATGCCGCACAGCAAGATCAAGTCGCACATCGCGGAGATCCTCCAGCAGGAGGGCTACATCACCGGCTGGAAGGTCGAGGACGCCGAGGTCGGCAAGAGCCTCACCCTCCAGCTGAAATTCGGCCCGAACCGCGAGCGCTCGATCGCCGGCATCAAGCGCATCTCCAAGCCGGGCCTGCGGGTCTACGCAAAGTCCACCAACCTGCCGAAGGTGCTCGGCGGCCTGGGCGTGGCGATCATCTCCACGTCCCACGGTCTCCTCACCGGTCAGCAGGCCAGCAAGAAGGGCGTGGGTGGGGAAGTCCTCGCCTACGTCTGGTAATCGGGAACGGAGGAATAGCCAATGTCGCGAATTGGACGGCTGCCCATCCAGGTTCCCGCTGGTGTGGACGTCACCATCGATGGCCGTACGGTTCAGGTGAAGGGCCCCAAGGGTTCGCTCTCCCACACCGTCGCCGCGCCCATCGAGGTCGCCAAGGGTGAGGACGGCGCACTGACCGTCACCCGCCCGAACGACGAGCGTCAGAACAAGGCCCTGCACGGCCTGTCCCGCACGCTGGTGGCGAACATGATCACCGGCGTGACCACGGGCTACAGCAAGGCTCTTGAGATCAGCGGTGTCGGCTACCGCGTCCAGGCGAAGGGCTCCAACCTGGAGTTCTCGCTGGGCTACAGCCACCCCATCCTCGTCGAGGCGCCCGAGGGCATCTCCTTCAAGGTCGAGTCCCCGACCAAGCTGAGCGTCGAGGGCATCGACAAGCAGAAGGTCGGCGAGGTCGCCGCCAACATCCGCAAGCTTCGCAAGCCCGACCCCTACAAGGCCAAGGGCGTGAAGTACGCGGGTGAGGTCATCCGCCGCAAGGTCGGAAAGGCTGGTAAGTAAGCCATGGCATACGGTGTGAAGATCGCGAAGGGCAACGCCCGCAAGGGTGCCGCCCTCAAGCGGCGCCACATCCGCGTACGCAAGCGGATCTCCGGCACGCCGGAGCGCCCGCGCCTCGTCGTGACGCGTTCCAACCGTCACATGGTGGCGCAGGTCATCGACGACATCGCGGGCCACACGCTCGCGTCGGCGTCGACCCTGGACGCCTCCATCCGTGGCGGCGAGGCCGACAAGAGCGCCCAGGCCCAGCAGGTCGGCGCCCTGGTCGCCGAGCGTGCCAAGGCCGCCGGCGTCGAGGCCGTCGTGTTCGACCGCGGTGGCAACCAGTACGCCGGGCGCATTGCCGCTCTGGCGGACGCCGCCCGCGAAGCCGGGCTGAAGTTCTAAGCCCCGGTTCCGGAGCTAGCGGACGTAACAGAGAGAGGTAATTCCAATGGCTGGACCCCAGCGCCGCGGGAGCGGTGCCGGTGGCGGCGAGCGGCGGGACCGGAAGGGTCGCGACGGTGGCGCTGCCGCCGAGAAGACCGCATACGTTGAGCGCGTTGTCGCGATCAACCGTGTCGCCAAGGTTGTCAAGGGTGGTCGCCGCTTCAGCTTCACCGCGCTGGTCGTGGTGGGCGACGGTGACGGCACCGTAGGTGTCGGATACGGCAAGGCCAAGGAAGTTCCCGCGGCCATCGCCAAGGGCGTTGAAGAGGCCAAGAAGAACTTCTTCAAGGTTCCGCGTATCCAGGGCACCATTCCGCACCCCATCCAGGGCGAGAAGGCCGCGGGCGTCGTCCTGCTCAAGCCTGCTTCCCCCGGTACCGGTGTGATCGCCGGTGGCCCGGTGCGCGCCGTGCTGGAGTGCGCGGGCATCCACGACGTGCTGAGCAAGTCGCTCGGCTCGTCCAACCCGATCAACATCGTGCACGCCACGGTGGAGGCGCTCCGCGGACTTCAGCGTCCCGAGGAGATCGCCGCCCGTCGTGGCCTGCCGCTGGAGGACGTCGCTCCCGCCGCTCTGCTGCGGGCGCGTGCTGGGGTGGGTGCGTAATGGCTCGCCTCAAGGTCACGCAGACCAAGTCCTACATCGGCAGCAAGCAGAACCACCGCGACACCCTGCGTTCGCTCGGGCTCAAGCGCCTGAACGACGTGGTTGTCAAGGAGGACCGCCCCGAGATCCGCGGCATGGTGCAGACCGTGCGGCACCTCGTGACGGTCGAGGAGGTCGACTGACATGGGTGACAACCCGCTGAAGGTCCACAACCTCCGTCCTGCCCCGGGCGCCAAGACCGCCAAGACCCGTGTGGGTCGTGGTGAGGCGTCCAAGGGTAAGACCGCGGGTCGTGGTACCAAGGGCACGAAGGCCCGCTACCAGGTTCCGGAGCGCTTCGAGGGCGGGCAGATGCCCCTCCACATGCGCCTCCCGAAGCTGAAGGGCTTCAAGAACCCCGCCCACAAGCAGTTCCAGGTCGTGAACCTGGAGAAGCTGGCCGCGCTCTACCCGCAGGGTGGCGAGGTCACGGTGGCCGACCTGGTCGCCAAGGGCGCGGTGCGCAAGAACGAGCTCGTCAAGGTGCTGGGCGCCGGCGAGGTCTCCGTGGCGCTGCAGGTGACGGTCGACGCCGTCTCCGGCTCCGCCAAGGAGAAGATCGCCGCCGCCGGCGGCACCGTCACCGAGCTCATCTGAGCTCGTTGATCCCACCGACCGGGGATGTCCCAAACGGGGCATCCCCGGTTGGTCGTTCCAAGGGGGGCATGGTCGCCGGTAAGGTGGCGTGCACTGTTGGCTTCCGTGCGGGCTGTTCGCGCGGATTTTGACTGATACGTATCCCCGTCGATCCTCAAGACCGTCACCTCTCGCGCAGTTGCGTGAGGGGCGCAGGAGGCACCGTGCTCACCGCGTTCGCCCGGGCGTTCAAGACGCCCGACCTGCGCAAGAAGCTGCTGTTCACGCTGGGCATCATGGTGATCTTCCGGCTCGGGGCGCACGTCCCGATCCCCGGCATCAATTACCAGAACGTTCAGCTCTGCATGGACCAGTCCAAGAACGCGCAGGGACTGTTCGGCCTCGTGAACATGTTCAGCGGTGGCGCGCTGCTGCAGATCACCATCTTCGCGCTAGGGATCATGCCGTACATCACGGCGAGCATCATCCTCCAACTGCTGACCGTCGTGATCCCGCGCCTCGAAGCCCTCAAGAAGGAGGGCCAGTCGGGGCAGGGCAAGATCACCCAGTACACCCGCTATCTGACCGTGGCCCTCGCGGTGCTGCAGGGCGCCGGCCTGGTCACCACCGCTCGTACGGGCGCGCTCTTCGGCAACTGCACCGTCGGCAACCAGATCGTCCCGAACCACTCGATCTTCACCACGATCACGATGGTCATCACGATGACCGCGGGCACCGCGTGCGTCATGTGGCTCGGCGAGCTGATCACCGACCGCGGCATCGGCAACGGCATGTCCATCCTGATGTTCACCTCCATCGCCGCCGGTTTCCCGAGCGGGCTGTGGGGCATCAAGATGCAGGGCAAGCTGCTCGGCGGCTGGCTGGAGTTCGGCCTCGTGATCCTCTGCGGCCTGGCGATGGTCGCGCTGGTGGTCTTCGTGGAACAGGCGCAGCGTCGCATCCCTGTTCAGTACGCGAAGCGCATGATCGGCCGCCGCTCGTACGGCGGCACCTCGACGTACATCCCGCTCAAGGTGAACCAGGCCGGTGTCATCCCGGTCATCTTCGCCTCGTCGCTGCTCTACATCCCCGCACTGATCGTCCAGTTCACCGGCTCCAAGGCCGGCTGGGCCGTGTGGATCCAGCAGAACCTGGTCAAGGGCGACCACCCCGTCTACATCGTCACGTACTTCCTGCTGATCGTCTTCTTCGCCTTCTTCTACGTCGCCATCTCCTTCAACCCCGAAGAAGTCGCCGACAACATGAAGAAGTATGGTGGCTTCATCCCGGGCATCCGGGCTGGTCGTCCCACTGCGGAGTACCTGAGCTACGTGCTGAACCGCATCACGTGGCCCGGCTCTCTCTACCTTGGTCTGATCGCTCTGGTGCCCACCGTCGCTCTGGTGACGCTCAATGCGAACCAGAACTTCCCGTTCGGCGGGACCAGCATCCTGATCATCGTGGGTGTCGGCCTGGAGACCGTGAAGCAGATCGAGAGCCAGCTTCAGCAGCGCAACTACGAAGGGTTCCTCCGCTGATGCGAATCGTCCTCGTCGGGCCTCCTGGAGCCGGAAAGGGTACGCAGGCCGCGTACCTGGCCAAGAACCTCGCGATCCCGCACATCTCCACCGGTGACCTCTTCCGCGCCAACATGAGCCAGGGCACTCCGCTGGGCCAGCAGGCCAAGGAGTACATGAACGCCGGGCGCCTGGTGCCGGACTCCGTCACCATCGGGATGGCCGAGGACCGGATGCGGCAGGAGGACGCCGCGGGCGGCTTCCTGCTCGACGGGTTCCCGCGCAACCTCGCGCAGGCCGAGGCGCTCGACGCGTTCCTCAAGGCCGACGGGATGGCGCTGGACGCCGTCCTGGACCTGGAGGTCCCCGAGGACGAGGTGGTCAAGCGGATCGCCGGGCGGCGCACCTGCCGTACGGACAGCAGCCACACCTTCCACGTCATCTACAGCCCCCCGAAGCAGGAGGGCGTCTGCGACAAGTGCGGCGGCGAGCTGTACCAGCGCGAGGACGACAGCGAGGACACGGTCCGCAAGCGCCTTGAGGTCTACCACAGCGAGACCGAGCCGATCATCGACCACTACAAGGCGCAGGGTCTTGTGGTGACGATTTCCGCGCTCGGGAAGGTGGCGGAGGTCACTGGGCGGGCCATGGAGGCGATTGCGGCGCAGGCCGCTTAGCTGCGCCCTGGGGTTTGCTTTTCTTCGGGGCTCCGCCCCGGGCCCCGGTCCTCAAGCTCCCCCAGCTAACGCTGGGAGGTGCCCCCTGACGGGCTGGATTGTGGCTCGGCCACTGGTGTCCTCAAACGCCAGACGGGCTTGGTTTGGTGCCGGTTGTGGTTGTGGGCTGGGTTGTGTACGGCCGCGGTGCCCCTTGGGGTGGCGCGGCCGTAGTGTTGTGTTGGACGTGGAAGCTAGAGGAAGGCGTTGGCCGGGATGGTGGAGATCAAGACCCCGGAGCAGATCGCGAAGATGCGCGAGGCGGGGCTGGTCGTCGCGGCGGTGCACGCGGCCACGCGGGCGGCGGCCGTGCCGGGGGCCACCACCAAGGACCTGGACGACGCCTCCCGCAAGGTGCTCGCCGAGCACGGCGCGAAGTCGAACTTCCTGGGGTACGGCGGGTTCCCCGCCACCATCTGCACGTCGGTGAACGACGTCGTGGTGCATGGCATCCCCGACGCCGACACGGTGCTCAAGGACGGCGACATCATCTCCATCGACGCGGGCGCGATCGTGGACGGCTGGCACGGTGACGCCGCCTTCACCGCGTTCGTCGGCGAGGGCCACGCGCCCGAGCTGCGTGAGCTGAGCCGGGTCACGGAGGAGTCGATGTGGGCCGGGATCGCCGCGGTCCGCAAGGGCAACCGGCTGGTCGACGTCTCGCGGGCCATCGAGGGCTACATCCGCCGCCAGCCGCGGCCGGCCTCCGGCAAGTACGGGATCATCGAGGACTACGGCGGGCACGGCATCGGCTCCGAGATGCACATGGACCCGCATCTGCTGAACTACGTCTCGCGCAAGCGGGGCCGGGGCCCGAAGCTGGTGCCGGGGTTCTGCCTGGCGATCGAGCCGATGGTCAGCCTGGGCACGGCGCGTACGCACGTACTGGCCGACGAGTGGACCGTCAAGACGGACGACGGCACCTGGTCCTCGCACTGGGAGCACTCGGTGGCGCTGACCGAGGAGGGGCCGCTGGTCCTCACGGCGGTCGACGGCGGCAAGGCCAAGCTGGCCGAGTACGGCGTCGAGACCGCGCCGGACCCGCTGGCTTAAGGATCTCCGCGACTGGGCAATAGACCTGGATTCGTCTTTCCGGGTGCCCTGACGTAGACTGTCACGTCGGCTCTCGCCTGCCTTCGCGCACGCCGCGAGCCGACCAAGGTAGCCGATTCGAAAGGCGAAGCGTGGCCAAGAAGCAAGGTGCCATCGAGATCGAGGGCACCGTGATCGAGTCTCTGCCGAACGCGATGTTCAAGGTGGAGCTCCAGAACGGTCACAAGGTCCTCGCGCACATCAGCGGCAAGATGCGGATGCACTACATCCGCATCCTCCCGGATGACCGGGTCGTGGTGGAGCTCTCTCCGTACGACCTGACGCGTGGCCGGATCGTCTACCGATACAAGTAGATCTTGCTCGCGCCCCGTCTCACGGCGGGGCGCTGGCACTGACCCGGAGAACCTCACATCCCATGAAGGTCAAGCCGAGCGTCAAGAAGATCTGCGACAAGTGCAAGGTGATCCGCCGTCACGGCCGGGTCATGGTCATCTGCGACAACCTGCGCCACAAGCAGCGCCAGGGCTGACGCACGACCACCTGCACTCCGCAGAAACTTCGCGCGACGCATAGCGATACGTACATACGCAGACACCCGACTCCTCGCAGCACGGCCGCGAGGGGACGACACCCCCGGCGGAGGCCGGGGACCCGGCTCGTAACTCTTACGGAGTCTTACGGGAACGGTGCTGCGGAAGACCTCCGAACCTCACAGGAGCCACATCAATGGCACGCCTCGCAGGCGTTGACCTCCCGCGCGACAAGCGCGTGGAGGTCGCCCTCACCTACGTCTTCGGCATTGGTCGCACCCGTGCCAAGGAGACCCTGGACAACACCGGTGTGAACCCCGACACCCGCGTTCGCGACCTGGCCGAAGAGGACCTGGTCAAGATCCGCGAGTACGTGGACGCCAACCTCAAGACCGAGGGTGACCTCCGTCGCGAGATCCAGGCCGACATCCGCCGCAAGGTCGAGATCGGCTGCTACCAGGGTCTGCGTCACCGTCGTGGCCTGCCCGTCCACGGCCAGCGCACCAGCACCAACGCCCGCACCCGCAAGGGCCCGCGTCGCGCGATCGCCGGCAAGAAGAAGCCGGGCAAGAAGTAGTCCTCAGCGGACGCTCACCAGCGGTCTTCGCTGTAGGACCGACCACCTCCACGGGAGTAATACATGCCTCCGAAGGGCCGACAGGGCGCAGCCAAGAAGGTGCGCCGCAAGGAAAAGAAGAACGTCGCTCACGGGCACGCCCACATCAAGAGCACGTTCAACAACACGATCGTCTCGATCACCGACCCCACGGGCAACGTGATCTCCTGGGCCTCCGCCGGCCACGTCGGCTTCAAGGGCTCGCGCAAGTCCACTCCGTTCGCCGCGCAGATGGCCGCCGAGTCGGCCGCCCGTCGCGCGCAGGAGCACGGCATGCGCAAGGTCGACGTGTTCGTCAAGGGTCCGGGCTCCGGCCGTGAGACCGCGATCCGCTCGCTCCAGGCCACCGGCCTTGAGGTGGGTTCGATCCAGGACGTCACCCCGACCCCGCACAACGGCTGCCGCCCGCCGAAGCGCCGCCGCGTCTGACCAGCCGAAGTAGGAGATAACACAATATGGCGCGTTATACCGGGGCCGACTGCAAGCGTTGCCGTCGGGAAAAGCAGAAGCTCTTCCTCAAGGGGAGCAAGTGCGAGAGCGCGAAGTGCCCGATCGAGATCCGTCCTTACCCCCCGGGTGAGCACGGTCGCGGGCGCACCAAGGACAGCGAGTACCTGCTCCAGCTTCGGGAGAAGCAGAAGTGCAGCCGTATCTACGGTGTCCTTGAGAAGCAGTTCGTGAACTACTACAAGGAAGCGAACCAGAAGACCGGCAAGACCGGTGAGAACCTTCTGCGCATCCTTGAGACCCGCCTCGACAACGTGATCTACCGGGCCGGCTTCGCCAAGTCCCGCGACCACGCTCGTCAGCTCGTCCGTCACGGACACATCGTCCTCAACGGCCGCAAGACCGACATCCCGTCGGCCCGCGTGGCCGTGAACGACATCATCGAGGTCCGCGAGTCCTCGCGCGAGATGACTCCCTTCGTGGTCGCCCGCGCCGAGGCCGGCGAGAAGACCGTGCCCGCGTGGCTGGAGTCGAACGCGTCGAACCTGCGGATCCTGGTGCACTCCCTGCCCGAGCGTCCCGTCATCGACACTCAGGTGCAGGAACAACTGATCGTCGAGCTCTACTCCAAGTAGGCAGGGCTCACGGTCACGGGCGGTGCGGCCCCGATTTCTGGTCATCGGGGTCGTACCGCCCGTACCCTTGTATTGCAGCGGGCGTCAAATAGCGGGCGTCCACGAATGAAGGAACACACACATGCTTATCGCTCAGCGTCCGTCGCTGACCGAAGAGGTCGTCGACGAATACCGCTCGCGGTTCGTGATCGAGCCGCTGGAGCCTGGTTTCGGGTACACCCTGGGGAACTCGCTTCGGCGGACTCTGCTGTCCTCCATCCCCGGTGCCGCCGTCACCAGCATTCGGATCGATGGTGTGCTGCATGAGTTCACCACCGTGCCGGGCGTCAAGGAAGACGTCACCGACCTCATCCTCAACATCAAGCAGCTCGTCGTCTCCTCCGAGCACGACGAGCCCGTCGTGATGTACCTGCGCAAGCAGGGCCCCGGCCTCGTCACCGCCGCCGACATCGCCCCGCCGGCCGGCGTCGAGGTGCACAACCCCGACCTGGTCCTCGCCACGCTCAACAGCAAGGGCAAGCTGGAGATGGAGCTGACCGTCGAGCGCGGTCGCGGCTACGTCTCCGCCGTCCAGAACAAGCAGGTGGGCCAGGAGATCGGCCGCATCCCGGTCGACTCCATCTACTCCCCGGTGCTCAAGGTCACGTACAAGGTCGAGGCGACCCGTGTCGAGCAGCGCACCGACTTCGACAAGCTGATCGTCGACGTCGAGACCAAGCAGGCCATGCGGCCGCGCGACGCCATGGCGTCCGCCGGTAAGACCCTCGTCGAGCTGTTCGGGCTCGCCCGCGAGCTCAACATCGACGCCGAGGGCATCGACATGGGCCCGTCCCCGACGGACGCCGCGCTCGCCGCGGATCTGGCGCTGCCGATCGAGGAGCTGGAGCTCACGGTCCGCTCGTACAACTGCCTCAAGCGCGAGGGCATCCACTCGGTGGGCGAGCTCGTCGCCCGCTCCGAGGCGGACCTCCTCGACATCCGCAACTTCGGTGCCAAGTCCATCGACGAGGTCAAGGCGAAGCTCGCCGGCATGGGCCTGGCGCTCAAGGACTCGCCCCCCGGGTTCGACCCGACCGCCGCCGCCGATGCGTTCGGCGCCGACGACGACGCGGATGCCGGGTTTGTGGAGACCGAGCAGTACTGAGGCTCCTCCTCAGCTACGGCTGAGGCTTTGTCCTCAAGTGCCGGACGGGCTTGGTTTGGCCTGGGCCGTTCGGCGAACGCACGCTTCCGGCGGGCAAACGCTCGTACGGACACTGACACCGGTACCTGATACGGCCGGTGCAGAAATGAAGGAGAAAGACCATGCCGAAGCCCGCCAAGGGTGCCCGTCTGGGCGGCAGCGCCGCGCACGAGCGTCACCTGCTCGCGAACCTCGCGAAGTCGCTGTTCGAGCACGGCCGCATCACCACCACCGAGGCCAAGGCGCGCCGGCTCCGTCCGGTCGCCGAGCGTCTGGTGACCAAGGCGAAGAAGGGCGACATCCACAACCGTCGCCAGGTTCTTCAGACGATCACCGACAAGAGCGTCGTCCACACGCTCTTCACGGAGATCGCGCCGCGCTACGAGAACCGCCCCGGCGGGTACACGCGCATCACCAAGATCGGCAACCGTCGTGGCGACAATGCACCGATGGCCGTCATCGAGCTCGTCGAGGCGCTGACCGTGCAGCAGAGTGCTGTGGGGGAGGCCGAGGCCGCCACTAAGCGGTCCGCCAAGGACGCCGCGGGCGCCGAAGGCGCCAAGGCTGCTGAGGCTGCCGAGGGCGAGAAGGCTGCTGAGGCTCCGGTTGAGGAGTCCAAGGACGCCTGACGTTCGCTCGTTTTGCGTGGTACGGAACGGGCCCGCACTCTCTTGGAAAAGGGGGGTGCGGGTCCGTTTCGCTTTTTCGGGTCGGTGGAGTCGGTGGAGAGGGATTTTTGGTGAGTGACGAGGTCTCTGACGGTTTTGTGCGGGTTCGGCTTGATCTTTCCTATGACGGGAAGGACTTCTCAGGGTGGGCTCGGCAGCGTGAACAGCGCACCGTGCAGGGGGAGTTGGAGAGTGCTCTGCGGACCGTGCTGCGGCTCTCCGAGCCTGCGGAGCTGACGGTCGCGGGGCGTACGGACTCCGGGGTGCACGCGCGGGGGCAGGTCGCGCACGTGGATCTGCCGGCGGAGGTCTGGGCCGAGCATTCGGAGAAGCTGTTGCGGCGGCTTGCGGGGCGGCTGCCGCATGATGTGCGGGTGTGGCGGGTGGGGGAGGCGCCGGCCGCGTTCAACGCTCGGTTCTCCGCCATTTGGCGGCGGTACGCGTATCGGGTCACCGATCATGTGGGGGGCGTTGATCCGCTGCTGCGGGGGCATGTGCTGTGGCATGACTGGCCGCTCGATGTCGAGGCCATGAATGAGGCGTCCGTCGCGTTGCTTGGCGAGCATGACTTCGCGGCCTACTGCAAGCGGCGGGAGGGGGCCACCACTATTCGTACGCTTCAGCGGTTTCGGTGGGAGCGGGGGGTGGATGGGGTTATTACCGCTAGTGTCCGCGCTGATGCTTTTTGTCACAACATGGTGCGGTCGCTGGTGGGGGCTCTGTTGTTCGTCGGGGACGGGCATCGGGGGGTTGAGTGGCCGGGGAAGGTGCTGGCGGCCGGGGTGCGGGACTCTGCGGTGCATGTGGTGCGGCCGCATGGGCTGACGCTGGAGGAGGTCGGGTATCCGGCGGACGGGGAGCTTGCCGCTCGTAATCTTGCCGCCCGTAACAAGCGGACCTTGCCGGGGGCCGGCTGCTGCTGAGTGGGTGGTGCGGGGCCGGGCTCTCCGGGGCGGGGGTCCGGGACCGTATATTTACGGGCCGCTCACCCTGACCTGTGAAGGGGCCCGGAACTTCGGCCCACAAATACACGTCAGCGTCCCGGCCCCCCGCCCCTGCGAGCCCGGCCCCTCCCGTTTGTTCGGCCTCGGACCCCGGTGGGTGGGTGGGGGGCGGGTGGGGGCTGCTCGGCCCCTGCCGTTCGCTCGGCCGCTGGCCCGGTGGGTGGGGGCTGCTCGGTCGCTTCCGTTCGCTTGACGGTCGGCTCCGGTGGGTGGGGCTTGCCCGGTCGTTCCCGTTCGCTTAACGGCTGGACCCGGTGGGTGCCTCTTTCTGTCGGCTCGGGGCCTTGCGTTCGTACTGGGGGGATTAGTGCGCTTGGTGGATCGTCACTTCTTGGGTGGGGTGTTTATGGCCAAGTTGCTGGCCATCGTGAAGTACGGGCGGACGCCTGCCGTCGTGGGGTAGATGTCGGTCTTGTTGCGGTCGACGATGTCGCCGATGATGCGGCCGATGCGGACGAGGGGGGTGCCGGGGGCCAGGCGGAGGGAGAGGTCCCAGACGGGGTTGTCGGCTTCGGCGCGGGCCTTGTGGACCTGGTCGTAGGGGACCGTGAAGGAGAACTGGTTCTCGCCGGTGGCCGTGGCCTCGATGGTGAAGGGTTGGGCCGTGGTCTCGCCGCGCGGGGCGGCGGTGACGTGGGGCTTGGCGTCGGGGGCGAAGGTGGTGCCGTGGAGGGTGCCCTCGACGGTGAAGGAGGCCGGCTCGGTGCGCAGGGTGCGGGCTTCGGCGTGGGCGGTGCGGCGCCAGGCGCGCAGGGAGAGGTTGCCGTCGACCGTGGGGTAGGGGATGGCCCAGGTGAAGGGGGTGCCGGGGTGGGGTTCCCGGCCGAGGAGGCCGCGGCCCTCGGCGAAGGTGGAGGCCACGCGGCGGCGGGCGTTGTCGTCGGCGCGTACCACGTGGAGGTCCCAGCGGCCCTCGGCCAGGGACAGCTCGTGGGGGGTGAGGACGGCGGTGTACGGGGCGGTGGCGTCGGCCGGGGCGGTCAGTGGGATGGAGACCTTGTCGTCCTCGCCGCGGCGGGTGAGCGTCAGGGTGAGCTTTTCGCCGGTCAGGCCCTTGCGGGCGAGGAGGACGACGATGTTGCCGGCGGCGTCGACGCGGGTGGAGGCGGTGGGGCGGAGCGGCTTGCGGACTATGTCCTTGATGGCGCTCTTCACGGGGACCGCGTTGCTGGTGGAGCTGCGGCGGAAGGGGCGTACGAGCTTGCCGGCGGTGCGGCGGAGCATGAGGGAGATCGGGACCGGCGCGGGCTTGGGCTGTTCGTCGCCGCGGAGTTCTTCTATGAGCCGCTCGTAGCGGGCGGCGATGTGCTCGGGCGCGTACCGCTGGGCGGAGACGGCGGCGGCGCGGCCCATGGAGCGGCGCAGGTCGTCGTCCTCGATCAGCTTGAGGAGGCCCTTGGCGATGCCCTCGGGGTCGCCGACGGGGACGAGGAGGCCGTCCTTGCCGTCGTCGATGATCTCGCCGGGGCCGTGCGGGCAGTCGGTGGCGACGACCGGGACGCCGCAGTGCATGGCCTCGACGATGGTCATGCCGAAGGACTCTTCGCGCGAGGTGACGGCGGCGATGGAGCCCTTGGCCCATTCGGTCTCGATGGGGGACTGGGCGCCCATGAGGGTGATGTGCTCGTTCATGCCCAGGTTGTCGATGCGGGTGCGCAGGGCGGCGTGCTCGGGGCCGCGGCCGTAGATGCGCAGTTTCCAGTCGGGGCGCTGGGCGGCGACCTTGGCCCAGGCGTCGACGAGGACGTGGTACTGCTTCACCGGGATCAGCCGGCCGGCGGCGACGACGAGCTTGGCGCTGCCGTCGGAGGGCTCGATGTCGGAGGCGGGCACGCCGTTGGGCAGGGCGATGAGCTTGGTCTTGACGCCGGGGAACTGGGCGCGGTGGGTGGCGGCGTCGGCCTCGGAGACGGTGGTGTGCGCGTCCAGGCGGGGGATGGCGGCGTCCTGGGCGGCGCGGATGTTGGCCTCGTGGGTGCCGTAGATCCGGTGTTCCTGGCCGATGCGCAGGTAGCGGCTCTGGCCGTACTCGGCGAGGTAGATGACCAGGCCGGGGCGGGTGGCGACGACGACGTCGGCGTCGGTGCGGGCCAGGTGGTCGGCGAGGGTGCGGTCGGTGAGGGCGTTGAACTGGGCGCCCTTCGCCTCGACCGGCGGGATCAGCGCGGTGGGCTGGTCGAGCAGCGGGTCCTCGGCGATGTTGCCGCTCACGTCGGGCCGCTTGTCCAGCAGGGAGACCAGGCGGACCTTGGGGTGCAGGGTCAGCCGGGGCGCGGCCTGGGTGCGGTAGACGGAGACGATCTCCACGTCATGGCGGGCCGCCAGGGCCGCGGCGACGTTGAACGTCGAGCGGATGGTGCCGCCGATGCCGTAGGCGTTCTGGATGAGGAAAGAGATCTTCATAGCGGTGGATGCGCGGCGCGGTCTTTTCGCGGGCGCTTTCCCTCCCCCTGGGCTGGATATCCGTATCGTCCCATGATGACCGGAGTGCTGCGATTACACGTATGCCGATCCCCAGGGTAAAGACCTGTCATGGACTCTTCGGTTGCCTGTGCGGCTCAATATGTGTCATGGGTCACGTCTTTGACCTCCATCGTGAGGTCGTTGGAGGGGTCGAAGACGGGCTTGACCGCCACCGTGCCGCGGAGCGGATGGCGCATTTCGCGGGCGGGGGCGACATCGGTGCGCTTGCGGTCCACGTTGTCGCCCGCCAGCCGGCCGAGGGCGAGCCGCACGGCGCCGCCGGGGCCCGCGCCGGGCAGCCGCAGCCGCAGCTCCCAGGTGTCGTGCGAGGTGCCGCGCCGGGTGAGGAGCCGCTCGTAGGGGAGCGTGCAGAGGAAGCGCCGTTCATCCAGAACGGTGACGGCCACGGCGACGTCGTACGCGTCGTCCTCCGGCGAGAGAGCGACGAGCGCCGCCGTGCCGTCCTCGGGCAGCGGGCCGGTGCGGCCGTGCAGGGTGCCGGCGAGGGTGACGGAGTCCGGGCCGGTGGTGATGCGGTTCAGCTCGGCGTGGTGCGAGCGGCGCCAGGTGCGCAGGGTCAGCGAGCCGGCCGCGGTGGTGTACGGCACCCAGGCGGTGACGTCGCCGTCCGCGTCGGTGACGAGGGGGAGGGTGAGCAGCCGCGCCTGCTCGACGAGGCTCGCGGCGACCCGTGCCCGCTTGCCGTCGTCGGCGCGCTCCACGTGGAAGTCCCAGCGGCCCTCGTCGAGCCGCGTCGTCGCCCGGTCGAGGGTCGCGGTCAGCGGGCCCTTGCCGGAGGCGGGCGCCGCCAGCGGGACGCTCACGCGCTCGCCCTCGGCCTTGCCGTCGGTGCCGCGCAGCCGGCCGACGAGGGCGAGGCGCTCGCCGGTCGCCCCGCCGCGCGGGATGCGTACGGACAGCCCGCCGTCCGGGGTCACGCGGGCGGACGCCTTGGGGCGCAGGGGGCGGAGGGGGGTCTTGGGGGCCTCGGGCGCGGCCGGGGGCTCGGGCTTGCGGCGCAAGGGGCGCACCAGGCGGGCCGCGGCGCGGCGCAGGCCCAGGTGCGCGGAGGCGGGCGCGGGCGGCGCCGGCGCCGCGGGGGGTTCCGGGACCAGCGCGGGGCGCAGCTCCCGTACCAGCTCCTCGAACCGTACGGCGATGTGCTGCGGCGCGTACCGCTGGACCGAGGCGCGGGCGGCGGCGCCCAGCGTGCGGCGCAGCGTCGGGGAGTCGATGAGTTTGCGGACGGCGGCGATCAGGGCGGCCTCGTCGCCTACCGGGATCAGCACGCCGTCGGCGCCGTCCTCGATGATCTCCCGCGGGCCGATCGGACAGTCGGTGGAGATGACCGGGACGCCGCAGTGCATGGCCTCGACGATGGTCAGGCCGAACGATTCGGCATCGGAGGCCGAGACGGCGATGGCGGCCTTCGCCCACTCCGTCTCGATGGGGGAGCGGGGGCCCATCAGATACGCGCGGTCGCTCAGCCCCAGCTCGTCGATGAGCTCGCGCAGCCGGGCCCGGTCGGGGCCGCGGCCGTAGATGCGCAGGGACCAGTCGGGGTACTCGTCGGCGAGCTGGGAGAAGGCCCGTACGAGCAGGTCGAAGCGTTTCGCCGCGTCGAGCCGGCCGGCCGCGACGATCACCTTGGAGTCGCCGTCGGAGGGCTCGGTCTTCGGCGGGGGCACGACGTTCGGCAGACAGCGCAGGACGGTGGTGCCCAGCTTCGACTCCGGCAGGTGCTCGCGGTGGGTCGCCGCGTCCTGCTCGGTGACGGTCAGGAAGGCGTCCATCTTGGGGATCACCGCGTCGTGGGCCGCGCGGACCGCCGGGACGTGCGAGGAGTACGTCATGTGCTCCTGGCCGATCCGCAGGAAGGGGCGGTCGGCGTCGGCCTCGGCCAGGTAGACCAGCAGGCCGGGGCGGGTGGCGATCACGACGTCGGCGTCGGTGGCGGCGAGGTACTGCGCGACGCGCAGGTCGGCGAGGCGGGTGAAGACCCGCAGCGATCCCTCGGGCTCGGGCAGCCGGGCGCTGGGCTGGTGCTGGAGCTCGTCGTCGGCGTCGCAGCCGGGTACGTCCTTGCGGAGGTCGATCAGCGGGGTGATCCGGACCTTGGGGCTGACGGGCAGGTGGGGGGTGTTCACGCCGCGGTAGACCGAGACGACCTCGACCTCGTGCCGGGCGACGAGGGCGCCGGCGAGGTTGAAGGTGGCGCGGATGGTGCCGCCGATGCCGTAGGCGTTGTGGATGAGGAAAGCGATCTTCATGGCGTACGGACGCTGGCCGCCCGATGGACGACGTGCGGGCCCCTCCCTGACCGGAATCGGAACTACCGCTCGTGGCGGCGTGCGGTGGGGCGCTCGCTCCTTCGAGTTAAGCGAACTCTAGTTGTATGAGTAAAGGACTTGTCAAGCAGAGTCGTGGCGGTTGGTGTGAATTGCCCTTATATCCGAAGCGATGTGCCTCGGCAACCCGCCGCGGCGGCCCTTTGACGCCCCCGCGTAAGGGACGGGAGCATGGTCGTTAAAAGTCAGAGGGGAAAAGCCGAAGGTTCGTTCCCTTTTGCCGTTCCCTTTCCCACGGGGTTCGCGACAGGATGTCCGCGTACCGGATGACGAGGGGGCAATGGCGTTGAAGGCATACAGGCCGATGGCCGCCGCGGCGGGCGCCGCCGCGGCGGCGCTGCTGGCGGCCGGATGCAGCGGAGGTTCCGGCGGCGACGAGCCCGAGCCGCTGAGCGAGCAGCGCCTGGCTCAGGCGTCCCTCGGGGCGCGCGAAGTGGACGGCTACCAGATCGAGCGGGCCTCGGCGAAGAGCGCCGCCGGCGCCGGGAGCGCCGAGTCGGACCGGTCCGAGTGCCAGCCGGTGGCGGCGCTGCTGGGCTCCTCCCCGAAGCCGAAACCGGTGCGGTCGGTGGTCAACACCTTCGCCCGCACCGGGGACGGCAAGGCCTACGAGGGGCTGATGGGCATGGTCCGGGTCGCCGCGTACAAGGACGGCGGCGCGAAGGGCACCCTCGCCGACCTGCGCAAGTCCGCGGAGAGCTGCGAGGACGGCTTCGGCATGAAGACGGGGGAGGGGGAGGAGCAGAAGTTCAGCGCCGTACAGCGGCTCGCGGCGCCCAAGCTGGGCGACGAGTCGGCCGCGTACCGGCTGGTCAACACCTCCGAGAAGGCCCCGAGCCTGGTCGCCGTGGTGCGCACGGGCTCCACCCTGTCGATGTTCTTCGTGACCAGCCTGACCGACCCGCAGCGCGTCGAGATGCCGCAGGATCTGTTGAAGGCCCAGGTCGAGAAGGTCCAGAAGGCGGAGAAGGGCCGCGCCACCGCCCCCAGCAGCGGCGATGTCGAACACGGCGACGCCGGGGAGGCCGGGGACTCGCAGGACAGCTAGGGCGCTTTCCCGGGCCTTTGCGGGCGCTTTCGCGGCGGGCGGTGTGCGTCAGCGGCCGCCCGCCGCTGCCGCCGCCGACGCCTGCACCTCGCCGCGGGCCATGATCCGCTTGAAGACGTACGAGGCCACATCCCGACCCGCCTCCAGCGCCTCGGTGTCCGAGGTCGTCACGGACGTGCCGTTGGTGTATCCGGAGACCGTGAAGTAGGCGTAGCGGCCCGCCGAGTTGGTGGTCAGCCGGCACGCCTTGCCCCGGCAGAACGTCGGCGCCTCGCCGCCCGCGAGCGAGGCCACATTGCCCCGCGCCTGCTCCTTGGCCTTGTCCGCCGCCGCCTTGGTGTCGAACACCGCGACGCCCGCGGTGACCGCCACCCCGCCCTTCACGTACGTGACGCGGATGACCTCGCGGCAGCCGTTGTTCGTGAGGACGGACCCCAGCGCGCCCTGGGTCGCGGCGGCGCAGTTCTTGGTGGAGTCCGTGGCGGCCTTCGCGTACGTACTGCTGCCGCGCGCGATCTTCGTGCCGGGGAACAGGGTGTCCGCGGAGAGCGGCGCGGTGTCCTTCTTGGCGCTGGCGATGAAGTCGCGCGGGTCCGGCGGGGGCGGCGGCGCGACATCGGAGAACGTCGGCTCGGGCGAGCCGGACGCGCTCGGCAGGTCCTGCGGGGCGGGCAGGCCGTTCGCGGGCTTGTCCCGGTGGGAGGTGGCGACCGCCGTCGCCACGATCGCCGCGATGGCGGCCGTCGCGAGGACGCCGCCGCCCAGCAGGAACCACTTGCGCCGCCGGCCGCGCGCCGCCGTGTCGTCGGCCAGCGCCGCCCAGTCCGGGGTCCGGCCCTGGTCCTGGCCTTGGTTCTGGGCTTGGCCCGGGAGGCCGCCGGGCTGGTTCGGCTGCCCCGGGTAGGGCGGCTGGCCTTGGTGCGGGGGCTGGCCTTGGTACGGCTGTTGCGCTTGGTATGGCTGCTGGCCCTGGTACGGCGGCTGCGCCTGGTACGGCGGCTCGCCGGGCGGCCGGCCCGGCTGCCGCGGCGGCTGAGATCCCCCCGGGGCCTCGTACGGCCCTCCCTGCCCAAAGCTCATGGCGCGCATCCTATGGGAGCGCGCACCCCAGGGGAGAGGGCCGGACCGCGCACCGTACGGGCGGGAAGGACGCGCGCCGGGCCGGCCGCGGACCCGGCGCGGAAAAGCGGTTGGTCGCGCCCCGGGGGAGCGGCGAGAATTCGGGACCATGGGACACGTGGAAGCCGGGCATCTGGAGTACTACCTCCCGGACGGGCGGGTGCTGCTCGGTGATGTCTCGTTCCGGGTCGGCGAGGGCGCCGCGGTCGCGCTGGTCGGGGCCAACGGCGCGGGCAAGACGACGCTGCTGCGGCTGATCGCCGGGGAGCTCCAGCCGCACGGCGGCACCGTGACCGTCAGCGGCGGGCTCGGCGTGATGCCCCAGTTCGTCGGCTCCGTACGGGACGAGCGGACCGTACGCGACCTGCTGGTCTCCGTCGCCCAGCCGCGCGTCCGCGAGGCCGCGGGGGCCGTCGACCGCGCCGAGTACGCGATCATGACCAGCGACGACGAGGCCGCCCAGATGGGGTACGCGCAGGCGCTCGCCGACTGGGCCGAGGCGCGCGGCTACGAGGCCGAGACGGTGTGGGACATGTGCACCATGGCCGCGCTGGGCGTCCCGTACGAGAAGGCGCAGTGGCGGCAGGTGCGCACGCTCAGCGGCGGCGAGCAGAAGCGGCTGGTGCTGGAGTCCCTGCTGCGCGGCACGGACGAGGTGCTGCTGCTCGACGAGCCCGACAACTACCTCGACGTGCCCGGCAAGCGGTGGCTGGAGGAGCGGCTGCGCGAGACGAAGAAGACCGTGCTCTTCGTCTCCCACGACCGGGAGCTGCTGGCCCGCTCCGCCGAGAAGATCATCAGCGTCGAGCCGGGCCCGGCGGGCAGCGACGTGTGGGTGCACGGCGGCGGCTTCGGCTCGTACCACGAGGCCCGCAAGGAGCGGTTCGCGCGCTTCGAGGAGCTGCGGCGGCGCTGGGACGAGAAGCACGCCCAGCTCAAGGAGCTGGTGTTCGCCCTCAAGCAGAAGGCCGCCTACAACGACGGCATGGCCTCGCGCTACCAGGCCGCGCAGACCCGGCTGCGCAAGTTCGAGGAGGCCGGTCCGCCGCCGGAGCCGCCGCGCGAGCAGGACATCACGATGCGGCTCAAGGGCGGCCGTACGGGCGTACGGGCCGTGACCTGCCGGCGGCTGGAGCTGACCGGCCTGATGAAACCGTTCGACCTGGAGGTCTTCTACGGGGAGCGGGTCGCGGTGCTGGGGTCGAACGGCTCCGGGAAGTCGCACTTCCTGCGGCTGCTCGCCGGGGACGACGTCGCCCACACCGGGGAGTGGAAGCTCGGCGCGCGCGTCGTCGCCGGGCACTTCGCGCAGACGCACGCCCACCCCGAGCTGGAGGGGCGCACGCTGCTGGACATCCTGTGGACCGAGCACGCCAGGGACAAGGGGCGGGCGATGTCCGCGCTGCGCCGCTACGAGCTGGAGAAACAGGCCGAGCAGCGGTTCGACCGGCTCTCCGGCGGTCAGCAGGCCCGCTTCCAGATCCTGCTCCTGGAGCTGTCCGGCACGACGGCCCTGCTGCTGGACGAGCCCACGGACAACCTGGACCTGGAGAGCGCCGAGGCGCTGCAGGAGGGGCTGGAGGCGTACGAGGGCACGGTGCTGGCGGTCACCCACGACC
The DNA here is from genome assembly GCF_000718635.1 of Streptomyces varsoviensis. Taxonomy (GTDB): domain Bacteria; phylum Actinomycetota; class Actinomycetes; order Streptomycetales; family Streptomycetaceae; genus Streptomyces; species Streptomyces varsoviensis. The sequence goes on along the minus strand of NZ_JOBF01000008.1, from coordinate 9,830 downwards.
GCTGGTTCGCCCGCTCCTTCGACCGCTACCTGGTCTTCGGCGCGGACGGGCTGGTACGGGAGGCTCCGGAGCCGGTCTGGGACGAGTCCAGGGTCGCGCGCCGGCGCTGACGGTCCGCCGGGGGCGGTACGTCGTCCGCGGGCCCGTCGTGGCCGGTCGCGCAGTTCCCCGCGCCCCTTATGGGGGCGCGGTATCGCGCCGGACTTCCGTGAGTCCGCTCCAGGGCTGTCTCCGACCGGCCCCGAGGCCGTACGCTGGGGTGTCGGACGCCCGGAAGTGTGGTTTTGACCCGCGTGGGGGCCGCCCGGTATTCTGCTAGTTCGTTATGCGTATTGGCTTGGTCGTTCTCACGCGAGGGGCCCTTACGCCGGTCCACCGGGCCGATGACCAGCGGTCGGCTCTCGGGTTGCGTCCCCGAGGCGCCGCATAGGCTGTCGTGATCGTCCGGGTGGTCCAGTACAGGACCCGTCTCCCCGGTCCTCGCGGACTCGGGAGACCCCATCACTGAAGAAGCGAAGGCTACGACCGTGCGTACGTTCAGCCCCAAGCCCGGCGATGTCCAGCGCCAGTGGCACATCATTGACGCGCAGGACGTTGTCCTGGGCCGTCTGGCCAGCCAGGCCGCGTCCCTCCTCAGGGGCAAGCACAAGCCGGTGTACGCGCCGCACGTTGACACTGGTGACTTCGTCATCATCATCAACGCCGACAAGGTGCACCTGTCCGGCAACAAGCGGACCCAGAAGATGGCCTACCGCCACTCCGGTTTCCCGGGTGGTCTGCGCTCCGTCCGCTACGACGAGCTGCTGGAGAAGAACCCCGAGAAGGCCGTCGAGAAGGCCATCAAGGGCATGATCCCCAAGAACACCCTCGGCCGTCAGATGCTGTCGAAGCTGAAGGTCTACGCGGGCTCCGAGCACCCGCACGCGGCCCAGCAGCCGGTCCCGTTCGAGATCACCCAGGTTCAGCAGGGCTAGTCCCGGCCACCGCCGACCAGCAGAAAGTATCTGAGGAGAATCGTGGCTGAGACCACCCCCGAGACGCCCGTCGAGGAGATCACCGAGGACTTCGAGGGCAACGCGACCTTCGAGTCCGAGGAGACCGAGTACACGAGCGAGTCGCTCGCGTCCCGCTTCGGCGACCCGCAGCCCGCCGCCGGCCTGGGCCGTCGCAAGAACGCCATCGCCCGCGTCCGCATCGTGCCGGGCAGCGGCCAGTGGAAGATCAACGGCCGCACCCTTGAGGGCTACTTCCCCAACAAGGTGCACCAGCAGGAAGTCAACGAGCCCTTCAAGGTGCTCGAACTCGACAACCGCTACGACGTCATCGCCCGCATCTCCGGCGGCGGCGTCTCCGGCCAGGCCGGCGCCCTGCGCCTGGGCGTGGCCCGCGCGCTGAACGAGGCGGACGTGGACAACAACCGCGCCACGCTGAAGAAGGCCGGCTTCCTGAGCCGCGACGACCGCGCGGTCGAGCGCAAGAAGGCCGGTCTGAAGAAGGCCCGTAAGGCCCCGCAGTACAGCAAGCGCTGATCACGCGGCTCACGCTGCACCCGCCTGCGCCCCGGCGGCACTCTCCGTGCCGCCGGGGCGTTCGGCTATCGGCGCCCGGCGGCGTATACCTGTTCTTCGGGGCCCGGTCACGGGCCCGTCATCTACGCGCGCCACGCGCACGCCCATTTCCCGGGGGGCCGGCCCCCCGCACCCCACGCAATCTCGGAGGACACCAGTGGGACGACTCTTCGGTACGGACGGTGTGCGCGGTGTCGCCAACGCCGATCTGACGGCGGAGCTCGCGCTCGGCCTGTCGGTCGCCGCGGCGCACGTACTCGCCGAAGCGGGCACGTTCGAGGGCCATCGCCCGGTGGCGGTGGTCGGGCGCGATCCGCGAGCGTCCGGGGAGTTCCTGGAGGCCGCCGTGGTGGCGGGGCTGGCGAGCGCGGGCGTGGACGTGCTGCGGGTCGGCGTGCTCCCGACGCCCGCCGTCGCCTACCTGACCGGCTCGCTCGGCGCGGACCTGGGCGTCATGCTCTCCGCCAGCCACAACGCGATGCCCGACAACGGCATCAAGTTCTTCGCCCGCGGCGGCCACAAGCTCGCCGACGAGCTGGAGGACCGCATCGAGTCCACGTACCGCGCGCACGCCTCCGGCGAGCCCTGGCAGCGGCCCACCGGCGCCGGCGTCGGCCGGGTCCGCGCGTACGACGAGGGCTTCGACAACTACGTCGCGCACCTCATCGGCGTGCTCCCCAACCGCCTCGACGGCCTCAAGGTCGTCATCGACGGCGCGCACGGCGCGGCCGCCCGGGTCTCCCCGGAGGCGTTCGCGCGGGCCGGCGCCGAGGTCGTCACCATCGGCACCGACCCCGACGGCCTCAACATCAACCACGAGTGCGGCTCCACGCACCTCGCCAAGCTGCGCGCGGCCGTCGTCGAGCACGGCGCGGACCTGGGCGTCGCGCACGACGGCGACGCGGACCGCTGCCTGGCCGTGGACGGCTCGGGCGCGGAGGTCGACGGCGACCAGATCCTCGCCGTCCTCGCCCTCGCCATGCGCGAGGCGGGCACGCTGCGCGAGAACACCGTGGTCGGCACCGTGATGTCCAACCTCGGCTTCAAGCTGGCCATGGAGCGCGAGGGCGTCCAGCTCGTCCAGACGGCCGTCGGCGACCGGTACGTCCTGGAGGAGATGAAGCGGCACGGCTACGCGCTCGGCGGCGAGCAGTCCGGGCACGTCATCGTCCTCGACCACGCCACGACCGGCGACGGCACGCTGACCGGGCTGATGCTGGCCGCGCGGGTCGCCGCCACCGGCCGTACGCTCGCCGACCTCGCGGGCGTCATGGAGCGGCTGCCGCAGGTGCTCATCAACGTGCGCGACGTCGACAAGTCGCGGGTCGCCACCTCGCCGGAGCTGGCCGGCGCGGTCGGCGAGGCGGAGCGCGAGCTGGGCGCCACGGGGCGGGTGCTGCTGCGCCCCTCCGGCACGGAGCCGCTGGTGCGGGTGATGGTCGAGGCCGCGGACATCGAGCAGGCGCGGTCCGTCGCGAGCCGGCTGGCGGACGTGGTGAAGTCGGCGCTGGGGTAGGGCCTTTCGCCGCCCTGGCGGCCTTTTGCCGCGGTCGTACGCGCCTCAGTCTGCCGCGGTGGCTCTTTGGTGCGGTCGTACGAGCCTCAGTCGGCCGCTGTGGCGCGCTCGCGCTGCTTCGCCCAGAAGAACTTCTGGGCGAGGAGCGTGAGCGTGCCGGCCAGGATGATCCCCGCCAGGTTCAGCAGGAGCTGCTGCACCGAGCCCCGCATCTGGGAGAAGTCGCCGTAGCCGAGCGCCACCGCGGCGTTGGCGGCGGCCGGGACGGTCGTCACCGAGATCGCGACGCCCACCAGCGCCCCGGACTTCGCGGAGGTCAGCGAGAGCACCCCGGCGACCCCCGCCAGGAACGCGACCACGAACGAGAACAGGTCCGGCTGCCAGATGAAGGCGGTGTTCGGGCGCTCCCCCTCCACCTGGTGCTGGTGGAAGAGGCCCACCGCGTCCATGAAGAGGCTGAAGCCCGTCGTCAGTAGCAGCGCCGCCGCGAACCCGACGACCAGCGCGATCAGCGACCGCCACGCGAGCCGCGGGGCCCGCTGCACCAGCGCCGTGCAGATGCCGGCCAGCGGCCCGAACTCGGGGCCGACCGCCATCGCGCCGACGATGAGGATCGCGTTGTCGAGCACCACACCGCAGGCCGCGATCATCGTCGCCACCGTCAGGAACACCAGATAGGTGACCGACAGGGTGGACTCCTCGTGCGTGGCCTCCTCCAGGTGCTCCCACACCACGGCGTCCGCGGCCTCGCCCGGCGCCTCCCGCTCGGCCCGGTCCGCCCGCCGGGACAGCGTCAGCTCGATCTCCTCGACCGCGATCGAGCCGCAGTCGGGGATGCCGATGGCGCGCAGCTCCTGGAGCAGCCCGTCCGCCGCCTCGCGCGCCACGTCGCACAGCACGACATCGCCCTCCGGGACGCGGGCCGCGCCGGCCAGCACGGCCAGGTGCGCGGTGCCGACGGTACGTTCCACCAGCCGCACCACCTCGGTGGTGCGGTGGGCCGGGATCATCATCCTGATGTGCAGCACTGCCGGGCTCCCTGGGCTGTTCGGGGTCAGAGCTTGCGCAGCGACAGCCGCCGCACCTTGTGGTCCGGGCCCTTGCGCAGGACGAGGCTCGCGCGGCCCCGGGTGGGGGCCACATTCTCCAGCAGGTTGGGTTTGTTGATGGTCCGCCAGTTCCGGCGCGCGTAGTCCAGCGCCTCCTCCTCGCTGACCTGCGTGTACCTGCGGAAGTACGAGGAGGGGTCCTGGAAGGCGGTGGCCCGCAGCTTGCGGAAGCGGGCGTAGTACCACTCCTCGATGTCCTCGGGCCGCGCGTCCACGTACACGCTGAAGTCGAAGAAGTCCGCGAGGCCGACGCGGGTGCGGCCGTCCTTGCCGGGCAGCGCCGGCTGGAGGACGTTCAGGCCCTCGATGATGAGGATGTCGGGGCGGTGCACGGTCAGCCGCTCGCCCGGCACGATGTCGTAGATCAGGTGCGAGTAGACCGGCGCGGTCACCTCGTCCATGCCCGCCTTCACATCCGCCACGAAGCGGGTCAGGGCGCGCCGGTCGTACGACTCCGGGAACCCCTTCCGCGACATCAGGCCCCGCCGGTGCAGCTCGGCGTTGGGCAGCAGGAAGCCGTCGGTGGTCACCAGCTCCACGCGGGGGTGCTCGGGCCAGCGCGCCAGCAGCTCCCGCAGGAGCCGCGCGGTGGTGGACTTGCCGACCGCGACGCTGCCCGCCACCCCTATGACGAAGGGCGTGCCGGGCTGCGCGCCGTGGCCGTCGCCGGCCTCGCCGAGGAAGGTGTTGAGGGTGCCGCGCAGTTGGCTGGTCGCCCCGACGTAGAGGTTGAGCAGCCGGGAGAGCGGCAGATAGACGTCCCGTACCTCGTCGAGGTCGATGACGTCACCGAGCCCGCGGAGCCGCTCGACCTCCTCGGCGGTCAGCGGCAGCGGGGTGTTCTCGCGCAGGGCGCTCCACTGGGCGCGGGTGAGGTCCACGTACGGGGTGGCGTGGTGGTGGCGGAAGTGCGAGTGACTCTGTGAGGGCGGCACGGGCCCATTGTGCGCGGGGGGTGCGGGGGGCTTTCGGGTGGGTGCGTGTGGGCGTACGGGCGTATGGGCGCGCGGGCGTGTGCGCGCGCGGGCGTGTGCGCGTACGGGCGGGGGTGGGTGAGCGGATGGGTGAGCGGGTGGGTGTTTGCCGGTAGGGCTTTCGGGGGCGCCGTGGAAATTCATTCGGTAGACATTCGGTCCGCTTGTGTACATGTCGTGTACGTGCTCTGTACGTCCTGCCGGTGCACCGTTACGTTCCAGGCTCCTGACCTGTATGAGCTGGGGATCGTGTGTCTGTTCTGGATCTTGTGCTGCGCCGTGGGACCCCGTCCGCCGAGGGGCGTTCGGCCGAAGGGCGTGACGAGTTCGCGCGCCGCGTCTGCGGGGAGCTGAGCGCGGAGCTGCCCGACGAGGATCTGGGCGAGGACCTCTCCGACGCGCTCGAACGCTACGAACTGGGCTCCAAGCCGCGCTGCGAGGAGGTCGAATACCTCGACCTCGTGCAGGAGGCGATCGACCGGGTGGCGCGCGGGCGCTGATCCGGGGGGCCGCCGCGGGGGCGCGCGGGCCGTACGCTGCCTGCATGTGCGGAATCGTGGGATATGTGGGAGGGCAGCCCGCCCTCGACGTCGTCATCTCCGGGCTGAAGCGGCTCGAATACCGGGGCTACGACTCGGCCGGGGTCACCGTCCTCGCGGACGGCCAGCTCGCGGCGGCGAAGAAGTCCGGCAAGCTCGCCAACCTCGAAAAGGAGCTGGCCGCCCGCCCGCTGCCGTCCGGCACCACCGGCATCGGCCACACCCGCTGGGCCACGCACGGCGCCCCGACGGACGCCAACGCCCACCCCCACCTGGACAATTCGGGGCGCGTCGGCGTCGTGCACAACGGCATCATCGAGAACTTCGCCGCCCTTCGCGCGGAGCTGGCGGAGCGCGGGCACGCCCTCGCCTCCGAGACGGACACCGAGGTGGTGGCCCACCTGCTGGCCGAGGAGTTCTCCTCCTGCGGCGACCTCGCCGAGTCCATGCGGCGCGTCTGCCGGCGGCTGGAGGGCGCGTTCACCCTGGTCGCCGTGCACGCCGACGAGCCCGACGTGGTCGTCGGCGCGCGCCGCAACTCCCCGCTCGTCGTGGGCATCGGCGCCGGCGAGTCCTTCCTCGCCTCCGACGTCGCCGCCTTCATCGCGCACACCCGCGAGGCCGTCGAACTCGGCCAGGACCAGGTCGTCGAGTTGCGCCGCGAGCACGTCACCGTCACCGACTTCGACGGCGTGCCCGCGGACGTACGGGCGTACCACGTGGACTGGGACGCCTCCGCCGCCGAGAAGGGCGGCTACGACTACTTCATGCTCAAGGAGATCGCCGAGCAGCCGAAGGCCGTCGCCGACACCCTGCTGGGGCGCATCGACGCGGGCGGCTCGCTCACCCTGGACGAGGTGCGCATGCCGGCGTCCGTACTGCGCGAGGCCGACAAGGTCGTGATCGTCGCCTGCGGGACCGCCTTCCACGCCGGCATGATCGCCAAGTACGCCATCGAGCACTGGACGCGCATGCCGTGCGAGGTGGAACTCGCCAGCGAGTTCCGCTACCGCGACCCGATCCTGGACCCGCGGACCCTGGTCATCGCCATCTCCCAGTCCGGGGAGACCATGGACACCCTGATGGCGCTGCGGCACGCGCGCGAACAGGGCGCCAAGGTCCTCGCCATCTGCAACACCAACGGCTCGACGATCCCGCGCGAGTCCGACGCCGTGCTCTACACGCACGCCGGGCCCGAAGTGGCCGTCGCCTCCACCAAGGCGTTCCTGACGCAGCTCGTCGCCTGCTACCTCGTCGCGCTCTACCTCGGGCAGGTACGCGGCACCAAATGGGGCGACGAGATCGGCTCCGTCATCCGCGAGCTGTCCGCTATCGCCACCCAGGTCGACGACGTCCTCGGCACCATGGAGCCCGTACGGGAACTGGCCCGGTCCGTCGCCGCCGCCGGCAAGAACACCGTGCTCTTCCTCGGTCGGCACGTGGGCTACCCCGTGGCGCTCGAAGGCGCCCTCAAACTCAAGGAACTGGCGTACATGCACGCCGAGGGGTTCGCGGCCGGCGAGCTCAAGCACGGGCCGATCGCGCTGATCGAGGACGACCTGCCCGTCGTCGTCGTGGTGCCGTCGCCCCGCGGGCGCTCCGTCCTCCACGACAAGATCGTCTCCAACATCCAGGAGATCCGGGCGCGCGGCGCCCGTACGATCGTCATCGCCGAACGGGGCGACGCCGCCGTCGCCCCCTACGCCGACCACCTCATCGAGATCCCTCCCACCCCCACGCTGCTCCAGCCGCTGGTCGCCACCGTGCCGCTGCAGGTCTTCGCCTGCGAGCTGGCCACCGCGCGCGGCAACGAGGTCGACCAGCCGCGCAACCTCGCGAAGTCGGTGACCGTCGAATGATCATCGGGGTCGGGATCGATGTCGCGGAGATCGACCGCTTCGACGCCGCGCTGCGCCGCACGCCGGGGCTCGCGGCGCGGCTCTTCCTCGACCGCGAGCTGCTGCTGCCGAGCGGGGAGCGGCGGGGGCCCGCCTCCCTCGCGGCGCGGTTCGCGGCGAAGGAGGCCCTGGCCAAGGCGCTGGGCGCGCCGGCCGGACTGCTGTGGACCGACGCCGAGGTGGTGACGGAGGAGAGCGGGCGGCCGGTGCTGTCGGTGCGGGGGACGGTGGCGGCTCGGGCTGCGGAGTTGGGGGTGCGGGGGTGGCATGTGTCGCTCAGCCACGATGCCGGGGTCGCTTCCGCTGTGGTGATCGCTGAGGGGTGACGGGGCGCTGCGCTGGGCTTGCGCGTTGTCTGTGCGTTGCGTTGCGCTGGTGGGTGGGGGGTCCGCGTGCGGGTGGGGAGCCGGGCCCTACGGGTGGGGTGGCGACGTGTGTGGGTGGGTGCGGGGTCGGGGCCTACGGGGTGGGGTCCTCCACCGCATATTTACGGGCCGCGAACCCGGAACCGTCATCTCACCCGGCACTCCGGCCCACAAATACACGTCAGCGTTCCGGACCCCACCCCTACGGCCCCAACCCCTCCCCTCTCGTCCCCGTCCAACGGTGAGTGGGTGGGCCCCTTTTGCTCGCTGCTCGCCCCGGGTGGGCGGGGGTGGGTGGGGGTGGGGGCGGCCCCGGCCTCTACCCTCTCGTCTCCGTCTAACGGTGGGTGGGTGGGCCCCGGCCCCTCCCCTCTCGCCCCCGTCTAACGGTGGGTGGGCACCCCGGCCCCTTCCCTCTCGTCGCCCTCGAACGGTGAGTGGGTGGGTCCCTCTTGCTCGCTGCTCGCCCCGGGTGGGCGGGTGGCCCTGCCCCCTCTCGTCCCCGTCCAACGGCCGGTGGGTGGTGGGGCCCTTTGCTTCCCGCCCAAGATCGGGAGGGGTGGGGGTGGGGTCGCCCCCTCTCACCCCCCTCGAACGGCCGCCGGTGGGCAGCCCCGGGAGCTTTGCTCCCGTTCATCCCCCGGGCGGGGGCGGGGTGGGCGGGACGGCCCAGGCCGCTCCCCGCTCGTCGCTCTCAAACGATGGGTGGGCGGACACCCCTTGCTCCAGTAGGCGGTAGGGCCCTTTGCTCCCCGCCCAACCTCGGGCGGGGCGGGGGTGGGTGGGGCAGCCCCGGCCTCTCCCCTCTCGTACTCAGCGAACGGCCGCCGGTGGGCTCCCCCGGGAGCTTTGCTCCCGCTCATCCCCGGTGGGTGCGAGGTAGGTGGGTGGGTGGGAGATTCCAGACCCCCCTCTCGTCCCCCTCCAACGGCCAGTGGGCGACCTCGGAGGGTGCTCCCTGCTCATCCCCGGGCGGGGGCGGGTGGCGGGGAGAGCCCCAGTCCGGGCGGCGGGGGCCCCTTCCACCTCGCCCGGACCCGGGTGGGAGCGGGAGGGTTGGCAGTCCGGTCCCTTCCCGCTCGTCCCCATCCAACGGCCGGTGAACGGTGGGGCCCCTCGGCTCCCCATCCGGCCCCGGGCGGGAGTGAGGGGCGGCCCAGCCTCCCGAGCCAGAGCCGAGGAGGGGTGGGCCGGGCCCCACGGAGTCATAGGGCAGCACGCGGGGGTGTCCCCACCCACCAAGACACGGGGCGGAGCACCCCTGCCCACCCAGATGAGGGCGAGAGGTCACCCGCCCAAACACAGGGGCGAGGTTCCCGCCGCCTCCCCCACCCACCCGACAGCGCAAGCAAAGCCCCACCCACCCCGCCGCCGCCCGGGGGGGTGAACGGGAGCAAAGCTCCATGGGGTGCCCACCGGCGGCCGTTCGAGGAGGGAGAGGGGGCGACCCCACCCCCCACCCTCCCCACCCACCCGAGGCGAGCGGGGCGCAAGGGGCCCACCTACTCGCCGTCCGGTGGGGACGAGAGGGGGCGGGGCCACCCCACCCCCGCCCCTCCCGAGGTTGGGCGGGAAGCAGAGGGCCCCACCACCCACCGGCCGTTGGACGGGGACGAGAGGAGGCGTTTCACCCTCCCCGCCCACCCGGGGCGGGCAGCGAGCAAGAGGGGCCCACCCACTCACCGTTCGAGGGGGACGAGAGGGAAGAGGCCGGGGCCGCCCCCGCCCCCACCCTCCCCCCACCCACCCGGGGCGAGCAAGGATCAAGGGGGCCCACCCACTCACCGTTCGAGGGCGACGAGAGGGAAGGGGCCGGGGGTGCCCACCCACTCACCGTTGGACGGGGACGAGAGGGGAGGGG
>NZ_JOBF01000007.1 GCF_000718635.1 Streptomyces varsoviensis | reverse complement strand
CTTCAATGCGTACGGTCCGACCGAGGCGACGGTGAACTGCCTGGAGTACCGGCTGGCGCCGGGGGAGCCGACGCCGTCCGGCCCCGTGCCGATTGGTCGTCCGTTCGCCAATACGCGGGCGTATGTGCTGGATGGGTCATTGCAGCCGGTGCCGGTGGGTGTTCCCGGTGAGCTGTACGTAGCGGGTGTGGTCCTGGCCCGTGGCTATCACGGCCGGGCGGGGCTGACGGCCGAGCGGTTCGTCGCCGATCCGTACGGGTCGGCCGGTGGGCGGATGTATCGCACGGGGGATGTGGTGCGGCGTCGCGCGGACGGTGACATCGAGTACGTGGGGCGCGCGGACGATCAGGTCAAGCTGCGCGGCTTCCGCATCGAACTCGGCGAGATCGAGGCGGCGTTGGCCGGTCACCCGTTGCTGTCGCGGGCCGCCGTAGTGGTCCGCGAGGATGAGGCCGGTGACAAGCGGCTCGCCGCGTACGTCGTGACCGAGGCGTCGCCTGCTCCGGATGCCGCTGAACTCCACGCCTACGTTTCCGCGGCGCTCCCCGAGTACATGGTGCCCTCGGCCTTCACGGTCCTCGACGCCCTGCCGCTGACGCCCAACGGCAAGCTGGACCGCAAGGCCCTGCCCGTCCCCGACTACGGCACTCAGGCGCTGCCGGCAGCCTCCGCCCCCGCTCCACGCGGGCCGCGCTCGCCGCAGGAGGAGATCCTGTGCGGGCTGTTCGCGGAGATTCTGGGAGTGGCGCGGGTCGGCGTCGATGAGGACTTCTTCGAGCTGGGCGGGCATTCGCTGCTCGCCATCCGGCTGGTGAGTAGGGCCCGTTCGACGCTGGGTGTGGAGATGGCGATCCGTCAGCTCTTCGAGACCCCGACCGTGGCCGCTCTCTCCGAAGCCCTCGACGCGGCGGCGGGCGGCGAGGCGCGTCCCGCCGTCGTGCCCATGGAGCGGCCGGAGCGGCTGCCCCTGTCCTTCGCGCAGCAACGGCTGTGGTTCCTCCACCAGATGGAGGGCCCGAGCGCCACGTACAACATGCCGACAGCGCTGCGGCTCAAGGGCAAGCTGAACCAGCGGGCCCTGACCGCTTCACTGGCCGACGTCGTGGCGCGGCACGAGAGCCTGCGTACGGTGTTCGCCGAGGACGCCGAGGGCAGCTACCAGGTGATTCTCGCCCCGGCCGAGGCGCGCCCGGTCATGGAGGTCGTACGGGCCGAGGCCGCCGATGTGCGGCAGCGCGTCGCCGAGGCCGCCCGCCGTCCGTTCGACCTGACGGCCGAGATCCCCCTGCGGACCTGGCTATTCGAGGTGGGCCCGGATGAGCACGTCCTGCTGTTCTTGGTGCACCACATCGTCACGGACGGCTGGTCGGACCTCGTACTCGCCCGCGACGTGGCGCGCGCCTACGCCGCCCGGTGCGCGGGCGAGCCCCCGCTGTGGGAGCCGCTGCCCGTGCAGTACGCCGACTACGCCCTGTGGCAGCGTGAACTGCTGGGCAGCGAGGGCGATGCCGACAGCCTGGCGTCCCGTCAACTCACCTACTGGAAAGACGCTTTGGCGGACCTACCGGAGGAGCTGGAACTGCCGCGCGACCGGCCTCGCCCGGCGGCGGCGACCTACCGCGGGGAGACCGTCGCCTTCGGCCTGGGGGCCGAGCTGCACGCCGGGCTCGCTGCTCTGGCGCGGGAGAGCCGCGCCAGCCTCTTCATGGTCGTCCAGGCCGCCGTCTCCACCCTGCTGTCGAAGCTCGGCGCGGGCGCGGACATCCCGATCGGCACGCCCATCGCCGGCCGCACGGACGACGCGCTCGACGAACTGGTCGGGTTCTTCGTCAACACGCTCGTCCTGCGTACCGACGTGTCCGGCGACCCGACGTTCGCCGAGCTGGTCGAGCGCGTACGGGAGACGGACCTGGCGGCGTACGCGCATCAGGACGTGCCGTTCGAGCGGCTGGTCGAGGTGCTGAACCCGGCCCGCTCGATGTCCCGGCACCCGCTGTTCCAGACGATGCTGATGTGGAACAACAACGAGTCCGGCGGCTCGGCCGGCCGTGACGCCGTCGGCCTGCCGGGCGTCGAGGTCACGGGCGAGCAGGTGAGCATGGAGTTCGCCAAGTTCGACCTGGCGTTCAACCTCGCCGAGCGGCATGACGCGGCGGGCGCGCCGGAGGGCATGGACGGCGTCATCGAGTACAGTGCCGACCTGTTCGACCGCGCGACGGTCGAAGGGTTCGCGCGGCGGCTCGTGCGCGTGCTGGAAGCGGCCGTCGAGACGCCCGGCGCCCCCGTCAGCACCATCGACGTGCTGGACGCCGCCGAGCGGCGGCGGGTGCTCGTCGAGTGGAACGACACCGCCCGTGACACGCCACGGGAGACGCTGTCCGCGCTCTTCGAGGCTCAGGCGGCGCGTACGCCGGATGCGGTGGCGTTGGTTTTCGAGGGTGTGGAGGTTTCGTACCGGAGCTGTCGGGTCTCGACCTCGCCGGGTACTCGACGGCGGACCTTCAGCCCGCCGCGCTGCCCTCGCAGGCGGCGTACGCCATCTACACCTCGGGCTCGACAGGTCGCCCGAAGGGCGTCGTGGTGCCGGACTCGGCGCTGGTGAACTTCCTCGACTCGATGCAGTCGCGATTCCAACTCACCTCGAATGACCGGCTGTTGGCGGTGACGACCGTCGGCTTCGACATCGCCGGTCTGGAGCTGTACCTGCCGCTGCTGGCCGGTGCCGGGCTCGTCCTCGCCTCCCGGGAGACCGTCAAGGACCCGGCCGAGCTGGCCGCCCTCGTGAAGCAGTCCGGCGCCACGGCCGTACAGGCCACCCCGAGCCAGTGGCACGCGCTGCTGGAGGCGGGGGCCGACCTCTCCGGCGTGCGGGTGCTGGTCGGCGGCGAGGCGCTGCCGGCCGATCTGGCGAGTGGACTGGTGAATGCCGGGCGGTCGGTGACCAATCTCTACGGTCCGACGGAGACGACGATCTGGTCGACGGCCTCGGAGGTCGAGGCGTCCGGCGCGGGTGTGTCGATCGGTCGGCCGATCGCGAACACGCGGGTGTACGTGCTGGACGCCGGGCTGCGGCCGGTCGCGCCCGGCGTCGCGGGTGAGCTGTATATAGCGGGTGACGGCCTGGCGCGCGGCTACCACCGCCGCCCGGACCTGTCGGCGGAACGCTTCGTGGCCGATCCGTACGGGCCGGCCGGGGCGCGGATGTACCGTACGGGCGACCTGGTGCGCTGGGCGTCTCAGGGAGACCTGGAGTACATCGGCCGTACGGACTTCCAGGTCAAGGTCCGCGGCTTCCGCATCGAACTCGGCGAGATCGAGGCCGTGTTGACCGCTCACGGCGATGTCTCGCGCGGTGCGGTCGTGGTGCGCGAGGACGCCCCCGGCGACAGGCGGCTCGTCGCCTATGCCGTACCGGCCGTCGAGGGCGCGGCCCCCGAGGCGGGCGCGCTGCGCGGACACATCGCGGCGTCGCTGCCCGACTACATGGTGCCCGCGGCCGTCGTCATCCTCGACGCGCTGCCGCTGACGCCCAACGGCAAATTGGACCGACATGCTCTGCCCGCGCCCGACTACGGGGCCGTGAGCGCCGGCCGGTCGCCCCGGACGCCGGAGGAGGAGACGCTGGCCGGCCTGTTCGCCGAAGTCCTCGGGGTTTCCGGAGTGACCATCGACGACAGTTTCTTCGACCTCGGCGGCCACTCGCTCCTCGCGACCCGCCTCGCCAGCCGGGTCCGCTCGGCGCTCGGCAAGGAGATGAGCATCCGCGCCTTCTTCGAAGCGCCCACGGTCGCGGGCCTCGCGAGCAGCCTGGCCGGGCAGCAGGCGGCCAAGGCCCGCCCGGCGCTGCGCCGCCGCACCGAGAACAAGGAGAACTCGTGATTCCGCTGTCCTTCGCGCAGCGTCGGCTGTGGTTCCTCCACCAGTTGGAGGGCCCCAGCGCGATCTACAACATCCCCACCGCGCTGCGCCTGACCGGGGAACTGGACCGGTCGGCCCTGCGCGCCGCCCTGGCCGATGTCGTGACGCGGCACGAGACCCTTCGCACGCTCTTCGCCGACGGCCCCGAAGGTCCACACCAGGTGATCCTCGACGCGCGGGACGCCTGCCCCGAGCTGACCGTGGTCCCGGTCGACGCGCGGGAGCTGCGTCGCGAGCTGGAGGCGGCGGCCCGCCATGCCTTCGATCCGCTCGCCGAAGCCCCGCTGAAGGCGACGCTCTTCGAGACGAGCCCCTACGACCACGTGCTGCTGATCCTCGTACACCACATGGCGGGTGACGGCTGGTCGATCCCCGTGCTCGTACGCGACCTGCTCACCGCCTACGCGGCCCGACGCGCGGGTGGCGAACCGGAGTGGGACGAACTGCCCGTCCAGTACGCGGACTTCACCGTCTGGCAACAGGAAGTCCTCGGCTCCGAGGACGACCCCGACAGCGTCATCAGCCGCCAACTCGCCTACTGGCAGGCCACGCTGGACGGGCTCCCGGAGGAGCTGGAGCTGCCTACGGACCGGCCGCGCCCGGCCACCGCCTCCTACCGCGGCGACACCCTCCCCATCGAGGTGCCGGCCGCCGTGCACGAAGGGCTCGTGGCCCTGGCGCGGGAGAGCCGCGCCAGCGTGTTCATGGTGGCGCAGGCGGCGCTCGCGGCCCTCCTGTCGAAGCTGGGCGCGGGCGACGACGTGCCGATCGGCACGCCCATCGCGGGCCGTATGGACGACGCGCTGGAGGGCCTGGTCGGGTTCTTCGTCAACACGCTCGTGCTGCGCGCCGACCTCTCCGGCAACCCTTCCTTCCGCGATCTGGTGGGCCGGGTCCGGGAGGCGGACCTGGCCGCGTACGAGCATCAGGACCTGCCGTTCGAGCGGCTGGTCGAGGTGCTGAACCCGGCCCGCTCGATGTCCCGGCACCCCCTCTTCCAGACCCTGCTGACCTGGAACAACAACGACGAGAGCCAGGCCCGCGCGGCGGCCGACCGGACGGCGGGGCTCACGGTCGCCGAGCACCCGACGGGCAGCGGGTTCGCGCGGTTCGACCTCTCCTTCACCCTGGGCGAGCAGTACGGCCCCGACGGCCGGCCCGCCGGGCTGCTGGGCGCGCTGAACTACAGCACCGATCTGTTCGACCGCGCGACGGCCGAGGCGATCGCCGAACGGTTCGTCCGGGCGCTCGCGGGCCTCGTCGCCGCCCTCGACGCGCCGATCGCCCGGCTCGACGTCCTCGCCGACGCCGAGCGGCGGCGGGCGCTGGTGGAGCGGAACCACACCGCGCGCGACGTTCCGCGGGAGACGGTCGCGGAGCTCTTCGAGGCTCAGGCGGCGCGTACGCCCGACGCCGTGGCGTTGGTTTTCGAGGGCGTGGAAATTTCGTACGGGGAGCTGAACGCCCGTGCCAATCGGCTGGCGCGGCATTTGGTGGAGCGGGGTGCGGGCCCGGAGCGGTTCGTGGCGGTGGTGCTGCCGCGCTCGGTCGAGCTCGTCGTGTCGCTGCTGGCGGTGTTGAAGTCGGGTGCGGCGTACGTGCCGGTGGACCCGGAGTTCCCGCAGGACCGCATCGACTACGTCCTGAAGGACTCGCGGCCCGTCCTGACCCTGACCGAGGCGGAGCTGTCGGGCCTCGACCTCGGCGCGTACTCGGCGGAGAACCCCCAGCCCGCCGCGCTGCCCTCGCGGGCGGCGTACGCGATCTACACCTCGGGCTCCACGGGCCGCCCGAAGGGCGTCGTGGTCCCGGATTCGGCGCTGGTCAACTTCCTCTCCTCGATGCAGTCACGATTCCAACTAGCTTCAGAAGACCGCTTGTTGGCAGTCACCACCGTCGGCTTCGACATCGCCGGTCTGGAGCTGTACCTCCCGCTGCTGGCCGGTGCCGGGCTCGTCCTCGCCTCCCGTGACACCGTGAAGGACCCCGCCGCGCTGACCGAGCTGATGAAGCTCTCCGGCACCACCGTCATGCAGGCCACCCCCAGCCTGTGGCACGCGGTCGCCGAGACGGGAGCGGATCTGTCGACCGTGCGGGTGCTGGTCGGCGGCGAGGCGCTGCCGGCCGATCTGGCGAGCGGGCTGGTGAATGCCGGGCGGTCGGTGACCAATCTCTACGGTCCGACGGAGACGACGATCTGGTCGACGGCCTCGGAGGTCGAGGCGTCCGGCGGGGCGGTGTCGATCGGTCGGCCGATCGCGAACACGCGCGTGTATGTGCTGGACGCCGGGCTGCGGCCGGTCGCGCCCGGCGTGGCGGGTGAGTTGTATATAGCGGGTGACGGTCTGGCGCGCGGCTACCACCGTCGCCCGGATCTGACGGCGGAGCGGTTCGTGGCCGATCCGTACGGGCCGGCCGGGGCGCGGATGTACCGGACGGGCGACCTGGTGCGCTGGGCGTCTCAGGGAGACCTGGAGTACATCGGCCGTACGGACTTCCAGGTCAAGGTCCGCGGCTTCCGCATCGAGCTCGGCGAGATCGAAGCCGTGCTCACCGCCCGTGCGGACATCGCCCGCGCCGTCGTGATCGTGCGCGAGGACCAGCCCGGGGACAAGCGGATCGTCGCCTACCCGGTCCCCGCGGACGGCGCGGCGCCCGACCCCGCCGCGCTGCGCAAGCACGTGGCCGCGGCGCTGCCCGACTACATGGTGCCCTCCGCCTTTCTCGCCCTCGACGCGCTGCCGCTCACGCCCAACGGCAAGCTGGACCGACGAGCTCTGCCCGCCCCCGAATACGGCGTCGACAAGGCCGGACGCGCGCCGCGCACCCCGCAGGAGGAGATCCTGTGCGGGCTGTTCGCCGAGGTCCTTGGCGTGCCGCGGGTCACCGTCGACGACAGCTTCTTCGACCTCGGCGGCCACTCGCTGGCCGCGATCCGCCTCGCCGGGCGCATCCGCACCACCTTCGACGCGGAGATGAGCGTCCGCCGGCTCTTCGAGACGCCGACCGTCGCCGGGCTGGCCGAGGCGATCGGCACGGGCGGCGGCGCCCGGACCCCCCTCGTGGCGCGGGAGCGGCCCGAGCGCGTACCCGTCTCCTTCGCGCAGCGGCGGCTGTGGTTCCTCAACCAGTTGGAGGGCCCCAGCGCCACGTACAACATCCCGACCACCCTCCGACTGTCCGGCGCTCTGGACGCCGACGCGCTGCGCGCCGCGCTCGGCGACGTGGTGGCGCGCCACGAGAGCCTGCGCACCGTCTTCGGCGAGGACGCCGACGGCCCGTACCAGCGGGTCCTGGACCCGAGGCACGCGCGGCCCGAGCTGACGCCCGTACACATCACCGAGGCGGGGCTGGAGGAGGAGCTGCGCCGCGCGGCGCGCCACGGCTTCGACCTCGCCGCCGAACTCCCGCTGCGCGCCTGGCTGTTCCGTACGGGGGCGGACGAACACGTCCTGATGGTCCTCGTGCACCACATCGTGAGCGACGGCGGCTGGTCGACGCCGCTGCTGGTGCGCGACCTCACCACGGCCTACACCAGCCGCTCCACGGGGCGGGCGCCCGACTGGGCGCCGCTGCCGGTGCAGTACGCCGACTACACCCTGTGGCAGCGCGACCACCTCGGCTCCGACGAGGACCCCGAAAGCCCGATCTCCCGTCAGCTCGCCTACTGGGAAACGGCGTTGGCCGACCTGCCGGAGGAGCTGGGGCTGCCGACCGACCGGCCCCGGCCGGCCGAGACGTCCTACCGCGGCGACACCGTGCCGATCGCGATCCCCGCCGCCCTGCACCAGCGCCTGGAGGCGCTGGCCCAGGAGAACCGGGCCAGCCTCTTCATGGTGATGCAGGCCGCGCTCGCGGCGCTGCTGACGAAGCTGACCGGCGGCACGGACATCCCCCTGGGCACGCCCATCGCGGGCCGCACCGACGACGCGCTGGAGGACCTGATCGGGTTCTTCGTCAACACGCTCGTCCTGCGCACCGACACCTCCGGCAACCCCTCCTTCACCGATCTGATCGCCCGCGCGCGGGAGACGGACCTGGCGGCGTACGCGCACCAGGACGTGCCCTTCGAGCGGCTGGTCGAGGCGGTCAACCCGGCCCGGTCGATGGCGCGGCACCCGCTCTTCCAGACGATGCTGGCGTTCAACAACGTCGACCAGCGGGCGGCCCTGGGGGAGCGGGGCGGCCAGCTTCCCGGGCTGAGCGTCACCGGCCACCGCGTCGGCACCGGCATCGCCCAGTTCGACCTCCGCTTCGCCCTCGCCGACGGGCGGGCGGCCGACGGTACGCCCGACGGCATCAACGGCATCATCGAGTACAGCACCGACCTGTTCGACCGGGCGTCCGTACAGCGGATCGGCGAGCGGTTCGTGCGGCTGCTGGAGGCGGTGGCGGTCGCGCCGGAGCTGCCGGTCGGCCGGGTGGACGTGCTCGGCGAGGATGAGCGCCGCCGGGTGCTGGAGGAGTGGAACGACACCGCGGCCGAGGTGCCGCGGGCGACGCTGCCCGCACTCTTCGAGGCGCAGGCGGCCCGTACGCCCAACGAGACGGCTGTCATGTGCGGTGAAGTCGCGTACACCTACGCGGAGTTGAACGAGCGCGCCAACCGGCTCGCGCACCACCTGATCGCGCTGGGCGCGGGGCCCGAAGAGTTCGTGGGGATCTCCCTGCCGCGCTCGGAACGCACCATCGTGTCCCTCCTCGCCGTGCTCAAAGCGGGGGCGGCGTACGTACCGGTCGATCCGGCGTACCCGGCCGACCGCATCGCCTACCTCCTGGCGGACGCCGCGCCCGCCCTGTTGATCACGGACAGGGAGGTGGCGTCGCGGCTGCCGCAGGGCGATGGCGGCCCGACGCGGCTGGTGCTCGACGACCCGCCGACCACGCGGGCCATCGAGGGCCGCCCGACCGCCGACCCCACGGACGCCGACCGCGCCGCCGCGCTGTCCCCGCTCCACCCGGCCTACGCGATCTACACGTCAGGTTCCACGGGCGTACCGAAGGGAGTGGTGGTGCCGCATGAGAAGGTCGCGGATCTGGCGGCGTGGGCGGCGGCGGAGTTCGGCGCCGAGGAACTGGCTCATGTGGTGGCGTCCACGTCCCTCAATTTCGACGTCTCCGTCTTCGAGATGTTCGGGCCGCTGCTCTCGGGCGGCTCCATCGAGGTCGTACGGGACCTGCTCGCACTCGCGGACGGCTCCCGGCCGGCCGTGGCCGCCGGTCTGGTGAGCGGCGTCCCCGGGCCGACGGAGGCCACGGTGTACGCGGCGGCGTGGTTCTCCCGTTCGGGTGCGGCGGGTGCGCCGCCGATCGGGCGCCCCATCCGCAACACCCGGCTCTACGTGCTGGACGCCGGGCTGCGTCCGGTCGCGCCGGGTGTGGCGGGGGAGCTGTATATCGCGGGCGAGGGGCTGGCGCGTGGTTACCACGGGCGTCCGGGGCTCTCGGCGGAGCGGTTCGTCGCCTGGTGCGGTGGAGTGCCGAGGGCGAGCTGGAGTACATCGGGCGTACGGACTTCCAGGTGAAGGTCCGGGGCTTCCGCATCGAACTCGGCGAGATCGAGACGGCGTTGGACCGTTCTCCCTTGGTCGCGCACAGCGCCGTCGTGGTGCGCGAGGACCGGCCGGGCGACAAGAGGCTCGTGGCGTATGTGGTGGCGGCCGAAGGGGCGGAGCCGGACGCGGGCGTGCTGCGCCGCCATGTGGGGGAGGCGCTGCCGGACTACATGGTGCCGTCCGCCGTCGTCATGCTCGACGCGCTGCCGCTGACGCCCAACGGCAAGCTCGACCGCAAGGCGCTGCCCGCACCCGACTACGCCGCCGCCGAGAGCGCTGGGCGCGAGCCGCGCACCCCGCAGGAGGAGATCCTGTGCGGGATCTTCGCCGACGTGCTCGGCGTGGAGCGGGTCACCGTCGATGACGACTTCTTCGAGCTGGGCGGCCACTCGCTCCTCGCGACGCGGCTCGCGTCCCGCGCCCGTACGGCCCTCGGCACCGAACTGTCGGTACGTCAGCTCTTCGAACGGCCCACGGTCGCGGCGCTCGCCGCCGCGCTGTCCGAGTCCGCGTCCGCCGCCGGGCGGGCCCCGCTCGCGGCGCGCGACCGGCCCGAGCGGCTTCCGCTGTCGTACGCGCAGCAACGCCTGTGGTTCCTGCACCAGTTGGAGGGGCCCAGCCCGACGTACAACGTGCCGACCGGTATCCGGCTGTCCGGCACGCTGGACACCGAAGCCCTGCGGTCCGCGTTCGCCGATGTCGTGGCGCGGCACGAGACCCTGCGCACGGTCTTCGCGGAGGACGCCGAAGGCCCGTACCAGCGCGTCGTGACGGAGTGCGGGCCAGCGCCGGAGCTGACGGTCGTCGCCACGACCGAGGACGGTCTCGCGGACGAGCTGGCGCGGGCCGCGCGGCACGCCTTCGACCTGACCCGCGAACCGCCGCTGCGCGGCTGGCTGTTCGAGACCGGCCCCGGCGAGCGTGTCCTGCTGATACTGGTGCATCACATCGCCACGGACGGCTGGTCGATGCCGCTCCTCGTCCGCGACCTGACGGCCGCTTACACGGCGCGTACGACCACTGGGCGGGCGCCCGGCTGGGCGCCGCTGCCGGTGCAGTACGCGGACTACACCCTGTGGCAGCGCGACATCCTCGGCTCCGAGGACGACCCCGAGAGCGCCATCTCCCGGCAACTCGCCTATTGGCAGCGCCAACTCGCCGACCTGCCAGACCAGTTGGAGATACCCGCCGACCGTCCGCGCCCGACGGAGACCACCTACCGGGGCGACGAGGTCGCCTTCGAGGTCCCCGCCGCCGTGCACGCGGGGCTCGTGGAGGTGGCGCGCGCCACCCAGTCCAGCGTGTTCATGGTGGTCCAGGCCGCCCTGGCCGCTCTGCTGGCCAAACTCAGCGGCTCCACGGACGTGCCCGTGGGCACCCCCGTCGCGGGCCGCACCGATGACGCCCTGGAAGACCTCGTCGGGTTCTTCGTGAACACCCTCGTCCTGCGCACGGACGTGTCGGGCGACCCGGCCTTCACCGAACTGGTGGGCCGGGTGCGGGAGACGGCGCTCGCCGCCTACGCGCACCAGGATGTGCCGTTCGAGCGGCTGGTCGACGTGGTCAGGCCGGTCCGGTCGATGTCCCGGCACCCGCTCTTCCAGACCATGCTGGCCTTCAACACCTCCAACACCACGGAGAGCCGGAAGGGGGCGGCCCCGGCCTTCGGCGTCGCCCCGGCTTCCGGCGCCGCGCCGGACCTGACGGTCACCGGCCTCCGCGTCGGCACCGGCGTCGCCCGCTTCGACCTGCTGTTCTCGCTCGGGGAGCGGCCGCCGGCCGACGGCGCGCCGGCGGGCATCGGCGGCGTGCTGGAGTTCAGCACCGACCTCTTCGACCGCGAGACCGCGCGGACCCTCGCCGGCCGCCTGGTGAGCGTGCTCACCGCCGTGGCCGCCCGGCCGGACCTGCCGCTCAGCGCCGTCGACGTCCTCGAACCCGCCGAGCGGCGGCGCGTGCTGGAGGAGTGGAACGACACCGCCCTCCCGGTGCCCGAAGCGTCGCTGCCGGAGCTGTTCGAGGCGCAAGCGGCCCGTACCCCGGACGCGGTGGCCGTCGTCTTCGAGGACGCGGAGGTCTCGTACGCGGAGCTGAACGCGCGCGCCAACCGGTTGGCCCGGCTGCTCATCGAACGCGGGGCGGGTCCGGAGCGGTTCGTGGCGGTGGCCCTGCCGCGCTCCATCGACCTCGTGGTCTCCCTGCTCGCCGTCGTGAAGGCGGGGGCCGGCTATGTGCCCGTCGACCCGGCGTACCCGGCCGACCGCATCGCCCACATGCTGGCCGACATCGCCCCCGTACTGGTACTGACCAGCGAGGACGCCGCCCGCGCCCTGCCGCCCGCCGACGCGGACGGCGCGCCCCGGCTCGTACTGGACGGACCGGACCTCGCGGCGCCGACCGACGGGGACGGCGAGGGGCCCGCGCCGGACATCACCGCCGCCGAGCGGCCCGCGGCGCTGCTGCCCGACCACCCCTCGTACGTCATCTACACCTCGGGGTCCACGGGGCGGCCGAAGGGCGTCGTGATGACCGTCGGCGCGCTGAAGAACCTGTTGACCTGGCACGCGGCGGAGCTGCCGAGCCCGCCGGGCACCCGCGTCGCGCAGTTCACCGCCGTCAGCTTCGACGTGTCCGTGCAGGAGATCCTCTCCGCCCTGCTGCACGGCAAGACGCTGGTTGCCTGCCCCGAGGCGGTGCGCCGCGATCCGGAACGGCTCGTCGGCTGGCTGGAGCGCCACCGGGTGGCGGAGCTGCACGCCCCGAACCTCGTGATCGACGCCCTGTGCGAGGCGGCCGAGGAGCGCGGCGCGCGCCTGCCCGACCTCAAGCGGCTCGTGCAGGGCGGTGAGGCGCTGACGCTCGGCGGCGCGGTGCGCGCCTTCCACGGCCGGGGCGCGGACCGGCGGCTGCACAACCACTACGGGCCGTCGGAGACCCACGCCGTGACGGCGTACACCCTGCCCGAGGACGTCACGGGCTGGCCGGGCGTCGCCCCCATCGGGCGGCCGATCGCCAACTCGCGGGCGTACGTGCTGGACGGCGCGCTGCGCCCCGTGGCGCCGGGCACCGCCGGCGAGCTGTACCTGGCGGGCGCGGCCCTGGCCAGGGGCTATGTCGCGCGGCCGGGGCTGACGGGGGAGCGGTTCGTCGCCGACCCGTACGGACCGGCCGGCACGCGCATGTACCGCACGGGCGACCTGGTGCGGTGGAACGCGCGGGGGCGGCTGGAGTATCTGGGCCGCACCGACCACCAGGTCAAGGTGCGCGGCTTCCGCATCGAGCTGGGCGAGATCGAGGCGGCGCTCGCCTCCCACCCGCACGTCGCCCGTGCCGCCGTCGCCGTGCATGAGGCGGGGCCCGGCGGCAAGCGCCTCGTCGCCTACGTCGTGCCCGCCGAGGGCGCGGCGCCGAGCCCCGGCGAGCTGCGCGAGCACGTCGGAGCCGCGCTGCCGGACCACATGGTGCCGTCCGCGTTCCTGACCCTCGACGCGCTGCCGCTGCGCCGGAACGGCAAGCTGGACCGTACGGCGCTGCCCGCGCCCGACGTCGCGGCGGCCTCCAGCGGCCGGGAGCCCCGGACGCCGCGCGAGACGGCGCTGTGCGCCCTGTTCGCCGAAGTGCTCGAAGTCGACCGGGTCACCGTCGACGACAGCTTCTTCGAACTCGGCGGCCATTCGCTGCTCGCGGCCCGACTGGTGAGCCGGGTACGGTCCGCGCTCGGCGTCGAGGCTGCGGTCCGCCAGCTCTTCGCCGCGCCGACCGTCGCCGAGTTCGCCGCCGCCCTGGACGCGGCGGCCTCGGGGGCCTCGGGAGCTCCGGGGGCTTCGGGGACTTCGGGAGCCTCGGGGCAGGAGGCGGACTCGCACGCGGTGCTGCTGCCGCTGCGTACCGGCGGATCGCGGCCGCCGCTCTTCTGCGTTCACCCGGGCGCCGGGCTGAGCTGGTGCTACGCCGCGCTGCTGGCGCACATCGGGCCCGAACACCCGGTGTACGGGCTCCAGGCGCGCGGCATCGGCAAGCCGGAGCCGCTGCCCGCGACCGTCGAGGAGGCGGCCGCCGACTACCTGGCCCACCTGCGCGCCGTACAGCCCGAGGGCCCGTACCGGCTGCTGGGCTGGTCCATCGGCGGGCACATCGCGCACGCCATCGCGACCGAGCTGCAGCGTCAGGGCGAGGAGGTCGAACTGCTGGCCATCCTCGACTCCTTCCCGATGACCTGGCGGCACGGCGAGTCCGTCCCCGCCGAGCGGGAGATCGTGGCCGCGAACCTGCGGGGCATCGGGTTCCCGTTCGAGGAATCGGAGCTCGCGGACGGGGCCTTCCCCGTGGAGCGCTACCGCGAGTTCCTGCGGCGGGGGAACTACGCGATGGCGCATCTCGGCGCGGAGGAGATCCTCGCCATGAAGGACCTGTGGGTGAACAACACGCGTCTGATGTGGGGGTTCACCCCCGGCCGGTTCACCGGCGACGTCATGTTCTTCACCGCCGGGCGTACCGCGGCGGACATCCTGCGGCGGCGCGGTCCTGAGACGTGGCGCCCCTTCGTCACGGGGGAGATCAGGGACCACTTGATCGACTCCGACCATGAGGGAATCATGGTCGAGGACGCCGAGGGCACGTATCTGGTGCTGGTGAACGACGAGGGGCAGCATTCGCTGTGGCCGTCGTTCGTGGAGGTGCCGGCCGGCTGGACCGTGGCGCTTGAGGAATCGGCGCGTCAGGCGTGCCTGGACTACATCAACGAGCACTGGACGGACATGCGTCCCAAGAGCCTCATAGCGGCCATGGACGGCGACGCCGCCTGATCGCGCGGACCAAACGCGAACGGAACGGACCGAACGCGAACGCGCGCGGAACGGACTGAACGCGCACGGAACGAACCGAACGCGCGCGGAACGGACCGACCGCGAACGGAACGGGCCGACCGCCTTGAGCGGTCGGCCCGTTACGTGTCCGGGGCGGCCCCGGACGGTCCCGGACGGTCCCGGACGGCTCCGGATGTCAACGGACCATCGCTGGCGACGAGCCGCCCGGCACGCGCAGCGCCGGAGCGCCCGAGCCGTCCGCCGGTACGGCCCAGATGTCGCTCGTGCCCTTGGCGCGGCCCGGCAGGGCGTACGCGACGGTGCGGTCGTCCAGCCACGCCGCCTGATCGTCGACGCTGCGCCCCTCGGCGAGCGGCGCCTCCCGCATGGTGCGCAGGTCGAGTACGTACAGCCGCCAAGGGTCAGTCGCCCCGGACCGCACCCGCTTCTTGAACACCAGCCGGGTGTTGTCGGGGGAGAGGGAGGGGCACTCCACGTTCTCGCGCAGGGCGCGCGCCTTCCACGTCTTCATGTCCCCTTCGACGAGGTAGGTGTGGCCCTTCGTGGAGACCGTGGCGTAGAAGCGGTTGTCGTCGCGGGCGAAGGAAACGCCCCAGTAGTTGACGTCGGGGGAGTGGTAGCGGCGGCCGCCGAGGGTGAGCTGGATCTCCTCCATGTTCTTGATGAGGTAGCCGGTGCGCGTGTCCAGGATCGAGGTGCGGGTCGAGAAGGACGAGGTGGCGTACGAGTCGCCGGTCGCGAACATCGTCCACGACAGCATCCGGCCCGACGCCGAGACCCGCGCCCGGTTGGGGATGCCGGTCAGCGCGATCCGCCGCTTCTCGCGCAGCCGCCCGTCCAGCACCACGGCGTACGAGGTCGGCGGGATGCCGGGGCGGCGGGTGAGGCACAGGCCGGTGCCGCCCGCCGCGTAGAAGCGCTCGCACGCGGGGCCGCCGGTGGTGCGGTCCGCCGCGGCCACCCCCGGCGCGGCGGGCAGCCGGGCGACGCGGCCGTGGCCCGCGGCCGTGCTGCGGAAGTAGAGGTTCCCGGCGTCGAGGCCGAACGCGGAGGCGGTCTCCTCCGGTTCGGCCCGGTGCGCGGCGCCGACCGTGTAGACGGCGGCGACGGTGGCGAGCACGACGGCCGCCGCCGCGACGGCGATCACTTTGGCGCGCGTCGACGCCGCCGCGAACGGGGTACGGGCGCCGTCCCGGCCGCGCCGGTCAGGGACGACGGGCGTCACGTCCGGCACTTCGGTCACACCGGTCTCGTCGCTGCTCAAGGGCGGTGGTGCGGGCATGGGCGTCACACCCTCCTTTCGAGGCGGCGGAGCAGAACGGCCGAGCAGGCCAGCGCGGCGGCCAGCGCCAGTACGGCGGTGATGAGCGCGGGCCGTACGCCCCACAGCGTCCAGGCCGCGCCGAACCCGGCGGCGGCGAGCAGCCGGGCCAGCGCCTGGCCCGTCTGCAACAGGGCCATGCCGCTCGCGCGCCCGGCGGCCGGCAGCACCGGCCCGGCCAGCGCCATCAGCACCCCGTCGGTCGCCGCGTAGAACACCCCGATCAACAGCAGGACGCCGACCAGCAGCAACGCCCCGGCACCGGTCGTGAGTAGCAGCAGATACGCGCCGAGCAGCGCCGCGTGCCCGCACAGGAAGGGCACCCGGCGGCCGACGCGGTCCCCGAGCCGTCCGGCGGGCACGGCGAGCGAGAGGTAGACGGCGGCGGCCCCCAGCGGCAGCAGCGGGAACCAGCGCACCGCGAAGTCAAGTTGCCTCTGGAGCAGCAGATAGACGAACGCGTCCCCGATGGTGGCCGCGCCGAGCAGCGCCGCCGCGCCCAGGATGCGGCGGAAGGCGGGGTCGCGGAACGGATCGAGGATCTTGGGGCGGGCGGGACCGGGCTCCGGGATGGTTGGGCCGGGCTCCGGGGCGGTTGAGCCGGACTCCGGGGCGGTTGGGGCGGCGTCCGGAACGGCTGGGGCGGGCGTCGGCGCGTACCGCCGCGTCGGCAGCGCCTCGCGGCCCGGCACGAAGGCGACCAGCATCAGCACGCCCAGCAGCCCGACGCAGAAGCTGACGACGAAGACGGCGTCGTACGCGTCGGCGGTCGCCCACAGCAGGGCGAACGCGGCGAGCGGGCCGAGCAGCGCGCCCGTGGTGTCCATGGCGCGGTGCACGCCGAAGGCCCGGCCCAGCGCGTCGGGCGGGCTGCTGAGCGAGATGATCGCGTCGCGCGGCGCGGTCCGTACGCCCTTGCCGATCCGGTCGGCGGCGAGCGCCGCGCCGATGCCCAGCGTGCCGCCGCCCGCGAGCAGCAGCCCGAGGCGGGACAGTGCGGAGAGGGCGTAGCCGGTGCCGGCGACGAGCTTGTGCCGGTTGCCGCGGTCGGCGGCGTGCCCGCCGACGAGCCGTACGAGCGCGGTGGCCCCGTTGTAGAGGCCGTCGAGGAAGCCGAACTGGAGCGGGGAGAGGCCGAGATGGAGGACGAAGTAGAGCGGCAGCACGGCCGTGACCATCTCGGAGGAGATGTCGGTGACGAGGCTGACCGAGCCGAGGGCGAGGACGGGGCCGGCGACGCGGCCGCGCGACACCTTGCGTGTCGCCTCGGCCGCGCCCGTGGTCGCGAGGTACATCAGGGGCGTCCGGGGCCCGCTCAGCGGCAGGTGTAGGACGGGCTGGTGTCCTTGGTCTTGCCGTCCGTGCCGATGAGTTCCCAGGAGTAGCCGTCGTCCGTGAAGTTCAGCTTCACCACGCCGAACGTCTTGGTGAGCCGCTTCTCGCTGTTCGGCTGGACTTCCTCGATCTTGTACGGGTTGGCGCCGCCCATCCCGCCGACCAGCTCGACCAGGCCGTTCGGGTCGGCCTTGCCGTCCGCGTTCTGCGGCGCGAACCGCTCGTAGTGGTGGTCGTGGCCGTTGAGCACCAGCTCGGCCTTGGCGTCGAGGAGCATCTTCCAGACGGGCCTGCTGACCGGGTCGTTGCCGTGCTCGCCGGAAGAGTAGAGCGGGTGGTGCCAGTAGGCGGCCACGCACTTCTTGGAGTTGGCGGCGAGGTCCGCCTTGAGCCAGTTGATCTGCTCGGACTTGTCGAGGCTGTTGGAGTCCAGCGCGATGAAGTGCCAGTTCTGGTGGTCGAAGCTGTAGTAGGGCTTGCCCTTGGGGTAGGCGATGGAGCCGAAGTAGGACTTGTAGCCCTTGAGCGCGCCGTCCGGGTCGTACGTCTCGTGGTTGCCCGCGATCGGATGGGTCTTGTCCTTGAACGCGCCCCAGGTCTTGTCGTAGTACTTCTGGAAGTCCTTGAGCCGGGCGTCGTCGTACTGGTTGTCGCCCATGGTCATGACGAACGCCGGGTTGATCTTCTTGACCAGCGCGGCGGTCTTGGGGTGCACGCAGCTACTGCTGCTCGCGGTGCACTGCTCGGCGATGTCGCCCGCGGCCACGGCCGTGAAGCCGGCGGCCTTCGCCCCGGCGGCGCGGCCGGTCGCGGCGTCCGCCCGGCCGCCCGGCGACCACAGCAGCGCGCCGCCGATCAGCGCGAGGGCGGCTCCCGCGGCCACGGGGACGGTGATCCGGGCGTTTCTGACGAGCGGTTTCCTGGCGTGGGGGGTGGGCGTCATGTCCGTCTCCTCGGTAGGCGGGCGAGCCGATGCGAGGAATAGTGACGACACCACATGTACGCGTCAAGAACTCTGGACGAACTATTGTTAGGAAACTTTCCTACCCCGACCGCCGCGCCCCCGGCGCGTCCCTCCTAGCCCAACTCGACCTCGTAGAAGCAGTAGTGGTCCTTGATCCGGGCCACGCCGTCCTTCGGCTCCGGGTAGGCCCACACCAGATCCCGCGGCCCGCCGTCGAGCGACCAGTAGGAGGCGGTGCCCTTGAACGGGCAGTACGTGTGGGTCTCGGACGGCGTCAGCAGCTCGGTGCGTACGTCCTCCGGCGGCAGGTAGTAGCGCACCGGCAGCCCGGTCTCGTGCAGCAGGAGCGGCCGGCTGCTGTCGGCGAGCACCTGGCCCTCGTGCACGACCCGTACGCGCTCGTCGCCCTGCTCGATCTCGATGTGGTGTCCCTGGGGTGCCATGCCCGTGCCTTCCGTTCGGGGCCGCCCGCGCGGGGGCGAGCCAGCGGTCGTCTGCCGGCAAGTCTCGCAGCCCCGCCGCGCGCCGGGCGCGGTCCCCGCGCCCCAGCCCTCCACGGTCGAAGACGGCAGGCGACGGATCTCCCTGCTCGGCAGCGGCCGGCCTGAGGCCGGGCGGCTCGCGGTTTCCGGGGCCGGACCGGTCGCTAGGCTGTCCGGATGACCAAGCCGTCGCCCCCGCCCCTGACCCTGGACGCCGCCCGGGACCTTCAGCGCATGCTCCCAGCCGAGATCGGGCCGGGACTCGGCGAGCGGGAACTCGACGCCATCGAGGCGCGGTTCGGCTTCACGTTCTCGGCGGACCACCGGATCTTCCTCGCCGCCGGACTCCCGCACGGGTCACGGGAGTGGCCCGACTGGCGCCACGGCGACCCCGAAGACCTCGCCGGGCAACTCGCTCAACCGGTCGAGGGCGTGCTCTTCGATGTCGAGTACAACCACTTCTGGCATCCCGACTGGCGCCCGAGACCCGCGAAGCCGTCCGACGCGCTGCGCGTCGCGCGGTCCGAACTGGCGACCGTACCGCGACTGATCCCCGTCTACGCCCACCGCTACCTGCCCGGCGCCGCGGGCGAATGCGGCCACCCGGTCCTGTCCGTCCACCAGACCGACATCAGCATCTACGGGAACGACCTCACCGACTACATACGGCACGAATTCACCGGCCGGGCGAGCTCTCTCCTCGCCCACGCCACTGTCGGTTTCTGGTCGTACTTCGTCAACGGCAGCCCCGGAACCGATGTCACCGCACCCACTCCGCACAGCCCCTGCGCCGTCAGCGCACAGGAGGCGGTCGAGTACCTGCGGATGCTGGCACTGGAGCGCCTCATCGGCCGCCGGCACTTCCCGCACCAACTGATCGAGGCAGGGCTCACGGCACTGGTCCTCGACGTCGACACGGAGTCGCTTCCCCTGCTCGCCGGGCTCGTGCGCGCCGAGCACGACAGCGCCGACGCGCTCTTCGACCAGGTACTGACCGAACTCGGCCTGCCCGAAAGCCTGCCCAAGGATGACACCGGCCTCCCCTGGGAGGCGGCACGCTGGGAACTCGTGCGCTGGTGGCTCCAACTGATCGTGAAGAAAAACCTGGCCCCCGGAGCCGGCGGTGACGTGATCACATACGAGGGGTGGGACGCACTGGCTCAGCCTCCGTCGCTCCAGCCGCTGGTCGACACGGTCGACGCGTACAACAGCTCACAAACGGCCGAACGCGAGCAGGCGATCGTCGCCGAGGCCCAACGGCTGCTCGCCGGCCCCTGGCCGCCTGTGGACTGACCTCCCGGACACAGCGGCACCGGCTGAGCCATGCACCACCGCCGCCTCACCGACGAGGCCCCCCGACTGGCGCGGAGCCCGAGCAAGGACCCGACGCCACACACCGGATGAAACGCTCGGTCAGTGCTCGCCCTCACCGGTGAGGAAGGAGGCGAGCAGGGCTCGCTTGTCCGGTTTGCCGCCCGGGGTGGTGGGGGCCTCCCGGATCACGGTGAGCGTCGCCGGGACGCTCGCCTCGCCCAGTTCGGCCGCGACGCGGGCGCGGAGGGCGGCGAGGTCCGGGGCGCGGCCCGCGACGGGGACGACGAAGGCGTGCGCGGCCTCGCCCGTACGCTCGTCGGGCGCGCCGGCCACGTACGCCTGGTCCACGTCGGGGTGGCCGGCCAGGCACTGCTCGATGGCACCGGCGTAGTGGAGCACGGCGTTGACGATGATGACGTCCCGGATGCGCCCGGTCAGCCGCAGCAGGCCGTCGTCGCCCAGGTGTCCGAGGTCGCGGGTGCGTACCCAGCCGTCGCGCAGCACCTCGCGGGTCTGCTCCTCGTCCTGCCAGTAGCCGGCCATGGCGCTGTCGGTGCGGGCCCAGATCTCGCCGGTCGCCCCGGTGGGCAGCGGCCGGCCCTCGGGGTCGCGGACGCTGAGTTCGACGGTGTCCAGGGGGCGGCCGACGGTCGTCCGCGCCAGGGCCTCCTCGCGCGGCAGGCGGGCCAGTTCGCCGGGGGTGAGGAGGGTGAGCATGCCGGTCTCGGTCTGCCCGTACGCGTGGTGGACCGCGGGACCCAGCCGCTCGACGGCCGCGGCGAGCCGGTGCGGGGCCAGCGGGGAGCCCGCCACGAGCAGGGCGCGCAGGCTGCTGGTGTCGACGTGTTCGGTGCGCAGGGTGTCGAGGACGTGGTGCAGCCGGGGGACGGTCAGCAGGCAGGCGGTGATCCGGTGCCGCTCGAAGACCTGGGGGAACTCCAGCGGGGGAGCGGGGATGACGGCGGTGCCACCGCCGAGCAGGCTCAGCCCCAGGTGCTCGAAGATCACGGCGCTGGTGAGGGTGCCGAAGAGGAGGTAGCGCGCGTAGCCCGCAGCCAGTTCGGCGGTGCGCGCGGTCCAACGGGCGGGCTGCCAGGCCCAGTTGCGGGTGAGGCTCCGATAGGTCTGCGCGCATCCCTTCGGCCGGCCGGTGCTGCCGCTGGTGAGGTTGATCAGCGCGATGTCGTCGGGGCGGCCCTGTGCGGTGAGTTGGCCGGGGGTGGCGGCTTCGGCACTCGGGACCAGCAGGTCGGATTCCAGGCGAATATGGGTCGTCTCCTTTGCGGACGGGGGGAGTTGGAGGCCGCCCGTGCTCTCGTCGGTGACGATCGTGCCGGTTTCGTCGGTCAGCACCCGGCTGAGTTGATGGGGCGTCAGCCCCGGTGGCAGGCCGGTCACCCGGCAGCCCAGCAGGTGGGCCGCGATGCGCAGGGCGAACGCCTCGGGGGTGACGGCGGTCGCGAGCGTGAGGGGCCGGCCGGGGCCCAGCCCGGCCGCGCGCAGCCCGTGCGCGCACCGGCCGATCAGCTCCAGGACCTCGGCGCGGGGGACCGGACGCGAGCGGTATTCGAAGGCCGGGACGTCCGGCCGGGCTCGGAAGGCGTCGATGAGGGGCTGCGGGAAAGGGGATTCTGCCGAATGATCCACTTTTGTTTCCGCTCCGGGGTGCGAATGGCTGGAATGCGCCGTGATCCCACCGGCCCGATGCGGTGGGATCGGGGCGGCGCAATGGGCCGGAGGGCCGCTCACAAGTTATCGCCAACGGACTTCGCAGCCATCGGAAGTTGGTGTGATGTAGGTCACAAAAACGCGGTCTGGTGTCGTTCTTTAACTATCAAGTACTGTCGTTCCACTCTCCCCGCCGAACAGGAGAAAACAATGACCACTGAAGAATCGGTCGACTACCTCATTGTCGGTGGCGGACCCGCCGGATTACAGGCGGGATATTTCCTGGGACGAGCGGGGCGAAGCTACCTCATCGTGGAATCCGGAACCGCCCCGGGTACGTTCTTCACACGCTTCCCGCGACACCGCACCCTCATATCCATCAACAAGGTGCACACCACCTCGGACGACCCCGAGCGCAGGATGCGCACCGACTGGAACTCGCTCCTCAGTGACGAGCGCGCCCCCCTCTTCACCACCTACACCGAACGCTATTTCCCGGCCGCCGACGACTATGTCCGCTACCTCGCCGACTACGCCGCCGAGCACCGGCTGCGCATCCGCTACGGCACCCGCGTCACCGAGATCACCCGCCCCGACGACGACTTCGTCGCCCGCGCCGAGGACGGCAGCGCCTACCGCGCGAAGCGGCTCATCATGGCCACCGGCTTCACCCGCCCGTACGTGCCCGACATCGAGGGCGTGGAGACGGCGGAGCGCTACGACGAGGTCACCATGGACGCCGCCGACTTCACCGGCTCCCGCGTCCTGATCATCGGCCGCGGCAACTCCGCCTTCGAGACCGCCGACCACCTCACGGAGAAGGCCGCGGTCATCCACGTCGCGGGACCCGGCTCGCTGAAACTCGCCTGGCAGACCCACTTCGTCGGCCACCTCCGCGCCGTCAACAACAACTTCCTGGACACGTACCAGCTCAAATTGGAAAACGCGCTGCTGGACGGCCGCATTCAGCGCATAGAGCGGCACGCCGACTCCTCCTATACCGTGGCGGTCGCCTTCGACCGGGTGAACGAAATCGTCAAGGAGATACATTACGACCGGGTGATCCTGGCCACCGGATTCCGCTTCGACGCCTCGCTGCTCGCCCCGGAATGCCGACCGGAAATGGTCATCAACGACAGATTCCCGGCGCTCAACGACGCCTGGGAATCGACGAAGGTGCCCGACCTGTACTTCGCTGGAACCATCACGCAGTCCCGGGACTTCAAGAAAACCACCAGCGGATTCATTCACGGCTTCCGGTACAACGTCCGGGCCCTGCACCGCATCCTCGAACAGCGCTATCACGGCCGCCACTGGCCCACCCGCGACCTCCCCGGCACGCCCGAGGCGGCCACCGACGCCGTGATCGAGCGCGTCAACCGCAGCTCCGCGCTCTTCCAGCTCTTCGGATTCCTCGCCGACGCCGTCCTCGTCGGCCCGGACGGCACGCTGCGCTACTGCGAGGAAGTCCCCGTCGACCACCTCCACCGGGCCGTCGCCGACGGCCGCTTCGGCGACGTCGACAGCTACGCCGCCATCACCCTCGAATACGGCGCCGACCACGACCTGGTCAACCCGTTCGACATCACCGCGGGCCGCGTCTCCCAGCAGTCCACCAGCGGACTCGACGGCCGCTACCTGCACCCCGTCGTCCGCTACCACCGGGCCGGCGGCGACGGCGAGCCCATCGGCGAACACCACCTCACCGAGAACCTGGAGAACGAGTGGAACAGCGAGGACGTGCACCGCGCCCCGCTGCTCTCCTTCCTGCGCACCCGACTCGACGGCCGGCTCCAGGCCCGCCGGCCGTGATCCCCACCCTGGCGGACCTGCGCGAACAGGCGCGAAAACGGCTCGCCCCCGCCCATGACGACTTCTTCGCCGGAGGCGCCGCCGACGAACGCGCCGCGCGGGAGAACGAACGCGCCTTCCACCGCCTCGCGCTGCTGCCCCGCGTGCTGCGCGGGGCAGCCCACCGGGACCTGACCCTGGCCCTCCTCGGCGACCGGCTCACCATGCCCGTCCTCGTCTCGCCCACCGCCTTCCACCGCCTCGCCCACCCCGAGGGCGAACGCGCCACCGCCCGCGCCACGGCGGCGGCCGGCACCGTCCTGATCGCCTCCATGGCCTCGACCGTGCCGGTCGCCGAGGTCACCGCCGCCGCCCGCGCCGTACGCGCCGACGCGCCCGTATGGTTCCAGCTCTACCTCCAGCCCGAACCCGACATCACCCGCGCCCTCGTCGACCGGGCCGAACAGGCGGGCTGCACCGCCCTCGTCATCACCGCCGACTCGCCGGTCTTCGGCCGCCGCGAACGCGACGCCCGCAACGGCTTCGACGACCTGCCGCCCGGCCTCGCCACCGAGAACATGCGCCACCTCCCCGGCGCCGACGGCGACCGCCCCCGCGACATCGCCATGTCGCCCGCGCTCTCCTGGGACGACCTGCGCCGACTGCGCGCCCACACCACGCTGCCCGTCGTCCTCAAGGGCGTACTCCACCCCGCGGACGCCCGCATCGCCGTCGCCGAGGGCATCGACGCGCTGCTCGTCTCCAACCACGGCGGCCGCCAGCTCGACGCCGCCCCCGCCGCCGTCGAAGCGCTGCCCCGCATCGTGGCCGCGGTCGCCGGACGCGTGCCCGTACTCCTGGACGGCGGCGTCCGCAGGGGCTCCGACGCGGCGATCGCCCTGGCCCTCGGCGCCACCGCCGTCGGCATCGGCCGCCCCGCGCTGTGGGGCCTCGCGGCCGACGGCGAACGCGGCGTCACGCACGTACTGGAGCTGCTGCGCGCCGAGTTCGACCACGTACTCGCGCTCTGCGGTGGCAGCCGGCCCGCCGACCTCACCCCCGACCTCGTCGTCACCCGCGGCCGGTTCGACGACCAGCCGGGCCTCGGCGGCCCGGAGAGGGGGGCAGCGACGTGACGAGCTGTCAGCGTCCTGCGGGCAGGGGCAGCGATATGACGAGCTGTCAGTGCCCCGCGGACACGAGCGACGACGAGACAGGAGCGAGTACATGACGATCCGCCGTCGCCGACGCGCGGCCGCCGGCGCGTTCACCGCCGCTCTCGCCCTCACCACGCCCTACTGGCTCCCCGGCCTCGTCGTCTCCGCCCGGATGAGGCTCTTCGCCAAGGTCAACGGGGAGGAGGGCATCGCCTTCCCCAACGCCACCGTCGGCGCCGACCGGTTCCAGGAGATCTACTCGCACCCCGCGGCCGGCGGCCGCAGCCGGGGCGCCGCCCTCTCCGACCTCTTCTGGTACTGGCTCGCCCCCGGCGCCGAAGTCCACCAGGAACACCTGGAGAACGGCCCCCGCTACGACGAGGTCGCCCGCACCACCCTCACCATCCTCGCCGGCCCCAGCCAGGACCTGGCGGACGCCGCCGCGCGCAGCGCCGCCCGCGTCCTCGACCAGGCCGTCACCGGCCCCGCCGCCCTCGTACGGCTGCGCGACCTCATGATGCCCGTATGGGCGGAGTTCTTCTACGGACTCGTCTTCCGCGAACCGTGCCCCGCGCACGCCCGGGCGCTCATCGTCGCCAACGCCGAGGACGTCGTGAACTCCCTCAAATGCGTCCGCCCGCGCCATCTGCGCCGCCGCGACCGGCTCACCCGCTATCTGCGCCGCCGGATCGCCGCCGGCGAGGTGCCGCACCGGCTGCCCGCGAGCCTGACCCCGGCCGAACAGGCCTACTACCTCCAGGGCACGTACTTCAACACGGCCGTGGTGCAGATGTCCGAGGCCATGGCGCACCTGCTGCTCGTACTCGCCCAGCACCCCGCCACCCAGGACGCCCTGGCCGCGGACCCGACCGACGAGCGCTACTTCTCCAACGTCCTCAACGAGACCCTGCGGCTCTACCCGCTGTTCGGCGTCGCCCACCGCATCAGCACCGACGACATCCCCCTCGGCGGGGGCGCGGTGCTCCCCGCCGGATCGGTGCTCTGCTTCAACTACCCCGAGTACCACGCCACCGGATACACCGACCCGGAGGTGTTCGACCCCGCCCGCTGGGACCGGCTGACGGCCCGGGAGGCGCACCACATCCCCTTCGGCGTCGCCGCCAACCGCCCCTGCCCCGCCTGGCGGCTCGCCCCCTTGGCGATGCGCGCCGCGACCCGCGAGGTGCTGGAGCGCTTCACGCTCGACTCGCCCGTCTCGCACACCCGCTCCATCCCGCACCGCGCCCCCTGCCTGCTGGTCCGCCGCGGCCGGCCGCTGCCGCGCGGCCGGCTGACGGCCGTACGGACCTTCCTGCGCCTGCGCGACCGGTGGGAGGACGTGGGGCGCGGCTGGGCCCAGCTCGTCCTCGGCGCCTGGATGGTCCTCGACGCCCGCCGACTCCGCCCGGCGGAACGGTACTTCGCCGCCCACGACACCGAGGGGCGCCCACTGGCCACCGCCCCGGCGGCCGGTCCCGTCGCGGAAGGGCCCCCGTCCTCCTGCCCGTATGGCGGGCACGCGAGCTGACCGGCGCGCGCCCCGCACGACCGTCTTTCCGGTTTCCCGCTCCCCTGAGCCGAAGGGCGCACAGCGATGTCCACCACCGAACTAGGCCCCGTCTTCTTCCTGGCCACCGTCGTCATCCTGGTCACCTGCCGCGTCGTCGCCCGCGCCCTGCGCGCGCTCGGACAGCCGCCCGTCGTGGGCGAGATGGTCGCCGGGGTCGTCCTCGGCCCCTCCGTCCTCGGGCTGCTGGCACCCGGCGTGGAGGAGACGCTCTTCCCGCAGGAACTGCGGCCCGTCCTGTTCGTCGCCGGCCAGATCGGCCTGGTGATCTTCATGTTCCAGACCGGGTACGAGTTCCGCACGGACCGGATACGGGCCGTGGCGCGCCCGGCCGCGGCGGTCTCGACGGCGGGCATCCTCGTGCCGCTGGCCCTCGGCATGGCGCTGACCTTCGCCACCCACGACGCCGTCGACGTCTATCCGGCGGACATCCCCGTCGGCGTGTCCGCCCTGTTCGTCGGGGTCACCATCGCCATCACCGCGTTCCCGATGCTGGCCCGCATCATCACCGAGCGCGGGCTGGTCGGCACCCGGTTCGGGTCCCTGTCCCTGGCCAGCGGCGCGCTGGACGACGTGGTGGCCTGGGTGCTGCTCGCCGCCGTGCTGGGCATGGCGGGCGACGGCGCGGGCCCCTTCGCCATCGCCGTCGGCGGCGGCGTCGGCCTGGTCGCCGTGCTCGCCGTACTGGTCCGCAAGGGCGGCCGGATGACGGCGCTCGCCGACCGGCGCTCGGACGACGACCTGCTGCTGATCACCGTGATCGTGCTGTTCATCGCCGCCTGGTACACCGACCGGATCGGGCTCTACGCCGTCTTCGGCGCGTTCAGCCTCGGCGTCGTCTTCCCCCGGTCGGCGTCGGTGGACCGGACCGTGGAAGCCGTCGCGCCGATCAGCCGCATCGTCTTCCTGCCCCTCTTCTTCACCTACTCCGGCCTGAACACCGACTTCGCCCTGCTGGCGCAGCCGTCCCTGCTGCTCTTCGCCGCCGGCTGCGTCGCCGTGTCCATCGTCGGCAAACTCGGCGCCTGCTGGCTGGCGGCCCGAGCGGTGGGTGAGCCGCCCGGGGTCGCGCTGCGCGTCGGCACCCTGATGAACGCGCGGGGCCTGATGCAGCTCATCGCGATCAACATCGGGCTCGCGGCGGGCATCGTGACGCCCTCGATGTTCGCCGTGCTGGTCGTCGTCGCCCTGGTGACGACGGTGATGGCCACCCCGCTGCTGAGCCTGTGGGACCGGCTCGACGCGCGGCGCGCCGACCGCGCCCCCGGCCCCCCGGACCCGCGGCCGCTCACCGCGACGGGGGAGGGGGCGGGGCCGAGGTAGACCACGGGGGGTGCGTCAGAAGCCGGCCCGCGCGCCCGGCGGCGGTACGGGCCCCAGGTAGACCCAGCGCCCCTCGTCCCGTACGAAGCGGCTGTCCTCGTGCTGGGCGTCCGCGCGCCCCCGCACGGTGAAGTGGGCCCGGAATTCGACGGTGCCCTCGGTGTGGAACGCGCTGCCGCCCGTCGTCGCCAGGACGTCGAGCCGGGTCCACCGCTGGTCCGGATCGAAGTCCAGCCCGGTCGGCCGGGTGGAGGGGTGCCAGCTCCGCAGGAGGTAGGCGGCGTCGCGGACGACGAACGCGGTGTACCGGGACCGCATCAGCCGCTCCGCCGTGGCAGCCTCGCGCCGCCCGCCGTGCAGGGCGCCGCAGCAGTCGCCGTAGGGGGAGTCGAGGCCGCAGGGGCACGGGGAACCGGGGCCGATCGCCGGTGGCCGGCGCGAGCTGTTCTTGGACACCCCTCGATTGTGACGGGCCGCGCGGCCGGGCGACGGCCCGGGGGCGTCTCCCGCCCGCCCTTCTCTGCGGCTCGGCCTGGTCCTGCTGGGCGCCTGCGTCCTGATGGGCGTGGCCGGCGTGGCGTGGCCGGAGGGCGCGGGCATGGCCTGGAAGGACGGTTGGGCGTTCTCCGCGGTCGCCGTCGCCTGGCCGACCGCCGCCCTCCGACCGTCGCGCCGCGCTTCGGGCGCGCAGGGCGATACGGGCTCGCCGGGCCGCGTGAGTCCGCTGAGCCGCGTGAGTCCGCTGAGCGGTACGGGTCCGCGGGGCGGCGGTAGGGGCTCGCCGGCTGATGCCACCTCAGTGGGCGGGGCCCCGGGCGGGGACGTAGGGGTGGGCCAGGGAGGCGGGGGCTACGGCGCGGTGGACAGCCGCTGGGTGACCCGGTCGAACAGGTCCGTCAGCGGCTCGCCGATCTCCCGGCCGAACTCGGTGAGCCCGTACGTGACCTGAGGCGGCGTCGTCGGCTCGACCTCCCGCCGGACCAGGCCGTCCTGGACCAGCGCCCGCAGGGTCTGGGTGAGCATCTTCTCGCTGACGCCGCGGATGCTGTCGCGCAGCTCGTAGAACCGAAGGTCGGTGTCGCGCAGGGAGATCAGCACCCAGACGCCCCACCTGCTGGTCACGTGGTCGATCACGTCGCGCGCCGGGCAGTCGGTGTGAAACACGTCATACCGGGGGGTGGTCGCGGTGTGCGTACGCTGCGCGCCTTCCTTCATGCCTGGAGCTTACCTCTGGGTATGTTCTTACGGAAAGTAAGCCCCTCTTCTAGCGTCGGTTCCCGCGGTGCGCAACGCGGCGCATGACGCAGTGCACGACGACGAGGAGCTGAACATGATCGTGGTGACCGGGGCTACCGGGAACATCGGCCGGCCGCTGACGCAGGCCCTGTTCAAGGCGGGCGAGCAGGTGACAGCGGTGTCGCGGCACGCCGCGGCGGTACCGGAAGGCGTCCGGCACGTGACGGCCGACCTGGCCGAGCCCGCGGGCCTCGCGCCCGCGCTGGACGGGGCGAAGTCCCTGTTCCTCCTGCTCTCCGGCGACCTGCACGCCCCCGAGGCGAGGCCGGGCGACATCATCGACCTGGCCGCGGCCCAGGGCGTCGGCAAGGTCGTCCTGCTGTCCTCGCAGGGCGTGGCGACGCGGCCGCACGGCACGACGCGGATCGCGATGCGCGCCCTGGAGGACAAGCTGCGGGCATCCGGCCTCGACTGGGCCGTCCTGCGGCCGGGCGGCTTCGCCTCCAACGCCCTGGCGTGGGCCGAGTCCATCCGTACGGAAGGGACGGTCGCCGCCCCCTTCGGCGACACGGGGGTGCCGGTCGTCGACCCGCTGGACATCGCCGAGGTCGCGGCGGCCTGCCTGCTGGAGAACCGGCACGCCGGCGCGGTCCACACCCTGACCGGGCCGGAGGTGATCACGCCGCGGGAGCAGGCGGAGACGATCGCCGCCGCGCTCGGTACGCCGGTACGGTTCCACGAACTCACCCGCGCCGAGGCCAAGGCCGGCATGGTCCGGGCCGTGCCCGCGGAACTCGCCGACGACACCCTGGACATCATCTCCGCTCCCACCCAGGAAGAACTGAGCATCAGCCCGGACGTGGAACGCGTCCTCGGCCGCGCCCCGCACTCCTTCGGCGACTGGGTCGCCCGCAACATCGCCGCCTTCCGCTGAGACGCGACGGAGCTGACGCCCTCGGGGCCTGGGGGTGTGTTCCGGTCTCCGAGGACCGGAACACACCCCCAGGCAGATGGTGATGGGCCGTCAATCACCGGCGTTCAGCGGCCCGTTCAGCCTTGGCCGGCCATCGACACGAGGACCGTGCGCCAGTCCTCGCCCGGCAGTTCCCGCAGCGGCGCCGCCAGCCGGTCGGCGCGGTAGCGCCAGCGGTGGTGCAGATCCTTGTCGGCGTCGGCCGGCGGCGCGTACCGGATCTCGCTGCCGCCGCCGAGCAGCCGGGCCAGTTCGGCGGCCAGCTCCGGCCACCCCACATGGCCGCCCACCGCGTTGGCGACGCCGAGCACCGGCTCGTCGACGCACACCGCCAGGGCGCGGGCCAGGGCCGCGGCGTGCACCCAGGGGGCCCCGTACCAGGAGTGCTCACCCGACGGCGACGGCTCGGGGAGCACCAGCGGCTCCCCGGCCAGCGCCGCCTGGTACAGCGTGCCCGTCGCGCCCCAGCGCAGTTGGTCGCGGAGGCGCGGGTGCGCGCCCCAGACGATGGGGGAGCGCACGGCACTCGCCCCGCCGCGCCCCTCGGTCCCCGCCGCCCGCAGCAGCATCCGCTCGCAGTCGAGCTTCGCCTGGCCGTACGCGCTCAGCGGGCCCTCGCTCGGGCCGCCCTCGGCCACCTCGGCGGCGGTGGGCTGCCCGTACGCGTCCACGCTGCTGACGAAGACGAACGTCCCGGCGCGCCAGGAGTCCACCAGGGTCCGCATGGCCGCGATGTCCACCTCGGGGCGGGTGAACGTGCACGCGGCGTGGATGACGCCGGACACGCCCTCCGCCGCGGCCCGCAGGCTGTCGAGGTCGGACAGGTCGCCCTCGACGACCTCCACCCCGTCGCCGGTCACCTGATGGGCCGACTCGGGACGGGCCAGGGCGCGTACGGGACGGCCGCGCGCCGCCAGTTCGCGCAGGACGAACGCGCCCACGCCGCCGGTGCCGCCGGTCACCAGCACCGTGCCCTCGCGGGCCCGGCCCCGGCGCGGGGCGGGCGCGGCTGCGGGCGCGGCGGCGCGGCGCTCGGCCTCCCGCCCGTCCAGGAGCGCGGCGAGCGCCCGCGGGGTCCGCCGCTCCATGACGTCGAGCCCCGTCATCGGCAGCTTCAGCCGGCCGCGCAGCCGCTCCGCGAGCTGAACCGCCAGCAGGGAGTGGCCGCCCAGCATGAAGAAGTCGTCGTCCTCGCGCGGCCGCCCGCCGAGCAGATCGGCGAACGCGTCGAGTACGGCGCGGGCGCGCGGCCCCTGCTCCGTTTCTGCTGTGTTCCGTGGCGGCTCCGCCGGGGCGCCCGGCAGCCGGGCGCGGGCCACCCCGCCGTCGGCGGTGCGCGGCAGCGCGTCGAGCAGCATCACCGCCGCCGGCACCGACGGCGCGTCGAGGCGTGCGCGTACGTACGCGCGCAGTTGTACGGGCGACGCGCCGCCGATGGCGCGCAGCACCGCGTACGCCAAGGGCGGGCGGTCCCCGAGGTCGAGGACCGCGGCCTCGGCCACGTCAGGGTGGCCCGCCAGACAGCGCTCGGCGGGGTGCTGATCCGTCGGCGCGTCAGCGTGATCCCCCGTCAGGCGAGTGCCGCGCCGCCGGGCGCCGGGCAGCCGGGCGCCGGGCAGCAGGGAAAGGGCGGTTCCGGGCCGGTCGGCGACGGCCTCCAGCAACTGGGCGAAGGAGGTGAGCAGTTGCGCGCCCGACGCCTCGTCGAGGGCGTTGACGCCGTGCTGGAGCAGACACTTGGGCGAGTCCGTGTCCTCGATGAGGAACGACAGGTCGAACTTCGCCGACCCCGGCTCCACCTCGACCGGCTCGGCCTCGGTGCCGGGCAGCCGCAGGGCGGTCGCCTCCCGCACCACATCGGCCGTGACCCCCACCAGCGGCGCCCCGTCCCGGCCGCGCGCCGCCGCGCCGAGCCGCTCGACGATCAGGTCGAACGGCACGTCCCGCCGGTCCTGCGCCTCCAGCAACGCGTCCCGCACCCGCCCGAGCAGCACATCGAACCCGGGGTCCCCCGAGACGTCCACCCGAATGGGCAGCGTATTGACGCAGAGCCCCACGAGCCCCCGCATCGCCGCCCCCTCGCGATGCGTACTCGCACACCCGATGACCAGGTCTTCCTCCCCCGTGGCCCGGTGCAGCGCCGCGAACGCCGCGGCGAGCCCCACCGTGAACAGCGTCGCCCGGTTCCGCTGCCCGACGGCCCGTAGCCCCTCCAGCACACCGGACGAGAGCGGAGCCACGTGCGTACGACCGCGCTGCTCCCGTCTGGCGGGGTCGGCGGTTGGCTGTGCCTCGGAGCCCTCAGCGGCGGGCGTCCCCCCGGCCGGGCGCGGAAGCGGTACGGGGCGTGCGCCCGCGAGCCGTGCCGTCCAGTGGTCCAGCCCCGAGGCCAGCCTGGCGCCGGCCGCCTGCTCGCGGCGGGCGAAGGCGGCGTATTGGGGGGCTGGGGGGAGAGAGGGGGCGGCGCCGTCGCGGGCGGCGGCGTAGAGGGCGGCGAGTTCGGTGGCGACGGTGTCCAGGGACTCGCCGTCCACCGCGATGTGATGGAGCGTCAGCATCACCGTGTGGTCCCGCGGGCCGTGCCGCAGGACCAGGGCGCGCAGGACGGGCCCGGCCGCGAGGTCGAAGGGGCGGCGGGCCTCCGCGAGCAGCAGCTCCCGGCCGTCGTCCGCGACATCGACCACGGGTACGGGCACGGGGG
Source organism: Streptomyces varsoviensis (assembly GCF_000718635.1). GTDB lineage: Bacteria > Actinomycetota > Actinomycetes > Streptomycetales > Streptomycetaceae > Streptomyces > Streptomyces varsoviensis. The sequence goes on along the minus strand of NZ_JOBF01000007.1, from coordinate 263,593 downwards.
CCGGGTCGGTGACGTCCTGCCAGGGTTCGTCGCCCTGCCGCCGGTAGCGGGTGCGCAGCACCTCGTGGCGGGCGACGAGTGCGGAGAGGGCGCCGCCGAGGGCGTCGATGTCGAGCGGGCCGCGCACCCGCGTGGCGAACGGCACGCTGTACTGCGCGCTGTCCTGGCCGAGGCGGTCCATCAGCCACATGCGGCGCTGGGCGTACGAGAGCGGCGCGGGCCCGGCGTCCGCCGCGGCGGCCTCGGGGGCGGGCCGCGCACGGTCCGCCGCCCCGCGCGAGCGGGCGCGGGCGAGGCGCAGCAGCTCCTCCTGGCGCGTCGCGGAGGCGCGCTCGCGGTCAGTGCCGGTTGCCATCGGTGTCCTCCTCGCGGGTGCCGCGGCCCGAACCGGCCGCGTCGGTGTCGTGGCCGTGACCGTGCCCGGCCGCGCCGATGTCGGGGCCGGCCCCGCCCTCGGCGACAGTGGCGTGTGCGGCGAGCAGCGCCCGTTCGATGAGCGCCGCGTGCCCGGCCACGGTCGGGGAGGCGAAGAAGTCGGTGAGGGACAGCTCCACCCCCAGGTCCTCGCGCAGGTCGTCGACCACGGCGAGCGCGAGCAGCGAGTGCCCGCCGAGCGCGAAGAAGTCGGCGTCGGGACCGCTGACCTCGCGGCCCAGGGACTGGGCCCAGACGTCGGCCACCGCCTCCTGAATAGGCGTCAGCGCCGCCGCCTCGACAGTGGAATCGTCCCCCGACCGCGCTGCCTCGTCCCGCAGTTCGATCAAGGCGCGGCGGTCCACCTTCCCCGCCGCGGTGAGCGGCAGCCGCTCCACGACCGTCCACTCGTCCGGCACCAGATGCGCGGGCAGCCGCTCCGCGAGCCGGGCCCGCAGCGTCTCCCCCTTCGGCACCGGCCCCGGCGCGGGAACGATGAACGCGGCCAGCCGCGCGTCGTCCGGCGCCGGGCGGCGCACGGCGACGGCCGCCGCGTCCACCTCCGGCTGCTCCCGCAGCGCGTGCTCGATCTCGCCCGGCTCGATGCGGAACCCGCGGACCTTGACCTGGTCGTCCGCCCGGCCGTGGAAGTCGAGGACGCCGTCCGGACGGCGCGAGACGAGGTCCCCGGTGCGGTAGAGCCGCCCGTGCCGCGGATGGTCGACGAAGCGCTCCGCCGTCAGCTCGGGCTTCTTGACGTAGCCCCGCGCCAGCCGCGGGCCGCCGATCCACAGCTCGCCGCGCGCCCCCTCCGGCACGGGCTCCCCGGCGTCGTCCAGGACGAGGGCGGTCGCGCCCGCGACCGGCCGGCCGATGGGCGGCGGCGCGTCGCAGTCCGCGTCGGTCACGGTGTGCGCGGTGGCGAAGGTGGTCGTCTCCGTCGGGCCGTAGCCGTTGACCAGCTCCAGCCACGGGAACGCCCGCAGGACCTCGCGGGCCGGCTGGGCCGCCAGCGCCTCGCCGCCGACGACCACGGTGCGCAGCACGCCGAAGAGGCGCGAGCGGCGCGCGGCCAGTTGGTGGAAGAGCGCGGTGGTGAAGAACGCCACGGTCGCGCCGTGCCGCTCGACATCCTGCGCCAGCTCCTCCAGGGAAGGGCGCTCGGCGGCGCTGACGGCCACCGCCGCGCCGCACGCGAGCGCGACCCACACCTCGAAGGTGGAGGCGTCGAACGTGCCGGGGGAGTGGAACAGCACCCGGTCGCGCGGGGTGACCGTGACGTACGAGGGGTCGGTCACCAGAGCGGCGATGCCGCGGTGGGTGAGGGCGACGCCCTTGGGCCGGCCGGTCGAACCCGATGTGAACATCACGCAGGCCGTGGCGTCCGGATCGTACGGGGCCCGGGGCAGCGGGGCCCGTACCGCGCCCTCGCCGCGCTCCGCGCCGTCGGCGGTCAGGGCCAGCGCCCGGTCGTCGGCGATCCCCGCGCGCTCCAGCAGCTTCTTGTCGCCGACCGTCAGCACGGCGTCGGTGTCCGCCAGCATCGCGGCGGTACGCGGCCGGGGGTGGGCCGGGTCCAGCGGCACGCACGTCGCGCCCGCCCACCAGATGGCGAGCTGGGTGACGACCGTACGCGCCGAGCGCGCCGTGAGCAGCGCGACCGCGTCACCCGGGCGTACCCCTCGGTCGTGCAGGGAGGCGGCCAACCGCGCCGCACCCGAGACGAGTTGAGCGTACGTCAGTGTGGTGTCGCCATCGGTGACGGCGAGCGCCGAGGGGCGGCGTTCCGCGTGCCGCTCCATCAGGGCGGGCAGGCCGACCGGCTGTTCGGGCACGGCCGAAGCGCGTTCGTCGTCGGTGGTCTTGCCGACGATCTCGGAAGACACGGGATTTTCCGCTCCGGAATCGTTGAGGGGGAAGGACCTTGACGGCACGTCAGCTCACCTCCGCGGCGGCCGCGAGGCGCTTGTCCACCAGCGCGGCCACGGCCCGCAGGTCGGGCTGGCGCAGCACCTCCGGCGCGCGCAGCCGTACGCCGACGGCGTCCTGGATCGCGGCCAGCAGCCGGGCGGCGGTCAGCGACTGGCCGCCGGCCTCGGTGAAGTTGTCGTCCAAGGTGACCGCCGGGGCGGCCAGCAGATCACGGCACAGCCGCAGCACCAGCACCTCGCTCGCGCTTCCGGCCAGGTCATCGAGGCCCCCGGCGGTCCCGGAGCCCGCGGCGGCCGGTCCTTCCGCCGCGGGTCCATCCGTGGCCTCCGTGGCCTTCGCGGCCTCCGTGGCCGACTCCGCGGCGTCCAGGAGCGCGGCCCGGTCCACCTTGCCGTTGGCGTCGAGCGGATACCCGTCCACCAGGTGCACCTCGCTCGGCACCGCCTGCTCGGGCAGCCACGCCCGTACCCCGCCCAGCAGGTCACGGGCGGCGGGCGACGCGCCGGGCGCGGGCAGCACGAACGCCACGAGCCGGACGCCGCCCGACGCCGGACGGCGCACGGCGACCACGGCGCGGCGCACCCGCGCGTCGTGCTCGAACGCGGCCTCGACCTCGGCGGGCTCCACCCGCACGCCGCTCACCTTGACCTGGTCGTCGAGGCGGCCGAGGAATTCCAGCTCCCCGTCGGCGCGCAGCCGCACCCGGTCGCCCGTGCGGTAGACCCGCTCCACGCCCGTCAGGGCGTCCGGCGCGGCGACGAAGCGGCGCGCGGTCAGCTCCTCGTCCAGGTAGCCCAGGGACAGGCAGTCGCCGCCCACGAGCAGTTCGCCCGCCTCGCCCTGGGGCACGATCCGGCCCCGCTCGTCGGCGACGCAGACCACCGCGCCCGCCACCGGACGCCCGATCGCCGGGGGCTCGCTCGCCGCACCGCCGTCCACCGCGCCGTGGCCCTCCGCGCCGTCGCCTTCCGCCCCACCGTTCGCAGCGCCGTCGGCCGGCTCCCCGCGCATGGCGTACGCGGTGCAGACGACCGTGGCCTCGGCCGGGCCGTACGCGTTGTGGATCGTCGCGGTGACATCGGGCCCCGGGCGGCGGCGCAACCGGTCGCCGCCCACATAGATATGACGTACCTTCAGCCCCGCGGGCCAGGGCCGGTCCAGCAGCGGCTCGACCATCGGCGTGGACGACACCGCCACCGTGATGCCCGCCTCCCGCCACCAGTCCGCGAGCGCCCCCGGGTCCCAGCGCACCTCGTCCGGGGCCACCGACAGCGTCGCGCCGCACGTGAGGGCGGACCACAGCTCCAGCAGATGCGGGTCGAAGGCGACGCCGACATGCAGGCTGTGCCGGTCCCCGGCGCGCAGGCCGGTGCGCTCGCGGTGCCAGCGCAGCAGCGCGCCGAGCGACCGCTGCCCCACGGCCACGGCCTTCGGCGTCCCCGTGGAGCCGGAGGTCAGCACCGCGTAGAACGTGCCGTCCGGGGCCGTACGGGCGCCGGCCGCCGGCGGCCGGAAGGCGGCCACGGCACCGGCGATGGCGTTCACGCCCTCCTCGGGCACCGGCAGCGGCAGGTGCTCCGCCGTGCGGTGGGCCGGCGGCAGCAGCTCGGGCGCGCCGACCACCGCCACCACGCGCAGCCCCTCGGCCACGGCGGCGAGCCGCCGCTCGCCCGGCCGCGGGCCCAGCGGCAGGTACACCGCCCCGAGCCGGGCCAGCGCGACGGCCACCGCCACCAGCGCGGCGGACCGGTCCAGACAGACCGCGACGATGTCGCCGGGGCCCACCCGGCCGCGCAGCGTGTCGGCGACCGCGACGGCCGCGGCGTCCAACTCCGCGTACGTCCAGCGGTGTTCGCCGTCCGCGACGGCGGGCGCGTCCGGCGTCTCGCGCACCCAGGTCTCGTACCAGGACAGCACGGTCTCACCGGCCGCCGGGGCCGCGGGCAGCGGGCCGCCGCGCAGCACGCTCGGCGCGGCCCCGCCGTCCCGGAGGCCGGGCACTGCCTCAGTGGTCATAGTGGTCTCGGTCATATCGACTCCGAAGGCGCGGCCGTCGTGCCGACGGCGGTCAGGGCGCGGGCCTGGTCGGCCAGCACTGGGTTCTGGAAGAGCAGCCGCAGGGGCGGCCGGTCGCCGAGGCGCGGCTCCAGCCACGCGGCGAGCCGGGCGGCGAGCAGCGAGTGCCCGCCGATCTGGAAGAAGTGGGACGAGTCCGTGAACCGCTCGTGGCCGAGCACCTCGCGCCAGCCCTCGGCGAGCAGCGCGACGCCCGGGTCCTCGAAGGCCGCCGGCTCCGGCGCCGGGTCCTCCTCGGCGGGCCGGGCCTGCGGCAGCGCGGCGGCCAGCCGTGCCAGCCCCACCCGGTCCGGCTTGCCGCCGGCCAGTGTCGGCATGGCGTCGAGCCGCACCCAGCGGCCCGGCACCAGCGCGGCGGGCAGCCGCTCGCCGAGCGCGGTGTGCAGCGCCCGCTGGTCCGGCTCGTCCGCCGACTCCAGGAAGCCGACCAGGCGCGGGCCGCCCGCGGCCGCGCGGTCCAGGACGACGGCGCAGGACCGGCCGCCGAGCACGGCCGAGGCCGCGGCCTCGATCTCCTCCAGCTCGATACGGTAGCCGCGAAGCTTGACCTGGTTGTCGCGGCGGCCCAGGAACCGCAGCCGCCCCGCCAGATCGCGGTAGCCGAGGTCGCCGGTGAGATAGGCCCGTACGCCGCCGAGCGATTCCAGCGTGACGAACCGGGCCGCCGTCGCCTCCTCGTTGCCGACGTACCCCTCGGCCAACCCGACGCCGCTGATGGCCAGTTCGCCGACCGCGCCGTCCGGCAGCGGGCGCAGCCCGGCGTCCAGTACGTGCACCCGCTCGCCCGGCAGCTCGGCGCCGAGCGGGATCTCCGCGCCGTCCGCCAGGTCCTCGGCGGTGATCTCGTGGACGGTGGTGCTGATGGCGGCCTCGGTGACGCCGTACACATTGAGCACGGCGGCGTCGGTGACCGCGAGCAGCCCGCGCATCGCGTCGGCGGGGATGCGCTCGCCGCCGAGCGCGATCAGCCGGGGCGCCCAGCGGCCCGCGCCGAGCGCCGCGCACAACTCCTCGCGCGTGGCCAGGAAGTAACTGGTCGGCAGGTTCGCGACGCTCACCCGGGCGGCGGCCAGCAGCTCGATCAGCTCGGCCCCCGTCGGCACCTCCCGCTCCGGCACCACCAGGCACGCCCCGGCGTGCAGCGACGGCAGCACCTCCTCCAGCGACACGTCGAAGGAGGGCTGCGCGAAGAGCAGCGCCCGGTCGCCCGGCGTGAGCCCGAACCGCTCCGCCGTGCCCGTCATGTGCTGGGTCAGCGCCTCCCGGCCCACCGCGACGGGCTTCGGGATGCCGGTGGAACCGGAGGTGTGGATGATGTACGCCGCGCCCTCCACGACGCGCGCCGCGGCGGCCCGCGGGAAGTCGGGGCCGTCCACGAGCGCGACCGGAAGCCCCTCGGCGGGCAGCGTCGCCGCGCCGTCCGCGGTGGTCAGCACCAGGGCCGGGCCGAGCCGCCCGAGCAGCAACTCCAGCCTGGAGACGGGGTCGTTGGGCGACAGCGGGCAGTACACCGCGCCGGTCCGCAAGCACGCCAGGAGCGCGGTGACGGAGTCCGTGCCGCGCGGCAGCACCGCCGCCACCGGCTGACCGGCCGTCACGCCCGCGCCGCGCAACCGCTTGGCGAGCCGTTCCACCCGCTCGTCCAGATCGCCGTACGTCACCTGGCGCGCGCCGACGAGCAGCGCGGGCAGCGACGGATCGTGACGCGCGACGGGATCCAGAGCGGCGGGGCCCGAGACGGCGGGGCTTGGAGCCGCTGGGGCTGAGGCGGCGGGGCCCGGGGCGGGGCGGCCCGACACAGCGGCGACCTGCGCTCCGTCCTCGGCCGGCGCCAGCGAGGCCAGCTTTGCGTCCGGCGCGTCGAGGTACGCCCGTACCAGCGTCAGGAAGCGCTCCGCGAGGAGCCGCGCCACGTCCTCGCCGAACAGATCGGCGTCGTAGTCCCACACCAGCGTCATCCCGGCCACCCCGTGCCGCGGCCCGACCCCGCGCCGGTCGTCGGGCAGCAGCACGAGGTCGAGGTCGAAGCGCGTGGTACCGGTGTTGAACCCCTCGAACAGGGACACCTCCAGCCCCGGCGTCTCCGTCTCCGGCAGCGCCGCGTCATGCGCGCTGAACATCATGTTGAACAGCGGGTTGTCCGCGCCCGAGGTGTGCAGGCCCAGCGTGCGGGTCAGCTCCTGCACCGGCACGTCCTGATGCGGCAGGGACCGGATGAGCGTGTCCGTGACCTCGTCCATCGCCTCCTCGGCGCCGGCCTCCGGGTCGAGCCGCAGCCGCAGCGGGATCGTGTTCACGAACATCCCGACGGTCTCCTCGAACCCCCGCGGCCGGTTGCCCACGGCGGTGCCGACGACCATCTCCGCGCGCCCGCTGTGCCGCCGCAGCAGCTCCGCGAAGAGCCCGAGCAGCACGGCGAAGGGCGTGTATCCCTGGGTGCGGGCGTGCTCCCGCAGCCGCTCGGCGAGGTCCGCGCCGATGGACTGGCGGAGCTGCCCGCCCCGGTGCCGCCGCTGGGCGCCCGGCCGGGTGAGCCCCGGCAGCGGCACGTCGAAGGAGGCGCCGGCCAGCTCCTCCCGCCAGTATGCGAGGGACCGGGCGCGCTCCTCGCCGCCGGCCGCGCCCGCGACGGAACGCGCGTGCTCCTCGTACGAGGGTGCGGGCGCCAACTCCGGCCGCTCGCCCAGCACTCGGGCGCGGTAGACGCCGAAGATGTCGCTTAGGATGATCGCGAACGAGTGCCCGTCGTGCACCAGGTGGTGCTCGACGTGGATCAGCCGGTGGTGGTCCGCGGCCAGCCGCGCCAGCGTCCAGCGCAGCAGCGGCGCCTGGTACGTGTCCAGCGGCCGTTCGGCCTCGGCGCGCACCAGCTCCAGGAACGCGGCCTCCGGGTCGGCCTCCCCGGAGAGATCGACGGTCCGGTAGCGCGGGGCGCAGCCGTCGGCGACCCGCTGGCCGGGCACGCCGCCGGCCACGGCGACCAGCTCCAGCCGCAGGCCGGGATGGCGGTCGAGGGTCGCTGCGAGGCCCGCGCGCAGCGCGTCCTCGTCGAGCGCGCCCCACAGGTCGAGGGAGGCGGTGAAGTTGTACGCGCGGCTTCCTGGCAGCACCTGCTCGTGCAGCCAGACGATCTCCTGCGAGGAGGAGAGGGTGAACATCGGCGATTCCCAAGGGTCGTCGGGGTTTCGGGCCCCGGTGCGCTGCGGCGCACCGCACCGCGCCACGGGTCGCGCGGCGCGGCGGGAGGGCCCTGCGGCAGGGGGAGTCATCGAGATGATGCCCAGTGAGGCCGTCAACTCGATGCGCGATAAAGGAAGTAGCGGAAGTGAGTGTTCGTCAGGCCATCGCGACCGGGCCGGCGAGCGCGGCGCGCAGCGCGGCCGTCAGCTCGCCGAAGGCGTCTTCGGCAACGTTGTCGTCGAGTGCGGAGCGGTCCCAGGCCATCCGTACGAGAAGGTCGGCGCCCTGCGAGACGGAGACGGCGAACGGCGCGCGGACGGGGCGGCCGTCGACGTACACCTCGCGGCCGGTGACGCCGCCGAGCCGCAGCGCCGGGGCGTGCCGCGCGTCCTCGACGGTCAGCAGTCCGGCCAGCCGTCCCGACCAGGGCGCGCCGGCCGTGCGGGCGGCGCGTACCACCTCGTCGAAGGGGGTGTCGGCGCGGTCGAGGTCGTCCCACCAGGCGGTGGCCGTCGCGGCGTGCGCGTCCGGCCCGGTGGCGGCGGCCGTCGCGGGGAAGACGACGGTGTTGAGGAAGCAGCCGAGCACGGGCCGCGCGGCGGCGGGCCGGCCGCCCCACGGGTAGCCGAGCGGGTGCGTGCCCTCGCCGTACAGCGCCCGCGCGGCGGCCGCGCACGCGCCCAGCAGGTCCGGGAAGGGCAGCGGCGCGTCGCCCGCGGGCAGCCGCAACCCGGCGGCGCCGGACGGCAGGCCGTCGGCGGGCCGGGGCAGGGCCCGGGGTACGGGGGCGGCGTCGCGTACGTTCCGCAGCCGCTCGCCCCAGTAGTCGAGCGCGGCCGGGCCGCCCGCGCGGGACTCGGCTTCGAGCTGGAGGAGCACGGCCTCGCGGTAGGCGTGGGTCTCGTCGTCCGCCGCGGCGGGCGGTACGTCGCCGGGGCCGAGGGCGGCGGCGTAGGCGCTGGTCAGCTCCTCGATGACGCGGGAGAGCGACTGCCCGTCGCACGCGGTGTGGTCCAGGGCGATCGCCAGGATCTCGGTGCCCGTGCCCGTGCCCGTACTTGTGCCACTGGTCGCGCTCGTACTCGGGCCAGTGCTCGCGCTCGTAGCGGAGTCGTCGTCGGCGGCGAGGAACAGCCGCAGCGGCGATCCCTCCGCCCGCCAGCCGCCGAGCGCCTGGCGCAGTGCGTCGGTCGCGCTCTGCCCGGGCGCGGTCTCCACGCGCACCGCCGGCACGTCGGCCGCCGCGAGCCGCTGTACGGGCGTGCCGCGTACGACCTCGGGCCGGGCGCGCAGCGCGGGGTGCAGCGCGGCGAGGTACGTGGCGGCGGCCCGTAGCCGCGCGAGGTCCACGGTGCCGCGGGGGAAGGCGAAGAAGAGCGGGACGACGTCGGGCCGGCCCTGCGGGTCGAGCGAGCGGACCAGGAGGAACCGCCGCTGCGCGCCGGTTAAGGGCAGCAGGCCGCGGGGGGTGTCGGCGCCGTCCGCCGTCCGCTGGTACCGGGCGAGGTACTGGCCCGTGATGCTGTGGTGCACGGTGTCCTCTCTCTTGTCGTGCGCGTGCTCGTGCTCGTGCGGGTGTTCGTGCTCGTGAGCGTGGTCGTGCCTGTGCCGCCGTACGCGGCGGTTCGTCGGGGGCGCCGCCCGCGGCTCAGTTGACCGAGGCGGGGGCCTCCGCGCGGGGGCCGGGGTCCGTGCCGGGGCCCTCGCCGGGCCCGTCCGGTGCGGCGGCGGGCAGGTCGCGCATGGTCCGCAGCCGGGAGAAGAGCAGGGGCAGCGGGACGGCGAGGAAGCCGATCGCGCACACCCACACGGCGGCCCGCGGCCCGTACGCCCCCGCGACCGCGCCGCCCGCGAGGGCGCCGAGCGGCATGGTGCCCCAGACCAGGAAGCGCATGGTGGCGTTCATCCGGCCCAGCAGCCGGGGCGGGCACAGCAGTTGCCGGAAGCTGACCTGGGCGACGTTGTAGACGACGGCCCCGAAGAACACCACCGCGGAGCCCGCCGCGAACAGACCGGCCGCCGCGCCGTGCCCGGCCAGCGGCCACAGGAGCGCGAACGGGCCGCTGACCAGGGCGGAGAGCCAGATGATGCGGGCCTGGCCGAGCCCCCGCGCGAGCCGTCCCGCGCAGAGCGCGCCGGCGAGCCCGCCGACGGCCGAGGAGGACAGCATCAGCCCTATGGCGGCGGGCGGCAGGTCGAGGACCCGCACCAGGAACACCGTCTGCACGGACAGCAGCAGCGCGGAGAAGAAGTTGCCGAGCCCGGTGGTCAGGACGATGACCCGCAGCAGCGGCTGGCGCAGCACGAAGCCGAGCCCTTCGCCGATCTCGGCGCGCAGCGAGGTGTCCGTGCCCTCGGGGCGCGGCGCGGGCTCCTTGTGGCGGATGGCCAGCAGGAAGAGGGCGGAGACGGCGTAGCCGATGGCGTCGGCGACGATCGCCAGGTGGGCGCCGAGGAGCTGGACCAGGCCGCCGCCGAGGCCGGGCCCGGCGACCTGCGCGGAGGAGCGTACGGTCTCCAGGGCGCCGTTGCCCGCGACGAGCTGCTCCTTGGGCAGGAGCTGCGGCAGGTAGCTCTGGTGGGAGACGTCGAAGAAGACCGTGGCGACGCCGGTGATCAGGGCGACGGCGTAGAGCTGAGCCATCGTCAGGAAACCGGCCACGGCGGCGAACGGGATGCTGGCCATCGCCACGGCCCGGATCACATCGGCCCGGATCAGCACGGGGAGCTTGCGCATCCGGTCCACCCAGGCGCCCGCGGGCAGGCCCACGAGGAGGAACGCCGCGGTCTCCGCCGCGGTCAGCAGGGCCACCTGGAACGCGGGGGCGTCGAGTTCGAGTACGGCCACCAAGGGCAGGGCGACAAGGGTCACTTGCGCGCCGACCTGGCTCGCCGCCGCGCCGGACAGCAGATGCCGGAAGTCCCGGTGCCGAAGCGGGCCGCCCGCCGTGGCCTGGTGAGGGGTGCTCATTTGCCAGACATTTGACGATGCGCACCATCGGAGTCAAAGCGATCAGAGCGTTTCAGGACAGGTTCATCGGTCCGACGGTGACTAAAGAGAAAATTTTTAGCTGATAACCGCCAATGGCCGAATGAACTGCGGCCTGCGGTCAAACGGAACCACGCGCTCACTGCTGGGTTCCGTACGTCCGGTGGCCGAGCGCTGACGCACGATAATCGGACCCTGGACGGCTGTCCGAAAACCGAACGGCCGACCGTGCCCGTACGCAACCCCCCGCCCGCCTCGTGCATCCGCGCGCGGCCACACGCCCCACGAGCCGCCGCCCCTGACGGCCCGCACGCAAAAGACCGCTGCCACCGCCCCTGACGGCCCGCACGCGAAAGGGGCCACTGCCCCCGCCCCGGTGGGCCGCACGAAAAGGTCGCTGCCGCCGTCCCCGGTGGACCGCAGGAAAAAGCCGCTGCCGCCGTGCACCCGGGGGTGCGCGGCGGCAGCGGCGACGGCTCTTCGGCGGCGGCTACCCGACGGGACGCTTCGCGCGGTGCTCGCCGCCGGCCCGGCGCCGCCCCGGCGTGGGCGCGACGAGCAGCGGACGCAGGGCCCCGGTGCGCAGCCGCTCGATCAGCGGCGCGGCGAAGCGGCGCGCGAGCAGCGTGCAGACCGCCCCGACCACGGCCCCGACCACCGCGCCGACCAGCACGTCGTGCGGGTAGTGCGCGCCCACGTACACGCGGGAGAAGCCCATCACCACGGCGACCACGGCGGACAGCGCGCCCAGCCGCTTGTTGACGAGGAACAGCGCGACGGTGACGGCCGCCACGACCGTCGTGTGGTTGCTCGGGAACGCGTAGTCGTTCAGCTCCGGGCACTTCTCGATGAGGAAGTCGTGCGGCAGCGCCCGGCACGGCCGCGGCTCGGTGAACACCGTTTTGATCGAGGCGTTGGCGAGGTAGGCGATGACCGTGGCCACGGGGGCGGCCAGCGCCGTCGCCATGCCCGCCGCGCTCTGCTTGCGGGCGAGCCACCAGCCCACCAGCATGAAGACGGCGAAGAGCCCGACGCCGATGCTGGTGAACGTGAGCATGGGCCCGTTCAGCCACCGCGTGTCACGGGCGAAGTCCGTGATGCTGGTGTAAAGACCGCCGTCGATGCCAGCCCCGTCCAGGGCGAGAGACGTCGTGCTGGTGGGCGTCATCGGATACGGGCCTCCGGATCGTTCAGGCGCAGGGGTGCGGTACACCGTCCCCGCTGCGGTGGTCGTGAGCCGCCGTCGTACCGTGGGACCATGGGAAACGCGAGGCGTTGCCCACAAGGCGTACCAGTAGCCGTGAAGCGACCGAGAATACGTGCGTCTACAAGACTGTAGATGATAAATCCGGGCCTCCGCGCCGCCGGCCCGGGCCCGGCGACGATCCGCCGTCCCGGTGCCGTCCCGGCCTCGTCCCCGGCCCCGCCCCGGCCGCATCCCCGGTGTCGCCCCGGCGTCGTCCCTGGTAGGGGAAGCCGGCCGCACATGTTCACTCTTCTTCCACCAACCGCCGCGCGGTGCGTGGGAGAACAAGGGGCATGTGCGCAGACGACATCCCTCCCCAGGCCGACCTGACCGAGGCCCAGTGGGCCGCCGACCGCGGCACCCCGCCCTCCGCGACCGAAGCCGCCCCGGACCGCGCGTCCGGCACGGCCCCCGCCCCGACCCGCGACGCCGCCCCGGACCGTACGTCCGGCGCCGCCCCCGCGCTGCGGCGGCGTACGCTCCTCGCCTCCGTGGCGGCGGCCGGCGTCGCCGTCGGCGGCCTGGCCTCCAGAACGCCCGCCCGGGCGGCCACGCCGCGGAAGTTCCCGCTCCCGACCGGCGTCGGCGCGGAGGGCACGCTCTCGGTCCTGATCACGGGGGACGCGGGCACCGGAAAGGCCGCCCAGTACGCCGTGGCCGCCGCGGCCCGCGAGGTGTGCCGGGCCGAAGGCGTCGCCCTCGCCGTCGGCCTCGGCGACAACATCTACGAGAACGGGCCGGAGTCCGGACACGACCCGGAGTTCGCCGACAAGTTCGAGCGGCCCAACGCGGGCATCGACGTCCCGTGGCTGATGGTCCTGGGCAACCACGACTGCTCAGGCATCATCCCCGGCAGCGGCGGCGACCCCTCCCGCGGCGACCGCGAGGTGACCTACGCCGCATCGTCCCCGCGCTGGTACATGCCCAGCCGCTACTACTCCGTGCCGCTCCCGACGGGCGGCTCCGGGGCGCCGCTGGTCGAGTTCTTCGCCCTGGACACCAACCCCGTCGCCTCGACGGTCATGCAGACCGACCCGTACTTCACGTGGAACGGCCCCTATATGCGCGAGCAGCGCGCCTGGCTCGACGGCGCCCTCTCCCGCTCCCGGGCGGCCTGGAAGGTGGTCCTGGGCCACCACCCGTACCTGAACAACGGCGTGCACGGCAACGCCGGGGCCTACGACGGCTTCCTGATAGGCCACTACACCAGCGGCGTCCATCTCAAGGAGATCTACGAGGAGGTGGTGTGCGGTCGCGCCGACCTGATCCTCTCCGGCCACGACCACACCCTCCAGGTCCTGGAGCCGACCGCGCGCAGCCGGGGCACCCGGCAGCTCGTGTGCGGTGCGGCGAGCAAGACCGGCGACGGCCGGGCCCACGGCCGTACGCCCGCCAAGTGGCAGGACTTCTCCAGCCATGGATTCATGCTCGCGAAGATCTCCGCCGACCGGCTGACGGTGCACACCTACACGGTCGACACCGCCGCCGCCCGCGCCCGCCTGGCCCACAGCTTCAGCTCCGCACCCCTGCTCACCCCGGCCGCCTGAGACCCCGCGCGCCAGGCGACACAGGCTCCGCCCCCTCGCGACGGGCGCGAGGGGGCGGGCAGGGCGCTCAGCGGGCGGGCGCTCTGTGGGCGGCGTGCTCAGTGGGCGTGCGGCTCGGCCCGGTGGACCGGGCCGTGCGGGGCCTCGCAGTGCGGGTCCGCATGGGCCCCGGCCGGCTCGCCGGGCCGGGACGCGGCCAGTACGCGCGGCGGGGCGTGGTCGACCTGGAGCGTCGTGTGGTCGATCTTGTAGTCGTGCCGCAGGACGTGCTCCAGGTCCCGCCGCACCGCGTGGCAGTCGCCGTCCGGAGTGACCAGGACATGCGCCGAGAGCGTCGGCTGGCCGGAGGTGATCGTCCACACGTGCAGATCGTGGACCTCGGTCACCGACGGGTTGGCGGCGAGCCGGTCGCCTATGGCGTCCGGGGCGAGGTCCACCGGCGCGGCCTCCAGGAAGATCCGTCCGGATTCGCGGACCAGCCCGTACCCGGCCCGCACCATCAGGACGACCACCACCAGCGTGACAACCGCGTCGATACGGGCGAACCCGGTGGTCATCACCACGAGACCGGCGACGGCCGTGGCGATGAAGCCGAACAGATCGTTGAGGATGTGCTGGTACGCGCCCTCGACATTGAGCGAGGAGCGGTTGGCCCGCGAGATGCACCAGGCCGCCGCGATGTTCACGACGATCCCGGCCAGCGCGGTGTAGAGCACCAGCGAGCCGTCCACGCTCGGCGGGTCGATCAGCCGTTCCACCGCCTCGTACGCCAGCCACGCGCCGAGCAGCAGCAGGGTGACGCCGTTGAGCTGCGCGGAAAGGATCTCGGCGCGCTTGAGCCCGTAGGTGAAACCGCCGCGCGCCGGGCGGGCCGCGAGGCGCATCGCGATCAGCGCGAGCACGATCGAGGCGGCGTCCGTGAGCATATGGGCCGCGTCGGAGATCAGCGCGAGGGAACCCGCCGCGATGCCGATCACCACCTCGACGGCCATATACGCGGTGATCAGTGTGAGCGCGGCGAACAGCCATCGGCGGTCGGCGTCCGCCGACACCCCGTGCGAATGCCCGGCGTGTCCGCCCGCTCCGTGGCTGTGATCGTGACCGTGCTCATGGCCGTGCTCACGGCCGTGCTCGATGTGCTTGCTCATCGCTTTTGCGCCTCCCCATCAACGCTTCCGACCCCCGCAGTGAAGCGCACCGCGCGCAGATCGGCAAAGGCTGCATCGGTGACCGTTGTCATCATCGTTAACACCGCTCTGACCTGCGGTTTTGTGGCGATGGCGGGGCTCGGTCGGAAGCGCGGCCGGCGCCCGGAAAAGCGGATCGGCGCGCCGCGCGGAGCGGTCGTACGGGGCCTCGGACGCGGCCTCGGGCGCGGCGTGAAAGAGCCGTCCCCGCACCGGGCGCGGGCGGCCGACCGGCCGGGAACACGCGGCACCGGTTGCCCGACGGGCGACTGGGTAGGGGCGCAAAATGATGATCTAGTGCCGCGACCCGCGACGTTCGCCCGGGAGGGCGAAGCCCGCCGGGTGGGGCACCGGCCCCTGTCCGCCTCCGTACGGGATGACATGAAAACTGGACGACCGAGCCCGTCGAACCTCAGGCGGGACAAGAGGCAGAACAGCGGCGGCAGCGCCGCCACGGACCGCCTGCTCCGCATCGTGCTGCGCCGCGAGAAGCGCACCCTGAGCGCCGAGGACGTGACGGTCACCGACAAGCCGCAAGTGCGCCGCGCGGTCTCGGCGGCGGCGCTCGGCAACACCATGGAATGGTTCGACTTCGGCGTCTACGCCTATCTGGCGGGCACGCTGGGAAAGGTGTTCTTCCCGGCCAGCGAGCCGGGCACCCAGGTGGTCTCCACCTTCGCGACCTTCGCCGCGGCCTTCCTGGTACGGCCGCTCGGCGGGCTCGTCTTCGGGCCGCTCGGCGACCGTATCGGCCGCAAACGCGTCCTCGCCTTCACCATGATCATAATGGCGATCAGCACGTTCGCCGTCGGCTTCCTGCCCAGCTACGACGCCATCGGCTTCGCCGCGCCGATCCTGCTGCTCGTCTGCCGCCTGGTGCAAGGTTTCTCCACGGGCGGCGAGTACGCCGGAGCCACCACCTACATCGCCGAGTACGCGCCCGACAAGCGCCGCGGCTTCCTCGGGAGCTGGCTCGACTTCGGCACCTTCGTCGGCTACTCGCTCGGCTCCGGCCTGGTCACCATCCTCACCGCCGTGCTCGGCTCCGACGGCATGACCGACTGGGGCTGGCGGCTGCCGTTCCTGGTGGCCGGACCGCTCGGACTGATCGGGCTCTATATGCGGCTGCGGCTGGAGGAGACCCCGGCCTTCCAGAAGGAGACGGAACAGGCCGAGGCCGAGAACGAGGAGAGCGACCCGGTCGAGGAGGCCCGGCAGTCCGGCAAGGGCCGGCTCAAGGAGATCTTCACCCGGCACTGGCAGGCGGTGCTCATCTGCATGGGCCTGGTCCTGCTCTACAACGTCACCAACTACATGGTGACCTCCTACCTGCCGACCTTCATGACCGAGACGCTCGGCGAGGACGACCTCACCGCCCAACTGCTGGTGCTCGGCACCATGATCGTGGTGGTGCTGACCATCACCACCGTCGGCCGCACCTCCGACCGCTGGGGCCGCCGGCCCGTCTTCATGGCCGGCAGCATCGCGCTCGTCGTACTCGCCATCCCCGCCGTGGCCCTCATCAAGCAGGGCGGCATCCTCATGCCCGCCTTCGGCTGCGTGATCCTGGGACTGCTCCTGGTCTGCTTCGCCGGCACCTCCGCCTCCACCCTCCCCGCGCTCTTCCCCACCCGGCTGCGCTACGGGGCCCTGTCCATCTCCTTCAACATCTCCGTCTCCCTGTTCGGCGGCACGACCCCGCTCTTCGCCTCCGGCCTGGTGCAGGCCACCGGCAACAAGATGGTGCCCGCCTACTACCTCATGGTCGCGGGCGTCATCGGCTTCATCGCCGCCTTCTTCCTGCACGAGACCGCGGGCAAGCCACTGCGCGGGTCGGGGCCGATGGTGGAGACGCCCGAACAGGCCCAGGCGCTCGTCGCCGACAGCCGCACCGAGGCCAGCCGCCGGGCGCGGGACATCTGGATCAAGCTCCGCCACCCGTGGGCGCGCCGCGAGGGGAAGTAGCCGCACGGCACGGGGTCTCGACGGCGGCGGGCGGGTCTGCCGCTGGGGCCCCGCCGCCTTCCGAGGGCGCTTTGCCGGGCCGGTCTCAGGACGGCGGCGGCCGGTTCAGGAGGGCAACTCGCCGCGCCACGCGCGCAGGTCCGCTTCCACCTGGGCCTGCGCGTGGCGGAGGGCGGGCAGCAGCGCGCCCCGGGTCTCCTCGGCGGTGCCCCGGCCCGCGTGGGTGGAGACGTTCAGCGCGGCCACGACCCGGCCGGAGACGTCGCGCACGGGAACGGCGATGGACCGCAGTCCCTCCTCCAACTCCTCGTCCACCAGGGCGTGGCCCCCGTCGGCGGCGGCGTCGAGGATACGGGCCAGGGCGCGCGGATCGGTGACGGTGCGCGGCGTGAGCGGGCGCGGTTCGGCCCGTACGAGCCGTGCCGCGCGCTCCTCGGCGGGCAGCCCGGCGAGCAGCACCCGGCCCATCGACGTCGCGTACGCGGGGAAGCGGGTGCCGACACCGATGTTGACGCTCATGATCCGGTACGTGGGCACGCGCGCGATGTAACGGATCTCGTCGCCGTCCAGCACCGCCATCGAGGCCGACTCGCGCACCCGCGCCGCCAGGGCCTCCAGATGGGGCTGGACGATATCGGGGAAACCGAGCCCCGACAGATGGGCGTAGCCCAGTTCCAGCACGCGGGGCAGCGGGTGGAAGAGCCGGCCGCGCGAGGCCGCGTAGCCGAGCCGCTCCAGGCTGAGCAGCGCGCGCCGGGCGGTCGCGCGGGCCAGGCCCGTCGCCTCCGCGACCCGCGCCAGGGACAGCCCGCCGGGGCGTACGCCGAGCGCGCGCAGGACGGCCAGCCCGCGCGCGAGCGACTGGAGGTACCCCGAGCCCAACTCCGCCTTGGCCGCCTCTGGTTCGTACTCGGACGCGCGCGGTTCGTACTCCGCTGCTCCGTGTTCGTCCCGCACCGGCCGCGGAGGCGGCGGGGGAGCGGGGGACGGTCGCGCGGGCGGGGCCGCCAGGGCCTCGGCCATCGCGGGCAGGTCCTTCCGCAGCCGCGGCAGGACGGCGGCGGCCAGGGAGTGGACCGTGTGCCGGCTGGAGTGGCTGACCACGCTCACCGCGCACACGACGCGGCCCGCGGCGTCGGCCACCGGCAGGGCGACGGCGATCAGGCCGGGTTCGATCAGCCCGTCGTCCGCGGCCCACCCGCGTTCGGCCGCCTCGGCGCGACGCCGCTCGAAGTCGGCCTCGACGCGGGCCGCCGCCTTCTCGGCCGCTTCTCCCGCCGCTTCTCTCGCTACTGCATCCGCCGTTTCTCCTGCCGTCTCTCCGCCCCCGGTTTCCGCGATCCCCGCGACGGCGGGCCGGGGCGGCACCGCCGGGAAGCCGGCATCACCGGGGTCCGCCTGCCGTCGCGCCCGCCACGCCGTACGCTCCTCGGGGCCCCAGTCGGCGGCGAACAGCGCGCCGGGGGCGCAGCGTTCGGCGGGGAGCAGATCGCCGATGCGGAAGGCGAGCGACATGGTGCGGCGCCGGGTGTACTGGGCGACGAACCGCACGCCGTCCCCGTCCGGTACGGCCAGAGAGACCGACTCGTCGAACTGTTCGGCGAGCCGCGCCGCGAACGGCCCCAGCGCCGCCGGAATGCCACTGGCCGTCAGATAGCCATTGCCCAGCTCCAGCAGACGGGGGGTCAGCTCGATGTCGCGTCCGACGGCGCGCAGGTAGCCGACGCGGGCCAGCGTGGCGACGACGCGGTCCACGGTCGAGCGGGCGAGCCCGGTGGCGTGCACGAGATCGCTGGGGCGCAGCCGGTGACTGCCGGGGGCCGACATCGCGCGCAGCACGGCGAGTCCGCGTTCGAGCGGCCCGACGACCGCCGCGTCGTGTGCGGCCGGCGCTGTGGGTTCGGCTGAGTCGGCCGAGCCGGCGGGATCGGCTGAGTCGGCCGAGTCGGTGGCCGGGGGGTGGGACACGGAGGGGGCTCCTCGGAGGCGGGGCTACGGGCCGGGCGGGGCTACGGGCGCGGGTGCGGCTACGGGATAGGGCGGGCCCGCGCCCGTACGGACTCTCTCGGCGTCTTCCGGCCGGGGCCATTGACACCCGAGAACGCGCGGGCGGAGACTCGTCCGCGACCCATTATGAACGAAAGTTCAGCAGGCGAACAACGAACAACGATAGGCGAACCTCAGCAGCGAACGAACAGCAAGTGAACGAACAGCAGCAAGCGAAGGGAACCATGGCCGAGACCCGAACCCTGCGCGACGCCGTAGCCGAACTCGTCCACGACGGCGACACCGTCGCCCTCGAAGGGTTCACCCACCTGATCCCCTTCGCCGCCGCGCACGAGATCATCCGGCAGGGCATCACCGACCTCACGCTCGCCCGCATGACCCCCGACGTCGTCTACGACCAGCTCATCGGCGCCGGCCTGGTGAAGAAGCTCGTCTTCTCCTGGGGCGGCAACCCCGGCGTCGGCTCGCTGCACCGCTTCCGCGACGCCGTCGAGAACGGCTGGCCCCGCCCCCTGGAACTGGACGAGCACAGCCACGCCGGCATGGCCAACCGCTATGTCGCCGGGGCCTCGAAGCTTCCCTTCGCCGTCCTGCGCGGCTACCGGGGCTCCGGCCTCGCCACCCGTACGGACACTGTCTCCACCGTGGTCTGCCCCTTCACCGGCGAGGAACTGGCAGCCGTCGCCGCCCTCAACCCCGATGTCACCGTCATCCACGCACAGCGCGCCGACCGCGACCGGAACGTGCAGTTCTGGGGCGTACTCGGGGTGCAGAAGGAGGCCGCGCTCGCCGCGCGCCGGGTGCTGGTCACGGTGGAGGAGGTGGTCGACGAACTGCCGCCCACGCCCGGCGCCGTCGTCCTGCCCGGCTGGACCGTCGACGCGGTCGTCCCCGTGCCCGGCGGCGCGCACCCCTCCTACGCGAGCGGGTACTCCGTCCGTGACAACGCCTTCTACCGGGCCTGGGACCCCGTCGCCCGCGACCGCGAGGCATTCCGGGCCTGGCTGGCGGAGCACGTGCTCAGCGAGGGGACCGCCAACTGATGACCGATCAGCCAAACGACGCAGCAGGCGCGGCGGACGCAGCAGGCGCGGCGGACGCAGCGGACGTAGCGGACGGAGCAGACGTGGCGGACGCGGCGGACGCGGCGCACGCGGCAGACGCGGCAGCGGAGTTCACGCGTGACGAGCTGATGGAGGTCAACGCGGCCCGCGCGCTCGCCCGCGCGCGTACCTGCTTCGTCGGCATCGGGCTGCCCAGCACCGCCGCCAACCTCGCCCGACGCACCGTCAACCCCCGCCTCGTGCTGATCTACGAATCCGGCACCATCGGCTCCAAGCCCACCCGGCTGCCGCTGTCCATCGGCGACGGCGAACTCGCCGACACCGCCGACGCCGTCGTCCCCGTGCCCGAGGTGTTCAACTACTGGCTCCAAGGCGGCCGGATCGACGTCGGCTTCCTCGGCGCCGCCCAGGTGGACCGGTTCGCCAACGTCAACACCACCGTCGTCGACCGCGGCCCCGGCAAACCGGAAGGCCGCCTCCCCGGCGCGGGCGGCGCACCGGAGATCGCCGCCAACTGCGGCGAAGTCCTCCTCGTACTGCGGCACTCCACCCGCGGCTTCGTCCGGCGGCTCGACTTCGTCACCACCCTCGGCCACGGCTACGGACCCCACGACCGTACGAGGCTCGGCATGCCCGGCCGCGGCCCCGTCGCCGTCATCACCGACCTCGGTATCCTCCGCCCCGACCCGGCCACCTCCGAACTGACCCTCACCGAGCTGCATCCGGGCGTCACCGTCGCGCAGGTACGGGCCGCCACCGGCTGGGAGCTGCGGACCGCCGAGCGGGTCGGCGCCACCGCGCCGCCGACCGCCGAAGAACTCCGGGAACTGCGCGCCCTCAAGGCGGCCGGAAGGAGCGAAGCGTGAACCAGGACCAGGAGACCTCCCGCCCGCCCGCACAGACCGAGCCCGAGATCGAGTCAGAGACCGCGCCCGGGCCCGAAACCGAGACCGAGACCGAGACCGAGACCGAATCCGGGTCCGAGGTGGAGCCCGCGGTAGCGGCCCGCCAGGGCCTGCGGGCGGGGGCGTCCCCGCTGACACCAGTCGGGACGCGCCCGCTCACACCGGCCGGGGTGCCCTCGCCCACACCGGCCGGGGCCCGTCCGCCCACGCAGGCGGAGATCAGCGCCGAGATCGCCGAGCTGCGTGCCGCCTACGCCAAGGCGCGCGCCGAGGGCGCACCGCCCGCCGACCATCCCGCCCGCGACTATCCCCCCTACCGGTCGAGCCTGCTGCGCCACCCCCGGCAGCCGCTGGTGACGATAGCCGGGAACCCGGAGACCGTGGAGCTGCACACCCCGGTCTTCGGCCCTACCGACATCACCGAATACGACAACGACCTGACGGCCCAGCACACCGGGGAACCGCTCGGCGAGCGCATCACCGTCTCCGGCAGGCTGCTCGACAGCCGGGGGCGGCCGGTGCGCGGGCAGTTGATCGAGCTGTGGCAGGCCAACGCGGCGGGCCGCTACGCCCACCTGAGAGACCGTCACCCCGCGCCGCTGGACCCCAACTTCACCGGCGTCGGGCGCACGCTGACCGGCGACGACGGAAGCTACAGCTTCACCACCGTCAAGCCCGGCGCCTACCCGTGGCGCAACCACGCCAACGCCTGGCGCCCCGCCCACCTCCATTTCTCCGTCTTCGGGACGGCCTTCACCCAACGCCTCGTCACCCAGATGTACTTCCCGGGCGACCCGCTCTTCGCCCACGACCCGATCCTGC
The DNA here is from genome assembly GCF_000718635.1 of Streptomyces varsoviensis. Classification (GTDB taxonomy): domain Bacteria; phylum Actinomycetota; class Actinomycetes; order Streptomycetales; family Streptomycetaceae; genus Streptomyces; species Streptomyces varsoviensis. The sequence goes on along the minus strand of NZ_JOBF01000007.1, from coordinate 242,259 downwards.
AGTCCGTCACCGACGACGCCGCTCGCGACCGCCTCGTCGCCGCCTACGACCACGGACTCTCCCGCCCCGAATGGTCGCTCGGATACCGCTGGGACATCGTCCTCGACGGCCCGTCAGCCACCTGGCGCGAGAACGGCGAGAACGGCGACAACGGCGAGAACGGGCGTTAGGGACCGGCGGCGGCAGATCCAGGCACCCTCCGACCACTTGCGAGGCGCGACGCGGTGAACACCGACCTCACGGGCGAGTACCGCCCCACCCCCTCCCACACCGTCGGCCCCTTCTACGGCTACGCGCTGCCGTTCCCCGGCGGCCCGGACGTGGCGCCCGCCGGGCGGCCCGACGCCATCACCCTGCACGGCCGCGTCCTGGACGGCGCGGGCGCGCCCGTACCGGATGCCCTCGTCGAGACCTGGCAGGCCGGGCCCGACGGCGCCCTCCGCGGGCGGCCCGGCTCCATGCGCCGTGACGCGGCCGACGGCGGCTTCCTCGGCCGCGACGGCGCGGACTTCACGGCCTTCGGCCGGTGCGCCACCGACGCCGACGGCCGCTGGGCCGTCCGTACGCTGCCACCCGGCCCGACCGGCGGCCCCGACGCGCCCTACATCAGCGTATGCGTCTTCGCCCGCGGCCTGCTCCACCACCTCTTCACGCGCGCCTACCTCACCGGCGAGGCGGCTCACCGCACCATGGGCGGGGCCGCCGCGCTCGACACCGATCCGCTGCTGGCCTCGCTCACCCCGCGCCGGCGGCGCACGCTGCTCGCCGTCGCCGAGCCGCACGGCGCGTACCGCTTCGACATCCGCCTGCAAGGCGAGGAAGAGACGGTCTTCCTTGAATTCCGCTGACGACGCGCCCGGTGCGGCCTACGGGGACAGCGGGCTCCTCGCCCCCGCCTGGGCCGGGTCCGCGGCCGAGGCCGCCACCGGGGACGCCGCGTACCTTACGGCCCTCCTGGACGCCGAGGCCGCCCTCACCCGGGCGCAGGCCGCCCTCGGCCAGGCCCCGCGGTCGGCCGCCGACGCCGCGACGGCCGCTGCCCGCGCCGACGCGTTCGACGTACGGGACCTGGCCCTGCGCGCCCGCGACGGCGGCAACCCCGTCATTCCCCTGGCCGCCGTCCTCACCGCGGCCGTCGCCCGTACGGACCCCGCGGCGGCGGCGTACGTGCACCGCGGCGCCACCAGCCAGGACATCCTCGACACCGCGCTGATGCTGGTCGCCGCCCGTACCCTGCCGACGATCACCGCCGACCTCGCCCGCGCCGCCGAGGCGCTGGCGGCCCTCGCCGCCGCCCACCGCGCCACCCCCATGCCCGGCCGCACCCTCACCCAGCACGCCGTGCCCACCACCTTCGGCCTCAAGGCCGCCGGCTGGCGCGCCCTGCTCCTGGACGCCCACGACCGCCTCACCGCCCTCCACCCCACCCTCCCCGCCCAACTGGCCGGCGCGACCGGCACCCTGGCAGCCTTCACCGCGTACAGCTCCGCCGGCCTGGCTGCGGCCCCCGACGCCGACCCCGCTGCCGCCCGGGAGACTGATCCCACCGACGCCCCTGACGGGCCCGGCACCGCCGTTACGGGCGTCGGCGACACCGGCTCCGCCCCGAGCGCCGCCGGTCCTTCGGGCGCGGCTGGTCGAGCCGCCGTCCCGAGGGGCGACGGTCCGGGTGGTGCCCCCGCCGCCGCTGGCCCCGCCGACGCCCCTGACGGACCCGGCACCGCCGTTACGGGCGTCGGCGACACCGGCTCCGCCCCGAGCGCCAACGGTCCTTCGGGCGCCGCTGGTCGGGCTCCTGTTCCTATGGCCGACGGTTCGGGTGATGCCTCTGCCGCCGCTGGGCCCGGCGACGGCCCTGACGGGCCCGGCACCGCCGTTAGGGGCGACGGTTCGGGTGGCCCCGCCGCCGCTGCCCCCGCCGCCCGTGCTGGCGCCCCAGGCGCTGAGGCTTCGGAGCTCGGCGTCACGGCCCGCCCTGCCAGCGGGCCCGCGGCCCTTGCGGGCGTCCCCGCATCGGGCGCCCCCGCGCCCGGCGGCGGCCAGCCGCCCGGCGACGGCGCCCTGGGGCTGGTCGGGCGGTTCGCGGCAGAGGTGGGGCTGGCTGAGCCCGGGCTGCCGTGGCACACGCTCCGTACGCCCGTCGCCGATCTCGCGGCGGCGCTCGCGTTCTGTTCGGGGGCCCTCGGCAAGCTCGCCGCCGATGTGCTGGTGCTCTCCCGCACGGAGATCGGGGAGGCGGCCGAGGGGGAGGGCGGCGGCTCGTCCGCCATGCCGCACAAGCGCAATCCGGTGCGGGCCACGCTCATCGCGGCGGCGGCCCGGCAGGCGCCCGCTCTCGCGGCGGTGCTGGTGCAGTCGCTCGCGGCGGAGGACGAGCGCCCGGCAGGGGCCTGGCACGCGGAGTGGCAGACGCTGCGCGAACTCCTGCGGCTCGCGGGCGGCGCCGCGCACCAAGCGGCCGAACTCGCCGAGGGGCTAAAGGTGTTTCCGCAGCGGATGCGTGAAAACCTCGACACCACTGGCGGGCTGATGACCAGTGAGCGTGTCGTTGCCGCGCTGAGCCCGGTGCTCGGCCGCGCCCGCGCCAAGGAGCTCCTGACGGCCGCCGCGCGCCGCGCCGTCGCCGAGCGCGTACCGCTGGCGGACGCGCTCGTGGCGGAGGAGCCGGGGCTCTCGGAGAAGGTCTCCGAGGACCGGCTCCGGCGGCTGACCGACCCGGCCGGGTATCTCGGCCGCGCCCCGGAACTGACCGACCGCGCCCTCCGGCGCCGGCCCAGGACGGACATATGACCAGCCTTCACCACCACATCTCGGACGGCGGCACCGGAGACGGCGGGCTGCCGCTGCTGCTCGGCCCGTCCCTCGGCACCTCGCTCGCCGTCTGGGAACCCCAACTGCCCGCACTCGCCGCGGGCCGCCCGGTGCTGCGCTGGGACCTGCCCGGCCACGGCGGCTCGGCGGCCGGCCTCGTGCCGGACGACGGCACGGCCACCGTCGCCGGCCTGGCGGCGCTCGTGCTGCGGCTCGCCGACGACCGGGGCTGGGAGCGCTTCGCCTACGCCGGGATCTCCCTCGGCGGCGCCGTCGGGCTCCACCTCGCCGTCCACCACCCGGAGCGTCTCGGCGCGCTCGCGCTGCTGTGCTCGTCCGCCGTCTTCGCCGACGGAGCCGCCTGGCGCGAGCGGGCCGCGAGCGTACGCGCCGACGGCACCGGGCCGCTGGTCGCACCGAGCACCGGGCGCTGGTTCAGCCGCCCCGCGACGGCCGCCGGGCCGCTCGGCACGCGCCTCCTCGATGATCTGCGCACGGCCGACCCCGCCGGGTACGCCGCCTGCTGCGACGCGCTGGCCACGTACGACCTGCGCGCCGAACTGCCCCGCGTCGCCGCCCCCACCCTGGTGGTCGCCGGCCGCGACGACCAGGCCACGCCGCTCTCGCACGCCCGCGAACTCGCCGACGGCATCCCCGGCGCGAGCCTGCTGGAGATCGCGCACGCCGGCCATCTCGTCGGCGTCGAGCGGCCGCGGGCCGTGTCGGCGGCGCTGCGGGCCCACTTCGCACCCGCGTCGGGCGCGCCCGGCCCCGTACCCGACGAGCGGGCGGGGCGGAACTGATGCGCACGACCGTAGGGATCATCGGCGGCGGGCCCGCCGGGCTGCTGCTCGCCCGGCTGCTGCACCGCGCGGGCATCGACAGCGTCGTCCTGGAGAGCCGAGACCGCGCCTACGCGGAGGGCCGCCAGCGGGCCGGAGTCCTCGAACAGGGCACCGTCGACGTGCTGCGGGCGTGCGGCGCGGGGGAGCGGATGGGCCGTCAGGGGCTCGTCCACCACGGCATCGAGCTGCGCTTCGACCGTCGGGCCCACCGCGTCGACCTCTCCTCGCTCACCGGCGGCCGCACCGTCATGATCTACGCGCAGACCGAGGTGGTGAAGGACCTGATCGCCCTTCAGCTCGCCGACGGCGGGCCGCTGTTCTTCGAGGCGCGGGCGCTGTCCGTCGAAGGGGCCGACACCGAGCGGCCCGTGGTCCGCTTCCTGCGCGGCGGCCGCGAGCAGACGCTGGAGTGCGACTACGTCGTCGGCTGCGACGGGTTCCACGGCATCGCGCGCAACGCCGTCCCCGAAGCCGTGCGGCGGACGTACGAGCGCGGCTACCCGTACTCCTGGCTCGGCGTACTCGCCGATGTGCCGCCCTCCTGCGAAGAGCTGACCTACGCCCACTCGGCACGCGGCTTCGCGCTGCACAGCATGCGGTCGCCCACCGTCAGCCGGCTCTACCTCCAGGTCCCGACCGGCGAGGACGTGGCCGCGTGGCCCGACGAGCGGATCTGGGACGAACTCGACGCCCGCCTCGCCGTCGACGGCCCCTGGCGGCTCGAAAGAGGGCCGATCACCGCCAAGTCGGTGCTGCCGATGCGCAGTTGGGTCATCGAGCCGATGCGCCACGGCCGGCTGCTGCTGGCCGGTGACGCCGCACACATCGTGCCGCCCGCCGGCGCCAAGGGGCTGAACCTCGCCGTCGGCGATGTCGTCGTCCTCGCCCGCGCGCTGGCCGCGCTGAAGGAGACCGGCTCCACCGCGGCGCTCGACGCCTACTCCACCACGTGTCTGCGCCGGGTATGGCGGGCCGAGCACTTCTCGTACCTCATGACCACCACCCTGCACACGGAGCCCGGGCAGTCCCCGTTCGCCACGCGCCTCCAGCTCGCGCAGCTCGACCGCATCGCCTCCTCGACGGCCGCCGCCACCGAACTCGCCCAGAACTACGCGGGGCTGCCCTTCGGCTGAAGCAGCGCCTCGGCGGCGGACCGGGCCCGGCGGGCCGGTTCGGGGGAGCCCGTGACGCCGGCGGTGGCGATCGCGCCCTCCGCGAGCAGCGCCAGGTGGCCGGCCGCCTCCGGCGGCGCCCCGGCGTCGGCGGTGAGCTCCGCCAGGTAGCGGTGGAAGGCGTCCTTGTGCTCGCGGGCCGCGGTGACGACGGCGGGGGAGATGCCGCCGAGTTCGCCGACGGCGTTGAGGAACGCGCAGCCGCGGAAGCCGGGCCCGGCGAACCAGTCGTGCAGCCAGTCGAACACGGCCAGCACCCGCGCCCGCGGGTCGGTCCGCTCGGCCACGTACGCGGCGAGCGCCTCCCGCCACCGGGTGTCGCGCCGCCGCAGATACGCCTCGACCAAGTCGTTCTTGGAGGGGAAGAGCTGGTAGAGGCGCTTGAGCGAGACGCCTGAGGCGGACCGGAGCTCGTCCATGCCCACCGCCTGCACCCCGCGCCCGTAGAACAGCTCCTCGGCCGCGTCGAGCAGCCGGTTCCGGGCGATGTCGGGATCCACAGCAGACCTGCCTTGCGAGAGAACAAACGTTCTCCCGACTGTACCGCCAGTCGGCCCCTCCTCGGGCGGGCGGCGTCGCGACGCGGAGTGGGGGCGCGGTGCCAAGACCGTGTGAACGTTTCTTGTACGGACGGGCGTACGGGCGCGGGCGGCCGTGCCGGGGTACGGCAAGGAGTGCGCCCTTGGGCCCCCGGCCGACCTCGAAGGATTGCCGCGAACGGGCCGAAACCGGAAATGAATGAGAGTAGCTGGAGCACTCTTTGGGCCGCGAGCCTATGACCCAAAGTAAGTTGACACATTCCGCCTGCGAAGTAACCATCGTCTCGATGTCCGAGACGGGGGCGCATACGGACAGTGGCGAAACATGGCACCACTCCGCGATGCGCCGGTCATTGCCAGGAGGAGCTATCACGTCATGAAACACTCCGAAACTCCCACCGATGGGGCACCAGCCGTCTTGGAGAGGCCGGTGCGTACTCTGATCAGTGGCGGTCCGGGGAGCCAAGAAGCCGTTGGGGGCGGCCAGAGGCAGCTCTTTGACGCAGCTCTCCATCCATGGGGGCGCACCCCCGACGGGATGCGACTTCGAAGGATTCACCAGTCCGTAGGGAACGAAACCACGGCGTGGGGGCTCTGATGGCCTTGTATTTGGCCTCCTCCACGACCGTACCCGTGCCGGCCGCGGACACCGCGGTCGCCACCGTGACGAGTACGGCTCCGACAATGGTCCGTCAGCGGCGCGACGGTCCCGCGAAACCGGCTCTTACGACGATGGTTCCCATCGATTCCCTGTTGCCCGCCGACTCGCCCCGTACCACGGGTGAGGACGACGGGCATATTCAGGTACTGGCGGAATTGGATGCTCCACTTCCGCCCATTATCGTGCACCGTTCCACGATGCGCGTCATCGACGGAATGCACCGGCTCCGCGCCGCTCAAGTCAGCGGCGCGAAGTGCATCGAAGTCCGCTTTTTCGAAGGCACCGAGGAGAACGCCTTTGTTCTCGCGGTCAAGCTCAATGTCGCCAATGGACTGCCGCTCTCGCAGGGCGACCGCACCGCGGCCGCCGTCCGTATCCTCGGCAGCCATCCGCAGTGGTCGGACCGGCGCATCGCCGCCGCCACCGGGCTCGTCGCCAGCACCATCGCGTCGATGCGCAAGCGTTCAACCGGTGGCATCGAGCAGTTGAACGCCCGGGTCGGCCGCGACGGCCGGGCCCGCCCGCTCAACTCCGCCGAAGGGCGCCGGCGCGCCAGCCAGGTGATCGCCGACCGGCCCCACGCCTCCCTCCGGGAGATCGCCGACGCGGCCGGGGTCGCCCCCGCCACCGCGAAGGACGTACGCGACCGGCTCCTCCAGGGCCGCGACCCCGTCCCCTCCCGGCTGCGCGAGGCCGAGGCCCAGCAGGGACCGGGCGCGGCGCCGACGGCGGCCCGGTCCGGCGCGGACCGCCCCGACGCGCGGGCGGTCGCCGAAGCGACGTCCGCCGGGACCGCCTTGCCGAACATGCGCAAGGACCCCTCGCTGCGGACGGAAGCGGGGCGCACACTGCTGCGGCTGCTGAGCGCCCACTCCATCGGCGAGGAGGAGAAGTGGCGGCGGCTCGTCGACAGCGTGCCCCGGCACCGGGCCGACTCGGTGGCCCGCGCCGCCCGCGCCTGCGCCGAACAGTGGGTCCGTTTCGCGAAGGAGCTGGAGCTCCGGGGGAGCTGAACCGGAGCGGGGCGTCGCGGTCGAGTCGGCCGTACGCACGTCACGTACGTAGGTACGTCCCGCGGCGGCCGATGACGCCGGGACCGGCGAGGTCGGGACCGGCGTCCTCGGGCCGACGCGGCCGGGACCGGTGGTGAGGAGGCCGGACCGGCGACAGCGAGGCCGGTGGCGCTTCGGCGTCGCCGGCCTCGACGGCGTTCACGGGGGCGGGTCGCCCGCACGTCGAATTGGTCCCGCGCGGAAACGCGGCCGGTGTGCGGGCCGAGTGAATTGCCGAATAGCCGCGCCCGGCCGGGCACGCGGCCGTCGAAAGGCATTGGCACGCCTACCCCCGGATGATAGTTTCGCGACGTAATGCGGAGGGCCGAAAGCGGGGCGGGGGATTCCATTGGCTGTCGCTGAACGCGGGATCGCGGCCGCCTGGTATATACCCCACCGGATATACGCCGACGGGGGGCGTCATCAGTTATTGCCCGCGAAATGCCGCGCCCGTGGACCGAGCCCGCTGGAATCCTTTCGGACGCCCGCGAAAGAGGGAGTTTCGCTGTGACGGACGTGCAGGACTGGGAACCGCTGGAAATCCGCCCCGAAGACGTCGGGACGCGACCGGGGACGGCCGGCCTGGTGGAGTATCTGAAGGGGCACCCGGGATTCGGCGCGCTCCTGGTGGAGAACAAAGCGGTGGTGTTCCGGGACTTCGCCGTGCCGGAAAGCGAACTGGAGCCCGTACTCGATCTGCTGCTGCCGAACCGGCTCGCCTACGTGCACGGGAATTCGCCGCGGACCAAGGTGGGGGAGAACGTCTACACCTCCACGGAATATCCGCAGGAGCTGACCATCTCCATGCACAACGAGCTGTCCTACAGCGCCCAGTGGCCGTCGCGGCTGCTGTTCTACTGCGCCGTCGCCCCGGGCTCCGGCGGTGCCACCCCCGTCGTCGACGGGGTGAAGTGGCTGGCGTCGCTGGACGACGAGGTGCGCCAGGCGTTCGCGCAGGGCGTGCGCTACTCCCAGAACCTCCACGACGGGCTCGGCCTGGGCAAGAGCTGGCAGGACACCTTCGAGACCGACGACCGGGACACGGTGGAGGCGTTCCTCGCGGGCTCCGCCGCCGAGTGGGAGTGGAAGGGCGACGGCAGCCTGCGCGTGAGCCAGGTCCGGCCGGCCACGGTCCGCCACCCGGTGACGGGAGCCGAGGTCTGGTTCAACCAGTCGGATCAGTGGCACCCCGCCGCGCTCGGCGACGAGACCGCCGCCGAACTCGCCGAACTGCTGCCGGCCGACGAACTGCCGCAGTCCGTCACCTTCGCGGACGGCAGCCCCATTCCGGGCGAGTACGCGATCCAGGTACGGGACCGGGGACTGGCCGCCGCCGTGGACGTGGACTGGCGCCAGGGCGATCTGCTGCTGATCGACAACGTGCTCGTCGGGCACGGGCGCAGGCCCTTCACGGGCGACCGCAAGGTGCTCGTCGCGATGACCGACTGACCGCCCCCATGCCCGCCCGCCTTACCTCTTGCCCGACCCCCCGAGGACGCCGAGGGCACGTATCTGGTGCTGGTGAACGACGAGGGGCAGCATTCGCTGTGGCCGTCGTTCGTGGAGGTGCCGGCCGGCTGGACCGTGGCCCTCCAGGAGACGGCCCGTCAGGCGTGCCTGGACTACATCAACGAGCACTGGACGGACATGCGTCCCAAGAGCCTCATAGCCGCCATGGACGGCGACGCAGCCTGAACCGGTCCACCGACGGCACGCGAGAGGCGGCCGGCTCCGCGAGGCCCATGCCCGCGGGCGCCGGCCGCCTCTCGCGCGCCGGGCAGGTCGTACCGGCGGCCGTACCGGTGGGTCGTATCGCCGTGTCGTACCGGCGGGCCGCCGTGCCGGCGAGCCTCCGCCGAATGCCGCACCCCGAGGGGGCGACCACCTGACGAAAGTCGGGGTCGGGTCCTGCCCAAGGTCTCCTGCCGCCGCGCCCGCCGGTCCGTAGCGTCCTTGGCACGCACCGCCGGAGAGGACATGGACCACGATGCTCACCCTGCAGGGCCTGACGAAGAGGTACGGCGAGAAGACCGCCGTCGACCGGCTCACGCTGGACGTCGCGCCCGGTAAGATCACCGGCTTCCTGGGGCCGAACGGCGCCGGGAAGTCCACCACCATGCGCATGATCCTCGGCCTGGACCACCCCACCTCCGGCACCGCCCTCATCAAGGGCAAGCGGTACGCGGACCTCGCGCACCCGCTGCGGGAGGTCGGGGCGCTCCTCGACGCCAAGGCGGTGCACCCCCGGCGCACGGCGTACAGGCATCTGCTGGCGATGGCCCGCAGCCACGGCATCGGCGCCAAGCGGGTGGACCAGGTGCTCGACGTGGCGGGGCTCGGCGAGGTCGCGGGCAAGCGGGCCGGGTCGTTCTCCCTCGGGATGGGGCAGCGGCTGGGCATCGCGGGGGCGCTGCTGGGCGACCCGGAGGTGCTGATGCTCGACGAGCCGGTCAACGGCCTCGACCCGGACGGCGTGCTGTGGATCCGCAACTTCCTGCGCTCGCTGGCCGCCGAGGGCCGCACCGTCTTCGTCTCCAGCCACCTGATGAGCGAGATGGAGCTGACCGCCGACCGGCTGATCGTCATCGGCAAGGGCAAGCTCATCGCCGACGCCCCGATGGCGGACATCCTCTCGCGCAGCTCCCGAAACTCCGTCAGGGTGCGCGGCCCCGAGGCCGAGGGCCTGCGGCTGCTCGCCGACCGCCTGCTGGAAGAGGCCGCCGACGTCACATGGGAGTCCGCCGGCGAACTCGTCGTCACGGGCCTGAGCGTCGAGCGGGTGGGCGACCTCGCCCACGAGCGGCACGTACGACTGCATGAACTGCGGGCCGTGGAAGCCTCGTTGGAGCAGGCGTACATGGAACTGACCGCGGGCAGCGTCGAGTACGGGCAGGCCCCGCCGCCCGGCCCCGGTGTGCAGCCGCTCGCCTACGGGGGGCCGCCTCTGCCGTACGGGCAGCCGCACGCCGGTCAGGGGGAGGGGGAGAGCCTTGTCGTCTGACCACGCCACGGCGCGAACCGCCGCCGCTCCGCACCGGCCTGCCACCGGCCCGCACCGGCCCCTCGCCGATCCGCACCGGCCCGCCGCCGACCCGCGCGGGCCCCTCGCCCATCCCCACCGAACCACCACCGCCCCAGGTGGCCCGCGCCGTCCCGGCGCCGCCCGTCACCGAACCGACCAGAGAGACCGCGTCCGATCATGAGCTCGCTGACTACTTCCCCCGCGGGCGCGCCGCGCGCCACACCCCGGCCCTCCGGCGGCGGCCTGCCCGGCGCCGTGGCCGCCGAGTGGACGAAGCTGTGGTCGCTCCGCTCGACCTGGTACTTCCTCCTCGTCGCGGCGGCCGTGATGGCCGTGACGGCCGGGTGCATCGGCACCGTCTCGCACGATCCGGCGGCCTCGGTCGCCCGCCCGGCGACGCTCGCGACCGTCTACGGCGTGGAGTTCGTCGTCGCGGCGCTGGCGATGCTGTCCGTCACCGGCGAGTACGCCACCGGCAGCATCACCAACACCCTTCAGTGCGTGCCCAATCGGGCGCGCATGCTGGTGGCGAAGAGCATCACCCTGGGCGGTGTCGCCTTCGGCGCGGGCATCGTGCTGGCCGCGATCGGGGTGGCCGCGGGCGGCGCGGCCATGGACGCCGGCGTCTTCGAGATGTCGTACGTGGCCGGTCAAGTGCTCGCCATCGCCGTGCACTTGGCGCTGCTGAGCGTGCTCACGGTTGGGCTCGCGGCCATCGTGCGCAGCTCGGCCGGGGCCATCACGGCGCTGTTCCTGCTGCTGCTCATCGTGCCGATGATCCTTCAGTCGATCCCCGCGGACTTCTTCACCGATCTGGCGCAGTTCCTGCCGCAGGCGGCGGGCGCGCAGTTCATGGCGGACGAGGCCGAGCTGTACGGGCCCGTGGCCGGGCTGCTGATCCTCGTCGCCTGGGCCGCCGCGTTCCTGACCGCGGCCACGGTCGTGCTGCGCCGCCGCGACGCCTGAGCGTCGCGGGCCATATACCGGCCGGGCCGGTGCCTTACTCCCCCGGAGGCGCCGGCCCGGTCCGATCCTCGGGGCGAAAGCCCCGAGGGGCCGCTCAGTCGTCCTCGCCCACCGGGAGTGCCCCGTGGGCGAGGACGGCGGCCTGTACCACCGCGTGCGGACATTTCATCGCCGGCCCGCCAGCGGTGAAAGGCCGGTGGCAGGCCGGTGGCAGACCGGTGAGAGTTCGCTGAAAGCAGGAAATGCTCAGACCGGCAGCGGGGGTGTTATCCGCGCGTACTTCCCCCGGTAGTAGAGCAATGGGCCGGCCGCGCCGCCGACGCCGAGTCCGTGCACATCCGCCGTGACCACGAGATGGTCCCCGCCGTCGTATTCGGCCTGGAGTTCGCAGTCCACCCATGCCGCGACGCCGGAGAGCAACGGCATTCCGTCGGGGGAGAGATCCCATTCCACGTCGGCGAACTTGTCGCCGCCGGAGCGGGCGAAGCCATTGCTCAGCCCCTCCTGTCCGGCCGCGAGGACATTGACGCAGAAGCGCCCGGCGGCGCTGATGACCGGCCAGGTCGTCGAGGAACGGCTCGGACAGAGCAGCACCCGCGGCGGCCGCAGCGACAACGAGCTGAACGACTGGCAGGTGAACCCCACCGGGCCGTCCGGCCCGAAGGCCGTCACGACGGTTATGCCGGAACAGAAATGCCCCATTACTGACCGGAACTCCTGAGGGTCGACACCCTCCGCAGCCACGGTATTGGCGACGGCATCACGCACTGTCGCTCCTTCCTCCCGTTGAGGGGGAATGATACCGACCGGCTTTCCCCCGGACAGAGCCGCCGGGAACCGAATTCCGGCCAACGGACCACAGCCCGCGGCCGGTCCGCCCGCCCCGATTCACACGGGATTCACGCGGCGCACACCGAGCGCGCCGATACTCCACCGAGAGAAACCAAAAGGGAATCGCCATGCCCGACGCCCCCGGCACCACGACCGACGCCCCCGGCACCATGCCCGACGCCCCCGGCACCACGCCCGACGCCCCCGGCACCACGCCCGACGCCCCCGGCACCACGAGCGCCGTCCCTGGCACCACGCCTGGTACCTCCGCCGCCACACCCGCCGTCTCCGGCGCCTCCACCCCCGCACCCGCCTCTGCGGCCTCCGCCCCGCCCGCCCGTACCGCGATCCCGCGTCGCCTGCTGATGTGCTCCCCGAGCCACTTCGACGTCACCTACTCCATCAACCCCTGGATGGAGCCCGAGAAACCGGTCGACGGTGGCCTCGCCCTCGCCCAGTGGGAGCGGCTGCGCGACCTCTACCGCGAACTGGGCCACACCGTCGACATCATCGAACCGGTCGGCGGCCTGCCCGACATGGTGTTCGCCGCCAACGGCGCCACCGTCATCGACGGCCGGGTCCTCGGCGCTCGCTTCCGGCACATGGAGCGCACCGCCGAGGGCCCCGTCTACCTCTCCTGGCTCCGCGAGCACGGCTTCGCCGAGACGCACTGGCCCGAGCACATCAACGAGGGCGAGGGCGACTACCTCCTCGCCGGCCGCCGGCTGCTGGCGGGCACCGGATTCCGCACCGACCCCCGATCCCACGCCGAGGCCCAGGAGTTCTTCGGCCCGCCCGTCACCGGCCTGACCCTCGTCGACCCCCGCTACTACCACCTCGACACCGCCCTCGCCGTACTCGGCGACGACGAGATCATGTACTACCCCGCCGCCTTCTCCCCGGGCAGCCGGGCGGCCCTGCGCGAGATGTTCCCGGACGCCCTGCTCGCCACCGACGAGGACGCCGCCGTCTTCGGCCTCAACGCCTTCGGCGACGGCCGCCACGTTCTACTGCCCGAGGCCGCCACCCGCCTCGCCGCCGCGCTGCGGGAGCGCGGCTACGAACCGATCGGCCTGGACCTGTCCGAACTCCTCAAGGCCGGCGGCAGCGTCAAGTGCTGCACGTTGGAACTGCGCGCCGGCTGACGCGCGCCGCCACCTGACGAAGGTCAGGGGTGCCCGCTGCCCTTGGTGCAGTGCGCCGTCCGGCGTACCGCTCCTACGGTCGTGACACAAGGGATCAACGTCCCACGCGGGACCGCGAAGCGGGGCAGCGGACGATCGCCGCCGGTACCGAAGCCCATCGAATGGAGACCAGCACACTCATGCTCCCCACATCCACCGCGTCAGCGGCGACCACCTCGTACGTCACCTCCATCGCGGACACCACCCAGCAGATACGCGCCGCCCAGCGGCTGCGGTACCAGGTCTTCGGCGAGGAGATGGGCGCCACCCTCCACACGCCCCTCGCCGGCCACGACATGGACGCCTACGACGACCTCGCCGACCACCTCATCGTCACCGACACGAGCACCGACGAAGTGGTGGGCACCTACCGGCTGCTGCCGCCCGGACGCGCCGAACACTCCTACTCGGACGGCGAGTTCGACCTCCGGGCGCTGGCCGCGCTGCGCCCCTCCACCGTCGAGGCGGGCCGCTCCTGCGTCCACCCCGACCACCGCGGCGGCGCCGTCATCAACCTGATGTGGTCCGCGCTCGCCCGCTACGTGCTGCTCTCCGGCCACCGCTACCTGGCCGGCTGCGCCTCGGTGCCGCTCGCCGACGGCGGGCGGGCCGCGTCCAGCGCCTGGCTGCTCGGCACCACCAAGCACTCCTCGCCCGCCGAGCTGCGCGTCCACCCGCACCGCCCCTGGATGCCCGCCGACCTGGAGGCCGCGCACCCCGGCTACGCGGACCTGCCGCCGCTGCTCCGCGGCTATCTGCGGCTCGGCGCGTGGATGTGCGGCGCGCCCGCCCACGACCCCGAGTTCGACGTCGCGGACTTCTTCGTGCTGCTCGACACGGACCGGCTGAACGACCGCTACCGCCGCTATTTCCTGGGGGAGACCCGATGAACCCGTGGGCCGTGGACGCGCGGTGCACCCCCGGCTGCGCCGCGCACGCCGCGCCGCGCGTGCCCCTGGCGGAGGCCGTACGCCGCTATGCCGCCCTCACCTACGAGATGACGCGGGGCGTGGCCAAGGGGGAGCGGCTCGCCGAGTTCGAGACGCTGCGCGCCCAGGCCCGGGGCGTACTCGCGGCGCTCGGCGTACGGCTGGAGGCGGCGCCCGGCCCGCTGAGCGTCAGCGGGCCGAACGGGGTCGGCACGCTCATCGTCGCCAACCACGTCTCCTGGCTCGACATCGTGGCGGTCCTCGCCGTCGAACCGGCGACGCTGCTGGCCAAGCGGGAGGTGGGCGGCTGGCCTGTGATCGGCACGCTGGCCCGGCGGATCGGCACCCGGTTCATCGACCGCGAGGGGCTGCGGGCGCTGCCGGGCGCCGTCGCGGAACTCACCGGAACGCTGCGCTCCGGCCGGTCCGTGGTGGTCTTCCCGCAGGCCACCACCTGGTGTTCGACGTCCGGGGGCCGGTTCCGGCGGGCCACCTTCCAAGCGGCGATCGACGCGGGCGCGCCCGTACGGCCGATCACCATCGACTACCGCCAGCACGGCGCGCCCAGCACGGTGGCGGCCTTCCTCGGCGACGAGGACTTCGGCACGTCGCTGCGCAGGGTGGTGAGCGCCGGCGGACTCAGCGTGCGGGTCACCGCCCATCCGCAGCTCGCGCCGGGCGCGGACCGGCGCGCGCTGGCCGCCCGTACCCGCTCCGCCGTGTGCAGCACGGAGTCGCCCGCCCATGTTTGAGCTGTTCGACCGGCTGGTCGAGCTGTTGCAGAGCACTCTTGACTCGCCGTGGCTCTGGGCGGTCGTGTTCCTGGTGGCGGGCCTCGACGCGCTGCTGCCGTTCATGCCGAGCGAGACGACCGTGGTCATGGTGGCGGTGCTGCTCGGCTCGGACCTGCCGCAGCTCGCGCTGCTCGCCGCCGTCGCCGCGGCGGGCGCGCTCGCCGGCGACTGCCTGAGCCACGGCATGGGCCGCTGGCTCGGGCCGCGGGCCGTCGCCCGGCTGACACGCGGCGAGAAGGGCCGGGAGCGCTACGAGTGGGGCCGCTCCATGGTCGCCCGGCACGCCACGACGCTGGTCGTCGCGGCGCGCTTCCTGCCGGGCGGGCGGGTGGCCTCCGGGCTGTCCACCGGCAGCCTGGGGTTCCCGCTGCGCCGCTTCGTCGCACTCGACGCGATCGGGGCGGGCCTGTGGGCCGTCAGCAGCACGGCCATCGGCTTCGTGGGCGGGGCGAGCTTCGGCGACGAGCCGGTGAAGGGGCTGCTGCTGGCGTTCGCCCTCGCCCTCCTGGTCGTCGGGGCCATCGAGGCGGCGCGCCGCCTCCGCGCGCGCCGCGGCGGACCGGACGGGACCGTCGCGGAGGCCGTCGCCGAGGCCGTCGCGCATTCCGAGTAAACCGTCGCCGGGGCGCGCCGAGAGCACGTGACAGCCGTAGTCGTACGGGCCGGGAACGCCGATATGCGGAATCATCCGTCCCGCATATCCGCCCCGGCCCTCCGTCATGTCCGGGACCACTCTTGCGAACCCCTCAGGATTCCGGTACGCGACCGTGGCCGGACAATGCCCCCGACGCGCCCGGAACGATCCGCCGGAAACGACCGCGGCCGTTCAAGCCGGCCTTTGACTGTTCTTGATCTAGTGGGTAGCGTCGAACCGCTTTGGTGCGCAGCGGAATTGTCGGCACAGACCGCCGAACGCGCGCACCGGGCACGGTCCTTGGCTACGCAGTCCTGACGGGGGATGGTGGGCTAGTTGCGTGCGACGCGCTGTCGGCCGGGCGGATATCGGAGCCCGGCCCACGCGGCCTTCAGCGGATTCTCAGCCATTCGGTGACGGAAACGTTCGGATAAAGTCCGGCCCATCGGCCGGCAGGCCCGTAACCGATTAATTCCGCGTGGGTTGGCACCCTCGTGTTTTCTGTTCGCCCCGAATTCGCAGGGAGCTTTCATGGGGGCAACCATGCCTATGTTCCAGGAGATCACCGAGGCGCAGATGATGCCGCGGCTCGTGCGTCTCGGCCCGAATCTCTACGGGGCCGTCTTCACGCTGATGAAGCTCCTCCCGGCCCGCTATATCCTCCGCCGCGCCATGGAACGCGGCGACCTGGACCGGAACACGGTGATCACCGAGACGACGTCGGGCACCTTCGGCCTCGCCCTCGCGATGCAGGCGGCCCTCATGGAACGGGAGCTGATCCTCGTCAGCGACCCCGCCATCGACGCCAACCTCTACCGCCGCCTCGAAGACCTCGGCGCCCGGCTGGAGATCTGCCTCGAACCCGCGCCCACCGGCGGCTTCCAGGAGGCCCGGCTGCGCAGACTCGCCGAGATCCGCGCCGAGCGGCCCGACAGCTTCTGCCCCGAGCAGTACACCAACCCCGACAACCCCCGCTCGTACGCGGTCGTCGCCGAGCAGCTCGCCCAGACGCTCGGCGCCGTCGACTGCGTCGTGGGCCCCGTCGGCTCCGGCGGCTCCATGTGCGGCACCGTCCGCACCCTGCGCGAACAGACCCCGCACACCCGCGCGATCGGCGTCGACACCCACCGCAGCGTCCTCTTCGGCCAGCCCGACGGCCCCCGCGCCCTGCGCGGCCTCGGCAACAGCCTGTGGCCCGCCAACCTCGACCACACCGTCTTCGACGACGTCCACTGGTGCACCGCCGCCGAGGCGTACGCGGCCACCCGCCGCCTGCACGCCCGGCACGCCCTCTTCCAGGGCCCGACCAGCGGCGCCGCCTACCTGGCCGCCGACTGGTGGGCCCGGCGCCACCCCGACGCGCTGTGCGTGGTCATGCTCCCCGACGAGGGCTACCGCTACCAGGCCACCGTCTACGACGACGCCTGGCTCGCCGAGAACGGCCACGCCGGCACCGCGCTCCCCGCCGAGCCCGTCGAACTCGCCCGCGTCGACCAGGCCGGAGACCGCTGGAGCCGCCTCGCCTGGCAGCGCAGCCCGTACGGGCGGATACCCGGGGCGGTCGCCATGACCGCCGCGGCCCCGCGCGGCGCCGAGGCGCTGTCATGAGCGGCACCGGACGGCTCACCGCCACCCTCGGCGCCCGCACCCAGCACGTCGTCTACGGCGACCCCGGGCCCGCCGAGATCCGCCGCGAACTCGGCTTCACCACCACCATCGACCTGGCCCACGTCGTCATGCTCACCGAGCGGGGCCTGCTGCCCGCCCCGGCCGCCGCCGCCCTCCTCGACCGCATCGGCCGGCTGCGCGCCGCCGGCTTCGCCGAACTCCTCGACGAGCCCGCGCCCCGCGGCCTCTACCTGATGTACGAGAGCCACCTGGTGGCGGAGCTCGGCGCGGACATCGGCGGCAAACTGCACACCGGCCGCTCCCGCAACGACATCAAGGCCACCATCACCGCCATGCGGCTGCGCACCGAACTCACCCACCTCATCGGACAGTTGCTGCGCCTCCAGGCCGTGCTGCTCTCCCGCGCCCGGGCCCACCGACAGACCGTCATGCCCGTCTACACCCACTTCCAGCCCGCCATGCCCATCACCTACGGCTACTACCTGGCGGGCATCGCCGTCGCCCTCGACCGGGACATCGACGCCCTGCGCCACACCCTGACCGGACTCGGCCGCTGCCCGCTCGGCGCGGGCGCCGTCGCCGGCACGGACCTGCCCATCGACCCCGCCCGCACCGCGGCCCTCCTGGGCTTCGACGGGCCCCCGCTGCACGCCGTGGACGCCGTCGCCAGCCGGGACGGCGTGCTCCGGGCGCTGGCCGCCATCAGCGGCGCCGGCCTGACGCTGAGCCGGCTCGCCACCGACCTCCAGCTCTGGAGCACCCAGGAGTTCGCCTTCATCGCCTTCCCCGAACGGCTCGTCGGCGGCAGCTCGGCCATGCCGCAGAAGCGCAACGCGTTCCTGCTGGAGCACGTCAAGGCCAAGGCGGGCGTGGCGCTCGGCGCCTGGACGGCGGCGGCCGCCACCATGAAGTCCACCCCCTTCACCAACTCCATCGAGGTCGGCACCGAGGCGGTCGGCCCCGCCTGGGGCGCCCTGCACACCGTCACCGAGTCCGTGCTCCTGGCGCAGGTGCTCGTCAGCGGCGCCCGCCCCGAGCCCGAGCGGATGGCCCGCCGCGCCGACGAGGGGTTCGTCACGGCCACCATCCTCGCCAACCGCCTCGTACGGGAAGGCGTGCCCTTCCGCACCGCGCACCACGTCGTCGGCGCCGCCGTCCGTGAGGCCGTCGAGGCCGGCGCCACCGAACTGCGCCTGCCGCCCGGCACCCCCGGCGCCGAACGGGCGTCGCTGCCGCCGCTCGGCGAGGTCGTCGCCGAACACGACCGCGGCGGCGGCCCCGGCATGTTCGACACCGCCTTCGCCACCACGCGCGCACGCCTCGCGGAACACGCCGACTGGCTGCGCGGGCACCGGGAACGCCTCGACGCGGCCCGGCACGAACTCCTCACGTCCGTCTCGAAGCTCGTCGATGGCACGGAACAGGCGGCACGAAGCGGAGGGGCACGCGATGACTGACACGGGCGACGGGCGACAGTGGTTCGCCTTCCTGGAGAGCAACACCACCGGCACCGGGCGGCAGTTCTGCGCGGCGGCCGCGGCGCGCGGCATGCGCCCGGTGCTGCTCGCCCGCGACCCGGCCCGCTATCCGTACGCGGCCGAGGACCGTATCGAGACCCTCGTGCTCGACACCGGGGACGCCGACGCCGTGCGGGAGGCGTGCGAACGGCTCGCGGCCGGGGCCGGGCTCGCCGGGGTCGCCTCCAGTTCCGAGTACTTCGTGGCGCCGGCCGCCCGTGTCGCCGCGAAGCTGGGACTGCCCGCCGCCGACGGCGACGCCGTCGCCCGCTGCCGCCGCAAGGACGCCCAGCGCGGCCTGCTCGCCGCGGCCGGCGTGCCCTCGCCCGCGTACCAGTCGGTCGGGGAGGTCGCCGAAGCCGTCGGCGCGGCCCGCGAGATCGGCTACCCCGTGGTGCTCAAACCCGTCAGCGGGTCCGGTTCCGTCGGCGTGCGGCTGTGCCGCGACGCGGACGAGACGCGGCGCTGGGCGGAGGAACTGCTGTCCCGTACGGGCGACGAGCGCGGCACGCCCGTACCGCGTCGGCTGCTCGTCGAGGCGGCCGTCGAGGGGCCGGAGTTCTCGGTGGAGACCTTCGACACCGATGTGGTGGCCGTGGTCGGCAAGCACCTCGGCCCCGAGCCCCACTTCGTGGAGACCGGCCACGACGTGCCCGCCGCGGTCCCCGAGGACGTACGGGCCGCGCTCGCCGACACGGCCGTACGGGCGCTCGCCGCCCTCGGCCTCGGCTGGGGCGCGGCCCACACCGAACTGCGCTGGTCCGCCTCGGGCCCCGTGGTCATCGAGGTCAACCCGCGGCTCGCCGGCGGCATGATCCCCGCCGCCGTCAAGGCCGCCACCGGCACGGACCTGGTCGACGCGGTCATCGCCCGCGCCAGTGCCGGCCCCCTCCCGGCCCCCGGGCCGGCGGCCGGTCATGCCGCCGTCCGCTTCCTCATGGCGCCCGGGGCCGGCCGGGTCACGGCCGTCGGCGGGCTCGACGAGGCGGCCGCGGGGCCCGGCATCATCCTGGCCCACGCCACCACGGCCGCCGGGAGGGCCGTGGCGATCACCCACTCCTTCCTCGACCGGTTGGGCTGCGCCGTGGCCGTCGGCCGGGACGCGGAGGAGGCCGCGCACCGCGCCCGGGCGGCCGTACGGCGGATGAGGATCGAGATGCGGGTGACGGAAGCCGGATGAGGTTCGGGACGCGGGCTACGGACGACGGACGACGGATGGGGATCGACATGCGCGCGACGGCGTGGGACGAAGGGGGCGGCGGGCAGTGACACGGAACGCGAGCCGGAGGGTGCCGCCCACCCGCGCCCCGCGGTGGACCGAGCGCGCCGCGGACGCGCACGGGACCGGCGCGCACCGCGCCCGAATACCCGAGGACCTGGCGGCCGGCCTCCGCGGCACCGCCGCGCGGCTCGGCGCGGACCTCGCCGCCCTGCTGCTCGCGGCGCACGCCCGCGTGCTGGCCACCGTGACGGCGGAACGGGAACTGAACACCGGTCAGGTACGCGCCGCCGGGACGTCGCCCGCGGCGCTGCGGCTGACCGTCGCCGACTCCACCTGGGCCGAACTGGTGGCGCGGACAAGCGCGTTGGAGGGCGAGCCGAGGGAACCCGGATCGTCGGCTGAGATCGTCTGCGACCTGTCGGGCCTCGAAGGCCCTGGCCCCGAGACGGATGAACTCGGCGACGGGGAGCTGGTGCGCGTCGCCTTCGCCGCGGACGGGGCCGGGCTGTCGCTGCGCGTCCTCTTCGGCCGCGCCACCCTGAACGAGGAATACGCCGCCCGCCTGACGGGCTATCACCTCACCGCGCTCCGTCTCCTCGCCGCGGACCCCGACGCCCCGCACCACCGGCAGAGCCTCCTCTCGCCGGCCGAGACGGAGACCCAGCTCCACGGCCTGTCCGGGCCCCGGACCGCCCCGCCGACGGGGACGTTCGTGGACGCTTTCGAGGAGCGGGTCCGCGACGCCCCCGGCCGGGTGGCCGCCGCGCACGGCGCGGACCAGTGGACGTACGGCGAACTCAACGCCCGCGCCAACCAGTACGCCCACGCCCTGCTCGCCGCCGGAACACGGCCCGAGGACGTGGTGGCCGTCGTCATGGACCGGGGGCTCGACTGGATCGCCGCGGCCCTGGGCGTCTTCAAGGCGGGCGGCGTCTACCTGCCCGTACACCCGGACTTCCCCGCGGAGCGGATCGCCGGTCAACTCGGCCGCAGCGCATGCCGGTCGGCGCTCGTCGCGCCGGACGCGGAGGCGCGCGTACGGGAAGCGGCGGCCGGCCTCGACCAGCCGCCGCGCATACTCGGCACGTCACAGGCCGCGAGGGCGGACACGGAGAATCCCGGGCTCGCCATCGACCCCGGCCAGGCGGCGTACATCTACTTCACCTCCGGCTCCACCGGCGCCCCCAAGGGAGCGGTCTGCGAGCACGCCGGGCTGCTCAACCACCTCCATATGAAGATCGAGGACATGGGCATGGCCACGGGCGGCGGCGAGGTGACCGCGCAGACCGCCGCCCAGTTCGTCGACATCTCGCTGTGGCAGTTCGCCGCACCGCTCCTGGTCGGCGGCAGCGCCCGCGTCGTGGACACCGACACCCTGCTCGACGTCGACCGGTTCCTCGACGAGATCACGCGCGGCGCCGTCACCGTCGCCCAGGTCGTCCCCTCCTACCTGGAGGTGCTGCTCGCGCACGTGGAACGGCACCCCCGGCCGCTCGGCGGCCTGCGCGCGCTGTCGGTGACGGGGGAGACGCTGCGGCTGGAGTCGGCGCGCCGCTGGTTCCGGGCGTACCCGCACATCAGGCTCGTCAACTCCTACGGGGCCACCGAGGTGTCCGACGACACCATGCACGAGGTCCTGTACGGCCCACCTGACGGCGAATCAGTACCCGTCGGGCGTCCGCTGCGCAACGTCAACGCGTATGTGCTGGACGAGAACCTGGCGCTGGCGCCCCTCGGCACGCCCGGCGAGATCGCCTTCTCCGGCGTCTGCGTGGGCCGCGGCTACATCAACGACGAGGAGCGCACCCGGCAGGCGTTCGTCCCCGACCCGTTCCGCGCCGACACCCGGATGTACCGCACCGGCGACTTCGGCCGCTGGCTCCCGGAAGGGCGCGTCGAATACCTCGGCCGCCGCGACGAACAGGTCAAGATCCGGGGCTTCCGCATCGAGATCGGGGAGATCGAGAACCGGCTGCTCGCCATCGCGGGCGTCCGCGACGCCGCCGTGGTCGTCGAGGACGCGGCCGGCGGCGGCCCGCGCAACCTCGTGGCCTTCTTCGCCGGCGGCGAGGAACTGACCGCCGGGCGGGTCCGGGACGCCCTCGCCGGCTCGCTGCCCGACTACATGGTCCCGACCTACGTGCACCGCCTGCGGCGGCTGCCGCTGACCGAGAACGGCAAGGTGGACAAGAAGGCGCTGGTCCGGCTGGCCGGCACGCTCGGCCACGGCGGCGCGCCCTACGTCGCCCCGCGCACCCCCACCGAGCAGCGCCTGGCCATGCTCTGGGCGGAGGTGCTGAACACCCCGTTGGAGCGCATCGGCCGGGACGACGACTTCTTCGAGCTGGGCGGCTCCTCGCTCGCCGGAGTGCGGCTCGTGGTCCGGATGGACCGGGAACTCTCCCTCAAACAGCTCGTCCGGTACCCGGTGCTCAGCTCCCTCGCGGCCGCCCTCGACGGCTCGCCCCCCGACGACGGGGGCGACGGGCCGCTGCCCGACGGCCTGCTCCAGCCGCTGTCCCGCGTGGACGCCGCGCACCACAGCCTGGTCTGCTTTCCCTACGCGGGCGGAAACGCCGTCAACTTCCGCGCGCTGGCGGCAGAGTTGGAGCGCGATGGGATCGCCGTGTACGGAGTCGAGCCGCCCGGCCACGACCTGGTGGACGACGGCGAGCCCCCGGCCGACGTCGCGGAGCTGGCCCGCCGGGTGCACGCGGAGATCGTGGCGCGGATCGACGCGCCCGTACTGCTGTGGGGGCACGGCGAGGGCGCGGCGGCGGCGCTGGAGACGGCGCGGCTGCTGGAGGCCGGGGGCCGCCGGGCGGAGCGCGTGTTCATCGGCGCACTGCTGCTGGCGGAGGCCGACGACCTGCGCCGCACGATGCGCGAGGTCGCCGCCGCCGACCATCGCACCCTCCTCGCGCGGCTGCGCGCCGAGAGCGCCTACGTCGAACTCGACGGGCTCAAGCCGGAGCGCGCCGAGGTGGTGGGTTCTGCGTACCGCCATGACGTGCTGACGTCCCATCACCACCTCATCGCCGTACGGGAGAACGCCGAGCGGTACGGCATCGGCACCGCCGTGGACGTCGTCGTCGCCCAGGACGACGCGACGACCAGCGGGTTCGGCGAGCGGCACGGCGAGTGGAAGCTGGTCGCCGACACCGTGCGGCTGCGCGAACTCGCCCGGGGCGGGCGGTACTTCGTACGAGCGTCCCCGGCGGACAGCGCGGCGCTGGTACGGGCGGCGTGCGAACGGCCCCGGCGCACCCCGGTGTGACAGCACCGCTGACCGGACGCCCTCAGCAGGGTCCGCGGGCATTCGCGGGGTTTTCGCAGGACGTAGCACGTAGGACGCGGCACGTAGGACGCAGGACGAGGGAGAAGCTTGATGACGATGACGGGGGACATCGCGCTCACCGGCGGGCGCCGCACCGGCGCGACCGGCATGAGCTCGACGTTCGGAACGTTCGGCGAGCTGCTGCAGGGCGTGCTGCCGGAGGACGACGGCGACTTCCTGGTGACGCTGCCGGTGGCCCGGTGGACGTCGGTCACCTTCCAGACGTACCCCGATGGTGACGGGCTGCACGTCTGGCCGCCGCACAAGAAGAAGGCGCTGCGCCTCGTCTCGATGATCATGGACGAGGTGCCGGACCCCGGCGGCGGCCTGCTGACCATCGACAGCATGCTGCCCGAGGGCAAGGGGCTGGCCAGCTCCTCGGCCGACCTGGTGGCCACCGCCCGCGCCGTCGGCAACGCCCTCGACCTGCCGATGCCGCCGCGCCGCATCGAGCGGTACCTGGCCCGGATCGAGCCCACCGACGGCGTGCTCTACCCCGCCGTCGTCGCCTTCCACCACCGCAGCGTGCGGCTCCGGGCGAAGCTCGGCTCGCTGCCCTCGATGGCCGTGGTCAGCATCGACGAGGGCGGCGCGGTGGACACGGTCGACTTCAACCGGATACCCAAACCGTTCACCGCCGCGGACAAACGCGAGTACGCCGCCCTCCTGGACCGGCTCACCGGCGCGGTCGCCCGGCGCGACCTCGCCGAGGTCGGGGCGGTCGCCACGCGCAGCGCGCGGATGAACCAGGCGCTGCGCCACAAGAAGTCGCTCGACG
This sequence comes from Streptomyces varsoviensis, assembly GCF_000718635.1. Taxonomy (GTDB): domain Bacteria; phylum Actinomycetota; class Actinomycetes; order Streptomycetales; family Streptomycetaceae; genus Streptomyces; species Streptomyces varsoviensis. The sequence continues at coordinate 218,336 of NZ_JOBF01000007.1, read as the reverse complement.
CGATGATCGCCGTCTGCGAGGAGATGGGCGGACTCGGCGTCGTGATCGGCCACAGCGGTACGACGCTCGGCATCCTCCTGGACACCGCCGACCCGGCGTGCGCGGGCCGGCTGGCGGCAGCCGCCCAGGCGTGCGAGGAGCTGGCGGGGAACGTCACGGTGTACCGCACGCTGAGCTTCCCCTAGCTCCGGCCGGCCCCCCCGCCCGGACTGGGCCGAACCGGCGGAGAACGGCGTCGCGGGCGTCCGGGCCGCGCCGCCGGGGTATCAGCCATGTGGCCCCCCGGGCCGGCCGGTGAGCATCCCCGACGCGAAGAGGTGCCCCATGACCGTCCGGCGCTCTGTGCTCCGCCTCGGCGGCCTCGTTCTCGGCGCGTGGGCGCTCTCGTGCCCGTCGGCGTCGGCCTCGGCGGGCGGCCCGAGCGAGTACGGCCCGGGGCGCGGCGACCGGGTGCCCGCCACGGAGCTGGGCTCGGACGCGGCGTGCGAGGTGCCGCCCGTACACGACGCGGACGTCATCAGGATCGTCCACCGGGTCGGCGGCGATCTGGGCGTCGGCGACAAGGTGATGCTCGCCGGGTTCGAGGCCGGCTGGGTCGAGTCGCACATGAACAACCTCGCGTGCGGCGACCGCGACTCCCTCGGCGTCTTCCAGCAGCGCCCGAGCCAGGGCTGGGGCACGCCCGAGCAGTGCATGGACGTCGCCTACGCCGCCAACGCGTTCTTCACCCGCGCCGTGGCCGCCGACTGCGGCCACCCCGACTGGACCGCGGGCCAGGTGGCCCAGGAAGTCCAGCGCTCCGCCTTCCCCGCCCGCTACGACGAGGCCGAGCCCAAGGCCCGAGCCCTCCTCGCCGAGGCCGCCGAGGCGGGCGACGGTCCGAAGGGCTGAGCGCCGCCGCATCACCGACCGAGCGGAAGCGCGTCCCGGCCCGCCGTTCCTCTGGTCAGAGCGTCACCCGCCGTGTGCGAAACGCCCGCCGCGTCGCCTGTTCCCCGTGCTGCGTCGCCCGTGCCCCGCGCCCTGCCGAGAGGCGGAGCGTCGCGAATGGCCGAACCATGGGTAGGAGCCCGCGAAACCGAGCAGGAGACAGATCATGACGCGACCCAGGATCCTCATCGTCGGCGGTGGCTTCGCCGGAGTCGAGTGTGCCCGCAGGCTGGAGCGCACCCTGGCCCCTGGAGAGGCGGAGATCGCCCTTGTTGCCCCCTTCAGCTATCAGCTCTACCTGCCGCTGCTGCCCCAAGTGGCCTCCGGGGTGCTCACCCCGCAGTCGGTCGCGGTCTCCCTGCGGCGCGGGCTGCGGCGCACCCGGATCATCCCCGGCGGCGCGATCGGCGTGGACGGCGCGGCCAAGGTCTGTGTCATCAGGAAGATCACCGACGAGATCGTCGACGAGACCTACGACTACATCGTGCTCGCGCCCGGCTCCGTCACCCGGACCTTCGACATCCCGGGCCTGACCGAGTACGGGCGCGGCATGAAGACCCTCGCCGAGGCCGCGTACGTACGCGACCACGTCATCGCCCAGCTCGACCTCGCCGACGCGGCCACCGACGAGGCGGAGCGCGTCTCGCGGCTCCAGTTCATCGTGGTCGGCGGCGGCTACGCGGGCACCGAGACCGCCGCCTGCCTCCAGCGCATCACCACCGCGGCCGCCGCCCGCTACCCCCGCCTGGACCCCAAGCTCATCAAGTGGCACCTCATCGACATCGCGCCCAAGCTGATGCCCGAACTCGGCGACAAGCTCGGCGCCGACGCCATGGAAGTCCTCCAGCGCCGCGGCATCGAGATCTCCCTCGGCGTCTCCGTCGCCGAGGCCGGGCCCGAGACGGTCACCCTCACCGACGGCCGCGAGCTGCCCTGCCGCACCCTGATCTGGACCGCGGGCGTCGCCGCCAGCCCGCTGGTCGCCACCCTCGACGCGGAGACCGTACGCGGCCGGCTCGCCGTCACCGACCGGATGACGCTGCCGGGCTTCGACGGGGTCTTCGCCCTCGGCGACGCCGCCGCCGTGCCCGACGTCGCCACGGGCGACGGGGCCATCTGCCCGCCCACCGCCCAGCACGCGCAGCGCCAGGGCAAGGCGGTCGCCGACAACCTCACCGCCACCCTGCGCGGCGCCCCGCTCCGCCCGTACGTGCACAAGGACCTCGGCCTCGTCGTCGACCTCGGCGGCAAGGACGCCGTCTCCAAGCCGCTCGGCGTGGAGCTCAAGGGCATCACCGCGCAGGCCGTCGCCCGCGGCTACCACCTGATGGCGCTGCGCACCAACGTCGCCAAGGTCCGTACGGTGACCAACTGGCTGCTGAACGCCACCGCCGGCGACGATTTCGTCCGCACCGGCTTCCAGATCCGGCGCCCCGCGACGCTGCGGGACTTCGAGTACACCGACTCCTACCTGACCCCCGACCAGGTGCGGGAGCACACCCGGGCGATGACGGTGCGTCACTGACGCGGAGCGGGCCGCCGGGCGGGCAGCGGGGGCCGGCGGGCGGCGAGGCGCCGCCCCGCCCCGCCCGACCCCCGGCCGAGCCACGGACGGCGGCCCGCCCCGCCCGTACGGCGATCAGCGGCCCCGCCTGTACCGCGAAAATGTGCGTGAAACCGGCAAATGGTGACAGAGTAGGCTCATGGTTGATCGGGGAGTGACGCCGGCCGCCGTATCGCTGCCGGGTGACTGGCCCGCGCTTCCGGACGTGACGCTGGCCCTCAACCGCATGGGCACCTTCGACTGGGACCTGGCCAGCGGGCTCATGCACCTGGACGCCGCCGCCCTCGCCGTCTTCGACCTCACCCCCGAGGAGTACGACGGCGACCCCGGCACCCTCTTCGACCGCGTCCAGCTCACCGAGTCCGTCCCCCTCGACGGGCTCGTCACACGGGCCCTCAAATCCGGCGGCACCTCCTACGGGGCGTACTTCCGCGTCCGGCGCCGCGACGACACCCCCAGATGGGCCCACATCCAGGGCCATATCCGCCGCGACCCGGACGGCCGCCCGCGCCGCATCCTGGGCGTCTTCCGCGACGCCACCGCCGAACTCGCCCATTCGGTGGAACGCCGCGAGACGCCCGCCGGAGGCCGCCACCAGAGCGCCGTCGTCGAGCGCACCACCGCCGCCCTCGCGCACGCCAGGACCGTGCAGGACGTCATCGACGTGCTCAGCGACTCCCCGGGCCTGGAACGGCTCGGCGCCGACAGCCTCGTCGTCGGCCTCATCGAGAGCGGCCGCATCCACCTCGTCGCCGAGGGCCCCACCGACTCCTTCGTGCCCGGCACCCGCTACACGCGGATCGAGGACAACTACCCCATGAGCGAGGTGGTACGGACCCTCGCGCCCCGCTTCATCGGCTCCCGCGACGACTTCGCCGCCTCCTACCCCGAACTGTGGGAGCACATCGAGGCCCTCGAACTGTCGGCCGCCGCCTATCTGCCGCTGATCGCCCAGGCCCGACCCATCGGCGCCCTCGGCCTCCTCTACCGCGACAAGCAGGGCTTCACCCCGGAAGAGCGCTCCCTGCTCGTCGCCCTCGGCGCCAGCATCGCGCAGAGCCTGGCCCGCGCCATGCTCTTCGACCAGGAACACGACCTGGCCGAGGGGCTCCAGCAGGCGATGCTGCCGCGCCGCATCCCCGCCATCCCCGGCGCGGACCTCGCCGTGCGCTACCGCTCGGCGCGGCTCGGCCGGGACATCGGCGGCGACTGGTACGACGTCATCCCGCTGCCCGGCGGCCGCGTCGGCGCGGTCATCGGCGACGTACAGGGCCACGACACCCACGCCGCCGCCGTCATGGGCCAGTTGCGGATCGTCCTGCGCGCGTACGCCTCCGAGGGCCACGCGCCCGCCACCGTCATGGCCCGCGCCTCCCTCTTCCTCCACGAACTCGACACCGACCGCTTCGCCACCTGCGCGTACGCCGAGGCGGACCTCGCCACCGGGGAACTGCGGCTCGTCCGGGCCGGGCACATCGACCCGGTGCTGCGGCACACCGACGGCACCTGCCGCCGGCTGCCGTTCCCCGGCGGGCTGCCGCTCGGCCTCTCCGCCCAGTTCGGCCGGCTCGACTACCCCGTCACCGCCATGGAACTGGACGCGGGGGAGACCCTGCTGATGTGCACCGACGGCCTCGTGGAAAAGCCCGGCGCGGACCTGGACGAGGGCTACCAGTGGCTCGCCGACGTCGTCCGCGAGGGCCCGTACGACCTCCAGGACCTCGCCGACCAACTGTCCGAGCGCGTCGACGAACGCGCCGGCGAGGACGACCTGGCCGTCCTGCTCCTGCGCCGCACGGGCGGCGCCGCGCCCAGCTCCGAACGGCTCCAGCAGCACATCGCCGCCGCCGACCCGGAGGCCCTGTCCGCGGCCCGGCACATGATCCGCGCGGCGGTACGGGCCTGGGGCGCCGGCGAACGCGCCGACGACATCGAACTCGTCGCCGACGAGCTGATCACCAACGCCCTGCTGCACACCGACGGCGCCGCCGTCGTGGCCATCCGGACGCTCCCCGGCATTGACGGCGAACGGCGGCTGCGCGTCGAGGTCGAGGACCGCTCCAGCGCCATGCCGCGGCGCCGGGAGCCCGGCGAGGCGGGTGTATCGGGCCGCGGCCTGCTGCTCGTCGACGGCCTCGCCGACGTCTGGGGCGTGGAGTCGCGGGGCGCCGGCAAATGCGTGTGGTGCGAGTTCACCTGTCCGGAACGCGGCTGCTGAATTCCCGCACCCGCCGTACCGGGCACCCCACAATGGGTGCCGGAACCCAGGCCGTCACCGCTGCGCGTAGAGCCGCACCCCCAGGAGGTCACCGGCCATGAACGAGCCGATCCGCCGACCCGACGCGACCGCCCCCGCCGCCCCGCACCCCCGCGCCGTGGTCCTCGGCACCGGCCTCGCCGGGCTGCTGACCGCCGCCGTCCTCGCCGAACACGGCGCGTCCACCACCCTCGTGGACCGCGACCGCCTGCCCCGGACGCCCGCCGCCCGCAAGGGACTTCCGCAGGCCCGCCACGCCCACCTGCTGTGGTCGGGCGGCGCCCGCGTCATCGAATCCCTGCTGCCCGGTACCACCGACCGGTGGCTCGCCGCCGGCGCCCGCCGCATCCCCCTGCCGACCGGCCTCGTCGCCCTCACAGCGAAAGGCTGGCTGCCCCGCTGGCCCGAGATGCAGTACCTGGTGGCCTGCACCCGCGACCTGCTGGACTGGGGCGTACGGGAACAGGTGCTCGCCCACCCGCGCGTGACCCTCCGCGACGGCGCCGACGTGCTCGGACTCGACGGCGACGCACGGCGCGTCACCGGCGTCCGGCTCCGCGACCCGGCCGCCGCCGACGGCGCGGCCCACCTCCCCGCCGACCTCGTCGTCGACGCCACCGGGCGCGGCTCCCACGCGCCCCGCTGGCTCGCCGAACTCGGCCTGCCCGCCGTCCGGGAGGAACGCGTCGACTCCGGACTCGCCTACTCCACCCGGATCTTCCGGGCCCCGCCGGGCGCCGAGAACTTCCCCGTCGTCAGCGTGCAGCCCAGGGCCGGGCTGGACCGCCCCGCCCAGGGGGCGACGCTCGTCCCCATCGAGGACGGGCGCTGGCTGATCACCGCCTCCGGCACGCGCGGCGGCGAACCGCCCGCGGACGCCGACGGGTTCGAGGAATTCTGCCGACGCCTCGACCACCCCGTCCTCGCCGACCTCATCGCCCAAGTCGAGCCGGTCACCGACGTGTTCGTCTCGCACAGCACCGTCAACCGGCGCCGCCGCTTCGAGCGGCTGCCGCTGTGGCCCGCCGGATTCGTCGCCGCCGGCGACTCCCTGGCCACCTTCAACCCCGTGTACGGCCAGGGCATGTCGGTCGCCGCCCTCGGCGCCGAGGCGCTCCGCGCGGAACTGCGGCGCGGCGGCCTCGGCGAACCCGGCCTCGCCCGGCGGGCGCAGCGCGCCCTGGCCCGTACCGCCGACAACGCGTGGGACCTGGCCACCGGGCAGGACATCCGCTACCCCGGCGCGATCGGCGACCAGCCGCCGGTCGCCGCCCGGCTGCTGCGCGGCTACTTCGACCGCCTGACCCTGGCCGCCACCGGCCGCCCCGCCGTGGCCCGCGCCATGATCGACGTCATGACCCTCTCCGCCCCCCTCGACGCCCTCCTGCGCCCCGCCGTGGCCCTCGCCGTCCTCCGCGGCCCGGCCACCGCCCCCCTCCCGGGCCCACCCTTCACAGCAGCGGAACGCGACCTGTGCCGCGCCCCGCGCTGACGCCGCCGCGGGCTGGAGCCCGCGCGAGTCTCCGGTCCTCCGCTGACGGCCCGTGAGCCGTCAGCGGACGGTTACGGGACACCGCGATACGGCGGCCGACGACGCGTCACGCGCGGCATCATCGCGTGACTCAACGTGCCGTTCCGGCAGCCCTGCTGACGACCCGTCCGGTAATCGGCGCATCACCGGTCATGGCTGACGTCCCGCCAGGGCAGCCGGCCGGGAATGAGCGCGCCCGCCGAACCGATGGGTTCGGCGGGCGGCGGGAGAAGCCGGGCCGACGGGACCGGCCGACGCGGCCGGTCAAGGCGACGCGGCCGGTCAAGCGGTGCGGCCCGGTCAAGGCGGCGCGGACGGCGCGGCCGGAGTGGTGAGGGCGGCCGCCCGCCCCCCTCGTCACCGGCGCGTCAGACGTCCGCCGACGTGTCGATGATCTGGCGGATCGCGGCGCCGCTCGCCAGGTCCTCCATCGCCGTGTTGAGGCCGCTCAGCGGCACGGTACCGGTGTGCATCTGGTCCACCGGCATCTGGCCGGCGCGCCAGAGGCCGAGGTAGCGGGGGATGTCGCGGCGCGGCACGGCGTCGCCCATGTACGAGCCGATGAGGGACTTGCCCTCGCCGGCGAAGGCCAGCGCGGGGACTTCGAGCGTACGGCCCGGTGCGGGCAGGCCCACCGAGACGACGGTGCCGCCACGGGCCACCGACTGGAGGCAGCCCGCCATCACCTGCGGGCTGCCGACGGCCTCGACGGCGAACTCGGCGCCGCCGCCCGTGACGTCGGCGACGGCCGACGCGTCCTCGGGGGCGAACACATGGCTCGCGCCGAGCCGCAGCGCCAGCTCCCGCTTGGCGGGGGAGGGATCGACGGCGACGATGGGCCAGGCGCCGGCGGCGCGGGCGCCGAGCACGGCGGAGAGGCCGACGCCGCCGAGGCCGTGCACGGCCACCGACTGGCCGGGCCGCACCCCGGCGGTGTTGATGACGGCGCCCGCCCCGGTCAGCACGGCGCAGCCGAACATGGACGCCACGGAGAACGGCACGTCCTGGGGGATCTTGACCACGGACTCCTGGGCGACGACCGCGTAGCGGGCGAACGCCGACACCCCGAGCTGATGGTGGATCAGCTCACCGCCGGAGCCGCGCAGCAGGGAGGGGCCGTGCAGCAGCCCGCCCGAACCATTGGCCTCCGCCGCCGCGGCGCACAGCGCCGGGCGCCCCTCGCCGCACCGCGCGCACCGCCCGCAGCTCGGCACGAAGACCAGCGCCACATGGTCGCCCGCCTCGACATCACGCACCCCGGACCCGGTCTCCTCGACCACCCCGACCGCCTCGTGCCCCAGCACCATCGGCAGCGGCCGCACCCGGTCGCCGTTGACGACCGACAGGTCGGAGTGGCACAGGCTCGCCGCGGCGATCCGCACCCGCACCTCGCCCTCGCGGGGGTCCCCCAGCTCGACCTCCTCGATCTCCACCGGCCGGGAGGCCCCGTACGGCCGCTCGGTGGACGTGGCCCGCAGTACCGCCGCCGGCATCCTCATACGGCGGCCTCCCCGCGCGGCGTGACCTGCACGACCTCGCGGTGCTCCAGCAGCGGCACCACCTTGCCGAGGACGATGGCCTGGAAATGCTCGCTGGCGCAGTGCGCGGTGAAGTCCGCCTCGGCCTCGTACTCCTCGTAGAGCACGATCGTACGGTCGTCCGCCGTGCCCTGGTGGACGCGGTAGCCGCGGCACCCCCTCTCGCCCAGCGAGGCCCGCGCCATCTCGGCGAGATGGGCGAGCACCTCGTCCTGCGCGCCGGGCGCGGTGCGGTAGCGGGCGATGACGACATGACTCACGGTGTTCTTCTCCTGACGAGGGGGGCGGCGTGCGCCGGGACCGGCGGGAGCTGGTCCCGGCGCAGTTGCCACAGGCGGGGGTCGGAGGTGGCCACGGCGCTGGCGCCCAGCGCGATGGCCACGGCCGCGTCCTGGGCGGTCTCGATGAACCCGGCGGCGACGAACGGCGTCATCGCCGTCTGGGACTCCTGGCTCATGTGCGCGACGATCGGCGCCGGCATCAGCTCGACGAGATCCGGTACGCCGCGGGCCACCGCGTCCAGGCTCCGGCGCAGATTCGAACGGTCGGTGACGAAGACCTTCTGCATGGTGAGGAGCCCGAGCGGGCGGCCCTTCTCGACCAGCGAGAGCCGGGTGGAGACCATCCCGCTCGCGCCCATGTGCTTGAGGAACTCCAGCGCGCCCCGGTCCTGCGCGAGGCCCGGACTGCTGTCGACGTTGACGAAGACGGTCTTGCCGGACTTGCGCAGGGCCGGAACGATCTGCGGCAGTTGCCCCACCGACATCGAGGCGAGAATGCACACCGATGCCGGCGCCTCGGCGAACCGCCGCAGCAACTGCGGCCCCACGACCGACGCGATGACCGGCACCTCGGCGAGGGCCGCCGAGAGCCGGGGGTCGAGCACGGCCTGGGGCCGGTGGCTGGGGTTCATGACCTACCTGGTTGCGGGGGAGGGGAGCTTCAGCTCAGCGGAGCGGTGCCGAAGCCGCTGGGAAGTCCCAGCTTGCCAGGGTTGAGGATGCCCTTCGGGTCGAGGGCCTCCTTCACGGCGACGAAGGTCGCGAAGCCCGCCCCCAGTGCGTCCTGGAGATAGGGACCGCGCAGCAGCCCGCAGCCGTGGTGGTGGCTGAGCGCCGCGCCGTGCCGGATGAGGACGGCGTTGGCCGCGTCCCACACCGCGCGGTACCACTGGCGGCGCTCGGCGCGCTCCACGTCGCCGCGCAGCGAGAAGTAGACGCAGGCACCGTCGGTGTAGGCGTGCGACTGGTGGGCGGAGGCCGCCAGGGTGCCCGGCACGGACTGGATGGCCGCCACCACCTCGTCGTAGATCACCGGGAGGTCGGCCCAGGACGCGGCCATCTCCAGGGTGTCGGCGACGAAGCCGGGGCCCGGCGTGAAGCCGTCCGAGGACTTGCCGGTCAGCATCCGGTCGTGCAGCCAGCGCTCGAAGACCTTCTCGCTGTCCAGCTCCGGCCCGTACTCGGCGCAGACCTCCTCGCACACCTTCAGCGTGGCGTCGACCAGCGTCGGGTCGCCCTCGTCCGCGATGAGCAGCAGATTGGTCTCGGGGTGGTCGAAGTGGACGCCGCTCTCCAGCTTGTCGTAGAGGCGCAGCGCCGCGGGGGTCGCGCCGCGCTGGAGGACGCGGCGGCAGGCCTCCAGGCCCTGGGCGAACGTCTCGAAGCCGAAGGCGAGGGCCTTGGCGTAGTCCGGCAGGGGGTGCACCCGCAGCCGTACGGCCGTGATGACGCCGAGCGTGCCCTCCGAGCCGACGAAGAGCTGGCGCAGGTCGGGGCCGGTCGCGGCGCGCGAGTAGTCGCCGTACGTGGCCTTGGTGCCGTCGGCGTGCACGACGTCGACGCCGACGACCATGTCCTCGATCTTGCCGTAGCGCGTCGAGAGCTGGCCGGCGCCGCGGCAGGCGACCCAGCCGCCGACCGTGGAGAGCGCGAACGCGGACGGCCAGTGGCCGGTGGTGACGTGGTGGCGCTCCTGGAGCTCCTTCTCGAAGAGGTCGCCGAACATGCCGGCCTCGACGTTCACGACGTTGGATTCGGCGTCGAAGGACAGGATCTTGTCGAGCCCGCACAGGTCCAGGACCACGCCGCCGAAGACCGGCAGCGCCGCGCCCGTGACGTTGGAGCGGCCGGCGGACGCGGTGACCGGTATGCCGGCCTCGTGGCAGATCCGCAGGACGGCCGCGACCTGGTCGGCGTCGGCGGCCTCGACGATGACGGCGTCCGGCGTGGCGGGGTTGCCGTCGGTCTCGCCGATCATGGAACCGGCCCACCAGTCGCGGGTCCGCGCCACGACCTCGTCGCGCTCGACGTGCACCGCCTTCGCGGCGGCGCGCAGCTCCTCGACGACCGGCCCGGGCACCTCGACGGCGGCCGGCTGGAGCGACGCGGCGCCCTCGCCGGGCGGCGTGGTCCGCGCCCAGCGGGGCGGGGTCGGCGCGCCCACGGTGTAGTCACCGCGGTTGAAGGGGTGGGTGATGGTCTGACGGCTGATCATGCTGCTGCTCCTTCGGGGCCCTCGAAGAGGACGGCCTTCTCGTGTGCGACGGATGCCAAGTAGTCGGTGACCTGCTGGTCGACCTGTTCCGGGGAGAGCCCGAGCTCCTGCCCGAGCAGCCGCCCGACCTCGGGGGCGGCGGCCGTGGACGCGTCCCGCGCGAACAGCCGGGACCGGGTGCGGCGGGAGAGCACGTCGTCCACCGAGCGGGCCATCTCGGACCGCGCCGCGTAGACGACCTCCGCCTTGGTGTACGGCAGCCCGGCGACGACCGGCTCCGCCAGTTCCTGGTCCTCGGCTATCAGGTCGTGGACGAACCGGGCCTCCGTGCCGTACCGCTCGCCGAAGTGCGCGGCGAGCCCGCCGGACGCGGCCACGGCCTCGGCGTCGTACCCCGCCCCGCCGATCAGCGGCAGGTGGGTGGTGCGGCTGGGTGCCTTGCGGCCGAGGACCGTCATCACCTTGTCGATGACCAGCTCGCCCATGTGCCGGCTGGTGGTGAGCTTGCCGCCGGTGACGGTGACCATGCCGGTCGCGCCGAGCGTGATGTGGTGGTCGCGGCGCATGTCCAGCGTCGCGCCCTCCTTGCCGCCGACGAGCGGGCGCAGCCCGCCGATGGAGCCCACCACGTCGTCCGGGGTCAGCTTCGTGGCGAAGGCGGTGTTCGCGCCCTCCAGCAGGAAGTCCATCTCCTCGCGGGTGCAGTGCACGTCGTCGGAGGAGCCCTGGAAGTCGGTGTCCGTGGTGCCGAGCACCACCGTGTTGCCCCAGCGGGTGCAGGTGGCGCGGCGCGCGCGACCCGGGATGGGCACGGTCACCGTGCAGTCGTTGCGGATCTTCTCCCACGGCACCACGATGTGCACGCCCTTGGCCGGCCGCACCTGCGGGCGGTGCCCCTCCTCGGCCATCGTGTCGACGGAGTCGGTCCACACGCCGGTCGCGTTCACCACGGCCCGCGCCCGTACGTCGATCACCTCGCCGTCCGCGCTCACCTTCGCGCCGCCGACCCGGCCGCGCTCGGTGATCAGGCCCTCGACCTTGGCGCCGTTGAGCACCGTCGCGCCGAGCGCCGCGGCCGTACGGATGATCGTCAGGGTCAGCCGCGCGTCGTCCGTGCGGCTGTCGAAGTACATCAGCCCGCCCTTGAGGTTCTCGGCGCGCAGCGTCGGCGCGTGCGCCAGGACCTCCTCGACCGTCAGCCGCTGGTGGAGCTTGCCGATCCGCCAGCCGCCGATCAGGTCGTACGTCCACAGCAGCCCCTCGAACCCCTTCGCGAGCCGGGGGTCGAAGATGCCCTCCTTCTCCAGGATCGGGAAGAGGAACGGCAGCCGGTGCACCAGGTGCGGGGCGTTGCGGCGGAAGCGGTGGCGCTCCAGCAGGGAGTGGCGGACGAGGCCCACATTGCCCTGTTCGATGTAGCGCAGACCGCCGTGCACCATCTTCGAGGACTTCGACGAGGTGCCGGAGGCGAAGTCGTCCTTCTCCACCAGCGCGGCGCTCAGGCCCCGGGAGACGGCGTCGAGCAGGGCGTACGCGCCGGTCACGCCGCCGCCGATGACCAGCACGTCGTACACGTCCTGGCCGAGCCGCCGGCGGGAGGCGGCCCGGTCGAGCAGCAGCGGCTTGGCCCGGGCCGCTCCGGCCGAGGCGCGCCGCGGTTTGCGGGCGGGCAAGGTGATCACAATCAACTCCTGGTGTTTCGGGTGGACGGGTGTCAGTCGTCCGCAGGTTTCTCGGGGGCGGGCTCGCGCAGATGCGGTGCGAGGACCGCCTGCCAGCCCGCCCGGTGCTCGGTCCGCTGGGCCGCGGAGATCATGGGCTCGAAGATCCGGCCGCGCGGCTGCGCCTCGACGACCTCGTCGAGGCCGGACCACAGGCCCTGCCGGACCCCGGCCAGATAGGCGCTGCCGCGCAGGCTGGCGGTGGCCGAGTCGGCGACCCGCTCCAGCGGCAGCCCCACGAGGTCGGCCTGGATCTGCATCAGGGCGTCGCTGCCGGACACGCCGCCGCCCACCCTGAGCTGCCCGAACGGCGCCCGCATCGTGTCGCGGACCCCGTCGATCAGATCGCAGACGGAGTGCGCGATGCCCTCCATCACCGCGCGGGCGATGTCCGCGCGGGTGGTGGCGAGGGAGAGCCCGGTCAGGGCGGCCGTGGCGTTCGGCCGCCAGGACGGCGTACGGATGCCGGCCAGCGCCGGCACGAACCACGCCGAGCCGTTGGCGGGGGCCTTCAGGGCCAGTTCGCCGATCTCCGCGGGGGAGGCGAAGAAGCCGAGGTCGTCGCAGAGCCAGCGGAGCGCCGAGCCGGTGGTCGAGCAGTACGCCTCCAGGCTGAACTGCGTCACACCCCCTTGCCGCCAGCCGGGCTGGGCGAGCACCCCGGAGATGCCCGGCCGGGGCAGCGCCGGGTGCTCCCCGGTCGCGACGTCCACGAACGCCCCGGTCCCGTACACGCACATGCCGCGCCCCGCGGCGAGGCCGCCCAGCGCGATCAGCGCCGCGTGCTGGTCGCCCATGGTGGCGGCCACCGGAACGGAGATCCCGAGCAGCGCCTCGTCCGTGCGGCCGTCGATCTCGTCGTCGCCGAGCAGGTCGGGCAGCAGCTCCAGCGGGAAGCCCTGGTGGGCGATCCACTCCTCGTCCCACGCGTGCCGCTCCAGCAGATAGCCGCCGGTGGAACAGGCGTTGGTCGCGGAGGTCGCGTGCACGGCGCCGCCGGTGAGCTGCCAGATCAGCCAGGTGTCGACGGTCCCGAAGACCAGCCGGCCCTCGCGCGCCGCCGCGGCGACCTCCGGGTGCTCGGCGATCTGCCGGGCCGCCCAGTAGAACGGCGCGCGGCTGCCGACCGGCCGCCCGGTGCGCGCGGTCAGCACCTCGTCCCACTCACGCTCGTACGCGAGCAGCTCCCGCGCGTACCGCCGGTCCTGCCAGACGACGGCGGGCGCCAGCGGCCGGCCGGTGCGCCGGTCCCACAGCATGGCGGTGGCCCGCTGGGTGGACAGTGCCACGGCCGTCACCTCGACGTGCGCGTCGCGGGCGGAGGCCAGGGCCTGCCGGCAGACGTCCAGGGTGGCCGTCCAGATCTCCCACGGGTCCTGCTCGACCGACGCGACGTCGGGGTGGCTGACCTCGATGGGCCGGTAGCGGACGTGGTCGACCGCGCCGGAGTCCAGGACCACGCCGGCCCGTGTGCCCGTGGTGCCCTCGTCGACGGCGAGCACGCCCAGCCGCCGCGCCGAGCCGTGGTGTGTCTGCGTCATCGCAGCCCTTTCAGTTCGTGCCGGCCGCTGCCGCGGCCGCTGTCGTACGCCCGGAGCCGTTCGGCGTGCCGGTGCCGGTGCCGGTGCCGGCGCCCTCGTCCTCCTCCTCGTCGTCGGGGGAGACCGTGGCCCGAGTCGGGTCCCACTTGATGACCAGGCACGTGATCAGGCCGGCGAGCGGGACGACGGCGATCACCAGGAAGGTGTCGGCCAGTCCGAGGGCGTCCTTGATCTGCGGGAAGAGGTAGAGGCCCACGACGCTGCCGAAGCTGCCGACCATGCCGGTCACGCCGGTGCCCAGGGTGCGCACCTCGCTGCGGTAGGAGAGCGCGGCGATCGACTTGCCGTTGGCGCCCGGCCCGGCGGCGTGGCAGAGGATGAACAGCACCGGCAGGATGAACGCGACCGCGGTCGGCACCTTGCCGAAGGTCAGCCCCATCGCCACCAGCGCCACCAGCACCCCGGCGAAACCGGCGGCCGAGCTGACGCGCAGCCCGAGCCGGCGGGCGAAGAACGCGGAGGCGATGCCCGCGACGATGCCGAAGGCGTTGAAGACCATCGAGCCGACCGTGGCCTTCTCGAAGCTCTCGCCGAAGATGGTGAGGCTGATCAGCGGGAGGTACCAGCCCACCGCGAAGTACTGCATGGCCTGGGCCAGCGAGATCACCGAGGAGAGCACGGTGCGGCCCAGATACCGGCCGCGGAAGAGGATGCCGATCTGCCGCATCCCGATGGCCGGGGCGGCGGGCGCCGCCTCGCCGCCGTCGGCGGCCGGGGTGCCCGCGACCGCGTCGATCCCGAAGATCTTGTGGAGGCTGCGGACCGCGTCCTCCAGCCGCCCCTTCGTCGCGAGCCAGGACGGGCTCTCCGACAGGAAGAGGAACTGGAGGAGCAGCAGCAGCGCGGCCACGACGCCCGCGGACCCCACCGACCAGCGCCAGATGTCCGCGCCGACGTCGAAGTTGTAGAAGACCAGGGCCAGCGCGAGGTTGCTGGTGGTGGCGATGTACCAGACCGCCTGCCAGAGGTTGAGCCGGCCGCGGATCTTGGCGGGGGTGTACTCGGCCAGCAGCGCCATGGCGACGGCGAAGTCGATGCCGTACGCCACGCCGACCAGCACCCGGCCGATCCAGACCATGGTGAAGTCGCCCGCGAACCCCGCGAGCAGCGCGCCGAGGAGCGCGAACACCTTGGCCATCAGCAGCGGGGGCACCCGGCCGATGCGGGTGGCGAGCCAGCCGCCGACCGGGTTGAAGATGATGGCCAGGGCGGGGGCCGTGGCGGTGAGCACCGACACCTGTGTGCTGCTCAGCGACATCTGCTCGGTCATCGGGGCGAGACCGGCGCTGAGCGCGGCGTTGGAGTAGGCGTCGAGGAAGAGTCCCCCGAACACGAGGAACCAGATGAATTGCGCCCGGCCGGTGAGTTTTCCGAGGCCGTCGATCAGCGCTACGACGTCAGCGACGCCATTGACGCTCTGCCGTTGTGCCATGTGCCCGTCCTTCGAAGGACCGGTCGATGGCAGAACAGTGAGCATAGGCACGGCGAAGCCACCGACAGGTGGTCTGCGTCTGTGCCCTGCCTAAAGAAGTACGGCCGACATTAAGAACGTTGTCTCGGCCGCGTCAAGAGTTTCCGGAGAAAACACCTGGGCGCAACAGTCGTGTGCTGGTGGGGAGGGTGTGGCGGGAGGGGCGTCGCCGGGCTGGTCGTGCGGGGCCCGACCGGGCCGGTCGCGAGGGGCCTCGCCGGGTTGGGGGAACGGGCGCTCCGTGACCTATGCTTCACCACTTGCGCAATCTTTGAAATCTAGCTACGGCGCACTGGGAGGCATTTCGTGGGAGTCACTCTGTCCAAGGGCGGCAACGTCTCGCTCAGCAAGGAGGCGCCCGGCCTGACCGCGGTCATCGTCGGCCTCGGCTGGGACGTCCGCACCACGACCGGCGCCGACTACGACCTCGACGCCTCGGCGCTGCTGTGCGGCGCGGGCGGCAAGGTCCTCAGCGACCAGCACTTCGTGTTCTTCAACAACCTCGCCAGCCCCGACGGTTCGGTGCAGCACAGCGGGGACAACCTCACCGGCGGCGGCGACGGGGACGACGAGCAGATCAAGATCGACCTCGCCGCCGTCCCCGCCGACGTCGAGAAGGTCGTCTTCCCGGTGTCGATCTACGAGGCGGACAAGCGCAACCAGAGCTTCGGTCAGGTGCGCAACGCCTTCATGCGCGTGGTCAACCAGGCCGACGGCAAGGAGATCGCCCGCTACGACCTCACCGAGGACGCCTCCACCGAGACCGCCATGGTCTTCGGCGAGGTCTACCGGCACGGCGGCGAGTGGAAGTTCCGCGCCATCGGCCAGGGGTACGCCTCCGGACTCGCCGGCATCGCCTCCGACTTCGGCGTCAACGTCTGACCCTCGCACCGGCGGCCCCGGACGGTTGCGCGACGCCGTACGTGCATCGCGCAACCATCGGGCTCCGGCAGCGCGTCCTCCCCAGTGCCCCGCGGCACGGAACGCGCCGCGGGGCCCGTACTACGCGAAAGGCAGGGCCCACGTGGGCATCATCGGCTGGATCGTTCTGGGGCTCCTCGCGGGAGCCATCGCCAAGTTCCTCCTCCCGGGACGCGACCCGGGCGGTCTCTTCGGCACCACCGTGATCGGGGTGGCCGGGGCCTTCGTCGGTGGCTGGCTGTCCGCGAAGTTCCTCGACAAGCCGATCTCGAACCAGTTCTTCGACGCCGCCACCTGGGGCGCCGCGATCGGCGGCTCGCTCGTGCTGCTCATCGTCTACCGCATCCTGTTCGGCAACTCCCGCCGCTGACGATCGCCTGCGGCGGCCGCTCCACCCCCTGACGCCGGCTCCTCGCCGGCCTCCCGCCGGCCGCCGCCCGTCACCCGATCGGCGCACTCCGGGCGGTGGCGGGCGGCGGGCGCCTGAACACTGGGGGCATCGCCCGCCCCCGGGAAGGACTCGCCATGCCGCTGTCGTACCGCAAGGACCTCGGACTCCTCGCCCTGCGCGCGGGCGCGGGCGGCGTCCTCTTCGCCCACGGCGCGCAGAAGCTCTTCGGCTGGTTCGGCGGCCCCGGCCTGGAGGCCACCGGCGGGGCCATGGAGCAGATGGGCTTCACGCCCGGCAAGCAGAGCGCGCTGGCCGCCGGGGCCGGCGAGGCCGGCGGCGGCGCCCTCCTCGCCCTGGGCCTGGCCACCCCCGCGGCCGGCGCGGCCGCCGCCGGCGCGATGGCGGGCGCCGTGTCCGTCCACGCCCCCGCCGGCTTCTTCGCCACCTCCGGCGGCTTCGAGTACCCCGCCTTCCTCGGCTTCGTCGCCATGGGCCTCGGCCTCGCCGGCCCCGGCCGCTACTCCCTCGACCACGCCACCGGCCACTGCCTCGACCGCCCCTGGGTCGTCGCCACCGGCTTCACCGCCAGCGCCCTCGCCGCCGCCTGCGTCCTGCGCCGCCGCGCCCGGACCGTACGAGCCGCCACGGACGACCTCGAATCCTTCGACGCCCCGGACGAGGACGGGGACGGGCCCGCCGCTTAGTGACGCCCGGCCGGCCGGCGCGGCCCCGGGCCCGTCGGCCCTGTCGGCCCTGCCGGCCCTGTCGGCTCGTCGAGCGGCGGCAGGACGGTGTAGAGCGGTCTCCACCCATAGATCCACCCGCCGGCCCAGGCGCGTACGGGCCCCTGCCAGCAGTCTTGAGGCATGACAACGACTGACTGGATCACCGATATCGCCCTCCTCCTCGTCGTCTTCCGACAGTTGCGGGAGGGCCGCCTCGACGCGAAAACGTACGTGATCCCCCTGGCGATCGTGGCCTTCGTCGCGCACAGCTACCTGAACTCCGTGCCCACGGCCGGCAACGACCTGGTGCTGATCGGCGCGCTCGTCACCGTCGGCGCCGCCCTCGGCGTGGCGGGCGGCATCTACACCCGGATACGCAAGGTCGGCGGGCATCTCTTCATCAAGGCGGGCGCGGTCTCCGCGACCCTGTGGGTGCTGGGCATGGGAGCGCGGCTCGGCTTTCAACTGTGGGTCGACCACGGCGGCGCCGACGACGTGGCCCGCTTCAGCATGGCCCACCAGATCACCACGGGGGACGCGTGGGTGGCCGCGTTCGTGCTGATGGCACTCACCGAGGTGGTCACCCGGCTGGGCACCATATTCCTCCGCGGCCGCATGGCCGCCCGGGAGCAGCGGCGGCCGTCCGCTACGACCGCCGGACGGCGCGCGGCGGTCGCCGCGGACCGGACGGCCTGAGCACGGGCCATCGTCGCGCCGTGCCCGTGCCCGTGCCCGTGCCCGTGTCCGCTTCCGGCAGAGGCCCGCGCCGGGGCCGGGGCCGGGATCAGCGGCCGGGGCGCGTGTGAGGCTCCTGCGGGGTGGCGAGGCGGACCGGAGGGGTCAGGTCTCGTACGTGCTCCCGGTGCCAGCAGGCCCCGGTCTCCCGCAGCTCCCGCCATGTCGTGAACCGGTACTGGAACAGGCGGGCCCGGACGTGGGCCGGGCGGCCGTCCGGGAACGGGTTGTGGCGGAGCAGACGGAGCGTGTCGCGGTCGTTGAGCAGCAGCCGCTCGATGAAGCCGTCGAACCACGAGCGGCCGTACGCCGGGGAGAGGGGCACGAACCAGAGCATCCAGTCGAGCCGCCAGTGGAAGGGCGCCCACTGCCGGGGCCAGCGCCCCGGCTCGCCGGGCTTGCCGTAGAAGCCGTACTCGTGCCACACCGTCCCCTCCGTGAGCTCCGCATCCCGCGTGCCCTCGATGACCACCTCGCGGCGGGTGCGGTTGACGCTGCCGAAGGCGCCGTAGGAGTTCACCAGGTGCAGGGGGTCGAAGGAGGTGTTCATGCGCTGACGGCGGGTGAGGAGGTTGCGGACGGGACGGTAACTGAGCGCCAGGACCAGGGCGGTGACGGTCAGTACGGTCACCTCGAACCACAGCGGGGAAGCGGCGAATCGCGGGGCGGCGGGGGTGGGGAAGGGGAGGCGGGCGGCGTCCACGGCGCCGGCGGCCAGGAGGATCGTGATCCAGTTCAGCCAGGCGAAGTTGCCGGACGCGACCAGCCACAGTTGGGTGACGATGACCACGACCCCCGCCCACGTGGCGACCGGCTGCGGGGCGAACAGGCCGAACGGCACGACGAGTTGGGCGATGTGGTTGGCGGCGACCTCCACCCGGTGCGCGGGCCGGGGCAGGTGGTGGAAGAACCAGCTCAGCGGGCCCGGCATCGGCTGCGTCTCGTGGTGGTAGTCCAGGCAGGTCAGCTTCCGCCAGCAGCGGTCGCCGCGCAGTTTGATCAGGCCCGCGCCGAACTCGACGCGGAACAGCAGCCAGCGCAGCAGCCAGAGCACGAGCACGGGCGGCCCGGTGCGCGCGTTGCCGAGGAAGACGGCCAGGAACCCCGCCTCCAGCAGCAGGGTCTCCCAGCCGAAGCCGTACCAGATCTGCCCGACGTTGACGATGGACAGATACAGCGCCCACAGGACCGCCCACATCGCCATCGACGCGCCCAGCGGCACCGCGTCGGCCGCCCCCGCGAGGACGGCCGCCGCCAGCAGCGCCCCGGCCCAGGCCCACGCGGCGAAGAACCGGTCCGAGTAGTGCGCGTGGAAGGCGCTGGGGGATTTGCGGAACGGCACCCGGGCCACGTACCGCGGCACCGGCAGCATCCCCCGCTCGCCGATCAGCGCGCGGAACTGAAGGGCCGCCGCCAGGAAGCCGAGCAGGTAGACGGCGGCCAGCCCGCGCTGGAAGACCAGCCGGGCGAGCCAGTAGTCGGACGAGGCGAACCACTCCATGGCCTCATCCGTACCACTCGCCGGGGGCCGCGCCGAGCGGGCTCAGGCCGTCCGGCGCGTCGGCGTGTCGAAGGCGGCCCCGACCGTCAGCAGATGCGAGGCGTCCGAGCCCGCCGGGAGCTCGCGCGGCTCCGCGCCGCGCGTGAACAGCCGGGCCGGCCGCTCGCCGCCGAGGGTCGCCCGCTCGCCCGAGACCCGCAGCCACGAGCCCTCGCGCAGCCCCAGCACCGGTACGTCGTTCTCCTCCAGGAACTCCGTCAGCCGCTCCTCGCGGGTCTCGCCCTTGTGCGTGCTGAGCGGGTCCGGGTCCAGGTAGTGCGGGTTGATCTGGAACGGGACGAGGCCGAGCGTCTCGAAGGACGGCGGCTGCACGATGGGCATGTCGTTGGTGGTGCGGAGGGTGGGCGCCGCCATGTTCGTGCCGGCGCTCGCCCCCATGTACGGCAGTCCGGCCCGTACGGCCGTGCGCAGCGCGTCCCGCAGTCCCGTCCGGTACAGCGCGCTCAGCAGCCGGAAGGAGTTGCCGCCGCCCACGAACACCGCGTCGGCGTCCGCGAGCGCGACGAGCGGGTCGCCGCTCTCGTGCACGCCGCGCACCGTGATGCCGGACCCCTCCAGCGCGCCGCGCACCCGCTCGGTGTACGCGTCGTGGTGCGCCAACGCGTAGGGCAGGAAGGCGAGTCGGGCCCCGGAGGGCAGGAACTCGGTGACGGTGTCCAGCGCGTGCGCCAGATAACCCTGGCCGTGCTGGGTGGAGTTGGACAGCAGCAGGAGGTCCATCGGTGGTGCCTTTCTTCGGATTCGCTTGCGAGGAGGGTCAGTTCTGGGTGCGGCGCGCCGAGCGCTGCGGGGGAGTGGTGAGCCGCTTCTCCAGCGCGTGCGCTGCCCGGCGCAGCGCGTCGAGGCGGTCCTCGGGGCCTTCGGGGAACCGCTCCTCGGCGCCGCCGAGGCTGAGGCTGCCGTACGGTTCCCGGCCCAGGAACAGGGGGACGGCGAGGGTGGCCACGCCCGCGTCGTACTCGCCGACCGTCCAGGCGTACCCCCGCGCCCGTACCTGCCGGAACTCCTCCTCCAGCCGGTCCGGGTCGGTCTGCGTACGCTCGGTGAACCGCGCCATCGGGCGGCCCCGGAACAGCCGGTGGCGCTGGTCGTCGGGGAGATAGGCGTAGAAGGACTTGCTGGTGGCCCCGGCGTGCGCCGGGTACAGCTCGCCGACCAGCGGGTAGTAGCGCAGCGGCCCGGACTCGCCCTCGACGGCCGCGACGCAGCGCATGTGGAAGCTGTCCGGCACACACAGCAGCACCGTGTCGCCGGTCTCGCGGCGCAGCTCCTCCAGCACCGGCCGGGACAGCAGCTCCAGCGTCCCCGACCGCTCCCACAGCCGCCCGAGGCGCAGCACGGCCGGGCCGATCCGGTACCGCCGGGTGGCGGGGTCGGAGACCAGGAAGCCGCGCCCGGCCAGCGTCGCCAGCAGCCGCTGGGCTACGGAGGTGTCCCAGCCGAACTCCTCGGCGACCTCGGTCACGCCCCAGTCCGGGCGGGTCCGCTCGAACGCGAGGAGGACGAGCAGCGCCCGGTCGACGGTTTGGAGCAGGCCGGGCGGGGTGCGGCGGACTGTGCGGTGGTCGGCGGGTTGGTTGCCGTGGGGGTCGGGGTGGCCGGGGTGGTCCGTGTGGTGGTCGGTCATCGCCGGGCCGCTCCCCTTGGGTATCTCACCATGCAGACCTCGATTGCAGATAACGGGAAACTCTTGCGTTCAACGCTATCCCACCTCAATCTGCTGGGAACACCCCCGCCCGGAACAGTGAAAGAAGCGGCTGATGTTGAAGTATGTGCTGGATGTCGTGGACCTCCTGGATGATCCCTCGGCCTCCGGCAAGAGCGTGGTGGACTACCTCGACAGCGCCGCCGGCCCCGAGGGCTCGGGCGCGCGGGTCACCACCGTCCAGGGCGAGCGGGGCTCCACCGACTTCGTGCTCGTCCGCATCCCCGGCAGCGCCGGCCGCAGCGGCGGCGGCAGCGCCCGTACGCTCGGCGTCGTCGGCCGGCTCGGCGGCGTCGGCGCCCGCCCGGAGGTCACCGGCATGGTCTCCGACGCGGACGGCGCCGCCTCGGCCATCGCCGCCGCCGCCAAACTCCTCGACATGCGGCGGCGCGGCGACACCCTGCCCGGCGATGTGATCGTGGCCACGCACATCTGCCCCAGCGCGCCCACCGAGCCGCACGACCCGGTGCCCTTCATGGGCTCGCCCGTCGACATCGCGACCATGAACCGGCACGAGGTCACGGACGAGATGGAGGCGGTCCTCTCCATCGACACCACCAAGGGCAACCGCATCATCAACCACCGGGGCCTGGCGCTGTCGCCCACCGTCAAGGAGGGCTGGGTGCTGCGCGTCGCCGACCAACTCGGCGAGCTGCTGGCCGTCGTCTCCGGTGAGCCCTTGGTCACCTACCCCGTGACCACGCAGGACATCACGCCGTACGGTAACGGTGTACATCACATCAATTCGATTCTGCAGCCCGCCACGGCCACCGCCGCCCCCGTCGTGGGGCTCGCGATCACCTCGGCCGCCGCGGTCCCGGGCTGCGCCACCGGCGCCAGCCACGAGAGCGACATCGCCACCGCCGCCCGGTACGCCATCGAGGTCGCCAAGGCGTACGGCGAGGACCGGCTGGACTTCCACGACGAGGTGGAGTTCGACAACCTCGTGGGCCGCTACGGGTCCCTCGCACACCTCCAGACCCTCGGCAGAGCACAGGAGTCCTGATGGCAGCTACTGACACGAAGGCGGTGGGCAGCGACGACTACGCGCTGTCCCGCGTCCCGCGCACCGAACGATTCGGCTTCTGGACCATGCTGCTCCAGTGGCTGGGCCAGTCCGGCTCGCTCTCCCAGTTCACCCTGGGCGCCACCATCGGCGTCGGCATGACCTTCGGCAAGGCGTTCCTCGCCTTCACGCTGGGCGCGGTCATCCTCGAAATCGTGATCTTCGCCATCGGCCTGGCCGGCATGCGCGAGGGCCTGGCCACCCCGCTGCTCACCCGCTGGATCGGCTTCGGCCGCAACGGCTCCGCACTGGTCAGCCTGGTCATCGCGGTCAGCCTGGTGGGCTGGTTCGGCGTCCAGAACACGATCTTCGGCAACAGCGTCGCCGCCCTCGTCGGCGGCCCGTCCGCGCTGTGGTGCGCCGTCGCCGGCATCGCCATCACCGCCCTGGTGATCTTCGGCTTCAAGTACATGGCGCTGCTCGCGAAGATCGCCACTCCGCTCTTCTTCGCCCTGATCGCCTGGTCCGTCACCACCACGCTCATGGACCACTCGGTCTCCGAGCTGATCAGCGCCCCGCCGCCGGGCGAGCACCTGCCGCTCGCGGTCGCCGCCACCGCCATCGCCGGCGGCTATATGACCGGCGCGATCGTCGCCCCCGAGATGACGCGCTACAACAAGAAGGGCTCGCACGTCTTTGTGCAGAGCGCCTCCTCCATGATCCTCTCCGAGTACATCGTCGGCATGATCGGCGTGCTCCTCGGCCACCTGGTCAAGAGCAGCGACGTCACCCACATCGTGCTCTCCACCTCGGGCGCGGTCGGCGCGATCGTGGTCATCCTGTCCACCGCGAAGATCAACGACTGGAACCTGTACGGCTCCTCGCTCGGCATCGTCAACTTCTTCCAGGTCGTCTTCGGCAAGCGGCTGCACCGCGGCGTCGTCACCGTCGGCCTCGGCATCGTCGGCACCCTGCTCTCCGCCGTCGGGGTCATGGAGCACTTCACCGAGTTCCTCTCCACCCTCGGCGTCGCGATCCCGCCCATCGGCGGCATCATCGTGGCCGAGTACTGGGTGGTGCGCCGGCTGCGCAAGCCGCTGGACGCCACCCGCGCGGCCGAGACGCTGCCCGCGTCCGCGCCCACCTGGGTGCCGATGTCCCTGGTGATCTGGGCCGCCGCGTTCTGCGTCGGCAAGTTCGTCACCGCGGGCATCCCCGCGCTGAACTCCCTGCTCACCGCCTTCGTCCTGTACTGCGTGCTCGGCGGCCTCGGCTGGATCAGGAGCTACGGCACCTCCACCCTGGACGACGGGGACACCAGCCTTCCCGACGCCCGCGAAGCAACCCCCATGGGAGCGGCATGAACACCACCGACACCCAGCACACCTTCGCCGAGGAGGAGGTCGTCGGCCTCTGCCAGGAGCTGATCCGGTTCGACACCTCCAACCCCACCAGCGACGAGCGCGCCTGCGCCGACTGGGTCCGCGCCAAGCTCGCCGAGGCCGGCATCGACTCCGAGCTGATCGAGAGCGCCCCCGGCCGGGCCAACGTCATCGCCCGCATCGCCGGCGGCGACCCCACGCGCGGCGCCCTCCTCGTCCACGGCCACCTCGACGTCGTACCGGCCGACGCCGCCGAATGGCAGGTACCGCCGTTCTCCGGCGAGATCCGCGACGGCTATCTGTGGGGCCGCGGCGCGATCGACATGAAGGACACCGTCGCGGTGATGCTCGCCACCGCCCGGCACTTCGCCCGTACGGGCACCGTCCCCTCCCGCGACCTGGTGCTGGCCTTCCTCGCGGACGAGGAGGCGGGCGGCAAGTTCGGCGGCCACTGGCTGGTCGAGCACCGGCCCGAGCTGTTCGAGGGCGTCACCGAGGCGATCGGCGAGGGCGGCGGCTTCTCCTTCGCCCTCGACGACGACCGCCGCCTCTACCCGATCGAGAACGCCCAGCGCGGCATGGCCTGGATGGAGCTCACCGCGAGCGGCCGGGCCGGGCACGGCTCCTCGCCCAACGACGAGAACGCCGTCACCGACCTCGCCGAATCCCTCACCCGCATCGGCCGCCACACCTTCCCCATCCGGCTGATCGAGCCCGTCCGCGAACTGCTCGCCGAGGCCGCCCGCCTCTACGGCGTCGACTTCGACGAGAACGACATCGAGGGCAGCCTGGCCAAGCTCGGCCCGGTCGCCGACTTCATGCAGGTCGTGCTCCGCAACTCGGCCAACCCGACCATGTTCCAGGCCGGCTACCAGACCAACGTGATCCCCGGCAAGGCCACCGCGCGCGTCGACGGCCGCTTCCTGCCCGGCCACGAACAGGAGCTCATCGACACCATCGACGGGCTCCTGCTGCCCTCGGTCCGCCGCGAGTGGGTCAACCACGACATCGGCATGGAGACCCCCTTCGAGGGCCCCCTGGTCGACGCCATGTGCGCGGCCGTACGCGCCGAGGACCCCGACGGCCACCCCGTCCCGTACTGCAACCCCGGCGGTACGGACGCCAAGGCGTTCAGCAAGCTGGGCATCCGCTGCTTCGGCTTCAAGGGCCTCAAGCTCCCGCACGACCTGGACTACGGGCGCCTCTTCCACGGCGTGGACGAGCGCGTCCCGCTGGACGGGCTGCGCTTCGGAGTCCGCGTCATGACCCGGCTGTGGCAGACCTGCTGACGGCGCGGCACGTTTTGTAGCACCTCAACACCCCAAGACCGCGACGCCCCCGCGCCTACTCCTCCGCGGGGGCGTCGCGCATCCCCGGGCCCGTGGCCGTAACGCCCTCGTCGCGCGCGCCCGGGCCCGCCGGCGCGCCGCGCCCGTAACGCTCAGGCCGTGGAGTCCAGTTGGCCGCGCAGCCACTCCTCCACCTCGCCGACGTGCGCCGCCGCGGCCACCCGGGCCGCCTCCGGGTCGCGGTCCACCAGCGCCCGGTGGATACGGGCGTGCTCCTTGCGCGTACGGTCGTACGCCCCCTCCTGCTGGTAGCCGCGCCACACACGGGCCCGGAAGGTGCGGGAGGACAGGCCCTCCACGATGGCGGCCAGCGAGTCATTGCCCGCCGCGAGGCAGATCGCCCGGTGAAAGGCGAGGTCGGCGGCGAGGATCTCCTCCGGGTCCTCCGTCGCGTTCATCGCCTGGAGATGCTGTGCCACGACGGCGAGCTGTTCGTCGGTGATGCGGGCCGCGGCCAGCGCGGTCGCCGTGGACTCCAGGATGCGCCGCACCTCCATCAGCTCCACCAGCCGCGGGCCCCGCGAGATCTGCGCGACCACCCCGAACGTCTCCAGCAGATCGCCGGTCTCCAGCTTGGTGACGTAGATCCCCGAGCCGTGCCGGGCCTCCAGCACGCCGAGGACGGTCAGCGCGCGGATCGCCTCCCGCATCGAGGACCGGGAGATGCCGAGCTGGGCCGCGAACTCGCGCTCGGTGGGCAGCCGCTGGCCGGCCTCCAGCAGGCCCCCCGCGATCATCGCCTTGATCTGCTCGATCGCGCGCTGCGTCACTGTCCCCTTGGGGGGCGTGATGTCCTCCATGGTTCCCCTCCCGGCGTCCGTGTCGCGGCAGTCTATCCACGCAAGTGATCCGACCAATACTCCTTCAAGTCGAGGAAATCGCGGTACGAGGGGTGTTGTGCTCGCCAAGAGGTCTGATAAATATTCGGCGCGGCCGGTGCCGGCAACCGGGCCGTACCCCCCAGCGCTTTCCTTGGTGAGGAGCCGTCAGATGAGCGGTAGGCAGGCGAGGTTGAGCACGCGGGCCGTGCGCGCGATGGCTATGGCGGCCTGCGCCGCACTGGCGCTCACGGCGTGCGGCAGCACGAAGGACACCGCGTCCGGCGGGGGCGGCGGCAAGGGCGGCGGCGGAAAGGTCGGAGTGATCGTGCCGCTGCTGACCTCGCCGTTCTGGCAGTCCTACAACGACTACGTGCCCAAGATGGCCAAGGCCGAGAGCGTCGACGCCCTCAAGACCGTCAACTCCAACAGCGACTCGGCCCAGCAGATCACCGACATCAACAACCAGCTCAACCAGGGCGTACACGGCCTCGTCGTCGCCCCCCTCGACAGCGCCGCCATCGCCGCCGGCCTCGACCAGGCCGAGCGCAAGGGCGTCCCCGTCGTCGCCGTCGATGTCGCCCCCGAGAAGGGCAAGGTCGCCATGGTCGTACGCGCCGACAACGTCGCCTACGGGACGCGGGCCTGCGAATACCTCGGCAAGCAGCAGCCCTCCGGCAAGGTCGTGCAGATCATGGGCGACCTCGCCTCGGTCAACGGTCGCGAGCGCTCCGAGGCGTTCCGCACCTGCATGAAACAGAGGTTCCCCAAGGCCAAGGTGGTGGAGATCCCCGCCAAATGGGAGTCCGACACCGCGGCCGCCAAGCTCGACACCGTGCTCAACGCCAACCCCGACATCAAGGGCATCTACCTCCAGGCGGGCGGCGTGTACCTCGCCCCCACCCTCCAGACCCTCAAGAGCAAGGGCATGCTCAAGAAGGCCGGCACCAGCGGCCACATCACGATCGTCTCCAACGACGGCATACCGCAGGAGTTCGACGCGATCCGCAAGGGCGAGATCGACGCCACCCTCTCCCAGCCCGCCGACGCCTACGCCAAGTACGGCATGTACTACATCAAGGCCGCCATGGCCGGGAAGGCCTTCCAGCCCGGCCCCACCGACCACGACTCCACGATCGTCAAGCTGCCCAGCGGCATCCTGGAGGACCAGCTCCCCACCCCACTGGTCACCAAGGAGAACGTGGACGACAAGAAGCTGTGGGGCAACACCGTCAACACGGCCGGATGAGCGCCGCCCCGGCCGCGCGCCCCCTGGTCGAGGCCGCCGGCATCACCAAGCGCTACGGGCCGACCGTCGCCCTGCGCGACGGACGGCTGACCGTACTGCCCGGCGAATCACACGCCCTGGTCGGCCGCAACGGCGCCGGCAAGTCCACCCTCGTCTCCCTCCTCACCGGCCTCCAGCCGCCCGACGCGGGCACCATCGCCTTCGACGGCGAGAGCGCGCCACCCCTCTCCGACCGCGACGCCTGGCGCGCCAAGGTCGCCTGCGTCTACCAGAAGCCCACCGTCGTACCCGAACTCACCGTCGCCGAGAACCTCTTCATCAACCGTCAGCCGACCCGGCGCGGCGTCATCGACTGGCGGCGGCTGCGCACCGAGGCCGCCGCGCTGCTCGACGCCTGGGACGTGCGCGTCGACCCCGGCGCCCGCACCGCCGACCTCAAGGTCGAGGACCGGCAGATGGTCGAGATCGCCCGCGCCCTGTCCTTCGGCGCCCGCTTCATCGTCCTCGACGAACCCACCGCCCAGCTCGACAACCGCGAGATAGAACGGCTCTTCACCCGGATGCGCGCCCTCCAGGCGTCCGGCGTCACCTTCCTGTTCATCTCGCACCACCTCCAAGAGGTCTACGAGGTCTGCCAGACCGTCACCGTGCTCCGCGACGCCCGCTGGATCACCACCGCCCCCGTCGCCGACCTCCCGCGCGCCGCCCTCGTCGAGGCCATGGCGGGCGAGTCCGCCCCCGCCGCCCGTACCGCGGCCACCCGCACCCTCGCCGGCACCGCCGCCGAGGACGCGCCCGTACGCCTGGCGGTACGTCAACTCACCAGCCAGGCGTACGAATCCGTGGATCTCACCATCCGTCAGGGCGAGGTCGTCGGGCTCGCCGGCAGCAGTGCGAGCGGCAAGGTGCAACTCGCCGAATCCCTCGCCGGGCTCCACACCCCGACCTCCGGAACCGCCGAACTCGACGGCGAGCCCCTGCCCTTCGGCGACGTCCCCGCCGCCCTCGCGGCCGGCGTCGGCTGCGTACCGCGCGACCGCCACGAACAGGGCCTCGTCGCCACCATGACCATCGGCGACAACGCCACCATGAGCGTCCCCGGCCGCCTCGGCCGGTACGGCTTCGTCTCCACCGCCCGCAGGCGGACCCTGGCCAGATCCCTCATCCGCCGCCTCGACATCCACGCCGAAGGACCCGACCAGCCGGTCTCCGACCTCTCCGGCGGCAACGCCCAGAAAGTCGTGATGGCCCGCGCCCTGGCCGGCGACCCGCGGCTGCTCATCCTCATCAACCCGACCGCGGGCGTGGACGTCAAGTCCAAGGAATCGCTGCTCGCCCGCGCGGACGGCGCCAGCGAGGACGGCACCGCCGTGCTCGTCGTCTCCGACGAGATCGACGACCTGCGCCGCTGCGACCGCGTCCTGGTGCTCTTCCACGGCCGCGTCGTCGCCGACCTCGCGGCGGGCTGGCACGAGCACGAACTGATCGCCTCGATCGAGGGAGTCGACGGGATGGACGGGGGCGTCGGGATGGAGGGGAGCGATGGGATGGACGGGGGCGACGGGATGGACGGGAGCGAAGACGGCTCCGGGGTCGACAGGGACGCGGGGGCCGGCGGAACCATCGACGGAAGTGAAGGAGTGGACCGTGGCTGACACCAAGGCCCCGTCGGCCTCGGACGCGCTCGGCGACCGCGCCGCCGCCGACCGCGGCCGGACCGGCGGCAGGTCCGTACTGCTGCGCAGAGCACGCGAGTTGGCGCTCGTACCCGCCCTCATCCTGATGCTCGTACTCGGCGCGCTGCTCAACGACTCGTTCCTCACCGAGCGGAACATCATCTCCATCCTCGGCGCGTCCGCGGCCCTCGCCATGGTGGTGCTCGCCGAGTCCCTGGTGCTGATCACCGGCAAGTTCGACCTGTCCCTGGAGTCCGTCGTCGGCATCGCCCCCGCCCTCGGCGCGCTGCTCGTCCTGCCCGCCGCCCAGGCCGGTTTCGGCACCCGGTGGCCGGCCGGCGCGGCCCTGCTCGCCATCGTCGTCGTCGGCGCGGCCATCGGCGCGTTCAACGGCGTCCTCGTCGTCAAGCTGCGGCTCAACGCCTTCATCGTCACCCTGGCCATGCTGATCGTGCTGCGCGGCCTGCTCGTCGGCGCGACCAAGGGCAAGACCCTCTTCGGCATGCCGGACGCCTTCTACACCCTGGCCACCAGCACGTTCCTCACCATCCCGCTCTCGGTCTGGCTGGCCGCGGGCTGCTTCGGCGCGGCGGGCTTCATGCTCAAGTACCACCGCTGGGGGCGTGCCCTGTACGCCATAGGGGGCAACCCGGACGCCGCGGCCGCCGCCGGCATCCGCGTGCAGCGAATCATGCTCGGCGTCTACATCGTCGCCGGAATCCTGGCCTCCGTGGGCGGGCTGATCCAGACGGGCTACGTCGGCGCGATCAACGCCAACCAGGGCCAGAACATGATCTTCACGGTCTTCGCCGCCGCGGTCATCGGCGGCATCAGCCTCGACGGCGGCAAAGGCACCATGTTCGGCGCCCTCACCGGCGTGCTGCTGCTCGGCGTCGTACAGAACCTGCTGACCCTCGCCCAGGTACCGTCCTTCTGGATCCAGGCCATCTATGGCGGCATCATCCTCATCGCCCTCATGATCGCCCGAGTGACCACCGGCCGAGCCCAGGACTGAGCGCCCGTGCCCCGCCCAGGCGGACCCGACCGCCCCGACCGCCCCGACCACGCCATCGCCCCTCACTACCTCGACGACAACGACCACGAAGAGCCCGGCGGCCGGCGACGGTCCTCCGCCCGACCCTGAGAGGCCCACCGTGTCCTCAACTGTCCCGCGCGTCACCGCGCTCGACACGTACGACATCCGGTTCCCCACCTCGCGGGAGCTCGACGGTTCGGACGCGATGAACCCGGACCCCGACTACTCCGCCGCCTACCTCGTGCTCCGCACCGACGCGGCCGACGGCGCCGAGGGGCACGGCTTCACCTTCACCATCGGCCGCGGCAACGACGTACAGGTCGCGGCGATCGGCGCGCTCCGTGCCCACGTCGTCGGCCGGCCCGTCGACGAGCTGTGCGCCGACCCCGGCTCCCTCGCCCGCGACCTCACCGGCGACAGCCAACTGCGGTGGCTGGGGCCCGAGAAGGGCGTGATGCACATGGCGATCGGCGCGGTCGTCAACGCCGCCTGGGACCTCGCCGCCAAACGCGCCGGCCTCCCGCTGTGGCAACTGCTCGCCGACGCCGAACCCGAATGGCTCGTCTCCCAGGTCGACTTCCGCTACATCACCGACGCGCTCACCCCCGAGAACGCCCTCCGCCTCCTGCGGCGCGGCCGCGCCGGAGCCGCCGAACGCACCGAGCGGCTGCTCGCCCGCGGCTACCCCGGCTACACCACCTCGCCCGGCTGGCTCGGCTACCCCGACGAGAAACTCACCCGCCTCGCCCGGCAGGCCGTCGCCGACGGCTTCACCCAGATCAAACTCAAGGTCGGCGCCGACCTCCACGACGACATCCGCCGGATGCGGGCCGCACGCGCCGCCGTCGGCCCCGGCGTCCGCATCGCCATCGACGCCAACCAGCGGTGGAACGTGCGCGAGGCCATCGAGTGGACCAACGCGCTCGCGGAGTTCGACCCCTACTGGATCGAGGAGCCCACCAGCCCCGACGACGTGCTCGGTCACGCCGCCGTCCGCCGCGCCGTCGCCCCCGTGAAGGTCGCCACCGGCGAACACGTGCAGAACCGCGTCGTCTTCAAGCAGTTGCTCCAGGCCGACGCGCTCGACGTCCTCCAGATCGACGCGGCCCGCGTCGGCGGCGTCAACGAGAACCTCGCCATCCTGCTGCTCGCCGCCGAGTACGGCGTCCCCGTCTGCCCGCACGCGGGCGGCGTCGGCCTCTGCGAGCTGGTACAGCACCTGTCGATGTTCGACTACGTGGCGCTCTCCGGCACCACCGAGGACCGAGTCATCGAGTACGTCGGCCACCTCCACGAGCACTTCACCGAACCCGTGCACATCCGCGACGGCCACTACGGCGCGCCGCTCGCCCCCGGCTTCTCGGCCACCATGCGGCCCGAGTCCATCGCCCGGTACAGCTACCCGGATGGCGAATTCTGGGCCGCCGACCGGGCGACGAAAGACGACGACGGAGACGACGGATCAGAAGGAGCAGTGGCATGACGGAATTCCAGGGCCTCAACGCCCTTGTCACGGGCGGCGGTTCGGGCATCGGGCTGGCCACGGCCCGGCTCCTCGCCGAGCGCGGCGCCCGCGTCGCCGTGCTCGACCTCGACCCCACGGCGGCCGAGGAGGCGAAACTGCCGGGATACGCGGCGGACGTCGCCGACGACACGTCCGTACGCGCCGCGGTCCACGCCGCCACCACCGACCTCGGCGCCCTCGACATCCTGGTCAACAACGCCGGCATCGGCGCCGCCGGGACCGTGGCCGACAACGACGACGAGGAATGGCGCCGCGTCCTGGACGTCAACGTCATGGGCGTCGTCCGCACGAGCCGGGCCGCCCTGCCGCACCTGCGGCGCTCCGCGCACGCCGCGATCGTCAACACCTGCTCCATCGCCGCCACCGCCGGGCTGCCGCAGCGCGCCCTGTACTCGGCGAGCAAGGGCGCGGTCCTCTCGCTGACCCTCGCCATGGCCGCCGACCACGTCCGCGAGGGCATCCGCGTCAACTGCGTGAACCCCGGCACCGCCGACACCCCCTGGGTCGGCCGACTGCTCGACGCGGCCGACGATCCCGAGGCCGAACGCGCCGCCCTGAAAGCACGTCAGCCGATGGGCCGTCTGGTGACGGCCGATGAAGTCGCCGCCGCCATCGCCTACTTGGCGAGCCCAGCCGCCGCATCCGTCACCGGCACGGCCCTCGCCGTCGATGGCGGAATGCAGGGACTGCGGCTGCGCCCGGCCGCGCGGTGAGGTCCCGCACCCTCGGCCGCGGCACCGTCCGCGTCACCGAGCTGTCCTTCGGCGCGGCCGGCATCGGCAACCTCTACACCCCCGTCAGCGACGCCGACGCCCGGGCGGCCGTCGACGCCGCCTGGGAAGCGGGCCTGCGCTACTTCGACACCGCCCCGCACTACGGCCTCGGCCTCTCCGAACGCCGCCTCGGCGCCGCCCTGCGCGACCGACCCCGCGCCGAGTACACCGTCTCCACCAAGGTCGGCCGGCTGCTGGCGGCCGACCCCGGCGCGGTGGGCGAGGACACCGCGGGCGGCTTCGCCGTCCCCGCCACCCACCGCCGGGTCTGGGACTTCAGCGCCGACGGCGTGCTGCGCTCCGTCGAGGCCAGCCTCGACCGGCTCGGCCTGGACCGCGTCGACATCCTGTACCTCCACGACCCCGACGACCACCTCCCGCAGGCGCTCGACCAGGCCTACCCGGCCATGGAACGGCTCCGCGCCGAAGGCGTCGTCGGGGCGATCGGCGCGGGCATGAACCACGCCGCGCCGCTCACCCGCTTCCTGCGCGACACCGACGTCGACGCGGTGCTCCTCGCCGGCCGCTACACCCTCCTCGACCAGAGCGGGCTCACGGAACTGCTCCCCGAGGCGGCGGCGCGCGGCAAGAGCGTGGTGGCCGGCGGCGTCTTCAACTCCGGGCTGCTCGCCGACCCGCGCCCCGGTGCCCGGTACGACTACGAGGCCGCGCCCCGGCCCGTACTGGACCGGGCGCTCGCCGCGCGCACCGTGGCCGAACGGCACGGCATACCGCTGCGCGCCGCCGCCCTGCACTTCCCGTTCGGCCACCCCGCCGTCGCGAGCGTCCTGCTCGGCGCCCGATCGGCGGGCGAGGTCCGCGACGGCGCGGAACTGCTGCGCCGGGCGCTGCCCGCGGGGTTCTGGGCCGAGCTGCGGGGGAGCGGGCTGCTGCCGGAGGGGGTGCCGGTGCCGGCTTCGGCGCCGGCGGGGGAGGGGGGTTAGCCGTCGCCGCTGGATGCTGGCCGTGCCCTCGTACGTACGGGACGCGCCCCCGCTGGTCAGGCATGCAGTCCGTCAGCGGGTGCGTCGTGGCCGGTCGCGCAGTTCCCCGCGCCCCTGGGGTCCGTGGTCTCCGCCGCGGTTGTTCGTCTGCGGGCCGCCGAGGGTTGCTCGCGCAGTTCCCCGCGCCCCTGGGGTTCGTGGTCTCCGCCGCAGTTGCTCGTCTGCGGGCCGCAGGGGGGTGCTCGCGCAGTTCCCCGCGCCCCTCGGGCCCGTGGTCTCCGTCGCAGTTGTTCGTCTGCGGGCCGCAGGGGGTTGCTCGCGCAGTTCCCCGCGCCCCTTCAGGGCGCTGCGTACGTCCGTACACCACCCATCGATCCAGGAGCTGCCATGAGGATCGCCCTGCACACCACGGTCCGCGCTGAGCGGATCGAGGAGTACGAGGCGGCGCACCGTGAGGTGCCCGCCGAGCTGGTGGCGGCCATCCGGGCCGCCGGTGCCACCGCGTGGACCATCTGGCGCAGCGGCACCGACCTCTTCCACGTCATCGAGTGCCCCGACTATCCGCGGCTGCTCGCGGAGCTGGAGAACCTGCCGGTCAACGTCGCCTGGCAGGCGCGGATGGGCGAGCTGCTGGAGACCGCCCACGACTACTCGCCGGACGGGGCCGCCGCCGGGCTGCCCGTCGTATGGGAGCTGTGACGCCATGACCACACCGCGTACGGGCCCCGCGGACGCGCTCCCGAACGGGATCGTGGACGCGCACCACCACGTCTGGGACCTGACGGTCCGGGACCAGGACTGGATCGCCGGAGACCGCATGGCCCCGCTGCGGCGGAACTTCGCCGCCGCCGACCTCCGGCCCGAGGCGGCGGCCGCCGGCGTCACCGCGAGCGTCGTCGTCCAGACGGTCACGGTGGCCGAGGAGACCCCGGAACTGCTCGCGCTCGCGGCGGACGACGCACTCATCGCCGGGGTCGTCGGCTGGACGGACCTCACCGCGCCCGATGTCGCCGACGCCCTCGCCGCCCTGCGCGAGCTGCCCGGCGGCGACCGGCTGGTCGCCATCCGGCACCAGGTCCAGGGCGAGGCGGACCCCGAGTGGCTGCTCCGCCCCGAGGTGCTGCGGGGGCTGGCGGCGGTCGCCGCGGCCGGGCTCGCGTACGACCTCGTCGTCCTCGACCACCAGTTGCCGGCCGCCCGGGCCGCCGCCGCGGCCCTGCCGGGGCTCACCTTCGTCCTCGACCACCTCGGCAAGCCGCCCATCGCCATCGGCGGGCTGCGGCCCTGGTCGGAGGCCGTGCGCGGGCTCGCCGTCCTGCCCAACACGGTCTGCAAGCTCTCCGGCATGGTCACCGAGGCCGACTGGCGGACCTGGACGGTCGACGACCTGCGCCCGTACGCCGACACCGTGCTCGACGCCTTCGGCCCCGACCGGTTGATGTTCGGCTCCGACTGGCCGGTCTGCCGCCTCGCCGCCTCCTACGCCGAGGTGCTGGCGGCGGCCCGGGAACTGACCTCCGCCCTCGGGCCGGCCGAACGCGCGGCGGTCTTCGCGGGGACGGCGGTACGGACGTACGGCCTGGGGAGAGACCTCGGTCAGAAGGGCTGATCCGCAGCCTGGCCCAGAACGTCAAGTAAAGTTCTGCTGAGGGTTGAACCGGGCCGTGGCCCGGACGGAACAGACGGACAGAGTGGGAAACGGCACCGGCGATGACGGTCACTGAAGAGAACAGGGCCGGTCAGGCGGCCGAGCACCCGGTACCGGCGGGGGAGCCCGCGATCCCGGCCCAGGCCGGTGACCCACGGCCCGGCGGCATGGATGGCACGGACGCACACGGGACCGGCATAGCCGCGGAGCGCATGGCCATCTGCCTGAGCGTCCTGGCCGAGCTCGACGGGCTGCCCGTGGACCACCCCGACGCCATCACGATCCGCCGTGCCACCTCCGGCATCTACCGCACGGTCAAGCAGCGCCGCCGCCAGGAGCGCCGGGCCGCGAAGACCGCGCACGACAAGGCGGTCACGGAGGCCACGGCCACCGGAGCCGCCGACCGCATCGACGACGAGACGCGCGGCATACCGCTGGCGGCCAGCTCGGCCGCGGAGATCGTCGGCATCCTGGAGCGCCCGCGCTCCTGCTACATCTGCAAGACGCGCTACGTCGAGGTGGACGCCTTCTACCACCAGTTGTGCCGTGACTGCGCGGCCCAGAACCGGGCACGCCGCGACGCCCGTACGGATCTCACCGGCCGGCGCGCGCTGCTGACCGGCGGCCGGGCCAAGATCGGCATGTATATCGCGCTGCGGCTGCTGCGCGACGGCGCGCACACCACGATCACCACGCGGTTCCCGAACGACGCCATCCGGCGGTTCAAGGCGATGGAGGACAGCGGGGACTGGCTGCACCGGCTCAAGATCGTCGGCATCGATCTGCGCGACCCCGCGCAGGTCGTGGCGCTCGCCGACGACGTGAGCGCGGACGGCCCGCTGGACATCCTGATCAACAACGCCGCGCAGACCGTACGGCGCTCCCCGCAGGCGTACCGCGAGCTGATCAACGCCGAGGCGGGGCCGTTGCCCGCGGGCGAACTGCCGCGTTCCGTCGTCTTCGGGGCGTTCGGCAGCGGCGCGCAGCCCGAGCTGCCCGGCCCGGCCATCGCCGGACACGACGCGCTGACCCCGCAGGCCCTCACCGATCTGGCGCTGACCAGCGGGTCCGCGTCGCTCGCGCGGGTCGAGGCGGGGACGGCGATCGACGCGGGCGGGCTCGTACCGGACCTCGACGCGACGAACAGTTGGATCCAGCGGGTGAACGAGGTCGACCCGGTGGAGCTGCTGGAAGTGCAGTTGTGCAATGTGACGGCGCCGTTCGTGCTGGTGAGCCGGTTGCGCCCGGCGATGGCCGCGGCCGCGGCGCGCCGCAAGTACGTGGTGAACGTCTCCGCGATGGAGGGCCAGTTCAGCCGCGGCTACAAGGGCGCGGGCCACCCGCACACCAACATGGCCAAGGCCGCCCTGAACATGCTCACCCGCACCAGCGCCCAGGAGATGCTGGAGACCGACGGCATCCTCATGACCGCCGTCGACACCGGCTGGATCACCGACGAGCGCCCGCACCCCGACAAGGTCCGGCTGGCGGCGGACGGCTTCCACGCCCCGCTGGACCTGGTCGACGGCGCGGCCCGCGTCTACGACCCCATCGTCCGCGGCGAGCAGGGCGAGGACCTGTACGGCTGCTTCCTCAAGGACTACGCGCCGTCCGCTTGGTGAGCGCGGCCCGACCGTGCGGCCGGGGCGCGCCCCTGAGCGGCTGAGTCAGTGGCCGACGAGCTCTCCGCCGAGCCGTTCCCGCATCCGGGCGCCGGCCTCGCCCAGGCCGGTGAACTCGACGCTCTTGCCGCGCCGCGCGTACTTGGCGGCGACGGCGTCCAGCGCGGACATGGCGGAGGTGTCCCAGACGCGCGTGCCCGACAGGTCGATGACGGCCGAGTCCGGGTCGCCCGCGTAGTCGAACCGGTCCACCACGTCGTTGGCCGAGGCGAAGAAGAGTTCACCGGTCACCGCGTACACGACCCGCCCGCCGTCCGGGTCGGCGACCGAGGTGACGGCGGTCGAGCGGGCCACGCGCCGGGCGAAGAGCGCCATGGCGACGAGCGTCCCCACGACCACGCCGATCGCGAGGTTGTGCGTGGCCACCACGCAGCCGACCGTCACGGCCATCACGGCGGTCTCCCCGGCGGGCAGCCGCTTGAGGGTCTTCGGGGCGATGGAGCGCCAGTCGAACGTGGCGACCGAGACCATGACCATGACGGCCACCAGCGCGGCCATCGGGATGTCGGAGACGACCGGGCCGAACACGATGCACAGGACCATCAGGAAGGCCCCGGCGAGGAAGGTCGACAGGCGGGTACGGGCGCCGGAGACCCGTACGTTGATCATCGTCTGGCCGATCATGGCGCAGCCGCCCATGCCGCCGAAGAAACCCGTCACGATGTTGGCGACGCCCTGGCCCACGGACTCGCGGGTCTTGTCGGAACGGGTGTCGGTGATGTCGTCGACCAGCTTGGCCGTCATCAGCGACTCCATCAGCCCGACCAGCGCCATCGCCAGGGCGTACGGGGCGATCGTCGTCAGCGTGTCGAGCGTGAACGGCACGTCCGGCAGCCCCGGCACCGGCAGCGCCGAGGGCAGCTCGCCCTTGTCGCCGACCGTCGGCACGGCGATGCCCGCGGCCACCGTGATGGCGGTGAGGATGGCGATGGAGACCAGCGGCGCCGGCACCGCCTTGGTGACCCGGGGGAAGAGCACCATCAGCGCCAGCCCGCCGATCACCAGCGGATAGACCGGCCACGGTACGTCCCGCAGCTCCGGCACCTGCGCCAGGAAGATCAGCACGGCCAGCGCGTTGACGAAGCCGACCATCACCGGGCGGGGCACGAACCGCATCAGCTTCGCGACGCCGAGCGCGCCGAGGGCGATCTGGAGGACACCGGCCAGGATCACGGTCGCGACCAGGTAGCCGAACCCGTGCTCACGGTTGACCGGGGCGATCACAAGGGCCACGGCGCCGGTCGCGGCCGAGATCATCGCCGGACGCCCGCCGACGACGGAGATGGTGACGGCCATCGTGAACGAGGCGAACAGGCCGATGCTCGGATCGACGCCCGCGATGACGGAGAAGGAGATCGCCTCGGGGATCAGCGCGAGCGCCACCACCAGGCCCGCCAGCACCTCGGTGCGCAGGGCCTTCGGCGACAGCCGGTACGTACGGGCGCGGCGCGACCACGCGGAGGGGGACGGGGCGGAAGAGGGCAAGGGGGAACCTGTCGGGCTGGGAAGGGGGTGGGGGCGCCGTGCATCATGGACCTGCGCGTCACGCGGCGGCCTCGGGCGCTCGGCAACTCTACCCTAACGTAAGGGTAGAGTCGTGGCGGCATCGGAACGAGAGGGCCAGGGGCAGGGCGTGGACGGCAAGCACATGCAGATCGGCGAGGTCGCCGAGCGGACCGAGCTGTCGCTCCGTACCATCCGGCACTACGAGGAGACCGGACTCGTCGTCCCCTCCGCCCGCTCCCAGGGCGGCTTCCGCCTCTACACCGAGGCCGATGTCGCCCGGCTCATGGTCATCCGCCGCATGAAGCCGCTCGGCTTCACGCTGGAGGAGATGCGCGACCTCCTCGCGGCCACCGATCGCCTCGACTCCGGCGACGCGCTCTCCGACGACGAGCGCTGCGCGCTGCTGGAGCTTGTCGGCGGGTTCGAGCGGGCCGCCGCCGAACGCGTCACGAAGCTGCGTACGCAGTTGTCCCGCGCCGAAGAATTCGCCGCCACCCTTCGCCAACGCCTTGCCGGCGCCCCGTCCCCCCAATAACCCGCGCCGTCCCCAGCCGGCCGCGCAGTTCCCCGCGCCCCTGGGGTGGCGTGACGCTGTCGGTCGGCCGCGGGCCGTGGGTGGCTCGTCGCGCAGTTCCCCGCGCCCCTGGGGGCGAAGCATGGTTGGTCCGCTGCAGGCCGTCAGTGGCTGGTCGCGCAGTTCCCCGCGCCCCTGAGGGGGCGGGCCTTGTCAATCGGCTGCGGTCCGCAGGTGATCGGCGGCGGTAGGGCCCACGGCCCTTAGGGGCGCGGGGAACTGCGCGAGCAATCCCCTGCGGCCCGCAGGCGGCCGACAGCGCTGGAGACCACGGGCCTCAGGGGCGCGGGGAACTGCGCGAGTAGCCACCCACGGTCCGCGGGCGACCGCCGTGGTCAGGGGGTGGACAGCAAGGCCGGCAAGCCGGCCAGCGCGGTGCCTAGGCGGTCGGAGGGGAGGCCGCCGCCTTGGGCGGTCTCGTCGTTGCCGCCGCCGCGTCCGTCGAGGAGCCCCTTGACGAGGGTGGCGGCGGACAACCCGGCGGCGCGCCCCGCTGCGTTCACGGCCACGACCACCACCGCCTTGCCCCCCGCCGTCGCCCCGATCGCGGCCACGCCGGGGCGCTCGCCCGGCAGCCGATCGCGTACGGCCGTCGCGAGGGTACGGGCATCGGAGCCGTCGCCGTCCGTGGTGGCGGTGACCGCGAGCGTCCCGTGGACATCCCCGGCGGCGGCCGCCAACTCGGCGGCGCGGCCGAGCGCGGCCCGCCGGTGCAGATCCTCGGCACGCTGGTCGGCGGCCTTGAGCCGGTCCAGGAGCGAGGCGACCCGGTCGGGCAACTGGGCGCGCGGCGCCTGGAGCTGCTCGGCGAGGCGGGCCACCAGGTCCCGTTCGCGGGCGAGGTAGCCGAAGCCCTCGACGCCGACGGCGGCCTCCAGGCGGCGCATGCCCGCGCCGACCGACGACTCGCCGGTCAGGGCGATGAGCCCGACCTGCGAGGCGTGCTCGACATGCGTGCCGCCGCACAGTTCGCGCGACCACGCGCCGCCGATCTCGACGACCCGCACCCGCTCCCCGTACGTCTCGCCGAAGAGGGCGAGCGCCCCGAGCTCCTTGGCCTCGGGCAGGGTCATCCACTTCACGTCCACCGGCAGATCGCGCCGCAGGGCGCGATTGGCCGCCTCCTCCACCTCGCTGCGGGCGCTCGGGCCGAGCGCGCCGCGCCAGGGGAAGTCCAGCCGCAGCGAGCCGGGCCGGTTGTACGAACCGGCCTGGAGCGCGGTCGGGCCGAGCACCTGGCGCAGCGCGGCGTGCAGGACGTGCGTGCCGGAGTGCGCCTGCCGGGCGCCGAGCCGCCACTCCGGGTCGACGGCGGCCCGTACGGCGTCACCGGTCGCCAACTCGCCCGCCGTGACCCGGACCTGATGGACCACCAGCCCCGGCAGGGGGCGCTGTACGTCCAGCACCTCGGCCTCCACCGACGCCCCGGTCAGCAGCCCCGCGTCGCTCTCCTGGCCGCCGGACTCCGCGTAGAACGGGGTGCGGTCCAGCACCACGGTGGCGATCTCCCCGGTCCGTACGACCGGCAGCGAGCCGTCCGCGCCGAGCACGGCCAGGACGCGGGAATCCGTCTGGAGGGTCTCCCAGGCGCGCCAGTCGGTGGGGCCGTTCGCGTCGAGGATGGTGCGGAAGGCCGAAGTGTCGGCGCTGACACCGGACTTGCGGGCCCGCGCGTCGGCACGGGCGCGCTCGCGCTGTTCGGTCATCAGCGCCGTGAACCCCTCGCGGTCCACCTCGACGCCCTGCTCCTCGGCCATCTCCAGCGTCAGCTCGACGGGGAAGCCGTAGGTGTCGTGCAGCAGGAACGCCTGCGCGCCCGGCAGCGAGTGCCCGCCGGACTCCTTGACCTTGGCGACGGCCGCGTCCAGCACCGTCGTGCCCTGACGCAGCGTCGAACGGAACGCGTCCTCCTCCGCGTACGCCTGCTGCGCGATGCGGTCGAACTCCTCGGCGACCTCCGGGTAGCTCGGCGCCATGCAGTCGCGGGCCACCGGCAGCAGCTCCGGCAGCGCCGGGTCCTGGTAGCCCAGCAGCCGCACCGAGCGCACGGCCCGGCGCAGGATGCGCCGCAGCACATACCCGCGGCCCTCGTTGCCGGGGGCCGTGCCGTCGCCCAGCAGCATCAGGGCGGTGCGCACATGGTCGGCGACGACCCGCAGCCGCACATCCGCCTGCGCGTCGGCGCCGTAGCGCGAGCCGGTCAGCTCGGCGGCGCGGTCGAGGACGGGCCGGGTCTCGTCGATCTCGTACAGGTTGTCGACGCCTTGCAGGAGCGTCGCCATGCGCTCCAGGCCCATGCCGGTGTCGATGTTGCGGCGGGGAAGTTCGCCGAGGATCGGGTAGCCGGACTTGCCGGCGCCCTCGCCGCGCTCGTACTGCATGAAGACGAGGTTCCAGAACTCCATGTACCGGTCCTCGTCCACGGCCGGCCCGCCCGCGCGGCCCAGCTCGGGGCCGCGGTCGTAATACATCTCCGAGCAGGGGCCGCACGGGCCGGGCACGCCCATGGACCAGAAGTTGTCCTCGTCGCCGCGCTCGACGATCCGCTCCGGCGGCAGCCCCGCGACGCGCCGCCAGATCTCGGCGGCCTCCGCGTCGGAATGGTGCACCGTCGCCCAGATGCGGTCCGGGTCGAGCCCGTAGCCCCCCTGCGCGACGGGCGTGGTGGACAGCGCCCAGGCGAAGCCGATGGCCTCTTCCTTGAAGTAGTCGCCGAACGAGAAGTTGCCGTTCATCTGGAAGAACGAGCCGTGCCGGGTGGTGCGGCCCACCTCCTCGATGTCCAGCGTCCGCACGCACTTCTGGACGCTCGTCGCCCGCGGCCACGGCGGCTGCGCCTCGCCCGCCAGATACGGCTTGAAGGGGACCATGCCCGCGTTGACGAAGAGCAGCGTGGGGTCCGGGGTGGGCAGTGGGGCGCTCGGGACCACGGTGTGGCCCCGCTCGGCGAAGAAGTCGAGGAAACGGCTGCGGATGTCGGCGGTACGCAAGTCGGGCTCCGAGGGGCTCGGGAGGGTGGTCAGGCGGCGCTGGTCGTACGGGCGGCCTTCGCCGCCCTCGCCGCCCGCGCCGCCTTGGCGGTCTTCGCGGTCTTGGCCGTGCCGTTCACGGGGTGCAGCGCCGCGTACTCCAACGGTGCCGACGGGTCGATGGACACGTCGAGCGGCGCGGGCTCGGCGCCCGCGCGCACCAGCAGGTCGCCGACCGCGGCGATCATCGCGCCGTTGTCGGTGCACAGCCGCAGCGGCGGCACCCGCAGGGTGATCCCCGCGGCATCGCACCGCTGCTGGGCCATCTCCCGTACGCGCGAGTTGGCGGCCACGCCGCCGACCACCACGAGGGTGTCCACGCCGTGGTCCCGGCAGGCGGCGACGGCCTTCTTGGTGAGCACGTCCGCGACCGCCTCCTGGAGGGAGGCCGCGCCGTCCTCGACGGGCAGCGGCCGGCCGCTCGCCCGGTGCTGCTCCGCCCAGCGGGCCGCGGCGGTCTTCAGGCCGGAGAAGGAGAAGGCGTACTTGTCGTCGCGCGGCCCGGTCAGCGGGCGCGGGAAGGCGACGGCGCGCGGGTCGCCCGTACGGGCCGCCCGGTCGACGGCCGGACCGCCGGGGTAGGGCAGCCCGAAGACGCGCGCGACCTTGTCGAAGCACTCGCCGGCCGCGTCGTCGAGCGTGTCGCCGAGGTGCACGATCGGATCGCGCGCCAGGTCCCGTACGAGCAGCAGCGAGGTGTGGCCGCCGGAGACGATCAGCACCATGCACGGGTCGGGCAGCGGGCCGTGCTCCAGGGTGTCGGCCGCCACATGGCCCGCGAGGTGGTGCACGCCGTACAGCGGCACGCCCAGCGAGTAGGCGAAGCCCTTGGCGGCGGCGACGCCGACCTGAAGGGCGCCCGACAGACCGGGGCCGGTGGTGACGGCCACGGCGCCGATGTCGGCCATCTCCAGCCCCGCCTCGGCGAGGGCCGCCCGTACGACCGGGGCGGCCGCGTGCACATGGGCGCGCGCCGCGATCTCCGGTACCACGCCGCCGAACCGCGCGTGCTCGTCCATACTGGACGCGACAGCGTGGCCCAGCAGCACACCGTCCTGGACCAGACCGGCTCCGGTCTCGTCGCAGGACGACTCGATTCCCAGCACCACCGGTGAACGCCCCACGCCACTGCCTCCCGCAATTGATCTGTACCTGCGAATTGTACGCAACCGGAACTCTGGCCGGTCCCGGCCGCGACCGGCACGCCACAGGTCAGTAGAGTTCGTTGCCGCTCCTGCCGCCTGCCGCGGCACCCGTCCTGACCTGCCCATTCTCCTACCTGTCCGTGGTCGTCGGCACACCCTGCGCAGTGCCGGCGCCCTCCGCCGCCCCGAGCCGTCCCACCCGCACCAGCCATTCTCGCGCCGTTGCCGCGGCGCTCTTGCGTGTTCGCCCGCCGTCCTGAACCATCTCGCCGTCCGTCACCATCCCGTCCCCCTCGCCAACCTCACGATCCTCACCATCTCGTCGCCCGCCCTCCGCCCGTTCATCCGCCCGTCCGTCTGTCCGCCCGTTCGCCGCGGGCCCTTCGCCGATCTCCGAGGTACGCCCCCGTGACCCCCGTTCCGCCGCCACCGCCCGAGACGACCCCCGGCGCGGTACCCGTGACGGTCGTGGGCATCGGCGCCGACGGCTGGCCCGGCCTCGCCCCAGCCTCCCAGGAAACCCTCCGCGCCGCCGACGTCCTCATCGGCGGGCCCCGCCAGCTCGGCCTCCTGCCGCCCGGCGAGTGCCCGGGGGAGCGGGTGGCCTGGCCCTCGCCGCTGCGGCCCGCCGTGCGCGGGCTCATCGAACGCCACGCCGGACGCCGCGTCACCGTGCTGGCCAGCGGCGACCCCATGTTCTTCGGCATCGGCCGCACGCTGACCGAGGTGCTGGGCACCGGCCGGCTGCGGGTCCTGCCGCACCCGTCCTCCGTCTCGTACGCCTGCGCCCGGCTCGGCTGGGCGGTGGAGGAGACCGAGGTGCTCAGCCTGGTCGGGCGGCCCGCCGCGACGCTCTCGGCGGCCCTGTACCCGGGCCGCCGGCTGCTCGTGCTCAGCGCCGGGGCCGGCACGCCCGCCGAGGTCGCCGCCCTGCTGCGGGACCGGGGATTCGGGCCGAGCCGGCTGCGCGTACTGGCGCGGCTCGGCGGCGCGGACGAGCACGTCACCGAGGGCGCCGCGGAGGGCTGGCCGCACCCGCCGGGCGACGCGCTCAACATCGTCGCGGTGGACTGCCGCGCCGCCGAGACCACCCCCGAGTCCGCGGCGAAGACGGCGCGGCTCGCGCTCACCCCCGGGCTGCCGGATCATTCGTACGAGCACGACGGTCAGTTGACCAAACGTCACGTGCGGGCCGCGACGCTCGCCGCGCTGGCCCCCGCCCCCGGCGAACTGCTATGGGACGTCGGCGGCGGCGCCGGCTCCATAGGCATCGAATGGATGCGCGCCCACCGGAGCTGCCGGGCCGTCAGCGTCGAGCGGGACCCCGTACGGGCCCGGCGCATCGAGCACAACGCCCACACGCTCGGCGTCCCCGGACTGCGCGTCGTCACCGGCCCCGCGCCGGCCTCGCTCGCCGAACTGCCCACGCCGGACGCCGTGTTCATCGGCGGCGGCCTGACCGCGCCCGGCGTGCTCGACGCGTGCTGGGACGCGCTGCGGCCGGGCGGCCGGATCGTCGCCAACACGGTCACCCTGGAGTCCGAGGCGCTGCTCGCCGACTGGCACCGGCGCCGCGGCGGCGAGCTGGTCCGCATCGCCGTCGCGCACGCCGTGCCGGTGGGCGGGTTCACGGGGTGGCGGCAGGCCATGCCCGTCACACAATGGGCGGCGGTCAAGTCCGGACCGCCGGCCCCGGCTGTCGAGAGTGCCGATCGAGGAGAAGAACGATGACGGTGTACTTCATCGGCGCGGGCCCCGGCGCCGCCGACCTGATCACGGTCCGCGGCGCGCGGACCCTGGCCCGCTGCCGGGTCTGCCTGTACGCGGGCAGCCTCGTCCCGCGCGAACTGCTCGCCGACTGCCCCGCCGACGCCCGGCTCATCGACACCGCGCAGCTCAACCTCGACCAGATCGTCGAGCAGCTCGTACGGGCGCACGAGGCGGGCGAGGACGTGGCGCGGCTGCACTCCGGCGACCCGTCGGTCTTCAGCGCCGTCGCCGAGCAGATGCGGCGCCTGGACGCGGCGGGGGTCCCGTACGAGGTGGTGCCCGGCGTGCCCGCGTTCGCCGCGGCCGCCGCCGCGCTCAACCGCGAGCTGACCGTGCCGACCGTCGGCCAGACCGTCGTCCTCACCCGCATCGCCCAGCAGGCCACCCCCATGCCGGACGGCGAGGACCTCGCCACCCTCGGCCGCAGCCGCGCCCTCCTCGTCCTGCACCTCGGGGCCCGCTACGTCGACCGCATCGTCGATCAGCTCCTGCCGCACTACGGCCCCGACTGCCCGGCCGCCGTCGTCGCCATGGCCAGCCGCCCCGACGAACTCGTCCTGCGCGGCACCCTCGCCGACATCGCGGGCCAGGTGAAGGCTGCGGGCGTGGTCCGCACCGCCGTCATCCTCGTCGGCCGCTCCCTCGGCGCCGAGCAGTTCCGCGACAGCCACCTGTACTCCACCGCCCG
The DNA here is from genome assembly GCF_000718635.1 of Streptomyces varsoviensis. Taxonomy (GTDB): domain Bacteria; phylum Actinomycetota; class Actinomycetes; order Streptomycetales; family Streptomycetaceae; genus Streptomyces; species Streptomyces varsoviensis. The sequence goes on along the minus strand of NZ_JOBF01000007.1, from coordinate 173,389 downwards.
TACCCGCCCGCACGGCCCCTGCGCGGCGGCCGCCTCCAGCGGGGGCACGGCGCCCGGCGGGTCGAGGGGCTGACCTCACCGGGCGGTCGCCGCCGACTGCCAGGCGCCCGGGCGCAGGCCGGTCGCGTTGCGGAAGAACACCGAGAAACCGGACGCGTCGGGAAAGCCGAGCACCCTGGCGCAGCCGGCCGCGGTGAGGCGGTCGTGTGCGAGGAGCCGTTTGGCCTCCAGGACGAGCCGGTCCACGATGTACGCCTTCGCCGTACGGCCGGTGGCCTGCTGCACCGCTCTGGAAAGGGTGCGGGGCGCGTAACCCAGCGCCCGCGCGTAGTAACCGGCGTCGTGATGCTCCCGGAAGTGCGCCTCGACGCTGGACCGGAAGCGCGGGAACGTCGGATTCGGTGACCGCGCGCCGCCGTGCGGCGGCCGGAGCCGGGCGATGAGGGCGGACAGCAGGATCGCGGGCAGTTCCGCGAGGGAGTCCGCGGGGGAGGCGCCCTCGGGTGAGATGCCCCCGGGTGAGATGCCCGCGGGTGAGGCGCCTTCGGGCTCCGGGCCGGCTCCGGGCGGGGCGTCTGCGGGCTGCGGGGCGGAGGCTTCGAGGCGAAGGTGGTTCCGCGCGGCGTCGACGTACGGCCACTCGGCGTCGGGAACACTCCACCGCGCGACCGGATCGGGGGATGCGACGAGATTCCGGGTGGCGGGCGTGACCGGCGCGGTCGGGACGAACAGCACGACGTCCCCCGCCACGTCCGCGATGTCGTCCCACCGGTGCACCGCACCGGGAGGGATCCACACCGCGCATCGTCCGCCGAGCGAGTGCCGCAGAAAGTCCACCGTGACCGCTCCGCACCCGGCATCCACGACAGCGAGGACATGGAAGTCGGCTCGCTGCGTGCCGCCGTCGTTCAGCTCGCGCAGCCGCTCGAACGTCATCGTCTCGACAGCGGCGCCACCGCTCCCGACCGGTTGGTAGGTCATCTGGCGGATCGCGGTCACGTGTCCAGTTTCCACCATCGGCCGACCGGTCCGGCCGATGCCCCGAGGGGGCCGCCGAGATTCACTGGAGGAGCGGAAAGACCGCAGCACGACCCTGATCGGGGAACTCATGACGTACACGACGCGGCAGCCCCTCCTGCCCACTTACGACCATCGGCCGGGTAGCGGGCCGACCCTGGTGTTTCTGCACTACTGGGGCGGTTCCGCCCGCACCTGGGACCCCGTCGTCGACCGCCTCCCGGGCCGCGGCGTACTCACCCTCGACTTCCGCGGCTGGGGCCGCTCGCGCGACCTGCCCGGCCCGTACACGCTGCGCCGTCTCGCGGACGACACGCTCGCCGTGCTCGCCGCCGCGGGCGTCACCGACCACGTGCTCGTCGGGCACTCCATGGGCGGCAAGGTCGCGCAACTCGTCGCGGGGGCCCGGCCCGACGGCCTCCGCGGCATCGTCCTCGTCGGCCCCGGCCCGGCGAAGCCCGCCGCGCACATCACCCCCGAGTACCGGGCCGGGCTCTCCCACGCCTACGACTCCGACGAGTCCGTCGCCGGCGCGCGGGACGCCGTCCTCACCGCGAGCGAACTGTCCGACGCGGCGAAGTCGCGGGTCGCGACCGATTCGCGGGCCGCCGCCGAGGCCGCCCGCACGGAGTGGCCGCTGCGCGGCATCGCGGAGGACATCACCGAACACACCCGCCTGATCGGCGTCCCGGCCCTCGTCGTCGCCGGGGAGCGGGACCGCGTCGAGCCCGTCGACGTGCTCCGCGACAACCTGCTGCCCTACCTGCCCGGGGCCGGCCTCACCGTGATCCCGCGCACGGGCCACCTGATCCCCCTGGAAGCCCCGGCGGACCTCGCCGACGCGATCACCGCCTTTGTGCGGGCGATTTCCGACCGGGCGAGGCCCGGCCTGCCGGCGTCGCGCGCCACCGGCTCGTAACCCTTCGGGGGCCACCGGCTCGTAACCCTTCGGGGGAGGGAACAGCGGGCGCGGGCCCCGGTGCCGGGTGCGCGCTGGGGTGCGCCGTCCGCGCCGGGGTTCGCTTCCCGCGCGCCGGACAATCGACTTTCGCGCCCCGCTCGGCCGGCGTCACCGGCCGGGCACTTGGGCACTGTCGGCAATGGATCAACGACAACGAGTCACCGGCAGCAGGTCGCCGACTCGATTCATCGCCCGAAAGGTCTGCCCCTCATGCGTTTCACCCCGCGTCTCGTCGCCGCTGTCAGCGGTCTCGCCCTCGCTCTCGGCGGCGCCGTCGCCGTCGCGCCGACCGCCCAGGCGGCGACGCCGCAGAACTGCTTCTACTACGTCCTGGAGAAGCACCCCAGCGCCAAGCCGGAGGTGGTCCAGCGGGCCTGTATCACCGGCGCCAAGGGCACCCAGGAAGCCCACCGGGCCTGCTACCGCGACCTGCGACGCGACTACGTCCCCGCGCAGGTGGCCTACGAGGGGTGCCGTCGCGCCGCTCAGGAGTAGCGAAGGGGCGGCCCGCGCGGGCGGTCATGGACGCGGCCAGATCGCCGGTCCCGGCCGCCTCGCGTCGCCGCCCCGAGAAGGAGAGCGAGGCCCGCACCGACTGTCCGGTGCGGGCCTCGCCCATGTCGCCGCGCTGCTATTACGGCCGTGGCGGCCCGTCCATCGGCCGAGCCCCGCCCGTACGGTGCGAGGGGGCCGCGGTGTCCGGTGCTCCGCCGTCCGCCGACGCCGCCGCGTGGCACGCGCCGCGCCCCTCGGCGCGGGCGATGACGCGGCCCGCCGCGACGCGGACGGCGGACTCGGTGCCGTCGCCCGCGGCGGGCACACCGGCCGCCGCGGCGACGGTGCCGCGCTCGTCGTGGACGAGCCGCAGGCGCGGCCACGCCGACTCCGGGAAGGCCTGGCGCAGTCGGCGGGAGAGTTCGGTGACGGTGAGCCGGGCGAGCGGGCCCAGTTCGTCGGGGTCGCCCGTGACGAGGACGGCGGTCACCTGGTCCGCCGGGCGGGCGGCCCGTACGGCCTCCTCGACGGCTTCGAGGCGGTGCAGGCCCAGCACAGCCACCACGCCGTCGCCGGCGAGGTCGACGGGCTCGCCACGCAGGGCGTCCACCGCGGGCGGCGGGGACCAGGGGGCGTCGTCGGGCCGGGCCCGCGGGGCGTACGGGAGGTGGGGCGGCGGCCAGGCGTCGGCGAGGTCGAGGCCGGCCGCGTGCTCGCAGGCGCTGACGACGTTGAAGGGGTCGACGAAGCCGGGCGCGGCGGCGGCCAGCCGGCTCGCGCCGTGCAGCGTCGTGAGCACGCTCTCCGCCAGCCGCACCTGCCGCCCCGCGGCCGGGCGCAGCCGCTCCAGGGCCAGCCCGAGCAGGATCGCCTCGACCTTCATGAGCTGCGCGAACGGCGGCTGAACGCGGTCGTCGGCGACGATCGTCGGGATCAGGTCCAGGCCGAGCCGGGCCGGCCCGTGCCGCTCCTCGGCCGCGAGGGGGAGCGGGGCCAGCCACGCGCGGGCGAACGCGCCGAGGGCCGCGCGGGCGGTGCGGCCGGGCTCCGCGCGGGGCGGGGCGGGCGCGCGGTCGGCGAGGGCGGCGAGCACGGAGAAGTACAGGGCCCGTTTGCCGGGGAAGTTGGAGTAGACCGCGCCCCGTGTGAGCCCGGCCCGCTCGGCGATCGAGTCGATCTTGGCGTCGCGGAAACCGCGCTCGGCGAACTCCTCCTCGGCGGCGGCCAGCACCTTGGCCCGGTTCTGCTCCTGGAGCCGCGCCCTGCTCAGCCGGGCCATCGTGCGTCCGTCCTCCTCGTCCGGCGTCCACCGTGCGCCGTTCGCCGTTGCCTCATGTCCTCGGGCAAGATACCGTCACCATTCAGATGACGAGAACATGTGATCTGAACATCTGAAACCGGGCCGCAGGTGAAGCAGCAGTTCAAGCCGAATCCGGCCCCCTTACGCCAGGGAGACGAGACCCCATGACGGTCACCGACCAGCTCGCCGACGGCACTGACGGCACCGACGGCACCGACGGCACCGACGGTGCTGACGGAATCCCCGAGATCGACCTCACCCACCCCGACGTGCTGCGCGACCCGTTCACCGGCTACGGGCGGGTCCGCGAACGCTCCCCGCTGGCGCGGCTGCGCGCCCCCGGCGTCGGCCCGATGTGGGCCGTCACGCGGTACGAGGCCGCGAAAGCGCTGCTCGCCGACGCGCGCTTCGAGATCAACGCCGGCAGTTTCCTCCGGCCCGACGTGCCGGAACACTGCCTCGCCTACATGCGCACGATGTCCGAGCAGGACGGCCCGGAACACTCCCGGCAGCGCCGGCTGGTCGCGCCCGCGTTCACCGTGCGCCGCGCCGCCGCGTTCCGGCCCCGGATCGAACCGCTCGTGGAACGCCTCCTCGACGGCCTGCCCGAGCACGCAGAGGACGGCTCCGTGGATCTGCTGCGGCACTTCACCCGGCCGCTCCCGATCGATGTCATCTGCGCGCTGGTCGGCATCCCCGACGCCGACCGGCCCCGCTGGCGGGGCTACGGCGCCACCATCGCCGCGGGCGCGGGCCAGGGCTTCGCCGAGGCCGTACCCGGCATCATGGAAGGCGCCAAGGCGGCGATAGCCCGCCGCCGCGCCGACCCCGCCGACGACCTGCTCTCGGACCTCATCCGCGCCCAGGCCGAGGACGGCGACCGGCTCGGCGAGACCGAACTCGTCACCATGGTCTGGCACTTGGTCCTCGCCGGACAGACGCCCGCCAACCTCATCGCCAACGCCGTGGCGGTCCTCCTCGACCACCCCGAACAGCTCGCCGCCCTACGCGCCGACCCCGCGCTCATGCCGCGCGCCGTCGAGGAGCTGACCCGCTGGTGCGGTCCGACGCTGCTGTCGATCCCGCGCTACCCGCGCGAGGACGTCGAGCTGTACGGCACGCCCGTACGGAAAGGCGAGCCGGTCACCGCGATCATCGCGGCCGCCAACCGCGACCCGCGCGCCTTCGCCGACCCCGACCGGCTCGACCTCACCCGCCCCGCCGGGCCCGCCGGACACCTCGGCTTCTCCCACGGCCCGCACTTCTGCCTCGGCGCGTCACTGGCGCGCGTACAGACCGAAGCGGCCCTGACCGCCCTGCTGCGCCGCTTCCCCGAGCTGGCCCTGGCCGGGCCGACGGGCGCCCAGCGCGCCATGGACCCCGGCACGTGGCGGCTGGCCGAACTGCGCGTGACGCTCTGACCGGCCTGCGCCCTCGCCGACGACCGGGCGCGTGATGCTCTGACCAGCCGCGGCCCGCGCCCTCACCCCCTGGCGCCGCCGCCCCCCTCCACCAGCGGCGTCAGGCCGTCGAGCATCGACGTGAGGCCCAGCTCGAACAGCTTGTTCAGGTGCAGGTCGTAGCCGTCCGCGCCGAACCCCTCGGCGACCTTGGTGAACGTCGGGTAGTCGCCGGAGGCGAGCAGCGCGGCGAACGCCGACTCCTGGGTGTCCAGCCACTCCTGGCCCGTCAGCCCCGTCGAACTCGCCGCCTGGGCCTCGCGCTCCAAGTGGACGGCCACGCCCTGCACATGCGTGTAGAGCAGGATGTTGAGATCCTGCATGGCGGTCGGCGGCAGGCCGTGGCCGTCCAGCGCGCTCAGCATCCAGTCCGCGTAGGCGAGCAGATTGGGCAGCAGCAGCGGACGCGTGAGCGGGCCGATCTGGGCGAGCCAGGGGTGCGCGCGGTGCAGCGCCCACAGCGCCCGCGCCCCCGCCTCCAGCCGTGCCCGCCAGTGGGCGGGGGCCTCGGCGGGATAGACCAGCTCGCCGTGGGCGACGTCGGCCATCAGCAGGACGAGGTCGTCGCGGCCGTTCACGTAGCGGTACGGCGACATGGCGGCCGTACCGAGGCGCGCGGCGACGCCCCGCATGGTCAGGGCGGCCAGCCCCTCCGCGTCGGCGATCTCCATGGCGGCGCGCACGATGCGCTCACGGGTCAGCTCCTGCCCGGACCCGGCCGCCGCGCGGGGGCGGTGATCCGGCTCCGCGCGGCGGCCCGCCGGGGCGGCGACCACGGTGCCGACCCGCGCCCGCGGCTCCACCAGCCCCTCCTGGCGCAGCACCGTCAGCGCCTTCGTGGCGGTGGCCAGCGCGACATTCCACTCCTGGGCGATCCGCCGCGTCGACGGCACCCGTTCGCCGGGGGCCAGCTCGCCCTCGGCGATGCGCCGCCGGAGCTCAGCGACGATGCGCAGATACGGCGGGGCGTCTTTCCGGGCGACGGCCATGGCGTGATCCCTCTCTCCCTGTCCTAGTACAGACGCTAGCAGGCCGTGGAGAGATCACGGAGCTGATGACTCCATTTCCTCGGGTCCTTTCGCGCTTGCTGAAGCTGCGCGTACGCCGTACATTCAGACGCGTACACTGTACGAACATGAAGGGGTTCAGATGAAGACCGTGCTGATCTCCGGCGCCAGCGTCGCCGGACTCACCCTCGCCCACTGGCTGCGCCGCCACGGCTACGCGCCCACCGTCGTCGAACGCGCCCCCGCCCTGCGCCCAGGAGGGCAGGCGCTCGACGTGCGCGGCGTCGCCCTCGGCGTCCTCGACCGGATGGGCGTCCTGCCCGAGGCGCGGGCCCTGCGCACCCGGATGCGCGGCATGACGATGCTCGACGGCGAGGGAAACGAACAGTGGAGCTCCACGGAGATGGCGCTCAGCAGCGGGCGGCTGGACAGCGACGACATCGAACTGCTCCGCGACGATCTCACCCAACTCCTGTACGAGCACGCGCGGGACGGTGTCGAGTACGTCTTCGGCGACCGCCTCACCGCCCTCGACGAGGACGCGGACGGCGTCCACGCCGCCTTCGAGCACGGCCCGCGCCGCACGTTCGACCTCGTCGTGGGGGCCGACGGCCTGCACTCCGCCGTGCGCCGCCTGGCCTTCGGCCCGGAGCCGGAGTTCGTCCACCCCCTCGGCCCCTACGTCGCCGTCTTCGCCACCGAGAACTTCCTGGAACTCGACAACTGGCAGACCTGGCTCACCGACGGCACCGCCACCTACTGCGTCTACCCCGCGCGCGACAACACCGAGTTGAGGGTCACGCTCGGCTTCGTCGCGCCGGAGCCCGTCGAGTGCGACTACCGCGACACACCGGCGCAGAAGGCGATACTCGCCGAGCGGATGTCACACCTGGGCGGCGACACCCCGAGGCTGCTCAAGGCCATGTGGGACGCCCCGAACCTCTACTTCGACGTGATGGCCCAGATCCGCATGGACCACTGGACGAAGGGCCGCATAGCGCTGGTCGGCGACGCCGCGTACTGTCCGTCGCCCCTCTCCGGGCAGGGCACCAGCCTGGCCGTCGTGGGCGCCTACGCGCTCGCCGACGAACTCGGCCGGGCGGCCGGCGACCACGCCGCCGCGTTCGCCCGCTACGAGGAGCGGCTGCGCCCGTACGTCGAACTCAACCAGGCGCTCGCGACCGAGAACCCCAACGGTCCGGCCTCCGAGGAGTCGGCGGAACGCGCCAAGAACGCGTTCGCGCTGGACGCCTGACGCGCCGTCACTGCCTGTACGTCGCCCAGGCGTTGAGCCAGCCCGTCACCAGCATCGCGCTGCCTAGGTATTGGATCCGCTGTCACCGGCCTTGCGTTGCCAAGGTGTTGGCTCCGCCGTCACCAGCCTTGCGCTGACGCTGTGTTGGGCGGACCGTCACCAGCATCGCGCCGCCCAGGCGTTCGGCCCGCCGTCACCTCTCGCGCGGTCCCCGCGCCTCGGCCCGTCCCACGACCGTGCCCGCGCGGTCGATGCAGATCACATCGACCGCCACCGGCGCGCCGCGCAGCACGCCGAGCGCCTCGTCGCGGGCGGCCCGCGCGACGAGGTCGCCCAGCGGCACGCCGCGGGCCGCGCACCGCTGCAACGCCTCCAGGCCGGTGTTGGCCGAAGCCACCGCCGCGGCCAGTTCCTCGTCCGCGCCGCCCTCGCGCGCGAGCCCCGCCAGGAAGGACTTGTCCACCTGGGAGCGGGACGAATGCAGGTCCAGGTGGCCCGCGGCGAGCTTCGACAGCTTGGCGAAACCGCCCGCCACCGTCAGCCGGTCCACCGGGTGGCGCCGCAGATACTTCAGCACCGCGCCCGCGAAGTCGCCCATGTCCAGCAGCGCGTCCTCGGGCAGCCCGTGCACGGCCACCGCGACCTTCTCGGACGTCGAGCCCGTACAGCCCGCCACGTGCGTACGGCCCGCGGCGCGCGCCACGTCCACGCCGCGCCGGATGGAGTCGATCCACGCCGAGCACGAGTACGGCACCACGATGCCCGTCGTCCCCAGGATGGACAGGCCGCCGAGGATGCCCAGCCGCCCGTTCCACGTGGAACGGGCGATCTCCTCGCCGTGGTCCACGGACAGCTCGATCTCCACGTCGCCGCTGCCGCCGTACCGGGCCGCGACCGCCGCCACGTGCTCCCGCATCAACTGCCGGGGCACCGGGTTGACGGCCGGTTCGCCGACCGCCAGCGGCAGCCCCGGCCGGGTGACCGTGCCCACGCCCGGACCCGCCCGGAAGACCACCCCCGAGCCGGGCGGCAGGGTCCGCACCGTCGCGCGGACCAGTGCGCCGTGCGTGACGTCCGGATCGTCCCCCGCGTCCTTGACGATCCCCGCCATCGCCCGGCCGCCGCCCAGCTCCTCGGCGGCCAGCGCGAAGGCCGGAGTCTCCCCCTTGGGCAGCGTGATCGTCACCGGGTCCGGGAACTCGCCGGTCAGCAGCGCCGTGTACGCGGCCGTGGCCCCGGCCGTCGCACACGCACCCGTCGTCCAGCCGGGCCGCAACCCGGTGCGCTGCAACTGCGCGCCGCGCCCGCCGGTAACGTTCGACTTCGCCTCAGCCACGGTGCGCTCCGGCCCCACCATCCGCGCGGCTCGGACGCCGCCGGGCGCGGCAGGCACCACCAGAAGGGGTTTCCATGACCACCCAGCCCACGTCACCCACGCCGCTCACGTCGCCCGCGCCTCGCCATGTGCTGATCCTCGGCGGGACCGCCGAGGGCCGAAGGCTCGCCGCCGAACTCGACGGCGACCCCGCGCTGCGCGTCACCAGCTCCCTCGCGGGCCGCGTCGCCCAGCCGCGACTGCCGGCGGGGCGGGTGCGGATCGGGGGGTTCGGGGGGCCGGACGGGCTGGCCCGGTGGCTGCGCGAGCAGCAGGTGGACGCGGTCATCGACGCCACCCATCCTTTCGCCGGCACGATCAGTTTCCACGCGGCACAAGCGGCCGCCGAGGTCCATGTTCCCCTGCTCGCCCTCCGCCGGCCCGGCTGGGTCGCTGGTCAGGGCGATGACTGGCGCTCCGCCGGGTCCCTGGAGGAGGCCGCGGAGCTGCTGCCCGCGCTCGGCGAGCGGATCTTTCTCACCACGGGCCGGATGGGGCTCGCCGCCTTCGCCCACCTCACCCGCCTCTGGTTCCTCGTACGCTCCGTCGAAGCCCCCGAGCCCCCGATGCCGCCGCGCATGGAGGTGCTGCTCGACCGCGGCCCGTTCACCGTCGAGGGCGAGACCGAACTGCTGCGCCGCCACCGCGTCGACGCCCTCGTCACCAAGGACAGCGGCGCCTCCGCCACCGCCGCGAAGCTCGTCGCCGCGCGCGACGTGCGGGTGCCGGTGGTCGTGGTGCGCAGGCCGCCCGTACCGGCCGGCCTCCCGGCCGTGGGGACGGTGGAGGAGGCGGTGGAGTGGGTGCGCGGGGCGCTCGGGTGACGTTGGGGCGTAGCCCCGGCCCGGCCGGGTGCGCGCCCTGGCGAGCCGGGGCTCCGCGGCCCCGGGCTCGCCGGCCCGCAGCCCCGGGCCGTTCACGGCCCGGGGCTGGCCACCCTCGACGTCGGCCGGTGTCGCAGGCGCCCGGGCCGGGCCCGTACGAGCCGGCGTACCGGCAGGCCCGCGCGGCGTCCGAACCGGGCACGAAGCCCGAGGCCGTGCCCGGACGCCCGGAGGCGACGGCCGGAACCGCCGCCCGCGGCGCCCGGCCTCACCCCTCCGGGTACCGCCTCGGTGTCCAAGCGATCTGCCGGCCGTCGCCGCGCCGGGCCACCCGCGTCTGGGACGAGCCGATCAGCAGGATGGTGCGCATGTCGACCTCGGCCGGGTCGAGGTCGGCGAGGCGCACGATGCGTACGCTCTCCTCCGGGCCGCCCACGTCGCGGCCGAGCACCACCGGGGTCTCGGGGGAGCGGTGTTCCAGCAGCAGGTCGCGGGCCTTGCCGACCTGCCAGACACGGCTGCGGGAGCCGGGGTTGTAGAGGGCGAGGACCAGATCGGCGGCGGCCGCCGCGCGCAGCCGCTCCGCGATGACCTCCCACGGCTTGAGCCGGTCGGAGAGCGACACCACCGCGTAGTCGTGGCCCAGCGGCGCGCCCGCGCGGGAGGCCGCCGCGTGCGCCGCCGTCATCCCCGGCAGCACCCGCACCGGCACGTCCTGGTACGGGCCCTCGGAGGCGACCTCCAGGACCGCCGTCGCCATCGCGAAGACGCCCGGGTCGCCGGAGGAGACGACGGCGACCCGCCGCCCCTGCCGGGCGAGGTCGAGGGCGAACTCGGCGCGCTCCGACTCCACCTTGTTGTCGGAGGGGTGCCGCCGCTGACCCGGCCGTACGGGCACCCGGTCCAGGTACGTGGTGTAGCCGACCAGATCGTCGGCGGCGGCCAGCTCGCCGCGGGCCTCCGGCGTCAGCCACAGCGGCCCGGCCGGGCCGAGGCCCACGACCACGACCTCCCCGGCCCGCGCGACGGGTTCCGCGTCGATCCTGCTGGGCAGCACGGCCACCGCGAAGTACGGCACCGACGCCGGGTCCACGTCGGCCAGCCGGCCCGTACGCTCCCCGCTCATCGTCGCCCGCTCCACGTACCGCGCCTCCGCGAGCCGCCCCGAACGCTCCAGCGCGCCCCGCACCGCGGGGAACGTCCGCCCGAGCTTCATCACCACCGCGGAGTCCGTCGAGGCCAGGCGCGCCGCCAGCTCCTCCTCGGGCAGCGTGCCGGGCAGGATGGTCAGCACCTCCTCGCCCTCCACCAGCGGCTCGCCGAGCCGCGCCGCCGCCGCGCTGACCGAGGTGACGCCGGGCACGACCTCGGTCGGGTAGCGGTCGGCGAGCCGCTTGTGCATGTGCATGTACGAGCCGTAGAAGAGCGGGTCGCCCTCCGCGAGCACGGCGACGGTGCGCCCCGCGTCCAGGTGCGCGGCCAGCCGGGCCGCCGCCTCCTCGTAGAACTCCTCCATCGCGCCCCGGTAGCCGCCCGGGTGGTCGGTCCGCTCCGTGGTGACCGGGTAGACCAGAGGCTCCTCGATGTGGTCGGCGCGCAGATGGCGCTCGGCGATCGAGCGCGCGATGGAGCGGCCGTGCCGGGCGCTGTGGTACGCGACGACGTCGGCCGCGCCGATGACCTCGACGGCCCGCACGGTCATCAGCGACGGGTCGCCGGGGCCGAGCCCGACCCCGTAGAGCCGGCCGGTGGTCTGCTGCTCGCTCACTCTTCCTCGCTCGCTATCGCGTTGATGGCCGCCGCCGCCATGGCGCTGCCGCCGCGCCGCCCGCGCACCACCAGGTACTCCAGGCCCGAGCGGTGGGCGGCCAGCGCGTCCTTGGACTCGGCGGCGCCGATGAAGCCGACCGGTATGCCGATGACGGCCGCCGGACGCGGCGCGCCCTCTTCCACCATTTCCAACAGCCGGAACAGCGCCGTCGGCGCGTTCCCGACGGCCACCACCGCCCCCTCGAGCCGCTCGCGCCACAGCTCCAGGGCGGCGGCGCTGCGCGTGGTGCCCAGCTTCTTCGCCAGGTCCGGCACGGACGGGTCGGCGAGGGTGCAGATCACGTCGTTGCCGGCGGGCAGCCGCTTGCGGGTGACGCCGCTGGCGACCATGTTGGCGTCGCACAGGATGGGCGCCCCGGCGCGCAGCGCCTCGCGGGCGCGGGCGACGACACCGGGGGAGTAGGCCAGGTCCCGGACGAGGTCGGTCATCCCGCAGGCGTGGATCATCCGCACCGCGACCTGGGCGACGTCGGGCGGCAGCCCGCCGAGGTCCGCTTCCGCGCGGATGGTGGCAAAGGACTGGCGGTAGATGGCCGCGCCGTCCTTCTCGTAGTCGAACACAGTTCCTCGCATGCTGGGATCCTGGGGGGATCGCTTACTGGGTTTGCTGGGTCTGGATGTGTGGCGGCCTTCGGCCGGGCACGCACGCTACGCGGTGCGTGCCGCCGCCACCGCCTCGGCCAGCCGCCGCCCTGCCGCGACGGGCTCGGCCGGCCCGCCGGAGCCGTCGGATGGGCCATGAGGTACGGGCCGCACGGCGACCCGGTAGCCCTCGCGCGTCGCCAGGACGTCGACCCACGCGCCGCCGGGGTGACCGCAGCGCCGCTCGCAGCCGGACCAGTACACCGGGAGCCCGCCGCCGCGCCGCCCGGCGAGGGCCGCCGCCGCGTCCGTACGCACGTCCGCGAGGGACTTCGCACAGCCGGGCCGGCCCGCGCAGACGCCCGCGCCGTGCCAGGCGGAGTCCTCGTCGGTGACGAAACCCGCCTCCGCCAGGGCCGCCAGCCGCGCCGGGGCGGCAGCGGCCCGCAGGCCGGGCAGGACGATGCCGCGCCAGGGTGTCACCCGCAGTTCGCCGTCCCCGTCGTGGGCCGCCGTCTCGGCGAGCAGCTCCCACTGGGCGACGGTCGTACGGCCGAGGGGCGCCGCCACCGAGAGGGCGTGTGCGCCGTGCGGGCCCGGGACGAGGCCGGGGGCGGGCGGGGCGCCGAGTGGCGGCGTGGCCCGGGGGAGTGGAGTGCCGGAGATGCCGGCGGCGGCGAGGCGCGCGGCCAAGGCGTCGGCGCGCGGCCGGTGTTCCGGGGACAGGTCGGCGACGCGCCAGGCGCCGCCGCCGTCGGCGTCCCGCGCGCTCAGGAACGCGTGCGCGGCCAGCACGGCGGCGCGGGGGGCGTCCTCGGCGGCGAGCTGGAGGGCCGGTCCGCCCACGCCGTACCCGAGGGCCGCCCTACCGTCCTGACCTGCGATCAATGTCACATCGGGGGCGAGCGCCGCCACGTCGCCGCGGCCGTCGTCCAGGCCGAAGAGGAAACGGCCCGAGAGGCGGGCCGCGTCCGGGTCCGCGCACAGCAGCGCGTCCAGCTCCCGGGCCCATGCCTGTACGTCCGCGTGCCCGGCGCCGTCCAGGCCGGCGAGCGGCGACGCCGCGATGTTGCGTACGCGCTCGTGCCGGTCGGAGGGGAGCAGTCCGGCCGAGCGCAGCCGGTCCGCCAGGGCGCCCCCGTGGTCGGGGGCGAGTCCGCGGAGCTGGATGTTGCCGCGCGAGGTGAGGTCGAGGCCGCCGTCGCCCAGCTCCGCCGCCGCGCGGGCCAGCACCCGGGCCTGACGCGCCGTCAGCAGTCCGGCGGGGACGCGGATACGGGCCAGGGCGCCGTCCGCCGCGGCGTGCAGGCGCAGCGCGCCGGGGCACGCGTCGCCGCCCTGCCGGGCGGCGGGCCGGGCCCCTGACGGGGTGGGTGCGGGGGCGAAGGGCATGGCCGCGAGCATACCGAGACGTTCCACTGGGGTTCGGTGGCGGTGTGGGTGGGCTCCGCCCCGGGCTCTGTCCTCAGGTGCCGGACGGGCTGGGCGGGCTGGATCGGGGCGCTGTGTGTCCTCAGGTGTCACGCCGGATGGGGCCGGGGGCCTTTGTCCTCAATCTCCCCCAGCTACCGCTGGGAGGTGCCCCCTACGGGCTGAATGGGGCTGCGGTGCGTTCTTGAGCGCGGGACGGGCTGGATGGGCCGGGCCGACGTGGGTGGTCTGCGTCTTGTGGCTTGGGGTGCCGATCAGGCGCTGGGCCGTTTGGAACGGATAGCGCTTACTATGCTCACCGGCGGATCGGTTTCGGTCCGCCGGACGCCAGCGACGGCGCCAGGGGAGGAAGCCGGTGAGACTCCGGCACGGTCCCGCCACTGTGAGCCAGGCAGCGATGCCGGGTGAGTCAGGAACTCCCGCCGTCCTCCCACCGCCCGGGGCGCGGACCCCGAGGAAGGCCTGCCGACGCATGCGCATGTTCCGGCTCCGCGCGCCCCGGACGTACCCGCTGTCCGCCCGCCGCCCTGCCGCGGGCTCCCGTACCCCCAGCCGCCGGGCCCCCTCGGCCACCCGGCCCGGAACGACTACGCGAGGCGAGTTCCAGTGATCCTGCTGCTGTCGACGTCCGACACCGATCTGCTCAGCGCGCGCGCCGCCGACGGGCCCGTGCCCTACCGGCTCGCCAACCCGGCCCGCCTCGACCTGAGCGAGCTGCCTGGCCTCCTCGACGGCGTCCAGCTCGTCGTCGTACGGCTCCTCGGCGGCGTACGCGCCTGGCAGGAGGGGCTCGACACCCTGCTCGCCGGGGAGCGGCCCGTGGTGGTCCTCACCGGCGAACAGGCCCCCGACGCCCAGTTGATGGAGGCGTCCACCGTCCCCGTCGGCATCGCCGCCGAGGCGCACGCCTACCTCGCCCACGGCGGTCCCGCCAACCTCGAACAGCTCGCGCGCTTCCTCTCCGACACCGTGCTGCTCACCGGCCACGGCTTCGAGGCGCCCGCGCCCGCCCCGACGTGGGGGCCGCTGGAGCGCACGCCGCGCGCCGACGCCGGCGGGCCGCGGATCGCCGTGCTCTACTACCGCGCCCACCACATGTCCGGGAACACCGCCTTCGTCGAGGCGCTGTGCCAGGCCGTCGAGGACGCGGGCGGCGTGCCCATGCCGCTCTTCGTCGCCTCCCTGCGCGCGCCCGAGGCCGAGCTGGTGGCGGCGCTGGGCGCGGCCGACGCCGTCGTCACCACCGTCCTCGCGGCGGGCGGCACCAAGCCCGCCGAGGCGTCGGCCGGGGGCGACGACGAGTCCTGGGACGCGGGGGCGCTGGCCGCCCTCGACGTGCCGGTGCTCCAGGCGCTGTGCCTGACCGGGCCGCGTACCGCCTGGGAGGAGAACGACGAGGGCCTGTCCCCGCTGGACGCCGCGACCCAGGTCGCCGTCCCCGAGTTCGACGGCCGCCTGATCACCGTCCCGTTCTCCTTCAAGGAGGTCGACGAGGACGGCCTGCCGGCCTATGTCGCCGACCCCGAGCGCGCCGCCCGCGTCGCCGGCATCGCCGTGCGCCACGCCCGGCTGCGCCACATCCCGGCGGCCGAGAAGCGGCTCGCGCTCGTCCTCTCCGCCTACCCCACCAAGCACTCCCGCATCGGCAACGCCGTCGGCCTCGACACCCCCGCCAGCGCCGTCGCCCTGCTGCGCCGCCTGAAGGCCGACGGCTACGACTTCGGCGCCGAGCCCGTACCCGGCCTCGAATCCGGCGTCGGCGACGAGCTGATCTACGCGCTCATCGAGGCCGGCGGCCACGACCAGGAGTGGCTGACCGAGGAGCAGTTGGCGCGCAACCCGGTCCGCATCCCCGCCGCCGACTACCGGCGCTGGTACGAGCGGCTGCCCGCCGAACTGCGGGAGGCCGTCGAGGGCCAGTGGGGGCCGCCGCCCGGCGAGATGTTCGTCGACCGGAGTCAGAATCCGGACGGCGACATCGTGCTCGCCGCCCTGCGCCGCGGGAACCTCCTCATCCTCATCCAGCCGCCGCGCGGCTTCGGCGAGAACCCCATCGCCATCTACCACGACCCCGACCTGCCGCCCTCGCACCACTACTTGGCCGCCTACCGGTGGATCGCCGCCGACCGGGCCGACGGCGGCTTCGGCGCCGACGCCATGGTGCACCTCGGCAAGCACGGCAACCTGGAGTGGCTGCCCGGCAAGAACGCCGGCCTGTCCGCCGCCTGCGGCCCCGACGCGGCCCTCGGCGACCTGCCGCTCATCTACCCCTTCCTCGTCAACGACCCCGGCGAGGGCACCCAGGCCAAGCGCCGCGCCCACGCCACCCTCGTCGACCACCTCGTGCCGCCGATGGCCCGCGCCGAGTCGTACGGCGACATCGCGCGCCTGGAGCAGCTCCTCGACGAGTACGCCTCCATCGCCGCCATGGACCCGGCCAAGCTGCCTGCCATCCGCGCCCAGATCTGGACGCTGATCCAGGCCGCCAAGCTCGACCACGACCTCGGGCTCCAGGCCCGCCCGGACGACGACGGGTTCGACGACTTCCTGCTGCACGTCGACGGCTGGCTGTGCGAGGTCAAGGACGCCCAGATCCGCGACGGCCTGCATGTCCTCGGCACCGCGCCCACCGGGCCCGAGCGCGTCAACCTCGTCCTCGCGATCCTGCGCGCCCGGCAGATCTGGGGCGGCACCGCCGCCCTGCCCGGCCTGCGCGAGGCCCTCGGCCTCGACGAGTCCGCCGCCACCCGCACCGGAGCCGACGAGGCCGAGGACCGCGCCCGGACGCTCGTACAGGCCATGGAGGACGCCGGCTGGGACCCGGCCGCCGCCGAGAAGGCGTGCCTGGAACTGCCCGAGGAGCGGCGCGGGGACGTCCGCGCCATCCTGGAGTTCGCCGCCCGCGAGGTCGTGCCGCGGCTCGCCGCCACCGCCGACGAGCTCGACCACGCCGTGCACGGCCTCAACGGCGGCTTCGTGCCCGCCGGGCCCTCCGGCTCCCCGCTGCGGGGCCTGGTCAACGTTCTGCCGACGGGCCGCAACTTCTACTCCGTCGACCCCAAGGCCGTGCCCAGCCGCCTCGCCTGGGAGACCGGCCAGGCGCTCGCCGACTCGCTGCTGGAGCGCTACCGCACCGACAACGGCGAGTGGCCCAAGTCGGTGGGCCTCTCCCTGTGGGGCACCAGCGCGATGCGCACCTCCGGCGACGACATCGCCGAGGCGCTGGCCCTGATGGGCATCCGGCCGGTCTGGGACGACGCCTCGCGCCGCGTGAACGGCCTGGAGCCCATCCCCGTGGAGGAGCTGGGCCGCCCGCGCATCGATGTCACCCTGCGCATCAGCGGTTTCTTCCGCGACGCCTTCCCGCACGTCATCGGCCTCCTCGACGACGCCGTACGGCTCGCCGCCGGGCTGGAGGAGAGCGACGAGCAGAACTACGTACGGGCGCACGCCCAGGCCGACCTCGCCGAGCACGGCGACGAACGCCGGGCCACCACCCGCATCTTCGGGTCCCGGCCCGGCACGTACGGCGCGGGGCTGCTCCAGCTCATCGACAGCCGCGACTGGCGCACCGACGCCGACCTCGCCGAGGTCTACACCGTGTGGGGCGGCTACGCGTACGGCCGCGAGCTGGAGGGCCGTCCGGCGCGCGAGGAGATGGAGAGCGCGTACAGGCGCATCGCGGTCGCCGCGAAGAACACCGACACCCGCGAACACGACATCGCCGACTCGGACGACTACTTCCAGTACCACGGCGGGATGGTCGCGACCGTACGGGCGCTCAAGGGCACCGCCCCGGCCGCGTACATCGGCGACTCCACGCGGCCGGAGACGGTCCGCACCCGCACCCTGGTCGAGGAGACCTCGCGCGTCTTCCGGGCCCGCGTCGTCAACCCCCGCTGGATCGAGGCGATGCGCCGCCACGGCTACAAGGGCGCCTTCGAACTCGCCGCCACCGTCGACTACCTCTTCGGCTACGACGCCACCACCGGCGTCGTCCCCGACTGGATGTACGACAAGCTCGCCCAGACCTACGTCCTCGACCCCGAGAACCGCGCGTTCCTCCAGGAGGCCAACCCCTGGGCCCTGCACGGCATCGCGGAGCGGCTGCTGGAGGCCGAGAGCCGCGGCATGTGGGCCGAGCCGGACGCGGAGACCCTCGACGCCCTGCGCCAGGCGTTCCTGGAGACCGAGGGCGACCTGGAAGGCGACGGCTGACCCCTCGTCGCGAGGGTGGCGGGCCGTCACATAGCAAATTGGGCCCATGGGCTGGTGATCACTAAGATCCGCTGAATGATCATCACAAGACGGCTGGTGGCGGGCGCCTTCGCGGCGCTCGCCACGCTGGCCGCCGGCGCTCCCCCGGCCCTCGCCGCGGACGAAGCGGCGGAGAAGGCCCCCAAGGTAGAACTCGTCCTCGACGTCAGCGGCTCGATGAACGCGCGCGACATCGACGGGCAGTCGCGCATGGACGCGGCCAAGCAGGCGTTCGGGGAGGTGATCGACGCGACGCCGGAGGTGGTCCAGCTCGGCATCCGGACCCTCGGCTCCGAATACCCCGGCGAGGACAAGGTGATCGGCTGCCGGGACAGCAAGCAGCTCTACCCCGTCGGCCAGGTGGACCGCGTCACGGCCAAGGCGTCCGTCGCCCACCTGAAGCCGACCGGCTGGACGCCCATCGGCTACGCCCTGCGCGCCGCCGACAAGGACCTCGGCAACGACGGCGGCACCCGGCGCATCGTCCTCATCACCGACGGCGAGGACTCCTGCGGCAAGCCCGACCCCTGCGACGTGGCCCGCGAACTCGCCGCCGAGGGCACGCACTTGACGGTCGACACGCTCGGCCTCGCGCACGACGACAAGACCCGCAGGCAGCTCAGCTGCATCGCGGAGGCCACCGGCGGCACCTACACCTCGGTGCAACACACCGACCAGCTCTCCGGCCGCATCAAGCAGCTCGTCAAGCGCGCCGCCGACCCGGTCGAGGCGCCGCCGAGGGCCGTACAGGGCGCCACCGGCCAGTGCACCAACGCGCCGGTGCTCGGCGCCGGGATCTTCACCGACCGCGAGAAGTTCGCCGAACACCGCTGGTACCGCGTGAAGGTGAACCCCGGCCAGGAGCTGCGCGCCGCGGTGAGCGTCAGCGCGGACCGCGCCGTCAACCCCGACTACGGGGTGCGGCTGCGCGCCGTCAGCGAGAAGGGCCAGGAGCTCGTACGCGGCAGCGACGCGGGCAGCGGACGCACCGACGTCCTCTCCACCGGCCTGCGCTACCCGGTGGCGAAGCAGGACAAGAAGTCCGACGGCAGCCGGCCCGACCCCGAGACCGTCTGCCTTGAGGTCGCCAACTCCTTCTCCGCGCCCGACTCCGTCAAGCGCGAGCCGGGGCTCCCCGTCGAGCTGGCCGTCGACCTCGTCAAGGCCCCCGACAACGCCTCCGACGTGGCCGCCTTCGGCCTCGGCCGGGGCTGGGTGCTGCTCGGCGTCCTCGGCGGCGTCGGCCTCCTCGCGGGGCTGATCTGGGGCTGGCTGGCCCGCTGGCGCGTCGCGGTCTGGAGGGCGAACTGATGCGTACGACACGTGTGCTGGGCGCGGCGCTGCTCGCCGCCTCGGCCCTGCTGCTGACCCCGGCCGCCGCGTCGGCCGACGACGCGACGCCCACCCCGAGCGCGAGCGCGAGCGGCGGCGGCTCCTCGGAGTCCGCCGCCCCGACGGAGGCCGGCACCGGGTTCCGTACCGCCACGGCCATCCAGCAGGGCCAGAAGGCCAGTGCCACCGCCTCCACCGGCGACTACCTCTACTGGCAGTTCCCGGCCGGCGCCGGCCAGCGGGCCACCGCCAAGGCGACCGTGACGCTCCCGGAGGCCAAGCTCCGGCACGGCGCGGCCACCTGGCAGCTCGACGTCTTCGACGGGCTGCGCCGCCGCCAGGCGTGCGCCTCCGGCGAGTCGACGAAACGGGCGTCCGAGACGGCCACCACCGTCACCCTGACGTGCACCCTGCGGCCCGTACGGCAGTGGGCCGAGCGCTGGTCGAACGATCCGCTGCCCGGCGCGTACTACCTGCGGCTGACCGTCGCGGACGTACCCGACCAGGACCTCGGACTCGCGGCCCGCGCCGAGGTCGAGGCGACGGCGGAGAGCGCCGGCGGCGCCCACGACGGCGGCGGCGAGCTGGGCGCGCCGCTGCACGCCCAGTCGGTCACCGAGCCGGAGGACGGCTGGACCGGCGGCTGGTTCTCGGACCGCTGGGCGTGGACCCTGGGCGGCGGCGCCCTGGCGGCGCTCCTCGGCGTCGGCGGATACACCCTGACCAGGCACCCCCGCCGCCGCTGGGGCGCCCGCCCGCCGGCCGCCGCACAGCCGCCGGGGCAGGGGTACCCGGACCAGCGGTACTAGACAGCATGGCCCGCGGCGCGGGCGACGGGCCCTCGGGCCGCCGTCCGCGCCGCTCCCGGGCCGGGGCGCTATGATTGCCGTATGCATTTTTCTCCGTGTCAGACCTGGTGGCCGTCCTAACGGGACGGCTTCCGATCAGACACGACCACGGGCCGTCCGCAAGGGCGGCCCGCGCGCGTTCTCCACGCTCCCGGCGGCCGCCCCCCCAGGCGGCCACCCACCCAGCGAGGAGAAACCCCGATGTCCACCGCAGCCCTCGACGCCGACGTGTGCCGTGCCCCCGGCGACTACCGCGTACTGACCGGCGACCGGCCCACCGGCCCGCTCCACCTCGGCCACTACTTCGGCACCCTGCACAACCGCGTACGGCTCCAGAACCTCGGCGTCGAGATGTTCGTCCTGGTCGCCGACTACCAGGTGCTCACCGACCGTGACGTCGCCGACCGGCTCGGCGACCACGTCGAGGGCCTGGTCCTCGACTATCTCGCCGCCGGCATCGACCCCGAGCACGCCACCGTCTTCACGCACAGCGCGGTCCCCGCCCTCAACCAACTGCTGCTGCCCTTCCTCAGCCTCGTCACCGTCGCCGAACTCGGCCGCAACCCCACCGTCAAGGACGAGATCGCGCACTCCCGGCAGTCCGCCGTGAGCGGCCTCATGTTCACCTACCCCGTCCACCAGGCCGCCGACATCCTCTTCTGCAAGGCCAACCTCGTCCCCGTCGGCAAGGACCAGCTCCCGCACCTCGAAGTCACCCGCACCGTCGCCCGCCGCTTCAACGACCGCTACGCCCACGGCGGCCCGGAGATCTTCCCGCAGCCCCAGGCCCTGCTCTCCGCCGCGCCGCAACTGCTCGGCACCGACGGCGGCAAGATGAGCAAGAGCCGCGGCAACTCCATCGCCCTCGGCGCCACCGAGGACGAGACCGCCCAGCTCATCAAGCGCGCGAAGACCGACGCCGAACGCCACATCGGCTACGACCCCGAGAACCGCCCCGAGGTCTCCGGCCTCGTCCTGCTCGCCGCGCTCTGCCAGGACCGCGACCCGCGCCTGGTCGCCGAGGACATCGGCGCTGGTGGTGCCGCCGCCCTGAAGAAGGTGGTCACCGAGTCCGTGAACGAGTACCTGCGCCCGATGCGGGCCCGCCGCGCCGCGTACGCGAAGGACCGGGCGTACGTCCGCGAGGTGCTGCGCGCCGGCAACGAGCGGGCGAACGCGATCGCCGACGCGACGCTGCGCGAGGTGCGCGAGGCGATGGGCGCGGCCTACTGAAGGCCAACTGAGGAAGGCAGCGGCCGGGGGCGGCGGCGGTCGGCGGCGCGGGACGGGCGGCGCGATGGCCCCCGCACGCCGGCCCCGCTGGGTAGGCTGGCCGGTGCTCACCACGACACAAAGGGGTGCGCCATCGACGAGGGGACGGCACGCGAGCCGCGGGACGGCGCGCCGGACGGCGCCGACCGGGCCCCCGGGACCGCCGGGGACACCCGCTCCACCATGTCCGGCGTCGCCGGCCAGGTGGTGCAGGCCCGGGACATCACCGGCGGCCTCCACCTCCACCACACCGGCCCGGCCTACCCCGCCCCGGCCGTCGTCCCGCGCCAACTCCCGGCGGACATCCGCGTGTTCGTCGACCGAGCGGCGGAACTGGAGCGCCTCGGCGCGCTCCTGGACGCCGAAGAGACCGAAGAGACCGAAGAGACCGAAGAGACCGAAGAGACCGAAGAGACCGAAGAGACCGAAGAGACCGAAAAGGGGGCACGCCCCGTCATCCCCGTCATCGTGATCGCGGGCACGGGCGGCGTCGGCAAGACCTCGCTCGCCCTGCGCTGGGCGCACCGCGTCGTGGACCGCTTCCCCGACGGACAGCTCTACGTGAACCTGCGCGGGCACGGCCCCGGCACGCCGCTGTCGGCCGCGGAGGCCCTGCACCGCTTCCTGTTCGCCCTCGGCGTCCCCGCCGCGTCCATCCCCTCCGACCCGGAGGCCGCCGCGGCCGTCTACCGCTCCCACCTCGTCGGACGGCGCGTCCTCATCGTCCTCGACAACGCGGCCACGGCCGCCCAGGTCCGCCCCCTGCTGCCCGGCGGCCCTGGCTGCCTGACCCTCGTCACCAGCCAGGACCGCCTCTCCGGCCTCGCGGTGCGCGACGGCGCGATCCGGCTGCCGCTCGAAACCCTCGCCGAGGCGGACGCCGTCGCCCTGCTGCGCGCCGTCGTCTCCGGCGCCCGCTCCGGGGACGACGCCGAGCGGCTGGCGGAACTGGCCCGGCTGTGCGTCGGACTGCCGCTGGCGCTCCGGCTGCTCGCCGAACGGGCCGTCAGCCATCCCCATCTGGACCTCGACGACCTGATCGCCGAACTGCGCGACGAGACCTCACTGTGGGACGCCCTGAGCACTGGCGACGACGAGGAGGCGGAGGCGGTCCGTACCGTCTTCGCCTCGTCCTACCAGGCCCTGCCCGAGCCCGCCGCCCGCCTGTTCCGGCTGATCGGCGTCCTCCCGGGCCCCGAGTTCAGCCCGCACGCCGCCGCCGCGCTCGCCGCCGCCCCCCTCGCGCGGACCCGTCGGCTGCTCGACACCCTGGCCGGCGCGTACCTGGTGCGCGAGACCGGCCCGGACCGGTACGAGCTCCACGACCTGCTGTTCGCCTACGCGGCCGTACGGGCCCGGGCCCACGACCCGGCGGACGAGCGGGAGGCGGCCCTGCGGCGCGTGCTGACGTGGTACCTGCGCACCGCCAATGCCGCCCACGTCCAGCTCATGCCGAACGCCCTCCGGCTGCCGCCAGCCCCGGCCGACGAGGATGTCGTGCCGCTCTCCTTCGACGGCTACCACCAGGCCAAGGACTGGTACGAACGCGAACAGGCGAACATCCTGGCCGGGGTGCACGCCGCGGCGGAGGCCGGATTCGACGACCTGGTCTGGCAGTTGGCCGCCGTCCTGTGGCTCAACCGGCTGCACGCGATCCCGGTGTCCGAATGGATCGAGGTGGCCCGCCTCGGGCTCGCCGCCGCCCGCCGGCTCGGCGACCGCGCCGCCGAGGCCGCCCTCCTCGGCCACCTCGGCAAGGCCCTGTCCGACGAACGCCGCTTCGCCGAGAGCGAGGAGTGCCACCGCCGCTCGCTCCTCCTCCGCCGTGAACTGGGCGACCGGCCCGCCGAGGCGGCCTCCCTCAACGCCCTCGGCCTCGACCAACTGCGCCGCCGACGGCTCGACGCCGCCGCCGACTGGTTCGAGCGGGCATGCGCCGTCCACCGCGAACTCGGCGACACCGGCGCTCTCGCCACCACCCTGGTCAACCTCGCCGAGGCGCACGCCGAGGCGCTCCGCCTGGCGGCGGCGGACACGGCAGTCCGGCAGGCCGTCGAGATCCACCGCACCTCCGGCGACCTCCGCGGCGAGGGCGCCGGACTGCGCGTCCTCAGCACCGTCCAACGCGACCGGGGCGAGGCGGCGGCGGCCGTGGCATCGGCGCGGCGGAGCGTGGACATCGCCGTCTCGCTGCGCCAGACCTCCTCGGAGGGGTTCCGCTCGCTGGCCCTCGGCGCCGCCCACCTGGCCGACGGGCGGCCCGGCGACGCGCTGGCCGCCTACCGGCGCACGGCCGAGATCTACCACCGCTTCGGCAACGCCTTCCACCAGGCGCTCGCCTGGTGCGGCATGGCCGCCGCGGGCCGGCGGCTCGGCCGCCGCGAGGAGGCAGTCGAGCTGTACGGGCGCGCCGCCGCCGTCTTCCACGAGATCCCCGAACCGTGGCACGAGGCCCTGGCGCTCGACGGGCTCGCCGCGGCGGTCGAGGTGACGGCGCCGGAGCGGGCGTACGCGCACTGGCGGGCGGCGCACGCCCTCCTCGCCGGCTACGACGACCGCCGCGCCCGCGCGCTGCGCGAGGCGATCGAGGGCCGGCTGCCGACGCCCCCCTGACGGCGCCCCCGCACGGCACGCGCGCCCTCGGAACCCGTGCCCTCGGAGAACCCGCACGGCGCCCGTGCCCTCGGAGAACCCGCGCCATAGCACGCCCGGCGGCCTCACGGCGGCCGCTTTCGGGCCCCGCCCGCTGGGAACTCTGCTCTACCAGCCCGACCCGCGCCAGAGTACATTCATGGCCGGGGAGGGGGATTCGGCGTGGGGGGCCGTGAATTGCCCGGTCGACGGCGGGCACGCAGCACACCTGGAATCCCGCATTCCATGGGCGGAGGACACCGCGGTGGCGTCGGGGTTCCCCGGACATCGCCCCGAATCCCGTGCTCACCCCCGGTTTTCGCGCCCGCACCATCACCGAATTGTGAGAGAGGTTCTCCGTGTTACCTGACCCCAAGCCCGCCGGACCTCCGACCGCAGAACAAGGCCCGGCCGACGGGCGGCCGACAATCGCCGTGGTCGGGGGAGCGCCCAAGTTCGCCCGGAAGGCTCACGAACTCGGGCTGAGCGTGGTGTATATCCAGAATCCGGACGAGTACGACCGGGCCCACTGGCCGTATGTCGATCAGGCGCTGCTCGTCGACTACGCCGATACGGAACGCATTCTGCCGCTGGTGCGGTCGCTGCATCAGAGCTTCCCGTTCCAGGCGGTCATCTCGCTGTGGGAACTCGGACTCCTGCCCGCGGCGAAGATCGACAACGCGCTCGGACTCGGCGGGAATTCGCTGGAGACGGTGGAGCTGCTGCTGGACAAGTCCCGCATGCGCCGGCGTCTCAACGCGCTGGGCATCAGCCCGGTCGCCGCCGAGGTGGGCAGGACCGAGCAGGACCTGCGGGCGTTCATCGAGGCCAACGGGGTGCCGGTGGTGGTGAAGCCGATCGACGAGGCCGGCAGCATCGGCATCTTCGCGGTGCGCGACGAGTCGGACGTGGCGCAAGTCGTGGAGCGCTTCCACGCCCTGAGCAAGCAGCTCGACGCGAAGGACCTGGCCGGGGACCTCGACCGGTTCCTGATGGAGGAGTACCTGGACGGCCCCGAACTCAGCGTCGAGACGCTGAGCTTCGACGGGCGCCACGTCCTCGTCGCGACGACCGACAAGCTCAGCACCGACACGGGCTTCATCGAGACCGGCCACTCCCAGCCGAGCCGTCACCCGGAGCCGCTGCTGCGCGAGGCGGAGGAGCTGGTGGTGAAGTTCCTCGACGCGGTCGGGCTGCGCGACGGCCCCGCGCACACCGAGGTCAAGCTGACCTCGCGGGGCCCGGCGATCATCGAGTCGCACAACCGCGTGGGAGGCGACCGGATCAACGACCTGACCGAGATCGCCTACGGCGTCGACATGGAACGCTACGCGCTCGCCGCCCCCTTCGGCCTGCTCGAACCGCTCCGCCGCTCCCCGGCCCCGGTGGCGGGCTCGGCGATCCGCTTCCTCACCCCGCCGCCGGGGCGGGTGACGGCGGTGACCGGCGTCGAGGAAGTGGCCGCCGACCCCGCGCTGTACGACCTGGTCGTCTCGGTCCGGCCCGGGGACGAGATCCCGCCGCTCTCCTGGAACGAGAGCCGCGTCGGTCACGTCATCGCCCGGGGCGCGAGCGCCGACGAGGCGATCGCCCACTGCGAGCGGCTGCTCGCGGCGGTGCGGATCCAGGTGGAGCCGGTCACGTGAGCACCGCGGCCACCGAGCGGCCGGAGGGCGAGGAGCCGCCGTTCCTGCACACCCTGCGCGAGCTGCCGGCGCGGGTGTGGGTCGTCAGCCTCGGCATCCTCGTCAACCGGTGCGGCAACTTCCTGCCGGTCTTCATCGTCCTGTACCTGACCACCAATCAGGGCTACTCGGCGGGGCTCGCCGGGCTGGTGCTCGGCGCCGCCGGGGTGGGCAACGTGCTCGGCAACGCCGTCGGCGGATACCTCGCCGACAGGCTCGGCAGACGCTGGACCATCGCGCTCTCGGGCGTCACCTCCGCCGTGCTGACGGCCCTCGTACCGGCGCTGAACACGTTGTTCCTGAACATCGTCGTGGTCGGCCTCGTCGGGGTCGCCTCACAGCTCTACCGGCCGGCGGCCTCGGCCCTGCTGGTGGACTCCGTGACGACCAACCAGCAGCGGGTGGCCGCCTTCGCGGTCTTCCGGTTCGCCATGAACATCGGCGCCGCCGTCGGCGGCTTCGTCGGCGGCTGGCTGGCGACCAACTCGTACACGGAGCTGTTCCTCGGCAACGCCGCCGCCTGCCTGCTCTTCGGCGTGCTCGGGCTGCTGCTCCTGCGCGACGCGCCGCCCGCCGGGTCCGGCGGGGGCCAGGAGGACGGCGGCGGATCCGCCGCTCCGGTGGAGGAAGCGGGCTACCGGCAGGCGCTCGCGGACCGCAGACTGCGCCGGTTCCTGGTCATGACGGTGATCGCCGAGTTCGTCTACATCCAGTCGACGGTCGGCCTGCCCCTGCACGTCACCTCCAGCGGGCTGACGGCGTCCGACCTCGGGCTGCTGATCGGTCTCAACGGGGTGCTCGTCCTGCTCTTCGAACTGCCCATCGCCGGCCTCGTCGTGAAGCGCCGGGCCGCGTACGTCCTGGCGGTCGGCAACCTGTTCACCGGCGTCGGCCTCGCGCTGACCGGCCTCGCGACGAACATGGTCCTGCTGTGCGCCACCGTGGTGCTCTGGTCGCTCGGCGAGATGATGTATTCGTCCGTGGCCAACGCCCACCTGGGCGGCATGTCCCCGCCCAACATGGTCGGCCGCTACCAGGGCCTGTACGGCGCCGCCTTCACCTTCGGCACCGGCGTCGGGCCGCTCGTCGGCGGTGCGATCTACGCCCTCGACGAGTGGGCGCTGTGGGCGACCGTGGGCGTCGCGGGGCTGATCTCGGCGCAGCTCTGCCTGCCGAGCCGGCGCGCCCCGGCCCCGCCGGAGCGGCCCGGGGAGCCGCCGGAGGCCGCGGAGCCCGGAGCCTCGGCGGCAGCGGAGCCGGCCGCAGCGGCGGACGAGGAGGCGCGGCCCAGCCCTCCGTAGGGCGGCCCCTCGCGACGGCATGGTGAGGGACGGATGGACGCGGACGGCTGGTGCTCGGCCCGGGCACCAGCCGTCCGCATTCGGCGGTCGAGGCGCCCGGCCCGCGGTGCGCGCTTTCCCCTGCTCGCGCTCGCGGATTGTTGACGTCCATTTACTGCCGCGGCCATTGCGGACGTTTCAGATCCGTTTAAAAAACTCTTCGTCCCAGCCAAATGGTTGCGTACTCCAGAGTCTGCTGGGTACGGTTCTCGTCATTGCGAGGCGGTGAATCGCACCCTTGTGCGCGCGCTTCCCCGTCCGCACCGACACATCGGGCGAGATGTGCGATCTGAAGCGGGGGACAAGTGAAGATCAAACTCTGGTCAGCGATCGATCGGTCATAGGTTTCCATACCTCTGTTTATGGAACATCGGCGCTTCTCCGTCACCCTGGCGTGATCTCCAGGAGAATTGCGCTTCCTTTCCGCAGTCCGGCCCTGTTCCCGGGGAATCCTTGTGCGGTGGCATCTGGGCACGCTCCGCCATGCGCGAATACCGGGCTGTCACCCGAGCCAATGGGGAGTTTCTCGCGAAATGGTATCCGAAAGCGCCGAAAGGCCGCAGCAAGCCGAACTCGTAATCGTCGGAAACGGCGCCCTGGGTCTTTTCCTGGCCCAGGAGCTGACAGAACGGGGCGCGGGCTCCATCGCCATCGTCGGCCCGAGCACCAGCGAAACGGGGGCCAGCCGAGCCGCCGGAGCGATGCTCGGCTGCTTCGGTGAGACGACGACCGAGTCGTTACGCACCGACGCCTCCCGCGTGCGGTTCGAACTCGGCGTCGCTGCCCACGACCGGTGGCCCGCCGTCCTCGACGGCCTGGAGGAGTTCTCCCGGACGGGACGGCCGCTGCTGAGCGCCCCCGACACGCACGTCGTGCTCAACTCGATCGGCGGTGAGCTCGACACCGTCAACTACCAGGCGATACGCGCGGCGCTCGACGAGTACGACAAGCCGTGGCAGGAGGTGGACCCGCACGACATCCCCGGCTTCAACCCCCGCCTCGACACCAGGTCGCTGAGCACCATGCACCTGCCGACCGAAGGCGCCGTGGACGCCCGGGGCGTGATGGAGGCGCTGGAGCGCAAGCTGCGCGCCGCGGGCGTCAGCTTCGTGGACGCGACCGTGAGCAGGCTCGTGAGCAGCGACGACGTCGTCACCGGCGTCGAGCTGGAGGACGGCCGCGTCATCGAGGGCCAGAACGTCGTCGTGGCCGCCGGCATCCAGAGCGAGGCCCTGGTGCGGACCGTGTCCGAGGACATCGACCTGGTCCCCACGTTCCCCGGACTCGGCTTCGCGATGATCGCACGGCGCTCCGGCGGCGATCCGTTCCGCAGCGTCGTCCGGACCCCGAACCGCGGATTCGCCTGCGGGCTGCATGTCGTGCCGCAGGGCGGCGGGCTGGAGTACTACGGCGCCACCAACCGGCTCGTGGACACCATCTCCGGCGTCACCTGGATGGCCGACGTCCGCTTCCTCGCCCAGTACTCGATGCAGCAGCTCGACGAGCGGGCCGCGAGCCACGAGGTCCTGCGGTGGCTCTCCGGGAACCGCCCGGTGACCCTCGACGGCTTCCCGCTGATCGGCTGGCTGCCGCCCGCCGGGCTCTACCTCATGACCGGCACCTACCGCGACGGCTTCCACTGCGCGCCGCTGCTGGCCGAGCACGTGGCGAACGAGCTCCAGGGCAAGCCGGGCATCATCGACCCCATGTTCTCGCCGACCCGGGAGCCGATCGCCACCCGGACGGTCGAGTGGTCGATCAACGAGTACGTCGAGCACAACCTCGCCGCGTGGTTCGAGACGGGCGCGGAGGCCGCCCCGCAGATGACGACCCCGCAGCTCACGGAGTACTACCGCACCAGGTGCGTCCAGTTGTACGACCAGCTCAATATCGACTACGCGCTCGGCCCGGACATCCTCTGGTACACCCAGGGCAGCCTGCGCGGCGCCCGCAGGGTCTCCCGCTATCTGCGCAAGCACGGGGGGACCAGCACACCGCGACCGGAGACGGCGCGGGTCGGAAGCGGTGACGCGCGATGACCGACGCGTCCACCCCGAGCATCGTCAGGAAGCTCATCGACCAGCAGCTCAACTTCGTCGCCCACGGCCTCCAGTTGAAGGACGACGACAACCTGTGGGACCTGGGCATGACGTCGCTGACGTGCCTGGGGCTCATGCTGAGCATCGAGGAGACCTTCGACGTCGAGCTGCCGGAGGAGGTCCTCAAGGAATCGACGTTCCGCACGGTGGCGTCCATCACCGAGGCCGTCGACGCGGCGCTGGAGGGCGTCCTGGCCGAGCGCTGACGGCCGGGCCCCGGAGCCCCCTCCGCCCCACCTTCCCCGCCCGAAGGGACGCACAGCCCGTCATGCCCACATCCGAGCCACGCCCGACGAACCCCTTTCCACTGGTCCGCGGTTCCACCGCCGAGGCCCCGCTGTCGGCGGGGCAGGAACGCCTGTGGTGGCTGCACCAGTCGAACGCCTCGCACGAGTACCACATCACCGGCGGCTGGCGGTTCCCGGACGGGGTGGACCGCGCGGCGCTGTCCACCGCGGTGGCGGGACTGGTGCGCAGACACGCGATCCTGCGCACCAGGTTCGTCCTGCGACCGGACGGCACCACGGCGCAGGAGGTGGCCGACGAGCTCGACACCCCCGTCACCTGGGCCGGGAAGGACTGGCGGGCCGCGGTGGACCGGGCGGTTCGCGAACCGTTCGACCTCGCGCGCCCGCCACTGCTCCGGATCGTCGTGGCGGAACCGGACGGCGGACCCGCCGTCTGGACCGCCATGCACCACATCGTCACGGACCGCTGGTCCATGGACGTGTTCGCACGGGACCTCTTCGCGCTGTACGAGGCCGCACGGGCGGGCCGGGAGCCGCGTCTGCCGGCCCTCGCCGTCCAGTACGGCGACTACGCGCGCTGGCAGCGCCGCTTCCTGGAGAGCGGCGCCCTGCGGCCCCGGCTGGAGCGCGGCACGGAGGCGCTACGGGGCAGCGAACGGCTGGAGCTCCCGCTGGACCGCCCCCGGTCGGCGGCGCACGACACGGCGGGCCGCGCCGTCGTCGTGGAACTCTCCGAGGAAGCCACCTCGGCGATGACCGCGATGGCCTGGCGGGCCCGCGCGACCCCGGCGATCGTGATGACGGCGGCGCTGGTCACCGCGCTGGGCGCGGTCAGCGGCCAGGACGACATCGTCATCGGCGCGGTCATCTCCGACCGCCCGCACCCCGATCTGCGGGATCTGGTCGGCTTCTTCGTCAACACCGTGGCGCTGCGGGTCGACCTGTCCGGACACGCGCCGACCTTCCGCGACATCGTGACCCGCACCCGGGACGCCTGGCTGGCGGCCGAAGCCGACCAGGACGTGCCCTTCGAACAGCTCGGCGCCGGCCATGACGCCGGGCGCAACCCGCTCTTCGACGTCGTGATGAACCACGCGGGCGACCGGGTGAGCCTCGCCGAGGCGGAGAACGCGCCGACGTGGTGGTACCCCGAACTGCCGGTGACCGCCCGCTTCGACCTGTCGCTCACCACCCAGGTCGTCGACGGCCGGCTGCGCGCCACGTTCGTCTACCGCTCGGAGCTGTTCGACGAGGAGCCGATCGCCGCACTCGCGGCGGGCTACATCCGGCTGCTCGAACAGGGCGTGGCGAACCCCCGAACGGCGCTGCGCGAGATGACGCTGGTGACCGAGGCCGAACGCAAGCTGCTGCACGGCGGCAACGACCCGACACCGGCCCCGGACGCCACGATCGTCGAGCGCGTACAGGCACAGGCCGCGCGCCGCCCGTCGGCCCCGGCCGTGGCCGGCGCGGCGGGAGTGCTCTCGTACGGGGAGCTCAACGCGCGCGCGAACCGGCTGGCCCGGCACCTGCGCACGCTCGGCGCGGGGCCCGAACGGGTCGTCGCCGTCGCCCTGGACACCACCGTCGAGCGGTTCGTGGTGCTGCTCGCCATCGCCAAGACCGGCGCCGCCTACCTCCCGCTCGACCCGGGCCACCCGGCCGCCCGGCTGCGCCGCCTGCTGGCGGACGCCGACGCGGTCCTCGCCGTCGTCAGCCCCGCGCTGCGCGACCGGCTCCCGGCGGGAACGGTGCCGACCCTGGTGTACGGCGGCTCCGAGGGGCCCGATCTCAGCGGCTACGACCGCGGGAACCCGCCGCCCGCCGCGCGGCCCGACAACCTCGCCTACCTCATCTCGACATCGGGCTCGACGGGGACGCCCAAGTCGGTGGCGGTCACGCACCGGGCGCTCAGCAGGCTGACGGCGGGCGCGCCCGGCTATCTCGACATCGGCCCCGGCGCCGTCTTCCTGCAGTGCGGGCCGCTCACGTTCGACGTCGCCGTCCTGGAGTGGACCCCGCTGGCCCACGGCGGCTGCGCGGTGGTCACCGGCACCGGAACCCTGCTCGACGACCTGGACCGGGTGGTGCGCGAACACGGCGTCACCACCCTCAAGTTGGTCTCCCCGCAGCTCGACCTGCTGGTGGAGCGCGGCATCGGGACGCTCGCCGGACTGCGTCAACTGATCGTCGGCGGCGATGTGGTCAACCCGAAGAGCTTCGCCGCGGCCCGCGAGGCGCTGCCCGGTTGCCGTGTCACCGCGTCCTACGGGCCCACCGAGTGCACGGTGCTGGCCACCGTGTGCCACGACGGCTCCTGGGCGGGCCGGGTGCCCCTCGGCCACGCCATACCGCACACGCGCGTCTACGTGCTGGACCGGAATCTGCGGCCCGCGGCGGTCGGCACGCGGGGCGAGATCCACCTCGCCGGCGACGGGCTGGCCCGCGGCTACCACGGGCGCCCCGGCGCGACGGCCGAGGCGTTCGTGCCCGACCCGTACGGGCCGCCCGGCTCCCGGATGTACCGCACCGGGGACCTCGGGCGGTATCTGCCGGGCGGCGCTGTCGACTTCCTCGGCCGCGGCGACACACAGGTGAAGATCCGCGGCTTCCGCATCGAGACGAGCGAGATCGAGCACGCCCTGCTGCGCGAGCCCGGCATCACCTCGTGCGTCGTCCTGCGGACCGAACTGGCCACCGGCCCGGCCCTCGTCGCGTACGTCGTGGCGACCGAGCCGGTGGACGCGGCCGCGCTGCGCCGCGGGCTCGGCGCCACGCTGCCCGCCTACATGCTCCCCGACCATGTCGTCGAGGTGCCGCGCATCCCGTTCACGGCCCACAACAAGGTGGACCGCGCCGCCCTGCCGCCCGTCGCCGCGGCCGAGCCGGACGCCGCGCCGACGACCGGGCTTCAGGCGCGGGTGGCCGAGGCATGGTCCGAAGTGCTCGGCCGGCCGGTGCCCGCCACCGCGGACTTCTTCGCACAGGGCGGCCACTCCCTGCTCGTGCCGCGCGCGACCGCCGCGATCCGGCGGCTGCTCGGCCGCGAGGTCCCGATGCGGCTGATGATGGCGCACCGCACCCCCGCCGACTACGCCGCCGCGGTCCTGCGGGAGAGCGCCCCGGGCCCCGGCACCGCCTTCCGTGAGGACAGCGTCGCCCAACTGCGGTGGAGCGGGCGACTGTTCACCGGAACCCGCCGACTCGACCTGTTCCTTCCCGCCGGTGAGCCTCAGGCCGTCGAGCGGACGCTGATCGTGCTCGACGGCTCCGACTTCGTCGACGTCATGCGGCTGCCGGCGATCCTGGCACAACTGACCCTGGAGGGCCGGATTCCGGCGACGGCCGCGCTGTTCGTGAGCCCCACCGAGTGGGCGGCCCGCAACCGGGAACTGCTCGACGACGCGTTCGTCGACCTGCTCGCCGACGAGCTGGTGCCGTACCTGCGCGAGCGGCTCGGCGGGCGGTGGCGGGGCGGACGGGCCACGGCGGTCGGCGCGAGCCTCGGCGCGGTCACGGCGGTGCGCGCCGCGCTGCGCCGCCCGGAGAACTTCGAGGGGGCCGTGGGCCTGTCGGGCCCGCTGACCGACCACCCTCTCGCCCCCGCGACCGGCGCCGAGCCCCCGCCCGCCCGGTTCTTCCTCTCCGCGAGCCACGAGGAGGCGGCGGCGATCCTCGACAACGGCATCGACCAACTGGACGCCACCAGGCGCACGGGAGCGGACCTCGCCTCCCGCGGCCACACCGTGGAGTGCGCGTACGGAGAGGGCGGCCACACCTACGCCGCGTGGGAGGCGATGCTCCCGCGGGCGCTCTCCTGGGCCCTGGGCGCGGGCGCCGAGAACTGAACAGCGGACCGGACCGTGAGCGTGAGAGGACGGCGTACGACATGGTGGACGACGAGCGGCGCGAGTTCGGCGTCGTGGTGAACGGCGAGGGGCAGCACGCGATCTGGCCCGCCGGCCGCGAACTCCCGGCGGGCTGGCGCGCCGAAGGGTTCACCGGCCGCGAGGAGGCGTGCCTCGGCCACATCGACCGCGTATGGACCGACATGCGGCCGCTCGGCCTGCGCGACCGGACCGACGGGGGAGGGCCGACCCTGGTCGACCTCTTCGCGCGGCAGGTCCGCGCCCGGCCGCACGCCCCCGCCGTCCGCACCCGGCAACGCGTTTGGACGTACGCGGAGTTCGACCGCGCCACGGCCGCGCTGGCCCGCCGCCTGCGACACGGCGGAGCGGGCCCCGGGACCGTCGTGGGCCTGCTGGCCCCCCGCGGCGCCGCGGCCCTGACCGGTCTCGTCGCCGTGCTGCGCTCCGGCGCCGCGTGCCTGCCGCTCGCCCCCGACGACCCGCCCCGGCGCAACCAGGAGGTGCTCGCCGACGCCGGATGCGCCCAGCTCCTCACCACGGCGCCCGTCGAGTGGTGCCCCGAGGCACTGCTCATCGACGAGCCGGGCCCGGAGGATTCCGGCCCCGACGAGCCGGGCCGGGCCGACGAGTCCGCGCTGCCCGGACCGCGCCCGCTCGACCTGGCGTACGCGATCACGACGTCGGGCTCGACGGGACGGCCCAAGATCGTCGGCGTGCCGCACGAGGGGATCGCCAACCTGATCGTCGCCTCCATCGAGGACCTCGACCTGATCAGGGAGGACGACGTCATGCTGTGGACGACCGCCCCCACGGTCGACAGCTCGATGCACGACATCCTGATGCCGCTGTGCGCGGGCGCCTGCGTGGCGATCGACGACGGCGACGACATGCCCGCGAGCCGCATGCTCGCCGCCGTGCGCACCCTCGGCGTGACGGCCCTGGAGATCCCGGCCGCCGTGCTCGGGCCCTACGGCCGCTCGCTCCTGCCGCGACTGGCCCGGGCGGGCGTGCGGCTCGTCATCACCGGCGGCTCCCAGCTCGACGGGCAGGGGCTCGGGGACGCCGCCCCCTTGGTGGTGGCCAACGGCTACGGCCCGACGGAGGCGTCCGTCGCGGCCACCTGGTACCGGTGCGTCGGCGACACCCCGAGCTGGGTGCCGATCGGCACGCCGGTCCGCGGCGTGCGGACGTACGTGCTCGACGAGGAGCTGCGGCCCGCGCCGGCCGGCGCCGAGGGCCAGATGTTCCTCGCGGGCGCCGGCCTGGCCCGCGGCTACCTGGGGCTGCCGGGCCGTACGGCGGCGGTCTTCCTGCCGGACCCGTTCGCGGAGGCGCCCGGCGCGCGGATGTACGCCACCGGGGACCGCGTGCGCCTGGGGCCCGACGGCGACTACGTCTACCTCGGCCGGATCGACGACCAGGTCAAGATCAGGGGCTTCCGGGTCGAGATCGGGGAGGTCGAGCACGCCCTGCGGGAGTGCCCCGGCGTCGTGGACGCCGCGGCGCTGCTCCGCGACGACGCCATGGGCGGCCCCGCGCTCCTCGCCGTCCTCACCGGCGAACGGACGCCGGACGAGGAGATCGGCGGCCGGCTCGCCGACCTGCTCCCGAGCCATATGCTGCCGCGCTTCTTCGTGTGGCTGGACGAACTGCCCCTCAACCGCGCCGGCAAGGTCGACCGCAAGGCGCTGGCCGTACTGCCGCTCATGGACCCGGCCCCCCGCTCGTGAAGGAGACGTCGACGGTGTCCGTCACCCCAGGCGAAACGACCGGCGTGCACGCCCTGTGCGACGCGTACGTGGACGGCTATGCCCGGCTGAACCCCCTGGCGGCAACCGAGTTCGGCATCGGCGGCCACGACGACCGGCTGCCCGACCTGTCCCCCGAGGGGCACCAGGCGCGCGCCGAACTCGCCCGCCGCGCGCTGGCCCGGATGGCGGCGGCGGAGCCGGCCGACGAGGGCGAGCGCGTCGCCAAGGCCGTCTTCCGCGAGCGGATCGGCGTCGAGACCGAACTGCACGAGGCCGGCCTGCCGGCGGCGTCGCTGAACATGACCGCCTGCCCGGCACAGGACATCCGGTGGGTCTTCGACCTGATGCCCACCGAGACCGCCGACGACTGGGCGGCCATCGCCGAGCGGCTGGCCCAGGTGCCGAAGGCACTCGCCGGCTACCGGGCCTCGCTGCTGGCCTCGGCGGACAAGGGCCGCCTCCCGGCCGCCCGCCAGGTGCGGCGCGTCCACCAGCAGTGCGCGACCTGGTCCGGCCCCCGATCGTTCTTCGCCACGCTCGCCGCTTCGGCCCGCTCGGCGCCGTGCGTCGATGGCGCGCTGCGGGCCGACCTCGACGCCGGCGCGCGGGCGGCCGCGGCCGGCTACGCCGAGCTGGGCGCCTTCCTGCGGGACACGCTCGCGCCGAGGGCCACGCCGCGGGACGCGGTCGGCGCGGAGCTGTACGGGCTGTGGTCGCGCAAGTTCACCGGCGCCGCACTGGACCTGCGCGAGGTCTACGCGTGGGGGTGGGCCGAATTCGCCCGGATCGAGGCGGAGCTGGCCGAGGTCGCCGACCGGATCGCGCCGGGCGCCGGCCCCGCCGGGGCCGCCGACGCGCTCGACGCCGACGCCCGGTACGCCGTCGGCGGCCAGGCCGAGTTCCGGACGTGGGCGCAGGAGCTGTCCGACCGCGCGCTGACCGACCTGCGCGGCACGCACTTCGACATACCGGACGAGCTGATGACGCTCGACTGCCGGATCGCCCCGCCGGGCGGCGGACTGGGCGCCTACTACTCCAACCCCGCCGACGACTTCAGCCGGCCGGGCACCATGTGGTGGTCCCTGCCCGCCGACCAGGC
The DNA here is from genome assembly GCF_000718635.1 of Streptomyces varsoviensis. GTDB lineage: Bacteria > Actinomycetota > Actinomycetes > Streptomycetales > Streptomycetaceae > Streptomyces > Streptomyces varsoviensis. The sequence continues at coordinate 137,421 of NZ_JOBF01000007.1, read as the reverse complement.
CCGGATACCGACGTGGCGCGAGGCCAGCACCGTCTACCACGAGGGCGTGCCGGGCCATCACCTGCAAATCGGCACGGCGGTGGCGACGCCGACGCTCAACCGCTTCCAGCGGCTGCTGTGCTTCATCGACGGACACGGCGAGGGCTGGGCGCTCTACGCCGAGCGCCTGATGCGGGAGTTCGGCCGCCTCGACGACGGACACCTGCTCGGCATGCTGAGCAAGAGCGTCTTCCGCGCGGCCCGGGTGGTCGTCGACATCGGCATGCACCTGGAGCTGGAGATTCCGGCCGGCACCGGATTCCACGAGGGGGAGCGCTGGACCCCGGAGCTGGGCCAGGAGTTCCTCCGCACCAGGGTGCTCCTCGACAGCGCCCGCGCGGTCGACGAGATCGACCGCTACCTCGGCTGGCCGGGCCAGGCCCCCTCGTACAAGCTCGGGGAGCGGCTGTGGCTGTCCATCCGCGACGAGCTCAGGGCCAGGCGCGGCGGCGCGTTCGACCTCAAGGAGTTCCATATGCACGCGCTGCGCAGCGGCCCCGCCGGCCTGGACACCATGCGGGAACTCCTCCTCGTCCCGTGAGGGCGGCCTTAGCGATCGTGTGCCGTGTCGCGCCGGGTACCCGAGCAGAAGGACACGTCAGAGAAAGCCCCGCTGCTCCTCGCCCACGGCGACGAGCCCCGCCTCGATCAGCTCGACGAGCAGGCACCGCGCCTCGGCGTCGCCGACGCCGCCGTCCCGGGCGGCGGCCACCACCGCGCCCACCGGGGCGTCCAGCGCGTCGAGCAGATGGGCCAGCATCCCCTGGGCGGCGCCCGCGAACGTCCACCGCCGGCCGTCGGCGAGCAGGACCGTATGGTCGCCCTCCGCGCGCAGGAGCGCGCGCGGGGCGAGCCAGGTGACCGTCCGCTCGTCGCCGACGCGCTCGCCGCCGCCCTCGACGGCCGCGAGGCTGTGCCGCCGCCGCGGCGCGGCGCACGCGTCCCGCTCGGCGAAGAAGCGGTCCATCAGCTCCGCGTCGTCGAGGACCGCGGCGAGGGTCGCGGCGAGTTCGCGCCGGTGGTCCTCCCGCTCCCGCGCGCCGAGGTGGCGCGGCAGGTCCGCGCGGAAGACCTCGTGCTCGCAGAGCCGGTCCGCGAGCCAGTGCGCCAGGTCGACGCCGGTCGCGCGCGGCACCGCCACCGTCAGATGCAGCGTGGGCCCCTCGACGGCGCGGACCGTGTGCCACCAGCCGCGGGGGATGTGCAGCACGTCCCCCGGAGTGAGCACCAGCGCCCTCCGTTCGGCGTCGGCCGCCGGGGGCGGGTTCTCCTCCACGTCCTGTTCGAGGGGGAACGCGCGGCGCGGCGGACCGAAGAGGGCCCACTCCTTCCGCCCCGCGATGTGCAGGACGATCACGTCATGGTCGTCCCAGTGGGAGTCGAACCCCTTGCTCTCGCCCCACGTGCCGTAGGCGTTCATCTGTACGCGCTCGCGCAGGGTCCGCTCCAGGCGGCGCGCGAGGCCGTCCAGCGGCGGATGCATCCGGTCGATGCCGTCCACGATCAGCGTCGCGCCGTCCCTGAGCACCTCGATGAGCTGCGGCACGAGGACAGTGCGGACCACGTCCCCCTGCGGGGAGCCGACCTCGCGCATGTACGCCGCCCTCGGCACGAGGTCGCCGGCCCGGCTGACGCGGAGCTGCGAGGCGGCGAAGTTGCTCCACGACGCGAGGGCGTTCAGCGTCTCCCAGGAGACGAGCCCGTCGAAGCGGTGTTCGTCCCCCGGGAAGAGCCGGGCCGTGCGGCCGTATATCTCCTGGAGGAACTGGTCGACGGGCGTCGGGTGCACCAGATCGCGGAGCCGCACCCTAACGCCCTTCGTGCAACTGGGATATCCGGGAGCTCGACGGCGTGTTGTTCATGATGTCGCGGCGGGCGCGGCACCACGGCACGCGCAGCCGCTCGACCGAGAGCAGCAGCCCGGAGCGCGGCGGGCTCTGTCGGGTCTGGACGTCGGCCATGATCGGTCCTCCTCCGCGCGGGCGCCTCGGTCCTCAGCTTCCGCGCTGCCCGGGAGCCGCACAAGACCGCGGGGGACACGTTCTCTCAGCCGAGCAGCCCCTCGGCCGCCAGCCGCTCGATGACCTGGCCCATGGCGGGCGCGCCGCGGTGCGCGTCGGCCACGCCGAACCAGTCGAGTTCGGCGATCTCCCGGCCCGGCGCCGGCTCGCCCGCGGCCTCGCCCGTGTAGCAGGTCATGTGCAGCCGCCGGCCGTCCTGCCCGTGCGCCACGTCCTCGACGACGAACGCCTCGGTCAGCGCCGCCGGCGCGACCTCGACGCCCAACTCCTCGGACAGCTCGCGGGAGAGCGCCTGCGGCCCGCTCTCGCCGGGCTCCAGCTTCCCGCCGGGCAGGTAGAACACCTCCCGGCCGTGGGTGCGCACGGCCAGCAGCCGCCCGTCCCGCACACACAGCCAGCTCACCGATTCCAGTGCGGGGAGTACCGCTGACACCGCTGATCCACCTCTCGTACGCGCCATCTCGACGTGACGCATTCTCGCAGGCGGGGCGCGCGGCGCCGCGGGAGCCCCGACGGGCGGGCGGGACGGCGGCCTACCGCGGCTGCGCCGGGGCGTCGCCGCGCACCGCGTGCACGTACAGCGCGAGGAGGTCCGCGGTGAAGTAGGAGCTGTAGGAGATGTCCGGGAAGTCCCCTCCGGTGTGGTAGCCGCCGATGACGCCGATGAGCCGGTAGCCGGCGGGGGACCGCGTCAGGAACGGGCCGCCGGAGGTGCCCCCGATGTAGCCCGCGCAGGCGATCTCCAGGAAGTCGCCGGGAGCGGCTGGGTCCGTGCTGGTGTAGCGGTGCGTGGCGGCGCGGCAGTCCAGCGGCTTGGGGTGGGTGGCGTCGTCGGTGCCCGGGTAGCCGATCAGCCGCACGCGCCGGTGCTCGTAGCCGGGGTACACGCCGAGGGCGACACCGCCGGCGGCGTCCTCGGCCTCGGTGCCGTCCGCGCGCGGGCCGACCCGTACGACGGAGTAGTCCCAGCGGGCGCCCGCGTCGGTGCCCAGGTCGTAGTAGCGCTGGTCGAGGTAGACGCGCTCGACCGGGAAGAGCCCGAAGGGCTTTCGCCCGTCGTGGTATTGGGGCACGAACGCGAAGTGCCGCTTCGGTTTCGGGGAGCGCAGACAGTGCCCGGCGCCGACCACGAGGTCGCGGTGCGGGCTGCGGACGATGGTGCCGCCGCAGGAGCGCCCGGTCCCGGTGTCGTCCGCCCAGAAGAACGTGCCCACTTGGGGGAGGCCGTCGAAGGGGCGGCTCGGCGCCGGGGGATCGGCGGCCGGGGCCCTGCCGTGTGCTGCGCCGCCGCCGTGCCCCGCCGCTCGTACGCCGTCGGGGGCGGGGCGCGCGGCGGCCATCCGCGGCGCCGTCCAGTAGGCGTCGTCGGACGCGGCCGTGGCGCGTCCGGGGCCGGCGGCGGCGCGCGCGGGGCCGTCGGCGGTGCTGGTGGGGGACGCCGCCGCGATGAGGAGCAGGGACAGGAAGGGCAGGAGGGGCAGGAGCGCGAGGCGCGGTCTTCTCATGGGGCGGGTCCTCCCGGGGACGAGGGCTGCGAGGCATGAGTGGCTGCCGGTACGGGCGTGCCATCGTCCCGCGCGCGCGACGCGTCCGCGAGGGCGCCACGGCGACCGCGCCCCGATCTCTTCGCGGCGTGTGCCACCCCACAGGGCCGAGGGTTTCGCCGTGCGCGCGCGTCACCGCATTATGGTCAAGACGGCGTGGCGGCCCTTTAGGTTGCTTCCCGAGGGCTGTCAACCATCGGTCCCCGTTAAACTGGTGGTTAAGTAAGACACACCTGTCTTTCCCTCCCGCGCTCTGGTGCGGTGCGTTTCCTCCGTGGCAAGATGCTCTTCATGGCGGTTGCGGGCTTAACTGTCCGTGAGACGCCGTGCGACACATTCCGAAGGATGGGGCACATGGCAGTCGGGGGCGACAGATCGGCGGGAGCCGGTGAGAGCCCGCTCGCGGAACGGCTCAACTATCTGTTCGCGAGCATGCACCCGCCGGGGGCTCCCTATACCAACGGGCACGTGGCGGACCGGATCAGCACCGGGACGGACGAGTACGGCGGAGTCAGTGTGACGGAGCAGTATCTGTCGATGCTGCGCAACGGCCGGCGCGCCAACCCCAGCCCCGATCTGCTGCGGGCGCTCGCCAAGTTCTTCGGGGTGCCGGTCGGTTACCTGTTAGGCGATCTGTCGCCGTCTCAGGCCGAGCGGGTGGAGGAGGAGGTCCGCTTCCTCGCCGCCATGCGGGACCAGCGCGTACGCGCCATCGCCCTGCGCTCGGTGGGTCTGCCGCCGGAGGTGCAGGACAGCCTGACGACGATCATCGGCCAGTTCCGACGGCAGATGAACCTTCCGGCGGACCCGCCGGAGACGGGAGCCGAGGAGCCGCGCGGCGAGAGCTGAGCGGACCGGGCTCCGCGGCCCGGCACGGGTCGGTGGAGACGAGGTGGCCCTGGACGGGGGTCAAGGCCGCCTGCGACACAGGCTGGTGCCGGGCCCGTACGAGCGTGTACGGACCCGGCGCCGCCCGTGCGATCCGTCGGTTTCCGGTCGAGGACGCGCAGGTCCGTCTCCGGGCGGCTCCGGCGCGGGCCGTGACGCCGCCCGCCGCCGGGGCGCGGCCGGGTGGTCCGGACCTGTCCGCGGAACCGGAGTGCGCGGCTCCACCGCCGTGGCCAGTCGGGACGCCGCGCCTCGGGGGCGCGGTGGCCGCCGCCGGCCCGGTGCGCCGCCTGCCCGTACGGGACCGGGGGTGCCGCCCGTATCCCGCACGGACACGCTGCCCGAAGCCCGGGAACGGGCGCCCGAACCGCTTCCGAACGCGGCCGGGACGCCGGTGAGGCGGCCTTCCCCGCCTCGCTCACGTGGCCTGAATTCGTCCCCTGTTCGCTGGTAATCCGTCAGCCGAACAGGTTTTTGATGCATGACCCATCCTTGATGAGGTACAAAGGTTCCTGTGCCCGCCCGGTGTGCATCCCCCGTCGCACCGGGCGGGCCTTCCTTTTCCCCCCAACGTTCCCTTGGCCTATCCGCCGCCCGCGCCGAGCGCGGCCTCAGTGGCCCGGCGGGAACTTCAGCAGGGCGCCGGCGGCCAGCATCTGGATGCTCACCGAGGCGAGCGCCTTGTGCGTCGGCAGATGGTGCTGACCGCGGATCAGCAAGGCGGCCAGCGCGTAGCCGAACAGCCAGGTCAGCCCGGCCACGGCGCGTACCGCCACGGAATGGGCCGGCAGCCAGGCGTGGAGCGCCAGGCGCGGCAGGTCGGTGGTCCAGAACAGCACCACGAACAGCGTGACCGTCGGGCCGAACCTGCCGTTGCCGCCCAGGTGCCGGGCGATGCTGTGGGTGACGACGCCCAGCACCAGGGTGGCGAACAGCACCCCCGCCTCCACGGTGGCCAGCGACCCCAGCGCGAGCTGCCGGTTGCCGTCCCACTGCTGACGGAACGAACCCTTCGTGACGGTGCCGAGCGCGCCGCAGACCAGGCAGAGCAGGATCGCCGCGCCCCACACGGTGCGGTCCCGGGCCTCGTCCAGGATCTCGACGGGGCGGTACCAGAGGCCCGGTATCAGCCGGTGCCAGTACAGCCTGCGCCGTTTCGTGGACGGCGCGGGCGGGGGCGGGACGGTGGTCGCAGGCATGGTTGCCGTTCTATCACCGGTGATTTCGAGCCGCCGCCGGACCCATCACGACCACCGGCTTGAGCTTCGGGTCGAGGGTGCGCAGCAGGGTGCGCATCACCTCCGGCTTCAGGCTCACACAGCCCTGGGTGGGGCCGTCGTGGTCGACGTGCAGCCACACGCCGCCGCCCTTCTTCGCGCCCAGTGGCCGCCGCGGGTCGAGCGGCGAGGTGCCGGGCACCCGGTTGTAGTCGATCCCGATGACGTAGTCGAAGGCGCCGGCGAGGGGTTCGCCCTCCACGCCGTTGCCGGAGGCGATGAAGGAGCCGTTGTGGTCGTACGGGAGCTTCGCGTCCGGGAAGGGGAGTTTGCCGCCCGCGCCGGTGAGGGTGAACACGCCCTCGGGGGAGCGGAGGTCGCCGTAGTGGTGGTCGGGGGTCCAGCCGTGCGCGGCGTTGTGCGCCGGCCAGCTCGGGCCGGGCTGCCAGAGCTGGGAGCCGGCGGCGCGGGTGTAGAGGACCGCGGTCGAGTCGGAGGAGTCGGGGCCCCGGCCGGTGACCACCAGAACTTGGCGCGATTCGGCTGGTATTCGCTTGCGCGTGGCGTCGTCGAGCCCCGGGATGCGGCCGTCGCCGGCCGGCTTCGGGGAGGGCGGCGCGGCGGCCGGTGCGGCGGGCGTCGTCGCCGGGGCGGTCGCCGGGTGCGCGTCGGCCTTGACCTCGTGCCCCGAGGCGGCCCAACTCCACAGCCCCGCGGCGGCGATGGCCGCGGTCGCCGTGGAGAGGACGACTTTGCCGCGCCGTGTGACGCGTACACGTTCGTGATCGTTCAATTCCGGTCCACCAGGTAGGGATATACGGATCTTTCGCACCCTACCCGGACGCGCGTATTCCGCTGACTCACGAGACGCGTGTGGCTGGAATTCAGTTGAGGAAGAGCCCGAAGGCCCCTGCTGAGCAGGGGCCTTCGCGCCGCCGACGGGTGCCGGCTCAGTCCCCGGCGGGTGTTCGGCCTTCCGCCTGTGGCCCCGCGCCGGGCGGCCGCTCCTCCGTGTCGGGGTCGGCGCCGTGCAGATACTCCTCGCTGATCTCACGCGGCCCGAACGGCCATACCTTCTCGTACCGCGACCACAGCAGGAACGCCACACAGCCCGCCGCGACCCACGCCAGCGACCATTCGATGGGGTGCCTGCCCGGCGAGTTCTTGTCCGCGTAGCCGAAGATCACCAGCCAGCCGACGAGCGCGACGGCGCTCGGCAGCGGGTAGAGCCACATCGTGTACGGCCGCCGCAGCCCCGGCTGCCGGCGGCGCAGCACGGTGACGGCGGCGACCTGGGCCAGCGCCTGCACGATCACCATCACGGTGGTCAGGAGCTGGATGATGGTCGCCAGGTCCGTATGCCGGCCGAGCATGAAGCCGGCGGCCGTGACGGCGCCCATGGTCAGCAGGGACAGCACCGGGAAGCGGTGGCGCGGGTGCAGCTTCCCGTACGGGCGGAAGAACACCTTGTCGCGGGCGGCGTCGTAGGGCACCCGCGAGCCGCCGAGCAGCCCCGCGAAGACGGAGGCGACGGCGGTGATGAGGATCAGCACCGTCACGGCGTCGGCGGCGCTCTTGCCCCAGGCCTTCTCCAGCACCGCCGAGGCGACCGAGGTGGACGCCGTGCTGTCCGGGTCGAGCATGTCCTTCCACTCGATGACGCCGAGCGTGCCGACCTGGAGCAGCAGGTAGATCGTCATGATGCCGAGGATCGAGTAGATGATGGCGCGCGGCAGGGTGCGGCCGGGCCGCTTGATCTCGGCGCCCATGTACGCGGCCGTGTTGTAGCCGAGGTAGTCGTAGATGCCGATGGTCAGCCCCGCCGCGAAGCCGATCCAGAAGTGGTCGCTGGTCACCTCGAAGGCGTGCGCCGGGTAGGTGAACGCCTGCCCCGGACTGAAGTGGGTGAAGGCGGCGAGGATGACGAGCACCACCGAGGCGATCATCACGGTCCACAGGACGACCGAGAGCTTGGCGATGTTCTCCACCCGGCGCCACAGCAGCGCGAGGACCACCGCGATCGTCACCAGCCCGACGAGATCGCCCTGGCCCTGGGTCATGCCCGGCCACAGATAGCCGAGGTACTGCACGAACCCGATGACCCCCGTGGACATCGCCAGCGGGATGAAGAGCATCGCCGTCCACACGAAGAGGAACGGCATCAATTTGCCCGTGCGGTACTGGAACGCCTGCCGAAGATAGACATAGCTGCCGCCCGCGCCCGGCAGCGACGCCCCCAACTCCGCCCAGATCAGCCCGTCGGCGAGGGCGAGGACCGCGCCCGCGATGAACCCGATCACGGCCTGCGGCCCCCCGAAGGCCGCGACCATCAAGGGGATCGTCACGAAGGGCCCGATGCCGCACATCTGGCTCATATTGATGGCGGTGGCCTGGAACAGGCCGATGCGCCGTACGAATCCGACCCGTTCGTCCATGAGGTCCGGCATGTGCATCAGCCCTTTCTCGTGCGCGTAGCACACAGCGCGCTGTGCTCTGTGGGGTGGTCCGGAAGTTCCAGTCCACCGCAGAGGTAACACCGGACGGCCTGCCGCGTCCACGACATGGACGCCGGTCAGGCCCCCGGCGTCCGGCCGCCTTCGGCGACGAGGCGCTCGAGCCCGTCGAGCAGCCACTCCAGGGTCTGGTCGAACGGCTGGGGGCCGGGGGCGTGCCGCTGGGGGTCGGTGGCCCAGCGGACGAAGTGCGGGTGCTTGCCCGCGGCGGCGATCCGCTCCATATACGGCGCGGCGGCCTGCTCCAGGTCGTCGTCGGTGCTCAGCCCGGTGCGGGCCCGCATGGTCCGCTCTTCGAGCAGGGCGAGCCCGGAGCTGAACACCTGGCCGAGCACCGTGTCGACGCACCGTGAGCGGATGGCCGCGTCGAGCCCGAGCGGATCGAGTTCGGTGAGCGCGGCCTCGTAGAGATCCAGGGCGTTCGGCCCGAGCGGGGGGCGGCTGAAGGCCAGCCGCGCGAACCAGGGGTGGCGCCGGACGGCGTCCCAGCCCGTACGGCCCATGGTGCGCAGCGCCTCGCGCCAGCCCTCGCCGCGCGCGACGGCGAACTGCCCATAGACCTGATCGGCCATCAGGTCCAGCAGGCCGTTCTTGCTGCCGACGTAGCGGTAGAGGGCCATGGGGCTGCGGACGCCCAGCCCGGTCGCCAGCGCCCGCATGGTGAACTCCCCGCTCGCCTCCTGGTCGGCCAGGTCCATGGCGGCGCGCACGATGCGCTCGCGGCTGAGCTGCTCGGTCCGGCGGGGCGGCGCGGGCTCGTCGAACCACACCAGCCCGCCGGGGGGCGGACGGCGGTCGGAGTCGGAGGAAGTCATCGTGGTCGGACCCTATCTGGTGTACGTTGTCCACCATGAGTGGACGACGTACACCAAAGTCGCGCGCACACGCCTCCGACGGGCGGCGGTCCGCCGCGCCGAACACTGCCGCGCGAGACGCCGACGCGCGGAGCACCGCCGCGCTGGGCACCGATGTGCAGGGCACCGACGTGCTGATCTCGGGCGGCGGGCTCACCGGACTGACCGCCGCCCTGGTCCTCCGCCACCACGGCGTCCCCGTCACCGTGGTGGAGAAGCGCTCGACGACCTCGCCGCAGCCCAAGGCCCGCCGCTTCCATGTGCGCAGCATGGAGATCTTCCGCGAACTCGGCCTCGCCGGCCTGGTCCACGAAGCCGCCCGCGACCTCGCCGGCCACGACCACATGGCGCAGGGCCGCACGCTCGCCGAGGCGGAACAGCTCCCGCTGTGGCTGCCCGCGGGGGCCGGCGGCGCGGCCCCCGACATCAGCCCCGAACCGCCGTGCCTGATCGCCCAGGACACCCTCGAACCCGTCCTGCGCGCCGCCGCCGTCGACGCCGGCGCCACCGTCCGGTTCGACACCGAACTCCTCGGCTTCGACCAGGACGACGAGGGGGTGCGCGCCGAACTCCTCGACCGTACGGACGGCAGCCGGCACCGCGTCGAGGCCCGGTACCTGGTGGCCGCCGACGGGGCGCGCAGCCCCGTGCGCGAGGCCCTCGGCATCGGCCGGTCCGGGGAAGGGGCCATCGGCGGCCCGAACGTGAACGTCTACTTCCACGCCGACCTCGCCGCGACCGTACGCGGCCGGGAGTTCAACCTCTGCCAGCTCGACCACCCGGATGCGCCGCCCGGCGCGCTCGCCTCCGTCGACGGGCGCCGCCGCTGGCTGTACATGAGCCAGGGCGGCGAGCCGGACCGCGACTGGCCCGCCGTGCTGCGCACCGTGCTCGGCGTCCCGGCCCCCGACCTCGACGTGCTCAGCGTGCTGCCCTGGCAGGCCGAGATGCTCGTCGCCGACCGCTACAGCGTCGGCCGCGTCCACCTGGCGGGGGACGCCGCGCACGTGATGCCGCCGTTCGCGGCCAGCGGGGCCAACACCGGGATCGCCGACGCGCACAACCTGGGCTGGAAACTCGCCGCCGTGCTGCGCGGCGAGGCCGCGCCCGCCCTCCTCGACAGCTACGGCGCCGAACGCCGCCCGGCCGGCTGGTTCATCGCCGAGCAGTCCGCCCGCCGCATGGCGAGCTTCCCGAACTTCGGGACGGCCCCCGACCCGACCCTCGCCCACCCCTTCGTCTTCGCCGCCGGAGGGTTCCAGCACACCGAGGGCGCCCTGGTGAGCGACCCGGCGACCGCGGACGACCCGGAGCCGGTCACCGAGTTCGCGCCCGCGGGCCGCGTCGGGACCCGCGTCCCGCACCGCTGGCTCGACGACGCCCGTACCCGCTCGACGATCGACCTCGCGGGGCCCGGCTGGTCCGTCCTCGCCGGGCCCGAGGCCGCCGCGGCGCCGCGCACGGGCGGGCTCCCGCTCCACCGGCACGACGTGGACTTCCTGCCCGCGGGTCAGTGCCTGCTGCTGAGGCCCGATCACATCGTCGCCTGGCGGGGCACGGACCCCGACGCGGCGGCCGAGGTGCGCGACGGGCTGCTCCGGGCCACGGCCGCGAGCACCGCCACCGTGTAGCGCCTGGCCGCCACGTGCCCGCCGCGCCCTACGGCCGTACGCGGCACCGGGCCGTACGGGCGGGCGGGCCGTCAGGTCGTACGGACCGCCTTGAAGCGGCGGGCTACGCCGTTCGGGGGCGGGGCGCCTCGTAGGGTGACCGGTGTGACTGATCTACCTGACCTTCGGATCGAGCTCGACGGGCGGGCGCCGACCGCCGAGGAGCTGTTCGCGCCGCTGATGAGCAACTACGGGCATTTCACCGCCATGCAGGTGCGCGGCCGGGCGGTGCGCGGACTGGACCTGCACCTGACGCGGCTCGACGCGGCGACGCGCGAGCTCTTCGGCACGGGCCTCGACGGCGACCGGGTCCGCGAGCTGATCCGGCACGCGCTCGCCGACACCGAGGACGCCGCGGTACGCGTCAACGTCTTCGCCCCCGCGCCCGGCGCGGCGCCCTCGGTGCTGGTCAGCGTGCGCCCGCCGATGACCATGCCGACCACCCCGCAGGCCCTGCGCACGGTGCCCTACCAGCGCCCCGTGGCCCACCTCAAGCACACGGGAGGCTTCGCGCAGGGCTTCTACCGCGACCAGGTCCAGCGGGCGGGGTTCGACGAGGCGCTGCTGGTGGGCCCGGACGGCACCGTGTCCGAGGGGACCATCACCAATGTCGCCTTCATCGCCGGCGACACCGTGGTCTGGCCCGACGCCCCCGCCCTGGACGGCATCTCGATGCTGCTCCTCCGGGAGGCGCTGGACAGGGCGGGCCGGCCATGGCGGCGGTCCGCCGTCCGCACCGCCGACCTGGCCTCCTACGACGGCTCCTTCGTCATCAACTCACGCGGCATCGCACCCGTCTCCCGCATCGACGACCTGCCCTTCCCGCCCGACGCCCCGCTCGTGACCGAGGCCGTCGAGCTCTTCCATTCGATTCCGGCGGACGCCCTCTGAGGACCCCGCCTTCCGGTGGTGGTGGGGGCGCGTCGGATTCGCGCCATCGGGAGGCGGCTGTTCGTCGTCGACCGGAACCCGGGCTCGGCGCCCGTTTCCGGCATGGGGGGCAGGTCAGGCCAACTCGCGCTGAGGTAAAGGGAGTTCGCCGTGCCCTGGTTCGTGCGCTCGGTTCCGGCCTGTTTGGCTCCGAACTCCCTTGGAAGCGTTGACAGTTGGAAGCACAGTCCATACCTTCTTGGATCGTAGGAAAGATAAATGATTGATGATCCGATAGACGGTGTGAAGGACTGGGGGAGTCTTGATGACCGAGTCGACCGCGACAGCCGCTGCCGTACCGGGGGACGGCAGCGGACGCGGATGGACGCTCGCCGCCGTCTGCGTGGCGACGTTCATGCTGATGCTCGATCTGACCGTGGTGAACGTGGCGCTCCCTGATATGCGCACGCATCTCCACGCGACCTTCTCCGACCTGCAATGGGTGCTCGACGCCTACGCCCTGGGGCTCGCGGTCTTCCTCCTCACCGCGGGCTCCCTGGCGGACCGGCTCGGCCGGAAGCGGGTCTTCAACACCGGCTTCGTGATCTTCGTTCTGGCCTCGCTGGCCTGCGGCCTCGCCCCGAACGCGGCATTCCTGTCCGCCGCGCGAGGGGTGCAGGGCCTCGGCGGCGCGATGCTCTTCGCGATCGGCCCGGCGCTGATCGGGCACGAGTACCGCGGCAAGGAGCGGGGCAAGGCGTTCGGGATCTTCGGCGGCGTGGTGGGACTGTCCATCGCGTTCGGCCCGTTGATCGGCGGCGCCCTCACCGACAGTCTCGACTGGCGGTGGATCTTCCTGGTGAACGTCCCGGTCGGCATCGCCGCGCTGGTGATCGGCGTGCTGCGCATGCGCGAGTCGCGGGACCCGCGAGCGCACTCGGTGGACTGGTGGGGGCTGGTCCTGTTCTCGAGTGCGCTCGCCCTCCTCGTCCTCGGTTTCCTGCGCGGGGAGGCGCAGGGCTGGGGGAGCGCCGCGATCGTGGGCATGTTCGCCGCCTCGGCGCTGCTCTTCGCGGCCTTCTACTTCGTACAACGGCGGCTCGGCGACCGGGCGATGCTGCGCCTGACGCTGTTCCGCAACGTCACCTTCAACGGCATCTCCGCGGTCACCTTGCTCTGCGCGGCGGCCACCATGTCCGCGCTCTTCCTGCAGATCTCCTACGTGCAGAACGTGCTGGGCTTCTCGGCCTGGGACACCGGGCTGCGGTTCCTGCCGCTGACGCTGACGCTCTTCGTGGCCGCGGCCATCGCCGGCAACCTCACGACCCGGATGCCGCAGCGCGTGCTCGTCGGCTTCGCGATGACCTTCGTGGCGCTGGGCCTCGCCCTGGCCACCCTGGTGGACGCGGACAGCGCCTGGACGTCGCTGCTGCCCAGCATGTTCGGGCTCGGCCTCGGCATGGGCCTGTTCAACCCGCCCCGCGCCTCGCTGTCCATCGCGGTGGCCGAACCGTCCGAGGCCGGCATGGCGTCCGGGATCGGCGAGACCTTCCAGCAAGTGGGCGTCGCGGTGGGCATAGCCGCCTTCGGCGCGCTCTTCCAGTCCAGGGTCACCGACCTGTTCGTCGCCTCCGACGCGGGGCGTCAACTGGGCGACAAGGCCCAGGAGTTCGGCGAGGCGGTCGCCGCCGGCGGCGGCGCGCAGGCCGCGGCCGGGATGCCGGCCACGCTCGCCGAGCGACTGGACCAGGCGGCCCGTACAGCGTTCGCGGACGGCCTCACCGAGGTCATGATCGTGTGCGCGTCGATCGCGGCGCTCGGCGCACTGATCGCGTTCGCGTTCATCCGCACCCGAGATCTCCACGAGAGCGCCCTCACCGGGGCGGAGAGCGAGGGTGCACGCGCCGGAACCGCGGCGGAGACGGCAGCAGCGGATGCCACGGGGAAAGTCTCCGCCCGGGCCTGACCGACCGGCGTGCGACGGTGCCCCGGGGACTGCGGACCCCGGGGCACCTGCCGCTATCCGCGCCCCGATCCCGCGATCACGGATGTTCATCCCACCCGCCAACGGCGATAATGGCAGGTGAGCGCAGACCGAAAGACCATTCCATCCCCCCGACGGAAGCGGCCCTTGATGTCAACCACCGACCATCTCTCCGCCCCACTGCCTCAACCCACGGCCGAGACAGTGGACTTCCCGCTCGTGCACCGGACCGGATATCTGCTGCACAAAGCCGGGCTCCTGCTCATGCACGAAGCCGACCGGGCCCTGGAATCCCGCGGGATGCGGATGCGGTACTTCTACGTGCTCGCCGCGCTGGAAGGGCAGATCAGCCTCTCCCAGCAGGACTTGAGCCGGCTGCTCAACCTCGACCCCACCACGATGGTCGCGCTCATCGACGAGATGGAGGAGGCGGGCCATGTGGAGCGGCGGCGCAACCCCGCCGACCGCCGGCGCTACATCCTCCACCTCACGGACGCCGGACGGCAGGCGCTGGCCGGCGCCACCCGTGCCGTGGACGACGCGGAGCAGGGCTTCCTGGCCGCCGTGGGCTCCGCCGACCGCGACCGGCTGCGGCAGATCCTCGGCGAACTGCTCGCCGACCGCTGGCCCAGCGTCGTCGCCTGCGAGGACTGACCGGCAGAATTCAGCACTCCGTAAAACACGTTCCCGCACCGTCCGGAGGTGCCGTATTCGGAGCATTTAATTCCTCCCGTCAATTTCCGTCAAATGTATTTTGGTTGACCGGAAATAGTTGAAGTGAGCCTCTTCACAAGGGCCCTGTTGATGTTTTCCCGGTGCTAGCCTCAAGGTGAGTCACCACGGGGGAAGGAAAACGGGGATGAGTGAAGAAAGGTTGGTTTTCGACTCGCTTGACGCGTGCCTCGGACCGCGCGGTTCGAGGTTCTTCGGAACGGGCTACAAGCGGGTCGGGCAGCAGTTGCACCACATCGCGACGGACGGGCTCACCGGGCCCGGCGCGGGAGCCGACGCCCGCGCCACCCTCACCTATCCGGCCGACTGGTCCCGCAAGGCCGCGGGCCGCGAACTGCGGCCGCACCTCAGCAGCATCGACGCGCTCGTGCTCGCGGCCTCGCTCGCCGAGATCCACCTGAACGGCGCGCACGGGCTGGACGAGGAGCAGCGCCGCCGCACCTGGCTGCGGTCCGCGGACATCCGGGCCGGCAGCCGGCCGCACGAGGACCTCGCGGACTTCGCCGTCTCGGCCCGGCTCGCGCACAGCGCGCCCGCCGGCCCGGCGCACGGCGGCGAGGGAGCAGAGGGAGCGGAGGGAGCGGCGGTCGGCCCGTACACGCCGGTCAGCAGCGTCTACGACTGCCGCATCGGCGAGTTGAAGGTGCGCTGCGACTTCGTGCACGAGGCGGCCGGCGACCGGCCGCGCGGCCCGGCCCGCTACGTGACGGACGAGGAGGCGCTCGGCGCCGCCCGCACCCGGCACTACGGCGCGGCCTACAAGGCGCACAGCCACCACGCCGACGGCGTCAGCGTCGACCTCGCCGAACAGCGGGTCAGGGCCCGGCAGTTCGTCGTGCCCAGCGTCGAGCGGCTGCACGAGGCGCACGGCGCCGAGGCCGCGTACGCGCCCTCCGTGTCGCTCGTCGACACGCTGGTGTGCGTCGCCCAGCTCGCCCAGGCGCTGCTGTACGCGCAGGACGGCGTGGATCGCGGCCGCAGCAACACGCTGTGGATGCGGCGCACGGTGGTCGGCGCACACAGCCCGCTGCGGCCCATGGCGGGCCCGATAGAGGCCAAGGCGTACGTCACCCGGACCCGGCTGCTCGGGCTCGGCGACGGCACCTGGCGGGTCGCCGACCTCGCGGTCGACGACTTCTCCGGCATCTACGGACGGTGCTCCATCGCGCACCAACTGCCGATGCTCGCCGCCGCCTGAGCGCCCGAGAGTCCGCCCGTCGCCGCGTGGCGGCCGCCCCACCGCGGCCGCCACGCGTCACGGGCCGCCGCACGGCGGCCACGGCACGGCAATTCAGCACCTCCGCAACGAGCCGGCGACGGCGCCCGGGCCCATGGCCCGGCCGTCGGCCGACGACGCTGCGATGAGTCGACAACGGGGAAATGTACTCATGAACGGAACGCCGATGTTGCGCTTCGGCGAAGCGCTCGTCGTATTCGAAGGACCCGCCCGGATCAACTGGCGCACCGCCCGGCAGGGGGAGTGGGCGCCCGACGGAATCTGGCCGGAGCAGACGCTCCGCGCCCTGCTGGCCGACCACATCGACAGCGGTTCGCCGCTGCTCGTCGTCCTGGACGAGGCGCGCGACACCGTGCCCGTACTGCGCGAGGAATGGGAACGCGCGCCGTATCCCGTCCGGGCCGCGCTGGCCGGCGCCCACACCCTCGCCCGGACCGAAACCGACGGGGCCGGCGCCCGGCCCGCCGCGGAACACGCCAAGACCGACGCGCCGTGCGCGGAGTTCGGCGGGTGCGCCGGACACGGCGAGATCATCGAGGTGCGGGTGCCGTTCCTCGACTGGCTGCCCGAGCCCGTACGGGCCCGCGCCGCCGCCTTCCTCACCGAGAGCGACGAGACGCTCGCCCGCACGCCCACCGCGCTGCTGCCGCCCCTGCTCCTGGAGGACCCCCGGCCGCAGCCCCAGCACACCGCGCCCCACGTGCGGTTCGCGCGCCGGCTGCTGCCCGGGGCGCTCACCACGGCACGGCTCGCGGCCGCGGTCCGCCATATCTTCGGACACCGGCAGCCGCACCGCGAGGAGACCGCGCCACGGTACGGCGGTACGGCGGTGGCCTGCTGATGAACGATCAGGAACGGCCCACCGCCGACGCGTTCGCGCTGCTCAGCCGCGACGAACTCGGCGCGGCCATCGCCACCATGGCCTTCGCCGTCCTCGCCCGCACCCGGCCGGCCCCGGCGAGCGGGCCGGGTGCGGCCGGCGCCGACACCGAAGGAGGCGACCTGTGACGCCGCGCTCCGTGCTCGTCACCGGCGGCAACCGCGGCATCGGGCTCGCCGTGGCCCGCGCCCTGCGGGACGACGGCCACCGCGTCGCCGTCACCCACCGCGACGACGCCCCGCCGGACGGCCTGTTCGGCGTACGGGCCGAGATGCGGGACCCGGACAGCGTGGACGCGGCCTTCACCGAGGTGGAGGCCGCGCACGGGCCCGTGGAGGTGCTCGTCGCCAACGCGGGCATCACCCGCGACATGCCCTTCCTGCGGATGACCGAGCCGGACTTCCTCGACGTCGTCGACATCAACCTCGGCGGCGCCTACCGCGTCGTGCGGCGCGCGGCCCGCTCCATGATCCGCGCCCGCTGGGGCCGCGTCATCCTCATGTCGTCGATGGTCTACGCCTACGGCGCGGCCGGCCAGGCCAACTACGGGGCGTCCAAGGCGGGGCTGCTCGGCCTCGCCCGCTCCCTGGCCTGGGAGCTGGGCCCCCGCGACATCACCGTCAACCTCGTCGCGCCCGGCCTGATCGACACCGAGATGGGCCGCGCCGTCACCGACCGCCGCCGCACCGAGCTGGCCCGCGTCACCCCGCTCGGCCACCCCGGCACCACCGAGGACGTCGCGGAAGCCGTGCGCTATCTGGCGGGGGAGTCCGGCCGGTACGTCACCGGGGCCGTCCTGCCGGTCAGCGGCGGACTGGGGCTCGGCGGATGACCACGGACCACCACCACACGGAAGGAACAGCGGCGACCATGACCGACCGCGTCATCCACCTCGCCATCTCCGGCACCTACTCCAGCGGCAAGAGCACCACCACCGAAGCCGTCTCCGTCGCCACCGGCATCCCCCGCACCCACGCGATGACCTCCCGCGAGATCCTGCTCGACCTCGCGCCCGGCAAGCAGGTGCAGGAACTGTCGGCGGCCGAGCTGATGGCGCTCGGGCTGCGCCGCCTGGAGGAGCGCATCCACAACGAGGCGCTGCCCGGCTCGTTCGTCTCCGACGGCTCGGTGATCCACGAATGGATCTACGGCGAGGCGCGGATGCGCGTCGGCATCAACCCCGGCGCGGGCCTCCTCGTCAAGGCGGTGAAGAACGTCGCCGGGCTGCCCGTCAAGCGCTTCTACCGCGACTACATGAACGCCTACGGGCAGATCACCAAGGCCCGCGCCAAGCGGATCTACGACGCCTATGTGCACCTGCCCGTGGAGTTCGAGATGAAGGCCGACGGGCACCGGCCGGTCTCGGAGCCGTTCCGCAAGATGTCGGACGACCTGCTCATCGAGACCCTGGAAGAAATGGAGATCCCCTACCACGTGGTGGGCGGCACCGTCACCGAACGGGTCCGGCGCATCGTCGAACTCTTCGACCTGCCGCTGGTCATGCCGCTCGACGAGGCCGTCGACATCGCGCAGGAGCGGGTACGCAGGGCCACCGAGGTCCTGGAGGCCGACGCCCGCCACCACAGCGCGCGGCGCGCCACCTCCTGGCGCCGCCGCCTGGCCTACGCGCTGCGCTACTGACCCGGGCCGCGCTACTGACCGGGGCCGCGCGCCACTGACCCGGGCCCGCGAGCGCGCCACTGACCACGGCTGCGCCGCTGACCCGGGCGGCGGGCCCGCCGGGCGTTCACGGGGCCTCCGCACCTAAGATCGGCGAGCGAGAGCAAGCGCCGACCAGCGGAGACGACCTCGATGAACGACCCGGCAGGCCCGGCGCGCCCGGACGGCCACCACCCCGCGCCCGGGCCGGGAGCGCCGTACGGCGCCGCCGCCCACGACCCGTACGTCCGCGTCCGGGGCGCCCGCGAGCACAACCTGCGGGCCGTGGACGTCGACATCCCGCGCGACGCGCTCGTCGTCTTCACCGGGGTCTCCGGCTCCGGCAAGAGCTCGCTGGCCTTCGGCACCGTGTACGCGGAGGCCCAGCGCCGCTACTTCGAGTCCGTCGCCCCGTACGCCCGCCGCCTCATCCACCAGGTCGGCGCGCCCAAGGTCGAGGAGATCACCGGGCTGCCGCCCGCCGTCGCCCTGGAACAGCGCCGCTCCGCGCCCACCTCCCGGTCCTCCGTCGGCACCGTCACCACCCTCTCCAACTCGCTGCGGATGCTCTACTCCCGCGCCGGCGACTACCCCGACGGCGCGCCGCGCCTCGACTCGGACGCCTTCTCGCCCAACACCGCCGCCGGCGCCTGCCCCGAGTGCCACGGCCTCGGCCGCGTCCACGAGGTCACCGAGGACTCCCTCGTACCCGACGGGAGCCTCACCATCCGCGAGGGCGCCATCGCCGCCTGGCCCGGCGCCTGGCAGGGCAAGAACCTGCGGGACATCCTCGCCGCGCTCGACTACGACATCGACCGGCCCTGGCGCGAGCTGCCCCGGGCCGACCGGGACTGGATCCTGTTCACCGACGAGCAGCCCGTCGTCACCGTCCACCCCGTGCGCGACGCGGGCCGTATCCAGCGCCCGTACCAGGGCACGTACATGAGCGCCCGGCGCTACGTGCTGCACACCTTCGCCGACTCCCAGAGCGCCACGCTGCGGGCGCGCGTCCAGCGGTACCTGGTCAGCGGCGCGTGCCCGGCCTGCCGGGGGCGGCGGCTGCGGCCCGAGGCGCTCGCCGTCACCTTCGCGGGCCGCGACATCGCCGAGGCCGCCGCGCTGCCGCTGAGCGCCTTGGGCGACCTGCTGCGGCCCGCCGCCGACAGGAACGACGAGAGCCCGGCCGCGCTGCTCGCCGCGGACCTCGTCGCCCGCGTCGAGGTGCTCACCGAACTCGGCCTCGGCTACCTCAGCACGGACCGGCCCACCCCCACCCTCTCCGCCGGCGAGCTCCAGCGGCTGCGGCTCGCCACCCAACTGCGCTCCGGACTCTTCGGCGTCGTGTACGTCCTCGACGAGCCCTCCGCCGGGCTGCACCCCGCCGACAGCGCGGCCCTGCTCACCGTCCTGGACCGGCTCAAGGCCGCCGGGAACTCCCTCTTCGTCGTCGAGCACCACATGGACGTGGTGCGCCGCGCCGACTGGATCGTGGACGTCGGGCCGCACGCCGGGGAACACGGCGGGCGGGTGCTCTACAGCGGCCCCGTCGCCGGGCTCGCCGACGTCGCCGCGTCCGCGACCCGCCGCTTCGTCTTCCCCGGCTCCGACGCGCCCGCCGCAGCGCCCGAGCGCCGCACCCCCTCGGGCACGGTGCGGCTGCACGGCGTGACCCGGCACAATCTGCGCGACCTCGACGCCGACATCCCGCTCGGCGTCTTCACCGCCGTCACCGGGGTCTCCGGCTCCGGCAAGTCGACGCTGATCAGCCAGGTCCTCGCGGACCTCGTCGCCGGGCACCTCGGCGGCGAGAGCACGGACGCCGCGGACCCGGGCGAGGAGCCGGCCGCCGACGCCGACGGGCCGTACCCGGCGCACGCCAAGGGGCTGGAGGCGATCGACCGGCTGGTGCGCGTGGACCAGAAGCCCATCGGGCGCACCCCCCGCTCCAATCTCGCCACCTATACCGGGCTCTTCGACGCCGTGCGCAAGGTGTTCGCCGCCACCGACGAGGCCCGCGCCCGCGGCTACACGGCCGGCCGGTTCTCCTTCAACGTGCCCGCCGGCCGCTGCGAGACCTGCCAGGGGGAGGGCTTCGTCGCCGTCGAACTCCTCTTCCTGCCCGGCACGTACGCCCCCTGCACCGCCTGCCACGGCGCCCGCTACAACCCCGAGACGCTGGAGATCACCTACCGCGGCGCCACCATCGCCGACGTGCTCGGCATGACCGTCGACGCCGCCGCCGCGTTCCTCGCCGACGTGCCCGCCGCGCTGCGCGGCCTCGCCACCCTGCGCGACGTGGGCCTCGGCTACCTGCGGCTCGGCCAGCCCGCCACCGAGCTGTCCGGCGGCGAGGCCCAGCGCATCAAGCTCGCCGCCGAACTCCAGCGCACCCACCGCGGCCACACCCTCTACGTGCTCGACGAGCCCACCACCGGGCTGCACCCCGCCGACACCGAACTCCTGCTGCGCCAGCTCCACGGGCTCGTGGACGCGGGCAACTCCGTCGTGGTCGTCGAGCACGACATGGCCGTCGTCGCCGGAGCCGACCGGGTCATCGACATGGGCCCCGGCGGCGGCGCGGCGGGCGGCCACGTCGTCGCGGCCGGCACCCCGGAGGAAGTCGCCCGTACGGACGGCAGCCTGACGGCCCGCTACCTGCGGACGGCGCTGGCGCGGACGGGTGCGAACGGCTGACGGCCATCCGGGTCGCCCCCGCCTCCCGCTCCACCGGCGCCCCCGCCCGTACGCGCTCTACCGGCGCCCCCACGGGTCACTTAGGCTGCTGTGCGGTCGGCGGCGCCGCCCGCGCGGGCGCGCGCACCGCCGCCCTGCTCGGGCCGGGACCGCGGAGCCGGAAGAGGCCGACTCCCGACCCCCGGTACGGAATCCCGCAAGGCGACGGTGCACCGCCTCCTCGATCCTGGTGACCTGTCGTGTCCGTGATCCGCTCGGCGCTCCGCCCGACGCCGTGCGCCCGGCGGCGGCGTCGACGGGCCGTCAGCGGCGTGCGCACGCCGCCAACCGCCACAGTGGGGAGACCGCGAATGTCCAGCAGACCGCACAGACCCGCCGCCCCCGGCCCCGACCGCCGCACCTTCCTCGCCGCCACGGCCGCCGCCGTCGGGACCGCCGCCGGGGTGCTCGGCGCGGCGCCCGGCGCGGCCGCCGCCGCGCCCACCGGCCGCGGCACCACCCTCGCCTCCGTCGCCGCGCCCCGCGGCACCGGCGGCTACCGGCGGCTCGGCGACGGCCCCGGCTGGCCCCGGCTGCTCCGCTCCGACCTCGCCGCGACCAGGCCGGGCCGCACCGAGCGGCGCACCACGCTCGCCTCCTTCGTGCAGTTCACCGACATCCACCTCACCGACGTGCAGCACCCGCTGCGCTACGAGTTCTTCCGGGCCGGCGGCCCCGGCGCCTGGCGCCCGCACGAGGCCCTCACCCTGCCCGGCGTGGTCTCCCTCGTCGAGCGCGTCAACGCGCTGCGCCGCGGCCCGGAGACCGGGGAGCCGTTCGCCTTCGCCATCACCACCGGCGACAACGGCGACGAGAACGCGGAGATCGAGGTGGAGTGGTTCCTGACCGCCCTCAGCGGCGGCCGGCTCGACCCCAACACCGGCGACCCCGACCGCTACGAAGGGGTGCAGGACAGCGGCCTGCCGCTCTACTGGCACCCCGAGCGGGACCTGCGCGACCAGGACAAGCAGGTCGGCTACCCGCGCATCGACGGCTACCTCGCCGCCGCCACCCGCCCCCTGCGCAGCCCCGGCCTGAACATCCCCTGGTACTCCACCTTCGGCAACCACGACCTGCTCTCCGGCGGCTGCTACCCGGCCGCCGGCACCTGGATAGAGGACGTCTGCGTCGGCTCGAAGAAACTCCAGATCATCCCCGCCGAGCAGGCCAAGTGGCTGATGGAGGGCGAGGCGAAGGGCGTCGACCCCAAGGGCGACCGGATCAGGGCCGTGCTGCGCGAGCACCGCCACCGGATGCGCACGGTCACCCCCGACGAGCGCCGCGTGCCGCTGACCCCCCGCCAGTACGCCGCCGCCCACCTCGCCCCCCGCCACCGTGGCCGCGGCCCCCTCGGCCACGGCTACACCCGCGAGAACCTCGAAACCGGCGACCTCTACTACACCTTCCGCGTCTCCGACGACGTCATCGGCGTCAGCCTCGACTCCACCGACCCCGGCGGCCACTACCAGGGCTCCCTCGGCACCTCCCAACTGCGCTGGCTGGAGCGGGTGCTGACGCGCCACGAGGACGAGTACGCGCTGGTCTTCAGCCACCACGCGAGCTGGAGCATGGACAACTTCACCCCCGACCCCGCGCACCCGGGGGAGCAGCGGCACGGCGGCGCCGAGCTGATCTCGGTCCTCCAGCGCCACAGCAACGTCCTGGCCTGGATCAACGGCCACAGCCACCGCAACCGGATCAGGCCGCGCGGCACCTTCTGGGAGATCTGCACCGCCTCCCACGTGGACTACCCGCAGCTCGCGCGCGCCATCGAGATCACCGACAACCGGGACGGCACCCTCTCCCTCTTCACCACCCTCATCGAGTCCGCCGCCCCCTACCGCACCGACTTCGAGGACCTCTCCCGGACCGGACTCGCCTCCCTCTACCGGGAGTTGGGGTTCAACGCCCCTGGCGCCGACGTGACCCTCGTGGGCGAGCCCACCGACCGCAACACCGAACTGCTGCTGCCCCGGCGCTGACGGCGCCCACGGCGTCCCCCAGTGCCCATGTCCGAGGCCGGCCGCCACGCGGGCGCGGCCGGCCTCCTTGGCATACTGTCGCCATGACTCGCGCACTGATCATCGGCGGCGGTATCGCCGGCCCCGTGGCCGCGCTGGCGCTGCGCAAGGCAGGCATCGACTCCACGGTGTACGAGGCCTATCCCGGGGGCGCCGACGACGTGGGGGCGTTCCTCATGCTCTTCGCCAACGGGCTCGCGGCACTGCGCACCGTGGACGCCCTCATGCCCGTACACGACTGCTCCTTCGCCGCCGAGAGCGTCGAGTTCTACAACCGCGCGGGCGAACGGCTCGGCCGGCGGCCCCTGCGGGGCTCCGGGGGAGACGGGCTCTCCCCGCGCACCATGGAACGGGCCGCCCTGAACCGCGCCCTGCACGAGGAAGCGGCACGGCGGTCCATACCCGTCGAGCACGGCAAGCGCCTCGTGGACGCGACCACCGACGCGAACGGGCGCGTCGTGGCGGCCTTCGACGACGGCAGCCACGCCGAGGGCGACCTGCTCATCGGCGCCGACGGGCTGCACTCCCGCACCCGCGCCCTGCTGGACCCCGGCGCGCCGCGCCCCCGGCACGTGGGCCAGAGCACCGTCTGCGGCCGGCTCCCGCACAGCCCCGAGGCCGCGCCGCCCGGGACGTACCGCATGATCTACGGGAAGGGGGCGTTCTTCGGCTGCACCACCGCGCCCGACGGCCCGACCTACTGGTTCGCCAACATCCCCGGCCAGGAGCTCTCGCGCGCCGCCCTCGCCGCCCGTACCCCCGCCCAGTGGCGACGGCGGGTCCTCGACGTCTTCGCCGAGGACGCCACGCCCGCCGCCGGGATCGTGGCGGCGACCGGGACGGACATCGTGGCCTCCAACACCTACGACATCCCCTCCACCCCCGTCTGGCACGGCCGCTCCACGGTCATCATCGGCGACGCCGCCCACGCCACCGCCCCCAACGCCGCGCAGGGCGCCTCTCTCGCCATCGAGGACGCCGTCGTCCTCGCAAAGTGCCTGCGCGACCTGCCCGACACCGCGCGGGCGTTCGCCGCCTACGAGCGGCTGCGCCGCGAGCGCGTCGAGCGGGTCGTCGCCCTCAGCGGACGCCTCGCCAGCCGCGACCCCGGCGCCGCGGCGGCCGCCCGGTCTTCCGCGGAGGCGGCCCGCACCCGCGACGCGCGCACCGCCCGCGCCCTCGGCCGCGACGAGGGCCAGGGCGACTCCGACTGGATCCGCGACTACCGCGTCGACTGGGACGAGAAGGTCCGCTGAGCGCGGAGGCCACCGAGGGCGCCGGGAGCACTGAGGGCGCCTTGAGCCCCGAGTTGCCGCACGTGAGCGCTGCGGCAGACTGGTGCACATGCCGGAGCTCCCGGAAGTCGAAGCCCTCGCCGGATTCCTCGGCGAGCGCCTGAAGGGCCATACGGTCGCCACGGTGCGCCCGCTCGCCGTGAGCGTCCTCAAGACGTACGATCCGCCGCTCGACGCCCTGGAAGGGCGGACCGTCACGGACGTACGCCGCCACGGCAAGTTCCTGGCCCTCACGGCGGACGGCGGGGACGGCGGCGCCGACGGGGCGCCCCTGCACCTGGTGATCCACCTGGCCCGCGCGGGGTGGCTCCGCTGGCGCGAGGAGTTCCCCGCGGCCCCGCCGCGCCCCGGAAAGGGGCCGCTCGCGCTGCGGCTGCGGCTGGCCGGACCGGACGGCGCGCCGGGCGCTGGCTTCGACCTCACGGAGGCGGGCACCCAGAAGCGGCTCGCCGTGTACTGCGTCCGCGAGCCGTCCGAGGTGCCCGGCGTCGCCCGGCTGGGCCCGGACCCGCTCGATCCGGACCTCACCCCCGAGGCGTTCGCCGCGCTGCTGCGCCGCGAACGCCGGCAGGTCAAGGGCGTGCTGCGGGACCAGAGCGTCATCGCAGGCATCGGCAACGCCTACTCGGACGAGATCCTGCACGCGGCCCGGATGTCGCCCTTCAAGCTGGCCGCGGCCCTCACCGACGACGAGGCGCGGGCGCTGCACACGACGGTCGTCGACACCCTGCGCCGCGCGGTCGAGCAGTCCCGCGACCTCGCGGCGGGCGAGGTGAAGGCCGGGAAGCGGGCCGGGATGCGGGTGCACGGCCGGGCCGGGCAGCCGTGCCCCGTCTGCGGGGACACGGTGCGCGAGGTCTCGTACCGCGATTCCGCGCTCCAGTACTGCCCGACCTGCCAGACGGGCGGGAAACTCCTCGCGGACCGGCGCCTGTCCCGGCTGCTCAAATAGCGGGCGGCGGGAGCGGGGCCCGCGAGACCGCTATCCGTCCGTCTCCCGCTCCCGCTCCCGCGGCGGGGACTTCGCCAGCTCCGAGCGCTTGTAGGAGTAGCCGAAGTAGACCACCAGGCCGATCAGGAACCAGACCGCGAAGCGCACCCATGTCTGCCAGGCGAGATAGGTGATCAGCCACAGCGACGCGGCCACCCCTATCAGCGGGACCACCGGCATGCCCGGCGCGCGGAAGGTGCGCGGCAGGTCGGGGCGGCGGTAGCGGAGGACGATCACCGACGCGCAGACCACGGCGAAGGCCAGCAGGATGCCGATGTTGGTCAGCTCGGCGGCCTCGCCGATCGGCAGGAACCCGGCGATCGCGGCCGACGCGACGCCGACTATCCAGGTCACCCGCGTCGGGACGTGCCGCTTCGGATGCGTCTTCGCGAACCACTTCGGCAGCAGCCCGTCCCGGCTCATCGAGAACCAGACACGGGTGACTCCCAGCATGAACGTGAACATGACGGTGAGGATGCCGATGATCGCGCCGACCGCGATGACGTCCGCGAGCCCGCCGAGCCCCACCGACTTGAAGGCGTTGGCGAAGCCGCTCTCCTTGTCGATGTCCTTGTAGTTCTGCATTCCGGTCAGCACCAGGCAGACCAGCACGTACAGCACCATCGAGATGGCCAGCGAATACAGGATCGCCTTCGGCATATGGCGCTGCGCGTCCTTGGACTCCTCGGCCACCGTGGACATCGCGTCATAGCCGAATACCGCGAAGAACACCGTCGCCGCGCCCGTGAACGCGCCGCCGACGCCGAAGGGGAAGAAGGGGTGGTAATTGCCGGACTTGATATGGAAGAAGCCCACCGCGATGATCACGATGACCACCAGGACCTTCAGCCCGACGACGATCGTCTCGAAACGCGCCGCGTTCTTGATGCCGAGCGACAGCAGATAGGCGATGAACAGGCACAGCAATACCGCGAACAGATCGACCCGGTGACCGTCCCCGGTGCCGGGGGCGCCCAGCATCCAGTGCGGCAGCCCCGCGTCCATCTCCCCGAGCAGATAGCTGATGTAGCCGGAGATGCCGATGGCCACCACCGCGACGATCGCCGTGTATTCCAGCAGCAGGTCCCAGCCGATGAACCAGCCGCCCAGTTCGCCGAGGACCGCGTAACCATAGGTGTACGCGGACCCCGCCTTCGGGATGAGGCCCGCGAACTCCGCGTACGAGAACGCCGCCGCCGCGCTCGCCACCCCCGCGATCAGGAACGACACGAGCACGGCGGGGCCCGCCTTGCCGTTGGCGATCGTGCCCGCCAGGGAGAAGATGCCGGCGCCGATGAGGCCGCCGACGCCGATCGCCGTCAGTTGCCAGAGCCCGAGCGAGCGCTTGAGCTGCTCACCCGAGCCTCCCTCCTCGATCTGCTCGATCGGTTTGCGGCGCAGTACGCCCTGTCCCATCCGTAGCCCGGCCATGGTGGTTCCTCTCCGTCGGGGCTGACGGGCGATCATCATGGCCGAGCCCGGACGCGTGCGGAAGATCTCTCACCACGCCGTGCTTTCCGGTCAGTTGACCGCCGGCGGCGCGGCCGACGCCGAGGTCCCCCAGTCCGAAGGGGCGGAGCCGACACGGAAGGACAGCGTCCGGCCGTGCCGGAGGTCCTCGGTGCGTACGTACGTCCTGCCGTACGGCGAGCCGTCGAGCCGCGCCGAGCGGATGTACCGGTCCCGGTCGGAGGTGCCGGGCGCGGTGACGGTGAACCCGCCGTGCGGGTACCAGCGGCGGTCCAGCCGCAGGTCCACGCGGTCGAAGAGCGGCGTGGACAGCCCCCAGACGTCCGCGCCGGGCTGCACGGGGTAGACGCCGATGGCGGACAGCACCATCCACGCCGACATGGTGCCCAGGTCGTCGTTGCCGGTCATGCCGCTCGGCGAGTCGGTGAAGAGGGTGAGCGCCGCGTGCACCACATCGGTGGTCTGCCAGGGCCGGCCGGTGGAGAGATAGGTGTACGGGGCGATGGTGTCCGGCTCGTTCTGCGGGTTGTACTTGTCGGCGTTGTAGTAGTCGTACGGGCCGTTGACCCACACCGTGCGCGCCGTGCCCGCCGGGTCCTTCAGCAGCTTGTCGTAGGCGAAGAAGGAGTCGAGGCGCTTGTTCGCGGCGTCCTTCCCGCCGATCAGGGACACCATCCCGGGCAGGTCCTGCGGGACCAGCCACTGGTACTGCCACGCGGTGCCCTCGTGGAAGCCGACGCTCTTCGCCGGGTCGGCGGGGCCGGTGAACGCGCCGTGCGCGTCGCGGGCCCGGAAGAAGCCGGTGCTCGGATCGAAGATGTTCCGGTAGCTCTGGGCGCGCCGCGCGTAGCGCTCGGCGTCCGCCCGGTGCCCGAGGTCGCGGGCCATGCGGGCGAGCATCGCGTCGGACAGCGCGTATTCGAGGGTCGCCGACGCTCCGTGGTCGAAGTCGGAGTCGCCGGGCTTGCGGTGCTTCCAGTCGGCGAGATAAGGAGCGTAACCATTCGTGATATACGGGCCGTTGGCCTCCCGGCCCACGGCGGGGGAGTCGGCCGGCGGCACGCCGTCGGCGTTCTTCCGCAGCGCCCGGTACGCCTCCTCCTCGTGGCCCCTCAGCAGCCCCTGGTGGTAGGCGTTGGTCAGGTAGGGCGTCACGGGGTCGCCGGTCATGATGTTGGTCTCGACGGTGCCGTACCCCCACTTGGGCAGCCAGCCGCCCTCCGCGTCGACGCGCAGCACGGACAGCGCCATGTCCCGTGCCTCGCGCGGCGCGAGGAGCCCGAGCAATTGCGCCTGGGTGCGGTAGGTGTCCCACAGGGACCAGTTCTGGTAGTAGTCGAAGCCCCTGGCCCGGTGGGTCCTCTGGTCCCAGCCGGTGTAGCGGCCGTCCACGTCGCTGCCGAGGTTGGGCGCGAGGAAGGACCGGTAGAGGGAGGAGTAGAAGGTGCGGCGCAGCGTCGGGCTCCCGCCCCGCGCCCGTACGCCGCCCAGCCGCCGCTCCCAGGCCGCGTCCGCCTTGCGGGCCGTACGGTCGAAGCCGTCGCTCTCGGCGCGCAGGTTGCGCCGCGCGCCGGCCGCGTCCACGTAGCTGATGGCGGTGGTCGCCTCCACGGTCCGGTCGCGGGTGGCGTCGAAGCGGAGGTACGCGCCGTTGCGCCCGGTGCCGGTGGAGCGCTTCGAACCGGCGGTGACCGTCCCGTCCCGCCAGGTGCCGTAGGCGGTGAAGGGGCGGTCGAAGCGGGTGAGCGTGTGCAGGGTGTACGGCCGGGTGTCCTGGCAGAAGCCGTGTCCGGTGATGGTGGTGCGCACGGTGCGCGCGTCGAGGATCTCGACGGTGGTGGAGGCGGTCTTGTGCAGCGACTGCCCCGCGTTGAGCAGGACGTTGGCTTTGTCGGTGGCGGGGAAGGTGTAGCGCTGGTGGCCGGTGCGCTCGCCGGCGGTGAGTTCGGCGGTGATGCCGCCGTAGGACTTCAGGCCGACCCGGTAGTAGCCGGGGCGGGCACTCTCGTCGTCGTGGCCGAACCGGGCGGCGTAGCGGGCGTAGTCGGTCTCGGTGACCTCACCGGTGGTGGGCAGCGTGGGCAGGTCGCCGCCGAGGCCGCAGCCGACCCCGGAGAGGTGGACGGCGCTGAAGCCGCGGACACGGTCGTCCTTGTAGTCGTAGCCGGTGTTGTGCCCGGTGTCGGGGGAGAGCTGCACCATGCCGAACGGCACGGCCGCGCCGGGGTAGGTGTTGCCCTCGTTCTCCGTGCCGATGAAGGGGTTGACCAGGTCGGTGAGGCGCCCGGTGGGGTGCGCCTCGGCGGCCTGCGCGGGTACGGACACGAGTCCGCCCAGCAGCGCCGCGCAGGCCAGGGCGGCGACGCGGGCGCGCCGCCGCGGGGGTGGGGTCCATCTCATCGCTCACGACCTTCACACGATCGGTGACATCGTTGTCAGCGCCGAGGCTGGCCCGGCCCGTACGTCCTGTCAAGGACGCGCCAAGCGACGGGGCGTACGCGTCCGCCTAAAGGCCCTGTCCGCGGGCGCTGTCCGAACCGGTCCTTCCGCGCCCCGCCGCCGGGTACGAGACTGACGCCCTGCCAGACGATTCCTCCCGTGAACAGAGGCGGACCACCATGCCCAACGGCGCGCAGTCCTTGATCCGCGGCCTCGTCGACGCAGGCGTCGACGTGTGCTTCGCCAACCCCGGCACCTCGGAGATGCACTTCGTCGCCGCCCTCGACGACGTACCCGAAATGCGCCCCGTCCTCTGCCTGTTCGAGGGCGTGGCCACCGGCGCCGCCGACGGCTACGCCCGCATGGCCGAGCGGCCCGCCTGCACCCTGCTGCACCTCGGCCCCGGGCTCGCCAACGGCCTCGCCAACCTGCACAACGCCCGCCGCGCCCACACCCCCATCGTCAACCTCGTCGGCGACCACGCGCTCGGCCACAAGCCGCTCGACGCCCCGCTGGAGTCCGACATCGACGCGCTGGCCGGCAGCGTCTCCGGCTGGGTGCGCCGCACCCGCGACGTCGGCGAACTGGCCGCGGACGCGGCGGAGGCCGTCGCCGCGGCGGCCGAGGGGCGGATCGCCACGCTGATCGTGCCCGCCGACATCTCCTGGACGGACGGCGGCAAGGCCGCCCCGACCGGGCTCGGCGCCCCCTCCGGCACCATCCCCTGCGACATCGAGGCCGTCACCGCCGCGCTGACCTCCGGCGAGCCCGCGGCCCTCCTCCTCGGCGCGGACGCGACCCGCGGCAGGGGCCTTGAGGACGCGGCCCGGATCGCGCGGGCGACGGGCGCGCGGCTGCTGTGCGAGACCTTCCCGGCCCGCCTGGAGCGCGGCGCGGGCGTCCCCGAGGTCGAGCGGCTCTCCTACCTCGGCGACGCCGTGGCCGCCCAGCTCGCCGGCCTGCGCCACCTGGTGCTCGTCGGCGCCTCCTCGCCCGTCAGCTTCTTCGCCTACCCCGGCAAGCCCGGCGATCTGGTGCCGGAGGGCTGCCAGGTGCACGCGCTCGCGCCCAGCCCGGAGCAGGCGGCGCGGGTGCTGCCGATGTTCGCGCGCCACGTCACGCGCCAGGCCGGGCCCGAGACGGCGACCGACGCGGCCCCCGAGGCCGCCCCCCGCAGGCCCGCGCGCCCCACCGGCGCGCTCACCGCCGAGTCCGCCGCCGACGCCATCGGCGCGCTGCTCCCCGAGGGCGCGATCGTCGTGGACGAGTCCAACACCTCCGGGCTCTGGCTGCCCGGCGCCACCGCCGGGGCGCCCCGCCACGACTGGCTGACCCTCACCGGCGGCGCCATCGGCCAGGGCATGCCGCTGGCGACCGGCGCCGCCGTGGCCTGTCCCCGGCGGCCGGTGCTCTGCCTGGAGTCGGACGGCAGCGCCATGTACACGATGCAGGCGCTGTGGACGCAGGCCCGCGAGAACCTCAACGTCACCACCGTCGTCTTCGACAACCGCTCCTACGCGATCCTCAACCTGGAGCTCCAGCAGGTCGGCGCGGCGGCGGCCGGCGAGCGGGCCCGCGACCTGCTGGACCTGTCCCGTCCCGAACTGGACTTCGTGGCGCTCGCGGGCGGCATGGGCGTCCCCGCCGCGAAGGCCACCACCGCCGAGGAGTTCACCGCCCAGCTCGAACGCGCCCTCGCCGACCCCGGCCCGTACCTCATCGACTGCGTGGTGCCGCCCATGGTCTGACGGAAGTCCGCTGTCCGGCGGAAGTCCGCTGTCCGGCAGGGGCCGGCGGCACGGGACCATCGGCCCGTACGGCCGCAGGCCACCGGTGCGTACGCTTCGGAACGGCCGCGAACGACGCGGCGAAGGACCGAGCATCGGAGCCGCCATATGCCGGACACCACCAAACGCGTTCTCTGCTTCGGGGACTCGCTCACCTGGGGCTGGGTCCCCGTGGCGGAAGGGGAATGCTCCAGCCGCTACCCCTTCGAGGAGCGGTGGACGGGGGTGATGGCCGGCGCGCTCGGCGACGGGTACGAGATCGTGGAGGAGGGGCTCGGCGGCCGGACGACCACCGCCGACGACCCCATCGACCCCCGGCTCAACGGCTCCCGCTATCTGCCGTCCGCCCTCGCCAGCCACCTCCCGCTCGACCTCGTCATCATCATGCTCGGCACCAACGACACCAAGGCGCACTTCGGCCGCACGCCCTACGACATCGCCACAGGGATGGCCGTCCTCCTGCGCCAGGTCGCCCAGTCGGCGGGCGGGGTGGGCACGGCCTACCCCGCGCCCCGCGCCCTCGTCGTCGCGCCGCCGCGGCTCGGGGAGCTGACCGGCCCGTGGCGCAACGAGGTCTTCCGGGACGCACCGGAGAAGACCGCGCGGCTCGCGGGCCTCTACCGCGCCCTGGCGGACGCCTCGGGCGCGGCCTTCGTGGACGCCGGTGAGCACATCACCACCGACGGCAAGGACGGCATCCACTTCACCCCCGAGAACAACGAGGTCCTGGGGCGGGCGCTGGCCGACGCGGTGGCCGGGCTCCTGTAGCCGCCCGCGTTCGAGGGCCGGACCCCGGCGGGGCCCGGCCCTCGAACGGCCCTTGAACGGCCTTCGGCCGACCGCTCAGCCGGGGCCCTCCCACCGGTCCGCGTGTTCGCGGTGGGCCGGCGTCAGGCCCTGGTGGAAGAACCGGTCGTAGTACTCCAGCTCCACGTGGTGGGCCTGGAGCCAGACCCCCGGCACATGGATCGCGTCCGTGTGCGCCGGGAACCGGCCGTGCGTGTCGTGGATGTACGAGCAGATGTCGCGGGCGCAGTCGATGACCCGCTCGTCGTACTCACTGGCCTCCGCCAGATAGCGCTGCCCGTAGTCCTCCTTGTAGATCCGGGCGAAGACGTCCTTGTCCGTGTACGTGCCGCCCGGACCGAACTTCGAGCGGATCACGGCGTCCACGGCCGCCGGCATCGAGGCGTGGTAGGGCGGGCAGGCGGCCTCGATCAGCCGCTCGCCGCCGCGCTCCAGGCCGACGGGCTGGGACCGGGTGTTCGCGTACTTGGGCAGCGGCACGTGCCAGCGCCAGATGTCCGCGAGCTTCCAGCGCGGGGTGACGAAGGAGAAGCCCAGCATCCGCCCGTACAGCCGGGAGAACTTCGGGTCGCCCAGCGCGATCTGCGGATTGATCGAGGCGTGGATCCACGCGCCCAGCCCCATCCCCTCCGCGACGAGCATCAGGTTCTGGAGCAGCAGATCCGCCTCGATCTGGGTCCGCAGCGGGCCCAGCGCCCCCAGCGGCAGCTTCAGATCGCCGTTGAGGAAGCCGTTCTCGACCCACTTCTTCACGCCCGCCGGGCGGTAGAAGTTCCGGTCGTCCACCAGCGTGGGCCGGGCCCCGTCGGGCTGCGTCAGCAGATACATCAGCCCGTTGATGTACTGGTGCGAGAGGTCCACCACGGGGAAGAAGACCGTGCTGCCCGGCAGGTTGGACAAGAACCGGTTGGAGTCGAGGTAGGCGGGGAAGTCCCGCATCCCTTCGGCCACGTCGAGCCGGGTGTCGAGCACCTTGACCTTCGCGAGGCGGGCCCGCTCGACCAGGTGCTCGGCGTCGAACGGCGCGTCCGGCGCGGGCGGCAGCTTCCGCAGGAAGTACGTGCCGCTGTCGTCGATCAGGAAGAAGTGGGTGCCCTGGGCGTTGTCCGGGCTGCCCGCCGCCCGCCCGGCCATCGTCAGATTGGGCTTCGACATGATCGGCTTACCGTCGCGCGGGTCCTCGAACGGCCGGTCCGGCATGGTCAGCCCGGTGCAGCCGGTCAGCGCGATCAGCACCGCCTCCTCCAGCTCGCCCAGCGGTTCGGGCGCGTGCGGGGAGTGGTACGTCATCGAACCGGCCGAGACGGACGCGCCCCGGCTCACCCGGTGCGTACGCCGCCGCCACACGGTCTCCAGCAGGGGCCGGCCGAGCAGGTCGGCCAGCCCCTCGTGCGCTGCTGTGCTCATCGCCGTCCTCTCAGCCCTCGGCGCCGGGGCTCCGCGCCGGTTGAACCGGCCGCCAAGGGGCGAAGGCGTTGCCGTGCCGCGGCAGCATGGCCGCCAGCTCCGGGCAGTGCCGCAGGATGACGGAGTTCATGGAGCCGCGCTCCACCCAGTCCATGCCCAGCGGCGTGTAGACCTCGGGCCGGTAGTCGACGGTCAGGAACCGGTCGCTCTGCAGCCGCCGGGTGGCCATCAGGATGAAGATGCGGAACGCCGTGTCGCTGAACCCGAACCCGGTGGGCGGGTTCTCGGCGAACAGCCCCACCATCGTGTCGATCTCGTCGACCGAGCTGTAGACGTCCTTGAGCCGCGCCACCGTCCGCGGGTCGTCGCTCAGCTCCTCGAACCGGCGGATGCGCTGCTTGCGCAGCCCGGCCCGGAAGTCGTTGTACCGCGGCACGCCGCGCCGCCGGGTCCGTACCAGGTCCACGACGGACAGGTCGATGACCTCGCCGTCGCGCTCGAACCGCTGGAGCGCGCGCGGGTAGTTGTTGAGGGTGATCGCGCCGGGGTGGGCGATGCCGAAGGAGTACAGCGAGTCGGTGAGCCCGGTCTTGCGGGCGACGGACTCGGCCGCGGTGCCCTGGATGTCGTTGAAGCCCAGGGTCTCCAGCCGCTGCCCGAAGTGGTGCTCGCGCATCTCGAAGTCGTCGGGGATCAGCGGGTGCATCCGGTAGACGGTGACGAAGTCCTCGGTGAGCGAGTACGGCACGTCGTGGTGGTCCGGCAGCGTCCGGGGGATGCCGGTCAGCGCGTGCGCGTCGAGCAGCCACAGGCCCAGCTTGCTCAGCCAGTTGTTCGGCGGGCCCTCCCAGTTGGTGTGCAGACCGATGTCGAGGGCCTCGGTGGCGAGGATCGCCGGAGTCCACTCGATCGTGTGGATTTTGGCGATCAGCGCCGAGACCACGAGCCGTGCCGTCTGGTATATGCGCTCCTCGCTCATCGTCGGGTAGGCGTGCCGCAGCGCGCCGCAGACCGCGTTGTGCTCGCGGGCGAAGAGGGTGTGCATCATGCTCAGGCCCAGCCACCAGTTCTCGCTGAAGCCGGTGAGCGGGATGCCGTCGTGCCCGATGGGCAGGTGGCCCTCCTCCAGACGCAGCGTCGCGCCGCCGTCCGCGTCCCGCATCGAGCGCGCCGTCTCCTCGTTCTCGCCGTACACCTCGGACCCGTCCCACCAGTGCGAGGCGGTGTTGGAGAAGAGGATCGGCGGCTGGTTGCCGGGCTGCTCGACGCCCATGTTCTCGGCGAACCGCATCACGTTCTCCGGCGGCCCGCCGGGCGTGTTGTGCCACTCGGGGCTGCCCGGCGGCAGCGCCACCTCGACGTTCCGCCCGCCCGCCGGATAGCGCCGGTGGTTGACCCAGTCGTGCACCTGGAACTGGATCCAGGCCGCGGCGAGGATGTTCAGCGAGGACGCGGGCCGGAACTCCGTACGGGTCAGCAACTGCCTGCTGACCGTCACCGGGTTCGGGGTGTCGAAGAGGTCCGGCCGGTACACCGGCTTCAGGTTGCGGCCGAAGGACGCGCCGACCGCGCCCATCTTCGGCGCCGACAGGTCGTTGGACGTGCCGTCGTACGTACGCGCCGTGCGGGTCTGCTCATCGATGGGCGGCGGCACGGACGCGGCCCGCGGCGGGGCCTCGCGGACCTCCGTGTCGATCAGGTTGTACCGGCGCAGCGCCTGCCGCAGCGCGACCAGGTTGAGCAGACTGAGCTGCAACGGCAGCTTGTGCCACGGCACGAACCGGTTCACGAGCCGGAACACGGCCCGCACCGGCACCCCGAGCACGACGTTGCGGCGCGGCTCGACCGTCATGAACCGCAGCCCCAGCCGGTGCGCGCTGCCCGCCTCGTACGCGACCTTGCGGGCCCGGTTCAGGTTGCCCAGCGGGCGGAACTCGTCCGTGGTGTACCAGGGGTTGAACGCCAGCTCCTCGACGCGCCGCGCCGCCGACCGCGCCTCGGCGGAGTCGATGTCCTGCGCGGGCAGCGTCAGCACCGCGACCGGCACCACCGCCGCCACGTTCTCCTTCCACTCCACCGCGCCGTTCTCGATGGGCGTGCGCCGCTCGTCCACGAACCGCTGCACGCACAGCTCGAAGGCGATGTCGCCGGCGGTCAGCCGCTGCGCCAGTTCGCGCCGCAGATAGCCGGGGTCGGCGTGGTCCGCCTTCGGCGCGGGCGGCGCGCCGGGGGCGGGACGCAACTGGTAGCGGACCGGGCCGGCCTCGCCCCACAGGATCGCGCCGCGGCTCCAGTACGTCTCCTGCGCGAGGCTGTCCACCTTGTGCCGGGTCGCCGCCCGCACATTGCGCCGCATCCGGTTCGCGGCCGTCAGCCCCACCGCCAGCGGCAACTTCACCAGCAGCCCGAACGCCTTCTGCAGCGGGTTGCCGGCGCCCGCCATGGCCTTGGCGAAGGCCACGAACTCCCGCGCGTCGCGGGCGTGGGAGACGGGGAAGTTCGTCGCCAGCAGGTCGTGGCTCTCCTCCGCCGACACCTCGACGCGCACGGCCGCGCCGCGCAGGTCGCCGGCGGCGTCGTGCTGCGGGATGCCACTGGCGTTGGACAGCCGCAGCAGCGCCGGATACTCGGCGCCGGGCTGCGCGAACCCGACCCGCAGCGGCGCGGGCAGGTCGTCGAGGAACCGCAGCCGCGCGTTCTCCAGCCCCAGCACCGCCTTGGCGTGGAAGGCCCGCTGCGGGTGCGCGGACCCGCTCGCCTCCTTGTTCTTGAGCTGCACACGCATCAGGTCGCGGGCGAGTCGCTCGAAGACCAGGCGTTCGGCCTCGGGACTGCCGCCTTCGTAGTGTTCGTAGTGGTCGTGCTGCCCGGTGTCGGCCATGGGACGCGCCCTCCGTTACGGGAGCAGGGGGCAGTGACGCTACTCGCGCCGATTCGCTTGCCACAGATGAGGTTTCGGGCCTCCTTGTGGATCTCGGCGCCCGGCGGCCGGCCCCCGGCCCGTACCGGAAAGACCCAGTTGGGCGGGGGCTCCCGGGCCGCCGCGGGGCCGCCGGGCCCGGGCGGACGGGGACGTTCCTCCTCAGCAGCCACACCAGGCCCGTACCCGATGGCCGGGGGTGAGCGCCCGCCCCGGCCCGCCGCCGTCCGGCCCCCGCCCGCGGGGGCCTGGGCCGGCCGCCGGGCGCACTTCCGAGTACCGGCCGATAATAACTCTGACCTGCACTTATTGATGCCGGGGTACCCGAGCAGTACGGTGGCCCCATGCCAGCCCTGAATGTGGACTTCCCCGACCAGGAGCTCCAGGAGATCCGGGAGATCGCCCAGGAGCGCGGGATGACGATGAAGGCGTTCGTCCGCGCGTCGACGGCCGATGCCATCGCGCACCACCGGGCGCTCAAGGAGGGCGCGGAGGTCTTCCGCCGGGTCTTCCACGACCCCGACCTCGCCGCCGCCATCGCGGACGCGGGGATAGACGACGGCCCCAGCACCGGTACCTCCGGCCGGGCCGCCTGAATCCATGCTGCCGATCCTCCACATCGATGTCCGCTGGCTGCTCACGCAGCACGAGATCGCGCTCCCCGACCAGCCCGTGATCTCCGACTTCTCGGCCCTGGTCGCCGCCGTCGCCCGGCACCGCGTCGACCCGCCGCGCCTCGGCGTCGACTCCGACCCCGCCTGGCGCGCGGCGGCGCTCCTGCACACCCTCGTCCTGCTCAAGCCGCTGCCCGCGTACAACGTGCGGTTCGCCTGCGCGGTGACCATCTCCTATATGCACGCCTCGGGCGAGGGCCTGGACGACCCCTACGGCGAACTGGTGGAGCTGACCAAGGAACTGGCGGCCGGCGACACCGACGTCTTCGCCGCCGCCGACCGCATCCGCTCCTGGCGGCTGTGACGACTGCCGAAGGCGGGGCCCGTGGGCTCGACGGGGCCGCGCGTCCCCCCGCCGCCGCTCGCTCCGCCGGGGACGGCTACGCGGAGGGCCGCGGTCCGGACCTGTCCCACCACTGCGGCGGCAGATGCAGCACGACGAGGACGAAGCCGGCCACGACGAAGTTCCGGCCGGCGGGCTCCAGCCCGTTCCACTTCGAGGACTGCCACATCGCGAACCACTCCCCGCCGATCGCGAGGAACCCCGCCCCGAAGAGCAGCATCAGCATCAGGAGCCCCAGCGTGCTCAGCCGCCGGGCGCGGTCGAAGCCGCCGCGCCACAGCCCGCGCACCCACCAGGCCGTGCCGGCGACGAGGACGAGGGCGGCCAGCGTCTCCCAGCCGATGATGGCGACATAGGCGATGTCCTGCACGGTGCGCGAGTCGATCGCCCGCCACATCAGGTCCTCGTCCTGGAAGGTGGTGTCCATCGCGAGGACGTGCCGCACGAAGTCGCGGTTGGTGCCGAAGTCGGTGATGTTGCCGAAGGCGACGAGCGCGATGTAGAGCGCCAGGGTGCCCGTCAGCACCGTCGCCGCGACCGGCAGCGTGCCGAGCCGCCCGAGTCTCTTGATGACCATGTCAGGAACGTAGCGGCGCCGTGGCCACGAGGACAGTGCGCGGCGGCACGGCGCACCGGTCGCCGACGGCCAGTTCCGCGCCGGGCGCGGGCGCGCCGTCCTCGGCCCCGGTGTCGAGGACGAGGCCGTACCGGGCGCCGGGCCGGCCGGGCACCGCGAAGTCGGCGGCCGACGTGTCCGCGTTGAGCAGCACCAGGATGTCGTCGTCCTGCACCGGGGCGCCCCGCGCGGGAATTCCGTCGCCCGCGAGGAGCATCCCCAGGAACCGGGTCGCCGGGTCCTGCCAGCGGCTCACCGTCATGGCGCGGCCGTCCCGGTCGTACCAGGCGACGTCCGGGGGAGCGCCGGAACCGGTGAGGAACGCCCTGCGCTTCAGCGCGGGGTGCGCGCGCTGGAGGGCGACGACGCGGCGTACGAACGCGGTGAACGGGTCCGGCCGCTCCGGCCAGTGGTACCAGCTCACCTCGTTGTCCTGGCAGTACGCGTTGTTGTTGCCGCGTTGCGTACGGCCCAGCTCGTCGCCGCCGAGGAGCATCGTGACGCCCTGGGACAGCAGGAGCGTGGCGAGCATGTTGCGACGCTGCCGAGCCCGGACGGCGCTGACGGCCGGGTCGTCCGTGGGGCCCTCGACGCCGTAGTTGGCGGCCCGGTCGTCGCCCGTACCGTCGCGGTTGTCCTCGCCGTTCGCCTCGTTGTGCTTGCGCTCGTACGTCACGAGGTCGGCGAGGGCCTTGCCGTCGTGGCAGGTCACGAAGTTGACGGACGCGTCGGGGCCGCGCCGGTCGGCGGAGTAGAGGTCCGCCGAGCCCGCGAGCCGCTCCGCGAGGCCGCCGACGACCGGCCGGCCGCGCCAGAAGTCCCGGACCGTGTCCCGGTAGCGGTCGTTCCACTCCGCCCAGCCCGGCGGGAACCGCCCCACCTGGTAGCTGTCGGGCGCCCCCACGTCCCACGGCTCGGCGATCAGCTTCGTACGGCCCAGCACCGGGTCCTGGTACAGCAGGCCGAAGAACGCGGAGAGCCGGTCCACATAGCCGTGCTGCCGGGCCAGCGTGGCGGCGAGGTCGAAGCGGAAGCCGTCGACGCGCATCTCGGTGACCCAGTAGCGCAGCGAGTCCAGGATCAGCCGCAGCACCTCCGGGCGGCCCGCGTCGAGGGTGTTCTGGGTGCCCGTCGTGTCGATGTACCGGGAGCGGTCGGCCGGGTCGAGCCGGTAGTAGACCTCGTTCGCCAGCCCCCGGAAGCTCAGCGGCGGCGCGTCGGGCGCCCCTTCGGCCGTGTGGTTGTAGACGACGTCGAGGATCACCTCGATGCCCGCCGCGTGCAGCGCCGCCACCGTCGACTTGAACTCCGCGACCTGCTGCCCCCGGTCGCCCGCCGCGCTGTAGGCGCTGTGCGGCGCGAAGAACCCGACGGTGGAGTAGCCCCAGTAGTTGGTCAGCTTCATGTCCAGCAGCCGCTGCTCCGAGAGGAACTGATGCACCGGCATCAGCTCCACGGCGGTCACGCCCAGGTGCGTGAGGTGCCCGACGACCGCCGGGTGGGCGAGCCCCGCGTACGTGCCGCGCAGGGCGGGCGGCACGCCGGGGTGCGTGACGCTGATCCCCTTCACATGCGTCTCGTAGAGCACCGTGTCCGCCCAGGGGCGCTCCGGCGCCCGGTCCGTTCCCCAGTCGAAGGAGGTGTCGACGACCAGGCAGCCCAACTGCCGCGGCCCGAGCGGGTACATGGCCTTGGCGTACGGGTCGAGCAGCAGCCGCCCGCCGTCGAAGAACAGGCCGCGCGCGGGGTCGCGGGGGCCGGACGCGCGGTAGGCGTACCGCTGACCGGGCCGCGCCTGGGGCACGTACACATGCCAGATGTCGCAGTCCACGGCCATCGGCACCCGCCGCTCGCCGCCGCCGTCCTCGTCGAGCAGGCACAGCACCACCTCGCCGCCGTACGCGCCGGCGGAGGAGTACACCGCGAAGTTCGTGCCCCGCCCGTCCCAGGTGGCGCCCAGCCGGTACGGCCCCGCGGCCCCCGGGGCCTCGGTCATCGACATCATCGAACTCCCTCGCTCAGGCCCCGGCCGAGGCCCGGTTCAGTCGTAGCCGCCGAACATGAAGAGGGCGGCGCGCTGGTCCGCCGGGTTCAGCAGACCGTGCAACTGCCCGCCCTTGAGCAGCGCGAGATGGCCGGCCGTCAGCCGCCGGACCTCGAAGCACCGGGTGCGGGCGCCCGACTCGGCCCAGTCGCCGATCACCATCAGGCCGTCCCCCTCCAGCATCAGGAACGCCTCCTGGTTGTCGCGGTGCCGGTGCAGCCCGATCCCGCACGCCGGGTCCATCACGTGCAGGTCCATGTAGGAGACGGCGAAGAACGGCTCGCGCTCGCCGCTCGGGTGCCCCTTGCGGCCGAACGCGTCGAGGTTGTACGGCTCCAGCGCCCGGTCCAGCTCCCCGCTGTCCGCCAACCGCCCGTACGAGCTGAACAGGTTGCGGTACTCCAGGAAGCCGACGCCGCCGTGCGGCTGGGGGCTTGTGCCGACGCTCAGATACGCGTCCCAGCCGCGCACCCGCATCTCGAAGCCGAGCCGCACCGAGCCCTCGGCCGGGTCCGAGGCCCCCGAGCCGTCGGCGTCCGCCGTCCACCGCACGTCCAGGTGGAGCGGGTTGACCGGGTGCATCGGATGGCGCGCCGAGACGGAGCGCAGATCCCGCCCGTCGAGGCCGTCGCGGTCGAAGTCGCCCCCACCGCCCGGCAGCAGGTCGGGGCGCGGCTGGAGCAGCCCCGTATCGAGCGAGGTCTTCCCCCGCTCGCCCAGCAGCCCGCGCAGCCCGTCGCCGCCCCGGCCCCACAGCTCGACCGTGTAGAAGTCGCTCTCCTCGTCGTACGGGGCGCGCAGCCGCACCGCCTCCCCGCCGCCGATGGACAGCGTCAGGCCGATGGCGTCGCCGAGCCGCCCGGCCGCCCGCCACAGCTCGGAGTCGGGCCCGCCCCGGTAACACAGTTGGAGGAACGGGCCGCGCCAGCCGTCCGTCGCCGCCCAGCCGCGCACCGCGCGGGTGTCGCCGAGCCGGAAGTCGCGGAGGTTCTGCTTCTGGAAGTCGGTCTTGACGTCCTGCTCCTCGGCGGCCAGCCGGTCCTGGTCGGGCGCGCTCGGCCCGTACAGCTCCAGCCACCGCAGCGGGAAGAGGTACTGGAGCGAGACGGCCTCGTACGCCTCGCGCTCCGCGGCCAGGCGGGAGCGCTCCACGAGCCCGAGAAGCTTCAGCAGCGGATTGGCGCTCTCGTAGTCCGGTGGTTTGCCGGGCTCCACGCGGAAGACCGAGTCGCTGTGCACGATCGTGGGCATCGGCCCTCCAGCCGGAGATCCGGATTACGTCGTGTGGTAGAGGAACGCGACGAAGACGAGCGGTTCGTCGAACGGATTGCGGATGCCGTGCACCCCGCCGCTCTTGGTGTAGAGGACGCTCCCCGGCCGCACCGGGAGCTCCCGGCACTTGACCGGCCCCACCCCGAACACCGGCCGCTCCACCAGCGGATAGCCGTCCGTGTCCGCGGCGTCCCCGTCGCCCGTGTACGCGAGGCCCGCGCCCGAGACGACGTAGTACAGCTCCTCCGAGCCGATGTGCCGGTGGGTGCCCTCCACCGCGTGCGGGGGGACGGTGACCTCGTGGAAGAAGACGAGATCGCTGCCGAGCTCGCGCTGGAACAGCCAGCGCATCCGTACGATGTTGTCGTCGCGCCGGTCCGGGCTGCCCTCGTCGCTCATGGCGTTGCGGTAGTTGACGGGGGCGACGCCCGAGGAGTCCGGGATGAAGAAGCCGCGCCGGAAGTCCAGCAGGTAGTTGCTGTCCGCGATGGTGTTCTCCGGGGAACTGGGCTCCTGGGTGCGCGGCTCCTGGTGCGAGCGCAGATAGGCGTTGTCCCACTGCGGCTCGCGCAGCCGCTGTCCCGTCGGATACACCACGCCGTCCTCGCGGAACGCCACGGCCACCTCGCGGACCTGGCCGAGCAGCGGCGAGAGGGCCGGCAGCCGGGTGATCGGCGCGTCCCGCCCCATCAGGGGCAGCACCCGCAGATCGTGCGGCGTGCCCTCCGGCGGCTCCAGGGTCTCCCAGATCTCGGCCGCGTACGCCCCGATCACCGGGTCCCAGTGCAGCGTGACCACGGCCTCCGCCGGGGCGCCCGGGTCGTCCCCGGTCACCCGCACCCACGCCTTCGTACGGGGCCCGAGCCGCCGCCCGAACTCCCGGGCCTGCTCCACGAGGCGGATGCCGGAGTACTCGATCCGCAGCAGGGAGCAGAGCCTGCTCCCGCCGAGGAAGACATCGCCCTTGATGGCCGTGCCGTCCGCCGAGCCGCGCACCTCCGCGACGTAGTAGCGGTAGCGCGAGGACCGCGTGGCGTTGAGGTATCGGGCGTGGTAGATGCGGTCGGGGTAGAAGACGACCCGGAAGATCTCGTTCTCCGGGTGGGTGTAGACCTGGTCGAACCGGCTGTCCATGCAACGCCTCCCGCCCATCACGGCCCCTGCCCTCAGAGCCTCTTCAGCAGCGTGTCGCCGACCCGGAACGAGTTGGCCTCGATGGTGAGCGTCGGGTTCGCGCTGCCCGAGGTCGGCATGAACGACCCGTCCGTCACATAGAGGTTGTCGAAGTTCCAGGCCCGGCAGTCCGGGTCCAGCACGGAGTCCCGCGCGTCGGCGCCGAACCGCGCGCCGCCCAGCACATGGTTGGCGATCCGCACCACCGAGCCGCCCACCGAACCCGAGCTGACGTCCTTGACCTCGCCGCCGTTCTCCAGGATCGCCCGGCACTGGTCGGCGAGCACGTCCATCAGCGCCCGGTCATGGCCGTGCCAGGTCTTGATGATGTACGCGACCGGGCGGCCCCACTTGTCCTTGACATGCGGATGCAGCTCGACGCGGTTGGCGCGCCGCGGCACCTGGTTGGCCATGAACGCCAGCGACAGCCGCCGCCCGAACCCCGCGTCCAGATAGTCCTCGAAGCCGTTGCCGAGGATGCCCGTGTCGTAGAGGTAGCCCTTCCACATGTTGTCCATGTCCATCGCGTGCCAGGTGCGCGCCAGGGAGATGGGCAGGGCCCCGTCCGAGGTGTTGTTGTAGATTACGCCGCCCGCCCACAGCCCCCGCTCCCGGAACCACTCGGGGCGCGCGCAGTGGTCGGTGGCCCAGTCCGAGTCCAGCGTCCGGGACTTGTCGGCGCGGGTGGCCACGGCGCACTGGGCGCCGCCGAAGCAGTGCGTGAGGAAGTACGCGCCGAGCAGCCCGTTCCCGTTGACCCGCCGCTCGAAATCGGGGTCGGCCGCGCCCGACAGGGCCAGCAGCCGCACCGACTCGATCGCCGAGCACGCCACGACGACGATCCGCGCCGAGACCGTACGGGCGGCGCCGGCCGGATCGCGGTAGTGCACCCGTGTGACGCGCGCGCCCTCCGCCTCCAGGTGGGTGACGCAGCAGTTGGCGCGCAGCTCGAACCCCTGGCCCACCGCGCGCAGCGGCGCGAGCAGCGACACCCATGTATTGGACTTGAGGCCCAGCGGGTCGCCGTACCGGTTCACGAACGCCGTCTTGATCGACTCCCGGTCCGCCGGCACCGTACGGCCGCTCGGCGCGTGGTCCTCGGTGATCACGGCGAGCGGGGTGCGGTAGCGGCGCATGCCGAGCGCGTCCATCCCGGCCGCCGCGTACGCGCTGATCGCATTGGGTTCCAGCGGCGGCTGGTAGTGGTCGGCCGACGGCGTCTTGGCCTGCCCCTCCCAGGTGCCGTTGACGCCGATCAGATGCTCGGCC
Organism: Streptomyces varsoviensis; assembly: GCF_000718635.1. Classification (GTDB taxonomy): domain Bacteria; phylum Actinomycetota; class Actinomycetes; order Streptomycetales; family Streptomycetaceae; genus Streptomyces; species Streptomyces varsoviensis. The sequence continues at coordinate 94,052 of NZ_JOBF01000007.1, read as the reverse complement.
TGCCCGTAGTACGGCTCCAGCTCCGCATAGCCCACCGGCCAGTCGCGGGCCTCGCGCACCACCTCGCCGTCCGGGTCCGCCCGCAGATCCGAGCGGCCCTCGTTCAGCGAGCGCAGCCGCAGGTCCTCCGGCGTGAACCGGGGCGAGACCCCGCCGTACAACTGGGTGCCGCCGCCCACCACCTGCGCGGTGTACCCCTCGATGGTGACCCGGTCCTGCCCGTCGCTGTCCCGGTAGACATGCGGCTCGTCGTTGAGGTCGGGCTCCACATGGCTGGAGAAGAAGGTCTCCCCCGTATTGGCCACGCCTTGCACGGTGATCCGCTTCTCCGCGCCGGTCGCGAACGACTCGTCGCGCTTGAAGTCGCTCAGCCCGTCCGGGCTCTGCGTCTGGGTGCGCAGCAGCGGCCCCTTCTCCAGCACGAGCACCTGATGCCCCGCGCGTACCAGCGTATGGGTCAGCGGGGCGCCGCCCGCGCCGCTCCCGATGACGACGACCTCGACGTGCTCCGTCTCCTGCCGCACGGCCCCTCCCGCCCGATCCCAGCCCTCAGCCGCGGTAGTCGGTGCTGCGCCCCAGCGGCTCCTCCACGGCGCGCCGCCAGTCGAAGAGCGTGTCGCCCGCCGCGTCGCGGAACCGGCTCTCCAGATACATCCAGCCCGCCGCGCCGGAATTGCCGCCGTGCCGCGGATGCGCGAAGGCGCCGGTCATCGCGTGCCGCCGCAGCAACAGCAGGAAATAGCGCGGACTGTGATAACGGCCGTAATCCCAGCCGTCCACCCGCTCGGCGGCCATCTGCGCGTAAAGGTCCGCGTACATCTCCGGGGGAGCGACCGCGGGATCAAGACCCCCGAACCGCGACCGCAGCACATCGCCGATCAGATCCAGGCAGATGTGGTAATCGACCGCGTGCTGCCGCTCCTGCCGCGCCAGGACCTTGTCGATGTAATTGACGGTGCCGACCTCTTCGTCGAGCTGATAGGAAAGGGGGAATTCCGTGCCGCGCGCGCCGCGGTCGATCGACTCGTACACCTCCCGCACGAACCGCCGGTTCTCCTCCAGCCGGAACGGCAGCAGATGCCGCACCAGCCGCCCGAGCAGGTCCCGCTCCACCCGGCTCAGCGTCAGCGGCACCGAGCACGCGTCGGTGAACAGCCGCGACCACGTACGGCCGTTGTCGGCGACCGTCTGCTGCGGATTGACCGGATCCAGGACGTACGCGCCGTCCACCGCGAACTTGTACTGGTGCACCTGGCCCTTGGCGATGCGCACCGTGGCGGCGAAGAACCCCGTCGGCCGCCGGGCGAAGAGCACCGGCCGCAGCGGCACCAGCGCGTGCAGCGGCGCGAACGTGCCCACCACCGAGACGGACTCGGGGAACGCGGCGCGCCCGTCGTACACGAAGGTCACATCGTTGAACGCGAACGACGTACGGGCGCCGGCCCCGTCCCAGTGCGTGTCGACGACCGGGAAACGCCACGCCTCGCACACCGCGGCCCGCGGGTCGCCCGGCTCGTACTGGCCGAAATCATGGCGGGCGTCGGAACTGTCCCGCGCGAGATATTTCGTGCAGTGATTCAGCACGTATTGATCGTCCTTCTCGATGATCTCGACTTTCACCGCGACCCCCCGAGCGATATGACGATCAGGCGCCACCGACGCTGGAATGCCAATGAAAGTATTCCGGGTCCACGGGCTTGTCCACGGCGGCGGCACGGCCCGCTGAAGCGGACGTACGGAGTCCACGGGTTTACGGTGGACATGCGGGGTACTTGTGGTGTTCTCGACCGTATCGTCACCCGTTGGAGCCGACCGTGAGCCGAGCCCGGATCGTCATCGTCGGAGCCGGATTCGCCGGCTACCAGGCCGCCCGCGCCCTCTCCCGCTCCGCCCGCGGCGCGGCCGAGATCGTGCTGGTCAACCCCACCGACTACTTCCTGTACCTGCCCCTCCTGCCGGAGGTCGCCGCCGGGGTGCTGGAGCCCCGCCGCGCCTCCGTATCCCTGACCGGCACCCTCAAACACGTCCGCCTCGTCCTCGGCCAGGTCGACCGGGTGGACCTGACCGACCGCCGGATCGGCTACACCGACCCCGAGGGCCGCCGCGGCGAACTCGGCTACGACCGGCTCGTACTGAGCGTCGGCAGCGTCAGCAAACTCCTGCCGGTGCCCGGCGTCGCCGAGCACGCCCACGGTTTCCGCGGCCTCCCCGAGGCGCTCTACCTGCGCGACCACATGACCCGCCAGATCGAGCTGGCCGGCATGGCCGACGACCCGCGCGAACGCGCCGCCCGCACCACCTTCGTCGTCGTCGGCGCGGGCTACACCGGCACGGAGGTCGCCGCGCACGGCGCCATGCTCACCGACGCCCTCGCCCGCCGCAGCCCCGCCCTGCGCGAGGACCGCCTCCGCCCCCGCTGGCTGCTCCTCGACATCGCCCCGCGCGTCCTGCCCGAACTCGACGAGCACCTCTCCCGCACCGCCCACCGCGTGCTGCGCAAACGCGGCGTGGAGATCCGCACCGGCGCCTCGGTCAAGGAGGCCACGGCGGACGGCGTCCGGCTCGACGACGGCGACTTCGTCGAGACCCGCTCGCTGATCTGGTGCGTGGGCGTACGGCCCGACCCGCTCGTCGCCGGCCTCGGGCTGCCCACCGAACGCGGGCGGCTGTGCGTCGACGAGTACCTGACCGTCCCCGGCCACCCGGAGGTGTTCGCCTGCGGGGACGCCGCCGCCGTGCCCGACGCCACCCGGCCCGGCGAGTACACCCCGATGACCGCGCAGCACGCCCAGCGCCAGGGCCGCACCGCCGCCCGCAACGTCGCCGCCTCGCTGGGCCGCGGCGCCTGCCTCCCGTACCGCCACCACGACCTCGGCTTCACCGTCGACCTCGGCGGCGCGCAGGCCGCCGCCAACCCGCTGCACGTGCCGCTCTCCGGCCCGCTCGCCGGAGCCGTCACCCGCGGCTACCACCTGCTGGCCATGCCCGGGAACCGGGTCCGCGTCGCCGCCGACTGGCTCCTCGAATCCGCCCTGCCCCGGCAGGGAGTCCAGCTCGGCCTGGTGCGCTCCGGGTCCGTCCCCCTGGACAGCGAGTCCCCGGAACTGCCGCGCGTGCCGATGGAGGACCGCGGCTGACCGACGCTCGCCTCGCGGGCCCGTGCCCGCTGAGGCACCGTGGAATGAGCTCCACCGTCCTTGCCGGACCGCGAGAGGGAGAGAACCATGTCAGGCCACACGTACCGGGTGACCGAGATCGTCGGCACCTCGCGCGAAGGCGTCGACGACGCCATCCGCAGCGGCATCGCCCGCGCCTCGCAGACCCTGCGCGGACTCGACTGGTTCCAGGTCACGGAGGTCCGCGGACACATCGTGGACGGCGACATCGAGCACTACCAGGTCGGCCTGAAGGTCGGCTTCCGCCTGGAGGACGGCGGCGCCTGACCGCACCGGCCGCGCGGAGCCTCAGGCCAGCGCGGCCCACGGTGCCGGCGGGCCCGCGGCGAAGAAGCGCAGGAGCCCCAGCAGCCGGCTGGCCGGGGGAGCGGTCCAGTGCCGCTCACCGGGCCTCGGCGCGGGGTCCGGCAGCCGGCCGAGCGCCCAGACGAGGTGGTGCCACAGGACGCGCGCCTCCCACGCCCACGCGTCGGCCCCCGGGACCACTCGGCTTTCTTGGCGGTAGCCCTCCAGCATCGCCGGCACGCCTTCCAGCGGGACCTTCGCGAATTCCACGGCGGGGTCCGCCCACATGGCGTCGCCCCAGTCCACGATGGCGCTCAGCGCCGCCGGGCCCGTGGTGACGAGCAGGTTCTGCGGGGCGATGTCGCCGTGCACCAGGACGAGCGGCGGCTCGGCGGGCAGCCGGGCCGCCAGCCGGTCGAACCAGCCGGTGAGCCAGCGCGCGGTCCCCGGGTCCAGCCACCCGCCGTCGAGCAGCCGGGCGACCAGCAGGCGGGGGTCCTCGGCGGCGTCGTCCACGGGGACGGCCGGCAGCTCCGCCGCCCGGCGCGGCGCGTACCGGTGGAGCTTGGCCAGCTCCCGCCCGACCTGGCGCAGGACGCCGTACGCATCCGAGTCCGCCAGTTGGAGCACGTCCAGGTCCCGGCCCCCGGCCCGGTGCAGAACCATGTGCGGTACGCCGGGCCCTGCTCCCTCGCCGTCCTCGAAGGCGACCACCTCCGGCGTGCGCACGCCCGCCGCCCGCGCGGCGGGGATGACCTCGGCCTCCTTGCGCAGCTCGGCGACGGCCGCCCGCGTCCGCGGTATCCGCAGCACCAGCCCGTCCCCGAGCAGCCAGACACGATTGGCACCGCCGGAGGGCAGCGCGCGCACCTGCCCGGCGGCCACCCCGTACCGCCGGGCGATCGTCATCGTCGCGCCCTCCACGGCCCGCTCCGCGTCCCGTCCCATGACCGGTCCGCCCGGCGGGCTACGGGACCACGGTGACCGGCCAGCGGCCCGCCTTCACGAGGCGGACCGCCACCGAGCCGATGATGCGGTGGCCCGCCTGCTCGGAGGCGCCGACGACCACGGCGTCCGCCGTGAGGTCGTCGGCCGCCTGCACCAGGCCGGTGTAGGGGTCGCCGCGGAAAGTGTGGAATTCCCAGCGCACGTCCCATATGCCGCGCAGCCGCTCCGCCGAGGAGCGGATCTCCATCATCAGCTCCTCCGCGACCTCCTCCGTGGTCTCCACGACCGCGGCGCCGAGGGCGGCGCCCGACGCGAGGACGGGCTGTACGTACACGAGCGCGAGCGTCGCGTTCTGCCGCCTGGCGAGCCCGGAGGCGTAGGCGGCGGCGCGCCAGGAGGAGTCGGAGCCGTCCACCCCGGCGACGATCACCTTCGGGCCGTCCGTGCCGCGCTCGAACGTGCCGCGCCCGTGCTCCGCCGGCGCCCGGTCCGTCTCGTCGCCGACCTCGTTGTGCTGGTCCTTCTCGTCCTTCACTGACCTTCGCCTCGCGTCATCCTCGATACGGCCCCGACGAAGAGGCTAGCGCTCCGGACGTGCACATGATCACCTGCCCCCGCGGTCGGCCGCCCCTCGGCCGGCCTCCGGCACGGGTTCCGGCACCGCCAGGCAGAGCGCGAAGCGGTCCGCGTGATCGGTCCACCAGTGGGCGAGCCGCATCCCTGCCGCCGCCAGCTCGGCCCGTACGCCCGTACGGCGGAACTTCGCCGACACCTCCGTCCGCAGCTCCTCGCCCGCGTCGAAGCCGACGGCGAGGTCGAGTGCGGGGATCTTGACGGTGAGGGCCGTACGCGCCCGCAGCCGCATCTCGATCCACTCGTGCTCCCGGTCCCAGAGCGCGACATGGTCGAAGTCGCCGGGGTCGAAGTCCGCGCCCAGCTCGCGGTCGATGACGGCCAGGACGTTCTTGTTGAAGGCCGCGGTGACGCCCTCCGGGTCGTCGTACGCGCGGACGAGCACCTGCTCGTCCTTGACCAGGTCCGTGCCGAGCAGCAGCGCGTCCCCGGGCTCCAGCGCGGCCCGTACGGACGCCAGGAACACCGCCCGTTCGCCCGGCTGGAGGTTGCCGATGGTCGAGCCCAGGAACGCGACCAGTCGCGGCCCCGGGGTGCTGGGCAGCGCGAGCCCCTGCTGGAAGTCGGCGACCAGGGCGTGCACGGCCAGCCGCGGCTGCTCGGCGAGCAGCGCGCGGGCGGCGCCGGTGAGCGCGCTCTCGCTGACGTCGACGGGCACGTAGTGGTCGAGCGAGGTCAGCGCCCGGAGCAGGTGGCGGGTCTTGTCGGAGGAGCCGGAGCCCAGCTCGACGAGGGTGCGGGCGCCGGTCGCCGCCGCGATGTCCGCGGCGTGGACGAGGAGGATCTCCCGCTCGGCGCGGGTCGGGTAGTACGCGGGCAGCCGGGTGATCCGGTCGAACAGCTCGCTGCCGCGCGCGTCGTAGAACCACTTCGGCGGGAGCTGCTTGGGCTCGCGGGTCAGCCCTTCGGCGACGTCCGCGCGCAGCGCGGCGGCGGTGGCATCGGCGGGCAGCGTGCGGGTCAGGGCGAACGGGCTCACGGGCAGGGCTCCTTGAGCGGGGTCAGCAGGACTTCGGCGGGGGAGGCGGTGAGCAGGGTGCGGTCCGGCACCTCGCGCCAGCGCGGATCGTCGTCGTACGGCTCGGACGCGACGACGACCCGGCGGCGCGCCCCCTCGGCCCCCGGCCCGGCGGCCGTGGCCAGGTACCAGAGCGTGTCGCCCCACGTCGTCGCCGTGATGGTCGCGCCGTCGGTGAGCAGCAGGTTCAGGCGCGAGCCGGGGGCGGCCGCGGCGAGGGCCGCGACGGTGTCGGCCAGGGCGTCGGCGGCGGTGGCGCCGCCGCCGAGCCGGTGCCGTACGAGAGCCCATACGAACGCCGAGTCGCAGCGGGCGGGCAGGTCCAGCAGTTCGGCGGCGGGGAGCCGGGCCGCGAGGGGCGCGGCGGAGCGCGGCCAGTGGAGGAGCGAGCCGTTGTGGCTGAACAGCCAGGGGCCGTCCGTGAACGGCGCGACCGCCGCCGCGCCGTCGGCGCCCGCCTCGGTCGCGTCCCGCACGGCGCCGAGCAGCGCCCCGGTGCGTACGACCCGCGCCAGGTCCACGACCGACAGGTCCGCCCAGATCGGGCCGGGTGCGCGGTACCGCGCGGGAACGGGGTCCCCGGGCGCGTACCAGCCGATCCCGAAGCCGTCGGCGTTCACGGTCCCGTACCGCTGCCGGCGCGGGGCCCAGGACTGCCGGAAGAGGGAGTGCGCGGGCCGCGTCAGCACTTCGCCGAGCGCGATCTCGGGTCCTGCGTATGCCACGTGACGGCACATCAGGCGGGCTCCGCGTCACGTGCCGTGCGGAATCCGGAGAAGATCTGACGGCGCACCGGCAGATCCCAGTTGCGGAACGTGCCCCGGCAGGCGACGGGATCGACGGCGAAGGAGCCGCCGCGCAGCACCTTGTAGGAGTCGCCGAAGAACACCTCCGAGTACTCCCGGTAGGGGAACGCCCGGAATCCCGGATACGGCAGGAAGTCGCTCGCCGTCCACTCCCAGACGTCCCCCATCAACTGGCGTATTCCATAAGGTGATTGGCCCTCCTCGTACGCGCCCAGTGGCGCCGGGCGCAGGTGGCGCTGGCCGAGGTTGGCGTGCTCGGGGCCCGGATCGGCGTCCCCCCACGGATAGCGGCGGGACGCCCCGGTGACCGGATCATGGCGGGCCGCCTTCTCCCACTCGGCCTCCGTGGGCAACCGCCGCCCCGCCCACCGGGCATACGCGTCGGCCTCGTACCAGCTCACGTGCAGCACCGGCTCATCCAGCGGTACGGGCTCCACCACCCCGAACCGCCGCCGCACCCACGCGCCGCCCTCGCGGCGCCAGAACAGCGGAGCGGCGAGCCGTTGCCGGCGCACCTGCGCCCAGCCCTCCGGCCGCCACCAGCGCGGGTCCGCGTACCCGCCGTCCTCGACGAAGCGCAGATACGCGCCGTTGCCGACCGGCAGCGTGTCGATGTGGAAGGCGGGCACGAAACGCCGGTGCGCGGGGCGCTCGTTGTCCAGCGCCCACGGCTCGGCGGACGTGCCCATCGTGAACGGGCCGCCCGCCACCCGGACTTCGGACGGCAGCGGCGCCGCCGAAGCGGGGGCGCGCGGCGGCTCGGGCGCGCTGAGCGCGGCGGGCCCGCGCCGCAACTGATGGGTAATCAGCATCGTTTCGTCGTGCTGCTGCTCGTGCTGCGCGATCATCCCGAACGCGAAGGCCGCCTCGACCAGCGGCCGGCCGTGCAGCGGCGCCCGGGCCAGCACGTCCAGCGCCCGCTCCCGTACGTCCGCCACATAGCCGCGCGCCTCGGCGGGCGGCAGCAGCGGCAGCGCCGGGCGCTCCGCGCGCGGGTGCTCGAAGGCGTCGTACACGGAGTCGATCTCGGGGCGCAGCGCCCGCTGCCCTCCGACGGCGCGCAGCAGCCACAGCTCCTCCTGGTTGCCGATGTGCGCCAGGTCCCACACGAGCGGCGACATCAACGGCGAGTGCTGTGCGGTCAGTTCACGGTCCTCGACACAGCCCGTCAGTACGCGGGTGCGCTCGCGCGCGGCGGTCAGCGCCGCCACGGCGCGCTCCCTCAGCGGGCCGGGGTCCAGTTCACGGGAGGTCATCGGGGCATCTCCTCGCCGGTGGCGGTCTCCAGCAGGTCGTCGGCCGGACATCGGCGGCGCGCCACGTACCGGTCGGTGAAGTCGGCGACGGCGCGCCGCACGTGCGGCGGCGCGCCGAGGCGGGGCAGCGCCTCCAGCGCCGCGTCGAAGCAGCCGACGGCGGCGGCGTGCAGTTCGGGGTCCGCGAGGCCGTGGCGGGCGGCGCCCAGCCACAGCGGATTGCCCGGAGCGGGCAGCGAACCAGCCGTGTCCGCCAGGGGTTTGACGGCCCGGTAGGCGGTCTCGGCGGCGACCGGGTCGTCGAAGAGCGCGGCCGTCACGGCGAGCGGCACCAGCCACCCGTCGTCGCCCGGCTGCGCGTCGATCATGCGCAGTTCGAGATGGCCGCGCGGTCGCACCGGCGGGAAGAGGGTCGTCAGATGGTAGGCGAGGTCGTCCGCCGTGGGCGGCCGCGGCCACCCGCCGCGCGCCCAGGCCCGGAACGACAGCGCCTCGGGCATCTCCCAGGGCTCGTCCTCGGCCCGTACGCACATCACCGGCGCGTCGAGCGCGTACGCCGTCCACGCCGCCCGCGGATCGGCGCAGTCGTCGGGCGGGGCGAAGACGCGGCCGGGGTCGAGCTGCGCCCACGTCGCCTGGCGGGCCGAGCGCCAGCCCGTGGGACGGCCCAGGTGCAGCGGCGAATTCGCGAACGCCGCCACCAGGACCGCGCCCAGCAGATGCGCCAGCCGCCAGCGCCGCCCATATCCGAGCGGGCCCGGCTCCTCGTGGCCCGCGTCCACACAGACCTGCACGGAGGCGGTACGGCTCATCATCGTCCGCCCCGCCGGGCCGCCCCGGTCGAAGTAGGACTCCATGGCGTCGTACCGCGCCTCGCGCAGCAGGCGGCGTGGCATGTGCCAGGGATCCTTGCCGTGGCCGGCGAGCGCGATCCCGAAGTCGCCCAGCGCGGCCCGGGTGAGCGCGAGGTCATGGGCGGTGTCCGCCACGCAGGCGGTGAGGGATTCGGCGGGCAGCGAGCTGAGCTCAAGCTGGCCGCCGGGCTCGAAGGTGAGCGCCGATCTCAGCGGCAGGGCGCGGGCCCGGGCGGCGGCCGCGCGCATCCGGGCCGGTGCCACGGGGCGCAGCGGGTCGTGCAGGTCGTGCAGGAGCCATTCGAGTTCGACCCCGACCCGGCGCGGCGGCCCGGTCTTGAAGCAGATGCCCCGCACGAGATCCTCGGACTCGGCCTCCGTGACGGCCCGCGCGGTGTGCTGCCTGTGCGGCATGACCTGTGCCTCCCGTCCGTTGCTGCCGCGACTTCCGTCGCCGTCGGGCGTGGTGCTCCGTACCACCTAAGCCATTGCGGCCGATCGGCTCAAGGGGGCCGAGGGAAAGATCCAGCCGTACGAAGCCGCGGTGGGAAGCGGGCCCGGAGCCGTACGAAACCACGCCCGACGGCGCTCCCGGAGGGGCGTGGGGGAGCGCTCCCCGGACCGCACGCGGCCACGCGGAGAAGCCGCTCGGGCCCGCGCGCGACCACGCGGGGGCAGACGTTCCCGGGACCGCGCGCGGCCACGCCCGCGCTCGTACGAGGCCGCGCCCAGGCCCGTACCCGCCGCCGCCCGGAGCGTGGCCGGAAACCGCCGCCCGAGGCGGCGCCCGACACGGCTCGCGTGCCCTGGCGTGGCCGTCGCGCGGGCCCGGAGCGGCGATCGCAGTGGCCGGGCCGTCCTGATCGCCGGTCGCCCCGGTCGCCCCCGTCGCCCCGTTCGTCGGCCGGTCAGTCAGCGAGGGCGTAGACCGTCGTGGCGTGGGCGGCCGGCTCGTCGGCGCCCTCGGCGGTCAGGGTGATGTCGGCGAACGCCAGCCGCCGCCCGAGCTTGGTGACAGCCGCCCTGATCAGCACGTCCGTGCCGGTGACCGGGCGCTGGAAGGCGATGGACTGCTGAACGGTCGTCATCGGCCCGAACCCGCCGCGGGCGGCCGAGACGGCGATCACGGTGGCCGTGTCGGCGGCGGCCATCAGCGCCTGCCCGGACAGCGCGCCGCCCTCCCGCGCCAGCCCCTCCGACCAGGGCAGCCGCAGCACCGCGTGGCGCTCGCCGGTCTCGGTCACGGTCAGCCCCAGGTCGCGGACCCACGGGGCGAAGTTGTCGGCGAGGATCGCGGCGGCGGCTTCGTTCGTCAGCGTCATCGCGCCATTGTGGCGATCTCCCGACGCGGCCACCAGGACACGCACCCGCACTTGACGTGTCCACCAGGCCACGCCGTACGGTCGCGGCGTGAGTGCCGACGACGTGTTCGCGCCGGAGACGTACGCCCGCGGGGTGCCCTACGACCTGTTCCGGGAGCTGCGGGCCACCCGGCCCGTGTGCTGGGTCGAGGAGCCCGCCGACGGGCCCTGGCCGGCCGGCCCCGGCTTCTGGGCCGTCTTCCGGCACGCCGACGTCCGGCACGTGCTGCGCACCCCCGAGGACTACTCCTCGCATCTCGGCGCCACCCAGATCCGCGACCCCGACACCGCCGGCGACCTGGCGTTCGTACGGGCCATGATGCTCAATCAGGACCCGCCGGCACACGCCCGGCTGCGGCGGATCGTCGCGGCGTCCTTCACGCCGCGCGCCGTGCGCGAGCTGGAGGAGGTCATCGAGGCGCGGGCGCGGGCGCTGATCGACGGCGTCGCGGCGCGCGGCACGGCCGACTACGTGGAGCTGGCCGGCGATCTGCCGGTCTGGACGCTCGCCCATGTCCTGGGCGTGCCGGAGCGCGACCGCCGGCTGCTGTTCGACTGGTCGAACCGGGTGATCGGGTACCAAGACCCTGAATACGCGGGGCACGCGACGGGCGCGGAGGGCCTCAGCGAGATGGGGCGCGCGGCGGTCGCGGCCCGGCCGGCGCTCCGGGCCCGGCCGGACGGCAGCGCCGTGAACCCCCGCTCGCGCGCGGCGCTCGCCGACATGTTCGCGTACGCGCACGCGCTGGCCGAGGCGCCCCGGCCCGGCAGCGTGATGGCCCACATGAGGGAGGGCGGCCTGAACCGCGAGGAGTTCGAGAACATGTTCTTCCTCTTCGCGGTGGCCGGGAACGAGACGCTGCGCAACGGCATCCCCGGGGCCCTGCTGACCCTCCTCGACCACCCGGAGCAGTACGCGCGCCTGCTGAGCGAGCCCGAACTCACCGACTCCGCCGTCGAGGAACTGCTGCGCTACTGGCCGCCCGTGATGGACTTCCGGCGCACGGCCACCCGCGACGTCGAGCTGGGCGGCGTGTCCGTCCGGCGCGGCGAGAAGGTCGTCGTCTATCACGCCTCCGCCAACCGGGACGAGACCGTCTTCCCCGACCCCGACCGCTTCGACATCACCCGCGCCCCGGGCCCGCACGTCAGCTTCGGCCACGGCCCGCACCTGTGCCTGGGCGCGCACCTCGCGCGCGTACAACTGCGGGCCATGCTGCGCGCCACCCTGGAGGGGCTGCCCGGCCTCGAACGGGCGGGGGAGCCCGTCCGGCTGGCCTCCAACTTCCAGAACGGCCTCAAACACCTGCCGGTGAGCTGGCGGACGCGGTGACGGGCCCGGCCCTCAGACGGCGAACAGGACGGTGAACGGGCCCGTCGCGTCGCCCACGGCGTGGCCGAACGGCGAGTCGAAGTCCCAGATGAGGAAGAGCAGAAAGGCGATCAGCGCGCTGTAGAGCCCGGCCAGCAGCAACTCCCGCCCCGAGCGCCGGATCTGCAGGGTGAAGATCAGCCCCACGGCCACCAGCGCGCCGACGATCAGCCCGAACCACACCACCCCCGGCATCGTGTCGCCGGCGTTGTGCGCCCGCTCGCCCCGCGCGTCGTCCGCCGCGCCGACCTGGTCCAGCAGCGGCTGGTACGACTGGTTCTCGTGGTCGTCGCGCGGCACGTACGCCGTGACGTCCTCGCGCACCTTGTCCAGCAGCTCGGTCCCGCGGTCGGTGAGCTGCCCCGTGTCGAGCATCCGCGGCCACTCCACGCGCACCACGTGGCGGACGTACGCGTGCACGTCCGCGCGGGTCTCGTCGCGGGCCGTCGGCGCGTACGCCTGGACCCGCTCGCTCACCTCGTGCAGCGCCTGCGCCTCGGCGCGCACCCCGTCCTGCGCGGCGGTCCGCGCCTCCCACACCCCGGCGATGGCGAGGCCGAGCACGATGGCATAGACCACGCCGACCATCATGGTCATGTACTCGATGACGTCCGGCGTCTCGGTCGGATCGTCGTCCTCGCCCACTCGGCGCTGTCTGAGCACGGTGATCGTCAGGACCACGCCGCACGCGGCGGCCATCGCCAGGGTCAGGACCAGCCACTCCGACACGGGAAACCTCCGAAGGACGTACGGGATACCGGCGACGCGGCGCGTCAGCGGTCGCGGCCGCCGCCGGAGCGCGGCCGCAGCAGCGCCGCGGCGAGCACGGCCGGGGCGATGATCAGCAGGGTGAACGTGACCATCGACTGGCCGCCCGCCGTCCGCTTGTGCACCATCCGGTGGTAGGGCCGCGGCGCGGTGCGGGAGGGCGTGGGCGTCGCCGGGGCGGTGGACGAGTGCGTGGGCGAGGGAGAGGGCGAAGGGGTGGGCGTCGCCGGCGACGGCCGCGTGGGTACGGGCGTGGGGGCCGGGTGCCGCGGCGGTACGGGCCGGTCGGGCGCCGGCCCGGGGGCCTGGGGAGGCTGGGGCTTGGGCGGACGGGGTTCGGGCGGCCGGGGCTTGGGCGGCGGGGGGCGCTTCGGCGGCTTCGGCACGGCGGCGCGGCACGAGCGGCCGACCACGGCCCAGGACCATCCGGCGCCCGCCCGCGCCCGTACGCAGCCGCCGGGCCCCCGCACGGTCGCCGAGGCGGACGACCCGTCGCCGGAGGCGGAGACGGAGGAGCCGCCCCCGGACACGGAGGCGGAGGACCGGCCGCCGGACACGGAGGCGGAGGACCGGCCGCCGCCGGACACGGAGACGGAGGAGGAGCCGCCCGACGAGCCTCCCCACGCGTCGCCCCTCGACACGCGCACCGAAGACCCGCCCTCCGACACGGTCACCGGCGACCCGCGGTGCGCGGGACGCGCTCCGGCGGCGGGCCCGGCAGGTCCGGGGGGCCGGGGGAGACCGTCGCGGTCGTGGGCCGTCGCCGCCCGCTCGCGCACCGCGGCGGCCGGACCGTCCGGCGCGCCCGCGTCGGCAACCGTGCCCGCGCCCGCCGTGGCCATCCCCGCCGTGGCCAGTACGGTCATCGCGGCCACGACGGCCGACCTCCCTGCTCGAAGCCATCCGTTCACACCAAGGATGGTGCGCGGTACGGCAGTTGATCAGTCGCCCGAGTGGTCGGATTCCTCCGATGGGCTGAACGGCGGGGCGTCGCGGGTTTGAAACGCCGTCGGCCTCAAAGGTCCGTGAAGTCCCCGTGCCGCCCGGCGCCCCCGGCGAAGCGGGCGGCCCCTTCCGCGGCCTCGCCCAAGGCCCGTACGCCGTATCCGAATTCGGCCTCCATGGCCGCGTCGAGCGGCAGTCCCTCCTGGTCCAGCAGGGACGCGCGGTCGCCGCGCAGGCACGTCTGCGGGAAGCGGGCGATGTCGGCGGCCAGCCGCTCAGCCTCCGCGCGGGACCGTCCGGGCGGTACGAGGCGGTTGGCGAGCCCCATTCCGTACGCCTCGGCGGCCGGTACCGGACGGCCCGTCAATACCAGGTCCATCGCCCGGCCCGCGCCGATCAGGCGGGGGAGCCGCACCGTGCCGCCGTCGATCAGGGGCACGCCCCAGCGGCGGCAGAACACCCCGAAGACGGCGTCCTCCTCGGCCACCCGCAGGTCGCACCAGAGCGCCAACTCCAGCCCGCCCGCCACCGCGTGACCGCTGACGGCCGCGATCACCGGCTTGCTCAGCCGCATCCGGGTGGGCCCCATGGGCCCGTCGCCGTCCGCCGCGACGCGGTTGGCGCGCTCCGTTCCCATCGCCTTGAGATCGGCGCCCGCGCAGAACGTGCCGCCCTCGCCCCACAGCACCGCCGCCCGCGCCCCGTCGTCCGCCTCGAAGCCCCGGAAGGCGTCGGCGAGCGCCGCGGCGGTCGGCCCGTCCACAGCGTTGCGCGCCTCGGGCCGGGAGAGGATGACCGTGGTGACGTCCCCAGCCCGTTCGACGCGGACGCTCACCGCGACGCCTCGGGGAGCGCCCGTTCCAGCACCGGCGAGAGGTCCGTGCCCGGCGGCAGCGTGCCGAACGCGTGGCCCCAGTCGCCGCCCAGCCGCGAGGCGCAGAAGGCGTCCGCGACGGCGGGCGGGCTGTGCCGCACCAGCAGGCTCCCCTGGAGGACGAGCGTGAGCTGCTCCGCCAGCCGGCGCGCCAGCGCCTGGGCCCGCGCCGGGTCGGACAGCTCACCGAGCAGCTTGCGCACCCGCGCCACCGCCGCGTCGAGCCGGGCGTCCGCGCCCGCCGCCGCGTCGACCTCGGCGAAGAAGGCGTCCAGCGCCGCCGGCTCCTTGGCGAGCGCGCGCAGCACGTCGAGGGCCGCGACATTGCCGGACCCCTCCCAGATGGAGAGCAGCGGCGCCTCCCGGTAGAGCCGCGGCATCCCCGACTCCTCGACGTAGCCGTTGCCGCCCAGGCATTCCAGGGCCTCGGCGGCGTGCGCGCTGCCGCGCTTGCACACCCAGTACTTGCCCGCCGCCAGCGCGAGCCGCCGCAGCGCCGACTCCGCCGCGTCGCCCGCCTCGGCCCGGTCCAGCGCCGCCGCCAGCCGCAGCCCCAGCACCGTCGCCGCCTCCGACTCCACGGCGAGGTCCGCGAGGACGGAGCGCATCAGGGGCTGGTCGATCAGGCGCGCTCCGAACGCGCGCCGGTGCGCCGTGTGGTGCAGCGCCTGCCGCAGCCCGGCGCGCATCCCCGCCGCCGACCCCAGCACGCAGTCCAGCCGCGTCATGTTGACCATCTCGACGATTGTGCGCACCCCGCGGCCGGGCTCGCCGACCGGCCACGCCACGGCCTGCTCGTACTCGATCTCGGCGGAGGCGTTCGAGCGGTTGCCGAGCTTGTCCTTGAGCCGCATCAGCCGCATCGCGTTGCGCGTGCCGTCCGGCAGCACCCGCGGCAGCAGGAAGCAGGTCAGCCCCTCCGGCGCCTGCGCCAGGATCAGGAACACATCGCTCATCGGCGCGGAGGTGAACCACTTGTGCCCAGTGATCAGGTACGAGCCGTCGACCGCCGGCACGGCCGCCGTGGTGTTGGCCCGTACGTCCGAGCCGCCCTGCTTTTCCGTCATCGACATGCCCGCGATCAGCCCCCGCTTGGCCAGCGGCGGGCGCGGCGCGGAATCGTACACGGCGGCGGCGAGCAGAGGCTCGTAGGCGGCGGCGAGGTCCGGCTGCGCGCGCAGCGCGGGCACGGCCGCGTACGTCATGGAGACCGGGCAGCCGTGGCCGGGCTCGGCCTGGGCCCAGGCGTAGAACTTCGCGGCGCGCACCAGATGCGCGCCCGGCCGGTCCCGGGCCCAGGCGGCGGCGTGCTGGCCGCTCTCCACGGCGGCGGCCATGAGCTGGTGCCAGGCCGGGTGGAACTCGACCTCGTCGACGCGGTGCCCGTAGCGGTCATGGGTGTGCAGGACGGGCGGCGACGCCTCGGCCATCCGGGCCCAGTCCCGCACCTCCGCCGATCCGGCGCGCGCCCCGAGCGCCCGGATCTCGTCCTCGCCCCACCCGCCGCCGTCCCGCCGGACCGCTTCCAGCAGCGCCGCGTCGTCGGCCGTGCTGAAGCCGGTCAGGGGCGGGGCCTGGTTCTGAACTTCGTGCGTGGTGCTCACGGCGACCTCCGGGCTGGGCGACGGGCATGCGACCGGTATTACAGTTCCATGATGCGTGATGGGGAACTGTAATGGATAGGGTGTGCTCAGCCATGGACGACATCGAACCGGACGGCGCCGAGCCGCGCGCCGCCCTCCGGCCGCTGACCGCCCGCTCGATCGTGCTCTCCACCCTGCTGGGCCACCACCCGCCGACCCTCCCGGCCCGCGCCCTGGTCCGCGTCGGCGAGCTGTTCGGCACCGCCGAGGGCACCGTCCGCACCGCCCTGACCCGCATGGTCGCCGCCGGGGACCTCGTACCGGAGGGCGGCGCGTACCGGCTCACCGACCGGCTGCTCGCCCGCCAGGCCCGGCAGGACGACAGCCGCGCGCCCCGCACCCGCCGCTGGGACGGCGGCTGGGAGATCGCCGTCGTCACCGCCGAGCGCCGCCCCGCCGCCGAGCGCACCGCGCTCCGCCAGGCCATGACCGCCCTGCGCCTCGCCGAACTCCGCGAGGGCACCTGGCTGCGCCCCGCCAACCTGGTTCGGGACCGGCCCGCCGTCGTCCTCGCCCAGTGCGCCCTGCTGACCGGCGGGCCCGAAACCGACCCCGCGGAGCTGGCCGCCGCCCTGTGGGACCTCGACGGCTGGGCGCGGGCCGCCCGCGACCTCCAGCGGGCGCTGGGGAACGCGCACGGCCTCGCGGAGCGCTTCACCGTCTCCGCCGCCATCCTGCGCCACCTCCTCGCCGACCCGGTGCTCCCCGCCGCACTGCTGCCGCCGCGCTGGCCGGGCGACGCGCTGCGCGCCGCGTACGACGCCTTCGAGGAGGAGTTCCGCCTGGTGCTGGCGCGGCACGCCGGGACGTGATCCGCTTCCTGCCGCTGCACGTCGGGGCGTGATCCGCTCCCCGCCGCGGCACGTCGGAGCGTGGTCCGCTCCCCGCGCCCCATACCGCCTCGAAGCGCCCCCGAATATGAGCGGTCGATGACAATTGAGCTGATCGACACCCCCTGATGCGGGAGCACGACCTGATCGGATCGATACTGATCGCATGTCACGCGTGCTGCTGATCGAGGACGACCGCGCCGTACGGGAAGGGGTCACCCTCGCCCTCCGCCGCCGCGGCCACGAAGTCGAGGCCGCGCCGACCGGCGACGCCGGGCTCGCCGCGCTGGAGACCTTCCGGCCCGACCTCGTCCTCCTCGACCTCATGCTCCCCGACCGCAGCGGCTTCGAGGTCTGCCGCCGCATCCGCGCCACCCAGCAGCTCCCGATCATCATGCTCACCGCGCGCGGCGACGACATAGACGTCGTCCTCGGCCTGGAGGCCGGCGCCGACGACTACATCGTCAAGCCCGCCCGCGGCGAGGTGCTCGAAGCGCGCATCCGCGCCGTGCTGCGCCGCGCCGCGCCCCCTGCCACCGAGGGCCCCGTCGCCACGCCCCCGGACGCCGAGATCCACGGCGACCTCGTCATCGACCGCGGCGGGCTGCTGGTCTCCAAGCACGGCGCGGACCTGCCGCTGGCCCCCTCGGAGCTGAAGCTGCTGCTGTACCTGTCGGCGGCGCCCGGCCGCGTCTTCAGCCGCCAGCAGCTCCTGGAACACGTCTGGGAGCACAGCTACTACGGAGACGCCCGGCTGGTGGACGCCTGTGTGATGCGGCTGCGGACCAAGGTCGAGGACTCCTCGCGCTCGCCGCGGTACGTCCAGACCGTACGCGGCTTCGGCTACCGCTTCGGGCCGGTGTGATGCCCCCGGAGCCCGACGGCCGGAAGGCCCCCGACCGGGCGGAACGGGCCTCCGACCGTGAAACCTCTGAGAACCGTGCACAGGGGGCCCCGGACGGTACGCCCGCCGGGTGCGGGAGCGCCGAGGACGGCCCGCCCGCCCGGCGCCGGTTCCATCCGCGCTCCCTCGTCCGCGGCCTGCGCGCCCGCCTCGTGGTCGCCTTCCTGCTCGTCGCGGCCCTCAGCGCGCTCACCACCGCGGCCCTCACCTTCCGCGAGGCCCGCAACGCGATCCTCAAACGCACCCAGGACACCGCCGTGCAGACCCTGCGCTCCCGGGTCAATGCGCAGCTCCCGGACGTCCCCTTCCCGCCCGACCAGACGGCGCTGGCCACCTTCACCCACGACCTCGACCAGGCGGGGGAGCCCCAGCGCTGGATCACCTACGCCCGCTACGAGAGCCAGCCCCCGGTACCCGGCGCCATCCCGGACGGCCAGGTCTCCCGCGAGCTCCAGGAGAAGGTGCGCAAGGGCGTGTCCGCCTTCCAGCGCATCGATGTCCGAGGCGAGCCGTGGCTCGTCATCGGCCTGCCCGTCACCTTCGGCGACAACGGTTCGGAGCGGTCCGGCCTGGAGGTCTACGCGCGGATGCCGCTGCGCGGCGAGGAGGCCAATGTGCAGGCGCTCGTCCTGGCCGCCCAGCGCGGCGCGCTGCCCGCCTTCGCGATCGCCATCGTCCCGGCGCTGCTCGCCGCGCGAGGGGTGCTGCGGCCCGTACGGGAGCTGCGGCGCGCCACCCAGAAGATCACCGAGGGGGAGCTGGACACCCGGCTCAAGGTGACCGGCGGCGATGAACTCGCCGAGCTCTCACGGACGTTCAACGGCATGGCCGCCGCCCTGGAGGAGAACATCGCCGAGCTGCGCCGGATGGAGGCCAACGCCCGCCGCTTCGCCGCCGACGTCTCGCACGAGCTGCGCACCCCGCTGGCCGCCATGACCGCCGTCACCGACGTCCTCGACGAGGACGCCGGCGACCTCGACCCGGACACGGGCCACGCGGTGCGCCTCATCACCGAGGAGACCGGCAAACTCGCTCGCATGGTCGAGGACTTGATGGAGGTCTCGCGGTTCGACGCGGGCGCCGCGGCGCTCCATCTCGACGAGGTGGACATCCGCGAGGCGGTGGGCAAGACGCTCCAGGCGCGCGCCTGGGAGGGCCGGGTGACGGCCGATCTGCCCGAGGGGGTACGGGCCAGGATCGATCCGCGCCGGATCGACGTCGTGGTCGCCAACCTCGTCGGGAACGCGCTGCGGCACGGCGGCCCGCCCGTACGGATCACGGCGCGCACCGAGCCCCGCGAGGACGGCGAGTGGCTGCTGATCGAGATCTCCGACGGGGGCGGCGGCATAGACCCCGAAGTCCTCCCGCACGTCTTCGACCGCTTCTACAAGGCGGACGCCGCACGGGCCCGCTCGGAGGGCAGCGGGCTCGGCCTCGCCATCACCATGGAGAACGTGCGGCTGCACGACGGTACGGTGCGGGCCGCCAACCGGCCCGGGGGCGGAGCGGTGTTCACCGTGGAACTGCCGCTGAGGCGGGGAGGGAGGCAGGCGTGAGGAGAGTGCGGTCCGGGGCGGCCGCGGCGCTGCTGCTCGTCCTGGTCGCGGGGTGCGGCATCGAGCCGACCGGGGTCATCGACGTGGGGCAGCCCGCCACCGGCGCGAAGCGGCCCAGCGCCTCGGCGCGGGAGGCGGTGCTCTACTTCCTCTCGCCCGTGGGCATGCGGCCGGTCCGCCGGCCCGCCTCCGGCGATGTGAGCGCGGACGAGGCGGTGCAACTGCTGATCGGCGGCCCCGATGACGGGGAGCGGCGACGCGGCATGCGGACCGCGGTGCCGAAGATGGGCGACGTCCACGTCACCACCGGCAAGGGCCGGGTCAGCGTGCAACTGCCCCTGAACGTGGGCGAACTCGGGGTGTTCGCCCGCAATCAGCTCGTGTGCACCGCGGCCGCGAACGACGTGCCGGGCGGCAAGCCGCCTTGGGAGGTCAAGGTCGACCTCAGCGGCGGTGGCGGGGCCGTCGAGAACCTCATGTGCGACGTGTACACCATCCTTCCCTCCTCGGACCGGCCCACGCCCTCGAAGAGCCCGCCGCCCGGCGCCGAGGGGGCGCATGGCGGGACGTCGGCCCGGTGGCCCGGCGACGAGCACCTCAATCGAGTTGACGTCCTGTCACCGACCCTGCCTCCCACAGGTCCTTGAAGCGCTGTACGCGCCGGGCGACCCGGACGTCCCGCAGCACCAGCCGGGTGTTGGCGATCACCGGCTCCAGCGCCTGCTCGGCGCTGACCTCGTAGCTGACGGCGTCGTCGAAGATGATGAAGTCGAACATCGTGTCGAGCTTGAGTCTCTGCGGCAGCGTCGACATCGACAGTACCCGCACCTCCACGCCCAGGTCCGCGTGGCTCACGCGCAGCTCCCGTACCGCCTCGTCGTCCACCAGGTCCGGGTGGTCGACGATGAACAGCCGGCGCACCCGCACGCCGCGCTTGATGGCCTCCCGCTGCGCCGCCAGATACCGCCGGCCCAGCTCGGTGGTCCAGAAGTTCACGTCCACCGAGGTGCTCGTGGCGTCGATGGAGACGGTGGTGCTCTGCGTGAGCGCGAGCAGCCAGTCGTGGTCCTCCCCGTCGTACACGGCCTCGCCGCCGTCGAGGTCCTCCATCAGCATGCCCACCCGGCTGATCTCCGACTGGGCGAACGTGGCGACGATGCCGGGGCCCTCCGCCTTGATCTTCGCGGCGTTGCTGACCAACTGGACGACCGAGTCGGTGTGCAGGGGAGAGTTCTCCACCAGGCTGAACAGCTTGGTGGCCTCGCTGATCTTGGAGTACCGCCGGTCGACGAGGGCGTTCATGTCCCTCGCGTGCCGCTCCAGCGACGACTCCACGCTGGTCAGCCGGCGGTCGAAGTCGGCCATGTACTGGATGATCAGGGTCGAGCCGCCGATGAAGATGGAGATGGTCAGCCGCCAGATCTCCGGCTGCCCGGTGGCGTTGGTGATGAGGTAGGCCGCGCCGCCGACGGCGAGCGTGATCGCGGCCTTCCACAGAAACGGCGGTATCGCGTGCTCGCGTTCCATGTCGTCCCCCCGGGGGTAGTGCCGTGGCGTCGGTTAGCTCGACGCCAGGGCGTCGCACAGCAACGGGATTGCTTGCAGCGTCAGTTGGTCCCGGATGCGCTGGACCAAGGTGTGCCACTGCCGGGTGAAGCCGGGCTCCCGTTCCAGGGCGTCCCACAACGGCGCCAGAAGTCGGTTCACGCGCGCCCTCGGCATCCACAGGTGCAGCAGATGGTCGACCGCGGGGCGCAGGGCCAGCACGGCCCCCGGGCCCTCGGCCGACCCCAGGCGGCTGCGCTCGACCATGGTCACCAGGGTCGTCAGCAGCCAGTCGTGCAGGGCCAGATCCTCACAGAAGGCGGCGGCCGCCGCCGGGTCGGGGCCGGGCAGCCGCAGCGACAGCGTCCGCAGCCGGTCGTCGGCCACCGTGAACCGCTCGATGACCGCGCCGCCGTCGCCGTCCCCCTCGGCGCTCCCCACGGCCGCCCACCGCAGCCGCGTGCGCCGCGACTTGAAGGGCGGCCGCCGGTCCAGCAGCGGATGCTCCAGCACATCGGTGAGCAGCCGCTCCGCGATGGCGCCGAGATCGACCGTCCCGGCGGCCGGGGGCTCCACGGAGAGGAAGCCGTCGCGCACATCGGCCACCGACGGCCTCCCCACGGGCACCACGACCCCCGGCCGTACCAGGTAGTGCCCCCACGGCAGCCGCTGCGCGCTGCCCACGTCGTCCGCCCGGAACAGCGCCGTGGCCTGGAGCACCCGCCCGCCCGTGAGCACGGCCCGCGCCGCCACCGTGCCGACGCCGCGCACCTGGCGGCCCGACGCCGTGGGCAGCGCGCAGTCCACGCCGGTGAGCAGGTCCGGCGAGACCGCGTACGGATTGGGGCGCTCGGAGACACGCACCCGTTCGTCCGGGCGCAGCCGCAGCAGCCGCGCGGACCCGTCGCGCGAGAGGGCGCCCGAGGTCTGCAGCAGACACGTCCGCACCTCGCCGCACGCGATGACCTGGGCCCTGGGCCCAGCCGCCGCGCTCATGGCTCGTCGACGAAGTGGTAGGAGGTCCGCCGCACGATCTCCGCGGGCACCTCGATGCCCTCGCGCGCGGAGCGCTCCGCGACCTGGCGCAGCACGGCCTCCTCCACCACCACCCGGCCGAGCACGATGTGCACGGCGTGCTCCACGGGCAGGAAGCGGGTGGGCAGGATGGAGTACGTGCGATAGGCCGCGAACGGCGCGGCGGCCGGGTTGAGCTGGAGCAGCGGCGGCAGCCGCTCCCACTCCTCGGGGAACTCCCCGCTCCACGGGCTCGGCCGCAGCACCGGCTCCCCGCGGTCCCGGAGCAGCCCCAGCCGCGTGAGCTGCCAGACCGCCGCGAGGAACGGACAGGACCAGGTGCGGTCCCCGCCCTGGTCGTCCCACAGCTCGATGTCCACGAAGATCGAGTGGCGGCGCGCGCCCACCTCCGACGGCGGCTGCCACGCGGCGAGGCCGCTCATGGCCTCCAGCGAACCGGTCGCCGGGGTGCGCTCGCCGTTGGCCAGCCAGCCCACCTGCCGTACGGACGGCCGCGAGCCGTCGCTGCCCGGCGGTGGGGACTCCACGAGCCGGGGTTCCACGGACCGGGCCGGCTCCACGCCCCGCGCCCGGGCGCACGCCGACTCCCGCGCCAGGTAGTCGATGACGAGCCCGGCCCGCCGCGCCTCGTCGAGCAGCGTCGGCAGCACCTCGGCGGGCGTCGAGAACGGGCTGAAGTAGTCGTCGACGAGAAAGCAACTGCTCACCCGCGGGCGGCCCTTGAAGGCCGTACCGGCGAGCGACGCGTGCAGGGCGTCGGCCCACGGCTTGACCCGCGCGAACTGCCGGCGCAGCCGCTCGGGGCCGGCCGCGAAGTCCTCCATGTACAGATGGCCCAGCTCCATGGAGACATGGGAGAGCGGCACCGCCTGCGTGCGGGGGTCCGCGGTCGCCTCGCGGAACACGGAATCCACTACCGCTCCCCCCAGGCGCCCTCGTCGTCGAGCTTGTCCGCCAGCTCCTCCAGCGCCTCGCGGGTCGCCCGGTTGGCCACCTTGCTCGCCAGCACGTCCTCGTCGGTGATGAGCTGCTCCCGCCACTGCAGCACGGGCTCCAGCGGCACCGTGCTCAACACCCGGCTGTAGCCCACCTGTTGGGCCGAAGCGAACTCCCTGAGGTCCTGGTCGCACTTGCGCAGCCACGCCGACTGGGGCGCCGGCACATGCGCCAGCAGCGGGGACTCCGGGTCCGGCACGGCGGCCCGTACGAACCGGATGGAGGACAGCAGCCGCTCCTTGTCGTGCCCGCGCGCCACCCCGCCGGCCACCACCCCGCGGTCGCCGAAGACCAGCCCGGAGGCGGCGACGATGTGCTGCCGGGTCCACCGGTGGAAGACCAGCCAGCGCGTCAGCAGCCCCCGCGCCTCGGGCCGGGAGGTCGCGTCGAGCGCCATGTCCACGGCGTAGGAGCGGCCCGCGCTCAGATCGACGAGGATCACGTCGAACTCCTCCTCCAGCCGCAGGAAGAGGCTGACGCAGCGGCGCACCGCGTCGCGGTTGGTCGCGAACTCGCCGCCGCTGCGGTCGCCCGGCACCAGCACCAACTGGCCCGAGCCCGTGGGCCGCTGACGCAGCGCCTCGTTCTCGGTGTCCGCCCACACGTCGATCCGGTGCGGCTCGGTGACCTTGCCCTGGAGGTAGGAGTGCAGCCCGCCGCTCTCCACGCCGCGCAGCGAGCCGGGCACGTCGAAGACGGCGGCGGCCGTGGGGGAGCCGAAATCGAAATCGAGATAGCAGACGTCGTCGCCGCGGAGCGAGCGCCGATAGGCGAGATTGGCGCTGGTGACCGAGCGGCCCGTGCCCCCTTTGTCGGAGGCGGCGAAGACGAGCATGTCTCACACCCCTCTCGACCCGGCGCGCCGGGCGACGACCAATTCGTCGAGCTGGCCGAGCACGTCCAGCGCCAGCGCGCACGCGGTGCCCGGCCGGCCGTCCACGAGCTGCCGGGCCCTGCGCAACTGGAGCTCCACGGTTTTGAGCCGGATCTCCCGCGAGGTGTCCTCCAGGGAGGTGGGTTCCATCATCTCGTTTCCGAAGAGATGGCCGGCCTCACTGAGCAGAGCGGTCGCCATGCTGTTCAATTCGGCGCTTCGGATGGGCGGTTGCCGGTACAGACCGGTGGCCGCGGTCATGCATTCGACTATGCGTTCGGTGATGGTCCAGGACAGCGGGGACGCGGTCGGCGGCGAATCCGGGCACACCGCGTGCACGTTGTCCCACAGCTTCGCGCCCGGGCCCGTGGGGATGCGCCGCTCCCAGAGATGGTCGAGGATCTGCTCCGCGAGCCGCAGCAGCCGGTCGTGCGAGCCGATGTTCCGGGAGAGGCTGCAGAGCTGGATCGTGCGCTTGAGCAACTGCGCCGGGAAGTCGGACATCGACCACTGCATGGCCGGCCCCAGGCTCTCGCTGCCCAGCAGCGGCAGCCTGATGCCCGGATTGTGCAGCTCCACCGCGGGGTCGTCGCGCGTCATCCGCCGCGTGATCTTGGCCCGCGAGGCCAGCTCCTCCATCACCGCCACGGTCCTGGTGAGGTCGTCGTCGGTGGCCCGGCGCCGGAACAGGTCCTGGACCAGGATGGCCGCCACCGAGAGGCTGAAGTAGTCCGACTCCATGTACTGGCCGCCCGTCCGCCAGGGGACGTCCTCCAGCGGCCAGCGGCCCTCGCCGAACCGGGCGATCTTCGACCAGTACTGCTGGGTGATCTCCCAGCGCAGCCGCAGCGCCTCCGCCAGCCGCTGCTGTTCCGTGTTGAGCAGGCCCAGCGTCAGCGTCCGGTCGGAGAACAGGTCCGCGATGCCGTCGAGCGCGACCACCGTGAAGTACAGATACGGCTCCGGCCGCGCGACGCCCTTGGGCTGGGCGCCGATGGACGCGGTCGTGTCGATCGGCGGCGCGTCCTGTACCACGCCCCAGGACCAGCCGCACTCGAACAGCAGGTTCTCGTTGCCGAGATCTCCGACCACGTTGATGCCGAGTTCCATGTATTCCCGGATGGCGGCCCGGATCGGTTTGAGTTCGCGCCGGAGCTGCTGCACCACGGACCGCCGGGAAAGGCCCTCCTGATTCACCCGGTCGCACAGCGAGACGCCCTGTTCGGATTCGGCGTCGAAGAGATTGACGGTGAAACACCGCAACAGGCTCACCATTGCCGCGGTGAGCCGCTTCCGGGTGGCCGCCTCCAGCGCGAGCGCCATTTCCTCGACGTCTTTGCGGCGCGGTTCGCGCGCGTACACCTTGAGAAAACCGAGGGTCGCCAGCGCCAGCGTGATCGACATGGAATAGGAATCCACTACGCCCAGCGCGCGCTGTTCCGGCGTCAATTCCTCGGCCGGGTCCTGTGGGGCGAAATAATATCCGCCGGCGAAGCTGGGAACGGATTCCTCGGTGGTGTGCGCCGCCATGAACTGGGTGACCGCGGCGATCATATTGCACGGAATATCCTCGCGGGTGCCGGCCCGTCGCAGGGCGCGCAGCGCGTCGTCCGTGGTCTCGTTCGGCGCGTCGAGCCGGAAGGCCGGAATCTCGGTGGCCGGATACAGCAGGCACAGCAGATGCTCGGCGTCGGCGACGCTGCTCGCGCCGCCCTGCTCGCCCCATTGCCAGCCGCCATCGGGAAATGAATGCCGCGCGATCGCCTGCCAGATCTCCAGCAGGTGCTGCCGTGGCTGGATGCGCATCCCCGTACCCCTTGGGTGAGAGCGTCGGTGTGCGGACCGGTCAGGCCGGGTCGCGCCGGCCGCAGGCCAGGATCATGCCGGTGTACCCCTCACGCACCGGGCCCTCGGGCAAGCCGAACCGTTCCAGCGCGTCGACCGTGGCGTGCGGCTCCAGGCTCGCCTCGACCTCGGCGCTGTCGACCTCGCAGGCGGGGAAGAGCTCCGTCCCGACCAGATAGCCGCCCGAGTTCTCCATGAACGCGGCGGCGAACGGCGCGCCGGGCGCCAGCGACCCGAGGAACGCGGCCACCGCGCCCTCGAACTCGCGGTGGGAGGTCGACAGCGATTCCGCGACGAAGAACATCGTCCCGATCCCCTGGTGCCGCAACCGGTGCGGCAGCCGGAACAGGTCGCCTTCCTCGACGGTCACGGAATCGGCGAACCGTGCCCGCGGGTCGGCGATGTCCTGATATTCCTCTTCTTTGCGCAGCACCTGCCAGAAAGGGTCCCAGCTCCGGCCGTAGTGGGGGACCTGGTCCCGCAGCCACGCCGCGTTCCGCGCCGAGCGCTCGTACAGGGTGATCTCGTCGCACCAGGGCAGGAGTGAGAGCGCGGGATAGAGATTGGCCCCCGCACCCACATCGATACCCGAAACCGGCCGCTCCGGATTCGTTCGGAAATGATCAGCGAAGTAGTCCCTTACGACATTGATGATCTCTTCGTCGTCCGGGCGCAGCACACTGTAGTTGTGCCGCGTGTATGACTGGGAGTCGAACGAGTCCCAAGGGGCGTCCCTGTTGAGACACAACGTGCCACCCTCTGACGTGAGATCCATGCAGCCGATGTTAGCGCCAAGTCGCCCTGTCAGGGCCGCGGAGTAGAGGAATTACGGACGGCGGACGACAGTGCCGGAGCGAAGCTGACAATGACCTTGGGAACGCCTGGCGGAAGGCGGCGTTCAATGATCGGGAAGTGACCGGCGGGCCCCGAGGAATCCTCCGAAGATGTTCACTCGATAGTGAATACGCGCACCGTTGACATATTGATAGGGCGTGCTACTCGCGGCGTTCCGGAGCGCGTACCGGCCATTTCGGCCGGATGGCCGCGGCCGGGGAGACGTACGCGCGTACGCCGAGGGCGGCCGGCCGAATACGGACGGGCGGCTCCGCCCGTGACCGGAAACGCGCGATCCGGCCCTGACACCGGCGCCCCGCATGCCCCAGCCCCTCCCGGCCGCAGCTCCGGCCCCTCCTGTCCTGGCCCCCGCTCCGGGCCCGGCTTCCGCCCCTGCCCCGGCCCTGGCCCCTGGTCCTGCCCCGGTCTCAGGGCTGGAGGCCGCCGAGGCGGCCTTCCAGCAGGACGAGGAGTTCGCCGAGGGTCCGGGCGAGTTCGGCCTGGCGCTCCGGGGCGACCCCGGCGAGCAGCGCCGACTCGTAGCCGAGCTGGTCCGGCAGGATGCGGTCGATGAGGGCGCGGCCGTCGTCGGTGAGCGAGAGGTGGGCGACGCGCCGGTCCCGTACGTCGGGGCGGCGGGTGACGAGGCCGCGCTGTTCGAGCACCCGCAGCCGCTTGGTCACCGCCGCCCCTGACGCGAAGGTCTCGCGCGCCAACTGGCCGGGCGTCAGCTCGCGGCCCGTGCGGCGCAGCGTGCCGAGGAGGTCGAACTCCGGGCGGGTGAGCCCCTCCCGTACCAGGGGGGCGTCGGTGGCCTGCTGCAACAGGGCCGCACAGCGGTTGAGCCGGCCGATCACGGCCATCGGGGAGGTGTCGATGCCGGGGTGGACCCGTTGCCACTCGCGCACCACGCGCGCCACGGTGTCATCCGCGTGACCGGCGGGGCCGGCGTGACCCGTCTGGCCGGCCGAGCCGGCGTGACCGGTCTGTTCGGCGGAGCCGGCGTGATCCGCGCGACCGGCACGCTCGGCGCGATCGGCGTTGTCGGCGCCCACGGTGTCCTTGGCGTCTTCTGCCACGATGGCGATCCTCTCCGCTCACAGTCCGTCCAATTCTGCCGCCTGCCGGACGGCCCGGCCGACACCGAGGGGCGAGCGGGCCCGTCCGGGGCGGCCGGGCCGCACGGGGCGCCCGGAGGCTGTCGGCGCGTCAGAAACGGAAGAGGTCAGGCCGCCATCACCGGCGCCGACAGCCGGCGTACGAGCGACGCCAGGGTGCGGTGGCCCTCCTGCTCGGCCAGGGCCACCCGCTCCTCCGGCAGGGCGCGCTGCCACCACTCGCCGGAGGCCACGTCCACGGCCTCGCGCAGTTCGATGAGGGAGGCCGCGAGCCGGTCGCGGGCCCAGCCCGCCTCGTGGTGGTCGTGCGGGACGGCGAGCAGCCGCACGGCCGACTCCCGGGCCGCGGCCACCCGGTGCAGGGCGGTCTCGATCCGGTCCGTGGCGCGCCGGTTGGTGACCAGCACGCAGGCCAGCAGGCCGACCGCGGCGCCGACGACCGTGTCGATCCAGCGGTCGGCGACCAGCCGGGACGCCGGGAGGTGGTGGGCGAACTCGGTGAGCAGCAGCGCCATCGGCGTCACGCAGACGCTGCCGAGCCAGTAGTTGCGGGAGATGAACGCCTCCGCGCAGATCTGGAAGACCAGCGCCAGCAGCACCATCGCGAGGTGCCCGGTGCGGATGAGCGGCAGCAGCGCGGTGAACAGGATCAGCCCGAGGAAGTTGCCGATGGTGCGCTGGAGCGCCCGGTTCCAGGTGAGGGTGGTGTTGGCCTGGAAGACCGCGGCGGCGGTGACCACCGCCCAGTACGGGTGGCCGACGCCCAGGGCCATCGATGCCCAGCCCGCCACGGCGCACCCCGCCGCGACCCGCGCCCCGATCGGCAGCAGCGGGGAGCCCGGCCGGAGCCGGCCGAGCACGGCGCGGAAGCCGCGCGGCCGGTCGGGGGAGGGGCGGCGCGGCCGGTGCCGGCCGCCGTCGGCGTCGACGCCGAGCAGTTCGGCGCGTTGTGCGGGCGTCAGCGCGACCAGCGGCAGCGGGCGGCCCTTGCGCAGGTCGCGGGCCCAGATCTCGAACCGGCCGGCCTCGTCGGGGCCGGGCGCCATGGCCAGCGTGGACTCGGCGCGGATCAGCAGCCGCTCCAGCCTCTCGTCGCGGTCCCGGACGAGGAAGAGGGCGTGCCAGGCCGCGTTGACGGCCGTGGCGGTGGCGTGCCGGGGGCCGGACCGGGGCTGCCCCGGTCCCGGTTGGGCCCGCAGCGCGCGGGCCGCGGCCTCCAGCGCGCGGGCGGTCATGATGCGTTCCGGTCCGCGCGGCCGGATCAGCGCCGGCGCCATGCACACCAGCCATGACAGGGCCCCGCAGGCGAGCACGATGCCCAGGTGGGCGGGGACGTCGCCGACGTGCTGCGGCACGAAGAAGGCGCTCGCCGAGACGAAGGTCACGATGATGTTGCCGGGCGGCCCGACGAGGGTGGCGTCGCAGACCGTCTTGTGCACGGCGGCGAGCAGCGAGGCGAGGAGCACCAGCAGCGGCGCCGAGGCGATCAGGGAGGAGCTGACCAGCGCGACGGCCACGCTCGCGACCATGCCGAGTACGACCCAGGCGAGGGTACGGGCGCGGGCCGCGTACGGCTGGGCGTGGCCGTAGAGCGCGCAGAGCGCCCCGGCGGAGGTGTAGAGGGCGTACTGGAGGTGGCCGGTGGCGAGCAGCGTCAGATTCGGGATCGCCATCGCGACGCCCGCGCTGAACGCGGATTTGTGCCAGATGTCCGCGGCGCGGTTCAGCCGTACCGCGCCGCGTACGGGCAGTGGGCGTACCCGGACGCCGCGGGCCGGGGTGGGCGGTGTGGGCTCCTTGGGTGTTCTCCGATGCTTCGCGTGCTTCGCCATGCATAAAACTTTAGCAGGTGTTTTACTAGTGAAATAAATCGAGCGCCCGCGCCCGGCACTCCGCGGGCGTCCCCCACGCCGAGCGCAGCGCCCGCGCCTTCCCGATCCACAGCGACAGATCCAGCTCGGCCGTGTAGCCGATCGCCCCGTGCGACTGGAGCGCGCTACGGGCCGCCGCGTACGCCGCCTCGCCCGCCGCGACCTTCGCCGCCGCGATCTCGGCCCCGGCGCCCGGCGACCCCGACGCCAGCGCCACCGCCGCCCCGAACACCAGCGGCCGGGCGAACTCCAGCCCCAGCAGGGTGTCCGCCAGCCGGTGCTTCACCGCCTGGAAGGAGCCGATCGCCACCCCGAACTGGGTCCGCTCCTTCACATACGCGACCGTCCGCTCCAGCAGCGCCAGCCCCGTGCCCAGCGCCTGAGCGGCGGTCGCGAAGGCCGCCCAGTCGGCGGCATGCTCGGCCGCGGCCCGTACCGCGGCCCCGCTCGCCACCGGCTCGCCCGCCGGCAGCGGACGCGCGAGCCGCCGGGCGGGATCGAGCGAGGGCTGCACGGGGCCGTACGTGGGGCAGCGGCGCAGCTCGTCGGCCGCCGTGACGGCGAAGACCGCGTCGGCGGCGTCGGCGTCCAGCGCGTACGGGCCGTGGCCCGGCAGCACGAGCGAGACCGCCGCCCGGCCGTCGGCCAGCCGGGGCAGCCACTCCTTCGCCGCGTCCGCCGCCTCGCCCGCCCGCGCCAGCCGGCCGAAGAGCGCCGCCGCCGCGACCGTCTCCACCAGCGGCCCCGGCACCGCGTGCCGCCCCACCTCCACGAAGGACACGGCGAGTTCGACGGGCAGCGGCCCCAGCCCGCCGTGGGCCTCCGGCACCGCCAGCGCGAACACCCCCGCCTCGGCCAGCCGGCCCAGCACCGCCCGGCCCGGCCCGTGCTCGCCGGCCGCCCACGCCCGTACCGCCGAGGGCGTGTCGGCGGCGGACAGCATCCGGTCCAGCGTGCGGCCGAACTCGCTCTGCTCGTCGTCCAGGAGGAACCTCACGACCGGCGTCCCTTCGGCAGGCCCAGCAACCGCTCGGCGATGATGTCGCGCTGGATCTCATTGGTGCCGGCGTATATGGGGCCGGCGAGCGAGAAGGTGTAGCCGTCCGCCCAGCCCCCGTGCGCGGGCGCGTCCTCCGCGCGGTCCGCCAGCTCGCCCAGCGGGCCCAGCAGGTCCAGCGCGCACTCGTGCAGCGCGATGTCCAGCTCGGACCAGAACACCTTGTTCAGGCTCGACTCGGCCCCGATGGCGCCCCCGGCGGCGAGCCGCGAGGCGTTGGCGTACGTGAAGAGCTGGTACGCGCGGGCGCCGATCGCGGCGTCCGCCACCCGGTCGCGCAGCGCCGGAACGCCCGTATCCGCGCTCTCCCGCCACAAAGTGACGAGGCGTTCGGCGGCGGCCGTGAACCGTCCCGGGCTGCGCAGCGTCAGCCCCCGCTCATTGCCCGCCGTGCTCATCGCGACGCGCCAGCCCTGGCCCGGCTCGCCGATGACGTCCTCGTCGGGGACGAAGACCCGCTCCAGCGACAGCTCGGCGAACGCGGGCTTGCCGTCGAGGCGGCCGATGGGCCGTACCGTGACGCCCTCCGCGTCCAGCGGGAACATCACGTAGGTCAGCCCGCGGTGCGGCCGGTCCGCGTCCGGGTGGCTGCGGAACAGGCCGAAGGCGAGGTCGGCGAAGGCGGCCCGCGACGACCAGGTCTTCAGCCCCCCGAGCAGCCAGCCGCCGGCCACCCGGGTCGCGGTGGACCGCAGCGACGCCAGGTCGGACCCCGCCTCCGGCTCGGACCACGCCTGCGCCCAGATCCGCTCGCCGCTCGCCATCGGGGGCAGCACCCGGGCGCGCTGCTCCGCGGTGCCGTGCTCGAAGAGGGTCGGGGCGAGGAGGTTGATGCCGTTCTGGCTGACGCGCCCGGGCGCGCCCGCCGCGAAGTACTCCTCCTCGAAGATCAGCCACTCCAGGACGGAGGCGGCCCGGCCCCCGTGCTCCTCCGGCCACGAGACCACCGACCACCGGTCCGCGTGCAGCGTGCGCTCCCACTCCCGGTGCGCCGCGAACCCCTCCCGCGTCTCCAGCGAGGGCAGCGGCGCGGCCGGCACGTGCGCGGCGAGCCACTGCCGGGCCTCCGCCCGGAACGCGTCCTCCTCGGGGCCGAAGTCGAGATCCATCAGGAGCCCGCCTTCTTCATCGCCCGTACGTCCATGCCGCCCAGCGGGTCGGCCGCGGTCTCCGCGTTGTGCGCGTGCGCCAGATGGTGCAGGCCGAACACGGAGTCCAGCCCCGTGTGCAGGCCCTGTAGGTCTTCGGCCTGATTGACCGCGCGCTTGGTGAGCGCCAGCCCCATGCGCGGCATGTCCGCGATACGGGCAGCCAACTCGTCTGTACGGGCGGCGAGTTCGGCCCGCGGCACGACGCGGTTGACCATCCCCACCTCGTACGCGCGCCGGGCGCTCATCCGCTCGCCGGTGAACAGGAACTCCTTCGCGATCCGCGGCGGCATGACCCACGGGTGCGCGAAGTACTCGACGCCGGGGATGCCCATCCGCACGACCGGGTCCGCGAAGAACGCGTCCTCGGCGGCGACGATGAGATCGCAGACCCACGCCAGCATCAACCCGCCCGCCACGCACGCCCCTTGGACGGAGGCGATCACCGGCTTCGGCAGCTCGCGCCACCGCCGGCACATGCCCAGATACACCTCGGACTCGCGCGCGAAACGGCTCTCCGCGCCGGCCTTGTCCGAGTGGTCCCACCACAGCCCGGCCTTCCGGTCGAAGGGGAGGTGGGCGTCGCGCTCGGGGGTGCCGATGTCGTGCCCGGCGCTGAAGTGGTCGCCGGACCCCGCGAGGACGACGACCCGCACCGCGTCGTCGTCGGCGGCGCGGTAGAAGGCGCGGTCCAGCGCGTACGTCATCGCGGAGTTCTGTGCGTTGCGGTAGGCGGGCCGGTTCATGGTGACGGTGGCGACCGGGCCGCTCACCGCGTAGCGCACCACCTCGTCGTCCGCGGTGCCGGGGGCTGTGCCATGGGGTTCGTCGTGGGCGGCGGTCATCGGCGACTCCTTCCCTAACAAGTGTTTGGTAGGTTAACGTACGGCCATGAGCAGCGTCGAGGAATCCCGCGCCCCCGTGCCGTACGTCCCCGGACACGGACTGCTCGCCGGCCGCGGCGCGGTCGTCACCGCCGCCGCCGGAGCCGGCATCGGCGGGGCCACCGCCCGCAAATTCCTCCAGGAAGGCGCCCGCGTCGTCCTCGGCGACCGCCACGCCCGCCGGCTCGCCGAGACCACGGCCGCGCTCGCCGACGAGTTCGGCGCCGACAACGTCGCCGCACTGCCCTGCGACGTCACCGACGAGACACAGATCGCGGCCCTCTTCGACCTCGCCGAAGAGCGCCACGGCCACCTCGACATCGTCGTCAACAACGCCGGGCTCGGCGGCACCGCCGACCTCGTCGAGATGACCGACGAGCAGTGGGACAAGGTCCTCGACACCACCTTGAACTCCACGTTCCGCTGCACCCGCGCCGCCCTGCGCCGCATGCGGGCCGCCGGCCGCGGCGGCGCCGTCGTCAACAACTCCTCCGTCGTCGGCTGGCGCGCCCAGCGCGGCCAGGCCCACTACGCCGCCGCCAAGGCCGGAGTCATGGCGCTCACCCGCTGCGCGGCCGTCGAGGCCGCCGAGTACGGCGTGCGCGTCAACGCGGTCGCCCCCAGCCTCGCCATGCACCCGCACCTCGTGAAGGTCACCACCCCCGAACTGCTCGCCGAACTCACCGAGCGGGAGGCGTTCGGCCGCTACGCCGAGCCCTGGGAGGTCGCCAACGTCATCGTCTTCCTGGCCAGCGGCTACTCCTCGTACATGACCGGCGAGTGCGTGCCCGTCAGCAGCCAGCATGCGTGAGGCGGCGACGCGTGGAGCGGCGAGGAGCGGGGCCGGGACGCGCGGGGCGGGGCCGGGCCGGGCGAGAAGGCGGGGGACGAGAATGGGGGAGTGCCGAACAGCAAGAAGAAACCCACCATGACCCCCTCGCCCGAGCGGCGCGGAGAACTGCTCGCGACCGCCGCCGAGGTCTTCGCCGCGCAGGGCTACAACGCCACCACCGTCCGCCGCATCGCGGACGAGGCGGGCATGCTCGCGGGCAGCCTCTACTACCACTTCGACTCCAAGGAGTCGATGCTGGACGAGATCCTCACCACCTTCCTCGACGAGCTCTGGGCCCGCTACGACGCCGTGCTCGCCGCCGGACTCGACCCCCGGCGGACCATCGAGGCCCTCGTCACCGAGTCCTTCCGCGAGATCGACCGGCACCGCGCCGCCGTCGCCATCTACCAGAAGGAGTCCCGCCACCTCGCCGCCCAGCCGCGCTTCGGCTACCTCACCGACTCGCAGCGCAAATTCGAGGAGGCGTGGCTCGGCACCCTGGAGCGCGGCGTCGCGGCCAAGGTCTTCCGCGCCGACCTCGACATCCGGCTGACCTACCGCTTCGTCCGCGACACCGTGTGGGTCGCCGCCTCCTGGTACCGGCCGGGCGGCGCCCACAGCCCCGAGGAGATCGCCCGCCAGTACCTGTCGATGGTGCTCGACGGCATCGCCGTACGCGAAGCGCCACCCACCCCGGCACCCCCGCCCGAGCACAGCCCCTGACCCCGTAGGGAGAGACCACGCCATGGCCGAGGCATACATCGTCGAAGCGGTCCGCACCCCCGTCGCCCGCCGCCGCGGCGGACTCGCCGCGGCCCACCCGGCCGACCTCGGCGCGCACGTCCTCAAGGCCCTCGTCCAGCGCTCCGGCATCGACCCCGCCGCCGTCGAGGACGTCGTCTTCGGCTGCCTCGACGCCGTCGGCCCGCAGGCCGGCGACATCGCCCGGACGAGCTGGCTGGCCGCCGGGCTCCCCGAGGAGGTGCCCGGCGTCACCGTCGACCGGCAGTGCGGCTCCTCCCAGCAGGCCCTCCACTTCGCGGCCCAGGCCGTGCTCTCCGGCACCCAGGACCTCGTCGTCGCAGGCGGCACCCAGAACATGTCGCAGATCCCCATCGCCTTCGCGAGCCGCCGCGCCGCCGAACCGCTCGGCCTCACCGACGGGCCCTACGCCGGCTCCGAGGGATGGCGGGCGCGCTACGGCGACCAGCCCGTCGACCAGTTCCACGGCGCCGAACTGATCGCCGCGAAGTGGGGCATCTCCCGCCGCGAGATGGAGGAGTTCGCGCTCCGCTCCCACCAGCGCGCCATCCGCGCCGCCGACGAGGGCCGCTTCGCCCGCGAGAGCGTCGCGTACGGGGAGGTGACCGCCGACGAGGGCCCGCGCCGCGACACCTCGCTGGAGAAGATGGCGGCGCTCGCCCCGGTCGTCGAGGGCGGCACCCTGACCGCCGCCGTCTCCTCGCAGGTCTCCGACGCCGCCGCCGCCCTGCTCCTCGCCTCCGAACAGGCCGTACGCGACCACGGCCTGACCCCGCGCGCCCGCGTCCACCACCTCTCCGTACGCGGCGAGGACCCCATCCGCATGCTGTCCGCGCCCATACCGGCCACCGCGCACGCGCTGAAGAAGACCGGCATGACGATGGACGACATCGACCTCGTCGAGATCAACGAGGCGTTCGCCCCCGTCGTCCTGGCCTGGCTGCGCGAGACCGGCGCGGACCCGGAGAAGGTCAACGTCAACGGCGGCGCCATCGCCCTAGGCCACCCCCTCGGCGCCACCGGCGCCCGCCTCATGACCACGCTCCTGCACGAACTGGAACGCACCGGGGGCCGCTACGGCCTCCAGACGATGTGCGAGGGCGGCGGCCAGGCGAACGTCACGATCATCGAAAGGCTCTGACGGGTGCTTCCGTGAACCGCCCTCGACGGGCGGTTCACTCGGGGGACGGCAGCCCCGCCAGCGTCGCGTATGCCTCCGCCATCACCCGGTCCACCAGTTCCGCGCAACTCGGGAGGTCCTCGATGAGGCCCGCTACCTGGCCCGCGGCCATGACGCCGAGGTCGGTGCGGCCCTCCACCATCGCGGCGCGCAGCAGCATCGGGGTGTTGGCGGCGAGCAGCACCTGGCTCCAGGTCAGCTCCTTGCCGTGCTTCATCGCGAGGCCGTCGCGCACCATCGCCGGCCAGCTCAGCCCCGAGAGGCGGCGGAAGGACGCGGCGTGCCGCAGGGCCCGTACGAGGGAGGCGGCGCGGCCCGCGCGCTCCAGCCCCGCCACCAGGTCCGTGCGCAGCATCCGGTGGGGGAGGCCATCGACCTTGGTGGTGACCGTGATGTCCTTGACGGCGGCCGCCAGGTACTTCGCCTTCACCGCGTCCGGCACCGTGCTCTCGGCGGTGAGGAGGAAGCGGGTGCCCATGGCGATGCCGGCCGCGCCGTGCGCGAGGGCCGCCACGAGGCCGCGCCCGTCGCGGAAGCCGCCCGCCGCGACGACGGGGATGCCGACCGCGTCGACCACCTGCGGGAGCAGGACCGTCGTGGCGACCTCACCGGTGTGGCCGCCGCCCTCGCCGCCCTGGACGATGACCGCGTCCGCGCCCCAGGCGGCCACCTTCTCGGCGTGCCGGCGCGCCCCGATGGAGGGGACGACCACGACGCCCGCGTCCTTGAGCCGGGCGATCAGCTCGCGGGAGGGCGCGAGCGCGAAGGACGCGACCCGCACCCCCTCCTCGATGATCACCCCGGCCCGCTCCGCCGCGTCGCCCGCGTCCGCCCGCAGGTTGACGCCGAACGGCGCGTCCGTACGGGACCTCACCTCCCGTATCGCGGACCTCAGTTGAGGCACCGTCATGGTCGCCGAGGCGAGGATGCCGAGCGCCCCGGCGTTCGCGGACGCGGAGACCAGCCGGGGCCCCGCGACCCAGCCCATGCCCGTCTGCACCAACGGGTGGCGCACACCGGTCAGTTCGGTGAGCGGGGTCACGAGCCGCCGGTCGCTCACGGGCGCACCTCCCGCTCCCGCAGCCCGCGCGGGTCGATGACCTCCCTGATCAGCCGCAGCTCCTCGGCGCTCGGCTCGCGCGTGCGCGGCACGTCGGCCGGCACGTCGAGCGGGAACCCCGTGGCCTCGCGCAGCCGCTCCGGACTGACGCCGGGATGCAGGGACCGCACCCGCATGCGGTGGTCGGTCGTCTCGAAGTCGAGGACGGCGAGATCCGTGACGACCCGCGGGATGCGGTGGAAGCGCGTCGCCGACGGGCCGGCCGCCGCCGCCCGCTCGTAGCCGACGCCGCAGACCATGTCGGCCTTCTCCACCAGCACCCGCGTCGAGTGCTTGGGCACCCAGTAACTCGTCGGGTTGTTCAGGGTGTTGGCGGGCGCGCCGCGCACCCCCAGGAGCTGCCGGTCGGGCCGCCGCCAGTCGCCGATGCAGGAGATGTTCTGGTTGCCGTACCGGTCGAGCTGGCTCGCGCCCATCATCACATGGCGCTTGCCGCCGGTGACCATCGCCAGATGCCGCCGGTAGGGCAGCCACCCCTCCACGACCCGCGCCGCCTCGCCGAGCCCCGGCACGTCGCCGATCAGCAGCGCCTCGCCGTCCGTGAGCAGCAGCTCGGGCGCGAACGTCAGCTTGGCGAGCCGCGCCCCGATGGTCGGCACGGTCCCCATCGGGCTGGCCAGGATCTCGCCGTCGCCCCGCCATGCCTCCGCGCAGGCGATCACGCAGTACTCGGCGCGCGTCGCCGCCGCCCCCGGTGCGGTCCCCTCGCTCATGCGCCCTCCTTCGCGAAGGCCGCGACCGCGGCCTGATAGGCGTCCTCGTCCCCGTCGAGGAAGCGCTCGGTGAACTCCCGCCAGGCGGCGGGATCGGCGGCGGCCTTGGCGTACGCGGCCTGGAACGGCTCGTCGCGGCCGTAGTCCGGGACGCAGGACGTGAAGTGCGCCCCGTTCGGCGCCTCGACGACGCCCGTCACCTCCTGACGCCCCACCAGCAGCGTCTGCGGGCCGCCCGCTTCGGCGAACTCGGCGGTCTCGACGACGCGCTCGCACGAGACGTACGCGTCCGTCGCCGCCTCGCAGAACAAGTCGTCGAAGTACGGGTCCGGGCCCAGGTACTGGGCGTTGCCGTACGCGTCCGCCCGGTTGAGGTGGACGAGCGCCGCGTCGAGCCGCAGCGCGGGCGCGGCGACGAACTCCTCGCCGTCCTCGTAGGGCGAAGTGACCGTGCGCAGCGACGGGTTGACCGTCATCACGTCGGAGCCGAGCCCGGATCGTACGGGCAGGAACGGCAGCCGGTGCGCGGCGGCCGTCAGCCCCCACATGAACATCGCCTCGTCCAGCTCCATCAGCTCGAAGCCGCCGCTCTGGCGCGCGGCGCGGAAGTGCGGTTCGAGGGGGATGGAGTCGAGCGTCACGAACGCCGCGACCAGCTTGCGGACGCGCCCGGCCGCCGCCAGCAGTCCCACGTCCGGGCCGCCGTACGAGACCACGGTCAGATCGGTCACGTCCGAGCGCAGCAGCGCCCGCACGAGGGCCATCGGCTTGCGCCGCGACCCCCAGCCGCCGATGCCGATCGTCATGCCGCTCTCGATGCGGCCGGCGACCTGATCGGCCGTCATGAGCTTCTGGTTCCTGGCACGGGCCACGGCTACTCCTCGCTGCCGAAGGTGGAACGGACGCGGTCGGCCGTGCCGTTGAGGTTGGCCTCGAAGGTGAAGCCCTGCTCGAAGCGGTAGCTGCGCCGTACGTCCACGGGGTCGATGCCGTTGATGGCGGCCTTGGCGAGCCGGATCAGCGTGCCGTCCTTGGCGGCGATCTCGCGGGCCAACGCCAGGGCCGCGTCCGGGAGTTCCGCTCTGCTGACGACCTGCCAGACGGAGCCGTGGCGGTGCAGCTCCTGGGCGGTGGCGGTCCGCGAGGTGTAGTACAGGGCGCGCATCAGGTGCTGCGGGACCAGCCGGGCGAGGTGGGTGGCCGCGCCGAGCGCCCCCCGGTCCAGCTCCGGGAGGCCGAAGACCGCGTCTTCGCTCGCCACGATGGCGTCGGCGTTGCCGACGAGCCCGATGCCGCCGCCGAGGCAGTGCCCGTGCACGGCCGCGACCACCGGCACCTCGCAGTCGTAGACCGCGGCGAACGCCTCGTAGCAGCCCCGGTTGGCGCCGATGAGCGCGTCGTGGCCGGCCGAGCGCTGGATCTCCTTGATGTCGACGCCCGCGTTGAAGCCGCGCCCGGCGGCGGTCAGCACGACGCAGCGGGCGCCGGGGTCGGCGCCCGCCGCCCGTACGGCCTCGGCCAGTTCATGCCAGCCGCGTACGGGGAGGGCGTTGACCGGTGGGAAGTCCACCGTGACGACGCGGACGCCGTCGTGCGGTGCGGAGGTGGAGACACCCATGACAGGATCAGCTACCTTTCCACCAAACGTTTGTTAGGTGTGAAGGTAGCAGCGGATCGCCCGTTGCGGGAGGTGCCACGTGACGGTCACCATCGATCTGTCCGGCCGCGTCGCCGTCGTCACCGGCGGCACCCGCGGCGTCGGCGCCGGCATCAGCCGCGCCCTGCTGGCCGCCGGCGCCGAGGTCGTCGCCTGCGCCCGCCGCCCGCCCGACCGGCCCGTCGAGGCCGCCGGCCGGACCGCCCGCTTCCACGCCGTGGACCTGCGCGACCCGGAGGCCGTCGGCCGGCTCTTCGAACGGGTCGAGGGCGCGTACGGGCGACTCGACGCCCTCGTCAACAACGCCGGCGGCAGCCCCTACCGGCTGCTCGCCGACAGCGACCCGCGGCGCGCCGCGCGCACCGTCGAACTCAACCTCATCGCCCCGATGACGGCCTCGCTCGCCGCGCACCGGGCACTGGCCGCCGCCGGCGGCTCCATCACCATGATCGGCAGCGTCAGCGGCACCAGGCCCTCGCCGGGCACGGCCGCGTACGGCGCCGCCAAGGCGGGCCTGGAGAACCTGGCCCGCACCATGGCCGTCGAATGGGCCCCGCGCGTCCGCGTCAACACCCTGATCCTCGGCATGGTCCGCACCGAACTCTCGCACCTCCACTACGGCGACGAGCGGGGCATCGCGGCCGTCGGCCGCACCGTGCCGCTCGGCAGACTCGCCGAACCCGCCGAGATCGGCGACGCCTGCGTCTTCCTCGCCTCCGACCTCGCCGCGTACGTCACCGGCGCGAGCCTGCTGGTGCACGGGGGAGGGGAGCGCCCGGCGTTCCTGGACGCCGCCACGGCCAACCGCGCCGCGGACGGCCACGGCGCGGTCGACCCTGCCGAGGACGGCTCGGACGCCCGTACCGCTGAGGGGCTGGACGCCCGTACCGCTGACGGCACTGACGCGCGTACCGCCGACGGCCCGTCCGTACGCGCCGGGGGCCGGGCAGCCGGACGTACCGCCGGACACGACGCCGGCGACCGCACCTCTGGAACCACCGACGAGCAAGGAGAGATGACATGAGCGGAATCTGTGCCGGACGCGTCGCCGTCGTCACCGGCGCGGGCCGCGGGCTCGGCCGCGCCCACGCGCTCGCCCTCGCCGCCGAAGGAGCCAAGGTGGTGGTCAACGACCTCGGCGTGGGCCTCGACGGCGGCGGCGACCCGGGGGACGGCACCGCCGACAGCACCACCGACGGGCCCGCCCAGCGCGTCGTGGACGAGATCCGCGCGGCGGGCGGCGAGGCCGTCGCGCACGGCGGCGACATCGCCACCGCCGAGGGCGCCCAGTCCCTGATCGCCACCGCGCTCGACGCGTACGGGCGGCTCGACGCCCTGGTCAACAACGCGGGCTTCCTGCGCGACCGGATGCTCGTCAACCTCGGCGAGGACGACTGGGACGCCGTCGTACGAGTCCATCTGCGGGGCCACTTCCTGCCCCTCAAGCACGCGGCGGCGCACTGGCGCGCCGAGTCGAGGGCGGGTCGCGCCCCCGAGGCGCGCGTCGTCAACACCAGTTCCGGGGCGGGGCTGCTGGGCAGCGTGGGGCAGGGCAACTACTCGGCCGCCAAGGCCGGAATCCTGGGGCTGACGCTTGTCGCCGCCGCCGAGATGGCCCGCTACGGGGTGCTCGTCAACGCCATCGCCCCTGCCGCCCGTACCCGGATGACGGAGCGGACCTTCGCCGAGACGATGGCCGCGCCCGGCGGCGACGCGTTCGACGCCATGGCCCCGGACAATGTCTCCCCGCTCGTCGTCTGGCTCGCCTCCGCCGCCAGCGCCGGGGTGACCGGCCGCGTCTTCGAGGCCGAGGCCGGGCGCATCACCGTGATGGAGGGCTGGCGCCCCGGCCCCACCGTCGACAAGGGCGCCCGCTGGACCCCGGCCGAGGCGGGGGAGGCGGCCCGGGAACTCCTGGCCCGCGCGGAGCCCCCGCAGGCCGTGTACGGGGCGGGGTGAGCGGGTGAACCGGCCCGGGCTGGGCACGGGGGAGTAGGACCATCGTCCGAGACGGCCGTCCGATGCGTCGGGCGCGCGGGCCGGGTGCAATGGGCGGATGAGTGATCTTGTGACCCCGCTCGGGCCCGCCGTCCGCGCCCGCCTGGCGCGGGAGAAGAACGTCTGGCTGTGCACGGTACGGCCCGACGGCTCCGCCCACGTCACCCCGGTCTGGTTCGTCTTCGAACGCGCCAGGTGGTGGATCGGCACGGACACCGGCTCGGTGAAGATCGCCAACATCGAGGCCGACCCCCGCGTCTCCCTCGCACTGGAGGACGGCCGCTCCCCAGTCGTCGCCGAAGGCGACGCCACGCTCCACCGCGCCGAGTTCCCCGCCGACATCGTGTCCGCCTTCGCGGCCAAATACGCCTGGGACGTCACCACCCCCGAAAAGCCCACCACCGGCCGCGTCCTCCTGGAGATCCCAGTACGCCGATGGCTGCTGACCGGCACAGCCCAATAACGCGGGGCGCCTGACGCTCCGCGGTGGGTTGGGCCCCGGATCGGGCTGCGCCGCGCGTTGGGTTGCGTCCTGCGTTGGGCTGGGCCCTGTGCCGGGCTGTGCCGCGGGTTGGGGCGGGCTCCGCCTTGGATTACGCCCCGTGTCGGGTCGAGCCCTGTGTCAGGTCGGGCCCGTGTCGGGCTGCGCCCCGCGTCGGGGCGGGCTCCGCGTTGGGCTGCGCCCCGCGTCGGGCTACGTCCCGTGTCGGTCGGGCATCGTGTCGGGCTGCGCCCCGCATTGAGCTGCGCCCCGCATTGGGACGGACTCCGTGTTGGGCGGGGCCCCGTATCGGGGCTGCGTCGGGTCGGGCCCCGCGTTGGGCTGCGCTCCCTGCGTTGGGCTGGGCCCGGGTCGGGGTGGGCTCCGCCTCGGGCCGCGTCGGGGCGGCCCTTGGCCTCGCGCCTGGTGAAGGGGCGTGCCTCCGCAGGCTTGGACGGATCGGCGGCGTCGTCCTGGGCCGGGGCATGCTGCTCGCTCCGGATCGCGCCGTCGCCGCGTGGTGGATCGGGACGAGCCGCCCGGGTCTGGGCCGCGTTCGCCCAGCATGGGGGCCATACCGGCCCCTTTGAGGTACCCGCGGGCGCGGGGTGGCGTGTCGCCGCCGTAGGGCTCGCAGGCGGTTTTGGGGCTACCTTGCCCCGCAGGGGGCCGGCATCCGGCCAGGCCGGCGCGGCCGGCCTGCGCTCCCCGCCGGCCCGGCCGGCTACGCCGGATCGTGGCATCGGCACGCGATCAGGCGGCCGGCCCGCCGCACAGTCCGTCAGGACACCACGTCCTTGGCCCGGAAGTGGCGGAAGGCCAGGGCGAAGAGCACCAGCGCGTACGCCACCGACACCGCCGCGCCCTTGATCATGCCGCCCCATTCGAGCTGTGGCTGGAGCGCGTCCGCCCACGCGAACTGCC
The DNA here is from genome assembly GCF_000718635.1 of Streptomyces varsoviensis. Classification (GTDB taxonomy): domain Bacteria; phylum Actinomycetota; class Actinomycetes; order Streptomycetales; family Streptomycetaceae; genus Streptomyces; species Streptomyces varsoviensis. The sequence goes on along the minus strand of NZ_JOBF01000007.1, from coordinate 51,949 downwards.
AGTGCGCGGGCAGGAAGTCGCGCCAGTGGCCGAGCGCGGTGACCGCGTCCAGGACGTTGCCGACGATCGTCAGGCCGACCGCGCCGCCGACCGCGCCGAGCGGCGCGTCGGTGACCGTGGAGAGCCAGAAGGCGAGGGCGGCCGTGACGAGCTGGCCGACGAAGATGTACGCGACGACGAGCAGCAGCCGCGGCACGGCGTCGCCCGCGGGGAGCGCGCCGCCCGTCGGCAGCCGCAGGTCGCCCCAGCCGTACGCGGCCGTGCCCGCCGCCAGCGCCACCACCGGCAGCAGCAGCATCGCCGCCGCGCTGAACCCCAGCGCCACCGCCAGTTTGCTCAGCAGCAGCCGGGCCCGCGGCACCGGCGCCGCCAGCAGATAGCGCAGCGAGGACCAGCTCGCCTCGGACGCCACCGTGTCGCCGCAGAACAGCGCCACCGGCACCACCAGCAGGAAGCCGGCCGAGACGAAGAGGGCCGTCGCGGTGAAGTTCGCGCCGGAGGCGGTGGCGGAGTCGATGAGCGACACCCGGCCGTCCCGGCCGCTGGGCTGCCCGCCGATCGCGAACGCCGCGATCAGCACGAACGGCAGCACCGCCAGCACGGCTCCGACCACCAGCGTGCGCCGCCGCCGTAGCTGCCGCGCCGCCTCCACGCGCAGCGGCAGGGTGTGCCGGGCCCGGTAGCCGGGCGCCGACGGCCCCGGCGTCCTCTCGCGCGCCGTACTCGTGGCCGTACTCGTGGACGTACTCACGCGGAGCCTCCGATCAGGGTCAGGAACGCGTCCTCCAGGCGGCGGTGCGGGCCGACGCTCGCCACCGGGACCTCCAGGCGCACCAACTCGACGACGAGTGCGGCGGCGTCGGCCCCCGCCAGCCGCACCAGCAGCCCCTCGTCGGCGGGGACGGCCGAGGCGACGCCCGGCAGCGCGGCCACCTTCTCGCACACCGCCTCGGCCTCGGACTCCGAGAGCCCGCCCGCCACGCCGACGAGCAGCGTGTCGCCCGAGCCGATGATCTCCGCGACCGGACCGGCCTGCACCAGCCGCCCGCGGTCCATCACCACCAGGTGCGTACAGCTCTGCTCCACCTCGGACAGCAGATGGCTGGAGACGATGACGGTGCGCCCGGCCGCCGCGTAACGGATCATCACCTCGCGCATCTCACGGATCTGCGGCGGGTCGAGGCCGTTCGTCGGCTCGTCGAGGATCAGCAGGTCCGGCAGGCCGAGCATGGCCTGCGCGATGGCCAGCCGCTGCCGCATGCCCTGGCTGTACGTACGGACCGCGCGGTCCAGCGCCGAGCCGAGCCCGGCGATCTCCAGGGCCTCCTCGATGTGCGCGTCCTCGGCGGGCCGGCCGGTCGCCCGCCAGTACAGGTCGAGGTTGGCCCGGCCGCTCAGGTGCGGCAGGAACCCCGCGCCCTCGACGAACGCGCCGACCCGCGACAGCACCGGCGCGCCCGGCCGGATCGCGTGCCCGAAGACCCGGATGTCCCCGCCGTCCGGCCGGATGAGGCCCATCAGCATCCGCAGCGTGGTGGTCTTGCCCGCGCCGTTGGGCCCGAGCAGCCCCAGCACCTGCCCGCGCTCCACCCGGAAGGACAGCTCCCGCACCGCGTACCGGTCGGCGGACTTCGCGTACCGCTTGCTCAACCCCGTGATCTGCAACGGCACATCGGCGAGCGCCGGATCGGGCGCGGCCGGCGCGGTGCGGCGGCGGCCGACGAGCAGCAGCGCCACGGCGAGGACCGCGCCCGCCGCCGGCAGCCCCCAGGTCCACCACGGCAGCCCGGCGGAGGCGGTCCGCACCGCCGGCGCCGTCGGCGCCCGCAGCCCCTCCCCGGCGAGCGAGACGGTGTACGAGGCGGGCTCGACCGGCGACGCGTAGCCCATGTCCGTGGCGGCGAGGACCAGCCGCATCCGGTGCCCGGCGGCGAAGTTGTGGTCGACGGCGGGCAGCCGCACCTCGACCGTACGGCCGTCCTTGGCGCCGGTGACCCGGACCGGGGACACGAGCTGGGACGGCAACTGCTGCCGGCCGTTCGGCCCGACGTCGTAGACCTTGGCGAACAGCACGGCCTCGCCGCCGTCCGCCTTCACACGCAGCTTCACGCTCGGCGACCCGGTGACGCGCACCCCGGTCGACAGGGGCGCCGAGTCGAACCGCGCGTACTGGCCGGGGAAATCGAGGGAGACCCCGGCGCCGAGGCCGGAGAGCTGGGAGATGGCGCCGATGCCGGGCACCGAGGAGATCGCGGCCGGGCCCGCGCCTGCCGGGTTGGCGAAGGTCTGCTCGCCGCCCGTGAACTTCACCGTCCGCTCGTCGTTGGCGAGCCCCGGGTAGCGGTCGCCGCTCGCGCCGCGCAGCCGCGCGGCCCCGTCGGTGGAGTCGACGCCGCCGGTCCGTGTGACACGGAAGGCGGGGCCGGTGTTCGCGCCTTCGTCGCCCTTGAGGTAGCGGTCGAACCACGCCTCGGTGCGCCGCGCCACCCGGCCCGTCTCGCGCTCGCCGCCGTCATGGCCGCCCGCGATCCAGTCCACCGCCACGGGCGCGTCGTTGGCCCTGATGGCCCGGGCCATGGCGTCGGCCTGGCCGAGCGGGAAAAGGGAGTCGCTCTGGCCCTGGGTGATGAGGGTGGGCACCTTGATCCGGTCGGCGACCTCGGACGGGCTGCGTCGCTGGAGCAGTTCGCGCGCCCGCGCGTCCGGCTTCCCGGCGACGGCCACCCGCTCGTACATCTCGCACAGCGCCTTCTCGAACCGTCCGCACCCCGAGGTCTGCGACGGGGCCGCCTTCTCGTCGCCGATCCCGGTCGTGGTCGAGCCGGTGGTGAAGAAGATCCCGGCCCACAGCTTCTTGAAGACGTCGTCGGGGAAGAGGGAGTCGGCGAGGTTCCAGTAGGTGATCTGCGGGGCGATCGCGTCGACGCGCCGGTCGTACCCGGCCGCGAGGAGGGACAGCGCGCCGCCGTAGGAGGCGCCCGCGACGCCGACGCGCGGATCGCCGGGCTTGTCGAGCCGCACCTCCGGGCGCTTCGCCAGCCAGTCGATGAGGCGGCTCGCGTCGGCGACCTCGTGCCGCGGGTCGTTGAGTCCGATACGGCCCGTGGAACCGCCGAAGCCGCGCGCCGACCAGGTCAGCACGGCGTAGCCGTCGCGCGCCAAGTCCTCCGCCTGGCCGCGCAGATCGTCCTTGCTGCCGCCGAAGCCGTGCGCCAGCAGGACGGCCGGTCTGCGCTCCGTACCGCCGGAGGTGAAGAACGACGTGTCGATGCGGACCGTGTCCCGGGACCCCGGCGACTCGGGCAGCGACAGCACGTGGTCCTCGCGGTGGACGGGGGCCTCGCCGCCGGAGGCGGCCGCCGTCCAGGTGCCGGCCCCGGCGAGCACGGCGACGGCGGCTATGGCGGCGAACAACCGCCCGCGCCGTCGGGGCAAACGCAGCTTCATGCCCGAATGCTAAACGGAGACCCCATCCACCTGCCCCGCCACCAGCACGAAGCCGCGCCCCTGGCCCTGCGGCCGGCGTGCGGCGCAACGGCGCCTTGCCGCCGCGTGAACGCATCGGCACGCCGCCGCTGCGTGAACGCATCGGCACGCCGCCGCTGCGTGAAGGCGCACGGATGCCTCGTCATCAGTACGAAGGCGCCCGCCGCCCTGCGGCCGACGCGCAGCGCCCCGAAGCCTCGCTGTCGCGTGAACGCACCGGCACCCTGCTGCCGCGTGAAGGCGCATCGGTGTCGCGTCATCAGCGTGAAGATGCCTCGGTCCCCTCGCGGTCGGTGCGCAGTCCCCGGCGCCCGGCCGTCGGCCTGAACGCCCCGGCGCCTCGCCGTCAGCGTGAAGGTGCACCGGGCCTTCGGCGCCAGCGCGAAGACGCCCCGGCGCCGAGTGGCTGGCGTGCAGCGCATCGGCGCCTCGCTGACGCGCGAAGACGTCCTGGGCCCTCGTCATCCGCGCGAGGGTACGCGGGTGTCTTACCATCAGCGCGCAGGCGTCCCGGCGCCCCGCCGCCGTGTGAAGGCGCGTCGGTGTCGCGTCATCAGAGCGAAGGCACCCCGCCGCGCCGCGGCCGACGTGCAGCGTCCCGGCGCCTCGCCGCCGGGCGAAGACATCCCGCGTGAAGGCACACGGGTGTCTCACCATCAGCACGAAGGCGTCCTGGCGCCCCGCTGCCGACGTGCAGCGACTGGGCTCCCGCGGCGGGCGTGCAACGCCCCGGTACCCTGCGGCCGACGCGCAGCGTCCCGGCACCCCCGCCGCCGCGCGAAGCGCACCGCGGAGCGGGCCGCGGCCCCGGACCGTACGGCGGGTCCGGGGCGCAGGCGTTCGGGTGGCGGCCGGTCGTCAGGCCGGGTAGTCGGCGTAGAAGCCGCGGCCGGTCTTGACGCCGAGGTGGCCGGCGTCGACGTAGCGCCTCAGCAGCTCCCGGGGGGCGGCGGGGAGGCCGGGGAGTTCGGCGGCGTAGTGCTCCTCGATGTCGAGGACGACGTCCAGGCCGACGTGGTCCATCATCCGGAACGGACCGGCGGGCGTGCCCATGTTGATCTCCCACATGCGGTCGACGTCCTGCGGGGTGGAGACGCCCTCCGCGACCACTTCCAGGGACTCGCGCTTGATGGCGGCCCAGATGCGGTTGAAGATGAAGCCGGTCGACTCCTTGTGCGCCTCGAACGGGAAGACGCCGTACCGGGGCAGCTCCTCCTTGAGGAAGGCGAGCACCGCCGGGTCGGTCCGCCCGTCCGACATCAGGTCGACCGCGTTCTGCACCGGAGGCATGTAGAAGTGCATGTTCACCACCCGCTCGGGGTGCGCGACGCGGTCGATGAACTGACTGGTCGGGTACGAGGAGGAGTTGCTGGCCAGGATCGCGTCGGGCTCGGCGCCGGCGTCCAGGTCGGCGAAAACGCTCTTCTTCAGGTCGAGCCGCTCCGGGACCGCCTCGACCGTCAGCCAGGCCCCGGCGAGCGCCTCGGCGAGGTCGTCGGTCACCTCGACCCGCCCCGGCCCGCCGCCCTCGACGCGGGCGGCGACCTCGTCGACGTGCTGTTCGACGTAGGTCTTCGCCGCCTCGCCCGCGGGCCCCGACTTGTCGTAGATACGGACCACGCCGCCGCGGGTGGCGAACATCAGCGCGATCCGGCGTCCCAGGGTGCCCGCGCCGATGACGGCCACCGGCCGCCGTTCGACCTCGGTGGGAAGGGTGAAGCCCATCTGCCGTTCATCTCCTTTGCCACACCGCGCCTCGGCGGTGCTTCGTACGGTTTGTGCTCGCAGGATCGGTACGTCGGTACGGTGCGGCCGCGCCGGTCGCGTCACGCGGGGGGCAGCAGGCACAGCCCGGTCAGCGCGGTGCCGAGCGCCGCGACCTCGCGCTGCGGCCGGCCCGCGGCGGGGCCGTCGGGCAGCGGTACCTCGCGGATGTGCCCGCCCAGGTCGGCGACGTAGGCGAGGCCGGCCGCGTGGTCGACGGCGAGGCCGATCGCCTCGGTGAACCCGTCGGACAGGATCTCGGGGGCGCCGCCCGCGGCGCCGGGCGCGGGTACGGGCGCCCGGTTGAGGGTGTTGCCGAGCGGCGCGGCCCCGCGGTCGGTCCAGTAGAGCCATCCGCCGCTCAGGTGCAGGTCGATGGGTTCGGGCAGGCCGCTCCACAGCACCTCGACGTCGGTGCGGTGTCCGGCGCTCGTACCGGCGGGGAGGTCGAGGCCGGCGCGGAGGATGCGGCCCTTGCCGCCCTTCGCCGGGCCCTTCTGCGTCCAGTACAGGTAGCGGTGGACCGGGTCGACGGCGACGCCGACGCACTCGCCCATGATCCCGTCCCCGGCGGGGTTGACGATCAGGTCGCCCAGGCCGCCGCCGTCCACACGGGCCCGGCTGACCCGGCGGCCCTCCCGGTCGCCCCAGTACAGCGTGCCGGCGCCGTCCGAGGTCAGTTGCTTGCCGGTCGTTATCATCCCGTCGGGCACGATGTCGCGCCGCGGCCCGCCGTCGCCCAGGTGCCAGGCGTGGACGCCGCCGTTGCGCGGGGAGTAGTCGTAGCCGGTGCCGTCCGGTGTGCCGGGGTCCGCCTCGGGGACGCCCATCGTGGTCCAGTACACGGTGCCGGAGTCCACGACGACGCCGTCCGGCGAGGCGCCGGCGTCCTCGATCAGAGTTCGCACCCGGCCGTCCGCGATGCTCACTTCCAGTACGCGCCCCGGGTGGAGTTGTAGCGCGAGCAGACGCTGGTGCGTGGACGCCGTCGGGGCGTCCGTCGGTACGGGCGTGTTCACTTCCGCTCTCCGTTCGCGACGCTGTCCGCGGAGCCGTCTGCCGTGCTGTCCCCACTGCCGGGTTCCGGCCCGGGCTCCGGCCAGTCCAGCGGCGCCAGGGCGCCGCGGGTGCGCCGGTCACGCAGCTCGGCCAGGTGCTCGTAGGCCTCCTGGCCGGTGCCGTAGGCCCGCTCGACGGCGTCCAGGACCTCGCCCATCCGGGCCTGGTCGGCCCTGCCGATCTCGAAGCGCATCTGCGAGCCCACGTGTTCCACCAGGTGGCGCATGCCGGCCGGGCCGCCGCCGAGGGCGCCGCTCTGGAACGGGCCGATCGTGGCCCAGCGCAGTCCGAGCGAGGCGCGCACCAGGTCGTCGAGGTCCCGTACGTCGATGACGCCCTGCTGGACCAGATAGTTCGCCTGGTCGTTGAACACCTTCTGAAGGCGGTTGCCGACGAACCCGGGGATCTCCTTCTTGAGCCGGATCGGCAGCTTGCCGAGCCCCCGGTACACCTCCATCGCGTGGTCGACCGTCGCGGCCGAGGTCCGCTCCCCGGGCACCACCTCCACCAGCGGCATCAGCTCCGGCGGATTGAACGGATGGCCGATGACGACGCGGTCGGCCGCCGGGTTGCCCTGCGCGATCTTCGACGGCAGCAGGGACGAGGAGGACGAGGCCAGCACCACGCCGTCGCGCGTGTGCGCGGCCAGGGTGGCGAACATCTGCTCCTTGACCTCGATCCGCTCCGGCCCGGCCTCCTGCACGAAGTCCGCGCCGTCCGCCGCCGCGGCCAGGTCGTGGGTCGCCGTCACCGGCAGGCCGGCGAGCTCGCGCGCCACCACCTCGTCCAGGTCGGGTCGCGGGTCGCTGACCCGGACCTCCCAGCCCGCGCCGCCGAACAGGCGCGCCCACGAGATGCCGATGACACCGGCGCCGACGATCGTCACGACCGCCATGAAGATCACCCCAGAGGAATCAGGAGAAATAGGCCGCCGGCCTGGAACGGGGGCTGTTGACCGCTTCCAGCGAACGGCGCGGGCGGCGGTGGAACAAATCCACCACGCCGAACGACGCCGAACGAGGCCGGACAGTCACCCGAACCTCCAGGTCGTGCATGACTCACTCCACACCCACCGGGGAAGGTGTGTCCAATATATGATTTCGGCATGAATGATATGGCTGAGGATATCGCCCTGTCCCGACGGCTCCTGGTGCAATTCCTCGCGGTGGTCGGTGAGGGCCACTTCGGGCGGGCCGCCGAACAGCTCGGCATGAGCCAGCCCCCGCTCAGCCAGTCCATCCAGCGGCTGGAACGGATGCTCGGCGTCCGCCTACTGGAGCGCGGCCCCACCGGCGCGCGGCCCACCGCCGCCGGCGAGGTCTTCGCCGCCGACGCGCGGCGGCTGCTCGACCTCCAGACGGCCGCGGTCGCCCGGGCCCGCCGGGTGGCCGACGGAGTCGAGGGCGACATCCGGATCGGCTACGTCAGCCTCCTCAGCCACCTCCACCTCCCCACGATGCTGCGCGCCATGGCCGACCAACTCCCCGGCCTGCGCGTGCAACTGCACCACGGGTCCGCGGCCGCCGTGGCCGAGCAGGTCCACACCGGGGCGCTCGACCTCGGCTTCCTGCGCGACCCGGCCCGGCTGCCCGACGAGCTCGTCAGTACGGTCGTGGCCACCGAACGCATCCAGGCGGCCGTACCCGACGGGCACCGCCTCGCCGGCGCCGACGAGATCGCCCTCTCCGCGCTGCGCGACGAGGACTTCGCGATGCCCGACCCCACCGCCTTGCCGGTACTCGCCGAGCAGGTCCACCTCGCCTGCCACCGCGCGGGCTTCACCCCCCGGGGCCTCGTACTCGCCGACGAGCTGAGCGGCCTGTTCAGCTACGTCGCCGCCGGCCTGTGCGTGAGCCTGCTGCCCGAGGGCGCCCGGCACTTCTCCACCGGCGGCGTGAGCTTCCTGCCGCTGCGCGGCGACGCCGGCTACCTGGACACCACCATCCAGGCCGTCCACCGCCCCGACGCCGACCCGACGGTGGCCCGCCTGCTCCAGGTGGTCACCGGCCCGCGGTCCCCCTGGGCCTGACTCCGGGAGACCGGGAGACCGCGAGCCCGCGAGAGCCGTTCGCGGGTGAGACGGGCCGGCGGGATCTACGACGACGGGCCGGCGGATCCACCGGCCTGCTCGACGACGATGAGCCGGTCGGCCCCACACCGACGGGCCAGGTCAGGGGCTGCTCCGCCGCTCCCCGGCAGCTACTCCGCCGTGTCCCCGCGCGCCGCGCCGGGCTCCCGGGCGTCCTCGTGGGTCGCTCGGCCCTGGTGGGGGAGGCGGCCGGAGCCGGATGGCCTGGCGCCGCGTTCGGCGGCGATCTCCGCCATCATCGTCAGCAGTTCCAGGGGCGCCGCCGGGGCCGGTGCGCCCACCTCGCGGTAGACGGCGGCGACGGTCGCGACCACGCGCTCGGACAGCGGCCAGTCGGCGTAGGCGTCGAGCGGGATGGCGCGGGCCGCGGTCGCCAGCGGCACGCCCGCCGCCGCGGCGCGCGCGGCCTCCTCGTGGACGTGGCGCAGGTAGTCGCGGAAGCGGGCCAGGTCGGCGGGGCCCGCGAGCCGCCCGTGGCCGGGCACGAAGGTCCGCGCGCCGGTCGCTATCAGCCGGTCGCACGCGTCGGCCCACGCGAGGACCGGGCCCGCCCACACCACCGGGTGGTCGTCCTGGAAGAGGATGTCCCCGAGGAAGACCGTGGACGCCTCCGGGACGTGGACGACCACGTCGCCGCCGGTGTGCGCGGGGCCGACGTTCAGCAGCTCGACGTCGAGGTCCCCGACGCGCAGGTCCAGCCGGTCGCGGAAGGTACGGGTGGGCGGCGTGAACTCGATGCCGGAGAAGTCGAAGTGGCCGAAGTGGTGCGTGAAGTACTCGCCGGCCGGCCCGGCCGGCGGGTTCTGCTGGAGCTGCGGGTAGAGGGCGGGCGGTACCTCATGGTCGATGCCGGCCGCGTTGGCGTCCGAGGTGATGATCTCGGCGTCCGGGAAGAGCTGGTTGCCGTGGCAGTGGTCGCCGTTGAGGTGGGTGTTGACGACGGTGGTGACGCGCGCGTCGGGGGCGGCCTCGGCGACCGCCGCCCGCAGCCGCCGCGTCAGGGGGAGCGTGTAGAAGGTGTCGACGAGCAGCGCCTCGCCGCGGCTCGCGACGAGCCCCGCGTTGGACCAGCCCCAGGAGCCGTCGCCCTGGATGAAGGCGAAGACGCCCGGGGCGATGGTCTCGGTCCGCAGCGGCTGCCCGGGGCCGGTGGGGCCGGTGGGGCCGTCGTGTGTCGTGTCGTTCGTCCCTGGGGCGGGTGAGCCTTGTATGTCTGCCATGCCCTGATCATGGTCGACGGTGCGCCGCGAACGCCAACCCGCCCGCCGCACTGTGCGTCAACCCCGGCCATGGCAGGCGTGGTTGAAGCTGGTGGGCCCGGAGGGCTCAGGGCGTGGGGGAGAGAACGGCGCGGGCGAGCGCGGCCAGCCCTGAGTGGATGTCGGCCGGGGACGTGCCCGTCGCGGTGAGGTGTTCGATGAGGTCGCTCCGTACGGCCGCCAGCAGGGCGTGGGCGAGGAAGTCGGCGTCCCGCTCGCCACGGGCCTCGGCCAGCAGCCCGGCGAGCTGGGCGTGCCACGGGCCGTACGTCTCGCTCAGGTACGGGCTGCCGCTGCCCGCGTTCTCCAGGGCGAGCATCAGGGGCCGGTTGGCCAGCTTGAAGCCGAGCAGGGCGGCGAGGAGGGCGAGGGCGCGTTCGTCGGCCGGGGCGCCGGGGGCGAGCGGCGTGGAGCCCGCCTCGATGTCGGCCCGCAGGGCCTCGGCGCGCCGTGCGACGAGCGCCTGGATCAGGCCGACGCGGTCTCCGAACCGGCGGAAGAGGGTGCCCTTGCCGACGCCCGCCGCCGCCGCGATGTCGTCCATGGACACCTCGCAGTCGCCGCGCTCGGCGAACAGGCGGTCGGCGGCGGCGAGCACCGCCTCGCGGTTGCGGGCGGCGTCGGCCCGCTCCTTGCGTACGGGGGGCATGGCTGGCTCCTCCTGGTGGCGGCGCACGGGATTGCGTATACGGACTATCGGTCCGTATAGTGATTCGGACCGACGGTCCGTATCTTAGCGCGGACCGTGCGGCGGCCGATCCGCGGACCGGCCGCCGCGGACGCTCCACCGCCCCCGCGGCGCCCTACCGAAAGGAACACACCATGTCGGACACCACCACCCCCTCCGCCGTCTTCCGTCACGGACTCGACCTCCTGGTCGCGGGCGACATCGACGCGTGGGTCGGCCTCTGGGACGAGGACGGCGTCTGCGAGTTCCCCTTCGCCCCGCCCGGCGCCCCGCGCCGCCTGGACGGCAAGGAAGCCGTCCGCGCCTACATGGCCGGCTACCCGGACATGGTGGACATCGCCGGCTTCCCGTACGTCGAGGTCCACCAGACCGAGAACCCCGAGGTGATCATCGTCGAGATGCGCGCCGAGGGGCGCGTCGTGTCGACCGGCCGCCCGTACGAGATGAGCTACATCGTGGTCGCCACCGTGAAGAACGGCCTCTTCACCCACTACCGCGACTACTGGAACCCCCTCGCCGCCGGCGAACTGGCCGCCGGTCCCGACGCGCCCTGGAGCGGCGCCCCGTCCTCGGCCGCGTAGCAGCAGTGACCCACATCTCCCAGGAGCACACCATGCAGACGACCGACGACACCTTCCTGGTGACCGGCGGCACCGGCAACACCGGCCGCCGCGTCGCCGCCCGGCTGGCCGAACTCGGCCACCGCGTACGCGCCGGAAGCAGGCGCGCCGGCAGCGGGCGGGCCGCGACAGGGCCGGGCGGCGGCCCCGGCGTCGTACCCACGCGCTTCGACTGGGACGACGCGTCGACCCACGCCCCGGCCCTCGCCGGGGTGCGCGGCCTCTACCTCGTCCCGCCCACCGCCGCCTCGGACCCCGCGGTGCCCATGCTCCCGTTCCTGCGCGCGGCGCGGAGCCAGGGCGTGCGCCGCGTCGTCCTCCTCAGCTCCTCCGCGATCCCCGAGGATGCCGACGGCCTCGGCGTGGTGCACCGGGCCCTGCGCGCGGAGTTCCCGGAGTGGGCCGTGCTCCGGCCCTCCTGGTTCATGCAGAACTTCACCGGCGACCACCTCCACGCCCAGAGCATCCGCGCCCACGACGAGATCGTGACGGCCACCGGCGACGGCCGCGTCGGTTTCGTCGACGCCGACGACATCGCCGAGGTCGGCGTACGAGCGCTGACCGACGCGCGCCCGCACAACACCGCGCACCTCATCACCGGCCCCGAGGCGCTGAGTTACGCGGACATCGCCGCCACCGTCTCCGCCCACGCCGGGCGGCCGGTCCGCCACCGCGCCATCGGCTACGAGGCCATGCGCGACCGGCTGACCGCCTCCGGCGTCCCGGAGCGGTTCGCCGACCTGCTCGCGGACATGGACCGGGCCATCGCCGAGGGCGCGGAGGACCGTACGACTCCCACCGTGGAGCAGGTCACGGGCCGTCCGCCGCGCTCATTCGCCGAGCACGCGGCGGCCAACGCCGCTGCCTGGGAAAGTAACTGACGGCCCGCCACGCCCTGACGAGCCAACAGGTGACAAACCGTCACACGCCGGCCAGCTCCGCGAGCTTGACCACCGTGTTCCAGTTGCGCGCCGTGGCCGTCGTGCCGAGGCGGCGGTCGGTCAGGAGCGGTGCCAGCTTCGCCTGCCGCAGGCCGTCGGGATAGTGGCTGTATACCTCGCGCTTCCCCGCGGCGAACTCCTCGGGGGCGTACGCCGCCGGGTCGATCCCCTCCAGCCGGGCCGCGTCCAGCGGCCCGGCCAGGAAGGTCACCAGGAAGCGCGACGGGTCGAGCCCCGTCATGTCGAAGGGGTTCTCGTCGATGACGCGCCGCAGGTCGCCGCCCTCCCGCAGCACGCAGGGGACGGCGAACCCCAGTTCACCGGCGATGGCCGCCTCCAACTCGGCCGCGAGCCGCCGCTCGCCGTCCGCGCCGGAGGCGGCCGGGTGCGTGAAGACGGCGTTGCCGCTGTTGAGGTGCGTGCGCACCGCCACGCACCCCATCCCCGTCAGCAGGTCCCGCAGCGTCGCCATCGGGACCCGGTTGTGCTTGCCCACATTGATGCCGCGCAGCAGGCCCACGTAAGTCGTCATCCGCTCACGCTAACCCGCTGCCCACACCACCTGGGCAGTCGCCGGAGCCGACCGCGTACCGTCCGGGGCGACCGCCACGAGCTGGAGCGTCGTGGACCGTTCGCGGCCCGCGCGCTGCAGCGCCTTGACGTAGAAGACCTCGTCGTAGATCCGGCCGATCGCCTCGTGGCCGCCGTCACCCCCGAGCCGGGAGATGTCGTAGTACCAGACCCCCGACCCGGCCATCCGCCAGGACAGGAACACCTCGGCCGAGCCGCCCGCGATGTGCGCGGCGTCGACCTGGAACCCGCCCGGCCGCTCGACCCGCAGGGGCCGGCCGCCCGGGAGCAGCGCCAGTTCGCCGATGTTCACGGCGTACGAGCCGCGGTGGCCGGCGGAGACCCGGAGCCCGATCGCGGCGATCGTGCGGCCCCGGAAGCGGCCGAGGGGGAGGGAGTGGGTGTGCCAGCCGTGCGGGCCTGCCTTGGGGAGCCGCAGCCATACGAACTCCTCGGGGGAGTCCTCGAAGATCAGCCCGGCCTCCAGGTCGCTCGCCGGCCCGGACCGCCCCACCGTGTACGTCAGGCGCAGCGACTCGCCGCCCCGCACCGCCAGCCGCGTCTTGAACAGGCGGACGGTCGTCGGGTTGCCGGGGCCCAGCTCGCCCGAGACCTTCAGCGAGCAGCCGCCGTCGTACGCCGTGGTGTAGTCGTAGTCGACGCTCAGCGGCGTCCCCGGGCTGGTCGCCCAGAACTGCCAGGTGGGCAGGATGTCCTGCACGCTCGCGTTGTTCCACTGCGCGCCGCTCACCCGCTTGCCGCCGATGTGGAAGGCGCGCCCGTGCCCGGTGTTGAAGCGGGTCACGAAGGGGAACGAGCCGATGACGGACCGCTCGGTGATGTAGTGCGCGACGCCGTCCCACTTCTTCGGGTTGTTCTCGTCGCGCCCCTTGCCGTCGTCCTCGTCCGGCCACGGCACGTACTCCGTCCGGCCGGTGCGCGTCGGGTCCTCGTTCGGGCCGGACCAGTACTGCCGCTCGCGCCGGAAGACGCCCGCCTGCGCGTCGGGGTTCTCCCGGTCCGGGAACCGGTCCCACGCGAAGTGCGAGCCGAACAGCGCCCAGCTCGTCCGGGCCGGCTGCCCCTCCGGGAAGATCAGCCGGGTGTCGTACGGCGGGTTGAAGCCGTACTTCTCGTTCTCCGTGCCGAGGAACGCGACCTTGTACGGGTCCAGGCCCAGCTTCTTCGCCGTCTCCCGGGACGTTACGACCCGCGCCTCGTTCCACGCGTAATTGGCGAAGAGGCTGTTCATCACCGGGGTGCCGCCGTCCTGAATCCACGGCGCGTTCCGGTCGTTGAGCTGATTCTGGTAGGACAGCCGGCCATTGACCATGATCGTGTCGTACCACTGGAGATGGAATCCGGCCGGGGCCTTCGACCGCAGATATTTGAGCATCTTCATCAGCCCGGCCGCGTCCTGCTCCGAAATGGACGCTTCCTGGTTGATGAAATAACCGTCGAAGCCGAAATACGCGGCCATCTCGATCAGCTTGTCCGCCACCGGGAACGACCCGTCCGCGCGCTGCTCCAGATAGTCCGAGAAGGCGCCGTCGCGCGGCCAGAACCAGCACCCCAGGGACCGTACGCCATTGCGGTGCGCCGCGTCCGTATAAGCGGGGTTGGGCAGATTGATCAGGCCGTGCACCGGCTTGTCGACGGGGGAGCCCTCGATGGGCATGCCGTGCCACGAACCGTACAGATCGCTGTACTGCCAGAAACGCAGCAGCCGGCGCGCGAAGGTGTCGTTGTATTTGAACGCGGTGAAAAAGGAATTGTCGTAGTCGAACGACAGGTTCATGAGCTGCGGGGCCGTCGCCAGCTTCGGGTTCGCCTGGGTCGCGGCGAACGGCGCGATGCGCTCGGCCAGCGGCACCCGCGAGCGCAGATACCGCGCGTGCGGGTCGCTCTCGGGGGTCCACCGCTTGAGGGCCGCCGCGTCGTAGCCGTGCATGTACGGCTGGTGCGGGGCCCGGTCCGGGGCCGGCGGCCCGTCCGCCGCGGCAGCCGCCGCGGCGAACGGGCCCGCCTGCCCGGCGAGGCCGACGCTGACGCCGGCCGCACCGAGCATGGCGATGAACGCTCTGCGTTCCATCGAGGGGGTCACTCCTTCACGAGGCGCAGCGTCACGATCTCGAACGGACGCAGGGACAGGGAGATCTCGCCGTCCGCCGCCCCGGCGTCGGCGGTGGGCCGCTCCAGCAGGTCGCAGTACGCGGCCGAGGCCAGGGCGAAACCGGCGGTCACCTTCGTACGGACACGGCCGCCGCGCGACTCGTACAGCCGGACCACGACATCGCCGCTGCCGTCGTCCGCGAGCTTCACGGCCGTCACCACCACCGCGTCGTCGCCCGCCGTCACCAGCGGCGCCACCTGGGCGTCACCGGCGACGCGGCGCTCCGGCAGGTTCACGCGGTAGCCCTCTCGGACCGCGTCGCCGATCGTCGCGCCGGGCACCAGCGCGTACCGGAAGCGGTGCACGCCCTGGTCGGTGCGCGGGTCCGGGAAGCGCGGGGCGCGCAGCAGGGACAGCCGCACCGTCGTGGTCGTGCCCGTGTCGCTCTCGCGCACGGCGCGCGTCACGTCGTAGCCGTACGTCGAGTCGTTGACGACGGCCACGCCCCAGCCCGGCTCCTCCACGTGCACGAACCGGTGCTGGCACGCCTCGAACTTCGCGGCGTCCCAGCTCGTGTTGGTGTGTGTCGCCCGGTACAGGTGGCCGAACTGCGTCTCCGCCGCCGTCCGGTCCGCGTGCACGTCCAGCGGGAAGGCCGTCTTGAGGAACTTCTCCGTCTCGTGCCAGTCCACCTCGGTGTCGATGTCCAGGCGCCGCTCGCCGGCCGGGAGGGTCAGCGTCTGCTCGACGCGGGACGCGCCGAACGCCCGGACGACCCGCACGGAGCCGGCCTCCGCCAGCAGCTCCACGGACTCGGCGTCCGTGAGGTCGGTGACGGTGTTGCGGTAGAAGTGGTCGACGTCCCAGGCGTCCCACATGTTCGGGAAGTCCGGGTGGAGCTGGAGCAGGTTGGCGGCCTCGCCCGGCGCGATCGTCTCGCGCTCCGCCACCAGGTCGTACGCGGAGACGACGAGTCCGCGGCCGTCGACGACGACCCGCAGCAGCCCGTTCTCCAGCACGAAGGAGCCGTCCTCGCGCGTCTCGGCCGTCACCGGCCGGCCGCTGTCGGCGGCCACCGCCGCGCCGCCCGCCGCGATGCCGGCCCGGGCGTGCGGGGCCGCGTTGAAGACCACGGACGTATCGGCCGCGGCGTCGCCGGCCAGGGCCCGCTGCGCCGCCTCGATGATCTCCGTCAGCTCCGCGCCGATCGCCGCGTACCGCTCGGCCGCCTCGCGGTGCACCCAGGCGATCGAGGTGCCGGGCAGGATGTCGTGGAACTGGAGCAGCAGCACGGCCTTCCACAGCCGGTCGAACCGCTCGTACGGGTAGGCGAACCCGGCCCGTACCGCGGCCGTCGCCGCCCACAGCTCCGCCTCGCGCAGCAGGTGCTCGGAGCGCCGGTTGCCCTGCTTGGTCTTGGCCTGGCTGGTCAGCGTCGCCCGGTGCAGCTCCAGGTACAGCTCACCGACCCACACCGGCGCGTGCTCGTACTCCGCCTGCGCCTTCTCGAAGAACTCCGACGGCTTCTCGAAGACGACCTTCGCCGAGCCCTCAAGGTCCTTCAGCCGCTTGGCGCGCGCCACCATCTCGCGGGTCGTGCCGCCGCCGCCGTCGCCCCAGCCGGTCGGCGCGATCGACCGCGTCGCGCTGCCCTTCTCCTGGAAGTTGGCGACCGCGTGCGCGACCTCCTTGCCGGAGAGCTGCGCGTTGTACGTGTCCATCGGCGGGAAGTGGGTGAAGACGCGGGTGCCGTCCAGCCCCTCCCACCAGAAGGTGTGGTGCGGGAACTTGTTGGTCTGGCTCCACGAGATCTTCTGCGTCAGGAACCACTTGGCGCCCGCCTGCTTGACGATCTGCGGCAGCGACGCCGAGTAGCCGAAGGTGTCCGGCAGCCAGACCTCCCGCGGCTCGATCCCGAACTCCTCCATGAAGAACCGCTTGCCGTGCACGAACTGCCGGGCCAGCGCCTCCGAGCCGGGCATGTTGGTGTCCGACTCCACCCACATGCCGCCGACCGGCACGAACCGGCCGTCGGCCACGGCCTTCTTGACCTTGGCGTAGACCTCCGGCCGGTGCTCCTTGATCCACGCGAACTGCTGCGCCTGCGACATCGCGTAGACGAACTCCGGCTCGTCCTCCAGCAGCGCCGTCATGTTCGACGTCGTACGCGCCACCTTGCGGACCGTCTCGCGCAGCGGCCACAGCCACGCCGAGTCGATGTGCGCGTGACCGATCGCGCTGATGCGGTGCGCCGAGGCGTGCGCCGGGGCGGACAGCACCTCCGTCAGCTCCGCCCGGGCGCGCGCGGCGGTGCCGCCCACGTCCTGGAGGTCGACGGCGTCCAGCGCCCGCTCCACGGCCCGCAGGATCTCCCAGCGGCGCGGCGAGTCCGTGGACAGCTCGGCCATCAGCTCGCCCAGCACCTCCAGGTCCTGGACCAGCTCCCACACGGTCTCGTCGAAGACCGCGAGGTCCATCCGGGCCAGCTTGTACTGCGGCTCGCTGCCCGCGGTCTCCTTGTCGCCCAGCTCGGTGGGGAGGAAGGGGTGGTAGTCGAGGAGCACCGGGTTGGAGGCCGCCTCGATGTGCAGCTCCACCTTCTCCCCGCCCTCGGCCGGCGACCCGATCCGCACCCACTGGTTGCGCGGGTTGAGGCCCTTGACCGGGGTGCCGTCGGGCCGGTAGATGAGGCCCTCGCACTGGAAGCCGGGCATGTTCTCGTCGAAGCCGAGGTCGAGCACGGCCTCCACGGTCCGCCCCGCCCACGCGGCGGGCACGGTCCCGGTGACGGTGAACCAGCTCGTGCCCCACGGCGGGCCCCAGGGGGAGCCCACCTCGATCGGCGTACGGGCGGCGGCGATGCCCTCCTCGACGGGTACGGGCTCGCCGGGCGCGTTCCACACGCCGACGGTCAGCGGCACCGACTCGGGGTAGAGGGCGGGGCGGATGCGCTCGTCGAGAACCCGCTTGAGGCGGGCTTCGGTGATGGAACGGTCGTTGTGCATGGAAGGAATTCCTTAGCGAGAGCTACCAGTGGAAGGTGGTGGAAACAGGGTCGGAGGAAGCGAACAGCTCGTCCACGGTACGGAGCTCGACCCGGGTGGCCGCCTCCTGGGACGCGCGCCGCAGCGACGGCACGTAGAACGCCGTGCCGCAGGTGCCGCCGAGGAAGCGGCGCGCGCCCCCGGGCAGGATCTGGTGCAGTTCGTAATGGCGTACGGGGCCGCTCGCCCGGCCCCAGGACAGCCGCAGCGCCGCCGTGCCGTCCGCGCCGGGGCGTGACGCGGTGACCTTGAGGGCTCCCGGCCTGCGCGGCCCGGACGCGTGCGCGTCGCGGATCGCGAGGGAGCCCAGCCGCCAGCGGACCGCGCTCCCGTCGAGGGTGGTGAGGCGGACGCCGACGGCGCGCAGCGTACGGGCCTTCGCGCCGCGCAGCGCCCGGCCGAGGCGGAGCGTGGCGGTGGACCAGCCCCGGCCGCCCGCGCGCAGGGTGCCCGCGTCGAGGTAGGTGAAGCGGTAGGGCTCCTCCGTGGACACGGCGAGCTCCACGCGCACGCCGCCCGAACCGGCGTCGGTGCGGTGGGCCAGCTCGACCACGGTGGCGGCCGAGACGGGCAGCCGCGCGGTGAACAGCTCGACGGTCGCGGGCGATCCGAGCGCGCCCGCGACGAGCAGGCTGCTGCCGCCGCGCCAGGCGTCCGCGAAGTCGAAGGAGACGTCCGGCCGGGCGCCGTCGGTGTGGATCACCCAGCGGCGGCCGGGCAGCCGGTCCTGGAGCCCGAGATGGTTCCAGGGGGCGTCGCCGGTGCGCTCGCCCCGCTCGTACCAGCCGGTGCCGTGGCCGGTGTTGAAGGCCGTGGCGAACGGCAGCGCGGTCAGGGTGGAGCGGTCCGCGACCGACGCGGCGGCCGGCCGCCAGGCGCCGCCCGCCGGGGCCGACGGGTCCAGTGAGGGGCCCGTCCAGAAGCGGTCGTCGCGCGCGTGGAACTCGGCGGGGGAGCGCTTGTCCTTCGGCAGGCTGGTCCAGGTCCACTCGGGGCGGTAGAAGCCGAACGAGGTGACGTGCCCACCGGCCGCGGGGACGACGGAGTCCCAGTCCACCCGCGTGTCCCAGCCGTTGGACTCGACGTCCACGCCCGCCCACAGCTCGTACCGGTCCCGGCCCAGGCGCTCGGCGAGCTTCCCGGACGCGGCGAGCCCGGAACGGGTCCAGTTGAAATTCAGGAACATCGAGTCCGAGGCGCGGAAGAAGGCCGCGTTGCGGTCGTTGAGCGCGTTCTGCCAGTCCACGGAGCCGGCCTCGGTCATCGCGTCGTACCAGGTGACGCGCAGCCCCTCGCCGTGCTTCCGCAGATACCCCACGAAATCGCGCATGGCCGCGCCGAGCGCCGCGTCCCCGCCGCCGGTCTCGGCGTTCAGGAACCAGCCGTCGAAGCCGTACGCGCGGGCCACCGCGATCAGCTTGTCCGCGATCGGGAAGCTCCCGTCGGCGGCCCGGCGCACCAGGTCGCGGGTCCACGCGAGCTGCCCGCCGTACGCGGCGGGCGGCAGGAAGACCGTGCCGAGCACCGGCACGCCGTTGCGGTGCGCGGCGTCCACGACGGGCGCGTTCGGCGCGAGGATCAGCCCCTCGGCCGACGAGCCGCCCCAGAAGACCAGCTCGTCCAGGTACGCCCACTGGGTCAGGGCGTAGTAGTCGGCGGTCGCCGACCCCTGGGCGGGGTTGCCGGCGGTGTGGTCGAAGGCGGCCAGCGCCGAGACGCGCGCCTGCCCGGCGCGGGCCGTGCCGTTCGCGGGCGGCGGCGTGAACCGCTTCGCCAGCGGCACCGTCGATTTGTTGAACGCCAGGTCCGGGTCCGAGGCGGGCGTCCACGAGCCGAGGGAGCGCCAGACGACGCCCTCGCCGGGGCTGCCGCTGGGCAGGGAGTCGGGGAACCAGTACGCGGCGTACGGCTGGAGGCCGCCGTCCGCCGCGGCCCCGGCCCGCCCCGTAGGACGGGCCCCGGCCGCGCTCGCGCGCCCGGCGGGCAGGGCGAGGGCGGCGGCCGTCGCGGCCCCCGCCCCCAGCAGCAGACGGCGGCCGGGGCCGGCCGGTACGGGCTGTGCGGGTCTCTCGATCATGGTGCGCTCCTTTGCGCGGGGGTGACGAGGACTCGAAGGTGCTGCGATCGGTCGCCGAAGCTCGAAGCTCGAAGCTCAGGCGACCTGGTCGATGGTGAGGAGCTCCGTGATGCCGCGCGCCGCCAGGTACGCGGCGTCGTTCGCGGACTCGGCGAGCACCGCGGCCGGGCGCACGCCCCGCGCGGCGAGCCGCGTCCACGCCTCGAAGTACGCGCCGCCCGGCCCGCACTGCGCGCGCACCGGCGCCGTCTCGGAAGCGTCCAGGCCGCTCGCGTCCAGGACGAGGGCGGTGGTCCGCGGCGCGGGCCGGTACTCCCGGCCCCGCCACTCCCGTACGGCCCGGGCGATGGCCTCGCCCGCGGGCTTGACGCGGCGGTCGTTGGTGAGCAGCCCGAGGTTGTACTCCAGCTCCGGGAAGTCGCCCAGGGCGCGGTCCACGTCGTGGGAGCACCACCACGTCACGCCCCACACGTCCGCGCAGTCCAGCGCGTTCGCGACGGTCGCCTCGGTGAAGGCGGCGGCGTGCTCGGCCGGGATGTGCGGGGCGGGCGCGCCGACCTCCTGGAGCCACACCGGGTGGTGCGCGTCGGGCGCCCACGCCTTGGACAGCTCGATGAGATAGGCGGCGTGCTGCTCGGTCGCCACGCCGTCGCGGCCGTGGCGCTGCGCGGTGCCGTTGAAGACCCAGGAGTGCACGGCGGTCGCGGCGCCGATCCGGGCCGAGTGCGCGGGGGTGAACGGGTGGCCGTCGAGGTACCAGGCGGCGTCGTACGAGGCGTGCAGGTGCATCTTGCCCGGCGCGCCCTCCTCGCAGGCGCCGACCATCCGGCGCAGCCACGTCCCGGCCTGCTCGGCGTCGATCCGGTCGGGGTCGGGGTGCGGGTCGCCGGAGAACTGGTTGATCTCGTTGCCGACGGTCATGCCGAGGAAGTTGGGCCGGTCCGCCAGGGCCGCGGCGAGGGTGCGCAGATACGCGGCCTCGGCCTCGACGACGTCCGGGTCGGTGAACATGTTGCGGCGGTGCCAGGTGGCGGTCCAGGACGGGATGAAGTCGAAGCTGGACAGGTGGCCCTGGAGGCCGTCCACGTTCACATCGAGGCCGCGCTCGCCGGCCGCGTCGACGAGCTGGACGAGCTGCTCGACGGCGCGCGGCCGGATCAGGGTGCGGTTGGGCTGGAAGACGGGCCACAGCGGGAAGACCCGGATGTGGTCGAGACCGAGCTCCGCGATGGAGTCGAGGTCGGCCCGCACCTCGTCGAGGTCGAAGTCGAGCCAGTGGTGGAACCAGCCCCGGGTGGGGGTGTAGTTGACGCCGAAGCGGGGTGCGGTCATGCGGGGGAGATCCTGTTCGGAGTCGTACGGGGTGGGGTGCGTGCGGGGCGCGGGGCCGGGGCCGAGCCTGTGTCATATCCCTGGCCAGGCGTCGGGCGCCCGGCCCGGGATATGACACAGGCTCTTCAGCCCTTGACGGCGCCCTCGCCCACGCCGCGGAAGAAGAACCGCTGGAGGCAGGCGAACATCACGATGAGCGGCGCCACCGCGATGATCGTGCCGGCGGCGACGAGGCGCGGGTTCTGCTGGAACGTGCCGTGCAGGAAGTTCAGGCCGACGGTCAGCGTGAAGTTCGAGGAGTCGGACAGCACGATCAGCGGCCACAGGAAGTCGTCCCAGGCGCCCATGAAGGCGAAGATCGCGACGACCGCGATGGTCCCCTTGACCGAGGGGAGCGCGATCCGCACGAACCGCTGCCAGACGTTGGCGCCGTCGATGACGGCGGCCTCCTCGATCTCGTACGGCAGGTTGGAGAACGCGTTGCGCATCAGCATCACGTTCAGGGCGCTGACCGCGCCCGGCAGCACCACGGCGACGAGCGTGTTGTTGAGGCTGAGGTCCCGCATCATCGTGAACTGCGCGATGATGATGGCCTCCAGCGGCACGAGCAGCGCCATCGCGACGGCCAGCCCCGCGATCTTGCGGCCCTTGAAGCGGAGCCGGGCCAGCGCGTAGCCGGCCATGGACGCGCCGATCACGTTGGTCACCACGTTGGTGAGGGCGACCTTCAGCGAGTTCAGCGCGTAGTCCCAGACCGGGATGATGTCGGCGACGCCGGAGTAGTTCTTGAGCGTCGGGTGCTCGGGCAGCAGCTTCGGAGGATAGGTGTAGATGTCCTCGGTGGTGCCCTTGAGCGAGGTCGAGAGCTGCCACAGGAACGGGCCGACGGTGATGGCGAGGACGACGAGGAGCAGGACGTAGCGGAGGGTCTTCTCCCACCCGGAAAGGCGCTTCACCGGGGCTCCTCCTTGCGGTCGGCGCGCAGCACCAGAAGCATCAGCAGCAGTGCGATGACGAAAACGATCAGCGAGATGGCCGAGGCGTAGCCCACCCGGCCGTTGAGGCCGGTGCCCACCCGCTGGACGAGCATGACGAGCGTGGTGTCCTCGCCCGCCGGGCCGCCGGCCGGACCGGCCAGCAGGAAGACCTCCGAGAAGACCTTGAAGGCGTTCACCGAGGAGAGCGCGCCGACCAGCACCATCGTGGGGCGGACGGAGGGCATGGTGACGGAGACGAACCGGCGGATGGGCCCGGCCCCGTCGACGGCCGCCGCCTCGTGCAGCTCCTGCGGCACATTGGCGAGCGCCGCCAGGTAAATGATCATGTAGTACCCGAGGCCCTTCCAGATGGTCAGGGCCATCGCGCTCAGCAGCAGCAGCCACTGATCGCCCAGGAACTTGACGGGGCCCGCCCCGAGGACATTGAGAATGCCGTTGACCAGGCCCCGGTCGTCCAGAATCCACACCCAGATCAGGCCGACGACCACGACGGACGCCACGACCGGGGTGTAGAACGCGGAGCGGAAGAAGGCGATACCGGGCATCTGCTTCTGCACCAGCATGGCCAGCAGCAGGGGGAGCAGAACGGTGAAGGGCACCACCAGGAGCACGTACAGCCCGCTGTTGCGCAGCGCGGTCCAGAACTGATCATCGTGGATCATCGTCTGGAAATTCTGGAGACCGACCCAGTTGCCCGAGGTCAGTGTGCGGGCGTCGGTGAACGCCTTGTAGATGGTGGTGAAGAAGGGATACAGGTTGAAGGCGGCGATGACTCCGACGCCGGGCAGCAGAAAGAGCCAGGGACTGATCGCCCTATGGGTGCGGATGCGCTTGGCGGGCCGTTCCATGTTCTTTACCGTCAGTTCTGCTTGAGCAGCTTGTTGCTCTGTGCGACGGCCTCGTCGAGCGCCTGCTTCGGCGACTTCTTGCCTTGCAGGGCCTTGGCGACCTCGTTCTTCAGAATCGTCTTCATCTCGTCACTGAGGACGACCGGCGTGTAATTCACCGCGCCCTTGAGCATCTTGGCCGAGGCGACTCGGACGCGCCCCTCGTCGGTGCCGTCCTCCTTCGTCCAGTACGGCTCCTCCAGCGACCCCTTGGTGCTGGGGAAG
This sequence comes from Streptomyces varsoviensis, assembly GCF_000718635.1. Classification (GTDB taxonomy): domain Bacteria; phylum Actinomycetota; class Actinomycetes; order Streptomycetales; family Streptomycetaceae; genus Streptomyces; species Streptomyces varsoviensis. Next base: position 28,797 of record NZ_JOBF01000007.1, on the reverse strand, counting down.
ACGGCGACCTTGTGCCCGAAGGACTCCTGGTTCTGCTTGTTGGTGACGAAGTGCGCGAAGGCGATGGCGGCTGCCTTGTGCTTGCTCTGGTTGTTCACGGCCAGACCCATCACGTACATGTTGGGCTTGCCGTTGTTGTTGGGCGCGTCCGTGATGCCCAGGTTCTTGTAGAGCGAGGGCGCGTTCTTCTTGAAGTTCGACAGGTCCAGGGCGCTGCCCGGATTCATGGCGACCTTCTGCTCCAGGAACTTCTGGCCCGACTTCTCGGGGGTGTTGGTGAGCGCCTGCGCGTCCAGCCCGCCGCTGTCGTAGAGCTCCTTGTACTTGGTGAGGAACTCCACGCCCTTCGGCTCGTTGTACGTGAACTCCGTGGAATCCGCGTTCATCAGCTTGACGCCGTAGCGGCCCATGTCCTCGATGGCCGGCGTGGACGCCAGGGTGGCTATCTTGCCGCCGGACTCCTTCGCCATCTTGTTGGCGTCGGTGAACAGGTCGTCGAACGTCTTCGGCGGCTTCTCCGGGTCGAGCCCGGCCTTCTTGAACAGGTCCTTGTTGTAGAACAGCGGGCCGGTGTTCAGATACCAGGGGAAGGCGTACGAGCCGTCGAGGCCGGGCATCGCGGTGCCCTTCCACCCCTCGGGCGTGTACTCGCCCTTGAACTTCGAGGTGGCCGGCTCCTTGTCCATGTTCATCAGCACGCCGGCCTTGGCGAGCGGATAGGCCAGGTCCGGTGAGAGGTTCACCACATCGGGCAGCGTGCCCGCGCCGGCGTCCGCGCTCAGCTTGTCGGCGTAGTTCTCGGCCGGCTGGTCCAGCCACTTCACCTTGACGCCGGGGTTCTGCTTCTCGAACTCCTTGACCAGACCTTCGAAGTAGTCCTTGAAGCCGGCGCGCAGATTCCAGGTCTGGAAGCTGATGTCGCCCTCGATCTTGCCGGAGGCGCTGCTGCCGCCACCGCTGTCACCGCCCGAACCGCAGGCGGTGAGCGTCAGGGCACAGGCGAGCGCCGGTGCGGCGAGGGCAAGGGTTCTACGGGATATGGGCATGGCCGACGAGCTCCTTCGATCGGGCCAGGAGGGGGCGGACAAAACTTTCGCCCCGAAGAAGGATTAAGTCAATACTTCCGCGGAAGACTAATGCGCTTTAGTGTGTTGTCACTCAAGCGCTTTAGTGGAACGGACCCGCCGGAGCTGCCCCGGCGGGCGGGGGAGCAGGGAGAGACACATGCGCCGCACGCCGGCCAGACGACCTACGATGAAGGACATCGCGCGCCGGGCCGGCGTCTCGGAGAGCGCGGTGTCCTTCGCGCTCAACGACCGCCCCGGCGTCTCCGAGACCACCCGCGACCGCATCCGCCGCGTCGCCGAACAGCTCGGCTGGCAGCCCAGCACCGCCGCCCGGGCGCTCTCCGGCGAGGGCTCCGCCACCATCGGGCTGGTCCTCGCGCGCCCGGCCCGCACCCTCGGCGTCGAGTCGTTCTTCCTCCAGCTCGTCTCCGGCGTCCAGGAAGTCCTCTCGCACCGCCGGCTCGGCCTGCTCTTCCAGGTCGTCGAGGACATCGACGCCGAGTGCGAGGTCTACCGCCGCTGGTGGGCCGAGCACCGCGTGGACGGCCTGCTCGTCGTCGACCCCCGCGACGACGACCCGCGCCCCGCGCTCCTCGACGAACTGGGACTGCCCGCCGTGGTCGTCGGCTCCACGGGCGCCGCCCGCGCCGGCGGCCACGCCATATCCAACATCTGGGCCGACGACGCGGGCGCGATGGCCTCGATCGTCGACCACCTGTACGGCCTCGGCCACCGCCGCATCGTGCACATCGCCGGCCTGCCCGAACTCGCCCACACCCAGGCCCGGATGGCCTCCCTGCGCGCCGAGGCCGACCGGCGGGGCCTGCCCGAGGCGCGCTCGGTGACCACCGACTACTCCGACACGGGCGGCGCCGAGGCCACCCGGCGGGTGCTGGCCGGCGACCCGCCGCCCACCGCGCTCGTCTACGACAACGACGTGATGGCGGTCGCGGGCCTGGCCGTCGCCTCCGAGCGCGGCGTCGCCGTGCCGGACCGGCTCTCCATCGTCGCCTGGGACGACTCCGTCCTCTGCCGCGCCACCCACCCCGCCCTCACCGCCCTCACCCGCGACACCGCCACCTTCGGCCGCCACGCCGCCGAACAGCTCATAGCCCTCCTCGACGGCGGCACGGCGGTCCGCATCCAGGACGACCTGCCGACCCTGGAGCCGCGCGGCTCCAGCGGCCCGGCGGCCTGACAGGCCGCTGACGCGCGTACGGCCGGTGACGCGGGTACGGTCGCTGACGCGCGTACGGCCGGCACACGCACGCCCCGGCCTCCGTACCCCCGCCCCGGCGCGGGCCCCAGGCGCCGGCGAGCCGCTGTTCTGGGCGGCCCCGGCGCCCCGCCGTCGGACGTGACGGACGTCGGGGCGGTTCGCCCGGCCCGCTGCCCGGCGGCCGTACACGTGGTGCGGTCGGGCCGTGCGCACGGCCGCCCCCAGCCTCCGCGCACCCGGCGGACGCGTGCCGGGTGCGCCCGGCGACCCCTGTCCCTCTCAAATACCGACTGGTTAGTATGCGGCCAGCGCGGGACGCGCGCGTAGGCGAGACGGTTCTGTGGGAGGCCACGCAAATGCTGGCATGGCGAGTGCACGAGAACGGCGAACCCCGCGACGTGATGCGGCTGGAGGAGGTGGCCGAGCCGGCGCCCGGAGCCGGGGAGCTGCTGCTCGGCGTGCGGGCCGCGAACGTCAACTTCCCCGACGCGCTGCTGTGCCGGGGCCAGTACCAGGTCCGGCCGCCGCTGCCGTTCACCCCCGGCGTCGAACTGTGCGCCGAGATCCTCGCGCTCGGCGACGGCGCGGAAGGGGAGATCGGCGCGCGCGTCCTCGCGCAGCCCGCGCTCCCCGCGGGGGCCTTCGCCGAGCGCGCGGTCGTCGGCGCGCACACCGTGCTCCCCGCCCCCGAGGCGCTGGACGACGCCGAGGCCGCCGCCCTGCACATCGGCTACCAGACCGGCTGGTTCGGCCTGCACCGCCGGGCGCGCCTGGCGGCCGGCGAGACCCTTCTCGTGCACGCCGCGGCCGGCGGCGTCGGCAGCGCGGCCGTACAGCTCGGCAAGGCCGCCGGCGCCACCGTCATCGGCGTCGTCGGCGGCCCCCGCAAGGCTGCCGCCGCCCGCGAGCTGGGCTGCGACCTCGTCGTCGACCGCCGCGTGGAGGACGTCGTCACGGTCGTCAAGGAGGCCACCGGCGGTCGCGGCGCCGACGTCGTCTACGACCCCGTCGGCGGCGACGCCTTCACCCAGTCCACCAAGTGCGTCGCCTTCGAGGGCCGTATCCTCGTCGTCGGCTTCGCGAGCGGCACGATCCCCAAGGCCGCCCTCAACCACGCGCTCATCAAGAACTACTCCATCGTCGGCCTCCACTGGGGCCTCTACAACGCCAAGGACCCCGACGCGGTACGCGCCTGCCACGACGAGCTGACCAAGCTCGCCGCCGACGGCAAGGTCAAGCCGCTCATCGGCGACCGCGTACCGCTCGCCGGCGCGGCCGACGCCGTGCAGCGCGTCGCCGACGGCACCACCACCGGCCGCGTCGTGGTCGAGCCCGGCGCGCCCGAGGAGCGCCGATGAGCACCATCGACGCCGACGGGCTGCGCCGCCGCACAGCCGCCCTGCTCGCCGCGCACGACCCCGCCACCACCGACCGGCTCGACTTCCTGCGCGCTCGCTTCGACGCCGGACTCGCCTGGGTGCACTTCCCCGCGGGCCTCGGCGGGCTCGACGCGCCGCGCTCCCTCCAACCGGTCGTGGAGGCCGAACTGGCGGCGGCGGGCGCCCCCGACAACGACCCGCGCCGCATCGGCATCGGCCTCGGCATGGCAGCTCCCACCATCCTCCGGTACGGCACCGACGAGCAGAAGCAGCGCTTCCTGCGCCCCCTGTGGACCGGCGAGGAGGTGTGGTGCCAGCTCTTCAGCGAGCCCGGCGCCGGTTCCGACCTCGCGGCGCTCGCCACCCGCGCCGTACGCGACGGCGACACCTGGACCGTCGACGGCCAGAAGGTCTGGACGTCCGGCGCGCACCTGGCCCGCTGGGCGATCCTCATCGCCCGCACCGACCCCGGCCTCCCCAAGCACCAGGGCATCACCTACTTCGTCTGCGACATGAGCGACCCCGGCGTCGAGGTGCGGCCGCTGCGCCAGATCACCGGGGAGGCCGAGTTCAACGAGGTCTTCCTCACCGGCGTGCGCATCCCCGACGCGCACCGCCTCGGCGGCGTCGGCGAGGGCTGGCGGGTGGCGAGCACGACCCTGATGAACGAGCGGGTCGCCATCGGCGGCGCCCGCGTACCCCGCGAGGGCGGCATGATCGGCGTCGTCGCCGAGACCTGGCGCGCCCGCCCCGAACTGCGCACCCACGATCTGCACCAGCGGCTGCTGACCCTGTGGGTGGAGGCCGAGGTCGCCCGGCTCACCGGCGAACGGCTGCGCCAGCAACTCGCCGTCGGCCAGCCCGGACCCGAGGGCTCCGGCCTCAAGCTGTCCTTCGCCCGCCTCAACCAGGAGATCAGCGGCCTGGAGGTCGAACTGCTCGGCGCCGACGGCCTCGCCTACGACGACTGGACCATGCGCCGCCCCGAGGGCGTCGACTTCACCGGCCGCGACGCCGGATACCGCTATCTGCGCGCCAAGGGCAACTCCATCGAGGGCGGCACCTCCGAGGTGCTGCTCAACATCGTCGCCGAACGCGTCCTGGGCCTGCCGCCCGAGCCGCGCACCGACAAGGACGTCGCCTGGAAGGACCTGCCCCGATGACCGAGCCGGACCTGCTCTACTCGGAGGCCGAGACCGATCTCCGGTCCGCCGTACGGTCGTTGCTCGCCGACCGTGCCCAGCCGGCCGCCGTCCTCGCCCGCGGTGAGACCGCGGACCCGTACGACGCCGGCCTCTGGCGCGTGCTCGCCGCCGACATGGGCACGGCCGGGCTGCTCGTCCCCGAGAAGCTCGGCGGCCAGGGCGCCGGGCCCCGCGAAACCGCCGTCGTACTGGAGGAGTTGGGCCGATCCGTCGCCCCCGTGCCGTATCTGACCAGCGCCGTCCTCGCCGCCTCCGCCCTGCTGGCCTGCGACACCGCGCGGGACGAGGTGGCCGGGCCGCTGCGTGCCCTCGCCGAGGGCCGCCGCGTCGCGGCGCTCGCGATCCCGCTGCCCGCCGCGCCCGGCGCGCCGCCGCCGGTCACCGTACGGGCGGACGCCGCCGGGACCCTCAGCGGCGAGGTCTCCGCGGTCGCCGGCGCGGCCGGCGCGGAGCTGCTGCTCGTACGGGCCGACGGCGGCCTCTACACCGTTGACGCGGCGTCAGAGGGCGTACGGGTCACCGGTATCACCGCGCTCGACCGCACCCGCCCGCTCGCGCGCGTCACCCTCGCCGGGGCGCCCGCCCGCCGCGTGGCGGGGGAGGAACGCGCCACCGCCGCCGTCGACGCGGCGCTCCTCGCCGGGGCCGGGCTGCTCGCCTCCGAACAGCTCGGCATCGCCGAGTGGTGCCTCGCCGAGACCGTCCGCTACGCGGGGGAGCGCTATCAGTTCGGCCGCCCCATCGGTTCGTTCCAGGCGGTCAAGCACCGGCTCGCCGAACTCTGGCTCCAGGTCGCCTCGGCCCGCGCGGCGGCCCGCAGCGCCGCCGACGCCCTGGCCGCCGACGGCGCGGGCGGTGTCGAGGCCGCGCTCGCCGTGGCCGTCGCGCAGTCCTACTGCGGGCAGGTGGCGGTGCGGGCCGCCGAGGAGTGCGTACAGCTCCACGGCGGTATCGGCATGACCTGGGAGCACCCCGCGCACCTCTACCTCAAACGCGCCAAGGCCGACCAGATCGCCCTCGGCGCCCCCGGCCGGCACCGCGAGACCGTGGCCGCCCTGGCGGATCTGCCCGCGCCGTGACGGTCCGGCGCGCCGTACGGGCGAGTGGTCCGGCGCGCCGCACCGAAGGAACAGCACCCGGCCGATCACGGCCGGGTGCTGTAGTGCGTGGTGGCCGCACATAATTCGTCGAATGGGCCGTTCGCCGCAATGGATTTTCGTAACAGCTCCGGTGTCCACGAGATATGGCCTCCCGAGTGAGTGTCGGAGTGGTACGGACCTGCCCTTCGGGGGAACGCTCCCGCCACGCTCCCATGGCGTCTTCGCGCCCGCTTGGAGCCGTATTGGAGGCGGCGTCTCCACCCTCGGGGGCTTATACACCAGTTCCGTTCGGAACGGAATAACAAAATGCGTCAAATCGGACAGGGTATTCATGGGTGCGCGGTCGGGCGGTGAGCGTTCGCGCGATCCCGAGCGCCCCGGCTCCCGGGCCCGGCCCCCGGTGTGAGCAGGGACTTCTCGATAGAGCATTCCGGCCGTGGGGCTTGACTCGCGCGTCGCGGTTGGGATCTCCTTGGGGACGTTCGGAGCGCGGCGAATATGCCGCACCGGGCGGGGTATGGATGCCCTTACCGCTGCTCGGTGTGCGTTTGGTGGGGGGCCGCACTTCGTAATTGATTTCGACTGACTTTTCTTTCTCGGGGACCGGGCCACCGGTGGCCCAAGGCATTCTCGGTAGTTGAAAGTGGTCCTTCGCTTGACGCCCGGAGTGCTGTTCGAACAAGATGCTCGCGCTGGTGCTGCGCGGGGACGGACCGGGAAGATGGGTGGCGGGGAGTACGTGGCGATCAATAGCGCGATTACGGTCCTGGTCGTGGACGACCAGGGGCTACTCCGGGAAACGCTGTGCGAGGTGCTCGCGAAGGAGCTCGATATCGAGGTCGTCGGCGGCACCGCCGACAGCGAGACGGCGGTACGCATTGCCACGGAGAAGCGGCCGGATGTCATTCTCCTGGACGGCCCGGACGCGGGCGGAATTGTGTCGCTGCTGGCCGAGATGAAAAGAGTCTCGCCCATTTCGCGATGCATCGTGCTGACCTCCTGCACCCATCCGGCCCTCGTCCGCGAGGCCCTGCGGCTGCGCGTGAGCGCCTTCCTCGCCAAGAACGTCATGCGGGAAGAGGTGATCACCGCGATTCGCAGCGTGGTCGTCCACCCCGATCAGATCGTCCTCTCCCTGCCCACCGAAAGCCTGGTGGCCGCCCGCGACCAGGACGGGCCGCGGCTTTCGGCGCGGGAATTACAGATCATCGAGAATGTGGCGCAGGGAATGAGCAATGGGCAGATCGCGTCCCGGCTGGAGATCACCGAAGCAACGGTGAAGCGCCATCTCCGCAATATCTTCGACAAACTGGGCGCCGTATCCAGAATCGACGCCGTGAACAAGGCCAAGTCCGTGCTCATCGTCCCGCCGCCCCGCGGCAGGCCCGGACGGACGGCCGCGCCCCGCGCCGGCGCCTTCAGCGTCCCCTCCTGGTCCTGAACCGGCCCCGGTAACGAGCCCAACCCGGTACCGAGCCCAACCCGGTACCGGGGCCGGCGTCACGCCGGTCGGGTGCGCCGGTCAGAGGCGCTTGACCGTGTGCAGGATGTACTCGTCACGGTTCAGCGGGTTCGCGCCCTCGGGCCGCGGCCGCGACGGGAAGCGCCCCTGCACCGCCTGATAGCCCTGGAACTCGGAGAGGAAGACCCCTTCCCCCTGCGTGAGACCGGGCACCTGCTGCTCGAACTCGTGCACCTTGCTGGACTCCATGGACCCCGTCAGCCGGTACCCGTCCTCCCGCGCCGTGGGCGGCTGCGGACGCGCCCCCAGCTCCGCCAGTTTCGCCAGCACCGGACTCAGGCTGTCCGGCGGCAGCTCCATCTCGAAGCCGCTCACCGGCTCGTACACCTGCGTCCCGGCCTCCTTGAGCGCCGTCATCAGCACCAGCGGAGTGACCTTGCGGAAGTCGTCCGCCGCGCTCACCGGACTCGCGAAACCGGAGTGCGTGAGCGTCACGGCGATGTCCGTCACCTGCCAGCCGTACAGCCCGTGGTCCAGCGTCGTGTGCACCGTCTCCTCGATGGCCGTGTGGAAGGCGCGCGGCAGCGAGCCGAGCTCCACGCCGAGCCGGAAGACCACCCCGGCGCCGGGCGCCGCCGGCTCCACCCGCAGCCCCACCGTCGCCCAGAAGTAGTTCCGCGTCCGGGTGTCGAGCTCCTCCAGCCACGCGCCGACCCCGACGGGCTTCTCGATATGCACGGTCCGGGTCTGCTCGAAGTACGCCCGGACGCCGTACACCTCCTCCAGGGTGGTCCGGATGATCTCCTTCTGCACCTCCCCGTAGAGCCGCAGCACGGCGCCGTCGGCGTACTGGTCCTGCCGCAGTTCGATGTGCGGGTCCTGCTCGCTCAGGGCCTGCAGCGCGGCGTGCAGCCGCCCCGCCTCCCCGGGCCGCTCGGACCGGACGACCGTCTCCAGGCTGGGCGGCGCGAAGAAGTTGCGCGGCGCCTGCTCGTCGTCGAGCCCGAGCCGGTCGCCCACCCGCGCCTCCTTGAACCCCCGGACCTTCGCGATGTCCCCGGCCGTCGCCCGCGCCTCCGCGGTCGTCGAGCCGTGCTCGAAGACCTGGAGCGAGGTGATCCGCACCGGGTGCTCCGTGGTGAGACCGGAGTGGTCCGTGCGATGGAACGTCACCTGGTCGCGGGCGCCGACGGAACCGGACCGCAGCCGCAGATACGCCACCTTCTCGCCCCGCGTCCCCCGGTCCACCTTGAAGACCGTGCCACCGAGCGGCGCGTCCGCGTCGGCGTGCACGGACGGCAGGAAGACCTGCACCCCGTGCAGCAGTTCATCGATGCCCTCGCCGGTCACGGCGGAGCCGAAGAACACCGGGTGGAGTCGGCCGCGCCCGGTCTGCAGGGCCAGCTCCGCGTCGTACTCCTTCTGCGTCAGCCGGCGGTCGTCGTCGAGATAGGCCGCGAGGAACGCGTCGCTCTCCTCGGCCAGCGCCTCCGCCAGATACACGGCGAATCCCTCGTCCTCCACCGTGCGGGCATGGGAGCGCGCCCCGCGGGTCCCGATGTCCTCGACCGAGGACATCGCGACGGCGTGCGGGGTCAGCTTCTTGCCGATGTCGTCGAGGAGTCCTTCATAACGCGCGCCGGCGCGGTCGACCTTGTTGACGAACAGCAGGGTGGGGATCGCCAGCCGCTGCAGCGTCCGCATCAGGATGCGGGTCTGCGGCTGCACCCCTTCCACCGCCGATACCACCAGCACGGCGCCGTCGAGCACCCGGAGCGCGCGCTCCACCTCGGAGATGAAGTCGGAGTGGCCCGGAGTGTCGATCAGATTGACTTTGAGGTCGTCGAGGACGAAGGAGGCGACGGCCGAGCGGATCGTGATGCCCCGCTGCCGCTCCAGCTCCATGGAGTCGGTCTGTGTGGTTCCCTTGTCGACGCTGCCCACCGAGTCGATGACGCCGGTCCGGTACAGGAGGCGCTCGGTGAGGCTGGTCTTGCCGGCGTCAACGTGGGCGAGAATCCCCAGGTTCAGCTTCTTCATGAATGCTCTTCGCTGTCTGATATGTGGCCATTCGGTCTTCTTCCGTCGAAATCTCGGTCGCCTGCCGCATGATGCTCTTGCTCTCCATTCGCCGAACTGGTCCCGGATGGCCCGAACGCGCCCGTTCCGGTGGTCGCGTCACGGTAGCAAGCGGGGTTATCCCTCGTCAGCGCTTTGTGGCGACAATCAGCCAGTCTCCGAGCAGATTGTCGAGCTGCTCCGTCCGGGTCACCTCGAACCCCGCCTCCTCGACGGACGCGTGGCACTCGGCCAGCGTGCACGAGGAGCTGTCGCCGCGGATCAGCCCGTGGTTCAGCCGCTGGAGCACATCGTGCACGGACTCCGACTCCGGGTCCGCCATCAGGTCGTAGATCATCAGCGCCCCGCCCGGCCGCAGCGCGCCGTGGATGCGGCGCAGCAGCTCCCGCCGCTGCGCGTCCGGCCAGTCCGGCAGCACGTGCCCGGTGACCACCACGTCCGCCTCGGGCAGCGGGTCGGCGAGGAAGTCGCCGCCGTAGAACCGCAGCCGGTCGGCCACCCCGCGCGCCGCCGCCAGCTCGTCGAAGAGCGGCTCCAGCGGCGGCAGGTCGAAGACCGCCCCGGACAGATGCGGATGCGCCAGCGCGATCCGTGACGCGAGCTGGCCCCGGGCGCCGCCGATGTCGACGAAGGACGTGTACGGCCGCCAGTCGACGCGCCGGGCCAGCTCATCGGCGGTGAAGGAGCTGAACGTGTCGAAATGCGCCATCGCCTGCCGCGCCTTGTCCGGATCGGCGTAGTGCTTCGGGTACGCCTCGGGACCGTGCGCCTCCGCGCCGGACCCGGCCCGGCCCTCGCGCAGCGCCGTCGTCAGCTCGCCCCACACCCGGTAGTGCTTACGGGCGTGCTGGAGGACGCTGCCGCCCAGGTAGGAGGGGGAGCCGGGGACCAGGAACGCGGTCGCGGCCCCGCTGTTGGCGAACCGGTCGCCGACCGCCTCCAGCAGCCCTAGGGCGGCGAGGGCGTCAAGGAACTCCTGGGCCAGGGGGTGGGCGATGCCCAGCCCCTTCTTCACCTCCTCGACGGTCGCGGGGCCGGACGCCAGCAGTTCGAACAGGCCGAGTTCGACGGCCGTGTGCAACACCTTCGCCTGGTGGTAGGCGGTGTTGAGCTGAAGGATCGTGCGGGCCTGGGCGACCGGCGCGAGCGGTGACGCGGACATGGCTCTCCTTGATCATCTTGGCTGGGAGTGAACGTTCGGATGAGAACAGGGGGAGGGGAGGCGGGGCAGGAGAAGGTCGGGAACCGCCCGCGACCGAGGGCCGGCTACGCCGCCGGCGCGCCGAACCAGGTGTGCAGGGCCTCCGTCAGCCCCTCCTGGCCCCCTGCCGCCGGGCCGGCCCAGCAGACATAGCCGTCCGGGCGCATCAGCAGCGCCGACACCTCGGGCTCCGGGGCGTACGGCTCCCGCACCTCCGACGCGGCCACCACGTCCACCCGGCCCTTCCAGCCCGTGGCGAGATCGGCCACGTCCGGCGCCGAAGGGAGCGTCAGCAGCACGCCGCGCGCGCCGTGGAAGTACTCGCTCAGCCGCCGCTCGCCCTCCGCGGTGGCCAGCGACAGATCCGGTACGCGCCGCCCGACCAGCGGGTGTTCGCCCGGAATGTCGTAACGCAGATCCAGCGCGGAGACGAGCCCCGCCAGATACCGGTTGGTCTCCGGCAGATGCAGCAGCTCGATCATCAGCTCCCGCAGCCCCTCGTACCGCGGGTCCGGGTCGATGAGCACCGCCTGCGCCCGCGTGTTGCGCAGCACCCCCTGCGCCACCGGGTAGCGCTCCGCCTCGTACGTGTCGAGCAGCCCGTCCGGCGCCGTGCCCGCGACCACCGCGCCCAGCTTCCAGCCCAGGTTGAACGCGTCCTGGAACCCCAGGTTCAGGCCCTGCCCGCCGGCCGGCAGATGGATGTGGCAGGCGTCCCCGGCCAGCAGCACCCGGCCCGAGCGGTACCGCTCGGCCTGCCGGGAGGTGTCCGTCAACCGCGACAGCCACTGCACGTCATGCATCCCCAGATCGCTGCCGGCGACCTCGCGCAGCGCCGCCCGCACGTCCTCCTCGGTGATCGGGGCCCGCCGGTCCGCGTACGGCCGGTCGAAGAACGCGATGGTCGCGCGGTACACATCGGGCTCCAGCGGGAACGCCGCGAACCAGGCCCGCAGGTCGTGCCGCATCACCCCGTACGGGCGCATCGGCCCCATGCCCTCGCCCCGCGGCAGCTCCTCGCTGAACTTCGCGTCCGCGATGACCGCGAACATGTGCGGCTCCTGGCCCGGGAAATCGACGTCGAGGAGCTTGCGCACCGTGCTGCCGCCGCCGTCGCACCCCACCAGATAGCGGCTGCGGACCTCGTACGGCCCGTCAGGACCGGTGATCTGGACGGTGACCGACTCCTCGTCCTGCGCCAGCGCGGACAGCGCGTGCCCGCGGCGCAGCTCGGCGCCCAGCTCCAGAACGCGCCGGGTCAGCAACTGCTCCGTACGGACCTGCGGGATGAACAGGACGTACGGGTGCCGGGTGTCGAAGTCCTGGAACTGCAGCGGCACGCCCAGGCTCGCGAAGTTGCCGCCCTTCAGTGTCGAGGCGCCGTCCAGGAAGTCCTGGGCCTGGCCGCGCATTTCCAGGATCTCGACGCTGCGCGAGTGCATGCCGAGGGCCTTGGAGAATTCGACCGGCTCCGACAGGCGCTCCACCACCAGAGTGCGGGCGCCCGCCAGCCGCAGTTCCGCGGCGAGCATCAGACCGGTGGGCCCGGCGCCGGCCACCACCACATCCACGTCGTATCGCATCCGTGCCTCTTTCGAGTTCCGAGAACGAGTGATCGTGCGGAGCATGCTGGCAGCGCGGCTTAGAGCCGATGTCCAGGCACTTTCCCCCGCTTTCCGCCGTCCCCGCGCCTCGAAGGGCCCTCTAGGAACGCTGTCTACCGTGTCGGCGTCCCCTACGGATGAGAGGGCGTGACATGCCGTTCAACGCACAGCAGATCGCCTACCTGCGCGAACAGGGATACGGTCGGCTCGCGACGGTCGGGGCGAGCGGCGAGCCGCACAACGTCCCCGTCTCGTTCGAGATCGACGCGGACCACGGCACCATCGAGATCACCGGCCGCGGCATGGGACAGAGCCGGAAGTTCAAGAATGTCCGGGCCGACGCCCGGGTCTCCTTCGTCGTCGACGACATTCCCAGCCGCGACCCCGAAGTCGTACGGGGCATCGTCATCCACGGAATCGCCGAGGCGCTGCCGACCGGCGGCCGGGCACGCCGCCCGCACTGCGCGGACGAAATGATCCGCATCCACCCCCGCCGCGTCATCGCCTGGGGAATAGAGGAGCAGAAATGAAGGACATGCCCGAATTCCCCTGGGAGGTGATTCTGCCGCACCGCAGGCGTGCCGCCGAACACCCCGACGGGATCGTCAACCTGGCCATGGGCGAACCCGTCGACCCCACCCCCGGCCCCATCCGCGACGCCCTGGCCCGCGCCGCCGACGCCCCCGGCTACCCGCCCACCGAAGGCACCCCCGAACTGCGCGCGGCCGCCGCCGGCTGGCTGAGCCGCAGGCACGGCGTGCGGGTGGACCCCGCCGCCGTGCTGCCCGCCGTCGGCACCAAGGAACTCATCGCCTGGCTCCCGGCGATGCTCGGCACCCGCCCCGGCGACCTCGTCGCCTTCCCCCGGCTGGCCTTCCCCACCTTCGACGTCAGCGCCCGGCTCGCCGGCGCCGACTCCCGGCCCGTCGACTCGCCCCTCGACCTCGCCGGGGAGCGCCCCAAGGTCGTCTGGCTCAACTCGCCCGCCAACCCCGACGGCAGCATCCTCTCCGTCGCCGAACTGCGGGAACTCGTGGCCTGGGCCAGGGAGCGGGGCGTCGTCCTGGCCAATGACGAGTGCTACATCGAGTACGGCTGGGAGCAGCGGCCCCCGTCCCTCCTCGACCCGCGCGTGTGCGGCGACAGTCACGACGGACTGCTGGCCGTGTACTCGCTCTCCAAACGCTCCAACCTGGCCGGCTACCGCGCCGGGTTCTGCGCCGGCGACCCCCACCTCGTACGGCGCCTGCTGTCGGTCCGCAAGCACGCCGGCCACGCCGTCCCCGGCCCCGTACAGGCCGCCATGACCGCCGCCCTCGACGACGACACGCACGTCACCGAGCAGCGCGCCCGCTACGCGCGCCGCCGCGAGACGCTGAGCCGGGCCCTGCGCTCCGCCGGCTTCCGCATCGAGCGCTCCGAGGGCGGCCTGTTCCTGTGGGCGACCCGCGACGAACCCTGCTGGACCACGGTCAAGGACCTGGCCGAGCACGGCATCCTCGTCGCCCCCGGGACCTTCTACGGCACCGCCGGCGAGCGGCACGTCCGTATCGCCTTCACCGCGACCGACGAGCGGATCGCAGCGGCCGCCGGCCGGCTCTCATGACCACGACCGCGGCGGCGCCCACCGGCCCGCGCGCCGAGCCCGGCGCCCCGCGGCCGGTGGCGCTGCTGCTGCCCGGCCAGGGCTCCCAGCACCGGGCGATGGCCGCCGGCCTCCACCCGTACGAGCCGGTCTTCGCCGAGGCGTTCGACGAGGTGCTCGACGCGATGGGCCGGCACGGCGCGATGATCCGCGCGGACTGGTGGGCGGCGGAACGCCCCGAGGTGCCCCTGGACCACGTGCTGCGCTCCCAGCCGCTGCTCTTCGCCGTCGACTACGCCCTCGGCCGCCTCGTGCTGAGCTGGGGCATCCGCCCGGTGGCCCTCCTCGGGCACAGCATCGGCGAGCTGGCCGCCGCCACGCTCGCCGGGGTCTTCCCGGTGCGCGATGCGGCCCGCGTGGTCCTCGACCGCGTACTGCGGCTGGCCGACGCGCCGCCGGGCGGCATGCTCGCGGTGGCGGCGAACCCCGACCGGCTGGCGCCGTACCTCGGCGGACAGGTGGCGGTCGGCGCGGTCAACGCCCCCGGCCAGACCGTGCTCTCCGGCCCCGGCGACCAACTGCGCGCCGTCGGCGAGCGGTTGCGCGCCGACGGGCTCGTCTTCCGGCCGGTCCCCGCCCTGTCCGCGTTCCACAGCCCCGCGCTCGCGCCGTACGCGAAGGGCGCCGAACGCCTCCTCGGCGAGGTCCGCCGGAACCCGCCCGGCACCCCCGTCTACTCCGGGTACACGGCGGCCCCGCTCACCGCCGAACAGGCCCGAAGCCCCGAGTTCTGGGCGCGCCAGCCCGTGGACCCGGTGTGGTTCTGGTCCGCCCTGGACGCCCTGCTGGAGACCGGCGGCCGGGTGCTCGTGGAGGCGGGCCCCGGGCAGGGGCTCGCCGCCGTGGCCCGCCGGCACACCGCCGTACGCCGCGGCCACAGCCGGGTCGTCGCACTGCTCCCCGCCCGGCCGGGCGGCCCCGACGCGGACCGGGCGGCCCTGGCGGCGGCCAAGGAGCACCTACGGGATGAGGGCTACGACATCCCGTGACAGTCGTGCGGGGCGGGTCCGCGGCTGCGGCGGACCCGCCCCGCGCTCATTCCTCGAAGGGCGCGGCCAGCAGCAGGTCCTCCACCGTGGGCACCTTGAAGTCCGGGATGTGGCGGCGGCCGACCTCGGCGAAGGGGTGCATGACCACCGACATGGGCTTGGTGCGGCACAGCCCCAGGATGTTGTCCACCGCCTCCCGCTTGAACCCTTCCCTGGGGTAGGCGCGGAGGATCTCGGCGAGCATGTCGGACGGGATCTGCTGAAGGTCGTTCCCGGTGAAATCGAGCCCCGACCCCACGGAGACCATGGCGATCTCCGGCCGCTTCCGCGTCGCGACGCCGACCGTGGTGTGCAGCGCGATCGCGTCCCAGACGATGTCGATCCGGTCGGCCGGCACGCGCTGCGCGCGCAGGAACCGCTGCGCGGCGTCGGCGCCGTCGACCTCGAACCGCTCGGCCGGGGTCTGGTACTCCTTGATCAGCCCCAGGTCGTGCAGGGCCGCGGCGACGAAAGCGAGTTCACGGTCGTAGCGCACACCGCGCCGGTCGAATATCGCGGCGCTGAAAAGATAGGTGCGCATCACGTGGTTGTAGAGCGTGGCGGAGGACGCGGAGCGGACGAACGCCGCGGTCTTATGGGCCAAATCGGTGTCGGGAACGCGAATTCCCGCGACCTTCGCCGGCAGCCGATGGGCGGCCCCGGCCGAGGCGTTCGCCGACGACGCCGAATTCGAGGCCGCGGCGGCCTCCGGGGCGGACACCGCGGTGGCGAACACGGAGGCCGCCCCTATCGCGGCGACACCGGCGCCGCGCCCCAGCGCCGTGCGCCGGGTCATGCCATTCGTCTCATCGCTCTTGTCAGGCATAGCAGTTGCTCTCTCGTAGGCGGCTGATATCGGGAGCCTATGGAGAGCACCGCCGGGCCGACAGCGGCGAAAATGCCGATATGCCTTGGATTCTCGCCAGGGTATGGGGGCCGTGGTCAGTTACTCATTCACTCATTCACTCATGCGCTCGCTCACTCGCTCACTCCATCGACTCCCTCCTCGACGACGGCGACCGCCCGCGTCCAGCCGGCCCCTGCCCCCGCGATCTTCACCGGGAAGCACGACACCGTGAACCCCGTGGGGCCCGGCAGGGCACCGAGGTTGGCCAGCCGCTCGATCTGGCAGTACTCGCGCTCGCGCCCCACGAAGTGCGCCGGCCACAGCACCCCCCGGTCCCCGGTGCGCTGATACTCCTTGATCATGTGGCCGAACGGCGCGTCCAGGCTGAACGCGTCCGTGCCGATCACCCGGACCCCGAGGTCGAGCAGCAGATGCGTGGCCGCCGCGTCGAGCCCGGCGAAGTCCGTGAAGAACTCCGGGGTGCCCGCCAGCTCGTCCGCCCCCGTGTGCAGCAGCACGATGTCCAGCGGGCGGGGCACGCTCCCGGCCTCGTCCAGGGCGCGCCGCACCCGGTCCGCGCCGATCGCCCCGACGGGCTCGCCGCGCAGATCCAGCCGGAACCCCGGCCGCTGGAACCAGTCCAGCGGCATCCGGTCGATATGGCGCGGTGTGCCGTACGCGGCGCGCGACCCGTAGTGCGAGGGCGCGTCGACGTGCGTGCCGGTGTGCGTGGTGAGCGTCAGTGTGTCCAGCGACAGCAGCTCGCCGTCCGGGAGCTCGGCCGGGTCGAACTCCACGCCGTGGTGGCGCCGCATCCCCTCCGCCATGTGCCTGCCGCCCTCGGCCGGGCTCATGACCTCGTGCCGGACCGGATCGACCTCCCACTGCCCGGCGTCCACCGCCTGGGACAGATCGATGAACCGCGCCGTCGGGCCGGGGCCGTCGCCGATCGCCTTCTCCCGCCGCGCCGTCTCCGTCACAGCAGCCCGGCCCCGCCGTCGACGGTGAGCACCTGGCCGTGCAGCGCCGCCGCCTCCGGCCGGCACAGCAGCGCCACCACGCCGGCCACCTCGTCGGCGCTGGTCAGCCGGCCCGCGGGGGTACGCGCCACGATGCGCGCCAGCGCCTCGGCGGGCAGCCGGTCCGGGCCGTCGGGGGCGAGCTTCCCCGCGGCCACCGCGTTGACGGCGACGCCGCGCCCGGCCAGCTCCACGGCGAGGTAGCGCACCATCGACTCCAGGGCCGCCTTCGCCATGCCCAGGCCCGCGTAGCCCGGCACCACGGAACGGGCGCCCGCGCCGGAGACCGCGACGAGCCGCCCGGCGCCCGGCGTCAGCAGCTCACCGAGCCGCCCGGCCCCGTACACCAGCGGCCCGAGCGCGATCGCGCCGTCCCGCAGGCACCCCTCGACGCGGGGCGCGGTGGTGGACATCGGATGGAACGAACCGGCGCTGTGCACCAGCACGTCCAGCCGCCCGTACGCGCCCCGGACCTCCTCCAGCAGCCGTACGACCCCCAGCGGCGTACCGACGTCCGCGCGCAGCAGCCGCACCCTGCCCCCGGCCTCGGCCAGCTCCTTCTCGGCCGTCAGCGCCCGCTCCTCGTCGTGGGCGTAGTTCATCAGCACCTCGTGCCCCGTGGCGGCCAGCCGCCGGGCGACGGCCAGCCCGACGCCGCTCGTCGCGCCGGTCACCAGCGCCAATGACCCGGTGGTCGCACCCGCGGCGGGGTTCTCGACTGGTCCCGTCATGTCTGCTTGTCCCGTCATGTCCGTGGCCCTCTCTGTGTCTTCTGCGTCTTCTGTGTCTGCTTCGTCTTCTTCTCCGTACGGGGCCGGCGCCCGGCCCGCGGCTGTCACGCGCCGGCGCTCCCGCCGCCGGGCAGCAGATGGAAGCCGTCGAACACGGCGGCGAGACCCGCGAAACCCGTCACCGGGCCCCGGTCCGCGAGATAGCCGTCCGGCCTGATCAGCGCGTACGCGCCGGGGCCCGGGCCCAGCGCCCGGCCCAGCGCGCCGTCCGGGTCGGCCAGCGCGTACGGCCCCTCGCCGCCCGCGGTGCCGGGTGCCACGACGCGTACGGACACGGCCCGGCCGTACGCCTCGTCCACCGACGCGGCACACCGCTCCCCGTCCCCGAAGAGCAGCAGCGTCCAGCGCGGATCGGTCAGCTCCGCGCACAGCGCCCGCCAGCCGGGGTGGCGCTTCTCGTCGTCGGCCGAGCAGCCCACCCGGCGCCCCGGCCGGATGCCGTCCACGGCGTCCGCCGTCGGCCCCGGGGTCAGCGGCCCGCCCTCGTAGTGCAGGGCCAGGCCGGACATGCCGGCCATCATCCGGTGCTCCACCCGCCGCTTCGCGGGCCGCAGCGCCTTGAGCGCGGTCAGGGCCACCGGCATCAGCACGGGGGCGGCGGCGTTGCGCAGCGCGACGAGCGCCGTGGCCTTCTTGGTCGAGCCCAGCAACCGGCCGCCCACCGGCAGCCGCTCCGCCGGATAGGTGTCGAGCAGCGCGTCGCGGGCGTGCCCCCGGACCACGTCGGCCAGCTTCCAGGCCAGGTTGTAGGCGTCCTGGATGCCGGTGTTCATGCCCTGGCCGGACGCCGGGCTGTGCACGTGCGCGGCGTCCCCGGCGACGAAGCAGCGCCCGGAGCGCATGGCCGTGATCATGCGCTGCTGGACCCGGAACACCGAGATCCAGGTGGGCGCAGCCACCGCCACGGGCCGTCCGAGCGCCTTCTCCAGCTTGCGGCTCAGCGCGGCCCGTACCGCCTCCGGGTCGTCCGCGTCCATCGTGTCCCTGGTGTACTCCGTGTCCACGATCCGCCACTTGCCGGGCGCGGGGAACGGGACCAGCAGCAGGGTGCCGTTCCCGGTGTGCAGCAGGTGGTTGGAGTCGCGGGGGAGCGGGGCGTCGAGCACCACGTCGGCGTTGAGCCAGACGCGGGCCGCGCCGCCGTGCAGCCGCAGCCCGAGCTGTTCGCGTACGGTGCTGCGCGAGCCGTCCGCGCCGACCAGCCACCCCGCGGTGAGCTCCGTCGCCGCCTCCGTGCCCGTGCTCCGCAGCCGGGCCGTGACCTGCCGCGGCCCCGGCGTGAAGTCCACCAGCTCGGTGCCCCACGCGACCTCGACGCCCAGTCGCCGCAGGCCGTCCCGGAGCACTTCCTCCATCAGCACCTGATCGACCATCAGCGTGTACGGGTATCTGGTGGGCAGCCGCGCGTAGTTGGTGTCGAAGCGGATGAGCGGCCGGCCCCGCATGTGCAGCGTGAAGTGCTCGACCCGCTGCCCCCGCGCGAGCAGTTCGTCCGCCAGCCCCATCTGGTGGCAGACCTCCATGGTGCGCGGGTGCGTGGCCAGCGCCCGGCTGGTGGTGGCGGGGCCGGACGCCCGGTCCACCACGCGCAGCCGCACGCCGCGCCGGGCGAGTTCGTGCGCCACGGTCAGCCCCGCCGGACCGCCGCCGACGACCAGCACCTCGACGTCCGTACCCGCCGGCCCCGGCCGGCCGCCGGCGCCCCGGCCTGGGGCGCCCGAGGCCGCCGGGCCCGGCCCGTCACCGCGCATGCGCCGACTCCGTGAACCGCTTGGCGTGCGCGAGGGTCGCGGCGCTGTTCCCGCCGACGGCGGCGCGTACGTACGCCCGCGCGGACGCCGGGGTAGCCTCCTCGCCCAGCACCGCCGGGATCGCCGACGCGTTGAGCGCGATGGTGTGATGGGACGTCACCTTGATGCCGTCGGCGGTCTTCTCCAGCCGCCAGACACCGGTATGAGTGGTCATCAGGGGCGGGGTGACGAGCTGCTTGTAGACGATCCGGTCGGCGGGGAAGCAGACGCGCACCGACTCGGTGGTGTGCTCCGACCCGTTCCCGGCGCGCGTGACCATCGTCATCGCCTGGACGTTCGGCGCGGGCTCGGTCAGCTCCATCCGGGAGACGTGCGGCAGCCGGTCCGGCCACTTCGCGGCCTGCTGGAGGAAGTCGTACGCGACATCGGCCGGGCCGTCGATCAGCTCCGAGTCGGAGAAGGAGAACACCAGCTCCGAACGGTCCTCCCAACCCTCCGCCAGCGCCTTGATGTTGTCCAGCTCGGTCCGGCTGTTGCGGTCGGTCGCCGTGCCGATCCACGCCACCTGGTCCGCGTGGTCGTCGACGGCCTCGAAGTCGTGGTGCAGCACCAGCCGGGTGGCGCCGCCGGGCCGCTCCTCGACCACCCACTCGCCGCCCATCGCGGCGACCGGCGGCGAGCACACCTCCTGCCGGAACCGGACCCGGCGGGCCGCCGCGTCCAGATCGCGGCGCGAAGTCCAGTGCTTCACCTCGCCGTTGGCGGTCGCCCAGATCCGCAGCCGCTCGGCTGCGGCGCCGAGCGGTTCGCGCTCGACATGGACGGTGGGCGTGAACCGCTCCGGCCATGCCGTGGCGTCCGCGATGATCGCGTACACCGTGTCGGCCGGAGCGTCGATCTCGGTCTCGTGCACGGTGCGGTGGCGTCCGTACGAGGTCATGGAGCAGCCTTCCTTCTCATCGAGTCGAAACGTGCCAAGAGAGGGTGGATCAGTAACTGCCCAGCCCACCGCAGACGTTGAGGGCCTGCGCGGTGATCGACGCGGCCTCCTCGGTCACCAGATAGCCGACCAGCCCCGCCACCTCCCGCGGAGTGGAGTAGCGCCCCATCGGGATCTTGTCGTTGAAGCGGCCCAGCACGTCGTCCTCGGTGGTCTCCCAGGTCGCCGCGTACGCCTGCCGCACCCGCACCGCCATCGGCGTCTCGACATACCCCGGGCACACCGCGTTGACGGTGACGCCCGTCTGGGCCAGCTCCTTGGCCAGCGCCTTGGTGAAGCCGATCACGCCGCTCTTGGACGCCGAGTACGGCGCGCCCAGCGGCACGCCCTGCTTGCCGCCCGTCGAGGCGATGGAGATGATCCGCCCGCCTTCCCGGCCCTCCAGCCCGCCGGTCGTCAGCGCCTCGCGCGTCATGTAGAAGACGCTGTTGAGGTTGGTGTCGATCACGTCGTTCCACAGCTCGTCGGTGATGCGCGCCGTCGGGCCGCCGCCGTTCCGCCCGGCGTTGTTGACCAGCACGGTCAGCGGCCCGTACCGGTCGACGGCCGCGCGCACCACCTGCCGTACGGAATCCGGCGACCGTACGTCCCCCTCGCGGCCGTCGACGTCGAACCCCTCGGCGCGCAGCTCCTTGACCACCGCCGCCACGTTCTCGGCGCTCCGCGCGCAGAGGAACACCCGTAGGCCGCGCTCGGCGAGCGTCCTCACCACGGCGAGGCCGATACCGCTGGTTCCGCCCGTGACCAGGGCGGTTCGGGGCACACCCGTGCTGCTCATGACCGTTCCTCCATCGTGTCGCGCGTTGCCTGTGCGCCTCAGGGTGCAGGGCGATCTTCGAGGCTCGGCCGACTGCCGTTCGTGCCGACGCCGCCGCCCGCCGCCCGACCGCGCCTCGAAAACCTTTCGAAGACCGGCTGCCACGCTCGCCGAACGGCTGCGGCCCAGCGCCGGACACGGCCACAGCCACGGCCATAACCGCAGCCGCAGCCACAGCCACAGCCACAGCCACTGCCACTGCCGACGGACGCCGCCGGCAGCCGAGCCGAGAGAAACAGGGGAGAGAGCATGTCGCCTTCGCAGCGGCCGGCCGACGCCGGCCCGGAATCGGCGCTCTACCAGGAGGTCCAGCACTTCTACGGGCGCCAGATGCGGTACCTCGACGAGGCGCGGGCCGTGGAGTGGTCCCGGACCTTCACCGAGGACGGCGTGTTCACCGCCAACGCGCATCCCCAGCCGTCCACCGGCCGCGCCGAGATCGCCGCCGCCGCCCGCAAGGCCGCGGACCAGCTCGCCGAACAGGGCATCCAACGCCGCCACTGGCTCGGCATGCTCCAGGTCGACGAGCAGGCCGACGGCACCGTACGGGCCCGGACCTACGCCCTCATCGTGAGCACCCCGCGCGGCGGCAAGGCGGCCGTCCACCTGAGCTGCTCCTGCGACGACCTGCTGGTGCGCCAGGCCGACGGGAACCTGCTGGTCAAGCACCGTACGGTCGAGCGGGACGACCTGCGGACGGGCCAGTGACCACGGCGACCGGCGACCACACCGCCGCGGGGAAAGGCCCCGGAGCCGGCGCCGGGGATGCCACCGCGACCGGGGATGCCACCGCGACCGGGGGTGCCCCCGCGACCGGGGATGCCGCCGCGACCCGGGATGCCGCCGCGACCCGGGATGCCGCCGCGACCGGGGACAGCACGACCGGGGACAGCACCGCCGTCGGCGCTCCGCTGGAGACGCTCGGCGCGCTGCTCGGCGGCCCGCGCATCGACGACCTGCTGCGGCGCGCCGCGGCCCGCGCCCCCGAACGGCTCGCGCTGAGCGGCCCGTCCGGGGAGCTGACCTACGCCGCCCTCGACGAGCGCGTCAGCCGCTGCGCCGCCGCCCTCCGCGCCGCGTTCGGCGGCCCGGACACCGTGGTGGGCATCGCGGCGGCGCTCGATCTGCCGTTCGCCGTCTCCTACTTCGGCCTCGCCCGGGCCCAGAACGTCAGCGCCATCTTCAATCCGCTGCTGCGCGAGGAGCGCCTGGAACACGTCCTCGCCTCCGCCGGAGCGCGGGCGGTGATCGTCCCGCCCGCGATGTACCCGCTGATCGAGGCGGTACGGCCGCGCCTGCCCGCCCTGCGGAGCGTGGTGCTCACCCACCGGGACGAGCGGGGCGGTCTCGCGGGGGTGCCGACGCTCGACGAGCTGATCCGCGACGCCCCGGCGGACCCGCCCGCGGCCGAGCACGACGCCGACTCCGTGGCGAACCTCCAGTTCACCAGCGGCACCACCGGCGCCCCGAAGACGGTCATGCTCACCCACCGCAATCTGACGGTCAACGCCGCGCAGACCGCGCACGTCCACCGGCTGACCCCGGACTCCGTGCTGCTCAACAACCTGCCGTCGTTCCACCTGATGCACCTGAACATCGCCGTGGTCGTCGGAACCACCCATGTGCTGTGCCCCGAGGACGACAGCGAACACGCCGTCCGCACCGCGGTCCGGCACGGCGCCACCCACTACTACAGCCTGCCCGTCCGGCTCGCCCGGCTCGCCGCCCACCCGCGGCTGCCGGAACTGGCCGTACCGACCCTGCGGGCCGTGCTCTCCGGCGGCTCGGCGCTGCCCGGCCGTACGGGCGCGGTGCTGAGCGCGCACCTCGGGGTTCCGGTCGGTCAGGGGTACGGGCTCGCCGAGACCTCGCCGTCCACGCACTTCGACACCCTGGACCGCCCCGTCGCCGGGTCCTGCGGGCCGCCCGTACCCGGCACCGAGTGCCGCATCGTCGACCCGGAGACCCGGGCCGTGCTCCCCGCGGACACCCGCGGCGAGATCCAGGTCCGCGGCCCGCAGCTCATGAAGGGCTACCTCGCCCCGGCGGCCGGCGCGCCCGACGCCGTCGACGCCGACGGCTGGTTCTCCACCGGGGACATCGGCTACGCGGACGCCGAGGGGCGGCTGTTCGTCGTCGACCGCATCAAGGACGTCTTCAAGTGCGACAACTGGCTGGTGTCGCCGCTGGAGATCGAGAACGAGGTGCTGCGCAGCCCCGAGATCGCGGAGTGCGTGGTCTTCGACCACCCTGAGGAGACCAGCGGTGCCGTCGCGCACGCCTGGATCGTGCCCCGCGACGAGGCCGCGGCGGGCGCCGGCGTCGACGCGGCCGTACGGGAGGCCAACGGCCGGCTGCCCTACTACGCGCACATCCGGTACCTGGACGTGGTGCGGCGGATACCGCGCTCGCCCACCGGCAAGGTCCAACGCCGCGACCTGCGCGAAGAAGCCCTGGCGGGCCGCCTGCCGTAGTGACGCCCCATCAGTTCCCGTACCACCCAGTCCATTTGCCACACACCACAGCCCGGCACGCGGGCACGGAGAGGACCCATCCGCCATGTTCACCTTCATCAACCGCTTCACCGTCAGCGGCGACACCGCCGCGTTCGAGGCCGGAATCGCCGAGATCACCGAGCACATGACCCAGCAGCCGGGCTTCCACTCGCACCGGCTCTACCGCTCCGCCAAGGACGCCGCGGTCTACGTGGAGGTGGCGGAGTGGGACGACGCCGAGTCCCACCAGCGCGCCGTGCGCACCGAGGGGTTCCAGCGGGCCGTACGCCCGGTCATGTCGCTGGCCACCGCCGACCCGGCGCCGTTCGCCACGGTCACCGCGCACACGGCGGCGGCGCACTAGGTCCCGCCCGCCCCACCGCCCCCCTTCCACCGCTCCACCGCCCGACCGCCCCACCCCCGCACACCCACACCGAACCGAAGGGACCCCCCGTGACCGACGCATCGCCCACGGCCATACCGCCCGCAGTGCGGCAGCTCCGCGAACTCGCCCTCAGCGCCGCCTGCGCCGCCGCCGTCCGCGCGGCGGCCCGCCTGGGCGTCATGGACGAGCTGGGCGACGAGCCCGCCACCGCCGAGCGGCTCGCCGAGGCCGTGAACGCCCAGCCCGAGCCGCTGGCCAGGCTGTTGCGCGCCCTGTCCACCCACGGCATCGGCGTCGAGCTCCCCGACGGGCGGTTCGCGCACACCGACACCTCGCGGCTGCTGCGCGAGGACGCCCCGCGCAGCCTGCGCTACACCTGCCTGTGGGCCACCGAGCCCTGGACCTGGGAGCTGTGGCCGCACCTCGACGAGGCGGTCCGTACGGGCAAGAGCGCCTTCGCCGACCTGTTCGGCACCGAGTTCTTCGACTACCTGCACACCGCCGAGGCGCGCGAGTCCTCCGAGGTGTTCGACAAGGCGATGACGCAGTCCAGCATCCTCTCGGCGCGGGCCATCGCCGACGTCCTGAATGTCGACGGCGCCGAGCGGATCGTGGACATCGCCGGCGGGCAGGGCCGGGTGCTGGCCACCCTCCTGGAGCGCCACCCGGCGCTGCGCGGCACGCTCTTCGACCTGCCGGACGTCGTCGTCGGCGCCGACCCCCGGCTGCTGCCCGGCGGCGCGCTCGCCGACCGCGCGGCGCTGGTGGGCGGCGACTGCCGGGGGGAGATCCCGGTCTCCGCCGACGTCTACCTCCTGAAGAACATCCTGGAGTGGGACGACGAGAGCACCGTGCGCACCCTGCGCAACGCCGCCGCGGCGGCCCGCCCCGGCGCCCGCGTCGTGGTCATCGAGAACCTGGTGGACGGCAGCCCCGAGGCCCGCTTCACCACGGCCATGGACCTGATGCTGCTGCTGAACGTCGGTGGGAAGAAGCACACCGAGGACGGGCTGAGGGCGCTCATCCAGCAGGCCGGCCTGCGGCTCGACGCCGTCACCCCCGTCAACTCCTACCTCCATATGTTCGAGAGCACCGTGGTCTGACGGGCGGCGGCCCGGACCGTACGGCGAAACCCCACCGCTTTGGGGAGCGGTGGGGTTTCGCCGTACGGGTGCGCCGGGCGGCCGGCGCGTCACGCCGCCGCGGCCGCGCCCTCGCCGAACAGGTCGGAGCGGACCTCGATGGCCTCGTTGCCGAACGCGATCCGCCGCAGCAGCGCCCGGTAGGCCGGGGTGCGCGACATCAGCGCGGCGGCCCGCGGCCGTACCACCGAGGACACGCGCCCGCGCGAGAGCATCATCCGACTCTGCATCACCTGAATGCGTGTCATGGCCGTGACGTCGCGCGCCCGTTGGGACGTGACGGGCGCGAGCAGCGCCTCGCTCACCGTTCCCCGCCGGATGCCCTCGCACAGCACCGGGTGCGCGGCCACCGCGTCCTGGACGGCGAGGTTGATGCCCTGCGCGCCGATGGGGCTGTGGGTGTGCGCGCTGTCGCCGATCAGCAGCAGCCCGTCCCGCGCCCACCGCCGTACGCTCCCGGCGAAGACGTCCAGCAGCGACAGGTCGCCGAAGCCGCGCACCTGCGCGTCGATGGCGTCCGCGTAGTGCGGCGCTGCCCGCCGGAGCTGGTCCTTGACGTGCGCGAACCCCTGGCTCGCCAGCGCCGGGTAGCCGCCGTGCGGCAGCGTCCAGCCGAGCTGCACGCTGTCGGGGAAGGAGGTGTAGGCGAGCAGCGGGCTCCCGCCGGCCCGGAAGATACGGACGTTCCCCAGCGCCGGCTGGGCGAGCCGGAACCACAGCACGTCCTGGTCGAAGAGGTCGAGGCGGTCGTGGTCGATGCCCGCCAGCCGCCGCACGGTCGAGAAGCGGCCGTCCGCGCCCACCACGCACAGCGCCCGGACCTCCAGCGGCGGCCGGTCCCCGGCCGCCCGGCAGGTCACGCCGCGCACCGCGCCGCCCTCCTCCAGCAGCCCGGTGACCTTGGCCCCCTCGATGTACTCGAAGCCCGCATACGCGCGGCAGTGCTCCAGCAGCTCCGCCAGGAGGTGGCGCTGCGGCAGGCTCAGCAGGCAGTTGTACGGGCCCGGCAGCCGCCGGTAGTCCCCGTCGATGAGGACCTTGCCGCGCTCCTCCAGCCGGAACCCGTCGTGCTCGTGGCAGCCGCGCCGCCGGGCCCCCGCCAGTACCCCGAGGGAGTCCAGCAGCCGCTGCCCGCCGGGCTGGAGGATCTCCCCGCGGTAGGCCCGGTCCAGCGACGGGCTGCGCTCCAGGACGGTGACCCGAGCGCCGGACCGGACCATGAGCAGCGCCAGGGTCAGCCCGGCCGGACCCGCGCCCACGACGCACACGTCGGCCCGGCGGACGCCGTCGCGTCCGCCGGGCCCGTTCTCCCGCGGGCTCACAGTTCGAGGGTGATGCCGTAGGAGGTCAGCCACGCGTTGAGCCACAGCACCAGCTCCAGGCTGCCGCGGTCGTACGGGCGGCTGACCGCCCCCACCGGCCGGCCGGCCGTGGCCCGCGCCCGGTCCAGGTCCAGCAGGTCCCGTACGGGCGCGTCCCGGTCGGCCAGCACCTCGGCCAGCTCGCGCCGCAGCAGCAGCTCGTACCCCGGGTCCTGGGTGGCCGGGTAGGGCGTCTTGACCCGTTCGAGCACGGGCTTCGGCAGCAGGTCCCGGACCGCGGCCCGCAGCAGGCTCTTCTCCCGGCCGTCGAAACTCTTCATCGCCCACGGCACGTTGAAGACGTACTCCACCAGCCGGTGGTCGCAGAACGGCACCCGGACCTCCAGCCCGGTCGCCATGCTCATCCGGTCCTTGCGGTCCAGCAGCGTCTGGACGAACCGCGTCAGGTTCAGATACGTCACCTCGCGCATCCGCCGCTCCCCGAGGTCCTCGCCGGGCAGCTCCGGCACCTCGTCCAGCGCCTCCTGGTAGCGCGCCCGCCGGTACCCGGGCAGGTCGAGCTTCTCCAGCAGCCGCGGATCGAGCAGCGACGTGCCGCCGAAGTACCGGGACGAACCCGACGTCAGCCAGGGGAAGGTGTCGGCGTTCACGGCCGCCGGGCGGTGGAACCACCGGTAGCCGCCGAACAGTTCGTCCGCCGACTCCCCGGACAGCGCCACCGTGCAGTGCCGGCGCACCCGCTGGAAGAAGAGATACAGGGACGGCCACATGTCGCCCCAGTACACCGGCGGCAGATCGGTCGCCGCCAGCACGGCCGCCCGTACGGACGGGCTGCTCAACTCGTCGCTGTCGAGCAGTATTTCGGTGTGCTCGCCCGCCACGTGCCGGACCATCTCCCGGATGAACGGGGCGTCCGGCGAGGCCCGTACGGCGTCGGGCTCGAACGCGGCGTCCGCGCCGACGAAGTCGACGGAGAAGCTGCGCATCGGCCGGCCGCCGGACGCGGCGCGGGAGCGCGCCGCGAGCGCGGTGACGGCCGAGGAGTCCAGGCCGCCGGAGAGCAGCCCGCACAGCGGCACGTCGGACACCATCTGGCGGGTGACGATGTCCTCCAGCAGTTCGCGCACCGTGGCGATGGTGGCCGGCAGGTCGTCGGTGTGCTCCCGGGCCCGCAGCGACCAGTACCGCTTGGCCGCCGTGCCGGCCCGGGTGACCCGCACCAGTTCGCCGGGGCGCACCTCCCGCAGCCCGGCGAAGACCGCCTCGCCGGGCGTCTTGACCATGTCCAGGACCTCGCACAGCCCGGTGGCCGTCACCCGGCGCGGCATCAGCGGATTGGCCAGCACCGCCTTGGGCTCCGAGCCGAACAGCACCCCGTGGGCGGTGGGGTGGTAGTAGAGCGGCTTGACGCCCATCCGGTCCCGTACGAGCAGCAGTTCCTGTCGCCCGTCGTCCCAGACGCCGAACGCGTACATGCCATTGAGCCGGTCGACGAGCGCCGTGCCCCACTGGAGGTAGCCGCGCAGCACGACCTCGGTGTCGCAGCGGGTACGGAAGCGGTGCCCGTACGCGACCAGCTCGGCGCGCAGCTCCCGGAAGTTGTAGATCTCACCGCTGAACGTGATCGCCACGGTCGAGCCGTCGTCGGCCGCGGCGGTCATCGGCTGGGCGCCGCCCGCCGGATCGATGACGGCGAGCCGGCGATGGCCGAGCGCCGCGTGCGCGCCGAGCCACAGCCCCTCGGCGTCCGGGCCCCGGCAGGCCATCGTGTCGGTCATCGCCTGGGCCGTGGCGCGCTCCCGAGTGAGGTCCTTGCCGAAATCGATCCAGCCCGTGATTCCGCACATGTCGGGCCCCTCAGAGCGTGTCGTCGGCGGCGGTGGCGGCGCCGAGCGCCGTATTGGTCATGTCGATCAGGTCGCGGGGCGTCAGCGCCTTCTCCACGGTGTCGTCCCCGAGCTGGATCGAGCAGTCGCGTTCGATGCGCCCCACGGTGTTGAGCAGGGCCAGCGAGTCGTAGCCGAGGTCCTCGAACGGGACATCGAGGATGTCGCCGTCCAGATCGACCGACTCCTCCTCGCCGGCGCACTCGCGCAGCAGAACGAGAAGGTCACTGACCGTGAGCATGGTGGGCATGGGGGAGTCCTACCTTTCAAGCGTGGGTCTGCTTCGGTCATTCGTAAGATCGAGGGGCCCAGGGGTTCTGGGTATGGCTGTCATGGGTGAGCCCGTCGGATGG
>NZ_JOBF01000006.1 GCF_000718635.1 Streptomyces varsoviensis | reverse complement strand
ATCCTGACGCGGGCGGGGTGGGGGGCGGGGGGGAGGGGAGGGGAGAGGGGCGGAAATGGTTCGACGGGGGGTGGGGGGAGCGGCAGGGTTGGTTCATGGGAGCGGATGTGTGGCCTCTGTATGGCCTTCGGATTACCACGCCACGTCTTGAACTGCGGTTGCCGGATCTGGAACTCCTGGCGGAGTTGTCGGAGGTGGCGGCGGACGGGGTGCATGACGCGGGGTATATGCCGTTCACCGTGCCGTGGACGGACGGGGGGCGCGAGGAGCGGGGGCGGGCGGTGTTTCAGCATGTGCTGGGGACCGTCGCCGGGTGGCGGCCGGGGGAGTGGACGCTCAGTCTCGCGGTGCGGTGCGACGGGGTGGCCGTGGGGCGGCAGGACCTGTCGGCCAGTGGGTTCGCGGTGACGCGGGAGGCGGAGACCGGGTCGTGGCTCGGGGCGGTGCATCAGGGGCGGGGGATCGGGACGGAGATGCGGGCCGCGGTGCTGCACCTGGCGTTCGCCGGGCTCGGCGCGCGCAGTGTGACCTCCGCCGCCATGACGGACAACCCCCGTTCCCTCGGCGTCTCCCGTCGGCTCGGCTACCGCGACGACGGGCTCACCGTCGCCTCCGTACGCGGGCAGGCCCGTACCCTCCAGCGGCTGCGGTTGGACCGGGCGGCCTGGGAGGCGCACCGTACGGTCCCTGTCGATGTGGAGGGGCTGGAGGCTGCCCGGGAGTTCTTCGGCGGCTGAGGGGGCTGAGGCGGCTGAGGGTTCTGAGGGCTCTAAGGCGTGAGTGCCTACGGCGTGGGCGTCTCTTGGGCCACTTGGGCGGGCTCCGGGGCCTCGGCGGTGGGCTCGGTCCGGGCTCCGGCTCGTAGCAGCAGTGGAGTGGCCAGCAGCAGGACGCCCGCGAGGGCGATCGCCGTGCGGGAGCCGGTGAACCCGGCCAGGAGCCCCCACAGACCCGTCACGGCCGCCGCCGTGGTCTTGGTCGTGACCGACCACGCCGACAGCGTCCGGGCGACCCGGTCGTTCGCGGTGTGTTCGAGGCGGTGCGCGCCCAAGAGGGTGTTGAAGAGGCTGGAGAAGAGGATCAGGCCGAACTCCACGGTCATCACGAGGACGAGCCCGCCGCTGCCGGGGCCGACGAAGGCCAGGCCGAGCGGCCAGCACGCCCGCAGCGACCCGGCGACGCGCATGGTCCTGTCCCGCCCGTACCGGGCGGCCAGCGGTCGCGCCAGCCGCGAGCCGGCCAGGCCGCCGAGGCAGGGCACCGAGAAGGCGAGCCCGTACTGCCAGGGGGCGAAGCCGAGGCGGCCGAGCATCAGGACGGCCAGCAGCGGGACCGATGCCATGATCAGGCTGTTGACCAGGGCCGTGTTGAAGAGCAGCGGGCGCAGCGCCGGGTTGGCCAGGATGTAGCGCCACCCTTCGAGTACGGCGCCGGGGTGGCGCTGCCGCGTCGACTCCGGGCGTACGGGCCGGGGCTCCGAGCCGCCGATCGCGCGGATGCCCAGCGCCGAGAGCAGATAGCTGGCGGCGTCGGCGACCACGGTCAGTACCGGGCCGAACAGCCCGATCGCGGCCAGCCCGAGCGGCGGCCCGACCACGCTCGCCGTCCAGGTCGTCGCCTCGAACCGGCCGTTCGCGACGATCAGGTCCCGCGGCTCCACGAGGGCCTTGAGGCAGGCGCCCGCCGCCGCGGTGAAGGTGATGCCGGCCGCCGCGACGATCACCGACACGACCAGGAGCTGGGCGAAGCCGAGCCACCCGAGCGCGTACGCGACGGGGACGCTCGCCAGCGCCGCGAAGCGGATCAGGTCCATCGCGACCATCACCGGCCGTTTGCGCCGGAACTCCACCCATGGCCCGAGCGGCACCGCCACCGCCGCGCCCACCGCCGTACCGGCCGCCGCCAGGATCGACACCTGCGCCGGCCCCGCGTGCAGCACCAGGATCGCGATCAGCGGAAACGCGTCGAACGCCAGCCAGGTGCCGAAGGTGCTGACCGCGTACGCCCCCCACAGCCAGCCGAACGGGCGGCCCAGGGAGCTCTTCGCCCGCACCGCCTGCTCCGTCTGTCCTGTCTGCGGCGCCCCCGGGCCCCGCGCCTCCTCCGCCGTCCCTGGTTCCTCTCGCACCCCTGCTCCCCTCGTCCCCTCAGCCGCACGCCCCCGCCCCGTACGGGCGCCCCTCGCCGACCTGGCACATCAAAGCCAGCGGCGTACCCGCGGAGCAAACAACCGACCCGCCCCTGTCCCGACAACCGGAGGTTGTCGGGCTACGATCCCCGGCGTGGATCTCGATGCCGTGCGCACTTTCGTCGCCATCACGGACGCGGGGACGTTCCATGAGGCCTCCGACAGCCTCTCGATCAGCCAGCAGGCCGTCTCCAAGCGCGTCGCGGCGCTGGAGAAGAGCCTCGGCGTGCGGCTGTTCACCCGTACCGCGCGCGGCGCCCGGCTCACAGTCGACGGGCAGGCGTTCCTGCCGCACGCCCGCGCGCTCCTGCGGGCCGAGGCGCGGGCGGTGGCGTCCGTACGGCCGGGGAGCCGTGCCCTGCGCGTCGACGTGATCAGCCGGCGGCTCGCGCCCGGCGGCCTGCTGAGCGACTTCCACCGTGCGCACCCGGACGCCGAACTCGACGCCGTGACCCTCCGCGACGCCGATGCCGCCATCGCCGCCGTCCAGGCCGGTACGGTCGACGCGGCCTTCCGCGCCGTCACCGTGCCCGCGTGGCAGCTCCCCGACGGCGTGGCGGCCGTCCGGGTCCACGACGAGCCGCTGCAACTGCTCACCGGCCCGGCCCACGAGTTCGCCGACGCCGGGACGATCGCCATGGAGCGGCTCGCCGGGCACCGCATCTGGATGCCCGGAATCGTCGCCGGCACCGAGTGGGCCGCCTACTACGAGGACTTCGCCGCCGCGTTCGGGTTCACCATCGAGGTCACCGGGCCCGACTTCGGCACCGAACCGCTCCTCGACACGATCGCCCGGTCCGCCGTGCTCGCGACCTTCGTCGGGGAGCAGACCCGGCTGCTCTGGCCCCCCGAGGACGATCTGCGCCGCGTCGACGTACGCGATCCGACGCCGGTCTACCCGCACTCGCTGATCTGGCGGCGCGACAACCCGCACCCCGCGCTCGCCCTTCTCCGCGACCACTTCGCGAGCCCCCGGCCGGGCCACCTCGCTCCGGACGCCCCGGGGCTCACCTGGGCGCCGGACTGGGCGGCTCGGTGAAGGGAGCCGGCCGCTATGCCGGTCGGCCCCGCCCCCAACCCCTCTACTCCTCCCAGGGGATGGACCGCCAGGGGCCCGACGTGTCCTCCATGAGCATCCGATGCGGTCGCAGCACGCTCGCGTACCAGTCGCCGAACTCGTCGCCGTCGAACCGCAGCAGGCGGCCGAGCGCGTAACCGGCCGAGAACTCCGCCCAGGACGCGTAGTGTTCGCGGCTCAGCGCCCCCGCCCGTACGATCGCCGCCTGCGCGACATCGGCGCCGCACAGCCGCGCGCTGAACCCCCAGCGGGCGAAGTTGACCCCGCGCCCGTAGTCGTAGGCGACCGCGCTGCGCACGACGCCGCCGGCCGGCAGCAGGCCGTCCGCCCGGAACCGCGCCTCGTAGGCGAGGACACGCCCGATGACGCGCTGGACCTCGGCGTCGGCGCTCGGCGGCGCCGACAGTTCGTCGAGCGCCTCGGTGCAGGCGTGGCGCCAGTCCTCGTGGGCGGGCGGTACGCCCCAGGCGCGGGTGAGCCGCGCCCGTACCCGGAGGGCGAATTCCGGTTCCGCCGGGCTGTTCTCGGCGGCCAGGAGCGTGTCCATGTTCTCCTGCCAGTCCCGTGCGGTCGTCGTGCCCCACAGGTCGCGCAGGAGTTGGCGGTCCTGTTCGTAGTCGTCGTAGACGTCGTCCAGGTCGTTCCACATCACGCCGTTGGTCACGGCCAGCAGCGCCCCGCAGCCGAGCCCGTGCGCCAGGGGGCCGCTCAGGGGGCCGGTGGCCTTGGTGAGCAGCCGCATGGGGCGCTCGTTCTTCGGGACGCCCCTGGTGGCCTTCTTGGAGAGGCGCTTCCAGCGCAGCAGGTCGCGCGGGCGGGCCGTCAGGTACATCTCGACGGGCGTGCCCGGGTTGACGAGGAGGGCGAGGCGCGGGTCGGCCCAACCGCGGGCGAGAGTGTCCAAGGAGGTGCGTACGGCGACGGTGCCGGGGCGGCGGGGCAGCCGCTCGCCGACCGTACGGACGATCAGGCAACCGCTGGAGATGCTGCGCCAAGGGGCGTCGCCGCCCGCGTCGACCTGGTCCTTGGCGACATATCCGACCAGATCGGCCCCCGCGAGTACCCGCAGACACCCCTTGTTGTCCCCGCGCCCCACGGCCTCCATCAGCTCCCGCTCGACCTCGGTGACCGGTTGCCATGAGCGGGTGACCGTCTTCGCGCGCGCCCTTGAAGTGCTCACCGGCCAACTCTACTGACGACTGTGATGAACTGACCGGCGGGTTGTCGGGCCGCGGCTGTCCGGTTCCCGAGCCTCGCCGGCGCCGAGCCGTCGGGGTGTGCGGGTTGGTGCCGCCAGTGCGTCGTCAGGTCGTACGGGCCAGCGCCGCCAGTGCGTCGTACGCCTCCTGGACCAGTCTGTTGCCGAACTGCGGCGCGCAGTTGGCGAGGGCGACCAGGGCGGCGTCGTGGCGCGGGATGAACCCGGCGAAGGCGGTGCAGCCGGCCGTGCCGCCGGAGTGGTGGTAGAGAACGGAGCCGTCCGGGCAGGGGCGGACGTTCCAGATCAGGGCGATGCCGTCCTTTCCGCGCGGCATGGTGAGCCGGGGGCGGGTGACGTCCCGCAGCGCCGCGCGCAGCGGCTCCGGGGGTGCCGCGCACGGCGGTTCGGGCGGTTCCGCCAGCTCCGGCGGTTGCGGCAGCTCCGACGGGCCCGGTGGCGTCGCGCCCGTATATGTCAGCCATGTCAGCGCCTCGACGTACGCGAGGAGGTCGCGCGCCGTGGAACGGACGGTTCCGGCGGCGGGGAGGCCGGGGATGGCGAAGGGCGGGCGGGGCCTGCGGTACCGGTAGCCGGTGGCCTCGGGCGGGTCGCCGTTCGCGCGCGGCGCGCAACTCGTGTCGCGGAGCCCTAGCGGAGCCAGGACGCGGGAGGCCAGCAGCTCCTCGTACGAGGACCCGCCGCCGGCCGCGCCGCACAGGGCGTGACCCAGCAGCCCCACGCCGAAGTTGGAGTACAGCATGCGGCTGCCCGGCCGGAAGCGCAGCCGCGTGCGGGCCAGCGAGCGCAGGGCGTCCGCGCCGGTGAAGGCCGCGTAGGGGTTGGTGAAGAGCCGGCGGCCGGCGGTGGCGAGCAGGCCGGGGGGCAGCCGGGGGAGCCCGGAGGTGTGGGTGGCCAGGTGGGTCAGGGTGATGGCCTCGGTGCCCGCCGGGTACCGGGTGCCGGGCGGCAGATGGCGTACGGCGCTGTCGTGGTGGCCCGCTTCGCCGCGCGCGGCGAGTTCGGCGAGGAGCAGCGCGGTGAAGGTCTTGGTGAGGGAGCCGATCTCGAAGCGCGTACGGGCGTCGGCCGGCTCTCTCCCCTCGGCCCCCTCTTTATCTGCCTCCCCCGTCTCGTACGAGGTGCTGCCGCGGGCGAGGAAGGTGCGCCGCCCGCGGTGGTACAGGCCGGCCACGACGGCGCTCGCGCCCGGGGCGGCGGACAGCAGGGAGGCGGGTAGCGGGGGTCCGGGCAGGACGCCGGCGGCGGGGCGGGTTCCGGAGAGAGCCGTCACGCCGCCGCCCGCCCC
This sequence comes from Streptomyces varsoviensis, assembly GCF_000718635.1. Lineage (GTDB taxonomy): Bacteria > Actinomycetota > Actinomycetes > Streptomycetales > Streptomycetaceae > Streptomyces > Streptomyces varsoviensis. The sequence continues at coordinate 279,856 of NZ_JOBF01000006.1, read as the reverse complement.
GGCTCGTTCAGGGCCCGGTTGACGGCGATGGTCCCGGCCACGACGGCGACGATGGTGGTGTGCTGGTGGTCCTCGAAGCGCTGGGCCGGGTCGTCGTCGACGGGCTTGTCGTCGCGGGGCACCAGCCCGTCGGCGTGCTGGAGCTCCGCGAGCCGCTGCCAGTCCTCGGCTTCGGTGGCGGGGTCGGGCAGGCAGTTGCCGACGATCATCAGCTCGGCCATGAGGTCCCATTGGCTGGTCTCGGCCCAGATGTCCGTCCACATCGGCAGCCAGTCGCGCAGGTAGCCGGCGATGTCGGCGGGGAGCCCGCCGGGCAGGCGGCCCCAGTCGGTGAGGTGGAAGACGGTGTGGGTGACGGCGTAGCCGGTCAGCCAGTCGATGTGCCAGGGCTCGGGCATGGCGCCGAGCCAGGTCGCACGGGTCAGCGACGCCCAGTCGTGGGCCCCGGCGCCGTGGTCGTGGCCGGTGATGCGGGCGGCGTTGGCGACGGCGAGCCGGCGGTTGGGGATGTGTTCGCAGGCGTGGGTCGCCCGCAGGGCGGCGTTGTGGGCGAGGAGCCCGTCCAGCAGGGCGTGGCGGTAGCCGGCGCGCACGAAGTGGGCGTAGGTCTCCATCGGGTCGGTCGTGAGGGGGTGCCGCAGCAGGCGCTCGTACAGCAGGGTGCCTTCGCCCAGTTGCCGCCAGCCGAAGTCCAGCAGTTCGCGGGCGAGGGTGAGTTCCGTCGTGCCGGCCGCGCCGTCGCGCAGGACGAGGGAGGCGGCGAGGGCCGTCTCGGCGAGCGCCTTGTACGTCTCGCCCTCCTCGCCGACGTCGGAGCGCGGGACGCTGGAGAGCGCCCCGTACTCACGGTTGGCGTGCAGCCAGGCCAGCGCCCGGCCGCTGATCTCGTGCGCGGTCCGTACCGGGAGGGCGGTCATACGGGCTCCAGGCCGAGCAGCCGGCGGGCGATGGCGGTGTCGAGGGCGAGGCGCCCGCCGTCGCCGCCGGCCAGGCGGATGTAGTTCGTCAGGGGCGCCGGGTCCAGCGGCAGCGCGACGCCGTCGGCTTGCAGCCAGGCCAGCCAGCGGGTGATCCGGGCGGCGGTGGCGAAGTCGCGGCGCAGGGTGGCCCGGCTCGCGCCGCGGGCGAGGCCCAGGGCGCCGGCCCGGGCGGCCTCGTGCACGGGCCCGTCGAGGCCGGGGAGGGCGAGCGAGGCGAGCCGGCCCAGCCGTACGGACCAGGGCGCCCATCCTTCCCGTACGGGGCCGTCCGGGCCGTCGTCCGCGGTGGGCGGCAGGTGGCGGGGCGCGGAGTCGTCGCACAGGGGCGGGCCCTGGGGGTGGGGCGGCTGGAGGGGAAGGGAGTCGGCGGGGGTCACCAGATGGGGGGCCGCGTGGTCCGGGGCCTGACCGGGGGCCGCGTGATCCGGGATCGCGTGATCCGGGGCCGCCGTCGGATCGGTGCGGGCCGTCGGGTTGGTGCGGATCGTCGGGTTGGTGCGGACCGTCGGGTTGGCGGCGGCCGGGTCGGTCGCGCCCAGCAGGGTGACCAGTCCCCAGTCGGACCAGGCCAGGACCCAGGTCTGCTCGTCGCCCGCGGGCGGGGCGGCGGGCGGCGGCTGTACGGGCGGGAGCGCGTCGAGCGCGAGGCGCACGGCCTCGGCCTCGCCGAAGGGCAGGGGCGCGCCGGTCAGCGCGTAGGGGGCGAGGACGTCGGCGCCGAGCAGGCGCACCGCGGCGAGGGCGACAGCGGCGTCGGCGGCGTCGTCAGCGTCTGTCATATGGGCCGCCACCACAGCCGTGCCCTCGACGCCCCGCAGGACGTCGAGGGCACGGCCGGCCAATCGGCCGGCTGATTCGCTGTGGGCGGTCCGCGACCGCTCGGAGATCACCGGCGCTTCGGCGCCTTCGGCGAGATGATGAGCCCCGCCAGCAGCACGCCGCTGCCACCGCCGACGCCTTCCGGCGCGGGGATCGGCGCGTCGCTCACTTCGGTTTCGGGCTGGGTCATCAGGTGCCCGAGGGCTTCCTTGTCGAGTGCGAGGCCAGTGGGCTTCAGAGTCTGGACAAGCATCTTTCGTTCCTCCGCAGAGATTCATCACCACAGCCGGTGATGCCCCGATGCCCTGTCCAATTTACCCCTGTATGTCGCATGGTGCCCGTCGAGCGGGCGCCGCCGCCGGCGCGGCGGTCCGCAGACGTCAGGCGAAGGGGACGTTCACGCAGGCCAGACGGGCGCCGGCCATGCCGGCGTGACCGGGCTCGGTCTCCGTCTTGTGCTCGTGCACGACGACGGAGCGCGCCTCCCCGTACCGGAAGTGCCAGCGCTGAGCCGCCCGCGACCGCCCGTCACCGTCCTCGTCGGTCGTGAGGTCCAGCCACACCTCGTTGCGCGGGTTGGCGTACTTGGGGTCGGTGGAGGGCTGCTTCGGGTCGAGCACGTCCTGGTAGTGCGGCCCGGAGTCGGCCGGCTTGGCCCCGCACGGCTTGGAGTGCACGTGCGCGCCGAACGTGCGGTTCTTCTGCACCCCCTCCAGCCGCAGCGCGACGGTCGTCCCGCCGCCCTCGTGCCGCCGCTCGGTGACCACCACCCGCGCGCCCACCGGCACGGCGGCCGGATCGTGGGTGACGGCCGTGTACGGGGCCTGGCTCGCGGGCCCGAAGTGCTCGTCGACGGTCACGGTGGTGCTGTGCACTCCCGCGGCCGGCCAGAGGGCCGCGGTCGGCCCGAGGACCATGGCCGCGGTCAGCGTCGTCGCTACGAAGGGCATGTCCACTCCCTGGGCAGGATGGTCGAAATGGGCGGAACGATCGGACTGAGCAGGACAGTCGGGCGCATCGGATACGCGTCCGATACGGAGGGGAGCCCTGGGACAGTCCTCGCCGCCACGGATGATTGCGGGAAGAGGGGCTGCCCACTACCGAGTATCCGGACAACGCCCCGCCCCCACCCCCGCAACCGCGTCCGTCCGTGTCGCCTCCACTCCCACAGCCGCGTCCGTCCGTGTCGCGCCCGCCCCGCCGCCCGGCGCTCACCCGCTCGCCCGCCCCCTGTTCCGGGTGCTCCCCCTTACCCCCCTGGCATGGTCAGAACCTGTTCAGATGGTGCTCATCGGGGTTCTCGTGGCCCGAGTGGGGGTGGGGCGGTGCTTGACTGCTGGGGCATCAGCGAAGAGGGGCGGATTCCACCATGGCTGACCAGCCTTCTGTGAGCGTCGGTGGTGTCACCTACCGGGTGACCCCCGAGTACCTGGCCAACGCTTCCAGCAACACGATGTCGACGGCGGCGGAGATCGCCGGGCAGTTGGCGGAGCTGAAGACCTATGTGACCAGCTTGGAGGCGAGCTGGCAGGGGCTCGCGCACAACCAGTTCCAGACCCTGATGACGGAGTACGACATTTACGCGCGTATGCTCCACGACGCCCTGGAGGGGATCTCCAAGGGGCTGCAGGGCAACTACGTCAACTACAAGGACTCCGAGCAGCAGAACCTCACGAACCTCGCCGCGCTCGGCGAGGACGTGCCCAAGGCGCCGGCCGGCACCAACTTCAACTGAGCGGGCCCCGCGACCACTTGCCTTCCGCTTACTCGATTCGTCCGGGGTTCCGGGCGCGTTCCTAGGAGTGTTCATGGCCGATATCGACGGCACGCCGATCTACGTCGGCGAGGGGCTCGCGGCGGCGGGCGGGGTGCTCAACGCCAGGGCCGCGGAGATCTCCGGAGAACTCCAGGCGCTGAAGTCCCAGTTGGCGCCCCTGGTCGACGCGTGGCGCGAGAGCCAGGCCGCCACGTACTACCAGGACATGCAGAACGAGTGGGACCTCGCCGCCGACGGGCTGTTCGGACCGGAGGGCGTGCTCGGGCGGATCGCCAACGCCATGCACGTGAACTGGAACAACTACAGTGACGCCGAGTGGTCCAACATGTCCACCTGGCGGCACTGACACGGGCCGGCCCCACACCGCGGCCCCCGCGGGCCCGTGGAGCCTCCACTCCGCCGCGGCCCGCGGGCCGCGGCGCTCCGCATCCCGCGGGTTCGTGACCGTGCCGTCCGACGACACCGAAGGAAACCTCCGTGCCCGATGAACGCTGCCGGGTGACCGTGGTCGGCGAACGCAGGCGGGTCGACCTCGCGCTTCCCGCGCAGGCCCCGGTCGCCGAGTACGCTTCCCGGCTCGCCACACTGTGCGGCCAGACCGAGCCCGAGGCCATGCCCCCGGTCTGGTCGCTGGCCGAGTCGGGCGGCAGTCCCCTCGCCCCCGGCGAGTCGCTGGCGGCCGCGGGCATCGTGGACGGCGCCATCCTCTACCTGCGCGACCAGCGGGCCGCGGAGCTCGGCGAGCTGACCGTCACCGACCTCGACGAGCAGGTCGCGGGCGCCCAGGACGACGGCGGCCTGTGGAACGGGCGGCGCCGCGCCCAGTTCGCCGTGGGCTCCGGGCTCGCCGTCATGGTCGCCGCCGCGGCCTGGACCGGCGCGCACCGCCTCGCGGCCCCGGCCGTGGCGCTGTTCGGAGTCGCCGCGCTCTGCTCGGCGCTGCTCGCCTGGTACGCCCAGCGCAAGAACTGGCCGATACCGCAGGGCGTGCGCCAGCTCCTCGCGCTGGCCGCCTGCCCGCTGCTGGCCTGCGTCGGCCTCGGCGCCCCCCTGTACGGACCGGTGACGACCCCGGTCCTCGTCTCGCTCTGCGCCGTCCTCGGCGCCCTCGCCGGGCTCATCGCGCTCCCCGCCCCGTCCACCGTGGTGCTGCAACTGCTCACCGCCGCCGTCGCGCTGTTCGTCGTGCCGCTGACCGCCCTGCACGCGGGCCTGACCGGCTCCGCCGCCGTGGTCGCCGCCGCGCTGTTCATGCTCGCCGGGCTGCTGCCCCGCATCACCAGCCAGATCGCCGTGCTCGTGCCCTCCGGGCCGGACACCGGCGCCGAGGCCCTCGACCCCGGCGAGATCGCCGCCGTCGTCCGCCGCGGCAACGGGCTGCTCACCCTGCTCTCCGTCGTGACCGGCACCGTCCTCGCCGCCGCCCTGCTCACCCTGAGCGCCTCCCGCGGCGCCTGCGGCCTCGCGCTGGTCGGCGTCGTCAGCGTGGGGCTGCTGCTCCAGGCCGGCTCCGTACGCGTCCTGACCGGCGTGATCCCGCAGCTCGCGGCCGGCGTCGTGGGGCTCCTCGCGCTGGCCGTCAAGGTCCCCGAGTACACGCTCGACTCGACCGTCGCCGGGCCGCTGGCCGCCTTCGCCGTGGGCGCCGTCCTCGTCGCCTGCGGGCTGTTCCTCGCCTTCGGCGCGGCCCTGCGCCCCATCGAGCCCGAGCGCCCCACCTGGCCCGGCGGCCTCGCCTCCTTCCTCGCCGTCGCCTGCCTGCCGCTCGCCGCCGGCGTCTTCGGCCTCTTCGGCTGGCTGGCCAACCTGGGCAGCGGCCTGTGAGCGGGCGGCCGGGGGTAGGGGCGATTCAGGAGATACGGGTGATGCCGGTGGTACGGGAGGTACGGGCGTACGCGCCCGCACCCCGGGAGCGGACCCCATGAGGGCCGCCGCGCAGCGCGTCGCGCCCGGGAGCTGGGGCGGGCACCGCACCATCGGGGCGGCGGTCCGCAGTGCGAAGCCCGGTGCGGTGATCACGGTGCAGGCCGGTACGTACACCGAGAGCCTGGTGCTGGACAAGGACGTCAGCCTGGTCGCGAAGGGCGCGGTGCGCCTCGTCGCGGCGCGCGGGCCCGCCGTGACCGTGCACGCGGGCGCGGCCGAGCTGCGGGGTTTCGCGATCGCGTCGACCGCGCCGCGGGACGCCGCGGTGCTGCTGCGCGGCGGCGAGCCGGTGCTGCGGGACTGCGAGATCACCGGCGGCCGGGTCGATGTCGCGGGTTCGGCGGCGGCGCTGCTGAGCGGCTGCGCGGTGCGGCAGGCCGAGGGCGTGGCGGTGTGGCTGGCCGGTACCAGCCGGACCACGCTGGAGAACCTGACGATCGGCGGCTGCGTCGGGGACGGCCTGGTCGTCGAGGACGAGGCGCGGGTCGAGCTGACGGACGCGCTGGTGGACGGCGCGACCGGGCGCGGCGCCGTGCTGATGGGCGGGGCGCACGCGACGCTGACGCGCTGCGAGATACGCGGCAGCGGCACCGCGGCCGTCATGGTGGAGGGGCACGCGACCGCGGCGCTGCGCGAGTGCCGGCTGCACGAGGCGACCGGGCAGGGCGTGTGGACCCGCGGCACGGCGGGCCGCGTCGCGCCCGCGGCCGGCGGCCAGGACGCGGGCGCGCCCGCGTCCGCCGAGACGCGGACGTCCGGCGCCGGTTCGGCCCGCGACGGGCACGGCGTGCGGCTGCGGGACTGCGAGATCTTCCGTACGGGCGGCGCGGGCGTGCTGGTGGACGGCGGCAGCGCGGCGCTGCTGGACGGCTGCCACGTGCACCACACCACCGGGGCCGCGGTGCTGGTCACGGCGGAGGCCGCCGTGGAGCTGGTCTCGGTGCGGGCCGTGGACTGCGAGGACACCGCGCTGGTCGCGAGCGTCTCGGGGCAGGCCACCGCGCGGGACTCCACCTTCGCCCGGACCACCGCCAACGGCGTGTACGCGGTCGGCGAGGCGGAGGTCACGCTGACCGGCTGCACCGTACGGGACACCGCCTACACGGCCGTACACCTCGGCGGGGCCGCGCGCGCCACGGCCCGTGACTGCACCGTCAGCGGCACCCCCGAGTACGGCATGCGCGTCACCGAGCGGGCCGAACTCCTCGCGGACGGCTGCGAGGTGAGCGACGCGGGGCTGACCGGCGTGAGCGTCGAGGGCGGCGACGCCGCGGTGCGCGGCTGCCGCGTGACGGGCGGCCGGGAGGGCGTACGGCTGCGCACCACCCACCGGCCGCTGCTCGCGGACTGCGAGATCACCGCCGCCGGGGAGACCGGCGTGCGGATCGGCCGGGAGACCGGCGGCCGGCTGGAGAACGTGCGGATCGTCGGCAGCGGCGGCGCGGGGCTGCTGCTGGAGGAGGACAGCACCGTCCTGGTGGAGGGCGGCGCGGTCCGCGAGGCGCGGGGCAGCGGCGTGGTGGTACGCGCCGGGGCCCGGCCCCGCCTCCTGGGCCTGACCGTCGCGGACGCCGCGAAGAACGCCCTGTTCGTCGAGGAGGGCGGCGAGGGCCGCTACGAGGACTGCCACTTCACCAAGAGCCGCTTCCCCGCCGTCTACGCCGCCGCCCGCTCCCGGCTCGTACTGCGCCGCTGCGCCGTGGACGGCACGGAGACCGACCTGCTGCGCGACGACGAGGCCGTCGTGCACGCGGAGGACTGCCACGTCGAGGACGCGGCCGAGCCGCTGCTGCCCACCCTCGCGGCGCCGGGGGCGAAGGACGGCGAGGGCCGCGAGGCCGTGCCGGCCGCCGCCGGAGCCGGCCACCGGGCCGGGGCGGACGGCAAGGGCCGGAAGGACAAGGGCCGTACGGGCGAGGGCGACGAGGAGCGGAGCGCCGAGGAGGCCGCGGCGAAGCTCGCCGAACTCCACGTCGAGCTGGACCGCCTGGTCGGCCTCGACAGCGTCAAGCGCGAAGTCGTCACGCTGACGAAGCTCATGCAGATGGTCAAGGTCCGCCAGGACGCGGGGCTCGCCCCGCCGCCGCTGAGCCGGCACCTGGTCTTCGCGGGCAACCCCGGCACCGGCAAGACCACCGTGGCCCGCCTCTACGGCGGCTTCCTCGCCGCGCTCGGCCTGCTCAGCCGCGGCCATCTCGTCGAGGCCGACCGGGGCGACCTGGTCGGCGAGTACGTCGGCCACACCGCGCCGAAGACGACCGCCGTCTTCCGGCGGGCCCTCGGCGGGGTGCTGTTCATCGACGAGGCGTACTCGCTGGTGCCGCAGGGCCAGTTCACGGACTTCGGCTCGGAGGCCATCTCGACGCTGGTCAAGCTGATGGAGGACCACCGGGACGAGGTGGTCGTCATCGTCGCCGGCTACCCGAGCGAGATGAACCGGCTGCTGGAGTCCAACGCGGGCCTGGCCTCCCGTTTCACCCGCACCCTGCTCTTCGACGACTACAGCACGCCGGAGCTGGTGCGCATCGTGGAGCACCAGGCCGACAGCCACCAGTACGCGTTCACGCCCGAGACCACCGCCGCGCTGCACGGCTACTTCGACGCCCTGCCGCGCGGCGAGCAGTTCGGCAACGGGCGCAGCGCGCGGCAGGTCTTCCAGCGGATGACGGAGCGGCACGCGCAGCGCGTGGCCGAACTCGACCTGAGCGGGCTCGACCTGACCTCGGGGGACGCGGAACTGCTCACCACGCTGCTGCCCGCGGACCTGCCGCCGGAAGGCGGCGCCCTGTGAACCGAGCACCGTGCGACACAGGCTCTTACGAAGCAGCAGCGGCACCGCTCCTCGCGTCCGGCCCGGACGGCGCGCGGGGGCGGCTCAGGACGTCGGACCGGGTGAAAGGCAGGTGACCCGCGGATGGCCGATCAACCGACCCCGGAGGAGTGGCGCGCCGACCTCCAGGCGCTGAAGGACGCGATCCAGTTGGTGCGGCGGGAGTCCAAGACGATCTCCGAGCACATGTCGTCGATCGACACCAAGATGGGCAAGATCGGTTCGCACTGGTCCAGCCCGTCGTACCACTCGTTCGACGCGATCAAGAAGTGGTTCCAGAAGGGGCAGCACGACCTGGAGTCGATGCTGAACGACATCATCAACCGGATGGAGACCTCTTACACGAACTACCACAACGCCGAGAACGCCAACGTGAAGAACCTTCACGACGGCGGGGGGCCCAATGGCTGAGCGGGCGACGTGCCGCCGCCCCGCTCCCCGTAGAGGGGGCGGGGCGGCTGCGGCCCGCGGCGCCGGGTCACTTCGAGGGCGGCGCCGGGAAGTTCGACTTCCGGTCGGTGTGTCCGTAGACCTGTCCGGAGTGGTTGAGGAGGGCGGAGCCGCTGTCGGAGCCGATGTCCTTCGGGTCGTCGTTGAAGGAGGGCGGCGCCGTCCAGGCGACCTTGTCGGTCGGCACCAGGCCGTCGAGGTTCTTGTTGTGGTCGGGGCTCGGCTTGTCGTCGCCGTCCCCGTCGGGCAGCGGGGTCGTGTCGTACTTCGAGGTTATCGGGTCGGTCACGGGGTCTCCCTCGTCTGTCTCGCGCCGGCCTCGCAGCCGGGCGGCCGGGCGACGGTCTTGCGGAGTATCGCCAGGTTTACCACTTATGCAGGCAATTGTCAGCGCGGGGGCGTGACCCCCGTACCGGCAGCAACCCCCAGGCACCCCAGTGGAGTTGCCGAGAAAGGCGAGTCATGGCCGATTACGACACCTCCGTCATCAGCGTCTCTCCGAGCGGCCTGAAGACCGTCGGCAAGGAGCTGGCGACGCTCAGCGGCGACGTCGTCAAGAGCCTCAACACCATCCACGGCGCGCTCGACGGGCTGAAGGTGAGCTGGCAGGGCAAGGCCGCCTCGGACGCCGACGAGGTGAACGAGGAGTGGCTGCGGGTCATGACCGAGCTGTTCGGCACCAAGGAGGACCCGCACAAGGGCGTCCTGCCCGCCCTGGCCGACGGCGTCGGCATGGCCGCCTACAACTTCAGCACCGCCGAGGACGGCCTCGCCGACGCGTTCACCAAGTTCCGGGAGGGGCTGGCCGAGAAGACCGGCGGCGACGACAAGCCGAAGGACACCCCGCCCGAGGCCGTGACCGACACCAACAAGACGGCGGTCACCATGACCTTCTGACGATCCCGCGCCCTCCTCGTGAGCCCGCGCCCGCGGCTCCGATGCGAGCCACCGTCCGCGGGGCCCATATGAGCCCGCGGCTCCCAGAGCCCCGCGCCCGCGGCTCCGATGTGAACCCGCGGCTCGCGGCGGGACCGGCGCCCCGCCGCGAGCCCGCCGCCCCACCCGCTCCCGCCGCCCCCGACAGCCCGCTAGGCAGCCAACGTGAGTCGAATCCCCTTCCACCGCCCCGTCCGTACGACGCCCCCGCCCAAGCCGGAGGGCCGGACGACCCTGGCCAGCCCGCCCCAGCGGCCCCAGCCCCAGGGCGCGGCGGGCTGGCTGATGCTCCTGCTGCCGCTGCTGTCCAGCATGAGCATGGCGGCCTACATGGTCGCCTACGGCAAGGCGTGGATGATCCTGCTGGGCATCGCCTTCGTGGTGGTGTCCGTCGGCGTCACCATCGGCGTACGGATGCAGCTCCGGGGCAGCCGGCGCCGCAACCAGTACCGGCAGCGGGAGCGATACCTGGAGTACCTGGCCGGGATGCGCAAGCAGGCCCTGCGCGCCCGGGTCGCCCAGCGGGCCGCCGACGTCTGGCAGCACCCGCACCCGGACCGGCTGTGGGCGATCGCCGCCCGCCGCCGCCGGGTGTGGGAGCGCCGCCCCGCCGACGGCGACTTCCTGCACCTGAGGGTGGGCACCGGCACCGTGCCGCTCGCCGCCGAGATGCACATGCCGGACCAGAACGACCCCACCATCGAGGTCGACGCCGAGTGCAAGCACGCCGCCGCCGAACTGGTCCGCACGTACGGCACGGTCGAGGGCCAGGCCGCCTGGCTGGACCTCGCCAAGTCCGGCGTGGTCAGCCTGCTGGGCCCGCGCGCCCGCACCCGCGAGCTGGCCCAGTCGATGCTGCTCCAGCTCTCCGTCCTGCACGCCCCGGACGACGTACGGGTCGCCGTCGTCACCGGCGGCAACTCCGCCTGGGACTGGGCCAAGTGGCTGCCGCACGCCCAGCACCCCGACGCGGCGGCCCAGCGCCGCGAACAGGAGCTCGTACCGCTGCTCGCCGACGACCTCGCCGGGCTCCACGAGCACCTTCAGGAAACCTTCGACCAGGCCGTAGCCGCCCGCGCCGAGCGCAACAGCCGCATCGTCCCGCAGCGGGACATCACCCCCCGCCGCCAGTTGGTGATCTTCCTCGACGAGTACGAGCCCGACGCGCCCTGGGCCCGCTCGGCGCTCCTGGAGGACCTCATCACCGAGGCCGGCCCCGACCTGGGCATCCACGTGGTGTGCCTGGTCGAGGAGGAGGGCTCGGAGCCCGGCCGCGTCGACGTACGGGCCCGTACGGACGCCCGCGGCACGCTCACCCTGGAGGGCCGCACGCCCGGCCTGCACGCCACCGTCGAGAAGGGCACCATCGACGAGACCGCCCCCGGCGTCCTGGAGGCCACCGCCCGCTCGCTCGCCCCGCTGCGCCTGTCCGGCGAGCGCGACCAGGTCCTCTCCGAGCACGTCTCCCTCTCCGGCATGCTCGGCGTCCCCGACATCGCGGCCTTCGACCCCGCCACCCGGCGCCGCGCCCCCGACGAGAAGGAACTGCTCAGCGTCCCCATCGGCGTCACCGGCACCGGCGAGCCGCTGACCATGGACCTCAAGGAGTCCGCGCAGGGCGGCATCGGCCCGCACGGGCTCGTCGTCGGCGCCACCGGCTCCGGCAAGAGCGAGCTGCTGCGCACCCTGGTCACCGGCCTCGCCATGGTGCACGCCCCCGAACACCTCGCCTTCGTGCTCGTCGACTTCAAGGGCGGCGCCACCTTCGCGGGCGTCACCGAACTCCCGCACGTCTCCGGCCTGATCACCAACCTCGCCGACGACCTCGCCATGGTCGACCGCATGCACCAGGCCCTCTCCGGCGAACAGCAGCGCCGCCAGCGGATGCTGCGCGAGGCCGGCAACGTCGACTCGGTCCGCGAATACCAGCTCCGCCAGGCGGCCGGCGGCACCGACGTCAACGGCAAACCGCTGGAACCGCTGCCCTACCTGCTGATCATCGTCGACGAGTTCGGCGAACTCCTCTCCCAGCGCCCCGACTTCATCGACCTGTTCGTCCAGATCGGCCGCGTCGGCCGGTCCCTCGGCATGCACCTGCTGCTCGCCACCCAGCGGCTGGAGGAAGGCCGGCTGCGCGGCCTGGAATCCCACCTCTCCTACCGGATCTGCCTGCGCACCTTCAGCGCCGCCGAGTCCCGCGCCGTCATCGGCACCTCCGACGCCTACACGCTCCCCGCCATCCCCGGCTCCGCGTACCTCAAGGTCGACGAGACGGTCTACGAGCGGTTCCGCGTCGCCTACATCTCCGCGCCCTACCGCGAGTACGACCCCGACGGCGCCGGGGCCGCGGCCCTCGAACCCGTGCCGTACGCCGTGCACGGCGACCTCGCGCCGCTCTCCCCCGAGGAGAGCGAGAAGACCGGCTGGGACTGGGACCTCGACGCCGGCCCCACCGAACTCCAGGTCGCCGTCGAGCGGCTGCTCAACAAGGACGCGCCCGGACACCAGGTGTGGCTGCCGCCGCTGCCCCCGCACTTCACCCTCGACCCGCTGCTCGGCGAGCCGGAGGAGGACCCCGAGCTGGGCCTGCGCTGCGCCCACTGGCCGTACGGCGGCGAGCTGAAGTTCCCCGTCGGCGTCCTCGACGTGCCCTCCCGGCAGGAACAGCGCCCGCTCGTGCTCGACCTCGCCGGACGCCAGGGCCACCTGGCGCTGGTCGGCGCGCCGCAGAGCGGCAAATCCACCTTCCTGCGCACCGCGATGCTCAGCGCCATGCTCACCCACACCCCCGACGAGCTGCAGTTCTACGCCATCGACATGGGTGGCGGCGCGCTGCACGGCCTCGCCGACGCACCGCACGTCGCGGGCGTCGCCGGCCGCCGCGACGACGAACGCGTGCGCCGGGTGCTCGCCGAGGTCAGCCGGCTCGTCAACGCGCGCGAGCGGATGTTCCGCGACCTCGGCATCCAGTCCGCCGCCGAACTCCGCGCCCGCCGCGCCGCCGGCGACCTGCCCGAGGGCGTACGCTCCGCCGACATCGTCCTGGCCGTCGACAACTGGGCCGCCCTGCACGAGGCCGACGAGGACGCCGTCTCCACCCTGACCGAGATCGCCACCCGCGGCCTCGGCGTGGGCGTCCACCTGTGGCTGACCGCCAACCGCTGGGCCGAGATCCGCGTCAACCTCCGCGACAACATCCCCGCCCGCCTCGAACTGTGGCTCAACGACCCCTCCGAGTCCGAGATCAGCCGGCCCAGCGCCCGCGCGCTGGGCCAGAGCGTCCCCGGCCGCGGCCTGACCCCGCCCGGCCTCGTCCACCACATCGCGCTGCCCCGGCTCGACGACGGCACCACCGGGGACCCCGGCTCCGACGGCGTGAGTGGGCTCGCCGAGGCGCAGCAGCGGCTGGTGGCCCGGATCGCGAAGAACTGGCGGCGGCCCGCCGCCCCGGCGCTGCGCGTCCTGCCCGAGCGGATCACCGTCCGCGAACTGGCGGTCGCCGCCGCGCCCGCGCCCGGCGAGCGCTGGGAGGGCCACGGCCCCGCCATCGGCGAGCGCGAGGTGCCGATCGGGCTCCGCGAGTCCGACCTGCGCCCCGTCGGCCTCGACCTCACCTCCGCCGCCGGCGCCCCGCACTTCGCGGTCTTCGGCGACTCGGGCTCCGGCAAGACCGCGTTCCTGCGCGCCTGGATGCGCGGGCTCGCCGCCCGGCACTCCGCCCGCGACCTGCGCTTCATGGTCGTCGACTACCGGCACAGCCTGCTGGGCGCGGTGCCCGACGCCTACATCGGCGCCCGCGGCGCCAACGCCGAGCTCGTCTCCGGGCAGGCCCAGGCGCTCGCCGACACGCTGCGCTCCCGGATGCCCCCGGCGAACGTCACCGCCGCCCAGCTCGCCGCGCGCGACTGGTGGCAGGGCCCGGAGCTGTACGTCGTCGCCGACGACTACGACCTGGCGGCGGGCAGCATGGGGCGCGGCCCGCTCGCCCTGCTGGCGGAGTTCATCCCGCAAGCCGCCGAGCTGGGCTTCCACCTCGTGCTGGCCCGCCGGGTCGGCGGCGCCAGCCGGGCCCTGCTGTCCGACCCGCTGCTCAGCAAGCTCAAGGAGGTCGGTACGGACGGGCTGCTGCTCTCCGGCGACCACCGGGAGGGCGCGCTCATCGGCGACCAGCGCGCGTACGTACGGGGGCCGGGGCGCGGCACGCTGGTCCGCCGCGGCCATGACCCGGTCGCGATCCAGGTGGCCCTCGACGAGGAGGGGGACGACGGGGACGACTCGCCGACCGTCGAGGCGGTGGATGAGGCGGAGGGAGCCGGGACCGTGCCCGATCAGCAACCGGTCTGAGCAGCACTGGGCAGCAATGGGCAGCAACGGAACGCTGCCTGAGCAGCATGACGCCTTATCAGCACGCAGCATCGGCATGAGGCCCGACCAGCACCGAGCCTGACCAGCACCGAGCTTGATCAGCGGACGTCTGAGAAGCAGCAGTACGCCCAAGGAGGGCGACCCCGACCATGGCCAACGCGGATTCCGTACTCGACACCATCAAGATCGACGACATCTACGCGCTGGGCAACGCCTGGATCCAGCTCGGCGACGATCTCCACGAGCGTCGGGTCGCCGTCGACACCCAGGTCAACTCCCTCGGCATGACCGGCACCGCCGGCAAAGAGGCCAAGCGCGCCTGGAGCGAAGGGGTCGCCAAGACCCTCGACAGCGCCGCCGAGACCGCCTGGACCATCGGCCAGACGATCAACCGCTACGGCGAGGAGCTGCACAAGGCCGCCGAGGAGTACGCGAAGAAGCTCAACGCCGCCATGTGGGCCGACATCCTCGGCGCGCTCCTGGGGGCCGTGTTCTTCGCCGTCGGGCCGCTGCTCGGCAGCCTGCTGACGATCATCGGCCAGGTGCTGGCCCGGCTGCTGCCCATCCTGTCCCAGATGGCCGCCCGCCTCGGCAGCGTGGGCACCACCATCGTCGCCATCGGCGGCGGCGCCGTCCTCGGCGCCGCGTCCGCCCTCGGCATCGACGTCGCCCTCGGCGAGGTGGGGGCGGCGATCGCCGGCACAGACTACGACGTCGACTGGGGCATGGAGGCGTGGAGCATGGGCATCGGCGGCGCCTTCGGCGCCATCGGGGGCGGCCTGGCGGCGGGCTTCCGCTACCACCCGCACCCGGTCAAGCCCGGCCCCACCACCGGCAAGCCGCACACCCAGCCGCCCGCCTCGCCCCCCAGGGCCAACCCCACCGACGGCAACCCCCTGCCGGGCGGCGGCGGCAACGGCCCCATCGGGTCCCCGCCCGGGAAGCTGGGCGGCGGCGACCACTCGACTCCGGTCTCCAGCGGCCCGGGCAAGGAGGGCGCGCCCGTGCCCGGCGGGGTCAACGGCAAGGGCATCACCAGCCACGAGACCCACCCCAACAACAGCGGTCCCGCCGGCGGCGGTCGCTCCGGCGACGTCGGCATGCCCAACCCCGGCGGGGTCAAGCACGAGCGCACCACGACGGCGCCGCCCCCCGGGCAGGTCGCGCCGCCCGCCAACAAGCCGGGTTCGGGCGTGA
The DNA here is from genome assembly GCF_000718635.1 of Streptomyces varsoviensis. Lineage (GTDB taxonomy): Bacteria > Actinomycetota > Actinomycetes > Streptomycetales > Streptomycetaceae > Streptomyces > Streptomyces varsoviensis. Next base: position 264,576 of record NZ_JOBF01000006.1, on the reverse strand, counting down.
CGGGGGACCAGGCGAAGCCGACCCCCGGCCCGGGCGGCCAGGGGCACGGGAACCAGGCCAAGGCCCCCGTCCCCAACGCGCCGGTCAATGGGCAGAAGAATGTGGCAGGTGGCGGGGGCAACGGTTCCACCGGAGGCCGGGGCGAGAACGGTCCGGCGTCGAACCCGCCGGCCAGTCAGCAGAAGAGCGTGACCGGTGGCGGCGGTTCGAACGGCAACCGGTCCGAGAACGGTTCCCCCGCGCCCAACCCGCCGGTGAACGGGCGTAAGGCCACCACGGGCGACGGCGGGCCACACGTCCCGCGGGGGGACGGCCGTACGGGCGGGAACCAGAACGGCAACGGCCGTACGGGCGGATACGAGAACGGCGGCGACAGCGGTGGCGCGCCGGTCGGACGCCGTACGGAGCCCGGGCCGGGGGAGGGCGCGCCCCGGAACACGCAATCCCCCCGGGAGACGCATTCCCCCGGCGACACGCATTCCCCTGGACAGACGCGTTCTCCCGGGGAGACCCACAGCAACGGCAACTCCAGCAGGGGCACCAACGGCGACAACGCCGACAACGGGTCCCGCGGTAACAGCGGCAACGGGGGCGACAGCAACAAGACGGTCGCTCCCCCCGGCCGGCCCCGTACGACGCACGAGGGCCGCGGCTACGACTACCCGGCCACGACCGACAACCACGCGCCCGGCGGGACGGGGGACCACTTCACCGGCGAGGGCAACCGGCTGGGCGGCCCCGGGAACAACCCGCACGGCGTGCGGGCCCAGGACCCCGGTAAGACCGAGAGCGGTTCGGAGGGCGGTTCGCCGTCCGGCGGTACGGGCCGTGACCCGATGGCCAACCCCGGGCACCGGCTGGGCGGCCCGGGCAACAATCCGCACGGCGTGCGGGCGCAGGACCCCGGTAGGACGGAGAGCGGTTCGGAGGGCGGTTCGCCGTCCGGCGGCACGGGCCGTGACCCGATGGCCAATCCGGGCCACCGGCTGGGCGGTCCGGGAAACAACCCGCACGGTACGCGCGTACCGGACCCCGACGGCCAGACCGGCGGGCCCGGGAAAGCGCAGCCCACCGGCCGGGGCCACGACTACCCGGCCACGACGACCAACGGCGCGCCGGAGGAGACGGGCGGCGGCCACAACTCCGGCGGCTCCGGGCGCGATCCGTTCGCCGGCCCCGGCCGCCGGCTGGGCGGCGATGGCGAGAACCCGTTCCCGGGCCCGGGGACGAAGGGCGAGGGCGGCGGTCCGGTGAAGGCGCAGCCGACCGGCCGCGGCTACTACTACCCCGCCACGACCACCAACGGCCGCCCCGATGAACTGAACGGTTCGGGGCGCGACCCGATGGCCAACCCGGGGCAGCGACTGGGCGGTTCGGGAAACAACCCGCACGGTACGCGCGTACCGGACCCCGACGGCCGGGCAGGCGGCCGGACCGACGGACCGGCGAAGCCGCAGCCGACCGGGCGGGGCTACGACTACCCCGCCACCGATCACAACCGCCCCGAGGGGGCGCTCGGCGACGGCTCCAAGCCGGGCGGTACGGGCGAGACGGGCGAGCGTGGCGGGGCGGGCGGCAAGGACCCGTTCGCCGGCCCGGGCAGGCCGCTCGGCGAGGGCCAGCGGGACCCGTTCGGCCACCACGAGCCGCGCCCGGAGCGCGGCGCGGGCAAGGGCGGCGAGCAGCCGCAGGGCAGCGGCAGCGGCCCCAAGGCGTCGACGCGCTCCAGCTCCGGAGCCGGCTACGACCGTCCCGCCACGCTCGACGACGTACCCGGCGGGCGGCCGGGCAAGGGCGGCGACGGCTCGGGCGCCGCCGGCGGCGGCCTGCGCACCAACCACGGCAACGGCAGCACCACCCACATCGAGACGCAGGCCAAGGGCAACGCCCCCGGTGCCGGCAAGGGCACGGGTACGGGTACGGGTACCGGTACGGAGCCGTCGGGGTCCTCCAGCAAGTTGCGGCCGGGAAACCAGAAGACGCTCGACGAGCTGATAGCGCCCGGCGGCGGCCGGGGCGACCGCTCCAACGAGTTCGAGGACCGGGGCAGCGCCCTGGCGAGCAAGCCCGGCCCCGCCGCCCCGACATCCTCCCGACCGGTCGGCGACTCCCCGGGCACGTCGGGCGGCAAGCCCGAAGGGCAGACGTCGCAGGGGCACGGCCCGGAAGGGCACGGGCCGGAAGGACGCGTGCCGGAAGGGCACCGGCCCGAAGGGCGGGTGCAGGAGCCGGCCGGGCCCGGCGGCGAGCGGGGCGACCGGACGAACGAATTCGAGGAGCGCGGCGGCGAACTGACGGACCCGGACGCGCACCGCGGCGGCCAGGAAGTCACCCGGTTCGGCGAGTCGCAGGGCATGTCCTTCGGCGAGGCGCGGGCCTGGGGCGACCGCTACACGGAGGCGCAGCGCGGCGGCTATGAGGCGCGCAGCCAGTGGGAGCGGGAGTTCAACGACCGTCTCGACGAGCTGAACGCGCCGCATTCGTCCGCCCCGGAAGGCGAGGGCAGGGCGGCGGACGGCGACGGGAACCGGGAACCGCGGCCGGTCTCGGACGGCATGGGCCAGGGAATCGCGCGTTTCGGTATGGACCGGGGGATGTCCCCTCGGGAGGCGCGGAACTGGGGCGACCGGTACACCGAGGCGCAGCATGACGGCTCCGAGGCGCGCAGCCAGTGGGAGCGGGAGTTCAACAACCGGCTCGATGAGCTGAACGCGCCGCGTTCCGCGGGCGGCCGGGACGGCGAAGGCACCTCCCGGTCCGGCGAGGAGATCGGCGCGCTGACCCCGACCCCCGAGCGGGTGGGCAGGGACATCGCGCGGTTCGGCGAGAGCCGCGGCATGTCGCCTCAGGAAGCGCGCGGGTGGGGCGACCGGTATGCCGACGCCCAGCACAATGGCGGTGCCGAGGCGCGGAACCGGTGGGAGCGGGAGTTCGAGAACCGGCTCGACGAGCTGAAGCTGGAGCACGAGTTCCACCAGAACCGGAATGGTGAGGACGCGGGCGGGGCCGGTAAGGGGGCCGGGAACTCGGGCCCGTCTCCGGACCGGGTCGGTATGGACATCGCCAAGTTCGGCGAGCGCCGGGGAATGTCCCCTCAGGAAGCGCGCGGGTGGGCCGACCGGTACGCGCAGGCCCAGCGCAGCGGCGACCCGGAGAGCCAGAACCGGTGGGAGCGCGAATTCGACAACCGCCTCGACGAGCTCGAATTCGAGCGGGAACTCAACAACCGGCACCGCATGAACAGCGACCCCGCGTCCGGTCCCCGCGGCGAGGGCCGGGGGAACCGGTCCAACGAGTTCGAGGAGCCCGGCCGCAGGGACGAGCCGCAGGGCGGCCCCGGCGGCCGTAACGACCTGGGCTCCAGCAACGCCAAGGGCGCCGGCCGCGGCGACAGCGGCCAGGACACCGGCAGCGGCACCGGTATCGGTACCGGCAAGGGAGATCACGGGACGGACGGCCCGCAGACCGAGCAGCAGACGTCGTCGTCCTCCGGCCAGGGCCGTCAGACGCAGGTCGCGGTGCTGGAGCGGCCCGAGCCGGAGGCCCCGGCCGCCAAGCACCCTGCCGGGGGCGAGCACTCGCCCACGTCGTCGTCCGCATCCGACGGCGCGGCGGCCCATGGCGACCACCAGCCCGGCGCCAAGGGCCGGGCCCCCGGCGAGGGGGAACGCGGCGGCGCGTCCACGAAGGCGCCCTCCGAGGGCTCTTCTACGGTGACCGACGGTCGTGGCCACGGGCACGACGACGCATACGGCGACGCACACGGCGACGCACACGGCGAAGGCCGGCCCCACCTGCCGCCGACCCCCGAGCGGACGGGCGCGAACGGCCACAGCACGGCGCCCACGCAATGGCGGGACACGGCCGGGGACATGGCCAAGGGGGACACGGCCAAGGCCAGCGCCTCGGAGCCCGGTGGGAAGCGTACGGGCGCCACGTCGAGCGGCCCGGCCCACGAGTCCGCGGAGCCGCTGCCCGTACCCCCGCTCCACCAGCCGACGAACGGCCGCCAGCCGGTCCCCGGTACGGACGAGGCGACGCCGACCTCCCCCGTCACGGACCCGCGTACGGGCACGGGCCGGCAGCAGGCGCCCGGCGAGGCCCCGGCCACGCACCCCGCGACGGACAAGCCGTCCGGAACGAGCGCCGTGCCGGTGCCCGAGCCGGGCAAGCAGTCCGCGAAGGGCGGGCAGACCGCGAAGGGCAAGGAGCCGGAGGCGGGCGCACCCGTGCCCGCCCCCTCGCACCGACACCCCGGCGCCGCGCGGTTCGACATCGACGCCGCGCACGAGCGGCTCCACGACCCCGCCGTGCCCCAGGACCGGCGGGAGGAGTCCGTCCAGTGGGCCGAGGACGCGGTGTGGGGCCGTATCCGGCAGGTGGCGCCGGATGAGAACCCGGCAGGCGTCGTCTCGCGGCCCGACGAGGTCGTGGACCTGGTCGCCGCCGAGCACCTGCGCGCCGGCCACCTCCCGGCCACGGACCTGCTGACCGCCCTCATCCCCGGCCGGGGGCCCGTAGCGAGTCCGCGGCCCGCTCCGACCCAGCGGCCCGGACAGGACGAGCGCCCGCCGCAGAACGCCCAGCCCTCGCAGAACACCCAGCCCTCGCAGAACGGGCGGCCCGCGCAGCCGGCGCCGTCCGAGCCGGCTCAGCAGCCTGGCCGTACCCACCAACCCGCCGCCCAGCCTGGCCGTTCCGCCCAACCCGGCGAGAACGAGACCTACTTCGCGCCTCCGAGCCGTCGTGGCGGCAGCGACCCGATCCGCGATTGGCAGCAGGCTTCCGCTTCGGGCAAGAAGCGTTCCGAGGAACTGCGTGCGATCGATGACGCGGTGCGGCGGCTGCCGGACAACCCGAGTGAGCGGCATCTGCAGCGTGTGCTCACGGCGGTGGACGCCTGGCGGGCCGTCAAGTCGCGGAGCAGCCACCGCTGGGAGGCGGTGAGCCAGCTTCGCAGGGCGGTCAACGCCCGGCTGGCGGAGTTCGAGTCGCAGCCCGCCGCCCAGCCGGGGCCTTCTTCCCGGCACCGGTCGGCGGGCGGCAGCCAGATGGTGCCGCTGGTGCCGGTCCCGCAGCGTCAGCCGCAGGTCACCGGTTACGGTCCGGCCGACGGCTTCGAGGCCGAACTGCGTGGCTATCAGGTGGTTCTGGGCCACGACGATGACCCCGGTGAGTACGGCAACGTCGTCGAGTTGCCGGGGCTGCTGACCATCACCTTGGACAAGTTCGGCGGGGTGCCGGTCCTGGAGATCGTGACGCGTCCGTCCCGTGGTCTTCAGGGCGGCGCGTTCGACGGGCGGGCTGAGCGGTCCGATGTGGTCGCGGCCTTCGAGCAGGTGCTGCAGATTCTCCGGCGGGTCACGCCGGAGCGGAGCTATACGCTGAGCCAGCTTTTCCCCGCATCGCTCGGGTACGAGGTCGATCAGCTCGCGGAGGGTCTGCGAGTCAAGATCAACTCGTATAGCACCAACCACATGCTGGTGCATCAGACCGCGACGTCGCCGCTCAGTGAAATGGCCGAGTACATCCGGCATGTGAGGTCGAATACTCTGGGGAGTACTCCGCCGACGCAGGTGGCTCGCCGGGATGCGGATGCGGCTCTCGATTTCAGCCGGGACGCCCGTAACGCTTTTCGGAATTGGGTCGGTCAGAACCCCGATTTCGCTCCTTACGTGACGGAGTGGGACGCCGACGAGCTGCGTGGCGCCCTGGCACTCGGCTATATGCAGGTCGCCGCAGTCATTCGGGGGCGGTCGCCACAGCATCACCCGAAGGATTACACGGTCGCGTCGTCGCGTGCTTCCCTGGCCGCGATTCGGTCGGGGCTCGGGTACGCACCCCAGGCGTTCCTGGAGGCGAATGCCGATGCTCTGGCGGCCAGGTTCACCCGGACTTTCAACAGTCATTCCTCCCGGCCGAATGACGCGTTGCTCGATGGGTTGATGAGGCAGCGCGGTCCGGAGCATCAGCCTGCTACGTTCGGCGAGTATCTCGATAACCTGCTCGTCGCGGAGCCGGCTCGGTTCGTCAGCCAGCTTGAGGCGATGTCGATCCGCACGCATTTCGTGCAGTTGGAAGGCAACCCGGTCCGGGGTAGGGCGCTTCTTGATCCGCTGGTGGTGGTGACGGAGAACCGCGCCTACGGACCGGCGCCGGAGCAGGCGACCCAGGCCACCACGGTGCAGGGCGCGGCGACACTTTCGGATTTCTCGCTTCGTCTTTACAACCAGGCTCGTGTGCGGCGTGGCTTGGAGGCGGTGGGCTGGCCCATCGACTATTCCCAGCAGCCTGGTTACGCGCAGCAGGGGTACTCGTCGGTCGCGTACTCCCAGTACTCGCCGCCCACCCGGACCACCGGGAACAGCGGCCCGGCTCGGGCCCCCGAAGCGGCGGACACGACCGCTCATCCGGCCGCGCCCGTAGCCCCCACGCCCGTACCGGCCGCTGCCGCGCCTTCTCCCGCCCTGGTCGAACTTGCCGGCCAGCTCCCGGCCATGGAGCCGGGCGAGCGCGCCGCGGCGGTGGGCGCGCTGCCGCTGCCCGACCGGGAGGCCCTGGCCACCGACGAGTCGCTGGTGGCGGGGTTGCGCGACTCGCTTCCCGCGCAGGACTTCAGCGACCTTGCGGCCCAGTTGCTGGTCGTGGTTCCGCCGGGTACGGACCGGCCGGAGGAGGCCCGGCAGGAGGCCGAGGCCCTGATCTCCGGGATGCTCGGGGACCCGGACACCACGGTCGGCCTGTTGACGGGGCGGCGACGGCTCGTCGTGGTCCCGCGCGACACGCCGCTGACGTCGTTCGACCCGTTCCACGAGCCGGACGAGACCAACGACCACGGGCGGGCCATCGAGACGGAGCGAGGCGCCTTCCGCGGCCGGCTCGCCTGGGTCGGCGAGGAGAACCTGCTCGGCGACACCACCGGCGTGCCGCACGCCGACGTCTTCGAGGACGGCTACTCCAGCGCGCGCCACGAGTGGGCCCACGCCCTCCACTCGGTGCTCAGCGAGGCCGACCGCAACCGGATCACGGAGGTCTACGAGGCCAAGCGGCGCGAAGGCACCGCCCAGAACTGGCCCGACGGAGTCTTCCCCAACTACTCCTCCAGCTCGGCGTACGAGTACTTCGCCCAGCTCAGCAACGCCTACCAGGGAGCCAACACCGGTACCGACCCCATCACCGGCCGGCCCCGCAACAACGGCGCCGACTGGGTCGAGCAGAACGACCCCGAGCTGCTGCCGCTGTTGCAGCGGCTGTACGGGCCGGGCCGGTCGGGAGCGCTCGGCAGCCAGGACAACCCGTACGTACTGGCCGGGTTCCGGGCCCTGTGGGCCCGTGCCGAAAGCGAACTGGAACCGACACCTGCGGCGGGCCACTCGCCGCGTTCCGAGTCCGGTCTGGAGGAATCCGGCCTCTTCCAGCGGCAAGGGGCCGGCGAGGAGGAGGCGCCGGAAGAGACGCACTTCGCGCCTCGCACCTCGTCCACCACCACGGTCCTGGAACGGCCCGAGACCAGCGAGGGGACGACGAGCCGGTCCGGACGCGGCGACCGCTCCGGCCACGGTGACCGGTCGAGCCGCGGCGACCGGTCGAGCCGCGGTGACCGGTCGTCTCGCACCGAGCGGCCGAGCCGGGGCGAAGGGTCGTCGCGCAGCGACCGGTCCTCCCGCACCGAGCGGCCGTCTCGTACCGAGCAGCCGTCGTCGCGTACCGAGCCATCCTCCCGCACCGAGCGCCCCTCCCGTACGGAGCAGCCGTCCCGTACCGAGCAGCGGCGCCCGGTCGAGCAGCCCGCCCGTACCGCGCCGACCGCCCGTACCGAACAGCCCGCATCCGCCGGTGAACAGCGCCCGGGCGCCTCGCCCGAGGAGCGGGTGGCCGGGCGCGGGCTGGAGCCGGTGTACATCATCGACAACGGCGACACGCTGGCGCACGCGCTGAACGCCACCGCTCCCGGGGAGACCGGCCGGCTGGCCGGGCACAGCCGGCCCGCCGGGACGCAGGAGCTGCGGGACGGCCTCGCCGACGCGCTCGCCGCCGACCTGCGCCTGCCCCCAGGGGAGCGGCGGCTGTGGCCTGCCCTCACCGGGCAGACCGCCCCCGGTGGGACGGCGCGGCCGCTCGCGTCCGACGGCTCCGAGGACGAGGCCGTACGGGCCGTACGGACCGGCTCCGACGGTTCGGACTGGCTGACCCTCGCGGTCGCCGCGCCCGTACTGAACCTGAACCTGACCGTACTGACGCCGGACGGCGCTTCCTGGGCGGCCGGTCCCGAAGACGGCCGCCCGGCCGTCCTCTTCCAGCAGCAGGACCCGCCGCCCTTCACGGCGGAGTGGGCGGCGACCCAGCCTCCGGCGGAGGCCCGGCCGGTCCAGCCCGCACCGCCGGTGCGGGAAACTCCGGCCCGCGTCCGTGCCCAGGCTCCGGCCCCTGCCTCCGCCCCGGCCGAGGAGTCGTCGATGGTGCCGCGCGCCCTCGGCACACCGGCTCCCGCCAGTACCCCGGCACAGCCGGAGGTGTTCTTCGGCGCCGACCCGCGCCCGACGGCGCCCGCTCCCCAGCGGACTCCCTTGGGCTCGAAGCCGAAGAGCAGCACGACGTCCAGCTCCTCGAAGCCCAAGGAGGCCCCCAGCTCCTCGAAGGCCAAGGAAACTTCGAGCAAGGGCACGACCAGCAAGGTCACGAGCAGCAAGGCCGCTTCGAGCCAGAAGGCCCCGTCTACCCCGGTTGCGGAGACCACCGCCCCCACGCCCGTACGCGAAAGCCGCCAGACCCCCCAGCACCGCCGGATCACAGCGATGGTCCCCGCCGACCCCGGCGAGGGCAGCTCCCGGAGCGCGGCGGCCAACAGCGGCAGCGGCCATGGCAGCGGCCATGGCAGCGGCCGTGGCAGCGGCGACGGGTTCGAGCGGACCCCGGCGCCGCACGGGGGCGAGGGCGAGGGCAGCGCGCCGCGCGCTCTGTCCCGGTACGCGCTCGAATACGGTTCCCGGCACGACGGCATGGTCGGGCTGGTGCTGTACGAGGCGCAGACCCCGGAGAACCTCGACGGGCTGTACCAGCAGGTGCTGGACGAACTGGGCGTGGCGCCGGGGAGCGCCGCGGCGGCGGACGTGCGCGCGCAGCTCACCGAGGCGCTCGGCGTGTCGGAGATCTCGCAGCACCTGCCGAGCGTGCGCAGCGGCCGGGGCCACCGCGTCACGGTCACCGTCGACGGGGCCGAGCGCACCGTGGACGTACGGATGCGGCAGACCGACCCGAGGCTGAACCAGCGGGCCGGGACCGCGGGCGAGGTGCCGCACAAGACGAAGGTGGAGCGGACGGGCGACGGCGGGCAGGCGTCCTCCAGCAGCCAGGACTCCGGCACCGTGCGCACCGTGCCGATCCCGTGGATCGGGATCTACGAAGGCCCGCAGGGGCCGCTGCGCTGGTTCGACGGCACCCTCACGGCGAGCGTGACGCACAATCAGCTCTCGCAGTCCGTGACGGTCAGCGAGGGCCTGTCGACCAAGACCGTGCAGCGCGCCGGCGACGAGGCGCACGCCGTGGACTACACGAGCCAGTGGCAGGTGCGGGCCGACGCGGACCGGAATCCGCGGGCCGAGTGGGGGCCGGAGCGGGCGCAGGGCACGGTGACCGTGTGGTTCCCGGAGCACCGGGCCTTCGCCCCCACGGGCGAGCGGGGGCCGATGCCGGAGCCCGCCGGGCTCGACGGCCTGTGGCTGTGGGGCGCCGAGGGCGTCGTCGAGCCGGCCCGGCTGCGGGACGAGATCCTCGGCCACGAGGACTTCGCCGACCTCAGCGGCCTGGGCGAGGACTCCCACGAGGACCTGACCGAGTTCCTGTCCGAGCGGATGCTGCACGGCAGCCTTCCGATGCAGCGCGACAACGGCGTGTACTCGCCGGTGCTGTACGACGCGGAGGGCGACGCGGTGGGGCTGATCCGGGTCGCCGCCAGGCTGCGGCTCGGGACCCCGTCCGACCAGGTGCCGGACGGCTTCTCGCTGGAGGCGTGGCGTACCCACAGCTCCAGCGTCGACCAGTCGGTGCGGCTCACCAGCGGCATCGGGGTGGACGGCAGCGGCGGCCCGATGTTCACGCCGGACACCGCGGCCGGCCATCCGACCGCGGGCACCCGGCACGGCGGCGGTGTCTTCGGCAAGGCCGGGGTGTCCTGGTCGCCCTACGAAGGGCTGAGCACCGGCAGCAGTTCGTCGCTGATGCACGGCCTCTACACGACCAGCGGCCACCTGCTGGTGCCCGCGGACATCACGTACGACGTCACGTTCATCCCGGCCGGCGGCGGCGAGATCACCCGCTCCTTCGGCCCGTACGAGGAGGGCGTCCAGCTCCGGGTGCCGCCCCGGGACGTCGCCGAGGGCCGGGTCCCCACGGAGGCGGAGACGCGGCGGCTCCCCGGGCATCTGGAGAACGTCGAGAGCATCGGGCAGGCCGCGGTGCCCGTCGGCATCGAGGGCACCGAGGAGCTGTTCGACCGGGCGGAGCGGTATCTGCGCCGGGAGGGCTTCCTGCCGTCGCGGGAGCGCGGCGGGTCCGGTTCGAGCGAGAGGCGCCGGCGCGCCCAGTTGGAGAACCTGCGGCGGTTCGAGCAGCTCCGCTCCGGGATCGGCCAGGACACCGCGCTGACGGACGCCGTCGACGGCGGGCGGCGCGTGTGGTTCCACCTGCCCGGCCGGAGGGTCGGTCAGCGCAATGTGCAGTTGCGGTTCACCGCCGGGCCGGACCGTACGCCGCGGCCCGGGGAGACGGAGGCGCCGCGGCCCGAGCACACGCGGCATCTGCCGGGTGTGCAGACCGCGACCTTCAGCTCCCACGCGGCGAGCGGTTCCCGGCAGACCGGCAACCAGTTCGGCGCCTCGTGGGGCGGTGGCGGCGGCCCGCGCTGGGCGACGCCCGACGCCAAGTGGGCGGTGGACACGACCGGTGACCGCACCCGCGGCAAGAAGGTCGACTACTCCTCGACGGCCGGCACCTCGCTCTCCACGGACCAGTTCAACCTCTCCACGGAGGGCGGCACCGAACGCTTCCGGATTCCGGCCCGGTTCGGGCTGGACCTCTACGAGGGCACGTCGCCGGAACCGCTGGTGCGCTTCGCCCAGGACCCGGACCGGCCCGCGCCCGCGACGGCTCAGCAGCCGGTGCAGGGCCTGCCCGCGCCCGTGACGGCCGCGCAGAACATGCCGACCGTGCCCGCGCGGGTACTGGGCGGGCAGAGCGCCCCGGTGGCTCCGGCTCAGCCGGCCGCCCCCACCGCTCCTCCTTCTACAGTCCCGGGCACCATCACGCTCGCCGTGGCGCACGGCCGTACCCTCCCCGCCGACGCCCCGGCCCCCGCGCCGCGGCAGCCGGACGTCATCCGCGCGACCCGCACCGGCGGCGGGCAGGACGACGACTTCGGGCGGCTGCGGATGACGGACGGCGAGGGCAACCCGCTGCCGGGGCAGATCCGGCTGCCGTCCGACGCGAACGTGGACGACTTCCGGGGCGCCGGCGCCATCCAGCGGGCGTTCCAGCAGCTCGCCGACGGCACCTACCCGGGCCACCCGGCGACCAACGCGTTCGGCCAGTGGGTCAACTCGGCCACCGGCCGGCTGCCCGGTGTGGTGACGGCCGTGGGCAGCGGGGTCGCGGGGTACCTGGCGGGCGCCGCGCCCACGGACTCGGGCGCCTTCGCGGCCGAGGCCCTGTACCAGCAGATCCGGCCCTCCAGCCTGATCGGCCGCTCGCACCAGATCTTCAACGGCGCGTACGTCATCGAGGGCCTGGTACTGCCCGGACTCGCCGCCGACCAGGAGATGTCCCTGGACATCCGCGGCATCCTGCACCACCCCACCCACGAGGGGTCGTTCACCGCCTACGGCGAGAGCGACATGTCCAGTACGGACACCAGGTCGCGGCAGCGCACCGTCACCCGCACCCGCGAGTACGGCGTCAGCGTCGGCGCGCTCCAGTCGGCGCCCACCCCGCCGAACCGGGGCCTCCAGGCCCAGCCCGGCGGCCGCGCCGCCCAGAGCCGCGGCGTCGACGACGGGAACTCGCGGTCGACGAGCACCTCGGTCGTGCGGGTCCCGGTGGAGTCCGGCCGGCACCACCTGATCACCGCCGACGCCACGCTGCTGCTGACCCTGCGCCGGGGCACCCGCAACGTCGTCGGGCACCTGGCCGGGCTCGGCAGCCGGGACGACATCACGATCGCCATCGACCTGCCGCGCTCGGTGCGGTTCAGCATCGCCGACAGCCATCTGCACGGCCTGGCCCGCTGGTTCGCCGGAGTCCCGGGCATCCCCGCGACGATCACACCGCCCAACACGCTGCCGCTGCCCGAGCACTTCGTGCAGACCCGGCAGCTCGGCTACGGCAGCGTCCGGTACGTCACCCAGCTCGACCACCCGGTGCGCCGCAACGAGGTCCGCGACCGGCTCCACGAGGAACTGGTGGGGCTCCTGGAGCGGGAGGCGCCCGGCGTGACGCGGCCCGGCAGCGTCGGGTACATGTCCGGGCTCGCCGCCCAGATCGCCGGCATGACCTCGCAGGACCGGCTGCGGGCGCTGCCCGGCCGGGGTTCGGTGACCGCGTGGTACCGCTACCCCACGACCGGCGGCACCCGGCTCCTCCAGATCACCCTCTCCGCCGAGCCGGAGGCCCAGTCCGCGGCGCTGCGCCAGGTGCGCGGCCGGCCGGCGGGCGAGGGGGCGGGCCTGGACCACCTCGGCATCCACGCGCCGAACGTCGAGGGCCGGTCCCACGGCACGTCCCGCACCCGGAAGGCGGGGGTCAACCCGATCACCCGGTACCCGCGTCCGAACGCCGCGGCCGGCCGTACCGACCGGACCGGGCCCACGCTGTCCGCCTCCCGGTCCGCCGCCCGGTCCGCGCGGATCGACCACAGCGCCGACGACCGGCACTGGACCCGCACCGAGAACGCCGCGGACTACGACGACGTCGGCTACACCCTGACCGCCTCCGTGCGCTCCCAACTGATCCCGAACTGGCCGCCGGACCTGCTCGGCGGCGCCGCGGCGGCCGGCTGGGTCACCCTGTCCGAGCCCTCGGGCGAGTCCGTCACCCAGCGGCTGCAGCGGCTGCTGCGCGGCCGGCCGACCCGCTCGGTGCAGGTCCCGGCGTCGGTGGCGCTGCGGTTCGCGGGCTCGGAGACGACCCCGCCGCGCACCGAGGTCGCCCCGCCGGTCCGGCCCTGGGTCACCGGCAACGACCCGCGGCTGGCTGCCACGGAGCGGGGCCCGCTGCCGTTCGGCAGGCCCCCGTTCACGGCCGGCCCCGCCCTGGTGCCCACGGGCGCGACGCCCGTGTTCACGTACAACGCCTTCCACGAGCTGGCCGAGGCGATCCGGGAGGTCGCGCCGGGCGCCGCCGAGACGTGGGGCCTGACGCCGGACCTCACGCCGGAGGCCGCCTCGGTACGGCTCGGGGAGCTGATCCAGGCCGGGGAGATCTCGCTCCCCCCGGCGGGCACGGGCGGGGAGCGCACGTCCAGCGTGCCCGGCGCCTGGCCGGCCGACGGCGAGGCGCCCCCGGCTCTCCAGGTCAGCCTGCACAACCCGCGGCCGCTGACGGAGGCCGAGGACATCGCCATGGACCGGCTGCGGGTGCGGTCGCGTTCGCAGTCCAGTTCCGCGTCGGTGGGCACGACCGCGGGCCTGGGCTACCAGACCGTCGAGAGCGGCAACCAGGCCAACCTGCATCTGGTCGGCTTCACCGTGCCCGTACTCAGCGAGCAGCCGGTCACCCGCACCGGCGGCGGCTCCAACTCCAGCGGCGGCTGGGACCGCGTCAAGACGGGCGGCACGTCCCGGTCCGCGACCGAGACCAACACCCGCAGCCACCAGACGATGGTCGACGTGGTGCTGCGGGTCGACGGCCCGGGCGGCACCCGGTACGTCACCGGCACCGCCACCGTCCGGCTCTTCGAACGCGACCTGCTCGGCTACGGCGTGATCGGGCCGCGCAGCGCCTCCCGGGTCTACGACCTGCCGGCGATGCTGAACGAGCAGCCGCACACCCCGCTGCGGAACTGGCTCACCCACCCGGTCACCCAACTGCCCGCCGCGCTGGCAGCGGGCCTGGACACCCAGGAGGGCAGCGCCCAGCTCTGGCTCGACCTGGGCGCCGACCCCGACAGCACGGCGCTGGCCCGCGCCCTGTACGTGGGGTCCCGCACCGCCCAGGCGGCGGGGCGGCCGGTGGAGCTGGCGCTGCGCGGCAACACCGGGCTGCGGTTCTGGCCGTTCGCCGCCGACGGCTCGCTCGCCGACACCACCCACGCCACCGCCGCCGCCTGGAACCGGATACGGCAGCACATCACCGCCGCGACGGACGCGGTGGCCGCCGAGGCCGGCGCCGCCGCGCACGAGCAGTGGCTGCTGCCCGACCTGGAACAGGCCGCGGCCGAACTGGCCGCCGCCGAGGCCGAGGTGACGGCCGCGACCACCGCGCACACGGAGGCGGCGGACGTACTGGCCGAGGCCCAGCGGCAGCGGCAGTCGGTCGCCGACCGGCTCGCCGAGGCCCAGCGGGCCCAGGCCGACGCCGAGGGCGTCGCCCGGACCCAGGCGCAGGCGCAGCGGACCGCCCAGATCCGGGTCGCCAGCGCGGAACGCGCGGTGGCGGAGGCCGAAGCGGCCCTGGCGGCCGCCGAGGCCGCGGACGACAGCGCGTCGGACACCTCGTCCGTCGCCGGGCCCGAACCCGACCCCGAAGCGGACCTGGCCGCCGCGCGCAGCGAACTGGGGGCAGCGGAAGGGGCGTTGACGGCGGCTCGGGCCCGTACCGAGGTCGCCCAGGAGGCGGCCGACCGCGCCGCCGCGAACACGGACGGCGTGGAGCGGCAGCTCGCCGCCGCCGACGAGGAGGTCGCCGAGGCCGAGGAGACGGAACAGGCGGCCGAGCACGCCCTCGACCAGGCCGTGGACCTGCGGGGCCAGGACTTCCGGACCCATCAGAGGCTGCTGGGAGAGGTGCGCCAGGCCCGCCAGGAACAGGTCGACCAGCGCGCTATCGGGGAAGCGGCCTGGGCGGAACTGCCGGGCCTGGCCGGCAACCTGAGCGCCGACCGGTGCCGGGAGGGCACGGGTGGGGCGCGGTACCCGCTGAACTCGCTCCGCTAGCGGCGGCGGACATGAGTCGGCCCCGGCGGGGATGTCCCCGCCGGGGCCGATGGGTCTTACCGGGGTGCTGTCGGACCGGAGCGATGCGCGGTCCGGAGCGCCGTCAGATGCGCCAGCGGCTCTCGCCGTTGTCGCACTTCTCGATGATCAGCCGCCGGTCGGCATACTCCGGCTTGTCCTTGGCGCCGACCGTGACGCACAGGTGGTTGCTGGCGTAGTTGCGGATGTGCACGGTGCCGTCGCCGGCCGGGTCGAGCCACCACAACTGGTTGTCGTCGAACGAGTCGGTGCAGGGCGCCTCGATGAGCTTGGTGCCGGGCGGCATCGCCCCGAACATCGGCACGTCCAGGCAGAGCCCGTCCTTCGCGTTGTCGATCAGGACGAGGTCGGAGCCGCCGGGGCCCTTGTGCTTGTGGTGGACCCGTACGTTCCACAGTTGGTTGTCCTTGTCGGTCCCGTCGCACTGGTGCTGGTTGACGGGGGTGTTCTGCGAACCGGGGCCGAAGTTCGGGATGTCCATGCACAGACCGGTCGCGTAGTTCCGCAGCAGCGTCTTGGGGGTGTTGGCCACGGACTGCGACCGGAACAGCAGTTGCTTCGGCTGGACAGGGCCCGCCTTCTTCAGCTTCTCTTCCTTCTCCTTCTTCTTCTGCGCCTCGGACTTCGGCGTCGGCGACGACGACGGCGTGCCCACGCTCTTCGGCTCGGTCTGCGAACCCGCCGCCGTCGTCGTCTGGGGCGGCGGCTCCGGGGCGTGCGTGGCCTCGGGCGGCCGCGTCGGCTTCGATTCGGGCGTGTGCGGCGCGGGGATGTGCGCGCGGAGCTCGCGCTCCTTCGCCGTCTGCTCGGCCGCGAGCCGCACCTTCTTGTCGTGCTCGTCCGCCTGGTAGCTGCGCCAGGCGCCGACCCCCAGGGTGGCGCCGGCGGCGAGCGCCATCACGGCCGCCGCGCCGGCGATCCGGGTGCCCACGCGGGAGCGCTCGCCCGGCTGCTGGGAGCTCGTGGTCAGCGCGGCGACGAACCGTGCCCGCCGCCGCCGTTTCGCGTCGTCCTGTTCCGTATCGCTCAAGGCCCGTTCCCAACTCACAGAAGCTGCGTCAGTAGATATGCGGGTGGGTACTGGCGCCCCTCCCGGCAAGCTTCGCCGGTCACGGCGCTAGTGCTCCGCTGCCCGCTGCGCCCTCGGCCAGTGAATCACCGGCGGCGGCGCGGGGCAGCGGCCGGTGAGCGGTGTGAGCGCGTCATGAGCAGGAGTTGAACACCTGTGACGCGCCCTCACCGGGGTACCGATCCGTACAGTTCGCGCTCGCGCAGCAGCTCCGCCGCCCTCGTCAGCGCCGCGGACAGCCGCCGCCGGTAGGTGCTGAAGGACAGCGCCGCCCGGCTCGCAGCCGCCTGCTGGCTGCGCGGCCCGCTCAGATAGGTGATCTCCAGGACGTCGGCGAGCTGCCGCTGGCCGGGCAGCGTGCGCAACTGCGCCACCGTCTCGGTCAGCGTCGTGCGCAGCGCCGCGGCGTCCGCGCCGGGCGCCACCAGCCGCGTCCCCAGCAGCGCGCTCTCCGCGAGCTGCCGCGGGTCCAGCGCGCTGCGGTAGGCGTGCTTGACGGCCTCCGCGAACTCCGGCCAGGGCATGGGGGGCGTCGCGGTCGCGGCGGCCGGCGACGGCAGCGCCGCGGGGTCGTCGGCCAGCAGCCGGGTGCGCAGCGCCGCCGCCCAGCGGTCGAACGTCGCGCTGCGCCAGTCCTGTACGTACGGCGCCGTCCGCTCGCCGTCCGGGCCGTCGACCGGTGTCGTGCGCTGCTGCCCGTACAGCTCCAGCAGCGTCGACAGTCCCCGCTGGCCGGGAGCGGTGTACGTCCAGCTCATCGCCAGCCCCGGGGTGGTGGCCCACAGCGTGGTCAGCGCGTAGCCGGCCGCCACCGCGCCGCCGGTGCTCCAGCGGGCCAGCAGCAGCCGCTCGCTGCGCCGCAGCGGGGAGCGGCCGGCCGCGTGCTCCAGCGCGGCGCGCGCCACCGGGTCGTCGGGCAGCGCGGCGGCGCCGGCCTCCAGGCAGGGCGCGATGAGCGTGCCGACGATGCCGCGGCGGCCGTACTCCGCGACGCTGAACGCCGTGGGTTGCTGCTCCCACCACTGCCGGGCCAGGCGTACGGCCGCGTCGCCGTGTTCCCGGCCGACGGCGGCCAGCACCTCGTCGAGGTCGTCGGGGCGGGCGGTGCGCAGGTGGAGGCGGTCCGCGCCCTGCCAGTCCGCGGCCTCCCGCGCGATCCGGTTCGTACGGCTCAGGTAGGCGAGGCCCGCGCCGAACGCCCAGCGCCCGCCGCCGCGCTCCGCCAGCCGCTCGGCCAGGTGCGCGTGGAGCCGGCGGAAGAGCCGTTCGTACGTCTCCAGGCCGCGCCAGCGCAGGTCGGCCAGGAGCGCTTCACGGACCAGCTCGTGCGGGACGAGCCCGTCGGCGGTGCTGTGCACGAACGACTGGCCGCTCAGCCAGGCGCACAGCGTACGGGCCTGGGCGGCCGGTATCTCCAGCGCGTGGCGCACCAGTTCCTCGGTGGTGACGCGGGCGAGCGCGAGGACGTGGAGCGCGTCGGACCGTTCCGGCGACGGGTTCTCCCGCAGCAGCAGCCGCAGCAGTTCGCGCACCAGGTCGGGGCTGTCGCCCAACTCGCCGCCCTCATACGGCTCCTCGGAGCCGGCGGCGCGTTCGCGGGCGTCGGCGAAGAGGGCCAGGGCCAGCGGCAGCCCGTGCGCGGCCCGTACGAGCCGGGGTACGGCCGCCTCGGCGACATCCCGGTTGCGCAGCAACTGCGCGGCCTCGGTGTCGTCCATGCCGTCCAGCTCCACGCTGCGCAGCGCGTGCCACCACTGGGCGTCGGTGCGCCACTCCGCCGACGGGGGGCGCCGGCCGCCGATCACGA
Source organism: Streptomyces varsoviensis (assembly GCF_000718635.1). Lineage (GTDB taxonomy): Bacteria > Actinomycetota > Actinomycetes > Streptomycetales > Streptomycetaceae > Streptomyces > Streptomyces varsoviensis. The sequence continues at coordinate 246,518 of NZ_JOBF01000006.1, read as the reverse complement.
GCAGGACGTGCGCGGGCATGCGGGGCAGGAACTCGTCCCGCAGCCACTGCTCCAGGGGGCCCAGCGACTCCGCCGAGTCGACGAGCAGGACGTGCGCCGCCTCCAGCGGGCCCTGTGCCTCCAGGGCGGCGAGGAACGCGTCGGGGGTGGGGTCCGTACCGCGCATGTCGACCGAGCGGGCGGTCCTGCCGTGCGCCTCCGCCTCGTCCGCGAACCGGCGCAGCAGGGCGGTCTTGCCGACGCCGCCCATGCCGTGCAGCCACACGACGAAGCAGCCCCGCCGGTCGCTGAGCAGCAGCTCCCGCAGCAGCCGCAGTTCGGCGACGCGGCCGGTGAACACCTTCTTGCGCAGGGCGGCGAGGAGGGCGCCGTGGGAGTCGGCGGGGGAGGGGGCCTTTGCGGTGGGGGAGGCTGGGGCGGTCGGGGTGGGTGCGAGGACGGCCGAGGCGGGTGCGGAGGGTACGGCCTGTGCGGGGACGACCGAGGCCGGCGCGAGAGGTACTGGCGCGGTGGGCAGGGGGGTGGGAGACGTCCGCATCGGCTACCCGCCGCACCGCTGGCGGCCGTCGGCGCGGGGGCGAGGGGCGCTGAGCGCGCCGGTGGCCGCCCCGCGGGCCGGCGCCTGATGGGCAACGGTCGCCGCGAGGCCCGGCGTAATCACCTGTGTGATCATCGAGCCTGTTTCCTGCTTTCGTGCATTCGAGCCGGTACATGATTGTCCGTGAACGATCCTGACAATCGACAATGCCCTGTCGATGACGCACGCGCATCGGTGATGACTACGTAGACCGGTGGTGCTCGATTACGTAATTCCGTTTCGGGCGGTCATAGAGACAACTCGCGCAACTGACGGCGTGAGGATATGCCCAATTTACGGTAGATATTGCGGAGATGGGCATCTATGGTGCGCGGGCTGAGGAAGAGCATCGCCGCCACCTCCTTGGACGTCGCGCCGGCGGCGACCTTCCCGGCGATGATCCCCTCCTGCGCGGTGAGCTGACCGAGCGGGTTCTCGCCGTGCGGGCGCGGCCGGGCGCCGATGGCCCGCAGCCCCCGGGCGGCGCGCTCGGCGAACCCGCGGGCCCCCATGGCCGCGAGCATGTCGTGGGCCGCCCGCAGCTCGGCCCGGGCCTCGGCCCGCCGGTTCTCGCGGCGCAGCCACTCCCCGTACGCCATCCGGGCGCGGGCGTACAGCACCCGCACCCGGGTCCGGGCGAAGTGGTCGATGGCGCGGCGGTAGAGCGCTTCGGTGCCGTCGGCGCTGTCGACGCCTTCGGCGCCGTCGATGTCCTCAGCCTGGCCGCCGCCCGGGCTCACGTCCCGCGGCTCGCCTTCCTCGCCGCGCTGCCCGCTGCCCTGTCCGAGGAGCGCGCGGGCCTGGAGCCATTCGGCGACGGCCCATGGGCCCGGGTTCTGACGGGCCAGCGCCTCCAGATGGGCGAGCGCCCCCGCGGCCTCCTGGTGGCGGCCGACGTGCGCGGCGGCCTCGACCAGCTCGGAGTTGACGGCCCACATCGCGTACGAGCCGTCGCGCTGCCGCTGCTGGGCCGCCAACGCGGCCTCCAGCGCCGCCTCGTGGTTGCCGAGCCCGTTGTGCAGCACCGCGCGCGAGTACTGCTCGCAGGCGGTCTCGAACGGCCGCCCGCCGGTGCCGAGCAGGGCCTGGACCTCGCGGTAGCGGTCGACGTCGCCGCTGAAGGCGATGCAGACGAGCTCGGCCCCGAGCAGCGGCGGCGTGCCCGCGGCCTCGTCGATCGCCCGCGCCTCGTCGAGGCTGGCGGCGGCCTCGGCGAACCGGCCGACGGCGACCCTGGAGACCGCCTGGTAGCGCAGCGCCTGGGGGAGCGCGGCGAGGGCGCCTTGCCGGCGCGCGGCCTTGACCTGGTGGTTCGCGGTCTTCTCCATCAGCGCGTCGTCGCGGAGGTCGATGGCGAGCTGGCAGGCGAGGTTCATGTGCGGCGTCCCGGTGGCCGAGGCGGCCACGTCGCCGTAGGCGGCCGCGGCCGCGAGCATCGTGGGCACCGCTTCGTCGACGGGGCGGGTGTTCTGCTCCAGCAGGGCGTCGAGCAGCAGGTCGACGGGGCGGGCGGGGACGCGCTCGGGGACGAGTTCCCGGATCCGGTCGCCGAGCCGCTCAAGGCAGCCCGGTTCGTTTTCGTTGTACATGAACGAGGCGAAGGCATCCAGGTAGATCTCCCGCGCCCGGTCGGCGTCCAGGCCCTCGGCGACGTCGATGAGCGTGGTGGTCGCGCGGGGGGTGCGGCCGAGCTGGAAGTCGATGCGCGCGCGCAGCAGCCGCGCCTCCGCCTCTTCAGGGGCGTTCATCAGGCGGTGCTCGGTACGGGCCACCAGCGCACGGGCCGCGGCCGGCGATCCGGCCAGCAGCCGCAGCCGGGCGGCGGCGAGCAGTCGGGCGGCCTGCCGGTCGGCGGCGGGCGTCAGCTCCTCGGCCCGCTCCATGAACGCCGCGGCGGCGGCGAACCCGCCGCGCAGCCGCGCCCGGTCGGCGGACCGCTCCAGCTCCGCGGCGACGTCCTCGTCGGCCTCGACCACGGCGTACGCGCGGTGCCAGGCCCGCCGGTCGGGGTCGGCGACGGGGGCGGTGGCCTCGGCGAGCGCCCCGTGCACCCGCCGCCGGACACAGGGCGTGGCCGCGGCGTAGACCGCCGAGCGTACGAGCGGATGCCGGAACCGCAGCCGCGGCCCGAGGGTCAGGAGCCCCGCGTTCTCCGCCGCGTCGAGCCCGGCGGGGTCCAGGCCGAGGAGAGTTGCCGCGCGCCGCAGCAGCGCGAGGTCGCCCACCGGCTCGGCGGCGGCGAGCACCACCAGCGTCCGGGCGGCGGACGACAGCCGGTCGAGGCGGCGTACGAACCCCTCTTCCAGGGCGGCGACCACGCCGGCTCGGGAACGCTTCGGCCGGGGCACCCCGAACGGCCCCGTGTCGTGCGCGAATTCCAGCAGGGCCAGCGGGTTGCCGTGCGCCTCGGCCAGGATGCGGTCGAACACCTCGGCGTCCATCCCGGTATGCGACTCGGCCCCGAGCATCACCCGGGCGTCCTCGTCGCCGAGTCCGGTCAGCGGCAGCCGCGGCAGATCGGCGAGCCCGGAGGCGGGCCCGGCCTCGCGCGTGGCGAACACCACCGCGATCCGCTCGACGGCGACGCGCCGCGCCACGAAGACCAGCGCCCGCAGCGAGGCGTCGTCGACCCACTGCGCGTCGTCCACGACACAGCACACGGGCTGCTCCTGGGCCACCGCGGTGAGCAGCCCGAGGGCGGCCAGCCCGACGGTCAGAGGATCGAGGGGAGCGCGCTCGCCCAGCCCGAGGACGCCCTCCAGGGCCGTACGTTGCACAGCGGGGAGCCCCAGCCGGGAGGCCGTGTACGGCGCGCACAACTGCTGCAGCGTCGCGTACGGCAGGTCCCGCTCGAACTCGGCCCCGGCGCCCCGCAGCACCGCGAACCCCTCCAGCCCCTCCACCGCGGAATCGAGCAGCGCCGTCTTCCCGATCCCCGCCTCCCCCGCCACCACGAGCGCGCCCCCACGCCCGGCAGCCGCCGAACCCAGCAGCCGATCGACCTCTGTCCGCTCCCTCTCCCGGGCAACGAGCCGCATCGGAGTCGGCCTCCTCTACCAGTGTTAGAGCCTCTAACGCCTTCGAATCGTGATGAGCTGGCGCGAGCTTTGTCAACTCGGGCACTGGAATTGCCCAACCGGGCACCGAAGGAGGAAATCCCCTGCCCGAAGGAACAGTCAAAGCCCCCACCGAAAGACGGAGGGGGCTGAGTTGGCTGAGAAGGGGGGCGGCGCCCCGACGACGGGGGCGAACGAACCCGAATGCACGGGCCCGAACCAGCGGGCTGAAACCAATGGGCCCGATTGGAGCCCCGAACCAACGGGCCCGAATTTACGGGCCCGAATAAACGGGTCAGCGGAGCCCGGCGAAGAGGTCGTCCTCGGGCAGGGGAGCGTCGGTGGTGTCCTTGACGCGGACGTAGGTCTCCAGGCTCATCAACTCGCCGAACCTCTCCTTGCCCATCTTGAGGAAGAAGATGTTCTCGCCCTGGCTGGCGTGCGCGGCCAGGGAGTCGAATTTCTGGTCGCTGAATCCCGTGGTGTCCACCCAGGTGGTGATCTCGTCGTCGGGGAGTCCGATCTCGGCGAGCGCGGCGGCCTCGGCGGGGTCGAGCTCCGGCATGTCGCCGAACTCGCGCATCATCTCCCCGAACCGCTGCATCGCCGAGTGCGGCATGGTCGTCCAGTACACCTTGGGCGTCAGCTCGGTCATCTCCAGGGCCGCCATCGTGATGCGGTTGGCCTGGATGTGGTCGGGGTGCCCGTAGAAACCGTTCTCGTCGTAGGTGACGACCACGTCGGGCCGGTAGCGCTCCATGAGCTCCGCGAGCCGCGCGGCCCCCTCCTCCACGGGCGTCTGCCAGAAGGACCCGGGCGCGTCGTTGCTGGGCCAGCCCATCATCCCGGAGTCGGCGTAGTCCAGCATCTCCAGGTCGCTGATCTTCAGCACCTCGCAGCTCTCCCGGAGCTCCGCCCGCCGCATAGCGGCGACAGCCGCCGGATCATGCCCGTCATCCCCCGGCTTCACCCCTCCCGGCCCGTCTCCACACCCCCCGTCCGTACACGTCACCAGCACCGTCCGTATCCCCTCCGCCGCATACCGCGCGAGGACCCCACCAGTGCTGGTGGCCTCGTCATCGGGGTGCGCGTGCACGGCCATAAACGTCAAAGGCCGATCAGTCATGAAACAGTCCTCCTGCGGAAATACGTGGTGGTCCAAGTACTCGGGGGCCGGACTCCAGCGGAACGAACGCCCTGACGGCCCCCGTCTCCCACCCACCCAGCACCACCCCCAGGCCATATAACCGTGTCGACCACACGAACTGTTCCCGACCGGCCCGGCTGACCTGCGGCGGCCGTGTCCCCGGGGAGGTCAAAAGGCCCTTGTCATGGCCCTAACCACCCGGCCGTATCCGGCGCTTGCAGGGCCTCGCGCGTATCCGTGAGGTAGGTCTCCTCCTGCCCGGCGACCGCTATGTACGCGTTGCCGCTGGCGTCGGTGCCGAGGCGGAAGCAGTTGGAGCTCTCGGCGCAGAAGGGCTCTTCCCACGTGATGTCGGGCACGGTGACGTCTCCTATCGGGTACCGGTGAGGGTGAGTATGAAGTCCCGGGACTTTCTGGAGTCGAGGGAGGCCCTGTCCATCCAGTCCAGTTGGGAACGGTATTTGTCGAGTTGCGCCGGAGCGTGCGTGAAACCCGGCCCGTGGGCTGAGTCCAGCTGAACTGTATCCAGTTGAGGGACGATGCCTTCGGCATAAAAGAGGGCCTGCCCGGCCCCGGGAAACGCCCCGGATGAGAACGGCACGACCCTCACGTCCACGTGGCTCAGCTCACTCGTCTCGCAGAGGTGGAGCAACTGCGCACGCATGACCTTCATTCCGCCGAACTCGATTGCAGGGCCTCGCGCGTATCCGTGAGGTAGGTCTCCTCCTGCCCGGCGACCGCTATGTACGCGTTGCCGCTGGCGTCGGTGCCGAGGCGGAAGCAGTTGTTTCCCTCTCCGCAGAAGGGTTCTTCCCAACGGATCTCCGGCACGATCGGGCTCCTCATAGGCTGCGAATGATGCTGTGAATGAAGTCTTGTGATGCTTTCGGCGACAGACACGCGTCGTCCATCCAGTCCAAGTGAGCCCGGTACCGGGCTAGTTGCAGTTCCGTGTGCATGAACTCAGGTCCATGCGCCGAGTCGAGCTGCACCGTATCCAGTTGGGGTACAGGCCCTTCCGCGTAGAGCAAAGCATGCCCGGCTCCCGGGAAGGAGCCGCGGTCCACAGGCAATACGCGTACACGGACGTTGGGCCTTTCGCTCGCCTCGATGAGTGCCTTGAGCTGTTCCCTGGTCGCGTCGCGCCCGCCGAAGAGCATACGAAGAGCGGCCTCGTGTACGTATCCCACATAGCCGACTGGCTGTTCGCGAGTCAGCACGCGCTGCCGCCCCATTCGATGCGCCACGCGTAGCTCGATTTCGAGACGCGAGAGTGCGGGCAGTACGGCCGCGAAGATGCTGCGTGCGTAGTCCTCGGTCTGGAGGAGACCGGGCACGTGAACCGTCTGGATGGTCTGGATGCGGGTCGAGTGCCATTCCAGCTCGACGATGTCCAGCAGCCCTGATGACAACTTGCCCCGGTACTCGTCCCACCAGCGTGGCTGGGGTGGCTCGGTGAGTTCGATGAGAGCGGACAGATATCGCTCGTCCGGGCATGCGCAGTGCTTAGCCAGAGTGCGCAGGCGATCAGGGCTGATGTTGCGGGTGCCTGACTCGATGTTCGAGACCTTGCCCCGGTCGATTCCCAGCAGTCCGGCGACGTACTCGGCGGTGAGGCCGGCCTCGGTGCGCATCTTCTTGATCTCGGCGCCAAGCCTGCGTTGTCGCTGCGTAGGTGTGGTGCGTGGGGGCATCGATGGCCCTTCCTCCTCGGTGCGCGGCCCAGTCTGCCGGGTGCGGTCAGCGCAATCCATCTGGGGTTAAGTTCCACCATAGCGGTGGCGCAGGTACCACCTACTGTCGTACTTTAAGTGACGCGAAGCTCACGCAACGCGAGATCGAAGCGCATCACGCGAGCCTGCCCGTGTCCTCCTGCCCTGGGAGGGGTGTGCCCGCGTCAGGGAGACGAGCCACGGTCCCGCCGCGTCGACGAAGTGTCCGTGCACCCGTACGGCCATCTCGTCCCCCTCGACACCCCACCACTGAGCGGAGTTGCCATGCTTCAGAAAACACCCACGCCCGTACCGGCGAAGCCCGCCCCCACCTGGACCGGAAACGGGGCCCCGTCCGGCCTCCTGCCTCACGCCGTCGTCGCGCCGTTCGCCTTTCAGGCCGTTCCGAGGTTCACCCAGTGTCCGCCACCGCCCCCGGACCTCACGGAGCCGTCCCCCGCGAAGCTCGTCTACGGGCTGACGCTTCCGTCGGCCTCCGAAACGCCGACCATCGCGCAGGAGGCGGCGGAAGTCATGCTCGAAGTGCACGGTGTCGAGGAGGAGCTGATGGATCCGGCGCTTCTTCTCGTGTACGAACTCACGGTGCACGCCTGCCGGTTCACCGGAGCGGGCGAACTGGTCCAGGTGGTGATCCGCCGGAACGGGGACGCGCTTCAGGTGACGGCCCACGACACTCACGCCCCACACGCCCACCGCCGCCTCGCCGCCGCATGCGACGAACGCCGGAGGGGCTCGCTCTCGGACGTCCGCGAACTGTCCGAGAGGCATCACGGGGAGTGGGGGTTCGGCGCCGCGTATCCGCCCGCTGCCGGTGTATGCACGTGGGCCACTCTCGTAAACCCCAGGGCAAGCCGGCCGACCCCGTAGCCGCCCATTCGCGTGTGGCCCTGTCTGCCCCACAACGGACCAGGGCCCTGACTCGCTCTCACGAGTCAGGGCCCTGACCTTGCTACTTCTCAGTCGGGGTGGCGGGATTTGAACCCACGACCTCTTCGTCCCGAACGAGGTTCGGTTACTGGTCTTGCCAGACGCGATGGAGTTTCCGCAGGTCAGCGGTGGGGTCCCGGTTGGTCTCGCGCGTTCTTGAAGGGACTCGGGGAGCGGGTCGGCTCCCATTTGGCTCCCAGCACACGCCTTTGCAGCGCGTGTCCTGGAGCGACGGGCAGCCCCTTCGGACTACGGCTCGGTAAGCAGATCGGGGTTATCGATCACGGTGCGGTGCAAGTGGGTCAGGTCCACTCCGCAGTGATTCGCAAGTCGCATGTGACGTTCCCGCGCGTGCTGGGTGAGTGTTTGGCCGTCCCTGGTAGTGATCACTATTCCGGGGCGCGTTCCCGAGTCGACGGCCTCATTCATTGCTGCCCAGAGGAGGTCGTTCAGAACCCCGTCCTTGCCCCAGCAGATGTATCGGGTGACATCCCCATCAGTGGCCAGACAGTGGTTCGGCTTACCCTCTATAGAGTCCGGCACCACGGACCAGCCGGGACCACAGAAGAACTGGACGATCTCGTCGGCCCCTCGGAAGCGGCGCTGAACGTAGGGAACGAACCTCCCGATGCCCTCCTGCGCTCGGGCGTACTCCTTCATCGGCACGTCCTTGAACCACATCCGGACGTCCTTGTCGCTGGCGAACGCTCGGAGCTCACCTCCGATGCCAGGGTCGTCGAACCACCGCCGATATTGCGCGGTCTTCCCGGGATTGCTCAGAAACTCCCAGTCCGGCTCGTCGGCGGTCCGATACATGCTGAGGAGGATGCGGCGACGGAGAGCTTCGGGAAGGTTGAGCTGGGGCAAGGCGGCTACTCCAGGGTGGCGAGGGCGGACGGGAACTGTAGGCGGTGCTCGTCATACGCGGTTTCGAGGCCGGCCGCGTCCTTGATCCACTCTTCCATAAGGGTCGCGACTCGTTGGTCGTTGAAATCAATGCGTGATGGGGCGACTTGGTCCAGGATTTCTACCTCACCGCCCTCCAAGCTGCGCTTGATGTTGAGGGCCGCCGCGATCCGACGTAGATCGCTGACGAAGTCGAGCACCGTCACCCGTTCCTTGCCGGCCCTGAGCCGGAGCCCCCGTCCCAGCTGCTGAACGAAGATCCGACGGGAGTGAGTCACCCTGGCGAAGCAGAGGATGTTGACGTCGGGGACATCCACCCCCTCATTGAGGATGTCGACAGACGTGAGGATGGGGACCTCGCCGCTGCGGAAGGCGAGGAGGCGGCTCTGCCTCTCGCGTTTGGCCAGGCCGGCGTGCAGTGCCAAGGCTCCGGACCACAGGGGGGCCCGACGCAGGAGTTCGGCCAGTCGTTCGGCGTGCTCAACCGTGCGACAGAACACGATGGCGCGGGGGCTAGCGGTGGCCGCCCATGCCGCAGCTAGCTCGTCGCGGATGGACTCGTCCCGCTGCGGCAGGAAAAGGCGGGCGTTGAGGTCCGCCAGGCCGTACTCGTGCTCGCTGGCCGCTTTGACGACATCCCAGTCGACGTTGTCGACGAACAACCGGTAGTCCACCTGCGCCAGGTAGCCACGACGCATTCCCTCCTCGATACCGAGTGTGAAACTCGCCGGCCCCAAGTGGTGGCTGATGTCGTGAGCGTCGCCTCGCCAAGGCGTAGCTGTGTCCCCGAACTGCCTTGAGGTGGACAGGGTTTCCAACAACTCGTCGTACTGCCCGTCCGCGCCGACGTGATGCGCCTCGTCAACCATGACAAGCGCCGGCCGGTAGCCGAAGCGGGCGGCTGGCAGAGCGGGCCGACCGTGGCACAGGTCACTCCGGACAGGTCGTCGGGGCGGGTGTCCCCGGTGAGCAGGCGGGTGGGAACTTCCTTGGGCAGGTGCCGCCACAGCGCGCGCTCCAGTTGCTGGACCAGGTCCTTGGCGTGCGCCACTACAAGGACCTGATCCGTGGGGTGGCGGCGGAGGTGGTGGTGTAGATAGGGCACGGCGATCATTAGACGCGTTTGGGCGCTCTCCGCAACTTCGCGAATCGTCCGACCCGTGTCGAGCGGGAGCCCAGGCCCGCCGTTATTACGCGACATCGTGCCCAGCGAATCTTTCAGGAAGGCCGGCACAGTAAGCACCAACTCCCACCCCTCCTCCACCGACATCGCCACCATTGCGTGCGCCTGCGCCAAGAGCAATGGCGCGGCTTCCGTGAGCTTCCCTGCTTTGTCGAGAACGCCCGCGTGGACAAGGGTGTACGAGACGAGCCGCCGGTCGATGACAGCGTTCGTGATGAGAGTGGCCACTTCGAGACCGGTACCCCCAGCGGCCGCGATGTCGGTCGCGGCCGCCGCAGTGTCCACGGGGGCTGACGCCTGCAAAAGCAGGGAGACCAGGGGGCTCAGTGGCTCCAGTACCCGCGCCACTGTCGTTCGCATTCCGTACCTCGTCGGGAAGTGCCTCCGACAGGGTCCGAAACTAGTGGTGGGAGCGTGCCGAAGAGTAGATTGCGATCTAGCACGGTATTGAACCTCGTGCAGGCCACCTCGGAGATGTGGAGGCACGCGGCGCACGCCCCACCGAAGTCACGCCGACAAGGCGGATCGAAGACGCAGCGGGTCTCCGCGTCCAGTTCACACAGCGCATCTTCCAGGTCGAACCGATATACGTGTTCGAGTCCGCCGAGGGTGAAGTTGCTTCGGGTGTTGGCGTAGACGAGGAAAGCGCAGTTAGCGGGGAAGAGGTACTCCCCGAGCGAGTCGACGTTGAGCCCGCACCTGGTGGCAAGGGCCTTCATCGTGCGATGAGCCATGGAATGGACGAGCCCGAGGATGGCCCCCGTGATCGAGTTGTCGGGCGCGTTGAAGGCATCAAGCACGGGATCGCTGAATTGGAAGATCCATTGTTGGGCATTTTCCTGGGTGTGCAGGCCGGGGTCCTCGATGACGCCGGAGTCGACGAGCCACCGCACCACGGCGAGCTTGTCCAACTCGAAAAGCAGGCCCTCGGTCTCGGTGCGTACTCCGTACATCGGGAACTTGCTGTCACGTCCCGCTGGAAAGAAGCGGAACCGTTGTCTGGTCTGGGTGCCCCGGCGTGTTGTGGCCACCGCATTGCTGCTGATCCTTGTGTAGCCCGCCACGATATAGGCGATTGGCAACTCCCGTAGCAAGGTGACGTCGGTGAAGCCGTAGTGGGAGATCAGCTTCGGGTACTGCTGGTAGTAGGCTTCCAATTGGGTTCCCGCGTCGCCATCGAGCAGGTTCTGGACCGTCAAGGGCTTGGCGTCCCAGGCAAGGCCGAGCTGGCGACATTCTTCACCGAACGCCTCGATCGTCTCGGGGTCACGGCCCAAAACCTCGACTTGTGCGTTCCAGGCTGGGGTGTCGTCTGTGCGTTTCTGGGCTTTGGCGATGAGTTGGTCGTAGAGCTCGTCACCCGGCTTAATCCCGAGAGCTTCCGCAGTTTCTCGCGCCTGTTCCAAGGCGGATCCCGCAGAGCTGGTGCCTCCAGCTCGCCGGAGACCCTCAGCCCCCCGGGGCAGAGCGCCAAGGCTCTGAGCCACGGCGGCGGCGTAAACGCCATCGTAGGCGAGTGCGCCATAGTCGCTGCGGGTGGGCGGGTTGATGACGGTGACTTGTTGCGGGTAATAAGCCGCGGTCTGAGGCACCCGCATGACTTGGGGACGTCCGTCGCGACAGGTTGAGCACCATTTGACGACCGGCTCGTCTGAACGCCGCTGGCAACGGTCGCAGGTCCAGTACCAGCGGGAGGTATTCAAGTCGCGAGTGTTGTTGAGCCGCATCGTGGCGCGGCAACCGGAGCCGCAACGCGGCGCGGTGAGCTCGCTCAGGTGGCCGCACTCGTGCACCTCGCACCAAGAGAACTGTTCCATCCGCCCGTGGCTGGAGGTGGGGCAGGTTGGTGCGGGGTCGGCGGCGCGGATGAGTCGGAACGCGCCGCACGCGCGGCACAGAAAGGTGTTGGGGAAGCGAACGGCGCGGAGGTCCTCAGCCTTCACCAAACTGAACTGACGCCGCTTGAGGGCGGTCAGCTCGGCACCGACTCGAGGATCGTTGCTCGAGGCGCTGGCGAAGGGCAGGAGTAGCCGACGAAGTTGTGGAGCCACCCATCCCTCGGGGACGTCGAGGGGGGTTACCTGGCGGGGCGGCTCGCCGAGGACTGAGCCTTTAGAGGACCAGTTGTATGGCTGGCCCGGCATGTAGCGCCAGAGCGCCTGGATGTTGCTGCGGTTGAGCTGGTCGAAGACCATGTGGACTCTCTCCGAGTACGGGAGGTGGACGACGGGAGCGACGCGGAATGCGCGTGCGGCTACAACTCGCCGTAGATGGTCAAGGGCTCCTCGATATCCCGGAGGGATCGAGGCACGGAGGGGTGCAGCAGGTCGGGGAGCCGCTTGCCGGCTTCCGCGCGCAGCGGGAGCGTGGCGAGGTGGTCGTCGACCCAGGCGTCGATCGCCTCGCGGTGCATCCGGTGGTAGACGCTCGTGTCGTCGATGCCGAATCCGTGACGCAGCAGGGAGACGAGCAGTCCTCGGTTTACCGCTCCGTCGTTCACGGCGTCCCGGAACGCGGTGGAGTCCGCGAGAGATCGTCGCCTGCGCCCTCCTGTGATCCAGTCCCGGTCGAGGACCTGTAGGAGCCAAGCCATCAACCCACCGGGCAAAACTCGTTTGAGGACAGGTACCGATTCTCGGTTCACTGGCACCTTGTGGACGAGGCGGTCCAGGTAGCGGATCCATTCGGGGTAGTAACGGAAGACGCTCGCGTCCCGGTCCCGGCTGGGGTTGATCACGTTCACGACCAGCCCCGGGAAGCGGCGGCCTACGCGTGCGGACGCCTGGATGATCTCGGATGCCTGGGTCGGCGTGCCCATGACGGCCATGACGCCCAGCCTGGCGACGTCGAAACCGTGCCCGATTGCTTTGGTGGCGGCGATAAGCCGTACGCGCTCTGAACTGTTTCCCGGAGGCTTCAGCAACCGGGCGACAGCTGACCGAATTACGTCAGGGCTGGTGTCGCCGTTGATGATCGCGAGGTTGTCTTCGCTTTCCAACAGCTCACGCACCGCGGGGTCCCTGACAAAACTGGTCAGGTCCTCGTTGCGCAAACAGTAGGCGACCAGGACCTCGAATAGATCCTCACCCGCGCGTCGCGCCTCGTCGACGATGGAAGCATCGTCGACCTCAAGGCCCGCTTCCGCGACGACACTCTTTGGATCATCGCATAGGTCGCGCACCCATTGGTCGTGAACCACCGCGACCTCCCGGGTGGCGGTCACCATGGTGCTCGCTCGGGAGCGCACCCCCAGGAAGCGGCGCAACGGGTCGCCCTTCCGGGTAGTCGACCAGAAGGTTTCCCCTGCCTCGGGGCCATTGACGGGGAAGCGCCTGGCATCGCGGTCGTAGAGGTGACGTACCTGGTTCTGGTAGCCCTCGATGGTCGCTGTGGCGCCGACGATCTGGAAGGGTTCGTTCTTAAGGTGCTCGCTGATTCTCTGCAGCAGTGACTCGTACATGCCGTCGAGTGCGCCGAGGCTCTCGTCGAGCAGGTGGAGTTCGTCGGCGATCTCCAGCCGCACGTGTCCGAACCCCTTCGGTACCGCGCGCCGTTGCTCCTTGCACCCGAAGACAGAGCACCAAGTGGGATTGGCGGAGTAACCATGCTTGGGGCAAAGGGAGTGGGGACGTCCGAGCAGAATCTGGAAGGCTTGGTTCTGGCCAAGCTGCGCGAGCTTGTCGACGGTGCCGACGAGCACGGAGGGCGCCCGGCGGTAGATGTCGTCGTCCACTCCCCAAATGGGGAGGACGCCGCCCAACTGGCAGTTGGGGTTCTCACAGACATGACGCATGGTGTGACTCGGGTCGTCCCACTTAACGGTGAGACTCCGACCGCAAACGGGGCAGTCGCTAAGTACCCTGCATGCCTCAGCAGTCGCGGGGTCGGTGGGATCCGGACCATTGTAATAGTTGCTGCCATCAGGCTTGCGGAGCCGATTCGGGGTGTTGCCGCCACCAACGAAGTACCCGATGCCAAAGGCCCCCGTGTCACGGATACGAGGATCCGCTCGCCTGAGGATCTCCGCGTTCATGACCATCTTGGCGAAGCGCTCGGTCTGCTGCAGGGCCAACAGGCGCAGGGGGAACCGTGCCCATACCTGCGTGCCCCGGGTGACACCGGTGTACCTGCCGTAGAAGAGCGTGGCTAGCATCAGTCCGAGATACGCCTCGGACTTACCGCCACCCGTCTGGAACCAGACGATGTTGACCTCTCGGTGTCGCCTGGGGTCGACCATGCCCGGCAGGCACCCGACGATCCAAGCCACCTGAAACGGGCGCCAACTGTCGTATTCATCACCTGCGGCAGCCTTGACCACCTTGTTCGCCGCCACGAAAGCGTCCCAGACGTTCGGGTCGGTCCTGAGGATGTCCAGCCCCGCACGCACCCAAGCTGCCTCCGCGCGGGCAGCCTGTGCGCCCTGCTCCGCCTCCGCGCGCGCCTTGTCGTTCCATCCACGTGCTTTGTGAAGGGCGTCCAGCGCCGGCGTGCCCCAGTTATCGTCTACCCAGACGTCCAAGAGCTCGACCAGGGTCGAGATGGTGCCGACTGGGTCCGCGATGAGGGAGTCGAAGGAAGTATCAATGGGAACTTCGCGGCCAGCCACATCCCTGGACTTATCCCTGGGATACGCACGCCATGTCGGCTCCGTAGCGGCGAACTCGGTCCGAAGCGTGGTGAGACCGTTGTGCTCCTGGTGCGAGACAGGAGACGCGTGCCCAAACGCGGGCACGGACCGTTCATACCGATGGGACTGCGCCACCTGTTCCAGCTCGTACGGTTCGACGCACGCGTCGAGCGTCGCCGTCAGAACGACCTGATACAAGCGGGTGTCCAGGTACGCCTCCTCGTAGGGGCGAACGCCATCGATCAGTTGGTCTTTGGGCGCGGGTGTAGTGTTCACCACCGCGACGAAGATCTCAAAAGCACCGTCGAGAGGCGTGACCTCGATCTCGACTGCCGCCCGGTGCCGGGGAGGGATCACGTTCGTGGCTGGCGTCAGGTTGTGGGCGCCATACGAGGCCCAGGTTCGTTCGTCGACCAAGTCGAAGTCGTGGGGCAGGGACCCGTTTGCCGGAGCGCCCAGACGCTGTCGGAAGAGCTGGTGGCCATGGCGGGACGCAGCGGAGCGCAGTGCTGTAGCGATCTCCTCCTCGCCCACACGTACGGACATGGCCTTCGTCGAAGGCAGGCGAACGGGGATCCGAACAGGATCCATCGCGACCTTCGTCCAGATGTGAGCGAGGGGGTACTTCGCACTCCGGCCGTTGCCGGCGGCTACGTGGCGAGCTCGGGATCGGCCTCCATCGATGGCCCTGTCGGCTCCCTGAGCGGTCGGGCTTTGTCTCGCCGCCACGCCGCGTGCGTTAGAAGTAGCCACGTCAGGTGCGGTGGTCGTGGAGTCGCGCTGTTCATCCACGGTTGGATGCAGCCCCAAGAAGGCTGACGCGGCCACCTCGATGATGAGCGTTTCTGGCAGTGTCCGCACTCGGAATGAAAACCCTTGGGCGGGAGGGGTGATCTGAAGCCCGCAGAAGCCAGCGTTGGTCTCGGCGACCAACTTCGCTTCGCTGGCGAGCATGCCGAGCCACAGTTGCTTCTGCGGCTGGTCGTGGAGTCGAGTCCCAGTGGGGATGGACGTACCCGTGGCTTGACTGACGATGCGCCGTGAAAGGCAGCCAAGAAGGGCATCGTATCGCTGGGCTGGGGTGTCGGCCGACGCGGGCGCACGGCCATGAGGGAACACCGACATGGCGAAGCTCCTGATTTGGAAGGTGTGGGCACGAAGCCAATGGGCACGTCCGGGGGGATCCCTCGCGTGACCTGTGATGTGGTGTGAGGTATGAGAGCTGTGTGCGTACTGCGCTTCTGGCCGCATAGCGTAGCACCGCCCAGGGGGCTTCAGGCAGGCTCCGCAATAGCAAGCGCCGTCACCCAGTGCATATTTGACTGCCAATCGATTCCGCTTCGGCTGATGCGACCAGGCGTCCAACCAGGTGTGCGGCGACGTCACGAGGAGCACGGTCGATTCCGAGTACGGGGTGGGCGCTCACGCTCTCCAGCAGGTCCGAGACGCGCAGGCCCAGATTGGCGTCGATCAGCGCGTCATCATGGTGTGAGCGCGCTCCAGCTATCTGAGTGGACAACCATCGTCCCGCCTTACGGTGCACGATCTGCAGTGTCTTCAATGCCCAGCCAGCCTGTGCCAGTAGAACCTGGTCGTGGACCGCTCGCGCGAAGCGCCGCACGTCTTCCGGATCATGAGGGCCGTTGACTTGTCCCCTTACCCAGGTCCCGACTGTCTGCGCGGAAGTAATCGATGTCCCGTGCATTCTGCGGTGGATCTCCTGGTAGGTTATGCCAGATCCCGGCGCAAGGCGCGCGCGCCTGTGCCAGAAGTCCACCAGACGCGCGTGCCTTCAACGCCCGGAAAATTGAAGCGATCTGCTCCTCCAACGGCTTCTTCGCCGTGTCGGCCCATTCCTTCTTCCAACCGTAGCTGTAGCCCGAGTTCTCGCTGACCAGCAGCTCCAGTTCGCCGGACGGCTCGGGCTTGTGGGCCGGCGTGACCCGCTGCCAGTCGTACGTGCGTCGGCCCGGCTGCTTGGGGACGTACCGGACCTGCTTCTGCCGCTCACGGAAGCCGACCTCGTACGTCCTGCCGTGGACAGTAAGCAGCGGCCTCGGCTGCCTGCGCTTCTTGGACACTGCGATCTCGCTGTACCGCGCGAGTGCCTGATCAGCGAGGAGCCGGATCAGCGCGAGCACCCTCGGCAGAACCTCCTCGGAGATCTCGAAGGCGCTGTGGTCCTTGGTAACAGCGGCGAGCACGTCCTCGACGTCGGTGATCACACGGCTGCGTGCCAGGCGGATCTGGTTCCACTCGGTGTCGTCCTCACCGGTCACCCGGAGCAGGCCGAGGAAGAAGTCTCCCTTCGCCCGACCGCTGTACTTCAGGTGGTACCCGTCGGGCGCACACTGCCGCGCCGCGTCGAACGCCCTGCGGTAACGGGCCCGCTCCTCGTCGCTGGGGTTCGGGATCCTGAGGAACCGCCCAGCATGCTGTACTTCCGCGCTCAAAGCGGCGCCGACTTCTGCCGGCGACGGCTGTGGGGGCTTGGCCGCGCGCTGCGGCGCTGGCTTCATCGTGGACGGGGCTGCGGCTTGCTTCTGTGCTGAAGGGGTCGCTCGTGCCCGTTGCTTGGAACCCGCCAACCGCTGCTTGCGCTGGGCTGGCTCCGGGCGGTCCGGGTGATGGCCGTGCTCCAGATAGAAGCGCCCCGCGTCGGTGATCTCCGCCCGCCATTTCCCACCCTGTCTGGGCATGGTGATCAGGCGCCGCTCCTTGAGCGCGCGGGCGGTAAGAGCAAGCTCGGGGCTGTCCGACGTGACGGGGTCGGTTCCGTCGCCGAGGCGGGTGAGGAGTGCGAGCTGCCGGTCGTTTAACGGAGACCATGGGTGCATGGCGATCGTCGTACAGTCTGTGGTCTCCTCGGCACAAGCCGGGGGGTAACCCTTCCAGGGCGCATGCAGCGCACAGCGCGTTCGAAGGCGGAACGCCCCTGGAGGGGAGCCACCCGGGAGCCGGATCCCGAAGTCCACACCCAGTTGGCTCCCAAATGGCCCCCAAAACGGGGCCGCACAGCAAATCAGGCCCGGTGCTGATCTCTCAGTACCGGGCCTGACCTGCTATTTCTCTGTCGGGGTGGCGGGATTTGAACCCACGACCTCTTCGTCCCGAACGAAGCGCGCTGCCAAGCTGCGCTACACCCCGAAGTAACGAGCTCTACTTTAGCGGACCGATGGCCGGAGACGAAATCCGGTTCTCGGGGCCGCGCAGGTGGGGGCGGATGCGGTCGAGGAGGGTGAGGACCAGGGCGAGGACGTAGAAGGCGAGGGCGAAGATCACGGTGTTGCCGAGGACGCCGCCGTAGCCGTGGATGTCGACGTCGAGGAAGGGGTAGGGGTAGCGGCCCTCGGTGCCGGGGGAGAGGAGGGCGCCGCGGATGAGGGCGAAGGGGAGGTAGAGGAGCGGGTAGATCAGCCACTGCCAGGCGTACGCGGGGCGGAACCGGCCCGGCGTCGTGAGCAGGAGCCAGTCCAGGACGACCGCGATGGGGGTGGCCGTGTGCAGGAGCTGGGTGGCCGTCGTCTGCCATTCCGACGGGGCGTGGGCGTCGCCCGTCATCGCGAAGCCGCTGGAGCTGTTGGTCAGGACGAAGTGGTAGACCAGCCCCGTAATCGCTATATAGAGGAGAGCCGCCCCCGTGATCCGCGCCGAGAGCGGTGGTCGCGCCGCCCACGCCCGGTACGCCGCCGCCAGTGTGACCACCGCGACCACCGCGTTCGACTGGATCGTGAAGTAGCTGAGCACCCGCGGCACGTCCCCGATCGCGCAGTCGATCACGATGCCGGTGATCGCCGCCAGCGCGATGAGCAACCGGAAGGCGGCCGTGAGCGGGCGGCGTCCGGCCGGGACGACCGCCGAGGCGGGGACGCCCGCGGCGCTGATCGCGCTGAGCCGCGCGTGGGAGGAGGTCGGA
Organism: Streptomyces varsoviensis; assembly: GCF_000718635.1. Classification (GTDB taxonomy): domain Bacteria; phylum Actinomycetota; class Actinomycetes; order Streptomycetales; family Streptomycetaceae; genus Streptomyces; species Streptomyces varsoviensis. Next base: position 228,446 of record NZ_JOBF01000006.1, on the reverse strand, counting down.
TCGATCATCCCCCCACCGTAAGGGCGCGCGCTCCCGCCCGGCGGGAGTCTTCCGGTTCCGGGCGGTCAGGCTTCGGTCAGGGTGAGCAGCGTCGCCTCGGGCGGGCAGTTGAAGCGGACCGGCGTGTACCGGTTCGTGCCGCAGCCCGCCGATACGTGCATGTACGACTCGTAGCCACCCGCCCGGTGCCGGGACAGCCCCTTGACCCGCTTCGTGTCCAGGTCGCAGTTGGTGACCAGCGCGCCGTAGAACGGTACGCAGAGCTGGCCGCCGTGGGTGTGGCCGGCCAGGATCAGGGGGTAGCGGTCCGCCGTGAACGCGTCGAGGACCCGCAGGTACGGGGCGTGCACCACCGCCAGCGACAGATCCGCCGATGTGTCCGGGCCGCCCGCCACCTCGCTGTACCGGTCCCGCTTGATGTGCGGGTCGTCGAGGCCGGTGAGGGCGATCTCACACCCGTCGACCTTCAGCCTGCCGCGCGTATTCGTCAGGCCGACCCATCCCGCCGCGTCGAAGCCGTCGCGCAGCTCCTCCCACGGGTTGTGGATCGCGCCGACGACCGGCTTGTTGCCGTTCAGCCCGTGCCGCTTCTGCGCCTTCTCGATCAGATACCGGGCCGGGTTGCGCAGCTTCGGTCCGTAGTAGTCGTTCGAGCCGAAGACGTACGCGCCGGGGAACTCCATCAGTGGCCCCAGCGCGTCCAGCACCTCCGGCACGCCCTCCGGGTCGGACAGGTTGTCGCCCGTGTTGATCACGAAGTCCGGGCGCAGCCCCGCCAGCGACTGGAGCCAGCGCTGTTTCTTGCGCTGCCCGCTGACCATGTGGATATCGGAGACCTGGAGTACACGCAGCGGCCGCCGGCAGCGCGGCAGCACCGGGACGGTGACTCGTCGAAGGCGGAAGGAACGGGCCTCGATGCCTGCGGCGTAGGCCACGCCGGCCGCGCCGACCGCCGTGATTCCCGCCGTGATGCCCAGGGGTACTCCGTATCGCGCGCGCATACCGCCTATCGTCGCAGACCGGCCGCCAGGGAGAAATCTTCGGGTGATTCCCGGCACTTGCTGGCATAGTCAAGGACATGACCACGCTCAAGTCCCAGCTCCAGGACGACCTCACCGCCGCCATCAGGGCGCGCGACGAGCTGCGCTCCTCCACCCTCCGGCTCACCCTCTCCGCGATCACCAATGAGGAGGTCTCCGGCAAGTCCGCCCGCGAGCTCTCCGACGACGAGGTGCTGAAGGTGATCACGCGCGAGGCGAAGAAGCGGCGCGAGGCGGCGGAGGCGTTCGCGCAGGGCGGCCGGGACGAGTCGGCCGAGCGGGAGAAGGCGGAGGGCGAGATCCTCGCCGAGTACCTGCCCCAGCAGCTCTCCGACCTGGAGCTGGAGTCGCTGGTCGCCGCCGCCGTCGCGGAAGCCGCCGGGCACGGCGCCGAGGGGCCGCGCGCCATGGGCGCCGTCATGAAGATCGTGAGCCCGCAGGTCGCCGGCCGGGCCGAGGGCGGCCGCGTCGCCGCGATCGTCAAGAAGCTCCTCGCCGGCTGACGGCCCCGCCCTGGCGTCAGGGGCTTGCCCCCAACCACAGGCCCCAACCACAGGTCCTGCCCCAGCGCCGCGAGCACATAAGAAGGCGCAGCAAAAGGGCGCCCGGACCGTTCACGCCGGTCCGGGCGCCCTCTGCTGCGCTCACCCCTATCCGCTCGACGCGGCTAGGCCAGCGGCCGGACTAGTGGTGCTTGCCCCCGGGCTTCCCGCCATGCCCCTTGCCGCCCTTCCCGTCGGCGTCCGGGGCGTCCGCGGCGTTGCCGCCGCCGTCATCGCTCTTGCTGTCCTTGCCGTCCTTGCCTGAGGCGATCGGTACGGTCGTGAACTTGTCCGCCGGCTTCCCGACGAGCGCGCCCGAGACGGCGTCCCTCCAGATGGGGGCCGGGCCGTCGGCGCCGTACACCTTGCCGTACGTCTTCCCGCCGAAGGTGATGCCGCCCTGCATCTGGACCTGGTGCTGCGGGTCGCCGAGCCAGACCGCGCCCGCCATGTTGGGCGTGTAGCCCACGTACCAGGCGGAGTACCGGTTGTCGGTGGTACCCGTCTTACCGGCGCTGTCCCGCCCGTCGGTCAGGCCCGCCGCCTTGCCCGTACCGTCGTCGACGACGCCCTTGAGCATCGTGTTGATCGTGTCCGCGGTCTTCGGCGACATCGCCTGCGTGCAGGTGCTCTGCGGCACCGCCAACTGCTTGCCGTTGGAGTCGGTGACGCTTTCCAGCGCGGTCGGCGTGCAGTACTTGCCGCGGGACGCGAAGGCGGCGTACGCGGCGGACATGTTGAGCGGCGACGCCTCGTTGACGCCGAGGGTGTACGAGGCGCCGAGGCCCCATTCCGTACCGCCCGCGCGCTTGGTCATGCCGAGCTTGTTCACCATCTTCGTCACGTTGCACAGGCCGGTGTCGGCCTCCAGCGAGACGAAGTAGGTGTTGATCGACTTCTTCAGCGCCTCCGGCATCTTGTACGGGCCGACCTCGTCCGGGCTCTCGTTGGGCACCGAGGCGTTGCTGGAGTAGCTGCGGCCCTGGCAGTCGGAGACGGTCGGGTACGGCATCCGGTTCGGCGAGGGGTACGACTGGGAGTTGTCCATGCCGTTCTCCAGCGCGGCGGCCGCGGTGAAGGGCTTGAACGTCGAACCCGGCAGATAGCCCGCGCCGCCGCCCATGTTGCGGTCGACGGAGAGGTTGATCTGCGTCTCGTTCTTGCCGAAGCCGTACGGGCGCGACTGGCCCATGCCGCGGATCTTGCCCGTGCCCGGCTCGACCAGGGTGACGGCGGTGGCCACCGGGTCGGAGGCGTACACATGGCTCTTGACCCCGGCCTGCACCGACTTCTGGGCCTGCGGGTCCAGCGTCGTACGGACCGTCATGCCGCCCTGGTTCCAGCGCTTGGCCCGCTCCTCCTTGGTCTTGCCGAACGTCTTGTCCCGCAGGAAGACCTCGCGGACGTAGTCGCAGAAGAAGCCCGCGCCGTTCACGGCGGTGATGCAGCCGTTCTTGGGCCGGGTGATCTTCAGCTTTATCGGCTTCTTCTTCGCCGCGGCGGCCTCGGCCGGGGTGATGTCGTGCAGCTCCGCCATCCGCTGGAGCACGGTGTTACGGCGCTTGGTCGCCTCCTGGCGGTTGTTGACCGGGTCGTAGCGGGTCGGCGACTGGACGATGCCGGCCAGCAGCGCGGACTCGTCGAGGGTGAGGTCCTTGGCGTGCTTGCTGAAGTAGCGCTGCGACGCCGCCTCGACGCCGTACGCCTGCTCGCCGAAGAACGTGATGTTCAAGTAGTTGTTGAGGATCCGCTTCTTGCCGAGCTCCTGCTCGACCTGGATCGCGTACTTCAGCTCCTTGACCTTGCGGCCGATCGTCTGCTGGGTGGCCTGCGCGACCTTGTCGGGGTCGTCGCCGGCCTCCTCGATGAAGACGTTCTTCACATACTGCTGCGTGAGGGTGGAGGCACCCTCGGATACGCCGCCGGACTGCGCGTTCTTGTTGAGGGCGCGGAGCACGCCCTTCAGGTCGATCGCCCCGTGCTCGTAGAAGCGCGCGTCCTCGATCGCTACGAGCGCCTTCTGCATATAGGGCGAGATGTCCTTGAGCGGTACCACGGTGCGGTCGCGGGAGTAGACCTTCGCGATCTCGCCGCCCTGGTTGTCGAGGATCGTGGTGCGCTGACTCAGCGGCGGGGTCTTGAGGTTGGACGGGATCTCGTCGAAGCCCTCGACCGAGCCTTTGGCCGCCAGGCCGAAGGCGCCGAAGGCCGGCAGCGCGAGACCTGCCAGCACCGCTCCGGAGAGCACGCTGACGCCGAGGAATTTCGCGGCCTGCTGGGTCGTCGTGAGACCCCCGCCCGAGCGCTTCTTAGCCATGGGGGGCAGCCTACGTTCTCATTTGCCGGACAGACGCCCAGGTGTTCGCCTACGCTTGATTCACGCCAGTCACTGCGGTGCGGTTCCGGACCATCCCCCTCAGCACTCAGCCGAGTGCCGAGCCGTGCCCGACTTCAGCCCATGTGTCACATGGTGCCCACTGCGTCTCGACTGAATCACCCCGAGTTGACGCTTTTGTCGACGATGTCGTCCGGTCACTCCGTTGGGTGATCTGCCGCATACGCATAGTCCGTTCGGGCCATTCAAGATTGGGCCCGCAGGGGGTGTTGCGCCCTGCCTGCCTTCCGTAACGTCCTCAACTGGCAACGGTGAATATGCCGCTGCCGCCGTGGGGGAGCCTCGATTCGGGAGAGGACGGCGCCAGCATGAGCTGGGTAACCGACTGGAGTGCACAAGCAGCATGCCGCACCACCGATCCGGATGAGCTATTCGTTCAAGGCGCGGCACAGAACAGGGCCAAAGCGGTCTGCACCGGTTGCCCGGTGCGCACCGAGTGCCTGGCCGACGCCCTGGACAACCGTGTCGAGTTCGGCGTGTGGGGCGGTATGACCGAGCGGGAGCGGAGGGCGCTGCTGCGCCGCCGTCCGACGGTCACCTCCTGGCGGAGGCTTCTGGAGACCGCACGTACGGAATACGAGCGCAGTACGGGCATCCTGCCCATCGACGACGAGGAGTACGAGAACTACGCCGCGGCGGGATGAGCCGGCACCGGCACCGGCACCGCCTCGCGCGAGGGGCGCGCGTTCTTTCGGGTCCGTGTCCTTTCGGGTCCGGGTCCTTTCGGATCAGTGCTCTTTCGGGTTCGCGCGGGAACGAGAACGAAGACGTGCCGACGAGTGCGATGCACGAACGCGATGTGCGAATACGGCACCATGGCGTACCCGGCGTACGGAGAACGCGCGTCGCGGACACGCCGGCCCGGTGCGGGACTACGGGCTGTACGGGCGTACGGGCGGGCAACCGTCCGCGGAGCCCGCGTTCAGCGCTTACGAAGTACGAAGCACGAAGAAGCTGAAGCGCGACCCGCCGCCAGACGCCTACGAAGCCGGTCCGTCCTTGGGTGACGGCGAAGGCAAAGGCGCAGCCGAAGGCACGGCCGGGCCACTGGGCCGGGCCGCCGCCAGGCGCTCGCCGACCGCGCGCAGGCCCGCCAGGTCGTGTACGTCGCCGGGGAGCGCGGCTACTTCGGCCACCGGCACCTCGGGGTGCAGCGCGGTGAAGCGGTCGCGCGTGCGGCGCTCACGGGCCAGCACCCTCATCCGCTCGGCGTGCAGCCGCAGCAGGCGAGCGGCGAGCTGTTCCGGGGTGGCCTCGACGGGATCGGCCGCCTCGGCGGTGGTGGTGGGGTCGGTGGTGACGGGCGCGGTGCTGTCCTGTGAGCCCTCAGTGGCGGTGGGGGAGCCGCTGTCGGGGGCTGACGGGCCGCTTGAGTGAGGTTTCCCCGCGGCGCGATCCACAATGCCGGAACCGGCAAGATTTTCTGCGTAATCGGCCGCCTGGCCCGCCGAAGCCCCCGCGGGGCCCTCGGGGCCGTCGGAGCCGTCCGTGAGGGCTTCGGCGGCGGCCAGCGCGCGCTCCGCCGACAGCCCGGCGGCGCCGCTGCCGTGCACCCGGTTCAGTACGAGCCCGGCCAGCGGCATCCGGTCGGCGGCCAGCCGCTCGATGAAGTACGCCGCCTCGCGCAGCGCGTCCCGCTCCGGCGCGGCGACGACGAGGAACGCCGTGCCGGGCGCCTGGAGCAGGCGGTACGTGGCGTCCGCGCGGGTGCGGAAGCCGCCGAACATCGTGTCCATCGCCGCGACGAACGTCTGCACGTCGCGCAGCAACTGCGCGCCCATCAGCTTGTTCAGCGGCCCGCTCATCACCGACATGCCGACGCCCAGGAACTTCATCCCCGCACGGCCGCCGATCTTGGCCGGGGCCATCAGCACCTTGATGAACTTGCCGTCCAGGAAGGAGCCGAGGCGGCTCGGCGCGTCCAGGAAGTCGAGGGCGGAGCGGCTCGGAGGAGTGTCGACGACGATCAGGTCCCACTCGTCGCGGGCGCGGAGCTGGCCGAGTTTCTCCATGGCCATGTACTCCTGGGTGCCGGCGAACCCGGCGGAGAGGGACTGGTAGAAGGGGTTCTCCAGGATGGCCCGGGCCCGCTCCTCGTCGGAGTGCGCCTCGACGATCTCGTCGAAGGTCCGCTTCATGTCCAGCATCATGGCGTGCAGTTCGCCGCCCGCGCCGCCGTCGACGCCCTCGACCCGGCGCGGCACGTTGTCCAGCGCCTCGATGCCCATCGACTGCGCGAGCCTGCGCGCCGGGTCGATGGTGAGGACGACGACCTTCCGGCCGCGCTCCGCGGCCCGTACCCCCAGGGCGGCGGCCGTCGTGGTCTTGCCGACGCCGCCGGAGCCGCAGCACACCACGATGCGGGTGGCGGGGTCGTCCAGGACCGGGTCCACCTCCAGCCGGTAGGTGGTGTCCGCCAGGCCGTTCACGAGGCCACCCCTTGCTTCCGCAGTCCGCGGGCCATGCGGTAGAGGCCCGCCAAGTCCACGCCGTCGCCGAGCAGTTCGAGTTCGTACGTGGGCAGGCCGAGGCCGGATATCTCGGCCCTCCCGCTGCGCTCCAGGGCCACCCGCTCGGTGTGCTCGCGGGCCTCTTCCAGCAGCGGGTCTATCAGGAGGTCCGCGGGGCCGCCGCGCTGGGCGCCGCCGAGCCCGGCCCGCGAGAGGGCCTTGGCCACGGCGGGCCGCTGCCCGTTCGCGACCACGTCCACGGCCGTCTCGTCGAGCAGCGCGGGCCGCACCATGTTGATCACGACGCCGCCGACCGGGAGCCCCGCGGCCCGCAGCTCCGCCACGCCGTCCACGGTCTCCTGGACGGGCATCTCCTCCAGCAGCGTCACCAGGTGGACCGCGGTCTCGGCGGACTTCAGGACGCGCATCACGGCCTGCGCCTGATTGTGTATCGGGCCGACCCTGGCCAACCCGGCCACCTCGTCGTTCACGTTGAGGAAGCGGGTGATGCGGCCCGTCGGCGGGGCGTCCATGACGACGTGGTCGTAGACGAACCGCCCGCCCTTGTCCTTCCTGCGGACCGCCTCGCACGCCTTGCCGGTCAGCAGCACGTCCCGCAGGCCGGGCGCGATCGTCGTGGCGAAGTCGATCGCGCCGAGCTTCTTCAGGGCCCGGCCCGCGCCGCCCAGTTTGTAGAACATCTGGAGGTAGTCGAGGAGCGCCAGCTCCGCGTCGATGGCCAGCGCGTGTACTTCCCCGCCGCCCGGGGCCACCGCGATCTTCCGTTCCGCGTAGGGCAGCGCCTGCGTCTCGAAGAGCTGCGCGATCCCCTGCCTGCCCTCGACCTCGACCAGCAGGGTGCGTTTCCCCTCGGCGGCGAGCGCGAGCGCGAGGGCGGCGGCGACCGTGGTCTTACCGGTGCCGCCCTTGCCGCTGACGACGTGGAACCTGCTCATGATTTGGAGCCTAACCAGTCGGGCCCCGGAGTACGCACGAGGCCGGGGGAGAGAGGCATTACAGTCGCACCATGACCAAGTGGGAATACGCGACCGTGCCGCTGCTCGTACACGCGACCAAGCAGATTCTGGACACCTGGGGCGAGGACGGCTGGGAGCTCGTCCAGGTCGTGCCCGGCCCGAACAACCCCGAGCAGTTGGTGGCCTACCTCAAGCGGGAGAAGCAGGCATGAGCGTCGTCGAGGACAAGCTGCGCTCGCTCGGCCTGAGCCTGCCGGACGTCGTGCCGCCGCTGGCCGCGTACCAGCCGGCCGTACGCTCCGGCGACTACGTGCACACCTCCGGGCAGCTCCCCATGGTCGAGGGCAAGCTGCCGCGCACCGGCAAGGTCGGCGCGGACCTCGACGCGGACCAGGCCAAGGAGCTGGCGCGGACCTGCGCGCTCAACGCGCTCGCCGCCGTGAAATCGGTCACGGGCGACCTCGACAAGATCGTGCGGGTCGTGAAGGTCGTCGGCTTCGTCGCCTCGGCCCCGGACTTCACCGGCCAGCCGGGCGTCGTCAACGGCGCCAGCGAACTCCTCGGCGAGGTGCTGGGCGAGGCCGGCGTGCACGCGCGCAGCGCCGTCGGCGTGGCGGTCCTGCCGATCGACGCCCCCGTGGAGGTCGAAATCGTCGTCGAGGTCCGCGACTAGCCCGCCCGCGCCGCCGCGTACCCCGGGGCTCGGCCCCGGACCCCGGTCCTCAATCTCCCCCGGCTACCGCTGGAACGTGCCCCCTGACGGGCCGACGGTGGGCGTACGCCCCCGAGGCTGGCTCGGCCGATCTTGGTTGGTCCCGGCCCCCGGCCTTCCCCGGCTACCGCTGGAAAGTGCCCCCTGACGGGCCGGTGGTGGGCGTACGCCCCCGAGGCTGGCTCGGCCGATCTTGGTTGGCCCCGGCCCGTAGAGCCTGGAACAGTCCATCGGATGAGCCGGGCCCTTGGCCCGGCCCGCCCCCCGCCCAGGCTCGCGGGCCGGGCCGACCGGCCGATCTTGGCGGGCGCACGCCCGCGAGCCCCGGGCCGCAGGCCCGCCCCCCTACGGCCGGGGGCCGTTTCGGCTGGTGTGATGCTCATCGGGGCCGGCCCCGATGAGCTTGGCCCCCTCGTACATCAGCGCGTGAGCGCATAGCATCCGGCCATGTCGTCCTCGACCAACGGACAGTGGTACCCGCCGGAGTGGCCGGATCGGATTCGTGCGCTCGCGAGCGGGAAGTTGACGCCTGCTGTGCCGCGGCGGGCGGCGACGGTGCTGCTGCTGCGGGACGCCGGGCCCGGCCGAGGAGCTGAGGAGCCCGGCGGGATCTCGGTCTACATGTTGCGCAGACGCGCGTCCATGGCCTTCGCCGGAGGCGCGTACGCCTACCCGGGCGGCGGCGTGGACCCGCGCGACGAGCGGCCCGTGGCCTGGGCGGGGCCCTCGCGGGCGCGCTGGGCCGCGCGGCTGGGGACGGACGAGGCGGCCGCGCAGGCGATCGTCTGCGCCGCGGTGCGGGAGACGTTCGAGGAGGCGGGCGTCCTCCTCGCGGGCCCGGCTCCGGACACCGTCGTCCGCGACATCACGGGCGACGACTGGGAGGCGGACCGCGCCGCCCTCGTCGCCCGGGACCTCTCGTTCGCCGACTTCCTCGAACGCCGCGGCCTCGTCCTCCGTTCCGACCTGCTCGGCGCGTGGGCGCGGTGGATCACGCCGGAGTTCGAGCCGCGCCGGTACGACACCTGGTTCTTCGTGGCCGCCCTACCGCAAGGGCAGCGCACCCGCAATGCCTCGACGGAGGCGGATCGTACGGTCTGGACCCGCCCGGCCGACGCCGCCGACGGGTACGACCGGGGCGACCTGTTGATGATGCCGCCCACCATCTTCACGCTGCGCTCCCTGGCGCCGTACGGAACGGTCGCCGAGGCGCTGGGCTCCGCGGACGGCCGCGATCTCGCGCCCGTACTCGCCAAGGCCCGCCTCGAAGCGGGCGAACTGGTGCTGAGCTGGCCGGGGCACGACGAGTTCACCAAACGCATCGACGCGTACGCCGCTGCCGCCGAGCGGAGCGGCGAAACCGGCGGCGAATCCGGCGACGACACCTCCACGGGGGCCTGAACATGACCCATGCGGCAGCACTTCCCGGACAGCCGCGCGGCGGCGTCATCGGCGGCCCGGCCACCGACCGCGCCGTCTGCGTACTGGCGCCCAACCCGTCCGCGATGACGCTCGACGGCACCAACACCTGGCTGCTCTCCGAACCCGGCTCCGACCTCGCCGTCGCCGTCGATCCCGGCCCGCTGGACGAGGGGCACCTGACCAACGTCATCGCCACCGCCGAGCGCGCCGGCAAGCGCGTCGCCCTCACCCTCCTCACCCACGGCCACCCCGACCACGCGGACGGCGCGGCGCGCTTCGCCGAGCTGACCGGCACGCCCGTACGCGCCCTGGACCAGGCGCTGCGCCTCGGCGACGAGGGGCTGGGCGAGGGCGACGTGATCACGACGGGCGGCCTGGAGCTGCGCGTCGTGCCCACGCCGGGCCACACCGCCGACTCCCTCTGCTTCCACCTTCCGGCCGACTCGGCGGTGCTGACCGGCGATACGGTCCTGGGGCGCGGTACGACCGTGGTGGCCCACCCGGACGGGCGGCTCGGCGACTACCTCGACTCGCTGCGGCGGCTGCGGTCGCTGGCGGTCGACGAGGGCGTCGACACGGTCCTGCCGGGGCACGGACCGGTGCTGAACGACGCCCGGGGGGTCATCGAGTTCTATCTGGCCCACCGCGCGAACCGGCTCGCCCAGGTGGAGACGGCCGTCGAGGACGGTTACCGGACGCCTTCGGAGGTCGTCGCCCATGTCTACGCGGACGTCGACCGCACGCTATGGCCCGCGGCCGAGCAGTCCGTACGGGCCCAGCTCGACTATCTCGGCGAGCATGGGCTGATCTGAGCCGGTTCTGCTGATCTGAGCCGGTTCTTTCGATCCGTGCCGGCTGTTCCGGCTCTTCCTGCCATTCCGGCCGCCGGTTCTCCGCCGCTGTCCGTGTCTCAATCGGCCCCCGCCGCCTGTCGCCGTCGGCCCGCGCCCTCCTCCGACGGCAGGAAAGGCGCCGCCACTTGCAGGAAGAGCGCCCGCCGCTCGTCGGGCACGCCGAGGAGTTCGGCGGCCTCTTCCAGGGTGACGCGCGGGGTGCCGGTGCCCGCTGGGGCGGGCGGGGGGTACGTCGCGGGCAGGGGCAGGTCGTCTTCGGTCAGCTTTCCGGACCGGATGAGCACGTCGCGCACGGGGACCGCGAGCGCTCGCGCGAGGCCGCGCATCGTGGTCAGGTCGGGCATGCTCTGCCGTTGCAGCAGCCGGGTGACGGCCGCGCGGTGTACGCCCGCGTCATCGGCGATCTTGGATCGGCCGCCGCCTCGGGGGTGATCGATGTCGTAGCCACGGAACCTCATGAGGTCCTCCATCCAGGCCGCGAATTCCTCCAGGGTGTCCTTCACGGTGAGTCCGCTCCCTCCATCCGCGCAACAGACTAACGCGCGTGCGCGAGCGAAATGTTCGGCTGAGGTTAGAGGGTGGAATGGGGTTGAAGTGCTGTGTGGGGCGTGTGAAGGAACTGCAAATTGCGCGCGAGTGCGAAACACGGAAAATTCATCGAAGAGAGGCGTGCGTCTGAACGCCGCCGGTTCGCCTGCGGGGTCCGCGATTGATTGCACGCAAGCTCTTGTTGCGCACTCGCGCGATCAGGTACCTTCCTCATGTCGCGGCACGGATCTCCGGCCTTCCCCGTGGGCCGTCGAGGCCCGTGCCGCGACACGCCCGGGCCGGGCCGCGTCGCGCGCGGGCCACGCTGCCGACGGGGGCGTACGGCACGTTCACGCACGAGCGAAGGGCCCGCCGGATCGATCTCCGGCGGGCCCTCTCGTACGTTCCGGGGGCGCGCGGCGCGGTTGGGGGCTCGTACGCCCGTACGGCCCGCTCTGGTCCGTACGGGTCATGCGATGTGCGCGCCCGCACCCCGGGCGGCGTGCCCATAGGCGTGTCTGTACGGCCCGTATGCCCGTACGGGGCCGTCCCTGCGGCCCGTAAAGGATCAGCGCGAGCGCTTCGCCAGCCGTTCCACGTCCAGCAGGATCACGGCGCGCGCCTCCAGGCGCAGCCAGCCGCGGCCCGCGAAGTCGGCGAGGGCCTTGTTGACCGTCTCCCGGGAGGCGCCGACGAGCTGTGCCAGCTCCTCCTGGGTGAGGTCGTGCACCACATGGATGCCCTCCTCCGACTGCACGCCGAACCGGCGCGACAGGTCGAGGAGCGCCTTCGCGACGCGCCCGGGCACGTCGGAGAAGACGAGGTCGGACATCGAGTCATTGGTCCGGCGCAGGCGGCGGGCGACGGCGCGCAGCAGCGCCGTGGCCACCTCGGGCCGGGCGTTGAGCCATGGCTGGAGGTCGCCGTGGCCCAGGCCGAGGAGCTTGACCTCGGTGAGCGCGCTGGCGGTGGCGGTGCGCGGCCCCGGATCGAAGAGGGACAGCTCACCGATCAGCTCGCCGGGCCCGAGGACGGCCAGCATGTTCTCCCGGCCGTCGGGGGAGGTCCGGTGGAGCTTCACCTTCCCCTCGGTGACCACGTAGAGCCGGTCTCCGGGGTCACCCTCGTGGAACAGGGCCTCACCCCTCGCGAGGGTGACTTCACCCATGGAGGCGCGCAGCTCAGCGGCCTGCTCGTCATCGAGCGCCGCGAAGAGCGGGGCGCGCCGCAGAACGTCGTCCACGAGATCTCTCCTTGTCGACATGCGCAGAGGACCGTGGTCCCCATCATGCCGGACGATAAAACAGTGCGATCAATCACAAGTTTGACGCACCGGCGTCCCGGACCGTACGGCAGGGGTCCGATTGGGCTGCGGATTTGCTGCGGTCGGGGCGGATGTCAGTGCTGGGCTTTAGTCTGGCCGAGTGTCCAATACGCCGGTGAGAGCACAGGGAAAGGGGCCCGGAGGTCCCCCCGACAAAGGGACGCGGCGGGCGGCCGCGTCCCGCGATTCCGCCCTGGGCGAACGTACGCCCGAGAAGAAGACGAGAGCGGCTAATAGCAGCAAACCGCCCGCGGGCGGGGGTGGCAAGACGAGCGGGGGCGAGTCGCACCTCGCGCTGGTGCGCCGGGCGCGCCGCATCAACCGCGAGCTCGCCGAGGTCTATCCCTACGCCCACCCCGAGCTCGACTTCGAGAACAGCTTCCAGCTCCTCGTCGCCACGGTGCTCTCGGCGCAGACCACGGACCTGCGGGTCAACCAGACCACCCCGGCCCTCTTCGCCGCCTACCCGACGCCGGAGGACATGGCGGCGGCGGACCCGGAGGCCCTGGAGCAGTTGATCCGGCCGACGGGTTTCTTCCGGGCCAAGGCGAAGTCGCTGCTCGGGCTCTCCGCGGCGCTGCGCGACAACTTCGGCGGCGAGGTGCCGGGCCGCCTGAAGGACCTGGTCACGCTGCCCGGCGTCGGCCGCAAGACCGCCAATGTCGTCCTGGGCAACGCCTTCGGGGTGCCGGGCATCACCGTGGACACGCACTTCGGGCGGCTCGTGCGGCGCTGGAAGTGGACGGACGAGACGGACCCGGAGAAGATCGAGGCCGTCGTCTGCGACCTCTTCCCGAAGAGCGAGTGGACGATGCTCTCGCACCGCGTCATATTCCACGGCCGCCGCGTCTGCCACTCCCGCAGGCCCGCGTGCGGAGCCTGCCCGATCGCGCCGCTCTGCCCGTCGTACGGGGAGGGCGAGACGGACCCGGAGAAGGCCAAGAAGCTGTTGAAGTACGAGATGGGCGGCCGGCCGGGGCAGCGGCTCAAGCCTCCGGCCGACTTTCCGGGGCAGCCGGCGCCGCCGCTGGGCGCCGATGTGGAGGTGGAGTGACGAGTACGTACGGCGGCGCGGCCGTCGTCAGCACAGAGGGGCTCCCGCGGTGGCTGCTGCCCGTGGCGCGGGCGGCCGAGACGATCGAACCGCGGCAGCTCAGCCGTTTTCTGCCGCCGGAGACGGGCGGCCGGCAGTCGGCCGTGCTGGTCCTCTTCGGGGACGGCGATGCGGACGGGGGCGGGGACGGAGCCGGGAACGCGGTCCGGAACCCGGTGGGGGGTGGCGGCGGCGAGAACGGTGGCGATAGCGGTGGCGCGGGCGACCGGGGTGGCGACCGGGCCGGCCACGACAGGAGTGCCGGCGGCCAGAGCGCCCGCGGCCCCGTCCTGCTGCTCACCGAGCGGGCGGGCAGCCTGCGTTCGCACGCCGGGCAGCCCTCGTTCCCCGGCGGCTCCCTCGACCCCGAGGACGGCGATCCGGACGGCGCGGGCCCGCTGCGCGCGGCCCTGCGCGAGGCGCGGGAGGAGACCGGACTCGACCCCTCCGGCGTCCAGCTCTTCGGCGTCCTGCCGCGGCTCTACATCCCGGTGAGCGGCTTCGTCGTGACACCCGTGCTCGGCTGGTGGCGCGAGCCCAGCCCCGTCATGCCGGTCGATCCACGCGAGACGGCGCGGGTCTTCACGGTGCCGGTCGCCGACCTCACCGACCCCGCCAACCGGGCCACGACCGTCCACCCGAGCGGCCACCGCGGCCCGTCCTTCCATGTCGCCGACACCCTGGTCTGGGGGTTCACGGCCAGCGTCATCGACCGGATCCTGCACTACGCCGGCTGGGAGCTGCCCTGGGACCGGGAGAAGCGGGTGCCGCTCGACGGGCGCGCGTGAGACGGTGACCCAGCACGGCGCTCCGTCGCCCGTACGGCGGGGCGGCGACCCAGCACGGCGTCCCGAGGCTCGTAGGGCGGGGCGGCGACCCGGCACGGCGCTCCGAGCTCGTACGGCGGGGCGGTGCAACGACGACATGACGACACCAAGGCGAGGCATTTTTCGGTGAACGTGCTGGACATCGTGCTGTTGCTCGCCGCCGTGTGGTTCGCGGTCGTCGGCTTCCGGCAGGGCTTCGTCGTGGGCGTGCTGTCGGTCATCGGGTTCCTCGGCGGCGGCCTCGTCGCCGTCTATCTGCTTCCCGTCGTCTGGCACAGCGTCACCGACGAGACGTCGCCCAGCACCTGGGAGGCGATCGCGGCGGTGGTCATCGTGATCGTCTGCGCCTCCGTCGGCCAGGCGGCCACCACCCACCTGGGCAACAAGCTCCGCCGGCACATCACCTGGTCCCCGGCGCGCGCCCTGGACGCCACCGGCGGCGCGCTCGTCAACGTCGTCGCGATGCTGCTGGTCGCCTGGCTCATCGGCTCCGCCCTCGCGGGCACCTCCCTGCCGACGCTCGGCAAGGAGGTCCGCAACTCCAAGGTGCTGCTCGGCGTCGCCAGGGTGCTGCCGCCGCAGGCCGACACCTGGTTCGCGGACTTCAGCTCCGCCCTCGCGCAGAACGGCTTCCCGCAGGTCTTCGCCCCCTTCTCCAACGAGCCCATCACCGACGTCCCGGCCCCCGACCCGAGGCTCGCGGCCGGCCCGGTGGCGCGGGACGCCCAGCGCTCCATCGCGAAGGTCGTGGGCACCGCGCCCAGTTGCGGGAAGGTCCTGGAGGGCACCGGTTTCGTCTTCGCGCCGCACCGGGTGATGACCAACGCCCACGTCGTCGGCGGCGTCAAGGAGCCCACGGTCCAGATCGGCGGCCGGGGCAAGCTGCACGACGCGACGGTCGTCCTCTACGACTGGAAGCGCGACATCGCCGTCCTGGACGTCCCGACGCTCGACGCGCCGGCGCTGCGCTTCTCCTCGCCCGACGCGACGAGCGGCAAGAGCGCCATCGTCGCGGGGTTCCCGGAGAACGGCGCGTACGACGTGCGCGCGGCCCGCGTCCGAGGCCGCATCCAGGCCAACGGCCCGGACATCTACCACCGCGGTACGGTCCGCCGCGACGTCTACTCCCTCTTCGCGACCGTACGGCAGGGCAACTCCGGCGGCCCGCTGCTCACCCCGGACGGCCGCGTCTACGGCGTGGTCTTCGCCAAGTCCCTCGACGACGCCAACACGGGCTACGCCCTCACCGCGGACGAGGTCCGCGAGGACGTCGGCCGGGGGCGTACGGCCACGCGCCAGGTCGACAGCGAGGGCTGCGCGCTCTGAGCCGCGTCGGCGCTCTGAGCCACGCACGCGCCCTGAGCCGCGTACGTGCTCCGGGGCGGGTACGTGCTCCGAGGCGGGTGCTCCGAGGCGGGTCGGCGGGGCCTTCAGCCGAGCGCTTCGGTCGAGCGCGTCAGGGGACTGGCCGGCCTCGGCTAGCGGCTGCGGGGATGGCGCAGCCGCGCCGACACCCACCGCGCGCGGCGCCGGATGATGCGTGGGATGCCGATACGGGGGTCGTGGCCCACGCCTCGCGGGGAGCCGCCCCTGTCGGAAACGCTCAGCGCGGCATCGCCAGCGGCGCCGCGCTCGTGAGTCAGGTCACGGTAGTCGTGCGTCCAGCCCATACCGAGCTACGTGCCCCTCTCGCGTGGTCCGTAACCGCCTCGGGGCCCGGCAATTGGCCTATGCGCCGGGCAATTGGCTGTTCGAAGGACGTGTGTTCGCCTGGGGCGTACGGCCGGAACCGGGGCCGCAGAGCCGTCCGGCGGGCCGGGTGCGACGGGCGGGCCGGACCGCCTCATGAGATGCCGTCCTTCGGTATTCTCCCGAATTCCCCCGATCGTGGCGCCGTAACGCAACCGGACGGCGCGGTTTGCGCGGGTTGCGCGAACCGCGCCGATCGCGCGGAGTGGGAGCGCTCCCGAAGCGCCGCCCACCGACCCGGTCGCGGGCCCTACTGCCCCCGGGGCCGGCCCCGGATTCTGCCGCCTACCGGTCCGGTTCCGGGTCCTTCAGCCAGTTCACCAGCTCGGTCGAGAACGCCACCGGGTCCTCCTCGTGCGGGAAGTGCCCCAGGCCGTCGAAGAGCCGCCAGCGGTACGGGGCCTCGACGTACTCGCCGGAGCCCGCCGCGCTGCGGGTGCGCATCACGGGGTCGAGCGAGCCGTGCAGATGGAGCGTCGGCACCCGCACCGGCCGCCGCATCCGGCGGTTGAACTGGATGCCGTCCGGCCGCGCGATGGACCGCACCATCCACCGGTACGGCTCGATCGAGCAGTGCGCCGTCGACGGGATCGTCATCGCCCGCCGGTAGGCGTCCACGGCCTCGTCGTCCGGCACCCGCGGCCCCGACCAGTCGCGCATCAGCCGTCCGATCACCGCCGCGTCGTCCGCGACCAACTGACGTTCGGGCAGCCACGGCCGCTGGAACCCCCAGATGTACGAACTCGCGGCGCTCTGCTTGACGTCCGAGACCATCGCCGCGCGCCACCGGCGCGGATGCGGCATCGAGGCCACCGCCAGCCGACGTACCAGCTTCGGCCGCATCACCGCCGCCACCCACGCCAGGTACCCGCCGAGGTCGTGCCCCACCAGCGCCGCGTCCGGCTCGCCGAGCGAGCGGATCACGCCGGTGATGTCGAGCGCGAGGTTGGCGGGGTCGTAACCCCTGGGCGTACGGTCGCTGCCGCCCACGCCGCGCAGGTCCATCGCCACGGCGCGGAACCCGGCGTCGGCGAGGGCGGGCAGTTGGTGCCGCCACGTCCACCAGAACTGCGGGAAGCCGTGCAGCAGCAGCACCAGCGGGCCCTCGCCCATCTCGGCGATGTGGAACCGCGCGCCGTTGGCCGCGACGTCCCGATGGCTCCAGGGCCCGTCGGGACGTACGACCGCGGAGGGCGCGGCGAGCGCGGCGGCCGAGCCGGGGGCCGCGGGCGCCGCGGAGGTGTCGGGGACCGTCATACAGCCGAGCGTGTCACAGAAGAGCCCGTACGGGGGGCCTCGACCGCGGGGCGCGGGTGCGGTTTGACGCTGCCGAGCACGGCGGCCGTCTCCTTCGCCGAGGCGATGGACTTCTCCGGCGGCGTGATCTTCTTGAACTTGGCGACGGCCAGCAGCCCGAGGATCGCGGCCACGACGAGGAACGCGCCGCCGACGATCAGGAACGACCAGGCGAGGCCCAGGCCGAGGTTGTGGATGCCGTACGCCGCGGCGAAGCTCAGCACGGGCAGCGCGAAGAGCGCCAGTACGCCGGCGCCCGCGATGGCACCGCCGCCGATGCCGGCCCGTTTGGCGTCCTGCCGCAGTTCGGCCTTGGCCAGCGCGATCTCGTCGTGCACCAGCGCGGACAGGTCGGCGGTGGCCGCGGCCACCAGTTGCCCGAGGCTGCGGCTCGCGCCGTCGTCGGCTGTGCTCATCGCCTGCTCCCTCTTCGTTTCCAACGGACCATTCCAACGGACCATCAGCAGATCTTCAGCGGTCTAAAGCCTCTCAGATCATGCCGGACCATCGTCCCCGGCGGGGCGTGTGGAGGCGACTTCGGCCAGCCGACGGTGTTCGGCGGCCTTCGCCTCGTGGATCGCCGCCATCCGAAGGTGGTAGTCCGGGTTGTCCTGCTCGTAGACGTCGGGGATGCCGTCCTGGTCCTCGTCGCGGTCCTCCTCCGCGCAGAGCTTCTTGTACTTGTTGTCGCGCAGCTTGAGCAGCACGCTGGCCAGTACGGCCGCGATCAGCGAGCCGATCAGCACGGCGGCCTTCGACTCGTCCGTCAGCAGCGGGTCGTCGGCGAACGCCAGCTCGCTGATCAGCAGGGAGACCGTGAAGCCGATGCCCGCCAGCGACGCCACGGCGAGCACGTCCGGCCATTTGAGTTCCGGGTTCAGTTCCGCCCGGGTGAAGCGGGCGGCGCACCAGGTGCCGCCGAAGACGCCGATCGCCTTGCCGAGTACGAGCCCGAGGACGACGCCGAGCGTCTCCGGCTTGCTGAAGACGTCCGAGAGCGCGCCGCCGGAGACCGCGACGCCCGCCGAGAACAGCGCGAACAGCGGCACCGCGAGCCCGGCCGACAGGGGGCGCACGAGGTGTTCGATGTGCTCGCCGGGGGAGTACTTCTCGCCGTCGCGGGTGGTGCAGCGGAGCATCAGGCCCATGGCGACGCCGGCGATCGTCGCGTGGACGCCGCTGTTGTACATCAGCGCCCAGTTGACCACGGCCAGCGGCACGTAGATGTACCAGCCGCGGACGCCCTTGCGCAGTAGCAGCCAGAAGACGGCGAGGCCCAGCACGGACAGGCCGAGGGCGACGAAGTTGAGCTGCGAGGTGAAGAACACCGCGATGATCAGGATCGCGAAGAGGTCGTCGACGACGGCGAGGGTGAGCAGGAACGCGCGGAGCGCCGAGGGCAGCGAGGTGCCGATGACCGCGAGTACGGCGAGCGCGAAGGCGATGTCGGTGGCGGTCGGCACCGCCCAGCCGCCGAGCGAGCCGCCGCCGATCTCGTTGACGGTGAAGTAGACCAGCGCGGGCATGGCCATGCCGCAGACCGCGGCGACCACGGGCAGGATCGCCGCCTTCGGCTCGCGCAGCTCGCCCGCCACGAGCTCGCGTTTGAGCTCGATGCCGGCGACGAAGAAGAAGACGGCGAGCAGCCCGTCGGCGGCCCAGTGCTGGATGGACAGGTTCAGGCCGAGCGAGGAGGGGCCGAGGTGCAGGCCCCGGAACGACTCGTAGCTCTCGCGCAGCGGGGTGTTCGCCCAGACGATCGCCGCCACGGCGGCGGCGAGCAGCAGGACGCCGCCGACCGTCTCGGTGCGCAGTGCCTCGGCGATGTAGTTCCGCTCGGGCAGGGACAGGCGTCCGAGGAAGGTGGAGCGGCGGGTCTTGGGCGCGGTCACGTCGGCGGCCTCCGGTGGGGGTCGGTAGCTGAGGGCACAGCTAAGGCAGTTGCCGACCAGACTTCCCGGCTCACCAGAGTGCATTTTTTAGCGTTATGTTGACGCGCCGCACACTTTACCTGGTGTAGGCAAGGACGAATCCGGTGATCCGCACCTTACGGGCATAAGGGCCGCTCGGCCCTCCCGGAGCCCGCGAACGAGGGCACCCCGAGAGCGCCCCCAGGGCGCCCCTCGGGCTCCCGGGGAGCGGGAACAGGGAGCGCCCGGGAACGCGAACGAGGGGCACCCGACGACATCCGGGTGCCCCTCGCTCGTACGGCGCCTGGGCCGCGTACGGCGTCCTGAACCGCGTACGGCGTCCTGAACCGCGTACGGCGTCCTGGGCCGCGTACGGCCTCTGAGCCGCGTACGGCGCTTGGGCCGCGTACACGGCGCTTGGGCCGCGTACGGCCCTGCCTAGTCCTCGCTGCCCGCCGCGGGCAGCTTGGCCTGGATGAGGTCCATGACCGACGAGTCGGTCAGCGTGGTCACGTCACCGAGGGTGCGGTTCTCGGCGACATCGCGCAGCAGCCGGCGCATGATCTTCCCGGAACGGGTCTTCGGCAGCTCCGCGACCGGCAGGATGCGCTTCGGCTTGGCGATCGGCCCGAGCTGCTTGCCGACGTGCGCCCGCAACTCCTCCACCAGCCCCGCGTCCTCGGCGTCGACGCCGCCGCGCAGGATGACGAAGGCGCAGATGGCCTGCGTGGTCTGCGGGTCGGTCGCGCCGACCACCGCGGCCTCGGCGACCTTGGGGTGCGAGACGAGCGCCGACTCGACCTCGGTGGTCGAGATGTTGTGGCCGGAGACCAGCATCACGTCGTCCACCCGGCCGAGCAGCCAGATGTCGCCGTCCTCGTCCTTCTTGGCGCCGTCGCCCGCGAAGTAGCGGTTCTCGAAGCGGGACCAGTACGTGTCCAGGTAGCGCTGGTCGTCGCCCCAGATGGTGCGGAGCATCGACGGCCACGGCTCGGTCAGCACGAGATAGCCGCCGGAGCCGTCGGGCACCTCGTTGGCGTCGTCGTCCACGACCGTCGCGGCGATGCCGGGCAGTGCCACCTGCGCCGAGCCGGGCTTCGTCTCCGTGACGCCCGGCAGCGGGCTGATCATGATGCCGCCGGTCTCCGTCTGCCACCAGGTGTCGACCACGGGCGTACGGTCCGCGCCGATGTGCTTGCGGTACCAGACCCACGCCTCCGGGTTGATCGGCTCGCCCACCGACCCCAGCACCCGCAGGCTGGAGAGGTCGAACTTGGCGGGGATGTCGTCGCCCCACTTCATGCAGGCCCGGATCGCCGTCGGGGCCGTGTAGAGGATCGTCACGCCGTACTTCTGGACGATCTCCCACCAGCGGCCCTGGTGCGGGGTGTCCGGCGTGCCCTCGTAGAGAACCTCGGTGGCGCCGTTGGAGAGCGGCCCGTAGACGATGTACGAGTGCCCGGTCACCCAGCCGACGTCGGCCGTGCACCAGAAGACGTCGGTCTCCGGCTTGAGGTCGAAGACGGCGTGGTGGGTGTACGACACCTGGGTGAGGTAGCCGCCCGTGGTGTGCAGGATGCCCTTCGGCTTACCGGTGGTGCCGGAGGTGTAGAGGATGAACAGCGGGTGCTCGGCGTCGAACGCCTCCGGCGTGTGCGCCTCGCTCTGCCGCTCCACGATCTCGTGCCACCACACGTCGCGGCCCTCGGTCCACGCCACGTCCTCCTGCCCGGTGCGCCGGACGACGAGCACGCTGCGCACGTTCTCCGTGCCGGGGCGGGTCAGGGCCTCGTCGACGGCCGGCTTGAGGGCGGAGGGCTTGCCGCGCCGGTAGCCGCCGTCGGCGGTGATGACGACGCGGGCGTCGGCGTCGTGGATGCGGGTGGCCAGCGCGTCGGCCGAGAAGCCGCCGAAGACGAGCGAGTGCGGCGCGCCGATACGGGCGCACGCCAGCATCGCGATGACGGCCTCGGGGATCATCGGCAGGTAGATGGCGACCCGGTCGCCGGTCTCCACGCCCAGTTCGATGAGGGCGTTCGCCGCCTTGGAGACCTCGCGCTGGAGCTCGGCGTAGGTGATCGACCGGGTGTCGCCCGGCTCGCCCTCGAAGTGGATGGCGACGCGGTCGCCGTTGCCGTTCTCGACGTGCCGGTCGACGCAGTTGTACGCCACGTTGAGCTTGCCGTCCGCGAACCACTTGGCGAACGGCGGGTTCGACCAGTCCAGCGTCTCGGTCGGCGCGGTCTCCCAGCTCAGCCGGCGTGCCTGCTCGGCCCAGAAACCCAGCCGGTCAGCCTTGGCCTGCTCGTACGCCTCCGCCGTGACGTTGGCGGCGGCGGCCAGTTCGGCAGGCGGTGCAAAGCGGCGCTCCTCCTTAAGAAGGTTGGCCAGGCTTTCGTTGCTCACGACATCTCCCATTCCCAGGGTGCCCGTTGTATCCCGGGGCCTAGCTCATCAGCCTGCGGCATCCCCTGACAAGGGTTGTCGGCAAAATTGGTTTAGACCTGTCGCTCCCTTCCGCCCGCCCACGGCCCGCCCGGCCCCGGCCCGCGCCCGCCCGGTGTCCCGCGAACGGATGAACCGGCTAACGGCCGTAGCCGAGGCCGGGCGGTCGGCACGGCACGGGGCCGTGAGGGACCTGGCTGGCGCGACCTGCCCGGCGCGACCCGCCGGGCGTGGTCTGACCAGCTCGGTCAGATCAGCTCGGTCACACCGGGTCGAGGACCTCGGGTCGTACGGCCGTGAACGTCCCCTCCCGTCTGTCCAGTACATAGGCCTGCGCCTCGGCAACGTGGAAGTACATGCCGTGCAGTTGAAGCCTCCCCTCGGCCACCCGCCGGGCGACGCAAGCGTGCGCCATCAGGTGATCCAACTGCTGCATCACATTGACGAGCGCGAGCCTCTCCACGTCATCGCTCACCGGTCGGTCGGTCAGCGCCACTTCGCCCCGCCCCAGCCGGCCGATGCGCTGAAGCCGAGCCAGACTCGGCCGCCCATGCCGCAGCCAGCGATCCAGCGACGTCGCTTCCGCGTCCCCGCTCAGCTCTCCTGGCCCGCCCCGCCCTCCTGGCCCGGTCTGTCTCGCTGGTACGGGTCCGTCGGCGGGTACGGGGCGCTGCGCCGCTCGTACGGGCTCCTCGGCGGGTACGGAGGGAGCCGTAGCCGCTCCGGGGCGCGTCGCGGCGACCCCACGGCGTGGCGCGGTTGGTACGGCCGGGGCTGCCGTGGTGCCAGTGGTGGAAGTGGCAGGGATGGCAGGGGCGGCAGGCGCGGTGAGAGGGGCGGAGGGCGCGGCGGCGGTCCCCGAGGCGGCGAGGAGCGCCTGCATCGCACCGCACCCGGAGTGGCCGCACACGGTGATGCTGTCGACCTCCAGCACGTCGACCGCGTACTCCACGGCGGCCGCGACGGAGTCACAGGAGGCGTCGCTCCCAGGCGGCGGCATCAGATTGCCGACATTGCGCACGGTGAACAGGTCGCCCGGCCCACTGGAAGTGATCATGCTGGTCACCAGGCGGGAATCGGCGCAGGTGAGAAAGAGCTGGGTGGGCCGCTGCCCCTCACGGGCCAGCCGCTCCAGTTCGGGCCGTACGAGCGCGGCCGTATGGCGCTGGAACGCGCTGACCCCGCCCAGCAGTTGCCGACCGCTCCCCTTCACGGGCGGCGCCCCCGTCGGCCGTACGCAGTGGTGGTTGTGCCACGGCGTCCAGGGCCGGCAGACGTGGGCCCCGGCCGGTTCCGCGATCGGCTGCCCGGCCCGGCCGCTCAGCCGCACCCAGCCGCCGCGCGCCGTATGCCCGCTGGACCAGGACTGCAACGCGTCGTACGCGGCGTGGTCCATGAACGACCCGCTCAGTTCGATCACGGTGTCGGCGCCCGGTGGCACCTGCGCGAGCGCCCGGGTCAGCCTGGGAACCGCCAGGAACGTCAACTGGCCGTCGACCAGCACCCGATGGCGGTCGGGCTCCGGCGTGACCGTGATACGCGTGTGGGTCAGTCTCCGCAGCGAGGTCAGGGCGGCCACGGCGATCCCGGCCGCCACACCCTGCAGGACTCCGCAGACGACCACCGCTCCGAGTGTGGTCGCGTAGACCGGGAACTCCCGGTGCCGCTGCACATGCCTGATGTGCGCGAAGCTCACCATCTGCACGCCGACGACCATGACCAGCGCGGCCAGCGCGGCGAGGGGGACCAGCTCCAGCGCCGCAGCCGCCAGCCCCGCGCCCAATACCACCCAGACGCCGTGCAGCACCGTGGAGTTACGGGAGGCGGCCCCGGCCTTGACGTTGGCCGACCCCCGGATAGCGCCGCCCGCGATCGGCAACCCGCCGAGCAAGCCGGACACCACATTCGCCGTGCCCTGCCCGGCCAATTCGCGGTTCAGCCCGGCGCGGCGCACCGCCGGCCCTGGGCGCTCGGCCGCGAGCTTGTCGACCGCGACGGCCGACAGCAGCGATTCCATGCTCGCGACGATCGTGACCGTGAGGACGGCCGCGGCCACCCCCAGCAGCGGCCCCGAGGGCAGCGCGGGCAGCGCTTGAAGCTCCCAGCCGGGCAGTGAGACGCGGGGCAGCGTCGTCCCGGCGCTCGCGGACGTGGCTACGGCGATGGCGGCGAGCGGCGCCGGGACCGTACGGGCCCATCGGCCGTACCGACCGGGCAGCCGCGGCCAGGCGACGAGCACGGCCACGGTCACCGCGCCGATCAGCAGGGTGGCCGCCTGCGGATGTGCCAACTCCCCGGGGAGCGCCGCGAGGTTGCTCAGCGCCGAACTGTTGGGGCTGTCGCCGAGCACGACATGGAGCTGGCCGATGGCGATCGTGACGCCGATGCCCGCGAGCATCGCGTGCATGATCGCCGGGCTGACGGCGAGGGCCGCCCGGGCCACTCGCAGCGCCCCCAGAGCGAGTTGGGTCAGGCCGGCGAGGACGGTGATCGCGCAGGTGGCGCGCCAGCCGTACTGCTGGACCAGCTCGGCGGTCACCACGACGAGCCCGGTCGCCGCCCCGCTGACCTGGAGCGGAGCCCCGCCGAGCAGTCCGGCGACGATGCCGCCCACCGCGGCGGCGATGAGCCCGGAGCGGAGCGGCGCGCCGGTGGCGAGCGCGATGCCGAGGGAGAGCGGAACGGCGATCAGGAAGATGGTGACCGAGGCGGACAGATCACGGCGCCAACGGACCGCTGATGGCTCGTGTTGCCGCTGTGGGGTCTCCGGGGGCGGAGGGGCGTGGGCGACCGGTGGGTTGGAGCCCGGGGGAGCGTGGTCCGGGGCGGGGCGGCTTGGTTGGGACGGCGGAGGCTGCATGGTCGTTCCCGTCTTCGTCGGGGCGGCGCGGCCGCGCGTGGGCGCGGCCGTGTGTCACGGCGTGCAGCGGCGGGAGCGGCTGCGAGGCTGGGTGATCCTCAACGCTTGGTAAACAAACAGTAATGGAGAGTAAAGACGGGCGGAAGTCTCGCAAGTGCTTCGGCGCGTCTATTCCTCCTATCGAGTGAAGTTCCCTTCCTTGCAGCTTGTCGTCATCTTTTCCTTTTGTCATATATGTGATTTTTAACCCCTCTGCTCACCTGAGCGACAAAGGAAGAGGTGAACCGATGGCGGCATCTTGGAGAGCCGCAGTAGGGGTTCTCGTGACATCGACGCTGGCCGCGGGGGCGGTCGGCTGCTCGGGAGACCCGGGCACCAAGGACGACGCGCCACGCAAGGGACCGGCCGCCCCCAAGGCCGCCCCGCGCCCGGCCCGGCTCATCGGCGACGGATCGACCGCCTACACCGGGTCCCAACCGCACCAGCCCACACCCCGGCGGCTCAAGCCCGGTGAAAAGCCCCCGCAGTTCGTCGTCTTCTCGTGGGACGGCGCCGGCCAGGACAAGCAGCGGCTGTTCTCCCATTTTCGGGAGGTCGGCAAGAAGTACGACGCGACCATGACGTACTTCCTCAGCGGCGTGTATCTGCTGCCCGGGGCCAAGAAAGAGCTGTACCACCCGCCCAAGCACGCGCCGGGCGCCTCCGACATCGGCTTCAACGACATCAAGGGGATCAAGGACACCGCCGAACAGCTCGGCGGGGCCTGGCGCGACGGCAACGAGATCGGCACCCACTTCAACGGCCACTTCTGCGGCCCGGACCGGGGCGTCGGCACCTGGTCGCCCGAGGAGTGGAAGAGCGAGATCCGCCAAGCCGAGTCGTTCGTCCGGAACTGGAAGACCAACTCCGGTCTCAAGGGCGGACAACCGCTGCCCTTCGACTACAGCAAGGCCCTTGTCGGCGGCCGGGCCCCCTGCCTTGAGGGGCAGCGCAACCTGATCCCGGCCGCCAAGGCCATGGGGTTCCGCTACGACTCCAGTTCCGTCGGCGGCCGTCAGGTCTGGCCCCGACAGATCGACGGGGTCTGGGACTTCCCCCTCCAGGAAATCCCCGTGCCCGGCCGCGCCTTCGAGACCCTCTCGATGGACTACAACTTCCTCGCCAACCAGTCCGGTACGACGCGCGGCGACCCCGCGCACCACGCGGCCTGGGGCAAGCAGATGCGCGACGGACTGCTCCAGGGGTTCAACCGCGCCTACAACGGCAACCGGGCGCCGATGTTCATCGGCGACCACTTCGAGTCCTGGAACGGCGGCGTCTACATGAAGGCCGTCGAAGACACGATCAAGACGGTCTGCCCGAAGGAAGGCGTGCGCTGCGTCTCCTTCAAGCAGCTCGCCGACTGGCTGGACGTACAGGACCCGAAGCTCCTCGCCCAACTGCGGAAGCTGGACGTGGGGGAGCGGCCCAAGTCCGGCTGGTCGCGGTTCCCCGACGCCCAGTCGCAGCGGCCGCTCAAGCAGGCTGCGGGGTAGCCGAACGCTCCTCGCCGAGCACGAAGGAGGGGTCGACCTGCGCAGCCAGGTCGGCCCCGGTCCGCTCGTTCCCCCAACTCTCGGCGTTCTTCAGGTGGAAGTGCACCATCTGGCGCGTGTACTGCTCCCAGTCGCGCCCCTCGTACGACGCGTCCGCCGCCTCCCGCAGGGACCGCAGCGCGAGCCGGTTGGGCTCCTCCAGGAACTCGAAGCGGGGCGGCCGGCCCTTCTCCATGGCGCGCACCCAGTCGGAGTGGCCGACCGTGACGAGCAGGTCGTCCCCGACCTCCTCCCGCAGGAAGGCGAGGTCGTCCGGGCCCTGCACCTTGTTGCCGACGACCTTGAGGCGGACCCCGAAGTCCCGCGCGTACTCCCGGTACTGGCGGTAGACCGAGACGCCTTTACGGGTCGGCTCGGCGATCAGGAACGTCATGTCGAAGCGGGTGAACATCCCGGAGGCGAAGGAGTCGCTGCCCGCCGTCATGTCGACGACGACGAACTCGTCGCGACCGTCGACGAGATGGTTGAGGCACAGCTCCACCGCCCCGACCTTGGAGTGGTAGCAGGCCACGCCGAGGTCGGACTCGGTGAACGGCCCCGTCGCCATGAGCTGGATCTCGGCGTCGTCGTCCAGCCGGACGGTCCTCGCGCACGCCGCGTACACCGGGTTGTCCTCGCCGACGCGCAGCAGCCGCGACCCCCCGCCCGGCGGCGTTGTCTTGATCATCGTGGCGGCGGAGGCGATGCGCGGGTTCGTGCCGCGCAGATAGTCCTTGATCAGCGGTAGCTGCGCGCCCATCGCGGGCAGCGCGGCGGCCTCCGCCTCGTCCAGCCCCAGGGCCGCCCCCAGGTGCTGGTTGATGTCGGCGTCCACGGCCAGTACGGGCGTACCACCGGCGGCGAGGTGGCGGATGAACAGCGAGGACAGCGTGGTCTTGCCGCTGCCGCCCTTGCCTACGAAAGCGATCTTCATGTTCACCAACAGTAGGTGCGGCTTTGCGGAAAGTGAGAGCGCCGAGTGAAGAAGACCACTCGTTCGGGGGGTGTGGACCCGAAGTGCGTAGGGTCGTACCCATGAGTACGACAGTCGACCCGCTCGCCGCCCTGGGCTCCCTGCCGGGCGTAGCCGAGGCCGTGGGCGCCGTCCGCACGGCCGTGGACCGCGTCTACGGCCACCGTGTGATGCGCCGCCGCAGCAACGAGGTCACCTCGGAGGCGGCGCTCCGCGGAGCGCGCGGCTCCGCGGCGCTGTCCGACGCCGACTGGGCGCTCGAAGAGGTGCGCCGCCGCACGGACTTCGGGGTCGAGGGCGAGGCGCGCACGGTCGGCGCGGCGCTGCGGCTGACCGCCGAGGCCGGCACGCTGCTGAGCGTCTGGCGCCAGTCGCCGCTGCGGGTACTCGCCCGGCTGCACCTGGTGGCCGCCGGCGGCGCGCAGCCGGACGACGCGGTGGGGCGGCCCCGGCTCGCGGGCGAACCGGTCGCGGAGCCGCTGATCGAGGTGGAGCTGCCCGACGCCGACGAGGTGGCGGGGCGGCTCGACGGCCTGGCCGAGCTGCTGATCGCGGGGAGCGAGGCTCCGGCGCTGGTGACGGCCGCCGTAGTGCACGGCGAACTGCTCGCGCTGCGACCCTTCGGCTCGTGCAACGGCCTCGTCGCCCGGGCGGCCGAACGGATCGTGCTCGTCGGCAGCGGTCTGGACCCGAAGTCGATCTGCCCGGCCGAGGTGGGCCACGCGGAGCTGGGGCGCGCGGCGTACGCGGCGGCGCTCGACGGCTATGTGTCCGGCACCCCGCGGGGCATGGCGGCGTGGATCGCGCACTGCGGCCGTGCTGTCGAACTCGGGGTGCGGGAGAGTACGGCCGTATGCGAGGCGCTGCAGCGCGGCGCGGCCTGAGCCTCCGCTGCGCTCCGAATGGACTGGCGCACAGGGTTGCGGCGGCACCCGTAAAACTCTGGTACCGCCGCTGGCACGTCCGCCGGGTTACCAGTGCGTGCTCGATATTTGCCCATCAGGTCGGAGAACTTCGCCCGTTACCTGGTGCGGCTGGCCCGTAATCGACGGGTCGGCGTCGCGTGGGTGCCCGGAATTCGTGCTCGGTCCGTGGGGCCTTGGTGCGTTGAGGGCTTCCTCTCGGATGTCCCTGGTCTCGCGGGCCGTAAGTCCTTTCTACTCCTCCCGTGAGGCAAGTGGAACCCCTCGCCGCAGATATCTGCAATTGGATTCAAATGCTATGGATACGGGCGCTGGGCGCCTTGCGGCGGCTGGCATACCAGACCAGTCCCGCGGTGGCGGCGGCAGCGCCGACCGCGACCGCCGTGGCGAGCGCCGGGCGCGCGGGCACCGACAGCGCGGGCACCCGCTTCTTCAGCCGGACCGGGCGGTTGAAGGAAAGGACCGGCCAGTCGCGGGCCAGCGCCTCGCGGCGCAGCGCGCGGTCCGGATTGACGGCGTGCGGATGGCCGACGGATTCGAGCATCGGCACGTCGGTCGCCGAGTCGCTGTAGGCGTAGCAGCGCGAGAGGTCGTACCCCTCCGTCTCCGCCAGCTCCCGGATGGCCTCGGCCTTGGTCGGGCCGTAGGCGTAGTAGGCGATCTCGCCGGTGAAGACGCCGTCGGCCACGACCATCCGGGTGGCCACCACCCGGTCGGCGCCGAGCAGCTCGCCGATCGGCTCGACGACCTCCGCGCCGGAGGTGCTGACGATCACGACATCGCGCCCGGCGG
The DNA here is from genome assembly GCF_000718635.1 of Streptomyces varsoviensis. GTDB lineage: Bacteria > Actinomycetota > Actinomycetes > Streptomycetales > Streptomycetaceae > Streptomyces > Streptomyces varsoviensis. Next base: position 199,760 of record NZ_JOBF01000006.1, on the reverse strand, counting down.
CGTGGTGCGACTCAATGAGGGAGGCGGCCTCGTCATAAATGATCGGGTCGATGAGTTCGTGCAGGGTCTCGGCGACGATTTCCCGGACTTGCTGGACGTTCCAACCCCGGCAGAGCGCGGAGAGGTACTCCCGCATCCGCTCCATCTGATCGTGATCGGCCCCGCCGGCCAGGAAGACGAACTGGGCATAGGCGGTACGCAGCACAGCACGCCTGTTGATCAAGCCACCTTGGTAGAAGGACTTGCTGAAGGTGAGAGTGCTTGACTTCGCAATGACCGTCTTGTCCAGATCAAAGAAGGCGGCTGTCCGGGGCAGCGAGTGGTTTTCCACGAGGCTGAGCATAGAGGCCCTCCATTCGGCGTAAGCTGGGGCGTGTGGGTTTGCCTGAGAAGGGTCTCGGGTACACCATGGAAGTCACGGATCGTTCGCGACCGTGTCTAACCCGGCCCGACTCCTCCCCCCCCGAGTCGGCCGTGGGGACGACCCCCGCTCTCCCCCCCGGCGGGGGTCGTCGCATGTCCGGACGTGTTTTTGCCGTCCGCGCCGCCTCGTCCCACCCCTTCTCGCCAGGCTCCGAGCCCGGCGCTCGTGTGCCGCTCTCCAGTCATACCCGTCACGGACCGTAATCGCCAGGCTGCACTCCGGAAGTCACTGGTATAGGTGACCGGGATATTCACAACGGCTGAGTTGTCCACAGTTTTGGAGCAAGATCCACACAATTTCCCACTTCGCTGCACGGTGATTCCTCGCGGCGTTCCGCGGAGTTCGCGGATGCGAGTACGCGTAGTGAGAGGGGGAGGATCGTGGCCGGAACCAACGCGTCCGATCAATGGGCGGGAAGCGGTGCGGAGCCGGGCGCACCACTGATCATCACCGAGGACGAGCAGCTCCTCGACGATCTGCTGCGCCTGTGCGCGGCCGCCGGAGCCGTGCCCGAGGTGGCGCACGGGACGCCCGCGCGGCGCGGGAGCTGGGAAGACGCGCCGCTGATTCTCGTCGGCGACGACTGTGCCCCGAGGCTGGCCGGCTGCGTGCGGCGGGAGGGCGTCGTCCTCGTCGGGCGCGACCTCGACGACCCCGAGGTATGGCGCCGGGCCGTGCTGGCCGGCGCCCGCAATGTGGTGCTGCTGCCCGACGGCGAGGGCTGGCTCGTGGACCGTATCGCCGATGTCGTGGAAGGCGTCGGGCGCCCGGCCCTCACCGTCGGAGTCATCGGAGGGCGCGGCGGAGCAGGGGCGAGCACCCTCGCCTGCGCCCTCGCCGTGACCGCGGCCCGCGCGGGGCAGCGCGCCATGCTCATCGACGGCGATCCGCTCGGCGGCGGCCTCGATGTCCTGCTCGGCGGCGAGAACGCCGAGGGCCTGCGCTGGCCCGCCTTCGCCCGCTCCCGCGGCCGGGTGGCCGGTGGGGCGCTGGAGGAGTCGCTGCCCGAACTGCACTCCCTTCGCGTGCTCAGTTGGGACCGCGGCGATGCCACGCTCGTACAGCCCGAGGCGATGCGCGCCGTGCTGGCGGCCGCCCGGCGGCGCGGCGGCACGGTGGTGGTGGATCTGCCGCGGCGCGGCGACGAGGCGACCATGGAAGCGCTCCGGCAGGTGGACGTGGGGCTGCTGGTGGTGCCGGGCGAGCTGCGGGCCGTCGCCGCGGCGCACCGGGTCGCTTCCATGGCGGGCATGGTCCTGGACGACCTGAGGGCGGTGGTGCGCACCCCGTACGCCCCGGGGCTGGACGACGAGGAGATCGCGCGGCTGCTCGGGCTGCCGCTGGCCGGGGAGCTGCCGCCGGAGCCCGGACTGCGGGACGCCTTGACGGCCGGCGCGCCGCCCGGCAGCGGCGAGCGGGGGCCGTTGGCGCTGTTCTGCGAGGAGTTCTGGGCACAGGCGCTCGCCGACGGCGGGAGCGTGGCCGCATGAGCGCCGAGCTGCTGGACGCGGTGCGGCTCAGGCTCGCGGAGAGCGGTGCGGAGCCGACGCCCGCGCGGGTCGCCGAGGCATTGCGCCAGGAGGGGCGGCTGCTGGGCGATGCCGAAGTGCTCCAGATCGTCGCGCGCCTGCGGTCCGAGTTGGTGGGCACGGGGCCCTTGGAGCCGCTGCTGGCCGAGGCCGAGGTCACCGATGTGCTGGTCACCGCGGCGGACGAGGTGTGGGTCGACCGCGGATCGGGGCTGGAGCGTACGGACGTGGCGTTCACCGACGCCGCCGCGGTGCGCCGGCTCGCCCAGCGCCTCGCGGCGGTGGCCGGGCGCAGGCTGGACGACGCCCGCCCCTGGGTGGACGCCAGGCTCCCGGACGGCACCCGGCTGCACGCGGTGCTGCCGCCCGTCGTCGTGGGCTGTACGTGCCTGTCGCTGCGCGTGGTGCGACCGAGAGCCTTCACGCTGTCGGAGCTGGTCGAGGCGGGGACGGTGCCGCCGGGCGGGGAGCGGCTGCTCCGCGCGATCCTGGCGGCCCGGCTCTCGTACCTCATCAGCGGCGGTACGGGCTCGGGAAAGACGACGCTCTTGAGTTCGCTCCTCGGCCTCGTCGGGCCCGGCGAGCGGATCGTACTGGCCGAGGACTCCGCCGAGTTGAGGCCGGATCATCCGCATGTGGTGCGACTGGAGACGCGGCCCGCGAACCAGGAGGGCACGGGGCTGGTCACCCTCCGGGATCTGGTGCGGCAGGCGCTGCGGATGCGCCCGGACCGCCTCGTGGTCGGAGAGGTCCGCGGACCCGAGGTCACCGACCTGCTGGCGGCGCTGAACACGGGGCACGAGGGCGGTTGCGGAACGGTGCACGCGAACGCCGCGAGCGATGTTCCGGCGCGGTTGGAGGCGCTGGGGTCGTCGGCGGGCCTCGACCGGGCCGCGCTGCACAGCCAGTTGGCGGCGGCGCTCGCGGTGGTGATCCATCTGGTACGGAACCGCTCGGGCCGGCGGCGGATCGCCGAGGTGCATGTCCTCGACCGTGACGCGGCGGGGTTCGTCACGACCGTGCCCGCGGCGCTGTGGGGCCCGGACGGCTTCCGGCGGGCGCGGGGCTGGGACCGGCTCGCGGCGCTGTGCGAGCGGGGCGGGGGCGTGTCATGACGGGGATGGTGACGACGCCCGAGGCTGTGCCGGTGTGTGCGGCCGCGCTCTGCGCGGGGGCGGCCCTGTGGTGGTCGGCGGGGCGCGCCGACGGGGCGCGGCGGGCCCGGCTGCTGCTCGCGGGCGGCCCGGCGACCGCACCGGTCGCGGGGGCCGTGCCGCCATGGGTGGACGAATGGCTCACCCGGCTGCGGAGGCTGTGGCGGACGAGGCGTGAGGCGGTGTGTGTGCCGATCGGATGCGTAGTGGCGCTGCTGGGGGCCTCGCTGTTGCCCTTGCTGATCGCGGTCGCGGCTATGCCGCTCGTACGGCGATGGCTGCGGGCCCGGCGGCTGGGCCGTGAGCGGGAGCGGCGGGAGGCCGCGGTGATCGAGTTCTGCGGGGTCCTGGCCGGCGAGCTGAGGGCGGGGCGGCAGCCCGCTGAGGTGCTTGCGGGGCTCGCCCAGCCAGACCTGGGGCCGTCGTGGCCGGAGGTGGCCGCGGCAGCGCGGTTCGGCGGCGACGTGCCGGGGGCCCTGCGCGCGGTGGGGCGGCAGCCGGGCGCCGAGGGGTTGAACGGGGTGGCCGCGTGCTGGCGGGTCGCCGTGGACGGCGGGGCCGGGCTGGCGGACGGCCTCGAACGGGTGGCCGGCGCCCTGCGGGCCGACCGGGACCAGCGCGAGGAGCTGTACGCGCAATTGGCGGGCACGCGGACGACGGCTGTGATGCTCGCCCTGCTGCCGGTGTTCGGCCTGTTGATGGGCAGCGCGCTCGGCGCTTCGCCGCTGTGGGTGCTGCTGCACAGCCCGGCCGGACTGGGCGCGCTCGCCGTCGGCGGGCTCCTGGAGTGTGCCGGGCTGTGGTGGACGGCGCGGATCGTACGGGCCGCGCGTGGGATCAGTGGGGAGGCGCGGGCATGAACGGCGAGGTTATCCACAGGTTGGGGATAAGTGTCGCGCTATTGGTCGTGGGGCTGTGTGGCGTGATCTGGGTGCTGGAAGCGAGGCACCGACGGGCGGTGCGGCGAAGGCCCGCGGCGCTGGGGCTCGCGGAGAGCGCGGAGGCTGGGACGGCTGGGGTGTGGGGCCGGCTGCGGGAGAGGTCTGTGCCCACGGAGCGGATCTCGGCTCACCTGCCGGCGGTCGGAGCGGGACTTGCCGCGTTCATTCTCCTCGGCGGAGTCGTCGGCTGTGTGGCGGGACTCGCCGCGGCGTATGGCGTCCGGCGCTGGCAGCGGCGTCGCCGGGCCGTCGAGGACGCGCTGTGCGCCGCGGAGGTGGAGCGGCAACTGCCGTTGGCAGCCGACCTGTTGGCCGCGTGTCTGGCTGCCGGTGCGGGCCCGCGGGCGGCGGCCGAAGCGGTCGGCTCCTCCCTCGGCGGCCCGGTCGGCGACCGGCTGGCCCAGGCCGCCGCCGAGGTCCGGCTCGGCGGCGAGCCCTCCGTCGCCTGGGGGCGTGTGGGTGCGTTGCCCGGCGCGTACGGCATGGCGCGGGCTCTGGAGCGCGCCCAGGCGACAGGGGCGCCGGGGGTACGGCCGATGGCCCGGCTCGCGGGCGAGTTGCGGGCGGCGCACGGTCGGGCGGCGGGCATACGGGCCCGGCGCGCGGGGGTCTTGGCGACCGCCCCGCTGGGCCTGTGCTTCCTGCCGGCGTTCTTGATGGTCGGCGTGGCGCCGGTGCTGATCGGGCTGGCCGCCGGGCTGTCGAGCGGCGGCTGACGGGCCGAGGGGCTGACGGGCCGATGAGGCCCGAGATGCCTGAGCACAAACGGGATGACAAGCGAGATGACAAGCGAGATGGCAAACGGAACGAGGGGAGTACGGGCGTGATGGTCATGCGGTGGTGTGCGCGGCGCTGTGCCGCGGCGAGGGAGAGGGCCGAGGCCGGGATGACGACCGCGGAGTACGCGATGGGGACGCTGGCGGCGTGCGGGTTCGCCGCGGTGCTCTACAAAGTGGTCACCAGCGGCGCCGTCGGCGCGGCGCTTCAGTCGCTGATCGAGAAGGCGCTCCATGCGCAGTTCTGACTCGGACGCCGGGCAGACCACGGCTGAGGCCGCCGTGGTGCTGCCGGCTCTGACGGTCTTCGTGGTGGCGCTGGTGTGGGGCCTGACGGCCGTCGCCGCGCAGATGCAGTGCGTGGACGCGGCGCGCGCCGGAGCCCGGGCGGTGGCCCGCTCCGAGCCCGCCGCCGCGGCGGAGAGCGCCGCCCGGTCCGCGGCCCCGCGCGGCGCCAAGGTCGTGCTGGGCCGGGACGGAGATCTGGTGCGGGTGCGGGTGGAGGCCCGCGCGACGGGGCCCGGACCGCTGGCGCTGCGGCTGAGCGGGGAGGCGGTGGCCCTTGCGGAGGAGGCGGTGGGATGACAGGGGGACGGCGACGGTGTGGGTGACGGTGGCTGTCACCACGTTGTGCGCGCTGTTCGCCGGGATGCTGCTCGTGGGCGAGGCGATGATCGCCCGCCACCGGGCCGGCGGCGCGGCGGACCTGGCGGCCCTGGCCGCCGCGGACCACGCCCTGGAGGGGCAGGCGGCGGCTTGCGCCCTCGCCGGGCGGGTGGCCGGGGCTCAGGTCACGAGGCTCGTGCGGTGTGTGGTGCGGGGGGAGGTGTCGGACGTGGTGGCCGAGGCCCGCGCGGGGCCGTACGCGCCGCGGGTACGGAGCCGCGCGGGACCCGCACCGGCCTCGTGACGCCCTCGCCGCCGGTGCCCCGCGAGCACGGGCCCGCGCGGGGCACGTGACGGCCGAGGCCGGCGATGGCGCCGCGGGGCCGTGAGGAAGGCCCGGCCTCACCGGCGGCGGGTTCGGCCCCGGGGGCCGGAGCGTGGCCGGGCTCGGTTCCGCGGCCCTGACGGGGTTAATCCGGCTGAGGAGGTGCGGACTTCAGGAGGGTGGCGAGGAGGCGGATGGCGGCTCTCTTGTCCAGGGGGTCGTTGCCGTTGCCGCACTTGGGGGACTGGATGCAGGACGGGCAGCCGGAGTCGCACTCGCAGGAGGCGATGGCCTCGCGCGTGGCAGTGAGCCAGCGGGCGGCCGTGTGGAAGGCGCGTTCCGCGAAGCCGGCGCCGCCGGGGTGGCCGTCGTAGACGAACACCGTCGGCAGCAGGGTGTCCGGGTGGAGGGGCACGGAGACGCCGCCGATGTCCCAGCGGTCGCAGGTGGCGAAGAGCGGGAGGATGCCGATGGAGGCGTGTTCGGCGGCGTGCAGGGCGCCGCCGAGGGCTTCGGGGTGGACGCGGGCGTCGTCGAGCTGGTCCTCGGTGACCGTCCACCACACGGCGCGGGTGCGCAGGGTGCGGGGCGGCAGGTCCAGTTTGGTCTCGCCGAGGACCTCGCCGGTGATGAGTCTGCGGCGGAGGAAGGAGACGACCTGGTTGGTGACCTCGACCGAGCCGAAGCAGAGCCGCGCGTCCCCCCAGGGGACCTCGGTGGTGGTCTCCAGGATGGAGATCGCGGTGGTGTCGCGGGCGGTCGTGGAGTAGGGCGGGGCGGCTTCCTCGACGAGGGCGACCGAGTCGTCCAGGTCCAGGTGTTTCACCAGGTACGTACGGCCCTGGTGGAGGTGGACGGCGCCGTCGTGGACGGCGGTGTGGGCGGCGGAGGCGTCCACCGTGCCGAGCAGCCGTCCGGTGCCGGCCTCGACGACCTGGACGGGGCTGCCGCCCTCGCCGCGGATGTCGGTGAGGTCGGCGGCGCGCTCGCGGCGGGTCCAGTGCCAGGCGGTGGCGCGGCGCCGGAGCAGCTTGCGGGCTTCGAGCTGGGGGAGGAGGTCGGCGGTGGCGGGGCCGAAGAGGTCCAGGTCGTCTTCGGTGAGGGGGAGTTCGGCGGCCGCGGCGCAGAGGTGGGGGGCGAGTACGTAGGGGTTGTCCGGGTCGAGGACGGTCGACTCGACGGGCTGCCGGAACAGCGCCTCGGGGTGGTGGACGAGGTAGGTGTCCAGCGGGTCGTCGCGGGCGACGAGGACGGCGAGCGCTCCTTGGCCCGTACGTCCGGCGCGGCCGGCCTGCTGCCAGAGGGAGGCGCGGGTGCCGGGGTAGCCGGTGATCAGGACGGTGTCGAGGCCGGCGACGTCCACGCCGAGTTCGAGGGCGGTGGTGGCGGCGAGGCCGAGGAGGTCGCCGGTGTGCAGGGCCCGTTCGAGGGCGCGGCGCTCTTCGGGGAGGTAGCCGCCGCGGTAGGCGGCGACGCGTCGGGGGAGGGAGCGGTCGATTTCCGCGAGCCGTTCCTGGGCGATGACGGCGATGAGCTCGGCTCCGCGCCGGGACCGTACGAAGGCGACCGTGCGGACGCCCTGGACGGCGAGGTCCGTGAGCAGGTCCGCGGTCTCGGCGGTGGCGGTGCGGCGGACGGGGGCGCCCTGTTCGCCGTGGAGTTCGGTGAGCGGTGGCTCCCACAGGGCGAAGACGAGTTCGCCGCGGGGGGAGGTGTCCTCGGTGATTTCCGCCACTGTCAGGCCGGTCAGCCGGGTCGCCGCGCGGGCCGGGTCGGCGGCGGTGGCGGAGGCGAGGAGGAAGACGGGGTGTGAACCGTAGCGGGCGCACAGGCGACGCAGCCGGCGCAGGACCTGGGCGACGTGGGAGCCGAACACGCCCCGGTAGGTGTGGCACTCGTCGATGACGACGTAGCGCAGGGCGCGCAGGAAGGAGGCCCAGCGGGGGTGGGCGGGGAGCACGGACCGGTGGAGCATGTCCGGGTTGGTGAGCGCGTAGTTCGCGTACTGGCGGACCCACTCGCGCTCCTCGACGGGGGTGTCGCCGTCGTACACGGCGGGGCGGACGCGGTTGCCGAGGGGGGCGGCGAGTTCGCGGACGGCGCGCCGCTGGTCGTGCGCGAGCGCTTTGGTGGGCGAGAGGTACAGCGCGGTCGCGCCCCGCCCGTTGGGCGCCTCGGACCCGTCGAGGAGCGCGCTGAGGACCGGCGCGAGGTAGGCGAGGGACTTGCCGGAGGCGGTGCCGGTGGCCACCACGACGGATTCGCCGCGCAGCGCGTGTTCGGCGGTGCGCGCCTGGTGGGCCCAGGGGCGGTCGATGCCGGCGGCCCGGATGGCATCGATCACTTCCGGCCGGATCTGCGAAGGCCAGGGGGCATGACGCCCCACGCGCGGGGGCAAGTGCTCCGTATGAGTGATGCGTGCAGCACGGCCCGCCCCGGCGGCGAGGCGGTCCAGGACCGTGCGGGGAGAGGGGCGTGCGCCCGCGCGCGGCGGGAGTTGGTCGGCGGCCATCGACATCGAGTGTGTCACCGGCATGACGGACAATGGTGCCAAGGCGTCGTGCTCGCCTGCCGGTAAGTGATTGAATGCCATCGCGGCTGCCGATCCATGGGGGGCGACCGCTCGATGCAAGGTGCTGGAGGATCCGTGGACCTGTCCCTGTCGACCGAGACCGTAGGCGACCGCACGGTTGTCCGGGTCGGTGGCGAGATTGATGTATACACCGCGCCCAAGCTGCGTGAGCAGCTGGTCGAGCTTGTCAACGACGGTAGTTACCACCTGGTCGTGGACATGGAGGGCGTCGACTTCCTCGACTCCACCGGGCTCGGCGTGCTGGTCGGTGGCTTGAAGCGAGTGCGTGCCCATGAGGGCTCGCTGCGCCTGGTGTGCAATCAGGAGCGCATTCTGAAGATCTTCCGTATCACCGGTCTGACCAAGGTGTTCCCGATTCACACCTCGGTGGATGACGCGGTGTCGGCGACCGACTGACGGTTGCCGTAGGAAGACCGCCGCGCCGGGGTTCCGGGCTGAGGCCCGGTGCCCCTGCGAGTTCGCCCTGTTCCGGTAGGCGGGAAGAGGGCACGTACGACCGAGGGGGATGGCATGGCCACCGTCGAACTGCTCTTCAGTGCCCTGCCCGAGCACGTCCGCACCGCCCGTCTCGTGGCGGCCGCGGTGGCGCGCCGGGCCGGGGTCGACGAGGCCGTGCTGGACGAGGTGCGCCTCGCGGTCGGCGAGGCGTGCACGCGAGCGGTCGGGCTGCATGTCGCCTATGGGGTGGCCAGTCCGGTCCGGGTCGTGCTCATCGAGGATGAGAAGAAGTTCTCCATCGAGGTCGGCGATGACGCGCCCCGTGCCTCCGCCGGTCTCGTGCCGGGGGCCCGCGGGGAGAGCGCCGATGCCGGTGCGCTGCCGCCCTCCGGGGCGCCGGAGGAGCCTGGCGCCGAGGCCGACGACGAGATGGGTCTGGCCGTGATCAGCGGTCTCGTCGATGACGTCGAGGTGACGTCGGACGAGAACGGCGGCCTCATTCGGATGACCTGGCCGACGACGCCGGCTTCCGTACTTCCGTAGAGCTGCCGTAGAACCGCCGTGGCGGCGGTGCGCGTCCGGTGCGGCGCGCCTACTGGGTGCGCCACGGTAAGCCGTCCCACCACTACGTCCCGTACTCCTGCCGTGGCCACCGAGAGCCGCTGGGCGCGCCCGTACGCCCGTAGCGCGCCGGAGCGAGGGCCGTACGCCGGGGCAAGGGCCGACGGGGCCGTGCGGTGGTCGTGGGTGCCCGGCGGCCGTACTTGTGCGGCGGCTGAGCGGGTCCGGTAGTTGTACGTGCCCGACAGCGGCGGGTGTCCGGAATCCGTCCCCGCCCGGGAGCCGGGCCGGCGGGGTGACCGTAGCCGCGCGGCAGGTGGGTGAGCCCCTTGGCCCGGGTGTTGCTCGCCCCCTCTGATCTGGGGCGTTCATAGGATTCTGAGATCCTTTTATAGATCATTTTCGGTGCGTCAGTGAATTACGTGATCTCCTTCGTCCGGGCGAATTCGCGGGCGTACTCCTTTTGATCTTCGCTGGTGCAGGCTAATTTCCTCCACTTCCCTCCACGGCGCTCTGTTTTGATCTCGCCCGGCTCCCTACAATCCGTCCACATCTTGAGCTCAGGACGCCTGAGCGTGGCGGCTGTTCTGCGGTCGTTCTCTACGGTCGCGGAACAGTCGCGCGCCCATGTGCCAAACGTCAAGGAGGACGAATGGCGGGGCCTATCACCCCTCATCAGCTCGGCTTCACCACCCAACTGGCCGCGGAACTGACCGACGACAATCGCACGCTGGTGATGGTGATCGCGGCGGTCGCGATCGCGGCGCTGGCGCTCGCGGTGGTGCTGGTGCGCCAAGTGCTCGCCGCCGGTCAGGGCACGGACAGCATGAAGAAGATCGCCGCGGCCGTGCAGGAAGGCGCCAATGCCTATCTGGCCCGGCAGTTGCGCACCCTCGGCATTTTCGCCGTGGCCGTGTTCTTCCTGCTCATGCTGTTGCCGGCGGACAACTGGTCACAGCGCATCGGGCGCTCGGTCTTTTTCCTGATCGGCGCGCTCTTCTCGGCGGCCACCGGTTATATCGGCATGTGGCTCGCGGTGCGCAGCAATGTGCGAGTCGCGGCGGCCGCCCGTGAGGCGACGCCCGCCGAGGGCGAGCCGGCCAAGGACCTCACCCAGGTCGCGCACAAGGCCACGAAGATCGCTTTCCGCACGGGCGGCGTCGTCGGCATGTTCACCGTGGGGCTGGGCCTGCTCGGCGCGTCCTGCGTCGTGCTCGTCTACGCGGCCGACGCGCCCAAGGTCCTGGAGGGCTTCGGCTTCGGCGCGGCGCTGCTGGCGATGTTCATGCGCGTCGGCGGCGGCATCTTCACCAAGGCCGCGGACGTCGGCGCGGACCTCGTGGGCAAGGTCGAACAGGGCATCCCCGAGGACGACCCGCGCAACGCCGCGACCATCGCGGACAACGTGGGCGACAACGTCGGCGACTGCGCGGGCATGGCGGCGGACCTCTTCGAGTCCTACGCCGTGACCCTCGTGGCCGCCCTCATCCTCGGCAAGGTCGCCTTCGGCGACGCCGGTCTCGCCTTCCCGCTGCTGGTCCCCGCGATCGGCGTGCTCACCGCGATGATCGGGATCTTCGCGGTGGCGCCGCGCCGCACCGACCGCAGCGGCATGACGGCGATCAACCGTGGCTTCTTCATCTCGGCCGTCGTCTCCCTGGTGCTGGTGGCGGTCGCGGTCTTCGCCTATCTGCCGTCCACCTACGCGGACCTCAAGGGCATCTCCGATGCCGCGATCCGCTCCCATGAGGGCAACCCGCGCATCCTGGCGCTCGTGGCCGTCGCCATCGGCATCGTGCTCGCGGCCCTCATCCAGCAGCTCACGGGGTACTTCACCGAGACCAGCCGGCGTCCCGTGCGGGACATCGGCAAGTCCTCGCTGACCGGGCCCGCCACCGTCGTGCTCTCCGGGATCTCGCTGGGCCTGGAGTCCGCGGTCTACACGGCGCTGCTGATCGGCCTGAGCGTGTACGGCGCGTTCCTGCTGGGCGGTACCTCGATCATGCTGGCGCTGTTCGCGGTCGCGCTCGCCGGTACAGGCCTGCTGACCACCGTCGGCGTCATCGTCGCGATGGACACCTTCGGCCCGGTCGCCGACAACGCGCAGGGCATCGCCGAGATGTCCGGCGACGTCGAGGGCGCGGGCGCGCAGGTGCTGACCGACCTCGACGCGGTGGGCAACACCACCAAGGCGATCACCAAGGGCATCGCGATCGCCACGGCGGTGCTCGCGGCCTCCGCGCTCTTCGGCTCGTACCGGGACGCGATCGCCACGGCCGTCGGCGACGTGCACGCGAAGGCCGACTCGATGGGCCTGAGCCTGGACATCTCGCAGCCCAACAACCTTGTCGGCCTGGTGCTCGGGGCCGCGGTCGTCTTCCTGTTCTCGGGGCTGGCGATCAACGCGGTGTCGCGGTCGGCGGGCTCCGTGGTCTACGAGGTGCGGCGGCAGTTCCGCGAGCATCCCGGGATCATGGACTACACCGAGAAGCCGGAGTACGGGCGCGTCGTCGACATCTGTACCAAGGACGCGCTGCGCGAGCTCGCCACGCCCGGACTGCTCGCCGTGATGGCCCCGATCGCCGTCGGCTTCTCGCTCGGCGTCGGCGCGCTCGGCTCGTACCTCGCGGGCGCGATCGGCACCGGCACGCTGATGGCGGTCTTCCTCGCCAACTCCGGCGGCGCGTGGGACAACGCCAAGAAGCTGGTCGAGGACGGTCACCACGGCGGCAAGGGCAGCGAGGCGCATGCGGCGACGGTGATCGGCGACACGGTCGGTGACCCGTTCAAGGACACGGCCGGACCGGCGATCAACCCGCTGCTGAAGGTGATGAACCTGGTGGCGCTGCTGATCGCGCCGGCGGTGGTGAAGTTCAGCTACGGCGCCGACGCCAACGCGGGGCTGCGGGCCGGCGTCGCGGTGCTGGCCATCGTGGTGATCGTCGCCGCGGTGTATGTGTCCAAGCGGCGCAGCATCACCGTGGGCGAGGAGGAGGACGGCGCCGGACGGGTGGCGAACGCGGCCGACCCCGCGGTGGTCTCCTGACGGCGGAATCTCCTCGCGGGGGGACGGGCGGGTGGTGCGCGCGGGCGCACCGTCCGCCCGTCCGCCTGTCAGCCTGATCGTCCGTCTGTCCGGTTGCCTGTCCGCCCGTCCGCCTGTCGCCCTGACCGCCCGTCTGTCCGGTTGCCTGTCCGTCCGATTGTCCGTCTGTATGTTCGGCTGTCCGCCTCGTCGACCGGCTGGTGCGGCGGACACGCCGGCTCGTCAGGTGCGGCGAACGCCACGGCCAGCTTGATGCAAATGGCTACAAAAGGCGTCACAACGGATGGCCGCCTCATGGCCCGCACACCTGGGACGTGTAAGTTCCGGGGCCGAAGGCCATGGAAGGGACCGATCCGGTGAACAAGAAACTTGTGGCCGCGCTGTCCGGCGGTGCGGCACTCGTACTGATGCTGACCGGCTGCGGCGGCGATGACGGGGACAAGAAGCTCGACGACTGGGCCAAGAAGGTCTGCGGTCAGATGCAGCCCCAGGTCAAGAAGGTCCTGGACGCCAACAGCGCCATCGCCTCCGTGCAACTGGAGCAGGACTCCAAGAAGGTCCAGCAGACGGACTCGGCCGCCTTCCAGGACAACGCCGACGCCTACAAGTCGCTCGCCACGTCGATCGACAGCGCGGGGGCGCCGCCCGTCAAGGAGGGCGAGACCACCCAGAAGAACGCCGTCAAGGCGCTCAACGACCTCTCCGGGGCCTACGAGGGGCTGAAGAAGCAGATAGACGGTATGAACACGTCGGACAAGCAGAAGTTCTCCGACGGCCTCAACAACATCGTCGCGGGCCTGAACAAGCTCAACAGCAAGAGCGAGAACGCGCTGAAGAAGCTCCAGGCGGGCAACGTGGGCGAGTCCATGAAGAAGCAGCCCGGCTGCCGCAGGACGTCGACGTCCGCGACGCCCTCCGGTTCCGTATCGCCCTCCGGTTCGCAGAAGTAGCGGCGGGCCGCGCGGGCGCGGGGCGGCGTCTCGGTGCCTGGTGCGGACGTGCCCCTCGCGCCCCGCTGCGGAGACGCCTCACCCCCCGTGCGGCCGGCCGTCGGCGGCCCGGCCGCACCGCTCCGCGCGGGCGTGGCGCCGGGCTGTCGCCAATTGTCAGTGCCGCCCCCGACAATGGGTTCCGTGAGTACGCACCGCCTTCCCGCCGCCGACCTCGCGCGCACCGACCGCCTGCGCGAGGCGCTTCTCGCCGCCGCCTTCACCGCCGACGGCCTCCTCGACCTGCTCGGCGCGCCCGCCTACGCCGCGCTCGCCCGCAGCGAGACCGTGCCCGCGCTGCGGGCCACCCGAGGCGAGAGCCCGCTGGAGACGCTGGTCAGACTCTTCCTCCTGCAGCGCCCCGTGCCGTACGAGCGGGCCGCCGCGTCCCTCCCCGTCGAGGACTGCCTGGCCGATGGCTGGCTGGTCCGCGAGGGCGCCGAGGTACGGGCGACGGTCGACGTGCGTCCGTACGGCGGGCCGGAGGGGCAGGACTGGTGGGTCGTCGCCGACCTGGGGTGCGCGGTGGGCGGGGCCGGCGGGCTCGCCGGGACGTCCGGTGTGGACCGTCCGCGACTGGTGCTGGGCGTGGGCGGCGCGTCCACCACGCTCGCCGGGATCACGGTCCGTACGCCCGTCGAGAGCGCCCTCGACCTCGGCACGGGCTCCGGCATCCAGGCCCTGCACGCCGCCCGGCACGCCACCCGGGTCACCGCCACGGATCTCAACCCCCGTGCCCTGCACGTGGCGCGGCTCACCCTCGCGCTGTCCGGCGTGGCCGCCGCCGACCTGCGCGCGGGCTCGCTGTTCGAGCCGGTCGCCGACGAGTCGTTCGACCTGATCGTCTCCAACCCGCCCTTCGTCATCTCGCCCGGGGCGCGGCTCACCTACCGCGACGGCGGCATGGCCGGGGACGATCTGTGCCGCACGCTCGTGCAGTGGTCGGCCGACCACCTCAACGACGGCGGCTACTGCCAACTGCTCGCCAACTGGCAGCACGTGGAGGGGGAGGACTGGCGCGAGCGGCTGTCCTCCTGGGTGCCGCGGGGCTGCGACGCGTGGATCGTGCAGCGCGAGGTGCAGGACGTCACGCAGTACGCGGAGCTGTGGCTGCGGGACGGGGGCGACCACCGCGCGGACCCCGCCGAGTACGCCGCGCGGTACGACGCCTGGCTGGACGAGTTCGAGTCCCGTAAGACCAAGGCGGTCGGCTTCGGCTGGATCACGCTGCGCAAGTCGGGCGCCGACCAGCCGTCCATCGTCGCCGAGGAGTGGCCGCACCCGGTCGAGCAGCCGCTCGGGGACGCCGTGCGGGCGCATTTCGAGCGGCAGGACTTCCTGCGCTCGCACGACGACGCGGCGCTGCTCGCCGCGCGGTTCCACCTCGCGGCGGAGGTCGCTCAGGAGCAGGTCGGCGCGCCCGGCGCGGAGGACCCCGAGCATGTGGTGCTCCGTCAGAACCGCGGTATGCGGCGGGCGACGAAGGTGGACACGGTGGGCGCCGGGTTCGCGGGGGTGTGTGACGGAACACTCACCGCGGGGCGCATTCTCGATGCCATCGCGCAACTCATGGAGGAGGATCCGGTGTTGCTCCGGGACCGTACGCCGGAATCCATCCGACTCCTGGTCGAACAGGGGTTCTTGACGCCGGCCGACTCGTCGGACTGAGCCTGCGGGCGGGTGCTCCGCTCCGCGAGGCGGCGAGCGCGGGGTGCCCGGCGGAAGTCCCGAGCGCCCGGCGGAAGCCCGGGAAGGGCGGGTATCGCCGGTGGGCGATATGAGTTACGCCACCGTGCCGGGAGGTGTGGACGCGCGGTCGACGGTTCGCCGGGCATTTCGGTCCGGCTGATCCAGCCAGCGCGCGATGCCGCCTGCCGCTCGCGCGTCGGCCGGGTCCCGGCGGACGCGCGTACGGACATGAACACGTACGGACGCGAACGTTCGCCGGTTGGGAGCGGCCCGGGCGCGGCCCCGGAGAGGGCGGGCCACCCGCCGGCCGGAGCCCCGGCCGGGCCTCCGCTCGTACGCCTGGCCGTACCTACGGCCGTACGGGCTGACCTGGCCGTACGCCCGGCCGCCCGGTCGTCGCCGCCGGCCGAACCGGAGGGGGCCGGTCCGCGATGCCTGGTCAGGCGGGGGCTCCGGGCCCTGGCCGATACGGGCCGCTGCCGCCGGACCCGTCTCGTCAGCCGTGTGCCGGTCCGGGCGGCAGACAGGACGCTTGTCGGGTTACCGTTCGAGTGGCGTTGCGGGCTTTTTCCGTTTGACACGGGGGCGGGATGTACCGTCACACTCCGCAGCGTCACCGCAGCGCCTACACCGAGTGTCGACCGGAGAGAAGAGCGAAGTTGTCCCCGACCAGCGAGACCGCACACGGCGGCCGCCGACTCGTCATCGTCGAGTCGCCTGCCAAGGCGAAGACGATCAAGGGTTACCTCGGCCCCGGCTATGTCGTCGAGGCGAGCGTCGGGCACATCCGCGACCTGCCGAACGGGGCCGCCGAGGTCCCGGCCAAGTACAAGGGCGAGTCATGGGCGCGCCTCGGTGTGAACGTGGACGCCGAGTTCCAGCCCATCTATGTCGTGAACCACGACAAAAAGGACCAGGTCAAGAAGCTCAAGGAGCTGCTGGCCGAGTCCGACGAACTCTTCCTCGCCACCGATGAGGACCGGGAGGGCGAGGCCATCGCCTGGCACCTCCAGGAGGTGCTCAAGCCCAAGGTTCCCGTCCGCCGGATGGTCTTCCACGAGATCACCAAGGACGCGATCCGCGACGCCGTCGCCCACCCGCGCGAGCTCAACAAGAAGCTCGTCGACGCCCAGGAGACCCGCCGCATCCTCGACCGCCTCTACGGCTACGAGGTCTCCCCGGTCCTGTGGAAGAAGGTCATGCCGCGGCTCTCCGCGGGCCGCGTCCAGTCGGTCGCCACGAGACTCGTCGTCGAGCGGGAGCGCGAGCGCATCGCCTTCCGCTCCGCCGAGTACTGGGACCTGACCGGTACGTTCGCCACCGGCCGGCCCGGCGACGCGAGCGACCCGAGCACCCTGGCCGCCCGCCTCGCCACCGTCGACGGCCGGCGCGTCGCCCAGGGCCGCGACTTCGGGTCGACCGGCGCGCTCAAGGACGGCTCGCAGGTCCTGCACCTCGACGAGGCGAACGCCCGCGCGCTGGCCGCGGCCCTCGCGGACACCTCGTTCACGGTGCGGTCCGTCGAGTCGAAGCCGTACCGCCGCTCGCCGTACGCGCCGTTCCGCACGACGACCCTCCAGCAGGAGGCGTCGCGCAAGCTCGGCTTCGGCGCGAAGTCCACCATGCAGGTGGCCCAGAAGCTGTACGAGAACGGCTTCATCACCTATATGCGTACGGACTCCACCACCCTCTCCGACACAGCCGTGCAGGCCGCGCGGGCCCAGGTCACGCAGTTGTACGGCTCCTCTTACCTGCCGGACAAGCCGCGCACGTACGCCGGGAAGGTCAAGAACGCCCAGGAGGCGCACGAGGCGATCCGCCCTTCGGGTGATCGTTTCCGCACCCCGGCCGAGACGGGCCTGACCGGTGATCAGTTCAAGCTGTACGAACTGATCTGGAAGCGGACCGTGGCCTCCCAGATGAAGGACGCGGTCGGTGACTCCGTCACCGTGCGGATCGGCGGCACCAGCTCCGACGGCCGGGACGCCGAGTTCAGCGCCTCCGGCAAGACGATCACCTTCCACGGCTTCATGAAGGCCTACGTCGAAGGCGCCGACGACCCCAACGCCGAACTCGACGACCGCGAGCGCCGGCTGCCGCAGGTCGCCGAGGGCGACGCGCTGAGCGCCGAGGAGATCACGGCCGACGGCCACGCCACCAAGCCCCCGGCCCGCTACACCGAGGCGTCGCTCGTCAAGGAGCTGGAGGAGCGGGAGATCGGCCGCCCCTCCACGTACGCCTCGATCATCGGGACCATCCTCGACCGCGGCTACGTCTTCAAGAAGGGCACGGCGCTCGTCCCGTCCTTCCTGAGCTTCGCCGTGGTCAACCTGCTGGAGAAGCACTTCGGCCGGCTCGTCGACTACGACTTCACCGCCTCCATGGAGGACGACCTCGACCGCATCGCGCGCGGCGAGGCGCAGGCCGTGCCGTGGCTCAAGCGCTTCTACTTCGGCGAGGGCGAGGGCGAGGACACCGGCCGGGGCGGCGCGGCCGACGCGGGCAACGGCGACGGCGACCACCTCGGCGGCCTCAAGGAACTCGTCAGCGACCTCGGGGCGATCGACGCCCGGGGGATCTCCTCCTTCCCGGTCGGCGACGGCATCATGCTGCGCGTCGGGCGGTACGGCCCGTACGTGGAGCGCGGTGAGAAGGACGCCGAGGGCCACCAGCGGGCGGATGTCCCCGAGGACCTGGCGCCCGACGAGCTGAGCGTCGAGTACGCGGAGGAGCTGCTGGCGAAGCCGAGCGGCGACTTCGAGCTGGGCACGGACCCGGAGACGGGGCGTCAGATCATCGCCAAGGACGGCCGGTACGGTCCGTATGTGACCGAGGTGCTGCCCGAGGGCACGCCGAAGACCGGCAAGAACGCGGTCAAGCCGCGCACCGCCTCGCTCTTCAAGTCCATGTCACTCGACACGGTGACCCTGGACGACGCGCTCAAGCTGATGTCGCTGCCGCGCGTCGTCGGCAAGGACGCCGAGGGCGTGGAGGTCACCGCGCAGAACGGCCGCTACGGCCCGTACCTGAAGAAGGGCACGGACTCGCGGTCCCTGGAGCGCGAGGAGCAGATCTTCACCATCACCATCGAAGAGGCGCTCGCGATCTACGCGCAGCCCAAGCAGCGCGGGCGGGCCGCCGCCAAGCCGCCGCTCAAGGAGCTGGGCACCGACCCGGTCAGCGAGAAGCCGGTGGTGGTCAAGGACGGCCGCTTCGGCGCGTACGTGACGGACGGCGAGACGAACGCGACGCTGCGCCGCGACGACGACGTCGAGACGATCACGCCCGAGCGCGGGTACGAGCTGCTGGCGGAGAAGCGCGCCAAGGGCCCGGCCAAGAAGACCGCGAAGAAGGCCGCCAAGAAGACGGCGAAGAAGGCCCCGGCCAAGAAGGCGACGACCGCGAAGAAGGCGGCTCCGGCGAAGAAGGCGGCCTCTCCGGCGAAGAAGACGGCCGCCAAGAAGACGACGGCCGCGAAGACGGCGGCGAGCGCGAAGAAGGCCCCCGCGAAGAAGGCGACCGCCACGAAGGCCGCCGCGTCGAAGGCCACGGTCAAGGCGGCGGCTGCGGAGGAGTGAGGTCCGCTTCGCCGGGTGTGCCGCGTGGGGCGGGTGTGTCGCCGCGGGGGGCGAGTGGGCCGCTGTGGGCGGGTGGCCGCCGCTTGGGGCGGTGTGTCGCCGCGCGAGGCGGGTGTGCCGCCGCTTGGGGCGGGTGTCACCGCCGAGGCGGGGGCTGAGCTGGGCGGGTGGGGCGTGAGGCGGGTGGGGGTCTTGAGGCGGGGATAAGCGGGTGGTTTCGGCCTCATGCTCGTCAAACTGGCCGGTTCACCTATCTCGGTCATTTGTTCGGGTGAGCCGTGTAGATCCGCGTCCTGCGGATAGGCTGGC
Source organism: Streptomyces varsoviensis (assembly GCF_000718635.1). Taxonomy (GTDB): domain Bacteria; phylum Actinomycetota; class Actinomycetes; order Streptomycetales; family Streptomycetaceae; genus Streptomyces; species Streptomyces varsoviensis. The sequence goes on along the minus strand of NZ_JOBF01000006.1, from coordinate 180,802 downwards.
AGGATGACGCGTGCCGAGCAGCCAACGGTCGTGACCCCCACATCCGGCGCCCTAGCAGCGGACTCCCGCGAGCGGGCCGTGCGGGCACTGCTGCGCATCCCCCCGCTGAAGCGGTTGTGGAGCGCCCAGTTCGTCGGCGGTGTCGGGGACTCACTCGCCCTTCTCGTCCTTGTTCTTCTGTCGCTCCAGGCGGCCGTCACCAACGGTTCCTTCGGAGGCGGCTATCGGGGCGCGGCGTTCGCGGTCGCCGCCGTCTTCGGCGCGCGGCTGCTCGCGACGCTGCTCTTCGGCGCGGTCCTGCTCGGACCGCTCTCCGCGCTGATCTCCCCGAGCGGCCCGCTCGATCGCCGCTGGACCATGATCGGCGCCGACGGCGTCCGGCTCGCCCTGCTGATCGTCGCGCCCCTGTGGGCCGATCTGACCCCGAACAGCGCGTTCGCGTGGCTGCTGGTCACGGCCTTCCTCGCCGGAGTCGCCGAGCGCTTCTGGACCGTCGCCAAGGACGGCGCGGCCCCCGCGCTGCTGCCGGCCCCGCCCCCCGAGGGCGCGGCGGTACGCCCGCTGCCGGACCACTACGACGCGCTGCGGCGGCTGTCGCTCCGTACGACCTTCGTCTCGCTGCCCGTCGCCGCGGTGGCGCTCGCCGTCGTCTCGCTCATCGGGAAGCTGATTGGTACGGGCGTCGACTGGTTCGACACCCATCAGGCGGCCATCAGCTCGTACGTGGCCGCGGGGCTCTTCGCGGCCTCCGTATCGATCCTCTACCTCCTGCACCTCCCCGGCGCGCAGACCCCCCGCGCGCGCTCCCCGCTGGAGGGGATGCGCCGCCCCAAGACGCCCGAGGGCCCCGACCGGGGGCGTACGGGCGCGATCCCGGTGCTGGTGCTGGCGTGCGCGGCCATCGCGGGCGCGGTCGCCGCGGCCGTCGCCGTCGCCGCGCTCCAGGCCATCGACCTCGGCGGCGGCCCTGTCGCGTACGGGCTGCTCATCCTCGCGCTCTCCGGCGGCCCCGTCATCGGCATCCGGGGCGCGACGAAGATCCTGCCGGGCTTCTCCCGCCGCCGGCTGCTGGCGCTCGCCGTCGCGCTGACCGGCCTCGCCATGCTCGTCGCGGGCCTGGTGCCCGACACGACGACGGTCCTGCTGCTGATCCTGCTGGCGGGCATCGCGTCCGGCGTCGCCGCCGCCACCGGCCACGCCCTCCTCGACCAGGAGACCGAGGAGGCGCGGCGGGCCCGTACGACCGAGCACCTGCAGGCCGTGGTCCGGGTGGCCATGGCGCTCAGCGCCGTCATCGCCCCCGTGCTGGCCGCCGCCATCGGCCCGCACCGGCTCATCAGCGGCAACTTCGTCTTCGCGCACGGCGGCGCCGCGTTCACGCTGATGCTCGTGGGCGCGCTGCTGCTGCCCGTGGCCGCGCTGGTGCTCGGCAAGACCGACGACCGGCACGGCGTACGGTTCCGGCGCGACCTGCTCGACGTGCTGCGCGGCGGCGACCCGGTGCAGGCCCCGTCCGGCACCGGTTTCTTCCTCGCCCTCGAAGGCGGCGACGGCGCGGGCAAGTCCACGCAGGTCGAGGCGCTCGCCGAGTGGATCCGCGGCAAGGGCCACGAGGTGGTCGTCACGCGCGAGCCGGGCGCGACCGCGATGGGCAAGCGGCTGCGTTCGATCCTCCTCGACGTCTCCTCCGCCGGCATCTCGGACCGGGCCGAAGCGCTCCTGTACGCGGCCGACCGCGCCGAACACGTCGACAGCCTCGTCCGGCCCGCCCTGGAGCGCGGCGCCGTCGTCATCACCGACCGCTACATCGACTCCTCCGTCGCCTACCAGGGCGCCGGGCGCGACCTGTCCCCGACGGAGATCGCCCGCATCTCCCGCTGGGCCACCGACGGGCTCGTGCCGCACCTGACCGTGCTGCTGGACGTGTCGCCGGAGACGGCGCGCGAGCGGTTCACGGAGGCGCCGGACCGGCTGGAGTCCGAGCCGCCCGAGTTCCACCAGCGGGTACGGGCCGGATTCCTCACCCTGGCCGCCGCCGACCCCACGCGGTACCTCGTCGTGGACGCCGGGCAGGAACCGGAGGCCGTCACCACGGTCGTACGGCACCGGCTCGACCACCTCCTCCCGCTCTCCGAGTCCGAGCTCAAGGCCCAGGAAGAGGCCAGGAAGGCCGCGGAGGAGGAGGCCCGGCGCAAGGCGGAGGAAGAGGCGGCCCGCAAGGCAGAGGAAGAACGGCTGGAGCGCGAGCGCCAGGAGCAGCTCGCCAAGCTCCGTGCCGAGGAGGAAGAGCGCAAGCGCCGCGAACTCGAAGAGGCCCGCCGCCTCGAAGCCGAGCGCAAGGCCGAGGAGGCCCGGAAGGCCGAGGAAGAGGCCGCCCGCAAGGCCGAGGAGGAGCGCAAGCGCCGCGAGGCGGAGGAGCGCGCCCGCGCCGCCGAGCAGGAGCGGCTGCGCAAACAGCACGAGGAAGAGGCGCGGCTGCGCGCCGAGGCGGAGGCGCGGCGGCTGGAGAAGCAGCGCCGGGCCGAGGAAGCGCTGCTCCGGGCGGAGCAGGCCCGGGTGGCTGCCGCGGAGGCGGCGGCTCGGAAGGTGCCGGAGGCTTCGGCGGGGTCGGGTGCTTCGGAGGGGGCCGCTTCGGGGACGGATGCTCCGACTGTTGAGACGCCGGCTGTGCGGGTGACGTGGGGCTCGGATTCCGGGTCGGGGGCGGGCGCGGGGCCTGGGCCGGATTCGGGCTCGCGAGCGGATTCCGGCTCGGGTCCGGGTTCGGGTTCGGCTTCGCGCTCTGGCTCTGGCTCGGAGGCTGACGCGGGCTCGGATTCCGAGAAGACGCAGACGGTGGAAACGCCGCGGATGGACCCGCGCGTGGACCCACGGGTGGACCCGCGGGCGGGTTCGCGTACGGGGTCCCGTACGGACGCGGGCGCTGGTGGCCGTACGGACTCGGGCTCCCGTGACGACGCGCGGTCGATGGACGAGACGGCGGTGCTGCCGCCCGTACGCCCGGAGGAAGGCGGGGCTTCGGGCTCCTCCGGTGCTTCTGGCGGTACCTCTGGTGCGCGTACTTCCGACGCTGCGTCGGATTCGGAGGAGACGGCGGTTCTGCCGCAGATGCCGCAGATGCCGCAGATGCCGCAGGTGCCGCAGGGGGCGATGGACGAGACGGCGGTGCTCCCGCCGATCCGCGCGGAGCGGCCGGCGGACCCTGCCGACCGGGTGCCGCCGTGGCTCTTCCGGCCGGAGGAGGACAAGACGCGGCCCGCTGCCCCGTCGTCGGAGTCGGAGAACGAGCGGACGCGTGAGCTTCCGCAGGTGGACCCGGCCAGGCTGGCCCAGCAGCACCCGCAGCCGCAGCAGAGGCAGCAGGGCTGGGGCTGGCAGGGGCAGCCGCAGGGGCAGGGGGACCGGTCGTCGCAGGAGGAGCATGCCGGTGGCCGGAAGCGGCGGCGGCCGGAGTGGGCGGAGGAGACCCCGCTCGACGACCTGCCCACCCTCGCGGACGAACTCCTGGGCAGGCAGGACGAGGACCGGCGCAGGGGCCAGTGAGCTGAGAGGTGCCGTTGAGTCGGTCTTGTACGGCTGAGTCGGTGGTGCGCTGGTAGGCCGGTGATGGGTGTAAGGGGCGGAGCCCATGGAGCTTCGCCCCTTACGTATGCCCCGCTGCCCGTTCCGCTCCGCTGCCCGTTCCGCTCCGCTGGTCGCCCCGCCCCGCTGCCCGTTCCGCGCCGCTCCGCCCCGCTGCTCATCCCGCCCCGCCGCCCCCTCGCCGCTCACGTCGTCGCGGACGGGATTGTCGGACCCATGACCCACAATGGGGAGCCGCAGGGCAAACAGCGCGGAGGACAGCATGGCGGTGTGGGACGACCTGGTCGGCCAGGACCAAGTGACGGCGCAGCTCGTCGATGCCTCCCGCGACGCGGACCGGTTCGTCACCGCCGCGGCCGAGGGTTCCGCGGAGGAGATCACGGCGTCCAAGATGACCCATGCGTGGCTCTTCACCGGCCCGCCGGGCTCCGGGCGCTCCACCGCGGCCCGCGCCTTCGCGGCGTCGCTGCAGTGTGTGAGCCCTGACCGGAAGCTGGGCGGGGCGCCGGGCTGCGGGTTCTGCGACGGCTGCCACACCACGACCGTGGGCACGCACGCCGATGTCGAGATCGTCCGTACGGACCTCCTGTCCATCGGCGTCAAGGAGACCCGTGACCTGGTGCGCCGTGCCCAGTTGTCGCCCGCCGGCGGACGCTGGCAGGTCATCGTCCTGGAGGACGCGGACCGGCTGACCGAGGGCGCCGGCAACGTACTCCTGAAGGCCATCGAGGAGCCCGCGCCCCGCACCGTATGGCTGCTGTGCGCGCCCTCCCTGGAGGACGTGCTGCCCACCATCCGCTCCCGCTGCCGCCTCCTCACCCTCCGTACGCCGCCGGTCGACGCGGTGGCGGACGTCCTGGTGCGGCGCGATGGCATCGAGCCCGAGCTGGCGGCGCAGTCGGCCCGTGCCACCCAGGGCCACATCGGCCGCGCCCGTCGCCTGGCCACGGACGAGCGGGCCCGCGCCCGCCGCGCGGCCGTGCTGAAACTGCCGATGCGGGTGGACGACGTCGGCGGCTGCCTCAAGGCCGCGCAGGAGCTGCTGGACGCGGCGGGGGAGGACGCCAAGCAGGTGGCCGAGGAGGTCGACGCGAAGGAGACGGAAGAGCTGCGCGCGGCCCTCGGCGCGGCGGCGGGTACCGGCGGCCGCCTCCCGCGTGGCACGGCGGGCGCGATGAAGGAGCTGCAGGACCGCCAGAAGCGCCGGTCGACCCGTACCCAGCGCGACAGCCTCGATCTCGCGCTGATCGACCTCATGAGCTTCTACCGCGATGTGCTGGCGCTGCAGCTCGGTTCGCGGGTGGCCTTGGCCAATGCGGACGTACGGGCCGCGGTCGAGCGCATAGCGTCGGGCACGAAGCCGGAGCAGACGCTGCGCCGTATCGAGTCGGTGATCGCGTGCCGCCAGGCCCTGGACCGCAACGTGGCGCCGCTCCTGGCGGTGGAGTCCATGACGATGGCGTTGCGAGCCGGCTGAAGATTCCTGCCGTCCCTGCCGTCCCTGCCGTTCCTGCCATTCCTGCGAGCCTCCGAGCCTCACTCGAACGAGGCGTAAACGCCGCAGGAGTAGAGGGGCACCGCACTTATCCCGATACGCTCCGAATGCGTTTGGTCACCATTCGCGTTCGAATCGATCATGGCTAGGGCAAGGGATCAGCCGATGACCAGCAGCCGCCTGCTCCGCACCTCCGGTACCGCCGCGGTGGTCGCCGCCGCCCTCCTGATCTCCGGCTGCGCGGCGGGCAGCTCCGCGTTCCAGCACAGCAAGGACGTCGGCTACGCGCGGGACGAGGCCGCGCCGCCCCAGTCGCTCCAGCCGCTGCCGGCGAGCCCGCCGGCCGCCCTGAAGCCGTATTACGGGCAGCGGCTGACCTGGCACGCGTGCCGGGCGCGCGGGTTCGAGTGCGCCACGATGAAGGTTCCGCTCGACTACGCCCGCCCGGACGCCGGCGAGGACGTGAAGCTCGCTGTGGCTCGTAAGAAGGCGACAGGCTCGGGGGCGGGGGACGCAGGGACCGCGGGAGCCACAGGGGGCGCAAGGGCCGCAGGGACCGCGGGAGCCACAGGGGCCGCAGGGGATTCGACGAAGCGGATCGGGTCGCTGCTGGTCAACCCGGGCGGCCCCGGCGGCTCGGCCATCGGCTACCTCCAGCAGTACGCGGGCATCGGCTACCCGGCGGCCGTCCGGGCCCGCTACGACATGGTCGCGGTGGACCCGCGCGGAGTGGCGGCCAGCGAACCCGTCACTTGCCTGTCCAACCGGCAGATGGACGAATTCACGGCGACCGACCAGACCCCGGACGACGAGGCGGAGGTCGGGCGCCTGGTGGCGGCGTACAAGAAGTTCGGCCGCGGCTGCGCGTCCCGCTCCGGCCGCATCCTGGGCCACGTCTCCACCATCGAGGCCGCCCGCGACATGGACGTACTGCGGGCCGTACTCGGCGACGGGAAGCTCAACTACGTCGGCGCGTCGTACGGCACGCTCCTCGGCGCCACCTACGCCGGCCTGTACCCGAGCCGCGTCGGCCGCGTGGTCCTCGACGGGGCGATGGACCCCTCGCTGGACGCCAAGCGCATGAACCGCGAGCAGACCGCGGGCTTCGAGACCGCCTTCACCTCCTTCGCCAAGGACTGCGTGGGCCGCAAGGACTGCCCCCTGGGCACCAAGAACCCGGCGGACGCGGGCCGCCGCCTCAAAGCGCTCTTCAACCGCATCGACCAGCACCCCCTGCGCACCCCCGGCCCCCGCCGCCTCACCGAGAGCCTGGCGACGACGGGCGTGATCGCCGTCATGTACGACCAGAGCGGCTGGCCCCAGCTCCGTACGGCCCTGAAATCCGCGCGCAAGGGCGACGGCAGTGCCCTGCTGGCCCTCTCGGACCGCTACTACGAACGGAACAGCAAGGGCGGCTACCAGAACCTCATGTACGCCAACCCCGCCGTCAACTGCCTGGACCTCCCCGCCGCCTTCCACGGCCCGGCCGACGTCCGCGAGGCGGTCCCCGCCTTCGAGAAGGCATCCCCCGTCTTCGGCCGGGGCCTGGCCTGGTCCGCCCTGAACTGCGCCTACTGGCCCCGCCCCGCCACCGGCCGCCCCCACCGCATCGAGGCCAAGGGCGCCGCCCCCATCGTCGTGGTCGGCACCACCCGCGACCCCGCCACCCCCTACCGCTGGGCCCGTGGCCTCGCCGCCCAGCTCACCTCCGGCCGCCTCCTCACCTACAACGGCGACGGCCACACCGCCTACGGCCGCGGCAGCGCCTGCATCGACACCGCCATCAACACCTACCTCCTCAAAGCCACACCCCCCACCCCCCACAAAACCTGCACCTGACCCCGCCCCGGCCCCCGTACAGAGCACCCCTCGGACCTGTGTAGACTTAGAAACGCCGCAAACGCCCTCCGGCGACGCGGCGCGCCGCCTTAGCTCAGTTGGCCAGAGCAACGCACTCGTAATGCGTAGGTCTCGGGTTCGAATCCCGAAGGCGGCTCCATTGAACCCCAGGTCATATAGCCCGTGACCTGGGGTTTTTTGTTGCTCGGGGCATGACGGGTCTCACGGCCGGGTTGCCGTGACTTTGCCTGCGTGAGCGATGCGTGAGCGGAGCCGCCCGGGAACCTACTTCTGGGACTTGCCGTGCTTGGGCTTCTTGGCGCCCTTGCCTGGGGCGTTCGCCTTGGTCTTCGGCTTGTCGCCTTTCGCCTTGCCGGCGTTCTTGGCCGCAGCCTTCTTGGCCTTATCCTTCTTCGCGGCCTTGCGTGCCGCCTTCTCGGCCTCGGCCTTGCGCTGAAGGGGGACCAGCTTCGCGGTCGCCTCGGCGGCGCTCCTGCCGACCTGGGGCAGGACGCTCTGGTAGATGTCCCGAGTGATCCGGGTATCACTGTGACCGAGGGTGTCCGACACGATCTTGATGTCGATGTCCGCGGCGAGCATCAGGGTGGCGGCGCCGTGGCGGAGGTCGTGCAGACGGATCGGCGGAAGTCCGTGCACCCGAACAACCGTCCACGGCGGTGAGGGCGCGGGCTCAGCCATCAAGCCCGGTCCGCGCACTTTTCCCTGAGAGGCTTGCTGTCAGGTGCGGGCTGGGCGACGCGGCCGGGGCTGTCCAGGAACTGCACACCCCCGACCACCGCGGTCTTCGCGGTCGCGCTCACGCGGCCGTTGGCTTGGTTTTCGTGCGGGCCTGTTGCAGCAGCTCCAGTAGCCAGCTCATCACACCCGCAGAATCCTGGGTGCGGTCGATTTCGCTGAGGACGATCTCCCAAATTTCCCGAACGCCCGCCACATCTTCCTTGTAGTAGGCGTCCCGGACGCCCTCGCGGATCGAGTCCTCGGTGAAGGTCGCGTAAATACCGAGGAACTGGCGCGTCACGAGCCCGCTGGTCTGCCGCGGGTCGTAGACGACGTGGTGGCCGTCGTTGTCGAGCCGGTGAGTGAAATACTCATCCGGGCCGAGCGGGGCCTGCTCGATGTGGAGGTGCTGGCTGCCGAGCCCGTTGGGCAGCCGTCCGAAGTGGTCGCACATGCGGTTACGGAAGGCGTCGAAGCCAGCACGTGTGGCCAACGTCGTCATACCGTCACCTCCGTCGACTCGCTGAGGACGTTACGCATCGCCGCTTCGACGGCGGCCCTCGGGGATCCGCAGACGATGATGCGGACGATCACGTCGTCGGCGAACTTCTCCACGGCAGGAGAGCACGAGCCGATTTCCCGCATCTTGGTACGGAACGCTTCCACCTCGGCGATGGCGCGTTCGGTGACGGACGTGTCCTTCATGCTGCCACCCCCGGAAGGTTGACGTACTCGGTGCGGAGGTTGACGAGCTGGGCGTGGGCCTCGCGCAGGGAATCGACCCGCTTCTGCAGGCAGCCGATGATCACCTGCAGTGTGTCCGGTTTGAGGTACTCGATGTAGTGGTCATCGAAGACCTCAATGGCCACGAAGGGCAGCCTCTCCGCTGGCCGGCCCGAGAAGGGGTGGGACTGGATCTGCCAGCTGAGGAAGCGGAAGTCCTCCGGGCCTCGCGTGGTGCACAGCGGGCCGTAGAGGGGCAGTTCGTCGGCTGTGCCGGGTATATCGCAGTAGATGTCGTGTGGGTGCGTGGGCGTGTCGCTGTCTGCCTTGTGGTCGACCATGCAGCCGGGCATGCAGGTCACGGTCACTTTTTCGCCCGTGACGGTGCTGGTGAAGGTGAATGTCCGCTGGACAGGGGACCCTCCCACGGCGGGCTCGCTGTCGGACGGGGCTGCGGGGACGGGCTGGAGCCGGGCAGCCTGGCCAGCACTCCCGAGGGGCTGGCTGGTGTGGCCCTCGTGGCCGTCGCCACTGGTGGCCGTTGGCGTGTCTTTCATGCTTTGTCTCCTCCGTTACGGGAGTCGGGCTATGGCCCCACCTCCGGTGTCGAACCCGTCGGCCGGGACCCTTGCTTTGGTGATACGCGCCCTGCCGAACGGTGGTCGAGGGAGCTGTCCCGTTCGAGGGGACCAGGCCGGACTAGGTCCTCTTCGCGTAATTGGTGCGTAGAATGCGCCCTTTCACCTGGCGGGGTGACTCACTGGGTACCTCCTCGGCCAGGGCCTTGCAGGAGCGACCGGGGTCGCTTACGTCTCAGGCGAGACGTAAGCCTCCATGTGGTCATCGAGTCGTCGAGGGAAGTCGCGGTCAAGGGCGGCCAGAATCTCGACGGCTGAGGTGATGTACCGGTACGAGTTCGTGGACCCGATGCCGAACCCGGCCGTGAGCTGGGAAAACGGGTGGCCGTTACGGAGATGGAGAACGAGCGTCTGCGCTCGAAGGACGCCAACTGATAGCGAACCCACTTCAGAAGGAGCGGGCTCCTATCGCAGCCCGGTTGGGAGTATCCGAGGGCAGGGATTCGGACTTGGGTCCTGGAAGCTGTGCCTCACTCGCTTGCGAGCAGCTCATAAGCTTCCCCGGCACAACCCCATGACAGCGTGACGCCAGCGCCTCCGTGCCCATAGTTGTGCACGACCAAGGTGCCGTCCTCCTGTCGGTCAGCGCCCACCCGGACCGTAGCCCGGGTGGGCCGGGCACCGATCCGATGCTCCAGAACGCGGGCTGTGGCGAGACGGGGTTCGACCTCGGCGCAGCGGGCCAGGATGCTGGCCGCCGCCGTGTCGTCGGAGGCTAGGCCACCCTCACCGTCGATGGCCGTGCCGCCCAGGACGACGGTGTCGCCGTGTGGGTAGAAGCACAGCAGGTCCGGTGAGAGGCCGGTGTCCTCGGAAAAGAACTCGGTCAACCCTGGGTTGGTGACGACGAGGTGCTGGCCGCGGATGGGCCGCAGGTCAGGGTCAGGGAGTAGATCCTTGGCACCGAGGCCCGTGCAGTTGACGATCACGGTGGCCGGGCCGGCGTCCGAGAGTGACGCCAGGCGTCGCCGCTCGACTGTTCCACCAGCGGCACCAAGCCGATGCAGAAGGTAGTTGAGGTAGGTGGGCATGTCGATCAGCGGCACGGTGAACCGGTAGCCGGCCGAGAAACTGGCCGGTAGTTCAGCCGGCCCGCACGGCCGGAAGCCGGGTAGGGCGGTTGCCCAGGCCGGTGGCGCCTCGGCTGTGCGGGATGCCTCGATGCCGCTGGTGAGCCGGACGCCCGTGGCCGGAACCTCGGCCAGCCTCCGGAAGATCTCCAGCGACCGTTGTCCCCACTGGTCGACCTTGTCTTTCGGTTCGACCAAGTACGGACCCCACATCGCTCCAGCCGCCAGCGACGTGACGCCCGGCACGTCCTCGGCGATGACACGCACCGAAACGCCGGCCTCGGCGAGAACGACGGCGGTGGTGAGCCCTGCCACCCCAGCCCCGACAACGACAACACGCTCCCCTGCGGCCATGATCCTGACCCTAACGGCCGGGCGGTGTCGATGGAGCATGTTGAGCGAGGGCGTGCTCCAGGGTCGGCAGGAAGCTGCGCACGTGGGCGTTGCGCTGTCGGCGGCGCAGGTCTGCGGCGAGCTGGTGGAGCAGGGCCGCGCTGCGTGGCGAGCGCACGACGTCGAGGCGGTCGGTGACGATCTGGCCGACCTCGCAGGCGGCCTCCAGATCACCATGGGCGCTGTAGCCCAGGGCCAGCCAGGCCCCCTCGAACATGGCCCTGCGCTGGCTGGGGTCACCGCGCGGGACGTCGTACGCCCCGGACCGGAGCATCTCCGCACCCTGGGCGAGGAAGCGTCGGCACCGCGTACCACCGTCCGTCTTCAGCTGGGCGCGGCCCATCTGGACAAGGCCGTAGCCGGCCTGGCAGTCGAGGTGGTTGTCGGTGAGGAAGTACATCCAGCGGGGTTCCTCCTGGGCGCCGCCCCGGCTGGTGATCAGTTCGCGTGCGGCCCCACGGGTGTGGGCGAAGTCGTTGTCACGGTCGGCGGTGGCGTACGCGTACGCGAGCCGGGACAGGACGGATGCCCGTACGGCCGGCGGTGCGGCGTCGCTGGCGCGGCGGGCGGCTTCGCCGAGTGCGATGGCGTCGGCCGGGTGGCCCCGGCTCGCGGCCTGGAACGAGAGGTCGCCGAGGATGTGGGCGCACAGGGGCAGGTCGTTGACCTGATGCGCCGCGCGTAGCGCCGTGGCGAAGTAGCGCTGCGCCAGACCGTGATCGGCAGCGTCGAACGCCATCCAGCCGGCCAGCTGGCCGATCTCCGCGAGCGCGCGAATGAGACGGCTCGCGACGGCGGGAGCGTGACCGCCTTCGCGGATCAGGAGGCCGACCGCACGGAACTGGGCACCTACGTAAGGGAGGTGCCGTGCCCCACCGTGCTCGTCATCGAGCGCGGAGAGCATAGGCAGGTGCTGTTCGACTTGGTCCACGAGCGGATCGGCACCCACGGACGGTGTGATCCGATGCGTGTACTGGCCGCGCCCCGCGGTGCCGACGAGGTACTGGGCGACGATCGCGAGGAGCCCCGCACCTGAGATCGCGAGGAACCGGCGTCGGTCGACGAGCCCTCCCATCACCCAATCCTCCACGGTCGCCTCCATGCCCTGCACGGTCCAGGGCCGTGCGAGATCCGTGTCGGCCGGAACGAGCGCCGAAGAGTCGCCCACGCGGCCCTGCCAGAGTTCGACCACCGACATAGGTCTACCCAGCTCCTGGGAGAGCACGTAGGCCGTCATCATCGGTATTGGCGAGCGCGGCAACGAGCCAGCGTCCCGCCAGTGGTAAGGCGCCGACTCAGCAACCGTCCCAGCTCCGAACACCCTGTTGAGCTTGCGAGCGAGAGCCTTCGGGCTCCACCCGAGTTCGTCGAGGCACCCCGCCAGTACGGCGTTGGGCTCCCCTGCCTGCAGTGCCACGTGCGACCACCTCTTGCCCCAGTGGTTCGTCCATCACTTCTCGCGCTCCCTCATGGTGCCGCCCTCGGGCCGCTGGTTCACCTGCCTCTTAACGAAGTTGACCGAGTTGACCCGTTGATCGGGTCCTGCACGACCCCGCTCCTCCGGTGTTCTTGGACCCCGGCGGAAGGCGCCGTCCTCGGTGCCGACGGAAAGAGGTGGGCCTTGAGATACCGCACGAGCGCCGCGCGAAGCCGTCTCGGCGGTGTGCTGGACCACGACACCGAGCGTCCGGCGTGCGGCCCGGCGTCCGGACATACCGACGGCGCCGGCGGGACCACGCTGATCACGGATCTGCCGTACGGGCCGAAGGCGGCCGAAGTCGCCAGGGAGGCTGTGGCCGTTGCGCTCCACGGAGCCGAGGAGACCCTCCTCGATGACGCACGTCTCATCACGTCGGAGCTCGCGACGAACGCTTTCGCCTCGGGCAGCCCGCCCCTGGTCCTGTGCGTCGATCGCGCAAACCCGACCACCGGCAGTCTGGAGGTCGAGATCACCGTCACCGACGGCGGCTGCTCTCAACGGGCGTCGTCTTCCCCTCAGGCTCCGGGCGAGGAGGCCGAATCGGGACGAGGTCTGGTCATCGTCGAGGCCCTGGCCGACGCCTGGTCGCTGACGACCGGCACCTGCGGCACCCGCGCCTGGTGTCGGCTCACCCGTGAGGTTCGGACCTCGACTGCCAGCGCCTGATGCCCTCGCCCGTGACACCCCTCTTCGAAGGAGGCACCACCCAGTGCGCATGCACCATGCAACTTCACCACCCCCGCCCACGGTCGTGTCGGAGGCTGTCCGGCGGCCCCGCGTCATCGTCGCCCTCCACGAGGGCTTCTACGGCGCAGCGTCGGGCACTGGATTCAGTAACCGTTCCTTCCTTACGGCGCTCGCCCGCATCCTGCCGCCAGGCCGCCTCTCCGTCATCACCCCGCACGTGCCGGAGACAGCGGGAGCGCACGACCGGCGGTGGGCCGCCGAGGTCCAGCAGATGCTTCGGCAGGCGGAGGCCGACGTCATCACGTCCCCGGAGGTCCAGGCGGCGCCGGAGTCGATCCAAGGTTCCATTCAGTTGTGCGACTTGGCGGGCGAGGCGGCCGTACGCATCGCTGAGCGAGCGAGCCGGTGCCTCCTCATCGGCCTCGACATCCCGTTCCTTGGGCTGGCGCCCTACACGTCGCCGACCATGGACCTGCTTCTCGTTCCCCGTTCCATGACGGCGCTGACCCGGCCCAAGGACCTGTCCCGTGTTCGTTGGGAGCGGGAGGCCCTCCGGGCGGCAACGGTCCGTGGCGGGCGCATCGGCGCCATCTCCTCGCACATGCGGGGCCATCTCCTCGTCAACTACGCCGTCCCTCGGGGAAGCATCGTGAGCATCCCGAACGGGCTGATACGGGAGGAGATGGCCAGGCCGACCATCGTGCTGCCTCTGCCCTTCAAGGCCCGCGCCGGATTCCTTCTCGCCATGGGCCGTGCCGTGCCGACGAAGGGCTTCGATGACCTTCTGGAGGCGCTGCTCCTCCTCAAGCAGCGTGGGGTTCGCGCTCCGCACTTGGTCCTGGCGGCCGTGACCTCGGGCGAACACGAGCGCCCCACCTCATACCAGGAGGACCTGGCGGCGCACATCCACGCACACGGCCTGGACGCGACCCTGATCACGCGCTTCACCCCGGCGATCCGCGCATGGCTGTACAACCCGGCCCTGCGCGCAGTCATCGTTCCCTCACGCGAGGAGCCCTTCGGGCGCATCCCCCTGGAGGCGTTCGCGGCCGGAGCCGGCCCAGTGGTGGCGACCACGGCCGGCGGACTCGCCCAGACGGTCGTCGAAGGCGAGACCGGCTTCACCGCCGCACCACGGGACGCCAAGTCTCTGGCCTCCGCGCTCCACCGCGCCCTGACCGTCCTGCCCAGGGAACGTGACCGGCTCCGTAGCGCCGGGGCGGCCTTGGTGCGCTCGCGTCACGACTACGAAGCCAGCATCGCTTCCGTCATCGGGCGCATCGCCCCTTGGGCCCTGGAACCCGCGTCAAGCGCGGAAGGACGATCACGATGAACCGGCCGGTTGTGTTGGTCAGCCTGGAGTCCCCGCACCGCTTCTGGCGGCTGTCCGCCGAGCACGAGCGGGCGCTGTCAGCCGCCTTCCCCGGAGTCGAGTTCCGTACGGCGACTGAGGAGTCCGTGCCGCACCAGCTGGCCGAAGCGCACGTCTATTTCGGCTGGACGTTCAAGCCGTCGTGGCTGTTCGGCGCCCCTCACCTGAGGTGGATCGCCTCCCCGGCAGCCGGCACCGACCATCTGCCCGTCGCCGAGGCCCACTCCGTCGGAGTCGCTCTGACCCGCTCGTACGGGTTCCACGGCAGGCCCATGGCGGAGCACGCCATGGGGATGGTCCTGGGATTCTCACGTGGCCTGTTCATGAGTCAGCGGGTCCAGCGGAACCGGTCCTGGTGGAAGAACGACCTGGCTGAGGAGTTCTTCGACCTGGCGGGGGCGACGATGACCATCGTCGGCTGTGGCAGCATCGGCGAGCACCTCGCTCGCGCGGCCCGCTCCTTCGGAATGGACGTCGTCGGCGTACGGCGCACGCCGCCGGTGGCCGTCGAGGGCGGGATCACGTGGATGCACGCGTCGGCAGTGCACCAAGCGGTCGCCGTCGCCGACGTGGTGGTCGATCTGCTGCCCGCCACGCGGGCCACTGACCGCTTCTTCGACCACGACCTCTTCACGGCGTTCAAGCCGAAGTCCCTCTTCCTCAATCTCGGCCGTGCGATGACCGTCGACCAGTCGGCTCTGCTGGCCGCTCTCAACGCTGACCACCTTCGCGGCGCAGCCTTGGACGTCTTCGCCCCGAAACCGCTGCCGGTCCGCCATCCACTGCGGCTCCACCCGCGGGTCGTCCTCACGCCGAAGAGCTCCACGCTCAGCCGCACGTACATGGACGAGGCGGTCGCGTTCTTCGCCGACAACCTGCGCCGCTACCTCACCGACCAGCCGCTCAACGGCCTGGCCGAGGTGCCCGCTGCTCGCTCTCCCCTCGTAGGAGGCTGACCAATGCCGACCACACGCCACCGCGACCTGGTTGCCGCTTTCACGGAGACCAGCCGCAACCACCCCTACCTGGCCTTCACCCTGAACTCGCTCTGCAACCTGGACTGCGTGTTCTGCAAGCCGCGCTGCATGCCGGACTACGGGCACAAGGACCGACCCCTGACCGCCTCCGACTACGCGGCCATCGCCGCCGAGGCCGGCGCCTGGCAGATCAAGAAAGCGCACTGCTCCGGCGGCGAGCCGACCCTCCGAGCGGACATCGTCGACGTGATCGCGGGCCTGGCGGACGGCCTCGGGTCCGACGCCGCGATCGGCATGACCAGCCACGGCAACCTGCGCCGCGGCCTGAGCGTCGAGAAACTCCACCGCGCCGGTCTGACGTACCTCAATCTCAGCCTCCACAGCCTCGACCCCGACCGGTCCGCCGAGATCATGGGCGGCGGCGACCCGCGCGTCACCCGGCGCACCCTCGACACCGCGCTCGCCCTCGGCCTGCGCGTGAAGATCAACTGCGTTCTGCAGCGCACCTACCTGGATGACGCCTTCGCCGTCGCCGAGCTCGCCCGCGACCTGCCCATCGCCGTCCGGCTGATCGAACTCCAGAACATTGGCCCCGCCCAAGCGCTCTTCGACACCGAGTTCATCAGTGAGGCGGAGGTTCGAGACCGTCTCCACGAGTGGTTCGTGAACGCCGGCGAGGTGCGCAGGGACGAGCTCGGGGTCCGCAGCCCCGGGCAGTATCTTCGCCCGGAAGGCTGGGCGGGCTCGATCGGCTTCATCTCGAACTCCAGCTGCGCCACCTGCTCCGACGCCAACCGCATCAAGATCACGCCCACGGGCGTGGCCCGCCCCTGCATCCTCCACAACCGCGACATCCCTCTGAAGCCCCATCTCGCCGACGGCACCCTCGGCAACGCCTTCGCCCACCTCTTCCAGGCCATGCTCGACCGCAACGCCAACGACGCCTGGCAGGGCTTCCACTACGTCGACTACGACCTGCGCTGGGACCGGATGGAGCGTCCCGAAGGCACCCCGGTCCTGCCGCTTCTCCCTCTCTTGACCACGGAAACGGCCCGGCTCTCCTGCGCCTGCGCATCCACCGAGGAGCGGTGATGGTCATGGTTGAGGCGCCTCTGTACCCAGGGCTCGGGGCGCTGTACGAGCGCGAGCTGGATGCTCACGGCGTCGGCGCGGCGATGCTCACCCACAAGTGGCAGCCGGCCGACCTGCTGGCGCCCCACTCCGACATCGACGTACGGATTCTCATCCCAGAGGCACCGACGGACTGGGAGGAGTGGAACCACCGCCTGGCCGCCGCTCACACGGCCGCGGTCGGCAGGGACATCTCTCACAAGCGTCTCTTGGAGCACCCGCCCGGCTTCGCGTTCACCATGGTCGAGGCCGACGGACGATTTGTCTCCGCGCCCGAGCTGGCGACCTGGTCGCTGATCAGCGGGAGCGTCCGTGACTTCCAACGCTGGAAGTCGCGGGCCCAGATGGCGCCGTGGCGCGAGGTCGACGAGCGGTTCTACCGGGGAATCCTCCAAGCCCGGCTGGGCGGCCGGTACCAGCTGGCGGCGGACAGCATCGACAACGTGGTGGAGAACGTTGCCGCGTACCGGCGCCACTGCGTGGCCTGGCACTACCTCGCCCCGTGCTGGTTCGCCGCAGCCGCTCTCGCGACACGGACCCGCTGCCCCGGCAAGACGGCCGCCCTCACGCAGTGGCGGCCGGACGGGCTGGACGGGTACGCCGAACTGTTTCTCGGGCATGCCGACGACCGGTCCGACGCTCGCCCTCGGGGCCCGCGCCACCTGCTTCGCACGGCCCATGTCGCTCTGGAGGCGGCGATGCGCCGCGTTCCCGACGCGCCCAGCACTGTCGGTGAGTGCGGCTTTCACGCCGACACCGACTGGGTGATGACAGCCGGGATGCTCCGCGTACGCGTCGCCCGCTGGCTGTACTACCTCGACCCGCCGCCGGGTGTCGCGACCGAGTATCTGATCCGGCGCGAAGCGAAGGAACTCCGATCCGCCGCAGGGACCTTGAACGCGCTCGCGGCCGACGAGACCACTCCCGCCCAGCGGCTGGCCGCCCGAATGGCGAGGCTGATCCCCACCGGCCCGACCACCGCCGGCACCCTGCGCGCGACCCTCGCGCTCTGGCACCAGCAGAGGCCCACCGTGCAGGACTTCCTCAGCCACACCCCCGGTGACGTCCACCCCTAGCACAAGGAGTCCCGCCATGCCCGCGCGTGCACCCCTGCCCCGTACCCTGAAGACGGCCAAGGTCAAGATCACGACCAAATGCAACCGGTCCTGCGACTTCTGCATCTTCGCCGACGGCGCCCAGGGCGAGAACATGTCCATGGAGCTGTTCTCCACCATCCTGGCCAGGCTGGGCACCATTCCGTTCCGGCAACTGCACATCAACGGCGGCGAGCCAACCGTGCACCGGGACTTCCCCGCCCTCAGCGACGCGGCCCGCACCCGCCTGCCCGACAAGGTCATGGTCCTGGGCACGAACGCCATCACTCTGGCCCGTAACAAGCGGATTATGGACGCCACCCTCCGCTCCTACGACCAGGTCCTCCTCGGTTGCGACGACGAGCACCAGAACTACGACGAGGTCCACGCTGTGGTGCCCCGCCTCCGCGAGGCCGGCAAGACCGTGGTCATCAACAGCGTCTTGGAAGGCATCAGTGCCGCCCGCCTCACGCATCTCGCGAGGCTCTGCGACACATACGGCGCCATCCACGTCACCAACCACGTGCACCACGTCGACGTCGGCCAGCCGGCGAACGAGCTGCGTGGCCTCTGCGACCGCTATCTCGACCAGCACCTGATGATCGAGATGGACGGGTCCTGTTACCGCTGCTTCAACGCCATGGCGAAGGACGACAGCGAGTTCAGCATCTGGGACGAGGACTTCGCGGCGAAGGTCTTCGCGCCCCGAGGCCACCACTTCCGATTCTGCCTGCGCTGCCACGAGTACACCGACTCCGGCGCAGCCCTCCTCCCCGCCCCGGCCCTCACCGTCTGACCCCAGACCGGAGGTACACGACCATGCCCGCAGTGCTCGGACTGAACTTCCACCACGACACCAGCGCCGCCTTAGTCGTCGACGGCCGCCTCTACGCGGCCGAAGAGGAACGCTGGAGCGGCGTCAAGCACAACCACCCCACCCGCAAGGGCACTCTCACCACCCCAACCCGCGCGCTCCAGTGGTGCCTGGAGGCCGCCGACCTCGAACCGCAGGACATCGACGTCGTCTGGGCCGCCTCCATGCGCCCCAACCCCGCCGCCGGCTGGTGGCTGGCCGAGGAGCGCGACGAACTCGCCGCCCTCCTGCCCGCCCCGCTCGGCGAACACCTCCGCCTCCTCTCCCACCACACGGCCCACGTGCTCTCCGGCTACCTGCTCTCCGGCCACGAGTACGCAGCGGGCCTCGTCATCGACGCCGGCGGCTCCTCCCTCGGGTCCGACTTCGGTCCGGGCCGGGAGCGCATCACCGGGTACGGCCTGCGACCCGATCGCATCGACCGCCTCCACCAGGGCATGCCGACCGTTGTCCGAAGCCCGGCCGGGCCCCGGCGCATCCACTCATCCCTCGGGCACTTCTACCGGAACCTCGCCCGACGAGTGATCCCTCCCGGCGACGAGCCCGAGGGCAGCATGATGGCGCTCGCGGCCTTCGGCGACCCTCAGCGCTACGCAGCTCAGCTCCGGGATCTCGTACGGCTCGGAGACGACGGCGAGGTGCGCATCGAGTACCCCTGGGGCTCGGCGGACAGCGGCACCCCGCTGCTGCTCGGTGGCCGCGCCTGGACCGCTGCCAATGTCGCGGAGCAGCCAGAACACCAACGGGCCGACCTGGCCGCCGCCGTTCAAGAGGTCTTCGCCGAATCGGTCGTCCACGTCGCCCGACACCTGCAACGTCTCACCGGATCCTCGACGTTGGTGTTCTCGGGCGGGTGCGCCCTGAACTCCCACCTCAACGGTCAGCTGGCCGCCGACAGCGGCTTCGACACCCTCTTCGTGGCACCGGCCCCGCACGACGCGGGCACTGCCGTGGGCGCCGCGCTCTACGGCTGGCACTACCAGCTCGGGCAGGAGCGCCTCCCAGTGCCGACAGACGCGGCCTGGGGCCCGCACCCGGGTGCCGTGCCAACGCCGGCGGTGCCGACTGGGTACCGCGCCCTGACCGGCCTCGGACGGGGACTGGAGCCAACCGTGGCCGCGCTGCTCGCGGAGCAACACATCGTCGGCTGGGTGCGGGGACCGCTCGAATTTGGGCCGCGTGCCCTCGGTCATCGCTCGATCCTCGCTCACCCCGGCCACACCGCCACGCGTGATCGACTCAACGCGATCAAGAAGCGAGCGACGTACCGTCCCTTCGCCCCGGCTGTCCTGGCCGAACACGCCACGGAGTGGTTCATGTCAGAGGGCGACCCTTTCATGAACCGGGTCGCTCACGTCCGACGGTGCCAGGCCACCCGCATCCCCGCCGTCACCCACCATGACGGCACCGCTCGCGTCCAGGCCGTCGACCCCCACCATCAGGGCCTGCGCGAACTCCTGGAGCAGTTCCACGAGCGCACCGGACTACCGCTGCTGCTGAATACCTCGTTCAACCGAAAGGGCACCCCGATCCTGCGGACCGCCGAGCAGGCCGTGGCAGCGGCGGCTGACCTCGGCCTCGACGCCCTGGCTGTCGGGGACACTCTCCTGCTCGCCGACCACGTGTCCGACCCCCGTGCCACGGCTCTCCTCACGAGGTGAGGCGGATGAACCCCACCGACCTGGACCACGTCCTCACCGTGCTCGGCACCGCCCTGTGGAGCACAGACGAGCAGTCCTTCGCCGAAGTCGCCGGCACCCTGGCCCTCTCCGTCTACGACGGCCACACCCGCGACCAGGGCACCCCGTACCTGGAGCACCCGTTGGCCGTCGTCACGCTCTTGCGCGCCGAAATCAGGGTCAGCCACCCCGAGACCCTCGTCCTCGCCCTTCTCCACGACGCCCTGGAAGTGGCTCCCGAAGCTGAGGCGCTGCTCGTCCAGCACCTTGGAGCCCGGTTCACCGCCCGCCTGCGCGCCATGACCGCCGACCACCGCCTCGAACAGCGTCCCAAGGCCGTCGGCGACGAAACCAACTGGCGCTTCAAGCAGGCCGCGCTCCCATCCGAGGACCTCCTCGTCCGGTTCGCCGACCGCCTTCACAACCTGCGCGACCTTGCCCTCTCGCCCAACCTTGACCGGCGCCGGCGGTTCCTCCGGAGCCTGGAGGACTTCTACCTCCCGATTGCCGACGCCGCCCGCGGCCTCAGCCTCCACCTGGCGGCCATGCACGCGCTGCTCCACGCCGAGTACGACCGACACCAACAGGAGGTACGTCCGTGAAGCGGATCGTCTACTCGATGGAGCCGGTCGGCCGGACCGGCGGCCGGGTCTACCTGCGGATGCTCCACGAGGCGACGGCCGACGACGTGGAGTGGCGCACGGTCCCGGACCACAAGCGCACCTACCGCGTCCGCCGCTGGCGCAAGCTCCGCCACCTTGCCCGCCTGGCCCCTTCCATACGGGCGCTGCACGGCACCACCGGCACCTTCGTGTGGGACGACCTGAGCCTGCTGCTCTTCACCCCGGAGATGAGGGCCCGCACGGTGTTCCTCCTCCACCACTACGAGCCGCTGCAGCACGACTCCGCACCCGTCGAGACCATGCTCTGGGAGCACCTGTTCCGGATGCTGCCGCAATGCGCCGCCGTGGTCTGCGTCGCCCCGTACTGGGCGGACTTCCTCCGGGCCCGAGGCGTCCGCAACGTGCAGGTGATCTACAACGCCTTCGACATGACGGAGGTCGAGAGGGCACGCGGCTTCGACCGCGCCGAATGCCGCGCCGAGTTCGACCTGCCCCCGGACGCGATAGGCGTGTACGCGGGCAAGGCCGTGCACTGGAAGGGCATCGAGGAGGTCTCGGCGGCTCTGGCCGGCGGCCCCAGGCTGCGGGTGATCACCAGCGGCAGCAACACCATCGGCTTCGACGGTGCCCACTACGACGTGGAACGCGAGCGCTACCTGCGGCTTCTGTGCGCGTGCGACGTCGGTGTCTTCCTTCCCCGGATGCGGGAGGGCTGGAGTCGCTGCGCGGCCGAGGCCCTGCTGCTCGGCCTGCCCTGCCTGATCCGCCCGGTGGCCGGCCTGGGCGACCTCGCTACCCTGACCGGTCAGCCGGCCCCGGACCTCGACCGCCTGGCGACGCAGGTCCGGGAACGCGCAGCAACGCGTCAGGCCGAGGCCAAGGCCGCATACGAGGCCCTGGCCCGGTTCGATCTGAACTACTTCGGCAACGCCTGGGGCGACCTGCTGGCGCAGGTCGCCTGACCAACGACTATGCCTGCGTAGCGGCCAGCTTCTTGGCCGCGGCGTCCAGACGGGCAAGCACGCGGTCCCGGCCGAGCAGCTCCATGGACTCGAACAGAGGGAGTCCGATCGTCCGGCCGGTGACCGCTACCCGGATGGGCGCCTGGGCCTTGCCCAGTTTGAGGCCGTGCTTCTCGCCGACGGCGAGCAGGACGGCCTTCAGGTCGTCCGCCTTCCAGTCCGCGACAGTGGCCAGTTCGGCACGGGTGTCGGTCAGGATGTCGCCGGCGCCGGCCTTCATCGCCTTGTTCCACGACGCCTCGTCCTCGACCGGCTCGTCGAGGAACAGGAAGTCCACGTAGCTGGTGATCTCCGACAGAAGCGCCAGTCGGGTCTGGGCCAGCGGGGCCGCCGCCTCGAAGAGGTTCCTGTCGAACGCCTCCGGGGCCCACGGCGCGTACGGGGCGACGAGCCATGGCGCACAGGCGTTGGCGAACTGCTCCGGCGAGAGCGCGCGGATGTAGTCGCCGTTGAACGCCGTCAGCTTCTTCACGTCGAAGAAGGCAGGCGCCGTGTTGACGTCCTCGATCCGGAAGAGCTGCTCCAGCTCTTCGTGCGGCATGATCTCCCGGTCGTCACCGGGCCCCCAGCCCAAGAGCATGAGGTAGTTCACCATCGCCTCGGGGAGGAAGCCCTCGGCGAGGTAGTCCTCCAGCGCGACCTTGTCACGGCGCTTGGACAGCTTCTGCCGCTTCTCGTTCACGATCACCGGCAGGTGCGCCCACGCCGGCGGCTTGGCGCCGAGCGCCTCCCACAGCAACTGCTGCTTCGGCGTGTTCGACAGGTGCTCCTCACCGCGAATGACCTGCGTGATGCCCTCGTCCAGGTCGTCGACCACGTTGGCGATCAGGAAGACCGGGGACCCGTCACCCCGGGCAATGACGAAGTCCTCGATCGCGTTGTTCGGGAACGCTGGCTCCCCGCGGACCAGGTCGACCACGACGGTCTCGCCCTCGTCAGGCGTCCGGAACCGCAGCGCCCGTCCCTCCTCGAAAGCCAGTCCCCGGTCCCGGCAGAACCCGTCGTAACCCAGGTGATCCGAGCCCGTGCGCTCCTTCAGCTGCTCCCGACTGCAGTCGCAGTAGTACGCCCGACCGGCCGCGAAGAGCTGCAGACCCGCTTCCCGGTGCCGGTCTGCGTTGTGCGACTGGAAGTACGGCCCCTCGAAGGCTGCGTCCTCACTGTGGATGCCGATCGCCGCGAGCGCGCTGATGATCCCGTCGATCCACTCCGGCTTGTTCCGGGCCGCATCGGTGTCCTCGATCCGCAGAACGAACGTGCCACCGGACTGTCGTGCCACGGCCCAGTTGTAGAGAGCGGACCGTGCACCACCGACATGGAACATGCCGGTCGGGGACGGGGCGAAACGAACACGAACCGGGGCAGTAGACATGCCCTCCAGAGTACCGACGCCGGGCACCGCCTTCGGACAAACTGAGCCGACCTCACCTCTGGATCATCATGGTCTGTCCGCAGAGAAGGCGCCTCAGCGCGTCAGCCCCGTTGTCGTGGGAACCGCCGACCCTCCGAACGTCGGTAAAGCGGTCTCGTCGGTTTGTCATGCCTCGGCAGCGTCGAGTGCGGCCGCTTCCGCCGTCGTCTGCTTTGGAGCGTCAGCCAACTTCCATTCGAGACTGCTCAAGTCGAATCCGAATCGACTGTTCTCCTCTACGAACGCATTCTCTCGGAAGACGAGGACAGGTTTCGGTCCTGGTCCGGAACCTTGAGCTTCCTCCCAAATGATCTGCGCAGGCCGGTTGCGAAACTCCTTCAACTTCTTGTCGCGTCCCTCTCCCGCTTCCATTAGGGAGATGTCGATGCCATCCGAGATGAGCTTTTTCATCTCCGCATAACTGTAATTACGATTGCAGAGCAGCGGTGCGGCTCGCTTTCGTCCCGGATGGATTGAATCCCAAACCGAGCGAGCGTTCCTTCTCCCTCTGCCCGGCGAGTTGCCGCCGAATCCAGTCATCACGGTATTCCAGAGAACTGGACTATAAGCCCGCAGAAGAGCCCGTTCACCCAAAACGATCCAGAGGTCGTCTAGGTTTAGAAATCTTACGTCGAAATGGGTCGGGTCGAGATTGTCCGCCTGCTTGATGCTGTTGCGGTGGTCTCTTATTCGGCCGAACAGTTTTCGCTCCGTCATGTTCGGCGGGTCTCCGTAGCTGCTGTCGCTGGCCGACGCCTTCCCTACATAGATAGGGATATCGAGACCCTTCAGGTCCTTGTAAACCGAAAGGTCGCCTTTGTAGTAGAGCGCATATAGTCCTGCGCCCGGAAACGGCTTCACCTTGTCCAGAGGAACACGTGGACGCCCGTTCATCTCCTCTCGGAGATTACGGCCGAGCAAGTCAAGGCCCAACGGGTCAAACAACGAAGATGTCGCGTCATCAGGGCTGGTAGGCATGGGCGGGATCCTACCTACCGACACCGGTGCCGACCTTCAGCCCGATGTGCTAATCAGTCCCGGGCGCATGTGCCGAGAGTCGGCGAGTGTAGCTACCTCTCCATGATTTACGCCGATTATTCGGATTCATGTCGGTCTGGTGGCGAGGCTCGCACGACTGACATCACCCGCGCCGCAGCTACGTCGGGGGCCTCGTGCTCCCAGACGCGAACGACCCGCCAGCCAGCCTCTCGCAAGAGGCGATCTGTGTCCGCGTCCCGGGCCTGGTTGCCTTCGATCTTGTTTCGCCAGAACTCGACGTTCTTGTGTGACGCCCGAAGGTGCTCCGAGCAGCCGTGCCAGAAGCAACCGTCGACGAAAACCGCAACCTTGGGTTTGGTGAAGACCAGGTCAGCTGTGCGACGCAGTTCAGGGAGGGGGCGAGCCGCCACGCGGTAGCGAAGTCCCTGCTTGTGCAGCAAGGATCGAAGCCTCACCTCGGGTCGGGTATCTCTGCTGCGGTTTGCCCGCATGACGGCGCGAACCGACGGCGACGAAGCCCAGGATCCTTCTGTCGGCGGTTCCTCGGTGACAAGGCCCTTCTCCCAGGCCATCTTCCAACCCTCGGCAAGGTTCGCGGCACGCGTCTCACACCCGACCTGCCCCAGGTAGCGAGCCGGGGACTTGCCCCTGTCGGACCAACGCAGGTACGCGCGAATGCGTCGTGTGTCGGGAAGTACCTTCAGCTCCACGGACGCTCGGGCGAACCGTCCCTCGCCAAGATCCACCGAGCGCCTGTGGCGACCACCAGCGGCTCGGTCCTGTTCGGCCGCGATGGTGGCCCGGGTTCTACCGGGCCGCCCTTTCCACGCTCGGTCCGGCGGCGAGTCGTGCTTCCAGCCGCTCTGCGCCTTGCTGGTGGGCCCAGTCACTTCTGACGCCCCTCCGCCTCATCCAGGACGGTGGCGACCGCCTTGGCGAAAACCTCGCCAAGGGCAACCGGCACTGCGTTGCCCAACTGACGCATCTTCTCCCCTCGGGGCCCTTTGAGTTCCCACGTGTCAGGGAAGGTCATGACGCGAGCGGTTTCGCGGACCGTCATGTACCGGTGCTTGTACCGAACGCCGCCTTGAGCGGCCTTGTCGGTCACCAACTCGTCCAGGAGCATGACCGACTCCCCGCCGGGTACACCGTGCACTCCAGCCTTCACGGTCTTCGCTGGGCGGTCGAGCTCATTGGGGGTATGGCCGTCGTAGATTCGGGCACCGGGCCAGCCGATGTGTTCCGTGAACCCGCCGAGGAAGTGCTCGGTGCGGTCCAGCCACTCGTCCGGCACCTCCGGCAGCGGTTTGTTGTCGCCGATACCGGCGAGCGCGTCGCGCAGGGTGTGCCAAGGAAGCAGGCCATCGTCCATCGGCACGCCCTTAGGGAGCCGGGCCATGACCCATTCACGTACATGGTCAGGCACATTCGAGTGCCGCTTCCAGTAGTCCCCGTTTTCCACCATGGAACGGATGAGGGCGGTTTCGGAGTGCGTCGGCTGAACGAGCCTTTTGAACAGCTCGATGTCCACGTTAAGGTCGCGACGAAAGGCGACGATGATCACACGGTTGCGGATTTGCGGCACCCCGTAGTCGGCGGCGTTCACCGGCATCATGACAGTGTCGTACCGTTTCCTGGGATCGTCCGGCTCCTGCTCGCGCCGATCCAACAGGTACTGGTAGTGCTGCTCCCAATTAGTGTCCTTGGCTCGTTCCTCGAAGGGTAGTTCCAGCTCGCGCTGAATGTAGTCGAAGTAACGGCGAAATGAGGGCCTGAGCAGGCCGCGAACGTTTTCGCAGATTACGGCCTTCGGCTGGATCTGCCGGACGGCCTTGAACATCTGCGGGAACATGTTCCGCTTATCCTCGTCGCCCTTGGCGACGCCGCCGAGGCTGAACGGCTGGCAGGGAGGGCCGCCGGCGAGCACATCAACCTTGCCAGCCAGGTAGTCCATGTCGAGCTCTTGGACGTCGCCCGCGACCAGGGGCACCTTCTCGTCGGGCCCGGGGGCTCGGGTCGGCTTCTGGCCGGCGGGCAGTCGCTGAGCCCCGTTCGCCTCCAGGGTCTCGCATGCCCGCTTGGCGAACTCATTGAAGAGCAGGGGGCGGAAGCCAGCACGGTGGACGGCCATAGCCAGCCCACCAGCGCCGGCGAAGAGCTCGACGCCCGTGCGGTCCTTCTTTGATCCTTCTTGCAGTTCAGCCATTCCAAAAGCATACCGCGGAGTTGTGGATCTTCAAGCCGTTTCGATCGGAAGGTTCGTTCGTGCGCACAGGTCACCGATAGGCTCTCGGGGATCATGTCGACCGAGGGAGTGGACAGATGGCGCCGGTGGTGGGCTCCGACGACGGGACGCAGTACCACAAGGACTTCACCCTGAGCATCACCAAGGCGCTCGGCGACCAACTGGCGAAGGCCCTGAAGGGGCTGGATCGGGCCCCCCTCGCCGAGGAGAATCTGGCGCGGCTCAAGGAGAAACCTGGGGTCTACCAGCTCTACTTGAACGACGAGTTCGTCTACGTCGGCAAGGCGGACAAGTCGTTGCCGGCCCGCCTTCGTAACCACCTGCGCAAGATCTCGGGGCGCCGCAACATCTCCCTGGAGGAGATGGCCTTCTCGTGCCTGTATGTAGCGGAGGACTTCTCCGCCCTCGCCCCGGAGCAGCTGCTCATCACGCACCACAAGGGTCAGGGCGACATCCCCTGGAACAACAACGGCTTCGGTAACAAGGATCCGGGTCGCCAGCGGGACAGCACCGTGCTGAAGCGGAACCATTTCGACGTCCTGTTTCCCATCGACCTAGACCGACCTGTTGAGGGCCTGCAGGCCGGCGAAACCACGCTCCATACCCTCCTGGAATCGATCAAGACGGGGCTCCCGTACAACTTCAGGTACGGAAAGGCGGCGGAGTTCAAGACCCGGCGAGTTCACGTGCCAGCGGATGGGATGACCGCTGATGAGGTTTTCCGCCTGATTTCCGCCGAGATACCGACGAAGTGGCAGATCACAGCCCTGATGGGTTATGTGATCATGTACGACGACAGTCCGATTGAGTACAAGAGTGCATGGCGGTACTACCGCAATGGCCAGCCGATCGGCGCCGTTCCGGAGGCTGAACCGGCTGGAGATGTCGAAGGCGATCCGTCAGATCTGGGCGAATGATCTGAGCCGGTGGCACCGCTCCGACGTTTGGTAAGACCAAGGGGGTCGCCGTCAACGACGCAGACCTTGCGGAGATGGTCGCCGTGCGGTTCCGTCGCGGTCAGTCGGACTGGCGGTGCCAGTCGGTGACGCACTGGCGACATGATTAGGGAACCCGCCGAAGCCATCGTGTCTGAGGCCGGAGTCGTGAACATCCCGCTGGGAGTGCTTGCCGAGGCCGGCCTGTCTCCAGGGACCCCGGTCCTCATCCACAGCGACGGGGACGGACGCATCGTTGTGAGACGGCACGAGGACGCCATCCGCGACCTTCTACAGAACGGCTCGCTGTGAAGGGCTGGAGAGCATGTGTGGACCGGTCGGGCTGGGTGCGGCGCCTATGGGGTAGCTCCTGACCAGGCTGCTGTGTCACCCGATCGTGTGGCAGTCCCAAGGCCGCATGGAGTCGTGGGCAGTCAGCATCGAAGACGCAGCTATGGCTTGCGTCTTCGGGGCCCGCTGGGCTTGATGGCGGCCAGTGGGTTGGTGCCATACGCCTGGGCAGGGCTAACGGGTATGGCAGGGTGGTGGAACATGGTGTCGATCGCGTCCAGATCGGCCTCAGAGAAGGTCACAGTGACGCCCTTCCTCGAGTGAGGTAGGCGCCTGATGTTGTCGCGGAGCCACCGTTCCCTGACGCGGAGGACCTCGGCAGCCTCGGGATAGGTGTACCGCCGCTTCGGGCCGCGTTCCGGCACGTCCGCTTCCGTTTTACTTCCCATTGCTCGCCTTCCTGGCACGCCTGGCCTGCGCGGACAGGAGGGCGAGCCTCGCGTAGTGCGCCTTGCGCAGCGACTGGGCGGCGTCCTCGATCTGCTTTGACGTACCCGAGGGGTGGAGTTTCCGAGCCTCGCTCAGAAAGCGGGACTCGCTCGCCTTGCGTGCCGCTTCGGTACGGGCGGGGCGGTCCGCCGTGTTTGCCCAGCTGAGGTGGGCAGCGGGGCGACTGCGCAGCGAGCGTTCCGTGGGGTCCACCGTTGGGCCTCCTTGACCGATGTTCTCTGGTGGATGGTTCTCTGTGAGGACGCTGGCCGGGCCCGATGGGCAGTCAGAGCACGCTTTAGGGTGAAGGGCCAACCGCTGCGTCCCGGGTTGAGCCTTCGATCCTGTAACTTCCCCGTCGGCCGCGCAGACGCACTAGCTTTGTAGGCCCCCGTACGCGTCAGGTCCTCCGAGGGGGATCGATGGCCAAGCTCACTGATGAGCAGAAGGCGAAGCGTGCGGCTGCGCGAGCGCGCCGCAAGGCTCTTGCCGCCGAGGAGGAGGATCGCCGGGACACGGAGCGGCGTGAAACATGGGCGCGTGAAGGGACACGGCTCACCTGGGACGAGTACAAGGCCGGGGTGCCATGTCGAGGATGTGGCGAACCCATGTATGACGGCTTGGGGAGCTGGCCGGGGCTCATGTACCTCACCGAAGAGGAGAAGCGCGACTACGAGGTCATGGAAGAGCGGTTCCGGGAGCTGCACCCAGACTGTAAGAGCGGCCGCTGGAGTATAGGTGGGTCGCGTGTGAGCCACTGCTGTCTGTGCTGTCCGCCGCCACCGATGGGGCCGGCGCAGATCGAGAAGCTCACGCGACTCTTTCAGACCTTCCCCTCTGCCGAGGAGCGCAAGAAGGACCTGGACGCCTGGGAGCTGATCCTCACCTGCGGTCACGTGACCACCTTCATCCAGCACCGGGAGAACACCTACGTCCGGCGAGTGGTCGACTGCCCGGAGTGTCAGACGCGGCGCGGGGTTGTGGAGAGCAAGCGGCTCGGACCCGCATACACCGGCGATGGCGTGGAGGTAGCCCGGGGCGAGGCGGAGCAGGCACGTGTCGTTGCCGAGCTGACCAAGGCAGGGCAGCAGCTCCGCCGCCAGCAGCAGCGTGCTGCTGCTACGAGCAGCCGGATCGAGGAGCTCCAGAAGCAGCTCAGCCCGACTGCCCGGGGCGACGGAATTGCGTGAGCGGTGCGTGAGCCGACTGGGTGGGACAGGGTGGATTGGGCAACACGTGGGTTGCGGGGCCTAGGTCTCTGACCTTGGGAAACGGGATCCTGTGACACCGCCTGGCACCACCCGGGATGATCTCGCAGGCCCTCGTAATGCGTGGGTCTCGGGTTCGAATCCCGAAGGCGGCTCCAGTGAGGCCCCGGCTCGGATGATTCTGAGTCGGGGTTTTTGCGTTTGCGTTCGGCGGTCGCGGGTGGGGCGCCGTCCCGGGGGCTGAGCAGGGGACTGGGTGTGGGTTTCGGTCTGAATGCGGAGAGATGTCGTCAGTCGTTGGCAACTTGCCTGCGGGGTGGGCTGGGGCGGGCTAGAGAAGGGGGGAGTTGTCGCCTGACGGGAGGGCTGGCCGGTGCTGACCATCAATGTGGCGCTGCTGATCGCGGTCATCGTCATCTGGCGACTGCGCCGGCGCGTACAGGCTCGAACCCGGTTCGATCAGGGGCTGACCGTGTTCATGGCCGTACTGCTGGGGGTTCTGATCGCTCCGACCGATTTCGGCCGGAGTCTTTTGGACGCTACGGGCCAGTTTGCGCAGAGTGTCTCGCAGTGGGGCCATTAGGGGCGGCGACGTAGGTCGACTCTGGGGGCGGGGGTTGGTGTGTCACTTTTCGGGTGGGTGCTTTGCTATTACCTTTCCGGCGGTGTCTGCCTTCAGGTAGGCGGAGCCGTAGGGGTCGGAGAGGTAGATGCTCATGTCGGGGCCGTTGTTGAGGGGCTTTGAGGCTGGGGAGACGACTAGGTAGAGGGTGGTGGGGTGGTCGATTCCCAGGTCTTGGTGGGCGGTGCGCAGGAGGTTCGGTAGGGCGTCCCAGTTGAAGGCGGTCAGGTCGGTTGGGGCGTCGTCGGTGGTGAGGGTGCCGCCTGGGCCTTCGCGGGTGGCGGTGTCGCCGCCTCGGTAGGTGAAGCGGTCGTAGCGCTTCTTGCTGCCCTTGACCAGGGCTTCGGCGCTCACATGCTCGGGGTACACGACGAACCGGGTGACCTTTGTGCCGCCCATGACCGGCTTCAGTTTCTGGATCGCCCTACGGATTCCGTCCGGCGTCAGGAGGGTCGGCGACTCGGTCGGGCGATCTGCTGTCTTCTCGGGATTTGGGGGGTTTGTGGGGGCCGCTTTAGCCGGGGTCGTGGCCGTCGCTGTCGCCGTCGCTCTCTGTGGTGTCGTCCTTCCGGCCGGCTCGCCGTTCGACTTGGGCACCACCACCCACACCATGATTCCGGTCAGCGTCGCGCCCGCGATGGTCAGTGCCGTGAGTTTTCTGCGGGACGCGCGCAGTTGCCGCTGCGTTTCGTTCGGAGGGGTGGCCGACGGGGTGGGGGGTGGTAGGTGGTCCGAGGGGCCGGTCCCCTCACCGCTCGCCGTCGCCAGCATGGTGTCCAGCGTCTCCGCGTCCGGCCGTGCCGCCGGGTCGCGGACCAGTACGGACACCAGCGCGTCCGTGAGCGCCCCCGCCTGGCGGGGCGGCGGGATCTCGGCGTCCAGTACGGCGGCCAGGGTGGCGAGGGTGTTCTCCCTGCGCAGTGGGTGGTAGCCCTCTACCGCTACGTACAGCATCAGGGCGAGCGACCAGAGGTCGCCGGCGGGGCCGGCGGTCTGGCCCCGTACGCGTTCGGGGGCCATGTAGTCGGGTGAGCCGATGACGGAGCCGGTCGCGGTGAGGCTGGTGGACTCGCGGAGCGCGGCGATGCCGAAGTCCGTGAGGACCGGGCGGCCGTCCGGGCGCAGCAGGACGTTGGCGGGTTTCACGTCGCGGTGTTCGACGCCGCCCGCGTGGGCGGCGCGCAGCGCGGCCAGTACGCCGCGGCCGAGCCGGGCGGCTTCGGAGGGGGGCATGGGGCCACGGTCCAGGCGGTGCTGGAGCGAGCCGCCGGGGACCAGTTCCATGACGAGCCAGGGGTAGGTGTCCTCGCCGGTGTCCACGATGTGGTGGATGGTCACCACATTGGGGTGGTCGATCCGCGCGAGCGCCCGGGCCTCGCGCAGTACCCGGGCCCGTAGCGTACGAGCGCCCTCCGGGTCGTGGTCCGCGTACGCGGGGTCCGGCGGGCGTACCTCTTTCAGGGCCACCTCGCGGTGGAGGACCAGGTCGCGGGCGCGCCAGACCGTCCCCATGCCACCGCCGCCGAGCCGGTCCAGCAGCTCGAACCGGCCGTCGATCACTCGTCCCACCGTGCCCACCGTGCCCCCAGAACGGTCACCAGCCCGGCCGGTTCCGCCGCGCGTCCCAGTTCAGCGCGTCGCCCTCCTCCGCGAGGCGGGCCGGCCAGCCGCCCGGGTCGGGTACGGCCGTACCTCCCACACGGTCGTACGGGCCATCCGGCCGTACGTCCCACCCGGCGGGCCCGTACGGCGGCACCGTCGACGCGTTCAAGGGCGAGCCCCGAACCCCGAGTGAGCGGAGAAGAGTTCGGCCCTCGCGAACTCGTTCAGCGTATCCTCCCCGCGGCTACGGAACGCCTCGATCGCCCGACCCTTGTGGCCGAGAGCTTCGCCGAACGAGGCGACGCCGCGGACTGACGCGTCGGGATGGGTCATCGTCGGTGCGTGGCGAGGGCGCTGTCGATGAGTTCGGTGAGCAGTCGTGGGTAGGGGCTGCCGGCGGCGGCGAACATCTTGGGGACCTGGGAGTGCTCGGTCAGGCCGGGGGCGGTGTTGACCTCGTTGAGCACGAAGCCGCGTGAGGTGAGGAAGAAGTCGAAGCGCGCCGTGCCCGCGCAGTCGAGGGCGCGGAAGAGCCGGGTGGCATGGCGGGCGAGGGTGCTCTGCTCCTGGCTGGTGAGAGGGGCGGGGATACGGAAGGCGGCCGTGCCGTCGTACTTGAGAGTCGTGTCGAAGAGGCGGCCGGCGGTGAGGATCTCCAGGGCCGGACTGGTGATGAGGGTCTGGTCGGCGCGTTGCAGCACGGCGATGTCGATCTCGCGTCCTTCGAGTACTTCCTCGACGAGGGCGCGGCGGTCGAGGGCGAGCGCGGCGGCGAGAGCCGGCCGGTAGGCGTCGGGGGTGTCGACGCGGGCGACGCCGTGGCTGGAACCGGCCGAGACGGGCTTCACGACCAGGGGCAACGGGAGCGGTGGCGTGCCGTCGGCCGTGGTGGCGAGGGCGGAGCGGGCCACGGGGATGCCCAGGTCCCGGGCGATGAGTTTGGTGGTGGCCTTGTCCATGGCCAGTGCGCCGGCGCGGACTCCGGAGCCGACGTAGGGCAGTTGGGCCAGGTCGCACAGGGCGGCCAGGGTGCCGTCCTCGCCGCGCGGGCCGTGGACGGCGGGGAAGACGACGTCACAGGTACGGAGCAGGCGCAGGGCGCCGGCGAGTCCGTCGGCCAGGGGGTGGTGGTCCGGGCCGAGCCAGGTGCCGTCGCGGCCGATGGTCAGGCCGAGGGGCTCGTAGCCGTCGGGCAGGGCGGTGGCGATGGCGTGGGCGGTGGCCAGGGAGACGTCGTGTTCGCAGTTCTGGCCGCCGCCGATGATCGCGATGCGTACGGGGCGGGGCGCGGTGCTGGTCATGCGGGAATCTCCAGGTCGGCCGGGTGGCGGGAGGCGGGGTGGCGGGAGGCGGAGGGGCGGGAGGCGGAGGGGCTCGGCGGGGGAGCGGGCAGGGTGCGGCGGGCCAGCCGAGGCTGCCCGCCCAGCGTGGTGAGGAGGTGGTGGGGCAGCGTCCCGGCCCAGCGGGCCCAGTCCTCGACCGTGGGCTCTCCGGCGTCACCGGGCCCCAGGACGGTGACCGTTTCGCCGGGTGTGACGGGGTCGTCGCCCGCGTCGATGACGATCTGGTCCATCGAGAACAGGCCGACCACGCTGCGGCGTCGGCCGCGCAGGAGCACCTGTGCCCGGTGCGATGCCTGGCGCGGCAGCCCGTCGCCGTAGCCGAGGGGCAGCAGCGCGAGGCGTGTGGGCCGGTCGGTGCGGAAGGCGTGCCCATAGCCGACGGGGGTGCCGGCCGCCACGTCGCGTACCGCGGCGACCGGTGCGGTCAGCGTCATCGCCTGGCGCAGCCCGGCCCGGCGGGTCGGGTCGATGCCGTACAGGCCCGCTCCCACCCGGACCAGGTCGTAGTGGCTGCGCGGGTCGTTGAGCAGGGCGGCGGTGGCGGCGAGATGACGGTGGCGCGGCCGCAGCCCCACACGGCGGGCCTGCCGCACGGCGACGTCGAATGCCTCGCGGCCCTGCCGGTTGTGGGGGTCGTCCGGGTCGTCCGCGCAGCCGAGATGCCCCATCACCCCGACCACGCGCAGCACCCCCGCGGCCTCCAGACGGAGGGCCGCGCCGCACAACTCCGCCCACTGTTCGGGAGACGCGCCGTCACGGGCCATACCGACGTCGGCGTGCAGGTGGACGCGTGCGGTGCGGCCGGTGGACAGGGCGGCGCCGGCAACGGCACGCAGGTGCTCGACCCCCGCCACGGCCACCTCGACGTCGTCCTGGAGGGCGGCCTCGAAGTCGCTGTGCGGGGCGGTCAGCCAGGCCAGTACCGGTCCGGTCAGCCCGGCACGGCGCAGCGCGTGTGCCTCACCGAGGGTGGCCACGCCCAGCCGGTCGGCGCCGTGCGCCCGCACGGTGCGGGCCACATCGCTCATGCCGTGCCCGAACGCGTCGGCCTTGACGACCGCCATGAACGCGGACCGCGGACAACGGGCCCGCAGGCGCCGGGTATTGGAGGCCACCGCGGCCAGATCGATACGCAGCATGGGCTGCCGCTGTTCTTCGGCCGCGCGGCCCGGCGTCGCCGCCGCGTTCGGCGCGGTCACGACCCGGCCCCCTCGCCGCCGTCCGTGTCGCCGGTTCTCTCGCCCCTCCCTTCGCCGCTCCTTGCGCCCCTCCTGTCGCCGCTCTTCTCGCCGTCAAACGCGGCGGGAAGCTGCGTGCGCAACGCCTCGATGAGCCGGCCGCTGCGGTCCAAGGCGGCGGACAGGCCCTCGGTGGGCGTGGTGTTCGCCCGCTGGGCCAGGGTGACGCCGAGTACGAGGCGCTGCTCGCCGCCGGCCCGCACCCTGGCGGCCCACATCAGGTTGCCGCCCGCGGGGGTGGTCGATCCGGTCTTGAGGCCGACGACGCCGGCCCTGTCCAGCAGGTCGTTGGTATTGGTGACCGTGCCGGGTATGCCCGGCACGGTGGTCTCGCGCAGGGCGACGATGCTGCGCAGGGCCGGCTGCTCCATGGCCGCCTGCGCCAGTCTCAACTGGTCGTCGGCGGTGCTGCGGGTGCTCTCCTCGAAGCCACTGGCCCCCGTGTACGTGGTGTGGGCCATCCCGAGGTGCCGCGCGGCCCGGTTCATCTTCTCGACGAACTTCCCCTCCGACCCGGAGTCCCAGCGGGCGAGCAGCCGGGCGGCGTTGTTGCCGGACGGCAGCATGAGCAGTTCCAGGAGCTGGCGCTGGGTGAAGCGCTGCCCCTCGCGCAGCGGCACGGTGGACTCGCTCAGGGACTTCGACTCCTGGGCGGCCGGCGGGTCCACATCGATCCGCGGGCCCTCTTCGCCGTCCTTGAGCGGGTGCTCCTTGAGGATCACGTGCGCGGTCATCACCTTGGTCACACTCGCGATCGGCACCGGCGTGGCCCCGCCCTTGCTCCCGAGCGAGCCCAATCCGTCGACCGCGATACTGGTCTGGCCCTCTCCCGGCCACGGCAGGTCGACCTTGTCGGCGATCTCCGCACGCTCGGTGAGGGAGCGGTGGGAGGAGGCGACAGCGGACGGGCTGCCCCCGAAGAATTCGCCCCCCGCGTACGTACCTCCGCCGAGCACCGCGGCCAGCGCCAGTGCGCCGCAGACCGCGCGCCTCCGGGGCCCCCGGACCGCCGTCGCACGCCACACACCCATCGGAACCCGCCTCTCCAACCCCAGTCGTCGCACGAGTCCTCGTGCGCCGCACACAGCCTGGGCGGGCCCTGTATCCGGTCGATCATGGCCGTGTATCCACCAGCGCGCGGTTTTGTGCCGAGTGAGTGACAGGCTCGTCCCGAGATCATGACCAACGCTCCGGAGCCCGGCGGCGTTCGGCTCGCCGGCGTCGTGCGCGGTCGCACGACGGGGCTTGCTCCCAAGTGGCCTTAGTGGCCCTTATTGGCCTCAGGACTCCGTCTGTGGGGCCAGGGGGTGGCCTTGCCCTTCGTGGCGTGTCAGGAGTACGCGGCAGTCCAGTGCCGCGCTCGCGTCGCGCTCTTGTTCCGCCCTTGCGAGCTTGTCCCTCAGGGACTGGCAGTAGTTGCAGGTGGTGGCGTCCTTCGCCGGCATGTCGTCGCCTCTTTACTGGCCCGGGCCGAGGTCAGGGGCAGGGCCGATGTTGCCGATGGCTTGGCCCTAACTGGCCGATTCGTAGGGGGCATTGCGTCGCGCCCAGGTACGGCGGTGCCTTTGGCTGCCCGCCGCTTGGCGACGCACGGTGAACGTAGCGTCATCGGCCTTGCGTGGCAAGAGTGCTACGTGGCAGAGATGTCGAGAGGAACACTGCAAGAGCCCCTCGCCGCTGGGGGCTGAGGGGCTCCGATGCTGGTAGGTCGCGCGTCAGGTGGCGAAGTGGTCGAACCTTCCGGCCTGAACCCCCTTGATGAGGACGGCAAAATTGCTACGGCTCGTGCTCGTGCGCACGTTCGGGGCGTCACTCTCGCGGATCATTATGGTGTCGCCCCGCTCCGCGATCTCGACGCAGTTCTCGCCCCCTGCGCCGGAGTAGGAAGACTTCTGCCACTTCAGTTCCATGCTTGGGTTTCTCACAGTTCTCGCGCGATGTGGTGGATGAGCTGCCGTGATTCTGTTGCGTCAAGTGCTGCCGCTTCTGCCGTGTCGAGCAGCGCCCGGTACTTCTTGAGTTCGGCGTCGGCGTCCAGGAATCGGCCCCCCGATGCGCTGTCGATCTGGACGGTGTCCAGTTGCGGAACGACGCCGCCGGCGTACAGGACCGGTTGCGTGGCCTCGATGAAGCTCTCGCACGTGAAGGGGATGACGCGGACGGTGACACTGGGCCACTCCGAGACCTCCATGAGGTATTCGAGCTGCGCCCTCGCCACCTTGCGGCCGCCGAAGCGCATGCGCAGCGCGGCCTCGTGGATGACCGCCTCGAACCGTGGCGGGTCCTGTCGCTCGAAGATGCTCCGGCGTCGCATCCGGTGTTCGACGCGTACGTCCGCCTCGTCGGAGGGGAGGGTGGGTACGTGGCCGGCATAGATGGCGCGGGCGTATTCCTCGGTCTGGAAGATGCCGGGCATGGTGACGGATTGCATGGAGCGCATGAAGGTCGCGTGGTGTTCGAGTTCCGCGATGTCAAGGAAGCCCGGAGCGAGCAGCCCGCGGTACTCGTCCCACCAGAATTGGCCGCGATGCTCGCGCGCTATGGCGCAGAGTGCGTCAATCAATTCGGTGTCATCACACGAGTAAAAGGTGGCCAACCGCCGGATGCGTTCCTCGGAAACACCGATCCTGCCGGATTCGGTGTGGCTGATCTTCGCCTGATCGGTCGACAGCAAACCGGCCGCCTCGCGCGCTGCCCGGCCCGCGCGCTCGCGCAGTTTCCGCAGCTCGGCACCCAAGCGCGCCTGACGTGCGGTCGGGTTGTCCCTCGCTGGCATGTCACCTTCCCCTGTCTGGTCAGAGTGTCCCGCGTAACCGTGCCATGGTCCACCCGTTCGCACGAGCAGCACCCGCCTACTTGCTACGTAGCATGTATGCCACTAGCTTTCAGGCAGCACAGCGCCCCATGCCAGTAAGACCGCAGTGCAGCCGCTCGGGCATGCCCAACAGGTGTGTCCGGAGAGACGAAGCCACGACGGCAAGCAGCGCGTGCTACCGACGCGTTGGGAGACGTAGCCATGAGCCTTGTACCCCGCAATCGCCACCCAGAAATTCCGCGGCGCCAGTCGTTCCGCGTGAGCCTGCCGAGCGGGGTCATGGCCCCGAGGATCGCTCGTACGCTCGTAGCCGACCTGCTGGTCCTGACCGATCACGGCTGTCTCGCCGACCCCGCCCGACTGCTCGTCAGCGAGATCGTCACCAACGTGCACATGCACACCGGCACGCCCGTCGTGCACATCGATGTGGCCGTGCGGTTCGCGCGGGTCCGGGTGGCGGTGTGGGACGACGCGCCCTACGTACGGCCGCAGTTGCGCGAAGAGCGGGATGCCGACGAGCGGGGGCGGGGGCTGCACCTCGTGCACGCGCTCGCGTCGCACTGGGGCGTGACGTGGCCCCGTCGGAACGAGCAATCCATCGCCAAACACGTGTGGTTCGCGCTCGACCACGATGGCAGGGGCGACAAGGGCGACAGGGAAGGGGGCGCAGCCTTCGCCACCGGTGCCGGCTCGGGGGCGCCCCCTATGGTGTGAGCCGCCCCGTCACCTCCGGGCGGCTTCGTGCGCCGCGGCTCGTACGGGAGGCGGCGTGGGCGTCGCCGTCACCTCGAAAGGTCCCGGCTCCCTCGGGGGGAGCATCACTTCCTCGTAGCGGCCGAGCGCGAGCATCATGCCGAGGGCCGCGGGCGGGATCAGTAAGGCGATGAGTATGGCGAGCGCTGCCATGGCCTGTCCTTCCGTGAGAACAGCGTCCGGGTCACCCGGCGCCGCCCGCGCAAACCCCGCCCGGCGGGCGGCTCTCACGACGTCTTCGGGGGCGCCTCCGTCACGTCGAGGAACACCTGGTCGGCCTGGGGCCAGGTCTCGGCGACCGAGCGTTTGATGCGTTCGGAGACCGTCTCGACGTCCTCGCTGTCGAGGCCGGGCGCCAGGTCGATACGGGCCGCCACGAGCGTGGAGTCGAGGCCCAGCCGCATGGTGAGCAGCGTGGCCACGCTGTCGATCTCGGGCTGGGCGTCGAGCAGGGCCCGTATCCGGCCGCGCAGCTCGGGGTCGACGGCCTCGCCGATGAGCTGGTCCCGGGCGTCCTTGCCGAGGCGGTAGGCCACGTACACGAGCAGCAGCCCGATGGAGAGCGAGGCGGCGGCCTCCCAGAACACCTCTCCCGTCACCATGTGCAGGGCCATCTCGCCGATCGCCAGCAGGACGCCGAGCACGGCGGTGCCGTCCTCCGCGACCACGGTACGCAGCGCCGGGTCCCCGCCCAGGCCCTTGCCGGGCTGTTCGCGCACCTGGTGCAGTGCGCGCAGCAACGAGGCGCCCTCTGCCGCCAGCGCCACACCCAGGACCGCGAGCCCGGTCACGTACCCGCCGGTCGTCTCCCGCTCGTGCGAGCGCAGCGCCTCGACGCCCTGGAGGAAGGAGAAGCAGCCGCCCATGACGAAGATCCCGACGGCGGCGAGCAGCGACCAGAAGTACCGTTCCTTGCCGTAGCCGAAGGGGTGCCGGCCGTCGGCGGGGCGGCGGCAGCGGCGCAGGGCCGCCAGCAGGAAGACCTCGTTCATGCTGTCCGCGACGGAGTGCGCGGCCTCGGAGAGCAGCGCGGGGGAACCGGTGGCCAGGCCGCCGGCCGCCTTCGCCGCGGCGATGACCAGGTTGGCGGCCAGCGCTACCAGAACCGTCACCCGGGTCTTTCGGTCTGCGGTACGAGCCTGATTCGGGCCGCCCGTTGGGCTTTCTGCCGGGGTCTCGGTCACCTTGTGGGCCGCCGATCAGGCAGTGTCGGCGGCACGGCGTTCCAGCTCCGCCAGGCGGTGCTGCAACCGCTCGTTCTCCTCGGCGAGTTCGCGGTGCCGGGCGCCGGAGGAGAGCGACGGATCGTCCTCCCACCAGTCGATGCCCATCTCCTTGGCCTTGTCGACGGAGGCGACGATCAGCCGCAGCTTGATGGTCAGCAACTCGATGTCGAGCAGGTTGATCCGGATGTCGCCCGCGATGACGACGCCCTTGTCGAGTACGCGTTCCAGGATGTCGGCCAGGTTTGCCCCGCTCTCGGGGCCGTACGTACCGGGGAGGCGGCTCGCGGTCGTCATCGGCGGCCACGGTTCCCGGCGTGCGCGTACTCCCGTCGCTTGCGCGCATCCGTGTCCTCGGCGTCCTCTGTGTCCGCGTCGTCCTCGATATCCGCGTCCTCCTCGATGTCCGCAGAGTCCTCGGTGTCCTCCGGGCCCTCGTCGTCTTCGGCGTACTCGGCCTCTTCCGCCTCTTCGCCGGAATCGGCGGCTCCCGTGTCCACCTCGTCCTCGTCGTTCTCGACGTCCACGTATTCGGCCTCGTCGGCCTCGTCACCGGGTTCTTCTTCGTACAACTCGTCCTCGGCCCGCTCCTCGTCCTCGGCCCGCTCCTCGTCCTCGGCCCGCTCCTCGTCCTCGGCCTCGTCCCCTTCGTCGTACGCGGCTTCGTCCTCGGGCGCGTCTTCTTCGGGCTCCTCCGCCCGGTCCGTACGGCCATCCCTGCGGCCTTCCGTACGGTCCTCCTCGCGGTCTCCCTCGCGCTCGTCCCCCCGTTCCTCCTCCTCGACCGCGTCCTCGTGGCTGACCACGACCTCGCCGTCGCGGATCTCGCCGCGCCAGCCGTCCTGGGCCTCGCCGCGCAGCGAGATGTGCTGTGCGAAGTTCTTGAGGTCGAGCCGGGCGCGGCGGCCCTGGGCGCGCCAGATGTTGCCGGTCCGCTCGAAGAGGCCCTTCGGGTAGTACTCGATGAGCAGCAGCACTCGCGTGAGGTTCTCGGCCAGCGCGTGGAAGGTGACGACGCCCTTCGTGGTGCCCTTGGCGCCCTCCGAGGTCCATACGATGCGGGCGTCCGGGACCTGTTCCGTGGTGCGCGCCTTCCAACTGCGCGTCGACCAGAAGATCTTGAGCTTCCAGTCCGAGGTGGTGTCGTCGGCGGAGTCGGCGCTCCTGACGCCCTTGGCGAAGGTGGCGAACTCCTGGTACTGGGTCCACTGGTCGTACGCCTCGCGCACCGGGACACCGACGTCCACGGACTCCACGATGACGGTCGGCTTCCGGCCCCCGCCGCCCTTCTTGCGCTTGCCACCGCCGCCCAGCCCCTTGGCCGTCTCCACCACGTTGTCCTTGAGGTGGGAGGCGCCGGCCTCCAGGGCGCTGCGCACCGGGCCCTTGCCCTCGGCGATCTTGCGGCCGCTGTCGAGCGCCAGCTTCGCGAAGCCGGGGCTGCGGCCCTCGGCGATGTCGGTCAGTTTCACGGTGCTCTCGCCGAGCTTGCGGCCCGCGCCGGTGAGCAGCCGTTCGGCCTGGGCGAGCGCGTAGTTCTGGAGCTCCGTCTTGAGGCGGTCCACCGCCGGGTTGTCGGCCAGGGTCTTCAGGGGCTGCTGGGGCTTCAGGGACTCAGCCACGGTCGCCACCCGCCTTCGTGGTCCGCGTTCCGGACGGCTTCCTGCCGCCCGACGTACCGCCCGACGTACCGCCCGACGTACCGCCCGACGCGCCGCCGGTCTTGCCGCCCGCCCTGCTGCCCGCCTTGCCGGCGGTCTCCTTGGCGGCGGTCTTCTTGGCGGGCGCCCTCTTGGACGCCGTGCGCTGAGCGGACTTCGCGGCGCCGGCGGCCTTCCCGGCACCGGCCGACGCGGACCTGCCCGACGCGGACCTGCCCGACGCGGACCTGCGCGCCGCGGGCTTCCGCCGGCTCTGACCGCTCGCGGTGGCGGATTCCTCCGCGTCGCCGTCCGTATCGCCGTCCGTATCGCTGTCCGTGTCGGCCTTCGCGTTGGAGCCGCTCCCGCTCCCGTTCTCGTCCCGGTCCTCACCCTCGTCCTCGTCCTCGGCGGAAGCGCCCGGCACCACCCCCGACAACCGGTCCTGCACCCCGGCCGTACGGTCGTGCAGCCGGTCCGCCAGGCCCTCCAACTGCCGGTTGACGAGCGCGCCGGTCGCGGCCTTGCCGACGCCGCGCAGGTCGTCCCGCAGTTGGTCGCCGATCTCCTTGAACTGAGGGTTGTCCGCCAGTCGCGCGGCGGCGAAATCCGCGATCGACTTCGGGTTCAACTGGAGGCGCTTGCCCATCACCAGCGTCCCGATGCCGAAGGCGAGCTTCGCCTTCTTCGTCCGCCCGAGCACATATCCAGCGCCCACGGCGAGCCCTATTGCCAGCCGGCTGTTCATGCCTCTCCCGTTCTTGTCCGTTGAGTCGGTTGAGTCCGTTGCTGCTTTTGCGCCTACTGCGCCTGCTGCGCCTACTGCGTCTGTTGTGCTTGCGGCGCCTGGAGCCGGTCGAGCAGTTCGTCTTCGCGCCGGTCGAACTCCTCCTCGTCGATCTCGCCCGCGTCGAGCCGCCGTGACAGGTCGGCCAGTTCGCGCTGGACGGCCGCCGGGTCGTAGTACTGCCGCTCGGCTTCGGTCAGCACCTGGCCCAGCACCCAGCCGGTGCCGCGCAGCGGGGCGACGGGCAGGAGCAGCAGCTCTCTCAGGAGGCCCACGGCGTCACTCCACGAAGCTGTACGGCGGCAGGGGGCCGTTGACGCGCAGCACGAGATGGGGGTTCTCGCGGCGCAGCGCCGCCACGGCGGCCACGAACTCCTCGCCGTGCTCGCGGTCCACCAGGAACGAGATGTTCGCCAGCCAGCCCCCGCTGGGCGGGCCGGGGCAGGTGTCCTCCGCGGCGTCTTCGAGCGCCTGCCGCAGCAGCGCCGCGTCCTGCGGCTCGCGCTGCTGTACGGCCGTCGCGACGAGTTCGCCGAGGCGCAGCCGGTCCTCGTGGCTGCCGCCGCCGGCCGCCTTGTTGGCCTCGTGCAGCTCCCGCAGTCCGGGGGCGTCGGTGAGCACCCGGTGGAGGACGGCCTCCTCGTCGTGGGTGGCCTTGACGTTGTACTCGGCCTTGCCGTCGAGGGCGCGCAGCCGTTCGAGGTAGTGCTCCTCGTGCGCGGCGAGCGCGGTGGTGACCGCGTCGTCGTCGGGCGAGACGCCGCCGAACCGCATCGGCAGCACGGGCCCGGCGGAGCTGGCCTCGGCGAGCACGTTCTGGTGCGCGAGGAGTTCGCGCCGCTTGGGCTTGAGGTCCGGCGGCGCGTCGCTCACCAGGGCCGCCAGCGGCCCCGCCGCGACGACGCGCACGGGCCGCGGCGGATCTCCGACGCCGACGGTCTCCTCGGGGAGGGGCGGGTGCGAGTCGCGAGTGATGCCGTAGACGTACGTGCTCACTCCTGCTCCTCCTTCCGGCTCCGCGACGCCGTCCGCTTGGCCCGCGGCCGGGACTCGCTCTGGGCCTCCCTGCTGTCCCGGCTCTCCTCACGGGCCTGGTTGAAGGCGTTCGACACGGTCTCGGCCGCGCCGGACAGGGCGCCCTTGGACTTGCCGCGGGCGCCGGACTCGGTCATCTCGCCGACCAGGTCCGGCAGGCCGGGGTTCTTGTGCGGGCCGGCCTCCAGGTCGAGCCGGTTGCACGCCTCGGCGAACCGCAGGTACGTGTCGACGCTCGCGACGACGACACGTACGTCGATCTTCAGAATCTCGATGCCTACGAGCGAGACACGGACGAACGCGTCGATCACGAGCCCCCGGTCGAGTACGAGTTCCAGGACGTCGTAGAGGCCACTGGTGCCGCCCGCGCCCCCGCCTTGTTGTGCCGGGACAACAGTCATCGCGTGGTGCCTTCCTCTCGTGGGGGTGGGTTTCGGGGTCGTTCGCGGCCTCGGGGGCGGCGCGTTCCACGGCGCGCCCTATGGGGCCACGGGCCACGAGCCGTCGCTACGGGCCGGAGCCGTACGGGCCGGAGCCACGAACCCCGAGCCCCGAGCCACGAGCCAGGAGCCGCCGCGCCCGCCGGGCCGCTTCCGGTTCGGAGTAGCCCCGGCGGGCGGGACCAAACACCGCCGCCGCCCCCAAACCGCCCCCAAGCCGCCCGCCAGTCGCCCTCGGACCACCTGCCGATCGCCCTCAAGCCGCCCGCCAACAGCTCTCAAGCCGTCGCCACCCCCCACCACGACCGGCCCCGCGGCGGGTTTTCCGTCCGCCTCGCGGGATACCCGGACCCCCCACACGACCTGGTACGGGGCATCCCGG
The DNA here is from genome assembly GCF_000718635.1 of Streptomyces varsoviensis. GTDB lineage: Bacteria > Actinomycetota > Actinomycetes > Streptomycetales > Streptomycetaceae > Streptomyces > Streptomyces varsoviensis. The sequence continues at coordinate 137,927 of NZ_JOBF01000006.1, read as the reverse complement.
CGGGCCGGGGCCCGGCCCCGCCCCCGGCCCGCCGAGCGCGGATGCCCGGCGGCTGATCGCGGGTGCGGAGCGGTCCGCTAGCGCCTGCGGGGAGGAAACAAGAGCAGGTGAAACCCCAACTACCTCTGGAACAACTGGCGGTGTCCGCGTACTCCGTCCCCACCGACGCTCCCGAGGCCGACGCCACCCTCGACTGGGACGCGACGACCGTGGTGGTCGTCGAGGCCCGTGCCGGGACGGTGTACGGAACGGGCTGGACGTACGCGCCCGCCGCGGCCGGGCTGTTCGTCGACGAGCAGCTCGCGCCCGCGACGCTGGGCCGCTCGGCCCTCGACGTGCCCCGGCTGCACGACGCGATGTGCAGGGCGGTGCGCGACTCCGGCCGCCCCGGCATCGCCTCGTGCGCGATCTCGGCCGTGGACCTCGCCCTGTGGGACCTCAAGGCCCGGCAGTTCGAGGTGCCGCTGGTCGGGCTGCTCGGCGCGGCCCGCGAGACCGTGCCCGTGTACGGCAGCGGCGGCTTCACCACGTACCACGACACGCATCTCGCCTCGCAGCTCAGTGGCTGGGTGCACGGTCAGGGCATACCGCGGGTGAAGATCAAGATCGGCGAGTGCCGGGGCCGCGCGGTCGCCCGCGACCTGTCCCGCGTCCGCCAGGCCCGCCAGGTCATCGGCGACAAGGCCGAGCTGTACGTGGACGCGGGCGGCGGCTACAACCGCAAGCAGGCCGTGCGCGTCGGCGGCGCGCTCGCGGAGTACGGCGTCGGCTGGCTGGAGGAACCGGTCTCCGCCGACGACCTGAACGGCCTGCGGCTCATCCGCGACACCCTCGTCTGCGACGTGGCGGCCGGCAAGTTCGGCTACGGCCTGCCGTACTTCGCGCGCATGGTGAGCGCGGGCGCGGTCGACTGCCTCCAGGCGGACGCCACGCGCTGCGGCGGCATCACGGAATTCCTCCGGGCCGCGGCGCTGGCGCAGGCCCACGGCCTGGAGATCTCGGCGCACTGCGCCCCGCACGTCCACGTCCATGCGGCGGCGGCCATCCCCAACCTCCGGCACATCGAGTGGTTCCACGACCACGTACGCATCGAGTCGACCCTGTTCGACGGCGCCCTCGACCCCTCGGGCGGCCGCCTGACCCCCGGCCCGGCCCCGGGCCACGGTCTGACGCTGCGCCGCGAGGACATGGAGCCGTACCGCATCGCCTGACTACTTCGCCGCTCCTACCCCCACTTCTGTCACCCCCACTTCTGTCACCCCCCACTTCCCCACCTCCCACGAGCCATCGTCCGTTCCGGCGCCCTCCCGGAGGTTCCCGCTCCGGCGGCGCGGGTACTCGGGCGGCCCGGCGGAGAGACGAGCCGGGCCACGCCCCAAGGAGGCAACCGCACATGCCCGAGAAGCAGGATGTCGTCGAGCTGCTGCAACAGCAGCACACCAGGATCCGCGGCCTCTTCGAGGAGGTCGCCGATGCCAAGGGGGACGAACGGACTCGCTCCTTCCGCGAGTTGATCCACCTGCTCGCGGTGCACGAGACCGCGGAGGAGGAGGTCGTCCACCCGTTCGCGCGCAAGCACATCGACGGCGGCGAACAGGTCGTCAAGGACCGGATCGAGGAGGAGGAAGGCGCCAAGCGGGCGCTCGGCCGGCTGGAGGACATGGACCCCGACTCCCCGGAGTTCCTGGACCTGTTCGCGGCGCTGCGCCAGGACGTGACGGCGCACGCCGACGCCGAGGAGCGCTACGAGTTCGCGCATCTGCGGGCGGCGGCCGACCGGGACCGGCTGGAGCGTCTGGCCGCCGCGGTCAGGGCTGCCGAGGCCCTTGCCCCGACCCGCCCGCACCCGGGCACGGACACGGCGCTGAAGAACCTCATGGCGGGCCCGGTGGCCGGTGTGGTCGACCGCACCCGTGACGTCGTACGGAAGGCCATGGGCAACCCCTGACATGGGTGGCCCCTGGCACGGGCGACCCCTGGTCGCGTGCCCCGCCCGGTCTGCTGCCCGGGCGGGGCACGTTTTTCGCGCTTCTCGGGTACGTGCCTTTCGGCTACGTATCGACTACGTGCGTGCGTTTCGGTACGTGCGTACGCGCCCTCTCAGAGAGGCGGCGGGCGGCCGTCAGGGCACCGTCGCCAGGGTGAAGGAGTGGCCGGCCGGGTCGGAGTAGGTGCGGACGTCCCGCGGCCCGTTGTTCTCCTTGGTGTCGATGGGGCGCGCGCCCAGGTTCACCGCCTCGCGCTCCGCCTCGTCCATGTCCTCACGGGCGACCACGATCCGCAGGTGCGCCTGCTGGGAGTCCTCGGGGCGCGGCCAGCTCGGGGGCGCGTAGCCGTGGTCGCGGTGGATGGCCAGGAAGACGCCGTGGCGGCCGGTGACCTCGACGAAGTCGGGGTCCTCGCCCAGCCGGCTCTCCCCGCCCAGCAGGCCGGCGTAGAACTCGGCGAGCTGTTCGGGCTCCGCGGAGTCCAGGACGAGGACAGTGGTCTTCTCTACGGTCATCGGCTTCCTCTCTGGTCTGGCCTGGTCTGGCCTGGTCTGGCCTGGTCCGGTCTGTTCTGGCCCGGCCCGGCCCGTCTGTTCCGGCCCGGCCCGGCCCGGTCCGGTCAGGTCAGGTCCGGCCCGTTCCGTTCCGTTCCGTTCCGGGTAACCGACCGGGGGCCGAGTCAGGCTGAAATAGGCCGAGTTGGCCTGGAAAACGCGTTCGGCCGAAGAAGGGCCGGATTCCGGGTCCCCCGCCCGGTCACACCCAAACAGTCGGCCGTCGACCCTTCATATATGTCGGTCCCCCTGGTGAATTTCCACCTTTACGCAGGGAGTTAGTTCTGAATTGGGCTGAGAGGGCAGGTGGAGAGGGCGGGGAGTGTGCTTCGCGGCAGTGGACGGAGACCATGGACGAGAACGTCGTGGCCAAGACATTCGTGGAACTGGCGGACAACGGGGGTGCGGCTTCCGATCAGCCCGCGCTGCTCCGCCTGCTGGCCGACCGCTGTGTGGACGTGCTCGGCGTGAACGCCGCCGGGGTGCTGCTCGCGGACCTCTCCGGGGAACTGCGGGTGGCGGCCGCCTCCTGCGAGCAGGTACGGCACCTGGAACTCTTCGAGGTACTGGAGGAGGAGGGGCCCTGCCTGGACTGCTTCCGGCGCGGTACCGCCGTGGCCGTCCTCGACGTGAGCATGGAGGCGGAGCGCTGGCCCCGGTTCGTACCGCAGGCCCGGCGGCGCGGCTTCGCGGCCGTACAGGCCCTCCCCATGCGCTGCCGCAGTGAGGTCGTCGGCGCCCTGAACCTCTTCGTCGCCGACGCCCGGCACATCGAGCCGTTCGGTTCGCCCATCGCCCAGGCCATGGCCGACATCGCGACCATCAGCCTCGTGCGGCAGCGCTCCGCGCGGCGCAGCGAACGGCTCACCGGGCAATTGCAGACCGCCCTCGACAGCCGGATCGTGATCGAACAGGCCAAGGGGAAGCTCGCCGAGCGCTACGGCACCGACATGGAGCGCGCGTTCCTCTCGCTGCGCGGCTACGCCCGCTCGCACAACCGCCGGCTGTCCGACGTGGCCCGCGAGGTCATCGCCGGCCGCTCGTCGCCGCCCCCTCCGGAGGAGAAGTAGCGGGCCGCTTCCGCGGCCTGGCCGTCCACCACTCCGAAGCCGCGCCCGGCCGGCCGCCGCGCCCCGGGAACCGCGGCGGCCCCGTCCTCCGCGAAGACCGACAGACGACGGCGGAGCCCGGCCGCTCCGAGTGCCCGGGAGACGGCGGGCGACGGCGCGAGGACGCGCAGTTCGCCGCCGTGGCCGCGGGCCCGGCGGGCGGTGGCGACGAGCACGCCGAGGGCGAGCGCGTCGCAGTGGGTGACGCCCGACAGGTCGAGGACGAGCCGGACGCCGGGGCCCTGCGCCCCGCGCAGGAGTTCGCGCAGCCGCGGCACGGTCGTGAGGTCGAGGGCGCCGCCGACTTCGATCACCGAGGTGACGGGGGCCGCGGGCGGGGCGGTGCGGGAGGGTTCGAGACCTACGCTCATGACGCGCGCCTCCTCGGGACGGAGCGGTTCGCGGGTCGCCGGGGGCCGGGGCGCACCACTCAGCGTAGCCCCGCCGGTACCCGGCGAGAAGCGCCCCGCGCACAGTCGTCCGGCATACGCGCGTACAGCCCCGGCATACGCGCGTACAGCCCCGGCGTGCGCGCGGAGCGGCCCGCCCCGCCTTCGGTACGGCCCGGCGTACGCGCCGCCCGCGCCCCCGCCCGTACGCACCTCCCGCGCCCTCACCTGTGAGCAGGACGCGGGACGGGGGCGGGGGACGCGATACGCGCGATAAGCGGTCGGCGCTCCGCCTTCCGGTCAGTTCTCCATGCCGGCGAACGCGCCGGGCTGGTACGAGCCGCCCGGGTTGTGCACGATGACGTTCATCCGGGTGGCCGCGTTGATGAGGGAGACCAGGCAGACCAGGGCGCCGACCTGGTCGTCGTCGTAGTGCTCGCGCACCGCGGCCCAGGTCTCGTCGGTCACGCCGCGGTCGCCGAGCCGGGTGCCCTCCTCGGCGAGCGCCAGCGCGGCCCGCTCGGCCTCGGTGAAGACGGTGGTGTGCCGCCACGCGGCGACCAGGTTCAGGCGCAGCGCGGTTTCCCCGACGGCCGCCGCCTCCTTGGTGTGGACGTCCACGCAGAAGCCGCAGCCGTTGAGCTGGCCGACCCGCAGCTCCACCAGCTCCCGCAGGGACTTCGACAGCGTCCCGTCCAGGGCCAGCGAGGTGTTGTAGAACCGCTTGGCGACCTTCGCGGCGGTCGGGCTGTCGAACAGGTTGAAACGAGGTTCCATGACGTCGTCCTCACTCGTCGTGTGGTGCGGTGCGGTGCGGGTGTCGTGCGCCGCCGCATTGGATGACCACAAGATGCCGACGGCCCGCTTCTTGTGACGCCACGGTGATGTGGCCTCCGTCACCGGCCGCGGGTGTCACAAAACGCCGCGGACCGGCGTCTGGTGCACGTGACTGCGAAGGTGGATGCGAACAGGGGAACGGACAGGGAAATGGCCAGGAAAGAGGGCGCGGGCGCGGACATGGACAGCGCCACCCAGGCGTTCGTCGCCCACCGCAACCTGCTGTTCACCGTCGCCTACGAGATGCTCGGCTCGGCCGCCGACGCCGAGGACGTCCTCCAGGAGACCTGGCTGCGATGGGCGGGCGTCGATCACGGCGCCGTACGGGACCGGCGCGCGTACCTGGTCCGGATCACCACCCGGCAGGCGCTGAGCCACCTGCGCACGCTCGGCCGGCGCAAGGAGTCCTACGTCGGCCCGTGGCTCCCCGAGCCGCTGCTGACCGCGCCCGACGTGGCCGAGGACGTCGAGCTGGCCGACAGCGTCTCGATGGCGATGCTGCTGGTGCTGGAGACGCTCGGACCGACCGAGCGGGCGGTGTTCGTGCTGCGCGAGGTGTTCGACCTCGGGTACGACGAGATCGCCGAGGCCGTCGACAAGAGCCCGGCCGCCGTGCGCCAGATCGCGCACCGGGCCCGGGGCCACGTCGCCGCGCGCCGGCCGCGCGGGGCCACGTCCGCCGCCGAGCCCCGCCGCACCGTCGAGGCGTTCCAGCAGGCGGTCGAGACGGGCGACCTGCGCCGTCTGCTCGACGTGCTCGCGCCGGATGTCGTGCTGCTGACCGACGGCGGCGGCGTCGTACGGGCCGCGCTGGCGCCGGTCGTGGGGGCCGACCAGGTGGCCCGCGTGCTGGGGAGGATCGCCACCGCGATGACGCTGGAGCCGACACGGGTGAACGGCGATCCGGCGCTGATCGTCCGGCTGGGAGGCGAGATCGACACCGTTCTCGCGCTGCGCGTCGACGACGGCCTCGTCACCGGGCTCTACGCCGTGCGCAACCCCGAGAAGCTGTCGCGCCTGGAGCGGGAGACCGCACTGCGCCGCTGAGGGCCCGTACGTCGGTGCTGGACCGCCCCGACGCTGGAGGGGCCGGGCGGTGAGGTTCGTTCCCTCCGCCGATGCTCGACCACCCCGACGCCGAAGGCGCGGTCAGGTCCCTTCCGGCTCCAGCCCGGCGTCCGCCGCCGCGACCGCGAGCCGTTCCGCCGAGAGGTCCAGCGAACGGCAGACGAGCAGGTAGACGCCCGCGGCGACGAACAGGCCCACCGGCATGGAGACGTCCAGTCCGCCCAGGAGCCGCGCCATCGGGCCCTCGGCGTCGCCGATCACCGAGAACGGCAGCATCACCACGAAGCCGGTCCCGTACGCGAGGAGCCCGCGCCAGTTCCAGCGGCGGTAGATCCCGCGCGGGTTGAAGATCTCCCGGATCGAGTACCGGCCCCGGCGCACCAGGTAGAAGTCGGCGAGGTTGACGGCCGTCCAGGGGGTGAACAGGGTGCCCAGGACGGAGAGGAAGTGCCCGAACTCCTCGACGAAGTTCTCGCTCGCGCCGAACGCGATCGCCGTCGAGACCACGGCCACCACGCACAGCGCGCCGATCCGCCGGGCGACGGTCAGCCGGAACCGGCCGAGCGAGTCGAGGCTGGAGAGGAGGGTGAGGCTGCCGCCGTACACGTTCAGCGCGCCCATCGTCAGCAGCGGCAGCACCGTGATGACCAGCAGCGCCACCCCGAAGCCGCCGAGCGCCCGGTCGCCCGCGGAGATCACCGACTCCACCAGGCTCTTCCCGGGGAACAGCCCCGCCGCCACCGTGCCGACCAGCATCATCCACGCGCCGCCGACGCCCGCGCCGAGATACGTCCACCAGAACGACGAGCGCACACCGACCGACGGCGGCAGATAGCGGGAGTAGTCCGAGACGTAGATGGACCAGGAGAGCTGGTAGACGGCGGCGGTGAAGAGCTGGATCAGGAACGGGGTGAGCGCGAAGGACCCCAGGTCGAGCTGGGCGTGGGTGAAGGGGTGGACGACGATCACGCAGACCGTGAAGAGCGCCAGCGCCACCAGCACCACGTACGTCAGCCAGCGGGACGCCTTGTGGATGATGTCGTAGCCGACCACGGCCAGCACGATCGCGATCACCGCGTAGCCGACGTAGCTCGCACCGGTCGGCACGTCGGCCAGGTGGTCCAGGGTGGAGCCGACCAGGATCTGGTTGAACGCGTTGTAGCCGATGTACGTCGTCAGCGCGACCAGCCATACCAGCAGCGCCCCGATGAACCCGAACTGCGGCCGGGACTGCACCATTTGGGGCAGCCCGAGCTGCGGGCCCTGGGTGGAGTGGAAGGCCATGAAGAACGTGCCGAGCGCGCAGCCGAGCACGACCGCGATGGCCGTCCAGACGAGGTTCCCGCCGAGCCCGACGCCGATCGCGCCGGTCGCGACGGTGGCCAGATGGGCGTCGCCGGCGAACCACACGGGGAACAGGTGCCAGACCTTGCCGTGCCGCTCGGCCAGCGGCACGTAGTCGATGGACCGCGCCTCGATGACCGGCTTCCGCCCCCCGCCGGCTGGGGGCGGCGCCGCCGCCCCCGAGCGCGCCGGGCCGTCGGCACCCGTGGTGCCGGGTGAGCCAGAGGTGCCGACTGCCATGTCACGTCTCCTCGCTGCTGCTCGATGCTCGCTGCTTATCGCCGTTGCTCGCTGCTGATCGCTTCCGGTGTGCTGATCGCCGGTGGTGCCCGCCGGCGCCCTTACGCCCGTACGGGCACGTGGACGCGTACGCGCACGGGGACTCGTACGGGCGTATGGAGCCCCTTCGCGCGCTACCCCGTTCTGTTGAGCGCCGCGTAGGCGAGCCGTTCCAGCAGGAGCGCGGATTCGCGGGGCGCGTCGGTCGCGGCGGTGATGACCTGCTTGGTGACGGAGACGGCGAGCGGCGGGTGCTCGGCCAGTTCGCCGGCGATCTCCAACGCCCGTTCCAGGTGGGCCCCTTCGGGCGTGACCTCGGTGAGCAGGCCCCACTCGCGCGCCTCGGCGACCGGCATCCGGCGGGCGCGCAGCACCAGGTCACGGGTGCGGGCCGGGCCCACCGCCCGTACCAGCCGGGTGATGCCGCCGGAGCTGGGCAGGATGCCCAGGCCCACCTCCGGCAGGCCGAGGCGGGCCGTGGCGTCGGCGACGCGGATGTCGGCGGCGAGCGCCAGTTCCAGGCCGCCGCCCAGGCAGTGCCCGGCGATGGCCGCGACCACGGGCTGCTCCAGGTCCGCGACCGCTTCGTAGACCGCGCCGGAGGCCCGGTAGTAGGCGGCGATCGCCTCCGGCGTCATCTCGCGCAGCTCGCCGACGTCCGCCCCGGCGGAGAACACCGTCGCGCCGCCGGTGATCACCACGGCGCGGCTGGTCCGTACGGGCTCCGAGCGCACCGCCGCGAGGAGTTCGGCCTCCAGGTGGGTGGAGAGGGCGTTGAGCTTGGCCTCCCGGCGCAGGGTGAGCACGGCCACCGCGCCGTGGCGTTCGGTGTGGACCGTCCCTCGGGCGTCGGTGTCGGCGTCGGCGCCCACTTACGCCTCCGTCCGGAAGGAGAGCAGGCCGGGCAGCCCGCGCTTGTCGATCTCGTTGGCGATGACGAGGCGCTGGATCTCCGAGGTGCCCTCCCAGATGCGGTCCACGCGCAGCTCGCGCCAGATCCGCTCGACGGGGTAGTCGCGCATGTAGCCGCGGCCGCCGAAGATCTGCTGGGCGCGGTCGGCGACCCGGTTGGACGCCTCGGAGGCGGCGAGCTTGACGGTGGCGGCCTTGGCGTGGAGCAGCTTGCGGCCCCTCTCGCTCCCGTCGGCCTGGTCGAACTCCCAGGCCACCTGGTGGGTGAGGGCCCGGTTGGTGGCGATGTCGACGACGGAGTCGGCGAGCATGCCCTGGATGAGCTGACGGTTGATCAGCGGCTCGCCGCCCTGCGTCCGGCCGCGGGCCCACTCGGTGGCCAGCGACAGGGCCCGCTCGGCGGCGCCGATGGTGCGGGCGCCGATCATCAGCCGCTCCTCGGTGAACCAGTCGCGGGTCAGCTCGTACCCCTGGCCGACGCCGCCGAGCACGGCGTCCGCGCCGACCCGTACGTCCTCGAAGACGAACTCGGGGTGCTCGTAGACGAAGGTGTGCGTGTAACGCGGGGTGCGCTTGAGGGTGACGCCCGGGTGGTCCTTGTCGATGATGAACAGCGTCGGTGCGCCTTCGCCGCCCGCCTCCTCGCCGGCCCCGGTCCGCACGTTGGCCAGCACGATCAGGAAGTCCGCCGCGTCGCCGACCGTCACGAACCACTTCTCGCCGTTGATGACGTAGCCGTCGCCGTCCGGCTCGGCGGTGGTGGCGATGCCGGACGGGTCGGAGCCCGCGTCGGCCTCGGTGATGGCGACGGCGTCCCGGCAGCGGCCCTGGATGCCGGGGAGGAGATAGCGCTCGCGCTGCTCGGGGGTGGCGGCGCGCAGGCAGTTGGCGGGGCGCCAGACGGTGTCCCACAGGGCGTTGGTGAGCTTGCCCAGCTCGTCCTGGACCACTGCCTGTTCGAGGACGCTGAGGCCCGCGCCGCCCCACTCGGCGGGCATGTTGATCGCTTGCAGGCCGCTGGCCAGCACCTCCTCGCGGATCGCGGCGAGCGCTTCGGGCGGCAGGCCGTTGTCGGCCTCGCAGGCGTCCTCGTACGGCATGATCTTCTCGGCCAGTCCGGCGGCGCGCCGCTTCAGCTCGGCGAGCCGGGGGGTGAGGGCGAACTCCATGTGTGCTGCTCCTAATGCCTACGGATACAGATACGGATACGGATACGGGTCGGGGCGGGGGTGTTCAGTGCTCCAGGACGATCCGGGCGTCGAGGCCCAGGCAGCCGTCGGCCGTCGCGAGCAGGGGGTTGACCTCCAGCTCGGCGATCTCCGGGTGGGCGGCGGCGACCTCGGTGACCGTCGCGACGGCCGCCGCGAGCGCGTCGAGGTCCACGGCCGGCCTGCCGCGCACCCCGCGCAGCAGGGCGGCGGCGCGCAGCTCGCCGAGGATGGTGCGGGCGTGCGCGGGGGCGACGGGGGCCAGCGCGAACACCACGTCGCGCAGCACCTCGGTGGCCACCCCGCCGAGCCCGACCATCGCCACCGGCCCGAAGCGGGCGTCGCGCCGCACGCCGACGATCAGCTCCACGCCGCCGCCGAGGTCCGCCATCGCCTCGACGCAGAACCCCGGCGGGTCCAGCCGGCGCGCCATGTCGGCGTGGGCGGCGCGTACGGCGTCCTCGTCGCGCAGGCCGAGCGCCACGCCGCCCGAGTCGGACTTGTGCAGCAGCCCGAGCGCCTTGAGGACGACGGGCCCGCCGATGGCCCGGGCGGCGGCAGCGGCCTCCGCCGCGGTACGGACCAGATGGGCGGGCGGGAACGCGACCCCGGCGCTCCGGATCAGCTCGCGCGCCGACCAGTAGCCGTCGTCGGTCACCGGGGGCGCGGCGGGTGCGGGTCGGGGGGTGTCTGTGGCGGCGGCGGGTGCGGGCCGGGGGGCGTCTGTGGCGGCGGCGGGTGCGGGCCGGGGGGCGTCTGTGGCGGCGGCGGGTACGGGTCGGGGGGCGTCTGTTCCTGGCTGGGGCTCGCCCGCCGGGGCGGCGGGTGTCGGCTGGGATGTGTCCACGGGAGCCGCGGCGCCTATTGGCCGAGGCGCGTCCACCCCGGCGGCCGTGCGGCGGGCGAGCATGCCCAGCGTGCGGGCCGCGTCCTCGACCGCGGCGAACACCGGTACGCCCTGGGCGCGCAGCTCGTCGGCGGCCGGGCTGTCCGCGCACATCGTGTGCACCACGACGGGCCTGCCGTGCCGCCGCACGGACGCGCCCATGTCGCGGGCGGTGGCGATCTCGCGCGCGGCCAGCTCCTCGCCGTACCTGCCGTAGCCGCCGAAGTAGCCGGTGACCAGCACGGAGTCGGTGCCGGGGTCGGCGAGCAGCGTGTCGAGGGTGCGGGTGAAGGAGGCGATGTCCTGCTCGCCCGCGCCCGCGAGGTCCACGGGGTTGCCGACGCCCGCCGACGGCGGCAGCCCGGCGCGCAGCGCGTCCGCCGTGGCGGGCGCGAACTCCGGCACCGACAGCCCGCACGCCTCCGCGACGTCGCAGGCGACGGAGGCGTGGCCGCCGCCGTCCGCGAGCACCGCGACCCGGCGGGCGGGCGCGGGCCCGTAGCGGTGCAGCGCGGCCAGCAGGTCCGCCATCTCGCGCGGGCTGTGCACGCGGTCCACGCCGGCGGCCCGGCAGGCCGCGTCGATCACGGAGGTGTCGCTGGTCAGCGCCCCGGTGTGGGACTTCGCGCCGCGTACGGACGCGGCGCTGGAGCCGACCGTGAGGAGGACGACGGGCTTGCCCGCGGCCACGGCGCCCGAGGCGGCGGCGACGAACGCCCGCCCGTCGCCGAAGTCCTCGCAGTAGACGGCGATCAGCTCGGTGCCGTCGTGGGCGGCGTAGGCCCGTACGAGATCGGCGGCGTTCAGGTCGGCCTGGTTGCCGAGCGAGGCGAAGCGGGAGAAGCCGAGGCCGCGGCCGGTGAGGAACGCGCTGAGCTCCAGGGCCATGTTGCCGCTCTGGGAGATCAGCCCGACCGGCCCGGCCGGCAGCGGGTTGGAGGCGAGGTACAGCCCGCTCGTACTGTCCAGGACGCCGAGGCAGTTGGGGCCGAGCAGCACGGCGCCCGCCCGGCGCACGCGCTCGGCGAGCGCCGCCTCGCGCGCCTTGCCGTCCGCGCCCAGCTCCCCGAAGCCCGCCGTGATGCCGACGATCGCCCGCGCCCCCGCGGCCAGCGCCTCCTCGACGGCGGCCTCGAACCCGGCGGCGGGCACCGCGATCACGACGAGGTCGACGGGGCCGGGCACCTCGGCGAGCGAGCGGTACGCGGGGCGGCCCAGCACCGGCCCGCCGCGCCGGTTGACGAGGTGGACGGGGCGTTCGCCGCTCATCCGCAGCGCCTGCACGCTGATCCAGTTCCCGTACTTGGACTGGTCGTCGCTGGCCCCGACGACGGCGACGGCCCGGGGCGCGAAGAGCGCGTCGAGCCCGCGGCCGGGCGCGGCGGGGCCGGTACGGGCCGTGGTGGCGAGCGTCATCGGGGGACCTCCGGGAGGGGCGCGGGGGCGGGCGCAGGGGCGGATCGGCCGGCGTCCCGGGTGTGGGTGCGGGCTTCCGGGAGGGGCGCGGGCGCGGGGACGGGGTGGCCGGTGCCCCAGGCGTCGGCGCCGCCGTCGACGACGACGGTGGTGCCGGAGACGTACGCGCCGCCGGGCGAGGCGAGGAAGGAGATGACGCCGGAGACGTCCTCGGGGCGGCCGAGCCGGCCGAGTGGCACGGCCTGCTCCCACTGGGCGCGTTCGGCGGCCGAGTACGCCTCGTCGAGGCCGTCGGTGGCGATGGTGCCGGGCGCGACGCAGACCGTGCGGATGCCGTAGCGGCTCCACTCCAGGCAGAGCCCCGCGGCGAGGTTCTCCACGGCGGCGCGGGCGGCCGTGGCGTGCACCATGCCGGGGATGCCGCGGCGCGGCGAGAAGGCGATGAAGAAGACGACGCCGGAGCGTTGCGGGAGCATCGCGCGGAGCGCGACCTGGCGGGTGACGTCCCAGGCGGCGTCGACCGCGAGGCGGTGCACGGCGCGCCAGCCCTTGGGCGTGATCTCCTCGGCGGGCGCGGTGAACTGCCCGCCCGCGTTGTTGACCAGCACGTCGATCCGGCCGTACGCCTCGACGGTCCGCTCCACCACCCCGGCCACCTGCTCCTCGTCGCGGATGTCGGCGGGCAGGGCGAGGCAGTCGGCCCCGGCGGCGGCGAGCTCGGCGCGTACCTCTTCGAGCGGTTCGGGGCGGCGTCCGCAGACGACGACCTTGGCTCCGCCGGCGGCGAAGTCCCGCGCCGCCGCCCGGCCGATGCCGGTGCCGCCGCCGGTGATCAGCGCGACCTTTCCGGCGTGTTCTGTGCTCCGCACGGAGTCTCCTCCTCGGTTCGACCGGAGTATCTGACTGATGCGTCAGTTAGCTCCTTGGGTAGAGGGGATGTCAAGAGAAAACACAGAATTGCCATGGCAGCAGAGGGTGTTAATGCTGGACGCCCCGGTCCTTGCCTTTGACTTCCGCGTCAGTAGACTGGGGCGCCGCAGGGAGCGACGACCGGAACCGATGGACCGATGAACCGATGGGGGAGACGGCGGAGATGGCGGACAGGCCCCGCAGCGACGAGGACCGCCGGGCGGCCATCCTGGAGGCCACCTGGCAGTTGATCGCCGAGCGCGGATTCCACGCCGTGCGGATCGCGGACATCGCCAAGGTCTGCGGCACCAGCACCGGCACCGTGCACTACTACTTCCCGGGCAAGAACGACGTCCTCACCGCGGCCCTCAAGTACTGCGTGGAGCAGGCGTTCAACCGGCAGAGCGTCGAGCTGAAGGCCATCGACAACGCCCATGAACGGCTGCTCAAGCTCATCGACATGCAGGTCCCGAGAGTCGGCAGGGTCCGCGACGAGTGGTCGATCTGGCTCCAGTACTGGGCCGAAGCGGTCGTACGCCCCGAATTCCGCCCCGCGCACAACGAGTTCTACGCCCGCTGGCACGACGCCGTCGTACGGACCGTGCGGCGCGGCGTGCGCCAAGGCGTCTTCCGCCCCGACGCCGACCCCGAGAACGTGGCCCTGCGGCTGACCGCCCTCACCGACGGCGCGGCCATCCAGGTCCTGACGGGCGCGCCGGGCATGACGATCACCGTGATGCGCGAGCTCCTGGTGGACTTCGTCTCCCGCGAACTGGCCGCTCCCGAGTCCGTAACGGCACGCGGCTGACCCTCGGGGTCGTACGTATCCCGGCGCACGACTGCCCCGCCGACTCGTACGTTTCCCGGCGCACCCCCCTGCCTACTCCGCACCCCCGCTACCCCTGTTCCCCTTTGGCTTGAATTCGCCTGAAACATTTCGGTGCGCCCGGCGCGTCAGTGAGGTGTAGGCGAGGCGCTGACGGTGCGTGAGTGACGATCGGGGTGGGGATGAGAGCGTCCGACGTGGACGGCTTTCTGGAGTTCGCGGCCGGCCGGAGCGGGCATCTCTTCCGCTCCGCATGCCTGCTGACCAGCGGGGACACTCACCTCGCCGAGGATCTGGTGCAGGAGACCCTCGGCCGGATGTATGTCGCCTGGCGCCGCGTCTCCTCGATCGGCAACCCCGCCGGGTACGCCCAGACCGTGCTCGTACGGGCCTTCCTCACCCACCGCAGACGGCGCAGCAGCCACGAGCGCCCCACGGACGAACTGCCCGAACCGCACGCCGCGGACTGCGACGACATGGCGCTGCGGCTCGCGCTGCTCGGCGCCCTCGGGCAGTTGTCGGCCAAGGACCGGGCGGTGGTGGTGCTGCGCTACTGGGAGGACCGCAGCATCGAGGAGACCGCCGAGGCGATGCGCGTCAGCTCCGGCGCGGTGCGGACCCGGTCCGTACGGGCCCTGGGCAGGCTGCGCGACCTGCTGGGCGGCAGCCTCGCCGAATACGCCGCGCACTGAAGTACCCGGACGAGAGACGGTGGTTGCTCATGGATTCCGACCGTGCCCCCTCGAAGGCCGACGAGCCCCAAGGCTCCTCCGCCGCTTCCTTCGAGGGCGAACTCGGCGGTGCGCTGCGCCGAGCCGGCGACGCCTTCTCGGCCGACGCCCAGGCCCTGGCCGACGGCGGTCTCGCGCGCGGACGCGCCCGCAAGCGGCGGCGTGCGGCGGCCGTCGCGGGCGGCGCGCTGGCGCTCGCCGCGGTCGTCGTCGGCGGCGCGGTCCTCGGCGGAGCGATCGGCGGGGGAGGGGCGAAGGGAGGGGAGAAGGCAGGGGAGAAGGGCACCGTGGCCGACCGCGGCGCGTCGAAGAAGACCGCCGACGGCGGGGGCCGGACCGTCACCGGCAAGGAGATGATCGAACTGCTCACATCGGCCCTACCGGGCGGCAGGGTCTCCGGTGCGCAGGGCCGAGGTCTCGGCCCGAAGGGCGCGGCCAAGATGGCCTACGCGCATGTGGTGTACGACGACGGGCAGGGCGCGGGGGCGATCGACGTCAGGATCGGCACGGACGGGGACCGGGAATGCCCGGACCCGGCGCTGGCCCCGTACACCCGGTGCACGAGCACACCGCTGAGCGACGGCGCCGTACTGGTGAGCTCCCAGGGGTACGAGTACCCGGACCGGCGCGACGGCATCAAGCTGTGGGAGGCCACCCTCGCCACCAAGGACGGCCGCTACGTCACCGCGTCCGAGTGGAACGCGCCCGTCGAGAAGGGCGAGCCGATCACGCGCGACGACCCGCCGCTGGACCTGGCACGCATGACCGACCTGGTCCGGGACGCCCGATGGGCGCCCGTGCTCGCCGCCGTGCCGCCCGCCGGACCGACGCCCACGCCGACCGGCCCGACCGCGGCGGACATCAAGGCCACCTTCCGGCGGCTGCTGCCCAAGGGGCCGACGTACGGGGAGGTGACCGCGCAGGAGGGCGTTTACGCCCATGTGACGGCGGACGACGGGAAGGGCGCGAGCCTCGTCGAGATCAATGTGCAGCCGAACATGCTGGACGTCGAGTCCGACATATTCCGGAGCCTCGACGTCACGACCCTGCCGGACGGCACGAAATTCGCGGTGAGCAAGGGGCCCGGGGAGAAGGGCGGGGCGGGGGTGGTGGTGTGGACGGTCGACACGATCCGGACCGACGGGCTGCGCGTCGTGGTCTCCGCCACCAACTCGGGCAGCCAGTTGTCACCCGCCACCCGCGCCACGCCCGCGCTGACGATCGCCCAGCTCAAGGCGGTCGCGCTGGCGGAGGACTGGCGGCGGGGCCGGTAGCGGCGGGTCGGGGCCTACGGTTGCCAGGGTGGGGCTCGTACGGCCGTACGCGACGGGCGAGCGACCGCTCGTACGCGCGAGAGCGCGGACCGCGCTCGGCGGACCGCGCTCTCTCAGCCGCCGACCGAAGGGGCCGGCGAGAGTTCGACTGTTTTGACTCTTCGATCGACTAGAGGTCGAACTCGTTCGGGTCGATGCCCACCGCGTAGCACGCCTCGCGGACGACGGCCTGCTCCGTTTTGTCGAAGTCGCCGTCGGCGCCGCCGATGACGATGCCGATCTGGATGACGGCCCGCGCCTCGGTCGGCTTCTTCTGCACCTTGCCGATGGTCTGCAGAACGCTGACCTTGCCGAAGTCGAAGTCGACGGTCAGCTTCTGGCAGTAGTCGTTGAAGCGGGCCTGGAGGTCGTCGGCGGGGAAGTTCTGGAGGACTTCGTTGGTGGCGATCAGCGAGGCGACGCGCTGCCGCTCCGAGGCGTCGATGGACCCGTCGGCGGCCGCCACCAGCGCACACATCGCCATGCTCGCGTCACGGAACGCCCCGCTCTTGAGGTCGTTCTTCTTCGCCACCAACTGGCCCTGCATCGCCGTCGCGGAATCCTTGAGCTTGTCCCACAGCGCCATGTGCGTTTCTCTCCTCGTGCAAATAGGGGTGCACAGGCAGAACTGCGGCAGGGGTAAAGAAGTTCCCAAGAGCGCCGGACGCGTTCCTCAGGTCGTGACCGGCTCCAGGACCAGCGGCTTGAGCCGGCCCTCCAGCATCGAGCCGAGCCCCTCGACCGCGCACACGTCCGCGTTGCGTGCGACGTGCACCGGCATCCCCGTAGCCGACCTGAGCATCTTGTCCAGCCCTGGCAGCCGCGCGCTGCCGCCGGCCAGCATGACGCCGCGGTCCCCGAGGTCCGCCACGAGGTCGGGCGGGCAGAGCCGCAGCACCCGGCCGATGGAGTCGAGTACGGCCGTGAGCGGGGTGTGGATGGCGTCCCGCACCTCGCGGCCGTCGACGCGTACGGAACGGGCGCACCCGGTCGACACGTCCCGGCCGTGCACCTCCGTGCCCTCCCAGCCGTCCGGGCCGCTCGCGTTCAGGGCCAGGTGCAGGGGGCGCACGCCCTGGCTAGGCAGCACCAGTTCGTGGGTGTTGCGCAGGTGCTGTACGACCGCGTGGTCGATCGCGTCCCCGCCGAGCGGGACCTTCTCGGCGGCCACGATCGCGCCCAGCGACAACACGGCGACCTGCGTGGTCGCCGCTCCGCACACCACGATCATCGTCGCCTCGGCCTGTTCCACGGGCAGTCCGCAGCCGACCGCCGCCGCGATGAGCGTGTCGACCAACTCGACGCGGCGCGCGCCGAGGCCGGTCATCGTCTCGACGGCGGCTCGCAGCGCCAGCGGCTCCGCCTCGTGCGGCACGCAGACCGCCGCTCGCAGCGTCGGCTTGCGCCGCCACGCCCTGCGGACCTTGTCGCCGACGAGGTAGCGCAGCATGCGCTGGGCCATGTCGATGTCGACGACGGTGCCGCCGGAGACCGGGCGCACCACGCGGATGTGCTCGGGCGTGCGGCCCGCCATGCGCTCGGCGAGCGTGCCCACCGCGATCAGGGCGCCGGTGTTGGTGTTGACGGAGGCCACGCTCGGCTCGTCCACGATCAGGCCCTGATGTTTGAGGTAGACGCGGGTACGGGCCGCTCCGAGGTCGACGGCTACATGGCAACGGCGCAGTTGATCGAGGCTGAGAGTCATGCCCCCATCGTGTGGGCGCCTGGACCGGCCCGCATGTCGGGATGCGCCGCTCGGGGTAAGGCCGGTGACGAACCGTCAGCCCTCGGCTGCCCGTAGGCCCGGGCCCCGCCTACGACAACGGCCCGGCACCGCACAGTGGCGGGGCCGGGCCGTCGGCGTGTTGGGTGCGGGGCCGGGGCCTATGGGGTTGGGTGCGGGGTCGGGGCCTACGGGGTTGGGTGCGGGGCCGGGGCCTACGGGGTGGGGCCCTCCACCGCATATTTACGGGCCGCAAACCCGGAACCGTCATCTCATCCGGCACTCCGGCCCACAAATACACGTCAGCGTTCCGGACCCCACCCCTACGGCCCCGGCCCCTCCTCTCTCGTCGCTCTCGAACGGTGGGTGGGTGGGCCCCCTTTGCTCGCTGCCCGCCCCGGGTGGGCGGGGGAGGGTGGGGGCAACCCCCAGCCCCTCCTCTCTCGTCGCCCTCGAACGGTGAGTGGGTGGCCACCCTGGCCTCTTCCCTCTCGTCGCCGTCGAGTGGTGGGTGGGCAGCCCCGGCGCCTCCGCTCTCGTCGTCCCTCGAACGGTGGGTGGGTGGCAACCCCTTCCCTCTCGTCCGTCTCGAACGGTGGGTGGGCAGCCCCGGTCCCTCTCCCGTCTCGGCGCCCTCGAACGGTGGGTGGGCGGGCGGCGCGGGGGCCTTGCATGCGGGCGGCCCGGGTGGGGGTGGCCCTGGTCCCTTACTCGGCCCCGTTTCAGGCCGCCCGCTAGCGCCCGACCGGCTAGGCCGTCGTCAGCCTCGGCCGGCTAGGCCCCCGCCAGCCCCCGGCCGGTCAGGCCGCCGTCAGCGCCCGGCCGGCAAGGCCCCGTCAGCCCCTGGGGCGCTTTGCTGCCGGGTAGTGGACGACCTTGCTGCGCTGTACGTCCTTGCAGTACTTCACGTCACCGGTGTTGTCGACGTACTTCGCCGTGACCCAGGTGGCGCGGTCGCGCAGCAGGTACCAGATGGTGTTCCCGCCGATGTTCTGGGCGCGGACCTTGCAGCGGAGGCCGACCTGGGCGCCGTGCTTGAGGCTGCCGCGCACCGCGGAGTCGGTGCTGGGGTATTGGCGCTCGAAGAGGCCGGAGGAGCTGGTGACGGTGCCGTACGGCCGGGCGGGGGCGGCCTGGGCGGGGGCCGCGGCGAGCAGCGTGGCCCCGAGGGCGGCGGCCGTGGCGAGGACGCCGGCGCCCGCCGCGGCCTTCTTGCCGCGGGTGACCAGAGTGACGAGAGGGGCGGTCATGGACATGGGGTTCTCCTGACTCTTGGCGATCCTTGCCGCGAATGACGCAAATTGAAGGTACGCGCGCCAAGCGCCCCAATTCCGGCGAAACTTCGGTGAAAGAGCCGATCGCGTGACGCCCGGTTGGCGGGTTGCCATCCGCCGCTGACGCGCCCCGCGGCGAATCGTTACGCCTTGGCGTCCGCGTAGCACTCGACGACCGCCGTGCTGAACGCGAACCGCACCGGCGTCTCGCCGAAGGCCACGCGCCCGGCGCGGTCGCCCGCCGCGCGGACCGCCTCGACCACGGCGTCGGTCTCCTCCGCCGGGCAGTGCACGATCACCTCGTCGTGCTGGAAGAAGACCAGTTCCGCGCTGAGCCCCGCCAGGTCCTGGCGCAGCGCGGCCAGCATCAGCACCGCCCAGTCCGCCGCGCTGCCCTGCACCACGAAGTTCCGGGTGAACCGGCCGCGGGCGCGGGCGGCGGGCGTCGAACCGTACCCGTACCCGTCCGAAGGCGGGGTCGCCTCCTGTGGAAGCCCCGCCTCGTCCGCCGCCGCTGCCAGGGACGCCGGCGGGCACGTGCGGCCGAGCCAGGTCCGTACGAGCCGCCCCTCCTCCCCGGCGCGGGCCGCGTCGTCCACGTACGCGACGGCGGCGGGGTAGCGGCGGCGCAGGTCCGCCATGTGCTTGAGAGCGTCGCCGGAGGTCTGGCCGTAGATCGCGCCGAGCATTCCGATCTTGGCGCGGTCGCGGTTGCCCCCGAAGGCCCGCTCCGCCAGGGCCGCGTACAGATCGCGGTCGCTGTCGGCCGCCGCCATCAGCCCGGGGTCGCGGGAGACGGCGGCGAGCACGCGCGGCTCCATCTGGTCCGCGTCGGCCACCACCAGCCGCCAGCCCGGATCGGCGACCACCGCCCGCCGGACGATCTTCGGGATCTGCAGCGCCCCGCCGCCGTTGGTGGTCCAGCGGCCGGAGACGGCGCCGCCTGGCACGTACTCGGCGTGGAACCGGCCGTCGCGCACCCACGACTGGAGCCACGACCAGCCGTGCGCCGTATACAGCCGGTAGAGCTTCTTGTACTGGAGCAGCGGCGCCACGGCCGGGTGGTCGACCTCCTTCAGCTCCCACGCCCGCGTCGACGTCAGCGCGATGCCGTCCCTGGCGAACGCCTTGATGATGTCGGCCGGCAGGTCCGGCCGGACCCGCATCCCGCCGAACGCCGCCGAGACCCGCTCTGCCAGCTCCGCTAGGCGCTGCGGCTCCAGCCCGCCGGGGTAGCGCTCGCCGAGCAGCTCGGCCAGCAGCTCCCGGTGCACGTCGGCCCGCCAGGGCACCCCGGCGCGGTTCAGCTCCGCCGCCACGAGCGTGCCGGCGGACTCGGCGGCCGTCAGCAGCCGCAGCCGGCCGGGGTGTTCGGCGGCGTCCATCCGGGCGAGCTGTCCCGCGTACACCTCCAGGAGCGCGTCGAGCGGGTCGACGCCGGGCGGCAGCGGCACCGGGCCCGGCGCGAACAGGGACGGCTGCGTGTCCGCGGCCCGTACGGGCGCGTCCTCGGGCACCGGCAGCCCCCGCAGCCGCGCCCAGGCCGCCGCCAGGGAGCGCGGCTGGCCCGCCTGTCCCTCCTCATGGCCGATGAGGAGCGCTTCCGCCGCCTCCACGTCATAGCACCGCTCCACGCGGACCCCGGCCTCCAGGAGGCGCGGATACGCCTCGGCGCTGCACCGCCAGACCCAGCGGTCGGCATCCGGCCGCGACCGCACCGCCTCGGCCAGGCTCCCCGCCGTACGGACGGGCCCGGCAGGGCGCCCGTCGGGCGTGAGCGGGCAGAGACGGACACCCCCGTCGCTCGCCTCTGCCGCCGCCCACCTCATGGAAGGAGTCTGGCAGGGGGGTCTGACAATGGGGCCGGTGTGCGCGCCACGGGGCTGGGCGCGGCGCCCCGCGCGGGTGTGCGCCCGAAACGCGGGCACGCACCCCCCGACGCGGGCGCGAGCACTCACAGGAACGACCCCCGCCGACGCGCTGCGGGGCCTGACTGGCACGGCCGCCGACGGGCTACGGGACCTGACGGGAACGGTCCGCCGACGAGCTGCGGGGTTTCCACAGGACCAGCCCGCCGGCAGCCCCCGGGGGGCGCGCCCGCTGGAGGCCCCCGGGACGGGCCGTCGGCAGACCCCGTCACCAGCTCGACTTGCGCACCCCCGGCAGGTGGCCGGCGTGTGCCTGCTCGCGCAGGTTCACGCGGGAGAGGCCGAAGGCGCGCAGGTAGCCGCGTGGGCGGCCGTCGACGCTGTCGCGGTTGCGTACGCGCGTGGCGCTGGCGTCGCGCGGCTGGCGGCTCAGTTCGCGTCGGGCGGCGAGCCGTTCCTCCTCGGAGGAGCGCGGGTCGCGGGCGATCGCTTTGAGGAGGGCCCGGCGGGCGGCGTAGCGGGCGACCGTGGCGCGCCGCCTCTCGTGCTTCGCGATCTTGCTCTTCTTCGCCATCAGACCTTCCCCCCTCGGGCCCGGATGCGGGCCACGGCGGCCTCGACGCCGATCGCGTCGACCGTCTTGATCCCCTTGGCGCTCAGGGTGAGCCGGATGTGCCGGCCCTCGCTCGCCAGCCAGTAGCGCTTGCGCTGGATGTTCGGGTCGAAGCGGCGCGGGGTGCGCCGGTGGGAGTGGGAGATGGCGTTGCCGAAGCCTGGCTTGCGGCCGGTGAGCTGGCAGTGGGCTGACAAGGTGCGTTGCCTCCTCTTGAAAACGGGAATCGTTTTCGTATAGTAGCGGTTATGGCTCGCAACGAGACACGCCCCGTCATCAAGCTCCGGTCCACCGCCGGGACCGGATTCACCTACGTCACCCGCAAGAACCGCCGGAACGACCCCGACCGGATGGAACTGCGCAAGTACGACCCGGTCGCCGGCCGTCACGTCACCTTCCGAGAGGAGCGCTGAGCGCCATGAAGAACGGAATCCACCCGGCCTACGAGCCCGTCGTCTTCCGCGACCGGGCCGCCGGCTACGCCTTCCTCACCCGGTCCACCGCCACCGGCGAGAAGACCGTCGAGTGGGAGGACGGCAACACCTACCCCGTCATCGACGTCGAGATCTCCTCGGCGAGCCACCCCTTCTACACGGGCACGGCGCGCGTGCTGGACACCGCCGGGCGCGTCGAGCGGTTCGAGCGCCGTTACGGCGGACGCGGGGCCGGCCGGTGACGGCAGGCCCCCTCGACCGGATGCCCGTCGCGATCGTCGGCGGGCTGCACTCCGAGGCGCGTCGCGCGGTCGTCGACCGGCTGCTGCGCGACGTGCCGGGGAGCGTCGCGCTCCACCATGATCTGGCGACGGCCGCGCGAGGGACGGTCCGCCGGACCGTACGCGACCGCTCCCGCCTGCTCGACACCGGCGAGGCGCCGCTCGTGAACGACTGCGCCTGCTGCGCGCTCCGCGAGGACCTGGTGCCGGAGCTGGAGCGGCTGGCCGGCGGCGGGGGCTGCCGGCTCGCCGTCGTGGAGCTGTGGGACTCCGTCGAGCCGAAGGCCATGGCCGAGGTCGTGGCCGCGCACGGCGGTCCGGGGCTGCGGCTCACCGCCGTGTTCACGGCCGTGGACCCGGCGCTGGTCGTGCCCTGCCTGGCGTGCGGGGACGATCTCGCCGAGGCCGGGCTCGCGGCGGCCCCCGGCGATCAGCGCACGGTCGGCGACACCTTCGCCCGGCAACTGGAGTACGCCTCGGTGCTGGCCCTGGCCGATATGGCGCCGGAAGCCGGCGTCGATCCCGCTGACCCCACCGCTTTCGCGCTGCTCGACCAGCTCACCCCCGCCGCCCGGCAGATCGGTGCGGACTCCGGCGGGCTGGCCGCGGCGGCCCTGGCCGGCTTCGACGTGGCGGCCGCCGCCGCGCGGCTCCACCCGGCCTGCGCCCTGCTGCCGCAGGCCGCCGACGCGGACGGCGTCGCCACGCTCGTATGGCGGCGGCGCCGGCCGTTCCACCCGGGCCGGCTGTACGCGGCGCTGGAGGAGCTGACCTGTGCCGCGGCGCGCAGCCGGGGCCGGTTCTGGCTCGCGGACCGGCCCGACGCGCTGCTGTCGTGGGACGCGGCGGGCGGCGCGCTGTGCGTGGAGAACGCCGGGCCCTGGCTGGCGGCGCTCCCGGACGCGGCGTGGGAGATGGTCGATCCGGCCCGCCGGGTCGCCGCCGCCATGGACTGGCACCCCGAGCACGGCGACCGCGGCCAGCACCTGGCCTTCACCTCGCCGGGGCTGGACGAGGAGGGGCTGCGGGCGCTCCTGGACTCGTGTCTGCTGGACGACGCCGAGTACGCGGCCGGGCCGGCGGGCTGGCGGCGGCTGTCGCCCGCATTTGATGAACTCCTCGATCCGGTTCTGTGACTTTCCGTGTTTTCCGGGTGACCCGCTCCGCTCTGTGAGATCCGGGTAGCCAACCCCCTGTGTGAGAAAGGCTTTTGTTCATGCCCCGACGCGGTGATGCGGCCAAGTCGCGCAAGCCCCGGCCCAACCCTCTGGACGTGGCCGGTGTCTCCTATATCGACTACAAGGACACGGATTTGCTGCGCCGGTTCATTTCCGACCGCGGGAAGATCCGAAGTCGCCGAGTGACGCGCGTCACCGCTCAGCAGCAGCGACGGCTGGCCCGGGCGATCAAGAATGCTCGGGAGATGGCATTGTTGCCGTATTCCTCTACCGGGAAGTAGTGGCCGGAACACCCTCCGTGCACGTGCATCCGCTCATGCAATGGCACATGAACGCGGCTATGATCCGGAGCAGTTGATAGTTGATAGCTGCAATTTTCCGGGAGAGTCCTGTGCCCCACGCGTACAACGGCATGGCTGCATCGGACCTTCAAGAGGTCGCGTGGCACAAGAGCCGTCACTCCAACTCCCAGGGTTCCTGCGTGGAGTTCGCCAAACTGCCGGGCGGCGGCGTCGCCGTGCGCAACTCGCGGCACCCCGACGGTCCGGCCCTCGTCTACACCCCGGCCGAGATCGAGGCCATGCTGCTCGGCATCAAGGACGGGGAATTCGACTACCTGATACGGGACTAGGGCGCGTCCTCGCGAGCTTTGCCCGTCGCGGCACCAGGGCGCGCCCGGTGACCACCGCCGAGGCCGCCCGCTAGGGTGGTCCGGGTGTTCGACTCGTCCGACTTCGACTTGGCGCCGTACGCGGGGATCGACATGGACGCGTACGTGCGGCGGACCTACTGTAGCTGGCAGGAGGCGGGCTGGCGGTCGCTGCTCGTGCAGTGCTTCACCCACGCGCGGGAGGCCGAGTCCTTTCCGCTGCCCGGGGTGGCCGATCTGCATCTCGTGCTCTGCACCGGCGGGGACGCGGTGATGCGGACGCGCGGCGCAGGCCGGGCGACCAGGCGGCGCTGGGCCCCCGGCCGTCTGGAACTCATGGTTCCCGGCCTCCCGACGGTCCGCGACTACCGCGCGACGTCGACGGTACGCACCGTCCAGGTGCACCTCCCGCGGGCGGCCGTCGAGCGGGCCGCGGCCGAACTCGGCGGCCCCGAGCCGGACTTCGAAGCGCTCTCCGCATCTCTGGCGTCGGGTGATCCGGTCGTCGAGCACGTCGTACGGGCCCTGCCGGCCGCCGGGGCCGCGGACGGCACGTACGGCACGTACAGCGTGAACGGTGCGAACGACGCGTACGCGGAGTCGGCGGCGGCCTTCCTCGCGACGCATCTGCTGCTCGGCGGCCGGGACCACCGGGTGCCCGGGCCGGAGCGCGCGGCGGTCCGCCGGGCCATCGCGGTCATGCGGGAGCGCCTGGCCGACCCGCTGACGCTCGCCGACATCGCCGCCGAAGCGCACTTGAGCGTGTACCACTTCGTCCGGGTCTTCCGCGAGGACACCGGCGAGACGCCGCACCGGTTCCTCACCCGGCTGCGGATCGAGCGGGCGCGGCGGCTGCTCGACACCACCGGCCTGACTATCGAGCGGATCGCCGAGCGCTGCGGTTTCGCCGGCCCCGGCGGGCTGTCCTCGGCGTTCCTGGCTCACGTCGGCGTCCGTCCGTCGGTCTACCGCCAGATCGCGTCGACAGATGCGCAATCCGGCGCATGTCCCGAGGCGGACGGGCCGCCCTAGCCTGGCGGAATGCCATACAGCTTCACCCTCTCCGCGCATTCGCGGGCCACACCCGACGCCGTCTTCGGCGCACTCGTCCGTGCGGCGACCTGGCCCGCGTGGTCGTCGATCGACTCCGCCGAGGTCGAGGGCGGCGCGGACCCCGAAGCCCGGCAGGAGGTCGGCGAGACGCGCGTCTTCCGCACCGGCCGGGCGGTGTCCCGCGAACGCGTCGTCGAGCTGGTCGCCGACAAGCGGTTCGGCTACGAGAACGTCGCCGGTCCGTTCCGGTCCTACCGGGGCGCCGTCGAGCTCGCCGAGTCGCCGCGGGGTGGCACGGACATCGTCTGGTCGGTGACGTTCGAGCCGAAGCTGCCGCTCTCGGGGCCGCTGTGGCGGTGGTACCTGACCCGCTATATGCGGCCGATGGTGGAGGGGCTGGCCGCGTACGCCGCCGCGCCCCAGGACCGGCAGCGGGATTAGGGACTGCCTGGCGGGTCATCCGTGCGGCCATGGCGGCACGGGGCTCCGGGCTCTCTGGGCCCTCCAGCCCCTCCGGGCCTCCGGAGCCTCTGGACTCTCCGGGCCTCTGGGCTCTCCGAGCCCCTCTGGACCCTCCGGGCCCGGTCCGGCTCACGGCCCGGGCTCCGGGGTACGGCACCGGCCCCCGCTCCGGCACCGGCCCCCGGAGCCGGTCCCCCGCTCGCCAGGTGGCTTGGGTGGGGTCGGCGGCCGTCAGTCGCGTGGGAGCCGGAAGAGCGCCCAGACGACCTTGCCGCGCAGATGTCCCGCGAGCGGATGCCACCCCCAGCTATCGCTGAGGGAGTCGACGAGGAAGAGGCCGCGGCCGCACTCCTCGCCCGTGCCGGCCTCGGCCTCGACCGGGCTCTCCTCGCTCGGGTCCCGTACGGCGCACACCAGCCTGGAGGTCCAGCGCATCAGATGCAGCCGGACGGGCGGCTCGTACTCCCGGGCGAGGCGGACGACGTTCGCGGCGGCGGGCGCGGGGCGCGGGGCGGGGACGCCGTGCCGCAGGGCGTTGGTGACCAGCTCGGAGACGGTCAGCGCCAGGTCGTCGAAGAGGTCGGTCAGGTCCCACTGCTGGAGGGTGGATCTCGTGAACCTCCTGGCCGCCCGCACCGCCTCGAAGCGGGCGGGGAGGGCGCAGGAGACCGAGTTGGCGACGCCGGACGGCTCGATCGGTGGGAGGCCCCGCCATAACGGCGCGAGCAGAGTCGATCCTTCGGTACCCATGCGAGGCACTCCTGGCGATCGTGGACGTGACGTGCACGTGTGCATGCCCCATCGTTCCGAATGCGTACGGCAGATGCAAGGGCAGATGCACGTGCACGCAGCCGCTTTGACAGCATTCGCACAGGAATACCGGCAATTCTTCCTACGCCCTCTTGCGTAAGCAGGTGGCTTGTCTCTTGTCTGTGTAACCGCGCGCGCACTCAACGGAGCCCGAAGGTGGCAGACTTCGGCGCCGGGGGAGCGGGGGTCGCCCTCAGAAGGGTGTGGAACGGACAGGAAGGTCACAGAAATGACCACAAGTGAGTCGAGCGGCTCAGTGGTGCGCCGTATCCTCCTGGGGTCACAGCTCAGGAAGTTGCGGGAGTCGCGGGGGATCACCCGCGAGGCCGCCGGGTATTCGATCCGCGCATCCGAATCGAAGATCAGCCGCATGGAGTTGGGCCGGGTGAGCTTCAAGGCGCGCGATGTCGAGGACCTGCTGACGCTGTACGGAGTGGCCGACGAGGCCGAGCGCGAGGCGCTGCTCGGGCTCGCCCGCGAGGCCAACGTCGCGGGCTGGTGGCACAGTTACGGCGATGTGCTGCCCGGCTGGTTCCAGACGTACGTCGGTCTGGAGGGCGCCGCGTCCCACATCTCCATCTACGAGGTGCAGTTCGTCCACGGGCTGCTCCAGACCGAGGGGTACGCGCACGCCGTCGTCGTGCGCGGCCAGCCGGGCGCCGTCGCCGACGAGGTCGAGCGCCGCGTCTCGCTCCGCTTGGAGCGGCAGAAACTCCTCGTCTCCGAGCGCGCGCCGCAGTTCCACGCAGTGCTCGACGAGGCCGCGCTGCACCGCCCGTACGGCGACGCCGAGGTCATGCGCGGCCAGTTGCAGCACCTCATCGACATCTCCGAACAGCCCAATGTGACGCTTCAGGTGATGCCTTTCGCGCACGGCGGGCACGCGGGGGAGAGCGGCGCGTTCACCATGCTGAGCTTCCCGGAGTCGGATCTCTCGGACATCGTCTATCTGGAGCAGCTCACCAGCGCGCTCTATGTCGACAAGCGGGAAGAAGTCGCGCAGTACGAGCGGGTAATGGACCGGCTGCGGGCCGACAGCCTTTCGCCGGAAGGAACCCGGGAGTTGTTGCGGCACCTGGTCCAACTGGGCTAAGCCATAAGTAGGATGACAGCCCATCAGGGACCCGCGTCGGCGGTGGCCGCGCGGGCCGCGCGAACTTCCCCGTACTTCCCGTACCTCAGATAGGGATGGCATGTCCGACTACTCCTACTTTGATGAGTTGGCCTACCAGTACATCGATGGTGAATGGCGGGCCGGCAGCGGTTCCTGGGACATCGTCGACTTCAATCCGTACGACGGGGAGAAGCTCGCCTCCATTACCGTCGCGACGGTCGAGGAGATCGACCGGGCCTATCGCGCGGCCGAGCGCGCACAGCCGGCCTGGGGCGCCACCAACCCCTACCGCCGGCGGCTCGTCTTCGAGCGCGCGCTGCGCGTCATCGACGACCGCGAGGCCGAGCTGGCCGCGGCGATCACCGCGGAGTGCGGCGGCACCGCCGTGAAGGCCGGATTCGAGCTGCACCTGGTACGGGAATTCCTGCGGGAGGCCATCCATCTCGCGCTCCGCGCGGAGGGGCGCATTCTGCCGTCCCCGGACGACGGAAAGGAGAACCGGCTCTACCGGCTCCCGGTCGGCGTCGTCGGTGTCATCAGCCCGTTCAACTTCCCCTTCCTGCTCTCCGTCAAGTCGGTGGCCCCGGCGCTCGCTCTCGGCAACTCCGTCGTCCTCAAGCCGCACCAGAACACCCCGGTGTGCGGCGGCGGCCTGGTCGCCAAGGTCTTCGAGGAGGCCGGGCTGCCCCCCGGCGTGCTCAACGTCGTCATCACGGACATCGCCGAGATCGGCGACGCGCTCATCGAGCACCCGGTGCCGAAGGTCATCTCCTTCACCGGCTCCGACAAGGTCGGCCGCCATGTGGCGACCGTCGCGGCCGCGAACTTCAAGCGCACCATCCTCGAACTCGGCGGCAACAGCGCCCTGATCGTCCTGGACGACGCCGACCTCGACTACGCCGTCGACGCCGCCGTCTTCAGCCGCTTCATCCACCAGGGGCAGGTCTGCATGGCCGCCAACCGGGTGCTCGTCGACCGCCGGGTGGAGCGCGAGTTCACCGAGAAGTTCGTCGCGAAGGTGAAGACCCTCAAGGTCGGCGACCCCGGCGACCCGGCCACCCACATCGGCCCGCTGATCAACGCCGGCCAGGCCGAGGCCGTCGCCTCGATCGTCGAGCAGACCATCGCCGACGGCGCGACCGCGCTGGTGCGCGGCACGGCCGAGGGCACCCTCGTCGGCCCCTCCGTGCTGACCGGGCTGGCCGAGGACTCGCCCGTACTGGGCCAGGAGATCTTCGGGCCGGTCGCGCTGCTCATCCCCTTCGACGGCGAGGACGAGGCCGTACGCATCGCCAACGCGACGCCGTACGGGCTCAGCGGCGCCGTGCACACGGGGGATGTCGAGCGGGGCGTACGGGTCGCCAAGCGCGTCGACACCGGCATGATCCACGTCAACGACGGCACGGTCCACGACGAGGCGATCGTCCCCTTCGGCGGCGAGAAGCACTCCGGGGTCGGCCGGCTGAACGGCGACTCCATGGTGGACGCCTTCACCACCACCAAGTGGATCTCGATCCAGCACGGGCGGAGCCGCTTCCCGTTCTGAGTGCTGAGGGGGCGGCGGTCGTGACCGCGGTCGCGGGGTGATCGTGGCCGCGGTCGCGGGCGGGCCGAGGGCGGGGCCGGGCTGAGGGAGGCGGTGGGCGCGGGCTATCGCGGGGGCTTCGTCGCCGGGGCGCTCATCGCCGCCGTCAGGAACGTGATCGCCCAGTGCCGGGCCTCGTCGCCCGCCGCTGCCGTCTCGCCCGCCGTAGCCGTCTCGTCCGTCGCTGTCGTCTCGTCCGTCGCTGTCGTCTCGCTGGCCGTAGCCGTTTCGCCCGCCACAGTCGTCTCGCTCGCCGCTGTCGTCGCGTCCGCCGCTGTCGTCTCGCTCGCCGTAGCCGTCTCGTCCGCCGCCGTCGAGCAGCCCGGGGTGGGCTGGTTGTAGACCTCGACGCGGTCCACGGCCGTCACGGCGAGGATGCCCCGCATCCGGAACCGCAGCTCCTGCGGGGCGAGGCCGGGCAGTGCGCGGGCGAAGGCCGCCAGGTAGCGCTCGCGGACGGCGGCCTCGGCCGGGCCGGCCCAGCCGCGGGCCTCCTCGGCCGGGTCGCTGAGGATCGTCACGATCAGCCGGGACGTACGGGCCCCGCTGTCGTCGCCGGTGGGCATGTGATCGAACAGCGGGCCCGCGAAGGCTTCCACGAGGTCGGCGACCGCCGGCTCCTCGGTCCTCGCCAGAAGCTCGTCCAGCCGGGCCCGCTGGGCGGTGGTGATGGGCTCGACCACGCGGCGGGCGACCGCGGCCATGAGTTCCGCCTTCGACCCGAAGTGATAGGCCACGGCGGCCAGGTTCGCTCCGGCCAGGCTGGTGATCGCGCGGACCGAGGTGCCGCGGTAGCCGTGCTCGGCGAAGAGGCGTTCGGCGGCATCGAGGACCTTGGTCCGGGTATCGGGCAGCGCCATGTGCCGTAGTGTACAAACGACCGTCTTAAACGAACGTTTGACTGACATGGTGTGATCACATGAAACTGCTCGTCTACGGGGCCGGGGTGTGCGGCAGCCTGCTCGCCGCCCACCTGCACGAGGCCGGGCTCGACGTCTCGCTTCTCGCCAGAGGCCGGCGCCTGGCCGATCTGCGCCGGCACGGCGTGCGGCTCGCCGAGGAGGACAGCCCCGCCGTCCGGCAGGTGCCCGTACCGGTGGTCGAGCACCCGGCGGGCGGTTACGACCTCATCGCCGTCACCGTCCGCACCCACCAGGTGGACGCGGTGCTGGAGTCGCTGGCGGAGGTCGACGGCCACGTGCTGTCCCTCCTCAACTGGGCGGCCGGCGCGCGGCCGCTGGGAGCGGTGATCGGCCACGAGCGCGTACTGCTCGGGTTCCCCCCGGCCCTGGCCGGCGGCACCATGGACGGCGACGTGGTCCGCTACCGCGCGGGCGGCCTCCTGACCCGCCGGGTCCCGATGCCGATCGGCGAACCCGACGGGCGTACGACCCCGCGCCTGGAACGGGTCGTCCGCGAGTTCCGCACCGCCGGAATCAACGCCAAGGCCGAGCCCCGGATGGACGCCTGGCTCAAGACCCACGCGGCCTTCGAAGTGCCGCTCGGGCAGGCGGCGCGCGCGGCGGGCGGCCCGGCGGCGCTGGCCGAGGACCCGGACGCCGTCCGCGGCATGCTCCACCTCATGCGGCGGAACCTGGCCGCCCTGCCGGCGCCGCCGGTCCCGCGCGCGTTCGGCGCGCTGCGGACCCTGCCGGCGGGGCTGATCGTGGCCCTGCTCCGGCGCTTCCTGCGCAGCCCGACCGCCGCGCGCAGCGGGCTCGCCGACGCCTCCGCTGCGACGGCGGGCGAACTGGAGCGACTGACGGAGCAAATGCGCGGCCTCGCGGAGGCCCGGCAGGTCGGCGGGCCGTAGGCCCCGGTCGGACAGGCCGCCGGTGTGAATTAGGTCAGGATCTGGCCGTATGGGGTTCTACGGTGTGGGCATCGCACGACAGCACCGAAAGGCGGCCCCCATGCCCACCCACGTGATCGAGAACGACTTCAGCGACGAGCGCGGCACTCTCCTCGCCTTCCTGGAGGCCCAGCGCGGCGGGCTCCGCCGCGCGCTCCTCGGGCTGAGCGACGAGCAGGCGGCCCAGCGGCCGAGCGCCAGCGGGCTCTCCCTGTCCGGGCTGCTCAAGCATGTCGCGGAGACCGAGCTGACCTGGGTGGAGAACGCCAAGGAGGCACAGAACTCGATCCAGCGCGACGAGTCCAACTGGCACCTGGGCTTCCAGTTGGAGGGCGCCGAGACCGTCGAGAGCGTGCTGGCCTTCTGGGACAAGGTCGCCGCCGAGACCGAGGCGTACGTACGCTCCGTACCCGACCTCGACGTCACCTTCCCGCTCCCGGCGGCCCCTTGGTTCCCGCCGAACACCCGGCACTCGGTGCGCTGGCTGCTGCTCCACCTGATCGAGGAGACCGGCCGGCACGCGGGCCACGCGGACATCATCCGCGAGTCCCTGGACGGGAAGACGGCGTTCGAGCTGGTGGCGGCGGAGGCGCAGGGCGAGGGGGAGGCCCAGGGTGAGGGGAAGGCCCAGGGCGAGGGGGCGGGCGCGGCCGGGTGACGCATCGGCCGGCGGGGCCGGGTGCGGCGCTGGGCCGGGACCGGGTGGCGGCCGTGGGGCGGGGCTTGACGTCCGGCCCCGCCTCATGCCCGGTCCTGATCAGAGGCGGTGGGCGGCTCCGTCTAACCTGGTCCGCGGGTGCAGGGCAGCCTGCGACAGGTTGAATGAGGAGTCGATGTCCGCGATCCGGCTGTTGGTCCTGGGCGCCGTCCGTCTGCACGGCCGCGCGCACGGCTACCAGGTCCGCAACGACCTCGAAAGCTGGGGCGTCCACGAGTGGTCCAACGCCAAGCCGGGCTCGATCTACCACGCGCTGAAACAGATGGCCAAGCAAGGACTGCTGCTCGCGCACGACATCGCCCCGAGCACCGTCGGCGGCCCGCCGCGCACCGAGTACGAGGTGACGGAGGCGGGCGAGGCGGAGTACTTCAAGCTGCTGCGCGAGGCGCTGACCGCGCATGACGCCAAGGTCGACGTGTTGAGCGCGGGTATCGGCTTCATCGTGGACCTGCCGCGGGCCGAGGCCGTAGCGCTGCTGAAGGAGCGGGTCGCGGCGATGGAGCAGTGGCGCGCGGAGGTGGCGCGGCACTGGAGCCCCGGCGCCGACGAGGACTGGGGCCACATCGGCGAGATCATGGGCATGTGGGTGCACACCGCCGACAGCGGCGCGCGGTGGACGCGCGGCCTGATCGAGCGGCTGGAGGCCGGCGCGTATGTGATGGCCGGCGAGGGCGACCAGTGGGAGGGCTTCCGCGGCGAGGGCGAGGGCGGGGCGGTGGACGCGGGCAGCGGCGGCACCGGCTCGGAGGCGCGCTCCTCGTAGCTCAACAGGCGATGGCGTCCAACTGACCAAGACAGCAACGTAATCAAGTTTGACTAGCGGCGAGGGAGGAGCCACCTTCGCCAGCCAGTAGTCAAACTTGATTACTCCTCGATCATCCCTCGGAGGAGAGTTCCTTGACCGACACCGATCACGTGATCGTCGTCGAAGGGCTGCGCAAGACCTATGGAGACAAGCCCGCGCTGGACGGCGTCGACCTGACCGTGGCGCGCGGCACCGTCCACGGACTGCTCGGCCCCAACGGGGCGGGCAAGACCACGGTCGTACGAATCCTCGCCACCCTGCTGCGGCAGGACGGCGGCCGGGCCGAGGTGGCCGGCTTCGACGTGCGGCGCGACGCCGACGCCGTACGCCACCGGATCGGGCTGCTCGGCCAGCACGCCGCCTTGGACGAGGAGTTGAGCGGCCGGCAGAACCTGGAGATGTTCGGCCGCCTCTACCACCTCGGAGCGCGGGGTGCCGCTGCCCGCGCCGCCGAACTGCTGGACCGCTTCGGCCTCGCCGACACCGGGCGCAAGGCGGTGCGGCAGTACAGCGGCGGGATGCGCCGCCGGCTCGACCTCGCGGCCAGCCTGGTGCTCGCCCCGGAGGTGCTCTTCCTGGACGAACCGACCACCGGACTCGACCCGCGGGGCCGCACCGAGGTCTGGAACGCGGTGCGTTCGCTGGTCGGCGGCGGTACGACCGTACTGCTGACCACCCAGTACCTGGAGGAGGCAGACCAGCTCGCCGACCGGATCTCCCTCCTCGACGCGGGCCGCGTCGCCGCCGAGGGCACGCCCGACGAGCTGAAGGCCCGCATCGGCGGCGACCGCGTCGACGTCGTCGTGCGCCACGCCGACCAACTCGACGCCGCGGCCGCCGTGGTGACCGCCGCGGTAGGGGCCGACGCGACGACCGACCCCGACGGGCGGCGGACCGGCGCGCCCGTCGCCGACCGGGTCGCCGCGCTCACCGAGACGCTACGGGCGCTCGGCGCGGCCGGCATCGAGGTCGAGGACATCGCGCTGCGCCGCCCGACGCTCGACGAGGTCTTCCTGCGCCTCACGGGCGCCGGAGCGACCGCCAAGGAGGACGCGACCGTATGACGAACTGGGTGCTCACCGACTCCTGGACCATGACCCGCCGCGGCCTCGCGCACCGCGCCCGCCGCCCCGGGCAGATGTTCGTCGGGCTCGCCTTCCCGGTGATGATGGTCCTGATCTTCGCCTACTTCCTCGGCGGCGGCATGCGCGTCGCGGGCGGCGGCGACTACAAGGACTTCCTCATCCCCGGCATGCTCGCCCTGACCATGGCCTTCGGCCTCGAATCCACCATGGTCGCCCTCACCCAGGACCTGAACCGCGGCGTCATCGACCGCTTCCGCGCCATGCCGATGGCGCCCTCGGCGGTGCTCGTCGGCCGCAGCGTCGACGACATGCTGGAATCGGCGGCCAGCCTCCTCGCGATGGTGGGCGTCGGCCTGCTGATGGGCTGGCGCTGGCACAACGGCTTCGGCGAGGCGCTGTACGCACTGGGGCTGCTGCTTCTCCTGAGGTTCGCGATGCTGTGGATCGGCATCTACCTCGGCATGGTCGCGGGCAAGCCGGAGCTCGTACAGGCCGTCCAGATCCTGATCTGGCCCATCGGCTTCCTCTCCAACGTCTTCACCTCCGCCGAGTCCATGCCGGGCTGGCTCGGCGCCATAGCCGAATGGAACCCCATGTCCGCCACCGCCACCGCCGTCCGCGAACTCTTCGGCAACCCCGGCTGGAACGGCACCACCTGGGCCGCCACCCACGCCCAACTCCTCGCCGTAGCCTGGCCGGTGGCCCTCCTCGCCGTCTTCGGCCCCCTGGCGGTGCGCAGGTACCGGGGGCTCTCCCACTGACCCCGCGGCCCACCGGTCAGAGCTCGACCAGGCTCCGTAGGTCGAGCTCTACCGGGAAGGGGGATTCGACGGACAGCGTGCCGGTGTGGACGGGGCGCTCAGGGGCGGGAAGAAATGCGCCCGTCTCGCGGTCGCGCCGGAATTCGTGGACTACAGGAAGGTCGTCGTCGCCGCGCTCCACACGCCAGAAGTGGGGGATTTCGGACTCAGCGAACAAACCGGGCTTGAGGAAGCGGTCCTCTGCCCGGGAGCCAGGGGAGACCACCTCCACTGCCAGGGCCACTGTCTCAACGGGGACACACTCCATGGCGAAGGGGTCCAGGCCCCGCTTGTCGAAGACCACGACGTCGGGCTTCACGACGGTCTTCTCGTCGAGCATGACGCAGCGCTCGGAGTTGATCGCATAGGGCGGGCGTCGAGTGTGGCGCAACGCGACCAGGATCCCGTCGCGCACCATGTCATGCCATTGAACCGTCATGCCACGAACCATGATCGTCCCATCCACAAGTTCCCAGTCGAACTGCAGGGACAGCTCCTTCACCTGGTCGTAGGTCCAACCGTTCGACGGCGGGTCCATCCAGTTCTCCGGGGTGGCCCGCTCCCACTGCTCATGCCTGGCTTCTGCGGCCATCACTGCTCCCATGGGCCGGATTGTGTGCGAGTTCATGGACACATGTCCTGGATATGACCGTAGCGCCACCCTCCCGAGTGAACGGGTCTCAACGCGCTCAGTGATGGAACGCTGTAGCCCCCTCTCCGGCCGCTCCAACGGGCCGGGCTGGTGGCGGAGTTCGGGGAGGAGGTGGGGGAGGAAGAGGTCGCCGCGGTCATGGGTGAAGCTGTTGTGGCAGACAATGTGCGGCGCAGGCGCCGGCCACGGGCTCGTACGAACCGTCGAAGGTGGAGCCGAGGACGGCGACGACGCCGATGGTGTTCTCGTCGCACAGCTCCGCCGCGGCGGCCGGGTCGAGGTGGTAGCGGTCGCCCTCCATCGGGACCTGGCGCGCCTCGACCTCCCAGAAGTCGCAGAACTTCTCCCAGCAGGCCTGGACGTTCGCGCCCATCCCGAGGTTGGGGCGCGCCGTCGTCGGGTAACGGTCGGCGTTCCGGCGTGCCCAGCGGCGCTTGAAGGCCATCCCGGCCAGCATGCACGCCTCGCTGGAGCCGGTCGTCGAGCAGCCCACGGCGGAGCGCGGGTCGGGGGCGTGCCACAGGTCGGCGAGGATCGCCACGCAGCGCTGCTCCAGCTCGGTGGTGCGCGGGTACTCGTCCTTGTCGATCATGTTCTTGTCGCGGCACTCGGCCATCAGAACGCCCGCCTGCGGCTCCATCCAGGTGGTGACGAACGTCGCCAGGTTCAGCCGGGAGTTGCCGTCGAGCATCAGCTCGTCGCGGACGAACTGGTATGCGGTGGACGGCGTGACCGGGCCGTCCGGCAGCCGGTGGGTGGGCGGTGTCCCCGCCATGCCGCCCACGGGGTCCGCCTCGCCGTAGAAGGGGTTGACCGCGTAGCCGCGCCTCTCGTGCGCGCCGCGGGAGTCGCCCGTTCCTCTGTGGAGTGCCATGCGCTTGCCCCCTGCGGGCCTGCTCTGCTCTCCCTGGTGCGCCCTCGCCGGCCGTGCCGCTCGTACCTGCTCGGGCCCGCTCGTACGCGACCGGCGGCGCGTTCCTGCACGTTCGCGACAATACGGGCATCCGCGAGGTTCAGCGCGTTCGCCGCGGGGGTCGGGTGTCATGCGCGGGCCGGGCCCCGCGGCGAACGGGGTCAGCGGGTCGCCCGGTAAGCCTCCACGGCCAGCCTGGTGTCCTCGGCGACCAGATCGGCGTTGATCTGCGCCGCCGAGGCCGCGCCCGCCGCCGCGGAGGCTCCGACCTGCGCGGACGGATCGATGACGTTGCCCGCGGCCCAGACCCCCGGCACCTCGGTACGGCCGCCCGCCTCCGTGGCCAGGTACACGCCGATACCGGCCGGGTGCTCCGTCGGCCGCAGCCCGAGTCCGCTCAGGAAGCCGGCGCGGGCCGCCATCCGGGGGCCGACCACCAGCGCCTCGCGGTCGACGACCATGCCGTCGGCCAGCCGCACCCCCGTGAGGCGGTCCTCCTTGACCTCCAGGGCGGCCACCTCGCCGGTCACCACCCTGATGCCGCGGGCGGCCAACTGCTCCGCCTCCTCCTCGGACGGCTCCGGATTGGTGTGGGTGAAGAACGTGACGTCCTCGCTCCACTGCCGGATCAGCAGCACCTGGTGCATCGCCATCGGCCCGCTCGCCAGGACGCCGATCGCCTGGTCGCGGACCTCCCAGCCGTGGCAGTACGGGCAGTGCAGCACGTCCCGGCCCCACCGCTCGCGCAGCCCCGCCACATCCGGCAGCTCGTCGGTCAGGCCGGTGGCGACCAGCAGCCGGCGCGCCCGGACCGTACGACCGTCGGCCGTCGTCACCTCGAAATCGGCGTTGTCACCATGTCCCTCGCGCTTCGCGTCCGTGACCTCGCCGGTCACCACGTGCGCTCCGTAGCGGCGGGCCTCCGCCCGGCCGCGCTCCAGCAGCTCGGCGGGCGGGGTGCCCTCCAGGCCCAGCAGTCCGTGCACACCGGCGGCCGGCGCGTTGCGCGGCTCGCCCCCGTCGATCACCAGCACCGACCGCCGGGCCCGGGCCAGCATCAGCGCCCCGCTCAGTCCGGCGGCGCCGCCGCCGATCACCACCACGTCGTAGCTGTCCATCAATGGATCGGTCACCGTGACCACCTCCTTCTTTCCATGGGGACCATGCGCCCACAGCGCGATCCGCGGCAAACCCTGTTGCCGTTACGGCAAAAGGGGAGCGGATCGTTCCGTGGAATTCCCGCAGGTCCCCGGCCAGGAGGCGGTCCTGTGCGGCGGCCGGCTCCTCCCGGCTGCCGCGCCCGCTCACTGCCTCGGTGTGATCACCACGGCCGTGCCGTACGCGCACACCTCCGTGCCGACATCAGCCGCCTCCGTCACATCGAACCGGAACATCAGCACCGCGTTCGCGCCCCGCGCCTTCGCCTGCTCCACGAGCCGGTCCATGGCCTGGTTGCGGGTCTCCACCAGGGTCTTCGTCAGCCCGCGCAGCTCCCCGCCGACCAGCGACTTGAGGCCCGCGCCGATCTGGCTGCCCAGGTGGCGGGAGCGCACCGTCAGCCCGAAGACCTCCCCGATGACCCGCTCGACGTGGTAGCCGGGGACGTCGTTCGTGGTCACCACCAGTACGTCGGACTTCTGCTGCTGACCGCCGCCGAACTCCTCGATGCCCATCGCATCCACCTCCTGCCGGACATGCTCGCCGCACTGTGCCGTTCCCGCACCCCCGCGTCCGGCCGGGCGCCGGACGGATCAGACGGAAGCGCGCCGGAAGCCGGCCGGTACCAAGCTGGAACCAAGGCGGTCCGATGGGCGTTGATAGCTTTGGGCCGCACACTGCACACCAGTCCATGCCCCCTTCCCCTGTGGCCGGGCCTCGCACGAGCCTGAGCCCTCGACCCAGGAGCCCTTCACCCGTGATGACTCTCGCGCTCGGCCCTCAGTGGCTGGACCCGGACTTTCTGATCGACAAGGTCGGTCTGATCGGCCTCCTGGTCATCGTCTTCGCCGAGTCCGGCCTGCTCATCGGCTTCTTCCTGCCGGGGGACTCGCTGCTGTTCACCGCCGGGCTGCTGGTGACCACGGGCAAGCTGTCCACCCCGCTGTGGGTGGTCTGCCTGCTGGTCGCCATCGCGGCCGTCCTCGGCGACCAGGCCGGCTATCTCTTCGGCCGGAAGGTGGGCCCGGCGCTCTTCAAGCGGCCCGACTCCAAGCTCTTCAAACAGGAGAACGTGGAGAAGGCTCACGAATTCTTCGAGAAGTACGGCCCGAAGTCGCTGGTGCTCGCCCGATTCGTGCCGATCGTCCGGACGTTCACCCCGATCATCGCGGGCGTGAGCCGGATGAACTACCGCTCGTTCATCGTCTTCAACGTCATCGGCGGCACCCTGTGGGGCGTGGGCGTCACGCTGCTCGGCGCCGCGCTCGGCGGCATCGAGATCGTCCACAAGAACATCGAGGCGATGCTCGTCCTCATCGTGCTGATCTCCGTGGTGCCGATCGCGATCGAGTTCCTGCGGGCCCGCTCCAAGGCGAAGAAGGCCGCCGCCGCGGGCGTCGCCGCCTCGACGGCCGCGCCGCGGCCCGGCTTCCCGGACGCCCAGCCGCCGGCCGCCCCGCCGTCCACCCAGCGCGGACGACACGCCAAGCGCTGACGCCGGCCCGGGCGGAAGCCCGTTACGGGCGACGCGCCATGCGCTGACGCCGGCCCGGCCGGAAGCCCGTCCCGGACGACGCGCCACGCGCTGTCGCAGGCCGGCAGGCCATTACGGGCGACACGCCAAGCGCTGACGCCCGACCGGAAGCCGCCGGCCCCGGCCCGTCCCCGCCGCACCGCCTGACATCCCCCGTTTCGTACGCCTCTGTCTCCCCGGACCACGGCCCCGAGTGAGGAAAACAAGCCCGGGATCAGGCATCGTGTCCCTGAAAGCAGTCAGGAGGCGGGCGAGGAGCGAGTGGTGGCGGAACGGCAGCGTGGCGACAGCGGCTCGGAGGCCGAGGCACCCGAGGACCGCAAGCCGCAGTCGGACGAGGCGGGCAGCGCGTTCACGTCGCCGCTCGGCATCCCGATACCGCCGCCGCCCGAGGACGAGCACCCCACCTCCGAGTTCGCCATCCCCAAGGGCCTCGCGGTGGAGTCGGAGCCCGAGCCCGAGGGGTCCGCCTTCGCGCCCCCGGCCGGCACCGCGCCCAGCGCCAGTACGACCCAGGGCACGCTCTTCCCCGCCTTCACCCCGCCGCACGGCATCCCCATGGTCCAACTGACCAAGGAGGTCCCCTGGCAGGACCGGATGCGCACCATGCTGCGGATGCCGGTCAGCGAGCGGCCCGTGCCAGAGCGCGTCGACAAGCAGGACGAGTCCGGGCCCGCCATCCCGCGCGTGCTCGACCTCACCCTGCGCATCGGCGAGATCCTGCTCGCGGGCGGCGAGGGCGCCGAGGACGTGGAAGCGGCCATGTTCGGCGTCGCGCACGCCTACGGGCTCGAACGCATCGAGCCCACCGTCACCTTCACGCTGCTGTCGATCTCGTACCAGCCCTCGCTGGTCGACGACCCGCTGACGGCCAGCCGGACCGTGCGCCGGCGCGGTGTGGACTACACCCGGCTGTCCGCCGTCTACCGCCTCGTCGCGGCCATCACCTCGCGGGGGCTCACCCTGGAGGAGGCGTACCGGGGGCTGGCCGAGATACGCCGCAACCGCCACCCGTACCCCGGCTGGGCGCTCACCATCGCCTCCGGGACGCTCGCGGGAGCGGCGAGCACGCTCGTCGGCGGCAACGTCCTCGTCTTCGTCGCGGCGGCCGTCGGCGCGATGCTCGGTGACCGGCTGGCGTGGCTGGCGTCGGGGCGCGGGCTGCCCGAGTTCTACCAGTTCGTGGTCGCGGCCATGCCGCCCGCCGCGATGGGCATGGCGCTGAGCATCGCGCACGCGAACGTCCAGGCGTCCGCCGTCATCACCGGTGGGCTCTTCGCGCTGATCCCCGGAAGAGCGCTGGTCGCGGGCGTACAGGACGGGCTGACGGGCTATTACATCACCGCTTCCGCCCGCCTCCTGGAGGTCATGTACCTGATCGTCGGCATCGTCATAGGAGTGCTCACCGTGCTCTACTGCGGGCTCCAGTTCAGCCCGCGGCTCAACCCCGAACAGGCGCTGCGCCAGTACGACGCGCCCACGGTGCAGATCCTGGCCTCCATGCTGCTGGCGCTGTCCTTCTGCGTCCTGCTCCAGCAGGAACGCCACACCGTGCTGTTCGCGACCTTCAACGGCGGCATCGCCTGGATCGTCTACGGCTCGCTCGCCAACGTCGCCGACCCGAAGCTCAACCCCGTCGCCGCCACCACCATCGCGGCCGGCGTCGTCGGCCTCTTCGGCCAGTTGCTCTCCCGCTACCGCTACGCGTCCGCGCTCCCGTACGTCACGGCCGCCATCGGCCCGCTGCTGCCCGGTAGCGCCACCTACTTCGGGCTGCTGAACTTCGCCCGGGGCGACCTGGGCCCCGGCGTCGCCTCCCTGATCAAGGCCGCGTCGCTGGCGCTGGCCATCGCCGTCGGCGTGAACCTGGGCAGCGAGGTGGCCCGGCTGTTCCTGCGCGCGCCCGGAGTGGAGGCGGTCGGCGCGGGCCGCCGCGCCGCGAAGCGCACTCGCGGCTTCTGAGCCACTCACGTTTTAAACCCCGACCAGGTGCGTACGGGCGTCCGCGCGCCCGCTCCGGCGTCCGCGCGCCCACTCCGGTTTCCGCGCACCCGCTCCGGCGTCCGCGCGCTCGGCCCCGTGCCCGGGCTCCGGCCGCCGTTCCCGTGCCCCGGCGCGTACGGACGGCCGTACACCGGCGCGTACGGGCGAACGCGCGTACCGCCGAACGCGCGCGGGGCGCGGCGCCCTCCGAAGAGCGCCGCGCCCCGCGCGGATCATGCGAAAAACCGTCGCGGCGACCGGCTCAGTGGTGCGAGAGGAACCGGCTCACCGTGCGACCGTGACCAGATCAGTGGTGCGAGCCGCCCGCGGCCTCAAGGCGCTTGTAGGACGCCTCGATCTCGGCCTCGGCCTCGGAGCGGCCGACCCAGTCGGCGCCCTCGACGGACTTGCCGGGCTCCAGGTCCTTGTAGACCTCGAAGAAGTGCTGGATCTCCAGGCGGTCGAACTCCGAGACGTGGTGGATGTCCCGCAGGTGCTCCACGCGCGGGTCGGACGCCGGGACGCACAGCAGCTTGTCGTCGCCGCCGGCCTCGTCCGTCATCCGGAACATGCCGATGGCGCGGCACTTGATGAGGCAGCCCGGGAACGTCGGCTCGTCGAGGATGACCAGCGCGTCCAGCGGGTCGCCGTCCTCACCGAGCGTGTTCTCCACGAAGCCGTAGTCGGCCGGGTAGCTGGTCGAGGTGAAGAGTCGACGGTCGAGGCGGATGCGACCGGTCTCGTGGTCCACCTCGTACTTGTTCCGCGAACCCTTCGGGATCTCGATGGTGACGTCGAACTCCACGGGTGGCTCCTCCATGATCAACACATACGTCTGGTGATTAAGTGTCCCCCACGCAGGTGTGTGGTGGCGAAAGGGGCTGGTCCGAGGTGGTCGAGGCCAGATCGTGGCAGATCAGGCGGTGGCAGGAGGCCACCAAGGCGCAGCGGGCGACATGGCGGTACACGGCCGCGGCCGCTGTGGTCGGCCTGTTCGCCGCGGGCGGGGCGGTGGCGCTCGCCGGCCCCTGGGACTCCGGGCAGCGCACGGCCGAGCGCGCGCACGCCGCCGCCGGGCCGGCCGCGGGTGGCGAGAATCACTCCGAGCACCCGGCCGGCGCGCCCCCCGTCCTCGCCGCGCTCGGCGGGAACGGCGGCCCCGACGCCGTACCGCCGCCCACCGGCACCGGCCTCGCCGACGCCCTCGAACCGCTGCTCAAGGACGACGCGCTGGGCTCGAAGCCGTCCGCCTCCGTCGTGGACGTGGCCACCGGACGGCAACTGTTCGGTTCCGGCCAGGGCCAGGTGTCCACCCCCGCCTCCACCATCAAGCCCGCCGTCGCCGTCGCCGCCCTCTCCGCGCTCGGCCCCGACCACCGCATCCCCACCACCGTCGTACGCGGCAAGGACGGCATCGTGCTCGTCGGCGGCGGCGACCCCACCCTGACCGCCCGCGCCGTGAAACCCGGGCTCGGCAGCCACACCCCCGCCAGCCTGCGGAAACTGGCCGACGACACGGCCCGCGCGCTCAAGGCCCAGGGCACCCGTGAGGTCCGGCTCGGCTATGACACCTCGCGTTACTCCGGCCCCGGCCGGCACCCCATAGGGCTCAACGAGAACGTCGCCCTCGTCACCCCCCTGATGGCCGACGAGGGCCGGAAGGACGGCTCCGACCACGGCCCCGCCGACCGCGTCGCCGACCCCGCCCGCGCCGCCGCCACCACCTTCGCCTCGATGCTCCGCGACCGCGGCATCGACATCGATGGCGACCCGGCCGCCGCCAAGGCCGACAGCGCGGCGGAACAGGTGGCCGTCGTCCACTCCATGCCGCTGTCCGCCCTGGTCGAGCGGGCCCTGACCAACAGCGACAACGACATCGCCGAGGCGCTCGCCCGGCAGACCGCCCTCGCCGAGGGCCGCCCCGCGAGCTTCGCGGGCGCCGCCGAGGCCGTCACCGCGCGGCTGCGGGCGCTCGGGCTGCCGCTCGACGGCGTCCACATCGCCGACGGCAGCGGTCTCGACCGCGACGACAAGGCCTCCCCGGCGCTCCTCGCCCAGGTGCTCGTACGCGCCGCCGACCCGCGCCGCCCGGAGCTGCGCCCCGTTCTGACCGGCCTGCCCATCGCCGGCTTCAGCGGCACCCTGCGCGACCGCTACGACCGCGACTCGCCCGGCCGGGGCTTCGTACGGGCCAAGACCGGCACCCTGACCGGCGTGAACACGCTCGCCGGTCTGGCCGTGGACGCCGACGGGCGGCTCATGGCCTTCGCCTTCATGACCCGCGGCGCGGCCTCCGGGGACGCCGCCCAGCACTCTCTGGACCGCCTCGCGTCGGCGGTGGCCAACTGCGGCTGCCGATGAGCCGGCGGGCGGGCCGCACGCGCCCGCCCCGGGGGCCGTGCGGTCGAAGGCCCCCATTCGCTGTCCCCCCGC
Organism: Streptomyces varsoviensis; assembly: GCF_000718635.1. GTDB lineage: Bacteria > Actinomycetota > Actinomycetes > Streptomycetales > Streptomycetaceae > Streptomyces > Streptomyces varsoviensis. Next base: position 95,181 of record NZ_JOBF01000006.1, on the reverse strand, counting down.
CGGACGGCCACGTACGGTGAAGCCATGACGAGCATCGGTGGTGCGGAGATGGTCGACTGGAATCTCGCGGTGGCGACCGCGACCCGGCTGGTGAGGCCGGGACCCGAGGTGAGCCGCGACGAGGCACGGGCCATCGTCGCGGAGCTGCGCCGGCACGCCAAGTCCTCCGAGGCGCACGTACGGGCCTTCACCCGGATGACCGCGGCGGGCGACGACGGGGGCGACACCCCGGTCCTGGTCGTGGACCGGGCGGGCTGGATCCGGGCGAACGTGGCCGGGTTCCGCGCGGTGCTGCGGCCGCTGCTGGACAAGATGCAGGAGCGGCGCGGCAACGTGCCCGGCGGGGCCGTGCTCGGCGCCGTCGGCGGCAAGGTGACCGGCGTGGAGCTGGGCATGCTGCTGTCCTTCCTCGCCTCCCGGGTGCTCGGCCAGTACGAGACGTTCGCGCCGGCCACCCGCGATCTGCCCGGGTCGCTCACGGGCGGCGGCCGGCTGCTGCTGGTCGCGCCGAACATCGTGCACGTCGAGCGCGAGCTGGACGTGGACCCGCACGACTTCCGGCTCTGGGTCTGCCTGCACGAGGAGACCCACCGCACGCAGTTCACGGCCGTCCCCTGGCTGCGCGACCACATCGAGGGCGAGATCCAGGCGTTCCTCGGCGAGACCGAGGTCGACCCGGCGACGCTCCTGGAACGTTTCCGCGAGGCCGTCCAGTCGCTCACCGGCAACCGTCCCGACGACGGCGCGGAAGGCGGCTCGCGCTCCATCGTGGAGCTGGTCCAGACCCCGGCCCAGCGCGAGATCCTCGCCCGGCTCACCGCGGTGATGTCCCTGCTGGAGGGGCACGCCGACTACGTGATGGACGGGGTCGGACCGGAGGTGGTGCCCTCCGTCGCCGAGATCCGCGAGAAGTTCCAGCGGCGGCGCGCCAGCGGCGCCGGCCGGCTCGACGCGGCGCTGCGCAAGCTGCTGGGCCTCGACGCCAAGCTCCGGCAGTACCGGGACGGGGAGCGGTTCGTACGGGCCGTGGTGGACGAGGTCGGCATGGACGGCTTCAACCGGGTCTGGACCTCCCCGAACACACTCCCGACCAAGGCGGAGATCGCCAAACCGGCGGACTGGGTCGCGAGGGTGCACCGTAGAGCAGAGTCGTGAACCGGAGATGCCTCCCGGCGGAAGAACGCCCCCTGCAATCACCCGTCCGAGGGACCGTGAGCGGTGGGCGGGCGTGCGATGCTCGGAGAGCAGCTCGTCTCTGTCACCATCTACACACTCAGCGTGACTGAGGCTCGAAGCTCATCCGCTCCGAGGCATCTCCAATTGAACGATTGGAAACGGACATGGGTCCCCATCCCGCGGTCGCCGCGATACGCCTGGCGGTCCGCCGCGTACTCCACGACGTCCTCAACGACCTCACGGGTCACACCGCGTCGCCGGCTTCCCCTGCGCCCCGCGCATCCCTGACACCACAGGGCCCCGGCTCCCCGGCCGCCGGCCCCGCGACGACCGGCCCCGCGCCGGCCGCCGGTCCCACGACGGCCGCCGGCCCCGCCACGGCCGACCCCGACCGCCGGCCGCTCGTCCTCGTCGCCTGCTCCGGCGGCGCCGACTCCATGGCACTCGCCTCCGCTCTGGCCTTCGAGGCCCCCAAACTCGGCATCCGGGCCGGCGGCGTCACCGTCGACCACGGCCTCCAGTACGGCTCCGACATCCGCGCCGCCGAAGTCGTCTCCCGCCTCACCGCCATCGGACTCGACCCCGTCGAGTCCGTCACCGTCACCGTCGGCCGGGACGGCGGCCCCGAGGCCGCCGCCCGCGACGCCCGCTACGCCGCGCTGAACGCCGTCGCGGAGCGCCACGGCGCCGCGGCGATCCTGCTCGGCCACACCCGCGACGACCAGGCCGAGACGGTCCTCCTCGGCCTCGCCCGCGGCTCCGGCACCCGCTCGCTGTCCGGCATGGCCGTCGCCTCCGGCGCCGACCGCCGCTACCGCCGCCCCTTCCTGAGCCTGGACCGCCAGACGGCCCGCCGCGCCTGCCTGGCCCAGTCGCTGCCGGTATGGGACGACCCGCAGAACGCCGACCCGGCCTTCACCCGCTCCCGGGTCCGGCACGAGGCGCTGCCCGTCCTGGAGAAGGCGCTCGGCAAGGGCGTCGTCGAGGCGCTGGCCCGTACCGCCCAGCTCTCCCGCGACGACGCGGACGCGCTGGACGACTGGGCCGCCGACGCCGAGAAGGCCGTCCGCACCGACGGCGGCGACCTCGACACCGCCCGGCTCTACTGCCTGCCGCCCGCCGTGCGCCGCCGGGTGCTGCGCCGCGCGGCCATCTCGGCGGGCTCCCCGGCGGGCTCGCTCTTCGCCCGGCACATCGAGGAAGTCGACCGGCTGATCACCGGCTGGCGGGGCCAGGGAGCCATCAACCTCCCCGGCCGCGTCGTCGTCCGGAGGCAGGGTGGCAGACTGGTTATCCGGCAGGGCTGATTCGCGTGTGCGCGAACGGGCCTCGGCAAGCCGGACGAGCCTGAATCGAACGAGAGTGGCGCGGGTGGACGACAAGGACATGGGCACCGACCTCAAGTCGGTGCTCATCACCAAGGAAGAGATCGACGCGAAGCTGGCGGAGCTGGCGGCGAAGATCGACGCGGAGTACGCGGGCAAGGACCTGTTGATCGTCGGCGTCCTCAAGGGCGCCGTCATGGTCATGGCGGACCTGGCGCGTACGCTGTCCTCCCCGGTCACGATGGACTGGATGGCGGTGTCCTCGTACGGCGCGGGCACCCAGTCCTCGGGCGTCGTACGGATCCTCAAGGACCTCGACACCGACATCAAGGGCAAGCACGTACTGATCGTCGAGGACATCATCGACTCCGGCCTGACGCTGTCCTGGCTGCTGTCGAACCTCGGCTCGCGCGAGCCGGCGTCGCTGAACGTCGTCACCCTGCTGCGCAAGCCGGAGGCGGCCAAGGTCGCCATCGACGTGAAGTGGGTGGGATTCGACATCCCCAACGAGTTCGTGGTCGGCTACGGCCTCGACTTCGACGAGAAGTACCGCAACCTGCCGTTCGTCGGCACGCTCGCACCGCACGTATACGGCGGCTGAGCACGCCCCGCCGGTCCGTACCGGCGCGCGGGAACGCATCGCCGCATCCCGCCGTTGGAGCATGGGAAGGCGGGTTTGTTGACTGGCTGAGGCGGCGTCGGGTGACAATGCTGGGGTACCGTCCGAAGGTCAGTCATTTCCAAAGGTCGAGCTTTTTCTAAGGTCGAGCTATCACCGCACGCACTGGCGCCCCCGTGTAGGGGCAGCCGTGCCTCACTGTGGCAGGAGGGACGGGGCGCTCGCGCCCCGTATGGATGGACGTGAAGCGCTACTTCCGTGGGCCGGTCATGTGGATCGTGCTGGCCGTCCTCGCCGTGGTCGTGTTGATGCAGGTCGTCGGCTCGTCCGGCGGCTACAAGTCGGTGGACACCAGCCAGGTCGTGCAGGCGATCGACAAGGACCAGGTGAAATCGGCCGAGCTGACGACCGGTGACGAGAACAAGATCAAGGTCCAGCTCAAGGACGGCCAGAAGGTCAAGGGCAGCGACAAGATCCAGGCGAACTACATCGGCGACCAGGGCGTCGACCTCGCCAAGACGCTGCAGTCCAAGTCCGAGGCGAACAGCATCTCGGACGGCTACAACATCTCGACATCGAAGCAGAACCCGTTCATCGGCGTGCTGCTCTCGCTGCTTCCCTTCGTCCTCATCGTCGTCGTGTTCCTGTTCCTGATGAATCAGATGCAGGGCGGCGGCTCCCGGGTCATGAACTTCGGGAAGTCGAAGGCGAAGCTCATCACCAAGGACACCCCCAAGACGACGTTCTCGGACGTCGCCGGGTCGGACGAGGCGGTCGAGGAGCTCCACGAGATCAAGGAGTTCCTCCAGGAGCCGGCGAAGTTCCAGGCCGTCGGCGCCAAGATCCCCAAGGGTGTGCTGCTCTACGGCCCGCCCGGTACGGGCAAGACCCTGCTCGCGCGCGCCGTCGCGGGCGAGGCGGGCGTCCCCTTCTACTCGATCTCGGGCTCCGACTTCGTGGAGATGTTCGTCGGCGTCGGCGCCTCGCGCGTCCGCGACCTGTTCGAGCAGGCCAAGGCGAACGCCCCCGCCATCGTCTTCGTCGACGAGATCGACGCCGTCGGACGGCACCGCGGCGCGGGCCTCGGCGGCGGCCACGACGAGCGCGAGCAGACCCTGAACCAGCTCCTCGTGGAGATGGACGGCTTCGACGTGAAGGGCGGCGTCATCCTGATCGCCGCCACGAACCGGCCGGACATCCTCGACCCGGCGCTGCTGCGCCCCGGCCGCTTCGACCGGCAGATCGCCGTCGACCGCCCGGACATGCAGGGCCGCGTGGAGATCCTCAAGGTCCACCAGAAGGGCAAGCCGGTCGCCCCGGACGTCGACCTGTCGGCCGTCGCCCGGCGCACCCCCGGCTTCACCGGCGCCGATCTCTCCAACGTGCTGAACGAGGCCGCGCTGCTGACGGCCCGCAGCGACAAGAAGCTGATCGACAACAACTCGCTGGACGAGGCGATCGACCGCGTCGTGGCCGGACCGCAGAAGCGGACCCGGATCATGTCGGACAAGGAAAAGAAGATCACCGCGTACCACGAGGGCGGCCACGCCCTGGTCGCGGCGGCCTCGCCCAACTCCGACCCGGTGCACAAGATCACCATCTTGTCGCGCGGCCGGGCGCTCGGCTACACCATGGTGCTGCCGGAGGAGGACAAGTACTCCACCACGCGCAACGAGATGCTCGACCAGCTCGCGTACATGCTGGGCGGGCGCGCCGCGGAGGAGCTCGTCTTCCACGACCCGACCACGGGCGCCGCGAACGACATCGAGAAGGCCACGGCCACCGCGCGCGCGATGGTCACGCAGTACGGCATGACCGAGCGGCTCGGCGCGATCAAGTTCGGCTCCGACAACTCCGAGCCCTTCCTGGGCCGTGAGATGGGGCACCAGCGCGACTACTCCGAGGAGGTCGCCGCGCTGGTCGACGAGGAAGTCAAGAAGCTGATCGAGACCGCGCACAATGAGGCGTGGGAGATCCTGGTCGAGAACCGCGACGTGCTCGACAACCTGGTTCTGACGCTCCTGGAGAAGGAGACGCTGAACAAGGAGGAGCTGGCCGAGGTCTTCAAGCACGTCGTGAAGCGCCCGAGCCGCCCCGCGTGGACCGGCTCCTCGCGCCGCACCCCCTCGACCCGCCCGCCGGTCCTCTCCCCGAAGGAGCTGGCCCCCTCCAACGGCGCCCAGCCGGTCGAGAACGCCGACCTCCCCACCGAGGACACGCGCCCGGACAACTGACCCGGCCGCCCCACGGGGCCCGGAATGGATGCCGCGTCACCAGGGTTTTAGCCTGGGGGCGCGGCATCCCGCTTGTGTGCCCAGGCTGACGGACAAGGAACGAGGCAGCACTATGACCGACCCGGTGACGTTGGACGGGGAGCGCTCCGTCGGCGAATTCGACGAGAAGCGAGCGGAGAACGCCGTCCGGGAACTGCTCATCGCGGTCGGCGAGGACCCGGACCGGGAAGGGCTGCGGGAGACGCCGGCGCGGGTGGCGCGCTCGTACAAGGAGATATTCGCGGGGCTGCGGCAGGAGCCGCAGGACGTGCTGACGACGACGTTCGATCTCGGGCACGATGAAATGGTGCTGGTGCGGGATATTGAGGTGTTTTCAACCTGTGAGCACCATTTGGTCCCATTCCATGGCGTGGCGCACGTCGGCTACATCCCGGCGACCAGCGGGAAGATCACGGGGCTGTCGAAGCTGGCCCGGCTCGTCGACGTCTTCGCCCGCCGCCCGCAGGTCCAGGAGCGGCTGACCACGCAGATAGCGGACTCGATGATGGAGATCCTGGAGCCGCGCGGCGCGATCGTGGTGATCGAGTGCGAGCACATGTGCATGTCGATGCGGGGAATCCGCAAGCCCGGGGCCAAGACGCTGACCTCCGCGGTGCGGGGCCAGCTCCGCGACCCCGCGACCCGGTCCGAGGCGATGAGCCTCATCATCGGCCGGTGACCAGCCGGACCGATGAGTCTCATCACCGGTCGGTGATCCGCCGGGCCGATGAGCCTTACCACCGGCGGGTGATCCACCACCGCGGCGGATGAGCGCCGCTCAGGCGGTGAGGCGGCTGCCGACCCACTGGAGGACGCCGGGGATCTCGCGGCGCCAGGTGTTGAAGTTGTGGCCGCCGGTGCCCAGGATCATGGACGAGACGCGGGCCGGGGCCTTGACGCCGTCGATGAACTTGAGGGTGTCCTTGTAGTTGTGCTCGCCCTGCTTGCTGCTGGTGACGAGTAGGTTGGCCTTGGGCATGCCCTTGTGCTTGAGGCGCCAGAGCAGGTTGTTCTCGTCGGCGAGCTTCTTGCTGCCGCCGAAGAGGTCGCCGGTGGTGGCGTCGATGGGGGCCTTGTAGTAGCCGGAGAGGGCGGCGCCGGTGCCGTACGCCTCGGGGTGGCGCATGGCGAACTTGAGGGCGCAGTAGCCGCCGGTCGAGTCGCCGATGATGCCCCAGTTCTCGCCCTTCGTACCGATGCGGTACTGGTCGGCGAGGGCCTTGCGGAGATCCTTGGTGAAGAAGGTCTCGGTCTGCGGGCCGTGCGGTATGTCCATGCACTCGGTGTCCCGCGGCGGGGCGACCGTCGGGCGCATCATGACCAGGATCGTGGGCTGCATCTTGCCCTCTTTGGCCAGTTTGTGCGCGGTCTGCGGGTAGTGCAGGCCCTTGATCAGCGCCTCGGCGGTGCCGGGGTAGCCGGTGAGGACGACGGACGCGGGAAACTGGCGCTTGGCGTACTGGGTTTGAAAGTACTCCGGCGGCAAATAGACGAACGCGGGGCTCGCGATCTTCGACTGCACCCCTTGGACGTTGACCTTCTCTATGCGGCCGGCCACGCGCGGTACGGAGCCACGGGGCACGCTCACCTGCTGAGTACCGACGACCTGCACGGTCTTGCCGCTCGCCTTGTTGTCGTGGTCGACGACCACGCCCGGCTCCTGCTCCTGGCCGAAGAGGTCGGCCCAGGAGGCGTAGAAGCCGAAGGAGTAGTTGGCGAAGAGTCCGAGCGCGGCGATCATCGTGATCTGGGTGGCCAGCAGCATGCCGATGCGCGCGAGAACGGAGGGCACGCTCCGCTTCGACAGACGCGGCCACAGCCATATCGTCAGGGCGAAGAGCACTACTGCCGCTATCACGGCCAGCAGCAGAACTTTCTTGCTGGTGAGACCCATCGAGGTGCTTTCTGCCGGGCGCACCGGTCACCCGGGTGCGGAATGGTTACTTCTCCTCCGGGGCCCGTTCACGGCTGGAACCTCGGCCCCGAAACCGACGTCCTACAGAGCGCAAAAAGTCCGGGCGCTGCGGCCGTACAGGCGCAGATCCTCTCGACAGGGCGACGGGAAGAGATGTCTGTCAGGGTAGATGGCAAAAAGTCCAGCGAGGTTCCGTCGGAGCCCCAGCGGCTCACGGGACTGAAGAGGCTGGTGAGGGGGCCGAGCCCGGAGCGCGTACCGACGGTCGTCGGCACCATAGCCGCCCTCATCGGACTGCTGGACGTCGCCGCGGGGGTCTTCCCCCGCTTCCGGCACAGCCGGATGCACGCGCTCGCCGAGGTGCTGCCGGGCGCGGTGAACCAGCTCGCCGCCGCCGCGTCGATCGTCGTCGGCGTGGTGCTGCTGATGCTGGCGCACGGCCTGAAGCGATCCAAGCGGCGGGTCTGGATCGCCGCCGTGGTGCTGCTGCCCATCGGCGCCGCGGCGCAGGTGATCTACCGCCACTCGGGGATCGGCGCCGTCCTCTCGCTGCTGCTCTTCGCCTACCTCGTACGCCACCGCGGCTCCTTCGAGGCGCTGCCCGACCCGCGCAGCCGCTGGAAGGCGCTGGCCAACTTCGTCATCGTCGGCGGCGTCAGCCTGGTCCTCGGCTTCGTGATCGTCGGCTCGCACCCCGACCACGTCGTCGGCCGGCCCTCGCTGACCGCGCAGCTCGAACACGTGCTGTGGGGGCTGTGCGGGTTCGAGGGGCCGATCCACTACAGCGGCGGCGTCGACTACACCGTGGGCTACTCGCTGGGCGCGCTCGGTCTGCTCACCGCCGCCACCACCGCCTACCTGGCCTTCCGCCCGGAGCGCCCGACCGCCCACCTCACCGAGGAGGACGAGGACCGGCTGCGCGAGCTGCTCGCCAAGCACGGCGCCCGCGACTCCCTCGGCCACTTCGCGCTGCGTCGCGACAAGAGCGTCGTCTTCTCGCCCACCGGCAAGGCCGCCGTCTCCTACCGCGTGGTCTCCGGCGTGATGCTCGCCAGCGGCGACCCGATCGGCGACGTCGAGGCGTGGCCCGGCGCCATCGAGCAGTTCATGGAGCTGGCCAGGCGCCATTCCTGGACGCCCGCGGTCGCCGGCTGCAGCGAGACCGGCGGCGAGGTCTGGACCCGTGAGACGGGCCTGGACGCCCTGGAGATGGGCGACGAAGCGATCGTCGACGTGGCGGATTTCACACTTACCGGCCGTTCCATGCGCAACGTGCGCCAGATGGTCAAGCGCATCGAGCGCAACGGCTACACCACCAAGGTGCGCCGGGTCGCGGACCTGTCCGCCGAGGAGCTGGCGACCGTGCAGCGCGCGGCCGACGCGTGGCGCGACACCGAGACCGAGCGCGGCTTCTCCATGGCGCTGGGCCGCCTCGGCGACCCCAAGGACCTCGACGCGATCATCGCCACCGCTCACAAGGCCCCCGAGGAGGGCGAGGAGCCGGGCCCGCACGGGGACCTCAAGGCCATGCAGCACTTCGTGCCGTGGGGCCCGGACGGCATGTCCCTGGAGCTGATGCGCCGCGACCGCGGTGCGGACCCGGGCATGAACGAGCTGCTCATCGTGGCCTCCCTGCAGGCCGCGCCCGAGCTGAAGATCGAGCGGGTGTCGCTGAACTTCGCGTTCTTCCGCGCCGCCCTGGAGCGCGGCGGGAAGCTGGGCGCGGGGCCGGTGGCGCGGGTGCAGCGCGGGGTCCTGGTGTTCCTCTCGCGCTGGTTCCAGATCGAGTCGCTGTACAAGTTCAACGAGAAGTTCCGGCCGCGCTGGGAGCCGCGCTTCGTGGTCTTCCCGAACAACCGGGACCTGCCGCGCATCGGCTTCGCGATGATGCAGGCGGAGGGGTTCGTGACGCTGGCGCTGCCGCGGCCCTGGCGGCGCGGGAGCGCGGCGGCGGCGAAGGAGCAGCCGTGTCAGCACGGCCTGGAGGCCGTCGGGGGCCCCGCGGAGGCCCATCGCGCGGCGTGAGGCCGTGCCGTCCGGCCTAGGCTGGAGGCATGAGTACGTTGCGAGGGCGTGGTCCGGTCGGTCTGCCGCGGTGGGACCGGTGTGCGGTGATGGGCGTGGTGAATGTGACGCCCGACTCGTTCTCGGACGGAGGCCGCTGGTTCGACACCGACGCGGCCGTCAAGCGCGGCCTGGACCTGGTCGTGGAGGGCGCGGACCTCGTCGACGTGGGCGGCGAGTCCACCCGGCCGGGTGCCACGCGGGTGCCGGAGGACGAGGAGCTGCGCCGGGTCGTCCCGGTGGTGCGCGGGCTGGCGGCCGAGGGCGTGGTGGTGTCCGTGGACACCATGCGGGCCTCCGTCGCCGAGGCCGCGGTCGCCGCCGGGGCGGTGCTCGTCAACGATGTGAGCGGCGGCCTCGCGGACCCGGCGATGGTGCCGGTGGTGGCGACGGCCGGGGTGCCGTTCGTGGTGATGCACTGGCGCGGCTTCAGCGAGGACATGAACCGCCGGGCCGTGTACGCGGACGTGGTCGGCGAGGTGCTCGCGGAGCTGGCCGAGCGGATGGACGCGGTGGTCGCGGGCGGTATCGACCCGGACCGGCTGGTGGTCGACCCGGGGCTGGGCTTCGCCAAGGCGGCCGACCACGACCTCCAGTTGGTGGCGGGCCTGGCGCGGCTCCGCGCGGAGCTGGGCCGCCCGATGCTGGTGGCGGCGTCCCGTAAACGGTTCCTGGGGCGCGTACTGGCCGGGCGCGCGGGCAGCCCGCCGCCGGCCCGGGAGCGGGACGCGGCGACGGCCGCGGTCACGGCGCTCGCGGCGCGTGAGGGCGCCTGGGCGGTGCGGGTGCACGAGGTACGGGCGAGCGCGGACGCGGTGCGGGTGGCGCGCGCGGTGGAGGGCGCCGGGGCCGGTGCGGCCGGGGCCGATGTGACTGGGGCCCGCGGGGCCGAGGGGGCCGTGTGACGTCCGCGCCTACGGACAGCGAGCTGGTCGAGCTGGCGAACACCGCCCTGTACGAGGCGATGGAGCGCGGCGACCAGGCGGCCATGGAGCGGCTGTGGCTGGACGACGAGTACTTCGACGTGGTGTGCGTGCATCCGGGGTGGCCGGTGCTGCGGGGGCGGGGCGAGGTGCTCCGCTCGTACGCGCTGATCATGGCGAGCACCGAGTACATCCAGTTCTTCCTCACGGACGTCGATGTGCAGGTGGCCGGCGATACGGCGCTGGTGACGTGCACGGAGAACATCCTCAGCGGCGGGCCGGCGGAGGAGGACGGGGCGCTGGGGCCGCTGGTGGGGCAGTTGGTCGTGGCGACGAATGTCTTCAGACGCGCCGCCGACGGCTGGAAGGTCTGGTCGCACCACGGCTCGCCGGTGCTGGCGGGGAGCGGGGAGGACGAGAACGACGAAGGGGCCGGGGCCGGGGACGGCGAGTCGGACGGGCCCGGGGGCTCTGGAGGACTTGGGGGCCCTGGGGGGCCTGGGGGGCCGGCTCGGCCGTCTGCCTGATGCGGGCCCGTCCTGGGGGCTGCCTGCCCCGCCTGGTTCCGTCTTCGGGTACGTCGGCCCGACCTGGTTCCGTCCCCGGGTACGTCCGCCCGGCCTGGTTCCACCGCTGGCGCCGTCCCCTGTTCGGCCAGGTGGGAGCCGGTGTGACCGGTCAGCGTGGCGCGTCAGTGTGAGGGTGCTGTGGCCACTCGTTCGAGGTGCTTGGCGGCGGGGTAGGGGTGGGATTCGGGGCACTGGGGTAAGCGCGGCGGGAGCCTTGTAGGTCAGGGGCGCTAGCAGCGTGGGGGCCGCCTGTCCATAGCACCCGCGGGCGGGTGCTGTCAGTGCTCGCAGGTAGATTCGAACGGTGGGAGCGGGTCGGCGGCAGCCGGTCCGCCGCCCGCATACCGACGACCAGCAGGAGTGATTCGTGTGGATCGTGTCGCGCTGCGCGGCTTGAAGGCCCGCGGGCACCACGGGGTGTTCCCCCGGGAGCGCGAGGAGGGGCAGACCTTCATCGTGGACCTGGTGCTGAGCCTGGACACCCGGCCCGCCGCGGCCGACGACGACCTGACGAAGACCGTGCACTACGGCGTGGTGGCGGAGGAGGTCGTGGCGGTCGTCGAGGGCGACCCGGTCGACCTCATCGAGACGCTCGCCGAGCGCATCGCCCAGCAGTGCCTCAAGCACGACGTGGTGCGGGAGGTGGAGGTAGTCGTCCACAAGCCGGACGCCCCGATCACCGTGCCGTTCGACGACGTGACGATCACGATCTCCCGGAGCCGAGTATGAGCAAGAGCGATCCGACGGTGCAGCCGGTGCCCACCTCCGTGGTGGAGCGGGTGGACGCCGCCGATGTGACGTTGAGCAATCCCAAATGGGCCGTGGTCTCGCTGGGCAGCAATCTGGGCAACCGCCTGGAGACGCTGCAGGGCGCCGTCGACGCGCTGGGGGACACGCCGGGCCTGCGGGTCAAGGCCGTCTCCCCGGTGTACGAGACCGAGCCGTGGGGCGTCGAGCCGGGCACGCAGTCCTCGTATTACAACGCGGTCGTGCTGATCAAGACGACGCTGCCGCCCTCGTCGCTGTTGGAGCGCGGGCACGCCATCGAAGAGGCCTTCGAGCGGGTGCGCGACGAGCGGTGGGGGCCGCGGACGATCGATGTGGACATCGTGTCGTATCAGGAGGTCGTCTCGGACGATCCGCTGCTGACGCTGCCCCACCCGCGCGCGCACGAGCGGGCGTTCGTGCTGGTGCCGTGGTACGACGTGGATCCGGAGGCGGTTGTTCCGGGCCGTGGCGCGGTGGCGGAGCTGCTGGCCGAGGTCGGCCGGGCCGGCGTCGAGCCCCGGGCGGACCTGGAACTCAGGCTGCCGGAGTAGGCGTTGGCCGGTTGTGAGGCGCGGGGGGCGAGGGGCGGCGGCCGCCGGCGCTCCGGAGGCTCCGCGCGCTGACGTACGTACGCAAGAGGACATGAGGGGTCGACCGCTCGGTGAAGCAACTACGGGTGAGTGTGCTGGTCGGGCTGTTCGCCGCGGCCGGAGTGCTGTCGTGGGCCGGCGCCCGGTTGTGGGACTCGGTCGGGACGCTGCCGAAGGTGCCGGTGGCGGCGCCGATCGTGCTCGCGGTGATCGCCGTGGTGCTGGCGGCGACGGCCCTGTCGCTCCGCGCGCGGCTGCGCGCCCAGCGCGAGCGGCGCGCCGGCGCCAAGGGCGTCGACCCGCTGGTGGCCGCCCGGGCGGTCGTCTTCGGCCAGGCGAGCGCGCTGGTGGCGGCCCTGGTCGCGGGGATGTACGGCGGCACGGGCGTGTTCTTGTGGATGGATGGTCTGGACGTGACGGCCCGCCGCGACCAGGCGATCTACGCCGGTGCCTCGGTGGTGGCCGGGCTCTGCGTGGTGGCGGCGGCGTTCTTCCTGGAGCGGGTGTGCCGCCTCCCGGACGACGATGACGACGACGAGGGCGGCGGGACGGCCCGAGCGTAGGAACGCCCGCCCCGGCCCTCCGTACGGTCACGGCCGTCCTGGTCCCCTCCGTACGGTCACGGGCGCGGCGTACGCGCGCCCTGCGGGGCGGCCCCTGTACGGCCCGCGGCACGGACGTACAGCCAGCAGGCCCGTACGCTCGCGGCCACGCGGTGCGCGCGGCTCCGCGACCGTACGGCCACGGTCACGCGGCGGCGGGCGTACGGAGAGCCGCTCTGGCCCGTACGGGGACGCGGCGGGGCCTGCGGGGGCGGCCCCCGCACGGCCGCGCGGCACGGACGCCCGTACAGCCGCGCGTGCGCCCGTACCGCTACGCCTCCGAGACCGTCTCCAGTTCCACGTCCTCCCGGGCGCCCCCCTTGGCGTCCGCGTCGATGGAGCGGCGCAGGGCCTCGTGGAGGCGGGCCGGGGTGAGGACGCCCAGGAAGTGGTCGGCGTGCTCGCCGTCGAGGACGGCGATCCAGCCCGCGTCGTGCTGGAGCATCGTGCTGAACGCCTGCTTCAGGGACGCGCCCACCGGCAGCCAGGCGGCCATCCGGCGGGAGTGGTCGCGGACCGTGCCGCCGCCGGCGAGGGCGTCCGCGGAGACCCAGCCGTGCAGGTGCTCCGCGTCGTCCAGGACGACCGCCCAGCGGGCCTCCGGGTCGTCGACGGCGAGCCGGGCCGCGGCGTCCGGCAGCGGGTCGTCCAGGTGGACGATCGGCGGCTGCACGAGGTCGCCGGGCTCGATCGGGGTGACGGACAGCCGCTTGAGGCCGCGGTCCGCGCCGACGAAGTCGGCCACGTACGGCGTCGCGGGCGCCCCCAGCACCGCCGTCGGCGGGTCGAACTGCTCGATGCGCCCCTCCCCGTACACGGCGATGCGGTCGCCGAGCCGCACCGCCTCCTCGATGTCATGGGTGACGAACAACACGGTCTTGTGCACCTGGGACTGGAGCCGCAGGAACTCGTTCTGCAGGTGCTCGCGGACGACCGGGTCGACCGCGCCGAAGGGCTCGTCCATCAGCAGGACGGGCGGGTCGGCGGCGAGCGCGCGGGCCACGCCGACGCGCTGCCGCTGGCCGCCGGAGAGCTGGTCCGGATAGCGGTCGCCGAATACGGACGGGTCGAGGCCGACGAGGTCCAGCAGCTCGGCGGCGCGGGCCCGCGCCTTCTTCCGCTGCCAGCCCAGCAGGTGCGGCACGGTCGCGGTGTTGTCGAGGACCGTCTTGTGGGGGAAGAGGCCGACCTGCTGGATGACATATCCGATGCGGCGGCGCAGTTCGACGGGGTCGACCGTCGAGATGTCGCTGCCGTCCAGATAGATCTGGCCACTGGTCGGCTCGATGAGGCGGTTGACCATTTTCATGGTGGTGGTCTTGCCACAGCCGGACGGCCCGACGAGCGTGACCAGCTCGCCCTCCGCGACCTCGAAGGACAGATCGTCCACGGCGGTCGTGCCGTCGGCATAGCGCTTGGTGACGTGCTCGAATCGGATCATGGCTCCCCATTGTGTCCGTACTCCTGACAGACATTGTTGCCGTTGTGTGGCGGCCGGAGGCGATTGTCAGTGCTCGGGGATAGGGTCGCCAGGAATCGATGGCCGACGGCCAGAGGGGGTGAGAGCGCATGGCCGACCAGAACTGCCTTATCGCCAATGAGTGGATCTGCGGGGAATATGTACGGACACGCGGGGCGGAGCTGACGGACGCGACGCTCCAGCACATCGGCATCACGCTCGGATCGGTGGCCATCGGGCTGCTCCTGGCATTTCCGCTGGCACTGCTGGCGCGCAGGTGGCGGGCGGTGGCGGGGCCGGTGCTCGGGCTGACCACGATTTTGTATACGGTGCCGTCATTGGCGATGTTCTCGCTGTTGCTGCCCGTTTTCGGGGTATCCGTGGCGGTCGTGGTGACGGGGCTTGTGCTGTATTCCCTGACGATTCTCGTCCGCAACATATTGGCCGGGCTGGCCTCGGTGCCGGAAGAGGCGCGGGAAGCGGCCCGCGGCATGGGTTACGGGCCGGCGCGGTTGCTCTTCGAAGTGGAACTGCCCCTCGCACTTCCCGCGGTGATGGCGGGGCTGCGGATCACCACGGTTTCCACCGTCTCGCTGACCACGGTCGGCGCCATCATCGGATACGGCGGCCTCGGAAATCTCATTTACGAAGGCATGCGCAGCTTCTTCAAGGCGCAGGTGCTCACCGCGTCCGTGCTGTGCGTGGCGCTCGCGATCGTGGCCGATCTCACGCTGCTCGGAGCGCAGCGGCTGCTGACCCCCTGGACGCGTAAGCGGCGGAAGGTGAAGACCTGATGGGCGTCATCGGGGACGCGTGGACCTGGCTCGTCACCGGGGAGCACTGGAGCGGCGCGGACGGCGTGTGGCACCGGCTCGGCCAGCACCTCTTCCTGACCGCGGCCTGCCTGGTGATCTCGTGCGCCATCGCGCTGCCCATCGCCCTGGTGCTGGGGCACCTGGGCCGCGGCGGCGCCCTCGCGGTGAACATCTCCAACGCGGGGCGCGCGGTGCCCACCTTCGCCGTGCTGGTCCTGCTGCTGCTCAGCCCGCTGGGCACGCACGGCTCCTGGCCGACGATCATCGCCTTGGTGCTGTTCGCCATCCCGCCGCTGCTGACCAACGCGTACGTGGGCATGCGCGAGGTGGACCGCGATGTGGTCGAGGCGGCCCGCGGCATGGGCATGTCGGGGCGTCAGCTTGTCGGCCGAGTGGAGCTGCCGCTCGCCTTTCCGCTGATCATGACGGGCGTACGGACCGCGGCCGTGCAGGTGGTGGCCACGGCGACGCTCGCCGCGCTGCCCGGCGGCGGCGGGCTGGGCCGGATCATCACGGCCGGGTTCCGGCTGACCGACACCCCGCAGGTGGTGGCCGGCGCGGTGCTCGTGGCGGCCCTGGCGCTGCTGGTCGAGGGCGTGTTCGTGGTGCTGACGAAGGCCCTGGACCCGATGCGGCGGCGCGGCGGGCGCGCCCGGGGCCCGGCGGAGCGGCCGCCGGCGGACCAGGCGCCGACCGCCCCGAAGAGCCTCGAACTGACCTGACTGGACCTGGCCGGGCCTTAACCGACCGGGCCTGAGCCGGCCTGACCGGGCCGGGGCCGACCCGAGCCGACCTGGCCCGAGCCGACCTGGCCCGAGCTGTGCGCCGTGCGGGTGGGCGCGCGGCCTCCCGCGGACTCGCGGCCGGCGGACGGCCGATGAAGAACAACCACGTACGACGACGGATGGGGACACCATGAACAGGATCTACCGGACGGCCGGCGCGGCGGCCGCCGCCGTCGCGCTCGCGGCGAGCCTGGCCGCCTGCGGGGGCGACAGCCTGGAGAAGACCAAGGGCGGCGACGCCTCCACCGAGCCGGGCGGGGGCGCGGGCTCGCTGGTGGTCGGGTCGGCGTCGTTCACCGAGTCCAAGGTGCTCGCCGAGATGTACGCGCGGGTCCTGTCGGACGCCGGCTATTCGACGTCGATCAAGACGGTCGACGCCCGTGAGCTTTATGAACCCGCCCTCGAACAGGGCCAGATGGACGTCGTACCGGAGTACGCGGCGACGCTCGCCGAATTCCTCAACAAGAAGGCGAACGGGAAGAACGCGCCCACGGTCGCCTCGCCCGACGCCGATGCCACGGTCAAAGCGCTGCGCAAGCTCGCCGAGCCGCGCGGGCTGAAGGTCCTCGACCCCGGCAAGGCCGTCGACCAGAACGCGTTCGCGGTGACCAAGGAGTTCGCCGACAAGCACCACCTCAAGACGCTTTCCGATCTTGGAAAGTCGAAGCAGAAGGTCAAGCTCGCGGCCGGCGACGAATGCCCGGACCGGCCCTTCTGCCAGCCCGGCCTGGAGAAGACCTACGGCATCGACATCACGGGCATAGACCCGCTCGACGTCGGCAGCGTCCAGGCGAAGCAGGCGGTCAAGGACGGCAAGGACCAGATGGTCCTCACCACGACCACCGACGCGACGCTCGATCAGTTCGGCCTGGCGCTGTTGGAGGACGACAAGAAGCTCCAGAACTCCGACAACGTGCTGCCGGTGGTGAATGCGAAGAAGGCCGGTTCGAAGAAGATCACGGACGCTCTCAACAAGATCACCAGGGTGCTGACCACCGCTGATCTGACCGAACTCAACAAAAAAGTGGACGCCGAACGACTGAAGCCGGCGGACGTCGCGGAGCGGTATCTGAAGGAGAAGGGGCTGCTGACGAAGTAGGAGAAGTAACCGCGGTGGAACAGTTTGGGCGGTGGGGTCCCACTCGGCGCACGACGCACGGTAAGTTTCAGGCCATGCCACGTGGACGCCACCGTCATTCGCAACCCCTGCACAAGCTGCTCGCTCCGACGACGGTCGCCGCGACATCAGTCGTCTGCGCCGCCGGTTCTTGGGTGGTGGGCGAAACACTGGTGATCCGCTCGCTGGCCGCCGCGGCCGGGGCCGCCGCGGTCGTCGGCGCGTTCCTCATGCGCCACTGGGACCGGGGCGCCGGCAAGCGGGTCACCGAGCTCACCACCGCCCTCGCCCGTGAGGAGTGGAAGACCGACGAGCGCGTAGCGGAGCTGGAGAACGAGGCCGAGGAAGCGCGCGAGAAGCGCGCCGCCCTCGACACGAAGCTGCGCGCCAAGCGCGCCGAGCTGGCCCGGCTGCGCACCGAACACGCCGACCTGCTGCGCCGCTACGCCACCGCCGAGACCGAGCGGGCCAGCGCCCTGGAGGTCCGCCGCAAGCTCTCCCTGGAGGCCGCGGACCCGGCCGCCAAGGCCCTCGCGGGGGCGGCCGCCGGCCCGGAGGACCGTACGGAGGCCCGTACGGACGCGCGGCGGCCCACCTCCGCCGACTACCGCAAGGCGGACGCGGCCCTGCGCGACCTCGTGCGCAACGCGGCGCGCCAGGAGATCAAGCGCACCGTCGACGAGGCCCGCCGCAGGGAGGCCGCCGCGCGGCTGGACCGGGACGGCACGGCCGACGGCACGGCCGGCTCGGGAGGGCCGGCCAAGCCGGCGGGCGACGCCCGTACGGCCGCCGCGGGCGGGGGCCTGGTCCGCGAGGCTCGCGAGCACCACACCGTGCCCGCCGCCGCGGCCGTCGTGCCGCAGCTCCCGGCCGCCCGCCGGGCCGCGTCCCGCGCGCAGGGCGGCTTCGACTTCTTCGGCACGGGTACGGGCACGGGTTCTGGTACGGGCGCGGGCTCGGGCTCCGGTACGGGCGCGGGTTCCGTCTTCGCGAAGGGCGGCTCGGCCGCCGGGGCGGGCGCGAGTGCGCCGAAGGCTATCGCGGCTCCGCCGGCGGCCGGGAAGCCGGACGACGACGAACTGGCCGGGGCGGACCTCGCGGACGTCGTCGGCGACGAGGCGGTCGCCGAGCAGGAGCTCCGCAAGGGCGACTCGGGCGAGGTCATCGACCTGACCGCGCACGACGAGACCGAGCAGATCGACGTCGCGGAACTGCGCACGGCTATCTCGTAGAGCGTTCTGGTAGGGCGGTTTCGCAGGGCGGTTTCGCAGGGCGGCTTCGTAGGGGCTCAGGCGGCGGCGTCCGCCGCCTGCCCGCCGCCCGCCGGGCTGTTTCCGGGCTACTTGTCGATGTCGCCGACGACGAAGAACAGCGAGCCCAGGATCGCGACCATGTCCGCGACGAGCGTCCCGGGCAGCAGCTCCGTCAGCGCCTGGATGTTGTTGAACGAGGCGGAGCGGAGCTTGAGGCGGTACGGCGTCTTCTCGCCCTTGGAGACGAGGTAGTAGCCGTTGACGCCCAGCGGGTTCTCGGTCCAGGCGTAGGTGGCGCCCTCGGGGGCCTTGAGCACCTTCGGGAGCCGCTGGTTGATCGGCCCCGGCGCGAGCTCCGCGATCCGGTCGAGGCACGCGTCGGCCAGATCCAGCGCGTTGTGGGTCTGCTCCAGCAGACACTCGAACCGGGCCAGGCAGTCGCCCTCGGCGCGGGTGACGACCTTGAGGGTGTTCTGGAGCTCGCCGTACGCGAGGTACGGCTCGTCGCGGCGCAGGTCGAAGTCGACGCCGGAGGCGCGGGCGATCGGCCCCGAGACGCCGTAGCCGTGCACGGCCTCGCGGGAGAGCACGCCGACGCCGCGCGTACGGCCCCGGAAGATCTCGTTGCCGAGCACGAGCCGGTCGTACACGTCCATGCGCGAGCGCACATCGGCGACCGCGTGCCGGGCCCGGCCGAGCCAGCCCGCCGGCAGGTCCTCCTTGAGGCCGCCGACCCGATTGAACATGTAGTGCATCCGGCCGCCGGAGACCTCCTCCATCACGGCCTGGAGCTCCTCGCGCTCCCGGAAGGCGTGGAAGACGGGCGTGATGCCGCCCAGTTCCAGCGGGTACGAGCCGAGGAACATCAGGTGGTTCAGCACCCGGTTGAGCTCGGCGAGGAGCGTGCGCGTCCACACGGCGCGCTCGGGGACCTCCATGCCGAGCATCCGCTCGACGGCCAGCACGACGCCGAGCTCGTTGGAGAAGGCGGAGAGCCAGTCGTGCCGGTTGGCGAGCATGATGATCTGGCGGTAGTCGCGCGCCTCGAACAGCTTCTCCGCGCCGCGGTGCATATAGCCGATGACGGGCTCGGCGTGCTGGACGCGCTCGCCGTCGAGGACCAGGCGCAGGCGCAGCACTCCGTGCGTGGACGGGTGCTGCGGGCCGATGTTGAGCACCATGTCGGTGCTCTCCGCCGCGCCGCCGATGCCGACTGTCGTCTCCGTCATGGTGGGTAGTCTCTCAGCTCGCGTGGACGGCGGTACGGGCGTGGGGACGCCCGAGGGGAACGGGACGGGGCCTTGGCCCGTACGCCGTGATCCTTCCGGTGCGGGTGCGGGTGCGGGTGCGGGTGCGGGTGCGGGGCTGGGGGCTGGACGGTGGGGCGGCGGTACGGGCGTAGGGCTGCTCGGCCCGGTCGGCCGACCGCTCGGACCTGGCCGGCCGGTCAGCCGGTCAGCCGGTCAGTTGGCGAGGGCGGTCGGCGGCACGGCACAGGCCGTCAGGTGGCGAGGGCCGCCGGGAGGCCGGCGCAGGCGGGGCCGACGGGCTGGATGAGCCAGCCGAAGCCGCCCAGACCGGCGGGGTCGGTCAGCTCGGCGGCCTCTCCGGCCGCGCCGAGGGCCCGTATGTACCCGATCGGATCGCTCGACGCGAGGGAGGCCGGCGGGCGCCGCCCGTCGACGCCGAGCGCTCGCAGGACCTCGCGCTGGGTGCGCGGGGCCGGGGCCGGGCCGTCGCCCGATCCGGCCGCGGCGCACGCGTCGAGGGCCACATGCGCCGTGATGTCGCACGAGCCGTCCGGCACCGGCCGCACTTCCCTGCCGTCCCGGAAGCCCGTCAAGGTGCCCAGCGGCGGCCGGGCGCCGTGCTCGTGGGCGTAGTCGACGGCGACGGCGAGGCCCGCGCCGAGGGCGCGCACGGCGCCCGCCCACGCGAGGTCGCGCGGCAGTCCGATCTCGGCGCGGGTGCCGGGCGGCGCGCCGTCCAGCGGCCACCAGCGGGCCAGCCAGGCGGCGTCGGCGCCGTCGACGGGCGGGCCGGGCGCCTCCTCGCCGTCGGCCCGTACGAGGACGCGGCGGGCGGTGCCCTCGTCGTCGGTCTCGGCGACATCGACCGGCACGTTGTCGAGCCATTCGTTGGCGAAGAGCAGGCCCGTCAGCCCGGCCGGGGCCGCGTCGAGCCCGGCGAGCCACTCGACGCGCGGGTCGAGGCCGGCGGGCCGGGGGGCGCGCTCGACGGCGTACGGGCGCAGCCGTGCGGCCACGTCCTCCGGGACCCGCGCGAGGACACCCGCCGTCAGCTCGCCGCGTCCCGCGCCGACGTCGACGAACGCCAGGTGCGGCGGGCGGGCGAGGGCTTCGTCGACGCGGCGCAGCAGCTCGGCGACGGCCGCCGCGTACTGGGAGGAGGCGTGTACGGACGTACGGAAGTGGCCCGCCGGGCCGGGGCCGCCGGGCCTGCGGTAGAAGCCGTGCGGCCCGTACAGCGCGGCCTCGGTCGCCGCCCGCCAGGTCCGTGCTCCGCTCGCTGTGCGCGTCATGCGAGAACGGTATGCGAGGCGGGGCGCGGGCGGTTCGGGCCTGTGGATAACTCGGTGCGGGCGGGCCGGGGAGCGGGGCCGGGCCGGCACAGCGGAGGGGCGGAGGGGCCCGTTCAGAGTGTGCCCCTCTCCTTCGCGTCTCCTTCGCGTCTCCTTCGCGCCGAGCCCGTATCCACCTTGGGGAGTAGACCGGAGGTGCATGGATCGATCGTCCGGCTGACCCCGGCACGTGCTTGCGGTCCCTACGCTGGGTTACGTGCAGCGCCTCTACGACTTCTTCCGCAGGCACCCGACCGGTGTGGACAGCTTCTGGGCTCTCCTGCTGTTCGGGGTCAGCGGGATCTGGCTCCTGCAGGCGCCGGAGGGCGCGGTGCAGCAGGGCCTGGCGACGCTGGCCGTCGTCGCGCTCTGCACCGTGGTCGCGCTGCGCCGCCGGTGGCCGGAGCAGATGCTGCTCGTGGCGCTGGGGTGCGGGGTGCTCCAGCTCGCGGGGGACGTGTACATCAACCCCGCGGACTTCGCGCTGCTGGTGATCATCTACACCGTGGCCGCGGACGGGAAGCGGTGGGCGTCCCGGCTGGCGCTGGCCTGCGGGCTGCTCGCGCCGACGGTCAACAACGTGCGCTGGCCGGGGAATCCGACCGGCGGCTGGCAGAACCTGGTCGGCGTCGCCTTCCTCACCGTGCCGTTCGCGCTCGCCTGGGTGCTGGGCGACTCCGTGCGCACCCGCCGCGCGTACTGGGCGCAGCTCCAGGAGCGCGCCGACCGGCTGGAGAAGGAGCGCGAGGCGCAGGCGCGGATGGCGGTGGCCGCGGAGCGGGCGCGCATCGCCCGTGAGCTGCACGACGTGGTCGCGCACAACGTGTCGGTGATGGTGGTGCAGGCCGACGGCGCCGCGTACGTCCTGGACGGCTCTCCGGAGCAGGCCAAACAGGCGCTGGAGACGATCTCCGGGACCGGGCGGCAGGCGCTCGCGGAGATGCGGCGGCTGCTGGGCGTGCTGCGCACGGACGAGAGCGGCGAGGGCGGCGAGTATGTGCCGCAGCCGGACGTGGAGCAGATCAACGACCTCGTGGAGCAGGTGCGCACCGCCGGGATGGCCGTCGACTTCCAGGTCGAGGGGGCGCCGCGGCCGCTGCCGAGCGGTGTCGAGCTGACGGCCTACCGCATCGTGCAGGAAGCGCTCACCAATACCCGTAAGCACGGCGGCCCGAACGTCGGCGCCAGCGTCCGGCTCACGTTCTTCGACGACGGGCTGGGGCTGCTGGTGGAGGACGACGGGCGGGGCGCGCAGCACGAGCTGTACGAGGAGGGCGGCGCGGACGGCATGGGGCACGGCCTGATCGGCATGCGCGAGCGCGTCGGCATGGTCGGGGGGACGCTGGACGCGGGCCCGCGGCCGGGCGGCGGGTTCCGGATCAGCGCGCTGCTGCCGCTGAAGGCCGGCCGTTGACAACCCCGCCCCAACGTTCGCCGGTGGGCGCTTCCGGCGCGTACGCTCACGAAACCGCTGAGGAAAGGTAACGCCGCATGTCGATCCGGGTCATGCTCGTCGACGATCAGGTCCTGCTCCGTACGGGCTTCCGCATGGTGCTGGCGGCCCAGCCCGACATGGAGGTCGTCGCCGAGGCCGGGGACGGCGTGGAGGCGCTGGAGGTGCTGCGCGCCACAGCGGTGGACGTGGTGCTGATGGATGTGCGCATGCCGAGACTGGACGGCGTGGAGGCCACCCGTCGCATCTGCGCGCAGACGGACCCGCCGAAGGTGCTGATACTGACCACCTTCGACCTCGACGAGTACGCCTTCTCGGCGCTGAAGGTCGGGGCCAGCGGATTCATGCTCAAGGACGTGCCGCCCGGGGAACTCCTCGGCGCGATCCGCGCCGTGCACAGCGGCGACGCCGTGGTCGCCCCCAGCACCACCCGCCGCCTCCTCGACCGCTTCACCCCGATGCTCCCCAGCACCTCCAAGGACCCCTCCAACTCCGAACTCGACCGCCTGACCGGCCGCGAACGCGAGGTCATGCTCCTCGTCGCCCAAGGCATGTCCAACGGCGAGATCGCCGCCCGCCTCGTTCTCTCCGAAGCCACCGTCAAGACCCACGTGGGCCGCATCCTCACCAAACTGGGCCTCAGGGACCGCGTCCAGGTCGTCGTCCTCGCCTACGAATCAGGCCTGGTACGCGCGGGCGGCGGCGCTCAATAGAGGACCGCTCCGTTTACGCCCCGGCTTTACGCACTGGCGTCTTGGGCTGTGGCGCTCCATGACTTGAGCGGCTCGGTGTCGAGGGTGATGCCCACCGGGTCCGGCAGGGCGACGGTCTTGCCGAAGGCGGCGGAGTGGCGCTCTTGGTACGAGCCGTCCGCCGGTTCGCTGTAGACGGTGACCTCGTCGGCTTCGCGGTCGATCAGCAGGTAGACGGGGATGCCGCTCTCGGCGAAGGCGCGGGGTTTCTCGACCCGGTCGCGCTGATTGGTGTCATGGTCGTGGGAGGTGATTTCGACGGTCATGAGCACGCCGGCGGGGTCGGCCCACTCCCCGGCCCGGACGAAGTGAGCCGTCGGGGCGAGGGCGCCGTCGGGGCGTGCCCTGCCCTTGCGGTACGTCTCGATCCTGAGCCCTTGGCCGGTGTGGAGGTCCAGCGCGGGTGCCTGCTGGAGGCACTGCCGTATCAGCCACATGATGATCGTCCGGTGGAGCCCGTCCGGCACGGCCTTGACCCACAGCCTTCCCCCGATGAATTCCAGGCGCAGGCCGTCGGCCTCCCTCGCCGCCGCGGCGGCGAGGGCTTCGAACTGTTCGGGCAGCATCTGGGGGTGCGGCCGTGGCCTCTCGTCCAGGACTGCCATTTGGCGGCCTCCTTGTGCCGGGGAGTCGCAGAGTAGCCCCACCCACTGACAGCTACCCCTGCCTCGCCCCCCGCGGTGCGGCCCGTCAGCGGAGGATGGTTTGGAGGAAGTCGCTGCCGATGCGGGCCACGGTGGTGAGGTCGAGTTGGTGGAGGACGTAGCGGCCGCGGCGGCGGGTGGAGAGGAGGCCGGCTTTTTTGAGGGTGGCTATGTGGCGGGAGACCTCTGGTGGGGTCAGGCCGTAGGCGGCGGCCAGTTCGCCGGTGGTGTGGGGGCCGCGGGCGAGGGTGCGGCACAGGCGCATGCGGGTCGGGTGGGCGAGGGCTTCCATGCGGCGCTGGACCACCTGGAGGGCCATCACCTCCGGCAGCTCGGGGGAGGCGATCGGGTACTGGATGACCGGGGCCCAGCCCGGGCGGTGCAGCACGAAGAGGTGCGGCCAGCCGAAGGCGGTCGGGACGAAGGTCAGGGAGTTGCCGTACGCGCTGGAGCAGGAGCTGGCGAGCTTGTCCACCATGATCCGCGAGCCGTCCTCGGAGAGCGTCACCGCCGGTGAGACCGCGGCAAGCGCCTCGGTGAGGCCCTTGCGCTGGAGCAGGTCCGCCTTATGGCGGGCGTCGGCCGCCAACTGGACCTGCACGCGCGCCCAGGTGTCCGCGAAGAACGCCTGCTCGCAGTCCTCCAGCAGCCGGCGCAGCCATGCCCGCAGCGCGAGCGGGTCCTCCAGCATCCGGTCCGTGAAGTTCGCCTGCCTGGGGCCGCGCGCGGCCGACAGCTCGCGCACCCGGGCCCGCTGAGCGGCGTCGACCAGCGGCGATGGCACGTCGGCCCCGTACGTGGTCGAGCACGTGATCTCGAAGGCCGCGGAGACGAACGTCTCGTCGTCGATCCGGTCGAGCGCGTCCAGTTCCTCGGCGAGCGTCGCCCCCGGTTCGGACGGCAGCAGGATGTCCGAGCGCGCCGACCGCCACAGGAAGTCCGCCTCCGTCAGCCGGTCGGCCAGGTCCGGCTTGAGCGAGGCGGCGGTCGCGGTGGCCCAGCCGTGCAGGCCCGGGTGGTGCCCCGGCTCCGAGAGGGCGTGCAGCATCGCCCCCAGTTCGGCCAGCGGCGACGGGCTGAAGCTGATGCGCTCCAGGGGCAGCCCCGTGATGTCGATGTCCACGCTCATACGTTTATCGTGCCGGTCGCGAGCGCCGACCGGCGCGTCGATTGACGGTCCTCGTCAATCGTCGCGCCGCGGGCCGACGGCGCGGCGCACGGTGGCCTCCAGGCCGGTCTCGTACCGGCCGAGCACTCGTTCCGAGGACGCACGAGGAGAGAACCGTGGACGCCTTCCAGCAGCACATGCTCGACGCCTACCGCGCCGCCCGCCGCGGCGAGGCCGCCCCGCCCGCCCCCGGCGCCGGGGACCTGCGCGCGATGCGCGAAGTGCGCCAGTGGCGGGAGTTCATGGCCGTCGTCGACGAACGGGCCGCGGCCCGGCGCGCCCGCCGCGCGGCGCTGACGCGGTTCCTGCGGCCGCGAGCGGGGGCCGTGGCCGATGGACGCGCGCCGGGGCGGCGGGCCCGTTCGGGCGTCGGCCACCGGCTTCTTCCTTCCGGACTGCCGAGAGCGGGGCGCCGGGCGTGAGGGGGGAGCGCGAGGGGCGGGGGCCGTGCGCGGGCCGGGTGGCGGGGTGCGCGGCTGCGGGACGGTACGGGCGGGAGCCGTGTGCGGGCCGGGCTTCGGGCGGGTACATACGGTCGTGAGCAGCGCTTCCGTGAAGTTATCCACAGGCGGTGGACGGTGCCGCCGCAGCCCGGAAGTACTCGCGTAGCATGACGGGGAAATCGTCCGGTACCCCCCGCGGACTGGAACGGAAGGCCGTCGCCGCGTGAACGCACCCCACCCCGACCCCACGGGCCCCTCGGAGCAGACCAACCCGAAGGACCGACCCGCCCGCCTCACCGTCGGCGTCGTCGGCGCGGGCCGCGTCGGCCCCGCGCTCGCCGCCGCCCTGAGCCTCGCCGGGCACCGCCCCGTCGCCGTCTCCGGAGTCTCCGACGCCTCCGTCAGGCGCGCCGCCGCCCTGCTCCCGGACGTACCGCTGGTGCCGCCCGGCGAAGTCCTCGCCCGCGCCGATCTCGTGCTCCTCACCGTCCCCGACGACGCCCTGCCCGGCCTGGTCGCGGGCATCGTCGAAACCGGCGCCGTCCGCCCGGGGCAGCTCCTGGTGCACACCTCCGGGCGGTTCGGCACGGCCGTGCTCGACCCCGCCCGCCGGGCCGGGGCGCTGCCGCTGGCCCTGCACCCCGCGATGACGTTCACCGGCACGCCGGTCGATGTGCAGCGCCTCGCGGGCTGCTCCTTCGGCGTCACCGCCCCCGACGAGCTCCGGCTCGCCGCCGAGGCCCTGGTCATCGAGATGGGCGGCGAACCCGAGTGGGTCGAGGAGGCCGCCCGCCCGCTCTACCACGCGGCCCTCGCCATCGGCGCGAACCACCTGGTCACCCTGGTCGCCCAGTCCCTGGAGCTGCTGCGCGCCGCCGGGGTCGAGGCCCCCGACCGGATGCTCGGTCCCCTCCTCGGCGCGGCCCTCGACAACGCGCTGCGCAGCGGCGACGACGCGCTGACGGGCCCCGTGGCCCGCGGCGACGCCGGCACCGTCGCCGCCCATGTCGCCGAGTTGCGCGCGCACGCGCCGCAGTCCCTCGCCGGTTACCTGGCGATGGCCCGTACGACCGCCGACCGCGCCCTCGCCCACGGGCTGCTGAAACCGGAGCTGGCGGAGGACCTGCTCGGCGTCCTCGCGGACGGCGGAGCCCGCCGGGACGGGGAGGCGGACCGATGAGCGCATCCGACAACGCGCCGGTGAACGTCCCCGCAAGTAACTCAGGGCGCGGGCCGGGGCCCGAGCCCTCGAACGAGGCGGGGCCTGGACGGCCTGGTGCCGCGGTCCCGTTCCGGATGGCGGCCGACGCTTCCGGGGCGCCGGCCTCCGCGACCCCGGTCCGTACGGGCGCCGACGAGCTCGGGGCCCCGCCCCGTGCGGCCGCCGACGGCCCCGCGGCCCCGCTCCGTACGGCCGCCGAGCTGCGGGCCCTGTCCCGGGCGCCGGGGGAGCGGCGCGCCGTCGTGATGACCATGGGCGCGCTCCACGAGGGGCACGCGACGCTCATCCGCGCCGCGCGGGATCGCGTCGGGCCGTACGGGCAGGTCGTCGTCACGGTCTTCGTCAATCCGCTCCAGTTCGGCGCGGGGGAGGACCTCGACCGCTATCCGCGCACCCTCGAAGCGGACCTGGAGACCGCGTGGGAGGCGGGCGCGGACGCCGTGTTCGCCCCGGCCGCGGAGGAGGTCTACCCCGGTGGCGAGCCCCAGGTCCGCATCTCCGCCGGCCCCATGGGCGAGCGCCTGGAAGGCGCCCACCGGCCCGGCCACTTCGACGGCATGCTCACCGTCGTCGCCAAGCTCCTCCACCTCACCGCGCCGGACCTCGCCCTCTACGGGCAGAAGGACGCCCAGCAGTTGGCGCTGATCCGCCGCATGGTCCGGGACCTCGACTTCCCCGTCGAGATCGTCGGCGTGGAGACCGTACGAGAGGCCGACGGGCTCGCCCTCTCCAGCCGCAACCGCTACCTCTCCGCCGCCGATCGCGCTGCCGCGCTGGGGCTGTCCCGGGCCCTGTTCGCCGCCCGCGAGGCGGCCCCCCTCGGCCCGGCCGCCGCCCGCAAGGCGGCCCGCGAGACCCTCGCCGCACGAGCCGCTCGCAGCGCGGGCGGTGCGCTCGGTGGCCCCGGCGCCCCGAGCGACCTCGATGCCCCCGGCACTCCGGACAGCACCGGCACCCCGGACGGCTTCGGTGGTCCCGACGGCCCCTGCGCCTCGGATGGCCCCGGCACCCCGGACGGCTCTGGTGCTCCGGCCGATCCCGGCGCCCCGGACGGCCCCGGTGCTTCCGACGCGTCGGCGGTGCGCGGCGGGCCGTCGCTCGTGCTCGACTACCTCGCTCTCGTCGATCCCGCCGACTTCACCGAGGTCCCCGACGACTACAGGGGCGAGGCCGTGCTGGCCGTCGCCGCGAAGGTCGGGACGACGCGTCTGATCGACAATGTCCTCCTGGAGTTCGGAGCGGAACGATGACCGCCATACGCCTCCACGCCCCCGCGCCCGGCTGGGCGCTCGAAGCCGACGTCGTCGTCATCGGCTCCGGCGTCGCGGGGCTCACCGCGGCCCTGCGCTGCGCCGCCGCCGGGGTCAAGGTCACCGTCGTCACCAAGGCGCGCCTCGACGACGGCTCCACCCGCTGGGCGCAGGGCGGCATAGCGGCCGCGCTCGGCGACGGCGACACGCCCGACCAGCACCTCGACGACACCCTCGTGGCGGGCGCGGGGCTCTGCGCCGAGGCGGCCGTACGCTCGCTGGTCACCGAGGGCCCCGCCGCGGTCCGGCGGCTCATGGAGACCGGCGCGCGCTTCGACACGTCGGCCGACACCGGCGAGATCCTGCTGACCCGCGAGGGCGGCCACCACCGTCGCCGCATCGCCCACGCGGGCGGCGACGCGACCGGCGCCGAGATCTCCCGCGCGCTGGTCGCGGCGGTACGGGCGGCGGGCATCGAGACCGTCGAGAACGCGCTCGTCCTCGACCTGCTCAAGGACGCCGACGGGCGCGCCGCGGGAGTCACCCTGCACGTCATGGGGGAGGGCCGGCGCGACGGCGTCGGAGCCGTGCGCGCCCCGGCGGTCGTCCTGGCCACCGGCGGCATGGGCCAGGTCTTCTCCGCCACCACCAACCCGCCCGTCTCCACGGGCGACGGCGTCGCGCTCGCGCTGCGCGCCGGTGCGGAGGTCTCCGACCTCGAATTCGTCCAGTTCCACCCCACCGTGCTGTGGCTGGGACCCGACGCGGAGGGGCAGCAGCCCCTGGTGTCCGAGGCGGTACGGGGCGAGGGCGCCCACCTCGTCGACGCGGACGGCGTCCGCTTCATGCTCGGGCAGCACGAACTCGCCGAGCTGGCGCCCCGTGACATCGTCACCAAGGCCATCACGCGGCGGATGCGCGAGCGGGACGCCGAGCACATGTACCTCGACGCCCGCCATTTCGGCGCCCGCATGTGGGAGACGCGCTTCCCGACCATCCTCGCCGCCTGCCGCGCCCACGGCATCGACCCGGTCACCGAGCCGATCCCGGTGGCCCCCGCCGCCCACTACGCCTCGGGCGGCGTACGGACCGACCTGCGCGGCCGCACCACGGTGCCCGGCCTCTACGCGTGCGGCGAGGTCGCCTGCACCGGCGTCCACGGAGCCAATCGACTGGCGTCGAACTCCCTCCTGGAGGGCCTGGTCTTCGCGGAACGCATCGCGGACGACGTGACATCGTGCCCGGCGGCGCCCGGCGCGGCCCCTGACGCCGCAGCGACTCCCGACGCCCCAGCGGCACCCATGCCCACGGACGCCGCGGCGGCCCCGCCGCTCCCCGAGACCGCGACAGCCGCCGAGACCACGACCGCTCCCGAAGCTGCGACGGCCCCCGAGGCCGAGATGGCTCCCGAAGCCGCGCCCGCCCCCGACACCGCAGCGACGGCCTCCGACATCGCGCCCGCCCCCGAAGCCATGGCCGCCCCCGAGACCGCCACCGCCCCCGAGACCGCCACCGCCCCCGATGCCATAGCGGCCCTCGTCGCCCCCGAGGCGCGGTTCGCCATTCAGCGGGCGATGACCACCGGCGCCGGAGTCCTGCGTTCCGCCGCCAGCCTGGCGGAGGCGGCGGCGCGGCTGGCGCGGCTGCACAGTGGGGCGGTCGACGCGCTGGCGCGCGAGGGCAAGACCGCCGAGCCCTCCGTGGAGACGTGGGAGACGACCAACCTCCTGCTCGTCGCCCGCGTGCTCGTCGCCGCCGCCCAGCGCCGTGCGGAGACCCGCGGCTGCCACTGGCGCGAGGACCACCCGGAGCGCGACGACGCGGCCTGGCGGCGCCACCTCCTCGTGTCGCTGCGCCCGGACCGCACCCTCGGCGTCCGTACGACGGACACCCCCGCCTTCCCCGCGACCATCGCACCCCTCCCCGAGACGGAGTCGTATCAGTGAGCACCCCCGACCTCCCCCTGCTCCAGATCGGCCGCGCCGGCCAGGAGCCCGTCGACGCGGGTTCCGGCGGCGGCTGCGGTGACGCGTGCGGCTGCGGTGGCGGCGGCGAGCCGTACGACGCCGACCCGCTGGAGTGCGGCCTCGACCCCGCCCTCGCCCAACTGCTGGCGGAAGCGGGGCTCGACCCCGTCCAGGTCGAGGACATCGCGCACCTGGCCATCGAGGAGGACCTCGACCAGGGCGTGGACGTCACGACCGTCGCCACCGTCCCCGAGGAAGCCGTGGCCATCGGCGACTTCACCGCGCGCGAGAGCGGCACCGTCGCCGGGCTGCGCGTCGCCGAGGCGGTCCTGTCCGTGGTGTGCAGGGACGCGTTCGAGGTGGACCGGCACGTGGCGGACGGCGACCGGGTGAGCGCCGGTCAGAAACTGCTGTCCGTACGGGCCCGCACCCGCGATCTGCTCACCGGCGAGCGCAGCGCGCTCAACCTCCTGTGCCGCCTCTCCGGCATCGCGACCGCGACCCGCGCCTGGGCCGACGCGTTGGACGGGACGCGGGCCGAGGTCCGCGACACCCGCAAGACCACGCCCGGCCTGCGCGCCCTGGAGAAGTACGCGGTCCGCTGCGGCGGCGGCGTCAACCACCGCATGTCGCTGTCCGACGCGGCGCTCGTCAAGGACAACCACGTCGTCGCGGCGGGCGGGGTGGCCGAGGCGTTCAAGGCGGTACGGACGGAGTTCCCGGACGTGCCGATCGAGGTCGAGGTGGACACCCTGGACCAGATCCCGCCGATCCTCGCCGAGGGCGCGGACCTCATCCTGCTCGACAACTTCACCCCCGAGCAGACCCGCGAGGCCGTGCGGCTCGTCGCGGGCCGCGCCACCCTCGAATCCTCCGGCCGCCTCACCCTCGACAACGCCCGCGCCTACGCGGACGCCGGCGTCGACTACCTCTCCGTCGGCGGCCTCACGCACTCCTCCCCGATCCTGGACATCGGCCTGGACCTGCGGGAGGACGACGCGGATGACGCGGGCGACCTCAGCGGTCGGAGCGGCGGTCAGAGCGACCGGGACGACCAGAGCGGCGCCGACACCACCGAGGGCGGGCGGGCCTGATGCTGCTCACCATCGACGTCGGAAACACCCACACCGTCCTCGGCCTCTTCGACGGCGAGGAGATCGTCGAGCACTGGCGGATCTCCACGGACGCCCGCCGCACCGCCGACGAACTCGCCGTGCTCCTCCAGGGCCTGATGGGCATGCACCCGCTGCTCGGCGAGGAGCTGAGCGACGGCATCGAGGGCATCGCCATCTGCTCCACCGTCCCCTCCGTCCTCCAGGAACTGCGCGAGGTGACCCGCCGCTACTACGGGGACGTGCCCGCGATCCTCGTGGAGCCCGGCGTCAAGACGGGCGTGCCGATCCTGATGGACAACCCGAAGGAGGTCGGCGCCGACCGCATCATCAACGCGGTCGCGGCCGTCGAGCTGTACGGCGGGCCCTGTGTCGTCGTGGACTTCGGCACGGCCACCACCTTCGACGCCGTCAGCGCGCGCGGCGAGTACGCGGGCGGCGTCATCGCGCCCGGCATCGAGATCTCCGTGGAGGCGCTGGGCGTCAAGGGCGCCCAGCTCCGCAAGATCGAACTTGCCCGGCCGCGCAGCGTCATCGGCAAGAACACCGTCGAGGCGATGCAGTCCGGCATCCTCTACGGCTTCGCCGGCCAGGTCGACGGCGTCGTCACGCGCATGGCGGCCGAGCTGGCCGACGACCCGGAGGACGTCACCGTCATCGCGACGGGCGGCCTCTCGCCGATGGTGCTCGGCGAGTCGTCGGTCATCGACGAGCACGAACCGTGGCTCACGCTCATCGGGCTGCGGCTCGTCTACGAACGCAACGTCGCACGCGCTTAACATCGTCCCCGTCGATCTTGGTCGGGCCCCGGCGGGCCCGGCCGGGCAACCCGCTCGGCGCGTGAACGGTCCTGCGGGCGGGGGGAGTTGCGGGAGCGGGCGAGGAGCGTGGGACGTATGGGCGTGAAGCGGAAGTTATGCCGCGCGGCGGTGGCCGTGGCGGCGACGGCGGCGGCCGGAGCGGTCCTGGCGATGGGCCAGGCCGACGCCGCGGGCGCCACCGACGCCGCGGGCGCCACCGACGCCGCGGGCGCCCCCGACATCGCGGACGCCCCCGGCACCGTCCGCGTCCCCGATGCCACCCGCGTTCACGACGTCGTCCGTTCGCCCGGTGTCCGCCCGCCGGAACGGGGCCCCGGCGCGTACGCGACCGTCGACTACCAGGCGGTCGGGCACGTCGTCGCGGGCCGGGTCGGGCAGACCGTCCCCGTCGAACTGGGCGTCAGAAACGCCGGGCCGGGCGTGGCGCGCCTCGACGGCAGGACGGGGCGCGGCGCGGACGCGTACGAGGTCACGCCGCCGGAGGGCACCACCATCACCTCCGGCGCCGGTTCCTGCGGGGTGAAGGGCGCGCGGACGTACGTATGCGCCATCGGAGCCCCGCTGTGGCCCGGCGACACGGATACGCTCCGCTTCGACGTCCGTATCGACAAGAAGGTCGAGGGCGCGGAGGGGGAGATCCGCGTCCTGGACCGCGAGGACGCGCCCCGCGATCCACATCCGGAGAACGACGCGGCCCCGATCCGCACGGACATCGAGGACCCGGCGGACGCGCCGGGCGCCGACGCCGTGACGGTCACCGCCAAGCCGTCGCACCCGGCGGCGACCCTGGCCGAGACAGGGCCGGGGAACGCCCCGCTGCTCCTGGCGCTGGCGACGGGCGCGCTGGCGCTCGGCATCACCGCCACCACGATCCCGCCTCGCCGCCGCCACCCTCACCCGTAGCCGCCGGGCTCGGCGGCGCGCGGCCTGCCCGGCGATCAAGGGCACCTCCCCCGGCCCCAGCAGAGGGCCCCACGGCCGCTGCCTGCCGCCCACCCCCTGCCCTCTCTTCCACAGCGCCGCGACATTCGACCACGCCGGACTCATACCTCCTAAACCATTTTTGTCCGGTAAGCACTTAAAGTCGCTCCATGCCCACGCCCTATGGACCCCGCGGCGGAATGGCGTTCAGCGCGGACGAGCTGCGTGTGCTCCGCCGCGCCCTCGCCATCGCCCTCCAGCCCCACCCCGTCCCCGCCCCGATCGGCCCCGCGCGGGCCGAGGAGGTCCAGGACTGCCTCCGGCTCGCCGAGGCCGTGGACGAGGCGGTCCGCGAGGGAGGCCGGCTGCGGGCCTTCCTCCTCGCCGACCTCGCCCGCTACCGCGCCGCCCTCCCCGGCTCCGCCCCCGGCTACCTGGAACAGCTCCAGGGCGCCCTGGCGGCCGGCTATCTGCCCCGCCCGGACGACCTCACCGCCCTCCGCTCGCTCTGCGCCGCCCCGGCCGGCGACGCCGAGGCCGACCGCCGCCGCGCCCTGCTGCACCGCTGCGAACGCATCGCCGAGCGCTCCGTACGGGCCCGCCTCGCGGAGCGCCCCGCCGAGCCGGTGCCGCCCCTGCTGCCGAACTCGCGGCGGGCGCAGCTCCTCGCCCTGCCCGGCGGGCGCGGCGCGCGGCCCGCCCACGGGGCCGGCGGGGGCGAGCCGCGCCCCGCGCCCCGCCCGGCGCCCCGGCCCGCCGCTCCCGCGAAGCCCGGCGCGCCGCAGCCCAAACGGCCCGCGCCCACCCCGGCCGAGGTCTTCCCGCCGCGCCGCCACCGCCCCGGCCCGCCGACGGCCCCGAAATCCTCTCCGGGCCCCGTTCCGGGAACGGCCCCGAATACGGCCCCGAATTCGGCGCCGGCCCCCGCGCCGCGTCCGGGCGAGGAGGCCCGTACGGCCTGAACGGGCGAGGAGGCCCGTACGAACCGGACAGCACACGCCGCCGGATACGGACCGGACAGCACACGCCGCCGGGGACGGAGCGAACAACGCGCGCCGCCGGATACGGACCGAACAACACGCGCCGCCGGATACGGACCGGACAGCACACGCCGCCGGATACGGACCGAACAACACGCGCCGCCGGGGACGCGAACCGAACACACGCCGCCGGACGCGGACGGAAGCGCGCGGCCGGATACCGGCCGAACGCGCGCGGTCGTAAGGCGCCGGGCGTACGGGGGCGGGCCGGGGCGGCGCGCGCCGATTCCGCCACCCGGCCCGAGCGCCCCGGGCGCGAGTCGCTAATCTGGATGTCTCGCGCAGCAATCGCGGCGGCAGCCGCAGAAGGAGGCCGACGGCCATGGACTACGTCTCCGCGCTGGTCCCGCCCCTCGTGATGGCGGTGGCCTTCATCGCCCTGATCGTGACGATCGTCAAAAGCCAGGGCGGCGCGAACAAGAGCAAGGAAGACGCCGCGGTCGATGCCGTGCTCAACCGCGTCGAATCCGCCCAGCAGACGCCCAAGGGTTCCGGGGCCTGATTTCGCCCAAGGCTCGTTCAAGGCCCCTTCGAGACTCGCCAAGGTTCTGCCCAGAGTTTCTTCCGGCATCCCGTAGGCGCCCGTCGTCCGCCGCCACCGCCCCGCTATGGGACCAGTAAGGCAGCGGCCTCGTTACGCGGAGGCGCGCGGGCCGCGATCACAAATCGCGGCCCGCGCGCCTCTTTATGTCGCTCAAATAAACCGGCATTGGAGACATCTCCCACTATTATTCGCGTGTGCCTCGACGACTGGGTGATCTGGAAGACGCCGTCATGACGCGCGTGTGGGAGTGGAACCGTCCCGTCACTGTTCGAGAAGTCCTGGAAGACCTTCAGCGGGAACGCTCCATCGCCTACACGACAGTCATAACCGTGATGGACAACCTGTATCAGAAGGGTTGGGTACGCCGGGAAGTGGAAGGCCGCGCCTATAGATATGCCGCGGTCTCCACGCGAGCCGCCTACTCGGCCGCACTGATGAACGACGCGTGGTCCGTCAGCGACAACCGGGCGGCCGCTCTGGTGGCGTTCTTCGGGATGATGTCCGCCGAAGAGCGGGACGCCCTGCGGGATGCGATGCGAGTGGTGCAACTCAGGCCCGATGACAGCTCCGACGAGGCGGGGCGATAGCGTCCGGCCATGGCCGCACTATCGAATGTCGTCACCGTCCGCCGGGCCAGGACCAGCGATGTACCGGCGCTCCGCCGGCTCATCGACTCGTACGTACCCGACGGCATCCTCCTCGACAAAGCCATGGTGACGCTTTACGAGGACATCCAGGAGTTCTGGGTCGCCGAGCGTGCCGTCGAAGCCGCTGAAGCCACTACGGCCATCGAAGCCGCTGAAGCCCGTACGGCCATCGAAGCCGAGACCGCCGAAGTCGCCCGAGTCGCCGAAGTCGCCGATGTCGGCGAAGCCCTCGAAGTCGCCGAAGCCCGCGAAGCGACTGGAGCCGAAGAGACGCCCGCCGAGGTCATCGGCTGCGGCGCGCTCCATGTGATGTGGGAAGACCTGGCCGAGGTGCGTACTCTCGCCGTCGACAAGAGCGTCAAGGGGCTCGGCGTCGGTCATCTGGTTCTGGACAAGCTGTTGGAGACGGCTCGGTGGCTGGGGGTGCGCCGAATTTTCTGCCTCACCTTCGAAGTCGACTTCTTCGCCAAGCACGGCTTCGTGGAGATCGGCGAGACACCGGTCGATGGTGATGTCTACAGTGAGCTGCTGCGTTCCTATGACGAGGGCGTTGCCGAGTTCCTAGGTCTCGAACGGGTGAAGCCGAACACCCTTGGCAACAGCCGGATGCTTCTGCATCTGTGATCGCGGGCCCTATGTCCGAATCGCGCCCCTATCACATGGCTCTGGAACGCGTGGTTCCCACGCGGAAGCCGAGGCGAACCTTCCCCGGGGGTTTGTGTTTTTCCGGGAAAGGCGGTTTGCTATTCCCTCGTAGTGTAATTACTGGGGCAGCGACATGCGCTGCTATCGCCGTGGACCCCAGACCCCCTTTTCTGTGAAAGGAATCCCCCGTGGCACAGAAGGTTCAGGTCCTTCTTGTCGATGACCTCGACGGTGGCGAGGCCGACGAGACCGTCACGTTCGCGCTGGACGGCAAGACCTACGAGATCGACCTCACCACGGCCAACGCCGACAAGCTGCGTGGCCTCCTTGAGCCGTACACGAAGAGTGGCCGTCGCACCGGCGGTCGCGCCGCGGCCAGCCGCGGCAAGGCCCGCGCCGGCGCGGGCAGCAGCCAGGACACCGCGAAGATCCGCGCGTGGGCGAAGGCGAACGGCTTTGAGGTGAACGACCGCGGCCGCGTGCCCGCGACGGTGCGTGAGGCTTACGAGAAGGCCAACGGCTGAACCCCCGAGGGCCGACCGCTGCGAGCCCGCGAGGCGCGCAGCAACCGGGCCCGGTGGCACTCCGTGGCCGCCGCGCCCACGAGCCGTACGAGATCGGGGGCGCCCCCACCGCCCCCGAGGCCGGTGACCGGCAGCGTCGGCTCGACCTCGCACCCCGGTTCGGGAGGCCGTACCCACACGGTCTCCCGCGAGCCGACCCGCACGGCCTCCCGCGAACCGGCGACCGCGTCCGGCGTCGGCGCGGCGATCCGGCCGCCCGCTCCGAGCGCGGTGAGATCGAGGGC
Source organism: Streptomyces varsoviensis (assembly GCF_000718635.1). Lineage (GTDB taxonomy): Bacteria > Actinomycetota > Actinomycetes > Streptomycetales > Streptomycetaceae > Streptomyces > Streptomyces varsoviensis. The sequence goes on along the minus strand of NZ_JOBF01000006.1, from coordinate 58,910 downwards.
GATGCCGCCCCACTCCAGCCAGTCGAGCAGCCCCGGCAGCTCGTCCGCGCTGCCCGCGGCGACCAGCAGCCGCACGGCGCCCGCGGCAGGGTCGTACGCGACCGGACCGGTCCGCGCCACCCGCCGCAGCACCGCGAACCCGGCGTCCGAGGGCAGCTCCAGCACGTCGAACCGCACCCCGGTGAGAAGCTGTACGGGCTCCCCGGCCGTGCCGCCGGCGGCGGGCCAGCCCAGCTCGCGCTCGTACCACCGCCGAACGGCGTCGAGCGGCGCCCGGGGGCGGGGCACGGGGGCGGCGGGAGTCATGTCTGCTGCAACTGGCGCGAACCGACAGAGGTTACGCTCGGTCCATACCCCGAAGCGAACCGTGATCGGCAAGGGGGGTTCGGAGGCTTCGAGGGGGCGCGCGGGTGTTCGCCCGTAGCGGATGGAATCCGCCCGCGCGGCATGGACTGTCAGTGCTGACGGGTAAGACATCCCTAGTGGAGAGGGGCGGTCCGCGTGTCAGGAGGCTCGGCGTTCGCCATCGGCGTACTGGTGACGGGCGTATATGCCTGGCCTGCGGGAACATCGTCTCGCACCATCGGGTTGGAGCAGATGTCGGCTGTTCGCCAAATTGGTTTCCCCGCTGCGGTGGGGGTGATCCGGACGGATGTCGGCAGTTGGAATGAGCTGTCCCGTCCTACGGGACTAGCATGCGGAAGGACAGGGAGGGGACCGTCCCCGATCTGCCTGACCGCTCTGAGGAGCGATTAACGATGTTCGAGAGGTTCACCGACCGCGCGCGGCGGGTTGTCGTCCTGGCTCAGGAAGAAGCCCGGATGCTCAACCACAACTACATCGGCACCGAGCACATCCTCCTGGGCCTGATCCACGAGGGTGAGGGTGTCGCCGCTAAGGCCCTGGAGAGCCTCGGGATTTCGCTCGAGGCGGTCCGCCAGCAGGTGGAGGAGATCATCGGGCAGGGCCAGCAGGCCCCGTCCGGGCACATCCCCTTCACCCCCCGTGCGAAGAAGGTCCTGGAGCTGTCGCTCCGCGAGGCCCTTCAGCTCGGCCACAACTACATCGGTACGGAGCACATCCTGCTCGGCCTGATCCGCGAGGGCGAGGGCGTCGCCGCCCAGGTCCTCGTGAAGCTGGGCGCCGATCTGAACCGGGTGCGGCAGCAGGTCATCCAGTTGCTCTCCGGCTACCAGGGCAAGGAGGCCGCCACGGCAGGCGGCCCGGCCGAGGGCACGCCCTCGACCTCCCTCGTCCTGGACCAGTTCGGCCGCAACCTGACCCAGGCCGCCCGCGAATCCAAGCTCGACCCGGTCATCGGGCGCGAGAAGGAGATCGAGCGGGTCATGCAGGTGCTGTCCCGCCGTACCAAGAACAACCCGGTCCTCATCGGCGAGCCCGGCGTCGGCAAGACGGCGGTCGTCGAGGGCCTGGCGCAGGCCATCGTCAAGGGCGAGGTGCCCGAGACCCTCAAGGACAAGCACCTCTACACCCTGGACCTCGGCGCGCTCGTCGCCGGCTCCCGCTACCGCGGTGACTTCGAGGAGCGCCTGAAGAAGGTCCTCAAGGAGATCCGCACCCGCGGCGACATCATCCTGTTCATCGACGAGCTGCACACCCTCGTGGGCGCGGGCGCCGCCGAGGGCGCGATCGACGCGGCCTCCATCCTGAAGCCGATGCTGGCCCGGGGTGAGCTCCAGACGATCGGCGCCACGACGCTCGACGAGTACCGCAAGCACCTGGAGAAGGACGCCGCCCTGGAGCGCCGCTTCCAGCCCATCCAGGTCGCGGAGCCGTCGCTGCCGCACACCATCGAGATCCTCAAGGGGCTGCGCGACCGTTACGAGGCCCACCACCGGGTCTCCATCACGGACGAGGCGCTGGTCCAGGCCGCCACCCTGGCCGACCGGTACATCTCCGACCGCTTCCTGCCGGACAAGGCGATCGACCTGATCGACGAGGCCGGCTCCCGGATGCGCATCCGCCGGATGACCGCTCCGCCGGACCTCCGCGAGTTCGACGAGAAGATCGCCGACGTGCGCCGGGACAAGGAGTCCGCGATCGACTCGCAGGACTTCGAGAAGGCCGCCTCGCTGCGCGACAAGGAGAAGCAGCTCCTCGCGGGCAAGGCGAAGCGGGAGAAGGAGTGGAAGGCCGGCGACATGGACGTCGTCGCCGAGGTCGACGGCGAGCTGATCGCCGAGGTCCTGGCCACGGCCACCGGCATCCCGGTCTTCAAGCTGACCGAGGAGGAGTCCTCGCGGCTGCTGCGCATGGAGGACGAGCTGCACAAGCGCGTCATCGGCCAGAAGGACGCCATCAAGGCGCTCTCCCAGGCCATCCGGCGCACGCGTGCGGGCCTGAAGGACCCGAAGCGCCCCGGCGGCTCGTTCATCTTCGCGGGCCCGTCCGGCGTCGGTAAGACCGAGCTGTCCAAGACGCTCGCCGAGTTCCTCTTCGGCGACGAGGACGCGCTGATCTCCCTCGACATGTCGGAGTTCAGCGAGAAGCACACGGTCTCCCGGCTCTTCGGCTCTCCCCCCGGCTACGTCGGGTACGAGGAGGGCGGCCAGCTCACCGAGAAGGTGCGCCGCAAGCCGTTCTCCGTCGTCCTCTTCGACGAGGTCGAGAAGGCCCACCCGGACATCTTCAACTCGCTGCTCCAGATCCTGGAGGACGGCCGGCTGACCGACTCCCAGGGCCGGGTCGTCGACTTCAAGAACACGGTCATCATCATGACGACCAACCTGGGCACCCGGGACATCTCGAAGGGCTTCAACCTCGGCTTCGCGGGCACGGCCGATGTGAAGACGAACTACGAGCGCATGAAGAACAAGGTCAACGAAGAGCTCAAGCAGCACTTCCGCCCCGAGTTCCTCAACCGCGTCGATGACACGGTCGTCTTCCACCAGCTCACCGAGGAAGACATCATCCAGATCGTCGACCTCATGCTCACCAAGGTGGATGAGCGGCTCAAGGACCGCGACATGGGCATCGAGCTCAGCGCGGACGCCAAGTCGCTGCTCGCCAAGCGGGGCTACGACCCGGTGCTGGGCGCCCGGCCGCTGCGCCGGACGATCCAGCGGGAGATCGAGGACGTCCTCTCCGAGAAGATCCTCTTCGGTGAGCTGCGCCCCGGTCACATCGTGGTCGTCGGCGTCGAGGGCGAGGGCGACCAGCAGAAGTTCACCTTCCGCGGCGAGGAGAAGGCGGCCCTGCCGGACACCCCGCCGATCGAGCAGGCGGCCGGCGGCGCCGGTCCGAACCTGAGCAAGGACGCGTGATGCGCAACGCCTGACGGCGATGTGCGAGGGGTCGGCCCCGGACCGTATGTGACGGTCCGGGGCCGGCTTTTTCGTTGACGGACCGGGGATGCCTTCTTCCGTTCACCCATTTTCGTTTACGGACCGGGGTCGGCCCCACGCGTGCGGGGCCGGGCGGTGGGGGCGCTGCTCGGTCGATCCCCTGGGCGCCGGGTCGCGGCCGCAACGTCGTCCGGAGCGGTTCGGGGGTGATCGCGCCGCCGGGGGAGCGGGTGCGTAGGGTCGGCCGCATGGCCATCACCACCGCGCTCTGGTCCTTCGCCCTGGTCGTCGGGCTGCTCACGCTCACCCCCGGGCTCGACACCGCCCTCGTGCTGCGGACGGCCGCCCTGGGCGAGCGGCGCCGGGCCTGGGGCGTCGTGCTGGGCATCCAGAGCGGCACGCTCCTGTGGGGCGCCCTGACGTCCCTGGGCGTCACGGCGCTGCTGGCCGCCTCCCAGGTCGCGTACCAGACGCTGCGCTGGGCGGGGGCGGCGTACCTGCTGTGGATGGGCGGCCGGATGCTCTGGCACACCTGGCGCGGCGACGGCGGCGGCGAGGGCGGCACTGAGCGGCAGGAGGCCGGGGCGGGGCCGGCGGCGCTCGGCGGCGGCCCGTCCGACAGCCTGCTCGGCGGCTGGCGGCGCGGACTGCTGACGAACGCGCTGAACCCCAAGGTCGGCGTGTTCTACGTCGCCGTCCTGCCGCAGTTCATCCCGGCGACCGCGCCGCACCTCGCCACGGGGCTGCTGCTCACCAGCGTCCACGTGGTGCTGGGCCTGCTCTGGTCGACGGTGCTCGTCGCCTTCGCGCGGGCGCTGCGCGGCTGGCTGCGGAAGCCGGTGGCGCGGCGGGTACTGGACCGGGTGACGGGCACGGTGATCGTGGGATTCGGCGTGAAGCTGGCGCTGGGCGACTGAGGGGCCTGACCGCCCCTTGAGGGCGTGGGGGCGGCCGGGTCCCTCCTGGCCGTACGGGCTAGCTCTGGGGGCGCAGGCGCCCGGCGGCCAGCTCGACGCGTCGGCCCTCGAAGCGCCGGGTGAGCATGCGGTCGTGGGAGACGGTGACCAGCGCGCCCCGGTAGTGGGTCAGGGCCTCCTCCAGGTCCTCGACCAGGGCGGGGGAGAGATGGTTGGTCGGCTCGTCGAGAAGCAGGAGGTCGACCGGGCGGCGTAGCAGGCGGGCCAGGGACAGCCGGCGCAGTTGGCCGACGGAGAGGGCGCCCACCGGCGTGAGCAGGTCGTGCGGGCGGAAGAGGCCGAGTCCGAGCAGCGCCTCGCGGTGCTCCTCGGGCGCGCCGGGGAGGGACGTGCCGGGCAGGGGCGCGCCGGGTGCGTCGGGCAGGGGCTCGGCGTAGGCGGCGAGCAGGGTGGCGCGCGGGTCGGTGATCTCGCCGGCGCTTTCCTGCGGGAGCCAGCCGGTTCTGCGGGCGCGGGTGACGTGGCCGTGGTCGGGTTCCTCGGCGCCTGCGAGGACGCGGAGCAGGGTGCTCTTGCCGGCTCCATTCGGCCCGCTGACGAGTATCCGTTCGCCCGGCCTGACCTCGAAGGATTCGATGTCGAGCCGGTCGCCGACGCGGACGTGGGCCAGGTCGGCCAGGGGGCCGCGGCCGCTGGTGGCGGTCCCGCCCGCGGGGCGCGCGGTGAAGCGCATCGGCGCCGGGGGCGGCGGAACGGGGGATTCCGTCAGTCGCCGCAGCCGCTCCTTGGCGTTGCGCACCCGGGCGGATATCTGCTTCTCCACGTTGCGCTGGTGGCGCTGGGAGGACCGTTCCGCGTCCCGGCGCGGCCCGGACGCCAGGACGTCGGCGGCGGTACGGGCCAGGGCGCGCTGCCGGTCCACTTCGGCGAGCCAGTCCTGGTGCTCCTGCTCCCAGCGGTGCCGGGCGGCCGCCTTCTCGCGCAGGAACCCGGCGTAGCCGCTGCCGTGCCGGGTAACGGTGCGCCGTTCGGCGTCGACCTCCCACAGGGCGGTGGCGACGCGTTCCAGGAAGACCCGGTCGTGGGAGACGACCAGCACGCTGCCGCGGTGCTGGCGCAGCCGTTCCTCCAGCCACTCCAGCCCCGCCCGGTCGAGATGGTTCGTGGGCTCGTCCAACAGCAGGACCTGCGGGGACGCGGCGAGCAGGCAGGCGAGCCCCAGCCGGGACAGCTCGCCGCCGGAGAGGCTGCCGAGCACCCGCTCCCGGCCGATGTCGCCGAGCCCGAGCCCGTGCAGGGCCGCCTCCACCCGGGCGTCGGCGGCGTACCCGTCGCGGGCCTCGAACGCCTCGACGAGCGCGCCGTACTCCTGGAGCACGGCATCGAGATCGTCGGGACCGCGCCCGAGCCGGTCCTCGACGGCGCGCATCCGCGCTTCGAGCCGCCGCAGGTCGGCAAGGGCGTGGTCGACGGCGCTCTGTACGGTGCCGTCGAGCGGGATGTCCGGCGTCTGCGGCAGATAGCCGAGGCCGCCGGGGGCCTGTACGAGCACCTGCCCGGCATCGGGCGCGTCGACCCCGGCGATCATGCGCAGCAGCGTCGACTTCCCCGACCCGTTCTCCCCGATCACCCCGATCCGCTCACCCAGAGCGACGGACACCCCCACCCCGTCCAGCACGGCCGGCCGCCCGGGCGCGGGCGCCCGAACGACATCGGTCAGGGTGATCTGGAAAATCTGAGCGCTCTCGACGGTCGGAGCGGGGCGTGAGCGATATGAGTTCTGCATATGCGGATCCACCTTCTCGGCAGCGAAGTAACCATGAGTAATGCGGGGTCACCGAGAGGGAGCCAATTGCCTGCGCACGGGCGTGAACGGACGCGGTCAAACGCGATCAGGACCGATCGAAGACGGCCGGATGCGGCCGGATACGGCCCTGTCGGATACGCACCGCCGGATACGACCCACCGGATACGGCCAAACGCGCCCAGTGGACCCGACGGACCACCTATCCGAAACGGACTCGACACGGACCCGATACGGTCCGATCACGGCGCGCCAATTCACCGGCCCGTGCCTACCGCACCGCCGAGCAGCCGCCAAGTAATCCGATCACCACGGGCCCGGCACAAAGCCGCCACCCACCGCCGCCCGGGAAGCGCCACGGCTCCCGAAGGCGAATCAGACGAAGAAGAAACGCATATGCATGGGAACAGGCTAGCGGGGTTTGTCGGAGGGGTCCCTCCATTTTCTGGGGCACCGCCTCTGGGGCCCTGGGGCCGAGGTCTGGCTCCGGAGCCTGGTGGGCGCCGCCTCTGGGGCCAGGGCCCGCGGGCGCTATCGCTGTGGGACGTCCTTGATGTAGATGAGGGCGTTGGTGGTCGGGAGGTGGGTTGGGTCGAGGGGGGCGTAGCCGAACCAAGGGGACTCTCGGGGGGTGGGGGATGGCGAGGGGAGGGTGGTGGCCAGGCGGGGGGCGCTGAGGAGGGAGTGGGGGGCCGGGAGGGCGTAGAGGCGGCCTTCGAGGGTGTTCGGGGGCGGGGTGTCGACCCCTTGGTGGCGGATGGTGCCGAGGGCCGTGGCCACGAAGGCGTACTCCTCGCCCAGGTCGGCGCTCACCAGCGCGCCGGCGCTCCACCACTCCACCGGCCCCTGCCACATCCGCATGGAGCTTTTGCGCCGCTGGAGATGGGAGTTGTGGGCGTGGACGAGCGTCGGGCCCCGGTCGGCGAGCGCGTGGAGGTTGGCGGCCATCATCGCGTCGCGGAGTGCGCACAGGCGTGACATGCGGGACGGTGCCGGGTCCGCCATCCAGTGGTGGTAGCGCAGCAGGCCGGTGGCGGTACGCCCGTACAAGCGCGCCCGGTCCAGGTCGGCCCGCGAGTCCGTGGTGATCAGGTGGGGCATCTGCGTGTCGAGGAGCGACACCAAGTCGTCCGCCAGGAGGCGCAGTTCGCGGGCCTCGGCCGACTGGCCCACGGACTTGGCCGGATCCATCATCGCGGCCTGATCGGTCCACCGGTCGTCCGCGCCGAGCAGGTGGTCGAGGGTGTCCGCGGTGCAGGGCAGCAGGGCCGCGTCCACCCGGTCCGCGAGGTAGTCGTGCAGCGCGGTGAGGGGCTGCCGGGGGCTCGCGGCGCCGGTGATCTCCAACGGGCCGTCGAACCCGGCGAAGTGGACCTGGTCGGCCGCGGGCCGACCGTCGTTGTAGGCCCGTATCCAGCGCACGAGTTCGCGGTTGGCCGCGGACGCGCCGAAACCGTGGCTGAACCCGTGCTCCATGGCCTCGTCGAGCGTGCCGGTGCCCGTCGTCACGTACTCGTCCACGAGCAGGCCCGCTATGCAGTCGCTCTCGATCGCGACCGTCCGGTAGCCCTCCTCCTGGATGAGCTGCTGGAACAGCTTGTCGCGCAGTTCGAGCAGAGCGTCCTCGCCGTGGGTGGGCTCGCCCAGGGCGAGGATTCGGGGCGGGGTGGGGAGCAGGCTGATGAGGGCGGCGGCTTCGACTTCGAGGGCTTCGGGTGCTTCAAGCGCTTGGAGAGTTTCGGAGGCTTTGGTGCTGATGGCGGCGGTGTGTTTCGTCCCAGTGGCCATGCCTTGAACTGTATCGTTGAACCCTCGGTGGAAGGTTTCCCGCGCTATGGTCGGTATATGTGGCGAAACCTTCAAAGGGGCGTACGGCTCAGGCCCGTTGACCTGGCACGCGAGCACGGTCTCTCCACGCAGGCGATCAGAAACTACGAGGAGGCGGGCATCCTCCCGGCCGCCGACCGCACACCCAGCGGCTACCGCGCCTACACCCCGCTGCACGCGGCTGCGCTGCGCGCCTTTCTCGCCCTGCTGCCCGGCCACGGCCACCAGGCGGCGACGTCGATCATGCAGGCGGTCAACCAGGGCGCGACCGACACGGCGTTCCGTCTCATCGACGAAAGCCACGCCCAACTCCTCGACGACCGGCGGACTCTGGAGGCCGTGGAGAGCGCCCTCCGAGATCTGGAACGCGGCGCGGGGCACGCCGGGGCGGCCGAAGTCCCCGGCCCCGGCGGCATGTTCATCGGGCCGCTCGCCGGGCACCTCGGAATCCGGCCCGCCACGCTGCGCAAATGGGAGCGCGCCGGGCTGGTGCGCCCGCGCCGCGACCGGGCGACCGGCTACCGCGTCTACGACGAGGCCGACGTACGGGACGCCCGGCTCGCCCACCAACTCCGGCGCGGCGGCTACCTGCTGGAGCAGATCGCCCCACTGATCGCCCAGGTACGGACGGCCGGCGGGCTGGAGCCGTTGGAGGGCGCCCTGAGCGACTGGCACGCCCGGCTGACCGCCCGCGCGCGGGCGATGCTGTCGGGGGCGGCCGGGCTGGAGGCGTACCTTCGCGAGTGCGACTGACGCGAGCGCGACTGACGCGGGTGCGACTGATTACTCCGGCCCGCGCGCCGTCTGACGCGGGCGGGACGCGGACGCGGGCGGGACGCGGCCGGGCACAGGGCTGAGGGCCGCCGTCCATGTCAGGGCCTGGGGGCCAGGCCCCGCGCCGGTTCAAGCCCCGCCGCACCGGCCTCGCCCTCGTGCAGCCCCCGCCTACCCCGTCGTCGCGGCCAGCCTGCGCAGCGACCGCGCCGACGGCGACCCCGGATCGGCCGTGATCAGGACGATCTCCTGATCGTCCTCGGGGACGAGCAGAACGTCGCAGTTCAGCCGGAGCCTGCCCGCGGTCGGGTGGTCGAGGGTCTTGGTGCGGTGCCCTGGGGCGTGGACCGGGCGGGTCTCCCAGAGCTGGTGGAACTCTTCGCTGTGCGCGTGCAGGTCGTCGAGCAGGGCGGCGAGCCGCGGATCGTACGGATAGCGGTCGGCGGCCCGGCGCAGCCGCGCCACCACGATGGTCCCGAACTCCTCGAAGCTGGTGCTGCTGGGGCCGCCGGTGCTACTGGGGTCGTCGGCGCTGCTGGCGCCGCTGGGCCTGCCCGTACGGCCCGTACGACCCGTACGGCTCGTACGGCTCGTACCGCTCGTACGACTGGGCCCGCTGGGGCGCTCGTACCAGCGCCCCTCGCCCAGGAACCGGCGGCGGGCCAGATTCGCCGTCCCCCTCCCGAGGTCGCCGCCCAGCAGTGCCTGGGCCAGCGGGTTCCAGGCGACGACGCCGTACGCGGCGTCCGTGACGATCGCGCCGGTCTCCGGCAGCCGCCGCAGCATCTGGGCCACGTGCGGCCGCACGCTCCGTACGGCTTCGGCGGCGGGCGGCGGCGCGCTCGTACCGGCGAGGCGGAAGAGGTGGCTGCGTTCCGGCGGGGAGAGGCGCAGCGCCTGGGCCAGTGCCTCCAGGATGCGGGCCGACGGGCGCGGCCCGCGTGCCTGCTCAAGCCGTACGTAGTAGTCGACGGACATATGGGCCAGTTCCGCCACCTCCTCGCGGCGCAGGCCAGGGGTCCGGCGCGGCGCGTCGGCGGGCAGCCCGAGCTCGTACGGGCGCAGAGCCGCGCGGCGCTCCCGGAGGAAGCGGGCCAGTTCCTGTCGCGCCATGACCTCTCCTTCCGCGCAGTTTGTCCCACTCACTGCCCACTGCTCGCCGGTCTGCCGGCTAGCTGCTCTGCCTGCCGGTTCGCCCGTCCGCAGGTCCGCCGGCCAGTACGTCCGGGTGCCTGCCTTCCCGCCTGCCTGGTACAGGTCGTCCCTGGCAGGGGAACCGCAGCCGGGGAACCATGGCTGTCATGAACGATCGCACAGCACTCGTGACCGGTGCCAACAAAGGCATCGGCAAGCAGATCGCCCGGTTGCTGGCCGCCGAGGGGTTCGTCGTGTACGTGGGCTCCCGGGACGCCGAACGCGGGCGGCGGGCCGTCGAGGAGATCGGCGGCGCCGCGCGGCTCCTCGTCCTCGATGTGACGGACCCGGACAGCGTGGCCGCGGCCGTGGCCGAAGTGGAGCGGCCGGCCGGCGCGGACGGCCGGGGCCGCCCGGCCGGCCCCGGCCACCTGGACGTCCTGGTCAACAACGCCGGTGTCTCGCCCTCCCTCGCGCCGCCGACGGAGAGCGACGCCGATGAGTTCCGCCGTACGTACGAGACCAATGTCTTCGGGGTCGTCACGGTGACCAACGCCTTCCTGCCCGCCTTGCGCCGCTCCCCGCGCCCCCGGATCGTGAACATCTCCAGCGGTACCGGGTCGCTGACCTGGAGTACGGGCCCGAACCCACAGTTCGCGTTCGGGAACGGCGGCGGGGGAGCGTACCGCTCGTCCAAGGCCGCGCTGAACGCCATCACCGTCCTGTACGCCCAGACGCTGGACGAGGAGGGCTTCAAGGTCAACGCGCTCGCCCCGGGCCTCCGGGCCACCGAACTCAACTCGCGCGCGGCAGCGGGCGGGGACCCGGCGGAGGCCGCCGAGGGGGCCGTGCGGCTGGCGCTGCTGCCGGAGGACGGGCCGAACGGCGAGTTCTTCTCTTGGGACGGGACCCCCGTGCCCTGGTAAGAGCTGAACCGGATGGCGGGGCGAGCCTCGGCTACGTAATATGCGCTGCGGGCAGGTAGCCATTACACGTAGCCGATGTGGAAGATGACGGGGGTGGGCTCGATGGCCACGGAAACGGTCGCAGGAGCAGTCGAGGAGAGGGCCGAGGAGACGGCCGAGACGGTCGCGGGAATAGTCCGGACGTGGGTGGCCGGCTGGGCGGTCTCACGGGCGACGCCGACGCCGGTGGAGAAGCCCTGGGGACTGTACGTCGAGGAGCCCGGCAACCCCCGGGAATTCGGGCGGCACGTCCTCCCCGAGGCCGACGCCGCGCTGATCCGCGGCGCGGCCGAATCCGTGACCACCCCGAGGACCTGGATCAAGACGCCGGCCGAGCCGGAGGAGATAGCGCCCTGGGCCCCCACGGGCTGGGTGGTGGCCTACGAGGAGACCGGCCACCTGATGGCGACCGACCTCGCGACCACGTACCCGGTGGTGCCCGACGGGTACACGGCCGAGGTGGAGAACCGTGACTCCGTCATCCGCGTACGGGTCCTGGACGCGGCGGGTGAGCCGGCGGCCAGAGGGCAGATCGCCCTCGCGGGAGAAGCCGCGATCGCGGACCAGATCGAGACCTGGGAAGCGCACCGCCGCCGCGGCCTCGGCCAGTTCGTGATGCGCACACTCGCCGACCGGGCCGCGGGCGCCGGGGCCGCTCTGGGCATCCTCGCGGCGACGGACGCCGGGCGCGCCCTGTACGAGTCGCTGGGCTGGAAGAAGCACGCGCCCTTGGGGGCATGCGTATACCGGCCTTGAGCCTTGGTGTGGCCGGGGTACGTCCGGGGCGGCCGGTACGGGCGGCAGGAGCGGTATGGGCAGTACGGACGTACGAGCGGGAACGGGCGGTACGCGCGTATGAGCGGCGCGAGCGTACGGGCGAGGCATCCGCGCCCGAGTGCGCGTACGCCGGCCTGCCGCGAGCCGCATCACCCGGGGCGTGGCACGCACGCTCTCCCCTGGTTAGCCGAGCGTTAGCGGTCCGGCAGTCCGGCGGTAGCGGGCCCGGTCAGAGTTGTTGACGTACCGAGGAGACAACGTCACCAACTCCCCAGGGGGAAACCCGAAATGAGCGCCACCGCCGCCGCCCGCACCACCGCCCGCCGCCGTACCCTGCGCGTCGCCGCCGCGGCCCTCGTCGCCGCCGCCGGCCTCTCCCTGACCGCCTGCTCCGGCTCCGACACCGGCGGTTCCAAGGCCGCGGGCAACACCGGCGCGAACGCCGCCGTCGCCGGCTCCAACAGCTCGGACTCGTCCAAGTCCGCCTCGGGCCGCTCAGCCCTTGAGGGGGCCGGCGCGCAGGCGGGCAACACGAAGTCGGGCTCCGACGAGGGAGCCTCCGCCGGTACCGGCAACGGCGGGGGGACGTTCAAGTCCTGCAGCACGGACGACCTGACGATGGAGGCCGTGGACTCCTCGCCCGACGACAACACCGGCGACGTCACGGTCCAGATGACCAACAAGAGCGGCGCCACCTGCTCCGCCACCGGCTTCGCGGGCGCCGACATCAAGGACGCCGACGGCACCTCCGCCCCCGTCCGGCGCGCCGACAACCAGCCCCGCATCACCAACCTGCAGCCCGGCGACACCGCCACCTTCAACATCTCCTACGACGTCGACCACAGCGGCGACAGCCTCGCCCAGCCGACCAACATCCTGGTCACCCCGCCGAACGGGACCCACAGCGTCTCCCTGAAGTGGCCGGCCAATGCGCTGAAGCTCGCCGGCCCCTACGACGAGAAGATCCAGCTCCACCCCGTCGGCCTCGCCAACTGAGCCTGCCGCTCAGCCAATACGCGCCCACAGCCCCCGCCACGGCCCTCCCGGCGGGGGCTTCGCGTCGCCGCCCGGCGTTCGCCGCTCAGCGGCGGTCCTTGACGGTGTCCGTCCGAACGGCCCGAACGAAGGCCCGAAGCGCCGGGCGCTTTGCAGTGACGATCGCCTCGGGGGCGTCGCTTTCACGGAGATGGATCCCCGCCGGGGACGTGGCGAGTTCTACGCAGTTGGCCTGATCGGTGCTGAACGATGACTTCTGCCAGGACAGTTCTGGCATGGTGCCCCCTGGTGGGGTCAGTGGCGAAGCTCAGCTCATTTGCTCGGGCTCGCCGGTTCGGATGTATCGCAGGAGCGCGCGGAGGCATTCTCGGCTCGTGGTGAGAGCTACGCCGGGGGCATCGCTTTCGCGGAGGTGAATGTTGGCGGCCTGTGCCGCCAGTTCGACGCAGTTGACTCCGGGTCCTTCGCTGAATGTGGACTTCTGCCAGGAGAGTTCAGGCATGGCGGCCTTCTCTAGTAGGTGTAAAGGACGTGCCGGACCAGCCCCAGGGAGTCCCGCCGCTCGTGCATCTCCTGAGATTCGTCCCCTTGCATCGGAGGCAGTGAGTTCTCGCTGAGCCTGGCGAGCGTCGCTTGGTACTGGGCGATGGTTTCAGCGCCGCTGAGCCGCAGGTTTGCGGAGGGATGTTCAGCGACGACTGTCTCAAGGCCGGGCACCCCTGGGCTGAGGAGGGTGAACGGCGCGCTGAACCAACCTGAGCTGACTCCGGCCTCGAACGGCAGGAACTGGATTGTCACGCCGGGCTTCTTGGAGGCCCGGGCGAGGTGGACGACTTGTTCCTTCATCACTTGAGCACCGCCCACCGCCACGCGCAAGGCCGCTTCGTGGATCACCGCGTGAAACGTGACAGTTGGGCAGGCGCCGAGGATCTCCTGCCGTTCCCGACGGAACCTCACCAGCCTTTCGATCTCCTCGCGTGAGGCCCCGGGGCGGCCTTTGCGGAAAAGGGTCCGCATGTACGACTCGGTTTGGAGCAAGCCAGGGATGACCAGAGTCTCGTAGCTGTGTATGGCCGTCGCACGCGACTCAAGTTCGGCCAGGTCCAGGGTGAACTGGGGGAAGAACTTGCGGTACGCGGACCACCAGCCCTTCCCGCTGCTCTCGGACATCTCTACCAGCGCATCGATGTACGGTTCATCCTTGACCTGGTAGGCCTCGGCGAGGGCGCGCAGCCTGTCCTCCGGGATGGCGGTGCGGGCGGCCTCGATGTGGCTGAGGTGCGTGGCACCCATGCCGATCAGCGAGCTTGCCTCGCTGACCGTCAGCTCGGCCTGCTCACGCAACCTGCGCAGTTCCAGGCCGAGTCGACGTTGACGTTCGGTGATGACGGTTCGCAATGCCAAGGTCAGGGCCCCCTTGGGTGTGCTCTCAGTGTGGCAGACGACAGAGGAGGCCAATGACCGAGAGTGAGTTGCACTCATGATGAGGCGAACTCTACTCTACGTATCGCGATGCTCACACAGTGATGTCGGAAGCGTCTCAGTCGACATGCCCTCGCGGGAAGCGAAGCGCAGCGCCACCGCACCCCCACTGCGAAGCGCCATGGAGGCGTCTCATGGGCGTATGTACCGAACCACCACTCACTCACAGCGTGTTCACCCCCAGCACCCCCGCCGCTCCCAAGATCTGCCGTGACTTCGTGCGCAGTGTGCTCGCCGCGTCCGGGCTGGATCGTCTCGCCGACGTGGCCGTGCTCTGCACCTCGGAGCTGGTGACCAATGTGCATCAGCACGCGGTCGGGGACGTGATGCTCGTGGCCGCCGTCGAGCCCGCGTACGTACGGATCGAGGTGCACGACGACGGGCCGGGGCTCGCGCGGTTGCCCGCGCCGCGGCGGGTGGGGGGCGGGGACACGCATGGGCGGGGGCTGTTTCTCGTGTACGCGATGGCGGACTTGTGCGGGGTGACGGCCGCTGCCGTCGGCAGGGGGAAGGGGGTGTGGTTCCAGCTCAACGTCCCCGCGGGGTGAGGTCCGTGTCGGGGGCTTGCACCTCGACCCCCGGCGGCAGCCCGCTGAGGGGGCCCAGCGCGGGTTCGTGGCCGAGGAGGGACAGGACGGTGAGTTGTGGGCAGAGGCCCGCGATCAGGTCGGCGGCTCCCGGTGGGACTCGGCCCTGTTCGAGTCTGAGGGTTCGGACGGAGGGTAAGGCGAGGCCGGGCGGGAGGACGGCCAGGGCTTCCGTGGCGATACGGAGGTCGGACAAGTGTGGCAGCGCGCCTAGTTCCGTCCAGTCGGAAGTGGTCTGCGGGCTGCTGTCCGGGCCGAGTTGGAGTTCGGTGAGGCCGGGCCACCGTCGGCCGAGGCCGCACAGGCCGCCCGTTGGCCGGGTGGCGCGGCTGAGGTGCAGGCAGCGCAGCGGCGCTTCGCCCGGCAGGTCCTCCAGTCGCCAGGCGGTCTGCGCCGGGAGCGTCAGGTCGAGGACGCGGGATGACGGCGGGAGCCGTCGGATGCGGCTGCCGCGCGTCAGGTTGATGAGCCTCACGGCTGTCAGCGGCAGCGCTCCGAGGCCCGAGAGGTCGCACAACTCAGCGCACCCCTCGATCCTGATCGAGCACAGCTCCGTCTGACCGGCGAGGAAGGAGAGGTCGGTGAGGGCTGTGTTATCGCGGATTCTGATGTGAGTGAGGGTGGCGTCGTGGGCGTACGCGGTCAGCGCCTCGGGGGAGACGTCGCCGTGGACGCCCAGCATGGGGCGGGTGCCGAGGTTCCGTAGCGCGTGCAACTGTTCGTCCGACCGTACGGTGAAGTACAGACCGGCGGGCGGGAGGTGGGCTATGACCTCTTCGGCGTACCGCTCCGTCTCGAAAGCGTTCCAGGAGGCGATCAGTTGCGCATGGACCGTTTCCGACTCGTGCCGGGTGAACCGTGCCAGGAAGGGGATCGCGCGTTCGGAGCCCACATGGCGCGCGGTGAACACGATATTGCCGGCCGTCTCCTCGTCGAGGCCCTTCGGGCCGGGCAGCAGGTCGAGGACGATCGGGCCCGCCGAGGCCAGGGCGACGGCCTCGTCGTAGTCCTTCGGCGGGATGAGGGTGGCGGTGCGCCGCTCGACCTCCGCCCGTACGGCCGGGTCGAGCTCGGCAGCGTACTCAAGGCACGCCGCCGACAGGAGGTAGCTGCGGGCCTGGGCCAAAGTGTCCTTCGCCATGTCGCCCTGGGCCAGCAAGTCGCCGAGGAGTTCCGCGCGCTCGCGCGGCCTGGCGTGGGCCACCGCCATGCGGATGACGTCCTCCCACTGATCGTCCTCCGCGTTGCGGGCCAGTAGCCCGAAGTCCCCCTCTTCCACGAAGGCCCGCGCGCCGAGGTAGTCCTGGAAGGTCCGGTGGATGAAGTCCACCGACTCCGACGACGCCTCGCGGAGCAGCCCGCTGCGCTGGACGAAGTGCTTGAGGAGGGTGGCCGCGTCGCATTGGGCGGCGGCCTCGCGGACGGCGGGCAGCGCGTCCGCGATGATGGCCTCGGCGCGGGAGCGCGCCATCTCCGTGCGGCCGTTGCGGATGAGGTAGTAGGCGAGTTTCTGGAGAATCTGGATCTGCGGCTCCTCGCGCAGCTCGACCTCGGCGAGACCGCTCATGGAGCGCTCGCGGTCGCGGCGGGTCAGCAGCATCGACAGGGCCGCGTCGTACAGCTCCTTGCGCCCGCTGGGCAGGAAGCCGCGCCGGTCGCGGTGCAGGGCGCTGATCAGGCCGCACATGAGGGGGTTGGTGGCGAGTCGGCCCAGGTCCGGTTTGGCCGCGATGGCGTTGAGGAGCTGGGTCTCGTACGTATCGAGCCGCGTGCTCTCCTCGGCGCTCACCCCGACGCGGGCCGCCGTGTGCCAGCGCCGGACGAAGGCGGCGACCTCGGCCCGTCCCATGGGCGCGAGCGTCAGTTCGGTGAAGCCGTCGGAGGCCAGCCAGTCGTCCCGTACGGCGGAGGGGCGCGAGGTGATCAGCCAGCGGTTGCCGGGGTAGAGCTCGACGAGGTCGCGGAGCCAGGTGCGGGTGTGCCGCCGGTCGGCGTCCGGGACCTCGTCGACGCCGTCGATCAGCAGCAGCCCGCGCCCGGCGCGCAGCACGCGGTCGGCCCAGCCGTGGGGCTGCGCCCCGGCGAGCGGGGAGCCGGTCGCGGCGAGGAAGCGGTCGGGTGCGGGGGCGCGCTCGCCGTGGGTGGGGAGGGTGCGTAGTGGAAGGACGAACGGGATGCGGTCCTGTAGGTACGCCATGCGTTCGGCCAGGTCCTCGCCGCCGGCGGCGGAGACGGCCAGCCACTGGACCAGGGTGGTCTTGCCGGAACCGGCCACGCCGCGCAGCAATACGCGGTCGTGGTGGGTCAGCGCCTGGTCGGCCGGGAGCGGGGTGGCGGGTGGCGTGAGCGGACGGGCCGTCTCTTCCGGCCGCCAGTCCTCGTCTGCGCTGAGGGGCGCCACCCGCTCCGGCTCCCTCGCCTCCAAACTCAGATACGCCGTGTCCAGCGGCCACCGGTCCGGCGAATTGGTGAGGTCGATGCCGTAGATCGTGAGCTTGCCGTGCTTCCGCGCGATATGGGCGAGGTACCGGCGCTCGAAGCCGGCGTCCTCGTCCCCCGGGCGCGGGGTCCGGGCGATGAGGGCGTCCGTCTTGGCGATCAGCCCGGCTATCAGGCCGCTCTGCTCCACCAGGGTCCGGGCCACGAAGGTGGAGCGCTGGGTGAAGAAGTGCAGGATGTGCAGGCAGGCGGCCTCCAGGAGGCCGTCGTAGAGGTAGCGCGCGTCTGTGGAGAGGTACCGGGCCGGGGAGCCCGCCCGGTCGCGGAGCCGCCGGGCCAGTTCCGCGTGGCCGAGGCGGACGGCCTGGACGTCGTCCATGTCCAGGGAGCCCAGTGAGTAGAGGGCGCTGCCGAGAGCGCTGACGACTGCCTGGTGCTCATCCGGCGGCAGCGCGTCGTGCGGTCCGGCGGCTCGTACGGCCCGGTCTACCAGGTGCGACGCGAGTTTGAGCACGTCATCGCGGTCCAGCGTCCGTTTCTCGCCCCGGAAGGAGACCAGCGCTGAGACGCGGACGGGCCTGGCGACCAGGCCGGCGCCCGGGCCGTCGCACACGAACAGCTTCCTGATGAGCGGCGCGACGGCGCTGGACGCGAGCCGTGCGCCGATGCTTGCGGGATCCACTCGCCCGTACCCCCGGGTGGCCGTGTGGCGCTGTCTGCTGCCCGGCAGCGTACCGCTGCCCCCGGGCCACAGGTCCCGAAACGGACGGGCGGAAGTCCCGGGGGGAATTGGTTTGATCTTATGTGCCGGTGACATGCGGCACAGGGCTTCACCCGGGTACTAAACAGTTTAGGGGGAGTGCCTTGACTGGGTTCGGGACTTTCGGCCCGGGGCGGGCGGGGCTTTTACCGGGGAGGTTCGGGGGGCTTTTGGGCGAGCGTTCTTACGGGCAGGTCAGCGGAGGCCGGGCGCGTGGCCCACGGGGGTTTCGGGGGTGTTCGGGGCGGGGTTTTCGGGGGGTTGGCCGCGGGGGCGTGAAGAGGCGGAATTCCTTTTGGTTCGGTACGGCCGAGGATAGTAGATACCCCCCTTGGCGGCACGCCTTTGCCGGGTTACCAAGGTATGGCGCTCCGGTCCGCAGCCGGGGCTTATTCATTCCTGGCACCCCTGGAGGTTGTTCCGTATGCCGAAGCACACCCCGTTCCGTAGTCCGAAGAAGACCGACAAGTCCGTCCTCCGTACCCGCGCCGCTGTTCTGGCCGCCGGCCTCGGCGCCTCGGCCGCGCTCGGTTCCGGTGTCGCGCTGGCCGCGGACTCCGGGCAGGGCAGCCTGCTGGAGCTCGGTTCGGTGGCGTCGCTCGACCACGCGATCAAGGCCCAGGCCAGCAACCAGAAGAAGGCCGCCGACCAGGAGAAGAAGGACGCCGCGCAGCACAAGAAGGACGCCGCGAAGAAGGCTTCCTCCTGGGTGAAGCCGGTGGGCTCCTACAAGATGGGCGAGCCGTTCGGCATCGCCGGCAGCCACTGGTCGCACAACCACAGCGGGCAGGACCTCGTGGTCAACACCGGCACGCCGGTGAAGTCCGTGCACGGCGGTACGGTCGTGAAGGCCGGCCCGAACGGCGGCGGCGACGGTCCCGCGTACGGCAATGCCATTGTCGTCAAGCACGACGACAACACGTACTCGCAGTACGCGCACCTTTCGAAGATCGGCGTGCACGTCGGCCAGTCCGTGAAGACCGGCCAGGAGATCGGCCTCTCCGGTTCCACCGGTAATTCGACCGGCCCGCACCTGCACTTCGAGATCCGCACCACGCCGAACTACGGCACCGCGGTGGAGCCGCTCCACTTCATGAGCGCCCACGGCGACAAGCTCTGAGCGGATTCAGCCGGCCCTGAGCGGATTCAGCCGACACGGCGATCACGGTCGGCCGCTCAGGCTTATAGGCTCAGGCTTATACGCCAAGTTCATACAGTGAATGACCCCAGGGTATTTCGCGTGACCCCGGTCGAGTGGGCTCCGTAGCCGAGTCCGCTCACCGGCCCGGATTTCACGTGTGAGATCCGTGGGCTTGGGTCACGAGATCGATGGCGACTTCCAGGACAGCCTTGCGCTTTTCCTCGGGGTCGCCTTCGATGTTGTTGAGGGCGAACATTCCGGCGTGCACGCTGAACAGCGCGACCACGCAGCGGGCCTGGTCCACGAGTGGGGCCGTGGGGTCCTGGAGCAGTTCGATCATGGAGTGCATGCGCTTCTTGAAGTGCTCGCCGATGCTCAGCTCGCGCACCGTCGCCTGGTTCTCCTGCATGAAGCGGAAGAGGGGGGCGGCGTCGGTGAGGGACGTGCTGTAGCGGCGCAGCAGCTCCGTCGCGGTCTCCAGGGTGTGGGGTTGGCTCTCGGCCCAGGAGATCAGCTCGTCCAGCGGCCGTCCGAGGTCTTCGAAGATGGAGACGAGGATGTCTTCCTTCGTCTTGAAGTGGTAATAGAGCGCCGCCTTCGTCACGTCCAGCGCTTCGGCGATCTCGCGGAGTGACGTCTTCTCGTAGCCCTGCTCGACGAAGAGTCCGAGAGCGACGTCCTGGATGCGCTGGCGCGTGTCGCCCCGGCGCGTGTGCGGTGTGCCCATGGGTGCTCTCCTGCGTTCGTCTGGGTGTGGGGCCCATTGAAACTTACTTGACGACCGGCTAGTGGACGTCTACCTTACTGAGTGTACCCATCTAGCCGGTCGGCAAGTAAGTTGCTGGTCGGCTCTCTTGCCGCCCCAGGGGGAGCAAAAAGTATGTCAAGCGCCCGTTCCCGACACGAGGCCCCACCAGCGGACCAGCCGGACGGTCAGGCAAAGAATCGGCAACCGCGCAGTGTGCGCGTCGTCCTCATGGCCCTCATGATCGCCATGCTGCTGGCCATGCTGGACAACATGATCGTGGGCACCGCGATGCCCACGATCGTGGGAGAGCTCGGCGGCCTCAGCCACCTCTCCTGGGTGGTCACCGCCTATACGCTCGCCACCGCCGCGTCCACCCCGATCTGGGGAAAGCTCGGCGACATGTACGGGCGCAAGGGCATCTTCCTCACCTCGATCGTGGTATTCCTCATCGGCTCGGCGCTGTCGGGCATGTCGCAGTCGATGGACCAGCTCATCGCCTTCCGCGCCGTCCAGGGCCTGGGCGCCGGCGGTCTGATGGTCGGCGTGATGGCGATCATCGGCGACCTGATCCCGCCCCGTGAGCGCGGCAAGTACCAGGGCATGATGGCCGGCGTGATGGCCGTCGCCATGATCGGCGGTCCGCTGGTCGGCGGCACCCTCACCGACCACCTCGGCTGGCGCTGGTCCTTCTACATCAACCTGCCGCTCGGCGCGATCGCCCTGGCCATGGTCACGGCCGTACTGCACCTGCCGAAGAAGCGGGCCGAGGGCCGTATCGACTACGTGGGCGCGGCGCTGCTGACCATCGGCATCGTCTCACTCGTGCTGATCACCACCTGGGGCGGCACGGAGTACGCGTGGGGCTCCGGCCGCATCATCGGGCTGGGCGCGCTCGGCGTCGTCTCCCTCGTCGCGTTCGTCTTCGTGGAGCGCAAGGTCAGCGCGCCGATACTGCCGCTGCACATCTTCCGCAACCGCAACTTCTCGCTCGTCACCGTGATCGGCTTCCTGGTCGGCTTCGTGATGTTCGGATCCACCACCTTCCTGCCGCTCTACCAGCAGACCGTCCAGGGCGCCTCGGCCACCAACTCCGGCCTGCTGCTGCTGCCGATGCTGCTGGCGATGATGGCCGTCTCGCTGATCGCGGGCCGCGTCACCACGAACACCGGCAAGTACAAGATGTTCCCCGTCATGGGCGGCGCGCTCATCACCGTCGGCCTGTTCCTGCTGGCCCAGATGGACACCGGCACCTCGCGCTTCACCTCGGGCGTCTACATGGCGGTGCTCGGCGCCGGCATGGGCTTCCTGATGCAGATGACCATGCTCATCGCGCAGAACAGCGTCGAGATGAAGGACATGGGCGTCGGCTCGTCCTCGGCCACCCTCTTCCGTACGATCGGCGGCTCCTTCGGCGTCGCGATCTTCGGCGCGATCTTCACCAACCAGGTGACGGACACGATGACCGCCCGCCTCGGCGACAAGGGCGGCTCGGTGGTCTCCGGCGGGGCGCAGATGGACCCGAAGAGCCTCGCCAAGCTGCCGGCCATGGTCAAGGACGCGTACATGCACGCCGTCTCCAGCGGCACGCACCACGTGTTCCTGTGGGGCGCGGGGATCAGCATCATCGGCTTCATCTGCGCCTGGTTCATAAAGGAGATCCCGCTCCGCGGCTCGGAGCCGAAGTCGGAGGGCTCGACGCCGGACACCGGCTCGGCCGCCGAGGCCACCTCGGCCGAGAAGGCCGCGGTCAGCGGCGCCTGACGCCGCCGGGCCCTACCCGCGCCGCGGGTCGCCCCCATAAACCGCCGCACCCGTTCCCCGCCCGCCCCCTGGGTCGGGGGACGGGTGCGGCTATGTGTGTGCCGAGGGGCTCAGCCTCGCGCCCGGCGGTGGGCCGCCACGCGTTCGCGGGTCGCGCACCGCCGCGAACAGTAGCGACGGGCGGGGCCGCTGTTGAGCGTGACGAAGACGGCGCGGCAGCTCGGCGACGCGCAGACGCCGCCCGGCGGGCACTGGCGGTCCCAGACGAGAACGGTCAGGGCCAGACAGGACGAGGCGAGGAGCCATTCGCCCCAGGGCGCGTCGTCGTGGCTGTCCAGGTGGGGGTGCCAGGGCGAGCCGTCGCTGTGCGAAGTGAGGCGGAGGGTGCCGGTGGTGCGCTGGAGGAGGGCGTTCAGTACGGCCGCGGCGGCCCCCGCGCTCCCGGCGGCGAACACCTCCCGCAGCGCGTCGGCCGCCTCCCGCATCTCCGCGATGTCCTCGGCGGAGATCGCCAGGGGGTCGGGCTCGCCGTACGCGCGCAGTACGTCGGCCACGGCGAGTGCGTCGGCTGTGGCGCCTGCCGTGGTGCTCGTGGCGTACGGGCTGCTCGTGGCCTCCGCGGCCTCTGTGGCTTCCGTGGCGGCAGGGGCTTCGGCGGTCCGGGCTCCGGCCTGGGCTTCGGGGGCGGACAGGGCGTTGATGAGGGCCGCGGTCCGCCGGGCGGTGTTCTGGACCGAGAGCCGGGCGGACCACGCGCTGTTCGACGTCAGCATCAGGCGAATGTACCGCTGCGACGATCGCTGAAACGCTCGTTGTAACGCTCCTGGTCAACATTTGCGTTACGTACGTAACGTTCCGCGCATGAGAAAGCGTTACGCGACCGTCTCGTACGTGCTCGGCGCGGCGACCGCCCGTACCGGCGACGAGATGTCGGGGCCCGCCCTGCTGCTGGCCGGGCTCGCGGTGACCGGATCGGCGGCTTCCGGGTCCGCTCTGCTGGCGGCCCTGACGGTCTCGGCCGCGGTCGGCGGCCCGCTCTTCGGGGTGCTCCTCGACCGGTCCGCGCGCCCCGGCCGGCTGCTGGCCGGAGCGCTCGCGGGCTACGCCGCCGGGCTGGCCGCCGTCCTCGTCAGCCTCGGCCGCGCCCCCTTCGCCTGCTCCGTGGCGCTGGCGGTGCTCACGGGGCTGCTGGGGCCGGCCCTGGCCGGCGGCTGGACCTCGCAGTTGCCGCGCGTCGCGGCGCCCGAGGCGCTGCCGCGGGTGACGGCCTTCGACGCGATGACGTTCAACGTCGCGAGCCTGGCCGGGCCTGCCCTGGCCGGCCTCCTCGCCGGGGTGGCCGGGGCCCCCGCCGGGGCGGCGGCCGCCATCGCGTTCATCGTCCTCGCCCTGCCCTCGGCGTGGACCCTGCCGCCGGTGCGCCGTCCCGCGCCCGCCACGTCGGCGGCCTCGGTGCTCGCGGGCCTCGCGGCGGGCTTCCGGGCCGTCGTACGGACGCGGCCCCTGGCCCGGGCGACCTCGGCCTCCGTGGTCTCCTGTGTCGGTGAGGGCATGCTCGTGGCGTGCTGTCCGCTGCTCGGGGCGCAGGCGCTCGGCGGCGCCGGGCGGGGCGCGCTGCTGCTCTCCGTCGTCGCCGCCTCCGCCCTCGCGGCGAACGCGACGCTCTCCCGTTTTCCCCGGCTGCTGAGCCCGGACACCGTCCTGTGGTGCAGCCCGCTCGTCCTCGCCGGCGCGCTGTCGCTGGCGGCGACGGTCCGGACCGCGCCGTTCGTCGTCGCCGCCATGGTGCTCGCGGGCATCGGCGAGGGGCCGCAGCTCACCGCCCTCTTCGCGGTACGGCACCGGGAGGCGCCCGAGGGGCTTCGCGGCCAGATCTTCACCACGGGCGCCAGCCTGAAGATCACCGCGTTCGCGGTCGGCGCCGGGCTCGCCGGGCCGCTCGCCGCCCGGTCCCTGCCGGGCGCGCTCGTGACGGCCGCCGGGTTCGAGGTGCTGGCCGCGCTGGTCTTCGCCGCGGTCGGCGCCGTTCGCCGGGCGGGCGCGGCTGCCGCCGTTCCTTCCCCTCGCGCCGCCGGCCGCTCCCGCCGCCGGCCCTCGTAGCGAGCTGGGAAACGGGACCCTCTCAGGGGCGTTTCCGCAGCTCACAGCAGATTGTCAGACCCCCCTGCCAGTATCTGGGGCAGCAAGACAGGCAAGGCAGCACGGCAGCAAGACAGGCAAGGCAGCGACAGCCGACTGTGGACGGGCGGCCGACCGTCCACGCGGTTCTCAGGAAGCGTGCTGTACCCGTCCCTGCCTACGGTGGGGGGACGGACCTCATCCTTAGGAGCGCGTCATGATCAAGGGTCTCGCCATCGGCACCGTCTGGGTGCTCGATCAGGAACGGGCCAAGGAGTTCTACACCGAGAAGCTCGGCTTCGAGGTTCGTATGGACATGACCATCGGCGGCGACGACGGCATGCGCTGGCTGACGGTCGGCTCCAAGAACCAGCCGGACCTCGAACTGTCGCTGTCGCTGCCCGGCAAGTCCGGGCTGGACGAGGAATCCGCCGAGATGGTCAAGAAGCTGGTGGCCAAGGGCGTCCTGGGCCCCGGCGTGCTGACCACCGACGACGTCCAGGGTGACTATGAAGCGCTCAAGGCGCGGGGCGTCGAGTTCATCCAGGAGCCGCAGGAGCGGCCGTACGGCACCGAGGCGCTGTTCCGCGACGACTCGGGCAACTGGTTCGCGCTCACGCAGCAGAGCGACAAGATGGACATGAGCAAGGGCTGGGGTGAGTGCGCCGAGTAGGCGGACAAGGGTTCGGTCCAAGTCCCGGCCCGGGTCCCGCTTCGGTCCGGGGTCCGGCTCAGTCCGGGACCTGGATGACCGGGAAGCTGCCCGTGCTGGTGGGGGCGGACTCCGGCAGCCACAGCACGGCCACGGCGCCGGTGCCGCCCTCGGCGACCGGGTCCGCGTTGCGGAAGGTCAGCCGTGCGCCGAGCACCCTGGCCTGGCCGGCCGCGATGGTCAGGCCCAGGCCGTGGCCCTTGCCCGCGCGGTCCTTGCTGCCCGTACGGAAGCGGCTCGGGCCCTCCCGGAGCAGTTCCTCCGGGAACCCCGGTCCGTGATCGCGGACCCGCAGCACCCGGCCCTCGACCGTGACCTCGAACGGCCCCTTGCCGTGCTTGGCGGCGTTGGCGAGGAGGTTGCCGAGGATGCGTTCGAGGCGGCGCGGGTCGGTGGAGACGTAGGCGTCCCGGATGACCCGGCAGTGGGCGTCCGGGGCGACCACCCGGACCCGGCGCATCACGAACTCGCCGAGCTCGACGTCCTGCATCTCGGCCCGCTCCGCGAAGCCGTCCAGCCGCGCCACCTCCAGCACGTCCTCGACGAGCGTGCGCATCGCCTGCGCCCGGTTCCGTACGAGTTCGGTGGGGCGGCCGGGCGGCAGCAGTTCGGCGGCGGTGAGCAGGCCGGTGACGGGGGTGCGCAGCTCGTGCGCGATGTCGGCGGTGACGCGCCGCTCGGCCTCCAGCCGGTCCTGGAGCGCCTCGGCCATGCCGTCCACGGCGCGGGCGAGGTCGTCCGTCTCGTCGCGCACCCGGCCGCCGATGGAGTCGCCGACGCGTACGTCCGACTCGCCCTCGGCGAGGTTGCGGGCGGCGACGGCCGCCTTGCGCAGCCGCCGGGAGAGCTGGCCGCCGATGAGGATGCCGAGCGCGGAACCGCCGAGCACCACCGAGATCGACCCGATGACCAGCGCCTTGTCCAGCTCGTCGAGGATCGCGAAACGGTCCTGGAACCGGGTGTGGACGGAGAGGATCTTGCCGTCCCGCAGCGGCACGGAGGCCCAGACCTCCGGTGCGCCGCCCGAGTCCTGGAGGTAGGTGGCGCGCAGCCCGAGGGCGGCGGCCTCCCGGAGCTGCTGCGGCAGCGCCGGGTCGTCGATCTTGGTGCGGAACAGCAGCCGGTGCGTGGAGTCGTAGATGCGCTGGGCGTCCTGGACCCGCTGGTCCATCACGTCGCGGCTGTTGTCGAGCATCGCGACGCGCGCGGCGTTGTGCACGACGAGGCTCAGCGCGACGGCGACGAGCGCGCCCACCCCGGCGATGGCGAGGCTGACCTTCCAGCGCAGCCCGGTGCGCAGGGAGAGTTTCACCGTGCCGCCCTGCTCGGTGTCGTGCCCCGGGCCGGGGTCGTGGCCCGGGCTGGTGTCGTGCCCCGGGCCGGTGTCGTGGCCCGCGTGCGGCCCCGGCGCGCGGGGGAGGCGACGGTCGCGCCGGGCCCGAGGTCGATGCCGGGCCCGAGGGAGACGGCGGGCGCGGGGGAGATGACGGGCCCGAGGGAGAGGGCGGGCGCGGGGGCGGTGAAGGGTGCTGGGGGGCGCTCCCCTGGGGTCTGCGGCACCATGAGGAGAGGCTAGCCCCGAAGTTTGTAGCCGAAGCCGCGGACGGTTTCGATGCGGTCCTGGCCGATCTTGCCGCGCAGCCGCTGCACATGGACGTCGACGACGCGGGTGTCGCCGCCCCAGCCGTAGTCCCAGACCCGCTCCAGCAGCCGGTCGCGGGAGAGCACGGTGCCGGGCGCGGCCGAGAATTCGAGCAGCAGCCGCATCTCGGTCGGGGTCAGCGCGACGGACCGGCCTCCTTTGCGCACCTCCATCCCCTCGGTGTCGACCTCCAGGTCGCCGAAGGTCAGCACGCTGCCCTCCAGCGGCTCGTCGTCGGCGGCGGACGCGCCGCCGCCCGGCCCGCTGGCGTGGCCGAAGCGGCGCAGCACGGCGCGGATGCGGGCGACGAGCACGGCGCCGTCGAAGGGCTTGGTGACGTAGTCGTCGGCGCCGGCCTCCAGGCCGAGCACCACGTCGATGGAGTCGGCGCGCGCCGACAGCATGATCACGGGGACGGTCGACTCGTCGCGGATGCGGCGGCACAGGCTGACGCCGTCCAGCCCCGGCACCATCACGTCGAGCAGTGCGATGTCCGGCTGGTCGGCGCGGAACTTCTCCAGCCCGGTCAGCCCGTCCGGCACGGCGGTCACCTCGAAGCCGTCGCGCTCCAGGGCGAGCTGGGTGGCCTCGCGGATGACGTCGTCATCCTCGACGAAAAGCACATGTGTATCGGCCACCGCTGCTCTAGCCCTCCGTTCCCGCGCTGGGGAGGTCGTCCTTGTCATCGCCGTTGACGGCCTTGCTGTAGTCGGTGTGCGTGCGCCCCGTCTCCTGGAACTTGTCCTTCTTCCAGTGGTACGTGATCACGTCCTCGCCCGACGGACAGCACATGGCGTCCCCTGAAGCGTAGATCTGCCGGGTCACCCGCAGGTCACGGCGGTCCACGTCGGCGTAGACGGGCGACTGCTCGGCCGAGAACACGTTCTCGTACGAGTCCAGGGGCGAGGCCGAGGCCGAGGCGGTTTCCGAGCCGGAATCCTTACCCGAGCCGGCACTCGCGGTGTCCTCCTTGGGCTGGTACACGTAAGCACCCACGCCGAAGGAGTCGCCGCAGGTCAGGACGTTCACCACGATGTCGGTCCGGGCGGAGTCGGTGAGCTGCGCGTACGAGACGTCGACCGGGTACTGGTTCTTCGCGCACGGCTTCAGGTTCCACTTGACCTGCGGGCTGACCTTCGGGTCGTCCTTGATCAACGCGACGGCGTCGACCTTCTCCTGGGAAGGAGAGGCCGACGCCGAAGGTGTCCGCTTCGCTTTGGCCGCGCTCTCGCTCCGCGCGGGTCCTTCTTTCCGTACGCCCTCGCCGCTCGCGTTGCATCCGGACAGCACGAGGCAGGCGGCGGCGGCCATCGAGGCCACCGTGCCGCCCGTCATCAGTGCTGGCTTGGGAGGAGCCGGCTTTCTCAGGCCGCGCACCGTTCCTGCCCCCGCTCGCCTCGTTCCAGAGCGTGGAAGTCCAGGTCGCGGCTCTCCAGTTCCTGACGCAGACGGGCCAGGGCCCGGTGCAGCGTGCTCTTGACCGTGCCGGTCGACATGCCGAGCGCCTCCGCCGTCTCCTCAGTGCTCATCTGCTCCCAGTGTCGCAGCACGACGACGCTGCGCTGCTTGGGGGCGAGGACCCCGAGGATGTCCATCAGCAGTGCGCGGTCGGCGTGTTGCTCGGTGCCGTCCTCGACGCGGGCGTCGGGGAGCTGCTCGGTCGGCACCTCGTCGAGCTTACGGGCGCGCCACCACTCCGTGCGAGTGTTGATCATGACACGGCGGAGATATGCGTCGGCCAGCGACTTGTCGGCTATGCCGTCCCAGCGGCCGTACGTGCGCACCAGCGCGGTCTGGAGGAGGTCCTGAGCGTCGATCGGGTCCGGAACCAGTCGGCGGGCGCTGCGCAACAGCGCGTCCTGCCGGTTGCGGACGTACTCCTCGAAATCCAGAACCTTGCCGCTGCCAGCCATCCGAGCAGCCTCCATTCCGCTTGCGTTCCCCGCGTCACGCTGGTGGTCGTCCAGCACGTAGAGGACGCTACGGAGGTGCTGTTGCGACGCGATGTGCGATAGCCCTTCGACGCGTGCACAGATGTCCATAGGTTGTGTAACAGGGGGAACGAACCGGACATTATGCCCGTCCGGATGGCGGACGGTGACGGCTCGGTGACGGCTTTCCGGTGCGGTTATGCGGGCGAAAGGCCCCTGTAACAGGGGCAGTTGGAGGCTGTGCGGCGGTTGCGGCGTTTGTTGTTACGGCAGCCGTCATGACCGTTACGTCTGCCGGTCGCCGTCACGTCAGCGGCAGCCGGTACGCGCCGTCGGCGAGCGGTTCCACGAGCCCGTCCGCGACGAGCCCGTCGAGCGCGCGCGCCCGCTGCACGGGCTCGTCCCACACCCCGTCCAGCACCGCCTGCTCCACCGGCCCGACCGCCTCGCGCAGGACGGCCAGCAGCTTGCCCCGCACCTGGCGGTCCGTACCGGCGTACGTCTGACCGCGCCGCGCCGGGCCGTCGTGCGCCGGCGACCCCGCCGCCAGCCACGCGCACCGCGCGGCGATCGGGCAGCGGCCGCAGGCGGGGCTGCGGGCCGTGCAGACCAGCGCGCCCAGCTCCATGGTCGCGGCGGCCCAGCCGGCGGCGGTCGCCTCGTCCTCGGGCAGCAGGGCGCGGGCGAGCTTGCGCTCGGCGGCGGTGGTGGCGTTCGGCGGGTACTGCACCCCGGTCACGGCGCGCGCGAAGACCCGGCGCACATTGGTGTCGAGGACCGGGTGCCGCTGCCCGTACGCGAAGGAGGCCACGGCGGAGGCCGTGTACTCGCCGACGCCGGGCAGCGCGAGCAGCTTGGCGTGATCGTCCGGTACGTCCCCGCCGTGCCGTTCCGCTATCGCCGCCGCCGCGCCGTGCAGCCGCAGCGCGCGGCGCGGGTAGCCGAGCCGGCCCCAGGCGCGTACGGCCTCGCCGGGCGGCTCGGCGGCCAGGTCGGCGGGGCGCGGCCAGCGCGCCAGCCACTGCTCGTACACCGGCAGCACCCGGCTGACGGGCGTCTGCTGGAGCATGAACTCGCTGACCATCACGGCCCACGGGCCCGCGTCGGGGCGGCGCCAGGGCAGGTCGCGCGCGTTCTTGTCGAACCAGTCGATGACGGCGGCGTGCAGGGCCGCGGGGGGCGGGGACGCGGGGGCGGCGGCCGGCGTCCGGGGCGTGGCGGGGGTGGCGGGAGTCGTAGTCATGGCCCATCGATCCTGGCACGGTCGGGCGGAAGGGTGCGTGACGCCATGCGCGCTCCGCGCCGGTCGTAGCGCTACGTCGTCCCGTTTCCGTCCCCGTTCCCGTCCCCGCCGACGGCGTCTCCTGGGGCTTCGGCGGGGGCGGGTGGGCGGGTGGTCAAATGTCACGATGACCGACATCGATGCCATTCTGCGGACGCTCGACGGGCTCACCACGATGACGCTCGCGTACGCGGACGAGGACGGGCCGCAGGCCTGCGCCGTTCTGTACGCGCGCGGCGGCGACGCCGAGGCGCCCGTCCTCTACTTCGTCACCTCGACCGCCACCCGGCACGGCCGGGCCCTCGACGCGCCCGGCGCCCGCGCCGCCTTCACCGCGCAGCGCGACGGTCAGGAGTGGACGGAGCTGACAGGCGTGCAGGGCCGGGGCGGCTGCCGCCGGCTGGCGGGTGCGGAACGGGCGGACGCCTGGCGTACGTACACCGAACGCTTCCCCTTCACCGTCGCCTCCGACCGGCTGCGGGCGGCCATGGACGCCACGGACCTGTGGGAACTGCGGCCCGACTGGCTCAGGTTGATCGACAACGCGCAGGGGTTCGGGCACAAGCTGGAGTGGTCCGCGTCACGTTGACGGCGGCCCGGACCCGTACGCCCCCACCGCGCGTAACGGCTGGCGGCCCACCCACGGGGTCGGCGTGTCGCGGACCGGACGGCCCATCTGTCGTCTGTATGCACGCCTTCCAGGCGGCTTCCAGGCAGATGATGAGAAAAGTACGGGGCCCCACGGCGGGTATTGGCTGGTGCCGTGGCGGATCTCTCGTAGAGTCTTTCGCGTGGGATCTCTGCGCAATCCGATCGGGCCGCTTCCCTCCTCCATCTACTGGCGGCGGAGGTCAGTTGCGCTGGCCCTGATCGCGCTGCTGGTGCTTCTGGTGGTGTGGGCCGTCAATCTGGGCGGCGGCGGCAGCGGCAGCGCCGGCAAGAACGACCAGGGCAAGGGGTCGAGCGGCAAGGACTCCGGGCCCACCAACACCATCACGCCGGGGCCGACCCCGTCCGGCACGCACTACGGCCAACGGCCGGGCGGTCGCGACGAGTCCGGTGACGGTGGCGGAAGCGGTGGTTCTGGTTCCGGTTCTGGCGGCAACGGCGGCGGTGGCGGCGGCGGTACGGGCTCGGGCGGCGCCGCGGGCGCCGGGGTGCTCGGAGCCGGTGACGGGAAGGCCGTACCGGCCGGGTCGAGCCTCCCGGAGTGCAGCACCTCGGCGGTACACCTGACGGTGCGCAGCGTGAAGAACACCTACGCCCCGGACGAGAAGCCGAAGTTCGAGGTCATCGCCAAGAACACGGGCAGCGACGCCTGCAAGGTCGACTTCGGCTCGAAGTCCGCCGTCCTGAAGATCGCCCCGACCAAGGAGCCCGACAAGCCGGTGTGGTCCTCCGGCGACTGCCCCAAGGGCGACAGCCCGGCCCCGATCGAGGTCGCGGCCGACAGCGAGACCAAGCGCACCGTGGAATGGGACCGCAAGCCGAGCGCCGCCAATTGCGCTACGCCGGCGGCGGATTCCGTCAAGGCCGGTACGTACCTGGTCGAGGCGGAGGTTTCGGGGCTGGGGAAGACGGAGGGGTCCTTCGTCCTCTCCGAGGACTAGGGCGTTCCACTGGGGTTCGGTGGGGACGGCGCTGCGCCCCCCTCCGGGCGGGTGGGGTGAGGTTGGCTGGCGGCTGCCGGTTCGTCGTGGCTTGGCGCGCCGTTCCCCGCGCCCCTGGGGGTGGGTGGTGGCGGTCGGGAGTTGGCTGCGGGTGCGTCTCGGCTTGGCGCGCCGTTCCTCGCGCCCCTGAGGTGCCTTGCGGCGCCGGATGTTGGCTGCGGGTGCGTTTCGGCTGATCGCGCAGTTCCCCGCGCCCCTTGGGGGGTGCCTCGTGGTGTTGGTTGTTGGGCGCGCGTGCGTCGTGGCTTGTCGCGCAGTTCCCCGCGCCCCTGGGGGTGGGTGGTGGCGGTCGGGAGTTGGCTGCGGGTGCGTTTCGGCTTGTCGCGCCGTTCCCCGCGCCCCTTGAGGGTGGGGCGGTCGGGGTTTGGCCGCAGGTGTGTTGTGGCTGGGCGCGCGGTTCCTCGCGCCCCCGGGGGTGGGTGGGGCGGTCGGCGTCTTGCTGCGGGTGTGTTGTGGTTGGGCGCGCGGTTCCTCGCGCCCTCGGAGGGGGCTCGCGGGGGTTATCGGGGTAACGGGGTTCTTTCGCGGAGGCCTGTGATGATCAGGCGGAGGCCGAAGGCGAAGCGGGCGTCGAAGTCGAGGATGGCGGGCAGGGCGCTGTTGGCCAGGTGGGGGTAGTCCTCGGGGGAGAGGGAGGCGCGGACCTCGTCGAGGTCCACCTTGAGGTGGCCCTGCTGCTGCTCCAGGACCTCGCCGAGTACGTACGAGAAGACGGTGGTGACAGCCCAGATCGCCTCCTCGTCGGTGAAGCCGGCGTCTCCCATGGCGGCCAGCAGGGAGTCGGCCACCGTGAGGTTGGGGCGCCGGGTGGAGTAGGAGCCCCCCACGATGCGGGCTCCGTCGCGCTGTCCGAGCATGGCCGCCCGTAGCCGGCCGGCCAGCACGCTGACGCGGTCCTCCCAGCTCGCCGCGGGGAGCGGGCCGAGCGCCGTGGCCAGTATCGCCTCGGCCATCGCGTCGACCAGGGCGTCCTTGTCCTGGAACAGCCGGTACAGGGCGGGCGGCTGGGTGTCCAGCGCGTCGGAGAGCCGACGCATCGTCAGGGACTCCAGGCCGCCGCGGCTGACCAGGGCCAGCGCGGTGTCGACCACCGTCTCCGGCCGGACCGGGCCCTTGCGCGTGCCGGTGTGTTCGCTGTCTCTTCTTCCCCGAATTGACATGTTAACGATGTTATCACTACCGTCATTTCGTCGTTGTTAACGACGTTACTGGCTACTCGCTACTGGTTCTCTCAAGCAGTCCACGAGGAGCCCGTCGGAAGGAGGAGGAATGGCGACCCAGACCGTGCCCGCCGCCGCTGAACCACAGGCTCCGGAGGCCGAACCCCAGGAACTCATGGTGATGGTGCGGCAGCTCCGCTGGGAGGCCGCCGGAGTCGTCTCCGTGCTGCTGGCGCGGCCGGACGGCAGCCCGTTGCCGCCCTGGCGGCCCGGCGCCCACGTGGAGCTGCTGATGCCCACGGGCATCGTCCGGCAGTACTCGCTGTGCGGCTCGCCCGACGACCTCTCGGCGTATCGCGTGGCGGTGCGTCACCTGCCCGCGAGCCGCGGCGGCTCGGAGTACGTGCACTCCTTCCTCCGGCCCGGCCAGCCGCTGCGGATTCGCGGCCCCCGCGACAACTTCGGCTTCGAGCCGGCCGAGTCCTACCTGTTCCTCGCGGGCGGCATCGGCATCACCCCGATCCTGCCGATGGTGCGTCACGCCATCGACTCGGGGGCCAAGTGGGAGCTCCACTACGGCGGGCAGAACGCCGTCTCCATGGCCTTCCGCGACGAACTGGCGCCCCACCGGGACTCCGTCCGCCTCTACCCCGCGGACCGGGCCGGGCACATTCCGCTGGCCGACCTGCTGAACGAGACCGCGCCCGGCACCGTCGTCTACGCCTGCGGCCCCGAGCCGATGCTCGACGCCGTGACGGACAACGGGGCGCACCTGCCCCGCGGGACCGTGCGCATGGAGCGGTTCCGGCCGCGCACCAAGGCGCCCATGCCCAACGCCCCGGTGGAGGTGGTCTGCAAGCGGTCCGGCCGGACCGTGGAGGTGCCGGCGGAGCGCAGCGTCCTCGACGCGCTCGGCGACGCCGGACTCCCGGTGCGCAGCTCGTGCCGCGAGGGCGTGTGCGGCACCTGCGAGACGCGGGTGCTCGAAGGCGAGCCCGAGCACCGCGACGACATCCTCTCCGAGGAGGAGCGGGAGAAGGGCGACCGGATGTTCATCTGCGTCTCCCGCGCCCGTACCCCGCAGTTGGTCCTGGACATCTGACCCGGCCAGGCCCGGCCACAGGTCGCCGGATTTCGGCCTCGGCCTCGGCCACTGGCCGTAGCCCCGGGCCCGTAACTCCCTTCAACCGCCTAGTCCGCCCATTCGCCAAGGAGCGCCCCATGGACCTGGCCACCGACCCCCGGCACCCCGTCGCCACCGTCGACCCCCCGGCCGCGCCCGGCACCCCGGACACCCCGGACGCCTTCGACGACACAGACACGTACGACCCGTTCTCCACCGTCGCCACCGAGACCGCCCCGGCCATGTGGGACTACCGCCGGCCCGCGCCCGAGCGCACCGCCGCCGACGACTACACCCCCATCAGCATGGAACGCGTCCGGGAGATCCTCGGCGAACCGCAGCCCTTCATCGCGGAGAAGAAGGAGCCGTTCATCGGCGACTTCATGCGCCGCTTCATCGCCCACAGCACCTTCTTCTGCCTGGCCACCGTCGACGAGACCGGGGCCGTGGACGCCAGCCCCAAGGGCGACCCGCCCGGCTCGGTGCGCATCCTGGACCCGTGGACCCTCGCCGTTCCCGACCGGCCGGGCAACCGCACCGCCGACACCTTCGAGAACATCACCCGCAGCCCGGGCGTGGGCATGGTCTTCTTCGTCCCCGGCGTACGGGAGACGGTCCGGGTGAACGGCGACGCGTTCGTCACCGACGACCCCGACCTGCTCCAGCGGCTCGGGGCGGAGGGCAAGCCCGCCGTCCTCGCGACGATCGTGAAGGTGCGCGAGGCGTTCTTCCAGTGCGGAAAGGCCGTGATCCGCGCCAGGCTGTGGGAGGACGACCCCCGCGGCCTGTCCGGCTCGCTCACCCTGAACAGGGATTTCTACGCCCATGTCACCGCCCAGATGGCGGAGAAGATGGCCGCGAACCTCGGCGAGGGGCTCGGGTCCCTCGGCACGATCGTGCAACACCACTACGACACCGAGCTGTTCTGACCCGCTGACGGGCTGACCCGTTGACGGGCTACCCGCTGGCAGACACGCCCGCCGGCAGGGGCGCCCGTTGACAGGCATGCTCGCCGGCAGGCCGCCCCGCTGACCGGCTGGCGTTCCGGACCGGCATGCACAAGGCGCCCGGGGAATCCTCGATTCCCCGGGCGCCTTTCCGTTTCGCCGCCGTTTCGCCGCCGTTTCGCAGCCGGTCCGCGGCTACACGTAGCGCTCCAGGATCGAGGACTCCGCCAGCCGCGAGAGGCCCTCCCGGACCGAGCGGG
Source organism: Streptomyces varsoviensis (assembly GCF_000718635.1). Classification (GTDB taxonomy): domain Bacteria; phylum Actinomycetota; class Actinomycetes; order Streptomycetales; family Streptomycetaceae; genus Streptomyces; species Streptomyces varsoviensis. The sequence continues at coordinate 24,648 of NZ_JOBF01000006.1, read as the reverse complement.
CCCGCGCCTCGCCGACGCCGTCGACGGTCTGGAGATCGTCGACGCTCGCGGCGAGCAGCTTCTGGAGGCCGCCGAAGTGGTCCACGAGCCGCTCGATGATGGCGTTCGGCAGCCGGGGCACCTTCGCGAGGAGGCGGTAGCCGCGCGGGGAGACAGCAGAGTCGAGGGTCTCGGGCGAGCCGCTGTAGCCCAGCGCGCGGGCCACGATGGGCAGTTCGAGGAGCTCGGCGTGGGTGAGCGAGTCGAGTTCGGCCAGCGCCTCCGGGACCGTACGGGTCCGCTTGGCGGTGGGCTGCGGAACGTAGTCCCGCACGACCAGCTCGCGCTCCGGCTCGACGCCCGCGATCAACTCGTCGAGCTGGAGCGAGAGGAGCCGCCCGTCGGTGCCCAACTCCACCACGTACTCGGCGATTTCGGTGGCGATGCGGCGCACCATCTCCAGTCGCTGGGCGACGGCCGTGACATCGCGGACCGTCACCAGGTCCTCGATCTCCAGGGCCGAGAGCGTGCCCGCGACCTCGTCGAGACGGAGCTTGTAGCGCTCCAGGGTCGCGAGCGCCTGGTTGGCGCGGGAGAGGATCGCCGCCGACTCCTCCAGGACGCGCCGCTCCCCGTCCACGTACAGCGCGATGAGCCGCATCGACTGGCTGACGGAGACGACCGGGAAGCCCGCCTGGATGGAGACGCGCTGCGCGGTGCGGTGCCGGGTGCCGGTCTCCTCGGTGGGGATGGAGGCGTCCGGCACGAGCTGCACGCCGGCCCGCACGATCTTGGTGATGTCCTTGTCGAGGACCAGCCCGCCGTCGAGCTTGCACAGCTCGCGCAGCCGGGTCGCCGAGAACTCGACGTCCAGGACGAAGCCGCCCGTGCACATCGACTCGACGGTCTTGTCCATGCCCAGCACGATGAGCCCGCCCGTGTTGCCGCGGAGGATGCGCTCCAGGCCGTCGCGCAAGGCGGTGCCGGGGGCGACCGCGCTCAGCGAGGCGCGCATCAGACCGTCGGCACCGGAGCTTCCCCCGGCCCTGCCGGGGCCCGATGCCCGGTCGTTGGCTGCCACTGCACTCCTCCGGTCGCAAGGTCAACGGTGCCGCAGGCCGCCCCTCCGGCGCGTGCACGCGGGCGTACGGGCGAGACCAGGGCAAAGTCTACCGGCGCTCGTCCGCCTCCTGTGGGGCCTCCCGGCGTACGCGCCTCGGCAGCACCCGGAGCGCGTCCCCTATGTCCGCGACCTCCAGGACCCGCATCCCGCTGGGAATCTTCCCCGGATCGCCCGGCACCAGGGCGTGGGTGAAGCCGAGCCGCGCCGCCTCGGCGAGCCGCCGCTGCACGCCCGTGACCCTCCTGACCTCGCCCGCGAGCCCCACCTCGCCGACCGCCACGAGGTTCTGCGGCAGCGGGGTGTCGCTCGCCGCGCTGGCCAGGGCCAGCGCGACGGCGAGGTCGGCGGCCGGCTCGGAGAGCTTCACGCCGCCGACCGTGGCGCTGTAGATGTCCCGCTTGCCGAGCGCGCTGATCCGGCCGCGCTGTTCGAGCACGGCGAGCATCATCGAGACGCGGGAGGTCTCCAGACCGGAGGTGGTGCGGCGGGGGGACGGGATCTGCGAGTCGACCGTGAGCGCCTGAACCTCGGCGACCAGGGGGCGGCGGCCCTCCAGGGTGACGGTCAGACAGGTGCCGGGCACGGGCTCGGCGCGGCGGGTCAGGAAGAGGCCGGAGGGGTCGGCGAGCCCCGTGATGCCCTCGTCGTGCAGCTCGAAGCAGCCGACCTCGTCCGTCGCGCCGTAGCGGTTCTTGACGCCGCGCACCAGGCGCAGCCGGGCGTGGCGGTCGCCCTCGAAGCTGAGGACGACGTCCACGAGGTGTTCGAGCAGCCGGGGGCCGGCGATCGCGCCGTCCTTGGTGACATGGCCGACCAGGAGCGTGGCCATGCCGCGCTCCTTGGAGGCGCGGATCAGGGCCCCCGCCACCTCGCGGACCTGCGCCATGCCGCCCGGTGCCCCGTCGATCTCGGAGGACGCCACGGTCTGCACGGAGTCCAGGACCAGGAGGGAGGGCTTGACCGTGTCGAGGTGGCCGAGGACCGCCGACAGATCGGTCTCGGCCGCGAGATAGAGGTGGTCGGAGAGGGCGTTGATGCGGTCGGCGCGCAGCCGGACCTGGCTGGCCGACTCCTCGCCCGTCACATAGAGCGTGCGGTGGTCGTCGGAGGACGCCTTCGCCGCCACGTCCAGCAGGAGCGTCGACTTGCCGACGCCCGGCTCGCCCGCGAGCAGCACGACCGCGCCCGGTACGAGGCCGCCGCCCAGCACCCGGTCCAGCTCATCGACGCCGGTGGAGCGCGCGGTGGCCGTGCGCCCGTCCACTTGGCCGATCGGCAGGGCGGCGGTGGTGACCCTGCCGGGCGCCGTCGTACGGACCGCGGGGGCGCCGCCGAACTCGTCGACCGTGCCCCACGCCTGGCACTCCGGGCAGCGGCCGAGCCACTTGGCGGTGGTCCAGCCGCACTCGGTGCAGCGGTAGGAGGGGCGGTCCTTGGCGGACGCTTTACGGGTTGCCATGCCGGTAACGCTAGCGCGAGCCACTGACAACGGCGGCGGACCGGCGATCACGGAACGTCAGGCTCGTGTCCCCTTTTGAGGGAGATGGTCACCCGTAAGGGTTAAAAGGGCGCAAGAGGCGCGAGGTGATCTGCATCATCCTTCTACCGTCTCCGGGTGATGAGCAGCAGGCCCGACCACCCCACGCACTCCACCGGCGCACACCGGGCGCGGCGTCGTGCACCCCAATTGCCTCAAGAGCCCCAGCCGTCGCAGCCCCCTCGGCCCACTGAGGCCCCTCTGCCCCATGAGCTTCCGCCGTCGCTGTCGCAGTCGCCGTCGCCATCGCCATCGCGGCCACTGTCGCAGCCGCGGTCGGTGTGGCCGACGCTGTCGCAGCCGCGGTGGGCGTCGCAGTCGGTGTCGGTGCCGCCCCAGCCGTCCGAGTCGCCCCGGCCGTCCGAGTCGTCCCGGCCGTCCGAGTCGTCCCGGCCGGCCCGGTCCTCGCAACAGTCGCAGCAGTCGCAAGAGATCCAGCAGTCGCAAGAGATCCAGCAATCGCAAGAGGGCCGGCAGTCGCAAGAGATCCAGCGGTCACAGCAGCCCCAGCCGGTGAAGGCGCCGCCCGAGCGGTACGAGCCCTACCTGGACGGGCTGTTCACCTACTGCCTGTCCGTACTGTGCGAGCACGACGCGGCGACCGCCGTGCTCGGCGAGGTGCTCGCCCTCGCCGAGCGCCGCGCCGACCGCTGCCCCGACGGCGAAGGGCTGCGCCGCTCCTGGCTGTACGCGCTCGTCCGCTGGACCTGCCTGCGCAAGCTCGCCGAACTCAACGCCGGAGGCGGCGAACACCCCGGCGCCTCCGGCCCCTCCGACCTCTCCGGCCACGACGGCCACAAGCCGAGTGCGGCGGGCGCCACGAACGCCACGAGCCCCGCGGCCCCCGCCCCCGCCCCCGAACAGTGGCAGCGCGAACTCGCCCGGCTCGCCTGGCCCGAGGCCGCCGGCACCACCTCCGAGCAGCGCGAGGCGCTGGAGCTCGCCGTGCGCCACCGGCTCTCCCCGGCCGAGGTCGCGACCGTACTGCGCTTGGAACAGGGCGCGGCGCGGGCCCTGCTCTCCGCCGCCGCGTGCGAGGTGGAGCGGACCCGTACCGCCCTCGCCGTCGTCGAGCTGGGCGACTGCCGCGTCGTCGCCCGCCTCGCCGAGGACACCCAGATGCTCCTCGGTACGGCGCTCCGCGGCGAACTGGTGCGCCATGTCGACGAGTGCGCGGACTGCCGCCGCACCGCCGAGCGGGCCACCGCGGGCGGCCCCTGGCCCGGCACGGTCGCCCCCGCCGCCGCCCTGCCCGTACTGGAGGCGCCGCGTCCGGCGGCGCACGCCGCCATGCAGCTCGCGCTGCGGGCGCGCCCGGCGCGCGGCACCACGTCGGCCGGGCCCCGCTTCGACCGGAGCGGCTTCCCCATGGCGCCGAAGGACCGCGCCGCCCGCCGCCGCCGACTGCGCAACCGCGCCGTCACGACGACGGTCGTCGCGACGGTGGTGGCCGCGCCCGTGCTCGCCCTGTGGGCCGCCTACCGCGGCGCGCCGGAGACGGGGGAGGGGCAGGACGGCGGGGCGTCCGTGACGGCCCGTTCGTCGGACGGGCTCGACGGGCACCCGTACGAGCAGACGGGCAACGTACGCAACGACCGCGTCGTGCCGCGCTACCCGGCGGGCAGGCCGTCGCCGAGCGTGACGGTGGAGGTGACCGGCACGGACGGGAGGCCGCTGCCAGGCGACGCGAGCCATGTGCCGGGCAGCCGGGCCGGCGGCGGGGAGCGCACGGGCGAGCCGGCGGACGGCGAGAGCGGCGCCCGCCGCCCGGGCGACGGCCCGGCACCGGGCCGCCCCGGCCCCGTACCGGGTCCCGGGCGGCTCACGGTCGACGCGCAGCCGAGCGGGGACGCTACGGCCGTGACGCTCACGGCCAGCGGCGGGCGCGCCGTGCGGTGGTCGGCCTCGGCCGACGCTCCCTGGCTGCGCCTCAGCGCGTCGTCCGGCTCGCTGGAGCCGGGGCAGTCCGTCACGGTCACGGTCTCCGTGGACCACGAGCGGGAGCCCGACCGGCCCTGGCGGGCCAAGATCGCGGTGGCGCCGGCGGGCGCGGTGATCAACCTCGAAGGCCAGGGCCGCTCCCCGTCCCCGACGCCCACCCCGCCCTCCCCGACCCCCACCCCACCGACCCCGACCCCCTCGCCCACGGCCCCGACGGCGACGCCTTCGCAGGGCGGCTGAGGGGGCTGGGGGCGGGAGGGCTGGTGCCGACGGGAAGCCCGTATGTCGCGCAGGCCGGCGATACGCCCACAGGCCCGGCGGGGCTTGTCGGGCGGCGGCGCCCGTGAGTTCTCGGAGTGGGCCCGGGGGCGCGTTCACGCGTGCGTACGGCCGTCGAGCGCTGCTTGCCGCGAAGGCCGGCGATACGCCCGTAGGCCCGGCGGGGCTTGCCGGACGGCGGTGCCCGTGAGTCCTCGGAGTGGGCCCGGGGGCGCGTTCACGCGTGCGTACGGCCGTCGAGCGCTGCTTGCCGCGAAGGCCGGCGGTACGCCCGTACGTCCGGCGGGGCTCGCCGGACGGCGGCATCCGTGAGTCCTCGGAGTGGGCCCGGCAGCACGTCCATACGTCCGTACGGCCGTCGCGCGCCGCGAGGCCCCGCTGGTACGCCGTACGCCCGGCAGGGCTGGCCCGGCGGTGGCGCCCGTACGTCCATCGGAATGCGTCCATCGGAATGCGTCCGGCGGCGGCGCCCGTACGGCCGTCGAATGCGGCCGGTGATCTCTCCGCCTCCGTCAGCGTGTGTCCGGCGGCGCGGTCCGTACGCCCGGACGGGATCCGGTCGGAGCGTGCCCAGCGGTGGCGCTCTCACGGCGCGCTCGTTCGCGGCGGCCTGGCCGCGTCGCGCCTCCCGCGGCTGTTCTGCTGAAGCGTCGCCCGCCGGGCTTCGTCAGTCGGCCGGGTGGGGGGCCACCATCGGCAACTGGGACGCGAGCCGGGCCTCGCACAGTTCGACCAGCCGCTCGTATGCCGCCTCGCCCATCAGCTCCGTCAGCTCGGGCGCGTACGAGACGTACACCGGCTTGCCCGCGCCGTGCGCGGACGTCGCCGAGGTGCACCACCAGTGCAGGTCGTGGCCGCCGGGGCCCCAGCCGCGGCGGTCGTACTCGCCGATCGTGACCTGGAGCACCCGCGTCTCGTCCGGGCGGTCGATCCAGTCGTACGTGCGCCGCACCGGGAGCTGCCAGCAGACGTCCGGCTTGGTCTCCAGCGGCTCGCGGCCCTCGCGCAGCGCGAGGATGTGCAGCGAGCAGCCCGCGCCGCCCGGGAAGCCCGGACGGTTCTGGAAGATGCACGACCCCTCGTACCGGCGGGTCTGCCGTTCGCCGTCCTCGTCGACCTGGACCCAGCCCGAGGACTTGCCCTCGTCGTGGAACTGCCAGATGTCCGGCGACAGCCGGTCCACGTGGAGCGCGACGCGCTGCTCGTCGTCCTCGTCGGAGAAGTGCGCGCCCAGCGTGCAGCAGCCGTCGTCCGCGCGGCCCGCCTGGATGCCCTGGCAGCCCTGCCCGAAGATGCAGGTCCAGCGTGACGTCAGCCACGTCAGGTCGCAGCGGAAGACCTGTTCGTCGTCGGCCGGGTCGGGGAACTCGACCCAGGCGCGGGCGAAGTCCAGGCCGCCGACCTCGTCGGACGGCTGCGGCTGAGCCGTCTTCGTTGCCTTCGCCGTCTTCTTCACTTCTTTGTCCCGCTTCGCCTTTTTCGTCTTTGCCACCCCGCAAGCCTATGCGCCGTGCGGGCCCGCAGTAGCGTTCCGTCCATGAGACTCGGTGTCCTCGATGTGGGTTCGAATACCGTCCATCTGCTGGTGGTGGACGCGCACCCCGGCGCGCGCCCGCTGCCCGCCCACTCCCACAAGGCGGACCTTCGCCTCGCCGAGCTGCTGGAGAAGGACGCCGGGGAGCGGGGGAACGGCGACGGCCCCGGCCTCGCCTCCGACAAGAACGGCGGCAGCACCGGCGTCGGCACCGGCGGCGCGATCAGCGAAGCCGGCATCGACCGCCTCATCGACGTCATCCGCGACGCGCTCCAGGCCGCCGAGGACAAGGGGTGCGAGGACGTCCTCCCGTTCGCCACCTCCGCCGTCCGCGAGGCCGCCAACGCGGACGCCGTCCTGGCCCGCGTCCACCAGGCCACCGGCGTCGCCCTGTCCGTCCTGTCCGGCCCCGAGGAGGCGCGGCTCACCTTCCTCGCCGCCCGCCGCTGGTTCGGCTGGTCGGCCGGGAAGCTGCTGCTCCTCGACATCGGCGGCGGCTCCCTCGAAATTGCCTACGGCATGGACGAGACCCCGGACGTGGCCGCCTCCCTGCCGCTCGGCGCGGGCCGCCTCACGGCCGGCTGGCTGCCCGGCGACCCGCCGGACCCCGCGGCCGTACGGGCGCTGCGCCGGCACGTACGGGCCGAGATAGCCCGCATCGTCGGCGACTTCGCCCGGCACAGCGCGCCCGACCACATCGTCGGGACCTCCAAGACCTTCAAGCAGCTCGCGCGGATCGCGGGCGCGGCGCGGTCCGCGGAGGGCGTGTACGCGCAGCGCTCGCTCTCCCGCGCGGCGCTGGAGGAATGGGTGCCCCGGCTCGCCGCGATGACCCACGCGGACCGCGCCCAACTGCCCGGAGTCTCCGCCGACCGGGCGCCCCAACTGCTGGCCGGCGCGCTGGTCGCGGAGGGTGCGATGGATCTATTCGGGGTGGCGGAGCTGGAGATCTGCCCGTGGGCGCTGCGCGAGGGCGTCATCCTGCGGCGGCTGGACCGGCTGCCCGCCGGGTGACGGGCGGTCGTACGCTGTCCTTCGTGACGGAGCCAGTGGTGCGCATCCCGGATGCGAAGGTCGCCCTGTCCACGGCCTCGGTGTATCCGGAGTCGACGGCGACGGCCTTCGAGATCGCCGCGCGCCTGGGCTACGACGGCGTCGAGGTCATGGTGTGGACCGACCCCGTCAGCCAGGACATAGAGGCGCTGCGCCGGCTCTCCGACTACCACCAGGTGCCGGTGCTCGCCGTGCACGCGCCCTGCCTGCTGATCACCCAGCGCGTCTGGTCCACGGACCCGTGGGTCAAGCTCCAGCGGGCCCGCGCGGCGGCCGAGAAGCTGGGCGCGACCACGGTCGTGGTGCACCCGCCGTTCCGCTGGCAGCGCGGTTACTCGCGGGATTTCGTGAACGGGATCTGGCGGATGGCGGACGAGACGGACGTACGGTTCGCCGTGGAGAACATGTACCCGTGGCGCTACCGGGACCGCGAGGTCCTCGCGTACGCGCCGGACTGGGATGTCACCAACGACGACTACCGGCACTTCACGGTGGACCTCTCGCACACCGCCACCGCCCGTACGGACGCGCTGCGCATGGTCGACCGCATGGGCGACCGGCTCGCCCACGTCCACCTCGCCGACGGCAACGGCTCCAACAAGGACGAGCACCTGGTCCCCGGCCGCGGCAAGCAGCCCTGCGCCGAACTGCTGGAACGGCTCGCGACCTCCGGCTTCGGCGGGCACGTCGTCGTCGAGGTCAATACCCGCCGGTCGATGTCGGCCGCCGAACGCGAAGCCGACCTGGCGGAGGCGCTCGCCTTCACCAGGCTCTACCTCGCCTCCTCCTCCACCGGGGTGCCGGGATCATGAACGAGGCGGAAGGGCCTGCGGCCCGGCGAGCGGAGAAGAACGTGCACGGCACCGCCGAGAACGGCCACGGCTCCGCCGAGGACCGGTCCCCCGAGAACGGCCACGGCTCCGCCGAGAACGGCTCCCCCGGGACCGCCCCCGCCGTCCCCGCCCCGAAGAAGCGCGGGCGGCCCGCTCGTACGAGTGCGGGGCAGGGTCCCGGGGCCCGGGAGCGCATCCTGACGGCGGCCCGCGCCGAGTTCGCGGAGCGCGGGTACGACCGGGCCTCCATCCGGGCCATCGCCAAGGGCGCCTCCGTGGACCCGGCGCTCGTGCACCACTACTTCGGGACGAAGGAACAGGTCTTCGCGGCCGCCGTCGAGGTCGCCTTCGCGCCCGCCGTGTCCGCGTCCGACACCGTGCTGGCCGGCGGCCGGGACGGGGTGGGGGAGCGGCTGGCCCGCTTCATCCTCGGCATGTACGAGAACCCGGCCACGCGCGACCCGCTGCTCGCCATCGTCCGCTCCGCCGTCACCAACGAGACCGCGGCGACCGTCCTGCGCACCCTCGTCACCAGCAAGCTCATGGTCCGTATCGCGAGCGAGCTGGACGTGCCGGACCCCGAGCTGCGCTCCGAGCTGGCGACCGCGCAGATCGTGGGGACGGTGCTGCTCCGGTATGTGATCAAGGCCGAGCCGCTGGCCTCGGCCGACATCGAGAAGGTCATCGGCGTGATCGCCCCGGCGGTGCAGCGCCACCTGACCGGCGAGGGTTAGCCGGCTGAGCCCGCGGCCCCCCGGACCTCGAACCCCGCGAGCACTCGCCCGTCCCCACGCCCGTACGCGGGCCCCAAGCCCTCGCCCCCGCGCCCGTACCCCGCCCCCGCACCCCGTCCGCACTCCGGTCGCTCATCTCACATACCGGAGGGGCTGTCCAGATCATGGAGCGGAGGGCGTACGCTCGGCCACAGCCGCACCGACGGCGTCGAACAACCCCGAGGGAGTGTCCACCGTGCCCGATCTGAGGTCCCGCACTGTCACCCACGGCCGCAACATGGCGGGCGCCCGAGCCCTTATGCAGGCCTCGGGCGTAGCGCGCGAGGACTTCGGCAAGCCGATCATCGCGGTGGCCAACAGCTTCACCGAGTTCGTGCCCGGCCACACCCACCTGGCGCCGGTCGGCCGCATCGTCAGCGAGGCGATCCACGCGGCGGGCGGCATCGCGCGCGAGTTCAACACCATCGCGGTCGACGACGGCATCGCCATGGGCCACGGCGGGATGCTGTACTCCCTGCCGTCCCGCGACCTGATCGCCGACTCCGTCGAGTACATGGTCGAGGCGCACTGCGCGGACGCGCTGATCTGCATCTCCAACTGCGACAAGATCACCCCCGGCATGCTGATGGCCGCGATGCGCCTCAACATCCCGACCGTCTTCGTCTCCGGCGGCCCGATGGAGTCCGGCCGCGCCACCCTCGTCGACGGCACGGTCCGCAAGCTGGACCTGATCACCGCGATCTCCGAGGCCGTCAACGACAGCGTGTCCGACGAGGACATCGCCCGTATCGAGGACAACGCCTGTCCGACCTGCGGCTCCTGCTCCGGCATGTTCACCGCCAACTCGATGAACTGCCTGACCGAGGCGATCGGCCTGTCCCTGCCGGGCAACGGCTCGGTGCTCGCCACGCACACCGCGCGCAGGGCGCTGTACGAGAACGCCGGCCGTACGGTCGTCGAGATCACCAAGCGCCACTACGAGCAGGACGACGCGACCGTCCTGCCGCGCAGCATCGGCACCCGCGCCGCCTTCGAGAACGCCATGGCGCTCGACATCGCCATGGGCGGCTCCACCAACACGATCCTGCACCTGCTGGCCGCCGCCCAGGAGGCCGGCCTGGACTTCGACATGAAGGTCATCGACGGGCTCTCCCGCCGTATGCCCTGCCTGTCGAAGGTCGCCCCGAACGTCGCGCCCGGCGGCGTCTACTACATGGAGGACGTGCACCGGGCCGGCGGCATCCCCGCCATCCTCGGCGAGCTGTACCGCGCGGGCCTGCTGAACGAGGACGTCCACACCGTCCACTCGCCGTCGCTGGCCGACTGGCTCAAGCAGTGGGACATCCGCGGCGGCTCGCCGTCCGAGGAGGCCGTCGAGCTGTTCCACGCGGCCCCCGGCTGCGTCCGCTCCGCCACCGCCTTCTCCCAGTCCGAGCGCTGGGACACCCTCGACACGGACGCCGAGGGCGGCTGCATCCGCGACATCGCGCACGCCTACTCCACCGAGGGCGGTCTCGCGATCCTCTACGGCAACCTCGCCGAGGACGGCTGCGTCGTGAAGACCGCGGGCGTCGACGAGTCGATCTGGACGTTCGAGGGCCCGGCCGTGGTCTGCGAGTCGCAGGAGGACGCCGTCGACGCGATCCTCACCAAGCGGATCAAGGAGGGCGACGTCGTCGTCATCCGCTACGAGGGCCCCAAGGGCGGACCCGGCATGCAGGAAATGCTCTACCCGACCTCCTTCCTCAAGGGCCGCGGTCTCGGCAAGGCGTGCGCGCTGGTCACCGACGGCCGCTTCTCCGGCGGCACCTCGGGCCTCTCCATCGGCCACGCCTCGCCCGAGGCGGCCTCCGGCGGCACCATCGCGCTCGTCGAGGACGGCGACCGCATCCGCATCGACATCCCGAACCGCTCGATGGAACTCCTCGTCGGCGACGACGAGCTGGCGGCCCGCCGGGCGGCGCTCGGCGGCACGTACGCGCCGAAGAACCGCGAGCGGAAGGTCTCCACGGCGCTGCGCGCGTACGCGGCCATGGCGACGAGCGCGGACAAGGGCGCGGTGCGGGACGTGAGCCTGCTCGGCTGACCAGGACCCTCTAGGGCCATTCCGCCCGGCCACGGTCGATTCCGTGGCCGGGCGGACGTCTGTCAGCTCACCGCCGCTGCCACGCCCGGCGGACGGCCGCGCGCGGATCGTCGCGCACCTCCCAGTCGCGGCCGATGACCATGGTGGCCCGGCGTTCGGTGTCGTACGGGGCCCAGCCCGGGTCCCCGGTGCGGGCGAAGCGGACCCAGGCGGCGTGCATGCGCTCGGACAGGTCGGACAGGTCGGCCAGGTCGGACAGGTCGGTCAGGTCGGTCAGGTCGGCCGGCGGGGCGTCGGGGCCGAGCAGGGCGCGTTCCCCGCGCAGCGGCGACGCGTCGAGCCCGGAGCCGCCCCCGGAGCCGAATCCGAAGACGAACGGCAGCTCCACCGTGTGGGTAGCCCCCAGTTCCCCGCCGAGGGCGGGCGAGCGCCAGTCGAAGAGATAGCCGTACGTGGCGCCCGCCGACCGCTCGGCGTGCGCCCCGGCCAGCGCCCAGCTCCCCGCCCCGAACAGGGCGTCGCCCATCACGGCGGAGCGCACCTGCCCGTACGCGGCCTCGGGGTGCTCCGCGCGGTACGCGGCGAGGAGCCGGTCCGGATCGGGATGGGAGACCTCCGCGGCCGTACGCACGTCCGCCGCGGTCGAGGCGGCGTGCGCGCCGGAGGGCACGAGGTAGAGATTGCCCTCCTCGGAGTTGACGCCGATGAGGAGATCGATGCCGGCGGCGGCCCCGCGCCCGGCGGCGACGGCGTCGGCGGGCTGCTCCTCCATGACCAGGCTGAAGGGGCTGAGCCCGATCAGCGGGTCGAAGGCGGTCGCGGTCCGCAGGTCGATCCCGCCGAGCCGGCCCGCAGCCTCGACGAGGGCCGCGTCGGGAAGCGCGTCGAACGCCTCGGCGTCCGCGGCCTCCGGGGCGATGCCCAGCGCCGCTGCCGCCGCCTCCCGCACCCGCGCCGCCTGCTCGGGCGTGAAGGCCCCCAGCCCGCTGCCGCTCTGCACGATGGCGCGCCGCACGAGGCCGGTGGCCTGCGGCGCGGCGATCGCGGCCCCGGTGAGGGTGGCCCCGGCAGACTGGCCGAAGAGCGTGACGCGGTCCGGGTCGCCGCCGAACGCGGCGATGTTCTCCCGCACCCAGCGCAGCGCGGCGAGCACGTCCAGCAGGCCGCGGTTGCGGGGCGCGCCGGGGAGGTCGAGGAAACCGGCGATGCCGAGGCGGTAGTTCACCGTCACCAGGACGACGCCGTCGCGGGCGAAGGCCGTCCCGTCGTACAGGCTCGCCCGCGTCGACCCGGCGACGAAGCCGCCGCCGTGCACGAAGACCATGACGGGGCGGGGCGCGCGGTCTGGCCGGGGGCCGCCCGCTGGTACTTCGCCATCGGACGCTCGTACGCCCTCGTCAGCCGCTCGTACGTCGTCGGACGCTCGTACGCCGTCGTCGGACGGCCGTACGTCGTCGTCGGGCGCCCACACGTCGACGGTGAGGTAGTCGTCCCCGGGGAGCCAGCCCGGCCCGAAGTAGGGCGACATGTCGATGGCGCCGAGGTTCCGCTCCGCCTGTGGGGCGGTCGGGCCGGGTTCGGTCGCGTCCCGGACGCCGGGCCACGGGGCGTGCGGGGACGGCGCGGTGAAGCGCCCGGCGAGGGACGGGGGCGCGGCGTACGGGATGCCGTGGAAGACCGTGAAGCCGTCGCGGCGGGCGCCGCGGACCGCGCCTTGGGCGGTGCGTACGGTGCGGGTGGTGGTCCGGGTGTTCACGCGGACGCCTTCCGGTTCTCGACGTTTTCAGCGCCCTCGGCGCCCGCAGCGTCCCCAGCGTCCCCAGCGTCCTCGACAGGCTCGTACGGGGTGAAGGGCGCCCACTCCTTGATGGCGAACCCGGAGCCCGCGTGCTCGACCTCGGCGGCGCCATGGCCCCCCAGGTGCGCGGGGAAGACCAGCGCGTTGTGGTCCGCCGCCCAGCCCAGGACCCGGCGGCGCGTGGCGCGCGCCCCGGCGGGGTCCTCGCAGAAGCAACTGTTGTGGTCGGGGTCGATGATCTGTATGGGGCTGTGCAGGAGGTCGCCGACGAACAGCGCGTGATCCGTGCCGCTGGAGAGACGGACGGCGCTGGAGCCCGGGGTGTGGCCGGGGGCCGGTTCGAGGGTCAGGTTGCCGTCGACGCGGTGGCTGTCTTCCCACAGCCGCACCTGTCCGGCCCGGTGCACGGGGGTGACGCTGTCCTCGAACACGTTCTGGTTGCCGCGCCCGAGCAGCGGCTCGTACCCGTTCTCGGGGTTCCAGAAGTCGTAGTCGTCCTTGTGGATCAGGTAGGTGGCGTTGGGGAAGGTCGGCACCCACTCCCTGCCGTCCAGCCGGGTGTTCCAGCCCACGTGGTCGACGTGCAGATGCGTGTTGATCACGATGTCGACGTCTTCGGGCGCGACGCCGGCCCGGGCGAGGCGGTCCAGGAAGCCGGTCCGCAGCCGGTTCCAGAGGGGCGAGTACGGGCGCTCCTTGTCGTCGCCCGCGCCCGTGTCGACGAGGATGGTCTTCCCCTCGCTGCGCAGCACCCAGGTCTGTACGGCCGAGTTGACGACGCCCTCGGCCGGGTCGAGGAAGTGGGGCGTGAGCCAGTCGGCGTTGGCGCGCCAGGCGTCCTCGGGGACGGTGGGGACGAAGGTTTCGGGCGTGATGCCGGTGGGGCCGTAGAACTCCTTGACGCGGGTGACGGTGACGCCGCCGAGTTCGATGCGGTCGGTGGGCTGGTCGGGGGCGGCGGTGACAGTGGTGACAGTGGTGTCGGTGTGTTCCATCGGGTGCTCCATGACGTCGAGACACGGGGTCGTGAGCACCACCGTCACCGGGCCGGGCGGACCGGACCAGCCCCGCCGGTGCCTACCCCTGGCAGGGTCAGGCTGGAGCGCGCGGGCCGATGCAGACTGGATGGCATGAGCAGTGACGGCGTGAGTAGCGACGGCGTGAGCAGCGAGGGCGCGAGCAGTGACGGCGCGAGGGTGAGAGGGACGGCATGAGGGGGCCGGCATGAGAGAACGCGGCCGCCTGGGGGACTTCCTGCACGCCCGGCGCTCCCAGTTGCGCCCCGCCGACGTCGGCCTGAAGGACTACGGCGACCGGCGGCGCGTGGCGGGCCTGCGCAGGGAGGAGCTCGCGCTGCTGGCGGGCGTCAGCGCGTCGTACTACACGCGGCTGGAACAGGGGCAGGCCGCCGGCGCGTCCCCCGAGATCCTGGACGCCGTCGCCCGCGCGCTCTGCCTCGATGAGGCGGAGCGTCGGCACCTGCACGACCTCGCCGACGCCGGCCGCCGACGCGTCCCGGCCCGCCGGCCCCGGCCCGAACACGTGGGGGCCGAGACGCTCGACATGCTGCACAGCCTGGCGGCCGTCCCGGCGATGGTGACCGGCCGCCGCGCGGACATCCTCGCGTGGAACCGGCTCGGCCACGCCCTGTTCGCCGCGCACATGGACTTCGACGGCCCGCGGCGGGCGGCCGACCGGCCCAACCTCGCCAGGATGCTCTTCCTCGACGCCCACACCCGCGAGCTGTACGCGGACTGGGAGGGGAAGGCCAAGGGGACGGTCGAGAACCTGCGGCTGCTCGCCGGGCGCTACCCCGACGACACGCTCCTGACCTCCCTCATCGGGGAACTCACCGTCAGGAGCGAGGAGTTCGCCGCCATGTGGGCCGGCCACCGGGTGCAACCCTGCACCGTCGCCCGCCACGAAATGCACCACCCCCTCGTGGGCACCCTCACCGTCACCCACCAGAGCCTCCACCTCCCCCAGGCCGAGGACCAGACCCTCACCCTCGCCACCCCCGAGCCCGGCTCGCCCTCCGAGGAGGCCCTGGCGCTCCTCGCCCAGGCCACGTCCGGGACCAGTGGCCCGGCGGCGGCCCCGTCTTCAGAGAAGGGGCGGGCCGTGCGGGAGGGGCACTCCCTTTAAGCTCCGTTCAAGGGGGGCGCTGGAGCGCGTACGGGCGTACGGAAGGTTCCGCGCTCCGAGGCCCGCCCCTGCGCCCCGGTGGGTGCCGGCCGCGCCGGGGGGGAGCGCTCGGCGCGTACGGCCGCGGCGTGCCCGGCCCGTACCGTACGCCCTCACGCCCGCACGTCCTCTGCCTGCCTGCGGCCCCTCCTACCAGCGGGCCGGTTCCCGCCCGTCCACGGCGAAGACGCTGCCGTCCGGGGCCGCCGCGTAGACGCGGCCGTCGGCCACGACCGGGGCGGGGACCAGTTCCAGGTAGCCGTGCCCGGCCCGGCCCAGGCGGGGCGGGGTCTGGCCCATGAGGGTGTGGCGGGCCGTGTCCACGGCCAGGAGGCGGCCGTCGGCGGCGGAGAAGTAGAGCCGGCCCTCGGCGGCGACCAGTTGCGAGGCGTTGGCCACGGACGTCTCCAGCCGCCAGCCGTGACCGCCGCGCGCGGTGTCCACGGCCACCAGCCCGCCCTCCGCGCCCAGCAGGTAGACCATGGAGCCGCGGGTCGCGACGCTCACCGCGGCGACCGGCGCGGACAGCCGCACCCGGTGCTCGGCGCGCGTCGCCGGGTCGTAGCGGACGACGGCCGAGGTGCGGGTGTCCGGCGCGGTCGCGGTGAGGAAGAGCGCGCCGCCCGGCCCCGTACCGGCCGCCGTCAGCGCCCCTTCGCTCTCCCGCTGCCACAGCGTCGTGCCGCGCACCGGGTCGACGGCGGCGATCCGGGTCCGCCGGCCGTCCGGGGAGGGGGTGACGGCGTAGGCCACGCGCCCGTCGCCGTACGACGAGAACTGCGGCCGGGTCTGGCCCGGCACCCGGTGGCTCCAGCGCCGCTCGTTCGTCGCGCTGTCCACGGCCGTGACCGTGCCGTCCGCCGCGACCAGCAGCACCGTGTCGCCAGCGTGGTAGACCCGCCCGCCGTACGCGGACACGTCCCGGGTCCACCGCACCTGCCGCGTACGGGGATCGAGGGCCGTGAGCCGCGCGCCGTCCCGCGAGACCACCTGCACGAGGGAGCCGGAGAGGACGGGCGCGACGGGCGCGTTCGCTGTGTCCCCGGCGTCCCCGGCGTTCCCGGCGTTCCCGGCGTCCCCGGCCCGTCCGGCCCCCGGCTTCTCCGCCGGGCTCTTCCACACCACCCTGCCGTCGGCGGGGTCGATGCGGGCGGCCCGTACGCCGCGCCCGGAGCAGAACAGCGCCCCGTACCCGTACGAGCAGAACGTCGCCCGCACCTCGCCGCCCTCGGCAGAGGCCCCCTCGCCCTCGTAGACCCCCGACTCCCACGGCCGCCAGCCGGCCGCCACCGGCGTCGGACGCGCCTCGGGGCGCTCCGCGCCATCCGCCGCCTGCCGCGCCGACCGCACCGCCCACGCCGCGCCCGCCCCCACGAGGAGCAGCGCCACGGCCCCGGCCGCCAGCAGCCGCGCCCGCGGCCTGCCGCGCCGCGCGGGGGAGGGGGAAACGGGGCTGGCGTGGGCGGGAGGAAAGGAGCCGGAGGACCGCGCGAGCATCACGCGGCGAGGGGTGGACGGCTCCTCCGGGGCGCCGCCCCCGGCCCCCGCTTCCGCCGCGCTCCGCTGCACCGGCACACGCGGGAACGGCCGCGCGTCGGGGGGCGAGGCGAACGCGGTAGACGACCGTACGGGCACGTCGGGGGTCCGTACGGGCACGTCCGACGGCCGTACGGGCGAGGCGGGCGGCCCTACGGGTCCTACAGGGGCGGAACGCAACTCCGCCATCAGCGCGTCCGGAGTGGGCCGGTCCGCCGGCTCCTTGGCCAGGCAGGCGCGCACCAGCGGCACCAGCTCTTCCGGTACGCCCGTCAAGTCCGGTTCGTCGTGCACGACTTGGTAGGCCACGATGTACGGGCTCTCCGACTCGAACGGCCCGCGCCCGGTCGCCGCGTGCACCAGCAGCGACCCCAGCGCGAAGACATCGGCCTCGGGACCGACGTGGCGCGGGCGCTGGAACTGCTCCGGCGCCATGAACGGCGGGGTGCCGATCAACTGGCCGGTCTCGGTGCGCAGTTCACTGTCGTGGGGGCGGTCGTACGGGCGGGAGATGCCGAAGTCGATGACCTTCGGCCCGTCGTCGGCCAGCAGTACGTTGCTCGGCTTGAGGTCCCGGTGCACGACGCCCGCGCGGTTGATGTCGCGCAGCGCCTCGGCCAGCCCGGCGGCCAGCCGCCGCACCTCGGCGGGGTTCAGCGGCCCGTTCCGCTTCACGCGTTCGGAGAGGGTGGGGCCGGGGATGTAGAGGGTGGCCATCCAGGGCCGTACGCCGTCCGGGTCCGCGTCCACGACCGGCGCCGTGAACGCGCCGCTGACCCGCCGGGCCGCCGCCACCTCCTGCCGGAACCGCGCCCTGAACTCGGGGTCCGCCGCGTACCGCGCGTGCACGACCTTCACCGCGAGCCGCCGCCCGGAGGCCGACCGGGCCAGGTGCACGACGCCCATTCCGCCCGCGCCGAGCCGCGCTCCGAGCCGGTACTGCCCGGCGTACTCCGGATCCTCCGCTTCCGGGCCCGTCCCGGTACTGCGCAGCGGCGGCATACCCCACCCCCGTGATCTCGGCCGCGTCCACGCGACGCCCGGAGCCTAGTCGATGGTGCGTACGGTTCCCGGGAAGCGTTGCTAGCCTGCGCATGTCACCGGCCGCCGCGACCGGTTGGGGCCCCGCCGTCCGCGCGGGGCGCGAGAAACCCATGGGGGAGGGCCACATGGCGGTGGAAGAGACCGAAGAAACGAACGAGAGCGCCGAGGTGCGGAGCGAGGTGCGAGCCGCGAGCGCCGTCTACTACCCGGTGGCGCCCGGCGTGCAGCTCAACGTCCGCCGCGGCCCCAGCGCCGCCAGCCAGCTCGTCAAGACACTGGCCATCGGCTCGCGCGTACCGATCCGCTGCCAGACCCGCGGCCAGCGCGTGACCGGCCCCTACGGCACAACCGACATCTGGGACAGCATCGCCCCGGGCCAGTACGTCTCCGACGCCTACGTGAAGACGGGCAGCGACGGCTTCATCACGGTGCGCTGCTCGGGCTGACGGCGCCCTGGCCGGGCGGCGGGGCGGGGGTGCGGTTCGGCACGGTACGAGCGGCCCGTCCACTTCGACGGGACACGGCCGGGCGATAATCGAGGGCATGAGCGACGAGCGGCAGGCCCCGGACGCGGGCCCTCAGCCCACGGAGATCCGGTTCTACGGCACGACCTGGCTGAACCACGACGGCGGTTACGCGCTGCGCCGCGCCGCGACCGCGATCGGCGCCCTGGCCGCCGCCGCGGCCGGCTGCCTCGTCCTCCGCTTCGCCTTCCAGGGCGTAACGGACGCCAAGGCGGGCAGCCTGGTCAACGTCCTGCTCGTGGTGGCCTTCGCCATCTGCAGCGCGCTCGCCTTCCGGCACACCTGGACCGGCTTCGTACGCCGCCCGGACGCCCCCCTCGACGCCGCCGCCGAGAAGTCGATGCGCAGCATCCGCGTCATCGGCTTCGTCGGCATCCTCCTCGCCTACTTCTGCCGCACCCTCATCGAAGCCCCCGGCGAAAAACTCCGCCGCGCCGAGTACGAGCAAGAACGCCAACGCTACGAGCGCCGCCGCACCGCCCGCACGGGCAACCCGGCCAACAAACCCAAAAAACGCAAAACCCGGTAACCCGAACGCCCAAACGCTCCGCCCGCTGTGCCTAGCAGGAGCCGCCAGCCCCGCCCCACCGGCAACACACCCAGAACGACCGCCAGCCCGGCTCGTACGCCGAGCCCCCACTGAACCGAACCGGTCACGCGCCCCGCCCCGCACAGTAGGGACGAGCCCCTGGCCGTCCGACGCCCTCTGGCGCCCCTAGCCACCCGGTCAGGCGAGGCGCCGAGACCACGAGCCACGCGCCCGGGCCGGCTGGCCGTCCCGGCCCGTCTCTGAGGCGGGGTGGGCACCAGCCTTCGTCTCAAGCCGGGCGGTAGACCTACCGGTCGCAGGTGCGGGTGGGGCCGTAGGATCACCGGCCCCGTGCGGGTCAGGCGGTTACTCCCGTACTCCCGATCTGCCCGCGGAGACGCGACGGTCGTACACCCCGCCCCGCGTAGGCGAGGCGAGACTGCTGGGCCGCCTCCTTGGCCAGGGCGGCCGCGCGCCCATCCGTTGCCTCGGCTGACGCGGTCTGGCGCCCCTCGCTATTCGGTCAGGCGAGGCGCTGAGACCACGGGCCACGCGCCCGGGCCGGCTGGCCGTCCCCGGCCCGTCTCTGAGGCGGGGTGGGCACCAGCCATCGACTCAAGCCGGGCGGCAAGTCTCTTGGCCGTCGGCTCAGGCGGAACCACAGGCCCATCAGCCCCGCTCGGGCGACAGGGGGCGGCCGCCGCCCCCTGAGGCCGGGGCGGGCAGGACCCGGCTCCCCCCGACTTTTCCGGGCTCAAGCCCGTCGGCGGGCGCCGCTCATCGCTCCGATCAGGCCGACCGCGCCGGCGACCAGGGCCGCGCGGCCGAGGCCGTCCCAGAAGCTGCTGAAGAAGCCCTCGCTCGTCAGGATCTGGCGCATCAGGAAGTCGCTGACCAGCAGCGCGGCGGCGGGCACCAGGGCGACCCGCCAGGGGTGGGCGCGGGCCCAACGGCGAATGCGGTGGTCGGCGGCGCTGCCGCCGCGGCTGCCGAGCGCCGCGCCCGCGCCGCCGACCAAGAAGAACAGCATCAGCGCGAGGGACAGCGAACCGGCCACGGCGCCGAGGCCGAAGTCCCCGACGACCGCGTCGAACCCGAGCGACACTCCGCCGCCGAGCGCGCCGACCGCCGCCGCGGTCCGCCACGGACCGAGAGTGGCCGAGGCCACGGCCAACTGCCGCTCCTCGGCACGGGATACCTCACCTGAACGGTATGAACGACTCATACCGCCACGGTCCCGCCGCCCCGCCGCGAACACCATGGGGGAAGACCCTGACCGCCTCCGGAGTTCCCCGCCCTCCCACATCCGGGTCGCCCTCCGCCCCCCGACCGAAGCACCCGGCCCATACACCCACCCGAAGCCCACGACGCACCCCGCCGCCGCGGGCCCGCGCCGAACATGCGACGCGCTCCGGCCGAGCCGGCGCCGGACGCAGGCGCGCCCCCACGTCCTTCGGCCGTCCTCGGCCTCGCCCCCAGGCCGCCCCGCCGGGGCCTACCCGGCTGAGCAGGCCTGTGGCCGTCCCTCCGCGGGCCCGCGCCGAGCGTCCGGCGTGCTCCGGCCCAGCCGACGCCGGGTCCAGAAGCGTCCCCGACGTCCTTCGGTCGCGTACGTACGCAGCCTCGCCCCCGGCGAGGTGCCCTCAGGCCGCACCCCCGCGCGTCCGCACCGAGCACGCCGCGTGCTCCGGCCAAGCCAACGCCGGGCTGCCCCGGGCGTTCTTCGGCCGCGTAGGCACCAGGCCTCGCCCCCGGTGAGGTACCCGAGGCCGCACCGCCGGAGGCCCCCACCCGGCCGAGCAGCCCGTGGCCGTCCCTCCGCGAGTCCGCGCCGAGCATGCGACGCGTTCCGGCCGAGCCGGCGCCGGATTCAGGCGCGCCCTGACGTCACCCGTCCGCGTAGGCACCAGGGCCTCGCCCCTGGCGAGGTACCCCAGGTCGTGCCGCCGGGCCTCCGCCCGGCTGAGCGGGCCCGCCGTCGTCCCTCCGGCGACGGCGGGCCCGTGCGGTCATGTGGCGGCGGTCACGCCTCCGAAGGCAGCGCCTTCAGGGTGGCTGCCGGCCCGGACGCGGCCGGAGCGTGGCGTTCTGCCCAGGTTTCCAGGGCCACGCGGCACGCGTGGTCGGCGTGGCGCAGGCCGCTGAGGTCCAGCTCCACGCCCCGCTCGCGCGGTAGCGAGTGCGTCAGTTTCTCCAGTTCGTCGAGCAGCTTCGGCAACCGCAGGAAGTTCGCGCTGCCGAGCACTCGGACCCGTACCGTCCCGGCGGCAGCCGTCCCATCGGCAGCCGGCCCGGCCGCAGCCGGCTCACCGGACGCCGCCGTACCGGCCGAAGCGGCGCCCCCGCCGCTCACTGGCGCGTTCTCGACTCGTACGTGTACGTGCGACGTCTCCCACGCGGCCTTGGCGACCGCCATGAGGAGCCCGATGATCACGCCCTCGAACATATTGGTCGCCACGATGGCCACAGCAGTCACCATCAGCACCACGGCCTCCCCCCGATGCTGACGCCACAGCGGTCCCAGCTCGCGCAGCGGAATGAGCTTCCAGCCGGCGTGCACCAGGACGCCCGCGAGGGCGGCCAGCGGAATGACGCCCAGGGCGGCGGGGAAGAGCACCGCGAAGATCAGCAGCCAGGCCCCGTGCAGCACGCGCGACATCTTCGTCCGCGCCCCGGCCCGTACATTGGCCGAGCTCCGTACGATCACGGCCGTCATCGGCAGCGCGCCGAGCACCCCGCACACCGCGTTGCCCGCGCCCTGCGCGATGAGTTCCTTGTTGTACTCGGTACGCGGCCCGTCGTGCAGCCGGTCCACGGCCGCCGCGCTGAACAGCGACTCGGCGGACGCGATCAGCGTGAACGCGAGGACAGTGCCCAGCACCCCCACGTCCGCCAGGAGCGCGAAGTCGGCCGCGCCCGGCGGCTGCACCGAGGCGAGCAGGCCCTGGACCTCGACCCGCGCCACCGGCAGCCCGAGGACCGCCACGACGACCGTCGCCAGCGCCACCGCCGCGAGGGGCGCGGGCAGCGCACGCGCGCCGCGCGGCCAGCGCGGCCACAGGACGAGTACGGCGATCGTCCCGGCCCCGACCGCGACAGCGGTCAGCGCGGCGGAGGACCCGGCCGTGTCCACGACGAGCCCCGGCAGCGAGCCGATCTTCTCCAGCCCCCCGGCCGGAGCCTTGGCGTCGGCGAGCGCGTAGAGCTGGCCCGCGATGAGTACGAGCCCGATGCCCGCGAGCATCCCGTGCACCACGGCGACGGATATGGCCCGGAACCACCGGCCTATGCCCAGCGCCCCCATCGTCATCTGCAACAGGCCGGCGATGAGCACCAGGACGCCGAGCGCCCCGAGCCCGTACTCCCGCACGGCCTCGTAGACCAGCACGGTCAGCCCGGCCGCCGGGCCGCTGACCTGGAGGCTGCTGCCGGGCAGCAGCCCCGTCAGCAGACCGCCGACGATGCCGGTGACGAGCCCCAGCTCGGCCGGGACCCCGGAGGCGACGGCGACGCCGACGCAGAGGGGGAGGGCGACGAGGAAGACGACGAGCGAGGCGGTGAGATCGGCGCGGGCATCGGCCCGAAACCAGGGCGACCCCACGACCCGGGCGACCAAGGACCGCGCCGACGGCCCGGCGGCCCCGGCGGCCCCGGCGGGACCGGCGGAACTGGCGGAACCGGCGGAACTGTCAGAGCCCACGGACTTCGCCGACTGAGCGGCCGCCCAGGGGGAGGGGCCGTGCGGTCGGCCCCGTCGAGCACGGACTTTTCGGACACGGTTGAGCGGAGAATTCTGCATGCGGAGCGCCTCCAGCGCGCCACGGCGGCGCGCGTCGATGAGTTGCGTTACCTGGCGGGTGATGACTGAGCGGATCGGGCCCCCGTGCGGGCAGCGCGGACCGTACGAGCCGACCAACGGCCAACCGGACCAACCGGGCCAAGCCGGTGGAACCAGTCGAGCCGGCCGAGTCGGCCGAGTCGGCCGAGCCGGTCAAGGGCGCGTACGACCTGCCCGCGGCAGCCGAGAGAGCCGCCGAGGAAGCTGCCGGAAATGCCGCCGAGAAATGGGGATGCTCGGCGGGAAAGGGGCCGGCGAGGAGGGGGACAAGCCGGAAGCTGACAGAACTGTCAGCAGCGGAAGACCTGAAGAGCGATGGGCAACTCGCCGGCTCTCACGAACGGCGAGCCCGCCCGCCCGATGTCGCGCCCGCACTCCCGCGTACGGGCATGGGTGTCCCTCCCGGCACGGCCGGGGTCGGTCACGCGGCCGCGCCCGGCAAGCGGCGGCGGTACGGGCACGGCGACCGAGGACCCGGTGGCCCGACGCGTCTCGCGGCGCTCGGCCTCCTCCTCGGCCCGCTCGGTGAGCGCGGTGGAGGAGGCGGTGGGCAGCGAAGTGGCGGCGGAGACCGGAGCGACCTGTGTGGTCAGGCCGTCGACGGCCAAGAGGAGGGCGAGCAGCATCGACAGAACGGTCAGCAGCGAACGGCCGGCCGGCTGGGATGCCACGGCCATCGACCCCCCTACGGCGTGGTTGGACACTCACCTTCATTGTGTCCAAAGAACAGCGTTGAGTTGAGATTAGTCATGTAACAGCAAAATGAACTCAGGGTCACTGAACCGGAATTGACCGCTCCGTTCACGCCGGCGGACGCCCCCCAGGAAGCGCCCTCCCCGCGCGCCCCACGCCCC
Organism: Streptomyces varsoviensis; assembly: GCF_000718635.1. Lineage (GTDB taxonomy): Bacteria > Actinomycetota > Actinomycetes > Streptomycetales > Streptomycetaceae > Streptomyces > Streptomyces varsoviensis. The sequence continues at coordinate 1,242 of NZ_JOBF01000006.1, read as the reverse complement.
CTCTCCCGCCCCGCGAGCCGCCCAGCGAGCCGTCCAGCGAGCTGTCCCGCGGGCCTTCCACGAGGCGTGGCGGCCCTCCCGTCGGGCCCATCCCAGCAGACGAAACCCACGGTTCGCCGCGGAAGTGAAATGCGAGGATGGCCCGCGATACGTCCAGAGCATCGGTGAGGTGAACAGACCCATGTCCCAGAAGGTCGCAGTACTCGGCACCGGGAAGATCGGCGAGGCCCTGCTCTCCGGCATGATCCGCGCCGGCTGGTCCCCCGCGGACCTCCTGGTCACCACCCGCCGCCCGGAACGCGCCGCGGAGCTGCGCGACAAGTACGGCGTCGAGTCCGCGACCAACGCCGAAGCCGCCAAGACCGCCGACATCCTCGTCCTCGCGGTCAAACCGCAGGACATGGGCGCCCTCCTCGACGACCTCGCCCCGCACCTCGCCGAGGACCGCCTGGTCATCAGCGCGGCGGCCGGCCTCCCCACCACCTTCTTCGAGGAACGGCTCCCGGCCGGCACGCCCGTCGTCCGCGTCATGCCGAACACCCCCGTCCTCGTCGACGAGGGCATGTCCGTCATCTCTCCCGGCACCCACGCCACGGAGGCCCACCTCCAGCGCACCGAGGCGCTCTTCAACCCGGTCGGCAAGACGCTCCGCGTCGCCGAGAGCCAGCAGGACGCGGCCACCGCCCTCTCCGGCTCGGGCCCCGCGTACTTCTACTACCTCGTCGAGGCGATGACAGACGCCGGCATCCTGCTCGGCCTGCCCCGCGACAAGGCGCACGACCTGATCGTCCAGGCCGCCATCGGCGCCGCCGTCATGCTCCGCGACAGCGGCGAACACCCGGTCAAGCTCCGCGAGGCCGTCATGTCCCCGGCCGGCACCACGATCAGCGCCATCCGCGAACTGGAGAACCACGGCGTACGCGCCGCCCTCATCGCCGCCCTCGAAGCCGCCCGCGACCGCAGCCGCGAACTCGCCTCCGGCCAGGGCTGACGACACCGCCCCATACCTGCCCTTGCGGCCGCCCGCCACCGGTTTTGATGCCCGGCGACCCCTCGTGTAGTGTGCTCCGAGTTGCCGCGCGGTCCGCCAGGACAGCGGGACAACCACCTCGGCCGCACCGGCGGCACATCACTACAAGCACCGCCCCTGAACGGGATGAATTTCGGCATGCCGGAATTCGGACCACCGGCTCGATTATGAGTCGCCAGGGAAATCCGCTAACGTAGTGACCACGCCGGAAG
>NZ_JOBF01000005.1 GCF_000718635.1 Streptomyces varsoviensis | reverse complement strand
ACATTCCGAACCCGGAAGCTAAGCCTTTCAGCGCCGATGGTACTGCAGGGGGGACCCTGTGGGAGAGTAGGACGCCGCCGAACAATTTTTAGCCGGTGTTCCGGACCAGTGATGGTCCGGGACACCGGCATTTTTGCGTTCACGGGGTAATGGCTGAGAGCTGAGGGGTGGCTCCGGCTCGCCTCCCCTGGGGGAGCTGTGGAGCGGGTCCGGTGGTCGGCCGGCGCGGTGGTCCATGGTCGGTCAGACGTTCTACGGCCTTTCGTGTGACTCACGCCACGCCGGGGGTTCGTCCTACGTCCTGATGGTCGGTCAGGTTCGTTATCTTTCCTTCGCCATTATTCTATTTTCTGCCCATTTGGGGCAGGAGAAGGACGTGGGGATGCCGTGCCCACCACACAGAGAACTGCCCACCGAGACAAGGACCCTCAGCGCCGGCGCATCCCGGCTCCTGCCGCTGCCCATGGGGGCGGCCAGGAGGCGGCACGGGGCCAAGGCCACGGTCAGAGCTATGACTATGAGCGTTTCAGCCGGTTGGCGGGACCGCTCACCGAACCCGACCGTACGGGTGACGCGCCGTACCGGGTGCGCTATCACAGCCTTCTCGGGCGTGGGGCGCATCGGGTGCGTACCGCGCTGCTGCTGACCGCGGCGCCCATCGTCTCCCTCGTGCTTCTGGTGTGGCTGGTCCGGCCGGATCACTGGGTGCACCGGCCGTATGTCGCCGGCTGGGAGACCGCGGCCGACTGGGTGATGCTGGTCTCCATCGGGCTCCTGGAGACGTTCCGGTTCGTCAACGTCGTCTCCAACGCCCATGCCACGCTGGTCGCCCGTGACCCCATTCCGGTGACCGCCGAGTCCGGCACCCGGGTGGCGTTCCTGACGAGTTTCGTCCCCGGCAAGGAGCCGATGGACATGCTGCGCGCCACGCTGGAGGGCGCGACGCGGCTGCGCCACGACGGGACGCTGCACGTCTGGCTGCTGGACGAGGGGAACGACCCGGACGTGCGGCGCATGTGCGCGGAGCTGGGGGTCCGGCACTTCTCGCGCAAGGGCGTGGAGAAGTGGAACCAGCCCAGCGGGGCCTTTCGGGCGAAGACCAAACACGGCAACTACAACTCGTGGCTCGACGCGCACGGTTCGGACTATGAGTTCATGGCCTGTGTCGACACCGACCATGTGCCGCTGCCGGAATTCCTGGAGCGGATGCTCGGCTACTTCCGTGATCCGGATGTGGCGTTCGTCGTCGGTCCGCAGGTGTACGGGAATTACGACTCCACGGTGGCCAAGGCGTCGGAGAGCCAGCAGTTCCTTTTCCACGCGCTCATTCAGCGGGCGGGGAACGCGTATGGGGCCCCGATGTTCGTCGGGACCAACAACTGTGTGCGGGTGAGCGCGCTCCGGCAGGTCGGGGGGTTGTTCGACTCGATCACCGAGGACATGGCGACGGGGCTGGAGATCCACCGGCAGCGCAATCCGCGGACGGGGGAGCGGTGGCGTTCGGTCTACACGCCCGATGTGCTGGCCGTGGGGGAAGGGCCCTCCACCTGGACGGACTTCTTCAATCAGCAACTGCGCTGGAGCCGCGGCACGTACGAGACCCTATTTCGGCAGTTCTGGCGGGCGGCGCGCACCCTGTCGCCGGGGCGGCTGCTCAATTACGGGCTGCTCGTCACGTACTACCCGATGACCGCGGTGAACTGGATTCTCGGCGGGGTGTCCTGCGCGCTGTTCCTGGGGCTCGGGGCCTCGGGAATCCGTATCGAGTCGCAGATGTGGATGATGCTCTACAGCGATGCCGCGGCGCTGCAGATCGGCCTCTATCTGTGGAATCGCCGGCACAATGTCAGCCCGCATGAGCCGGAGGGTTCTTCGGGGGCGGCCGGGATGGCGATGTCGGCGCTGGCGGCGCCCCTGTACGCGCGTTCGCTGGTCGGTGCGGTGCTGCGGCGCAAGGCGGGTTTCGTCGTCACCTCGAAGGGCGATTCGGCCAGCCCCGACCGGGTCCGGACGTTCTCCACGCATCTGGGATGGGCGGCCCTGTTCGGCGGCTCGGTCGTCGCCTCCGTATTCCTCGGCCATACCCATGTCGCGATGGTCACCTGGGCGGTGATCGCCACGGTGATCGCCCTGGCCCCGGCGGCGCTGTGGCTGCTCGCGCTCGTACGGCAACGGCGCCAGGAGCGGCAGCGGGCGGAGGCGGACGCGGGACCGGGCGCCGTGGCAGCGGGCGGCGGGGCAGCGGGCATCGGAACGCCGGGCATCGGGGCGGCGGGGGATGAGGGGGCGCGGAGCATGCCGGGAAAAGCGCGCCGGGGGAGCCGGATGGGGGAATCGCAGACGAGCAGTAATCGGGTTCCGGCGATGGCGGGGCGGGCGGGACGCGAGGAGACAGCAGCGGGCAAGGGAGGAGCGCAGTGAAGTACCGTCCCAGTTCACGCACGCGGAAGCTGGCATTCGGCGCCGCGGCCGTGGTGGTGCTCGGCGGCATGAACGCCCCGGCCGTTTATGGTTTCGCCGAGAGCGCGTACCACGACTACACGATCAACAAGCCCGAGTACATGGCGCGTTACGGCCACTGGGATCTGGTCGACGTGCCGAAGCAGTACCAGATCAACGCGATTCACGCGGCGTTGCTGCACACCGGCAAGGTGCTGCTGATCGCGGGGTCCGGGAACGACGAGAAGAACTTCAAGGCGGGCACGTTCCAGAGCGTTCTGTGGGACCCGGTCAAGAACACGTTCAAGGAGATCGACACTCCGAAGGACATGTTCTGCGGCGGGCACGCGCAGCTCCCCGACGGCAATCTCCTCGTGGCGGGCGGCACCGCGCGGTACGAGAAGCTGGAGGGCGATGTCACGCGGGCCGGCGGCGCGATGGTCGTGAAGAACGAGGACCCCGACGCCCCGAAGACGCTCCCCAAGGGCACGGTGTTCCGGGGGCCGAGCGGTCAGGAGTACGTCTCCCAGGTCAATGTCCTCGTGCCCCGCGCGGAGAAGAAATTCGCCAAGCGGGGGAAGGGCAAGAAGGCGAAGGTCACCGTCACCGCCGGGCAGGCCCGGGTCTTCGTGGAGGCCAAGGCGAAGGGCGAGAAGGGGATCGCCAACGCGGCCGCGCAGTACGAGATCGTGGGCGAGAAGGGCGCGGACGCCCGTAACCACTACGGTCTGGCCACCAAGCTCGGCCTGGACAAGAAGGATTTCCAGGGGCTGAAGGAGGCGTACGAGTTCGACCCGATCGCCGAGCGGTACATTCCCGTCGACTCGATGGCCGAGGCCCGCTGGTACCCCACCTTGGTGACGCTCAAGAACGGCAAGGTGCTGGCCGTATCCGGGCTCGACGACATGGGCGAGATCATTCCGGGGGACAACGAGATCTACGACCCGAAGTCGAAGAAGTGGTCCACCGGGCCGCACCGGTATTTCCCGACCTATCCGGCGCTCTTCCTCACCAAGGGCGGCAATCTCTTCTACTCGGGGTCGAACGCCGGGTACGGGCCCGCGGACAAGGGCCGGCGGCCGGGGCTGTGGAACCCGGACGCGAACACCTTCAAGCCGGTGCCGGGGCTGCGGGACAACGACCAGACCGAGACGTCGACGTCCGTGCTGCTGCCGCCCGCCCAGCGCCAGAAGGTGATGATCTTCGGTGGCGGGGGCGTCGGCGAGTCGCACCGCTCCACGGGGCGTACGGCCGTCGCGGACCTCTCCGAGGACGATCCGGTCTTCCGCCCCGGGCCCGGGCTGGGGCGGGGCACCCGGTATCTGAACGCCGTGCTCGCGCCGGACGACTCCGTCTTCACCACGGGCGGCTCGAAGGACTACCGGGGCAAGGGGGCGAGCGACATCCACAAGGCGCAGTTCTACGACCCGGCGCGCCGCTCGTTCCGGCCGGCCGCCGACCCGGAGGTGGGGCGGGACTACCACTCCGAGGCGATGCTGCTGCCGGACGGGCGGATCGCGGTGTTCGGCTCCAACCCGCTCTTCGCGGACCGGGCGAACACCACCGTCGCCGCCTTCGAGAAGCGCATCGAGGTCTACACCCCGCCGTATCTGTACGGGCGTACGCGGCCGAAGCTCGGCGCGGGGCCGACGGAGGTGCGGCGCGGCGGCTCGGCGGAGTTCGCCGTTCCGGCCAAGGCCTCCGTACAGAAGGCGCGGCTCATGCGGCCGAGCGCGGTCACCCACGCCACCGACGTCGAGCAGCGCTCCATCGCGCTGGCGACCGAACGGCACGGCGGCAGGCTGAAGGTGACGGTGCCGCGGGACCAGGCGCTGGTGCCGCGCGGCTGGTACATGCTCTTCATCACGGACGGGCGGGGCACGCCGTCGCAGGCGCGGTGGGTCCACGTGCGGTGACGGCGTATTGAGCCGCGTTCAGTGGGGATAGGGCGCGGGCGGCCCCCGGTGGTGATGTGCGCACCGGGGGCCGCCCGTTCGTAGTGAGTCCTAGTCGCGCGCGTCCGTGCTCGGGTTCGCGGCCGGCTGGTCATCGTCGTCGCCCTGGCCCAGGACGCCCGGGTACGAGTCGCTCATCGCCTCGCGGGCCAGCCCGAGCGCGTACTCCGTCCACCACTGACCGGCGGGCGGGCCGCCGCGGCACGCGCCGTCGGACTCGCCGGGGCGCTTGATCCACAGGAAGGCGTCCACGATCGGGCTGCCCGTCCTCGTGGTCGGCGGCGTGCCCAGGGCCCGGCCGGGCGGGTTGCACCAGGGCTCGCCGGAGTCCTTGCCGTTGGCGTTCTCCGGTACGGGCCCCTTGCCGTTTCTGCTGGTGTCGATCACGTAGTGGGCGCCGCCGAGCGCGGCGGAGAGCCGGTCCCCGTACTCCCGGCTGGCGCGGGTGGTCTGGAAGCTGGAGACGTTGAGCGCGAAGCCGTCCGCCGCGTTGACGCCCGCGCTCTTCAGCACGTCGGCGATCTGGTGCACGTCGCGGATCCACCCGGCGTTGCCCGCGTCGACGTACACCGCCGCGCCCGGCCGCGCCTTGAGCGTCCGTACGGCGTGGGCGAGCAGCGCGCGGCGGTCGGAGCGGGGGCCGGGCGCGGGGCGCAGGCCGGCCGCGGAGCCGGACTCGGTCCGGGCGTCGAGGCGGGCCTGGCCGTCGCAGCCGGTCGCGGCCTGGGGCGCGGCGTCCGGTTCGAGGATGACGACGGCCCGGCGGTCGCCGATGCCGTCGGCGATCCTGCCGACCCACTGGCGGTACTCGTCGTCGTCGGCCGCGCCGCCCGAGGAGTACTGGCCGCAGTCGCGGCCGGGGATGTTGTACGCCACGAACACCGGGATGCGGCCGGACCGCGTGGCGTCCTCGGTGGCGCGGCGCACGTGGTCCGCCGGGTCCCGTTCGGTGAGCCAGACGGCCGTGGGCCGGTCCGCGATCCGGCGCAGCAGGGCCGCGTCGCGCGGCCGGCCGCGCTTCGCGATCTCGCGGGTCTGCTGACGCGCCTGGCTATGCGGGTCGACCCAGAACGGCGAGTACTGACCGAGGTCGAGGGCGGCGGCGAAGGCGGGGGCGAGGAGGGGGCCGGTGGCTGGAGCGGTCGCGGGGGCGGCGCGTACGTCGTGGCTCGCCGCCCAGACGATGGGGGTCAGCAGCCCCATGGACATCAGCAGCCCCGTGGCCGCTCTTGCGGTCCGGGTACGTCCGCTCGCGCGCTGCTCGGTCATGGAATGCCCTTTCCTCGCGGCCCGGTGACGCCTCGCCAAGCCTTCGATCCGACAAGGCTCACAGGTGACGGGTCGTCATGCCGCGTTTTGCTGCGCCGAACGGGAGGGCGTGTCGGGGCAGGCTCGGAGCGGGATTTCCGGGGGAGTTCGGGGTCGGCTCCGGAGCGGGTTCGGAGAGGGCTCGGGGTGAGTTCGGGTGGGGCCGGGGTGAGGTGGGGGTGTGTCCGACGGGCCGTCACGCCACCCCGCGCGCCACCCCCTCACGCCAGGCGCGGCAGGTCGGCGGCGGTGCGGCGGCCGAGGAGGGGTTCGCCGCGCAGATAGCGGGCGGCCTCGTCGACGGCGTACGCGCCGAGGCGGCGGGCCTCGCTGCCCTGCGCCCCGGCGATGTGGGGTGTGACCAGCACGTTGGGGAGGGCGAGCAGTGGGTGGCCGGCGGGGAGCGGTTCGGGGTCGGTGACGTCGAGGAACGCGGAGAGGCGGCCGGTCGCGCATTCGCGGGTGAGCGCGTCCGTGTCGACGAGGGAGCCGCGCGCGGTGTTGACGACCGCGCCGCCGTCGGGGATGAGCGCGAGCCGACGCGCGTTCAGCATGCGGTAGGTCTCGGGGAGTTCGGGCGCGTGCACGGTGACGATGTCCGCGGCGCGGCACAGGTCGTCGAGGGCGGCCGGTTCCGCGCCGAGCCGCGCGGCCTCGTCCTCGCGGACGTACGGGTCGTGGAGCAGGAGCCGGTGGCCGCGGCCGGACGCGCGGAGCCGGGCGAGGACGAGGCGGCCGATGCGGGAGGCGCCGATGATGCCGATGGTGCGGGCGTCGGCGCCACGGCGCTCGCCGAACGCGGGCCAGCCGGCGGGGTAGCCGGCCGCCGTCGGCAGGGCCTGCTTCGCGGCCAGGACGATGGCGGCGAGGGTGAAGTCGGCGACCGGGCCGGCGTTGGCGTCGGCGGCGGACGAGACGACGATGCCACGGGCCCAGAGCGCGTCGCTGACCAGTGCCTTGACCGAACCGGCCGCGTGCAGCACGGCCCGTAGCCGGGGCGCGTGCGCGAGGACGTCCGCCGTCAGCGTGGGGCAGCCCCAGCCGGTGACGAGGAGGTCGGTGCGGGCCAGGACCGTACGGGCCGCCGGGGCGTCCAGCGGGCCGGTGAGCGGGTCGGGGTGCAGATCGGTCAGGGCGGCGAGCCGGGCGCGCGGCTCGGGAGGGAGCACGGCCGCGGCCTCCTCGGCGCCCATCGCCATCGCGGCGGTCGGTCGGTCCGGCACGGCTGCTGCCCCCTCGGCTGATGGCGGGCCTATTCCGCCGGGCCGCCGGAGGCTATGGGGTCGGCGCGGGGGCGGACAAGGGGGCTTCGGCGCGTGCGGAGGGGCGCGTGGCAGCGCGTAGGGGGCGTGCGGGGAGCGCGGGCCGGGCTCGTGGCGAGTCTGCGGGGAGCGAGCGCGGGCCGGGCACGTACGCGGATCGTGCAGAGGGGGCCGGGCCCGTGGCGAGTCTGTGGGGAGCGTGGGCCGGGCCCGTACGGGGATCGTGGGGAGTGGGGAGTGGGGGAGCGGGAAGCGGAGGGTATCGGGTTGGCTGTGGCGGGGGTGGCGGGTGACTATCTGCTGATGGAGTACACCATCAGACCCATACGTGCCCACGAGTGGGCCGAGAGCAAGGCGCTGCGGCTGGCCGCCCTCGCCGATCCCGCCGCGGCCGTCGCCTTCGTCACCACCCTCGCCGAGGCGCGGGCCCGGCCCGACGGCTACTGGCAGGAGCGCGCCCGCGACACCGCCGCGGGCGAGACCGCGCTCACCTTCGTCGCCGAGAGCCCGGCGGGGGAGTGGGTGGGGTCGGTGACCGCCCAGGTCGAGAAGCCGGACGGGCCGGACGCGCAGCACATCTTCGGCGGCGCCCCGACCGTCCCGCAGACGCAGCTCATCGGCGTCTACGTACGCCCTGAGCACCGGGGCACGGGCCTCGCGCGGGAGTTGGTACGGGCGGGGGTCGAGTGGTCCTGGTCCCTCGCGGACCCGCGAGTGGAGCGCGTACGGCTCCACGTCCACCAGCAGAACCTCCGGGCGCTGGGCTTCTACCGCAAGCTCGGCTTCGAGCCGACGGGGAGGACTCCGGACATGCCGGGCCGGCCGGGGGAGCGGGAGTACGAGATGGCGCTGCCGCGGCCGGAGGCGTGACCGGCGCGATGGGTGGGGTGAACGGGGGCGGCGGGACGGCATCGTCCGGTGTGGCGTGGCGGATGCGCGTGCTGGGGCGGGCGGGGCTGCCGGGGTGGTGGGCGCGGGTGTCGCGGCGCACCCGGCTCCGGGCCGGGCCGGCCAGGCCGTGGGTCGTCGACGCGGTGGTCACCGCGATCGTGCAGGCGGCGGTCACGATCCCCTTCGTGTCGCCGCGCGCCGCGGATGTCCCCCCGGCCACCTGGGCGGCGTACGGCGTGACGACGCTGTCGGTGCTCCCGCTGCTGTGGCGGAGCCGGGCGCCGTTCACCGTGCTGCTGGCCATCGTGCTGGCCGAGTTCGCGTACGTACCGCTGGACGGGCCCGGCCAGCCGCTCGCGTACAGCCCGCTCGTCGCGGTGTTCACCGTCGCCGCGCAGGCGGGGCCGCGGCAGCGCGGCGCCACGCTGCTGCTGAGCCTGCCGCTGGTCACGGTGGGGACGGCGCTGCACACCAACACGGCCCGCGAGTACCTTTTCGCCGCCTTCGTGTTCGCGGCGGCGTACGCGCTGGGCGCGCTGACTCGGGTCCGGCAGGCGTACACCGCGGCCGTGGAGCAGCGGGCGGAGGCGGCGGAGCGGGCGCGCCGGGCGGCGGCCGAGCGGGCGGCGGAGCGGGAACGCGCCCGTATCGCGCGGGAGATGCACGACGTGCTGGCGCACGCCGTCAGCGTGATGGTGGTGCAGGCCGAGGCCGGACCCGTGGCCGTACGGTCCGATCCGGACCGGGCGGAGGCGGCGTTCGACGCCATCGCGGGCGCGGGCCGGGACGCGATGGCGCAGTTGCGCAGGATGCTCGGCGTCCTGAAGGACGAGCCGGGTACGGGCCGCGCCCCGCAGCCCTCCCTCTCCGACCTGCCGGGGCTGGTGGAACAGGTGCGCCGTACGGGGCTGGAGGTCGCCGTGGAGACGGCCGGCGAGGCCGCGGACCCGCCGGCCGATGTGCAGGTGACGGCCTACCGGGTGGTGCAGGAGGCGCTGACGAACGTGCTGAAGCACGCGGACGCCGCCACCGCGACCGTACGGCTGGACTGGTCGGCGGACCGGCTCACGATCACCGTCACCGACGGCGGCGGGGGCGGGAGCGTCGGCCCTCGGCTGTCCGGCGCCGCTCCGGGAGGCACGGGGCGTACGGGGCAAGGGCTGATCGGCATCCGGGAACGGGCCGCGGCCCACGGCGGCGAGGCGACCGCCGGCCCCGGACCGGGCGGTCGCGGCTTCGTCGTTGCCGTCCGCCTCCCCCTCGTGATCTCCTCCCCGGTGGAGGTACGGGGATGACGATCCGGGTGGTCGTGGCCGACGACCAGGAACTGGTGCGCGGCGGCTTCGCCATGATCCTGGCCGCGCAGCCGGACATCGAGGTGGTCGCGGAGGCCGGGGACGGCGTCGAGGCGGTCGCTGCGGTGCGGCGGCACGACGCCGACGTGGTGCTGCTCGACGTCCGGATGCCGCGCATGGACGGCATCGAGGCGGCGCGCGTGGTGTGCGCGGAGACCCGGTGCAAAGCGGTCATGCTGACCACCTTCGACGAGGACGAGTACGTGTACGAGGGGCTGCGCGCGGGCGCGAGCGGCTTCCTGCTCAAGGACGTACGGCGGGCGGACCTGGTGCACGCGGTCCGGGTCGCCGTCGAGGGCGACTCCCTGCTCGCGCCGTCCGTCGCCCGGCGGCTCGTGGCGGACTGCGCGGCCCGCGGCCCGCGCCCCGGCCCGGGGGCCGACCGGATGCTGGACGTGCTGACATCGCGGGAGCGTGAGACGCTCGCGCTCCTCGGCCGCGGGCTGACCAACGCGGAGCTGGCGGCCGAACTGGTGGTGAGCGCGCACACGGTGAAGACGCATGTGAGCAACGTGCTGACGAAGCTGGGGCTGCGGGACCGGGCACAGGCCGTGGTCTGCGCGTACGAGACGGGGCTGATCACTCCGGGGGCGTCCGCTTCCGGTCCTCCCGGTCCTCCCGGTGTTCTCGGGGGCGGGCGCCGGCCGTGACTCCCTCGCGGGAGGGAGGCCGGCGGTCCGGGAGTTCCCTCGCTCCGGCGATCCGCCGGGCGGGCGCGGTGAACAGGATGGTTCCGACCGCAGAAACCGTTCCGCACCGAGGAGTCCCCGCATGCGCCGCAGCCGTACGCACCACAGGCACCACAAGAGAAACACCGCCGCCCTCGTCACCGTCCTGGGCCTGGCCCTCATCGCACCGGCCGCCGCTTCCGCGCAGGCCGCGCCCGTCGGACAGGGCGGCGCACGGGGCGCGCGGACGGCGCAGGCAGCGCAGACCGCACAGGAGGCGCGGCGGGCCGCGGACCGCACGCCCCCGGACGCCGCCGCGCTCAAGGCCGCGATAGCCGGGCTGCCGGACGCGGACTCCACGGCCGCGCTCGTGCGCGTAGGCGGCGGGGACGGGAGCTGGCATGGCGCGGCGGGCGAGCGGGACCGGCGGACGCACGCCGCGGCCGTGGGGGACGAGCGGTTCCGCGTGGGCAGCGTCACCAAGACGTTCACGGCCGCCGTGGTCCTCCAACTGGTCCACGAGGGGCGGCTGTCGCTCGACGGCACCGTCCAGCGGTACCTGCCCGGCCTGCTGCCGGCGAGCTATCCGGACATCACGGTCGCGCAGCTCCTCAACTACACGAGCGGTCTGCCGAGCCCGGCCCTGCCCTCCGACTTCGGGTGGCTGAAGGCGCACCGCTTCACGACCTGGGGCCACCGGCAGTTGGTCGAGCTGGCCGTCCGGCAGGACATGAAGTTCAAGCCGGGCACCGCGCAGGACTACTCCAATCTCGACTACAACGTGCTGGGGCTGCTGATCGAGAAGGTCACGCACAGCTCGTACGAACGGCAGGTGCGGGAGCGGATCATCGAGCCGCTGGGGCTGAGCGGCACGTACAGCCCCGGCAACGACCCGAAGATCCACGGCCGCCACACCCACGGCTACCAGACGGTGACCGTAAAGCCGACCAAGCCGACCAAGCCGACCAATACCGGCAAGCCTGACAAAGTCGGCCGTACGCGCCTCATGGACGTGACCGACTGGAACCAGTCCATCACCTGGGCCTCCGGCGACCTCATCTCGACCGCCGGTGACCTGGAGCGCTTCATGACGGCGCTGTTCAGCGGCGAAGTCGTGCCCCAGCAGGAGCTGAAGCTCATGTTCAGCGTGCCGCCGGTGAAGCAGTACGGGGCGAAGGACAAGGACGCCGTCCACTCCAGCGGGCTGACCCTGAGCAAGCTGCCGGACGGCACGAAGGTGTGGGGCAAGTCCGGCGCACGCTACGGCTACAACGCGGGCATCGCGGCGACCAGCGATCTTCGCCGCACGCTCGTCTACTCGGTCAACTCCACCGACGCGAAGGGTGACGCGGTGAACCCGGCCGTCGGGAAGATCACCGCGGCGGCGTTCGCGGGGATCGGAGGGGTCGGGGGCGGCGCCGGGGCTACCTCGTGAGGGAGCGGTGCGGCCACCGGGCGCGGGCCTGCTCCTCGGAGCGCATCAGGGCGAGCGTCACGAGCCCCTTCGCCGCGCCGTCGGCGAGCAGCTCCGGCAGGGCGGGCAGCGGGGCGACGGCGGCGACATCGTCGAGCACGCAGGTCAGTGGTGGGTCGAGCCGACCGGCGGGTGACCGTTCGGCCACGCTCCGGCCGTGCTCGACCACGCTCGCGGTGAGTGCGGTCAGCAGGGGCATCGCACCCGGATGCGTACGAGGGTCCTCAATCGCCTCACCCACAACGTAAAGCGTGCCCGTTTCGGCGATGAATGACTCCAGAGCGAGCGAATCCGCGCGATGGGCGTTGCACGCGTCGCGGATATGGATCGAGGAGAGCGCCGCCAGGGCGCGCACCACCAGCTCCTGCGCGCGGTCGCGGCGGTCCGGGTGCCCGGTGAGCGTGGCCTCCAGCTCGCCGGCCGCGCCGCTCGCCGCCTTCGGGTCGGTGCGCAGGACGCGTACGGGCTCGTGCGCGCTGTTGCCCTGGGCCCAGCGGTGTACGAGCCGGAAGGGCCGGCCGCCCACGGCGGCGGCGTGCAGCCAGCAGCGCAGCAGCGTCTCGGCGGCCTCCGCGGTCGCGGAGTCGAGGGAGCTCGCGGGCCGTACGGGCGCGAGGAGGGCGGCGGCGCGGGCGGCGGCCGTCTCGCGGGACTCGCAGCCCTCGGCGGGGTTCCAGCGCAGCCGGTCCGGGGTGTCGAGGAGATGGCTCGGGTCGAAGGCGTGCGTCGGTCCGAGCTTGGCGCGCGAGTCCTTGGTGTCGGCCCACAGGCCGGGGTCGCTGGTGACGACGAGGACGGGACCGGGGGCTTCGAGCACGGCGAGCATGGCGGCGTCGCCGTGCGAGAGCCCGTAGCGGAGGCCGGCCGGGGTGGCGGCGCCACGGGGGCCGGGCACGGCCGCCGGCCAGGGGAGGCCGCCGTCGGCCGGGGGCTCGGCGGAGGACGCCGGGACGGGGACAACGGGAGCGGCTGGGGTGGTTCGGGGGCCGGTCGGCTCCGCCGGGGTCGGCATCGCCGCCGCTCCGGATGCGTACGGACCGGGTGCGGGTGGGGGTACGGACGCGGGTGCGCCCGGGGGCCCGGCCTGCCCGTACGGAGCCGCCTCGTACGCGGCCGTCGTGCCCGTAGTGGAAGGCACGCCCGTAACACCCGGAACAGCAGTCGCGCCCGTAGCGGCTGAGGTGTCGGAAGGAGCTGACGCACCCGAAGCGCCCGACGTACCCGATGCGTCAGGCGCCCCCTCCGCCGCCCTCGCCAGGCGGCGCGCCTTCCGTACCGCCTTCCAGCGCGCGTACGTCCCCATCACGAAGATCGTCAGCACGGTCAGCAGCATCAGCTCGCTGATGAGGACGCCCCAGAACAGCCCGTACCCGGAGAGGGCGTCGTGCGGGGCGTCCGGCCAGGCGGTGGCGAGGTCGTGCGGGGAGGTCAGGAGGCGGCGCAGGGCCATCGGGGTGCGCGTGAAGGTGACGCCGTCGGGCCAGGCGCCGTGGGCGAAGAGGGCCGCGAGCCCGGTGCTCGTCCAGACCAGCACCGTCAGTCCCAGCAGGAACGCCAGCGTGCCGACCAGCAGGCCGTCCGGGATGCCCCGCTGGCCGTCGCGTCTCTGCCTGGGGGCCGAGGGGCCGGTGTCTCCGATGGGTCCCATGGGTCCTGTGGGCGTCATCTCAGGCCACCGTCGGCTCCGACGAGCCGTACGCCTCGTCCGCGAGCCGTTCTTCCATCGCGGCGGCCGTCCGCTCCGCCGCCTCGGCCTCCGCCGCCAGTTCCAGGGCCAGGCCGTCCTCCGTCATGGCCCGGTCGGTGTAGACGAGCGGCCGTTCCGCCTCGGTGATCAGGTGTTTGACGACCTGTACGTTGCCGTTGACGTCCCATACCGCGATGCCGGGGGTGAGCGTCGGGATGATCTCGACCGCCCACCGCGGCAGCCCCAGGACCAGCCCGGTGGCCCGTGCCTCGTCGGCCTTCTGGGCGTAGACGGTGCGGGTGGAGGCCATCTTCAGGATCGCGGCGGCCTCGCGCGCGGCCGAGCCGTCGACCACGTCGGAGAGGTGGTGGACGACGGCGACGAAGGAGAGGCCGAGGCGGCGGCCGAACTTCAGCAGCCGCTGGAAGAGCTGGGCGACGAACGGCGAGTTGATGATGTGCCACGCCTCCTCGACCAGGAAGATCCGCTTCTTCCGGTCGGGGCGGATCCAGGTGTGCTCCAGCCAGACGCCCACGATGGCCATCAGGATCGGCATGGCGATGGAGTTGCGGTCGATGTGCGAGAGGTCGAAGACGATCAGCGGGGCGTCCAGGTCGATGCCCGCCGACGTCGGGCCGTCGAACATGCCGCGCAGGTCGCCGTCGACCAGCCGGTCCAGGACCAGCGCGACGTCCAGGCCCCACGCCCGTACGTCGTCTATGTCGACGTTCATCGCCTCCGCGGACTCCGCCTCGGGGTGGCGCAGCCGCTCGACGATGTCGGCCAGCACCGGCTGCCGGTCCGTGATCGTCTCGTTGACGTGGGAGTGCGCGACCTTGAGGGCGAAGCCGGCGCGCTCGTCGAGCCCGTGGCCCATCGCGACCTCGATGATCGTGCGGAGCAGGGCGAGCTGGCCGGTGGTGGTGATCGAGGGGTCGAGGGGGTTGAGGCGGATGCCGCCGCTGAGGGCGGCCATCGGGTCGAGCCGGACGGGGGTGATGCCCAGCTCCTCGGCGATGAGGTTCCATTCGCCCACGCCGTCCTCGCCCTGCGCGTCGAGCACGACGACCTGGCGGTCGCGGAACCGGAGCTGGCGCAGGACGTACGTCTTCTCCAGCGCCGACTTGCCGTTGCCGGACTCGCCGAGCACCAGCCAGTGCGGGGCGGGGAGCTGCTGCCCGTAGAGCTGGAAGGGGTCGTAGATATACCCCTTGCCGCTGTAGACCTCGCGGCCGATGATCACGCCCGAGTCGCCCAGGCCGGGCGCGGCGGTGGGCAGGTAGACGGCCTGGGCCTGGCCGGTGGAGGTCCGTACGGGCAGCCGGGTCGTCTCCACCTTTCCGAAGAGGAAGCTGGTGAACGCCTCGGTCACCGCGGCGAGCGGATCGAGCACGGCATGCCCCTATCGTCGGATGCCGGTCGCGAACGGCAGCGTGTTGACGAAGGCCCGGTGGTGCTCGCGGTCGCACCACTCCAGCTTGAGATAGCTCTTGCCCGCCGACGCCCGGATCGTCCGCTTGTCGCGGGCGAGCGCCTCGGGTGACCGGGAGGAGACGGTGATGTAGCCGACCAGGTTGACGCCGGCCGCGCCGCTCGCCAGGTCCTCGCCGCGCTGGTCGACGCGGACGTGGTGGGCGCTGTCGCGGGGGTCCACGACGCGGTTCATCTTGGCCTGCCGGGACGCTTCGGCGTCGTCGTTGGTCTTCTCCGTGAGCATCCGCTCGATGGCGAGGTCGGTGGGCTCCAGGTCCATGCAGACCGCGACGGTGCGGATCACGTCGGGCGTGTGCACCAGCAACGGGGCGAGGAAGTTGACGCCTACGGGCGTCATCGGCCACTCCTTGACCCAGGCCGTGGAGTGGCACCAGGGCGCGCGCGTGGCGGACTCGCGGGTCTTCGCCTGGAGGTACGTCGGCTCCATGGCGTCGAGTTCGGCGGGCCAGGCGTTGCGCTTGCTCATCGCCTGGATGTGGTCGATGGGGTGGTCCGGGTCGTACATGGAGTGCACGAGCGAGGCGAGCCGGCCCTGGCCGAGCGGCTGGCGGACCCGGATGTCGGCCTCGGCGAGGCGCGCGCAGATGTCGGTCAGCTCGCGGGCCATGACGACGGCGAGCCCGGCGTCCCGGTCGAGGCGCCGCTTGCCGGCCTCGTGGCGGGAGGCACGTGCCATGGCGTTGGCCTCGGCCGCGAGTTCGCGAGTGAAATGCATGCAGGCGACGAGGTACGCGCGGTGCTGCTCGGAGGAGGTGGACACCATGGACTGGAGCTGGTCGTAGGAGTCCTGGAGCCACTGCGGCGCCTTGTCGGAGCCGCGCCGCTCGACGTCCTTGGCGTGCGCGTCGGGGTCGGCGGGGAGCGTACGGGCCAGCATCTGGATGCGGGTGACGAAGCCGTCCCCGTTGGCGACGTGCTTGAGCAGCGTCCCGAACCGGTCGACGAGCGCCTCCTGGTCCTCGCTGTCGCGCAGTCCGACGCCGGGGCCCTCGATCTCGATGGCGGCGGTGACGGTGCGCCGGTCGGCGTGGAGCAGGACGGCGATCTCGTCCGGACCGAAGGGCGCGGACAGCCAGTTGATGCGGCCGACGCCGGGCGGCGGGCCGACCTCGACCTCCCGGCCGTCGAGGGAGGTGCCGGCCTCGATGACGGCGGAGCGGTAGGTCGCGCCGCGGCGCAGGGTGCGCTTGAACGAGCGGTTGATCTCGAACCACTTGTAGAAGGTGCGGTTCTTGTACGGGACGTAGACGGCGGCGAGCGCCAGCATCGGGAAGCCGGTGAGGGTCGCGATGCGCAGCGGCAGGATCGGCACGAGGAGGCCGCACATCATGCCGAGGAACGCGCCCGCGATGATCAGCGCGATCTCGCCGGTCTCGCGGTTCTTGCCGACGACGGCGTTGGGGCGGGCGCGGCCGATCAGATACGTACGGCGTGGTGCGATCGGCTGGGCCTGCGACTGGGTCGTCAACGCCCGTCACCTCCTGGGGTCTTGCCGGCGCCGCTGTCCTGCGTGCGGGGTGCGGGGGTGGGGGTCTTGTTCGCCGCGTTTCCCGTGCCGCCGCCGCGGGCGCTGTGGGCGGCGACGCCGCCCGATACGGGGTTGGCGGGCTTGGCCTGCTGGCCGCCGCCTCCGCCGCCCCCGCCGCCGTCGGAGCCGCGGGTGCTGTGCGTGGTGATGCCCTGCTTGACGAGGGCGGCCGGTGAGGAGATCACGGCGGCGGCCTGGCGGGACGCGGGGTCCCTGCTGGCGCTGCGGCTGTTGATGATCTCGTCGCCGAAGCCGGGGACGAAGCGGTAGATCATCGCGCTCGCGAAGATGGCGAGGATGATGATGGCGAGGCCCGAGACGACGGCGGATATGGCGTTGGGCCCGTCGCCGCCGGACAGCGCGCCGGCGAGGCCCAGGACGACCACGATGATCGGTTTGACGAGGATCACCGCGATCATGATGCCCGCCCAGCGGCGGACGTGGCCCCACATGTTCTTGTCGACCAGGCCCGCGTAGACGGCGGTGCCCAGCAGCGCGCCCACGTACAGGAGTGCGGCGCGGATGACCAGCTCCAGCCAGAGGACGCCCGCGGCCAGCACGGAGACGAGGGAGACGACGATCAGCATGATCGGGCCGCCGCCGATGTCCTGGCCCTTCTTGAGGGCGCTCGCGAAGCCGCCGAAGAAGGCGTCGTTGTCGGCCCCGGTGCCCTTGGCGATGACGTCGGTGACGGCGTCGGTCGCGGACACCACGGTGTAGAGGATCAGCGGGGTGAACGCGGAGGCCAGGACCGTGAGCCACAGGAAGCCGATGGCCTCGGTCAGCGCCTCGGTGAAGGGGACTCCGCGCACGGCGCGCTTGGCGACGGCCAGCAGCCACAGGACGAGGGTCAGGACGGTGGAGGCCGCGAAGACGACGGCGTACTGGCGCAGGAAGTCGCTGTTGGTGAAGTCGATGTTGGCGGTGGACTTCACGGCGTCGGAGAGCTTGCCGACGATCCAGGCGGCGGCGTCTCCGCACCCCTTGGCGAGGGACGACAGGGGGTCGAGGGGGCTGGAGGGGGCGCTGGGGCCGGAGGGGGCGCCGCCCTTCCGGTCCTCGCAGCTCTTCTTCAGCGAGCCCATCAGGAACTCGCAGGTTTCCTTCGACGGGCTGGGGGAGGGGCCGCCGGTCGCTCCGGGGGTCCCGCCCGGGGTCGGGGGCGGGGTGGGGGCGGCGAAGGCCCTGGCCGACAGCAGGACCGCGGTCGTCTGGAGCGCGGTCAGCGCTCCGGCGATCGTCAGGGCGCGGTTCGGTCGGCGGCGTTTACCGGGCATAGGTGAACCCTCCGAAACCTTGCACAGCGTCGGACATGTCCTTGGCCGAGGAGGCGGCCTGGTCGCGGCCGACCGGCGTCGGCCCGTCCTTCTGCGAGAAGGCCGTCACCTTCCAGTCGTCGCCGACCCACTTGAGTTGGAAGGTGCTGGTGTACCAGCCCTCGGAGACGGGGTTCTTCGAGCTCTCGCCGGCCAGGCCGAAGAGCGTGGAGTACCAGACCGCGACGGTCGCGGTGTCGTCCTTGTAGGCGGTCGCCTTGGTGCCCGCCGGGTTGGTGCGGGAGACGAAGGTGAGGCCGGACGGGGCGGTGCCGTCGGCCTTGAGACCGATCTTGACGGCCCGTTCGCCCGAGTACGCCTGGTCGTAGTCGCCCTGCCGGGCGGTGACGACCTCGGGGGCGTAGACGGCGGCGACGATGCGGTGGCGGGTCTCGGCGCGGAACATGGCGTCGGAGCTGAGCGCCACCGCGTAGTTGGCGGCGGCGCTCTGCGCGCCCTGCTCGGTGTGGGCGAAGCCCTTGGCGATGCCGTTGTTCTTGCCGTCCACGGGCTTGACGCCGGTGGGGGCCGTGGCCTGGGCGCCGGTGCTCTTGTCGGCGGCCTTGCCGCTGCCGCCGCCGTCGTTGCCGCCGCCGCGGTTGGCGAAGGCGATGGCGGCGACGAGGAGCACCACGACGCCGACGACGGTCATCAGATTGCGGCTGGTGACGCCCGTACGGCCGCCGCGCCGGGGCCCGTCGTAGGGGTCGCCCTCGCCCTCGGGCAGCCGGGTACGGGTCGGGCGGCCCTGGTCGTCGGGGTTGCCCCGGCCCCTGCCCGCTCTGCCGCCTCTGCCGTGGTCACCGCCACTGCCGTAGCCGTCGTCGCCGTCGAGACTCATAGCGCGTAAGCCCCCTCAAACGTCGTCGGTGACAGGCTGCCCCTATATGACGGTAGCGGCGCGGAAGGGGTTGCGGGCGGGGAGGGGTGAGTGGGCATCAGCAGGCAGCCTCTGGTGCGGGGGGTGGGACTTGTGGGGTCTCGGGGACGGGGGAGAAGAGTCTGCGCGGGGACGATGCGCGGCGGTGGTGAGGTGGGGGTGGGGTGGGGCGTGTGGTGCCGAGGGTACGCGCGGGGGTCAGACGGCCATTCCGTAGACGATCGTGAACAGAGTGCCCAGCGATCCGATGATGAACACACCGGTGAGCCCGGCGACGATCAGCCCCTTGCCCTGTTCCGCGCTGAAGGTGTCGCGCAGCGCCGTCGCGCCGATCCGCTGCTTCGCGGCGCCCCAGATCGCGATGCCCAGGCACAGCAGGATGGCGACGGCCATCACGACCTCGACCATGATGCGGGCCTCATTGCCCAGGGTGCCGAACGGGCCCCAGTTCGGGGCGATTCCGCCAATAATGGTGTTGATGTCGCCCTTTTTGGCCGCCAGAAGCATATGTAACTCACCGCCCCTTATGGGTAGTTGCTCGCGCCCTTCGCCGCGGTGGCGAAGGTCAGGCCCTATCTTCGCCGACAATGCCGCCAACGCATGTCGACTTGGCGTCATTTTTTGCCGGACTCGCACGTGCCGCTGATCACTCCGCCCCCGTTCGCGATGCACGGCGTTGTCAGTGGGGTGGCCTATCGTCACTCTGTGTACCACGCGTATTGACGCCGAGCAATGATCGCCGAGGTGGGGGCCGATGCCGATGTTCCGACGACCGGGTGTTCGGTGGGTACCCTGTGGCGGTCTCCCTCATATGCGCTGCGCCCTGCGGCCGTCGAGAGGATGTAACGCGTTCACCGCGTCCCGCCCACGCTCGGGACGCAACGAGATCGAGGATGGTACGGGTGCTGGTTGCCGATCGGTACCGGTTGGGAGATCTGCTCGGGCGCGGCGGAATGGGCGAAGTCTGGCGGGCCTCCGACGAGGTGCTGGGCCGTCAGGTCGCGGTCAAGCTGCTGCTGGGCAACGACGGCGACGAATCGGCGGCCATGCGGTTCCGCATGGAGGCGCAGACCGCGGCGCGGCTCAATCACCATCAGGTCGTCGGGGTCTACGACTTCGGGGCCTGGGACGGGCGCTTCTATCTGGTCATGGAGTTGGTGCAGGGGCCCAGCCTGGCGCAGGAGCTGTCGTCGGCCGCGGGCGGCGCGCTCGCCCCGGCCCGGGTGGCCGACATCGCGGCCCAGGCCGCCGCCGGGCTGGCGGCGGCGCACCGCCAGGGCGTCGTGCACCGGGACGTGAAGCCGGGAAACCTGATGACCGACGCCGACGGCACGCTCAAGATAGGCGACTTCGGCATCGCCCGGTTCGTCGACGAGACCTCGGCCGGGCTGACCAGCGCGGGCCAGATCGTCGGCACGAGCACCTACCTCGCGCCGGAGCGCGCCCTCGGCCGGGCGGCGGGCCCGGGCTCCGATGTGTACGCGCTCGGGTGCGTGCTCTACCAGCTCCTGGTGGGCCAGCCGCCGTTCTGGGCCGACACCCCCACCGCCCTGCTCTACCAGCACGTGGACTCCGAGCCGGTGCCGCCGCGGCAGTACTGCGGCGGGCTGCCCAGCGCCTTCGAGGAGTATCTGCTGCGAATGCTGGCCAAGCGGCCGGAGGACCGGCCGACGGCGCAGGAGGCGGCCGACTGGTTCGGCAGCGGCTCCTGGCGCGACACCCCGCAGCCCCTGCCCGTGCCCGCCCCGGCGCCCGTGGTCGCCCCCGCCCCGGCCCTGGCCCCGGAGAGGGAGTCGCTGACGACGTACGCGCTGCCGGCGACCGGGCACCGGAGCGCGGCGGGGCGCTCGGCGGGCCGGAGCGCGCCGGCCCGCGGTGGGAGCGGCGGCAGAGGCGTGGGCGGCGGCAGAGGCGCGGTCCGGGCCGCTGTGCCCAGAGGCGGTACGGGCGGGGGTGGCGGCCGGGGCGCGCCGGCCGTGAGCGGGCTCGGTGCGCTACGGGCGCGGCTGCGCCGGCACAAGGTGCTGTTCGGCGTGGTCGCGGGCGGGGTGGCCTTCGTGGCGGCGATGATCGTCGGCGCGTCCTTGTTCGGCCCGGACGTCACGGGCTCGCAGGGCCCCGAGGCGGTGTCGACGGACGCGCCGGGCGGCTCGGGCCAGGGCGGCGCGAACCGATGAGCGGAGCCGCCCCGATCGGCAGCGACATCGACATCGGCAGCGGCATCGGCGTCGACGGCGCGCCGGGGGAGAGGAGGGCGGCCCGCGGTGCGGCCACCGCCCTCGGCCCGACGCCTTCCGGCCCGGCGCCTTCCGGCCGGGCGCTGTCCAGCTCGGCGTTTTTCGGCCCGAGCCCTTTCGGTCCGGCGTCGTCCGGTGCCTCAGCCCTCGGTGGGGCAGTCCTCGACGAAGTGGTCGAACTCGCCCGCCTTGACGCCGAGGACGAAGGCGTCCCACTTGGCGCGGGTGGTGATGACGATCTCGTCGGGCTTGAGGTTCTCGCGCAGATAGACGTTGCCGTCGTCGCCGAAGGCGACCTCCAGGAACTCCTTCTCGGTGCCGTCGGTGGCCTGCTGCCAGTTGAGCTCCGTCACTGTGCCCCCTTGTGCGGTGTCCGGTCCTGCCCGGGCACTCACCATAGAGGAGTCCGCCGAGGCGGTCTCGCCAGGTGGGGCCGGGTGGCCGTACCGTGCGGAACGACGGATTCGTGGGTGGGCGGGTAGGGGAGGCCGGCGGGGTGCGAAAGATCTGGCTGGGCGTCAGCATCGGTATCGGGCTGTGCCTTTGTCTGGTGGGCCTGCTGGTCGTGGGCGTCTATTCGGCCGCCTCGAACCTGATGGGCGGCGGCACGGCCGGCGCCGTGGGGCTGGCGAAGGGCGCGGTCCCGGCGCAGTACCAGCAGTTGGTGGAGAAGTGGGGCAATCTCTGCCCGGCGCTGAGCCCTCCGCTGCTGGCGGCGCAGCTCTATTCGGAGAGCGGCTGGAATCCGCGGGCCGTGAGTCCGGCCAACGCGTTGGGGATAGCGCAGTTCATCCCCGGCACGTGGGAGACGCACGCGATAGACGGCAACGGCGACGGCAAGAAGGACATCTGGAACCCGGAGGACGCGATTCCGTCGGCGGCGGCGTACGACTGCGATCTGGCCAAGTACGTGAAGAACGTGCCGGGCGACCTCGCGGACAACATGCTGGCCTCGTACAACGCGGGCGCGTACGCGGTGATCAAGAATGCCGGGGTGCCGCCCTACCAGGAGACCCAGGGCTATGTGAAGACGATCCGCACGCTGGCGAAGAGCTTCGCGAAGCCGGTCGGCCGGGTCGCCCCGTCCCAGCAGGCGGCCGGCGCGATCTACTTCGCGCAGAAGGTGCTCGGTACGCCGTATCTGTGGGGCGGCAACGGCACGGCGGATCAGGGCGGTCGGTTCGACTGCTCGGGGCTGACGAAGGCCGCGTACCACTCGGTGGGCATCGAGCTGCCGCGCGTCGCGAACGACCAGTGGAACGCGGGGGCGCATCCGAAACGGGACGAGCTGATGCCGGGAGATCTCGTTTTCTTCGCCAATGACCTGAGCGACCCGCGCAGTATTCACCACGTGGGGATGTACGTCGGCGACGGTTACATGATCAATGCCCCGTACACCGGCGCGGTGATTCGGTACGACAAAATTGATAAACCCGATTACATCGGCGCGACGCGCGTGACGGCCGATGGCGCGAAAGCGCTGCCCGAGCCTAACGCCGCGTAGAAGCCCTGCCCTGAGCTGCGACGATGGGTCACCCTTCGGTAACGTCCTGGTGATCATTGAGTGGAGAACGGAACGCCGGGCAGTGCGGTGACGTTCCATTGAAGTGGCACGCGGCGCGCTGTTACCGGCGTTATCGACCACGGGGGTAGACAGCAGCACGTAGTGACAGGCGAAAGATAAGGGGCCGCGGCAGATGGCTGGACTCGCGATGGACGGCTCGAACCCCGACGTCAGCGTTCTCTATGACATCAACGGCTTCGCCAAGGACGCCCCGCACTGGTTCGACCGCGTGATGGAGTTCACCGGTGAGTACGGCATCGTCATCGGCCTCGCCGTGCTGATGGTCTTCGCCTGGTGGAGCGCGCGCAAGCGCCCGGACGCGCCCGGCGCCGTGGCCGGCCTCCTCTGGGCGCCGCTCGCCGCCGGGCTCGCGCTGCTCGTCAACATCCCCATCCGGGACCTGGTCCAGCGGCAGCGGCCCTTCATGGAGCATCAGGGCCTGGAGGTCCTGGTCAAGGGCAAGACCGACTTCTCCTTCGTCAGCGACCACGCCACGCTGACGATGGCCGTCGGCGTCGGCCTCTTCTGCGCCAACCGCCGGTTCGGCCTGGCCGGCATCGCCCTGGCCCTGCTGGAAGGCTTCTGCCGCGTCTACATGGGCGTCCACTACCCGACGGACGTCATCGGCGGCTTCGCCCTCGGCACGGCGGTCGCGCTGCTCTTCGCGCCGCTCGCGATGATGCTCCTCACCCCCCTGGTGACGCGGCTCGCGGACTCGCGCGCGAGCCGGCTCGTACGGCCCCGGCAGCCCGCACCGGCCGACGGGCCGGCGGACGAGGCGGAGCTGCCCGAACCCCGCCGCCGCGACAACGACCTCGCCGCGTAACGCCGGCCGCCGCCCCGCGGCCGGCGCGCGGAGGGCCGCCCCGGTCAGAGGGCCTGCGGGAAGTCCAGGACGCGGTCCGGGTCGTACTGGGCCTTGAGCTTGGTGAGGCGGTCGGCGGCGTCGCCGTAGTAGGCGCGGCGCCAGTCCTTGAGGCCGGGGTCGGCGTAGTTCTGATAGGCCGCGCCGGAGGCGTAGCGGCGCATGGCGGAGTGGAGGCCGTCGAGCCACGGCGTCTGGGCGGAGCCGGAGCCGCCCGACGGCCACGAGGTCAGGTACTGGGCCAGGAACCGCGCGCGGCGGTGGACGAAGGCGGTGGCCAGCGGCCTGACCCGGTTGATCGCCCCGCCCAGCGCCGTGAGCTGGACCGACCCCTTTCCGCTGCCCGCGGTCCGGCCGTACCGCGCGAACTGGTCGATCAGCGTCCGCAGGCCCGCCGCCGTCAGCTCCCGGTCGAAGAAGTCGGAGCGCGCCGCGTACGTCTCGCGGTCCAGCGTCCCGTTCGGCCGGCGGCCCGGCGTGCTGCCGGGCAGATGGCACTCGTCGGCCGACTTGGTGCCGCACCCCGCGTAGCGGCGCATCGTGTCCAGATAGGTGTGCTGATAGACCGTCACCGACCCGGCGGCGCCGCCCGCCGCCTCGACCAGGCGGTCCATGGCGTTGCGCAGGTCGCCCGCCGTGCCGATGGTGAAGGCGGAGACGGCTATCCGCGGCTCCTGACCGGCCGTCACGGACAGGTCGCACGCGGTCCATATCTCGTCAGGCTGGCCCGGCCCCCACTTCTGCCAGGCGTCCAGCACCGCGGCCGCCCGCGACCAGGGGAAGGAGACATAGCCGGTCGCCCCGCTCGCCGCCCGCCGGGTACGGAACCGCAGCTCGGTGACGACCCCGAAGTTGCCGTTGCCCGCGCCGCGCAGCGCCCAGAACAGGTCCGCGTTGCGCGACTCGTCGCACTCCAGCGTCTTGCCGTCGGGCGTGATGATGGTCGCGCCCAGGAGGCTGTCGCAGGTCAGGCCGTACGCGCGGGAGACGACGCCATGGCCGCCGCCGAGGGTCAGGCCGGATATGCCGACCGTGGGGCAGGAGCCGCCGGGGATGGTGACGCCGTGGTCGGCGAGGCCCGTGTAGACGTCGATGAGCTTGGCGCCCGCGCCGATCGAGGCGGTGGTGGAGGAGGTCGTACGGACCGACTTCAGCCGCGAGACGTCGATGACCAGGCGCCCGTCGCCGCTGGACCAGCCGGCGTAGCTGTGGCCGCCGTTGCGG
This sequence comes from Streptomyces varsoviensis, assembly GCF_000718635.1. Taxonomy (GTDB): domain Bacteria; phylum Actinomycetota; class Actinomycetes; order Streptomycetales; family Streptomycetaceae; genus Streptomyces; species Streptomyces varsoviensis. Next base: position 237,606 of record NZ_JOBF01000005.1, on the reverse strand, counting down.
ATGGCGACGGGGGTGCCGTGGCGGCGGGCGAAGGCCAGGCACTCGGCGATGTCGGAGGCGCCCGCGGTGTAGGCGACGGCGGCCGGGCGCCGGCCGTCGAAGCGGGTGTTGTAGAGCTGGCGGGCGGTGGCGTAGTCGGCGTCGTCAGGGCGTATGAGATCGCCGGAGAGGCCTTTGCCGAGAGCGGTCCAGTCGGGGTCGCCCGCCTTGCCGCCGGCCGGTTTGGACGGCTTGCGGCCGGCGGCGGAGGAGCCGTTGCCGTCGGGGGCGGCGTGGCTCGCGTCGCCGCTGCACGCGGTGAGCCACGCGCCGCCCGCCGCCAGTCCGGCTCCCGCGGCCAGCAGTCTGCGCCTGTCCATCGTGGTCCCTGCCCCCTATGCCGTGCTGATGGCCGTGGTCCGGGCGCTCGGTGGCCGATGGCGCCGCTCGGACACGTCTGGTCAGACAGATGGCCTACCCGGGTGCGCGGTTCCGTCACCTGTCGCGACCAGGTGCGCGGCGGCGTCCTCGCGGGCGCGCGCCCGGGCCCGGCGCGCCGGGCCGTACCAGCCGCACGCGCACCGGGCGATGCAGAAGGAGCCGTTCTCCGTGGTGGTCGTGGTGTGGGCGTGGGGGATCGGTTCGGACACGTGACCACGCTACCGGCCGTGACGAGGCCCCGGAACCGTCGTTGAACGGGGCGGGTGTCCAGGCGCAGCGGGACCAGTGGGACCAGGGGGTCGGCCGTCGATGGTGGTGCAGGAGCGAGGACGCGGAGGCGCGGTCGTCGCCACCGCCGTGGCGGGCGGGATCGCGGCGGGACTGCTGACGACGGCCGGCTGCTCGGCGGGCGTCGCCGCCGGGGACCACGGCAAGGCCGCGGCCGTCCGCGCGGCCGACGGGCTGGGCCCGGGCGAGGCCCTCGCCGCCGTGCGGCACGCCGCCGATGTGCTCGCCGAGGCGGGCGGGGCCCGGGTCCGTACGTACCTGGAGACGGTCAGCGGCGGCACCCGGCTGACCATCCTGGGCACCGGCGGCTACGGCTTCGGACAGTCGCTGGGGCGGCTGCGGGTGCGCGTACCGGCGCCGGGGGACGCGGTGCCGGGCGCGGCGGGGGCACCGGCCGGCACACCGCGGCCGGCGATCACCGAACTCTTCGCGCCCGGCGCGCTGTATATGAAGAACCGCGGCGCGGGCGTGCCCGACGCGAAGTGGGTGCGGGTGGCCACCGGGTCGCTCGGTGACGGAAATCTCGTCGCGAACGGGGCGACGGACCCGCTCGCCGCCGCCGAACTGCTGCGCGGTGCGCGCCGGGTGGAGTACGCGGGCAGCGAGCGATCCGGCGGGGCGACGGTCCGGCATTTCACGGGCGACTGCGACCTGGCGCGCGCGGCGCGGGCCGCCTCGGCCGGGCAGCGGGCGGCGCTGGCGGCGGCGGCGAAAGGGTTCTTCGGCCGTACGGTCGCCTGCGACGCCTACCTGGACGAACAGGGGCGGCTACGGAAGGTACGGCACCGCTTCACCCTCCGGGACGCCGGGCGGGGCGCGATGGATGTGGCGTCGACGGTGGAGCTGTATGCCTTTGGGGCGAAAGTGACCGTGCGGCTGCCTCCGGCCACGGACATCTATACGGGGAAGGTCGTTTCTCCGGTGCGTTAACGCGGGTTTCCGGGGCGCCGGCACGGGTTTCCGGTGCACGGGCGTGGGCTCCCGGTGTATGGGCGCGGGTTTCCGGGGCGTTGGCGTGGGCGGGCGCGCGCTGTGGCGCGGGCTGACGGCGCGGTTCGGCGAAATGGTCCGTCTGTGCCATGCACGGGGTGCGCGGCGGTCCGTACGCTGGTGAGTCGCCGATCGGAGAAGGAGGTGGAACCCGTGGTTTCGCGTCGACCCTCGTCCGGTGGCTCGGACCCCGTGGCCGCCCTCGTCGAGATCGATCTCTACGGCGAGTTGATGATCGCGGCGTCCAGCGCGGACGAGGAACGGCTCAGCCCGGACCGTATCGACGAGGTACTGAGGGTGGTGCCGCAGCGGCGGCCCGAGTCCGCGCAGGGGCCGGATTCCCGGCGGTGACGGAAGCTCGGCCCGGCCCCGCCGGGCTTCCCGCGACGAGCGCGTTTTCGGTGGTGAGCGCGGTTTCGACGGTGAGCGCGCTCTCGGTGGCGGGCGGGCCGGGGCGCGTGGTTCCCGCGGTCTTCGCGGGCCTCGTACGGAGAGGTGGCGTCCGGCCGGTACGGGCCGGGGCGCGTGGCCTCGTACGGAGAGGTGGCGTCCGGCCGGTACGGGCCGGGGCCGGCCGGCCCGGCGGGGTCAGGTGCGCAGCAGGCGGGCGATGGCGGCGGTGGCCTCGGCCACCTTGGCGTCGATCTCCTCGCCGCCGCGCGTGGCCGCGTCCGCCACGCAGTGCCGCAGGTGCTCCTCCAGGAGCTGGAGGGCGAAGGACTGGAGCCCCTTGGTGCTGGCGGAGACCTGCGTGAGTATGTCGATGCAGTAGACATCCTCGTCGATCATGCGCTGGAGGCCGCGGATCTGGCCCTCGATCCGGCGCAGCCGCTTGCGGTGCTGGTCCTTCTGGTGGCTGTAGCCGTGCGGCCCGCGGTCATGGTCGGCGGTGGCGAGCGCCTCGGCGGTGGCGTCGGTCGGGGCGGGCGCGTCGGGGGCGCCGTTCAGCGCGGCTTCCGTACTCGTCATGGCGTCCTCCGTCGTCCTGGATGGGCCTCATACCCCCACCGGGTATATGATACCGAACTTTGCCCGTTTCACCGGGGCGGGAGCGTCCGGGCGGTACCCCTTGCTGAGCACTCTGCCCGATGGGCGACACTGATGGAATGCCAGTTAGCCGTGGCTTGATGATGCGCCTAGCATCAAGTCGACCGAATCCGCTGCACCCCGAGGACCCCCAGTGCGCTTTCGTCTGACCCCCAGGGAGACGAGCTTCTACGACATGTTCTCCGCTTCCGCGGACAACATCGTCACGGGCTCGAAGCTCCTGATGGAACTGCTCGGGGCGGATTCCTCCGCCCGGGTCGAGATCGCCGAACGGATGAGGGCAGCGGAGCACGCCGGGGACGACGCGACACACGCGATCTTCCACCAGCTCAACTCCTCTTTCATCACGCCATTCGACCGTGAGGACATCTACACCCTCGCGTCGAGCCTCGACGACATCATGGATTTCATGGAAGAGGCCGTCGACCTGGTCGTTCTCTATCAGGTCGACAAGTTGCCGAAGGGCGTGGAGCAGCAGATCGAGGTGCTCGCGCGGGCGGCGGAACTCACCGCCGAGGCCATGCCGAATCTGCGCACCATGAGCAACCTCACCGAGTACTGGATCGAGGTCAACCGGCTGGAGAACCAGGCGGACCAGATCCACCGCAAGCTCCTGGCGCACCTGTTCAACGGCAAGTACGACGCCATGGACGTGCTCAAGCTCAAGCAGATCGTCGACGTACTGGAGGAGGCGGCGGACGCTTTCGAGCACGTCGCCAATACCGTCGAGACCATCGCGGTCAAGGAGTCCTGACCTCCGGTGGACACCTTCGCCCTCGTCGTGACCATCGGGGTCGCGCTTTTCTTCACGTATACGAACGGCTTTCACGACTCCGCGAACGCCATCGCGACCTCGGTCTCCACGCGGGCGCTGACCCCGCGCGCGGCCCTCGCGATGGCCGCGGTGATGAACCTCGCCGGCGCCTTTCTGGGCAGCGGGGTCGCCAAGACCGTCAGCGAAGGACTGATCGACACGCCGACCGGCGGCCAGGGGATGATGATCCTCTTCGCCGCGCTGGTCGGGGCGATTGTCTGGAATCTGACGACCTGGTATTTCGGCCTGCCGTCGTCTTCCAGCCACGCGCTTTTCGGCGGAATGGTGGGCGCGGCGCTGGCCGGCTCCTCCACGGTGTACTGGTGGGGCGTCTGGGAGAAGATCGTTCTCCCGATGTTCCTGTCACCGGTCGTGGGGCTCGTTCTCGGCTACTTCGTGATGGTCGTCATCCTGTGGATCTTCAAGGGGTCCAACCCGCACAAGGCCAAGCGCGGCTTCCGCATCGCGCAGACCGTCTCGGCGGCCGGTATGGCGCTTGGCCATGGTCTTCAGGACGCCCAGAAGACGATGGGCATCGTGGTGATGGCCCTGGTCATCGGCGGCGTCGAGGACGAGGGCGACCCCATTCCGGTCTGGGTCAAGATCGTCTGCGCGCTGATGCTCTCGCTCGGTACGTACGCGGGCGGCTGGCGCATCATGCGGACGCTGGGGCGCCGGATCATCGAACTGGACCCGCCGCAAGGGTTCGCGGCGGAGACGACGGCGGCTTCGGTCATGTACACCGCGTCGTTCATGTTCCACGCGCCGATCTCCACTACGCATGTGATCACTTCGGCGATTATGGGTGTGGGGGCGACGAAGCGGGTCAAGGCGGTTCGGTGGGGGGTCGCGAAGAACATCATTATGGGGTGGTTCATCACGATGCCAGCAGCGGCGCTGGTGGCCGCCCTTAGCTATTGGGTCGTGAACCTGGCCTTCGGCTAGCCGGGCCGCCGGCCCGGACCCTGGCCCTGGGTTTGGGTGGGCGGGGTTCGTTTTCGGGTGACGGCCGGTGGACTTGCGGGGCGCTGCCCCGGACCCCGGTCCTCAAACTCCCCCAGCTACCGCTGGGAGGTGCCCCCTGACGGGCTGGATAGGGCTGGCGTTTGTGTCTCAAGCTGTCCCAGCTATCGCTGGGAGGCGCCCCCTGACGGGCTGTGGTGGCCAGGGGTTTCGTTCCTGGGCGGCGGCTGGGTTGGTCGTTCGGGGCGCTGCCCCGGACCCCGGTCCTCAAACTCCCCCAGCTATCGCTGGGAGGTGCCCCCTGACGGGCTGGATAGGGCTGACGTCCGTGCCTCAAGCTGCCCCAGCTATCGCATGGAGGTGCCCCCTGGCGGGCTGAATGGGGATGGCGTTTGTGTCTCAAGCTGCCCTAGCTACCGCTGGGAGGCGCCCCCCCGAGGGGCTGGAAACGAGCGGCCTCTGTCCTCGCCCCTGGCTCGCGGGGGTGGCCCCCGAGGGGCTGGACCGGCGGGGGGTGAGTTTCGGCCGCAGGCCGGGTGGTGGGGGTGGGCCCGCCCCGGGGCAGGGGCGGGCCCCGTCTTGCGGTGGCACCGCCATGCAGCACCGCTCGACGTGTGTGGGGGCGGGGCGGTCAGCCGAAGCGGCCGGAGATGTAGTCCTCGGTGGCTTGGACCGAGGGGTTGGAGAAGATGCGCGCGGTCTCGTCGATTTCGACGAGTTTGCCGGGCTGGCCGACGCCGGCGAGGTTGAAGAAGGCGGTGCGGTCGGAGACGCGGGCGGCCTGCTGCATGTTGTGGGTGACGATGACGATGGTGAAGCGCTCCTTGAGGTCGCCCATCAGGTCCTCGATGGCGAGGGTGGATATGGGGTCGAGCGCGGAGCAGGGCTCGTCCATGAGCAGGACCTGGGGTTCGACGGCGATGGCGCGGGCGATGCACAGCCGCTGCTGCTGGCCGCCGGAGAGGCCGGCGCCGGGCTTGTTGAGGCGGTCCTTGACCTCTTTCCAGAGGTTGGCGCCCTTGAGGGACTTCTCGACGATGGTGTCCAGCTCGGACTTGCGGACGCGGCCGTTGAGGCGCAGGCCGGCTGCGACGTTGTCGTAGATGGACATGGTCGGGAAGGGATTGGGGCGCTGGAAGACCATGCCGATGGTGCGGCGTACGGAGACGGGGTCGACCCCGTGCCCGTACAGGTCCTCGTCGTCGAGGAGGACCTTGCCCTCGACGCGCCCGCCGGGGGTGACCTCGTGCATCCGGTTCAGGGTGCGCAGGAAGGTCGATTTTCCGCAGCCGGAGGGGCCGATGAAGGCGGTCACCGAGCGGGGCTCGACGGTCATCGAGATGTCCTCGATGGCCTTGTGGCCGCCGTAGTACGCGTTGAGGCCGCCGACGTCGATGCGCTTGGCCATGTGAATCACTTCTTTTCTGCGACCGGCCCCGCTGCGCGGAGCCGCGTTTCGGGATGGCCTCAGCGGCCGGTCTTCGGGGCCTTCCAGCGCGCGATGGCGCGTGCGACCAGGTTGAGGATCATGACGAAGGCGATCAGTACGAGGGCGGCGGCCCAGGCGCGGTCGTAGGAGGCGTCGTTGCCGTTCGCCCACTGCTCGTAGATGTAGTACGGCAGGGAGGACTGGGCGCCCTCGAAGGGGTCGTTGTTGATCACCTGGGAGCCGAAGACCAGCAGCACGATCGGGGCGGACTCGCCGGCGATACGGGCGATGGCGAGCATCAGTCCGGTGGTGATGCCGCCGATCGCGGTGGGCAGCACGACCTTGAGGATGGTGCGCCACTTCGGCACGCCGAGGGCCAGGGACGCCTCGCGCAGTTCGTTCGGTACGAGCTTGAGCATCTCCTCGGTGGAGCGGACCACGACCGGCATCATCAGGATGGCCAGGGCCATCGATCCGGCGAAGCCGGAGTAGCTGAAGTCCAGCATGATGATCCACAGGCTCAGGATGAACAGGCCGGCCACGATGGAGGGGATGCCGGTCATGACGTCCACGAAGAACGTGACGACCTTCGCGAGCCTGCCGCGCCCGTACTCCACCAGGTAGATGGCGGTCAGCAGGCCGATCGGGGCCGCGATGGCGGTGGCGATGCCGACCTGTTCCAGGGTGCCGATGATCGCGTGGTAGACGCCGCCGCCGGGCTGGATGGTGAGCACGCCGGCCATGGAGTGGGAGAGGAAGGCGCCGTCGAGGACCTTGATGCCGCGCGCGATGGTCTCCCAGAGCAGGGAGACGAGCGGGACGACGGCGAGCAGGAAGCAGACCCACACCAGGCTGGTGGCGAGGCGGTCCTTGGCCTGGCGCAGGCCCTCGACGCGGGCCGCGGCCGCGTACATGACGGCCACGAAGAGGATCGCGGCGATCAGGCCCCACTGGGCGCGGCTGCTGAGTCCGGCGCCGAGGCCGATCCCGACGCCGGCGGCGACGGCGAGGGCCGCGACGACGGCCGGGGCCCAGCGGGGGAGCCGCGGGCGGTGCAGGCCGGCCGGGGGGAGCGGGGCGCTGTCGGAGACCGTCGGCCGGTCCACGATCACGTCACTCATGCCGTGTACTCCTTGCGACGCGAGATGATCATCCGGGCCGCGCCGTTGACCAGCAGGGTCAGTGCGAACAGGACCAGGCCGGAGGCGATCAGCGCGTCCTTGCCCAGCTCACCGGATTCCTTGAAGCTGCTGGCGATGTTCTGTGCGAAGGTGCCGCCGCCGGGCTCCAGCAGGCTGGCGTTGATCACGAAGCCGGGGGAGAGCACGGTGGCGACGGCCATCGTCTCGCCGAGCGCGCGGCCGAGGCCGAGCATCGAGGCGCTGATGACGCCGGAGCGGCCGAAGGGGAGGACCGACATCCGGATGACTTCCCAGCGGGTGGCGCCGAGCGCGAGCGCGGCCTCCTCCTGCGTCTTCGGGGCCTGGAGGAAGACCTCGCGGCTGACGCTGGTGACGATCGGCAGGATCATGATCGCGAGCAGGATGGAGATGGTGAAGATCGACCGGGACGGGCCGCCGGAGTAGGAGAAGACGCCGGTCCAGCCGAAGTAGTCGTCGAGCCAGCTATAGACGCCGCTGAGGTGGGGGACGAGGAACAGGGCACCCCACAGGCCGTAGACGATCGACGGGACGGCGGCCAGCAGGTCGATGACGAAGGCCAGCGGGCTCGCGAGGCGGCGCGGCGCGTAGTGCGAGACGAAGAGCGCGATGCCGACCGCGATCGGCACGGCGATGGCCATCGCGATGACCGAGCTGACGACGGTGCCGAAGGCGAGGACCGCGATGCCGAAGGTCGGGTGCGCGGAGTTGGGGTCCCAGGCGAAGGTGGTGAGGAAGTTCCCCTCGTCCTCGGAGATCGCGTTGGCCGCGCGGACGGTGAGGAAGACCGCGATCGCGGCCATGATCACCAGGAGCAGGACGCCGGAGCCGCGGGAGAGCGCGAGGAAGATCCGGTCACCGGCGCGGGTGGCGGCCCTGGTCGGTCGGGGTGGGGGGCTGGTCGCTGAGGTCGGTGATATGTCCATGGGTTTCTCCGGTCTGCGGAGCCGGGCGGCCCGGCTCCTGGCGCGGCGGTGCACCGGATGGTGCGGCCGGGCCCGAGGGGGCTCCTCGCGGAGGGCCCTGGCCCGAGGGGCTTCTCTCGGAGACCCCTGGCCCGAGGTGCTCCTCTCGGAGGCCCCTGGGAGGCCCGTTCGGGGCCCGGCCGCACGCGGATCAGGAGAGGGAGGCGACGCTCTCGCGGACCTTGGCGGCGATCTCGGCGGGCAGCGGGGCGTAGCCGAGCTCCTTGAGACCGGCCTGGCCGGCCTCGGAGGAGACGTAGGTCAGGAAGGACTTGGTGGCGGCAAGGGTGTCGGCCTTGTTGCCCTTGTCGCCGAGGACCTCGTACGTGACCAGGGTGATCGGGTAGGCGCCCTCGGCCTTGGTGGCGTAGTTCAGCTTGAGGGCGAGGTCCTTGCCGGAGCCGACGACCTTCGCGTCGGCGATGGCCTTGGACGCGTTGTCGGAGGTGGCGGCGACCGGGGCGGCGGCGCCGGTGTCGATCTTCACCGTGTCGATGCTGTTGGCGGTGGCGTAGGACAGCTCGAAGTACGAGATGGCGCCGTCGTTCTGCTTCACCTGCGAGGACACGCCGGCGGAGCCGTCCGCGGACTGCCCGCCCTTCGCGGCCCACGCCTTGGCGGGCTCGTACGGCCAGGACTTGGGCGCGGCGGCCTTGAGGTACTTGGTGAAGTTGTCCGTCGTGCCCGACTCGTCGGAGCGGTGGAACGCCTGGATCTTCAGGTCCGGGAGCTTCGCGTCCTTGTTGAGCTTCGCGATCGCAGGATCGTTCCACTTGGAGATCTTGCCGTCGAAGATCTTCGCGAGGGTGTCGGCGTCGAGGACGAGGTCCTTCACGCCGGGCACCTTGTAGCCGATCGCGATGGGGCCGCCGACCATCGGGAGGTTGATGCCCTGGCCGCCCTTGAGGACGCCCTTGGACTTCGTGACCTCCTCGGGCTTGAGCGCCGAGTCGGAGCCCGCGAAGGCGGTCTTGCCCTGGAGGAACTCCTGGACGCCCGCGCCGGAACCGGTCCCCTTGTAGTTGATCTTGATGTCGGGACAGGCCGCCATGAAGTTCTTCGTCCACAGGTCCATGGCGTTCTTCTGCGCGGTGGAGCCGGAGGCGAGCAGGTCGCCCTTGCCCTCGCACTTGATGTTGCCCGCGGCCTTGCTGGAGGCGGAGCCCCCGCCGTCGCCGCTGTTGTCGTCCGAGCCGCACGCCGTCAGGACCAAGGCGCCGGAGACGGCGAGGACGCCAAAGGCGGCGGCGCGGAGCCGGTTCTTGCGCTGAAGCTTCACTTTCGGGGGTTCCTTCCGGTAGCCGCCGCTCGGGCGGCGTGCGAAGAGGTTGTCGAACGGGAGTCTGCGCTGTTCAGCCTGGCTGTCCAGCACGGGGTCCAGCTATGGAGTTCTGCTGGGCGACGCGGGCCTCGGACGGTCCGACTCGCACGGTGTACGGCCGAAATTAGGCAGAACAGGTGAAGTGGTCGATGGGGGTGGGTGAACGGGGGGTGAACCTCGGCCGTCAGTGTGGTGGCCTGCCGGGCGGGGGCGGCTCCGGGGCGCGTAGGGGGGCGGGCGCGGGGGTGGGGGCGGTTGCCGCGGGGTGCCTGGGTGGGCGCCGCGGGGGCGTGGGTGGTCGGCGTGGGGGCCTGAACGGTCGCTGCGGGGGCGCCGGATGGCGCGGGGACATGGGCACTGGTCGCGGGGCCGCCGGGCCGCACGGAAAGGGCGGCAGCGGCGCGGGCGCCGCGGCGGAAGGCTGTGCGAATACGGGCCGCTCTCTGTTGTATCGCGGGGCGGCGTGGCACCATCCGAGCCTATGTGACGGCACGTCAGGTATGGGCTGCGCGAAGCGGAGGCTGACGGGTGATGAACGTCGATGGCGGGCGCGGGGCCGGTCGGGTACGGGCCACGGATCGGGGACGGGCCGTGGCGCCGGGAGGGGCTGCGGCTGGGGGGCGGGCCTTGGCGCCCGTACGGGCGGCAGTGCGCGTACGGGCGACGGCGCGCGTACCGGCAGCAATGCGCGTACGGCCGGCCGTACGCGCAAGGGCGGCAGCGGACGTACCGGCGGCGGCGCGCGTACGGGCGCCAGGGCGTGTGCGGGTCGTGGCTCGGGGGGCGGTGGTCGCCGCGGCCCTCCTCGCGTCCGTGACCGGGGCGCAGACCTGGCCGGTTACCGCGCACGCGGCCCCGGCGGCCCCGGCGGCGCCGCGCCCCGGGGACCCCGGTGCGCGCCCCCGGAGCCTGGAGGAGGTGCGTAAGGAGATCGACTCGCTCTACCGCGAGGCGGAGGCGGCCACGGACGCGTACAACGCGGCGGGCGAGCGCCAGAGCGAGCAGGAGCGGTCGATCCTGAAGCTCGCGCGGGCGGTGGTGGCCGCGCAGGACCGGATGGCGGGGCTCAAGAACCGGGCCGGGGCGCTGGCCCGCGCCCAGTACCGCAGCGGCGGGCTGCCGGCCGAGGCCCGGATGCTGTTCGGCGGCGACCCGGCGGAGTTCCTCGACAACGCGGCCCTCGCCCACAAGGGCCAGCAGGCGGCACGCGGCCTCATCGCGGATCTGGCCGCCACGCAGACCGCGCTCGACGGGTACGCGAAGGCGGCGAGCGAGCAGTGGGAGAAGCTCGCGGACGAGCGGGCGAAGAAGGAGGACGCCAAGAAGAAGATCGAGGCGCGGCTCCGGTCGGCCAAGGACCTCGAATCGCGGCTGGCGGCGAAGGAGCGGGACCGGCTGCGGCAGTTGGAGGAGGAACGGGCGTACGCGGCGCAGGAGAAGTGGCTGAGCGCCGGGGCGGCGCCGAAGGGCGGCGGGGGCGCGACGAGCGACCAGGGCAAGCGGGCGGTCGCGTTCGCGACGGCGCAAATCGGCAAGGACTATGTGTGGGGAGCGGTCGGCCCCAACACCTTCGACTGCTCCGGCCTCACCCTCAAAGCATGGGCCGCGGCCGGCCGCCCCATACCGCGGACCTCCCAGGAGCAGTGGCGGCAGCTCCCCAAGGTCGACGCGCGCGACATGCGGCCGGGCGACCTCATCATTTACTTCCGCGACGCGAGCCATGTCGGTATGTACGTGGGCGGTGGCGCCATCGTGCACGCCCCGCGGCCGGGGCGTCAGGTGACGCTGGCGGGGGCGGGTTCGATGCCGGTGCTGGGGGTCGTACGGCCGGACGCGTGAGGTGGGGCGGGGCATGCTGAGGGACGGCGGGGTGTCGGGGAGCGGCGGGAGGCTGAGGGACGGCGGGGCGTCGGGGAGCTGCGGGGTGCTGATGGGCGGCGGGGCGTCGGGGAGCTGCGGGATGCTGATGGGCGGCGGGGTCAGGGGAGCTCCCGCAGGGCGTCGTCGAAGGCGGCGTACGCCTGGGCGTCGAAGAGGACGAAGCGGACTTCGGTGATTCCGGGGATGTTGCCGGTTCCGGCGCTTGGGTCACTGTCGCCGTCACGAACGGTTTCAAGTTCTGTACGGACCGTACGCAGCGCGATGCGGGCGGCGTCCGCGAGCGGCCAGCGGTAGACGCCTGTGGAGATCGCCGGGAAGGCGACCGTGGCGGCGCCCAGCTCGCCGGCGACGCGCAGTGACTCGCGGTAACAGGAGGCGAGGAGGTCGGAGCGGTCCTCGTGCTCGGAGTGGACCGGGCCGACCGTGTGGATGACCCAGCGGGCGGGGAGGCGGCCCGCGGTCGTCGCGACGGCCTGTCCCGGCGGCAGCCCGCGGCCGTAGTGGGAGGCGCGCAGGGCGCGGCACTCGGCGAGGATCTCCGGGCCGCCGCGGCGGTGGATGGCGCCGTCGACACCGCCGCCGCCGAGGAGCGAGGTGTTCGCGGCGTTGACGACGGCGTCGACGGACTGCTCGGTGATGTCGCCCTGGACCAGCGTGATGTTTGTCATTGCCCGATTGTCGCGTGGCAGGCGAAATGCCAGGCGGGGGGCGTCATATGACACGTGCGAATCACGTGATGCCATTCCGTTGGGCCGTGCCCTGGGGCTATGGTCGCGTCCGGTGGCCCCGCTGATCGGCGGCCGCCGCGCCCGAGGGGGCCGCGCCTCCCGGGGCCCCGTGCCCTCCGGCGTGCCATGGATTCATGGGGGAGGGAAGGGAAGCGAACCGATGTCCGTACCCGTGCCAGGGCCGCGGGCGGCTCCGCCCGGCGAGGCACGGACGCTGCCGCAGCCCAGGACCGCCGCCGCGCCGTCCGACGGCGGCCTCTCCCTGCTCGTCATCGAGGACGATCCGGCGGGCGCGCTGTCCGTGCCCGAGATGCTGGACGCGTCGGGCAAGCCGGTACGCATCCGTACGGCCCGCAATCTCACCGAGGCGACCCGGCTGCTCACGGACGACGTGCACTGCATCCTCCTCGACCTCGCGCTGCCGGGCGCCTGCCCCGAGGCGGGGGACGCGCTGGACACGCTGCGGGAGGTGCTGCGGCTCGCGCCGCGCCACGCCGTGCTGGCGCTGACCGCCGAGACGGACGCGGAACGGGCGACCGAGGCCGTACGGGTCGGGGCGCAGGACTATCTCTTCCGCGACGAGCTGGACGAACGGGTGCTGAGCCGCGCGATCCGCTACGCCGTCGAGCGCAAGCGCGCCGATGTCGCGCAGCGCCAGCTCAGCGAGTCGCGGCTGCGCGCGCAGGAGAACGCCCGGCTGGAGCGCGGCCTGCTGCCCACGCCGCTGCTGGACGGCTCCGATCTCAGCTTCGCCGCCCGCTACCGCCCCGGCCGCAGCCGGGCGCTGCTCGGCGGCGACTTCTACGACACGGTCCGTACGCCCGACGGGACCGTGCACGCGATGATCGGCGACGTCTGCGGGCACGGCCCGGACGAGGCCGCGCTAGGCGTCGAACTGCGCATCGCCTGGCGGGCGTTGACCTTCGCCGGGCTGAGCGGCGATGTACTGCTCTCGACGCTCCAGCGGGTCCTGGAGCACGAGCGCGCCAACGAGGAGATCTTCGCGACGCTCTGCACCGTCGACATCGCGGCGGACGGCCGCACCGCGGGGATGTTCCTCGCGGGCCACCCGACGCCCCTGCTCGTACGGCCGGATTCGCCGTTACCGCTGCTGCTCCCGTACGAGGACGGCGGCCCGGCCCTCGGCCTGCTGCCGCAGGCCCGCTGGCCGCGTCACGAACTCGAACTGGGCGCGGAGTGGAGCCTGTTGATGTATACGGACGGCCTCATCGAGGGCCGGGTCGGCACGGGCACGCAGCGGCTGGGGCAGGAGGGGATGGCCGAGTTGATTGGCCGTCAGTTCCAGGAGGGGCTGCGGGGGGAGAAGCTGCTGGACGCGGCGGTGAGGGAGGTGCGGGACCTGAACGGCGGGGAGTTGACGGACGACGTGGCGGTGCTGCTCCTGGACCGGGGGCCGCTCGGACAGGGCTAAGGGCCGGCTAACGGCCGCCGTTGTACGGCCGTACGGATCAGCCGGCTCCCGTCGCTGGTCGGGCTTGGCCGCGCTGGTCACCGACCGCCGTTGTACGGCCCGTACGGCCCGTCCGAGCTGGAGCCGCCGCGGCGCGGGCCGCCGCGCCGGCCGGAGACCTGCTTGAGCGCGGGGCGCACGTCCACCATGTAGACGATGGTGGCGATGAGCCCGATGATCGGCAGGAAGGACAGGACGCCCATGAAGAGGTTCACGGCGGCCGCGATGCCGAGGATGATCAGCCAGAACGGCTTGGTCTGCTTGTCGGCGGCGCGGTAGGCGTCCTCGCGGTGGATGGCGGCGTCGATGAACGCGACCAGCGTGAAGACCAGCAGGCCGATCGACACCCAGTACATGACGTTGCCGAAGGCTTGCACCAGCATGCCGTTCACCTCTCAGTCCTCAGTCCTCTGGTCTCGTGATCGTTTGGGGCTCGTCCGGGGCTCGTACGGACCGGCGTACGCCGCCACGCCACCGTACCGGTAGAACGGGCCGGACACGTGGTGCGTGCCCGGCCCGCGCGGGGTCTCTCACCGGCGCTGACTGGTTCCTACTGGTCGGAGCCCTTGGGGGCGGGCTTCTTGGCGGTGGAGGCGGGCTTGCGGGCCGCGGGCTTCTTGGCGGCGGACTGCGGGGCCGCCGCGGCCTGCGGGGCGGTGGACTCGCTCTTGGCCGTGCCGCCGGCCGCGCCCTGCGTTCCGGCCGCGCTCCGCGACCCGCCCTGGTCGGCGGACTCCTCGGAGTCGGGCTCGATGGCGACGGCGATCTCGGCGACCTCCTCGGCGGCCTCGCCGCGCCAGGTCTGCACCGCCTCCCGCCCGCGCTCGGCCAGCTTCTCGTACGTCTCGCCGGCCTTGGCCGCGTACCCGACGGCCTGGCCCACGCCCTGGAGCGCCAGGTCCTGCGCGGTGTCGCGCCACTTCTTCAGGTCCGTGTCGAGGGACCCGAACACCTCGGTGACCTTGGCCTGCACGGTCACCTGGGCCTCCTTGGCCTGCCGGGTGACCCGCTCCTGCACGGCCTTGGGGTCGGTCTCGCGCAGCTCGGCGAGGAAGCCGGGCGCCTCGGCGATGAGCTGCCCGATCTTCTCGGCGGTCGCGTCGGCGGCCCCGGCCGCGGCGTAGAGCGGCTTCGGGTCGGTAAGGGTCTTGCGGATGTCTTCGGTGATGGCCATGGCGATGGTCTCCCGGATCAGCTTGAGGATGTGCCTGCTTCGTCGTCGCCGTCTTCGTGGTCCGGCGCGAGCCCGTTCTCCTTGCGGAAGGACTCGTAAATCTGGAGCAGCACCTGTTTCTGCCGCTCGTTGATCGAGGGATCGGCGAGGATCACACTCCGCACCTCGGCCTCGTCCCGGTCCCGCTCATCGAGGATCCCGGCCTGCACGTACAGCGTCTCGGCGGAGATCCGCAGCGCCTTGGCGAGCTGCTGCAAAATGTCCGCGCTCGGCTTGCGCAGCCCGCGCTCGATCTGGCTGAGATACGGGTTCGACACCCCGGCGGCATCGGCGAGCTGCCGCAACGAGAGCTGCGCGGAGCGCCGCTGCTCCCGCAGGAACTCGCCGAGATTGCCGACGTTCAGTGATGCCATGCCTCGATGCTGCACCACCCCCGCTAACTCCTGCAAGCGCCCGCTTGCAAAAGTTAGCTATGCCACTCCGGCTGCTGCCGCGGTCGGTCGTGTGAGTCCGAACGAGAAGTACGCCGTCCTGGTCTCGGGGGCCGGGCACGTCCCGGTCGCGCTCAGCCCAGACGAGTACATCGAGCTGCTGCCCCGCTGCCAACGGAGGATCAACTCCTACGGCATCCGCCTGGGCCACCGCGCCTATGACGGTGCGGAGTTGAGCCCCTTCCGCGTTCAGCCGTCCGGTGCCGGCCAGGGCGAGCGGGGTTGGGAGGTCCACTACGACCCCTACGGCATCTCCTGCGTCTGGGTACGCAACCACCGCGGCGAAGGGCGGGTCACCGCGACCTGGCGCCACTTGCGGGCCTGCCGGTCCCGATGGGCGAGCTGGTCTTCGACCGGGCTCACCAGGTGCTGGCCGAACGCGCAGGCCGTCGGCCGCACGAGGAGGAAATCGCACAGGCCGCCGTCAGGCTGCTGGACCGCGCGGCCGGCGGCCCCGGTGACGGAACCGGGGCCGCCGGGGCAAGGGCGGGTGGCCAGGGGTTTCGTGGCCGGTCAAACTTTGATGCCGTAGATCAAGGTTCGGTGACACAGGTCACCGAACCTGGGATTCCGGGGCCGACGTAGAACTCGGTCCAGCCGTCCTGCTCCCCCAAGGGCCTGCGAGGGACCGCGGTGCTGCGGTCCCAGGTACTCAAGGGAGGAACGTCACTGCCGGGAAGGCTGGGGACGGCCCGTCGAGCAGGTGGCCCCGGCGGTGGCGCAGGTGCTTGTCGAAGAACGCGAGCGGGTACGCCTGCTGGATCTTCACCGCCTGGTCGGGATCGAGGGTGCCGATCACGTCCTGGAGCTGCTTCTTGCTCCATCCGAGCAGCTTCGCCACCTGTGGGAACAGCGCCTCGTTGTCGCCGTAGGAGATGTGGGCGGCCCCCTGGGCCTGGATGTTCAGCCGCCAGCCCCGCAGGTGCGACCAGAACGCGGCGACCTCGGGGTGCGTGGCCCGGGTGTACTCGGCGGACATCATCATGAACGGCCGGTCCAAGTCGCCGGTCAGTGGCGGTTTCATCTGCATCGGACCGTCGAGGCTCAGCCCGGCCCGGATGCGTTCGTCCGCGAGCATGGCGGAGGCGGTGGCCGTCCCGCCCTTCGACCAGCCGAACGCGCCCATGCGCCGCGGGTCGAGGGAGCCGAGCAGTCCGGCCGGCAGCTCCCTGTGGTCGACGTCCGGATTGCGTCCGGCGGCGAGCTGCTCGACGCAGTCGAGGACGAAGCGCAGGTCGGCTGCGAAGTCCCCGGGAAGCGTCGGCGCCTGCTCGTCATCGATCGGGACGACGATCCGACCGTTCGGGAACTCGGTGTAGGTGTCGTACTGGTGAGCCACCGTCACAGCCGCGTATCCGTGGCTGGCGAGCTCCTGGACCATGACGGTGTGGTCGCCCTGGTGACTGTGTGCGCCGTGCGAGAACACGACCACGGGCAGCCGTCGGCCCGATCGCCGCACCGGAGCGCCCACATGGCCGGCAGAGAGCGGCCCCAGGGGGGTCAGCTCGCCGAACCCGGCGTTGGTGAGGAGCGCCTGAAGTGCGCCGGCCGGCATCCAGGGCGCCACCGGGTACCGCTGGACGTCCCGGGCGGGGTACCAGACGGTGGCCATCAGCTCGCGAAAGTGCCCGGGGCCCGCGATGTGGTCCGGACGTGACCGGTCGACAAGGTGCAGTGGGACCGTGCCCACCGGGTGCGGTCCGGTGGGCACGGGCAGCATGAGCCGCGTCGGTGCCGATTTGGCCGCGGCCAGATCGGCACCGGTGGCGAGCGGCACGGCGGCCCCGGCGGCCAGCGCGGCTCCGAGCACTCTGCGGCGCGTCATGCCCTTCCGGCTGATGAACGGCGTGGTGGTCATGGCCCTCCTGGTGACGGAACGTCAATCGTGCCGCGACGGACAGTCCGTGGGCACAAGGGAACGCTGTCACATGCCGCTCCCGCGCACCAACGGCCCACCGTTTGATTTCTCGCGAGGACATCGGCCCACGGTTTACCCCCTGAGGGCTGACGCGGTCGGCGGTTCGTCCGGTTGCGAGACCATACGGATCACCTCGGGCTCGCGAACCCGCAGGTTCGGTGACCTGTGTCACCGAACCTTGATCTACGGCATCAAACTTTGACCGGCCACGAAACCCGTGGCCAGGCCGTACACGCCAGCCGGACAGAGGGATACGCGTCGCAATCAGCTTCTCCGCGCTGCGGAACCGCAGGAAGCTCCAATGAGGAAGCTCCAATGAGGACGCCCGCCAGTTTGTGCGCCTGGTCGCCGCTTCAGTCTGCTTGGAACCGCCGGGGCCGACGGCACTCCTCTCTACTACGAGACCACCCGGGCCCCCGGCAGCGTTGTCACTCGCCGGGTCGGCAGCCTCCCCCAACGCTTCGAGCTAACCGATGCCCCGCTGGGCGACGGAACGTACGCCGCCGAACCCCTCGACCACCTGTAGGACGACCAGAGGATGGGAGGGGTGCCGCTGCTGGAACGCTGTGTGACCGCGAGCGCCCTCGGGCTGGGCCGCCCACCAGCACTTTCACCGCACGCGATTACGTTCGCACCCGCAGCCAGCCGAAACGGCTGCGTTCGCTGTCAAACGGCTGGGTTGAATGACAGCGGACAACAATGCTCAGGTTGAGCGAGACGAGTCGGCCTGTCCCGTCTCCGTCAATCTGAACCACCCCAGGCCAGCGCACCGGGATGGCTCGCTTCCAGAGATACGGGACAACGAACCCGCTGATCGGCGGCCAGATCCAGGTGGACATCGTCTACACCCCGGCCCGCCTGCGCGGTCATGGCTACGCGGGCGCTGTTGTGAGGTTTGGGCGGGAAGCCATTTCGGGCCAGGATGTGCAACTTCGACAGGGGAGAGGCGGGGGGCTACCTTCTCGGGGGCCTGGAGGGTTGCTGTTCGGGGAGGGAATTATGGATCGGCTTGCGTTGTATACGTTCGGTGTTTTGAAAAGGCCGCTTGCTGATTCTGGGGCGCTTACGCGCGAGTTTTATGACATGGGGAAGGGCGTCTACGGGGAGATTGGTCGGCAGCCCGGGTACGTCGCTCATGCTGTGGCGGCGGAGGGTGGGCGGGGGGCGCACTTTGAGGCGGATTGGGGGGTGTGGGGGGAGTTCGCCGTGCCGGAATGGTACGGGAAGGGGCGTACGGCGGAGACCACCGCGCTGGCGGCGACCCTCTCGCTCTGGGCCGGGCTGCGTTCCGCCTTCGACGCCATCTACTCCGGTCTGCACCGTACGGCGTTGAACCGGCGTTACGACTGGTTCGAGAGGTCAGGGCAGCCGAATTACGTGTGCTGGTGGGTCTCCGACGGCTCCACCCCGACCTGGCGGGACGGAGTTTCCCGGCTGGAGCATTTGCGCGACCACGGTTCCGCGCCGCACGCCTTTACCTTCCACCATTCCTTCGCCCCGGACGGAACCCCGGCCCCGGCGGCTTATGGCAGGTAGAGGACGACCGAGTTGACCGGGGTGAAATTGGTCCACCAGCCGTATTGCGGGGCCATGTCGTGGTGGCAGGTGCCGGTGCCGTTGTAGCCGCTGCACAGTTTCGCGCGAGCGCCGCCGTACTGGTTGTTGAGAATCCAGTGGAAGTTGTACTGGCCGCTCAGGTTATGGGCGCCGTAGCTCCAGAACTTGTGGCTGGGCGACTTGGCGGGGTCCTGCCCCTCGGGGTACAGACAGACGGCCCCGTCCGGACAGTTGGCCCAGGGGGAGGCGGGCGTCGCCTGGGCGGGGCCGACCGCCAGTACCGCCGCCGCCACGGCTCCCAGCGCCACGGCCGAGGCTCTGCGGATGCTTCTCTTCATGGTTCCCCCCTGCGAGTTCTTGGCATGTATGGGTCGGTTCTCGGTCAGTCGGCAGCATCACCGAGGGGCACCGTGCGCACCAGGGTGGAATCGGTCATACCGGACCCGAGGGGCGGAATTCCTCGTCTTCCGCGGGCCTCGTCGGCGCGGTACCGGGGTTGGCTATGGCTCCGTAAAGGCCCTCTGCGGCAGGCAACGGGTGGGGTGGGCGGCCCGTCTCGGTGAACAGCGAGACGCAGCGGGCGTCTCCGCGAACGGGGTGGGCCTCGCCGAGCGGCGGAGGCTCACGGGAGGCAGGTAAGTCCATGACCAGGACTGAGAAGGCCGGGACTGAGCAGACCGGAATCGAGAAGGCCGGGACCGAGAAGGCCACGACTGAGCAGACCGGGGAAGCGCGAGTGCGGGGCGGGCGCGTTGCCGTGATCGGGGCGCTGGGGCTGGCCGCGGTGGCGCTGGCGGCAGGGCCGGCGTTCGCCAAGGGCGACGTCAGCATCAAGGCGCCGCACACGGCGCAGGTCGGCAAGACCTTCACGGTCACCGCCCAGGGCGACGACGACGCCGCCGACTACGTGCGCGTATGCCTCGAAGGGCGCGCCGGCGCGTCTGCCTGGCACCAGGTGACCTGCGGTTCCGTGGCTGGCCGGGGCGACGGCTCCGCCGAGGCCGCCGCGCGCGTCAAGGCCGAGCGGGCCGGCTCCCCGCAGTACCGCGCCGTCGTGTACGTGCTCCTCTCCCCGAAGGACAGCCACCCCGTACGCGAACGGACCTCCGGCGTGGCGACCGTCAACGTCCGCTGAGGTTCTACCGGGTACCCCTCGACCACGCTTTGGAGACGGGGTGTTCGGCTTCTTCATGGTCAACTGCCCTTGACGCCTGTTCCGTTCACCGCCGGCCCTGTCGCGCGTACGAACGCAACCCCCGGTCGGCGAAGGCGATCAGCCACTCGAAGCTCTCGTCGACATCGGCGCTCCACTGGAAGCCGCCCGCCGACTGGAGGGTGGCGAAGCCGTGGCAGAGGCTGCGGAGGGCGCGCAGGGCGTGGTCGACGTCGGGCTCCGGTATGTCGTAGCCGCGCAGGACCGCGGTGAAGGCGTGGAGGAGGCGTTGGGCCGCCGCGGCCAGCGGGTCGTCCGGGCCGGTGGGTTCCATGCCGACGGTGGCGGCGTACCGGCCGGGGTGTTCCAGGACGTAGCCGCGGAACGCGCGGGCCGCGGCTGCCAGGGCGTCGCGGCCCGCGTACCCCTGGACGGCGCCGCCGACGGCGTCGCCGGCCTCGCTCAACGCCAGGGCGGCGACGCGCCGGTTGAGGTCTTCCTGGCCGCCCACGTGCTTGTAGAGGGAGGGCGTACGCACGCCGAGCCGTTCGGCCAGCAGGCCCATGGTCAGGTTGGCGGCGCCCACCTCGTCGGCGAGGGCGGCGGCGGCCGCGACCACGGCCGTCGGGTTCAGGCCGGCCCTAGGCACGGGCGGCGTCCGGCTGGAGGAAGGCGAGCATCAGAGAGACCACCTGGTCGGGGAACTGGTCGTGCGGGTAGTGCCCGGCGCCCTCGATCATCTCAAGGCGGCCCAGGCCGGGCGGCAGGGCCTCGACGACCGCCGTTCCCTCCGCGCGCGGGTCGGCCCAGTCGGGGTCGAGCGTGCCCATGACCACCAGGACCGGGCAGCGTACGTCGCCGAGGCGCGCGCCGGCGTCGGTCGGGGCGCTGCGGCCCATGCCCTGGAGCGCCTTCATCCGGCCCGGCTCGCGCAGCAGCGCCTCGACGCGGGCCAGCCGCTCCGTCCAGTCGGCCGGCTTCGGGCCGGGGTAGGCCACGTCCAGGTACGAGCGCCAGTACCGCGTACTGCCGAGGGCGAGCGTGCCGAGCAGCCGCAGCATGCCCTGCCGGAAGCGCTTCAGCCGCAGGTCGCCGAGGCCGGTCGACTGCTTGCGGGTGAACGGCGCCAGCTCGACGACCGCCCTGATCAGCTCGGGTTCGCGGGCCGCGGCGATGGTGGCCGCGCCGCCGGCCAGCGAGTGGCCGACGAGTACGGCCGGGCCGCCGCCGAGGTGGCGTACGACCGCCAGCAGGTCGCCGGCGACGGCGGTACGGCTCCAGTCCGGCCAGTCGGCGCTCGACTCGCCGCAGCCCCGCAGGTCGACCGCGGCGACCCGGTAGCCCGCCGCCACCAGCGGCGGGAGCACCGTCCGGTACGCCGCCCGGCTGTCGCCCATGCCATGCGCGAGGACGATCAGCGGGCCGGCCCCCGCCACCTCGTACGCGATCGTCCCGCCGTCTACGGCGAGGCGGCCGGTTACGGGGGCGGGGCCGGTCGCGGGTTCGGTGGCGGGGCCGGTCGCGGGGGTGGTTACGGGTCCGTCTACCGGGCCGGTCGCGGGGGTGGTTACGGGTCCGTCCACCGGCCCGGTCGCGAGGGTGGTTACGGGTCCGTCCACCGGCCCGGTCGCTCGCCCGGCCGCGCCCCCGCCCTCGGCCATGACCCCGTGCCCGGCCGCGCTCCCGTTCGCGGGCTTCTGCCCCGCCGCGCCCCCGTTCGCGGGCGTGGTGTGGTGCTCGTGGCCGGGCGCGGTCCCCTGCTCGGGCATGGCGTCCCTCCGATCCCTCTAGCTAATGGCGTTAGCTAAAAGCTAATAGGGTTAGCCGATGCCGTCAAGGACGGACCGGGGCGGGGCCGGGCGAGGCCGCACGGGGCCTGGCGGGGCCTGGCGAGGCCGGGCGGCCGGGCGGGGCGTCGCGGCAACGCAGGGGCGTTACGCGCGGAGGGCGCGGCGGGCCTCGTCGAGCGAGGTCGGCGCGGCCCCGAGCCACCAGTCCGGGTCGGCGGTGCCGTCCGCGGTGGTGCCGTCGCGCCGCACGTAGTGCCGTACGTCGCGGCCGGGCTCCCGCAGCTCGCCGTTGAGCGCGCGCTCGACCCACTCGGCGCCGAAGCGGAAGATCTCGGCGGCGACCCCGCCCAGGGGGTGGAACTCGTTCTCGTAGACGCGCATCTCCTTGGGCGCCGTGATCCGCTCGTACGTGGCCAACGCCTGCTCCAACTGCGTCAGTTCGTCGAACTCGCCGATACCGACGAAGACCGGCTGCGTGATGCGGGTGACGAGGTCGCCCAGCGGCATCCGGGCGGCGAGCTCGCGGTCGAAACGCTCCTCGTCGCTGTGGTCGGACATGAACATGTAGTTGTTCTTGAAGGTCGGCTGCGCCCGGTTGAAGATCGTGTCGAAGTCGCCGGTGACGCCCTCGAAGGTGGCCAGCGCCGCGAGGCGCGAGTCCGACGCGGCGGCGCGCAGGCCCCAGTAGCCGCTCATGCTGATGCCGAACATACCGATGCGCTCGGCGTCGACCTCCGGCAGCTCGGTGAGGTAGTCGATGTAGCGGCTGATGGCCCGCTCGTAGTTGGTCAGGTCGACGGGGAGGCCGTTCGCGCGGGTCTCGCCCTGGCCGGGGCCTTCGATGGAGAGGGCCACGACACCGTGCGACGTGTAGTAGCGCTCGGCCGCGTATATGTAGTCCTCCTTGATCATGTCCATGCCCGGACCGAGGATCACCGCGGGAGCGTTGCGCACCTGCTGCGCCGGGAGGTGCAGCAGCGCGTAGATGTGCTTCCCCTCGAACTCCAGCACCACGCGGCGCACCCGTCCGTCGCGCAGCTCGCCGAGGCGGGCGACGCAGTGGTCGGTACGCGCGCGGTAGGCGGCCTTGCGGGGGTCGGCCGCGTCGAAGACGGAGTACTGGGCCCGGCCCCACATCACCGCGGCGCGCAGGTAGAGGTCGGCGGCGGTCTGCGCGAACCCCTCCTTCTCGTGGTGGGCGGCGCGCTCCTCGGCCTGCCCGGCGATGGTCGCCCACGCCTTGGGCAGCATGGCGCCGCTCTTGACGAGCGCGAAGACCTTGTCGAAGTCGGTGTGGTCGTGGCCGAACTGCTCCATGGTGCCCTTGGCGTCCGGGTGCAGGGCGTCGAAGCCGCCCTGGGCGAGGGCGATGTCGAGGCTCCAGCTCTGGCCGGTGGAACGTGTGGTCATGGTGCGTCCTCCTCTTCGTAAGTTAAGTACTTACCTTCCTCTTCATTAAGTACTTACCTTAGGATGTTTGTCAACCGCGGTCGCTGTTCGATATCTGAGAGATCCGAGATTCGAGTTCCGGGATCTGAGAGATCCGAGAAAGACCCGGAAGGATCGAGAGGGCCTAGAAGGCCCGAGAAGGACCTAGAGATTCGGGAGACACGCCCTATGCCGCCTCGACCTCCGCAGCCCGACCCCGGGCGGGAGCCCGCCCTGGACCGGCTGGCCCGGGCCGCCTACAGCCTCAGCGCCGCCGACGCCCGGCTGCGGGGGCGCGCCACCCGTACGCCCGGCGCGCTCTCCCTCACCCACGCGCGCGCTCTACGGGCGCTCGCCGAGAACGGCCCGCTCTCGATCCGCGAACTGGCCGCCGCGACGGAGACCACGCCCCCCGGCGCCACCCAACTGGTCAACGGCCTGGTCTCCGCCGGTTACGTCACCCGCGAGCAGACCCCGGGCCGTAAGGCCGTCGCCGTCGCCCTCACCGCCAAAGGACAGGAGCGGCACGACGAACGGCAGGCGGCCCTGCAACGCGACCTGGACGCCGCCCTCGCCGACTACGACACGCGGTCCCTCGACTCGGCGGCGGAGGTGCTGCGCCAACTGACGGCCATCTACGACCGGCTCTGAGCCCGCCGGTCTCTGAGGACCCCGGCTTCTCTGAGCCCGCCGGTCTCTCTGAGCCTGCCGGTCTCGCCCCCGCCCCGCCCGGTGAAAATCGCTCGCTCTCCGGCCCCGCCGGCGCCGAGACTGCCCGCGTGACGCTTCACGAGGACGAGATCCCGGCCGACGAGGAGCTGGTACGGGCGCTGCTCGCGGCGCAGTGCCCGGAGTGGGCCGGGCTGCCGTTGTCGCCGGCGGGCGGGGGTACGGACAACACCATGTACCGGCTGGGCGCCGACCTGCTCGTACGGCTGCCGCGGACCGCCGGGAGCGGGGAGTCCATACGCAAGGAACAGGAGTGGCTGCCCCGCCTCGCGCCCCGCCTCTCCCTGCCGATCCCCGAGCTTGTCCACGCGGGGACGCTGACCGAGGTCTTTCCGCTGGTGTGGTCGGTCTACCGCTGGATCGACGGGGAGGTGGCGGGCCCGGAGACGGTACGGGACTGGGCCGGGTTCGGGGCCGACTTGGCGGAGGCAGTGCGGGAGCTGCACCGCGTCGACCTCATGGGGGCGACGCGCGGGGACGGCCTCGGTTGGTACCGCGGGGGCGCCCTCGCGCCGTGTGACGAGTGGGTCGGCAGGTGCCTCGACGAGTGCCGGGCCCTCGTGGGCTCCGACCTCGACGTCGACGCTCTCGGAGCGATGTGGCGCGCCGCGCTCGCGCTGCCCGAGCCCGCCGGGCCGCAGGTGTGGCTGCACGGCGACCTCAAACCGACAAACCTGCTGGTCAGGGACGGCAGGCTGCACGCGGTCATCGACTTCGGCGGGCTCTCGATCGGCCTCCCCGACGCCGAGCACGCCCCCCTCTGGGACCTCCCGCCGCAGGCCCGCCGCGCCTACTGGGACGCCTTGGGCCTCGACGACGCCACCTGGCTGCGCGCCCGCGCCTGGGCGATCGCGGTGGGCGTCAGCGGAATCCCCTACTACTGGCGCACGTTCCCCGCCTTCGTCGCCGAATGCCGGGCCCGGCTCACGGCGATCCTCGCTGACGCCGACGCGCGCTGAGTTGTCGCTTTCATCTCCCCGCTTCCCTGTTTCCCCGCTTCCCTGTTTCCCCGCTACCCCGCCGCCCGCGTCGGGCGGTAGAGGTCTGCCGCGAGGCCGGTGAAGGAACGGACGAGAGGGGTGGTGGCGTTGGGGCGCCAGGCCAGGACGAGGTCGCTGGGCGGCTTGTCGAGGAGGGGGACTGTGGTGAGACCTGGGGGGAGTGGGTGGTTCAGCGCGGTCAGGCCGACGGTGCCGTCCCACAGGGCGGACTGCATGCACTCGTGCACGGTGCGTACGACCGGCCCGTCGCAGCGTCCGGCGGTCGCCGGCGGGCCGCTCCAGTAGGCCCGCCAGGCCGGGTCGGTGTCCTCGGGCAGCCGGAACCACCGCCTGTCCGCGAGTTCCGCCAGGCGCAGGCCCGCGCGGCCGGCGAGCGGGTCGTCGGCCCGTAGGACCGCGCCGATCGGGTCGGAGCGCAGCACGCGCACGGTGAGGCCCGTCTCGTCGAAGGGCGCCCTGGTCAGGGCCACGTCCACGAGGCCGGAGCGGAGCCCGGCGGTCGGGTCGGACAGGTCGGCCTCGCGGATGCGGATACGGGCGTGGGGGTGGCGCTCGCGGAAGGCGGCGGCCAACTCGGCGCCGACCTGTTCGGCGCTGTCGGCGAGGGTGCCGACGGTGAGGGCGGGGGTGCCGGCGGCGGCCGCCACCTTGGTGCGTACGCGCGCGGCCCGTGCCAGCAGCGCGCGGGCCTCCTCGTACAGCGTCGCCCCGGCGGGCGTGAGCGCGACCCCCGCGGGCGAACGGTGCAGCAGCGCGCAGCCGAGGTCCGTTTCCAACTGCTGTACGGCCCGGCTCAGCGGCGGCTGGGTCATATGGAGCCGCGCGGCGGCCCGGCCGAAGTGGAGCTCCTCGGCGACGGCGACGAAGTAGCGCAGCAACCTCAGGTCCATGAGCGGCCACGATACCCGTTCGGTATGGGGACGAAGGAACCGGTGTTGGACGTTCCGGAGGCCGTCGCAGTCCACTGGAGCGACGGCCGCGTGCGAGCAGCGACGTACGAGCAGCGACGTACGAGCCAGTGCAAGCGGCAGCGCTGGAAACAGCACCAGCGACACCAGCGATAGCAGTGACAGCAGTGACAGCAGTGACAGCAGCGACAGAGGAGCAGCCCATGCCCGAACACAGCGGCCCCGACCCCGCCGTGCACACCACCGACGTCCGCGAGCCCGCCCGCGACCTCGTGGTCATAGCCGACCGGGGCGTCCCGCTCGTACCGAACGTCGGCGTCATCGGCGGCCGGGACGCCGTACTCGTCGTGGAGACCGGCATCGGGATCGAGAACGCGGAAACGGTGCTGAAGTTCGCGCTCGAATACGCCAAGGGGCGGCGGCTCTACCTGACCACGACGCACTTCCACCCGGAGCACGCCTTCGGCGCGCAGGTCTTCGCCGGAGAGGCGACGTACCTCGCCAACAGCGCCCAGGCCGCCGACTTGGAGGAGCGCGGCCCCGGCTATCTGGAGATGTTCAAGGGGATGAGCGACGCGGTCGCGCGCCGGCTGGAGGGC
Organism: Streptomyces varsoviensis; assembly: GCF_000718635.1. Taxonomy (GTDB): domain Bacteria; phylum Actinomycetota; class Actinomycetes; order Streptomycetales; family Streptomycetaceae; genus Streptomyces; species Streptomyces varsoviensis. The sequence continues at coordinate 211,381 of NZ_JOBF01000005.1, read as the reverse complement.
GTCGAGCCGAAACGGCCCGACCTCGTCTACGACCAGTCGTACGACCTGGACTTGGGCGGCCGGGTGGTCCAACTCCGCGCCACGGGGCGGGCGCACACGCGGGGCGACCAGGTCATCAGGGTGCCGGACGTGGACGCGCTGTTCACCGGGGACCTCGTGGAGGCCGCCCAGTTCTCCATCTTCCCGTGGTTCCCGCCGCACGACACCGATGTCTCGGGTACGCGCTGGCTCGGCGTCATGGAGCGGATGGCGGACCGCGGCGCGGACATCGTCGTACCCGGCCACGGCGAGATCGGCGGCCCCCAGCTCCTCGCCGACGTACGCGACTACCTCTCCCTCCTGCGCGACGAGACGTGGCGCCGCCGGGACTCCGCCGTCGACGAGCGGACCATCGCCGACGAGGTGTCGGCCCTGATGATCGAGCGGCACCCCGAATGGGTGGGCCGGGAGTGGATCGAGAAGGGCGTCGGGTGCCTGTGCGCCGAGCACGGCGGACCTGGCGAACCCGCCGAACATGCCGGGCCCGCCGCCTGAAGGGCCCATGCCTGAAAGGCTCGGCCCCTGCGGGGCCTAATCCGGACGGGCGGTGGTGGCGGTGGTGGTGCCGGTAGTGGCGGCGGGAGCGGTAGCGGTAGCGGCGGGGGCGCTGCTGGCCCGTGCCAGCAGGAGCGCTTTCTCGCGGGCGTTGCGGGTGAGGGAGGCGGCGCGGGCGAACTCCGTACGGGCCTCGTCGCCGCGGCCCAGGCGCTCCAGCAGATCGCCGCGGACGCTCGGCAGGAGGTGGTACCCGCGCAGGGACGGTTCGCTGGTCAGGGCGTCCAGCAGGGGGAGGGCGGCCGCTGGGCCTTGGGCCATCGATACGGCGACGGCCCGGTTCAGTTCCACCACCGGGGACGGGGTGAGGGCCGCCAACCGCCCGTACAGCGCGGCGATCGTCGCCCAGTCCGTGTCCTCGTAACGGACCGCCCGCGCGTGGCACGCCGCGATCGCGGCCTGGAGGGCGTACGGGCCGGGGCTGGCGTGCGCCCCGGGGCTGGCGTACGGGCTGCGGTCGGCGTGCGGGCCGGGGCCGGTGTTTGGGTCGGGGTCGGCGTGCGGGCTGCGGTCGGCGTACGGGCCGGGGCCGGTGTGCGGGCTGCGGTCGGCGTGTGGGCCGGGGTCGGCGTGCGGGCTGCGGTCGGCGTGCGGGCTGTTCCCGGCGCGGTGCAGGGCCTCGATGCCGCGGCGGATGAGCATCCGGTTCCACCGGGAGCGGTCCTGGTCGGCGAGGAGCACGGGCGCCCCCTCGGGGTCCGTACGGGTCGTGATCCGCGACGCCTGGAACTCCAGGAGCGCGGCGAGGCCGTGCACCTCTGCCTCCCCGGGCATCAGACCCGCGAGGACGCGGGCGAGGCGGAGCGCGTCCTCGCAGAGCGCCGGCCGGACCAGGTCGTCGCCCGCCGTCGCGGAATAACCCTCGTTGAAAATGAGGTAGATGACCTCCAGTACGGAGGAGAGGCGGGCTGCCCGCTCGGCGGCGCCCGGCACTTCGAAGGGCACCCCGGCCTTGGCGAGGGTGCGTTTCGCGCGGACGACGCGCTGGGCGACCGTCGGCTCGGGGACCAGGAAGGCGCGGGCTATCTCCTGCGTCGTCAGCCCGCCCAGCAGCCGCAGGGTGAGCGCGATCCGGGCCTCGGCCGACAACACGGGATGGCACGCGGTGAAGATCAGCCGCAGCAGATCGTCCTCTATGCCGTCCATGCCGTCCATGCCGTCCATGTCGTTCATGCCGTCGGCGTCCATGGCGTCCGCTGAGCCCGTGGGGTCCACGGCCCCCTCCGGGGCGCCCGGCCCCGGCGGCGGTACGTCCGTCAGCGCCGCCCGCCCGACCTCCGCCAGCTTGCGCGCGTACGTCTCCTTGCGGCGTACGAGGTCGATCGCGCGGTGCTTGGCGGTGGCCATGAGCCAGGCGCCCGGCTTCTCCGGTACGCCCGACTCCGGCCACTGCTCCAACGCGGCGACCAGGGCGTCCTGCGCGAGCTCTTCGGCGATGCCCACGTCCCGTACGATCCGGGCGACACCGGCGATGATCCGCGCGGACTCCATCCTGAACACCGTCTCCACGGTCTCGGCCGCTTTGCCCGTACTCGTTGATGCCGTCGATGCCGCTGGTGCTGATGCCGCTGCTGCCGCTTTTGCCGTCACGAACACTCATCAGAGCAGCAGGGCGAGGCCCGGGCAAGCGCGATCAAGGCGGCTGTGCGCGGCTGTTCACGACCGTGGGGCCGAGGGCGGGCGCCGGGGGCCGGGCCGCCATGCTGGTGATGCCGGGTCAGGGCTCCAGGATCTCGCGGACCTCGGCGGTGATGGTCCAGTAGTCCTCGTGCGTCTGAAGGAAGCGCTTGGTCCATTCCAGGGCCTCGGCCTTGTCCTTGGCCTGGATGATGAAGTAGCCGCCGATGACCTCCTTGCTCTCGGTGAACGGCCCGTCGGTCCAGCTCACCTTGCCGCCGGACCAGGTGGCCCGGGTGCCGTCGGCGGTCGGCGTGAGCCCGGCGTTGTCCAGCATGACCCCGGCCTTGGTCATCTCCTCCAGCAGTACGCCCATCCGCTCCATCAGTTCGGGGCTGGGGCCCTCGGCGGGGGCGGACCGCTCGTCGATGCGGATCATCGTCAGGTAGCGCGGCATGGTGACTCCTCGGTGCGTTCGGTGCGTTCGGTGTTTTTGGTGTGCTTTCTCGGCTCGCTCGGCTCGCTCGGCTCGCTCGGCTCGCTCGGCTCGCTCGGCTCGGCCGGACGGGCGGGGGCTCTCCCCGCCTCGCACCCTTGCGTCGAACGGGATGCGCCCGGATCGACAGCTCCGCCGAAATTTCTTCGAAGTTTTTTCGGGCCGGGGCGACGGGGCCACGGTGGCTACGGGCGTGGGGCTTACGGATCGGGGTTTACGGGGTCGCCCCTCGCCGCAGCGCGCGCCGGCAGGCCGCGACGGCCGGGTGGCCGCTGCTCCCGCCGCGTACGGCCGTGGCGAGGCGGCGGAAGCCGTGGCCCTGGGGGAGGCGGTGCAGGGGAACGGTCGGGGCGCGGCCGTTCCAGACGAGGTCCGGGAGCAGCGCGACGGCGTGGCCCTCTTCGACGAGGCGCAGGTGGAGCACGAGATCGGAGGACTCGAAGCGCACGTCGGGCTCGAACCCCGCCGTACGGCACAGGGCCATCGCCCAGCGCCGGGCGGCCGTGCCCTCGGGCTCCATCACCCAGGGGCGATCGGCCAGCGAACGGAGCATCGCCTGCGCGCTCGCGGTTCCCGTGCCGGGGGCGGGTGAGGGGTGACCGCCGGGGGTGTCCGGGCGCGGTACGGCCAGGTTCAGCGGGTCCTCGTACAGGTCCTCCTGCTCCACGCCGTCCGGCCGGGGGCCGGGGGCGCCCGGGTACTCCTCGGTGATCACGAGGTCGAAGTCGCGGGCGAGCAGGCCGGGCAGGGCCCGTTCCGGTTCCATCTGGGTGACGTGCACGCGCAGTCGGGGGTGCGCCGCGCGCAGCCGCGTCAGCGCGACTGGGAGGAGGGTGAGCGCGGCGGTCTGGAAGGCGGCGACGCGCAGGCTGCCGGTGATGTCGGTGAGGGAGGCGGCGATGTCGGCCTCGGCGCGTTCCAGGCGTTCGAGCACCGCTTCGGTGTGGGCCACGAGGATCTCGGCCTGCTCGGTGAGCCGGACCCGGCGCCCCACGGGCTCCAGCAGCACCACGCCCGCCTCGGCCTCCAACTGGGCGAGCTGCTGCGATACGGACGAGGGGCTGTACGAGAGGGCCGCGGCGACGGCGGCGAGGGTGCCGCGGTGCTTGAGCTCGCGCAGCAGCCGCAGCCGGTGCAGGTCGAACATCGGCGCTCCGATCCTTCGGCTCACCTGATGAATATAGGTCGGAAACATTTGCTGGACCGATGGGTAGCGGGGATCGCAAGCTGACCCCATGCCGAAGTTCGCCGCCGCACCCGCTGACGCCGCCGCACCCGCTGTCGCCGCCGCCCGTAGCTCCGCTGGTACCGCCGCCCGTACGTCCGGCCGTACGTCCGCTCGTACGCCCGTCCGTACCCCCACCGGCCGTGCGGGCTCCTGGTACGTACGCCCGGCCGCCCGCGACTGGGTCTGCGAGCCCGCGCCCGCCGACGTACGGGCCTTCCATGCCGCGCTGCCCGGGTACGGCCCCACGCCGCTGACCGAGCTTCCGGAGATCGCCGCCGAACTGGGCGTCGGCCGGTTCTTCGTCAAGGACGAGTCGTCGCGGCTGGGGCTGCCGGCGTTCAAGGCGCTGGGCGCGTCGTGGGCGGTGCACCGGGTCCTGTCGTCTCGCGGGGCGGGAGACGGCGCTCCGGTACGGCTGGTCACCGCGACGGACGGCAACCACGGGTGGGCGGTGGCCCGTACGGCCCGGCTGCTCGGGCACCGGGCGCATGTCTTCGTGGCGCACGGGGTGCACCCGGGGGCCGTGGCCGCGATCGCGGGGGAGGGGGCGCGGGTCACGGAGGTGGCGGGCGTCTACGACGACGCCGTGCGCGCGGCGGCGGAGGCGGCGGCCGAAGGGTCGGACGCGGTCCTCGTGCAGGACACGGCCTGGCCGGGTTACGAGGAGGTTCCTGGCTGGATCGTCGAGGGGTACTCCACCCTGTTCGCCGAGGTCGACGCCCAACTCGCCGCCGCGGACGCGGGGCCGCCCGCGCTCGTGGCCGTACCCGTCGGCGTCGGCTCGCTCGCCCAGGCGGCCGTCACCCACTACCGCGGCCGGCGGGCGGGGGCGGCGCAGGGCGCGGCGCTGCTGTCGGTGGAGCCCGAGAACGCGGCGGGAACCCTGCACAGCCTCCTGGCCGGGCGGCCGGTGACCGTGCCGACGGGCGAGACCACCATGGCGGGCCTGAACTGCGGCACCCCCTCCAGCCTCGCCTGGCCCTTCCTGCGCGACGGCCTCGACGCCGCCGTCACCGTGACCGACGCCGACAGCGCCGCCGCGGCCCGCGCCCTCGCCGCCCACGGCATCTCCTCCGGCCCCTGCGGCGCCGCCTCCCTCGCAGGCCTGCGCACCGCCCTCACCGGCGAGGCTTCCGACGACCGCCGCACAGCCCTGGGGCTCGGAGCCGCGGGCACGTCTGTCCTCGTCGCCCTGAGTACGGAGGGGGCTGCGGCCAATCCGCACGGCGGGTGAGGTGTGGGAGAGGGGCGGGTTCGGTCGCGGCGACGGCGGCGGTGGGGCCGTGCTTGCGCGGGGCGCGGGGGGTGTTGGCCGGGCCCTGGTCACGGTTCTGCCGTCGGCGGGGCGCTCGGTCGCCCGCGCGTGGGTGGGGAGCGTTGTCCGCGTTGGCGTGCGGCGGGTGCGCGGGATGGGGCCGCCCTTGCACGGCGGTTTCGCGGGGGCGGTGGCTGTTCTCGCGCGGCGAGTGGGCGGGGGCGTTGGTCGGGCCCTGGTCACGGTTCTGCCATCGGCGGGGCGCTCGGTCGCTCGCGCATGGGTGGGGAGCGTTGGCCGCGTTGGCGTGCGGGGGTGCCTGGGGTGGCGGCCGTCCTTGCGCGGCGGGTTTGCGGGGGTGGTGGCTGTTCTGGCGCGGTGAGTGGGCGGGAGCGTTGGTGCCGGGCCCCGGCCACGCTCCTGCCATCGGGGTGGGTGCCCCGTCGCCCGCGCTCGGGCGGGGGCGCTGGCTGTGTCGGCGTATGGCGGGTGCTTGGGGTGGGGCCTCCTTGCGTAATGAGCGGGCGGGGAGCGTTGGTTGGGTCACGGCGTCGCCATCGGCGTGGATTTCCGGTCGCCATCCCGCGCGGGTGGGGAGTGCTGTCCGCGTTGGCGTGCGGCGGGTGCTCGGGGTGGGGCCCGCTCTTGCACGGTGGGTGGGCGGGGGCGTTGGCCGGGCCCCGGTCATGATCCTGCCATCGGCGTGGGCTCCCGGTCGCCCGCTCGTGGGTGGGGAGCGTTGGCGTGCGGCGGGTGCTCGGGGAGTGCTGTCCGCGTTGGCGTACGGCGAGCGCGCGGGATGGGACCGCCCTCGCGCGGTGAGCGCGGTGAGCGTGGTGGGGCGTCGCGGGGGCCCGGCCGTCCCGCCCCTGCGCGGGAGAACGGGAGGATCGACCACCAGCAGGGGTTGGTCGGCCTCCGGCCGCTTTCGTACGCGGGGCAGGCGGCTGGGTAGGGCAGGGCCCGTACCCCGGTCGCCCTCGTGCGAGGGGAAGGCGGCGACGTGGGTCAGGCTCGTACAGCGGCCGGCCCTCGTGCGGGAAGACAGCCATCTTGGCGTGGACGTCCGCCCGGACGGCCCCGCCGCCCTCGTGCGTGAGGGCGGCGGGAGACTGGTTCGGCTATGGGTCGGTTGAGGCTCCGGTTGTCCTCGCGCGCCGGGAAGGCGGCTGCGTAGGGCACGGCTCGTACGCCAGCCGCCTGCGCGTTCGGGGGAGAGCCCGGCGGCCATAGGCGCTGCCCTCGCTCCCCTGCCGACCTCGCACACGGGCGGGCGGCCTCCTCAGTCCGTGATCGGCCAGCGACCAGCGGCCTGCGGCCAGCAGTCAGCGGTCCTCGCGTCGGGAGAACGACCGAACGTCCAGGGACGCCGCCCCGCGTCGGCGAAATGCCCGCCCCGGGAGCGGAAAGACGGCGGACGGGGCCCGTCGTCAGCCGCTCGCCACCGGCACAGGCACGGCCGTGATGATCGCCGAGACCAGGATGACGGCGGCCAGGGTCGCGGCCTCCGCGCGGGCGGGGCGGACTGGGCCGGTGGGGGAGTTCGGGTCGGAGGAACGGTTCAGCCGGAGCCGGGCGGCCAGGGCCAGCGCGCCCACGACGGCCACCAGCGCCAGCTTGGCGAGCAGCGCGCGCCCGTACGCCGTCGTCAGCGCCGCTTCGAGCGGCAGCCGGCGCAGGGTGCTGAGCGTTCCGGTCGCCGCCAGGGCCGCGAAGAGGGCGGCGGCCGGCCGGGCGTACCGGCGCAGCAGCGCCCTGGCGGCGTCCGGCCGGCCCCGCCACAGGCGGATCGTGCGCAGTACGTGCACCAGTCCGCCCGCCCACAGCGCGGCGGCGCTCAGGTGAATCAGCGTCAGCAGCGAACCCAGCAACGGACTGTCGGCCTCCGGGTGCGCGCGCAGCGCCTCCCCGACGGCGACCAGGGCCAGGGGGGCGGAGGCGAGAGCGGGGCGGCGCAGCGCGACGCAGACGGCCGAGAAGAGGAAGCCGTTGGCTTCCAGCAGCGCGAGGGCGCCGGGGCGCGTCGCGTACGTATCGACGATGTCGCCGCTGAACAGCCCGGCGGCCAAGGAGCCGTCCCCGGCCAGGACGACGATCTGCCCGGCCGCCGCCGCGACTCCGGCCAGGGCCGCCGCCAACGCCCAACTGCGCGGGGTGGATTCGGGCGCGTCGGGAACCGTACGGGCCAGCCGGTTGGCGGCCGCCTCGCCCAGTTGGAGGGAGAACGCGGCCAGCAGCACCGTTCGCAGCGTGGTCGTGATTCCCGTGCCCGGCACGGTCAGCTCGTTCGTGCCGGACAGGGCGGCCGAGGCGCCCAGCAGCGACACGACGAGGAACGCCGCCGAGGGGATGGCCACCGCGGCGATCAGTCTCGCGCGCCGGCGGCGGGTGTCGGTGACCGAGGAGCCCGGAAGCATCATCGGGCGATCGTCTCCGGAGCGTACAAATCCGGCAAGACCGGCGCGCGCCACACTGGTCCACCCGAGTTCGAACCGTCCCCCTCTCGCCAGGTGGCTCGCGCCGCGGACACCGGCCGGCCTTCCGGCGCTCCCCGGGGCGGGCGGGCCCCGGGCCCCGCGGGCCGGGGCTGCGCCGCCCGAGCCGGGCTCGTGCCGGAGGCCGCTGGCTGGGGCGTCGTTCGTCAATGGTTGCCCCTTGCGGGGGCCGGGGCTGGGCCGGGTGCGGTACGGACAGTTGGTGGCTGTGCCGCCGCCCGTGGCTGTACGAACGGCGGCGATGGGGCGGGTGGCGGACGGTGGTGGGGCTGGCCTGTGCTGCTGGGGTGTGGGTGTACGTACCGTTCGCGGTCGGTTGGGCCGGGGGCTTGTACGAGCGGTCGCCGACCGGGCGGGCTCGTGCCGGAGGCCGCTGGCTGGTGGGGCCGTTCGTCAACGGGCGCCCTTGCGGGGGCCGGGGCCTGACCCGGTGCGGGCGGTTGGCGGTCGTGTCGCCGCTCGTGGCTGTACGAGCAGCGGTGAGGGGCGGGTGGCGGGCGGTGGTGGGGCTGGCCCGCGCTGATGGGTTGTGGGTGCGTACTGCTCGCGGTCGGGTGGGCCGGGGGGCTTGTACGAGCAGTCGCCGGCCGCGGCGGTATGTGTGGGGGGTGTGAGAGGCGATCGGGTGGGCTCGCGGCGGGCCGTAGCCGCAGGCTGGGGGTGCGGTCCGTCAGCGGTTATCCGTTCGCCGCGGGCCCAGGGGCGCCTGGTCCGGAGCGGAGGGTTGGTGGCCGTGCTGCCGCTCGTGGCTGTACGGACAGCGGTGGGCGGGGGCGTGGGAGGTGACTGGGCGGGCTCGCAGCGGACCGTAGCCGCTGGCTGGGGGTGCCGTTCGTCAACGGTTGCCCCTTGCGGGGGCCGGGGCTTGGCCGGGTGCGGAGGGCTGGTGGCCGTGCCGCCGCTCGTGGCTGTATGAACGGCGGCGAGGGGGCGGGGCGGCGGGCGGTGGTGGGATTGGCCTGTGCTGCTGGGTTGTGGGTACGTACCGCTCGCAGCGGGCTGGGCCGGGGGCGGTTGTACGGACAGTCGCCGACCGGGGGATGGTACGCGCCCGAGGGCCGGTCCTGTATCGGTGGAGCCGGGCGGGCTCACGGTCGGCCGTAGCCGCTGGCCTGGCGGCCGGTGTGCGCAACGGGCCGCGGTGGGTCCGCAGGGGGCCGGGCATGGACCGGGGCGCACGCGCCGCCAGCGGTGCGACCGGCGGGGCTTACGGGCGTAGGCACTGGTTGGCTCGTGCCGTGGTCGCCGGCGCCTGTCCGGCTCCGGCTCGGGCGGCCCGCATACGGTGGAGGCCGAACGCCCTCGCAGCGGAGGGGCCCGCGAACGGGGCCCGGGGCCCGCATAGACAGACGGGAACAACGACGTGACCGACCACGTGACCGGCGACGACGTGAACACCGGCACCGCCGGGACCGGCGCTGCCGCCGCCGACACCGCCGACATCGACGCCTGGCTCGCCGCCGTGGCGATCGACCCTGCCGTTCGGGAGCTGCGGCCGGACTACCGGGCCCTGGTGATCACGGCCGAGGGGCTGGTCCCCGGGCCCAGCGATGCGCAGGGCGAGCGGCTGCTCGCGGAGGCCGAGGAGACCGCGCGCAAGTGGCTGGCCGATGGGCCGGTGGAGGAGCATCCGCACCTCGCGGCCTGGCGCGAGGCGTTCCGCGCCTTCGGCGCTAAGCCGCAGCGGACCCGGCCCAGCGCGGAAGCGCTGCTGCGCCGCGCCGCCGACGGGCTGCCCCGTGTGGACCGGCTCACCGACATCTACAACGCGATCTCGGTCGCGCACGTCGTGCCGCTGGGCGGCGAGGACCTCGACCACTACCAGGGCCCGGCGCGGCTCGTACGCGCCGACGGCACCGAGGAGTTCGCCACGGCCGCCGGGGGCGAGAGCGTCATCGAGCACCCCGCGCCCGGCGAGGTCGTCTGGCGCGACGACGCCGGCGTCACCTGCCGCCGCTGGAACTGGCGGCAGTGCGTCCGCACCCGCCTCACCCACGACACCACGCGCGCCTTCTTCCTCCTCGACGCCCTCGGTCCCATGGACGACACCGCCCTCACCGCCGCCGGCGACGCCCTCAGCGAGGCCCTGACCGCTTCTAGCCCCCACGTACGCCTCGCAACACGCCTCGTCCCCGCCGGGACGCTGCGCTGAGCGCCCCCCGTACGAAAACCCCGCCACCCGAGGGGTGAGCGTTGCCCCCGACCGCTGCGGGGGCGCGCCCGGCGCGCGGCGCGCGGCGTGGTTGCTGTGAGTTGTCTGGCGCCACGAGGCTGTGCGGACGTACCGCCTGGGGGCGGGGGTCGGTGGCTGCCGCCGGGCCTGCGCTGGCCCAGGGACGGAGGGCGACGGCTGCGCGCCGCCCCGACCACCGCGCGGCTGCGCCCGCCGCCCCGCCAAGGCCCACCGTGCCCCGCCCCCACCGCGGTCAGCCCGCCGCCCCCGCCCTCGCGGTCGGCCCGCCCCCTCCGCTACCGCGGCCCCCCACCACCCCAACTCGGCCGCAGACCATGCGGCGTCAGCCACCCGCCCCGCCAAGGCCCCCAGGCCACGTAAGAGCGCCAACTGTCGCATCGGCGAACAGGGTTCAGCTTCCGTAGGGGTGGGTTTGGCGGGCTGTGGTGAGGGCGCGGGCCCACCAGCCGAGTTGGTCGAGCATGGTCTTGGCGGCGGCGGAGGCGGCGGCGCCGTCTTTGTGGGTGCCGTCTTCGTCGAACTGACCCCAAGGCATGTGGAAGCTGATCGTGTCGCGGACGGTGACGGTGTGCAGTTCGGCGAAGACGGGGCGCAGGTGCTCGACGGCGCGGAGGCCGCCGGAGAGGCCGCCGTAGGAGACGAAGCCGACGGGCTTGGCCTGCCATTCGTCGCGGTGCCAGTCGATGAGGTTCTTGAGGGGGGCCGGGTAGCTGTGGTTGTACTCGGGCGTCACGACGACGAACGCGTCGGCGGCCGCCAGCCGCGGCGTGACGGCGGCCAGCGCGGCGGCCGCCTCGGGGCCGGGCTCGCCGCTGAGGTTCATCGGCAGCGGGGTCTCGGCCAGGTCGATGACGTGCGTCTCGACGTCGTCGCGGCGCGCGGCCTGGGCCACGAACCAGTTGGCGACGGTGGGGCCGAAGCGGCCCTCCCGCGTCGAGCCGATGATCACGGCCAGGCGGTATGGGCGCTCGGGTGCGGTGACGGTCATGGCAGGAGTCCCTTCCTTGGGGAGCGGCGCGCGCAGCGCGTTCGGCGCGAGCGCTGTGCCGGAGGTGCCGGAGATGCCGGAGGCCGCGCGGTCTCCGTAGGAAAGAGCCTCCAACTTAAACAATGGTTCAAGTCAAGCTATCCTGGCCACCATGACCCAAGTCCCCTGGCAGGCCAAAGAACTCACCGTCGGCGAACTCTCCGAGCGCAGCGGCGTCCCCGCCTCCGCGCTCCGCTTCTACGAGCGCCAGGAACTCATCAACAGCCGCCGCACCAGCGGAAATCAGCGCCGCTACACCCGCGACACGCTGCGCCGCGTCGCCTTCATCCGGGTCTCCCAGCGGCTCGGCATCCCGCTCGCCGCCATCCGCGACGCCCTCGCCATGCTCCCCGAGAACCGCACCCCCACCCGCGAGGACTGGGCGCGGGTCTCCGAGTGCTGGCGGCAGGACCTGACCGACCGCATCGAGCAGATGACGAAGCTCCGCGACCATCTGACCGACTGCATCGGCTGCGGCTGCCTGACCATCGACCGGTGCGTCCTCACCAACCCCGCCGACCAGCTCCAGGCAGAAGGCCCCGGCCCGCGCCGGCTCATCAGTTCCCCGTAGAACTCGTCAGCTCCTCGCGGCCCTCCTCGTAGTACGCCCCCGGCCCGCCCCGGGCCACCAGCCCCTCGCAGCCCCCCTCGTAATACGCACCCCGCCCGCGCCCGGCGCATCAGCTCCCCGTGCCCCCTCGCAGTACGCCCTCAACCCGCGCCGGCTCATCAGCTCCCCGCAGCACCCCTCGCAGCACGCACCCGCCCCGGGTCGGCGACCGCCCCCCCCGAACACCGGCTCCGGCCCCCCACCCACCTGCCCTCAGAACACGTCCGGGCACCACGGCCGCCGGCCCGTTCGCAGCAGTGCCTCCGCCGTCGCCGCCGCCCCGGCCTGTTCCTCCTGTACGCGGCCCAGCGCGACGAGCCGTTGGACCGACTCGTCGCCGAGGTACAAGGCGCCCAACTCCGCGACATCCAGGGTCAGATCGGGCGAGCGCGTCGTCGGGGCGCAGGTGGCGCCGGTGGGGGTGGCGTCCAGGAGGTAGCGGCCGGGGGCGAGGCCCGCCGGGTCCCGTACGTCGAGGACGAGGGCGGCCGAGGCCGCGTACGTACGGGCCTGGAGGAGCCGCGGCACGTCCAGGGGGCGCAGCCAGAGGTAGTCGGCGTGGGTGGTGACGCGGGCCGCGCGCGGGTCGCCGAGCAGCAGCGGGAGTACGTCGTCGGGGGCGCGGTGGCCGCTGCGCACCGTGGATATCCAGTCGACCGACAGCACGAAGTGCCACAGCGCGCGCTCGGCCGCCGGGGAGGTGGCGAGCAGGTGGCGCACGACCAGGGTGTTGTCCGGCAGCTTGCCGTCCCAGCGCTCGTTCACCTCGTACGAGAGCAGGCCGTCGACCGTGCCGTCGGGGCCCCGGTAGACGGCGAAGAACGGTTCCTTCCAGGGCTCGTCCGCGGCGCCGTTGGACAGGTCGCCGGTCTCCATCCGCCACCAGCGCTCGGAGCGGCTGACCGCACCGGGCCGCGTCGCCCGGAACCGCTCGTGGAAGGCCGGGCCGAGTCCCCGTACGGTCTCGGGGGTCGCGAAGTCCACCCGGCCGCCGTCCGCGGGGCCCGTGTACCGCCCGTCGAGGCCGGCGCGCGCTACGTCGACCTCCCACTCGGTGATCCAGGTGGCCGGGCCGAAGCCGTACCGCCCGTAGATCGGGTACTCGGCGGAGACCAGCGTCGCGACGGCGTCGCCGCGCTCCTTGGCCAGCCGCAGGTCGGTGTCCATCATGCGGGTGAGCAGGCCGCGGCGGCGGTGCGTCGGCGACACCGTCACATTGCTGACCGCGTCGGCCGGCACCGCCGCCCCGCCGACCACCGTGAGCTGCTGCGCGAAGCTGCGGAACGTGGCCACGCACCGGCCGTCCGCTCCGTCCGCGCTGTTCACGCCGCCCGCGCCGTTGACGCCGTTCACGCTCACCGAACCCGCGTCGAACGCCCCCTGCGTACGGGCGAGGTCAATGCCCCCCAGCCGGGTCTCGACCTCCTCCTTGGAGACCGTGGGGCGGCGCAGGAAGCCGACGTGCAGTGCCCGGCACCAGTCCGGTACGTCGGATTCGGTGATCGTACGGACCGTGAGCCCTGGATTCATGGGCACACGCTAGGCGCGCCCACCCCGCCCCGCACGCGAATTACCGGGGAGCCAACGGGCCGGGGAGGCCAAGGGGGGCTGGGGGAGGCCAAGGGGGCTGGGGGAGGCCAATGGGGGCTGGGGGAGGCGAGGCGCCCCCCCATGAGCCCCCCCGCGCCCGCAGAGACAGGGCCGCCTCAGGAAGCGACCGCCTCAGAACGTCGCGCGCACCTCTCCCACCCGCTCCCCGCCCCCGAGCAGCGGCGCGTCGCCGATGCGGGCCACGACGGGCGAGTCGACGCCGAGGAGGGCGAGCGCCCGCGCCAGTACGGGGCCGAGCGCGCGGCCGGACCCGTCGTCGATCTTGAAGGCGAGGGCCCGGCCGTCCGGCAGCGCCACGGCCTGCACGGCCTCCGCGCCCATCTTCGACAGCACCCCCGGCACCTCGCTCATCAGCCAGGTGTCGGGGCGGCGGGTGCCGGCCACGTACTCGGGGTGGGCGCGCATCGCGTCCGCGACCCGGCGTTCCGCGCTGCCCGGCTCGGCCAGTACGAACGTACGGAAGGCGCGGGCCAGGCCGGTCAGGGTCAGGGACATCAGCGGCGCCCCGCAGCCGTCCGTGCCGACGTGCGCGACGCGTTCGCCGCTCGCCTCCTCGACGACCTGGAGGACGAGCCGCTGGAGCGGGTGGTCCGGGGCGAGGTAGGTGTCGAGCGGCCAGCCGTTCGCGGCGCACGCGGCGAGCATGGCGGTGTGCTTGCCCGAGCAGTTCATGGTGACGCGGTCGCGGACGTGGCCCGCCGCCAGGTACGACTGCGCCTCGACCGGGTCCAGGGGCAGGTCGGGCGGGGTCTGGAGGTCGTCCTCGCGGAGTCCGTACTCGGCGAGCATCTTGCGCACCAGATCGAGGTGAAACGATTCGCCGGAATGGCTGGCCGCCGCCAGCGCCAGCCGCTCGCCGGACAGCTCCAGCCCGGCCCGCAGCACCGCCGCGGCCTGCATCGGCTTGTTGCTGGAGCGCGGGAAGACCGGCGCTGACGCCTCGCCCAGCGCCAGCTCCACACCGCCGTCCGCGGCCAGCACCACCAGCGAACCGCGATGGCGGCCCTCGACGAAACCGGAGCGTACGACCTCGGCGAGGACCGGGGATATGGCGGCGTCGGCGGCCGGGCCGGCGGCCGCGGGGCTGGAAGAGGACATCGGGGGCCTTCCGGGGTCGCGCACTGCCCCCGGCGGGCCGCGGACCAGGCGGGTCCGCGGGCTTCAGGAGAGCAGATCGTCTACTTGTGCTTCTCCTTCACGGTACCTGCGGGCGATCTCCGTGCCGCAATCGTCCGCCGTGTGCTGCAACTGCTGACGGCGCCGCGAGACCTGCTGCTCATAGCGGACCAGCCGGCCCATCGCGGTGAGCAGCTCCTGGTCCGTACGGGCCTCCAGGTCGGACAGCTCGACCTCGGAGAGCATGTCCTCGGCCAGCCGCCGGAACTCCTCGCTGTGCGGCATGCCGAGCGTCACATGCCGGGCGGACGAGCGGTGGCTGGACGGTACGTCCGCGAGGATCTCCGACAGCCGGTCGACCACCGGCGAACGGGGCGCCGCGCGCCGGGCCAGCTCGGCCCGCAGGATGTCGATGCGGCCCTGGAGCAGCCGCCGTACGTAGCTGAGATCGGCCTCGTCCTGCTGCGCGTCGCGGCGCAGCGTGCGCAGCTCGGCGAGGCGCAGCTCGGCCAGCTCCCGCACCGGCATGTCGGCCAGTCTTCCGGAGCGCTGGATCGGGGGTCTGGGCTGCAACGCTTCGCTCTGGAGCATGAGGCCGTCCTCGGTGCGAGCCGCGCTGGCGCGGTCGGTGGTGGAGCGGGCAGTGGATACGGGGCCGGGTGTCTGCCCGGCGCCGGGTGTGATCATGCGTTTCCGTCCCCTCGGGCGGTGCGCGACCAGGTCACGTTGCCCACATAACGCACCGCCTGCACGCATCGTGCCACTCTGGGCGCCCCCGTCGCAGGGCCTCTGCACCCGAACGGCCCCGGACGGCCGTACGCGGTGCCCAAGGCATCATGGTCCGTATGCGAGCTGTGGTGCAGAGGGTGGACGGGGCGAGCGTCGTCGTGGACGGCGAGACGGTCGGCGAGATCGTGGGCCAGGGGCTGTGCGTGCTGGTCGGGGTCGGCCATGACGACACCCCGCGGAAGGCGGCGCAACTGGCCCGCAAGCTGTGGTCCGTCCGGGTCCTGGAGGACGAGAAGTCCTGCTCGGACGTGGCGGCGCCGCTGCTGGTGATCTCCCAGTTCACCCTCCTCGGTGACGCGCGGAAGGGCCGCCGGCCGACCTGGAACGCCGCCGCTCCCGGCGAGGTCGCCGAGCCGCTGGTGGACGAGGTCGTGGCGCGGCTGCGGGAGCTGGGCGCGCAGGTGGAGACGGGCCGCTTCGGAGCGGACATGAAGGTCTCGCTCACGAACAACGGCCCGTTCACGGTGCTGATCGAGGTCTGAGGGGCCCCGGCCCCCACCACCCGGGAGCCCCGGGGAGCGGCCTGCGGGCCCACCACCGGGAGCCCCCGGCAAGCGACCTACGGGCCCACCGCACAGAGCCCCGGCCCGGCGGCCTTACGCCGTCACGGCTCCACGACCACTTCCTGCGCCGCCGCCGTCCCGTCCGCGAGCAGCGCGGCGTCGACGGGCACGTTCCGCTTCACCAGGGCGAGCGCGATCGGGCCCAGTTCGTGGTGGCGCGCGGAGGTGGTGATGAATCCGATCGGGCGCCCCTCGGGGCCGTCCGCGGCCAGCCGCACCGGCGCGCCGTGCGCGGGCAGCCGCACCTCGCTGCCGTCGAGGTGCAGGAAGACCAGCCGCCGCGGGGGCTTGCCGAGGTTGTGCACCCGCGCCACCGTCTCCTGGCCGCGGTAGCAGCCCTTCTGGAGGTGTACGGCGCCGCCGATCCAGCCCAGCTCGTGCGGGATGGTGCGGTGGTCGGTCTCCAGGCCGAGGCGGGGCCGGTGGGCCTCGACGCGCAGCGCCTCGTACGCGAGGGAGCCCGCGGCCGGACCGTGCTCGGCGGCGAACTTCTCCAGGTCGGCCCGGGGCAGGAAGAGATCGCGGCCGTGCGGCGTCTCGCGCACCGTCACGCCCTTTGGTGCCGCGGCGATGGAGCCCGCCGGGAGGTGCACCACCGCGAGGTCGGCGGTGCGGTCGGCGACCTCGACGCGGTAGAAGAACTTCATGCTCTCCAGGTAGCCGATCAGCGCGTCCTGGGTGCCGGGCTCCACGTGGATCCACGTGGTCCCGCCGTCGTCGACGAGGTAAAGGGCGTGCTCGATATGGCCGTTGGCGGAGAGGATCAGCGCCTCCGTGGCCTCGCCGGCCGGGAGTTCGCTGACGTGCTGGGTGAGGAGCAGGTGCAGCCAGGCCAGGCGTTCGGCGCCGGTGACGGTGACCACCCCGCGGTGCGAGAGGTCCACGAAACCGGTGCCGTCGGCGAGCGCGCGCTGCTCGCGGAACAGGTCGCCGTAGTGCGCGGCGACTCCTTCGTCGGGTCCCTCGCCGGGGACGGCGCCGGGCAGCGACAGCAAAGGGCTCTTCATACCGCTCATACCGACAAGCCTACGACTCGGCGGCCGCGGCCTTCCCGGCGCAGGCGGCGCACTGCCCGAAGATCGCGAAGTGCTTCATGTCCGTGTCGAAGCCGAACCGCTCGCGCAGCGTCTCGGTGAACGGCTCCGCGACCGACAGATCGGCCTCGATCACGTCCGTGCAGTCCCGGCAGACCAGGTGTATGTGGTGGTGCCGGTCCGCGAGGTGGTACGTGGGCGCGCCGTGGCCGAGGTGGGCGTGGCTGACCAGCTTCAGCTCCTCCAGCAGCTCCAGCGTCCGGTAGACCGTGGAGATGTTGACGCCCTTGGCGGTGCGGCGCACCTCGGTGAGGATGCCGTCGGGCGTCGCGTGCTCCAGTCTGTCGACGGCCTCCAGTACGAGCTGGCGCTGCGGGGTCAGCCGGTATCCGCGCTTACGGAGATCGCTCTGCCAGTTGGTGTCCACCACGCCGCCCAGTGTAGGCAGCCTCAGCCCGCGCGGACCTCCTTCAAGTAGCCGGCCAGCGCCGCGATCGCGGACGGGTTGCGGGGGCTCTCCACGAGGTCGACGTAGTCGAGGACGAAGACGCGGTGGTTCTTGACGGCCTTGACGTTGGCCAGCGGCCCGTAGGACATCAGGAACTTCTTCTTCTGCTCGGCGTTGGGCGACCCGTAGTTGTTGATCAGGATGACCTCGGGGTCGCGGTCGACGACGGACTCCCAGCTCACCGTCGCCCAGGTGTCCTTGAGGTCGCCCATCACGTTCGTGCCGCCGGCCTTGGTGATGATGTCCTGCGGCCCCGCGAACGCGCCCGACGTGAACGGCTTGTCCTGGCCGGAGTCGTAGAGGAAGACGGACGGGCGGTGGCCGTCCTTCGGGATCTCGGCCTGTGCGTCGGCGACCTGCTTCTTGAAGCCCGCGACGAGCTCCGCGGCCCGGTCCTCGACGTCGAAGATCTTCCCGAGCGTCGTCAGGTCCGTGTAGAGCGCCTCCAGCGGCGGCATCACCCCGCGGGACTTGGCGGAGGAGCCGTTGCGGCAGGACTCGGTCAGCACGTACGAGCCGATGCCGAGCTTCTTGAGGCCGGCGGGCGTGAAGCCGTCGCCCTCGCCGAAGCCGTAGTTCCAGCCCGCGAAGACCATGTCGGCCTTGGCGTCGAGGACCAGTTCCTTGTTGATCTGCTTCTTGGACAGCCACTTGACCTTCTTGTAGCCGTCCTTCCAGGGAACGTCCTCGCGGCTGTCCTTGTAGTCGGGCATCACATAGCCGGCCATGTGGTCTTCGAGCCCGAGCGCGAACATGATCTCGGCTATGCCCACGTCGTTGGTCACCACCCGCCGCGGCGCCTTGTCGTACGTCACCTTCTGGCCGCAGTTCTCCACGGTCACGGGGTAGTGGCCGGAGCCCTTGGCCGAGGCGCCCCCTGACTTCCCGGAGTCGGCGGAGCCGACCTCGGCGCCGCAGCCGGTCAGGGTCAGGGCGAGGGCCGCGACGGCGGCGACGGCGGTGGCTGCGCGAGCGCGCGTGGCGGTCATGTCGGGGGACGTCCTTAGGGTCATGGGGCGGCGGGGGTGGTGGTCGCGGCGGGGAGCCGGTCGAAGAGGAGCTGCGGGGCGCCGGACTCCGGATGCGGGACGCGGTGCGCCCGTACCCCGAAGACCTCGGCGAGCAGTTCGGGGGTCAGTACCTCGTGCGGCGGGCCCGAGGCCACGATCCGGCCCCCGGCGATGACGTACAGCACGTCGCAGTGGCCGGCGGCCAGGTTCAGGTCGTGCAGCGCGGCGAGCACCGTCAGCCCGCTGCCGCGCACCAGCGACAGGACTTCGAGCTGCTGGGCGATGTCGAGGTGGTTCGTCGGCTCGTCGAGGACCAGCACCCGCGACTCCTGGGCCAGCGCGCGGGCGATCAGCACCCGCTGCTTCTCGCCGCCCGACAGGGTCAGGAACCCGCGGTCCGCGAGATGGTCCGCGCCGACCCGGGCGAGCGCCGCCGCGCAGGCCGCGGCGTCGGCGGCGGTGGCGCGCGCGACGGCCTTCTGGTGTGGCAGCCGCCCCATGGCGACGACCTCGGCGGCGGTGAAGTCGAACTCGTTCACCGACTCCTGGGGCAGCGCGGCCAGCGCCCGCGCCCCTTCCCGTACGTCCATGGCGTGCAGGTCCGCGCCGTCGAGCCGGACGGTGCCGGCGGCCGGGCGCAGCGCCCGGTAGACGCAGCGCAGCAGGGTCGACTTGCCGCTGCCGTTGGGGCCGACGAGGCCGACGAGCTGTCCGCTGTCGGCCCGTACGGTGATGTCCTCGACGATGCGGGCGCCCGCGATCGCGACCGACAGGTCCTCGACGTCCACGCGCATCAGGCGCCTCCGAAGGTGTAGCCGCGGCGGCGCATCAGCAGCACGAAGCAGGGCACGCCCACGACGGCCGTGATGACGCCGATGGGGAGTTCCACGGGCGCGAGCAGCACCCGGGAGATGATGTCGACCCACACCAGCAGGACGGCCCCGAGCAGCGGGGCCACCGCCAGCACGCGCCGGTGGTCGGCGCCCACCAGCATCCGGGTGATGTGCGGGACCATCAGCCCGACGAAGCCGATCGCGCCGCTGACGGCGACGACGGCGCCGGTGACGCCCGCCGCGGTGACGAAGAGCTGCTTGCGCAGCCGCCCGGCGTCCACGCCGAGGGCCGCGGCCGTCTCGTCGCCCATGGCCAGGGCGTTCAGCCGGCGCGCGGAGAAGGCGAGGTGCGCGAGCCCCGCCAGTACGGCGCCGGCAGCGATCGGCACGGAGTCCCAGGACGCCCCGCCCAGGCTGCCCAGCAGCCACATCATCGCGGAGCGCGCGGCCTCGGCCCGGTCGGAGCTGAAGACCATCAGGGTGCTGATCGCCGAGAAGCCGTAGTACATGGCGGTGCCGGTCAGTACGAGCCGCAGCGGGGTGAGGCCCTGCGGGGTGCGGGCCGCCGCGTAGACGAGCGCCATCGCGGCGAGCGCCGCGGCGAACGCCGCCGCCGACAGCGCCCAGACGCCGAGCGCCCCCAGCGCGCCGAAGATCAGCACGGCGTTGGCGCCGACCGCGGCCCCCGAGGAGATCCCCAACACGAACGGGTCGGCGAGGGCGTTGCGGACCATGGCCTGGACGGCGACGCCGATGGCGGAGAGCCCGGCGCCGACGATCGCGGCCAGCAGCGCGCGCGGGAAGCGCAGCTCCCACACGATGGTGTAGGCGGAGACCTCGTCGGGCGCAATGGTCCCGCCGGTCAGCCCGGCCCGCAGATAGCCGAAGACCGCGCCCCAGGTCAGGCCGGAGTAGCCCATCGCCACCCCGCAGGCCAGCGACAGGAGCAGCCCGGCCGCGAGCGCGGCGATCAGCGGCGGCAGGGGCAGGCGGCGCGGTGGGGGCGGGCCGCCGGGCGCGGTGCGCGCGCCGTCGGCCGGGGAGGTGATCGCCACGGTGGAGTCGGTCGCCTTCGCCTCGGGCCGCTTCCGTACGTGCGGAGAGGCTGCCCCGAGCGGCGCTCGGCCGGGCGGCGTCCCCTCGCAGTCCACGGCGAGTTGTCAGGAGCTGTGGCCGCCGCGGGTGATCGGGCTCGCGGTGCCGCGCGCTCGCACGCGGCACCGCCCACCGTTGCGGGTCAGCGCCGGATTCTCACCGGACTTTCCCCGCGGGGCCGTGATCTTGAGTTTGTGCCGGGCCGGCCGCTCCGGGCCTCCTGTGCGGAGACCGGGCGCGCCGCCCGGGGCTTCCTACTTGAAGAAGGCGATGCCGTCGTCGGGCAGGTCCTTGAGGTCCTTCGCCCATTCGCTCGGGTCGACGACCTTCTTCAGGTGCGCCGACATGTACGGCCGCAGCGGCACGTCCGGAGTGGACTTCTCGCCCACCCACATGAGGTCGCTGTTGACGTAGCCGTAGAGCCGCTTGCCCCCGCTGTACGGGCCGGCGGCGGCGGTCCGCGCGATGGCGTCGGTCACCAGGTCGATCTGCGGCTTCTGGTCGGCCAGCTCGCCGTACCAGATCTCCACCACGCCCTGGTCGCGGACCATCACGACCTCGACCTTGCGGTCCTTGTCGATCCGCCAGTAGCCGGTCTCGGACTCCAGCGGCGCGACCTTCTTGCCCTCGCCGTCGAGGACCCAACTGTGCGAGATGTACTCCAGGAAGTCGCGGCCGTCGTGGGTGAAGGTCACTTCCTGGCCGAAGTTGCACTTCTCGGTGCCGGGGAACTCGGCGACGCCCGCTCCCTCCCAGTTGCCGAGGAGGAAGGCGAGGGGCACGAGGTCCGGGTTCAGGTCGGACGGGATCTCGATCATTGGCTCAGGCGATCTGTAGGCGGGGGCGGGGGGTCAGCGCTGGCCCTGGTACAACTTCTTCACGGACAGGCCCGCGAACGCGATGACGCCGACGGCGACCAGGACCAACAGGGCGGTGAAGAATGCCTCAAGCACGAGCGCGCTCCTAGGGCGGATGGTGAGGGTGTACGGACCGTGGCCGAGTCTAGTCGCCGACGCTCCCGGCGGCGCTGTGAGGTCCGCCGCGCCCCGCCGCCCGCCGCGGAGGCCGGGCGTCCGTAGGGGCCGAGGGCCGGTCCCGGGGGAGCGGGCGGGCTGGGCGGGGCTTCTAGAGTGGGCCCATGGCGAAGAAGCTCGTGATCAAGGTGACGGCGGGCGCGGACGCGCCCGAGCGGTGCTCGCAGGCGTTCACGGTGGCGGCGGTCGCCGTCGCCAGCGGCGTCGCGGTGTCGCTGTGGCTGACCGGCGAGTCCTCGTGGTTCGGCCTGCCGGGGCGGGCCGCCGAGTTCGAGCTGCCGCACGCCGCGCCGCTGCCGGACCTCATCGAGGGCATCCAGGCGGGCGGCGGGACGATCACGGTGTGCACGCAGTGCGCGGCGCGCCGCGGCATCGAGGAGAAGGACCTCATCGAGGGCGCCCGGATCGCGGGCGCGCAGGTCTTCGTCAGCGAGATCATGGCGGATGGCGTGCAGGCCCTCGTGTACTGAGGCCCGTACGGAACCCGTGGCGTCAACGGCGGTGCTTCTTGCCCTCCAGCTCGTCCCACCAGCGGTCGGACTCCTTGTCCCCGCTGGGCGCGGACCGGTCCGGCGGCTCGTCCCACCAGCGGTCGTCGGGGCCCTTGCGGTTCGCGACGATCGCGGCGACGGGCGGGATCACCATCGCGACCAGGCACATCGCGACGGCGGCGGGGACCGACCAGATGCGTACGACACCCCACGCCAGGACGAACAGCGCGATGCACGTGCCCATCATGGCGAAGTACCGGTGGCGCCTTCGCGCGTACATGGTTCCACGGTACGACCGGGACCCGGGCGGCGCGAAGGGCCGCACCCCGCCAAGGCGTCCAACCCCGGGGTGCGGCCCTTCGGCCGTGCGTGTGCCGTCCCTCGGACGGCGGAGTCCGGGCCCCTGCCAGTACCAGGGCCCGGGTCGGCTCAGACCGAACTCAGGTCGGCTCAGGCCGCTCAGACAGTGATGGCGACCTCGGCGAGCCCGCCACTCTGCGCGACGACGGTACGGTCGGCGGTCGCGCCCGGCACCAGCGCGCGTACGGTCCAGGTGCCCTCGGCCGCGTAGAAGCGGAACTGCCCGGTCGCCGAGGTGGGCACCTCGGCGGTGAACTCGCCGGTGCTGTCCAGCAGCCGGACGTAGCCGCTCACGGGCTGGCCGTCACGGGTCACCGAGCCCTGGATGGTGGTCTCGCCGGGCTTGATCGTCGCCGCGTCCGGGCCGCCGGCCTTTGCTCCACACATATGGGGTCCTTGAGAGTAGAGGGGTGTAGCGGGAGGGATGCTCAGTTGGCGCCGAGTTCGATCGGGACGCCGACGAGGGAGCCGTACTCGGTCCACGAGCCGTCGTAGTTCCGGACGTTCTCCTGGCCGAGCAGCTCGTGCAGCACAAACCAGGTGTGCGCGGAGCGCTCCCCGATGCGGCAGTACGCGATGGTGTCCTTGGACAGGTCGACGCCGGCCGCCTCGTAGATCTCCTTCAGCTCGTCGTCGGAGCGGAAGGTGCCGTCGTCGTTGGCCGCCTTCGACCACGGGATGTTGCGGGCGCTCGGGATGTGGCCGGGGCGCTGGGACTGCTCCTGCGGGAGGTGGGCCGGGGCGAGCAGCTTGCCGCTGAACTCGTCGGGCGAGCGCACGTCGACCAGGTTGAGCTTCCCGATCGCGGCGACGGCGTCGTCCCGGAAGGCGCGGATGGACAGGTCCTGCTCCTTGGCCCGGTACTGGGTCCGCTCGCGGCTGGGCACCTCGGCGACCAGGTCGCGGGAGTCCAGCTCCCACTTCTTGCGTCCGCCGTCGAGGAGCTTCACGTCCTGGTGGCCGTAGAGCTTGAAGTACCAGTAGGCGTAGGACGCGAACCAGTTGTTGTTGCCGCCGTAGAGGACGACCGTGTCGTCGTTGGCGATGCCCTTCTCGGACAGCAGCGCCTCGAAGCCGGCCCGGTCGACGAAGTCGCGGCGCACGGGGTCCTGGAGGTCCTTCTTCCAGTCGATCCGTACGGCGTTCTTGATGTGGTTCTTGTCGTACGCCGAGGTGTCCTCGTCGACCTCGACGATGACCGTCTTCGGGTCGTCGATGCGGGCCTGGACCCAGTCGGCGTCGACCAGGACGTCGCTGCGGCTCATATTTCTCTCCTCCGGGGCAGGTGCGGCGGTGCGGGCGGTGCGCGGTGCGACGGTGCGGGTGCGCGAGGGGGCGCGCGGCGGCACAGGTGCGCGGCGGCACGGGGGCGGCGCTGAGCGTCGGGCCCATTGACGGGGCCGAGGGAAGAACGGGAGGTCAGCGTCGCGTCAGGCGCTGTGACAGAGCATGGCGGCGACGCGGCACAGGTCGACTGCCCGCCGCTTCGTGAGATCCGCCTGTCGCTTCATAGGGCCGATCGTAGGGACGGACGGGCGCGCGTGTCACCGGGGTGTCGGATGCTGAGATGAAGAGTCTCAGGATATGGGATGTATGCGGGACGCCTCGGCTGACCGATATGGCGGGAAGGCGCTGTGCGGCCCGTACGGGCGTCCGTACGGGCCTTGGGCGCCCGGCCGTTCCTGCTGTACGGACGTAGGCGTCTCGCTGCGTGGACGGGGCGTCCGTCCTGAGCGGGCGATGGCCCGTCCTGAGCGGGCGATGGCCCGTCCTGGACGGGCGATGGCCCGCCCCGAGCGGCCACCTGGGACGTCAGCCCGCCAGCTCCACGTGGGAGCCGGTGACGGTGATGTCCACGCCGTCCTCGTTGGTGGTGATCTTGTCGAGCTTGAGCCCCCGGGGCAGCCCGTCGATCTTCCGGTCGAAGTCGATCTTCTTGCGGATCAGGCCCTCCAGGCCGGGGATCTCCTGGCCCGGCACGCTGTCCGCGTGCAGCCGGATCGTGTCGCCGTGCACCATCGTGACGGTCGAGACCACGCTGCGCTCCACCGTGCGGCCCAGCACCGGGACCGGGACGCCCGCGCTGACCTTCACCTGGCTCGTGCCGTTCTTGTCGCGACCGCCGTAGGAGACCTTCACGCCGGGGTCGGCGGCCTTGGTGAGGTCCGCGTACGAGATGTGCGCGGAGCCCGTCGCGGTGTCGGCGGTGGCGGACGAGAAGCTGCTGTTGATCTTCACGTCGTGCAGCGTGGCGTCGAGCTTCGTGACCCGGATCGAGCGGCCGCCCGCGCTGGCCGAGACGCCGTCGACGCCCACGTGGACCTCGTCCAGCTTGGAGTCGGCCACCTGGGTCAGGAAGGGGAAGCCCTTGATGGACACGTCCGGCGTCTCGCTCAGGTTCTGGCTGCTCTTGATCTTCTTGGCCGCCTCGTTCTCGGCGAAGTAGACCGCGACGCGGTCGGCCGCCACGAACAGGATGCCCAGCACCACCACGACGATCAGCAGTATTCGCAGTCCGCGCATTGCCTTCGGTTCCCCCACGTTCTCGGTCGCGTGCTCCAGGTCAGGCCCCCCGCCCGTGCAGTGAGCCTAACCGGAGTCGATCGCCGGCGTGGCCGACGAGGGGGCGACGGGTTACGTCAGCGCGCGGCCGATCACGTAGACGACCGGGGCCGCGGCCGCCAGCGGCAGGGCGACGCCCGCGGTCATATGCACGAACCGGGACGGGTAGTCGTAGCTCGCCACCCGCAGCCCCACCAGCGCGCAGACGCCCGCCGCCGCGCCCAGCAGCGCGCCGGACGGGCCGATGCCGGTCAGTTGCCCGGCCGCGACGCCCGCGCCCGCGGCGGCCACCAGGGAGACGACGAGCGACGCCGCCGACGGCAGCGGCAGCGCGCGGGCCAGCACGGCGACCGCGACGGCGAGGGCGCCGACCACCACGGCGTCGGAGTCCGCCGCCAGGTGCCCTCCCGCGAGCACCGCCAGGCCCGCGGCGGCCGCGGCGGCCGTGAGCCCGTACAGCCGCTCGTCCGGCGTGCTGCGGCTGCGCAACTGGAGGACCACGACCAGCAGGATCCAGACGCCGACGGCGCCGATCAGCACGGTGGGCGCCTGGTCCGCGTCGGTGGCCAGCAGCCCGATGTCGGCGACCACCCCGGCCAGGAACGCCAGCGCGATGCCCTGCCGGGCGGGCCACATGCCGTTGAGCCGGAACCAGCCCGCCGCCGTGACCGCCTGGAGCAGCACCACGGGGAGGGCGAGCACCGCCTGCGGCAGCGGCGCCGCCACGGCGAGCAGTACGGCCAGCACGGCGGTGACCGCCGCGGGCTGGAGCCCCGGCGCGAGGATCTGCGGCCGGCCCTCGGCGCGGGCCTTCTCCGCGGCGGTCATCGGGGGCTGCGGGGCCTGCGCCGTCGGCTCTTCCTGGACCGCCGTCCGAGCTGGGCGAGCCGTCTGGACTGCCTGGGGCGTCTGGGGCGCTTGGGAGGTCGGTCTCCGCGCGCCCTGTCCGCCGTCCATCGGGGCGTACGCGCCGGCGGGGGCGTGCGTCGCCGAGGACTGGTCGCCGTGCCACGCGGCCTGGCCGGCCGGGGCTTGCTGGTACTGCCCGTACGCCATGGGGGGCGCGGCCCCGTAGCCGCCGTTCGTCCCGTACGGCCCCTGCTCGGGCGGCAGCGGGCCGGGGGAGCCCGGCGGCGGTTCCGGAGCGGCGGCGGCCGGGGCCGAGAGGGTCTGCCAGGTCCGCGTGTCCCAGGTCGGGCCCGACCAGGTCTGCGTGTGCTGCTCCTGGTCCTGGTAGCCGCCGCCCTGCTGGGCCGGGTAATACGGCTGCTGCTGGGCCTGCTGGGTCTCCGCGGGCGTGGGCCACGATCCCGGTTCCTGGCGCCCGTAGGCGCCCTGCTGCCCGTACGGCTCCTGCTGCGGCGCGTAACCCTCAGGGCGGCCATGCTGCCCGTACTGGCCCTGCTGGCCTGTCTGGCCCTGTTGCCCTTGCTGTCCGTAAGGCGGCTGTTGCTGCTGGGGCGGGTACGGGCCGTGGGGGCGGTTCGGGTCGTACGGGTCGTACGGGCCGTGTGGCTGATTGCTCATGGTGCGGGGCTCACCCTCCTGCGAAGGGCGGGAGCACCTCGACCGTGCCGCCCTCGGCCAATTGGACCGTCGTGTGGTCGCGCGTGCCGACGGGGTCCCCGTCCACCAGGAACGAGCAGCGGAGCAGTACCCGCGCGAACTCTGGCCGCTCGCTGTGGAGCCGCCGGGCCGCGTCCAGCGCCTCCGCGAGCGTCGCGGCCGCGTAGGGCTCCTCCGCGGCTCCGGCGGCGGACTTCGCCGCGGCCCAGTACCGGATGGTGCCGGCCGGTGCTGTCTGTGTCGTCGCCACGGCGACCCCTTTCCGTCAAGTGCCGCTCCCCATGATGACGGGTAGCGGCGGCGGCTCGTTCAGGGCATGAAAAAGCAGGGGCCGGAATGGAGTCATCTCGCATAGGGTTCCGATGTGTTGGTACGACTTTTGCGGGCGTATCTGAGGCCCTACTCCAAACCGATCGTGTTGATCGTGCTGCTGCAGCTCGTGCAGACGCTCGCCACGCTGTATCTCCCGACGCTGAACGCGGACATCATCGACAAGGGTGTCGTCAAGGGCGACACCGGTTACATCCTGTCCACCGGCGGCTGGATGATCGCCGTCACCGTGCTCCAGATCGTCTGCGCGATCGGAGCGGTCTACTTCGGTGCCCGTACCTCCATGGCGATCGGCCGCGACCTGCGCGGCGCGGTCTTCGACCGGGTGCAGTCCTTCTCTGCGCGGGAGGTCGGCGACTTCGGCGCGCCGTCCCTGATCACGCGCACCACCAATGACGTCCAGCAGGTGCAGATGCTGGCCCTGATGACGTTCACGCTGATGGTCTCCGCGCCCATCATGTGCGTCGGCGGCATCGCCATGGCGCTCAACCAGGACGTGCCGCTGTCCGCGCTGCTGCTGGTCATCGTGCCCGTACTGGGCGTCATCGTGACCCTGATCGTGCGGAAGATGCGGCCGATCTTCCGGGGCGTGCAGGAGCGCATCGACACCGTCAACCGGGTGCTGCGCGAGCAGATCACCGGCATCCGCGTCATCCGCGCGTTTGTCCGGGACGGCCACGAGCGCAAGCGCTTCACGGGCGCCAACGCCGAGCTGATGGACGTGTCCATGCGGGCCGGGCGGCTGATGTCGCTGATGTTCCCGGCCGTGATGCTCGTCGTGAACCTGTCCTCGATCGCCGTTCTGTGGTTCGGCGGGCACCGCATCGACAGCGGCGACATGCAGGTCGGAGCGTTGACCGCGTTCCTCAGCTATCTGATGCAGATCCTGATGTCCGTGATGATGGCAACCTTCATGTTCATGATGGTGCCGCGCGCGGAGGTGTGCGCCGAGCGCATCCACGAGGTCCTCGCCACCGACTCCAGCGTCGTACCGCCCGCCGCGCCGGTCACGGAGCTGCGCCGCGACGGCCACCTGGAACTGCGGGGCGTCGAGTTCCGCTTCCCCGGCGCGGAGGAGCCGGTGCTGCGGAACATCGACCTCGTGGCGCGGCCCGGCGAGACCACGGCGGTCATCGGGTCGACGGGCAGCGGCAAGACGACGCTGCTGAACCTGGTCCCGCGGCTCATCGACGCCACGGACGGCGCGGTGCTCGTCGACGGCGTGGACGTACGCGACCTCGACCCCGCGGCGATGGCCGAGGCCATCGGTCTCGTGCCGCAGAAGCCGTACCTCTTCTCCGGGACCGTCGCCTCGAACCTGCGGTACGGAAAGCCCGACGCGACCGACGACGAACTGTGGCGGGCGCTGGAGACGGCGCAGGCCCGCGACTTCGTCGAGCGGATGGACGGCGGGCTGAACGCGCCCATCGCGCAGGGCGGCTCCAACGTCTCCGGCGGGCAGCGCCAGCGCCTCGCCATCGCGCGGGCCCTGGTCCGGCGGCCGGAGATCTACCTCTTCGACGACTCGTTCTCGGCGCTGGACTACGCGACGGACGCCCGGCTGCGGGCGGCGCTCGCGAGGGACACGGAGCGGGCGACGGTCGTCATCGTCGCCCAGCGCGTCTCCACGATCCGCGACGCCGACCGCATCGTCGTCCTCGACGAGGGGCGCGTCGTGGGCACCGGCACCCACGCGGAACTGATGGCCGGCAATGAAACGTACCGGGAGATCGTGCTCTCCCAGCTCACCGAGCAGGAGGCGGCGTGAGTACCCCGGAAGGCCCGGAGAGCCCGGAAGGCCCGGCAGTCCCGGAGAAACCACAGCTCGACAAACCCGGGAAACCCGCGAGCCCACAGGGGCCGGCCCAGGCCGGCCCCGGGGACGACGGGCCCAAGGACAGCGCTCCTAAGGACAGCGGTCCTAAGGACAGCGCTCCTGAGGCCGGCGGGCCCGGGGCCGGCGGGTCCAAGGTCAGCGGGTCCGAGGCCGCCGCACCCGAGGCCGCCGGGGGTCCCAAGGACGACGGCCCCGAGGACGGCGAGCCGCGGCGCGGGCCGGCGCCCGCCGCGGGGCCGGCGCGCTTCATGGGCGGCCAGCCCACCGAGCGCTCCATGGACTTCCGCGGCTCCAGCCGCCGGCTGCTCGGTTCGCTGCGCCCCGAGCGCGCCATCATCTCGGTCGCCCTGCTGCTCGGCCTCGTCAGCGTCGCGCTGTCCGTTCTGGGTCCGAAGATCCTCGGCAAGGCCACCGACCTGATCTTCGCGGGCGTCATCGGCCGGCAGATGCCGGACGGCACGACCAAGGCCGAGGCGGTCGAGCGGGTCCGGCAGCAGGGCAACGGCACCGTCGCCGACATGCTGGACTCGATGGACTTCACACCCGGCCACGGCATCGACTTCGGCGCCGTCGGCACGGTGCTGATGTGGGTGCTGCTGATCTACGTCGGCTCGGCGGTCTTCGGCTTCATCCAGGCCCGGATAGCCACCACCGTCGTGCAGCGGGCCGTCTTCCGGCTGCGCGAGGACGTCGAGCAGAAGCTCGCCAAGCTGCCGCTGAGCTACTTCGACAAGCAGGCGCGCGGCGAGGTCCTCTCCCGCGCCACCAACGACATCGACAACATCCAGACGACCCTCCAGCAGACGCTCAGCCAGATCGCGGCGTCGCTGCTGACGATTGTCGGCGTGCTGGCGATGATGTTCTGGATCTCCTGGCTGCTGGCGCTGGTCGCGCTGGTCACCGTGCCGCTGTCGATCGTCGTCGCGACGCGGATCGGCAAGCGGGCGCAGCCGCAGTTCGTCGCGCAGTGGAAGTCGACGGGCAAGCTCAACGCCCACATCGAGGAGATGTACACCGGCCATTCGCTGGTGAAGGTCTTCGGCCGGCAGAAGGAGTCCGCGCAGACGTTCCGCGAGGAGAACGAGGCGCTGTACGCGGCCAGCTTCAAGGCGCAGTTCATCTCGGGGATCATCCAGCCCGCGATGATGTTCATCGGGAACCTCAACTACGTGCTGGTGGCCGTCGTCGGCGGGCTGCGGGTGGCCAGCGGCTCGCTGTCGATCGGTGATGTGCAGGCGTTCGTGCAGTACTCGCGCCAGTTCAGCCAGCCGCTGACGCAGGTCGCCTCGATGGCGAACCTGGTGCAGTCCGGCGTAGCCTCCGCCGAGCGGGTCTTCGAACTGCTCGACGCCGAGGAGCAGTCCCCGGACGCCGCCGAGCCGATGCGCCCGGAGCATGTGCGCGGGCAGGTCGCCTTCGAGGACGTCTCCTTCCGGTACGAGAAGGACCGCCCGCTCATCGACGGCCTCTCGCTGACGGTCAGCCCCGGCCAGACCGTGGCCATCGTCGGCCCGACGGGGGCCGGCAAGACGACCATGGTCAATCTGCTGATGCGGTTCTACGAGGTGAACGGCGGCCGCATCACGCTGGACGGCGTCGACATCGCCGAGATGTCCCGCGAGGAGCTGCGGTCCAACATCGGCATGGTGCTCCAGGACACCTGGCTGTTCGGCGGCACCATCGCCGAGAACATCGCGTACGGGGCCGAGTCCGCCTCGATGGACAAGATCGTGGAGGCGGCGAAGGCCACGCACGTCGACCGGTTCGTACGGACGCTGCCGGACGGCTACGACACGGTCATCGACGAGGAGGGCTCGAACGTCAGCGTCGGCGAGAAGCAGCTCATCACCATCGCGCGGGCGTTCCTCGCCGAGCCCGCGATCCTCGTCCTCGACGAGGCCACCAGCTCGGTCGACACCCGCACCGAGGTGCTGATCCAGCACGCGATGGCGCAGCTCCGCTCGGGCCGTACGAGCTTCGTCATCGCCCACCGCCTCTCCACCATCCGCGACGCCGACCTCATCCTCGTCATGGAGTCCGGCAACATCGTGGAGCAGGGCACCCACGACTCCCTCCTGGCCGCGGACGGCGCCTACGCACGCCTGTACACCGCCCAGTTCGCGGAGCCGGCCGTCGAGGTCGAGGCAGGCTGACGGGCCCGCACGAAGGCCGTACGAAAGGGGGGCCGGGACACGCCCCGGCCCCCTTTCGTACGGCCGCCTCTCAGGCGTGTTCCGTGATCCAGCCCGCGATGCGGCCCAGCAGTTCCGGGGGCGCCGCGTTCTCCGCGTGGCCGAAGCCCGGTTCGATCCACAGGTCCGTGGTGGCCGGGTCGGCGGCTTGGGCGAGCATGCGGGGGTGGTCGAGGGGGAAGTACGGGTCGAGCTCGCCGTGGACGATCAGCAGGGGGGTGGGGGCGATGAGCGGGGCGGCGGCGACGGGGGAGAGCGGCACGGGGTTCCAGCCCTCGTGGTGGACGCGGGTGCGCAGCCCGTACCGGGACACGAGGCGGCCCGCCGGGCGCGTCACGATCCAGTGCAGCCGCCGCATCGGCGCGGTGCCGCGGTAGAACCAGCGGGCGGGGGCGCTCACCGCCACCGCTATGTCGGTCCGCGCATCTGTGCGCCCCTCGCGCTCCGGTTCGTACAGCGCGGCGTGGCGCAGGACTACCGAACCGCCCATCGAGAAGCCTACGGTCGCCACGCGCCGGTATCCGAGCGCCCGCGCCCAGCGGACCGCCGCCGCCAGGTCCAGCACCTCCCGGTCGCCGACCGTGGACCGGCCGCCGGAGCCGCCGTGGCCCCGGAACGAGAACGTGATCACGGACGCGACCTGTGCGAACGCCGCCGCCGCGCGGCGCAGCGCGGGCCGCTCCAGCGCGCCCGTGAAACCGTGCGCGAGCACCACGGCGAGCCCCTTCGGCAGGCCCGCGCCCGGCTCGTACGCGGCTTGGATACGGACCCCGTCGGTTGTCAACAGCGCGACGCGCCGAACACTCGAAGTGATCGATGGAACACAAGAGTGTGCAAAATCGCTCGGGGCCTCCGAAGTCATGTGGGCTATTCTGCTGGGCAGGAGGATCCGGGCAACGTAGCCCCCGGGTCCTTTTGTGCTTTCGACCATGCGAAGCGTGGATGAACGCACGGGACCGCACCACCGTACAGAGCAGTGCCGCATACTCCCCCGGCCGAGGCCGGCAGGTACCCCCTCGCAGGGACCTAGGAGGAACCGACGTAATGGGCAAACGAAGCGTGCAGGACCGTCCGGATACCGGGGCAGGTGGCAGCCGGTGAGCTCGCTACTGCTCCTGACCAACGCCCTTCAGCCGTCGACGGAGGTGCTCCCCGCGCTGGGCCTGCTGCTGCACAGCGTCCGGGTCGCGCCCGCCGAGGGGCCGGCCCTCGTGGACACCCCCGGCGCCGACGCCATACTGATCGACGGCCGCCGCGACCTCCCGCATGTGCGCGGCCTCTGCCAGCTCCTGCGCTCCACCGGGCCGGGCTGTCCGCTGATCCTCGTGGTGACCGAGGGCGGGCTCGCCGCCGTCACCGCCGACTGGGGCGTCGACGACGTCCTGCTCGACACCGCCGGACCCGCCGAGGTCGAGGCCCGGCTGCGGCTCGCGACCGGCCGCCGGCAGATCACCGGCGACGACAGCCCGATGGAGATCCGCAACGGCGACCTGTCGGTCGACGAGGCGACGTACAGCGCGAAGCTCAAGGGCCGGGTCCTGGACCTGACCTTCAAGGAGTTCGAGCTGATCAAGTACCTCGCGCAGCACCCCGGCCGGGTCTTCACCCGCGCCCAGCTCCTCCAGGAGGTGTGGGGCTACGACTACTTCGGCGGCACCCGCACCGTGGACGTGCACGTACGGCGGCTGCGGGCCAAGCTCGGCCCCGAGCACGAGTCCCTGATCGGGACCGTGCGCAACGTCGGCTACCGCTTCGTCGTGCCGGAGAAGGTCGAGCGGGCCGCCGCCGAGGAGGCCGCCAAGGCCGAGAAGCAGGCCGGCGACGCCGAGCACCGGACCGGCAACCGGGCCGGGGCCGACGGCCGGGCGCGTACGGGCGCCGGGACGCGCGCCGGGCGCCCCGAGCCCGCGAGCCAGGCCAAGCGGTGACCGGGCCGTCGACCGGGCGGCCGGCGCCGCGTCCGATGCGGGCGGGTGCGATACGGACCGGTGCGATGCGGACCGGTGCGATGCGGACCGGCGTGATAGGGCCGTTTCCGATACGGCCGGGCGGCGCCGCGGCCGTGGCCCCGCACCCCGGTCGCCGGGCGGCGGGTTCGGCCGTTTAGCCGCGTAGACTGCCGCGCGTGGCCAAGGTGACGCGGGACGATGTGGCACGGCTGGCGGGGACTTCGACCGCGGTCGTCAGCTATGTCATCAACAACGGACCAAGGCCGGTCGCCCCGGCCACTCGGGAGCGGGTACTCGCGGCGATCAAGGAGCTCGGCTACCGGCCGGACCGGGTCGCCCAGGCGATGGCCTCCCGCCGCACCGACCTCATAGGTCTGATCGTGCCCGACGCCCGCCAGCCGTTCTTCGCGGAGATGGCGCACGCCGTCGAGCAGGCCGCGGCCGAGCGCGGGAAGATGGTGCTCGTCGGCAACTCCGACTACCTCGACGAGCGCGAAGTGCACTACCTGCGCGCGTTCCTGGGCATGCGGGTCTCCGGCCTGATCCTCATCAGCCAGGGCCCGAGCGAGCACGCCGCCGCCGAGATCGACGCCTGGGAGGCGCGCGTGGTGCTGCTGCACCGCCGCCCCGACGCCATCGACGACGTGGCCGTCGTCACCGACGACGTCGGCGGCGCGCAGCTCACCACCCGGCACCTGCTGGAGCACGGCCACCCGTACGTGGCGTGCCTCGGCGGCACCGAGAAGACCCCGACCATCGGCGACCCGGTGACCGACCACGTCGAGGGGTGGCGGCGGGCCATGCGCGAGGCCGGCAAGTCGCTGGAGGGCCGGCTCTTCCAGGCCCCGTACAACCGCTACGACGCCTACACCGTCGCCCTCGACCTGCTCGCCGGCCCCGACCGGCCGCCCGCCATCGTCTGCGCCACCGACGACCAGGCCTTCGGGGTGCTGCGGGCCGCCCGCGAGCTGCGCATCGACGTGCCGGGCGAGCTGGCGGTCGCCGGGTTCGACGATGTGAAGGAGGCCGCGCTCACGGACCCGCCGCTCACGACGGTCTCCTCGGACCGTACGGCCATGGCGCGCGCGGCCGTGGACCTCGTGCTGGACGACGGGCTGCGGGTCGCCGGGTCGCGGCGGGAGCGGCTCAAGCAGTTCCCGTCGGCGCTCGTGGTGCGCCGCTCCTGCGGCTGCCAGGGCTGAGCGGGTATGACTTGATCCAGATGGACCCTGATCGGCCCTGATGGGACCTGATCGGCCCTGATGGGGCCTGATTGGACCTGATCGGCCCCCGGGGGCCGTCCTGGTTCCCGTTCCTTATTTCGGGCATACCTACTTCTGCCGGGCTTCTCAGTAAGCCCTCAGAGAGTTCTCATCATCCGGGAGCAGAGTCATAGACATGACCGAAAGCCACCGCCCCAGCGGCTCCCAGGACCCCTACCAGCAGCAGCCTTCCGGTTACCCCGACCCGCCGGCGCACGCGCCGGACCAGCCCGCGCAGGCCCCTCGGCCGCCCTACCCCGGGGCCTCCCCGCGGTACGGGCAGCACGGGCAGCCGATCACCACGGCGACCGGCGTGACCGTCTGGCCCGCCGAAGGCAGTGGCAGCGGCGGCAGCGGTGAGGGCGGCGGCCATGGTGGTCCCGGCGGCGCCGCGTACCCCGGCGACGGCTCCTCGGCAGCGGGCGCCGTGCCCGCCCCCGTCCGGCACGGCGCCCGCAAGAAGACCGTCGGCCTGCTCGCCGCCGTGGCGCTGGCCGCCGCGGTCATCGGCGGCGGCACGGCGGCGCTGGTCGGCGGGGCCACCAACCACTCCTCGACCTCCAGCGTCTCCGCGCCCGTCTCGAACGCGGCCACCAAGAGCAGCGGCGTCGCCGCCGTCGCCAAGGCCGTCTCCCCGAGCATCGTCGAGGTCCAGGCCAGCACCGCCGCCGGGCAGTCCACCGGCTCCGGCGTGGTCATCACGAAGAACGGCGAGATCGTCACCAACAACCACGTCGTCTCCGGCGCGGACACCGTCAAGGTCAAGACCAGCGACGGACGCACCCTGACGGCCGACGTCGTCGGCACCGACCCCGACAAGGACCTCGCGCTCCTCAAGGCGCGGGACGTCAAGGACCTCAAGCCCGCCTCGCTAGGCGACTCCAGCAAGGTCCAGGTCGGCGACGACGTCGTCGCCATCGGCTCGCCCGAGGGGCTGACCGGCACCGTCACCAGCGGCATCGTCTCCGCCCTCAACCGCGACGTCACCGTCGCCAAGGAGCCCGGCAAGGGCCAGGACCAGGGCCAGCCGGGCCCCGAGGGCCGCGGCGGCGAGCGCCCGTGGCCGTTCGAGTTCGGCGGCGAGCAGTACAACGGCGACACCGGATCGTCCAAGACGACCTACAAGGCCATACAGACCGACGCCTCGCTCAACCCCGGCAACTCCGGCGGCGCCCTCATCAACATGAACGGGCAGATCATCGGCATCAACTCGGCCATGTACCCGACCGGTTCGAGCGGCGGCGACTCCGGCTCCGCGGGCCTCGGCTTCTCGATACCGATCAACACGGTCAAGGCGGACCTCGCCAAGCTGCGCGGCGGCGGGAGCAACTGAGGCCGACGACCGCAGACCGCCGGGCCGCGCGGCGGCGGGAGCGGCCGGCACCGTCGGCCGCCGACCGGCACGGGCCTCGTGCGACGCTAGCGAACGTCCAGTGCGCCCGCCCCCGTCCCACCGTGAGGTAACCCGATGACCCCCGCCGAACACGGCGACCAGCCCGCCCGCGTCCTCATCGTCGACGACGAGCCGGCCGTCCGCGAAGCGCTCCGCCGCAGCCTCGCCTTCGAGGGGTACGACACCGAGCTGGCCGTGGACGGCCTCGACGCCGTCGAGAAGGTCGCCGGCTACGACCCCGAACTGATCGTCCTCGACGTCCTCATGCCCCGCATGGACGGCCTGACCGCCGCCCGGCGGCTGCGGGCCAACAAGATCACCGTGCCGATCCTGATGCTCACCGCCCGCGACACCGTCGGCGACCGGGTCACCGGCCTCGACGCGGGCGCCGACGACTACCTCGTCAAACCCTTCGAACTCGACGAACTCCTCGCCCGCATCCGCGCCCTGCTGCGCCGCAGCTCCTACGCCGCCGCGGCCGACGCCGGGCACGCCGAGGACGACGTACTCGCCTTCGCCGACCTGCGCATGAACCCCGCCACCCGCGAAGTGGTGCGCGGCTCCCGGCACGTGGAACTCACCCGTACGGAGTTCACCCTGCTGGAGATGTTCCTCGCCCACCCCCGCCAGGTCCTCACCCGCGAACAGATCCTCAAGGCCGTCTGGGGCTTCGACTTCGAACCCTCCTCCAACTCCCTCGACGTCTACGTCATGTACCTGCGCCGCAAGACGGAGGCCGGCGGCGAGCCGCGGCTCGTACACACCGTGCGCGGCGTGGGGTACGTGCTCCGGGCCGACGGCGGCGCCGAATGACGGCACCGCCGGCCCGCCGGTTCAACCGGCTGCCATTGCGCTCGCGGCTGGCCATCCTGACCGCGGCGGCCGTCGCGGTCGCGGTGGCGGCCTCGGCGTTCGCGTGCTGGTTCCTGACGCGGACCCAACTGCGGGACGAGCTGGACAGCTCGCTGCAGAACGTCACCCTGCCGACCGGCTACATCCAGGAGACGTTCGTCCTCTGCCGCTCCAAACAGCCCGACAGCAGCGACAACGCGGCCCCCGTCGTGGCCTATGTGCAGTTGGTGCAGCCCGACGGGGGCCGCTGCGTCGGCCGGAACTCGCAGCCCGTCAAGGTGACGGCGGCCGACGTCGCGGTCGCCCAGGGCCAGGAGCGGGAGACGCTGCACGACAGCACCACCGACAAGGGCGAGTCCGTCCGGGTCCTCACGCGGGGCCTGGTCCTCGGCGACACCCGGTTCACCGTCTCCGTCGCCCGGCCCCTCGACGAGATCGACGGCGCGCTCAGCCGCCTCGCCCTGGTCCTCGTCGCCGTCGCCGGGGTCGGCGTCCTCGGCGCCGCCACCGCCGGGCTCTGGATCGCCCGCTCCGGACTGCGCCCCGTGGACCGGCTCACCGGCGCCGTCGAGCACATCGCCCGCACCGAGGACCTGGCCGTACGCATCCCCGTCGACGGCGAGGACGAGATCGCGCGGCTCTCCCGCTCCTTCAACTCCATGACCGCCGCCCTCGCCTCCTCGCGCGACCGCCAGCAGCAGCTCATCGCCGACGCCGGGCACGAACTGCGCACCCCGCTCACCTCGCTGCGCACCAACATCGACCTGCTCGCCCGCAGCGAGGACACCGGCCGGGCCATCCCGGCCGAGGACCGCAAGGAACTGCTCGCCAGCGTCAAGGCGCAGATGACGGAGTTGTCCGAGCTGATCGGCGACCTCCAGGAGCTGTCCCGCCCGGACACCGCGCCGGGCAGCGGTCCCCTGCAGATCGTCCCCCTGCACGAGGCCGCCGAACGCGCCGTGCGGCGGGCCAGGCTGCGCGGTACGGGCATCACCATCACCGCGGACCTCGAACCCTGGTACGTACGGGCCGAGCCGCCCGCGCTGGAGCGGGCGCTCGTGAACCTGCTCGACAACGCGGTGAAGTTCAGCCCGGCGGGCGGCGTCGTGGACGTCGCGCTGCGCCGCGGGGAGCTGACGGTACGGGACCGGGGGCCCGGCATCCCCGCCGACGACCTTCCGCACGTCTTCGAGCGGTTCTGGCGCTCGCCCTCCGCGCGTAGCCTGCCCGGCAGTGGGCTGGGCCTGTCCATCGTCGCCCGTACCGTCCAGCAGGCCGGCGGGGAGGTCGCCCTGCGGGCGGCGGAGGGGGGTGGGACGGTGGCTTCGCTGCGGCTGCCGGGCGCCGCCACGGAGCCGCCGGCTCTTTAGCTTTTCGCCGTGCCAATTTTGGTTTTCCGTCGGTCGACTGCGGGCCGTCCGTGGTTGGTCGCGCAGTTCCCCGCGCCCCTGACGGGGCCGGTTGTTGGTTGGCTGCGGGTCGGTTGTGGTTGCTCGCGCAGTTCCCCGCGCCCCTTACAGGGCCGCCCGTTGTCGGTTGGCCGCGGGCCGTTCGTGGCTGGTCGCGCAGTTCCCCGCGCCCCCTGACGGGCCTGGTTGTTGGGCGCGCAATTCCCCGCGCTCCTTTTGGGACCCGGGGTGGTCACATGGCCAGGATCTCTGCCTCCTTCTGGGGGGTGAGGGCCGTTCGCTGGATGTCCGGGCGGAGGGGGGCGGGGGAGGGGAGGGACTGGAGCCAGGTCCAGGTGTCGGTGACGGTTTCGGCTACGGGGCGGCAGCGGAGGCCGGAGGCGATGGCCTTGGCGGAGCCGCCGGCGTGGATGGTGTCGTGGAGTTCGCCCGGGGGGATCCAGACGGGGATCTCGGTCCAGGGTTCGACGCCGGCGGCGAGGATCTTCTCCGGGGCGGTCCAGCGGAGTTCGGCGCGGCCGCCGGTGACGCGGGCGCAGGCGTCGAGGAGTTCGCCCATGGTGGCGTGGCCGCGCGGGCTGACCAGGTTGTACGGGCCGCCGAGCCGCTGCTCGATCGCGCCGAGGGTCCACGCGGCGAGGTCGCGGGGGTCGACGAACTGGATGCCCGAGTCGCGGGGGCCGGGGGCCAGGACGGGGCCGCCGCGGGCCATCCGGTTCAGCCACCACAGGAGCCGGCCGACGTTCTCCCAGGGGCCGAGGATGAGCCCGGCCCGTACCAGCAGCGCCCGGTCGCCGAAGGCGGCGACGGCGGCGAGTTCGCCGCCGCGCTTGGCCTCCGGGTACTCGACGTCGCCGGCGTCGGGCGAGCCGTCGACCAGGGCGCCGCTCTCGTCGAGCCCCGGCGCGCAGGGGTGCCGGTAGACGGAGCGGCTGGAGATGTAGGCGTAGCGCGGGGCGCGGTCGGCCAGCAGCCGGGCCGCGTCCCGTACGGCCGTGGGGGCGCCCGCCCAGGTGTCGACGACGGCGTCCCACTCGCCCCCGGCGAGCCCGGCCAGGCCGTTCTCGGCCGTCCGGTCGCCGAGGACGGTGGTGACGCCCGGGGGCGCGGCGTGGCGGCCGCGGTGGAACACGGTCGTCTCCCACCCCCGTTTCAGCGCCTCCTCGGTGAGGGCCCGGCCCACGAATTCCGTTCCGCCCAGTATCAGCAGCCTCATGGGGCGACTCTGCCCCACGGGGAAGCGGCATGGAAGTGCGCTCGCTGTCGGCGGAATCGCGGTCCGGGGCAGGTCACTTGAGGACGGTGATGCGGTCCGCGGGCGGCGGGGCCAGGGGGGCCGACGGGGTGGAGTGGGCCTTGAGGTAGGCGACGAAGAGGTCGAGGTCGGAGGCGCCGACGAGCTTGTTCCTGCCTTCCTTGAAGGCGGGGAAGCCGTCGCCGCCGCCGGTCAGGAACTCGTTCATGGCCACCCGATAGGTCTTCGCCGGGTCGATCGCCGCGCCGTCGAGCTTGATGGAGCCGGTCACGACGCGGTCCGCGCCCGACTTGGTGAGGTCGAGGGTGTAGGTGAGGCCCTTCGAGATCTGGAGAATGCGCGGCTGCGCCGCGTTGGCCCCGCTGACCTGCTGTTTGAGGGCGTCGACGACCTGGGCGCCGGTGAGGTCCACGGTGGTCATCATGTTGGTGAAGGGCTGGACCGTGAACGCCTCGCCGTAGGTGACGACCCCGTCGCCCTCGCCGCCCGACGCCTTGTGGGCGAGGTCGGAGCGGATGCCGCCGGGGTTCATGAAGGCGATCTGCGCGCCGCCCTTGTCGGCCGGGGCGAGCCCTTCGAGCTGGGCGTCGGCGATGACGTCGCCGAGCGGCTTCTCGTACGCGGTGGAGCCCCGCCCGTCGATGTCGGCGGAGATGTAGCCGACGGGCTTGTTGGCGACGGGCGCGGCCAGCTTGTTCCAGCGGTCCAGGAGCGAGGTCATGTCCGGGGCCTTCTTCCGCGTCCGGTCCACGACGTGGTTGACGGCCTTGGGGCCGCGGACGCTCGTACGGACGATGTCGCCGCTCCGGCGGTCGTACGTGAGCGTGGTGTCCGTGTAGAGGCGGCCGAAGGAGGCGGCGGAGGTCACGGTGCGCGGCGCGCCGGAGGGGTCCGGGATGGTGCAGGCGTACGCCTGGTGGGTGTGGCCGGTGACGAGCGCGTCCACGCGGGGGGTGACGTGTTTGGCGATGTCGACGATGGGCCCGGAGATGCCGTCGCCGGGGCCGGGGCTGTCGCAGTCGTAGTTGTAGGAGGACGAGGCGGGCAGGCCGCCCTCGTGGATGAGGGCGACGATCGACTTCACGCCCTGCCGGTTCAGTTCCGCGGCGTACTTGTTGATCGTGGCGACCTCGTCGTGGAACGCGAGGCCCTTGACGCCGTCCGCCGTGACGACGTCCGGGGTGCCCTTGAGCGTGACGCCGATGAAGCCGATCTTCACGCCCTTGTGCTTCCAGACGGTGTACGGCTTGAGGATGGGGCGGCCGGTCTTCTCGTCGGTGACGTTGGCGGCGAGGTAGGGGAAGTCGGCGCCCTTGAAGGTCCTGCCCTTCTCGAAGCAGCCGTCCTTGGGGTGGCAGCCGCCGCGCTGCATGCGCGTCAGCTCGGCCCGGCCCTCGTCGAATTCGTGGTTTCCGACGGAGGTCACGTCGAGGCCGAGCCGGTTCATCGCCTCGATGGTCGGCTCGTCGTGGAAGAGCCCGGACAGCAGCGGGCTCGCCCCGATCATGTCGCCGGCGGCGGCCGTCACGGAGTAGGGGTGTCCCTTGCGGGCCGTACGCAGGGCGCTCGCGAGGTATTCCACGCCGCCCGCGGGCACCGCCTTGGTGCTCCCGTCGGGCTGCCGCTCGGTGACCGTGCCGGAGCCGCCCTGCGGGGGTTCGAGGTTGCCGTGCAGGTCGTTGAAGGAGAGCAACTGCACGTCGACGGTGTGCTGGGGGCGGTGGCGCGCGGCACTCGCGTCGGAGGCGCCGGCCGGGGCGGCGGCCGAGAGCACACCGGCGGTGGCGGCGAGCGCGGCCGCGGCGGCCGCCAGTCTTCGTACGGGGCGGTTGCGGTGCGGTGTGGCGGCCATGGAGTCCCCTCATGGGCGGTGCGGCGGCGCGGCGGATGCCTCCGGATGGGCGGCAGCCTACGGTTCACGCGCGTAGCCCGACAGGAGGAACGGGTTACGGGTCGGTTGCCGCCCGCCGACGGGGGAGGGGGCGCGCGGCGTCGCCGCCGTAGGCTCGCCCCATGAGCGACATGGTGAACGAGACAGTCGGCGAGCGCCGGATCGAGGTGCTGGAGGAGCTCGCGCCGCAGACCGCGCAGGCCGTGCTCGACCTGGTGGAGGAGGCGGCCGGGACGGACGGCCAGGCCGCCGTCTCCGAGCAGGGGCGGCTGCACCTGCGGGGCCGGCGGGCCGGGGTGCGCCATCTGCTGCTGCGGGACGGCGGCGGGGAGCTCGTCGGATACGGGCAGTTGGAGGACGCGGACCAAGTGGAGGCGCCGTCGGCGGAGCTGGTGGTGCGGCCCGGGCGGCGGGGCAGGGGCCACGGCCGGGCCCTGGGGAACGCGCTGCTGCGGGAGTCCGGCAAGCGGCTGCGGGTGTGGGCGCACGGCGGCCACCCGGCGGCCCGGCACCTCGCACAGGTGCTGGGGCTCTCCCTCTTCCGCGAGTTGCGGCAGCTCAGGCGGCCCCTGACCGGCCTGGAGCTCGCCGAGCCCGCGCTGCCCGCCGGCGTGACCGTACGGACCTTCCGGCCCGGCGAGGACGACGCGGCGTGGCTGGCGGTGAACGGCGCGGCCTTCGCGCACCACCCCGAGCAGGGCTCGCTGACCCAGCGGGACCTGGACGACCGCAAGGCGGCGGAGTGGTTCGACCCGAAGGGTTTCTTCCTCGCGGAGCGGGACGGGCAGATCATCGGATTCCACTGGACGAAGGTGCACGCGGCCGAGGGGCTCGGCGAGGTGTACGTGCTCGGGGTGCGGCCGGGCGCGCAGGGCGGCGGACTCGGCAAGGCGCTGACCGCGATCGGGCTGCGCCACCTGGCGGGCGAGGGGCTGCCGACGGCGATGCTCTACGTCGACGCGGACAACGTGCCGGCGGTGACGGTGTACGAGGGGCTGGGGTTCGTGACGCACGAGACGGATCTGATGTACCGGACGGAGACCTGAGGGGGCCGGTCCTGGGCGGGCGGGCGCGCGAGCGGGCGGCCGGGCCCTGGGCGGGCTCCTGAGCGCCCGTTCCCGGCCCGCCGTACGGCTCCGTCCGTTTGACACCGGGCAGTGCCACACATCACCCTTTCACTAGGCAAATAGTGGAAGGGTGATGTGCGTGGTCGAATTCCGCATCGACCGGCGGAGCGGCGTCGCCACCTATCTGCAGATCGTCCAGCAGACCAAACAGGCGCTCCGGCTGGGGCTGCTCGCCCCCGGCGACAAGCTGCCCACCGCCAAAGAGGTCGTCGCGGCCACCGCCATCAACCCCAACACCGTCCTCAAGGCGTACCGGGAGCTGGACCGCGAGGGCCTGGTGGAGGCGCGCCCGGGGCTCGGCACCTTCGTACGCCGCTCGCTCGCCCGGCCCGGGGCCGCCGCTGACTCCCCGCTCCGCGCCGAGCTGGCCGACTGGATGGACCGGGCCCGCGCCGCCGGGCTGGACCGGGAGGACGCGGCCGCGCTGGTCATGTCCGTACTGGAAGCGGAGTTCGGCGACGGCAGCCCGTCGCCGGCGCCGCACGCGCACCGCACGCTGTGACCGAGGGAACCGGATGACCGACCTGACCTACCAGCCGGACCGGACCGCCGTGGAAGCGGTCGGCCTGGGCTACAAGCACTGGCGCGGCCGGGCCCTGCGCGACTGCTCCTTCCGGATTCCCAGCGGCCGCGTCTGCGGGCTCGTCGGCCCGAACGGCGCGGGCAAGTCCACGCTGCTGGCGCTCGCCGCGGGGCTGCGGCGGCCGACCGAGGGCCGCATCGAACTCCTCGGCCACGCGCCCGCCCACCCCGCCGTACGGCCCCACCTCGGCTATCTGGCCCAGGACAAGCCGCTCTACCCCTACCTCACCGTCCGCGAGACGCTGCGGGTCGGCCGCGAGCTGAACCCGGGCCGCTGGGACCAGGGCACCGCGGAACGCGTCCTGGGCAAGGGCCACGTGCCGTTCGGCCGGCGGATCGCCACCCTCTCCGGCGGCCAGCGGACCCGCGTCGCGCTCGCCCTCGTCTTCGCCAAGCGCCCCGAGATCCTGCTGCTGGACGAGCCGATGGCCGACCTCGACCCGCTGGTGCGGCACGAGATGACGGCCGCCCTGATGGAGGCGGCCGCCGAGCACTCCACCACCGTCGTGATGTCCTCCCACGTCCTCGCCTCCCTGGAGGGGGTCTGCGACTACCTGCTGCTGATAGCCGGCGGCCGGGTGCGGCTCGCGGGCGAGGTGGAGGACCTGCTCGCCGCGCACTCCCTGGTCGTGGGCCGTAACGGGGCGGCGGGCGGCGAGGCGGCCGCCCCCGGCGGCTTTGTCGCCGGCCGGCCGGCGGGCCTCGCCCCGCACACCGTCATCGAGGCGCGTACGACGGGCCGTCAACTCACCGCGCTCGTACGGGCCGAGGGCCCCGTCGACGGCCCCTGGGAGACCGCCGAACCATCCCTGGAGGAACTGCTCCTCGGCTATCTGCGCTCGCCGGGCGCCCCCAGCCTGCTCACCCCCAGCGCGGAGCCGCGCGCCCGGAAGGCGGCGGCATGACGGCGACGGCGACGGCGAAGACCGGGAACGAGCCGCCGACGGGCGCCGCGCCGCGCGCCGCCCCGGACCCGCACCGTTCGCCGGTGGGCGGCGTCACCTGGCTGGTGCTGCGCCAGCACCGGCTCACCCTGTGGATCGCGGCGGTCGCCTTCCTCGCGCTCGTCATCGAACTCGTGTGGCTGCGCACCGCGCTGACGGACTACGTACGGACGACCGCGCAGCACTGCGCCGACACGGGCGGGCAGACCGACTGCGTCTCGGGCG
The DNA here is from genome assembly GCF_000718635.1 of Streptomyces varsoviensis. Taxonomy (GTDB): domain Bacteria; phylum Actinomycetota; class Actinomycetes; order Streptomycetales; family Streptomycetaceae; genus Streptomyces; species Streptomyces varsoviensis. The sequence continues at coordinate 168,045 of NZ_JOBF01000005.1, read as the reverse complement.
CCCTGGAGTTCCAGACGACGTACGGCGACCTGCTGTATACGACCGGGCAGTTCATCGGGTTCCTGCCGCTGCTCTTCGGACTGTTCGTGGCCGGGCCGATGATCGCCCGCGAGCTGGAGAGCGGCACCTACCAACTGGCCTGGACGCAGTCGGTCTCCCCGATGCGCTGGTTCGCGGCCAAGCTCGCGGTGCCCGCCGTCCTCGCGGTGACCGGGGTCACGGCGCTGAGCGCCCTGCACACCTGGGCCTGGTGGCCGGTCCAGGACCTGCTCCCCGGCCGCCACTGGTACCAGGGCTTCGACGAACTGGGCGTCGTGCCCGTCGCGTACGCCCTGCTCGGCGTCGCGGTCGGCGCGACGGCGGGCCTGCTGATCAAGCGCACCCTCGTCTCGATCGGCGTGACGCTCGTCGGCTTCACTGCGCTGAACTGGGCCTTCTCCGCACTGCTGCCGCACCTGGCGGAATCCCGCACGAAGGTCGGCAAGGACTTCCCCGGCCTGGGCAGCACGGACTGGGGCTGGCGGCGCGGGTACGTCACCGCCGGCGGCGGCCATCTGCCCGAGGAGACGTGCGCGGGCGGCTCCGGGGCCGTACGGGAACGGTGCCTGGCCGACCACCACATCGTCGGCGGATTCCGCGACTACCACCCCGCCTCCCAGTTCTGGACGCTCCAGTGGACGCAGGCGGCGCTGGTCGCCGCGGTGGCCGTGGCGTTCGCGTGGTTCGCGGTGTGGTGGATGCGCCGCGGCCACCGCTGAGGGGTCCCGGGACCGGGGACGGCCCTGGCCCCGGACTCGGGCCCCGCCCCGGCTCCGGGGGATGGGCGACGCGCGCCGCGGGGGCGTCGACGCCGCGGGGTAGCGCCCCGATTTCCTAAGCGCCATGTGCGCGTTACCGGCGATTCAATTGCGGTTGCGAGCATCGCTGAATGCAGCCCGCTGTGCCCGAACCCCCCGACCGCAGGCTCCGCGCCGCCCACGAGCCGCTTTCCGGCGCGCCCGTGGTGCCGCTCGCGCGGAACAATGGCCACATGCTGCATTCTCCCCAGGAGCGTCCGTCGGACCCCCGGAAGACCGCACAGAACCGGCAGCCCGCCCATCCGCCCGCCGATCCGCCGCGGCAGCCCTCTGTCGGCTCCATAGCGGCACACCGCCCGCACGCCGTGGGGGCGCCCGCCGCGCCGGAGCTCGAACCCGATCTGGACGCGGACCCCGACGCGTACGAGGGCTACGAGGGGTACGACGGCTACGAAGAGTACGGCGATGGCTATGCCGAATACGACGAGGGCGCCCCGCGGCGCGCGGCCGGCGGGGAGCTTCCGCAGGGCCGGTTCCTGGACCGGGAGCGCAGTTGGCTCGCGTTCAACGAGAGAGTGCTGGAACTCGCGGAGGACCCGGCGACGCCGCTTCTCGAACGGGCGAATTTCCTGGCTATTTTCGCGAGCAACCTCGACGAGTTCTTCATGGTCCGGGTCGCCGGGCTCAAGCGCCGCATCGCGACCGGGGTCGCGACCCGCTCGGCGTCCGGGCTCCAGCCCCGTGAGGTGCTGAAGCTGATCTGGACCCGGTCGCGGGAGCTCATGGCCCGGCACGCGGCCTGCTACCAGCAGGACGTCGCCCCCGACCTCGCCGAGCAGGGCATCCATCTGATCCGCTGGCCCGAGCTGACGGAGAAGGAGCAGAGCCGGCTGGGCACGCTCTTCCGGCAGCAGATCTTCCCCGTGCTCACGCCGCTGGCCGTGGACCCGGCGCACCCCTTCCCGTACATCTCGGGGCTCTCGCTCAACCTCGCCGTCGTCGTACGGAACCCGGTCAGCCGGCATGATCACTTCGCACGTGTGAAGGTTCCGCCGCTGCTGCACCGCTTTCTGGAGGCGTCGCCGCAGCGGTACGTACCGCTTGAGGACGTCATCGCGGCCCACCTCGAAGACCTCTTCCCCGGCATGGAGGTGCTCGCGCACCACATGTTCCGGGTCACCCGCAACGAGGACCTGGAGGTCGAGGAGGACGACGCCGAGAACCTCCTCCAGGCGCTGGAGAAGGAGCTGATGCGGCGCCGCTTCGGGCCGCCGGTGCGCCTGGAGGTCGAGGAGTCCATCGACCCGTACGTGCTCGACCTGCTGGTCCGCGAGCTGAAGGTGAGCGACGCCGAGGTCTACCCGCTGCCGGGGCCGCTGGATCTGACCGGGCTGTTCGGGATCGCGTCGCTGGACCGGCCGGAGCTGAAGTACCCGAAGTTCGTGGCGGGCACCCACCGGGACCTCGCCGAGGTGGAGTCCGCGTCCGCGCCCGACATCTTCGCCGCCCTGCGCGACCGGGACGTCCTGCTGCACCACCCGTACGACTCGTTCTCCACCTCGGTCCAGGCGTTCCTGGAGCAGGCGGCGGCGGACCCGGCCGTACTGGCCATCAAGCAGACGCTGTACCGGACCTCGGGCGACTCGCCGATCGTCGACGCGCTGATCGACGCCGCCGAGTCGGGCAAGCAGGTGCTGGTCCTCGTCGAGATCAAGGCGCGCTTCGACGAGCAGGCCAACATCAAGTGGGCGCGGAAGCTGGAGGAGGCCGGCTGCCACGTCGTCTACGGCCTGGTGGGGCTCAAGACGCACTGCAAGCTGTCCCTCGTGGTCCGCCAGGAGGGAGAGACGCTGCGCCGCTACTCCCATGTGGGAACCGGCAACTACCACCCCAAGACGGCCCGGCTGTACGAGGACCTCGGGCTGCTGACCGCCGACCCGCAGGTGGGCGCCGACCTCTCCGACCTCTTCAACCGGCTGTCCGGCTACTCCCGGCGGGAGAACTACCGGCGGCTGCTCGTCGCCCCCCGGTCGCTGCGCGACGGCCTGCTCGCGCGGATCGCCAAGGAGGCCGCGGGCCAGCGGGCCGGGCGGCCCGCCTCCATCCGCATGAAGGTCAACTCCATGGTGGACGAGGCCGTCATCGACGCGCTCTACCGTGCGGCCAGGGCCGGCGTGCCGGTCGATGTGTGGGTGCGCGGCATCTGCGCCCTGCGGCCGGGCGTACCCGGCCTCAGCGAGAACATCCGGGTACGCAGCGTCCTGGGCCGCTTCCTCGAACACTCACGGGTGTTCGCCTTCGGAAACGGCGGCGAGCCCGAAGTCTGGCTCGGCAGCGCCGACATGATGCACCGCAACCTCGACCGGCGCATCGAGGCCCTGGTCCGCGTCACCGACCCCGCCCACCGCGCCGCCCTCAACCGCCTGCTGGAGTCCGGCCTCTCCGACTCCACCGCCTCCTGGCACCTGGGCCCGGACGGCGTCTGGACCCGACACGCCACAGACGGCGACGGCCGCCCCCTGCGGAACGTCCAAGAAATGCTCATAGACGCCCGGAGGCGCCGGCGTGGCTCACCAGCGACCCCCTGACGCCAGGCCCCCAGCCGGGGCGGGTTCCGCGGCGGAGCCGGGGCCTGTGGCGGTGCCGGGGCCCTCGGCCGGGGCGGGCCCCTTGGCGGGGCCTGCGGCCGGGGCGGGTTCCTCGGCCCGCTCGGTTGGTTCGGAGGGTTCCCTCGGCCCGTCCGTAGGGGCGGGGGACTCGGCTGATGACCCGGGGGTGTTGGGCGGTGGGGACCGCTGTGATGACGGCCTTCGGGGGGAGGACAGCATGGTGAATTACGCGGTCGGGACGGCCGTTCCGGGCGGCGGAGCCTCTGGTGGGGGCGGGCCGACGGCCGCTGATGTGCTCTGCCGGTACCTCAACGCGCGGGCGGCGGACTTTCTGCGGAGCCTGCGGCTGCACTCGGAGAGCGGTGCCGACGCGGACGACGCCGCCGAGGCGGCCCGTCTGCTGCGCCGTTCCGCGCGGCGGATCAGTGGGGCGCTGTACGTCTACCGGCCGCTGACGGACACCGAGTGGGCCGACCAACTCCGGGCGGAACTCGCCTGGTTGTCGGGGACGCTGGCGCGCGAGCACGCGTACGCGGCCCGGCTGGCGCGGCTGCGGGGCGCGCTGCACCGCCTCTCCGGGGCGGGCGGCCAGGCCGGGCCGGCCGGCGAACGGGACTGCGGCCGGGCCCCGGAGGGCGAGCGGCCGGCCGCCGCCCTGACGGTGGGCGCGGCACGCGCCGGGGCCCTGCTGGAGCGGCAGTTGACGCTCGCGCGGACCCGCGCCCACTCGGCGGCGCTCCAGTCGCTGGGCTCGTCGAGGTTCCACGCGGTGGCCGACGCCGTCGCCGTACTCGCCTCCGAGGTGCCGCTGGACCCCGCCGCCGAGGACCTGCTGGCCCACCAGGCGCTGCCGCGGCTGGCCGAGCACGCGCACCAGCGGCTCGTCGAGGCCGTACGGGCGCTGCCGCTCGGCCTGGCCGGGCACCCGTACAACGCCGAGGCGCTCGTACACGGCCTCGCCGCTACCGAGACCGCCGACGCGCCGCCCGCGGCGGAGCGCCAGGACGCGCCCTGGCACCACGTGCGGGAGCTGGTGCGGCTGCGCCGGTACGCGCAGGAGGTGCTGGACGTAGGGGAAGTGTGGGACGTACGGGATGTGCGGGACGTACGGGACGTGGGCGCGCCGGGCGGCGGCGGGCCGGGTTCCGGGGACGGCGAGGGGGAACCCGGTTTCGCGGTGCGGCTGCTGGGCGCGAGCCAGGCGCTCGACCGCCACCGCGACGCCGCCGAGGCCGCCGCGGCGGCCGCCTCCGCCGCCCGTACCCCGCGCATCGCGCCGGCCACCGCGTACGCTCTCGGCGTGCTCCATGCCGATCAACGGCATGAGGTGGAGGCGGCGAGGTTCTCCTTCGGGCGGATCTGGCAGCGGCTGGCGGCGGCACCGGCGCGGACGGCGCCCTGACGGCTCCCTGACGGCGAGGGCGTCGAGGGGTCCTGAGGGCGATGGGCCCGGAGGGCGGAGCAGCCCCGGAGGGCAGAGCGGCCCCGGAGGGCGGAGCGGCCCGGCGGAGAGGGTGCCTCGCGCCCGTAGGAGACGAGCGACGAGCGAGGAGCGGAGCGACGGGATGACGATGGTGGACGGAACCATCCGCGCCGCGGGCTGCGTGCTGTGGCGGCGCGGCCCGGCCGACGGGCAGTTGGAGATCGCGCTCGTACATCGGCCGAAATACAACGATTGGTCGCATCCGAAGGGCAAGCTGAAGCGCGGCGAGGACGCCCTGACCGGCGCGAAGCGCGAGGTGCTGGAGGAGACCGGCATGGAGTGCGCGCCGGGGGCGATCCTGCCCACCGCGCACTACATGGCGAGCGGGCGGCCCAAGGAGGTCCGGTACTGGGCGGCGGAGGCGACGGGTGGTGCCTTCGAGCCCAACCGGGAAGTGGACCGCCTGCTGTGGCTGCCGCCCGCCGCCGCTCGCGCGCGCCTCACGCAGGCCCGCGACCGTACGCTGATCGATGCGCTGCTGGCAGCGCTGCACCTGGCCTGACCTGGTGCTATGCCTCCCGCTGGCGCATTCTTGAGTCGGGGCTTGTCAATTTTCTTCCGTGGCGCTATATAGGAGTGCGTAGGGCTTCACAGACAGCCAACGTGGAAGGAGATGCCCTGTGATGCTCATGCGTACGGACCCGTTCCGGGAGATCGACCGCCTCACCCAGCAGGTCCTCGGCACGGCGGCTCGCCCGGCGGCCATGCAGATGGACGCGTACCGCTCCGGCGACGAGTTCGTGGTCCACTTCGACCTGCCCGGTGTCGACCCCGAGTCCATCGACCTCGATGTGGAACGCAACGTCCTCACCGTGCGCGCGGAGCGCCGCTCCCCGGCCCCCGACGGCGCGGAACTGATCGCCAACGAACGGCCGTCCGGCACGTACAGCCGGCAGCTCTTCCTCGGCGAGACGCTGGACACCGACCGCATCGACGCCTCGTACGACTCGGGAGTGCTGACGCTCCGGGTGCCGGTCGCCGAGCAGGCCAAGCCGCGCAAGATCCAGATCACGGGCGGCGGCTCGCCGAAGCAGATCAAGGGCTGAGCCGAGCCACTGCCGGAAGGACGCGCCGCGTGGGTGGGCGGCCCGGCTCACCCACGCGGCGCGAGCGCGTCCCACCGCACCGTGAGTTCCCCCTGCCGCCAGCGGCGCGGACCGCCTACGAGGGGCCAGGCGGTGGCGAGCGCGGCCGCGGCTCGAATCCAGCGCTGGCGGGCGCCGAGGTCGGCGTAGGGGGCGGCGGAGGCCCAGGCGCGGTCGAAATCGCGGAGGAAGGCGTGTATCGGCTCGCCCGGCACGTTCCGGTGGATGAGCGCTTTCGGCAGCCGTTCCGCCAGGTCGGAGGGGCGGTCGAGGGAGGCGAGGCGGGCCGCGAAGGTCACCGTGCGCGGGCCCTCGGGGCCCAGCGCGACCCACACGTGGCGGCGGCCGATCTCGTCGCAGGTGCCCTCCACGAGGAGACCGTCCGGGGCGAGCCGCGCGCACAGCCGCGCCCAGACGTCGGCGACCTCGGCCTCGCCGTACTGCCGCAGTACATTCGCCGCCCGTATCAGCACCGGCCGCCGGCCGCCCGGCAACGGCACCTCGAAGCCGCCGTGCGCGAAGACCAGCCCGGCCCGCTCGTACGGCACCGCCGCCGCGACCCGCGCCGGATCTATCTCGACCCCGACAACCTCGGCCCCCGGCCGTACGGTCCGCAACCGCGCCAGCAACTCGACCGCGGTCCAGGGCGCGGCCCCGTACCCGAGATCAACCGCCACGGGGTCGGAACTCCGCACCAGCGCGGCCGCGTGCACCGCGGCTATCCACCGGTCCATACGACGCAACCGATTCGGATTCGTCGTCCCCCGCGTCGCCGAACCCACCGGCCGCGACCTCACAAAACGGCGGCCGGGCGGCACGACAACAGACATGCACAAGAGCGTAAACGCTCCACCGCGGCCCCCCGGCGGCCTGCCTGCCCCTCACGGGATTCGCCAACCCGCTACCAGCGGGCTGCCACGGGGCCTCCACCGGACATGGCCCACGCCGGCACGAGCCCGGCCCCGGCCGGGCCCCCACCGGGGCCCTCCGGACTCCCGCGCGGCTCATACCGGCCTGGGCCACGAGACTCCCGGCCAGCTCCCGCCCGGGGCCGGAACCGGCCTCCTCCAGGCTCCCGCTCGGCCCCCGCCCGGGCCCCTGGCTTTCCGCCTGGGGCCCCACCTGGCCCCCACCGGCTCCCCGCCCCGACCGACTCCCCACTGCCCCACCGCGAGACGCCGTTCCCCTCTGCGAGGCGCAGGCCTGCCGTAAGGCGCAGCCCTCGGCGGTAGGGGCAAACCTGCCGCAGGCACACCTCTGCCGCGGGATGTGGACCCACCGCGAGATGCAGGCCCGCCGCAAGGGGCACGCCTGCCGCGAGGTGCGGGCCATCGCTGCCCCCAACCGCGAGGAGGCGCAGCCCTCACCGTGAGGTGGAGCCCGCCTCAGGGGGACCCTCGGCGCGAGGTGCAGGTCCGCCGCAGGGGCACCCTCGTCGCGAGACGCAGGCCCGCCGAGGCGCGGTCCCCGCTGCATGGCGCACTCCTAACGTGAGGCGCCCGTACCTGCCGCCGCGGAGCGAGCCCGCCACCTGGCGCAGCCCTCAATGGGAGGTGCACGTTTCCCACCGTGAGATGTGGGCCCGCCGCAGGCGCCCCCCGCCGCGAGGCGCCCCCCGCCGCGAGGCGCACCCCCGCCGCGAGGCGCCCCCTACCGTGAGGTGCAGCCCGGCGCCGTCAGGCGCAACCTTGCCGTGAGACGCACCTCTCCGTCGCGAGGCGCAGGCCAACCACGAGGTGCACGTACCTACCGCGCGGCGCGAGCCCGGAGCCTGACACAGTTCTCACCGTGAGGTGCCCCGCCCAGCCGTGAGGCGCAAAGCCCAGCCGTGAGGCGCACCCCTACCGCGAGACGCAGCCCTCGGCGCGAAGCGCGCCCCCGCCGCAGGCGCACCCCCACCGCGAGGTGCAAGCCCGCCGCGGTCAAGCACACCCCCCACCGTGAGGTGCAGCCCCGCGCAGGCCCCCGCCGTGAGGCGCACCCCCCCGCCGTGAGGCGCACCCCCCCCCGCCGTGAGGCGCACGTACCTACCGCGCGGCCCCAGCCCGCCGCCAGGCGCACCGCCGTGAGGCGCATGTACCCACCGCCAGGTGCAAGCCCGCCGCCAGGTGCACCCCCACCGCGCGGCGCAAGCCCGCGCAAGGCGCAAGCCACCCCCGTAGGCCCCCGAAGCCCCCGGCAGGGGACTGTCACGGTTTGGCAAAAGGGGAAATGGGAGGCGGCTCCTCCGGTGTTGCAACGCTGGAAGCTGTAGCCCGCCTACGCAGGAGGACACGTACGGTGAGCCAGTACGTACCGCGGCTCGGTGCGCGCCGGAGCCGCGCCCACGGCCCGCTCTCCGGGCCGTCGCGATTGCGCCGCACCTCCCGGCGGCCCCGGCGCATCGCCATGCTGAGCGTTCACACCTCGCCGCTGCACCAGCCCGGCACGGGCGACGCGGGCGGCATGAACGTCTACATCGTAGAACTGGCCAAGCGCCTCGCCGCGATCAACGTCGAGGTCGAGATCTTCACCCGCGCCACCACCGCGTCCCTCCCGCCCACGGTCGAGATGGCCCCCGGCGTCCTGGTCCGGCACATCGACGCCGGCCCGTACGAAGGGCTCGCCAAGGAGGAACTGCCCGCCCAGCTCTGCGCCTTCACGCACGGCGTGATGCAGGCGTGGGCCGGGCACCGCCCCGGCTACTACGACCTCGTGCACTCCCACTACTGGCTCTCCGGCCACGTCGGCTGGCTCGCCGCCGAACGCTGGGGCGCGCCGCTCGTACACGCCATGCACACCATGGCCAAGGTCAAGAACGCCGCCCTGGCGGCCGGCGACACGCCCGAACCCGCGGCGCGCGTCATCGGCGAGACGCAGATCGTACGGGCCGCCGACCGGCTCATCGCCAACACCGCCGAAGAGGCGGAGGAACTGGTACGGCACTACGCGGCCGACCCCGGCGAGGTCGCCGTCGTGCACCCCGGCGTCAACCTGGAACGGTTCTGTCCCGCCGGCCCCGACGTGAGCGCGAGCCGCGCCGCCGCCCGCGCCCGCCTGGGGCTGCCGCAGGACGCGCTGATACCGCTGTTCGCGGGCCGCATACAGCCGCTCAAAGCCCCGGACATCCTGCTCCGCGCGGTCGGCGCGCTCCTGGACGAGGACCCGGCGCTGCGCTCGCGCATCGTCGTCCCCGTCGTCGGCGGCCCCAGCGGCAGCGGCCTCGCCAAGCCGGAGGGGCTGCACAAGCTGGCGGCCCGGCTCGGCATCGCGGACGTCGTGCAGTTCCGGCCGCCGGTCGGCCAGGAACAGCTCGCCGACTGGTACCGGGCCGCGTCCGTGCTGGTCATGCCCTCCTACAGCGAATCCTTCGGCCTGGTGGCCGTCGAGGCGCAAGCCTGCGGCACGCCGGTCGTCGCGGCGGCGGTGGGCGGCCTGCCCGTGGCCGTACGCGACGGCGAGAGCGGCTTCCTCATCGACGGCCACGACCCCGCCGACTACGCCCGGGCCCTCCGGCGCTTCGCCGAGAACCCGGAACTCGTCGACCGTATGGGCGAGCGCGCCGCCCGGCACGCCCGCTCCTTCGGCTGGGACACCGCCGCCGCCGCGACCGCCGACGTCTACACCGCCGCGATGCAGGAACGGCGGCGTCGCCTACGCTCGACACATGGCTGATACGGCTGACACGGCTGGCGAAACGGGCACGACGGACGCGACCGGCACGAGGGACACCACCGGCACGACGGACACCACCGGCACGGCGGACACGGCGGCTGACGCGCGGCGCGTCATCGAGGCGACCCTCAAGGACGCCGAACTGGAGTGGGAGTCCCCCTCCACCGGCACCTACGTGGTCACCCTCCCCGGCACCCGCAAGCTCTCCACGACCTGCTCCCTTGCCGTCGGCCGGCACTCCCTCTCCGTCAACGCCTTCGTCGTCCGTCACCCCGACGAGAACCACGACGCCGTCCACCGCTGGCTCCTGGAGCGCAACACCCGCCTGTACGGCGTCAGTTACGCCATCGACCACCTCGGCGACATCTACCTCGTCGGCCGCCTCCCCCTCGCCGCCGTCACCCCCGAAGAAGTCGACCGCGTCCTCGGCACCGTCCTGGAGAACGCCGACGGCTCCTTCAACACCCTCCTCGAAATGGGCTTCGCCACGGCCATCCGCAAGGAATACGCCTGGCGCACCTCCCGCGGCGAGTCCACCCGAAACCTGGCCGCGTTCACGAATCTGACCGGCGAGGGGAGCGAGGGCGAGGGTCGGGAGTGACGCCCGGCCCGGCCGGCCTCGTGCGCGCCGACGACTGGAGGACGTGCAGGGCCAGGAGCAGGACTCCGATGTCGTCCAGGTAGACGGGGTCGGGGAGGAGGTCGACCGGGGAGAGGGTGTAGAGCAGGGCGCCCCAATAGGCGGCTTTGTGCTCCAGGGGGACGCCCGCTTGTTTGAGGATTCTGCGGGTGCGGATCAGCCGGACCGTCAGAAACGCGGCCAGGGCGAACACCGCTACGGCCGCCAGTACGGCCAGTGCGAGGAGAGTCTTCAACTCGGCGCTCAAACGGCCCTCCTGAGGGGGGATGCGGCCGGCTCCGGCGCGTACGTAGCGTGCGGCCGTCGCTCGTAGGCGGCGGGTTCCCCGTCGCGGCCGGTGCAGTCGCCGCGCGCCGGTCGGGGTGCCGTTGTACCAAACGCGGCGGCGGTGGCCGCCGAAGCCACGCGCGGTGCTCGTGCACGACCCCTTCCGCCCGCCGCAGGCGCGTGGCATTGTCGCGGGGTGTCGCTCACATGAACAGCGTTCATATCCATGAAAATATGGAAGGTCGACTCATGGACCTCACCCGACGCACGCTCCTCGGCGGCGCCATCGCCACGGCGGCGGCCGGAGCCGCCGCACTCGCCGCGCCCCCCATTCCGGCAGCCGCCGCCCCGACCACCCCAGGCGCCCCAGGCGCTCAAGGACTTCAAGGACTTCAAGGGCTTCAAGGGCTTCAAGGGCTTCAAGGGCTTCAAGGGCGCAGCCTCTGGCGGGAGTTCACCCGAAACCCCTACGCCCACCCGAACATCCCCTACATCGGCCGCGCCGGCCACTACGGAGGCTCCCGCTCCTTCCCCCGCCCCCGCGGCCCCGTCGTGAACGTCCTCGACCACGGCGCGAAGCGCGACGGCTCCGCCGACTCCGCGCCCGCCATCAACCGCGCCATCGAGGCCGCCGGACGCCGCGGCGGCGGCATCGTCACGGTGCCCCCGGGCACGTACCGCGTCGACGACGTCATCCGCATCGGCTACGACAACGTCGTCCTGCGCGGCGCCGGCTCCTCCCGCACCACCCTCCACGCCACCCGCAGCCTCACCGAGATCATCGGCCCGTACGGCAGCCGCTACGGCGGGAACAAGTCGGCCTGGTCGTGGGCCGGCGGGCTCATCTGGATCTGCCCGCGCGAGCGCTGGCACACCCTGACCGACGCGATCAAGGCCGAGGACTGGCCGTTCGAGGGCTGGACGGGCAACGAGCGCGACGAATTCCGCACCCTCACCGCCATCGCCGCGCCGGCCCGCCAAGGCGACTGGACCGTCACCGTCGCCGACCCCTCGCGCCTGCGCCGCGGCGACCGCGTCCTGCTGCGCCTCACCGACGACGCCGGCCACACCCTCCTCCAGCACATGGCCGGCGATGTCGAGGGCGCGCGCGGCTACCGGTGGTCCGACAAGACGAAGCTCACCTCGTACGTGCCGTACGAGTGGCCGTGCCGCGTCACCGCCGTACGCGGCCGGCGCGTCACCCTCGACCGGCCGCTGCCCCTGGACGCCCGCCCCGGCTGGCGGCCCGAACTGACCACCCTGATCCGGCCGGTGACCGGTTCCGGCGTCGAGGGGCTGACCCTCGACGCCGTCGAGACGCCGCAGGCCAAGCACCTGCTGGACAAGGGGTACAACGGCGTCGCCCTCCAGTGCGCCTGGGACTGCCGCGTCGACGACGTACGCGTGAACAACGTCGACAACGGATTCCTGCTCGTCGCCGCCAAGGCATGCACCCTGCGCCGCACCCGCGTCTCCGGACGCGGCAGCCACCACCCGTACTGCTGCCGCGAGGGCTCGCACGACAACCTCGTCGAGGACTTCACGATCGACGCCCGTACGGTCCCGGCTCCGCCCGGCACGCAACTGCACGGCATCAACGTCGAGGGCCTCTCCAGCTACAACGTCTGGTCGCGCGGCCGGATGGAGATGGGCACCTTCGACACCCACCGGGGGCTGCCGTTCGCCGACGTGCGCACGGACATCACCGTGAACAACACCGGCTCGCACGGCGGCGACGCCAGCGCCGGACCGCTGTACGGAGCGCGGTTCACGCACTGGAACGTACGCGTCGTCAATGGGCGCGCCGGCTGCGTGAAGATCGACGACATCGCGCCGTACAGCGCGACGGCCGGCATCAGCGAGGTCAGGCAGTTCGGCCAGATCGACGTACCGGACTTCACCGGGCCGCTGCACGCGCGCGTGGAGGCGTACGGCCACCCGGAGGCCGTATGGCCGCGGAATCTGTACGAGGCGCAGCGGAGGCTCTGATACGAGGCCCCGCCTCCCTCCGATACGTGTCCCCCCGCCTCCCTCCGGACCTCCGGTGCGAGGCCCCGGCGGCCAGGCCCGGCCCTCAGCTCACCCGGCCGGCTGGGCGTCGCGCTCAGGCGGGCCGGAGACGGTCTTGGGCTTCGCCTTCGCCGCTTCGCCCCCGGAGCCCGTCCCCGCCTCGTCCCCGGAGTCCGTCGTCTCCGCCTCCGGGCCCTCCGGCAGGCCGCGCATCAGGCCCCAGTACCCGACGGCGGCCACGGTGCCGACCGCCGCGCAGCCGCCCCACAGCCAGGCGGCCCCGTACTCGTCGATGACCCGGCCGCCGATGAGCGGGGCGGCCAGGGAGCCGACCGACCAGGAGAGGGAGTACACGCCCTGGTAGCGCCCGCGTCCGTGGGTGGGGGAGAGCCGTACGACCAGCCCCATCTGCACGGGCGCGTTGACGACCTCGGCCAGCGTCCATACGGCCACGGTCAGCGCGTACAGGGCGAGCGAACCGGCGAAGGCCGTCAGGCCGAAGCCGTAGCCCGCGAGGAGCGCCGAGACGACGAGCAGCATGCGGGGGTCGCGGCGGGCGATGAAGCGGGTGACCGGGATCTGGAGCACGACGATGAGCACGCCGTTGACGCCGATCGCGAGCCCGAAGTCGCCGCTGGAGAAGCCGTCCGCGCCCATCGCCACGGGCAGGGCCACGGAACCCTGCTGGAAGATCAGCCCGATCAGGACGGAGAGCCCGACGAGCGCCATGAAACGGCCGTCGCGCAGTACGGTGCCGAGGTGCACGGACGGCGCGGCGGTGCTGCCGGCCGCGGTCGGGGCCTGGTCGGGGCGGGACTCCGGCAGCTTGACGAAGACGAGGACGGCGCACGCCATCGTCATCACCGCCTCGATGAGGAACCCGGCGCGGTAGCTGTACTCGGCGATGAAGCCAGCGCCGATCGAGGAGAGCGCGAATCCCAGGTTGATCGCCCAGTAGTTGAGTGAAAAGGCCCGTACGCGGTCCTCGGGGGCGACGATGTCCGCCATCATCGCCTGCACGGCGGGCCGGGAGGCGCTGGCGGCCATGCCGACCAGCAGCGCGACGCCCGCGATCGCGACGGGGTGCTCCACGAAGGCGAGCACCGCGACGAGCACGGCGGTCGAGGACTGCGCGGCGAGCATCGTCGGCCGCCGCCCGAGCCGGTCGGTGAGCACGCCCGCGCCGATCGAGGCGACGGCGCCGCCGAGCCCGTACAGCGCCGCCACGAGCCCGGCGAACGAGGCCGAGTAGCCGCGCTCGATCGTCAGGTACAGGGCCATGAAGGTCGCGACGAACGCCCCGAGGCGGTTGACGAGCGTGGACGTCCACAGCCACCAGAAGGCCCGGGGCAGCCCGGACACACTCTCGTGCACGGCGCGTCTCAAGCTGCTGGTTGACATGGTGCGACCCCCGAGGAAGCTACCGGCGACGCGCGACGGTAGTAAGTGGCTCTTCTGTGGACCGCAACTTACAAAGAGCGGGGGCGGGGGCGCCAATGGATTGACGCTGATCGTCAATCGACGGGGAGGCCGGGCGAACGATCAGCCGGGGGCGCTCCCGGCAGCACGACGGACGGACGCCGGAGAGAAGCACCGGTCTCAGGGCAGAGCCGGGCGCGGGGCGGAAAGGCCGGGTCGATTACGCTCAGGGGCATGGCCGACGCACCGTACAAGCTGATCCTCCTCCGCCACGGCGAGAGCGAGTGGAACGCGAAGAACCTGTTCACCGGGTGGGTGGACGTCAATCTCAACGAGAAGGGCGAGAAGGAGGCGGTCCGCGGCGGAGAGCTGCTCAAGGACGCCGGTCTGCTCCCCGACGTGGTCCACACCTCGCTCCAGAAGCGCGCGATCCGCACCGCCCAGCTCGCGCTGGAGGCCGCCGACCGCCACTGGATCCCCGTCCACCGTTCCTGGCGGCTGAACGAGCGCCACTACGGCGCCCTCCAGGGCAAGGACAAGGCGCAGACGCTCGCCGAGTTCGGCGAGGAGCAGTTCATGCTCTGGCGCCGCTCGTACGACACCCCGCCGCCGCCGCTCGACCGCGACGCCGAGTACTCCCAGTTCTCCGACCCCCGCTACGCGACGCTCCCGCCCGAGCTGCGCCCCCGGACGGAGTGCCTGAAGGACGTCGTCGTCCGCATGCTCCCGTACTGGTTCGACGGCATCCTCCCCGACCTCCTCGCCGGCCGCACGGTCCTCGTCGCCGCCCACGGCAACAGCCTCCGCGGCCTGGTCAAGCACCTCGACGGCATCTCCGACGAGGACATCTCCGGCCTCAACATCCCCACCGGCATCCCGCTCTCCTACGAGCTCGACGCCGACTTCCGCCCCCTCAACCCCGGCGGCACCTACCTCGACCCGGAGGCCGCGAAGGCCGCCATCGAGGCAGTGAAGAACCAGGGCAAGAAGAAGTAGTTCTCGCGATCACGCCCCTGCCCCGCGCTGGTGGCGCGGGGCAGGGGCGTGATGTCGTGATCCGGGGCAGCGTCCGGGCCGGTCAGTAGTCCTCCAGGCTTCCGGGGCCCTCGGGGAGGCGCCAGTGGCCGCCCTGGGTGAGGGCGGCGAAGTCGCCGGCGTCGGTCAGTGTGGGGGTCTCGTACACGTCGTCGGACTCGAAGAGCAGGTTCTCGGCCATGCGGGGCACCTCCCGATCCACGGATGGACCATCCACCCACCGGGGGTATCCGGCACCCGCCGGTCAGTTACACCACGACACGCCGAAGGTCACCCATATGAGTGGCCGACGCCGACGCCGACGCCGACGCAGGAGCTGCGGAGGCGTGTACGACCGCATGTGGGGCCCCGGCCAGCCGGCCGGGGCCCCACATGTGTACGGGCTGTACGTGGCTCAGCCGCAGCTACCGCCGCACTGGCACGGGCCGCCGGACTGGCAGCCGCATGAGCAGCCGGGGCCGCACTGGCAGCCGCTGAGCGCGGGGGGCGGCGTGGGAGCGCTGCCCGTCCCGATGACGCTGACTATCGGACAAGGAGTGTCGGCCATGTAGTACCTCCTCGGAGGTGGTCCGCTGCCTGTGCCTGTTCTTCAGTCAATGCCCGTACCGGCGGGCGCGTGAACGGCGCGCGGGAGCACTTTTCCGCACACCCGGACGGCCCGGCGCTGTTCGGGTGGTGTTCGGGCAGGTCGGCCGGGGCGGGTGGGGAAGCACGCAGGCCGGGAGCCGCGTTCAGGGGCCCTCCATGGGGCCCGCGTCTCCCGTCGGGTTCGGCTGCGACGCCAGTTCGTCCGCGTGTTCGCCCGTGACGAGGTAGACCACGCGCTTGGCCACCGACACGGCGTGGTCCGCGAACCGCTCGTAATAGCGGCCCAGCAGCGTCACATCCACGGCCGTCTCGATGCCGTGCTTCCAGCGGTCGTCCATCAGGTGCTGGAAGAGCGTCCGGTGCAGCAGGTCCATCGCGTCGTCGTCCTGCTCCAATTGGAGCGCCAGGTCGACGTCCTTGGTGATGATGACCTCGGCCGCCTTGGCCATCAGCCGCTGCGCGAGCTGCCCCATCTCCAGGATGGTGGCGTGCAGGTCGCGCGGCACCGCCCGGTCCGGGAAGCGCAGCCGGGCGAGCTTGGCGACGTGCTGCGCCAGGTCGCCGGAGCGCTCCAGGTCGGCGCTCATGCGCAGCGAGGTGACGACGATCCGCAGGTCGGTCGCGACCGGCTGCTGGCGGGCCAGCAGGGCTATGGCCCGCGCCTCCAGGTCGCGCTGGAGATCGTCGACCTTCTCGTCCGCCGCGATGACGGACTCGGCGAGCTTGAGGTCCGCGTCGAGGATCGCCGTGGTGGCGCGCCCGATCGCGGAGCCGACGAGCCGGGCCATCTCGACGAGGCCCTCGCCGATGGAGTCCAGCTCCTCGTGGTACGCGTCCCGCATTCCGTGACCTTCCTTCTGTTCCAGCGGCCCGAGCCGGTGACCTGAGCCAGATGCTTGAGAGCCGGATGCCTGTGAGCCAGGTGCCTGTGGGCCAGGTGCCGGATAGGCGGATGCCTGAGCCGGATGCTTGAGGCGGTGGCCCGAGCGCCGGCGGCCCGCCGCGCCGCCGCCGTTCCGGCGTGCCGTACGGCCCCACGCTCCTACGTTCGAGCCGCAACGCGTCCGGATCCGGCCGCCCGAGTGAACCGGCACTGTCGTGAAGGTGAACTCTGGGAGACGAGTGTTCGAGACGGCACCCATTTGGCTGCGGGCCTGTCGTACCCCCCGCATAACCTGGAGGCATGAACGTGGACGCGGCCGTCGCCGCTGCGGCAGCGATCGCCGGGCTGTGCACCGGAGTGATCGCCATGCTGGCGTTCCGCTGGAGCGAGCGTGACCAGTCCCGCCCGACCCGCAGCTCGCTGCACACGGACGCCGTCCTGCCGCCCGGCGTGGACACCGTGCTCTCCGTGCTGCGGTCCTCGGCGGTGGTGCTCGACGAGGGCGACGCCGTGGTCAAGGCCAGCTCCGCGGCGTACGCGCTCGGGCTGGTGCGCGGCGGGAAGCTGGCCGTGGAGCCGATGCTCCAGATGGCCCGCGACACCCGCCGGGACGGCGAGATACGCCAGGTCGAGCTGGATCTCCCCCGGCGCGGTACGGGCCGGGGCGACGCCCTCGCGGTGTCGGCCAGAGTGGCTCCGCTGGGCTCCCGGCTGGTGCTGCTGCTCGTCGAGGACCTCACGGAGGCCCGCCGCATAGAGGCCGTGCGCCGGGACTTCGTCGCCAACGTCAGCCATGAGCTGAAGACGCCCGTCGGCGCGCTCTCCCTGCTCTCGGAGGCCGTCATGGACGCCTCCGACGACCCGGAGGCCGTCACGCGCTTCGCCGGACGCATGCAGACCGAGGCGACCCGCCTCACCAACCTGGTCCAGGAGCTCATCGACCTGTCCCGCGTGCAGAACGACGACCCGCTGGAGGACGCCGAGCCGGTCCGGGTCGACGAGCTGGTCGCCGAGGCCATCGACCGGTGCCGCCACCAGGCCGGCACCAAACAGATCACCATGGCCGCCGGCGGCACCGCCGACCTGCACGTCTGGGGCAACCGCGGCCAGCTCGCCGCCGCCCTCGGCAACCTCGTCGAGAACGCCGTCAACTACAGCCCGGCCCGTACGCGGGTGGGCATCGCCGCCCGCCGGATCGCCGCCCCCGGCGGCGCGCTCATCGAGATAGCGGTGACCGACCAGGGCATCGGCATCTCCGAGAAGGACCGCGAGCGCGTCTTCGAGCGGTTCTACCGCGTCGACCCGGCGCGCTCGCGCGCCACCGGCGGGACCGGCCTCGGCCTCGCCATCGTCAAGCACGTGGCCGCCTCGCACGGCGGGGAGGTCACGGTGTGGAGCTCCGAAGGCCAGGGCTCCACCTTCACCCTGCGGCTCCCGGAGGCGGGCACCCCCCGCGGCCGGGACCGCTCAGCGAACGCGCGGACCGGCCCCGACGGCCGACCCGACGGCGGCCTCGACGACGAGGACCGCCCGTACGAGACCTTCACCACCGAACATCTGCCTGCCCCGGAGGTCCTTCCGTGACCCGAGTGCTCGTCGTCGAGGACGAGGAATCGTTCAGCGACGCGTTGTCGTACATGCTCCGCAAGGAGGGTTTCGAGGTCGCGATCGCGGCCACCGGACCCGATGGGCTGGACGAGTTCGAACGCAACGGCGCCGATCTGGTGCTGCTCGACCTGATGCTGCCGGGCCTGCCCGGCACGGAGGTCTGCCGCCAGTTGCGCGGCCGCTCCAATGTCCCGGTCATCATGGTGACCGCCAAGGACAGCGAGATCGACAAGGTCGTCGGGCTGGAAATAGGAGCCGACGACTATGTGACCAAGCCCTTCTCCTCCCGCGAGCTGGTCGCCCGCATCCGGGCCGTCCTGCGGCGGCGCGGCGAGCCGGAGGAGGTCACCCCGGCCGCCCTGGAGGCCGGCCCCGTGCGCATGGACGTGGACCGCCACGTCGTCACCGTCTCCGGCGGCAAGGTGGACCTGCCGCTCAAGGAGTTCGACCTGCTGGAGATGTTGCTGCGCAACGCGGGCCGGGTGCTGACCCGGATGCAGCTCATCGACCGCGTCTGGGGCGCCGACTACGTGGGCGACACCAAGACCCTGGACGTCCATGTGAAGCGGCTGCGCGCCAAGATCGAGCCCGACCCGGGCGCGCCGCGCTATCTGGTGACCGTCCGCGGCCTGGGCTACAAGTTCGAGCCGTAGGCCGCCCTCGGCACGTCGTACGGCCCACCGGACACCGCCCGTACGGACTCGTGAAACGGGCTCGTCGAACAAACTCGTGAAAACGCCGCCCGCCGCCCCTATGAGGGGTGGCGGGCGGCGACGTCACAGGCCCCTTTACGAGACCGTCTCTACGAGGCCGTCGTTCAGTGCCCGGCGCTCTGCTGGCCGGTGTCGCCGCCCGGCCTCGCGCCGTTCGTCGGGGTCGCCGAGTTCTTGCCGCCGGGCTTGCCCGAGGGGGTCCCGGTGGGGCTGCCGGCGGTCGGCGTGGAGCCGGGCTTCCCCGAGCCCGTCTGGGACGGCGAGGGGAGCTGGCTGGGGCCCCACTTCTCGAAGTAGGTCTTGGCCGGGACGACGAACGCGCCCACGCGCACCGCGCCCGTCGAGCTGAAGTCGAAGACGAGCTGCTGCTGCTCCCCGTCCCGCAGCCCCTCGCGGCCGCTCGACAGCACGGCGGAGGCGTTGCCCTCGCCGCCGAGGTTCACGGAGCCGTGCGCGGGTACGACGAGCGGGCCGCCGCCCTTGGCGGGGGAGAGCTTCACGGGCAGGGTCTTGCCGGCCAGCGTGATGCCCTTCAGGGTCTGCTCGTCGCTGCTGTTGTTGAAGACGTGGGCGGTGATGACGGCCGGGCCCTCGGTGTCCTGGTCCGGCTGAGTGATCACGTTCACGTTCTGGACCTTGATGTCGCCGACCGTGACGGCGGCGTTGTCCGGCTTGACCTCAAGGGTCTGGGGGCTCGTACCCGCCGCGCACGCGGAGAGCGGTGCGATCGAGAGCACGAGGGCGGTGGCGGCGAGGGCGCCGCGTCGAAGGCTGCTGCTCACGGCGGCGGCATCTCCTAGACGAGCTACGGCGGCCGAACGGTCTGCCCGGTCGCGGATGGACGGCGTGGGCGGCGGTACACGGGTGTAAAGCCGCCCTAAGGGTGTGTCAGCGGCCTCAGGTTACCGAGCCGCCGGACGGCCGCCGCACCCGACCCGCCCCCACGGCCGACAGGCCGTCAGCGCGGCGGCCCCGCGACCTCTCCCCGGCTGCCGCTCCCGAGCGCCCTGCGGACCCGCGGAAATGGCACACGCGGTCGGCCGGGCAAATTATCGGCAAGGTTCAGTAAGGATGAGTAAGGAACAGTACGGATCAGTAAGGCCGAGTCGAGGAATGCGCGGGGAGCTTCCGCGGCGCATCCGGGAAGGCCCCCGGAATTGATCAACGGAGTGATCGCGTTCTTGTGATCAATTAGTGAATCCGGTCGCGGCGAAGGCGGAGAGGCCCCGAACGGAGTAGCGGAAGTCCACCACTCGGACTCCGGCAAACCGGGACGTAGACCCTCTCCGAGGACACCCCAAGCGTGTGTAACGTGCCCGTTTCTCCCTGCCCGGACAGCCGCTCCCACCTGCGAATACCTGCTTCCGCACCGCTGCCGCAGCACGTTCCGGGCGTTGTTGTCAAGCCCTGAGATATGCCCTGACCTGCGAAAACGCCATTCAGAACCGCCTGTTCCCGTGTTAGACTGGATAGCCACGGAAGGGGTACCTGTCACATGACGTTCAAGGTTGGCGACACCGTGGTCTATCCCCATCACGGGGCCGCGCTGATCGAGGCCATCGAAACTCGCCAGATCAAAGGCGTGGACAAGACCTACTTGGTGCTGAAGGTCGCCCAGGGTGACCTTACGGTTCGCGTGCCAGCGGACAATGCGGAGTTCGTCGGCGTGCGCGATGTGGTCGGCCAGGACGGGCTCGACCGGGTCTTCGAGGTGCTCCGCGCACCGTATGCGGAAGAGCCGACGAACTGGTCCCGCCGCTACAAGGCAAACCTGGAGAAGCTCGCGTCAGGCGACGTGATCAAGGTCGCCGAGGTCGTCCGCGACCTGTGGCGCCGTGAGCGCGAGCGCGGACTCTCCGCAGGTGAGAAGCGGATGCTCGCCAAGGCCCGGCAGATCCTGGTGAGCGAACTCGCCCTCGCGGAGAACACCAACGAAGACAAGGCCGAGGCCCTGCTCGACGAGGTCCTCGCGTCCTGACGCCACGCTTGTCGCATGACAGCTCGACGTAATTCGACGTAAGGCAAGTGCTCTCAGAGGCAGTGGTGCCGCGGTGCCCGCGTGAATGACGGAAGTCAATCGCCGGGCGCTGCGGCATCTCTGCGCTCGGTGCACCGCCCGCCGTACTTGGCGTGCCGGGCCCGGGCGGCTGGCTCGACCAGCGGTCACGGAAGGGGCTGATCGGGGCTTCGCGCCCGGCACGCTGTGGCCATACCCAACTCGGCCGAGGAAGCAAACCTGAACGCCAACGCGAACTCCGACCGCGCTCCGCTGACCACGTCCGAGAGCGCTTCCGGCGCCACGCCGGCCCGTACAGCCGTCCGAACGGCGACCGCTCGTACGCCCGTGCGCACCGCCGCGGTCATCCCCGCGGCCGGCCGTGGCGTCCGCCTCGGACCCGGCGCCCCCAAGGCGCTCCGCGCGCTGAACGGCACGCCCATGCTGATCCACGCCGTCCGGGCGATGGCCGTCTCCCGCGCCGTCTCCCTCGTCGTCGTGGTCGCCCCCGCCGACGGGGCCGCCGAGGTGCGCAACCTCCTCGACGAGTACCCGCTCGCGGACCGTACCGACGTGCTCGTCGTCCCCGGCGGCGACACCCGCCAGGAGTCCGTGCGGCTCGGCCTCGCGGCGCTCCCCGCCGACATCACCGCCGTCCTCGTGCACGACGCGGCCCGTCCGCTCGTCCCCGTCGACACGGTGGACGCCGTCGTCGCGGCCGTACGGGCCGGGGCCCCCGCGGTCGTGCCCGCCCTGCCGGTGACGGACACCGTCAAGCAGGTCGAGCCGCGCCCGGCCGGCGAGCCCGAGCCGGTCGTCGGCACGCCCGAGCGGGCCCGGCTGCGCGCCGTGCAGACCCCGCAGGGCTTCGACCGCGCCACGCTCGCCGAGGCGCACGAGCGCGTCGCCCTGGAGGGCGACGGCGCCACGGACGACGCCGGGATGGTCGAGCGGCTCGGCGTCCCGGTCGTCCTCGTGCCCGGCCACGAGGAGGCGTTCAAGGTGACCCGGCCGCTGGACCTGGTCCTGGCCGAGGCCGTACTCGCCCGCAGGAGGGCCAACGATGGCTTCTGACCCCACCGCGTCCGCCCGCCCCGCGCTGCCGCTGGTCGGCATCGGCACCGACGTGCACGCCTTCGAGGAGGGCCGCGAACTGTGGTGCGCGGGCCTGCTCTGGGAGGACGCGACGCACGGCCTCGCGGGCCACTCCGACGGGGACGTCGCCGCGCACGCCGCGTGCGACGCGCTGTTCTCCGCCGCCGGCGTCGGCGACCTCGGCGCGCACTTCGGCACGGACCGGCCCGAGTGGTCCGGGGCCGCGGGCACGGTGCTGCTCGCCGAGGCCGCCCGGATCGTACGGGCCGCCGGGTTCGAGATCGGCAACGTCGCGATCCAGGTCATCGGCGTACGGCCGAAGATCGGCAAGCGGCGCGAGGAGGCCCAGAAGGCGCTCTCGGCGGCGGTCGGCGCGCCCGTCTCGGTCTCCGGCACGACCTCGGACGGCCTGGGGCTGACCGGCCGCGCCGAGGGCCTCGCGGCCGTCGCGACCGCCCTGCTCGTCCGGGTCTGAGGCGGTACGGGGCGCACGGTACGGGCCCGGGGCGCCGTCCTGGAGCCGTGTCGCCCTGGAGTAAATGGCCGAAACGGGCGGCCGCCGTACGGGGGACGGCCGGGCGGGGAATGCGGGTGCCCCGCGAGGAGTTGGGTACGGATCGCATGGCCCGGCCGTATCCGGCTCCGACAGCGCAGCGAAGGGTCACCGTCATGGCAACCGCAGCACTCTCCGACGACCTCAAGAACCTCCTGGACAAGCCGGTCTTCGTGACCGTCGCGACCATCCAGCCCGACGGCAGCCCGCAGCTCTCCGTCGTCTGGGTCAAGCGGGACGGCGACGACCTGCTGCTCTCCACCACGGTCGGCCGCCGCAAGGAGAAGAACCTGCGCCGCGATCCCCGGATCACCGTGATGATCAATCCGGCCGACGCGCCGTACTCCTACGCCGAGGTCCGCGGCGTCGCCACGATCACCACGGACGGCGCCGACGAGCTGATCGACGAGCTGTCGCGGAAGTACACCGGGAAGGCTTACGCCGAATTCAACCCGGCTTCCAAGGACGACGCGCAGCGCGTGGTCGTACGGGTCGAGGCGCGCAAGGTCGTCGGCTCCATCTGAGCGGAGGCTTCCGCTCAGCCGGGCCCCCTCAACCGCCCGCGGCCCGACCCGTGGTCCGACCCGCGGGCTGGCCGGCCCTGATCTCCGCGACCGCCCGCTGCATCCCGCGCTTGAGCAGGCGGGCCAGCGGGCGCTCGACATAGCGGTGCACCAGCCACGCGAAGCCCAGCATCGCCGCGACCAGCCCCGGCAGCAGCGCGTAATACGGCACGTGATCCGCGAAGTGCTCGATGACCACCCAGCCGATGCGCTCGTGGACGAGGTAGAGCGGATAGGTGAGCACGCCCGCCGTGGACAGCCACCGCCAGTCGATCCGCCGGGTCCAGCCCAGCGAGACGGCCGCGACCAGCAGGAAGAAAAGGGCGAGGATCGCCACGGTCGGCCAGCTCGGGATCTGGTGGCCCATGTGCTCCTCGGCCCGGGCGTGCGCCTGGAGCAGGTAGTGCTGGCCGATCAGGAAGCAGCCGCCGACGATGGTCCACAGCAGCAGGTTCGGCCGGAAGCGGTGCATCAGGTAGAAGGCGATGCCCGCGATGAAGTACCAGCAGTTGTCCGGCAGCAGTAGCTGGCTGAGGAGGCTGTTGTCGACGGCCTCGGCGACGATCGCCGCGATGGCCCACAGCACGCAGAACGCCACGGCGCGCTGGTAGGTGAGCCCGCGCCAGGCGACGATCGCGAAGAGCAGATAGAACCGCATCTCCAGCCACAGCGTCCAGTACACGCCATCGACCGGCGTCACCCCCAGGGGGTCCTGGAACATCGTCAGGTTGACGGCCGCGTCGCCCCAGGAGGGGGCCTCGTTGACCACCGGCCAGACGAAGACGACGAGCGAGACGAGCACCACCGCGAACCAGTACGCGGGGTAGAGCCGGGTCAGCCGCGAGAGGGCGAACTGCCCGAGGCTCTTCCCCCAGCAGCTCATGCAGATCACGAAGCCGCTGATGAGAAAGAACAGCTCGACCCCGAGCCAGCCGTAGGAGGCCGGCAGATAGGCGGTGGGGAAGAGGGTCTTCGAGGATTTGGGCCAGGCGCCGCTGTCGAAGGCGATGTAGTGGTACGCGACGACCATCAGCGCCGCGAACAGCCGCAGTCCGTCGAGGGCGGCCAGCCGTCTGCGGGGCTGCCCATCAGGTGCCACCGGTGCGACCGGTGCGGTGCTCGGAGCCTCCTGCTGTACGGGCAGTGTGGAGTGCAACGCTCCTCCTGGTTCCTGCTCCTGGTTTCCCCGGAGCCCCACCGGGCAGGCGAGGCGTGCCGGGGAAGCTACCACGGATACCTGTCATTTAGCTGCAAAACGCAAATAGCGGGCAAAGCGGATGGCGGGTGAGGCACTGTCCCCGGCCCACTACCCTTATTGCGTGAGCATTCGCCTGTACGACACCAGCGCCCGGCAGATCCGTGATTTCATCCCGCTCTCGCCGGGCTGTGTCTCGATCTACCTCTGTGGCGCGACCGTGCAGGCCGCACCGCACATCGGGCACATTCGATCCGGACTCAACTTCGACATCATGCGCCGCTGGTTCACCTACCGCGGCTACGACGTGACGTTCGTGCGCAATGTCACCGACATCGACGACAAGATCATCAAGAAAGCGGCCGAGCAGGGCGAACCGTGGTGGGCCATCGGGTACCGCAACGAGTGCGCCTTCAACACCGCGTACGACGCGCTCGGCTGCCTGCGCCCGACCTACGAGCCGCGCGCCACGGGCCATGTCCCCGAGATGATCGAGATGATGCGCGGCCTCATCGAGCGCGGCCACGCCTACGCCGCCGACGGCAACGTCTACTTCGACGTGCGCTCGTACCCGGACTACCTCGCCCTGTCCAACCAGGACCTCGAAGACCTGCTCCAGCCCTCCGAGGGCGAGACCGGCAAGCGCGACCCGCGCGACTTCGCCATGTGGAAGGCCGCCAAGCCCGGCGAGCCGAGCTGGGAGACCCCCTGGGGGCGCGGCCGGCCCGGCTGGCACCTGGAGTGCTCCGCCATGGCCCACAAGTACCTGGGCGAGGCGTTCGACATCCACGGCGGCGGCATCGACCTGATCTTCCCGCACCACGAGAACGAGATCGCCCAGGCCAAGGGGTACGGCGACGATTTCGCCTCCTACTGGTGCCACAACGCGTGGGTCACCATGAGCGGCGAGAAGATGTCCAAGTCGCTCGACAACTCGGTGCTCGTCGCCGACATGGTCCAGCGCTGGCGCCCCATCGTGCTCCGCTACTACCTGGGCACCCCGCACTACCGCTCGACGATCGAGTACAGCGAGGAGGCGCTGCGCGAGGCCGAGTCCGCGTTCGCGCGGATCGAGGGGTTCGTGCAGCGGGTCTGCGAGAAGGCCGGCAAGACCGTCGAGCCCGCCGACGAGGTGCCGCTCGCCTTCGCCGAGGCCATGGACGACGACCTCGGCGTCCCGCAGGCGCTCGCGATCGTGCACACCACCGTCCGCCAGGGCAACTCCGCGCTGACCGCCGACGACAAGGAGACCGCCGTCGCCCGCCTCGCCGAGGTACGGGCCATGCTCCGCGTGCTGGGTCTCGACCCGCTCGACGAGCACTGGTCCGGCGGCCCGGGCGACCGCGGCGACGATCTGCACGGCGTGGTGGACTCGCTGGTCAGGCTCGTACTGGAGCAGCGGCAGGCGGCCCGCGCCCGTAAGGACTACGGCACGGCCGACGCCATCCGCGACCAGCTCCAGCAGTCCGGCCTCGCCATCGAGGACACGCCCTCCGGCCCGCGCTGGTCGCTCTCCTGAGCGACACTTTTCGTACGTACGTTTTCCGAGTCGTCCCGGGCGGCTCACAGCAGTGAAGAGACAGGTGACCCATGGCCGGGAACAGCCAACGCAGAAACCGCCGCACGTCCAACAAGAAGGGCATGCAGGTCGGCAGTGGCGGCCACCGGCGCAAGGCCCTCGAAGGCAAGGGCCCCACCCCGCCCGCCGCCGCCCGCAAGGGACACCAGAAGAACCGCGTCGCCGCCGCCAAGGCGCGCCACGAGGCCAAGCGCCCCGCGCCGCGCCGCGGCGGCCCCAAGGGCACCAATGAACTCGTCGTCGGCCGCAACCCGGTCGCCGAGGCGCTGCGCGAGGGCGTGCCCGCCAACACGCTCTACGTCCAGCAGTACATCGACAGCGACGAGCGGGTGCGCGCCGCCATCCAGCTCGCCACCGAGCGCGGCATGAACCTCATGGAGGCGCCCCGGCCCGAGCTGGACCGGATGACGGGCGGCCTCAACCACCAGGGCGTCGTCCTCCAGGTGCCGCCGTACGACTACGCGCACCCGGACGACCTCACCGCCGCCGCCTTCGACGCCGGCGAGGACCCGCTCATCGTCGTGCTCGACGGGATCACCGACCCCCGCAACCTCGGCGCGATCGTCCGCTCCGTCTCCGCCTTCGGCGGTCACGGCGTCGTCGTCCCCGAGCGCCGCGCGGCCGGCATGACCGCCGGCGCCTGGAAGACCTCGGCGGGCACCGCCGCCCGTACGCCCGTGGCGCGCGCCGCCAACATGACGCGCGTCCTGGAGGCGTACCAGAAGGCGGGGCTCACGGTCGTGGGCCTCGCGGGCGAGGGCGAGACCGAGCTGGGCGACGTCCAGGCGTTCGACGGGCCCGTCGCGATCGTCATCGGCAGCGAGGGCAAGGGGCTGTCCCGGCTCGTAGGCGAGACCTGCGACCTGCGGGCGCGCATCCCGATGCCGGGCGGCGCGGAGTCCCTCAACGCGGGCGTCGCCGCGGGCGTCGTGCTGTACGAGGCGGCCCGGCAGCGCGCCTGACGCGCCGCGCGCCGCTCCGTCCCCGCCCTGCCCGGGGCGGGGACGGCGGCGCTCCGCGCGGTGGTGGCCGACGCGGCGGTGAGCCGCGCGGCGGGGCCTCGCGCGGCGGCGGTTCGACGGGGCGGCGCTCCGCGCGGCGGGGCCTCGCGCGGCGGCCCGGCGCCCGGGCTCCGGCCTTGACGGGCCTCGGACACTTCGGCCCGGTCAAACAGTGTCCTAAACACTCGTCACTCGGTTAGATGAGTGTGGACACCAGAACACCCCGCCCCACGGGGGGAAGCTCGCCGGGATACGACGACCAGCCCGCGCTGAGCACGGTGAAGGTCCCCAGTGACCCGGCGCAAGTCATCGTCAACCACGTGAGCTTCCGCGTACAGCTCGCCCGACCCCCGCGGGCCGCCCGGCAGTTCGCGGGCCTGGCCGACACGGCGAAGATCCCCGTCGCCGCCGGCCCGCCCCGCCGCCGCGCCCCCGTCGTGTGGAGCGGACGGACCGCGCCCGGCGACCCCGCCGCCACCGAACTCCTGCGAGCCGTACGCCACTCCGGCCTGACGACCGCCGTCGACGAACGGCGCGGCGAGGCCCCCGCGGACGCCGGCTCGACCCAGGTGCTGCCCCGCGTCCGCCTCGACGACGGGCCGCCCGCCCGGAACACCGTCGTCGGACCGCGCGGCCCCGTCGAACACCCGGCCGCCGCCGACCCGCCGCGCGAACTCCTGCACGGCGTACGGCCCGCCCGGGGCGCGTACGACGAAGAGCCCTACGAGCCGGACGAGTTCGACGACGAGGTGACCGCTCGCCCGCAGCGGACCGACGACGTACGGCACGCGTACTACCCCGGGCGCCGCATGAACCTCGGCGTCGTCCTGCTCCCCCTGCGCGTCTTCCTCGGCTTCATCTCCATCTACGCCGGCATGGGCAAGCTCTGCGACCCCGTCTACTTCGACGGCGGACGCCGCGGCTCCATGGTCACCTGGCTCACCTCCCTGCACCCCTGGGCCGTCGCCTCGCCGCTGCGCGACTTCGCCCTCGCCCACCCCGTCGGGGCCGGCCTCACCGTCGCGTTCCTCCAGGTGACCGTCGGCGTCCTCACCGTGCTCGGCCTCTGGCAGCGGCTCGCCGCCGCCATCGGCGCGCTGCTCTCCGCGGCGCTGCTGCTCACCGTGAGCTGGCGGACCGTGCCCGCCTACGACGCGCCCGACATCATCTACCTCGCCGCATGGAGCCCGCTGATCATCGCGGGCGCCCCCGTCTACTCGGTGGACGGGCGGCTGGCCGGCGAGGCGTGGCGCAGGCTCGGCCCGCGCTCCCAACTGTGGGACCTGCGCAAGCGCGTCCTGCGCCGCGGCGGGACCATGGCCGCCTTCGTCACGGGCGTCACGCTGCTCGTCGGCTCGCTGCTCGGCGGCGCCGTGCGCTCCTCCGAGACCGCCGACGTCCCCGGCCCCAGCGACCCGCCCGTCAACCACCTGCCCGGCTCGCCGCTCCCGCAGCACCCCGGCAAGTCCACCCGGCCCGGCACCCCCGGGCCCGGTGCGGGGGCGGCCAGCGGCAAGCCGGCCGCGCCCGGCGCCAAGCGCCACACCAAGCCGTCCCCGACGCCCTCGAAGGCGCCGGGCGCGGCCAAGGCGCCGGGGCACACCGGCGGCCCCGGGCAGCAGCCCCGCCAGACGCAGGGCGGCGCGCACCCCGCGCCGCACCCCCCGAACCGGCCCGCGGCGCCCGCCGCGCCCCCGCACACCTCCACCGGCGCCCCGGCGGGCGGCGGCAGCGGCGGAGGCGGCTCGGGCGGCTCAGGAGGCTCTACGGGCGGCGGTACGGCCCCCAAGTCCCCCGGCTCCACCTCAGGAAGCTCCGGGAGCCACACGGGCTCGCTGGGCGGCCTGCTGGGCTGACGGCGGCCCCCGCTACGGAACGCGGCGCCCCACTCGCCGAGTGGGGCGCCGCGGCGCGTCCGGGGTGCCCGCGGTCGACGCGGTCAACGGGGCTGTGTCAACGGGGCTGTGTCAACGGGGCTGCGCGCCCAGTTCCTTGGCGGCCTCCGTGAGGTCCTTGGCCGTGTCGATGGCCCGCCAGTACGCGCCGTTCGGCAGCGGGTACCCCGCCAGCCGGCGCTGCCGCGCCAGCCTCGGAAAGGTCGTGCGCTCATGGTCGCCGCGCTCGGGCAGCAGCGAGGCGAAGTCCGCCGCGAAGACGTAGACGCCGGCGTTGATCAGATACGGGGAGGGGGGCGACTCGATGAAGTCCAGTACGTGGCCGAACTCGTCGGTCTCCACGGCCCCCCAGGGAATCCGGGGCCGGGCCAGGGCCAGGGTGGCCGTCGCGTCACGCTCGGCGTGGAAGGCGGCCATCTCGCGCAGCGAGAAACGGGTCCAGATGTCGCCGTTGGTGGCGTACCAGGGCTGATCGGGATGGGGCAGGGAGGCGGCCGCGTACTTGAGGCCGCCGCCGCGGCCCAGCGGCTCGGTCTCGACGACGGTCCGTACCCGCAGCGGCAGGTCCGCGGCGGCCAGCCAGTCCTGGAGGACCTCGGCGAGGTGGCCGCAGGAGACGACGGCGTCCGTGACGCCCTCCGCGGCCAGCCAGGCGAGCTGATGGCCGATGATCGGAGTCCCGGTGCCGGGGATCTCGACCATCGGCTTGGGGCGGTCGTCGGTGTAGGGGCGCAGTCGCGAGCCCTGGCCTCCGGCCAGGACGACGGCTTGTACGGGGTACGCGTGCGTGCCGGTCATGCTCCGCACCATAGGGGGCGGTGCGGCCGCGCCGTGCGGTGCGGTCGGGTGGGGTTCTCAGGTCGCGTGGATGACGCCGGTGGCGAAGGACGTGTCGCACACGGGCCGGGAGTAGGCGTGCGCCCGCCGCACGGACCCGTACTTGGCGACGGCGGCCTTGCCGAGCGCCCGGGCGATCTCCATGCAGTGCCCGGCCAGCGAGGGGCGCTTCTCGGTCGCCTCCTGGAGGTGGGTGAGCGCGACGCCCGGGTCCTTCTCCTGGAGTTCGGTCAGCAGCCGGTCGCGCAGCACCTCGTGCGGGGCGCGGGCCTTGGGCTGGGAGGAGGAGGCGGTCCCGGAGGAGGCGGCGAGCACCTGCGAGTCACCGGGCGCGGCCCACGGCACCCGGGTGACCGCGAGCGTCCCGGAGAGCACGAGGACGACCGGGAGGACGAAGGCGAGTGTTCTGCCGATGTGGCGCGCTGCGTGGTTCATGGGGGACTTCCTCGCGTGGTGGGCTGGACGCTGCATGGCATGGCGGGCTGGACGCTGCATGCGGCAGATCGTAGCGAGGAGTGATGATTTGGAGACATTTAGTCACCCGGTCGAGCGAAGGAGTGGCGCGCGAGTGCGGTTCCCGGGTTGACGGGCAGGGGCGGAAAGCGGCGTTCTGTACGGGTATTTACCGGACGCGTGCCAAACATGCGGCGACGCCGTGCCCCCGGGGTGCGGGGACACGGCGTCGGCCGGATGAGCGCGGCGCCCGGCGGCCGGGGCGCGCGGCGGATCAGTCGGCGAGGCGCTCGCCGGTGGAGGTCGAGAAGACGTGCAGCTCGCCCGGGCGCGGCACGACGTGCAGCACGGAGCCCTTCTCGGGCACCCGCCGCCCGTTGACGCGGACCACGAGGTCCTTCTTGTCGGCGCCGCCGACGTCGGTGGTGCCGTAGACGTATCCGTCGGCGCCGAGCTCCTCGACGACGTTCACGGTCACGGCGAGGCCGGCCGGGGCGTCCTTGCTCTCCTTCGACAGGGACTTGGCCGCGCCCTCGCCGCCGCCCTCGCCGTCGGCGATGTCGAAGTGCTCGGGGCGCACGCCGACCGTCACCGTGCGGTCGCCCTTGTCGGCCGCGGCGGCCAGCGCCTCGCGGGAGACCGGGACCACGCTGTTGCCGAACTTCACGCCGCCGTCGGTGATCGGCACCTCGACGAGGTTCATGGCGGGGGAGCCGATGAAGCCCGCGACGAAGAGGTTGTTCGGGCGGTCGTACATGTTGCGCGGCGAGTCCACCTGCTGGAGCAGGCCGTCCTTGAGCACGGCGACCCGGTCGCCCATGGTCATGGCCTCGACCTGGTCGTGGGTGACGTACACGGTGGTGATGCCGAGGCGCCGCTGGAGGCCGGCGATCTGGGTGCGGGTCTGCACGCGGAGCTTGGCGTCGAGGTTCGACAGCGGCTCGTCCATGAGGAAGACCTGCGGCTCGCGGACGATGGCGCGGCCCATGGCGACGCGCTGGCGCTGACCGCCGGAGAGCGCCTTGGGCTTGCGGCTCAGGTACTCGGTGAGGTCGAGGATCTTCGCGGCGTCCTCGACCTTCTGCCGGATCTCGCTCTTGTTGACGCCGGCGATCTTGAGCGCGAAGCCCATGTTGTCGGCGACGGTCATGTGCGGGTAGAGCGCGTAGTTCTGGAACACCATGGCGATGTCCCGGTCCTTCGGCGGCAGGTGCGTGACGTCGCGGTCGCCGATCCGGATGGCGCCGCCGTTGACGTCCTCCAGGCCCGCGAGCATCCGCAGCGAGGTGGACTTTCCGCAGCCGGACGGTCCGACGAGGACGAGGAACTCGCCGTCCTCGATGGCGATGTCGAGCTGGTCGACGGCGGGCTTCTCGGTCCCCGGGTAGACCCGGGTGGCCTTGTCGTACGTGACCGTAGCCATGGCGTTGTGGTCCCTTCACCGGCAGGAACGTGCCGGACGATCCGAGTAAAAGGAGAGGTCCAGTCCAATTGACGGGACTGTCCGTGACGCTACCCGCAGGACACCCGGTTGTCAGTAGATGAACGGTCACGAAATTCTCGCGACGGGCCTCTGACCTTGGCGTGGCTGGGCGCGGCGGGCCGTGTGTAGAGTGGAGCCGCTTTCGCGTACGGGCTGACGTACGCGATGCCGCCTTAGCTCAGTTGGCAGAGCTCCTGTCTTGTAAACAGGTGGTCGTCGGTTCGATTCCGACAGGCGGCCCACGTGATGAGCGCGCTCGGCGAGCGCGCGGACGACGGCCCTCCGGCCTGCCCCCGGGGGGCCGTCGCCGTTTTCGCCCTCCATAGACGTCGCCGTTTCCGCTCCCCATAAAGGCCGCGATCGGCTCAGGCCATCGGTTTACGCTCCCCCTATGACCTCATCCTCTGTGCCCTCCGCCGCCGCCTCCCCGCTCACCACCGAGGACTACGCGGCCCGTATGGAACGCGCCTCGCGGGCCGCGGCCGACGCCGGGCTCGCCGGCCTCGTGGTGACGCCGGGCCCCGACCTGAGCTGGCTCTGCGGATACCGGCCGACCGCCGAGACCGAGCGGCTCACCGCGCTGCTGCTCGCCCCGGGGCGCGAGCCGCGGCTGCTGGCGCCGACGCTGGAGAAGCCCGACGCGGAACACGCGGCCGGGGCCGGCGCCGTACGGATCAGCGGCTGGACGGACGGCGAGGACCCGTACCGCGCCGTGGGCGACCTGCTGGGCGGGGTCGAGGGGCGCTACGGCGTCTCGGACAACGCCTGGGCGCTGCATCTGCTGGGGCTCCAGCGGACGTTCCCGGGCTCGCGGTACGCGGCGTTCACCGAGGTGCTGCCGATGCTCCGGGCCGTGAAGGACGCGCACGAGGTGGAGCGGCTCGCGGCGGCGGGCGCGGCGGCGGACGCCACCTTCGAGGAGATCGCCCAGGTGCGGTTCGCGGGCCGCCGGGAGAGCGAGATCGCCGCGGACCTCGCCGCGTCGCTGCTGCGCAACGGGCACAGCCAGGTGGACTTCACCGTCGTCGGCTCGGGCCCGAACGGCGCCAATCCGCACCACGAGGCGGGCGAGAGGGTCATCGAGGAGGGCGACATGGTCGTCCTCGACTTCGGCGGCCTCAAGGACGGCTACGGCTCGGACACGACCCGTACGGTCCACGTGGGCGAGCCGACCGCCGAGGAGCGCAAGGTGCACGACGTGGTGCGCGAGGCGCAGCAGGCGGCCTTCGAGGCGGTACGCCCCGGGGTGGCGTGCCAGGAGATCGACCGGGTCGCCCGGCAGGTGATCAAGGAGGCGGGGTACGGGGAGTACTTCATCCACCGCACCGGGCACGGCATCGGCGTGACCACGCACGAGCCGCCGTACATGGTCGAGGGCGAGCACCTGCCGCTGGTGCCGGGGATGTGCTTCTCGATCGAACCGGGGATCTATCTGCCGGGCCGGTTCGGGGTGCGCGTCGAGGACATCGTCGTGTGCACGGAGTCGGGCGGCCGGCGGTTGAACAACACGGCGCGCGAGATGCGGGTGGTGGCCTGACGGCCGTACGCCCGTAGTCCCTCATCGGCCCCGGCGCCGTACGCGCCGGGGCCGTTCCGGTCAGTGCGTGGGGACCCTGTCCGCCTCCGGTTCGTTCTCGGCGGCGTTCTTGGGCGCTCCGGCCGTCACCATGGTGCCCGCGACGACGGCGGCCAGCAGCATGATCACGGCGCCCCAGCCGATGGCGATAGTGAAGCCGTGCACCACGCCGTCCTTGATCACGGCGCTCTTGACGGCCGGGGTGGGCGGCCGTCCCGTACGCGCCACCGCCTCCTTGAGGTGGGAGGCGATGTACGTGGAGGAGGCGGAGGTGGCGATCGTGTTGAGGAGCGCGGTGCCGATGGAACCGCCGACCTGCTGGGCGGTGTTGACGGTCGCCGAGGTCACGCCCGAGTCGTGCGGGGCGACGCCGCTGGTGGCGGTGGCCATGACCGGCATGAAGATCAGGCCCATGCCGAGGCCGACGAGGAGTTCGGCGGGCAGGACGTGCGAGACGTAGGCGGGCTCGGCGGTCAGGAACGTCAGCAGGAAGAGGCCGACCGCGGCCAGTACGGCGCCGGGGGCCATCAGGACGCGCGGCGGCAGGTGGTGCAGCAGTCGGGCGGAGATCTGGGTGGAGCCGACGATGATCGCCGCGGTCATCGGGAGGAACGCCATACCGGTCTTGACCGGCGAGTAGCCGAGCACGACCTGTAGGTAGTAGGTCATGAACAGGAACATCCCGAACATCGCGATGACGGCGAGCCCCATGGTCGCGAACGCGCCCGCGCGGTTGCGGTCGCGGACGATGTGCAGCGGCAGCAGGGGGCTCGGCGCGCGCGACTGCCACCAGGCGAAGGCGGCGAGCAGCGCGAGACCGCCGACCAGCAGGCCCAGGACGAGCGCGTCGTCCCAGCCGCGCGGCTGGGCCTCGCTGCACCCGTAGACGATGGCGACGAGGCCGCCGCAGCCGAGGACCGCGCCGGGCACGTCGAGGCGTACGTGGCCGTGGCCGGGGCGGTCGTGGAGCAGCACGGTGGCGCCGAGGAAGGCGATGAGGGCGATGGGGATGTTGACGTACAGGCACCAGCGCCAGTCGAGGTACTCGGTGAGCAGGCCGCCCGCGATCAGCCCGATCGCGGCGCCGCCGCCCGCGATGGCCCCGTAGATCCCGAACGCCTTGCTGCGCTCCTTGACGTCCGTGAAGGTCGTGGTGAGCAGAGAAAGCGCGGAGGGGGCCAGGAGGGCCCCGAAGACGCCCTGGAGGGCGCGGGCGAGGAAGAGCATGCCCTGGCTGGACGCCGCGCCGCCGAGCGCGGAGGCGGCGGCGAACCCGATGAGCCCGATCAGGAACGTGCGCTTGCGGCCGACGAGGTCCGCGATCCGGCCGCCGAGGAGCAGCAGGCCGCCGAAGGCGAGGGTGTAGGCGGTGATCACCCACTGCCGGTTGGCGTCGGACATGTGCAGTTCGCGCTGCGCCGAGGGGAGCGCGATGTTCACGATGGTGGCGTCGAGCACCACCATGAGCTGCGCCAATGCGATGATCACCAGCCCCCACCAGCGGCGGGGATCGGGTTGCGGGGTGCTGTCCGGGGTGGCGGATATGTGGCTCTGCGTCATCGGGAGACCTGCTTTCGCGGCCGCTCGCGTGCTGGGGCCCTGCCGCGCGCCGCGGGGCGGTGCCGCCCCGGCAGGCCGGCTGCCCGGCCGTCTCTCGACGCGCTCGTTCAGCGTAGGCGCTCCGGGAGCGGGGCGCGCTCCGGACGGGCGGGGTCCGGGCCGCAGGGCGGCTGAGCGGGCGGTTCCGGGGCGTTGTCAGTGGGGTGTGCCACGGTGTGTGCGGGAGGCGATGCGGATGACGACGCGGGAGAACCGGGCGGACTGGGCGGACCGGCATGCGGGGCAGGCGCGGGCGGCACGAGCGGCACAGCCGACGCGGGCGGCGCGAGCGGCAGGAGGGCGCAAGGGCGGGAAGGCGGCGGTGCGGGCGGTGCGCGTGCCGGAGGTGCGGTTGCCCGCGCTGCGGCCGTTCGACGGCGGGGAGCTGGAGTCCGAGGGGGATTACGACGGATTCGATTTCACGGACCTGGACCTCGTCGGCCAGGAGGGCCGCGGGGCGCGGTTCATGGACTGCGGGCTCACGCGCTGCGCGCTGGACGAGGCGCGGCTGGGCCGGGCGCGGTTCGTGGACTGCGTGCTGACGGGCGTCCGCGGGGTGGGCACGGACCTGGCGCGGGCGTCGCTGCGGGATGTGGAGATCGTGGACGCGCGGCTGGGCGGGGCGCAGCTCCACGGCGCGGCGCTGGAGCGGGTGCTGGTGCGCGGCGGGAAGATCGACTACCTGAACCTGCGCGAGGCGGTGCTGAAGGACGTCACGTTCGAGGGGTGCGTGCTCTCGGAGGCGGACTTCGGGGGCGCGTGGCTGGAGCGGGTGGTGTTCAAGGACTGCGCGGTGCGCCGCGTGGACCTGACGGCGGTCCGGATGACCGACGTCGATCTGCGGGAGGCCGCCGAGCTGGACATCGCGCGGGGCATCGACCGGTTGGCGGGCGCGGTCATCAGCCCGGCCCAGCTCTACGACCTGGCGCCGGCGTTCGCGGCGCAGATCGGGGTGCGGGTGGAGTAGGGGGCGGGGGACGTGTGGGGACTGGGGGACGTACGGGGATGGGGGGATGTACGGGGCCCAGAGGCGGGGCGGAAGGGGGCGAGCGGTTCCGGCGGTCCGGTAGTCGGTTGGCGGGCGGTGCGGTGGGCAGTCGGCGGGCGGTCCGGCGCTGGGTCGGCCGGGGGGTCAGGTCCGTGGGAAGCGGGCCTGGAGGTCCCATACGACCGGGTTGTCGCCGAGCCCTTCGTGCAGGTCGGTGAGGTCGGCGAGCAGGTCGTGCAGGAAGTCGCGGGCCTCGCGGCGCAGCGCGCGGTGGTTGAAGGTCAGCGGCGGCTCGTCCGCCGGTACCCAGTCGGCGGTGACCTCCACCCAGCCGAAGCGCCGCTCGAAGAGCATGCGGTCCGCGGACTCGGTGAAGTCCAGCTCGGCGTAGTGCGGGGTCGCGGAGCGGTTGCCGCGCGGGTCGCGGTCGAGCTGTTCCACGATGTCGCACAGCGCCCAGGCGAAGTCGAGTACGGGGACCCAGCCCCAGGCCGTGGACAGTTCGCGGTCGGCCTTGGTGTCGGCGAGGTACACGTCTCCGCAGAACAGGTCGTGGCGCAGCGCCCGTACGTCCGCCGTGCGGTAGTCGAGCTGGGGCGGGTCGGGGAAGCGCGAGGAGAGCGAGTAGCCGAGGTCGATCACGCCTCGATGGTGTCACGGGCGGAGGCGAGGGCGGGGGGCGAGGCCCGGGGCGGGGCGTGGGCCGTGCCCCCGGCCGCCGCGACGGGCGGTCGGGGACACGGCCGCGTACGGGCCGTACGTGTCGTGCGGGATGTACGGGCCGTCCGGGTCGTACGTGTGGTGCGGGCTGTACGAGCAGTGCGGGATGTGCGGGGGGAGTGCTGGATGTACTGGATGTACTGGTGGTGGTGCGCGCCGGGTGGCGCCGGCCGGCTAGTTGACGTTGATGCCGGACCAGGCGGCTCCGATGGCCTTGTACTCGGCGCTCGACGTGCCGTACAGGTCACCCGCCGCCCTCAAGGTGCCCGCACGGGCGGCCTTGTAGTTGGTGGTGGAGGTGAAGTACGTGGTCAGCGCGCGGTACCAGACCTTCTCGACCTTGGCCCGGCCGATGCCGGTGACCTTGGAGCCGTTGGAGGTGGGGCTGTCGTAGTGCACCCCGTTGATGTCCTTCGGGCCGCTGCCCTCGGAGGCCAGGTAGAACCAGTGGTTGGCCGGGCCCGACGAGTAGTGCACGTCGATGCCGCCGATGCCGGAGTACCAGGAGTCCTTGGACCGCCCGTCCTTGCTGGGCTTGTCCATGTACCGCAGCGGCGTGCCGTTGCCGTTGATGTTGATCTTCTCGCCGATGAGGTAGTCGCCGACGTCCGTGGAGTTGTTGGCGAAGAACTCCGCCGCGGTGCCGTACATGTCCGAGGTGGCCTCGTTGAGGCCGCCGGACTCGCCGCTGTAGATGAGGCGGGCCGTGGCGGCGGTGACGCCGTGGCTCATCTCGTGGGCGGCCACGTCGAGCGCGGTGAGCGGGCGGCTGTTGCCCTGCCCGTCGCCGTACGTCATGCAGAAGCAACTGTCCTGCCAGAACGCGTTGACGTAGTTGTTGCCGTAGTGGGTGCGCGAGTAGGCGCCCCGGCCGTCGTTGCGGATGCCGTTGCGGCCGTGCACGTTCTTGTAGTAGTCCCAGGTCACGGCCGCGCCGTAGTGGGCGTCGACGCCGGCGGTCTGCCGGCCGCCGCCCCAGACGTCGTCGGCGTCGGTGAACAGGGTGCCGGTGCCGGAGGTGCCCTGGTTGAGGTCGTACGTCTTGTGGCCGCCGCGCGCGCCGTCGTTGAGCTGGTACGTAGAGCCGCTCTTCGTCGTGGTCAGGTTGACCTTGCCGCTGTACGAGCTGGTGCCGGTGCCGGTCTCCACCGCCTCGTGCTGGAAGAGCTTCGCGCCGGTCGAGGCGTCGGTGATGACGTGCAGCTCGCTGGGGGTGCCGTCCGGCTGGAAGCCGGTGACGACGGTCTCGTACGCGAGGACCGGCTTGCCGGTCGCGGCCCAGACGACCTTGCGCGGGGCGGTGTTCGCGGCGGTCTTGGCGTTCTTCTTGGCGGTCGACGCCGCGAGCGCGCTCTTCTTGGCGGCGGCCGGCGCCTGCCGGGCGTCGGTGCCGGACACGGCGATCGTGGCTTCGGTCGCCTTGGTGACGCTGCGCGCGCCGTTCTTCTTCACGTGTACGACCAGGTCCCCGCCGAGTACGGGGAGTCCGGCGTACGTGCGCTCGTACCGGGTGTGCACCGTGCCGTCCGCGTCCTTGACGACGTCCCGGGCGACGAGCTTCTCCTTGGCCCCGAGGCCGATCTTCCCGGCCGTGGCGGCGGCCCCGTCCTGGGCGTCGCGCAGCGCGGACACCCGCTGGGCGGCGGAGAGTTGAACCGCTGTCGCGCCCGACTCACGGTCGGGCTGCGCGGTGGCCGACCCGGTCTGGACGCCGACGGCGACCATAGCGGCGGAGGCGATCAGCGCGGCGGCGCGCAGCGTGTTCTTGCGGGGGGTGGAGGTGATCCGTCTCAACTCGGTCTCCTTGCGCGGACCGCTGGTTCGCGGCCCATCGATGGGCCGGGCAGCCGAGGGTGGGGTGCCCGGTAGTGCAGGAGTGAATCGAGGAGAGAGTGCCAGGGGTTCGGGCTCTTTGACAGGGGCGCAACAAGGATTTGATCCCGCGTTCTTCGACAGGCGGGGGATTTCATTCCGTATGCGGCGAGACGTGCCGGGGGCTCACGGAGGCGGACACGGGGCGGACAACGAACGGACGAGCCGCCCGGCTCCTCCGCTCACACCTCGCGGTCGTTCCACGCGTCGACCGTCGCGGCGGCCCACGCCGTGACGCGTTCCGCGAACTCGGCGGCGGGGAAGGTCCCGTCGACGGCGACGTGTTCGATCGTGACGGGGAATGCGGGGAATGCGGGGAATGCGGGGAATGCGGGGGATACGGGCAATACGGGGCGGGGAGGCGTCGGCATGTCGCGATGCGTCGTCGGCATGTCGCGATGCTCCGGTGGCGCCGTCTCGCGTACGACTCGTGGAGCGTCCGTTACGCGCGGGGAGCCACCGCCCGCGCGGTGCGCGTTTCCCCGACGAGCCCGCCTGACGAGCCGGTCCGCCGCGCCGAGACCGCCGTCGAGATACGCGCGCAGCAGCGCCGGCGCCGTCCCGCCGTCGCCGGCGGGCAGCCGGCTGGGGTGCTGGAGCAGGAAGCAGGACAC
The DNA here is from genome assembly GCF_000718635.1 of Streptomyces varsoviensis. Classification (GTDB taxonomy): domain Bacteria; phylum Actinomycetota; class Actinomycetes; order Streptomycetales; family Streptomycetaceae; genus Streptomyces; species Streptomyces varsoviensis. Next base: position 129,235 of record NZ_JOBF01000005.1, on the reverse strand, counting down.
GGAGACCCCGTGCAGCGGGCCCCACGGCGGCTGCCGCGAGTGGTCCAACGCGAGCAGGGCCTGGAACAGTTCCTCGCACGCCTCGGCGCCGCACTCCACGCAACGTTTCACGCCTGCCCCTTCTCCGCTGCCTGCGCGCCTGCCCGTGCGCGTCGTGCGCGCCTGCCCGTGCGCGCCTCTCGCGCTTCGCGGCGCAGCGTAGCCAGGGCCCGTCTCGTAGCGCCCATCTTTTCCCGGGCTCCGGTGTCGGGGGAGCGAACGGTGGCCGGGCCCGGCCGGGGGCCGCCCTTCACGGGTGGCCGTGGTGCGTCACAGGCCCCGGTGGTACTGGACCGGCCAGGCCGACTTGTCGTCCATGCGGTGGCGGAGGGCGAGGTACGGGTCGCGGAGGAGGGGGCGGCCCAGCAGGATCGCGTCGGCCTGGCCGGCGGCGATGATCTCGCCGGCGCGGGGGATGCCGCAGATCATGCCGACGGGGGCGGTGGCGAGGCCGGACGCCTTCTTGAGGGTTTCGGCGAACTCGACGTGGACCTCGTCGCGTACGGGGATGCGGGCTTCCCGGGCCCGTACCGCGCCGCCGGAGGAGATGTCCAGGAGGTCGATGCCGATGGTGGCCAGTTCCTTGGCGAAGACCGCCGCGTCGTCGATGGTGAGGCCGCCGTCGGCCCAGTCGGTGGCGGTCACGCGGACGAAGACGGGCTTCTCGGCGGGGAAGGCCGCGCGGACGGCGCGGATCGCGCGCAGCGGGAAGCGCATGCGGTTGTGGAGACTGCCGCCGTAGTGGTCCGTGCGCTGGTTGGAGAGGGGGGAGAGGAACTGGTGGAGGAGGTAGCCGTGGGCGGCCATGATCTCGACCGCCTGGTACCCCGCCAGGTGCGCCATCCGGGCGGCGTTGGTGAACGACTCGACGACCTCGTCGAGGTCGGCCTCCTCGGCCTCGCGGGGGACGTTCAGGTCGCCGATCGGGGCGGCCGTCGGGCCGATCGTCTCCCAGCCGCCGTCGCCCACGGCGACCGGGCCGTTCTGCCCGCCGCCCACCCACGGCACCTGGTGCGAGCTCTTGCGGCCCGCGGCCAGGAGCTGGATCGCGGGTACGGTGCCGCGGTCGGCGACGAAGGAGGTCAGGCGGCGGTGCGCGGCGGCCTGCTCCTCGTTCCAGATGCCGAGGTCGGAGGACGTGGTCCGCTGGCGCGGCGCGATGGCCGTCGCCTCGACCATGAGCAGCCCCACGCCGCCGACCGCGCGCGAACCGTAGTGCACGAGGTGCCAGTCGGTCGGCACCCCGTCCGGTCCCGCGGAGTACTGGGCCATCGGGGACATCCACACACGGTTGGGGATCGTGAGCTCCCGCAGGCGCAGGGGGCGCATCGCGGGTGCTGGGGACGCTGTTGTGGACTCTCGGCTGGGCACGGGGAGCTCGCTTTCTGAGAGGCGCGGCATGATCGCAGTGATCATTGCGTTTACACCTCTCAAGCTAACACAATCGCAGCGAACGCTGCATTAATAAAGCAGTGAACGGTGCGATACTGGCTCCATGCCCGCCACGACCTCCCCCTCGCCGCACACCGGCAGCCGACCCGGCGGCCGCAGCGCCCGCGTCCGGGCGGCCGTCCACCGGGCCGTCAAGGAACTGCTCGTCGACGACGAGAACGAGCTGCTGACGATCCCGGTCATAGCCGCCCGCGCCGGCGTACACGCCACGACGGTCTACCGCCGCTGGGGCTCCGTCGGCGACCTCCTCGCCGACGTCGCCACCAGCCGCTTCTCCGGCGACCTCGTCGTCCCCGACACCGGCACCCTCCGCGGCGACCTGGAGCGCTACGCCTTCGACCTCGCCAAGGACCTCGGCGACCCCGATACCCTCGCCCTCGTCCGCGCCACCGTCGGCGCGGCCGGCGGAACGGGCGCCAAGGCGTGCAGCGGCGAGCGCGCCCAAGTCCTCGGCGCCGTCCTCGAACGCGACCGCGCCCGAGGCAACCGCCCCCCGACCCTCGACCGCGCCACCGACGCCCTCCTCGCCCCCCTCTACTACGGAGCCGTCTTCTCCGGCCGCCCCCTCACCGACGACTGGGTACGCGGCCTCGTCGCCGACCTGCTGCGGGACTGACCAAGGAACTCCCTCAGTTACCGACGATTTCCCGCACCGCCAACGGCGCGCCCCGGCGCCCTCGTCCGGCGCGGTGTTCTGGGCACTGGCGGGGCGGATGCGCCGTCGTGCCGGGGTGAGGCCAGGGCCGTCGGCGTCGGTGTGCTCCGCCAGGCGTCTTCGGAAGGCCCGGGGATGGAGCGGCCGCTTACCCTCCAAAGAGGCTATCGAAGGCATGAAAAGATCCGCCTACCGAACGGTGGGCGGACCGGTTTGCCTTGCCGGCGTTGTATTACGTCGATATTTCCCACGGGCCGGCTGTGCTGATCTGTATATACCCGGGCCCAGGGATTCTCAAGGTTCCCCGAATGGCCCCGGAATCCAGCAGCTCTGTGACCTTTTTCCCGGACCATGAAATGTGGACGATGTCTACTCCCTGGTCTGCGGTTCGCCGATCGAATGAGTACCCGATGGAGCGAACCCCCGCAGGGCACTGCAGTACATCTGAGGCTTCGCCTTTGATGGTGCCTGACAGTGTTCGCGCCGTGTTGGCCGGCAATGCGCGCAGGCGCCAGCGAGAGATTCCGCTGCCACTCCTCGTGCCGGAATGCCGTTCGACATGGACGTGGGTGTATTTCGGCTCAAGTAGAAATCGGTATGGCTTCCTTCCCCACGTCGATACCGCCATAGGGCCTCGCACTTCACGTTCCGGCGTTTTGGTGACCCCGGATGCAAAGAATGAGCTGGTCCACCCCAGGGAGCGTATTTCCACAAGCGTTGGCTGCCCGTGGGCGTGATTGATCTCCACCTCACGGCTTCGCCATCCTTGATGGGAAATTTCTTCTTTCATGCGTTTCCCTCCCCTATTTTGAGCTTTCAGCGCCCCATGTTAAAGACCGAGCCAGCTCTGGGTGTCGGGGACGCCGCGGCGCGGGCCCTGCTGCGGGCGCGGCTGTCCCGCCGCTTCGCGGCTGCCGTGCAGGCGATGGCGGACGGCGCGTCGCGCTATCTGCGGGACGGGGCACCGCTCTGGTAGCCCGCCGAAGCCGGGTGAGGGGAGCGCGGCGGAGGCCCCCAACCATTGTTGGGGGCCTCCGGGTTGGCCTGGTGCTACCTGCTGGGGTGTTGGCGGCAGGTCAGGAGGCTGGGGTCAGACGTTGACGCCGAAGTCCTTGGCGATGCCGGTCAGGCCCGAGGCGTAGCCCTGGCCCACGGCGCGGAACTTCCACTCCGCGCCGTTGCGGTACAGCTCGCCGAAGACCATGGCGGTTTCGGTGGCCGCGTCCTCGCTGAGGTCGTAGCGCGCGATCTCGGCCCCGCCCGCCTGGTTGACGATGCGGATGTAGGCGTTGCGGACCTGGCCGAAGTTCTGGCTGCGGCTCTCGGCGTCGTAGATCGAGACCGGGAAGACGATCTTGTCGACGTCGGCGGGCAGACCGGCCAGGTTGACCTTGATCTGCTCGTCGTCGCCCTCGCCCTCGCCGGTGACGTTGTCGCCGGTGTGCTCGATGGACTGGTCCGGGGTGACCTTGTTGTTGAAGAAGACGAAGTGCTGATCCGAGTAGACCTTGCCGCTCGCGTTCACGGCGATGGCGCTCGCGTCCAGGTCGAAGTCCGTGCCGGTGGTGGTGCGGACGTCCCAGCCGAGACCGACCGTGACGGCCGTCAGGCCCGGGGCCTCCTTGGTGAGGGAGACGTTGCCGCCCTTGGACAGGCTTACAGCCATGGGAGATGTCCCTTTCTGGTCGAGACGCGGGGCTCCGTACTGCGGACGAAGCTACCGTCACCCTCGATAACGCGAAGGAGGGACCGTCGGGTTCCAGCTCCCTTTACTTTCTTTACTCGTCCCTGACGGGCGCCCGGCGATCGATGGGCAGCGGCGCGCCGCCGCCCCCGCCCTCCCCGCGCAAGACGAGGTGACGCTCGCAAAACGAGGTGACGCTCGCCCCCGGGCGCGGGATCATGGGGGACATGTCCGGTCCCCACGTCATCCGCGGTTCCGTCGTCCTCCCGGAGGCGGAGCTCACCTGGCGTTTCTCCCGGTCCTCCGGGCCCGGCGGACAGCACGTCAACACCAGCGACAGCCAGGTCGAGCTGCGCTTCGACCTCGCCAGGACGGAGGCCCTGCCGGAGGTGTGGAAGGCGCGCGCCCTGGAGCGGCTCGCCGGCCGCCTCGTCGGCGGCGTCCTGTCCGTACGGGCCTCCGAGCACCGTTCCCAGTGGCGCAACCGCGAGACGGCGCTGGTGCGGATGGCCGCGCTGCTCGCGGAGGCCACGGCTCCGCCGCCCCGGCCCCGTAAGGCGCGCAAGGTCCCGCGCGGCGTCAACGAGCGCCGCCTCCGCGACAAGAAGGCGCGAAGCGATACCAAGCGGGGGCGCTCCGGGCGGGATTGGGGCTGAGGGGTCCATCGGCCCCAATCAGTCCAGCTTTCCGTACTTCCCCCGGAAGTACAGCAGCGGTCCGCCCTCCGCGCTCGGGTTCGCCGCCGTCAGTACGCGGCCGATCACCAGCGTGTGGTCCCCGGCGGTGACGCGCTGCTCGGTGCGGCATTGCAGTACGGACAGGGCGCCGCCCACCAGTGGCGCCCCGGTCTCCGCGCCGCGCTCGTAGGGGATGTCCTCGAAGAGCAGCCGGTCGCTGACGCGGCCCTTCATGGCGAAGCGCCCCGCGATGTGGCGCTGGCTCTGGGAGAGCACGGAGACTCCCCAGAGGGGCTGGCGCTCCAGGATGTCGTCCATCCGGGACTCGTTGCGGACGCTCACCATCACCAGGGGCGGGTCCAGGGATACGGACATGAAGGCGGTCGCCGTCATGCCGACGTCCTCGCCGCGCGGGCCGTCCTCGGGGTCGTGGGCGGTCACCAGCACCACGCCCGCGGCCAACCGCGCCAGCGCGGCCCGGAACTCGTCATTGCTCACCCCGCCAGCATGCGGGATGTCGGCGTCGGGGCGGGGGAGGGAAGTCGTCTGCAACACGATCGGCACGCTAGCCGCCCCTCGCTCTCCGTCACATCGGGCCACGGGACCAGTCGGGTCCTAGGCCGGCCCTAGGCCGATCAGCCGACCGGCCGACTATGCGGGGTGGCCTCGGATTTGCGTTCCGGAAGCATAGTGGGGCCTGCCGTCGCCACCCCCGCAAGGCGAACACTCCCTGTGACATGAGTCACAGCAGCCAGTAATTGTTGACCCTGTGTACCGAGTGGTCAGCTCGCTGTGATTCAGTGGCCGTGGTAATCGGACGACAAGAATTCTGGAGTTGCTGTCGAGGTCTCGGGGGAGTGCACGGTATGGAGACCGAGTCGGAGCCGTATGTCCGCCTTGCGACCCTGAGGCAACTGCACCAGGCGGTGGCGGACCTGAACACCGCGCGCAGTCTCGCGGACACGCTGCAGGCGGTCGCGGAGGGCGTCACCAAGGGCCTCGGGTACGAGCTCGCGGCCGTCAATCTGGTGCGCCCCGACGGCGACCTCGTGGTGGCCGCGGTGGCGGGCAGCGCGAGCGCCGAGGCGCTCATGGCGGGCCGGGTGGGTTCCCGGGCGTCCTGGGAGCGCCGCCTCGGCATGGGTGAGGGCTGGGGAGACCTCCGCTTCGTGCCGTACGCCGAGGGCTGGGTGCTCGACGACGACGATGTCCCGCAGTGGCACACGGGCGGGCCCGAGCCGCGCTTCCCCGACGAGTGGCATCCCATGGACCGGCTCTTCGCCCCGATGTACGCGGCGGGGTCGGCCGGCGGCGAGCTGCTGGGCGTCATCTCGGTGGACAAACCCCGTAACGGGCGCCGTCCCGGCGCATGGGGGCGGGAAGCGCTCCAGATGTATACGTTCCAGGCCGGGATTGCGATCAGTAACGCTCGGCTCAGAGCAAACATGCAGCGTGCACTCGTCCGGCTGGAGCGCGAGGGGCAGGCGCTGCGGGCCAGCGAGGAGAGCTTCCGGCAGGCGTTCGAGTTCGCCCCCAGCGGCATGGCCATCGCGGAGCTCGGCGGCGACCAGCACGGCCGCATCGTGCGCGCCAACGACGCGCTGTGCCGCCTGCTGGGCCGCCCCGCCGCCGCGATGCGCCGGTGCTCCTTCTCCGACCTCGTCCACCGCGAGGACATCGGCATCCTGCTGCGCACCGCCGCCGAGGGCGGCCGCGCCGAGCTGCGGCTCTCCCGCCGCGACGGCACGTACCTGTGGGTCTCGCTGCGCAACTCCGTGGTCGCCGACGCCGCAGACGGCCCCCGGTATCTGCTCACCCACGTCGAGGACATCGAGGAGCGCAAGCGCCACGAGCTGCAGCTCGCCCACCGCGCCAGCCACGACTCGCTGACCGGCCTGCCCAACAGCGCCGAGCTGCGCGCCCGCCTCTCCAGCCGGCTCTGCGCCCGGCCCCCCGGCAGCGACGGGCACGCGGCCGCCGCCCTGGCCGATGGCGCTCTCGCGGGCTTCGCGGAGGTGGAGGGCGCCGCGTACGGGCAGTACGGGCACGACTTCGGCGCCGACGCCTACGCGCCGGGCAGCGGTCTGGAGACCGTGCTCGCCGCCGGGTTCGACCACCATGTGCACACGGTGGCCCTCGACGAGGACGCCGATGACGACGGGTGCAAGGGCCTGGCCGTCCTCTTCTGCGATCTCGACGGCTTCAAGTCCATCAACGACCGGTTCGGCCACCACACCGGCGACGCGGTCCTCATCGAGGTCGCCCACCGGCTGACCAACGGGGTGCGCGACGGCGACACGGTGGCCCGGCTCGGCGGGGACGAGTTCGTCGTCCTCGCCGACGGCCTCGGCCGCGCGGACGCCCAGGACCTGGCCGTCCGGCTGCGCAACGCGATCATTCCGCCGATCAGGGTCGACGGCCGCGCGGTCCGCGTCGGCGCCAGCTTCGGCATCGGCTGGGCGGGTTGCGGGATGTCCGCGGAGGAGGTATTGCACTCCGCTGACCAGCGGATGTACGTGGAGAAGCGCTCCCGCGCCAAGGCCGGCCGACGGGCCGGGTGAGGTCAGCGGCACCACGCCGGCTACTCCGTACGGGGTAGGCTGCGGCGGGGCGGCGCCTGTCGCCCACCGCGAATCGATCAAGAATTCCGGCCATCCGGGATCGCGTGAGCCCGGTCCAGGCCGCCCCGGCCCGGACACCGCGGCCCGGCGCGTACGTGATGGGCGCCGGTGGGTACAGCATGTTGGGAGTGACAGGGGATGACGGCCGGTAACAACGGCGCGGGCGACAAGCCGGAGAACGACGACCCGTTCGCCTATCTGTACCGCTCGGAGGGCGGCGAGCCCGAGGGCGGGCCCGCGCAGCAGCCCGGCGTCCCCCGCACGTCGTACAACCAGGTCCGCCCCGTCGGCTCCCGGCAGTACGGACAGCAGCAGGGCGGCACGTACGGCCAGGGCGTGCCCAACCAGCAGGGCTACGGCCAGCAGCAGGGTTACGGGCAACAGCAGGGCTACGGACAGCAGGGGTACGGCCAGCAGCAGGGGTACGGGCAGCAGCCCGGTTACGCGCAGCAGCCCAACGCCTCGTACGCCGCCCCCGAGACGCTCCCCGGCGGCGCGCCCCGCAGGCCGGGCGGCCCCGGCTACGGCCAGGACGGCGGCCCGGGCGGCGGCCGTCCCAACCGGCGCGGCATGCTCATCGGCGCCATCGCGGTCGTCGTGGTCGTCATCGCCGGCATCAGCGTCGCCGTGATGAGCAACAACGGGGACGAGAAGAAGGACTCCGCGTCCGGCGCGACGCCCTCCGCCGGCCCCAGCGACAAGCCCAGTGACGAGCCCAGCAACTCGCCCACCCCGAGCAAGACCCCCGGCAAGATGCCCAAGGAGGACGCGGGCAGCCTGCGCGTCGACGGCGGCGCCACCACGTCCAAGGACGTGAAGGGCGCGCGGTCCTCCGACGGCGCGTACGTGGGGGGCATGGACAAGCCCGGCGCGGGCGTCACCTGGGACGTCAACGTCCCCAAGGGCGGCGACTACACGCTCTCGGTGAACTTCGGCGTGCCCGGCAAGGACGCCAACTCCACGCTCACGATCAACGGCACGCCCCGCGACCAGCCGCTGAGCATGGGCAACTTCGCCGGCGCCAAGGACGGCGACTGGGAGAAGGGCTGGACGAACACCTGGGCCTGGATCGACCTGAAAAAGGGCAAGAACACCATCAAGATCTCGTGCGAGCAGGGCAACAAGTGCGGGTTCAACATCGACCAGGTCTGGCTGACAGCCGGTCACGTCAAGCCGGGGCGGTAGCGGGGTAGCCGCGCGGCGCGCGGACCGGCCTCGGACGGTCAGCCGACCGCGATGACGGATCAGCCGACCGCGGTGGCGGGGGCGACCTCGACCAGCGGCAGGAGGCGTTCGTACGTCGGGCGGTCGAAGTCCCCCGCGGTGGGGGCCCGCACGGTCGCGGCCGACAGGGCCACCGCGCGGGCCAGCCGGTCCGGCCAGGGAAGGTTCTCGGCCCAGGCGGAGAGGAGCCCCGCGACGGCCGAGTCGCCGGCCCCCGTGGGGTTGCCCGCGATCCGCTCCGGCGGGGCGGCCCGCCAGGCGGCGTCGGAGGTGACGGCGAGCATGCCGTCCGCGCCGAGGGAGGCGGCGACGGCGTGGGCGCCGCGGCGGCGGGCGGCCCGGGCGGCGCGCAGCGGCTCGGTGGAGCCCGTGAGCTCGGCGAGTTCGGCGGCGTTGGGCTTGACCAGGTCGGGGCGGGCGGCGATGCCGCGGTGCAGGGGCTCGCCGCTGGTGTCGAGCAGCACGGGGACGCTCGCCGCGCGCGCCCGGCGCACGAGGTCCGCGTACGCGCCGACGGGCACGCCGGGCGGGAGGCTGCCGCACAGGGCGACGGCGGAGGCGTCGGCCAGGAGCGTCGCGTACGCGCTGGTGAAGGCGTTCCACTCGGCGGCGGCGATGGTGGGGCCGGCCTCGTTGAGCTGGGTGGTGTCGCCGGTCGCGGCGTCGACGACGCCGACGGTGCGGCGGGTGTTCCCGGCGATGGGCACGAGGGCGTCGGTGAGGGCGCCGGATACGGCCGACCGCGCGGCGTCCCGGATCTGGGCACGCAGCGCCTCGCCCGTGATGCCGCCCGCGAACCCCGTGACGACCGTGTCGTGCCCCAGGGCGGCCAGTACGCGCGCGACGTTGAGGCCCTTGCCGCCGGGGCGCTCGACGACCTCGGTGACGCGGTGCGAGGCGTGCCGGCGGAGTTCGGGTACGCGGTAGGTGATGTCGAGGGCGGCGTTGAGTGTGACGGTGAGGATCACGTGGACCACCCTTAAGAACGCGCGTGCTATACCTTCGCGATCATGCCAAACCGACGGCGGCCGGCCCAGGTCCAGGGGGCCGACCGCCGTCGTTCGCGATCGATTCGCAATGTCCGCGACGTAGTTGAGGCCGTCGCGCCGCCGCGCCGCACCACCCATTCGGGTGGTTTGGGAGATCAGGTGCCGGTAATGGACGCGGGCTTGACGATCCATTCGCCGTGCCGCATGACGCCCACCAGGTCGTACGCGGCGTCGAACACCACCAGGTCCGCGTCCTTGCCCGGCTCCAGCGAACCGACCCGGTCGGCCACGCCCAGCAGCCGCGCGGGGTTCGCGGACAGCGCCCGTACGACGTCCTCGACGGGCAGCCCGTCCACGGTCAGCGCCCGCTTGAAGGCCGTGTCGAGGGTGAGCGTCGAGCCCGCGATGGCGCCGGCCGTGGGGCCGTCCGCGATCCGCGCGACGCCGTCCGTGACATCGACCCGCATCGGGCCGAGCCGGTACTGGCCGTCGGACATGCCGGCCGCGCCCATCGCGTCCGTGATGAACGCGACGCGGTCCGCCCCGGCGCGGCCGAACGCCAGCTCCAGGATCGAGGGGTGCAGGTGCGTACCGTCATTGATCAGCTCGACGGTGATCCGCTCGTCCTCCAGGAGCGCCGCGATGGGGCCGGGCGCGCGGTGCAGCAGCGAGGGCATGGCGTTGAAGAGGTGGGTGGCCACCGTCGCGCCCGCGTCGATGGCCTGCCGCGTGGCGTCGTAGTCCGAGTCGGTGTGCCCGACGGCCGCGATGACCCCCGCCTCGGCGAGGAGCCGCACGGAGTCGAGGCCGCCCGGCAGCTCGGGGGCGAGCGTCATCATCCGCGCCGCGCCGCGCGCCGCCTCGACGAGCTTGCGCACGTCCGCCGGGTCCGGGTCGCGCAGCAGCTCCGGCTGGTGCGCGCCGCAGCGGTGCGAGGAGATGAACGGCCCCTCGAAGTGGATGCCCGCCAGGTCGCCCTGCTCGGTCAGCTCGGAGAGGACGGCCGCCTGCCGGGCCAGGTCGTCGAGGTCGCCGGTGACCGTGGAGGCCACCGTCGTCGTGGTGCCGTGCGCGCGGTGCGTACGGATCGTGGTGAGCGCCTCCTCGGCGGTGCCGCTGGAGAACGAGGCCCCGCCGCCGCCGTGCACGTGGATGTCGACGAAGCCGGGGACGATCGTGTGCCCGGTCAGGTCCAGTGCCGTCGCCGCGCCCCGCGGGCCGTCCGGAGCGGCCGTGCCGGCGTCGACGAGGCGCCGGCCCTCGACGGTGACGCGGCCGTCGTCGACCACGCCGCTCGGCAGCACCACCCTCGCGCCCGAGAGAACCGTTCGTTCGACCATCAGGCGGTAACCTCCGTGGATTTCGTGGCGAGCAGATCCCAGGCGAGCAGCCCCGCGCCGAGGCAGCCCGCGGTGTCCCCGAGGGCCGCCGGGACGATGCGGGGCACCTTGTGGAACGTGGCGCGGCCGGCGACGGCCGCGCGCAGCGGCGTGAACAAGGTTTCCCCCGCTTCGGCGAGCCCGCCACCGATGATGAGCATGCGGGGGTCGAGCAGGGTGAGTCCGATGAGCAGGCCGTCGGCGAGGGCGCCGACCGCCTCGTGCCAGACCGCCTCGGCGCGCGGGTCGCCGGACTCGACGGCCTTCGCGCAGTCCGCGGCGTCGGCCCGCGGATCGCCGCTCGCGGCGGCCCAGGCGCGGCTGACGGCGGAGGCGGAGGCGATGGTCTCCAGGCAGCCGCGCTGTCCGCAACTGCACTCCGCGCCGCCGGGGCGCACCACGACGTGGCCGATCTCGCCCGCGTAGCCGTGGGCGCCGGCCTCGATCCGGCCGTCGATGCCGATGGCGCCCGCGATGCCGGTGCCGAGCGGGATGAACAGGAACCGGTCCGCGCCGTTGCCCGCGCCGATCCGGCCCTCGGCGAGGCCGCCGGTCCGTACGTCGTGGCCGAGCGCCACCGGGAGCCCGCCGAGCCGTTCGCTGAGCAGCCGCCGCATGGGGAGGTCGCGCCAGCCGAGGTTGGCGGCGTACACGGCCACGCCGTTCGCCTCGTCCACGATGCCGGGGACGGCCACGCCGGCGGCCTCCGCCGGCCGGCCGAACAGCTCGCGGCCCTTGTCGCGCAGCTCGGCGGCGAAGTCGAGGATCTCCCCGACGATGGCCTGCGGCCCGCGCTCGCGGCCGGTGGGGCGTCTGGCCTCGTACAGAAGCGTGTTGTCCGCCCCGACGAGGGCGGCTTTCATCCCGGTGCCGCCCACATCGAGCGCGATGACGTGTCTCACGGGAGACAGTCTCGCGCGTTGTACCGCGAAAGGTCTAGTCCACTTACCCGGCGCGGCATCGCCCTCCGGGCCCGAACGGCCCGCTCCGGAGGGTCAATCACACGCCGAGCGCGCACCCGCGCCACCCGGCGCACGCGCCCCCGAGGTGGCGGATCTCACGCCGGGGGCTTCCCGCCGGGGGCCTCGCGCCTGTGCCCGGGGCCCGCGAGGGCCGGCCGGCCCCCCCGGCCGGCCCCGGTGGCCCCCCGCGGGCTCAGGGCTCCCGGAGGATCACGCTTCGGGTCAGGTTGCGGGGGCGGTCCGGGTCGTGGCCCTTGGATTCGGCGATGGCCACGGCGAGGCGCTGGGCGCGGATGAGGTCGGCCATGGGGTCCAGGGAGCCCGCCGCGCAGGAGTCCGCGAGCAGCGTGCCGCCGACGCGGTCGACGTCGTCGGCCAGTCCTCGCGGCAGTTCGCCGAAGAGCCAGGCGACGCGGCCCGGCCCGGTGATGGCGATCGGCCCGTGCCGGTACTCCATCGCCGGGTACGCCTCGGTCCACGCGCCCGCCGCCTCGCGCATCTTCAGGCCCGCCTCCTGCGCCAGCCCGTACGTCCAGCCGCGCCCCAGGAACGTCCACTGCTCGGCGGCGAGCGCGGCCTCCGGCAGCGGTTGCACGACCGCCAGTTCGGCGTCGACGGCCGCCTCCGCCACCGTCTTCACCCCGGCGGGCAGCGGGCCGTGCGCCTCCAGGCCGGCGCGCAGGAAGGCCAGGGCCGTGGTCGCGAAGCGCGTCTGTACGACGGACTCCTCGTCGGCGAAGTCGAGCACCGCCACCTCGTCCGCCGCGCCCATGACGGGCGTTTTCGCGTCGGCGGTCAGCGCCAGCGTGGCCGGGCCGCCCCGGTCCCGTACGCCCCGGTCCCGTACACCGCCGTCCCGTATGCCCCCTTTCCGTACGTCCCGCAGCAGGTCGAGCACCTCCGTCGTCGTCCCGGAGCGGGTGATCGCCACGATCCGGTCGTACGGGCGGCCCACCGGGAACTCCGAGGCGGCGAACGCGTCCGTCTCGCCCTGCCCGGCGGCCTCGCGCAGGGCGGCGTACGACTGGGCCATGAACCACGACGTGCCGCAGCCGGTCACCGCCACCCGCTCGCCGGGCCGCGGCAGAACGGCCGTCGTGCCTGTGCTCGCGCTCGCGCCCGCGGCCTCGGCGGCGCGCCGCCAGCAGCTCGGCTGGGTGGCTGTCTCGGCTGCGGTACGGGAGGACGACTCCATGTGCTGCTGCTCCTCGTGAGGTGAGGGGACGACGGGAGGACGGGACGACGGGACGGGGCGGAACAGATGGGGCGGAACAGGGGTCGGCGGCGGCAGGCGCGCGCACCGCGCCGGCTCCGTGGATAGCAGCCCTGAGCTGCGCGTGGGAAGGGTGAGACCGAAGCGAGACCGGGTGCGGAGTAGACCTTAGACTGGCGCGCGGGGCAGACTCGCAGCCGCGACCGGCCCGGAGAGCCCGGGGAATCCGCGGTAGAGCCCGGGGAATCCGCGGTGCGGACCTCGGGGCGCGCGGGTCTCCCGGGGGCGCGAGCGAACCGATCAACAACGATCAGTCCGATCAACAACGGTCAATACCGGTTAAACCGATTAATCCGCAAGGTGGGGAAGTAGCTGTGCAGCGGCGGCGGTTCTTGAGTCTGACGGCGGCGGGGGCCGCGACGACGGCGATGGCGTCCACGCTGGCGGCGTGCGGCGGCGGCGACAGCTCCGGTTCGGGCGATGTGACGCTGAAGCTGGTCGCGGCCGACTACGGCGACAAGCCCGACAACAACTCGAAGAAATACTGGATGAAGGTCATCCGCGCCTTCGAGTCGAAGAACGCGGGCATCAAGGTCGATGTGACCGTGCTGCCCTGGACCGAAGTCGACAAGCGGCTCGCGCAGATGGTGCGGGAGGGCCAGGCCCCGGACCTCGCGCAGATCGGCGCGTACGCCGACTACGCCGCGGCCGGCAAGCTCTACAGCGCCGACCAACTGCTGTCCATCCCCACCCAGTCCGACTTCATATCGTCGGTCTCCGCGGCGGGCGACCTGCACCGGGTCCAGTACGGGCTGCCGTTCGTCTCCAGCACCCGGCTGCTCTTCTACAACGAGGACCTGTTCGCCAAGGCGGGCGTCACCAAGGCCCCGGAGAGCTGGGCCGACCTCCAGTCCGCCGCGACCAAGCTCAAGGCCGCGGGCGTGAAGATCCCCTTCGGGCTGCCGTTCGGCCCGGAGGAGCCGCAGGCCGAGACGATGATGTGGATGCTCAGCGCGGGCGGCGGCTACACCGACCGCACCGGCGCGTACACCATCGACTCGCCCGAGAACATCAAGGCGTTTGAGTGGCTGCGCGACGAGCTGGTCGGCAAGGGGCTGACGGGGCCGGGCGACCCCGCCCGCACCAACCGGCAGCAGGTCTTCGACGCGTTCACGCGCGGCGAGGTCGGCATGCTCAACGGCCACCCCACGCTGATGCGGCAGGCCGACGCGCGCGACATCAAGTACAAGATGGCGCCGCTGCCCGGCGTCGACGGCAAGGCCGAGGTGACGATGGGCGTCGCCGACTGGATGATGGGGTTCAAGGCGAACGGCCGCCGCGAGCAGATCGGCCGTTTCCTCGACTTCATCTACCACAAGGAGAACGTCCTGGACTTCACGCGCCGGTACGACATGCTGCCGGTGACCACGTCGGCGTCCCAGGCGATGCGCAACGACGGCGACGAGAAGAAGCTCTGGCCGTTCCTGGAGCAGCTCCAGTACGCGCAGTTCTACCCGGCGGACAAGACGTCGTGGGCGCGCGTCACCAAGACGCTGAAGGAGAAGATCGGCTCGACGGTGAAGAAGGGCGGCGACCCGGCGTCGGTGCTCGGGGAGCTCCAGCGCGAGGCCGAGGCCACGGACAACGCGGACGGCTAGCGCCGTGACCGGCGATGTCTGCCAGGGGGGCACTAGGGTGGGCGGGGTGAGCAGCCCGCGCGAGGAGTCCGAGCCGCCGTCTGAGCCCCCGTCCGAGCCGCCGTCTCAGCCCCCGTCCGAGGGCCCGGGGGAGCCCGGTCCGGATCGGCCGCCGCTCTCGGACCGCGATCTGGCGGTTCTCGCGCTGGAGCGGCGCTCGTGGCCCGGCCCCGGCGCGAAGGAACGGGAGATCCGGGAACGGCTCGGCATCACCCCGACCCGCTACTACCAGCTCCTGAACGCCCTGCTCGACGACGAACGGGCCCTCGCCCACGACCCGGTCACGGTCAACCGGCTGCGCCGCGTACGGGCGGCCCGGCGCGAACGGCGGTAGCCGCGACGGGCCGGGGAAGCGCCGCTCCCCGGTAGGGTCGCCCGCATGGGCAGCAACCCCCTCCTCGCACCCGTGACGCCCGCCGGACGCGACGGCCTCGCCGCGTTCCTCGAAGCTCCGGAACGCGCCGCCGTCGCCCTCGACTTCGACGGCACCCTCGCCGAGATCGTCGCCGACCCGGAGCGCGCGCGGGCGCACCCGGAAGCGGTGTCCGCCCTCGCCCGGATCGCGCCGCGGCTGGGCGCGGTGACCGTGCTCACCGGGCGGCCGGCGGGCGTGGCCGTACGGTACGGCGGCTTCGCGGGCGTACCGGGCCTGGAGCGGCTGACGGTGCTCGGGCACTACGGCGCGGAGCGCTGGGACGCGGCCACCGGGACCGTACAGGCCCCGGAGCCGCACCCCGGGGTCGCCGCCGCGCAGGCCGAACTCCCCGGCGTCCTGGACGCGGCAGGGGCGTGGCGCGGCACGTGGACCGAGAGCAAGGGCCGCGCCGTCGCCGTGCACACCCGCCGCGCCGCCGACCCGCAGGCCGCCTTCGACCTGCTGCGCGCCCCGCTCCACGACCTGGCCGAGCGCCACGGCCTGATCGTCGAGCCCGGCCGCTACGTCCTGGAACTGCGCCCGCCGGGCATGGACAAGGGCGTCGCCCTCGCCGAGTACGTACGCGAGACGCGCGCCCGCTCCGTCCTCTACGCCGGCGACGACCTCGGCGACCTCGCCGCCTTCGCCGCCGTCGACAAACTCCGCACCGAGGGCGTCCCCGGCCTCCTCGTCTGCAGCGGCAGCACCGAAGTCACCGAACTGGCCGACCGAGCCGACCTCGTCGTAGACGGCCCCCGCGGCGTCGTCACCCTCCTCCAATCCCTGGCGGACCGCCTCGGCGCGGACTGAACCGCGCGCTCACCGGGTACGGCGGCCTGAGGGTCCCTCACCCCCCGTTGCGGAAGCGTTCGCCCACGATGCCCTGGTCGGTTTCCCACCAGGGGCGGGTGAGTTGGGGTTCGGGGGCGGTGGTGGGGGTGGAGGTTTGTGGGGCCGGGTGGTGTTCTAGTTCGCGGTCGAGGCGGGCGTCGAGTTCGGCGGTTTTGAGGCGTTCGGCGCGTACCCATTCGACGAAGACGGCGATGATGAAGGGCAGGCCGACGAGTTCGGCGATCGTCATCATCGCGCCGCCGCCGATGAACTGGTCGCGTTCCAGGCTCGGGCCCCAGGGGCGGTCCTGGGCCGCGTACCAACCGCCGGCGACGAGGGTGCCGCTGGTCATGACGACGAGGCCGGGGAGGGCGTCCACGATGCCGTCGACGAAGATGAACGCCGCCCGGAGCGGGTGGCCGCACCAGGAGGGGAGGAGGTCCTGCCGGGTGAGCATGGGCAGCACGAACAGGGTGCCCACGACCAGCAGTTGCAGATACATCAGCTCGTGCAGCGCGTCGCGGCGCAGCGCCGTCTCGAAGTACGGCGTGAAGTAGATCAGCATCTCGGAGGCGAACACCAGCGCCGTGCTGACCAGCGGGAACGTCAGTACGCGCAGTACGCGCCCGCTGATCGCCCCCTGGAGGCGGCGCGCCGCGCGGCCCTCCGGCGGCAGGGCCCGCGCCGCCAGCGACAGCGGGTCGCCCAGGGCGAGGCCGAGCGGGCCGATCAGGTCGAGGACGATGTTCTGCACGGCGGCCGGCCAGAACAGCACATGGTCGTAGACGGCCAGCCCCGACATCGTCGCCACCACGATCGCGCCGAGCCCGATGACGGCGAACGCCGCGCCGCGCGCCACCGGCCACCGCTCGCCGCGCCGCACCACCCGCGCCACGCCCCACGCGTAGAGCCCGCCGAGGACGAGGACCAGCACGAGCGCGTACGGATCGAGCTGCCAGCTCGTGATCATGCGCCCGACCGTCGGCTCGGGCAGCGCCGAGGCGGAGGTGACCCCATGAGGTGCAAAAGGAGCCAAGGGTGCCAAGGGTTCCAAGGGTGCGGAAGCTCCCGAAAACGCTGTCGCTGTCACGCCCAACCACGGTAGACCCGTGTGTATACGATCCTGCGGGCGGGCCCCGGTCCGGCGCGAACCGAGCGGTTCCCTAGCCTTCCAGCGCCCGTAGCTGCGCCATGAACCACTGCGCCGGCGGCAGCGCCGTCGCCGCCGCGGCCAGCCGCTTCGTGCGCTCGGCCCGCTCGTCGCGGGGGAGCGCCAGCGCCTCGTGCAGCGCGCGGGCCGTGTCCTCGACGTCGTACGGATTGACCGTGATCGCGTCCTGGCCCAGCTCCTCGTACGCCCCGGCCTCCCGCGACAGCACCAGCGCGCACCCCTCGTCGGAGACGACCGGGACCTCCTTCGCCACCAGGTTCATGCCGTCCCGGATCGGGTTGACGAGGGCGACGTCCGCGAGCCGGTACGCGGCCAGCGAGCGCGCGAAATCGTCCTTGACGTGCAGCGCGACCGGCTGCCAGCCCTCCCGCCCGAACTCCGCGTTGATCTCGTCGGCGACCGCCTGGACCCGCTCCGTGTAGTCGCGGTACACCGCCAGGTCCTGCCGCGACGGATAGGCGAACGCCACGTGCACGACCTCGCCGCGCCACTCGGGGCGCCGCTCCAGCAGCAGCCGGTAGGCGAGCAGGCCGCGCACGATGTTCTTGGACAGCTCCGTGCGGTCCACGCGCACGATGGTCCGGCGGCCCCGTCCCCCGATCTGCTCGCGCAGCGCCGCCATCCGCTCCTCGACGTCCGCCTCGTGCGAGCGCTTCCGCAGGAAGTCGGCGTCGGCCCCGAGCCCGTGCACGCCGATGCGCGTCGTGTGCCCCTCGAAGGTGACGGAGCCGCCGTCGCCGGCCGCGCTCGCCCCCAGCACATCGCGGCAGCAGGCGATGAACGCGTCCGCCCAGCGCCGGGTCAGGAACGCCGCGCGGTCCGCGCCCAGCACCCCGCGCAGCACCTCGGCCGCGACATCGTCCGGCAGCAGCCGGTAGTAGTCCGGCGGGGCCCACGGCGTGTGCGAGAAGTGGCCGATCCGCAGGTCCGGGCGGCGCTCACGGAGCATGCCGGGGACCAGCGTGAGGTGGTAGTCCTGCACCAGCACCGCGGCGCCCTCGGCCGCCTCGGCGGCCAGCGCGTCCGCGAAGGCCGCGTTGTACGCCTCGTACGCCCGCCACTGCTCGCGGAAGCCCGCGTCGAAGACGGGCTCCAGCGGGGTCTCGTACAGCAGGTGGTGGACGAACCACAGCACGGAGTTGGCGATGCCGTTGTACGCGGCGGCGAAGACGTCCGGCGCGATGTCCAGCATCCGGACGCGCTGTCCGCCGGTGTCGTCGGCCGGCAGATGGCCGCCCTCGGAGCGCCGTACGGCCTCCCGGTCGCCGTCCCCGAGCGCCGCGCACACCCACACGGCGCCGGCGTCCGGCCCGATCGCCGACAGCCCGGAGACCAGGCCGCCGCCGCCCCGCTTGGCGGTGAGCGACCCGTCGTCGCCCCGCGCGTACGAGACCGGGCCGCGGTTGGACGCGACCAGGACCTGGGCACCGTGCTGGGAGGCCATGCGGCGAGCCTAGCCACTGGCGCGAGCGCTCAAACGCGCGCACGCCATCCGGACCAGCGCCCGAGCGGCAGCCGACGCCCATCGGGGGGACCGAGCCCCGGCGGTGGGGGCTACGCCGCCCGGCGTGCCACGTACTCCGGCCGTGGCACCACCGCCGGTGCCCGGGCCCGCCGGCAGGGGCTACGCCGCCCGGCGTTCCACGTACTCCGGTATCTCCGCCATCGGCGGCCGCTCCTCGGTGTCGATCGGGTGCGTCCGCGCCACGAACCCGTCCTCCCCGCGGTCGAACTGCGTCAGCACCGGCCGCACCAAATGCCCGCGCGCCAAGCGCAATTGGGCGGTGCGGTAGATGGCGGCGGCCATCCGGCCGAGGGCCTGCCCGTCCTGGTGGCGATGGAGGCGCACCCCCACGTCCACCTGGGCGAGGGCGTCGAGGCCGACGGTGTGCAGGGCGTCCACGAGGAGGCCCAGCTCCACGCCGTAGCCGACGGGGAACGGCAGCCGCTCCAGGAGCGAGCGGCGGGCCGCGTACTCGCCGCCGAGGGGCTGGACGAAGCCCGCCAGCCGCGGCCAGTGCAGGTTGAGCAGCGGGCGGGCGACCAGCTCGGTGACCCGGCCGCCCTGCCCCGCGGCGTTGCCGAGCGGCCGGTCGTACATCGCCTTGACGAAGTGCACCTCGGGGTCGGTCAGCAGCGGTCCGACGATGCCCGAGACGAAGTCGGCGGAAAACTCCCGCAGGTCGGCGTCGACGAAGCAGACGATCTCGCCGCTGGTCGCCAGCAGCGACCGCCACAGGACCTCGCCCTTCCCCGGCAGGGTGGGCAGCCGCGGCAGCACCGCGTCCCGGTGCACGACCCGCGCCCCGGCCGCCGCCGCGACGGCGGCCGTCCGGTCCGTGGACCCGGAGTCCATCACCACCAGTTCGTCCACCAGCGGTACGGGCCCGGCCATCAGCTCGCGGCGGATGGTGGCGACGATCGCGCCGACCGTCGCCTCCTCGTCGAGGGCGGGCAGCACGACGCTCACCGTGCCGCGCGCCCCGGCGGCGCCCTTCGCGGCGAGCAACTGGTCGAGCGGGCGGTCGGCGGCGGACCAGGAGCGCTGCTTCAGCCAGTGCTCGACCTCTTCCAGCACGTCGAAAGTCTCCTTCTGCGTTCTGTATGCGGTACGTACGCGATACGAATGCGGTACGTATGCGAGCTGTATGCGCTGCGCATGTGACCCATCTCGCGCTTCGGACGACTGTCTCGACCGTCCGAGGCTTCGGTTACAGTCTTGAACAACGCGGATGCCCGTCGCATGTCGGGGTCGCGCGCCGACAAACGCCTGGGCCCCGCCCAGCGCCATACCGCTCATCCAGAGGGGCAGAGGGAACGGCCCGTTGAAGCCCCGGCAACCCTCCCGCCGGTCTCGTCGACATATTCGCGAGGCTCCCGGTGGGGAAGGTGCCAATTCCGGCTCGCGGCGAGATGCGCCGCGGGGAAGATGAGGAGAAAGGGCCTCGCCTCCATGGCTGTGCAAGCCGCAGAACCCACCGCTTCCGCCACCCCCGTAGACCTCGGCCCCGCCGTGGCGCTCTCCTGCCGCGAGTGCGGCGAGCGCTTCGCCCTCGGCCCGATCTTCGCCTGCGAGGCGTGTTTCGGCCCCCTTGAGGTCGCGTACGACCTGCCGACGGGCGACCCGGAGGCCCTGCGCCGGCGCATCGAGGCCGGCCCCGACAACATCTGGCGGTACGCGCCGCTGCTGCCGGTTCCCGCCGACGTGGCCGGCAAGCCCAATCTGAACCCCGGCTTCACCAAGCTGGTCAAGGCCGACCGCCTCGCCCGCGAGCTGGGCGTCACCGGCGGCCTGTACGTCAAGGACGACTCCGGCAACCCGACGCACTCCTTCAAGGACCGCGTCGTCGCCATCGCCGTCGAGGCCGCCCGCGCCTTCGGCTTCACCACCCTCTCCTGCTCCTCGACCGGCAACCTCGCGGGCGCGGTCGGCGCCGCGGCGGCCCGCTCCGGCTTCCGCTCCTGCGTCTTCATCCCGCACGACCTGGAGCAGGGCAAGGTCGTCATGGCCGCGGTCTACGGCGGCGAACTGGTCGGCATCGAGGGCAACTACGACGACGTCAACCGGTTCTGCTCCGAGCTCATCGGCGACCCGGCGGGCGAGGGCTGGGGCTTCGTCAACGTCAACCTGCGCCCGTACTACGGCGAGGGCTCCAAGACCCTCGCGTACGAGATCTGCGAACAGCTCGGCTGGCGGCTCCCGGACCAGATCGTCATCCCGATCGCGTCCGGCTCCCAGCTCACCAAGATCGACAAGGGGCTCAAGGAGCTGATCCGGCTCGGGCTGGTCGAGGACCGCCCGTACAAGATCTTCGGCGCCCAGGCCGAGGGGTGCTCGCCGGTCTCGACGGCCTTCAAGGCGGGCCACGACGTCGTACGGCCGCAGAAGCCGGACACCATCGCCAAGTCCCTCGCCATCGGCAACCCGGCGGACGGCCCGTACGTGCTCGACATCGCCCGGCGCACCGGCGGCGCGGTCGAGGACGTCAATGACGCGCAGGTGGTGGACGCGATCAAGCTGCTGGCCCGTACGGAGGGCGTCTTCGCGGAGACCGCGGGCGGCGTGACGGTCGGCGTCACCAAGAAGCTGATCGAGAACGGGCTGATCGACCCGGCCCTGACCACGGTCGTCCTGAACACCGGCGACGGCCTCAAGACGCTGGACGCGGTGGCGCCGACGACCGGGCCCACGGCCACGATCCGCCCCAGCCTGGAGGCGTTCCGCGCGGCTGGCCTGGCCGGCTGACACCCCCACCCGTCCACCACCGAAGGGAACCAACCGCCATGAGCGTCAACGTTCGAATTCCTACCATTCTGCGCACGTACACCGGCGGCCAGGCCGAGGTGCCGGCCGAGGGCGCGACCATCGCCGAGGTCATCGACTCCCTGGAGCGGAACCACCCGGGCATCGCCGCGCGGCTGCTGGACGACTCCGGGAAGCTGCGCCGCTTCGTGAACGTGTACCTCAACGACGACGACGTGCGCTTCGAGCAGGGCCTTGAGACGGCGACGCCGGACGGCGCGGGCGTCTCGATCATCCCGGCGGTCGCGGGCGGCTGCTGACGCCGGCTCCGCCCGTACCCCTCGGCCGTACCGGTTACGGGCAGCCCGGCCCCGACCCCCTACCGCGCCGGTCCGGACTGCACACCCGGACGCGCCCGCGGATCGCCCCCGGATCGTCCCCGAATCGCCCCGGCCGGAAACGGACGGGGCGATTCCGTCAGTTGAATGGCGATACAGTTGAGGACGATCCCCCTCCGGCGTGAGTGCCGAACGCATATGAGAACCCGTCAAGTTACGGGCAAAGACTGTGTGCGATTTGTCGGTTATGTTGCGCTATGCCCGGCCCGGCTTGTCCTGGATTGCTGGTGATCGCCCCGATACCGCCGGTCGGCCACCGCCGGAATTCTCGTCCGATTGACCTGTTGCAGACGGCATCCGTGCAGATACATTCAGCCGCGGTCGACGCGTTCCGGCGCACACCCCCACCTGTCAGGGGGTGAGGTCTGACCCGGGTCCGCGAAGTGCGGTCCTGCGCAAGGGCCAGTAATAGGGGAGTTAGGCATGGCTCAGGGCACCGTCAAATGGTTCAACGCGGAGAAGGGGTACGGCTTCATCGCGGTCGACGGTGGTGCGGATGTATTCGTCCACTACAGCGCGATTCAGATGGACGGCTACCGCACCCTCGAGGAGGGTCAGCGAGTCGAGTTCGAGATCTCGCAGGGCCAGAAGGGGCCGCAGGCGGACATGGTCAAGCTCGCCGTCTGATCTCGGCGCGATCGACCACCGGCTCACTCACGTGTGGGGCCCGTACCTTCCGGGGTACGGGCCCTTCGTGCGCCCAGGGTCCGGACCGCGTCCCGGCGGCCTCCGGATCGTGCCCCGGCTCTGTGAAGCCGCTTGCACTCAAGGGGGGCGAGTGCTAATCATTGGGCTTAGCACTCTCCCAGTGAGAGTGACAGAACTTGGATCGGGCCGGTGAGGTCCGCACCCCGGTGGGGCAAGGAACCACAAGGGTTGCAGACCGTCCGTCGCGGGCGCCAGCGCGATCCGGAGCAATGCTCCCCCAGGCTCTACAAGGGGTAGGGGGGACCCGCTTCTGTCCGGGAGGACCACTTCACATGGCCAAGATCATCGCGTTCGACGAGGAGGCACGGCGCGGCCTCGAGCGCGGCATGAACCAGCTCGCCGACGCCGTCAAGGTGACCCTGGGCCCCAAGGGTCGCAACGTCGTCCTCGAGAAGAAGTGGGGTGCCCCCACGATCACCAACGATGGCGTGTCCATCGCCAAGGAGATCGAGCTTGAGGACCCGTACGAGAAGATCGGTGCCGAGCTGGTCAAGGAGGTCGCCAAGAAGACGGACGACGTCGCCGGTGACGGCACGACGACCGCGACCGTCCTGGCGCAGGCGCTGGTCCGCGAGGGCCTGCGCAACGTAGCCGCCGGCGCCAACCCGATGGCCCTCAAGCGCGGCATCGAGAAGGCCGTCGAGGCCGTCTCCGCCGCCCTGCTGGAGCAGGCCAAGGACGTGGAGACCAAGGAGCAGATCGCTTCGACCGCCTCCATCTCCGCCGCCGACACCCAGATCGGCGAGCTGATCGCCGAGGCCATGGACAAGGTCGGCAAGGAAGGCGTCATCACGGTCGAGGAGTCGCAGACCTTCGGCCTGGAGCTTGAGCTCACCGAAGGCATGCGCTTCGACAAGGGCTACATCTCCGCCTACTTCGCCACCGACATGGAGCGTATGGAGGCGTCGCTCGACGACCCGTACATCCTGATCGTCAACTCCAAGATCGGCAACGTGAAGGACCTCCTTCCGCTGCTGGAGAAGGTCATGCAGTCGGGCAAGCCGCTGCTGATCATCGCGGAGGACGTCGAGGGCGAGGCGCTGTCCACGCTCGTCGTCAACAAGATCCGCGGCACCTTCAAGTCCGTCGCCGTCAAGGCCCCGGGCTTCGGCGACCGCCGCAAGGCCATGCTCGGCGACATCGCCATCCTCACCGGTGGCACGGTCATCTCCGAGGAGGTCGGCCTCAAGCTGGAGAACGCCGGTCTCGACCTGCTCGGCCGCGCCCGCAAGGTCGTCATCACCAAGGACGAGACGACCATCGTCGACGGCGCCGGCGACAGCGACCAGGTCCAGGGCCGCGTCAACCAGATCCGCGCCGAGATCGAGAACTCGGACAGCGACTACGACCGCGAGAAGCTCCAGGAGCGGCTGGCGAAGCTGGCCGGCGGCGTGGCCGTCATCAAGGCCGGCGCCGCGACCGAGGTGGAGCTCAAGGAGCGCAAGCACCGCATCGAGGACGCCGTTCGCAACGCGAAGGCGGCCGTCGAGGAGGGCATCGTCGCCGGTGGTGGCGTGGCCCTGCTCCAGACCGTGTCGGTCTTCGAGAAGCTCGACCTCGAAGGCGACGAGGCCACCGGTGCCGCCGCTGTGAAGCTGGCCCTGGAGGCCCCGCTGAAGCAGATCTCCGTCAACGCCGGTCTTGAGGGCGGCGTCGTCGTGGAGAAGGTGCGCAACCTGACCCCGGGCCACGGCCTCAACGCCGCGACCGGCGAGTACATCGACCTGGTCGCCGAGGGCATCATCGACCCGGCCAAGGTCACGCGCTCCGCGCTGCAGAACGCCGCCTCCATCGCGGCGCTCTTCCTCACCACCGAGGCCGTCATCGCCGACAAGCCGGAGAAGGCCGCCGCGGCGGGCGCTCCGGGCGGCATGCCGGGCGGTGACATGGACTTCTGATCCTCCCGAGGATCGGCTGTCCACAGCTGTAGGAATAGCTGTACGAGTAGCTGTACGGACCGAGGGCGGCATCCCCATCGCGGGGGTGCCGCCCTCGGGCGTTTCCGGGCCGCTCATCGCTCACGGCCGCATGACGATCTTTCCCACGTGCCCCCGGAGGGCGAGTTCTTCCTGTGCCCGGGCGGCCTCCTCCAGCGGGAAGACCTCGGCGATGACGGGCTGGATCTCGGCGCGGCGGGCCAGGTCCATGAGGAGGCCGAAGTGGGCGGGGGTGTGCATCGCGGAGCCGATGATCTGGGCGTTGTGCAGGTAGAGGCGGCGCACATCGAGACTCACGCCGTATCCGCCGAGCGCACCGGCGATGACCCACCGGCCGCCCTCGGCCAGCAGCGGCAGCCCCTCGCTCACCAGCTCGCCGGCGACGACGTCGAGTGCGACGTCGATGCCCTCCGGGGCGGCGGCGCGGAGCTGTTCGGCGACGTCTCCCGCGCGGTCGACGACCGCGTGCGCGCCCGCCGCGCGCACCGCGTCGATCTTGGGTCCGCTGCTGATGGCGAGCACCCTGGCGCCGCGCGCACGGGCGATCTGCACCAGCGCGAGGCCGACGCCGCCGGACGCTCCCGAGACCAGGGCGGTGTCCCCCTTACGCAGCCGGCCTCGCTCGATCATGCCCAGCGCCGTGCCGTAGGCGGTCGGCAACGCCGCGAGCTGGTCGTCCGTGAGCGGGGAGTCCGTCACGTCGTGTACGCGCTCCGCCGGCGCGGTCACGTACTCGGCGTATCCGCCGTCGCGTTCGCTCCCCATCAGGCCCACCGGGTTGGCGTCCGGGCCTTCGGCGTCGTAGATCGCGGGGTCGACGACCACGCGGCGGCCGGTGAGGTCTTCCTCCACCCCGGCCCCGACGGCCACGACGCGACCGGCCACGTCCGCGCCCTGGATGCGCGGGAAGTCGATCGGGCCGCGCCAGCCCGATGTCGCCTTCGGGTCTCCCGGACGGCCGTACGCGCCCTCGCGGGTCCACAAGTCGGTGTTGTTCAGGGCCACCGCGCCGACCTTGACCAGCACCTCTCCCGCCTGCGGGGCGGGGACGGCGACCTGGGTCGGTTCCAGGACCTCCGGCCCTCCGTGCCTGGTGATCCGCACTGCTCGCATGAACTGGGGCGTGACCATCGTCGCCATCGTTGGAACCTCCTCGCGGGTATACTGATCTGTGAACATCTCCCACCGTACACCGATCAGTGAAGAGGGCGAGTGATGCGGGAAACAGTGCAGGAAGCGCGGCCCATGACGCCGGCCGGCCGCCGCATCGTCGCGGCGGCGGAGGAGCTGTTCTACAACCGCGGCATCACGGCGGTCGGCGTGGATCTGATCGCCGAGCACTCCGGAGTGACCAAGCGCACCCTTTACAACCAGTTCGGCTCGAAAGACCACCTCGTGGCGGTCTACCTCGCGGGCCGCGACCAGCGGTGGCGGGCGCTCGTCCAGGCCGCCGTCGACGCCGCCGGCACCCCCGCCGAGGCCGTCGTCGCCCCCTTCGAGGCGCTGCGGACCTGGAGCGCGGCCAATACCCGCGGATGCGCCTTCATCAACGCGCTGGCCGAACTCCCGGACGCCGCGCACCCCGCGCACCGCGTCGCCGCGGACCAGAAGCTCTGGCTGCTGAACCTGTTCGAGGAACTTGCCGCCGCGGCCGACTGCCCGCGCCCGGCCGCCCTCGCCACCCGGCTCCTCGTACTGCACGAGGGCGCGATCGCCACGCAGCCCCTCGCGCTCGACACCCTTCCTGAGGCCGTTGAACTGGCGCGGGCCTTGGTGGAAGCCGGCTCGCGGGTGTCTAGGGGGCCTCGGGACTCTCAGGCGTAGGCGTAGGCGCCGGTGTCCGTGTGGGCGCAGGCGCGGCGCTGAAGAGGCGGTCGAGTTGGCGGTCGAGGAGGGCCAGGGCCTGCTCGGGGGTGCGTTGGCGGAGGAGGACGGTGGTTTGCAGGCCGTCGGCGGTGGCCAGCAGGATCTCGGCCTCGGGGAGGGGGTCCAGGTCGGCGGGGACCTGGCCCTCCCGCTGGCCCCAGGTGATCAGGTCGGCGAGGAGCCGTTCGAGTTCGGGGGGCGCTTCGGCGGCGATGGGGGCGAGGTTCTCGTCCCATAGGAAGCGGACGAAGTAGGCCACGTGCACGAGGTGCCGGGTCCGCCGCTCCTCGTCCATCGGCAGCATCTCCATCAGCACCCCGCGCACGACCCCGCGCGGGGTGTTCGCGTCGTCCAGCGCCTCGACGCGCGCGCGGGCGCGGAGCTGCGCGTCGTGGTTGAGGATCTCCAGCGCTTTGAGCAGCAACGCGTCCCGGCTGCCGAAGTAGTACTGGATCAGTCGCACCGATACCCCGGCCTCCGCCGCCACCTGTCGCAGCGTCACATCTTCCAGCCCCCGGCGGGCGGCCAGCCGCCAGACGGCCTCGGCGATCTGGTGGCGCCGCTGGTCGTGGTCGGCCTGTCGGGGCATGGGTGGTCCTTGTGCGCTCGCGAGGGGTGTCCGTTCGACTGCTGCTCCACTCTAGTGGCGGGGTTGCGCTCGGTTATGGTTCGATCGTATCAATAAGAGGAACGGTGCAGTGAACAACGGGGAGGAACGAGCGATGAAGTACGTCCTGTGGCAGGTGCTGGGCATGATCCTGGTCGCCCTGAGCGGCCAGGGGGCCATCCGGCTCCTGATCGACCACGACCGCTACGGCCTGCTCGCGTGGGTCCCCGGCGGCTTCGCGGTCCACCTGATCAGCTACCTCGCCGTCACGGCCATCGGCGTCGTGCTGGCGGGCTGGGCGGCTGACCAGGTGAAGAAGGCCAAGGCGACGCGGTAAGGACCTTCCCCGTCCTCGCCGGAGCGGCGTGTGTGGCTCCGCTGCTCTCTCCGCGGTTGGCTACTGGTAGGTAGGGCGCGGTTGCCGCCCGACAAAAGTGCCTTTTGGGGCGCGGAATCGGGCGGTAACCGCACTCTGTTGAACAGCGGACCTGACGCATCGGGCATACCGGGCGCGCTCGTCGTCAGAGTGGGGTTTCCCCAACCGTGGGACCCGTCTTTGACGGGCGGCAACTTCCCCCGGGCGGAAATGGGCACCGAGGCGCAGCGCAGCGCGCCGTCACCGGCCCGGCTGCGACCTCGCCCGCAGGCAACGGACCATAGTGCGCCTCGCCGCCTCGCCGCCTCGCTTCGGCTGCGGTGGGTCGCAGGCCCGAGACGCGCCCGCACCCGAAGAGCCCGCCCCCGCCTCATCGCGGCAGCGGCCAGCTACGGAGCGCAGCGGAGCCGGCCTTAGCCTCAGCCACGCACCCATCCGACAGGCAGTGAACGCTCCCCAGCCTGCCCCCTCCCTCCCGCTGCCGGCGCTTTGGGCCCGAAGGGTCCGAGACGAAACCCGCACCCACCCACGCCGAATACCGCCCTACGCGGCAGCCGCCCAGCCCCTGCCCGGAGGCGTGGAGGCCCGGAGGCGTGGAGGCGCAGCCCACCTTGCTCATGTCTACGGGCCCGACCTGCCCGCGTGCGCCCTCAAGGGTGGTTACGGACGTACGCGGATCAGCGCACGTAGTCCTTGAGCTCCTCGGTGTCCAGGGTGATGCTGACGGGGGCGGGCAGTTCGACGGTGTCGCCGTAGTCGTACGTGAGGCGCTTCTTGTAGTTGCCGTTCTTCAGCTCGCTGTAGACGGCGAGCGTGTGGGCGTCCCGGTCGATGAGCAGGTAGACGGGGATGCCGGCGTCCCCGTAGGCGAACCGCTTCTCGTGGCGGTCCCGATTGTCGGTGTCGGCGTCGTAGGAGGTCACCTCGACGGTCATCAGGATGCCGTCGGGCTCGGCCCACTCGCCCTGACCCGCGAAGTGCCGACGGGGTGCGAGCACGCCGTCCGGGCGGGCGCGGCCCTTGCGGTACGTCTCGACGCGCAGCCCCCGCTCGGGGTACAGCCGCAACGCTGGTTGCTGCTGCATGCACTGCTCCAGCAGCCACATGATGATCTCGTCGTGATCGCCGTCGGGCACCGGCTTGACCTCAAGCTTTCCGTCGATGAATTCGAGCGTCACTGTCTCGGGGGCTTCGTGGGCGATCTGCTCGAAGTCCTCGACTGCCATTTGGGGCTGCTTCGCGGTGCTGGGGGTCATGGTGTCGCCTCCTTCCTTACATGGTGCCCTGCCTCGGGTGCGGGTGGGTCCCTCCTTGATCATGGTCATGCGTGACTCCTTTCTGGAGAGCGGGTGACGGCGGCCCGCGCCTTGTCGGCGTGGGCGTGTACGCGTGCGGGCGGGAGGGCCGGCGGGTGGCGGTCCGGGGGGCTTTCGCCTCGGCAGGGGCCGCAGACGCCGCCGGGCAGGGCCTTGGCGGGGTTGGGGAGGCCGCAGACGGTGCATTCGAGGGTGCGCAGAGGGGCGGGGCGCGTACCGGCCGGTTCCCAGGGCGGCGGGGGCGGCATTTTCTCGATGAGGCGGGCGCGGGTGAAGCCGCCCGCGTGCCGGATCGCGGGCGGCAGCCCGTCGGTGAGGGCGTGCAGGAACTGGGCGGGCGTCGCCCCGCGCGCGAACCACTCGGCGGCCAGCGCCTCCAGGGACGCGCAGTCGTTGGCGGAGAGCGTCAGGCGGGGTTCGGCGCGGCCGAGGGCGGCCAGGCTGTCGTACGCCTCGCTGCGCGTCGCCCGTTCGGGTTCGGTCCGGGGCGGTTCCGCGTCGGGTACGTTGCCCGCGCAAAAGGCCATCCACCACGCGTCGTCCCGTGCCGTACGGGAGAAGTATGTACGGGTCACCCAGCGCGGGCTGCCGTCCTCGCCCCAGTGGTGTTCGGCGACGCGGCGCAGGTGACCCGCCTCCGACAGGCGGCGCAGCGCCGTGCGCAGGGCGCATTGCCCGTAGTCCGGCAGCACTTTGGCCAGGGTCTTCACGGAGATGTCCGCCCCGTCCGGCAGCCGGTCGAGGTACGCGGCCACGGACGCCTCGCGGCGCGGCAGGTGCGCGAAGTCGTGGGCCGTACGGGTGAGTTGAGAGGGTGCGCTGCGCTTTCCGTAGCCCGGACTCGCCATGGGGTGTGGGGTCGGGGAGGAGGCGGCGTTAAAGTCTTCAGTAGCCATTGAGGTCGGTTTCCTTAGCCATTGACGATCTTGAGGGTCAGGCCCCGGGCGTGTGTTGCTAGCACCGGCCGGGGCCGTTTGTTGTCGCGAACGCTAAACCGCCGTAACACGCCGTGGCAAGTCGATCGCGATTAGTCATCTCGGCTGCCGCGCGCGGGAGTTGGGAGGGGGGTGGGTAAGTCCTCCCAGCCCTTCCTTGGAAAGAGCGCCCGAACCGCGGGGCTTGAGCTCCGGGGTGTCGGGCGCGGCTTTCGGGGCGGCGGCGTCAGGCGGGGCGTTCGGCCATGATGACCACGCTCGGCCCGCTGTGTTCGTTCGGCGGCAGCCGAAGCTCGGCGACCGGGCGCAGGCCGGCCTGCTCGATCAGTTCCGCGAATTGCTCCGGCAGCCACCTGTGCGTGGTCCAGCGGACGGGCACCCCTCCGTACGCCTCGGTGCGCACCATGTCCCCGTCGCCGACGTGCGTTCCCGTGATGAAGTGGCCGCCCGGCTTCAGTGCGCGCGCGAACATGGCCAGGACCTGCGGAAGGATCGCGCGCGGGAGGTTGAACAGCGACCACCACCCGAGCACGCCGCCGAGCGACGCCGCTTCGAGGTCGAGGTCGGTGACGGAGGAGACGCTGAAACGGCACTCCGGGTGGAGGCGGCGCGCGTTCTCGATCATGCGGGGGGAGAGGTCCACGCCGGATACGTCGATGCCGCGCTCCGCGAGATAGGCGGTCACCGTGCCGGGGCCGCAGCCGACGTCGAGTACGGGCCCGAGTCCGCGCACCGCGTCGGCGAAGACGTCGATCGACGCCTTGAGCCAGGGGTGGCGGCGGATGTCGCCCATTCCCGTGGTCGCCACCATGTGGGCGTAGTTGTCGGCCACCCGGTCGTACGAGTCGCGGACCGTGTCGAGGTCCGCCGGGCGGTCGATGGGGGGCTGCGGGTGTGTTTGCATCGGCTCACCCTAAAGTCGAGGCCGCCGCCAACCAGCCGGTGGGGGCGGTTGGTTGGGGTCCTTACGTGCCGTGGCCCGCCGTTCTTGAGCCCGTGGGGCTCAGGGGGCGGTGGGTGGTGCGGGGCGGGCCAGACGCCAGGTCACGTTGATGCCGCTGCCGGAGGGGGCTACGGGCGGGGGAGCGGGTTCCTGGCGGAGCTGGGTGAAGCCGAGGCGACGGGGGATGGCGGCGCTGGAGGCGTTGGCGGAGTCGTGGGTGATCTCCAGGTACTCGACCGCCGGCAGCGCGAACATCTCGGCGACCAGGGCCGCCGCCGCTCTCGTGGCGATGCCCTGGCCGGTGGCGGCGGGGTGCAGCCAGTAGCCCAGGCAGCGGCCCCGGGGCTCGGGCGCCCGGTAGCTCTGGCACATGCCGATGGGGGCGCCGTCCTTGGCGATCGCGTAGTTGTAGACCTCGCCCGTCGCCCACTTCGACTCGCAGTTCGCGAGGAGAGCGCGAGTGCTCTCCTCGCTGTGCCCGGCGACCCACGGCTCCCAGGGGCGCAGATGCTCCAAGGACTCCTCGATCAGCGTGAAGGCGGCGGCGAAGTCCTCCTGCGCCCGCCAGCAGCGCAGGGTGAAGTCCCCGCAATCGATGATCCGTCTGGGGCGCGCCATGGCGGTCATGATTGTTCGCGGTGCGCCAATCCGCAACCAGTTCGATCCGCAACCAGTTCGATCGGTGACGGGTTCGGCCCGGGGCGGGCTCGGTCCGGAACGGGTTCGGTCCGGGACGGGCTCTCGGTCCGGGGCCAGTTCGAGCCGGGGCCCGCCGCCCGGTGGCGGCGCCCCCCGGCTCAGCCTGGCGTCACGGTCGCGAAGACGCCGCGCGCCGCCATCCCGTTCGGCCAGGTCCATCCGGCGATGACGCACGCGGCCGACTCCTCGGAGGTCTCCGCCACCGCGAGGACGCGGTGGACGTGGACCTCGGCCCCGGCGGCTGCCTCGGCCCCGGCGTCCGGGCCGGCCCCGGTGCCGAGGGTGGTGCCGTGCACGGTGACGGTCGGGTCCGGGGTGTCGCTGACGCTCTGCTGCTGCGGCGTCGCCTCGCCGCGCAGGAGGGCGTGCAACTGGCCCATCAGCACCGGGTCGTGGACGCCGTCGTAGATCCAGCGGGTGCCGAGCACGCCGTGCTCGGAGGTGCCGATCAGCGCCTCGTCGGGCGCGCCCTCCAGCGGGGCGCCGCGGTAGCTGAGCGGCACCAGGTACGCCACCGGCTCCGGCCCGGCCGCGTCCACGGCGACCATGAACTCGATCCCGACCGCGCCCTCCGGGTCGTCCAGCCGGAACCCGCCCGCCCTGCTCAGGTCGGGCGCCTCCGCGCCGCCCGCGTACCAGCTCTGCCTCGGCAGCCAGTCGGTGAGCAGTTCGAGCTTGGTGGGCTTCATGGTGGTGCGGTAGACGGTCGCCATGCGAGCTCCCTCACGTCACGGTCCGGGCAGTCCTGCGACTCCCCTCTCGGTCGAATGAGATCAGACTTTCGGCCGCCCGGCATAGCGCAGGATGCGTTGGATGTCCCAGAGGTGGTGGTGCCCGTCGTGTGCGTTGTTGCGTGCCACGTCCTCGGCGCGCTGCGCGCCCCGCTCGG
Organism: Streptomyces varsoviensis; assembly: GCF_000718635.1. Lineage (GTDB taxonomy): Bacteria > Actinomycetota > Actinomycetes > Streptomycetales > Streptomycetaceae > Streptomyces > Streptomyces varsoviensis. The sequence continues at coordinate 97,309 of NZ_JOBF01000005.1, read as the reverse complement.
CGTGCCGCAGGACGGTCCCGGCGTCGAGCGCGGCGGTCACCGAACTCGCCCAGGCGTCCGCCGCGCGCTCCAGCGACCAGAGGGCCGCCGCCGGGGCGATCTGGTTGTACGAGCGTCCCTCGGCGACCAGGTCCGGGTCGTAGCCGGGCACGTCGACGGCCCCCGAGAGCCGGGCCCCGGCGAGCCGTTCGGCCCAGTTGCGCAGGTTGTCGGTGATGTGGCTGACGTAACCCGCGGGCGTCCACCCGAGGTCCGGGTGGCGCTCGTAGCCGGTGTGGCCCGCCAGCAGGCCGCGGCAGCGAGCGGGCAGTTCCGTCACGCTCCGGACGGCCTCGTGAGGGGTCAGCGACCACTCGAAGTCACAACCGGCACAGGGATTTCCGTACAGACTCGCGCCCCATTTCTCCATGGGCCGCCACCCTAGACCAGGCCGGGAACCGGTCTGGGCCTTGCCTGACCTGGCCCGGACCTCGCGGGGGCCAGGCCCGGACCTCGCGGGGGCCAAGCCCGGACCGGCCTGGATCTCGCCGGGGCGAGGCCCGAGCCTGCCCGGACCGGCCTGGACCTCCCCCGGCGCAGGCTCGGACCAGGCTCGGGCTTGCGCCGGGCCCTCGCCCGGCCTGCGCCGGGCCCTCGCCTAGACCGTCGCCGGTGCGCCCTCCGCTCCGGCGCCGGTCTGCCCAGCGCCGGTCTCTCCGGCGGTCTGCCCGGCGGCGGCCTGCCCGGCGGCGGCCTGCCCCGTGGTCTTCGCGGCGGCGGTCTGTCCAGTGGTCTGCGCGGCGGCCGAGGCCGGCGGGGCGTCGTCCGCCCCGGCCGGAGCGGTCGCGCCCGGCGCGCTTCCCGCCTTGGGCTCGTTCAGCTCCACGAGCATCTGCTTGCTGAAGCCGAAGAAGTACGTGGCCACGAACCCCACGACGTAACCGGCCACCAGCCCCGCCGCGTAGATCGCGACCGTGGTCCCGAGGCCGTGGTCGCCCTTGAGGAGGGGGAAGAGGGCCCAGCCGGAGGGGCCGATGGCGGTGGAGCCGACCGCGTCGCCGAGCTGGTTGAAGAGGCCGACGAAACCGCCGCCGAACGCGCCGCCGACGCACGCGGTGATGAAGGGGCGGCCCAGCGGGAGCGAGACGCCGTAGATGAGGGGTTCCCCGACGCCCAGGAAACCGGCGGGGAGAGCGGACTTGATGGTCTTGCGGATCGATTCGTTGCGCGGCAGCCGCAGGTAGACCGCGACGGCCGCGCCGACCTGGCCCGCGCCCGCCATGGCCAGGATGGGCAGCAGGACCGTGAACCCCTGCTGCTGGATGAGGGTGGTGTGGATGGGGATGAGGGCCTGGTGCAGGCCGAGCATCACCAGCGGGAGGAAGAGGCCGCCGAGCACGAAGCCCGCGCCCGCCCCGCCGTTGGCCAGCAGCCAGTTCGCGAAGTCGCCGATGGCCGTCGAGACCTCGCCCGCGACGAACATCAGGCCGAAGAGGGTGACCAGACCGGACACCAGCACCGTGAGGGTGGGCGTGACCAGCACGTCCAGGGCCTCCGGCACCCACCTTCGGCACTGCTTCTCCACGTATACGGCGAGCAGCGCCGCGCCCAGCGCGCCCAGCACGCCGCCCTGCCCCGGCGCGAGCTTCTGGCCGAACGCGCTGACGTTCTGCACGCCCGCGAAGACGATGATCGCCGCCACCGCCCCGCCGAGGATCGGCGTGCCGCCGAACTCCTTCGCCGTGTTGTAGCCGACGAACACCGCGATCAGCGACATGAACCCCGAGGCGATCGCCGTGAGCGCCGGGACGATACCGGGCAGCCAGCCCAGGTTGGCCAGCAGGCCGTTGATGCCCGCGACGATGCCGCAGCCGATGAGCGCCGGGATCAGCGGCACGAAGATGTTCGCGATCCGGCGGAGGAAGAGCTTGACCGGCGTGGCGTTACGGGCCTTCTGCCGCTGCTTGATCGCCGCGCCCTGCGCCGCCAGCTCGTCGGCCGTCGTCGGGCGGGGTCCGGGGGCGGAGCCCTCACCCGGAGCGGAGCCTTCGCCCGGAGCGGCGCCCTCGTCGGGAGCGGCGGCGGATGCCGGTTCGGCGGCCGATGTGGGCTTGGGGGCCGATGTGGGCTTGGCAGCCGACGCCGGAGCGGAGGCCGATGCCTGCCCGGCGGGCGGGGTCGCCTGATCGGCGGCCGTACGCTCCTCCGCCACCAGCGCCTCGAACTCCGGCGTGACCCTCGCAACCGTGCCCGGACCGAGCACGATCTGGTACGTGTCGTCGTCCACCACCCCCATCACCGCGGGCAGCGCCTTCAGCTCCTCCTCCCGCACCAGGGAACGGTCCCGGAGCGAGAGCCGGAGGCGGGTCATGCAGTGGGCGATGGTGTCGATGTTCTCGGCGCCGCCGACGAGCGGGAGGATCGCGGCGGCGGTGGCGCGGTTCTTGTCGTCTGTTGCCATGGTGCGGGTGCCTTGTTCTGGTGTGGGGCCCGCGCGATGGGCGCGCGGGGCCGGGCTGGGTTTCGGGGCCCGGGACGCCGGGCCGCCCGAGGGCCGTCAGGCCATCGACGCGTGCAGCGCCGCACGCAGATGGCCGCCGGATTCGGCGAGGAGGCGGGCGGCGGCGGGGCCGTCCACGCCGCCGAGGATGACGAGGATCGCGTTCTTCACCTCCCCGCCGGTCGCGGCCAGCGCCGCCTCGATCTCGGCGTCCGCGGCCCCGGTCGCCAGCGCGACGATGCGCCGCGAACGGGCCCGCAGCTTCTCGTTGGAGGCCCGCACGTCGACCATCAGGTTTCCGTAGGTCTTGCCGAGCCGGATCATCGTGATCGTCGAGAGCATGTTCAGGACGAGCTTCTGCGCCGTGCCCGCCTTCAACCGGGTCGAGCCGGTGAGGAGTTCGGGGCCGACGACGACCTCGATGCCGTGCTCGGAGGCGGCCGCGAGCGCCGAGTCGGGGTTGCAGGACAGCCCGATGGTGAGCGCCCCGGCCGCGCGGGCGTGCTCGACGGCCCCGATCGCGTACGGCGTGCGGCCCGAGGCGGAGATGCCGACCACGGTGTCCTCGGCGCGCAGGTCCAGCGCGTCGAGGTCGGCCGCCGCCAGCTCCTTGCTGTCCTCGGCCCCCTCGACGGCTGTGACCATCGCCGGCGGACCGCCCGCGATGAGGCCGACGACCTCGGTCGGGGCCGTGTTGAAGGTCGGCGGGCACTCGCTCGCGTCGAGGATGCCGAGCCGCCCCGCCGTGCCCGCGCCCGCGTAGACCAGCCGGCCGCCGCGGGCCATCCGCTCGGCGGTGGCGTCGATGGCGGCGGCGATGCGCGGCAGTTCGGCGGCCACGGCCGCGGGGACCGTCGCGTCCTCGCCGTTCATGATCTTCGCGATGTCGAGCGTGGGGAGCCGGTCGATCTCGGCCAGCTCGGGGCGGAACGCCTCGGTGGCGAGCGTGTCGAGCTGGGCCCGCAGCCGTGCGTAGTCAGCGGGGGGAGGGGTGACGGAGGGCGTCATGGCAGTGCGGCTCTTTCTCTGCTTCTCTGCTGGCGACATCTTTGGTACGGGCGTGGGGGGAGGGGCGTCGGTGGTGGGTGTCGGGTGTCGGTGGGCGGGTTACGGGCGGGGCGCTGTTGTCGCGTACGGGCCGGGCGGCGGTAGTGCTCGTACGGGCGGGCGGCGGTAGTGCTCGTACGGGCCCGGGGGCCGTGCCTCTCGTACGGACAGGGTGTCGGTACCGCTCGTACGGGCCCGGCTGCGGCGCGCCCCGATGCCGGCCGCCTCAGCGGCCCGCGCGTGGGTCGCGGCGGTGGGCCAGCGCCTCGTACGAGGCGGACAGCGCCGGCGCGGCCGTCTCGTACGTACGCTGCGCCACCCCTATGAACAGGCAGTCCACGACCAGGAGCTGGCTCGTACGGCTCGACATGGCGGCCGGGCGCAGCTCGCTCTCGCGCGCGGTGGAGGTGGTGAGGATGTGGTCCGCGTACTGCGCGATGTCCCCGTCGGGGCGGCCCGTGATCGCGACCGTGGTGGCCCCCTGGTCGAAGGCGGCGCGCAGCGGCTCTATGACGTCCGTCGTCCGCCCCGAGTGCGTGATGGCGATGGCGACGTCCCCGGCGCGCAACTGCACGGCGTTGGTGACCGCCAGGTGCGGGTCGGAGTGGGAGTGCGCGATGAGGCCGATGCGCAGCAGCTTCTGCACGAGGTCCTGGCCGACGAGGCTGGACGCCCCGATGCCGTACACATCGATGCGCCGCGCCCCGACGAGCGCCGCGATCGCGGACTCCAACTGCGTGGTGTCGAGCCCGGCGGCGGTGTCGGCGAGGCACTGCTGTTCCTCATGGGCGAGCTTGGCGACGACGTCGATGATGGAGTCGTCGACGGCGATGTCGGCGGTGACGGCCGGGGCGCGGCCGGCCGCCTGCTGCGCGGCGAGGGCGGCGAGCGCCAGCCGCAGATCGCGGTAGCCGGGATAGCCGAGCGTGCGGGCCGTCCGGACGACCGTGGCCTCACTCGTGCCCGTGCGCTCCGCGAGGGCGGTGACGGTGAGCGCGGCGCAGCCGGCCGGGTCCTGGGCCACGGCCTCGGCGACGCGCTGCATGGAGCGGGTCATGGAGGGCCCGAGCGTGCGGACCCTGGCCGCCAGGGTCGCCGGGGGTGGCGGCGTGGAACCGGCTGCTGCGAAAGTTTCCTTCAGTTCACTGCTCACCATTGAAAGATATTTTCAGGGCGGGGCCCCGTCAACCCCCTGTGGACAGCGCGACGAAGGGGACTTTCGCCCCGGGTGAGGCGTCCGCGCGACAATGGAAGGCATGGAGCTCGAACAGTCATTGCACACGGCGCGGGCGCTCATCCTCGCCGACCTGGTGGCCGGTGAGGTCGCCGAGGCCGACGTCGTATCGCTCGTGGAGGACGCCGTCGCGCACCGCCGGTGGTGGGTCGAGCAGTGGCCGCAGGGCGCCGAGTTCGTGGCCGGGCTCGTCGCCCAGGACGTACAGGACGCGCTGCTGGAGCGGTACGGGCGGTGGCCGCTGTGCCCGGTCTGCGTGGGAGACGGCAGCCCGCACGCGCTGGACGTGGAGCCCGAGCTGGGCCCGGACCCGCACTGGGTCTGCGGCAAGGTCGGGGTGGTCGTCGCGCCCGTCGGACGGCTGGGGCGGGGCCCCGCCGACGAGCCGGGCGGCGGGCCCTCGTGACCGTGTACCTCGACCCGCCGACCTGGCCGGGGCACGGGCGGCTGTGGTCGCACCTGGTCAGCGACGTGTCGTACGACGAACTGCACGCCTTCGCGGCGGGCATAGGGTGCCCGCCGCGCGCCTTCGACCGGGACCACTACGACCTGCCGTCGACGCGGTACGCGGACGCCGTACGGGCCGGGGCCGTGGAGGTCGGCAGCAAGGAACTGGTGCGGCGGTTGACGGCAGCGGGGCTGCGGCGGGCCAAGGGCCGGGGATGAAACGCGATCCCCGGCCCGTGGCCGTAAGCCCCTGCGCGTAAGCCCGGGCCCCTGCGCGTAAAGCGGCGGGTCCGCCTCAGCGGCGGGTCCGCCTCAGCGGCGGGACCGTCTCAGCGGCGGGTCCGTCTCAGTCGGTCGTGGCGGTCGTGGCGCAGGCCGGCTTCTCCAGCGAGTCCTTCTCCAGTGAGGGCGCCGCGTGCGCCGAGTCCGCGGAGGAGGCGACCAGCCGGGACGACGAGGTGCCCGCGGCGCTCGCGCGGTGCAGGCGCGAGGCGACGGCCGTCGTGGCCACGGCGCCCGCCGCGAGCGCCGCGCCCGTCCAGGCCACCGCCGGGTATCCCCAGCCCGCGCCGATGACGAGGCCGCCGAGCCAGGGGCCGAGCGTGTTGCCGATGTTGAAGGCGGAGGTGGTGGTCGCGCCCGCGAGCGTCGGCGCGGCGGCGGCGACGTTGAACATCCGGGCGTTGAGCGCGGGCGCGGTCGTGAAGGCGGAGACGCCGAGCATCAGGGCCAGTACGACGGCGGCCGGGGCGCTGTGCGCCGTCAGGGCCAGGATCGCGAGGACGACGGTGGAGGCGGTGATGCCCGCGTACATCGTGCCGAAGAGGTGCGCGTCGGCGACCCGGCCGCCGACGGCGGTGCCGATCAGCGCGCCGACGCCGAAGAGCGCCAGCACCATCGGGACAAGGCTCTCCTTCATCCCGGCGGTCTCGGTGAGCAGCGGCGCGAGGTAGGAGAAGAGGCAGAAGACGGCCGCGCCGTTGAGCGCGGTGGCGGTGAGCGCGAGCCACACCTGGCGGTCGCGGTAGATGGACAGCTCGGTACGGAGCCGGGGCGCGTCGGCGCCCGTGGCGGGCTTGGTGCGGGGTACGAGCGCGGTCACGCCGATGAGCCCGAGCAGCGACAGACCGGCCACGGCCCAGAACGCCGCGCGCCAGCCGGCGTGCTGTCCGAGGAACGCGCCCGCCGGCACGCCGGCGATGTTCGCGATCGACAATCCGCCGACCATCACGGCCATGGCGCGCGCCCGCGCGGTGACCGGCACCAGCGACACGGCGACGGCCGCGCCCACCGCCCAGAAACCGGCGCAGGCCAGCGCGCTCACGACGCGGGAGACGAAGAGCACCGCGTACGAGGGGGCCAGCGCGCCGACGACCTGGCCCAGGCCGAATATGGCGAGCAGGGCGATCAGGGTGGTGCGGCGCGGGAGCCGCAGCGTGGCCGCCGCCAGTACGGGGGCGCCCACGACCATGCCGATCGCGAAGGCGGAGACGAGGAGACCGGCCTGCGGAATCGATACGCCCATGTCGCGTGCCAGGGGCTGGAGCAGCCCCGAGAGCATGAATTCAGAGGTTCCGAGTGCGAAGACGGACAGCCCGAGCACGTAGACGGCGACGGGCATGCGGGACGTAGGGGTGTTGGGCAGGGCATTGGGCATATTGGGAGCCAGCGTCGCCTATGGGGCGGAGTATTCCCGTGGGGTGGATGAGCCTCTGCGGGGGCGGTGCGGCGCTCCGGTTCGGCCTCAGCGCGCCGACAGCAGCTCCAGTTCCGTGGCCATGTTGCGGCGGGCCGTGTGCTCCCAGCGGTCGTACCCCTGGGGCGTACGGAACAGGCGCTCCAGCGCGAGCAGGCGGCGCAGGACGTGCGCGCGCCCCTCGCGGAACGCGTCGTCCGGGACGAAGCCGTACTCCGCGCGTACCGCCGCCGCGTACGCCGCGTACTCCTGCGGCGCGCCCGCCAGCACCGCGAGGTTCGCGTCGCACAGGACCGCGCCGTTGCGGTCGTCGGGCTCCGGGGCGTGGGTGGCGGTGAGCCGTACGAGCCGGGCGACCTCGGCCGTACGGGCCGCGTCGAAGCCGAGTTCCGGGAGGGCGCGCTCGGCGAGACGGGCGCTGCGCTCCTCGTTCTCGGAGCGGTCGGGGCGGTAGACGGCGTCGTGGAACCAGGCGGCGAGGGCCACGGTCGCGGGGTTCTCGGCGTGGGCGGACAGCTCGTCGACGCGGTCGAGGACGACGGCGAGGTGGGCGGTGGTGTGGTAGCGGCGCTGCGGTTCGGCCCAACGGGTGAGGAGGTTCTCGCCGTACGGGCGGGGGTCGGGGCCCTCGGCGTCGCCGCGCGCCGAGGCGACCAGGTCGGACCAGCGCGCGAGCAGCGCGGGGGAGGGGCCGGGCGGGTGCTCGGTGGAGGCAGCCATGAGCCAATTGTGGGGTACAGCTTTCGCTGGTGGTCGCGGTTGTGGCACGCTGTGCTACATGTCTAGACCAATGCTTGAGGTGATCGCCCTCAGTACGGAGGACGCGATCGCGGCCGAGGCCGGAGGGGCGGACCGCCTCGAACTGGTCGCTGACATGGCTGCCGACGGCCTGACCCCCGCCCGCGAGACCTTCGCCGCCGTGCGCGCCGCCGTGTCCCTGCGGGTGCGCGTGATGCTGCGCGCCACGGACGGCTTCTCGGCCGGCGACGCGGCGGCGCTCGACGCGCTCTGCGGCGCGGCGCGGGCGCTGCGCGAGGAGGGGGCCGAGGAGTTCGTCCTCGGCTTCCTCACGCCGGACGGGCGGGCGGACCTGGCGGCGGTGGACGCCCTCGCCGAGGCGATGGGGCCGGCGGCCCGCTGGACGTTCCACCGGGCCGTGGACCGGGCCGCCGACCGCGACGCCCTGCGCAAACAACTCGCCGACCAGCCCGGCCTGGACACCTACCTCACGGCCGGCTCCCCGACGGGCGTCGGCGACGGCCTCGAAACCCTCCTCGCCGAACAGGCCCGCCACGCCGCCGGCGACCCCGGCTACGAACCCCAGATGCTCGTCGGCGGCGGCCTCCGCCTCGAACACGTCCCCACCCTCCGCGCCGCCGGCGTAGACGCCTTCCACATCGGCGTCGCGTCACGCCCCGCCGGCTGGGAAGCCCCGGTCGACGCCGACGCGGTACGCCTCTGGCGCCGGGCGCTGGACGCTTAGTCTCCACGGCTTTGCGGGGCCCGCCGGCCGGCTTGGTGCGGGCCGGTGGGCCCGGCCCTTCCTGTGCCCTCAAGCGCCGGGCGGGCTGATTTGGCTCCGCGGGTCGGTTTGGTGCGGGCTGGTGGTCCCGGCCGTTCCTGTGCCCTCAAGCGCCCCCAGCTACCGCTGGGGGTGGGCCGGGTGGGCTCCGGTGGGCTCCCCCGCGGGCCACCGGAGCCGGGTCCCGGCCGTGTTGTGCCATTCCTTCTTCGGCCCGGTGCTTCGTACGCTAAGACCTCCACCGCACGGGAGAATCAAGGGGGTGTGATGAGCATCACTTGGTCGATTGGGGAGTTGGCTGCCCGGGCGGGGCTGTCGGTGAAGACCATCCGGTACTACTCCGACATCGGCCTGCTGCCGACGGCCCGGCGCAGCGACGGGGGCCACCGCCGCTACCCGCCGAGGGCGTTGGAGCAGTTGCGGCTGGTACGGCACCTGCGCGCGCTGGACATCCCGATCGCGGCCATCGCCGGGGTCGCGGCCGGGGACCGCGCCTTCGACGACGTGGTGGCGGAACAACTGGCCGGCACCCGGGCTCAGATGACCGAACTCCGCTGGCGCGAGGCCGCGTTGCAGGCGGTCGAAGAGGGGACCGGCCCCGAGCGGCTGCGCCGGCTGCACCTGTTGGCGCGAGTCCAACGCCTGCCGGAAGCCGCCGCGGACTTCGCGCGGGCGTGGGAGCGCGTCGTGCCCGCGTCCGTACCCGCCCGCCTGACCGACGCCATCACCGCGCAGGCCGTTCCCGAACCGCCCCGCGCCCCCACGCCAGAGACCGTGCTGGCCTACGCGGAGCTGCACACCCTCGTAGTGGAGCCGGCGTTCCTGTCCTACTGGGCCGCGCCCTATGTGCGGGACAAGGCATCGCTGTACGCGGCGCTCATCGAGGCGTCCGAAGGCGCCGCCCCCGTTGTCGCGGCGGGCCGCGCGCCGCACAGGTGCGAGGCGTTGAGCATCTTCTCCGGCGCCTGTGCCCGCGGCCGCGGCGCGGAGAACACCCCCGCGTTCCGCGCTTCCGTGGCGGCGGAGTTCCGCACCACCATTCCCATGTTCCGCCGCTACTGGCAGCACCTGAAGACCATCACCACGGACGCCGAGCCCACCCTCGGAGCGGCGCACTGCTGGCTCGTGGAAGCCCTCATCGCGGAGCACGGCCCCGCACGCTGAAGAATTCCGTCCTTTCGGCGCGGCGCCGCCCCCGGCCCCAGCTCACAGTCCTGCTCAGATCGCCGCCAACTGCTCCGGCAGTGGGGCCGAGTGGAGGACTGTCAGGCCCGATACGGCTCGGGTCAGGGAGACGTACAGGCGGCGGAGGCCGGTGCGTTGGTCGGGTTCGGCGTTGATGATGGCGGTGGGTTCGTCGAGGACCACGTAGTCGTATTCGAGGCCCTTGGCGAGGGTGGCGGGGACGAGGGTTAGGCGGGCCTCGGGGGTGGTTTCGTCGCCGGGGGCAAGGGGGGTCAGGCCGGCCAGGGTCAGGGCCTCGGTCAGGGCCGGGAGGCGGGAGTCGGCGGCGATGAGGCCGATGGAGCCCTCCTTGGCGAGCGCTTCGCGGCAGGCGGTGACGACGGAGGCGTCCAGGTCGTCGGGGGCCACGGCCCGTACCGCGAAGTCGCCCGCCGCCTCGCGGATGGAGGTGGCCTCGGCCAGCCCCGGCGCGATGGCGGGGAGCAGCCGCGAGGCGTACGCGATGACCTGGCGCGGCACGCGGAAGCCCTGGGTCAGCTCTTCGACCGTCGCGTCCGGCTTGCCGAGGTGCGTCAGCGCCTCCTCCCAACTGTTCGTCGCCCACGGCGTGGTGCCCTGCGCCAGGTCGCCGAGGATCGTCGCGGAGCCCGTCGTGCAGCGCCGCCCCACCGCGCGGTACTGCATGGGGGACAGGTCCTGCGCCTCGTCGAGTACGACATGCCCGAGCGAGTGCGTACGGGCGATGAGGTCCTGCGCCTCGTCGATCAGCACGGCGTCCGCGGCGGACCACTTGGCGGACTTCACGCCGCGCGCGGGCTTCGCCCACAGGATCTCCTTCTGCTCCTCCGGGGTGAGCACCCCCTCCGCGTGCTCCGCCAGGAACTCCGCGTCGCCCAGCAGCCGCAGCACCAGCTTCGCGGGGTCGACCGGCGGCCAGACCGCCTTGACCGCGGCCTTCACGGCGGCGTTGCGCGCCACGGAGTCCTGCACCCGGTCGTCGGGGGCCTCGCCGGCCTCCTCCATCCGTACGAGCACGGCGTGCGCGATGCGCCGCGGAAGGGCCTCGCGGGCGGCCCCGTACCGGATGTCGCGCGCCAGCAGCTCCTGGACCATCTCCTCCACCTCGTACGCCGGTACGCGCCAGCGCCGCGAGCCGCGGACGACGACCACCGCCTCCGTCGGCATCGTCACCCCGGAGCGCACCGCCCGCCGCAGCACCTCGGCCATGCGCGCGTCGCCCTTGATACGGGCCGCCGTCGCCGGGTCCGTACCGCGCACCTCCACGTGGGCGACCAGATCGTCCACCGTCGCCTGCGCGACGTTGAGTTCGCCGAGCGCCGGGAGCACCTGCTCGATGTAGTGGAGGAAGGACCGGTTCGGGCCGATGACGAGAGTGCCGGAACGGGCGAGCCGGTCGCGGTGCGCGTACAGGAGGTACGCGACGCGGTGCAGGCCGACGGCGGTCTTCCCGGTGCCGGGCGCGCCCTGCACGCACACGGTGCCGCCGATCCCCGCTCGTACGATCTCGTCCTGCTCCGGCTGGATCGTCGCGACGATGTCCCGCATCGGCCCGACGCGCGGCCGCTCGATCTCGCTCTGGAGCAGCTTGCTGGCCTGCTCGGCCTCCGTGCGGTCGGTGAGGTGCTCGTCCTCGTACGCCGTCAGCTCGCCGCCCGTGTAGCCGAAGCGCCGGCGCAGCCGCACATCCAGCGGGTTCTTCTTCGACGCCTGGTAGAAGGGCTGGGAGACGGGCGCGCGCCAGTCGATGACCATCGGGTCGCCGTCCGCGTCGTGGACGTGCCGGCGGCCGATGTAGAACTGCTCGCCCTCCGCCCCCTCGGCCAGCTCCGTGCCGGGCGCGTGCCCGTAGTCCAGGCGGCCGAAGAACAGCGGCGTGTGGGCCAGGTCGGCCAGCGCCTTGATCCGGTCCTCGATCTGGTTCTGGAGCACTTCGGCGTTGACCCAGTTCGCCGTGACGTCCTTGATGTCGAGGGACTCGACGTCCGCGCGCATGGCCCGCAGCGCGGCGCGGGACGCGGTGAGGTGGGCCCGTTCCCGGTCCAGCGGGTTGGTCTCCGGGGTCTGGGCCTGGGCCTGGTCGGTCTCCGAGGCCGGGTCCAGACCCAGCTCCGGGTCCGGGGCCGGTACCTGGGTCTCTGCCGAGTTCTGCCCCTGGGCGTGCGAGAGCACGGTGCTGCCTCCGTCTATGAGTGGGTAGCGAGCGAGATACCGGCCGGTTTCCGTCCGGACGGAGGCGCTCCCGGCGGCTCGATGGCGTGGGAGGCGGGAAGTCGGCGATTGTAGTCAGCACTCATGCCGGGCGCTAATGGTTTTATGGCCCGGCGATCGCGGCGCCCCCCACGGCCCCGGGCCCGTACTCAGGGGCGCCGTCCCTCTCCCGTAGGGGTGGGCATGGGCCTGGAGTCGTACGGCCGCGCCGCCGGGGTTACACCAGCAGGGCGATGTGCGGCGGCCCCGCGAAAACCATGATGGAACACATGAGCACCGCAACCTTCACCCACACCGGCCAGGGCGCCCGCCGAGGTGCCACCATCGACTCCGCCGCCGACCAGCAGCGCCACGGGCTGGGCGGCACCCTTCGCGCGATCAAGGTTTTCGCGGGGGCGGCGATCAGCGTCGTCCTCCTCGGGAACTACGCCGACGAGAAGTAGAAGCCGGGGCGCCGCCCCTCTGCGAGGGGGTCAGACTCCGTCCCCCGACAGCAGCTCGTCCGCGTCCACGATCCGGTACGCGTAGCCCTGTTCCGCCAGGAACCGCTGGCGGTGGGCCGCGAAATCCTGGTCGACGGTGTCGCGGGCGACGACGGAGTAGAAGCGGGCCTCGTGCCCGTCCGCCTTCGGGCGCAGTACGCGGCCGAGCCGCTGTGCCTCTTCCTGCCGGGACCCGAACGTTCCGGAGACCTGGATGGCGACCGTCGCCTCGGGCAGGTCGATGGAGAAGTTCGCGACCTTCGAGACGACCAGCACGCTGATCTCGCCTTCCCGGAAGGCGTCGAAGAGCTTTTCCCGCTGCGCGTTCGTCGTCTCGCCCTTGATGACGGGCGCGCCCAAGTGCTCGCCCAGCTCGTCGAGCTGGTCGATGTACTGGCCGATGACGAGCGTCTGCTCGCCCTGATGCCGCCGCACCAGCGCCTCGGTGACGTGGCGCTTGGTGTCGGTGGTCGCGCAGTACCGGTACTTCTCCTCGGTCTCGGCGGTGGCGTACGCGAGCCGCTCCGAGTCCGTGAGGTTGACGCGCACCTCCACGCAGTCGGCCGGGGCGATGTAGCCCTGCGCCTCGATCTCCTTCCACGGCGCGTCGAACCGCTTCGGCCCGATGAGCGAGAAGACATCGGACTCGCGCCCGTCCTCCCGTACGAGCGTGGCGGTCAGCCCGAGGCGGCGGCGGGCCTGGAGGTCGGCGGTGAACTTGAACACCGGCGCGGGCAGCAGGTGCACCTCGTCGTAGACGATGAGGCCCCAGTCGCGGGAGTCGAAGAGCTCCAGGTGCGGGTAGACGCCCTTCCGCTTGGTCGTCAGCACCTGGTACGTGGCGATGGTGACCGGACGGATCTCCTTGCGCGTACCGCTGTACTCGCCGATCTCGTCCTCGGTGAGCGACGTGCGCTTGACCAGTTCGTGCTTCCACTGCCGGGCGGAGACGGTGTTGGTGACGAGGATGAGCGTGGTCGCCTTCGCCTGGGCCATCGCGCCGGCGCCGACGAGCGTCTTGCCCGCGCCGCAGGGCAGCACCACGACGCCGGAGCCGCCGTGCCAGAACCCCTCCACGGCCTGCTTCTGGTACGGGCGCAGCGACCAGCCGCTCTCGTCGAGGTCGATGGTGTGCGCCTCGCCGTCCACGTAACCGGCCAGGTCCTCGGCCGGCCAGCCGAGCTTGAGCAGCGTCTGCTTGATCTGCCCGCGCTCGGAGGGGTGCACGACGACGGTGTCCGGGTCGATCCGCGCCCCGACCAGCGGCTGCACCTTCTTGGAACGGAGGATCTCCTCCAGTACGGGGCGGTCGGTGGACTCCAGGACCAGCCCGTGCACCGGGTGCTTGAGCAGCTTCAGCCGCCCGTACCGCGCCATGGTCTCGGCGACGTCGACCAGGAGGGCGTGCGGCACGGGGTAGCGGGAGTACTGCACCAGCGCGTCCACGACCTGCTCGGCGTCGTGCCCGGCCGCCCGCGCGTTCCACAGCCCGAGCGGCGTGACGCGGTATGTGTGGATGTGCTCGGGGGCGCGCTCCAGCTCCGCGAACGGCGCGATGGCCCGCCGGCAGGCCTCCGCCTGCTCATGATCCACTTCCAGGAGCAGCGTTTTGTCGCTCTGGACGATGAGGCAGGACACACATTCCTCCATGGATAGGTCGTCTCGCGACAGGAACAACATCTGTCACGGCACGGGATATGCCCCGCGCCCGACGCCGGAAGGGTGTCCCGGCCGACGCGCCGGGGTGCGCGCCACCCTCCATGGTCGCTCATCGCGGGAGGAGGGCGGGGCCGCTTCCCCGAAGGAGGCCATGGGGGTACGGCGGGTACGGCTGTGAGCCCCACCAGTCGGGACCGGGGGGCTCACAACGCCGGCGAACGGCTACGAACCGAGAGATACGAGCCGATCAGCTCTCGCTGAATTCGCGAGACTTCACACATGCGGCGCCGGGGACACTCCAACAGAGGTCCATGAAGTATTTCGTGCTCCCCACGACGTTGTAGGTCTTGCTGTCGCAGCCCCCGTCACCTCCGTCGGTGATCGTCCACAGGAGCTTTCTGTCGGAGGCGCGGTACAGGGACATCTGAACACCGTGGCCGTCCGCGTTGGTGTCGCATACCGTGAATTTGTCGCCGTCGTCCTTGAAGTGTGCGGTGCCGCGGCCATTGAGGACCACATTTACGTCCGCCGCATAGGCCGGGGATGCTCCCAGCGCCAGTACTGCGCCCAACGCGAGGGCCAGACCCGCGGTCGATCGGACTGCGTTCTTCAACCTCATGACGTCTCCCCTTTGTGCGGCTTTGTAGGGCGAAACCGGTGCAGTCTCCCTTTCCTGACTGCCGGCCCGAACTATTGCGCACTGTCGCCGCACGGGGCAACGGGTAGGGGATATTCCGATTGCCGCCATTCTGTGATGCCTGAATTCTCCGGTGTTGCCGGATATGGGCCGCGTGGATTCACGTCATTTGTCGAGCGGCGTCGATGCCGCCTTCGTTTCTATAGCCTTCGTTTCTACCGTTTCCGTGCTGTCGCGTTCACACCTAGGGGATGAGCCGCTTTTCGAACCAGTGGTGGGCGTAGGACTCGTCGTTGAAGGCGGGCACCTCGGTGTAGCCGTTGTCGCGGTAGAGGCGCGTGGCCGCCTCCAGGGCCTTGTTGGTGTCGAGGCGCACCAGCTCTCTGCCGTGCCGGACGGCGCGAGCCTCCAGTTCGGCCAGGAGGCGCCGGGCCAGGCCGAGCCCGCGGGCGCTGGGGCGGACCCACAGCCGCTTGATCTCGGCGGGCGCGCCCGCGGGCAGCTTCAGCCCGGCGCAGCCGACCGGCTCGCCGTGCAGCCGGGCGACGAGAAACAGGCCGCGCGGCGCGCGCAGCTCGCCCGGGTCGGGGAGCCGGCTGTTCGCGGGGTCGAAGCCGCCGTCGAAGAGTTCGTGCAGCTCGGCGGCGTACGAGCGGAGGCAGTCCACGGCGTCCGGGTGGTCGGGGTCGAGCACTTCGAGGGAGACCACCGAGGCGGTCAGCAGCCGTTCGACCTCCGCCATGGCCGAGGTCAGCCGGTCGCGCTGGCGGGCGTCGAGCGGATCGAGCAGCGACGCGGCGAGCGCGTCGCTGCGGTCGTCGAGGAGTACGCGCTCCTCGCGCCCGGCCTCGGTCAGCCGCACGGTGCGTACGCGCCGGTCGCGGGGGTGGGTCTCGACGGCGACGAGGCCGTCGCGCTCCAGCGCCCGTAGCAGCCGGCTGACGTAACCGGAGTCGAGGCCGAGCCGGTCTCGTACGCTGCGGATGTCGTGCGTCTCCGCGTCGCCGATCTCCCAGAGCAGCCGCGCCTGCCCGTACGGCCGCGAGCCGCCGAGGTAACGGTCGTGCAGCACGCCTACGCGCTCGGCGACCGTCCGGTTGAAGCGCCGTACCTGTTCTACCTGCTCAACTTCCGCTACCTGCTCCACAGTCATTCTCTGACCTTAGTCAGAGAATGACTGTGGAGTAAACGACACGGCTGTTTCAGCCCTCCTCGGCCCGGCTCCGCCTCGGGCTGAACCCCGCTACGGCCAGCCGGAAGAGGCGTTCCGCCTGGGCGCCGGGGTCGGGGTGGTGCTCCGTGCCGAGGGTGATGCCGACGGCCAGCGCGATCAGGTCCGCGACGGTGACGCCCGGCGCCACCGCGCCGTCCCGCGCGGCGCGGTCGAGCAGCGGGCCCGCCGCCTCCTCCAGCACGGCGGAACAGGTGTTCTCGTGCACGCTGTCGGGGCTGGCGCCGTCGTAGCTCAGGGCCGCCGCCAGCCCGCGGGCGGAGACGCAGTAGGTGACGAGTTCGCTCAGCCACTCCAGGAGGGAGTCGCGGCTGTCGCCCGCACCGGTCAGGTCGCGGGCGCGGGCGCACAGGGCCTCGATGCGTTTCTGGGAGACCGCGATCAGCAGGGCCTGGCGGCTGGGGAAGTGTCGGCGCACGGTCGCCGAGCCCACCTCGGCGGTGCGGGCGATCTGTTCCAGGGAGGCGTCGGCGCCGTGCGCGGCGACCTCCTCCTCGGCGACGGCGAGGATGCGCGCGTAGTTGCGCCGGGCGTCGGCGCGCTGGTGGCCGGGCATGGCGTCACCTCCGTGTTTGCTAAGTGGCGGGGCCCGCCATATCGTACGGGAAGAGAAACGGCGGGCCCCGCCGTTTAGTGTGTGAGCGCCCGAGGAGCGTCATGTCCACAGAACCCGCATCCGCGCCCGTATCCGCGTCCGCGTCCGTACCCGCGTCCGCGTCCGTACCCGCGTCCGCGTCCGTACCCGCGTCCGCGCCCGCATCCCCATCTGGGTTCCCCTCCGCATCCGCGCCCGTGCTGGTCACCGGCGCCACCGGCAGGCAGGGCGGCGCGACCGCCCGTGCCCTGCTCGCGGCGGGCGTACCCGTCCGCGCCCTGGTACGCGACCCCGCCACCGACCGGGCCAAGGCCGTCGCGGCACTCGGCGCCGAACTCGTCACCGGCGACCTCCAGGACCGCGACTCCGTGGTCCGCGCCGCCGCCGGCGCCCGCGCCGTCTTCTCCGTGCAGATGCCCGGCATGAACGCGGACGGCCCCGACTTCGCAGGGGAGATAACCCAGGGCACCAACCTCATCGAGGGCGCGAAGGCCGCCGGAGTGACGCAGTTCGTGCACACGTCCGTGAGCGGCGCGGGCCGGCACACCGAGACCCCTGGCTGGGCCGAGGGCGAGTGGGCCTGGATGGAACCGGTCATGGGCGCCAAGACCGCGATCCAGGACCGGGTCCGCACGGCGGGCTTCGAGCACTGGACCCTGCTCAAGCCCGGGTTCTTCATGGAGAACTTCCTGCCCTCCATGCGGTACCTCTTCCCCCGCGGCATCGAAGGCGGCCTGGTCACCATCCTCGACCCCCAGACCCGGCTCTCCCTGACCGCCGTCGAGGACATCGGCCAGGCCGCCGCAGCGGCCATCACCGCACCGGAACGGTTCCACGGCGTGGAGCTGGAGCTGGCGAGCGACTACCTGTCGATGACGGAGATCGCCCAGACCCTCTCCCGCGTCCTGGACACGCCGCTGCCCGTCCCCGACATGACCGACGAACAGGCCGTCGCCGCCGGCATGCCCCCTATGGGCGCCTCCCACAAGTGGCTCAACGCCGCCGGCCAGCCCGCCCGTCCCCAGTACGCCAAGGCCCTCGGCCTTCCCCTCACCACCTTCGAGGACTGGGCCCGTGAGCACATGCGAGCCGACGCCTGACGCGCGCTGTCGGCGTGAGTCCCGTACGAGCCAGGGGCGCCCCTCGCCTCGTACGGACGGGGGCGCCCTCGCCTTGTACGGACGAGGCGCCCCTCGTCTCGTACGGGCCGGAGGGGCTGGGCGGCCCGGCCCGTACGGGGGGCGTGGGTGAGGGCCGTGGTGGGCCGACGCCGACGGAGTCATGCGTACGCACGCACGTACGTACGGCATACGTACGGCATGATGACCGCCATGCGGAGGGGTGAGGGCGGGGGGCTCCGCCGGTTGCGGCCGGGGCGCGGACGAGACGAGTCAGCGTCGGCCGAGGTCGGGGCCGGGGGCGAGAGGGAGGCGGAGGCCGATGCGGAGACCGAGGCCGAGATCACCGCTTTTGGCGAGGCCCTGAACGCTCATCCCTTCAGCCCCGGCCAGCCCGGTGCCACGGACGCGATGCGTGCCGAGTTGGCGCGCGCCCTCGACGCGTACGAGCAGGCGAGGCGGAACGCCGACGGCGGCCGGAGCCGGGCGGGCGCACTCGACGTCCTGCGCGCCCTGGATGACGGCAGATACGCGCTGGCCTGCCTGGATGCCCTGCTCGCCGACGAGCCGCTGCCCGAGCGGATGCCGTCGTGCTTCTTCGACGACCGGCACGGGCGGGCCGTCCGCCTGGTGAGGTGGGCGCCGCCCGGGGGGACTGCCCGCGACATCGCCGTCTGCGCGGCGGACGCGGTGCGCCTGGCGGAGCGCCCGCGAACGAGCCCGAGCCCGAGGCCGAGCCCGCGTCCGGGATCGGGTACCCGGCCGGCGTCGGGGCCGGGCCGGATCGCTCCGCGGCCGGCGCCGGAGTCCGGCAACAAGCCGCTGCTCTCCGGCGTACGGGCGCCTGCGGCCAAGTTCCCGGAGGCGGCTCCGCTGAGCGCCCCTCAGCCGCAGGTCAGCGGGGAGGGGAGCGGTGGCGCGGTGACGCATCGGCTCGCCATGCCGACGTACCGGCCGGCCCTCATGGTCTTCTCGACGCATGAGCGGGCCCTGGTCAATCTGCGTTTCGAGGACGGGGCGGGGCGTTCCTCGCGCCTCTATCGCTTGACGGGCGGCGGCGCCCCCGTGGTCGCCCGGGTTCCGCTGCCCTCCGGGGCGGCGAAGGCGGTGGCCTTCCAGGTGTTCGCCGCTGGTGGCGGGGGGTCGTGGACGGCGGGCCCGGCCCCGCTGCGCGAAGCCCCGCGCTTCCACGGCGAGATCAACGGCGCCGGCTCCGATGTCGTGCACTACCGGGGGGAGCCGGGCCGGGGTGTGCTGCGGTACGAGGGGCCGAGCGTGATCCAGTTGGAGGCCCTGGACGACCGGCTCGTCTACCGGGTGACGGTCGCCGAGGGCAGCGGTGCCGGGGAGTACCCGTTCCAGTGGCCGGGCCGCGGCTACTACCAGGTGCGCTCGGCCGGGGCGTGGAGCCTGTCCACCGCGTGAGGTGGCGTGACGTGAGTCGTCTTCGGCCCGGGAGCAGTGCCTCAGGTGTCGAGGTCGGCTGCGAGTCGGTCGGCGACGGTGCGGGGGGCGCGGCCGAGGAGTTCGGTCAGCAGGGGGCTCGCTTCGGCGAAGTAGCCGGCGCGGGCGGCCTGGTACCAGGTGAACATCAGTCGGGCCAGTTGCTCCGGCCAGCCGTTCGCGAGCTGGGCGGCGACCCACTGGTCGTCGTCCACGACGGTGCGCTTGATGGTGCGGCCGGTGAGGTCGGAGGCGATCTCGGCGAAGTCGTCGAACGTGACGGCGGTCGGCGCGGTGAGGTCGACGGGGCCGTCGTAGGAGCGGGTGCCGGCGAGGATGATGGCGGTGGCCTCGGCGATGTCGGCGCGGTCGGTGTACGGAACGGGGCCGTCCTGCGGCTGCGCGATCTCGCCGGTCTGCTGCCAGGGGCCGAGCACCTGGCCGAGCGGGCCGTAGGCGGCGTTGCGCAGCGCGGTCCAGGCGACTCCGGAGTCGGCGAGGATCGCCTCGGTGGCGATGTGGAAGTCCGACGGCCCGTACGGGTTGCCCGGGGCGGCGCCGTGCTGGCTCGTATAGAGGATGCGCCGGGCGCCGGCCGCCACGGCCGCCTCGATGGCGTTGCGGTGCAGGCCGACGATGTCGGCGGCGGGGTCGTTGCCGGATACCAGAAGGACCTGGTCGGCGCCGGCGAAGGAGTCGCGCAGCGCGGCCGGGTCCTCGTACGAGCCCTGCCGCACGCGCACGCCCCGGTCGGCGAGGTGCCGCGCCTTGGCGGTGTCGCGGACGCTGACGGCGATCTGGTCGGCGGGTACGCGCTTGAGGAGGTGCTCGACGGTGGTGCCGCCCAGCCCGCCGGTGGCGCCGGTCACAACGATCATTTTCTCGGCCTCTTTCTGCTCCTATGCGCCCACGGTGACCGTTTCGGAGGTGGGCGGACCATAAGTTGACCAGATGGGTCAGCTTCTCTTTCGCTGTCGACGGTAGGTAAGCTGACTCCGCGAGTCAAGTTATGCCGCACGTGGCGGGGAGAGGTCAGGAAGAGGTGGAAGAGGTGGTGGAGACCATGGCGGACGCGGTGTCCGCGGAATCCCGGCCGCGCGCTGACACCCGGCTGCGCGCTGACGCTGAACCGCGCGCTGACGCTGAACCGCGTGCCGAGGCCCGGCTGCGTGCCGACGCCCGGCGCAATTCCGAGCAGATCCGCTCCGCCGCGATCGGCGCCTTCCAGGGGCGGGGCCTGACGGTGCCGCTGGAGGAGGTCGCCAAGGCGGCCGGGGTGAGCAAGGCGACGATCTTCAACCGGTTCGGCGGCCGGATCGGCCTCATCGAGGCCGTCATCGAAGAGGTCGTCGCGGCGGAACTGTTCGCCGTCATCGACCGCGCGCGGACCATCGGCGACAGCGGCGAGCGGATCGCGTACTACCTCACCGCCCTCCGCGACCTCCAGTACCGCCAGCCCGCCGTCAACGACGTGCTGCTCCAGACGTATCCGGACTCGCGGCAGCTCATGGAGATCTGCCGGGTCGGAAGCGACGCCAACGAAGAGATCATCGCGACGGCGCGGACCTGCGGCGTGCTACGGCCGGAGTTCACCGCGGACGACCTTCACGCGCTCGTCATCGACACCGCCCTCGCCCTCAAGCACGGCGAACTGCCTCCCCGGGACGCCTACGACCGCCGCACCACGTACCTCCTGGACGGCATCCGCGCCTCGGCCTCCGGACGGCCCTGAGCGCCGGGCATCGCGGGATGCCCGGCGCTTCGCAGGGGGGCTGGAGGCTGGCCCTACTGGTCGGGCCGGGGTCAGGGGAGAGGAACGGAAGTCAGGCCGGCGACCGTGGTGGTAGCTCTGGAACCGGCTCCGAGCCCAGCCCCAGGGCTGTGGTCGAGGATGGGGTGTCCCCAGAGGATCTGCCAGATCGCGAAGTAGCAGATGGGGCAGGCGTAGAGGGTGGACCGTTCGCCCCAGGGGCCCGTCTCCTCGCCGGTGTCGGCGACCACGCTCTCGCCGCCGCACCGGTGGCAGTACCCCTCCGTCCAGGACGCCTGCGCCCAGAGGGCTTCCGGCGTCATGACGTACGACCGTGGGGGCGCTGCCGGTGGGTTGGCTGTTGCCGGTGGTGCGCCAAGAGCACTTCCATGCACTTCTGGCACCAGCACACCGGCACCTCGCACCCCTTGCCGAGGATGACGGCCCCCTGGAGGGCTCTGTCCTCTTCGGGGAGGGCGCGGCGGCACATGTAGCAGTGCGTTCCCGCGTCGGGCAGCGGGTTCTCGGATTCCTCCGGCTCGCTCATGACCTCGGCGGTCACCGGTTCGGGCCTCTCTGGGCGCGCCGGGCGCGCCGGGCGCGCTTGGCCTCGTACGGCGCGCTGTCGTCGAGGTTCAGCGGTACGCGGCCGTCGAGTTCGACCAGCCGCCCGCCGGGGCGGCCCCGCGGGCCCACCACGGTCCGCGCCGCCACCGTTACGGGCCTGAGCGGCGCGCTGCCGCTACGGCCGGCACGCATGCGGGTACCTCAGCTTCGCCCAGACGATCTTGCCGTTCCGTACGGGCCGCACCCCGACGCCGTCCGCGAAGCTCCGCACACAGCTCAACCCCCGCCCGTGCTCGGCCAGTTCGCGCAGGTCGCCCAGTGCGGTCAAGTCCGTTGCCGGTTCAGGGAAGTTCACCAGCACCGACGAGAAGTCCCGCACCTCGATCATGATCGCCTCGGGGCGCCGGCGCATGGTCAGCCGGAAGTGCTTGTCGCCCGTGTGTCTGACATTGCCCACGAGTTCCGTCGCGACGAGCCGTGCGTCTTCGACGCGCCCTTCCAGCCCCCAGCGGCGCATCTGGTCCGCCACCATCTCCCTGACGAGCGGCAGCCGCTGCGGCGCGTACTCCAGCCCCCAACTCTGTATCTCCCGCACGAGATTCGCCCGTACCGCCGATGCGTCTGTGTTCATCGTCGCCATGACTGGCTGCCGCCTCACTGCCGAGGGGTTGGTGGCCCTGACGTTGTCGGCTGTGCGCCGTTTCGGGGCCCCGTGGTGAGCGCCAACTCCGTGACTTGGCACGGTGGTTGGTGCTTCTCTGCCGCACCGGCGAACCGTCCTCCGGTTGCTCTGGCGCGACGCTCATACGATGGGTCCAAGTCCGGCTTTTCTGCAAGTTGTTGGCTGCCAAATCTCGGAACTACACCCTTAGGGGTGATTCGCTATCGACGACCGAGGAGGATGCTGGGAGGTGCCGTACTGTGCGGCGGGCATTCACCGGCCAGCGAGGGGGAGAGCACCGTGAGTCAGCCGACACTCCGTACAGCACGTCGCCGCAGGTTGGGCGCGGAACTGAGGGCGCTCAGAGAGAGCGCGGACGTGTCCGTGGAGCAAGCTGCACGCAAGCTTCACGGCGACAATTCCAAGATCAGCAGAATCGAGACGGGGAGCTACCGCGGCTCGCGGCTTGAACTGGAAACGCTGCTCGACCTCTACGGCGTCCCGGAGCAGGACAAGCTCCGGAAGCGGCTGATCGCGCTGTCGGCTCAGGGCCGACAGCGCAGTTGGTGGCGGCAGCACGCTGACGCGTTGGGGCCGGGCCTCAAGGAGTTGCTTTCACTGGAGTCCGACACCGTGCGGATCGCGGCTTTCCAGCCGCTGGTCGTTCCGGGGCTCCTTCAGACCGAGGAGTACGCCGCTGCGATCATTGGGGGATGCGGTGAGCAACTTTCGGCAGAGGAGATCGATTTCTACGTCTCCTTGCGCGTTGAGCGCCAGGGGGTGTTTCGGCGGAAAGAACCTCCGCAGTACCAGTGTTACGTGACGGAAGGGGTCGTACGTCAAGTAGTCGGTGGACCCGAAGTAATGGCCGGCCAGCTCCGGCACCTCATGCACATGAACGAAGCTTCCGGCATTACCGTCCAGGTCATCCCCTTCCGAGGCCCCTTTGTCAACGTCGGGAGCGCGTTCGTGCTCTTCACGTACCCCGACCCCATGGACCTCGACATCGTCTATGTCGAATATCTGGATGGCACGCTCTTCCTGCAAGAGGACGCCACGGTCTCCAGGTACCGAGAGACGTTTGACGCGCTGAGGTCAGCAGCGCTGTCGCCAGAGAAATCCATGGAATTGATCTCATCGGTCGTGCAAGAACTTGAGAGGAACCCTTCGTGATACGCCACAGCCTCCCCGAGCAGAACTGGACCAAGTCCTCCTACAGCGGCTCACAGCAATCCGATTGCATTGAGACGCAGTGCACGGCTGACGGCTTGATCGCCGTGGGGGATAGCAAGAAGCGCGGCTTGGGCGCGCTCGTCCTTCCGCCTGCGGCATGGGGAGACTTTGTGCGTGCCGTGAAGCACGGCAACTTCCGCGACATATAGCGAGCTGCCATTTGAGGGGCGGCCGACCGATGCCGCCAAGCCCGCGACGCGCGGCGGTGAGGGCCGCACCTTGCTTCGGCCGCTTGGGCACGTGCCGCCACGGAACGCTCCAGCGATCCCTTGAGTTGATCTCGCCGGGCGCACGAGACTTCGACGAGTGGTGAGGAGCCGTCCTATGACCCGATCCGGCCTTCCCAAGGGTCGATGGAAGAAGTCCTCTTACAGCGCGGACCAAGGCCCTACCTGCATAGAAACCCAAGTCACTGACGAAGGCCTGGTTGCTGTGGGAGACAGCAAGGAACGCGGCCTGGGCGCGTTCGTGTTCCCCACGGCGGTGTGGGCGGAGTTCGTGCGTGCCGTGAAGCGCGGGGAGTTCGGGGACGTATGGCGCGGCCGGTAGGCGCGGCTTGACGGCTACGGGTGTTGGTTGCTGGCGCGGTGAAGGCCGGGCCGTAGCTTGGTCGGTGTTCCGGATGGGGCGAATGCGTGGTGGAAGGTGAAGGCGTCGGGGGCGGAGCCGTGGGCGTGGAGGTGTTCCAGTCTGGTGACTCCGTCTTGCCAGGTGGGTACCGTGCCGTCGAGGACCCACCAGAAGACGTAGCCCGGGTGCTGATCCCTTTCGAACCAGTCGTAACGCCTGTTGAGGGCGGTGCGGTGCGGGCCGGTGTAGACGGCGTCGAAGGCGGAGTTCAGGTCGGTCCAGAGGGAGAGGGTCGCGATCATGGCGGTGGTTTCCGCGGTGCGGCCCTTCTCGTACCAGGCGGGGGCGGTGAACTCTCCCCATTCGCCCCAGTCCTGATCGAACAGGGTTCCCTGGCTGTTGTCGGCGTCAGCCGGTTCGGCTTGAGCGATGTAGCCGGGGTGGCGGCGGATTTCCCGGTCAGCGCCCTCGCTGGATACGTGGAATTCGCGCGTAAGGGGACCGGGGTCGGTGAGAGGCGCCTTCAGGGTGCCGAACGTGTACAGAGCGAGATGGGACATGTTCTGCTCCCTGCCTCGTCAGGCGACGGGTACGGGTAGGGACAGCACCGAGGAGTCGCCGTCGCCCCAAGTTCCTCGGATTCGGCGCCTGGTGATTTTCCAGCCCTCGTCCGTACGGCGGAGGTTGTCGTCGTAGTCGCCACCGAGGATGTAGTGCCCGCCGCCGGTGGCTTCCGCGCGTACGTGCTGGGCGATGAAGGTGGCGTGCGCGGTGGCGGTGCCGGGGCGGGTGTCGGCATCGACGGTGATCTGAACATTGCCCACGAGGTGTTGGGTGGCGTCGAAGGGGTCGAGGAACGCCTTGGCCCCCGCGATGATCGCCTCGCGTCCGTCGGCGGTGGCGTTGCTGCAGTCGCCTACGGCTTCCGGGGCGTAACAGGTCGCGAGGAGATCCCAGTCGCGGGCGTTCATGGCGCGCGCGACGGTGTATATCAGCTCGGTGATGGCGGCCCGGTCAAGGAGCTCTCGGACGGGACCGGATTCCACGGAAGTAGTGCCCATTGCGGTTCTCTCCTTCGGGGTGGAAGAGCGCGTATCAACACTTTGGTGTTGTGGCCCGGTGCATTTCGCCGGCTTGCCCGTGGGTGCGCTCCAGTACGACGACGGGGACCTGCCGGCCCGATGCCGCCTCGAATTCGGCGAACTTGGGTACGAGCGCTATCTCCTTGGCCCAGAGCCGCTCACGCTCCGCGCCTTCCGCGAGCCGCGCGAGGGCCGGGACTTTCTCCGTGCCCACCTCGACGGTGACGTGCGGGTTCGCCATGAGATTCCCGTACCAGACGGGGTGGCGCGGGCTGCCGCCGTGGGTTCCGAAGACGGCCCACCCGTTGTCGACCGGCTGGTAGAACAACGGGTTGATTCGCTCGCGCCCGGTCCTGGCCCCGGTGTGGTGTACCAGGATGAGCGGCATTCCTCGCTCGTCGAATCCGGGGAACCGGGGCGGGACGGGGCGGCCCGCGGCGAATTCCTCTTCGCTGCTCCAGGGCACGTAGCCGCCGTTCGCTCGGAATTCGGCGATGATGGGGTGCCGGTAAGAACGCTGTCACCAGCCGCAAACGACGAGGGTCACGTCCGGCGACGTGCGGCGGGGTCGCGTTCGGCGACGTGTCGGGCGACCGAGTCGACGCCGGGACGGGCGTAGCGCTCCAGGGAGCGGACGGAGGCGTGGCGGGAGCGGGCCAGCAGCATCGGGGTCGAGGTGCCGTCCTCCGCGTCGTGCGTCAGGGCACTGTGCCGTAGGCGGTGGAGCGTCCACCCGTCCAGGTCCTCGATGTCCTCGGGTGAGGCGAGGGGGTTGGCCAGCAGCCGGGTGTTCTCCTCGAAGATCTCCTCGGCCCGGCGGTAGGAGAGCCGGGCCCGACTCGTCTCCGGACAGACGTCGAGGGTCGGCGTTCCGGCAGGGGCCTTGCGGTCGGTGAGGAACAGTGGGCCGCGGGTGCGGCGGGCGATGAGGCGGGGCAGGAGCTGGGCGGTGCCGGACTGCCAGTGAATCCATTCGGTCGCCCCGCCCTTGGCGGTGATCTTCCCGCGTTTGTCCTGCGGGTACAGGTCTTCCACGTTCAGGCACAGCACCTCATCTGCCCGTGCGGCACTTTCGTAGAGGAGCTTCCAGAACGTCTTCTCTCTGAGCTCGACGTCCAGGCGCCACAGGGCGGCGACCTGGTTCTCGGCCAGGGCCTTGGTGCGGTCGGGCGGGGCCGGCCGCCGCTCGATGCCGATCGTCGGATCGCGTTCGATCCAGCCCTGGCGCTGCCACCAGCCGATCGCCTTACGCGCGATGGACAGCTCCCGGTTGACGGTGTCGGCGTCCATCTCGTCGGCCCGCGCCGCCGCCAGCTCGGCCAAGACCTCAGGCAGTGCCGGGTCGTCGATCGCGGCCACGGGGAAGACGGGCGGCTTCGCGCCGCGGCGGGCGGGTCCGGTCGGCGCCGGTTCGCCGGCGAGCATCCACCCCCACGTCGTGAGCGAGATCCGGTAGATCCGTGCGGAGGACTTCGCGATGCCCGCTCCGGTGAGGTACCGCTCGACCGCCGCGGTGTACGACGAGGGCGGGGCGGACAGAGGCACCACCCGGGCGCGCGGCACACGCAGTACGCCCCCGCTCCCGAGTTCGGTCGCCGGTTCGATCGTCATACCTGTCCCGCCCCTCCGGCTCTGTCGCAGTAAATGCGTACACCTCGCCCCGGCGGCCGGGATGCCCCGCCGCAGGTCGCGATGATCACCGTAGAGGCCCTGCCGCAGTAAATCCGGCATTTACTGCGGCATCCCACCCTGACGGCACGGTTGTCCGGTCTCGCTGAACGTGGGCCAGTCGCAGTCGATCCGGACCATCTGCCCTTGATGGCCCAGGTCGGTTGAGACGTCGCAGGCCCTCGGCCCGCGCCGGTTTCAGAGTTCGCGGTGGTGGTTCAGGTTGAGTGAGACGCCGCCGTACGGAACGTCTCACTCAACCTGAACCACCGCAGGTCAGGCCGTGATCGTGGGTCACCTTGGTTGAGACCGGACAACGGTGTTCAGGTACAGGTCGGCCTCTCCGGGTATGCGGGCGTGAGCTGCGGCAGGGGGCGTCAGACCGAATCGGGTTGCATTGCTGCCCCCGTCTGCAGCAGTTCGTTGCAGGCGGTGACGATGGCGGGGGTGACTGTGGTGAGGTCGGCGTTCCAGGTGACGTTGGGGTTGACTTCGCAGACCAGGAACTCACCGCTGGGCAGGAACATCAGGTCGACGCCGGCAACTCTAATGCCCAGGATCCGCGCTGC
The DNA here is from genome assembly GCF_000718635.1 of Streptomyces varsoviensis. GTDB lineage: Bacteria > Actinomycetota > Actinomycetes > Streptomycetales > Streptomycetaceae > Streptomyces > Streptomyces varsoviensis. Next base: position 70,205 of record NZ_JOBF01000005.1, on the reverse strand, counting down.
CTCGATCGCCAGTTCCTCGCCGCGAGGGTACTGGCCTGGGCAGACGGTGACCTCTGCACCCTGGGCCAGGTTCGAGACCATGCGCCCGCCGGTGGCCCGATGTGACTGCGCCGCCACTGCCCGCCCGTCCACGACCACCACTCGCAAGGACCGGCCGTGGGAGGAAGCAATATAGTCCTGCATGAGATAAGGAACCTCGGTGCGCAGACTGCCCATGACGCCCTGGAGCATAGCGGCGTCGGGGGCTAGGAAGACCTGCTTGCCGCGGTGGCCACGTACGGCCTTGACCACGCACGGCTCGGGCATGCCGCTCGCGACCAGCGACTCCAGCGTGGCGTCCAGATGAGTGCGGGTGTCAGGAACCGGGATTCCGGCAGCGGCCAGGTCCTGCAGATGCCAGAACTTGTTGGCGCAGCTGAGTACCGAGGAGATCGGGTTCACCAGAACGGTGCCCATGGCCTCCAGGTGCCGGAGCAGTGTGATCTCCCGCTCTAGGGACAGTACCGGCGTCGACAGCCGCGCGTAGGCCACCCGCGGCGCGGCGAGTTCCCGGCCCTGGCCGTCGAACAGGGACAGCCGCCCCGCAATGACTCCCAGGAACAGGTCCTGCATGCGCACCATCTCGCACGCCTTCCCGAACCGGGCACGGAAGCCATCCTTCAACTCCTCCGACGTCCGGTTCTGGTCGAGCCCGGGTCCGAACACCAGCCATACGGACTCGGCACCACAGTCATTAACCGACACGCGCATTCCTCCTTCGAACAGATCGCCCCACTGGGCTGACTTCTTGAGCTGGTTGAACATGGTTTTGCGGTCCAGCCCGAGTTCATTCGTCCGCCACGGTTGCTCGCTCGGCCCTGTCGGCAGGGGCCCGGGGGCGGGGAATGGTTGCCGCGGCAAGGTCGAGGCGCGCGCCCATGTCGAGATTTACCTCGCCGTAGGGCCGGACATGGGACCAGAACAGCGGGGTCAGGCCGCGCCGGTCGGCTCGCGTGAGGAGGTCGGCCCACTCCGGTTCGCCGAGGATGTCCTGGAGCATGAGGGTGTTCACGTAGACCAGGGCCGATTGCAGAATCCGCAGGCACAGCACGAACATCTCCTGCTCGTCGCGCCGGTTCGAGGCGATCTCACCGCCCTTGCCGTAGGCGATCACGGAGTTCGCGCCGTTGGAGGACTCCATCACGTTCAGGCCCTCCTCGATGTCCCGCTGGAGATCCCGTAGCCGCAGGTAGCGGGCCACGAAGATGGTTTTCTGGGCGCGGCCGACCTCCAGCATCGCCGCGTAGGTGGGGTGGGAGGCGTTGCGGGTGAAGCGGCGCAGGATCGCCTCGGTGGACGCGGTACGGGTCCGGATCGCGGTGGCGTACTTGATCATCTGGTCGTACTGCTGGGCGATGAGTTCCCAGCGGATTGGACGGGTCAGTGCCGGGGTCAGCTGCGGGTAGGCGTCCGGTTCGCCGGCCACCGGCCGGTACAGCTTCACCTTGTTGATCCGCTTGATCCTCGGCAGCAGGTCGAAGTTCAGCAGCCTCGTGACGCCGAACCCGATTTCCGACTGGCCATGGCTGTCTGTGTAGTTGGCCTCCACGTCCATGGTGGTGCCGTGCCGCATCGCGCCCTCGATCATCGCGGCGACCTCGGACGCGGTGCAGTTGATCAGCTGAGAGTGGATGGCCAGCGACTTCTTCTCCACGTGCCAGTAGATGAGCACCCCACGGCCGCCGTAGCGCGAGTGCCACTCCGTGAACAGGTTCTGGTCGTAGGCACGCACGTGCGTGGAGTCGGAGGCGACCGCGGTCGAGCCCTGACCCCACAACTCGGTGCTGCGGGCGGCAAAGGTGGCGTTCGCGATCTGGACGGCGATGGCGCGGGCGGCCTCCGCCGACAGGTAGCGGCGGCGCACGTAGCGCAGTTCATCCTCGGTGTGGCCGTGGCCGCCGGACGCCACGGCCTTGATCCCGGTGTTCGTGCCGTACGCGTAGATCACCAGCAGCAGGCGTTCGGCCAGCACCTCAGGCGCGAGGCTGCCGCCGCCCGAGACAGAGGTGACCGCGTCCAGGCAGCCGGTCCGCAGCACCGCTTCCTTCAGCATGTCGACGAGCGGCACGATGCCCCAACGCCTCTGCACCTCGGCCTTGACCCTGCGCAGGTTGCGCGGCTCGGGCTGGGCCTCGGCCGCCGTAAGCCGGATCGCCCCCGACTTCCGCTCGGCAATGTCCAGCCAGGACAGCTTCGGCATCTGGTCGTTGAGCAGGGTCAGCTCGGCCGTCATCTGCCCCCGCAGCTCGTCGACGAACACCGCGGCGTCCAGCGGCTTGCGCAGCTCCCGATAGTTCTCCGCCCGCCGGGCCTCGAAGTCGGACGGCAGGTCCTCGTCCGGGTTGCGCCACTTGTCGGCGCCGACCACCCAGATCTCCTTGCACTTGAGCTGATCGCGCAGGGCCTGGAAGGCGACGACCTCGTAGACCATGCGCACCACCCGGCGTCGGCCCCGCTTGTCGGTGCGGTGCACGACCTCCGCCCAGTCCCCGCCCATCGCCTTGTGGACCGGCACCGTCTCGCCCAGCGGGTAGTACGTGGTGTTCCCCGCGCTCGCGTACCGCGCCACCAGCGCCAACGCCTCGATCACCGGCCGGTGTGTGTGGTTGGAGGAACGGAACTCCAGCACGTCCAGCAGCCTGATCAGCCCGCGCCGGTAGTGATTGGTGTACGACGCCTTCAACGTGGTCTGCACCGTGCGCCGGTAGACCGGCCCTCGGGTCTTGAACTCGTGCACCAGCTCCCGCAGCGTCGCCTCGCCCCCGGACACCGCCGGGAACACGACCTGCCGCACGGTTCCCTCCGGGGTGCCGAGCGACGCCTCGGCGAGCTTGAAGAGGATGTTCTCCTTGCCCGACACCTTCTTGAACGCGTTGATGAGCTGCTCGGTGACCTTCCTCTCCGCCCGCGCACCGATCCGGTGCACCGTGGAGATCAGCAGCTCCACCAGCGTGTCGGTGATCTCCCGCTCCCGCTCGTGCAGCAGCGCGGCCAGCAAGGTGACCCGCAGCGGCACCGGGTGCGTCCGCAGGTGGGAAGGCGACTCCACCGCGGCCCGCGCCCGCCAGCCAGCCACCACCTTCGGCGCGACGTCGATGAACAGATCCCGTGGCAGGCCGATCGCCCGCACCGCCAGGAGCTTGTCGATCTCGGTCAGCATCGTCTCCAGGCTCACGTTGCCCGGCGCTTCCTTCACCTTCGCCAGCACCGGCGGCGCGTCCTCGCCCTCCGTACCGCCACCCCCGGGTCCGGCATCGTCCTGGTCGACGCCGCCGGCCACCAGCGCCACGATCCGCTCCACGCTCTCCACGGTCAGCCGAGAGGAGATCAGGGCCGTCAGCGACTCCTCAGCCGCCCGCAGAGCGGCCCCCACAATGCGGTCGCACCGGCCCGCCGTGGGCGGCTCGATGCTCTCCGTGCGGCAGCGGGCCAGCAGTTCCACCCGGACCTGCTCGGGCCTGCGTTCCTTGTGCGCGACGTGCTCGGCCAGATACGCCGTCAGCTTCTCCGCATCCGCGACGCTGCACTCACGGAACCCGAGGTGCTCCCGGATCTGCGCGCGGTGGTACTCGACCGTGCGGCCCGTCCAGTCGTAGAAGCCCAGCTCCGAGGCGGGTACCTGCACCTGCCGGGCGATGAACTCCACCGCCTCACCCGCCAACTCGGCGCGGCCCCGGGGAAACCGGCCGTACTGCGTATAGAACTTCAGCAGCACGGCGAAGCCCAGGCGCGTCGCACCACGCTTGCCGGACACGAGCGCCTGCTCGTCCTTCAAGAGCGTCCAGTGTTCGACGAGTTCATCCAGGTCCAGCGGAGTACGGGCCACGGTCGACGATCGTCCTCGCAGAGCTTCACCCGCCGCAGCCGTACGGCCTCGGACTCACCCACACGAGTGACACCCTCGCAAGATCACCGCCGTTTGCGGCTGGTGACAGCGTTCTTACCGGCACCCCGAGGGGTCTGGCATGGCGTCTCCTTCGCTAAGCGGAGCAGGTGCTCCACAAAGTAGCACGAGGTGGAGCGCGTGCTCCGGATAAGGCCGATATGCTCGGCCGCATGGCAGAGGCTGAACGAGCAGTGGCCGAACGGCCGGAGCAGACCGCCCGGCGCCGTGCGCCGCGCGTGGACGCGATCCGCAACCGCGAGGCGATCATCGAGGCGGCCTCCGAAGTGCTGGCCGCGCAGGGCACCGCGGTGGACGTACGGGAGATCGCGCGCCGTAGCGGGGTGGGTATGGGCACCCTCTACCGGCACTTCCCGAAGAAGGAAGATCTCGTCCAGACGGTCCTGCGCAACGAATTCACCGAATGGGCGGAGTCCGCGCGCCGCGCGGCGATCGACGCCGAGGACCCCTGGGCGGCGCTGACCGAGTTCTACGAGCAGGCCCTGACCGGGTACGCACGCCAATGCGCGATCATGGAGAACTTCGCGCTGACCTGGTCGTCCCCCAACCTGGAGGGCATCCAGCAGCTTCGCCTCGTCATCGACGAACTGTGCGCCCGCGCCGCGGCCGCCGGGCTGCTGCGTCCCGACGTGACCACCGACGACCTGCTGCTCCTGCTGGTCTCACTGGGACACGCCGTCCATCTCACCGACCAGTGCCGCCCCCAGATGTGGAACAGGCTGCTCCGCGTCTCCCTCGACGGCCTGCGCACCGACCACCGCGATCCGCTCCCCACGGACGCCGTACCGAGCCCTGTCGCCACCCGGGCCCCTGTCGCCGCCCGGGGCCCTGCCGCCGCCCGGAACCCTGCCGCTGCCCGGAACCCTGCCGCCGCACCGGCCCCGGACGCCGGCCACCGGGGCGCCAACCACCCGGACCGCCGGTGAACGTACGGCCTGCCGCCCGCCCCGGGCTTCTTCCGGGCCGCATTCGACGGCTCCCATATGCGCGCGTCAACGCGTTGTTGCGTTTGGTGCCTGCCAATAGATTTCTGCCGAGATGAGCATGGAAGACGAGATCGAGACCATCTGCCGGGTCTGCGGATATGACGAAGGCGAACCTCGATGGGTGAACGGATGCGCCTGCAGCGTGATCTGCCGTGCGTGCGCAGCCCAGTCCGGCCTCAATGACAACCTGCTGGAAGGCGTGCGTGAGCTGCGGGGGTACTGGATAGGCCAGGGTGCGCCGTGGTTTCACCCAGAGGACAAGCCGGAAGGTTGGGACCTGCTGAAGCAGATGGCCGACTTGCCTCCCGAATGGCGTTGACCCGAACAAGACCGCGGTCAGTGCCTACCGTTCTCCGTAACGCTGTCGGCCGCCGCCGTACGGACGCACTGGCGCCGCCACCGGCACCACCGCCGCCGTACGGACGCACTGGCGCCGCCATTGGCACCACCCGCTGAAACAGCTCCCATAGCCTGTCCGGGACCAGACGCTCCGCAGTCTTCGCGCCCGAACGCTGCCCGTCGGCGCTAAATGCAACGACGGCGTCTAAAGGGGGCTCCAGGGCGGGGTGAAGCTAGTGGTTCTGCCCCGTAGGTCGTCCCGTAATTGACCGGGCGACATTTGGTCGTTGGCCTTCTTGCGGAGGTCGCATTCGTTACCAAAACAGGACTCGGAAGCCCTTCCGAAAGTTTTGCTTTTGTGATATTCTGTCAAATTGTTGGGTTAATGTCCGCCATCATGATGAACAAGGGTCAACCCAGCCAGACAGCTCTCATGTCGGCCGCGGCACGCGCGGCGCACCTCCTCGTCGACGAGAGTCCCCCGATCTTCACCGACACCCTGGCGCAGACCTTCCTCGGTGAGCGTGCTGAAGAACTCCTCGGCTACCACCGGTCCTATGGCGGGCACCCGGTCCTGTCCGGTGCGCGGACGACGGCCGTTACCCGTAGCCGTTACGTCGAGGACCGACTGGCCGAGCTGGCCGGGCGGGGCGTCGACCAGTACGTGCTCCTCGGTGCGGGGCTGGACTCCTTCGCCTATCGGTCGGAACTTGCCGACGCCGTCCGGGTGTTCGAGGTGGACGAGCCGGCGACCCAGCACTGGAAGCGGGCGCTGCTGGCCGAGACGGGGACGACGGTGCCACCGTCCGCTTTCTTCGTCCCGGTCGACTTCGAGAAGGAGTCCGCCCGGTCACTTACCGATCACCTCGTCCGGGCCGGCTTCGACCCGGGTCGCCCCTCGCTCGTCGGCTGGCTCGGGGTCACGATGTACCTGACCTCGCAGGCGATCAGGCAGACTCTGGCCGTCATCAGCGGCTTCGCGCCCGGCACAGAGCTCATCGTGGAGCACCTCCTCCCCGCCGGACTCCGCGACGAGGCAGGTCAGTCGTATGCGGAGCTGGTCATGGCGGCGGCGGCCGAGCAGGGCGAGCCCTGGCGCACGTTCCTCAGCATCGAGCAGATGGACGCCCTCCTGCTTGAGCACCGGCTCCAGCCGATCGAGTACGCCCGGCAACGCGAGATGATCGACCCCGCAGAGTGGGAACGTACCGACGCGCTCCGCCCGTTCGAGTTGTCCGTCCTCGCCCGCGCGAGCGTCCCCACCCGCCAGGCGGCTCCAGCCCGGTAGCTGATCCGCCAATCGATCTGGCGGCTGTGGGCCCGACAGGCTGCTCCCAAGAGCGGAGCTTGGAGGTCGCCGTGGGCCGCCGGCCGGGTGTAGGTGCGAACAGCGCGCCCCAAGCCCGCCCACCACTCCGGCGGAGCAGTGCTCGTGGTGGCCAGGGATGGGACTTGCTGTGCTCCGTGGTGGCCAGGGGTGGGGCTGGCTGCGGGCCGGGCTGTGTGATGTTGGGGCGACTCCTCGGGGTGATTCTGATGACGAATCCGACTTCTCCCGTAAAAGAGCTGTTTCACGGCGATCATCCGTGGAAATGACCCAAACGGCGCCAGGTCCTCGGTGCCCCCGGGCGCGGGAAGAGGCGCGGGAAGAAGGGTCTGATGGGTCTGTTGGGCAGCCGCGATCACCACCGTCCTTCTCCACTGGACTGCGTCATGCACACGCAGATACTGAAGATCGGGATAGTTCTCCACTTCACCGGCGAACCGTTGAGCCTGCCCGAGTTGCGGGCCCATATCGCCGAGCGGGCGCGCTGCATTCCCGCCCTCTCGGCGGCCATCGGCGGGGCCATCGGCAGCGGCAATGGCAATGGCAACGGCAACGACCGTGGCCGGGGCCCCCGTTGGGCGCGGTTGCCGCTGGATCTGGCCGCGCATGTGCGGGGGCTGGAGCTGCCGGGCGGTGGCGCGGTGGAGGACGCGGTGAGCGGTCTCGCGGATGCCGAGTTCCCGCGGGGCGGGCCGCCGTGGGACATGACGCTGTTGTACGGCTACGCGCCCGGCCGTTACGCGCTCGTCTACCGCGTCAGCCATGGCGTGCTGGACATGGGCGGGGTCGCCCACGCCGTGGAGGCGCTGTTCGGCCCCGGGGCGCTGCCGCCCGAGCGGTCCTCCGCCGTGGCGCGCGGCCTGGAGGGGAGCCCCGGCGGGACGGCCCGGCACGCGGTCGTGGCGGCCCGCCTCCTCGCCGGTGCCACCGCCAAGTCCGGGGTCTGGCCCCATCCGGACCACCCGTTCTCGGCCAAGCGCGCCTACGCCTGGGCCGACGTGCCCCGCGACGCGCTGCGCGACGGAGCCCGCCCCTACGGCGGCACCTGCAATGACGCCTACATCGCGGCGCTCGCACGGGTCACGGGCGCGTGGCTCGCCGAGTACGCCCCACACGCGTACGGGCGCGGCGTCCCCATGAACGTAGCCGTCAACCTCCGGAGCCCCGGCGAGGCCGACATCCTGGGGAACCACGTCGTGAGCGGCCGGCTGATGCTGCCGGGCCAGGAAGCCTCCCCCGAACAGGTCTTCGCCGCCACGCTCCGGGGCACCGCGCCGCTGAAGTCCCCGGCCCGCCGGGCGGCGGTGCGGCGACTCGTCCGGGGCTCGCAGCGGCTGGTCCGCAGCCTGCCGCCACGGCTCATGGACCTGTCGGCGCGCGCCTTCCTCAGCCCGGAACGGGCCGCCGTGCTGTGCTCCAACTTCGTGCTCCGCAACCCCCTGCGGTGGCGCGACGACCCCGTGCACGCGGTGGACGGCGTGACCGCCCTGCCGCCCGGAGTCCCCCTCTCCGTCCTCCTGATCACCTATCAGGAACGGGCCTCGGCCGTCTTCGTCAGCGACCCGGCCCTCCCCGGCATGGACAAGGCCCACCAGCACTGGCAGCGGATCGTCCACGAACAGGCCGCCACGGCCCGCAGCCCCCTGCCGCCGACGCTGCCCCCGCCAACTCCCCGTATCCGTCGGTGAGTTCCTGCGGCCTGAGCGGGACGGCACGCGCGCCCGCCCCGCTCAGGCGTGGGAGAAGACCTTGCCGACCAGGGCCCGCCTGCTGCGTACGCCCGTCTTGGCGAAGATGTTCTTGAGGTGCTGCTGCACCGTGTGCGGCGAGATGAACAGGGACTGGGCGATCTCGGCGGTCGTCGCCGCGTCCAGCACCAGGCGCGTGATGTCCCGCTCGCGGGGCGTGAGTTCGTAGGCCGACATCAGGATCGGGAAGAGCTCCTGGGGGCGTGCCCGTTCGACGATGACCGCGACGCGCCGCTCGCCGCCTTCGTCCAGGGACGATCCGAGGGACGATCCGAGGGACGAGTCGAAGGGCGAGTCGAGGGACGATTCGAGGGGCGAACCGTGCACGACGGCCCAGTTCCCGCTGCGCCCCATCACGCGCGCCCGCGCCGGCCCGCTGCCGTCCCGGGACTGGGGCGTACGCGCCTTGTGCAGGGCGTGGGCCGCCACCGCCGCCAGCGCGGAGGGCAACTGCCCCGCGCCCGGGTCCCCGCCGGGCAGGTCGGCGAGCCAGTACTCGATGCCGGGCGTGCGGGAACGGATCTCCCACCCCTCGGACAGCACGACCATGGCGGGCGCGTCCGGCGGACTCGCCGCCGACGCCTGCCCCAGCAGTACGGCGCGCCGGGTGCCCTCGGCCAGATACGGTGCCGCGGCCGCCAGGAAGCCCTTGTCGGCGTCCGTGAACATCTCGGTGCCCTGCTCGCGGTAGAGCCCGAGCGCGCCCCATACCTCGCCCGTCGGCAGCCCCAGGCGCGTGAGCATCTCCTGATGGGCGCCGATGCGCATGTTGACGTGCCAGCGGGGGCTGTGCGTCGGGTCGCCGCCCGTCGCCTCGTGCAGCGTGGTCACGCCCGTACCGGACTTCAGCATGCCCAGGCCGCGCCCGGCGCCGTCGTCCGCGTAGCCGGTGGCGAGCCAGTCCGGCGGCACCGCTCGCAACTCCTCGTGGAAGTGGCCGGTGACCAGCAGGGACTCCGGGTCCACGGTGAGCCAGCAGGGCGACTTGTAGTGGGGGATCACATCGGCGACGACGGCGGTGCACGCCCGCCAGAAGGACACCGGGTCCCGCGGCTCCCTCGCCAGGCCGGCGATCGCGTCGACCGCTCTGTCGGATATGTGCCCAGCCATGGCCGCAAGGCTACGGCACGCCCCGCGGCGCCCCGAGCCCGGATACCAGGTTTCTGGTATGGCGCCCCGGTCTTCCGTTTCCTACTGTCGAAAGCGACGAAACCGCAGGTCACACCACCGGTCGGCGCCTTCGCGGCGGGCTTCGCGACGAACCGCGCCGGCACGGACCAGAAAGCAGAGAGCGACGATGAGCGAGACGAACGCGACCAGCGAGACGAGCGCGAACAGCGAGACGAGCGACGTTCGCGACACGATCCGACGCGTGGTCACCACGCACGACGCCGACGGCAAGGCGGTCGTGCACACGGACGACCAGGTCCCGATGGCCGACTTCCCCGGCGCCTCCGAGTGGGACGCCAGGAGCGCCGTCCTCTGGACGACCGGCGCCGTCCCGGCGGACAACGCCGGCGACCTGGTGGGCGGCGACCGGCCGTCCGGCGCGACGCTCTCCGGGGGGTCGGTGCTGCGGGTGACGGAGCTGGGCCCCGGGTTCACCTCGCTCATGCACCGGACCCTGTCCATCGACTACATCGCCATGCTCTCCGGCGAACTGGAGCTGGAACTGGACGGCGGCAGCGTCGTACGGCTGCGCCCCGGTGATGTCGCCGTCCAGCGCGGCACCAACCACCTCTGGCGCAACCCGAGCCAGGACACCCCGTGCCGGTTCGTCGTCTCGATGATCGAGTCCGAGCCCATCCTGATCGACGGGCAGCGGCTCGAACAGACGATGTGAGCCCGCCGCCGACCACGACCGCCGACGACGATCACAAACCGCCGGCTCCCGCGCCTCAGGCCGGGTCGTCCGCCAGTTCCGCCACGCCCGTGATGCGGTGCAGCGGGTACGTACGGACCTCGTCGGCCGTGTGGTCGTACGCCGTCACGAAGCCGCCCTCCACCCGTACCGGCGCGATGACGCGCTGGCTGGCCGCGCCGTCGGCGTTGACGTAGCCGATCCAGACGGCGGAGCCGGTGAGGGCGGCGGCCTGCATGGTGGCGAGGGTTTCGGCGGAGGTGGTGCGGGGGAGGCGGCCGTCGGCCGGGGGCGGCGCGGCGGGGGTCTGGGGCGGTTTGCGCTCGGCGGTGGCCGCGAGGTCTCCGGCCCTGATGGCGCGTACGGCCGCGGCCAGCAGCGTCTCGTCCGGTACGGGCGGGCCGTCCGGTACGGGCGTGGGCGCGGTACGGGCCGGGGTGCGGTGCGCGTCGGCGCGGGCGACCACGACGTCGCCCTCAGCGGACTCGGCGGCCGGCGCGTACCCCATGGCCCGCAGCCCCTCCAGGAGCGCGTCCGGGGCGGCCTGCGCGGCCAGGACCGTGGGGGCGAGGCGGCGCAGCCGCAGGTTCGCGGAGCGGCGGTCGGCCAGGATCTCGGCGAGCAGCGCGTCGTCGTCGCAGCGCAGATAGGCGGAGGCCGCGCCGACCCGCAGCCGGCCGTGCTTACGGGCCACATCGTCGATCAGATACGCCAGCGGCTGCGGCACCGGCGTCCGGGAGTGCTCCGCGAGGAACGACTGGAGGTCGGCGGCCGTGCGGCCCGCGTCCAGGGCCCGCCGGACCGAACCGGGCGTGAAGCGGTAGACCGTGGCCCCGCCCTTCGACTCCACGTCGGCGACCACGCCGAGCATGGCGGCCAGCGGGCGCTCCAGCGGACCCGGCGCGACGGCGGTCAGGTCGGCCTGGAGGAGCACGTGGTCGAGCGGGGTCGGCAGCAGGGGGGCCAGCCGCTCGGCCGCCTCCCGCGGGTCCGGGCCCAGCAGCGCCCGGCCGTGCGCCGTCGCCGCGCCCCGGCCCGTGACGCCGAGCAGTTCCGCCTCCGTCAGCGTCCAGCGCGCGAGGCGCGAGCGGAGGTCCGGCGTCTGCGCGGCGGCGGCCCCGCCGCGCGGCGGGCGCTCCCAGCGGAGCCGGTCCAGGAGCGAATCCGGGGTCACCGCCGTGCCCTCCGGCGCCTGGGCGAGCAGCCGCAGCACCCGGGCCCGTACCTCCGGCGCCGGGGAGCGGTCGAGGTCCGGGCCGAGCGCCGCGAGCGTACGGGCCTTCGCGTCGCGCGTCCCCACCAGCCCGGCGGTGCGGGTTCCCGCCAGCCACGCCGTCGCCAGCCGCAGCCAGCGCTCCTCGGCGGGCAGCGCCAGCCAGTCGTCGTACGCGGGCGTCGGCGCGTACCGCTCGTCGGCCTCGCCGTCCGAGGCCAGCAGCCCCGCCCCGTACGCCAGCTCGGCCCAGAACGCGGCCACCGGCTCCGGCGCGTCCAGGGCCGCCGCCGTCCGCTTGAGGTCGCGCACGCTCAGGCCGCCCGCCCGCAGCACGAGGGGGCCCGCGCCCGTCTCCCACTCCTTGAGCAGTTCCTCGACCGTGGCCAGCGCCGTGAACGCCTGGCCGGCGGCCGACGCGTCCACCGCCGCCGCGCCGTACTCGGCGGCCGGCACCAGCTCCGGCGGCGTCGGCTCCGGCGCACGGTGCGCCCGCCCGCCGCGCAGGTGCAGCGCCGCCTCCCGCGGCAGCACCACGTTGCCGGGCGCGGCGGGCAGCAGCACGCCCCGGTCGAGCAGCCACTGGAGGTGCGGGGCCGGGCGCGCGGTCACGGAACCGTACGGCGGGCCCCACACCAGCCGGTCCAGGACCTCGGCGGACTGCGGCGGCGCCTGCCCGAGCAGCGCCGCCATGCGCGTACGGTCCTCGAACAGCTCGGTCAGCGCCGCGACCGCCGACACCGGGTCGTGCGTCGGCGGCAGCCCGGCCGCCACGATGATCGACTGGAGGCGCCCCGGCGACATCCCGGACGTCGCCTCGGCCACGGTCGGGCCCAGCCCCGTCGGCGACGGGCTGGTGGGGGACGGCGACAGCAGTTCACGGGCCGTACGGACCAGGCGCAGGCGGTCGTCCGCGCCCCAGAGGAGCGCCCGCGCGCGCAGCGCCGCCACGGCCTCCGGCAGCCGCCGGGCCGTCTCCGCCGCGTCCGGTCCGGGGTCCTCGCCGGTCATGAGCGCGGCGAGCCGTCCGTACGAGCAGGGGTCGGGGGCCACCGCCAGCGCCTCGGCGGTCTGGAGGGCGAACCGGTCCAGGCGCTCCAGCGCCCGTACGACGGAGGCGCGGGTCCCGGCGCGGGTGGCCAGTTGGGTCAGGTCGCCGGGCACGGGCGTCAGGAGGTCGGGGCGGGCGTGCAGCAGCGTGGCGAGGCCGTCGTCGGGGCGGGTGCGCAGCTCTTCGGCGAGCGTGCGGGGCGCGCCTGGGGGTGTGGCGCTGTGGGCGGGGTCCCGGTGCCGCGCGGTGGTCATTCTGCCAACGGTACCGGAGCACCCCGTCGGGCCCGGGGGTTCGCGCTGAGCGGGCGGGGCTCGCGGCCGGGCCTCCGGCCCCTGGCGGGCGGGGAGCGGGGCGGCGGTGGCCGGGAGCACCCTCGTACGGACCGCACGGGGTGTTCGCGACGGTGGCGCTCGGCTAGCGTCGCCTGTGGCACGCGCGCACCTTCGCACTCCCTGGTTCTGACACGTCCCGACCAGGTTCCGACCACGTTCCGGCCCCGTTGATCGCGCTCTGATGGCGCTCTGATCGAGTTCTGATCGAGTTCTGATCGGGGCCCGACGTCGAGTTGAGGGGATTGACCATGCCAGCGGCAGCACCCGGCGCAGACAACACCTCCGGCCCCACCCCCGACGAGGTCGGGGAGATGTACGACGAGTTCGGCGACATGCTCGCCATGCTGCTCGGCGGGTCCGCCGTGCACATCGGCATGTACGTACCGCACGGCGACCGGCCGCCCGTCACCTCGCTGATCGGCCTGGCCGACGTCGGACAGGACCAGCAGACCGAGTTCCTGATCGACACCATCGACCTCGGCCCGGACGACCACCTGCTCGACATCGGCTGCGGCACGGGAGGGCCCGCCATCCGGCTGGCGGAGCGCACCGGGGGACGGGTCACGGGGATCACCGTCAGCCGGGGGCAGCTCGCCCGCTGCGAGGAGCGGCTGCGGGAGTCGACGGCGGCGGGACGGGTGGAGTTCGCCAGGGCGAACGCCATGCGGCTCGACTACGCGGACGCCTCCTTCGACGCCGCCTGGTCCATCGACTGCTTCCCGCACCTCTCCGACCGCCCCGCCGGGCTGCGCGAGGCGTACCGCGTGCTGCGCCCCGGCGGCCGCTTCCTGATGACGGAGTTCGCGCTGCGCGGCGTCCCGGACCCGGCGGGTGTGGCCGCCTACTCCGAACTGTGGACCTGCCCGCCGCCCCGGCCCTTCCCGCAGCTCCTCACGGAGGTGGCGGAGGCCGGGTTCCTTATCACGAAGGTCCAGAGCATGACGTCCAACGCGGTGCTGTCCGGCGAGCTGATGCACGCGCTCTACCGGGAGCGGCGGGACGAGATCGAGGAGCGGTACGGGAAGGAGACGACCTTCCGCACGGACCCGCTGATGCGGCCGTTCCGCGACTTCTGCCGGGACCACGTGGACTACTACCTGCTGTTGCTGCGCAAGGACTGAGGGGGGGCTCTCTGGGGCCTCGTGGGGCCTCCGGGGCCGAGTGTGGCTTCGGGGCTGAGGGGGCGCGGGCGGCGCCATATCCGGCGTTCGCCTCGAAGCAGCGTTGAACTTGCCTCGATTCGCTTCTGCAAGGCTGTCGGCGACGGCCGGGGGAAACCTGAACCCCGGCCCAGCACCGAGGAGTTCACGACCATGCAGAGAATCACGTCGCTAGTCGCCGCCCCTGCCGCCGCCCTCGCCCTGGCCTCCGCCGCCATGCTGGGCGCTTCCCCCGCCAACGCCTCGCCCGCCAACGCCCCCCAGGCGCGGGCCGCGACCGTGTGCGAGGCCATCGCCGACGGCAACGAGGCCAAGACCGCCGACGGCTGGCGGGCGCTCACCGAGTGGAACGTGAGCTGTACCGAGGACCGCACGGTACGCGTCGAGATCGAGTACATGGACGGCCGGACCGCGAAGAAGGAACAGCGGGTGGCCGCCGGCACCACCTGGAAGGACGCCGATTTCCTGCCGACGGCGAAGGGCGTGAACTGCATCGTCTACTTCTTCGAGGACGGCCAGCCGCTCACCCACTACACCATCACCTGGGACTGACGGCTTCCCGGCGGCCCGGCCGCTCCGCGTTCTCGCGGGGCGGCCGGGCCCTCGGCGTGCGCGCCGGGGGGCGCGGCTGTCGGGAACCGGCACTTCAGCGCGGCCGGCGGGCGCGCCGGGTGGCGTGGTGGGCACTGCGGGGGCGGGGTGGGCGCGATACCGTCGGGGGCGGCAACCGGACGGGCCCATAGGGGTTTTGGTGGGGATCGAGAGCGATCAGCTCGTTTATGACTATTTGAGCCGGGTCGGCGACCTGGCTCAGCAGCGCGGACTGCCGTCCGGCGAGCGGATGCGCCTGGTCGCGCGGTTGCGTACGGACATCGATCAGCAGCGCGCGGCGCTCGGCATGGCGGAGAACCCCAGCGCTGTGAAGCGCATCCTGGCCAAGCTGGGCGCCCCCGAGAAGATCGTGGAGAGCGAGGGCGGCACCGCCGGCGCCGCCGGAGCCGCGCCCGTGCACTCGCCCGTCACGGGACGGCCGCGGACCTCCGCGCGCGAGAAGCTGTCGGGGCTCACCGGCCTCGCGGGGCGCGGCGGACGCGGCGATTCCGCGGCCAAGGTGCCTACGCCGCGCGTCGAGGACGAGCCCGAGCGCTCCCCTACGGCCGCGCTGCCGCCGCACCTCGCGGGCGAGGACGAACTGGGGCCGGGCCTCGCCGCCCCGGACTGGTGGCGGATCGAGCCGGGGCCCTTCACCGAGGGCGAGACCGTACACGGCTTCGTCGGCGGCATCGAGATACCCGAGATACTCAAACCCCCGCCGAAACCGGACTCCGAACCGGGAGCTGGGACCAAAGCTGGGGCCAAGGCGACGGCCTCGGGGCGCGGGCCCGTAGAGCAGGCGCCGGCCGAGGACGACGAGGCGGCGGACGCCGAGGACGAGGCCGAAGGCGCGGCCGAGGAGACGGCGGCCCGGCGGCGGCTGCGCATCCTGCCGCGCCGCGGCGAGGGCTCCGGCGTCCGGATGAGCCCGCTGATCGTCCTCGCCGCCGTCCTCCTCGTGGTGGGCGCGGTACTCGGCAACTGGATCGTCCTGGGCCTGGGCTGGCTGCTCGCCTACACCACGCGCCGGCTCTCCCGTACGGAGTCGCAGTGGGCCGTGATGGTCGTACCAGGGCTCACGGCGGCGGGCGGAATCGTATGGCTCTGGGGCCGCTCCGCCGGTCACTGGGGCGCCCCGATACCGCAGGGCCAGATGGGCCCGGCCCTCTCCGAGACCTGGCCCGTCGTCGTACGAGTCGCCGCCATCGCCTCGGCAGCCTTCCTCGTCTGGCGCGCCCGCCGACAGGTCTGACACCAGCGCCGGGCCGCGCGGCCTCGGCCGCCGGGCCGGCGGGGCCCACTGGGCAGCGCGGCCACGGCGGCTGGACCGGCAGGACGCCGCCGGGCCGCGCGGCCCAGTGGGCCCCCGCCGGCAGGGATGCCCGCCTGCCCAGCGGCCTCCGCCACCGCCCTCCCGGCAGGATGCCGCCGGGGCCCGCGGACCCCGCCGCGCCGCCCTCCCGGCAGGGCGGCCTCTACCTCTACCTCACGCCTGCCTCATCCTCCGGCGGTCGCCGTTCGGCGACCGACCTGGCCATGGCCTGGGCGCTGCCCAGATAGCCGGCCGGGTCGCAGAGTCGGCGGATGCGGTCCGCGCCGAGGCTGGCCAGGACCTCTGGTTCCGCGCGTAGTTCGGACGCGAGGTCGGTGGCGCCGGGGGCGGAGTCGAGGACGCGGGCGCAGGCGGCGTAGACGACCTCGTGGGCGCGCTGGCGGCCGAGGGCCGGGGCGAGCGCCATCATGACCGCCTCGGCGACGATGAGTCCGCCGGTGAGGTCCAGGTTGGCGCGCATCCGCTCCGTGTCGACGTGCAGGCCGGACATGGTGTGTTCGGCCTGGTCGAGGGAGGAGGACAGCAGGAGGAACGCCTCCGGGACGACGGCCCATTCGATGTGCCAGGGGCCGGTGGCGCGTTCGAAGTCCTGGAGCATCGCGTCCAGCATGGCCGAGGACTTGTCGCGCAGCAGCCTGGCGGCGGCGATCATGAGTTCGCTGGAGATGGGGTTGCGCTTCTGCGGCATGGTGGAGCTGGCGCCCCGCCCCGGCACGAAGGGCTCGGCCAGTTCCCCGAACTCGGTCGAGGTCATGGCCGCCACGTCGACCCCGATCTTCCCGACCGACGCGCCGATCGCGGCGAGCAGGCCGACGATCTCGGCGAAGCCGTCGCGGGCGACGTGCCAGGTGATCTCCGGGTCCCGCAGGCCCAGTTCCTCGGCGAGCGCCGCCCGTACCCGCAGCCCCTCCGGGCCCGGGCCGAGGGAGGCCAGGGTGCCCGCCGCGCCGCCGAACTGCACCATCAGGTTCCGCTCCCGGGCCGCCGCCAGCCGCTCGGCGTGGCGGTCCAGGGCCGACAGCCAGACGGCCGCCCGGTAGCCGAAGGTGACGGGCAGCGCGTGCTGGAGGTGGGTGCGCCCGGCGGTAACGGTGTCGACGTGGGCCAGCGCCACGTCCCGCAGCCGCTCCCGCAGCCGGTCCAGCGCGTCGGAGACGAGCGTCAGGCCCTCCGCGCACTGGAGGACCGTCGCCGTGTCCATGATGTCCTGGGTCGTGGCGCCCCAGTGCAGATAGCCGCCCGCCTCGCCGCACTGCTCGGCGAGTTGGGTGACCACCGGCAGGATCGGATAGCCGACGGTGTCGGTGTCCCGGCGCAGCCGCTCGCGGTCGAGGCGGGCGGCGTCGCAGGACGCGGCGATGGCGTCGGCGGCCGGGCCGGGGATGACGCCGACCCGTGCCTCGGCACGGGCCAGCGCCACCTCGACGCGGACCACGGCGCGTACGTACGCGTCGTCGGCGAAGACCGCGCGCATCCCGGCCGTTCCGAACAGATCCCGGAAGAGGAACGAGTCGAAGACGGTGCTGCTCATCGCGTGCCCTCCGGACGGCCGGCGGCCGGGCCCCGCGCACCGTCGGCGGCCGCCCCCTCCGGACCGTCCATGTCGGGCTCCGGCGGGGCGTCGACGGCGATGTACTTCTGCTCCAGGTACTCGTCGATGCCCGTACGGCCGCCCTCCCGGCCCGTGCCCGACTGCTTCATCCCCCCGAAGGGGGCCCCGGCGTCGGACACGTAGCCGCGGTTGAGGCCGACCATGCCCGTCTCCAGCCGCTCGCTCACCCGCAGGGCACGGCCCAGGTCGCGGGTGTAGACGTAGCTGACCAGGCCGAACTCGGTGTCGTTGGCGGCCCGTAGGGCCTCGGCCTCGGTGGTGAACGTCTGGATCGCCGCCACCGGGCCGAAGATCTCCTCCCGGGTGATACGGGCGCCCGCGGGCACGTCGGTGAGCACGGTCGGCGGGTAGAAGTACCCCGGCCCCGCCGGGACATGGCCGCCGGTACGGACCCGGGCACCGGCCGCGACGGCGTCGTCGACCAGTTCGGCGACCTTGCCCCGCCCGCGCCCGTCGATGAGCGGGCCGAGCCCGGCGGCCGGGTCGGTGCCCGGGCCGAGGGTGACCGCGCCCATGCGGGCGGCGAGCTTCGCCGCGAACTCCTCGGCGACGTCGGCGTGCACGTGGAACCGGTTGGCGGCGATGCACGCCTCGCCGATGTTGCGGAGCTTGGCGGTCATCGCGCCGTCCACGGCCGCGTCGAGGTCGGCGTCCGGGAAGACGACGAAGGGCGCGTTCCCGCCCAGCTCCATCGATGTGCGCAGGACGGTGTCCGCCGCCTGGGCCAGCAGGAGCCGGCCGACGGGGGTGGACCCGGTGAAGGACAGCTTGCGCAGCCGCCCGTCCCGCAGCAGCGGTTCGGTGACCCCGGCCGCGTCCAGGGTGGGGATGATGTTGAGCACCCCGGCGGGCAGGCCCGCCTCGATCAGCACCTCGGCCAGCGCGGCCGTCGTCAGCGGCGCCTGCGGAGCCGGTTTGACGATCATGGTGCAGCCCGCCGCGACGGCCGGCGCGATCTTACGGGCCGGCATGGCGAGCGGCGCGTTCCACGGCGTGATCAGCAGGCAGGGGCCGACCGGCTGCCGCATGACCAGCACGCGGGCCGAGCCGTCCTCGCTGACCTTCCAGCCGCCGTCGATCCGGACGGCTTCCTCGCCGAACCACCGCAGGTACTGAGCGCCGTAGTCGACCTCGGCCCGGGACTCGGCGAGCGACTTGCCCATCTCCAGCGTGATCAGCAGCGCGAACTCCTCGCGGCGCTCGATCAGCAGGTCATGGGCGCGGCGCAGGATCGCGGCGCGGCGGCGCGGGGGCACGGCCGACCACGCCGCCCGCGCCCCGTCCGCCGCGTCGAGGGCGGCCATCGCGTCGGCGGGGGTTCCGTCGGCCACCTCGCACAACGTACGGCCCGTGGCGGGGTCCTCCACCGCGAAGGTGCCGCCGCCGGTGGCCGGGCGCCACTGGCCGGCGATGAGCAGACGCTTCTCCACCCGGCCGACGACGTCGGGCAGGTCGGATACGGCAACGGCGGGTCCCTGGGGAGCGCCGGACGCCTGGGGAGCGCCGGGCGCCTGGGGGACGTGCCCCTGGGCGACGTGCCCCTGGGCGACGTGCCCCTGGGACGCGTCGGGGCCCTGGGGCGCGTCGGGTGCCTCGGATGTGGAGGTGGCCACGGAGGTCACTTCCCCAGGGCGGCGACCATGGCGTCGGCCATCGGGGCGCTCGACGCGGGGTTCTGGCCGGTGAAGAGGTTGCCGTCCTGGATGGTGAACGCCTCGTAGGCGGTGCCGCCGGAGTGCTTCGCACCCATCTCGCGCAGCCGGCTGGCGAGCAGCCACGGCGCGCCCTCGGCCGTACCGAAGATCTGCTCCTCCTCATCCGTGAACGCCGTCAGCTCGCGCCCGGCGAACAGCCACTTGCCGTCCTCGTCCACGGCGGACAGCAGGGCGGCCGGGCCGTGGCAGACGGCGCCGATGAGCTTCCCGGCGGCGTCCGCCGCGAAGAGCAGACGGCCGAGGTCGGCGTCCTGGAAGAGGTCGACCACCGGGCCGTGGCCGCCGGGCAGCACCACCGCGACGTAGTCGTCGATGCTCACCTCGTCGAGCTTGAGCAGCGGGCCGAACTCGCGCAGCGCCTTCTCGGCGTGCGCCACATAACGGGCGCAGTCCGGGCCGGCGAGCGCCGGGTCGGCGCTGTGCTTGTCGAGCTCCTGGAGCACACCGCCGGGGGACGCGAAGTCGACCCCGTAGCCGGCCGCCACGAACTTCTCGTGCGGCGCGGCCAGTTCCTCGGCCCAGTAGCCGGTCGGGTAGGAGGAGCCGTCGGTGCGCTCCCAGGTGTTCGCTGCGGACATGACGATCAGGACCTTGCTCACGAAAAGTCTCCTGTGTTGTCTGTTGACGATGTGCGCCGATGTACGGGCCGTGCCATGCGCGTGCCATGGGGGCACGCCGTCCGGCCGCCCGGTCGGGCCACCGGTCCGGCCGTGCCGTCCGGGCGGGCCCGTTTCGGACATGGCTCCAGCGTGCCGGGGCGGGGGCCGCCGCGGGGGCCCATCTCGCGCCCTGCGGAACCTGGGACTCGGCTGCCTAGGACGCGGAGGGCCAGGCTCGGCGGTGAGGCGGGGCCGGAGGCGTGGGCGGAGACAGAGTGGAAGCTGGGGCGGGGGGCCCGGCGGCGGAGGCGGGGGCCCGGCGGCGGAGGCGGGGGGCCCGGCGGCGGGCCCGACGCGTGCGCCGCCTACCGCTCGCTCTTCGCCGTCAGATCCGTCCGCAGCTCGTCGAGGATCTTGCCGGCCGCCGTGTAGCCGATGCCCTGGATCCACAACTGGTCGTCGACCTTGAAGACTCTGCCGTTCCGCACGGCCTTCATGTTCTTCCAGAGCGCGCCGCCGGTGACCTGCGTCTCCTTCGACTTCTCCGGGTCGCCGTAGGTGGCGGTGAACACGGCGTCGGCGTCCGCCCGGCCGATCTGCTCGGGGCTGATGTCGTACGAGAACCCGTCCTTCGCCTTGTCCACGATGGCGGGGCGGCCGAGGCCGACGTCGGCGAGGAGCGTGCCGATGTAGTTCTGCCGGCCGTAGACGCGGATGTTCGCGCCCTCCACGAACCGTACGACGTTGACCTCCGTGGCCTCCGCCTTCGCCGTGCCGCCCAGCGCCGCCGTGACCCGCTTCGCATGCGCGAGGTAGTCGGCGACGACCTTCCGCGCCTCGCCGGTCCTGCCGAGCGCCGCCGCGTGCGTGGCGAAGTTGGCCTTCCACGGGAAGCCCGTGGCGCCGGTCATCACGGTCGGGGCGATCCGCGACAGCTCCTGGTAGCGCGCCGCGTCCCGGTCCTTGTTGGTGAGGATCAGATCCGGCTTGAGCGCCGCGACGGCCTCCAGATTGGGCGCGGCGATCTTGCCGACGTCCCGTATGCCGGAGACCTTGTCTTTCGGCAGGTAGTCGAGGAACCCGGTCGCGACGTCGGCGTGGGTCGCGCCGACCGGCCGTACGCCGAGGGTGATCGCGGAGTCGAGTTCGGCGGTGTCGAGGACGACGACGCGCTGGGGGTGGTCCTTGACCGTCACGTCCCCCATGGCCGTACGCACGGTGTGCGTGCCGGGGCCGGGGGTCGTCCTGTTGCCCGACCCCGACCCCGGCTCCGAGCCCGCGCCGCAGGCCGACAGTGCGAGGGCGGCGGCGGCCAGGACCGGCAAGCCGGCTGCCGCGCCGCGACGGCGGAGAGTGCGCTGCGTGTCCATCCGGGGCCTCTCGTCGGTGGGGCGGGCTGCGCGCCGCGAGCTGAGGCTGCCCCGGCCGGCGCCGGGCCATTCGGCTGGGGCGCCGCGCGCTGGGCCCGTATGCGGCCCGTACGCCGCCTCACCGCGGCCCGCGCCGGGCCATTCGGCTACGGCGCCGTGCGCCGGGCCGTACGCGGCTTGCCCGCCGCCTTACCGTGGCCCGCGCCGCGCCTAGCCCGGCAGACCGCCGCCTTCTACGCCTTCTGCGCCCTCTACGCTCGCTGCGTCGTCCGCGCCCGCTCCGTCCCGTACGGCCGTACGGGCGCCCGCACCCGCCTGCCAGGGCGCGCCCGGGACCACCAGGGGGCTGCCCGTGACCGGGTCGGGGACCACGACCGACTCCAGGCCGAAGACCTCGCGCACCAGCCGCGCCGTGACGACCTCCGAGGGGCGGCCGTAGGCCACGATCCGGCCGTTCTTCATGGCGACGAGGTGGTCGGCGTAGCGGGCCGCCTGGTTGAGGTCGTGCAGGACCGCGACGACGGTGCGGCCGCGCTCGTGGTTGAGCTGGCGGACCAGGTCCAGGACCTCCACCTGGTGCGATATGTCCAGGTAGGTCGTCGGCTCGTCGAGGAGCAGCAGATCCGTCTCCTGCGCCAGCGCCATCGCGATCCACACGCGCTGGCGCTGGCCGCCCGACAGCTCGTCCACCGACCGGGCGGCGAGCGCCGTGGTGTCCGTACGCGCCATGGCGTCCGTGACGGCGCGCTCGTCCTCGTCCGACCACTGCCGCCACCAGTGCTGATGCGGCTGGCGGCCGCGCGCCACGAGGTCCGCCACAGTGATCGCGTCGGGCGCCACCGGCGTCTGCGGCAGCAGGCCGACCGCCTGCGCGATCTTCCGCGTGGGTATCCGGCTCAGCTCCGCCCCGTCCAGCAGCACCGCGCCGCCGCGCGGCTTGAGCAGCCGCCCGAGCGCCCGCAGCAGCGTCGACTTGCCGCACGCGTTCGGCCCGACGATGACGGTGACCTCGCCGTCCGGCACGTCCAGATCGAGCCCGTCGACGACCGTCCGCTCCTCATAGGCGAGCGTCAGCCCCCGGGCCCCGAGCCTGCTCACGGGCCGCGCCCCGGCCGGGCCCGCATCCGCCGCCGCGCCGCCGCCAGCCGCTCCGCTCGGGTTCGCGACCGTGGTGTCGCCCGCCGGTCCGCTCGGGCTCGCGCCCGCGGTGTGGTCCGCCGTGTCCGCCACGCGTCCGTCCCGGCCAGTCGGCCCGTTCACGCCCATGCCCCCGCCCGTACCCGTGCCCGCGTTCTCGTCCGTCGGTCCGGTCGCGCTCGCGGTGCCGGGGGTGACGGGGGAGGCTGCCGGGGCCGCGGGCTCGGGCCCGGCGGCGGTGCTGTTCGGGCTCTCGGTCACGCTTTTCCTCCGGTGCGGCTGCGGATGATGAGCCAGATCAGGTAGGGGGCTCCGATGACGGCCGTCAGTACGCCGACGGGGAGTTCCGTGGGGGCGAACAGTCTGCGGGCGAGGAGGTCCGCCAGGACCACGATGAAGGCGCCGAGCAGGGCCGAGCAGAGCAGGGGGATCTGCGCGGTGCGCGTCAGGCGGCGGGCGATCTGCGGGGCGAGCAGCGCGACGAAGTCGACGGGGCCCGCCGCGCCCGTGGCCATCGACGCGAGCACCACGCCGAGCGCCACCAGGCCGAGCCGGACCCGGCCGAGCCGTACGCCCAGCGCCGTCGCGGTGTCGTCGTCCATCGAGACCGTGCGCTGCGCCCTGGCCGCCCAGAGCACGAACGGGCTGAGCACCAGCAGCGCCCAGGCGAGCGGTGCCGCCTCGTCCCAGCCGCGCCCGTTGAGCGAGCCGGTCATCCACACCTGGGCCTGCTGGGCGACGAGGTAGTCGCCCTTGGTCAGGAAGAGCTGGGTGACGGAGCGCAGCGCGACCGCGAAGCCGATGCCGATGAGGACGAACCGCGCGGCGTGCAGCCCGCCGCGCCAGGCGAAGACGTACACGAGCGCGGCCGCCACCAGGCCGCCCGCGACGGAGAGGTAGGGCAGCGCCGCGTACGAGGTGACGCCGAGCGTCATCGCGCCCACCGTCAGCGCGCTCGCGCCCTGTGTGACGCCGATGATGTCGGGGCTGGCGAGCGGGTTGCGCGCCACGGTCTGGATCAGCGCCCCGGCGATCCCGAAGGCCGCGCCGACCAGCAGGCCCACCGTCATGCGCGGCAGCCGCAGCGTCCCGACGACCAGTTCGTCGGGCGACGGCCGGCCGAGGAGGACCTTGACCACCTCGCCGGGCGCCACGAAGGACTCGCCGACGCACAGGTACGCCACGCACCCGGCCGCCAGCAGCACGGCCAGCGCCACGGCGGTCGCCGCCGCCCGCCGGTGCAGCAGGAAGGAGCCGCGCCCGGCCCGTACGAGCGTGTACCCGGCGGGGCGCACCGGAGCGGCCGAGGGGGGAGCGGAGGGCGTCGTGGGGGCCGTCGTCACGAGGCCGCCGCCTTTCGACGGGCCGGGGCCGGGAAGGCCGTCGTCACGAGGCCACCGCCTTCCGGCGCACCAGCGTCACCAGGAACGGCACCCCGATCAGCGCCGTCATCACCCCCGCCGGCACCTCGCTCGGCGGGAAGACGATCCGGCCGACGACGTCGGAGAAGAGCAGCATGACCGGGCCGACGAGGGCCGCCATCGGCAGCACCCAGCGGTGGTCGGTGCCGACGATCGCGCGGGCGATGTGCGGCACGGCGAGGCCCACGAAGGCGATGGGCCCGGCCGCCGCGACGCCCACGCCGGTGAGGACGGTGGCGCCGAGGCCGCCCACGATCCGTACGACGGCGACGTTCTGGCCGAGGCCCTTGGCGACGTCCTCGCCGAGGGCCAGCGCGTCGAGGCCGCGCGCCACGGAGAACACCAGCACCAGGCCCACCAGCAGGAACGGCCAGACCTGGCCGACCAGAGCGGCGTCCCGGCCGGCGAGCGAGCCGACCTGCCAGAAGCGGAACTCGTCCAGCGCCGCCGCCCGCGTGGTGAGGACGGCGTGCGAGACGGAGGCGAGCAGCGCGTTGATGGCGGCGCCCGCGAGCGCGAGCTTCACCGGCGTCGCGCCGCCGCGCCCGCTCGTGGCCACCGCGTAGACCGCGACGGAGGCGATCCCGGCGCCCGCGAAGGCGAACCACACATAGCCGGTGAGCGTGTGCGCCCCGGCGAAGGCGATGGCCAGCACCACGCCCACCGACGCGCCCTGGCTGATGCCGAGGACGCCGGGGTCGGCGATGGGGTTGCGGGTGATGCCCTGGAGGACCGTGCCGGCCATGGCGAGGGCCGCGCCGACCATCAGGCCGACGACGGTACGGGGCAGCCGCATGGACCGTACGATCTCGGCGCTGTCGCTCGTACCGCCGTGCAGCAGCGCGTCGACGACCTTGGCCGGCGCGATCTGGCTGCTGCCGATGGAGAGGCTGAGCAGGACGGCGACGAGCAGGGCGGCGACGGCGGCCGCCGTCCGGCCGACGCGGCGCCGCACCAGACGCGATCTGGGGCTGCTGGTCGGAACGGCTGGCATCGCTTCCACTTCGCGGTTTCGGTGCGGTCGGCGCTGCGCCCCGCGCCGGGCTTCTGGACACCCGCCGATCGGCTGAATCGCGTCGGTCGACGCGGCTGGGAGTTGTGGTTAGGCGAGGCTAAGTGTACGGGCAGGGGCGCGGCACAATGTTCGGCATGTCCCCGCATACCTCGCACCACGAGAACCCCGCCCGCCCCGCCGGCCTCACGGGCCTCAGCACCGGCCGCACGGAGACCGGCCGTACGGAGACCGGCGCCGACACCGGCCGTACGAAGAGCAGCGGCCCCGCCTTCACCGTCGGCTTCGACCTCGACATGACCCTGATCGACTCCCGGCCCGGCATCCGGGCCGCGTTCTCGGCGCTCTCCGCCGAGACCGGCGTCTACATCGACGTCGACCTCACCACCACCCGGCTCGGCCCGCCGCTGGAACTGGAGCTCGCGCACTGGTTCCCCGCCGACCAGATCGAGCCGGTCGCCGACCGCTACCGCGCGCTGTACCCCGAGCACGCCATCGAGCCGACGCTCGCCATGCCCGGCGCCCGCGCCGCGCTGGCCGCCGTCCGGGCGCTGGGCGGCCGCACCATCGTCGTCACCGCCAAGTACGAGCCCAACGCCAAGCTGCACCTGGAGCGGCTCGGCATCGAGGCGGACGCCGTGATCGGCTCGCTGTGGGCCGAGGCCAAGGCGGAGGCGCTGCGCGAGTACGGCGCGGGCGTCTACGTCGGCGACCACACCGGCGACGTGCGCGGGGCGCGTACGGCCGGTGCGCTGTCCGTGGCGGTGGCCACCGGGCCGTGCGGCGCGGACGAACTGCGCTCGGCGGGCGCGGACGTGGTCCTCGACGACCTGACGGCGTTCCCCGAATGGGTGCGCGGCCACGTCGGCTATGTCAGGGAGCGGGCCTGACGGCGCTCCTGCGCGATCGAACGCAGCACGCCCGCCGCGGCGATCACGAAGCCGACGCCCATGAGCATGCAGACGGCATAGGCGATCGACGGCAGCGGGCGCAGGCCGAGGAACAGCGGGGCGACGGTGGCCAGTGTGGCCACCGCGCCGACGAGGAAGACGATGGCGCCGATCCGTACGAGCAGGTCACCGGCGCGGGCGGGGCTGTCGGGCGCGGGGGCCCGGCCCCCGGCGGAAGGAGTATCACTCACCTGAACAGGGTAGGTCCCCTAGCCCCGGGGCGTTTGTCCCCATGGGCCAAAGCACAGCGGAACCACCCGAGGACGTCTTGTCACCGGGCCCGGGACCATTAGCCTTGGCACTGGCGGGTCCTGCGGCCCGCTGTAGTGCTATCCAGAGCCGTTTTCAGTTGCTTCCCGACGAGTACGAGGACGAGGACAGACGTGCCTACCGGCAAGGTCAAGTGGTTCAACAGCGAGAAGGGCTTCGGCTTTCTCTCCCGCGACGACGGCGGCGACGTCTTCGTGCACTCCTCAGTACTCCCGGACGGAGTCGAGGCGCTCAAGCCCGGCCAGCGCGTCGAATTCGGCGTCGTGGCGGGCCAGCGCGGCGACCAGGCGCTCACGGTGACGCTCCTCGACCCCGCGCCGTCCGTCGCGGCCGCGCAGCGCCGCAAGCCCGACGAGCTGGCGTCGATCGTGCAGGACCTCACCACGCTCCTGGAGAACGTCACCCAGCAGTTGGAGCGCGGCCGCTACCCCGACAAGGCGCACGGCGCGAAGATCGCCGGCATGCTGCGGGCGGTCGCGGACCAGCTCGACGTCTAGCTGTACCGACCCGACCCGCGGCCCTTCCGCGTACGCGAGGGCTCCCCGCGTACGCGGCGGCTTCCCGTCTACGCGAAGGCGAGCGCGTCCGGGCCCAGGGGCGGTACGAGCCCCTCGGCCGCGGCGCGCGTGAGCAGCCCGCGCACCGCCGCGTAGCCGTCCTCGCCGAGGTCGGCGGTGAACTCGTTGACGTACAGCCCGATGTGCCGGTCCGCGACGGCCGGGTCCATCTCCTGCGCGTGCTCCAGCACGTACGGGCGGGAGACCTCCGGGTCGTCCCACGCCATCCGTACGGACGTCCGCGCGGCCTCGGCCAGCTCGCGCAGCCGCTCCGCGCCCAGCGAGCGCTTCGCGATGATCGCGCCGAGCGGGATCGGCAGGCCGGTGGTGGCCTCCCAGTGCTCGCCCATGTCGGCGAGGCGGTGCAGCCCGTAGTCCTGGTAGGTGAACCGCGCCTCGTGGATGACCAGGCCCGCGTCGACCTTGCCGTCCCGTACGGCGGGCATGATCTCGTGGAACGGCAGCACGACCACGTCGCCGACGCCGCCCGGCACCTCGGCGGCCGCCCAGAGCCGGAAGAGCAGATACGCCGTCGAGCGCTCGCTGGGCACCGCGACGGTCTTCCCGCGCAGGCTCGCCGGCTCCCCGGCGTCCGCGGACTCCCTGGTCAGGACCAGCGGGCCGCAGCCGCGCCCCAGTGCGCCGCCGCAGGGCAGCAGGGCGTAGTCGCCGAGCACCCAGGGCAGCACCGCGTACGACACCTTGAGCACGTCGAACTCGCCGCGCTCCGCCATGCCGTTGGTGATGTCGATGTCCGCGAACGTGACGTCGAGGGCGGGCGCGCCGGGGACGCGGCCGTGCGCCCACGCGTCGAAGACGAAGGTGTCGTTCGGACACGGCGAGTACGCGATCTGCAGAGGCTCGTTCATGGGATCCTCTCCTCTTCGGTTTCGGGACGGGCCGCCGGGTCCGCCGGGTCCGCTTCGAGACGGTCCGCCATCGCGTCCATCGCGTCCGCCGCGTCCGCAGCGTCCGCTGTGTCCGCAGCGTCTGCCGGGTCCGGCAGGTCCGCGAGGCCCGCCGCCGGCCGGTCGAAGGCCCGGCCCAGTACGGCCAGGGCCTCCCCGATCCGCCAGGCCGCCCGGTCGCGGGGGCCCACCGGGTTGGAGACGGCCCGCAGCTCCAGCACGGGCACGCCGTGCGCGGCGGCGGCCTCGGCGACGCCGAACCCCTCCATCGCCTCCGCGAGCGCCCCCGGGTGACGGGCCGCCAGCTCGGCGGCGCGCTCGGCGGAACCGGTCGCGGTGGAGACGGTCAGCACGGTGCCGGGCGCGGCGCCCGTCGCCTCGGCCACGGCCCGTACAAGATGCTCGGGAGCCTGGTGCGCCACGGCCCCGAAGCCGAGTTCGGCGGTGGAGCGGAATCCGTCGGGCGTCTCGGCGCCCAGGTCGGCGGCGACGACCGCGGCCGAGACGACCAGCGAACCGACCGGCGCGGCGGGCTGGAAGCCGCCGCCGATCCCGGCGGAGAACACGAGGTCGTACGGGTGCGAGCGGAGCTCCGCGGCGGCGAGCGCGGCGGCGGCACCGGCCCCGGCGGCGCCCGGGCCGACGCCCGCCGCCAGCACGTCGAACACCGGCCCGGCGGGGTGGTGCACCCGGTGCAGCAGCCCGCCCGGCACGGGGACCTCCTGGAGGTCCCCGGCGGGCGACGCGCCGCGCACGACCGCGTCGCGCTCGGCGGTGACGGCGGTGACGACGAGTACGCGCATCAGTTCCAGCACCCCGGCCCGCGTCAGGAGCCGTCGCGCTCCAGGTTGAAGTGCCACATGCCCTTGGCCTCGCCCTTGTTCAGCTCGATGACCGTGACGGTGACCTTGTCCATCAGGGTGGCCTGGCCCATCTGGTTCTTCTGCGTGAAGAGGGTGTCCGTGTCGAAGGTGCGGTACGTGTTGTTGGTGGGCTCCGGCATGACCGGCCCGCCCGCCACGACGACCCACCCGGTGTCGGCGATCTTCGGCTCGACGCCGATGCGCACCTTCTCCCCGGCGCCGACCTTGACGGTCTTGCCGTCCTTCTTCGACAGGCACTTCTCCATGACGGACTTGTCCAGCGCCTTGCCGTCGCCGAAGCAGCCGTCGGTGGCCTCGGAGCTGACGGAGGTCGAGCCGACGGTCACGGTGGCCAGCGGAGTCGGCTTGTCGCAGGCGGTAAGGGCGACAAGCCCCAAGGTCACGGCACCGACGGCGGCAGCGGCGCGGCGGCCCTTACCCCGGGAAAACAGAGCGGTCATGCGGGCAGGTTATCGGTCGCCCCCGCTCACGCCACGCGGGGGTGCGGCGTGCCGCGCCGGGCGGCGGCCAGCAGGCCCCGTACGGAAGCCGCCACACCCAGCGCGACGACCGCCGCGGCGACCGACATGCCGAGCACCCCGTTGAGCGGCAGCAGGATGCCGATCACCCCGCCCAGCACCGACGACATCTGGAGCAGCGTCTCCGAGCGCGCGAACGCCGACGTACGGACCTCCTCCGGCACATCGCGCTGGATCATCGAGTCCAGCGACTGCTTGCCGAGCGCCTGCGCGATGCCCGCCGTCGCCGCGACCACCGCGAGCGCCACCGGGCTGTAGAGGACGGCGGCGACGACGGTCGCGGCCAGCGCGGCCGTCAGCATCAGCGCGATCGTCGACTCCGGGGCGCGGGAGCGCAGCAGCGCGCCGATGGCCGTGCCGAGCGCGTTGCCCGCGCCCGCCGCGACGGCGACGACACCCAGCGAGATCGCCGCGCTCAGCCCGCTCATCGGATGCTCGCGCAGCATGAACGCCAGAAAGAAGGTGAGAAAGCCGGAGAGCACCCGGAACGCGCTGTTCGCCTGGAGCCCGTGCAGCACGGACGAGCCGACCGTACGCAGCCCCAGCGGCCGCGGCCGCCGCTGCTGCCGTCGCCGCTCCCATCGGTCTCGCCGGTCTCGCCGGTCCCGTCGGTCCCGCTTCGCCAGGGACAGCGCGGGGGCGCGTACGGGCAGGTGCTCGCGGGTCGTCAGGCGGGCCCGCGCCTCGCCCTTCGCCGAGTCGACCTTGTGCGGCAGCGAGAACGACAGCACCATGCCGACGAGGAACAGCACACACGCCCCGTACAGCGGCCAGGCCGGGCCCAACTGATGCAGGCCCGCGCCGATGGGCGCGGCGGCCCCGGTGGCCAGCAGCCCGCCGAGCGTCACCCGCGAGTTCGCCTTGACCAGCGAGATCCGCGGCGGCAGCAGCCGCGGCACGACGGCCGACCGCACCACGCCGTACGCCTTGGACGCCACCAGCACGCCCAGCGCCGCCGGATACAGCTCCAGACCGCCGCTCGCCACCGCGCCCGTCATCGTCAGCGCGAGCAGCGCGCGGGTCAGCATCGCGCTCGCCATCGCGGCCCGGCGGCCGTGCGGCAACCGGTCCAGGAGCGGGCCGATCACCGGCGCGAGCAGCACGAAGGGGGCCATGGTGACGGCCAGATAGAGGGCCACCCGGCCGCGCGCCTGGTCCGTGGGGACGGAGAAGAAGACGGTGGAGGCCAGCGCGACGGTGATCAGCATGTCGCCGGCCGAGTGCACCGCGTGCAGTTCGATCAGCTTGCCGAGTCCGGACTCGCCCGCGCCGTGCGCGTGCGTGGCCCGCCGGATGCCGCGGGCCGCCCCGGTGAACGGCGCGCGCAGGGCGTGTCCGGCAGCCCGTCCCGCCCGGCGGAGCGGGCTGCCATGAGCGGACCGGATGGCTCCCACCACGCCATACTGCCCCAAGTCGTGCGGAAGATGGCGTGTTCCGGCTATCTGTCGGTCAGGACACGATCATTCGCCGTCCGGTCGCCGTCCAGTCGTCGGTCGGTCGCCGCCCGGTCGCCGGCCGGGGCGCGTGCTCATGGGGGTGCCGGGGTTTCGCCGGGGTTTCGCCGGGGTGTCCGCTTCGCGGGTGTCCTTTCCGTATCAGGTCGGGCACGGGGAGATCTCCACCGGGGCGCCCGGCGGGTACGGGCCGGTACGGCCGTACGGGCACGGGCCCGGCCGCATACGGAAGTGAGGCTCGCCGCGGCCCGGCTATCCCCGGCGCGGCCGAGCGGGGTAGCGTGCGTAGCGCGCCTCCGGCGGTCGTTCTTGGCCGCGCGCCGAGTCTCGATCCCGCAGAATGGGTCATACAAGGTGCGCCCCTGACCGTTCGGGCGCGGACGTCGACGCGGTCCCCAGGTCCGCTCCGTCCGCCGACCCGGCCGTACGGCCGGCGCACTCGTGAGACGGCGTGGAAGAGAGAATCGATCCTGTGAGTGCTGCGATGCGAAGCCGGACCCCTGACCGCCTGTGCGCCGAGGCGGTCGAATTGGCCCGTGCGGCGGCCGAGGAAGCGGCGCTCCCCGGAATGGTCGGCGAACACGTCGAGGTCGCCGCCGAGGGGGACCGCGTCGTCACCCACTTCTTCGCCTGCCGGGAACCCGGCTACCGGGGCTGGCGCTGGGCCGTGACGGTCGCCCGCGCCTCCCGCGCGAAGATCGTCACCCTCGACGAGGCCGTGCTGCTGCCCGGCCCCGACGCGCTGCTCGCCCCCGAATGGGTGCCGTGGAGCGAGCGGCTGCGCCCCGGGGACATGGGACCGGGGGACCTGCTGCCCACCGACGCCGATGACCTGCGGCTGGAGCCGGGGTTCTCCGGGGAGGACGCGCCGCCGCCCAGCTCCGTCCTCGCGGACGAGGCCACTGCCGGGCGGCGGCTGACGGATCTCGCGGACGCGGAGGACGCCGAGCTCACGGACGACTCGGCCGAGTCGTCCGCCGAGGCCGCCTCGGGCGGCGCCGCCCCGGCCGCCGGACCCGCGGTCACCACGGAGCGCGGCCGGATCGCCGCCGTCGCCGAGGAGCTGGGCATGCGGCGGGCGCGGGTCCTCTCCCGCTACGGGCTCCACGTCGCCGCCGACCGCTGGGACGAGCTGTACGGGCCCAAGACGGCCATGGCGCAGGCCGCGCCCGCCTCCTGCGCGAGCTGCGGGTTCCTGGTGCCGCTGGCGGGGTCGCTGCGGCAGGCGTTCGGCGTCTGCGCCAATGAGTTCGGGCCGGCGGACGGGCATGTCGTGTCGCTCGGGTTCGGGTGCGGGGGGCATTCCGAGGCCGCCGTCATGCCTAAGCCTTTGCGGCCGGCGCCTCCGGTGATCGATGAGACGTTGGTCGATCCGTTGCCGTTGCGGCCGGATCGGACGGGTGGGTCCGTGGAGCCGGACGCTCCTGCCGAGGAGTTGGGGCACTCCTGACGGCGTAGCCGTCGCTTTTCGGATTCGGCCACCGGGCCGGTGGGGGTTTGTCGCGCAGTTCCCCGCGCCCCTGGGGATGCCGGGTGTTGTTGGTCGGCCGCCGGCCGGTGGGGGCTGAGCGCGCAGTTCCCCGCGCCCCCGGGGTGGCCGGGGGGTGGCGGTCGGCCGCCGGGTCGGTTTCGGCTGGGCGCGCAGTTCCCCGCGCCCCTGGGGTGGCCGGGGGGTGGCGGTCGGCCGCCGGGTCGGTTTCGGCTGGGCGCGCAGTTCCCCGCGCCCCTGTGGGGCCACGCGTGGTTGATCGCGCCGCCCCCGCGCCCCTGTGGGGTCGCGCGTGGTTGATCGCAGCGTCCCCGCGCCCTTATGGGTGTGGTGTGGAGTGCCCGGAAAATCACCGGTTCTTTCGGGCTCTGCGGGGGGCTCGCTGTTTGCGGTGTGGGGGTGTGGAGAGCAGGTAGGGGCGGAAGCGCTGTACGTTTCGCGGCAGGAGTGCGGCGGCTAGCAGGGGAGACGACACGTGAGCGGCGCGGCGATGGTGCGAGGCGTGGGCGAGGACGCGGACGCGTTCGGGACCGGACGGCTGCGGCGCGGGGTGCTGGACGCCTGGGCCGCGTCGCCCGCGCGGTTCCGGGAGGACGCCAACGCCGAGGAGGACCTGGCGCTCGGCGGCTACCGCGACCGGCTCGTCGTCGAGCTGGCGCAGAACGCCGCCGACGCCGCCGCCCGCGCCGGCGTCCCCGGCCGGCTGCGGCTCACCCTCCACCCCGGCCGGGACGGCGCGCCCGCCGTCCTCGCCGCCGCCAACACCGGCGCCCCCCTCGACGCCGCCGGGGTGGAGTCGCTGTCCACGCTGAGGGCGAGCGCGAAGCGGGACGAGGAGGGAAGCGGCGGCGCCGTCGGGCGCTTCGGGGTCGGGTTCTCCGCCGTGCTCGCCGTCAGCGACGAGCCCGCCGTCGTCGGCCGGTCCGGCGGCGTCCGGTTCTCGCTCGCCGAGGCCCGGCTGATCGCGGCGGACGCCGCCGCGTCGGCGCCCGGCCTCGGCGCGGAGATCCGCCGCCGCGACGGCCACGTACCGCTGCTGCGGCTGCCGCTGCCGGCGGAGGGCACCGCGCCCGAGGGGTACGACACCGTCGTCGTGCTGCCGCTGCGCGACGGCGCGGCCGAGGACCTGACGGCGCGTCTCCTGGCGGAGGTCGACGACGCGCTGCTGCTGACCCTGCCGGGGCTGTCGGAGGTCGTCGTGGAGACGGCGGACGGCGTGCGGACGGTGACCCGCCGCGCCGACGGACCGTACACCGTCATCGAGGACAGCGCCCGCCCCGCCCCCGCCCGCTGGCGCGTCGCGCGCACCGGCGGCCCGCTGGACGCGGCGCTGCTCGCCGGCCGGCCGGTGGAGGAGCGGCTGCGCCCGAGCTGGTCGGTGACGTGGGCGGTGCCGGTGGACGCGGACGGCGCGCCCGTACGGCCGACGACCGCGCCCGTGCTGCACGCGCCCACCCCGACGGACGAGCCGCTGGGCCTGCCCGCCCTGCTCATCGCCTCGTTCCCGCTGGAGCCCACCCGCCGCCACACCGCGCCCGGCGCGCTGACGGACTTCCTGGCGGCGCGCGCGGCCGAGGGGTACGCGGAGCTGCTGGGCGACTGGCGGCCGGTCGGCACCGGCACCGTCGACCTGGTGCCCGGCCCGCTGGGCAAGGGCGAACTCGACGGCGAGCTGCGCCGGCTGCTGCTGGAGCGGCTGCCGAGGGTGCCGTTCCTGCCCAGCGCGGCGGCCGAACAGGGCGGGGAGCCCGCGGCGGACCGTGTTCCCGACGCCGCGTTCGACGATCCGACCGCGCTCAGCGGGGCCGCCGCCGGGAGCGCGTACGTCCTGCGCCCCGCCGACGCCGAGATCGTGGAGGGCGCGGGGGCCGACACCGTCGCCGTGCTGGCCGAACTGTTCCCCAGCCTGCTGCCGGCCGGGCTGGAGCGGCGGGTCGAGCTGCGGGTCCTCGGCGTGGAGCGGGTGCCGCTGGGGGAGATGGTCGACCGGCTGGCCGGCGTCGAGCGGGACCCCGCCTGGTGGCGGCGGCTGTACGACTCGCTGGCCGGGGTCGACCCGGACCGGCTCTCCGGGCTGCCGGTGCCGCTCGCGGACGGCCGTACGACGATCGGTCCGCGCCAGGTGCTGCTGCCGGGCGGCGAGGACGGGGAGCGGCACGCGGCGCTCGCCCGGCTCGGGCTGAAGGTCGCACACCCCGACGCCGCGCATCCGCTGCTGGAGAAGCTGGGCGCGCTCCCCGCGTCCCCGCGCGCCGTGCTGACGACCCCTCAGGTACGGGCGGCGGTCGCGGCCTCGCTGGACGCCGACGAGGACGCGTACGGGCTGCTCGAAGGCGACGCGCCGGGCAGCGAGGAGCTGGCGGAGACGGTGCTGGCGCTCGTACGCGACGCGGGCCTGGCCCCCGGCGACGAGCCGTGGCTGGCCGCGCTGGCCCTGCCCGACGAGGACGGCGAGCTGGCGCCGGCCGGCGAACTGATGCTGCCGGGCAGCGCGTTCGAGCAGGTCGTACGCGCCGGTGAGCTGGCCGCCTGCGATGCCGAGCTGGCCGAACGGTGGGGGGAGCAGCCGCTGACCGCGGTGGGCGTGCTCGCCACCTTCGCGCTCGTACGGGCCACGGACGTCGTGCTGGACCCCGACGAACTGGAGCCCCGCGACGGCGACTACGCGGAGCCGGACGACGCCGGGCTGCTGGACGCCGTCGACGTGTGGTGCGAGGACGTGCTCGACGGGCTGCCGCAGACCGCGGTGCCGCCGGTCGCCACCGAGATCGTCGCCGTGCGCGACCTGGACCTCGTCGACGACGACGCGTGGCCGCGGGCGCTGCGGATGCTCGCCCGGCCGCCGCTGCGGGACGCGCTGACCGCGCCCGTACGGGTTCTGCTGCCGGACGGCACGACGGAGTCGGTGCGCCCGTACACGGCGTGGTGGCTGCGCGGCCACCCCGTTCTGGACGGCCGGCGCCCGGCCGGCCTCCGGGCTGCGGGCGGCGACCCGCTGCTGGCGGGGCTGTACGAGGCCGCCGACGCGGCGGAGCTCCTCGGCGGCGGCGACGAGCAGGTGCTGCGGGCCCTGGGCGTACGGACCTCCGCGGCCTCCCTCCTGGACGAGCCCGGCGGCGCGGCCGAGCTGCTGGCCCGGCTCGCGGACAGCCGACTGCCGGTCGGCGCGGCCCAGTTGCACGGCCTCTACGGCGCGCTGGCCGCCCTCGACCCCGAGCAGGTCACCCTCCCCGACGAACTGCGGGCCGTCGTCGACGGCGAGGTGCGGGTCGTGGACGCCGCCGACGCGCTGATCGCCGACGCCCCCGACCTGCTGCCCCTGACGGCGGGCCGCGCGCTGCTGCCCGTACGCCCCGCGCTCGCCGCCGACCTCGCCGACCTGCTCCAGGTGCCCCGGCTGAGCGAGGAGTTCACCGCCCCCGCCCCCACCGGCGGCGAACGGCGCGAGGTCCCGGAGGGCGTACGGGTCCTCCTCCCGGGGGCCCCGGACGCGTACATCGAACACGAAGAACTGACGGTCGACGGCGTCCAACTGGACTGGCGCTACGGCCCGGACAACGTCCTCCACGCCTCCACCCTGGAGGGCGTCGCCGCCGGCCTGGCCTGGGCCGCCGGCCAATGGAACCGCCGCTTCGAGGCGGCGGCGCTGCTGGAAGACCCCTCCCGGACGGAAGAACTGGCCGAGGCCCGTTGGTTCGACTAGCGGCAGGGAGACGGCCGCCGGCCGGGCGGCCTGCTGGTTCGACCGGCGGTTCGGGCAGAGCCAGTCGACTCCGGGGCGAGCTCGGCCGATGGCCCGGGCAGCGGAGCCGGCCGAGGGCCGCTCGTTCGCGTGGAGCTCCCGGCGCGGGGGCCGGTCCCGCCGGCGGGGCATCCGCGGGTGCCGGCCGAGGTCGGCGGGCTGGGCCGGCCGGCGGGGCAGCCGCGTGAGCCGACTGAGGCCGGCCAGGCTCATCAGCGGCTCTTCCGCGCCGCGGGAACGGGCCGAGGCCGACCGTCGGCCCGGCCGGCGGCCAGGGCACGGGGGCGGGCCGGGGCCCGTCCGCACGGCCACGTCCCTGGCCGCCCCCGTCGCGGCCCCGCCGCCCCCTGGCGTTGCGTCTGTCGGCGCGTCCGTGTACGTGTGTACGAAAAAGTGAACAGCCCTGTGAGCGTGTGATGTTCCCTGTTCACCACACGCTCACAGGTGCTCGCCCGCGCGCCCGTCGTCCGTGGGCGCCCGCGGGGGTCCGCGGGTGATCCAGCGCCGTGGCGCCTCGGCCGCAGTGACCACCCCCGTCAGCCACTGTTGGCCGGCGCCGGCGGCCGGATCACCTGGCTCAGCACCCTAGGGCGGGGCGGGCGCGGCGACGAGGTTCACCTTGCACTGCGGGGCGGGCCGCGGGTTTCAGAAACCACATTCATCAACATCGGGAGGCCGGGTGCAGACGCGGGAGAGTACGGACACCGGGGGCGCGGTCGGGGCGCGGCGGCGCGTCGAACGGGCCGAGGACGTGCTGCGGATGCAGAGCCTGGCGCGTTCCGGCGGGAGTCGGGCGCTGCTGCGCTGGCTCGCCGCGCGGGCCGGCGGCTGGGCGGGGCTGCTCGACTCCTCCGGCACCGTGCTGTGCGCGGCCATGCACCACCGCACGGCGATACGGGCGGCGGACGGGCAGGGCGCGGCCGCGTCCGGAGGCCAGGCGACCGCCCTGGCGGCCGGGGCGGCCCGCAAGCTCACCGAGCGGGGGCTGCGCTCGGTGACCCTCGACGGGGACGCCGGGACGGCCGTCCTCTTAGCGCTCGGCGGGCCCCGCCACCAGCAGGGACTCGCCCTCGGCGTGGTCGTGGCCGGGCCGCTGCCCGACCGGCTGTCCGCGCTGCTCGCCGATGTCACGCTGCCGCTGGCGTTGTGCTGGGAGGCGGAGAGCGCGGAGCGCAAGCGGCGGCGGGTGGACCTCGCGGAGTCCCGCGGCCGCGAGGCGGTGCTGCACCTGCTGATGATCGGGCAGCTCGCGACCGCCCACCAGATCGCGGGCGCGCTGCGGCCCCGGCTCCCCGAGCTGATGCGGGTGTACGTGGCCGAGTGCCCGCCGGGCCGTCGCGACGAGGTGGTGCGGATGTGCGCGGACGCCTCCGAGGGGCGCGCCTGGGTGGTGCGCTGCCCCGTCTACTCCGGCCATGTGATCGCGCTCTCGCCCCCGCCGCCCGGCCCCGCCGGGCCCCTCGACCGGGCGCTGACCTCCATGGCGAGCGACTGCGTCGTCGGGGTCAGCGACGACGTGCCGCTGCGGGAGACGGCCGTCGGCTACGCGCAGGCGTTCCACGCCCTGGCCATCGCCCGCGCCCACGCCGACCGCTACGCGAGCTTCGGCGCCGCTCCCGAACTGGCCCTGGTGGCGGGCGGCGTGGCCGCGCCCTGGGCCCGGGCGCTGCTGGCGCCGCTGACCTCGCACGCCCCCAAGCGGCCGCAGGACCCCAGCGGCCAGGAGCTGATCGCGACGGCCTCGTCCTGGCTCGCGTTCTTCTCCCGCGCCACCGCCCACCTGAAGATCCACCGCAATACCCTCGCCGCCCGGCTGCGGCTGATCGGCCACCTGCTCGGCATGGACCTCGACCGGCTCGCCGACCAGTCGGCCCTCGCGCTGGCCCTGCGCGTGCACGCCGCGCCCGTACCGCCGCCGGACCGCCGGCCCGGCGACCCGGACACGGAGCCCGCCCACACCCTCGACGACCTGCTGAACCGCCCCGCCGTCCAGCGCTGGGCCCGCATCCAACTGCGGCCGCTGACCGCCGAGGGCTGCCCGGCCGACCCGTCGTCGACGCTGCGCACCTGGCTGGAGCACGACGCCCAGCTCAGCCGGACCGCCGCCGAACTGGGCATCTCCATCCCCGGCGCCCGCAAGCGCCTCACCCGCCTCGAAGCGCTCCTCGAACGCTCCCTGCTGCACGCCCCGAGCGCCCGCCACGACCTGTGGCTCGCCTTCCGGGCCACGGGCCTCCTGGCGTAGCACCTCACGTAGCACCTCGCGCAGAACTGAGCCGCGGCCGCCCCGCGGGGAGCGGGACGGCCGCGGCTGTCGGCGGTGCGTACGTACGGTACGGGCGATACGTGAGGTATGGGCGATACGGGCGCGGCCCCGGCGGCTCAGGCCGTGGGCGCGGGGCTCAGCCGCATGTCACGCGGGCCCGCCCCGGCGGTGTTGGTGCAGCGCCGGTCGCCCGGCGCCCGGTCGAGCTGGAGGCCGAGGCAGGTGCCGAGGGCGAGCTGCCCGTAGTAGTTGGGGTGCAGGGACTCCTGGCGCTGGCCTTGGCCGTGGCCGGTGGTCACGAAGCGCACCCATTCGCTGGTGCGGCCCGACGGCCGCTGGTCGGGGCCGGCCTGGGCGGTGGTGGAGGCGCAGACCTCCCGGCCCTCGAAGGAGCGGGACAGGTCGAGGAATTCGGCGCCGGACGCGCGGGCGGCGGAGGCGAGGGTGGTGCTGATCTCGGGGACGAGTTCGTCGTGGGCCCAGGTGAGGTCCTTGTCGAAGAACGGGCAGCCGCCCTGCGTCAGGCGGTCGTACCCGTCCCCGGGGTAGCGCACCCGCGCGCCGTCGGGCAGCGGCGAGGGGTAGGACTGGAGGATCAGCCGGTAGCTGCCCGCCCGGTGGCCGGCCCGGGCCATGGCCGTGGTGACGTCGGCGAGGGTGTTGACGACCGCGGTGCGCATCGCGGGCAGCCGCTTCTTGACCTCCGGGGCCTGGTCCGGGGCGCAGGGCGTGGCGCCGATGGGCTGGAGGAAGTTCTTGGCGCAGGCCGTGATGACGTCCTCGAAGCCGAGGTCGTTGCCGCCGACGGAGACGACGACGGCCCGCACCGGGTGTCCGGTGACGGCGTCCTGGAGCTGCTGGGCCTGGGACGGCTCGGTCTTGAAGGGGCTGCCGCCGTGCTCGGGCAGCAGGATCGCGGTGGAGGTCGCCCCGGAGCAGGCGACGTTGAGCCGCTGGGCCCGGGCCTGGGGCCGCGCGGAGTGGACCTCGGCGCTGTCGGAGCGGTTGCAGTGGTCGTCGTAGGACGTGCCGTACACCCGGTGCTCGTCCGTCGTGCCGTCGGTGGCGTCGAAGGCGCGGTCCGTGCCGGAGTAGCCGCCCTCGCTGTCGTTGCTGTTGCCCGCCCAGCGCCCCGCCTCGCCGGAGATGAAGCTGTCGCCGACGGACACCACCCACGGTGTTTCCGCGGCCTTGCCCTGCGCCTGTACGGCGCCGCCCTGCGTGAGCCCGGCCCCGCAGAGGGCGGCCACGGCGGCGGTCGCGACGGCGAGGCGGCGCCGGCCTCGTACCCGAGAAATTGTCATGAGGTGCTGGATTGCCATGGCGGGCGGCGGATATGTGCCGCCGCCCGCGCCGCCCCTCCAACGAGTCAGGCGCGGGCACGCCGTTGACGCGGGCCGTCAGGCCGGTGCCGTCGGGCCGAGGGCCGTCAGACCGGGAAGCGCCGGCCCACCCAGCGCCAGACGACCTCCAGCACCGCGGACGCGATCGCCGCGATGGCGACGGCGGCCCACGGCATGGTGGTGCCGACGAGCTTGAGCGCGAAGAACGTCTGGAGCCAGGGAGTGATGAGGACGATCAGGAACCCGGCCCCCATCGCCAGGACCAGCCCGATCCGCCACCAGGTGTACGGGCGGGCGATGATCGCCAGGACCCACATGGAGACGATGAAGAGGGTCAGCGTCGCGACGCTCGTCTCGGCGTCGAGCGCGCCCGGCCCGGTGTAGTAGTGCCGGGCCAGCAGGTACGCGGCGAAGGTGGCGGCGCCCGCGATGACGCCCGCGGGCACGGAGTAG
The DNA here is from genome assembly GCF_000718635.1 of Streptomyces varsoviensis. GTDB lineage: Bacteria > Actinomycetota > Actinomycetes > Streptomycetales > Streptomycetaceae > Streptomyces > Streptomyces varsoviensis. Next base: position 30,615 of record NZ_JOBF01000005.1, on the reverse strand, counting down.
CGCATCACCCGGCGGACGAAGTGCGGTTTGGCCCGTTCCTTGTTGGGCGCCAGCGCCAGGAAGAACGCGGGCACGCCGATGGTCAGCGTGGACAGCAGCGTCAGATGGCGGGGGAGGAAGGGGTAGGGGACCTGGGAGCAGACGACGAGGATCGCCAGCAGCACCGAGTACACGGTCTTCGTCAGGAAGAGCGTCGCGACGCGGGTGATGTTGCCGATGACGCGGCGGCCCTCCGCCACCACGGACGGCAGCGTCGCGAAGCTGTTGTTCAGCAGCACGATCTGGGCGACGGCCCGCGTCGCCTCGGAGCCGGAGCCCATCGAGACGCCGATGTCGGCGTCCTTGAGCGCCAGCACGTCGTTGACGCCGTCGCCCGTCATCGCGACGGTGTGGCCGCGCGACTGGAGGGCCGCCACCATGTCCCGCTTCTGCTGCGGGCTGACCCGGCCGAAGACCGCGCCGTCCTCCAGTACGGCCGCCATCTCGTCCCGCTCGGACGGCAGCCGCCGGGCATCGACGGGGCGCTCCGCGCCGGACATGCCGAGCTTCCCGGCGACGGCGCCCACCGACACCGCGTTGTCGCCCGAGATGACCTTCGCCGCCACGTTCTGCTCGGCGAAGTAGGCGAGGGTGTCCCCGGCGTCCGGCCGCAGCCGCTGCTCCAGGATGACGAGCGCGGCGGGCCGTACGCCCTGTGCGGCGCGCGGATCGTCCAGTGCCCGCTCCGTACGGGCCAGCAGCAGCACCCGCAGCCCCTGCGCGTTCAGGTCGTCGATCTCGGCGAGGGACGCGTCGCCGTCCGGCAACAGCACGTCGGGGGCGCCCAGCAGCCAGGTGCTCTCCTCGCCGTCCGGGCCGCCGAGCGCCGCGCCGCTGTACTTGCGGGCGGAGGAAAACGGCAGCGCGTTGGTGGAGTGCCAGCCGTCGGGGGCGGGGTAGGCGTCGATGATCGCCTGGAGGGACGCGTTCGGCCGGGGGTCGGACTGGCCGATGGCGCCGAGCACCTGGCGTACGTACGGCTCCTCGGCGCCGTCCAGCGGCCGCAGCTCCGTGACGTCCATGCCGCCCTCGGTGAGGGTGCCGGTCTTGTCGAGGCAGACCACGTCGACGCGGGCCAGCCCCTCGATGGCGGGCAGCTCCTGCACCAGGCACTGCTTGCGGCCGAGCCGGATGACGCCGATCGCGAACGCCACCGACGTCAGCAGCACCAGCCCCTCGGGGACCATCGGCACGATGCCGCCGACCACCCGGCGCACAGCCTCGCGCCAGTCGTGGTTCTGCACCACGAGCTGGCTGACGATCAGCCCGATCGCGGTCGGGACCATCATCCAGGTCACGTACTTGAGGATCTGGCTGATGCCGGTGCGCAGCTCGGAGTGGACGAGCGTGAACCGGGACGCCTCCTCGGCGAGCTGCGCCGCGTACGCCTCCCGGCCGACCTTCGTCGCGGTGAACGCACCCCCGCCCGCCACCACGAAGGACCCCGACATCACCTTGTCGCCGGGGTGCTTCAGCACCGGGTCCGCCTCGCCGGTCAGCAGCGACTCGTCGATCTCCAGCCCGTCGGCCTCCAGGATCTCGCCGTCGACCACGCACTTGTCGCCGGGCCCCAGCTCGATCGTGTCGCCGAGGACGATCTCCCCGGTCGGGATCGCCGCCGCCCTGCCGTCCCGGCGCACCGTGGGCCGGGACTCGCCGATGACGGCCAGGCTGTCCAGGGTCTTCTTGGCCCGCAGCTCCTGGATGATGCCGATCGCCGTGTTCGCGACGATCACGAAGCCGAAGAGGCCGTCCTGGATGGGCCCGACGATCAGGATGATCAGGAAGAGGACGCCGATGATGGCGTTGAAGCGGGTGAAGACGTTGGCGCGGATGATCTCCGTGGTGGAGCGCGAGGACCGGACCGGTACGTCGTTGACCTCCCCGCGCGAGACCCGCTCGGCCACCTGCGCGGTGGTCAGCCCGGGGTGCGCGGACGGTGGTACGGGCTCTTCGACTGCGGTCTGCGCCGGATCGGTCATGCCAACGACGGTACGGGGCTCACGTCCGGTTCACCCCTTGGATATACGCGTTCGGCGGCGTGGCAGACATCTCATCAACCACCCACCGGCGCTGAGCGTCCCGCACTCGCAACCTGGGAGTCCGGCCACTCCAAGCCCGTCCGGCGATTGAGGACCGGGGTCCGGGGCGGAGCCCCGAGAACTACGCGTCCTCCCGCGACTCCGCAGCCTTGGCCGAGTGCCTACGAATGGCGGCGTCGCGCTTGCGTACGTACCAGACCCCCAGCAGCCCCAGCGCCGCCCCCGCCAGGCAGGTCCACACCCACCACAGGTGCCCGTTGTCGTGGAACCACCCGTAGAACGGGAGCTGGGCGAGGAAGAGGATGAACCACGCGATGGTGCCGCCGGTGATGGTGGCGACGACATTGCCCTCGTAGGGCTCCGGCGCCTCGTGCCGCGGTGTCCACTTCGTCATGGGCTCCAGCCTAGACGGTGATGTCGCGGGGGCCCCGCGTGGCCGGGACACGAGCGGAACCGGTGGTTCATAGGGGTCTACGCGCGGAGATAGCAATTGATGCCTTGTTTATTCATACTGAAACCGCTCGTATCTGACTTGTTTCTTTCGTTGGATCATCCAAACAGGGTCTGTTCGGCTTCCAGAGTGTGCAGAGTTATCGGCGCTATCGGTCTCCGCAGTCCCGCTCGCCTTTCCGCGCCTCCCCGGAGGCCCGTACGACTGAGGTCCCGCATGTCCCCCTCGGCCACCGCTCCGGTCGACGCCAAGCCGCCGCTCCCGACGCCGCCCAAGAACTGGCTCGACGCGTTCTTCAAGATCTCCCAGCGCGGCTCGACCGTCGGCCGCGAGCTGCGCGGCGGGCTGGCCACGTTCTTCGCGATGGCCTACATCATCGTCCTGAACCCGATCATCCTGGGCAGCGGCCAGGACAAGTTCCACCACCAGCTCGACAACGCCCAGCTCGTCACCGCGACCGCCCTCATGGCGGGGCTCACCACGATCCTGATGGGCGCCATCGGCAATGTGCCGATCGCCTGCGCCGCGGGCCTGGGCATCAACGCCGTCGTCTCGCTCCAGCTCGCGCCCAAGATGAGCTGGCCGGAGGCGATGGGCATGGTGGTGCTGGCCGGCCTGGTGCTGATCGTGCTGGTCGCCTCCGGACTGCGGCAGCGGGTGATGGACGCGATCCCGGGCGGGCTGCGCCGGGCCATCGCGATCGGCATCGGCCTGTTCATCTCGCTGGTCGGCCTGGTCGACTCCGGCTTCGTCTCGCGCAACCCGGACGCCGCGCACACCACCGTCCCGCTCGGTCTCGGCGCGGGCGGCCAGCTCCAGGGCTGGCCGGTGCTGGTGTTCGTGATCGGCCTGGGGCTGATGTTCGTACTGACCGTGCGCAAGGTGCGCGGCGCGATCCTGATCGGCATCGTGGCGATGGCCGTCGTCGCGATCATCATCAACTCGATCGCCACCATCCCGGACGCGAGCTGGGGCCTGTCGGTGCCGACCGTCCCGGACAACGTGGTGGGCGCGCCGGACTTCTCGCTCATCGGCGACATCAGCCTGTTCGGCGGCTTCCACGAGGTGGGCATCCTCACCGGCTGCCTCTTCGTCTTCACCGTGCTGCTGTCCGGCTTCTTCGACGCGATGGGCACGATCATCGGCGTCGGCGAGGAGGCCGGGCTGACGGACGAGCGCGGCCAGTTGCCGGGCATGGGCCGCATCCTGATGGTGGACGGCGTCGCGGTCGCGGCCGGCGGCCTCGGGTCGGCCTCCGCCAACACCTGCTTCGTGGAGTCCACGGCGGGTGTCGGCGAGGGCGCCCGTACGGGCCTGGCGAACTTCGTGACCGGCGGGCTGTTCCTGCTGGCGCTGGTCTTCACGCCGCTGGCGACGGTGGTGCCCTCGCAGGCCGCGACGCCCGCGCTGCTCGTCGTCGGCTTCCTGATCATGTCGGCCAACGTCCGGGAGATCGACTGGAGCGACTTCACCATCGCGATCCCGGCGTTCCTGACGATCATCTCGATGCCGTTCACGTACAGCATCACCAACGGCATCGGGCTCGGCGTGCTCGCCTTCATCCTGCTGCGGATCGCGGACCGGCGGGCGCGGGAGATCCCGTGGCTGCTGAACGTGGTGGGGGCGTGCTTCCTCGTCTACTTCCTGCTCAACCCGATCGAGCAGGTGCTCGGCGTGAAGTAGAAGCAGAAGCGGAAGCAGAAGTAGGAGCAGGAGCAGGGGAGAGCGAGAGGTCCCTCACGGCGGCGGGGCGGAGTAGAACGCCTCCGTCGCGTCGACCGAGCGCTGGAACCGCTCGTCGAAGTCGTCCCGAATGAGCGTCCGGACCACGTAGTCCTGGACGCTCATTCCTCGTTTCTCGGCGTGCTGCCGGACCCGGTCCAGCAGGTCGCCGTCCATCCGCAGGCTGAGCACCCTTGATCCCATGCGTGCCAGGGTCCAGGGGGCGGCCGGTCCGACGGCTCTTTTCCCGCGTGCGCTCACCCGTACGGGTGAAGCCGCCGTGACATGCCGGGCCCCGGCCTTTTCCGGTTTTCCTTAGACGGAGTAATGAGTTATGCTAAAGACCATGCCGGAACTGTCCAGCCCCCTCCCCGTGGCGGAGGAGACCCCCGACCCCCCGGACGACGTCGAAGCCGTGAGCCTGCTGCGCTCCGGCATCATGCGCCTGTCCCGTCGGCTCAAGCACCAGCGGGTCGACGAGTCGCTGAGCCCCACCGAGATGTCGGTGCTCGGCACGCTCGCCCGCTGTGGCTCCGCCACCCCCGGTGAGCTGGCCCGCAAGGAGCACGTACAGCCGCCGTCGATGACGCGCATCGTGGCGCTCCTGGAGGCCAAGGGGCTGGTCAGGCTCGAACCGCACCCCGAGGACCGCCGGCAGAAGGTGGTCACCCAGACCGAGCAGGCCGAGGCCATGCTCATGGAGAGCCGGCGCAAGCGCAACGCCTGGCTCGCCGAGCTGGTGGGGGAGCTGGACGAGGACGAGTGGGCGACGCTGCGCGCCGCCGCGCCCGTACTGGAGAAGCTCGCGCATCTGTAAGACGACCATGCCGTAGGAGGCGACCCCATTTGAGTACGGGACACGGAGCAGACTCCGCACCCGCACCGAACACCGACGACGACATACCCGCCGAGCCAAAGCCACGGGGCGGGACCTTCAGCTCATTGAGGGTGCGTAACTACCGGCTCTTCGCCACCGGACAGGTGGTGTCCAACACGGGCACCTGGATGCAGCGCGTCGCCCAGGACTGGCTCGTACTCAGCCTGACCGGCTCCTCCACGGCCGTCGGCATCACCACGGCGCTGCAGTTCCTGCCCATGCTGCTCTTCGGGCTGTACGGCGGCGTCCTCGCCGACCGCTACCCCAAGCGCAAGCTTCTCTTCATCACCCAGTCCGCGATGGGCCTCACCGGCCTCGCCCTGGCCGCCCTGACGCTCAGCGGCCAGGTCCAGGTCTGGCACGTGTACGTGACCGCGTTCGTCCTCGGCCTCGTCACCGTCATCGACAACCCCGCCCGCCAGGCGTTCGTCGTCGAGATGGTCGGCCAGGACGACCTGCGCAACGCGGTCAGCCTCAACTCCGCCAACTTCCAGTCCGCCCGGCTGATCGGCCCCGCCGTCGCGGGCGCGCTGATCACCGCCGTCGGCAGCGGCTGGGCGTTCCTGCTCAACGGCGTCTCGTTCGTCGCGCCGCTGGCCGGCCTGCTGATGATGCGCACGAGCGAGCTGCACAAGGTCGACCAGGTGCCGCGCGGCAAGGGCCAGTTGAAGGAGGGCCTGCGGTACGTCGCCGGGCGCCCCGAACTGATCTGGCCCATCGTCCTCGTCGGCTTCGTGGGGACCTTCGGCTTCAACTTCCCGGTGTGGCTCAGCGCGTTCGCCAATGACGTCTACCACTCCGACGCCGGTACGTACGCCCTGTTCAACACCCTTATGGCGGCCGGCTCGCTGGCCGGCGCGCTGCTCGCGGCCCGGCGCACCACCTCGCGGCTGCGGCTGCTGGTCGGCGCGGCCGTGATCTTCAGCCTGCTGGAGATGACAGCGGCGCTGTCGCCCTCCTTCGGCGTCTTCGCCGTGCTGCTGGTGGTGATCGGCATGGTCGGCCTCACGGTCAACGTGACCGCCAACTCCAGCGTGCAGCTCGCCACCGATCCCGCGATGCGGGGGCGTGTGATGAGCCTGTTCATGATGGTCTTCATGGGCGGCACGCCGGTGGGCGCACCGCTCGTCGGCTGGGTCACCGACCAGTTCGGCGCGCGCGTCGGCTTCTTCACCGGCGGCCTGATCTCCCTCCTCGCCGCGGTCGGCGTCGGCCTCGCCCTCGCCCGCGTGGGCGGCCTCCGCCTCCGCATAGACCTCCGCCCCGGCCACCGCCACGTGGCCTTCGTCCCCCGAGCACGATCAGCCTCAGCCGGCCGGCAGGAGGAACTGGCAACGGTCGCCTGACGGTTCGCCTGACGGCGGGTTGGCTGATGTCGGGCCGGCTGACGGTGGTTCGCCTGACGGCGGGTCGTCTCACGGCGGGTTGGCTGATGTCGGTTCGCCTGGCGGCGGGCCGGTCGGTTGAAAGCGGGGCGTTGTTCGTCCCCGCTCCGCCGTACGACGCCGATGGCCGGGGCCCTTCATCGCGAGTCCTTCGCGAGGGGCCCCGGCCATTGGCGTTGCTACGGAGGGGCGTTACGGGCGCGGGACCGGTGCCGATGCCGCCCGGGGCGGCGGCTGGCGGGAGACCGTTGCGGCCTACGGGCGGTCATCGGCGGCTGTACGGGGGCCGGGCCGGTGGCTCGCGAGTGGGCGCCGTGGCTTGTGCGGTGGCGTACGGGTGGGGCCCATGGGCGGGCCTCGGCGATGGTACGGACGGGCCGTTGGTTTCAGCGGCCGTGCGGGCGCGGGGCCCTCTCCTTGGGCGGGTGCCCGTACGGTGTGGGGCCCCGGCGTCCGGGGGAGGGTAAGGCGAGTGCCCGGCCGTCAGACGCGCTGCGCGAGCACTTGGCCCGGCCAGCCGTTGACGTCGAAGGTTTCCGTGGGGGTGAAGCCGTTGCGGCGGTAGTAGTCGACGAGGCGGCCCTCGCCGCCCGCGTAGCAGTCGACGCGGAGCAGGCGGACGGACTGGCGGCGGGCCTCCTCGACCGCGTGGGCGAGCAGCGCGCTGCCCACGCCGTGGCCGCGGAAGCGGCTGTCGGTGACGAGGAGGCGGACGAACACCTCGGGCTCGTCGGCCGGGGCGATGTAGGGCGACGGGCGCGAAGCGATCGTCATCGCGCCGGCCGCCTCGCCGTCGACCTCGGCGATCCACGTGGGGCCGGACCCCACCGTCTCCCTGATCTTGTCCACGGACGTCGACCGCGACGAGAACGGCTCGGTGCCCCACTGGCCCGTACGCCCCTCCGCGACCAGCCATTCCACGGCGCTGTCCATCATCGCGAGTATCGCGGGGATGTCCTCGGCCCCGCCCTCCCTGATCTCCATTTGCGTCAGACTAAGCCGCATGAGGCTGTTTGTCGCCGTGATTCCTCCCGCCGAGATCGTCGCGGAACTGGCCGCGGAGGTCCGCAGGCTGAAGGCCCTGCCGGGGGCCGACCGGCTGCACTGGACCGAGGCCGCGGGCTGGCACTTCACGCTGGCCTTCCTCGGCGAGACCGACGAGGCCGTCCTGCCGGAGCTGCGGGAGCGGCTGGGGCGGGCGGCGGCGCGGCACCGGCCGCCGGGGCTGCGGCTCTCGCGCGGCGGCCGGTTCGGGGACCGGGCCCTGTGGGCGGGGGCCGCGGGTGAGACGGCGGCGCTCGGGCGGCTGGCCGAGTCCGTGGCGGCGGGGTGCCGCCGGGCCGCCGCCCTGTCGGCCGACGCCCGCGCGTTCCGCGCGCACCTCACCCTCGCCCGTAACCGCGCGGACGCCGACCTGCGCCCGTACGTCAGCGAGCTGGCCCGTTTCGAGGGCGCGCCGTGGACGGCGCGGGAACTCACGCTCGTACGCAGCCACCTCCCCGCCTCCGGGATCAAGGGCGAGCGGCCGCGCTACGAGGCGCTGGCGGTGTGGCGGCTGGGCAGCCGCTGACGGGGGCGGGGGGACGGGCGGGGACGGGCCGGACCGCCGGAGGGCCGGGCCCGGCGGGGCCTCGGCGTCCGGTTGCCCGGGGCTCCGGTTAACCTCAGGGGTGTGGACCCCAAGACCCGCAACCGGATCATGACCGGTGTGCTCGCCGTGCTGCTCGTCGTCGTTGTCGTGATGGCGGCGGTCAAGTGACGCGCTGACCGGGCGGTACGGGGCGGCGTACAGGAAGCGGCGTGGGGCGGGCGCGGCGCGCGGCCGGGCCCGCCCGCCGGGTCACCAGGCGAACGCCTCCGGGGACGGGCCGGGGCCCGGGAAGATCTCGTCGAGCGCGGACAGCAGCTCCGGGGACAGCTCCAGCTCGACGGCGCGCAGCGCGGACGCGAGCTGGTCGGTGGTGCGCGGGCCGACGATCGGGCCGGTCACGCCGGGCCGGGTCAGCAGCCAGGCCAGCGCCGTCTCGCCGGGTTCCAGACCGTGCTTGGCCAGCAGATCCTCGTACGCCTGGACGCGCTCGCGCACGGCCGGGTCCTGGAGGGCGTCGAAGGCCCGCCCGGCGGACGTACGGCCCGTGCCGCCCTCGCGCTCCTTGCGGAGCGCGCCGCCGAGCAGCCCGCCGTGCAGCGGGGACCAGGGGATGATGCCGAGCCCGTACGCCTGCGCGGCCGGTACGACCTCCATCTCGGCGCGGCGCTCGGCGAGGTTGTATAGGCACTGCTCGCTGACCAGCCCGTACGAGCCGCGGCGCCGGGCGGTCTCGTTGGCCTGGGCGAGGTGCCAGCCCGCGTGGTTGCTGGACCCCGCGTAGAGGACCTTGCCCTGCTGCACGAGAACGTCGATGGCCTGCCAGATCTCGTCCCAGGGGGTGTCCCGGTCGACGTGGTGGAACTGGTAGAGGTCGATGCGGTCGGTGCCGAGCCGCTTGAGGCTCGCCTCGACCGAGCGGCGGATGTTGACGGCGGAGAGCTTGTCGTGGTTGGGGTAGGCGGGGCCGTCGTCGAGGGACATGTTCGCGTAGACCTTGGTGGCGAGGACGGTCTTGTCCCGCCGGTCGCCGCCCTTCGCGAACCAACTGCCGATGATCTCCTCCGTACGGCCCTTGTTGGCGCCCCAGCCGTAGGCGTTGGCCGTGTCGAAGAAGTTGACGCCCGCGCCGAGCGCGGCGTCCATGATGGTGTGACTGTCCGCTTCGTCCGTCTGAGGGCCGAAGTTCATCGTCCCGAGGACGAGGCGGCTGACCTTGAGACCAGTGCGTCCGAGCTGCGTGTACTCCATGGGGCCATAGCCAACGCCTTCGAGCACACTCGAATCAAGACAGCCATGCCGTGGCGGGTGCGGCGCCCCGGCCGTTCCGCCGCCGCACGGTCAAGGAGCGGCCGGGCGCTCCTGGCTGCCCGCCCGTGCATCGCGAACCGACCCGCCGCGCACTCCGGAGCGCGAGCTTCCGAAACTCCCGTCACCCGGTGAACTCGCGACCCGGTGCGCGCATCCAACCGGGTGCATGACGCACAGAACCTGGTGAACTGCGCGGGGGACAGGCGGCTTTCGGCCCCGGCGGGCGCCGGGCGAACTGTGCGAGGACGTCACGACGACAACATCATTAAGACAACCGATGGAGGAATCCATGAAGTCGATGCGTACTCGTATCGCCCTCGGTCTCGCCGTGGGCGCCGCGGTGATCGCCGTCCCGCTGACCGCCTCTTCCGCCTTCGCCGCCGACCCCCCCGGCCGGTGACGGCTGGGAGCAGGTCGGCGCCGAGTCGTACGACTCCTGGCAGGCGTGCTACGACCAGATGCAGGAGGACCTGAAGCTCAACCCCCAGTACCACGAGGCCACCTGCGTCAGCGCCCCCCAGCAGGGCCTTCCCAACCTCTACGCGGAGTGGATGCGCTGAGCCTGTCCTCCATGAGGCCCGTCCTTCATGGGCGGGTGACTGACGGGGCTCCCGTGCCGGTGCGGTGCGTCTTACGCGCGGTACGGGAGCCTTGCCGGCTCGCCGCCTGCCGAGTCGCCCGGCGCGGGTAGGCGCGCCGCTTCGCGTACGGCGTCTGGCAAGGGGCCTATGGGGCACCGCTCTCTGCCCGAGCCGATGCCCGGCAGACCCTGGTGCCGCTGGGCCGTGAGTGAAGGAATGGAACGAGGTATAACCTCACCCACCACCCACGGAGGCGGAACCATATGCGGTCGCAGTCGGAAAAGGCCGACGCGGGAACTCCGGGCGCGAACCGGCGGAGCCCCGCCCGGAGCGCGGCCGACCTCCGCCCGCTGACCGCGGCCGAGGTCACGTCGATCCAGCGGCTGGCCGCCTCTGGGACCGTCGCCCGCTCCTCCGAGCGGGAGCAGCACGTGCACGGCGCCGGCTGCGGGCACGGCGGGGACGACGGCGGCGCCGCCGCGCAGAGCGAGCTGCTGAACGCGGCGATGTCCTCCTCCAGCCGTCCGCTGTCCGGCGGACTGCGCGCCGAGGCGGACTCCTTCTACCAGAACGACTTCTCCGCCGCCCGCGTTCACGACAACCCCGTCGCGCAGCGTGCGACCGAGGCCATGGGCGCGCAGGCGATGACGGTCGGCTCCCACGTCTTCCTGGGGCGGGGGGCGGCCGGCAACAAGGCGGTCATGGGCCATGAGCTGGGCCACGTCGACAAGAACCTGCGCGGCATCCGGGAGACCGGGAACGACAACGGCGCCGGCGTCAGCGTGACCGACCCGCGGCAGAGTTCGGAGCGGACGGCGGAGGCCGACGGCGCCGCGTTCGCCGCCGGCGCCGAGACGGCGCCGTCCGTCCAGCGCTCGGTCGACGGGGCGGCGGTGGCGCGGATGCGCTCCTTGCAGGGCGTGGCGGGCAACAGGGCCGTGGCGCGGATGCTGGGTTAGGACGCCGGGGGGTCGGAGTGCGATCACCCGCGCTGTTGACCGGCGCGATCCGTACGGCCCGTACCGCCGTCGGCGGGGCTCGTACGATCCGGGCCCGGGCCCGAGCCCGTACGGCGGTCGAGGTCGCGGCGGACCCGGGCGGAATCGGAGCCCGCGTCCGAGCCCGCGCCCGAATCGGAGTCCGCGTCCCGGCCCCGGCCCGGAGTCGGGGTCGGGTCGGCGGTGGAGCGCGGGGAGCCGCTGGGCCTGGCCCGGGTGGGGGCGGCGGGGTCGGCGCTCGGGTGGGGCGCGTCGCTCGGGGCGGGCGGGGGCGTGGGCGTGGCGGCCGGACCGTACGCGGGCGGCGCCTGGTGGGTCCGCAGCGGGCTGCCGGGCAGCAGCAGCCACAGGGCCGCGGACGCCGCGACGGCGCCGACGGCGGCGAGGACGGCCCGCCGCACCCGGCGCGTGCCCCAGGCCCGGCCGGCCGGCGGGGGTGCGGGCGCCAGGTCGTGCGGGGTGATCAGCTCGGCACGGGCCTCCAGGGCCGCGCGCAGCCGCGCTTCGGTCTCGGCGTGGCGGTCGGCCGCCGCGCCGGGGTGGCGTGGGCTCAACGGTCCGCCTCCAGCAGTCTTCTCTCCAGTGCGTCCAGCGCGCGGCTCGCGGTGGACTTGACGGTGCCGCGGGACAGCCCGAGGGCCTCCGCGATCTGCGCCTCGGACAGCTCCGACCAGTAACGCAGCACCAGCACCTCGCGCTGACGCTCGGTCAGCTCGGCGAGGGCGTCCAGTACTTCCCGGTGCTCCTCGGCGAGCAGCAGCCGCTCGTCGACGGGCGGCCCGTACCCCTCGTGCGGCGGCGTGTACGCCCGTGCCGTACGGCGGCGGCGGAGTACGGAGCGGGCGGCGTTGACCACCGCCGTGTGCAGATACGCGGCCGCGTCCTGGAGATCGTCCAGCGCCGCGCCGTGCCGGCGGCACACCGCCGTGAACGCGTCCTGCACGACGTCCTCCGCCGTGTGCCGGTCGTCCACCAGGAACACCGCCAGCCGCACCATCTCCAGCCGCCGCGCGTGGTAGAGATCCGCCAGCGTGGGCCGCCGGCCCTCTCCCGGCCCGTCGCCCTCTCCCGGCCCGTCGCCTTCGGCGGGCCGCCGCATGGCCCGCAGCCGGCGCCCGTACAGGGGCGTCTCGGCGGCCGTCCGGGGCCCGGGCCGCTCCTCGGCCACACGCGCACGCCGCAGCAGCGCCCGGGCCCGGGCCAGAATCCCCCGGCCGCACGGGGCATGACCCGCCGGCGCCGCCGCCTCCGACAGGAGCAGCGGCGCGGACGGCACGGATATGGGGTGCATAGACCTCGTTCACCTCGGTCGAAGGCGCCTTCACCCCACCAGACGCACAACCCGCCCCCCGGTTGCGGCCACCCACCGAGAGATTTCCAACGAACCGACCGACGGCGGAGCGCCACGCGTCGCTTCAGGAACGGTACGGGCCGCCCACGGCCCAGCCCTGGTGGAGGGCGGTGGCGAAGGCGGCGGCGATGCGGTGTTCGCCGTGGGGGTTGGGGTGGGTGCCGTCGTAGGTGGCGTGGGGGAGGGCGTAGTCGGTGGGCGGGGAGGCCAGGAGGAGGGGGGAGGTGGGGGAGGAGAGGTCGGCGACGGTCTTGGCGAGGAGTTCGTTGAAGCGCTCGCACGCGGCGGCGAACGGCGGGTCCGTCTCGGCGCGGGTGTTGGGGATGACGGGCAGGAGTACGGCCCGCAGCCGCGGGTTGGCCTCGCGGGCCGCCGCGAGGAAGCGGCGGACGTTGGCCGCCGTCTGGTCGGCGTCCGTGTAGAAGCCGAGGTCGATCAGGCCGAGCGCCACCAGCAGTGTGTCGGCGCGCCCGGCCCGTACCGCGTCGCCGATGACCGGTGCCATGTGCAGCCAGCCCTCGCCCCACCCCGCGAGGTGCGCCCGCGCGGAGCGGGGGAACGCCGGGTCCGCGTAGTCGTGGGAGACGGGGGCGTCGGCCGCCCTGTCGTACAGGCCGTGGCGCGGGCCGACGATCTCGTACGGGCCGTCGTACGCGGCCTCCAGGTGCTGCCACATCCGGTACCGCCAGGTGAAGTCACCGGCGACCCCGATGGTCTGCGAGTCGCCGACGAACATGATGCGCACGGTGGTGTTTTTCCTGGTCGGGGGTGGGAGCGGGAACGGGGGCCGCGTATCGGAGTATTCCGGATGCGGCAGCCGGGCCGGTACGTGACCTTGCCCACGCGGCCGTCCCGTCCCCCATCCGCCCGCGCACGCGTACGGGCCCCCGGCTCGGCGCCGGAGGCCCGTACTCACGCCCGTAAAGCGGCGGCTGCTGCTACAGCTTCTCGATCACGTAGTCGACGCACGCGGTGAGCGCCTCGACGTCCGCCGGGTCGACCGCCGGGAACATCGCGATCCGGAGCTGGTTGCGGCCCAGCTTGCGGTAGGGCTCGGTGTCCACGATGCCGTTGGCGCGCAGCGCCTTGGCGACGGCCGCCGCGTCGACGGACTCGGCGAAGTCGATGGTGCCGATGACCTGCGAGCGCTTGGCCGGGTCGGTGACGAAGGGGCTCGCGTGGCCGGACTTCTCCGCCCAGCCGTACAGCCGCGACGAGGAGTCGGCCGTCCGCTGCACGGCCCAGTCGAGGCCGCCCTGGCCGTTCAGCCAGTCGAGCTGGTCGGCGAGGAGGAAGAGGGTGGCCAGCGCCGGGGTGTTGTACGTCTGGTTCTTGCGGGAGTTGTCGATGGCCGTCGGCAGCGAGAAGAACTCCGGTACGTGCCGGCCGGACGCGTGCACGCGGGCCGCGCGCTCCAGGGCGGCGGGCGAGAACACCGCCAGCCACAGGCCGCCGTCGGCGGCGAAGGACTTCTGCGGCGCGAAGTAGTAGACGTCGGTCTCGGCGATGTCCACGGGCAGGCCGCCCGCGCCGGACGTCGCGTCCACCAGGACGAGCGCCCCCTCGTCGGCGCCCGCGACCCGCTTGATGGGGGCGGCGACGCCGGTCGAGGTCTCGTTGTGGGTGAGGGCGTAGACGTCCACGCCCGCCTCGGCCGCCGGCTCCGGGTGGCTGCCGGGCTCCGAGCCGATCGTGGACGGCTCGGCCAGCCAGGGGGCGAGCTTCGCGGCCTTCGCGAACTTCGACGAGAACTCGCCGAACGTGAGGTGCTGAGACTTGTTCTCGATCAGCCCGTGGGTCGCGATGTCCCAGAAGGCGGTGGAACCGCCGTTGCCCAGGACGACCTCGTACCCCTCGGGCAGGGAGAAGAGGTCGCGCACGCCGTCACGCACCTTGCCGACCAGGTTCTTGACCGGGGCCTGGCGGTGCGACGTGCCCATCAGTGAGGTGCCGGTGGCAGCAAGGGCGCTGAGCGCCTCCGTACGTACCTTGGACGGGCCAGCGCCGAAACGACCGTCGGCGGGCTTGATGTCAGCGGGAATCTGGATCTCGGCCACGGGCGAAGCGTAATCCGTCCGGGGCCGGGGACATACCGGGGTCCATCTCCCGAGACGGATTCCCGCGGGCGGCCGAAGGGTGTCCCGTGTCGCCCTCGGACGGCGGACGGCGGACGGGGCGCGATGAGGGCGGCGATCAGTGGGCAGGCTCAGTGCCATGACTGGCATGGGTGTGCGACGAGAGGGACGTGAGCCGGGCGCCGGTGCTGCCGGGGCGCTGGAGGGGGCCCTGGAGCGGGAGCTTGAGGGGGAGCTGCGCGCCGCCGTGCGCGGCGAGGTCTCCTTCGACGCCGCGAGCCGCGCCCTGGCGACGATGGACGCCTCGAACTACCGGCGGGTGCCCCTCGGCGTCGTCGCCCCGCGCGACGCCGACGACGTGGCCGCCGCGCTGGCCGTCTGCCGGGCCCGCAGCGTGCCCGTCGTGCCGCGCGGCGGCGGCACGTCCATCGCCGGGCAGGCGACCGGCGTCGGCGTCGTTCTCGACTTCACCCGGCACATGCGCGAGATCGTCGCGCTGGACCCTGAGGCCCGTACCGCAGTCGTCCAGCCCGGCGTCGTCCTGGACGACCTGCGGGCGGCGGCGGGCGCGCACGGCCTGACGTTCGGCCCCGACCCCTCCACGCACAGCCGCTGCACCCTCGGCGGGATGATCGGCAACAACTCCTGCGGCTCCCACTCGGTGGCCTGGGGCACCACCGCCGACAACGTCCATGAACTGGACGTCCTCACGTACGGCGGGGAGCGGCTGCGGCTCGGTCAGGGCCTCGACAGCCTCCCGCCACGCCTCCGCGACGGGCTGCGGGGCCTGGTCGACGGGGACCTCGCCCGGCTCCGTACCGGCTTCCCCGAACTGCCGCGCCGCATCTCCGGCTACGCGCTCGACGCACTGCTCCCGGAGAAGCGCGCCGATGTCGCGCGCGCCTTCACGGGCTCCGAGGGCACCCTCGGCGTCCTGACCGAGGCGACCGTCCGGCTGGTCGAGGCGCCCCGCGCGCGGGCCCTCGCCGTCCTCGGCTACCCCGACGAGAGCGCGGCGGCGGAGGCGGCGGCCGGGCTGCTGCCGTACGGGCCGCTGACCGTCGAGGGCATGGCCACCGACCTCGTACGGGACGCGGCCGGGCTGCCGGGCGGCGGGGCGTGGCTGTTCGTGGAGGTCGGCGGCGAGTCCCCGGACGCGGCGCGGGCGCACGCCGACGCGCTCGTACGGGCCGCCGACGGCACCGTCGACCGCCTCGTCGTCACCGACCCCGCCGCGCAGCGCACCCTGTGGCGCATCCGCGAGGACGCCAGCGGCACGGCGACCCGCATGCCGGACGGGAGCGAGGCGTGGCCCGGCTGGGAGGACTGCGCGGTGCCGCCAGCCCGGCTCGGCGCGTACCTCCGCGACTTCCGCGCGCTGCTCGTCGACCACCGGCTGCGCGGCACGCCGTACGGGCACTTCGGCGACGGCTGCATCCACGTCCGTATCGACTTCGACCTGCTGAGCGCGGAGGGCGTACGGCGGTTCCGGGACTTCTCCGAAGCGCTCGGCGAACTCGTCGTAGCGCACGGCGGCTCCCTCTCCGGCGAGCACGGCGACGGCATGGCGCGTGCCGAACTGCTGCCCAGGATGTATGGGCCCGAGATGGTCCGGCTCTTCGAACGCTTCAAGGACCTGTGGGACCCGGACGGCGGCATGAACCCCCGCGTCCTGGCCCGCCCGGCGCGACTGGACGAGAACCTGCGCTTCGACGTGCTGCCGAGCCGCCCGGTGGACGTGGAGTTCGGCTACCCGCAGGACGGCGGGGACTTCGGGGCGGCGGTGCGCAGGTGCGTGGGCGTCGCCAAGTGCCGCGCCCCGTCGCCCGGCGCCGATGTGATGTGCCCGTCCTTCCGCGCCACGGGGGAGGAACGGCACTCGACGCGGGGCCGGGCGAGGCTGCTGCACGAGATGCTTGCCGGTGAGGTCGTCACGGACGGCTGGCGCTCGGAGGAGGTACGGGACGCCCTCGACCTGTGCCTGTCCTGCAAGGGCTGCCGCAGCGACTGCCCGGTGGGCGTCGACATGGCCACGTACAAGGCGGAGTTCCTGCACCACCACTACGCGGGGCGCCCCCGCCCGGCCGCCCACTACGCCATGGGCCGGCTGCCGCTGTGGCTGCGGGGGGCGGCGGCGCTGCGGCTGACGGGGGCGGCCAACGCGGCTGCGGGGGTGGGGCCGTTGGCGGCCTTGGCCAAGCGGGCGGGCGGCATCGCTGCGGAACGTACGATCCCGAAGCTGGCGGGGGAGCCGTTCACGAGGTGGTGGCGCAGGCGCGGGGAATCCCCCGCGACGGGCGACGGCCGGACGGTGGTCCTGTGGCCGGACACGTTCACCAACTACCTGACGCCGTCGGTGGGCCGGTCGGCTGTCGCGGTCCTGGAGGCGGCGGGCCTGCGCGTCGTGGTGCCGCAGCGCCCCGTCTGCTGCGGCCTCACGTGGGTGTCGACCGGCCAGCTCGACGGCGCGCGCCGCGTCATGCGCCGCACCCTGCGCACCCTGGCCCCCGCCCTGGCCGAGGGCGCCCCGGTGGTCGGCCTCGAACCGAGCTGCACGGCCTCCCTCCGCACCGACCTCCCCGAACTCCTGGGCCCGGAAGACCTCCGCGCCGCCGCCCGCCTGGCCTCCTCGGTACGAACCTTCGCCGAGGCCCTGGAGGAGTACGCCCCCGACTGGACCCCGCCCCGCATCGATCGCCCCGTCGCCGGCCAGACCCACTGCCACCAGCACGCCGTACTGGGCGACGCCCCCGACCGCCGGCTGCGCGAACGAGCGGGCCTGACAGGCCAACTGAGCGGCGGCTGCTGCGGCCTCGCCGGCAACTTCGGCTTCGAACGCGGCCACTACGCCATCTCGGCCGCCTGCGCGGAAGAGCAACTGCTGCCGTCCGTGCGGGGCGCGGCGCCCGGAACCGAAGTCCTGGCGGACGGATTCTCCTGCCGCACGCAGCTCGGCCAGTTGGGGAACGTGCGGGGGCGCCACCTGGCCGAGGTACTGGCGGAGGGGCTGGAACCGGGGGCGCGCGGGGCGTAGCCGCCGTCGCGATTCGGGAGGGGGCAGGGAAGCAGGGAAAAGGCCAGGAAGGGAGCGGGAGGCTCAGGAGGGGAGCCGGAGGGCTCAGGAGGGGAGGCTCAGGAGGGGAGCGGGAGGCCGGCCGCGTGGAAGAGGCGGTCCCGGGAGGCCGCGGCCTCCGCGAAGACGGAGGCGGCCCTCTTCAGCGCCCCGTTCTCCTTCCGGACCTCGCCGGCCACGACGACCAGTTCGACGTTGCCGGCGTGCCCGCCCGCGACGATGGACGCCGCCACGTCCGTCGCGGGGAGGAGGTTGGGGTGGTCGAGGCGGACCATGATCAGGTCGGCCTCCTTGCCCGGGGTCAGGCTGCCGGTGCGGTCGTCGATCCCGCAGGCCCGCGCGCCTTCGATGGTCGCGAAGGACAGCAGGTCGGCGGCGTCGAACGTCGGCAGCCCGGGGGCACGGTCCATGGGCCCGGCGGCCCCGGCGACGACCAGTTGCTGGTAGGCGAGGGTGGCCCGCATGACGCCGAACATGTCGCCGCTCACGATCGTCTCGGTGTCGACGCTCAGGCTCGGGCGCACGCCGGCGGCGAGCAGCCGATTGGTCGCCGGCTGGCCGAGCCCCGGCATGAAGACCTCCAGCGCCCCGGCCACGGAGGCGGTCGCCCCGTGCGCGGCGAGCATCCGCAGTTCGTCATCGGTCGACGTGCAGAGGTGGATGAAGGTCATGTCCGAGTCCAGCAGCTTCGACTCGGCTAGCTGCCGTACGGCCTGCTGTTCCGCGCCCCACTCGCCGAGCCCCACATGCATGCTGATGCGCAGGCCGAGCTCGCGGGCGAGGTGGATGTCCCGCGCCGCGACGTCGGCGGTCGACAGCTCGGGGCCGCGCAGCATCGCGTTCAGCGTCACCCGCGCCGAGTCGTCGGACAGCACCTCCTCGCGGATGCGCCGGATGTCCTCGGGGTGCGTACGGTCGCTGCCGAACTGCCACTGCTCGGCTTCCGTGGACGGCCAGCCGTGGTCGAAGACGGCCCGGATGCCGGACTCCCAGTGCGCCGCGATCGCCGCGTCGGAGTGCTCGGGGCTGTTGCTGATGTGCGACTCGTCCCGGACGGTCGTCACCCCGGAGTCGAGGGACAGCAGGTCCGCCGCGAGGTTCCCGATGTGGACGTCCCGGGGTTCGAAGTGCTGGCCGAGGCCGATCTGCACCTGGTCGCGGTACTCCTGGTAGGTCCAGGCGGGGCCGAGGTTGCGCAGCGCGCCTTGCCAGTTGTGGCGGTGGGTGTCGATGAAGCCGGGGAGTACGGCCTTTCCCGCGCCGTCGACGACGCGGGCCCGGTCGTCGGTCAGGTCCTGGCCGATCCGGAGAATCCTGCCGTCGGCGATCAGGATGTCGCCTACGAGGTTGCCGAGTTGGTCGTCCTGCGTCATCACGTACGCGCCCTTGATCAGGATGCGGTCCTTGTGCTGCGGCTGGTTGGGGGACAACGGAGGTTCCTTTCGCGCCGGGTGCGGCACTGTCTTGCTCGGGTTCTTGTTCTTCTTGTGGGTTGAGCTTGCCGGGGAGCTGGGGGAGCTGGGGGAGTTGGGGGAGGCGGGTGGTCAGGGGCGCCCCTCGCTCCGCGCGGTGGCTCCCCTTGGGCGCCGGGAAGCGATCCAGACGGCGAGGAAGGTGAGCAGCGCCCCGAGAACGGTGAGGAGGGAGGGCGAGCGGCTGCCGGCCGGTACGGCGAAGTCCAGCGTGATCGAGCAGGCCAACTGCCCCGCGATCAAGGCCATGCTCAGCAGCAGTACCCCGATGCGCCGTACGAGGAAGGCCGACGCGCCGATGAACAGCACGCCGCACGCGCCGCCGAGGTAGACCCACCAGTCGGCCGGCAGCGCGTGGCCCGACAGGCCCGCCCCGCCCTGCCCCTCCTGGAAGAGGGTCTTCACGCCCAGGGCAGCGCCCAGGAACACGGCTCCGACCAGGAAGTTGAGCCAGGTCGCGGCCAGCGGTGAACCCGAGGCGGCCGTGGCAGCCCCGTTCAGCGACTGCTGGAGACCGAGCAGGAAACCGGCGGCGACGGCGGCGAGCGCGGGCAGCAGGATGGTGGCGGGCGCGGGGGTGCCGGCCAGGCGGGGCAGCGCCGAGACCACGGCGGCCACGAGGATGACGGCGGCCCCCAGCAGCCGGCGCCCGCCCGGCCGCCGGCGCGGCCCGCCGCCGATGCCCCGCGCGTCCACGGTGAGCCCGCCGAGCGTCTGGCCCGCTATGACGGAGACGGTGAACACGGCGATGCCGGTGGCCAGCGCGGCGGTGGACTGCGCGAGCGAGAACGTACCGCCCAGGACACCCGCCAGCAGATAACGCCTGGGCAGCCGCCGGTCCCGCGCGGCGCCGCCCAGCGTGCGCAGCGCCGCGCGCAGCGGAGGCGAGAAGGCCGCGATCAGGGTGATGAGGACGAGGCCGCCCGAGAAACTGATGGCCGCCGCGGCGATCCCGTCGTCGAGCCGATGGCTCAGTTCGCCGTTGAGCCGGGCCTGGACCGGCATCACCATGCCGGCCACCACGGCCGCGACGACGGGCCATGTTCCGCGCCGGGCGGCGGCCGACCCCGGCCGGGGCGTGGCGTCGTCCGTACGGGGCGTGGGGTCCGTACGGGGATTGGCGTCCGTATGGGGTGTGGCGTCGTCCGTACGGGGCGTGGGGTCCGTACGAGGCGGGGAGTCCGCACGAGGCGTGGAGTCCGTACCACGGGGGCGGGCGCCACCTGGGGCGCCGGACTCAGATCGTCTGCCGGGCCCCGTGGGTGCGGTGGGAGAACTCATGTCTTTCCTCTGGAAGGGGCGGGGCTTCTCAGGAGGCCGCCATCTGGGGGCTGTTGAGGGGGAGAGGGCCGGGGCCGCCCTGTAAGGCGGCCCGCGTCAGAGGGCCGTCGTGAAGCGCGTCCGCGCGATGTCGTCCAGGATCGACGGCTGTTCGGGGGCCCAGCCGAGCACCTGGCGCGCGGTGTCGCCCGTGGCCTGCTGGTCGAGCAGCAGCGCCTCGCCGAGCAGCCCGAGGCGGTCGAGCGTCTGGACGACGGGCTCGGGCTCGACCCGCCCGGAGAGGCCGAGGGCACGGCTGACCGCTTCCGATATCTCGCGCACGGTGGGGTTGAGCCCGCTCGCCCCGAGGAAGTACGAGCCGGCCGGGGCCTGCTCCAGGGCGAGCGCGTACAGCTCGGCCAGGTCGTCCACGTGGACCGTGCTCCAGTGCTGGTCACCGGGGCCGATCATGGTGAGCGCGGGGGCTTCGCCCGTGGTCCGCGCGCCGGCGGCGACGAGGTTCAGCAGGCCGCCGCCGCGCCCGTACACCACCGCCGGCGCGATCACCGACGTGCGGACGCCCGCCGCCTCGCGTACCCGCTCGGCGAGCGGCACCCGCCAGGCGGCGAGGCGCGGGGCGTTCATGGCGGACGACTCGTTGATCGCCGAACCGCTGCCGTGCACCCAGACGCCCGTGGTGTGCACGAAGGGCCGGTCGCTGCCGCGCAGGGCGTCGAGGAACGCGGTGACCGCGGTCTCGTCCACGGCCGCGCTCGTCCCGTCGCCGGGCGAGGCCACGTGTACGACGCCGTCGCTCGCGGCCGCCAGGCCGTGCAGGGTCGCGCCGTCGGACAGGTCGGCGACCGCCGGTGCGGCCCCCTTGGCCTGGACGGCCGCGGCCTTATCCGCGGTGCGCACCACGGCGGTCACCTGGTGGCCCTTCGCGACGAGGCGGTCGAGGACCGACGATCCGATGTATCCGGTGCCGCCGGTGAGCAGTACGCGCATGGTTTTTTTTCTCTTCCTCTTCCGTACGGATTCCTTGCCGGCCCCGGCGGGGGTCGGCCGAGTGGGGCCGGTCCTGACCGGGTGGGGCCGGTCTCGGCCGGGTGGGGCCGGTCCTGGCCGGGGCGGGCTGGGCGCCGGTGGCGGCCCGTACGTCAAAGGTCACAGCGGCGGGCTATCGTGTCCAACGAATGTTTTCGAAGACGTAATCGCCATTCGCGATAAGTGGCATGCGCGATGGATGAGAATGAGGGCGGGTGCGGCGGATGGATCAGAAGCGGCTGGAGTACTTCATCGCGGTCGCCGAGGAGCTGAACTTCACGCGGGCGGCCCAGCGGCTGCACATCACGCAGTCGACGCTCTCGGCGGGCGTCAAGACGCTGGAGGCGGACCTCAAGGTCGAACTGCTCGCCCGCTCGACCCGTTCGGTCAGGCTCACCGGGGCCGGTTCGGCCTTCCTCCCCGAGGCGCGTACCGCGCTGGAAGCCCTCGACCGGGCACGGGCCGCGGTCGAGCCACTGGCCACGGGGCTGCGCGGAAGCCTCACCGTGGGCGTGCTCAGCGGGCTCACCGTCGTCGACGTCCCCGCCCTCGCGGGGGAGTTCCACCGGCGCCACCCCGAAGTGCTGCTGCGCACCGAGACGTCGCAGCGCGGTACCGCGGGGCTGCTCGACCGGATCAAGGAGAGCCACGTGGACGTGGCCTTCGCCGGGGCCGAGATCCGGGACGAGCACCTGAGGGCCAGGCCCATCAAGCGGTACCACGTGCAGTTGCTGGTCCCGGCCGGGCACCCGCTGGCCCAGCGGGAGAAGGCGCGGCTCAGGGACATCGCCGCGGAGACGTTCGTCGACATGCCGGAAGGGTTCGGGCAGCGGCAGCTCGTGGACGACGCCTTCACGAAGGCCGGCCTGTCCCGCCGGGTCGGCATCGAGGTGTCCGATATCACCACCATCGCGGACTACGTCGCCCACGGCCTCGGCGTGGCGCTGCTCCCTCCCGACCTCGCGGAACGGGCCGGGGACGCGGTACGCGCCGTACCGCTCGCCGACGCCCGGCTCACCTGGCCCCTCAGCGTCGTCGCGTCGGCGACCCGGCCCCCGACGCGCGCGCTGCACGCGTTCCTCGACCTCATCCCGCATCACATCCGGCGGGACCGGGCGTTCTGATCGGCCCCCGGGGCGTGCCTTTCCGCCCCCCGGGGCGTTCTGATCCGCCCCCAGGGCGTTCTGATCCGCCCCCGCCCGGCAGCCGGGCGGGGGCGGGTGAGTGGCCGGGGGCGGGTGAGTGGCCCGGCGGGGGCGGGCTCGGCCGGTTACGCCGGCGCGTCGGACAGGTACGGGTAGTCGGTGTAGCCGCGGTGGTCACCGCCGTAGAACGTGGCGCGGTCCGGCGTGTTGTACGGGCCCTGGGCGGCCAGGCGGGCGGGCAGATCGGGGTTGGCGAGGAACAGCGCGCCGAAGGCGACCATGTCCGTGGTGCCGTCCTCGATCAGGGCGAGCGTCTCCGGGCCGGTGGGCTCGGGGTAGGTGAACGGATTGAGGATGAAGGGCCCGGGCCAGGCCGCGCGCAGACGGGTGGTCAGTGTCCGGTCGGCTCCCTCGACCATGTGCAGGTAGCCGAGGTTCAGTTCAGCTAGCCGGGTGACCAGGGTGGTGTATGTGTTCTCGACGTCTGCCGCGTCCGTCTCGGCGATGTCGTTGAAGGGGTTGCCGGGCGAGATGCGGAAGCCGGTGCGGTGGGCGCCGATCGCCGCCGCGACGGCGGCGGCCACCTCCACGCCGAAGCGGACCCGTCCGGCGGCGTCGCCGCCCCAGCCGTCGGTGCGCCGGTTGGAGTTGGGCGCGAGGAACTGGTGGATCAGGTAGCCGTTGGCGCCATGGACCTCCACGCCGTCGAACCCGGCGGCGATCGCGTTGCGCGCCGCGTCGGCGAAGTCGCCGATGGTGCGGATGATGGCGGCGGCGTCCAGCTCCCGCGGGGTGACGAAGTCCAACGGCCCCTGGTGGGTGAACACTTGCCCCTTCGCGGCGACGGGCGACGGCGCGACGGGGCTCAGGCCGTCCGGCAGCAGGCTGGGGTGGCCGATACGGCCCGTATGCATCAACTGCGCGAAGATCACCCCGCCGTCGCGGTGGACGGCGTCGGTGACCTTCCGCCAGGCGGCCACCTGCTCCGGTGAGTGCAGGCCCGGCGTGTCGGGGTACCCCTGGCCGACCGCGGAGGGCTGGATGCCTTCGGTGACGATGAGGCCGGCGCTCGTGCGCTGGCTGTAGTAAGTCGCCATCAAGTCGGTCGGGGTGGCCCCCGGACCGTAGGCGCGGCTACGGGTCATCGGAGCCATCACTATGCGGTTGGCCAGCGGCCGTCCGGCCACGTCGATCTTGGCGAAAGGGTTCGTCATGGGAATCTCCGTGTGGTCACGATGGATGGGGAGTTGGGGAGTTGGGGAGTGAAGGGAAGGGGGCAGGTGGCTGCGGCGTTCCCGGGCCGCTCGGCGGGCTGTTCTGATGAAGCCGCGGCCGGCAGGGAAGCGAGGGCCGTGCGTCGCATAACGCGTTACGGGGCGCAGTGCATGCCGCCGTGCCGCCGCGGACGGCGGGGAGCAGCCTTGGGGCGCCCTCGCCGGGGGCGGGGCCGGTGCGGGGCGGGCGCCGGGCGGGCGCGGGATCGGTGGTGCGGGGGCGGGCGCGGGATCGGTGGTGCGGGGCGGGGCGCGAGGGGGTCGGCCGCGCCCGGGTATTCGGCGGGTGCGTGGCTATTCGGTGGGTGCGTGGCTATTCGGCCGGGTGCCTGGCTATTTGGCGGGTGCTTGACTATCGATGGGCGCTCAACTACTCGGCGGACACTTGCCTTTGGGCGGGTATCCGGCTATTCGGCCGGGGCTTGGCGGCCGTGGTCCCGGAGCGATTTCTCTATCGTGTACGCGGCCGTGGTGAACATCTCGGCCTGTTCGGCCGTCAGGTCGCGGACGGAGATGTCCTCCAGGGCGCGCCACATATCGGTGATGGGCTGCCGGAGGGCGCGGCCGGCGTCGGTGAGGCTGACCACCATGGCCCGTCTGTCGTGTGGCGCGGGCTCCCGTGTGATCAGCCCGGACTCCTGCATGCGCCGCAGCGACTTGGAAACGGTGGAGTGGTCGAGGCCGACCCGTTCCAGCAGCTCGGCCTGCGTCCGGCCGTCCTGGTCGAAGAGCTGCATCAGCAGCAGTTCCTGCCCCGGGTGCAGGTTCATGGCGCGCAGCATGGCGGCGGCGTGGCCGCGGTGGGCGCGGGCGAGCTGGAAGATGGCGTAGCTCACTTGCGCGTCGCGCGCCGTGGCCGGC
This sequence comes from Streptomyces varsoviensis, assembly GCF_000718635.1. Taxonomy (GTDB): domain Bacteria; phylum Actinomycetota; class Actinomycetes; order Streptomycetales; family Streptomycetaceae; genus Streptomyces; species Streptomyces varsoviensis. Next base: position 6,063 of record NZ_JOBF01000005.1, on the reverse strand, counting down.
GGTTCGGGCGAGGTGCTGTCGGGCATCGCGGACATCGCTGCTCCTTGACCAATGTGAGATCTGAGTGAGAGGGACAGGCGCAGACCATCGTCGTGCGGCGCGCCGACGGCACGGGGGGCGGGGGCCGTGTGTGAACCGGGGCCGGGGGCTCCGGGGCGTAAGGGCTCTGGGGGTGAGGGTTCCGGGGGTGAGGGGTCCGGGGCGTAAGGGCTCCGGGGCGAGGACTCTCCGGGGGTGAGGGCTCCGGGGGCGTGAGGGGGCGTGGAGGTCGGGGGCGTGTGACGGCGGGAGCAGGCGGCTGGGCCGTGTGCCAGGCAAGGTTCGCGCCACGCCGCCAAGCCGCCCCGGGGGCGGCCCCCCATCAGTCGCTCCGGTGTGTTCGGCCGGTTGGGGTTCGGTCTGTTCGGTGGTTCGGCCGATTGGGTCCGGCCTGTTCGGTACGGCCTGTTCGGTGCGGTGTGTTCGGTGGTCCGGCTGGTTGGGTTCGGTGTGTTCGGTGGTCCGGCTGGTTGGGTTCGGTGTGTTCGGTGGTCCGGCTGGTTCGGTACGGCGTGTTCGGCGGTCCGGCCTGTTCGGCCCGGTCAGTTCGGTGCGCCCCGGCCGGTTCGACCGGTTCGGTCCGACCGGTTCAGTCCGGCCGGTTCGGCCAGTTGAGTCCGGCCGGCCCGGTCAGTTCAGTCCGGTCGGTTCGGCCAGACCACTCCGGCCAGTTCAGTCCGGCCGGGTCAGTCCGGCCCGGTTCAGCCGGGCCAGTTCCGTCAGCCGACGGTGAGAACGATCTTGCCTCGGCTGTGGCCGGCGTCGCTGGCCTGCTGGGCCTTGGCGGCATCCGCCAGCGGGTAGGTGGTGCCGACCGCGGTCACCAGCGTGCCGTCGGCGGCCTGCTGGGCCAGTTCGGCCAGCCGGGCGGCGGAGCGGCGCTGGGGGCCCTCGGCGAAGACGACACCGAGTTCGCCGGCGCGGAAGTCGGCGGTGGTGACGATCCGGTCGGTGCCACCGCGCAGGGTGATGGAGTCCTCCAGCGCGCCCTTGCCCGCGGCGTCGAAGACGGCGTCCACCCCCTCGGGGGCGAGTGCGCGGACCCGTTCGACCAGGTTCTCGCCGTAGACCAGCGGGGTCGCGCCGAGCGAGGCGACGTACTCCTGGTTGGCCGGGCCGGCGGTGCCGATGACGCGGGCGCCGCGGGCGACGGCGAGCTGTACGGCGATGGTGCCGACCCCGCCGGACGCGCCGTGGATCAGCAGCGTCTCGCCCGACGCGACGCCGAGCAGGTCAAGTACGCGGTCGGCGGCGTCGCCCGCCACCGGCAGCGCGGCGGCGTGCGCCCAGGCCAGGCCGGCCGGCTTGCGGGCGAGGACGGCCGCCGACGCCAGGGCGTACTCGGCGTACGCGCCGGTGTCGGGCCAGCCCAGCACCTCGTCGCCCTCCTTCAACTGGTCGACGCCCTCACCGACGGCGTCGACCACTCCGGCGACCTCCCCGCCGGGGGTGGCGGGCAGCGGCGTCGGGAAGACGGCCTCCAAGGCGCCGGAGCGGATCTTCCCGTCCACCGGGTTGACGCCGACGGCCTTGACGCGGACGCGGACCTGTCCGGGGCCGGGCTCCGGCGTCGCGATCTCCGCCTCGTGCAGGACCTCGGTGCCGCCGAACGTGTCGAAAACGATGGCCTTCATGACTGCTCTCTCCTCTGTCTCCTCAAGGGAATGCCGGTACCGGATGGCTTTAAGTGGCTAGCCACTTAAAAGCTAACACCAGTTGTGTGGCTAGCCAAGTAATGCCCCCGGCGGCGGTGATTGCGGGGCCCTGTCCCGTACGCCGCGGGGCGGCGGGGCAGCGTGCCGCGGCGGGTCGGGGCGCGGTGGGGGGCGGGGGAGTGCGGCGGGTCAGCGTGTGGCGTGGGCAGCCCGCGACGGCGGTGTCGGCGCGCGGTGGGGAGGCGGGGGTGCGGCGGCGCGGGCGGCACGCAGCGGGAGGCAGCCCGCGGCGGCGGGGCCGGCGCGCGATGACGGGTGGGAGCGCGGCGGCGGGCGGGGAGCGCGGCCGACGGGTGGAGTGCGGCGGCTGACGCCTCGATAGGGCCGGACCGTCCGGCCGCGCAGCGGCAAGCGGCTACGAGTGGTGGCCAGGGGCAGTCGGGCTCAGGCGCCGACGCGACGGGGCCCGGCGGTCCGGCCATGCAGCGCAGGGCGGCTACGAGCGGTAGCCGGGCCGGAGACACGGCAGGTCAGGGACGCGCCGCTATGGGCGGCCAAGGCCAACGGGTCGGGCGCCGGCACGGCGGGGCCCGGCGGCCCGTGGGGAGTGCGGCCGGCGGGTGGAGTGCGGCTGCGGGCGGCGCGCCCAGGCGGTCAAGCGGCCAGGTGGTCAGAGGGCCAGGCCCTCAGGCCCTCAGGCGGTCGGACGATCAGGCAGTCAGGCGCCCAGGCGACAAGACGACCAGGCGGTCCGACGGTCGGACGGTCGGGCGGTCAGGTGTCCAGGCGGTCAGAGGGCCAGGAGGCCAGGTGGTCCGGCGGCCAGGCGACAAGACGACCAGGCGGTCAGGTGGTCCGGTGGCCAGGCGACCAGGCGACCAGGCGACCAGGCGACCAGGCGGCCAGGCGGCTAGGCGGCCAGGTGGCCCGGCGGCCGGGCGGCCTGACGGTCAGGTGGTCCGGCGGTCAGGAGACCACGCGGTCAGGCGATCCGGAGACGAGACGGCCAGACGGCCAGGCGATCAGGTGGCCAGGCGATCAGAAGGCCCGGCGACCAGACGGCCAGGCAGCCAGCCGCTCAGTCGGCCCGTAGTGAGACCTGGTGGGCGAGGGCTACTAGCTCTGGGATCGCGGGGTGGCTCGGGCCGTCGCGCCAGGCGAGGGAGAGGGGGAGTTCCGGGGCGTCGGTGAGCGGGACGTAGACGACGTCGGGGTGCTGGTGCATCACGGCGGTGGCGGAGGTGGTCACGCCGACCGCCCGGCGGGCGGAGATGGCGGCGAGCCAGTCGTCGTTGTTGGCGACCGTCACCGTGGCGGTGGGGCGGCGGTCCGGCGGCCAGAGGTCGAGAGTCGTGCTGCCGGCGACGGTGTTCAGGGCGACGGGGCGGGCGGCGAGGTCGGCGAGGGTGAGTTCGGCGCGGGCGGCCAGGGGGTCGCCGGCGGGTACGGCCGCGAGCCGGGGTTCGGTGAGGATCACCTCGGTGACCAGGCCGGGGGCCCGTACCTCGCCGCGCAGCAGGGCCACGTCCACGGCACCGCGCGCCAGGCCGGCCGTACGGTCGTCGATGCGCAGGAATTCGAGCGGCGTCTCGGGGTGGGCGCGGCCCCACGCGAGGAGCAGCGGCGTCGTGTACGCGCCGAACGCCGACCAGGCGTGGCCGAGCCGTAGCGGCCACGGCCGCAGCCGCCCGGCGTCGACCGCGTCGTCGAAGGCGGCGACGGCCGCCGCGGCCTTGGTGCGGAAGGCGCGGCCCGCCTCGGTGAGTTCGAGGTGGTGGGTGGAACGGTCCACGAGCCGGGTGCCCAGTTCCGTCTCCAGGCGGCGCAGGGTGCGCGAGACGGCGGGCTGGGTGAGGTGCAGGCCGGCGGCGGCCCGGGTGACGCTGCCGGCCTCGGCGATGGCGAGGAAGCACCGGAGGTGGCGCAGCTCGATGGTCATGTCCATGGAGCATAAAGGCAGGGAAATAGGCATTTCACGCGGTGCCGGGCGGTACTTAGCGTGGGGTGCATGAATCGTGCACGTCTCGACGCCCGTACCGCTGACGCCCCGGGGGCGCCCCTGCCCGAGCCGCCAGGGGGTGCCGCGTCCACCGCTCCCGACGCGACCGCCTCGTCGGCCGCCTCCGCCGCCTCCGCCGCGTCCGCGTCCGCCGTCCCCGCCGCAACCGGTGGCGGCGGGCGGCTCACGTCGGTGGCGCTGGTGATCGGCGGGGTCGTCTCGCTCCAGTTCGGCGCGGCCGTCGCGGTGCTGCTCTTCCCGCGCGCGGGCGCCCTCGGCGTGGTGACGCTCCGGCTCGTACTGGCCGCCGTGGTGCTGCTGGTGGCCTGCCGGCCGCGGCTGCGCGGCCACGCGCGCGCCGACTGGCTGCTGGTGTGCGTCTTCGGGGCCGCCCTCGCGGGCATGAACACCCTCTTCTACCAGGCCATCGACCGGATTCCGCTGGGCGCGGCGGTCACGCTGGAGTTCCTCGGCCCGCTGGTGCTGTCCGTGGCCACCTCGCGGCGGCTCGTGAGCCTGGTGTGGGCGGCGCTGGCCCTGGGCGGGGTGTTCCTGCTGGGGCGCAGCGGCTTCGACTCCCTGGACCCGGCGGGCGCGGGCTTCGCCCTCGCGGCCGGGGCGCTGTGGGCCTCGTACATCCTGCTGTCCGCCCGTACCGGCCAGCGCTTCCCCAAGGCGGACGGGCTGGCCCTGGCGATGAGCGTCGCGGCGGTGCTCAGCATCCCGCTCGGCGTGGCGAGCAAGGGTGCCGCACTTCTCGACCCGGTGACCATCGGGCTGGGCGCCGCCGTCGCCCTGATGTCCTCTGTTCTCCCCTACACGCTGGAACTCCTCGCCCTCCGCCGCCTGCCCGCCTCGGGTTTCGCCGTCCTGATGAGCCTCGAACCCGCCGCGGGCGCCGCCGCCGGCTTCCTCCTCCTCTCCCAGTCGCTGTCCGCCGCCGAGGGCGTCGCCATCCTCCTGGTAGTGGTCGCGAGCGTCGGCGCCGTTCGCACGTCTTCGAGCCGGGGCGGACCATCGCGTCCCACGCCCGATCCGGTGCCGCCCGAGGAGTGACGGAGCGGGCTTGCGCCCGGTCCGTTGCTGTCGGGGGAGTGACGGGGCCTGTGCCCGGCCCGGCGCGTTGCTGTCGGGGGTGTGATGCGGCCTGCGCCCGGCCCGGCGTCGTCGTGGGTGTGAGGGGGCCTGTGCCCGGCCCGGTGCCGTCGGGGGTGGCGCGCGGCATACGGCCGATGCGGTGCCGTCCGCGGTGTGACGGGGCCTCCCCCCTGCCCGGCGCCGTCGGGGGTGTGACGGGGCCTGCCCCCGTTGCTGTCGGGGGTGTGATGCGGCCTGCGCCCGGCCCGGCGTCGTCGTGGGTGTGAGGGGGCCTGTGCCCGGCCCGGTGCCGTCGGGGGTGGCGCGCGACATACAGCCGATGCGGTGCCGTCCGCGATGTGACGGGGCTTGCCCCCCGACCCGGCCGGCGTCGTCCGGGGTGTGACGCGGCCTAGCCCGGCCCGGCGTCGGCCGGTGAGTGACGTGGCCTGCGGCTCGGCACCGTCGGGGGTGTGATGCGGCCTACGCCCGGCTCGGCGTCGTCCGGGATGTGACGCGGCCTGCGCCCGGCCCGATGCCGCCCGGAGAGTGAGGGAGTGAGGGGGCCTGCACCTGCCCCGGCGCCGTCCGCAGAGTGACGGGGGCCTGCCCCCGGCCTGGTGCTGTCGGGGGTGCGATGCGGCCTGAGCCCGGACCAGTGCCGTCGGGCATGTGACGGGTCTCCCCTCTGCCCGGCGCCGTCGGGGAGTGACGGGGGCCTGTGTCCGATCCGTTGCCGTCCGGGGAGGGGCGCGACCTGCGCCCGGCACCGCCCGGGGCGTGGTGCGGCCTGCACCCGCCCCCGCACCGCCCGGGGCGGGACGGCCCCGGGCCTGTCGTCGTCGGTCGCGGTACGCGCGGTGCGTTCGGTAGGCGCCGTGCGTTTGGTACGCGCGGTGCGTTTGGTACGGGCAGTGTGCCGGGCGCGGAAACTGGTGGGGCGTCAGTTTTTGACGGGCGGCGCTGTTCCGGTGTGGCGGGGGCGCGGCTACGGTCTGGCGGTCACGAACCTCATGGAAGCCCCATGGAAGCCTCAGGAAAGCCTCAGGAAAGCCTCAGGGGCGCCTCAAGGAAGAGGAGATGTCATGAGCAAGACAGATCCACTGGACGTACGGGGCCCGGGCGCGGGGGACGCGCAAGGCGCGGGGGAAGCGGCCGAGGCCGAACCCACCGTACGGCGCAGGAACGTGCTCCAGTACGGAGCGGTCACGGCGGGGGTGCTCGCGGCGGGTCTGCCGGCCACGGCCCGGGCCGCCGACGCCGGCGCCGCGCCGGCCGGGGCGGCGGCCCGGC
>NZ_JOBF01000004.1 GCF_000718635.1 Streptomyces varsoviensis | reverse complement strand
CCCCAGCCCCGCCCCCTCCCCCGCCGCTGCCAGCGCCTTGGGTCCGAAGGGCCCGAGACGAAACCCGCACCAAACCACTCCGACACCTCCCCCATGCGGCCGCAGGCCGCAGCACCCCGCTTCGGGTCATGGTCGAGTCCCCGTGCCCAACCGCCAGTCGCGTAGCGCAGCGGAGCCCGCCTTGAACCCCAGCCCGACCCGAGCCGTCCCTGCCCGCCGCTCTTGAATCCTTGGGCCTCAAGCCCCCACGCCCCCGCAGCCGAACGAGCACAACGGCCACTTCGCGGCAGCAGCCAGCGGCGAAGCGCAGCGAGCCCTCTCTAGCCCCAGCCACAACCCCACCCGCAGGCAGCGAACCGGACCTCAGGCCGGCCCCCTCCCCCCGCCGCTGCCAGCGCTTTGGACCCGGAGGGTCCGAGACGAAAGCCGCAGCCAACCGGGCGCAATACCGCCCCACCCAGCGACAAGCCGTGACGCCCGCCCCTACCCAAACCGCAGGCAGCGAGCCAACCCCTGCCCGTCCCTGCCCGCCGCTTGCATGAACATCAAGCCACAACGCGCCCCCGACGAGAGCCGCGACCGGGCGGGCACAATGCCGCCCCGCCCAGCCGTTGCCGGTGGAGCGCAGCGGAGCAGGCGTGTCTCGGGCTCGGGCTCGGGCTCGGGCTCGGGTGGAGAGATTTCTCCACCCGGAGTTACGGCGGCTGCCTCATGAAAGGTAAGGGGGTCGAAATCTAGTTTTGGGGGTGTTGGCAGAGGTCGGCTAATCGGTTGGCCGGTTTATGGATTGGGAGGCAGCGCCATGAGTGGGCCCGTTGAGATTGTGCTGATTATCGCGGCTGTGTGTTACGTGATGGTTCGGCGGTTGCTGGGGGAGCCGGCCGAGGCAAAGCGGATGCTGATTCTTCCGGCGGTGTTGTCGCTCGTCGGGGTGTCCAATGTGTCCGGGCACCACACCGGGGTGGCCTCCGTGGTGTTCCTGGTGGCCACTGGCGGGATCAGCGTCCTCCTCGGGGTGCTGCGGGGCGTGAGTATCCGACTGTCCAATCGGGACGGGCTGGTGTTCATGCGCTACACCTGGGTGACCGTGGCGCTGTGGGTGCTGAACATCGTGGTGAAGATCGCGGCGAACGTCACCCTCGGGGCCGTCGACCCGCACGTGTCCGACGCCGCCGGCAACAGCCTGCTCCTGACCGTGGGCCTCGGCATGCTCGCCGAGGGCATCGTCGTCCTGGGCCGCGCCGTACGTACCGACAGCCGCGTCGTCTGGACCGTCGGCAAGGACGGGCAGCCCCACACCTCCTCCCCCCTCCTGGACAGCCTCCAGCAGCGGTTCGCTCCCAGTCAGTCCCACAGCCAGTCCCACAGCCAGTCCCACAGCCACTCCCCCAGCCAGTCCCCCAACGACCTCCCCGGCCGCCACACTGCCGGCGGCAGCCACGCCGCCACGAGCAGCCACACCGCCACCGCCACCGCCACCCGCACCGCCCCCCACCAGCGCGGAACCGCCCCCTCTATGCTGGACGCGCTTCGGGATGCCGACTCCCGCTCCCGTCAAGACCGCCGCTACTGAGGTCGGAGTGCGCCCCGTGCCGTCCACCGGATCCGAACCCCCGGCCCCAAAAACGTCCTCCTCCACCGGAGAAACGTCCTCCCCCACCCCGCAGCCCCTCTTTCCCCATCACCACGGTGACGATCTCGCCCAGCCCTTCATCGCCGTCACCGCCACCGTCCTGACCGCGATCCAGATCCCCCGCGCCCACATGGTCGCCCCGCCGCTCGCCATCTCCCTCTTCGTCGTGGTCGCGGCGTGCTCCTTCGCCGCGATCTTCTCCTGGGCCCGGCTGTCGCAGCGGGCGCAGGTGGCGCTCGCGGGCGGCTACGCCGTTCTGGCGGCCGTGCTCCTCCCTCTCGCGCACAACACCGTGGCGCCCTTCTTCGCCTACTCCGCCGCCGCCACCGCCGGGGTGAAGCTCGCCTCCCGGCGCACCGCCGTCGGGGTGGCGGCGGCCGGGGCGGTCAGCGCCGCCTCGGCGGTCTGGATCGCCGACCGGCTCTCCCCCTCCCCCGGCTACTGGCCCTGGTGGCTGGCGCTCACCGTGGCGATGCCCGTCTACATGGGCATCTCCAAGCGCGACCGGCGCGAGGCGCTCGCGAGCGCCCAGCACGCCGCCGCCGAGGCGCGGCGGGCCACCGAGTCCGAGGCCCGTACGGCCGCGCTCATGGAGCGGGGGCGCATCGCCCGCGAGATCCACGACGTGCTCGGCCACTCCCTCTCCGGCATCGCGCTCCAGCTCGACATGGCCGACGCCCTCAGCCAGAAGGACCGCGTCGAGGAGGCGCGCGCGGCTGTGCGCCGGGCCAGGGCGCTGGCCGTCGACAGCATCGCCGAGACCCGGCACGCCGTGCACGCCCTGCGCGAGGACACCCTGCCCCTCCAGGAGTCGCTGCGGCTGATGGCGGAGGGCGAGGAGGTCGCCTTCGAGATCGTCGGCGAACCCGTGCCCGTATCGGTCGAGATCGCGCAGACCGCGCTGCGCGTGGCGCAGGAAGCCCTCACCAACGCCCTCAAATACGCGCCGGGGGCCGCCCGCGCCATGACGCTCGAATTCACCGCCGACGCGGTCGCCCTCACCGTCGTCAACGGACCGGCCGGCTCCCCCGCGCCGCGCCCCGGCGCCGAGGGCACCGGCATGGGCCTGGTCGGCATGCGCGAACGCGCCGCCCTGGTGGGCGGTACCCTCCGCGCCGGACCCAATATCGCGGACGCCGCACCGGGCGGCTGGACCGTAAGACTGGAGGTGCCCAGGTGAGCGGCGACCAGGCGAGCAGCGCCCCGATGAACAGCGACCAGGCGAGCAGCGTCAAGTTGGTGGTCGTGGACGATCAGACGGCCGTCCGCGAGGCGCTGGCGGTCATGCTCGACCTCGACGACGACGTCGACGTCGTGGCGACGGCGACCAATGGCGAGGAGGCGGTCGCGGCCGTCGCCGCGCACGGCCCCGACGTCGTCCTGATGGACCTCAACATGCCCGTCATGGACGGCGTCGAGGCCACGGGGCGCATCCGCGCCGCCAGCCCCCGGACCACGGTCGTCGTCCTGACCACCTTCGAGGACGACGAGTCGATCCTGGCCGCCCTCCAGGCCGGGGCCGGCGGCTATCTGACCAAGGACGCGGGCCGCGACACGATACTGCAGGCCGTACGCAGCGCCAGCCACGGCCAGGCCGTCCTCGCGCCCGAGGTGCAGCGCCGGCTGCTCACCCTCGCCACCCACCGGCCCAAGCCCGCCGCCGAGCAGGCCGCCATGCTCACGGCGCGCGAGCGGGAAGTGCTCCGGCTGATCGGCGACGGGCTGCGCAACCCCGAGATCGCCGCCCGCCTCGTCATCAGCGAGGCCACCGTCAAGACGCACATCAACAACCTCTTCGCCAAGGCCGACCTCCACTCCCGCGCCGAGGCCGTGCGCTACGCGCTGAGCGTTCTCCCCCCGGACGGCTCCGAACAGCGGCCCTGACCTCGCCCCTGACACCTCCCCCTGGCACCCCCTGAGCCGCGCTCCTTCCCCAACGGCGCGGCCTCTTCGCGTGCGCGCCCAACTCGCCTGCGCGCCCCACCCCTCCCCCCTGGTGTACGCCGGGTGGAGACCCTTCTCCACCCGCAAGATACGGCGCTCACCCCACGACACTCCGGCCCCGCCCCCGTAATTTTGATATCGCCGCCGGGGAGAAACCGGAGCAGTCGGAAAAGGAATGACGACGGCTTCGCACCCGGATTCCCATTCGCCGCGTGAGAGGAATACCCGTTCCCATGAACTACCTCCGCAATTTCGCCCCGTGGTTCGTCTACGCCGGTGTTTCTCTCATCGGGTGGCAATGGGGCGCCCTGGCCGCTCTGATCTGCTCCGTCTATCTGCTGCTCAAGGACCGCCGGGCCGGCGTGGAGGCCGGGGCCCAGATCCTCGACTTCGGGACGATCGTCTTCGTGCTGGGCATGACCGTCGTCGCGTTCGCGGACCCGCACTCCTCGCTCCACGACCACGACAGCGCGCTGTCCACGGCCTGGCTGGCGCTCATCGGCTGGGCGAGCCTGGCCCTGCGGAGCCCCTTCACGCAGGGGATCGCCCGCCGCAACGCCCCCAAGGAGGTCTGGAACTCCCCGCACTTCATCCGCGTCAACACCGTCATCACCACGGTGTGGACGGTCAGCTTCACCCTCTCCGCCGCCGCCGAGTTCACCTGCTCCGCGCTCGGCGCCGGGTCCGCCCTCCAGATCTGCTGCAAGGTCGCCGGGTTCGTCGTCCCCGCCGTCTTCACGGGGCGCCACGTCAAGAAGGTCCGGGCCCGCGCCGCCGAGCGGCTCGCCGCCATGGAGGCCGCCGGGCCCGCCGGCGCCCCGGCCCCCGCCCAGCCCCTCACCTACGCCAAGCCGTAACGACCCCGACCGGCCCCGTCCCCTACCTCCCCGAATCCCCCCGGTGCCGCCCCGCCGGGGGTTCGGTCATGCGCAGGAGGGCGGTTTCGACGGCCGCGATGCGGTCGGCGACGAGGCCCAGCGCCGCGAGGGCGCGCACGCGCGGGTCCTCGTCGGAGCCGCCGAGGGCCTGAGTGCGGACGTACGAGGTCTTGATCGCCTCCCAGCGCGCGGCCTGCTCGTCCGTGAGCGTGCCCCGCAGTTCCGCCAGCTTCAGCAGGTTCGCCTCGGCGCCGGTGGTGAGGGTCTGGGCCTCGCCCGCGTAGTGGTCGTCGATGACGGCGGTCAGTTCTGCGTCGTTCATGACGGGCGCGATCCGTTCCGCGATCTTGTTCATGTTGCGGTACGAGCCCTGGAGCTGGAAGGGCGGCTCGGTGCGGCTGACGTCCGTACGGGCCGCCGACGCGATGTACGCGGTGTTGACGGCGAGGACCGTGCGCCGGGCGGTGAGCAGGTGGCGCAGTACGGCGAGTACGCGCTCCAGCTCGGCCGGCGCGTACGGGTGGGAGAGCCGGTCGGCGCGGGCCCCCGGCTCGCCCTGGGCGAGGCGGATCAGCAGGTCGAGGTCGGAGCGTTCGCGGGCGGCGAGGGGGGCGAGGACGGGGTTGGAGGTCAGGGCGTTCTCGACGAAGCTGAGGGCGAAGACGTCGTCCTTGCCGGAGAGCACGTCGCCCAGGTTCCACACGTCGGCGCGGTTGGCGAGCATGTCGGGGATGCGGAAGACGCCGCCGGACTCCGTGTACGGGTTGCCGGCCATGCACACCGCGAACCGCTTGCCGCGCAGGTCGTAGGTGCGCGTACGGCCGTTCCAGACGCCCTCGACGCGGCGCTGGGCGTCGCACAGCGAGATGAACTTCTGGAGCAGTTCGGGCGAGGTGTGCTGGATGTCGTCCAGGTAGAGGAGGGTGTTGCTGCCCGCCTCCAGCGCGAAGTTGATCTTCTCGACCTCCTGGCGCGCGGTCGCGTCGGGGGCCTGCGCCGGGTCCAGCGAGGTGACGGAGTGGCCCAGCGCCGGGCCGTTGACCTTGACGAGGGCGAGGCCGAGGCGGTCGGCGACGTACTCCATCAGCGTCGTCTTGCCGTAGCCCGGCGGGGAGATGAGCAGCAGCAGTCCGCTGTTGTCGGTGCGCTTCTCGTCGCCCGCGGCGCCCATCTGCTTGGCGAGGTTCCCGCCGATCAGCGGCAGGTACACCTCGTCGAGGAGCCGGTTGCGGACGAAGGCGCTCATCACCTTGGGCCGGAACTCGTCCACCCGCAGCCGGGTCCGCTCGGCCTCCACCAGCCGGTTGCGCCGCTGCTGGTACGCGCGGAAGCCCGGCACCCGCTCCTCGCGGAACGCGCGCGTACGGGCCAGGAACTCGTCCAGACGGACGGTCAGGCAGCGGCCGGCGATCCGGGGGTGGGCGCCCAGCAGGCCCTCCACCCGCGCCGTCAGCGCCGCCTCGGAGCCGTAACGCGCCGCGTCGGGGCACAGCTCGATCGCCACGGCCTCCGCCACGACGCCGGGGTCGGCCTCCTCGCCGCTCCCGGCGAGATACGAGCCGAGCCACGCCTGGACGAGCTGGCGCCGGGCGTCGAGGGACGCAGCAGCGAGCGACGAGGCGTCGAGGGAGACGACATCGAGGGGAGCGGCGTCCAGCGGCGCGGCGGACAGCGACCGCAGCTCCTCGTCGTACGCCGGGCCGCCGCTCGCCCTGCGGAACTTCTCCAGGAGGGTGCGGGCCTCCGCCCCGGCCACGAACCCCTCGGGCCCGGCCGCCAGCTCCTCGAAGAGGTACTCGGCGGCGAGCGGCCCGGCCGCGGAGCCCGGCCCCTCGAACGCCGCCATCTGCGCCGCGAGTTCCGCCGTCAGGTCGGCGATCGCCGGGGCCAGCCCGAACGTCTCCCGCGCCCGCGCCAGCGACCGTACGCGCAGCGTCCAGTGCTCGCGCGCCGCGCCGTCGAGGGCGTGCGTCCAGAAGACCTGGGCGGCGGCGCGGTCGGCCGCCGGGTAGCGCAGCAGCCCGGCGGCGGCGTGCAGGGCGAGCAGCGCGCCGAGGATCGCGGCGGCGTCGCGGTCGTGGACGCCGCGCTCGTACCCCTCGTCGTACGCGGCGTCGGCGGCGGCCCGCACCAGGGCGGCCAGCTCGTCGGGGCCCGCGTCGTACAGCGTGGCCGGGTCGTGCTCGGCGAGGATCTTCGCGGCGAGGTGTTCGGCGCGGTAGACGTCGGCGGACTCGGACGGCAGGAGCTGGTCCCAGTACGGGCGGGTGTCCGCGAACTCCGGGTCCGTGACCGGCGCGCGGTAGTCGGTGCCGGTCAGCGCGAAGGCGAGGGTGTCGCCGTGCGGGACGAGCGTCAGGTCGAGGGCCTGGGTGTTGACGGCGAAGCGGTGCCGGCCCAGGCGGATCGTCTCGCCGCCGTCGAGGTACAGGTCGGCGCGGTCGCGCAGGGCGCGCCCGGCCTCCTGGCGGGCGGCCTTCAGCCGCCCGTCGAGCTCGTCGGCCCGTACGCCGTCGCCGAGTTCGCGCAGCTCGTCGGCGGTGCGGCGGACCTTGGCGACCATCGGGTCGGACGCGAAGTAGGTGTTGACGGCGTCGAGGTCGGCGAGGGTCGCGGCCCGCCGGTTGATGGTCTCCAGAACCCGGTTCGCGGAGTCGGCGAGGCGTTCGGCGTGCCGGGCGCGGGCGTCCTGGAGGGTCTGCTTGCGGGAGGAGAACGCCTCGTAGACGTCGGTGCGCTTGGCGGACAGCTCGGTGAGGAAGTCGTCGGACTCCGCGAACCGCGCCTCCAGGTTCTCCAACTGGAGCAGCAGCCGCGCCAGTTGCTCCTCGCACGCCTCGGGCGTGTCGGCGGCGGCCAGCGCGCCCGTGACGGCCTGCCCGAGCAGCGCGAACTCAGCGGCGAACTCGGCGCGCCCCTCGTGGTCGAGGAGTTCGCGGCGGCGCGCGGCAAGGGTGGCGCGGGCCCGGTTGACGCCGCCCAGCACCTCCGCGATCCGCTCCAGGATGGAGGTGCGTACGGTCGCGTCGCCGATGTCGAGGCCCGCGACGACCTCGGTCAGGATCTGAAGGCCCTCGGTCCGCTCGTCGAGCCGTTCGCCGACGGGGGCGGCCTCGGCGACGGTGGTGATGGCCTCGGCGTCCGCGGTCAGCGCCTCGACGTCCTCCTGGTACCCGGCGAAGGCGTCGTCCTGCTGGAGGAAGTCCACGGCGCGCCGCGCGGTCGCGTCGATGTCGTCCGCCACCTCGGCGGCCAGCGCGTCGATCCGCTCGACGTCCACGTACCGCAGCTCGCGCAGCGTCTCCAGCCGGCCCTGGGAGCGGCGCAGCTCGGTGAGTTGCGCGACCCACGCGTCGGCGCTGCGCGGCGACTCGCCGCGGATGCGCCGCACCAGCGAGGCGATCTGCGCCGCGGCCTCGCCGAGCGCGTCGGCGGCCTGCCGGGTCAGGTTCTGTACGGTCTCGAACTCCGCCAGCACCTGCTCCGCGGTGGAGCGCACCAGCGCCAACGGCGCCTGGAGGCCGCCCAGCGCGTCGTCCGCGAGCCAGTGGAAGCGGTCGGTGAGCCGGGAGCAGGCGTCGGTGATCGCCGCGAACCCGGCGCGCGTCCCGGTCGGCTCGGCGGCCGTCCGCGCCACGGTCAGCAGCTCGGAGATGCCGCGCACCAGGTCCGCGTTGCCCACCCGCTCCAGCGGCCCGGTCCCCGCGGCCCCGGCGGCGTACGTCTCGGAGACGTACGGGCTCCGCCAGGTCTGCACGGCGTGCACGCGCGACGGCTCGTCGGAGTCGGCGCGCAGCGCGATGAGCGTGCCGTCGTCGAAGAGCGCGTAGCCGTGGCAGAGCAGCGGGGTGGCGACCTCCTTGCGGATGAGGTTGTAGGACAGCAGCAGGGTGCGGCCGTCGGCGGGGTCGCGGAAGGCGTAGAGGACGTCCTCGCCGTTGGGCGAGGGGGTGGCCCCCTCGTAGCCGAGGCCGTCCGTGTCGAGGGCGTCGAAGGTGCGGGCGGCGCCGGTGGCCAGGCAGTAGCCGCCGGGGAAGATGACGCCCTGGTCGTCGGGGAGGCGCAGGCACGCCTGGCCGATGCCGTCGAGCCGCACGACGGCACGGGTGGTGGCGTTGTAGACGAGGTGGCGGCGGACGCTCTCGTTGTACGGGCGTACGCGCAGCAGCACGAGCGGCCCGACGCGGGCGTGCTCGATCTCCGCGTCGGCCAGCGACTGCAGCGGCTCCTCGACGGGTTCGCGGTAGACGCCCTCGCCGGACTCGGTGGTGTTCTCGGTCTTGACGGTGAGGGCGCCGCCGACGGTGGAGACGTAGATCTCGCCGCCGATCGACACGTGCGGGTGGCGGCCCAGCACATGGTCGTCGCGGGTCGCGGCGGTCCACCGGATGTCCTGGGACTCCGGCAGGACGTGGTCGCGCTCGCCGCGCGCGTCGAGGTAGCGGGGCGTGCCGTCGGCGGCGAGCTGCCAGCGCAGGACGCGCAGGTCGCCGGGGTTCGGGCCGGTGCGGAAGACGGCGAGGAGCTTGCCGTCGACGCGCCGCAGCCGGCGCAGGGCGGCGGCCCGGTAGTAGCGGTGCAGCTCGCCGAACTCGCGCTGGAACGCGGAGTCGCCGAGCAGTTCGGGCAGGTCGTCGGCGTCGGCCTCGGCGAGCGTCACGCCCTCGCCGCCCTCCTCCGCGCGGCGCAGCGCGTGCAGCGCGAAGACGTCCCCGACGGCCGTCTCGGTGTTGGCGCTGTCCGGGGTGGTGTAGCCGAGGAGGAGGCGCCCGCCGACGGCGACGATGTCGCGCGGCACGCACCGCTGCTCGGTGCGGATCTGCTCGGTGCCCAGCAGGCGCAGCTCGGTGGAGCCGAAGGTCTCCACGCGCCGCGCGTTCAGCGCCTCGGCCCCGCGGGCCAGCTCCGCGGCCTGGGCGGCCAGCCGGTCGCGCAGCACCTCGTACGTACCGGCGTCGAGCCCCCCGGCCACCGACCCGCCGGCCGCCGCCGCGCCCGCGCCCGTACCGGCTTCGCCCTCCGCGCGCCCGTCCCGGCCCTCGGTGTTCACGTCCACCTCAAACTCCCTGCTGCTTCCGCTGTACTCGGCCGCCGCCGCGCCGGGCCTGGGCCCATGGTTCCGGTAAGGCGCGGCCGGGCCCCGCCCGCCCCCCCCCGTGGCGTGGCGGGACCCGGCCGGCGGTCGGGCTACTTCGCCCCGGCCGCCGCGCCGTTCAGTCGCGCGCCGCTCAGCTCGGCCGGACCGGCCAGGTCCGTGAGCTTCACGTCGGCGAGGCCGCCGGCCTTGGCGGAGTCCAGCAGGCCCTGGAGGGCGCCCGCCTGGGGGCCGCCGCCCGCGATGAGCTTGGTCAGCGCGCCGGCGATGGTCAGGTCGCGCAGGCCGTCCGTGCCCAGGCCCGTGAGCATGGCGCCGAGGTCCTGCGTGAAGGTGGAGCCGTCCTTGTCCAGCCACGGGCCGGCCATGGTCCGTACGGACTCGGAGTTGCCGACGAAGGCGTCGACGCCCTTGCCGAGCGCGATGGAGTTGACGAGGCGGTCGAAGAAGACGCTCTCGCCGCCCACGATGTCGATCTTCGCGTTCTCCAGGCCGGTGGCGAGCACCGTGGCCTGCGCCTCGGCGACCTGCCGGTGCACGTCGATGCCGGCCAGCCGGACGTCCTTCTCGGCCTCCAGGCGGAGCCGGAACTCCTCGTGCCCGCGGCTCGCCGCGTCCAGCGCGGCCATCGCCGCCGCCTTGTCCGTGAGCCCCTCGGCCTCGGCCTTCAGCTTCTCCTTCAGCCCCTCGGCACCGGCGAACGCCTTCTCCTTGGCGACCTCGGCCTCGGCGCGGCCGACCTTCGCGATGGCCTCGGCGTTGCGCTCGCGCACCTCCGCCTCGGCGAGCCCGACGGCCGCGGCGTCCGCGCGCTTGCCCTCGGCGAGCCGCACGGCGGCCTCCGCGTCGAGGTCGGCGGCCTTGCGCCGGGCCTCGGCCATGGCCAGCGTCTCGGCGGCCCGGTGGCCCGCCGCCTGCTCGGCGGCCTCGGCCGCCTTGATGTCCTTGACCAGGCGCTCCTGCGCCTCGGCCTCGGCCCGGATGATCAGCGCCTGGCGCTCACGCTCGGCCTCCTCGACCGTACGGAGCTTCTTGATCTCCTCCTCCTGGGCGGCGACGGTCTTCTCGACCGCGATCCGCTCCCGGACGACGTCCGCGATCTCCCGCTTCTCGGCCTCGACCTCCTTGTCGGCGGCGATGCGCCGGAGCTGCGTCTCCCGCTCCCGGGCGATGACCTCCAGCAGCCGGTCCTTCTCGATGCGCTCATTCTCGATGGCGATGACGCGCTCGCGGTTCTTCTGCGCGACGGCGACCTCGCGGTCCCGGTTCTGGCCCTGGATGCCGAGCGCTTCCTCCGTCTTGATGTGCGCGCTGTGCGACCGCAGCCGCTCCTCGGCCTGCACCCGCGCCGTCTCGGCCTCTTCCCTGGCCCGTACGGTCTCGATCTCGCGGGTCTGCCTGACCTCGGCCTCCGCCTGGCGGCGCTCCAGCTCCAGGACCGCCTCGCGGGCCTCGACGTTCTGCCGGGTGATCTCCTTCTCCTCGGTGCGCTGGTACTCGTTGGTGCGCACGTGCTCGATCGCCGTCAGCTCGGTGATCTTGCGGATGCCCTGGGCGTCCAGGATGTTCGCGGAGTCGAGCTGCGCCATGGGCGTCTGCTCAAGGAAGTCGATGGCCGCGTCTTCGAGGTGGTAGCCGTTGAGGTCGGTGCCGATGACCGCGATGATGCGGTCCCGGAACTCCTCGCGCTTGGTGTAGAGGTCGACGAAGTCGAGCTGCTTGCCGACCGTCTTCAGCGCCTCGGAGAACTTCGCCGCGAAGAACTCCTGGAGCGTGCGCGGGTCGCTGGCGCGCTGGGTGCCGATCGCCTGCGCCACCTTGACGACGTCCTCGACGGTCTTGTTGACGCGCACGAAGAAATTGATGTGGATGTCGGCGCGGATGTTGTCCTGGCAGATCAGGCCCTCGCGGCCGGTGCGCCGGATCTCGATGGTCTTCACCGAGATGTCCATGTACTCGGCCTTGTGCAGCACCGGCAGCACCACGGCGCCGGTGAAGGTGACGTCGACCCGCTTCGTCTTGGAGATGATCAGCGCCCTGCCCTGCTCGACCTTGCGGAACAGGCGGCTGACGGTGAACAGCACCCCGAGGGCGATGAGCAGCAGGACGGCGACGAGTACGCCGATCCCGATGGCGGTGGTATCCATGGCGGAACCTCTGTCGAATCAGTTGCGGTAAAGGAAAGTTCGTAAGGGGCGCGGCGGTGCGGTGCGGGGCGGGCCGGCGGTGCGTCCGGCGGCCGGAGGCGGGCCCGCGCCGGTCAGTACGCCGGACCGCCGGGATCGAGCGCCGTGCCGAACGGCGCTTCGAAGGCCCCGACGCGGAAGAACTCGCCGGCGGCGTCGTAGTCGAAGATCAGCGCCGTCGCGCCCGCGGTGAGCCCGGTCTCGTCCGTACGCACCTGGATGATCGCGGTGGAGCCGTCCTCGGCGGCCACCTCGGCCTGCCCGAACCCGCTGTCCACCCGGCCGGTGCGCACCACGCAGATCCGGCCGACGAAGTCCAGGCGCGAGGGTGGTCGTTCGTCGGGGTAGAGGCGGCGCAGCGGCCGTACGAGCAGCCAGGTGACGGCCCAGGAGCCCACGGCGGCGACGGCCAGGACGCCCGCGCCGAGCAGCGTGCGCGTCAGCCCGTGCGCCTCGATCCGCTCCAGCAGGACCGTGCCGGCCAGCGCGAGGAACCAGGCGACGGCGGTCAGCAGCGACAGGACGACGGTGATCGGCACGCCGCCGAGGCCGACCGCGGCGACGAGGCCCGTGAGCCCGCCGTGGCCGGAGCCGTCGGCGCCGTCCCCGCCGGAACCGTGCCCGTCGGAGAGGTCGTGGTGCCCGTGGCTGTCGGAGTCGATGCCGCCGACGAGGACGAGGAGCCAGTACGCGACGACGACCACCAGCGCGAAGCTGAACACGACGGCTGGAAAGCCGAGCGCGGCTGCGAGGAAGTCGTGCACCGGCCCCGTCCCTTCGTACCGCTCGTTCCCGCGGCACTGCTCGTTACCGCGGCGCTGTTCCCCGCGGTTCTGCTCGTTGTCGCGGTACTTCTCGTGCCCGCGGTGCTGCTCGTACTCGTGCGCTCCCGTCGGAGCGCGACGGCCGCGCGGGGACGGCGCCGGCGGCGGGCCTCGGCACCACGTCCCGTTTCCGGAACCTGGCACCGAGGCCGTCCCCCGTGTCCCCCGTTGTTCCCCCATATGCATATTGGCAGGTGGGAACAGGCGTACGCATTGCCGGAACCCGGCAATCTTTATGGATCTCTGATGCCGGGTGCTGGCCACTCCGGGCATCTGCCACCCTGGAGATCACACGCCAAGAAACCGTCAACGGCGCGTTAAGAGGTGGAGAGACCACGTGACAAAGCCGGAGCCGACCGAGGACTATCTGGCCGGCTACGCCGAGCTGCTCACCGAGGTGTCGGCCACCGGCCGCCGGCTCAACCGCGCCGAACTGGACTCCCGCCGCGCCCTCGGCGAACGCGCCGGGGAGAGCGGCCACGGACTGCGCACCCTCGTCGTCCGCCACCTCGCCGCCACCCGCGCCCTGTGGGCCGAACTGCCCGCCCCGGCGGGCCCGGCCGGAGCCCGCGGCCTGCGCGCCACCGCCGAGTCCGTCCTTGCCGTGACCGAGCAGGCGATCGACGCCTTCGCCGAGGGGTACGAGCGCGCCCAGCGGCTGGCCGTACGCCAGGAGGAGGCCGCCCGCCGCGAGTTCATCGACGACCTGCTCTACGGCCGCAGCGACCTGGGACGGCTCGCCGGCCGCGCCGAACGGTTCGGGCTGCGGCTCGCCCACGCCCACGCCGTCGCCGTCGCCACGGGCGCCGAGCCGTACGACGACGCGCACCCGGCGACCCGGCGGGTGGAGAGCGCGCTCAACGGCCGGTTCAGCGACCGCCGCATCCTGCTCACCACCAAGGGCGGCCGGCTGATCTGCGTGGCCCCCGGCGACGAGGACGACGTGCTGCGCTACTTCACCAAGCAGGCGCACGCCGCCACCGACGGCGGCCAGGTGGCCATCGGCCGCCCCCACGAGGGCGCGGGCGGCGTCGTCCACTCCTACGAGGAGGCGCTGGGCGCGCTGGACCTCGCCGTGA
Source organism: Streptomyces varsoviensis (assembly GCF_000718635.1). GTDB lineage: Bacteria > Actinomycetota > Actinomycetes > Streptomycetales > Streptomycetaceae > Streptomyces > Streptomyces varsoviensis. The sequence goes on along the minus strand of NZ_JOBF01000004.1, from coordinate 270,990 downwards.
AGATGGACATCGACGCGCCGGTGCTGCGCGCCGCCGATCTCCTCGTCTTCCCGGTCCTCACCCGCGACCGGCAGGCCCTGACCGATCTCGTGCGCTCCACGCTGGCCCCGCTCCGGCAGGCCCGCGGCGGCCCCGAGCCGCTGCTGGCGACGCTCGACGCGTACTTCGACACCGGCTGCGTCGCGGCGGAGGCCGCCCGCCGCCTCTCCCTCAGCGTCCGCGCCTTCACCTACCGCCTCAAGCGCATCCACGAACTGACCGGCGCCGACCCCGCCGACCCGATGCACCGCTACACCTTGCAGACCGCGGTGATCGGGGCCCGGCTGCTGGACTGGCCGAAGCGGGAGCTGTAGGGGGCGGGTGGCGGGCGGGCTTACGGACGTACGGACGTACGGACGTACAAGGGCGGGTTTACGTACGTACGGGGCCGGGCTTACGAGCGTACGTACGGGACCGGGCTCGCGGACGTACGGGCGTGCCGGGGCCGGCCGTGGCGGCGGGGGAAGGGGCGCGCGCCACGACCGGCCCGGCGGGGGGAGCCGCTGGTCAGCCCTGGTACTCGGCGTGCAGCAGCCAGTTCCGCGGAATGTCGGGCACATCCCGCGGGAACACCTCGTACGGCCAGCGGCCCTTGCCGATGCCCTCCTCGCCGGGCTCGTTCAGCCGGTTCACCTGCCAGCCGGACAGCGCGAAGTAGCCCTCGGGGTCATCGGTGCCGAAGAGCCAGGGGATGCCGTCCGCCTTCAGGGCGTTCAGGAAGAGCTGGGTACCGATGTTCTTCAGCAAGGACTCGCTCAATACGTCCAGCGCCAGGACGCTGCCGGGCGCCGAGCCCTCCGCGAGGAGATCGAGCAGCCCGCGCACCTGGTCGTCGGTGAGGAAGAAGAGCAGCGCCTCCGCCACCCACAGCGTCGGCTTCTCGGGGTCGAACCCGGCCTCGTACAGGGACGGCAGCCACGGCTTGGTGAGGTCGGCGCCCACCACCCGCCGGTCCACGGACGGCTTGGCGTCGAGGTCGGCGAGCCGGCCCTCCTTGACCTCGAAGAGCGCCGAGTGGTCCACCTCGTAGACGACGGCATCGGTGGGCCAGGTGAGCCGGAAGGCCCGCGCGTCCATCCCGGCGGCGATGAGGACGACCTGGCGTATCCGGCCGTCGCGCACATGGGTGGCGATGGCGTCGTCCAGATACTTGGTGCGGATGGACACGAAGTCCGCGAGCCCGCCGCCGCCGTACTTCTTCAGCAGGTCGAACCCGGTCTGCGAGGCGAGCGGACGGGCCAGGTCGTCGCGGAACAGCGCGTCGTCCCGTTCGGTCTCCAGGGCGCGGGCGGCCGCGGTCCACTGCGAGGTGTGCGAAACAGCTTCCATCTCTCGTCTTCCTCCGTACTCCGGTGTCACGGGCGTGGGCTGGGCGAAGGGAGCGGGTACCGTCGGCGCGCTCACTCGCGGGGCCGGCGCCGGAACATGCTGTAGAGCGTGAGGCGCATGACCGGCAGGCCCTCGGCGTCGGTGAGTTCGCCCCGCTTGTGCAGGGTCGCGCAGTCCGGGCGGGTCATCGACGGCGTGATGCCGGTGACGGTGAGCCGCCCGGTCAGCACGTCGCCGGGGCGGGTCGGCCGCAGCCAGCGCAGCTCGTCGACGCCCGGCGACCCCTCCACCGCGGCGCCCGGCAGCAGCGCGTCCACGTAGAGCCGCATGAACATGGCGCAGGTGTGCCAGCCGCTGGCCACCAGGCCGTGGAAGAGCGACTCCTCCCCCTGCTCCGCGTTGACGTGGTACGGCTGGGGGTCGTACTTCCGGCCGAACTCGATGATCTCCTGCTCGGTGACCTTGTACGTACCCAGCTCGTACGTCCGGCCCTTCTCGTAGTCCTCGACGTAGCGCAGCATCTCCTCGCCTCCGCTCAACCGACCGTGGCGCCCAGGTACTTCGCCTCGATCCGGTCCAGCGTGCGGAAGTCGTCGACGACGAGGTTGTCGCGGTCGATGGACTGCCCGCCGACCTCCTCCAGGAGGAAGAGAAACTCGGCGAAGGCGAGGGAGTCGATCAGCCGGTTGTCGATGAGGTCGAGGTCGGAGGCGATGTCATCGCGCTCCGGGTGGCGCTTGAGTATCCATGCCTTGACCTGGTCGATGGGGCGGGCCATGTCGGTGTCCTCTCGTGGATGACGTGCTGGATGGTGGGTGATGCGCTGGATGGGCGGGTGACGTGCTGGATGGGCGGGGACGTGCTGGATGGGCGGGGACGTGCTGGACGGGCGGTGAGCGTCAGCGGCGTACGGTCGCCACCGCGACGGCGAAGGCGAACCCGCCGTCATGGCTGATGCTCAGGCTCAGGTCCGTGAGCCCGGCCGCGTCGGCGAGCCGCCGCGCGGCCCCGTGCAGCACGGCCTCCGGCCAGCCGCCGGGGGCCTTGCGCACCTCGATGGAGAGCCAGGGGAGGCTGCTCAGCGGGGTGTGGAACGTCTTGAAGACCGCTTCCTTCGCGGCGAGCCGGCCGGCCACGGCGGGCAGGAAGGTGCCGTGGTCGGTGGCGCAGTCGCGCAGTTCGGCCGGGGTGAGGAGGGTGGCGAGGAAGCGTTCTCCGGAACCGCGCACCATGCCCTCGACGCGGCTGACCGGGAGGAGGTCGGCGCCGGTGCGGAGGGCGAGCCCGCTGAACACACCGGCGGCCACGGAAGGGGAGGGTGTGGCGGCCTGGGCGTTCGCGGTCTCTTGGGGGTGCGCGGTCGTTCCGGAGTTCTCGGTCGCTTCTGCCGGTGACGGCGTTTCGGTCAGTGATGGCGTCCGGGGCGGGGGCGTCGCTCGCGCGACGAGGGACGTCACGTGACGGCCGCGCACGCGTCCTCGACGGCCGAGAACGCCTTGTCCCAGTCGCCGTCGTAGCGGTGCTCCAGGGCGAAGATCCAGCGCTCCAGGCCGAAGGCCACACAGCTCGTGAAGACCGGTTCGGCCGTCTCCTCGATGCGGATGTCGCACCGTTCCCCGAAGAAGTTGCGGTGCACGTTGACGGAGGCGATGGCGGTCTCCGCGTATACGAACTCGTGCTTGACGGGCGCGAGTTGCTGGAGGACGGCGCGCGAGCCGCCCTTGTCGTAGAAGGGGTCGGAGGCCACCTCCTTCTCCACCGGCAGCCCGGCCGCCTCGGCGAAGTCCCGCACCTGCCGCTCGTAGACGGCCAGGTGGCGCTGGGTGTGCTCGTACGTGCCGAGGGCCACGATCTCCCGCATGTGGAAGCCCAGCAGCCGGCGCAGCCCCTCGTACCGGTCCTCGTTGCGGTAGCAGCGGCCCAGCACCGTCACCGTCCGCGCGCCGTCGACCGACTGCCCGGCGTGGTGCAGGAAGACGCCGTAGCAGGCCGCGGACGGCAGGGCGAGGGCGGCGGGCCGCAGGCTGTCGGGGGCGTAGGAGCCCGTACGGGCCTCGGCGGCGCGTCCGGCGGGGTCGGCGACGTCCAGGGTCGAGGCGACGACGGCGAGTTGGGGAAAGTTCTCGTAAAAGTCCAGGGCGGCCAGGTCGGCCACCGGCAGCAGCGGCGGCATGGTCAGCGGCAGCGCGCCGCGCCGCTCGCCCCAGCCCCGGAAGGTCTCGTCCAGGAGGTTCAGGAGCTGGGTGGCCTCGGGGCCGAGGGCGGCGAGGCCGGGGGCCGGTCGTCGCGTCGGGGCAGTCGAGGGCATGAGATCACCTCTTTCCTTGTCGCGGACGTGCTTTTCTTGGGGTTCTGGCCCCGCGGGAAGCGGGACGTTGTTTATCGCGTCGTTCTGCGGCCCGCGTCAGGCGACGGCCGGCAGTTCCTCGTCCTCGAATATCCCGGCCCTTGTGAAGAATCCCATCGGTTTGCGCACGGCTTTACGCTCGTGGGCCCGGCGCGCGGGGTCCTCCAGGACGCGCCGGCGGAATGCCAGCGGGTCGCTGATGCCGGCGTCCTTGTAGACCTGCGGGTTGTAGAAGGACTGCAGGCTGTAGGTGATGTAGCGCTTCAGATAGTCCGCGATCTCGCGGCGGCGCGGGGCGTCGAGGCGTGCGCGCAGCGGTTCGTAGAGCAGCGAGACCAGTTCGCGGCCGAAGGCGATGTGCCGGGATTCGTCGCGGTGGTGTATCCGGTTGACCTGGCGGATGGTGTCGTGGAGGGATTCGTCGTCCGCCATGGTCAGGTTGTAGTGGTCGACGATCTCCTCGAAGAGGAGGATGCGCGAGAACACCAGGAAGTGTTCCACGTCGACGTCGGTGCCGCCCGCGGCGGCCCCCTTGAAGGGCACCGCGGTGGGGTAGAGCTTTCCGCCGTAGCGCAGGCAGAATTCGGCGAAGAACCACATGTGTTCGTTCTCTTCGCCGATGAAATGGTGGAAGAAGTCCGAGGGCACCTCGAACCCCGGCATATGGATGCGGTTGACCACCTCGGTGAGCAGTTCGCGGATGCCGTGCACGTTCAGGCTGTAGAAGTTGACGCTCTCCCAGCGGCTCAGCTCGGTCAACTGGGCCGCGTCCAGCTCGGCTCCGGCAGCCGTTCCGTAGGTGCTGGTCAGCTCGCGGGTCATCCAGGGCAGATCGGTGGGGAGCGTGGCGGGCCAGGCGAAGGTCTTGTAAGGGTTGTAATAGTCCTGGATGGCCTTTTCCTGGAGCCTGGCCAGGATTTTCTCGAACCTTTTGGTGGCCAGGGTGTCGACGGCGGCCATACACTCTCTCCTTTGCTGTGCCACTCGGCGGCGAATGCCGGAACAACCGGAACTAACCAGAACTAAAACGCATGCCGACGGCCGGACATGGGCATGCGTCCGGGCATCCGGATTACCGTTAACGCGATCTTCGCAGCGCGGACATACATGTGTGCTGGCGACACGTACCTCTGGGGAGTACCTTGCTGGCGTGGTGTGCGGGGGCCCACCGTAAAGGCGGCCCGGCCATGCGCCACACACTAGTCACGGAGAGTCGGACCCGGGAAGTGCCAAGATCGCAAGGGTGATGCGCGAGACGCATCGGCCCAGGTGAAAGACGGGGGAGACGATAGATGGCGAAGCTCAGCGGAAGTTCTGATCTTGAACTCAGGCACTTACGATCTTTTCTCACGCTGGTCGAGCACCGCAGTTTCCGGGGGGCCGCCGAGGCGCTCTGGGCCTCTCAGTCGGCGCTCAGCCGGACCATTGCGCAAATGGAACACATCGTCGGCCAAAAGCTGATCGAACGCGGACATAATGGCGTGTCGTTATCGGCGGCGGGCGAACGCTTCCTGCCCTATGCGGCGCGCGCCGTGGCCGCCGCCGACGACGCCGTCAAGGCCACCGCCTCCCGCCAGTCGACGCTCCGCGTCGGCTTCTCCTGGAACGCGCTGGGCCGCGACACCGCGCCGCTGATCAAGGAGTTCGAGGAGCAGAACCCGGGCGCGCGGGTGGAGTTGCGCCGCATCGACGACGTGCCGTACGCCGGACTGGAGGACGGCCGCAGCCACGCCGCGATCCTGCGCGGCACGCTGTCCGACCCGAGCATCAAACACGTGCTGCTGTACGAGGAATCACGCGTCGCCGCCCTGCCCAAAGGACACCCGGCGGCGGTGCTGCGCGAGGTGACCCTGGACGACATCCGGCACGACCCGCTCGTACTCAACATCATCTCCGGCACCACGATGCGCACCATCTGGAAGGACGGCGAGAGCACCGACCGGCCGGTCATCGGCGTGCACAACCTGGAGGAGTGGCTGGAGGCCATCGCCGCCGGGCGCGGGATCGGACTCTCCAGCGCGCTGACGCCCTGTCTGCACCCCCACCCCTGGGTCGTGTACCGGCCGGTCAGGGACGCGCCGCCGCTGCCGGTCCGGCTCTGCTGGGACGCGGTGCGCCCGCACCCCCTCACCCCGCGCTTCGTGGCCCTCGCCCGCGCCCGGACCAAGAGCGGGCCCGTATGCGACCCGCTGCACCCCACCACGCTGCACGCGACCGCGCCGGACGCGGTGGCGCCCGGCGCCGCCACTGCCACTGCCACTGTGCCGGACGCCGCCGCGCGCCAAGGGGAGGCGCACCAGGGAGCCGCGCGCCAAGGCGCCGTGCGCCGGGGCTCCGCGCGCGACGGCAGGCCGCCGCCGCGCGTCGGCGGGGCGTTGACCACGCCCGTCGGCGGGGCGTTCACCACGGTGCGTCGCCGGGAGCCCGTGCGCTCCGGGTCCGTACCACTCGATCGACGGTGATGTCGACGACGCGCTCGACCTCCAACCCCCATACGGTGCGGGGCGGTTCGTGCTCGATGGACGCGCGGCCGGTGAGCTGGACCGTGTCGCCCGTGGAGAAGTCGCGCAGGACCAGGCCGACGCGGGGGTCGCTCCACAGGTTTCCGAGCGTGTTGAACATGGCGTTGCCCGCGTAGTCCGGCAACTGGACGCGGTTCGGCCCGGCCACCCGCAGAAAGCCGGCCGGCCCGCCCCGGTGCGAGACGTCGGCCCCGGCTTCCGGGTGCTTCGTCGCGATGAACAGGGTGTCGGACCGGCCGATCAACTCCGAGTCAGAGTGGTCCAGTTCGGTGCGGGTGGAGAGTTTACGGGCCTGGGCATCGTCATGGGCGTGGGCGAGGAGTCCGGGGTCGAGGGAGCGCCGGTGGATGAAGCGGGGGCAGTTCCCGTACGCCTCGTCCACCCCCAGCTCGATCAGCCCCGGGCCCCAGGCGCGCACCCGCCCGTTGACGCGCAGCCGGCGCCGGCGGGTGAAGTCCATGGCGATGAGGCCGAGACGGTCGCCGGGGAGGCGGGGGCCTATGGGGTCCTGGGGGCTGAGATCGCCGGCGGGAAGTTCGGGGGCGTCAGTCTCCCCAGCAGCACTGGTGTCGCCGGCGGCAGCGGAGTGGTTCGCCCCCGTCGCCCGCCCGAGGATGCGCACCGAGCCGGGTGAGGCCCGTACGAACCCCGGCTGCCCCAGCAGCACCGACGCCCACATCCGGCCCTCGGCGTCGGCCGCGCCCAGCGCGACGCAGGACACCGACGACAGGAACGCCTGGGCCATCAGCTCGACGCGCGTGCCGTGGATGACGGCGACCCTGTCGGCCTCCGCCTCCACCCCCGCGGCGCGCTGAACGGCCCGTTCGCCCTCGTGGTAGATGCCCCCGGGCGAGGCGGAGCCTCGGGGGGCCGAGGCGGAGGCCGTACGCCCCCGGGGCGCGGAACTCACGCGGGCCCCCGGCCGGCCGTCGGCGCAGCGGCCTCCCCCGCGGCGGTGCCGCCACCAGCCGAGGGGCGGTCGCTCGTCGCAGGGCGGTCCTTCGCCGAGGGGCGGTCGCTCACCGCGGGGCGGTCCTTCGCCGCGGAACGGTCGCCGACTGCTGGACGGACGTCGGTCGCCAGGCGGGCGTCCGTGGCCGGGCGTACGTCCGTAGCCGAGCGTACGTCCGTAGCCGAGCGATCGTCCTTGGCCGAGCGGCCGTCCGTAGCCGAGCGGCCGTCCGACTTGGGCGTCGCGTCGCGCGCAGGCGCCGCGGCGCGCGTCGGCTGCCCGCCCGCCCCGGCGGCACCGGCGGCACCGGCGGCCCCCGCCCCGGGGTTGCGCAGGGCGGTGGCGACGACGAGCAGGCTGAGTACGGTCGTGGCGGCGGCGACCGCGAAGGCGGTGGGGTAGCCGGCGTGCCCGGCGATCAGTCCGCCGATCGGGCCGGCGGCCATGATGCCGAGGTCCCAGTAGGAGGTCATGACGCCGACGGAGGTGCCCGGCCGCAGGGCGCCCGTGCGGTGCAGGGTCATGGCGACCGTCGCGGGGTACATGAGGGCGACGCCCGCGCCGGCGAGCACGGTGCCGGCGAGCGCGAGGACTTCGTTGCCCGTACCGGCGACGAGCAGGAGCCCGACGGCTTCGACGACGAGGGAGCCGAGGGCCACGCGTACCCCGCCCTTGCGGTCGACGAGGGGCGAGCCGAGGGCGCGGGCGAGCAGGAATCCGGCGGCGAAGACGGCGAGCGCGGCGCTGTCGCCGCCGATGCCGTCGTGGTGCAGATGCAGGACGAGCAGGGCGTTGACGGTTCCGTAGCCGTAGCTGGAGAGGCCGAAGGCCAGGCCGGGGAGGGAGGCGCCGACGGGCACGATCTCGCGGAAGCTCTTGGGGAGGGGGGAGAGTCCGTCGCCGTCGCGGTTGTCGCCGGCGGTGGTGAGGACGAGGGCGGCGGAGGCGATGCCGAGGACGATGACGCCCCACCACACGCCGCGGTAGCCGCTGAGGTGGTTGAGGCCGACGGCGACGACGGGGCCGAGCGCGAGCCCGCCCCACATGGAGAGGCCGAACCAGCCCGCGACCCGGCCGCGGCGCTGGGGCGGGGTGTCGGCGAGCACCCAGGGGATGGCGCCCGAGAACAGCGCGGCCTCGCCCACGCCCATGACCAGCCGGGCGACGATCAGGGTGCCGGGGTTGGGGGCGACGAGGTGGCCGGCGCCGCCGATCGCGCCGAGTACGCCGCCGGTCGCCACGACCGGCCGGGCGAACCCGGCGTCGGCGAGCCGGCCGGCGAAGGGCCGGGCGCAGGCGGTGGCGAGGAAGGCGATGCCCACGACGGTGCCGGCGATCAGCGGCCCGCCGTGGAAGTGCTGGACGACGTAGGACGGCAGCGACTGGAGGGTGGCGCCGAGCGCCATGTACCCGAAGAGCACGGCCGCCCACAGCCGCCGGACGGGGACCGGCAGGCCGGGCGGCGGCGCAGGCGACACAGGCGTCATGAAAGAGAAGATACCGTACGGGACCATCTCTAGGAAGTGAAACGGTACGTTACCTTCTCGCCCGGCCGTTGCGTAGAATGTCCGTATGCCAGTGAAGGCAGGAACCACGATCGACCCGCGCGCCACCCGCGCCCGCGTACTCGCCAGCGCCGTACAGCTCTTCTACGAGCGGGGCGTGCACGACGTCGGCGTCGACGAGATCGCCCAGCACGCCGGGGCCTCGAAGCTGACGATCTACCGCAACTTCGGCTCCAAGGACGGCCTGGTCGAAGCGGCCCTGCGAGACCGCAGCGACCGCATCCACCTCTGGCTCACCGACCAGCTCGCGGCGACGGCCCCCGGCCGGGAGCGGGTGCTGGCCCTCTTCGACCTGCTCACCGTCTGGTACGCGCGCGACGGCTACCGCGGCTGCGCCGTCGTCAACACGGCCGTCGAAACCCGCCACCAGGACGGGCCCGTACGCCAACTCCCCCGCCTCCACCTCGCCCGCTACCGCGACCTGCTCGAACGCCTCCTCACCGAGGCGGACATCGCGAACCCGGCCCCCCTCGCCCGCCGACTCCTCATCCTCATCGAAGGCGCCACCACCATCACCGCCATCGACGGCGACCCCACGGCGGGCGAAGACGCCCGGGCGACCGCCGAACTCCTCCTGGACGCGGCGGTGGCGGGGGCCGCTGGGACCGCTGAGGGCTGAAGGCCGCTGAGGGCTGAAGGCCGGTGAGGCCGCTGAGGGCTGAAAGCCGCTGAGGCCGCTGAGGGCTGAAATCCACTGAGGCCACGGTCGGCGGGGGCCGACGTCCGGTGGGGGCCGGTCGTCCGGCTTGACTTCGAGCGCGCTCCAAGTCCTAGCGTCGAGGGCGTTCGTCAGCCCTCGATCGAGGTACCGCCCGGCCCGCCGGGCAGGAGGAGTGCCCGCGCATGATCACCCGAACCACGCTCGGCTCGTCCGGTCTCACCGTCAGCGCGATGGGCCTGGGGTGCATGGGGATGAGCGAGAGCTACGGCGCCGCCGACTGGGACGGCGGCATGGCCACCATCGACCGGGCCCTGGAGCTGGGCATCACGTTCCTGGACACCTCCGACTCCTACGGCACCGGGCACAACGAGGTACTGGTGGGCCGGGCCATCCACGGCCGCCGGGACCAGGTGCAGGTGGCCACCAAGTTCGGCATCGACCGCAGCGCCGGCGACCGGTCCCGCCGCATCCGCGGCGCCCGGGACTACGTACTGCGCTCCTGCGACGCCTCGCTGCTGCGGCTGGGCGTCGAGGTGATCGACCTGTACTACGCCCACCGCCCGCCCCAGGACGTGGAGATCGAGGAGACGGTCGGGGCGATGGCCGAGCTGGTCGAGGCGGGCAAGGTCCGCCATCTGGGCCTGTCCGAGGTCGACGGCGAGCTGCTGCGCCGGGCGCACGCGGTGCACCCGATCGCCGCTGTGCAGAGCGAGTACTCGCTGTGGACCCGCGACGTCGAGGCGGTCACCCCGGTGCTGGCCGAGCTGGGCGTCGGGCTGGTGCCGTACTCGCCGCTGGGGCGCGGGTTCCTGACCGGCGCCCTGAACCGCTCCGCCCTGGGCGAGAAGGACTTCCGGCGCACCAACCCCCGCTTCTCCGGCGCGGCGGGCGAGGCCAACGAGAAGATCGCGCAGACCGTGCGCGAGGTGGCCGACCGGCTCGGTGCCACCCCGGCCCAGACGGCGCTGGCCTGGGTGTACGCCCAGGCCGAGCGGCTCGGGGCCCAGATCGCGACCATTCCGGGCACCCGCAGCCCGGCCCGGCTGGAGCAGAACGCGGCCGCGCTGGAACTCGCCCTGGACGCCGAGGCCCTGGCCGCGCTGGCCCCGCTGAGCGACCAGGTGATGGGCGAGCGCTACATCCCCGCGCACACCGCCGAGGTCGCTCGGGGCTAGGTACTGGAGCGGGTACTGAAGCGGGTACTGGAGCAGGGGCTGAAGCGGACACTGAAGCAGGGGCTGAAGCGGACACTGAAGCACGGACTGGAGCAGGGACTGAAGCGGGTGCGCGGAAATGGGAGATACGGGCGGCGAGGAACTTCGGGCAACCGTACGCACGTTGATCCTGCCATGACTGAACTTCGCCCGCTCAGCTCATCCGGCCTCCTCGTTTCCCCCCTCTGCCTTGGCGGCAACGTCTTCGGCTGGACGGCCGACAAGACCCAGTCGTTCGCGGTGCTCGACGCCTACTTCGCCGCGGGCGGCAATTTCCTCGACACCGCCGACTCGTACATGCATCACTTTCCCGAGCAGGGCAACGAGCCGGGACAGTCCGAGACCATCATCGGCGAATGGCTCGCCACCCGCCGCAACCGCGACGACGTGGTCGTCGCGACCAAGGTCGGCGACCATCCGGAGCACATGGGTCTGGCAGCCGCCACCATCAAGGCCGCTGCCGAGGAGTCCCTGCGGCGACTGCGTACGGACCACATCGACCTCTACTACACCCATTTCGACCGGGACGAATCCATCCCGGTGGACGAGATCATCACCGCCCTCGACGACCTCGTGAAGGCCGGCAAGGTGCGCGCCATCGCGGCCTCCAACATCAGCCCCGAACGGCTTTCCGCGTCGCTGGCCTTCTCCGATCGCGAAGGGCTGTCCCGCTACGTGGCTCTGCAACCGCCGTACAACCTCGTCTCACGCGATACCTACGAGGGAGCGCGGCGGGAGATCGTGCGGCGCGAAGGGCTGGCCTGCGTTCCGTACTTCGCACTGGCCTCCGGCTTCCTCACCGGCAAGTACCGCCCCGGGAGGACCACCGAGAACGTACGCGACCTTCCCGGACTCGCCGGCGGCTACGCGGACACCGAACGCGGCGTGAAGGTGCTCGACGCGCTGGAGCAGGTCGCGACGGCGCGCGGGGTGGAGATGGCCACCGTGGCGCTGGCCTGGCTCGCGCGGCAGCCGACCGTGACCGCACCAATCGCCTCCGCACGCACCGTCGAGCAGTTGCCGGCGCTCCTCGCCGCGCAGGACCTGCGCCTGTCGGACGCCGAGCTACAGGCTTTGACGACGGCCTCGTCCTGACCAGGCAGGCGGTCGGGGCGAGTACGACGGGGCGAGTACGACGGGGCGGGTACGACGGGGCCAGTACGACGGGAGGCGGGCTCGGGTTCGGCTCGAGTGTGGCTCGGGTTCGGCTCGGGTGTGGCTCGGCTGCGGGATCGACTGCGGGCTCGGGCTCGGCCTCGGGCTCGGCCTCGGGTTTGGCCTCGGGCTCGATCGCGTCCGTTAGCCGTGCGTTAGTGGATCGCCAAGGGGCCGGGGCAGGCTGGGGGTCAAGATCGACCGACCGCCAGCCCGAGCCACTTCACCAGCCCGAGCCAGTTCAAGGGGGCTACCCATATGTCCTTCACCAGCACCTACGGACGCCACCGGGTCCGCCGCGCCGTCGTCGCCTCCGTCATCGCCGCGGCGGCCATCGGCCTGACGGCGACCGTCAGCGACGCCGCGCCCGCGCCCGACCACGCGTCGGCAGCGGGGGCCCACCGCGTCACCACCGTCAGCCCCGAGGGCGCCGACGCCACCGGCGTCAGCGGTACGTGGCGGGGCACCCTCAAGTACCTCGCGCCCGGCAAGGTGACCGTGGCCCCCAAGTCCGGTATGGAGCAGGGCTTCCACGTCGGGCCGCACACCAAGGTGCTCGGCGCTGCGGCCATCTGCGGTGGCCCCGATGGCAACGTCACCATCGACAGCAAGGGCGACGGCACCACGCCGTGCACCCTCAAGCAGCTCATGAAGGCCGCGAAGACGGACGCCGTCAAGGTCCGCGCCACCGTGAAGAACGGCGTCGCCACCACGATCGCCGAGCACTACCACCCGTGACCGGGGGCCGTACGGGCCACAGTGCCCCGCGGTCGGCCCCGCCGCCCCCGGCGGTCAGTCCCGCCCGCGCCGCTTCTTGACCACTTGGCGCGCCCCGTACGCCACCGGCGGCACGATGAGCAGCCAGTACCAGGACCCGGTGAGGACCATCAGCACCACCGCGATGACGCCGGCCGCCGGGAACATCCCGTAGACGGCCGCGGCCGCAGCCCCGCTGAGCTTCGCGGGCGCCGCCCCGCCCTGCCCCCGCGCCGCCGGAGAGCTGTCCCCGGCCCCACTGGCCTCGTCCAGCCCGTCGAGCCCGTCGAGCCCGCCGGCCCGCGTCGCCGGAGCCAACGGAGCCGACGCCTGGTCGGCCGTCCGGGCCGGAAGGCCCGGCTCCGCCGCCGCGTCGAAGGCGGGGCGCGGCTGCGGCAAGTCGTCGAAGAGCCCCAGCAGTTCGTCACGGGAGGCGGCGGAGCGGGCCTTGTCCGAACGGGCTTCGAACTCCGCGTCCGTGAGCCGCCCCTCCACCACGTGCTCGGTCAACGCCTCGATCGCCTGGTCCCGCTCCCGCGTACTGGCCCGTACGCCCGGCAGACTCCCCACTGGAACACTCACCCCTCGCCTAGTTCCACCTGCGGAAACCGCCTGTCGGCGATCTCCTCGGCCGTCCAGCGTACGCGGGCCGCGGCGAGGCGCCAGGGGTCCGCCGCGCCCGCTCCGAGATGCCGATCACAATAGGGCGGGGGGTGGTCGACGCACGCGGCCTTCCCCGCGTTCACCAGGTGCGACACCCCTACGGAGGAGACAGACATGGCCGATCGCCCGACCGATGAGGAGATCCTGCGGGCCGTCCGCAGGGTCCTTGAGCTTGAGGACCGCCACGACCGCCTGGCGGCGCGCGTGACCGAGCTCCGGGTACCGGCCGACGAAGCGGAACTGGCCGAACGCGACCGCACCGGCGACCAGATGGCCAAGGTCGCCGAAGCGCTCGTCATCGAGTCCATCCAGGCGCTGGAGGAGATCGGCATGGTGATGGCGGCCCAGGCCGTCGAGGCCATGGCCGCCGCCGAGGGCATCCCCATGGACTCCGGCCTCCCGCCCCACGAGGAGCCCCCGCTCTTCTGACATCCGGCACGGCGGTCGGGCAGTGGGTGGTGCGAGGGAGCAGGCGGTACGGGAGAGCGGTCGGTACGGGCACGAGTACGGATACGTGCCGGAGGCCCGTACGGGCAGCATGGCCGTACGAGCGGGGCGCCGGTCCGTACGAACGGGGCTTCGGCCCGTACGAACGGGGCTTCGGCCCGTACGAGCGGGGCTTCGGGCCCGTACGAGCAGCACGGCCGTACAAGCGAGGCTCCGGACCGTACGAGCGAGGCTTCGGCCCGTACAAGCAGCACGGCCGTACGAGCGGGACTCCGGCCCGTACGAATGGGACTCCGGACCGTACGAGCGGGGCTTCGGGCCGCGGGCCGGTGTCGACCGGCCCGCGGCCCGGCGGAAGGGGCGGCACGGGGGAACCGCCCCTGGTTCAAAGGGGACCGGCCGCCTCGGCAACCCGGCCCCCTCGGCGGCCCGGCCCCCTCGGCGGCCCGGCCGCCTCAGGGGCTGGCCGGGTCGAAGCCGTAGTGCGGGAAGCCGCCGTCGCCGCCGCGGTGGTCGCGGCGGTAGACGTACAGGGCCTGTACGCGCCAGGCGGCGTCGCCCCCGTCGGCGTCCTGTTCGGCCGGGCACTGCCGGACGACCTGGACGACGCTCGGCCGCCCGGCGACCTGGATGCGGGTGCCGTCCGCCGGGCCGCCGCGCAGTACGGCCGTCTCCCAGGCCGACGCGTCCGCGGGCCCGTCCAGCACCGCCGCCTCCCACACCATCGTGATCTCCCACCCGTCATGTACGGCCGCGCGAACGGCCATTTATGGCCGCGCGTACGGCCATCTACGGCCGCGCGTACGGCTCGGCGCCCATGCACGCGCATCCGCGCGCATTGACCGGCATCCGCGCGCATCCACCCGCATCGGCGAGCAGCCGTGCGCGCCCACGCACCGCCAAGCCTACGCTTCAATAATTGCGCAAGTGAGAAAACCGGCTGAATTCCGCTGCTCGGACCCGGTCCGCGGAGCCCTCACGCGCTCAGCCGCGCCGACGGCTGAACATCCGCCGCACCGCGCGCACGATCAGCCAGATCACCAGCACCACCACCAGGATGATGACGATGACCAGCACCAGCAGGAAGATGCCGAGCTTCTTGAAGAACCCGGCTTTCTTCTTCTTGGGCTTCTCGGCGGAGGCCAGGGCGACCTGCGCGGACGGCGCGGCAGCGACCGAGGCCGCGGAGGCGGCGGAGCCGGTGGAACCGGTGGAGCCGGCCGAAGTGCCCGAGGCCGCAGAAGCACCCTTGGCACCCGAGGCCGCAGAAGTGCCCTCGGCGGCCGCCGTCCGCTGCCCCGCGGATACGGCCAGGGCCTGATGGACCGGCGCGGCGGACGCGGCCGCCGGGGCGCCCGCCACCAGCGCGCCGAGCAGCAACGCCAGCACCGCGACCGCCCGGCCCCGCCGCCCGGCGGGCGCCGAAGCCGCTATGCGGGCCTCGCGCCGACCCTCATCGCACCGTCGTACCGTGTTCACTGGCGTCCTCGCATCTCATTCGATTCGTTCCGGCTCCGATGTTCCGCACCGCACTGCCGGCGCCCGGAGCGCGTCCATTATGAGCGCGGAACGCGCACCTCCCGCTCGTACGGCGTCGTGCGACCCTGCCGAATCAGCCGCTCCATGACCGCTGTTCGGGGGCGGCGTACGGGCTCGCATCGCGAGCCGGCACCGTCCGGTCCGCCGCCCACTTGGCAGCCGATATGCCGTATGCGACGCTCCGTCCTGAACGGACCCGAGGCGCGCCCCGGCCCGCACACCCCCGGCCCGCACGCCCCCTTCGCGCACGCCCCCTTCGCGTACGGACCGAGGAGACCCGGCATGACCACCGACCGCACCAGTTCCGCACCCGGCCCCAACTCCGGCCCAGGCCCCGACCCCGAGCACAGCAACAACCACAACCACCCCCTCGACCCCACCCTCTACCGCTCCCCGGCGGATGCCGTGGCCGGGCCGCGGGAGAAGCTGGCGTATGTGGTGGGGTTCGACCGCTCGGCGCGGCGCCCGGACGCGCTGTTCGTCCTGGACACCGATCCCGGCTCGGCCTCGTACGGCCGGGTCACGCACATGACCGAGGTGCCCGGCCTCGGCGACGAGTTGCACCACTTCGGCTGGAACGCCTGCTCCAGCGCGCTGGCGCACGAGGGCCACCACGCCCCTGAGCGCCGTTATCTGCTCGCGCCAGGGTTGCGTTCCTCGCGGCTGCATGTCTTCGACACGCACCCGGACCCGGCCCGGCCGCGCCTGGTGAAGGTCGTGGAGGCGGCCGAACTCGCCGCGAAGGCTGGCTATTCGCGCCCGCACACCCTGCACTGCGGCCCCGACGGCGTCTTCCTCTCCTGCCTCGGCGGCGCCGGCGGCGCGGACGGGCCCGGCGGCGTGGCGCTCCTCGACCACGAGACCTTCGAGGTGCGGCGCGCGTGGGAGAGCGACCGCGGGCCGCAGCGCCTCGCGTACGACGTGTGGTGGCACCTGGCCCACAACACGGCCGTGACGAGCGAGTGGGGCACCCCCTCGATGATCGAGAACGGCGTCGACCCGGATCTGCTGCTCGGTCGCGGCTACGGCCACGCCCTGCACTTCTGGGACCTGGACACCGGCCGCCACCGCCACCGGGTGGACCTGGGCGACGAGCACCAGATGGTGCTGGAACTCCGCCCGGCCCACGACCCGCGGGCCACGTGGGGGTTCGCGGGGGTGGTCGTGAGCGTCGCGGACCTGTCGGCGTCGGTGTGGCTGTGGCACCGCGAGGGCGAGGAGTACACGGCCCGCAAGGTCATCACCCTGCCCGCCGAACCCGCCAAGACCGAAGAGCTTCCCCCGGCCCTCCAGCCGTTCGGCGCGGTGCCGCCGCTCGTTACCGACATCAACCTGTCGGTCGACGACCGCTGGCTGTACGTATCGGCGTGGGGCACCGGCGAACTCCTCCAGTACGACGTCGGCGACCCCTTCCACCCCCGCCGCACCGCGTCCGTACGCCTCGGCGGCATCACGGGCAGGCGCCCGCACCCCGCCGCCCCGCAGACCCCGCTCACCGGCGGCCCCCAAATGGTCGAACTCAGCCGCGACGGCCGCCGGGTGTACCTGACCAACTCCCTCTACGGCTCCTGGGACGACCAGTTCTACCCCGACGGTATCGACCCCTGGCTCATCAAACTCGACGCGGACCCCGAACGCGGCGGCCTCCGCGTCGACGAGCGATTCTTCCCGCACGGCGAGGAGTTCCGGGGCCTGCGCGTGCACCAGACGCATCTGGAGGGAGGCGACGCGTCGTCGGACTCGTACTGCTATCCGTGAAGTCGAGGCCGTGGGCGGGAACTACCCTGAGGGGACGCAACACACGGTGCCGGTGCCGGTGCCCGTACCGGCGCTGGTGCTGGCACTGGCACAGGCACTGGCACTGGCACCCAGAGAAGGCGACGAGACGTGACGCGACCTCTCAGGGAGACCCGGGCCCGCCGGGACCCGCAGCATTCGCAGGGACCGCAGGACTTGCGGAATCCACAGGAGCCGCAGGACTTGCGGAATCCGCAGGCGCCGTGGGGCCTGCGGGGTTCGCCGGAGCCGCGGGACCTGCGGAGTTTGCCGGGCCAGCCGGCTCTCCGGGCGGTGATAGCCGAGGACAGCCTGCTGCTGCGGGAAGGGCTCGCGGGGGTGCTCACGCGCTTCGGCCACGAGGTGACGGCGGCGGTGGGGGACGCGGACTCACTGCTGTCGGCCGTCGCCGAGACGCGTCCGGACATCGTGGTCACGGACGTACGAATGCCGCCGACCCAGACCGACGAGGGGCTGCGGGCGGCGCTCGACCTGCGCCGCGCCACGCCGGGGCTGCCGGTGCTGGTGCTCAGCCAGTACATCCAGCGCACGTACGCGGCCGAACTGCTCGACTCTTCGGACGGGGTGGCCGTCGGCTATCTGCTCAAGGAGCGGATCGGCAAGCTGGAAGAGTTCATCGACGCGCTCCACCGCGTCGCGGCCGGCGGCACGGTGGTCGACCCCGCCGTCGTACGCCAGTTGCTCAGCCACCGCCGCGACCCGCTGACCCGCCTCACGCCCCGCGAACGCGAAGTCCTCGCCCTCATCGCCGAAGGCCACTCCAACACCACCATCGCCCGCACCCTCGTCGTGAGCGAAGCGGCCGTCAGCAAGCACATCAGCAGCATCTTCAGCAAACTCGACCTCCCCCCGACAGCCGACGGCCACCGCCGCGTACTGGCGGTACTGGCGTATCTGCGTGACTGAGGGCCGGTAGACAGCACCTACGACGTCGGTAGACACTGTCTACGCCGCACTGGTAGACAGTGTCTATGACTGATGAGCGTGAGAGCGGCCTTCGTGAGCGGTTGATCGATGTCGGGGTGGAGCTCGTACTCGACGAGGGCTCCGCGTCCGTAGGACTGAGGGAGATCGCCCGGCGGGCGGGGGTGTCGCACGGGGCGCCGCGGCGGTACTTCCCCACGCATGACGCGCTGCTATCGGCCATTGCCCGGCGCGGCTTCGAGGACCTCGGAGCCCGGTTCGAGGCGGCGGTCGCCGGGGCCGGGACGCCGCGCGGCCAGGTGGAAGCGCTCGCGCACGCGTATGTCGGGTACGCGCTGGAGCGGCGCGGCATGTTCGAGCTGATGTTCCGGCACGACCTGCTCGACAGCACGGGGCAGGCAACGGACCAGCCCGCACTGCGCGAGTCGACCCTCCCGCTGTTCGGGCGCCTTACGGAACTCGTCGCCCGTTGCCGTTCGGAGCGGGGTGGCGCACAAGGCGCCGACGGGTCGGATGCCGCCGCACCGCCACCGGCCGTAACCGCTGCCGCCCTGTGGTCGAACCTGCACGGCATCGCGCAGTTGTGGGCCTGGGGGAGCCTGCAACTCGCCTTCGCTGGTGGAGGGTTGGCCGGGAACGACGCCGGTGACGGCCATCGAGAGCGGCTCATTACGGCGGTTCTGGACGCCCATCTTGGGGGGGTGGGGGTGCTTGGGGCGGCTGGGGCGGTCGGGGCATTCGGGGCGGCCGGGTTGCTGGGGGCGCTTGGGCCGTCCGGGGCGCTCGGGCAGTCCGGGGCGCTTGGGCCGTCCGGGGCGCTCGGGCCGTCCGGGCAGTCCGGGCCGTCCGGGCCGCTTGGGCCTTCCGGGGCGCTCGGGCCTTCCGGGGCGCTCGGGTCGCTCGGGTCGGCGGCGCCGTGACCGCGCCCGTACGGCGACGGCTCGCCCTGCTGGTCAGCGTGGCCGGGGCGATGCTCGTCGCGTTGGACGGCACCATCCTGCTCGTAGCGCAGCCCAGCATGCAGCGCGACCTCGACGCGAGCATGGCGCAGATCCAGTGGACGAGCACCGGCTATCTGGTCGCGGTGGCCGCGCTGCTCGTCATCGCCGGGCGCCTCGGGGACCGGTACGGGCACCAGCGCCTGCTGCTCATCGGCGTCCTCGGCTTCGGGTCCGCCTCCGCCGGCATCGCGCTCGCGCCGAACGTCGGCTGGGTGATCGCCCTGCGCGCGGCGCAGGGCGCGTTCGGCGCGCTCCTCCAGCCGGCGACGCTCGCGCTGCTGCGGCTGGCATATCCCGCGGACCGCCTCGGCACGCCCATCGCCATCCGCACTAGCGCTATCGCGGTGGCGGCGGGTTCCGGGCCGATCCTCGGCGGGTTGCTCGTGGCGCACCTGGGCTGGCGCGCCGTGTTCTGGGTCAACGTGCCCGTGGCGCTCGCCCTCGCCGCCGCCGCCGTCGCCCTCCCCACTCTCGTCGGCATGCGTACGCCGACACCGACACCGACACGCACACCGACGCCAACACCCGCACCGAGGCCAACCCCCGCGCCCACACCCACACCCACACCCACACCCGAACGTACCGGCTCCCCGCGGCTGAACCTCACCGGCGCGGGCCTGCTCGCGATCGCCCTCGCGGTCCTGGTACACGCCTTGGCCGGAGTGCCCGCGCGCGGCTGGACCGCCACGCCGACGCTGCTCGAACTCCTCGCGGCCGCCGTCATCGCAACAGCGCTGATCCGGCACGAACGCCGCACCGCGCAGCCGATCATTCCGCCAGCCGTGGCGCGCTCCGCGCCGGTGACAGCGTCGATGGCGATGCTGCTGGTCACCACGGCCGGCCTGTTCGGCGCGCTGTTCAGGGCCACGTTCTATCTCCAGGACACCCTCCGCCTCGACCCGCTCGCCAGCGGTCTGCGCGTACTCCCGATGACCGCCCTCATGGTCCTCGGCGCGCCGGCCGCGGGGGCCGCACTGCGCCGGTACGGGGCCCGCCACACCGCGATCACCGGCTCGGCCCTCGTCGTGGCCGGCATCGCGGGGCTCTCCCGCCTCGGCCCGACCGCCCCGTGGCCGGCCATGTCCGCGGCCTTCGCCGTCATCGGCGCCGGGTTCGCCACCGTGATGGTCACCGCCACCGGAACCGTCGTCGGCGACGCCCCGCCCGGCTACGCCGGGGTCGTCGGCGGGCTCAAACAGACCGCCGTGAACATCGGCCCGACCCTCGGCATCGCCGTAGCGGCCGGCACCACCGGCTCCGCCGCGCCCACGATGAGCCCCACCCCGCTACACCTGGCCGCCCTCGCCGCCCTCGGCCTGCTGCCCGCGTCACGGCTGCCGGGGCGTCTGGCCCGTGCGGCCCGCCCGGCCCGCCCGGCCCGCCCGGCCCGTCGTGGAACAGGCGAAACGACGGCAACGCGGCAACCAACCCCTGATCGACGCACGGCCAGTTGAAAGTCCACTGTTGGGCCTCCACCAAGGTCGGCCAGCTTCTGTCTCTCGGCTAGCTTCTGTCTCTCGGTTAGCTTCTGACCATGGTCGACGACTGGCGGACAGATCGAATCGGAAGCGCCCTACGCGGCGAAAACCCCACAGTCCTACGGCGCCTGGACGCAGGCTTCGCGGCGATCGGCGACGTGCAGTTCCTGCCGGGCTACTCCGTTCTCCTAGTAGACGACACCGGGGTAGAAAGGCTCTCGGACCTCCGTAAGGAAAAGCGGCTGGCCTTTCTCGCGGACATGGACCAACTCGGCGAAGCGGTCGAACGAGCCTCCCGCCGCACAGACGCGGCCTTCCGTCGGATCAACCTCGAAATCCTCGGCAACACCGACGGCTTCCTCCACGCCCACATATGGCCCCGCTACGACTGGGAACCCCCCGATCTGGTCCACATGCCGGTATGGCTCTACCCCCACACCAAGTGGACCGCCCCCCAACACATCCTCGGCCCCCAACACACCCCACTACGCGAGGCAATCGCAGAGGAACTGGACCGGCTGCGCTCGGCAGCGTGAGGGCGGGGGTTTGAGCACAGCACCGTAAAGGGCGAACAACCATCGAAGAGTTGAGCCCCACGGGGAAGTGCTGAGGGCACCATCGACGTTGCGGGCATTGCCCCGTACGAACGTGAAACCAGCTACGGCGCACATAGGCAGGCCCACTGCGGCGGGGGCGAAGGGGGCAGTGGTCGAGTGCGGACGGGGCCGGGCCTGGTGCCAAGGAAAGCTCCGCTGCGCTCCGCCGCCGGTTACTGGTAATTACTGGTGAGGGGACTGACGCGCGGGTGCGGGTTCGGGCCCAAGCCAGCGACGGTGATGCTGGTGCTGAGTTGGGGGTCGGCTTGCTGGCTACAGCTCGGTGGGGGCGAGCGTCACGGATCGTCGCTGAGTGGGGCGGTATTGCGCCCGGTTGGCTGCGGCTTTCGTCTCGGACCCTCCGGGTCCAAAGCGCTGGCAGCGGCAGGGGGAGGGGGCCGGCCTGAGGTCCGGTTCGCTGCCCGCCGGCCGGTGGGTGCCTGGGGTCAGAGAGGGCTCGCTGCGCTTCGCCGCTGGCTGCTGCCGCGAAGCGGTCGTTGTGCTTGTTCGACTGCGGAGTTCGGGGAGTCGCGGCCCAAGGATTCAAGGGCGACGGCCGAGTGCGACTTGAGGCTGGGTCGCTGAATGCGGGTGGACGACGCCTGAGGTTAAGGCACACTCCGCTGCGCTACGCGGCTATCTGGTTGAGCACGGGGCCGACAAAGCGGAGGCGCTGCGCCCTGCTGCCGCGTGGGACGGTACTGCGCCCGGCCAAGCGCGGCTTTCGTCTCGGACCCTTCGGACCCACAGCGGAGCATGGGAGGGGTGCGGGGGAGGCTGAGGTCGGTTGGCCCACTGCGGGTAGGGGGTGTGGCTGGCGCGCGCGGCTGTGCTGCGGTTTGCGGTCCAAGCCAGCGGGGGCGGGGGGTGGGTCGGGGCTGGTTTGCGGCCTGCGGCTCGGGGGGGGGGGGGTGTCACGGACGGTCGCTGGGTGGGGCGGTATTGCGCCCGGTTGGCTGCGGCTTTCGTCTCGGACCCTCCGGGTCCAAGGCGCTGGCAGCGGCGGGGGGGAGGGGGCCGGGCTGCGGTCCGGTTCGCTGCCTGCGGGTGAGTTTGTGTCTGAGGTCAAAGAGGGCTCGCTGCGCTTCGCCGCTGGCTGCTGCCGCGAAGTGGCCGAGGCCAGATCGTCGGGTGCGGCCCGGGGCGAAGTGCGGACCTATGATCCACGACGATTCGGCAGGGGGCGGCGCGCTGCGCTGCGCCGGGGGACGCTGGCCGTTCGGGTGCTGTTTCCGCCCGTAAGGCAGGGGTCTGAGGGTGGGGAAACCCCCTCCGCCGCTCAACGTGCCCGATATGCCCGGCCTGGGACGTTGAACGGGCAACCGGGTGGGGTTACCGCCCAATCCCATGCCCGAAAAGGCGCTTTTGCCGGGCGGCAATCACACCCTACCTACGGGTAGCCACCAAGGCCCGGCGCAACGCCCCGGCAATAGCCCGCGCCCAGGCCGGAAGGTTGAGCAGACAACTGGGGGGCCTACAGTCCGATTTCGCGTCCGAAAAGGCGCGTTTGTCGGGTGGTAGCGCAACCCTACCTACGAGTACGAGCCTCCCGGCCGCACTCGGAGGGCGGAGCGCAGCGGAGCCGTCCTTGACCTTGACCGCCGCCACACCCGCAGCGGGCGAACCGGCCCGCTGCCCCCAATGCTCCGCTGTGCGTCCGAAGGGCCACGCCGCGCAGCGCACCGCCCGCTGTCAACTCTCGTGGATCACAGGCGCGCGACCCTCCTCGAGCCGCACCCGACGAACCGGCCACGGCCACTTCGCGGCAGCAGCCAGCGGCGAAGCGCAGCGAGCCCTCTCTAACCCCAGACACCCACCGGCCGACGGGCAGCGAACCGGACCTCAGCCCGGCCCCCTCCCCCCGCCGCTGCTAGCGCCTTGGACCCGGAGGGTCCGAGACGAAAGCCGCAGCCAACCGGGCGCAATACCGCCCCACCCAGCGACCGTCCGTGACACCCACCCCCACCCGAGCCGCAGGCCGCAAACCAGCCCCACCCCGAGACCGCCGCCGGCATGAGCCTCAAGCCACGCCACACCCGCACTCTGCAACCTTCGGCGCAGCGCAGCGGAGCCCATCCTCAACCCCCGCCGTCCTTGAATCCTTGGGCCGCAAGACCCCAAGACGCCACGCCCGAACAAGCACAACCACCACCTCGCGGCAGCAGCCAGCGGCGAAGCGCAGCGAGCCCTCTCTGACCCCAGGCACCCACTGGCCGGCGGGCAGCGAACCGGCACCAGCTCGGCCCCCTCCCCGCGCCGCTGCCAGCGCCTTGGACCCGGAGGGTCCGAGACGAAAGCCGCAGCCAACCGAGCGCAATACCGCCCCACCCAGCGACGATCAGTGACGCCCACCCCCACCCCTCACGGCCGCAAGACGATGCGGCCGAAGGCTTCGCCTGTGTCCATCTTGTGGTGGGCCAGGGGGGCTTGGGCTAGGGGGAGGACGTCGTGGATGACGGGGCGGAGCTCGCCGCGGGTGACGGCGGCGAATTGTTCGGCGCGTACGGTGCGGCGGTCTGTGATCGGGACGGTGTCGGCGCTGAAGGTGGCGAAGGTGAGGGACTGCTGGAAGGCGGCGATGAGCTTCATGCCGAAGTCGGCCGGCGGGGCGCCCGCGACGATGCCGATGGCTACCAGGCGGCCGTTGGGGGTGAGCTTGTCGAAGAACGACGGCATGTCCGGGCCAGTGACGATGTCGATGATGACGTCGTAACGCTCCGGAGCGTCATCGCCCACACCCTCGCGGTCGACCTCACCCGCGCGGTCCAGTACGTGCGTCGCGCCCAGTTCGCGCAGCCTGGCCCCGCGCTCGCGCGACGAGGTCGTCACCGCCACCGCGCCGGCCCCCCGCAGCGCGGCGAGTTGGACCAGGAGGGTGCCCAGGCTGCCGCCCGCCCCGCGGATGAGCACCTTCTCGCCAGGCGCGAGGTGGGCGTGGGAGAGGGCGAAGTGAGTCGTCACCCCGGAGGTCCCCACCGTTACCGCGTCGTCAGCGGACAGGGCGTCGGGGATCGCCATGACCTCCTCGATCGGTACGGCCACCTGCTCGGCGTATGCGCCGGACAGCCCCGTGAACCCCCACGCGCGCCGGCCGATCCACGCCGCGTCCACGCCTCCCCCAACCGCCGTCACGGTCCCCGCCACCTCGCTGCCGGGGATGAGACCTTCCTTGAAGCCGTACGAGGCCATGGCACCGCTCCGGATCACCGCGTCCACGCCGCCCACGCCGATCGCCTCGGTCGCGATCAGCACCTCACCCTCGGCCGGCACCGGCACCGGCCGGTCCACGAGCGCCAAACCCTCCGGACTCCCGTACTTCCTAATCTCCACCGCCTTCATGGTCGTGTTCATGGTGATGGTCCTGTTCGTGTTCGTGTCCGGGGTCATGGTCGTCTCCAGTCCTCTTCGCAGTCCTCTTCAGCAGTCCTCCGCCACCGGCCTCCGCCGCCGGCCCCCGCCCCGCGACAGCCCAACGGGCGCCCCTCTACAGCACCCCTCTACGGCGCCCCTGTACGGCACCCCTCTACGGCGCCCCGCTACGGCAGCCCTCCACAGCGGCCCTCCACCACGCCCAGCCGGCGCTCCCCGCCTCTCCTCCGGACGCTAACGGACGCCCCCGTCCACTTGGCTAAAGTGAGAAAGGTGACCGACGAATTGCCTCACAACCGCCGACCCGCGCTCCGCTCCGACGCACAGGACAACCGCGCGCGCATCCTCGCCGCCGCCCGCGCGCTCTTCGCCGCGGACGGGCTGCGCGTGTCGATGCGCGAGGTCGCCCGGCACGCGGGGGTCGGTCCCGCCACGCTCTACCGGCGGTTTCCGACGAAGCAGGCGCTGGTCGACGCGGCCTTCGCGAACGAGCGACGGGCCTGTCACGCCATCGTGGACGAAGGGCGCGCCGAGGCGGAGACGGACCCCTGGCGCGGTCTCTGCCTCGTCATCGAGAAGGTCTGCGAGGTGAACGCGCTCAACCACGGGTTCACCGAGGCGTTCTTGTTCGCCCACCCCGACTCGCCGGAGTTCATCGCCAGTCGTACGTACACGGTCAACGCGATCGCCGGACTGGCCCGCCGCGCCAAGGAGGCGGGCCGGCTGCGCGCCGACTTCGTACTGGACGACCTGCTCATCATGCTCATGGCAAACCAGGGCATCCGCGCCGCGTCGCCCGCCGACCGGGTCGCCGCCTCCCGCCGCTTCGCCGCCCTCATCATCCAAGCGATCCAGGCCTCCGGAGAACGCTCCCCCCTACCTCCCGCCCCCCGGCTCGCCACCGCGGCCCTCCTCAAGAACCAGAAGCTCTAGCACCACCCGCTACCCCGTCCCCAACCGGTATCTCCACCCGTACCAGCGTCGGCCCGCCCGCCGGGCTGGAGATCAGCAACCGGCCGTCGACCACCGCAAGCCGGTCCGCGAGCCCCAGCAGGCCCGTGCCCTCGGCGGGGTCCGCGCCGCCCGCGCCGTTGTCCTCGACGCGCACCACGAGCCGGCCGTCGACGAGCCCGCCGCGTACCGTCGCGCGGTCGGCGCCGCTGTGCTTGGCGACGTTCGCCAGTACCTCGCAGATCGCGAAGTACGCGGTGGTCTCCACCGCCTGCGGCAGCCGGCCCGGAAGTTCCTCGAAGGCCACGTCCACCGGGACCGGCGACCGGTCCGCCACGTCGTGCACCGCGCTCGGCAGCCCCCGGTCGGTGAGGACCTGCGGGTGGATGCCCTGGATGAGTTCGCGCAGCTCTTCCAAGGCCAGCCCCGCCTGGGCCTGGGCCTTCGCGAGCAGGGCCGCGGCCTCCGCGCCCTCCGACATCGCGGCCAGCCCCAGCAGCATCGTGAGCGCCACCAGCCGCTGCTGCGCACCGTCGTGGAGGTCGCGTTCGATACGGCGGCGCTCCGCGTCGAAGGCGTCCACCAGCCGCGCCCGCGACCGGCTGACCTCCAGCAGCCGCTGCGCGAACTCCGCTTCCCGCCGCCCCAGCACCAACCGCGTCAGCTCCGCGCGGCACCCGGCCACCACGCCCGTCAGATACGCCCCGGCGGGCAGCCACACCACCCCGAGCAGCCCGGCCGCCGCCGCCTGCGGAAGGGAGGAGATCTCCCAGCCCGGCAGCAGTCGCACCTGCCCGTTGACGCCCGCCGCCACGGACCCCGCCTCGTACAGCACTCCTACGGGCAGCAGCAGGCCGATGGCCAGAGCCGCCAGGTCGACCGGCCACAACAGCAGGCAGAAGACGAAGAGGTACCCCAACTCCCGCCAAGTGACGGGCTCGCCGAGCCGGGTACGGGCCCACGCCACGAAGCCGGGGCGCGCCAAGGCCGGGTGCGGATCGCGCACCGCCGTGCCGCCCAGCAGCCGGACCCGGTGCCGCTCCAACGCCCCCATCGGCACCCCGGCCAGACAGATCGCGGCGAGCAGCGGGAGGCCGATCAGCAGCACGGACAGCACCGTTCCGACCAGGATCAGGGTTACGAGCAGCCCGAACGCGCCCGCCCCGCACACCGCCCCCGCCGCCAGGTACGCGGCCGACCGCCACGGCCACCGCGTCCGCACATAGCCCCGGCGGCGCAGCGCCCACCACAACTCCTGCTGTCCACCCGGCGCATCGCCCCCCGCCGACTGCCCCCGCTCTATCTGCCCGCCCCGCGCATCGCCCGCCGCCGATCGCTCCCGCTCCATCGCCGAAACGATACGGACCGTCGCGTACGGCGTCCTTCGCCCCTGCCCCCGTACCGGGGTAGAACAGGCTCTACCCCCCACTGGCCGACGGCCCCTCCCACAACCCCCAACCGCCCCTCCGACGGGACCCTCCGACGCCCCCGACCGCCCCCCGGTAGTGCCTGCCCTACCCCCAAGAGTCGCCCCCGCGGTAGTGCGACGGTCGGCCCCCGCCGGTTGTCTGATGGCTATGAACGCCAACGAACCGGTACAGCTTCTCTCCGTGTCAAGGAGTTACGGCACCGGGCCGAACTCCGTCACCGCCCTCGACGACGTCACCCTGACCATCCCTCAAGGCTCGTTCACCGCCGTCATGGGCCCCTCCGGGTCGGGGAAGTCGACGCTCCTCCAGTGCGCCGCGGGCCTCGACCGGCCCACGGGCGGGCGGGTGGTCCTCGCCGGTACGGACCTGACCGGGCTGAACGAGACCGCGCTCACCCTCCTCCGCCGCGACCGCGTCGGCTTCGTCTTCCAGTCCTTCAACCTGCTGCCGTCGCTGACGGCCGAGCAGAACGTCGCCCTCCCGCTGCGGCTGGCCGGCCGCAGGCCCTCCGGCGCCGAACTCCGGGACGTACTGGCGGCGGTCGGCCTCGCCGAACGCGCCCGGCACCTGCCCGGTGCGCTCTCCGGCGGCCAGCAACAGCGCGTGGCGATCGCCCGCGCCCTGATCACCCGCCCCCAGGTGCTCTTCGCCGACGAGCCCACCGGCGCGCTGGACACCAACACCTCCCGCGAACTCCTCGCGATGCTGCGGGACATGGTCGACGACGGGCTGACCATCGTGATGGTCACGCACGATCCGGTGGCGGCCTCGTACGCGCATCAGGTGATCTTCCTCCAGGACGGGCGCGTCACCAGCCGCCTCGAAGCGCCGACGGCCGAAGAGGTGGCGAACCGGATGACCCGGATGACCCGAATGACCGATACGGCCGGCCGTACGCCCCATCCAGAGACTGCGGGATGCTGAGCACCGGCCTCCGGCCCCCCGGCCGCCCGGGGAGGGCGACCAAGGCCGCCGAACCCACCGACACGGGCATGTCGAGGATCGCCTGGCGCACCCTGCGCACCAGATGGGGCGCGTTCCTCGGGCCCTTCATCGCGCTCATGCTCGGGGTGGCCCTGCTGGCCACCATGGGTCTCGTACTCGCCGCCACCGCGACCACCACCGGCCCACCGAGCACCGGGCCCGGCCCCGACCAAGCCCCCGGCCGCTTCGCCGCCGCCCCCGTGGTCGTACGGGGCAACCCGACCCTCACCGTGCCCGACCCCTGGGGCGGCCGGAACAAGGAGGCCCTCGCAGAACCGCGCGGCCTGTCCGACACACTCGTCGCGAAAGCCCGTACGGCCGAGCCCGCCGGGCCAGCCGACCCAGCCGAACCAGCCGGACCCGCCGAACCCGCCGGGCCAACCGGGCCAACCGGGCCAACCGGGCCAACCGGGCCAACCGGGCCCGCCGGACCAGCCGGACCAGCCGAACCAACCAGGCCAGCCGGGCGTACGGTCCTGGACCGCAGCTTCCCCGTCCACCTCGCCGACGGCCCCCGCCGGCAGGTCGGCCACGCCTGGTCGGCGGCGGCCTTCGCCCCGTACCGGCTGGCCGCCGGGCGCCCGCCCGCCGCCGACGACGAGATGGTCGTCGGCGGCTTCGGCACCGCGAGGCCGGGCGACAAGGTGACCGTGCTGACCCGTGAGCGGGCGCGTTCCTACACCGTCTCCGGCGTCACGGCCCCGGTCTCCTTCGAACACGCCCTCTTCTTCAGCGAGCGGGAGGCCGCCCGCCTCTCCCCGCGCGTCGACGCGCTCGTCTCGTACGCCCGTCCCGAGGCGGTACGCGCGGCGGTCGGCGACGGGGTCCAGGTCCTCACCGGCGACGCCCGCCGCGCCGCCGATCCCCGCGCGAAGGAGGACGCCGACGCGGTCGTCGGCGTGAGCAGCCTGCTCGGCCTGGCCGCCGGCGTCGCCGCCTTCGTCTCCGTCTGCGTCATCGCCTCGACCTTCTCCTACTCCGTCGTCCAGCGCCGCCGCGAACTCGCCCTGCTGCGACTGGCCGGCGCCACCTCGCGCCAGGTGCGGCGGCTGGTGCTGAGCGAGGCGAAGATCGTCGGCGTCGCCGGCTCCGCCGCCGGCTGCGCCCTGAGCCTCCTCGGCGCGCCGCTGCTCGCCGACTGGCTGGTCGGCCACGGGATCGCGCCGGAGTGGTTCTCCGCGCCGCTGTCCTGGGAATCGGCCCTGCTCCTCGTCGCCGCCTTCGCGCTGGGTGTGCTGCTCGCCTGGCTCGGCGCCGGCGTCTCGGCCCTCCGCGCGGGACGGGTCCGGCCGCTGGAGGCGCTGCACGAGAGCGAGAACGACGGTGAGAACGACGGCGCGAACGGCAGCGAGAACGGCAGCGAAGACGCGAGTGCGGCCCAACGCCCGGCCATCCCCCTGGCCCGGCGGCTGGCCGGGCTGGCCGTCCTGGTCTGCGCCCTCGCGCTGCTGGCCGCCGCGCCACTGCTGCCCCCGCTGTACTGGGCCGGGCTCACCACCCTGGCCGCCCCGGCCCTGATCCTCGCCTGCACGCTGCTGTCGCCGCTGGTCATCCCCCTCATCACCCGGCTCGTCACCGCCTGGCCGGCCCGCGGTCGCGGCGCCGGCGCCATGCTCGTACAGGCCGCGGCCCTGACCTCGATCCGCCGCACCGCCGCCACCGCCGCGCCGGTGCTCATCACGGTCGGGCTGGCCTGTTCGCTGTGGAGCACCTCGGGGTCGATCCAGACGGCCCGTTCCAGGGAGGTCGGACAGCAGGTGCGCGACGCCGACCTGGTCGTCACCCCTGGGTCCGCGCCCGGGCTCAGCCGCGCCACCGTGGACAAGGTCCGCGCGGTGCCCGGCGTGGACGCGGCGGCCACCACGCCGACGACGGTCTTCACCGTCCCCGGCCCCGACCCGCTCCTCTACCCGGCCGGCGCCCCGCTGCTGCCCTACCCCGCGCGGGCCGTCACCCCCGCCGAACTGGCCGCCGTGCTGACACTCCCGGTGGTCTCCGGCAGCCTCGCGGACTTCGCCGACGACCGGACGATCGTCGTCGACGAGTCCTGGCACCGCGCCGCCGGCGACAAGGTCACGGTGTGGCTGGCCGACGGCCGCGAGGTCTCGCTGCGCGTGGCGGCGGTGCTCAGGGCCGGGCTGGGCGATGGCGGCGTCTTCGTCAGCTCCCGCTACGCCGGTACGCGCCTCCCCGACGCCCTCTACGTCAAGCCGCGGCCCGGCGCCGACCCGGCGACGGTCCGCGCGGCGGTCGAGGCGGCGGCCGACGACGGGTTCGCGGAGGCGGTGCCGCGCGAGCGGTGGACGGCGCGCGTGGACGCCCGTAAAGCGGCGGAGACCCGGCTGGCCCTCCTGTTCATCGGCGGCATCGCGGTCCTCTACACCGGCGTCGCCATCGCCAACACCCTGGTCATGTCCACCCGCCACCGCGCCCGCGAACTCGCCCTGCTGCGCCTCTCCGGGCTGACGCCCGCCCAGGTACTGCGGGTGGTGGCGGCCGAGGCGCTGCTGGTGGTCGCGGTGGGCCTGGTCCTGGCCGCGGGCGTGGCCGCGCTCAGCCTGGGCGGCCTGTGGATCGCACTCCAGCAGATCGTCAGCGGAACGCCGGTCGTGGTACCGGCCGGGCCGGTCGCGGGGACCGCGGCGGCCTGCGCGCTCATCGCCCTGCTCGCCACGGTCGCCCCGGCCTGGCACACGCTGCGGACACCGGCGGTGCGGATGGTCTCGGCGGGGGGCTGACCCCGGCGGGGGGCTGACCCCGGCAGGGGCTGAGAGAAGCGGACCAGCGAAAGCGAAGGCCAAGAGGCGACGGCCCAGCGAAGACGGCCCGGCAAAGATGGCCCAGCGCAGCCAGCCCGGCGAAGACGGCCCAGCGCAGCCAGCCCGGCGAAAGAGAAAGAAGAAAAAAGGGGGAGAAAAGAAGGACGGGGGAAGCGGCATCGGGGGGACAAGCCGCTTCCCCCGATGAGGACACGGTCTCCAAGTCCAGGCCGCGCTCAGGGGGGAAGCGCGCGGCCGGACCCCGCAGTGAGGCCCATGTCCCTTGCCCACGGATTCCTGCCAGATCCGCTGGGCTCCCCTCTATCCTCCGCCCTTCGGGGAGCGGAGCCAGCGGGCAAAGGGCCCCGTTCATCGGGCCTTTGGTCCTTAAAGATGACATCAACGCACGGATGCGGACCGACGACTCGTCCATATGTGTGGATAGACTCGCGCGAGACAGAGGGGACAGCCGGGGAGGCAGTGCAGCATGGCGCAAGCGAGGAAGATAATCCTCATCATCGTTGTCATCTTTGTGCTGTACACGATCATCACCTCCCCGCCCCGGGCCGCCGAACTGGTCCAGATGGGCTTCCAGGCCATCTCGGACGCCGCGCACAGCGTGGGCGAGTTCATGACCCAGCTCATCAAGTGACCTGGTCGAGGAGGAGACGGCCTCCTCGTACGACCGGCTCCGCGCCGTCCACAGGGAGACATCCGCGTGCTACGCCACCTGGTCCTGTTCAAGCTCAATGAGGGCGTCACGCGCGACGACCCGCGCGTGGTCGCGGGCGCGCGCGCCTTCGAGGAGCTGGGCGGGCTCATCCCCGACCTGCGTTCCTGGGAGTGCGGCTGGAACGTCGCCGACCGCCCCATCGCGTACGACTTCGCCATCAACTCCTCTGTCGAAGACGCCGAGGCGCTCCAGCGCTATCTGGAGCACCCGGCGCACCAGGCGGGCGTCGCGCTGTGGAAGGAATTCTCGACCTGGGTGATGGCCGACTACCCGTTCTGACGGGCCGGCCGGGCCACCGGGCCCCGTGCTCTCGGACTGCTGTCCGAGAGCACGGGGCCTTTTCCGTGCCTCCGCCGCCGGAAGACGGGCCCACCCGACGGACCAACCTACGGACCACTCGGCGGACCACCTACGACCCACCCAACGGACCAACCCGCGGATCAGCCGACAGGCCGACAAACAAACCAACTAACGAACCAACACGTCGTTATTGGGTGCTTGCACACAGTGCACATGTCTTGTGATGCTATGACCGCTTTTGACGGATACGGAGAACCTGAGGGGAAGGGGTGGCGTGAGGATGTCGGCCCGCACCGCGCCCGGAACGCCGCTCCAGAGCCGGAGCGGCGCCGACGGCGAGCCCGCGACCGGGAGCCGTACGGCGGCGCGCCCGGGCCGGGAGACAGCGGCCGAGAGCCGTGAAGCGCCCCTCGAAGGCAGGGAGGAAGAGCCGACGGAAGACCAGGAGGGGGAGGAGGGGGAGAACGAGCAGGCACAGGGGAACGAGCCGAAGCAGGCGCAGGCCCAAGAACAAGCACCGGAGCAACCACAAGCACCGGAACCGACACCGGCACAGGCAGAGGAACAGGCACCGGCACAGACAGAGGCACAGGCAGAGGAACAGGAACAGGTCCCCCCGCCCGAGAGCCCCACTCACCGCCGGGAGCGGCGCGGCGCCGATGCCCGCGCGCTGACGCAGGTCCTGTTCAAGGAGATCGCCGACCTGGAGCCGGGGACCAGCGAGCACGCGCGCGTACGGGCCGCCCTGATCGAGGCCAACCTGCCGCTGGTGCGGTACGCGGCGGCGAGGTTCCGCAGCCGTAACGAGCCGATGGAGGACGTGGTCCAGGTCGGCACGATCGGTCTGATCAACGCCATCGACCGGTTCGACCCCGACCGCGGGGTGCAGTTCCCGACGTTCGCGATGCCGACCGTCGTCGGCGAGATCAAGCGGTACTTCCGCGACAACGTCCGTACGGTCCATGTGCCGCGCCGCCTCCACGAGCTGTGGGTGCAGGTCAACGGCGCGACCGAGGATCTGACCGTGCTGCACGGCCGCTCCCCGACGACCGCCGAGATCGCCGAACGGCTCAAGCTGACCGAGGAGGACGTGCTCGCGTGCATCGAGGCGGGCCGCTCGTACCACGCCACCTCGCTGGAGGCGGCGCAGGAGGGCGACGGGCTGCCGGGCCTTCTCGACCGGCTGGGGTACGAGGACCCGGCGCTCGCCGGAGTCGAACACCGCGACCTCGTCCGCCACCTTCTCGTACAGCTACCGGAGCGCGAGCAGCGAATCCTGCTGCTGCGGTACTACAACAACCTGACGCAGTCCCAGATCAGTGTGGAGCTCGGGGTTTCGCAGATGCACGTGTCCCGGCTGCTCTCGCGCAGCTTCGCACGCCTGCGTTCCGCAAATCGGATCGAGGCGTAATCAACGCGAGGGACCCCCGCCCCACCCCTTCGGGGCGGATAAGTCGACTTGGCGCTACAGCGCGTTGCCGACATGTGACATTCTGCTGGAACCGCGTTTGCCACAGCGCCGCCTCCGGTATTCAGGTGGAGGCTGCACTCCTCGTACGGACTGGGTACGAGGGAGCTGCCGGCAACCCGTCCGCGACCTCAAGGGGGTGGCATGTCCGTAGAACTGGGCAGCTCGAAGGTGCTCCTCACCAAAGACGCACCACACGATGTGCTTGACGACTGCGACGCCATCGACACTCGCACCCTCTCCCGCGCCCTCTTCCTGCGGCTCGCCACGCTTGCCAAGGACAGCGCGGAGCGTACGTACGTACGCGACACCCTCATCGAACTGAACCTGCCGCTCGTGCGGTACGCGGCGGCCCGGTTCCGCAGCCGCAACGAGCCGATGGAGGACATCGTCCAGGTCGGCACGATCGGTCTCATCAAGGCGATCGATCGTTTCGACTGCGAACGCGGCGTGGAATTCCCGACCTTCGCCATGCCGACCGTCGTCGGCGAGATCAAACGCTTCTTCCGCGACACCAGTTGGTCCGTGCGGGTCCCCAGGCGGCTCCAGGAGCTGCGCCTCGCCCTCACCAAGGCCAGCGACGAGCTGTCGCAGAAGCTCGACCGCTCCCCGACCGTGCCCGAACTGGCCATGTGCCTGGGCGTGTCCGAGGAGGACGTGGTCGACGGCCTGGCGGTGGGCAACGCGTACACCGCGAGTTCGCTGGACTCCCCCTCCGCCGAGGAGGACGGCGGCGAGGGCTCGCTGGCCGACCGGCTCGGTTATGAGGACTCCGCGCTGGAGGGCGTCGAGTACCGCGAGTCGCTCAAGCCGCTGCTGGCCAAACTCCCGCCGCGGGAGCGGCAGATCATCATGCTGCGCTTCTTCGCCAATATGACGCAGTCGCAGATCGGCGAGGAGGTCGGCATCTCGCAGATGCACGTCTCCCGGCTGCTCACCCGCACCCTGGCGACGCTGCGCGAAGGGCTCATCGCCGACTGAACGGGCCGGGCCGGGCCGATCGGCTCGGCACCGCCGTACGCGAGGCGGCGCCTCACCCGCCCAGGCGACTGAGGCCGCGCCCCACCGGTCCGTAACGCGCCCCGCCGCACCGCGCCCGGGATACGTCCGTACGACGCCCGCGACGCCATGCGGGGCGGCATCACCCCCGTACATTCCCGTACATCACCTATACAGCTGACGTCCCGTCAGCCACACTGGCCCGATGCGACGGACGACGATCGGCTCCGCCTCGGCGACGGCGCTCTGCCTCGGCGTACTGCTCACCGGCTGCGGCAGCGGCAGCCGCGACGGCTATGTCGCGGCCGAAGCGGCGGGCCCCGCCGGCAACCACGCCCCGGGCACGGCCGTACCGCCGAAGGACGGTGTGGACCTCGTACCACTGGACGGAGCGGGCAGCGGCAGCCCGACCCCCGGTTCGAGCGCGAGCGCGGGCGACAAATCCGGCACGGACGGCAGGACCACCCGCACGCCCCGCGCCCCTGGCTCTCCCAGCGGGAGCGGGAGTACGAGCGCGGGCACATCCTCCGCCTCCGCCGGTACGGGCCCGGGCACGGGCAGCCGTACGGGCGACCCCTCGGCGCAGGCACCCGGCGCGGGTACGAGCAGGGGCAGGGGTACGGACAAGGGCCCCGGCACCGGGAACGGCCCCGGCACCCCGCAGAGGCCGAACCCCCCAGGCACTCCGGGCACCACCCCGCCCGGCTCCCCGAAGCCCCCCACTCCATCGCCCTCGCCGGCAGCGCTGACCGTAAGCGCTCCGAAGCGCACCCCGGCCGACCACCGCTGGTGCGAACAGGTGACCGTCACCTTCACCAACACCGGCGGCCGGCCCGTGACCAAGGGCATCGTCACCTTCGAAACCCACGTCATCGGGGCCCTCGGCGTCGACTGGGCGACCATCAAGCAGACCCGCCCCCTGCCCGCCCCCATCACGGCGGGACAGCGGAAGGAACAGACCTGGCCCATCTGCGTGGACGCGTGGCGCGTCCCGCTGGGCATGCACATCGAGACGCGGGACGTCACGGCGCGGTGGAAGTGAGGGACGGGGCGGAGGGGAATACCGGTTCGGCCCGGACCTATGAGGCGGATGGGGCGGCGGTCTCCGCCACCTGCGCTCTATGAGGCAGGGGCGGGGGCCTCCGCCTCCTCTGCTTCCTCCGCGGCCTCCGCGGCCTCCACGGCCTGGAGCACGCTGCCGACGACCGCCGGGAACCGTTGGAGCGCGTCCTCGCGCAGCGAGACGAAACAGCGGGTGCCCTCGAGGCGGTGGTAAGTCAGGCCCGCCTCGCGCAGCGTCTTCATGTGATGGCTCACGGTCGACGGCCCGACGCCGAGGTCGAAGTCCTCGCGCGGGTGCTCGCCGCGGTCCGCGAGCACCGCGATGATCCGCAGCCGCACGGGGTCGCCCAGCGCCGACAGGACTCGGGCGAGCGTCGTGTCCTTGAGGTCGGGGTGATGTAGCTGACGGGGCATGGCCTTGAGTCTAAACGCACCGGGACTTATCGTCGATAATCGACGAACATCGATTAAAGAGATGGAGAGCCCGAGTGGAATTCCTGGTACGCATCGACGTCACCCGCGTCTACGAGCTGCCCGCGGACGAGCAGGCGGACCTGATCAGGCGCGAGCGCGAGCGGGGCCGCGAGCTGATGGCCGAGGGCGTACTGCGCCAGATCTGGTCGGTGCCCGGCAAGCGCGCCAACATCGGCCTGTGGTCCGCGGCCGACGCGGACGCCCTGGTGGAGGCGTTCAACAGCCTGCCCATCCGGCCGTACGCCGACTTCGACGTGACGGCACTGGCCACCCACGCCCTGACGGCGGAGGCCAAGGCCGCCTAGGCCAGGGCTGCCTAGGCCAGGGCCGCGGGGCCCTGGCAGAAGCGAGCAGGGCAAGGGGGCCGAGGCCCGACTGACGACTACTCCCGCACTCCTACTCCTGCAAACCGGGGTGTTGCAACGCTCCGCGCTGCCGGCCGCCCGGCAGGAGTTCCCGGAGGGGCGGGCCGCCGCGGAAGCACCACAGCGCGATGACCGGGTCGCAGATCGCGCAGCCCAGGGACGAGTCGTGCGCGAAGGGCAGGATCGGGCTTCCCTTCAGGTGGTGGACGATGTCCCAGGCGGTGTGCAGCAGCCAGCCGACGCCGATGAACGTCCAGGACGTGAGCCCTCGGTAGGCGACGTACAACATCAGCGCCCCGAAGGGCAGTTCCCAGACGCCCATGCCGCCGCCCGAGAAGTACACGCCTCCGGCCCCGGCGATCGCGAGGGCGTTCAAGGGCTGGCGGTGCTGTTCGGGGACGAGCGACAGCGACAGCACGACGACGAGGCCGATAGCGACCGGCATGACGTAGGGGAGAAGGCCGGCAATGTTCATGCGGCCGACGCTATGCGGGCTCTGGGGCTCGCCCCAGTGGCGAGAGTGACAGTTTCCAACGGTTTCTCGCCAGCGGGCCGGGTGGCGGCCCACCGCTCCCCCCGGTGCGGTTTCTCGCCACCCGGCCCTGACTCGGGGGCCGTCAGGAGAGTCGAGTATCGGCGTACGCGTCGATGGCGGCTCGCTGGTAGGCGGCCAGGCCGGGCGCGATCGCTTCGTACACCGCCTGCCAGTGCTCGTTCTCCACGCAGGTACGGCCGATCGCGCGGTATTCCTCGGCGGTGGCCGCCCGGCTACGGGCCAGTGTCCGGTACTGGGCGTCGACCTCGGCCTGCACGGCGTCGGCGCCGGCGGGCACCCCGACGGCCAGCAGTTCGGCGAGCCGGACCATCTGCGCCGTACGCTCCCGCTCGTCGGCCTCGCGCTCGGCCTCGCTCAACGCCGAGGCACGTCCCTCGACGGCCCCCACCAGCTCCGGGAAGCCGTGCAGGACCTTCATGCACTGGGCGGACCGTACGCCTTCGAACAGGTTCTCCGGCCGGCTGATAGTGATCATGTCTGTGCCTTCCTTCCTGGACTGCTCCAGTTCGTTGATCGTGCGGGTCACGACGCCGGCGAGGGCGTTCAGCCGGTCCCGCTCGGCGAGCAGCCGGCGGCGGTGCCCCCGCAGGGCCTCCACCTCGTCGACCTGGGCGGCCAGAATCTGGGCGATCTCGGCCAGCCCCAGCCCCAACTCCCGCAACACAAGAACCTGCTGCAACCGCAACAGTTGACGCTCCTCGTAGTAACGGCGCCCATTGGCCCCGACCCACGCCGGCGGCACCAACCCGATCTCGCCGTAATGCCGCAGTGCCCGGGCCGTAACCCCCGACATCCGAGCCACATCCCCGATCACCCAAGCCACCGCCACCACCACCGCCCCCGCCCAACAACCCCCACGGGCCCCGAACCCGCCTGGCCCTGCCCAAAACGCTAGAGCCTTCCCCTACGACAGCTTCAACCCCACGTCCGAGGCCCGCTATTGACGCCCGCCGAGGACCTGCCACCCACCTCCGGGCGTGGGCCAGGTAGGGGCTCGATCCGGACCCGGACCGCCTGGCGCGGATCGCCGAACTCGTGGCGAAGTGCGGAAGCTGCTGGGTACCGCCCCGGGCGCACTGAGCAAGGCGGCGGAGCGCCTTGCGGACAACGGCCGGGGCTGGGCTGGGGTACCTCGGGCGCCGCCGGGGCTGGTCAGGTGCGGGTTTCGTCTCGGGCCCTTCGGACCCACAGCGGAGCATTGGGGGGGCAGCGGGGGCGGGGGCTGAGGCCGGTTCGCCCGCTGCGGGTACGACGCCAGCCAAGGTCAAAGAGCCTCCGCTGCGCTCCGCCCACCGGGTGCGGCCGCGATTCCCGTTACTCGCAGGTAGGGTTGCCCTACCGCCCGACAAAAGCACCTTTCCGGACGCAAAACCGGCCGGTAAGGCACCATGTTGCCTATTCAACCTCCCGGAGCCGACCCACCGGGGCGCACTAACCCCGGAGGGGCCTATGAGGGAGCGGCCCCGGCGGGGAACTGGGGCCCAGGGCGACCGGGGATTGGTCGTCCGCTGCGGGCGGGGTTGCGGTCGGGCGCGGAAAGGTTTCGGCGCACTGCACCCTTGCCGAGCCTGCTCGCAGGGTTGGGCCAGCACCCGACAAAGACGCCATTCCGGCCGTAGAGGCGGGCGGCAACCGCACCCCATTGCCCGTTCAACTTCCGAGCCGGGCGCATCGCCCCCCGGGCGGGGGGCGGCAGGCACCGGCCGGGGGTCAGGAAAGCCCCGCCGCACTACCCCGCTGACCACCGCCACGAGGGAATACGGACGCGGCCCTGCGGTAGAGCTTGGGCGCCCTACCAGCCGGTAGAGTGCGATTACCACCCGACAAAAGCGCCATTCCGGACGCTGAATCGGTCGGCAACCCCACCCCGTTGCACATTCAACCTCCCAGTCCGGACATATCGGACCCGCTGAGCGTCAGAGTGGAGTTTCCCCACCCTCAGCCCCCTGCCTTACGGGCGGAAACGACACCCGAACGGCCAGCGCACCCGGCGCAGCGCAGCGCGCCGCCCCCTGCCGAATCATGTGGATCACAGGCCCGCGCCCCTCCCCGAGCCGCACCCGACGAACCGGCCACGGCGACCTCGCGGCAGCAGCCAGCGGCGAAGCGCAGCGAGCCCTCTCTAACCCCAGGCACCCACCGGCCGACGGACAGCGAACCGGACCCCAGCCCGGCCCCCTCCCCCGCCGCTGCCAGCGCCCTGGGCCCGGAGGGCCCGAGACGAAACCCGCACCCAACCAGGCGCAATACCGCCCCACCCAGCGGCGATCTGTAACCCCCGCCCCCACCGAGCCGCAGACAGCCAACCACCCCCGCCCCAGCCGCCAGCGGCGGAGCGCAGCGGAGCCTTCCTGGGCCCCAGGTCCAACCCCACCCGCAGCGGCCAACCGACATCAGGCCCCCGCTCCCCCATGCCCCGCTATGGGGCCGAAGGGCCCGAGGCGAAACTCGCACCTGACCGTCCGCCGCGCCCAACCGTGCCGCAGCCGCCGGCGGCGGAGCGCAGCGGAGCCTGTCCTTAGCGTTAGGTCCCAGCAGCGCCGCAGGCGGTTAACCGGCTCAGGGCGCAGCCGCCCCACCGCTGTTGGATCCTTGGGCCGCAAGCCCTCACGACCCCGCAGCCGAACAGCCACAACGGCCACCTCGCGGCAGCAGCCAGCGGCGAAGCGCAGCGAGCCCTCTCTAACCCCAGACACCCACCGACCGACGGACAGCAAACCGGCCCCCAGCCCGGCCCCCTCCCCCCGCCGCTGCCAGCGCCCTGGGCCCGGAGGGCCCGAGACGAAACCCGCGCCCAACCGGGCGCAATACCACCCCACCCTGCAACGAGCCGTGACACTCCCCCCACCTCAGCCGCAGGCAGCAAACCAGCCCCAATGCCCTCCCCCCTGCTCTGACTTGAACCACCACCCGACCACCCCACCACCCCACCCTCACGCCCAAGGCGCCCGCGCCCCCGCCCCCGCCCGCCGGCGCCCCAGCTCTCCGGCGAAGGCTCGGGCGGCGGCGATGTCGGCGGCGTTGGGGCGGTGTTTGTGGAGGCCGCCGAGGGGTTTGAAGGGGGCCCAGGTGTCGAGGGCTCGGCACGAGAAGGTTGCTTCGACCTCGAAGCCCTTGCCTTGGAGGAGCTGAGACAGGGGGCGGGCGTACGAGAAGACCAGCGACAGCTCCGGGAGGCCGCTCGTGGCGAAGACGAACGCCCCGCGCCGCTCGCCGCCGGGGGGCGCCGAAACCCCCGGCAACGACCGTACGAAGCCCGTCAAGCGCGGGTGGAGCCGCCCGTAGAAGACGCCCGAGCCGAACCCCACGATGTCCGCCTCGCCCACCTCCCCCACATCGGCCTCCTCAGGAGTGACGACCCTCGCCTCCAGCACCTCGGCCATGCTGTCGGCGACGCGCCGCGTGTTGCCGTGCGACACGGAGACGCACACGATGACGGCCTTCATCCTCACCATCCCTCTCCCGTAACAGCCCGCTCCAGCCCTGCCCCACTCACTCCCAGGCCAGGGCCCGCTTTCGCTTCCGCACTACTGACAGCGCAGCGAGGCAAGGCGTGACACCTTCCGTCGCCATCTCATCGGCGACTCACTTCGAGCGGTGGGGTTACGACACGGGGCACGCACCAACCTCGCGGCAGGGCGGCGTCCGAGGCCGGGAAAACGCCGAAGCCCCCGTACTCGCTGAGTACGGGGGCTTCGCATGGAGCGCCCGGCAGGCCTTGCACCTGCATTTCCCGCTGGATGGCGGGCGTCTTGCCTTGGACCACAGACGCGTGACTCCCGGCTGCGCGCCGGGGTTACGTAGATGATCTTACCGGCCCGCCCCCCCTGTTGGCCAACGCGTGGCCCCAACGCCCCTCTCGGCCGGCGGCGGGCGGCGGGCGGCGGGGGATGCGGGACCGGCGGCCGGCGGGGGATGCGGGACCGGCGGCCGGCGGCCCCCAGCGCCCCTCACGCCTTGAGGTCGAAGCGCCAGGTTTCCGAGGGGACGACGAGCCTCGTCTCTTCCCAGTACGGTCCGAACATGACAGCAGCGCCGGAGAATGTATAAGTGGCGTCGCCCCAGTACATCACGCTGCCGCTTTGAACCCGCCCGCTCGGGTGCGGGAGGTCCTTCCTCACCTCTGTTTCATCGATGATCACTTGTCGGCCCACGGTAACCGTGAAAGAGGCGGGGCTGATCTTCGCCGGGTATTTCGTCGTGGCGTACCACCACCCGGCCCCCCAGAAGTACTGAGCTTCGGCCACGTCAAGAAAGGCGTAAATGCTCTCAGCGTTGTAGCGCAGGCCGAAGGTGAACTCGCCGTACGTCCACCTTCCATCTCCATAGATGCGCCGAGTGTCGGACTTGACCTCCGTCATTGTCCCCCCACGGACTGTGGGCCCAAATCCTGAAGATTCGGGCCCACTGCCATCATCCCGGTCCGCCACTACTTCTTGCTCAACCGTTCGGCGTCGTGCGCCAGTTCGTTGGGCGACTCGACCAGCAGCGGCACGATGTTGTCGCGAGCGCTTATCTTCCTTGCCCAGATCTCGCTGGGCGACCACCCGGTGTTGATGTGGTACTGGACGCTACGGTGACCCACCCCGGTCACGTCGATCAGCAGGCCGGGAGCGAATGCCCGCTCGATGACGGTGCCGGTGTTGATCGAGTCCGAGGCGAAGAACAGCAGTACTTTCTCCACCGGGGTGAACACGTTGATGTTTCCCCCGAACAGCGGGAAAGCACAGAGGGGGTTGAACGACGAGGTGTCGCCCACATCGCTCCGCTGGGAGATGCCGGTGGTGAACTCGGTGCTCGTCTCGTTGTAGACGGACACGGCCCCCTGAAGCCCGTCAGGCGATACGGTGCCCGTCCCCGTGATGCTCTTGACCTCCAGAGTCTGGCCGAGCTCGATGTTGTACGAGTTGCTGGCGGTCACTCGCCCGTCGGGGATGATCTGAGAGTGCGAAGTGAATGCCTTCAGTTGCGGCGCCCAGGAGATCTCCGTCGCCGTCATGTAGCCCAGGGAGCTGAACCAGACCAACGGCCTGCCGTTGGACGACGAACTGCGCACCCCCCTGAAGCCGTACAGACGGAAGCCTCCTTCGCGGAGCCTGTTGGTTGTCGCGTCATCCATCTCGATGGAGATGCTGTACCCGTCCTGCGCCATGCTCGACTCTCCCTCTTACGAGTGTGGTCTCAGCGCCGCGAGTCTCGCAGGCGGTACGCGCCCATAAACAGGGAACAACCGGCCATGCGAATCGGGCTCCGCCGCGCAATTGCCCCCATTGAGCCAAGCGCCCTGCGGGCTTCGGCCCTGCACACAAAGCGCTGCGTAATTTATCTACGCGCACTCCCAGGGGACAGCAACGGACGGACCGCCAGGCGAGAGACTTTTGATCTGCCGAGGCGGCGCGGCAGCCAAAAAGCAAGCGCGGGCGAGAAACGTTCCCACGGCTCCGCCGCGCCAGGGCAGCCGCCGGCCGCCGACCGCGGCCCGCACGGCCACCGCTCCTGTGCTCCCTCGTGCGTTCCTGCGCCCCGAGGGAGCGAATAGCCGCGTGATATTCCAGTGGGCTATGTGCAGCGAGATAACAACTAGCTTTGAATGCAGCGGAATTAGCTACCGGCAGCCTCAGAAACATCACCGATCCCGACCGGCACGCACCTATTGGGAACGCGGCAACGCCTGGTGCGATTGATGCTTGGGCGACATTTCCACAGAAGCGGCGAGCACGAATCACACGGGCCCGCTGCCGCTCGGGACAATGACAAGGTCAAGGACAAGGACGTTGACGTTGACGAGGACATGGACGAGGCCGGCAACGTCCACTCGCCGCCCGGGGCTCTCCCCGCCCCCTATCGCCGTACGGGCGGCCCAAACCCTCCGC
Organism: Streptomyces varsoviensis; assembly: GCF_000718635.1. Lineage (GTDB taxonomy): Bacteria > Actinomycetota > Actinomycetes > Streptomycetales > Streptomycetaceae > Streptomyces > Streptomyces varsoviensis. The sequence continues at coordinate 228,682 of NZ_JOBF01000004.1, read as the reverse complement.
CGGGCCCGCCGGCCTTCACCTGACGCAACAGGCCGGCCAACCCCGGGCGGGTGAGAGTGAGCATGCTGGCGGGCTCTTCGCTCTCGCGGAGAAGGGCGGTGCCGCCCACGGCGGCAAGTTCGACACAGTTGGCCGAATCCCCGCCACTTGAGAACGAGGACTTCTGCCACTCGACGACCCGGGCCATGCCGACCCCCTTCATTCACTCCGCATGAGACAGCGGCTGTACCGACCTACGGATGGACGGGCGGCTCGAAGCCCCCGGAGGAGCCCCCAGCCTTCACCTGGCGCACCAACCCCGCCAATGCCTCGCGCCTCAGGGACAGCACGCTGGTAGGAGCTTCGCTTTCACGGAGAAGGACAACACTGCCTGCGGCAGCGAGTTCAACGCAGTTGGCCGCGTCGCCACCGCCGGAGAAAGAGGACTTCTGCCACACAGTAACCAGTGTCATGTCGTGCCCTTTCACGTGCTCTGCACGAGGCGGTGGATGAGCTCTCTCGACTCTACGACCCCCAGCGCCGACGCCTCCACCCTGCGGAGAATCGCTCGGTACCGGTGCAGTTGCGCTTCCGCATCCAGAAAGTCGGAGCCGTGCGGCGTATCCAGCAGGACCGTGTCCAACTGCGGAACGGGTCCGCTCGCATACAGCAACGGAGCCCCGATGTCGGCAAAACCATCCACGTCGAACGGGACGACCTGAACAGTAACTTGCGGCAGCTCGGACTGTTCCAGGATGTGGACTAGCTGGTTTCGAGCGACGATCCTGTCGGCCGTCCTGATCCGCAGTGCCGCTTCGTGGATCACCGCGACATAGGGCACGGGCACTCTCTGGCGCCGCAGACGGAAACGTACACGAAGCTCAAGCTCTTCCTCCGACAGCTTCGGCACCGTGGAAGCGAAGAACGCCCGAAGTTGCTCTTCGGTCTGCAACAAACCGGGGATGTAGACGCTCTCGAAGTTCGTCAAGCGCGCGGCATGGTCCTCCAGTTCAGCCAAGTCCAGATAGCCAGACGGAACCTGACCCCGGTACTCCTCCCACCACCCCCGCCCCCGCTCCGTAGCCATGGCCACCAGCGCGTCCACGAGCGCGGTGTCGTCGCACGCGTACTGGCTGGCCAGGTGGCGTACGCGTTCCGCGCTGACGCCGACGCGGCCCGCCTCGGTCATTGAGATCTTGCTTTCGGCGATGCCGGCGGCCTGAGCCGCGACTCTGGCTGTCAGGCCCGCCCGTTCCCGGAGCTTCCGCAGTTCCGCGCCGAGGCGCTGTTGGCGGGCGGTGACGATGGTCCTCGCTGGCATGTGCCTCTTCTCGACTGTGAGTTGAAAGTACGAGTATCTCTACCGAGGTTGCGAAGGGTGATACACCACCCCTACCGTATGTGACGCACCACACACGCTGCGATTCCGGGAGCCGGAAGCGCACCGCCCCGTCACGCCAGGACGGCCGCGGCCATGCCACCGCGCTCATCGAGCCTCATCGAGCCCCATCGACCTCGGTCGCAGTGCACCCCGACATCCCCCCTCACACTCGGAGTGCCCGTATGTCTGAAAACGACGCAGAACCATGGGAGTACACGCTTTACATCCCGCACGACCCCCGTTCGGTCACCGTCTGCCGCCGCGCACTGCGGCTGATCCTCGCTGCTCATGAGTTGCCGCACCTCACCGAGGTGGCGGAGTTGCTGGCTACGGAGCTGGTCGGGAACGCCGTGCGGCACACGAAGGGGCCCGCGGCCCTGGGGCTGCGCTGGGCGGGCGGGATTCTCCGCATCGGGGCGTGGGACGCGGACCCCACGCCGCCCACGCCCCCGCTGTACACCCCTACCGACGCAGAGGAGGGGCGCGGGCTGGAGCTCGTACGTTCGTGCGCCGACGGGTGGGGCTGGCACGCCCTCAATTCCACCGGGGACAACGGAAAATACGTCTGGTGCGAACTCGCTTCAGCATGACCAGCGGAAAGTGGGACAACGCCGACCTCGACGTCGCGATGGAGCGGCGTGGGCTCTGGCGCGGGCGCTCGCCGTGGATCCGGCGGGCCGTACGGGAACTGCCGCGGCACCGGTTCGCGCCCGACCGGCTATGGCGATGGGACGGCTGGAACGGCGAGGGCAGCCGCGCGTACGTGCCGCTGGATCGGGAGGCCGAGGCCGAGGCCGGGCGATGGGCGGCCGAGGTGTACGCCGGGCCGGACGAACCGGCCGTAACGCAGGTCAGGGGCTGGCTGGCGACCACCGCCGCCCTTACTCGCGCGTAGGGTTGCGCAACCGCCCGGCAAAAGCGCCATTTCGGATGCCGAAACGGCGGCAACGGCACTCCATTGACCGATCAACCACACCCGCTGGGCCTCGCGCCACGAGGCCCAACGGTCCCGGGGGCCCAAAGCCCGCGGAAATTACTTCAAGGCCAGCCAAGCCACCGCCGCCACGACGATTACCGCGATGATCACGCCCACGATCACGCCGACCCGCGGGCCGGAGGAGGAAGGGCGGGTCACGGCGGCCGCGGGGGCGGCCGCTCGGCGCTGGGGCTCTTCGTCGACGAAGGCGCGGAACATCTGGGTGCTGCCGGCCGGGTCGTAGTTGCCCTCGGGGCCCTGCTGCTGGGGGTTAGCCATAGGGCAGGACCCTAGCGAAGAAGCGTACGACTCGGCACCTCGGGGTCGCCTAACGGCCGCCCCCCGCCCGCCCTTTCACCGCCCTCGCCCGCCCTACACCCGCCCCGCACCCCGTCCCCTCCCTCTCCCTTCCCCCTCCCTTCGCCGCCCCCACCTGCACCTTTACGCATCCCCCACCGCACCTTGACGCGCCCCCTACCCACCCTTTTCGACTCCTTTACCTCCCCGCCCCCCATTTCGTTTGCCTTCAGCAACCAAATGATTCTATGGTTGCCCTAAGCAACTGATCGTCCGAAGGTGGTGATGCCAGTGGCCGCTCGTCGAGAGCAGTACGAGGAGCTGGCGCGGCAGCTCGGCACCGTCGACGCGATCAAGCGCGACCTGGGCCGGAGGCTGCCGGTGAACTGCTCGCCCGCCTCGGTCGTCCTGCTGTCCCTCCTCAGGCGGTACGGCGAGATGCGGATGAGCAAGCTGGCCGAGCTGCTCGCGATCGACATGTCGGTCACCAGCCGGCACGTCGCGTACGTCGCCGAGCGCGGCTGGATCGAACGGCACCCCGACCCGCTCGACAAGCGGTCCCGGCTGCTGCGCCTGAGCCCCAGCGGCGCCGAACTGCTGGCCCAGGTGTCCACCCTCTACACCGAGACGCTCGCCGCGTGCCTCAAGGACTGGTCCGCGGACGACGTCGGCAGCCTCATCGACCTGCTGACGCGGCTGCGCGAGGCGTTCGGCGACTGCCGGGCGCGCGCACCGCAACCCCACGGCGCGGATTCAACTGCCCGTACACCTGCGTAAAGACGCGTCACGACGCGTGCCAACGCGTAAAGAACGAAGGAAACACATGGCTTCGACCACACCAGCCGGTGTGCGGGGCGGCCACGCCAAGCACGGAGGCGGCCACCAGCCGGCCCCCGGCTCCGACGCAGAGCCCATGACCCACCGGCAGATCATGGAAGCGCTGTCCGGGCTGCTGCTCGGCATGTTCGTCGCGATCCTGTCGTCGACGATCGTCTCCAACGCGCTGCCCCGGATCATCCACGACCTGAACGGCAGCCAGTCCTCGTACACCTGGGTCGTCACGGCCTCGCTGCTGGCGATGACCGCCACCACCCCGCTCTGGGGCAAGCTCTCGGACCTCTTCAGCAAGAAGCTGCTGGTCCAGATAGCCCTGGTGATCTACGTCGGCGGCTCCGTCGTGGCCGGGCTCTCGCAGAACTCCGGCATGCTGATCGCCTGCCGCGTGGTCCAGGGCATCGGCGTCGGCGGTCTCTCCGCCCTCGCCCAGATCGTGATGGCCGCGATGATCTCCCCGCGCGAGCGCGGCCGTTACAGCGGCTACCTCGGCGCGACCTTCGCCGTCGCCACCGTCGGCGGCCCGCTGCTCGGCGGCGTCATCACCGACACGAGCTGGCTCGGCTGGCGCTGGTGCTTCTACGTCGGCGTGCCGTTCGCGATCATCGCGCTGATCGTGCTCCAGAAGACCCTGAAGCTCCCGGTCCTCAAGCGGGACGTCAAGGTCGACTGGTTCGGCGCGTTCTTCGTCGCCGCCTCCGTCACGCTGCTGCTGGTCTGGGTGACCCTGGCCGGCAAGAACTACGACTGGCTCTCCTGGCAGACCTTCGTCATGGTCGGCGGCGCGATCGTGCTCGCCCTGATCTTCGTCTACGTCGAGTCGAAGGCGAAGGAGCCGATCATCCCGTTGCGGCTGTTCCGCAACAAGACGATCACCCTGGCCTCCCTCGCGTCGCTGTTCGTCGGCATCGCGATGTTCAGCGGCACGGTCTTCTTCTCGCAGTACTTCCAGCTCGCGCGCGGCAAGACCCCCACGATGTCCGGCATCATGACGATCCCGATGATCGCGGGCCTGTTCATCGCCTCCACCATCTCCGGCCAGGTGATCACCAAGACCGGCCGGTGGAAGTACTGGCTGGTCTCCGGCGGCGTGCTGCTCACCGCGGGCCTCGGCCTGCTCGGCACCATGCGGTACGACACCCCGTACTGGCACCTGGCCATCTACATGGCGTTCATGGGCCTCGGCATCGGCATGATGATGCAGAACCTGGTCCTCGCCACGCAGAACCAGGTCGCCCCGCAGGACCTCGGCTCCGCCAGCTCCGTCGTCACCTTCTTCCGCTCCCTCGGCGGTGCGGTCGGCGTCTCGGCGCTCGGCGCGGTGCTCAGCAACCGGGTCACCCACTACGTCCAGGAGGGCGTCGCGGAGCTCGGCCCCAAGGGCGCGGCCCTGGGCCACGGCGGCACCGGCGGCGGGGGCATACCCGACCTGTCCCAGCTCCCCGCGCCCTTCCGCACCATCATGGAGAGCGCGTACGGGCACGGCGTCGGCGATGTCTTCCTGTACGCGGCGCCGTGCGCGCTGCTCGCCTTCCTCCTGACCCTGTTCATCAAGGAGGTCGCGCTGCGCAGCAAGTCCGGCACCGAGCGGGCGCTGGCCGGTGACGACTCGACGCCCGCGACGGCCCCCGCCGCCGCGGCCGCGACCACCGCCGCCACCGCCGCGGACTCCTTCGAGAACACCGCCGAGCTGGAGCCCGCCCTCGTCGGCGCGCCGAGCACGACCGACGGCGACCAGGCACTGGCACCCGCCGCCCCGGCCGCCGCGCCCGCCGCCGACGCGCAGCGCCTCGCGGCGTTCGCCTCCGCCGGCGACGGCCCGGCCCCCGGTGGCACCCCCATCCACGGGTTCGTACGGAACGCCGACGGCCAGCCCGTCGCCCGTTCCGCGGTCACCCTGATCTCGCTGAGCGGCAGCCAGCTCGGCCGCGCCGTGGCCCAGGGCGACGGCTCGTACGCGCTCAGCGCGCCGGGCTCCGGCTCGTACGTGCTGATCGCGGCGGCCGACGGCCACCAGCCGCAGGCGTCCACCGTCGTCGTCGGCGACGAGCCGCTCGGCTACGACATCCTGCTCTCCGGCACCAGCGGCCTTGCGGGCCTCGTCCGCGCCGCCGTCACCGCGGCGCCGGTCGACGCGGCGATGGTCGTCGTCACCGATGTACGGGGTGAGGTGCTGGCCACCGGGAAGACCGGGCCGCAGGGCGACTTCACCTTCGACGAACTGGCTCCCGGCACGTTCACCATCGCCGTGAACGCGCCCGGCTACCGGCCCGCCGCCCTCCCCGTCGAGGTCGGCCACCAGGGCGTCACCCGCATGGAGATCGAGCTCCAGGCCGGCGCCCGGGTGCAGGGCACCGTACGGGCCGGGGCCGACCGGCGTCCGCTGCCGGACGCGCGGGTCACGCTCGTCGACGCGGCCGGGAACGTGGTGGCCACCGCCACCACCGGTGAGGACGGCGCGTACGCCTTCACCGACCTGGACGCGGGCGACTACACCGTCATCGCGAGCGGCTACCCGCCGGTCGCGGGGGCGCTGAACGTCGCCGGGCACGGCGTCGACGGCTACGACGTCGAGCTGGCCCACCCCGGCGACTGACCGGCGGCGCGCAATACCCCGGAGGCCGGGGCGCGGTTCGAGCGGAGACGCGCCCCGGCCCCCGGTCCGGGGCCGGCACGGACGGTCCCAGGGGCCCCGGCGGCGGGCGGCGAACAGGCAGGGGACGGCCTGCGCGCCGCCGCCGGGGCTCCCCATCCACGACGGGCCCCCACGCCCCTCACACACATTCACCCCCACACATTCATCCCCCACACGTCCCACACGTACGACGAGCGAGCGATCGGGAGCGGGAACGGCAATGACCACCACTGGGGCAGGACTGCGGGCGCGGGTGCGCACCCGCGACGGCTGGGCGGTGCAGCACGCGGTGCTCACCATGACCGACATGCAGGGCGCGCAGGTGCTGCGGGTCCAGGCCGACGAGGACGGCGCGGTCCACTCCGACCAGCCGCTGGCGCCCGGCCCGTACACGGTCATCGCGACCGCCGTCGGCTACGCCCCGGCCGCCTCGACCGCCATCGTCACCGCCTCCGGGCGCGCCGACGTCGGCACCGTGGTCCTCGCCCGGCAGGGCGGCGTGGAGCTGCCGCCGCCCGGGGCGTGGACCATCGACCCGATGCACTCCTCCGTCGGCGCGGTCGCGCAGCACCTGGGGATCTCCAGCGTGCGCGGCCGGTTCACCGAGTTCTCCGGGCGCATCGAGATCGCCGAGAACACCACGAGCCCCGAGGGCCTGGCCAAGTCGTCCGTCGAGGCCGTCATACGGGCCGACTCCATCGACACCGGAAACGCCATGCGGGACGGCCACCTGAAGTCCGCCGACTTCCTGGACGTGGAGTCCTTCCCGGAGATCACCTACCGCTCCACGGGGCTGGAGCCGGCCGGCGCCGACCGCTGGACGGTCCACGGCGACCTGGCCCTGCGCGGTGTGCTGCGACCGGTGGACCTCGACCTCACCTACCTCGGCACCGGCCCGGACCCGTGGGGCGGCACCCGCGCCGCGTTCCGCGCCACCGCCGAACTGCGCCGCGAGGACTTCGCGATGAACTACAACCAGGTCGTCGCGGCGGGCATCGCGGCGATCGGCACCACGCTGCGCGTCGAACTCGACATCCAGGCGGTGCAGGGGACGGAGCTGCCGGGGCTCTGACGTCCGGCGGCGGCAGTACGGGGAGGGGGCGTACGGATTTCCGTACGCCCCCTCCCGCATTTCCACCGGTGACTACCGCTCCGCGTTCTCTCTCCGCGCGCCATCGTCTCTGCGCGCGCCGTCGTCCCTGCGCGCCCCGTCGCCTCTCCGCGCCCGGTCCCTGAGCACCTCGATGCCCGCGATGGCGCAGTCCAGCGCCACCTCGAAGTCGTGCGCGCGCATGGACGCGACGTCGGTGCTGGGGCGGGCTTCCATGAGCCGCTGGGACTCCTCGAACTCCGGCCGCCCGTCGACGGTGGCCATCACCGCGTCGAAGTACTCGTCCTCGGTCAGCCCCGCCTCGCGGCAGTTGGCGGCGTAGCGGGACTCGATCGTGCCGAAGCCGTAGACGAACTGGTAGACGAGGGCCAGGGCGCCGGGGATCTGCTCCATCGGCAGCCCGCTGCGGATCACCACGCGCTGGGCGGCGGTGGCGAAGGCCATGGAGTTCGGGCCGATGTTGAGGTACTCCCCGATCAGCCGGGAGACCCAGGGGTGACGCACCAGCATGGCGCGGTTGGTGGCGGCGAGCTGGCGCAGTTGGTCGCGCCAGTCGGCGGCTGTGTCCCCGTCGGCGTCGTCGGCCTCGTCGTCCTCGTCGTTTACTTCCGGCAGTTCCAGCTCGGCGCCGGCCGCGTCGACGGCGTACTCCAGCAGGTCGTCCTTGGTGTCGACGTACCAGTAGACGGACATGGCGGTGACGCCCAGCTCGGCCGCCAGCCGCCGCATCGAGAACTTCGCCAGGCCCTCGGCGTCGAGGAGGCGGACGGTGGCCGCGACGATCCGGTCGAGGTCGAGGCCGGCCGGCTGCTCGGCGGGATGCCCGGAGGGTTCCGTCCTGCGTTTGGGGGCGCGTCGGTCGCTCAGCCACACACTGGCCCGGACGGTGCGGGTGCGGCCGCTCGCCATGACGCGCTCTCCTTCTGCGATGCGCTGGTGGTACGTATCCGATGCTAAGGCCCGGACCGGACGAACCCGCCCGCCCGGTCCGGGTCCGGCGGCGCTCAGCCCCCGGCGGCGGCGCCCGCCTCCGCCTCCCGCTCGCCCTCCGGCGGCGCGGCCTCGGCGCTTTCGGCTTCGGCGCGCTCGGCGCGGCGCAGGAGGAGCGCGGCCAGGACGCCGCCGAGGAGTACGGCCCCGGCGCCGGCCAACTGGCTTGTCTGGACGCCGGTTGAGAAGGCGTCGGCGACGGCGGCGCGGTCCGCGTCCGTACGGGCGGCGGCCAGCGCGGCGGGCAGCGAGCCCGCGCCGGCGGCGACGGCGGGTACGAGCGCGGCGAACCGGGAGTTCAGGACCGCGCCGAGGACGGCGACGCCCAGTCCGTTGCCGAACTCGGTCAAGGTGCCATTGACGCCCGCGCCGACGCCCGCCTTCTCCGGCGGTATGGCGGACATGATCGCGTTGGCCATGGCGGGCATCGCGAGCGCGATGCCCGCGCCCATCAGGACCAGGCCCAGCAGCATCCCGGCGTAGCCGTGGGCGCCGAGTACGGCGACGGCGGCGAGGCCGGCGGCCAGCAGCCCCATGCCGCCGACGATCGTCAGCGGGGTGCCGAGCTTCGGCAGCAGCCGGGCGCCGGCGCCGGTGAGGTTGAGGGCGACGATGACGATGGCGAGCGGCGTCATGCGCAGCCCGGTCTCCAACGGCGCGTAGCCGAGCACGAATTGCAGGTGCTGGGTGAGCAGGAAGAACGAGCCGCCCATGCCGAAGGCGACGAGGATGCCGCCGGCCACGGCGCCGACGAAGCGCTGGTTGCGGAAGAAGTGCATGTCCAGCATGGGGTACGGGGCGCGGCGCTCCCAGAGCACGAAGACGGCGAGGCCGACGACGCCGATGAGGGCGGACAGCAGCACGGAGGACGAGGTCCAGCCGTCGACGGGCCCGGAGATGATGGCGTAGACGACGCCGGTCATGCCGATGGTGGAGAGCAGGGCGCCGAGCAGGTCGGGGCGGTCTCCGGCCGGATTCTTCGACTCGGGTACGAGCCTGAGGACCGCGATCAGCCCGAGGAGCGCGACGGGGATGTTGACCAGGAAGATCGAGCCCCACCAGAAGTGGTCCAGCAGCGCGCCCCCGATCAGCGGCCCGGCGGCGAAGCCGAGCGAGCTGACGGCGCCCCACAGGCCGATGGCCTTGGTGCGTTCGGCGTCGTCGAAGACCTGGACGATGACGGCGAGGGTGGTCGTCATCAGCAGCGCGCCGCCGACGCCCATGCCCGCGCGGGCGGCGATGAGTTCGCCGGTGGTCTGGGAGAGGGCGGCGGCGAGCGACCCGAGGCCGAACAGGGCGAGCCCGGCGGCCAGCAGCTTCTTGCGGCCGTAGCGGTCGGCGGCGCTACCCGCGGTGAGCAGCAGCCCGGACTGCACGAGCGAGTACGCGTTGATCATCCACTGGATGTCGGAGGTCGCGGCGCCCATCTCGGTGGTCAGGGAGGGGATGGCGACGTTGAGGACGGTGTTGTCCAGGAGGACCGTGAGCTGGGCTAGACAGATGACGCCGAGAATGAGCCACCGCTGGGGGTGGCCCGACCCGGCGGGCGGCCGGATGGCGACAGGCGCGGACAACTGGACTCCTTGTACGGCGTATGGTCGGGGTTGGATTTACACCGTACAACAGCGACTCATACGCCGTACAAGAGATTTTTCCATTCCCCCCGCCTTCTGCCCGGGCCCCTACCGCGACTTCGGTTTCGTCAGGTCGTAGAGCGTGCTCTTGCCGACCTTGACCTTCTCGAAATTCGCCTTCACCCATTCGGTGATCTGCGCGCCGTAGCCGCCCTGCCGCTGGCCGCTCACCCGCTCCACCTCGGCGAAATAATGGATCTCCCCGCGCCGCACGGCCTCCTTGAACGCGTCGAGCGTCGGCGAGGGATCACTGCCGTTGAACCCGCCGATCGGCATCGCCGGCTTTCCGGTGGCGAGTTGATAACTCGCCGCGTTGTGCGAACCGACCGTGGCGAGCGCCCAGGTGTAGTCGTCGGCGTCGGCCTGGACCGCGGCCTTCGCCTTGGGGTCGATGTCCGGGCCGTCGAGCAGCCCGCCGATGCCCACGAGCACCGGCCCGTTGCCGCTCTTGTCGCCCCCGGCACCGCCGTCCGGCCCGCCCTGCTGCCCGCCCCGCGCCTGCGGACCGCCGCCCTGCTGACCGCCGGGAACGTTCTTGGGCCGCTTGCCCCCGCCGAAGATGACGCCCCCGAGGGGGGAGCCCTTCTTCCCCCGGATCACCATCCCCATCCCCGGCTGCCCGGAGGCCGGGCCCGCCGTCACGATCGAGCCGCTGTGCGCGGTGCCGACCGTGTTGACCACGTACGCGACGGGCCCGCCCAGCGACGCGGCGACGCCCGCGGCCGCCGCCCACCACGCCAGCCGCCTCCCGAGCCGCGCCACGAGCAGCAGCCCGAGCGCCGCCGCCGCGCCACCCGCCAGCACGGACCAGCGCAGCCACGGCAGCCAGTGCGCGGTGCGCGCGAGGAGCACGTACGACCAGCCGGCCGTCAGCGCCAGCGTCGCGGCCAGCGCCACGGCCGCGCCCCGGCTCGCCCGCCGCCGCCACAGCACCACCGTGCCCATGCCGACGAGCGCCGCGATATACGGGGCCAGCGCGACGTTGTAGTACTGGTGGAAGATCCCCGACATGAAGCTGAACGTCAGGAACGTCATCAGCAGCGCCCCGCCCCAGGCGAGGAACGCCGCCCGCTGACCGGAGGGCAGGGCCGCGCCCGTACGCCGCCCGCGCCAGGCCAGCCACACCCCGGCGAGCAGCAGAACAAAGGCGGCGGGCAGCAGCCAGGCGATCTGGCCGCCGTTGTCGGTCGCGAAGAGCCGGCTGAGGCCCGTCAGCCCCCAGCCCGGCCCACCGCCGCCGCCCTTTCCGCCGCCCACGCTCCCGGCCTCGTCGCCGGTGATCCGGCCGAGGCCGTTGTAGCCGAGGGTCAGCCCGAGGAAGCTGTTGTCCTGCGAGCCGCCGATGTACGGGCGCGAGGACTTCGGCCACAGCTCGACGATCGCCACCCACCAGCCCGCCGAGACCAGCACCGCCAGCCCCGCCCACAGGAGTTGGGCCAGCCGCCGGCGCAACCGGGTCGGCGCGCACAGCACGTACAGCAGGGCCAGCGGCGGCACGATCAGCCACGCCTGGAGGGTCTTCGTCAGGAAGCCCAGGCCGAAGCAGACCCCGGCCAGCACCAGCCACCTCGTGCGCGCGTCGTCCAGCCCCCGCAGCACGCAGTACACCGCGCAGACCATCAGCAGGCACAGCAGCGCGTCGGGGTTGTTGAAGCGGAACATCAGCGCCGCCACGGGCGTGAGCGCGCAGACCGCCCCGGACAGCAGCCCCGCCGCCGGCCCGAAGTGCCGCCGCACGGCCGCGTACAGCACGCCCACCGTCGCGACGCCCATCAGCGCCTCCGGCACCAGCACCGCCCAGGAATTGAGCCCGAAGAGCCGTACGGACAGGGCCATCGGCCACAGCGCGCCCGGCGGCTTGTCGACGGTGATGGAGTTCGCCGCGTCGGACGAGCCGAAGAACATCGCCTTCCAGCTCTCGCTCGCCGCCTGCACGGCGGCCGAGTAGAACTGGTTGGCGTAGCCGGACGCGCCCAGGTCCCACACGTAGAGCACGGCGGTCACGGCCAGCAGCGCCAGCAGCCCGGGCCGCGCCCAGCCGGGATCGTCGAGGTGGCCGCGCCAGACGCGGCGCGGCAGCCCACGCAGCCCGCTCGGTTCGCTAGCTCCGTGCGGCCGGCTCGATCCGCTGGGCCCGTTCGTTCCGTTCAGTCCGTTCGGTCCATGCAGCCCGTTTGATCCGGTACGTCCGTGGCGCGGCAGCCCTCGCAGGCGGGCCCGCGGCGTGGCGGCATCGGCGTCGGCGTCGGCGTCGGGGCGGTGGGTGGTCATCGGGTGCTCCTCGGGGCGTAGGCGGGGCCCCGGTCGGGGTGGCTCAGAGGGTGGCTCAGAGGATGGCCGTCGCTGCTCGCGGGCCGGGCTGACGTGCCCTCATCGGGGCCGTCCTCCCGCCCGGCCGGGAAGACCCAGGCGCGGAACAGCAGGAAGCGCAGGACGGTCGCGGCGAGGTTGGCGGCGACCAGGACCGCCAGCTCGGCGCCGTGCGAGACGCCGGCGCCGGAACCGTCCGCACCTGCGCCGCCCGCCGCCGCGTTCAGGGCGGCCAGCGAACCGCTCGTCAGGGCGAGCCCGATGCCGAAGACGACGAGGCCCTGGGCCTGGTGGCGCACCGCCCGCGCACGCCCGCGCACGCCGAAGGTCAGCCGCCGGTTGGCGGCCGTATTGGCGAGGGCGGAGACGAGCAGGGCCAGCCCGTTCGCGGCCTGGGCGCCGACGCCGAGCCGGAAGAGCGAGTACAGGCCCAGGTAGAACAGCGTGCTCAGCGCGCCCACCACACAGAACCCGACGAGCTGCCGGGCCAGCCCGCCCGGCACGCCGCTCAGCTCGCGGTCGCGCGGGTCCGTGCCGAACGGGCGGCTGAGCCGGTCCAGCGGCAGCGCCCCGGTGGCCAGCGCCCGCCCGACCCGCCACACGCCCTTGAGGTCCTCGGCGGCCGTACGGACGATGCGGACCGTGCTGTTCGGGTCGTCCACCCAGTCCACGGGCACCTCGTGAATCCGCAGCCCCGCGCGTTCCGCGAGTACCAGGAGTTCGGTGTCGAAGAACCAGCCGGAGTCCTCGACCATCGGCAGCAGCCGGTCCGCGACGTCCTTGCGGATGGCCTTGAAGCCGCACTGCGCGTCCGAGAACCGGGCGGCGAGGCTGGAGCGCAGGATCAGGTTGTACGCGCGCGAGATGAACTCCCGCTTGGGGCCCCGCACCACCCGCGAACTGCGCGCCAGCCGGGAGCCGATCGCGAGGTCCGAGTGGCCGGAGATCAACGGTGCCACCAGCGGCAGCAGCGCGTTCAGATCGGTGGAGAGGTCGACGTCCATATAGGCGAGGACCGGGGCCTCGGAGTGCGACCAGACGGTGCGCAGCGCCCGTCCCCGGCCCTTGCGCTCCAGCCGGACGGCCGTGACCTCCTCGATCGCGTCGTCGAGCCGGGCGGACACCTCGGGGGTGCGGTCCGTGCTCGCGTTGTCCGCGATGGTGATCCGGAAGCCGTACGGGAAGGTCGCCGAGAGGTGGTGGTGGAGCCTGCGCACACAGGGTTCGAGGTCGGTCTCCTCGTTGTAGACGGGGATCACGACATCGAGCACCGTCGCCGTACGCCCGAGCAGCAGATGCTCCCGGGCCGGCAACGCGTCGATAGGGGGATGAGTCATGCTGCGACTCTCGACAAGTCGCCTGTCACAACGGTGTGTTCAGCCTGTGGAACGACTGTGAGCGCCGCCGTCCGCTTGTTGGTCATGGCGGCTCTGGGCCGCTGCGGCGCCGGCGGGAGAAGCCCCCGCGGCGGGGGCGGCGGCACCACCGGCAGCGGCCCCGTCGGGCACAACCCCCGCGGCAGCGGAACCGGCCTCGACGTCGACGGCGGCCTTCACCGCCGGTAGGTGCACGGCGAAGACCGTACGGCCGGGGACGCTGTCCACCGTCACGCGCCCGCCGTGCGCCTCCACGACGGCCTGCACGATGGCGAGGCCCAGGCCGGTGCTCCCGGCGTTGCGGGAGCGCGAGGCGTCGCCGCGCGCGAACCGTTCGAAGACGTGGGGGCGCAGCTCCGCCGGGATGCCCGGCCCGTCGTCCTCGACCGCCAGTACGAGCCGCTGCCCGCGCCGTTCGACGCGGGCGGTGACCTTGGTGCCGGGGGGCGTGTGCGTACGGGCGTTGGCGAGGAGGTTGACCAGCACCTGGTGCAGCCGGGCGGGCTCGCCCGACACGAGGGCGGGCCGGTCGGGGAGTTCGAGTACCCAGCCGTGGCCGGGCCCGGCCGCCCGCGCGTCGCTCACGGCGTCGACCACGAGCGGAGAGAGGTCGAGCTCCGTGCGCGAGAGCGGACGGCCGGCGTCCAGGCGCGCGAGCAGCAGCAAGTCCTCGACCAGGCCGGACATCCGGCGCGCCTCGGATTCGATGCGGCCCAGCGCGTGCCGCGTGTCGGGGCCGGCCTCTTCCCGTCCCCTGCGCGTGAGTTCGGCGTAGCCGCGGATGGAGGCGAGCGGAGTGCGCAGCTCATGGCTGGCGTCCGCCACGAACTGCCGTACCCGCGTCTCGCTCTCCTGCCGTGCGGTGAGCGCCGAACCGACGTGCCCCAGCATACGGTTGAGCGCCGCGCCGACCTGACCCACCTCCGTGTTCGGGTCGGCCTCCGCCGCCGGTACGCGTTCGTGCAGCGCCACCTCGCCGCTGTGCAGGGGGAGTTCGGAGACACGGGTCGCCGTCGCGGCCACTCTGCGCAGCGGGCGCAGCGCGATCCGTACGATCGCGGTGCCCGCGAGGGCGGCGGCGACCAGCCCGGCGGCGGTGACGCAGACCTCGGCGACGATGAGGGTGCTGAGCGTGTCGCGGGCCTCGCGCGTCGGGATGCCGACGAGGTACGTGCCATTGGCGCCGCTCGCGGACCGCACGCGGTACTCGCCCTGGCCGGGCACGTCGGCGGTGTGGGCGCGGCCGTCCCGCTTGACCCCGGTCAGCGCCCGGATCTGCTCGTCCGTGAGCGGTTCGCGGGCCACGGGCGCGGCGGTGCGCTTGGCGGACTTCTGCTGCACGCTGATGGCGGACGCGACGACCGCGCCGCTGTTGTCGACGACGGCGCCGATGGTGCCGAGCGGCTGGCCGCCGCTGGAGACGAAGTGCAGGGATTCGTCGGTGATGAACACCGGCTCCCCGATGTGGCGCGGCGGCCCCGCCGCCCGCCCGGCCACCTCCGCGAGCCGCGCGTCCAACTGGTCGTACAGCGAGGTGCGCAGCGCGATGGTGGTGACCGTGGCGATGACCGCGCAGACGACGGCGACGAGGAGGACGGCGGAGACGACGAGGCGGGTGCGCAGCGACCAGGTGCGACGAGGGCGGCGGTTGGGGTGGTTGCGGCGGTTGCGGCGGGCAGGAGGGCGGCTGCGGCGGGCCGCCGCGGATCCAGAACGGTGGAACCGCCGGAGCTTCACCGGCACACGGCTCAGCGGGCCTCGGCGGGCTTGATGAGATAGCCCGCGCCGCGCCGCGTGTGGATCATCGGCTCCCGGCCGGCGTCGATCTTCCGGCGCAGGTAGGAGATGTACAGCTCGACGACGTTGGCCTGGCCGCCGAAGTCGTACGACCAGACCCGGTCGAGGATCTGGGGTTTGCTGAGCACGCGCCGGGGGTTGCGCATGAGGAAACGCAGCAGTTCGAACTCGGTCGCGGTCAGATGGATCTCCCGGCCGCCGCGGGCGACCTCGTGGCTGTCCTCGTCGAGGACGAGGTCGCCGACGGCGAGTACGGAGTCGCTGCGCTGGGCGGCGGCGCCCGAGCGGCGCAGCAGCCCGCGCAGCCGCGCGACGACCTCCTCCAGGCTGAACGGCTTGGTGACGTAGTCGTCGCCGCCCGCCGTGAGCCCCGCGATGCGGTCCTCGACGGAGTCCTTGGCGGTGAGGAACAGTACGGGCACCTCGGGGCGCTCGCGCCGCAGCCGCCCCAGGACCGAGAGGCCGTCCATGTCGGGCAGCATCATGTCGAGCACCACGGCGTCCGGCCGGAAGTCGCAGGCGGCCCGGACGGCACCGGCCCCGTCCGCCGCGGTCCGTACGTCCCAGCCCTCGTAGCGCAGCGCCATCGAGAGCAGGTCGGACAGCGCGTTCTCGTCGTCGACGACGAGCACCCGCACGGGGCTTCCGTCGTTTCGCAGCAGCTCGGTACGCCCCTTGGGCGAGGTCGCGGTCATGCTTCCGACCTTGGGGCGGCGGCCTGAGAGACCCCTTTCACCTGTCTGTGAATCACCTGAGAATCCGGCGGGGTGCTGTCATGGGCTACACAGACCCACTGAGGCAACCGAGGCGACCGAGGCGACCGACGGGGGTGGACGGGCCTGACGGGGCGGGAGCGCCCCTCAGAAGAAATAATCCGGAAAGCCCCCCTGGTTGCCTTGGTATGACTTCCACCACGCCCACCACAGCGACGGAATCAACCGCCCGCCTCGGCCGGATCGGCGTCTGGAGCGCGGCGCTGCACTCCGAGGACCCCGACCGGCGCCGCGAGATCGCCGACGCCGCGGCGGAACTGGACGAGCTGGGCTACGGCACGCTCTGGGTCGGCGGCAGTTCCTCCCCCGACGACGTCGCCCACCTGCTGGCGGCCACGTCGCGCGCGACGGTCGGCAGCAGCATCATCAGCATCTGGCAGCACGAGGCGGCGGCCGTGGCGGCACGGGACGCGGAGCTGGCCGACGCCCACGGGGACCGCTTCGTCCTCGGACTGGGCGTCAGTCACGCGGAGTTCGGCGACCGCCAGGACCGCCCGTTCGCCGGCCGCCCGTACTCGGCGATGGTCGCCTACCTCGACGCGCTCGACGCCGCGCCCCGGCCCGTACCGGCGTCCCGGCGCGCGCTGGCCGCCCTCGGCCCGAAGATGCTGCGCCTCGCCCGCGACCGCTCGCTCGGCGCGCTGCCCTACCTGACCACCGCCGAACAGGTCGCCGAGGCCCGTACGGCCCTGGGCCCCGACGCCGTACTCGCGCCCGAGCTCAAGGTCGTCCTCGACCCCGACCTGCCGCGCGCCCGCGCCACCGCCCGCTCGTACCTCACCGGCTATCTCGGGCTGGTCAACTACACCAACAACTTCCGCCGCCTCGGCTTCGGCGACGACGACTTCACCGGCGGCGGCAGCGACCGCCTCCTGGACGCCGTCTTCGCCCTCGGCGACGCCCCGGCGATCCGCGGACGCG
The DNA here is from genome assembly GCF_000718635.1 of Streptomyces varsoviensis. Lineage (GTDB taxonomy): Bacteria > Actinomycetota > Actinomycetes > Streptomycetales > Streptomycetaceae > Streptomyces > Streptomyces varsoviensis. Next base: position 211,668 of record NZ_JOBF01000004.1, on the reverse strand, counting down.
TCGACGCGTTCCTGGCGGCGGGCGCGGACCACCTGGCGATCCAGGTCGTGACCGAGGACACCCGCGGCACCCTGCCGCGCCCGCAGTGGCGAGCCCTGGCCGAGTCCCTGCCCCTGAAGCGGGCCTGACCGGGCAGTACGGTCTCCGCCATGAACCTCCTGGCGATATCAGGCAGCCTGCGCCGGCAGTCCTCGAACAACGTGGTGATCGAGACCGTCCGCGACCTGGCGGCGGCGGCCGGCCACCCCACCTTCGAACTGGCCGACATCGGCGCTCTCCCGCACTTCAACCAGGACTTGGACGGCGAGGACGCCGACCCCATAGCCCCGGTGGAGGCGCTGCGCGCGGCGGTACGGAGGGCGGACGCGCTGCTGTTCGTCAGCCCCGAGTACGCGCACGGGGTGCCCGGAGTGCTGCGGAACGCCATCGAGTGGCTGGTGAGCAGCGGCGCCCTGGGCGACAAGCCGACCGCGGTGATCACCGCGTCCCCGCACCCCGGCGGGGGCTCGTACGCGCAGGCGCAGCTCCGCGAGACGCTGTCGATGCTGACGGGGGCGCTGGTGGAGGAGGCGTGCCGGGAGATCGACGCGATCGGCCCGAAGATCGACCGCGCGAGGAAGAGAATCACGGACGAACGCACGCTGGAAACACTGCGGACGACACTGACAGGTCTGCGTGCGGCGACGAGATAGGCAACAGGCCCGGCACTCAGAAGAGTGCCGGGCCTGTGTGCGCAGTAGCGGGGACAGGATTTGAACCTGCGACCTCTGGGTTATGAGCCCAGCGAGCTACCGAGCTGCTCCACCCCGCGTCGGTGAAAAGAACACTACGCGAAGATCGCGCCAGACGGAAATCAACGGCCGGCCCAGAACGTTTGAGGCGTCAGGCAACAACGAGAACGGCACAGCCTGGAGGTCTGGGTGACGAAGTACACGGAGCATGTGGACAAGGCGGCGGGGCGCATACGCCTGGCGTACGAACAGGCCGGGGCGCTCGCGGACGGCCCGCCCATGCTCTTCGTCCACGGCGCGTCCTGCGACCGCTCGCACTTCGAGCCGCAGTTCTCCTTCTTCGCCGGGGCGCACCCGGTGGCGTCCTTGGACCTGCGCGGCCACGGCGAGAGCGACTGCCCGGACCCGGCTATCCCCGGCGCGTACGAGGTCGAGACCTTCGCCGACGACGTACTGGCCGTGGCCGACGCCGCCGGCTTCGACCGCCCGATCGTGGTCGGCCACAGCCTCGGCGGCCTGGTGGCCCTGGCCTGCGCCACCCGCCCCGACACCGTACGGGCCGCCGTACTGGTCGACCCGGCCCCGATGCTCGACGAGAAGTTCAAGCAGGTCTTCGCCGACACCACCGACGACATCGCGGCCGACGAGGACGGCTCCTTCCGCCGCGACTTCATCACCAACGCCGTGCCGCCCACCGACACCCACCGCCGCGAGGAGATCATCAACGGCTTCGCGTCCCTGCCCCCCGCCATAGCCGCCGCCAACTGGCGCGCCATCACCGCCTTCGACGCCGCGTCAGCCCTGGCCAAGACCGAGGTCCCCCTCCTCGCCCTCTACGCCCGCACCCCGGAACCCGGCCTCCGCGCCTACCCCAACATCACCCTCGGCCAAACCGTAGGCTCCGGCCACTTCAACCAACTCCAGGTCCCCACCCAGGTAAACGCCATGACGGCCCGCTTCCTGGAAACCACCCTGAAGTAACCCCAACCAAGCCAGCCCGGGGAGCCGGAGAACCGGGGAGCCGGAGAGCCGGGGAGTCGGGGAGCCAGAGAGCCGGGGAGCCGGGGAGCCGGGGAGCCGGGGAGCCGGGGAGCCGGGGAGCCGGGGAGCCTGCCCCGCAGGCCCCCGGGCCCCCCGGTCGGGGCACCGGCCAGTACGCCGAGCCCCGCCCCTCCCCACGGCCGCTGCCGTCAGCGTTGCCGTCAACGCAAACGCCAGAGGCCCCGTTCGAATTCGAACGGGGCCTCTGGTCTGCTGTGCGCTCGGCAGGATTCGAACCTGCAACCTTCTGATCCGTAGCTCTATGTGGGGCAGGCGGCGAAGGGCAAACGGGTTCCACCCGGGCCTTGCAGGGGCGACGGAAGACATGAACAGTTGCTCTAGTTGCGGTACTTCGCTGCTGTACGGCCATCCAGAGGGGTGTTCACCCCGGCGCGGTCGACCTCGGGCGAGGAGGGATTGAGCATGGGGGATAAGTGTGATTACATGTTCACCGCGCTGTATCCCAAAATCCCGGCTTTAGCCGCAAAATCCCCTCAACGCAGCGCTGGAAGAGGCACAGCTATGCCTAAGGCTCGATACACGTTCGAGCTGCCTGAGCATGATGTCGACTACGGCGTCGAGATCCCCATCAAGGACCTCAACATCGATCCACAGGCTCAGAGGACTCTCGGCGAGAAGCGCGCGCAGAACATCGCCAACAACATGGTGCGCGAGGCGATCGGTTCGATCATCGTGTCGAAGCGCCCTAACGGAGATCTCTACATCGTTGATGGGCAGCACCGGTGGCGCGCCTGCGCTCTCGCGGGCATCCCGGTCATCATGGCGGAGATCCATCACGGCTTGTCGCAAGCGCAGGAAGCCATCCTCTTCCTGATCAAGAATCGAGAGTCCCACAAGCCGCGTCCCATCGACGAGTACCATGTGGGGCTCACTGGCGGCGTCCCCCTCTTCGTCGACACGGACCGGATTCTCGACAAGCACGGACTCACGTTGGGCTCCACATCCACGAACGGAGTGGGGGCGGTCTCCGGCGTCCTGCAGATCGTCGACCGCTACGGATCCTCCGTCTTCGATCGCACGCTCACCGTGGCCGAGGAATCCTGGGAACGTTCCGCGGAGACGTGGGATGGCATGCTCTTGGGCGGCATCGGCATGTTCCTCGGGCGGTGGGGCGACCTCGTCGACGACAAGGAACTCGCACGGAAGATTCAGGCCATGGGTACTGCCGCCAAGTGGCGATCCGAGATCCTCAGCCAGTCATCCCGCGGCGGGTTCAATAACAGCGGTACAGGTTCCCGTGTTTCGACGGCATACCGTCTCGTAGCAAGCGCGTGGAACAGGGGCCGCAGGGCTGAGAATCGCATTGAGGCGTAACTCGACGCTTAGCCGGCGCCTTCAATGATGAACGAAGGCGATAGTTCACCGGCTTGACCTGAGCGTTCGCTGCTCAATTCGCGTGCCCAGTGGGTCCCTTGGTGCCGCGATCGGGTCAGCGTCCCATCCAGATTGGGCATACCTTGGACCGCGTCAGAGTCGTGCCTATTTTTGGTAGATTCCAATGCTTTTGCACCCATGTGTGAAGCAAGCCATCAATACGCTCATGTCTTGCCGACCTCGTTGAAAAGGGTCTGCAGTCGTGTTCTTCCAGCTCTTTGACGGTTCTTCGTCCGTGGAGACCGTCCTCATTTCCGGTGTCGCGGTCGCGATGCTGGCCGTAGCTCGGGTGGTTAAGAACCTCCCCAAGGATTCGTTCAGCAAGTTCTTCGAGCACCGGACAACCAAATATCAGATCATTGCCGGGGATACGAAGGGCCGCGTGGCGGTGGTGCAGAAGCAGCGATTGCTGTTTCTCGCTTTCCTCTGCGTGTGCGTCGCTGTCGTGGTTCTGGTTCTTGTCAGTCCTGAGAACAAGAAGGCTGAAGTTCCAGCGTCGCCGCCCACGCCGACGACCGCGCATGCGGCTCCGACTCCCCAGTAAATGCGTTGCGCTACTCCCGGGGTGCCACCACGAGTGAGGGCACCCCGGGTTTTGCTGCACCCCGGCTCCCATCCCGTCTGCCGTCGACCCACACACCGTGGAGCGGGCGTGGTTCATGGCGTCCAGGTGGAGCGCGCCAGGCATCTGTTCTGAGGTCAAGCGGCTCTCCGCTGCTGTTGCGCGGCACGGTGGACCGGCCCGGAGCGGGGCGGAGACAGGAGCGGCGGGCCGGGGAGCCGGGCCGCGCGCGGGGAGCGGAGCGAGCCGCCTTGAACCTGTAGAGAAAGTTGTAACTCACCGGGTCGGGGATGGGCTGCTCGTGGTCTTGTGTGGGGCGGGGCGGCTGGTGAACTGTTCGGCGCATGGCGGGAGTTGCTTGGACTCGCGGTCGGCCAGCGGCAGGAAGATGACGGGGCGGACGTACCAACCGATGCGGGTGCCCTGCTGCGTGAGGGCGAATGTCGAGTCCTCGCCCTGCTTCAAGGTGTGCTCCATTTCCAGATAGCCGCCCAGGACCCATTCCCCCGCCTCTCGGCTGGCTCCGGCATCGAGAGCTGGGGCAATGGTCTGCACGGTGATGTGAATCCACTGGGTTGCCTGACCGGTCCTATCGGCCACGAGGGAGGCCAGCACCGCCGGGTGCTCCCGTCGACGGGGAGAGGATCGTGCATTCGCACCAGTAGCCGTGGTGCAGGGGGATGTTCACCATGATGCTGTTCCTGCCAGGGGTGGGCGGAGTTCGGCGGTGACGGTTCGGCCGTGGTCGTTGCCGGTGATGTCGAGTCGGGCCGCGAGGGTCATGACGATGCTCAGGCCCCGGCCGTGGGTGGCGTCGTCGGCGGCGTGGGTGACGCGTGGTGCGGTGGGGTGTCCGCCATCGTCCGTGACCGAGATGGCGACGAACAGCGGGGTCACGGCCAAGGTGATCTGGAGGGTTCCGGTCTCGCTGCCGCTGGCCGTGTGGGTGAGGGCGTCGGTGCTCAGCTCGCTCACGATCAGTTCGGCGTCGTCGGCGCACGGGTGGTCGCTGAGGATGTCGCGTATCCAGCGGCGGGCGCGGGCTACCTCATCTCGGGAACCTGGGCAGATCAGGCCCCAGACCCTCACTCTGCTCGTATACTCGTCCATACAAGTCACTCCGTGCTGGTAGGCGACTATGGATAGCGGTTTTGTGCTAGACGAGTCGCACGCCGTCGTGGGCGCGGACGGCCGGCGGGGATACGTTGTCGAGTGCGTCAAGGACGCGGATCGCGTACGCCTCGTCGGCAAGCTCTGCGACCTCGTCGCGGGCGGCCCAGCGCAGGGCGCGGGTCTCCGCTCCGGTGGTCGGGGTGCCGTCTATCGCCTCGCAGCGGAAGACCATGGAGACGATCAGGCCGGTCATGTTCTTGTAGACGCCGGTGAGGGTCGCGGGGAGCGCGATCTTGAGGCCGGTCTCTTCGAGGACTTCCCGTTGCAGGGCGTCGTGGATGGTTTCCTCGCGTTCGAGCACTCCGCCCGGCGGTTCCCACTTACCGTTGTCCCGTCGCTTGATCAGCAACGCACGGCCCGCGTCGTCGACGATCACTCCGGCGACGCTCACGGAGTGCGGGCGATCAGTGCTCACGTTCTTCGGTCCCCTCGGCTGGCTAGGCTTTCCACCGTAGCAACACGGGTCAGCCGCTCGTCTAGATATCTAAGGGAGTACGTACATGCCTCCTCTCGCCTCGGGCCTCCTGGGCGCGCTGGACCCGACCAGTGACCGCGCGGTGTTCCGGCAGATCGCCGACCAGCTCCGCGAAGCGATCGACAAGCAGCGCTTCCGGGAGGGCGACAAGCTCCCTTCCGAAACAGAGCTGGTCGAGCACTTCGGGGTGTCCCGGATGACCGTCCGCAACGCGTTCTCCCTGCTCCAGGGGGAAGGGCTCGCGGTCTCCGAACACGGCAAGGGTGTCTTCGTACGGCCCCGGCCTCCCGTGCGGCGGTTGGCCTCGGACCGCTTCGCGCGCCGCCATCGCGATCAGGGAAAGTCGGCGTTCACCGTGGAGGCGGAAGCCGCGGGAAGCCGTCCCGAGGTCGACGGCCTGGAGGTGAAGGAGGAACGGCCCTCGCAGGACATCGCGGCCCGGCTGGGCTCGCCCCGCAAGGTCCTCGCCCGGCGGCGCCGCTACCTGCTCGACGGCCGGCCAGTCGAGTTCGCCACCTCCTACCTCCCGCTCGACCTGGCCCGGAACACCCCGATCGCCGAACCCAACCCCGGCCCCGGCGGCATCTACGCCCGGCTCGAGGAGATGGGCCACCGCCTGGACCACTTCGAGGAGGAGATCCGCGCCCGGATGCCCTCACCCACCGAGGTGCGCACGCTCCACCTCGCCTCGGGCGTCCCGGTGATCCATCTGGTGCGCACGGCCTTCAACACCGATGGCCGGGCCGTCGAGGTCTGCGACACCGTGATGGCGGCGGACGCGTACGTCCTCGCCTACCAGCTCCCCGCCACCTGACGGGCACGACTCCGGATGCCGCGCCGCTTGGCGCTCCCCGGACTCGTACACACCAACACCCACAGCCGTACAGACGAGTTGGTGAGCAGTGCGGTTACTGGGTATCTACAAGCCCGCCTTACGGGCCTGCTGCGACTGCCACCCCGGGAAAAGGGCCAGTGGACATCGCCCCCAAACCGAACGACTCCCGAGCGTTCACGCCGCCTCTCCGACGGCCGACATGACACCGATGATCATGACGGTGCGCGCGGCACCCCCGCTACGGTCCGACCTCCGACTCGACCGTTGATGTCAGCGTTGATGTCAACGCAAACGCCAGAGGCCCCGTTCGATTTCCGAACGGGGCCTCTGACCTGCTGTGCGCTCGGCAGGATTCGAACCTGCAACCTTCTGATCCGTAGCTTTGGGCAAGGCTGTGCAGCGTCTAGATCTGTAAGGCCGACTTGGGTACTGCGAGCTGTCGCTGTTGGCCCCGATGTGCCGTCGTTGCCGTCAAGGTTGCCGTCACCTCGTGTCGGCTACCGAGACGGGAACGCACCATGTTCGAGGTATGCCGGGTGCCCTTGGTGTCGGCTAGCCATCGCATGCTTCACTCGGCGGGCAAGCCTCGGGATCAGAAGCTGGTCAAGGTCTTCAGCGGAGTGGAACTCGGCGGCCAGCAGCTCGTCAGAGTCGAGTTTGATCGACGCTGTGGCATCGGGCGTCAGCTCGCCGCCGTCGAAGACGTACAGGACTTTGTCCCCCTCGGCGGGGCTCGGTGCCCAGTCGATCACCAGCAACTGGCCAATGGCGGGCGTGAGACCTAGCTCCTCCTCGACCTCACGCCGACACGCGGCCAGAGGCGACTCCCCCGTCTCGACGTACCCGCCGGGGATCTCCCACTTCGGCTTGTACGAGGGGCGGACCAGCAAGACGCGGCTTGGGTCCCGGCTGTCGAAGAACAGGGCTCCTGCGGCCATGCGCGGTCGCGACATCCGTTGCTCGTGCTCGTTCTCGGCCATGTGTCGAGCCTACCGACCATGATCCCGATGGCTTGCGCTGATCGTTGCGTACGCCCCTGTCCCCCGTGTGACACTCTCCTGGATCGAGTGAAGGGGCGGCACAGTGCGTGGCATGGAGCATCTCCCGTTCGGCAAACGCGTGCGGTTCTACCGGGAGCGCAGAGGGCTCCCCCAATGGCAGCTCGGCGTTCTGCTGAACCGCTCGGAAGACTGGGTGTACCGGGTGGAGACCGGAAGAATCCCGGTGAACAACGTCAAGATGCTCGCTGACCTGGCGGACGCTCTGCGGGTTCACATCGAGGACCTTCAGGGCGCGCCTGCGCTTCTGGATGATCACAACGATCACAGAGGAAGCGTGCCGGCCATTCGAGCCGCGCTGATGCAGTCGCGACGGCTGGCAGGGTCCCTTTACGACGCTCGGGAACCGGTACGGCCTGCGCGCCTTGCCGTTGAAGTCCACGAAGCGTGGGACCTGTACCAAGCTTCCAAGTACTCCGAACTCGCCGAACGTTTGCCATCGGTCCTGGTCGATACCCGGCTAGCCGTGCATGAGGCGTCCACGGGAGAGGAGAAGGAGCGGTGCCTGACGCTCTTCGCGCTGGCATGCCACGCCACCGGGGCGCTCCTCCGCAAGCTGGGCGAGACGGATTTGGCCTGGGCAGCAGCCGATCAGGGCGACGTCGCCGCGAGTGAGACGGAAGATCCCGCAACCATGCTGGCCTTGCGTAGGTGCGTCGCACACGTCCAGCTCGGGGCTGGGATGGCTGCCGAAGCTGTCGGGGTCACGCTTGACGCGGCCGGGAATCTTCCCGTCGGGTGGTGGTGCTCCTCGCCAACCGCGCTGTCGCTGTACGGAACGCTCTTTCTGAACGGGGCTGTTGCGGCGGCACGCTTGGGTGACCGGGGGCAGGCGGACGACATGCTCCAGGAAGCGCAACGGGCGGCGGACCGACTCGGAACCGATGCCAACGAAATGTGGACGGGCTTCGGTCCGATGAACGTGGATATCCACCGCCTCGACTTGGCTCTTGAGTTCGGGGATGTTCAGCTTGCCGTGGACAGCGTGCCGAGGGTCCGGCCTGTGAGGAACCTGCCGACGGAACGTCGCGCCCGGGCCGCTCTTGACGTCGCACGGGCATACGGAGAGGCTGGCCGAACCGATGATGCGGCTGATCATCTGAAACGAGCGTTCAAGACAGCGCCGGAGCAGATTCGCGCCCACGCGTTCGCTCGCGACTTGGCGCGTCGGCTGCACCAAAGGAGTCGCCGACGGGACGTGCGTGAACTGGCGTTGAGTCTCAACGCACTCAAGTAGCCGCGCAGCTCGACCGAAAGGGGCGCACCCGGAAAATTTTTCCGGGTGCGCCCCTTCTTCGGCTTCTAAGGTCTCCTCACCGATCCCACCAAACACCGTGAGGATGGCCGTGGTTGACGTTGCCGAGGTCGAAGACGTGATCCGTCGCGCCCTGGCTGAGAGGCCGGTGCTCCCCCCGTACGCGGACCTCTGCGCCATACATGCGTCCTTGCTCCACCACATCGGATGTCTCATGCCCTTGACCACAGCTCAGGTTGACGGTCTCGGGCATGGGTCCGCGGAATGGTCGCGTAAACAGACCTACCTGAAGCAGATTCCCCACCAGATTGATGAAGGGCTGGGCTCCGGGCTGGTTTCTGCGTCCTGCCGAGTACAGAGCCTGGGGTACACCCTTCGATTTCTGCTGGAGAACTCCGGGCTAGTGGAGGTGGCCGGGGGTGTGAATCCGTGACCACGTATTGCTTCTCTCTGGTGCGGCTCTTCACCGGGCGCGCGTGTGATGCCAATGACAAGGTGGCGGATGGCCTGGAAAACCCGTGGCTCCACTGCGAGTTAGAGGTTCACCCGGGCCCGCATTACCAAATGCTGCATGAAATGGACGCCAATATCGGATTGTGGGCTCGGTGGCTCGACGGGGAGGCGGTTCTGATCCCTCTACCGCACTGCGGCTTGCTCACCCCTGGGCCCAACCCGTATGCCTGCTGGTTATTTGATGGGCATGGTGGCGGCCATAGCTGGGAGAAGTACCAGTGAGGCGACTTTGGCGCTATGTATGCCGGTTCGCTGGGGTTCTCTACATCTTGATGATCTCGGTAGGCATCGGCTTGGTCTTGGCCCTGGCGGTCATTGCTGGCCGGTCCCCCTAAGCGGGCGGGAGTCGTCGTGACGGAGAAGTTGGCGACTCCCCGCCTACCAACCCCTCGTCGAGTGCGACCGTTGGGCGGCGTGCCGTCGAGGGAAAGCGGTGGGCCCTCGTTCCAGCCCATCGCCAGTGGTCCGGCTCTTCTGCTGATTAACCCCTGGGGGCAGGGGGGCCGGACCACGCTGGACAACTACAGATGCAAGACCGGACCACCCCTCAAACCCTGGCAGGCGCGGGGTGGTCCGGTTGAGAGTCCCTGCTCAGGAACCCCGGTGCCGATGGTACCGGGGCGGTCGTCGTGTTCTCGATCGACATCGCGTCTCGGGTGTGCAGCGACAAGAGGACGGGGCTCGGACAGATGAGCAGGGTACGAGAAGCGGCCGGCGGGGGCTCCCCTGCCTTTTCGTCGGTCCCCTCGGAGCGGGGAATCTGGATCTGGTTACTGATACCTCGGGTCGGGAAAGTCAGCCACGACGGCGGGAGAGGTGACGGAGCACCGGCACGTGTGCGCCTCAGCCACCCACCCGCAATGGGCCCGCCTCGATGTCTTCGATCTTTGACGGACGGCCGCCCTGGCGCCGCCCCGGCCTCCGTCTCAGCGATGGCGCGACCGGCCCGCAGTCCACGGCGAAACCTGGCGCCGCGCCGCGGACCGCTGATGGCCTGGAGTGCGAGCAGGGCGGTTCGAGCTGCCGTGCTGGGCATGCGGGCTGCTGCTCGGGGTCGCGCGCTGAGTGGGCCGGGGCCGCCGCAAACGGGGCGGCAGACAGGAGTGCGCGGCGGCCACGGGCCGCCAGCGCGCGCGGCCCGCGCATGCGGGCCGCCTTGATCCAGTAAAGAAACTCTGAACAGCCAGCTCTGAACTGGGCTGATCGGCGCGTTCGCTGGGGCCTCGTGGTCCTAGTGCTCATCGAACATGCCCGTTCTGTTCAAGGTGCGCAGGCGCATCACATGTGAACCCGCTTCGTCCGGCCGGTGTTGCGGGAACGAAGGAACGTCACGTCGGTGGGCGGAACCGACGCGGAAAGAGGTAGTGCGAAATGCTGGGCGAGTCTGATGACGCGCTGTTGGCAGAGATCACGGCTATGACTGAGCGGCTGCGTGCCGAGCTGGCGGACGTGCGCGCTGATCTCGCTGAGGTCAGGAAGTCGGGGGCTGCCGACGCTGGTCCTTCAGCTCCGATACCTCCCGCTTGAGCGTTTCCACTTCCGCGTTCAGGGCCCGGAGCTGGTCACGGAGAGCCACCAGTACTTCAGTGACCGGTCCCTCCGCCCCGGCCTCGTCGGGGCCGGGTTGCCCCATGCCCTCGCTGGGGCCGTCGTCTGGTGAGGGCGGCGTGTCGGTGACGTAGCTGCCACGCCCCTGAACCGTGTAAATCAGCCCTTCATCGCGCAGGACGCGAAGGGCACTGCGGGCCGTCATGTTGGCAATGCCGAATCGCTCTTCCAGCTCGCGATTAGAGGGAAGCCGTTCGCCGGGTTTGAGCCTGCCGGCCGTGATGTCGTCCCGGATGGCGTCGGCCGCCTGCTGGTACGGCGGGCGCTGGTCATGCATCGGCGTCGGCATGACCCAAGGGTAGCCCGCGTTAGCTCACCTAACACAGACAACCCACGGACTCACATAGCTAGGTCGCTTGGCAGGGCTAGCTGAGCTAGGTGAAGCTGGATCACGTCGCAGAGAGCGGCCAAGGCAAAGGAGAGTTCGTAGACCGGGACACGGGGGAGACCCTGTTCACGATGACGGTCTTCCTGATGGAGGAGGGCCGCGCGGAGCAGATGAAGATCACGGTTCCTCAGTCGGGCTTGCCCGATGGCCTTCAGCCGGGTGTGCCGGTCCGGCCGGTGGAGCTGTTCGCCACGCCGTGGGCGCGCATGTTCAACGGCCAGCTTTCCGACGGTGTTGCCTACCGGGCTGCGGCGCTGGAGCTGGCGACCCCGATGCAGGCTGCGGCGGTGAGCGAGTGATGGCCGCTATCCCTCAGCCTGCCTACCCGGTCAGCCCCGAGGGGGACGACGACCCTCGGTTCACGACGGGGCTCGCCTTCGATGTGGCCTTCGTCCTGGAGACCCACGGTTTCCCGAAGCTGACCAACGGCCTGGACTTTGTGCACCTTCAGGAAGCGCTGTTCCGTTTCCTCTACGAGGGGGAGGGTCGGCGCTGATGGTGCAGGAAGCGATGGGGGCTGCCTCGATCATGATCGGGGTGGTCCTCGCCCTGGGGGCCGGATGGGCCCTGTGGTGGCTGGTCCGCTACATACGCGCCGACACGATGACGCGGGCGAGTATCCGGCAGGCGGTCCGGGTTCGCCGTGGCTGGCGGCGGCTGGCCCCGATGGCCGGGCTGTCGGTCACGGACAAGGTGCAGCCCGCCCAGACGGTGGTGTTCGCGTCGGACGGCAAGGTTCCCAAGCCTCGGGTTCTGACCCCCCGGATCAAGGTCACGCCGGACCGGTACGGGGTCGTGGTCCGTGCCGTGTGCCTGCCCAAGGTGAGCTTGTCGGAGTTCCAGAGGGCGGCCCCGTATCTGGCTGATGCCTGGCGGTGTACGCGGGTCTCGGTCTTGCTGGAGCAGCCGGGCCAGCTCGTGATCCGGGGCGTGCGGGTGGACCCGCTGATCACCCCGACCGATCACACGCCTTCCGGTCTGGTCCCGGATGAGCTGGCCCGGTGGCACTTGGGCGTGGACGACTACGCCGTGCCGGTCAGCGTGAGCCTGGCGGACGTTCCCGGCGTGACGGTGGCGGGCCTGCCGGGCTACGGGAAAACGTCGCTGATCAACCGATTCATCTGCGATACCGCGCCCTCTGATGCGATCCAGTACGCCATCGCTGACGGCAAGGTGACCTCGTCCTACGAGGGGGACTACGCCGACCTGGAACAGCGGGCGTTCGCGTTCGTCGGTGACGACCTGGCGGAAGCCAACACCCTCTTCAAGCGGCTGGTGGACCTGCGACGCGACCGGTCGGCCTCGATCCGGGCCGTGCTCGGGGTCAAGAACATGTGGCACGTCGGGCCCTCGGCCTCCTGGCCGCTGGTGGTGCTCATCGTCGATGAGGCACACACCTACTTCCGCGAGCACAAGGGCTCGGACCGCAAGACGAAGGATCTCGCCGCGCTGGCGTCGGAGAACGCCCGGCTCGTGGAAGACCTCGTCAAGAAGGGCCGGAGCGTCGGCCTCCTGGTGCTCATCGCCACCCAGAAGGCGACGGGCGACGCGATCCCCACGTTCATCCGGGACGTGTGCCCGGTGGGACTGTCCTTCGCGCAGAAGACCGCTGAAGCCGCGGTGGTCGCCCTGGGCGAAGACATCCGGAACTGGCCCGACGCCAACCCCACCGCCCTGCAAGATCCGGCCTATGTCGGCGTCGCGTCCATGGCCCATCAAGGCCGACCCGGCTTCACCCGCGTCCGTACGCCCTACGTCGCCGACGACGACGCGGCCCGCATCGCGGCCGACACCGCTCACCTGACGCGGGACCCTGCCGACCTGCTGAAGGAAACCTCCGGCCGGCATCTCCGGCGACCCGTTCCGCTCGTCAAGGAAGACGTGGCCGACGCGACGGAAGCGGCCTGACCACGCCCCGCCCGGACCTCGATGAAAGGAGGTGAACCCCGTGAACGAAGACCGGTTCACCCAACGCACCATCACCGCCGTCATGGTCGTCATCGCTTCCCTGGCCTTCGTGTTCTCCTTCGGCAACGTGCGCTCCCTCGCCCTGCGCCTGGGCGTCCCCGGCTTCATCGCCCCGCTTATCGCCCCGATGGTCGACCTGTCGGTCGTCGGCCTCCTGGTGGCCCTGCGGTACCTGTCCCTGCGCGGCGTGGCCACGAGCAAGCTCAAGAGCGCAACCCGGCTCATGCATCTGTCCGGCCTGCTGACCCTCGCCCTCAACATCGCCGAACCCGTGATCGCCGGTCACTACGGACGCGCCGCCGTGGACGCCGTGGCGCCCCTGCTCCTCCTCGGCTGGGGAGCCGTCGGCCCCCAACTCCTCGGCCACTTCCAGCAATTGCAGAACCAGGAACAACCACTCCCCACCGCCGACGCCGACCCAACCCCGACTGCTGCCCCCGCCCCCGCCCCCGCTCCGGCTCCGGCTCCGGCTCCGGCGGAAGCTCCCGCCCCCGCCGCTCCGGCACCGGCGGCCACCCCCGCCCCCCCGGCACCACAGCCCGACCGTTCCCGCTGTGCGGCAGACGGCTCCCGCTGACGCGCTGCCCGTCGCCCTGGTGGACGCGGCCCGCTCCATCGCCGCCGCGCACCTGGCCGAACACGGGCGGCCGATCACCCCGGCGCAATTGCGGGCCCGGCTCGGCGTCGCCCTGCCGCTGGCCACCGCCGCACACGCCCAGCTCACCCCCTGAGCCTCCGCCGACTTCCCGGCCCCCCTTTCTCCCCTCCCCCGCCCGGGCTCGCCCCGTCATGCCCTCGGCCGCTGCTGCGGCCCTGCCCGAAGGAAGGAACGCCCCGATGGAACGCCCCTTGGACCTGCGCCACGTGGCGAGCCTGGCCCTGCGGGACCTGATCGAACTGGCCCACCTGCCCGACTTCGACCGCGTCCAGGACCAGATCCGGCAAGTGAGGGGCTGCACCCGCCCCGTGAACCTCGTCGGCACCACCGCCACGCTCGACACCACCGCAGGAACGATCCTGCGCTCCTACAGCACCGCCGACGAACCGACCGGCCGCCTGCTCACCGCCTGCGGCAACCGGCGCTCCTCCCGCTGCCCGTCCTGCTCCCGCCTCTACGCAGCCGACACCTACCACCTGATCAAAGCGGGCCTCTCCGGCGGCAAGGCCGTACCCGAAACCGTCCGCGAACACCCCCGCGTCTTCGCCACCCTCACCGCCCCCTCCTTCGGCCCGGTCCACAACCGACGCACCACCGAAACCGGCCGGGCCCTCACCTGCCGCTGCGGTACCCGGCACGCAGCCGATGATCCCGCGCTGGGAACACCGCTGAACCCGGCCACCTACGACTACGCCGGGGCTGTGCTCTGGAACGCCCATGCAGGGGCCCTCTGGGCACGCTTCACCACCTACCTCCGACGGGCACTGGCGGCCCAACTCGGCATAACCCAGCGGGCATTGCACGCTGCGGTGCGTCTCTCGTTCGCCAAGGTCGCCGAGTACCAACAACGGGGCCTGGTCCACTTCCACGCCGTGGTGCGCCTCGACGGACCCGACGGCCACACCACTCCCCCGCCGGCCTGGGCGACCGCCGACGCACTCACCCTCGCCATCACCGCAGCGGCCCAACGAGCCGTCCTCACCATCGCTTCGGATGCCGTGGGGGAACGCGAACTGAGGTGGGGCCGCGAGATCGACATCCGGGAAATCACCAACCTGGACGACGGCGAACTCACCGATCAGAAAGTGGCGGGCTACGTCGCCAAATACGCGACCAAAAGCGCTGAGGACTCCGGCACCGTGGACCGGTCCCTACGCTGCCCCCGCTGCACCGGAAACGGCCACGTCACCGGCCCCGACGGCTTCCGCGACCTCTGCGACGACTGCGAAGGTACGGGCTCCTCTGAACCCCTCACAGACCTTCGCGTGCACCAGCACGTACGCCAGATGATCCGTACCGCCTGGGCCCTCGGCCACCTACCGGAATTCGCTGACCTCAAACTCTGGAAATGGGCCCACATGCTCGGATTCCGGGGCCACTTCTCCAGCAAATCCCGCCGCTACTCCACCACCCTCGGCGCACTCCGCGACGTACGCCGCGCCTGGCGCACCGCACAAGCACACCCCACCGACGAGACACCGGAAGACAACGAGGAAACCACCCTCGTCACCGAATCCTCCTGGTCCTACCTCACCTCCGGATACCGCCCCGGCGAAGAACTCCTAGCCGCCCAAGCCCGCTATGAAATCGCACAACAGCGTCGGTTCCGCCATGAAGAAGGTGACTCAGGTGCCTGCCACTCTGCTGACCGTTGACCAGGTCGCCGACCGGCTCCGTGTAAGCCGCTGGACGGTCTACAACCTCATACGTTCCCGGCAACTCGCCTCGCTCACTGTCGGCCGTTGCCGTCGCATCACCGAAGCGGCCCTGAGCGAATTCATATCCCTCCGCGCTGAAGAGGAAGCCGCCTGATGGCCAAGCCCAAGAAGAACGCCAATAACGAAGGCACCATCTACCAACGCAAGGATGGCCGCTGGGAGGGCAGTGCGTTCGTGCTCACGAGTGACGGCACGTACAAGCGGCGGAGCGTCTACGGTCAGGACTGGGACGAAGCACACGAGAAGCTGACCAAACTCAAGGCCAACTCTCTCGATGGTGTTCCGGTTGCTGCCAGCAAAATGACTCTGCGTGCCTATCTGACGTATTGGCTCACCGACGTCGCCAAGGGCAAGGTACGCAGTACGACTTACGTCAACTACGAATCCTTGGTGCGCAATTACATCACTCCGGAATTCGGCAGGAAGAAGCTCGCCCGGCTCACTTCCCGCGATATCCGCGCCTTCCTGACCAAGACGGCCGCCACCTGCCAGTGCTGCGCACAGGACAAGGACAAGAACCGTCCCCAGCACAAGCAACGCTGTTGCGCCCTCGGTAAGTGCTGCAAGAAGCGTCCGTCCGACCGGACCGTGCGTTTCCTGCTGGTCATCCTGCGCGCCGCCCTCCAGCACGCCGTACGCGAGGATGAGCTACCGCGCAACGTGGCCCGGAACGTAGAGCTGAGCATGGGCACGAAGCGCGAGATAGAACCGCTCACGGTCACGGAGGGGCGGCAGCTCCTGTCAGCGGCGCGGGGCAACCGGTTGTGGGCCGCGTACGAACTGGCGGTTCGCATCGGTCTGCGGCGGGGTGAGGTGCTGGGGCTGCGCTGGTCGGACGTGGATCTGTACGAAGGCGTCGTCACCGTACGGCAGGCGCTTCAACGGGTCGGCGGTGAGCTGCTGGTCGTCGCGCCCAAAACGCAGCGCTCTGCCCGTCGCGTGGCGCTGCCGGCCGAGTGCGTGACAGCCCTGCGCGCCCAGCGTGCCCAGCAGATCGCCGACCAGAAGGCGGCGGGCGACAACTGGAGGGGGACAGAACACGGGCTGATCTTCACGACGAAGAATGGGACTCCCATCGAGCCGCGCAACCTGAACCGCTCATTCGACGCGCTGTGCGCTCGCGCCGGAGTCCGCAAAGTCCGCTTCCATGACCTGCGTCACACGTGCGCGTCCTTGCTTCACGAGCGGGGCGCTGACGCTCGCATGATCATGGAGGTTCTGGGTCACAGCTCGATCCGGGTGACCATGGACATCTACACCTTCGTGCGGCTCGACTCGCAGCGTTCCGCCTTCGATCGCGTCGGGGACGCTCTGAGAGGTGACGGCAACCTATCGCCCGGTGCCGGGGCACGGCCGACGCCCTGAGGAACGTTACTTCGCCCCGCTGAGGCGGTTGCCGTCAAACACTGCCGTCAAGAGATACACCAGAGGCCCCGTTCGATTTCGAACGGGGCCTCTGGCCTGCTGTGCGCTCGGCAGGATTCGAACCTGCAACCTTCTGATCCGTAGTCAGATGCTCTATCCGTTAAGCTACGAGCGCTTGGCTTTCCGGCGGTTTTTTGTGGCCGGTCGGCGTTGCGGGAACAACATTACATGACCTGCGCCGAGAGGCGAAATCCGATTCCCGCACCGGCGCTGACCTGGGCAAATGGCGCTGGGGCGAGCTCGGGGGCCGTGCGTACGGCCGTGGTGGGCGCCGAAGAGGTAGACGCGTAGACGCGGCGCGAGTGGTCGTAGATCAGGTCGTCGGTGGCGTCGCGGACCAGTTCCGTGGCCTCCCGCACGGCCGGATCAGGGCGAGGTCGCGAAAAAGCCCCGTCCGCGGTGCGGGCGGGGCTCTTCGAACGAGCGGAGGCTCCGGGATTTGAACCCGGGATGGGGGGTTACCCCAAACCGCATTAGCAGTGCGGCGCCATAGACCAGACTAGGCGAAGCCTCCAGCACCCCCGCGCGAGCGCGAGGTGGTGCGTGCAGATGATGACACAGGCCAGCGGCCCGTCACCAATCGGAGCCTACGCTACCGGGCGAGCGCCCAACGGGGCAAAGTCGGCGCGAAGAGCGAAACGCGCGGGCGGGAGGCGCGTTAGTGGGGTTGAGGGGCCACAGGTACATGACACCGGCCCCGTTCGGTCCCGTACACCTGGAGTTCCCCCATGTCGCTCCGTCGTCTCGGCGTCACCGCCGCCGTGCTGCTCCCGGCCGCCCTGCTCGCCCTCCCCACGGCCGCCTCCGCCGCCGACATCCCCGCCCGGCCGCTGCCCGTGCCCGCTCCCGCCCACGACGACCACCTCACCGTCACCGTCACGGGCAGCGGCGCCGCCGACGGTACGTACGAGCTCTACTGCCACCCCGCCGGCGGCACCCACCCGCACGCGAAGGCCGCCTGCGACCAGCTCGACCGCGCCACGGTGTGGGGCACGGACACCTTCGCGCCCGTGCCGACGAACAGGATGTGCACGCAGATGTACAGCGGGCCCGAGCAGGCGCACATCTCCGGCAGTTGGGCCGGGCGGCCCGTGAACGCCGACTTCAAGCGGACCAACGGGTGCGAGACCGCCCGCTGGAACAAGTTCTCCAGCGTGTTGGGGACCTCGCGCGGCTGAGCCACGGGTAAGCCACGGCCCGCCCGCCCCGTCGTCGTAGCTCCGGCGTGCGCCCCCGTCAGCCGCGGGCGCACGCCGTCCCGCCCCCGCCCGCCCCCGGTGCTTCCCCTCTCCACGCTCCCCCCGCGCCACGCCCGCGCCACGCCCGTATCCACCGCCGTACCCCGTCATCCCCCGACGCGCCCGCATCCGCAGCCCGTAGACTTCTTGTCAGTGACACGGCGCGGGGCCGACGGCAGGACAGGGCCCGCGGACGTCGGCAGACTGTGGTGACCAGGGAGGAACGTCCGTCGTGAGCAGCAGGCCATCCCGAGGCGCTGCTCGCCTCGCAGCCATACTCGACGCCCTCCCCGACGCGCTGCTGCTGGTCAACTGCAACGGCACCGTCGTCAACGCCAACCACATCGCGCTGGAGGCCTTCGAGGCCCCCGGCACCGGGCTGGTCGGCCGCGGACTCCTCGACCTGCTCCCCGACTTCGACTCCCGGCGCATCCCCGGCTCGATGCGGCGCGTGGACGAGCACGAGGGCGAGGGCGGCCGTACGAAGCCGACCCGGATGGTCGCGCGGCGTACGGACGGCACGCAGTTCCCGGTCGAGGTGACCAGCGCGAATCTGGAGGACGGCCGTACCCCGTACGCCGACCACCACCCGTACACCGGCGACGAGCTGCTGATGCTCGTCGTACGCGACCTCACCGGCACCCTCGACACCGAGGCCGAACTCGCCCGCCAGCAGCGCCAGACGGAGATGATCCTGCGCGCCGCCGCGGAGGGCGTGGTGGGCGTGGACACGGCCGGCAAGGTCGTCCTCGTCAACCCCTCGGCCGCGCAGATCCTCGGCTACCGCGCCAGCGACCTCGGCGGCCGGGAGCTGCACCCCCTCATCCAGCACTCGCGCGCGGACGGCTCCCCCTTCCCGTACGAGGAGTCGGCGATCGCCGACACGCTGCGTTCCGGGCGCAAGCACCGGGTGCGCGGGCAGGTGCTCTGGGCCAAGGACGGCCGTTCGGTGGCGGTCGATCTGACGACCGCGCCGGTACGGGACGGGGACCAGCTCGTCGGGGCGGTGATGACGTTCACGGACCGGCGCGCGTACGACACGCTCGCCGAGCGGCACGCCCAGCTCCTGGCCGTACTGGACCAGTCGCTGCGCGGCCCGCTGGAGCAACTCCGGGCCGAGCTGGGCACGCTGGCCGCCGACCCGGCCGGGCAGCTCTGGCCCGAGGCCAACCAGGTGCTGCACCACCTGACGGCCGGTTACGCCCGGATGACCACCCTTGTCGACAATGTCCTCAGCTTCCAGCGACTCGACGCGGGCGCCGACCGGCTGGAGCGCGAGAAGGTCTCGCTCGACACGGTCGTATCGGCCGGCGTCGAGGGCGCGATCGAACTGATCGGTCCGGGGCGCGCGCAGTTCGCCGTGCACGCCCCCCCGATAGAGGCCGAGGTGGACGCGGAGCGGCTGGCGCAGGCGCTGGCCCATCTGATCGCCGACGTCGCCGGCGTCGACTCCACCGGCAACTCGCCGGCGCAGTCGCCGATGGGCGCGGGCCCCGGGGCCGCCGACTCGACGATCGTCGTCGCGGCGGCGCAGCGCGGCGAGGTCGTACGGATCGAGGTGCGCGGCCCGTACCCGGGCGGCGACCCCGTGCACGGGCCGATCGTGCGCGGCATCGTGCGCCGGCACGGCGGCGTGCTTCAGACCCACGAGATGCCGGGCGCGGCGGGCGGCAGCGCGTACGTGCTGGAGGTGCCGATCTCCGCGAAGGGCGGCCCGGTGCCCCTCGGACCCGAGCGCCTGGCGGACCGCGAGAACGCGACCACGGTCATGCCGCTGCCCGCGCAGCGGGCGCGGGGGACCGGGGCGGGGCACGACGCGGCGGGCGGCGGTTCCGCGCGTGGTGCGGACGGCGCGCGCGCCGCGGAGGGGGGCGTGCAGCCTCCTCGCGCGCCGCACGGGGGGCAGGCGGCCGACGGTTCCCAGGGGTCTCAAGGGGAGCAGGGGGCTCGGGGGGATCAGAGGGCTCAGAGGGCTCTTGGGTCCGGGCCCGGTGGGCAGCAGGATCAGGCTTCCGCTCAGGCTTCAGCCCAGTCTCCGGCTCAGTCCTCGGCCCAGTCCCCCGCTCCCGGCAGTGGGCGGCGCGGCCGCCGCGGGCCCGAGGCGGGCGACGAGGGGAACGGCCCGGACGACACCTCCGGCGGCGGCGGTGGCCAGCGGCGGCCCATCGGTCCGCAGCGGCCCGGCGGCGGGCCCGCGGGCGCGGCCGGCCCGCAGGGCGGCGGCCCCATGCCGCCGCTCGCCCAGCACGCGGAACGCCCCGAGCACCTCGGCGGCGGCCCGGCGGCCGGGGCGGGACAGCACGGTACGGACGCGCGGAACGGCTCCGGGAGCGACGGCGGGAGCGACGCGGGAAGGGCCGGGATCGGCGGCCGTACGGGCGGCAGTGACGGTTCCGCCGGTTCCGGCGGTCAGGCGTACCGGCCGCAGCGGCCCGGCAGCAGCGACCCGGCGTACGGGCCCGGGCCGCAGGGCGGTCCTCATAACGGGCCTCAGAACGGACCGCAGAGCGGGTCACAGAACGGGCAGGGCCCGCAGGGCGGTGGCCCTGGTGGGCAGGGTTACGGGCCGCAGGGCTCGGGACCCGGCGCCGGGCACGTACAGCCGCCTGCCCAGCCGCAAGGACTGGACCAGCCGCAGCCGCAGCCGACCGGGCGGCGGCGCGCCCGGCGCAGCCCGCAGGAGGAACAGCTCGGCGCGGGCGATGCCGAAGCACAACCGCACGGACGGCCCAACCGGCACGGCCGGAGCGGGGGCCTCGACCCCTCGGCGGACGCGGCGGCGGACGGGCGTACCGGCCACGGCGCACCCGGCGGCGGCGAGTCGCCCCACGAACTCCCCCCGCCGACCGGTCGCCGCGCCCGACGGGACGCGGCACGGCAGGCAGAGCTCGCACGGCAGGCGGCACAGGCTTCGGAGCCGCCGGCCGGGCGGGCCGTTTTCGCGTTGCCGCCCGCCGAGGCTGACCGCACCCCGCAGTCGGAGCTGCCCAGCGCCCTCGGGCCGACGCCGCCGGGCGGCCTCGCCCAGTACGAGCCGGGTCAGTACGGGCCGGGGCCGGGTCCTGGGGCGGGCCCCGGGCCGGGTGCCATCCCTGGTCAGCAGAGCCCCGGCGCGTACCACGAAGGGCCGCGCGGCGACGGCTCGTACGGCGGGGGGCCGTACGGAGACGGATCGCACGGTGACGGATCGCGCGGCGAAGGTTCGTACAACGACGGCTCGTATGACGCGGGCCGCCAGCAGACGCCGGCCCGGGCCACGGGGCGGCGTGCTCGGCGTGCGCTGGCGGAAGCGTCCGAGCGGGCGGTTCCGGGGCAGGAGGAGAGCGAACCGGCCGCGCCGCGCGGGCCGTTCGCGCTGCCGCCGGCGGCTGCCGACCGTGCTCCTCAGCAGTTCCCGGAGGCTCAGGCGGAGCACGGGGGGCCGTACCCCGGCGGGCCGTTCCCTGGCGGCCCGCTGCCCGGGGACCCGCTGCCCGGCGGTGCGCTGCCGCAGGCGCGTTCGGGCGAGACGGAGGGCGCGGCCGGGCCCCGGGCCAGGTCAGGGAGCGAGGAGTCGTCGGCGGCCGTGGGCGGTGCGCCCGGCGGTTCGGGTGCGGGGGCGCAGGGCGGCCAGGGCCCGTGGGGCGGCGCGGGCGGCGGCGAGCAGCCGTCGGGCCGTCGTCGGGCGCGGCGGCCGCTGGCCGAGGAGCCGCGCGGGGAGCGCGGCCAGCACAGCGAACACGGCGACCCCAGCCAACGCGGCGAGCCCAGCCAACACAGCCAATACGGCCAGCACGGCGATCGGAGCGGCCACGGTCCGGGGGCCGACGGGCCCGTCCTGCCCCGCCAGATGCCTCCGCACCAGCAGCACCAAGCGCACCAGCAGCCGCATCTGCCGCCGCAGCCGCTCCCCGCCGAGACCGCTGCCGACCCCAACGCGCCCGCCCCCGCACCGGGCCAAGCCGGTCAGGGCGGCCAGGCCGGTCAGGGTCGCCAGGGCGGCCAGGGCGGCCAGGGCCAGCAGCGCTCGATCAGCGTGCGTACGCTCGGCCAGGGCGCGCCGTTCGCGCGGCAGATGGACGATGGCGGCCAGATGGACGGCGGACAGCGGCAGTCGTCCGCACAGGCCCCGACCCCCGCGGGCGGTACGGCCACGGGTTCGGGCTCGGGGCGGCGGCGCAAGCTGAGTACGCCGCCGGACACGGCCGAGCGCGGCGGCGTACCCGGTGCGCAGCCCACCGGGCCGCAGGGGCAGCCCCACGGCCCCGCTCCGTCACAGCCGCAACCGCAACCGCACCCCCAGCAGCCGCACCAGCCGGCGCACCAGCCGGCGCACCTTCTGCACGCCCCCGAGGGCCGCGCCTACGCCATCGGGGCGCCGGACGCGGGCGCGGCCGAGGGACCCGAACCGCTGGACGGTCCGAACGGCGCGGTCGAGGTCCACGACGACCAACGCCCCCCGATGGACGACGAGTTGCCGCCGGAGCCGCTCGACAACCCGCGTCGGCTGCTCGTCTGGCCCGCCCCCGACGTCACGACGCAGCAGGCGCTGAGCGACCGCGGCTACCGGCCCGTCATCGTGCACTCCCGGGAGGAGGTCGACGCGCAGATCGCCGCCTACCCGGCGGCGCTGTTCGTCGACCCGCTGACCGGGCCGATCACCCGCAAGGCGCTCCAGTCGCTGCGCCAGGCGGCGGTCGCCGCCGAGGTTCCGGTGCTGGTCACCGCGGGGCTCGGGCAGGCCACGCGGGAGGCCGCCTACGGGGCCGACCCGGCCGTACTCCTGAAGGCGCTCGCCCCGCGCGACAGCGAGCAGCACCCGCCGCGCGTCCTGCTGATCGAGGAGCAGGAGCCGATCGCGGCGGCGCTGACGGGCACGCTGGAGCGGCGCGGCATGCAGGTCGGGCACGCGACGACGGACGCGGACGCGGTGGCGCTCGCGGCGCGCCTCCGCCCGAACCTGGTGGTCATGGACCTGTTGCAGGTACGCCGCCGACGCGCCGGCATCGTCGACTGGCTGCGCGGCAACGGCCTCCTCAACCGCACCCCCCTCGTCGTCTACACCTCCGCCGACCTCGACCCGTCCCAACTGCCGAGGCTCGCGTCGGGCGAGACGGTCCTCTTCCTCGCGGAGCGCTCGACCAGCACCGAGGTGCAGGGGCGGATCGTGGACCTCCTCGCGAAGATCGGCAACAACTGAGCCGGCGGTGCCAAGCGCCCGTCCGGCCGGGTCCGCCCCCACTAACCTCCGCTCCATGAACGACAGCGTGTACGTGGGCAACGCGGGCAAGGACGCGACCCTGGACCGCGGCTGGCTCCTCGGCCACTTCAAGAACGCCGGCGACCCGCGCCACAGCGATTCCGTGGAGATCAAGTGGGGCGTCCACCCGCGCGGCGACGAACGGCCCCGCTGGGTGCGCGGCGAGGAGCGTACGGCCCTGCTGGTCCTCATCAGGGGCCGCTTCCGCGTGGAACTGCCCGGCCGCAGCGTCGTGTTGGCCGAGGAGGGGGACTACGTGGTGTGGGGGCGCGGGGTCGGCCACTCCTGGTTCGCGGAGGAGGAGTCGGTGGTGCTGACGGTGCGCTGGCCGTCCGTACCGGGATACGCGGAGCCGACGGACGGATAACCGGCCGGGCGGGCCGAAGCTCCCCTGCCCCGCCCGACCTGGGTCCCCAGCGCCCCAACCCCCTACGCCCCCAGCTCCGTGACCTCCAGTTCTCCCGCGGCGTGCTGGCGGCGGAGGACCTTTTTGTCGAACTTCCCCACCGAGGTCTTCGGGACCGTGTCCACGCGCGCCCAGCGCTCCGGGAGCTGCCAGCGGGCGACGGAGTCGGCGAGGAAGTCGCGGAGTTCGGCGAATTCGGCGGTGGCGCCTTCCTTGAAGACGACGGTGGCCAGCGGCCGTTCACCCCATTTCTCGTCGGGGACGGCGACGACGGCGGCCTCGGCGATGGCGGGGTGGGCCATGATGCGGTTCTCCAGTTCGACGGAGGAGATCCACTCGCCGCCGGACTTGATGACGTCCTTGGCGCGGTCGGTGAGGGTCAGATAGCCGTCGGGGGTGATGGTGCCGACGTCGCCGGTGCGGAGCCAGCCGTCGGGGCTGAACTTGTCGTCGGGCCGAATGGGTTCACCGGCGGCGCCGCCGTAGTAGGCCCCCGCGATCCACGGCCCGCGTACCTCCAGTTCGCCGGCGGACTCGCCGTCCCAGGGCAGGATCTCGCCGCCGGGCCCCGCCAGCCGGGCCTCGACCGGGGCGGGCAGGCGGCCGGCCGTGACGCGGTACGGCCAGGCGTCCTCGGCGCTCACGCCGTGCGGCGGGAAGGCGACGGAGCCGAGCGGTGAGGTCTCCGTCATCCCCCACGCCTGCACCACGGTCAGCCCGTGCCGTTCCTCGAAGGCCCGCATCAACGACGGCGGACACGCCGAACCCCCGCTGACCACGGTTTTGAGGCTGGAGACATCGCGCGGCCGGGCGTCCAGCTCGGCCAGCAGCCCCTGCCAGATGGTGGGCACACCGGCCGTGAACGTCGGGCGTTCCGCCTCGATCATCTCGGCGAGCGGCGCGGGCTGGAGATAGCGGTCGGGCATCAGGATCGACGCGCCGGCCATGAAGGCGGCGTGCGGCAGGCCCCAGGCGTTCACGTGGAACATCGGCACGACCGGGAGGCAGACGGCGCCGGGGCTCAGCCCGAACGCCTCAGCACTGTTGACCTGCATGCAGTGCAGATACATGGAGCGGTGCGAGTACACGACCCCCTTGGGGTCTCCGGTGGTGCCGGAGGTGTAGCACATGGCCGCGGCGGCGCGTTCGTCCAGCTCGGGCCAGTCGTACGAGGTGGGGCGGCCGGCGATCAGCTCCTCGTACTCGTGCACGGTGACGGCGGCGCGGCCCGGCGCGGCCCCGCGTACGCCCCCTCGTACGGAATCCGGCGCGGACTCCGACTCCTCCCGTACGGAATCCAGTGCCGTGTCCAGTACGGAACGGTCGCCGGGGCCGCTGACGACCACGTGCCGTACGGCCGGCAGCCGGGGCAGCGCCGCGGCGAGCATCGGCAGCAGGCTGCCGTCCACGAGGATGACGGGGTCCGCGGCGTGGTTGGCGATCCAGACCAGTTGCTCGGGCGGCAGCCGCAGGTTGAGGGTGTGGAGCACGGCGCCCATGGAGGGGATGGCGAGGTACGCCTCCAGGTGCTCGCAGTTGTTCCACATGAGGGTCCCGACGACATCCGACTCGCGTACGCCCAGCTCGTACCGGAGCGCGTGCGCGAGCTGCGCGGCCCGGGCGCCGACCTCGGCGAAGCTCCGCCGCCGCGGCTCCTCCTCCCCGGCCCAGGTGGTCACGCGGGCCGCCCCGTGGACCGTCGCCCCGTGGTTCAGAATCCTCGACGCCAACAGCGGTACGTCCTGCATGGTGCTCTGCATCGGGGGTGCCTCCCGGTGGCCTGTTACGCGCGAGTAGGTAGACCCGATTCTGCTTCCGTACCGCCGGGTATGTCACTACCTCGCCGGGCGCGGGCGCGGGGCCGAGGCGGCGCCGGAGTCAGGTACCGGCCGGCGGCGAGGCGCACCCGCCCCGCACCGCCGCCCCCGCACTCACTTGCACAGAGCGGTGTCCACCACGGCCTGGACGTCGGCCGGGCCCCGGGCGGAGGAGGGTCCGTCGGCCGTGACCGCGACCGTCACCGCGCGGCCGCCGTCTGTGACGCCGCCCAGCGTGTGGTAGCCGGATATGTCGCCGCCGTGCCCCCACATCAGGCCGCCGCAGCTCAGCGGGGTGCTGATCACGCCGAGCCCGTACCGCGCCCCCGGCCACAGACCGGGCGCCGGGACGGTCGTACGCATCTGCTTGAGCTGCGCCGGCTTCAGGAGCTTGCCGTCGAAGAGTGCGGTGAAGAAGCGGTTCAGGTCGCTCGGCGTGGAGATCAGTTGGCCGGCCGCCCAGGCCGCCGACGGGTCCATCTTCGTGATCTTCTCCAGCGGCGCCCCGGGCTTCACGGCGAGGTAGCCCTCGGGGTGGGCGCCCCGGATGGACTCGTCGCCGGGGGCCGGGAAGTAGGTGTGGTGCAGCCCGGCGCGCTGGATGACCCGGTGGTCGATCTCCTCGGCCAGCGGGCGGCCGGTGACCTTCTCGATGATCAGCCCGGCCAGCAGGTAGTTGGTGTTGCTGTACGACCAGCCCTTGCCGGGTTCGAAGTTGGCCTTGTGGGCCAGCGCCAGGTCGAGCATGGAGCGGGGCTGTACGTACAGGTGGCGGCCCTTGCCGTTCGGGGCCTCCATGAACTGGGCGTAGTCCGGCAGCCCGCTGGTGTGCTGGAGCAACTGGTGGACCGTGATGCGGCGGCCGTCGATCCCCTCGCCCCGTACGAGGTTCGGCAGATACCGCTCGACCGGCGCCGCAAGGTCGATCTTGCCCTCCCCCGCCAGTTGCAGCACGACCGCGGCCGTGAACGGCTTGGTGTTGCTGCCGGCCCGAACCTGCCCGTCCACCGGCACCTTCGCCTTGGTCTTCAGGTCCGCGACGCCCGCGGTGTAGTTGTGCGTACGGCCGTCCCGCCCGGTCGAGGAGGCCAGGGCGGCCGGGTAGTCGTCCTCGTGCACCAGCCGCTCCAGGCCCTTGCGCACGCCGCCGTCCCCCGGCCCGCGCGACTGCGCGTTCGCCACGGTCAGCGTGGTGCAGACGGCCAGCCCGGCGGCGATCGCGGCCGTCAGCGCGATCCTCCGCCGCCGCTTGGTCCACCGCGATGCGCGAACGCCGCGAAGCCGCTGGGAATCGTCGGACATGGGGGCTCTCCTTGAACGAAGGACGACGGGAGGTGACGCCTTCAGCTTCCGCCCCCGCGGACGCCCCCACCATCCCCCCAACCCGCCGATCAGGGGTGTACGTAGCCCCCTGCTCCTCTGGTGCCTCACACGCACCAACGGCCACCAACCGCACGGCCCATCGCCCCATCAACCCGTCACGGCACGTCCCCCCACAACCCGCCTCGGCACGGCACGGCGGGCCCGCGCGGCGTCACACCCTTATCGCCAGCGTCACCACCGCGCCCACGGCCTGGACGCCGTCCGGCGCGCCCCCCTCCCCCATCGCCTCCGACGCCCCCGCCGCCCCGCCGTCTATCACCAGCCGGTCGGTCACCAGCCGGGCCAGCCACAGCCCCCGGCCGGTGTGCGCGCCGTCGAGGCCCGGCAGGAGTTCGGGGATGACGGACTCCGGGAAGCCGGGGCCGTCGTCGGCGATGCGGCACTCCAGCTCGCCGCTGCGCCGGCGCAGCGTCAGGCAGCCGCGACCGCCGCCGTGCTCGATCGCGTTGGAGGCGATCTCGTTGACGGCCAGCACGAACTCACCCCAGCGCGGTTCCTTGAGCCCCGCCGACGCCGCGCACTCACCGACGGCCACCCGCAGGCCCGGCAGGTCCTCGCCGGTGAAGACGCACTCCAGCAGCCATTCCTCGGCACCGTCGCCGCCGGAGAGGTCGCGGGGATCGGACCTCATCGCTGCCTCCCCTGAACCGACCCCTCGCCCAGCCCCTCGCCCGGCCCGTCGCCCGGCTCGCCGCCTACCCCCCGGTCCAGGCGTTCGCCCGCCGCCTCCGCCACCGCCAGGCGGCGGTTGGAGCCCGCGCCGAGCCTGCGCAGCGTACGCGCCTGAAAGGCGTCGCACCGCACCTCTATCCGTCTGCCGCCCTCGGCCCGTTCGGCCACGAGCAGCAGGTCGGCGGCGCAGCCCACGCCGAGGAAGTTCAGGTCGGTGAGGTCCACGAGCAGCCGGCCGGCCACCGGCGTACGGGCCATGGCCGCCTTCAGCGCGGCCGTGAACTCCGCACGCGTCGCCAGGTCCGCGTCACCGGTCAGCCGCACCACGCCGTCATCGGCGTGGACCACCCGCAGCGACCCCAGCCGCTCCAGGAGGTTCCTGGGGTGGGCCGCGGCCATGGCGTCCAGCACCTCCCCGCTGAACGCCCGGCGGTCGTACGCGCAGATCTCGCTGTACGGGGCGGTCTCGAAGAGATGGTCCGCGTGCGTCTCGCGGTAGAGCATCGTCTCGATGTCCGCGTCGAGATCCGCCACCCAGTGCATGTCGATGTACGCGCGGAACCCCTGGTAGCCCTCCCGTACCGCGCGCTCGGTCTCCGTCGTGATGCCCTCCCACTGCCGCTCCGGCGTGAACTTCCGATGGGGGAGGATCAGCGACCGCATGCTGCTGAGCACGATCTGGCCCCTGCGCCGCGCGGCCGACGCGGCCGGCCCCCAGGCGTCGAGGCGGTCGAGGACCTCGCTCTCGGGCAGCCCGGGCGTCGGGAAGAGCATCACCTTCTCGCCCCGGCCGAGCCCCGTCCACGCGAACGCGGTCAGGACGCCCCAGGGGCCCTCGTCGTCCTCGTAACTCACGAAGGCGTGGTCTCCGGGCCGCATTCGCTGTACGGGAATCACGCCGGTGCTCTCCGTGTCCCAGGCAGCCATCCGCCTCCGCCCTCTCCCGTTGACGGCGCCGTCCGGCGGCCGGTTACGCGGAGGCTACCCAGAGGGGAGGGGTTGACAGACCGATGACCTCAATACCCCCGGTAACTGTCTCAAAGAGCCCGGGAGCCACCGAGAACGGTCCAGGACTGCCCGTAAACGGTCGCCGAGCACCGCAATCTGCCCAGACCCGGACCCGGACTGTGTGGCAGGGACGGCACCACCCGTACCGCGCGGCACGGCACGGCACCGCCCGGAACCCGGACGGCCGTCAGGCCGCCTTCACGAGTTCCGGGTCCTCCCGGAGCTTGCCCAGCGCCCGCGACACCGCGCTCTTGACCGTCCCCACGGAGACCCCCAGCAGCTCGGCCGTCTGCGCCTCCGTCAGGTCCTCGTAGTACCGCAGGACGACCATCGCGCGCTGCCGCTCCGGGAGCTTCCGCACCGCGCGCCACATCGCGTCCCGCAGCACCTGCTGCTCGGCCGGGTCCGGGGCGGGCGCTGTCTCGCGCTCCGGCAGGTCGTCGCAGGAGAACTCGTCGACCCGCCGCTTGCGCCACTGCGAGGTCCGCGTGTTCACCAAGGCCCGCCGGACGTAGCCGTCCAGCGCCCGGTGGTCCTCGATCCGCTCCCAGGCCAGGTAGGTCTTGGCCAGCGCCGTCTGGAGCAGGTCCTCGGCGTCGCACGGGTTCGAGGTCAGCGAGCGGGCGGTGCGCAGCAGCACCGGTCCGCGGGCCCGTACGTACGACGAGAACGACGGGAACACGGCAGTGGATGCGCTCGTGCACACAGGCGTGGTCATGGCTCAACGCTAGAAGCGCGCCGGTACGCGGCGGATCGCCCGAAGGTGCCGAAGAACGATCCCTCTCAGGTCGTACTGGTCGGGGTTTCCCCACCTCCTCCAGGGGGAGAGCGATCAGGGTCCCTCAGGGTGGGCGCCCCGAGTGCCCAGGGCCCCGCGGGCCCCGATCGCTCCCCCCGGACCCCGCCCCCGGCCCCGTACCGTCCGCACGGCCCCGCCCTGGATGACGCGGGCAAGCCCGGAACGGATGACAGCCGGTCATCCTTCGGGGGCAGGGGGCGGGAGATGGGGGGCAGGAGATGGGGGCGGGGGCGAGGCTCACCCGCCGCCCCCGCCCTCCCCTCACTTGATGACCGCCACCGGCGCGTCCACCGCGTTCCGGTCGATCCTCATCCGCCGGCCGCCGTGCGTCTCGGTCACGTCCCCCGCGTACTGGTGGATCCTGCGGTGCGGCTGCCACGCCCCGCCCGCCAGCGACCGCTCCTTGTTGACGGACGGCCCCATGTGCCAGCGGGCGAACCACATCACGGCGGGCAGGTCCTTGACCCCGGCCCGGCGCGCCGTCTCCATGTGCCGTACGCCGGAGTCGGCGCTGCTGTAGAAGCCGGGCAGGTAGCCGTGGGCGCGCACCGTCCTGCTCCAGCCGCGGATGAACGCGAGGGTCGTACGGGCGCACCCCTTCTTGCGGAAGTTGTACGCCTCCATGTCGAGGTAGAGCGCGCTGCGCGGCGCCATGGCCATCGCCTTGGCCCGGCGCACCGCGTCCCGCCCCTCCGCCTTGCCCTGCGTCCAGGGGCGGGCGCCGATGGGCACGTGCTTCTTGTGGGCGCTGCCCACGCACCGCGACTGCGAGCCGACGTACACGGGCAGCACCCGCCAGCCCATGGCGCGGGCGCCGCGCATCCAGCGGGGGCCGAGGTACGGCTGGTTCGGGCAGGCCCGGCCGCGGCCGCCGTAGTAGACGCCGACGGCGCGGTACGGAGAGGAGCGCCAGGCGCGGAGGGTGGTCAGCGACGGGGCGTGGCAGGTGTCGAAGGCCCGGCCCTTGTAGACGGTGGCGCCGGCCGCGCGCGGGTCGCCCGTGGTCGCACGGGCCGCGGAGAGCTGCCCGGCGCCCGTCCGCTCCTCGCCGGCGCCGGGCTTCTCCCGCGTATCGGCCGCCTCGGCCCGCTCGTCCTCCAGCGCCCGGCCGATCTCGTCGCCGATGTCGCCGGGGCCGGGACCGGGGCCATCGAAGTCTCCGGCACCGGCGGCGTTCGCGGCGTCGGTCGCGTCGGCGATGGCGTCCGCCACGGGGTCGGGGTCGTCGGCCGGCCGGGGGCGCGGGGCAGCGCCCGCCGCGTGCTCGGCGACGCCGGCCGTCCCCGCCGCGGAGGCGGACTGCGCGTCCATGGCCCCGGTGAGTGAGACGGCCGTCGCGGTCAGCGCGGCGGCGCACCCCAGGAAGTGCTTCCGCCGAGTCAATGGCATCCGGCGGCCCAGCGGGGCTAGACGGGCCAGTGAGACTAGACGTGCCCGCAGACCTAGGCGGCCCAATGGAACTAGGCGGCTCAGTTGGATCAGACGGCTCAGTGGGATCAATCGGCTCAGTGGGACCAAGCGGCCGAGTGAGACCAGGCGACTCAGTGAGATCAGTCGGTTCATACGCCGAATGAAAGTGCCGACACAGCGTCATAGCGTGCTGTGACGCCGCCCGTTCAGCCGTCTGCGCCGAGAAGCAGCCCGGACGTGGGAACGCCCGTGCCCGCCGTGACCAGTACCCGCTCCGCCCCGGCCACCTGGTTGACGGAGTCGCCCCGGAGCTGGCGCACGGCCTCCGCGATGCCGTTCATGCCGTGCAGGTACGCCTCGCCGAGCTGGCCCCCGTGCGTGTTGAGCGGCAGTTCGCCGGCGGCCACGAACCCCGCCCCCTCCCCCGGCCCGCAGAAGCCGAACTCCTCCAGTTGCATCAGCACGAACGGGGTGAAGTGGTCGTAGAGGATGCCCACGTCGATGTCGCCGGGCGCCAGTCCGCTCGTACGCCAGAGCT
This sequence comes from Streptomyces varsoviensis, assembly GCF_000718635.1. GTDB lineage: Bacteria > Actinomycetota > Actinomycetes > Streptomycetales > Streptomycetaceae > Streptomyces > Streptomyces varsoviensis. The sequence continues at coordinate 180,355 of NZ_JOBF01000004.1, read as the reverse complement.
GCCGCGCCACCACGCCCATCTCCGGCAGCCCGGTCAGCTCGTCGCGGTAGAAGCTGGTCATCTGCTCCTGGCCGCGGCCCGCGCCCTGGGCGGCGGCGGTGATGACGGCGGGCGGGTTCGGCAGGTCGCGGGCGCGCTCCACGCTCGTCACGACGAGCGCCTGGCCGCCGTCGGTCTCCTGGCAGCAGTCCAGCAGCCGCAGCGGCTCCACGATCCAGCGCGAGGCGGCGTGCTCGGCGAGCGTGATCGGTTTCCCGTAGAAGTACGCGGCCGGGTTCCGTGCCGCGTGGCGGCGGTCGACCACGGCGACCTCCCCGAACACCTCGGGGGCCAGCCCGTACGCGTGCAGATACCGCTGGGCGGCCATCGCTACCCAGGACGCCGGGGTGAGCAGCCCGAACGGCAGCGCCCAGCCGAGCGCGGCGCCCTCCGCGGAGGGCTCGCGCCGCTGCACCCCGGAGCCGAAGCGGCGGCCGGAACGCTCGTTGAACGCGCGGTAGCAGACGACGACCTCCGCGACCCCCGAGGCGATCGCGAGCGCCGCCTGCTGCACGGTCGCGCAGGCCGCGCCGCCGCCGTAGTGCACGCGCGAGAAGAAGGACAGCTCCCCGATGCCGGCGGCCTGCGCCACGGTGATCTCGGGGCTGGTGTCCATGGTGAAGGTGACCATGCCGTCCACGTCGGCCGCCGTCAGCCCGGCGTCCGCCAGGGCCGCGCGCACGGCCTCGGCGGCGAGCGTCAGCTCGCTGCGCCCGGAGTCCTTGGAGAACTCGGTCGCCCCGATGCCGACGATCGCGGCCTTCCCGCCGAGCGCGTCGGCGCGCCGCACGCTCATGCGGCACCTCCGTTGCGGAAAGGGCCGCCGTCGCGGGAAGAGTCGCCGTCGCGGGAAGGGCCACTGTCACGAGAAGAGTCGCCATCGCGGGAACGGCGGTCGCCGTCCTCGCGGGAACGGCGGCCGCTGTCGCCGACGAGTACGGTCGCGGCCCCCGTGACATGGTGGCCGATCCCGTTCCGGCCGCGCACCGCCACCGTCACGGCCGTCCCGCTCCCGTCCGCCGCCTCCCCGGCCACGTCCGTCACCTCGCCGGTCAGCACCATCTCGTCCCCCGGGTAGTTCGGCGCGCCGAGCCGGATCGCGACCTTGCGCAGCACGGCGTCCGGCCCGAAGTAGTCGGTGAGGTAGCGGCCGACCAGGCCGTTGGTGGTGAGGATGTTCATGAAGATGTCCGGGGACCCCTTCTCCTTGGCCGCTTCCGCGTCGTGGTGCACGTCCTGGTAGTCGCGGGAGGCGATGGCGCCCGCGACGATGAGGGTGCGGGTGATGGGGACGCGCAGCGGGGGCAGCAGGTCGCCCGTCCGCACCGCCTCCGGGTCCGGCCGCCGGCTGTTCACGCCGCCTCCCGATCGTCGTCGGTCAACAACTCGCCCAGTTCTTCCAGGAGTTCGGGGCCGGAGCCGAGGTACGCGTCGAGCTGGCGGCCCCAGAGGAAGTGCCGGTGCACGGGGTGGTCGAGGTCCGCGCCCATACCGCCGTGCAGATGCTGCCCCGCGTGCACGACGCGTTTCCCCGCCTCCGACGCCCACCACGCGGCGGTCAGCGCGTGCGTACGGGCGGGCAGGTGCTCGTCGTGGCGCCAGGCCGCCTCGTAGGCGGTGACCCGTATCGCCTCGGTGTCCATGTAGGCGTCGGCGGCCCGTAGCATCACGCCCTGGTTGGCGGCGAGCGGCCGCCCGAACTGTTCGCGAGCCGTGGTGTATTCGACGGCGCGCGCCAGCGAACCGGCGCACACCCCGGCCTGGAGACCCGCGAAGGCGGTACGGGCCACGGCCAGCACGGAAGCGCAGGTGTCCGCGGCCCCGAGCCGTTCGGCGGGCGCCCCGGCCAGTGTCAGCCGCCCGGCCGACCAGGGCGCGGTCAGCTCCACGGGCGCCACGGGATCAACGGGATCCACGGGCCCCCCGGACCGCGCCGCGCCGACCTCCGTCAGGAAGCACCCGGTCTCGACGCCGTCCGGCAGCCGGGCCGGTACGAGCACATGCGTCGCCTCGCGCAGCCACGGCACGGCGGGGAACGTGCCGGTCAGCCGCCAGCCGCCCTGGTCGTCGCAGGAGGCGTCCCGTATCGCGGTCGCCGCGCGCGGCGGGAACGCCCCGGCCGCCACCAGCGTGCCGTCCCGCAGCCCCGGCAGCAGCCGCGCCCGCTGTTCGTCGGTGCCGTGGGCGGCGACGGGCAGCAGGCCGTACGCGCAGGTGGACGCGTACGGCACCTGCGCCGTCGTCCGCCCCTGCTCCTCCAGCAGCAGTACGAGCCCGAGCAGGCCGACCTCCTCCACGGCGCCCGGCAGCCCGGACGCGCACAGGGTCTTCCACAGCTCGGGGTCGCAGCCCGTGCCGGCGGCCTTGAGCCGTTCGTGGGTCGACAGGTCGCCGAAGATCGACGCCGCCAGCTCGCGCGCGGCCCGCTGCTCCGGCGTGGGGGTGAAGTCCATGTCAGCGGCCCTTTCCGGACGTGGCGGCGCCGGTCTCAGAGGGGCCGGTCTCAGAGGGGCCGGGCCCGGTGTCCCCCGTCGCGCGGAAGACCGGGAGGGTCAATTCCGCGTCCACCCGCAGGAACTCCAGCTCCACCGGCATCCCGACGCGCACCTTGTCGTACGGCACCCCGGTGACGTTGCTGATCATCCGCACCCCTTCCGCCAGCTCGATCAGGCCGACCGCGTACGGCGGGTCGAAGGCCGGGAAGGGCGGGTGGTGCATCACGACGTACGAGTAGACGGTGCCCGCGCCGGACGCCTCGAACGCCGTCCAGTCCGCCGAGCCGCAGCCGCCGCACCCCGGCAGCCAGGGGAAGCGCGGCGTCCGGCAGGCGTCGCAGCGCTGAATGAGCAGCTTGCCCTCCGCGACGCCGGCCCAGAACCCGGCGTTGTCGCGGTTGACGACGGGCCGGGGCCGCTGCGGGGCCGGCCCCGGGGCGCTCTTCCCCGGCCGCTTGGCCGCCGGGGTGTACTTGAGGATGCGGAAGCGGTGCGTGCCCGCCGTCTCGCCGTCCACGCGTACGTCCATGCGCGTCGTGACGAAGTACCCCGTGCCCAGCTTCGTCGTCTTGCGCGGCGACACGGACTCGATCGTCGCGTCGAAGGTGACCCGGTCGCCGGGGCGCAGCGGCCGGAAGTACTCCTGCTCGCAGTCGGTCGCGACGATCGAGGTGTACCCGGCCTCCTCCAGGAGCGCGAACAGCTCGTCGTACACGCCCGTCCGCCCGGCGTTCCCCGACAGCCCGCCCATCGTCCAGACCTGCAACATCGTGGCCGGGGCGACCGCGGGGTAGGCGGGGCTGGCATCGCCCATCGCCTCGCACCAGTGCCGGATCATGGGCTCGTTGACGGGGTCCTTGCCGACGCCGGAGTTGGCGGCGGCCTGCCCTTCGTAGGCCCGCAACCGCTCGTACAGGGGGTCCTCCTCGGCCGCGGCAGCGGCGCCCGCGGCCGGTCCCGCGCCCATACGCACATCCGCGCTCCCGCCCGTACGCCCACCAGCATTCCCGCCCGTACGCACGTCCGCGCCCCCGCCCGTACCCGCTGCCGTCACCGCTCGCCTCCCCGCCGCCCGCTCCGTACGTTCGCCTCCGCGCCAGAGCGCTCCCTGCGAGAAGGCCCCTTCCGCATGCCGAGCCGCATCATGGCGAGGATTTCGCGCTGCACCTCGCTCACGCCGCCGCCGAAGGTGTTGATCTGGGCGGCGCGGTTCATCCGCTCCAGCTCGCCGGCGGCGACGAAGCCGTCGCCGGCCACGCCCTCGCCGTCCACGCCCTCGCCCGCGCCCCCGCCGCTCCCACCTCCGAACGCGCCGGGGGACCCGGCCCGTATCAGCCCGGTCTCCCCCACCGCCTCCTGGCACATCCGGTACACCTCCACCGTGCTCTCGGTGCCCAGGAACTTCACGCCGCTCGCGTCGCCTGGGCTCAGCGTGCCCGCGCCGACGTCGTCGACCAGCCGCCAGTTGAGCAGCCGCGTCGCCGCCAGCCGCGCGTGCGCCTCCGCGAGGCGGGCCCGTACCCAGGGCCGGTCGGCGGGGCGGCGGCCGGTGTCGGGGTCGGCCGTACGGGCGTGGGCGAGGGCCGCCGCGTAGAAGTCCTCGGCCTGCGAGCCGATGGCGGCCAGAGCTACGCGCTCGTGGTTGAGCTGGTTGGTGATCAGCCCCCAGCCGGCGTTCTCCTCGCCGACGAGGTTGGCGGCGGGCACGCGCACCGCGTCGTAGTACGTCGCGGTGGTGGTGAGGCCGCCGACGGTCTCGATGGGGGTCCAGGAGAAGCCGGGCGCGTCGGTCGGCACGAGGATGATGGAGATGCCCCGGTGCTTCGCGGCCTCAGGGTCCGTACGGCAGGCGAGCCAGATCCAGTCGGCGTGCTGGGCGTTGCTGGTGAAGACCTTGTTGCCGTCGATGAGCCAGTCCTCGCCGTCCCGTACGGCCCTGGTCCGCAGCGAGGCGAGGTCGGTGCCCGCGTCGGGCTCGGTGTAGCCGATGGCGAAGATGGTCTCGCCGCGCAGGATGCGCGGCAGGAAGTACTCCTTCTGGCGCGCGGTCCCGTACTTCATCAAGGTCGGGCCGACGGTGTTCAGCGTGACCATCGAGACGGGGGCGCCCGCCCGGTACGCCTCGTCGAAGAAGACGAACTGTTCGTCCGGGCCGCGCCCCTGGCCGCCGTACTCCTTCGGCCAGCCGATGCCGAGCAGGCCGTCCGCGCCGATGCGCCGCAGCAGCCGGCGCTGCTCGGCGGGGTCGTCCGGCGGGCCGCCGGGCGGCAGCAGTTCGCGGAAGTACGCGCGGAGTTCGGCGCGCAGCCGCTGTTGGGCGGGGGTGGGGGCGAGGTGCACGGGCGCGTACCTCCGCTGAGCGGGAATCAGGGTTTCTGACTGTCCGTCAGATTCCCGACGCCTGTCAAGGTCCGTGCGTCCGGTGCGCGAAGAAGCCCGTACGTCCCGCGCCGAAAGGCCCGTCCGGCTCACGGAGGGCCCATGCGTCCGGCGCGTGAAAGGTCCGTGCGTCCGGCTCACGGAGGGCCCGTGCGCCCCGCGCACAAAAAGGCGGTCGCGCGGCGGCACCGGAGTGCCGCCGCGCGACCGTCAGACCTCGACCGCTCCCCTCGACTCTCATCGAGTCATGGGCTCACCACAGCTTGGTGAAGTTGATGGTGGTGGTGTCCTGGTCGATCGCCGTGAAGGCGGAGCCGTTGACGTTCGCGGTGTTGTTCTGGTTGGACGCGCCGGTACCCGTGGCGACCTGCTGGGTCGTCGTGGAGTTGCCGAGGTTGTTGCCCCCGACGCCGCTGCCCACCACACCGGCTACCGCCGAGTTCGAGCCCCTGCCGGCAAGGGCGCCGTTGTCCGCCTGGGCGACGCCCGTGAAGAGCGCGGCGGCCAGCGGGAGAGCGGCGACAGCGGCGAGAACGCGGGCGGTGCGGGTGCTTGCCATGTCTGTTCCTCCAGGGATGTTGCAACTGCTGCTTGGTGGCGCCAGGCGGTTGGCCGACTGCCTCGGCGGGGGGTACGACGTCGCGTCCACAGAGTTGCCCACCGAATCCCCCGGAGGCCACCCGTCCCGGTCCGATTCGCTCGCAAGGGGAATGAACTCGTGTCAAACCTCCGCCGCGCCAGCAACCCTCCGCACACCCCTCAGCCCCACTCGTATCCCTAGCCCCACCTGCGGAAAGACGGTCGGAAGAACTGTCCGGAACGGCGGGAAAAACTGTCCGCGCCACTTCCTTTCATCGAACGCACGTACGAACATGACGGCATGGCCTCCGACGACCGCACGGCCTGCTCCGACCCCACCGACCCCACCGGCCCTCTCGCCGACCCCACCGACCCCACCGACCCCACCAATCCCCCCGCCGACCCCACCGCCCCCCTCGCCGCCCGCTCCGAGCGCCGCGCCAGAGCGCCGGCCCATGTCAGAGCCCTGGCCCACGCCAGAGCGCTGGCCCATGCCCTGGCCGCCGCGGACCACGGACTGGCGGTGATCCCGCTGACGAGCGGCAAGCTCCCGGCGGTGCGCTCCCCGCACCGGGCGGACGGCGACGCGGCGTCCGTGGGCCACGCCCAGTGCCGCGGCGAATGCGGCCGCCCGGGCCACGGCATCCATGACGCCACCGCCGAACCCGCGGCCGTACGCGCCCTCTTCGCCGCCGCCCCCTGGGCCACCGGCTACGGAATCGCCTGCGGTACGCCGCCGCGGCACCTCATCGGCGTCGACCTGGACATCAAGGGGCGTACGGACGGAACGGCGGCCCTCCGGAGGCTGGCCAGGGCGCACGGGTTCGCCGTACCGCTCACGGTCACCGTGCTCACGCCGGGCGGCGGGCGCCATCTGTGGTTCACCGGGCCGCCCGGCCGCGAGGTGCCCAACGCGGTGGGCCGGCCCGCCCCCGGAATCGACATCCGGGGCGCCGGCGGCTACTTGGTCGGCCCCGGCTCGTACACGCCGAGGGGCACGTACCGGCTCTCCCCCACGGGCCCGAGCTGGCCCCCGGCCCCGGTACCCGCCGCGCTGCTCGACTTGGTGGCGGCCCCGCCCCCGACGGCGAACCGCCGCCCTCCACCGCGCCGCCCCGCCCCCGCTCTTCCCGACCCCGCTCTTCCCGACCCCGGCGCGCGGCTGGTCGACTTCGTGCGGAACTCCCGCGCGGGCCACCGCAACGACCGGCTGTTCTGGGCCGCCTGCCGCGCGTACGAATCCGGGGCGGGCGACGAACTGGCCCCCGCCCTCCTCGAAGCCGCCCTCCGCACCGGCCTCCCGGCGCGCGAGGCCCGCGCCACCATCGCCTCTGCGGCTCGTACGACGGCCGCCCAGGCTGCTCGTACGACGGCTGCCCAGGCGGGCTCGTACGACGGCCGCCGGCCCGGCTGCTCGTAGGAGGGACCGTTCAGCGGCGCCCCGAAACGACGCGTGGCGCTCACCACGATCGTGGTGAGCGCCACAGGCGCGAGGAGTGCGCGGCTTCATGCTGCACAGCAGGTGGTACTGGATTCCGGCCGCTTACCGACACCGACTGCTTACGGAGGCGGGCGCCGCCCATTGCCACGGGCGTCACCCATCGCCGAAGGCACCGCCTATTGCTGAAGGCACCGCCTATTTGCCGCCGGTATTACTTGTTGATGCAGGTGTTGCCGAAAGCGGGGTTGAGCAGACCGATGATGTCGATCGAGTTGCCGCACAGGTTGATCGGGATGTGGATCGGGATCTGAACCTCGTTCCCGGAGATGACACCCGGCGACCCGACAGCACCGCCCGCGGCACCGGCGTCCGCGGAGGCGACTCCAGCGGCTCCGGAAACAGCGGCTCCGGCCGCGGCGGTCAGGATGGCGGCCTTGGCGATACGCGACATGGCATTCCCTTTCCATACGTGTCACAACGTGTTGGTGAACAGCCTCGACGCTTAGCACCCCAGATCTCCTCCAACAGGGCACCGCCACGCGGGTTTACCCCCAAAGGGATTAATGAAATGGGCAGCGAAGCGGCACGAACCAACGCCAGGCGATCAATGGTTCGCATTCCGCGGGCCTTTCGTACGACCGAGCGCCCGACAGTGATCTGCCCCCGACCGGCCCCCGCCATGCCGCCGGCTCCCTCCCCGTACCGGCGGCCTTTGTCCGCGACGCGTTCCCCGAACGCCCCAATACCACCGGGTGAAGACGATCCGACTTATCACCCGACTGGCCGGAAAACCCTTGCGGGTATACCGGTTTCCCGGATTCCCGGGCGCCTGGGTTTCCGGATTTCCGCGTCACGGCTTCAGGGCCTGCGGCCGCGGAAGGTGCGGCGGAGGCCGCTCACTCACGCGTCGGGGCACTTCCAGGGGGTGAAGTGGCCGCCCTCGTCATGGGCGTTGACGTTGACGTGGTTGAACCATGCGCCCTGCGGACCGGTCTTGAACGCCCGTACGCGCTCGTGGGCGGTGTGGGCCCCGGGCGGGTTCTCGCACGCGACGAAGGTGAGGCCGACGGGGTCTTGGACGACCGGGGTGCGGTCGCGCGCGAAGACCCACGCCGAGCCGGCTGGAGACGACCCCGCCGATATCGCCCCCTCCGGCGGCGTAGTTCCGTCATCAGCGTGCCAAAGGCCCGACTCTTTCCAGAAGTTGATGTCCGGAAATTCGATGAGGCCCGGGTGCTCGTAGGCATTGATGGCGGCCTCGGCCGCAGGCCGGTCGTAACCGTCCCGCCAATACTCGGCCATCTCACGGACGTAGCCCTCCGGGGCCCCGTACGAGCAATCCGCCGCCCCCTCGTCCAACGGCCCGCATCGCTCGCAACACGAGCCCCCCGCAGATCACCGAGAACGTCGTCGGACACCCGCATCGGAGTGGGCTTGAGCGGAAAGTCGCGGAGGGTCTGCGTGGCGTAACTACGTGAATGCGAGGGTGTTTGCCCCTCAAGCGGAGGCCGTCAGCTCGCGGCCCGCCGCGCCAGGCCGTCCAGGATGAGGTCGAGGCCTGCCTCGAATGCCGCGTCGTGGTCGATCACCGGCACGTCGGCGGGCAGTTCCGGGGCGTCGCCGGGGGCGGGTTCGGCCTGTTCCTCCAGGACGCTGCCGACCGTGAAACGGCCCGCGGCGAGCATCGCCATCTGCGCGTCCCGCTCGGGCACGCCGGAGGCGGTGAGGAAGGCCATCTTGCGGCGGACCCGGTCGAGGTCGCCGGCGGGGGTGGTGCCGGCGTGGAGCCGTGCGCCGTCCCGGCGCGCCAGCAGGGCGCGGCGGAAGCTCCGCGTGTTCTCCCGGAACCAGTCGCGCCAGTCGTCCCCGGCCGTCGGCAGCGGCTCGGCCATGTGGGGGGCCATCGCGGCCTCCGCCATGGCGGCCAGGAGATCCCTCTTGGTGCGGAAGTGCCAGTAGAGCGACGGCTGCTCCACGCCCAGGCGCTTCGCCAGCCGCCGCGTACTGACGGCGTCCAGCCCGACCTCGTCGAGGAGGTCCAGCGCCTCGGTGATGACAGTCTCGCGGTTCATCTTGGTCACGTTGACAACCTATCGCTGATAGGTGACGCTGAAAAAACCATTCACCGATAGATTTCGGAGTGCGACGATGGTCGGAGCAGCGGGAGCCCCCTCCCTGCGGATACTCATCGCCGGCGGCGGCGTCGCGGGCCACGCCTTGGCCTTCTGGCTCACGCGGGGCGGCCACCGGGTGACGGTCGCCGAGCGCTTCCCGGCGCTGCGGGCCGCCGGCGCCCAGGTCGACCTGCGGGGACAGGGCATAGAGGCCGTACGCCGCATGGGCCTCCTCGACACCGTCCGCGAGGCGCTCGTGGACGAGGCGGGCGTCGCGTTCATCGACGCCCGCGGCAGGGCCAAGGCGACGATCATGGCCAACACCTCCGGGAAGGGCCGGCAGACCCTCACCTCGGAGTACGAGATCATGCGCGGCGATCTCGTCCGCGTCCTCCACGACGCGACGAAGGACGACGCCGAGTTCGTCTACGGCACGAGCGTGGACGGCTTCGAACAGGACGACACCTCGGACGGCTCGGGCGCCCCGGCCCCCTCGGCCGCTGCGGCCGCTTCGGACGAGCCCAAGGTCACCGCGCGCTTCTCCGACGGCTCCTCGGGCGACTTCGACCTGCTGATCGGCGCGGACGGACAGGGCTCACGCATCCGCCGGGCGCTGCTGCCGCGGGGCCACGACCCGTACTGGCGCGTCGGCATCCACATGGCCTACTGGTTCGTGCCGCGCATCGCCTCCGACACCAACATCCGGGACACCTACATGGTCCCGGGAGGCCGCCAGATCATGCGGCGCAGCCACAACGCGACCGAGACACAGGTGTACTTCGTGCTGCGGGAGGAATCCGAGGAAGCCTCCGCGATTCACCGCGCGCCCGTCGAACGCCAACGGGAGTTCTGGGCCGACCGGTTCCGCGACGCCGGCTGGCAGACCGGGCGCTTCATCGAGTCCATGAGCACCAGCCCGTTCTTCTACTCCCAGGAGATCGTCCAGGTCCGCACCGACACCTGGTCCAGGGGCCGCGTCGCCCTGGCCGGCGACGCCGCGCACTGCGCCTCCCCCTACAGCGGCATGGGCGTCTCCGGCGGCCTCGTCGGCGCCCACGTCCTGGCCGGCGAGATCAACCGCCACCCCGACGACCTGCCGACCGCCCTGGCCAACTACGACAGGACGCTGCGCCCCTTCGTCGACGAGATCCAGGGCGAGGTCAACCCGCGGCTGCTGCGCCTGGGCATGCCGCTGACCCAACGCGCGATCGACGCCTTCCACGCCGCCACCGGGATCGCTTCCTTCCTTCACATACCGGAACTCGCCGCCCGCTTCTCCAAAGAGGACCGCGGCGGCAATTGGCACCTCCCGGCCGACCCGGCCCCGCTCAGCGCCGCCTGATTTCTCTTTCCCCCCACCCGTTCTTTCTCGACCCTTTCCTACGGGGCCACTTGACGTACGTCGCCGGTCGACACGGGCGTGCTGTGCGCGGAGGTCGCGTTCCGCGTGAGCGCTGCCGCGATGAGCATGGAGAGCACCAGTACGAGGCCGAGGGCGGTCATCGCCACGGGGAAGGAGGCCGGCCCGGCGGACCGTATGACGTACCCCATGTTGCTGGCCACCAATGTCGAGCCGAGGGTGCTCGCGAGTGAGGCCATGGCGATGGCCAGATACCCGGAATGGGGAAGGCTGCCGAAAATCGAGAGGACCGCGGGGTAGATGGGGCCGATGAAGACGGCCAGTACGAGAACCGGGGCGAAGCCCAGGTTCAGGCAGGCGAGGGCGGAGGCCAGCGCGACGAGCGCGGCGGACGCGATGCCCAGGACCTCCTTGGGGATTCGCCGGTACTTTCCCATGACCAGTACGGCGGCGCTGCGGCCGATCGTCACCATGCCCCAGAAGTAGGCCAGCAGCAGGAGAGGTTCCGTCGTCCGGCCGGAAGCGCCCGCTGTCTGGGTGAGCCAGGTGTAGAGCCACCCCGTCCAGCCGTTCTCGACGCCCGCGTAGAGGAAGACGGCCCCGTACAGCGGCACGTAGAGCAGGGCCATGGTTCTCATCCGGGCGGGCGCGACACCCCGGAACCACGCTCGGGGGCCGGGCGCCTCGGGGGCTCTTTCCGTTCGCTTTCGAGAGGAGACGGACAGGCGCCATGCGGTGATGGCGGTGACTCCGCTCATTCCGCTGTCTTCACGGATTCCGGTGATTCCGGCGATGCCGGCGATGCCGGTGATTCCGGCCATGCCGGTGATGGCGGCGAAGGAGATCAGCAGGGCGCCGAAGACGGTGGTTGATACATGCCAGTCCGCCGGCGCGAGGTGGAGTGATTCCATGACCAGGGAGAACGTCGCGCCCAATCCGAACGAGGCTTGCTGGATCGTCACGGCGAGCGTGTTCGGCGTGCCGTCGGGTGAGCTCACGGCCTGAGTGGAGAGATAGACCAGGCATCCGCCAGTCGTCAGGCCGAGGAGGAAATCGCCGGAGAGCGTCACGGGAAGCACGGAGTTCCCGAATACGAGCATTGCCAGCGCCGCCGTTTTGGCGGTCAGCAGCATGTTCAGAACGGTCGGGCCGGCGACCCACCGGCAGAGCACCGCGGGGGCGAGGGAGCCGAGGAGCGCGCCGGTGAACCTGACCTGTAGGACGGTGGAAGCGACGGATGCCCGGCCGAAAATCTCCGCGGCCTCGTAGGCGTGGACGCCGATGACGGACACTGAGGCACCGAGCAGCCCGAAGATGATGTTCGTGCGTATCAGCCGGGCTTTCGAGCCCTCGCCCATCAGGTGCCGATGCTGGTGCTGGTGCAGGTGCTGGTGCTGGTTCCGGGGCGGGGGCCGGGCCCGGGGCCGGGGCTGGGCTCGGCTCCACGGCTGGTGCCGGCCCTGGTGCCGATGCTGGTCAGGCAGGCTTGCGTGAACCGGCCCGCCTCGGCGACGAACGACGGCGGCTCCTTCGTTCCCGAAGCGCCGCAGCTCAACGCCGCTTCCAGCGTCTTCGCCAGATCGCCCGGGGTCCTGTCCGTAAAGGCGTGGGAGTTCGGCATGCCCTCGTACTGCTCGCGTACCGGCGGGATGTCGTAGTAGACGTGTTGCACGCTCGGGGCGCTGAACTTGATGGCCTCCGCGGCCGTGAGCATGTAGCTCTCGAATTCGCTGGCGAACACCAGGCCGCGCAGTCTTGCCGATGCCAGCATGGCGGCCGGGAGTTCGTCCGAGAAATCAAAGACCGGGGTGACGGACTGCGGGCCGAGGTTGTCGCACCGCTTCCTCAGCTCCGCTACGTGGTCGGCCGGCGCGACCGCGCTGGGCATCAGCAGGACCAGGTGCTCCGTCCTTTCGGGACACTGCCTCTGGTATTCCCCCCAGCCGTCGAGAATGAGGTCGAAACCCTTGCTCGGGACGCACCGCCCCCAGGAGAACACCAGGTCCCGGCCCGCCGGAATGCCGTACTGGTCGAGCACCTGCTGCGAACGGGCGGTGTCGGTCCTGTACTTGGGGTCGTCGGCCCAGATCCCGTTCAGAAAAGGGATGAGGCGATCGTCGGGGATTCCGTACGAATCGGCCAGGAGGGACCGGGTGAACATGCTGACGTACGCGACCTTGTCCCCGGGCGTCCGGCACATCGCACCGAAACCGGCTGTCTCCCAGGCGACGCGCTGCTCGGCCAGTTTGTCGTTCCCGGCCATGCCCAGGCTGTGCGCGACGAAGAAGAGGCGAACGCTGTCGTCCTCTTGAACGTAGGACCGCAGATTCGCCAGCATGATGCCGTGCACCATCACGGTGACTCGCTCGAAGCGCTGCGCGATGCCGGAGATCAGCGCGCTGGACTCGACGCAAGCCTGCTCCCACTTCGCGGGGCTCGCGAGGCCCCACGCGGCTTTGAGGGAGGCGTCATCCGGAACAGGATAGGTACCGAGCGAGCCCCCCGTTCGGTGGCAGAGGGCGGAAATCTCGCGCACCAGGTCCGGTCGGTAGTCCGGTGATGTCTCGGCGACACGCGGGCCGATCGCGAAGAGGCTGATCGGCTCGGCGGCGGAGATCCCCGCCGCCGCCAGCACGGCATCGTACGCCTTGAAATACTGCGAGACGGCCACTCCGATACCGCATTCGCGCGTGGTGACGCCATCGATCGCCAGAACGATGACCGCGTGGCCCCTGCTAGCCATTGACAATCCGATCTCTACCCGGAACAAAGTGGTGTGCGTGCTGCTGCGAATCCGCTACGTTCACCGTCTTCTGCAGCCAACGGTGCTGTAGCGCCTCGGTCGACGGCGTGTAGATGATCTCCTTGCAGTGGATGCTCTCGTTGTTCGCCTCCCCGAGGAAGAACCCCGGGAGAATACGGAAGCGCCTCTTGTGCCGGTGGAGGAGCTTGACGAGGGCGTAGACGGCCTGCTGCGCGTCGGGCGTCAGGCCGATCGTCCTGTTCTCGAAGACGCGGATGTCGTACTCCGACGCCCCACCGAGCACCGGATGCTTTTCCGCCTCGCCGAGCTGCACATTGTTCCCGGCCACGGTGAGGTCGTCGAAAGGCGTGTAGAAGTTCGGCTCGGAGAGCACTTCCCGCTGACTCTCGGAGAGATCATCGAGAACGTCTATATTCCGCGTGTACGACGTGGAGACGAAGGTCTCCGCCGATTGCCGGAGCCCCAGCAGATTGACCCAGTCGGGCCGCACGAAATGATTCGCGAGGTCCTTGTGGAACCCGATATCGGCGAGCGCCTTCTGCGACTGGGTATGCGCGAGCCGGTCCCACGGGTGGATGTCCTGGAACACGTCCCCGTCGTTGACATTGGCGTAGCCGATCGGCTCCTGCTTCATCAGCAGGGCGTAGACCAGCAGAAACGCCTCCGATACGTACGTCTTCTTGCGCCGCCGCTTGTCGACGACCGGGTCGGAGAAGTCCAGGTAGGGCAGGTCCGGATCGATCGGGCACCCCTTCAGCGTGATGACGGGGTGCTCGGACTTCGGCCATTCCCGCGCCTCGTCGCAGAACTCCTTGAACCGCTGCGGGATTCGCCCGTCATCGAGAAGGCCGGCCACCGCGGTCTCGAAGGCGGGGTAGCCGGCGTCGGCGTAGGGATCGGTGTCGATCTGCAAGAGGAGGTCACTGAGCTTCGCCGTCTCCTCGCGCTCGAAAGCGAAATCCGTATCCGTGATTTCTTCGACATTGACCCACATGTGAAAAACCTCCGCAGGACGATTCGTTCGAGCTGGACAATGGCCGAGCACGCGCACGTTCTGGAAGTCACCGCATACAGGAAGAACACTCGCGACCTGCATCGCAGCCGTGATGAGCTGGGGAGCATTTCTCGAAGATGGGAGAGGGCAGACCAAGGACCCAGAGGGGGCAGGCCAAGAAGGGAATCGCGCCGGGGGCGGGGTCTCCGGTTCCCGGTCATCGACTTCTCGGTGGAGAAGATGACGCAAAGGCTAGTCAAACCGTCAGTTACCCGTCAACACCGCCATGAATCGCTCCCCCGGAGGGTTTTTCACCCTTTGCTGCCGTCGTCTCCCCGTTCGACACATCTGAAGAACGACGAAAACTTCAGCGAAGTTCCATGCCCGAAGCGCTGAGGCGCTGAGGCGCTGAAGCGCCAGAGCACGGGAGCACGGGAGCCCCGGAGCGCCGAAGCGCCGGAGCACGGGGGCCCCGGAGCGCGGGAGCACCGGAGCGCCACCATCGACGAACCCGCCACCACCGACGAGCCCGCCACCACCGACGAACCCGCCGCCCTCCTCACACGGTCTGCGGGATCAGGCCGGGCGCCGGTTCGCGCCGGGTCGCGTCCAGCCGGGCGACGAACTCCCGGAGGATGCGCGCGAGCGGCTCGGTGTCGGTCGGCCGCATCCGGAAGGTGCACCCTTCCTCGTCCCCGGCGGCGGCCGACGTCACTTGCTCGGCGAGGTACGGCGAGCCCGTGTACGCGGACAGGGCGGCGGCGATGACATCACCGGAGTACAGGCAGACGTCATCGGCCCCTCGTACGCCGTCGCCGGCCCCGGTCTCAGCGTTGCCGCCGACCCTGTGGCCACGGGCCCCTTTGCCACCAGCCCCGTTCCCCACCACCCGCTGAGTGGCGCAGAAGCACCCCTCCGGATGCGTACGGATGAACAGCGCCGCGTCCCGCACGGTGAAGTCCGTGACCAGCGCGGGCACGTCCGGGCGCCGGCCCGTCGCCTGGAGCGCCCGGCTGGCGGCGACCAGCCGACGCGCCGCCTCGTCGAGCGGGACCGCGCCCCGCTCCCGGCGCAGGCTGCCTTCCGCGAAGTATTTCGGCCACAGGGCCATCGCCTGCGTGACCACCCAGGCCCAGTACATCTCGCGCGCCGACAACTTCCCATTGCCGAAAGCGAAGTTGTACTGGTCGAACAGCGCGGGCTCGGTGAGCGCGTCGATGAGGCCCGATGTCAGGCACGTCTGATAGTCCGGGGAGCCGGGGATCGGATAGAAGGGGTTCGTGTAGAAGCGGACGCCGGCCAGCGCGCAGTTCACGGAGTCCTGCGCTATCTCGCCCAGGCTCTGGGCGGGCAGCCCGACGATAAGCGATCCGTTGACATCCAGTCCGTAGCGGCGGAAGAGAGATGCCCCGGCGGCCACCTTCGACAAGGAGGTGAAGCCCTTGCGCATCTGCCGCAGCCGTGCCGCGTCGGTCGTCTCCAGGCCGAAGAAGAGGCTTTCGAAGCCGGCTTTCACCATTGTCCGGACCAGGTCTTCGGAGAGTTTCACCACCGTGATGCCGTTGGGGAGCCGCATCCGCACATCGAGCCCGCGGTCCCTGATCACACGGCAGATCTCATGGACGCGGTCGATGTCGAAGGTGAAGTTGTCGTCCTCGATGAGGAATCGTCGCACCCCGAATTCTTCCACGTAGCGCTGGATTTCCTCGACGACGTTCTCCGGGGACCGCGCCCGGAACTCCCGCCCCACCGTGGCGTGCACGGTGCAGAACGTGCAGGAGAAGGGGCAGCCGCGGCTGGTGATCAGCGTGGCCGCGTCGTCGTACCGGGAGAAGTCCAGTTGGTCGGCGGCGGGCATCGGCAGCGTGTCGAGGTCGGCGACGAACGGCGCACGGGGCCTGACGTGCGGCGCGCCCGGCTCCGGGCACGCGCAGCGGCCCTCGCCGCAGCGGAAGGCGATGCCGGACAGGCCGTCCAGGCGCCGGCCGTGTTCGAGGGCGGTCACGAGCGGGCCGATCGTCGTCTCGGCCTCCCCGAGCACCACCGCGTCGATCTCGGGCACCTCCAGGACGTGCGGGAAGCAGACCGTTCCGTGCTGCCCGCCCAGCAGGACGGTGGCCTCGGGGTGTACGCGTTTGGCCAGCCGTGCCAGGTCGTAGGCGGGTTCGTAGAACGGCGTGAACATGCAGGAGATGCCGATGATGTCGGGCCGGCGCTCGCGCAGCGCCGCCTCGATACGGTCCCAGCGCGCGCCCCAGTGCATCACGTGCCGCCAGCGCGGATGGTGCAGGAGTTTGGTGCGCTCGATCTCGGTGAGGTCCTTCTCGCCCACGATGTGGTTGTCCTCCACATACGCGAGGGAGTCGAACACCTCGGTGTGGTGTCCCTCTTTCCGCAGTACGGCCGATAAATAGGCCAGCCCGACGGGAACGTGCCGGCCGACCTCGACCATGCAGGCGCGAATGGGCGGCTTGATGAGCAGCACTCGCATGGAAGTGCCCCCCGTGGGAACGACGACTTGGACCCTTTCCCAGTCTGTGTCACAGTGCCGGAGCGGGACAGCAGGTTTCGCGCCTCGTACCACTGGCGGACACGCGCTTGTGGAGGGAGCAGGTGAATGGGGAGAAGAGAGCGGACTTCCCGGACTGAATACCCGCACCGCTCACCGGAGTTACGCACGTTGCGGAGAATGCTTTATGCGTTCTCCGCACTGAACGACCTGATTCCCTTTGTTCCCGTCGCCGCTCTCCGCTTCACGGATTCCGGGCTGAGCGCCTGGGAGGTCTCCTCCCTCTTCGGTCTGCTGGCGGTGTCCGCCCTGGCGCTGGAAGTCCCTTCGGGGGCCTGGGCGGACGTCGTTTCGCGCCGGGCGCTGCTCGCGCTCGGCGCTGTGCTGCGCGCGGCGAGTTTCACCCTCTGGATATTCCTGCCGACCTATCCGGCGTTCGTCGTCGGAGTCCTCCTGTGGGGCGCGTGCCACGCGCTGACCTCGGGGACGCTGGAGGCCCTGGTTTACGACGAGTTGGCCGAAAAGGAGGCCACGGCGAGCTTTCCGGCGCTGCTGGGCCGCGCCCGTACCGGCGCGCTGGCCGCGAACGTCGTCGCCACCCTGGCGGCGACACCGCTGCTCGCCCTGGGGCACTACGCGCTGGTGGAGGCCGCCAGCGCGCTGGTCTGCCTGGCCACGGCCGCAGTCGCGGCGCGTCTGCCCGCGCCGCCGCGGACACCGGCCGAGGGCGATGGTGGCGTTGGCGGAGCCCGTACGGTACGGGACCGCGCGGGCTTCCT
This sequence comes from Streptomyces varsoviensis, assembly GCF_000718635.1. Lineage (GTDB taxonomy): Bacteria > Actinomycetota > Actinomycetes > Streptomycetales > Streptomycetaceae > Streptomyces > Streptomyces varsoviensis. The sequence continues at coordinate 162,902 of NZ_JOBF01000004.1, read as the reverse complement.
CGCGATGCTGCGCACCGGCCTGGCCGAACTGCGCGGCAGCCCGGTGGTCCGGCGCGCGGCCGCGGTGGCGGCGGTCCTTCCCGCGGTCCTCGTCATCGACGAGTACCTTCCGCTGCTGGTGAGGTCGACCGGCGTGGCCACGGCCGTCGTGCCGGCGCTGGTGGTCCTCGCGGTGGCGGCGAAGGCGCTGGGCGGCTGGCTCGCCGGCCCGCTCGCCGGCCTGCGCCCGCGCTCTCTCGCGCTCGCGCTCCTCGCGGCCACGGCCCTGCTCGCCGCCGGTTCGCTCAGCGGCACCCCCTGGGGCATCGTGCCCGTGGCGCTGTGCCTGGGGATCGTCCAGCTCTCCATCGTGCTGTCCCAGGCGCGCCTCCAGGACGCCATCGAGTGCGGCGCGCGGGCCACCGTGACCTCGGTCGCCGGCCTCGGCACCGACGCCGTGGCCATCGTCTTCTACATCGCCTACGGCGTCGGCTCGTTGTGGGGCGGCGTCCCCGTCGTCATCGCCGGATTCGCGGTGGTACCGCTGCTGCTCGCCCTCGTCATGCCCCGCTGGCTGCCGTACGCCCGTACGTCCGCGAGCCTTCCGGCCGACGGAGCCGCGCCGTTGCCGGGAACCGTCATACAGCGGTGACTTCCTCAGCAATACCTGATCACTTGACGCTTCTACCGTACGGTCATGAAGTACACACGGCACGTGATCCTGGCAGCCGCTATCAGCCTGTGCGCGTCCATGGCCTGCGGCAGTGCGGCGCTCGCTGACGACGGGCGCGGGCGCTCCGCGAACACCGGGGAATACGACGCGCTGGACTACGACGTGTCTTTGGAATACAAGGACGACACCCGGGACATGTCAGGCTCCACCACCATGAAGGCCAAGGCCGCCGAAGACCTCAAGGACGTCAGCCTGGACTTCGCGGGAGGCCGGGTCGGCGAGGTCACGGTGAATGGTCGGCCCGCCGAGTCCGTTACCGAGGGCGAGAAGCTGAAGATAAAGACCGAGCCCTTGCCCAAGGACTCCGCCTTCACGGTCCGCGTCGATTTCGTGGTGACCAGAAAGAACCCGGACGACCCCGAGCATCCGGGAAAGCAGCAGCACATGCCGTGGCTGGAGACCGACCGCGGTTTCATCATCGAGCCGCAGAGCCCTGGAACAGCGCATCGCGTTTTCCCGTGCAAGGACGACGTCACCGACAAGGCCACCTACACCTTCCACGTCACGGCCCCCTCGGACCTCGCCGGCATCGCCAACGGCGACCTGACCAGCACCAAAAAGGCCCCGGGCGGCACCACCACGCGCACGTACCGGCTGAGCCACCCCGTGCCCACGATGGACAATCAGCTCGCGGTCGGCCCGTACACCCAGGTCAACACCCACACCAGGCAGGACGGCGTCACCATCCGCGATGTCGTCCCCACCGACCAGGCCGACCGGCTGCGGCCCCTGCTCACCCCCCGCACCGACCGGCAGTTGGACTGGCTCACCGCCAAACTGGGCCGCTATCCGTTCACCACCTACGGCACCTTCGCCGCCCTCGCCCCCGCGGCCTTCGAAAGCGCGACCCTGGCCACCCTCCCCCTTCCCGAGCCGGGAAAGGATTTCGGCGGCTACCTGATGGTCCATGAAATGACCCACCAGTGGTTCGGCGCTTCCCTCACCCCGAAGGACAACTTCGGCGCCGACCTCTGGCTCGCGGAGGGCCACGCCCACCTGTACGGGCAGTGGTACGCGTCCGACCCGGAGAACCCCGGCTCGGAGAAGGCCCTTGAAGCGGCCATGCGCGAAGAGTACGGAATAGACCAAGGCATCCGTGACGAGGAAGGAGCCCCCGCCGAACCGGGCGACTACTCGAAAACCGGAATAACCCAACGTACGGGCGGAGCCCTCGCCCTCTACGCCCTGCGCCAGTCCGTCGGCCCCCAGACCTTCGAAAAGATCGAACAGACCGCCGCGAACCGGTACCAGCACAAAGTGATTTCGACCCAGGACTACATCAACATCGTCCGCGAGGTCTCCGGCAGCGATTCCGCCACCACCGTCCTCAAAAACTGGCTATACAACCCCAAAACACCCCCCATGCCCGGCCACCCCAACTGGCACCCGACCCCCTGAGGCCCCTTCTTCGCCCCCCTGGGTGCCCCTTCGGCCGGCTAACGCGCTGCCCTCGGCGGAGGCTGAGGGATTTGAACCCTCGGTGACATCGCTGCCACGACGGTTTTGAAGGTCGTTCGACCAACGCAACTGACAGGGCCTTGACCTGCGGTGATGCCCTATAGGGGCAAGCAGGTGACGTACCTCTGGCCGCAGGTTGGCCATGCTGCGGGCCGGGCTCGCCCGCTGGCCTGCCAGTCCACACCCTCTTCCTGACTGTCGGCTCACCGAGAAGCCGCAGACGCCCAGGAAATCGGCGAGCGCCGCCGAGACCGTACCGGGCGCCGCACGTCTGCCGACCGCAGTGGCTCCCGTACGAGAAGCCGCTCGTCTCGCCCGCGCCGTGGCATCTGGCCGCACCACCCGCGGAGAGGCCGAACGGCTCGTCACCCTCGTAGCCAAGGCCGCCCACCGAACGAGCACCACGTGGCCAGCCCGCCAGCGATACCGCCCGGGCTGGAACACTCCCGTGGCCATCAGCCTGATGAACGCCGCGGGAAACCCGGCCGTCGTGTCTACCGCAGGCAAGATCCGCGCCCCACATGTAGAGCGGCACACGAAGCCCCACTCGACTACGCGGCCGTGGATACGGCGGGAGGCCGGGCCCGCAAGGCGCACACCGAATTCATTCCGGCCGCAGCCGCCGCCCCGCGCCGCTGAGCCACAGCCCGGATCGAATCCGGCCCGGGGCACGCCCTGCTTTCGACAACCACCGTACGAAAGCGGGCCGTCATGGGCCTGTTCAGCCGTAACGCCGCAGCCCTCAACGCGACGGCCGGAGCCCTCCACCGCGCCGGCAGGAAGGTTGGCGGGCAGAAGGGCGGGCGTTCCGGTGATGCGCTGGCCACCGCCGTCCTCGGCCCCTCCGTGACCTGTGCCGCGAAGACTGCACCTGCAGGGACTGCGCCCGCCGTCGACCATGCGGGCGCCCGTCCCGCCCGTCCGGCCGCCCTCGATCGTGCCGTGCGGGCGCGGCGGGGGGCCGAAGACTCCGGCCCGGCAGGAGCAGGCCATGGACAAGGACGGGACGCATAACGAGATCAGCTCGGCCCATCGCTGTCCTCGGGGTGAGTGCCCACCCCCGCGGGCGCGGGGATCACCAGAAAGCCACGCACGGCAGCGTCGCTTCCTCGGGTCCACCCCCGCGTACGCGGGGACCACGTGCAGACCTCCCTGGCTCACACGCGCGCCACGGGTCCACCCCCGCGTGCGCGGGGACCACGCGCTGATGCGGCGCCTGGTCGCGCCCGTGCTGGGTCCACCCCCGCGTGCGCGGGGACCACACGGGGCCGCGGTAGGAGGTCGGCCAGACCCGGGGTCCACCCCCGCGTGCGCGGGGACCACGCAACCTGGGTGGCCAGTTCCAGGGCCCGGGCGGGTCCACCCCCGCGTGCGCGGGGACCACTACCCATCACAAAATCCTTACGGTGGTCGGTGGGGTCCACCCCCGCGTGCGCGGGGACCACTGGCCGGCACCAACCTGCCCGTTGCCATCATGGGGTCCACCCCCGCGTGCGCGGGGACCACACGCTCTGGATGGCCTCATCGGCACTGCCCAGGGGTCCACCCCCGCGTGCGCGGGGACCACCTCGTCACGAGCAACGTTCTCCATCTCGGGTGGGGTCCACCCCCGCGTGCGCGGGGACCACAGGCCACGGGCGGCGTCGATGTGCTGGTGCAGGGGTCCACCCCCGCGTGCGCGGGGACCACGGCGTACGCGATGGCGACTTCGGCGCGGATGAGGGTTCACCCCCGCGTGCGCGGGGGCCACGGTTCTGTCGGTCGCTGCGGCTCTTGCGGGCGGGGTTCACCCCCGCGTGCGCGGGGACCACAGGCCGTGACCTGCAGTGCTATGCGGGATGGTGGCCGTTTTTACTCACTTCTACAGAGTCCGGCATTCGGGGTAAATACACAGGTAATCTCCGCCCTTCCCAGAGCAGCGCATAGGCAGGGTACCGACCAGCCCAAGTGATGCGCCCTATGTGGCGTGGGTGCACGTGCGGCCAGCACCAAGGTTGTGCATCACTGCCGCGCTGGTGCGTTTCTCGCTCGTGGGTCTACGGTGCGCTCCACGTCGGTCAGGAGGCCGGCCAGGACGTGGAGGACATCATGGCCCGGAGGCTGGAGATGATCGGTACCACTTCGGAAGAGGGGAAGTGCCCGACGCTGTACGAGGACCTCGACAGCGGCGAGATCCTCGTACAGGGGGTGGCGGTGACCGACCCCGAGGACGTCAAGCAGCTCAAGGACGTCGCTCCCCATGAGGGGTTCGTCGTCGTGCCGCGGGAGCTGCTCGTACGCTTCGGGCCCAAGGAGTAGCCGGCGTGCCGGAGTTCATCGATGACGCCACCTTCGGCGACTACTTCCGGGAGTTCGAGCACACCGCCTGGCGGCTGGAGACCCGCCGCTCCTACGCGTCCGACGTAGGCGGTGAACGCTACGCCCAGTTCCTGCGCGGCCAGGATCTCGGGCTGGCGCCGTCCGCGTGGACCGCCAACATCGAGGAGCAGGTCGCGCAGGGCAAGCGGATCGAGCGGGTGCGGGTGCTCGACGAGCCGCCCAGCGACGGGCAGCGCTTCCTGTTGGCCAGCGCGGTGAACAACATCGCCGCAGGTGAGGACATCCGGCACCTGTGGCGCGCCGACGCCGACAAGCTCGGCCTGCCCGCAGAGGACTTCTGGCTCTTCGACTCCCGCCGGGCGCTTCTGCTGCACTTCGACGAAGCCGACGAGTACCTCGGAGCAGAGCTGATCGAAGCTCCTCCGCTCATCGTCCGCTACTGCCAACTCCGGGATGCTGCCTGGCACTACGCGCTTCGGCGCGAGGAGTTCGTCGACCAGGTACGTTCCCGTGTGTGAGCACTGATTTCCAGCAGGCCCGGGTCGCCCTCGGTGCGCGGCTGCGTGAGCTACGTACCGAGGCCGGGCTCACCGTCAGGCAGCTCGCCACCCAGTGCGGGTGGGCGCCGTCGAAGGTCTCCAAGTTGGAGAACGGGCGGCAGACCGCCACCCTCGGCGACCTCGACTCCTGGGCCCGGGAGACCGGCCAGCCAACGAACGCGGACGAGCTCAAAGGCCGGCTGCGCGGCCTGGAGACCCGCCAACGCAGTTGGCGCCGACAACTGGCCGCCGGGCATCGCGTGGTCCAGGAGCTCAACGCTGTCCAGGAGCAGCAGGCCCGCAGCATCCGCCTGTTCGAGCCCGCGATCGTCCCCGGCCTCTTCCAGACGCCGGCGTACGCCCGCAGCGTGCTCACCGATGTCTCCGAGCGGCACGGAACGCCCCGCGATATCGAAGACGGGGTCCGGGCCCGCATGAAGCGGCAGGAGGCCCTGTACCAGCCTGGGCACCTCGTGCAGGCCGTGGTCTGGGAAGCCGCGCTTCATACGCTCCGGTGTTCCCCGGCATCCATGGTCGCGCAGCTCGACCGGCTTGCCGGCCTTCCGGGGATGGACACCGTCACGCTCGGGATCATCCCCTTCGGCGTACGGATGCGGGTCTCGCCGAAACATGGGTTCTGGGTCATGGACGGCAGTCTCGTCATCGCCGACACCTGGAACGCCGAGCTGTGGCTCGACGCGGCCGACGACGTCGCGCTCTACCTGAAGCTCTGGAATGAGCTGAATTCCGTCGCGGTGTACGGCCAGCACGCGCAGCGGCTCATCGCCCGCGCGAGGGCGACGCTGGACCTCGCGTGAGCAACATCCCGAAATTCGCCACAACCGACGAGAAACTCCGAGAAACACGGCGGATTCGGAGAAACACCGCTCTCTACCTTGCTCCCTATGAGGCCAGCACGCAGATTCTCACCCCTCAGCATCCGTCCGCCGTGGCTGCCGCTCGATGGCGTGATCGACGCAGTGGCCGCGGGGCTATGGTGGGACGCCATCGTTGTCGACGGCTCCCTCGGACGTGTCGTCGCTGCTCAGCTCCAGCACGCTGCTGGCGAGCACACCGGCCCAGTCCTGTGCGACCCCGGCGGCCCCAAAACCCGCGTCTACTTCCTGACTCCCGCCGGAACCGCTGATCGGTGGTCAGTGCCCGGGACTGTCGCCTTTGGGGAGTGCTGCTACGTCGTGCTCAACGGCACGCTCGACGCCGATACGGCCGGCCTCCACTGGCTCGTCGCTCCTCGCTGCCGCCACCCCGAACCGCTCGTCGCCCCGCAGCTCCTGCGCACGCTCCTGACGGAACACGGGAGCAGGCCATGACCTCGCCCGGCAACGACTGGCTCCTCTCCTGCGTGCCCCACCCTCGCCACGTGCAGTGGTCCTGGGAAGCGGGCGAGTTCGCGCTCGTCACCTCCACGTCGTGGACCGTGGTCGAGGCGTCGCTGCTGCGCTCCCACGTCGTACTGCGGGAGCTCCATCGCATGGACAAATAGACCGGCCCCGTGCTGGCCTACTCGGAACACCACCTCGCCTGGCGGCTCGTAGGCGACGGGGCCGGGACCGGACCCACCTCGCCGACGTGAAAGAACTCTCCGTCAAGCCCTCGGGCTGGGAACTCCCCTGCCCTCCCGCACACATGACCTTCCAAGGCATCGGTTGGCTGGAGAATCCCGACGGCTCCGGTCAGCTCACCGACGTATGCGACCTCCGCTCCGCCGCCGGAAGAGCAGCATCCTTCTCAGGCTTGCGAAGAAGTTGATCCGTGCTGTCGAGGCGAATCATCAAGCACGTCGCCCCCGTCAGCGGTGAGACGGCGTCCTTCTCGCTGCCGCGTGGGCCGGTCCATCCAAGTTGCCGAGCGACCAACATGACCTGGGCTTTCTCGGGTCCACTCGGTCAAATTCTGGTCCACGCCGGTCCACAAACACTGGTCGGCAACGTGACAGGGGCGGGGCGGATCAGAGGGAGACAGGACACATGCGAAAGGGGCGCCCCTTGGACTGGGGCACCCCTTCTGGCCAGTGCATACGCCGACCTCGGCGGAGGCTGAGGGATTTGAACCCTCGGTGACATCGCTGCCACGACGGTTTTCAAGACCGTTCCCTTAGGCCGCTCGGGCAAGCCTCCTCGCCCCGCCTACCTGCTGCGGAGCGGTTACAGCCTAGCGGTTCGGGGATTGTGGGCGGGGTGGCGGGGGGCGAGGGGCGGTTAGCTGTCGCCGGTGCGTTGGCCGAGGGTGACTTGGGTGGTGGACTGCTTGCCGTCGCGGGTGTAGGTGAGGGTGACCTTGTCGCCGGGGTGGTGGGTCCAGATCTCGCTGATCAGGGTGGGCCCGCTGTCGATGATCGTGTCGTCCATCTTCGTGATCGTGTCGCCGGGCTTGAGCCCCGCCTTGTCGGCCGGGCCGCCGGGGGTGATGGCGGGCGTGCCGTCAGTGGTGCCGTTGTTGGCGATCGTGGCGCCGTCGCCGGTGCTCTTCATGTTCACCGTGGCCTCGATGACCGGGTAGACCGGCTTGCCCGTCTTGATGAGCTGGTCCGCCACGTCCTTCGCCTGGTTGATCGGGATCGCGAAGCCCAGGCCGATGCTGCCGGCCTGCTGCTGGCCGCCGAAGCCGCCGCCACCGCCGCCGCCCGCGGGCTGTATGGCGGAGTTGATGCCGATCACCGCGCCCTGGCCGTTGAGCAGCGGGCCGCCGGAGTTCCCCGGGTTGATCGAGGCGTCCGTCTGCAGCGCGCTCATGTACGAGGCCGAGGCGCTGCCCCCCGCGCCGCCCCCCTCGCTGGACGAGACCGGGCGGTTCTTCGCGCTCACGATGCCGGTCGTGACCGTGCCGGACAGGCCGAAGGGCGCGCCGATGGCGACCGTCGCGTCGCCCACCGCCGTCTTGTCCGAGTCCCCCAGAGGCAGCGGGGTGAGCTTGGCGTCGGAAGGGTTCTTCAGCTTGATGACGGCCACGTCGTAGCCCTTCGCCCGGCCGACGACCGTCGCCTCGTACTTCTTGCCGTTCGAGAACGTCACCGTCAGCTTGCCGCCCTCCGCTGCCGAGGCGACCACGTGATTGTTCGTCAGGATGTGGCCCTGCTTGTCGTAGACGAAGCCCGTGCCCGTGCTGCCGTCACCGCCCTGGCCCTGCGCCTCTATCGTCACGACGCTCGGCAGCGCCTTGTTCGCGATGCCGGCCACGGAGTCGGGCGCCCTGCTGTCCGTCTTCGCGTCCCCGGTCGACGCCACCGTCGTGGAACCGGAGTTGTCCCGCTGGTCCGCGGCCCAGAACCCGACCCCGCCGCCGACACCGCCCGCGATCAGCGCCGCCGCCAGCACGGCGGCCACCAGGCCGCCGCGTCGGCGAGGGGGCGGCGGCATGGGCCCGGCGCCCCACGGGCCCCCGGGCTCACCCGGACCGCCCATGCCACCGGCGCCGCCCTGCGCCCACCAGCCGCCCGCCCCACCGGGCGCACCTGGCACACCTCCCGGACCATTGGGCACGCCTGCACCACTAGGCACGCCTGCACCAGCGGCTCCGCCAGGAGCACCGGGAGCACCGGGTCCGCCAGGTCCGCCGGGTCCGCCGGGCGCTCCCGCCCCCGGATGGCCGTACTCCGCCATAGTCGTCGGCTGTACGGGCTGCTGGTACGGCCCGGGCGGCGGCGAGGCCGGCGGCTGAGCCGTAGCCGGAGCCGGAGCCGGGCCCCCTTGCGGAGCCCCAACCGGAGCCTGCGCCGGAGGCTGACCCTGGCCCTGGCCCTCGGCCTCCGACGGGCCCTGGCCCCGGCTCTGGGCCTGGCCTTCGGCCCCCGACGGAGCCTGCCCCCGCCCCTGACCCGCCGGCGCGGCCTCCTCCCCCGCCCCCGGCTCCGCCGGCCTCGGCGGTGCGGGCGGGGTCGGAGGGGCCACAGGGGCCGGCGGGGCGGCCGGGGTGTGGGGAGCGGTGTGCGCCGACGCGGTGTCCGGCGCCGGAGGTGCCGTACGCGGCGCCGCCGCAGGCGTAGCGGCAGCGCCCTCGTTCTCGGTGCTCACAGCTCTCTCCTCAGGTGCACGTCAGTGGTCATCATGGCCTCGGCCCACGTGTTTCGAGCGTCCGTCCACAGCCTTTCCCATCAGGCGTCAGGGCGCTGTAAACGGAGACTGTGCCTTTCGCGGACGCCCTTCGTCTGTCTTTATCTCCAGTCATTCCCCGCGATCCTCACCATCTCGGATCAGCCGGGCATAAGGGACCGCATGCGCGACTACGCCTCGCGATGGCACCATAACTCGGTGACCTACGCACGCCAGGCCAGGGACGTCCGTCCCGAGCCCCAGCCCCTGTCCGTAGTAGCCCACCGCGGAGCCTCCGAGGAAGCCCCCGAGCACACGCTCGCCGCCTACCGAAGAGCGATCGAGGACGGCGCGGACGCCCTGGAGTGCGATGTCCGGCTCACCGCCGACGGCCACCTCGTCTGCGTCCACGACCGCCGCGTCAACCGCACCTCCAACGGCCGCGGCGCCGTCTCCGCCCTGGAGCTGTCCGACCTCGCCGCCCTCGACTTCGGCTCCTGGAAGGGCCAGGCCGCCGATCACGAGGCCCCGGACCGGGACGCCACCGCCGTGCTCACCCTGGAGCGCCTGCTCGAACTCGTCGCCGACGCCGACCGCCGCGTCGAGCTCGCCATCGAGACCAAGCACCCCACCCGCTGGGCGGGCCAGGTCGAGGAGCGGCTGCTCGGCCTCCTCGGCCGGTTCGGCCTCATCGAGCCGGCCGCGGCGCACGGCCCGCCCTCCCAGGTGCGCGTCATGAGCTTCTCCACGCGCTCCCTGCACCGGGTACGGGCCGCCGCGCCCACCATTCCCACCGTCTACCTGATGCAGTTCATCTCCCCGCGCCACCGCGACGGGCGGCTCCCCGCGGGCGTACGGATCGCCGGGCCGAGCATTCGCATCGTGCGCAACCACCCCGATTACGTACGCCGGCTGCACCGCGCCGGGCATCGCGTGCACGTATGGACGGTGGACGAACCGGCCGACGTCGAATTGTGCGCGGACCTCGGCGTGGACGCCGTGATCACAAACCGCCCCAAGCAGGTGCTGTCACAACTCGACCGCCGATAGGAACCATTACAGGGTGTGCACCGGCGCGTTCGTTGCGCATTCCTTCGTTACGAGTGCCTCCCCGGATCACTATTGGCCGGTTTCCGGTCCAGTCCATTGGGGCATTCATCCCCTGGCGTGGGGCGAAGGAGGTCTCGGGGGTGGCGTTGGTGGTGGCACAGGAGGTGCCCACGTCGTCGATCATGGCCGTACCCCATGGTCCGTCGGCCGTGGGAGTGGCAAGGCACCGCATGCGCGAGGATCTGCGCATGAGCGGAGTGGCGGACTCGGTCATCGACGACGCTGTACTGATCCTTTCGGAACTGCTCAGCAACGCGTACCGGCACGGCCGCCCGCTGAGCACCGACGACAGGCGCAACGGCAGCAGCAACGGCCACGTCAGCGGCGGCAGCGGAAGCAATAGCGGAAACGGCCGCGCCAGTAACGGAAACGGCAGCGACGGCAACGGCCACGCCGAGGGGTGGGGCCCCGACCGCGACGGCAGCATATTGGCGGCCTGGCGCGTGGACGAGCGCGGCCGGCTGACCGTCGAGGTCACCGACGGCGGCGGTCCGACCCGCCCCCTTCCGGCCACCCCGTCCATAACGGCCCGCGGCGGCCGCGGCCTCAACATCATCCGGGCGCTGTCCCAGGAGTGGGGCGTCCGCGACGCCTCCGGCGAGGTGACCGTATGGGCTGCTCTTTCCGCACGTGAGAGCTTCGCTACGCGCGTCGATCTCGGCCCCGCCGCGCCGCCGCGGGTGGCCCCGGTGCCCTCGATCGCCGCGATGCCTGCGGCCTTCGCCGACATCGACGAGCTGCGCTAGCCCCGGCCCACGGGGGCGACGAAACGAAGGCGGGCGCGAGAGCGAAGGCGGGCGCGAGGGCGAGGCCGACAGCGAGGGCCAGGACGAAGGCGCGGGGCGTACGGGCGTACGCCCCCCTGCCGTCGACCGGGCATCGCCCGCCCGCACAGCAGCCGCCCGCACAGCCGCCGCCCGCCCGCCCAACGCACCCCGCCGCCCGTACGCTCCCGACCGCTAGGCTCGCGCCCGTACGAGCCGGACCGATCGGGAGACACGCACGCCATGGCCAAGAAGCGCCGCCCCCAGACGAAGGCCGCCCGGCCGCAGGCCGACGACGCGCAGATCGCGGTCGTGGGCGCCCGCGAGCCCTGCCCCTGCGGCTCCGGCCGCCGCTACAAGGCGTGCCACGGCCGCCAGGCCGCGCAGGCCGTCACCGAGCTGGTGCAGCGCCCCTTCGAGGGGCTGCCGGGCGAGGCGGACTGGGTGGCGCTGCGCGAGCTGGTGCCCGCCGCCACCGTGGAGCTGCACCTCAAGGACGGGCTGCCCGAGGGCGTGCCCTCGGTCACCCTCGCCACCGTGCTGCCGATGGCCTGGCCGGCGCTGCGCCGCGACAACGGGGCCGTGCTGCTGGGGCTCCAGAACGACACCGCCTCCGGCGACATCAGCCGCGACCTGGCCGACACGCTCCGGCGCGCGCTGGCCGCCGAGCCGGGGAGCCCGGTCGCCGCCGAGCGCGTGCCCGCCGACGGGCCGCGCCTTCAGGACCTGCTCGACCCGGAGGGGCCGTTCGCGCCCGTCGTGCACGAGGGGTTCGAGTTCTGGATCGAAGATGCCCAGAACGCGACCGGCGAGGTCGCCGCGTCCCTGGAGCGCGCCAACGAGGCCGCGATCCCCACCGCCCGGCTGGCGGGCGTCGACGCCGCGTACTGGTGCGAGACGCCGGAGAAGAACCACCTGCGCTGGGTCATGACGCACCCGGAGGAGCGGCTGCTGGACGCCCTCGCCCGGCTGCACGCCGCCGGGGCGGCATCGCTCGGCGAGGGGACCCGGCTCGTCGGCTCGTTCCGCGCGCACGGCCTGACCGTGCCCGTTTGGGACCTGCCGGTCGCGATGCGCGCCGCGGACGTGGAGAAGCCCGCCGCCGCCTTCGCGGAGCGGCTGGGCGAGGCGCTCGCCTCGGACGCCCCGCTGACCCAGGAGGAGCGGCGGGCGCGCGGCGGCCTCACCAACCGACAGGTGACCCTGAGCTGACCGCCGTATCGGCGGCCCATCGACGTGACTCCTGTCACAACTCCCGCTCCTGGCCTGGAAACCAGGAAAATACGCGACCGGATTTCCGCGATGGAATTTGCGAACCGCCGATCTCTTGTTACGGTTCTAGGAGCCCGGTCGCTGGTGCATCCCCCGTCGCCAGCGACCGGGCGTTTCCATGCCCCGGAATAATTGAATCCGGGGCTTCTCGCTCAGCCCCGGCCCCTCGTGCTCCGCACCGGCCGCCCGCTCAGCACCAATCTCTCGCTCCGCACCGGCCCCACGCCCCTCGGTGACGAGCATGGCCCGGCTTCGGCTCCGGCTTCGGCTTCGGCTTCGGCTTCGGCTTCGGCTTCGGCTTCGGCTAATCCTCCGCGTCGTCCGGAGAGTTGCTGCCGGACCGGAGCAGCAGCCTCCCGTCCGCCGAGGCGATCTCCGACACCGCCGTGTAGCCGTCGTGCGCCCCCGGCCCGCTCCGGCCCCCCTGCTCGCCGTAACCGCGCACCGTCCGCTCGCGCGGCGTCTGGCAGGACCCGCGGCCGACGGAGCCGGCCACCTCGCAGTGCGCCTGGAGCGTCCGCCCGTCGGGCTGCATCAGGGTCAGTACGGCCTTCAGCGGGCCGCCCGTGGCGTTGCGGTAGTAGAGCCGGGACCAGGTGTCGCGGCCCTGCGCCAGGACGCACGTCTGCGCCTCGACCCGGCCGCGCGCGGAGAGTTCGGCCGAGGAGAGGGCGGGGCCGCACCGCGCGGTGTTACGGGCCTTGGCCGGGTCCGCGGCGAGCCCTAGCTCCGAGAGCATCCCGTGCCCGCCGTCGGCGGCGGGCCGCTCGCCCACGGCCTGCGCGCCGCGCCGGGAGCCGGCGGCGTCGGGCTCCGCCGACGGCTTCGCGGCGTCGCCCGCCAGGCCGTCGCCCGCCGGGCCGTCGGCGGGCCCGTCAGGGGCGCTCTCGCGGGCTTTCTCACCGGTCCGCTCGGCGACCGCCGGGTCCAGCCGGCCCGCCGGCCCGGCCACGGCCGCGGCGAGCGGCAGCACGACGGCCAGCGCCACCGCGCTCGCGAGGGCGACCACCCGAAGGTTGGCGGCACGGGGCTGGGGCGCTCGTTCCATGGAACCCACCTGCAACTCGCCGGGGAAGCTTGATCGGTTGATCGGTATGCCGAACATAACCACCGAAGCGGCGACTTCCCCGTGCCAGCAGGCCCATTTCCCGTACAACTCGGGTCCGCTTACACCCGTACGAGTGAGGGCGCGTGCGGCTCCCGCCCGTACGCGCCCCTCTGCCCCAATCCGCCGCGACGCACCTCGATCCACCGCGGCACGCCTCGATCCACCGCAGCGCGCCTCCATCCACCCCGACGCGCCTCGATCCACCCCGACGCGCCGCCCGGCTCGTCCCCACGGGCCGCTTCACCGCCGCGTAAACGATCACGCGACCAGCAAGCACCCAGCAGGCGCTCAGCGGCAGCGCTCGGCAGCCGCGCTCAGCAGCCGCTCAATGCGCCAGTCGGCTCCCGCCGCCCGGGGTTCCCGCGCTCTCCTCGACCAGTACGTCCACGACCGTGGCGACGTCCGGCAGCCATGGCGTCGTCCCGGCCCCCGCGCCGGCCGCCGCCGGCCGCGGGGCCCGCTCCCATCGCACTCGGCCCGCTCCCGTACGCGACGGCGGCAGCGCCACGTAGCCGCCGTCCCCGTGGAACCGGAGCGATCCCGGCACCCAGTCCTGGCTGTGCAGCAACTCGCCGAGCACTTCGAGGGAGTACGGGGCCACCAGCAGCGTCCACCGGGTGGGGGTGGCGACCACCGGGCCGAGCCGCACGCCCTGCCGGTCGAAGGCGGCCAGCGCCCGCGCGCCCGCCACCGCGGGCAGGCTCACGGCGCAGGGCGCGGCGCCGCCCGTGGCGAGCACGACGGGCGCGTCCGGCCGGTTGGTCCACCACCAGCGGATCATGCGGGCGTCCGTGGTGGCCGCCAGCAGGCCCGGGTCGAAGGGGTGGGCGCCGGGCACCACGCAGTCGGGGTGCGGGCAGCCGCACTCCGGGTCCCGGCCGTGGCCGGGGCGTAGTCCCACGCCCGGGAGCACGGGCCACTTCCATTCGGTCGCGCAGGTCAGGGCTGCGGCGAGCAACGTCGACCGCCCGCCGCGACGCCGAGGGGAGAGCTTGCGTCGCCTTCCGAGGAAATCGCGCATGAGCGCTCGTTCCTTTCCGTGAACGCCGAGGGCTGGGGTCCGCCCGCCGGAGGCAGGGGACGTGTCCATCGCACTACATGTCCAACGCACTACAGGGCACTTCGCATGGCACTTCGCGGCGGTCCGGTGTGCTCCGTGACACTACGGAGCCCCTCACACCACGTGGATCACAGGTCACAGCGCGTACTAGGCAGCGCATCACGCCGCAGGCCGAGCGTGGAACGTGGCGAGGGGTGGCGCGTTGATGGCGCTTCGCGCTGTGCCCAGTGCTCCCATGACTTCGCCAGGGGAACCCCGCCGCCACTCGGGGATGGGGCACGGCCGTCGCCGTTTAAGACGCGATGGCCGTCCGCCGGGTTCCGGGGCGATCTCAACTGCCCCTGCCCTTCTCCGAGTACGTACCCACCTCGGTGGATATGACGCGTTGTCGAATGACGTCAGTCGACCTCCACTGGACACTCCCATGGTCATTTTCCGGCCAACTTCGAATCCCCACAGACACCATCAATCCCAATAGTCCAATGCTGGACATCCCCTTACTCGGGCGTGTACATGTGGAGACATTGATAGCGGCGCAACATGACATGGGGGTTTGCGATGCTATTGAGCAATACACAGAGGCCGGACGGTCGGGCAACGGCGCTCGCCAGCACCCCGGACACCGCCTTCGAGCCCATACTCACCTGCGACGACGCGCGGACCGAGCCAGGCAGCCGGCCATGACCGCACCACAGTTGCCGAAAGTGGCCGGAATCAATCCCTCACTTCCCACTCCCGCGCACACTTCCGTGCCCGAAAGCGCAGACGGCGTTTCCGATTCCGCCGACCGCTCCGCCGACCGCGCGGGCCCCGACGGGTCCGCCGGTCCCGACGGGTCCGCCGGCGTCGGCGCACCGGGCGTCCCCGGCGCCGCCGTCCCGCCGCCCGCCGCCCCCGGCGCGGTGCTCCAGGACCGCCTCGCGGGCTGGGTCTCCGACCTCACCACCCTCCACGAGCTCACCGAGCGGATCGCCCGCGCGGGCACCCTCGAAGCCGCCCTGCACGAACTGCTGCGCGGCGGCTCCTCCCTCGTCGGCGCCCGGCGCGGCCTGATCACCCTCCAGCCGGCCGACGGCCTCGGCCCCGTCACCACCGTCGGCCTCGGGCTCGGCCGCGCCGACCTCGGCCACATCGAGACCATCCCCCGCGCCTCCGTCGCCTACGGGCGGCTCCTCGACGGCCTCCCCGAACCCGGCGCCACGGAGGAACCGGAGGCCGAAGCGGAGTCCGGCGCGCGGGCACCGGCCGGCGCCGCCCCGGACCCCGGCGCCCAGCCGCCCGTACGGCCCGGCATCGCCCACCCCGACATCGCCGGCGAGCCGGGGCGCGACCCCCGCCACCGCGAGGTCGCCGCCCGGCTCGGCTACGCGGCCAGCTACGCCGTGCCGCTGGCCACCGACGCCACCGGCCGGCTCGGCGCCGCCGTCTGGCTCTACGACGAGCCGGCCGAGCCCACCGCCCGCCAGCGCCACCTCGCCGGCCTCTACTGCGCGTACGCCGCCGAACACCTCGCCCGCCACCTCGAACTCGACCGCGCCCGCGCCATGGTGGCCACCCTCCGAGAGGAGTTGCTGCCCAGCCGGCTGCCGCGGGTCACCGGGGTCCGGCTCGCCGTCCGCCACCGCACCGGGCCGCACGGCGGCGGCGACTGGTACGACGCGCTGCCGCTGCCCGAGGGCGCGCTCGGCCTCGCCGTCGGCGGTGTCACCGGCTCCGGCCCCAGCGCCGTCGCCGCGATGGGACGGCTACGGGCGTCCCTGCGCGCGTACGCCGTGATGGAGGGCGAGGACCCCGTCGCGGTCCTCTCCGACCTCGAACTCCTGCTCCGGCTCACCGAACCCGCCCGCTCCGCCACCGCCCTCTTCGCCTACTGCGAGCCGGCCCTCGTCCCCCACCCGGACGGCACCCCCGCCCACAAGATCGTCCTCGCCGGGGCCGGCCACTGCCCGCCGCTGCTCATCGGCGACGACCGCGTCGAGTACGTGGAGACGTCCCTCTCCGCACCGCTCGGCATGCTCTCCTGCTGGGAGGCGCCCAGCGTCGAGCTGGAGCCCGGCTCCGGCGAAACGCTCCTGCTCTACAGCGACGGGCTGCTGCACCGCACCGGCGACTCCATGGACCGCGCCTTCGCCCGGCTGCACTCCGCCGCCGCGGGCGTCCCCACCGCGCTGCGCGGGGACCCCGAGGCGGTCGTGGACCACGTGCTGCGCACGGTCCTGCCGGACGGTCTCGACGAGGCCGACAGCGACGAGGACGTGATACTTCTCGCGGCCCGCTTCGACTGAGGCCCGGCTGTGGGCCGGCCGAGACCCGCTCCGGCCGAGGTCCGGCCGAGGCCCGTCTCCGACCGGTTCGGCGCACGCCCCACCCCCGCCCCACAGGGCTTCTCACAGGTGGGTCACGCCCTCTCGGCCCTCCGCCGCCCGCACATACGATGGAAGGCGGTCCAGATCGAGGAGGATGTCGTGACCGAGGAGCCCACCCCGCAGACCCCGGCGGCAGAGGAGCCCATCAAGCAGCGGAAGAACGGTCTGTACCCAGCCGTGTCCGAAGAACTCGCCGAGAACATGAGGTCCGACTGGGCCGACACGGAACTGCGCGACCTCGCGCCGATCGCGCAGGCCCCCGACACCGCCCGCCGCCGCGCCGCGCTCTCCGCGCGCTTCCCCGGCGAGCGGCTGGTGATCCCGGCCGGCAACCTGCGCACCCGCTCGAACGACACCGAGTACGCCTTCCGCGCGTCCACCGAGTACGCCTACCTCACCGGCGACCAGACGCATGACGGCGTGCTCGTCCTGGAGCCCGCGGCGGGCGGCGGCCACGACGCCACGCTCTACCTGCTGCCGCGCTCCAACCGCGCGAACGGCGAGTTCTGGCTCGACGGCCAGGGCGAGCTGTGGGTCGGCCGCCGGCACAGCCTCGCCGAGGCCGAGCAGCTCCTCGGCATCCCCGCCGAGGACGTCCGTGACCTCCCGGACCTGCTGCGGGGTGCCACCGGCCCGGTCCGCGCCGTGCGCGGCCACGACGCCGGGATCGAGGAGGCGCTGCGCGACAAGGTCACCGCCGAGCGCGACGAGGAGCTGCGCGTCTTCATCAGCGAGCAGCGCCTGGTGAAGGACGCCTTCGAGGTCGGCGAACTCCAGAAGGCCGTGGACGCCACCGTGCGCGGCTTCGAGGACGTCGTGAAGGTGCTCGACAAGGCGGAGGCCACCTCGGAGCGGTACATCGAGGGAACGTTCTTCCTGCGCGCCCGCGTCGACGGCAACGACATCGGCTACGGCTCCATCTGCGCCGCCGGCCCGCACGCCACCACCCTGCACTGGGTGCGCAACGACGGCCCGGTCCGCTCCGGCGAACTGCTCCTCCTGGACGCCGGCGTGGAGACCCACACCCTCTACACCGCCGACGTCACCCGCACGCTGCCGATCAACGGCACGTACGACGACCTCCAGCGCAAGATCTACGACGCGGTGTACGAGGCCCAGGAGGCGGGCATCGCGGCGGTGCGGCCCGGCGCGAAGTTCCGCGACTTCCACGACGCCGCGCAGCGCGTGCTCGCGGAGAAGCTCGTCGAGTGGGGCATCGTCGAGGGGCCGGTCGAGCGCGTTCTGGAGCTCGGCCTCCAGCGCCGCTGGACCCTGCACGGCACCGGCCACATGCTCGGCCTGGACGTCCACGACTGCGCGGTCGCCCGCACCGAGGCGTACGTGAACGGCGCGCTGGAGCCGGGCATGGTGCTGACCGTGGAGCCCGGCCTGTACTTCCAGGCCGACGACCTGTCGGTGCCCGAGGAGTACCGCGGTATCGGCGTCCGCATCGAGGACGACATCCTCGTCACCGAGGACGGCAACCGGAACCTGTCCGCCGCGCTGCCGCGCACGGCCTCGGACGTCGAGGCGTGGATGGCCCGCGTCAAGGGCTGACCGCCCCCGCGCCCGTACGGCCTCCGCGCCCGTACGGCCTCCGCGTCCATACGGGCCCGTGGTCGTATGGGCCCCCGTGCTCGTACGGACACCGCGCCCGTACGGCCGTACGCACACCGGCGGGCCGCGTCCCCTGTTACGGGGGGCGCGGCCCGTCGCCGTACGCCCTCGCGGTCAGGAGGCGCGCGCGAGCGCCGCTTCCAGCGTGGGCGCGGGGCGCAGCCGCTCGTCCATGCCGACGATGCGCAGCATCCGCAGCGTCAGCGGCTGGTCGCAGACCAGGTACAGCCGGCCGCCGCGCTCGGTGATCCGGTTGTGGAGGCGGGACAGCAGCGACAGGCCCGCGCAGTCGAAGAAGGTCGTGGCGCGCAGGTCGACCGCGAGGGTCGGGGCCGGCCCTTCGGTGACGGCGTCCAGCAGCGGGCGCACCTCGCCCACCGTGGCGATGTCGATCTCGCCCAGCGGCTCCGCGACGGTGAAGCCGTACGTGGCGTGCGTGCGCAGTCTCAGATGGCTGCCGGCCCGGTACTCAAGGTCGCCGGCCGGCGCCGTCGCGTATCCGTCGTGATATCCCCCGCCCATGGCGGCACCCCCTGGAGCAACGCGCCCCGTCATTCGTGTACTACAGGGATCTCGCGTACGGACATCTCGGGTGCGAGAACCTCACGTACAGGAACCGGGGCAAGCGACAGTAGCGATGCGGTGGCCACCGGGGTCCGGGATGACTTCGGCAACCGTAGCGGCGCGGTGGTCGCCCGCGAGCTGCATAAACGATTCATACCCGCTCCCAGCCACTCGGTCGAGTGAATTGCTGGAATTCTGCTTGAAATTACGCTCCCAGGCTTTGTCGAAGACTCACCCGAACGTTCCGCACGGGCCGAGCCCCGGCGCCGGCCTCCGCTGCCGGGCCCGGGCGGCGAGCGGCCGTCCCGGCGTTGCGGGAGCAGCACCGCCTGCCTACGCTCGCCCTATGGGTACCTCCCGCGAGCAACGGTTGTCCCAGGCGTTCGTGGAGCTTGCGGGCACCCTCGTCGACGACTTCGACGTGGTCGAGCTGCTGACCACCCTGTCCCTGCACTGCGTCGACCTGCTGGGGGTCCGCTCCAGTGGTGTCATACTCGCCGATCTGGAGGGAAACCTGCATGTCATCGGGGCTTCCAGCGAGGAGGGCCACGAACTGGACATCCGCGAGATCCAGTCCGGCCAGGGGCCCTGCCTGGACTGCTACCGCACCGGCCTGATCCAGTACACGGCCGATCTGGACACCGAGACGCGCTGGCCGCTGTTCGCCCCCGCGGCCCGCGTCCTGGGCTACCGGTCCATCCACGCCCTGCCGCTGCGGCTGCGCGGCCAGGTCATCGGAGCGCTCAACCTGATGCACACCGCGCCCGGCCGCCTGCCCGAGGACGACCTGCGGACCGCTCAGGCCCTGGCCGACATAGCCACCGTGGGGCTGTTCTCGCACCGCCAGGCCGTCCAGCCCGCCCGCTTCACGGACCAGCTCCTCACCGCCCGTACGAGCCGCTCCCACGTCGAGCGGGCGGTCGGCATCGTCGCCGAGCACCGACGGGTCGACACCGCCACCGCGTTCCGGGCCCTGCGGGAGCGTTCCCGCCGGGACGGTGTGCGCATGAGCGAGCTCGCGCACGACATCACCCGCGGGGACTTCGATGTCGCCGCGCTCGCCGACCTCACCGACGAGCGGGACGGACGGGACCACCGGGAGACCGGCTGACCCGGCCGGCCCGCCGCCGGTCGCGGACGTTCACCGCCGCCGTCCGACGCCCCTCAGTCATCGGTTTTCTCCGTTCTCCGAGGCGATGGGCTCGCCAAGTCCGGAGGGGGCCTCGTTGTCGATGACCTTCCCCGCCAGCACGGAGATCTGCATGCCGTGCCCCCGCGCATAGCCGCGCAGGGCGGTGAAGGCGTGGTCGGGGGTGGTGTCCCAGCGCTCGGCCAGGATGCCCTTCGCCTGCTCGATGAGGATGCGGCTGGTCAGCGCGGACTGGAGCTGGGCCCGCTCGGTCAGGGTCCGCTCCAGCGTGCGCTGCTGGAGGATGCCGATCGTGGCGACGTCGGCCAGCGCCTGGGCCAGCGCGCTGTCCTCCGCGCCGAGCGGCCGGCGATCGGCGTGGAAGAGGTTCATCGCCCCCACGACGTGCTGGCGCAGCCGCAGCGGGAACGCGTGCGTGGTGGTGAACCCGGCGTCTCGCGCATGGTGGGCGAACCGCGGCCAGCCCGCCGTGTGCGTGGCATTGGCGAGGTCGATGTTGGTACGGGCGACCCCCCGTGTGTAGCACTCCACGCACGGCCCCTGTTCGTGCTGGAGGGAGAACAGCTCCAGCAGCCGGGTGTGCTCGTCGGACGCCGCGATGGTCTGCAACCTGCCGTAGGAGTCCGCGAGAAGAATCCCGGCGGCCGTGACGTCCAGCAGTTCGACGCAGCGGGCGGAGAGCTTCTGGAGGAAATCGATGATGTCGAATTCGTCCACCAGGGTGTCCGCCAGTTCGACGAACACCTGAGAGACCTGTTGTTGGCGGGACATGGGCGTCATCCCCTGTTCTCTTCCGGACCCTGCGGCCCGCACGTAGATTCGCTGAACCGCAGCCGACGCGCCACCACGTCCCGGGACAGCTCCACGATCGGCTGATCGCGGCTGAAGGCCATCGCGCGCAGCCTGACCAGTGCCTCCGCCAGGGGCACCGAAAGCTGCACGCTGATCATGCCCGTCGCCTGGTGCACCACCGCCTGCTGCCACTCCCCCGGCGGGTCCGGCTCCAGCAGGCCGCTCGCCAGGCCGGGGCGGCCGTTGTCGAGCACGGTCGTGGTGAGCGCGGCCGCCAGGGCGAACGCGTCGTCCAACTGCTCACCGGACAACGGGCGCGGCTGGGTGCGCAGCAGCGTCAGTGCTCCCAGCCGGATCGCCCCGACGCCGAGGGGGAAGCTGAACACGGCCGCCACCGGCAGGTCGGCCGCGGCCGGCACCAGCAGCGGCCATCTCTCGGCCTGGACCGCGTCGAGGTTCGGGACCAGCACTGCGCTACGGCTGCGGACGGCGTCGATTTCCGGCCCCTCGCCCAGCATGTTCTGGAGGTCGCTGAACGCGACCGCGACATCGCCGTGGGACCACAGTCGCTCGGTGTGCGCGGTACGGCCCGTGTCCACGCTCACGGAGACCGTCACGCCGTCCACGTCCAGGACCTCGGCGAACAGTTCCGTCGGGTCATCGCGGTCCGCGCCGTACAACATGCTCAGTACCCGGGCCATCCGGTCGCTGATCATGCCTTCGCCCCGCTCCGAGTTCGGCAATGCCTTCGGACGCGGCACCGATACCGCACCGACAACATTAGCGGCAGTCGACGATGGGCGGCATACGCGGCTGCGTTTCCCAACCGGCCCCGGTGCGCACATCGCCGTACGCGTCGCCGCTCCCCTCACCACGCGGCGGCCCGCGTACTACTGTGAGGGCAGCCGCCCCGGCCCCGGCTCGTAAGGGCGCGAGGGCCCCTCATTCCGGCTGCCCGGTCTCCCGGCCCGCCGGACGCCGGCCGAGCACCGTTCCGCGCTCGGCGCCCCACCGCTCCACACCACCCAGTACGTGGAGAACCGTCATGATCCCATTCGTCGTCATGCTCTTCGCGGCGCTCATCGCCCTGGGCTTCGCCTACCCCATCCTGTGGGTGGCGGCGGCCCTCCTGCTCTTCGCCCTCACCCGCTACGGCACCCTCGGCGGACTGCGGCTGCGCGATGACCCGGGCTACCGGGAGTACCGCGAGCGCCGCGTCCGCCAGGACCGCTACGACCGGCGCTTCCGCCGGGAACAGGCGCTCTGGGGGCGCCGGGCGGGCGGCCTGCCGGGCGGCCGGGGCGGGGCTCCGGACCAGACCGATCAGACCAAGGGGCAGGGAGCCACATCCGGCGCGTCCGGCGGTTCATCCGGCGGCGTGTCCGGCGGCAAGGAGGAGACGGGGCCCGGAGGACGGAGCCGGGCCCGGTAAGGCGCGCGGCGGTCCGCCGCCCCGCGCCGCGGAAACCGGCGCGGGCGGGGGCCCGTCACACGGCTCTGAGCAGCGCGCCCTCCCGCCACTTGAGGATCTTGTCGAAGCTCACCACCGCGCCCGGGCTCCCGGAGCGGTTCCGTACCCGGACGTGATCGGTGAGGGATTCGATGAGAAACAGCCCCCGGCCGTGTTCCGCACGGTCGGAGGCTGATTGGTGCGGTCGCGTGGGCGTACGGCGACCGCGGGCCCGGAGCTTGTCGGCGAAACCTGGACCGGAGTCGATGACCTCGATACGGCATGTGTCGCCGTCGATGCGGGCCGTGACGCGATAGTCCTCGGCGGACGCGTCACCCCCGTGCTCGACCGCGTTGGCGCACGCCTCGCTGAGGGCCACCGAAAGGTCGTAGGAGATGTCCGGGTCGACCCCGGCCGTCTCCATGGTGCCGAGCAGAAGCCGCCGGGCGAGCGGAACGCTCGCAGCTTCGCGCCGCAAATGGAGTGACCACCAAATGCTCATGTTCCAGCCTCCTGGCTGCGGCTCGACATACCGATACGTATAGCCCGCCGCAAGGGGCCGTAAGCGTACGGCGGCTGTGAGACCGCTCATTCGGCGGATGTGGAAACTTGACGCGCGGGTGTATAGCGCCGCGTCCATGTGCGCCGGTATGCCCCGGCTCATACGCCCCCCTGCCGTAGGACGGCGGCACGCGCGGTGGGATGATGACGCAGCCATGTCTCCCCCCGCCACCGTCCCCGTCGCGCGCGCCGGCGCCGATCTGCGGCTGCTGCGGACCGCGGTGTTCACCGCGGTCTGCGTCCTGCTGTCCGCGGGCGGGCACGCGATGGCGTCGTGCGCGAGCGTCCCCGCGTGGACCCTCGCCGCCGGGTTCGTGGTGCTCTTCGCGGTCGTCGCGCCGCTCGCCGGACGCGAACGCTCGCTCCCCGGCATCGCGGCCGCCCTCACCCTCGGCCAGCTCGGCCTGCACGCCCTCTTCGGGCTCGGACAGGGCGCGTTGGCCATGGCCATGCCGACCCCGGCGTCCGACGGCTCCGAGGGCCGGCTCATCGCGTTCGCCGCGCAGCTCGTCTGCAACCACCCCGGCCGGCTGACCGCCGCCGAGGCGCACCGCCTGGTGGAGCAGTCCGGGATCAGCCCGGCCACGATCCACTCCATGAGCGGCGCGGCGGGCGCTCCGGCGGACGCCGCGGGCATGTCGCACCTCACCCTGGTCCAGGGGCTGCTGCCCACCCTCCCCATGGTCCTCGGCCACCTGCTCGCCGGGCTCGCGGCGGGCTGGCTGCTGCGCCGCGGCGAGGCCGCGCTGTGGCGAGCCGTCCGGCTCTCCGCGCAGGCCGCGCACCTGGTCGCGGACGCCGCGCTCGTCGCGGCCCTGCGCGCCGCGCTGCGTCTCGTACGGGCCGCCCTGCGCGCCGGGGCGGGCGAGGAGGCGGCCGCGGCCACCGTACGCAGGCCCGCCCGGCGCTCGTACGAGAACGACGAAGCCGCTCCGCGCGAACTCGCCCTCACCCACAGTGTGGTCCGGCGGGGACCGCCGCGCTGCGCACTGGCGGCCTGACCCACGCGACGCAGCCCCGGCGACCGGCCGGGCGGGCGCTCGCGCGGCCGCCGTACGCGCGCACGCCCCCCATCCCCCTCCGTGAAGGGTCCGCCGTCATGACCACCGCCCACGCCACGCACGCCACGCCGCCACCGCGCACCGCGCGCCGCACCGTGCCGCGCCGCCTCCCCCTCGCCGCCGCCCTCGCCGGCGGGACCGTACTGCTCGTCGCCGGCCCCGCCGCCGCGCACGTCAGCGTGCAACCGGGGACCGCCGAGAAGGGCGGCTACACCACCGTCGCCTTCAAGGTCCCCAACGAGAAGGACAACGCCTCGACCGTCAAGCTCGAAGTCACCCTCGACCCCAAGCACCCCCTGCCGTCGGTCTCCACGCAGCCCGTGCCCGGCTGGGACGTCAAGGTCGACAAGGCCAAGCTGGACAAGCCCATCAAGACGGCCGACGGCATGGTCAACGAGGCCGTCACCAAGATCACTTGGTCCGGCGGGAAGATCGAGCCGGGCAGCTTCCAGCAGTTCCCCGTCTCGATGGGCCCGCTGCCCAAGGACGCCGACCAGATCGTCTTCAAGGCGCTCCAGACCTACTCCGACAACGACGTGGTGCGCTGGATCGACGCCAGCACCCCCGGCGGCGAGGAGCCCGAGCACCCCGCACCGGCCCTCAAGCTCACCGCGCCGGCCGCCGACAAGGGCGGCGGGGACGCCAAGAACGACCGGTCCGACACGAACGCGACGGCGAGTTCGAAGAGCGCCGCCGGCGGCTCCGACACCACCGCCCGCGTCCTCGGCATCGTCGGCATCGTCGTCGGCGTGCTCGGCGTCGCCTTCGCCGTGCTCACGGGCCGCCGCCGCTCCCGCACCTGACGGGCGGGGGCGCCGCCGTGCCCGGCCGGCCGGGGGCCGCTTCCGTGTCCGGCGGGCCGCGGGACGTACGTTCACGGCTTCCCGGACCGTACGTTCACGGTCCCCCGGGCCGTACGTCCGGTAGCCCGCCCGGAGTCCCCCGGGCCGTACGTCCGCGGCACGCGGGCGGGGCCGGCTGACCGGGCGCGCCGGGCCCCCGGCATACGGTCCGAACGGGGCGGCGGAACCGAGCCCGCCGCCCCGCCACCCAGCCCCTCCCATCCATCCCACACACCCTTCACGCTGACGGAGAAGAACTCCATGCGCACCAAGATCCTGGGCGCGGCACTCGCCGCCACCGCCGCGCTCTCCCTGACCGCCTGCGGCTCCGACTCCGGCTCCGACGGCTCCAAGGGCGACAAGCCCGCGATGTCCGTCTCCGGGGCCGACAAGAGCACCGGCGCGATCACCCTCGACACCACCAAGGACAAGCCCGACCTGGTGGTGACCGACACCGACGACAAGAAGTACGACCTGGTCAAGGAGACCAAGGGCCGCCCCGTGCTGCTCTACTTCGGCTACACCTACTGCCCCGACGTCTGCTCCACGATCGTCGCCGACATGGCCGCCGCCGCGAAGAAGCTCCCCAAGGCCGAGCAGGACAAGCTCCAGATGGTCTTCGTGACCACCGACCCCGCCCGCGACACCCCCAAGCGGATGCGCGAATGGCTCGACGCCCAGGGCGGCCAGAAGGTCATCGGCCTCACCAGCGACTTCGCCACCATCCAGGCCGCCGCCAAACCGCTGGGCATCTTCGTCGAGAAGCCGAAGAAGCAGAAGGACGGCTCCATCACCGTCAGCCACGGCGCCGAGGTCGTCGCCTACTCCCCCAAGGACGACAAGGCCCACTGGATCTACACCGCCAAGAGCACCGCCGCGGACTACACCCGCGAGCTGCCGAAGATCGTCAAGGGGGAGAACCCCTGATGCGCAAGGCCGCCGTCGCCACCGCCGCCGGCCTCCCGCTGGTCGTGGCCGCATCACTCATCGCCATCGCCGGGTGCGACTCGGGCTCGGGCCAGGCCGACTCGAAGCCGGACCGCGCCGAGCTGTCCGTCAACGGCAGCTATCTGCCCAAACCCGCGATGGCCGACATGGCCGCCGCGTACTTCACCGTCAAGAACGACGGCGGCAAGGCCGACCGGCTCACCTCCGTCAGCAGCCCCCTCTCCCCCGACGTCACCATGCACGTCACCGAGGGCTCGCAGATGAAGCAGGCCACGTCGCTCGACGTGCCCGCGGGCGGCAAGCTCACCCTCTCCCGCGGCGGGAACCACCTGATGCTCGGCAAGCTCGACCACCTCCCCAAGGTCGGCGAGAAGGTCGAGTTCACGCTGCACTTCGCGGAATCCAAGTCCATCAAGGTCCAGGTCCCGGTCGAACCCCCGACGTACCGCCCCGAGGACTGACGTGCGATGACCCCACCCACCGCCCGACGGCCCCTGCCGATAGCCGGGGCCCTCCTGGCCGCGCTGGTCTGCGCGCTCCTGGGCACGCTCGCCCTCGGCGCGACGCCGGCCGCCGCGCACGCCGCGCTCACGGCCACCGACCCCGCCGACGGCTCGGTCGTCAAGACCGCGCCCCAGCGGGTCAAGCTCACCTTCTCCGAAGGGGTGCTGCTCAGCGCCGACTCCCTGCGGGTACTCGACCCGCGGGGCACGCGGGTCGAGGAGGGCCGGGCCGCCCACGCGGACGGCGCGTCCGACACCGCCGCCGTCGCCCTGCGCGGCGGGCTCGCCGACGGCACGTACACCGTCGCCTGGCAGGCGGTCTCCGCGGACAGCCACCCGGTTGGCGGGGCCTTCACCTTCTCCATCGGCGCCCCGTCCAAGACCACCGTCAAGGCGCCCGCCGCCGACGTCGACCCGGCTGTCGGCGCCCTCTACGGCATCGGCCGGTACGCCGCGTACGCCGGGTTCGTCCTCCTCGTCGGCGGCTGCGTCTTCGCGGGCGTCAGCCGCTCCTCGCGGGCCGTACAGAAGATCGCCGTCGGCGGCTGGGTCACCCTGTTCGCCTCGACCACCGCGCTGCTGCTGCTCCGCGGGGCCTATACGAACACCAAGGGGCTCGGCTCCGTACTCGACTTCTCACTCCTCGGCGGGGTGCTCTCCACCAAGCCCGGCGCGGCCCTGCTCTCCCGGCTGCTGCTGCTCAGCGCCGCCGCCGTCTTCCTCGCCGTGCTCTTCGGCTCGTACGCGCCGGGGGACGCGCCGACCGCGGCCGCGCGCGAGAAGGGACGCAAGGAAACGGAGGGGGCAGGGGAAGGGGCCGAAGGGGACGGCAGGCGCGGGCTCGCCTACGGGCTCGCCATCGGCGGCACCATCGTCGCCGCCGGGCTCGCCGCCACCTGGTCGCTCGCCGAGCACGCCTCCGTCGGCATCCAGCCGTACCTCGCGATGCCCGTCGACATCCTGCACCTGCTCGCCGTCGGCTGCTGGCTCGGCGGGCTCGTCGCCCTCCTGGTCACCCTCCGCACCGACACGCCCATCCGGCGCGCGGCCGTCCAGCGCTTCTCCCGGCTCGCCTTCGCCTCCGTCTGCGTCCTCGTCGCCACCGGCACGTACCAGTCGTGGCGGCAGGTCGGCACGTGGGGCGCGCTCACCGGGACGGCGTACGGCCGGTGGCTGCTCCTCAAGATCGGGCTCGTCGCGGTCGTGGTCGGGCTGGCCTACTTCTCCCGGCGCTGGACCAACCGGCTCGCGGACCGTACGGATACCGGCGGGAAGAGCGGGAAGAAGGAGAAGGCTGCCAGGCCCGCCAAGGCCGCGGAGAAGGCGAAGGTGGCCGTCGGGGGCGGCGGGGCCTCCGCCGAGCGGACCGCCCAACTCGCCCGGCAGCGCGCCGCGATGGACCGGGCCGCCGGGCAGCGCCGCCGCGACGCCGACGAGAACCGCACCGGGCTGCGCCGCTCCGTCCTCGCCGAGACCGGCGTCGCCGTCGTCCTGCTCGCCGTCACCACCGTGCTCTCCGGCACCCAGCCGGGCCGCGCCGAGACCGAGCAGAAGCAGGCCGCGGGCGGGGGTTCCGCGTCCGGGACCGCCTCCGCCGGGCCCGTCGACGTCAAGATCCCCTACGACACCGGCGGCGCGGACGGCCGCGGCACCGCCCGTATCACCATCGACCCCGCCCGCTCCGGCGACAACACCGTCGAGGCCCGCGCCGAGGGCCCCGACGGCCGGCCCGTCGACGTACCGGAGCTGGACATCTCCCTCACCGAGAAGGAGAAGAAGATCGGCCCGCTGCACACCTCGCTCAACCGCCTGTCCGCCGGGCGCTGGAAGGCCACCGGCTTCCAGTTGCCGATGGCGGGCGACTGGCAGCTCACCCTGACCGTACGGACCTCCGACATCGACCAGGTCACGGAGATCAAGAACGTGAAGATCAACTGATGACGACCGAACACCCCATCACCAGGCGGCGGCTGCTCGGCACCGCCGGCGCGGCCGGCGCCGCGGGGCTCGTCGCGGGCGGCGCGAGCGGCGCCTTCACCGCACAGGCCGTACGGGCCGAACCGCCCACCGCCCTCACCACCGTCGGCTCCACCGCCGTCGCCTTCCACGCCGACGACCGCGCCGCGCACCAGGCCGGCATCACCACCCCGCTCCAGGCCACCGCCCACCTCGTCGCCTTCGACCTCGCGCCCGGCGGTGACCGCAAGAGCGCCGCCGCCCTGCTGCGCCGCTGGTCGAAAAGGGCCGAGGAGCTGATGGCGGGCAAGGCGGCCAAGGACGACAGCGGCGTCGCGTACGACGCCGGGCCCTCCTCCCTCACCATCACCTTCGGCTTCGGCCGCACCTTCTTCGACCGCACCGGGCTCACCGCCAAACGGCCCGCCGCCCTCGAACCGCTGCCGCACTTCACCGCCGACGTCCTCGATCCCAAGCGCGGCGAGGGCGACCTGTGGATCCAGATCGGCTCGGACGACGCCTTCGTCGCCTTCCACGCGCTGCGCACCCTCCAGAAGGACGCGGGCGACGCGGCCCGGCTGCGCTGGCAGATGAACGGCTTCACCCGCACCCCGGGCGCGACCGCCAAGCCCATGACCGTACGCAACCTCATGGGCCAGGTCGACGGCACCAACAACCCGCACCCCTCCGACAAGGACTTCGACGCCCGCGTCTTCGTCCCCGCCTCGGGCGGGCCGGCCGCCGAGGCATGGATGGCGGGCGGCTCGTACGCCGTCGTCCGGCGCATCCGGATGCTGCTCGACGACTGGGACCACCTCTCGCGGGACCGGCAGGAACGGGTCATAGGACGCCGCAAGTCGGACGGCGCGCCGCTGTCGGGCGGCACGGAGACCACACCCGTCGACCTCGACAAGTTCAACAAGGACGGCTCCATCGCCATCGCGGGCGACGCCCACATCCGCGTCGCCGCGCCGGAGTCCAACCACGGCGCGGCGATGCTGCGGCGCCCCTTCTCGTACCACGACGGGTTCCGCGACGACGGGGCGCCGGACGCCGGGCTGCTCTTCATCTGCTGGCAGGCCGACCCGATGAAGGGGTTCGTGCCGGTGCAGCGGAAGCTCGACCGGGGGGACGGGCTCTCCCGCTTCCTGCGGCACGAGGCCAGCGGCCTCTACGCGGTGCCGCCGGCGCCGAAGCCGGGGGGATATGTGGGGCAGGCGTTGCTGGAGGGGTGACCCTGACTGGGCTCTCGTCCGCTCGGCCGTACGGCGCGGTCGTACGGGCACCCGGCGCGGTGGTCGTACGGGCATCCGGCGCGGCCGTACGGCCTGGTCGCCCTCGGCGGTCGTCCGTCCGCCGGCCGGACGGCGAGGTGGGCGGGGCGGGGGCTGAGTATCGTGGCGAGTTCCCCTTGCTTTCCTCACCTCCGTTCGTTCTCTGCTCCCTTCTTTGCCCCCTCTTCGATTCCCTCTCTGATCCACGAGGAGCCAGCGTGATGTCGGCCAGCCGTTATACCTATCTGGGCCCCGAGGGCACCTTCACCGAGGCCGCTCTGCGGACGCTGCCGGAAGCGGCGACGCGCGAGCTGGTGCCGATGGTGTCGGTGCCGACGGCGCTGGACGCCGTGCGGGGCGGCGAGGCGGCGGCGGCCCTCGTGCCGATCGAGAACTCGGTGGAGGGCGGCGTCACCGCCACCCTCGACGAACTCGCCACCGGCGAACCGCTGATGATCTACCGCGAGGTGCTGCTGGACATCGCCTTCGCGCTGCTGGTGCGGCCCGGCACGGCGCTCGGCGACATCAAGACCGTCACCGGGCACCCCGTCGCCCAGCCCCAGGTGCGCAACTGGCTCGCGGCCAACCTGCCCGAGGCCGTGTGGGAGTCGGCCGCCTCGAACGCGGACGGCGCCCGGCTCGTACAGGAGGGCCGTTACGACGCGGCGTTCGCGGGGGAGTTCGCCGCGCCGACGTACGGGCTCCAGCCCCTGGTCACCGACATCCACGACGCGCGGACCGCGCAGACCCGGTTCGTACTGGTCGGCCGCCCGGCCCGGCCCGCCGCCCGGAGCGGCGCCGACCGCACGTCGCTGGTGATCTGGCTCGGTGACGACCACCCGGGCGCACTGCTGGAGCTGTTGCAGGAGTTCGCGGCGCGCGGGGTGAACATGATGCGCATCGAATCGCGGCCCACGGGCGAGGGGATCGGGCGCTACTGCTTCTCCGTGGACTGCGAGGGGCACATCACCGACCGGCGGGTGGGCGAGGCGCTGATGGGGCTCAAGCGGATCTGCCCGAAGGTGCGGTTCCTCGGGTCGTACCCGCGGGCGGGGGTCGACGCGTCGGACCCGGCGGTGCGGGGGGAGCTGCGGCCGGGGACGTCGGACAGCGAGTTCGAGGCGGCGGCGGACTGGCTGGCGCGCTGCCAGGACGGGCGGGGCTGAGGACGGGGGGCTGAGGACGGGGGCGGGCGTCCGCTCTCGGCCGTTGGGGCGGCCTGTTGATGGCTCTCCGTGTACCTGTGCACAACCCTGCGAGTTATCCACAGGGGGTTCGTCACCCTGGGGACAAGTCGACACTGCGCCTCGGAATCGTCGACAAATCTCTCTAGCCACCGCCCCGCCATCCACAGCCCCGCCCCCCGTGACCGTCACCCCAATTCCCTCGTTCAACCCTTTTGAGCGATCCATTCCCACCCGAATGAGGGCGTGAGCCCGGTTTGAACCGGAAATTCCCCGCCTAGCGCGGAACGGACAGAACGATCACCGTCAACATCCACAGAACTTGCTCACACCCTGTGGATAAAAGAATTGCGATCCCCACGGCCTGTGGACAACCGCCCCCAACTACCGCCGCACGCAAGGCGGGACGGCGCTCGACCCACAACCCATTCGCCCCTTTTCGGCCACTGCCCGGAAATTCCCCGGCCTCGCTCCGTACACCACTCCGCACGCCGCATTCACCGCTTTTTGACTTCCGGCAAAACGGTCATAACGACACGCAAAGGAATATCGCGTCGCTACCCCGAAGCCCGCGAAGGTAACCTGAGGGGGTGATTGACCTTCGCCTGCTCCGTGAGGACCCCGACCGTGTTCGCGCCTCCCAGCGCGCCCGTGGAGAGGACGTCGCACTCGTCGACTCACTCCTCTCCGCCGACGAGCGGCGCAGGTCGTCCAGCGTGCGCTTCGACGAGCTGCGCTCCGAGCAGAAGTCGCTGGGCAAGCTCATCCCCAAGGCGACCGGCGACGAGAAGGCCGAGCTGCTGAAGAAGGCCGGCGAGCTGTCCGCCGCCGTCAAGGCCGCCGACGCCGAGCAGGACGAGGCCGCCGACGAGACCCAGCGGCTGCTGCGGCAGCTCGGCAATCTCGTCCACCCGGACGTCCCGGTGGGCGGCGAGGAGGACTTCACCGTCCTGGAGACGATCGGCACGCCGCGCGACTTCGGGAGCGAGGGGTTCGAGCCCAAGGACCACCTGGAGCTCGGCCAGGCGCTCGGCGCCATCGACGTGGAGCGGGCGGCCAAGGTCTCCGGCTCGCGCTTCTACTACCTCACCGGGGTCGGCGCGCTGCTGGAGCTCGCGCTGGTCAACGCCGCGATCGCGCAGGCCACCGCGGCCGGCTTCGTACCGATGCTCACCCCCGCGCTGGTCCGTCCGCACGCCATGGAGGGCACCGGGTTCCTCGGCCAGGCGGCGGAGAACGTGTACCACCTGGAGAAGGACGACTACTACCTGGTCGGTACCTCGGAGGTGCCGCTCGCGGCGTACCACATGGACGAGATCATCGACGCGTCGCAGCTCCCGCTGCGCTACGCGGGCTTCTCGCCGTGCTTCCGCCGCGAGGCCGGTACGTACGGCAAGGACACCCGCGGCATCTTCCGGGTGCACCAGTTCGACAAGGTCGAGATGTTCTCGTACGTCGATCCGGACGACTCCGAGGCCGAGCACCAGCGGCTGCTGGACTGGGAGAAGCAGTGGCTGACCGGACTGGAGCTGCCGTTCCAGGTCATCGACGTGGCCACCGGCGACCTCGGCTCCTCCGCCTCCCGCAAGTTCGACTGCGAGGCGTGGATCCCCACCCAGGGCAAGTACCGCGAGCTGACCTCCGCCTCGAACTGCAATGAGTTCCAGGCCCGCCGGCTCTCCGTCCGGATGCGCGACGGCAAGCACGTCAAGCCGCTGGCCACGCTCAACGGCACGCTGTGCGCCGTACCGCGCACGATCGTCGCGCTCCTGGAGAACCACCAGCAGGCCGACGGCACCGTGCGCGTGCCCGAGGTCCTGCGTCCCTACCTCGGCGGGCGGGAGTTCCTGGAGCCGGTCGCCAAGTGAGCGCCGCCGCCCCGCCGCCGCTGCCGCTGCCGTACCGCCTCGTCGCGACCGACCTCGACGGCACGCTGCTGCGGGCCGACCACAGCGTCTCGGAACGCACGCGCGAGGCGCTCGGCCTGGCCACCGGCGCCGGGGCGGCGCACATCGTCGTCACCGGCCGGGCCGTGCCGTGGACCAAGCACATACTGGACGCCCTCGACTACCGGGGGCTCGCGGTGTGCGGCCAGGGCGCGCAGCTCTACCACGCGGGCGAGCAGCGGCTGCTGACCTCGGTCACCCTCGACCGGCAGCTCGCCGGGCTGGCCCTCGCCAAGATCGAGGCGGAGGTCGGCCCGCTCTACCTGGCCGCCAGCCGCGACGGCCTCGACGGCGCGGTCGTCGTCGGCCCCGGCTACCGCAGCCAGGAGGGCCCGCTGCCGGTCGTCCCCCTCCAGGAACCCGCCGACCTGTGGTCCGCGCCCCTCAACAAGATCTACCTCCAGCATCCCAGCCTCTCCGACGACGCCCTCGCCGAGATCGCCCTCGCCGTCGCCGGCGGCCTCGTCGGCGTGACCATGGCCGGCGCCGGCATCGTCGAACTCCTCCCCCTCGGCCTCACCAAGGCCACCGGCCTCTCCCTCGCCGCCCGCCGCCTCGGCGTGAAGCCCGCCGACACCATCGCCTTCGGCGACATGCCCAACGACATCCCCATGTTCGGCTGGGCCGCCCACGGCGTCGCCATGGCCAACGCCCACGACGACCTCAAGGCCGTCGCCGACGAGATCACCGCCTCCAACGAGGAGGACGGGATCGCGGTGGTGTTGGAACGCCTCTTCGGCTGAGGCCGGGTGAGGGCTGGGTGACTGCTCGAAATGGCTTTCGAAGGGACACGTTGTCCCTTCGAAGGGGTTTTCGAGCAGAGTTATCCACAGGCCCTCGGCCCAGCTCAGGCGGGGGGTCCGAACCGGCCGTCAACGAGAGTGATCGCCTGTTCGCAGTAACCGTACGTTTGTCGGCTCGTTGTCCCTAGTGCGCGGAGGCAACTGGAGTTCGAGGCGTCGAGGGTTCGTGAAGTAGAGGAAAGCCGGGCGACAGAACCGGTCATTGGGTTTGTGGACACGTGAGCAGCTTCCGCTCCTGCGCCCTGGATACGGGCTTCCACCGAACCGTTCCGGAACAAGGAAGGCATCCTCATGCCACCGGAAGCTGCGCTACTGGAGTCGCGCGCGATGCGCGACAGCGTCATGGGGCACGTAGAAGTGCTCGACAAGGTGGGAGCGCTGCGGCTGCTCCCCGACGGCATCCACATCACGACGGAGGACGTGGCCGCGTTCTTCGATATCCACAGGGAGGCTGTGCAGAAAGTCGTACAGCGCCACCGCGACGAGCTGGAGGACAACGGGCTTCGCGTTGTTCGAGGCGATGACCTGCGGATGTTCGAGATGGACAGCTTGTCCATCTCGAAGGGAAATTCGAATCGCAGTTATCCACAGGTTCGCTCGAACCTGACCCTCTTCACCCGGAGGGCCGTCCTCAACGCTGCCATGCTGCTCCGCGACAGCGCCGTCGCCCAGCGCGTGCGTACGTACCTCCTCGACACCGAGGAGTCGCACCGCACGGGCGGGCAGCAGGAGCCGCCGCCCGGCTACGCGTCGCTCGACCGGCGGGTGACCGCTCTGGAGGCGTGTATGGCGGGCGTCGGCACGGCGTTGCAGGAGCTGGGGCCGGTCATCGGGCGGATCTCGGCGCGCTTGGACCGCATCGATCAGCGGCTCGACGGCATCGACAACCGGCTCGATGATTTCGACCGGCGGTTGCACGCCACGAACCGTGTCGTCTGCGCGATGAGTGAGCGCTTGGCCGCGCTCACTCCGCCGCCTCGACGGCGGCGGCACCGCTGACAGCGGCGCCGGTAACGGGGTGAGACCACGGCGGCTCGGTTCCGGCCACTCGGCCGGGGCCGGGCCGCCGTGCCGTTCAGCGGCGGAGTCGGGGGCGCTGGAGTCCGCGGAGATGGCGGAGCACGGACAACGGCGCGAAGCGCCACGGGCGGCGGCCGCGGGTCAGAGGCCAGGCGGCGAGGCCGATCGCGAGCGAGATGGCGTGGCCGACGTCGGTGTAGGTGGCGTCGGCGAGCAGGGGGAGGGCGAAGAAGAGGATCGCGCCGGCGGCGTAGAGCCAGCGCCAGGGGTGCGGGAAGCGGTAGGTGAGGACGCCAGCGGCGGCGGCGAGGCCGTAGGAGACGCCGATGTCGACGACGTGCTTCATGGAGTGCGGCAGGGAGTGGTCCCGGATGGCCAGGAGCAGGACCTCCTGGCTGACGAGCGTGGCCGCGATGTGGGCGGTGGCGACCGTGAGGAGCCAGCGCAGGGTGCCTACCCAGCGTTCGACGTTGGCGTGGACGAGTTCGAAGAGGCCCGCGTAGAGGAGGAACGAGGACGGGCTCTCGATCCAGAACCCGCTGATGAGCAGCGCTTGCGAGGGGTGCTTGTTGAGTTCGTGGATGTTGCTGCTGGTGCGGTGCAGGAGGAAGGTCTCCAGGCCCTGGCTCGCAGCGGCGATCACCAGGCTGGTGATGCCGATGATGAGCAGCCAGATGTGGGTGCCGGGGGCGGACCGTACCCATGCCCGTACCGCCCGTACGGCGCGGGCGCTCAGCGGGAAGTCGGCGGAGACGGCCCGTGCGCCTCGGGCGAGCGGGTCGAGTTCCTTCCGCTCCGGGCCGGCGGCCCCTTCCCGGCCACCGTGCTCCCGCTGGTCCCGCGGTTCCCCGTGGTCCCGCGATTCCCGCTGGCCCCGCCGTTCCCCCCGGTCCCGCTCACCGTCGATCATGGCCGGCCGCGCCGCCGTGGTGCGGCGAAGTACGGGCCCGCTGCCTTGACCTGGCGGATGACCGGGGAAGTCTCCATCCGCTGGACGGCCGAGAGCGAGGCGATGCTCGACGTCAGATAGGTGTAGAGGGCCTTGACGTCGGCGCAGATGGCGACGGCCATCAGGTTGTACGGGCCGGTGATGGCGCACGCGAAGGCGATCTCGGGGTGGCGGGCCAGCGCCTCCCCGGTCTCGTGCAGGGCGGCGGGCGACACGGAGAGCATGAGGGTGACGTGCGTGCCGTGGCCGAAGGTCCGGGGGGCGTAGTCGACGTCGAAGAACAGGGCCCCTTGGCTCCGGAGTTCGGCGAGGCGGCGGCGTACGGTCGACTGGGACCAGCCGGTGACGGTGCTCAGTTCGGCGAGCGGGGCGCGGCCGTCGCGGGCGAGCGCCGCGCAGAGCCGTTCGTCGGCGGCGCTGAGCGAGGGGGCGGGGCCGGTGCCGCGGTCCGCCGCCGGTTCGTAGGCGGTCA
This sequence comes from Streptomyces varsoviensis, assembly GCF_000718635.1. Lineage (GTDB taxonomy): Bacteria > Actinomycetota > Actinomycetes > Streptomycetales > Streptomycetaceae > Streptomyces > Streptomyces varsoviensis. Next base: position 127,053 of record NZ_JOBF01000004.1, on the reverse strand, counting down.
GCCGCTCGACCTGGTCCGGGGTCAGCGACTCGGACTTGTTGACGAGCCCCTGGGCGCCGCCGAAGTACTCATGGATGAGGCAGTGCGCGGCGACGCCGGTCACCTGGGGGGTGCGCGGCAGCTTCTCCAGCAGCAGCGCCTCGCTGTCCCGGTCGCTGGCGACGCGGGTGACGGCGGCGATCTCGGTGCCGCCGGAGAGCATGCTCACCCAGGAGGTGTCGGCGCGGCGGGCGAGGGCCTCGGCGACGGGGGTGGCGGCGTCGGGCGTGCACTGGACCCGTACGAGCCAGACGGTCTCGCCGAGTACGCCCGGGTCGGTGAGGCCGAGTACCTTGATCGCGCCGCTGGTGCGCAGCCGGGTGTAGCGGCGCGCGATGGTCTGGTCGGAGACGCCGAGCACGTCGGCTATCCGGCTGAAGGGGGCCCGCCCGTCGAGCTGGAGCGCGTGGACGAGCCGCAGGTCGAGTCCGTCACGGCTGTCGGTTTTCACCACACGAGGCTAACTGGTGTCGGAAATCGCCGCCCAGAAGAGGCCGGCTGTGAGCGGGGGCGGGGCGCGGCGGACGGTGGTGTCCACAGGGCCCGCGGCAGTGGACGGGCCGTCTCTCTTCGGGAGCTTCAGATGCACAACCCGCGCAGCCATCCGCCCGGCGGCCCGGACGGCGCGGTACGCGGCAAGTGGTGGCCGCTCGTCGCCATCACGCTCGGCAACTTCATGCTGCTGGTCGACGTCACCATCGTGAACACCGCCCTGCCCCAGATGGCGCACGGCCTGAACACGTCCTTCTCCTCACTCCAGTGGGTGATGGACATCTACGCGCTGGCGCTGGCCGCGCTGCTGATGGTGGCCGGTTCCGCGGCCGACCTCTTCGGCCGCCGCCGGCTGTACGTCCTGGGGCTGGTCGTCTTCGCGGTGTCCTCGCTGGCCTGCGGGCTGGCCCCGGACGGGACCGTGCTGATCGTGGCGCGGGCCGTGCAGGGCGTGGGGGCGGCGGCGATGTTCGCGACCAATACCCCGCTGCTGATGGCGGCCTACCAGGGCCGGGACCGCGGCGTCGCGTTCGGCGTCTGGGGTGGTACGGGCGGGGCCGCGACGGCGGTCGGGCCGCTGCTGGGCGGGTTGCTGACCGAGTACGCGGACTGGCGGTGGATCTTCTGGGTCAACCTGCCGCTGACCGCCCTCGCGGTGTGGGCCACCCTCCGTTCGGTCAAGGAGTCGCGCCTGGAGGCGACCGGTCCGCGCGGCGGACGGCCGGGCATCGACTGGCCCGGAGCGATCTCGTTCACGGTCTGCGCGGGCGCCCTGACGTACGGGCTGATGCGCGGCGGCGAGCACGGCTGGTCGGACTCCGGCACCGTGACGGCACTGGTGGTCGCGGCCGCCGCGCTGATCGTCTTCCTCGTCGTGGAGCGCCGGGCACGGCAGCCGCTGCTGGAGCTGAAGCTGTTCCGCCGCCCGTCGTTCGCGGTGCTGATGGCGGCGGCCCTGCTGCTGCAGGCGGCGGCGTTCCCGTACCTCACGTACGGCGGACTGTGGCTGCAGACGGTGCTGGGGCTGTCCCCGATGCAGGCGGGGCTCGCGGTGATGCCGATGGCCGCGGTGTCGCTGGTCGTGGGCGCCGTGGGCGGCCGGGTGCTGCACCGGGTCGCTCCGCAGCTCCCGCTCGGCATCGGCCTGCTGCTGATCGGCGCCGGCGCGCTGACGCACTCGCTGCTGCTGTCGGCCGACTCGGGCTGGGCGACGCTCGCGCCGGGCCTCGCGCTCGGCGGACTCGGCGTCGGCATGTCCATGCCGGTCCTGGTCTCCGCCGCCCTCGGCGCGGCCCCGCCGGAGCGCGGCGGCATGGCGAGCGGCGCCGTGAACACCTTCCGGCAGATGGGTTACGCGCTGGGCATCGCGGTCCTGGGCATGGTCTTCGCGAGCCGGGTCCGCACCGTGATCTCGGGCAGCGACGCCCTCCCGGCGGACGCGGCGGGCCGGGCGGCCGAGGCGATCAGCGGCGGCCACTCCGGCGACATCGTCGCCTCGGCCCCGGCGGGCGCGGCCCGGCAGGGCGTCGAGGCCCTGGTCCACGAGTCGTTCGTGGCGGGCCTGGACCGCATCTGCCTGGTCTCCGGCATCGTGGCGGTGGTCGCGGGGCTGGTGGTCCTGGCGGTGGTACGCCCGTCCGAGCAGCCGGGGTCGGGTGCGGGGGCCGCTTCCGGGCCGGCGGCGGCACGGCCCGGGGGCGGGGACGGCTCCGCGCCCCGCTCGGAGTCGGAGCCGGTGGGGGCGTAGGAAGGAAGTGGGGGAGCGGGGGTGCGGGGGATTCCGAAGGCCGGGGGGTGCGGGGCGCGTGTGGGGACGCGGGCCCCGGGCGGGGGAGCGCGCGGGCGCTCGTACGGTCGTGACCACCGTACGAGCGCCCGGTGCCGTTCCAGGGCCCGGGGCCGTACCAGCGCCCGGCTCCGTACCGGCTCTCCAGCCCCCTACCGGCCCCCTCGCCCCTCCCTCCCCCTCAAGGCTCCGGCCAAGGCCGGCCCTTCCGTTCCATGGCGAGGGACCTGAACTTCCGGGCGGCGGCGGACATATAGGCGTCGTGGCGCCAGACGAGCGTGAGGGTGCGGTGGCAGTAGGGGGCGTCGAGGCGGAGGAGGGCGACGGGGGCGTTGGTGATCGAGCCGCGCGACATGGCGGGTACGAGGCAGACTCCGAGGCCCGCGCTGACCAGCACCGGGGCCGCGCCGGGCTCGTCGCCCTCGCAGCCGATGGTGGGCACGAGCCCTTCGGCGGCGAACATCCGGTCCAGGAGGGCGCGTTGCCAGTGGCCGGGGCGGGTGGCGATGAAGGGCTCGTCGGCGAGTTCGCGTACGCCGACGTGTTCGCGGCCGGCCAGGGGGTGGCCGAGGGGGACGGCGAGGAGCACGTCTTCGCGGAGCAGTTCGGCGGAGCCGATGGAGGTACCGGTGAGGGGTTGCGAGGCGAGGCAGAAGTCGACTTCGCGGGAGCGAAGTCGGCGGCTCATGGCCTCGGCCGTGGACTGGAAGAGGCGGACCCGGACACCGGGGTGGCGGTCGCGGTACTCAGCGAGCAGCCCGGTGAGCGAGAGCAGCGTCTCGGAGGCGAGGGCGAGCGTGCCATGGTCGAGGCCGGCCGCGTCGGCGAGTTCGCGGCGGGCGTCGTCGAGTTCGCCGAGCGCGCGGTCGACGCGGCGCAGGAAGGCGGCGCCGTACTGGTTGAGGCGCACTTGGCGGCCGTTGCGGTCGAAGAGCCGCACGCCGAGACCAGCTTCCAGCCGGGCGATGGTGCGGCTCACGGAGGGCTGGGCGACGCGCAGTTCGGCCGCGGCCCGGCTGATGTGCTCGTGGCGCGCCACGACCTGGAAGCAGCGCAGGGACAGGAGGTCCATGGATGTCCTCGTCTCATGCCTTTCCGGACATGATCACATGGCGGAATTGGTCATGGAACGCATGAGGTCCGTGACCTAACGTCGATCTCGCGGTCCATGACGGACGGTTACGGACGCACACCGCCCCGTCATCCGCACGGCGACTCGCGGAACGGCGATTCGCGGACGGCAACAGCTAGAACGACAACTCGTAGAACGGCAACACCTAGAACGGCAACGCAACTCGTAGAGGGGTCTCAGCACATGAGCGGTACCGATACCAGCGCCACCACCACGTCGACGGCTTCCACGCCCGCTTCCCCGCCCGCTTCCACCTCCGGCACTCCTGCGGCCTCCGCCTCCGCCTCCCCTCCCCCGCCCGGTTTCGTGAGCTATGTGGAGATGATCCTCGCGGAGATGGCGCGGGAGCCGGGCCGTACGGTGGTGACGACGGCGGACGGCGAGCGCGTGACGGCGGGCGAGTTCCGGGACGAGACCTACCGGTTGGCGGCGGAACTGGCCGCGCGCGGAGTCGGCCGCGACTTCACCGTCGCCATGCTGGTGGGCAACCGGCCCGAGGCGCTGACCGCGCGGTACGCGGCGAACCTGCTCGGTGCGCGCGTGGACTACCTCTATGTGGGCATGGCGCCCGAGGTGCTGGCGCGGGTCGCGACGAGCGTCGAGACGCGGCTGCTGCTGGTCGACCCGGAGCTGGCGGAGGGCCCGCGGGAGTTGGTGGCGCTGCTGCCGGAGGTGCCGGTGGCATCGTTCGGGCCGAGTGGGCTGGGCGACGATCTGCTGGCGTGCGCGGCGCGCCGGCCCGCCGACCCGGTGGCGAACGCGGCGCACCCCGATGACGACTGGTCCATCCGGCAGACGGGCGGCACGACGGGCGTGCCCAAGGGGGTGTGCATGGCGCAGGGCCCGTACGCCGAGTCCCTGAAACACCCGGTCACCGGCGCGGGCCGGCCGGCCCGCTTCCTGGCCGCGACCTCGCTCGCCCACCTCTCGGGGGTCCTCGCCGACATCACGCTGGCGGCGGGCGGCTCGGTGGTGCTGCAGCGGTCCTTCGACGCCGGCCGGGTGCTCGCGGCGATCGAGCGGGAGCGGATCACGCACGTATGGGTGCTGCCCCCGCTGCTCTACGAACTCCTCGACCATCCGGATCTGGCCACCACCGACCTCTCCTCGCTCGGCCGCGTCACCTACGGCGGCTCCCCCGCCTCGCCGAGCCGCCTGCACCAGGCCCAGGAGGCGCTGGGGCCGGTGCTCTACGGCGCGTACGGGCAGTCGGAGGCGGGCTGGATCACCGAAGTAGGGCCCCACGAGCACGGCCGTACGGGCCACGGCGGCCAGGTCACGGTCGGCCGGCCGATGAGCGGCGTACGCGTCGAGATCCGCGACGAGGCCGGGAACGCGCTGGCCGCGGACCGTATAGGGGAGATCCACGTAGCCACTCCGCTCACCATGAGCGGCTACTGGAAGCAGCCCGAGCTGACCGCGCAGACCCTGCGCGACGGGTGGGTGCGCACCGGCGACGTCGGATACCTGGACGCCGACGGCTACCTCTACATCGTCGACCGGATCAAGGACATGATCATCGTCGTGGGCGGCCACGTCTACCCCGGCGAACTGGAAGACCTGCTGCTCACCCACCCCGCCGTCGCCCAGTGCGCCGTCTTCGGCATGCCCGGCCCCGACGCGGAGGAACAGGTCCACGCCGCGATCGTCCCCACCCCCGGCCACACCGTCGACCCCGACCTCATCCGCGCCTACGTCCGCGACCACAAGGGCCCCATGTACGCCCCGACCGGCGTCCACCCCCTCCCCCGCATCCCCCTGACCTCCGTCGGCAAGCCGGACAAGAAACTGCTGCGCACGACGTTGGGCAAGTGACGCCGGGACTGTAGCCGAAGCGCGCGGCAACGCGGCCGTTCCGTTCCGGTGGCCATCATGAGGGCGGGGCCGGTGGTCACCACAAGGGGGGTGCCGGAGCCGTTCGAGGTGTGCGGGAGGGCAGCGGCGCCTGGGCGAGAACCTCTTGGATCTTGCCCAGGCGCCGTTTCCGGAGGATTTTCTGGGCCATGATGACGGCGCAGGCCCCCGCGGCCGCTCCGGTCGCCGCCACCGCGCCCCACCGGACGGCACTCCCCGCCCGCCCCCTGCCATGCGCCCGGGGCCCGCCCGCCCTCGCGTCCCCGTCGCGATCAGCCTCCGGGCCCGAGGGCGCCGGAAACACGCCGCGGCGCCCCAGCCTCGCCCGCATCACGCCACGGCCCCGGACTCAATGGCCGAAGAACGCACGGAGCCGATGACCGAAGAACGCGTGGAGCCGATGGCCGGAGAACGCGTGGCTGGAGAACACGTGGGGCCGATGGACGGCGAACGCACGCTGCGCACGACCCTGACCTGCTCATCGGTGAACCGGCCGCGGCGCACACGGAACCGGGCCACCGGGTCGGGGCGCATGAGATCGAGAGCCACGGTTCGTTCGTCGGTCCAGCCCTGGAGCCGGAATTCGGCGTTGCCGATGTGGACCAGGCCGAAGCGGGGCTCCCCCGCGATGCTCAACACCAGCCTGTCGTCCACCATCTGTACGGCCCCGGGGAGGCTGTGCGCCGGGTCGGCGCCGGAGTCGTCCGACCAGTCGGGGAAGTTGGCTGGTACGTCGATCTCGCAGCACAGGTCCTCCTGCTCGAAGCGTTGCAGCGGCACGGTCTCGCGTGCCAGCAGCACGTCGCTCCACGGCAGTTGGGCGCGGAAGTCGGCGGGGAAGAGCGCCATGAGCGCGAGGGTGGGGACACAGTCCACGACGAGGTGGACGCGCCGTCGTGGGCTGCGATTCCGGGCTACGTGGAGGCGGTCGAAATCCGCGTACCACAGCCGCCCCGCCGGCCAGTGGTACGTCCGCCCGCCGACGACGAGTTCGGCTCCGGGCTGGGTCACGACGGGTATGTGCAGGCGCAGCGAGCCCCACGGGAAATTGGTGCGGCCGTCCCGGTGTTCGTGGGTTTCCGCTCCGGGGCCGAGCGCCATCAGGCGCACGCTGTGCAGTGGCGCGGGGATTTGGGACAGGACCTCCGCGTGGTAGGGGCACCGGGCGAGCGCGGCGGTGTCGCGGTGGTCTTCGAGGCCGGCGCCGCCGGGGTCGGTGCGCCGGGCGCTGCCTCCCGGGCCGCGCAACGGGATGATCTTCCAGTCGAAGGCGTCCTCGGCGCCCAGCCCGCTCTGGCTCACGGGGCGGTTCGCCCGCCAGGTGAGGTCGGACAGGGCGGCGACCTCCTCGGCGAGCCGTACGGCATCCACGGCGAGGTCCAGCGGCGCGGCGGGAGGAAGATGGGACCAGGGGGCCTCGGGCATCGACGGGCGGGTTCGAGGGGACACGAGCGGCCATCACCTTTCGATTCAGCCTTCTAGCTTTCGGATTTCAGCTTTCGGTTTCCGGCTTTCGGTTTCCGGCTTCCGGCTTTTAGCTTTCGGCGGGAGGGGTCGGGTGGGTGGGGTGCGGAGATCCGGCGGGCCCGGCGGCGAGTTCGGCGGCGGGTGGCCCGCCGTCGGCTTCGGCGGCCGAGCGGCTTGCCTTCGGTTCGGGGAGACGGGCGGGTGGCGGAGCGTCCGCGCCGGATTGCCAGGGCCGGTGCCGCCCCGCGAGGCACGCCGCCGCGAGAGCCGCGAGCCCCCCGGCGGTGAACACCCAGGCCATCGGTGCCCAGTCGGCCATGAGCCCGCCGACAGCCATCGCGACGCCTTGGACGGCGATCGAGCCCGCGCCGCTGAGAGTCATGGCACGGCCGCGGAGCCGACTGGGCACCCGCTCGACGAAGAGCTGGTCGAGGGGGAGCGCGAAGGCGGTGCCCACTCCGCTGATGAGCAGGAGCGTCAGCGCGACGGGGAGCGGGGGCGCGGTGGCGAAGCAGAGGAGCGGAGCTGCGGCGAGCAGGATGAGGGCGGGCACCCGGCGGGCGCGTTCCGCCGGTGCCCAGAAGCGCGCCACGACAGCCTCACCGAGCACGGTGCCCACGGCGGGGAAGGCCAGGAGCAGGCCGACGGCTTGAGGGCCCCCGCCGAGCTCCGCGGCATAGGGGGCCGCCAGCCCCTCGGGGAGGACGATGAACGCTGTCGGCAGCCATTGGAGCAGCAGGAGGCGCCGCAGCAGCGGATCGCCGAGGATCGCGCGGTTGCCCCGGAGCGTCGCGCGGACGAACCCGTCCGAGGAGCCGGGCCGTCCCGCCGCACCCGCCGGGCGGGGCCTCACCAGGAGGACGACCGCCGAGATGGACAGGGCGAACGTGGCGGCGTCGATGAGCAGCGCGGACCGCGGAGTGAGAGCGACGAGCAGCAGGCCGCCCAGCCCAAAGCCGAGTGTCTGGCCCAGTTGAACCGTGGCCGAGAACATCGACCGGCCCAGCGCGTAGCCCTCCAGCCCCACGATCTCGGGCAGCAGAGTCTGCCGGGCGGCCCGGAAGAGGGGGGACAGCGCCCCGGAGACCGTCACCAGAAGCAGCAGGGCCGGTACGGGCATGCCGGGCACCGTCATCACGAGTACGCACGCCATCCGGCTGAGGTCCCCGACGAGCATCAGCCGCCGGGCCGGCACCAGATCCACCACGGAGGACGCGAGCGCCGCCGTCAGGACCTGCGGCATGAAGCCGAGCGCGTACGTGATGGCGGCCATCAGCGCGGAGCGCGTGCGGTCGTAGACGAGGACGGAGAGAGCGACCTTGGTCAGGACATCGCCGAGTATCGACACCGTGTGCGCCGCGAAAAGCCCGGCGAACTCGCGATTCCGCAGCAGCGTCCCATAAGTGGCCGCCCCGCTCACGGCGCCGAGCCGCTGCTCATGGGGCAGCCGAAGTCCGCGACGCGGCCCGTGCCCCCCGCGGCGACGACGCCCGTACGCTCCCGGGGCCGGGCCCGGCGGTCGCGCCGGGCCGCCAGCCGTACGGTCAGTCCGCTGGGCGTCAGTTCACGGGCGGGGTCGGGCACCACCGTGGTGCCCGGTACGGGCCGCAGCGTGAAGTCCCGCACCAGCAGGGCGGTGGCCAGCGTCATCTCGATCAGGCTCCACGACAGACCCATGCAGACCAGCGGCCCCGCCCCGAAGGGCAGGTAGGCGTACTGCGGCGCCGCGGGACCGGACCCGTCCGGAAGCCAGCGGTCCGGGTCGAACCGCAGCGGGTCGGGGAACCAGCGGCCGTCGCGCTGGATGACGTACGAGGGCACCATCACTTTGGTGCCCGGCTCCAGGACGTAGCCACCGAGTGTCGTCCGGTGGAGGGCGTGGCGCGCGTACACCCAGTTCGGGGGCCACAGGCGGAGCGCCTCACGGACCGTACGAGCGGTGTACTCCAGTCCGCTGTAGTGGGCCTGGGTGATGGGCCCCGACGCCGGAAGCACCGCCGCGGCCTCGGCGGCGATCCTCTCTTGGACCTCGGGGTGCCCGGTCAGTTCGTGGACCGTCCAGCCGAAGCCGGACGACGGGGCGCTCTGGGCGGCCAGCAAGGTGGCCGCCAAGGTCTCGCAGGTGACACGGTCGGACAGCGGGCCGTGGCGGCCTGTCGGCCTCGCCAGCACACCCAGGAGGTCGTCGCTGTCGGTCCGGCCCTCCACGCGGCGCAGCTCGATCACTCGGCCCACGGCCCGTTCCAGCGCCCGGTTGGCACGGCCGACGCGCCGGTGGCGCGGGAGGGGCAGCCAGGAGGGGAGTGCGATGGGGCTCCGGATGACCGGCAGCAAGGCGTCGAAGAGCTCCTGTTCCAGCCCGTCGACGAGGTGGGCGTCCCGCGAGAAGCAGAGCGTCGACCCGAGCCCGGAGGTGAGCGTCCGCATCCGGGCGACGACATCGATGTCGCCGTCGTCGCCCCAGGCGGTGATCGCCTCCGCCATCCGGGCGGCGATCAGCGGGATCTTCATCTGCATCGCGGATGGACGCATTCCGCGCATGCGGGCCGCGCGAGAGGAAGCCCACTGCCGCTGGGTCGCGGCATTCTCCTTCTGCTTCCGGTGCAGGAAATCGACCTCGCCGCCGAAGTCGGTATTGGTCCGCAGCAGGACTTCGCCGGCCGTCGCCGGGTCGGCGGCGACGACGATATGACGGTCGAAGGACCAGATAGCTCCGTACCGTTCGGACATTTCCACCATGAAGCCGAGGCGGTCCCGGTCGTAGGCGGGGCCGTTGCCGGCGAGGCGGTCGCCGGGCGGACCTGGCGGTCGGTTCATCGTTTCCCCCCAGTGGACGAGGCTCCGGTCAGTGGCCCCTTGGGCCGGGGCGGGGGCAGGTCCCGCCCCGGCCCAAGGAATGGGTCCCTGAATTCAGGGGGGTTTATCAGTACTTGTAGAAACCGGCCAGAGCCGTCATCTTCGTGCGGCGGGCAATCGCGTACGAGGCAGCCTTGAAAATCGCCATCGTCAATACCTCTTCCATGAATGGTCCACTCCGGCAGCAGGAACAGCCGAGCGGCCTCTAATTCAACTCCCGGACTTTTTCCGCGAGTTCCTTGCGCCTCTCAAGAGTGCCGAGCGGCCGCGTCCCTGGTCCAGCCCGATCACCCCGCATTAAGCTGCATACAGCAAACTTCTAGGGGGTAAATGATGACAAAACCGCCCATCGAAACCATGGCTCAGCTCAGCGACGTGGAGATCGGCGTCTTCCGCTGGGCAGCGCACCACGGGCACTTATCCGCCGAAGCCGCGGCCCTGGCGCTCGACCTGCCGCCGGAGAGCGTCCGGCAGGCCGCGTCCACGCTGGTCGCACGGCATCTGCTCCGCCCGCTGCCCGGAGCCGCCGGAACCTCGGAGGGCCGGCTCGTCCCCGTCGCCCCGGAGGCGGCGGCCGCGACCCTGCTGGCCCCGCTGGAGACCGCGCTGCGCGAGCAGTTGGCCCATACCGAGCGGCTCCGTGGGGAGTACAGCGTGCTCGCTCCGCTGTACTCCGAGAGCCGGCCGAGCCGCCACTCCCAGGCGGCGACCGTCGAGGTACGCGACCTCAAGACCGTCATCGGATTGATCGACGACGCCATGGCGCGGTGCACCGAGGAGATCCTCACCTGCGAGCCCCGCCGAGGCCGGCCGGCGGACATGGTGGAACACGCCTACACCCGCGATCTTGGTCTCCTTCAGCGAGGCGTGCGCATGCGCACCCTCTACCAGCACACGGCGCGACACGACACATCCCTCCAGGAGAACGTGGAGCGTCTCGTCGCAGCCGGAGCCGAAGTACGTACGCTCAGCGAGCTGTTCGGCAGGATGATCGCCGTCGACCGGGAAACCGTGTTCATCCCCCACTGGGACGAGCAGGACGGCGCCGCCGTCATCCGCGACCCCTCCACGGTCGGCTACCTCTGCCAGGTCTTCGATCAAGCCTGGATACTCGCCACGCCCTACCGCCCCACCCACTTCGGCAACCCCACCATCACCAGCGATGCCAAGCTGGCGATCGTGCGGCTGCTCACCGAGGGCATGAAGGACGAGGTCATCGCCCGCCGGCTGGGCATGTCCCTGCGTACGTGCCGCAAGCACATCGCGGAGATCATGGAGAGCTTCCGCGCGGAGAGCCGGTTCCAGCTCGGCTATCTCATCCGCGCGCGGCTGGGGGCTCCCGGCACCACGGGCGCGGACCTCGACCACGTGGTGGACGCCGTCTGCGGCTCGCGCGGTCTCAAGGGCAGGGGCGAGCGCAAGGCGGCGGTCCGGGAACGCGCCGCCTCCGAGGCTGACAGGGGCGGCGGGGGCGGGGCTCCCCCCGCTCTCAGCCAGGCGTGAACGGAGCGCTCCCCTGCGGCCCGGACCCTCCCGAAGGGGTCCGGCCCGCGTCTCCTCGCCATTGGTTGTAGGATGACTGAGCTTGTAGGATGACTGGGCAACCGGGCCAACAGGGTCCGGGTTCTTTTCGACGTTGGCGTGGGGAGCGGGCGCATGGCATTGCAGGCGGCGGGGCGGAAGTCCCTGGTGGACACCGTCGTCGATCAGTTGCGCGCGCAGTTGGCGGCGGGCGAGTGGCGGGTCGGGGAGCGCATTCCGACCGAGCACGCGCTGGCCGAACAGCTCCAGGTCGGGCGAAACACCGTCCGCGAGGCGGTGCGGGTGCTCGTACACGCCGGGATGCTGCGCTCGCGGCAGGGCGAGGGGACCTTCGTGGTCTCCAAGGCCGACCCCGGCGACATCATGCGCGGGGTGCAGCGGGCCGGGGTCCGGGACGTGCTGGAGCTGCGGATCGCGCTGGAGACGGAGGCCGCGCGGCTGGCCGCGCTCCGCCATGAACCCGCCGACCTGGAGCGGATGGCCGCGGCGCTGGAGGCGCAGACGCGGTTGCAGGACCAGGAGGGCCAGCCCGCCTCCGGGAGCCTTGAGCTGTACGCCGATCACGACATCGAGTTCCACATGGCCGTGGTCGAGGCCGCGCACAACACCGCGCTGACGGCCACGTACGGCTGGTTCGCCAGCTCGGTGCGGGAGGCGCTGGTCTCCTCGCTCGGCGACCACGAGATGCCGAAGGTGCTGCACGGGGACCATCGGGCCGTCCTCGACGCCATCGCCTCGGGCGACCCCGAGGCCGCCGAGCGCGCCGCCCGCGAACTTCTCGCGCGCCCCAAACAAGCCGTCGAGGCGTTGCTGGCCGAACTCTGACGCCGGCCGCACCGCCCCTTTGTCCATCCACCCCGCTGTCCATCTGTCCGCACCTTCCAATACGTGCATCCACCACCTAGGTACTTTCATTCGGAGAGGCGAACCATGTCGGAGACGAGGTCCGAAGCACCACTGATCGACGCGGAGGAGGATCTGTCGCCCGCGCCACCCGTGGCCGAGGCCCGGCGTCGGCTGCGGGCCCACCCCGCGCTCGTCCTTCTCGGCATCGTGCTGGCCTCGCTCAACATGCGCGCCGCCCTCTCGGGCGTATCGCCGCTGGTCGGCGAGATCGGCGACCACTTCCACCTCACGGCCACCGTGAGCAGCCTGGTCACCACCATCCCCCTGATCTTCATGGGCCTCGGCTCGATCGCCGCCCCCAAGCTGGCCCGCCGCTGGGGCACCGAGACGGTGCTCTTCGGCGCGCTCGCGCTGCTGTGCGGCGGCATCCTGCTGCGCATCGCCCCGCCCGTCGTCGCGCTCTTCGTCGGCTGCGCCCTCGTCGGCACCGCGATAGCCCTGCTCAACGTGTTGATGCCGGGCCTGATCAAGCGGGACTTCCCGGAGAAGGCCGCGGCCATGACCGCGCTCTACTCCACCGCCATGATCCTCGGCGCGACCGCCTCCGCGGCCGCCGCCGTACCGCTGGAGAACGCCCTCGGCGGCTGGCGCGGCTCGCTCGCCTCCTGGTCCGTACTGGCCGCCGTCGCCGCGCTCGTCTGGATCCCCCAGGTGCTCATCGCCCGCCGCGGCACCAAGCACGGCGCTGCCGCCGGCACCCCGAAGCACCTCGTCGAAGACGGGCCGAACCTCTCGCGTTCGCCCCTCGCCTGGCAGATCACGCTGTTCATGGGCTCGCAGTCGCTGGTCGCGTACGTCTGCATCGCCTGGATGCCGACGATCTTCACCGACAACGGCATGAGCAAGAGCCAGGCCGGACTCGTCTTCGCGTTCAACACGCTGGTCCAGATGGTCGGTTCGTTCGTCGTGCCGATGCTCGCCGGGCGGGTGCGCAGCCAGCGGCTGCTCGCCGTCGCGGTCGTCGCCCTCATGGCGGTCGGCATCGCCGGACTGCTGGCCGCGCCGGTGGCCGGGGCCTGGGTATGGGCCGCGCTGCTCGGCGTCGGCCAGGGCGGCGCCCTCGGGCTCGCCCTCACCATGATGGTGCTCCGCACCCGCGACGCCCACACCGCCGCCCGCCTCTCGGGCATGGCCCAGACCTGGGGCTACCTCCTCGCCGCCGCCGGCCCCCTCGCCCTCGGCGCCGTCCACCAGGTCACCGGCGGCTGGTCCATACCCATCGCCATCCTCCTCGCCGTCTGCGTCGGCCTCGTCCTCCTCGGCCTCGGCGCCGGCCGCGACCGCAAGATCTGACGCCATCCGCTCCGATCCCCCACACACACCACGCCGGACGGGCCGCCCACGGCCGCCGCCCCATTCAGCCCGTCCGGCGATTGAGGACCGGGGTCCGGGGCAGCGCCCCGATCTCTGGCCCGCACCCGAACGCGCACCGGCACCCGCACCCCCCAAGCCCGTCCGGCGATTGAGGACTTGGCCCGGCCGCCGAAAATGGCGCGACCCCTCCCCCGGCCCCCGGCAGACTTGGGGCCATGTCCACGCACCCCACCGTCACCGTCCCCGCCAGACTGGCCGAGTTCCACGCCGGGTACGGCGACGGCACCACCGGCACCGGTCCGGCCTGGGTGGCCGGGCTGCCGGGCCTGGCCGCCGAGTTTCTGGACCGGTGGCGGCTGCGGCAGGACGGCGCCCCCATGCACGGCATGGTCGCGCTCGTACTGCCTGTCGTGCGGAGCGACGGCACGCCCGCGGCGCTCAAGTTCCAGCCCGTGGACGAGGAGAGCGTCGGGGAACCCGTGGCGCTGCGCGCGTGGGGCGGGGACGGGGCCGTACGCCTTCTCGACCACGACGCGGAGTCGGGGACGATGCTCCTGGAACGCCTCGACGCGGGGCGTTCGCTCGCGCACGTGGCGGACGCCGAAGCGGCCCTCAAGGACCTCGCCGAGCTGCTGGCGCACCTCGTGGACCGGCCCGCGCCCGCCGGGTTGCGCACCCTCGCCGACATCGCCGCGGAGATGCTCGACGACGTGCCGGAGGCGCTTCCCGAGCTGCGCGACCCGGCCGATCGCGAACTGCTGCGGCGCTGCGCCGCGGCCGTACGCGAGGTGGCCGGCGAACCCGGCGACCGGCTGCTGCACTGGGACCTGCACTACGAGAACGTGCTGGCCCCGCCGCCCGGTTCGGCGGACCGCGGGTCCTGGCTGGCCATCGATCCCAAGCCGCTCGCCGGCGACCCCGGGTTCGACCTGATGCCCGCCCTCCACAACCGCTGGGACGAGGTCGTGGCCACCGGCGACGTACGCCGTGCCGTACGCCGCCGGTTCGACCTCATGACGGACGTGGTCGGCCTGGACCGGGCGCGGGCCGCGCGCTGGACGCTCGGCCGGGTGCTGCAGAACTCCCTGTGGGACGTGGAGGACGGCGAGCACGCCATCCGGCCGGAGCAGGCGGCCATCGCCCGCGCCCTGCTGGACCTTTGAGGAACCGGCGAGCCCCGGCGCCCCCGACGTCTCCCGGCGCCCCCACGTCAACAGCCCACAGAGAATCCGGCCCCTACAATGCGGCCCCTACGCCCCCGCCTGCCCCAGCCACGCCAGCGCCCCCGCCGTCAGCGCCGTCACCCCCGTGCTGATCGTCGGTTCTATGACGGGGGCGAAGAACGGGGAGTGGTTGGAGGGCACGTCCTGGTCGCTGGTGCCGGCCTGGCGCGCGGCCTCGTAGGTCTTCGGGTCGATGCCGCCGAAGAGCCAGTAGCACAGCGGGGCCCCGGCCGAGGTGGCGAGGATGCCGACGTCCTCGCTCCCGGTGAGGGGGCCGGGCGCCAGTAGGCTGTCCTCGCCCAGTTCGGCGCCGATGGCCGCCATCGTGCGCCGCGTGGCGTCCGCGTCGTTGACCATGACCGGGAAGGCGTCGACGGGCTCGATGTCCGGTTCGCGCTCCGCGCCCGAGGCGGCGGCCTCCGCCCGTACGATCCGTTCGACGGCGGCGAGCACCCGGGTGCGTACGGCCTCGGTGTAGCTGCGGATGTTGACCTTGATCTCGGCCTCGTCCGGGATGATGTTGTCCTTGCTGCCGGCCTGGATGGAGCCGACCGTCACCACCGCCGTGTCGCCCCCGGCGACCTCGCGGGAGACGACCGTCTGGAGCCGCAGCACCGTGGCGGCGGCCATCACCACCGGGTCGACGGTCGTCTCGGGGCGCGAGGCGTGGCCGCCGCGCCCGTACAGCCGTACGCGCAGGGTGTCGGTGGCGGAGAAGGCGGGGCCGGGGTGGCAGCCGACCATTCCGGCGGGCATCGGCACCACGTGCTGGCCGAGGACGACGTCCGGGGCGCCGAACCGCTCGTGGAGGCCGTCGGCGACCATGGCCCGCGCGCCCTGGCCGAGTTCCTCGGCGGGCTGGAAGACGCCGAGCACCGTGCCGGACCAGTGCGCGCGCCCTTGGGCGAGGAGCTGGAGCGTGCCGAGCAGGCACGTGACGTGCATGTCGTGGCCGCAGGCGTGCATGACCGGGACTTCCTTGCCCTCCGGGTCCGTACCGGTGGCGGTCGAGGCGTAGGGCAGGCCGGTCTGTTCGCGCACCGGCAGCCCGTCGAAGTCGGCGCGCAGCAGCACCGTCGGGCCCTCGCCGTTGCGCAGCACCGCGACGACGCCGGTGCGGCCGACGCCGGTGGTCACCTCGTATCCGTACGAGGCGGCGCGGCGGGCGACCTCGGCGGCGGTGCGGTGTTCGGCGAAGGACAGCTCGGGGTGGGCGTGCAGATCGCGGTAGAGGTCGGCCAGCGGCTCCTTGATGCCGTCCAGCCCGTCGAGAACCGTTCGTGTCGCCGTTGTCATTGACGCGCTCCTCTGCTCGGTTGTCGCTCCTCACACACTCCCACTCACAGGACAGTTGTACGCCTGCCCACTGACAACGCCACCGCGCGGAAGCGGTGGCGTGGTCAACGGCGGTGTGCGGGAGGGCGGATCAGTCGTCCCCGGCGACCGTCAGCGAGCGCAGCTTCTGCCCCGCGTACCAGGTGGCGACGACCGTGACGCCGATCAGCAGGACCAGCGCGAGCGGCAGCCCGACCGCCGAGCTGATGGCCCCGTCCGCGCCGATCTTCTGGGCGAGGGCGAGGGCCCACTGCTGGACGCTGAGGGTGCGCGCCCCGTCGACGATGCTGCCGAACAGGGCCTCCCACACGAGGGCGTAGACGAGGCCGACGACGACGGCGTGCCGGGTGACGGTGCCCAGCAGCAAGAAGATGGCGCTGTAGGCGATGGAGGCGACGGCCGCGGCGACGGCGTAGGCCACCGCGATCTGCTGGCTGTTGCCGTTGAGCAGGAATCCGGCGATCAGGGTCGGTACGGCCGAGAAAGCGACGCTCACGCCGATCGCCACGAGCAGTTTGGTGAAGATGATCGTGGGCCGTTTGACGGGCTTGGCCAGCAGGTAGACCACGGAGCCGTCGTCGATCTCCGGGCCGATCGCGCCCGTACCGGCGATGACGCCGATCAGCGGGACCATGGTGGCGAGCGCGAAGCCGCCCAGGACGTCGGCGGCGGTCTGGTCGTCGGCGCCGGTCATGGCGCGGATGGCGGCCGCGATGACCAGCAGCAGTACGGGCAGCGCGCACAGGATGAGGGCCCGGCGGCGGCCGAGAAGGGCCCGGTAGGTGAGCCGGGCGACGGTGTGGTTGTACATCGCTTCGAGGCTCCTTTCAGGCCGCTACGAGGTAGGAGAAGACCGATTCCAGGGACTCGTCCGAGGGCGAGACCGCGTACAGCCGGATGGACCGGTCCCGGGCCACCCGGGGCAGGAACTCGGTGAACCGGGCGAAGTCCACGGCCTGGATGTGCAGGGCGCCCTCGCCGAGGTCGACCTCGATGCCCGCCGTGGAGGGGTCGGCGATGAGGGCCGCGGCGAGCGCCCGGTCGTCGCTGGAGCGTACGAGGTAGCGGTGCGGGCGGTCCGTCATCAGCCGGCGGATCTTGCGGAAGTCGCCGGAGGCCGCGTGCCGGCCCGCGACGATCACCTCGATGTGCGCGGCGAGTTGTTCGACCTCTTCGAGGATGTGGGAGGAGAACAGCACCGTACGGCCGTCGGCGCCCATCCGCCGCAGCAGGTCCATGAGCTGCATGCGCTGGCGCGGGTCCATGCCGTTGAACGGCTCGTCCAGGAGGAGCACCGCGGGGTCGTGCACGAGGGCGGAGGCCATCTTCACGCGCTGCCGCATGCCCTTGCTGTACGTGGCGATCTTGCGGTCCTGGGCGTGCTCCATCTCGACCGTGGCGAGGGCCCGGCGGGCCTCCTCGGCGCCGAGGCCGTGCAACTCGGCGTTGGCCACGACGAATTCGCGGCCGGTCAGGAAGTCGTACATGCCCTCGCGCTCGGGGACGATCCCGATGTGGCGGTAGATCCCCTCGTTGCGCCAGATCGTCGCTCCGTCGAGGGTGACGGCGCCGGTCGAGGGGGCCAGGAAGCCGCCCATCATGTTGATGAGGGTGGATTTCCCCGCGCCGTTGGGGCCGAGCAGTCCGGTCACGCCGGGGCCCACCCGCATGGAGACGTCGTTGACGGCGACCACATTGCCGAACCAGCGCGAGACATTGTCGATATGGATGGTCGTCATGGGCGCGGCCCGTTCCTTCGGGGGGTGGTGGTGGACGGCGGTACGGTCTCGGCGGCGGTCACAGCCCGACCTTCCGGTAGCGGCGCATCAGCAGCCCGTACGCGCCGGCGATCAGGCCGAGGAGCACGATCACGTAGACCACGCCCTGGCCGGCGGAGGGGCCGTAGCCGCCGGGGAAGGACGACGAGGCGGAGAGGAACGCCGTCTGCACGCCGTCGATGACCGTGATCGGTGAGAAGAGGCCCAGCCAGGGGATCACGTCGGTGCTGCCCTGGGTGTCCGCGATGCCCTGGATGGTGGAGACCGCCCCGTAGGAGATGGTCAGCACGGCGATGACGGCGGCGACGCCGAAGCCGCGGCGCGGGGTGAGGGCCGCGACGACCAGGCCGATTCCGGCGAACAGGAGCGAGAGCAGGGCCACGGAGACGATTCCTTGCGCGAATCCCTTCGTCTGGTCGACGAAGTCGAGTTTGGCGAGCAGGGCGCCGATATAGAGGATCACCAGGGGGACGCCGGTCAGCATGAAGAGGGCCGACGCCATGGCGGCGAACTTGGCGACCACATAGTCGACGCGCTCTATAGGACGCGAGAAATAGAGCGGGACGCTCTTGTAGCGCAGGTCCCGGGAGACGGACTGCGGGGCCTGGGCGGCCAGGAAGAGCCCGATGACGCCCTGGAGGAGCACCGCGTACCGCGTGTACTGCACGGGCAGCTTCTCCTGCTGCGTCGTGATGGTGACGGCCACCAGGATGACGGCCGGCGCGCACATCACGGCGAGCAGGATCATCGGCAGGACCTTGGACTTCGCGGAGCGGCCCAGGCCGTACGCGCCGCGCAGGCTCTGCGAGAAGAGCGAGCGGCGGGCGTACGCGCGCCCCAGGCGCGGCCCGTCGTAGTTCCGGTAGCCAATGTTGTGGATGACGTCGGCGGCCGGGGCGGCCGCCGCCTTGGTGCCGGACCTGGTCTCAGGCGACATGGTGGGCGGCTCCCTTCTCGTTCGCGTCGGGGCGCGCGGGCCCGCCGGTCGTCGCGCCGCCGTCGCCGGCGCTCGCGCTCCCGCCGTCACCGGTGTCGTCGCGGAAGATCTCGGATATGTGGTGGCGGCGCTGTTCCATCCGGACCAGGCCCAGGCCCAGCCCGGCGACGGTGTCGCGCACGACGTCGTACGTCTCCTCGCCGTCCACGTCGACCAGCAGGACGTGCCCGGCGGCGTACGCGCTGTCCGAGGAGCGCCCCATCGGCTGCACGGCGAGCCCGGCGTCGGCGAGGGCCTTGCCGAGCGCCTTGGTGCCGTCCGGGTGCGTGTCGGTGTCCGTGACCTCCACGGCGAGGGACGCCGTGGTCTGCGTGAAGTCGCTGGTGGAGCTGGAGCGCAGCAGTTTGCCGCCGTCGATGACCACGACGTGGTCGCAGGTGCGCTCCAGCTCGCCGAGCAGGTGCGAGGTGACCAGGACCGAGATCCCGAAGTCGGTGTGCACGCGGCGGATCAGGCCGAGCATGTCGTCCCGGCCGACCGGGTCGAGGCCGTTGGTCGGCTCGTCCAGGAGCACGAGTTGCGGGTCGTGCACGAGGGCCTGGGCGAGCTTCACGCGCTGCTTCATGCCCGTCGAGTAGCCGCCGATGGGGCGGTAGCGCTCCTCGTAGAGGCCGACGTGGCGCAGCGTGTCGGCGGTCCGCTCGCGGGCCGCGGTGGGCGGCAGCCCGGACATCCGCGCCATGTGGACGACGAACTCGGTCGCCGAGACGTCCGGCGGCAGGCAGTCGTGCTCGGGCATGTACCCCACCCGCTCGCGGATGGCGCTGCCCTCCGTCGCGACGTCGAGCCCGAGCACGGCGGCCCGGCCCTCGGTGGCGGGGGACAGGCCGAGCAGAATCTTGATCAGCGTCGACTTGCCGGCCCCGTTCGCGCCCACCAGGCCGGTCACACCCGGCGTGATGTCGACGGAGAGCCGGTCAAGCGCGGTCACCCGGGGGAACCGCTTGCTCAGGCTTTCGATGGCGATCACAGTCACGTCCCCGACGGTAGTGGCGCGGACCACAGGTGGCGTCAGCCCAGATAACGGGATGTGTGTCGTCCTCCGGTCTGACACCCCCGTAAGGGCCGGTGGAGTTCGCCGAGTTATCCACAGGCCGGCCCGACCCCTTGACGCAGCCGCCGCGCATTGTCACATTCATCAGTGTCAAGTTACGGACTGGCCCCGGCCCCTCACTGGGCGCATCCGGGGTCCCTGCTCACGGACCGGACGGACAGGTGGCGATGACCTCAGCCATGACCTCAGCCGTGACCTCGGCCACGGCCTCGGCGGTCGACCGGGAACGCGCCGCGGAGCTGCGCGGCTTCCAGCGGGTGCAGCGCCTCGCGTACGACTGCGCCGAGGCGGTCGCCGCCCAGCTCAGGCCGGGGGTGACGGAGCGGGACGCGGCGCGGATGCAGCGGGAGTGGCTGCGGGCCCGCGGGGTGCGGGACTGGTTCCATCTGCCCTTCGCCTGGTTCGGGGACCGCACGGCCTTCGTCAACTTCCGGGTGCCGCTCCAGTTCTTCCCGACCAACCGGAGGCTGGAGCCGGGGATGCCGTTCATCCTCGACATGGCCCCGGTGCACGGCGGATTCACCGCCGACATCGGGTATTCGGGCGTGCTGGGGCTCAATCCGCTGCACGACCGGCTCCTCGACGACCTGCGGGCGCACCGCGAGCTGATTCTGGCCGAGGTGCGCGAGCGCCGCTCCCTGCGCGAGATCTACGAGGACGTCGAGCGGCTCATGGTCCGCCAGGGGTACGCCAACCGGCACCGCGCCTACCCGTTCGGCGTGATCGCGCACAAGGTGGGCCGCGTCAAGGAGCGCCGCTGGTCGCCGCACGTCTTCGGGTTCGGCACCCAGGCGCTCAAGGGGCTGGCCTCCGACGCGCTGCACGGCCACCGGGAGGGCTGGTCGCCGCTGTGGAGCCCGTACGCCTTCTCCGACCATCCGCCGCGGCCCGGACTGTGGGCGGTCGAACCCCACCTCGGCTTCCGGGGCACGGGCGCGAAGTTCGAGGAGCTTCTGGTCGTCACGGACTCCCGCGACCCCCAGGAGAGCGCCTTTTGGCTGGACGACGATCTGCCGCACGTGCGGCGACGGCAGGAGGGGCAGGGCGCATGAGCAGCGAGTTCCGGAGCGGGGAAGCGGGCGGGGAGCCCGGTGGGACGGCGGCCGACGAGCCAGGCGGGACGCCGGGCGGCGAACCAGGCGGGAAGCCCGGTGGGCCGGTCGGTGGGTCGGTCGGCGGATCGGTCGGCGGATCGCTCGGCGGGGAGCCCGGTGGATCGGTCGGTGGGGCGGCCGGTGAGGGGCTGGGCGGGGAGGTTTCCCGGGAGGCGCGGCAGGGGCCCGCGGACGGCGTCGACGGGCTGGCGGGGGCGCGCGAGCGGTGGGTCGCCACGGGCGGCGTCGAGCTGTGCGTGGCGGAGCTGGGCGACGCCGCCCGGCCGACGGTGGTGCTGGTGCACGGCTATCCGGACAGCAAGGAGGTCTGGTCCCGCGTCGCCCGGCGGCTCGCCCACCGCTTCCACGTGGTCCTCTACGACGTGCGCGGCTGCGGCCGGTCCACCGCGCCCCGGCCGCTGCGCGGCGGCTTCACGCTGGAGAAGCTGACCGACGACTTCCTGGCGGTGGCGGAGGCGGTGAGCCCCGACGCGCCAGTCCACCTGGTCGGCCACGACTGGGGCTCGGTGCAGGCGTGGGAGTTCGCCACCGTACGGCGCGCGGAGGGCCGGATCGCCTCCTTCACCTCCATCTCCGGGCCCTCCCTGGACCACTTCGGCCACTGGATCAAGAAGCGGACGGCGCGCCCCACCCCCCGCCGGCTCGGCCAACTGCTCGGCCAGGGCGCCAAATCGTGGTACGTGTACGCGCTGCACACGCCGAAGCTCCCGGAAGCCGTCTGGCGCGGCCCGCTCGGCAAGCACTGGCCCGCTGTCCTGGAGCGGCTGGAGAAGGCGCCCGGCGACGGCTACCCCACGCCGTCGCTGCCGACCGACGCGGCGCACGGGGCGTGGCTGTACCGCGACAACGTACGGGCCCGGATGCGCCGGCCCCGCGCCGACGCGTACGCCCACGCGCCGGTGCAGCTCATCGTCCCGACCGGCGACATCTTCCTGTCCGAGCGGCTCTACGACGAGCTGGAGCAGTGGGCTCCGGGGCTCGTGCGGCGCACCCTGCCGGCCAAGCACTGGGCGCCGCGCACCCGGCCCGACCAACTGGTCGCCTGGATCACGGAGTTCGTCGACGCCCAGGAGGAGGGCGACCCCACGAAGAGCGCCGCTCCGAAGGGCGGCAAAAGCCCGTACGCGGCCCGGTTCGGCGGGCAGTTGGTCCTGGTGACCGGCGCGGCCGGCGGCATCGGCCGGGCCACCGCCTTCGCCTTCGCGGAGGCCGGGGCGCGCCTGGTGGCGGTGGACCGGGACGCGGAGGGCGCGGCCCGCACCGCCGAGCTGGCCCGGCTCATCGGCGCCCCGGAGGCCTGGGCCGAGGCGGTCGACGTCGGCGACGAGCAGGCCATGGAGAAGCTCGCCGACAAGGTCGCCGCCGCGTACGGCGTCGTGGACGTGCTGGTCAACAACGCGGGCATCGGGCTGTCCGGCCCGTTCATGAGCACATCGGCCGAGGAGTGGCGGAGGGTCCTGGACGTCAATCTGTGGGGCGTCATCCACGGCTGCCGGACCTTCGGCAAGCAGATGGCCGACCGCGGGCAGGGCGGCCACATCGTCAACACCGCCTCCGCGTCGGCCTTCCAGCCCTCGAAGGCGCTGCCCGCTTACAGCGCGTCCAAGGCCGCGGTGCTGATGCTCAGCGAGTGCCTGCGCGCCGAACTGGCCGGTCAGGGCATCGGGGTCTCGGCGATCTGCCCCGGCATCGTCAACACCGGCATCGCCGCGACGGCGCGCTTCACGGGCGTCTCGGAGGACGAACAGCGGCGCCTGCGCGCCAAGTCCGCCCGGCTGTACGGGATGCGCGGCTACCCGCCGGAGAAGGTCGCCGACGCGATCCTGAAGGCCGTCGTCCGCAACCAGGCGGTCGTCCCGGTCACCCCGGAGGCGCGCGGCGCACGCCTGCTGTCCCGCTTCGCGCCGAAGGCGCTGCGCGCCATCGCCCGTATCGACCCGCCCCTGTAGGGCCGCCGCGCGGAAGCCGTCGGAGAAGAGCCGTACGTGCCGGACAGGGACGTACGCGCCTGACAAGAGCGGCACGGAAGCCGTCGGAGAAGAGCGGCACGGGAGCCGTCGGAGAAGAGCCGCACGTGCCCGACAAGAGCGGCACGGAGGACGTCGGAGAGGAGCCGCATGTGAGCGAGCACGGCGAGCACTACGAGATAGCCCCGCGGCGAGTCGCGTTCGACTGGCGGCGCACGCCGCTGCACTGGATACCGGACGAGCCCACCGCCACCCACGTCATCAACGTGCTGCACCTGCTGCTGCCCGCGGGCGAGCGGTGGTTCGTCAAGGTCTTCAAGGAGGGCCTGCCGCTGATACGCGACCCGGAGCTGCTCAAGGACGTCAAGGGCTTCATGGGGCAGGAGGCGACGCACAGCGTGCAGCACGCCTATGTCCTCGGCCACCTCGCCGAGCAGGGCCTGGACACCGGCCCGTACACCCGGCACGTCGACTTCCTCTTCGACGTGCTGCTCGGCGAGCGCCCGCCGCGGGGCATACCCGTCCCGGCCGAGGAGTGGCTGCGCTTCCGGCTGGCGGTCATCGCCGCGATAGAGCAGTTCACGGCGGTGCTGGGCGACTGGGTGCTGCGCGCCGAGGGGCTGGACCGGGCGGAGCCCGACCCGGTCATGCTCGACCTGCTGCGCTGGCACGGCGCGGAGGAGGTCGAGCACCGGGCCGTGGCCTTCGACATGTACCAGCACTGCGGCGGCGCGGGGCTGCCGCGCTACACCCGCCGGGTGCTCGGCATGGCCGTCACCGCGCCCGTCATCACGTACCTCTGGGCCTGGGGCGCGGCCTACCTCCTGCGCCACGACCCCGAGCTGGCGGGCCGCACACGGTACTCGCTGCGCGAGCACAACAGGGCCGTTCGCAAGGGTCTGCTGCCCACCTGGCGGGAACTCGGCTCGGCCGTCCCGCGCTACTTCCGGCGGTCGTACCATCCCTCGCAGGAGGGGTCGCTGCGCAGGGCCGTCGCATACCTGGCGTCCTCGCCGGCGGCGCGGGCCGCCGCGGGCGCGGCCGGCCGCGCGGCCGTCTCCTAGGAAGTCTCACGAGGAGCGACAGCGTGTCCGAGCAGTCACCGGCGGAGTACCGGATCGAGGAGCTGGCCCACCGCAGCGGCGCCACGGTCCGTACGATCCGCGCCTACCAGGACCGCGGGCTGCTGCCGAAGCCGGAGCGCCGGGGCCGCGCCAACGTGTACGGGGACTCGCACCTGGTGCGGCTGCGGCAGATCTCCGGCCTGCTGGACCGCGGCTTCACCCTGGCCTCCATCAAGGAGCTGCTGGAGGCGTGGGACGCGGGGCGGGGGCTCGGCGGGGTGCTGGGCCTGGTCGCCGAGGTCGACGGGCCGTGGACGGACGAGGAGACCGGGCGGATAACGCGCGCGGAGCTGGACGAGCGGTTCGGCGGGGAACCGGACGACGAGGCCGTCGAGGACGCCGTGGAGCTCGGCGTCCTGGTGCGGGTCGCCGGGGCCCGGGACGAGTTCCTCGTGCCCAGCCCGCAGGAGCTGGCCGTCGCCGCCGAACTGCACGCCGCGGGCATCCCGCTGCTCGCCATCTCCGGCCACCTCCGCGAGTTGCGGAGCCAGGTGGAGCACATCGCCGGGCGCTTCCTCGACTTCACCACGGAACACGTCTTCCAGCAGTACTTCGACCACACCCCGAGCGACGACGAGGCGGCGGAGGCCGCCTCCCTGGTGCGGCGGCTGCGGCCGCTCGCCCAGCAGACCGTGGACGCGGAGCTGGCCCGCGCCATGCGCACGCTGGCCACCCGCTATCTGCGCCGCCGGCTCAGCGAGGTGACCGCCTCTCCCCCGCGCGCCGCCGCCCCGTGCCCCGCCCGGCCCGCCGCGCCCCGCTCCCGCGCCGAGGAGCCGGTCGCCCTCCCGGCCGACCTGCTACGCGCGGTGCGCGAGCTGGTCGGCGAGGAGAACGCGGCCGCCTTCGTCACGGCCGCGACCCTGCGCGAGGTCCAGGCCCGCACCATGGACGAGCTGTCCTCCCGCCGCACGTCCCGGCCCTGAGCCCGACCCCGGGAAGCTCCGGGGCGCCGGGACGGACCGTACGCCTGAGGAACGGCGGACGAACGCCCGTACGGCAAAATGGGGCGGTATGGACCGCCCGCACTTCGCCAGCACCGAGGCCGCCGTCGTCGCCGTCCGTGCGGTCGCGCGCGAGTACGGCCTGGCGATCGAGGTCACCGACGACATCGGCGCCGACCGGTCCGCCCGGCGCTCAGCCGCGGGGGTGGGGGTCGTGACCGACGCGGACGGTTCCCTTCCGCACGAGGCGTACATCGAGCTGGGCGGCTCGCCCCGGATCGACATCGAGCTGTACTCCGAGGGCGACGCGAAGATCTCCGTGGACACCGTGGAGTTCCACGACGTACCGCGCGACTCGGTGCCCGATTTCCTGCGGTCCGTGTACGGCGGGCTCGCCCACGTCAAGGGACGTTTCTTCCCGCCCGGCTGGCGGCTCGTGGTGCCGCTGCCCGGGGACGATACCTACAAGGAACTCATCCTGCGCCATGCCCTGACGCCGTGGCTCGGCAGCAGGGTCCGCTGAGCGCTTCGAGCGCGTATCCCGCCCGTAGCACCGACACCGCGCGTAACGGCGACTCCGCCATGGCCTCGCCGTACGGGCCTCACAGCCCCGGCGCGCCCCAGACCGGGAACCAGCGGTTCAGCTCCGTCTCTATCCGCAGATCGTCGCCCAGCAGCCCCCGCACCTGGAGCTCCAGGCCGTTGTCGCGCTTGTCCCCGCCGGGCAGCGGCGCGAAGGGGTAGAACGTGCCCCGCTTGTAGAGGTAGACGAGCGCGAGGGAGCGCCCGTCGGCGTCCTGGAAACCCAGCAGGGAACAGAGCAACTGCGGGCCGAAGCCGCCGTCCTGCAGCAGCGTGTTGACCGCGTGCAGGTCGTTGACCAGCCCCGCCACGTCGTCGGCCGGCTGCCGCGCGAGCAGCCAGGTATAGCCGTACGAGTCCTGGCTGAACTCCACGGGCACGCCGCCGCGCTCCGTGTCCGCGTCGAGGAGCGACCGTACGTCCTGCTGGAGCTGGGTGAACGCCCCGCCCTCGACGCTCGCGAAACACACCGAGCCGAGCCCGGTGGGGGTGAAGCCGGCCCCCGCCTCCAGCGTGATGGCGGCGGACGGCAGGGCGAAGAGCTGGTCCAGGTCAGGACGGACCGGCTTGCTGCGGCCGAGGATGGCGTCGAGAAAGCCCACGGTCGATGGCTCCTGTCGAATCCGGTCGAGGGGTGTCCGGGCGGGTGCCCGAGGCTCCCGAGGCTCTGGACGGAAGTCCAGCGGGCCTACGGGCGCTACGGGCGGCGGGTCGGGTCTACGGGCAGTGGCGCGGGCTACGGGCGGCGGGTCGGGTTCAGGGGCGATGGCACTGGCTACGGGCGGCGAGTCGGGCAGACGGGCAGTCGGGCAGTCGGGCAGGGACAGGCGGGCAGGGGCGGACGGCCACACGGCGGAGGGCCGGACCACCGCCGTCGGCTTACGGGCGTCCGAGCTGGGCCGATATCCTCCCGAGCTGGTCGAGCCGCTGCTCCAGCGTCGGGTGGGAGGAGAGCAGCCGACTCAGGCTCTCCTTGGAGGAGAAGGCGGGCGCGAAGTAGAAGGCGTTGAACGGCTCGGCCTGCCGCAGGTCGCGGGTGGGTATCTGGGACATCTGCCCCGTGACCTTGGTGAGCGCGGAGGCCAGGGCCGAGGGCCGCCCGGTGAGCAGGGCGGCCGCCCGGTCGGCGGACAGCTCGCGGTAGCGGGACAGCAGCCGGGTCAGCAGGAAGCTGATGGCGTAGACGATGGCGCTGATCAGGGGGATCAGCAGCATCGCGATGGCCGTGTTGTTGTCCCGGCCGCCGGCCCGCCGGAAGCCGCCCCACAAGCCGATGCGGGTGATGACGCCCGCCAGGACGCCCAGGAAGGAGGCGATGGTCATGACGGCCACGTCCCGGTGGGCGACGTGCGAGAGCTCGTGCGCGAGCACGCCCTCCAGCTCTTCCGGCTCCAGCCGCCGCAGCAGCCCGGTCGTGGCGCAGACCAGGGCCTTCTTCTGGTTGCGGCCGGTCGCGAAGGCGTTCGGCACGTCGCTGTCGGCTATCGCCACCCGCGGCTTGTCCATGTCGGCGAGCGCGCACAGCCGGTCCACGGCGCCGTGCAGCTCGGGGGCCTCCTGCGGGGTGACCTCCCGCGCGCCCATGCTGAACGCCGCGATCCGGTCGCTGAACCAGAACTGCGCGATGAACAGCCCGCCCGCGATGATCAGGATGACCGGCCAGGCCCCGCGCAACGCCACCATCAGCACACCGACGAACACCACATAGAGCAGTCCGATGAAGAACATGGTGCTCACCATGCGGGTCGTCAGCCCCCTGTCCGGGGCGAATCGTGAGCGTTGCATGGGGAACCTCCAAGGCTCTGTGGACCGTGCCCCCCGCCGTGCCTCTCCCTCGATTGTCCCCCTGGAACGGTTATCAGCGGGATAAGGGACGGTGTGAGGAGCACCGCGAACCGGAATATCGCGACCCGGGATGGGCTCAGGGGAGCTGCGCCACCGCCTCTGTCGCGATCTTCTCGAAGACGGCGTGGTCCGCCTCGAAGAAGGAGTCGGGGATCGGCCAGTGCACCACGATCTCGTCGAAGCCCAGATCGGCGTAGTCGCCCGCGAAGTCGACGAACGCCTCGAAGGACGCCAGCGGCCGGTCCGGCGTGAAGCCGGTCAGCAAAATCTTGCGCGGGGCGGCGCCCTCGCGGCCCACGGCCTCGCACGCCGCGTCCAGCCGCTCCGCCTGCCGGGCGATGGCCGCCCGGGACTCGGCCGGCGTGCCCGTCTCGAAGAGCTTCGGGTCCCCGGTGGTCACCCACGCCTGCCCGTACCGCGCGGCGAGCTCCATGCCGCGCGGCCCGGTCGCGGCGACGGCGAAGGGCAGTCTCGGCCGCTGGAGGCAGCCGGGGATGTTGCGCACCTCGTGCGCCGAGTAGAACGTGCCCTCGTAGGTCACGACGTCCTGGCTGAGCAGGGAGTCGAGCAGCGGCACGAACTCGCCGAAGCGGTCCGCCCGCTCCCGCGGCGTCCACGCCTCCTGGCCCAGCGCGGTCGCGTCGAACCCGGAGCCCCCGGCCCCGATGCCCAGCGTGACGCGCCCGCCGGAGATGTCGTCGAGGGAGATGAGCTCCTTGGCGAGGGTGACCGGATGGCGGAAGTTCGGGGAGGTGACCAGGGTGCCCAGCCGCATGCCCGAGGTGACGGCGGCCGCCGCGGTCAACGTAGGAATCGCGCCGAACCACGGCCCGTCGCGAAAGGAGCGCCACGAGAGGTGGTCGTACGTGTACGCGGTGTCGAAGCCGAGCTCCTCGGCTCGCTGCCACGCCTGTCGGCCCCCGTCGGCCCAGCGTCGGTGAGGAAGAATCACAGTGCTCAGTCGCATGCCCGCGAGCGTAGGCGGTGCCACTGACAACCCGCAGTGACCAGCAGTGACACACCGCACGCGGCGTCCGCGGCCGCTGGGGGCTCTGTGGCGTCCGCATGCGGGGGCGTATATGAGAATGGGGAGCGTGACTTCAGCGACCGAGCAGCCAGGGCCTTCCTTCTCGCAGCGGCCGGCGGCCGCGCCCCGGCTGATCGCGACGGATCTCGACGGGACGCTGCTCCGGGACGACAAGTCCGTTTCGGAGCGTACGGTCGCGGCGCTGGCCGCGGCGGAGCGGGCGGGGATCGAGGTCTTCTTCGTCACCGGGCGACCGGCCCGCTGGATGGATGTGGTCCGCGACCATGTGCACGGGCATGGGCTGGCGATCTGCGCGAACGGCGCCGCCGTCGTGGATCTGCACGGGGACGGACGGTTCGTCGAGGTGCGGCCGCTGGAGACCGAGGACGCCTCGGCCGTCGTCGGGACGCTGCGCGACGCCGCTCCGGGCACCTCGTTCGCCATCGAGCGCACCAGCGGCATCGACTACGAGCCGAGTTACCCGCCCTTCCATCTGGACCCGGGTGCCGTCGTCGCCCCGGCGGAGGAGCTTCTGACGGAGGAGGGCGGGTCGCCGGGGCCGATACTCAAGCTCCTGGCGCACCATCCGGAGTTCGCCCCGGACGACTTCCTCGCCCTCGCCCGTACGGTCGGCGGCGAGTACGCCTCGTTCACCCGGTCCAGCCCGACGGCGCTGCTGGAGATCAGCGCGCTCGGCGTCAGCAAGGCCAGCACTCTGGCCCGCTGCTGTGCCGAGCGCGGGATCGCGCCGCAGGAAGTGGTGGCGTTCGGCGATATGCCCAACGATCTGGAAATGCTCAGTTGGGCGGGGACCGGGTACGCGATGGCCAACGCGCACCCCGAGGTGCTGGCCGCGACGCCGCGCCACGCCGCCGCCAACAACGAGGACGGCGTCGCGGCCGTCATAGAGCGGATCATCGCCGCCTGAGGCAGGTGAGCCGGCTCCGGGTATCAGGTACGGCCCCCGGCCGCCGGTTCAGCCCCGTACGCATTCCAGCCCGTACACGCGCCGCGCGTTGCGGGCGGCGATGAGGGCGGCGACCCGCTCGGCGTCCGGCGCCGACCACGCGCCGTCCTCGACCCAGCGGCCCAGCAGCGCGCGCAGCGCCGTACGGAACAGCTCGGCGCCGACGACGTACAGCTCCGGCAGTCCGTAGGCGTCGGTGGAGAAGAGCAGCTTGCCGAACGGCGCCAGCTCCAGAAACTCGGCCAGGACCGCCTCGGCGCGCGTCCCCGTGTGGGTGAGGGACAGCCCGACGTCGGCGTAGACGTGCGGGAAGACGTTGGCGAGGTAGGCGGCCTGGCGGTGGTACGGGTAGCCGTGCAGCAGGACCAGGGGGCCGCCGGCGCCGGCTGTGGCCCGTACGAAGTCCGTGAGCAGCACCGGGTCCGCGCGGTCGAGCCGCAGGTCGGGGTCGCCGAAGCCGGTGTGCAGTTGCAGCGGCAGCCCGGTGGCCACCGCCAGCCACAGCAGATGGCGCAGGAGCACCGGATCGGTGACCCGGTCGCCCGCGCGGCGGCCCGTCAGCCAGGCGCGGGCGGCCGTGTGGACCGCGTACGGGGCGGGCGGCTCGGGGGCGAGCGCCAGCCCGTGGCGGTAGGCGGCGACGGATTTGAAGCCCACGGCCGTACGGGCCGCCGCCCGCACGGCCTCCTCGACGCCCGCGACGAAGGCGGGGGCGGCGTCCCCCGGGGCCCGCGCGGCAGGTCCCCGGGGCAGGCCGTCCGCGATCCGCTCCGCCAGCGTCTCCAGGCGGACGATCTCGCGGGCCGTGCCGCCCCCGGCGCCCGCCAGCTCGTCGGGGCCGGTGAGGTCGCCGGGCAGCCCGGTGTCGACGAGGTAGGCGCCGATCCCGGTCCCCCGCAGCAGCGCCTTGCGGCTCTTGTACGGGCCCAGCTCGCGGCGGCGCGCGAGATAGGCGGCGGGCGGACAGTGCGGCTCCAGGCCGAGCAGCGGCGGGCACCAGCGCCGCACCGCGAAGCCCGTCTGGGTGTCGAAGAAGGTGGTGCCCGGCGGAGCGGGCGCGTCCGACTCGGTGAGGTGGCTCTCGAAGGCACGGGCGTCCAGCTCCCCCCGGAGCACGCCGTGGCAGTGGTGGTCGACCAGCGGCGGCAGCGGCAGCCAGGCCATCAGTACCGCCAGCGGGTCGCGGCCACGACCTCCTCCGGGGCGCGGCCCGCGCTCCGTTCCGCTTCCGCCCGCCGCACGGCGACGAGCGCCCCATGGAGGACGTCTCCCATCGCGTCGCGCAGTACTTCTTGTCGCTCGAAAAGGTCGGTGGCTTCGGTGAGCGTCGAGGGGAGCTGGTCGATGGCGCGCTCGCGGCGTTCCGCTTCGCTGAGCGCCCCCGGGTCGCCGACGACCGGCGGCGGCAGTTTCGCGCCGGTGGCGACGCCGTTCAGGCCCTCGGCGATGACCGATCCGGCGAGCAGGTACGGGTTGGCCGCGGCGTCCACGCACTTGATCTCCGCGTTGCCGCCGTCCGGGTCGTCCCAGACGCCCCGCACCAGCCGCAGCGCCGCCTCCCGGTTCTCCACTCCCCAGCAGCGGTAGGCACCCGCCCACTGGGAGGGCCTCAGCCGCAGGTAACTGGCGGGCGAGGGGGCGCCGACGGCGGACAGGGCCGGCAGGGCGTCCAGGACGCCCCCGAGGAACGCGACGGCCGCCGGGTCGAGCCCGTACGGCGCGCCGCTCTCGCGGTGCAGGCTGCGTCCGTTCCGGCCGAGGCTGAAGTGCAGATGGCAGCCGGTGCCGACCTCCCCGGCCAGGGCGACGGGCGCGAAGGTGACGCGCAGGCCGTGCCGCGCGGAGACGGCCCGTACGGTCTCGCGGACGAGCACCACCTCGTCCGCGGCGCCCACCGGGTCGGCGGGCGCGGTGGACACCTCGAACTGGCCCGCCCCGTACTCGGGGTGGATCTGGTGCACCTCGATGCCCTGGGCGGCCAGGGCCTCGGCGACGGCCCGGACGTAGTCGGAGAGTTCGACGATCCGCGTCATGCCGTAGGCCGGCCCCGCGCAGGCGGCGTCGAACGCGCCGTCGGGCGCGGGCCGGGAGACCGCCCACTCCGTCTCGAACCCCATCCGCACCTCGAAGCCGGCTTCGGCGGCCCGCTCCGCCATCCGGCGGGCGAACTGCCGCTGGCAGCAGGCGTACGGGGTGCCGTCCTGGCCGTAGCGGTCCACGGGCGCCCAGGCCCAGCCCGGCTGGGCGGCGAGCACGGTCAGCCGGCGGAGGTCGGGGATGAGCCGCAGATCACCGTCGGGGCCGCCGACGTGCGGGGAGGCGGTGATGTAGTCGTCGCAGGTGTAGACGTCGAAGATGGGCGACATGCCCACGCCGCGCTCCGCGACGGCCGCGAGCCGGGCGGTCGGCACGGTCTTGACCCGGGTGATGCCCGCGTTGTCGACCCAGGTGAGCGCGATGACGTGGACGCCCTCGGCGGTGAGCCGCGCCGCCTCCTGGCGGGGCGTCGGCCGCTGTTCGGCGGTGCGTGCCTCCGTGGTGCTGTCGTCAGCCATGCGGTCTCCTCGTCCGGCCGGGCGCGTCCCGCCGGCCGTGCCTCGTCGGATGCCGTGCCCCGGCGTCCATGGCGCGCCGTACCGGTGTCCATGTCCCGATCGCACGCCTTCGACGCGCGGCCGGCGGGAGGAGCCGGCGCTTCAGCCATACGCCGCGCCTCCTCGGCCGTGGAACACGCTCCCGGCACCGCGTCACCCACGTTCCCCGGTCACCGACGCCGCCGTAAAGCACGCCCCTTCAGCCGACATGAGCGAAATAAACCGGGCCGCCGGGCCTATTTCACAGCCGCACGCCTGTCACAAGCGCACGCGGCACGCCTGACCCAGCCGCCCCACACGTCCTTCCCAGCCGCCGCGCGCCTTCACCTCCGCACGCCTTCCACAGCCGCACACCGCACGCTGCCCCGGCGGCCCGGCCGCCGGCCTGTCCCAGCCGCACACCGCACGCCCGTCACAACCGCACGCCGCGCGCCTTCAGCCATGCCACCGGATCGACGGCCGTCCCGTACTCGGGCCCCTTCCGCACCTCGAAGTGCAGGTGGGGGCCGGTGGAGTTGCCGGTCGAGCCGGACAGCCCGATCCAGTCGCCGGCCCGCACCCGCGTGCCCCGCGCCACATAGAGCGCCGACAGATGGGCGTACTGCGTGTACCAGCCCCCCGGGTGCCGGATCACCGCGCTGATGCCGAAGGCGTCCCCGCAGCCGACCGAGACGACCGTGCCCGCGCCGATGGCCCGTACGGGCGTGCCGACCGGTACCGCGAAGTCCTGCCCGGTGTGGCCCTTCGCCCAGCGCGAGCCCGAGCCGCCGAAGCCCGCGGACAGCTCGTACGACGCCACGGGCCGCGTCCAGCCCACGCCCGCGGCGAGCGAGACGGCGGACGAGCCCGCCGCCGCGGGGCGCGGCAGCGCGCCGCACTTGCCGTTGGCCGAGGCCGCCGCCGCCATCCAGCGCAGCGCGCCGCGCGCCGTCTCCAGCCGCCGCTCGGCGCGCTGCTCCCGGCCGCGCAGCCGCGCGGTCCGCTGGGTCAGTGCGTGCCAGGCGGCGGTCGCCACCCGCTCCTCGGCGGCCAGCTTCGCGCTCATGCGGCGCGTTTCGCCCGTCATGCGCTGCAGGCCGTCCGCGCGCTGCCGCACCGCCGCCTGACGGTGCAGCAGCTCCCAGGGGCCGCCCCAGGCCGGTACGCGGACGTCGGCGCTCAGGGCCCGCAGGCCGCGCCGCTCACGTGCGAGCGCCGCCGTCTCCTCGCGCAGCGCCGCCGCCGCGGCCCGGCGGTCCCGCAGCATCACCGCGAGCCGCGCCGACCGCAGCCGCTGCGCCCGCTCCACGCTCCGCCCCTGCTCGTAGCCAGCCTTGGCGCTCTGCGCCGCCGCCTCCAGCCGCAGCACCTCGGAGCTGGCCCGCGCCATGAGCTGAGGGGCGCTCAGCGCGGCGGTGGGGCCGGGGCCGGTGAGCGAGATCAGCCCGGCCAGGACCAGGCCGAGCGCGCACAGGGCGCCGAGGGGACGCGGCCGGCGGCTCCAAGGCCACGGGCTGCCGGGACGGCCGCGGGGCCGGCGGCCGAGCCGGAGGGGACGGCGGATACGGCCCGGCCGAAAGGGGCGTAGGGGACGGAGGAGACGCACGGGACGACGGTGGGAGCATCGCATGCTTGGGATCGTTTCCCGGCACGTGCCCGACCGCTCGCGCAGAGGACCGATTGGCGCAACGGCCGCCCCATGGAGGCGTTCCCGGCCGAACCCGGCCTCTTCTTTTAAAGAAGGGCCCGCTTTTGCCTCAGGGCGTCCATATAGGTGTCCATGGAGACGTCCCTGAAAGGGTGCCTGACGACCTCCCTGAATGGGTGCCCGAGGGCATCCCTGGATGGGCGCTCGAAGACCTCCCTGAACGGGCGGCTAAAGAGGCGCCTCCCACACCACGCGCGAGCCGCCGCCGTCCTCCCCGAGCCCCGGGCCGTACGTACTGGAGCCGCCCAGCGACTCGGCCCGCTTGGCGAGGTTCTTCAGGCCGCTGCGGCGGCCGCCCTCGGGGATGCCGATTCCGTCGTCGGCGACGGTGAGCCGCACCCCGTCGCGACCGTCCGGCAGCTTGGCCGTCGCGTCGACGACCACCTCGATCCGGGACGCCTCGGCGTGCCGGAAGGCGTTCGACAGCGCCTCCCGCAGCGCGGCGATGAGGTTCTTGCCGGTCAGCTCGCCGACCTTCGCGTCGACCGGCCCGACGAAGGACGCGGAGGGCTGGAAGCCCAGCGGCACGGCGGCCGTCCCGATCTCCCGCAGGACGCGGGTGCGCAGCCCCGCGGGGGCCTCCGCCGGCCCCTGCTGCAACGCGAAGATCGCGGTACGGATCTCCTGGATCGTCACGTCCAGCTCGTCCACGGCCTGCCCGACCTTGACCTGCACGTCGGGCACGATCGCCTTGCGCTGCGCGCTCTCCAGCATCAGCCCGGTGGCGAACAGCCGCTGGATGACCAGGTCGTGCAGGTCGCGGGCGATCCGGTCGCGGTCCTCGTAGACGGCCAGGCGCTCCCGGTCGCGCTGCGCGTCGGCGAGTACGAGCGCGAGCGCGGCCTGCGCGGCGAACTGGGCCGCGAGGGTGCGTTCGGTGTCGGTGAACTTGCGGTCGCCGCGGCTCCTGGGCGTGGCGAGGGTGCCCAGCACCCGGTCGCCGTTCTTGAGCGGCAGCAGCATGCTCGGGCCGAAGAGCGGCGCCGCGTCGGTGATCATGCGTTCGTCGGTGGCCGAGTCGTCGACGTACACCGGTTCCCCGGCGAGGAGCTGGGAGACGACGGGGCTGTGCGGCGGTATCACCGTGCCGAGGAGCCCGGCGGCGTTGTCGGCGCTGACCGCCACCATCTCCAGGCCGCCCTCGTTGTCGGGCAGCAGCACGATGCCCGCGGCCGAGTCGGCGAGGCGGCGGGCCTGCTCGGCGACGACGACGAGGGCGTCCTCGGCGTCGCTGCCGGAGAGCAGCGCCGTGGTGACGGCCACCGAGCCGTCGATCCAGCGCATCCGCTGGCGGCCCTCCTCGTAGACGCGCGCGTTGCCGATCGCGATGCCCGCCTCGGTGGCCAGCACCCGCACCATGTTCAGGTCGGCGTCGCTGAACAGCCCGCCGCCGCGCTTCTCGGCGAGGTAGAGATTGCCGAAGGTCTCGCCCTGCACCTTGATCGGGACCCCCAGGAAGGTGTGCATCGGCGGGTGGTTCGGCGGGAAGCCCGCGTAGCGCGGGTCCGCCGTCAGATCGGCGAGTATGACCGTCTCGGGCCGTCGGATGAGGGCGCCGAGGAGTCCGCGGCGGCCGTCGGGCAGGCCGCCGATCAGCGCCTGCTGTTCCTCGGACACGCCGTAGGTGATGAATTCCGACAGCCCTTGGCCCTCGGCGTCGATGACGCCGATCGCGGCGTACTCGGCGTCGGCGAGCTCCGCCGCGGTCTCCGCGATGCGGTCGAGCGTGGTGCGCAGCTCCAGCCCGTTGCCGACCGACCGCATGGCTTCCAGCAGCCGCGGCACGCGGGCGGTCAGCTCCGTGGAGAGGCCCTGGAGGCTGCGGTTCGCCTCGGTGGCGATGTCCAGCGGATCGGTTGGGTCCAGCGGGTCCCGAGGGCTCGGTGAGTCCTGTGGTGCTGACGTGGCTGCCATAAACCAGAGACTAGTAAGTCCCATTTGCAAGTGAAAGTCGCCTATGGCTGGTGTCCGGGCCTTCCGTCTCCCGCTCGCGCTCCAGCATCCGCCGGAACGGCCCGTCCACCACCGCCAGCTCCCCGTACGCGCCGCGCTGCACGGCCCGCCCGCGCTCCAGCACCACCACCTCGTCGACCGCGTCGAGCCCCGCCAGACGGTGCGTGATCAGCACGGTCGTACGGCCCTCCGTGGCCGCCAGCAGATCCGCCGTCAGCGCGTCCGCCGTGGGCAGGTCCAGATGCTCGGCGGGCTCGTCCAGCACCAGCACCGGGAAGTCGGCCAGCAGCGCCCGCGCCAGCGCGAGCCGCTGGCGCTGACCGCCGGACAGCCGCGCGCCATGCTCCCCGACCAGCGTGTCGAGCCCCTCGGGGAGGCCGTCCACCCACTCCAGGAGCCGGGCCGCGCGCAGCGCCGCCCGCAGATCGGCGTCGCTCGCGTCCGTACGGGCCAGCCGCAGGTTCTCGCGCACCGAACTGTCGAAGATATGCGCGTCCTGCGCGCACATCCCGACCAGCCGGCGCACCTCGTCGCCGGCCATGGAGGACGCGTCCCGGCCCTCCTCGCCCAGCGTGTACGCGCCGGACTCGGCGTCCAGGAAGCGCAGCAGCACCTGCGCGAGCGTCGTCTTGCCCGCGCCCGACACGCCCACCACCGCGACCCGCCGCCCGGCCGTCAGCTCCAGCGAGAAGCCGTCCAGCGCGGGTTCCGGCTGCCCTGCGTGGCGCGCGGTCAGGTCCCGTACGCGCAGGGGGAACGGGGAGGCCGGGGCCGGCAGCGGCGCGGCGGGCTCGGCGACCGGTACGGGCGCGTCCAGCACCTCGTACACGCGCTCCGCGGAGCGCCGCACCCGCTGCCGGTACTGCACGGCCAGCGGCAGCCCCGCGACCGCCTCGAACGCGGCCAGCGGCAGCAGCACCACCACCGCCAGCCACACCCCGCCGAGCCGGCCGGCGTGCAGCGCCTGCACGCCCGCCCAGGCCGCGGCCGCCACGGTCACCCCCGCCGCCAGCGCGGACAGGCCGGAGCCGAGCGCCGTCGCGGCCGAGCCGCGCCGGGCGACGCCGGTCAGCTCGGCGTCGGCGGAACGCACCGCCGCGACCCGGCCCGGCAGGGCGCCCGCGACCGTCAGCTCCGCCGTGCCGCTGAGCAGGTCGACCACCCGCGTCGCCAGCGCGCCGCGGGCCGGGGACAGCCGCCGCTCCGCGCGGCGGGCCACCGCGCCGGAGACCAGCGGCACGCCCACTCCCGCCGCCAGCAGCCCGGCGGCCAGCACCGCGCCCGCCTCCGGCAGCAGCCAGCCGAGGAAGCCGACCGAGGCCGCGCCCACCAGGACCGCCGAGCCGACCGGCAGCAGCCAGCGCAGGAAGTAGTCCTGCAGCGCGTCCACATCGGCGACCAGGCGGGAGAGCAGGTCGCCGCGGCGCGTCTCGCGCAGCCCGGCCGGGGCGAGCCGTTCCAGGCGCGCGTACACGGCCACCCGCAGCCCGGCCAGCACCCGCAGCACGGCGTCGTGCGAGACCAGCCGCTCGGCGTAGCGGAAGACGGCCCGGCCGATACCGAAGGTGCGCGTGGCGGTGACGGCCACCATCAGATAGAGCACGGGCGGCTCCTGGGAGGCCCGCGAGATCAGCCAGCCGGATACGGCCATCAGCCCCACCGAGCTGCCGAGCGCGAGCGCCCCGAGCAGCAGCGCGAACGCGAACCGCCCGCGCAGGGGGCGGCCCGCCGCCCGTACGGCCGCGAGCACGCCGGCCCGCCGCTCCTCGGGAACGTCCCAGAGGCCGGAGCCGCCCCCGGCGGCAGGCCCCGCCTCGGCGGCCTCGTCCGCACGGGCAGCGACGGCCTCGCGCGTATCCGAAGCGGCGGCTTCGTCCGTACGCGCCTCAGCGCCCCCGCCCGTAAGCGCGGCAGCGCCCCCACCCGTACGTGCGGCAGCCGCCTCGCTCTCCCGCGCCGAATCGTCCTCCGGCCGCTCCAGGCGCACGACCCGGTCGGCGACCGCGAGGAGGGCCGGGCGGTGGACGACGATGAGCACGGTGCGGCCCACGGCCAGCCGGCGGACCGCGTCGACGACCGACGCCTCCGTCTCGCCGTCGAGGTTCGCCGTCGGTTCGTCGAGCAGCAGGACCGGCCGGTCCGCGAGGAACGCGCGGGCCAGCGCCACGCGTTGCCGCTGCCCGGCGGAG
Source organism: Streptomyces varsoviensis (assembly GCF_000718635.1). Classification (GTDB taxonomy): domain Bacteria; phylum Actinomycetota; class Actinomycetes; order Streptomycetales; family Streptomycetaceae; genus Streptomyces; species Streptomyces varsoviensis. The sequence continues at coordinate 89,284 of NZ_JOBF01000004.1, read as the reverse complement.
AGCCCCGCGCCGTCCTCGCCGAGCCGGGTGTCGGTGCCGTGCGGCAGCATGGACACGAAGTCGAGGGCACCGGCTTCGCGCAGCGCGTCCCGCACCTGCGCGTCGTCGGCGTCCGGCCGCGCCAGCCGTACGTTCTCGCCGACCGTCCCGGCGAACAGGTAGGGCCGTTGCGGCACCCAGGCCACTTGGTCGTGCCAGCTTTCGGGGGAGAGCGACGCGAGATCCGCGCCGCCCACGAGCACCCGCCCGCTCGCGGGCCGCTCAAAGCCGAGTACGGCGTTGAGCAGCGTGGTCTTGCCGACGCCGCTCGGGCCCACGACGGCGACGGTCTCGCCGGGCGCGACCTCCAGCGAGGTCTCGGCCAGGGAGGCCCGGGGGCGCCCCTCGTGCCGGACGACGAGCCGTTCCACGGTCAGCGCCGCCTCGGCCGCCCGGGGCGCGGCGACGGTGCCGGGCGCGGTCGCCGGCTCGCTCTCCAGCACGGCGAAGACCTCGTCGGCGGCCGACAGCCCCTCCGCCGCCGCATGGTACTGCGCGCCGACCTGCCGCAGCGGCAGATACGCCTCGGGCGCGAGCACCAGCACCATGAGGCCCGTATAGAGGTCGAGTTCGCCGCGTACGAGCCGCAGTCCGATGCCCACGGCGACCAGGGCCACCGAGACCGTGGCGAGCAGTTCCAGGGCGAAGGAGGAGATGAAGGCGATCCGCAGGGTCCGCAGCGTCGCCCGCCGGTAGTCGGCCGTGATCGAACGGATCGACTCGGCCTGCGCCTTGGCGCGCCCGAAGATCTTGAGGGTGGGGAGCCCGGCGACGACGTCGAGGAAGTGCCCGGACAGCCGGGACAGCAGCCGCCACTGCCGGTCCATGGTGGACTGCGTGGCCCAGCCGATGAGGATCATGAACAGGGGGATGAGCGGCAGCGTGATGACGATGATCAGCGCCGAGACCCAGTCGGCGGTGACGATACGGGCCAGGACGGCGACGGGCACCACGATCGCGAGCCCCAACTGGGGCAGATAGCGGGCGAAGTAGTCGTCCAGCGCGTCGATGCCGCGGGTGGCGAGCGTGGTCAGCTCGCCGGTGCGCTGCCGGCTGAGCCATGCCGGGCCCAGCCGCGAGGCGTGCGCGAGCAGCCGCACGCGCAGTTCGGACTTGACCGAGGCGCTGGTGCGGTGGGCGGCCAGTTCCGTCAGCCAGGAGACGGCGGCCCGGCCCACCGCCACCGCTCCGAGCAGCAGCAGCCGTCCCGCAAGGTCGCCGACGGTGCGGCCGTGCTGGAAGGCGCCGACGACCACGTCGGCGATGAGCATCGCCTGGGCGATGACGAGCCCGGCCCCCGCCAGCCCGAGGGCCACGGTCGCGACCAGGAAGAGGCGTGTCGCTTTCGCGTAGGTGAGCAGGCGGGGGTCGACGGGTTTCACGTGGAACGTTCCTCGTCAGTGCGTGGCCGGGTCGGGTATGTGCTGGGTGCCGATCCGCTTGCGGAACACCCAGTACGTCCATGCCTGGTAGGCCATGACCAGCGGCGTCATGATGACCGCCACCCACGTCATGATCTTCAACGTGTACGGGCTGGACGCCGCGTTGGCGGCCGTCAGGCTCCACTCCGGGTTGGTGGACGACGGCATCACGTTGGGGAACAGGGCGAGGAAGAGCATCGCGACCGCCGCCGCGATGGTCACCCCGGACAGGGCGAACGCCCAGCCCTCGCGCCCCAGTCGGTTCATGCCCAGCGCCGCCACCAGCGCCACGACCGCGACGATCATGGCGGCCAGGCTGCGGACGTTGCCGGTGTGCACCTGCGTCCAGATCAGGAAGACCAGCGCCAGTACGGCCGTGGCCAGCCCCAGTACGGTCGCGAGCCGCCGCGCCCGTATCCGGATGTCGCCGGCCGTCTTGAGGGCGGCGAACACCGCGCCGTGGAAGGTGAAGAGCACCAGCGTGACGACGCCGCCGAGCAGGGCGTACGGGTTGAGCAGGTCGAGCACGGTGCCGGTGTAGTTCTTGTCCGGGCCGATCGGCACCCCGCGCACGATGTTGCCGAAGGCGACGCCCCACAGGAAGGCGGGGAGCAGCGAGCACCAGAAGATGGCGTGCTCCCAGTTGCGCTGCCAGCGCTCCTCGGGCCGCTTCTGCCGGTATTCGAAGGCGACGCCGCGCACGATCAGGCAGACCAGGATGAGCAGCAGCGGGAGGTAGAAGCCGCTGAAGAGGGTCGCGTACCAGTCGGGGAAGGCGGCGAACGTCGCGCCGCCGGCGGACAGCAGCCAGACCTCGTTGCCGTCCCAGACCGGGCCGATCGTGTTGATCAGCACCCGGCGCTCCTTGCGGTCCTTGGCGAGGACCTTGGTCAGGACGCCGATGCCGAAGTCGAAGCCTTCGAGGAAGAAGTAGCCGATCCACAGGACGGCGATCAGCAGGAACCAGAAGTCGTGAAGATGCATGGTCGTTCTCTCCCTTCCCGTGTCAGTAGGCGAATGTCATCGGCTTGTCGGCGTCCTCGGACTCGGCGGCGTCCCCGTCCCCGTCGCCGCCGGAGGGGAGCCGCAGCCGCGGGTCCTTGGCCGGCGGCTTTTCGTCGAGGTCGGGGCCGGCCTTGACGTACTTGACGAGCAGCCGGGCCTCGACGACGGCGAGGATGCCGTAGAGGAGGGTGAAGACCACCATCGAGGTGATGACCTCGCCGGTGCCCACGCCGGGCGACACCGCGTCCTTGGTCTTCATCAGCCCGTAGACGACCCAGGGCTGGCGGCCCATCTCGGTGAAGATCCAGCCGAAGGCGATGCCGACGATCGGGAAGAGCATGGTGAGCATGCCGATCCGCCAAGACCACTTGGTGAAGAAGGTGCTCATCTCGGTCCGCTTGGTGAGCATCAGCCGTGGCACCTCTTCGTCGCCCGTTCGGAATTCGGGGGCGAGCCACCGCTTCTTGCGGGTCGTCCACAATCCGATCAGGCCCGCGACGAACGACGTCATGCCGACGCCGATCATCAGCCGGAAGCCCCAGAAGGCCACGAAGATATTGGGGATGTAGTCCTCCGGCTCACCACCGTACTTTTCCGCCTCGGCCTTGGCGGTGTCGTGGATGCCGGGGACCGAGTCGGCGAAGTTGTCGTGGGCGAGGAAGGACAGCACACCGGGGATCGACAGCTCGACGGTGTTGTGGCCCTTGTTGACGTTGCCGACCGCGAAGACGGAGAACGGCGCGGGCTCCTTGGTCTCCCACAGCGCCTCGGCCGCCGCCATCTTCATGGGCTGCTGCTCGAACATGACCTTGCCGAGGGTGTCGCCGCTGATCGCCGTGCCCAGCCCGGCGATGACCGTGACGACCAGGCCGACCCGCAGCGAGCTGCGCATCGCGCCGATCTTCTTGCGCTCCTTCTCCCCCGGCGCCTGGCCGGCCGCCTGCCGCCGCTTGGCCTTCCACAGGTGGTACGAGGCGACGCCGACGACGAACGCGCCGCCCGCGATAAAGGTCGCGGTGATGGTGTGGAAGAACTGCGTCAGCGTCGTGTTCTGGGTCAGAACCCGCCAAATATCGGTGAGCTGCGCCTTGCCCGTCGACTTGTCGATCGTGTAGCCGGTCGGGTGCTGCATCCAGGAGTTCGCGGCGAGGATGAAGTACGCCGAGAGGACCGTGCCGATCGCGACGATCCAGATGCAGGCGCAGTGGATCTTCTTCGGCAGCTTGTCCCAGCCGAAGATCCACAGCCCGATGAAGGTGGACTCGAAGAAGAAGGCGATCAGCGCCTCCATCGCGAGCGGCGCACCGAAGACGTCACCGACGAAGCGCGAGTAGTCGGACCAGTTCATGCCGAACTGGAACTCCTGGACGATGCCGGTCACGACGCCCATCGCGATGTTGATGAGGAAGAGCTTTCCCCAGAACTTGGTCGCGTGGAAGTACTTCTCCTTGCCCGTACGGACCCAGGCCGTCTCCAGGCCGGCGGTGATCGCCGCGAGACTGATCGTGAGTGGCACGAAGAGGAAGTGGTAGACGGTGGTGATGCCGAACTGCCATCGCGCCAAGGTCTCCGGCGCCAAAGCGAGGTTCACGTCGGACTCTCCTTCACCTTTCGTACCGCTCTCGCTCAGCCGCGATGCGCCCCTTATGTCCGCTCGCAAGCCGGACGTAAGACGGACATAAGGGGACACGCTTGTGAACGCGTTCACATTCACAAGCAATTATGACGCACACACCCACGCGACGTTCGGGCGGGGGGCCGAAAAAAGACGCCCCGCGCCACAAAGCGGCGCAGGACGTCTGGAGGTACCTCGTGATGTCTGCTAGGGGCTACCGGGAAAGGGGCGCCCCAGGGGACGCGGGCGTCACAACGGGGTGCGTCACAGGCGTCACAACGGGCGCGGGCGTCACAACAGGCTCGTCACAGCGGGCGCGGGCGTCACAGCTCCTTGCGGAACGCCGCCGCGGCCTCGACGAAGAGATCGTTCGCCTCGGGCTCGCCGATCGTCACGCGCACGCCCTCGCCCGGGAACGGCCGGACCACCACGCCCGCCCGCTCGCACGCCGCGGCGAACTCCGTCGTACGCTCCCCCAGCCGCAGCCACACGAAGTTGGCCTGCGTCTCCGCGACCTTCCAGCCCTGCCCGACCAGCGCCTCCACCACCCGGCGCCGCTCCACCACCAGCGCGTCGATCCGCTCCTTGAGCGCGTCCTCGCTGCGCAGCGAGGCGACCGCCGCGTCCTGTGCGAGCTGGCTCACACCGAACGGCACCGCCGTCTTGCGCAGCGCCGCCGCCACCGGCTCGTGCGCCACGGCGAAGCCGATCCGCAGCCCGGCCAGCCCGTACGCCTTGGAGAAGGTGCGCAGCACGCAGACGTTGGGGCGGTCGCGGTAGAGATCGATTCCGTCCGGCACGTCCTCGTCACGGTTGAACTCGCGGTACGCCTCGTCCAGCACGACCAGCACGTCGGAGGGGACCCGGTCCAGGAAGGACTCCAGCTCGGCCCGGCGCAGCACGGTGCCCGTGGGGTTGTTGGGGGTGCAGACGAAGATCAGCCGGGTGCGGTCGGTGATCGCGGCCAGCATCGCCTCAAGATCGTGCTCCTCGTCCTCGGTCAGCGGCACCTGCACCGAGGTCGCGCCCGAGATCTGGGTGACGATCGGGTACGCCTCGAAGGACCGCCAGGCGTAGATGACCTCGTCGCCGGGGCCGGCCGTGGACTGCACCAACTGCTGCGCGACGCCCACCGACCCGGTGCCGGTGGCCAGGTGGTCGACGGGGACATCGAAGCGCTCCGACAGTTCGGTCACGAGGTCCGTGCACGCCATGTCCGGGTAGCGGTTGAAGGCCCCGGCCGCCGCGACCGCGCTCTCCAGGACGCCGGGCAGCGGCGGGTAGGGGTTCTCGTTGGAGGACAGCTTGTAGACGACCGGGCCGTCCGCCGCCGCCCGCTTGCCCGGCTTGTAGGTCGGCAGGCTGTCCAACGCGGCGCGCAGCCTCGGGGTCTTCTCAGTCACCGCAGGTCCTCCTCGACGTCCCGTACCACTCAATACTCCATACCTTATGAGGATTGCCCCCGGTCCCGTCCAGAGCCGTCAGGCCCGGTCACGGCGGACGCCCACGCCGCCGGGGGAGCGCTCACCGCCCTGGCGCACGCCGGTGGCGAGCGCCGTGGCGCGCATCGCCCGTACAGGTGAGTTGAGACCTCTTCGAGACCTGGACCATTCGGCGGGCGTAGATATGCCAGATGCGTACGGGCCACTGTCACAACCCCCAACCGCCTTGGCTTCCATGGTCATTGGTGAGGCGCGTACATGCAGAAACGTGCCTGTCAACAGCCATATAACGAGCCCTGCCATCCAACCAATCGCGCCCTACTATCGGCACGCCATGACAGCAGCAGGGAAGCATCAGGTGAGCCGGTCAACCGGCCGTCGGCTGGGGCGGGCGGGCATCCGCGACGTGGCCGCCGCGGCCGGCGTCTCCATCACGACCGTCTCCGACGCGCTCAACGGCAAGGGCCGGCTACCGGACGCGACCCGCCGCCACGTCCGCGAGGTCGCCGATCGGCTGGGCTACCGCCCTTCCGCGGCGGCCCGCACGCTCCGTACCGGCAAGTCCGGCCTCATCGGCCTGACCGTGACCACGTACGGGAATGAACCTTTCACCTTCACCGAATTCGCCTACTTCGCCGAGATGGCCCGGGCCGCCACCTCCGCCGCTTTAGCGCGCGGCTACGCGCTGGTCATCCTCCCCGCCACCTCCCGCCACGACGTCTGGTCCAACGTCGCGCTCGACGGCACCGTCGTCGTCGACCCCTCCGACCACGACCCCGTCGTCTCCGAACTCGTCCACCACGGCATCCCCGTCGTCTCCGACGGCCGCCCCGCGGGCGCCCTGCCCGTCACCGCCTGGGTCGACAACGACCACGAGGCCGCCGTACTCGACATCCTCGACCACCTCGCCGCCGCCGGCGCCCGCCGCATCGGCCTGCTCACCGGCACCACCACCGACACGTACACCCGCCTGTCCACCACCGCCTACCTGCACTGGTGCGAGCGCATCGGCCAGGACCCGGTGTACGAGGAGTACCCGGCGCACGACCCGTGCGCGGGCGCCGTGGCCGCCGACCGGCTGCTCGCCCGCCCCGACCGGCCCGACGCGGTCTACGGGCTCTTCGACCCCAACGGCACCGACCTGCTCGCCGCCGCCCGCCGCTACGGGCTGCGGGTCCCCGACGACCTGCTCCTGGTGTGCTGCAGCGAGTCCATGGTCTACGCCACCACCGAGCCGCCCATCACCACGCTCTCCCTCAAACCCCGCCGCATCGGCACCGCGGTGGTCCAGCTCCTCATCGACGCCATCGAGGGGCTCGACACGGGACGCCCGGTGGAACAGGTCATACCAACCGAACTGATCGTGCGCACCTCGTCACAGCGCCGCCCGCCGCGCACCACGGTCAGCGCCCCGCGCGGCCCGCACGGCAGCGGCCCGGCCTGACGCCGTACGACGACGCGGCGGCCGGCGTAACGACCGTACGGACGGACAGCGACCCGGCGCGGCGGTCGCGGGCGTAGCCTCCGTACCGCACCGGGCGGCATGGCGTCGCGCGGCGGCACAGGGCGTACGGGCCCGGGCCGGGCCGCCGTGCGCCCCCGGGCCTCCAACGCGCTCCCCGTTCGCCGCATGAACCCCGTGACCGAGGCAATGAACCGGGCTGGGGCAGAATGAGGGGCAGGGAGCGAACGGCCCAATTGGGGAGAAAAGAGCGGAGAAGTCCCGCCCTTCCCGATGGACAGCCCCCTGGTGCGTCGCACGCCGCGACGGTCATTCCTATGATGGGCGCACGACACCACGGACCGCCATCGACCAGGCAAGGTCCACAAGGTGCACGGCGGCGCGATGGTGGAGGGGTCGATGACTCAGGGGGCCGGTCTGGGACCCACGGCACGGACCACGGCGGCACTGTCGCCCTTCCCTGCGTACGCGCGGCAAGCGCCGCACGAGAATCCCCCCGCACCACCCGTACCAGGCAGCGCGGACCAGGTGCCCCCCGGCTACACGCCCACCGAGCGCGACCTGCCGGTCATCGGCGTCGACCCGGACGTGCCCACGGTCGAGCTGACCCCGCTCGCCGCCCCCGAGGCGCCCCTCCCCCCGAGCGGCCCGGGGCCCCTGTACGTGGTCGGCGACGTCCACGGATACCTCGACGAACTCCACGCGGCGCTGGGCGCCCAGGGGCTGATCGACGCCGACGGCCACTGGTCCGCCGGCAACGCCCGCCTCTGGTTCCTCGGCGACTTCACCGACCGCGGCCCGGACGGCATCGGCGTGATCGACCTGGTCATGCGGCTCTCCGCCGAGGCCGCGGCGGCCGGCGGCTACTGCAAGGCGCTCATGGGCAACCACGAATTGCTGCTCCTCGGCGCCAAGCGGTTCTATGACACCCCCGTCAACTCCGGCGCCGGCACCGCCTCCTTCCAGGCCGCCTGGCTCATCAACGGCGGGCAGCGCACCGACATGGAGCGCCTGGAGGACCACCACCTGCAGTGGATGGCCCGGCTCGACGCGATGGCCGAGGAGGACGGCCATCTGCTGGTGCACTCCGACACCACCGCCTACCTGGAGTACGGCGATTCGATCGAGGCCGTCAACGACGCCATCACCGAGGCCCTGCAGCGCAGCGACGCCGACGAGTGCTGGGACCTTTTCCGGAAATTCACCAAGCGCTTCGCGTTCCGCGACGAGGCCGGCCCCATGGCCGCCCGGGAACTGCTGACGACTTTCGGCGGCACCCGTGTCGTGCACGGCCACAGCCCCATCCCGTACCTCCTCGGAGAGGTCGGGTCCGAGGACGGCGAGGACAACGGCGCGGCGGCCGTGGACGGTCCCCATGTGTACGCCGACGGCCTGGCGGTCGCGATGGACGGCGGCGTCACGATGGCCGGAAAGCTACTGGTGGTTCAACTTCCTCTGTCTGTCTGAGGATTCATTGGGCAGGGGTAGGGGCAGGTAGGAAATTCCACCGCGCGGGGGGAATTCGGGAAACAGACTGTCACCCCGTGCCAGAACGGCTCTACCATCGGCCTTATCCGTAGCAGGCTCTCCTCCGTTTCCGCCCAACTGCCCGGTGTAGGCCGGCTACAAGGCCCTACGGAGCATCGGGGGATGCACATGAACAGCGCTCCGCACCTGCTGACCGAGGATCGCCCGGAGTTCGAGCGAGTCCTCGACGAGGCGCTGCGTACCGCAGACCATGACCCGGAACTGGCCGCCCTAGGCGGGCGGCTCAACACAGAACAGCTGCGCACCATGGCGTTGGGCGCCGTGGCCGCCATCACGGCATGCGCGGCAGCCGAGTACCGCACCTACGTACAGGCGCGTGACGAACTGCGCGCGCCCGCGAGCGTCGCCCGGCCGCAGCCGGTCGGCGCCGGAAGCGGCGGCGGTGACCAGGGCGACGACCGTTCGGCCGCCGTCGGGATCGCCACCGCCATGAGCGAGGCCGCCGAGGCCGGAGCGGGGGCGGGAGCGGTGCTCGCCGTGCTCGCCCCGGTCCTCGCGGGCATCGCGGCCCTGCTCTTCCTCGTGATCGGATATGTCCTGCGCACGGTCAGCTCCGACGCCTCGGTCGCCGACTCGATGATCACCATCGGCTGGTGGTTCGGCGGTCTCACCGCCGCCGGAATCCTCGTCGCCATGGGCGCCATGCTGCTGACCGCCCTGCGCAACAACGGGCCCGCGGGCCGCGAGGGGCGCGCGGTGGGCAAGCAGGCCGAGGCGGTGGCACAGGCCAGGGATGCCTGGCGGCAGGCGCTGCTGCACCGCGGCGTACTGCCCTTCCTGCGCGAAGCGCTCGCGACCGCCGGTCCGCCGGCGCCGCGGCCCACGTACGTACCGAGGAATTCGGGGGGTCACCGGACCCCCCACCTCGGCTATTCCCGTCCGGGCTTCTCCAGCCCGGAGGCCGACAACGAGCACGCCGCCCGGCCCCGGTTCTCCAGCCCGGACTTCACCAGCCCGGACTACGGAGGCCCGGACCACCGGCCCGAGTAACGCCGGAAGGCCGGCCCCGCCGGGGCCGGCCCTCACCGTGATCCATCAGTCGGCGCCGTCCGGCCCACCGCCCGGGCCGGACGGCGCCGCTCGTGCGCCGGCGCGTACGCCCGTACCGGCGGGCTCGGTGCCGCGTACGCCCGTACCGGCGGACCCGGCGCCCGGGGCTCTTCAGCCGCGGTACCCGAAGGTGTCGTCCAGCCAGTCGTAGATCTGGGCGAAGGCGAACCGCTGGCCGCCGGCCTGGCAGTGGGCGTCGGCGCCCAGCTCGGTGGTGAACTCCAGGAACGTCTTCGGGCCGGTCAGGTGCGCGTACAGCTCCTCGGGCTGGCCCTTGAAGAACACGTCGGTGGCCGCGGAGCAGACCAGGGTCGGGGCGGTGATCTTCTCGGCGACGCCGTTGGCCACGTTGTAGTCGAGGAAGGCGGCGGCGAACTTGCGCGGGGTCTCGGCGCCCATGACGTACATGCCCTGCTCCATGGCCCACCGGACCTTCGGGCTCGCGGCCATGGCCTGCTCAAGGCCGGCGTCCGCCTCCGGGTTCTCCTCGGCTCGGAGTATCTTCTCGATCTCGGCACGGTCGCCGGGGAAGGCCTCCAGAAGGGACGCGGCCATGTCGTAGACACCGTCCAAGGCGATGACGGCGGCGATGCGGGGCTCGAAGGCCGCGGCGCGGGGCGCGAGCACGCCGCCCATGCTGTTGCCCAACAGGGCGATACGGTCCGGGTCCACCTCGGAGCGGGTGAGGGCGTAGTCGATGACGGGGCCGACGACCTTCTCCCAGTCGGGACGGAAGAACATGCCGTGGTGGTGGCGGGTGCCCGGCTGCCCCGGGCCGTCGAAGGTCAGGACGTTGTAGCCGCGCTCGACGGCCGCGGCGGCGCCGCCGAAGTGCATCTCCTCGGCCGTGCCGTCGAACCCGTTGAACATGAGCAGGGTCGGCCGGACGGCGCCCGAGTCGTCGGGCCGGTAGAAGTAGCCGGGCAGGACGGTGTCCTCGTACGGGATCTCGACCAGCTCGATGGGCGGCGTGAAGAGGGCGGCGGCCTCGCGGAAGCAGGCGACCGAGGCGTCGTACGCGGCCAGGATGCGGGGGTCGTCCGCGTTGCCGTGCAGGAAGAACTCGGCGCTGCGGTAGTAGTTCGAGGCCCGCAGGAAGGCGTCGCGGGCGCTGACGCGGTGGCCGCCGTCCTTCGCCTTGCGGGCGATCTCCGCCACGCGCTCTCCCATGGCGAACCACTCGTCGTGCCAACTGTCGTAGTCGCCGGAGGTGATGCGCTCGGCGACCACCGCGGCCTCGCCGAAGTCGGCGCCGCCGTAGGCGCTGTGACCGAAGACGCGCAGCGTCTCGAACCAGAACTGGCTGTTCTCGGGGAAGTACACGGGCTTCATGGCCCCTCCTAAAAGTCGGCGGCGACTGCGTTAGCCGCAACGTTAGACCCACGCCTACGACAAACGCAAGTGGTGACTGCGTTAACAAAAGCAATCGTTTCCTGCGTTAAGAGGTAAAGTGGGGGCCATGAAGGAAGAGCAAGAGCGGGCCCGACGGCCCGGCGGCCGCAGCGCCCGCGTCCGCGCGGCGGTGCACCAGGCCGTCATGTCGCTGGTCGCCGAGCGCGGCTACGGGGCCTTCACCATCGGCGAGGTCGCGGCCCGCGCGGGCGTGGCGGACACCAGCATCTACCGCCGCTGGGGCAACCTCGAAGCCCTCACCGCGGACGTGGCGATGGCCTGGCTGACCGCCGAATCACCCATCCCCGACACCGGAAGCCTCAGGGACGACCTGCGCTCCTACGCGACCCAGGTGGCCGGCGACATCGTCGGCCCCGAGGGCCTCGCGATCCTGCGGCTGGCCGTGTCCCTCTCGGCGTCCGGCGAGGAGGGCGAGCAGGCCCGCGCCGACTTCCTCCTGGAACGCCAGCGCCAACTGGACGCCATGCTCGACCGGGCCCGCGACCGCGGCGAACCCGCGCCGCACTCCATGGATGTCGTCGACCACATCCTGGCCCCGATGTACGTCCGCGTCCTCTTCGGCCTCACCGACCTCGGCGCCGACTACGTCGACGGCCTGGTCGACCACCTGCTCGCAGGCCTCCCGCGGGAGCCGTGAAGCGCACAAGGCGGTGGCGCCCGCGAGGCAGTGACGCACGCGAGGGGGTGCCACACCACGCCGAAGGGCCCGAAGCCGCAAGGAGAGTTGCGGCTTCGGGCCCGGCTCGTACGGTCGTGAAGGCTTCGCGCGTCAGTCCGCGATCGGCAGGTACACGCGGTTGCCGGCCGCCGCGAACTCCCTCGACTTCTCCGCCATCCCCGCCTCGGCCTCCGCCTCCGTCACGGCGCCCGCGGCCAGCTCACCGCCGTGTTCCCGGCGGATGTCCTGGGAGATCTTCATCGAGCAGAACTTCGGCCCGCACATGGAGCAGAAGTGCGCGGTCTTCGCCGGCTCCGCCGGGAGCGTCTGGTCGTGGAACTCCCGTGCCGTGACCGGGTCCAGGGCCAGATTGAACTGGTCCTCCCAGCGGAATTCGAAGCGGGCGTCGGAGAGCGCGTCGTCCCACTCCTGGGCGTCGGGGTGCCCCTTGGCCAGGTCCGCAGCGTGGGCGGCGATCTTGTACGTGATCACGCCGGTCTTGACGTCGTCCCGGTCCGGGAGGCCCAGGTGCTCCTTGGGGGTCACGTAGCAGAGCATCGCCGTGCCCCACCAGGCGATCATCGCCGCGCCGATGCCCGAGGTGATGTGGTCGTAGGCGGGGGCGACGTCCGTGGTCAGCGGGCCGAGCGTGTAGAACGGGGCCTCCTCGCAGATCTCCTGCTGGAGGTCGATGTTCTCCTTGATCTTGTGCATCGGGACATGGCCCGGCCCCTCGATCATGGTCTGTACGCCGTGCCGCTTGGCGATGGTGTTCAGCTCGCCGAGCGTGCGCAACTCCGCGAACTGCGCCTCGTCGTTGGCGTCCGCGATGCAGCCGGGGCGCAGCCCGTCCCCGAGCGAGTACGTGACGTCGTACGAGGCGAGGATGGCGGAGAGCTCCTCGAAGTTCTCGTACAGGAACGACTCCTTGTGGTGCGCCAGGCACCACGCGGCCATGATCGAGCCGCCGCGCGAGACGATGCCGGTCTTGCGGCGCGCGGTGAGCGGCACATAGCGCAGCAGCACGCCCGCGTGGACCGTCATGTAGTCCACGCCCTGCTCGGCCTGCTCGATGACGGTGTCCTTGTAGATCTCCCAGGTCAGCTCCTCGGCCTTGCCGTCGACCTTCTCCAGCGCCTGGTAGAGCGGCACGGTGCCGATCGGCACGGGGGAGTTGCGCAGCACCCACTCGCGCGTGGTGTGGATGTTGCGGCCGGTGGAGAGGTCCATGACCGTGTCGGCGCCCCAGCGGGTGGCCCAGGTCATCTTCTCCACCTCCTCCTCGATGGAGGAGGTGACGGCGGAGTTACCGATGTTGGCGTTGACCTTCACCAGGAACTTCTTGCCGATGATCATCGGCTCGATCTCGGGGTGGTTCACGTTGGCCGGCAGTACGGCCCGGCCCGCCGCGATCTCCTCCCGTACGGTCTCGGGGGCGACGTTCTCGCGGATCGCGACGTACTCCATCTCCGCGGTGATCTCGCCGCGCCGGGCGTACGCGAGCTGGGTGACGGCCCGCCCGCCATGGCCCCGGCGGGGCAGGCGCGGGCGGCCCGGGAAGACCGCGTCGAGGTTCCTGAGACCGCCGCGCGGGCTGGTGTGCTTGAGGCCGTCGTCCTCGGGGCGCGGCGGGCGGCCCGTGTACTCCTCGGTGTCGCCGCGGCCGATGATCCAGTTCTCCCGGAGCGGCGCGAGGCCGCGCCGGACGTCCGTCTCGACGGCCGGGTCGGTGTACGGGCCGGACGTGTCGTACAGCCGCACGTCACGGCCATTGGTGAGATGCACCCGGCGCACCGGGACCCGCAGGTCCGGGCGCGATCCGGTCACGTGGTCCTTGTGCCAGCCGATGTCGGCGGAGCCGTCCGCCGCCGCGGCGGGGCCGACGGCTTCCGCGCCGCCGCTGGTTTCAGGCGTGCGTGCATCCTGCTGCGAGGTCATAAGACCCAACTCCCTACGCCGGCATTACCCGGTAACAGGTTCGGCGGTCGACGCAGCGGCTTCCGTACGTCCCGTACGGAGGTCAGCGCCCTCTCAGCCCGGTGCTCCGAGCTCCCGCGATTGCAAAGGTGCCACTACGCTAACGGTTCTCCGCCCCCGACGGCCAGGGGGCCTTGCGATGATCGGGCGGTGAATCGCACCCAGCCCGATCCCGCCGCGCATGACCCCGTGCCCCATCAGGCCGAAGGGCAGCCGCGGGCCCACGGTCACGCACACGGCCATGGCCAGGCGCACAGCCACGGGCACTCGCACAGCCACAGCCAGGCACACGGTCACAGCCACGCACACGGCCACGGTCCGGCCGCGCCCGTCTCCGGACGGCTTCGCAGAGTGATCGCCGCCGTCCTCATTCCCTTCGCCGTCGCCGTCGTCACCGCCCTCGTGGTGCTGTGGCCCGGCGGGGCGCCGCCGCATCAGCACAGCGGGCTGGGGTTCGACCAGCAGACGGAATCGGGGCGCGTGGTGAAGGTCGAGGAGGTGAGCTGCGCGGACGTGGGGGCGCAGCCGCAGCGGTCGGTGCCCGGCGGCGACGGGCAGCCGCCCTCCGGCGGCGCGGCGGGCAACGCCCCCGCCCCCGGCGGGAAGTGCGAGAAGACCACCCTGGAGGTCACGTCCGGCAAGGACAAGGGGCGGCCCTTCACCGAGATCGTCCAGCCCAGCGCCTCGCGCCACTACTCGGTGGGGCAGAAGGTCGTCCTCTCGTACGCGCCGAAGGCCCCGAAGGACCTCCAGTACTCCGTCGCCGACGTGGACCGCACGCTGCCGATGGCGCTGCTCGGCGCCGTCTTCGCGATCGCCGTGGTGGTCGTCGGACGGCTGCGCGGCCTCTTCGCGCTCGTGGCGCTGGCCATCAGCTTCGGCGTGCTGACGCTCTTCATCCTGCCCGCGATCCTGCAAGGGTCGGACCCGCTGCTCGTGGCGGTGGTGGGCGGCAGCGCGATCATGCTGATCGCGCTCTACCTGTGCCACGGACCGACGGCCCGTACGTCCGTCGCGGTGCTCGGCACGCTGATGTCCCTGCTGGTCATCGGGGTGCTGGGCGCGGTCTTCATCGAGTGGGCGCGGCTCACGGGCGACACCGACGACCAGACGGGGCTGGTGCACGGGCTCTATCCGCATATCGAGATCCGCGGCCTGCTGCTGGCCGGGGTCATCATCGGTTCGCTGGGCGTGCTGGACGATGTGACGGTGACGCAGACGTCGGCGGTGTGGGAGCTGAAGGAGGCCGACCCAGGGGCGAGTTGGCGCAAGCTGTACGGGGCCGGGATGCGCATCGGCCGGGACCACATCGCGTCCGTGGTGAACACGCTGGTCCTGGCATACGCGGGCGCCTCGCTGCCGTTGCTGCTGCTGTTCTCGATCGCGGACAGCGGGGTGAGGGCGGTCGCGACCAGCGAGATCGTCGCGGAGGAGATCGTACGGACCCTGGTCGGCTCCATCGGCCTGGTCGCCTCGGTCCCGGTGACCACCGCGCTGGCGGCCCTCGTTGTCAGTGCCGACCGGCACAATACGGGTACCGGGGTGAGGACCGGTGCGAGGGCGGGGATGAAGACCGGGGGGAGGCCCGCGACGAGGGGCGGCAGGCGACGCCGCGCCAAGTGACCGGAGGGCACGCGCGGCAGGGGGCGAGGGGGGAGCTGCCGGTGGTCGGTGAGCAGGGCAGGGTGACGGGGACGGTCGGGCCGGGGCTGGTCGGCGAGGTGATGGTGCGGGTGCGCGGCGGCGCCGAGGCGTTCCTCGCGTACGCGGTGGAGCCGGGCGAGCGGCTGGAGCGGGGCACGGTGGTGCTGGTCGTGGAGTATCAACCGCCGCGCACGGTCTATGTCATGGCCGCTTATGGCTGATGTGTCAAAAGCGCACCAAGGACGCGTCCGTGCCTTCACCGCGGCCGTGAGCGGGAGCAGACTTTTTTGATCGCGTTGTGATCCCGGGCCCTCCAGGGGCTCGGCAGAGGGGGCGTGAGCGCATGCTGATCGGCATCGTGGCGGGGATCGTCGTCGTCGCAGTCGTCGTCCTGGTCGTTCTCTTCAAACTGATGTGGCGGGTCGCCGAGCCGAATGAGGCGCTCGTCATCTCCGGCTCCAAACATCGCACGGAGGGCCTGGAGGAGGGCATGGGCTTCCGGATCGTCACGGGGCGTGGGACGCTGGTGATGCCCGGCGTCCAGGTGGTGCGGAAGCTGTCCCTCGACCTCAACGAGGCCGAGCTGAACGTGGATTGCGTGACCCAGCAGGGCATTCCGCTGCGCGTGCACGGCGTGGTGATCTTCAAGGTGGGCGACGACTTCGTGTCGATCGCGAACGCGGCGCGCCGCTTCCTGGACCAGCAGAAGTTCATGGGCGAGCGGGTGCACAACGTCTTCGCCGGTCATCTCCGCTCGATCGTCGGCGGGTTGACGGTGGAGAACATGATCCGGGACCGGGAGCGGCTGACGGGCGAGACGCGGGCGGCCTCGGGCACCGAGATGGAGAAGCTCGGTCTGATCATCGACTCGTTGCAGATCCACGAGATCCAGGACCCGACCGGCTACATCAAGAACCTCTCCGCGCCGCACGCGGCGGCCGTGCACCGGGACGCGCGGATCGCCCAGGCCGAGGCGGACCGGCTGGCCACCGAGGCCGAGCAGCAGGCGGCGGCCCGGATGGCGCAGGCGACCCGGGACAGCGAGATCCTGCAGGCCGGCTATCAGGCCGAGCGGGACAGCGCGGCCGCCAAGGCCCGGCAGGCGGGCCCGCTGGCGGAGGCGGCGGCCCAGCAGGAGGTCGTGGTCCAGGAGACGCGGGTGGCGGAGCTGGAGGCGCAGCGCCGCGAGCAGATGCTCCAGGCGGACGTGCGCAAGCCGGCGGACGCCTCCGCGTACGAGAAGCGGACGCTCGCCGAGGCGGAGCGGGACGCCCGTATCTCGGGTGCGGAGGCGAAGGCGCGGGAGACGGAGCTGGCGGCGGTGGCCGAGGCGAACCGGGTGAAGACGGCGGCCGCGGCGGAGGCCGAGGCGACGAAGGCGCGCGGCAGCGCCACGGCCGCGGCGACCCGGGCGACGGGCGAGGCCGAGGCCGCCGCGGCGCAGGCCAAGGGGTTGGCGGCGGCCGAGTCGGCGCGGGCGCGGGGCCTGGCCGAGGCGGAGGCCATCAAGGCGCGGGCGGCCGCGCTCGCCGAGAACCAGGAGGCGGTCGTCGCGCAGCAACTCGCGGAGAAGTGGCCCGAGATCGTCCAGGCGGGCGCCGGGGCGTTCGGGAGCGTCGATCACATGGTGCTGCTGAACGGGGCGGACGGGATGTCCGACATGTTCGCGAAGGCCCTCACCATGGGCGGTACGGGCCTGGGGCTGGCCCGTCAGTTGCTCGCGTCCATGGGCTCGGCCCAGGGGTCCGCCGAGGGTGCGAACGGCGCCGCGAGCGGCCGTGCCGCTGCCGGGGACGGTTCGGCGGCCCGCTCGGGGGGCGGGGAGTCGGCGGCCGCGCCTCGCGGCGCGTCCCCGCTTACCGAGCGTGTGCCGATCCAGGAGGAGGGGGGCGGGGCGACCGGCCGCTAACCGGCGTTCTGCCCCTCGGTGTTGCCGGCGAGGATGCGGTCGAGCGCGGTGGTGAGGTCGCATTCGAGGTCGGCGACCGATCGCTCCTCGCCGAGCGGGGCGATACGGTCGGTGCGGTCGAGGAAGGCCACCAGCGGTGCGGCGCCGGCCCGGAACAGGGCCCGTTCGCCGCCGACTTGCAGCCGGATGAAGACATCGGAAAGGTGTTCGGAGGAGGCGGGCGCGATGTGCACATCGCCCTCGCCGGAGGGCTGGCTCAGCCCGTCGAGCAGGAGTTCTCTGGCGAACGCCCAGGTTACGGGCGCGTCGCCGGGGAGATGGAAGGTGAAGGTGATCGCGTACGGATCGTTGCTGTCGTACGTGAGTTCCACCGGGATACGGAAAGCAAGCTCCTCGGAGACGAGAAAGGTCATGGTCACTTCTGCCTGAACCGTGTCGCGCATAGCCCTATGCCCCGCGTTCGTCGGATTTGGCCGGGATTGAATCCTCATGGCCCTATTGACGCCATCGTCTGACAACGACTAACGGATCACAAGGAGTGATTTTTCAGATACTGATAGAGAACGAGAGTGAGCTTACGAGCTCACCGACTCTGGAGCGTAACGACTCGACCACAGGACGGAGTTGTTCCACCCGATTCGCCGGAAGTGATACCGCCATCGTCGCCACGGCGGTCCCCGCGACTATGGGAAAGGCCGCGCAGACCGTACCGAGCGCGTACTCCTGCTGTTCGAACACGGGTTGCAGCCGATGTCGGCCGTCCAGCCTGCGCAGCAGGTCAGCGCGGTCGCGCGCGGAGTACGGGGTGAGCGGCCGTACGGGGTGCCGGGCGAGGTATTCGTCGCGCTCCTCCTCGCCGAGCTGGGCGAGCAGGCACTGGCCGACGGCGTGGGCGTGCGCGGTCTCGCGGAAATCCGCCCATTCCTCGACGGCCGGGAACTCGGGGCCGTCGGCGACGGCGAGGATGTCGACCTCGCCCTCCCGGTACGCGGCGAAGTAGAGCGGGACACCGAGTTCTTCGCCTATCCCGGCCAGCGTGTCGGAGATTCCGGCGCGCCGCGCCTCGCGTTCGTCCACCCCGCCGAGGCTCATCGCGGCGTCGCCGTAGCGGAAGACGCCGTTCTCGCGGCGCAGATATCCCTCGTGGGTCAGCGTGCGGAGCAGGTGGTAGGCGGTGGGCAGCGGCAGGCCCGCCTCACGGGCGAGCTGCTTGGCGGGCGCACCGTCCCGGTGCGCGCCCACGGCCTCCAGCAGACGCAGCGCACGCTGCACCGATCCGATCAGAGTCGGCTGGGAGGAAGCCCCGATATTCGCAGTCGACAACGTTCACCCCCAGGCGTGCCGACGGGTGTCTTACCCGTCTGCGGGGGCCGCCCCCGCCACTACTGCGCCGTCCCAGGGGCCGTAAGAATTCACGAGCGATGTCGGCGCGCGGCCGGACCGAGGGTCGACCGGCCCGCCCGAGCCACCGCCGCAAGGAGGCGTCAGCGAATCGCACTCTAACCGGAGTAACGCCCTCAAGTTGATGTTTGACAGGGGGTGTCCCTCAGCCGGGCTACCCCGAAGGGCGGCGGGGCGGGCCGCCGCGGGGCGCCCGGCGGGTGTTCACCAGTCGCCGCGCGACGAGGAGGAAGAGGTGAACTTCCTTACCACGAAGATGAGTCCGCCGATGAGCGCGACGAGCAGCAGGGCCTTGAAGAGCAGGCTGATGACGAAACCGAGCACGCTCATGATCAGGCTGCCGAACACCAGTAGGACGAGGAGCGGGATCGCGATCCACTTCACCCATCCCGGTAGACCCCCGAATATCCCCTTCTGAGCCATTTCGTCCCCTGCTTTCCGTTTTCATCGGTCGCATCGATCGCGCCGGTCGCGTTCTCAGCCGATCTCCCCTTGCACCTTCGATGCTAGGCGGCGGGGCGCGCCGGCGGGGGCCCCGCGGCCCCCGTCCTCCCCTGACCGGACCCCTACGGGGAGGCAGGAGCGCAGGTCAGCTCTCAGGCGGAGAGAAGACCACCATGACCCTCAGGTCCTCGGCGATGTGGTGGAACCGGTGAGTCACCCCGGCCGGGACATAGACCACGCTGCCCCGCGCGACCTGCGTCGTCTCGGCGCCCACCGTGATCGACGCCCGTCCGCTCAGCACCAGGTACACCTCGTCCTGGGAGTGCGGGCTCTGCGGGTCGGCCTCGCCCGCGGCCAGGGCGTAGAGCCCGACCGACATGTTCCGCTCGCGAAGAAACTGCAGATACGCGCCGTCGTTGGCGGCCCGCTCCGCCTCCAGCTCATCCAGCCGGAACGCCTTCATCCTCGTCCACCCCTTGCTGTGCCGACCCTTCCCGGGCCGATCCCGTCTGCAACGATCTCACCATGAAGAATTTCG
The DNA here is from genome assembly GCF_000718635.1 of Streptomyces varsoviensis. Taxonomy (GTDB): domain Bacteria; phylum Actinomycetota; class Actinomycetes; order Streptomycetales; family Streptomycetaceae; genus Streptomyces; species Streptomyces varsoviensis. The sequence continues at coordinate 69,718 of NZ_JOBF01000004.1, read as the reverse complement.
TAGTCAAGACGATCGCCAACGCGGCCGCACTGGCAGTCGCCATCTGGCTGCTCAAGGGCATCACCCTGTCCGGCGAGAACACCACCCGCAAGGCGTTCACGCTCATCCTCGTGGCGCTGCTCTTCGGTCTGGTGAACTTCGTCGTCAAACCGATCGTGAAGGTGCTGTCGTTCCCGCTGTTCATCCTCACGCTGGGGCTGATCACCTTGGTGATCAACGCCCTGATGCTGCTGCTCACCTCCTGGCTGGCGGGCAAGCTCGACCTGTCCTTCCACGTCGACGGGTTCTGGTCGGCCCTGGTCGGCGGCGTGATCATCTCGATCGTGGCCTGGGCGATGCACATGATCCTGCCGGACGAGAACGACTGACGGCGCGCTTCCCCACCGCGAACTTCCCCGACGCGGACCTTCCGGTGAGGTCTCCGCGGATTTCCCCGACAAGGAGAGCAAGGAGAGCGCATGACAGGCGATGGCACCCGGGCCGTACGGGCGGGGCTCCCCGAAGCGGCGGCGAACGAACCGACCCTGCCCGGGCCGGTCTTCGCCGCCCATTACCACCTGCCCGGCGACGGCGGAGGCCCGTACACGTACGGCCGCGACACCAACCCCACCTGGACCCTGCTGGAGCGGGCCATCGCGGAACTGGAGTCGCCCGGCGCCGACACGGCCCCCGCCGAGACCGTCGCCTTCGCCTCCGGCATGGGCGCCATCTCGGCCACCCTCATGTCCCAACTGCGGCCCGGCGACGCGGTCGTGCTCCCCGACGACGGCTACAACCTCCTCATCCCCGTCCGCGAACGGCTGGCGGAGATCGGCGTCGAGGTCCGTACGGCCCCCACGCGCGACGACGGGCAACTCGCCCAGCTCGACGGGGCCGCGCTGCTGTGGATCGAGTCGCCCTCCAACCCCGGCCTCGACGTGTGCGACATCCGCCGCCTCGCCGACGCCGCGCACGCGCGCGGCGCGCTCGTCGCCGTCGACAACACCCTCGCCACCCCACTCGGCCAGCGCCCCCTCGACCTCGGCGCGGACTTCTCGGTCGCCAGCGCGACCAAGGCGCTCACCGGCCACGGCGATGTCCTGCTCGGCTGCGTCACCACCCGCGACCCCGCCCTCGCGGCAGCGGTGCGCGGCTGGCGCAAGATCGTCGGGGCGATCCCCGGCCCGATGGAGACCTGGCTCGCGCACCGCTCGCTGGCCACCCTCCAGCTCCGCGTCGACCGCCAGGCGCAGGGCGCGCTCGCCCTGGCCGAGGCGCTGCTGACCAGGGCCGACGTCTCCGGGGTGCGCCACCCCGGACTGCCCTCGGACCCCGCGCACGAGACGGCGAGCGCGCAGATGCTCGGCGGGCGGTACGGCTGCGTGGTCTCCTTCGTCCTGCCCGACAAGCCCCACGCGGAACGCTTCCTGGCCGCCCTGCGGCTGGTCGACGACGCGACGAGCTTCGGCAGCGTACGGTCGAGCGCCGAGCGGCGCGCGCGGTGGCGCGGCGACGCGGTGCCGGAGGGGTTCATCCGCTTCTCCGTCGGCGTGGAGGACCCGGCCGACCTGGTCGCCGACGTACTGCGAGCCCTGGACGAGGCCGCCGGAGGGCCGGCGGCCGACCGCCCGGCGGACGGCGGCTCGTCGGACGGTGGCCCGGCGGCCTACTAGCGGGGGCTACGCACGGCGGACGGCTCAAGCCTCCCCCCTCGTGGCTTGAGCCGCCCCGGTTCAACGCGTGGTGAACCGCGCGAACCAGGCTAGTTGACTCAGCGTCAGTGTCCAATCACGCTAGCCTCACAGTCCTATCGACATATTTATAGTTGCGTCACACCCGGGGCGGCAGACGACAGAACACCGACCGGAGCACCGCACGGCAGAACCGCGACGGCAGCACATAGATGGCGGACCACAGATGACGGACGGCAGCCCCCGATCCGAGGGGAACGGATGGATTTAGCCCTATTACGCACCTTCGTCACCGTGCACCGCGCCGGGTCCTTCACCCGCGCCGCCGCCCTCCTCGGCCTCTCGCAGCCCGCCGTCACCGGCCAGATCCGCACCCTGGAGCGTCAGCTCGGGCGCCCCCTCTTCCTCCGCCAGCCGCGCGGCGTCTCCCCCACCACCTCCGGCGACGAACTCGCCCACAAGGTCGCCCCCCACCTCGACGCCCTGCTGAAGATCACCGAGGCCGGGATCGACGAGGAGTCGCCCGCCCGCACCCTGCACCTGGCCGGTCCGCCCGAGTTCACCGCCCTGCGCGCGCTGCCCGCCCTCACCCCGCTGGTCAACGACGGTCTCGCCGTACGCGCCGCCCACGGCACCAGCCACGAACTCCTCACCGGCCTCGCCGCCGGCCACCACGATCTCGTCATCACCACCTCCCGCCCGCGCGGCCGGCTGCTGACGCCCACGCCCCTGTGCGACGAGGAACACGTGCTGGTCGCCGCTCCCCGCTGGGCCGCCCGGCTCGGCGGCCCGGCCGACCTGCGCGCCAAGGGCGCGCCGCTGCTGGACCCCCTCCCGCTCGTGGAGGTGCACGAGTCCCTGCCGCTGGTCGCCCGCTACTGGTCCGCCGTCTTCGACGCCGAGCCCACCGCCTCCGGCGCGGTCATCGCCCCCGACCTGCGGTCCGTGCTGTCCTGCGTCGCCGCCGGCGCCGGGCTCGGCGTGCTGCCCCGCTATCTGTGCGCCGAAGCCCTCGACAGGGGCGAGATCGTCGCCCTCCTCGACCCGCCCGTGCCGCCGCTGCGCACGTACTACCTGGTCGTACGGGCCGGAGCGCTCGGCCACCCGCACATCGCGCGAGCCCACGAGCGGCTGCTGCGGGCCGCCGACGGATGGTGAACGGCGATTGAGCGACGGGTGCACGACGGGGCATGACGGATGCACGCCGGGTGCACGCCGGGTGCACGGGTGCGACGGACGGTGACGGTTCGGTCGCCCCTTCCGACCGGCTGGTGACGACTGCTGTTCCCTGGTGAGGATGGGTTTCGCGGGCCGTCCCGCGCGGCATCTGTCATCTATGACCGAACGTCCAGTGGTCAAGCGCACCGCCCGCGCCATCCTGCTCGACAGCGCCGCCGAGACCGGCGTCCGCGGCGCCGCGGACGACGCCCTCGAAATGATCCTCATCAAGCGCACGAAGCCCGGCGAGGCCCCGTACTGGATCACGCCCGGCGGCGGCATGGAGCCCGAGGACGACACCGTGGTCGACGCCCTCCACCGGGAGGTCGACGAGGAGCTCGGCGCGAAGGTGACCGACGTAGTCCCGGCCTTCGTCGACACCGTCCCGCACCCGGACAGCTTCGACGCCGGGGACGGGGGCGAGGCTGGGGCCGGGACCGGTGCCGCGGCTCAGGGCGTGAAGGTGCAGCATTTCTTCGTCTGCCGCCTCGCGTCGATGGACCTCTCCCAGCGCCACGGCCCCGAGGTCGACGAGCCCTGCGGCACGTACGACGTGGTGCGCGTCCCCTTCACACGGGCGGGCATCGCCTCGGTGGAGGTGGTGCCGCCGTCGCTGCGCGCCTACCTGGACGCGAACATCGAGGGCGTACGGGCGCTGCTCGCGGCGGACTTGAGCTGAGGGCGGGGCCCTTCAGGACCGGACCTCGGTCGGATCTCGACCGGACCTCATCCGGGCCTCAGCCGAACCAGCCTCTGAACGGCTCGCGTTGCTCCTGCTGCGACTCCACGGGCTGCCAGCGGCGGGCCTGCTCCAGCACCAGTTCGGCCCGGCGCTGCCACTCCTGTGCCTCCGTACGACGACCGTGCCGCTCGCGCTCGTAGTCCCACTGGCCGGTGGCCGCCCGGCCGTGCTCCGGCCATTCGGGCAGCCCCGCGGGGACCCGCTCCAACGCTCGTTCAGGCACCCATTCGTCCGCTCGTCCAGCAGTCCGTTCGTCCGCTCGGCCAGCCGCGCGCTCGGCCGCCTGGGCCGCCGCGCCGAAGAAATCGCCGCCCTTGCGGCGGGAGTCGTCCGTGCCCCAGTCCCCCTCGCCGCGCTCGCCGCGATCACCGCGTTCACCACGCTCATCGCGCTCGCCGTCGCGCCGCTCTGCCGCGTACGGCCGCGAGTCGGCCTTCACGAGGTGCGGGATGTGCTTGCGGCAGTGGATGTACGCCTCCTCGACGCCGACCTCCACCCACACCCGGGCGCGGCGGCCCGGGACGGGGTCGACGGGCAGGCCGGGGTGGCTCACGCGCAGTTCGGCGTCGGAAACCGTGCGGGCGCTGCCATTGATGTGCAGCCCTATCCGGTCGTGCGTGAAGTCGACCATGAGAATGCCGAGATGGGGGTTTTCGGAAAGGTTGCCGAGGCTGGCGTGGACGCCGTTGCCCCGGTATTCCGGGTAGATCAGCGTACGTTCGTCCAGGACCCGTAGAAAGCCGGGCGGGCCCGCCCGAAAGCTGTTGTCGCATTCACCGTGCCGGTCGGCGGTGGCCAGGAAGAACATCTCCTGCCGGGCCACGAAATCCCGCATGCGCGCATTGAGGTGGTCCAGTACCTGCTCGCCGTAGAACTTCTCGGCCCGCTCCACCGTTCCCATGCGTCGCTGCATCTCGTGCTCGCCGTCGCTGCCCGGCAGGGGCGCTTTCGCGGCCGGACGGGCGGCGGTCCGCTCGGGTCCGACTCCGTACAAAGAACTCAACCCCCTGCCGCCACAAGCTCTTCGAGGGAGTCGTGCCGTATTCGATGGGACGGAATGCCAATGCCTTTCAGTGTGTCCACCCCGCTGCGGATCATGCCGGGCGGGCCGGAGAGGTAAGCGTCGTAGGCGTTCCACGGCCCGTACTGGCGGACGGCGTCCGGCAGCGGCCCCGCGATGCCGCTGGTGGGCTGGTCGGAGACCACCGGGTGCACGGCGAGCCAGGGATGCGTCCGCTGGAGCCGCAGCATGGTGTCGATGTCGTACAGGTCGTCGTCGTGGCGGGCGCCGTAGAAGACGTCCATCGGGCGGCGCCGGCCGTGCTCGGCGACGTCCTCGACGAGGGCCTTGATCGGGGCGATCCCGGTGCCGCCGCCCAGGCACAGCAGCCCGTTGTCAGTGCTGTGGTCCACAATCATGGAACCGGCGGGGGGACCGAGCCGGATGACATCGCCGGGGCGGGCGCGGTGCACCAGGGCGCTGGACACCCACCCCGCGGGCACGGCCTTGACGTGGAAGGAGAGCAGCCCGTCCGGGCGGGGCGCGGACGAGAAGGAGTAGTGCCGCCAGATCCGCGGCCACCAGGGGGTTTCCAGACTCGTGTACTGCCCCGCGAGGAAGGCGTAGGGCTGGTCGGGCCGTACGGTCACGACGGCGATGTCCGGCGTCCGCCGTTCATGGGATACGACTTCGGCCTGCCACCAGGCGGGGGCGTGCCGCTCGTTCTCAGCCGCCGCGTCGATCATGATCTGCGAGATCGCGGTGTACGCGCGCACCCACGCGGCCTCGGCGGCCTCGCTCCAGGTCTCCGGGGCGTGCCGGGTGAGCGCGGCGAGCAGGCACTCGCCGACTGCGGGGTAGTGCTCGGGCAGGGTGCCGTACTTCCGGTGTCCGCGGCCGAGGTGCGAGAGGTACTCGGTCAGGATGTCCGGGTCGTCGACGAGCTTGGCGGCGGTGAGCAGGGCCCTGAAGAGCCGGTCGCGCTGGGTGTCCATGGACGCGGGGAAGAGTTCCCGCAGGTCGGGGTGGTGGACGAACAGGAGCGCGTAGAAGTACGAGGTGACCTTGTCCGCGATGGGCTCGATCTCGGTCAGCGTGCGCCGGATGAGCACCGCGTCGGGCGAGGCGGGAACGGCGTCCACCGGCTCGAACAGCGAGGGGGCGGGGGAAGGGGAGGGGGAGGGCTGCGGAGATGAGGGTGCCTGCGGGGCGCGGGGTGCCTGCGGGGCTGGGGATGCCTGGGGGGCTGGGGATGCCTGCCGGGTCGGGGCGGAGGTGGGTGACTGCCCGGAGGGGCGCGTCGGTGCGGGAGCCGGGGTGGGGTGTGCGGGGACCGGGCCGGCCTTGGGGCGCGTTCCCTGGGCGGGGACGCGTTCGGCGGCGCGCTGGTGCTGCTCGTCGGGGGCGGTGGACGGCGGCGCGGACGCCCATGAGGGGGCGGATTCGGCCCCGGCGGCCGCACCGGGAGCACTGGGAACACTCCGCGCACTGGGCGCGCTGGGATCACTCGGGTCGCCGGAGCTTACGCGCTCGTTGCTCCTGCCGCCGACCGGCCGTATAGGGCTGACCGTGCGGCTCGGGCCGGCCGGACGGGCCGGTATCCGTGCCGCGTCCCGCTCGCCACTGCCGTCGCCGCCGCCGGCGTCACCGTCGTCATGGGCGCGCGGCTGTGTCCGAACGCTTGGCTGCGGCTGAGCACTCGACCGTGGCTGAGTACTCGACCGCGGCTGAGCACTCGCCTCCGGCTGCGGCTGCGGCTGCCGGGAAGGCTTCTTGCTCGGGCTGAACCAGCCCCACTCGCCACCGTCATTGCCGTCGTCGCCGCCGGAACCGCCGCCTTCGGCCGACATGGTGGTCGGAGCGTCCATAGTTGCCTCGCCTCGAACATCTTTCAGTCGGTCTTCGCACTTCCGACGCCGGAAGGTGCCCGCAATTCCCGTGTCCGGTTCTGTTCCGCGTCTGCTTCCGGAGCGGAATTCCTAACGACGTCCGACCAGCCTCACAGTTCGCCACAGAACGGACAACGCCCGAAGTCATGTGACATTGACCGCAGTTCTCGTCCGCGCAGCATGCCACTTTCCTCCACTCCTTCGGACAATCATCGGGAAGTCGCTGCGACAGCAACCCTGTTCCTCTAGGGTGAGCCCACGCGACATCGCCCGCGGCAGGTCACGATTGTGTGTCGCCGCCCGACTGGGGATGACCATACCGGGCGTCGTTGAATACACAACCCTTCAACTGGCGATGGGCCGACTTCTTGAGGCGTGTCAGGGGCAGTCCGGCCAATTACCGTGGGTCACCGACCAATTCGTAGGCCTCCCGGAGATCGCGCCCGGTATAGGCGTGCGTGGCGCTGTCCCGCACATGATGATCCGCGTTCACCGCGACCGAGACGGGCAATGCGGCGAACAACGCCACGTCCGACATCGAGTCCCCGTACGCTACGCAGTCCGCCCGGGTCAGACCGAACCTCTCACAAAGTTCATCCGCAATCCTCACTTTCGCCGCCACATCGAGGATGCCCGCCGGATCCACCGGCTCCCGGAACGGCACGGACGGCCAGCGCGAGCCGCACGCCTCATCCACGCCCCAGTCCAGCAGCCGCTCCACGAAGAACGACGGCGAGAGCGAGATCACCGCGCATCGCTCGCCGCGTGCCCGGATCTCCGCCCAGACCTCCCGGATGCCGGCCAGCCACGGCGCGTTCGCGAAGGCCGCCGCGACCTGTTCCTCGCGCAGCTCGCCCCACAGCTCACAGGCCTGGACCGCGAACTCCGGCGGTGTCATGCCGCCGGCCAGGAAAGCCCCCTCCAACTCGGCGATCTCCCGTTCCAGCCCGAGCTGCCGCGATATCTCGATCGCGGCGGCCGATCCGTAGAGCAGCGTGCCGTCCATGTCGAAAAGATGCAGTCTGGTCATGAGATCGAGCCTAGATCCGGTGCCGGCCCTTGATCTCGGGCCGAGCCTAGATCCGGTGCCGGCCTGATCTCGGGCCGAACCTTGATCTCGTGCCCGGGCCCGTGCCCGTCTCCGTGCCCGTACTCCTGCCTGGGCTGGCACTCGTGCTCGTGCCCATCCCCGTACTCGGCTGCGAGTACTTCGGGATACTCCCGCCGTCAGACGCCATGGCCCGGGCGGCGCGCCACCGTTGTCGTCATGAAGCCGCTCAGCCGCCCGGCGCGCCGGGCCACCCTCTTCGTCCATGTCGCGGTGTCCGTCGGCTGGCTCGGGCTCACGCTCGGCCTGCTGGTCCTCGGCCTCGCGGGCGCGCTCACCCGGTCCCCGACGACGGCCACGGCCGCCTACCGCGCCATGAAGATCTTCGGTGACTGGCTGATCATTCCCATCAGCCTGTTGTCCCTGTTCAGCGGGGTGATCCTGTCGCTGGGCACGGCGTGGGGGATCGCCCGGTACCGCTGGGTCTACACCAAGTTCTGGCTGACCCTCATCGCGACGGGGGCGAGCATTTTCGCCCTGCGCACGACGATCGACGAGGCCGCGTCCGCCGTGGCCACGGGGCCCGACGCCGGGGCGGCGACCCCCAGCCTGGTCGCCGCCCCGAGCGTCGCCCTGACCCTGTACGTGTTCATGACCGCGATCTCCGTCCTCAAACCCTGGGGGCCCACGGCCAGGGGCCGACGGGCCCGCGCGGCGGCTCGTACGACCCGTACGGCTCGTACGACCCTCAAGGCTCGTACGCCTCGTACATCCCTTACGCCTCGCACGGCTGCGTCCGCCCCGGCTCGTACGACCGGAGCACGGCCGGGTACTTGATCATTTCGCGGCCCCTCCGCGTAAGGTCCGGGCCATGAGTGACATCGAGATCCGGCGGGCGACCGCCGACGACATCCCCGCCATCGTGGCCCTGCTCGCCGACGACGAACTCGGCGCGCTGCGCGAAACCCCCGACGACCTCACCCCCTACCGCACCGCGTTCGACAGGCTGGCCAAGGACCCGAACCAGTACGTGGCCGTGGCGGTGCGCGAGGGGCAGGTCATCGGCACCCTCCAACTCACCATCATCCCGGGGCTGTCGAGACGAGGCGCGACGCGCTCGATCATCGAGGGCGTCCGCATACACGCGGACGCGCGCGGCAGCGGCCTCGGCACCGAACTGATCGAGTGGGCCATCGCCACCTCGCGCACCGAGGGCTGCCGGCTGGTGCAGCTCACCTCGGACGCGGTACGCGTGGACGCGCACCGGTTCTACGAGCGGCTCGGCTTCGAGGCGTCGCACCTCGGCTTCAAGTACCAGCTCTAGGCACCGCCATCAGCCGAGACGGTCGGCTACGGGCGCGGTCAACCCGGCTACGGACGCGTCAGCCCGGCCATGGTCCGTCAGTCGGCGGACGCGTCAGCGCAGCTACGGGCGCGCGGCCCGCCGCAGAGGCGTCGTCCCGGCTCCTGGCCCGGGCCCGCTCGCGGTGGGCCTTCTGGCGGCAGGCACCGCCGCAGTACCGGGCGGGCCGGCCCGTACGAGCGGCGGTCACGGGGGTGCCGCAGGCCGCGCAGCCGGTTTCGTTACGAACACTACGGCCATTACGGTCTTTCCGGGCCTTACGCTCGTCGGCGACCGGGAGTTTCGTCACATGCTGCCCGGGTCGCAAGCTGTCGCAGACCAGGGCCACGCCCCGCCCCGGCACGGCGTCCGGGCCGCTGCGCCGCTCCATCGACAGGCACGCCAGCAGCAGCGCCCGTACATCGGCGATGTCCACGTCCCGCCGTACGCAGCCCGCCTCCTGAGCCCGCGTCAGGAGTATGCGCAGGGCGGCCGTGAAATCCCGCAGCAGGCCGGCGGAGGCCCCGAAGCGCTGCTCGCCGCCCGCCTCCAGCGCGTCGCAGAGCGCCTTGTTCCGTGCGGTCAGGCGGACCACGGACGCCAGGAAGCGGAAGAAGACCGGGCCGGGGTCGGGCACGTCGGCCAACTCCCGTGCCGTATCCACGAACAGCCGTATCCGGTCCACGACCGCCGCCTCGAACAGCGCTTCCTTTGACGGGAAATGGCGGTAGACCGTCCCCGCGCCGACCCCCGCGCGCCGCGCGATCTCCCCGAGTGGAACGTCCATCCCCCGCTCCGCGAAAGCCGATCGGGCCGCCGTCAGGACGAGCGCCCTGTTGCGCCGGGCGTCCGCGCGAGAGGGTGCGGCGACGGTTTCCGTCATCTGTCGGGGCTCCTGGAGGCGGGGTCGACTACCGGGCTGCCGCCTCGTGAAGCAAGCGGGTGCGGCATTCCGATTGTAGCCACGCCCCTAGAACATGATCGCTAAGGACGCGAAGTCGAAAAAGAGCCGAAAAAGAAGCCGAAGGAAGACGGGCGAAACGATTAAGGAGAACGGAGATCGGAACGGACGGCGCTACCACCGTCGCCCTCACCTTCAACGATCCCCCTCATCCACGCGTCGCGCACCCCCACGTCATGAACTGGTGTTCGATATCAAGGCCAGAGAAAAGGGCGTACGGCCGCTCACCAGCACGGCAACCACCACCGCGCTCGCTCAGCCGTACGCCCGTACGCCCGCAGGCCCTCGGGGGTCAGTCCCAGGCCCCCGACACGCCTTCCCCTCAGGCCGCGATCCCGTCCCAAGCGGCGCCCGCGGCCTCCGCCGCCGCGGCGGCCTCCGACGCCTCCGCCCCCAGGGCGCGCAGCCCCTCGGCCAGGGCGGCCAGTGAGGCGAGTACGACGGACCGGTCGGCGGCCCGGCCGTAGTGGTTGACGCGGATCATCTCCTTGGCGAGGTCGCCGGCGGCCGCCTGCACCGGCACGTTCGCGTCGGCGGCCTGAGCCGCGGCGACCAGTTCGCGAGCGTCCATTCCCCCGGGGGCCCGCAGCGTGGTGGCGACCGGGGCGGCATCCCCGTCCCGGGTGACGTACGGGGTAAGGGTGCCCAGCGTCCGTACCCCTGCGCGGGTGGCGGCGGACGCTGCCCGGTGGCGGGCGATGACGGCGGCCAGCCCATCGGCCTCGACGCGGTCCGCGGCCTGTTCGAGCGCCAGCATCTCCAACTGGGCCGGCGCGTGCGGCAGCGCGGTGCGCCCGCCGTCGATCCAGCGCTCCTTCCAGTCCATGAGGGAGAGGTACGAGCGGCGCGGGGCCTGCGGGTTCGCGGCGATCCGGGCCCAGGCGCGGTCGCTGACGGCGACGGCGGAGACCCCGGCGGGCCCCGCCATCGCCTTCTGCCCGCCGATCACGCAGAGGTCCACGCCCCACTCGTCGGTCAGCAGCGGTTCGGCGGCCACGGAGGCGACGGCGTCGAGCATCAGCAGCGCGCCGTGCTCCCTCACCACGGCCCCGATCTCCGCCACGGGGTTGGTGTTGCCGGTCGCGGCCTCGGCGTGCACCAGGCTCACGAAGTCGATCTCAGGGTGCTCGCGCAGCGCGTCGGCCACCTGCTCCGGGCGCACCGCCCCACTGAACGGCGCCGTCACGGTGACCACCTCCGCCCCGCAGGAACGCAGCCAGCCGCCGAACGTCTCGCCGTACGGGCCCGTGACGACGTTCAGCGCGGTGGAGCCGGGGCGCACGGCCGCACGGATGGCCGCCTCCAGCGGCAGCAGCGCCTCGCCCTGCATAGCGACGACATCGGAGCGGGTACGGAGCAGCGAGGCGATCTTGTCCTCGATGCGCGCGAAATGACCTGCGGTCAGCGGCGGCAGGTCGAGCAGGGCCGGGACGGGGTTCGCAGCAGTCACGGTGGCCTTCCACTTCCAGGTGATACGCCGCGCTCGGCGGCCCGATATCTCGCCCCCGAGCGTACGTCCGCCGACCGGACGGACCGCCGCGCGGCCCTGTGCGCTCCCTACCGCCCGGCCGCGAGGACCGCCGCACCGGCTGTGGGGGCCCGCCGGGTTGCGAGGCCCGCCCGGCCGCGGCGTCCGAGTTACCCCGGCTGTCCGCCCCACCCCTCCGGGTGGACGCCTCCCGGGACGGCCGCGTCCCCCGGCTCGTACGGCTGCCGGGTGAAGACGAACGTACCGATGTCGAGGTGGCTGACCTCGCCCGACGCGGTACGGACCACCCGCAGCACCTCGCCCGCGTAGTACCCGTCCAGACCGGTCCAGGTCCCGTCCGCCTCCGCGCGGAAGCGCGCCGCCCGGCCCTGCGCGGCGAGGGGCCGGAGCTCCAGCCCGCGGTCCGCGCGGAGCCGCAGGGCGAGGGGGGTGGCGCCCCAGTACCAGGGCCCGGTCAGGGCCAGCAGTTCCGGGTCGGCGGCGGGCAGCGGCTGCCAGGGCCGGGGCAGCCGCGGTTCGCGTTCCGCGACGATCCGTACGAGGTCGGCGGCGACGGCCCCGGTCAGCGGCCCGGCGGTGGCGTTGGCCAGCGCGATCCCGGCGACGTCCTCGGCCTCGTTCGCCCACAGCGCGGAGACGAAGCCCGGCATGGAGCCGGTGTGCCCGAAGAGCAGCCGGCCGTGCGAGCGCGTGAGCTGCACGCCGAGCCCGTAACCGCCCTGCCAGTTCTCGTCGCGCGGGCCGGACGCGGGCTCGCGCATGCGGGCCAGCGTGTCCGCGCTCAGCACCCGCTCGTCACCGCGCAGCAGGAACGCGGCGAACCGGCCGAGGTCCCCCGCAGTGGACCACAACTGCCCCGCCGGCCCCATGAGCCCCGTGTCGACGGCGGGTTCCGGCTGCAACACGTCGGCCCACGGGTGGACCGCCCAGCCCTGTGCGTGCGGCGCCTCGGGCAGCGGGCTCGTACGGGCCATGCCCAGCGGTTCCAGCACCTCGCGCCGCAGCACCTCATGCCATGGCGTACCGCCCCGCAACCGCTCGACGAGCGCGCCCAGCAGCGCGAAACCGGGGTTGGAGTAGTGGTGGCGCCGGCCCGCCGGGTGGGGCTGCGCCCCCTCCCCGAACACATCCGTCAGCTCGGGCCGCAGCGCGCCGTCCGTACGCTCCCACCACGGCCCGCGCGCCTCGGCGCTCAGCCCCGCCGTGTGCGCGAGGAGTTGCGTTACGGTCGCGTCCCCCGCCTCCGGCGGAGCACCGGCCAGGTCCAGGTGCGCGCGCAGCGGATCACCGAGGTCCAACAGCCCCTCGTCGCACAGCCGCATCACCAGGACGGCGATGAACGTCTTGGTGATCGAACCGATCCGGTACTGCGTATCGGCGTCAGGAGCCCACCCGTCGACTGCCCCCCACCCCCCTGACCACACGGTCTTCCCCTCCCGGACCACCGCCCCCACCAGCGAGGGGGAGCGGCCCTCGGCCTGGGCGACGGCGACGCGGTGCAGGAGGGCCCGGCGCGTGGTCGGCAGCAACTGGTCGAAATATGCGACTACGTCATCTTCTGCGTCTACTACGTCTAGTACGTCTTCTGCGTCTTCTGCGGCTTCGAAGGGTGTGGTCATGCCCGCACCCTAGGTCTTGGTGATACCTGGATCTTCTGGTCCCCAGGTCTTCTGGTTTCCGTTCCGCCGACGGCGAAGACTCGACCGATCGGGCCCGACGGTCAATACAGTCCGACTGTATGACGAGGCACCAGGCAGTCACTCCGCCCGCGCCGCCCGCGCCGACCGCCCCGACCGCCCCGACCGCCCCGACCGCCCCGACCGCCCCGACCACATCAACCACATCAACCACGACGATCACCACACGCACCGTCGAATACCCGGCCGACGGCCTGACGATGGTCGGCCACCTCGCGCTCCCCGCCGGTTCGGGCCGCCGCCCCGCGGTCCTGATCGGCCCCGAGGGCCCCGGCCTGAACGACTTCCAGCGCCGCCGCGCCGACGCCCTCGCCGAACTCGGCTACGTGGCGCTGGCCTTCGACATCAACGGCGGACGCTGGTTCACCGACCCCGACGAGATGCTGGCGCGCATCACCCCGCTGCTCGCCGACCTCGACCGGATGCGCGGCATCGGGCACGCGGCCCTCGATGTGCTGCTCGCCGAACCGCGGACCCACCCCGACCGCATCGCCGGCATCGGCTACGGCACCGGGGGCGCGATCCTGCTGGAACTCGGCCGCGACGGCGTCGACCTGCGCGCCATCGGCACGGTCAACGCGCTGACCACGGGCCGGCCCGGCGAGGCGGCGAACATCCGCTGCCCCGTGTGGGCCGGCGTCGGCTCGGAGGACCCGATCATGCCGCCCCGGCAGCGGGACGCCTTCGCCGCCGAGATGCAGGCCGCAGGCGTCGACTGGCGCATCGTCGTCTACGGCGGCGCCCTGCACGCCTTCCACCACCCGCCGGTCCACGAGACCCAGACCCTCCTCCCCGGCGTCGGCCACCACCCGCTGCACGCGCGACGCGCCTGGGACGACATCGTCGGCCTGCTCGCCGAGTGCGTGCCCGTAACGGAGGAGTGACCGGCCGGGGGTCCGTAGGAGAGTCGGCCGGGATTCCAACCGAGCAGCCAACCGGGGAACCGCCCCGGAAGCGAGCGGCCAATGAGGGCGCCGCTCCCTACCGACGGCCCGCCGTCTCCGATGGCAGTTCCGCGAACCTGTCGCGGTACGCGGCGGCGAAGCGTCCGAGGTGGGAGACGCCCCACCGGTAGGCGACCGCGCCGACGGGGTCTTCGGTGGCGAGGATGTCCTCGCGAATGCGGTCGAGCCGCAGGTTACGGACGTAGGCCATGGGCGAGAGGCCGAGCCGGCGGCGGAACGCGGAGCTGAGGGTCCGCGGGCTGCACCCGGCGGCCTCCGCGATGACGACGGGGCTGACGGGCTCGGCGAGGTTGGCCTCGATGAAGGCGAGGGCCGCCCGCAAGGAGCGCGGGTGGCGGCCGGACGGCGGCGGGCCGTCGTCCAGCAATTCGCCGGTGTGGGAGTGCGGCTGGGCCAGGAGCAGGGCGGCGACGAGGCAGCGGAGCTGGCCGCGCCGCAGCTCCGCACGTTGGAACAGGGGGTCGGTCGAGTCCAGTTGCTCAAGGAGGGAACGGACCAGCAGCCGCACCGCCCGCCCCTTGGACTGATCCAGGTCGAGGGCGAAGTCGAAGCGCACGGGGCCCGCCGGCGGGCGCCCGGTCAGGGCCGCGAATTCCTCGTCCACCAGGGCGGCGTCGATCCGCAGCCCCAGAAACCGCGTCCGCCCACTCCGTGTGGGCCGCAGTTCCTGGGTGTCCCCGGGGTTGGCGATCCCCGCTGTCGCGTCGTCGAGGGTCGCCCGTAATCCGCCGCAGGTCGCCGATATAGCGCCGGAGAGGCCGATGTTGACGAAGTACGAACCGCGGCCGGGGCCGCAGCCGGGGCCGGAGCCGCAGTCGGGGCCGTGGTCACTTCCGCAGTCGTGGCCGCTTCCGCGGCGCTCGGTCGAGGCGACGCGTACGGGGAGGGGCGAGGCGAAGTAGCCCACGGCGAAGCCGGGCGCGGCGACCCCGCGCAGTTCGTGGTCGTCGGCGCGCAGTTCGCCCAGCGGCGACGTGGCGACCGAGCCCCCGAACAGCCGGGACGCGGCGTTGAGCAGGTCGGCGGGGTTCCGGGAACTGGTGATGAGGTGGTTGCGCAGCGGCGTCGGCACGATGGTGGGCCCCTCCCTGATGAGGACCGTCCATTGTCCAACCCATATCGGACCGACTCACATCGGCCCCACCCCACCCCCAACCCACACCGGCTCACCCCACCCTCACCAGCCCACCCAAGTCACACACCGGCTCGGCCATGAGCCACTCACACCGGCTCGGCCATGAGCCGGTGGCAGGATTCGCTCAGCGGGTACGCCTCATCGTGGCGCCCGTCACGGTGCAGGCCGGCGATCGCGGCAGAGGTCTCGACCAGTGCGCCGCACCGCTGCGCGCGCCGCTCGACGAACGCGCGGAGCGCCGCGCCGACCGACGCGTGCCGCCCCGGCTCCAGTTCCCGTGCCAGTACGAGCCCGTCCTCGACAGCCAGGGCGGCGCCGCTCGACATCTGCGGCGCGGGGGCGTGCGCGGCGTCGCCGATGAGCACGGCTCCGCCCCGGTTCCAGGCGCCTTCCAGGAACGCCGTCAGCACCGGACGGCGCACGACCGATTCCGAGGTGGAGATCAGGGAGCGGATCTCCGCCCCCCGGCCCGGGAAGTCCGCGAGCAGTCGCCGCAGGCGCGGGGCGAGTTCGGCGTCGGGGAGGACATCGCGCTCCGCCGTGTTCTCCGTGAAGAACACGTAAGCCCGCCGATCCGAGAGGGGGATGATTCCGGCGGTGCCGGTCTTTCCGGCGAACTGATTGATGCCGGTGGCCCAGTGCGGGCGGGGCACCAGGGCCCGCCAGACCATCTGCCCGTGGAAGTCGAGCGAGGTCTCCAGGCCCAGCAGGTCCCGTACGGACGAGCGGATGCCGTCCGCGCCCACCAGCAGCGCTACGTCCCGCACCGCCCCGTCCGACAGCCGCACACGAACCGACTGTTCTTCCCGTTCAGCCTCTTCCGCCTCCTGTTCCATCTGTTGCTTCTGCTCCACCTGTTCTGCCTGTTCCGCCTGTTCCACCGCGGAGACGGTGACGCCGTGGCGGATCGTGACGCCGCGCCGCTCGGCCGCCGCGTACAGGAGGCGGTGCAGTACGGGCCGCGCGATCCCGGCCATCGCCGGCCGCCCCGTACCGAGCAGGCGCGGCATCCGTACCTCGTCCGCCCGCTCGCCGTCCACGCCCACGTGCGTGATCGTGGTGATGCCGTAGCCCTCGGCCAGGCACGCGTCCGCGAGGCCCAGTTCGTCCAGCGCGCGCAGGGCCGGGCCGGTCAGACACAGCCCCCATCCGGACGTCACCCCCGGCGGCCCGATCTCGACGATCTCCACTCGCCACCCGTCGTCCGCCAGAGCGGTGGCCGTCGCCAGGCCCGCCACACCCGCCCCCACGATCACAGCCGTCCGCGCGCCTCGATAGCCGTCCATGTACGCCTCCAGAGCACCGATTTCCCCGTACGCCCCGAACGCTAGGCCGCGCCGGCACTCGACCTCATCCGAATCGGGCAGCGACCATCCACTACCGGCAGACGCCCGCGCCCAAGGGGGAGGGAGGAAGCCCACAAATAAATCCCACACGAGCAAATAATTGCCCCCCGAGTCAGCACCACACCCCACCTGACCTGCGTTTTCGCAAATTTCCCCCATCCCAACTGCCTGAAGCGGGAAAGCAAGTCAAGACTTATCTTCACGCCCCTTGTTCCCTATGTTGGGACCACCGAAGCAGCCACCTTCTGGGAAAAGTGACGTGAGTAAGAACATCGGCAGTAAGAACATCGGCGAGCTGGCGGTTCAGTGCCTGAGGCATCTGGAAGCTTGCGACTTCGAATCAATGCGGGCCATGTGCACGGAATCGGCGACCGTATGGCACAACGACGGCAAGGGGAATCAGACGATCGACGAGAAGATCGCACAGCTCAAGCCCCTCGCCGATACGGTCGGATCGCTGCGTTTCGACATCACTCGCCAATTCCAGGGCGAGCACGAGGTACTTCAGCAGCAGGTGCTGCGCCTGACCATGCCGGACGGCTCACGGAGCGAGGTCCATGCCGCGATGTACTTCCGGTTCGACGGAGATCTCATCGACCGCATGGAGGAGTACGCCTACGAAATGGGGCCGGCATGACGGAAGGCAACATGACGGAAGGCAGGATTTCCGTACCCGGGGGCGAGGTCTGGTACCGCAGAACCGGCGGTGGCGGCACGCCGTTGCTGCTCGTACACGGCGGGCCGGGCTACCCGAGTGATCTGCTCTTCGACGCGTTCGCGCCGCTCGCCCAGGAGCGCGAGGTCATCTGGTACGACCAGCTCGGGGTGGGACGTTCCGACCCGATAGACGACGTCTCCCTGCTGACGGTCGACCGCTTCCTCGACGAGCTCGGCACGGTCTGCGCGGCGCTCCGCCTGGACCGCCCGCATGTCTACGGCCACTCCTGGGGCGCGATGCTCGGCCTTCAGTACGCCGCGGAGCGGAACCCGGACTGGACCAGCCTGATCTGCGCCAACGGCCTGGCCAGCGTCCCCAGGTTCGAGCGGGAGGTCCGGGACCTCATGGCGGGGCTGCCGGGCGACGTACTCGACCGCACCTACGGCCGGGAGCTGCGAGGGGAGACGGACGACCCCGACTACTGGGCGGCTCAAGAGGAATACATGCGGGCGTGCGTCCTCCGCACCTCTTCGGTGGCCCTGGACCCGGAACTCATGAGCCTGACGACATTCCGCACCATGATCGGGCACGCCGACTACCACGTGAGCGGCACCCTCAAGGACTGGGACATCTTCGACATCCTCGACCGTATTCGCGTACCCACACTCGTTCTCGGCGGCGAGTTCGACGAATGCGTCCCCACCCACCTCGCCGACATCGCCGAGAGAATCCCGGACTCCGAACACATAACCCAGCCCGGCGCGGCCCACATGGGCTATCTGGAAAAGGAACCCCTCCGCACCGCATACATATCCCTCATCCAGAACTACATATCCCGCACGGAATCCCGCCCGAAAGCCCCCCAAACCACCACCTGACCAACGGCTACGGACCCCCCGGCGCGTACTCCAAATTCAGCCATTCCACCGCTTGCGTGGGAAGCCGGCCGGCCCGGTCACCAAGGTGTCGGGGGGCACGTCTTTCGTGACGACGGTTCCGGCGCCGACCACGGCACCGCGTCCGATGGTGACGCCGGGAAGCACGGTGACCGCCGCACCGATCCATGCGTGGGCCTCGACCGTGATGGGCGCCATCGTGATGAATTCGCTCCGCCGGCCGGCTTCCAGCGGGTGATCGGTGGCGATGAGGTTGGTCTTCGGCCCGATCATGACGCCGTCGCCGAGACGGATGGCCCCCTGGCCCGCGTGGTCCATAAAGGTGCAGCCCTGATTGACGAAGACATCCTCGCCGAAGTCGATGCCGAGCCCATGGTGGGTGTAGAAGGGCGGATAAACGGTGACGGAGCCGGGCACCGGCTTGCCGATGATCTCCGACAGCAGCGCACCGCGCGCGGCCTTGTCGTCATACGGCAGCGCGTTGAGCCGTGACGTGAGCGCGTTCACGTACTCAATGCGCTCGGCCACCCGCGCGAACTCCGCCGTACGGACATAGAGACGGTCTTGATCAGGCATGAGTATTCCTCGAAAGGGGGCGCTCGGACCGGGGGCATCAAGTGGCATGCATCGCGAACAACACGCGACCACCCACGAGTCGACCGCAGTCATCAAAGCCACCCGCCCGACCTGGAATCAAACAACGATCAAGAAGGTCAGACTCAACGCCCGGTTGTCCCCCCAACCCGAACAGCACGCCCGCCCCCGCTCACGTCTGTGCCATGTCCACAAACCGCGAGTAGTGGCCCTGGAAGGCGACCGTGATGGTGGCCGTGGGGCCGTTTCGGTGCTTGGCGACGATGAGGTCGGCTTCGCCGGCGCGGGGGGACTCCTTCTCGTACGCGTCCTCGCGGTGCAGCAGGATGACCATGTCGGCGTCCTGCTCGATGGAGCCGGATTCGCGGAGGTCGGAGACCATCGGCTTCTTGTCGGTGCGCTGCTCGGGGCCGCGGTTGAGCTGGGAGAGGGCGATGACGGGGAGCTCCAGCTCCTTGGCGAGGAGCTTGAGGTTTCGGGACATGTCCGAGACCTCCTGCTGGCGGCTCTCGGCGCGCTTCGAGCCGCCGGACTGCATGAGCTGGAGGTAGTCGATGACGACGAGCTTGAGTTCGTTGCGCTGCTTGAGGCGGCGGCACTTGGCGCGGATCTCCATCATCGACAGGTTCGGGGAGTCGTCGATGTAGAGGGGGGCGGCGGAGACGTCCGGCATGCGGCGGGCGAGGCGCGTCCAGTCCTCGTCCGTCATGGAGCCGGAGCGCATGTGGTGCAGGGCCACGCGCGCCTCGGCGGAGAGGAGGCGCATCGCGATCTCGTTGCGCCCCATTTCCAGGGAGAAGATCACGCTGGGCAGGTTGGACTTGATGGAACAGGCCCGCGCGAAGTCCAGGGCAAGCGTCGAGTTGTGCGTAGGCACCATCGACCGGGTCGCCAGGTACATGTGGTCCGTGTTGTCCACCTGAACACAGCGCACGGGAACGCTCGGGACCTCGCGAACCTCGGCGATGTACCGCTGCGTCACCCGGGGGGTCGCGGGCCGCCGTCGCTCCGCGTGCGCCCGCCGCTTCCGCTCCAGCCCGAAGACCTCGTCGGTGGGCGTGAAGGTGATGATGTGGGCGACGGAGGTTTCCGCGGAACGGCCCTTGACGGTCTTGGCCTGCCGCCCGTACCGGTACCCGAGGCCGGCCAACAGTTCGCAGAACCCGTCCGCCAGGGCCTTGTTGACGACCGCGAACTGCACGGATCCGGTCGGGTTGACCGTGCCGTCCGTATCCAGCAGCCCGGCGAGCAGCGCCTTCCGCTGGCCGATGGAGCCACGCAGATACTCCTCGGGGATGTGCTTGTCGCCCAGCACTCCAAGGGCCCGCAACGTGGTGAGCAGGCTGCCGTGCGCCCCTCGGCACCGGAGGCACCGGGGCGTGGCGCCGGAGGAGGAACACTCCACGCCGCAATCCGCGCACGTCGTGGGGGCGACTGGAGCGGAGACGAATCGGGCCTTGCCACCGCATGACTGGCCACAACTCCGTACGTGGGGGAGCTTGGGCAGGAACATCCGGCCACAGACCACGCAGGATCGCTGCTGGGGTTCCGGCTCCTCCTCGACGACGAAGCCAAGCGCGTAGGTGATCCCGGCGCCGCCCACCTGTCGTATCGTGAGCCCGTCTTCCATGACGCGATGCACGATCTCCGGGTCCGCGGTGGTGATCCGCGCGGCGTCGCTGTGACCGTCGCCGAGCCAGGCGCCGAATGTGTAGGGCGGCACCGGAAGCTCCCGGGGGGGCAGTTCCAGTGCGGCTGTGTTCCGCACGGAGTGGTTCAGTCGCCGTTCGGTGCCGCAATGGACCGTTTCGGCGATCTCCTTGGTCGTCCTGACGGCGGCGAAGACCGTCTGCCGCTCCGCGCCGTGCTCCTGAGCGGATCTACGGGAAGCACGCGTATCGGTGAGCCACTGGTGATCGGCGTCGGCGACCACCGTGGTGCCGTCGTCGAAGACGATCTCGTAGCAGGGGCGGCCGACCATGATGTCGGTCGCGGCGACCACCCGCGTCGGCCTGCCGTCGGAGCCGAGCAGAAGGTCCCCCACCGCGACGTCGCCCATGCTCGTCCACCCGGTCGGGGTGGGCAGGGAGGTGTCCAGCGCGAGCGCCTTGCCCATGGCGGGGCGGGCCGCGATGACGATCATCTGGCCGGGGTGCAGGCCGTTCGTGAGGGCGTCCAGGTCCGTGAAGCCGGTGGGGACGCCCGTCATCTCGCCGCTGCGGGAGCCGATGGCCTCGATCTCGTCGAGCGCGCCCTCCATGATGTCGCCGAGCGGGAGGTAGTCCTCGCTGGTGCGCTGCTCGGTGACGGCGTAGATCTCGGCCTGGGCGCTGTTGACGATGTCGTCGACGTCGCCGTCGGCCGCGTATCCCATCTGCGTGATACGGGTGCCGGCCTCGACCAGGCGGCGGAGGACCGCCCGCTCGTGGACGATCTCCGCGTAGTACGCGGCGTTGGCGGCCGTCGGGACGGACTGCACGAGGGTGTGCAGATACGCGGCGCCGCCGACCTTGGTGATCTCGCCGCGCTTGGTGAGCTCCGCGCCGATCGTGATGGGGTCGGCCGGCTCGCCCTTCGCGTAGAGGTCGAGGATCGCCTGGTAGACGGTCTCGTGCGCGGGGCGGTAGAAGTCGTGGCCCTTGAGGACCTCGACGACCTCGGCGATCGCGTCCTTGGAGAGCAGCATGCCGCCGAGGACGGACTGCTCGGCGTCGAGGTCCTGCGGCGGTACGCGCTCGAAGCCGCCGCCCGACCAGGAGGAGCCCTCGTCGCCGCGGTCGTGCTGTTCGCCGCGGCCCTTGCCCTCGCCGCGCCGGGGCCGGGAGACCGGGAGCCGGTCACTGGGACCGGCGTCCGTCCAGGGGTCGTCCATGGGCGGCTCAGGCATAGGCATGCTCACCCCGCCACCTCCTCCCGTCCGCGACGCGGACCTCGCCATGCCCTTCCTTCTTACGGCACGGCTCTGACAAATAGGACACCCGACTCCGGTTACGGCGCGTCGAGTTCACGAGTCGCGAGCGCCGGAACATGCGGCGGGCGCCGGACCACGGTAGGCCCGTGACGACCGTGCGCCAATCTTGTTATCCACAGACCATGTGGATGACGGCCGTCATCCTGTGGAGAAGTCCCCGATACCTGTGCACGAGATGGGGGAAATCTCTGTGGACAAACACACAATCGCTTCAATCTAACCCCTCTGACCTGCGAGTTCTCCACCCACTCCCTGTTGAGAAGAAAAACTTCCCCACCCGGCCCAAGATCACGACAAACGGCGCACCGGACCGCGCCCGACGTCGCTCGCCGTAAGGACTCCAATCACCTTGCAGCACTTACCTGTGGAAGATTAGATTGGGCCCATGCCCCAGGCCCCCACGCGCGAGCAGCGCAGCGTCCGCCGCCACGACCGCGAGATCATCGCGCTCGCCGTGCCCGCCTTCGGCGCACTCGTCGCGGAGCCCCTCTTCGTCATGGTCGACAGCGCCGTCATCGGCCACCTCGGCACCCCCCAACTCGCCGGCCTCGGCGTCGCCGCCGCCCTCCTCACCACCGCCGTCTCGATCTTCGTCTTCCTCGCCTACGCCACCACCGCGGCCGTCGCCCGCCGCGTCGGCGCGGGCGATCTGCCGGCCGCCATCCGCCAGGGCATGGACGGCATCTGGCTCGCCCTCCTCCTCGGCGCCGCCGTCATCGCCATCGTGCTGCCCACCGCCCCCGCCCTCGTCGACCTCTTCGGCGCCTCGCCCACCGCTGCCCCCTACGCCGTCACCTACTTGCGCATCAGCGCCCTCGGCATCCCCGCCATGCTCATCGTCCTCGCCGCCACCGGCGTACTCCGCGGCCTCCAGGACACCCGCACCCCGCTCTATGTGGCCGTCGGCGGCTTCGCGGCCAACGCCGCCCTCAACGCCACCCTCGTCTACGGCGCCGGGCTCGGCATCGCCGGCTCCGCCTGGGGCACCGTCATCGCCCAGTGCGCCATGGCCGCCGTCTACCTCGCCGTCGTCATCCGCGGCGCCCGCCGGCACGGCGCCTCCCTGCGCCCCGACGCCGCCGGCATACGGGCGTGCGCCCAGGCTGGCGCGCCCCTCCTGGTCCGTACGCTCTCCCTGCGCGCCGTCCTGATGATCGCGACCGGCGTCGCCGCCCGGCTCGGCGACGCCGACATCGCCGCCCACCAGATCGTGCTCACCCTGTGGAGCCTGCTCGCCTTCGCGCTGGACGCCATCGCCATCGCCGGCCAGGCCATCATCGGCCGCTACCTCGGCGCCGACGACCCCGACGGCGCCCGCGCCGCCTGCCGCCGCATGGTGCAGTGGGGCGTCGCCGCCGGAGTGGTGCTCGGCGTGCTCGTGGTGGCCGCGCGCCCCCTGTTCATCCCGCTGTTCACCACCGACCCCGCCGTCCACGGCGCACTGCTCCCCGCGCTCCTCGTGGTCGCGCTGACCCAGCCCGTGGCAGGCGTCGTCTTCGTCCTCGACGGCGTCCTCATGGGCGCCGGCGACGGCCCGTACCTCGCCTGGGCGATGCTGGTCGTCCTCGCCGTCTTCGCGCCCGCCGCCCTGCTCGTCCCCACCCTCGGCGGCGGCCTGACCGCCCTGTGGTGGGCCATGGCCCTGATGATGGCCGTCCGCATGGCCACCCTGTGGCTGCGCACCCGCTCCGGCCGCTGGCTCGTCACCGGCGCCGCCCGCTGACGGCCCGGACTCCAGGGCCGGTACGCGCGCCAATACGGGTACGGACGTCCGTACGGGCACGCGCACGGTACGGGCAGGGGCGCGGGCCACGCTCCGTACGCCCCACCACGCCATGCCGCCACCCCCGCTCACGCCCGTACGGACGGACGCAGGCCCCACCGCGCCCGTACCACCCCGCCCGCCCCCCGCCCCAAGGAACGCCAAAGGGCCGCACCCCGCGGGGTGTGGCCCTTCAGTAGCGCTTCAGCGGAGCCGAACGCCATGAAGCAGACGCGAGCGCCATGAGTCAGGCGCGAACGCCATCAATCAAGCGCGAACGCCGTGCATCAGGCGGCGACGACCTCGACGGCCACCTTGGCGGCGACCTCGGCGTGCAGTCGCACGGACACCTGGTGCGAGCCCAGGGTCTTGATCGGCGAGCCCAGCTCGATGCGGCGCTTGTCGACGTCCGGACCGCCGGCGGACTTGATCGCCGTGGCGATGTCGGCCGGGGTGACGGAGCCGAACAGGCGGCCGGCGTCACCCGAACGGGTGGCCAGACGCACGTTCACGCCTTCAAGCTGCGCCTTGACCTCGTTGGCCTGCTCGATCGTCGCGATCTCACGGATCTTGCGACCGCGGCGGATCTGCGCGACGTCCTGCTCGCCACCCTTGGTCCAGCGGATCGCGAAACCGCGCGGGACCAGGTAGTTGCGGGCGTAGCCGTCCTTGACGTCGACGACGTCGCCGGCGGCGCCGAGGCCGGAGACCTCGTGGGTGAGGATGATCTTCATTGGTCGGTCACCCTTCCCTTATCGCGCGGACGAGGTGTAGGGCAGCAGCGCCATCTCACGGCTGTTCTTCACGGCCGTGGCGACGTCACGCTGGTGCTGAGTGCAGTTGCCGGTCACGCGACGGGCACGGATCTTGCCGCGGTCGGAAATGAACTTCCGCAGCATGTTCGTGTCCTTGTAGTCCACGTAAGCGGTCTTGTCCTTGCAGAACGCGCAGACCTTCTTCTTAGGCTTGCGCGGAGGCGGCTTCGCCATTGTCTCTCTCCTGTGTGATCAAGAAGTTTTCTGCCGCCGCCCTCAGAAGGGCGGCTCATCCGAGTAGCCGCCGCCGGAGCCGCCGGTGTTGCCGGAGCCGCCGCCCCAGCCGCCACCGCCGCCCTGCTGGCCGCCGGCCGGAGCACTGGTGGCCCAGGGGTCGTCGGCGGGAGCCCCGCCGCCCTGCTGCTGGCCGCCGCCGGGGCCGCCGCCCCAGCCGCCGCCCTGCTGGCCGCCACCGCCGCCGTAACCGCCCTGGCCGCCACGGCCGGTGGTCTTGGTGACCTTGGCCGTCGCGTTCTTCAGGCTCGGGCCGACCTCTTCGACGTCGAGCTCGTAGACCGTGCGCTTGACGCCCTCACGGTCCTCGTAGGACCGCTGCTTCAGCCGCCCCTGCACGACGACACGCATGCCGCGCTGGAGCGACTCGGCGACGTTCTCCGCCGCCTGCCGCCACACCGAGCACGTGAGGAAGAGGCTCTCGCCGTCCTTCCACTCGTTGGTCTGGCGGTCGAAGGTGCGGGGAGTGGACGCGACACGGAACTTCGCGACCGCCGCACCGGACGGGGTGAAGCGCAGCTCGGGGTCGTCGACGAGATTGCCGACGACCGTGATGACGGTCTCGCCTGCCATGGGTGAACCTCTCGGCGGGTGTGCTGCTGGCTGCTTGCTGCTCGTGGTGATGCAGCCCGATTACCGCTGAACTCAGGTGTCCCGGGGGTTCCGGGGCCCCTGGGGAATTCAGTGGGTCTCGGGACGGAGGACCTTGGTCCGGAGAACCGACTCGTTCAGGTTCATCTGGCGGTCGAGTTCCTTGACGACCGCAGGCTCGGCCTGGAGGTCGATGACCGAGTAGATGCCCTCGGGCTTCTTGTTGATCTCGTACGAGAGACGACGACGGCCCCAGGTGTCGACCTTCTCGACCTTTCCGTTGCCCTCGCGGACGACGGAGAGGAAGTTCTCGATCAGGGGAGAGACAGCGCGCTCCTCCAGATCGGGGTCGAGGATGACCATCACCTCGTAGTGACGCATGTGGAACCCACCTCCTTTGGACTCAGCGGCCACGGTCGTTCCGTGGCAGGAGGGTCGTGATGCGTGAGCAACGGTATCGGCACCCACTGACAACGCCGAAAAACGCTGGGAGGGGGCGGGCCGTGCGGCCGGCCTGCCGAGGGGAACCCGGAAGGCCATGACATGACCGGTCCGACACCGGTGCAGACCGACCAGCGTACCCGTACCCCGCCTTCCGGTTGAAATCCGGCCGCGGAGGCACGCACTCTGGACACATCGGGTGTGACCGGCGCTACAGTGCGCCGCTTTGCCTACAGGAGGTTCCTCATGGCACAGGCAGCACGGCAGAACCACGGCCCCCTCGCCCTCATCAGCACCGCCATCAACAGCGACGGCAAGGCGCATCCCGTCGAGAACGGCCTCGCCGCCGTGACCCTGGTGCTCGGCGCGATCGCCGCCATCACCTCGGCCTTCCACAGCCTCCACCTGGTCAGCTCCTGGACGGGCCTGGTCGGCATCCTCACCGGCGCATGGGGCCAGTTCATCTCGGCCACCACGGGAGAACGGTTCCTGCTGATCATCGGGCTCGGCGCGGCGGCTGTGGGATTCTTCATCGGCATGGCGCACGGCGGGCTCTTCGGCGGCGTGGTCGGCTGACCCCGGCCCGGCACACCCCCGCGGCCGCGCCCGTACGGGCTCCCGGGCCGCGCCCGTACGAGCGGCCGGTACGGGCCGCAGGCCAGGTCCCGTACGCGCGGCCGGTACGAGCGGCATGCACGGGTTCCCAGGTCAGGCCGTACGGGCAACCGCTACGGAGCAGCCGGTACGAGCCTCCAGGTCAGGCCCGCACGGGCAGCCCGGTACGGGCCCGGCGGCCCCGGCCCGTACCGGTAACGGCCGACGGCCCCGGCAGCCCGTACCACCGTGAGCCGGGCCACCACCCGCATACGCCCAAACGGGGCGCTCCCCGGTCGCAGTAGGCTTCGGCGCGAGAGCCGGAGCCCCGCCCCTGGGGACAAACCTGCCGAGGAGCGCCCCGCATGAGCCTGACCCTGAGGACCATCAGCCGAGAACAGCATCTGGCGTACATCCAGAGTCTGCCCTCGGCCAGCCACATGCAGGTTCCGGCATGGGCGGACGTCAAGGCGGAGTGGCGCTCGGAGAGCCTGGGCTGGTTCGACAAGACGGGCGAGCTGGTCGGCGTCGGCCTCGTCCTCTACCGCCAGTTGCCCAAGATCAAGCGCTATCTGGCCTACCTCCCCGAGGGCCCGGTCATCAACTGGTACTCGCCGCACCTGGAGGACTGGCTGCGCCCGATGCTGGCGCATCTCAAGGGGAAGGGCGCCTTCTCGGTGAAGATGGGCCCGCCCGTCATCATCCGGCGCTGGAACGCCACCGCCATCAAGGCCGGCATCGCCGACCCCGATGTCAAGCGGCTGCGCGACATCGAGGCCAGCTTCATCGAGCCGCGCGCCTTCGAGGTCGCCGACAAGCTGCGCCGCATGGGCTGGCAGCAGGGCGAGGACGGCGGCGCGGGCTTCGGCGACGTCCAGCCGCGCTACGTCTACCAGGTGCCGTTGGAGGGCCGCTCCCTCGAAGACGTGCACAAGGGCTTCAACCAGCTCTGGCGCCGCAACATCAAGAAGGCCGAGAAGGCCGGCGTCGAGGTCGTCCAGGGCGGCTACGACGACCTGGCCACCTGGCAGCACCTCTACGAGATCACCGCCGAGCGCGACCACTTCCGGCCGCGCCCCATCGGCTACTTCCAGCGCATGTGGTCCGCCCTGAACACCGAGGACCCCAACCGGATGCGGCTGTACTTCGCCGTGCACGAGGGGGAGGCCGTCGCCGCCGCGACGATGCTGATCGTCGGCGGCCACGTCTGGTACTCCTACGGCGCGTCCGCCAACCACAAGCGCGAGGTCCGGCCGTCGAACGCGATGCAGTGGCGGATGCTGCGCGACGCGTACGCGCTGGGCGCCAGCGTGTACGACCTGCGCGGCATCAGCGACTCGCTGGACGAGACGGACCATCTCTTCGGCCTGATCCAGTTCAAGGTCGGCACGGGCGGGCAGGCTGCCGAATACCTCGGCGAGTGGGACTTCCCGCTCAACAAGCTGCTGCACAAGGCGCTGGACATGTACATGTCGCGGCGCTGACCGTTCTCACCCGTACACCCTGTACACCCGTACGCCCCCGTGCGGACCGCATACGTCCGTACGACCTCACACTCCACCGCAGGCACAGGAAAGGTTCCGGGACCGGCCATGGCGCTCACGCTCTACGTCGACACCGCGCGTTGGCGGGCACACCAGCAGACCGTTCTCCAGCAGTTCCCGGGCATCGTCCCGGTCTGCAAGGGCAACGGCTACGGCTTCGGCCACGAGCGGCTGGCCGACGAGGCCGCGGCGTTCGGCTCCGACATCCTGGCCGTCGGCACGACCTACGAGGCCGCCCGGATCAAGGACTTCTTCAGCGGCGACCTGCTGGTGCTCACCCCCTTCCGGCTCGGCGAGGAGCCCGTGCCGCTGCCGGACCGCGCCATCCGCTCCGTCTCCTCGGTCGAGGGCGTACGCGGCCTGGTCGGCGCCCGCGTCGTCATCGAGGTCATGAGCAGCATGAAGCGCCACGGCATCGGCGAGGAGGACCTGCCCAAGCTGCACGCCGCCATCGAGGACGTACGGCTGGAGGGGTTCGCGATCCACCTGCCGCTGGACCGTACGGACGGCTCCGACGCCGTCGAAGAGGTCATCGGCTGGATGAACCGGCTGCACAACGCCCGGCTGCCGCTGCACACGATGTTCGTCAGCCACCTCAAGGCCGACGAGCTCGCCCGGCTCCAGCAGCAGTTCCCGCAGACCCGCTTCCGGGCCCGGATCGGCACCCGGCTGTGGCTCGGCGACCACGAGGCCACCCAGTACCGCGGCGCGGTCCTCGATGTCACGCACGTCGCCAAGGGCGAACGTTTCGGCTACCGCCAGCAGAAGGCCGCCGCCGACGGCTACCTGGTCGTCGTGGCAGGCGGCACGTCGCACGGCGTCGGCCTGGAGGCCCCTAAGGCGATGCACGGCATGATGCCGCGCGCCAAGGGGGTCGCGCGGGCCGGCCTCGCGACCATGAACCGCAACCTCTCGCCCTTCGTCTGGGCGGGCAAGCAGCGCTGGTTCGCGGAGCCGCCGCACATGCAGGTGTCCATCCTCTTCGTCCCCGGCGACGTCGCGGCCCCCCAGGTCGGCGACGAGCTCGTGGCCCATCTGCGGCACACCACGACCCAGTTCGACCGCCTCGTCGACCGCTGACCTGCCGATCGCCGACCGCACTGCCGAAGGGCCCGAAGCCGCAGCCTCTGCTTCCGAGAGGCGGCTCCGGGCCCTCGCTCTTTGTGTCTCGCTCTGTGTCTCACCCTGCGCGCCACCGCCGCCCCCGCCCCTCGCCCCCCGGTCAACCTTCGACGGGCGACCGTCACTCGATCGGTGAGACCTGCCCGGAATCGGCCCGTCCGGCGCCCCAGCGCACGTAGGGGCCCTCGAAACGCGCGACATCGTGCGTACGGGCCGCGCCGCCGAGGACGAACACGTCGGGGGCCCGGTCCAGAACGCCACCCGACGGGTCGTCCGACCCGTCCTGCCGCACCACGTCCCGTTCCGGCAGCAGCACATCGCGGACCACCACCGCGCACAGGTACGCCGTCCCCAGCAGGTGCAGCACCACGGCCAGTTGGTACCCCTCCATCGGCAGCCCCTGGTGCTTGTCGCCGCCGCTCGTGTACGCGAGGTACATCCAGATCGCCAGGTAGTAGATGACCTCGCAGCCCTGCCAGATCAGGAAGTCCCGCCACTTCGGGCGGGCCAGGGCGGCGAGCGGAATCAGCCACAGCACGTACTGCGGCGAGTAGACCTTGTTGGTGAGCACGAACAGCGCCACCACCAGGAACGCGAGCTGGGCCAGCCGCGGCCGGCGCGGCGCGTACAGGCCGAGCGCCGCTATCGCGAGGCAGCCGATGATCATCAGCAGCGCCGTGTACGTGTTGGCGTTCTCCAGCGTGTCGCCGGTGCGCTGGGAGATGAGCAGCCAGATCGACCCGAAGTCGATGGGCCGGTCCTGGCTGAAGGTGTAGAACCGCGCCCAGCCCTCGCGGATGTGGAAGCCCGACGCGTCGTGCGTGAGCATCACCGGCAGGTTCACGACCAGCCAGGCGACCGCCGCGCCGGCCGCCGTCCGGCCGAAGGCCCGCCAGCGGCCCGCCCGCCAGCACAGGATGAACAGCGGGCCGAGCAGCAGCAGCGGGTAGAGCTTCGCGGCGGTCGCCAGGCCGATGAGAACGCCGGCGGCGAGCGTACGGCCGCGGGACCACTGGAGCATCGCGGCCGCGAGCAGGGCCACGGCGAACAGGTCCCAGTTGATGGTGGCGGTCAGCGCGAGGGCCGGCGAGAGGGCCACCAGGAGGGCGTCCCAGGGGCGTCGGCGGTGCGTACGGGCCACGCAGGTGACGACGACGGCCGCGCAGACCATCAGCAGGCCCGCGTTGACGAGCCAGTAGAGCTGTTCCCGCTGCTGGATCGTGCCGCCGCCCGGCGTCAGCCAGGAGGCGATCTCCATGAACAGCCCCGTCAGGACCGGGTACTCCAGATACCGCATGCCGCCGGAGACCGAGTCGGGGATGCGGTCGAAGTAGGGGACGACGCCCATGTCGAAGCCGCGCCCGCTGAAGAGGTGCGGGATGTCGGAGTAGCAGGCGTGCGTGTACTGCGCGGTGGCGCCGAAGAACCAGCCGGAGTCGTAGCAGGGCAGCTTCTGCACCATGCCGAGCGCGAACATCCCGATCGCCAGCGCGATGATGATCCGCGCCGCGGTCCACCAGCCCCCGCCGAACACCGCGCGCCGGCCGGCCGGACCACCGATGACCTCGCTGCCCGCGGCGGCCACCTCGTCCTCGGCGGTGGGGCGTACGGGCTGGTCCTCTCGCGCGCTCGTCATGCGGGCCATCCTGCCGTACGGGCCTGTGGACAGCGGTGAGGGCCGCCACGCGCGGTGCGTGACGGCCCTCATCGGTCATGGCCGGCGGAGCGGCGGCCCGGGGTCCCGCGGCTAGTCGAAGATGCTGCCCGGTTTGGACGGCGACATCGTCGCGGTGGGATGGCCGCCGGGTCCGGACGTGTCTCCGGGCCCGTTCCCGTCGCCGTTTCCGTCCCCGTTGCCCTTGCACGGCAAGTCCAGCGGGCCGCAGGTATGGGTCGGCGTCGGGGAGTGGGTGGGCGTGTGGGTCGGCGTCGTCGGCGTGCTCGGCGTCGGCGAGTGGGTGGGCGTATGGGTCGGCGTCGGCTTCGTCGTCGGGGTGGACGACGGGGTCGGGCTGGCGCCATCACCGAAGATCTTCTTGCCGATCGGCTGCGGCTTGTCGAAGTCCTCGACGGGCTTGCCCTTCAGCGCCTTGTTCATGTAGTCGGCCCAGATCTCCGCCGGGTACGACGCGCCGTGGATGGTCTTCTGGCCGCCCACGCCGCGCATGGACAGGAACTCCTGGTTCTTCGCGTTGGGGTCGACGCGGAACATGCCGATGGCCGTGGAGAGCTGCGGGGTGTAGCCCGCGAACCAGGCCGAGCGGTTCTCGTCGGTCGTACCGGTCTTGCCCGCCGCCGGCCGGCCGTCGAGCTTCGCCGAGGTGCCGGTGCCGTGCTCGACGACGTTGCGCAGCACATCGGTGACGTTGTTCGCGATGTTCGCGTCGAACGCCTGCGTCGTCTCCTCCTCGTGCTTGTACACGGCCGTGCCGTCCTTCTCGACCTTCTCGACCGAGTACGGCTCGGCCTGCTTGCCCTTGGCCGCGAAGGTGCCGTACGCGCCGGCGAGCCGGATCGCGCTCGGCGCCGACGTGCCGAGGGAGAAGGTGGGGGAGAGCGAGGCGAGCTGGCCCTTGGAGAGCCCCGCCTTGATCGCCTCCTGGCGGACGACGTCGGTGCCGACGTCCATGCCGAGCTGGATGTAGGGCGTGTTCACCGAGAACTGCATCGCGGTCCGGAGGCTGATGGGCCCCCTGTTCTCACCGCCGTCGTTCTTCTGGCGCCACTCCGACCCGTCCTTGTCGTGCCAGATCTGCCCGTTGAAGTCGCGCAGCGTCACCTCGTTGTCGCCGTCGTAGACGCT
The DNA here is from genome assembly GCF_000718635.1 of Streptomyces varsoviensis. Classification (GTDB taxonomy): domain Bacteria; phylum Actinomycetota; class Actinomycetes; order Streptomycetales; family Streptomycetaceae; genus Streptomyces; species Streptomyces varsoviensis. Next base: position 38,191 of record NZ_JOBF01000004.1, on the reverse strand, counting down.
CTCCGGCGAGACGGGGGTGCGCTCGTCGTCGCCCTGGTCGGCGGATCGGCCCGGATTGCGCTTGCCGTGCTCCATGGCCGCCGCCAGCACGAACGGCTTGAACGTCGAACCGACCTGGACGCCGGTGTCGTCGGCGTTGTTGGTGTAGTGCTTCAGCGCGTCCTCACCGCCGTAGATCGCGATGATCTTGCCCGTGCCCGGCTCCACGGACGCCCCGCCGAACTGCACGTGCTCGTCGACCTTGCGTTCCTTGGGCTTGATGTTCGCCTTGCGTACGTCCTCGACGGACTTCGCCAGCGTATCCACCTTGTCCCGCTGGAAGGTGGTGTGGATCTGGTAACCGCCCTTGTCCAACTGGGCCTTGGTGATCTTGCCCTTGCTGTGCGCGACGATGTAGGCGTCGGCGAGGTCCGTGAGATAGCCGATCTGCCCGGCCCGGTTCGTCGCCGGCTTGGGCCGCTGCGGCTTCGGGAAGCCCTTCGCCAGCCACTTCTGGCGCTCCTCGGGCTTCATCCGCTTGGTCTCGACCTCGCGCCTGAGCGCGAACTGCCAGCGTTCGACGGCCCGCTTGGTGTTCTTCTCGGGCGTCGCCGCCGGCCCCTGGCCGCCCCACGGGTCGTACAGGTTCGGGCCGTTCAGCGTCGCCGCGAGGTACGCGCTCTCGGTCGGCGTCAGGTCCGAGCAGTCCTTGTTGTAGTACGCGCGCGCCGCGGCCTGGATGCCGTACGCGCCGCGCCCGTAATAGGCGGTGTTCAGATACCCGGCGAGGATGTCGTCCTTGCTCGTCCGCAGCCCCACCTTGATGGAGATCAGCAGCTCGGTGGCCTTGCGCTGGAGCGTCTGCTCCTGGTTCAGGTAGGTGTTCTTCACGAACTGCTGGGTGATGGTCGATCCGCTCTGCGTCTCGCCGCCCTGGGCCATCTTCAGGACCGCGCGCGCGATGCCCATCGGGTCGACGCCCGAGTCGCTCTCGAACGAGGCGTTCTCCGCGGCGATCACGGCGTTCTGCATGGACTGGGGGATCTGCGAGAGCGGCACGATCTGCCGGTTCAGCTCACCGCCGCCCGCGACCACCATCGTCTTGCCGTCGGCCCAGTAGTAGACGTTCTTCTGGACCTTCGACGCGGCCTGCGCCGTCGGGATGTCCACCATCAGCAGCGCTATGCCCACCGCGCCCACCATGAGGCCCATGAACCCCAGGCAGGAGGCGGTGACCAGCTTCCAGGACGGCACCCAGCGCCGGAACCCGTACTTGCCCGCCCGCGGGTAGTCGATGAAGCGCTTCTTCACGGGCCCGCTGTCGCCACCGCGGCCGCGGCCCCGCCCGCCGCCGGCCGCGCCGCCGCCCCGACGGCCGCCGCCACGGCCCGAACCGCCGCCCACGGACTCCGAACCCGAGCGTCTGCGGCCGCCGCGCTGGGCCGCGCGCCGGGCGGCGGCCCGGCCGCCGTATGCGGGAGCGTCGCCGCTCGATGCGCCGGCCGACGCGTTGCTCGCTGTGGCGTCGGAGCCGGTGGAACTGTTGCGTGGTGGTGCGGCGCGGCGGCCGGACGACTGTCCGCCCCCACGCCGGGCCGCGGCTCGGCCGCCGCCTTGCGGCTGCGGCGGCTTGCGACGGTGCTCGCTCATGGAACGACTACTCCTCGGGCAGGCGTGATCGCCTGAAAGCGGCAGGTGGCTTCCGGTCCCCCAGATATGCGGGCCGGCCCCCTTGAGCGGCCGGGCGCACTGCATCCAGCACGATGACGCCCCACGGCGTCACTTGGTTCCCGGTGATTTGCATGGCGCACAGACTACGCACGGCCAAAACCCTCCCACTGCGGATCTTCAATCCAATTCCGGCGGCGGGTCCCCGGCGAATCCGGGATGTGACCGCGTTCACCGTGCTCCCCCTTGTCGCACGAGCACGGCCGTTCTATCGTCTGGATGTATCGAGTCGATACATCAGCTCGGCATAAAGGACTCAGCGGACCAGGGAGGCGACGGATGAGCAGACGCTCCGGCATCCTTGAGTTCGCCGTCCTCGGCCTGCTCCGCGAGTCCCCTATGCACGGCTATGAACTGCGGAAGCGCCTCAACACCTCGCTCGGGGTGTTCCGCGCGTTCAGCTACGGCAGCCTCTACCCGTGCCTCAAGACCCTGGTCGCCAACGGATGGTTGATCGAGGAGCCCGGCAGCGCCCTGGAGGACGCCCTCGCGGCATCCCTCGCCGGGCGACGGGCCAAGATCGTCTATCGGCTGACGGCCCAAGGCAAAGAGCACTTCGAGGAGTTGCTCGGACAGTCCGGCCCGGACGCGTGGGAGGACGAGCACTTCGCCGCCCGCTTCGCCTTCTTCGGGCAGACCTCCCGGGACGTCAGGATGCGGGTGCTGGAAGGCCGCCGCAGCCGCCTGGAGGAACGCCTGGAGAAGATGCGCGCCTCTTTGGCCCGCGGCCGCGAGCGGTTGGACGGCTACACCCTCGAACTCCAGCGCCACGGCGTGGAGTCGGTGGAGCGCGAGGTCCGCTGGCTGAACGAATTGATCGAGAGCGAGCGGGCCGGGCGCGACCAGCGCTCCGGCTCCGGCCGCTCCGAGCAGGGCACATCAGGAGATCCGGGCGGCCTGCCCCGGCATCGGGGTGGTTCCCGGCCGGACCCGTCCGACGACACCGCCAAGTAGGCCCAGCACACCGCTGGGCTTCGTCGAGTACTAACAGGGAGCAACCGGAATGGGTTCGGTTCGCGTAGCCATCGTCGGCGTGGGAAACTGCGCCGCCTCGCTGGTCCAGGGCGTCGAGTACTACAAGGCCGCCGACCCGAAGAGCCGCGTGCCGGGTCTGATGCACGTGCAGTTCGGCGACTACCACGTCTCGGACATCGAGTTCGTCGCCGCCTTCGACGTCGACGCCAAGAAGGTCGGCCTCGACCTCGCGGACGCCATCGGCGCCAGCGAGAACAACACCATCAAGATCTGCGACGTGCCGCCCGCCGGCGTCACCGTCCAGCGCGGCCACACCCTCGACGGGCTGGGCAAGTACTACCGCCAGACCATCGAGGAGTCCGAGGCGGCCCCGGTCGACGTCGTCCAGGTCCTCAAGGACCAGCAGGTCGACGTCCTCGTCTGCTACCTGCCCGTCGGCTCCGAGGACGCCGCGAAGTACTACGCCCAGTGCGCCATCGACGCCAAGGTCGCCTTCGTCAACGCCCTCCCGGTCTTCATCGCCGGCACCAAGGAGTGGGCGGACAAGTTCACCGAGGCGGGCGTCGCCATCGTCGGCGACGACATCAAGTCGCAGGTCGGCGCCACGATCACGCACCGCGTGATGGCCAAGCTCTTCGAGGACCGGGGCGTCATCCTGGACCGCACGATGCAGTTGAACGTCGGCGGCAACATGGACTTCAAGAACATGCTGGAGCGTGAGCGCCTGGAGTCCAAGAAGATCTCCAAGACGCAGGCCGTCACCTCGCAGATCCGCGACCGCGAGCTGGGCGAGGACAACGTCCACATCGGCCCCTCGGACTACGTGGCCTGGCTGGACGACCGCAAGTGGGCGTACGTCCGCCTGGAGGGCCGCGCGTTCGGCGACGTCCCGCTGAACCTGGAGTACAAGCTGGAGGTCTGGGACTCCCCGAACTCGGCCGGTGTCATCATCGACGCCCTGCGCGCCGCGAAGATCGCCAAGGACCGCGGCATCGGCGGCCCCATCCTCTCCGCGTCCTCGTACTTCATGAAGTCGCCGCCGGTTCAGTACTTCGACGACGAGGCCCACGCCAACGTCGAGAAGTTCATCAACGGCGAGGTCGACCGCTGAACCGGTCCCTGATCGCCGATCGCCGGTCGGCCGTCGCCTGATCCGCTGGTCCCCGGGCAATGCGCCCGGGGACCAGCGCATTGTGTGAGGCTGTGCACCATGCCCGTTGTGCGTGACCTGCGCGTACTGCTTCAACTACGCGACTTCCGCCGCCTGCTGGCGATACGCCTGCTCTCCCAGTCCGCCGACGGCGTCTACCAAGTAGCGCTCGCCACCTACGTCGTCTTCTCCCCGGAGAAACAGACCTCGCCCGCGGCCATCGCCTCCGCCATGGCCGTTCTGCTGCTGCCGTACTCGCTGCTGGGGCCCTTCGCCGGCGTCCTCCTGGACCGCTGGCGCCGCCGCCAGGTACTGCTCTACGGCAACCTCCTGCGCACCGTCCTCGCGGTCGGCACGGCCGTGCTCATCGTCGCCTCGGTGCCCGACTGGCTCTTCTACGCCTCCGCGCTGTCGGTCACCGCCGTCAACCGCTTCGTCCTCGCCGGGCTCTCGGCCGCCCTGCCGCGCGTCGTCGACAGCCGGGAGCGGCTGGTGATGGCCAACTCCCTCTCCCCGACCGCCGGCACGCTCGCGGCGACGGCGGGCGGCGGCCTCTCCTTCATCGTCCGGCTCGCGGTTCCCGAGGGCGCCTCGTCCGACGCCGTGGTCGTCCTTCTCGGTGCCGCGATCTACCTCTGCGCGGGGCTCACCGCGCTCCGCATGCCGGCCGACCTCCTCGGCCCCGAACCCGCCGAACTCCAGACCCGCATCCGCACCGCCCTGTCGGAGACCTTGGCGGGCCTCGCGGCGGGGCTGCGCCACCTCGTGGAGCGCCGTGTCGCCGCCCGCGCGCTGGTGTCCATGACCCTCATGCGGTTCTGCTACGGAGCCCTGACCGTCATGGTCCTGATGCTGTGCCGGTATGCGTGGGCGAAGAGCGAGGCGGACGGGCTGGCCCTGCTCGGCCTCGCCGTGGGCGTCTCCGGCGCCGGTTTCTTCGCGGCGGCGGTATTCACTCCGTGGGCGGCGAGCCGCCTCGGCCGGTTGGGCTGGATGGCCGTATGCGCCGCCTCCGCGGCCGTACTCGAACCGGCGCTCGGCCTCACCTTCGAGCCCGTGCCGATACTGATCGCCGCCTTCGTCCTCGGCCTCGTCACCCAGGGGGCGAAGATCGCCACCGACACCGTGGTCCAGTCCTCGGTGGACGACGCCTACCGCGGGCGGATCTTCTCCCTCTACGACGTCCTCTTCAACATCGCCTTCGTGGGAGCCGCTGCCGTAGCCGCCCTGATGCTGCCGCCGGACGGCCGGTCGGCCACTCTGGTCGTCACCGTCGCCGCGATCTACGCGGCGACCGCCCTCGCCGTGGCGGCGTCCCGGCGACAGTGAGGCCCGGTGGTTTCCTCCCGTTTCATGTTTCACGTGAAACGAGACCACCGGGCCTCGGGGTCCGAGCCTTGTTTCACGTGAAACAAGGCGTTGCGGCGTTCAGCTCTGCGTCGCCCACCATTCCCTCAGCGCCGCGACCGCCGCATCGTGCTCCATCGGCCCGTTCTCCAGGCGCAGCTCCAGCAGGTGCTTATACGCCCGGCCGATCTGCGGGCCAGGGCCCACTCCGAGGATCTCCATGATCTCGTTGCCGTCCAGGTCCGGCCGGATCGCGTCCAGCTCCTCCTGCTCCTGGAGCTTCGCGATGCGCTCCTCCAGCCCGTCGTACGCGCGCCACAGGGCATTGGCCTTCCGCTTGTTGCGCGTCGTGCAGTCGGACCGCGTCAGCTTGTGCAGCCGGCTCAGCATCGGCCCCGCGTCCCGTACGTACCTGCGCACCGCCGAGTCGGTCCACTCGCCCGTGCCATAGCCGTGGAAGCGCAGGTGCAGCTCCACCAGCTTCGTCACGTCCCGAATCAGGTCGTTGGAGTACTTGAGCTTCGTCATCCGCGACTTGGTCATCTTCGCCCCGACCACCTCGTGGTGGTGAAAAGAGACCCGGCCGTCCTTCTCGAAGCGCCGCGTCTTCGGCTTGCCGATATCGTGCAGCAGCGCGGCGAGCCGCAGCACGAGGTCCGGCCCGTCCTCCTCCAGGTCGATGGCCTGCTCCAGCACCGTCAGAGAATGCTCGTAGACGTCCTTGTGCCGGTGGTGCTCATCGCTCTCCAGCCGCAGCGCCGGCAGCTCGGGGATGACGCGGTCGGCGAGACCCGTGTCCACGAGCAGCTTGAGCCCCTTGCGCGGCTTGGGGGAGAGCAGCAGCTTGTTCAGCTCGTCCCGGACCCGCTCCGCGGAGACGATGTCGATCCGGTCGGCCATCGCCGTCATCGCCTCGACGACCTCGGGCGCCACCTCGAAGTCGAGCTGCGCGGCGAACCTCGCCGCACGCATCATGCGCAGCGGATCGTCGGAGAAGGACTCCTGCGGCGTGCCCGGCGTCCGGAGCACGCGCGCGGCGAGGTCCTCCAGGCCGTTGTGCGGGTCGATGAACTCCTTCTGCGGGAGGGCGACCGCCATCGCGTTCACGGTGAAGTCCCGGCGGACGAGGTCCTCGTCGATGGATTCGCCGTAGGAGACCTCGGGCTTGCGGGACGTACGGTCGTAGGCTTCCGACCGGTACGTCGTGATCTCGATCTGGAAGACCTGATTGTCGCTTCCGCCCCGCTTGTTGCAGCCGACCGTGCCGAAGGCGATCCCGACCTCCCACACGGAGTCCGCCCAGGGCCGGACGATTTTCAGCACCTCGTCGGGCCGCGCGTCCGTCGTGAAGTCCAGATCGTTGCCGAGCCGGCCGAGCAGCGCGTCCCGCACCGATCCGCCGACCAGGGCAAGGGTGAACCCGGCCTCCTGGAAACGTCGGGCAAGATCATCGGCTACGGGCGACACCCGCAAGAGCTCACTCACGGCACGGCGCTGCACCTGGCTGAGCTCATTGGTCGACTGCGGGTAGTGGCTGTCATTGTTGGCGTTCGGCACAACAGAAGAGGGTACGTGGCCGCACGGCCCGGAGCTTCCTCATAAATAGGGCACCAGCCAGCGTAACGATCTTGCGGAGCGGTCCGCAGCACTTCGGCCCCGCAGGGCTCGTTACCATTCGTGGACGCACATCCGACGACCACTGACGACGACTAGGGACGGGCGAGCGCGTGGCCGATGCGGCAGAGTTCCAAGGAACTACTTCCATCCCTGCCCATCAACGGCTCCGACGAACCGCGGCACTGCTCACCGGAATTCTCCTGTTCGTAGCCCTGCTGCAACTCCCCTCCGCCCCCGCCGCCCACGCCGCCGCCATCGGCTCCCGCACCGTCTCCGTCTCGATCGACTCCCTGACCCCCACCACGCCGACGAAGAGCGACACCCTCACCGTCTCCGGCACCGTCACCAACGACGGAAAATCCACGGTCTCCGGCGGCCGCGTCGCCCTCCGCGTCGGGCCCCAGATCAGCGGCCGCAGCGCCATCGACGATGTCGCCAAGCGCACCGGCTTCTCCTTCGGCGCCGACGGCGCCGAGGTCGACGGCAAATACACCAAGAAGATCGAGAAGCTGCCCGCCGGCATCAGCCGCGACTTCAGCATCAAAATCCCGGTGAAGGACCTGAACCTCGGCTCGGACGGCATCTACCAGCTCGGGGTGGCCCTCACCGGTCACAGCTCCACCCAGGCCGAGCAGGTGCTCGGCATACAGCGGACGCTCCTGCCCTGGCAGCCGTCGGCCGTCGACGGCAAGAAGACCAAGCTCACCGTCATGTGGCCGCTCATCTCCACGACCCACCTCACCGCCCGCACGGCATCCGACCCCCAGCAGACGCCGGTCTTCCGCAACGACGATCTCGCGGCCGAGATCGCCCCGGGCGGGCGGCTGCAGCAGCTCGTAGCCCTCGGCAAGAACCTCCCCGTCACCTGGGTCATCGACCCGGACCTGCTCGCCTCCGTCGAGGCCATGACGAAGAACTACTCCGTCGAGCAGCCCGACGGGACGACCGCACCGGGCAAGAGCCAGGCGGTCGCCAAGCAGTGGCTCCACGACCTCCAGGACGCGATCCCCGGGGACCAGGTGATGGCGCTGCCCTTCGCCGACCCCGACCTCGCCTCGCTCGCCCACCGCGGCAAGGACGTCACCGGTTCGCTCAGCCACCTCCAGGCGGCCACCGAACTCGCCGCGACCACCGTCGACACGATCATCGGCGTGAAGCCGCGCACCGACTTCGCCTGGCCCGTGGACGGCGCGATCGACTCCTCCATCGTGGACGTCGCCACCTCCGCCGGCGCCCGCAACGTCATCACCCGCAGCGACAGCCTCCGCGACAGCGACCTCCCCTACGCCCCGACCGCCGCCCGGAAGATCGGCAGCGGCAACACGGCGATCGTCTCCGACGCCCGGCTCTCGACCGCCTTCCAAGGCGACATGGCGAAGGCCGGAAACTCCACGCTCGCCGTGCAGCAGTTCCTCGCCCAGACCCTCATGGTCACCATGCAGGAGCCGCAGAACCAGCGCAGCGTCGTCGTCGCACCCCAGCGCACCCCCACCGCCAGCCAAGCCCAGGCGATGGCCGCGGCCCTCGGCGCACTGTCCGACAACCGCTGGACGCAGCCGGTGGACCTGGGCGACGCCGCGAAGGCCAAGCCCGACCCGGACGCCAACCAGCGCATCCCAGGAGGCGGCTCGTACAGCGGCTCGCTGCGCAAGCAGGAACTGCCGAACAGCGCCTTCCAGGACATAAAGAAGACCCAGAGCACCCTGGACGGCTTCAAGGTCATCCTGACCGCCAAGGACCGCGTGGTCACCCCGTTCGGCAACGCGATCATGCGGGAGATGTCCACCTCGTGGCGGGGCGATCACCGGGCCGCGGAGAACTTCCGGGACTCGTCGGAGCAGTACCTGAACAATCTGAGGGGGCAGGTCCACCTCATCCAGAAATCGGACGCCACCCTCTCCGGACGCAGCGCCACGGTCCCGGTCACCGTGAAGAACGGCCTGCTCCAGGGCATCGACGGGCTGCGGCTCGTCCTCACCTCCCAGCAGCCGAACCGCCTCGACGTAGGCGACCCGAAGCCCATCGCGGTCGAGGGCGGGCACAGCCAGTCCGTAAAATTCGAGACCCGCGCCAACGCGAACGGTCCCGTTAAGGTGACAGCACAGCTCCTCACCGAAGACGGAGAGCCGTACGGCGGCCCGATGTACTTCACCGTGCAGGTCACCTCCATCACCCCGATGGTGCTGCTGGTCATCGCCGTGGGCGTGCTCCTCCTCGTACTGGCAGGCCTCCGCATCTACCTCAAGCGCAAGAAGCGGGGCGCCGCCCGCGACACGGCGGACGGGGACCAGCACGACGGCGGCGAGGACAACGGCGCGGACAGCGACGATCCCGAGCAGCCGGGTGACCCGGCGCCGGACACCGGATCACAAAGCACTGACCCATCCGGATCAGGTGAGAAAGTGGACCGTTGACGAGCAGTAGGGCCGGTCGGCCGACGATGAGGTGGGGTAGCGATGAACGCGCCGTACGACGGTGACCGCGGCCGAGGGCACGGCGGCGATCCGGAACAGCAGTACCCGCCGACGCCCTCGCCTGCCCCGGACCCCTACCTCCAGGACGCCTACACCGCGAACCCGTACCCCGCGCAGGACCCCGCCGCGCAGGACCCGGTGACCGAGGCGCTCTACGACCGCGCCGCGCACCCCCCGCCGCCGCCCGGCCCCTACCAGCACCAGCAGCCGCTCTACCAGCAGCCGGCCGACCCCCAGTACGCCCCCGACCCGAACCTGTGGGCGCCCGCCCCGCCGCCCCAGCCCGAGACCCCCTCCCGTCACCTCCCCTACGGCGACGACGCCACCACGCAGTTCGTCGGCGTCAACGACCCCGCCGGCCCGCCCGGGAACGAGCAGCACCAGCCGGACGCCTTCGCCCACCTCTTCCGCGACCAGCAGCCGTACGAACCCCGCGAACCGCAGTACCGGCAGCCTCACCAGCCCGCGTACCAGTACCCCCAGGAACAGCCCCAGGACCCGCGGCACCAGAACCCGGCGCACTACGACCCGCGGCACCAGCCCCCTCCCGGGACCCCGCCGCCGGGTCCGGCGCCGGACCCGGCCATGGACGCCGCGCCGACACCGGTGCCGCAGCAGGTCCCCCAGATCCCGGAGACCGCGGAGACCCAGCAGATCCAGCAGGTGCCGCGGACCCAGCAGGCCCCGCAGACCCCCGCCAAGGCTTCCTCCGGCGGCGGCAAGGTCGGCAGCATCATGAAGTCCAGCGCCGTCATGGCCGCCGGCACCCTCGTCTCCCGGCTGACCGGCTTCGTCCGCCAATTGGTGATCACCGCGGCGCTCGGCGCAGCCCTCCTCGGCGACACCTACGCCATCGCCATGACCCTGCCGACGATGATCTACATCCTCACCATCGGCGGCGGCCTCAACTCCGTCTTCGTCCCGCAGCTCGTACGCGCCATGAAGGAGGACGACGACGGCGGCGAGGCCTACGCCAACCGCCTCCTGACCCTCGTCATGGTCATCCTCGGCGCCCTCGTCGTCATCTGCGTCTTCGCGGCGCCGCTCCTGATCCGCGTCATGTCAGTGAAGATCGCCGACGACCCGGCGGCCAACGGCGTCGCGGTCACCTTCGCCCGCTACTGCCTGCCCACCATCTTCTTCATGGGCGTCCACGTCGTCATGGGCCAGATCCTCAACGCCCGCGGCCGATTCGGCGCCATGATGTGGACCCCCGTCCTCAACAACATCGTCGTGATCTTCACCTTCGGGATGTTCATCTGGGTGTACGGCACCCACAGCACCTCCCACCTGACCGAATCGACGATCACGCCGGAGGGCCTGCGCCTCCTCGGCATCGGCACGCTCCTCGGACTCACCGTCCAGTCCCTGGCGATGCTCCCCTACCTGCGCGACGCCGGATTCAAGTTCCGCCCGCGCTTCGACTGGCGCGGCCACGGCCTCGGCAAGGCCGCCAAGCTCGCCAAGTGGACGTTCCTCTTCGTCCTCGCCAACCAGGCCGGACTCCTCGTCGTCACCCAGCTCGCCACCTGGGCCGGCGACGACGCCGCGAAGGCGGGCTTCCCCGGCACCGGCATCCTCGGCTACAACAACGCCCTGCTCATCTGGCAGATGCCGCAGGCCATCATCACCGTCTCCGTCATGGCGGCCCTGCTGCCCCGCATCTCGCGCTCCGCACACGACGGAGACCCCGGCGCCGTCCGCGACGACATCTCCCAGGGCCTGCGCACCTCCGCCGTCGCCATCGTGCCGATCGCCTTCGGCTTCCTCGCCCTCGGCGTCCCGATGTGCACCCTGATGTTCTCCTCGTCCGGCACGGACGGCGCACGGTCCATGGGCTTCATCCTCATGGCCTTCGGCCTGGGCCTCATCCCGTTCTCCGTGCAGTACGTCGTCCTCCGCGGCTTCTACGCCTACGAAGACACCCGCACCCCCTTCTACAACACGGTGATCGTCGCCTCGTCCAACGCCCTCGCCTCGGCCCTCTGCTTCCTCGTCCTCCCCTCCCGCTGGGCCGTCGTCGGCATGGCCGCCTCCTACGGCCTGGCCTACGCCATCGGCGTCGGGGTGGCCTGGAACCGTCTGCGCAACCGGTTGGGCGGAGACCTGGACGGCGCCCACGTCATCCGTACGTACGCACGCCTGGCCGGCGCCAGCATTCCCGCCGCCCTCCTCGCCGGCGGCGTCGGATACGGAATCACCCAGACCGTGGGAAGCGGCGCCCTCGGATCCCTCGTAGCCTTGCTGGGCGGCGGAATCGTCCTCATCGCCGTCTTCTACGTCGCCGCGAAGCGAATGCGCATCGAAGAACTGACCGCGATGGTCGGCATGGTCCGCGGCCGGTTGGGCCGATGACCCGAACACAACCCTCACCCACTACCGCGTGTCGTGCTTAGCACCGGACTGTGGGCACAATTGTCCTGGCTGTGGAGAGCGTGCAACGGATGGGGAGGCAGGAACGACGGTGGCTGAACGGAGCACGGCTGCCGTCGACGTGACCGCCAACAGCGGCGAAAAGTCGCTGACCGCCAAGGCGGAGAAGGTCACGGCCGACGGGGCGAAGGCCGAGAACAAGGCCGACGCGCACAAAGACACAGAGCGCGCAGAGAACAAGAACGCCGCGCCCGAAGCACAATCCCCCGAGCTGCACAGCGGCCATAAACTCGCCAGACGCTACCGCCTCGAAGAGTGCGTCACCCGTCTGGACGGATTCAGTAGCTGGCGTGCGGTCGACGAGAAACTGCGCCGAGCCGTCGGCGTCCACCTGCTGCCCGCGGACCACCCGAGAGCACGCCCGGTCCTCGCCGCCGCCCGCTCGGCCGCACTCCTCGGCGACCCGCGCTTCGTCCAGGTCCTCGACGCCGTCGAGGAGAACGACCTCGTCTACGTCGTCCACGAATGGCTGCCGGACGCCACCGAGCTCACCGCCATCCTGGCCGCCCGGCCGCTGGAACCGCACGACGCCTACCAGCTCGTCAGCCAGGTCTCCCAGGCCATGACCGCCGCTCACCGCGAGGGCCTGGCGCACCTGCGCCTGAACCCCGGCTCCGTACTGCGCACGGAGACCGGCCAGTACCGCATCCGCGGCCTCGCGGTCATGGCCGCCCTGCGCGGCATCACCTCCGAGAACCCCCAGCGCACGGACACCGAAGCGATCGGCGCGCTCCTCTACGCCGCTCTCACCCAGCGCTGGCCCTACGAGAACGACGCCCACGGCCTCTCCGGGCTCCCCAAGGGCGTCGGCCTCATCGCCCCCGACCAGGTCCGCGCGGGCATCCACCGCGGCCTGTCCGATCTCACGATGCGCGCCCTCGTCAACGACGGCGCCACCGCCTCGCGCCAGGAACAGCCCTGCACCACCCCGGAGGAGCTCGCCAAGGCGGTCGCCGCGATGCCCCGCATCCGGCCGCCGGAGCCCAGCTTCGCCACCCCTCCGTCGTACCAGCGGACCACCTACCAGCAGGGCGCGTACGGCCAGCCGCCCCGAGCCGGCCGGCCCGCCGCACCCCCCACCCCGCCACCGCCACCACCTCTCCAAAGCCGCACCGGCAAGGCCCTCAAGTGGAGCGTCTCCGCGCTGCTCATCGCGGCACTGGGCCTGGGGAGCTGGCAGCTCGCCGACACGCTCCTCAAGGATGAGCACGACAAGGACAACCCACCCAGCTCTCAGTCGGGACACAGCAACACCGACAAGAAGCCCGTGATCAAACCGCTGCCCATCAGCGGCGCCACGGAGTTCTCCCCGTTGGACGGTCCCACGGGCAAGAACCCGCAGAACGCCGTTGACGGAGACCCGGGCACAGCCTGGATCACGGGGCAGTTCTTCGGGTGGGCGGAGTTCGGCAATCGGTCGAATCGCAAGGATGGCAGCGGCATCGTCGTGGACCTCGGGAGCGTAAAGAACGTCTCCGACGTGCACGTCGACATGTACCGTCCGGGCCAGACCACAGAGATCCTGGCGGCCGACCCGTCCGCGTCCGGCAACCCCAGCACGCTCTCCGACTTCCCGCAGCGCGTCAGCAAGTCGGAGAAGGCGGGCTCCTCGATGGACACGAAGCTCAAGAAACCGGTCCGCACCCGGTATCTGCTGATTCACGTCACGGCGCTGCCGCCCGACGGGACGGGTTCGGGAACCCAGACCGGTTACCGGGGCGGGATCGCGGAGATCAAGGTCAAGGGGAGCTGACCGAAGCGGTCGGCACCAAGGGGAGGGGGCTCGACGTTGGACGACGTCAGACACGACGCCACAAGCGACGCCGAGCTTCTGGCCCTGCACATCAAGGGCGACCCCGACGCCTTCGGCGAGATCGTCAGACGCCATCGCGACAGACTCTGGGCGGTAGCCCTGCGCACCCTGGGAGACCGGGAAGAGGCCGCGGACGCCGTCCAGGACGCTCTGGTCTCCGCCTACCGGGCCGCGCACAGCTTCCGCGGCCAGTCAGCCGTCACGACGTGGCTGCACCGCATCACCGTCAACGCGTGCCTCGACCGGGCCCGCAAAGCCGCCTCCCGCCGCACCTCGCCAGTGGCCGACACCGAGCGGCTTGAGCAACTGCTGGAGCCCGAGGAGTCGGCCTCCGTGCCCGCGGAGCGCAGCGACCTCCACCGCGAACTGCTCGGGGCGCTCGCGACCCTGCCGCCCGATCAGCGCGCCGCCCTCGTCCTCGTCGACATGCAGGGATACCCCGTGGCTGAGGCCGCCAAGATGCTGGACGTGCCAGTCGGCACGGTGAAAAGCCGGTGCGCGCGGGGACGCGCACGTCTGCTCCCCATGGTCACCCATCTGCACCCGAGTAGCAGGGATAGCGCGCCCCCGGGCGGGGGAAGGAACCGGACGCCGGGGACAGCCGTCCCACCACCGGCAGGGCCGAACGATGCTGATCCCGTGAAGGGCGGAGGTGGGCGAGCGTGACATCCACGACCGACACGGACGAGCACCCGGAGGTCGCTGAGATCTCCGCGCTCAGCGAGGGCATCCTGCCGCCGGACCGCACGGCCGACGTGCGGCAGCACCTCGCGGACTGCGAGCTGTGCGAGGACGTCCGCGCCTCCCTGGATGAGATCCGCAACGTGCTCGGCACCCTGCCCGGCCCCGTGCGCATGCCCGACGACGTCGCCGGCCGCATCGACGCGGCGCTCGCCGCCGAAGCGCTCCTCGACGCCACGGCACCCGCCGATGGTGCTTCCGTTTCACGTGAAACCGCCTCCCACCGTGAAACCGCCTATTCGGCCGCTTCGGCTGCCGATCATGTTTCACGTGAAACCGCGCACGTTCCCTCGCTGGCTGCCGACCGCCCCATCGGTCACTCACGGGCGGCGACCGGACCCGGCCGACCGGGCCAGAAGACCGGGGCCGACCGGCGCACGCAGAGGCGCCGCTGGCCGAAGGCCCTGCTCGGCACGGCGTGCGCCGCGGCCGTCCTCACCGTGGGGGGACTTCTCGTCCAGTCCGGGCTCGGTGACGACACGAACGACTCGTCCTCGAATTCGGTGAAGGAAGGCCAAGGGGACAGCTCCGGCCTCTCCTCGGCCACCCTTGAATCCCATGTGCAGGATCTGCTGGCGGCCCGGAAACCGGCTGAGTCCCGCAGCATGAGCGCTCAGAACTCCCCCCAGACGACCCTGCAGGACAACGGCACCACCGCGCCCTCCTGCGTACGGGAAGGGACCGGTCGCTCCGACCCGCCGCTCGCGGCACATCAGGAGACCTACGAGGGTCAGGACGTCTATCTCCTCATCCTTCCGCACGAGGGGGATAACCAGCGTGTGGACGCCTACATCGTCGCGTCCTCCTGTACCGGCGCTCCCTCTCCCACACCGGGGGAAGTCCTGCTGAACCGCACATACGCTCGCGGCTGAGCGCACCATGTTGCGCTGCGGTCTCCGGGGAATGCTCGCGCCGTAGTATCCGTTGGGTGGGGTGAGACCCAACAGGGCCCCAGACAACAGTCGGCAGAGACAAGGAAGACACCCGTGAGCGACGTCCGCAACGTGATCATCATCGGCTCCGGGCCTGCGGGCTACACGGCCGCGCTCTACACCGCCCGCGCCTCCCTGAAGCCGTTGGTCTTCGAGGGCGCCGTCACCGCCGGCGGTGCGCTGATGAACACCACCGACGTGGAGAACTTCCCCGGCTTCCGCGACGGGATCATGGGCCCGGACCTCATGGACAACATGCGCGCCCAGGCCGAGCGCTTCGGTGCCGAGCTGGTCCCGGACGACGTGATCGCCGTCGACCTCAGCGGAGAGATCAAGACCGTCACCGACTCCGCGGGCACCGTTCACCGTGCCAAGGCCGTCATCGTCACCACCGGCTCCCAGCACCGCAAGCTGGGCCTGCCCCGTGAGGACGAGCTGTCCGGCCGCGGTGTCTCCTGGTGCGCCACCTGCGACGGGTTCTTCTTCAAGGACCAGGACATCGCCGTGATCGGCGGCGGTGACACCGCGATGGAGGAGGCGACCTTCCTCTCCCGTTTCGCGAAGTCCGTCACCATCGTGCACCGCCGTGACACGCTGCGCGCCAGCAAGGCCATGCAGGAGCGCGCCTTCGCCGACCCGAAGATCAAGTTCGTCTGGGACAGCGAGGTCGCCGAGATCCACGGTGAGAACAAGCTCTCTCACCTGACCCTGCGCAACCTGAAGTCCGGCGAGACCTCCGAGCTGCCCGTGACCGGTCTGTTCATCGCCATCGGCCACGACCCGCGCACCGAGCTCTTCAAGGGTCAGCTCAAGCTGGATGACGAGGGGTACCTCATGGTGGAGGCGCCCTCCACCCACACGAACCTCTCCGGCGTCTTCGCCGCGGGCGACGTCGTGGACCACACGTACCGCCAGGCCATCACGGCCGCCGGCACCGGCTGCTCCGCGGCGCTGGATGCCGAGCGCCACCTCGCCGCGCTGAGCGACAGCGAGAAGGTGCCGGAGCCCGAGAAGACCGCCTGACCTCATCCAGCCCACCCACCCCACCGCCCCACCACCTAAGGAGTTCGCCATGGCCGGCGCCCTCAAGTCCGTAACCGACGCCACCTTCGAAGAGGACGTCCTGAAGAACGACAAGCCCGTGCTCGTCGACTTCTGGGCTGCCTGGTGCGGCCCGTGCCGCCAGATCGCCCCCTCCCTTGAGGCGATCGCTGCCGAGCACGGCGACAAGATCGAGATCGTCAAGCTGAACATCGACGAGAACCCCGGCACGGCCGCCAAGTACGGCGTCATGTCGATCCCGACCCTGAACGTCTACCAGGGTGGCGAGGTCGCCAAGACGATCGTCGGCGCCAAGCCGAAGGCCGCGATCGAGCGCGACCTGTCGGAGTTCATCGCCTGACACTCTCGCTGTTTCACGTGAAACAGCAGCCGCGTGGGCCCGCCCCGATTTCAGGGCGGGCCCACGCGCGTGTGAACGCGGCCTAAAGCGGCCGCAGCGCTGGTTCCTTCTGGACCGCGCCGAGCAACCGGTCCAAGGCCATCTCGACGTCTTCCTTCCAGGAGATCGTCGTCCGCAGCTCCAGCCTCAGCCGCGGATAGCGGGGGTGCGGGCGCACGGTCTTGAAGCCCACCGCGAGCAGATGGTCGGCAGGCAGCACGCAGCCCGGCTCCTTCCAGTTCGCGTCGCCGAACGCCTCGATCGCCTTCACCCCGCGCCGGATCAGATCCTTGGCGACGGTCTGCACCATCACGCGGCCCAGCCCCTGACCCTGGTACCCCGGCGTCAGCCACGCCGTCATCAACTGCACCGCGTCCGCGGAGACGGGGCTGGTGGGGAAGGCGGTGGAGCGCGGTACGTACGCCGGCGGGGCGTAGAGCACAAAGCCCACCGGCACATCATCGACGTAGACGACTCGTCCGCAGGAGCCCCACTCCAGCAGGACCGCGGAGATCCACGCTTCCTTCTCCAGCTCCGGGCGGCCGGCCTTTACCGCGGCTTCGCCGCTGACGGGGTCCAGCTCCCAGAAGACACAGGCGCGGCAGCGCTTGGGCAGGTCCGGGAGGTTGTCGAGTGTGAGCGGTACAAGCCGACGCCCCATGAAGCCAGTTCCTCACTTCCGTCGCGTGCCACACCGCGAGCGGCGTTCAGGGCGCTCCGCTCCCTGATGAGGCTGCCGACGAACCCGCCGACCGCCCCCAGGCTCAGTCCTGTCGCCACCAGCCCGGTCCGGCTCACCGATCGCATGGCCCCGCCCCTCCGTGAACTGCGTCCAACGTGGATGTGCCATACCCTTTCGCATCGTATCCGCGCCGCGTTGGGACGGGTAGCGCGACAAGGCAAAGGGCGGCCCGTGTCCCGGTGGCCGGTGACACGGACCGCCCTCGGCGGCGAACAAGCCCTCGGCTAGGGCTCTTCGGTCTTCTCCTCGGAGAGTTTCTGCTCCAGCACCCGGCCCTCTCCTGGGGCCAGTTCGCTCAGAATCCGCTCCAGGTCGTCTATCGAGGCGAACTCAACGACGATCTTTCCCTTCTTCTGCCCCAGGTCCACCTTCACCCGCGTCTCGAAGCGGTCCGACAGCCGCGTGGCCAGGTCGGTCAGGGCAGGAGAGACCCGGGCGCCGGCCCGGGGGCCCTTGGCCTTGGGCGAGCTCGACGGCCGCGAGCTCATGTCCTTGACGATCTCCTCGATCGACCGCACCGACAGCCCCTCGGCCACGATGCGCTTCGCGAGGCGCTGCTGCTCCTCCGGGTCCTCCACGGGCAGCAGCGCCCGAGCGTGGCCCGAGGAGAGCACTCCCGCGGCGACCCTGGTCTGCACGGACGGCGGCAGCTTCAGCAGCCGCAGCGTGTTGGACACCTGGGGGCGGGACCGCCCGATGCGGTCGGCCAGCTCGTCGTGCGTGCAGTTGAAGTCCTTCAGCAACTGGTCGTACGCGGCGGCCTCTTCGAGCGGATTGAGCTGTGCGCGGTGCAGGTTCTCCAGCAACGCGTCGAGCAGCAGCTTCTCGTCCTCGGTGGCCCGGATGATGGCAGGGATCTTCTCCATCCCGGCCTCGCTGCACGCCTTGTACCGGCGCTCGCCCATGATCAGCTCATACTTGCCCGGCGACACCTGCCGGACCACGACCGGCTGAAGCAGCCCCACCTCACGCACGGAGGTGACCAGCTCGGCCAGGGCCTCCTCGTTGAAATCGCTCCGCGGCTGCCGCGGATTCGGGGAGATGGCGTCCAGGGGCAGCTCGGCGAAGGTCGCTCCCGCGACCTCCCCGGGTTCCGGTACGGCGGTTGTCTTCTCCACGGGCGGTGGCTCTTCCGTTCCACGTGAAACGCTGCGCTTGGCGAGCTTCGCCACCTTGGCCGCGGCCACACCCCGCTCCTGCGTCAGGATCGGCACAGCCGACGGAGACGTCGCTCCGGTCCCCACCGCCGGGCCGTCCGACGCCGTAGGCGCCGGCGGGATCAGTGCGCCGAGCCCGCGACCCAGCCCCCTACGTCGATCACTCACTGAACCCCTCCGACACACTGTGCTGATCTTGCTGATGGTGACGGCCCTTGGCATGGGCCTTACTGCTGTCGTAATAAACGCCGACGCCCCGCAATGCGATCTCACGAGCCGCCTCCAGATAGGAGAGCGATCCGCTGGACCCCGGGTCGTACGTCAGTACCGTCTGCCCATAGCTGGGCGCCTCGGAGATACGTACCGAGCGCGGAATGCTGGTCCGCAGCACCTCATTGCCGAAGTGCGTACGGACCTCCTCCGCCACCTGCGAGGCCAGTCGGGTCCGGCCGTCGTACATGGTGAGCAGAATCGTCGAAACGTGGAGCTTGGGGTTGAGGTGGCCGCGCACCAGGTCGACATTGCGCAGGAGCTGCCCCAGCCCCTCCAGCGCGTAGTACTCGCACTGGATCGGGATGAGCACCTCGGCGCCCGCGACCAGGGCGTTGACGGTCAGCAGCCCGAGAGAGGGCGGACAGTCGATGAGGATGTAGTCCAGTGGCTGCTCGTACGCCTGGATCGCGCGGTCGAGGCGGCTCTCCCGAGCCACCAGCGAAACCAGTTCGATCTCCGCGCCGGCCAGATCGATGGTGGCCGGAGCGCAGAAGAGCCCCTCTACATCCACGACCGGCTGAACCACATCGGACAGCGGTCTGCTGTCGACGAGCACGTCGTAGATGGACGGGACCTCGGCGTGGTGGTCGATCCCGAGGGCGGTAGAGGCATTGCCCTGCGGGTCGAGGTCGACGACCAGCACGCGAGCGCCATGCAGTGCGAGGGACGCCGCCAGGTTCACGGTCGTGGTGGTCTTGCCCACCCCGCCCTTCTGGTTGGCGACGACCATCACGCGCGTCTGGTCCGGCCGGGGCAGGGCTTCCCCCGCGCGGCCAAGAGCCTCCACCGCTAGCTGGGCGGCACGACCGATCGGGGTGTCGTCCATGGGAGGCGGCGTTTCACGTGAAACACCGTCTCCATTCGGAGGCCCCGGCACAGCCCCCAGTTCGGACTCGGCAGAACGGGGGCCGGGGACCGGATCGGCCATCGGCCCCGCGATGTTGGCGTCGGACCGCAAGGATTCACTCTCCTCGACATCAGGCTCGCAATGAGCAGAGCCTGCCATGCTTTCCGGGTCATGAACCAGCGGGGCCCGCTCTCCTGTGGATGAATGGCTGTCTGTGGACAACTCCATGCCACTAACGGGCCTACGACTACGCGGCGCGGCAGCCGCGCGACCGCGGCTGATGATTCCATGCAGCAAGGAACGTCGTTTCACGTGAAACACGATGCATGGCAGATCGCGCTACGCGTCCACGACACTCCGCAATGCGTAGTTTTGGCAGCTTGTATGGAGCATTGCCCCTGGGAAACCCGATTCAGCGTCGGCGACGCGACCGACTGACCCGCGCCGCCTTCGCCCGCTTCGCGGCGAACCTCACGCCACCGGGGCTCTCCCCGACCTCGGCCCGGACCACCGTCGAAAGCGGCTCCACCACGCCCTCGCCCACCTGCAGCACCGACGTCTTCACCACGCCGAGCTTGCTCAGCGCCGCGCGGGCGTTCTTCAGCTCTTCCTCGGCCGTATCGCCCTTGAGGGCCAGCATCTCCCCGTATGGGCGCAGCAGCGGTACCCCCCAGCCGGCCAGCCGGTCCAGCGGGGCCACCGCGCGGGCCGTCACCACATGCACCGGCTGAAGGGTGCCCAGAACCTCCTCGGCGCGTCCTCGCACCACCGTGACGTGGTCCAGCCCCAGCAGCTCGACGACCTCCTGGAGGAACGTCGTACGGCGCAGCAGCGGCTCCAGCAGCGTGATGTGGAGGTCGTCCCGGACCAGGGCCAGCGGGATGCCCGGCAGTCCCGCACCGGACCCCACGTCGCACACGGTCACGTCGTCGGCGACGGCCTCCGAGAGCACCGCGCAGTTCAGGAGATGCCGCTCCCACAGCCGGGGGACCTCGCGCGGGCCGATCAGGCCCCGCCGCACGCCCGCGTCCGCGAGCAGTTCCGCGTACCGGACAGCCTCCGGAAAGCGTTCACCGAATACCTCGCGCGCCGCCTCCGGCGCCGGGGGAAGCTCTCCTGCCTCCGTCACGGGGGGACCGTCCTTCCGTACCACGTTGTCGATACCACGATGTCGAACGTTGAGTCAGGCTGACAAGATTCGGCCCCGCCTGCGAGCAGACGGGGCCGTGCACAACTTGAGGTCCGGGTCGTCAGGCCGGGAGGACGACCACGCGGCGCTCGGGCTCCTCGCCCTCGGACTCGCTGCGCAGCCCAGCGGCCGCCACCGCGTCGTGGACGACCTTCCGCTCGAAGGGCGTCATCGGCTTCAGCTTCACCGGCTCGCCGCTGCCCTTCGCCTCCTCGGCCGCCTTGGCGCCCAGCGCCGCCAGCTCCTCGCGCTTGCGCGCACGGAATCCACCGATGTCCAGCATCAGCCGGCTGCGGTCCCCGGTCTCCCGGTGCACCGCCAGCCGGGTCAGCTCCTGGAGCGCCTCCAGCACCTCGCCGTCACGGCCCACCAGCTTCTGCAGATCCCGGCTGGTCGAGTCGCTGATGATCGATACGGCGGCCCGGTCGGCCTCCACGTCCATATCGATGTCGCCGTCGAGGTCGGCGATGTCCAGCAGCCCCTCAAGGTAGTCGGCCGCGATCTCGCCTTCCTGCTCAAGGCGGGACAGGGTGTCGGTTCCCTCGGCGGCGGCCCCACCCGACTGACGCTGTGTGTCCGTCACTGTGGACTCCTTCTACTTCTTGGACGGGTGCTTGGGCCGCTGCGGGCCCTTGCGCTGCCCGGACTTGGCATTACGGGAAGAAGAGCCGCCGGCCGACTTCGGCTTGGCGTCCTCCGGCTGCTTCTTGTCCAGCGACGGCTTGGCATCGTCCTTGGCCGGGGGCTTGCCGGCCCTGCTGCGCTCGCCCGCCTGCGGGGTGCTCGTGGAGCCCGTGGCCTTGGTCCCGCCCTGGACGGCGGCGCCCGCCTGGCGCTTCGCCTTCGGCTGCCGCTTGGGCTGCTGCCGGTTGGCGCGAGCGGCCTCGACCGCCTTCTTCGCCTCGACCTCTTCCGGGTCCTCCTTCAGCTTGCCCTTCGCCCGCAGCCGCTCCTGGCGCTGCTTGAAGGCGAGGCTGCCGGGGGTCGGGTTGCGGCGGATGACGAACATCTGCTGACCCATGGTCCACACGTTGGTGGTCAGCCAGTAGACGAGAACACCGACGGGGAAGTTGATGCCGAACACGGCGAACATGATCGGGAAGACGTACATCAGCATCTTCTGCTGCTGCATGAACGGCGTCTTCACCGTCAGGTCGACGTTCTTCGTCATGAGCTGGCGCTGCGTGTAGAACTGCGACGCCGACATCAGCACGATCATGATGACCGTCACGACGCGCACATCGGTCAGCGTGGCGCCGAGCGCCTCGACCTTCGACGCGCTGTCCATGAACTTCACGGACAGCGGGGCGCCGAAGATGTGCGCCTCACGGGCGCTCTCCAGCAGCGGCTTGTCGATGACGCCGACGACCCTGCCCTGCGCGATGTGGTTCAGGACCTGGTACAGCGAGATGAAGAACGGGGACTGCGCCAGGATCGGGAGACAGCTCGAAAGCGGGTTGGTGCCCGATTCCTTGTAGAGCTTCATCATCTCTTCGGACTGGCGCTGCTTGTCGCTCTTGTAGCGCTCCTGGATCGCCTTCATCTTCGGCTGGAGCACCTGCATGTTCCGCGTCGCCTTGATCTGCTTCACGAAGAGCGGGATCAGGCAGATGCGGATCAGGACCACCAGCGAGACGATGGACAGACCCCAGGCCCAGCCACTGTTCTTGTCGAAGATCAAGCTGTAGAACGAGTGGAACTGGACGATGATCCAGGAAACTGCTTTATAAAGAGGACCGAGGATCGTGTCCACGAATCAGGCTCCTTGGGCGTTGGGCTGAGTCTCGGGCTGTGCGGCGGGCTCGGCAGAACTCCCGCCCAGGCGGCTCCTCAGCCGCTGATGCCAGACCGGATGCTTCCGGGGAGGTACGTGGTCGACGCCGCCGAGCGACCACGGGTTGCAGCGCAGGATGCGCCACGCCGTCAGCACCGTTCCTTTGACCGCGCCGTGCACGTTGATAGCCGTGTAGCCATAGTGCGAGCAAGACGGGTAGTACTTGCAGACCGGCCCCAGCAGCGGGCTGATGGTCCACTGGTACAGCTTGATCAACCAGAGCAGCGGATACTTCACTGTGCGCTCCCTCCCGGGTCTCGGCCGGGGTTCCGGGGGTCGCCTCCCGGGGGATTGCAGCGTCGTGGCGCGCCGTTCGTCAGCCGCTGGATCGCGGCATCAAGATCGCGGGCGAGCTGACCGTAGTCGGCCTCGCCCGCACCGGACAGCGCCCGTACGACAACCAGGCTACCGGCGGGAAAAAACTCCAACCGGTCGCGCATGAGGTGACGCAGCCTTCGCTTCACCAGGTTGCGTACGACAGCACCGCCCACGGCCTTGCTGACGACGAAACCCGCACGCACCGGGGGAGCGGTCTCCCCAGGTGGGTGCGGGTCCGTTGGACCACCGCGGAAGTGGACGACGAGGAGCGGGCGCCCGGCCCTGCGTCCCCGGCGTACCGCGGTCGCGAAGTCCTCGCGCCGCCTCAGCCGAGACTCGGTAGGCAGCACGTCATGACCTATGCGAGATCAGGCGGAAAGACGGGCGCGACCCTTGCCACGGCGGGACGCGAGGATCGCGCGGCCGGCACGGGTGCGCATACGCAGCCGGAAGCCGTGGGTCTTCGCGCGGCGGCGGTTGTTCGGCTGGAAGGTGCGCTTGCTCACTCGGGGGCTCCAGAAATGAATCGTGTGATGGCGGGACATCGCCTGGCTGTCACCGTGCGCCCACGAGAAGCTCGCAATACGCCCGAGTGCACCGCTTCAGAACCACGGACCAGAGGCCGTGATCTTTGCCCATCGGAGGCAGGCGGCAGCAGCCATCGACAACTCGACTTGTTCACGGTACGCATGGCTACGCCATCCGGTCAAACCGGTGGCACACCATGAACAACCGTAACCCTACGCGAACCCGCTGGTACGCCTGGCCGTGCCCCGTGACACATTTGTGCACACCCCTGTGGACAACGACTTGAACCCCGCACCTCGGCCTGACTACCTTGGCTGAACTCCGCATCCTTCCCGCCCGTCCCGAGAACCACACATTCGTGGGACACCCGGGTGCCCCCAGTGACTGAGAGAGCGTGCCCTGTGGCCGACCTGCCCGCCGATCTTGCCGCAGTGTGGCCACGCGTACTCGAACAACTCCTCGGCGAAGGGAGGGGCCAGGGCGTCGAGGCCAAGGACGAGCGCTGGATCACCCGCTGCCAGCCGCTCGCGCTGGTCGCGGACACCGCGCTGCTCGCCGTACCCAACGAATTCGCCAAGGGCGTACTGGAGGGTCGCCTGGCGCCGATCGTCAGCGAGACCCTCAGCCGCGAGTGCGGCCGCCCCATCCGGATCGCGATCACCGTCGACTCCACCGCCGGCGAGCCGCCCGCCCCGCAGCCCCCGGCCCCCCCGCACCAGCAGCAGCACCAGCCGCACCAGGAGCGACCTCAGCAGCAGCACTACGAGGAACCGCCCCGCGACGCGTACGACGGCTACGACGCCCGGGAGAGCCGCGACAACTACGGACGCCCGGCCTCCGCCGACGACCAGCTCCCGACGGCGCGCCCCGCGTACCCCGAGTACCAGCAGCGCCCCGACCCCGGCGCCTGGCCGCGCCCCCACGACAACTACGGCTGGCAGCAGCCGCGCCTGGGCGGCTTCCCGGAGAACGATCCGTACGCGCAGCCCAACCAGCACCAGGCCAGCCAGCACAATCAGCACGGCCAGCAGCATCCGCCGCAGCAGTACGAGCAGCCGTATGACAAGTCGTACGAGAAGCCGTACGAGCAGACGCAGTACGAACCGTCGCAGTACGACCACCAGCAGCCGCCCTCGGACTACCGCTCCGGCGTGCCCGAGCGCCTGCCGTACGACCAGCAGCAGCGTCGCGAACTCCACGACGTCCCGCCCGGCCATCTGCGGACCGGAGGCCAGGGCGGCGGGCAGGGTGGCCACCAGGGTGGCAATGGGAGCGCTCTGCCCGCGCCGACCGGCGCGCCCGGCCCGCTCGCGGCGCAGCCGGCCCCGGCGCCCGCCCCCGGCGAGCCCCACGCCCGCCTCAACCCGAAGTACCTCTTCGACACCTTCGTCATCGGCGCGTCCAACCGCTTCGCCCACGCGGCGGCCGTGGCGGTCGCCGAGGCCCCGGCCAAGGCGTACAACCCCCTCTTCATCTACGGGGAATCGGGGCTCGGCAAGACCCACCTGCTGCACGCCATCGGGCACTACGCGCGGAGCCTCTACCCCGGCACCCGGGTGCGCTATGTGAGCTCGGAGGAGTTCACCAACGAATTCATCAACTCGATCCGCGACGGGAAGGGCGACACGTTCCGCAAGCGCTACCGGGACGTGGACATCCTGCTGGTCGACGACATCCAGTTCCTGGCGAGCAAGGAGTCGACGCAGGAGGAGTTCTTCCACACGTTCAACACGCTGCACAACGCCAACAAGCAGATCGTGCTGTCCTCGGACCGGCCGCCCAAGCAGCTCGTGACCCTGGAGGACCGGCTCCGCAACCGCTTCGAGTGGGGGCTGACCACCGATGTGCAGCCGCCGGAGCTGGAGACGCGGATCGCGATCCTCCGTAAGAAGGCCGTCCAGGAGCAGCTCAACGCGCCCCCCGAGGTGCTGGAATTCATCGCCTCCCGCATCTCGCGCAACATCCGCGAGCTGGAGGGCGCGCTGATCCGGGTGACGGCGTTCGCGAGCCTGAACCGGCAGCCCGTCGATCTCGGGCTCACCGAGATCGTGCTCAAGGACCTGATCCCCGGCGGCGAGGACGCCGCTCCGGAGATCACCGCGCCGGCCATCATGGCCGCGACCGCGGACTACTTCGGCCACACCGTCGAGGACCTGTGCGGGGCCTCGCGCAGCCGGGTCCTGGTCACCGCGCGCCAGATCGCGATGTATCTGTGCCGGGAGCTGACGGACCTGTCGCTGCCGAAGATCGGCGCGCAGTTCGGCAACCGGGACCACACGACCGTGATGCACGCGGACCGCAAGATCCGGGCGCTGATGGCCGAGCGCCGCTCCATCTACAACCAGGTGACCGAGCTGACGAACCGCATCAAGAACAGCTGATCCGCCGGGTGCCGAGGCGCTCCAGGAGCACTCCTGGAGCGCCTTTCGCCTTTCCAGAGGCTGTGGACCCGTCCAGGGGCAGCCCTGCCCACAAAGCGGCCCCACCCAGGGGGCAGCCCCGCACAAGAGGCCAGGCCGCGTCAGGCCGCGCCCAGGAGGGCCGCCGAAAGACGCCAGCAGGCACCGGAAGGCAGTGGGGGGCAGTGGGGGGCAGTGGGAGGGCCGGCCGAGCGCCGCCGGAAGGGCAGTGGAAGGACGGTCGCGGCCCGGCCGAGCGCCGTCGGAAGGGCGGTGGAAGGCGGTCGAGGGGCGGCCGAGCGGCGTCGGCGGGGCTGCACAAGCTGTGTACGGCCGCCGGGGCTGTTCGATTTTGGATCGGCCGGGGCCGCTTCTCCACAGATGAGGGGAGAATCTTCCGTCCACACCCTGGGGACTGCCACGTTGTCCAGACCGCGTCCACAGGGCATGCCGCTGATGCAGTATCAGGGGAGGTCAGCGGCTTGGGGATTTGTGACTAACACTCATCCACAGGATGTGGATGAACTCTCGACCCACAAGGCGGCCGATCCGTCGTCCACCGGCCGCCCACAGGGAGGCCCGCCTTGTGCACAGCCTTTCCACACGTCTGTCCACTGTTCGGCAACGCAACACCCGAGGTCACCGTGGCGAGTGAAAGGCGTCACACCAAGGAGGTTGGTTGGGCTGTGGGGAACCTGGGTATTTCTGGGGACGGCGCTGGGGAGAAGTACCCCCTGCCTGTGTATCGGGTGTGCAGAACTTTCGGCGGTCCACAGAGACACCGGTTTATCCACGGGTGCCGCCCACAGGACCAGTGGACAAAAAACGCGCTCTGACCTGCGCAAAACGGGTTGTCCACGGTTTCCACAAGGCCTACTACTACGACCACTTAGATGTAGCTGGGAACTCGTTTGGAAGTGGGCCCTGTGCACAACTCGGCTCCGCGCCGCCCGACACCTCTCGCCCCGACTTGACCCCGAGCCGCACCGACTGTCGGTGCCGTACGTCAGACTGGTCTCCGGCAAATCAGCCGACGACGAAGGCCAGCAGGGCGAGCCAGCAACAGCAGGAGGCGGTTTCCGGTGAAGATCCGGGTGGAGCGCGATGTACTCGCGGAGGCAGTGGCCTGGGCGGCCAAGAGCCTCCCGGCCCGTCCGCCGGTGCCCGTCCTCGCGGGCCTGCTGCTGAAGGCGGAGGAGGGCGCACTGAGCCTGTCGGGCTTCGACTACGAGGTCTCGGCCCGCGTCTCCGTCGAGGCGGACGTGGAAGAGGGCGGCACGGTCCTGGTCTCCGGCAGGCTGCTGGCCGACATCTGCCGGGCGCTGCCCAACCGCCCCGTGGAGATTTCCACCGACGGTGTACGGGTCACCGTCGTCTGCGGTTCCTCCCGGTTCACCCTCCACACACTCCCTGTGGAGGAGTACCCGGCGCTGCCGCAGATGCCGACCGCCACCGGCACCGTCCCCGGTGAGGTCTTCGCCGCGGCCGCTGCCCAGGTGGCCATCGCCGCCGGCCGCGACGACACGCTGCCCGTACTGACCGGTGTGCGGATCGAGATCGAGGGCGACACCGTCACCCTGGCCTCCACCGACCGCTACCGCTTCGCCGTCCGCGAGTTCATGTGGAAGCCGGAGACCCCGGACATCTCCGCGGTCGCCCTGGTGCCCGCCAAGACGCTCCTGGACACCGCCAAGTCGCTCAGCGGCGGCGAGACGGTGTCGCTGGCGCTGTCCGGCTCGGGCGCGGGCGAGGGGCTGATCGGTTTCGAGGGCGCCGGCCGCCGTACGACGACCCGGCTGCTCGAAGGCGACCTGCCGAAGTACCGCACGCTCTTCCCGACGGAGTTCAACTCCATCGCCGTGATCGAGACCGCGCCGTTCGTCGAAGCCGTCAAGCGTGTGGCGCTGGTGGCCGAGCGGAACACCCCGGTGCGGCTCAGCTTCGAGCAGGGCGTGCTGATCCTGGAGGCGGGCTCCAGCGACGACGCACAGGCTGTGGAGCGCGTCGACGCGCAGCTCGACGGGGACGACATCTCGATCGCCTTCAACCCGGGCTTCCTGCTGGAGGGGCTGTCGGCGATCGACTCGCCCGTAGCCCAGCTCTCCTTCACGACCTCCACGAAGCCCGCGCTGCTCAGCGGCCGGCCTGCGGTGGACGCCGAGGCGGATGAGGCGTACAAGTACCTGATCATGCCGGTGCGGCTGTCGGGCTGAGGTCCGGCCGACGCCCGGGACATCGGAGGGGCGGGCCGGACTCCGGGGGTGCCCCCCCGCTCCGGCCCCTCCGGTCCGCCCCGCCGCCGGTCGGCCGATGAGCGGCTGAGCCCACAGGTGTGCACGCACCCTCGGGCGTAGGCTCGGTCTCAGGTACGAATCGCAACGACTACGGCATAGAGGATCACTGATGGAGCTCGGTCTCGTCGGTCTCGGCAAGATGGGCGGCAACATGCGCGAGCGCATCCGCCGCGCAGGCCACACCGTCATCGGATACGACCGCAATCCGGACCTCGCGGATGTCCAGAGCCTCAATGAGCTCGTGGACTCGCTCAAGGGTCCGCGCGTGGTGTGGGTCATGGTCCCCGCGGGCGCGGCGACCCAGTCCACCGTCGACGAGCTGTCCGAGCTGCTCTCGCCCGGCGATGTGCTCGTCGACGGCGGCAACTCCCGCTGGACGGACGACGAGAAGCACGCCGAGGAGCTGGCGGCCAAGGGCATCGGCTTCGTCGACTGCGGCGTCTCGGGCGGCGTCTGGGGCCTGGAGAACGGCTACGCCCTGATGTACGGCGGGGCCACCGAGGATGTCGCGAAGGTGCAGCCGATCTTCGACGCGCTCAAGCCGGAGGGCGAGTACGGCTCGGTCCACGCGGGCAAGGTCGGCGCCGGGCACTTCGCCAAGATGGTCCACAACGGCATCGAGTACGCGATGATGCAGGCGTACGCCGAGGGCTGGGAGCTGCTGGAGAAGGTCGACTCCGTCACGGACGTGCGCGAGGTCTTCCGGAGCTGGCAGGAGGGCACGGTCATCCGCTCCTGGCTGCTCGACCTGGCGGTCAACGCGCTCGACGACGACGAGCACCTGGAGAAGCTGCGCGGTTTCGCCGCGGACTCGGGCGAGGGCCGCTGGACGGTGGAGGCCGCGATCGACAATGCGGTGCCGCTGCCGGCGATCACGGCGTCGCTGTTCGCGCGGTTCGCGTCCCGGCAGGACGACTCCCCGCAGATGAAGATGATCGCCGCGCTGCGCAACCAGTTCGGCGGTCACGCCGTCGAGAACAAGAAGTAAGCAGCTCAGGTACGTAGTAGGCAGCCGGGGGAGGTCGGCGCGCACCCATGCACGTTTCGCATTTGTCGCTGGCCGACTTCCGCTCGTACGCCCGGGTCGAGGTTCCGCTCGATCCGGGCGTGACGGTTTTCGTGGGACCCAATGGCCAGGGGAAGACCAATCTCGTCGAGGCGGTCGGCTATCTGGCGACCCTCGGCAGCCACCGGGTCTCCTCCGACGCGCCGCTGGTGCGGGCGGGGGCGGAGCGGGCGATCGTACGGGCCCAGGTGGTGCAGGGTGAGCGGCAGCAGCTCGTCGAGCTGGAGCTGAACCCGGGGCGCGCGAATCGGGCCCGTATCAACCGGTCGTCGCAGGTCAGGCCGCGGGATGTGCTGGGCATCGTGCGTACGGTGCTGTTCGCGCCGGAGGATCTGGCGCTGGTCAAGGGCGATCCGGGCGAGCGGCGCCGGTTCCTGGACGAGCTGATCACGGCCCGGTCGCCGCGGATGGCGGGGGTGCGCTCGGACTACGACCGGGTGCTCAAGCAGCGCAATACGTTGCTCAAGACCGCGGCGATGGCGCGGCGCCACGGCGGTCGGCAGCTCGATCTGTCGACGCTGGACGTGTGGGACCAGCATCTGGCGCGGGCGGCGGCGGAGCTGCTGGCGGCGCGGCTGGACCTGGTGGCGACGTTGCAGCCGTTGGCCGACAAGGCGTACGAGCGGCTGGCGCCGGGGGGTGGCCCGGTGACACTGGGGTACCGCGGTTCGGCGGGCGAGGCGCTTGAGGAGGCGGCCGCGGGGGCCCCTGGCGCGGCGGGGACGCCGAGCCGGGAGGAGTTGTTCCCGCTGGTGCTCGCGGCGCTGGAGGGGGCGCGCAAGCAGGAGATCGAGCGCGGGGTGACGCTGGTGGGTCCGCACCGCGACGATCTGCTGCTGAATCTGGGCCGGCTGCCGGCGAAGGGGTACGCGAGCCACGGCGAGTCCTGGTCGTACGCGCTGGCGCTGCGGCTGGCCTCGTACGAGCTGCTGCGGGCCGAGGGCGGGGAGCCGGTGCTGGTGCTGGACGATGTCTTCGCGGAGCTCGATGTGCGGCGGCGGGAGCGGCTGGCGGAGCTGGTCGCGCCGGGCGAGCAGGTGCTGGTGACGGCGGCGGTGGGCGACGATGTGCCGGGCGTGCTGACGGGGGCGCGGTTCGCGGTGTCGGAGGGCGTGGTCGAGCGCGTATGAGTGAGCAGCCGTGGGACTCCGCGTCGCAGCCCCGTACGCCCCCGGGCGCGCCGGGCGCGCCTTCTTCTTCGGGGCAGCCGCCGGCCGCCGAGCGGTCTTCGGGGGCGCCGGAGCCGTCCGGGGTGGATCTGGCGCGGGTGGCGTTGCGGGCGGCGAAGGAGCAGGCGCGGGCGCGCGGCGACGCGGTGCAGCAGAAGCGGCAGGCCCGGCGTGGGGGCGTGCGCTCCGGTGCGCGGGCGGACGGCCGTGACCCCCTGCCGCTGGGCGCGGCGATCAACCGGTTGATCACGGAGCGTGGCTGGGAGACGCCGGCCGCGGTGGGCGGTGTGATGGGCCGCTGGTCGCAGATGGTGGGGCCGGAGGTGGCGCAGCACTGCGAGCCGCAGCGGTACGACGAGGACGCCCGGGTGCTGTCGGTGCTCTGCGACTCGACCGCGTGGGCGACTCAACTCCGTTTGCTGGCACCGCAGTTGGTGGCCCGGCTGAACGCGGATCTGGGGCCGGGGACGGTCCGTCTGATCAAGGTGTCGGGGCCCGGCGGGCCGGGCCGGCGGTACGGGCCGCTGCGCGCGCCGGGGAGCCGCGGCCGCGGGGATACGTACGGGTGAGGCGGGGGCGGGGGCTGAGACCCCGCTCACGGTAGCGGGCCGTTGACACCCCAAAGCGCTGAGTGCCGCTGTGAGCCTCTTGAAGGCCGGGGCCACATATAGGGAGTCGGCGGTTGGCGGTTCAGGGCGGCACATGAGGACTCAGGTACCGCCAAACCCCCATTCATGTCAGCGCTACCGGTAGACTGGTAGCAATCCCGCCGACTCGCGGAACATGTCGAACGACGCAGCCGCTCCTGCCTGCCCCGGAATGGGGAATCCCCGCCGCAAGCAGGGAACGACGGCTTGTGCTGTGCCAGAAAGGGCGCTTCGTGGCCGATTCCGGCAACCCCAACGAGAACATCACCGCTCCCCAGACAGAAGGGGCTCCTTCGGGCGCCGTCGACGGCGAGCCGTCGTACGACGCCAGTGCGATCACGGTCCTTGAGGGTCTGGACGCGGTCCGTAAGCGTCCCGGTATGTACATCGGCTCGACCGGTGAGCGGGGCCTGCACCACCTCGTGCAGGAGGTCGTCGACAACTCCGTCGACGAGGCCATGGCCGGCCACGCGGACAAGATCGACGTCACGATCCTGCCGGACGGCGGAGTGCGCGTCGTCGACAACGGCCGAGGCATCCCGGTGGGCATCGTCCCCTCCGAGGGCAAGCCGGCGGTCGAGGTCGTGCTGACGGTGCTGCACGCGGGCGGCAAGTTCGGCGGCGGCGGCTACGCCGTCTCCGGCGGTCTGCACGGCGTCGGCGTGTCGGTCGTCAACGCGCTGTCGACCAAGGTGTCGGTCGAGGTCAAGACGGACGGCTACCGCTGGACGCAGGACTACAAGCTCGGTACGCCCACGGCCCCGCTGCAGCGCAACGAGGAGACCCAGGAGACGGGCACGTCCGTCACCTTCTGGGCCGACGGCGACATCTTCGAGACCACGGAGTACTCCTTCGAGACGCTGGCGCGGCGTTTCCAGGAGATGGCGTTCCTGAACAAGGGACTGAACATCTCGCTGACGGACGAGCGCGCCGACCACGTCGACGAGGAGGGCAAGCCGCTCGCGGTCCGGTACCACTACGAGGGCGGCATCGTCGACTTCGTGAAGTACCTGAATTCCCGCAAGGGTGAGCTGATTCACCCGACGGTGATCGACATCGAGGCCGAGGACAAGGAGCGCATGCTCTCCCTCGAAGTCGCGATGCAGTGGAACAGCCAGTTCAGCGAGGGTGTCTACAGCTTCGCGAATACGATCCACACGCATGAGGGCGGTACCCACGAAGAGGGTTTCCGGGCGGCGATGACCGGCCTGGTCAACCGTTACGCGCGGGAGAAGAAGCTGCTCCGGGAGAAGGACGACAACCTCACCGGCGAGGACATCCGCGAGGGCCTGACGGCGATCATCTCGATCAAACTCGGGGAGCCGCAGTTCGAGGGCCAGACGAAGACGAAGCTGGGCAACACGGAGGCGAAGACCTTTGTGCAGCGGGTGGTCCACGAGCACCTGACGGATTGGTTCGACCGTAATCCCAATGAGGCCGCGGACATCATCCGCAAGGCGATCACGGCGGCCACGGCGCGGGTCGCGGCGCGAAAGGCGCGGGATCTCACGCGGCGCAAGGGGCTGCTGGAGAGCGCCTCGCTGCCGGGCAAGCTGAGCGACTGCCAGTCGAATGACCCGACGAAGTGCGAGATCTTCATCGTCGAGGGCGACTCGGCCGGCGGCTCGGCGAAGTCGGGCCGTAATCCGCAGTACCAGGCGATTCTCCCGATCCGCGGCAAGATCCTGAATGTGGAGAAGGCCAGGGTCGACAAGATCCTCCAGAACACCGAGGTCCAGGCGCTGATCTCGGCGTTCGGCACCGGTGTGCACGAGGACTTCGACATCGAGAAGCTCCGCTATCACAAGATCATTCTGATGGCGGACGCCGACGTCGACGGCCAGCACATCAACACCCTGCTGCTCACCTTCCTCTTCCGCTTTATGCGGCCGCTGGTCGAGGCGGGTCACGTCTATCTCTCGCGCCCCCCGCTCTACAAGATCAAGTGGGGTCGGGACGACTTCGAGTACGCGTATTCCGACCGTGAGCGGGACGCGCTGATCCAGCTCGGCCGGGAGAACGGAAAGCGGATCAAGGACGATTCGGTCCAGCGCTTCAAGGGCCTCGGCGAGATGAACGCCGAGGAGCTGCGCATCACCACCATGGACGTCGACCACCGCGTGCTGGGCCAGGTCTCCCTGGACGACGCGGCGCAGGCGGACGACCTGTTCTCGGTGCTCATGGGCGAGGACGTCGAGGCTCGGCGCTCGTTCATCCAGCGCAATGCCAAGGACGTCCGTTTCCTCGACATCTGAGCCCTGCCGGCGCGTCCCTGGTGATGGGCCACGGGATTTTCCAGCCGCAGCTCGAAAGGACTTTGAACAGCAATGGCCGACGACACACCTGACATTCCCGTGGGTTCCGTGACCCCGGAGGGCGAGCCCGCCGCCGTGGAGGGCGTGGGAATGCGCGTCGAGCCCGTCGGGCTCGAAACGGAGATGCAGCGCTCGTATCTCGACTACGCGATGAGCGTGATCGTCTCGCGTGCGCTGCCCGATGTGCGCGATGGTCTCAAGCCCGTGCACCGGCGCGTGCTCTACGCGATGTACGACGGCGGTTACCGGCCCGAGAAGGGCTTCTACAAGTGCGCGCGCGTCGTCGGCGACGTGATGGGTACGTACCACCCGCACGGCGACTCCTCGATCTATGACGCGCTGGTGCGCCTGGCGCAGCACTGGTCGATGCGGATGCCGCTGGTGGATTCCAACGGCAACTTCGGTTCCCCGGGCAATGACCCGGCCGCGGCCATGCGGTACACCGAGTGCAAGATGATGCCGCTGGCCATGGAGATGCTCCGGGACATCGACGAGGAGACCGTCGAATTCCAGGACAACTACGACGGCCGCAATCAGGAGCCGACGGTTCTGCCGGCCCGGTTCCCGAATCTGCTGATCAATGGTTCGGCGGGCATCGCGGTCGGTATGGCGACCAATATCCCGCCGCACAATCTCCGCGAGGTCGCGGACGGCGCTCAGTGGTATCTGGCGAACCCCGAGGCCACCCCGGAGGAGCTGCTCGACGCGCTCATCGACCGCATCAAGGGCCCGGACTTCCCGACCGGCGCGCTGGTGGTGGGCCGCAAGGGCATCGAGGAGGCGTACCGCACGGGCCGCGGCTCGATCACGATGCGCGCGGTCGTGGCCGTCGAGGAGATCCAGAACCGGCAGTGCCTGGTGGTCACCGAGCTGCCGTACCAGGTGAACCCGGACAACCTCGCGCAGAAGATCGCCGACCTGGTCAAGGACGGCAAGATCGGCGGCATCGCGGACGTACGGGACGAGACGTCCTCGCGCACCGGCCAGCGGCTGGTGGTCGTCCTCAAGCGGGACGCCGTCGCCAAGGTCGTGCTCAACAACCTCTACAAGCACACCGATCTGCAGACGAACTTCGGCGCGAACATGCTGGCGCTGGTCGACGGGGTGCCGCGCACGCTGTCGATCGACGCGTTCATCCGCAACTGGGTGACGCACCAGATCGAGGTCATCGTCCGGCGTACGCGCTTCAGGCTGCGCAAGGCCGAGGAGCGCGCGCACATCCTGCGCGGCCTGCTGAAGGCCCTGGACGCCATCGACGAGGTCATCGCGCTGATCCGGCGCAGCGAGACCGTCGAGGTCGCGCGCGAGGGCCTGATGGGCCTGCTGACGATCGACGAGATCCAGGCCAACGCGATCCTGGAGATGCAGCTCAGGCGCCTCGCCGCGCTGGAGCACCGCAAGATCACCGCCGAGCACGACGAACTCCAGGCCAAGATCGACGAGTACAACGCGATCCTCGCCTCGCCGGAGCGGCAGCGGCAGATCATCAGCGAGGAGCTGCAGGCGATCGTCGACAAGTTCGGCGACGACCGGCGCTCGAAGCTGGTGCCCTTCGACGGCGACATGTCCATCGAGGACCTGATCGCCGAGGAGGACATCGTCGTCACGATCACCAAGGGCGGCTACGTCAAGCGCACCAAGAGCGAGGACTACCGCTCGCAGAAGCGCGGCGGCAAGGGCGTGCGCGGCACGAAGCTCAAGCAGGACGACATCGTCGACCACTTCTTCGTCTCCACCACCCACCACTGGCTGCTGTTCTTCACCAACAAGGGCCGGGTGTACCGGGCGAAGGCGTACGAACTGCCGGACGCCGGCCGGGAGGCGCGCGGCCAGCACGTGGCCAACCTGCTCGCGTTCCAGCCGGACGAGCAGATCGCGCAGATCCTGGCGATCCGGGACTACGAGGCCGTTCCGTACCTGGTCCTGGCGACGAAGTCGGGCCTGGTGAAGAAGACTCCGCTCAAGGACTACGATTCCCCGCGTTCGGGTGGTGTCATCGCGATCAACCTCCGGGAGGCGGAGGACGGGACCGAGGACGAGCTGATCGGGGCGGAGTTGGTCTCCTCCGAAGATGATCTACTTCTGATCAGCAAGAAGGCGCAGTCGATCCGGTTCACCGCCACGGATGAGGCTCTGCGTCCCATGGGGCGTGCCACGTCGGGCGTCAAGGGAATGAGCTTCCGGGAGGGAGACGAGCTCCTCTCGATGAATGTCGTGCGTGCCGGTACGTTCGTCTTCACCGCTACGGATGGTGGATACGCGAAGCGCACGGATGTCGACGAGTACCGCGTCCAGGGTCGAGGTGGGCTGGGCATCAAGGCCGCCAAGATCGTGGAGGATCGTGGTTCGCTGGTCGGCGCACTGGTGGTGGAGGAGAGCGATGAGATCCTCGCCATCACGCTGAGCGGCGGCGTGATCCGTACGCGGGTCAGCGAGGTCAGGGAGACGGGCCGTGACACCATGGGCGTCCAACTGATCAACCTGGGTAAGCGCGATGCCGTTGTGGGCATCGCCAGGAACGCCGAGGCCGGTCGCGAGGCTGAAGAGGTCGTGGAGTTGGCCGACGCAGCCGCGGATGACGGGCCCGAGGCGGCCGAGGGCGAGGCGCCCCCGGCCGAGGAGACCGAGGAGTAAGTCTTGAGTGGAGCCACGGGCGCCGCGGCGAGCGGTGCGGGTGCCGGGGGGCGAAAGCCTGGCGGGCCCGCCACCGATACGGCCGGCGCCCGGGGTGCTGCCGCAGACTCCCAGGGGGGAACCGTGACGGACACCCGAGGGTCGCAGCCGTACGACGCGTACGCGTCGGGGCCGCTGCCCGGCGAGCGTCGGGGGCAGAAGCAGCCCGCGCAGCCGTACCACCCGCCGCAGGCGTACGCGCCGCCGGCGGAGCGTACGGGCGGTGGTGCCGCGGGCGGTACGGGCGGTGGCACCGCGGGCGGATCGGAACAGCACGGCGTGCGGGTGCCGCGGACTGGTGTCCGTACG
This sequence comes from Streptomyces varsoviensis, assembly GCF_000718635.1. Taxonomy (GTDB): domain Bacteria; phylum Actinomycetota; class Actinomycetes; order Streptomycetales; family Streptomycetaceae; genus Streptomyces; species Streptomyces varsoviensis. The sequence continues at coordinate 1,801 of NZ_JOBF01000004.1, read as the reverse complement.
GAACCGCGTACGCGCAAGGCACGGCTGCGGGTGGCGAAGGCCGACCCGTGGTCGGTGATGAAGGTCAGCTTCCTGCTCTCGATCGCGCTCGGCGTGTGCACGATCGTGGCGGCGTCGGTGCTGTGGATGGTCATGGACGCCATGGGCGTCTTCTCCACCGTCGGCGGCACGATCAGCGAGGCCACGGACGCCAACAACGGCGGCGGATTCGACCTCCAGTCGTTCCTGTCGCTGCCGCGCGTGCTGCTCTTCACGTCGATCATCGCGGTGATCGACGTGGTCCTGGCGACGGCCCTGGCCACGCTGGGGGCCTTTATCTACAACCTGTCGGCCGGCTTCGTGGGCGGCGTGGAGCTCACGCTCGCCGAGGACGAGTAGGCCGCGGGGCGGCCGGACGAGCAGACCTCCGGCCGACCTCCGGCTGGGCGACGGCCGACCTCCGACTGGGCCTCGGCTATCGATTTTGGGACTTGGCCCCGGGTGCGCTAATCTTTCGGTGCAGCGCGGGGCTATAGCTCAGACGGTTAGAGCGCTTCCCTGATAAGGAAGAGGCCACAGGTTCAAGTCCTGTTAGCCCCACCGCGTGAAAGGGCCCCGGTCGAGATTCTTCGACCGGGGCCCTTTGGCTTGCGTTTTGGAGCTTGGTTGTGGGGACGGGCTCCCGTCGGACAGCGGATGCACGCGCGCCACGCCGCCACCCAGGGCCCCGCTCGGTACGAGCCCCCAGGCCGTGCCTCCGCGCCGCACAGACGTGGGGAGAGGGCGGGCCCATGTAGCGGGCCTCGCGCGCGGTCGTCGTGACGCACTCGGCTGCTGCGTCCCATGTGGCCGGGGCACCGGGCGGTACGAGGAGCGCGTAGGCCCTGTGCACGACGAATAGAGGGCCGTTCACGCCCAAGCGGTGGAGCGCGCCGCGCTCTGACGCCGTGGCAGCACGAACGGTGCGTACGCGACCTCGACGACCGGCTCTACGGGTGGGAGAGCACGGTCAGAGCTCTCCGGCGTTGTATGGCCGGAGCGGGCTCGTGGCCTTGAGCGTCAGCAAATTCGGGGTACGGGGGCCGAGGTGGCATGTGCATTTTCATTTGCACTCGTTCGGCCTCGCGCGTGATAAGGGGAGGGCGCGGGTGCGTTGCCGGTCGTACGGGCCGCGTCGGCCCGCCCGTACGGGATTTTCCGGCCTGGGTGATTCATTTTGTGCGGAGGCGGAGTTGACGGCGGACGCAGGTCACCGATCGATATCGGGTGGTGTGTATCATCGGCCACCAGAAGGTCCCCTACGTCAATGAAAGACGAGGTCGCGCGGTGAAGAAGCTTCTCCTGGTCGCCCTGGCCGCCATCGGCGGTCTCCTCGTGTACCGCCAGATCCAGGCGGATCGCGCCGAGCAGGATCTGTGGACGGAGGCGACCGACTCCGTGCCCGCAGGTTCGGGTGTGTGAGACGACTACCCCGGACGGGGCTCTGATCGCTGAGGCGATCGGGGCCCCGTTTTCATTGGCGGAGAATGTCGCTTCGTGTTCGGTGCGTAACTGCCCGCAAGTAACTGCCCGCAAGATATTTGCTTGTGTGAATTTCGCCGTTGCTGGTGTTAATCAACTCACGCTGAGCGCCCAGATGCCCACCACCAGGCAGAGCAGCGCGACGATCACGATCGGCACCGCGACCTTCGCCGGCGGGCCCTGCTGACGCTTACGTGCGGCCGCGTGCCGGTAGGGCGCGGCGGGCCGCGGCGAGGAGTACGGGGGCGTGGGGGGATAGGCGGGCGGCAGGGGGGCTTGGGGCGTGTGAGGGGTGTGGGGG
>NZ_JOBF01000003.1 GCF_000718635.1 Streptomyces varsoviensis | reverse complement strand
GCCTTTCAGCGCCGATGGTACTGCAGGGGGGACCCTGTGGGAGAGTAGGACGCCGCCGAACAATTTTTAGCCGGTGTCCCGGACCAGTGATGGTCCGGGGCACCGGCATTTTTGCGTTCACGGGGTGTTCCGGAGCGGCCGGCCATAAAAGGCCCGCCCTTTCGGGCCGTAGCTCGAAGGGGCGGGCAGGGGTTTTTGCGGGGGCGGTCAGTTGTTGGCCGCTCGGATCAGTTCTACGTCCAGGGATTCGCGGCGGATGCGCTGGTCCGTGTAGAGGAGCACGGTGACGCCGGCGGTGATCGGGAACGTGATGACGGAGCCGACGAGGGCGCCGAGGCCGCCGATGATGAGGTACGTCCAACTGACGGAAGAGGCGCCGCCCTGGAGCACGTTGGCTTCGTCGCCGCCGAAGAGGAGCTGGGCGATGCCCGTGGGGATCTGCACGACGGCCATGACGACGAAGGCGATGAGGATGGCCAGGAGCTGCACGCCGAAGATCCGCCACCAGGCTCCCCGTACGAGCTTGGCGGAGCGGCGCATGGAGGCGGTGACGCCCTGCTTCTCCAGCATCAGCGCGGGGGCGGCGAGGCTGTAGCGGATCCAGAGCCATACGGCGGCCACACAGCCCGCGATGGCGCCCAGGAGGGCCAGGGCGGCGCCGCCCGCCTCCGCGCCGGCCACGGAGACCAGGATGCCCGGCAGGACCGAGACGGTTACGACGGCCAGGATGAGCAGTGGGACCAGGATGACCAGGCCGAGCATACGGAGCAGTTGGGGGCGGGCGCCGGTCCAGGCCTCGCGGAGGGTCGCGGAGCGTCCCAGGACCGCGCGGCTGACGACCACGGTCAGCATGGCGGTGGCGATGATCGAGCCGAGGACGCCGACGAACGAGGTGATGCTCATGCCGGCGAAGAGGCGGCCGACGGTGCGCAGGGCCTCGCCGACGGTCAGGTCCGGGTCGTTGTCGAGGCTGTCCAGGCCCGGGTTGTCGCGGAACCATATGCCGTTGATGACGGTGGTGGCGGCCTGGGTGACGATGGCGAGGCCGAGGGAGACGCCGAGGACGGTGCGCCACTGCGTACGCATGGTGGCGAAGGCGCCCTCGATGATCTCGCCGACGCCGAGGGGGCGTAGCGGGATGACGCCGGGTTTGGGGGCGGCGGGCGGTGGCGTCCAGCCGCCGCCCCAGGCGAGCTGTCTGCCGGGGGCTCTGCTGGAGGCGTTGTCCGGTTGTTGACCCCAGCCGGGGCGGCCGGGAGGCGGCTGGGGGCCGCTGCCGGAGCCGGGCCAGGGGCCGGCGGGTGGTTGTTGGGGTGCCCACTTCGCTTCCGGCGCCTGGTCGGCGGGGGTGGCGGGCTGCTCCGGAGCGGGGTTGTCCGGCTCGTCGGAGGGGGATCCGGGCGAGCGCCGGCCCGGAGAGTCGTTCATCGGTGCTCCTTCTCGGGGCCCGTTCGCCGGTGCGGCGGCGGGCGATTGCCAGCCATCGTGTCACGGTGTGCCGGGCGCCGGCCGGGGCCGTATCGGGGTGCAGACCTTCAATAGTGGGCGTCCTACGGGGCAGACTGGTCGGATGGCTGATCAGTACGCGGTATTCCCGAAGGACTCTGCTTCCCTCGCCGCTCCAGCTCTGCGTTGGGAGGAGCCGCCGGAGGGGCCCGTGCTGGTGCTCCTCGACCAGACCCGGCTGCCGGCCGAGGAGGTCGAGCTGGTGTGCACCGATGTGCCGGCGCTGGTGGAGGCGATCCGTTCGCTGGCCGTACGGGGCGCTCCGCTGCTGGGTATAGCGGGTGCGTACGGGGTCGCGCTGGCGGCCGTACGGGGCTTCGACGTGGCCGAGGCCGCCGAGCTGCTGGCGCACGCGCGGCCGACGGCGGTGAACCTCGCGTACGGGGTGCGGCGCGCGGCGGACGCGTACCGTGCGGCGGTCGACGAGGGGGCGTCGGCGGAGCGGGCGGCCGCGGTGGCGCTCGCGGAGGCCCGTACGCTCCATCGCGAGGACGCGCGGGCCAGTGCGGCGATGGCCCGGCATGGGCTGGCGCTGCTCGCGGAGCTGCTGCCGGGCGGCGGCTACCAGGTGCTGACGCACTGCAATACGGGGGCGCTCGTCTCGGGCGGTGAGGGGACGGCGCTGGCGGTCGTGGGGGCCGCGCATCGCGCCGGTGAGCTGCGGCGGCTGTGGGTGGACGAGACGCGGCCGCTGTTGCAGGGGGCGCGTTTGACGGCTTACGAGGCGGCGCGTGCCGGGATCGCGTACACGCTTCTGACGGACAACGCGGCGGGTTCGCTCTTCGCGGCCGGTGAGGTGGACGCCGTGCTGATCGGCGCGGACCGGATCGCGGCGGACGGGTCGGTGGCGAACAAGGTCGGCAGCTATCCGCTCGCGGTGCTGGCCCGCTATCACCATGTGCCGTTCATCGTGGTGGCGCCCAGTACGACGGTGGACATGGCGACTGCGGACGGGGCCGCCATCGAGGTCGAGCAGCGGCCGGGGCACGAGGTGACGGAGGTCGCGACGCCGAACGCGCCGGCCGCGGGCGCCGAGGCGGGCGGCGGGGTGCCGGTGGCTCCGCTGGGGACCCAGGCGTACAACCCGGCCTTCGATGTCACGCCGCCGGACCTGGTGACGGCGATCGTCACGGAGAACGGGGTGGTCTCGCCGGTGACGAGGGAGGGCCTGGCGGAGCTGTGCGCCCGCCCGGGGCCGCTGCCGGGGCCGAACGGCGCCGTACGGCCGTAGCGTCGGGCCGGCGGTGGGGGCCGTACGACGCTGAAGCGTCAGTGCGTCCCGTTCGAAGTGAACATCAGGTAGCAGGGCGACGGCTCCGGCCGGGCCATGATTCACTGCGGGAGCCCATGCCGTTCCGGGCCGACCGGGGTGCCGGACCTGACATCCAACGCTGACATCGACGGTGGCGGATCTCGGCGAACGACGGCGGACGAGGGCGGACGAAACGGCTGGTGAGTGACCTGAATCACCCTGGTCAACGTCCCGAATGCGAAAATGGGATGATGTCGATATGAAGGGACGCGTCCTTGTCGTCGATGACGACACCGCACTGGCCGAGATGCTCGGCATTGTGCTGCGTGGTGAGGGTTTCGAGCCGTCGTTCGTCGCGGACGGCGACAAGGCACTCGCCGCTTTCCGTGAGGTCAAGCCGGATTTGGTGCTGCTGGATCTGATGCTGCCGGGTCGGGACGGCATCGAGGTGTGCCGGCTGATCCGGGCGGAGTCCGGGGTGCCGGTGGTGATGTTGACGGCGAAGAGCGACACGGTCGATGTGGTGGTCGGGCTGGAGTCCGGCGCGGATGACTACATCGTCAAGCCGTTCAAGCCGAAGGAGCTGGTGGCGCGGATCAGGGCGCGGTTGCGGCGGTCGGAGGAGCCGGCGCCGGAGCAGTTGTCGATCGGTGATCTGGTCATCGATGTGGCCGGGCACTCCGTGAAGCGGGAGGGGCAGTCGATAGCGCTGACGCCGCTGGAGTTCGATCTGCTGGTCGCGCTGGCCCGTAAGCCGTGGCAGGTCTTCACCCGTGAGGTGCTGCTGGAGCAGGTGTGGGGCTATCGGCACGCGGCGGATACGCGGCTGGTGAATGTGCATGTGCAGCGGTTGCGCTCGAAGGTCGAGAAGGACCCGGAGCGGCCGGAGATCGTGGTGACCGTGCGCGGGGTCGGTTACAAGGCCGGACCGAGCTGAGATGACGGGGAACGGCGCCGCCCCGGAGCGAGGCGCGGGGCGGCCCGTCGACAAGCCGGGCGGAATATCCCTTTTTGGGAGAATTTGGCGGGGTGGGCAATTCCTCCCCGACGGGGCGGCCAGCGGGCCCGTCCACCCCGTGCTCCGGCTGTACGCGCGCTGGGTGCGGCGTCCGCTGCTGCCCGCGCTGCGGCTGTGGCGGCGCAACATCCAGCTCCGAGTGGTCGCCAGCACGCTGCTGATGTCGCTCGGCGTCGTCCTGCTGCTCGGCGTCGTCGTCATAGGGCAGGTCCGCAACGGGCTGCTGGAGGCGAAGCAGCGTACGGCGCAGGGGCAGGCCCGCGGCGGGTTCACGGCGGCGCGCGACATGGCCGACTCCGGCATCGACGCGCGCGGCCAGGACTCGGGGCAGACCGCGACCCAGAGCGGCCGCCGCACCGTGGACTCCGGCAACTGGCTGACCGGGCTGGTCGAACAGCTCGCCAGCAGCGGCCAGGGCGTCTACTCCGTGGTGGCGCTCAGTTCCAACACGGACGACACGTCGTCCGCCAGCAACCGCGGCGCCCGCTCCTCCGGCGACGTCGACCCCGAGCGCAGCGTGCCGCAGGACCTGCGGGAGAAGGTCGAGCACGGCACCGGGGTGTACGAGAAGCCCGCGAGCATCAAGCGCGGCCCCTCCGACGAGGGCGTGCCCGGACTGGTCGTCGGCAAGCGGCTCTACGACGTCAACGGCAAGCCCTACCAGCTCTATTACCTCTTCCCCTTCTCCCAGGAGGCGAAGTCGCTGAGCCTGGTCACGACCACGCTGGCGACGGCCGGGGTGTTCGTGGTGGTGCTGCTCGGGGCCATCGCCTGGCTGGTGGTGCGGCAGGTCGTCACGCCCGTACGGATGGCGGCGGGGATCTCCGAGCGGCTGGCGGCGGGCATCCTCCAGGAACGTATGAAGGTCACCGGCGAGGACGACATCGCTCGTCTGGGTGAGTCCTTCAACAAGATGGCGCAGAACCTCCAGGGCAAGATCCAGCAGTTGGAGGAGTTGTCGCGCATGCAGCGGCGCTTCGTCTCCGACGTCTCGCACGAACTGCGCACGCCCCTGACGACCGTACGGATGGCCGCCGAGGTCATCCATGACGCGCGCGACGAGTTCGACCCGGTCACGGCCCGTTCGGCGGAGCTGCTGCACGAGCAGCTCGACCGGTTCGAGTCGCTGCTGGCGGACCTGCTGGAGATCAGCCGGTTCGACGCGGGGGCGGCGGCGCTGGAGGCGGAGCCGATCGACCTGCGCGACGTCGTGCACCGGGTGATCGGCGGGGCCGAGCCGCTCGCCGAGCGCAAGGGCAGCCGGATTCTCGTACGGGGCGCGGAGCAGCCGGTGATCGCCGAGGCGGACGCCCGACGCGTGGAGCGGGTGCTGCGCAATCTGGTGGTCAACGCGGTGGAGCACGGCGAGGGCCGGGACGTGGTCGTACGGTTCGCGGTCGCGGGCGGGGCCGTCGGCGTCGCCGTGCGCGACTACGGGGTCGGGCTCAAGCCCGGCGAGGCGACGCGGGTCTTCAACCGCTTCTGGCGGGCCGACCCGGCGCGCGCGCGTACGACCGGGGGGACCGGGCTGGGGCTGTCCATCGCGGTGGAGGACGCGCGGCTGCACGGCGGCTGGCTCCAGGCGTGGGGCGAGCCGGGGGGCGGCTCGCAGTTCCGGCTGACGCTGCCGCGCACGGCGGGCGACACGCTGCGCGGCTCGCCCATCCCGCTGGAGCCCGCCGACTCGCGGCGCAACCGCGGCCTCGCCGAGGCCGGGGGCGCGCGCGGGACGAACGGTGCGCTCGGCGCGGGCGCGGGCGCGAGCAGGGGCGTACGGGCCGTCGAGGCGGGGGTCGCTGCCGCGGGCGGTGGCGGCGTACGGGCCAGTGCCACGGCGACGGTGAACGGGGCGCCCGGGGGCGGCTCCTTGCCGCTGGCCGGGTCCGTGCCCGTACAGCCGACCGACACCAGGGCCGGCGCCACGGCCGTACGGGCGCCCGCCGCGGACCCCACGGCGCTGCCCGGGAGCAACGGGGGGCGGGTCGTGGCGCGCAAGGACGCCGTCGGTCGTGAGGATGATGCGCAGGCCGGGGCCGTTGGCGGCGGGGACCGGGCGGTCGTCGGGGAGGACGGGGTCGTCGGCTGCGAGGAGGGCGCTGCGGGCGAAGGCCCTGGTGCCGCTGAGGGCGGCGGCGCTTCGGGGGGCGCTGGGCTTGGTGCCGCTGAGGGCGGCGCCGGGCGGGACGTACGGGGATCAGCCGATCGGGAGGACGGGTCCAGTGGGCGTTGATCGCTACCGTCGCCTTCGCGGGCGGCGCTGCCTGGGCGCGGCGGCGCTGGTCGTCAGCGGGCTGCTGCTGGCCGGCTGCGCGTCGATGCCGGACAGCGGCGACGTGGACTCCGTCAACGGCTCGCCGCGCGCCGACGCCGACTCGCAGGTGCGCGTGTACGGCGTGCCGCCGCGCGCCGGTGAGCAGCCGCGGGAGATCGTGCTGGGCTTCCTGGAGGCGACGACCAGTGACGACCCCGGGTACGACACGGCCCGCAAGTACTTGGCGTCGAACAAGCAGGGGACCTGGAACCCCTCGGAGGTCACCACGATCCTCACCGAGCCGCCGCAGGTGCGGGTGGACCGCAGCGGCGACCGCGAGGAGGACGGCGTCACCATCTCGCTGACCGGAAAACAGGTCGCCCGGGTGGACGCCAAGCACGCGTACAAGCCGGACGAGCGCCCGTACGACAACAAGATCCATGTCGTGCGGCAGGGTGGGGAGTGGCGGATCGACGCGCTCCCGGCCGGGCTGGTCCTCGGGGTGCCGGACTTCCAGCGCATCTATCGCTCCGTCAACAAGTACTACTTCGCGCGGCTGGGTCCGGACCAGCGCAGGTCGGGGCGGTCCGAGGTGCTCGTGCCGGACCCCGTGTACCTGCGCAAGCGGATAGACCCGGTCACCTCGACCGCGCGGGCGCTGCTGGACGGGCCGACGAACTGGCTCGCCCCGGTGACCACGACGGCCTTCCGGCCCGGCACGCGGGTCGTGGACGACCGGCTGTCCCTGGACGACTCGAACAACCTGAAGGTGCGCCTCAACAGCCGGGCGGACAGCGCGAACCTGGCGCAGTGCCGCCGAATGGCGGCCCAACTGCTGTTCACCGTCCAGGACCAGGCGTCGGCCACGGTGGGCGACGTGCGGCTGGAGCGCCGGGACGGCTCCAAGCTGTGCGGGCTCACGCGGGAACAGGCGCAGGAGTATTCGCCGGGCCGGACCGAGGGCCGGGCCGACCGGCAGTACTACATCGACGCCAAGCACAAGATGGTCAGCCTGGCCGACAGCGAGGACGAGGCGCGGCGGGTGCCGGGCGCCTTCGGGGACGGGCAGGCGCGGTTGGGGTCGGTCGCCGTCGACCGGTCCGAGCGGCGTGCGGCCGGCGTCACGGAGGACGGCCGCAGTCTGTACGTCGCCGCCCTGGAGCATGGTTCCGCCTTGGGCGATGTCCGGCTGCGGGCCCGTACGGGCGCGAACGACGGGCTGGCGCCGCCCAGTTGGGACGGGCTCGGCGACCTCTGGGTGGTCGACCGCAGTACCGAGCAGCCCCGGTTGCTGCGGCTGCCGGGCGGTACGGGCACGCCGGAAGAGGTGCAGGTGACCGGGCTCGACGGCGGGCGGATCACCGGGCTGCGGGTGGCCGCGGACGGGGTGCGGATCGCGCTGCTGGTGTCGAAGGGCGGCCACACGAAGCTGCTGCTGGGGCGCGTCGAGCGGGCCGGCAGCGTGTCCCAACCGAGCCTGTCGGTGCAGGGACTGCGGTCCGTCGCGCCGCAGTTGGAGCAGGTGGACGCGGTCTCCTGGGCGGGCGGCAGCCGGCTGCTGGCGGCCGGCAGCGAGCCGGGCGGCCTCCAGCAACTGCAGTACGTCGAGACCGACGGGTCCGTGTCCAATGGCTCGGCGCTGCCGGGGATCACGGGCGTCAAGGCGGTCGCCGCCTCGGAGGCCCCGAGCAAGGCGCTGGTGGCGGAGCGGCAGGACAGCATCGTGCGGCTGCTGCCGGACACCAACTGGAAGACGGTGACGCCGAAGAAGGGGACGGCGCCGGTCTATCCGGGGTAGCGGCGGGGTGTGGTCGAGTCGGTGGCCGGGCTGGTGGCCGGGCCAGGGTCCGGCTGGGGCCCGGCCCGGGTTTCCGGGGGCGCGGGGCGGTGGCCGTCGGGAGTTATCCACAGGGGTGGCAGGGGCGGGCGGACAGCGGGACAGTTGATCCATGCGGGGGTGGTGGCAGGAGCTCGTCGGCCTGGTGCTGCCGGTGGACTGCGCGGGGTGCGGTGCGCCGCGGGTCGTGCTGTGCGATGCCTGCCGGGAGGCGTTGTGCGGGCGCGCGGCCCGGCGGGTGTGGCCGGAGCCGGTGCCGCCGGGGCTGCCCGCTGTGTACGCGGCGGCGGCGTACGCGGACGAGGCACGGTCGGTGTTGCTGGCGCACAAGGAACGGGGGGTGCTGCGGTTGGCGGAGCCGCTGGGGGCGGCGCTGGCGTCGGGGGTACGGGCGGCGGTCGGCGGCGAGGTGGTGCGGGACGCCTGGGGCGGCGGTGCGGGACCACGGGCCGGGGCCGTGGACGGGGGCGGAGCGGGGGCCCGTGGTGATGCGAGCAGGGTGCGGGGGAGGAGTGCGCGTGAAGCTGATGGAGTCGGTGTGGGCATGGCTGGGGGGACTGGTGAAAGTCGTCGGCTGGTGCTCGTTCCGGTGCCGTCCGCGCGGTGTGCGGTCGCCGCGCGCGGGCACGATCCCAGTCGGCGCATCGCACAGGCCGCGGCCCGCGAGCTGCGGCGCGCGGGGTGGCCCGCGGCGGTCTGCGCGGTGCTCCGGCAGCGCCGTCCGGTGGCGGACCAGACGGGCCTGGGCGCCCGTCAGCGGCTGGCGAACCTGGCCGGTGCCCTGGAGGTCGCCGCCGGTGGTGAACGGGCGCTGACGGCCGGGCCAGTGCTGCTGGTGGACGACCTGATGACCACGGGTGCGTCGCTGGTCGAGGCGGTACGGGCCGTGGCGACGGCCGGCGGCCGGGTCGCGGGGGCCGCGGTGGTGGCCGTTCCCCGCCGGGCGTTCGGCGTAAACGTGAAATAAACCGGAACTGACAGGGAAGTTGCATCGTTGCTGGTGATAACGGTGAGAAATCACCTGAACGGAGGTATGGGGAAGTAGGGGGTGCCGACATCCGTCCGGGCGAGTTATGTTCGGTTGTGAGGAATGGCAGGCGCTATGACTCGTACCTCCGATTGGCGCGCTTCGCGTGCTTTCGAAGAAGCTTGAATTCGGTGGGGTGTAGATCTTGCCGACGGGGGAGGAGGAGGTGAAAGCCGCCGAGTCGGGGGCTCCAGTTTCCTCTGGGGTCTAATGCAAGAGGATGCGCTCCGCACGTTCGGCGGAGCGTTCCGGGAACGGAGTTCTGCGTGGACATCGTCGTCAAGGGCCGCAAGACCGAGGTGCCGGAGCGGTTCCGCAAGCACGTGGCCGAGAAGCTGAAGCTGGAGAAGATCCAGAAGCTCGACGGCAAGGTGATCAGCCTCGACGTCGAGGTGTCCAAAGAGCCCAACCCCAGGCAGGCCGACCGCTCCGACCGAGTGGAGATCACGGTGCGTTCGCGTGGCCCGGTGATCCGGGCGGAGGCCGCCGCTCCGGATCCGTACGCCGCGCTCGACCTGGCCACCAGCAAGCTGGAGGCGCGGCTGCGCAAGCAGAACGAGAAGCGTCACGAGCGCCGCGGCAGCGGACGCATCCCCGCGAGCGATGTCGCGGTGTCCGTCCCCGATGTCGCGCGGATCGATGACAGCGGCGAGCTCTCCGTCGACGGGGCGGCGCACGCCGGCGAGGTGCCGGTGACGCGGATGGGCTCGATCGAGATTCAGGGCGAAGGGCCCCTCGTGGTCCGCGAGAAGACGCACGCGGCGGCCCCGATGACGCTCAACCAGGCGCTCTACGAGATGGAGTTGGTCGGGCACGACTTCTATCTCTTCGTGGACTCCGACACGAAGCAGCCCAGCGTCGTCTACCGCCGGCACGCCTACGACTACGGCGTCATCCACCTCAACGCCGACCCGCTCTATGACGTGGAGCCCGGTGGCGCGGGGGGCGCGCTCGGCGGCTGACCCGGCGCGGCCGGCCGTACGGAGGAGCGTGGGGCCGGCCCGTCGTGCCCGTGGTGGCACCCCTCGGGGCGTGTGTGCGCCCCCTGGGGCGCCCCCGTGCGACCACGGGAGCGCCGCGGCACCGCCTGGGCATGAAATCATGACCGGGTGGCCAACCGGCGGACTGCCGAGACCGGTTGACGCCGCGCAGCAGCGTGCAACCGCGAAGGGCCATGGCCTTCAGGGGGAGGAACGATGGCGGACAGCTTCGGGCCCGTGTCCGGTGAGGGCGGCGTCTCAGGCGAGGACGGCGTCGTGACCGGGGTCGGCATGGACGGGGGCGGGCCCCGTAAGGAGCCCATCCGGGTCCTCGTGGTGGACGACCACGCGCTCTTCCGCCGGGGGCTGGAGATCGTCCTCGCCCAGGAGGAGGACATCCTGGTCATCGGCGAGGCCGGGGACGGGGCCGAGGCCGTGGACAAGGCCGCCGACCTGCTGCCCGACATCGTGCTGATGGATGTGCGGATGCCCAAGCGGGGCGGTATCGAGGCGTGTACCTCCATCAAGGAGGTGGCCCCCAGCGCGAAGATCATCATGCTGACGATCAGCGACGAGGAGGCCGACCTCTACGACGCCATCAAGGCCGGCGCCACCGGCTATCTGCTCAAGGAGATCTCCACCGACGAGGTGGCGACGGCGATCCGGGCCGTCGCGGACGGGCAGTCGCAGATCAGCCCGTCGATGGCGTCGAAGCTCCTGACCGAGTTCAAGTCGATGATCCAGCGCACGGACGAGCGCAGACTGGTGCCCGCGCCCCGGCTCACCGACCGGGAGCTGGAGGTCCTCAAGCTCGTCGCCACGGGGATGAACAACCGCGATATCGCGAAGGAGTTGTTCATCAGCGAGAACACCGTGAAGAACCACGTCCGCAACATCCTGGAGAAGCTCCAGCTCCACTCCCGCATGGAGGCCGTGGTCTACGCGATGCGGGAGAAGATCCTGGAGATCCGGTAGCCGGGGCCGCTGCCGGCGGCGGGCCGGGCGGTCGCCGTCAGGCGAGGGCGTCGACCAGGGCCTTGGCGAGGGCCGGGTCGTCGCAGCGGTCCACGCGGACCGTGTCGCAGCCCACCCACTCCGCCGCCTCCCGCAGCGCCTGGGCCATGGGGGCCACCGCCTTGCCGCCCGCCATGGAGATCTGACGGGCCACCAGGGTCGTGCCCTCGCGGGCCGGGTCCACGCGGCCGAGCAGTCGGCCGCCGGACAGCAGCGGCATCGCGAAGTAGCCGTGCACGCGCTGCGGCCGGGGCACGTACGCCTCCAGCCGGTGGGTGAAGCCGAAGATCCGCTCCGTGCGCGGGCGGTCCCAGACGAGGGAGTCGAAGGGCGAGAGCAGCGTCGTACGGTGCCGGGAGCGCTTCCCGGCGGACTCGGCCGCCAGCGCCGCCGGGTCGGCCCACGCGGGCTTGGCCCACCCCGCCACCTCGACCGGCACCAGGTCGGTGTCCGCCACCACCGCGGCCACCTGGTCGTTCTTGAGACGGTGGTAGTCGGCGAGGTCCGCGCGGGTCGCCACGCCCAGCGCCGCGCCGGCCTGGGCGACCAGCCGCCGTATGCACTCGGTGTCGTCCAGCTCGTCGTGGCGCAGCTCGTCCGGGATGGCGCGCTCGGCCAGGTCGTACACCCGCTTCCAGCCGCGCCGCTGGGTGCAGACGACCTCGCCCGTGTCGAGCAGCCACTCCACCGCGATCTTGGTCTCGGACCAGTCGTACCACTCGCCGCCGTTCTTGGCGCCGCCCAACTCCGTGGCCGTCAGGGGGCCTTCCGCCTTGAGCCGGTCCCGTACGGCCGCGCAGGAGCGTTCGGAGTCCTCCAGGACATGCCAGCGGTGGCCGCGCGCGAGCCGGGCGCGGCGGCGGAAGGCGAAGTGCGGCCACTCCTCGACGGGCAGCACGCACGCCGCGTGCGACCAGTACTCGAAGCTGCGCCCGTGCGACCAGTAGGCGGACTCCACGGCCGTACGGCCCACCGCGCCCAGGCGCGCGTACGGCACCAGCTCGTGGGAGCGGGCCAGGACCGAGATGGTGTCGAGCTGCACCGCGCCCAGCCGCCGCAGCACGCCGCGCACCCCCGCCCGCCGGTCCGGCGCGCCCAGCAGCCCCTGCGCCCGTAGCGCCATGCGGCGCGCCTCGTCGGCGGAGAGCGTCACTTCGGGCGTACGGGCGGCGGGCTTACGGGGCGCGGGCGCGCGGTCCTTCGGGGCGGTGGTCGTCATGCCGATCACCCTAGGGGCGGGCACTGACAATCGGCCGGGCGGCCGGTTCCGGCCCTGGGCCCGCTCCGGGAACGGGCCGGAGGGGGGAGGTCAGGCGCGGTCCGGGTACGGGAGGTACGGGGTCTTCGTCGGGCGGCCGAGGTCGGAGGGGAGCAGGGAGCCGATCCATATGTCCCGCCGGGTCCCCTCGCGGACGAGCTTCGAGCGGAAGGTGCCCTCCATCTGGAAGCCCGCCTTGAGGGCGACCGCGCGGGACCCCTCGTTGCCGGCCTCCGCGTGCCACTCCAGGCGCTCGACGCCGAGGTCCTCGAAGGCCCAGCGGATCATCTCGCGGGCCGCCTCCACGGTGTAACCGCGCCCGCGCTGCTCCTTGGCGGTCCAGTAGCCGATCTCGGCCTGGTGCCCGGGCGCGGGCAACTGGGCGAGCCGCACCAGGGCCATGGTCCCCACCAGGACGCCCTCGTCCGCCGTGAAGACGCCGAGGGTGTAGTTGGAGTCGTCCTGCCAGCCGGCCGGGGCGGCGCGCCCGATGAATTCCTCGGCGTCCTCGCGCGTATAAGGGGAGGGGACGCTGGTCCAGCGCGGGATGTCCGGCTCCTGGCAGGCGGCGTGCACCGCCGCGGCGTCGTCGAGTCTCAGGGGGCGCAGCACCAGGCGTTCGGTGGTGAGAGTCACGGGTTCCATGAGCGAAGTCTCCGCTGCCGCCGCCGCCCGGCGCGAGCGGATTCCCGCCCTGCCGCCGCGGCAGCCGCAGCGCCCGTACGTCTGCCATGCCCGTACGTCTGCCATGCCCGTACGTCTGCCATGCCCGTACCTCTGCGGCGGCCGTACCCCTGCCGCGGCCGTACGTCCGTCGGTCCTGCCGCCCGCCCGCGGCGGGCCCCGCGCCGGGCCCCGCGGCGGGCGTGCTCGTGGCACCTTCGGCCAGTGCCGCTCGTTGCACAGGAGGGTGACACCGGGCCTTCGCGGCGGCGGACCTCCCGGCGCGGCGGGGTCCTCGCTTACGATGGCCGTTGCGGTGGGGCCTGCCCCCTTGAAAAAATGCCGCGCCAGCGCACCGACCGTGCCAGGCCCGACCGGCAAGGAGCCAGCCTACGTGTCCGTCTTCAACAAGCTCATGCGTGCAGGCGAAGGCAAGATCCTGCGCAAGCTGCACCGCATCGCGGACCAGGTCAATTCCATCGAAGAGGATTTCCTCAACCTCTCCGACGCCGAGCTGCGCGCCCTGACGGACGAGTACAAGCAGCGGTACGCCGACGGCGAGAGCCTCGACGATCTGATGCCCGAGGCGTTCGCCACGGTCCGCGAGGCCGCGAAGCGGGTGCTCGGCCAGCGCCACTACGACGTGCAGCTGATGGGCGGCGCGGCGCTGCACCTCGGGTACGTGGCCGAGATGCGCACCGGTGAGGGCAAGACCCTCGTCGGCACGCTCCCCGCGTATCTCAACGCGCTGTCCGGCAAGGGCGTCCACCTGATCACGGTCAACGACTACCTCGCCGAGCGCGACTCGGAGTGGATGGGCCGGGTCCACAAGTTCCTCGGGCTCGAGGTCGGCTGCATCCTCGCCAACATGACGCCGGCGCAGCGCCGCGAGATGTACAACCGGGACATCACGTACGGCACGAACAACGAGTTCGGCTTCGACTACCTGCGCGACAACATGGCGTGGTCGAAGGACGAACTGGTGCAGCGGGGCCACAACTTCGCGATCGTCGACGAGGTCGACTCGATCCTCGTGGACGAGGCCCGTACGCCGCTGATCATCTCCGGCCCGGCCGACCAGGCCACCAAGTGGTACGGCGACTTCGCGAAGCTGGTGACCCGGCTCACCAAGGGCGAGGCCGCGAACCCGCAGAAGGGCATCGAGGAGACCGGGGACTACGAGGTCGACGAGAAGAAGCGCACCGTCGGCATCCACGAGTCCGGCGTCTCCAAGGTCGAGGACTGGCTGGGCATCGACAACCTCTACGAGTCGGTCAACACCCCGCTCGTCGGCTACCTCAACAACGCCATCAAGGCCAAGGAGCTCTTCAAGAAGGACAAGGACTACGTCGTCATGGACGGCGAAGTCATGATCGTCGACGAGCACACCGGCCGTATCCTCGCCGGCCGCCGCTACAACGAGGGCATGCACCAGGCGATCGAGGCGAAGGAAGGGGTGGACATCAAGGACGAGAACCAGACGCTCGCCACGATCACCCTGCAGAACTTCTTCCGCCTCTACGAGCGCCACGACCAGAACGGGAAGAAGATCCCGGGCCTCTCCGGCATGACCGGTACGGCCATGACCGAGGCCGCCGAGTTCCACCAGATCTACAAGCTCGGCGTGGTGCCCATCCCCACCAACCGGGCGCTCGCGCGCATCGACCAGTCCGACCTGATCTACCGCACCGAGGTGGCGAAGTTCGCGGCCGTGGTCGAGGACATCGCGGAGAAGCACGAGAAGGGCCAGCCGATCCTGGTCGGCACCACCTCCGTGGAGAAGTCCGAGTACCTCTCCCAGCAGCTCGCCAAGCGCGGCGTGCCGCACGAGGTGCTCAACGCCAAGCAGCACGACCGGGAGGCGTCGATCGTCGCCCAGGCGGGCCGCAAGGGCGCGGTCACCGTCGCCACCAACATGGCCGGCCGCGGTACGGACATCAAGCTCGGCGGCAACCCCGACGACCTCGCCGAGGCGGAGCTGCGCCAGCTCGGCCTGGACCCCGTGGAGAACGCCGAGGAGTGGGCCGCCGCGCTGCCCGCCGCCCTGGAGAAGGCGGAGGCCGCGGTCAAGGCGGAGTTCGAGGAGGTCAAGGAGCTGGGCGGGCTGTACGTCCTGGGCACCGAGCGGCACGAGTCGCGCCGTATCGACAACCAGCTCCGCGGCCGCTCCGGCCGGCAGGGCGACCCGGGCGAGTCCCGCTTCTACCTCTCCCTCGGCGACGACCTGATGCGGCTGTTCAAGGCCGCGATGGTCGAGCGCGTGATGGCCATGGCCAACGTCCCGGACGACGTGCCGATCGAGAACAAGATGGTCACCCGCGCCATCGCCTCCGCGCAGTCCCAGGTCGAGCAGCAGAACTTCGAGACCCGTAAGAACGTCCTGAAGTACGACGAGGTCCTCAACCGCCAGCGCGAGGTCATCTACGGCGAGCGCCGCCGCGTCCTGGAGGGCGAGGACCTGCACGAGCAGGTCAAGCACTTCATGGCGGACACCATCGAGGCGTACATCCAGGCGGAGACCGTCGAGGGGTTCGCCGAGGAGTGGGACCTCGACCGGCTGTGGAGCGCGTTCAAGCAGCTCTACCCGGTGAAGGTCACGGTGGAGGAGCTGGAGGAGGCGGCCGGGGACCGCGCGGGCATCACCGCGGACTTCATCGCCGAGTCGATCACCGACGACATCTACGCCCAGTACGAGGCGCGCGAGGAGGAGCTGGGCTCCGACATCATGCGCGAGCTGGAGCGCCGCGTCGTGCTGTCCGTACTGGACCGCAAGTGGCGCGAGCACCTCTACGAGATGGACTACCTCCAGGAGGGCATCGGCCTGCGCGCCATGGCCCAGAAGGACCCGCTGGTCGAGTACCAGCGCGAGGGCTTCGACATGTTCAACGCCATGATGGAGGGCATCAAGGAGGAGTCCGTCGGCTACCTGTTCAACCTGGAGGTCCAGGTCGAGCAGCAGGTCGAGGAGGTCCCGGTCGAGGACGCGCAGGAGCCCACGTCGCTGCGGAAGGCCCCCCAGGAGGCCGTGCCGGCGGGGCAGCGGCCCGAGATCCACGCCAAGGGGCTCGACGCCCCGCAGCGCCCGGACCGGCTGCACTTCTCCGCGCCGACCGTGGACGGCGAGGGCGGCGTCGTGGAGGGCGACTTCACCAGCACGGACACCCCGGCCCGTTCCGAGTCGGACGGCCTGACGCGCGCCGAGCGCCGCAAGGCGCAGAAGAACGGCGGCAACGGCGGGCGGCGGCGCAAGAAGTAGCCGGTACCGGCGGTCGTACGGCGCGGGGCGGGGCACGGAGGTCGTGTCCAGCCCCGCGTTCGTGCGTGCGGGGGGCGGGGGAGGGGCGTTCAGACGCGGGACGGCTCGCCCAGCTCGACCGCCGAACAGCGCCAGCGTTCGTCCGCGCCGCGCTCCAGCCGGAAGGCCAGCGCCCGCAGCCGGTCGCCGGAGGCGATACGGGCGAACGCCTCGATCACATCGGACCGGGGGCGGAACTCGTCGCAGTACCGCACGACCGGGGCGCTGCCGCCCGGCGCCGCCGGCCGCAGCGGGGCCCGCGGGGCCAGCTCGACGATACGGTCGTAGGCGGGGCCCAGGGTGTGGCCGAGCATCCAGTGCGCGGGCCGCTGGCCGCTCAGGGTGAGCAGCAGCCGGTTGGCGAACCAGTAACGGGGCAGCCGCTCGCGCTCGTACCGCCGGGTCGCGAGGTCCGCGCCGGGCCGGCGGGCGTCGCTCCGGCGGGGCGGCGCGGTGCGCCCGGGGGGCCTGCCGCCGCTGCCGCTGCCGCCGGGCGTCCTGGCGGCCGTCGGCCGGCCGGTCGTCCTGCCCGTCGTCCTGTTCGCCGGTCCGCTGCTCGTCGTCCTGTGCACGCTCTTCGCCCCCGTCGGGCCGGCCCGGCGCTCGATACCGGGCAGTAGCTTTGTCGGGGATCTTCTATCCGCGCCGTTCCGGCGGCGGCAAGGGCGCCGGGGGCAGCCCCGGTACCCCGGTGAATTCACCTATCAGGGGCGACCCGACGGCGGGCGGGACGTTTCGCCGCCGCGAGCGGGCAGCTCACCAGGGGCGTACGGGCGTCCGCACCGGGTACGTCCCGGCACCCCGAAGGGGGACGCACGCCCGTATGCTGGCCCCGTATTCGTAAGCCTTGAGGAAAGCGGCGGTCATGCGCGTCTACGTCCCTCTGACCCTCCCCGGCCTCGCCGCGGCGCACAAGGCGGGCGAGGTCGGCCCGGCCCCGCTGCACGCCTACGCCGTCACCCCCGCCCTGCGCGAGTGGTACGTCTCCGACGACATCGAGGAGCTGGAGTACGCGGCGCTGAGCCGCGCCGCGCAGGCGTCCCTGCGCCGCATCGCCGCCGACCCGGAGGCCCCCCGCAAGCGCGTCGTCGTCGCGGTCGACGTGCCGGACAAGGACGCGGTGGCCGACCCGGACCGCGGGCTCGACCAGTCCGCGGTCGGCGAGGTGCGGCTCGCCTCCGCGGTGCCGCTGTCCAAGGCCGCCGCGGTGCACATGGACGCCGACGAGGCGGAGGCGGACGTCACGGCGGCGGCCGCCGCGCTGGGCGCCGCGGACCACGGCGACGACGACGCGCAGTTCACGGTGGACGGCGCCGAGGACCACGAACTGCTGTGGTTCGCGACGCAGGAGATCCCGACTATCGTCGGCTGACCGTTTGCGGCTGGGTACCGTCTGGTCATGAGAACGCGCACCGCACACATCGTCTGGGACTGGAACGGCACGCTTTTTCACGACATCGACGCGGTGATGTCGGCGACGAACGCCGCCTTCGCCGAGATCGGCCTGGAGCCGATCACGCTGGAACGTTACCGCGAGCTGTACCGCGTGCCGATTCCGCGGTTCTACGAACGGCTGCTGGGGCGCCGGCCCACCGAGGCGGAGTGGGAGCACATGGACGTCGTCTTCCACCGGCACTACCGGGCCCACCTGGCGCGCTGCGCGCTGGCCGAGGGGGCCGAGTCGCTGCTGGCGAGCTGGCAGGGGGCGGGCGGCACGCAGTCGATCCTGTCCATGCACGGCCACGACGACCTCGTCCCGCTGGTACGGGGCTTCGGGATCGAGCCGCGCTTCGTACGGGTCGAGGGGCGGCGGGGGCCGTCCGGCGGCAGCAAGAGGGAGCACATGGGGCGTCACCTCGCCGAGCTGGAGCGGGAGCTGGAGGGCATACGGGCGGGACGCACGGTGGTGATCGGCGACGCGCTCGACGACGCGGAGGCGGCTCGGGGGGCGGGGGCGCTGGCGGTTCTCTACACCGGCGGCAGCCACAGCCGGGCCAGCTTGGCGGAGGCCGGGGTTCCGGTGGTGGACAGCCTGTCTGAGGCGGTGGCCTTGGCGGGGGAGATGGTGGCTTGAGCCCGAGCCTCATCGACGTACGCCGCTGCCTACGTCGCCGGGGCCTTCGTTCGTAGGACCGTCAGGAATTCGCGCATCCAGGCGGAGTGGTCGGGCCAGGCTCGGGAGGAGACCATGGTGCCGTCGACGACGACCTCCGCGTCCTGGAACTCGGCGCCGGCGGCCTGCATGTCGAGTTCGAGGGCGGGGTACGACGTGACGCGGCGGCCGCCGAGGCCGCCGACGGCGGCGGTGATCAGCGGGCCGTGGCAGATCTGGGCCACGGGCTTGTCGGCGTCGAAGAAGGCCTTGAGGATCTTGCGGAGTTCGGCGTCGTTGCGCAGGTACTCCGGGGCGCGTCCGCCCGGTACGACCAGGGCCGCGTACGCGCCGGGGTCCACCTCGGTGAAGGCGAGGTCGGCGGGCCAGGTGTAGCCCGGCTTCTCGGTGTAGGTGTCGAAGCCGTCCTCGAAGTCGTGCACGACGAACCGCAGCTTCTTGCGGGTCGGGGCGGCGATGTGGACCTCGTACCCCTCCTCGCGCAGCCGCTGGTACGGGTAGAGCACCTCCAGGGACTCGGCCGCGTCCCCGGTCACGAGCAGGATCTTCGCCGTCATGGCGTCCGCCTCCGTGGTGTCGGAGCTGGTGTCGGAGCTGTTGGGTCGTGCCGGCTCCATTGCAGTTGTTCGGGGGCCTTGTCAAGAGTGTGGATGTGGCCTGCGTCGCTGTCCAGAACGTCGAAGTCGGCCCCTCGGTTTTGTACACAAACGGCCCGTGACGTGCCCCCCGTCAGGAGCGATAGCCTTACTGGGTGATCAGCGCGATATCTCGCGGGGGCGACG
This sequence comes from Streptomyces varsoviensis, assembly GCF_000718635.1. Classification (GTDB taxonomy): domain Bacteria; phylum Actinomycetota; class Actinomycetes; order Streptomycetales; family Streptomycetaceae; genus Streptomyces; species Streptomyces varsoviensis. Next base: position 987,962 of record NZ_JOBF01000003.1, on the reverse strand, counting down.
AGGCCTCCGCCCTGCGCCCGGAGCACCACCGTGCCCGGGCAGCCGCTGATCCCTTCGACCGGGTGCGTTCCCCGAAATTGGCGGAGAACGGTCCGGTCTTCTCTCATTCCGGCATAACGTCGATTACGACCGGACACCCCGTGCCGCGGCGTGATGCCACCGCCATCGATGTCACGCAACGGCGCGCGACAGGAGCCAGAGGACATGCAGACCAAGCTGGATGAAGCCAAGGCCGAGCTGCTCACACGGGCCGCCCGGGTCGCCGAGACCACCCCCTCCGGGAGTCCACATCCGGTCCAGGGGCTCGACCCGGATACCCTTACCGCGTATCTCCAGCGCTACTACCTGCACACCGCTCCCGAGGACCTCAGCGGCCGCGACCCGGTCGATGTCTTCGGTGCCGCGCTTTCCCACTACCGGCTGGCTGAAACCAGGCCGCAGGGCACGGCCAACGTCCGGGTGCACACCCCGACGGTCGAGGAGAACGGCTGGACGTGCAGCCACTCCGTCGTCGAGGTCGTCACGGACGACATGCCGTTCCTGGTCGACTCCGTCACCAATGAGCTCTCCCGTCAGGGCCGCGGCATCCATATCGTGATCCACCCGCAGGTGATCGTCCGCCGCGATGTCACCGGCAAGCTGCTGGAGATCATCGGCAACAACTGCGAGAACCACGGCGCCTCCCCCCAAGCGAAGCTGCCGCACGACGCGCTGACCGAGTCCTGGATCCACGTCGAGATCGACCGCGAGACCGACCGCGGCGACCTCAAGCAGATCACCTCCGACCTGCTGCGCGTCCTGTCGGATGTCCGCGAGACCGTCGAGGACTGGCAGAAGATGCGGGAGGCCGCGGAGCGGCTGGCCGACGGGCTGCCCGCCGAGCCGACCGACGACGTCGACCAGCAGGACGTCACCGAGGCCCAGGAGCTGCTGCGCTGGCTCGCCGCCGACCACTTCACCTTCCTCGGCTACCGCGAGTACGAGCTGGTGACGGCCAAGACCGACGGTGACGAGGAGGACGCGCTCACCGCCGTGCCCGGCACCGGCCTCGGCATCCTGCGCGCCGACCCCTCGCACCAGAACGAGGGCCACCACGCCGGCCCCCACTCCCACCTCGGCCGCCCGGCGTCGCCGTCCTTCAGCCGGCTGCCCGCCGACGCCCGCGCCAAGGCCCGCGAGCACAAGCTGCTCGTCCTGACCAAGGCCAACAGCCGCGCCACCGTGCACCGCCCCTCCTACCTCGACTACATCGGGGTGAAGAAGTTCGACACCGAGGGCAACGTCATCGGCGAGCGCCGCTTCCTGGGCCTGTTCTCCTCGGCCGCGTACACCGAGTCCGTACGCCGCGTCCCCGTCGTGCGCCGCAAGGTCGCGCAGGTCCTCGCCGACGCGGGCTTCACGCCGGACAGCCACGACGGCCGCGACCTGCTCCAGATCCTGGAGACCTACCCGCGCGACGAGCTGTTCCAGACCCCCGCCGACGAGCTGCGCTCCATCGCGACCTCCGTCCTCTACCTCCAGGAGCGCCGCCGGCTGCGGCTGTTCCTGCGCCAGGACGAGTACGGGCGCTACTACTCCGCCCTCGTCTACCTGCCCCGCGACCGCTACACCACGGCGGTGCGGCTGCGGCTGATCGACATCCTCAAGGAAGAGCTCGGCGGCATCAGCGTCGACTACACCGCGTGGAACACCGAGTCGGTCCTCTCCCGGCTGCACTTCGTCGTCCGCGTCGAGTCGGGCGCCGCCCTCCAGGAGCTGACGGACGCCGATGTCGACCGCATCGAGGCGCGGCTGGTGGAGGCCGCCCGGTCGTGGGCCGACGGCTTCGCCGAGGCGCTGACCGCGGAGGTCGGCGAGGAGCGCGCCGCGGAGCTGCTGCGCCGCTACGGCCAGGCGTTCCCCGAGGGCTACAAGGCCGACCACTCGCCGCGCGCCGCGGTCTCCGACCTCCAGCACCTGGAGAAGCTGACCACGGCCGGCGGCGACCACGACTTCGCGCTCAGCCTGTACGAGCCGGTGGGCGCGACCGCCGGCGAGCGCCGCTTCAAGATCTACCGCACGGGCGAGCCGGTCTCGCTCTCCGCGGTGCTGCCCGTGCTCCAGCGGCTCGGCGTCGAGGTCGTCGACGAGCGCCCGTACGAGCTGCGCTGCTCGGACCGGTCGACCGCGTGGATCTACGACTTCGGGCTGCGGATGCCCGAGCACATCGCGGGCGACGACGCGCGCGAGCGGTTCCAGGACGCCTTCGCGGCGGTGTGGACCGGCCGGGCGGAGAACGACAACTTCAACAACCTGGTGCTGCGGGCCGGCCTCGACTGGCGGCAGGCGATGGTGCTGCGCGCGTACGCGAAGTACCTGCGGCAGGCCGGCTCCACGTTCTCCCAGGCGTACATGGAGGACACCCTCAGCACCAACGTGCACACCACGCGGCTGCTGATGAACCTCTTCGAGGCCCGGATGGCCCCCGAGCGGCAGCGCGCCGGGCACGAGCTGATCGACGGGCTGCTGGAGGAGCTGGACGGGGCGCTCGACCAGGTCGTGTCGCTGGACGAGGACCGCATCCTGCGCTCGTTCCTCACCGTCATCAAGGCCACCCTGCGCACCAACCACTTCCAGCTCGGCGAGGACGGCCGGCCGCACGGCTACCTGTCCATCAAGCTCGACCCGCAGGCCATCCCGGACCTCCCCGCGCCCCGGCCCGCGTACGAGATCTGGGTGTACTCGCCCCGCGTCGAGGGCGTGCACCTGCGGTTCGGCAAGGTCGCGCGCGGCGGGCTGCGCTGGTCGGACCGGCGCGAGGACTTCCGTACCGAGGTGCTCGGCCTGGTCAAGGCGCAGATGGTGAAGAACACCGTCATCGTGCCGGTCGGCGCGAAGGGCGGCTTCGTCGGCAAGCGGCTGCCCGACCCGTCCGTGGACCGCGACGCGTGGCTGGCCGAGGGCGTCGCCTGCTACAAGACGTTCATCTCCGGCCTGCTCGACATCACCGACAACCTGGTCGGCGGCGAGGTCGTGCACCCCAAGGGTGTCGTCCGGCACGACGAGGACGACACCTACCTCGTCGTCGCCGCCGACAAGGGCACCGCGACCTTCTCCGACATCGCCAACGAGGTCGCCGAGTCGTACGGGTTCTGGCTCGGCGACGCCTTCGCCTCCGGCGGCTCGGCGGGCTACGACCACAAGGGCATGGGCATCACCGCCCGCGGCGCCTGGGAGTCCGTCAAGCGGCACTTCCGGGAGCTGGGCCACGACACGCAGCGCGAGGACTTCACGGTCGTCGGCGTCGGCGACATGTCCGGCGACGTGTTCGGCAACGGCATGCTGCTCTCCGAGCACATCCGCCTGGTGGCCGCCTTCGACCACCGGCACATCTTCCTCGACCCGACCCCCGACGCGGCCACCTCGTACGCCGAGCGCCGCCGCCTCTTCGAGCTGCCGCGCTCGTCCTGGGCCGACTACAACACCGAGCTGCTCTCCAAGGGCGGCGGCATCCACCCCCGCTCGGCGAAGTCCATTCCGGTCAACGCGCAGGTGCGGGAGGCCCTCGGCATCGCGGCGGGCGTCACCAAGATGACCCCCGCCGAGCTGATGAAGGCGATCCTCAAGGCGCAGGTCGACCTGCTCTGGAACGGCGGCATCGGTACGTACGTCAAGGCGTCCACCGAGTCGCACGCGGACGTCGGCGACAAGGCCAACGACGCGATCCGGGTGGACGGCGCGGACCTGCGGGTGCATGTCGTCGGCGAGGGCGGCAACCTGGGCCTCACCCAGCTCGGCCGCATCGAGTTCGCGCTGAGCGGCGGCCCGGCCTCCACCGGCGGCAAGATCAACACTGACGCGATCGACAACAGCGCCGGCGTGGACACCTCGGACCACGAGGTGAACATCAAGGTCCTGCTCAACACGGCCGTCGCCGAGGGCGACCTCACCGTCAAGCAGCGCAACAAGACCCTCGCGCAGATGACCGACGAGGTCGGCGCCCTGGTGCTGCGCAACAACTACGCGCAGAACGTGGCCCTGTCCAACGCGGTCGCCCAGGCGCCCAGCCTGCTCCACGCCCACCAGCGGATCATCCGCCGGCTGGTGCGCGACGGGCACCTGGACCGCGCGCTGGAGTTCCTGCCCACCGACCGGCAGATCCGCGAGCGGGTCAGCTCCGGCCGCGGCATGACCCAGCCGGAACTGGCGGTCCTGCTCGCCTACATCAAGATCACGGCCTCCCGTGAGCTGCTGACCACCACGCTGCCCGACGACGAGTACCTGCAGTGGCTGCTGCACGCCTACTTCCCGCAGGAGCTGCGGGACCGGTTCGGGGAGCGGATCGACAAGCACGCGCTGCGCCGCGAGATCATCACGACGGTGCTGGTTAACGACACCGTCAACAGCGGCGGCTCGACCTTCCTGCACCGGCTGCGGGAGGAGACCGGGGCGTCGCTGGAGGAGATCGTGCGGGCGCAGACCGCGGCCCGCGAGATCTTCGGGCTCGGCTCCGTCTGGGACGCCGTGGAGGCCCTCGACAGCGAGGTGCCCGCCGACGTCCAGACCCGCATCCGGCTGCACTCGCGCCGGCTCGTCGAGCGCGGCACCCGCTGGCTGCTGAACAACCGGCCGCAGCCGGTGCAGCTCGCCGAGACCATCGAGTTCTTCAAGGACCGGGTGCGGGGCGTCTGGGCCGAGCTGCCCAAGCTGCTGCGCGGCGCCGACCAGGTCTGGTGGCAGTCCATCCGCGACGAACTCGTCGAGGCCGGGGTGCCGGAGGAGCTGTCGGAGCGGGTCGCGGGGTTCTCGTCGGTCTTCCCGGCGCTGGACATCGTCGCCATCGCGGACCGTACGGGCAAGGAGGCGCTGTCCGTCGCGGAGGTCTACTACGACGTCGGCGACCGCCTGTCGATCACCAAGCTGATGGACCGGATCATCGAGCTGCCGCGCGCCGACCGGTGGCAGTCGATGGCCCGCGCCTCCATCCGCGAGGACCTGTACGCGGCGCACGCGGCGCTCACCGCCGATGTGCTGGCGGCGGGCAACGGCTCCTCGACGCCCGAGCAGCGCTTCAAGGCGTGGGAGGAGAAGAACGCGGCGATCCTGACGCGGGCGCGGACGACGCTGGACGAGATCCAGGGCTCGGACGCCTTCGACCTGGCGAACCTGTCGGTCGCGATGCGGACGATGCGCACGATGCTGCGTACGCACAGCTAGCGCGGGGCGCGTACGCGCGGCCGGCTGGTGGCGCGTACGCGCGGCTCGCTGGTGGCGCGTACGTACGGCCGACGGCGCCGTTCGCGTACGGCCGTCGGCGCGCCGCGTCTGCACGGCTGACGTGTGCGGCGTGCGTACGACTGGTGCGTGCCGCGTACGCACGGCCGGCGCGTAGCGCGTACGCGCGGTCAACGCGAGGTGTCCTCGTGGTGGCCGCCGCGTGAGGACTTCGGGCCGCCCGGTTTCCACCGGGCGGCCCGTGCCTGTCACATGGGCAGATAATGCGATTAGGCCCGCAGAATCGTTCCATGTACGGATTCACCGCACCGGCGGCGACGGCCGCCGGGCGCGTACGGCCCCTCCGCACCGACCACGACCCCCTCGGCCCCGCCGAGCCGCCCCGGCGCGCGATCACCGCCGCCGCCGTCCTGCTGCCCGCCGCCGTCATGCTCGGCCTCGGGCTGTGGGGCCTGGACCGCGGCGGGATGTGGCGCGACGAGGGCGCCACCTTCCAACTGGCCCGGCGCTCGCTGCCCGAGCTGTGGCACGCACTCGGCCACGTCGACGCCGTGCACGGCCTCTACTACCTGCTGATGCACTGGCTCCTCGGCGGTCCCGCCGGCCTCGCCGGCCTCCCCGACGAGATCGCGCTGCGGCTGCCCTCCGTGCTCGCCGCCGCGTGCACCGCCGGGCTCGTCGCCGCCATCGGCTGCCGCCTCGCCCGCCCCCGCGTCGGCCTGTGGGCCGGGTTGCTCTACGCCTGCACGCCGTTCGCCGGCCACTACGCGCAGGAGGGCCGCTCGTACGCGCTCGTCGCGGCCGGAGCGGCGTTCGCGACCTGGCTGCTGATCCGCGCGGCCGGCGCGGGGGCTGCCGCCGGCCGGTGGGGCGCCTACGGCGCCGCGTGCGCGGTGACGTTCCTGCTGCACGAGTTCGCGGTGCTGCTCCTCGCCGCGCACGCCACGACGCTGCTGCTGTGCCGCGTGCCCGTACGGACCTGGCGCGGCTGGGGGAGCGCGGCCGCCGCCGCGGTGGCGGCGCTCGTGCCGCTGGCCCTGCTCTCCGGGCGGCAGAGCGGCCAGGTCGCCTGGATAGGGACGCCCCGGCTCGCCGACGCGGAGGCGCTGCTGCGCGCGTTCGCGGGCCCCAGCTCCCTCGTCCTCGCCGTCAACCTGCTGCTCGCCGCCGTCGCCGTGGCCCGCCCGCGGCCCCGCCCCGGCCGGCTCGATCTGGCCGCGGTGGCCTGGCCCCTGGCGCTCGTACCGCCCGCCCTGCTCTTCGCCGCGGCCCAGTGGCAGCCGGTCTTCGTCGACCGCTACCTCCTCTACTCCCTCGCCGGGGCGCCGCTGCTCGCCGCGGCCGGCGCGGACCGCCTCGCCGGCCGGCTGCCGTGGCGGCGCGGTGCGGCGGCGGCCGGCGTCGCCGCCATCGCCGCCGCCCTGTGCTGGCAACTGCCGATCCAGCAGCGCGAACGGCTGCCCACGAGCCGCGCGGACGACCTCAAGGCCGTCGCCTCGGCCTTCGCGCGCCTCGCGAGACCCGGCGACACCGCCCTGTTCCTCCCGTCGTACGAGCGCCGGGTCGCCCTCGCCTACCCGCGGGACTTCGCCGGCGTCCGTGACGCCACGCTGCTGCGCTCCGGCGCGGCCACCGGGACCCTCTACGGCACCGACGCCGCCGCGCCCGGACTCCGCGCCCGCCTCGCCGGGCTCGACCGCGTATGGGTCGTCTCCGGCCCCGGCGCCGGCCGCGAACGGGCCCGTACCGCCGTGCTCGACAGCCTCTTCACCCGGAAGTCGGTGGTGCGGGTGCGCGGCGGGTCGGTGGCGCTGTACGTGCGGCGGTGACGGGCCGCTGTGAGGTATGGGGTCACGGGCCCGGGCCCATGAAGGTCCGGGGGCCTACGGCCGCGCCTGCGTCGGCAGGGTGAGGATCTCGGCCCCGTCGTCGGTGATGGCGATGGTGTGCTCGCTGTGCGCGGTCCGGCAGCCGGTCGCGCTGCGGAGCGTCCACCCGTCCGCGTCGGTGACGAGCTCGGCGGTGTCCGCCATGATCCACGGCTCCAGCGCCAGCAGCAGCCCCGGGCGCAGCGTGTATCCCCGGCCCGGTCGGCCGGTGTTCGAGACGTGCGGGTCCTGGTGCATCGTCGACCCGATGCCGTGGCCGCCGAACTGGGTGTTGATCGGGTACCCGGCTTCGGTGAGGGTCGTGCCGATGGCGTGGGAGATGTCGCCGATACGGGCTCCGGGCCCGGCGGCGGAGATCCCCGCGGCCAGCGCGCGTTCGGTGGCGCTGATCATCGCGACGCTCTCCGGGGGCCGGGCGTCGCCCACGATGAAGCTGATGGCGGCGTCCGCGGCGACTCCGCCCTTGGAGACGGCGAGGTCGAGGGTGAGCAGGTCGCCGTCGGCGAGCGGGTAGTCGTACGGCATGCCGTGGAGGACGGCGTCGTTGACGGCCGTGCAGATGTAGTGGCCGAACGGGCCGCGGCCGAAGGACGGCGCGTAGTCGACGTAGCAGGACGTGGCGCCCGCCTCGACGATCATCTTCTCCGCCCACCGGTCGATGTCCAGCAGCGTCGTGCCGACCGTGCTGCGGTTCTTCAGCGTCTGAAGGATGTCGCCGACCAGGGCGCCGGTGGTTTTGGCCCGCGTCAACTGGGTGGAGTTGAGGATCTCGATCATGAGGCGCCCTTCGTCGGCATCCAATAACTATACCGGCATTACTATACCGGCGCCGGGCGGGGCGCCATGGCCGGGGCACCCGGCGCCCGCTGTCCCCTGCCCCCGGACGCCCCCCTCTCAGGGCGTGGCCGCCAGCAGCCCGTCCACGGCCCGGGCCGCGGCCCCGCCGTCGTCGAACGGGCAGTACGCGGCGCGGAAGCGCCGGTAGGCCGGGGCGTAGCTGATGGCGACGCGCTCCACGTCGCGCAGGGCGTCCACGAGGTCGTCGGTCCCGGTGAGCTGGGGGCCGGGCGCCTCGGACACGAAGTCGGTGGTGAAGCCGCGCACGGTGTCGCGGAACCGCGCGAGGTCGGGGGTGAGGTAGAGGAGCGGCCGGCCGGTGTTGGCGAAGTCGACGGCCAGCGAGGAGTAGTCCGTGACCAGCACGTCGGCGGCCAGCAGCACATCGGCCGCGTCCGGATGCGCCGAGACGTCCCGCAGGAACGGGCCCCGGCGCGCCGGGACCTGGTCGGCCACCAGGGGGTGGCTCCGTACGAGCAGGACGTGGTCCGCGCCCAGCGCGGACTCGGCGCGGGCCACGTTCAGCGGCAGGTGCAGGCGGTAGTGCCCGGTGTCGTACGCGCGCTCGTCGCGCTGCGTCGGCGCGTACAGGACGACGCGCTTGCCGCGCGGGATGCCCAGCCGGCGGCGGAGGGCCGCGGCCCGCTCGGCGCGGTCGGCGGCGAAGAGCGCGTCGGTGCGCGGCAGCCCCGTCTCGGCGATCTCGCCGTGGTAGCCGAGGGCCCGCCGGAAGACGCGGGTGCTGTGCGGGTTGGCCGACAGCAGGGTGCTCCACTGCGCCCCCGGGTCGGGCGCGGGCCCGGACGGGGCCAGCTCGGCGCAGAGCGTCCCGGCGAGGTCCGCGCCGATGCGCTTGAGCGGGGTGCCGTGCCAGGTCTGGAGGACGTACTGGCCCTCCCGGCGGCGGAACCACGGCGGCAACTGCGTGTTGGTGACGATCCGCCGGCTGCGGGCGAGCGCCTCGTACCACTCGGCGCTGCCGAGGATCAGCGCGCGGGCCGTGGGCGGCACCTCGAACTGCCGGTCGCGCACCACCCACAGATGCTCGACGTCCGCGCCGCGCCGCACCAGCTCCTCGTGGACGGCGCGCGGCGAGTCGGAGTACCGGCGGCCCCCGAAGCTGCTGTAGAGGACCGTGTCGCGGAGCGGGAGCGCGGCGCGTGCCGGGTACGTACGCTCCCGGAGCAGCCGCTGCCGGTACGGGCCCCGGTCCGCGAGCGGCACGGCGGAGCCCGCCTCGACGAACACCCGGTCGTGGAAGCGCCGGTCCACGGTGAAGGTCTTCCCGGCGACGGTACGGGCCTCCGGCAGCCCCGCGAACAGCTCCGGCGCGAGCCGTACGGGCATCCCCTCGCCCGCGTCCCGCGCATCCCGCGCGCTCCCCCCGCGCCCCCGTACGAACAGATACCAGCGCCCCTCCCGCAGCGGCACCGTCCCGCTCGCCGCGGCCACTTCCCCCGGCCGCAACACAGCCACAAACCGCCGCCGCCCCAACGGCCCCCCCTCCGCCAAACGGCCTCCGGCCCGGTCGGCAGCGACACGCTCCCGCACCCGGTCGCCGGGGGCGGGGACCCCCGCCGGGCCGGGAGCGAAGTCGTTTCCCGCCTGCTCGGGGGCGAAGCGGCTCTGCACCTGGTCGGTGGTGAAGGGGCTTTCTGCCCGGGCGGGGGCGGGGAAGTCTCCCACTCCGTCGGCGGGGAGGTGGCTTCCCGCCCGCTCGGTAGCGGGGGAATCCTTTGCCCGGTCGGCGGTGAAGCGGCCCGCCGCCTGATCGGAGGAGACGTGACGTCCCGTTTGTTCGGGGGCGAAGTGGCCCGCTGCCTGGTCGGTGGTGGAGGGGCCTACGGCCCGGTCGGCGGCGAGGGGGGCTCCCGCTGCTTCGGCGGGGAGGCGGCCTCCTGTCTTGTCGGTGGGGGAGGGGCCCGCCGCCCGCTCGGTGGTGAAGGGGGCCCATGGCCCCTCGGCGACGAAGTCGCCACCCGCCTGGTCGGGGGCGGAGGGAGACCTTGCTCCCTCGGTGGTGGAACGGGCCCCCACGTCCCCCGCGCCATCGGCGGCGAGGGAGTGTTCCGTCCGCTCGACGGCGGAGGGCCGGCCGCACGCCCGGCCGGTTCCGGATCGGTGGCCGGAGGCGTCTGCCGTCAGGTGATGGTCCGGGCCGTCGGGCGCCGTACGAGGGGCCGAGCCCGCGCTGGGGGAGTGGTGGCCGGTTCCGGTGGCCGGGGGGAAGGGGCCGGTTGCGGGGGGCGGGAGGTAGTGGGCGGCCTCCGCGGCCGGGGGGAGGCGGCGGTGGGCCTCGGTGGTGGGGGAGCCGTGCTCGGTGCCGGTAGCCGGGGGGTGGCTGCCGGTACCCGTGGTGGGGGAGCCGTGTTCGGAGTCCGGGGCGCGGCCGCCGCAGGCGCAGGCGCCGTCGCAGCCGGCCGCGGGCCCGGCGCGGCCCGGTGCTGGAGGACGCTCGGCGGGCCCCGTGGCCTCGTCGGAGGCCGTGCCCTTGCCATCACGCGCGCCGCCGTCGGCGTCCGCGTCGCGCCGCTCGCAAGGGAACGTCACTTCAGCGGCGTGGATGCTGTGCCGCAGGACCAGTTCCAGCTCGGCCGGGGCCGCGGCGGGCAGTTCGCCCTCGACGGTCAGGGAGCCGTCGTCGTGCCAGGTGAGGAGGTCCGCGATGGGCTGCGGGGCGCGGTCGTGCAGGACGACGTGTTCGTCGGCGGTGGCGGCGACGATCAGCTCCCGGCCGTCGGCCAGCGGGTAGCGGCCGGGCCGCGGGGCGGCGGCGGTGGCGATGCGGGCGGTGCGGGAGTCGGCGAGTACGAGCACGGGGTCCCAGGACGAGGTGTCCCGCAGCCGTACTTCCTTGGGGTGTTCGCCGGGCGCGGGCCGCGCGGCGGTGAGGTCGGCGAGGCGGATGCGGGCGGTGGCCCGTACCCCCTCGTAGTCGTCGAGGCGGCAGCTCACCGGGGTTTCGAGGACCGTTCCGGAGCTGCGGTGGGTGAGCCGGAGCGCCACCGGCTCGCAGGCCGACTCGTCCGTGATGTCCAGTTCGATCTCGCCGCCGCCGACCGCCCGGTGGCCCGTCAGCCGCCGTTCGGCCCACTCCACGGACAGCAGCAGCCGGCCCTTCTTGAACCAGGGCACCAGCCGGGTGCCGTCGCCGAGTTCGCCCGGCGGCGGCCACGCGCCGGAGCCGGTGCCGAGCGAGCGCAGCGGGGCCCGGCGCACGACGCCGGACGCGGCGACGACCACGTCCACCTCCCAGCGGCCGGGCCGCCACCGCTCGTCGCCCGCGAGCCGTTCGGGGTCGATGGTGATCTCGAAGCCGGACCAGTCGTAGCAGTGCTGTTCCTGCCGGGAGTCGTGGGTGGCCTCCGGCATGTGGACGGTGCGCAGCGGCATCAGCAGCCGGTGCCGGCCGGAGGTCACCAGCGCGGTCTTGAGGGTCCGCAGCCGGGAGGCGGCGCCGAGGTTGCGGATGTAGGCGTAGCCGCGGATCACCAACTTGCCGCGGTGCCAGAGGATTTCCCGCACCCCGGTCCGTACCGGGAAGTCCTCGGAGGTGAGCCGGGTGACGGACGACGGCAGTGGTACGGGCGTGCCGTCCGCGCCGGGCAGCACGGCGCGCTTGCGCAGCGGCAGGCCCTGCACGAGGAAGCCGGCGGCGTTGCGCCGCTCGTATTCGAGGACGGCGAGCAGGTCGGCGAGCCGCCGTTCCCGGATGAGCTGCCATTTGACGCGCAGGTCGACGGGGAGTTCCTTGAAGAGTTCGGGGTCGACGCGGCTCGCCCAGTCCCGGGCCCGGTCCATGAAGACGGCGCGGTAGTCGGTGTCCGCCGTCGGCAGCCGGTCGACGAAGTGCGGCAGGTCCTCGATGAGCACCGACCGGTCGTAGTCGCGTTTATACGCCGACCAGCGGGTGTTGGCGGGGTCGGCGAGGAACCGCGAGACGTGGTCGACGGAGGCGATGCGGTCGCGCACCATGCGCGGGCCGGTGCGCCGCCGGGGGCCGTCGCCCTCGCGGACGCGCCAGTAGTAGACGTGCTCGTGCAGGACGTCCACGGCCTCGGCCAGGAAGTGCGCGGGGATGGTCAGCGGCGTGTCCTCGTACAGCACGCCCTCGGGGAACGCGAGCCGGTGCCGGTCCCAGAAGGTGCGGCGGAACACCTTGTTCCAGGCGGTGTGGTCGGACAGCAGGCCGAGGTCCTCGGTGATGTGCGTGGCGGTGCGGGTGCGCCGCAGGTGGCGGTGTTGCCACGCCTGGCTGCGGCCGGCCGCCGTGAGCAGGTAGACGTTGCCGGTCGCGAAGTCCGAGCCGGAGCCGTCGAGAAGGCCGACCAGCCGTTCGTACGCGCGCCGCGGCAGCACGTCGGCGCTGTCCGCGAACGCCAGGTACTCCGTGCCCGGCGCGGCGTGCCGGACGCCGGTGTTGCGGGCGTGGCCCGTACCGTGGTTGTGCTGGCGCACGAGGCGGAAGCGTCCGTCGCGCTCGGCGAAGGCCCGCGCGATGTCCGGGGCCGCGTCGGTGGACCCGTCGTCGACCACCACGACGTCCAGCTCGCGCAGGCTCTGCGCGGCCACCGACGCCAGGCATTCCCACAGGTGTTGGGCGCCGTTGTGGACGGGGATGACGACGGTGAGCCGGGGCGACATGGCGGCAGTTCACCCCTTTGCGGGCGGATGATGGGGTACGGGGCGAACGGTTCAACTCCCCATCGACGTTACGGTCACCCTCGGCTGGGCCGAACGGGTGAGCCGTGAGGGCGGCACCGCGTGAGCGGCCGGTGGCCCGGGGGTGAACACCCGGTTGCCGCCTCCGTTTTCGCGCCCCCGGCCGCTTCACCCGCCGCGCCGCGTCCGCTTCGCCGCGTCCGCTTCGCCGCGTCCGCTTCGCCGCGTCCGCTTCGCCGCGTCCGCTTCGCCGCGTCCGCTTCGCCGTGCCCGCTGCGCCGCGCCCGCTACACCGCGTCCTCTTCGCCCTACTTCACCGCGCCCGCCATCACCCCGCTCACGAACTGCCGCTGGAAGGCGAAGAAGACGGCCAGCGGCACGATCATCGACAGGAACGCGCCCGGAGCCAGGATGTCGATGTTGCTGCCGAACTGCCGGACCTGCTGCTGGAGGGCGACCGTGATCGGCGGGTTGCCGCTGTCCGCGAAGATCAGCGCGATCAGCATGTCGTTCCAGACCCACAGGAACTGGAAGATGCCGAGCGAGGCGATGGCCGGCCCGCCGAGCGGCAGGATGACGCGCGTGAACAGCCGTACCTCGCCCGCGCCGTCGAGCCGGGCCGCCTCCAGCAGTTCGCGGGGGATCTCCGCGAAGAAGTTCCGCAGCAGGAAGATCGCGAAGGGCAGGCCGAAGGCCGTGTGGAAGAGGACCACGCCCGGCGTCGTCTCGAAGATCCCCACCGCGTTGAAGAGCTTCGCGACCGGTACGAGCGCGACCTGTACGGGCACCACGAGCAGCCCGACCACGACCATGAACCACCAGTCGCGGCCCGGGAATTCGAGCCAGGCGAAGGCGTACCCGGCCAGCGCCCCGATGATCACGACCAGCAGGGTGGCGGGGACGGTGATCAGCGCGGTGGTCAGCAGCGAGTGCGTGACCTTGTCGTTGCTCAGGAGATTGCTGTAGCTGTCGAAGGTGAGCTGCGCCGGGTGGCTGAAGACCTTCCACCACCCCGTCGCCGCGATGTCGGAGCGGTCGCGCAGCGAGGAGATCAGCAGCCCGACCGTCGGCATCAGCCAGAAGAGGCCGACGAGGACCAGCACGACCCGCATCGCGCCGCCGCTCGCCCGCGCCGCGATCCGCGACGGCAGCGATCGCCGCGCCCGTACGGTGGTGTCCACCACGGCCGTGTTCGCGCCGGTCATCGCCTGCGCTCCCTTCGCATGCGCCGGATGTTGATCAGCATCACCGGCGCCACGAGCAGCAGCAGGAGGACGGCGATGGCGCTGCCGATGCCCTGGTTGACGTCGGTGCCGAAGGACGACTGGTAGAGCTGGAGCGCGAGCACGTTGGCGTTGTCGAGGCTGTTGCCCGGCGCGATGATGTAGACGAGGTCGAAGATCTTCAGCACGTTGATCATGAGCGTGACCATGACGACCGCCAGCACCGGAGCCAGCAGCGGCACCGTGACCCGGCGGAAGACCTGCCACTCGTTGGCGCCGTCGACGCGGGCCGCCTCCATCAGCTCCCGCGGCACGCTCGCGAGCCCCGCCGCGATCAGCACCATCGCGAACCCCGCCCACATCCACACATAGCTGCCGATGATCGCCGGGGTGACGAGGGAGGGGCCGAGCCAGTCGATGCCGTTGTACGGGGCGGCGAAGTCGCTGCCCGGCAGGCGCAGCCGCGCGCCGTCGGCGGCGGCCGGTAACGTGAACGTACCGTCCGCGGAGGTCTTCGCGGAGGCGACGGTCCGCCCGTCCTTCACCGCCTCGACCGTGACGCCCTTCAGCGCGTTCTCGCTCGGATCGATCTTCCCGTCCGTGCCGCCGCCGCCCCGCACGACGTCCCGCCAGACCGTTCCGGTGACCTTCCCGGGCACCGCGCGGGCCGGGACCGCCTGCCCCGCGCCGCTCACGTCCGACGGCTTGACGGCGACCAGCGGCAGCGCGACCGGGGTGCCGGCCGCCACCGCCGCGTCGGTCGTGTACGAGCCCTTCGCCGTGGCCGCGAGCCCGGCGTCCGGGCGCGGGTGCGCGCCCGGGAACGCGGAGGTGCCCGCGAAGGTGTCGTGCACCGACACCCACACCGCGTTGGCGACGCCGCGGTCCGGCTCCTGCTCGTACACCAGCCGGAAGATGATGCCCGCGGCCAGCATCGAGATGGCCATCGGCATGAAGACCACCAGCTTGAACGCCGTGCCCCAGCGCACCCGTTCGGTGAGCACCGCGAAGATCAGCCCGAGCGCGGTCGCCACCGACGGCGCCACCACCACCCAGATGACGTTGTTCTTCAGGGCGGTGCGGATGCGGTCGTCGGTGAAGACCTCACCGTAGTTGTCGACGCCCACGAAGCCGCCGTCGGAGGCGTCGAAGAGGCTGCGGTAGACCGAATAGCCGATGGGGTAGACGACGAGGGCGCCGAGCAGCACCAGCGCGGGCAGCAGGAAGCAGGCCGCCACCCACGGCCGGGTGCCCAGCACGCCCCCGCGCTTCTTCGCGGGCGGTGCGACGGGCGGTACGGGGCCAGGGGCCGCCGCGCCGCCCGCTGTCGCGGTCGACATCGTGACGAGCCTCCGTCCGTCAGTCCTGGTAGGCCTTGGCCGCGTCGGCCTCCAGCTTCCGCTGGGCGCCCGCCACGTCCTTCGGGTTGATCAGAAAGTCCTGGAGGTACTTCCACTCGCCCTGCCCCGGCTTGCCGCCGAAGGACGCCGGGGCCTGGTCGGACATGTCGAAGCGGAAGTCGTCGCCCGCCGCGATGAGCGCCGAGGCGATCTTGCGCAGCACCGGGTTGGGGTACGCGCCGAGGTCGAGGTTCTTGTTCGCCGAGACGTAGCCGCCCTGCTGCGCCCAGATCCGGGACGCGTCCGTGGAGGCGAGGAAGGTCAGCAGCGCCTGGGCGGCCCGGCTGTTCTTGAGCGCGACGCCCACGTCGCCGCCGGTCACCACCGGGGACTTGGCGCCCACCGCCGGGAACGGGAACACCTTGGCGTCCGTGCCCAGTCCGGCCCGCGCGTCGGCGACGTTGGCCGCGGCGAAGTCCCCCTCGAAGACCATCGCCGCCTTCGCCTTCGCGCCGCCCGCGAAGGTCTGGGTCACCGAGTCCGGGAACGCCGTGTTCAGCGCCCCCTCGCCGCCGCCCGCGAGCAGGTCCCGCTTGCCGAAGAGCGTGCCGAGCGTGGTCAGCGCGGACCGCACGGACGGGTCCGTCCACTTGATCTTGTGCTGGGCGAGCTGGTCGTACTTCTCGGGTCCCGCCTGGGAGAGGTACACGTTCTCGAACCAGTCGGTCAGCGTCCAGCCGTCCGCGCCGCCCACCGAGACCGGCGTGACCCCCCAGTCCGCTATGAGCTGCGCCTGGGCGAGGAACTCGCGCCACGTCGCGGGCTCCTTCGCGCCCGCGTCGTCGAACAGCTTGGTGTTGTACCAGATCAACGACTTGTTGCTGACCTTGTAGTACACGCCGTACCGCTTGCCCTCGTACGAGCCGAGCTCCTGCCAGCCCTTGGAGTAGTTCTTCGCCAACTGCCCCTCCGCCGCCGCGGACAGCGGCTTGACCCACCCCTTCTTCGCGAACTCGTGCAACACGCCGACCTGCGGGAGCATCGCCACGTCCGGCGGGTCGCCGCCGGCGATCTTCGACCCGATGAAGGCGGCCATGTCGTCGCCGCTCGGCACGAACTCCGTACGGACGCCCGTCCGCCGGGTGAACTCCTCCAGGACCTTGGTGAAGTTCTTCTGCTCCGTGCCGGTCCACACGGCCGTCACCTTCAGCTTCTGCCCGTCGAGCCGGGGCAGTTCGACCGACTGGGCGGGGCGCGACGAGCCCCCGGGGCCCGGAGTGCCGCCGTTCTTCCCGCCGCCGTTCCCGTCGTCGCCGCTGCACCCCGCGGCGGCCAGGGCCAGCGCCCCCGCCGCGAACACCGCCAGGGCGCCGCGCGACACGCGTGCCGTACGCAGCGATGAACGCATTGCCGTCCCTCCCCCTGCGCTCCCCGACCCCGCGGACAGCCGCACCGCACGTGGCTCCGGCGCGCCCATGTCCCGTGCGACAGTCCTACGCCCGGTCACCGTCGGCCGCAATACCGCCCGCGACGTCAAGTAGCCGATCGTGACCGGCCTGTGATGAGGGGCGGCGCGGGGGCGCGGACGGGGGGTGGGCGGGGGACGGAGGTTCGCGGACGCGCGACTGACCGAGCCCGGGCGGCCGTACGCGGACGGGTCAGAGCAGCGGTGGCGCGGTCTGTGCGCCCGCCGACTGGGCCGCGCGCTGGAGGGCGCTCGCGAGCAGCGCCAGATCGGTCGGGCCGTTGCCCAGCTCGCGCAGCGGCCGCCGGGTCGGCGGGTCGCCCATCCGCTGCCAGTCCAGCGGCACCACCGTCGGGCGCAGCGTCGCCGTGCGCGGGATGCGCCCGGTGACCCGGCCCGCCTGGAACGGCGTCACTCCGCAGTCGTCCTGCCGCCGCAACGTGCCGCGGCCGGGGGCTGGTTCGCCCGAAGCGCCGTCCGCCGACGCGGGCCCGTCGGCCGCCGGGGGCAGTATCTCCAGGGCTATTCGCAGCCCCGCGCGCTCCACCGCCGCCGTCTCCGCCGTACGGTCCGGGCGGCCGGACGCCGCCACCAGGTGGACGCCGAGCCGCTCGCCGTCGCGCGCCACGGCCTCCAGGGCCCGTACGACCGAACCCGCCGCCGGGCGGCCCGTACTGCCCAGCGCCGGGGCGACCAGCGCGTCGAAGTCGTCGACGAGGACCACCAGCCGCGGCAGCGCGGTCAGCGCCGTACGCTCCGGACCGCCCCGCTGCGTACGGAGCTTGAGCGTGCCGCTCATCGTCGGGTCGATGTCACCCGTGCCGGAGGCGCCCGGCACCGGCAGGTCGCTGGGGCGGCGCGGGGAGACGACGCGCGGCGCGGCGGCGTGCTGCGCGTGCCAGCCGGCGAAGTCCAGCCGGCCCAGCAGCTCCGCCCGGCGCTTGAGCTCCGAGCTGAGCGCCTGCGCGAACTCCCGCATCCGCACCGGGTCGGCCGCCGCCAGATACGTGGAGACCTGCGGCAGGTCCGTACAGACCCGCAGCCCCTCGCCGCGCTCCGCGCCCCCGCCGTCGACCAGCACGAGCGAGAGCCGGTCGGGCCGCTCGGCGGCGGCCAGCGAGGCGGCGAACGTGCGCAGCAGCTCCGTCTTGCCGGTGCCGGGGCCGCCCTCCACCAGTACGTGCGGACCGTCGGTCGCCAGGTCCACCGTCAACGGGCCGCGCGGACCCGCGCCGAGCACGCCCAGCACCCGGCCGCCCGCCGGGGCCGCCGGACCCGGCGCGTCGGCGGACGCCGCCCAGCGGGCGGTGAGCGAGGCCGGGGTCGCGCGGGCCAGGCCCAGTTCGTCCAGGAGCCGGGCCGTACGGGGCAGGGCCGCCGCCACCCGCGCCGGGCCCGGACCGGCCGCGGCGTCCGAGGGGCGCAGCGGGGCCAGGGCGCGGGCGAAGTGCTCGGCCCAGGCGGGGGAGACGGCGTCGACAGTCGCCACGACGGCCCCGCCGCCGAGGCTGCCGCCAGGGCCGTTGCCGGGGCCGCCGCCGGGGCCGCTGCCGGTCGTACGGCCCGTGCCGCGCGAGTCGACGCCCGCCAGCGCGCCGACATGGGTGACCGGGCCGCGTACGGCCGGGGCGGCGGGCGAGCCGCCCGGCGCCGCGGCGCCCGGCCCCCCGCCGGAGGCCGCGCCGCCGCCCGCGCCCCGGTGGATGACCTGGACCGCCGTGGCCACGTCGCCGCTCAGCAGCGCCACCGTGCCGCATTCCGCGAATACCGGCGCGGCGGCGCGCGCCGCGTCGCAGGTCGCCGAGACGGGCGAGGCGGGGGAGGCCGCCGGGGCCTCGGCGAGGCAGATGAGATGGATGCCGACGGCCGGGCCGCCGAGCGCGAGCCGGGCCACGCTCTCGCGGAGCGCCGCCGTGCCGGGGTCGCCGTCGACGACCAGGACGGTGTACGGGCCCTGGTACTGACCGGCCGCGGTGGCCACCGCGGCCGGGGAAGCGCTCGCCCAGCCGGGGCCGAGCGGGCCGTCGTCGCACCGCCGCACCAGCTCGGCCGTGCGCGCCTCGGCCTGCTCGCGGTCGTAGGCGACCAGCAGCCGGCAGTCCTGCCCATGCGCCGGGCGCGCCTGCGGCAGCCACCCGAACCAGGACCACTCGGCGAGCCGGTCCTCGGCGGCGCGCGAACGGTCCGCGCTGATCAGCACCGTCTCCAGCACGCCGGGCGCGTGCAGCGCGGCGAGCTGCGCCAGCACCGACCGGGCCAGCCCGGCCAAGCGGGGCCGCGGCCCCGCCAGACCCAGCGCGCCGGCCTCCCGCAGCCCGACCGTGACCGGCACGGACGGCATCGGGCCCGCGCCGTCGGGCGCGAGGCGGTCGGCGGTGCCCAGCCGTACGGTCAGCAGGTCGGGGTGGCCCGGCCCGCGCTCCCACAGCCGGGGCCCGGGGCCCAGCGCGGTCATCAGCACCCCGGCGGCATCCGGCCACCGCTCCCGCAACGCCACCGTCGCCGCTTGCGCCCGAGCCGAGTCCTCGCCCCCCACCGGCCAGTCGTCCCCGCCAGCCCCACGCTCCCCAGCCCCCCGCCCCCCGGCCAACCGCCGAGCCCAGGCCCCGAACCCTCGCCGCTTAGCACCAGTGCCGGTGCCTCCGGCGGTCGCTCCGCCAGTGCCTCCGGCGGTTGCTCCGCCAGCGGCCTGGCCGTAGCCGGCTGCGCCGAGGGTCTGCCCGTACGCGCCCGTCGGGCCGTGCCCGTGGGCTGCGCCCCCGGGGGAGTTCTGGCCGTAGCCGGCGGGTCCGGCTCTGTCGGGGGCCCGGTTTCCGGGCGTGCTGGCAGCCTCGGCGGGCCCATGGCCGTAGCCGGCGGTCCCGCCGGTGCTGGGTGCTTGCCCGTGGGCGCCCGCCTGGCCGTGGCTGTGGGCTGCGCCGCCGTGGGAGCTTTGGCCGAAGCCGGCCGCCCCGGCTGCACCAGGGGTCTGCCCGTACGCGCCTGCCCGGCCGTGGCCGTGAGCTGCGCCCCCGGGGGCCTGCCCGTAGGCGCCTGCCCGGTTTCCGGGCACGTCGGCGGAACCGCTGGGCCCGTGGCCGTAATCGGTTGCTCCGGTCGCGCCGGACTCTCGGCCGTACGCGCCGGCCTGGGCTCCGGGCGTACCGGCGGCTTCGCGGGGTCCACGGCCAGAACCGGCGGTTCCGGGGGACTGCCCGTACGCGCTCGCTTGGTCTCCCGGCGTGCCTGCGGCCCCGCCGTGACCGCGACCGAAGGCGGAGGCTGCGCCTTCGCTGGTTGCTTGGCCGTAGCCGGCCGCTCCGGCCCCGCCGGACCCGTGTCCGTCTGGCCCGTAGCCGTGTCCGTGCGCGCTCGCCCCGCCGGCGGCGGGGCTCTGCCCGTACGCGCCGGTTGCCCGGGCTCCGGCCCCGCCGGGACCGGAACCGTGGCCGTAACCGGCGGCTCCGGCCGCGCCGGGTGCCTGCCCATACGTGCCCGCCTGGTTTGCGGGCATGTCGGCGGTCCCGTCGGGCGCGTGGCCGTAACCGGCTGCCGTGCCAGCGCCGGGCGCCTGGCCGTACGCACCCGCCTGGTTTCCCGGCGTGCTGGTGGTCCCGCCGTAACCGGGGCCGTGCCCGTACGCGCCCGGCCCCTGCCCGTGGTCGTAACCGCCCGTACCCGGCCCGTTGGGTCCGCCGGGACCGCGCCCGTGGGCGCCGGGGACGCCGGTGGGCTCCCCGGGCCCCTGCCCGTGCCCGCCCGCCTGGGCCGCGGCCGTACCGGGGGCACGGCCGTACGCACCCGGGGCCTGCGTTCCGGTGCCGCCCGGGCCCGGCCCGTAGCCGACCGGGCCGGGTGTCTGGCCATGGGTGCCGTACGCGGCCGCGGTGGGCGTGCCGGGGGTGCCCTGGGTGTAGCCGGGCGCTGGGCCGAAGCCGGTGCCGTGGGTCGTGGGGGCGGGGGAGGTGATGCCTGGGGGGACGGGGGTGCCGCGGGCGGGGGTGCCCGGGTCGGGTGGGGGAGTGGGGGCGTTATCCGGCCAATGATCGCCGCGGGCGAAGGCGCCCGGGGTGACCCGGAGGTGGCCCTCGCCGTCCGGGGTGGCCGGGAGGGTGCCGCTGGAGAGGTCGGTGGGGGCGCCGGCGGTGGGGACGCGCAGGCTGAGGGTGGACTCGCCGACGCGCAGGAGGGCCCCGGAAGGGAAGGGGACGGGGTGGTCGAGGACGGCGGCGCCGTCGAGCGTGGTGCCGTTGGTGGAGCCGAGGTCGGCCACCGTGACGCGGCCCTCGTCGGTGACGGTGACCGCGCAGTGCAGGCGGGAGACGTCTGGGTCGTCGAGCGGCACATCCGCGTTGGCGGAGCGGCCGATGTCGATGCGGCCGCCGTGCAGCAGATGCACGCCGCCGGCGTCCGGCCCGGCGACGACATGGAGCCGGGCGCTGGCGTCCGGCGACCCGGCGGGGAGCACGCCGACGTCCCGGTCCGGGTCGGCCGGGCCCTGGAGGGCGAGCACGGCGCCGTCGACCAGCGGGGGCTCGCCGAGCGCGCAGCGCTGCGCGTCGAGCCGCTCGGCGCCCGCGTAGACCACCACGGCGCCGCTGCCCACGTCGGACCCGGCGGCGGCGACCGCGGTCGCGAGCCCGCTGGTCACGGCGGCGAGCGCGGTCCCGGCGGGGGCGGTCACCAGGACGTCGCAGGCGTGGGCGGCGTGCGTGGCGTGTGCGGTGTGGCCGCTGCGCGGCCCGAGGACGGTCAGCCGGATCTGCATCGCCGTCAACGGTCCTTTCCTGCCCCTGGGGTGCCCGACGGGGGCTCCCTCCCCCCACCGTGCACGGGCGCGTCGGCACGTACAGGTCACCACGTTCGCGCGGAGCCCCCGCTCCCCAACCGCACCCGTGCTTGTGAGCATCCTCGCACCTGCCACTGACAACACGCCCGGCGACCGCCGCTTAGTGATCTTGATTGGTCGGCTACGGGTGAAAAAGTGCCTGCTTGGGACCGCCGTTGATGGCCTTCTTATCGTGCCGCTCACCGTCACGGACCAGCCAAAGAACGCGGCGCGGCAACCTTCTGTCCGGAACGTGCGTCTTCCCCCCGAGCCCCACCGGATTCCACCGGCCGTCGGCCTCCGAGTCGGCACTACAGTAGGCCCGAAGGCCGGGTATCCACAGGCCGCGACCAGCTTGGACCAGGATCGACCAGGGAGCGCAGACGTGCGGCCGGTAGGCAGCAAGTACCTGCTTGAGGAGCCGCTCGGACGCGGCGCCACAGGCACCGTCTGGCGGGCCAGCCAGCGCGAGACGGCGGGCGCCGAGGCTGCCGTGGCCGGGCAGCCCGGCGAGACCGTCGCCATCAAGGTGCTCAAGGAGGAGCTGGCCAACGACGCGGACGTCGTCATGCGCTTCCTGCGCGAGCGCTCCGTGCTGCTGCGGCTCACGCACCCCAACATCGTCCGCACCCGCGACCTCGTCGTCGAGGGCGATCTGCTCGCCCTCGTCATGGACCTGGTGGACGGCCCGGACCTGCACCGCTACCTGCGCGACAACGGCCCCTTCAGCCCCGTCGGCGCGGCCCTGCTCACCGCCCAGATCGCCGACGCCCTCGCCGCCAGCCACGCCGACGGCGTCGTGCACCGCGACCTCAAGCCCGCCAACGTGCTGCTCGCGGGCGCCGGCGGCCGGGCCGACGGTGAGATGCACCCGATGCTCACCGACTTCGGCATCGCCCGGCTCGCCGACTCCCCGGGGCTGACCCGCACCCACGAGTTCGTCGGCACCCCGGCCTACGTCGCGCCGGAGTCCGCCGAGGGCCGCCCGCAGACCTCCGCCGTGGACATCTACGGCGCGGGCATCCTGCTGTACGAACTGGTCACCGGCCACCCGCCGTTCGCCGGCGCCACCGCGCTGGAGGTGCTGCACCGCCACCTCAGCGAGGAGCCGCGCCGCCCCACCACCGTCCCCGAGCCGCTGTGGACGGTCATAGAACGCTGCCTGCGCAAGCGGCCGGAGGAACGGCCCAGCGCCGAGAACCTGGCCCGCGCGCTGCGCGTCGTGGCCGCCGGCGTCGGCGTGCACGCCACCCCCGCGCAGGCCGAGGCCGCGCTCGGCGTCGCCGCGCTGCTCGGCCCCGAGCAGGACCCGGCCATGGTGCCCGGCACCGGCGCCGCGGACCCCACCCAGGTCCTGCCGTCCAACGCCGGCTCGTACGACCCCAACGCCGCGACCAGCGTCATGCCGAACACCGGCCGGCCCCCCGCCGGGCCGAACGCCGACCCGACCCAGGTCATGCCCTCCGGCGGGCCCGGCGGCGCCGACCCGACCCGCGCCATGCCGCCCGTACCGGACGAGCCCGAGGGGCCGCACCCCTGGGAGAGCCAGCTCCGCGCGGCGCGCGACCGCAACGACCAGACGCAGGTCCGCTACCTCGACCCCAGCGAGGACCCGCTGCGCCGCCGCCCCCACCGCCCCGCCCCGCAGCAGCAGGAGTACGGGCAGCAGCAGGGCTACGGCCGGCAGGGCTACGGGCAGCAGGGGTACGGCCCGGGGCCCGGCCAGGGCCAGGGCGGTCCGCAGGGGCCGTACGGACAGCAGCAGGCCGGGTACGGGCAGCAGCAGGGCGGGTACGGGCAGCAAGGGCCGCCCCAGCGCCCCCAGCAGGGCCCGCCCCAGCGGCCTCAGCAGGGCCGCGCCCCGGCCCCGGCGCCGTACCAGCAGCCGCAGCATCAGCCCCAGCAGCAGCCGCGCTACCAGGAGCCCCAGCAGCCCCAGCGGTACGCGCCGCCGCCCGAGCCCGAGCCGCGCCGCGAACCGCGCCAGGCCCGGCAGCGCAGCGCGAACCCGATGCGGATTCCCGGCCTCGGCTGCCTCAAGGGCTGCCTGTTCGTGATCGTCATCCTCGTCATCGGCTCGTGGCTGGTCTGGGAGCTGACCCCGCTCAAGGACTGGGTGGCCGACGGCAAGAACTTCTGGGACGCCGCCTGGGACTGGGTCACCGACGCGAAGGACTGGATCTCGGGCCTCGGCAAGAAGTGAGCCGGAGTCGGCCCACAAGGGCTCACTCTGGCGACAAGTCGACATCTGACGGGTGTTTTCCGCGTCGTAAGTGACGGTCGGCGTGGACCGGCAGCCTTACCATCCCCTCAGCCGCGTAGCTTTGTCGCCAACGCGCCCTGTCGGATGTCGGAGAAGTCGGAGTGGTCTTGGCACGGAAGATCGGCAGCCGGTACACCGCGAACCAGGTCCTCGGCCGCGGCAGCGCCGGCACGGTGTGGCTCGGCGAGGGCCCCGAGGGCCCCGTCGCCATCAAGCTGCTGCGCGAGGAGCTGGCCTCCGACCAGGAGCTCGTGGGCCGGTTCGTCCAGGAGCGCGCCGCGCTGCTCAGCCTCGACCACCCGCACGTGGTCGGCGTGCGCGACCTCGTCGTCGACGGCAACGACCTGGCCCTGGTCATGGACCTGATCCGCGGCACGGACCTGCGCACCCGCCTCGACCGCGAGCGCCGCCTCGCGCCGGAGGCCGCCGTCGCCATCGTCGCCGACGTCGCCGACGGCCTCTCCGCCGCGCACGCCGCCGGCATCGTGCACCGCGACGTCAAACCGGAGAACGTCCTGCTCGACATGCAGGGCGAGCTGGGCCCCGGCGGCGCCCACCCCGCGCTGCTCACCGACTTCGGCGTCGCCCGCCTCGTGGACGCGCCCCGCCACGCGCGCGCGACGCGCGTGATCGGCACCCCCGACTACCTTGCCCCCGAGATCATCGAGGGACTGCCGCCGCGCGCCAGCGTCGACGTCTACGCCCTGGCCACGGTCCTGTACGAGCTGCTGGCCGGCTTCACGCCGTTCGGCGGCGGGCACCCGGGGGCCATCCTGCGGCGGCACGTCACCGAGACCGTCGCGCCGCTGCCCGGCATCCCCGACGACCTGTGGCAGCTCATCGTGCAGTGCCTCGCCAAGGGGCCCGCCTCCCGGCTGCGCGCGCCGGAGCTCGCCTCCCGGCTGCGCGACCTGCTCCCGTCCCTGGCGGGCCACCCGCCGCTGGACATCGACGAGCCCGAGGCCGCGTCCGAGCGCCCCGCCGACGGCCCGGCCGAGCCGCCGCCGGCGGAGCCCCGGGAGCCGGCCAGGCGGCGCGGCGCGGTCCCGCTCGTCCCGGGGACGGTCGCCGACTCCAACCGCGAGACCCACACCAGCATGCGGGTGCCCGGCCCCGACGAGCTCGCGGGCGGCGCCCACGGCACGGCCCGCTCGCCCCGCGCGGCCGGCGAGCGCCGCGCGGGCTCGGCCCGGCACCGCTCCGCCGCCGACATACGCGCCCGCCGCCTCAAACTGGGCGCCGCCGCGCTGGCGGCGGCGGTCGCGGCGGGGGTGGGCGGCTGGTTCGCGGTGGGCGGGGACGACGGCGGCGACGCGAAGCCGGGCGTGCACGGCACCTCGCCCACGCCGTAGCCCGCCCGCCGAGGTCCCGAGGGGAGTTATCCACAGGCCGCGGCCCCCGCGAGCCGGTGCTCCCAAGGGCCGTGCGGGCGTGCGGCAACGCCGGTCCGTATAGCCGTTAGGCTGGTGGCGTGGCAGTCGTCGATGTATCCGAAGAGCTGAAGTCCCTCTCCTCGACCATGGGGTCGATCGAGGCCGTCCTGGACCTCGACAAGATGAGGGCCGACATCGCCGTCCTCGAAGAGCAGGCGGCGGCGCCGTCACTGTGGGACGACCCGGAGGCGGCGCAGAAGATCACCAGCAAGCTGTCCCACCTCCAGGCGGAGCTCCGCAAGGCGGAGGCGCTGCGCGGCCGTATTGACGACCTCGGGGTGCTGTTCGAGCTCGCCGAGGCCGAGGACGACGCGGACGCGCGGGCCGAGGCGGAGGCGGAGCTGGCCGCCGTGCGCAAGGCGCTCGACGAGATGGAGGTCCGTACGCTCCTCTCGGGCGAGTACGACTCCCGCGAGGCGGTCGTCAACATCCGCGCCGAGGCGGGCGGCGTCGACGCCGCCGACTTCGCCGAGCAGCTCCAGCGCATGTATCTGCGCTGGGCCGAGCGGCACGGCTACAAGACCGAGGTCTACGAGACGTCGTACGCGGAGGAGGCCGGCATCAAGTCGACCACCTTCGCCGTCCAGTCGCCGTACGCCTACGGCACGCTCTCCGTCGAGCAGGGCACGCACCGCCTGGTGCGGATCTCGCCGTTCGACAACCAGGGCCGTCGCCAGACGTCGTTCGCGGGCGTCGAGGTGCTGCCGGTGGTCGAGCAGACCGACCACATCGAGATCGACGAGTCCGAGCTGCGCGTGGACGTCTACCGCTCCTCCGGCCCCGGCGGCCAGGGCGTCAACACCACCGACTCGGCGGTCCGGCTGACGCACATCCCGACCGGCATCGTCGTCTCCTGCCAGAACGAGCGCTCGCAGATCCAGAACAAGGCGACCGCGATGAACGTCCTCCAGGCCAAGCTCCTTGAGCGCCGCCGCCAGGAGGAGCAGGAGAAGATGAACGCGCTCAAGGGCGACGGCGGCAACTCCTGGGGCAACCAGATGCGTTCGTACGTCCTGCACCCCTACCAGATGGTCAAGGATCTGCGCACGGAGTTCGAGGTCGGCAACCCCTCCTCCGTGCTCGACGGCGACATCGACGGCTTCCTGGAGGCCGGCATCCGCTGGCGCAAGCAGCAGGAGAAGTAGGCCCGTTGGGCCCCGGCGGGCTGTTCCGTCCGCCGGGCCGGGCGCGACGCGCCGGGCCCGGCGGAGATGCAGAGGGAATGCAGCAGTAGATGTGACGGGGTCACAGCTCTGTGTCCATGCGCCAGGCAAGTTGCGATATTTCGGACATCTGGCGCGTAACTCCCTTGACGTTGTCCTGAAAACTGGACAGGCTGACGCGCGGCATGCGTATCACTGGGGCACGTGTGACGGGGGGAGCGGGCAGGCCGGCGAGACCGGACCCGCGAGCGCGACCCCGATACCGCCGCGGCCCCGTGCATAGCTGCTCCACATACGAGAACAGCTACTGGGGGTAGCAGGCAGATGACCAAGAAGACGCGGCTGCGCGTTGCACGGATAGCCGCCGGCGCGGTAATCGCCGCCGGCGCGTCCCTGACCGCCGCGGGCGCCGCCTCGGCCGCCGGCATCGACGTGAACATCGGCGGTGTCGGCGTACAGGCCGGCACGGACGAGGGCGTCCACACCGGGCTCGGCCTCGACGAGAGCCCGGAGCCCGGTGCGTCGGAGACCCCGTCGGACAAGCCGACACCCACCCCGACCGACAACCCGACCGAGATCCCCACCGGGAACCCGACGGGCGGCCCCACGGAGCCCACGCACCAGCCCACGCACGAGCCCACCGGGAACCCCACGGACCAGCCGACCGGGCAGCCCACCGGCCAGCCGACGGGTCAGCCCACGGGCCGGCCGACCGGACAGCCGACGGGCCAGCCGACCGGACAGCCGACCACGGGCCCCTCCGGACAGCCCACCACCACCCCCGGCGGCGGTGACCACAGCGGCCAGGGCGGCGACCACGGCAGCCAGGCCGGCGACGGCAAGTCCACCACCTGCCCGGTCGACGTCGACAGCGCGAACTGCGTCGACAACACCAACCCGAACAGCGCGGGCTCCCAGCCCGTCGCGCAGGGCAAGGCCAAGGAGGAGCTGGCCGAGACCGGCGCCGGCCAGACCACCTTCCTGCTGACCGGCGCCGCCACGATGATCGCCGGCGGCATCGGCTTCCGCCTCATGCCGCGCCTCGTCGGCAGCCGCAACAACGCCGCCTGACGGCAGCACGGCTGCCCGAACCACGACGGCAGCCCGGGCCGGGCCCGCCGAGAGCGCTCGGCGGGCAGTACGACCAGCGCGGCCACGCCGCCCGGCGGTGCCTCAGAGCACCCCTCCGAAGGCTGCGAACGTGCCGCGGCTGGACCCGGAGCTCTCCCGCCCGTACGGGGGCTGGGAGAGCCGGAGGCCCGGCCACGGCGGCGCGGCAGGCACGGGGTTTGGAAGGCCGGGGCGCGAGCCGTCAGGGGATGACTGAGGGGCCCGGAGCGCTCATCGAGCGCCCGGGCCCCTGCGGTGTCTGCGGGCCCCGGCGACGGGCGCGGCGTCCTGCGCGGTCCTACGCGGCGAATCCGTGCGCCAGCAGCGCTACGGCTATCAGCGCCACCAGCAGCGCGACGAGCGCGGCCGGGGTCAGGCCGGCGAAGACGCCGTCCTGGTGCTGGAGGCGCTCCCTGCTCGCCCGGCACACGGGGCAGCGGCCCTCGCTGACCGGGGCCGCGCAGTTGGCGCACACCAGTCGGTCGCATGTCATGCGATTTCCTCCTCCGGTACGTCCAACGAGCGGGGTCGCCCAGTCGTTCCCCCTACCACTACTGTGCCAGCTCCCGCCGGGTTCGGCGCGACCGAGGGGCGTTGGGCCGGGCTGATGGGATATTGATGGGATTTTGTCTGGAGGTGTCCCCGGTGGTGTCGCGGCCAAACGCCCGGCGTCGGTTCAGGACGGCCCCAAGAACGGACGCCGACTGCGCGCGTGCTCGTGGTTCGCGTATGGTCACGCACACCGACGGGAGCCGCAACCGCAGCGTCCCGAAACCCTATCCAGGTCGACGCGTGGTGCATTCGTGATCCGATTCGACAACGTCTCCAAGTCCTACCCGAAGCAGAACAGTCCGGCCCTGCGGGACGTCTCGCTTGAGATCGAGAAAGGCGAGTTCGTCTTCCTGGTCGGCTCCTCGGGTTCCGGCAAGTCCACTTTCCTGCGGCTGCTGCTGCGCGAGGAGCGTGCCAGCCACGGCCAGGTGCACGTGCTGGGCAAGGACCTCGCCCGGCTCTCCAACTGGAAGATCCCGCAGATGCGCCGCCAGTTGGGCACCATCTTCCAGGACTTCCGCCTGCTCCCCAACAAGACGGTGGGGCAGAACGTCGCCTTCGCACTGGAGGTCATCGGCAAGCCCCGCGGCGAGATCCGCAAGGGCGTGCCCCAGGTCCTCGACCTGGTCGGCCTCGGCGGCAAGGAGGACCGCATGCCCGGCGAGCTGTCCGGCGGCGAGCAGCAGCGCGTCGCGATCGCCCGGGCGTTCGTCAACCGCCCGATGCTGCTGATCGCGGACGAGCCGACCGGCAACCTCGACCCGCAGACCTCGGTGGGCATCATGAAGCTGCTGGACCGGATCAACCGGACCGGGACCACAGTGATCATGGCCACTCACGATCAGCAGATCGTCGACCAGATGCGCAAGCGCGTCATCGAACTAGAGAAGGGCCGTCTCGTACGCGACCAGTCGCGCGGCGTGTACGGCTACCAGCACTGAAAGGACGCCATGCGCGCCCAGTTCGTCCTGTCGGAGATCGGCGTGGGTCTCCGCCGAAATCTGACGATGACTTTCGCGGTGATCGTCTCGGTCGCTCTCTCGCTCGCCCTCTTCGGCGGGTCGCTGCTCATGCGCCAGCAGGTCAGCACGATGAAGGGCTACTGGTACGACAAGGTCAACGTCTCGATCTTCCTCTGCGGGAAGAACGACGTGAGCTCGGACCCCGCCTGTGTCAAAGGCGCGGCCACCGAGGACCAGAAGAAGCAGATCAAGTCCGATCTGAGCAAGATGGACCTCGTCGAGAACGTTCAGTTCGAGACGGCGGACGAGGCGTACAAGCACTACAAGGAGCAGTTCGGCGGCTCTCCGGTCGCCGGGTCCGTGACCGCGGACCAGATGCAGGAGTCCTTCCGCATCAAGCTCAAGGACCCCACCAAGTACAAGGTCATCTCCAGCGCCTTCGCCGACCGCGCCGGTGTGCAGTCGGTCCAGGACCAACGGTCCACCCTGGAGGGGCTCTTCAACCTTCTCAAGATCATGAACTACGCGGCGCTCGGCGTGATGATACTGATGCTCGTCGTGGCACTGCTGCTGATCGTGAACACGGTCCGCGTCTCCGCGTTCAGCCGCCGACGCGAGACCGGCATCATGAGACTCGTCGGCGCGTCCAACTTCTACATCCAGATGCCGTTCATCATGGAGGCCGCGTTCGCGGGGCTGCTCGGCGCGGGCTTCGCGTGCGTACTGCTCGTCTGCGGTCAGTACTTCCTCGTCAACAACTACCTTGTGGACCATGTCGCCGTGATCCAGTTCATCGGCTGGGACGCGGTGCTGGCCAAGCTGCCGTTGGTGATCGCCATCGGCCTGCTGATGCCCGCCGTGGCCGCGTTCGTGGCGCTGCGGAAGTACCTCAAGGTGTGACGCGGAAGTACCGCAAGATGTGACATAGCGACAGGGCGCCGTACGGACAAGTCTCCGTACGGCGCCTTCGTGTGTCCTAGACTCACGCGCATGTCCGGCCCGTCGATGCCCGCCCGGCTCCACCGCCACCGCCGAGCGGCCGCGCTGACATTGGTCTTCGCGAGCGTGCTGGCGACGGGTGCCGCCGCCGGTTCGTGGACCGACGACCGGCAGAACGTCCGGAACACCGCCGCTCCGCCGGCCCCCGCCGACCGCCCCGTGGACCGCGAACAGCTCGCCGACGCCGCCGCGCAGGCGGCCGCGGACGGCAAGTCGGGCGCGGACGCGGCCGGCGCCGTGGTGAGCCGCAGCGGGGACCGCTGGGCCGCCGTCTACAGCGCCCGCGAGTACGAGGGCCTCCAGCAGACGCTCGACGGCCGGTACGTGGGCGTCGGGCTCTGGGTCCGTACGGGCGCGGGCGGGCGGATCGAGGTGGACCGGGTGCAGCCGGGCAGCCCCGCCGCGCGCTCCGGGCTGCGCGCCGGCGACCTGCTCACCGGCATCGACGGCACGGCCATCGAGGGCCGCCCCGTCACCGAGGTCGTCGCCCGGCTGCGGGGGGCGGACGGCGGCGACGGTACGCGGGGCCGTACGGGCGCCGCCGCCGGTACGCCCGTACGGCTGGGCGTCCGGCGCGGCGCGCACGCCTGGGAGCTGACGCTGCGCCGGGCGCGGCTCGCCACCGAGAACGTCACCGTGGACCGGCTGCACGACGGCCCCATCGCCACCACCCGCATCAAGGTCGTCTCCTTCACCAAGGGCACCGGCGAGCAGGTGCGCCGGGCCGTGCGCGAGGCCCCGAAGGGCGACGGCATCCTCCTCGACCTGCGCGCCAACTCCGGCGGCCTGGTGGCCGAGGCCGTCACCGCCTCCGCCGCCTTCCTCGACGGCGGGCTCGTCGCCACGTACGACGTGCACGGCGCGCAGCGCGCCCTGTCCGCCCCTCCGGGCGGCGACACCACGCGCCCGCTCGCGGTGCTCGTGGACGGCGGCACGATGAGCGCCGCCGAGCTGCTGGCCGGCGCGCTCCAGGACCGCGGCCGGGCGGTCGTCGTCGGCTCGCGCACCTTCGGCAAGGGCTCGGTCCAGCAGCCGAGCGAGCTGCCGGACGGCTCCGTCGCCGAGCTGACCGTGGGCCACTACAGCACCCCCGCCGGCCGGGCCGTGGACGGCGCGGGCATCACCCCGGACCTGGCCGCCCACGGCGACGCCGAGCAGCGGGCCCGCACGGTATTGAGTGGCCTCGGGGGCGGGGCCTGATGCGAGAATGGCGGCGTTATGGCTAAAGACAAGGCTAAAGACAAAGACAAGAGCGGCCGCAAACTCATCGCGCAGAACAAGAAGGCGCGGCACGACTACCTGATCCTGGATACGTACGAGTGCGGCCTGGTGCTGACCGGTACCGAGGTGAAGTCGCTGCGGCAGGGCCGGGCGTCGCTCGTCGACGGTTTCGGGCAGCTCGACGGCGGCGAGGCGTGGCTGCACAACGTGCACATCCCGGAGTACGCGCAGGGCACCTGGACGAATCACAGCGCGCGCCGCAAGCGCAAGCTGCTGCTGCACCGGGTGGAGATCGCGAAGCTGGAGCAGAAGACGCAGGAGACCGGGCACACGCTCGTACCGCTGTCCCTGTACTTCAAGGACGGCCGGGCCAAGGTCGAGATCGCGCTGGCCAAGGGCAAGAAGGAGTACGACAAGCGGCAGACGCTCCGCGAGAAGCAGGACCGCCGCGAGGCCGACCGCGCCATCTCCGCGGCGCGCCGACGCCAGCGGGCCTGACCCCGCGGGCCAGCCGCCGCGGCCGCTCCCACGGCCCGGGCGGCCGGGAATACGCTGGCCCCGTCGTGCGTTGTTCACGTATGATGGCGACGCGTCCCGGGGGATACCCGAGGGGCGTACGCACAAATTGATAAATCAACATGGGGATGATCGGTTTCGACAGCGGTTGTCGAGGCAGGGGAAGCGAGCCGAGGAAGCGGCAATGATCTCGTTAACCATATGTCGCAAAAAATAATCGCCAACACCAAGCGCGATTCCTTCGCCCTCGCTGCCTAAGTAGCGACCTGCGAAGTGTCAGCCCGGGGATTGTTCCCGACCCGGATCCTGGCATCAGCTAGGGAACTAAACCACTAGGGCCGGCCACGGGGCCTAGTGGGAAATCAAACAGTGGCTGAGCCCGTCGGAGACTTGTCCGCGTGATCTCCGGGGCCGAGAAAATCGCAGCGGACTGCGCTCGGAGAAGCCCTGTTTCCGCACCGTTGGACGCGGGTTCGATTCCCGCCATCTCCACTCATCCCATGTGAAAGCCTCTGACCTGCAGAAATATCTGCAGGTCAGAGGCTTTTTCTGTGGCATGACAAGGCAAGGCCGGGTCAGCGGAAGGCGGCGCGAACGCGGTTTCTCAGCCGTGCATCGCCGATGGTGTCCAGGCCCCGCCATGCGAAACCGCTGACTTCCTCGGCCTGCAAGGTCACGTCGCTGCCGGCAGTGGCACGGAACAGATAGCGGAAGTCGACGTGCTGGTGGCGGGGCTCGCCCTTGGCGGCGTTGGCCGGGATGGAGTGCACATCGATGTGCACCGGGACGGGGGAGACCGGGGTGACACCAGCGCTGATGCCGGTCTCCTCCGCCAGCTCCCGTAGGGCGCCACCCATGAGGTCGGGGTCGTCGGCCTCCAGGTGGCCGCCGGGCAGCAGCCACCTGCCGAGAGCGGCGTGCTCGATGAACAGGGCCTGCCCGCCGTCGACCAGCACGGCCCCGGCTGTGGCGTGACCACGGAACTCCTTCCGGCTGGTGAGGTCGGCTCCGCCGGCCAGGAGATCGAGGGCGGGTGCGAGTGCCGTCTTCTCGTCGGGGTGGGCGTGGATGTAGTCGGTGATGACAGCGCGGATGTGGTCGGCCGTGACGGCCGTGGATCTCCCTCAGCGGTTGTAGTAGTCGAGCCAGGTCGCGGCGATGGCGGCGCGGTCGTCGGACGACACGTCGTGCATGGCCGGAGCGAGGTCTCCCCGCACCAGCATGCGGAGGGCGGCCAGTATCTCTGCCTGCACGAGGAAGATGAACGGGCCGACGCTGGCGCCGTGCAGGAAGTTGACGGCGTTGCCGTCGTTGAGCAGATAGAAGTAGTGGCCAGTGGTGAGGTAGCGGGTGATGCCGTCGCCGGCGGCGCTCCGGGCGTAGCCGGACGGTAGCCCGTCCAGCTCCAGTTCGTCTTCGCTGCTGGTGACGGTGGCGATGTAGGCGCCGTTGCGGAGCAGCGAAAAGTCCTCGCCGCGCAGCGACAGGGAGCCCGTCGCACACAGGACCAGCCCGGCGCGGGTGAGGGCGCGGTCCCGGTCGCGGGCGACGCCGAAGCCCTGGGAGAGGGCCTGGGCGCGCCGGACGGGGCTGACGTCGTACACGGTGACGTGGACGCCTTTGGCATGCAGGAGGCGGGCGATGCTGGAGCCGAGCTTCCCGAAGCCGAGCACCAGGGCGGGGCGGCCGTGCAGGATGTCGCCTCTGCCCCGCAGCAGGGCTTCGGTGGAGAAGACGACGGATTGGCCGACGAGAAAGTCCTCCGGGTCCTTGAGCGGAGAGCGGGCTACGGACACGACAGGGCAGGGCAGTTTGTCGATCTCGGCGTACCGGCGGTGTCCGTTCTCGGTGTCCTCGACCACGCCGAGAATTCGGCCGGAGAACTGGGCGCAGAGGGCTTCGAGCACGGGGGCGAAGTAGCCGCCCACGTCGAGCAGTACCACGTCAGTGTCCGCCGCTCGTGTCTCCAGATACATCACGGCCGAATCCGGGGCTGCGAACAGGCTCCGGGACAGCGTGTCGCAGGAGAAGGACCGCTCGACCTCCCGGCGGGCGGCGTGGCTGATCGACTTCGGCTTGGGGAGCACGGCACGCAGGTCCGACAGACCGGCCACGGCGCGGACGAATGCCGGGCGCTCGGGCAGCAGATGCGTGACCAGGAACGAAGCGGGCCGGTCGGGCAGCTGAAACTGCCGGACGATGCGATCGAAGTAGGTGGTCAGCCGGGCGAGGTCCGTGGTTTCCACATGCGTCTCCTGGCGAAGGCAGGGATGTTCGGTGCTTCGGTCGCTCTCCGAGGGGCCGGGTGCGGCAGGTGACCGGGGGCGTTGTGCTCCCCGTTCAGGGAGGGCGGTCACACCGGATCCGGTCGGCGGTTGCCATATGAAGGACGTTAAAGACGGCGGAAGCCGGGCCTCAAGGAAGTTCTACGAAGTTGCGGGGTTTCACCCGAGAATGTTGATCGCATCCGTGATGAGCGCCCGAGCATCGTGCCCGAATACGGCCAGCCGCTGAAGCGCGGCGAAAGCCTTCGCGTAGACGGCGATCTCCGTTTCGCTGGTGATGCTGATCTCCGCTGACAGCGTTTCCACCTGCACCCGGCCCTCGTCGAAGACCATGAACGTTTCGAGTGGCCACATGCTCCGCGCCGCGGTGGACGGGATGACACCGAAGGCCACAGACGGCAGTGACATGACCTCCAGGAGCGAACCGAGCTGCCCCGCCATGACGGCCCTGTCGCCGAAGCGGTAGCGCAGAACCGCCTCCTCCACCAGGAGCACGAACCGGTGGCCGCCCTCGTAGATGACCCGCGACCGGTCCAACCGGGCCGTCGCGGCCTCCGAGGCGTCGTTGGGCGTGCCCTGGAAGTCGCTGATCGTGCTCAGGAGCGCCTGGGCGTAGCCATGCGTCTGGAGCAGACCGGGGACGACGTTCGAGCAGTAGACCCGGAACAGACGCGTGCGCTGGTACAGCGGCACCGTCGACTCGTGAATGCGCCGTATGCCCGTACCGTGCAATCGCTTCCAGTCCACATACAGTTGATCGGCGTTGCGGATCCGGTCGATGAGTTCGGCCTCATGCTCCTGTGCGCCGCACGCCTTCAGGTACGCCCGGATATCGGCGGCCTCGGGCAGCGTGACGGCGTTCTCCAGCCGGGACACTTTCGACTTGTGCCAGCCGCACCGGGCCGCTACTTCGTATGCCTTGAGTCCTGCGGTTTTGCGCAGGTCGGTCAGGCGGGCCGCGACGGCTTCGCGGGCCGCTTGGGCGGCGGACGACGGTGAGACGTTCATCGAGCCAGGTGTCCTGTGCGGCGGCGGGTCAGATCTTGTACTCCTCGTGCGGGACGGCCCGCTCCCATACGGCCTCGAACGCGTCGCCGCACAGCTTGGCCACCCGAGGGTCCTCGGTGTACTGCGGCGCGGCTACGTCTCCGCTGCCGGTGAAGACGTTGAAGCGCACGGCCCGCTGGTCGATGAGCCAGAAGTCGTTGCCGGGCACGGCGAGGTCGGAGGCGTTCGCCCGGGGAAGCCACCGGACCAGCTCACCCGCCGCGATGTTCGTGAACGTGCCGCTGTGCTCGTACTTGATGTAGTCGGAGACCGGTTCGGACACGATGCGAGCTCGACGCATGACGACGCCGCGCCCCACCGTCTCCGCGACCAGGTCGAGCCACGGGCGCCACCACGACGACCGGTCCGCCTCGTTCAGGCGGTGGCCGGCGCGCCACCGAGCGAACGGTTCGCGCTCGTTCTCGACGTCGTAGACATCGCGCATCTCCAGGTGCACGGCAGAGTGCTGTGCGCCTTTCAGCAGCTCAGCGAAGCTGGGAACGTTCTGCGGCATCGCACGCCTTCCTGATCAGCGGCACCATGCGGGCGGGGAGCCGGATGACCGCCTCGGTGTCGGGCTTCGGGCTGTTCTTGGCGCACTCGGTCTGTGTCCCCTCGTCGGCCAGCCAGCCCTGGACGATCAGTTCCGGCGCGCCCGCGGTTGTCTCATCGACCTATACGGCAGGGCAGTTGCCGTCTCCGGTCTCCGGGTCGATTCCGATGAAACGTAGGGCCATGACTGCCTCCTGCGTCCAGAAAGTTGCGCCATGTTGCGCGCCGACGCTGGCCGACCGATGGCAGGGCGGTCAAGAGGGCGGGTGGATTTCCGGCCGCTTCGGAACATGATGCGATTGCTGCTGACTCCCCTTTCTCGCGTGGGGCCTTTGTCGTCTTTCGGTCGGGGGTGGGAACCAGGCGGAGGTTATCGGCCTCTTCCTCCAGGAGTGGGGTGACGCTGTGAGTCGGATGGATCGCATGGGCCAGACGAAGCGGGCGCGGGCGGCGGTGGTCGTGGTGTGTGCGGGGGTTCTGGGATGGGGTGCCGCCGACGGGGTCGCGGAGGCCCATGCGGCGTCCCGGTATGCGAAGCCCTCCCACCACACCGTGCGTGTCGAGGTCAACGGGGCCTTCGAAGCGCGGCCGGGGGAGATCGTCGACATCGCCGTGACGGGGGTCGCGGGGGGTGCGGGTGCGCGGGCGGTCACCGTCGTCTCTCCGGTCTTCGCGCGGCCCGTGCGGCTCTCGCTCGCCGTCGAGGGCGGCCGGCCGCGGTACGCCGCCCATCAGGCCGTCTCCCTCACCGCCAAGGCCGGCCGGCACCCTGTGCGCGTCGAGGTCGACGGCCGCGTGGTCGGCCATGGGCGGGTGCGGACGGTCGCCGCCAAGCGCCCCGAGTTCAGGGTCACGGCGGACCGGGCCGGAGCCCGGCCCGGGGAGCGTGTGGGGCTCTCCTTCGACGACCTCTACCCGGGCGAGAAGGGCACCTCCTTCACCGTGCGGTCCCGAGCCTTCCGCGCGCCGGTTGTGCTGCGGCACGACACGGGCGGCCTGGACTGGAACAACCCGCGCATGTTCACCGCGGCCCCGCAACTCCCCCCGGACGTCCCGGACGGCACGTACGACGCCGAACTGACCGGGCCCGACGGGCGGCGCATCGCCGTGCGGCGGTTCACGGTCCGCGCGGCTCGCCCCGGCGACAGCGACTACGTCGGCAAGGGGCACGGCCCCGCCTTCTTCGACCGCACCAGCCGGCCGGAGGCCGCCACCACGGGCCGCTTCCGAGTCGAGGCGGGCGGCACGGTCAAGGTCCTGTGGAGCGACGTGGACCCCGACGCGGGGGAGGAGGAGCGGCTGACCGCGACCTCGGCGGCGTTCGACGCGCCCGTACC
Source organism: Streptomyces varsoviensis (assembly GCF_000718635.1). Classification (GTDB taxonomy): domain Bacteria; phylum Actinomycetota; class Actinomycetes; order Streptomycetales; family Streptomycetaceae; genus Streptomyces; species Streptomyces varsoviensis. The sequence continues at coordinate 951,085 of NZ_JOBF01000003.1, read as the reverse complement.
GCTGCGGCGCGACGACAGCAAGGCCGCCGACGGCGACGATCCGCGCTTCTACGGCCCGGCCCGCATCCGCGACGACCTGTCGCCCGGCAGCTACCCCGTCACCGTCGTCAGCCACCACGGCCGTGTGAAGAAGACCGGGCACGTCCTCGTCACCCAGGCGGAGGGCGCGGGCGGCGGGCCCGGCGGCGGGCTGCTGCTGGCGGGGGCCGGCGCGGGCATCGCGGCCCTCGCGGCCGTCGGCGGCGCGGTGGGCTTCCGGCGCCGGCAGCGGGCCCGTACGGACTGAACGGACCGAACGGGGCTTCCCGCCCCGTGCCACTCGCCCGCCCGCGGCGCTCGCGTGCGGCGGAGAACAGCCGACCCCCGTGCGGCTCCCCTCCGCCCCGTTCCGTACGCGCCCGGATGGGCGAGTGGCACAGGTGATCAGCCCACCTTCAGGCTGCGGTGGGGGTGGTAGCGCTTGAAGTCGCGGAAGTGGATGCCGGGCCGGTCCAGGGTGTTCCGCCAGTTCTGCCCGGTCGTCGAGTCGAGCCAGTCGATGTGCGACTGGATGTCCGTCCACTCGGCGAGGTTGAGGATGCCGCGGCCGTCCTCGGCGAGGTGGAAGTGGCCGGCGACCAGGCCCGCAGGCTCGTCCCCGGCGGGCGTGGCGGCGATGGAGTCGATCCACTCCCGCCGCAGTTGCTCGCTGTCCGCCTCAAGGCGCACGGCGATCAGTACGGCGGAGGGCCGCGTACGGTCGGCGACGATGCTGCGGTAGTAGCGGTAGCGGGTGAGTCCGGGGCGTTCGATGCCCGGGATCTCCGCGTCGATGCGGTCGATCATGACGGGCCGGTGCACCTTGACGTACGCGCGGTGGGCGTCGTCGCTGGTCCACTGGGCGTAGTAGAGGACGCTGTCCCCGTCGGCCGCGACGAAGGCGGAGAGCGAGAGCAGCGCCTCGGGCAGGTCGCTCTGCCCCTGCCACTGGTCGAGCACCGCGTCGGCGGCGGCGCGCGAGCGCTCGGGGGTGCCGGTCAGCCACTCGCTGACCAGGGCCGTACCGGCGTCGGGGCGGGTGAAGTCGGGGAACCCGAGAGAGCTGGGGGAGCCGGGGGAGGGGTTCCGCGGGGCGGCGTTCGAAGAAGTCATGCGGCCAGCATCAAACTTGAACCGCGGTTCAAGTCAACCCCCGCCCCCGCGCCCCGCCCGGGGCTACTCCGCGCCCGGCAGCGTCAGTTCGGCGCGCGCCCGCCACTGCGCGATCGACGGCTCCAGCATCGGTCCCAGTTCCGGCAATTGTGGAACGATCGCCAGCGCGCCCACGATCTGGAGCAGCCGCGCCCCCTCCATGAACGTGAGCAGGGCGGGGTCGACGCGCGCGCCGCTCACCCGCTCGTACTCCGCGATGCCCCGCGGGCCGACCAGCGTCAGGTCCCACTCGGCGGGGCCCCGCGTGACGTCCTCGAAATCGTTGAACAAATAGCCCTCGGCGGTGCGCAATACGTTGTAGAACGGCGCGTCACCGTGCAACGTCCGCAGCCGTGCGCCAGGAAAATGGGCCGGCAGGTCGCGTACGACCGTCTCCAGCACCTGGTACTCGCGCTCGGCCCGGCCCAGGTCCGCCGGGGTCAGCGTCTGGGGCCGTTCGCGCAACTGGGCCAGCGGCTCGGCGAGCGCGGGCACCAGCGGGGACAGCACCGGAAGCTCGCCAGGGTACTCGGCCAGCAGGGCGTGCAGCTCGGCCGTCCAGCCGGTCTGTTCGGCGAAGTGCTCCTCCAGCCGCCCGGGGTCGGCCTCGCTCGGCTCGCCCAGGGTGTCCACCTCGCTGACGAACTCCCAGAACGTCAGCGACTTCCCCTCGATCTCCACCGGCTCCCGGGGCACCAGGGGGCTGGGCCGCACCACGGGCGCCCCGCGGTCGGCGAGCCAGCCCGCCACGGCGAGTTCGTGGCGCTGCTTGGCCGCCTGCTCGGTGACGGAGGCCAGCGCCAGCGTCGGTACGCGCACCACGACGGGGTCGGGCGCGAGGTGCACCAGCACGTTGAACACGTCGTGCAGGACGCGCGGCTCGTCCGCCCGCAGCCCGAGCCGCCGCCCCGCGGTGGTCGCGAGGCGCACGGCGAGTTGGGCGCGGGAGCTGAGGGGGGCCTCGCCGGTCCCGCTGGTGCTTCCGGTGGTGGCAGCGGTGTCGGCGGTGCCGTTGGAGGGTCGTGCGTCGGTCATGGCGCCGATCCTGCACGGCGGCCGACGCGCTGTCCAAGGAATTGTCCGCCCGGACCGGCCGCGGGGGCCGGTGGACCGGCTGTATCGGACCCGGCAGGTCGGCTGGGCGTGACCGGGCGACCGGTTGTACGGGACCGGCAGGCCGGTCGTACGGGGCCCGCGGGTCCGTAGGGGAAGTGAGTTTTGCGTGGAACGTCCGCAGGTACGCCTACGATCCATCCGGTGTTCGCGTGCTTCGTGCAACCGTTCGGGTTTCGGTTGCGTCGTAGCCACCCGACGGCACGGGGCCCGGCGGGCATCCCCCCACAGCGGTTAAGGAGCGGAAAGTCATGGCACGAACGGAATCCGGCAACAGGGGCAAGAGAGCCGTGGGCGGGGCGACCGCGATCGCGCTGCTGGCGGCGGCGCCGCTCCTGGCGGCGTGCTCGAACGCCTCGGACTCCTCCGCGAAGTCCGCCTCCGCGTCGGCATCCGCGTCCGCCTCGCAGAGCGGCGGCCCCTCGGCCCCTCCGGCCGGGCAGTCGCACCACCCCGGCGGGTCGACGGGCGGCGGTACCGGCTCGGGGACCACCGGCTCGGGATATGACGGTCCCGGGGCCGCCGGTCGGTCCACCCCCTCCGGCGCGGTCGCCGCGTGGGTCGGCGCGGTCATCCAGAAGGACGTGAAGAAGGCGTGCCTGGTCTCCGTGATGCCGGGCGAGGGCTCGGGGCCGGGGCAGCCCGGCACCCGGCAGAAGTGCGACGACCCGGCGACGACGAAGGCGCTGGCCGCCGGCCTGAACGCCATGAGCAAGTCGTTCACCCCGCCGAACGCGACCGGCAACCCGGTGGTCTCGGTCCAGGTGTCGCACCCCAAGGGCGACAAGGTGATGGTGCCGTCGGGCAAGATCATGGTCAATGGGAAGCCGCTGCGGGAGATCATGCTGTCCCTCTCGACGGGCGTGGACCCGAAGACCTTCTCCGCCAAGGTGGAGGCCGACAAGATCAACGGCAGGTGGTACGTGGGCGACTTCGACCTCGACGCCGGCAGCGGCGGGCAGCATCACCCTCAGGGGCGGTGACGCCGCGACCGGCGCGCCCATAGGCACCGCGGAAGCGCCCCGAACACCGGACTGAGCCCGAACACCGGACTGAGGAGTGGACCCATGGACGACGGCGAGCGGCGGCGGCCCGGCGGGCGGGAAGGGGCGCCGCTCGACGGGTTCACGGTCGCGGTGACCGCCGCGCGGCGCGCCGAGGAGCAGATCGCGCTGTTGCGGCGGCGCGGGGCCGAGGTCGTGCACGCGCCCACGATGCGTACCGTTCCGCTCGCCGATGATGCCGAACTGCGCCGCGCTACGCGGGAGTTGGTCGATGTCGGCGTCGATGCCGTCGTCGCCACCACCGCCATCGGGTTCCGCGGCTGGCTGGAGGCGGCCGAGGGGTGGGGGCTGGCCGAGGCGCTGACGGCCCGGCTGGCCGGGGCCGAACTGCTGGCGCGCGGGCCGAAGGTGTGCGGCGCGATCCGCGGCGCCGGGCTGCGGGAGGACTTCTCGCCCGCGTCCGAGTCGACGGAGGGCGTTCTCGAACGGCTGCTGGCGGACGGGGTCGCGGGGCGGCGGGTGGCCGTCCAACTGCACGGCGCGCCCCTGCCCGACTTCACCGGGGCGCTGCGGGCGGCGGGCGCGGAGGTGGTCGAGGTGCCGGTGTACCGCTGGCTGCCGCCCGTCGACACCGGGCCCGTGGACCGGCTGCTGGACGCGCTGGTCGCCCGTACCGTGCACGCCGTCACCTTCACCAGCGCGCCCGCCGTGGCGGGGCTGTTCGACCGCGCCGAGCGCCGCGGCGTCGGCGCGGAACTGTCGGCCGCGCTCCGCGGCGAGGTGCTGGCGGCGTGCGTGGGGCCGGTCACCGCGCGGCCGCTGGCCGACCGCCAGGTGCCCGCCGTCCACCCCGAGCGCTTCCGGCTGGGCCCGCTCGTACAGCTCGTGGCCGACGAACTCCCGCGCCGGGCACGCTAGTTGAGCGACGGCGGCCGGCGGTTCGGTTCGACCGCCGCGGCGCCGGTCCGGGCGCACCGGGCCCGATCAGGGGCGTGGCGACCGACCGGGGAGGCGCGGCCCGACGGGGCGCCGGACAGTCGTCGCTGGTGGTCCGCCGTACGGGCGGGGGTTCCGGGCGCGGGCGCGGCGGGGCACTCTGGGGTGGTGCATCCCCCCACACCGAAAGGGTGACAGGAACATGGTGGCGGCTACGGCTACCTATGACCTGCGCTTCGACGCCGGGCGACTGTGCCTGGACCTCGTGGCCACGGTCGGCGGGCGGCTCAGCGAGGAGCCGGTCGAACGGCTCGACACCCCTGAACGGTTGCGCGCGTGGCTCGCCGGGGCCGGTCTGGTGCCCGGCGGCACGGGCCTGGACGCGGTGGACGGCGGCTGGCTGGGGCGCTTCCACGCCGCCAGAGCCCTCCTGCACCGCGTCGTGCACGCCGAGATCGCCGGCGCCGCCGCCGACCCGGACCTGGAACGGCTCAACGGCCTCGCCTCCACCGCGCCCCCGGTCGTACGGGCCGTACGGGCGCCCGACGGCACTCTGGTCCGTACGGGCGTCGGCGCGCCGGACTGCGGGGCGCTGCTCGGCCGGATAGCGCGGGACGCGGTGGACCTGCTCACCGACCCGGTGGCGCGCGGGCAGCTCCGGCAGTGCGAGGGGGAGACCTGTTCGCTGGTCTACCTCGACACCTCGCGCGGGCGGCGCCGCCGCTGGTGCTCCAGCGAGGTCTGCGGCAACCGCGAGCGGGTGGCCCGGCACCGGCGGCGGGCGGTGGAGTCGCAGGCTTCCTGAACGATCCGCCGGGGCCTCCGGCGCGGCTCGGAGCCACGGGCGACGCGGGGGTCTCGGGCGTGTGCGCGCAGCCCCCGGTCGGGGGGCCGGGGGCTGCGCGGGGGGAGGGCCCCGAAGGGCCGGCTCTGGGCCGCCGGGCCGCTCGGACTGTCGTACGGGCGGGCCGCTCGGGTAGTCGTGCGGGCGGACTGCTCGGCTGCCCTGCGGGCGATCCGCCGTGCCGCTCGGACTGTCGTCCGGGAGGGCCGTTCGGAATGTTGAACGATCGGGCCGCTCGGGCTGTCCTCGACGAGGACCTTTCGGGTTGTCCAACGATCGAGCCGTTCGGATCGGGTTGTCGAACGATCGAGCCGTTCGGACTGTCTTACGGGCCACGGCCGCCACCGCGTTCAGCCGTCAATTGAGGGCTGTGTCACAGGAGTTCGGCTGAACGCGGCCGTGTTCCCGTACGTATGCGGAACGCCTTCCATGATTTTCCGCCCGGCGCTGAGACGACGGGCCGCCGCGCCCGTATTCAAGGCCACCGAACGGATTCCGCACGGGTTCCGAACGGGCCCCGAAGGGAGCCCGGCGCGAGTCCGAACGGAGTCCAGGAACTTCTACTCGCGCTATCGACCCGGGGGAAGGCGTGCGCAAGGATGCCGTCGTGGCCGACAGGACGTCTCCCGACGAGGAGCTCATGCGGGCGCTCTACGAAGAGCACGCCGGGCCGCTCCTCGCCTTCGTCATCCGCCTGGTGGCGGGGGACCGGCAGCGCGCGGAGGACGTCGTCCAGGAGACGCTGCTGCGGGCCTGGCGCAACGCCGACCAACTGCGGCGCGCCACGGGCTCCGCGCGGCCCTGGCTGGTCACCGTGGCACGGCGCATCGTCATCGACGGCCACCGCAGCCGGCAGGCCCGCCCGCAGGAGGTGGACCCCGCCCCGCTGGAACTGGTCCCGGCCGCCGACGAGATCGACCGGGCGCTGCGGCTGATGACCATCTCCGACGCGCTGGGCGACCTCACGGACGCCCACCGGGAGGCGCTGATCGAGACCTACTTCAAGGGGCGCACGGTGAACGAGGCCGCGCTGGAGCTGGGCGTGCCGGCCGGGACGATCAGATCCCGCGTCTTCTACGCGCTGCGCTCGATGAAGCTCTCGCTGGAGGAACGGGGGGTGACGGCATGACCGGGCCGGCGCACCACACCGATGTGGCCGCCTACGCGCTGGGCGTGCTCGACGAGGCGGACGCCGCCCGCTTCGAGGAGCACCTGGCCGACTGCCCCGAGTGCGCGGCGGGGCTCGAAGACCTCATGGGGCTCGCGCCGCTCCTCGCCGACCTCAAGGAGGCCACGCCCGACCCCGGGATGCTCTCCGTACGGCCCGGGCCGCAGGTACTCGACCGGCTGCTCGGCGAGGTCACCGCCGCCCGCCGCACCAGCCGCGCCCGCAGGATGTGGCTGGTCGCCGCGGCCGCCGCCCTGATCGTCTCCGGGCCGCTGGTCGGCCTGGCCCTCAGCCAGCAGGACACCGGCGGCCACTCCACGGCCGGCATGGCCCAGCAGATGTACGACGACGGGCAGAAGTACTCCGCCGTCGACCCGGCCACCAAGGCCGAGGCCAGCGTCTCCCTCCAGTCCCGGCCCTGGGGCACCCATGTCGCCCTCAAGCTGGGCAACGTCAAGGGGCCGCTCAAGTGCGATCTGATCGCCGTCGGCAAGGACGGCGAGGAGGAGACCGTCACCACGTGGTCCGTGCCGGAAGGGGGCTACGGGGTGCCCGGGGGATCGGCCAAGTGGAACAAGGAGCCGCTCTACACGCACGGCGGCGCCGCCATGGACCGCGACGACATCGCCCGCTTCGACGTCCGTACGCTCGACGGGAAACGTCTCGCCTCCGTCCCGGTCTGATCCCCGGGAGCCCGGCCGGAGAATTCGTCCGGAGAAACCGCCCATGTCCTGACAGGTGCGCTCACCACCCCTGTTCGCGTACGCTCGACGGCTGCCCTAGGCACAGCAGAAGGGGGCTTGGGTGGCCGCGCAGAACGCCGCGCACGCGCAGACAGCGACGGAGCGGGACGGAGTCCGGGACCGCGAGATCGGTGTCGAGCAACAGCATCTGGACCGGGTGTACCGACGCCTTGAGGAGAAGATCCACGAGGCCGAGTTCCTGATGGACGACGCCGCCAAGCGCGGCCAGGTCGGCACGCCCGGCGCGCTCGCCGAGCGGGACGCGCAGGTGTTCCGCGCCGGGGTCCACCTCAATCGGCTCAACAGCGAGTTCGAGGACTTCCTCTTCGGCCGCATCGACCTGCTCCTCGGCGAGGACGGCAAGAAGGGCCCCGACGGGGCGTACACCTCCGTGGAGCCCGCCGCCGACGCCGTGCGCGACAACCGGGCGGAGATCGCCGAGACGCTGCACATCGGCCGGATCGGCGTGCTCGACGCGGACTACGCCCCGCTCGTCATCGACTGGCGCGCGCCCGCCGCCGCGCCCTTCTACCGCTCGACGCCGGTCGCGCCCGGCCGGGTCGTACGGCGCCGCGTCATCCGCTCCAAGGGGCGCCGGGTCCTCGGCGTCGAGGACGATCTGCTCCGCCCCGAGCTGACCACGACGCTGCACGGGGCCGAGCTGCCGGTGGTCGGCGACGGGGCGCTGATGGCGGCGCTCGGGCAGGCCCGCGGCCACACCATGCGCGACATCGTCGCGTCCATCCAGGCCGAGCAGGACATGGTCATCCGCGCGCCCGCGGCCTCCGTCACCGAGGTCGAGGGCGGGCCGGGCACCGGCAAGACCGCCGTGGCCCTGCACCGCGCCGCCTACCTCCTCTACCAGGACCGGCGGCGGTACGCGGGCGGCATCCTCGTCGTCTCCCCGACCCCGCTCCTGGTCGCCTATACCGAGGGCGTGCTGCCCTCGCTCGGTGAGGAGGGGCAGGTCGCGATCCGGGCGGTGGGTTCACTCAGCGAGGGCACCGCCGGAGCCGAGGCCAGTACGTACGACACTCCGGCGGTCGCCCGTATCAAGGGCTCCTCCCGGATGCTCAAGGTGCTGCGCAAGGCGGCGCGGGGGGCGCTGGACCTGCCGCGGGCCGGGTCCGCCGCCGGCTCCGCCGCTTTCGACGCCGCCGCCTCGGACGGGCAGTTGTCGCTCGCGGACCTGGAGCCGGACGGCGCCGGCGGGGCCGTAGCCGCCGGGCCGCCCGAGCGGCTGCGGGTGGTCGCGTTCGGCGCGCGCGTAGAGCTGGACGCGGACGAGCTGCGGCGCATCCGCGCGAGCGTCCTCGGCGGCACCGCGCCGCTGAACCTGATGCGGCCGCGCGCCCGCCGGCTGCTGCTCGACGCGCTGTGGGCGAAGACCGGCGGCCCGCGCCGCTACTCGGACCCGGAGCTGGCGGCGGAGGCGCGCGAGGCGTTCGACGAGGACATCGGCTCCGAGGACGACTTCACCGGTTTCCTCGCCGCCTGGTGGCCGGAGCTGACTCCGCGTCAGGTGCTGGCGGCGATGGCCGACGAGCGGCAGCTCGGCCGCTTCGCCCGGCGGGTGCTCAACCCGCGCGAGGTCCGCGCCCTGGCCCGCTCGCTGCGGCGGCTGGACGGCGCCGGGCAGGGCCCGCTGTCCGTGCACGACGTGGCGCTCCTGGACGAGCTGCACACCGTGCTCGGCGCCCCGGCCCGGCCCAGACGGCCGCGCGAACTGGACCCGCTGGACCAGCTCACCGGCCTGGAGGAGCTGATGCCCGAGCGGGCCGAGTCGCGCCGCGAGCGCGCGGAGCGGCTGGCCGAGGAGCGTACGGACTACGCGCACGTCATCGTCGACGAGGCGCAGGACCTCACGCCCATGCAGTGGCGGATGGTCGGCCGCCGCGGCCGGCACGCCACCTGGACGATCGTCGGCGACGCCGCGCAGTCCTCCTGGTCCGACCCGGACGAGGCCGCCGCCGCGCGGGACGAGGCGCTCGGCAGCCGGCCGCGCCGCCGCTTCCGGCTGACCGTCAACTACCGCAACCCGGCGGAGATCGCGGAGCTGGCGGCGCGCGTCCTGGCGCTGGCGATGCCCGGCATGGAGTCCCCGTCGGCGGTCCGTTCCACGGGCGTGGAGCCGCGGTTCGCGGTGGCGGAGGGCGACCTGGGCGAGGCCGTGCGCGAGGAGGCGCGGCGGCTGCTGGACGAGGTGGACGGCACGGTGGGCGTGGTCGTGGCGATGGACCGCCGCGAGCAGGCGCGGGGCTGGCTGGCGGGGCTCGGCGACCGGGTGGTGCCGCTGGGCAGCCTGGAGGCGAAGGGGCTGGAGTACGACGCGACGGTCGTGGTCTCGCCCGCCGAGATCGCGGACGAGTCCCCGGCCGGGCTGCGGGTGCTGTACGTGGCGCTGACCCGGGCCACGCAGCGGCTGACGGTGCTGGCGGGGGAGCGGGACGAGCCGGACGCGGCGGGCGTGCCGGACCTCCTGCGCGACTGACGGCGGGGTGTGCCGGACCTCCTCCGCGATGGGCGGAGGGCCGGTGCGCGGACCGGGCCTCCCACGCGGGCCGAAATCAACTTCCGCTACAGGAATCACTTTCCGGGACTGTTTGTTAGCCTGGGTGTGGCACCGGCCCGATCCAAGCCCCCGGGCCCAACCATCGTCGCTACGAGCGACCACTTGCCGCGAGGCGAGCATGGCGGGTCGGTGTCACTGAGCGTCGGGAACGGGCGTCTCTTCCACTTCGGGAGGGGCGCCCGTTCTGCGTTCTCTTCCTCTTCGGGGGGTGCCCGTGCTGCGTTCATGGGGTGGGAGGAGGATCGTTGTACGACGAAGCGATACCGGGGTCGGTCAGGAGCCCATGGGTTCCCGGTGATCTCGCATCGTGAAAGTCTGGTTCCGCAATCCGAGGCTGGTTACCGTATACCAGTCGGTAGGTGGGACGATCGGACAGCGCGCCCCGGCCCCGAGCCCCGGTGACGTACCAAGTGACATAAGGGAAAGCAGAGGAAGTCGGCCATGGCAACGGCGCCTAGCGTCTCGTATTCGATGACGGTCCGGCTGGAGGTCCCCGCGAGCGGGACGGCCGTCAGTCAGCTCACCACCGCCGTGGAGTCCTCCGGTGGTTCCGTGATCGGCCTCGATGTGACCGCCTCCGGCCACGAAAAGCTCCGTATCGACGTCACCATCGCCGCGACCTCCACCGCGCACGCGGACGAGATCGTCGAGAAGCTCCGCGGCATCGAGGGCGTATCGCTCGGCAAGGTCTCCGACCGTACGTTCCTGATGCACCTCGGCGGCAAGATCGAGATGTCGTCGAAGCACCCCATCCGCAACCGCGACGACCTCTCGATGGTCTACACGCCCGGCGTCGCCCGCGTCTGCAAGGCGATCGCGGACAACCCCGAGGACGCCCGCCGCCTGACCATCAAGCGCAACAGCATCGCCGTGGTCACCGACGGCTCCGCGGTGCTCGGCCTCGGCAACATCGGCCCCAAGGCCGCGCTGCCGGTCATGGAGGGCAAGGCGGCCCTCTTCAAGACCTTCGCGGGCATCGACGCCTGGCCGCTGTGCCTGGACACCCAGGACACCGACGCGATCGTCGAGATCGTCAAGGCCATCGCCCCGGGCTTCGCGGGCATCAACCTGGAGGACATCTCCGCGCCGCGCTGCTTCGAGATCGAGGCCCGGCTGCGCGAGGCCCTCGACATCCCCGTCTTCCACGACGACCAGCACGGCACCGCCATCGTCGTGGTCGCCGCCCTCACCAACGCGCTGCGGGTGGTCGGCAAGTCCATCGGCGACGTGCGCGTGGTGATGTCCGGCGCGGGCGCGGCCGGCACCGCCATCCTCAAGCTGCTGCTCGCCGCCGGCGTCAAGCAGGCCGTCGTCGCCGACATCCACGGCGTCGTGCACGCGGGCCGCACCGATCTCGTGGACGCCGACCCGGACTCCGCGCTGCGCTGGATCGCCGACAACACCAACCCCGAGGGCATCACGGGCACCCTCAAGCAGGCCGTGGTCGGCTCGGACGTGTTCATCGGCGTCTCCGCCCCCAACGTCCTCGACGGGGACGACGTGGCCGCCATGGCGGACGACGCGATCGTCTTCGCGCTGGCCAACCCGGACCCCGAGGTCGATCCCGCCGTCGCCCGCCGGACCGCCGCCGTGGTCGCCACCGGCCGCTCCGACTTCCCGAACCAGATCAACAACGTGCTGGTCTTCCCGGGCGTCTTCCGCGGTCTCCTGGACGCCCAGTCGCACACGGTGAACACCGAGATGATGCTGGCCGCCGCCGGCGCGCTCGCCGATGTGGTCGGGGAACAGGAACTGAACAGGAACTACATCATCCCCTCGGTATTCAACGACCGGGTCGCCGGAGATGTCGCCGGGGCGGTCCGCAATGCCGCCAAAGCGGCCGGTGTCACTGTGACGGGTACCACGACAGCCTGACCCCGGCGCGTCGAATGGCGCGCCGCCCGCGACACCCCCATAGGGTGGCGGGCAGAAATTGGCCGCAGAAATACGGTCAAAGCCCTGACGCGAGCCCTGCGGTGCGCTGCCGGGAGCAGACGGAGCGTCACGACTTTGAGGCAGTGGCGCTTTCCGTGTGACTCTCCTGGGTGCCGGATTGGCTTTCCCGCCACAGGTGGGGGCAGGATGCGTATTCGGGCGCGAGGGTCTGGCAGCAGACCCGGGTCCGGGGACTGTCCGAGGGCCCTGGCAGCATCGGCTTCGATCTCACGCCTCATTGGCAAGAAGAACACGGGAGTACAAAATGAACCGCAGTGAGCTGGTGGCCGCTCTGTCCGAGCGCGCCGAGGTGACCCGCAAGGACGCCGACGCCGTTCTGGCCGCACTCGCCGAGACCATCGGTGAGGTCGTCGCCAAGGGCGACGAGAAGGTCACCATCCCCGGCTTCCTGACCTTCGAGCGCACCCACCGTGCCGCTCGCACCGCTCGTAACCCGCAGACCGGCGACCCCATCCAGATCCCGGCCGGCTACAGCGTGAAGGTCTCCGCGGGCTCGAAGCTCAAGGAAGCCGCCAAGGGCAAGTAAGCCCCCAAGCGAGAAGGGCGGCCACCCCCACGGGAGGGTGGCCGCCCTTTTGGCGTCTCTACGGCCCGTACGCGCTACTCGGGACGCGCCCCGCCGGGCCGCTCGACGTGGGCACCGAGGTCGTTCAGCTTGCGCAGGAAGTTCTCGTAGCCGCGGTTGATCAGGTCGATGCCGTGCACCCGGGAGGTGCCCTGCGCCGCCAGCGCCGCGATCAGGTACGAGAAGCCGCCGCGCAGGTCGGGGATGACCAGGTCCGCGCCCTGCAGCTTGGTCGGGCCGGAGACGACCGCCGAGTGCAGGAAATTGCGCTGCCCGAACCGGCAGGCCGAGCCGCCCAGGCACTCGCGGTAGAGCTGGATGTGCGCGCCCATCTGGTTGAGCGCGGAGGTGAAGCCGAGCCGGGACTCGTACACCGTCTCGTGCACGATGGACAGGCCGGACGCCTGCGTCAGGGCCACCACCAGGGGCTGCTGCCAGTCGGTCTGGAAGCTCGGGTGGACGTCCGTCTCCAGCGCGATGGCGTCGAGCGAGCCGCCCGGGTGCCAGAACCGGATGCCGTCGTCGTCGATCTCGAACGCGCCGCCGACCTTGCGGTACGTGTTGAGGAACGTCATCATCTCGCGCTGGCTCGCGCCGCGCACATAGATGTTGCCCTCGGTGGCCAGCGCCGCGCTCGCCCAGGAGGCGGCCTCCAGGCGGTCCGGCAGGGCGCGGTGGTTGTAGCCGCCGAGCTGGTCCACGCCGGTGATCCGGATCGTGCGGTCGGTGTCCATGGAGATGATCGCGCCCATCTTCTGCAGCACGCAGATGAGGTCCTCGATCTCCGGTTCCACGGCCGCGTTCGACAGCTCGGTGACGCCCTCCGCCAGTACGGCCGTCAGCAGCACCTGCTCGGTCGAGCCGACCGACGGGTACGGCAGCCGGATCTTGCAACCGCGAAGCCGCTGCGGGGCCTCCAGGTACTGGCCGTCCGCGCGCTTCTCGATGGTCGCGCCGAACTGGCGCAGCACCTCGAAGTGGAAGTCGATCGGCCGGCCGCCGATGTCGCAGCCGCCGAGCCCCGGGATGAAGGCGTGGCCCAGCCGGTGCAGCAGGGGCCCGCAGAAGAGGATCGGGATGCGCGAGGAGCCGGCGTGGGCGTCGATGTCGGCGACGTTCGCGCTTTCCACGTGCGACGGGTCGAGCACCAGCTCGCCCGGCTCGTCGCCGGAGCGTACGGTCACGCCGTGCAGTTGCAGCAGCCCGCGCACGACGCGTACGTCCCGGATGTCGGGCACATTGCGCAGCCGGCTCGGTCCGCTGCCGAGCAGCGCGGCGACCATGGCCTTGGGCACGAGGTTCTTCGCGCCGCGGACCCGGATCTCACCCTCCAGCGGGGTGCCGCCGTGGACGAGCAGTACATCGTCAGTGCCGGTCATGGATCTCGCGTTCCTGGAGTTGGGCGGGGGCCAGAGGAAAGCGTAATGCGACCCGAGTGGGCGGCAGTGTGCACAAGGGGGCTTCCAGGACGTAATGGCTTTGTCACAACACGTACTGTTGCCGCTCACGAGCGAACAGTTATGAACAGCCCCACGCTGCCGACCGGCCCCGCCAGGCCCTGCTCCGTCCGCGTCCCGGCCCCGCGCGCTCAGCCGCGCCGCCTCGCCCCGGGACCCGTCGCCGTCGCCGCCGGCCATGGCCCCGCACGTCGCCACGGCGTGGCCGGGCTCGTCGTAGGCCGTCGTACGCAGTCGTACGCCCTCGGGCGCCCGCCGCCGCCCCCGCCCGTACCGGACTCGTCGTCCGCGCCCCGCCGCGCCCGGAAATGCGGGATCATGTGGTCATGACAGAGGTGTCCTCCCTCACAGGACGGCTGCTTGTCGCCACTCCGGCGCTCGCCGACCCGAACTTCGACCGCGCCGTGGTGCTCCTCCTCGACCACGACGAGGAGGGCTCGCTGGGGGTCGTGCTGAACCGCCCCACCCCGGTCGGCGTCGGCGACATCCTCGAATCCTGGGCCGAGCTGGCCGGCGAGCCGGGCGTCGTCTTCCAGGGCGGGCCGGTCTCGCTGGACTCGGCCCTGGGCGTGGCCGTGGTGCCGGGGGAGGCGCAGGCCGAGGGCGCGAAGGGCGGCGCCGCGGTGCTCGGGGACGGGCCGGTCGGCTGGCGGCGGGTGCACGGCGCGATCGGCCTGGTGGACCTGGAGGCCCCGCCGGAGCTGCTGGCCGCGGCGCTCGGCTCGCTGCGGATCTTCGCGGGCTACGCCGGCTGGGGGCCCGGTCAACTGGAGGAGGAGCTGGTCGAGGGCGCCTGGTACGTGGTGGAGTCCGAGCCCGGTGACGTCTCCTCGCCCGACCCCGAGCGGCTGTGGCGCTCGGTGCTGCGCCGCCAGCGCAACGAGCTGGCCATGGTCGCCACCTATCCGGACGACCCGAGCCTCAACTGACCGCGCCCGCCTTGAGTACCCTTGGAAACCATGAGCACTCTTGAGCCCGAGCGCGGGGCAGGGACCGGCACCCTCGTAGAGCCGACGCCGCAGGTGTCGAACGGCGACGGCGACCACGAGCGCTACGCCCATTACGTCCAGAAGGACAAGATCATGGAGAGCGCGCTCTCCGGGTCGCCGGTCGTCGCCCTCTGCGGCAAGGTATGGGTCCCCGGGCGTGACCCGAAGAAGTATCCCGTCTGCCCGATGTGCAAGGAGATCTTCGAGGGCATGAACACCGGCGGGGACAAGGGCAAGGACGGCAAGGGCGGCGACAAGAAGTAGCGGCCGCCGGCCGTAGCGGGCCGTCGCCGCAGGCCGCGGCGGACAGCGGGCCCGGCGCCCGACCCAGGCAGATTCTGCCGTGGGTCGGGCGCCGGGCCTGTCGCGTTTTCGGGGGTGTGCGGCGCGGGGCGCGCGCTGGGTGATCGAAACCTCTTGCCGGGGTGGGCAACGGCCCTTACTCTCCTCCCAATTGTGCAAAGCGAAACGGGTGTTGCGCATACTGCAACGCCCTACCGGGAGGGGACCCCCTGTGAAGCTTTCTGCCCGAATTGCCGTACCCGTGGCCGCGCTCGCGGTGGCCGGCCTCGCCGTCACCGGGTGCGCGCCCTCCACCTCCGACAACAGCGCGAAGACCGACGAGAAGAGCGGCACCCTGCGCGTCTGGCTCTTCCAGGAGGTCAACAACAAGCCGAAGGAGGAGGTCGTCAGTGCCGCGCTCGCCGCCTTCAAGAAGGACCACCCGGACGCCAAGGCCGACATCACCTACATCCCCGTCGACACCCGGGCACAGAAGATCAAGGCCGCCTTCAACGACCCGAAGAGCGCTCCCGACCTCATCGAGTACGGCAACACGGACACCGCCGGCTATGTGAAGGACGGCGGACTCGCCGACCTCACCAAGGAGTTCGAGGCCTGGCCCGACGCCAAGGACACCGACCCCGCCGCCAAGCAGTCCGTGACCGTGGGCGGCAAGGTCTACGGCGCGCCGCTCTTCGTCGGCGTACGCGCCCTCTACTACCGCACCGACGTCTTCAAGGAACTCGATCTCAAGCCGCCCGCCACCCTGGACGAGCTGACCGAGACCGCGAAGAAGATCCACAAGGAGCGCCCCGAGCTGTACGGGCTCGCCGTCGGCGGCGCGTACACCTACGGCGCGATGCCCTTCATCTGGGCCAACGGCGGCGACATCGCCAACCGCGCGGGCGGCGAGGGCGCGTACACCGCCGCCATCGACAGCGACGCCGCCAAGCGCGGCATCGCCGCCTACACCGCCCTCTTCGGCGACGACAACTGCCCGGCCGCCAAGTGCGCCCAGATGGGCGGCAACGACACCGTTCAGGCCTTCGCCTCCGGAAAGGCGGCCATGGCCATCGGCGGCGACTTCAACCGCCAGGCGGTGGAGGACGGCGCGGCCAAGGGGAAGTACGGGATCGTGCCGCTGCCCGGCGTCAAGGCGGGCCAGATCGCCCCGGCCTTCGCCGGCGGCAACAACATCGGCCTCCTCAAGAGCAGCAAACACCGCACGCTGGCCGTCGACTTGATGAAGTCGCTGGCGGGCAAGGCCTCCCAGAACAAGCTCTTCGACGCCATGGGCTTCCTGCCCACCTACACCGACGTGCGCGAGGACGCCGCCAAGCGCCGCCCGTACGTCGCCCCGTTCGTCAAGACGCTCGCCGCGGGCGCCAAGTTCGTGCCCGCCACCCCCGCGTGGGCGACGATCGACTCCTCGCTGGTCCTGCCGACCATGTTCCAGGAGGTGGCGAGCGGCCGTAAGGACGTGGACGCCGCCTCGGCGGCCGCGGCCAAGAAGATGAACGCCGCCTTCAGCAGCGCGGGATGACGTCGGTGTCCCCCAACGCCACCGCACCGCCCGCCCCGGCGCGCGGGGAGCGCGGAACCGCGCCCGCGCCGATCCGCGCACGCCGGAGCCCACGCCTCGGAGCCGCCCGCGGCGGCCGTACGCCCTGGCTGTACCTCGCCCCCGCGCTCATCGTCCTCGCCGGACTGCTGATCTACCCGATCTACCAACTCGGTCTCATCTCCACCCTCCAGTACACCCAGGCCCAGGTCAGCGGCGGTGAGCCGACCTCCTTCCGGGGGCTCGGCAACTACACCGACCTGTTCTCCGACGGCCAGTTCTGGCGGGTCCTCGTCGCCACCCTCGCCTTCGCCGCCGCCTGCGTCGTCTCCACGCTCGCCGTCGGCTGCGCGCTCGCCGTCCTGCTGACGCGCGTCCGCGCGGTGCCCCGGATCGCGCTGATGCTCGCCGCGCTCGGCGCGTGGGCCACCCCCGCCGTCACCGGCTCGACCGTCTGGGTCTTCCTCTTCGACCCCGACTTCGGCCCGGTCGACAAGGTCCTGGTCTGGCTGGGGCTCGACGGATTCGCCGACTACTCCTGGACGTACGACCGGCTCAGCGCCTTCGCCCTCGTGCTCTTCGAGGTGGTCTGGTGCTCGTTCCCCTTGGTGATGGTCACCGTTTACGCGGGCATCAAGGCGATACCCGGCGAGGTATTGGAGGCCGCGTCGCTCGACGGCGCTTCCGCGTGGCGCACCTGGCGCAGCGTCATGGCCCCGATACTGCGGCCCATCCTCATCGTCGTCACCATTCAGTCGATCATCTGGGACTTCAAGGTATTCACCCAGATCTATGTGATGACGGACGGCGGCGGCATCGCCGGCCAGAACCTCGTCCTCAACGTCTACGCCTATCAGAAGGCGTTCGCCTCCTCGCAGTACGGACTTGGGTCGGCGATCGGGGTGGTGATGCTGCTCATCCTGCTGGCGGTCACCCTCGGCTATTTGCGGCTGCTGCGGCGGCAGGGGGAGGAACTGTGAGCACCACCAGCACGCTCCGGCCGCGGGGGCTGCTCCGCGTGCGGCGCCCGTGGCGGCTCGCCGCCGAGGCGGCGGCCCTGGTCATCGCGGCCGTCGTCGCCTTCCCGCTGTACTGGATGGTGATCTCGGCCTTCAAGCCGGCCGGCGAGGTGCAGTCCGACCACCCCCGGCCGTGGACCCTGCACCCCTCGCTCGACGCCTTCCGGCGCGTCTTCGACCAGCAGGACTTCGGCCGCTACTTCCTCAACAGCCTGCTGGTCGCGGGCGTCGTGGTGGTCGTCTCCTCGCTGATCGCCTTCCTGGCGGCCACCGCGGTGACCCGCTTCCGGTTCCGCTTCCGCACCACCTTGCTGATCATGTTCCTGGTCGCGCAGATGGTGCCGGTCGAGGCGCTGACCATCCCGATGTTCTTCCTCATGCGGGACCTCGGCGACACCGTGCCCGGCATCGGCCTCAACACCCTCGGCTCGCTGATGCTGCCGCACATCGCCTTCTCGCTGCCCTTCGCGATCTGGATGCTGCGCGGATTCGTGAAAGCGGTGCCCCCGGCGCTGGAGGAGGCCGCGTACATCGACGGCGCGAGCCGCGGGCGATTCCTGTGGCAGATTCTCTTCCCGCTGGTGTTCCCGGGATTGGTGGCGACGAGCGTCTTCTCCTTCATTTCGACGTGGAACGACTTTCTCTTCGCCAAGTCCTTCATCATCAGCGCCACCGAGAATTCCACCCTGCCGATGGCGCTGCTAGTGTTCTTCAAGGACGAGGGCAATGACTGGGGCGGCATCATGGCGGCGTCGACCATCATGACCATTCCGGTGCTGATCTTTTTCATGCTGGTGCAGCGCCGGCTGGTGTCGGGGCTCGGCGGGGCGGTCAAGGATTGACGGCCTTTCGGGGTGAGGATTGACGGTCTTTCGGAATGAGGATTGACGGTCTTTCGGAATGAGGATTGACGGTCTTTCGGGGTATGGCAGGCAGTCAGCGGCGAATTGCGGCTGAGCGGCCGGGATGGAGGGGGGTGGGGGAGGGTGGCTCGTGGTCACGGTGCGTACGGCACGGCGGGCCCTCCACCGTCCCGCCCCGCCCCCGCCGCGGCGTCGCCCCCGGGTGCTCGGACGTCCGATCGAGGGGTCGCCCCCGATCGTGTGAGCCGGGCGTAAAGGTCCACGCTCTCGTCGCCCGCCCCTGGGACGGTGGAGCTCGACACAATGGCGTAAGTCGTACAAGGGGCCCCGAAGGATGGCATTTCGCACGTACTGGGGGACACGCCGCAGACCGCGCCATAAACCGGTCCGCCCCCTGACGCGGGGGCGGACCGGCCGTTCACGGACCCTCGCGACGGCTGGGCCACAAGGTGTGCCAGAGTTGCCACGTCCAGGCCGGGAGCACGTACCGTACGGCGAAACGGCCGGGACACCGGGGAAGGGGCAGCTGGGTTGACCACGCACGCACCGCAGACGGCACACACGGTGACGTTGCCGGGCTCGCTGGACGAGGCCGTGGCGGCACTCGCCGCCATGCCCGCCGCCGTGCCTGTCGCGGGCGGCACCGATCTCATGGCCGCCGTCAACTCCGGACTGCTGCGCCCCGCGGCCCTCGTCGGCCTCGGCCGGATCAGCGAGATCCGCGGCTGGCAGTACCAGGACGGCCACGCCCTGCTCGGCGCCGGCCTCACCCACGCCCGTATAGGGCGTCCCGACTTCGCGGCCCTCATCCCCGGCCTCGCCGCCGCCGCCCGCGCCGCCGGGCCCCCGCAGATCCGCAACGCGGGCACCCTCGGCGGCAACATCGTCACCTCCGCGCCCACCGGCGACACCCTCCCCGTGCTCGCCGCCCTCGAAGCGACCCTGGTCATCGCCGGCCCCGGCGGCGCGCGCCGGGAGATCCCGGTCAGCCACCTGCTCGCCGGCGTCGAGATGCTGCGCCCCGGCGAACTGATCGGCTACGTCCGCGTGCCGCTGCTGCACGCCCCGCAGACCTTCCTCAAGGCCACCGGCCGTACCGGGCCGGGCCGGGCCACCGCGTCCGTCGCCGTCGTCCTCAACCCCGCCCGGCGCGAGGTCCGGTGCGCGGTCGGCGCCGTCGCGCCCATGCCGCTGCGCCCGCTCGAAGCCGAGCGCTGGGTGGCCTCGCTCATCGACTGGGACGGCGAGCGCGGCCTCGCGCCGGAGGCGTGCGCCGCCTTCGGCGAGTACGCGGCCGCCGCCTGCATCCCCGACCCGCCTCAGCCGGCGGACGGCACCGAACCGCTCACCCTGCCGCCCGCCGCCCTGCACCTGCGTCGTACCGTGGCAGCTCTGGCCCGCCGAGCACTGGGGAGGGCACTCGCGTGAGTGACGAACAGCAGCGCCCCGTACCAACGGAAGCAGCGACGGAGGGCGGCTGGCAGCCGATCCCGCAGGGACCCGAGTACGACGCGGAGGGCACCGCGTTCGTACAGCTTCCGCCCGAGCTCCTGGCCCACCCGCGCGCGAACGCGGCGAGCGCGCCGGGCGGCTGGGACCCGCTGGCCGCGCCCGGCACCGGCTACCCGCCGCCGCGGTTCGACCAGGCCCAGTACCACCAGCCCGCGCCGCCCGCCCAGGGCGAGCAGTGGCAGCAGCCGCACCCGGCCGCCGCCCCCGGAACCTCCGCCGCCTCCGTCGACCCCGGGTCGGCCGGGCAGTGGACGCTGCCGTACGGGCAGGGGCAAGGGGGGGCGGCGTACGCGCCGCAGGGCTCTTCGGGGGCCGACGGGAGCGTCGGACAGTTCGGACAGTGGGGCCACGACGGCGCGCCCGCGCCGTCCGGAAGCGCCGCCGCCCCCGACCCCGACGGCGGCCCCGCCGACCCGCACGCCACGGCCCAATGGCCGATGCCGGGCGCGCACGGCGACGACGGCGTGCCCTCGGGCGGCGGGCAGTGGTCGGTGCCGGCGGCGGGTGACGACCCCGTCGACGAGTCCGGCGAGTACTCCTTGGGGATGCCCCTTCCCACGACGCCGCCTTATGGGGGGCACATCGCGCCCCAGGGCACGGCTTCTCCGGGGAACGCCTCGGGGGTTCCCGGACACGAGGACCCGCACGCCACGGCACAGTGGCCGGTGCCGGGCGCGGGCGGCGACGGCGCGGAGGCGGTCGAGTACGGCGGGCACGGTACCCATGGCGGCCAGGACGGGCAAGACGGAAAAGGCGGCCAAGGTGACCACGGTGGCCAAGGCGGCCATGGTCTGTACGGGCATCAGCCGGTTTACGGGCAGGGCGCCCCGGTTGGGGAGGGTGTTGCGCCTGAGCACGGTGGTGAGGTCGGGCACGGCGGTCACCAGGTGCCCGCGTACGGCGGTTACGAGGGGGGCGGCCAGCCGTTCAACGGCCCGCGCGCGCTGAGCGCGGACGCCCTCACCGACCCCTACGGCCCGTACGGCAGCCGAGCCGCCGAGGGCGGCCCGTGGATGCCACCGGGTCAGCCCGGCCGGCATGACCAACTGCCGGAACCGAGCGGGCAGTCGGCCTCGGCGGAGAGCGGCGCAGTCAGCATCGACATCCCTGCGCAGGCGCAGGGGCCGGAGCGTGAGGCGGCGGCGCGCGAGGCGGCGGGTCGAGAGGCGGCCGGCCGCGACGCCACGGACTCGCGGAGTGAGATCGAGGGCGACCAGGCGGCGGCCTCGGCCGAGGCGGCGTCGGAGGCGGGCCCCGCGGGTACGGCCGGTGCGGGTGCGGCGGATGCAGGCGCGTCTGATGTAGGCGCGTCCGACGCGCCGCACGCGGCGGCCGAGCACGGCGGCCCGAGTGCGGTCGCAGGCAGCGGAGTCGTTCACCCGGAGGTGCCCTCTGAGCAGGCCGGTACGGAGGCCGCGGCGGCCGGTACGGAGCCGGGCACGGCGGCGCGTACAGGTACGGGCGAGGACGCCACTCCGCGGAACGACGCTGGTGGAGACCTCGTAGCAGCGGCGGTCCGTGCGGACGTGGCGCGCCACGATCACACGGCACCGGCGCACACCGACGCGGAGTCAGCCTCCGGCGGCGGCCCCGCGTCCACGGCGTCGGCGGGCGAGCACACGGAGGAAGCGGAGTCCGCCGCGCGGCCCGGGCCGGAGGCCGGTACGGGGGATGAGGCCGTACGCGCGCCCGTGTCCGTACCCGGTGGCGAGTCGGTAGCTGCCCCGGAGCCGTCCGGGTCGCCTGAGTCTTCCGGGTCGTCCGGGTCGTCCGGGCCGTCCGGGCCCTCCGAACTGACCGGTCCGGTCGAGTCGGCGGAATCCCCGAATCCGGCGGAATCGGCGAATCCGGTGGAGTCGGCGAAGGCGGCGGAATCTGCGAAGGCGGCGGGAGCGGCGGAAGCGGCCGGTCCGTCCGGCGAGGACGCGACAGCGGAGACGGCGGCCGCCGCGGCATCGGCTGAGTCCGGCGCCGAACAGCAGGAGCCGCCCCAGCCCCTCGACGAACACCCCCGCGCCTCCTACATGCTGCGGGTCAACGGCACCGACCGGCCCGTCATCGACGCCTGGATCGGGGAGTCCCTTCTCTACGTGCTGCGCGAGCGGCTCGGGCTCGCCGGGGCCAAGGACGGTTGCTCGCAGGGGGAGTGCGGCGCGTGCTCCGTCAAGGTGGACGGCCGGCTGGTCGTCTCCTGCCTGGTGCCCGCCGCGACGACGGCCGGGAGCGACGTCCGTACGGTCGAGGGCCTGGCGACGGACGGCCGGCCCTCCGACGTACAGCGGGCGCTCGCCGACCGCGGGGCCGTGCAGTGCGGTTTCTGCGTGCCGGGGATGGCCATGACCGTGCACGACCTGCTCGAAGGCAACCACGCGCCGACCGAGTTGGAGACGCGCCAGGCGATCTGCGGCAACCTGTGCCGGTGTTCCGGCTACCGGGGTGTGCTCGACGCGGTCGGCCAGGTGGTCGAGGAGCGCGCGGAGGCGGCGGCCCACGAGGCGGCGGCGCACGAGGAGGCCGCGGCGGCGGGGGCGGGGCCGGGCGAGTCGCCCACCGAACCCGCGGCGCCCGCGGTGCCTACCGCCCCCGCCGCCCCCGCGGACCCGAACCAGCAGGCCCGTATCCCGCACCAGGGCGGACCGCAGGACGCGGGCCCGTATCAGAGCGGCCCGCACGACAGCGGTGCGTACGGCGGCGGTTCGTATGACGGCGGTCAGTACGACGGCGCTCCGTATGGCGGTGCTCCGCACGAGGGCGCTCCGTATGAAGGCGGCCCGCACAGTGGCGGTCCACACGGTGGTGGTCCGCACGACGGAGGCCCGTACGAGGCAGGCCCGTACGACGGGGGCCCCGGTGGTCACTTCCCGGGTGAACACGGCGGACAGGCGGACACGGCATGAGCACGGTCGCCCGTACGAGTGTGGACACAGGCATGCGTATGAGCATGGGCACGGCAGCGGGTGCGCCGGCGCGGGCGGGCACCGGCATGGAGAGCGGAAAGGCGACAGCGGCATGACAGCAGGAATGGCGGACGCCGCCGGAGCCGGAGCGGTGCCCCCCGCCGACGGCGGCGGGGCCGGCGCCCCCGGGCCCGCTCCGGCCGAGCCGGCGCCGCACGGCATCGGCGTCTCGCTGCCACCGGCCGACGCCCCCGCCAAGGCGCTCGGCGTCTTCCCGTACGCCGCCGACCTGTGGGCGGAGGGCCTGCTGTGGGCGGCGGTGCTGCGTTCCCCGCACCCGCACGCCCGTATCGTCTCGATCGACACCTCGGCCGCGGCGGCGATGCAGGGCGTACGGGCGGTGGTGACCCACGCCGACGTGCCGGGCGACGCCGCGCACGGCAGGCGGGTGGCGGACCGCCCGGTGTTCGCGTCGGACCTGGTGCGCCACCACGGGGAGCCGATCGCGGCGGTCGCCGCGGACCACCCCGACACGGCGCGGCTGGCGGCGGCGGCGATCGCCGTCGAGTACGAGGTGCTGGAGCCGGTCACCGACCCCGAGAAGGCCTTCGCCGCCGAGCCGCTGCACCCGGACGGCAATCTGATCCGGCACATTCCGCTGCGCTTCGGCGACCCGGAGGCGGCGGGCGAGGTGATCGTCGAGGGGCTGTACCGCATCGGCCGGCAGGACCCGGCGCCGATCGGCGCGGAGGCGGGCCTCGCGGTGCCGCGCCCGGACGGCGGCGTGGAGATCTACACGGCGTCCACCGACCCGCACGCCGACCGCGACCTGGCCGCCGCCTGCTTCGGCCTCGAACCGGAGCGGGTGAAGGTCGTCGTGACGGGCGTGCCGGGGGCGATGGGCGAGCGCGAAGACCCCGGCATGCAACTGCCGCTGGGGCTGCTGGCGCTGCGTACGGGCCACCCGGTGAAGCTGACGGCGACGCGCGAGGAGTCGTTCCTGGGGCACGCGCACCGGCATCCGACGTTGCTGAGGTACCGTCACCACGCCGACGCCGAAGGCAAGTTGGTGAAGGTCGAGGCACAGATCCTGCTGGACTCCGGCGCGTACGCCGACTCGTCCGCCGACTCCCTGGCCGCGGCGGTGGCGTTCGCCTGCGGCCCGTACGTCGTCCCGCACGCCTTCGTCGAGGGCTGGGCCGTACGCACCAACAACCCGCCCTCCGGCCATGTGCGCGGCGAGGGCGCGATGCAGGTGTGCGCGGCGTACGAGGGCCAGATGGACAAGCTGGCCGCCAAGCTCGGCCTGGACCCGGCCGAACTGCGGCTGCGCAACGCGCTGGCCACCGGCGACCTGCTGCCCACCGGGCAGACCGTGACCTGCCCGGCGCCGGTGGCGGAACTGCTGCGCGCCGTACGGGACTTCCCGCTGCCCGCGCTGCCCAAGGACGACCCGGAGGGCGACTGGCTGCTGCCCGGCGGCCCGGAGGGCGCGGGCGAGCCGGGGGCGGTGCGGCGGGGCGTCGGCTACGGCGTGGGCATGGTGCACATGCTCGGCGCGGAGGGCGCGGACGAGGTCTCCACGGCTACCGTGAAGATCCACAACAACGTCGCCACGGTCATCTGCGCCGCCGTCGAGACGGGCCAGGGCTTCTCGACGCTCGCCCGCCAGATCGTCCAGGAGGTCCTGGGGGTGGAGGAGGTCCATGTCGCGCCCGTCGACACGGACCAGCCCTCCGCCGGCCCGGCGGCGCGCGGCCGGCACACATGGGTGTCGGGCGGCGCGGTCGAACGGGCGGCGCGCATGGTCCGTACGCAGTTGCTCCAGCCCCTGGCGCACAAGTTCGGCATGTCCACGGAGCTGCTGACGATCGCCGACGGCAAGATCACCTCGTACGACGGGGTGCTGAGCACCACCGTCGCCGAGGCCCTGGACGGCAAGGAACTCTGGGCCACCGCCCAGTGCCGCCCGCACCCCACCGAGCCGCTGGACGACACCGGTCAGGGCGACGCCTTCGTCGGCCTCGCCTTCTGCGCCATCCGCGCGGTCGTGGATGTCGACATAGAGCTCGGCTCCGTACGCGTGGTGGAAATGGCCGTCGCCCAGGACGTCGGCCGCGTCCTCAACCCCCGCCAGGCGACCGCCCGCATCGAGGCCGGCATCACCCAGGGCATCGGCGCGGCCCTCACCGAGAACCTCCGCACCAGCGGCGGCCTCGTCCGCCGCCCCGACTTCACCGGCTACACCCTCCCCACCTCCCTCGACGCCCCCACCGTCCGCATCGTCAAACTGGTCGAGGAACGCGACGTCGTGGCCCCCTTCGGCGCCAAGGCCATCAGTGCCGTCCCCGTCGTCACCACCCCCGCCGCCGTAGCGGCCGCCGTCCGCGCCGCCACCGGCCGCCCGGTCAACCGCCTCCCCATCCGCCCCCAGTCGGCGGTGGGGGCGCCGGCGTAGGGGAGCGTTCGCTCTGTCGCGCGCTCGATGCCGGGCACATCGATGCCGGTACTAGGTACGCGTACTCATGAGGATGGGGCGGGCGGCTGGGAGGATTGTCAGTGCCGGATGCCATAGTGGTGTGTGTCGCCAGCGGAGTGAACGGCCACTGCGCTGACGTTGGTTGAAAACGGAGTGTAGTGGGGGAGGCAGAAGTGAGTGACAGCATTCCGGGCGCTGGGGGCTCCCATGGTCACTCGGGCGGTTCATCTGGTTCGTCAGGTTCATCAGGTTCGTCAGGTCCCGACGGCGCGAAGCTGAACGCGAAGCGGAACAAACTGCGGGAGTTCCAGCGCCGCGTCGACGACATCCTGGCCGACCTCTCCGCCTCCCCGGCCGCGCCGGAGCACATAGCGCGCGACAAGCTGGTGGCGACGGAACTGGGGTCGTACGACTTCAGCGAGGCGATGACCCTGTACGGCTCCTATTACGCGGTGCACAGCCAGTTGGAGACGCTGTCCAAGCTGCTCGCGGGGCAGATCGAGGCCATGGGGACCGCGGTGCACAGCGCGAGCGTCTCGTACGACGACATCGACCTCGAACAGCGGGAGCGCATGTGGGCGGTCCAGGCTGACATCAAGCGCTTCTACCATCCGCAATCGCAGACCAAGCCGTCGGACGAGCAGGCCTCGGGCTGGTGAGAGCCGACATGGGCGCACGCGATATGAGCTGTACGCACACGACTTCCGGCAGCGGGCCCGGCAGCAGGGGAGAGGAGCAATCGTGACTGACCTTCCGGGCGGCTACATCATGCCGCCTTCGACCGTGCCGATGCCGGCCCAAGTCCCGATCCGCGCACCCCAGAAGGCACCGCTGTTCTTCATGGCGCCCCGGGACTTCGAGTCGATCCCGCACGAGAAGCTTCTGGAGCTGATCAAGGGCGTCGACCCCCACAAGGCATCGGACGTCGGCAGGAGGCTCCACGAAGCCGCCGACAAGATCCAGAAGGTCGCCGATGACCTGAAGACGTACATGGACGAGGACCGTCTCCCCTGGGAAGGCGAGGGCGGCAACGCCTTCCGCACCTGGGGCGGCAAGATGGTCAGCGCGACGCGTGAACTGTCCGAGTTCAGCGGAGTGGCCGGCAAGTGGCTGATGGAAGCGGCCACCACGCTCGGCGAGGTGAAGAACGCGATGCCGGCGTACCCCTCGGAAGCCAAGGCTCTCCTGGACTCCTTCAAGAAGTCCGGCGGCAACCTCGGCCCGGAACTGTTCCGGGCCCCGACCCCGGCCACCAAGCCCGACAACCTGGTCGAACTCAAGCCGCCCACGAAGCAGGAGGCCGAAAAGGCCCAGGCACACCTCGACCACGAACACGCCGAGGCGGCACGGCTCATGCGGAAGCTGGCGGGGTCCTACACGGCCTCGGCGCGGTACATCAGCGATGCGAAGCAGCCTGAGTTCCCGCCTATGCCGGCGGGGATCATGCCGCCGCCTGTGGTCACAGTTGAGGGGCTACGGCACCTGGAGACTTCGGGTGGGACGGGTAGTGGGGACAGCGCCGTCACTCACCGGACGCTCGGATCGTCGAGTCGAGCGTCCTCCTCAGTGCCTGCGGAAGGCGGTCACTCGCGGAGCCACTCCGTGGACGGAGGCCCGTCGGCCAGTCACGCGAACACCGAGCTCACCGCTATGCCGACGGCGACGCACGACCGGGTTCTGCCGTCCGGGGGAGCGCCCGTTCCTCCCACGGTGACTGGGCCTCCGACGTCGCCCATGGCGCAGCCGAGCCAGGTCGTACCGCCATTCACCCCTGTTCCCCCGGGCAGCTTCAGGCCTACGGGAGGCAGCAAGGCATCACCTGCTGAGCGTGGCCCTCAGGGGCCGGGCCGCAGCCGGTTCAACGAGGTGCCGCGCGGGGGTAGTTCTCGCGCCCCCGCTGACGGGATCGTCGGTGGACGACCGTTGCCATCTCCCGGAGGCGGCCCGGTGAGCCGCATCCCTCGCGGCACGGTTATCGGCGCCGAGCCCGGCCTGGGTGGCGGCACCGCGCAAGGTCGGCCGCTCATGGGCCACGGGTTGGGGCCGGGCGCGAGCCCGGGCGGCCCGTCAGGAGCCCCCAGCGGGAGGCGGGTGTCCTCTGAATCCGGTGGTGTGGTCGGCGGGAACCCTCAGCGCCGCCCGGGAGCCGGCACCGGCGAGACCTTTACGCCTGGCGGTAGCGGCTTGGTGCGCGGTAACGCGGCGGGAAGCGTGCCGCCTGGTCGTGGCCCGGTCGCGCCGCCCCCTGGCTCTCGTTCTCGTAAGAACAAGCCCGCGGGCACTCGGCCCGGCGAACGTCCCGACTACCTCGTAGAGGACGAGGAAACCTGGCGACCGGCGAACAACCGCACCTCGCCCCCGGTCATCGACTGATCAGCAATCAGTTCACTTAAGAGGAATGGGTATGCGCAGCAGGGGCAGGACTCGGGCCACGTGGCGTGTCAGGGGGGCTGCTGGCGGGGCCGGGGTCATGCTTCTCGTACTCACCGCGGCTCCCGCGAGTGCGGAGTCCGTCCGTTCTCAGGAATGGCATCTGGATGCCATGCAGGCCGAGGAGATGTGGCAGGCCAGCACCGGGCAGGGCGTAACGGTGGCGGTGATCGACAGTGGGGTCGACTCGTCGCTGGCCGACTTGAAGGGGCAGGTGGTGAGGGGCAAGGACCTCTCCGGCATGCCAGGTGATGAACGAGACGACTACGACGGACATGGCACCAGTATCGCCGCCGTCATCGCCGCGACAGGGAAAGGGAAGGGAGCGCTTGGTCTTGCTCCGGGGGCCAACATCCTCCCTATCCGACTCGCGAACGTCGACATGGCGAGTAACGAGACCAAGCCAAATGTTCAGATCTCCAAGTCGATAGCTTCAGCGATTCGCTATGCGGCTGATTCGGACGCGAAGGTGATCAATATTTCCCTCGCCACGTCGTACGACGTTCCTGAGCTCACCGACGCAGTGAAGTACGCGCAGACCAGAGGAAAGTTGATCGTCGCTGGCGTAGGAAACAGCGGGCACAAGGGCAACGCTGTGATGTACCCGGCGGCGACACCGGGGGTGGTCGGAGTCGGTGCTGTCGACAAGAATCTCAGGGTTACGGCCGAGTCCGAGCGCGGCCCTCAAGTCGACCTGGTAGCCCCAGGCGACGACATTGTGCAGGCCTGCGACGGCGGCAGCGAAATTTGTACGGGGCATGGTACGAGCGCTTCGGCGGCCCTCGCCTCGGCCTCTGCCGCTCTCGTGTGGGCCAAGCACCCGGATTGGACTGCCAATCAGGTCACCCGGGTTCTCATCAACACCGCCGGCGGTCCCAAGGACGGGACCAAGCGCAACGATGCCATCGGCTACGGCGTGGTTCGCCCGCGCGTTGCCCTGACGAATCCCGGCGACCCCGGCCCCGCGGATGTCGACCCGTTGCTCGCGCCGGGTGAGCAGGCGTCGAAGCCGTCGGGTTCTCCCGCTGCCGACGCCAAGGCCCCGTCGCAGACGGTGGCTGATGCGTCGTCAAGCAGTGGCAGCGGCAGCGGCGGCGGGAATTCCACGGTCTGGCTCGCCGCGGCCGGTGGCGTGGTCGTGGTCGGTGCTGTGGCAGCCGGCCTTGTTGTGGCGCGGCGGCGCAGGAGCTGAGTGCGGGAGGGGCGAGCGGGGGGTCTCAGCTTCTGCGCCGGTTCTCCGGATCGCGCTGCGTGGACAGGACGGTAATTGGCCCTGCTGGGTCAGGTCAGCACTTGTTGTCCGGGTGGACGGAGCCGCCGTCGTCGAGGTTTTTGTTGTAGACCCAGCCACTGACTCCTTCGCTGTCGACTCGGAGGTGGGTCCACTTGTGGCCTGCTGAGTTCTTCACCCAGCAGTGGTAGTAGAGCGTGTAGGTGCGGCCGGCCGAGAAGAGCAATGTGCAACCTTTGTTGGGGCCGCTGCGGACCGAGGCCTTGCCGGATTTGGACTTGCCTTTTCCGGGGGACTTGTTGGACCAGCCGGGATGGGTGCACGCGTTGATCCCTGCGGAGGCGGCCTGGGCCGCGGGGGCCGTGGCGGTGATCGCGGCGCCCAGCAGGAGGAGCGGCGTGGTGGCCGCCACGGCGAATCGCGCGCGCTTGGTCAGTAAGTTCATCGGTTTCCTCTTCTCTCCTCGCTCGGCGGGCTCCCCTTGGGACTGGCCAGATTGTTCGGAGCATGCCACGCGAGACGGAAGATGAAACAGATGATCGAAGGGGTGGCGCCCCCGACGGAGCGCCACCCCTTTCGTTCTGCCTGGTCAGGCAGTCGGAGGCCGTGACCGGAATCGAACCGGCGTAACTCGCTTTGCAGGCGAGTCCCTCAACCACTCGGGCACACGGCCGGGTTGGTGTGCTGTGTTGACGATAGGGCGGGGGGTGGCGGGGGCTCAATGGGGCGGGGGGTTGTGCCATGGGACTGACATGTGGCGTTCATGGGGCGGCGAGGAACTGCTCGACCACGGGGCGGAACATGTCGGGTTCGTCGACCCAGGGGTAGTGGCCCACGCCGTGCAGGGGCTGGGAGCGGCCGTTGGGGAAGGAGGCCGCCACGAGTTCGCCGGCGCGCATGCCCGTTACGGCGTCGAGGTCGCCGGTGATGACCAGGACGGGGCATTCGACGTGGCGCAGGCGCTCCAGCAGGGCGCGGCGGGCGGGTTCGTCGACGCCCTGCCAGAAGCCGGCGCGGGGGACGGGGCCGAGCTGGGCGCCCTCGGCCGCCGCGTGGGCGCGCTGCGGGGCGTCCCAGCGGCCGTACGCGAGCGGCGCCGCGCGGCGGAGGAGGTCGCGTACCTCGTCTATGTCCGTCGCCTGGGCCAGGCCGTGAGCGGCCACGTACGCGTCCGGCCACCACTCCTCCGTGGCGCGCGACTCGAAGATCTTCTCCGCGTCGTCCGGCAGTTCGCCCTGGAGCCTCGAACCGGGGCAGACGATGACCAGGTGCGTCAGGTGCTCGCCGTAGCCCGCCGCGTACGCCTGGGCCGTCGCCGCGCCCGACGAGTGCGCCAGCAGCGCGAACCGCTCCAGGCCCAGGTGGCGGCGGAGCGCCTCCAGGTCCTCGGCCAGGGACGGGAACGCGTAGCCCGCCGGGTCCGCCGGCGCCGGGGAGGCGCCCGTGCCCCGGCTGTCCGGGATGATCAGCGGGCGGTGCCGGTCCAGGCCGCCCAGATCGCCCAGGTACGCCGCGTCCCGCCCCGGCCCGCCCGCCAGGCAGACCAACGGCGGCGTCGCCGCCCCGTCGCGCGGGCCCACGACCCGATAGTGCAGTTCAGCGGCGTCGTACGAGGTGTAGTGCGGCATACGCTCCACCTTGCCCCGTCCCGGGCGAACCACTCCACGGTGTAGTTGATGTGGGTGACGCCGATGGGCCGGGAGTGCTTCCGTACGGCCCGGCACCGGTTTTCTCCCTCCGCTCCAACTTCTGCTTATGATTCAGGCGTGTTCGACTCGCGGCACATCAAGACGTTCCACGAGGTGGTCCAGGCCGGCTCCTACTCGGCGGCCGCCCGTTCCCTCGGCTACACCCAGCCCGCGGTCACCCAGCAGATGAAGGCCCTGGAGCGGTCCGTCGGCACCCCCCTCTTCACCCGCGTCGGCCGCCGCATGCGCCTCACCGAGGCCGGCGAGGCCCTCGCCCGGCACGCCGACGCCATCCTCGACACCCTCTCCGCCGCCCAGCAGCAGATGAGCGCCATAACCCGGCTGCGCGCCGGCCGGGTCCGCGTCTGCGCCTTCCCCAGCGCCAACGCCACCCTCATCCCCGAGACCATGGCCCGGCTCTCCGCCGACCACCCCGGCGTACGGGCCGAACTCCTCGAAGGCGAACCGCCCGAGTCCCTTCAGCGGCTGATCCGCGGCGAGTGCGACATCACCCTCGCCTTCACCTACCCCGGCCTGCACGAATCCGTCCCCGAGGAGCTGGCCGAGATCCCGCTCCTGGAGGACCAGCTCACCGTGCTGCTGCCGGCCGGCCACCCGCTCGCCCGCCGCCGCGCCGTCAAGCTCGCCGACCTCGCCGAGGAACGCTGGATCGCCGGGTGCCTGCGCTGCCGCGCCAACTTCCTCCACGAGTGCGCCGAGCAGGGCTTCGCCCCCGACATCGTCTTCACCACCGACGACAACCTCGTCGTCCAGTCCCTGGTCGCGGAGGGCCTCGGCGTCGCCATGGTGCCCGCCCTCGTCCTCTCCTTCCTCCGCCACGACAAGGTCACCGGCCGCGCGCTCGACCCCGCCTCGCGCCGCCAGGTCTCCGCGTACGTGCTCCGCGACCATCTCCGCATCCCCGCCACCGCGCTCGTCCTCGACGAGTTGAAGGCCGTCGCCGGGCGGCGGGTGGGGTGTTAGCCGGCTCAGGCGTACTCAGGCGTACAGGCGGGTGCTCGGGGTCGTACTCACGCGCGTAACCCATAAGCCTGAGTTTGATTCCGGCCAATAAACTGTCGTTGGACGTGATGGATCGGATGGCTCGACGCTACCTGTATGAGCACTCCGACCGCAGCCCGGCCCACTGCGACGACCACCCGTCTCGCCCACCTCGTCGACGAGGTCCGGCAGGCCGTGGAGCGCGGACTGCCGCCCGACCTGACGGCGCACCTGGTCGGTGAGGCGCTCGGCCCCCACCTCGGCGCCGCCGACCTGCTCACCGAGGAGCAGCGCGCGGGCGACCCCGACCAGTACCGCCAGCACATCCTGCACGCCGAACGCGACGGCAGCTTCTCCATCGTCGCCCTCGTCTGGCTCCCCGGCCAGCGCACCTCCATCCACGACCACGTCTCCTGGTGCGTCACCGGCGTCCACGAGGGACGCGAGAGCGAGCGCCGCTACCGGCTCGTGCCCTCCGCCGCCGGCGCGCCGCCGCGGCTCGTCGCCACCGAGGACGTCGTCAACGAACAGGGCGACGTCTGCGGCTTCGCGCCCCCCGGCGACATCCACCGGGTCTGGAACGCCTGCGGCGACAAGGCCATCTCCCTGCACATCTACGGCGCCGACATCGCGCGCCTGGGCAGCAGCGTCCGCCGCGTGTACGACCTCCCGGCCGACCGGTAATGGCGCTGGAGACGCACCACGCCGCCGTCGCCGCCGCCCCGCAGAAGAAGGCCGAGAAGAGCAGACCCCCGCGCTGGAAGTCCGTCAAGAGCAAGATCCCCGGTCTCGCCATGGCCGTGCTCGGCGTCGGCCTCGCCTGGGACGTGCACTGGTTCGTACCCGCCGTACCCATGCTCACCGCCGCCGTCGTCCTCGGCATCGGCTCCGCGCACCTGCCCGGCCTGCGCGGCGTGGTGCGCGGCATCGCCCGGCCCGGCCTGTCCTTCGCCGGCAAACGGCTGATGCGCGTCGGCATCGTGCTGCTCGGCCTCAAACTCAGCCTCCACGACGTGCTCGGCATCGGCTGGGCCACCGTCGTGATGGTCCTCGCGGTCGTGACCGCGACGTTCTTCGGCACCCTGTGGCTCGGCCGCCGCATCGGGCTCCGCGGCGACCAGCCGCTGCTCATCGCCACCGGCTACTCGATCTGCGGCGCGTCCGCGATCGGCGCCGTCAGCGAGGTGACCGGCAGCGACGAGGAGGACGTGGCCACCTCCGTCGCGCTCGTCACGCTCTGCGGCACGCTCGCCATCGCCGTACTGCCGCTGCTGCACCACCCGCTGGGACTGGACGGCACGCAGTTCGGCCGGTGGGTCGGCGCCAGCGTGCACGACGTCGGGCAGGTCGTGGCGACCGCGCAGACCGCCGGGCCGGCGGCGCTCGGCGAGGCGGTGCTGGTGAAGCTGATGCGCGTCGCGCTGCTCGCACCGCTGGTGGCCGCCGTGGCCCTGGCCGTACGGCGCCGCAGGCAGTACGACGCGCGCGTCGCCGCGGCGGAGGCCGACGCGGAGGCCCCAGCGGATGGTACGGGCGGTAGTGGGGGCGGCAAGGTCGCGGGCAAGCGGCCCACCCTCGTGCCGCTCTTCGTCCTCGGGTTCCTCGCCATGGTCGCGCTGCGCAGCACCGGCCAGGTGCCGGGCGGCGCCCTCGACGCCGCCCAGGAGGCCCAGGAACTCCTGCTCGCCGCCGCCCTCTTCGGCCTCGGCAGCGCGGTCCACCTGCCCACGCTCGTACGGACCGGGGGACGGGTCGCGGCGCTCGGGCTGTGCTCGTGGGTGGTCGTCGCGGGCGTCTCGTACGCCGGCGTGCTCCTGACGACAGCCTGACGACAACCTGATGCTCCTGACGACGGCCTGATGGCTCCTGACGACGGCCCGACGACGGCCTGATGGCTCCTGACGACGATCTGACGGCCTCCTTACGGCGTGAGGCGAGATGAGGCGAGGTCGAGGGCGTGATCGGCCTAGGACGGACGGACGAGGTGATCACCACCTCGCGACAGGGGCCACGGCGAGCTACGCCTCTTACGCTGAGCGCATGACCGCTCTCGACCCTCGGGATACGGGCGCCGCCGATCCTGTCGGCACCGCCCGTACCCCCGACCTCCCCGTGCCCGCCGAGCCCGTCTCCGCCGATTTCGAGTCCGCCGATTCCGAATCCGCCGAGCGCGGTGCCGGCGCCGGTACTTCCGCCGCCTCCTCCGCCGTCGACCCGCCCCGCCGCCGAATATCCGGCGGCGGGACCGCGGACCCCCGTGCGGACGAGGAAGACGCGGCATCCCGCGGCGACACCGTGCTCGGGCGGCGCTACCGCGCCCTCACCCTCGGCATCATCTCCGTCGTCTCGCTCATTGCCTTCGAGGCGAGCGCGGTCAACACGGCGATGCCGGTCGCGGCCCGCGCGCTCGACGGCATCGAGCTGTACGCCTTCGCCTTCTCCGCCTACTTCACCGCGAGCCTCTTCGCCATGGCGCTCTCCGGCGAGTGGTGCGACCGCACCGGGCCGCTCGTACCGCTGTTCACGGGGATCGCGACGTTCGGCGCGGGGCTGGTCGTCGCGGGTTCGGCGCAGCAGATGTGGATGTTCGTGGCGGGGCGCGGCGTCCAGGGGCTCGGCGGCGGGCTGGTCATCGTCGCGCTGTACGTGGTGGTCGGGCGGGCCTATCCGGAGCGGCTACGGCCGTCGATCCTGGCCTCGTTCTCGGCCGCGTGGGTCCTGCCGGTGATCGTCGGTCCGCTGATCGCCGGCACCGTCACCGAACAGCTCAGTTGGCGCTGGGTGTTCCTCTCCATCCCGGTGCTGATCCTGCTGCCGCTGGCCGTCATGCTCCCCGCGCTGCGCAAGCTGCCGCCCGGCGAGTACACGGCGGCCATGAACCGCCGCCGCATCCTGCTCGCGCTCGCGGTCGCCGTGGGCGCCGGGCTCCTTCAGTACGCGGGCCGCGACCTCACGTGGCTCTCCCTGCTGCCGGCCGCCGCCGGGCTCGCCCTGCTGGTGCCGGGCATCCTGCGGCTGCTGCCGAAGGGCACGTTCCGGGCCGCCCGCGGGCTGCCGTCCGTGGTGCTGCTGCGCGGGGTCGCGGCCGGCGCGTTCGTCGGCGCGGAGAGCTTCGTACCGCTGATGCTCGTGACCGAGCGCGGCATGTCCCCGACGCTGGCCGGGCTCTCGCTCACCGGCGGCGGACTGAGCTGGGCGCTCGGCTCGTACACGCAGAGCAGGCCGCGCCTGGAGCCGTACCGGGAGCGGCTGATGAGCCTCGGCATGCTGCTGATGGCCGTGGCCGTCGTGCTCGTCTCGACGGTGCTGATGGCCGGGGTGCCGGCGTGGGTCGTCGCCGTGTCGTGGTTCATCGGCGGGTACGGGATGGGGATGACGATCTCCAGCGGCAGCGTGCTGCTCCTCAAACTCTCCCGGCCCGGGGAGGAGGGCTCCAACTCGGCGTCCCTCCAGGTCTCCGACGCGCTCGGCAACATCACGCTGGTCGGCGTCGCGGGCATCCTCTTCGTCGCCTTCGGCGGCGGCTCCGCCACCGCGGACGCCCACGCCGGCTCCTCGGCCGCCCCGCCGGCCGCCTTCACCGCCGTCTTCCTCACGATGGCGGGGGTCGCGGTGCTGGGCTCGTACATCGCGACGCGGCTGAAGCCGAGGGATGGCGGCCCGGCGGCGACGGTCGCCGCGGGGGCGGCGGGGGCGGCGGGGACCTGAGCCGTTGGCCGCCGGCCGCCTGCGCCTGTGCCTTCGGCCGCTGCTCGCGGCGGCCGGCGGCGCGCCGAAAACCGTGTGACCAGCGGCGACTTGGCCGATAGCGTCGCGTAATGCAGCAAATGCCGACTCATCAGCAGCG
This sequence comes from Streptomyces varsoviensis, assembly GCF_000718635.1. Classification (GTDB taxonomy): domain Bacteria; phylum Actinomycetota; class Actinomycetes; order Streptomycetales; family Streptomycetaceae; genus Streptomyces; species Streptomyces varsoviensis. Next base: position 915,757 of record NZ_JOBF01000003.1, on the reverse strand, counting down.
ACTGACCATCGACCTCCCGGCCGACGAGTGGGAGGCCCTGCGCGACCTCGCCGACGCGCGCGGGGCCGCCCCCGGCGAGCTGGCGAGGGAGAGCGTGCGCCGGCTCGTCGACTTGGAGGAGTCGCTGACCCGCGCCGAGGCCGTGCGCCTCGCCACGCACCACGCCGAGCTGCTGCGGAGGCTCGGCCAGTGACCCGCCACCTGACGCTGCGCGAGGTCACGGACATCGCCCGGATCGCCTGCGGGGAGCAGGGGCTCCAGTTCCGGGAGCCCGGATTGCTGGGCCTCCGCCGCGCACCGGCCGCGGGCGCGGATGCTCGGCGTCGCCGCGTACGAGGACGTGTACGAGCAGGCGGCCGTCCTCCTCCACGCCATCGCCGCCAACCACCCGCTCGTCGACGGCAACAAGCGCACCGCCTGGCTCTCCGCCGCCGTCTTCCTCGCCCGCAACGGCATCGACACCGCCGCCGTCCCCCACGACGCCGCCTACGACCTCGTCATATCCATCGCCTCCGGCCACACCCGCGCCATCCCCGAGATAGCGGCGGGGCTGCGGGGGCTGGTGGGGGAGGGCTGAGGGGGCGCCCCCTGCCGCGTGCGGCGCCGGGGCGCCTGGCGGCGCGCCGTGCGGCGTTAGCCGGCGGGCGCTGCGCGGCTTGGCGCAGGTCGCCGGGGCGGCAAGGGGCCTTCGGCAACCCGGCCCCGCACCGGACCGGACGCGTTGACCGGTGCGGGCCGCCGCCCAGGGCATGAACGCGCGGGCACTGCCGGACTCGGCGTGGGCCGCCGGGGTTGGTATGAGGCCGGCCCGCGTCGGGCCCCAAGCCGGCCGCCGGGGTCCGGGTGGGGGGCTGGTGAAAGGCCGGACCGCCGTGGTGTGCGGTCGGGCGTGGGCCCCGGCGCGGGGGCTGATGCCTGCCGCGACGCGAAGGCTGGCGGCCGGCGCGGGTGCGGCACGCACGTGCCCCGGCACAGGCCCGGTGCGCAATGCGGTACGTACCCCGGCGCCTACCCAGCCCCGCCCCCAAGCGCGGCAGGCGTCCTGACGCGGGCCCGGCGCCGAGGGCGTATGTACCCCGGTGCGGCTGGGGGCTGTACGTACCCTGGCGCGGCCGAGGGCGGTACGTACCCCGGCGCGGGGCCGTGCGCCTGCCCCGCCCAGCCCCGCCCCCAAGCGCGGCAGGCGTTCTGGCGCGGGCCCGGCGCCGAGGGCGTACGTGCCCCGGTGCGGCCGAGGGCGGTACGTACCCTGGCGCGGGCCCGCCCCCCGAAGGGGGGGTACGTGCCCCGGCGCGAGGGCGGATGCCCATCCCGCCCAGCCCCGCCCCCAAGCGCGGCGCGGGCCCGGCCGCGAAGGCGGTACGTGCCCTGGCGCGGCTGAGGGCGGTACGTACCCCGGCGCGGGGCCGTGCGCCTGCCCCGCCCAGCCGCGCCCCCAAGCGCGGCAGGCGTCCTGGCGCACGTCCAGCCCCGAAGGGCGGGTATGCACCCCGGTGCGAGGTATGGCGCACACTCCCCCAGGCCGGTCTCCAAGCGCGGCAAGCGCTGTGGTGTGAGGTGGGTCGCACACGGAGGGGAGGGCGGGTTGTGGGGGCGGGGTGGGGTGGGGGGCGCGGGTAGGCTGACGCGGTTGCCGATCGCCGAGCCAGCCCGACGGAGACCGTGACTACCACCGCCGCCAATCACCACCTCTCGCCCGCCTTTCCCGGCCGGGCCCCATGGGGTACCGCGAACAAACTGCGCGCCTGGCAGGAGGGCGCGATGGCCAAGTACATCCAGGAGCAGCCGCGCGACTTCCTCGCCGTCGCCACGCCCGGCGCCGGGAAGACGACCTTCGCGCTGACCCTCGCCTCCTGGCTGCTCCACCACCACGTCGTGCAGCAGGTGACCGTGGTCGCCCCCACCGAGCACCTGAAGAAGCAGTGGTCGGAGGCCGCGGCCCGGATAGGCATCAAGCTGGACCCGGAGTACAGCGCCGGACCGCTCGGCCGCGAGTACCACGGCGTCGCCGTGACCTACGCCGGCGTCGGCGTCCGGCCGATGCTCCACCGCAACCGCTGCGAGCAGCGCAAGACCCTCGTCATCCTCGACGAGATCCACCACGCCGGCGACTCGAAGTCCTGGGGCGAGGCGTGCTCGGAGGCGTTCGACCCGGCGACCCGGCGGCTCGCGCTGACCGGCACGCCGTTCCGCTCGGACACCAACCCCATCCCCTTCGTCGCGTACGAGGAGGGCGACGACGGCATCCGCCGCTCCTCCGCCGACTACACCTACGGCTACGGCAACGCCCTCGCCGACGGCGTCGTGCGGCCCGTCATCTTCCTCTCCTACAGCGGCCAGATGCGCTGGCGCACCAAGGCCGGCGACGAGATCGCCGCCCGGCTCGGCGAACCCATGACCAAGGACGCCGTCTCGCAGGCCTGGCGCACCGCCCTCGACCCGCGCGGCGACTGGATGCCGAACGTGCTGCGCGCCGCCGACCAGCGGCTCAGCGAGGTCCGCAAGGCCATCCCCGACGCGGGCGCCCTCGTCATCGCCTCCGACCAGGAGTCGGCCCGCGCGTACGCCAAGCTGATCCGCGAGATCACCGGGCAGGGCGCCACGCTCGTGCTCTCCGACGACAGCGGCGCCTCGCAGCGCATCGACGACTTCTCCAAGTCCGACGACCGCTGGATGGTCGCCGTCCGCATGGTGTCCGAGGGCGTGGACGTCCCGCGCCTCGCCGTCGGCGTCTACGCCACCACCATCTCCACGCCCCTCTTCTTCGCCCAGGCCGTCGGCCGCTTCGTACGGTCGCGGCGGCGCGGCGAGACCGCCTCCGTCTTCGTGCCGACCATCCCGACCCTCCTCACCTTCGCCAACGAGATGGAGGTCGAGCGCGACCACGTCCTCGACAAGCCGAAGAAGGGCGGCGAGGAGGACCCGTACGCGGAGGAGGACAAACTCCTCGCGGAGGCCGAGAAGCAGCAGGACGAGGACACCGGCGAGGACGACCAGCTCTCCTTCGAGGCGCTGGAGTCCGACGCGGTCTTCGACCGGGTGCTCTACGACGGCGCCGAGTTCGGCATGCAGGCGCACCCCGGCAGCGAGGAGGAACAGGACTACCTCGGCATCCCCGGGCTCCTCGAACCCGACCAGGTGCAGATGCTGCTCCAGAAGCGGCAGACCCGGCAGATCGCGCACAGCCGGCAGAAGCCGGCCGCCGAGGCCGACCTCGTCGAGCTGCCGGCCGAGCGGCGGCCGATCGTCACGCACAAGCAACTGCTGGAACTGCGCAAGCAGCTCAATTCGCTGGTCGGCGCGTACGCCCACCAGAGCGGCAAACCGCACGGCGTCATCCACACCGAGCTGCGCCGGGTGTGCGGAGGCCCGCCGAGCGCGGAGGCCACGGCCGGGCAGTTGAACGAGCGGATCAAGAAGGTACGGGAGTGGGCCACGCGGATGCGCTGACGGGGCGCTCGCGCTGGGCGGGGACGCCATGGCCCTACGGCCCCGCGAGCGGAGCCTCCGCTCGCGGGGCCGTAGGGGCCCCGTAGCGCTGTCCGTTCGTAGCGGCTCGTAGGGCGGGTTCCTCGCCCCCGCCGGAGCGTTCCGTTCCGCCGCCGATCTCCTGTCCGGCCACCGGACGGATTTCGCATATCGCCCGCTCACTGCCCGGATTGTGGGCAAGCCCTTCCGCTCAGCGGACCGGCTCGCTACGGTGCCGGAACACGCACACGCCCCGTGGCAGCGCCGCCGCGGAGCGCAGCCGGTGCCGTGCGCCAAGCGGCCGGCGGCCTCTCGCGCGCGCTGCCGGACGGGCCGGCGGCCGCCCCCACCGCGACGGGAGCCGCCACTCACGTGAGGAGGGGCGTCGTGACCGCGGAGACCTCGCAGACGCTCGACCGAGGATTGCGCGTCCTCAAACTGCTCGCCGACACCGACCACGGGCTCACCGTCACCGAGCTGTCCACCAAGCTCGGGGTCAACCGGACCGTGGTCTACCGCCTGCTGGCGACACTCGAACAGCACGCGCTCGTACGCCGGGACATCGGCGGCCGGGCCCGCGTCGGGCTGGGCGTGCTGCGGCTCGGCCGCCAGGTGCACCCCCTGGTGCGGGAGGCGGCGCTGCCCGCGCTGCGCTCCCTGGCCGAGGACATCGGGGCCACCGCCCACCTCACCCTCGTCGACGGGACGGAGGCGCTGGCCGTCGCCGTCGTCGAACCGACCTGGACCGACTACCACGTCGCCTACCGCGCCGGCTTCCGCCACCCGCTCGACCGCGGGGCCGCCGGGCGCGCGATCCTCGCCGCCCGCCGCGGCGAGGCCGGCAATCCGGGCTACGCCCTCACCCACGGCGAACTGGAGGCCGGCGCGAGCGGCGCCGCCGCCCCGCTCCTGGGCGTGACGGGGATAGAGGGCAGCGTGGGCGTCGTGATGCTCGCCGACTCCGTCCCCGACCGCGTCGGCCACCGCGTCATGGACGCCGCCAAGGAGGTGGCGGAGGCGCTGCGGTGACGGTTCGCTCGCGCCGGCGGTGAGCCGACGTACGGGCTGGGCTCCGCCCGTACGCGCCGCCGCCACCCCCTCCGCGCTTCCGCCCGTACGTTCCCCCTGCCTGTACGTCCCCCCCCCCGCCCGTACGCCCCGGAGGGCCCCGGTGCGTGGGTGAATTAGGGTGGCGGGCGTGTCCTCTCGTGTTCGTGTTCTCACGGTCTGCTCCGTGCTCGTCGTCGCCCTGCTCGCCGTGGCCGCCTTCGCGCCGCTGCCGTTCTCGTTGGCGCAGCCGGGGTCGACGGCCGATGTGCTCGGGTCCCGGCGCGGGGAGCAGGTGATCACGGTCGAGGGGGCCGATACCCGCAAGACGACCGGGCAGCTCCGGGCGACGACGATCGTGGCGACCGGGCCCGACGCCGATGTGCGGCTCGGCGACGTGATCGACAGTTGGTTCCGTACGGACCGGGCGGTGATGCCGCGGGACTCCGTGTACCCGGTCGGGAACACGACCGCCGAGGTCGAGAAGCACAACTTCGCCGACATGCGGAAGTCGCAGGACGCCGCCACCGAGGCCGCCCTGCGCTACCTGCACCGGTCGTCGAAGGACGTGAAGGTCACCCTGGACCTTGCCCGTATCGGCGGGCCCAGCGCGGGGCTGCTGTTCACGCTCGGGATCATCGACAAGATCGACGGGGATGGCCGCGGCGGCGAGCTGACGGGCGGCCGTACGATCGCGGGCACCGGCACCATCGAGCCCGACGGGACCGTGGGGCCGGTCGGCGGCGTGCAGCTCAAGACGCAGGCCGCCAAGCGGGACGGGGCCACGGTCTTCCTCGTCCCGAAGGGGGAGTGCAAGGAGGCCGAGGCCGTACGCCCCGAGGGCCTTCAGCTCATCCCCGTCACCACCCTCAAGGACTCGGTCTCCTCCCTCCGGGCGCTGGCGGCCGGGCAGTCCGTGCCCACCTGCTGACCCCACCTCCCCCCAAATGAGAGCCAGAGGGCTCAGCCGCCCTTGATGAAGCCCTCCTCGATCAGCCAGTCCTTGGCGACCTCGTGCGGGTCCTGCCCCTCCACGTCCACCTTGCCGTTGAGCGTGCGGGCCACGTCGTTCGTGAGCTTCTTGGTGATGGGGCCGAGGACTTCGCGGATGGCCGGCCACTTCTTGATGGCCTTGCTGTTGATCTCGGGGGCGGCGTTGTAGTTGGGGAAGAAGTGCTGGTCGTCGCGCATCACTTCGAGGTTCATGGCCTTGATCCGGCCGTCCGTGGTGAAGACCTCGCCGTAGGTGCACGAGCCGCCCTTGGAGACCTGGGTGTAGACGATGCCGCCGTCCATCTTCTGGATGTTGGAGGCGGGGAGCCGCATCCCGTACTTCTTCTGCATGCCCGGCAGCCCGTCGTTGCGGGCCGCGAACTCGCTCTCCACGCAGAGGGTCACCGCCGACCTGTTCTTCTTCGCGAGGGCGGCGACGTCGGAGAGCGTCTTGGTGCCGTACTTCTTGGCGTTCGCCTGGTTCAGCGCGAGCGCGTAGGTGTTGTTGAGGGTGGCCGGCGGCAGCCAGGTGATGCCGTTCTTCAGGTCGGCCTCGTACACCGCCTGCCACTGCTCCTGAGGGTCGGGGATCGGCTTGTCGTTGCCGAGGTAGGTGATCCAGGAGGTGCCGGTGTACTCGTACATCGCGTCCGCGTCACCGGACTTGACGGCCTCGCGGGCGCCGATGGAGCCCTGGATGTCGGTGCGGTCCAGGACGGTCGCGCCGGCGGCCTTGAAGGCGAGGCCCATGATCTGGCCCAGGATGATCTGTTCGGTGAACTCCTTGGAGGTGACGGTCAGGTCGGCGCCCTTGAGCGGCCTGCCCTGCCCTATGGAGCCCGGCCGGACGTCGTCGGCCATGGGGCTTCCGCTGGTCAGCCCGCAGCCGCCGAGGGCGAACGGGGCCAGCAGCGCGCCCGTCGCGGCGGCGGCCGCCAACCGGACACGGCCCGGCGTACGTATCATCAGTCGCTCCCCTCCAGGCCGCGCGGCCGCAGCAGCAGTTCGGCCAGCGATGCCAGCCAGTCCACGAGCAGGGCGAGCACGATCGTCAGCACGGAGCCGAGCACCAGGATCGGCATCCGCTGATTGGTGATGCCCGTGGTGATCAGGTCGCCGAGGCCGCCACCGCCCCCGAAGGCGGCGAGCGTCGCGGTGCCGACGTTGAGCACGAGCGCGGTGCGGACGCCCGCGAGGATCAGCGGCACGGCCAGCGGCAGCTCGACTCTGCGCAGCACCCCGGCCGCCGACATGCCGATGCCGCGCGCCGCCTCCACCAGCGTCGGGTCGATGGCCCGCAGGCCCGTGATCGTGTTGGAGAGCACGGGCAGCACGGCGTAGATGACGATGCCGAAGAGCGCGGCCCGGCGGCCGATGCCCATCCAGATGACGAGCAGCGCCAGCAGGCCGATCGCGGGCGTCGCCTGGCCGATGTTGGCGATGGCCATGGCGAACGGCGCGGCGCCGCGCAGCCGGCGGCGGGTGAGCAGGATGCCCAGCGGGATCGCGATGATCAGCACGAAGAAGGTGGAGACGACCGTGAGGTAGATGTGCTGGCGCAGCCGCAGCCAGACGTTGCCGCCCGCGATGGAGTTGCGGGCGATGGAGTCGAGGTCCGCGCCGCGGAACCAGAGCCACAGGGCGAGCAGGATCAGCGCCAGTACGGCCGGCATGTAGGTGAGCCGCTGCCAGGTCAGGCGGCGCGGCGGCTTGGGCGCGGGGGGCCGGGCGAGGCCGGCGGCCGGCTCGTCGACGTCCACCTCGTCGCGGAAGGCGAGGCCCTTGACCTCGTGCTCGCCCGGGGCCCGCTCGTCCCGCGGCCGCCTGCGGTCCCGGCGGCTCACGAGAGGTCCTCGGGCCGGACGGCGGTCGCGCCCTCCTGTTCCCGTCTGGTCTGGTGCGCCCGCTGCTCCAGCAGCGCGTGCTGGTGCTCGACGGCTTCGAGGCGGTCCTCCTCCAGCAACTGCTGCACGGAGTTCATCAGCGTCTCCATGTCGACGACGCCGGTGTACTCGCCGCGCCGCCCGGTGACCGCGACCCGCCCGGCGTTGTCGGTGAGGACGGCCTCCAGTGCGTCGCGGAGCGTGGCGTCGCGGGTGACGGTGTCGTGCACAAGCGTCCCGGCGCGGGCGAGGGACCCCTTGGCCCGCATCAGGTCGCCGCGGCGCAGCCATTTGTACGGGCGCCGGTAGCGGTCGAGGAGCAGCACCTCGTTGGTGGAGCCGTGGCGCAGCATGTCGAAGAGGTACTGGAGCGGGTCGTCGATGGTGGCGGTGGGGAAGTCGACGATCTCCACGTCCCGTACGCGGGTGAGGTTGAGCCGTTTGAGCGCCGCGCCCGCGCCGACGAAGCCGGAGACGAAGTCGTCGGCGGGGTTGGTGAGGATGGCCTCGGGGGTGTCGAACTGGGCTATGTGCGAGCGTTCGCGGAGCACCGCGATGCGGTCGCCGAGCTTGATGGCCTCGTCGAAGTCGTGGGTGACGAAGACGATGGTCTTGTGCAGCTCGTGCTGGAGCCGGATCAGCTCGTCCTGGAGGTGGTCGCGGGTGATCGGGTCGACCGCGCCGAAGGGTTCGTCCATCAGGAGTACGGGCGGGTCGGCGGCGAGCGCGCGGGCGACGCCGACGCGCTGCTGCTGGCCGCCGGAGAGCTGGCGCGGGTAGCGGCCCTGGAACTCCCCGGCGTCGAGTCCGACGAGGTCCAGCATCTCCTCGATGCGGCTCTTGACCTTCGCCTTCGACCAGCCGATGAGCTTCGGTACGAGCGCGATGTTCTGGGCGACGGTCATGTGCGGGAAGAGGCCGGAGGACTGGATGGCGTAACCGACCTTGCGGCGCAGCCGGACCGGGTCGATGCCGGTGACGTCCTCGTCGTCGATCCGTATCCGGCCGGAGGTGGGCTCGATCAGCCGGTTGATCATCTTCATGGTGGTGGTCTTGCCGCAGCCGGACGGGCCCACGAAGACCACCAGCTCACCGGCCTTGATGTCCATGTTGACGTTCTCCACCGCCGGGGCGGGGGTGCCGGAGTACCGCTTGGTGAGGTCCTCCAGCGCGATGGTGGCGCCGGTGGTCGTGGTGGTGCTCGGCGGCGTGGTGTGCGCCGGCGCGGCGCCGCTGGGCGTCGAGGCTTCAGGCACGGATCCCCCTGGAGATGGTCAGCCGTCCGATGAGGACGTACACGGCGTCGAAGACGAGCGCGAGAATCACGATTCCGAGCGTTCCGGCGAGCACCTGGTTGAGGGCGTTGGCGCTGCCCAGGGAGGAGATGCCGCGGAAGATCTCGTTGCCCAGGCCGGGGCCGGAGGAGTACGCGCCGATGGCGGCGATGCCCATCAGCATCTGGGTGGAGACGCGGATTCCGGTGAGGATGGGCGGCCAGGCCAGCGGCAGCTCCACGCGCAGCAGCCGGGAGAGGCGGGACATGCCGATGCCCTTCGCGGCGTCCACCAGGGTGGGGTCGACGCCGCGCAGCCCGACGATCGCGTTGCGGACGATGGGCAGCAGCCCGTAGAGGATCAGGGCGGTGACGGTCGGCGCGACGCCGAGCCCGGTGACCGGGATGAGCAGGCCGATCATGGCGAGGGAGGGGACCGTGAGAACCGTGGCCGTCGAGGTGATGGCGAGGTTCCCGGCCCACTCGCTGCGGTAGGTGGCGACGCCGATCAGCACCCCGATGAGGGTCGCCACGACCATGCACTGAAAGACGGCGCTGGCGTGCTGATAGGTGTCGGTGAGCAATTGCGCGTACCGGTTGCCGATGTATTCCCAGAAATTCACTGGGCCGCTCCCTCGACGCTGTGGTCTCAGTCCTCCGACGCCTGTTTCACCAGCGGAATGATCCTCAGTGGCACCGGATTCTCCATCACGATCGCTGTGGACGCCCGCACGATGCCATCAAAACCCACAACCCGGTCGATCACACGTTGGAGGTCGGCGTTGGAACGGGCTACAAGGCGGCACAGCATATCGCCGTGGCCCGTCGTCGTATGCAGTTCGAGCACCTCGGGTACGCCCGCCAAATGACTGCGGACGCTGGCCCCTTGGCCCTGTTTGATCTCCAGCGTCGCGAACGCCGTGACCGGATATCCGATCGCCGCCGGGTCCACGTCGGGGCCGAATCCACGAATGACCCCATTGCTCTGCAAACGGTCCAAACGGGCCTGTGCCGTGCCGCGCGCCACGCCCAGCCGACGGGACGCCTCCAGAATTCCTATCCGCGGCTCCAGAGCCAGTAGCTCCAGCAATCTGCCGTCCAAATGATCGATCACCGGGCCTCCTGGAGGACGGTTCGACGGGTCGATGGTCATCATGTACAGAACGCTCGGAGATACTGCCCTATCACTGGACAGATTGCCCAGTGAAAACGCAAACTATTGCGCATCTTGTGGTTCGGAGAGAGCCTGCGGCCATGACTGAGACCCTGCACACCCCCAGCACCGCACGGCAGGCGGACCCCTTCCCGGTCAAGGGGATGGACGCGGTCGTCTTCGCCGTCGGCAACGCGAAGCAGGCCGCCCACTACTACTCCACGGCCTTCGGCATGACGCGCGTCGCCTACTCGGGACCCGAGAACGGCAGCCGCGAGACGGCCAGCTACGTCCTCGAATCGGGCGGCGCCCGATTCGTGTTCACCTCCGTCATCAAGGCCGCCACCGAGCACGGCAAGTTCCTCGCCGACCACGTCGCCGAGCACGGCGACGGCGTCGTGGACCTCGCCATCGAGGTGCCGGACGCCCGCGCCGCGTACGCCTACGCCACGGCGCACGGCGCCACCGGCCTCCAGGAGCCGTACGAGGTCAAGGACGAGCACGGCACCGTCGTGCTGGCCGCCATCGCCACCTACGGCAAGACCCGCCACACCCTCGTCGACCGCTCCGGCTACGACGGCCCGTACCTCCCCGGCTACGTCGCCGCCGAGCCGATCGTGGAGCCGGTGGCCCGCCGCTTCCAGGCCATCGACCACTGCGTGGGCAACGTCGAACTCGGCCGGATGAACGAGTGGGTCGACTTCTACAACAACGTCATGGGCTTCACCAACATGAAGGAGTTCGTGGGCGACGACATCGCCACCGAGTACTCCGCGCTCATGTCGAAGGTCGTCGCGGACGGCACCCGGAAGGTGAAGTTCCCGCTCAACGAGCCGGCCATCGCCAAGAAGAAGTCGCAGATCGACGAGTACCTGGAGTTCTACGGCGGCCCGGGCGTGCAGCACATCGCGCTCGCCACCAACGACATCGTCGCCTCGGTGCGGGCCATGCGGGCGGCCGGCGTCCAGTTCCTGGACACCCCGGACTCGTACTACGACACGCTGGGGGAGTGGGCCGGCGAGACCCGCGTCCCCGTGGAGACGCTGCGCGAGCTGAAGATCCTCGTGGACCGCGACGAGGACGGCTATCTGCTCCAGATCTTCACCAAGCCGGTCCAGGACCGCCCGACCGTCTTCTTCGAGATGATCGAGCGGCACGGCTCCATGGGCTTCGGCAAGGGCAACTTCAAGGCGCTCTTCGAGGCCATCGAGCGCGAGCAGGAGAAGCGCGGCAACCTCTGACCGCGCCGCGCGCGGCGGTGCCTGGCGAGCGGGCCGGAACCACGGGTTCCGGCCCGCTCGCCGTATCCGCCCTGCGCCGCCCCCGTCTCTCATACGGATGAACTTCCCCCTCGACGCGCACCCCGCACCCCGATCCCGGTCATGCACTGGACCGAACCACAGGGAAACGAGAGACGCGAGAGAGGGCAGTATCGAATGGGGCGTATGCAACTGCGGGGCCAGGGCCAGGGCCAGGGCCATGGGCAGGACCGGGGCGGGGAGGAAAGCCAGGGTCAAGGCCGGGGCCAAGAATTGGGCCAGGAGCGGCTGCTCGGCCGCAGACGGCTCCTCGGGCTCGGCGGGGCGTTCTCGGCGGCGGCCGTGCTCACCACGCTGGACGGCCCCGCCGCGCGAGCCGCCGCCGGGCCCGTACGCGCCCAAGCCGTCGTACGCGCCGAGGCCGCCGTACGCGCCGAAGGCGCCCTGCGCGCGGAGCCCGCCGTGCGCAGCGTGCCCGTACGCACGGTGCCCGGCGCCCGCGCGGAACCCGCCGGCCGCGCGGAACCCCCCTGGATCGACTTCTCCAAGAACCCCACCCGCCTGATCCACGGCGCGAAACTCCACCACACCACCGTCCTGCAGTCCTTCGGCTTCGACGAGGCCCGCGGCCACCTCTACGCCCTCCAGGTGATGGAGGGCGGCGTCCGGCTCCGCGGCGAACCGCGCGCGTACTCGCACGCCGAGCGGCAGCGCCACGGCGACCTCTGCCTCAACCGCCTCTCGACCAGCGGCAGACGGCTCGGCCGGATGTTCCTCAAGGGCTTCGGCCACGGCGGCACGATCGGCGTCGACCCCGACGGACGCGCCGCCGAACTGTGGACCGAGTGGGACGCCCACCCCAGCAGCGGCTACGGGCGCGGCGTCGCCCGCATCGCCTACGCCGAGGGTTCCGTGCTCACCACCGGCCGCGCCGCCCCCGCCGGATACCGCCCCAAACCCGGCACCACCGGCAACTACCCGGCCATCGACCTCACCACCGGCCGGCTGCTGCTGCGCTACCTCAAGCAGGGCAAGCCCCGCTACGCCCTCTACGACCTCGACGCCTTCATCGACCGCGAGTTCGACCCGCTCGCCGACTTCGCCCAGCCCGGCACCGGACTGCACCTGCCCTACCAGGGGATGGCCGTCCGCGGCGACTACGCCTACCAACTGCTCGGCAGCGCCTACGGCCCGAAGAACCCGCGCCCCTCCGGCGGCAACACCCGCCTCTTCTGCATCGACATGCGCAGCGGAGAGGTCGTACAGGAGGCCCGCATCCTCGCGGGGAAGTCCCTCCACCCGCGCGAACCGGAAGGGCTCGCCATCATCGGGAGCGCCGCCGCGCCCCGGCTGTGCATGGGGTTCGCCACCGGGCCCACCCGGGGCCGCGCGTACTCGATCTACCAGTGGGGCGGCCGCTGAGGGCAGGTCAGGACCAAGCGGCCGGATAGCCGGGAAGCCGGGGAGCCGGAAGGCGCGGCGCCGACCGCTGGTGCGATCTTCCCTACCGGCCCCCGGAGTGCCAGGGTGAGGACCATGGACGGCGACGTGATCAAACTCCTGTGCGACGGCCTTCCCGCCGAAGCGGTCCTCACGGACCCCGACATCACCCGCTCCTACGCCAACGACATGGCCAGCTTCTGCCCGGCCGGGCGGCCCGCCGCGGTCGTCCTGCCGCGCACCGTCGACCAGGTGCGGCACGTCATGCGCACCGCCACCGCCCTGCGCGTACCCGTCGTGCCGCAGGGCGCCCGCACGGGCCTGTCCGGCGCGGCCAACGCCATAGAGGGCTGCGTCGTACTGTCCCTCACCGCCATGAACAAGATCATCGAGATCAACGCCGTCGACCGGACCGCCGTCGTCGAACCCGGCGTCGTCAACGCCGAACTCTCCCGCGCCGTCGCCGAACACGGCCTCGCCTACCCGCCCGACCCCTCCAGTTGGGAGGAGTGCACCATCGGCGGCAACATCGGCACCGCCTCCGGCGGCCTGTGCTGCGTCAAGTACGGCGTCACCGCCGACTACGTCCTCGGCCTCGACGTCGTCCTCGCCGACGGCCGCCTGCTGCGCACCGGCCGCACCACCGCCAAGGGCGTCGCCGGCTACGACCTCACCCGCCTCTTCGTCGGCTCCGAGGGCAGCCTCGGCATCGTCGTACGGGCCGTGCTCGCCCTCAAGCCCGCGCCGCCCCGCCAGCTCGTGCTCGCCGCGGAGTTCCCCTCCACGGCCGCCGCCTGCGCCGCCGTCTGCGCCATCATGGCCCGCGGCCACGCCCCCTCGCTGCTCGAACTCATGGACCGCACCTCCGTACGGGCCGTCAACGCGTACGCCCGCATGGGCCTGCCCGAGACCACCGAAGCGCTCCTGCTCGCCGCCTTCGACACCCCCGACCCCGCCGCCGACCTCGCGGCCGTCGGCGCCCTGTGCACCGAGGCCGGCGCCACCGAGGTCGTACCGGCCGACACGGAGGCCGAGTCCGAACTGCTGCTCAAGGCGCGCCGGTTGACCCTCACCGCCCTGGAAGCCGTCAAGTCCGCCACGATGATCGACGACGTGTGCGTGCCCCGCTCCCGCCTCGCCGACATCTTCGAGGGCATCGCCGCCATCGCCGCGAAACACCGCCTGACCATCGGCGTCTGCGCGCACGCCGGCGACGGCAACACCCACCCCACCGTCTGCTTCGACCCCGCCGACGCCGACGAGGCCCGCCGAGCGCGGGAGTCCTTCGACGAGATCATGGCCCTCGGCCTCGACCTCGGCGGCACGATCACCGGCGAACACGGCGTCGGCCTCCTCAAGCGCGACTGGCTCGCCCGCGAGCTGGGCCCGGTCGGCCTGGAGATGCAGCGCGGCATCAAGCACACCTTCGACCCGCTCGGCATCCTGAATCCGGGCAAGGTCCTGTGAGCGGGGCCGGTTGACCGCGGCCCTGCGAGCGGCCCCCTGTGACCACGGCTTCCCGGGCCAGGGGCATCGCGGGAGCGCGGGAGGCGGACGGCCGCGGCCGCCCGCCCCTCCCCACCGGCCAGGGGTTTAGGGCGCGGGACGTAGGACGCCGGAACCGGCGAATCGGCCGGATTCGTCCGGAAGCCCGATGCGCGCCGCGACTGCCGACCGTACCGTCGTAAGCGCACCGAGTAACCGGAAATGACGGCATCCATCGCCTTGGAGGTTCCGTGCCCGCGCAACTCAACCACCTGATCGTGCACAGCTCCGACCGCTTCGCCTCCGCCCGCTTCGTCACCGAACTCCTCGGCGCGCCGGAGCCGACGTCCTTCGGCCCGTTCGCCGAGGTCAAGCTCTCCAACGACGTCACCGTCGACTACGCCGACGACCACCTCCCCGAGGGCCTGAAGATCGTGCCCCAGCACCTCGCCTTCCTCGTCTCCGAGGACGAGTTCGACGAGATCTTCGCCCGCATCAAGGACCGCGAACTCCCCTACTGGGGCGACCCCTTCCACACCGAGCCCCAGCAGATCAACCACCGGAACAAGGGCCGGGGCGTCTACGTCGACGACCCGGACGGACACGCCATCGAGTTCCTGACCCACCCCTACATCAAGGATGAGTGACCACCCGCCGCCGCCCACGGGCGGCGGCCCGCTACGCCCCCGCCTCCGGCGACTCGTCCGACGGCCACGGCCCGCGCAGCCAGAGGTCGTCGCCCGGGGTGGGGGCCAGCAGTTCGCGCAGTGCGTCGTCGATGGCGAGCCGCTCGTGCTCCGAGCCCGGCGCCACCGCGCGCAGCGTCCGCTCCAGCCACGCCGAGACCGCCGAGGCGGGCGCCTCCAGGAGCGCGTCGCCGTCCGGGGACGACAGCGCCATGCAGACGATGCTGCGGCCGTCGACCTTTGTCGGCCACACCCGCACGTCCCCGTGCCCGCACGGCCGAAAGACCCCCTCCACCAGCAGCTCGCGGGCGAACGTCCAGTTCACGGGGGAGTCCGAGGTGACATGGAAGCTGATGTGGACGGCGAACGGGTCGTCGGTCCGGTAGGACATACGGGCCGGTACGGGGATGCTGCGCTCCGGCGACAGCACCAGGTTGAGCTCCAGCTCTCGTTCCACCACGGTGTGCATGAAGTGCGCCCTCTCTGCTCTGTATCTCTCGGTGCGCAGCCCCTGTGAACGGGCCCGCACCGGATAGAGCGCGCTGCCCCCCACGCCATTACGCGACTTCCCGAAAACATTCCGAATATCTTCCGGCTCGCACGTGCGAGTGGTGCTCCGGCCGGTCGGCCCCGAGTGCTCGGCCCTTCTGGTAGACCTGTTCCCCGCGCACCCGGTTGCGTTGTGTGCATTGAGGTCACGAGGCACCGCGGTACCGAGCGCCGAGGGCGCGGAGGGCCGAGCGCTCTACACCTCCTCGCCCCGGTGCGGCAGACTGCTTACGCCCCACCGAGCACCACACGACACAGCACGGCCGAACAGATACGGGACATCGGACATCATGAGCGCGTCTACCTCAGGATCAGCCGACGGCAGCCCCACCCCCGGCTTCTATCCGGACCCGTCCATCCCCGGCTACATCCGGTACTGGAACGGCGCCGCGTGGGTCCCCGGCACCAGCCGGCCCGCCCCGGCGGCCGGCGAGGAGATGCCGGCCGCCCCCGCGAACGCGGCCCCGCCGCCGGCCCTCGCCCCGCCCGCGGCATCGTCGGCGCTGCGCACGTCCGAGACGGCCCGTCCCGAGACGGCCCACGCCGAGACTGCCCGTCCCGAGACGCGTCAGCCCGAGGCCGGTCGTGCGGAGGCCGCGCGTTCGGAGGCCGGTCGCGCTGAGGCCGGTCGCGTCGACTCCGGCCGTGCTGACTCCGGTCGTGCTGACGCCGGTCGTGCTGACGCCGGCCCCGCGGAGGAGGCCGCGCGGCCCGCCGTCGGGCGGCCCGAGGAGACCGGGCCGATGTTCCTCGACGAGGAGCCGGAGCCGGAGCCGCTGCCGCGCGCCGCCGCCGCGGACGTACGGCCCCGGCAGTCCGGGCCCGCCCCCGTCCGGGAGGACCCGCGGCGCCCGCACGACGGCGCACGCGGGAACGGGTTCGGCCCCGAGCCGGACCGCTGGAACTCCTGGGCGCCGGACGGCCCCGGCGCCGCCGAACGCCACGAGGAGGCGGCAGGGCGTGCGCCCGGCGCGCGGACCGCGCCCGACGATGTCGTCTGGCCCGCCCCGGCGGACCGCGCCGATGCCGCCGCACCCGTTCGCAACGGCGAGAGCGCGGGCGGCGCGCCTGCCGCCGGGCCCGCCGCCCAGCCGCCCGTACGTACCGCCGAGCCGGGCCCCGAGCCGTGGGCGGGGCCGAACGGCGGGTACGGACCTGGTGCGGATGCCCCCGAGGCCCGTGCGGCGCACGCGCCGGCCCCTCAGCCCGTACAGCCGCCGCCGCAGGGGCTGGTGCCCGCTCAGGGCGGCGGTGGCAGCCCCGCGTGGTCGGCACCGCGGCCCGAGGGGGCGCACGCGGGCGTGTACGGCCCGGCCGCGGCCACCGGGCCCGCTCCCTCTACTGGTCCGGCCGCGGCGACCGCCCCGAGCGCGCCGCCGGAAGGCGTCATTCCGTGGAAGCCGCCGGTCGACAACCCCTTCCTCCAGGCGGCGCAGGCGCAGGGCCGGCCCGCCGGGCTCGGCCGCCGCCTCGGCGCGCGGCTGATCGACTCGGCGGTGCTCGGGGCGGTCGTGGCCGCTGCCGCCGTGCCGTTGTGGGCGAAGGCCGCCGACCACATCGACGGCAAGCTCGAAGGCGCCAAGCAGTCCGGCGAGACCGTGACGGTCTGGCTGCTGGACGGCACGACCGGGGCCTGCCTCGGCATCGTGCTGGCCGTGCTGCTGCTGGCGGGGGTCGTGTACGAGGCGCTGCCCACCGCCAAGTGGGGCCGCACGCTGGGCAAGAAGCTCTGCGGGGTGCGGGTGCTGAGCATCGAGGGCCACGACACGCCGTCGTTCGGGGCGGCGCTGCGCCGGTGGCTGGTGTACGGCGTGCTGGGCCTGCTGGTGGTCGGCGTCGTGAACGTCCTGTGGTGTCTGTTCGACCGGCCGTGGCGGCAGTGCTGGCACGACAAGGCGGCGCACACCTTCGTGGCACGGGCCCGCTGAGCGGAACCGGGCGGGGAGCGGGGGCGCTCGGCCCGCCCGAGCGTCGGTCGACTGGTCCCACTGAGCGGCCGGCCCCGTCGAGCGGGCGGTCCTGCCGAGCGGCCCGGGGCGGGGCAGGGCCGGGCGGGCGTGCCGGAGGCGGTCGTTCGAGGCGGCTCGATTTCCACCCGGTCGGCACCAGCCGGATGCGATGGCCTTCCCGGGCCGGTCTACTGGGTCCATGAGTAGCGACCAGGCGCGGCCGCCCGAGGATGACCCGTTCCGCAAGAAGCCGCAGGAACCGCCGCCTTCCGCCCCTCCGCCCCCGCCGTATGACGCGGGCGCGCCGGCCGGCGGGGGCGGTGGACCGTACGGCGACGGGGGCGGTGGTCCGTACGGCGGCAATGGTCCGTACGGCGGGGGCGGCCCCGGCGGTCCGTACGGGGGTGGCCCGTACGGCGGGGGCGGGCCCGGCGATCCGTACGGCGCTCAGTTCGGGGCGGGCAATCCGCTGGCGGGGATGCCGCCCCTCGCGGGCCGGGGCCGGCGGCTCGTGGCCCGCATCATCGACGGGCTCATCGTCGGCATCCCGGTCAGCGTCATCGTCTCGCTGGTGACCGGCGGCTACGACCCGACCGAGGACACCGTCAAGTCGACGAGCCTGTCGGTCATCATCTCCGTCGTCTACTTCGTCTACGAGGGTCTGATGCTCACCAGCCGGGGCCAGACCGTCGGCAAACGGATGATGAAGATCCGCGTGGCGATGCTGGAGAACGGCGCGGTTCCGGCGGGCCGGCCCGGCTGGGCGCGGGCCGCCGTCTACTCGCTGCCGGAGATCGTGCCGTGCTGCGGCTTCATCTTCTGGCTGGTCAATGTCCTGTGGTGCACCTGGGACAAGCCCTATCAGCAGTGCCTGCACGACAAGGGAGCCAGGACCGTGGTGGTCGCCGCGCGGTGATGCGGGGGGCGCGTCACGGGGACGCGTCACGGGCGTGCGGTACGGGCGTGGACCAGGAGGACAAAACGTTTTGTCGCTCAGCGGCGCAGGGAGTGCTCCCTGATCCGTGAACCACCGGCGCGCGCGGGGGCGCGGCGGCCGGTCACCCGGCGCGCGGCGAACGACACGGCCGGGGGCGCGGACGCCGCGGCGCTGCCCGGCGCGGCGGTGGTCTGCGGCTCGTTGGCCCGCGCCGCGCGGGCGGCCGTGCGCGGGAGCGGCACGGTCACGGCGACGAGGAGCCCGAGCGCGAGGGCGGCGACGGCGACCACTCCGACCCCCAGACCCGTTCGCGTCTGCGACAGAAGCAGCATCGCGAGGGCGGAGATGACGACAGTGGCCGAACCATAGGCGATCTGTGCGGGAGTCGGACGCGGCATGGCGGTGATCCGTCCTCGGGGCTTCGATTTAGGGGGAGAGTCGACAATGCGTACCGCAAAACGACTCTACGGGGCTGTCTGCCCCCATGGAACTGCTGGTAAGCATGACCTAACACACGGTACCGATGCATGGGGGGCGCACGGAATCATTCGGCCATCCCGCGCATGGGATGGGCGCGTCTGTTGATGTCCGATATTCGTAACGCAAAGGCCAGGTACCGCACTGGCCGTCCGGGTGCCGAGGCGCATCAGTCCTTTCTCCTGTCACAGGGGACTAATGGCTTCCCAGTTCTTCCGGAGAAGGGTGCTCACAAGCGAACAGCAGTCAACGGGAAGCACCGGCTCCGGTGCCGGAAGCGCGGCGGCGAGCGCGCTCCGGGGGGCGCTCCCGCCGACCGGAGCCGCGCCGGCCGACGCTCGGCCGAGATGCTGAGACCGATGTTGTTTCCGCAGCTCAGACGGGGTGCCGAGGGGGCCGTACGGGGCTGTGGGGGCGGCTTCCGGGGCGGCCGCGGCGACGCGTCGCGACCGGGGGGTGCCCGCGGCGCGGAGCGTGAACGGCGCGGTGCGCCGAAGATCCTTACGGGTGGCAGCGGCGGCTGACCGGAACTTGCACCGGAGAAGACCGAAAAGATATTCGCGATCTTCACACCCTCTGGTGCGTCCGGTGAACTCCGCTTGAACAGTCGACAAATCAACGCTGTGTGTTCTCTGGCCGGGGGCAGAGTTCCGTCGCGCGCGGCCATCGGTGAAGGGCTCTCGGGTAATCCCCGGACCCGGCGCACACTCTCATTTTCCGAGAGCGCCGGGCCGCCGGAAAGGCGACGGCGAGGTCTTGCCTAAAGACTTCGAAGAGAAACCCCTTCAGGCTCTCCGCACCCCGCACCCCGCACTCCGCGCCCCGCGCGCCTGGCGTCCGGCGGACCTTCCGGTGCGGTGGCCGGTGGTCGGCCATATGGCGTGATCCTTACTGACACTCGCCGCCAGAACAAGATCATTAAGGCGTCGCGCGGCGGCCCCGCGGTCGGCCTCCAGGGTGGTTCGCGTCACGAGAAATCTGCATCAGCGCAGGTCAACGGCGTGTGATTCTTTGCCCCCTAGCGGCCGGCCGCCGTTAGCGTTTGAATGCCTCCCGTGAAGCTCTTATTGACGCGACGTCTCATGAAGGGGTTCTGATGCACATGGCCGGTGGCGGATTCGCCAAGCTTCCGGGGGGCAGTGTGGTGGTGGCTCTGTCGCTGCCCAGCCCGCCCGGCGGCAGTGGGGTGCCGGGCGCGCGGGTGCGGGTTCTGGTGCACGCCGTGAACCGCCAGCGCGCCCTGACCAGGCTCCGCAACCTCGGGCTGCGCGCGGTCTATCTGCGCGGCAACACCGAGCCGCCGACGCCCGACGAGATAACGGCGGTGCTGCACCACCCGGACGGCCTCGTCTGGCGGTCCGTGCCCGACGACGACACCGAGTCCTGGCACCCGATCCGCAGCCTGCTCCGCGGCCCGGCGGACCACCGCGCGGGCGCGAGCCACTAGCCCTCGCGCGCAGGCGCTCGTACGGGCGCGAGCGAGCCGCGGGACGCGTCCCGCTTCGGCCCGCCCGCGCCCGTGCTCGTAGGTCCGGCCGGGTCCGTGCTCGTAGGTCCGGCCGTGCCCGCTTGGCGCCCGTACCCGTACGTCCGGCGGGGCCTGTTCTCGTACGTACGGCCGCTACGTCCCGCCCCGAGGGCGGGCGCTCGTCAGCCGGTCTGGAGGATGGGCTTGCCGCTCAGGTCCACGCCGGCGTCCCGCAGCTCCTCCATGGCGCGCTCGGTGGTGTGGCGGGAGACGCCGGCGGTCAGGTCCAGCAGGACGCGGGTGGTGAAGCGCTCGCGCCGCGCGTCCAGGGCGGTGGCCCGGACGCAGTGGTCGGTGGCGAGGCCGACGATGTCGACCTCGGCGACGTCCCGGTCCCGCAGCCACTGGGCCAGCGGTGTGCCGTTCTCGTCCGCGCCCTCGAAGCCGCTGTACGCGGCCGTGTGGGCGCCCTTGTCGAAGACCGCCTCGACGGCGCCGGAGGCGACGGCGGGCGCGAAGTTCGGGTGGAAGCCGCTGCCCTCCGTGCCGGCGACGCAGTGCGGGGGCCAGGAGTTCTCGTAGTCCGGGTGGGCGGAGAAGTGCTCGCCGGGGTCGATGTGATGATCACGTGTCGCGACGACGTAGCGGTATCCGGCGGTGGCCTCGCCGACGAGATCCGTGATCCCGGCGGCGACGTCGGCGCCGCCCGCGACGGCCAGGCTGCCGCCCTCGCAGAAGTCGTTCTGCACGTCAACGACGATCAATGCACGGTGCATGGTGCGCATCCTTTGGCAGGGGCCTCGGGCGGTGGGGGGTTTTCGGGGAACGTGCGGACCGACTCGTTGTGACCGAGGGTAGTGAGTGCGGGGGCGTTACGGGAGAGGGCGTTCGAACCAACCGGTTCCCGTCGGGCGGAACCTTGCCCTCCGCCGCGCCCGCCGACTCGTCCGCTGGCGCGGCGCGGCGGCAAAGGGCGTGTTCAGCGGCCCTGCGCCCCCTCCGCGTACTCCGCGCGCCCCCTTGCACACACTCCGTGAGCCCGCTCGCGCGGACTCTGTCGGCAGCGGCCCCGCTCACACGTCATCCATGGACGGTACGGCCCCGCTCACACGTCATCCATGGACGGTACGGCCCCGCTCACACGTCACCCGCGGACAGTGCGGCCTCGCTCACACGTACTCCGTCGGCAGCACGGCCTCGCCCCGGGAGAGCTGCGTCGCCGACATCGGCAGCCCGGCGCGGGCCCGGATGTGGCGGTCGCGGGCGGCGTCCAGCGGCTCGCGGGCGACGACCTCGCCCTCGCGCACGAGCGGCACCTGGAGCAGGTGGCCGGCCAGCTCGTCCGGGACGGGGCCGGTGCCCACGACCTCGGCCTCGGCGATGCCGTCCGCGTCGGGGCGGCGGGCCGCCCACTTGCGGCCGCCGGCCGAGGACTTCGCGCCCATGGACTTCTTCGCCACCGGGCGCAGCGGGCCCGCCGGCTCGTTCGAGTCGGCGCGGGCCACCAGCTTGTAGACCATGGAGCAGGTCGGGTGGCCGCTGCCGGTGACGAGCTGGGTGCCGACCCCGTACGCGTCCACGGGCGCGGCGGCCAGCGAGGCGATCGCGTACTCGTCGAGGTCGCTGGTCACCACGATCTTCGTCTTGTCCGCGCCCAGGTCGTCGAGCTGCTGGCGTACCCGGTGCGCGATCAGCAGCAGGTCGCCGGAGTCGATGCGGACCGCGCCCAGCTCCGGCCCGGCCACCTCCACGGCGGTGCGTACGGCCTCGGTGACGTCGTAGGTGTCGACCAGCAGGGTCGTACGGCCGCCGAGCGAGTCGACCTGTGCGGTGAAGGCGTCGCGCTCGCTGTCGTGCAGCAGGGTGAAGGCGTGCGCGCTGGTGCCCACGGTCGGGATGTTGTAGCGGAAGCCGGCCGCGAGGTCGGAGGTGGTGGCGAAGCCGCCGACGTACGCGGCGCGGGCGGCGGCGACGGCGGCCAGCTCGTGGGTGCGGCGCGCGCCCATCTCCATCAGCGGCCGGTCGCCCGCGGCCACCGACATCCGGGAGGCCGCGGCGGCGACCGCCGAGTCGTGGTTGAGGATGGAGAGGATCACCGTCTCCAGCAGCACCGCCTCGGCGAAGGTGCCCTCGACGCGCATGATCGGCGAGCCGGGGAAGTACACCTCGCCCTCGGGGTAGCCCCAGATGTCGCCGCGGAAGCGGTAGTCGGCGAGCCATTCCAGGGTCGGCTCGTCGACGATCTTCTGCTCGGCCATGAAGTCGAGTACGGCGCTGTCGAAGCGGAAGTTCTCGACGGCGTCCAGCACCCGGCCGGTGCCCGCGACGACGCCGTACCGGCGCCCCTCGGGGAGCCGGCGGGTGAACACCTCGAAGACCGAGCGGCGGTCGGCGGTGCCGGCCCGCAGGGCGGCCTGCAACATCGTGAGTTCGTATCGGTCGGTGAAGAGGGCCGTGGACGGCACCTCCACCGGCAGCCCCAGGTCCGCAGCGTTCACTTCGGCCTACCTCGCTTTTTCGTGCCCTTAGT
Organism: Streptomyces varsoviensis; assembly: GCF_000718635.1. Taxonomy (GTDB): domain Bacteria; phylum Actinomycetota; class Actinomycetes; order Streptomycetales; family Streptomycetaceae; genus Streptomyces; species Streptomyces varsoviensis. The sequence goes on along the minus strand of NZ_JOBF01000003.1, from coordinate 893,160 downwards.
GCTTGCCGTGCTCCGCGCTCGCGATGCTTCCGCGCTGAACGGATGCTACCCCGAATACTCGTCAGAGTGACGATTTCTAGGGACCGTTTGTGCGATGGCCCACCCGGGGTGGCAGCATGGAACCCGTGAGCGTCGCACCGGTCGAGATCGAACGTCCCGAGTCGAGCGAGGCACCCTCCGCGGTGCCTGAGCCCGACGTCCCCTGGGTCACGCTCGTACACAACGACCCCGTGAACCTCATGAGCTATGTGACGTACGTCTTCCAGTCGTACTTCGGCTACTCCAAGGACAAGGCGCACAAGCTGATGCTGGACGTCCACCACAAGGGCCGCGCCACCGTGTCGAGCGGCAGCCGCGAGGAGATGGAGCGCGACGTGCAGGCGATGCACGGCTACGGGCTGTGGGCGACGCTTCAGCAGGACCGCTGATGACCGGACATTTCGAGCCGATTTCCGGCGGCGGGGCCGCCATCGCCCTCGACGAGGTCGAACTCTCCATCCTGCGCAGCCTGGCCGTGCAGCTCCTGGAGCTGATCGGGCCGGGCGACAGCGGCCCCGAGGGCGAGGACCCGCTGGCCCGGCTCTTCGCGGAGGGCCCGAGCGAACCGCCCGCCGACCCGGCGCTGGCCCGGCTCTTCCCGGACGCCTACGGCGGCCCGGACGTGAAGCCGGACTCCGCCGAGGAGAACGAGGCGCGCGAGCGGTCCGCCGAGTTCCGCCGCTTCACCGAGAACGACCTGCGGACCCGCAAGCGTGAGGACGCCCTGGCCGTCGTGCGTTCGCTCGACTCGGTGACGGCCGCGGGCGACGGCGGCGCGGTGCTCAAGCTGCGACCCGAGGAGTCCCGGCAGTGGCTCGGCGCCCTCAACGATCTGCGGCTGGCCATCGGGACCCGGCTGGAGATCGCCGCCGACGACGACAGCGAAATGCTCTTCCGGCTGCCGGACGACGATCCGCGCAAGCCGATGGTCATGGCATATCTGTGGCTCGGCGGGCTCCAGGAGACGCTTGTGGAAACCCTTATGCCCTGAATCCGATGTGCCGGTGCCCCAATAGGCCGGGGCGCCGGTATGGCGGGGCGCGAAGGCGCTGCCCGTTTGCCGGTATGGCGGGGTGCGAAGGTACTGCCCGCTTGCCGGTATGTCGGGCTCCGGATTTGCCCGGAGAAACGGCCGAGGGGGCGTTGAGAGGGCGGCGGGGGAGCGGCGCGGGGCGTTCGCTCAACGGGCCCTCAAATCCGGATAACGATCCCGTCACCGTAGTCGGAATTATCGCCACACTCCGGACTAATTGTCCTACTTTTTCTGTGGCCGGGTCCACATTCGGCGGTGTTGATCTCGTCACGGCCGTGATAAATCTTCACGACCTGCCGTCGCGACGCCACCCATGTCGCACGCGGGCGCCGCGCCGGCCGACCGTCGGCTCGCAGGAACTCCATCCGGGGGGATCGGGACCCGATCCGGGCAGAGACCGGGTCGTTATGGAGAAAGGCGCACCACCATGACCTCTGAGCAGGTCGCGGACCACGCCGCGGGTGCGGCAGCCGCAGAGCAGGACGGAAGCGGCCAGGGAGCTTCCGAAGAGGGTTACCAGCGCGGACTGGGCAACCGTCAGATCCAGATGATCGCCATCGGCGGCGCCATCGGCACCGGCCTCTTCCTCGGTGCGGGCAAGGCCATCACCAAGGCCGGGCCCAGCCTGATCCTCGCCTACGCCGCGGCGGGTCTGGTCATCTTCTTCATCATGCGGGCACTGGGCGAACTGCTCATGTACCGCCCGGTGTCGGGTTCCTTCTCGGAGTACGCACGAGAATTCCTCGGCCCGTTCTGGGGGTTTGTCACCGGCTGGACCTACTGGCTTTTCTGGGTCGTCACCGGCATCACGGAAGTGACCGCCGCGGCCACTTATGTGCATTACTGGAACAAGGACATCCCGCAGTGGGTGTCCGCCCTTGTCTTCACGGTCATCCTCTTCGGCGTCAACCTGATCTCGGTCAAGCTCTTCGGGGAGCTGGAGTTCTGGTTCTCGATGGTCAAGGTCACGGCCATCATCGGCATGATCCTCATCGGCCTCGGCGTGATAACTCTCGGCTTCTCCAAGGCCGGTGACACCGCCTCCTTCACCAACCTCTGGTCCCACGGCGGATTCTTCCCGCACGGAATCCACGGCACGTTGATGACCCTTCAGATCGTGATGTTCGCCTTCCTCGCCGTCGAACTCGTCGGCGTCACCGCGGGCGAGGCGAGCGACCCGAAGAAGGTCCTGCCCAAGGCCATCAACACCGTGCCCTGGCGCATCGCCGTCTTCTACATCGGCGCGCTCATCATCATCCTGTCCGTGGTCCCCTGGACCGTGTTCCTGCCGGACACCAGCCCCTTCGTCGCGGCGTTCGCGAAGATCGGCCTGCCGGCCGGTGCGGGCATCATCAACTTCGTGGTGCTCACCGCGGCGCTCTCCTCCGCCAACTCCGGCATGTACTCCACCGGCCGCATGCTCCGCGACCTCTCCCGCAACGGCCAGGGCCCGAAGATCTTCAACTACCTGAGCGGGAACGGGCTGCCGACGCGCGGCACCGCGGTGTCCGTGGCGCTGATGCTCGTCGGCGTGTGGATCAACTACCAGTGGCCCGGCGAGGCGTTCAACTACGTCGTCTCGTTCGCGACCATCTCCGGCATGTGGGCGTGGATCATGATCCTCCTCTCCCAACTGCGCTACCGCCGGCTGGCCGGCCGCGGCCTGCTCCCGCAGTCCAGCTTCCGGGCCCCCGGCGCCCCCTGGACCAGCATCTTCGCGCTCGCCTTCATCGCGATGGTGATCGTCCTGATGGGCGTCGACAAGGAGGCCCGCGTCTCCCTGTACGCGGCGCCGGTGTGGGCGGCGATCCTGGTGATCGGGTACTTCGCGCTCAAGGCCCGCAACCCAGAGGCCTTCGAACGCAAGGGCCACCCGGTCCTCGTCGCCCAGGGCACGGCGGCCGGGGAGGCCGAGCGGACCGGGCAGGGGGACTGAGGGGAAGCCGCCTCTCCTGCCGCCTCGCCGTACGTCCAGCATCCGGACCCGCCCGTACCGTTCATCGGTACGGGCGGGCCCTTTTATGCTGACGCCATGCTGACCATCACCCAGGCCCTCCACGACCGGATCGTGGCGCACGCCCGCGCCGACCACCCCGACGAGGCGTGCGGAGTGGTCGCGGGCCCGGCGGGCGCCGACCGCCCCGAGCGGTTCATCCCGATGCTCAACGCCGCGCGCTCGCCCACGTTCTACGAGTTCGACTCCACGGACCTGCTCAAGCTCTACCGCGACATGGACGACCGCGACGAGGAACCCGTCATCGTCTACCACTCGCACACCGCGACCGAGGCGTACCCCTCGCGTACGGACGTCAGCTACGCCAACGAGCCGGGCGCCCACTATGTGCTGGTGTCCACCGCCGAGTGCGGCAACGAGGAGGGCCCCGTCTCCTTCCGCTCGTACCGCATCGTGGACGGTGTGATCACGGAGGAAGACGTCAAGATCGTCGAGGCGTACTGAGCACCGCGGCGAGGCGTACTGAGCATCGAGTCCAGGCGTACTGCGTGTCGAGGCGTGCTGAGCGTCGAGGTGCGCTGAGCGGGGCCGTGCGGGCGGGACGGGGGCGGGACGAAGGCCGCCGCCCCGCCCGTACGACCGCCCGTACGCCCCTCGCGTCCGTACAACGAGATCAAAGCGCCCGCATACCGGGACAACCTCCCGGACGGCGGTACGGGAATCGATACGATGAGCCCATGGTTTTCCACGACGTGAGCGAGAAGACGCCGGGCACGCTGCTCGTGGCGCGGCTGCACGTCGACCTGTGCCGCCTCGCCAGCGCGATGTGTCCGCGCCGCCCTGCCGCCTGATTGCCGCGGCGTCCGCTCGCACCAGCACCACGGCGCGCCGCCGCGCGCAGTCCGACGCCCCTTCCCGCACTCCGACAGGAGCACACCCATGGCCATCGACGTCCGCATCCCGACCATCCTGCGCACCTACACCGACGGCCAGAAGGCCGTCGACGGCAGCGGGGCCACGCTCGACGAACTCATCGCCGACCTCGACAGCCGCCACCCCGGCATCCGCGAGCGCCTGGTCGACGGCGGCGAACTGCGCCGCTTCATCAACGTCTACCTCAACGACGAGGACGTCCGCTTCATCAGCGGCATCGCCACGGAACTGCGCGACGGCGACAGCGTGACGATCCTCCCGGCCGTCGCGGGCGGCATGCGCTGATGCGCTACGACAGCCCGCTCGCGGCCGTCGGGAACACCCCGCTCGTACGGCTGCCACGGCTCTCACCGGCCACGGACGTCCGCGTCTGGGCCAAGCTGGAGGACCGCAACCCCACCGGCTCCGTCAAGGACCGCCCCGCCCTGCACATGATCGAGCAGGCGGAGAAGGCCGGCCGGCTCACCCCCGGCTGCACCATCCTGGAGCCGACCAGCGGCAACACCGGCATCTCGCTCGCCATGGCGGCCAAGCTCAAGGGCTACCGCATCGTGTGCGTCATGCCGGAGAACACCAGCGAGGAGCGGCGCCAACTGCTCGCCATGTGGGGCGCGGAGATCATCTCCTCGCCCGCGGCGGGCGGCTCCAACACGGCCGTACGGGTCGCCAAGGAACTCGCCGGGCAGCACCCCGACTGGGTGATGCTCTACCAGTACGGCAACCCGGACAACGCGGGCGCGCACTACGCCACCACCGGCCCCGAGATCCTCGCCGACCTGCCGTCCATCACCCACTTCGTGGCGGGCCTCGGCACCACGGGCACGCTCATGGGCGTCGGCCGCTACCTGCGCGAGAACGTCCCCGGCATCAGCGTCGTCGCCGCCGAGCCGCGCTACGACGACATCGTCTACGGGCTGCGCAACCTGGACGAGGGGTTCGTCCCCGAGCTCTACGACGAGTCGGTCCTCACCACCCGCTACTCCGTCGGCTCCGAGGACGCGGTGCGCCGCACCCGCGAACTCCTCGCGGAGGAAGGCATCTTCGCGGGCGTCTCGACGGGTGCCGCCCTGCACGCCGCGCTCGGCGTGGCCCGCAAGGAGGAGCGGGCCGGGCGCGCCGCCGACATCGTCTTCATCGTGGCCGACGGCGGCTGGAAGTACCTCTCGACGGGCGTCTACACCGCCGAGACGACGGAGGCCGCGGTCGAGACGCTGCACGGTCAGCTCTGGGCGTAGCGGCGTCCGTAGCGCGCGGGCCGCCGCTCCGCTTCCGCGGCCCGCGCCACCGCGGCCGGTACCCGGGCGACCGCCCGCGCCCGTCCACCACCGCCGCCACCAGCGCCAACGCGGCCACCACCAGAATCACCGGCCACCACGACACCGTGCCCGCCTCCTTTCGCTGTGATCCCCGGGGTCCCTGAAGTCTCTGGGATCTCCGCGCTCGGCCCCGCCTTCGACCGTACCCACCCCTGCCGGGTCCGGCACTGCCATGCCAGGCTCTGCGGATGACTCCACCCCCTGCCCCTTCAGCCGCACCGCCCGCCGACCCGGCCCTCCTGCTCAGCGGCGACATGTCGGTGCTGGCGACCAACGGGCGGCTGCACGACGGTTTCCTGGAGCTGACCGCCGGGCTGCCGCGCTGCCGCGACCTCGGCGCGCTGGGCCGCTGACGGCGGGGCCGGGTCGTACGCGCGCAGGGCGGCGCCGCCCGTACCCGGAACCCTCGCCGGCAGGTGCCGAGCCGCCGGGGCTGGGCACCCTAACCGGTGACATCGCCCACAGGCAGCCCGGCGGAGGAGCTACCGCCCCATTCGAGCCTTACGCTCAACGGACCGCATGGCCCCCGGACCGGAACCAGCCCACGGAGGTTCACGCCCGTATGAAGCTCACCGTCGTCGGATGCTCGGGGACGTTCCCGTCCGCGGAATCGGCATGTTCGAGTTACCTCGTGGAGGCCGACGGCTTCAGGCTGCTGCTCGACATGGGCAATGGCGCCCTCGGCGAGATGCAGCGACACATCGGTCTCTACGACCTCGACGCCGTACTGCTCTCGCATCTGCACGCGGACCACTGCATCGACATGTGCGGCTATTTCGTCGCCCGCTACTACCGCCACGAGGGCGGCCGCGCCGACGCCATCCCCGTGTACGGGCCGGAGGGCACCGAGCAGCGGCTGTCCACCGCGTACGGCGACGTGCCCGACGACAAGTGCATGAGCGAGGTCTTCGACTTCCGCACCCTCGCGCCCGGCTCCTTCGGCCTCGGGCCGTTCACGGTCCGCGCCGAGCGGATGCGCCACCCCGTCGAGGCGTTCGGCTTCCGCGTCGAGCACGGCTCCGCGGCGCTCGCCTACTCCGGCGACACCGGCCCCTGCGACGCCCTCGACACCCTCTCCGCCGACACGGATCTGCTGCTCTGCGAGGCCTCCTTCACCTACGGCAAGGAGGACATCCCCGACCTCCACCTCAACGGCCGCGAGGCCGGCGAGATCGCCGCCCGCGCCCGCGTGGGCCGGCTGGTCCTCACCCACATCCCGCCGTGGACGGACCCGGTCACCAATGTCCGCGACGCCGAATCCGTCTTCGCCGGCCCGGTCGAGGCGGCGACGGCGGGGGCGGTGTACGAGCTGTAGGAGAACGCTGAAAGGGCCCTGGAACCAGCCGGTTCCAGGGCCCTCTCAGCGCGCTGTGGCTACGCCTTGGTGAGGTCCTCGACCTCTTCCTCGGGTTCGCGGCCCGGGGTGGTGAGGTTGAACTTGGTGATCACGAAGCGGAAGAGCACGTAGTAGACCACCGCGAAACACAGGCCGATCGGGATGATCATCCATGGCTTGGTGGCGAGGTTCCAGTTCAGCGCGTAGTCGATCAGACCGGCCGAGAACGTGAAGCCGTCATGGACGCCGAGCGCCCAGGTGATGCTCATCGACAGGGCCGTCAGCACCGCGTGCACCGCGTACAGCAGCGGGGCGATGAACATGAAGGAGAACTCGATCGGCTCGGTGATGCCGGTGACGAACGAGGTCAGCGCCAGCGAGAGCATCATGCCCAGCACGGCCTTGCGGCGCTCGGGGCGGGCGCAGTGCGCGATGGCCAGGGCGGCGGCCGGCAGGCCGAACATCATGATCGGGAAGAAGCCGGAGGTGAAGAGGCCGGCGCTCTTGTCGCCCGCCATGAAGCGGTTGATGTCGCCGTGTACGAGCTGGCCCGCCGCGTTGGTGAAGTCGCCGAGCTGGAACCAGGAGACGGTGTTGACGAACTGGTGCATGCCGACCGGGATCAGCGCGCGGTTGATCAGGCCGAAGAGGCCCGCGCCGACGGAGCCCAGCCCCGTCATCCACTCGCCGAAGCTGGTGATCGCGTCGCCGATCGGCTGCCAGCCGACGACGACCAGCACGCCCATGGCGGTGCCGACGAACGCCATGATGATCGGCACCAGACGGCGGCCGTTGAAGAAGCCCAGCCAGTCGACGAGCTTGGTGCGGTGGAACCGCTGCCACAGGACCGCGCTGAGCAGCCCCATGATGATGCCGCCGAGCACGCCGGGGTTCTGGTACGAGGCGGCCACGGCGTCACCGTGAGCGGGTATGCAGGCCCCGGTGAGCGAGCTGGTGGAGGCGAACTTCGAGCCGTCCGCGCAGGCGATGGGGAACTGGTGGATCACCGAGTAGTAGACGAGGAACCCGGTGACCGCGGCGAGCGCCGTCGAGCCGTCGGCCTTCTTGGCGAAGCCGATGGCGACGCCGATGCAGAAGAGCAGCGGCAGGCCGAGCGAGGAGTCGAACAGGATGCCGCCGGCGCCCGAGAAGACCTTGGCGACCTTGTCCCAGCCCAGTCCGTCGGGGCCGAAGACATCGGGCTGCCCGAGCCGGTTCAGGATGCCGGCCGCGGGGAGAACGGCGATCGGCAACTGGAGACTGCGGCCGACCTTCTGCAGTCCTTGGAACAGCCCGGACCCCCGCTTCTTCGCGGGTGGGGCCGTAGCGGTGGCCGTGCTCATCGGATTCCTCCACGTGAGGCGGGCGCTCGGGGAAAGGGGACGGCCCGCATTTTGGTCTACACCATTCACTGGTTTAGACCTGTTGTAACACGTGAGGGCCGCATAAAGGAATCCATGATTCATCGCATTCCGCGCCGCACGCCAAAGCGCCCCCACGCCCACGGACTTGGGATCACGCCCATGGACTTGGGGGCCGATGCTCCCAGAGGGGCCGCCGTTACGGGAAGGCCCAGGTGAGAACCGTACGGAACCGTACGCGCGCCCGTAACGGCACTAGCGCACGTTCTGCTGCTCGATCTCCTCCGCCAGCTCCTCCGGCTCACGCCCCGGCGTCGACAGATCGAACTTCACGATCGCGAAACGGAACAGCGCGTAGTAGACCACCGCGAAGCACAGTCCGATCGGAATGATCAACCAGGGTTTCGTCGCCAGACTCCAGTTAATGACGTAGTCGATCAAGCCGGCCGAGAAACTGAACCCGTCATGCACGCCAAAAGCCCACGTCACCGCCATGGAGACACCCGTCAGCACCGCGTGCAGCCCGTACAGCACCGGCGCGATGAACAGGAACGAGTACTCGATCGGCTCGGTGACCCCCGTCACGAACGACGTCAGCCCCACCGACAGCATCATGCCGCCGATCACCTTCCGGTTCTCCGGCCGCGCGCAGTGCGTGATCGCCAGCGCCGCCGCCGGCAGCGCGAACATCATGATCGGGAAGAAACCGGAGGTGAACTGCCCCGCACTCGGATCACCCGCCAGAAAACGGTTGATATCGCCGTGCACCACCGAACCGTCCGGCTTCGTGAAGTCACCGAACTGGAACCACATGAACGTATTCAGGAACTGATGCAACCCGATCACCAGCAGCGCCCGGTTCGCGACCCCGAACACCCCCGAACCCGTCGACCCCAGATCCGTCAGCCACTCACTGAAAGTCGTCAGCGCGTTCCCCACCGGCGGCCACACCCACAGACACAGCACCGCGAAGACCAGCGCCACGAACGACATCAGAATCGGCACCAGCCGCCGGCCATTGAAGAAACCCAGCCAGTCCACCAGCTTCACCCGGTGGAACCGCTGCCAGAACCACGCGCTCAGCAGCCCCATCACAATGCCGCCGAACACCCCCGGATTCTGATACGTCGCCGGGTCGGCCGACGACCCCTTCAAACACGTCCCCGACGTGAACTCCGCGCCGCTCGAACAGTCCGGGAACTGATGCAGGATGTTGTAGTAGACGAGGAACCCCGTCACGGCCGCCAGCGCCGTCGAACCATCCGCCTTCTTCGCCATCCCGATCGCCACGCCCACGCAGAACAGCAGCGGCAGCCCCAGCGACGAATCCAGCAGCGCCCCGCCCGCCCCCGCGAAGACCTTCGCCACGTCGTCCCAGCCGAGCCCCGTGGCGCCGAACACATCGTCCTGCCCCAACCGGTTCAAAATGCCCGCCGCGGGCAGCACCGCGATCGGCAACTGGAGGCTGCGCCCCATCTTCTGCATGCCCTGGAAGAGCCGCTGCGGCCACGACTTGCGCGCCCCGGACCGCTTCCCCGCACCCGCCGCCGCGGCATCCGAACTCATCTGCGCCCTCCAGGCGTCGCTGCTCCCAGCACACTTGCCGCCTGCCGCATACTGGTGTAGACCACTGCGATAGCGACGCGGCCCCACCCGGAGCGCGGCACCGGATAGCCGCCATCCTCAGCCGGATGGCACCCCGACGCCCGCATAGTTGGGCCATCCGTGCGTTACCGTGTGAAATGCGTGAAACGTGCGAAACGCATGAAAACCGCTCGGCGGCACCGCCGAAGGGCCGAGACAACAGGAGTGCACATGGCCACCAAGGCTGAGAAGATCGTCGCCGGGCTCGGCGGCCTCGACAACATCGAAGAGGTCGAAGGCTGCATCACCCGCCTGCGCACCGAGGTCGTCGACCCCTCCCTCGTCGACGAAGCCGCCCTCAAGGCCGCCGGCGCCCACGGCGTCGTCAAGATGGGCACCGCGATCCAGGTCGTCATCGGCACCGACGCCGACCCCATCGCCGCCGACATCGAAGACATGATGTGAGCCGCTGAACCCCTCGGCCCCCCGAGCAACCCCGGCAGAAGGGCCCCCTCCGCCGCGCGTCTCCCCCCGAGCACACGCCGGAACGGGGCCCTTCACCATGCCGATAGGCTCATGCCCATGTCTCGCATCGACGGCCGCACGCCCGACCAACTACGCCCCATCACCATCGAACGCGGCTGGAGCAAGCACGCCGAAGGCTCCGTCCTCGTCTCCTTCGGCGACACCAAGGTCTTCTGCACCGCCTCCATGACCGAAGGCGTCCCCCGCTGGCGCAAAGGCAGCGGCGAAGGCTGGGTCACCGCCGAATACTCCATGCTGCCCCGCTCCACCAACACCCGGGGCGACCGCGAATCCGTACGCGGCAAGATCGGCGGCCGGACCCACGAGATCTCCCGCCTCATCGGACGCTCCCTGCGCGCCGTCATCGACTACAAGGCCCTCGGCGAGAACACCGTCGTCCTCGACTGCGACGTCCTCCAAGCCGACGGCGGCACCCGCACCGCCGCCATCACCGGCGCCTACGTCGCCCTCGCCGACGCCATCGCCTGGGCCCAGGGCAAGAAACTCATCAAGGCCGGACGCCAGCCGCTGACCGGCACCGTCAGCGCCGTCAGCGTCGGCATCGTCGGCGGCACCCCCCTCCTCGACCTCTGCTACGAGGAAGACGTACGCGCCGAAACCGACATGAACGTCGTCTGCACCGGCGACGGCCGCTTCGTCGAGATCCAGGGCACCGCCGAAGCCGAACCCTTCGACCGCACGGAGCTGGACTCCCTCCTCGACCTCGCCGTCGCGGGCTGCGCCTCGCTCGACGCCGCCCAGCGCGAGGCGCTCGCCGCGACGCTCTGACGCCGGGGAAGCAACCCTCGGCAGGGAAAAGCGCGTTCCTAGAGATGCGGGGTACGGGCGTACGCACGCCCGTACCCCGCATCCGCAGCTTCTGGGAGGGGAACCCGCATGACCACCGAGCGCCCGCGCCGCCAACGCCGCCGCCGCGTCACCACCGCCGTCACCGCCTGCGCCGCGCTCGCGATAGCGCTGCCGCTCATATCCGCGTGCGACCCCGTCGACAAGGCGGTGGACTGCGGCCGGCTCGCCTCCACCCTCTCCGACGACGTGAGCGACCTCGCCCGCACCGTGCACAACACGTCGGCCGGGTCCGACGAGGCCAAGAAGTCCGTGGACCGGCTGAACAAGGACCTGGGTCGGCTCGCGAAATCCGACGACGAGTCCGTGAAGAAGTCCGTCGACGCCCTGACGAAGGCGGTGGACGAGATCGACGACGCCGTCGCCGAGGACCGGCGCCCCGACCTCTCCGGACTCAAGGACGCGACCAGCGGTCTCGTCAAGACCTGCACCCCTGGATAATCGGGCCCCATGCACCGTCTGATCCTCGCCACCCGCAACGCCAACAAGGTCACCGAGCTGCGCGCGATCCTCGCCGACGCCGGTCTGGACGTGGAACTCGTGGGCGCCGACGCCTACCCCGAGATCCCCGACGTCAAGGAGACCGGCGTCACCTTCGCCGAGAACGCCCTCCTCAAGGCCCACGCCCTGGCCCGCGCCACCGGCCACCCGGCCGTCGCCGACGACTCCGGGCTCTGCGTCGACGTCCTGGGCGGCGCCCCCGGCATCTTCTCCGCCCGCTGGTCCGGCACCCACGGCGACGACCAGGCCAACCTCGACCTGCTCCTCGCCCAGCTCGCCGACATCGCCGACGCCCACCGCACCGCCCACTTCGCCTGCGCCGCCGCCCTAGCCCTCCCCGACGGCACCGAACGCGTCGTAGAAGGCCGCCTCGAAGGCACCCTCCGCCACACCCCCGCCGGCAGCGGCGGCTTCGGCTACGACCCGATCCTCCAGCCCCTGGGAGACTCCCGCACCTGCGCCGAGCTCACGCCCGAGGAGAAGAACGCCATCAGCCACCGGGGGAAGGCATTCCGGGGGCTGGTGCCGGGGGTGCGGGAGCTGCTGGGCTGACGCCCGTACGACGAAGGCCCGGCGCGCTGTTTTCGCGCGCCGGGCCTTCGATTCCATTGTCAGTGCGGCCGGTGGGACTCGAACCCACATGGGATTGCTCCCAGATGCCCCTAAAACATCCGCTTATACCAATTCAGCAACGGCCGCCAGCCGCCGACCACGGATCTCGGTCGGCAGCTCACAGTGTACGGCGCGGCGAACCTATTCCACGAGTGGCTTCGACCGGCGGCTCCGGCACCAGGTTTCCGTGAGCGCGTGACAGTTCGGACAGAGGTAGCGAAGGTTCTCCCGCCGGTTGTCGAGCCAGTCGCCGCTGATGTGGTCGATGTGGAGCGTCATCGGCTTGCCGCACCACTCGCCCGGGTTGTCGCAGGAGGCGCAGCGGTACGGGACGCCGATCTCGCCGAGGGCCTTGTGCAGTCGTGAACGGTTGACGCGGGAGGACCCGGCCGGATTCACGCGGAGTACCTCGTCGGCGATGGGCCTGGGAACCACTGCCCGCACTGGGCGCTTGGCCCGTCGCGTGAAGTGGCCGGTGTCGATGCCGAGCTGGGCGGTCCGGCGGTGTAACCGCCGATGGTTCGCGTCGTTCACGGCGAGGCCCAGGGCGCGCATGACCTCGGCGTAGCTGGTGGACCGCCCGACCGCCGTGCGTAGCTCGTCGTCGGGGAGCGTCAACCGGGAGTGGGTGAAGTGGCTGGTGTCCACTCCGTGCTCCGCCAGCATGCGGCGGAGCGCGGCCCGTGACCTGCCGTCGTCAGGGATGCCGAGCGCTCGTGCCACGGCCCGGATGCTCGTCGCGGACGCCGCTGCGGTCGCGAGTTCCCCGCCGGTGAAGGGAAGGTCGAGCCGCGGTCGGTTCAGCGCGGGGAAATGGCCCGCGTCGATTCCCGCGGCGGCTATGCGCCGCCCGATGTGGGAGAGGGTGCCGGTCGCCGGTGGCGCGCCGAGCTTCTGCGCGACCTCGCGCAACGTGGTGGAGGAGGCGACAGCCTCGGCTATCGCCTCGTCCGGGTACTTGCGCCATGGACTGCGCTGCTTGAAGTGGCTGGTATCGATCCCATGACCGGCTACGAGGCGCTGTAGCGTCCGGCGGCCTCCGCCGCTCGCCTTGATGCCGAGCCTGCGCATGAGGTCGGCCCAGGTGACCGAGGCGGCCACAGCTTCGGCCAGAGCGTCGCCGGTGTAGCGGGCGGCGGTCATGGATTTCCCCTCCGTATACGGCCACGCGTTCGTGGGCTCGTACGGGAAAACGAACCGCTTATCGGACGGTTATGCCCGATAAGCGGAACGGTTCCTACCGGCGGGGGCGCTCGGGGGTCAGAACTTCGGGTCCGGGGCCGCGGAGGTGACGATTTCGGCGGCTTCTTCCTTGGTGGAGACGGAGGGCGGGGAGCCCTCCAGGGGCTGGCGGGCGGTTTCCTTGAGGCAGGCGACCGCGATCATGCCGACGAGGGCGGCGGCGGTGGTGTAGACGGCCGGCATCATGTCGCTGCCCGTCGCCGTGATCAGGGCGGTGATCACCAGCGGGGTCGTGCCGCCGAAGAGGGAGGCGGAGAGGTTGTAGCCGATGGACAGCGAGCCGTAGCGCACATTGGTGGGGAAGAGGGCGGGGAGCACGGCCGACATGGTGCCGAGCAGGCAGACCATCGGCAGGCCGAGCATCAGCATGCCGCCGGTGACCGCGAGCAGGCTGCCCTGCTTGAGCAGGAGGAAGGCCGGTACGGACAGGAAGAAGAACCCGATCATGCCCGCCATCAGCAGCGGCTTGCGGCCGACCCGGTCGTTGAGGCGGCCGATGAAGGTGATGATGACCATGAGGAGGGCCATCACGGCGATCAGGATGATCAGCCCGTGCGCGTCGTTGTACTTGAGCTGGTCCGTCAAGTACGTCGGCATGTACGAGAGCAGCATGTAGTCGGTGATGTTGTACGCGCCGACGAGCACGACGCACAGCACCAGCCGCGGCCACTGGGCGATGAAGATCTGCTTCAGCTCGGTGGTCTCGCTGTTGATGTTGTCGCCGGTGGGCGACGCGTTGTCGTCCTCCAGCTTCTGGAAGGCGGGGGTGTCCTCCAGCTTCATCCGGAGGTAGAGGCCGATGAGCCCGATCGGGCCCGCCACCAGGAACGGCACCCGCCAGCCCCACTGGTTCATGGCGTCGGAGCTGAGCGTCGAGGTGAGGATGACCACGAGGCCGGCGGCGCCGACGTAGCCGGCGAGGGTGCCGAATTCGAGGAAGCTGCCGAAGAAGCCGCGCCGCTTGTCGGGGGCGTACTCGGCTATGAACGTGGAGGCGCCGCCGTACTCGCCGCCCGTGGAGAAGCCCTGGAGCATCCGGAAGAGGATGAGCAGTACCGGGGACCAGAAGCTGATGGAGGCGTAGGACGGGATCAGGCCGATGGCGAAGGTGCTGATGGCCATCAGCAGCATCGTCAGGGCCAGCACGGCCTTGCGGCCGATGCGGTCGCCGAGGGGGCCGAAGAACATGCCGCCGATGGGGCGTATGAGGAAGGCCACGGCGAAGGTCGCCAGCGAGGACATCAGCCGCACGGTGTCGTTCCCGGAGGGGAAGAACACGTTGCCGATGGTGACGGCGAGGTAGCTGTAGATGCCGAAGTCGAACCATTCCATGGCGTTGCCGAGCGCGGCCGCCTTGACGGCGCGCTTGACGATCTTCTCGTCGGTGACCGTGATGTCGGTCCGGCGGAGCTTGGGGTCCCTGCGGCGGGCAGCGGCTCTGAACAGGGCCCGGTGCCGCTTGAGGGCCTGGGGGTCCTGGTCTGGGTCTACCTCGGTGGTGCTGCCGGTGGACACGGCTCGGGTCCTCTCGGTAGGTCGGCCGCGCTTGCGGCTGTGCTCATACGAAGGGGACGTCTGCACGATCGTTGGCCGCTCAAACCATTTTCTTGTCCGAACGCGACGTAGGTCACTCGGGGGAGGGCCGTTCGGGTGACGGTCGGGCGGGGGCCGGGGCGGGGGCCGGGCGCGGCCCGGGCGGGGGTCGGGCGCGGAACGATCCGGGGCCAAAGGGAACGCGGGCTGTTTTTTACCCGTCATCCCCACCGGGAAGAAGCTGCCCGCCGGCGGGCACCGCACGCTGAGGAGAGAGAATCCGATGACCGACCGCGCCGAGACGCGACGGGCCCGTGTGCGGACCGTGCTGGTGACGTTCGCGGTCGTGACCGTGGTCGCGCTGGGCGGGGTGTGGCTGAGCCAGGTCACGGACCGGGCGAGCGCGGTGGGCGCGGCGCCGAAGACGGCGGCGGCGCAGAAGTCGCCGCCGCCCGAGATCGCGCGGAAGGAGCAGCCGCACGGCCCGGCGGACAGGGAGTCGGCGTCCGCCGAGCTGCCGGGGGTGCGGGACTGCGGGGCGGGCGACCCGGTGCTCGAACCGAAGATCATCACGTTGGCCTGTGCGGACGCTGGAGCGGTGGCGAGCGACATCAAGTGGAAGAACTACGGCGCGGGCGGCGCGGACGGCAGTGGTGTGGTACTGGTGTCCGGCGGCGCGAAGGGCGTGGCGCCGGCGTCGTTCCCGGCGGCGTTCCATCTGTACGGGGCGAAGAACGTGGACGGGAAGCTGGCCTTCACGGGTCTGGACGTGGAGTACCTGGGCGCGACGCCGTCCGGTGACGCCGCGGAGACTTACACGATCGCGTGATGGGCATCCGTGGCCGGATCGCGCTCGCGATCTCTTTCGTCACCGCGCTCGCGGTGGTGGTGCTGGGTTTCGCCGTGCACCACATATCGGGTCTGGAGCGGGACCATCAGGCCCGTTCGTACCAGGACGGCCTGCTCAGTTCGGCGCTCCAGGTCTATCAGCGGGACGGCACGCTGGCGCTGGGCGCGCAGCTCGACGATTCGGCGCTGCCGACGCCGCTGGTGCACGCGGCGGCGGCGGGGCGCGCCGGTACGTACATCAGCGGCGGTGGCGATCCGCGGGTGTGGGCGGCCACGGGGGTGGGCGGCGGCAAGACGCTGTCGGTGTCGGCGCCGTATCCGGAGCGGGACGCGTTGCAGTTGGCGCTGGACAAGGCGCTGCTGGTGGCGGGGGTGGTGACGGTGGCGCTGATGGCGGTGGTGGCGTGGTTCGTGGCGCAGTCGCTGTCGCGGCGGCTGCGGCGCAGCGCGGCGGCGGCGCGGCGGATCGCGGCGGGTGAGCCGCCGGACGCGGCGGCGCTGGCCGGCGGGGGCCGGGACGAGGTGGCGGAGCTGGGGCGTTCGGTGCACGACATGGCGGAGGCGCTGGCGGCGCGGGTGGAGACGGAGCGGAAGTTCACCGCGGATGTGGCGCATGAGCTGCGGACGCCGGTGGCGGGGCTGGTGGCGGCCTCGGAGCTGCTGCCGCATCCGCGGGCGGTGGAGATGGTGCAGGACCGGGCGCAGACGATGCGGGGGCTGATCGAGGATCTGCTGGAGGTGTCGCGGCTGGACGCGGGGGTGGAGAGCGCGCAGTTGGACCCGGTGGATCTGCCGTCGCTGGTGCGGGGGATCGTGAAGCGGGCGGCGCGGCAGCGGGAGGTCGCGGATGTGTCGGTGGAGGTGGTGGGGGAGGGCCGGATCGTGTCGACGGATGCCCGCCGGGTGGAGCGGATTTTGGTGAATGTGCTGGCCAACGCGGCGAAGCACGGGAAGCCGCCGATCGAGATCACGGTGCGTGGCACGTCGATCGTGGTGCGGGACCACGGGGCGGGGTATCCGCCGGAGCTGGTGGATCAGGGGCCGCGGCGGTTCCGTACGGCGGCGCCGGAGCGCGGTACGGGGCATGGGCTGGGGCTGACGATCGCGGCGGGGCAGGCGGCGGTGCTGGGGGCGCGGCTGCGGTTCGGCGCCGCCGAGGGGGGCGGCGCCGAGGCCGTGCTGGAGCTGCCGGAGTCGCCGGAGGGCGGGGCGCCGGCGGGGCGGGGCGGTTCGGTTACAGCCCCAGGTCCTTGATGATCTTGGCGACGTGGCCGGTGGCCTTGACGTTGTAGAGGGCGCGCTCGACCTTGCCGTCCTCGTCGACGATGACGGTGGAGCGGATGACGCCGGTGACGGTCTTGCCGTACAGCTTCTTCTCGCCGAAGGCGCCGTACGCCTCCAGGACCTTTTTGTCGGGGTCGCCGACGAGCGTGACCTTGAGGTTCTCGGTCTCGCGGAACTTGGCGAGCTTCTCGGGCTGGTCGGGGGAGACGCCGATGACGTCGTAGCCGTGGCCGGCGAGGAATTCGAGGTTGTCGGTGAAGTCGCAGGCCTGCTTGGTGCAGCCGGGGGTGAGGGCGGCGGGGTAGAAGTAGACGATGACCTTGCGGCCGCGGTGGTCGGCGAGCGAGACGGGCTTGCCGTCGGCGTCGGGCAGGGTGAAGGCGGGGGCGGTGTCGCCGGGCTGAAGTCGCTCGCTCATGGCTCTCCTCGTGGCTGGGTGGCTGTGCCCCTGAGCGTAGCCACGTCCCCGATCGGGGGTGCTGTGGGGCGTACGCGCGGGGGAGCTGACAGACTGTCCACCACGGAACATCGACATGACGGAGGCAGCGCGGTGTCGGAAGCCAGGACCCCTGCGCAGATCGAGGCGGACATCGCCCGTAGGCGGCAGGAGCTCGCCGTGACGCTGGACGAGATCGGGGTGCGGGTGCACCCGTCGACGATCGTCGGCGACGCGAAGGCGAAGGTGGCCTCGACCGTGGACCGCACCGCGGGACGGGCGTACGTCGCGGTCAATCGCGTGGTCTCCGACGCGCGGGCGCAGTTCGTCTCGCCGGAGGGCGCGCCGCGGGTGGAGCGGATCGTGCCGGCGGCGCTGCTGGTGGTGGGCGTGGTGGGGCTGCTGGCCCTCTCCTCGCGCCGCCGCCGCGACTAGCACCGCTTCTTCGCGCCGTACGGGCCTCGCCGCTCCCGTCGTACGGGCCCGCCGCCCCGCCATACGGGCCGGCCGCCCGCGTGTAACGGTCCGCCGTCTTCCGTACGGATCGGGGCCGGGGCCGCCACTTGTCCGGTCCCGTGTCCGCGGGGCCGCGCCGGGCAGGTACCTTCTTGACGTGAGCGAGAATCCCACCCACGACAAGCTGCCCATCCGGATGCTGCACGACCGGGTGCTGGTCCGTACCGACATCCCGGAGGGCGAGCGCCGGTCGACCGGCGGCATCGTCATCCCGGCGACCGCGGCGGTCGGCCGCCGGCTGGCCTGGGCCGAGGTCGTCGCGGTCGGGCAGAGCGTGCGGACGGTGGAGCCGGGCGACCGGGTGCTGTACGACCCGGAGGACCGGGCGGAGGTCGAGGTCCGCGGCGTGGCGTATGTGCTGATGCGGGAGCGGGATCTGCACGCGGTGGCGGCGGAGCGGCTGGAGGGTTCCGAGGACTCGACGGGGCTGTATCTGTAGCGGTGTCCGCGCTGGTGGTCGGGCTGGTGGCCGAGGTCACCGGCCCGTCGCAGGTGCTTTTTGCTACGGTTGTGGGGAATCCCGACGAGACGCGCCGTACCGGGTATGCAAAGACGACGCACCCCTGTTGAAGCTCGTTTTCACGGAGGTGCCGTCATGGCATGGATTCTGCTCACGATCGCCGGCCTGCTGGAGGTCGGCTGGTCGATCGGG
Organism: Streptomyces varsoviensis; assembly: GCF_000718635.1. GTDB lineage: Bacteria > Actinomycetota > Actinomycetes > Streptomycetales > Streptomycetaceae > Streptomyces > Streptomyces varsoviensis. The sequence goes on along the minus strand of NZ_JOBF01000003.1, from coordinate 874,587 downwards.
ATGAAGTACACCGAGGGTTTCACCCGGCTGTGGCCGACCGTGGGCACGGTCGCCGGTATCGCGGCGAGCATGCTGCTGCTCTCGCAGGCCGCCAAGACGCTGCCGATCGGCACGGCGTACGGCGTGTGGGTGGGCATCGGGGCGGCCGGCGCGGCGGTGCTCGGCATGGTGGTGCTGGGCGAGCCGGCGACCGCGGCCCGGATCTTCTTCGTCTGTCTGCTGCTGGTGGCCGTCGTCGGTCTGAAGGCGACCTCGGGGCACTGACCGGCCCGCCGTCAGGCGGTGGTCAGGCCCTCCAGTTCGGCGTCGAAGAGCACGGCGGGGTCGAGCCCCATGCCGGTGAAGTGGCCGGCCAGCTCCAGGGACAGGACGCCGTGCAGCCGGGTCCAGGTCCGCAGCGCCCGGCTCAGCGCCGCGGGCGGCGCGGGGTGCTCGCGCACCCACTGGCGCCGCCCCGCGAGGTGGGTGTCGAGCTCCGTCGCGGGGTGGTCCGGGGCCGGGCCGCCGGCGTCGAGGATCGCGGTCATGACCTCCTCCGCGATGGCGGTGACGTCGTCGGGCGCGTGGTAGCCGGGCACGGGGGTGCCGTAGATGAGGAAGTAGCGCTGGGGGTCGGCGAGGGCCCAGTCGCGCATGGCGTGCGCCAGCGCGGCGAGGTCGGGGCCGCTCTCCTGGGAGGCGACGACGGCGTCGGCGAAGCCGCGGTAGGCGTCCCGGATGAGGGCGGTGATCAGCTCGTCGCGGCCGGCGAAGTACCGGTAGAGCGCGGGGCCGCTCATGCCCATCTGCTTGGCGATCGCGTTCAGGGACAGGCCCGATGCCCCCGAGTCGGCGATCTGCTGCCAGGCGTGTTCCTTGATCTCCGTACGTACTTGGTCCCGGTACCGCTCACGGGGGCTCGCCTTGGCTGCCGCCATCACCTGTCACGCTCCCTCTTCCTGCGCCTTCCTTGGGTGACAACCTATCGCCACCGGAAGAGCTTGCAGCGCGGCGGTCGGGTGCGGCTCTCCCGCGGGCGCCGCGGGGCCGCCCTGCAAGGCGGGGAACGGCCCCTCCTAGGGGTAGAACAGCGAGTCCTCGTTGCCGAACGCGCCGTCGTCCTCCGGCGGGCCGAAGGTCTCGGCCGGCGGGGTGGGAGCGCCGGTCGGCAGGGTGGGGGGCTCGGCGGGCGGGCTGGCGGAGGTCGGCGGCGCGCTGGGGGTGGTGGGCTCGTCCGAGACCGGGGGGCCGCTGGAGGCGGTGGGTTCGGTGGAGGCCGAGGAGGAGGGCGAGCCGGAGGATTCGGACGGTTCATCAGAGGGGACCTCTGCGCCGCTGTCCACGTCGAGGTCGAAGTCGGTGGCGGGCTCGCCCTCCAGCGCGGCGGCGGTGTACGCGGCCCAGATCTGGGCGGGCGGGCCGCCGCCGTTCATGCGGGGCTGGCCGGCCGCCCCGTACAGCGGCTTCTGCACGGCGCTGTCGGGGTCCTGGCCCATGACGGCGACGACGGTGGCGAGGTCGGGGGTGTAGCCGGCGAACCAGGCGGCCTTGTCGTCGTCGGCGGTGCCGGTCTTGCCCGCGGCGGGCCGCCCGGCGGCCTGGGCGGCGAAGCCGGTGCCGTTGTCGACGACGCTGCGCAGGACCGAGGTGGTGGTGTCGGCGGCGGCGCGCGGCACGGCCCGCTTCTTCTGCCGGCCGGGCAGGTCGACCTCCTCGGAGCCCTTGGTGGCCTTGGTGACCATCGTGTACGTGCCGTGTTCGCCGTGGCCGGCGAGCGTCGCGTACGCCTGGGTCATGTCGAGGACGCTGGCGGTGGCGACGCCGAGGGCCATGGAGGGGAAGGCGTTGAGGTTGGGGGTCTTCTTCGGCAGGCCGAGGGCGGTGGCGGTGTCCTTGACCTTCTGGGTGCCGACGTCCTCGGCCATCTGCGCGTAGACGGCGTTGACGGACTTGTCCATGGCCTTGGTGGCGGTGATGCGGCCGTAGGAGACGTCGTCCTCGTTGGGCGGGGCGAAGCCGACGGGCCCGTTGGGGCCCTGCACGGGGCGGCGGTTGGTGCCGTCGTAGGAGGTCTTGGGGGTGATCTCGCGGCCGTCCTGGGTGGTGGAGCCGTTCTGCACGGCGGAGGTGAGGATGAACGGCTTGAAGGTCGAGCCGACCTGGTAGTCGCGGCGGGTCGCGTTGTTGACGTACTGCTTGGTGTAGTCGACGCCGCCGTAGAGGGCGACGACCTTGCCGGTCGCCGGGTCGATGGAGGCGCCGCCGGCCCGTACGTACGAGTCGACCTTGCGGGAGTCGCTGAGCTTGTCCATGAGCTGTTCGCGCACGGCGGTGACGAAGGCGTTCTGGCGTTTCTTGTCGATGGTGGTGGTGATGCGGTAGCCGCCGGACGCCAGGGTCTGCTCGTCGATGATTTTGTTGCTGGTCAGGTAGGTCTTGACGGCCTCGACGAGGTAGCCGCGCTGGCCGGACATGCCGGCGGCGGGCTTGGCCTTGCCGGGCGTCGGGAACGTCATGGCGGCCCGTTCGGCGGCGCCCAGCCACTTCTCCTTGACCATGCCGTCGAGCACGTAGTTCCAGCGGTTCATGGCCCGCCGCTTGTTCTCGGGGTGGGCGGAGAGGTCGTAGGCGCTGGGCGCGTTGAGGAGGGTGGCGAGGTAGGCGCCCTGAGCGGTGGTCAGGTCGCCGACGTCCTTGTCGAAGTAGGCCTGGGCGGCGGCCTGGACGCCGTAGGCGTTGCGGCCGAAGTAACTGGTGTTCAGGTAGCCCTGGAGGATGTCGTCCTTGCTCTCCTCGCGGTCGAGTTTGATCGCGATGAAGAACTCCTTCGCCTTCCGGCTGAGGGTCTGCTCCTGGCCCAGGTAGTAGTTCTTGACGTACTGCTGGGTGATGGTGGAGCCGGACTGCTTGCCCTTGCCGAGGACGGTGTTCCAGGCGGCGCGCAGCATCGCGCCGGGGTTGACGGCCGACTCGGAGTAGAAGCCGCGGTCCTCGGCGGCGAGCGCCGCGCGCTGCACGGTCTTGGGGATCTTGCTCAGCGGTACGTTCTCGCGGTTGACGACGCCGTCGCGGGCGAGTTGGGAGCCGTCGGAGTAGAGGTAGACGTTGCTCTGGGCGACGGCCGCGTCGTTCGGCTTGGGGATGTCGACCAGCAGGTAACCGGCGATCAGGCCGCCCGCGATGAGCAGCACGACGAGCAGGACGCCGCCGAGGAGCATGCGCCAGGTGGGCAGGAGGCGGCGCCAGCCGGTGCGCTTGGGGCGGCGCTTGCCCGCCTTCTTGGCCGGCCAGCCGTCCGGCGTGGCGGCACCGTCGCCGGGCTGCGGCTGCTCTGGCTGCTGGTCGCTCATGTGTGTGGGGACTCCTCGGCCGTCGCCGGGGGTCGGCCGGCGAGACGGGGTGGTGGCGGGCGATTCCCAAATGTCCGGTACACGCCGTAAAACACTCTCGCACCATGCGTTCCGTGGAAAGGGCCCGGCTCGCACCTGTGACACCTCTGTAACGAGCCGTTCGGCCCCCGCTGTCCACTCCAACGAGTGAAAAATGTGTGGCATCGGCCGCGATCATGTGGCTAGGCTCTGGTCTTTTGCTGCCCGCACCCGCGCTGAGCGGGCACGGAACCGGCGCCGGCCAGTCGGCGCTCCGGGAGGCGACCCCACGGCAATCGGACGGCAAGGGAGAGCACGAGATGCGGCTGTACGCAGCCGTCGCGGTGAACGGCTTCCGGCGGTACGCGACCTACCGGGTCGCCACCGCCGCGGGCGTCTTCACCAACACCGTCTTCGGTTTCATCATCGCCTACACCTTCATCGCCCTGTGGAGCGAACGGCCCCACCTCGGCGGCTACGACCAGGCGCAGGCCCTCACCTTCGTCTGGGTCAGCCAGGCGCTGCTCGCCGCGTGCGCGCTGCTCGGCGGCGGCTTCCAGGAAGAGCTCCAGGAGCGCATCCGCTCCGGGGACATCGCCGTCGACCTCTACCGGCCCGTCGACCTCCAGTCGTGGTGGCTCGCGAGCGAACTGGGCCGGGCCGCCTTCCAACTGCTCGGCCGGGGCGTCGTACCGCTGGCCGTCGGCGCGCTCGCCTTCGACCTCGCCCTCCCCGCCGACCCGCTGACCTGGCTGGCCTTCCTCCTCGCGGTGTTCCTCGGCATCGTCGTCGGCTTCGGCGTCCGCTATCTGGTGGCCCTGTGCTCCTTCTGGCTGCTCGACGGCGCCGGCGTCACCCTGATCGCCGGTCTGGCCACGACCTTCTTCTCCGGCGTGCTGCTGCCGCTCAACGCCTTCCCCGGCGGCTTCGGGGAGTTCGTACGGACGCTGCCCTGGGCCGCGATGCTCCAGGTCCCCGTCGACGTCCTGCTCGGCCGGGCAGCCGGCACCGGGCTGCTGACGGCGCTGGCGTTCCAGGCGGGCTGGGCGGTGGCGCTGCTCGCGGCCGGCCGGGCCCTCCAGGCGCTCGCCACCTCCAAGGCGGTGGTCCAGGGTGGTTGACGGCATCCGGGCGTACGGCCTGATCGTCGCGATGTGGATCCGCTCGACGATGGCCTACCGCGCGTCCTTCCTGATGACGACCGCCGGCAACTTCCTCGGCAGCGGCCTCGACTTCGTCGCGATCCTCCTGATGTTCTCCCACATCGAGTCGCTCGGCGGCTTCACGCTGGCGGAGGTCGCGCTGCTGTACGGGGCGACGAGCACCTCGCTCGGGCTCGCCGACCTCTTCCTCGGCTCGATGGACCGGATCGGGCAGCGGGTGCGCGACGGCACGTTCGACGTCCTGATGGTGCGCCCCGCGCCGGTCTTCGCGCAGGTCGCCGCCGACCGCTTCGCGCTCCGCCGGCTCGGCCGGATCAGCCAGGGCGCGGTCGTCCTGGTCCTGGGGCTGGCGGGCGCGGACGTGGTGTGGACGCCGCTGAACGTGCTGCTCATCCCCGTGATGCTGGTCAGCGGCGCGGTGATCTTCGGGTCGGTCTTCGTGGTGGGCGCGGCCTTCCAGTTCTGGGCCACCGAGGCCGCCGAGGTGCAGAACTCCTTCACCTACGGCGGCAACACGCTGCTCCAGTACCCGCCCACCGTCTTCGCCAAGGACCTGGTGCGCGGGGTGACGTTCGTCGTGCCGCTCGCCTTCGTCAACTGGCTCCCCGCGCTGCGGCTGCTGGGCCGAGAAGACCCGCTGCACCTGCCCGGCTGGGTGGGGCTGTGCGGCCCGCTGGTCGCGGCGGCGATGGCGGCCCTCGCGGGGCTGGCCTGGCGGACGGGGATCAGAAGCTACCGGAGCACGGGAAGTTGAGGGGGCACGGGAAGGTGAGGGGCACAAAAATGGTGAGGGACACGATGCGCGGCGGTGAGCGCACGGCGCACGACAGCGGGCCGGCCGCGCTCGGCGGTGAGCGCGTGGCGTACGACGGCGACCCCGCGCGGTTCATCGAACTGGACGGCGTGGAGAAGGTCTTCGACGTACGGCGCAAGGCCGGGCTGCTGCGCCGCGAGAAGCACCAGGTGCGGGCCGTGGACGGGATCAGCTTCACCGTGCCGCGCGGCCAGATGGTCGGCTACATCGGGCCCAACGGGGCCGGCAAGTCCACCACCATCAAGATGCTGACGGGCATCCTCGTGCCCAGCGGCGGCCGGCTGCGCGTCGCCGGCATCGACCCCTCGCGCGAGCGCACCCGGCTCGCACGCCGCATCGGCGTGGTCTTCGGGCAGCGCACGACGCTCTGGTGGGACCTGCCGCTGCGCGACTCGTACTGCCTGGTGCACCGCATGTACAAGATCCCCGACGCCCGGTACCGGGAGAATCTGGAGCGCTGCGTCGAACTCCTCGACCTCGGCGACCTCCTGGACGTGCCCGTACGCCAGCTCTCCCTGGGCCAGCGGATGCGCGGCGATATCGCCGCCGCCCTCCTCCACGACCCCGAGGTGCTCTACCTCGACGAGCCGACCATCGGCCTCGACGTGGTCAGCAAGGCCAAGGTCCGGGACTTCCTCCGCGACGTCAACGCCGACCTGGGCATGACGGTGCTGCTCACCACCCACGACCTCACCGACATCGAGCAGCTCTGCGAGCGGGTGATGGTCATCGACCACGGGCGGCTCGTGTACGACGGCGGGCTGAGCGGCCTGCACGCGGTGGGCGAGAGCGAGCGGACCCTGGTAGTGGACCTGGAGCGCGAGCTGCCCCCGATCGACGACGTGCCCGGCGCCCGTACGGTCCGGGTCGAGGGCCCGCGCCAGTGGCTGGCCTTCGCCGCGACGGCCAGCGCGGCGCCGCTCGTCGCGGCGGTCGCCGAGCGGTACCCGCTGGTCGACCTGTCGGTGCGGGAACCGGACATCGAGGCCGTCATCGCGAAGATGTACGCGGAGCGGTCGGCTGAGAGGTGACGCGGAAAGGGGGCCCGTCATGCCCGCATTCAGACGCTGTTGGCGATGCGCTCGTGGTCCCGTTCGCCCTCGCGGGTCTGAATACCGGCGGCGAGCAGTTTGTGGGCGAGTTCGGTGACGTCGTCGCCGAACGCCGGGTACAGGCCCTCGTTCTCCACGGCGTACGCCGTGTGCGGAATCGGAGGAGCGATCGCGTCGACCGCGGCCTTGGTGATGGAGATGACCTCCGGTCGCAGGCCGGCGATCCGTCGGGCCAGGGTGCCGACGAATGCATCGAGTTCCCCGGCGGGCAGTGCGCGGTTGATCAGGCCGTAGCGTTCCGCGAGTTCCGCGCCCACGAGTTCGGCGCCGAGGATGAGTTCCAGCGCGCGGGCCCGGCCCGCCAGGCGCGTCATGTTCACCGTGCCACCGCCTCCGGGAAGGATCCCCATCAAGGACTCCGGCTGCCCCTGCCCTGACTCGCCGATCGCCGCGAAGCGCATGTCCAGGTACATGAAGAACTCGTTGCCCGCGCCACGCGCGAAACCCGCGAGCTTGCCGATGGTGACCTGCGGCAGCGAGCGGACCTCCTCGCTCAGCGCCTGGAGGATGTTCAGCCCCTCGGGAATGGTCGCGTCCGGTGCGGCCGCGATCGCGGCGCGGGTGGCTTCGGGCAGCGCGTCCGGGTCGGTGAGGTAGGCCATGTCACCGTGCGCGATGAAGAACTCCGGGTCGGCGCTCTCGAAGACGATGACGCGGACGTCGGCGTCGTCCCGCACCCGCGCGATGAACGCCCGCAGGGACGGCAGCAGGACCGCGTCCATCAGATTGAGCGGCGGGTGATCGATTGTCACCGTCGCGACCCCGTCCGAGACGTCGATCGTCAGGGCGGAGAGGTCGTCGTAGCTCACGGGGTGGCTGCTCATGGGGTGGCTCCACTTCACATGAAGGCCGGCGCATGACCGTGCCGCCGACCGGGTAATGTCGCGACTCTCAGCGTCGCGACTGACACTGAGTATCAGGTTATGAATCGAGTTGCACAAAAGCAAACGAGTGTGGCGCGGTACACTTGGCTTCATGAGTGCAGCACCCGTCGGTACCCGTGAGATCGGCCGCCACGCGGTACGGGCAGAGCTGGCCCGCGTGGCGTTCAACCGGTTCTGCCTCACCGGCTTCAACCAGGTCACCTTCGCCGACCTCGCCGAGGCCGCCGGAGTGTCGCGGAGCACCTTCCTGCGCTACTTCGGAACCAAGGAGGACGTGGTCCTGTTCGTCTTCGACCCCGTCGGTGACGTCATCGCCGACGCGCTCGACGCCGACCGGGTCGACGAGGACGACTGGAGCAGGCTGCGCAACGCCCTGGAGTCAGCCGCGACCTTCCTCGTGCGCGATGTCCAGCACCTCGTGACGATCCTCGACCTCGTCGACCAGACCCCGGCCCTGTGCGCACGGCTCCGCGAGAAGCAGACCGAATGGCGACCCAAGATCGTCGCCCGGCTGCGGGAGACAGCCTCCCCGGCCGACGGATCACCGGTCATCGCTAACGTGCGCGCCGCCGCAGCACTCGAATGCCTGTGGATCGTCCTCGGACAGTGGAGTGCGAGCGGCGGCCAAGAGGATCTTGGCAACCTGCTGGACGCCGCGTTCGCCGCCTTCTCGCCCCCGGCACGCCAGCAGACGGCCGCTCCGCTGTAGGCGGACGCTCCGCTGTAAAGGGCCGAGGCGGCGGCTTCTCGGCGGTGCCGAAGCGGCCGAAGGGAGGTCGGGGCGAGGGTTCCCTGGAGTGCTGCCGCGCTGAGCGGCATCCGGTTCGGCCGGGTGCGGGTTTCGTCTCGGACCCTCCGGGTCCAAGGCGCCGGCAGCGGGAGGGAGGGGGCGGGGCGGCTGCCAATTCACTGACTGCCGGGCGAGTTCGCGGCTGAGGTCAGGACTGGCTCCGCTGCGCTCCGCCGCCGGCTGCTGCCGCGAAGCGGTTGTTGCCCGTTGGGCGGGTGCGGGTGCGTCTGGAGCCTGCGGCCCACGGCAGCCGGAGGGGAAGGCGCGCTGCGCTGCGCCCGGGGGCGCCGGCCGTTCGGGGTGCGGTTTCCGCCCGTACGCGGAGGGCCCACGGCTGGGGAAACTCCACTCTGACGCCGAGTGCGCCCGATATGCCCGACACGCCAGTTCCCCCTTTCAACTGAGTGCCGTTACCGCCCGATTCCCCATCCCATAAGGCGCTTTTGTCGGGTGGCAACCCAACCCTACCGGCCGGTAGCCAGCCGCGGAGCGCAGCGGAGCCTCCTGCGGTCCTCTCGCTGGGCCGGGCGGACGCGCGGAGACGATCGCGAAGATGTACGCGGAGCGGTCGGCTCCGTGAGCGGGTCTCGATAGGCTGTCCGGTATGAGCGAACTCCCTGACATGCGGGCCTCCGACACCGAACGCGACCGGGTGGCCGAGGCCCTGCGGGAGGCGCTTGCCGAGGGGCGGCTGGATATGGACGAGTTCGACCAGCGGCTCGGGGCCGCGTACAAGGCGCGTACGCACGGCGAGTTGGATGTGCTCGTACGCGACCTCCCCGCGCCGTCCCGTGCGGCGGAGCCCGCCCGTGGGGCGCCGGAGGGCGGCGGCGAGCCGGACTGGCCCGAGCGGGTCGGCGGCCGGGCCACGTCCCGCTGGGGTGTCGCGATCATGGGCGGGTTCCAGCGCGGGGGCCCCTGGACCGCGCCGCGGGTCTTCAACTCCGTGGCGTTCTGGGGCGGCGGCCAGATCGATCTGCGGGAGGCGCGGTTCGAGGACCGCGACATCGTGATCCGCTGCTTCGCGATCATGGGCGGAATGGAGATCGTCGTGCCGCCCGACGTAGAGGTGCACGTCAACGGCGTCGGCATCATGGGCGGCTTCGACGACAAGGCCAGCGGCCCGGGCGCCCCCGGCGCGCCGCGCGTCACCGTCTCCGGCCTCGCCTTCTGGGGCGGCGTCGGCGTCAAGCGCAAGGAGCGCAAGGCGGTGCGGAAGGCCCAGCGGGAGGAGCGCCGCCTCGAACGCGAGGAGCGGCGCAAGTCCGTGGAGTAGCTGGAGCAGGGGGCGGCGCGGCTCGCTGGAGTCAGAGGACGGTCGGCGCGCCGTTCTTGAGGCGGTCGAGGTCCACGGCGTGGGCCATCGCGCGGTACCCCGCGTCGCTGGGGTGCAGATGGTCGCCGGAGTCGTACCGGGGATCGAGCCGCTTCGGCGCGGCCGGGTCGCGCAGGGCGCGGTCGAGGTCGATGACGCCGTCGTAGACGTGGCCCGCCCGGATCCGGTCGTTGACCGCCTCCCGTACGGCCTCCAGGCGCGGGTCGTAGCCGCGGTGGCCGCCGAACGGCATCAAGGTGGCGCCGTACACCGGCAGCCCGCGCGCGTGCGCCCGCGCGACCAGTTTCCGCAGCCCCGCCACGATCTTGCCGGGGTCGCGCTGGTGCGGCAGCCGCAGGATGTCGTTGACGCCGAGCTGCGCAATGACGGCCCGTACGCCCGTACGGTCGAAGACATCGCGTTCGAGGCGGGACAGGGCGCTGGGGTTGGCGGAGCGGCGGCCGTGCGCGCCGCTGAGGAGGACGCGGTTGCCGCTGATGCCCTGGTTGAGCACGCCGTAGCGGGGCGCGCCGGGCTCGGTGCGCAGCCGGGCGGCGAGGAAGTCCGTCCAGCGGTGGTTGGCGCCGGCGGTGGAGGTCACGCCGTCGGTGATGGAGTCGCCGATGACGGCGAGCGCGCCCCGGGCCTCCTTGTTCCACACGTCGACGCCGGTGAGGTAGCGCCAGTACGGGCTCTGGCCGGTGTACGCGGCGCCCGCGCCGTCCTCGGCCCGGTCGCCGCGCGCGAGGTACGAGGTCTGGCGGGCGTGCGGGTGGTAGGTGACCGGGCCGGACGGGGTCGGCGAATAGGTGGTGACCAGCAGGTCCGCGGCGGCGGGCACGGCGAGCCGGACCGGGTCGCTGACGGCCGTGCGGCCGGCCGGGATGGTGACGGCCGTGCGGCCGCCGAAGGTGAGACGGCGCATGGTGCCCGGCGCGGCGCCGGGGGAGCTGGGGGCGGCGGCGAGGGCCAGGGAGGCGTGGGTGAGGGAGAGCGGCTGGGTGCCGTAGAGGTTGGAGAGCTGGATGCGGGCGCTGCTGCCGCCGATGCTGGTGTGCACCACGTTCCGTACGGACATGCCCGCGAAACCGGTGGGCGTACGGGGTTCGGCGGCCGAGGCCGACGTGCCCCATGTGCCGACCCAGGAGCCGGCCGAGGCGGGCGAGGCGGAGCCGCGGGGCTCCGGGGCGGCGCCCGGCCGGTCGCCGGTGCGGGCCCCGATGAAGATGGCGGCCGATATGAGGACCACCACGGCCGCCAGGGCGGCCAGCACGGCGTAGGCCGAGCCGCGGGGCATGGGGGGCCTGGACATGGGCGGACTCTCCTCGCAGGGGCGCGGTGGGTACGGGTCAGCGGCGCCGTCGCGGTCCGGTCGGCCTCCATGATCCCATGACGGCGCGGGACTGCCCGGCGGACGGCGCGGTACCCGGGCGGCGCACCGCGGATCGGGGCGGCCGCCCGTGGCGCGGCCCTCCACAGCTCGGACGCCGGGAACTCCTGGTCCGTTCCCCGAGTACCTCGGACAGGGACAATTGCCGAAGGACGGCTCGAACGGGTGGAGTGGATGGAACCGACGCGGATGGGAAGACCGGCGGACGCCGCCGGTACCGGGCGGGCTGAAGCCCCCGGGGCTGGAGAGGCTGCTGGGGCTGCTGGGCCTGGGGCTGCCGGGCCTGGGGTGACTGCTGGGGCGGCTGACGCTGTTTCCCGGGGAGCGCCGGGCGGCCCGCCCGGCGGGTTCGCCTACAGCGCGGCCGACGAGGAGAAGCGGCGCGGCGTGCGCCGGATGAAGATGTTCGCCACGGGGCTGCTGCTCGCCGTCGCCCTGGTGTACGCGCTGGCCACGTGGGCGCGGGCCGCCGGGGCCGGCGGCTGGGCCGGTTTCGTGGCCGCCGCCGCGGAGGCCGGCATGGTCGGCGCGCTCGCCGACTGGTTCGCCGTGACCGCGCTCTTCAGACGGCCGATGGGGCTGCCCATCCCGCACACCGCGATCATCCCGACGAAGAAGGACCAGCTCGGGCAGAGCCTCGGCGAGTTCGTCGGGGAGAACTTCCTCTCCGGCGACGTGGTGCGGCAGCGGCTGCGGGCCGTCGGCATCGGCTCCCGGCTGGGCGCCTGGCTCGCCGACCCCGACCACGCCGACCGGGTCACCGCCGAGCTGGCCACCGCGCTGCGCGGCGCGCTGAGAGTGCTGCGCGACTCCGATGTGCAGGCCGTCGTGGGCGAGGCGATCACCCGGCGGGCCGACGCGCAGGAGATCGCGCCGGGCGTCGGAAAGATGCTGGAGAAGGTCGTCGCGGACGGCGGCCACCGCAAGCTGGTGGACCTGGTGTGCGTACGGGCCCACGACTGGCTCGTCGAGCACAGCGCGTCCGTGATGGACGCGGTCACCGGCGGCGCGCCCGGCTGGACGCCGCGGTTCGTGGACCGCAAGGTCGGCGACCGGGTCTACAAGGAGCTGCTGCGGTTCGTCACCGAGATGCGGGACATGCCCGACCATCCGGCGCGCGGGGCCGTGGACCGCTTCCTGCGGGACTTCGCGGGCGACCTCCAGTCGGACACCGAGACCCGGGCGCGGGTGGAGCGGCTGAAGTCGGAGGTGCTGGGCCGCGGCGAGGTGCAGGACCTCATCGCCTCGGCGTGGAGCTCGGTGCGCGCGATGATCGTGGCGGCGGCCGAGGACGAGCGCAGCGAGCTGCGGCTGCGGGTACGGGCGGCGATCCTCTCGCTCGGCAACCGGATGTCGGGCGACGAACGGCTGCGGGCCAAGGTCGACGGCTGGCTGGAGGACGCGGCCGTCTACGTGGTGACGACCTATCGGGACGAGATCACCCTGCTGATCACGGACACGGTGGCCGGCTGGGACGCCGAGCACACCTCGAAGAAGATCGAGGCGCACATCGGCCGGGACCTCCAGTTCATCCGCGTCAACGGCACCGTGGTCGGCGCGCTCGCGGGGCTGTGCATCTACACGGTGTCGCACGTGCTGGGCGGATGAAAGCCGCTCGCCCGGCTTGTTCGGCGGGTTGTCTCTCTGGTGGTCCGCGCCCGCAGGCCCTACCGTTCGGCGGATGCGGGAGCGGATTCCGGTGGTGGTGCGGGGGCGGCGGGCCCGGCGGCCCCTGGGCGCGCGGCTGCTGTGGGGCGGCGCCGAACTGGTGGTGACGCTCGGGGCCGTCGTCCTGCTGCTCGTCGCCCACCAACTGTGGTGGACCAACCGCGAGGCGCGGGCGAGCGCGCGGGACGAGGTCGCGGAGCTGGAGCGGGGATGGGCGGACGAACGCGCCGTCGAGAGCCCCGCGACGCCGCCCGAGGAGGACCGGAACGAGCCGTCCGCCGAGCCCGGCTCCGACCCTGCCCCGTCCTCCGAGGAGACCCGTTCGGTGCGGGTGAGCGTAGGCGGGAGCCCGCCCCGCCGGGACGCCGCGTACGCCGTCATCCGCATCCCCAAGATCGGCGTGACCGCGCCCGTGGCGCAGGGCATCAGCAAGGCGGGCGTCCTCGACAAGGGATACGTGGGGCATTACGTGCACACCGCGCAGCCGGGGCAGCGGGGGAACTTCGCGCTCGCCGGGCACCGCAATACGCACGGCGAACCGTTCCGCCGCCTCGACCGGCTGCGCCCCGGGGACACCGTGCGGATCGACACCGACGCGGCCCGCTACACGTACACGATCGACCGCACGCTGCCGCGGACCTTGCCGTCCGACGGCACGGTCATCGCCCCGGTCCCGTACAGCTCGGCGCACCCCGCCTACCACTACGCGGAGCCCGACTCGTATCTGACGCTGACGACCTGCACGCCGGAGTTCACGTCGACATACCGGCTGGTGGTGTGGGGGCGGCTGACGGCGATCGAGCCCCGCTGAGGGCCGGAGCCCTGCCACCGCCCGCGTCCCGCTGAGGGTCGGAGCCCTGCCACAGCCCGCGCCCCGCTCGGGACAGCGCTGAAGCCGGCGCCCCGTGAGGGACAGCGCTGAAGCCGGCGCCCCCGCGAGGGACGGCGCCCCGTTAGGGTCTCCGTCGTGCTGAAACGTGCCTCTCTGCTGTGGCTGCTCGTGCCGTACGTGCTCTTCCTGGCGGTCCTGCCGCTCGTCGACCGCGTCCGCCCGACCGTGCTCGGCCTGCCCTTCCTCTTCTTCTGGCTGCTGCTCGCCACGCTGCTGACGCCCGTCGCGGTGTGGCTGGCCTGGCGCGGCGACCGGCGGCGCCCCCGCCGCGAGGAGCGGGGGCGCGCCGCGTGAACGCCGCCGTCGCGACGTCCGTCTTCGGCGTCTTCATGGTGCTCACCGTCGGCCTCGGGCTGCTCGCCGTGCGCGGGCGCGGCTCAGGCGGCGGGCTGGCGGACTGGTCGGTGGGCGGCCGGAGCCTGGGCCCGGTCTTCATCTGGGTGCTGATGGCGGGCGAGGGCTATACGAGCTTCAGCTATCTGGGCGCGGCGGGCTGGGGCTACAACTACGGCGCGCCGGTCCTGTACGTCATCGCGTACATGTCCTGCGGCTACGCGCTCGGCTATGTCGTCGGGCCGATGCTGTGGTCGTACGCCCGCCGGCACGGCCTCGTCTCGATCACCGACATGGTCGCGCACCGCTACGGGCGGCCGTGGCTCGGCGCGTTCGTGGCGATTCTGGCGACGGTCTGCCTGCTGCCGTACATCCAGTTGCAGATCATGGGCATGGGCGTGGTCGTCACGACCATCTCGTACGGCGCGATCAGCCTGAACTGGGCGTATTTCGTGGCCTTCGCCGTCACCACCGGGTTCGTGGTGGTCAGCGGGCTGCGCGGCAGCGCCTGGGTCTCGGTGCTCAAGGACGTGCTGGTGGTGGGGACGCTGGCGTTCCTGGCGATCTACGTGCCGCTGCACTACTTCGACGGCTACGGGCCGTTCCTGGACCGGATCGTGGCCGAGAGGCCCGAGTGGCTGACGTTCAGCGGGCACGGGGGCAGCGGGATGGGCGGGGGCTGGTTCGTGACGACGACGTTCCTCAACTCCCTCACCGTGGTGATCTTCCCGACGACCGTGGCGGGCTATCTGGGCGCGCGCGGCGCGGACGGGCTGCGGCGGAACGCGGTCTTCCTGCCCTTCTACAACGTGCTGCTGTTCGTGCCGATGCTGCTGGGCATGGCGGCGATCTTCGTGGTGCCGGGGCTGGTCGGCGCGGACTCCAACCTGGCGCTGTTCAAGCTGGTGGTGGACGCGCTGCCGGCCTGGGCGGTCGGCGTGGTGGGGGTGGCGGCGGCGCTCTCCTCGATCGTGCCGATGGCGGTGTTCATGCTGGTCATCGGGACGATGTGGGGGCGCAGCGTGCTGGGCGCGGTGCCACGGCTGGCGCCCCGTCAGAAACTGTTCTCCCAGGTCGTGGTCGTCGTCGCGGGCGCGCTGGCGCTGCTGCTCACGTACACGGTGCCCCAGACGCTGGTACGGCTCTCCCTCATCTCGTACGAGGGCATGGCGCAGCTCGTGCCCATGATTCTGCTGGGGCTGGTGTGGCGGCGGATCACTCTGTGGGGCGCGCTGAGCGGGCTCGCCGTCGGGGCCGTCATCGTCTGCGGGCTGGTCTTCACCGACCACGACCCCGTGTGGGGCATGAACGCGGGGATCGTCGCGCTGGCCGCGAACACCGCGGTGGCGCTGGCCGTCAGCCGCTGGGGGCCGCGCACGGCCGACCCGCGGCCGGACGGGGAGGTGCTGGCGCGGGACGACGAGGACTTCGCCGGGCCCGGCGCGGACGGGAGTGTGCGGGGAGCCGCGGTCAGTACCCCGTAGCGGGCCCGGCCTCGGCGGCCGACGCGGTGACCTTCTTTCCGGCGCCGGAGACCGCGAACCACAGGCCCATCTTCCCCTGGCCGTTGGCGTCGCCCGCCTTCTTGTCGCCGGTGAACCAGTAGACCGGCCAGCAGTCGACGGCGAGCTGCTCGGCGCCGTCGGGGCGGGTCACGGTGGAGATGAGCTTCGCGGGAACGGCGGCGTCGAGCTTCGACTTGTCGGCCGGCTTCGCGGGCTTCCAGGTGTCGAGACAGGCTCCGGTGCAGCCGAACCTCATCGGCCAGGCGCTGTCCTTGTCGAAGCGGTAGAGGGTGCGGCCCTTGCCGTCGGTGAGGACCTTGCCGAGGCCGGGCACGCTGCGTACGCCCAAAGCTTTGGCGGCTGCGCCGGTACCGGCACCGGTATCGGCACCGGCACCGGTATCGGTATCGGTACCGGCTCCGGTGCCGGCCTTGGGCGCGGCGCTGCCGTAACCGTCGTCGTCGCCCGGCGCGACCGAGGAACTGCCCCCGGCCGGCGCCGCCTTGCCGCCCCCTTGGCCCCCTTGGTACGAGTCCCCGCCCCCGCACCCCGCGGCGGCCAGCGCCAGCACTGCGACAGCCGTGCCCGCGAACACCGCGTGACGTCGATTCCCCATGATCTCTCCTTGGTCTCTGATCCGCCTGTGATCCGCTGCTGGTTGGCACGGAGCGCGCGTGGCCCCGCCGTCGCTGTGGGGGTACGGGGGCGGAGAGGGCGACGTTCAGCCATCGTGAGAGTTTTCAATTTCCGCCAAAACACGGCCAGTTGCTGACGCCGGGCCGGTCGCCCGGGCACCATGAGCCGCACCATCGCCTCCGGTCCGGGCAACCTCCGACCGTTGTCGGCTCCATCTGGTAGGGCGGGCGGCGCCCCGGCAGCCGCACCGGGGGCATCGGCTGGGAGGTCCTGCTGCTGACCCGCCACGCCCCCGACATCCTGACCACCGCTCCGCCCGCCCTGCGTGCCTACCCTCGCGGCTCCGAGCCGCTGTGGGACGTCCATTACCGGACGCGGTGGGACGCGCTCCAGCGCCTCATCCGCGAGGAGGCGGACCCGGAGTACGACGCCGCCCCGCCGCCGAGCCGTACCGTGCCGCGTACGGGCGGTGACCCGGTGAACTCCTGCGCCCTGTGAATGCCTTGTGACCGTCGGCGGAATTCCGCCGTGCTACGGGACGATTGTCAGTGGTGCCCGGTAGTATCTGTGGGACAGAACAACATCGCGTGATACGGCACGGCATCGAGCGGTAATCGAGTACGGCGGCGGAAAGGAGGCAGCCCATGACGACGGTCTTGCGCACATACGTGGGTTTGTTCCTGTTCCTTGTCGCCGGGCTGCTGCTCAGCGAAACCGGCTGGCTGAGCGCGATGGCGCTCGCCGCCACCACCGCGGTCGCGGCGGCACTGATGACCTGTGCGGTCATCGCGTCCCGTACGGGCTATCCGCTCGCGACGAACCGCGTACGTACCGCGATAAGGGACCGGGAGCGTCGCACGGCGTTCCTGGCCCAACGCGATCCCGACGCCCCCGGCCGCGCCCGGCCGCGAGCGCCCGGCCGTCCCCTCCCGACGACCGCGCAGGCGCTCCTCTTCCCCGTACTCGCCTGAATTCTCTCGTTCCGATCCGGCCTTTCCCGGTTCTTTCCGGTTACTTCTGGTTCCTTCCGGTTCTTCTGGTTTCTCTGGTGCTCCGGCATTTCCGGCCGCACCGGTTGGCATGGCTGTCCCGGTCCGATTCCCGTACGCGATATGGAGCCCGCGCGGCTCGTCACGCCGATATTTCGATCCGGCACGACGAGACCCCGTGGAGGGTTCACCCATGTCCGTATTCACCGCGCCGTTCGCCGCGCTCGGCGCGCTTCTCGCGCACGCCGGGGCCCGGTGCGGGGGCCGAGGAGTGATGGGGCGTCAGCCCAGGTGGCGTTCCAGGGCCTCGACGACCAGGGCGTGGTCCTCGGCCTGGGAGAGGCCGGAGACCGCGACGGTCCCGATGACGCCCGTACCGCGCAGCCGGATGGGGAACGCCCCGCCGTGCGCCGCGTAGCGGTCCAGGTCCAGCCGGGAGGAGTCCTCGAAGGTGCGGCCCTTGGCGCGGAAGCGGGCGCCGACTAGGTAGGAGGACTCCGCGTACCGCTCCACGACGCGGCGCTTGCGGTCGGTCCAGGCGTCGTTGTCGGCCGAGGTGCCGGGCAGGGCGCAGTGGAAGAGCTGCTGCGCGCCGCGCCGGATGTCGACGGTGACGGCCGCGCCGCGCTCGCGCGCCAGCTCGACGAGGAGGGCGCCGAGCCGCCAGGCGTCGTCGTTGCCGAAGCGGTCGAGGACCAGGCGCTGTTCCTGCTCGGTCAGTTCCGCGATCAGGTCGGCTTCGGCGGTCAGACCTGCTTCGGCGGTCCGGTCCGCTTCGGCGGTCACCGCGTCCCTCCCTCTCCCGCCCCCGCCTGCGCGATACGGACCGTACGGGCCTCGGCGGCGCTGGCGCGCGCCGCTTCCAGCACCCGCAGCGTCGCGGCGGCCTCGGTGGCGGTGACCGGCGGCGCGGCGCCGTCGTGCAGGGCCTCGGCGATGGCCGCGTAGTACGCGGGGTAGTCGCCCGGCAGGGTCGGCACGGGGTCGCCGCCGCCCGTGCGCGGCGACTCGCCCGCCCCGATCCGGCCCCAGGCCGACTCGGGCTCCACGCCCCAGGCCGGGCCGTCGTCGCCGGGCCGGCGGCCCTCGCGCAGCGCGGCCTCCTGCGGGTCGAGCCCGTACTTCACATAGCCCTGGCCGGTGCCCAGCACCCGGAAGCGCGGGCCGAGCTGGGCGGTGGTGGCGCTCATCCACAGGTGCGAGCGGACGCCGTTCACATGGGTGAGCGCGATGAACGTGTCGTCGTCGGCCTCCGCGCCGGGCCGCCGCACATCGGCCTCCGCGTAGACGGTGGCGGCCGGGCCGAAGAGGGCGAGGGCCTGGTCGACCAGGTGGCTGCCGAGGTCGTAGAGGAGCCCGCCCAGCTCCGCCGGGTCGCCGGACTCCCGCCAGCCGCCCTTGGGCCGGGGCCGCCAGCGCTCGAAGCGGGACTCGAAGCGCAGCACGTCGCCGAGGTGCCCGTCGGCGATGAGCTGCCGGACGGTACGGAAGTCGTTGTCCCAGCGGCGGTTCTGGAACGGGCTCAGCAGCAGCCCGCGGTCGGCCGCCAGCGCGGCCAGCTCCTCGGCCTCGGCCGCGGTCGCCGCGAGCGGCTTGTCCACGACGGCCGGGAGCCCGGCTTCGAGCGCGGCGCGGGCGAGCGGCACGTGCGTGCGGTTGGGGGAGGCGATGACCACCAGGTCCAGCTCGGCCGCGCGGCCGAACAGCTCCTCGGCCGTGTCGACCGTACGGACCCGCGGGTGCTCGGTGAGCGCCTGCTGCCGACGTTCGGGGCTGGCCGTCACGACGGTGTCGAGGGCGAGGCCGTCGGTGGTGGCGATCAGGGGGGCGTGGAAGACGGAGCCTGCCAGGCCGTAGCCGATGAGGCCGACGCGGAGCGGGGAGCCAGTGGTGCCATCCATGCCGCCCACTTTGACAACGCTGTTGCCAAAGTGCAAGCGCCTGGGACTATAGGTCGGTGCACAGATCAGATTCAGGGGCCAACCTCACCGCTCTGCGCGGGCACAACACCGCCCTCGTACTGGGCCTGCTGCGCGACGCGGGCGAGGGGGGCGTCAGCCGCCTGGAGCTGGCCGGGCGCACGGGTCTCACCCCGCAAGCCGTCAGCAAGATCACCGCGCGGCTCCGCGCGGACGGTTTCGCCGCCGACGCCGGCCGCCGCGCCTCCACGGGCGGCAAGCCCCGCACGGTCCTGCGCCTGGTCCCCGACGCCGGGCACGCCATCGGGCTGCACATCGACCGGGACGAGCTGATAGCCGTACGGACCGACCTGGCCGGCCGCACCGTCGCGTCCCGCCGCGCCCCGCTCGACTTCGGGGCGGGGGCGGCGGAGGTCGTGGAGACCGCCGCGCGGGCGGCCGAGGCGCTGATGGGCCCGGCGGGGGAGGGGCGCGCCGTGCTGGGCGTGGGCGTGGCGGCCCCCGGGCCGCTCGATCACCGGGACGGGGTGCTGGGGCGCATCACCGGCTTCCCGCGCTGGGACGGCTTCCCGCTGCGCGCCGCCCTCGCCGCGCGGCTGGCGCTGCCCGTCGTCGTCGACAAGGACACCAACGCCGCGGCCCTCGGCCTCGCGCTGAACGCTCCGGGGACGGGGGTGAGGCACCCCGACTCGGTCTCGGACCCGGCCCCGGGCCCCGACCCGGTCGCGGACTCCTTCGCCTATCTGCACCTCGGTACGGGCCTGGGGGCCGGGCTCGTGCTCGGCGGCGGGGTGTACCGGGGCGAGCGCACGGCCGCGGGCGAGTTCGGCCACCAGGTCGTCCAACTGGACGGCCCGCCCTGCGGCTGCGGCAGGCGCGGCTGCGTCGAGGCGCTGTGCCTGGCGGCGGTCGCGGCCGGCGACCCGGCGCGCGCGGCCCGGCTGCTCGGGGTCGGCGCGGCCAACCTCGTACAACTGCTGGACATCGGCCGGGTGCTGCTCGGCGGCCGCACCCTGCTGATGGCCGCGGACACGTACGTACGGGGGGTGGGCGCGGTGCTGGCCGAGGACGCGGCGCGCGCGGACGGGCGTACGGTCCCGGTGGCCCTCGCCCCCGGCGGGGAGCGGACGGTGGTCGAGGGGGCGGCGCACCTGGTGCTGGCGCCGCTGTTCGGGCGGTCCGGAGGCGCGTTTCCGGCGCCCCCGCCAACGCGGTCTGATTGACAGAAAATCCGCTGATCGGGCGGGATGTGGAGACCATTCGGGGGTAGCCGGCCGGGTCGTGCGGCGGCATCGGGGCGCACGATGCGATGTTCCTGACGGTTCGTGATGTCCGTCGCCTTCCATCGCCGCACATCGCTTTCCGGCCCCTCTCGTCACCCCCGTCCTTCCCGTCACCTCCCCTCAGCCGAGGTCCGCCGATGCGCCTGCCCCGTGTCCTCGCCGCCCTGAGCGCCGCCGCGCTCGCGCTCGTACTCGCCCCGGACACCGCCCGCGCGCTCGCCCCGGAAGCGACCCTCGTACGCGCCCCAGCCCTCGTACGTGCCTCAGCCCCAGCCCTGGCACGTGCCCCGACGCAGGTACGTACGGCGCCCGGCGACTCCGGCGGGAAGCCGCCGAGCTGCGGTGCCGCCCGCGGCGCGGAATACCCCGTCACCGCGCGGCTCAGCGGCGGCCCCTCCACATACGGGAGCGGGGCCGGGTGGCGCGGCTGGCGGCTGGAGCTGCGCGCCGCCACGGGGGCGGGGTGCCGCGCCGTGCACCCCGTCGCGGTCCTCGCCGACCGGAACCGGGCCCTGCGGCCGCGCGACATCCGGATGGAGTTCTACGACGAGCGGGCGCGCCGCTGGCGGCCCGTACGGTTCGTACGGACCGTACGGGCCAACGCGGCCGAGAACGTCGGGGTGTTCGGCGGTGGATCGCCCGGCACCTCGGGCGCCCCCGACACCCCCGCTGCCCCGGGCTTCCCCGGCTTCGACGTCCCCGCCGGGCGGTCCGTCGTGGTGCCGGTGCGGCAGCGGTTCGCGGCGGGCGCGCCGGAGGGGCCGGTGACGGAGCACGTCGCCGCCGCGCGGCGGCGCGTCGACGACGGCCACTGGGCCGGCCGGTCCGGCGACTACGCGTTCACCGTCCGGCGGGCGCACGCGCACGGCGAGCGGCGGCTGCCGGCGCTCAGCGCGGGGCGGCCCTCCGACGGCTACGGCGACGACATCACGGGGGGCCGCGCCGCCCTGCCGCCCGCCCTCGCCGACACGGGCTCGGGCACGCCGCTCCTGGGGCTCGGCGTCGCCGCGGCCGTACTCGTGCTGGGCGGCGGGGCGCTGCTGGCCGGGGCGCGGCGGGAGCGGCGCTGAAGTGCGAGGATCACGCCGTGGACTACCCAGTGGACTACCTGATGGACCAGGCGCCCGGCGCACCGATCCGGTCCGGCATACCCGAGCACGGGCGCATCCCCAAGTACTACGCGGTGAAGGTTCAAGTCGCGTCCCTGCTCGATGAGTTGGGCGAGGGCGGGCTGCTGCCGCCCGAGCGGGACCTGGCCGTCCGGTTCGAGGTCTCGCGGGAGACGGTGCGCCAGGCGCTGCGCGATCTGCTGCTGGAGGGACGGCTGCGGCGGCTGGGGCGGGGCACGGTCGTCGCCGGGCCCAAGCTGGAGCAGCCGCTGTCGCTCGCGAGCTACACCGAGGGCGTCCGGCGGCAGGGCCGCCGGCCCGGCCGCGGGCTGATCGGCCTGGAGCGCTCCCCGTGCTCGGCCGCGCTCGCCGCCGAGCTCGGACTGGAACCGGGCGAGCCGGTGTGGCACATGGAGCGGGTGCTGCTCGCCGACGACGAACGGGTGGGGCTGGAGAGCACGTACGTGGCGGTGGAACGCGTTCCGCACCTCGATACGGACTTCGAGCCCGACTCCTCCTTCTACGGGTATCTGCGCGACCGGCTCGGCATCCGCTTCGGCAGCGCGGACGAGCGGCTGGAGACGGTGCTCGCGACGCCGCGCGAGGCGCTGCTGATCGGGACGCCGCCCGCGCTGCCGATGCTGCTCATCCACCGGATGTCGCGGGACACGGACGGGCGCCCGCTGGAGCGCGTGCGCTCGCTCTACCGGGGGGACCGCTTCTCCTTCACGGCGCGCCTGGAGGGTTCGGGCCAGGTGGAGGGCTGGGAACAACCGGAGGACGAGGGGGGCCAGGAGGGCTGAGAGGCGGGGGCGGTGTCTGCCGCCCCCGCCCCTCGCCTGTGTCGGAAGTCACCGCACGGCACCCCGGGCGACACCTTTCGCTCCCTCCCCCAATCACGGAAGGATAACGGGTCTAGGCCAAACTTGGTGGCCTGTTCACCGCGGCGCCGCCTCCCGGTCCGCCGCGGGCCAGCCGATCAAAGGAGCGTTCCGGACATGCGAGTGATAGTCGTCGGAGCCGGCGTGGTGGGGACCATGCACGCCTGGCACGCCATAGAACGCGGCCACGAGGTCGTCCACATCGAACGGGAAGCCGAGGCCAGAGGCGCCTCGGTACGGAACTTCGGGCTCGTCTGGGTCAGCGGCCGGGCCGGCGGCGAGGAACTGGACACCGCGCTGCGCGCCCGTGAGCTGTGGGAGGCCATCGGCGAGCGCGTGCCCGGCCTCGGCTTCCGCGCCAACGGCTCGCTGACCGTGCTCACCGACCCGGCGGAGCTCGCCGTCGCCGAGGCCGCCGCGGCCCGCCCCGACGCCGCCGCCCGCGGCTACGCGCTCCTCACCGCCGAGGAGACCCGCGCCGCCAACCCGGCCCTGCGCGGCAGTGCCGTCCTCGGCGCCCTGCACTGCGAGCGCGACGCCGCCGTCGAGCCCCGCGTCGCGCAGCGCGCCCTCAAGGACAAGCTGCTGGAATCCGGCCGCTACACCTTCCTCGGCGGGCGCGAGGTCCGCGAGATCACCGGCGAACGCGCCGTCCGCGACGACCACGGCGACGTGCACACCGCCGACGCCGTCGTGCTGTGCACCGGGGCCTGGCTCGGCGGGCTGGTCAAGGAGCTGGCCCCGGACCTGCCCGTACGGCGCGTACGGCTCCAGATGATGCAGACCGACCCGCTCGGCGAGGCGCTGACCACCTCCGTCGCCGACGCCGACAGCTTCCGCTACTACCCCGCCTACGCGGGCGGCGCCCTCGACGCCATGGCGGCGGCGCGGCAGCAGCCGCCGGCCGCCGCCGAGCACCGGGCGCAGCTCCTGATGGTCCAGCGCGCCGACGGCGGGCTCACCATCGGCGACACCCACGAGTACGACGCGCCCTTCGACTTCGACGTCGTCGAGGACCCGTACGAGCACCTGGCCGGGGTCGTCGAAGGGCTGCTCGGCCGCCCGCTGCCCACCGTCCGCCGCCGCTGGGCCGGGGTGTACGCGCAGTGCACGGACACCGCGCGCGTCGTGCACCGGCAGCGGGTACGGGACGGGGTCTGGCTGGTCACCGGGCCCGGCGGCCGAGGCATGACCTGCTCTCCGGCGATCGCCGAGCGCACCGCGAACGAACTGGGATGGTGAAGAGAATGACCGTGACCACGCAGGACACCGCGGAGAGCGTTCAGCTCGTCGTGCTCGACATGGCGGGCACCACCGTCGCCGACGGGGGCCTCGTCGAGCTGGCCTTCGACGCCGCCGCCCGCGGCCTCGGCGTCGAGCCCGGCTCGGCCGACCACGCCGCGAAGCTCGACTACGTACGCGCCACCATGGGCGAGTCCAAGATCTCCGTCTTCCGGCACCTCTTCGGGGACGAGGAGCGGGCTCAGCGCGCCAACGCCGAATTCGAGTCCACCTACGGGAAGTTGGTGGCCGACGGCCGGTGCGAGCCGGTCCCCGGCGCCCGGGAGGCCATCGAGCGGCTCAAGGCCGACGGCCGCCGGGTGGTTCTGACCACCGGGTTCGCCCGCGTCACCCAGGACGCCATCCTCGACGCGCTCGGCTGGCGGGACCTGGTGGAGCTCACCCTCTGCCCGGCCGACGCGGGCGGGCGCGGCCGACCGTACCCCGACATGGTGCTCGCCGCGCTGCTGCGCACCGGCGGCGCCGACAGCGTGCGGCGGATCGCGGTCGCGGGCGACACCTCGTACGACATGATCGCCGGGCGGCGGTCGGGCGCGGGCGTCGTCGCGGGCGTCCTGACCGGCGCGCACGGCGCGGACGCGCTGCGGGAATCGGGGGCCACGCACGTCCTGGACTCCGTGGCCGACCTGCCCGCGCTGCTCGCGGACGCGGCGGGGGAGAACGGGCGTCCGGCCGGGCACCCGGAGCCGCGGACGTGACCACGTCGACGACGGCCGGCGGGGCGGTGCTCGCCCCGCCGGGCGGCGGCATCGCCTTCGAGGGCGTGACCGTCGCGTACGGCGAGCACACCGTCCTCGACGGCCTCGACCTCACCGTCGAGCCGGGCGAGGTACTGGCCCTGCTCGGGCCGTCCGGCTCCGGCAAGACCACCGCGCTGCGGGCCGTCGCCGGGTTCGTACGGCCGGTGGCCGGGCGGGTGCGGATCGGCGGCCGGGACGTGACCGCGCTGCCGCCGTACCGGCGCGGCGTCGGGATGGTCGTCCAGCAGTACGCGCTCTTCCCGCACCTGCGGGTCGACGCCAATGTGGCCTTCGGCCTGAAGGCGCAAAAGACCCCGCGCGCCGAGATCGCGGGCCGCGTCGCCGAGGCGCTGGAGATGACCGGCATGGCCGCCTACGCCAGGCGCTACCCGCGCGAACTCTCCGGCGGCCAGCAGCAGCGCGTCGCCATCGCGCGGGCACTGGCGATACGGCCCGGGGTGCTGCTCCTCGACGAACCGCTCTCCGCCCTCGACGCGCGGCTGCGCTCCGGGATGCTCGCCGAACTCGCCCGGCTGCACCGGGAGTTGCCCGATGTCACCATCCTGTACGTCACCCATGACCAGGTGGAGGCGCTGACGCTGGCCGACCGCATCGCGGTCATGGACCGGGCCCGCCTTCAGGACTGCGGCACCCCGCAGGACCTCTACCGCCGCCCGCGCACCGAGTTCACCGCCTCCTTCGTCGGCAACTCCAACCTGCTGCCCGTCACGGTCCGTTCCGGCGGCGTCGCCTTCGCCGGCACGCGGCTCACCGTCGACACCGGCGCCGCCGCCGAGGGGGCGACGGCCACCCTGTGCGTACGGCCCCACCTCGTCGGCCTCGGCCCCGGCCCCAACGCCCTGCACGGCAGGATCGCCGAGGTCCAGTGGCGCGGCTCCACCCACCGCCTGTACGTCGACATCGCCGGCCACCGCGTCAAGGCCGACGTACGGGAACTCCGCGAGACCCCGGCCCTAGGCGACGAGGCCACCCTGCACTTCGCGGCGGACGACGCCGTACTCCTCCCGGAGGGGGCGGCGTCCGATGGCTGAGCTGAAGCGGACCCCCGGCCCCGAGCGGGACGCGCCGCTCCGCACCCCCGGCCTGCCGCCGCGTCCCGGCTCCGCCCCGGCCGGGGCCACCGGCCCCGAGCACGGGCCGGAGTCCGCCCCGGCCGGCGGCCTCGGCTCGGCACCGCGTCAGCGGTCCGGCCCGGCTGCGGACCGTGGCCCCGAGCCTGCCCCAGGCTCTGGACCCGAGTCCGCCCCAGTGCCCGGGGCTGAGGCCGCCGACGTCTCCGTGCCCGGCCGGCGCGCGCCCGCGCGAGGCGTGGTGGACGCGCCCGGCGCGGCGGGGTACCCCGCCCCCGGGCCCGTACCCGGAAAGCCGCGCCGCACGGCGCGTTGGCGATCCGTACCGGCCTGGATATACGCCCTTCCTCCCGTCGCCGCCCTCGGCCTCGTCTTCCTCTATCCGCTCGCGCTGGTCGGGTGGCAGTCCGTGTCGCCGGACGGCGGCGGGCACTCCGTCGCCGCGTACGGGGACGTGCTCGGGGAGGCGTCGTTCCGGGAGGCGCTGGGGAACACGGTCGTCATCGCGGTCGCGGCGACCGTCGGGTGCCTGGTGCTCGGGTTCGTGCTGGCGCTCGTCATCGCCTTCGTGCCGTTTCCCGGGGCCAAGGCGGTCGGCCGGTTCATCGATATCTTCCTCGCCTTCCCCTCCTTCCTCATCACGCTCGCGCTCCTCTTCCTCTACGGCACCGTCGGCATGGCCAACGGGCTGTGGACGGACGTGACGGGCGCGGTGAGCGGCCCGTTCGACTTCCTGCACACCCCGTACGGCGTGCTGCTCGCGGAGATCACCTACTTCACGCCGTTCGTGATGCGGCCGCTGCTGGCCGCGTTCTCGCAGGTGGAGACGGGCCAGTTGGAGGTGGCGGCCTCGCTCGGCGCGCGGCCCGCGCGCATCGTGCGGCAGGTGATCCTGCCCGAGGCGCTGCCGGCCCTCGCCGCGGGCGGCAGCCTCGTCCTCGTCATGTGCCTCAACGAATTCGGCATCGTGCTCTTCACCGGCGCCAAGGACGTCACGACCCTGCCCATGCTCGTCTACAGCAAGGCCATCCTCGACGGCGACTACACCGGGGCGTGCGTCGTCGCGGTCGTCAGCGTCGCCCTGTCGGCGGCGCTCTACGGCCTCTACCGCGTCCTCGTCGCCCGTACCGCGCCCACCGCCGGAGGCCCCCGCCGTGCTCGTGCATAGCCGCGCCGCCCGCTGGGCGCTCTGGGCCCTGTTCCTCGTCCTCTTCGTGCCGGTCTTCGCGCTGCCGTTCCTGGTGATCCTGGCCGCGTCCTTCTCGACGTCCTGGAGCGGAGCGCTCCCGTCCGGCGCGACCCTCGCGCACTACCGGGACATCGCCGGCGGCGACTCGCTGCGCGCCCTGACCGCCAGCCTCGGCACCGCCTTCGCCGCCGGAATCCTCGCCCTGGCCGCGGGGACCTGGGCCGCGCTCGCCGCCGACGCGCTGCGCAGGCGCGGCCGGCGCGTCGTCGACGCGCTGTTCATGCTGCCCGTCGCCGTGCCCTCCGTCGTCGTCGGACTGGCGCTGCTGGTCGCCTTCTCCCAGCCGCCGATCCTCCTCAACGGCACCCGCCAGATCGTGATCGCCGCCCACGCGATCCTCGTCACCGCCTTCGCCTACCAGTCCGTCTCCGCCGCCGCGGCCCGCCTCGACCCGGCGTACGAGCAGAGCGCCGCCAGCCTCGGGGCGCGCCCCTGGTACGTACTGCTCCGCGTCAAACTCCCCCTCCTGCTGCCCTCCCTGACGGCAGCGGCCGGGCTCTGCTTCGCCCTGTCCATGGGCGAGTTGAGCGCCACGATGATGCTCTACCCGCCGGACTGGCTGCCCCTCCCCGTCAAGATCTTCGGGGCTACGGACCGGGGCTCGCTCTTCGCCGGCGCCGCCCTCGCCGTGGTGCTCATGGCGGCGACCCTGCTCGTCCTGCTCGCCGTCGGCCGGATCCGGACCCGCGCCTCGTACCGGTAGCAGCCCCCGGTAGCAGCCCTTCCTCTTCCTGTCCTTCCGCCCTTGCTCCCCCCTCCACCAGGAGTACGACACGTCATGCGCAGCCACCACAAGCCGATCGCCGCCGCCTGCGGAGCCCTGCTCCTCGGCGCCACCGTCACCGCCTGCGGCGGGGCCTCCACCGCCGACAGCAAGGCCAAGGAGGTCACCGTCTACAGCGCCGACGGGCTCAAGTCCGCGAACTCGGGCAACTCCAAGGAAGGGGGCGGCTTCTACGACAAGGTCTTCAAGGACTTCGAGCGGCGGACCGGCATCAAGGTCAACTACGTCGAGGGCGGCTCCGGGGCAATGGTGCAGCGGCTGATCCGCGAGAAGTCCAACACCAAGGCGGACATCGTCGTCACCCTCCCGCCCTTCATCCAGCAGGCGGCCGGCAAGGGACTGCTGGCCCCGTACAAGCCGCGGGGCTCGGAGCGGGTCGCGGCCGGGGACAAGGACGCCGGCGGCGCGTGGACGTCCATCGTCAACAACTACCTCTGCTTCATCTACAACAGCAAGGAACTGAAGCAGCCCCCGAAGAGCTGGCAGGACCTGCTGGACGGCAGGTTCAACGGCAAGCTCCAGTACTCCACGCCGGGCGTCGCGGGCGACGGCACGGCCGTACTCGTCAAGGCCATGCACGACTTCGGCGGCAAGGACGCCGCCATGGGCTACCTGAAGAAGCTCCAGGCCAACAACGTCGGCCCGTCCTCGTCCACCGGGCAGCTCGCTCCCAAGACCGACAAGGGCGAACTCCTCGTCGCCAACGGCGATGTGCAGATGAACTACGCCAACATGAAGTCCATGCCGCACCAGGGCATCTTCTTCCCCGCCGCGAGCCCCACCGGCAAGCCCACCACCTTCGCCCTGCCCTACGCGGCCGGGCTCGTCAAGGGCGCCCCGCACAGCGCCAACGCCCGCAAGCTCCTCGACTACCTGCTCAGCGAGGACGTGCAGCGCGAGGTCTCCGCGGTCGGCGGCGGCTTCGCGGCCCGTACGGACGTCAAGGCCACCGACGCGAACGCGACCGCGCTCGCCCAGATCATGAAGGGCGTCGAGATCTTCCAGCCCGACTGGGCCGACATCGACAAAAACCTCCGGTCGTACATCGAGGACTGGAAATCGGCCACGTCGAGTTGAGGGGACGACTGGGGCGCTGGTGGCGGCTGTCGCGTCAGCGGCGGTCGGGAGCGGGGAGCCGCGGCGGTCCGGATGATCGGCGGGGCAGCGAAGTCTGCCCTCGATCGTGACCCTGAGCGCCTGTTTTCGGCCACGGATGTTCGCGACCATCGCCGTTCGCCCGGAATGACCGTCAGGAAGGCAGCGATGCGCCCGCACGACGAACGTCCGCGTACCTCGGCCCCGGGCCCCCGGACCGAGGACCGGCCGACGGTACGGGCCGCAGACCGCCCCGCCGGGGCCGGCGCGGGTTCCGCGGCCCGCCTCAGGGCGCTCCAGTCCGTGGCCGGAAACCGCGCCGTCGTGCAGACGCTGAGCCAGGAGCGGCGGGCCGGCACATGGCCGGCCGAGCGCACGGGCGAGACCGAGCATACGGACCAGATCGAGCTCGCTGAACTGCCCGCGCGTCCGGAGCCTGTCGCTGCGCGCCCCGCGCCCGCTGTCGACCGTACGGAGCCGGTCGACCGTACGGAGCCTGCCGAGCGTACGGGCGGCGTCGAGACCGCCCCCGCCCCCGCCGCCGAGCCGCGCGGCGCCCGCAACTGGATCAAGAAGCTGCTGTCGAAGCCGTCGGAGAAGCTGGCGACCGTCAAGAACCTCCTCGACCCCGTCGACTTCGCCGCCAGCCGCGTCACCATGCCCGCCGTGACGGGCCGGGGCGCCGAGGCGTACGCGAACCCCTCCGACAAGGCGGAGATCCTGCGGGTGGCCGACGCGACGCTCGCCACCGACGCCGAGGGCGGGCTGGTGGACTCGGTGGCCGCGGTCCACGACACGAGCGGGGCCCTGAAGGCGCAGCGCGGCCTGAACGGGCTCAAGGAGAAGAAGGGCGTCGACTGGCGCACCCTGCGCCGCGACCGCAACGCGAAGAGCGCCGACGCCGCCCAGGACGTCGCCCTCACCGCCAGTGACGGCCTCTCGATGGCCAGGACCGGGGTGAAGGTCGCCGGCAGCCTCGCCCCCGCGGCGGTCGGCGAGACGATCGGCGCCCTGACGATCGTCGTCTCGATCAGCAAGGTCGTCCGGGACGTCCGCTCCGTGGTGCGCACCCACCGCATGAAGCGGAACCTCGCCGGGGTCAACGCGCCGCCCGCGAAGTTCGACGACACCATCGAGAACAAGTTGCTGCGCAGGGACATCGCCGCGGCCCGCGCGGCGATGGCGGCGCCCCGCGCCGATCTGGCCGAGCGGCGGTCCCGGCCGACCTCGTCGTCCCGGCCGGACGGCACCCCGGAGAACGCCGCTGCCATGCGCCGCCTGGAGGCGGAGATCGCCGGGCTGACCGCCCACATCGAGCAGCTCGAAGCGGAGGCGGCGCGCAAGGCACCGGCCTACGAGGAGTCGGCGGACCGGCTCGCGGCGGTCGGCGCGTACGCGATGAAGAAGCGCGGCCGCCGCCGGGTGAAGAAGGGCGTGTCGGCCGCCGGCAACTTCGTCAAGGTCGCGGGCGGAGCCGTGGCCATCGCGGCCGCCGCCGGGGCCATCGCCTTCTCGTCGCCGGCCGGCTGGGCGCTGGCCGGCGCGGCGGCCCTGCTGCTCGGCGGGCTCGCCCTCTACAAGGCGTGGAAGTCGGTCCGTAAGCGGTACAAGATCATCATGGCGGAGCAGGCGAAACAGGGGGAACGGGCCACCACCTCGCCGACGGCCGAAAACCCCGACAACGCTCAGGCCGAAGGGACCGAACGAAATGAGGGGGTCGAACGGACCGAAGGGACCGAACGGACTGAAGGGACCGAACGGACTGAAGGGGCCGAACGGACCGAAGGGGCCGAGCACGCCGCCGGCGTGGAAGCCGCCACGGCTGGCCCCGCCACCGCCGACCCGGCCACCGCGGAGGCCGCCACCCAGCTCACCCCCGCACAGGCCATGCGCAAGGCCCTCGCCTTCTGGAAGTCCGTCGGGCCGGGCAAGCGGCAGCGGATGGCGGGCGAGCTGTACGACCTGGCCAACGGCAACGACGACGAGGTGCGCACGGCCGCGCGGGAGCTGCTGCGGCAGCTCAACATGGGCCCGGAGGGCCTGCGCATGAGCACCGGCGACTGGGAGGCCGAGCTGAAGGAACCGGAGCGGAAGGAGAAGTGGACGAAGCTGATCGAGGACCGGCTGGCTTCCTGAGCCGCGCCGCTCAGGGGGACGCGGCCCCTGCCGGCACCGCGCCCGCCGTCGCCCGCTGTTTCTTCGGCCGCCCCGCTCGCAGACGAGATCTGTCGGACGGGACCCCTCGGACGAGACCTCTCAGACCAGATCCACCAGGTCAGCGATGGAGTCCACGACGCGCGTCGGCCGGTACGGGTAGCGGTCGATGTCGTCCTTGCCGGTCAGCCCGGTGAGCACGAGGAACGTCTCCATCCCCGCCTCCAGGCCCGCCAGCACGTCCGTGTCCATCCGGTCGCCGATCATCGCGCTGGTCTCGGAATGGGCGCCGATGGTGTTGAGACCGGTCCGCATCATCAGCGGGTTCGGCTTGCCGACGAAGTACGGCTCCTTGCCCGTCGCCTTGGTGATGAGCGCGGCCACCGAGCCCGTCGCGGGCAGCGCCCCGTCCGGGGAGGGCCCGGTGTTGTCGGGG
The DNA here is from genome assembly GCF_000718635.1 of Streptomyces varsoviensis. Lineage (GTDB taxonomy): Bacteria > Actinomycetota > Actinomycetes > Streptomycetales > Streptomycetaceae > Streptomyces > Streptomyces varsoviensis. The sequence continues at coordinate 843,706 of NZ_JOBF01000003.1, read as the reverse complement.
TTGGTCGCGATGAATCGGGCGCCGTTGTTGATGAGCCGAATGGCCTTGGTCAGCGCCTCGAAGGAATAGGTGCGGGTCTCGCCCAGGATGACGAAATCGGGGTCGGCGTCGCTCAGCACATATCCGGCGTCGTGGAGCGCCGTGGTCAGCCCCGCCTCGCCGATGACATAGGCCGTGCCGCCGGGGTGCTGGTTGTCCAGGAAATTGGCGGTGGCCAGCGCCGAGGTCCAGATGTTCGCGACCGGCACGTCGAGCCCGATCCGGTTCAGCCGCGCGTGCAGGTCGCGGGCCGTGTAGATGGAATTGTTGGTGAGCACGAGAAACGGCTTGCCGGAGTCGCGCAGCTTCTTGATGAAGGCATCCGCTCCGGGCACCGGAACGCCCTCGTGCATCAGCACGCCGTCCATGTCGGTCAGCCACGATTCGATGGGCTTGCGCTCTGTCATGGGTGCGAACTCCTGCCGATAAGCGGAATCATGGGACGGCCATCTTATTCATGCGCGGGATCGCGGTGACTTCGCTCGCGTTTCTCCCTCTTTTTGACGTTCTTGACGTTCTACGGCCTTCGTCTTCTTGACGTTCTACGGCCGTCCTCGCTCGGCGTCCACTTCGCCGCCCGGACCGTCCCGCATCGCTGTTTCATCACCTGATGGAGTAATACGGACACGGAGCGGATGCGCGCGGCGGCGCCGGGGTGAACCTTCGAAAGCACCAGGAGGTTCGCCATGGGTTCTGACCGCGGCACAGTCCGCCTCACGCTCTGCGGCGCGTTCGCCGTCGCCGCCCTCGCAGCCGCCCCCGTCTGCGCTCAAGCCCAAGACTCGACCGAGCCGTACGCGACCGACCCGTACATCGCCGAGCCGTACGCGACCGCGCCGTACTCCCCGGAATCCGCCGACTCCGCCGGCACCGCTGATCCTTCCGGCCCTTCCGGCCCTTCCGGCGCCTCCGATCCCTACGCGGCCGGGCAGTCGCCGGGCGCCGTGCGCATCGATCCGCTCGCCGCCGTCCCCGGCGGGGAGGTCGCGCTGCGGGTCTCCGGCTGTCGGGCGGACAAGGCGGTGGCCACGTCGGAGGCGTTCGTCGCCGACGTCAAACTGGCGAAGGACGCCGACGGGCTCTTCGGCGAGGCCGCCATCCGCTCCTCGGTGAGCGTCGGCGAGTACGCCGTCACCGTCGCCTGCGGCGGCGAGGGCCAGACCGTCCAGGGGAACCTGACCGTGACGGCCGAGGGCTCCGCCACCGCCCCGGCCTCGCCCGTCGCGCCCGTACCGGCCGGAGGCGGCGGCACCGCGCCCCGGATCGACGACGCGGGCGGCCCCGAGCCGTACGGTCTCGTCCTCGCGGGCGGCGCCGCGCTGATGCTCGGCGGGCTGTTCCTGCACCGCCGCCGGCGCCGCGGCGCGCCGTCGGGGCGCTGAGGGGAACGGGTCGCGGGATATGGACGACGCGCGCGGCGGCTACGGCCGGCTGGTGATCGGGGTGGTCTGGGCGGCGCTGCTGCTGGGGCTGTGGCTGTGGGGGCGGGAGATCACCGAGGGGCGGGGCAGTGCGACGCCGACGACCGGCGATGTCGCCGCCGTCGGCCGGCCCGCGAGCCATCCGCTGCCCCCGGCGCACGGCCCGCTGCCGGACGCCCGGCCGCGCGGGGTCGCCATCGAGTCCCTGGGCGTCCGCGCCCCGGTCGTGGCCCGCGGCCTGGACGCGCGGGGCGCGGTCGACCCGCCGCCGTACGAGCACCCGGGGGAGGTCGCCTGGTACCGCGGCGGGCCGCGGCCCGGCGGCACCGGCGCGGCCGTCCTCGTCGGCCACCTCGACACCAGGACCGCGCCCGCCGTCTTCCACCGCCTCGGCGGCGTCAAGCCGGGGGCGCGGATCGACGTGACCCGCTCGGACGGCTCGGTCGCCGAGTTCACCGTCGAGGACGTCTCCGTCTTCGCCAAGCACCACTTCGACGCCCAGAAGGTCTACGGGCCGCGCCCCGGGCACCGGGCCGAGCTGCGCGTCATCACCTGCGGCGGCGCGTACGACCGGGCCCGGCACGCGTACTCCGCCAACGTCGTGGTCTCGGCCTACCTCACCGGGGAGCGGCCGGCGGCCGAGGGCCGAGGGGCCGCGGCGGCCGACGGCTGAGGGGGCGCGGGGCCGACGGCTGACAGCCGGGTGGCGCGTCGCGTCGTCAGGGCCCGGTGGCGCGTTGCGCCGAACGGGTGGGCGTCGGCGTGCCGTCCATCGGGAGGCCAATCGGACCGGGCCGACGGCCCGCTCCCCCCGGAGCCACCGACCCGGTCCGACCTCGACCGCGGGAGCCTGGACTGCGGGAGTGGTCCGGCGCGACCGCGGGAGGTTCGGCGCGGCCGGGGGCCCGGGCCACGGCGAAGACTTTAGAACGTCAGCCCCTCGGTCACTAGGGCGAGTTGACGCCAAGTTGTGCGGCGGACACGGAGCGCTGCCGGGGCGGGAGCGCCGCCGGGCGGACGGCCGGGCGGCCCGTACGGGCGTGCCGGCGTGCCGGTATCCGGCCCTTCCGCGTGGTGGCGTACGCCCGTTCCGGGGTCCCTGAATGGCCGTAACAGCTTCTCGACACGGGTCGGCTGCCGGGGCCTCCGTGTCAGGATTGGCGGGACCGGATTTGTCCCGCTGAGTACCTGGGCCGTCCCAGGGGTGCAGCCAAGGGGGAGTGGATGTACGGCAGTCGCAGGGGGCACGGGCAACGGGTCGGAATCGGCGTGGCGGGGGCGGCGGTGGGGGCGCTGCTGCTGGTCGCCGGCTGCTCGTCCGCCTCCTCCGGCGGGCGTGAAAAACCCGACCGGGATGAGCGCCCCGCCCAGCGGCCGAAGGCCATGGCCCCGTACTGGGTCAACCCGGACAGCACGGCCGCCAAGGAGGCGGCGAAGCTGCGCGCGGACGGCGAGAAGAGCGACGCCGCGCTGATAGACAAGATCGCCGCCCAGCCCGTCGCGGAGTGGATCGGCGTCGACGACCCCGAGGGCCAGGCCCGCGGCTTCACCGAGGCCGCGGAGAAGGCGGGCCGCGAGGCGCTGCTGGTCCTCTACAACATCCCGCACCGCGACTGCGGCCAGTACTCCCAGGGCGGCGCCGCCGACGGCAACGCCTACCGGGACTGGCTGGACAAGGCGGTGCGCGGCATCGGGGACCGTCGCGCGACCGTGGTCCTGGAGCCGGACGCGCTGCCGCACATCGGGGACGGCTGCACCCCCGCGCAGTTCCACGAGGAGCGTTTCGCGCTGCTCAAGGAGGCCGTGGACAAGCTGAAGGCGCTGCCCGCCACCAAGGTCTACCTGGACGCGGGCAACCCGAACTGGGTCACGCCCCCGGACCGCATGGTCGACCCGCTGCGGCGGGCCGGCATGGACGCGGCCGACGGGTTCGCCCTGAACATCTCCAATTTCCAGACCACCGAGGCGAACAAGGAGTACGGCGACAAGCTGTCCGGCCTGCTCGGCGGCAAGCACTACGTCATCGACACCAGCCGCAACGGCAACGGGCCGCTGGCCGGCGCCGACCACGAGAAGACCTGGTGCAACCCGGCCGGGCGCGCGCTCGGCGAGCCGCCGACCGTCAAGACCGGCGACCCGCGCGTGGACGCCTATCTGTGGATCAAGCGGCCGGGCGAGTCCGACGGCACCTGCAAGGGCGGCCCGGACGCGGGCACGTGGTGGGAGAAGTACGCGCTCGAACTGGCCCGCAATGCCCGCTGAACCGGCCGGGGAGCAGCGGGAGCACCAGCAAGGGCCTTGGGGCCCGGCCGTCGTCAGCGCCGTATGAGCTGCGTCGCCTGCTCGTCGAGGTCCACCGCCGGCTCCGGGGCCGGTCTGCGCGCCGCGTCGCTGATCTTCAGCAGCAAGGCGATGAGAACCCAGTTGGCCACCTGCGACGAGCCGCCCTGCGCGAGGAAGGGCAGCGCCTTGCCGGTGAGCGGGATCAGCCCCGTGACGCCGCCGGACACCACGAAGACCTGGAGCGCCAGCGCGCTGGCGAGCCCCGCCGCGAGCAGCTTGCCGAACGAGTCGCGGGCGTCCAGGGCGGCCCGGAGCCCGCGCTCCACCAGCAGCGCGTACAGCAGGAAGACCGCCGTCATGCCCGCGAGGCCGAGTTCCTCGCCGACGCTGGTGAGGATGAAGTCGCTACGGGCGGCGAACCCGATGAGGTCGGGGCGGCCGGAGCCGAGCCCGGTGCCGAGGATGCCGCCGCTGCCGAAGCCGAACAGGGCCTTGGCGAGCTGGTCGGAGCCGGCGCCGGGGTCGTTCAGGGCGGCGAAGGGGTGCAGCCAGGCGGAGATGCGGCCGTGTACGTGCGGCTCCATGGAGCCCACCACCGTCGCGCCGACCGCGAACATCAGCAGGCCGGTGACCACCCAGCTCGTGCGCTCCGTGGCCATGTACAGCATGATCACGAACAGCCCGAAGAAGATCAGCGAGGTGCCCAGGTCCCGCTCGAAGATCAGGACCAGCAGGCTCAGCAGCCACACGGCGGCGATCGGGCCGAACTGCCGGCCGCGCGGCAGCGAGAAGCCCAGCACCCGCCGGCTGGCCAGCGCGAGGGCGTCCTTGTGCATCGTCAGATAGCCGGCGAAGAACACCGCTATGACGATCCTGACGAACTCACCGGGCTGGAAGGACAGCGCCCCCAGCGTGATCCACCGCTTCGCGCCCAGGGTGTCCGCGCCGAAGAACACCGGCGCGATCAGCAGCACCAGGGCCGCCGTGATGCTGATGTACGTGTACCGCTGGAGATGGCGGTGGTCCTTGAGGAAGATCAGCACGGCCACGCAGACGGCCATGCCTATGGCGCTCCACACGAGCTGCGTCGGCGCCACCGTCACCGCCCGCTTGGGGGAGCTGAGGGCGAACGCGAGGTCGAGCCGATGGATGAGGATCAGCCCCAGGCCGCTGAGCACGACGGCGATCGGCAGGATCAGTGGATCGGCGTACGGCGCGAACCGCCGCACCGCCCAGTGCGCCCCCAGGGCCATCACCGTCATCCCGAGGGCGTACGCGGGCAGCTCCGCCGGCAGCTTCCCCTCCGTGGCCAGCCCCACCGACGCGTAGCCGAACAGCGTCAGCAGCACCGCGAGGGCCAGCATCATCAGCTCCGCGCGCCGGCCGCGGCCCCCCTCGGGCCGCACCCCGCGGGACGAACCCCTTCTGCCTGCGCCCATCCTCATCCCTCAGTCTCTCATCAGCCTCATAGCCGCCGCCCTCGGCGGACCCGGCTCCTGTGACACGGCACGAGTCCGCCCGCACGTCTAGAGACCCGGGAGGTCACGCAAGGTTGCGTGAAGATGCAACCGCCGAGGAGAGATTAGTCATGCGCGCGGGACCGCCCGACCGTGCACCCCCCTGTGCGGCGCCTGTGCGCGGCCTGTGCCGGGCCCGCGGCCGTACGCGCGTACGGGCCCGGACGCTCCGCGTCGCGTACGGGCCCGGGCGCTCCGCGTCACGGCCCGGCGGCCTCCGGGACCTTGAGCCACACCGCCTTCGAGGGGGTGCCCTGGTCGTCCACCACGTTGAGCATGTACCAGCCCGGCGGCACCAGCGAGGGGTCCTTGGGCAGCGTGACCGTGACGCTGTCGGCGGTCTTGGTGAAGTCGAGGGCGATGGAGCGCTGCTCGATGTTGGTCACGTGGGTGAACGAGCCGGGGCGGACCAGGCGGGCCTTGCGGATCGTCGCGGCGTGGCCGGTCCTGAAGGTGGCCTTGCCGCCCAGCCGCACCGTCGGCGGCCGGGCTCCGGTGTCCTTCAGGTCCGGGCGCGAGTCGTTGTAGAGGTATGGCGGGGTGTAGAGGTCGATCTGCTGCTGGAACTTGCCGGGCTTGGTGTTGTCCTTGTCGCTGAAGAGGGAGTCGGAGCCGAAGGTCATGACCCGGCCGTCGGGGAGCAGCAGCGCGCCGGAGTGGTAGTTGCGGCCGACCAGCGGGTCGGCGACGGACCGCTTCCGGTTGGTCTTGGGGTCGTAGATCTCGGCCTTGAGGACGTTGGAGTCGCTGCGCCCCCGGTAGTCGCCGGAGCCATTGGTGGTCAGCACGGTGTCGTCGGGGAGGATGACGCTGCTGGGGTAGCGGGCCTTCGCGTACAGGTCCGGGCCGTCCTTGAAGCGCGGGTCCTTCGCGTGCAGGTCCACGATGCGGGTCTTGGCGGTGGACTTCTCGTCCTCGCCGACCCCGCCGCCGCCGAGCACCATGTACCGCTGGTCCTGGGCGGGCGGCAGCAGCACCGACATGGAGGTCTCCAGCGCGTCCGGGTCGCTGATGCCGGGCACGGGCTTGAAGGCGTTGGTCTTGAGGTCCCAGATGCCGGGCGTGCGCCCCTGGTCGGCGGGGCCGTAGCCGGCGTTGGAGCCGGTGTAGAAGATCTTGCCCTGGTCGGTGAGGAAGAGGGCGGGGTAGGTCGGGAAGAACCGCTCCTTGGGCAGGTACGTCCACTTCTTGGTCTTCGGGTCGTAGATCTCGTTCTTGCCCGGCACCACCTGGCCGATCTCGTCGAGGCCGGAGACCGAGAGGACCTTGCCGTTCTGGAGCGTGGTCAGCGTCGGGTACCAGCGGGCCTCGTTCATCGGGTCGACGGTGATGTAGCGCTCGGAGACCGGGTCGAACTCGTAGGAGTCCTTTATCCCCTGGAAGTCCTTCTTGTCGAAGGACAGCTTGTTGGCGATGCCGTAGAAGTTGCGGGCGTCCGCGCCGGTCAGGCCCTTGATCGTGTAGTTGTCCGTGAGCCCGGTCTCGTACTTGGGCCCCTTGCGCAGGGCCTCCACGTAGACGCGCGCCGTGCTCGCGGTGACGGTGACCTTGCCCGTCTTCGGGTCCTGCGTCTTCTTCGCGCGGGGCACCAGCAGGTTGTCCTTGGACTCGAAGGACTTGCCGGTCGCCTTGCCCGTGAAGACCGTGCCCGCGGGGAAGGTCTTCGGCTTGTCGGGGTCCTCGTTGTGGACGATCATCAGCCCGCCCGCGCGGGTGACGTCGCCGCCCAGCTTCTCGTACCGCTGGGTGCCGCCCGCGACCAGCAGTTTCCCGTCCGGGAGCTGGGTGTGCCCGGCGCAGAAGAGGTCCTTGGGGGTGGGGATGTTCTTGAACGTGTTCTTCTCCGGGTCCCACAGGACCGTACGGAAGGACTTGGCCTTGAAGTTGGCCGCGTTGTTGCCGGAGCCCGCCACCAGCAGCACCTTGCCGGTGTGCAGCAGGGCCGCGTGAATGGTGTTGATCTTGTATTCCTTGGGCACGTCGACCACGTTCCAGTGCCCGTTCGCCGCCTTGTACTCGGGCTGGTTGATCTTGTACTCGTGGTACTTCTCGGAGGCGAACCCCCAGATCGCCGGGCCGTTCAACCCGGCCAGCACGAGCACCGCCGCCCCGCCGATGGCTATCCGGCGGGTGCGGCGGCTCGGTCGGTACGTCATCGGTCCGATCCTCCGAGGGCGAGCTGGGCCGGCTGGTTCCGCGTGGACGCTGCGTCGCCGGGCCCGGCCCGCCCGCGGCGCAGCGTCCACGCCCAGGCCAGCATCGGCGCCACCGTGATCAGCAGCGCCAGCGTGGCCCAGGTGCGCATCGCCACGTGCGTATGGCCGAGCAGGAACGAGGCCGCCAGGGAGCCGCCGAAGACCAGCACGAAGAAGAGGTGCACCCGGAAGGTGCCGAACAGCGTGTCGGGGCTGGCCGAGTCGCCCTTGGGCGTCACCACGAACGTGCTCCTGCGCCGCAGCACCGCGTCCATCAGCGAGCGCGCGTAGATCGGCGCGGAGAGCGCGGACATCACCATGCCGGCCAGGCCGCCCGAGCCCTCCGGCTCATGGGGCGAGACGTTGTGGCGGCGGTTCCAGATGTAGAGCCCGATCTGGAGGGCGGCGGCGTCGCTGTAGAGCATCATCCAGACCTCGGAGTTGATCTGGATGCCGGAGGCCCCGAGGCCCAGGAACAGCGCGCAACTGAGGCCGCCCAGCATCCAGTTGACGGCCGTCATCGGGTAGTAGATGACCATCAGCGTGTAGTTGAGCAGCTTGCCGGGGGACAGCGTGAACGGGCCCTTCCAGAACTGCTTGAGTATCGTCTCGTACGTCCCGCGCGACCAGCGCAGTTGCTGGGTGAAGAAGTCCGTCCACGCGTTCGGCCCCTCGCCGACGGCGAGCACGTCCGGCGTGTAGACCGAGCGCCATTTGCGGCCGGTGGCCGGGTTGCGGTGGCGGTGCAGCTCGAAGCCGGTGGCCATGTCCTCGGTGATCGAGTCGTAGAGGCCGCCGATGCCCTTGAGGGCGCTGACGCGCACGGCGTTGTTGGTGCCGACGAACATCGGCGCGCCGTAGCGGTTGCCGGCCCGCTGGATCAGGGCGTGGAAGAGGAACTGCTGGCTCTCGGCGGCCTTGGTGACGGCCGCGTCGTAGTTGCCGTAGACCTGCGGTCCGACGACGAAGGCGATGTCGGGGTCGCGGAAGTACCCCAGCATCCGCTCCAGGAAGTTCGCCAGCGGCACGTGGTCGGTGTCGACGGAGGCGAAGAAGTCGTAGTCGTCGCCGTGCGCGTCGAGCCAGGCGTTGTAGTTGCCGTGCTTGGTCTTCGCGCGGTGCGGGCCCTTCGGCCGGTTCCACTTCTCGACGCCCTTGCGGGAGAAGTGGCGCACGCCGAGCCGCCGGCAGACCTCCTTGACCTCGGGGTCGTCCCCCTCGTCGAGCAGCCATACGTGCAACAGCCCCCGGTGGCGCAGGAGTACGGCCGCCTCCAGGGTCTTCGTCACCATCTCGATCGGCTCCTTGCCGGGCACGAACGAGGTGAGGAAGGCGACCTTGGTGCCGGTTTCGGGCACCACCGGGATCGGGTCGCGGGCCACCAGCGTCGCGTGCGCGTTGGAGGTGACGTTCATCGTGCGGAACAGCTCGATCAGCCCGATCGACACCAGCATCACGGTGTCGAGGATCTTCATGGAGGTCGTGGCGTGGTCCCGGTCGGTCCAGTGCGCGGGCTGCATCAGCCACAGCAGCAGGGCCAGCGAGACGACGGGGGCGCCGCCGAGCAGCAGCGCGGCGCGTATCCGGTGCGGTTCGTCCGCGAGCAGGCTGCGGTAGCGGACCCGGTACGGGCGGCCCGGGTCGGGCTTGGTCAGCGGCCCCGCGAGCCGGCTGTAGTGCTCGTAGTCATAGCGCGACGGCGGCCGGCGGTGGCGCTGCGCCGGGGACCGGCCGGCGCCGGTGCGGTGCGGGTCGCCATGCTGGCGCGGCAGGCGCAGCCGGGCCGTCGCGGACGGGTCGTATGCCTGTTGATCATCGTGCCGGGCGCCGGTAGGCGTCGACGTCATGAGTCATCCCCCCGCACGCATGCTGGCTGCGTGTCAGTTTCCGAGCCCTGTGGGTCCCCCTCGACCGCGCGGGCTCGTCCGTGTCGGCCGCCACCTGGGCACGACGCGCGACGACCGTCTCCCGGCGGCCCCTTCCGCCACCGGAATCCCCCCTGTGCGAGTGTCCCGAGATTCCCCAACTCGGGTGTGGTACAGCCTCATTGGAGCCGTGGGAGCCAATGACGCCAGGCAAGGGTCCCCGACCCCGCCACATGATCGCAAGGGTGATACGAGGTGTTTACCGGGCAAAGCGGTGCGCTGAACCAAGTCGTGTACGGATGTTGCCAAAGTGGTCACGGATGGCCGCTTCCGCTCGTACGGCGTCACCCGAGCGCACCGCCGCGATGATCTCCCGATGCTGCGCGCAGGTGACCGCGGGGTCGGTGCGCACCTCGACCAGATCCGTGCGCACCCGGTGGAAGGCGACCCAGAACGCCTCCAGGACCTCGCTCAGCAAGGGGTTCTCCAGACCCCGGTGGAGCGTCGCGTGGAAGGCCCGGTCGGTCTCCGCCCGTACGGCGCCGGCGGCGGCCTCCTCCTCCATCCGGTCCACCAGCGCGTCGAGTTCGGCGAGATCGGCCGCCGGCACCCGGCCCGCCAGCCGCGCTATCAGGCCGGTCTCCACGGCCTCCCGCAGTTCGAGGAGCTGGAGCAGGTCGTCCTCGCCCCGGTAGTGCCCGGCGACGGTGCGGAAGACCAGCCCCTCGATCATCGGCGCCATGGTCATGGGGCCCACATAGGTGCCGAAGCCGTGCCGGATCTCGATGATGCCCATCGCCTGGAGCGCCTTCTGCGCCTCGCGCACCGAATTGCGGCTCACCCCGAGCAGCTCCATCAGCTCGGTCTCGGTGGGCAGCGGGGCGCCGGAGGGGAGCCGCTGGTCGATGATCAGCTTCTTGATGCGTTCCTGGATGTCGTTCGCCATCCCGCGACTGTGCACCGCTGCCTCCGATGTGAACAGAGATAAAGACTGAGGCCCCCTCGCCATTGGCGAGGGGGCCTCAGTCCTACGTGCGCCGCCAGGGACTCGAACCCCGGACCCGCTGATTAAGAGTCAGCTGCTCTAACCAACTGAGCTAGCGGCGCGCGCTGACGGAGAAAACTCTACCGGATGCGCGGGGGTGCTCCGGACCATCCGCGCGCGACGCCGCCGCGCGGAGGAGGTGTGGTGAACGGAGCGCCCGAGTAAAGGGCCGAAAGTCCTTTGGTTTATGGACCAAAGACTGCACAACCTCCCGTTTTGCTCTGTGAAGATCATGTCTGTCGGGCAAGATCATCAGTTGCTCCGTCAACATGCGGTTTGTCCGGGTAGTTGAGAAGCTGTGCCGAGTGCGAAGCGCGACTGGAACTTCACGGCCTGGAGGGGACTCATATGTCGACGCCGGTGTTTGAGGAATTCGATCCCCCGGGCGATTGCGCGTGCGGGGGCTGCGTACAGCGCCGCCGGGCCCTGCTGCGCGCGGTGCCGCTCCGCGACGGCGGCCACCCGGGGGCGCACGGCGCCCGTCGCGCCGTCGTCCTCGTCGCCGCGGCGGGCACCGTGCTCGGCGGCGGTACGGGCGCGGCGATAGCCGCCGGCCCCGCCCCGACCGAGGTCAGCGGCGCGGAGCTGCGAGGTGACGGGGCGTCGGGCACGGCCGTCGGGGCCACCCCGCAGGGCCGCGTCGGCCCGCTGCACGGCGCCGACCGGCAGTCGGCCGACGGCCCGCGGCGGGCGATGGCGCTCACCGTGTCGAGCCGCACGATCACCCGGGCCGCGATACTCGACCGCGCCCAGCGCTGGGTGAACCAGCAGGTCCCGTACAGCATGAACCGCTACTGGTCCGACGGCTATCGGCAGGACTGCTCGGGATTCGTCTCGATGGCCTGGAATCTCGGCAGCAACCAGTGGACCGGCAGCCTCTCGCAGTTCGGCACCCGGATATCGAAGAACCAGTTGCAGCCGGGCGACATACTCCTCTTCCACAATGCGGCGAACCCCGGAGCCGGTTCCCACGTCACCATCTTCGGCGGCTGGACGAATTCCGCGCATACGCAGTACGTCGCCTACGAGCAGACGCGCCCGCATACGCTCAAACGCTCCACCCCCTATGCCTACTGGAACAACTCCAGCCGCTATGTGGCCTATCGCTACAACGGCGTCGTGGGCGGCGGCAGCGGCAGCGGCAGTAATGGCGGGGGCTCCACCGCATTTCCCGGCGCAGGTTCCTTCGGGCCGGGCGCGAACAACGCCCAGGTGACCCGGCTCGGGCAGATGCTCGTGAAACGCGGCGGCGGCACGTTCTACTCCGAGGGGCCCGGGCCGCGCTGGTCGGAGGCGGACCGCCGGGCCACCCAGGCGTTCCAGAAGGCCCAGGGCTGGTCGGGCGGAGACGCGGACGGCATACCCGGCCGGGCCACCTGGGACTACCTGGTGAACGGCAAGGGCAAGGACATCGGCGGCTCCGGGAACTCCGGCGGCTCCGGCGGAAACAGCGGCTCCGGCGGCAGCAGCGGGAGCAAGGCGCCCGCCTACCCGGGCGCGGCCAAGTTCCGTCCCGGCCAGTCCAACGCGTATGTCGCACAGCTCGGCAAACAGTTGGTCAAAAAGGGCTACGGCAAGCACTACTCGCAGGGCCCCGGCCCCCAGTGGAGCGAAAGCGACCGCCGGAACGTCGAGGCGTTCCAGCGGGCGCAGGGCTGGAGCGGCCGGGACGCCGACGGCTACCCCGGACCCGAGACCTGGCGGCGTCTCTTCGCATGACGGAGCGGAAGATGAAGAAGGACAGCAAGGAGCCGGGGCCCTCAGCGGGCCCGGCCAACCCCCGCAAGCAGGGGGGCCGGCACGACCAGCACGGACGGCCGGCGGAGGAGGACGGTGGTGCCGCCGGGCCGCGGCCGGGCGCGCACGGCGGAGCCCAGGCGGGCGCGCACGGCGGGCCCCACTCGGGCGCGCACCCCGGCCCGTACGCCGGATCGCAAGCCGGCCCGTACGCCGGTCCGTCGTCCGGCCCGTCCACCGGCACCCGGATGCGCGCCATCTGGCACGGCGAGGGCATCCCCATGGACATGCTCTTCCGCGACGACCGCGACGGCCACGGACACGGCCCCGCGCCCGTCGAGGAGCGGGAAACACCAGGTCAGCAGCGCCAGACCGACCGGCCGGAGTCCCCGGTGGCCGTCATCGACGGCGGCCGGGGCCCCGCCGTCGCGCCCGAGGAGACCGAGGGCGTGGAGACGGCGGGCGAGGGGGCCCGGACGCCCGAGGGGGCGCGGGCTCCCGAGGACGACACGACCGAGCAGCCGCTCATCCTCGTGCCGCTGATCGACCCCGACACCGGGAAGGAGTTCGTCTACCCGCCCGACCTCGCCGACCCGACGCCGGCCGTCAGACGCTCCGGCCCCGCGAGACCGACCGGGACACCGGCCGCGCCCGACGCCGCGCCGGCTTCCGCGCCCGCCGCCGCCCAAGTGCCCGCTCCCGCCCGTACGGAGAACCCCCCCGCCGCGGAGAGCCCTGCCGGTGCGGAGACCACCGCCCGGATGGGGGGCATCACCCGTACGGAGGACACCGCGACGGCCATCGCGGGGATAGCGGCGGCCACCGCGCTCGCCGACGCCGCGGGCCGCCCCGCCGCGTACGACACCGCTCGTACGGGCACGGGTACGGGCCAGGACGGCCGTACGGACCGGGGCGCGCGTACGGGCGGCGGCGACCGGGACGTGCGGACCGGCGGCGCGGCGGGCGCGTCCGGCGGGCGCAACCGGCGGCGGGCCGACTCGCGGCCCGATACCCGCGAGGCCCCCGAGGGCGACGCCGACCTCGTCGAACGCTCCGGCCCCGCGCTCTCCGGCTGGTGGGCCATCCTCGTCGGACTGCTGGCGCTCGCCGGCTGCGGCTGGCTGCTGTGGCGCGTGGGCGTCCTGCCGGAAGCGGCCCTGAAGGCCCTGCGGCTGCCGGTCCACGAGCGTACGGACGTACGGCCCTGGGAGTGGGCGGCCGTCGCGGCGGGCGGCGCGATCGCCCTGCTGGCCTTCGGCGGACTGACCCGCGGCCGGGTCGGCTGCGCCTGGGTGCTCTCCCTCTTCGGCCGGTACCGCGGGAGCGTGCGCCGCACCGGCCTGGTGTGGATCAGCCCGCTGGTGCTGCGCCGCCGGGTGGACGTACGGCTGCGGCACTGGCGCAGCGAGCCGATGGCCGCCGTGGACGCCAAGGGCGTCGCGCTGCGGGTCGTGGTCCTGGTGGTGTGGCGGGTGCGCGACACGGCGCGGGCCACGCTCTCCGTCGACGACTACGCCGGCTATCTGAGCGAGCAGGTCGAGGCGGCCATGGCCCGCGTCCTGTCCCAGCTCCCGGCGGACGCCTTCCACGACGACGCGCCGACGCTGCGCGACGCGGAGGCCGTCGGGGACGCCCTGACCCAGGTCCTCTCCGACCAGGTGCGCTCCATCGGCGTGCAGGTCTTCTCGGCGCAGCCGACGCGCATCGAGTACGCCCCGGAGGTCGCGGCGGCGATGCAGCGCAGCCAGATCGCGGCCATCGACGCCAAGCACCGCGACTCCGTGCTGACCTCGGTGGTGGACGCGGTGGACGACACCGTCACCAGGCTGACCGCCCGCGGGCTCGTGGAGCTGGACGACTACGAACGCAAGGCGCTGGTCAAGGACCTGACCGTCGCCTTCTACACGGCGCGCGGCAACTCGGCCGAGAAGCACTGAGCCGACGGGCGCCGGGCCGACGGCACCGGGCTGACGAACACCGGCGGCGCGGGGCCGACGCGTGACAGGCGGCCGCGAGCCGCGACACCAGGAGAAAGGCGGTAAAGAGTGCGTACACCGGCATTCAGCGAGGAGATACCGACCGACTGCGCCTGCGCGTTCTGCACGGGCGCGGCGGTCGAGTCGGCACGGCGCAACGGCGGCACCCCGCAGCGGTGCACGGTGCGCGGCGCCATCGCGGCGGCGGTGGGGGCCGCGGCCCTGGTCGGCGCGGGAGCCGGCACGGCCGCGGCCGAACCGGCGCCGAGCCACGCGGGCTGGGACGGCTCCAAGTACTGGTACAAGGACGGCACCGGCTGGTGGCGCTGGACGAGCCACTACGACAAGTACAAGGCGTACGCGGGCGGTTCGTCGTCGGCTTCTTCCTCCTCATCCTCCGGTTCCTCCTCGTCGTCGGCCGGGCGCTCGACGGCGGGCCACAGCACGAACCCCACGTTCCGGGGCAAGGCGGGCTGGGACTCGACGGACCGGGTGTACTGGTACCAGAGCAACGGAAGCTGGTGGTGGACCAGCCACCAGGACAGATACGAGCGGTACGCGGGCGGTTCGTCGTCTTCTTCCGGCTCGTCTTCTTCCTCCGGTTCCTCCTCCTCGTCGTCGGCCGGGCGCTCGACGGCGGGCCACAGCACGAACCCCACGTTCCGGGGCAAGGCGGGCTGGGATTCCACGGACCGGGTGTACTGGTACCAGAGCAACGGAAGCTGGTGGTGGACCAGCCACCAGGACCGTTACGAGGCCCATACCGGGAAGTCCGGCGGCTCGTCCTCTTCTTCGTCCTCGTCTTCGCGGGGCTCCGGCTCCGGGTCGCACGGCGGCGGCTCGGGCTCCTCCACCGGGTACGGCACGGAGGCCGCGATCTCGTACGCCATGGGGCACCTCGGCGACCCGTACGTCTGGGGCGGCAACGGCCCGCACGCGTGGGACTGCTCCGGCCTCGTCCAGCAGGCGTACCGCCGGGCGAACATCAGCCTGCCGCGCGTCGCCGACGACCAGTACCGCGCGGCCAAGAAGATCTCGCGCGGCGATCTGCGCCGCGGCGACCTGGTCTTCTGGTCCAGCAACGGCTCGGCCTCCGGCATCCACCACGTGGCGATCTACCTGGGCGGCGGCCAGTACTTGGAGGCGCCCCGGCCGGGGAAGACGGTCCGTATCTCGTCGTTCGCCTACTACAACCCGAACATGTACGGCCGCGTCGGCTGACGAGTGGTGTGGACCGGTTCTCATCGACGAAAGGTTGCTCGCAGTGGCCACGACAGCGAACCGCACGCTGATGCTGGAACTCCTCCCGGCCTCCGGCGAGGAGGGCCGCCCGCCCGTCCCGGTGCTGGGCCGCTTCAGCTATCGCAGTGACCGCCCGTACGAGGTCGCCGTCGACTTCTCCTGTCGCGGCGAGACGGTCGCGAGCTGGCTCTTCGCCCGCGAACTGCTGCTGCGCGGGGCGCGGGGCCGGGTCGGCGAGGGCGATGTGTCGGTGTGGCCGGTCCACGGCCGGGGGCGCCCCGCGCGGGTCCACATCCAGCTCAGTACGGAGGAGGGGCGCTGCGTGCTGGCGGTGCGCGCGGCGGACCTCGCCGACTGGACGGCGGAGACGACGCGGCTGGTGCGGCCGGGCACGGAGGGCCGCCACCTCGACCTCGACGCCGCGGTGGCGCGGCTGCTGGCGGGGACCGGCCGGCCGTGACGCCGGGGGCGGCCGGGTTTTTCCCTGGTTGATGGAACGTCTGGTGCCTCTCGGACGTTTGGGGTGAGTGGGACGATAGGGATGGCTGGTACGAGAGGGATGGCCGTAATGACGACCGCGATCGAGACCGCGCCGCAGGACCCGCGCCTCCACGGATTCCTGCCGCCGCGCACACCCGTACGCACCATGATCGGCACCTGGGTGCGGCTGGACGCGCTCGCCGCCGAGGCCGCCACCGCCGCCGACCGCGGCGCCGCCCGCGACCTGGTCGAACGGGCCGCACGCAATGGCGACCTGGCCGCTTTGCGGGTCCGCGTCTCCCGGCTGTCGCCGCGCAACGCCGAGGCCGCCGGGATGCGCGTCGCGGTCATCGCGGCGGCCTGCGGCTGGGCCCACCTCGACCCCGACGCACCCGCCTCGGCGCGGGGCGCCGACGCGGCCTTCCTCGACCTGTGGGCGGCCGTCGCGCACCGCCTGGACCGCCCGCACTTCGTGGCCCTGCCCACGCTCGCCCTCCTCAACTGGGGCCCGGCCCGCAAGCCGCGCCGCCAGATCCCCATCGACCAACTGGCCCGCACCGAGGAACTGGTGCCGGTCGTCCGCTGGTCGGGGGAGGGGCAGCGGCTGAGCCGCCTCGACCATCTGATGCTCGCCGCCACCCGGCTGGAAGCGCACGGCATCTGGCTGTTCCGCCTCGCCGACACGCTCGCCGAGGACGGCCCGCAGGCCGCCACGGCCACCGCGCTGCGCCGCCTCACCCGCATCCAGCACACCCTCCGCGCCCAACTGCACGCCGAGCAGAGCACCCTGGAGCTCGCCCCGAGCACCCCCCAGCAGCGCGCCGTCCTGACCGCGCTCGCCGCCGACGGCCAGGGCTCCGCGGGCGGCCGCTCCGGCACCGGGCTGCCGGGCCCGCTGGAGCCGCCCGTCCTCCAGGCCGCCGAGGCCGTCCTGGGCATGGGCGCCCGCCGCCTCGGCGAAGGCGGCCGCCAACTGGTCCGCCGCCACCTCCCCGCCCCGCACCGCGCCTGGCTCACCGCCATGGACCGCCACTGCGCCCCCGTCCGCACCCTCGCCCACCGCGGCGGCACCGCCTCCCTGGCCTACCGCGAGGCCCAGGAATCCCTCATCGCCCTCCGCCACGCCTACGCGGGTCTCCTCCGCACCGCCGCGGAACCCCAGGTGCCGGCCGCCCGCATGGACGCGGCCGCGTAACCCGCGCGGGGCCGGCTACGTACGTACTGCGAGGGAATCCAGGCCGTCATTGGTCTGGACATGATGAACGGCTGGTACTAGCCTCCCAGTTGGTCTAGACCGCACTTCACTCGACTCACAGAACCCCCCACGTTCTCAGGGAGCGAAGCATGCGCAAGAAGATCGGTGCCGCCGCCATCGGGCTGTCCATAGCGGGTGTCTCACTGTTCGCCACGGGCAGCGCGTCCAGCCATGGCTACGTCGACTCACCGGCCAGCCGGCAGGCCTACTGTGCCAAGGGCACGGTGAAGAACTGCGGGGAGATCCAGTGGGAGCCGCAGAGCGTCGAGGGGCCGAAGGGCTTCCCCAAGGGCGGGCCCGCCGACGGCAAGATCTGCGCCGGCGGCAACAGCCGGTTCGCGGAACTCGACGACCCGCGCGACGGAAAGTGGCCCGCCACCAAGGTGACCGCCGGACAGGGCTTCCAGTTCCGCTGGAAGATCCCGGCCCAGCACGCCACCACGGACTTCAAGTACTACATCACCAAGGACGGGTACAACCCCAACAAGCCGCTCACCCGCGCCGACCTGGAGTCCCAGCCCTTCATGTCCGTGCCCTTCGGCGGCCGCATCCCCCCGAGCACCGTCACCCACCAGGGCACCATCCCCACCCAGAAGACCGGCAAGCACCTGATCCTCGGCGTCTGGACCATCGCCGACACGGGTAACGCCTTCTACGCCTGCTCGGACGTCCAGTTCTGAGCCCCCGCGGCCGCGCGCACTGACCGCTCGACAGGGCGCACGGCACCACGAAGGGCCTCCCTCCCACCCCCGGGGAGGCCCTTCGCCCGCTCGGCCTCGTAAGAGATTGTCGAGATTCCCCCGCTCCCGGCTTCGCGCACCCCTGCTCGTCTCGTAAGATCCACAGACACAGCAGCCAACTCTTCGTGGCCGGGGGCGAGTAGGAGGAGCCATGTCCGCCATGGCCGAACACCCCCCGCAGCGCTTCGAGCGTCAACTCGTCGCCCAGCCGCGGGCGTTCGCGCGCGTCCGGCGCGCCGTCGCCTCCCAGCTCCGGCTCTGGGGCCGCGCTGACCTTGTGCCCGGCGCGGCCATGTGCGTCACCGAACTCCTCAGCAACGTCCACAAACACACCGCGACCGCCGAATGCGTGCTGACCATCGACAACCTCCCCGGCGGCATCCGGGCCGCGGTCAGCGACGCCGACGCCGGCATGCCGACGGTCAAGGAACCCGACTACTTCGCGGAGAGCGGCCGCGGCATGTTCCTGCTCTCGGAGACCGCCGACACCTGGGGCGTGGACCTCAACTCCACCGGAAAGACCGTGTGGTTCAAGCTGGAGACGGGCGGCCGGTGAGGCGCGCCCGCCGCGCCTCATGAACCCGCCTTCGCCCCGGCCTTCTCCCCGCTCTTGACTGCCTTCTCGGGCTGCTCGGCCTTCTTGGGCTTCTCGGGCCGCAGCGCGATCCGGCCCAGCACCGCCGCCACGACCAGCGCGACGACCGCCAGCAGCACATAGTCCGGCACGGCGTTCCCGATCCGCGACGCCACCTCCTCCAGATGGAACTCCTGGTCCGCGTCGAGGATGCCGGGCAGCCCCGTCGTACCGTCGAAGGCCAGGAACAGCGCCCCGATCCCGATGAAGAACAGCCCCGAGACCAGCGACGTGGTGTGCAGCTCAAGGCGGCCCACCCGGAACGCCCGGCCGCGCAGCCACCCCCGCCGGCCGAGCTGGAAACGGTCCCAGAACAGGGCCAGCACGAACAGCGGCAGCGCCATCCCCAGGGCGTAGACGGCCAGCATCGACGCCCCGTACACCGGGTTGCCGTTCACCGCCGTCACCGTCAGCACCGCCCCGAGGATCGGCCCCGCGCAGAACCCGGCCAGCCCGTACACACACCCCAGCAGAAACGTCGACGCCGCCGACCGCGGCGTGATGCGCCCCGCCGCCGCCTGCGCCCGCTTCGACGCGAAGCCCAGGCCGACGATCTGCGCCACCCCCAGCGCGATGACCACCCAGCCGCCGATCGTGATCAGCAGATCGCGGTGGCCGTTGAAGAGCCGGCTGGCGGCGGTGGAGGCCGCGCCGAGCGGCACCAGCGTGGTGGCCAGCCCCACGTAGAAGACGCCGGTACGGGCCAGCAGCTTGCCCGGGCTCGCGAGCGAGTACGCGAAGAACGCCGGCAGCAGCAGCGCGCTGCACGGGCTGAGCAGCGCGAGCGCGCCACCGAGAAAGGCGGCGAGATATCCGATGTCGCTCACTTGGACCCCGCCTTCGCGTGGTCGCGCGCCGCGTCGATGGCCTCCTCGAAGGCGCTCATCGGCTGCGCCCCGGCGATCGGCCGGCCGCCGACGACGAAGGACGGGGTGGACTGCACGCCGAGGCTGAACCCCTCGTTCTGGTCCTTCTTCACGGCGGCCGTGGCGGCCGACCCCTTCAGGTCCTCACGGAACCGGTCGACATCGCCCACGCCGCTCTTGCGCGCGAGGTCCACCAGCTTGTCCTCGGCGAGCGCGTCGCCCTTGCGCAGCTTGGCGTACAGCTCGTCATGGAACGCCCAGAACTTGCCCTGCCGGCCCGCCGCCCAGGACGCGCGGGCCGCCCGCTCCGAGTCCTTGCCGAAGATCGGGAAGTTACGGAACTCGATGCGCAGCGTGCCGTCGTCCACGTACTTCTTGACCAGCTCCGGCTGCGTCTCACGGGTGAACCGGCCGCAGTACGAGCACTGGTAGTCGGCGTACTCGACGAGCACCACCGGCGCGTCCTTCTTGCCGAGCGCGAGCGCGTCGCCGTCCTCCCGGCGCGCGGTCGCCTTGTCCAACTGGTCGTACATCTTCTGCTGCTCGGGATCGGCCTCGGCGGCGCCGCCCTGCTTTCCGGCGCCGGCCGACGCGTCGGAGGAGGCGGCCGCGCCGGAACCGCCGCCGTCGTCGTTCATGTTCTCGCCGACGGCGATGCCGGTGGCGACGAGCGCCACGATCAGGGCGAAGACCGCGCCGATGGCCGCGACGCGGCGGGAGGGGGTGGTGATACGAGAGGACATGGGTGATCGGGCTCCAGGGCTCGAAGGGCTCGATGGGTTCGCGAAGAGGCGTCGGACGGCCGGCCCGCCATGACGGGCCCGCCCCTCGACGAAATCAGCACATGCCGATATCCGGCCTGCTCACAGGCCGGGTGTCGGGGCGGTATGGCTAAATTCGCAGAACCGGCAGAAGCTCAGCACAACCGGCGACCGGCAACGGCGGAGCCCGCGCCCCAGCAACCTCGGGCAGCGCCGCCGCCACATACGGCACAGCCGCACCCCCCGGCCCCGGCAACGGATCCGCATGCGGATGCCCCACAACAACATCAGGCCCCTGCCGCACAGGCACCCGATCCGGCGCGCACTGGGTGGGAACGGAGACCGAGGAATCCGGGAGGGCCGGTGCCATGGCCGGGCGGCCCGGCGTCGATGTCTCCGGGGCCGAGGAACCCGGCTCAGCCGCCGCCGGCGGGGTCGGCCGCGCGGCGGCCGCGAGGGCTGTCCGCGCCGCGGACTCGGGTAGCCCGCCCGCGAGGGCGCACGGCTTCGGGGCGAAGAGCGCGGCGAGGAGAAGGAGCAGCGCCGTGACGGCGAGCGGCCGGCGGGAGCGCGGCATGCGGCTTCTCCTCTCTGGTGACCGGTCTCTGCCGCCCGGTGTGGGTCCGGGCCCGGGTCCGGACCCGGGCCCGGTCGGCGGCCACCATCGTACGGGCCGCCCTCGCCGCCGTCAGGCGGCAGCGGCGTCGTCGCGCTCGATGGCGCGCAGCGCCGTCCGCTGCGCGTACCAGAGCAGGGTGACCGTGGTGGCCGACATCAACACGGCGAAGAGCAGATGACCGAACGTACCGGCGACGGCCAGCCCGACCGCCCCCAGCACCACGTGCGCGCCGAGCCGCAGCAGGACCAGCGCGATGGCCACCTTCCGGGTGCCCTTGCCGCGCCACAGCCGCTTGGCGAGCCGCACCCGGGACCGCAGCACGGTCAGCGAGATCACGATGTTGACCACGGCCATGGCGATCAGCGGGTACATCGCCTGCGGGTAGGCGCGCAGCAGGTCGTAGGCGGAGGACATGAGGCCCTCGAAGGCGAAGAACCAGACGGGGAGGGGCTTGATGGGCTTGCCGTCCGCGGTCTTGGCCGGCCGGGCCGCCTCCGCGGCCACCGTGTCCGCCACCGCGGCGTCCGCCACCGCGGTCGTCTTCGCCTGGTCGGTGTGGTGCGGGGCCTGGGGGAGCGGGAGCGTCGTCGTCATGGGGATAAGCCTGCTCGCCGCAGCCGCGGCCGGGCAGAGCCGCCGATAACGGCCTGGCCATGACATAAGTCATCGGCCCCCGGCAGCGGACGAGCGACCCCGGCGCGTACGAGATCCTGGCCGCCCGGCCCGTACGAGCACCCGGGACCCGCCCGTACGAGAGCACGGCACCCCGCCCGTACGAGAAAAGGCCCCCCACCGAAGTGGAGGACCCTTTCCCTGTCTGTGCGCCGCCAGGGACTCGAACCCCGGACCCGCTGATTAAGAGTCAGCTGCTCTAACCAACTGAGCTAGCGGCGCTCGCTGACAAAAGAAATACTACCTGCTCCCAGGGGGTGCTCCTGACACCCGCCGTCACAGCGTGAGCGACAGCAGCAGCGGGGCCGCCGAGCGGTTCAGGGTGTCGGCCGCCTGGCGCAGCCGGTGGGCGTGTTCCAGGGGGAGGGAGAGGGCCAGGCAGCCGACCGCGTGCCCGGCCGTGATGGGGACGGCGGCGCAGACCGTGCCCACCGCGTACTCCTGGAGGTCGAGTACGGGGACGGTCGCGGGCTGGCTGTCGAGCTTGGAGAAGAGGACCTTCTCGTTGGTGATCGTGCGGGACGTGAGCCGCGCGGTCTTGTGGCGCGAGAGGTGGTCGCGGCGGTCGTCGTAGTCGAGCTGGGTGAGCAGGCACTTGCCGACGGCGCTGGCGTGCGCGGCGGAGCGGAAGTCGACCCACTCGTTGACCTTGGGGGTGCCCGGGCCGTCCGCGTACTGCGTGATCTTGACTTCGCCGTCGATGTAGCGGCTGATGTAGACGGCCGCGCCGAGGGAGTCGCGCAGCGCGTCCAGGGACTGCTGGAGCTTGCCCTCCAGGGCTCCGCGCCGGTCGCCGCCGCCGGAGCCGAGCAGGAGCAGCGCCTCGCCGACGGCGTACGTGCTGTCCGTGACCTGCTCCACGTAGCGCTCGCGGCGGAGCATGCGCAGGAGGTGGGCGAGGTGGCCGGCGGGCAGCCCCGTCTCGCGTGCTATCTGCGCGTCGGTGACGCCGCCGACGTGCTTGGCGACCGTTTCGAGCACGCGCAGGGCGTACTGAACCGAGTGGAACGGCGCGGTCGGCTCGGGCTTGAGCGCCACGGATTCCCCCTAGCAGTTTCCAGCAGGTTGCCGCTTGCGCTTCCACGATAGCCGCCAAGAGGGGGAAATGGGGCGGTTGTTGGCGAGAATTGTGGCGCGCTCCGACGCTGTGTTCAGGAGCGCACCACCCTGGCATATGTCAGTGGAATAGAAGTGAGGGTATGGACTCCATACGGACTCCTACCGCGCCGATCTCGCGCCGTGCTGATCTCACACTGTGCCGATCTCACGCCGCGCCGATCTCACAGCACCGCGCTCAGGAATTCCCGGGTCCGCTCGTGCTCCGGCTCGGTGAAGATCTTCTCCGGCGGGCCGGACTCGATGACCCGGCCCGCGTCGAACATCAGCACATCGTCGGAGATGTCGCGGGCGAAGCTCATCTCGTGCGTCACGCACAGCATGGTGATGTCCGTGGTGTGCGCGATGTCGCGCAGCACGTCCAGCACGCCGGCCACCAGCTCCGGGTCGAGCGCCGACGTCACCTCGTCGAGCAGCAGCACCTGCGGCCGCATGGCCAGCGCCCGGGCTATCGCCACCCGCTGCTGCTGGCCGCCGGAGAGCTGCGTCGGGTACGCGTCGCACCGGTCGCCGAGCCCCACCAGGTCCAGCAGCTCGCGCGCCCGTTCCCGCGCCGCGTCCTTGCCCAGCCCCAGTACGTGCACGGGGGCCTCCATCACATTGCGCAGCACCCGCATGTTGGGGAAGAGGTTGAACTGCTGGAAGACCATCCCGATGTGCTTGCGCACCTCGCGGGTGTGCTTCTCGCCGGCGGGGACGAGCCTGCCGTTTCTCTCCTCGTGGGTGAGGTAGTCGCCGGCCACCTTGATCGTTCCCTCGTCCGGCCGCAGCAGCGTCATCAGCAGCCGCAGGATCGTGGTCTTGCCCGATCCGGACGGGCCGATGAGGGTCACGTGCTTGCCGGGCGCGACGGTGAAATCGAGGCCGTCGAGGACCGTATGGTCGCCGAAGCGCTTGGTGACGCCGTCGAAGCGGATCAGTTCGCGGCCCGCGTCGGGGGCCGCGCTCGGGGTGCGGGATTCAGTGGCCAAGGCGTCGCTCCAGGGCTCGCATCAGTAGAGATGCCGGATAGGCGATGACGATGAAGGCGATGCCGACCATCGTGAACGGCTCCACGTACTGGAAGGTCCGGGCGCCCTCCAGCCGGGCGTTCTGGAGCATGTCCAGGACGCCGATGATCGCGAGGATCGGGGTGTCCTTGAGCATCGCGATGACGTAGTTGCCGAGCGCCGGGACCACGCGGCGGATCGCCTGCGGCAGGATCACGGCGGTCCAGGTGCGGGCGCGGGAGAGGCTGAGCGCGGTGGCGGCCTCCCACTGGCCGACGGGCACGCCGTCGATGCCCGCCCGGTAGACCTCGGCGGTGTACGTCGAGTAGTGCAGGCCGAGCGTGATCACCCCGGTGGTCAGCGCCGAGAACTTGATGTCCCAGGTCGGCAGCACGTAGAAGAAGAAGAACAGTTGCACCAGCAGCGGCGTGTTGCGGATGAACTCGACCACCGCCGTCACCGGCCAGCGCACCCAGCGCGTGGGCGAGCGGTAGGCCAGCGCCCACACCAGGCCCACCGCGAAGGCCAGCAGCGCGCCGAGCGCCGTCGCCTCCAGGGTGACGCCCAGCCCGTGCAGCAGCTCCGGCCAGAACGCGCGGGCGGCCTCCCAGTCCCAGCTCACCGCTCACCTCCGGCGGGCAGCGCGGTCCCCGGCCTCGCCCCGCGCCGCGGGAAGACGCCCTTCTCGGGGGCCTGGCCGAGGCCGGCCTTGGCCTTGCGCTCCAGCAGCCGCATCAGCCGGGTCAGCACGAAGGCCAGCACGAAGTAGATGGCCAGGATGATCGCGTAGATCTCCAGGCTCGCGCCGGTCGCCAGCCGGGAGAGCTGGGCGGCGAAGGCGATGTCGGCGACGCTCATCACGGAGACCAGCGCGGTGCCCTTGAGCAGTTCGATCAGGAGGTTGTTGAAGGGCGGGATCATCTCCGGGACCGCCTGCGGCAGGATCACCCGCCGCATCCGCTGCGCGGGGGTGAAGCTCAGCGCCACGGCCGCCTCGCGCTGCGCGGGCGCCACCGCGGCCAGCGCGCCGCGCACGATCTCCGAGCCGTACGCCCCGTAGGACAGGCCCAGCGCGAGGACGGCCGCCCACATCGGGACGAGCTGGAGCCCGAAGGCCAGCGGCATCACGAAGAACAGCCAGAACATCAGCACCAGCGCCGACGTGCCGCGGAAGACCTCGACGTAGACGCCGGTGACGAACCGGACGATCCACAGCGGGGAGGTGCGGGCGATGCCGACGCCGAAGGCGACGACCGCCGCGAAGGCCGCGCTGTAGACGGTGAGCTGGATGGTGACCCAGATACCGGGCAGCAGCCAGTGCTGCCAGAGGCCCGTTGTCATTTCCCGCACAACTCCTCTGCGGTCAGATTGGTCATCTCGGTTCTGGTGAAGCCGAACGGGCGGATGATCCGCAGCAGTTCGCCGGACTTCTTCATCTTGTGCAGCTCGGCGTTGAAGGCGTCGCGGAGCTTTGTCTCGCCGGGCCGGAAGGCGAACGCGCCGGCGCCGTGCACATCCTTTCCGTCCATTTGCGGAAGGAATGGTTCCGTGGATTCGACCTTGGCGCCGGGGTTCTGCCGAATGACATTGCGCACGGTCAGGCTCGTACCGGCGAAGGCGTCGACGCGGCCCTGTTCCACGGCGAGCAGCCCGGCCAACTGGTCCGGGTAGACCTGGACGTCGGCGACGCCCGCGTTCTTCGCGTACTCCAGTTCGGCATAGGCGGTGCCGCTGCCGAGCCGGGCCCCGGACCGCTTGACGTCGGCGTAGGTGCGCAGTTGCTTCGGGTTGCCCTTGCGGACGATGAACGCGTCCTGGACCTCGTAGTCGGGGTCGGCGAAGATGACCTGCTCGCAGCGGCCGGGGTTGATGAACATCCCCGCCGAGATGCCGTCGAACTGCTGGGAGTTGAGGCCGGGGATGAGGGAGTTGAACTCGGTCGGCACCGGCTGGACGCGGGCCACCCCCAGGCGCGGGAATATCACCTTCGCCAGCTCCGGGGCCTCGCCGGTGAATTCGCCGTTCTTGTCGATATAGCCGAAGGGGATCTCTCCCGCGATCCCCAAGCGGATCGTGCCCTGCGATTTAAGTCGCGCCAGCAGATTCCCCCCGTCCTCCGCGTCCGCCGTCGACACCCGGCCGCAGCCGACGGCGCCCAGCAGACCCACTGCCGCCCCGCCCGCGATCAGCGAGCGGCGGCGCATCACCATTCTCCTGTTGTTCTCCATGGATGGAGCCATGGGCGCGCGGGTACCCCGCTCAACTGAATATATGCAGATCGTTTTCGTACCTTGATACGGCCGTTGTCCGGCGGGTCGATGTGCCGCAATCAGCTGTGAAATCAGGCAAGCTGAGAGGCAGTCAGGAACAACCGAGCGGAGAACCGAAGGCGAGCCGAAGCAGGAGAGGAACGGCGATGAGTGATCAATTCATTGAAGTCTCGCTCGACAAGCGGGGCGTGCGCTGCACGGCCCGGCTGCTGACCGACCGGGCCCCGCTGACCTGCGCGGCCGTATGGGACGCGCTGCCGCTCGGCGGCGACGTCTACCACGCGAAGTACGCGCGCAACGAGATCTACGCGCTGCTGCCGACGTTCGCCCTGGAGGAGCCGCCGCTGGAGAACCCGACCGTCACCCCGATCCCCGGCGACCTCTGCTACTTCACCTTCTCCGAGACCGAGTTGGGCACGAAGGCGTACGGCTACGAGACCCGGGCCAAGCACCGGGGCCGCTCCCAGGTCGTCGACCTCGCGCTGTTCTACGAGCGCAACAACCTCCTGATCAACGGCGACGCCGGCTGGGTCCCGGGCATCGTCTGGGGCACCGTCGTCGACGGCCTCGACCGCATGGCGGACGCCTGTCAGGACCTGTGGCGGGCCGGGGCGCTGGGGGAGACCCTCAGCTTCCGCCGGGCCTGACCCCCTCGGCGACCCCCGCCTCGTACAGCGCGTGCGCCGCGCGCAGCACCACGGCGTCCGCGTGCCGGGCCGCCACCAACTGCGCGCCGATCGGCAGCCCGCCCTCCGACAGGCCGCACGGCACCGTCGCGGCGGGCTGCTGCGTGAGGTTGAACGGGTAGGTGAAGGGCGTCCACCCCGTCCACCGCGTGTGCTTCGAGTCCGGCGGCACCTCGTGCCCCGCCTCGAACGCCGTGATCGGCAGCGTCGGCGTCAGCAGCAGGTCGTACTCGCTGTGGAAGCGCCCCATGGTCTGGCCGAGCGCCATCCGCGCGTCCACCGCCGCCAGGTAGTCCAGCGCGCTGTACGACTCGCCCAGCTCGACGATCTCCCGCAGCCCCGGGTCCAGCAGTCCCCGCTCCGCCGCGCCGAGCGGCTGCACGACGCGCGCCGCGCCGCTGAACCACAGCGTGTGGAACGCCTCCACCGGGTCCGTGAACCCCGGATCGGCCTCCTCCACCCGCGCGCCCAGCCGCTCGAACAGCTCCGCCACCCGCCGCACGGCCGCCGCGACCTCCGGGTCGACCACACCCTGCCCCTCCGGGCCGCCCGCGCCCAGGCTCGGGCTGTACGCGATCCGCAGCTCCCGCACGCCGCCGCGCAGCGACTCCTGGAACGTCGTGCCGGGCGGCCCCAGCCCCGACCAGTCCCGCCAGTCCGGGCCGCTGATCACATCCATCAGCAGCGCCGCGTCCGCCGCGTCCCGCGTCATCGGCCCGACGTGCGAGAGCGTCCCGAAGGGGCTCGCCGGATACAGCGGAACCCGCCCATAGGTGGGTTTGAAACCGAAGATTCCGCAAAAGGAGGCCGGAATGCGGACCGAGCCCCCGCCGTCCGTCCCCAGGCTCAGCGGCCCCGCCCCCAGCGCCACCGCCGCGGCGCTGCCGCCGCTGGAGCCGCCCGCGGTGCGCGACGGGTCGTACGGATTGCCGGTGACCCCCGTCAGCGGGCTGTCCGTGACGCCCTTCCAGCCGAACTCCGGCGTCGTCGTCTTCGCCAGGAACACCGCGCCGTGCTCGCGCAGCCGCGCCACCGAGGGCGCGTCCTCGTCCCAGGCCGGCCCCTCGGCCCGTACGGTCCGCGAGCCGCGCAGCGTCGGCTCGCCGCGCATCAGCAGCAGGTCCTTGACGGTCACCGGCACGCCGTCCAGCAGCCCCGAGGGCTCCGCCCGCAGCCACCGCGACGCCGCCGCCTCGGCCTCCCGCAGCGCGGCGTCGGCGGCCACCCGGGTGAAGGCGTTGACGCCGCGCGGCGCCTCCTCGATCCGGGCCAGGTTGGCGCGGACCACCTCCACCGGGGAGAACGCGCCCGAGCCGTAGCCGGCGAGCAACTGGAGGGCCGTGAGATCGGCGAGTGAGGTCATACGGTCCTCCGCGAGGAATCGGTGGTGCCCGGCGCCCCGGAGTCGGCCGGCACGTAGCCGAGCCGCTTGTCCACGACGTTCAGCAGCGGTTCGCCCGCCGCCCAGCGGTCGAAGTTGTCCTGGAACTGTGCCGCGAGATCGTCCCGCCAGCCCGCCGTGTCCCCGCTCATGTGCGGCGAGACGAACAGCCCCGGCACATCCCACATCCGGCTCTCCACGCCCAGCGGCTCGCTCTCGAACACATCGAGGGCCGCGCCCGCGATCCGCCGCTTGACCAGCGCCTCCACGAGATCGTCCTCGACCACCAGCGGGCCCCGGCCGACATTGACGAAGCGGGCGGCGGGCTTCATCCGGGCGAACGCGGCCCGGTCGAACATCCCCCGGGTGGCCTCCGTCAGCGGCGCCGCGCACACCACCCAGTCGGCGGACGGCAGCAGCCCGTCCAGCTCGTCCGCGCCGCGCACGCCCGCCCGGGCCGTACGCCCGACCAGCTCGGTGACGATGCCCAGCGCCGCGAGCGTACGGGCCACCGCCTGGCCGATCGGCCCGCCGCCGACCACCACGGCGCGCGTGCCGGCCAGCCGCTGCGTCTCGCGGTGGCGCCAGCGGCGCTGCCGCTGCAGCTCCCAACTGCCCGAGAAGTCCTTGGCCATGGCGATCACCAGCCCGGCGACGTACTCGGCGATCGGCTGCTCGAAGACGCCGCGCGCGTTGGTGAGCAGCGTCGAGCCGGCGGCCAGCGCGGGGCAGAGCAGATGGTCCACCCCGGCGCTCGCGGTGTGCACCCAGCCGGGCCGCGGGCCGGGGCCCGGCCACGCGTCCGGGACGGCCCGGCTGGCGAAGTCCCAGACCAGCAGCACATCGGCGGTCGGGAGCAGTTCGGGGAAGGAGGCGTCGTCGCAGACCACCACGGTGGCGCGGGCTTCGAGACGGTCGAGCCGGACCGGTGGTTCGGTGCCGAGGACGAGAACGGTGCTATCGGACATAGGCGGGAAACCGTTTCGAAATGGGGGTCCGCTTGTGTGTCGGGAGGCAGTCGACAAGTAGCCGGAGATATGAGGATTGACCACGCTAGGGACCTGAAACTACCGTCGTCAATAAGGCGCTGATTATGCCGACGGAACACCTTCTGTCCCGACGTCCCGGCACTGGCCGGCATCCTGTTTCACCAGGTCAATGGCCCTGCTCTCCGTATTGGAGCGCGATATGGACGTCTCCTCCTTTCTGGGCGGTCCGCGGCCGCAGTGCGGCGTGGGGGTGGTGGCCCCCTTCGATTTCGCGCTGGACCGGGAACTGTGGCGGTGGGTCCCCGACGAGGTCTCCCTGCATCTGACCCGGACGCCCTTCGTACCCGTGGAAGTCAGTCTCGACCTCGCCCGGCTGGTCAGCGAGCGCGAGACGCTGCGCCACGCCGTGCAGGCGCTGTCCGCGGTCGAGCCGGACGTGGTCGCGTACGCCTGCACCTCCGGCAGCTTCGTCGGCGGCGTGGCCGGCGAGCGCGCGATGTGCGCGGCCATGACGCACGAGGGCGCGGTCCCCGCCGTGACGACCTCCGGTGCGCTGCTCGACGCGCTCCGCGAGATCGACGCCCGGCGCATCGCCGTGGTCACGCCCTACACGAGGTCCGTGACCGACTCGCTGGAGGAGTATCTGGCGGGCGCGGGCATCACGGTCACCGGCCGCGCGTACCTCGGCCTCACCCGGCACATCTGGAAGGTGGCCTACCGGGACGTCGTCGACATGGCCCGGCAGGCGGTGGTGGGCGCGGCCGACGCGCTCTTCATCAGCTGTACGAACCTGCCGACGTACGACGTGATCCCGCAGTTGGAGGCCGAGCTGCGGATGCCGGTGCTCTCCGCCAACCAGGTCACGGTCTGGGCGGCGCTGCGGCTGATCGGGGCCCAGGCCGTGGGCCCCTACCAGGCGCTGCTGGACCCCGTCGCCAGATCGGGCCCGGCGGGAATGGCGTCGGCGCCGCCGGCCCGGTCGTTGCCGCTCCCGGCCGCCCCGTCCCTGCCCCCGGTGCCGTCCGTGCCGTCTGCGCCCGCCGTGCCCGCTGTACCGCCTCCTCCGCCCGAGGCGACGTCGATACCGCCCGTCGCCGGGGCCGCGCTCGCGGGCCCGGCCGCCGTGCCGGACGACGAGCCGGCCGAGGGGTTCGACCCGCCGGGCCGGGCGCTGTCGGAGGACCCCGGCTAGCGCGACCGCACCCCTCTCCTCTCCCTTCGCCCCTTTTCCATCCCTCTCAGCCAGGAGCCGCAGATGCCCCACGCGCCGCAGACGGGACCCCGAACGGCCCCCCGGGCAGCCCGGACGGAGCAGCCGCCCACCGTCGGTTTCCTCTACCCCGGATACTCCGCGGAGGACGACTACCCGCGCCTCGCGTCGCTGATCGGCGGCGTCCGGCTGCCGCTCGTCCACACCGACATCGGCGAGGACGCCCACCGGGTCGACACCCTGCTGGAGATGGGGTCCACGGCCCGGCTCGTGGCGGGCGCGGCCGAGCTGCGGCGGCGCGGCGCGGGGGCCGTGGTCTGGGCCTGTACGAGCGCGAGCTTCGTGTTCGGCTGGGACGGCGCGCACGAGCAGGTCCGCGAGGTGTCGGCCGCCGCGGGGCTGCCCGCCTCCAGCACGTCGTTCGCCTTCGCCCACGCGGTACGGGCCGTGGGCGCGGAGCGCGTCGCGGTGGCCGCGACCTACCCGGCGGACGTGGCCGAGTACTTCACGGCCTTCCTGAAGGCGGCCGGGATCGAGGTCGTCGCGACCCGGGGCAGCGGCATCATCACGGCCGCCGAGGTCGGCACGTGGGGCCGCGAGGAGGTGCTGGCCCTCGCGCGGGCCGGCGACCACCCCGCGGCCCACGCCGTGCTCCTCCCGGACACCGCCCTCCACACGGCGGCCCACCTGCCCGCCCTGGAGGCCGCCGTGGGCAAGCCCGTGCTCACCGCCAACCAGGTCACGGCCTGGGAGGGCCTGCGCCTGATCGGCCACGCCGCGGCCTGCCCGGCCCTCGGCAGGCTCTTCGGGAGCGACCGCCCGGCCCCGTAGCCGGCGGGGTGCGTACGGCCCGCTCGTACGGGCGGGGGCCGGGCAGCTCGTACGGCGGTGCGTACAGTCCGCTCGTACGGCCCCTCCCTACGGCCCCTCCCTACGGCCCGGAAATTCCGCGGCGGCGGGAATAAACGGAGAGCAACTCCGGTTGGTCGTGGGTGACCGATGGGCGGACCAGCGCGGATCCGCCGCCGACAGAGCGACCGGAGAGGCGGGCCACCGTGGCCGAAGTGCGGGACAAGGACGGCGTCGACGAGACCCACGACACCATCCGGGCCGAGCCCAGGGGCAGCGCGCCCGTACCCCTGTCCGTGCTGGACCTCGCGACGGTCGGCAGCGGGCTGACCGCCGGCCAGGCGCTGCGCACCACGGTCGAGCTGGCACAGCTCACCGAGCGGCGCGGGTTCCAGCGGTTCTGGGTGGCCGAGCACCACTCCATGCCCGGCGTCGCCTCGTCGTCCCCGGCCGTCATCCTGGCCCACCTCGCGGCGCACACGGACCGCATCCGCCTCGGCTCCGGCGGCGTGATGCTCCCCAACCACGCGCCCCTGGTCATCGCCGAGCAGTTCGGCACCCTCGAAGCCCTCGCGCCGGGCCGGGTCGACCTCGGCCTCGGCCGCGCCCCCGGCACGGACGGCGCGACCGCCGCCGCGCTGCGCCGCACCGACCGCCTGCACGAGGGGGCCGACGAATTCCCGCAGCAGCTCGCCGAGCTGACCCGGTTCCTGGACGACGACTTCCCCGATGGCCACCGCTACGCCCGTATCCACGCGGTCCCCGGCCCCGTACAGGGCAGCGTCCCCGGCGGCGTGCAGTCCGCGGACCGGCCGGTGATCTGGCTGCTGGGCTCCTCCGGGTTCAGCGCGCGCCTCGCCGGGACGCTCGGGCTGCCGTTCTCCTTCGCCCACCACTTCTCGGCCGCCAACACGATCCCCGCGCTCGACCTCTACCGCGAGTCCTTCCGCCCCTCGGCGGTCCTCGACCGGCCGTACGCGAAGATCGGCGTGCAGGCGTTCGCCGCCGAGGACGCGCGGGACGCGCTCGGCCAGGTGCGCACGGGCGCGCTGTCGATGCTGCGGCTGCGCACCGGCCGGCCGGGCCTGGTGCCGTCCCCCGAGGAGGCGGCGGCGTACGAGTTCAGCCCCGCCGAGCGGGAGTTCGTCGACAGTTGGCTCGCCAACGTGGTGTACGGCACGCCCGACGAGGTGCGCGCGGGGCTCGACGGCCTCGTCAAGCGGACTGGCGTGGACGAGCTCATGATCACGGCCAACGCGCACGGCCGGGACGCGCGGCTGCGCTCGTACGAGCTGATCGCGGACGCGTACGACCTGCCGCACCTCCCGGCCGCGGGCGCCTGACGAGCCCGCGCGGCATGTACCGGGCCGCGCGCGCGAAGCCCGGTCGGCGCTCGTACGAGCCGCCTCACCTTGCTGCCGCGGGCGCCTGACGAGCCCGCGGCACGTCCCCGGCCGGGTGCGCGAAGCCCGGCCGGCGCTCGCCCGGCTGCCGGTGGGAGAGGAGCGCCCGGTGCCACCGCTCGGCCGCCGGCGGGGGAGGCGCCCTCTCTGCCAGGGGGCGGCCAGGCTTCAGCCGCCGCTGTACGGGTGGCCCTCCCCGGCCGCGCGGCCGTCCTCCGCGGGGTGGCCCTCCTCCGTGGCGCGGCCGTCGTCGGCCTGGTGGCCCTCGGAGCCCACCAGCGCGGAGATCAGCTCCGGTGTCACCGGCCGGGAGTAGAACCACCCTTGGCCGGTGTCGCAGCCGATCCGCCGGAGCCTGCGCGCCTGCTCGGCGCTCTCCACGCACTCCGCCGTGACCTTGAGCCCCAGCCGGTGCGCCAGCTCCACCAGCGCCTCGACGATGGTCTCGTCGGCCGGGTTCGGGTGCTCGTCGGTGCGGAAGCCCCGTACGAACGAGCCGTCCAGCTTCAGCGCGGAGACCGGCAGCCGGCTGAGGTAGGCGAGGTTGGAGTAGCCGGTGCCGAAGTCGTCGATGGCGATGGCCACGCCCATGTCGCTGAGCTGCTGGAGCTGTTGCAGCGGCCGCCCGGCCGAGCCCATCACCGCGGACTCGGTCAGCTCCAGTTGGAGGAGGCGGGAGGGCAGCCCGGTCTCCCGCAGCACCGCCGCGACATCGGCGACCAGATCCGAGTCCCAGACCTGACGCACCGCCACATTGACGCTGACGGTGATCGGCGCCTCGGGGTGCGCGAGCTGCCAGCGGCGGGCCTGGCGGCAGGCGGTGGCCAGCACCCAGCGGCCCAGCGGGACGATCGCGCCGTTCTCTTCAGCAAGTCCGATGAACCGATTCGGCGCCAGCGTGCCGAACTGCGGATGGCGCCAGCGCACCAGCGCCTCGACGCCCCGTACGGCCCCGTCGTCCAGCCCCACCAGGGGCTGGTACTCCAGCACGAACTCGTCCCGGTCCACGGCCGGCCGCAGCGTGCTGGACAGCGCCTGGCGCGTCATCCGGTGCGCGTTGCGCTCCGGGTCGAAGAGCGTCCAGCGCGCCTTGCCGTCCTCCTTGGCCCAGTACAGCGTGGTGTCCGCGGCCTGCATCAGCTCCGTGGCGTGGGTGCCGACGGACGGCCGCTCCACGACGCCGATGGACGCCGAGACCGCGAGCCGCTGCCCGGCCACGTCGAACGGTCGCTGCAGCGCGGCCAGCACGGCGGCGGCGAGGTCCGCGAGCTGCTCGGTCCCGGAGGAGCCCTCCACCAGCAGCGCGAACTCGTCGCCGCCGAGCCGCGCCACCAGATGGCCGCCGGGCGCCGCGCACTCCGTCAGCCGCTGCGCGACCTCGGTCAGCAGCCGGTCGCCCACCCGGTGGCCCAGCGTGTCGTTGACGGCCTTGAAGCCGTCCAGGTCGAGGTAGCACAGCCCGATCCGGCCGCTGCCGCCCAGCTCGTACGTCGCCGACTCCAGCGCCATGGACAGCCGCTCGAAGAACAGCCCGCGGTTGGGCAGCCGGGTCACCGGGTCGTGCATCTGGAGGTGGCGCAGCCGCGCCCGCAGGTCGTAGCGCTCGCTGATGTCGGCCACCGACAGCAGCGCGTTGCAACTGTCGGGGAGCGGCGCGACGACGATCTCGGCCCACAGGGCGCCGCCGCCGGGCTGGGGGAGCCGGCGGGTGACGCGCAGCCGGTCGCGGCGGCCGTGCAGCACCTCGCGGTACGCGGCCCAGGTGCGCGGGTCGGCGCGCAGGTCGGCCAGGTCCGCGGCGGGGGTGGCGGTGAGCCGCGCGGGTTCCGCGCCGAGCAGCGCGCCGAGCGCCGCGTTCGCGGTGAGGATGAAGCCGCCGCGGTCGACCACGGCCATCGCCAGGTGCGCGCCGTCGAAGGCGGCGCGGTAGTCGGCGAGACAGTCGGGCCGGTACTCGGCGCGGTATCCGGCGGGGTGGGCGCCGGTGGCTGCGCTACGTTCAGTGATCGTTGGCAGCGCCGTTGCGGGCACGCCGCCCTGGCCGTCGGGGGTTCCGCTCACCGCTCGCTCCCGCGTGGCTTTGCTGGAAATGTGGCGATCATAGAGGTTCACGCGAGGGCCGTTCCAGCGACTCAGTCGTGATCAACGGCACTCAGGGTGAGCGTTTGACCGGTTCCGATCGGTTGATTGGGGACTGTGTCGACTGGTTGATCGCACGTGACTGAGTGTTACTTACCCCGTAGAGGGCCGAGTCACTCGACTGGGGCAGTGGAACAGGGCGTACCACCGCGAACCGCCACAGGGTGGGTGGGTATCCCGATCCCACCCCGGGAGGTCGACGTGGTGCGTCCGCAGCCACCCGAGGGAGTGCACCGGTCACGGCTGCGCCGCGCCGCCGCCCTGCTCTCCTCCCTCTGCGCGGTGATCGCCAGCAACATCGTCGCGGCCCCCGTCCAGGCCGCCGGGTCCGCCGGGCCCTGCGCGCTGCCGCGCAGCGAGGCGCACCACTCCGAGGGCCTGGACTCCTGGGACCCCGCCTACCCGCGCCCCCGGGGCCGCCTCCACGCCGTCATGATCTTCCTGTCCTTCCCCGACGCCGCGCCCGCCACCGGCCCCGGCGAACTGGCCGCCGACCACTTCCCCGGCACCTCCCGGTTCTTCGAGCGCGCGTCGTACGGGAAGTTCGCCCTCGACGTCCACCCCGTGAAGCGCTGGCTGCGGATGCCCCGGAAATCCACCGCGTACCGCATACAGCGCGACTGGGACGCCGAGCACCGCACCGCGTACCTGCGCGACGCCATCGCCGCCGCCGACCCCGCCGTGGACTTCAGCCGCTACGACGTCGTCTACCTCGTCGCCGACCCTGACGCGCCCGGAGTCGACTCGGACGCCACCAAGGTCATAAACCTCGACGAGCCGCTCTCCGTCGACGGCGCCCGGCTCAGCCGTGTCGTCACGGTCTTCGAGCACCACCCGCCCGACCGCAACGTGCTCGCCCACGAGACCCTGCACGTCTTCGACCTTCCCGACCTCTACCACCGGCCGACCGACGGCAAGGGGGACTGGGACACCCACGTCGGCGACTGGGACCTCATGGGCAGCCAGTTCGGACTGGCCTCCGAACCCTTCGGATGGCACAAGTGGAAGCTCGGCTGGCTCGGCGCGCGCCAGATCGACTGCGTCCGCGGCCCCGGCACCGGCCTGCACGTCCTGGAGCCCCTGGAGACCCCCATGCAGCCGCCCGGCGACGACCGCACCCGGCTCGTCGTGATCCGTACGAGCCCCACCGAAGCCGTCGCCGTCGAGGCGCGCGGGGTGGGGGGCAACGACTCCGGGTCCTGCGCGGAAGGGGTGCTCGTCTACCGCGTACGCAGCGACACCGCGTCCGGCGACGGGCCGGTGCAGGTGCAGGACGGGCACCCCCGCACCGCCGCCTGCGTGGGCGCCTCCGTCTACCCGCCGCTCGCCGACGCCCCGCTGGACATCGGGGACAGCTTCGGGATGGGCGGGACCGGGAACGGGGTGCGCGTGACGGTGGAGGGCCGCACGACGGCGGGGGCGTGGACGGTGAAGGTGACCACGAGGTGAGGCGCGCGGGTTCATGGGAACGACTGAGGGCCCCTCGCTCTCGCGAGAGGCCCTCAGTCCGTCGGTGCGCCGCCAGGGACTCGAACCCCGGACCCGCTGATTAAGAGTCAGCTGCTCTAACCAACTGAGCTAGCGGCGCCTGCTGACGTAGAAGACCTTAGCACCCCCGTACGGGGAAGCGAAAATCGATGGGTTTCAGCTCGGGCTGAGCGCGTGTTGGCTGGTCGCGGGCGTGTCGGCGGGGACGGCCAGGCCCGTGCGCGCCGCCCGTATGCACCCCCACAGCAGCACCTCGGGCCCCGGCAGCCAGGGGTGCCGCAGATCGGGCGCGACCAGCCAGCGGGAGGGCGGGCCGGGCTTCGTGTCGGCCTCCGGGGAGTCGAGGAGGTCGACCGGGAGCGTCGGCGGCACCGCCACCTCGTCCCCCTTGCCGTGGCACAGCGGCGGCGGCACCAGCGCGCGCCACTCCTCCCAGTCCAGCAGCGCCGGCAGCCGCTGCGCCGTGCCGACGGAGGCGAAGAGCAGGATGCGCCCGCGCTGCGCGGCGACGGGCCCCGAGCCGGGCCCGTTCGACCAGAGCTGATCGGCGAGCCGCCGGCCGAACAGCGCCGGCACGCTGACCACGTCGAAGGCCGTGCCGCACGGCAGCACGACGGACGCGGCCGGATCGGCGGCCCAGAGCGCGTGCACGCTGCGCGGAAACGGACTGGCCGACGCCAGCCAGTCCGCCCCGGCGAGGGTGACATAGGCGGCCGTATGACGAGCCTGCCGCGGCTGCCGCCGCTGCGACCAGTGCGGCCGCCCGGCGGCCTGAGAGCGGATGGGGCGGACGGGGGTGGGTTCGCTGGACCAGGTGCTCATGCCCGACAGGTTTACCGGTACATGGAGTTCCGTTTCTGCGAATTGCCAGAAACGAGGACGCGACACCCCCCAGTGCAGTACCGTCCGCCCCCGCATATGCCAACGGCCCATGATCGCCCGATCATGGGCCGAAACGGGGGTGCCCCCCGGGGGTGACGGCCCGGGTCAGGTGGGGGGCTGGGTGGGGTCGGGGAGGAGGCTGCGGCCGAACTCGATCATTTTCTTGGCGTAGTCCTCGGTCCAGTCGGCGCGCTCGCCGATCGCGGAGGCGGAGAGGCGGTCGAAGCGCTTGGGGTCGGCGAGGAGCGCGGCGGCCATCGCCTGGAACTCCGTGGCCCGGTCCGCGGCCGCGCGAAACGCCAGCGTCAGCTCCGTGGCGCGGGAGAGCAGCTCGCGCGGGTCTTCGATCGATTCGAGGTCGAAGAAGTGCTCGGCCTCCGCCACCGTCTCCGGCGGCTCGAAGAGCAGGGGCGCGGGCTTCATGCGCCGCGGTGCGGCCTCGCGCGCTTCGCCTGCCGACTGCGGCTCGGACATGTGCCTACCTCCAGGATCGTGTGCCGCGTTCCATTGTCCCGCCCCGCGCAAGTGCGCCCCGGATCAACGGGCCGCCCTGTTCACGCCACCGGACCGGCCCGCCCGGGCCCCCGGGGAGCCGGACGTTCCGTTCGTACGACCACCGCGTACGGGCGTGCCGGTCCCGCCGGAGGCAGCGTGGAGCGGACGGGGCACGCGCCCGGCCACCCGGGAGCGTGGTGGCCCCGTCGGAGGCGCGCGGTCTCGGGGCGTTCGCGGGGCCGGCGTCCCGGCAGGGGGCCCCGTGCGCCGCGCACGGAGCTGCCGGGGCGCGCCCCGGGTGGCCCGCTCACGGGCGCCAGGGGACGCGGTGGTTGGACCAGTGGTCCCAGGTGGCGCACATCGCTTCCCAGCCGTCGGGGAACTTGACGGCCACGCCCAATTGCACCGGTTCCGCCGATGGGTGGTCGTCGAGGAGTTCGGCGACGCCGGCGCGGCAGACGACGATGCACGCGTGCCGGTGGCGGGAGGCGAGGACGCACAGCCGGCCGGTCTCCAAGTGGAACGCCGTGGCGTCGGGGCGGCCGGAGAGCGGGTGCAGCATCACCGTCACGTCGAACTCCCGGCCCTGGAGCCGGTTCGCCGTGTCCACCGCCACGCCGGTCACGCCCAGTTCGGCCAGCGCGGCCCGTACGGCGGCGGCCTGGTCGCGGTGGGCGGTGCCCACGGCCAGCCGGTCGGGGGTCAGCGGCACCGGGTCCGGCGACCGCTCGCTGACCGCCGCCGCGCCGCGGTCCAGCAGCCGCCGGATGACCAGCGCCACGGCCCGTACGGCCTCCGGGTCGGTGCGCGGGGTGCTGCGGGCGGGCAGTTCCAGCAGCCCCCACCCCGATTCTGCGGCCTCGTCCAGCACCCGGTCCGGCCCCGAGCCGTCGGAGCGCCCGCCGAAGGAGAGCCGCCGCTCGCCGGGGCCCGTACCGCTGCGGAAGGGCGTGTACGGGTAGAACGCGCCCGAGACCAGCGGCGCGGCCGAGGCGGGCAGCCGCCAGGAGACGGGGAGCCGGTGCTGGGGGAGGTCGGGGTTGTGGGCCAGCAGCGTGGAGACGGCGCTCGCGGACGGGTCGTACGACAGCCCCGCCCACTGGCCCGTGCCGTCGCCGCCCACCACGCTGAACGGGTCCAACTGGCCGGGGTCGCCCACGAACAGCGCCCGCTCGAAGAGCCCGGCCACGGCCAGCAGCGCGTCCGAGCGCATCTGGTACGCCTCGTCGACGATCGCGTGCCGCCACGGCTCGACGCCCTTGGTGTGCGCCCACTTGGCGGCCGTCGAGATCACGATGTCGAGCCCGGCGAGGGACGCGGCCTTCGAGGACTTCACGACGGAGGGGTACGCGTCCAGGGCCGGGTCGTACGGCTGCGGCTCGTTGCTGTGCAGCCGGCCCACCGGGAGCTCCGGGTCCTGGCTCGCGAGCCGGTCGACCAGGTCGTCCACCTGGGCGTTGGTCTGCGCGACGATCATCAGCGGGCGCCCGGCGGCGGCCAGTTCGCGGGCGGCCCGTACGACGAGCGTGGACTTGCCCGCGCCGGGCGGCGAGTCGACGACCACGCCGCGGTGCGGGCCGTGCAGCGTGTCGTGCAGGATCGCGTCCGTCGCCGCCCCGGCCGCGGCCCCGGGGTCGAACGCGACACGGGAACCGGTCACAGGAAGTCCTCCGAGGTCACGGGGTCGGGCTGATCGGCGGCGAGGGCCGCCACAGGGGCGACGGCGGCCGCGGCGGGCTCGAAGGCGCGTACGGGCGCGGGGCCCGAGTCCCCGGTGTCCGCGCCCCCGGCACCCGCGCCGGAGGCGACCGGCGGGCCGCCGTGCGTCCACGGCGTGTGCTCCGGGTCCGGCAACTCCGGCCCGCCGCGCGGCGCGTGCTCGAAGAGCGTCCAGCACACGCGGTCCCCCTTGTCCGGCACCGACCCCGGCTCGGGGGTCTTGCCGCGCCCCATGCCGCCGGTCACGCGCACGACCAGCGCCCCCGGCTCGTACGCCACGAACTCGCCGGTCTGCGTCCTGCCGTCGGCCAGCGCCCGGTAGACCTTGGCGTGCTCCTCCAGATACGGGCGGTCCTCCGTCCGGATCGTCAGCAGCGGCCGCGGGCGCGGAACCTTCGCCTCCGTGTACGTCATCAGCACCTCGGACACCTCGCCCGCGAACGCCTCACCGGCCAGCCGCCGCCCCGCCATCACCAGCGGATCGTCCAGCGCCTCCTGCGCGTCCAACTGCGCCTGCGCCGTCTCCCGCGCCGACAGCTTCTGCGCCGCCGTCACCGCGTCGTCCCGCTTGGGCTGCGGCGGCTCCCCGGCCCGTACGCGGTCCCGGTGGGCCGTGTACGACCAGCGGTCGCGCTTCCAGCGGTCGGCGACCCGGCCGCCCTCGGGCAGCGCGCGGAGCAGATCGACCCCGTGCCACACGGCGTCCCAGGTGGGCCGCAGTTGGGACGCCACCAGCTCGCGCACCTCGCGCTCGGCGGCGCGCAGCGCCTCGTGCGCGGCGTGCTGCCGGGCCCGCGCCGACCCGGCGCCGCTCGCCTCGGGAGGCACCGTGCCGGCCCCCGGGTCGCCCTCGAACCGGCCGCGCGCCGCGTCCAGCACCTCCGCGCGGGCCGCGTCGTAGCGCGCGATGGCCGGGGCGAGCCGCCTGTTGTCGAAGGCCGGGTCGGTGGCGGGGCCGGCGGGCGGCGTGGTCAGCAGGCCGTCCGCCCCGCGCGCCAGCTCCGCCCGCAGCGCCGCCTCCGCGCCCGTCGTCCCCGGGGGAGGGTCTATCCAGGCGAGCAGCGCCCCCAGATGCTGGTCCTCCAGGTTGCTCTGGCCGGTCGTCCAGTGCCGCGCCAGCACCTGCGTCATGGCCAGCAGCAGCGACGAGCCGGGCACCCGGGCGCGCTCCCCTATGTGCGTCAGCCAGCGGCCGAGCAGCGGCACGCGCGGGGGAGCGGGGTAGGGCGTGTCGGGGTCCTGTTCGGCGGTCCGCCGGAACCGCATGGACCGGCCGAGCAGCCGTACGTACTCCACGCCCGCCGCGCTCGGCACAAGAAGCTGCGGCGCGTCCGCGCACAGCTCGACCTCGACTTTCACTTTCTTCCCCGTCTCCGGGTCCGCCTCGGAGCGCTCGGCCGCCTCGACGTCGTCGCCGTACGCCTCGAAGTACGGCAGCATCGCGTCGGCCAGGTCGGCGAGGAACGCGAACCGCAGGTCGCGGTCGCGCGGTTGTGCCACGACCAGCAGCCGGGGCGCCTCCCGGTCCGTCCCCACCAGCGCGCCCAGCGGCGCGCCCGCCTCGCCCGCCGTCGTCAGCGGCACCAGCACCAGGGGCCGCTCGGCCAGATGCCGGTGCCGGACGGTCGCTCCGGGGCGCGCGTGCCCGTCCCCGGCGGCCTCCATCCGCGCCAGCGTGGTGATCAGCGACATGTGCCCTCCTCACGGGCCGTCGAGGTCAGCCGCATCCCGCCGCACCTCCATCGACCGGCCGGCCGCCGTACGAGGCCGCCGCCAGCGCCTCCGAACGCAGCGCCGCCGCGCGGCGCAGCGCCTCGACGGCGGGGTCGCCGGCGTCGCCCGCCTCCCCACGGGCGGCGGCCAGCACCGCCTCCACGGTGGTGAGATCGCCCAGCTCGCCGCGGACCCCGCGGCCCAGGGACTCCACCGCCCCCGCCGCCCGCGTCCGCTCCCGGCAGTGGAACGCCAGCTCGCAGACGGCCAGGCAGTCCGGCGCGTACGCCGCGTCGACGGACTCGACGGCCGCCAGCAGCTCCTCGACGGGCCGGGTGGCGGTCCGGCCGTCCTCCGAGAGCCGCAGATCGAACGTGGTGCCCTCCGGGAGGGCCGCGGCCAGCGCCTCGATCCGGGTCAGCCGGGAGAGCTGCCGACGCGTCGTGGCGAGCTGCTTGCGGACGTCGACGAGCTCGGCCGTCGGCGTGTTGGAGAAGTCCTTGGGGCACACCAGCAGCACCCGGTGCCGCACCCGCTCGGCCGCGCCGGCCGCATGGTCCGCGAGCGGGCCCCCGGGTGCCTGCGCCCCGCCGGCCGTACGGTCCGCGGCGTCGCCTCCGGACCCCTCCGGCCCCCTGGCCGCCGTACGGTCCGCGAGCCCGTCCCCCGCCGCCCGCGCCGCGCCGCCGGGCCGCTCCTCGCCGTCTGTGTGCCGCCCCGCCAGCTCCCCGAGCGCCAGGACGTACACCGCCGCCTGCCGGGCCGCCGCGCCCACCTTGGCGGCGTCGGCGGACCCGTCGACCATGGGGAAGGACTTGATCTCGACGACGGTCCAGCCGCCGTCGGGGTGGACCACGATGGCGTCCGGTTCGAGATAGGCGGGGGAGCCGGCGACGGACAGGGCCAGCATGGGGTGGTCGAAGAACGCCCACTCCCCGGCGGCCGTCGCCTCCCGCAGGGCCAGCTCCGTACGGGCCGTGCGGCCCTCGGGGCCCGCGGCCGTCAGGTCGGGGGCGGCGACCGGGCCGGGGCCGGGAGCGGGGGAGCCGTCCCCCAGGCGCTCGTGGAGCAGCCGGACCAGCTCCGCGCCGCCGTCGGCCTTCACCTTGGCCTCGAAGGAATTGCCGCGCGCCAGCGCGAACTGCGACTGGCCGAACGAGGCTGGCGACCCCAGCGCGCGGGCGAGCGCGCCCTTGTCGACCCCGGCGCCGTCCAGCAGCGCGCGGCGGCCGCAGCCGGGGTTGGCGGCCAGCGCCGCCAGGGCGCGGGCGTCGAGCGGGCGCGGGGCGCTGCCCGGCCCGCGCAGCTCAGCGAGCCGCTGTCGCAGCGCTGTCGGCGCGAGCGTCGCCGCGGCTGTCGGCGGCGTCGCCGCGGGTCGCCTGTCGGGGGAACCGTTCACCTGCCGAAGTCTCGCATCCACCACTGACAACGGCCCCGGCCGGCCGTGTTTCGCCAGGTGGGACGGTGTGTGAAGCGGTGGGTGCGACGGGGCGGGCGGTACGGGCGAAGCGGCTGCGAATCCGTTCGGTGAGCCGCAGCGCGGGCCGGGCCAGCAGCAGTCCCACGCCCATCACGGCCGCGCCGGCGACGGCGTCGAGGAGGTAGTGGTTGGCGGTGCCCATCACGACGATCGCGATGCCCAGCGGGTAGGCGACGCCGGCGATCCGCGCCCAGCGCCCGCGCCCGTAGCGCCACAGCACGACCCCGCACCACAGGGCCCACCCCACATGGAGGCTCGGCATGGCCGCGTACTGGTTGGTGAGCCCCCCGAGGCCGCGCGGCGCGCTGGCGTCCGCGCCCCACCAGCCGTACGACCCGTACTGC
Source organism: Streptomyces varsoviensis (assembly GCF_000718635.1). Lineage (GTDB taxonomy): Bacteria > Actinomycetota > Actinomycetes > Streptomycetales > Streptomycetaceae > Streptomyces > Streptomyces varsoviensis. Next base: position 801,206 of record NZ_JOBF01000003.1, on the reverse strand, counting down.
GCCATCGTGTCGATGAACCCCTGGCTCGCCTCCAGGAGCCGGGGCGGGCTCGTGGGCAGGAGGGTGAAGCCGACGAGGCCGATGAGGGTGGCGATCATCAGCCAGGCGCGCAGGAAGCTGTAGTTCGCCGGGCGGCACTTGAAGACCCAGATGAGGATCGCCGGGGTGACGAGGTAGTGGAGCGAGGCGTACGCGAAGTCGGCGGGTATGCCGAACAGGGCGTGGTGGGTGAAGAACCGATTGAGCGGATGTTCCAGGTTTATCCGCAGAACTTTCTCTATATGGAGGATCGACAGCCCGTGGTCGACGGCGTCGCTCACCTCGCCCCGGGCGAGCAGCCGGCCCGCGGAGTACAGCACGTACACCACGGCTATGAGGGGCAACTCGGTCCACCAGCGAGGCCGCTTCCCAAGGGCGGGTGTATGGGACATCGCGACGCTCTCCTGTGTTCTGGCGGCCTGACAAGCGCGCAAGCAACCGTACGGTGTACGCGGAATGCGTCGCACACCGCCCTTCGAGTTCCTGTCAACACGGCGTTCGCCTGCGGTTATGCCCTCGGCTGTAACGCGTGGGGCACATGTGAGTTGGGAGACGCCCGCGATGGCCCCGCGGTTGCCTCACTCGGCCGGTGCGCCATGCTGGAGGGCGCGGAGGATGATGGAAGGCGGAGAGATCGCATCTGTCGGGAAAAGCAGCGAAATATTCGCTGACGTGACGGCGGAAGCGGCCGCCGCACCACCCGCCCAGATCGATCGAGAGGCCCCTCACATGGCACCGCGCATCCTGCTGGCCCGGCACGGACAGACGCAGTGGTCGCTGTCCGGCAAACACACCGGCCGCACGGACATCCCCCTCCTCGACGAGGGCCGGCACGGCGCCAAACTCCTCGGCGAACGGCTGCGCCACGAGCCATGGAACGAACTCCCGGGCGTCGAGGTCCGTACGAGCCCCCTGGCCCGCGCCAAGGAGACCTGCGAGATCGCCGGCTTCGGCGACCGCGCCCAGGACTGGGACGCGCTCATGGAGTTCGACTACGGCGCGTACGAGGGCATGACCCCGGCCGAGATCAAGGCCGTCCGCCCCGACTGGCTCATATGGCGCGACGGCGTCCCCGAGGGGGAGACCCTGGCGGAGATCGCCGCCCGCGCCGACGAGGTCATCGCCTGGGCCCGCTCCGCCGACCGCGACGTCCTCGTCTTCGCCCACGGCCACCTGCTGCGCGTACTCGGCGCCCGCTGGCTCGGCCTGGAGCCCTCCTTCGCCGCCCGTATCCGCCTCGACCCGACCTCCCTCTCCATCCTCGGCTGGGCCTACGGCGAACCGGCGATCGAGCGCTGGAACGACACCGGCCACCTGGGGTAGGCCGGAGACCTGCCGCCGGGCTCGCAGGGCCCGTTCAGGGCCCTCATGACGGCCCTCACCCCGAGCGCGTGACGGCCTCGTGGCGGGAGAGGAAGGCCGCCACCGGCGCGCTGCGGCGGTGCGGGCGGAGGGCGCGGGCGGTATCGGTGAGCATGGCGCGGATACGGGACGACTGGACGCCGGAGAGCAGGTCCAGCGCCCGCCCGCCCGCCGAGGCCGCCTCGTCCAGTGCCCCGCAGCCCGCGAGGTCACCCGCCAGTTCCGCCGTGAAGAGCGCGATATTGCGGGTGAAATGCGGATCCTGCGCCGCGACGGCACGCCGCGCGTACACGGCCGCACGCGGCCAGACGCCCAGCGCCGACCAGCACTGCGACTCCAGCCCCGCCAGCTCGGCCTCCCCGAAGAACGACATCCACTCGGGATCGGCGTCGCGGGAACCCCGCTCGTAGAGGCGCTGAGCCCGCCGCAGCGCCTCCTCGCACGCCCGCCGGTCCCCGAGCCCGGCCCAGCCGCCCGCCTCCCGCAGCGCCAGCAGCGACAGCAGCCGGGGCGACGTCAGGCCCCGCGCCGCGCGCTGTGCCGCCTGCGCGGCCTGTACGGCCTCCCGGGGGCGGCCCGCGTCGCGGGCGAGGAAGGCGATGTTGGCGAACGCGTGCGCCTCCAGCGCCGCGTCGTCCGCCACGCGCGCGATCGCCAGCGCCTCGGAGTAGAGCGAACGGGCGTCGGCGAGCCGCCCGGAGTCGTGGGCCAGCCAGCCCACCGAGATGGCGAGCTCCCCCGCGCCCGCGTGCAGCCGCTCGCTGACGGAACGGCGCCCCGCGCCCCGGTCCAGGAGCCCGTACGCGGCCCGCAGCGGCTGCGTGGCGCGCCCGTAGAGGCCGTCGGCGCCGTGCCGGTCGTCGAGGAGCCGGATGCGGCGCACGGCGGCCTCCACGGCGTCGGCCTCCGGCTCGCCCACCCGGCGTCCGGCCCCGGACGCGGCGGTCGCGGCAGTTAGGTCGGCCGGGGCAGTCAGGTCGGCCGGGGCGGTCGGGGCGTACGCACCGCCGGGCACGCCGCTCGTCGGACGCGTCGGACCCGTCAGAAACGCGGCCCGCAGTACGTCCTGCGGCGTCCGCGGCGATGCCGGCGGCCTCGGGGGCGTGCTGGACCGCCCCGCGCGGGACGGCGCCCGGCCGCGTACCGCCTCGCGCGGCGAGAAGCCCATCTCCTCCAGGGAGACCCCCGGGAACATATGGCGGAACACTCGCTCGTAGGCGTAGTTCGGGCACCTGATCGCACCGGACTCGACCCGCCCCACATAGCGGGCGTCGCAGCAGACCCGCTCGCCGATCTCGCGGGCGGCGCGCCGGACCGCCGCCGCGAACTCGGCCTGCGAGCGCGGCCCGCGCAGCCGCCGGAAGGCGGCGTTCGGGAGGCTCGCGGCCCCCGCCGTCGCCCCATCCGGCGTCGAAGTCGCTGAGGCGGGCGCGTCGCGCGGCACCATGGCCGACCCCTCTCCGGGCGCGTGCCGTTCCGCGCGAGAGGCCGGACGGTGCTGCCGTGCAGGCGTGTTGGGCGGAAACGACCGTACCGGTTCTCATGGGTCCGCTACCCCCGGTTTGACTACAAACCGGATATCCCATTGGCCATCCGCCATGAAATGCCATCCTTTGCGGCGACGCGGCGCCGTAGCCATTGACGCGCTCCGGCGTTGAACCCGGTGTACCGGAGCACACGCACAGCAGCGCGGCGGAGGAGGGGTTTCCCTTGACGGAAGCCGGATTGGGCATCGGAGAAGCGCAGGCGGGCGAGGTCGTACGGGTCACGGGCGGCCGGCCGGCGCCACGGTACGGGGCGGCGGCGCGTACGGCCCCCGCGCACGTACCACCTCCGCAGCAGACGCCCCGACCGCCGGGCCGACAGCCGCAGGCTCCGGCGGCCGGGGCCGAGGGGGACCGGCGGTGCGACCTCGTCACCGTCCCGGCCCGCCAAGGGCTGGAGGCCGTGGACATCCTGCGGCTGCGCGTCGGCGTCGGCCCGGTGCTGCACGACGGCGAGGGCGACACCCTCGGCTTCCTCGTCCCGCCCGGCACCGCCGACGACTGGGACCTGCCCGGCAGCGCCTGCACGCAGACGTACGAGGGCGGCGCCTGTACGGGCCGGTCCGAGCCCCCCGTCACCGGCACCGGCTGGTTGCTCCCCCCGGACGCGGCCCGCCCCGAAGCCACCGACCCGGCCGTACTGCGAGCCGCCCTGGGCGAGGCCGCCCGCACCATCGAGGCCGTCGAACGCAGCAGCCGCCCGAACTGACGGCGCCCTCGGCCGCGCTCCCCTGTCGGCCCCGTCGGCGGGGTCGCACTGGTGCGGGCGATACTGGTGGGGTGGCGAAGGAGAGACGGAAGCAGGGGCGCGGACGGGCGGCGGAGGCCGTCTCCGAGGCCGTCGACGGCGGGCTCGCGGAACTGGTGCCCGACCGTGAGCGGCCCCGCGCCCGTACGCTCCTGATCGACGGCGCGCCGCAGTCCCACGTGGATCTCGACGACCCCATGTACCTCGATTTCGCCTACCTGCGCCGGCTCGGACACATCGCCGACCTGGTGGCCCCCCAGGGGCGGCCGATTCAGGCGGTGCACCTGGGGGGCGGGGCGTTCACCCTCGCCCGCTACATCGCGGCGACCCGCCCCCGCTCCACCCAGCAGGTCTTCGAACTCGACGCGCCCCTGGTGCGGTTCGTCCGCCGCGAGCTGCCCCTGGAGAGCGGCTGGCGCATCCGGGTGCGCGACGGCGACGCGCGCGCGGGGCTCGCGAAGGTCCCGGAGGGCTGGGCGGACCTGATCATCGCGGACGTCTTCAGCGGCGCCCGTACGCCCGCGCACCTGACCAGCACCGAGTTCGTCGGCGAGGTGCGGCGGGCGCTGCGGCCCGGCGGCTGGTACGCCGCGAACCTCACGGACGGGCCGCCGCTCGCCCACCTGCGCTCCCAGATCGCGACGGTACGGACCGTCTTCCCCGAGCTGTGCGTGACCGCCGACCCGGCGGTGCTGCGCGGGCGGCGGTTCGGCAACGCCGTGCTGCTGGCCGCCGACGGCGAACCGCCGGTCGCCGAGTTGACCCGGCGCGCGGCCACCGACCCGCAGGCGGGGCGGGTCGAACACGGGCGCGCGCTGCTGGACTTCACCGGCGGCGCGGCGCCGGTCGGCGACGCCGACGCGCGGCCCTCCCCGGCGCCGCCGCCGGCGGTCTTCCGCTGAAGCAGCCCCCGGGCGGTCTGCCCCGAGGACGTCCCTCCCACGGCCGTCTGTCCCGCAGCCCGTAGGTGGCTCAGGCAGGCTTCTCCGAGACCTCGCCCGCCCCGGGCACATCAGTCGCGTCATTCGCGTCGGGCGCGTCGTACATGCCCGGCACCTCCGGCAGCAACTGGCTCGTACGGGCCAGCCGGGCGTACCAGTACGCGCTGGACTTGGGCGTACGGGCCTGGGTCGCGTAGTCCACGTGGACCGCGCCGAACCGCTTGCTGTAGCCGTACGACCACTCGAAATTGTCCATCAGCGACCAGAGGAAGTACCCGCGCACGTCCGCGCCGTCGCCGATGGCGCGGTGCACGGCGTTCAGGTGGCCGTGCAGATACGCGATCCGGTCCGGGTCGTGCACGGCGCCCTCGGGGTCCGGCTCGTCGTCGAAGGCGGCGCCGTTCTCGGTGACCATCAGCGGCAGGCCGGGCGCCTCGCGGGAGAAGCGCATCAGCAGGTCGTACAGGCCGCTCGGGTCGACGGACCAGTCCATGGCGGTACGGGCGCCGGGCGGCTGGTGGAAGGCGACATCGTCGGCGCCGGGCCACGGGTTGTGCTCGCCGCCGCCGTGGCCGTCGTCCCGCGGCGGCCGATTGTCAGTGGCGGCTGATACCACTGAGGGCGTGTAGTAGTTCACGCCCAGCGCGTCGAGGGGGTGCTTGATGACGGCCGGATCGCCATCGCGTACGAACGACCAGTCCGTGAGACCCGCCGTGTCCGCGATGAGGTCGTCGGGGTACGCGCCGTGCAGCATGGGCCCCGTGAAGATACGGGTCGAGAGCGCGTCCACCCGCCGCTGAGCGTCGAGATCCTCGGCCGACCGCGAACGGGCCCGGACAGCACTGGGGTTGAGGGCGACGGAGAGCCGCGCGCTCGCGGGGAGGGCGGCGCGCAGCGCCTCGGCGCCGAGCCCGTGCGCCAGGTTGAGGTGGTGCGCGGCGCGCAGCGCGGCGACCTGGTCCGTGCGGCCGGGGGCGTGCACCCCCGCCCCGTACCCCAGGAAGGCGCTGCACCAGGGTTCGTTGAGGGTCGTCCACAGCTCGACGCGGTCGCCGAGCGCCCGCGCGACGAGGTGCGCGTAGTCCGCGAAGCGCCGGGCCGTCTCGCGCTCCGGCCAGCCGCCGGCCGTCTCCAGCTCCTGGGGCAGGTCCCAGTGGTAGAGGGTCAGCATCGGCCGGATGCCGTGCGCGAGCAGTTCGTCGACGAGCGCGCTGTAGAAGTCGAGGCCGCGGCGGGCGGCGGGACCCCGGCCGGTGGGCTGCACGCGCGGCCAGGAGACGGAGAATCGGTAGGCGTTCAGGTCCAGTTCCGCCATCAGGCGCACGTCGTCGCGCCAGCGGTGGTAGTGGTCCACGGCGATGTCCCCGGTGTCGCCGTCGCGGACCTTGCCGGGGACGCGGCTGAAGGTGTCCCAGATGGAGGGCGAACGGCCGTCCTCCCGGGCCGCGCCCTCCACTTGGTACGCGGCGGTGGCGGCGCCCCAGAGGAAGCCGTCGGGAAAGCTTGCTGTCTCGTGCTCGGACATCATGGAAGCGCTCCCATAGTCGAGGTGAAGAGGTCGAGGTGAAGAGGTTGGGTTGGGAAGAGAAGAGGTGTTCAGACGGGGCTCGGACATGGGTCCGGCGTGGGGGGCGGGTCTGCGGGGTGAATGAGTTCGAACATGGGGGAGTTGTGAGAAGAGTTGTCAGTTGGGGTGCGTTGGACGGGAGAGACGGGGTAACGGGTAGCGAAGTGACGGACGGCGGTAGGGGCAGCGCGGTTTCAGGCGGTTCGAGAGGAGTCGGGTGGCGGCTGGGACGGGTGGGAGACTCGGGTGTGGCCGGGCCGTGAGACAGTCTCCGGCGGTGCGCCGCGCGGCGCCCGTACGACACGTGTGCGGTACCGAACAGCGCTGCGGCCATGATGACGGCCCGGTCGGGTACGTACCCGCGGCCGGGCCCGGTGACCGCGGCCCGCGCCGCCGGATTCTCCTGCCCCGCCGAAGAGCGCCCTATTTCGGACCTGACGGGCGATACGGACCGGAGGCGGCCGGCCGATGCGGCGCTCTGCCGACCCACCCGTCACGGCGGCCGACCCACCCGTCACGGCGCTCCGCCGGCCCGGCGCGGAGGTCGACCGGGCGGTCACGGCGCTCGGCCGACCCGTCACGACGGCCGATCGGGCGGTCACGGCGGTCGACCAGGCGGTTACAGCGCGTGTGCGCGCGGAGGAGGATCGGGGCACATCGGGCGCGTCCGGTGCATGGGACCCAGCGGGCCGTCCGGGCTCTTCGGGCCTATCGGGCGCCGCGGGCTCGGAAGGCGGCCGCGGTAGCGCCCGATTGGGGCTTCGGCGGCGCCCGTCTGATCAACTACTGTTCCGTACCGACGCGTTGTGTGGTCGAGGGCGCGTTGGGGTATGGGTGGTTCAGGTACTGTGGGAGCGCTCCCAGTCGTAAGACGGCGAAGAGCCGCCGCGGCCTGGCGGGGTGGCGGCGGGCGACCGCCGCGCCCCGCGACCGCCCTTGCCCGCCGCAACTGGGACAGCGACGGTGACGGCGGGTAGTGGCGGTGACAGCGGTTTTCTTTGGGATGCGGCACGACGTGCAGTGGAGGCAGACATGGCAGCGACCGGTGGGACCACGCGACGTGGCGCGCGGCGCGCCACGCCCACCCTGGAGGCGGTCGCGGCCCGGGCCGGCGTCGGCCGCGGCACGGTCTCGCGCGTCATCAACGGTTCGCCGCGGGTCAGCGACCGCACCCGCGCCCTCGTCGAGCAGGCCGTCGCCGAGCTGGGCTACGTACCGAACCGCGCGGCCCGAGCCCTCGCGGCGGGCAGCTCCGACGCCATCGCGCTGGTCGTCCCCGAACCCGAGACGCGGCTCTTCGCCGAGCCGTACTTCTCCGACGTCATCCGGGGTGTCGGCGCCGAACTCGCCGACACCGACATGCAACTGCTGCTCACCCTCATCCGTACGCCCAAGGAGCGGAAACGCTTCGCCGACTACCTCGCCGCGCACCGCGTCGACGGGGTGCTCCTGGTGTCCGTACACGCCGACGACCCCCTGCCCGACCTGCTCGAAGAGATAGACATGCCCGCGGTGCTCAGCGGCCGCCGCTCCGGCCGCGAAACCGTCGCCTACGTCGACTCCGACAACGCGGGCGGCGCCCGCCAGGCCATCGCCCACCTGCACGCCCGGGGCCGGCGCGCCGTGGCGACCATCACCGGGCCGCTCGACATGTACGTGGCCCAATGCCGCCTCGACGGCTACCGCGCGGGGCTCGCGAGCGCCGGCCACGCCCCCGACGAACGGCTCATCGCGCCCGCCGACTTCACCGAGGAGGGCGGCCGCCGCGCCATGCGCGAACTCCTCGACCGCAGGCCCGGCCTCGACGCGGTCTTCGTCGCCTCCGACGTGATGGCCGCGGGCGCCCGCCAGGTGCTCCGCGAGTCCGGCCGCCGCGTCCCCGACGACGTCGCGCTCATCGGCTTCGACGACTCCGCCGTCGCCCGCCACATGGACCCGCCGCTGACCAGCGTGCGGCAGCCGATCGAGGAGATGGGCCGCACCATGGCGCGCGTACTCCTTCAGGAGATCGAGGAACGCACGGCGGACCGCCCCCAGGTGGTGCTGCCGACGCGACTGACGGAACGCGAATCGACCTGAGCGGGGGCGCGGAGCCCGGAGCCCTGGGCGCAGCGGCCTGGCTCGCGGAAAGCGCGGAAGGAAGGCGTAGCCGACCGCCCGCGCCATCGCTACGGTGACCGGATGGACCGTATGGATCAAGACGAACGGCCCCCGTACGCCTCGTCGTTCGGCGCGGTGGCGGTCGAATACGCCGCGCACCGCCCGGACTACGCGCGGGCCGCGGTCGGCTGGGCGGTGGAGCGCGCGCCCGGCCGGCGCGTACTCGACCTCGGAGCCGGAACCGGCAAGCTGACCGCCGCGCTGGCCGCGCTGGACGCCGATGTCACCGCGGTCGAGCCGGACCCCGCGATGCTGGCCGAACTGCGCCGCTCGCTGCCGGCCGTCCGCGCCCTGGCGGGCAGCGCCGAGTCGATACCGCTGCCGGACGCCTCCGTCGACGCCGTGCTCGCCGGCAACGCCATGCACTGGTTCGACATGGCCGTCGCGGGACCCGAGATCGCCAGGGTCCTCGCGCCCGGCGGCATCCTCGCCGGCCTGTGGAACGTCATGGACGACGGGGCCGAATGGGTCGCCGAACTGGCGCGGGTCGGCGGGAAGAGGGTCATCGGCCCTCGGGACACCCCCGCCAGTTGGCGGGCCGCGACGGCGGACATGCATCTTCCGAAGACCGGTGGGACCGCACGGTTCGGCTCGCCGGAGCACGCAGAGTTCCCGCACGGGCAGCGCCGCACCGCCGACTCGCTCGTCGCGACCCTCGCGACCCGCGCGGGGGTGCTGGTCATGCCCGAACCGGAACGTGCGGCCCTGCTGGACCGGCTCCGCGGTTTCCTCGCGAGCCGGCCGGAGACCGCCCGCGGCGAGTTCACCCTGCCCATGCTGACGGGCGTGGTGCTCCTCCAACAGATATAGACAGCCGCCACCGATCTGGACAGTCGCCACCGACCTGGACAGGCGCCACCGATCTGGACAGCCGCCACCGACCGCAGAGGCCCGCGGCGCGTTCCGACGGGGCCCACCCGCCTACGTGCCCTCCATGCCCCGCAGCTCCTCCACAGCGGTACGGGCGGCGGCGCCGATGACGGCGTCGGCGCGCGGCAGTTTGCTGTCGGCGCGGGCCGCCTGGGTGAAGACGACGGCGGTGTACGCGCTGCCGTCGGGCAGCTCGATCACCCCGGCCTCATGGCGCATCGACCCGAAGGTGCCGGTCTTCCCCGACACCCGCACGTCGTCGTACGGGAACCCGGAGCCGAGCCGGTGCGACCACGCCTGCCGGCCCATGACCTCGCGCATGAACGCGCAACTCTCGGGGGAGGCCGCCCGCCCCGTCCAGATCGCGCGCAGCAGCCGGGCCATGTCGGCGGGGCTGGCGGAGGCCTTGGACAGCGGGTTGTAGACGACGGCCGGGACCGTCGTGTCGTTGTCCGACATGCGCTCCATCGCGTCGCTCAGCGAATCGGTCCCGGTCTCCGCGACCAGTTGGGCGAAGGTGGTGGCCACCCCGCCGTGGACCCGCGTGTCCGCCATTCCGAGCGCCCGGCACACCTCGTCGACCGCCGCGGTGCCGACCAGGCGCAGCACCGCGTTGGCGGCGGTGTTGTCGGAGACGGTCATCATGAGGACGACCAGGTCGCGCAGCGAGACGGTGACCGGGTCGCGCAGGATGGAGATGCCGGTCGGGCCGGGCAACCGGTCGGCGGGGCCGAGCGTCACGCGCCGGCACGGATCGATCTCCCCGGCTTCGGCCAGCCGGCAGAAGGCGACCATCAGCGGCGCTTTGTAGACCGAGCCGATGGGCACGGGTTCGTCGGGGTCGATCGTCACGCACGCGGCCGGCCGGTGCAGGTCCGCCACGTGCAGCCAGCCCCGGACCCCGGCGTCGGCGAACATGCCGCGGATCGTGCGCTGCGCGCCGCTCTCCGCCCGCCGGGACCCGCTCGCCCGCTTGGTGCCGCTGCCGTGCATCGTGCCGCTCTCCCGCTCGTCGCCCCCGCTCACCGTGTCGTTCCCCCGCTTCCCGCCCCCGCTCGGCGCGTCGCGCCCCCGCTCCTCGCCCGCGCCCATCACGCGGTCTCCACCGGCGGCTCCGTCAGCGCCCGGGCCTGCGAGGACAGGGCCTCCACCAGGAGCTGGGCCGTCTGCGCGATCGCTCCCCCCTCCGGCCCTCTGGCACCCCACACCACCCGCAGCCGCAACGGCAGCGGCGGGTCCGTGGCCCGGACGCGTTCGACGCCGTCGGCGGTCAGGGTGTTGTCGGCCGTGACCATGACGGCCTGGCCCGCGGCGACCAGCGCGAGCCCGGCGCGTTCGTCGCTGACCGGGACGGTCTCCACCCGGCGCCCGCGGCTGGCCAGGGTGTCGATGAACAGGTCGTACGCGGCCGGGGCCTCCTCGCGGGGCCGTACGGCGACGGGCAGCCGCCGGGCGTTCCGCCGGGGTGTGCCGCGAGCCGGGGGAGCTTCCGCACCCGCGGCACCCGACCCGACCAGACCGTCCCGCTCGCTGTGCTCGTCCCGCCCGTCCGGCTCGGCGGGGGAGAGGAGCCAGGTGGGGAAGAGGACGACGCGCCCGGCGGAGAGACCGTGCAGCACCGCGGGGTGCCGGATCACGGCGAGGTCGAGTCGGCCCGCGGCGGTCTCGGACAGCAGGGTGGCGGTCGGCGCGGTGACGACGGTGATGCGGCTCCGTTCCCCGGCCCGGCCCGGTGCGGCGGCCACGGCCGCCGCGGCCCACGCGGGCACCTCGGGGGCCAGCCCCAGCCTGAGCCGGCGCCCGTCGGCCCGCTCGCGGGCCCCGGCCTCCCGCAGCTCGGTGAGCGCGGCCAGGGCCCGGCGCGCGTGCGGCAGCAGGAGCGCCCCCTCGTCGGTGAGGGTGACGCCGCGGTTGCGGTCGAAGAGGCGGACGCCGAGCATCGCCTCCAGCCGGCGCAGTCCCTGCGAGAGAGGCGGTTGCGTGATGCCGACGCGCTGCGCGGCGGTGCCGAAGTGCTCCTCTTCCGCGAGGGCGACAAAGATTTCCAAATGTCGTTCGGTAAGCAACGCGGCTCCTGTGACGTGCGCAGATATCCAGATCGAATCGCGTCGGGGTCGAGAGTGTATTCGACATGGCGCTCGGCCGCGGACTTCACTGGCCCCGATGCCGCCGCCCCCGGACGACTGTCCGCAGGGCTGCCAGGCGGCACGGCAACCTGCCGCCAGGCGGCGGCCCTGCAAACCCGCTCCCGGAACCCACCCCGCGAACCCACCCCGCGAACAAATCCCCCCCAACCGGCCCCCAGGAGGACGCCTTGCCGAACCAGGAAGACGCGCCGTACGACGAGGGCGCGACGTACCGAGGAGGCCGCAGGGGCCGCGGGGCGCGCGGCCGGGGGAGCGGCAGACGGTGGGCGTTCGGCGGGCTCGCCCTCGTGGTGCTGGCGGGCGGCGGGTACGCCGGCTACCGGCTGCTGGGGTCCGACGATGCCGCGGATCCGCAGGTCACCGCCGCGCGGGAACGGCTTCAGGGGTTCCTGGGGGCGTGGGAGAAGGGCCAGGCCGAACAGGCCGGTACGTACACGGACACCCCGGCCGGCGCCAAGTCGCTGATCGCGTCGGTCATGACGAACCTCAAGCCCTCCAGCACGGAGATCACCGCCGGCCGCGGTGAGCGCAAAGGCGACGGGGACGTGCGCGTTCCGTTCACGGTGAAGATGCGCGTACCCGGTGTCGGCTCGTACGGCTGGGACTCCGAGGCGCGTGTGCGCCAGCGGTCCGGCAAGTGGGCGGTGGAGTTCTCCACGTCGATGGTGCATCCGAAGATGCGGCCGGGGCAGACGCTCGCGCTGACGAACGCCGCCAGGGCCGACATTCTCGACAGCAAAGGCAAAAAGCTGGAGGCAGCCTCGCTCGTCGGGGTGGTGGACGACAAGAGCGGCAAGGGCGTCTCGGGGCTGGAGGCCCACTACGACGAGCGGCTGTCCGGCGGCAAGGGCCCGAGCAAGGCGGTCGTGGTGGCGGACCGCAACAGCGGGCAGGCCGTACGGACGCTGTCGGCCGAGAAGTCCACCGAGGGCCGCCCCGTGAAGACGACCATCGACCCGCGCGTACAGCGTGCGGCGGCCGACGCCCTGTCGGGGGTGAAGAAGACGGCGGCGATCGTCGCCGTGGACCCGCGCAACGGCCACATCCTCGCCGCGGCCAACCAGCCCGGCGGCATGAACCGCGCCCTGGAGGGGCGCTACCCGCCCGGTTCCACCTTCAAGGTCGTCACGACGGCGGCGCTGCTCGACCGGGGCGTACGGCCCGCGGACGCCGCGCCGTGTCCGAAGTTCGCGCATGTGAACGGCCAGCGCTTCGAGAACCAGAACCAGTTCGTGCTGCCCGAGGGGTCGACGTTCAAGGACGCCTTCGCCCAGTCCTGCAACACCTACTTCGTCGGCGCCCGCGGCAAGCTCTCCGACACCGCCCTGCGGGACACCGCCCAGGCGTTCGGCATCGGGGGCGGCTGGGACGTGGGCGCCAAGACGTACAACGGCGGTGTTCCGGCCAACACCAGCGACAACGACAAGGCCGGGGCCGTTATCGGCCAGGGGCGGGTGGAGGCGTCGCCGCTGGTGATGGCGTCCATCGCGGCCACCGTGAAGAACGGGAAGTTCGAACAGCCGGTACTGGTTCCGGACGCGGTGCGCGAGAAGTTCCGGGCCCCCCGCGACCTCGACCCGAAGGTCGCCGCCGACCTGCGCGACCTGATGCGCGCGACGGTGACCTCGGGCTCGGGCCACGCGCTGAAGGACCTGCCGGGCCTGCCGCACGCCAAGACGGGCACCGCCGAGTACGGAACCGACAACCCGCCGCGCACCCACGCGTGGATGATCGGCTACCAGGGCTCGTCCGACCTGGCCTGGGCGGTGCTCCTGGAGGACGGCGGATCCGGCGGCTCGGACGCGGGCCCCGTGGCGGCCCGCTTCCTGCGCAACCTGGCGTGAGCGGCGGCCGTACGACGCCCCGATGCCCGTACGACGCCCCCATGCCCGTACCCCCGCCGCGCGTGCACGTAGCCGACAAGGAAGAAACGAGGAGAACAACTGTGCAGACGATTGGGCGCCTCACCGAAGCCGCACCGTCCCGCCGAACCCTATTGGGTGTAGCTGCCGGTACGGCCCTGGCGACCCTGCTGCCCGCCGCGGGCGGGTCGGACAGGGCGCACGCCGCGACCCGGACCCCGGCCAGGCCGTCCGGCGCGGACCTTTCCCGACAGCTACGGGCGCTGGAGACCGAGTACAAGGCGCGGCTGGGGGTGTACGCGCTGGACACGGCGACGGGGGCGACGGTCTCGTACCGGGCGGCCGAACGCTTCCCGATGTGCTCGGTGTTCAAGGTGCTCACGGCCGCGGCGGTGCTGCGCGATCTCGATCGCGATGGCGAATTCCTGGCCAAGCGCATCCGCTACACGGAGAAGATAGTCAAGAAGTCGGGCTACACACCGGTCACCGGAAAACCGGAGAACATCGCGAACGGACTGACCGTCGAGCAGCTCTGCGCCGCGGCGGTCAGCGAGAGCGACAACGGAGCGGCCAACCTCCTGCTCCGCGAACTCGGCGGCCCGACCGCGATCACCCGTTTCTGCCGCTCCATCGGGGACAAGACGACCCGCCTCGACCGCTGGGAACCGGAGCTGAACTCGGCGGAGCCCTGGCGCGAGACGGATATCACCACTCCCGGTGACATCGGCAAGACATTCGCCCGCCTCATCGTGGGCCGGGCTCTTCCGTCCGAGGACAGGAAGCGGCTGACCGGCTGGCTGGTGGCGAACACCACCGACGGCGAACGGTTCCGCGCCGGGCTGCCCGCCGACTGGATCCTGGCCGACAAGACGGGCGGCGGCGCGCAGTACGGCGTGGCGAATGACGTGGGCGTCGTCTGGCCCCCGAAGCGCTCCCCGCTGGTGCTCTCGGTACTCTCCACCAAATACGACCCGAAGGGTCCGACGGACAATCCGCTGGTGGCGCGGACGGCCGCGCTCGTGGCCGACCACCTCACCTGATACCGCCAGACCCGGGAACCCCGTCGACCACATGCGGCCCGAGGAATTAGCCTCGCGTGCCATGAGTACTCTGCAGACGATCCACGATGTCCCGGTCCTGATGTGCGAGCCCGATGGCGACCCCATCGCCGCCGAGGCCGACGCCCTGGACCTCATCGGCAATGCCTCTTATCAGGGCGCCCAATGGGTCGTCATCCCCGCGGCCCGATTCGACGACTCCTTCTTCCAACTGAGCACGCGCGTAGCCGGCGACATCGTCCAGAAATTCGTCAATTACCGGGTGGGTCTCATAGTGATGGGCGATATCTCCGCCCACGCCGAGGCCAGTTCGGCCCTGCGCGACTTCATCCGCGAATGCAACCGGGGGCGGCAGACGTGGTTCGTGGCCACCACGGAGGAGTTGTCGGAGCGCCTCAAGAGGTGAAGTGCGGTTACCGCCCGACAAAAGCGCCATACCGGACGCGAAGTCGGGCGGTAATCCACCCCCGTTGCCTATTCAACGAGACATACCGGGCATAACGCCCCACGGGTCGGCCAAAGGCGAGTTCCCCCACCCGGCCCCCCTCACCTCAAGGGCGGAAACCTCCCCCGAACGCGGCACCCCAGGCGCAGCGCAGCGCGCCGCACCCCACTCCCGGCCGCCGTGGATCACAGGCCCGGGCCCACCACTCCCCGCATCCGAAGGCCGGCCGAGACCACTGCGCGGCAGCAGCCGGCGGCGAAGCGCAGCGAGCCTTCTCTAACCCTGGCCGCTCCCGAGCCGCAGCCGGCGAACCGCCCCCGGCCCGGCCCCCTCCCCTCCCGCCGCCGGCGCAGTGGACCCGAAGGGTCCGAGACGAGCCCGCACCGCCCACCGGCAATACCGCCCCACGCACCATCGCGACAACTCCCGCACCAACGACGCGGTCGCCCCCCCGTAAAGAGAGTCGGCGAAGCCCATCAAACGGAGTAACTAAGATCCTTGGCAATAAGGGACTCCGGACGGACCCGCAACCAGACGGCGCCCGACACAGCCGGGTCATCAAGCAGGTAATGCCGGAAACGCTCGTCCCATTCGGCATCGTCCGCACCGAGATACCGACTGAGCTTCCGCCGCCCGCGCGGCACATCGAACGGCACAACTTCCGCCTGCCCGCGAGCGATTACCTGCCGCACCATCCCCGTACCGAGATCACACGCGTCCACGACAAGAGCGATCGCGGGGTCAGCCCGTACACGGTTCAGCAACCTCGCCCACGGCCCGGTCAGAATCCAGAAGCACCCGCCGTTGTACGTACCGGGTGCGGGCGCGGGCGCATGCCCTGCAAGCTCGGCGAGCCGCTGGCCGCGGCCGACCTGCTCCTGCTCGGAACCTGAAACGGCCATGTTCCCCCCCAGCGGCCAGGCCGCCGCCACGGTGTACGAGCCGCCGTGTTCCCGCTGAGCCTCGCCCTCCAACGCGAACAAGGCCCCAACCCGCGCTTCCGCAGGTCAGGGCCTTGATCATCTAAGGGTGAGTAACGGGACTTGAACCCGCGACATCCTGGACCACAACCAGGTGCTCTGCCAGCTGAGCTATACCCACCATGTCCGGCGCTTTTCGCACCGGCCGAGGAAAAGTGTACAGGGTCTGCGGGGGTGCTCGCTCCCGGCTTTTCGGCGGGACCGGGAGGGGGCCGGGAGTGGGCCGGGAGCGAGCGGGGTTACTGGGGCTCGGCGGGCAGGACGTGCTTGGCCGCGATGGCCTTCGCGGTGTCGGAGTCCGGGCCGGGCTGCGGGACGAAGATCGCCTCGCGGTAGTAGCGGAGTTCGGCGATGGATTCGCGGATGTCGGCGAGGGCCCGGTGGTTGCCGTTCTTGTCCGGGCTGTTGAAGTACGCGCGGGGGTACCAGCGGCGGGCCAGCTCCTTCACGGACGACACGTCGACGATGCGGTAGTGCAGGTAGCTCTCCAGCTCCGGCATGTCGCGCGCCAGGAAGCCGCGGTCCGTGCCGACGGAGTTGCCGCACAGCGGGGCCTTGCCCGCGTCCGGGACGTGCTTGCGGATGTACGCCAGGACCTGCTGCTGCGCGTCCTCCAGCGTGGTCCCGGCGTCCAGCTCCGCGAGGAGCCCGGAGGACGTGTGCATCCTCCGGACCACCTCGGGCATGGTGACCAGGGCCTCGGCCGGCGGGCGGATCACGATGTCCACGCCGTCGCCGAGTACGTTCAGCTCGGAGTCGGTGACCAGCGCGGCCACCTCGATGAGCGCGTCATCCGACAGCGAGAGCCCGGTCATCTCGCAGTCGATCCACACCATGCGATCGTTCATGCGTCTCACCCTACGGGGCGTTCCCGCTGGCCGGGCAGGCGTGGGGTGTAGAGGTCGGACTCCGGCTTCCCCGGTTCCGGGCGGTCCGGGCCCGGGGGCGCCGCGGTGGCCGTCCCCGAGATGGCGTGCGCGGTGGCGACGGCGGCCCGCCGCATCGGCAGGGACGCGGCCTCCCCGGCCCGCTGCTCCACCAGTTCCCCGCGCTCCCCACGATCGCCGCGCTCTCCACGGTCGCCGCGATCACCGCGGTCCGGACGGTCCGATCGGTCCCCCCGATCCGTACGGTCCGTACGATCCGCGCGCTCCGGCCGGTCGGCCAGCCCGCCCTGCGGCCTGCGGGCCCGGTACGCGGCCCGGTAGGCGGCCGGGGAAGACCCTAGCTGCCTGCGGAAATGGCCGCGCAGTGCCACGGGTGAGCGGAATCCGCAGCGCCCGGCCACCTCGTCCACGGAGTAGTCCGAGGTCTCCAGGAGCCGCTGCGCCTGGAGCACCCGCTGGGTGATCAGCCACTGGAGTGGAGCGCTCCCAGTGAGGCTACGGAAACGCCGGTCGAAGGTGCGACGGCTCATGTACGCGCGGGCGGCGAGCGTCTCCACGTCGAACTGCTCGTGAAGGTGCTCCAGCGCCCACGCGACGACCTCGGCCAGCGGGTCCGCGCCGATCTCCTCTGGTAAAGACCGATCGAGATAGCGCTCCTGACCGCCGGTGCGCCGCGGCGGCACGACGAGCCGGCGGGCCAGGGCCCCCGCGGCGTCGGCGCCGTGGTCGTTGCGGACGATATGCAGGCACAGGTCGATGCCCGCGGCCGTGCCCGCCGACGTGAGCACGTCGCCGTCGTCGACGAACAGCTCGCGCGGGTCGACGTGCACGGATGGATAGCGCTTCGCGAGCGTCGGCGCGTACATCCAGTGGGTGGTCGCGGGCCGGCCGTCGAGCAGGCCGGCCGCGGCCAGTACGAAAGCGCCCGTGCACAGCCCTACGATCCGGGCGCCCTCCTCATGCGCGCGCCGCAGCGCGTCGAGCGCCGCGGTCGGTGGTGGCCCGGTGATGGAGCGCCAGGCGGGCACGACGACGGTGCCCGCCCTGGAGAGCGCCTCCAGGCCGTACGGTGCTGTCAGCTCCAGTCCGCCGGTCGTTCGCAATGGCACATCTTCGCCCGCGCAGACGAGCAGGCGGTAGCGCGGAACCCCCGCGTCCTGGCGGTCGATTCCGAACACGGAGAGCGGGATGGAGCTCTCGAAAATGGGGCCGCCGCTGAAGAGCAGTACAGCGACGATCTCCCGGCGGCGGCGTCCGGAGAGCTTGCGCGTGGTCTCCGGTACGGTCGTGGAGTCCTGGCTCATGGCGCTAAGCCCCCCTCGGCGGTCGAGTCCTCTCGGTCCTGCACGTTTCCCCTCGGTCCTGAACGGTTCCCCCGCCGGTCATGGCCAAGATCGAATCTACTGTGTCGCATGTGGTCGCGGTGACCAGTTCACCACCCGGCTCTATGTCGACATGGCAACTTGGCGTAAAGCGTTCGATCACGAAGCGTTGCACTTGCAGGCCCCGCTGAAAAGTACGCCTCTCGCCCATGCCCAATCCCAGAGGGCCGCAACCGCTCTCCTCGGTCCTTTCATTGCTGGTCGAGCGGCTGTTGGGGGCCCCGTTCGCCAAGGGATGGGCTTCGGCCTGAAGTTGGCTGAAAAGGAACGGGCGCATAGCTGGCGGTGCGTCAGTCGGCCGGCGCACCACTCTCGCTGAGCCGTCCGCCCCTGTGCGCTCCCACGCCCGTACGCCCATGGCGGCCGCGGTGCGGGGCGACGCGCTCGGCGGCCGACCGGGCGGCGTTCCGCTCGGCCCGGCGCAGCAGGCCCCGGCAGGCGCAGGTGATGGCCGCGAGCCCGACCGCCGTGCCGGCCGCGCCGCCGAACGACCGGCCGCACGCCAGCAGTACGACGGGGACCAGCGCACAGCTGAAGACCGCCCAGCGCACGACGTCGCCCACCGCGTCGGACGCCCTCCGGCGGGGGGAGCCGCCGGGGCCCTCGCCCGGGCGCCCGGAGGGCTCGTCGCGGTGCGCGTACTGCAGGATTCCCGGCACTGGAGAGCTCCCTACTGGCGGCGGTCGGCGCTACTACAACGCGGTCCCGGCCGCCGGGTCACTGCGCCGCGCGCGTCAGGGCGACCCCCAAGGCATTGCGCTACGAGCCGCCCTCGTGCATGCTCCTCGGAACCCGCCTCCGGGCGGTTCGTCCCATGGGGCGGCCTCTGGGCAGGAGGCGAGTGTCGCCGTACCCTGGTGGGTAAGGACTTGGAAAGATGAATCCCGGACGGATTTCGTGCACCATGATCCGCCCGTGGTTCGCTGTCCGACGACAACTCCAACCAGCCCACCGCCGAACCCCACCGCTGATCCCTCCGCAAGAGGATTTCCTTCGCCGAGACATCGATGGCCGGTCACGAATTCCCCGAACCCGCGGACCGCAAGAGGGTTGCCGATCAGGCGGCCCCCGAAGCGGCGGAAGAAACACGTCACTCCTGCGATCCGGCGTTTCGGCACGGCGTCGTCGTCGGCTTCGACGGATCGATGTCGAGTGAGCGAGCGCTTGCGTACGCAATCGGCATGGCGGTCCGCTCGGGCTCCGGCCTGATCATCGTGCATGTGGCGAACCGGCTGCCGACGACCGTCTGGGCGGGCTGCGAGCCCCCCGTCTTCGTCGACGTGCCCGACCACCGGACCGAGGTGCTCGGCCTCGAACTCGCCTGCGCGGACTACCTCTCCGAGGTGCCCTGGATCCTTGTCGAGCGCGGCGGCGACATCTGCCACGAGCTGGAGGAAGTCGGCCGCGAGTACTCGGCGGACGCCATCGTCGTCGGCTCCACGCACGGCCTGGTCGGCCGCATCTTCGGCTCGGTCGCCGGCCGCCTCGCGCGGCGGGCCCAGCGCCCCGTGGTCGTCATCCCCTGACCCGCTCCGGGCCTGCCCCGGCCCCGCCTCGCCCGCGCCTCTGCCCCGCCCCTGGCCCGTACTTGGTGACTCGTACGGGCGTCTTCATACAGGCGGGCGTCTTCCTACGGACCGGCGTCTTCATGCGGGTGATTGCCCAGTCCACCACTTCCGCGGTCGGCTCCGGATCGCCGTCTCCGCTGCGGGCTCGCGCGCCGTACGGAACGGCGGCCCCGTACGAAACGGCGCCCCTGTACGGAAAGGTGGTCCCGTACGGAATGGTGGGCCGTCACCTGCTCGTACGGCCCGCGTCCGACCCCCGACGGCCTGCTCACGTCGCATAGGGGCGGCGCGCAGGGCGGGCGAGCCGCCTCGGCGTGCGCCCGCGTGCGACGGCGGGCCCCACTACCTTGTACACGACCCGGCCACAAGAAACGACGGCGGTTATCGGTCGAGTTGACTTCGGTCCGCCTCAAACAGTCGATAAATCTACCCATGCGTAGGGGTGGATTGCGCTCGGCCAGGGGGTAGACCCCGAACACAGCGTGCCGCCGACCGGGAGGTGACGGTTCCCGGGGCGGCAGTCGCCGGTGCGAGGGCGGCATCGGCGCAGGGGAGGCGGCCCCTCCGCGCGCGTGGTGGCACGCGCGGAGGGGTAGCCCCCGACCGGCACCCCCGTGGCCGGCCCGCTCTCGTCCCCGCCCCGTAGAGGCGGTTCGTGTCCGCGCCGATAGGGGTCGGCAACGACGCTCGCTCGCGCCGTCCCATGACAGGCAGCGGCTCTCGCCCGTGCCGCCCCCGCTGGGCAGCGGCTCTCGCCCGCCGCCCCACGCTGGACAGCGGCTACTCGACCGTGACGGACTTCGCGAGGTTGCGCGGCTTGTCGATGTCCCGGCCCAGCGCCAACGCCGTGTGGTAGGCGAGGAGTTGCAGCGGGATGCCCATCAGGATCGGGTCCAGCTCGTCCTCGTTCTTCGGCACCACGATCGTGTGGTCGGCCTTCTCCTGCTCCCGGTGCGCGACCGCGAGGATTCTGCCGCTGCGGGCCTTGATCTCCTCCAGCGCCGCCCGGTTCTTCTCCAGCAGGTCGTCGTCCGGGACGATCGCGACCGTCGGCATCGCGGGCTCGATGAGCGCCAGCGGGCCGTGCTTCAGCTCGGAGGCCGGGTACGCCTCGGCGTGGATGTAGCTGATCTCCTTGAGCTTCAGCGACGCCTCAAGGGCGGCGGGGTAGCCCCGTACCCGGCCGATGAACATCATCGACTTGGCGTTCGCGTACTCGGCCGCGAGCTTCGCGATGTGCTCCTCGTCGCGGAGGATCTCGGCGATCTGCTCGGGCAGCTTGCGCAGGCCCGCGATGATCCGCTTGCCGTCGGCGACGGAGAGGTCGCGGATGCGGCCGAGGTGCAGCGCGAGCAGCGCGAAGGCGACCACGGTGTTGGTGAAGCACTTGGTGGAGACGACGCAGACCTCGGGGCCCGCGTGCACGTACACGCCGCCGTCGGTCTCGCGGGCGATCGCCGAGCCGACGACGTTGACGACGCCGAGCACCCGGGCGCCCTTGCGCTTGAGCTCCTGCACGGCCGCGAGCGCGTCGTACGTCTCGCCGGACTGCGACACCGCGATGTAGAGGGTGTGCGGGTCGACGACCGGGTTGCGGTAGCGGAACTCGGAGGCGGGCTCCGCGTCCGCGGGGATGCGCGCCAGCTCCTCGATCATCTGGGCGCCGATCAGCCCCGCGTGGTAGGAGGTGCCGCAGCCGAGGATCTTCACCCGGCGCACCGCGCGCGCCTCGCGGGCGTCGAGGTTGAGGCCGCCGAGGTGCACGGTGGAGAAGCGGTCGTCGATACGGCCGCGCAGCACGCGGTCCACGGAGTCGACCTGCTCGGTGATCTCCTTGTGCATGTACGTGTCGTGGCCGCCCATGTCGTACGACTCGGCCTCCCACTCCACGGTGGTCGGCTGGGCCGAGGTGGTCGAGCCCTCGGTGGTGTACGTGCGGTAGTCGTCGGCCTTCAGGGTGGCCATCTCGCCGTCGTCGAGGGTGACGACCTGGCGCGTGTGGCTGACCAGCGCGGCGACATCCGAGGAGACGAACATCTCCTTCTCGCCGATGCCCAGCACGACGGGGGAGCCGTTGCGGGCGACGACGATGCGGTCCGGGAAGTCCGCGTGCAGCACGGCGATGCCGTACGTGCCCTCGACCAGCCGCAGCGCCTCGCGGACCTTCTCCTCCAGGGTGGGGGCCTGGGAGCGGCCGATGAGGTGGGCGAGCACCTCGGTGTCGGTGTCGGAGAGGAACGCGACGCCCTCGGCGGTCAGCTTGGCGCGCAGGTCGGCGGCGTTGTCGATGATGCCGTTGTGGACGACCGCGACCTGCTCCTCGGCGTCCAGGTGCGGGTGCGCGTTGACGTCGTTGGGCGCGCCGTGGGTGGCCCAGCGGGTGTGCGCGATGCCGGTGGTGCCCGCGAACCGCTTGGGCAGCCGCGCCTCCAGGTCGCGGACCCGCCCCTTGGCCTTGGCGGACTTCAGGCCGCCGGCCTTGCCGCTGGTGTGCAGGGCGATGCCCGCCGAGTCGTAGCCCCGGTACTCCAGCCGCTGCAAGCCCTCCAGCAGCAGCGGTGCGACGTCGCGCTTGCCGATGTATCCGACGATCCCGCACATAGTGTTCTGGCCCTCCCAGGGTCGGTGGTCGTGAGTGCCGAGCCGCTGCCGGCCGGGCCGCGCGACGGTGCGGTCGGGGCCCGGCGGGCGGCTCAGCCGTAGACGATGCGGCGGAGCTGCCGCAGCGAGAGTTCGGGCGGCGCCACCGCGCGGTGCGGCAGCTCGGCCGCGATCCGCTCGAAGATGTCCGGGTTGGTCAGCCCGCCGGACTGCAGTTCCCGGTGGCGGCGGCGAACGAATTCCTCGGCCGTCTCGTCGAAGTACGCGAGTACGTCCAGCACCACCCGGGCGGCCTCGCCGCGCTGCAGCGGGGTGCTGCGCACCAGGTGGTCGACTAGATCGTCATGGGACGTACGGCGTTCGAGCACCCGTTGATACTGATGATTCGCGACGCCAATCGCAAGAATCCTGCCCGATATCGGGCAGGATTCTTGGTGAAGTGCAAGAGGCGAGCTTCAGAAGCGCTTCAGCACAGCCTGCTTCGCCGCCGCGAACTCCTCGGCCGTCAGTATCCCCTCCCGATGCAGTTCCCCCAGCTCACGGAGTCTGCGCAGCAGCGTGTCGTGATCATTCCCGGCACCGGCATCGGCAGCGGCACCAGCACGGGCACCCGCACCGCCGCCCGGCTGTCCGCCGCCGCCCATGGCACCTCCGCCCGCGCCACCGCCCCCGCCGATCTCGCCCGCGGGCGCGCCCCCGGTGGGCTTGGCCAGTGCGACGGGCGTCTGGTCGGCGCCGGAGGGATGCGGCATACGGGCCGTCACGGCCGCCGCGATCAACGCCATCAGGGGGTCCTTCTTGAAGCCGTACAGCTCGACGGCGTACGGGTCGTACTTCGGCGGCGCCTGGGTCGACGCGTTCGCCAGGACGAAGCGGAGGTAACCGTTCTCCAGCCCCGCGGACGGCTGCCACGCCACCGACATCACATCCGACACGGAGAACACACGCGTCCCCGCGGACTTCTTGGCATCCTCCGTCTTCCAGTTCCACTCCAGGCGCACGTTCTCGCCGTCGAAGGCGGCGACGCCGTCACCGGCCCCCACCGACAAGGGCACGGCGGGGCCCGGCAGCAGATAGCGGTCGCACGGACCGGCGCCGATCCCCTCCAGCAGGAGCGCGTTGCGCACCTCGGCGACGAAGTACTCCGCCACGCCGGCGCGGTCCGACTCCACCGAGAGCTGGTACGGATCGGCCGCGTCCGGGAGCTGCCCCCGGGTGACCTGAAGCAACGGGTCGGCGCCCTCACGCAGCCGCAACCGCAGCCGCCCGCCCTTGCGCCCGGCTTCGAAGGCGACCCCCGCCACCGCGGCGAGCGGCACCGCCACCTCGCCCAGCGTCTGGCGCATGAGGTGCACCCCGCGCTCACGGCCCGGCACGATGCGCACCGTCTCGCCGTCGAACGTCCACACGCCGTCTTTCTGCATGATCTCCGCCATGGAATGAATTCTTTCAGGCGAAAGCGACCGACGCGGGCACCGTCTTGACCGCTCGGGGGGCAGTTGATACCCAAGTGGACGTTCGTGCGCGCCACTTCCCGTACACAGCCCGCGAAGGGATTCCCTGTGAGACGCAGCGCCCGGCACCAACCCCGCCCCGCACGCCCCGCCGGCCCCTTGTCCCGGCTGCTCTGCTCCCTGCTGCTGCTCGTCACCGCCACCGCCATGGCGGCCGGCAGCGGGTCCGCCGCCGAGCCCCCGGGCCGTACGACGCCCGCCGAGCCCCCCGGCCGTACGCCCACGGCGATCCCGCTCGACCGCGTCATCCCCGCTCCCGCGTCCGTACGGGCTCATGGACGCCCGTACGCGCTCGACCCGGGGACCCGCGTGCGCGTGCCCGCCGGCTCGCGCGAGGCCCAGCGGGTGGGCGACTACCTCGCGGAGCTGCTGCGGCCCGCCACCGGGTATCCGCTGCCCGTCACGACGCGCGGCGGCGACGACGGCATCCGGCTGGTGCTCACCGAAGACGGGGGCGATGAGGCCGGAGCGCCTGGCGGGAGCGGTGTGAGCGGTGGGGGAGACGCGAGCGGTGAGGCCGCCGGGAGCGGTGAGGGCGCGGGGGCGCGCGGGCTCGGCGCGGAGGGGTACCGGCTCTCGGTCACCCACCGCTCCGTGACCATCACCGCCCGCACGGCGGCCGGCCTCTTCCACGGTGTGCAGACCCTCCGGCAGCTCCTGCCCGCAGACATCGAGAAGCGCGCCCGTCAGGACGGGCCGTGGCGGATCGCCGGGGGCACCATCGTCGATGTGCCGCGCTACGGCTACCGCGGCGGGATGCTCGACGTCGGCCGCCACTTCTTCCCTGTCGACCAGGTCAAGCGCTACATCGACCAACTGGCGCTCTACAAGATCAACAAGTTGCATCTGCACCTCTCCGAGGACCAGGGGTGGCGCATCGCCATCGACTCCTGGCCCCGGCTGGCCACGTACGGCGGCAGCACCCAGGTCGGCGGCGGACCGGGCGGCTACTACACCAAGGCCGACTACCAGGAGATCATCCGCTACGCGCGGAGCCGCTATCTGACCGTCATTCCCGAGATCGACCTGCCCAGCCACACCAACGCGGCGCTCGCCTCGTACGCGCGGCTCAACTGCGACGGCGTCGCGCCCCCGCTCTACACCGGCACCGAGGTCGGCTTCAGCACGCTGTGCGCGGGCAAGCAGATCACGTACGACTTCCTGGACGACGTCTTCCGCGAGCTCGCGGCCATGACGCCCGGCCCGTATCTGCACATCGGCGGCGACGAGGCGTACTCCACGAACCACGAGGACTACGTGACGATCATGGACAAGGCGCAGCCGATCGTCGCCAAGTACGGGAAGACCGTGATCGGCTGGCACCAGCTCACCGGCGCGCACCCGGTCAAGGGCGCGGTCGCCCAGTACTGGGGCTACGACAAGACGCCTCCCGCCGAGCGGGCCCAGGTGGCCGAGGCCGCGAAGAAAGGCACCGGCGTGATCCTGTCGCCCGCCGACCGGTCCTTCCTCGACATGAAGTACACCAAGGACACCCCGCTGGGCCTGCACTGGGCCGGGCTCGTCGAGGTGAAACGGGCCTACGACTGGGACCCGGGCGCCTACCTCGCGGGCGTGCCGGAATCGTCGGTCCTCGGCGTCGAGGCGGCGCTGTGGACCGAGACCCTCGCCACCACCCAGCAACTCGACTTCATGGCCTTCCCCCGGCTGCCGGGCATCGCGGAACTCGGCTGGTCACCGGCGAGCACGCACGACTGGGACACCTACCGCGTGCGACTGGCCGCGCAGGCGGAGCGCTGGGACGCGCTGGGCTATGAGTACTACCGCTCCCCTCAGGTGGACTGGCCGTCGGCGGGGTGAGGCCCTGAGCGGTGGCTTCCCGCCCTTCGGGCGCCGGAGCCGGGTGCTGACCCGCCCTCCGGACGCCGGGTGCCGAGGCACGGAATCGGACGCGGGTGACGGGGGCTGAGGCCGGGTGGGCGGGCTGGTGTGGCGCCCGCCCGGCGCGCCGCGTCAGCCGGCCGCCAGGCCCAACTCCCTCGCGATCAGCATGCGCTGGACCTCGCTGGTGCCCTCGCCGATCTCCAGGATCTTGGAGTCGCGCCACATGCGGGCCACCGGGTACTCGTTCATGAAGCCGTACCCGCCGTGGATCTGCGTGGCCTCGCGCGCGTTCGTCACGGCGATCTCCGAGGAGTAGAGCTTCGCGAGCGCCGCCTCCTTCTTGAACGGCTCGCCGTGCAGCAGCCGGGAGGCGGCGTCGCGCCAGGCGATACGGGCGGTGTGGGCCCGCATGTCCATGTCCGCGATCTTGAACTGGATGGCCTGGTTCGCCCCGATCGGCTTCCCGAACGCCTGCCGCGTGCCGGCGTACTTCACCGACTCGTCCACACAGCCCTGGGCCAGCCCCGTGGCCAGCGCCGAGATCGCGATCCGGCCCTCGTCGAGGATGCGCAGGAACTGCGCGTACCCCCGCCCCTCCTCGCCCAGCAGGTTGGCCGCCGGGACGCGGACGTCGGAGAAGGACAGCTCACGGGTGTCCGACGCGTTCCACCCGACCTTGGAGTACGCGGGCGCGACCGTGAAGCCGGGGGTGCCGGACGGCACGATGATCGTGGAGATCCGCGGCCGGCCGTCCTCCTTGCGGCCCGTGACAGCGGTGACCGTGACCAGGCCGGTGATGTCCGTGCCGGAGTTGGTGATGAAGCACTTGGTGCCGTTGATCACCCATTCGTCCGCGGCATCGTCGAGCCGGGCGGTGGTGCGGGTGCCGCTCGCGTCGGAGCCGCACTCCGGCTCCGTCAGGCCGAACGCGCCCAGCATCTCGCCCGAGCACAGCCGGGGCAGCCACTCCCGCTTCTGCTCCTCCGTGCCGAAGCGGTGGATCGGCATCGCGCCCAGGGAGACGCCCGCCTCCAGGGTGATCGCCACGGAGGAGTCGACGCGGGCCAGCTCTTCGAGGGCGATGCCGAGGGCGAGGTAGTCGCCGCCCATGCCGCCGTACTCCTCGGGGAACGGCAGCCCGAACAGCCCCATGCGCCCCATCTCGCGGACGATCTCGTACGGGAACTCGTGCCGCTCGTAGAAGTCGCCGATCTTCGGCGCGACGACATCATGGGCGAACGCCTCCACCGTGCGGCGGAGTTCTTCGTGTTCGGAGCTGAGCCGGTGATCGATCGACATCGTTTTCACTGCTCCTTGTGGGAGAGGGCGCGGACGGTGCGGGACGGGCTGGGGCGTCCCAGGTGGGCGGCCATCCACACGCTGGTGGCGGTGAGCAGGCCGAGATCGACTCCGGTTTCGATGCCGAGGCCGTCGAGCATCCACACGAGGTCTTCGGTGGCGAGGTTGCCCGTCGCGCTCTTCGCGTACGGGCAGCCGCCGAGGCCGCCCGCGGAGGCGTCGACGACGGCGATGCCGTGCCGCAGCGCGGCGTAGGTATTGGCGAGGGCCTGGCCGTACGTGTCGTGGAAGTGCACGGCCAGCCGGTCCGCCCCCACCCCGGCCCCGGCGAGGGCGGCCAGCAGCGCGGTGACATGGCCGGGCGTGGCCACGCCGATCGTGTCGCCGAGGCTCAGCTCGTCGCAGCCGAGGCCGAGGAGGGCGCGGCTGACGCGCACCACCTGGTCGACGGGGACCGGGCCCTCCCAAGGGTCGCCGAAACACATGGAGAGGTAGCCGCGGACCCGCAGGCCCTCCGCCTTGGCCTTGGCCACGACGGGCGCGAACATGGCCAGCGACTCGTCCACCGTGCGGTTGAGGTTCGCCTTGGCGAAGGACTCCGTCGCGCTCCCGAAGACCGCGACCTCCCGCACGCCGAGCGCCAGGGCGCGGTCCAGGCCGCGCTCGTTCGGCACGAGGACCGGGAGCCGGACGTCCGGGGCGAGCGGGGCCGCCGGGTTGGTGAGGGCCCCGGGGCCCTCCGTGATCGGGTCCCTCAGCAGCTCCATCAGCCGCTCGGCGTCGGCGAGTTGGGGAACCCACTTGGGGTGCACGAAGCTCGTCGCCTCGATCGTCGTCAGCCCCGCCGCGGCGAGCCTGCGGATGAAGTCCGCCTTCACCTCGACGGGCACCACCGCCCGCTCGTTCTGGAGCCCGTCCCTGGGGCCCACCTCGTGGATGCGGACGCGGGCGGGCAGGCCGTCGGCCGGCACGGTCATCGGCAGCCCGGTGGGCGGCTGTTCGGTCATGATTCCTCCCGCGGTGTCACGACGGCGAGCACCTGGTCCATGGCGACCGTGCTGCCCGCCGTCACCTCCAGCTCCGTGACGGTCCCGTCGTGCGGGGCGGCGATCACGTGCTCCATCTTCATCGCCTCCACCACCAACAGGCTCTGCCCTGCGGCCACTTCGTCGCCCACGGCGGCCTTGACGACCGTCACCGTGCCCGGCATCGGCGCGGTGAGCGCCCCGGCGTGCGCGCCCGCCGCGGCGCCGCGGGCCTCGACGGGGTCGTGGTCCTGTACGTGCCAGGCGTCCCCGTCCCGCCCCAGCCAGACGCCCTCCGGGCTGGGCGCGTGGGTGAAGGCATGGGTGACGCCGGCGAACTCCACCGTCACGCGACGGCCTCCGGCCCCCTGCGCCCCCGCCCCGCCCCGCCCAGCGGACTCGCCGTCCCGGGCGGTCAGCCTCGCGGCGACGACGGCCCCGGCTCCGGTCTCGACGGCTTCGACCTCGGAGGCCCCGGCTCCGACAGCGCCCTCCCCTCCGGGCGCGTCGATCAGGGCCTCCGCCGCGTCCGTGAGGCCCCGGACCCGGACCGCCACCGGGGCGTGGCCCGGAACGCGGAGGTGGTGCACGGTCCACGCGGCCTCGCCGCCGAGCCGCCAGCCGTTCGGCACGGAGAACGGGTCCGTCCAGCCGGAGTGCCGGTGCGGGGCGTCGCCCCCGGCTCCGTACGGGGCCTCCGCCGGCCGCAGTGCCGCCTGACGCAGCAGTGCCGCCGTCACGTACACCTCGACGGGGACGACGCGTGGCACCAGGGTGTGCGCGTCGCGGTCGACGAGGCCGGTGTCCATCGTGCCCGCGGCCACCTCGGGGTGGGCCAGGAGCCGGCGCAGGAAGCCGGTGTTCGTGTCGACGCCGAGGATCGTCGTATCGGCCAGGGCGGCGCGCAGCCGGCGCAGGGCCGTGGGGCGGTCGGGGCCGTACGCGATGACCTTGGCGAGCATCGGGTCGTACGCCGTGCCGACCTCGGTGCCGGGGGAGAGCCCGGAGTCCACGCGCACGTCGTCCCGGCGGGGTTCGGACAGCGCGCGGACCGTACCGGCCGAGGGCAGGAAACTCACCTGGTCGTCGTCGGCACGGGCGGTCTCCGCGCAGATACGGGCCTCCACCGCGTGCCCGGTGAGGGAGATGTCCCGCTGTCCGAAGGGCAGCCGCTCGCCGGCGGCGACCCGCAACTGCCACTCCACCAGGTCGAGTCCGGTGATCAGCTCCGTGACGGGGTGCTCGACCTGGAGGCGGGTGTTCATCTCCATGAAGAAGTACGTGGCGGGGTCGTCGCCCGGCACGATGAACTCGACGGTGCCCGCGCCCGTATAGCCGCAGGAGCGGGCCGCCGAGGCCGCTGCCTCGCCCATGGCGGCACGGGTCGCCGCGTCGAGCAGCGGGGACGGCGCCTCCTCGATGATCTTCTGGTGGCGGCGCTGGAGGGAGCACTCGCGCTCGCCGAGGTGGACCACGTTGCCATGGCCGTCCGCGAGGACCTGGATCTCGATGTGGCGGGGCCGCTCGACCCACCGCTCCACCAGGAGCGTGTCGTCGCCGAAGGCGCCGCGCGCGACGCGCCGGGCGGCGGCGATCTCCTCGGCGAGCGCCGATTCCTCGCGGACCAGGCGCATGCCCTTGCCGCCGCCGCCCGCGGAGGGCTTGAGCAGCACGGGCATGCCGATCTCGCGGGCGGCGGCGGCCAGTTCGGCGTCGTCGAGGCCGCTGCCCGAGGAGCCGGGGACGACGGGCACGCCGGCCGCCCGCACGGTCTCCTTGGCGCGGATCTTGTCGCCCATCAGCTCGATGGCGTCGGCGGGCGGGCCGATGAAGACGAGCCCCGCGTCCGCGCAGGCGCGGGCGAAGGCGGCGTTCTCGGCGAGGAAGCCGTAGCCGGGGTGGACGGCCTGGGCGCCGGAGCGGGCGGCGGCCGCCAGCAGCCGCTCGATGGACAGATAGCTCTCGGCGGCGGCCGTCGGGCCGATCCGCACGGCGGTGTCGGCCTCCCGCACATGCCGGGCGTCCGCGTCCGCGTCGCTGAAGACGGCGACCGAGCGTACGCCTTGGGCGCGCAGCGTGCGGATGACGCGGACCGCGATCTCGCCGCGATTGGCCACCAGGACGGTGTCGAACATGCTCATCCCCCCATCACATCCGGAAGACGCCGTAGCCCGGCGCGGCGCTGTCCCGCTGGGGGAGTGGCGCGTTGGCGCAGGCGGTGAGGGCGAGCCCCAGCACCTGGCGGGTCTCCAACGGGTCGATGACCCCGTCGTCCCACAGCCGCGCCGTCGCGTAATAGGCGTTGCCCTGGGTCTCGTACTGCTCGCGGACCGGGGCCTTGAAGGTCTCCTCGTCCTCGGCGCTCCACTCCTCGCCGCGCGCTTCGAGCTGGTCGCGCTTGACGGTCGCGAGCACGGACGCGGCCTGCTCGCCGCCCATCACGGAGATCTTCGCGTTCGGCCACATCCACAGGAAGCGGGGTGAGTACGCGCGGCCGCACATGGAGTAATTGCCCGCGCCGTACGAGCCGCCGACCACGACCGTCAGTTTCGGGACGCGTGTGCAGGCGACGGCCGTCACCATCTTCGCGCCGTGCTTGGCGATGCCGCCCGCCTCGTAGCTGCGGCCGACCATGAAGCCGGAGATGTTCTGGAGGAAGACCAGGGGGATGCCGCGCTGGTCGCACAGCTCGATGAAGTGCGCGCCCTTCTGGGCGGATTCGGAGAAGAGGATGCCGTTGTTGGCGACGATGCCGACCGGGTGGCCATGGATGTGCGCGAAGCCCGTGACGAGCGTCTGTCCGTACTCCGCCTTGAACTCCGCGAACCGGGAGCCGTCCACCACCCGGGCGATCACCTCCCGCACGTCGTACGGCGTGCGGGAGTCGACCGGGACGGCGCCGCGCAGCCCCGCCGGGTCGGCCTTGGGCTCCTCCACGGGCCGGACGGTCCACGGCAGCGGGCCGCGCGCGGGCAGGGTGGAGACGATGGTCCGGACGGTCCGCAGGGCGTGCGCGTCGTCCTCGGCGAGGTGGTCGGTGACGCCCGAGACCTTGGAGTGCACCTCCCCGCCGCCCAGCTCCTCGGCGGTGACGACCTCGCCCGTGGCGGCCTTCACCAGCGGGGGGCCGCCCAGGAAGATCGTGCCCTGGCCGCGCACGATGACGGCCTCGTCGCTCATGGCCGGTACGTACGCGCCGCCCGCCGTGCAGGAGCCGAGGACCGCCGCGATCTGCGGGATGCCGGCGCCGGACATCCGCGCCTGGTTGTAGAAGATCCGCCCGAAGTGCTCGCGGTCCGGGAAGACCTCGTCCTGCATGGGCAGGAACGCGCCCCCGGAGTCCACGAGATACAGGCACGGCAGCCGGTTCTCCAGGGCGATCTCCTGGGCGCGCAGGTGCTTCTTGACGGTCATGGGGTAATACGTGCCGCCCTTGACCGTGGCGTCATTGGCGACGATCACCACCTCGCGGCCGGCCACCCGGCCGATGCCGGAGATCACCCCGGCGGCCGGGGCCGCGCCGCCGTACATCCCGTCGGCGGCGAGCGGGGCCAGCTCCAAGAAGGGGGAGCCGGGGTCGAGCAGCGCGTCCACCCGCTCGCGCGGCAGCAGCTTGCCGCGCGCGGTGTGCCGGGCGCGGGCCCGCTCGCCGCCGCCCAGCCGCGCCGCGGCCAGCTTCTGGGCGAGGTGGTCGGAGAGCTCGCGGTGCGCGGCCTCGTTGGCCCGCCAGGCGTCGGACGCCGGGTCGGCGGAGCTGGTCAGCACCGGCGCCTCGGCCAGGGAGCCGGGGTCGGCCCCCGGCGGGGATGCGGTCATCCGTGCGAGCTCCCTTGCTCGGAGATGATCTTTGTTAGTGGTCGTTAACGTCTCGTGTCCAGGTTAACGACCACTAACGCCGCTGTCTACAATTGATTTCATGACGACGTCCGCCGCCGCCCCCACCCGCCGCGACCAGATTCTGAAGGAGGCCGCCCGCCTCTTCGCCGAGCGCGGCTTCCACGGCGTCGGGGTCGACGAGATAGGGGCCGCCGTCGGCATCAGCGGCCCCGGCCTCTACCGCCACTTCGCGGGCAAGGACGCCATGCTCGCCGAGCTGCTCGTCGGCATCAGCGGCCGGCTCTACGCCGGGGGCCGCAAGCACGTGGAAGCGGCCGCGGGAGACCCCGCGGCCCTGCTCGACCGGCTCATCGACGGACACATCGAGTTCGCCCTCGACGACCGGGACCTGATCATCCTCCACGACCGCGAGCTGGACCGGCTGCGGGACAGCGATCGCAAGTTGGTGCGCCAGCTCCAGCGGCAGTACGTCGAGCTGTGGGTCGACGCCGTGCGCCAACTGCACCCGCAAGCCCTTGAGCCGCAGGTGCGCACCGCCGTGCACGCCGTCTTCGGTCTCCTCAACTCCACCCCGCACCTCAGCCGCCGGGCGACGCTGCCCGGCCGGGCAGCCATGGCCGCGCTGCTGCGCCGCCTGGCGCACGGCGCGCTCGCGGCCGTGACGCCGTACTGACGTGCTCCCGTGCTGGGCGACCGGCCCCGCCGCCGTGGCCCCGTACTGGGCGGACCGGCGCCGTCGCCGTGGTCCCGTACTGACCGGTCCGGCCCCGCCGCCGTGCTCCCACGCTGATCGGACCGGCCCCGCCGCCGTCCGTTTTCCGGCGCCTTCCGGTGTCTCTCCGGCCTCTGGACAGTTTCAACGACCGGCCGGTAGCTTTTTCTGAGCAAGCGCTTAGCCACTCCTGGCCGGCGCTACGGGCCCCACCAGCCGATCCAGGGAGGCGTGCAATGCGTCGCACGGTGTTCAACGAGGACCACGAGGCGTTCCGCCGGACCATCCGCGACTTCATCGCCGCCGAGGTCGTCCCGTACTACGACGAGTGGCGGGAGGCCGGCTGCGTCCCCCGCGACCTGTACAAGAAACTCGGCGACCTGGGCGTCTTCGGCATCGAGGTCCCCGAGGAGTACGGCGGCGCGGGCGAGACCAGCTTCAAGTTCTCCGCGATCATCTCCGAGGAGTGCGCCCGCGCGGGCGTCAGCTTCGGCGGCTCCAGCGTGCACGCCGCGCTCTGCCTCCCGTACCTCCTCAAGTACGGCACCGAGGAGCAGAAGCGGCGCTGGCTGCCGCCCTTCGTCTCCGGCGACATGATGACCGCGATCGCCATGACCGAGCCCGGCACCGGCTCCGACCTGGCCGGCATGAAGACCACCGCCAAGCTCTCCGAGGACGGCACGCACTACGTCCTCAACGGCGCGAAGACCTTCATCACCGGCGGCGTGCTGGCCGACCGGGTGCTGGTCTGCGCCCGTACCGCCCCGCCCGCCCCCGAGGACCGGCGCGCCGGCATCTCGATCCTCGTCGTCGACACCGCCTCCGAGGGGTACGCCGTCGGCCGCAAGCTGGAGAAGCTGGGCCTGAAGACCTCCGACACCGCCGAACTGTCCTTCACCGACGTCAAGGTCCCGGTCGAGGACCTGCTCGGCGAGGAGGGCAAGGCGTTCGGCTACCTCGGCCAGAACCTGCCCCAGGAGCGGCTGAGCATCGCGGTCGGCGCGTACGCGCAGGCCGCGGCGGCCGTCGCCTTCGCCCAGGAGTACGTCCAGGACCGCACCGTCTTCGGCAAGTCCGTCGCGTCCTTCCAGAACACCAAGTTCGTCCTCGCCGACTGCAAGGCCGAGGTCGACGCGATGCAGGCCGTCGTGGACCGCGCCCTGGAGGCGCACGACGCGGGCGAACTGACCCCGGCGGACGCCGCCTCGGCGAAGCTCTTCACCACCGAGCGCGCGGGCGTCGTCATCGACAAGTGCCTCCAACTGCACGGCGGCTACGGCTACATGATGGAGTACCCCATCGCCCGGCTGTACGCGGACACCCGCGTCAGCCGCATCTACGGCGGCACCAGCGAGGTCATGCGCTCCATCATCGCCAAGTCGATGGGGCTGTAGAGCATTCGGGGTGTCGCACAAAACACGCCTGCGATGGAGTTGAACGGGCCAAACCCCTTGAGTCCGCCGCGACTTGGGCCGCTCGCAACTATGGTTTGCCGTCATGGGGGATGCGAAGCGGCCGGCCCCGCGAGCCTCGCTCATTCGTCGAGTTCGTCGAGTTCGCCGAGTTCGCCGAGTTCATCGCGTTCATCGAGTTCGCCGAGCTCATCGAGTTCATCGAGTTCATCGAGGCGATACGCGGGGCGGCCGCCGCGGGGATGAGGATCGCCCTCGCCGTGCGTCATGCGGCCGCGAGCCGTCGCATTCGCCTGGCAGGAGCGTCGGACAAGGGAATCCGCTCATGAAAGAGCACGCGCTGCACACCCCGCCCCATCCCCCGCCCCCGGAGATCGATTCCCCGAAAGAGAAATCGACGGTGACCGATCCGCGGCAGTCGATCGCCGGCACGGCCGATTCCCCGGCCCAGTGGGTCAGCGTCGCGGAGGGAAGTAAATCGCTGGGCAGCCATCCGGTCTCACACGGCAGTTGGGCGTGCACTCCGGCGAAGGACTGGACGGAAGGTTCCCACACCGTCTCCGCCACCGCCGGATACACGGCCCAGTTCGATGACGGCTACGGCCCCGTCTATTCGGCACCGAGTTATGTGACCTTCGACGTGGCCATACCGCCGGCGCCGGCCGCTCCGGCGATCTCCTCCCCGGCGGAGGGCGCGACGGTGACCGACGTGCGGCAGCAGGTCACCGGCACGGCCGAGCGCGGCGTGGAGAAGGTCACCCTCGCCGACGGGAGCACCGCACTGCCGGGCGAGGCGCACGTGACCGGCACGGCCTGGACCTACACCCCGGGCGCCGACTGGGCCCCGGGTGCGCATACCATCACCGCCGTCGCGCACCGCAGCGGTCGGAACTCATCGGCCTCCACCCCTCGCCACTTCTCGGTGCAGGCACCTTCTCCGACTCCAACGGTGTCGGTGGAACTGGTGGACCCGCTCGCCGACAATCAGGAGGCGGAGGCCGACTGCGCGTTCACGCACAAGCTCGACGTGCACATCACCGAGAACGGCGACGCGGTGCGCGCGCTGCCCATCACTTTCACCGTGAAGGGCTCCACCGGCTCCGACTTCGTCACCGGCGCGGCCACGTACCCGTCCCACACCGATGACAACGGTGTGGCACCCGCGACGACGCTCTATGCCGGGGACACGCCGGGCAGTTTCACCGTCAGCGTCACCTCGTCCTCACGTGCCGACGTGGGCAAGGACATCCACCTCACCGTCCGGCCCCGTTCCTGAATCAAGGAGGAGCACATGGCCACGAACGCGCAAAAGGGAATCACCGAACTTTGGATCTTCGAATCCATCAGCGATATCCCTACGGGCTACACCCTCGTCCACAGCCGCCTGAACATGAATGAGAAGGGCAAGGGCAGGTACCTCGCCTACGCGCGGGGAGAGGGGCCCGCGCTGACGAATCTGGTCCTCCACCTGGCCTGGGCGGAACCGTCACGCGTGTACGGGGCCGAGCAGGCCGGCCTGAACCTCAACGAGGGCGCCCAGGGGGTGGGCGGTGGCCACGCCGTTCCCTACTACCTCGCCTACACCACGGCGGCCGAAGAGGGTGACAACGAGATCATCGACATCGATGTCATCAAGGCCACCGACTCGCCCGAGAAGGGCTGGGACAGGATTCCGTTCGACCTCAACTCCTCCGTCGCCAACGCCACCGCGCTCAACCTCGCCTTCCTGCGCTCGTGAGCCGCCCAGCGGCCGGACGGTGCGGCGGCCACGGCTGAAGGCGCCGCGTCCGGCCGCTGACAGGGGCGCCGCGGGCGTACGGGCGTACGGTGTGGAGAGGCGCGCGGGCGTACGGGCGCGCAGTGCGGAGGGGCCGGTCAGGACAGGCCCGCCGCGTGCAGCAGGTACGCCGTCATCGGGTCGTAGAACCGCGGGCTGGTGACGTGGTCGTCGAGCGGCACCGTCACCTGGAGCGTGCCCTCCGCCTCGCCGAGGAAGAGCGCCGGGTCGTTGCAGTCCGCGTAGCCCACCGCGTCGATGCCGCGCTGGCCCGCGCGCCCCGCCCAGCCGTGGTCGGCGACCACGAGGTCGGGCAGCGGCCGGCCCTCGCGGGCGAGGCCGTCGAGGATGGCGGCCATGGGCTCGGGGGAGTGCGTGTGCCACAGCGTCGCGCCGCGCTCCAGCACCGCCACGTCCGCGAACTGGACCACGAAGCCGTCGTCCGCCCGCAGCCCCTCCGGGATCACCACGATGTCGCAGCCCGCGGCGCGCAGCGCGGCGGCGGTCGCCCGGTGCACGTCCAGCAGCCCGCCCGGGTGGCCGGTCGCGAAGAGCACCCGCTTGCGGTCCTCGGCGGCCTTGGCCAGCACGACGGCGGCGCGGTCCAGGGCGGCGACGGTCAGCTCCGGGTCGATGGTGTCCTGCCCGGCGCGGTGGCCCAGGTCGTCGCTGACGCCGCACCGCTCCGCCATCACGGCCAGCACGTCCTGCTCGTCGCTCCAGCGGTCGCCCAGCTCCAGCCCCAGCCAGTAATGGCGGTCGCCGTTCGCGAGCTTGCGGTAGTGGTCGAGGTTGTTCTCCCGAGGGGTGGCGACGTCGCCCGCGATGCGCGTACGGACGAGGTGGTCGATCAGTTCGCTGCGGCTGGGTATCGGCATGGGACCCATTGTCCCCCGTACTCGTTTCAGCTGGACGTGATGTCCATATGGCGCGGCCGGACCCACGGATACGTACATGTGCGGAATCCGTGGCGCTGCCTACGCTCGGTACGGCCCAGGCAGCCGCACCGCCGTGCGGGGGCCGCGCCCGGGCGGCACCGACCCGGCACCCGGCCCCGGCCCCGCCCGACCCGACCCCGTCCGACCCCGTCCGCTCCCGTACGAGAGGCCCTCGCATGACCAGCCCCGCCCCCCGTGTCCCTCGCGGCCCCGTCGACTCCTCCCGCGTACCGCGCTACGCGGGGCCCGCGACCTTCGCCCGGCTGCCCCGGCTGGACGAGGTCGGCGCCGCCGATGTCGCCGTGGTCGGCGTGCCCTTCGACACCGGCGTCTCCTACCGGCCCGGCGCGCGGTTCGGCGGCAACGCGATCCGTGAGGCGTCGCGGCTGCTGCGCCCGTACAACCCGGCCCAGGACGCCTCGCCCTTCGCCCTCGCACAGGTCGCCGACGCCGGGGACATCGCCGCCAACCCCTTCAATATCGAAGAGGCCGTCGAGTCGATCCAGGCCGCCGCCGACGACCTCCTGGACACCGGGGCCCGGCTGATGACCCTGGGAGGCGACCACACCATCGCGCTTCCCCTTCTGCGCTCGATGGCCCGTAAACATGGTCCGGTCGCCCTTTTGCACTTCGACGCGCACCTCGACACCTGGGACACCTACTTCGGCGCCGAGTACACCCATGGCACGCCCTTCCGGCGGGCCGTGGAGGAGGGCATCCTCGACACCTCTGCCCTCTCCCACGTCGGCACGCGCGGCCCGCTGTACGGCAAGAAGGACCTCGACGACGACGCGAAGATGGGCTTCGGCATCGTGACGTCGGCGGACGTCATGCGGCGCGGCATCGACGAGGTCACCGACCAGCTCCGCCAGCGCATCGGCGACCGCCCGCTCTACATCTCCATCGACATCGACGTCCTCGACCCGGCCCACGCCCCGGGCACCGGCACCCCGGAGGCCGGCGGCCTCACCTCCCGCGAGCTCCTGGAGATCCTGCGCGGCCTGGCCGACTGCCACCTCGTCTCAGCCGACCTCGTAGAGGTCGCCCCCGCCTACGACCACGCGGAGATCACCTCCGTGGCCGCGTCCCACACGGTCTACGAGCTGACGACGCTCATGTCCCGACAGATCGCGGAGGCGCGCTCGTAGGCCCTGACCTGCCCTGATCGTCTCGTAAGGGAGCGGATGTCGGAGCCTGCGACTACCCTGTGCCGCGTGAGGTGGACAGCATGTTGCTGAGGTTCCGGGTCGCGAATGTGCGCTCCCTGCGTGAGGAGCAGGAGCTGTCGTTCGTCGTGCCACCGGGGGAGGATGCGTCGGGCACGCGTGAGGTGATGCTGGCCGACGGCCCCCTCCGGGTGTTCCCGCTCATCGGGATCTTCGGTGCCAACGCGTCAGGCAAGTCCAATGTCCTGACATCGATGGCCCGGATGCGCGAAGCGGTGCTCAACTCGTATGCCAAGTGGGCGTCTTACGAGGGCACACCGCGGGAGGTGTTCGCCCTCGACCCGAAGAGCGCGGACGAGCCGTCGTTCTTCGAGGTGGACGTCGCCATCGACGGGGTGCGCTGGACGTATGGCTTCGAGCTGGGGCCGGAGCGGGTGGAATCCGAGTGGGTGCACAGCTATCCGCACGGCAGGCGCCAGGAGTGGCTGGACCGGGATGCCTCCCGCACCGAGCTCTACCGTTGGCCGGGCAGCAGGGTCAAGGACCGGGCCCAACTGGCCCGGCGCACCCGCCCCAACGCTCTGCTGCTCTCGACGGCCGGCACGGACAACCATCCCCAGTTGTCCCCGCTCTTCCACTGGTTCCGCCGCAACCTCTGGGAGATCGGTCCGGAGACAGAGCGGAAGCAGCGCGAGGCGTTCACCGCCCAGCAGCTCACTGGTAAGCGAGGGGAGCGGATCAGAGAGCTGCTGCGCGTCGCCGATCTCGGAATCACCGGGGCCGAGATCCAGCAGCCGGACGGCGGGGCGTCGGTCCGGTTGACGCACCGGGCGGAGGACGGCGAGGTGCCGTTCGACTGGGCGTTGGAGTCCTTCGGCACCCGTTCGTGGTTCGCGCTGCTCGGGACGATGCTGCTGGCCCTGGAAGACCACGACAACCACCCCGGGGTGGACACGGCTCTGGCCCGCGCGGAGAGCTATAACCTGTCGGTCGCCTTCTCACACCCGTGTTTCGAGATCTGGCGTGTCCTGCATCTGAAGGAGGCCAGCGGAAGCTTCGGCGGAGTGTGCCGTGTGGCGGAACAGCGACTGCCCGCCGCCTGGCACAAGGTGCCC
Organism: Streptomyces varsoviensis; assembly: GCF_000718635.1. GTDB lineage: Bacteria > Actinomycetota > Actinomycetes > Streptomycetales > Streptomycetaceae > Streptomyces > Streptomyces varsoviensis. The sequence continues at coordinate 762,408 of NZ_JOBF01000003.1, read as the reverse complement.
GGCGGGATCAAGGCCCTACTGCCGGACCAGGTCAAGAAGCAGTACGAGGTCGCCAGGGGGCGCGCCGTGAAGATGAACGCCGAGCACCCTGACCACGTGCCGCGCCATAAGCGGGACCCTTACACCGACGTCTACAAATTCGTCGAGGAGGGGCTGGGAATCGCTTCGTACTGACCCGAAGTGACCAGCGGCCTGCGGATTTCGGTATAGCTCGGGCGAAGTATCTGGATGGGCGAGCCCGTGGTGAGGTGGGCGGGGGCACGCGTGCCCGAATTACTCCAGACGCGTGATAGCCGCGTGCCTCCGCCATAGTGATTCATTTCTTCACATCAATGCGAGCTTCGTTGACCCGGAGCGTGCACAACTTTAAGTTCGCTGCGGTGACGACCTCCTCGCGCGCCGCCCGATGGATCAGCCCCCTCCTCGTGGGCGTTCTCGTGGCCGCGCTTCCTTCGGCGGGTTCCGCCGCTGCGGCCGGCCGGGCCGCGTCCGTTCGCGCCGCCGGCGCCGCGTCTATCGATCGACATGTCCCTGACCCCTGGAAGTTGACGGACAGTCATATCGATGCGGGGGATAGTTACCACGCGTTCGTCGGTAATGGCTACCTCGGGCAGCGGGTGCCGCCCCATGGGGTCGGTTACGTGGGGGGCGGCGGGAAGACTGGGTGGCCGTTGTTCAGTGCGCGGTATGACGGTTCGTTTGTGTCCGGGCTGTACGCGCACAATCGGGCCACCACCGAGAACCGGCAGGTCATCGCCGCCATTCCGACCTGGACGCCGCTCACCGTCAGCACCGGCGGGGGCCGGGGCGAGACGTTCACGGCCAGTACGCCCGTACGCCGGATCTCCCACTACCGGCAGGAGCTCGACCTGCGGCGCGGGCTGGTCACCACCTCGTTGACCTGGACCGCGACCGACGGGCGGGTCACGGACCTGGTGTACGAGGTCGTCGCCGACCGGAGCGATCCGCATGTGGGGGCCGTCCGGCTGCGGATGACCCCGCGTTGGAGCGGTGAGGCGACCGTCACCGACCTCATCGACGGGCGCGGCGCGCGGCGCGTCACGCAGACCGGCGGCGGCGACCGCACGGGAAGCCATCGGACCATGGCCGTGACGTTCCGTACGGACGGCACGCGCACCGCCGGAGCCGTTGCCTCCACCTTGCGGGCGGGGGTGGGGGTGCGTACGACAAGTGAACGCAAGGCCGGTGCGGCACGGAAGCTGAGTGTGCGTCAGGACCGTACCTTCCCGGTGCGTTACGGGCGCGGCTACGAGTTCGTCAAATACGTCGGCGTCGACACCGCCCTCACCTCCCGCACCCCCGAACGCGCCGCCCTCGACGCCTCCCGGCGCGCCGCCGACCGTGGCTGGCACGCCCTGTTCGCCCGCCACGAGGCCGCCTGGCGCGAACTGTGGCGCGCCGACATCGAGGTGGCGGGCAGGCCCGAGCTCCAGTCGTGGGTGCGCTCCGCCCAGTACGGACTGCTCGCCAGTACGCGGGCCGGATCGGCCGACAGCATCGCCCCCGCCGGGCTGACCAGCGACAACTACGGCGGACTGATCTTCTGGGACGCCGAGACCTGGATGTACCCCGCCCTGCTCGCCGCCCACCCCGAACTCGCCAGGCCCGTCGTCGACTACCGCTATCGCACCCGCGCCGGGGCCCGCGCCAACGCGCGGAAACTCGGCTACCCCGGTCTCTTCTACCCCTGGACCAGCGGCAGCCGGGGCTCCCTGTGGACCGAGTGCCACAGTTGGGACCCGCCGCACTGCCGCACCCAGAACCATCTGCAGAGCGACATCGCGCTCGCCGCCTGGCAGTACTACCTCGCCACCAAGGACATCCGCTGGCTGCGCGAACGCGGCCGGCCCGTCATCGAGGGCGTCGCGCGGTTCTGGGCCGGACGCGCCACCCGCAACGCGGACGGCACCTACTCCATCAAGAACGTCGCCGGGCCGGACGAGTACAGCAACGGCGTCGACGACGGCGTCTTCACCAACGCGGGCGCCGCCACCACCCTGCGCACCGCCACCCGCGTCGCCGCCCTCCTCGGCCGGCCCGCGCCCGCGCGCTGGAACGCCATCGCCGACAAGCTGCGCATCCCCTACGACGCCCGGAACCACGTATTCCAGCAGTACGACGGCTACCGGGGTTCCGTCATCAAGCAGGCGGACACCGTGCTGCTGATGTATCCGCTGGAGTGGCCGATGTCCCGGCGGACCGCGGCCGCCACCCTCGACTACTACGCCGCGCGCAGCGACCCCGACGGCCCCGCCATGACCGATTCGGCGCACGCCGTGGACGCCGCCGCGATCGGCGAACCCGGGTGCTCGACGTACACCTATCTCAGGCGCTCCATCGAGCCGTTCGTCCGCGGCCCCTTCAAGCTGTTCTCCGAGGCGCGCGGAGAGAAGGCGGGCGCCTCGGACCCGCTGTCCGGCTCCCCGGCCCAGGACTTCATGACGGGCAAGGGCGGCTTCCTCCAGGTCTTCACGCACGGCCTGACCGGGCAGCGCCCGCGCGAGGACCGGCTGCACCTCGACCCGATGCTGCCGCCGCAGCTCGCCCGGGGCGTCACCCTGCGCGGGCAGCGCTGGCAGGGCCGTACGTACGACATCGCGCTCGGCGCGCACCGCACCACCGTGACGCTGACCCACGGCGCGCCCTTCGAGATCGAGACCCCGCGCGGCACGCGGTCCGTACGGGCGGGGGCCCCGGCGGTGCTGGAGACCCGGCGGCCGGACCTCGCGCCGACCCGGAACGCGGCCAGGTGCCGGCCGGCGACGGCGACCTCGGAGCAGCCGGGGCAGTACGCGACCGCCGCCCTCGACGGCAGCCCCGCCACGGCCTGGGTCCCGAACGGCGCGACCGGCGCCCTCACCGCCGACCTCGGCCGCGCCGTGCGCCTCACGGCGGTCACGCCCCGCTGGACGGCCGTACGGCCGGCCTCGTACGCGATCCGCACCTCCCTGGACGGGCGGCACTGGAGCGCTCCGCGGCGGGGTGGCGCCGTGGGCGGCCCCGTTCGGTACGTTCGGTACACCAATCGATACGTTCGGTACATCAAGGTGACGGTCCGTTCCTCGGACGCCGCGAAGCCCGCGGGGGTCGCGGAGTTGACGGCGGAGGAGTAGCGCGTCCTGGCCGGTGGATGGCGCCGCCGCTGGGCGCCGTGCACACCGGGGGGCTCCTCCGTCGGCCATGCCCAATTCTTATACCGGTATTAGTATCGCAGGCATGGTACGCACCCCTCTCACCGAGCTTGAGCGTGAACGCGGCCGACACCTCGGCGTTCTGCTGCGGCAGGCCCGCGGCGAGCGCAGCATGGCCGAGATCGCCGCCCTCGCCGGAATCTCCGCCGAGACCCTCCGCAAGATCGAGACCGGCCGCGCGCCGACCCCCGCCTTCTTCACCATTACGGCGCTGGCCAGCGCGCTCGGGCTGCGCCTGGACGAGCTCGCGCTCCAGTGCGCGGAGCGGTGCGCGGCCGCCATGGCGGCGGAGCCGCCGGAGCTGCCGGACCTCGCCGCCGTGGCGGGCGCGGTGGGCGAGCCGGTCGCGGCCTGAGCGCTGCGCTCGCCGCTCGCTGTTGCCGACGGTCGACGGCCGACGGCTGACGGCTGACCGCGACTTTTCGCGCGGGGGCCGTCCGTACGTACGGCTCGGGCGGCCGATCGTAGTGTCGACTTGTCGCCACAGGTCGCCGAGGCTGCCGCCGAAACTGGCGGAAGCGGTCCGTAGGGCCCGACGAGGCGGTCTGTAAAGCTCGCCGAAGCGATCGCCACGGGTCGCCGAAGCGGCGCATAAAGCTCACCAAAGATCATCCCTGACCGTCTCCGGGCGCAACCGATCACCGCGGATTGTTGCCGCAGGATGAAATCCGCACGCCAGAGTGTTGCAGCCTTCCGGTAGTGGACGCCGGTGGGAGGACTCGGGTGACGGCACAGAAGACGGAGCAGGGCTGGGCGCGGCGGCTCACACGCTACTGCTGGCGGTATCGGCGCAACGTACTGCTGGCGCTCGGCTCCTCGCTCGCCGGGATGGCCGTCACGGCGCTCGTACCGCTCGTTCCGAAACTGATCATCGATGACGTGATCGGTTCGCACAGCCGGCCGCTCGCCCCCTGGGCGACGCTGCTGATCGTCGCCGCGGTCGCCGTCTACGCCCTCACCTACATCCGCCGCTTCTACGGCGGCCGGCTCGCGCTCGACGTCCAGCACGACCTGCGCACCGAGATGTACGAGTCGATATCCCGGCTCGACGGCAGACGCCAGGACGAGCTGTCCACGGGCCAGGTCGTCGGCCGCGCGACCAGCGACCTCCAACTGATCCAGGGCCTGCTCTTCATGCTGCCGATGATGATCGGCAACATCCTGCTCTTCATCATCTCGCTCGTCGTGATGGCGACGCTCTCCCCGCTGCTGACCGTCGTCGCCCTCGCCGTCGCCCCCGCCCTGTGGTTCCTCGCCAACCGCAGCCGCACCCGGCTCTTCCCCGCCACCTGGTACGCGCAGGGGCAGGCCGCCGCGGTCGCGGGCGTCGTGGACGGGGCCGTCACCGGCGTCCGCGTCGTCAAGGGCTTCGGCCAGGAGGAGCAGGAGACCGGGAAGCTCCGCGAGGTCAGCCGCCGGCTCTTCGCGGGCCGGCTGCGGACCGTACGGCTGAACTCCCGCTACACCCCCGCCCTCCAGGCCGTACCGGCGCTCGGCCAGGTCGCCATGCTCGCGCTCGGCGGCTGGATGGCGACCCGCGGACAGGTCACGCTCGGCACGTTCGTCGCCTTCTCCACCTACCTCGCACAGCTCGTGGGGCCCGTACGGATGCTCACCATGATGCTGACCGTCGGGCAGCAGGCGCGGGCCGGCGTGGAGCGCGTCTTCGAGCTCATCGACACCGAACCGGTCATCAAGGAGCGCCCGGACGCCGTCGCGCTGCCGAAGGACGCGCCCGCCACCGTCGAGTTCGACGACGTGTCCTTCGGCTACGCGAAGGCGTCCGGGGAAGCCGCCGACGAGGCGGAGGCGGGGGCCGGGGACAGGGCCGCGGCCGTGCCCGCCGAGCGTCCCGTGCTCGACGGGTTCTCGCTGCGCATCGAGGAGGGCGAGACCGTCGCGCTCGTCGGCGCCTCCGGCAGCGGCAAGTCCACCGTCTCCCTGCTCCTGCCGCGCTTCTACGACGTCACCGGCGGCGCCGTGCGCGTCGGCGGCCACGACGTCCGCGATCTGACGGCCGACTCGCTGCGCGGCGCGATCGGGCTGGTGCCCGAGGACAGCTTCCTGTTCTCCGACAGCATCCGCGACAACATCGCGTACGGGCTCCCGGACGCCACCGACGAGCAGGTGCGCGCCGCCGCGCGCGCCGCGCAGGCCGACGGGTTCATCAGCGCCCTACCACAGGGGTACGACACCAAGGTCGGCGAACAGGGCCTGACCCTCTCCGGCGGCCAGCGCCAGCGCGTCGCCCTGGCCCGCGCGATCCTCACCGACCCCCGGCTGCTGCTCCTCGACGACGCCACATCGGCGGTCGACGCGCGGGTCGAGCACGAGATCCACGAGGCGCTGCGCTCCATCATGGCGGGCCGCACCACGCTCCTCATCGCCCACCGCGCCTCCACCCTCGCCCTCGCCGACCGCGTCGCGGTCCTGGACGCGGGCGTCCTCGTGGACATCGGCACGCAGGAGGAGCTGGAGGAGCGCTGCGAGCTGTACCGCAGGCTGCTCACGGACCCGGAGGAGCTGGGGGCGGCGGAGCAGGGCGCGGGGGTCCCGGCCCGTACGAGCGCCGTCGGTCCGGCCCGTACGAGCGCTGTCGACCCGGCCCGTACGAGCGGTGCCGACCCGGTCCGTACGGGCGCCGTCGGTCCGGTCCATACAGGCGGTGTCGACGCGGCCCGTACGAGCACCGTCGGACCGGTCCGTACGGGCGCTCCCGACGACGACCGGGCCGCTACGAGCGCGGCCGACGGAGCCCGTACGAGCGCCGTCGCCGGCGGGTTCGGCGGCGAGGCGTCGGCCACGGGCCTCATGGAGGCGCCCGCGGCGGCAGCGACCCCGGAGCCGTCCACGGCGGACGCGGACGCTCCCGGCGCGGATGCTGCCGGAACGGTCACCCCCGGCACGGTCACCCCCGCCCTGTGGGCCCGCCCCGAGCCGTCCTCCTCCGCTGCCGCTCCCGGGCCCGCCGACAACGCCCTCGCGGGCATGCCCGCCACGCCGGAGCTCCTCGCGAAGGTGGCCGCGCTGCCGCCCGCCGACGACGTGCCGGACGTGGACGAGGAGCGGGCCGCGCGCCCCGAGGAGTCCTACGGGCTGCGCCGCCTGCTGCGCGGCTTCGGCAAGCCGCTCGCCGTCAGCCTCGGGCTCGTCGCCGTCGACGCGGTGGCCGGGCTGCTGTTGCCCGTACTGATCCGGCACGGCATCGACCAGGGCGTACAGCGCATGGCGCTCGGCGCGGTGTGGACGGCGGCGGGGCTCGCCCTGCTGGTGGTGCTGGGGCAGTGGGCGGCGCAGTTCGGCGAGACCCGGATGACGGGCCGCACGGGCGAACGGGTGCTGTACGCGCTGCGCGTGAAGATCTTCGCGCAGCTCCAGCGGCTCGGGCTGGACTATTACGAGCGCGAGCTGACCGGCAAGATCATGACGCGGATGACGACGGACGTGGACGCCCTGTCGTCGTTTCTTCAGACCGGCCTGGTCACCGCTGTCGTCTCCCTGCTGACCTTCTTCGGCATACTCGTCGCCCTGCTTGTCATCGACGTCCAGCTCGCGCTCGTCGTCTTCGTGACGCTCCCGCCGCTGATCATCGGCACGGTCTTCTTCCGCCGGCAGAGCGTCAAGGCGTACGAGCTGGCGCGCGAGCGTGTCAGCGCCGTCAACGGCGACCTCCAGGAGAGCGTGGCGGGGCTGCGCATCATGCAGGCGTTCCGGCGGGAGAACTCGGGTGCGCGGCGTTTCGCGGAGCGCAGCGACGGGTATCGGCAGGCCCGCGTGCGGGGGCAGTTCCTGATCTCGGTCTACTTCCCCTTCGTGCAGCTCCTGTCGTCCGTGGCCGCCGCCCTCGTGCTGATCGTCGGCTCGGGGCGGGTCGGGGCCGGCACCCTGACGGCGGGCGCGCTCGTCGCCTACCTCCTCTACATCGATCTGTTCTTCGCCCCCGTGCAGCAGCTCTCGCAGGTCTTCGACGGATACCAGCAGGCGAGCGTCTCGCTCGGCCGCATCCAGGAGCTCCTGCGCGAGCCGACGACGACGCCGCGCGCGCGGGAGCCGCGCGAGGTCCGCGGGCTGCGCGGCGAGATCGCCTTCGAGGGCGTGCGCTTCCAGTACGGAGCGGGCGAGGAGGCCGAGGAGGCGCTGTCCGGCATCGATCTGACGATCCCCGCGGGGCAGACGGTCGCGTTCGTCGGCGAGACCGGCGCGGGCAAGTCGACGCTCGTCAAGCTCGTCGCCCGGTTCTACGACCCGACCTCGGGCACCGTCCGCGCCGACGGCGACGACCTGCGGGAACTGGACCTCACCGGCTACCGGCACCGGCTCGGCGTGGTCCCCCAGGAGCCGTACCTCTTCCCCGGCACGGTCCGCGACGCCATCGCGTACGGACGGCCCGACGCGAGCGACGCCGAGGTCGAGGCGGCGGCCCGGGCGGTCGGCGCGCACGACATGATCGCCAAGCTGGACGGCGGCTATCTGCACACGGTCACCGAACGCGGCCGCAACCTCTCCGCCGGCCAGCGGCAGTTGATCGCCCTGGCCCGCGCCGAACTCGTCGACCCGGACATCCTGCTGCTCGACGAGGCCACCGCCGCCCTCGACCTGCATAGCGAGGCACTGGTCAACCAGGCCACCGACCGCCTCGCCGGCAAACGCACCACCCTGGTCGTCGCCCACCGGCTCACCACGGCGGCCCGCGCCGACCGGGTGGTGGTCATGGACCACGGCCGCGTCGTCGAAGACGGCACCCACGACGAACTCCTCGCCCTCGACGGCCGCTACGCCCACCTATGGCGCACCTTCACGGGCGAGGCGCTGCCGGTGTGAAATCCGGGAGGCCCGGCGGGTTTGAAACCCGGTGAGCCACTAATGGTGTGCGCCGCGCCTCCGCCGCTCCCTGGGCCGCCGCCCCGCCGCCCGCGAACCCGCCCCGATCAGGGCTAGTCGGGGCGGGTGGTGGGCCGGTAGGTTCGCGGCGATCTCTGTGCAGTCAGGGACCCCAGGGAGGGTGAATGCGCAAGGCACTCAGATGGCTGCCGGCGTTCGCGGTGCTCATAGGCACTGTGGGGGCCGGTGCGGCACCGGCGGGGGCGGCTACCGCCGCGGAGCCGGACATCAAGGAACGCGTTCTGAAGATACCCGGCATGAACTTCGTGGAGGAGAAGCCCTACGCGGGCTACCGCTTCCTCGTGTTCACCTATGACCAGCCGATCGACCACCGCCACCCGTCCAAGGGGACGTTCAAGCAGCGCTTCACCCTGCTGAACAAGTCCACGGACCGGCCGACGGTGTTCTTCACCTCCGGCTACAACGTCTCCACGACGCCCGGCCGCAGCGAGCCGACGCGCATCGTCGACGGCAACCAAGTCTCCCTGGAGTACCGTTACTTCACGCCGTCCCGGCCGCAGCCCGCCGACTGGTCGAAGCTCGACATCCGGCAGGCCGCCGACGACCAGCACCGCCTCTACAAGGCCCTCAAGCCGATCTACACCAAGAACTGGCTGGCCACGGGCGGCAGCAAGGGCGGCATGACGGCGACGTACTTCCGTCGCTTCCACCCCGACGACATGGACGGCACCGTCGCGTACGTCGCGCCCAACGACGTGAACAACAAGGAGGACTCGGCGTACGACCGGTTCCTCGCCACCGTCGGCGACAAGGCGTGCCGCGCGCAGCTCAACTCCGTGCAGCGCGAGGCGCTGGTGCGCCGCGACGAGATCGTGGCCCGCTACCAGAAGTGGGCCGACGCCAACGGCCGGACGTTCAAGGTCGTGGGCAGCGCCGACAAGGCGTACGAGAACGTGGTGCTCGACCTGATCTGGGGATTCTGGCAGTACCACCTGCAGAGCGAGTGCGCGAGCATCCCCGCGACCAACGCCTCCACCGACGAGCTGTACAAGTACGTCGACACGATCTCGGGCTTCGACGCCTACACCGACCAGGGCCTGGAGAAGTACACGCCGTACTACTACCAGGCGGGCACCCAGCTCGGCTCGCCCAGCTTCAAGTCCCCGCACCTCAAGGGGCTGCTGCGGTACCCGGGCATCTACCAGCCGCGCTCATACGTGCCGCGGGACATCCCCATGAAGTTCCAGCCCGGCGCGATGCGCGACATCGACCGCTGGGTGCGCAACGACAGCGAGCGGATGCTGTTCGTGTACGGGCAGAACGACCCGTGGGGCGCGGAACCGTTCCGGCTCGGCAGGGACGCGGCCGAACGCCACGACTACCGGTTCTTCGCCCCCGGCGGCAACCACGGCTCGAACATCGCCCAGCTCGTCGCCGACCAGCGGGCCAAGGCCACGGCCGAGGTCCTCGACTGGGCGGGCGTCGCCCCGGCCGCCGTCAAGAAGGACGCGAAGCTGGCGAAGCCGCTCGCGCCGTACGACGCGAAGCTGGACCGGCAGCAGACGCTCGACCGGGAGCACTCCCTGCGCCCGTGACGCGGTGCTCCCGCGAGGCCGCGGCCTCGCCCGGCCGCCCGCCGCCCCTACAGGCAGCAGCCTCGCTACGGCCGCCTGCCGCCCCTACAGGCGGCGGGCGCAGCCGACCGGCTCCCGGCCGCCCACGCGTACGTACAGCGCGGTGGACGGCGGGCACGCGGCGCGGTCGCGGACCGTGCGCGTGACGCGGTACTCGGGGGCGCGCGCTCCCGACCCGTCGCAGGCGGTCTCCTTCACCAGGCCGCGCCGCTCGGTGGCGACGCAGTCCCCGGCGACGGTCAGCGGCCCGCCGCCCATGCCGGGGTCGCCCGGGTGCGGCGGCTGGAGGTTGCGCATGCAGGCGTAGCCCTCCGGGGCGCTCTGCTCCTCCGACGTGCCCCTGTTGAGCGCGTCGACGCGGAGGACGAAGTCCGTGGCGTCCGGGCAGCGCGGGCCGCTCTCGCGCGGGCCGTTGTGGCGGGCGAGCACCCGCGCCGCCGCCCGTTCGCTGGGGCAGGCGACCTCGGTGAAGGACGTTCGCCCGCGGGTGCTGCACTCGCCGCGCGCCAGGAAGAGCGAGCCGTAGCCCGTCGGCTGCCGGGCGGAGGGGGCGCCCGTGCCGTCCCCCGGGGCGGAACCGCCGGGCCCTTGCTGGCACGCCGTCAGGAGCCCGGCGGTCAGCAGCAGTGCCAGTACCGCGAAGGGCGGCGCGCGGTGGCCCATGATGTCCCCCCATCCCCCGACATGTACGCGGCCAGCGTGGCCCGCCGGGCGGGCGCACGCCAGGCGTGCCGGGAGCTTTGCGCCCCGGGGCGGGGCGCGGGAGGGGGCGGGGCGTACGGGCCGTACGGCCGCCTCAGTACCGCAGGCCGTGTCCGATCGGGTAGAGGACGCGGTCCGGATCGTCCGCGCGGGGCACGGAGACCGGGAGCCTGCCGTACGGGCGGGTCTTCCCGGCGATGACCCGGGCGGCGGCCCGTACCTCCACATCGGTCCAGCCATAGGTGGCCAGGGCCGCGGCGACGCCGCTGAGCCGCGCGATGTCGTAGGGGTTGCGGATGGCCACCTGGACGACCGGCCGGCCCGTGGCGGCGAGCGCGGAGACCAGGGCGCGCTGGGAGGAGGCGGCGGTGACGTTGTACGTGGCCACGATCACCGCGTCCTTGTCGCGGGCCGCCGCGACCGCCGCGTCGATCCGGTCCTGGCCCGGATCGGGTTTGGCTCCGGTGCCCGTGGGCAGGGCGGTGGCCGTGAATCCCAGCTCGTTCAGGGCCGCGGCGAGGACGGCGGTGGTCGGGCCGCCGGTGCCGGAGGGTGCGGCCGGGTCGACGCCGACGACGAGCAGGGAATTGCGTCGTCTCCGGGAGAGTGGCAGCAGCTTGTCCTTGTTGACGAGCAGCGTGACGGTGCGGTCCGCGATCCGGTCGGCCTCGGTCAGGTGCGAGCGGGTGCCGACGGCGCGGTCCACGGCGCGCCGGCCCGCGTAGGGGTCCTTGAACAGACCCCGGCGCAGCTTGAGTTCGAGGATGCGGCGCAGCGACGCGTCCAGCCGCGCCTCGCTGATCTCGCCGCCGCGTACGGCGGCGAGCACCGCGTTCCAGGCGGCCGGGAGGTCCGGCGGGTTGAGGAGCTGGTCCACTCCCGCCTTGATCGCGAGGACCGCCACCCGCGCGTCGCCGTACTTCTTCCGCACCCCCTCCATGGCGAGCGAGTCGGTGATCACCACGCCCTCGAAGCCGAGGCGTTCGCGCAGCAGCCCGGTGAGGATGGGGTGGGAGAGGGTGGCGGGGTCGCCGCTGGGGTCGAAGGCGGGGAAGACGATGTGCGCGGTCATGACGGAGTCGACGCCGGCCGCGATCGCGGCCTTGAACGGCGGCGCGTCCAGCCGCTCCCACTCGGCCCGGGTGTGGGTGATCACGGGCAGGTCCACATGGCTGTCGGTGCCGGTGTCCCCGTGGCCCGGGAAGTGTTTGACGGCGGTGGCCACCCCGGCCGCCCGGAAGCCCCGCACCTGCGCCGCGACCAGGCCCGCGACGGCTTGCGGGGAGCCGCCGAAGGACCGTACGCCGATAACGGGGTTGGCCGGGTCGACGTTGACGTCGGCGTCCGGGGCGTAGTCCTGGCGGATGCCCATGGCGGCCAGCTCGGCCCCGCAGATACGGGCGGCGGTACGGGCGTCCGTGCGCGAGCCGCCCGCGCCGAGCGCCATGGCGCCGGGCAGCATCGTGGCCGGAGGGCCGACCCGGGCGACGGCGCCGTGCTCCTGGTCGGTGGCGATGAGCAGCGGGATGGGCGTGCGCTGGGCCAGGGCGGCGCGCTGGATGCCGTTGGAGAGGGCGGCGATCTGGCGCGGGTCGCGCGTGTTGTGGGCCCAGCCGAAGTAGATGATGCCGCCGACGTGGTACTTGGCGATGAGTTCGGCGGCGTTGGCCACGCCGATCTCCTGGCGGTTGGCCTCGGCGTCGGCGGGGGCGGGGTCGGTGGCCGACGTGCCGTAGATCCGCATGACGAAGAGCTGGCCGACCTTCTCCGGCAGCGTCATCCGGGAGATGAGCGCGTCCGCGCGGGCGCGTCTGGCGTCCTGCGCGGTACCGGCTCCGAAGGCTTCGGCGGTCCCGGCGGCCCCGGTGTGCCCGGTGGTCTTGGCGGTCCTGGCTGCGGCGGCCTCGGCCGCTCCGGTGCCCCGGGCGCCGAGGGCCAGGGCGGCGAGGGCGGTGGTCGCCGAGGCGGTGAGCAGCGAGCGGCGGGAGGTGTGGTGAGACACGTGTGCTCCTTCCGGAGGCCGAGTGGTGCGCGCGCCGCCACGGGTGGGCCGCGGGCGGCGCCCTGGGGTTCCTCGGGTCGTCGGAGAAGGGCTGGTCGTGGTAAGGCCGCGGGTCTTCCGTCGGTGCGTACGGGAGGGGTGGGCCCCAGGAGGACACGGTGAGCTGGAGAGCCATGTTCGGTCAAGAGTTCGGACGCCAGCGGGCGTGGGTACGAGTGTGGTTGGGGAGCCGCCAAAGCGATCGACTGCGGTCCGTTCCGGTCACTTCGCGGCAAACCGTGGTTGCCCCGTGATCCGATCCTTGGGTACTTCGAAGACCGCCACCACCTGGAACGCCGCCAGGCACTCGGGCGGCGGCTTCGCGTGCGCAGGCACCCGCATCGTCAACGTCTGCCCGTACCGGACCAGCGACGCCGACGGCCAGTGGTCGCAGCCCGTCGTCCGCGACCAGCCCACGAGGACCGTCCGGGAGAAGTCCGTGTCCGCCGCGGCGGCGCGGATGTTCTGGCCGCGCCGGCCGAACCGCGCGGCGAACGCGTCGAGGCCGGCCCGGTCGCGGATGACGGAGTGCAGGTCGGGGCCCGCGCCGGGAGCGCTCGCGAAGTAGGCGAGGCCCGTGTCGATACGGCCCGCGGGCGGCCGGCCGTCGCCGGGGGCGGGCGACGCGCCGGGGCGGGTGGGCGACCCGGGCGAGGCGGAGCCGGGCGGGCCCGTCCCGGGCGGGTCGGGGTCGGCCGTAGCGGGCGGCGTGGCCCTGGAGGCCCCCGAAGTCCCCGAGGACGCGGAGGACCCTGAAGAGGCCGAGGCCCCGGAGGAGCCGGAGACCCCTGAGGAGCCGGAGACCCCTGAGGAGGCGGAGGCCGAACCGCCACCGGCGCTAGTGGAGGGGGGCGCGCCGGCGGCGGTGTGCTGCTGGCCGCAGGCGGCGGAGAGGGAGGTCAGCAACGCAGCCAGCAGCGAGGCCGACACCGCTCTGCGGAGACTCACCAACAGCACGCCCCTTGGACGAACGGCACCGCGGCGCGGTTCCGCGTCGGGCGCGCGAGCCCCGAATCGACGGCTGGATCGGTAACCACCGTGACGCATGGGCCCATCGTGCGCGCCGGGACGGCATCAGTCAGCGGCTCGCCGTACTCCGTTACGCCGTTTGGGCAGTCGCAGCGTCAGCAATTTGGCGCGCGGGGCCAGCCGCCGCACCATCCGGAAGACCGACTCGGTGCGCGAGCGGTCGGCGTCCAGCACGCTGAAGAGGTTCACCCCGAGATAGAACGCGATCGCGGCGTTCGCCAGCTCCCGCGGCGACGTCAGCCGGGCCAGCGGCGTCCCGCCGATGACGCGCTCCAGGGTCTCCTCGACGAACGCGAGCCACGGCTGCGCCCGGTCGCTGACCGGACCGCGCAGCTCCGGTCTGGCCACGGCGGCGGCGACCAGCTCGCAGAAGACGGTGACGTGCCCGCCGTCGACGTCGTCGCGGTAGATGCGGGTCGCGGCGTCGGCCAGCTCCTCGATGGTGCGGATCGGGGCGACGGTGGCGGAGTGCAGGGCCATCCGTTCGGCGGACGACCGGTCCAGCGCGGCCAGCAGGAGTTGGTCGACGCCGCCGAAGTGGTAGAAGACCAGCGCCGAGTTCACGCCGGCCGCCTTGGCGATCGTACGGGCGCTGGCGCCGGCGTAACCGTGCGTTCTGAGCACGGCCGTCGCCGCCTCGACCAATCGGTCCTTCGTCTCCGTCGTCATGCGCCCCCGCCTCTCACCGAGCCTTAATCATACGGTTCAACCGACTGATTAAACGGCTGGTCAGCGGGGGAGGGGGCGTTACAGAGGGCCGTCGGTGGGCGGCTCGGTCAGCCGCCGGAGGTACTCCCGGCCCGGCGCGAGCAGCCCTTCCAGCGGCTCCGCTCCCGGGTACCACCGCTTCTCGTACTCCCAGCACAGCCACCCGTCCCAGCCCTCGGACCGGAGCACCCCGGCGACCTGGGGGAGCGGCAGCGCGCCCGTACCGAGGGCCAGCGGCGTGGTGTCCTCGGCCGACGCGATGTCCTTGACCTGGATGTAGCCGAGGTGCGGGGAGAGCGCGGGGAAGGTCTCCGACGGGCTCTCCCCGGCCAGCCAGGGGTGCATGACGTCCCAGAGCGCGCCGATGTTCTTGTGGCCCACCGGGCCGAGCACCCGGGCCGCGTCCGCGCCGCGGGGGTGCGAGTCGTGCGTCTCCAGGAGGACGTGCACGCCGCGGTCGGCGGCCTCCGGGGCGGCGGCGCCCAGCCGGCGGGCGGCCGTCGCGTCCGCCTCCTCGGGGGACTGCTCGTCCCCGCCGCCCGGGAAGACCCGCACGTAGGGCGCGCCCAAGTCCCCGGCCAGCCGGATCAGTTGGGCCAGCTCCGCGAGGACCGGTCCGTCGTCGCCGGGGGCCGCGACCCGCGCGTAACCGGCGACGGTCAGGATCTCCACGCCCGCCGCCGCGAACTCCTCGGCCACCGCCGCCCGCTCCCCGGGCCCGATGCCGGGGTGCACGGGCTCCTCGGGATGGGCGCGCAGCTCGACGCCGTCGTAGGCGTGCTCGACGGCGAGCCGGACCACGTCGCGTACGGGCGCGCCGGGCACGCCGAGGGTGGAGAAGGCGAACTTCATACAGGCTCCTGGATGGCGATCGGCGTGTCCCGATGTCGGACGCTAGGCAGCGGCGTCCCGCTGGTCAACCATGTCGGGCGCGCGGCGCGGTGGGTGGTGCGCGGATGCCGACTCGCGCGGTGCGGAGGCGGCCCGCCGGGGGCGCCGCTGCCGGGCATCGCTCAATTGAGCGAATTTCGCGGGCGATTGGTGTAACCGGCGACGTTGTTGTGGAGGCTGTTGACGGGGGTTAGTTTCTCCGGGCATGGGAGGGCCGCCGGCCCCGTACGGGGTGGCCGGTGCCGGAAAGGGGCACAGCATCATGACGCGCGAGACGGTGCGGATCGCCATGAACGGCGTCACCGGCCGCATGGGGTACAACCAGCATCTCGTACGCTCTCTCCTCGCCATCCGCGAGCAGGGCGGCATCGACCTCGGCGACGGTTCCACGATCTGGCCCGAGCCGGTGCTCGTCGGCCGTTCCGAGGCCCGGCTCGCGGCCGTCGCCCGCCGCCACGGCCTCGACGCGTGGAGCACCGACCTCGACGCCGTCCTCGCCGACCCCGCCGTCGACATCTACTTCGACGCCCAGGTCACCGCCGCCCGCGCGGAGGCCGTACGGAAGGCCGTCGCCGCCGGGAAGCACGTCTACTGCGAGAAGCCCACCGCCACCGGCGTGACGGACGCCCTGGAGCTGGCCCGCCTCGCGCGCGACGCGGGCGTCAAGTCCGGCGTCGTCCAGGACAAGCTGTTCCTCCCCGGCCTGCGGAAGCTCAAGCGGCTCATCGACGGCGGCTTCTTCGGCCGCGTGCTCTCCATACGCGGCGAGTTCGGCTACTGGGTCTTCGAAGGCGACTGGCAGCCCGCCCAGCGGCCCTCCTGGAACTACCGCGCCGAGGACGGCGGCGGCATCGCCGCCGACATGTTCCCGCACTGGGAGTACGTCCTGCACGAGCTGTTCGGCGCCGTACGGACCGTGCAGGCGCACGTCACCACGCACATCCCGCGCCGCTGGGACGAGCACGGCAAGCCGTACGAGGCCAGCGCCGACGACGCCGCGTACGGCGTCTTCGAGCTCGAAGGCGGCGCCGTCGCCCAGATCAACTCCTCCTGGGCGGTCCGCGTGGACCGCGACGAACTGGTCGAGTTCCAGGTCGACGGCGTCGAGGGCTCGGCCGTCGCGGGGCTGCGCCGCTGCCGCGTCCAGCACCGCGCCGCCACCCCGCGGCCCGTATGGAACCCCGACATCCCGGCCACCGAGGACTTCCGCGCCCAGTGGCAGGAGGTCCCGGACAACGAGGAGTTCGACAACGGCTTCAAGGCGCAGTGGGAGCTGTTCCTGCGCCACGTCGTCCTGGACGAGCCCTGGCGCTGGGACCTCCTCGCGGGCGCGCGGGGCGTGCAGCTCGCGGAGCTGGGCCTGCGCTCCTCCGCGGAAGGGCGCCGCCTGGACGTACCGGAGCTGTCCCTGTGACCATCGAACTCCCCGTAGAGGGCGGCGGCACGCGCACGTACGAGCCGCGCGCCGAACCGGCCCCGCTGCCCCGAGCCGGCGCCCCGGCCGCCTCCCGTACGGTCTTCGCCGCGGCCCATGTGGTCGCGGCCCCTTCCGGCGACCCCGGGGCCACCGGACTCGATTGGGACGCCACCCTCGCCTTCCGCCGCCATCTGTGGGGGCACGGCCTCGGCGTCGCCGAGGCGATGGACACCGCGCAGCGCGGCGGCGGCCTGGACTGGCCGGCCGCGGCCGAGCTGATCCGCCGTTCGTCCGCCGAGGCGAAGTCCGTCGGCGGCCGGATCGCCTGCGGCGTCGCGACGGACCAGCTCGATACGGCCCAGGCCGCTCTGGACGGGATCACTGCCGCGTACGAGGAGCAGTTCGCCGTCGTCGAGGAGAGCGGCGCCCAGGCCGTGATCATGGCCTCCCGTCAGCTCGCGGCCACCGCCGCCTCCGCGGACGACTACCACGAGGTCTACGGCCGGCTGCTGCGCCAGGCCGCGGAGCCCGTCATCCTGCACTGGCTCGGCCCCATGTTCGACCCCGCCCTCGATGGCTACTGGGGCAGCTCCGACCTCGACGCCGCCACCGAGACCTTCCTCGACATCATCGCCGCCCACCCCGACAAGGTCGACGGCGTCAAGATCTCCCTCCTCGACGCCGAGCGCGAGATCGCGCTCCGTCGCCGGCTGCCGCGCGGCGTGCTCTGCTACACCGGCGACGACTTCAACTACCCGGAGCTGATCGCGGGCGACGACCGCGGGTTCAGCCACGCCCTGCTGGGCGTCTTCGACCCGTTGGCCCCGCTCGCCGCCGAGGCGCTGCGCGTCCTCGACACGGGTGACGTCCAGCGCTTCCGCGCCCTCCTCGACCCGACCGTCGAGCTGGCCCGCCATCTCTTCCAGGCGCCGACCCGGCACTACAAGACGGGCGTCGTCCTGCTCGCCTGGCTGGCCGGGCACCAGGAGCACTTCACGATGGTCGGCGGCGCGCAGACCGCCCGTTCGCTGCCGCACCTCGCCCGCGCCTACGAACTCGCCGACACGCTCGGCCTATTCCCGGACCCGGAACGCGCCGAGGCCCGGATGAAAGCGCTGATCGCAGGCCACGGAAGTCCCGGAAGCCCCAGAAGTCCCGGAAGTCCCGGAGGAACGGTGTGAACGCCGAGGCCCCCCGGACGGGGGCGGCCGGGACGAGCGGCGCGGACCGCTTCAGCATCAACCAGGAGACCATCAAGCAGTGGTCGCTGCCCGAGCTGGTCGCGGGCTGCGCGGCGGCCGGCGTCCAGCATGTGGGGCTGTGGCGCGGACCGGTCCAGGAGTATGGACCGGCCGCCGCCGCCCGCCTCGTGCGGGACGCGGGACTCACCGTCAGCACCCTGTGCCGAGGCGGCTTCCTGACCGCGGCCGACCCCGCCGCGCGCGCCGAGGCGCTCGCCGACAACCGGGCCGCCGTCGACGAGGCCGCGACCCTGTCCACCGGCGTCCTGGTCCTCGTCTCCGGCGGCCTGCCGCCCGGCGACCGCGACCTGGCCGCCGCCCGGGAGCGGGTCGCGGACGCGCTGGCGGAGCTCGGCCCGTACGCCGCCGAGCGCGGGGTGCGGCTCGCGATCGAGCCGCTGCACCCGATGTACGCGTCCGACCGCTGCGTCGTCTCCACCCTCGCCCAGGCGCTCGACCTGGCGGAACGGTTCCCGGTCGAGCAGGTGGGCCTCGTCGTCGACACGTACCACCTGTGGTGGGACGACACGGCGGCCGATGGCATCGCCCGCGCCGGGCGCGCCGGGCGGATCGCGTCCTTCCAGGTCGCCGACTGGGTGACGCCGCTGCCCGAAGGAGTCCTGCTGGGGCGGGGCCAGCTCGGCGACGGCTCCGTGGACCTGCGCCGCTTCCGCGAACTGGTGGACGCGGCGGGCTACGACGGCCCCATCGAGGCCGAGATCTTCAACCCGTCGCTCTGGGCCCGCGACGGCAAGGAGGTCCTCGCCGAGACCGTGGAGCGCTACCGGGCGCATGTGCTCTGAAGGGCCGCCCCTAGGAGCTACCGGACGGCGATGAGGGATAGCCGGGCCGCTGGTCCGCTCCGTGGGGCCGCCAGTCTGCACCGAGGGCCCGCTGGTCTCTACCGAGGGCCCGCTGGTTCGCAGCGAGGGCGCGCCGGTGCGCTCCGAGGAGCGACCGGCCGCGATGAGGGGCTTTCGCGCCGCGCGGCGCGCCGTCAGCGCCGGGCGGACCGCCTGCCGAGGACGGTCACCAGCACCGGGGCGACCACGCGCAGCGCGGCGGTGACCTCGGTCTCGGGGCGGCCGGTCTTGTTGGCGAGGGCCTTGGCGACGGGGCCGATGGCCCTGGCCAGACCGTCGGCGGCGGTCCTGCCGCCGGTGCCCTCGCCGAAGCCGCCGAAGGTGACCTGGCCGACCAGCGGCTGCTCGTCGGCCGCCGCCACCTCCGCCGCCGGGACCTTCAGCGCGGACGTCGCGGACCGTACGACGGACGCGGCCTCCTCGGTGTCCGTGCCGAGGAGGCCCGCGACCGCCTTGAGCCGCTGATCGCCCAGCGCGTCGATGACATCGTCGTGCAGTTCGTCCTCGTGGTGCAGTTCATCCTCCGTCATGGTCACAACGCTACTTTTGTGCCGATATCCCGGCACCTTGAGTAACGGATGAAAAACTCTCGGAATCCGATGCAACCCTCCGGGAGGCCCGCGGGTCGTAGTTGGCATCAGGCTTCCTGGGGAGGGATTCGGGGGAAACAAGGAAGCCGGCCTTGAGGGGGGCCGAGGGGGTCGGACCGGTACGCCGCCGTGCGGTGGACGCGGGTCGGGCCCCCTCGTAGTACGTCGTCGCACGTCGTAGTACGTCGTCGTACGTGGTCCGCGAAAGATGTGTGCGCGAGAGGTTTATTCGCAAGAGGTCCGCAAATAGCGGGCGGCGTCAGCCGTGCGCCGACGCGCGCGCACGCGCGTACGCCGCCCGGACCCGGCGGCCCGGCGCGCCGTCGGCGGGGGCCGGGATCAGCCGGGCGCCGGAGAGCGGCCAGGACGGCGGTTCGGGGGTTCCGGCCAGCGCCCAGGCGGCCTGTCGGGCCGCGCCCAGCGCCACGTACTCCTCGGGCTCCGGCACCGTGACCGGCGTCCCGAAGATCTCGGCGGCGATCTCGCCCACCACGGGGGCCTTCGCGGCCCCGCCGATGAGCAGCACCCGCCGCGCCTCGACGCCCCGGGAGCGCAGTTCGTCCAGCGCCTCGGCCATGTTGCACAGCATCCCCTCCACGGCCGCCCGCGCGAGCTGCGGCGGACGCATGTTGTCGGTGCGCATGCCCAGCAGACTTCCCGTGGCCTCGGGGAGGTTGGGCGTGCGCTCACCACCCAGATAGGGGAGGAAGACCAGACCGTCCGCGCCCGGTTCGGCCGTACGGGCGAGCAGGTCGATGTCGCCGAGGCCGGTGCCGATCAGGCGGGCGGTCGAACTGAGCACCCGGGCCGCGTTCAGCGTGCACACCAGGGGCAGGAAGCGGCCGGTGGCGTCGGCGAAGCCGGCGACCGCGCCGGACGGGTCGGCCATGGGCCGCTCGGTCACCGCGAAGACCGTGCCGCTGGTGCCCAGCGAGACGACCACGTCGCCCGGCCCGATGCCGAGGCCGAGCGCCGCGCCCATGTTGTCCCCGGTGCCGGCCGCGACGAGCGCCCCCCACGGGGTGCGCCCCGCGCTCTCGTACGGGCCCAGCACGCGCGGCAGCGCGGGGGAGCGGCCGCCGAAGGCCAGGGAGAGGAGGTCGCGGCGGTAGTCGCCGGCGGCCGGGGACCAGTAGCCCGTGCCGGAGGCGTCGCCGCGGTCGGTGACCGGTTCGACGTCCGAGCCGGGGCCGCCGCGCAGCCGCCAGGTCAGCCAGTCGTGCGGCAGCAGCACGCTCGCGGTGCGGTCCGCGAGGACGCTCTCGTGCTCCGCCATCCAGCGCAGCTTGGCCACCGTGATGGCGGCGAGCGGCACGGTGCCGACGGCCTCCGCCCACCGCTCCGGGCCGCCGAGTTCGGCGACGAGGTCGGCCGCGGCCCCCGCCGAACGCGTGTCGTTCCACAGCAGCGCGTCGCGCACCGGCTCCCCCTGGTCGTCCAGGGCGACCAGCCCGTGTTGCTGCCCGGCCACCGCGATGGCGTCCACGCCCGCGAGCAGCCCGTCGCCCGCTTCGAGCAGCGCCCGCCACCAGGCTTCCGGGGCGACCTCGGTGCCCTCCGGATGGGTGGCGCGGCCCTGATGCAGCACCTCTCCGGTGTCGGCGTCGCAGACGACGACCTTGCAGGACTGAGTGGAGGAGTCCACTCCGGCGACTGTCGGCATGGCGGATCCACTTCCGTACGGGGAATGACGCCTGGTCAGGCGCGGGGACGCCCTTGGATCCTAGGGGCGGGTGTCAAGGGGCAGGGGGAAAGGGACGGTGCCAAGGGACGGTGCCAAGGGGGGAACGTTACGGCTCCTGTCGCGCCCCGCCCGGCAGCGCCTCCCCCGCCGCCGGATAGGACTCCTGGGCGCCCGCCCGCGTCACGGCCGCCGCCGCGACCCGGGTGGCGAGGCGCACCGCCGCCTCCAGGCCGTCGCCGACGCCCAGCCGCCAGGCCAGGGCCGCCGTGAAGGCGTCGCCCGCGCCCGTGGTGTCCACCGCCGCCACCTCGATGCCCGGCACGTGGACCGCCGGGCCGTCGCCGTCCGCGAGGAGCGCGCCGGCCGCGCCCAGGGTGACGACCACCGATCGGGGACCGCGCTCCAGCAGGGCCGCCGCCCACGCCCCGGGGTCGTCACCGGCCCCCGCCGGGTGGCCGTCGAGGAGATAGCGGGCCTCGTGCTCGTTGACGACGAGCGGGTCGCAGGCGGCCAGGACGTCGTCCGGCAGCGGCGCGGGCGGCGACGGGTTGAGTACGACGCGGGTTTCGGGGCCCACGGCCCGTACGGTCTCGGCGACCGTGTCCAGCGGGATCTCCAGTTGCAGGGAGACCACCCGCGCGGCCGCGAGCAGGCCGGCGGACGCCCGTACGTCCTCGGGGGAGAGCCGGGCGTTGGCGCCGGGGGAGACGACGATGCTGTTGTCGCCGGACGGGTCGACGGTGATCAGCGCGACGCCCGTGGGCGCGCCGCCGACGAGGACGCCGCCGACCTCGACGCCCGCCGCGCGCTGGGCGTCCAGCAGCAGCCTGCCGTGCGCGTCGTCGCCGACCCGGGCGAGCAGGGCCGTACGGGCGCCGAGCCGGGCGGCGGCCACGGCCTGGTTCGCGCCCTTGCCGCCCGGGTGGGTGGCCAGATCCGAGCCGAGTACGGTCTCCCCGGCCCGCGGCCGGCGCTCGACGCCGATCACGAGGTCGGCGTTGGCCGAGCCGACGACCAGGAGGTCGTAGCGGTGCTCGCCGTGCATGGTGATGTGTTCCTCTCGAAAAGCGTGACCTGGAAGGTGCGGTCTGGAAAAGCGTGTCCTAGGAGGGGCCGGGAAAGCGTGCCGCATAGGGGAGCGGCGGGAGGCAGCGTCGCCTCAGGAGAAGTCCGCGACGTTCTTCGCCGTGACGACCTTCACCGGCACCCTCACCGTCGCGTCGACCTTCTCACCCTTGGTCAGTCTGACGGCGTTCCGCACGGCCAGCCTGCCCAACTCCCTCGGCTGCTGCGCGACCGTCGCCGCCAGGGAGCCGTCCCGGACCGCCTTGAGCCCGTCCGGAGTGCCGTCGAAGGCGACGACCTTCACGGACGCGCCCGCCTTGGCGCCGAGGGCCTTGACCGCGCCCAGGGCCATCTCGTCGTTCTCGGCGAAGACGCCGTTCACGTCCGGGTGTGACTGGAGGAGGTTGGCCGTCACGTCCAGCCCCTTGGCGCGGTCGAAGTCCGCGGGCTGCCGGGCGACGACCTTGAGCCCCGGGTACGCCTTCAGCCCCTCCCGGAAGCCCTGGCCGCGCTCCCGGGAGGCCGACGTGCCGGCCGTCCCCTGGAGGACCAGGAGGGTCCCCTTGCCGCCCAGTTGCTCCGCGAGGGTCTTCGCGGCGAGCCTGCCGCCCGCGACGTTGTCGGAGGCCACGAGGGTGTCGACGGGCGCCTTGTTGACGCCCCGGTCGGCGGCGACGACGGGGATGTCCGCCTGGCCCGCGGCCTTGACGGCCGGGCCCGCGGCGTCCGAGTCCACCGGGTTCACGATCACGGCCTTGACGCCCCGGCTGGTGAAGTTCTGGATGTGGTTGGCCTGTTGGGAGGCGTCGTTCTGGGCGTCGGTGACGGTCAGGTCGACCCCGGACGCCTCGGCCTCGGCCTGCGCACCCGCCTTGAGCTGGACGAAGAACGGGTTGTTGAGGGTCGACAGGGACAGCCCGACCTTCGGCTGGGCGTCCGACGAACCGGGCCGCAGGAACACCGCGGCCAGCGCCACCGCCGCCACGGCCACCGCCCCGACCGCGATCTTCACCGGCCGCCCGCCGGGCGGTCCGCCGCCCGGCCCGGACGCGCCCGCGGGGGCCGTCAGGGCGCCGGTGCGGCGGCGCAGCGTGTCGAGGAGGACGGCCAGCGCGATGACGACGCCGATGACGACCTGCTGCCAGAACGCGGACACCGACAGCAGGTTGAGGCCGTTGCGGAGCACGGCGAGGATCAGCGCGCCGACGAACGTGCCGGACGCCTTGCCGACGCCGCCCGAGAGGCTGGCCCCGCCGATGA
Organism: Streptomyces varsoviensis; assembly: GCF_000718635.1. Classification (GTDB taxonomy): domain Bacteria; phylum Actinomycetota; class Actinomycetes; order Streptomycetales; family Streptomycetaceae; genus Streptomyces; species Streptomyces varsoviensis. The sequence continues at coordinate 739,229 of NZ_JOBF01000003.1, read as the reverse complement.
CGACCGCCGCGATGGCGTCCAGCTCGTAGCCGTACGCCGCCTGGGGCTGCGCGGAGGAGAGCCGGGCGGCGAGGACCACGCCCGCGATGGCCGCGAACGCCCCCGACAGCGCGTAGATGACGAGCTTCTGCCGCTTGACGCGGATTCCGGAGAGCCGCGCCGCCTCCTCGTTGCCGCCGATCGCGTACATGGCGCGACCGCTGTACGTACGGGCCAGCACCACGGCCGTGACGACGCCGACCGCGAGCATCACGATGACCGGTACGGGCAGCCAGCCGCCGAGCGTGTCGCCGAGACCCGAGACGGAGTCGGGGAACGGAATCGGGGTCCCCTGGGAGACGACCAGGGCGAGGCCGCGCCCTATGGAGAGCATCGCCAGCGTCGCGATGAACGGCGGCAGCTTGCCGAACGCGACCAGCGCGCCGTTGACCAGGCCGCAGGCGACGCCCGTGACCACGGCGAGCACCAGCGCCGACCATACGGGCAGCCCCTGGGAGGTCCCCGTCCAGGCGAGCACGGTCGCGGACAGGGCGGCCACCGAACCCACCGACAGATCGATGCCCGCCGAGACGATGACGAACGTGACGCCGAACGCGAGGATCGCGGTGACGGCCGCCTGCACGCCGACATTGAGCAGGTTCTGGGTGGTCAGGAACGTGTCGGACAGCAGCGACAGCGCCACCACCAGCACCACCAGGGCGCTCAGCGCGCCGTTGTCGAGCAGCACCCGGCGCAGCACCAGGACCGCGCCCGACGGGCGGTCGCCCTTGAGAGCGTCAGCGGCCACGGGAGTCCTCCTCACCCTTCTCGGCCTTCTCGGTTTTCCCGGTTTTCTTGTCCTTCGCGGCCTTCTCGGGTTTCTTGTCTTCTGCCTCGGTCGGCCGGGTCTGTACGGCCAGGGCCATCACGGCGTCCTGCGTGGCGTCCGCGGCGGCGAGTTCGCCCGCGATCCGGCCCTGGGCCATGACCAGGACCCGGTCGCTCATGCCCAGCACCTCGGGGAGGTCGCTGGAGACCATGAGGACCGCGCGGCCCGCGGCCGTGAGTTCGTTGATGAGCTGGTAGATCTCGACCTTCGCGCCGACGTCGATGCCGCGCGTCGGCTCGTCGAGGATCAGCAGCCGCGCGTCGGCCAGCAGCCACTTGCCGATGACGACCTTCTGCTGATTGCCGCCGGACAACGTCCGTACGGGCTGGTCGAGGGAGGCCATCCGGACCGCGAGCCGCTCGGCGATGCGGGCCGCGGCCCGCCGCTGACCGGCCCGGTCCACGAGGCCCGCGCGGGTGGCGCCGCCGAGCGTGACCAGACCGAGGTTCTCGTGCACAGGGGCGTCCGGGAGCAGACCCTGGGCCTTGCGGTCCTCCGGTACGAGGCCGATCCCGGCCTTCAGCGCGGCGTTGACGTCGTGCCGGGGCAGCGGCCGGCCCGCCATCTCGACGGTTCCGGCGTCGTACGGGTCGGCGCCGAACACGGCCCGTACGACCTCGGTACGGCCCGCGCCGACCAGCCCGGCCAGGCCCACGACCTCGCCGGGCCGCACCTCGAAGGCGATGTCCTGGAAACTGCCGCCGCGGGTGAGGCCCTCGACGCGCAGCAGGGGGGCCGTGGCGCGGCTGGTGCCGCCGCTCTCGCGCGGGTACTGGGCCTCGATGGAGCGGCCGACCATCAGCCGCACCAGTTCGTCCGCGGGGGTGTCCGCCGGTACGCGGGCGACGCTGCGGCCGTCGCGCAGGACGGTGACGCGGTCGGCGAGGGCGGCGATCTCCTCCAGATGGTGGGTGATGAAGACGACGCCGACGCCGCTCTCGCGGAGCGTCCGGACAAGCCCGAAGAGCCTGTCCACCTCGTCGGCGGTGAGCACGGCGGTCGGCTCGTCCATGATCAGGACGCGGGCGTCGAGGGAGAGCGCCTTGGCGATCTCGACCATCTGGAGCCGGGCGATGCCCAGTTCGCGCACGCGGGTGCGCGGCGACACGTCGACGCCGACCCGGTCGAGCAGTCCGGCGGCGGCCCGCTCCATCGCCTTGCGGTCCACGAGGCCGAGGCGGCGCGGCTGGCGCCCGAGGAAGATGTTCTCGGCGACGCTCAAGTCCGGTACGAGGTTGAACTCCTGGTAGATGGTGGCGATGCCGTGCCGCTCCGCGTCCTGCGCGCTGTGGATACGGGCGGGCTCGCCGCCGACGAGGACGCGGCCGGCGTCCGGGCGGTGGGCGCCGGAGACCAGCTTGACGAGCGTCGATTTGCCCGCTCCGTTCTCGCCGAGCAGGGCGTGCACCTCGCCCGCGCGCAGGTCGAAGTCGACGCCGTCGAGCGCGACCACGCCGGGGAAGGTCTTGCGCACGCCTTCCATGCGGAGGAGTTCCGCGGAGGCTGGTCCGTGCGCCGGATCGGGACGGTCCTTCAACGGGCGCTCCCTTCGGTTTCGCCGCCGCGGCGGCGCTGGACGGGACGAGCGGGCAGGAGGCGAGCGGGCAGGAGGCGAGCGGACAGGAGGCGAGCGGACAGAGGACGAGCGGGCAGGGAACGAGCGGGCAGGGAACGAGCGGGCAGGGGACGAGCGGGCAAGGCGCGAATGTTTCGACGACTCCGCCGTTGGCGGCTCGGGGGCCGGTGAAATGGCTGGTCGGAGGGGTGCTCCGGGGAAGCGGAGCGGTGCCTGTCGGAAGTTATCCACAGGCCCGCACGAGTGTCCGGCCCCGGCGGTACCGTCGTGCCATGTCCCAGCAAGCGGTGCTCGAAGCGGTATTGGAACGGATCACCTACGCCAACGAGGAGAACGGCTACACGGTCGCCCGTGTGGACACCGGCCGTGGCGGCGGCGACCTCCTCACGGTGGTCGGCTCGCTGCTCGGCGCGCAGCCGGGGGAGTCGCTGCGGATGGAGGGCCGGTGGGGCTCCCACCCGCAGTTCGGCCGCCAGTTCACGGTGGAGAACTACACCACGGTGCTGCCCGCCACCATCCAGGGCATCCGCCGCTATCTGGGCTCCGGTCTGATCAAGGGCATCGGGCCGAGGATCGCCGACCGGATCACCGAGCACTTCGGCACGGACACGCTCGACGTCATCGAGCAGCAGCCGGGACGCCTCGTCGAGGTGCCCGGACTGGGTCCGAAGCGCACGAAGATGATCGCGGCGGCGTGGGAGGAGCAGAAGGCCATCAAGGAGGTCATGGTCTTCCTCCAAGGGGTCGGCGTCTCCACCTCCATCGCGGTGCGCATCTACAAGAAATATGGCGACGCCTCCATCTCCGTGGTGCGCAACGAGCCGTATCGGCTCGCCGCCGATGTCTGGGGCATCGGCTTCCTGACCGCCGACCGGATCGCCCAGTCCGTCGGCATTCCGCACGACAGCCCGGAGCGCGTCAAGGCCGGACTCCAGTACGCCCTTTCACAGTCCACGGATCAAGGGCACTGTTATCTCCCGGAGGAGCGGCTGATCGCCGACGCGGTCAAGCTGCTCCAGGTCGACACCGGGCTGGTGATCGACTGCCTGGGCGAACTGGCCGCCGACGAGGAGGGCGTGGTCCGCGAGAGCGTGCCCGGGCCCGACGGCGAGCCCGTCACCGCCGTCTATCTCGTCCCCTTCCACCGGGCCGAGCTGTCCTTGGCCGGTCAACTGCGGCGGCTGCTCCGGACGGAGGAGGACCGGCTGCCGGCCTTCCGCTCCGTCGACTGGGAGAAGGCGCTGACCTGGCTCGCGCGGCGGACGGGGGCCGAGTTGGCCCCCGAGCAGCGGGAGGCGGTGCGGCTCGCGCTCACGGAGAAGGTCGCGGTGCTCACGGGCGGGCCGGGCTGCGGCAAGTCCTTCACCGTTCGGTCGGTGGTGGAGCTGGCCCGCGCGAAGAAGGCCAAGGTGGTGCTGGCGGCGCCGACGGGCCGGGCCGCGAAGCGGCTGTCGGAGCTGACGGGGGCCGAGGCGGGGACGGTGCACCGGCTGCTGGAGCTGAAGCCCGGCGGCGACGCCGCGTACGACAAGGACCGGCCGCTGGAGGCCGATCTGGTGGTGGTCGACGAGGCGTCGATGCTCGATCTGCTGCTCGCCAACAAGTTGATCAAGGCGGTCGCGCCGGGGGCGCATCTGCTGCTGGTCGGCGATGTGGATCAGCTCCCGTCGGTCGGGGCGGGGGAGGTGCTGCGGGACCTGCTGGCGGAGGGCGGGCCGGTGCCGGCCGTGCGGCTGACGCGGATCTTCCGGCAGGCGCAGCAGTCCGGGGTGGTGACCAACGCGCACCGCATCAACTCCGGCGCGCCGCCGATCACGCAGGGGCTGGCGGATTTCTTCCTCTTCGCCGAGGACGACACCGAGGAGGCGGGGCGGCTGACGGTGGACGTGGCGGCGCGGCGCATCCCCGCCAAGTTCGGTCTCGATCCGCGCCGGGACGTGCAGGTGCTGGCCCCCATGCACCGGGGTCCGGCCGGGGCGGGGACGCTCAACGGGCTGCTTCAGCAGGCGATCACCCCGGCTCGGCCGGATGTGCCGGAGCGGCGGTTCGGCGGCCGGGTCTTCCGGGTCGGTGACAAGGTCACCCAGATCCGCAACAACTACGAGAAGGGGGAGAACGGCGTCTTCAACGGCACGGTCGGCGTCGTCACCGATCTGAACGTCGAGGAGCAGCGGCTGACCGTGCGCACGGACGAGGACGAGGAGGTCCCGTACGACTTCGACGAGCTGGACGAGCTGGCGCACGCGTACGCGGTGACGATCCACCGCTCGCAGGGGAGCGAGTACCCGGCAGTGGTGATCCCCGTCACCACGGGGGCGTGGATGATGCTCCAGCGCAATCTGCTCTATACGGCCGTAACCCGGGCGAAGCGGCTCGTGGTGCTGGTGGGGTCCAGAAAAGCGCTGGGTCAGGCGGTGCGAACGGTATCCGCGGGTAGACGGTGCACCGCGCTGGATCACCGGCTGAGCGGTGGCATACGCGATGCATAAATATTCAACAGACTCCTGAGCGCTCCCCGGTTTCCCCAAGTGGGGCGAAGGGGGCAGTATGGGCAGGCTAGGCGGCACTGAGTGCCGCACATAGGCCCTTTGGCCGACCCCGAGTGCACGTGCATGGTCCAAATGGGGGAAGGTAGAGGGAGTCAGGGCACCTCGAAGAAGAGGCACAACGTCGGTGAGGGATGACGTGAGCGACAACTCTGTAGTACTCCGGTACGGGGACGGCGAATACACCTACCCGGTGGTCGACAGCACCGTCGGCGACCAGGGCTTCGATATCGGCAAGCTTCGCGCCCAGACCGGTCTGGTGACCCTGGACAGCGGTTACGGCAACACCGCCGCGTACAAATCGGCGATCACCTACCTCGACGGCGAGCAGGGCATCCTGCGCTACCGCGGCTACCCGATCGAGCAGCTCGCGGAGCACAGCACCTTCCTGGAGACGGCGTTCCTGCTGATCAACGGTGAGCTGCCGACGGTCGACGAGCTGTCGACGTTCAAGGGCGAGATCACCCAGCACACGCTGCTGCACGAGGACGTGAAGCGGTTCTACGACGGCTTCCCGCGCGACGCGCACCCGATGGCGATGCTGTCGTCCGTGGTCAGCGCGCTGTCCACGTTCTACCAGGACAGCCACAACCCGTTCGACGAGAAGCAGCGCCACCTCTCCACGATCCGGCTGCTGGCCAAGCTGCCGACGATCGCGGCGTACGCGTTCAAGAAGTCGGTGGGCCAGCCGGTCGTCTACCCGCGCAACGACCTCGGCTATGTCGAGAACTTCCTGCGGATGACCTTCTCGGTGCCCGCCGCCGACTACGACCTGGACCCGGTCGTGGCCAGCGCGCTGGACAAGCTGCTGATCCTGCACGCCGACCACGAGCAGAACTGCTCCACGTCGACCGTGCGGCTCGTCGGCTCCTCGCAGGCCAACCTGTTCGCCTCCATCTCGGCGGGCATCAACGCGCTGTGGGGCCCGCTGCACGGCGGCGCCAACCAGTCGGTGCTGGAGATGCTGGAGGGCATCCAGCAGTCCGGTGGCGACGTCGACACCTTCATCCGCAAGGTGAAGAACAAAGAAGACGGCGTGAAGCTCATGGGCTTCGGGCACCGCGTCTACAAGAACTTCGACCCCCGGGCGAAGATCATCAAGGCCGCGGCGCACGACGTCCTCTCCGCCCTGGGCAAGGACGACGAACTGCTCGACATCGCGCTCAAGCTCGAAGAGCACGCGCTGGCCGACGACTACTTCGTGGAGCGCAAGCTCTACCCGAACGTCGACTTCTACACCGGGCTCATCTACCGGGCCATGGGCTTCCCGACCGAGATGTTCACCGTGCTCTTCGCGCTCGGCCGGCTGCCCGGCTGGATCGCCCAGTGGCACGAGATGATCAAGGAGCCGGGTTCCCGCATCGGCCGCCCGCGCCAGATCTACACGGGCATCGTCGAGCGCGACTTCATCCCGGTGGAGCAGCGCTGACGCTCGCGCTGCGCGCGGGCCCGGCCACCGCGCTGCGCGCCGGCTCGGCCACCGCGCCGTACGCGGCCCTGACCGCCGCGCCGTACGCGGGTCCGGCCGCCGGGCCGTACGCGGACCTGGCCTCCGCGCCGTACGCGGGTCCGGCCGCCGGGCCGTACGCGGGTCCGGCCGCCGGGCCGTACGCGGACCTGGCCTCCGCGCCGTACGCGGGCCCGGCCGCCGCGCCGCGCGGCGGCTGAGCCCCCGGCTGCCGGTCCGCACGCGGACTACGGTGCCGCCGTACGCGCGCAGCGGTGCTGTGCACCGCGGCACGGGGCGGCGTCAAACGTGGCATGCGGTGCCGAGTGCGCCCCCAGGGGGCGCTGAGCGCGGCATGGGGCGCCGAGCGTGTCTCCGCGTGGTGTCAACGCGGCATACGGTGCCGAGTGCGTTTCCACGCGGCGTAGAGCGCGTATGAGGAAAGCGCCCCGCTGCCGATCCCCCCACGGGTCGGAGCGGGGCGCTTCCCGTTTCCCGGTTCGGATTCCCCCCACGGGATCCGGCCGGGAGCCTGGACGCCGGTTCGCACCGGCGCACGCCTTGACGCGATCTGCCGGGACGCGTACATACGGGAGGGCCGCTCAAAGCTCCCCGGGCACGTCGCCCCGGCCACGCGTGGCCGGCATCGTCCCCCAAGACGATGCAGCACTGCCCGGTTAGACCTGCGACCCCCGCCAATGGTTACCCCCCGATCGCTGTGATCTGCGTCTCTTGCCATAAGGGACGTAAAAGGGCAAGAACCCCGATCTAAAGATCGAGGTTCTTGGGTGTGGGTGTTGTGTCACTTATGTGGATTAGGTGAAGGAACGGAGCCTCAGGCTGTTTGTCACCACGAAGACCGAGGAGAAGGCCATCGCGGCCCCCGCGATCATCGGGTTGAGCAGTCCGGCCGCCGCGAGCGGCAGCGCGGCCACGTTGTAGCCGAAGGCCCAGAAGAGGTTGCCCTTGATGGTGGCCAGGGTCCGGCGGGAGAGCCGGATCGCGTCGGCCGCCACCCGCAGATCGCCGCGTACGAGCGTCAGGTCGCCCGCCTCGATCGCCGCGTCCGTCCCCGTGCCCATGGCGAGCCCGAGGTCGGCGGTGGCCAGGGCGGCCGCGTCGTTGACGCCGTCGCCGACCATCGCGACCGTACGGCCCTCGCCCTGGAGCCGCTTGACCACGTCCACCTTGTCCTGCGGCAGCACCTCCGCGAAGATCTGGTCGCCCGGCGCGTCCATGCCGACCTCGCGGGCCACGGACTCGGCCACCGTCCGGTTGTCGCCGGTCAGCAGCACCGGGGAGAGCCCGAGGGCCCGCAGCCGGACGATCGCCTCGGCGCTGGACTCCTTGACGGTGTCGGCCACCGCGAGGACGCCCCGGGCCGCTCCGTCCCATGCCACGGCCACCGCCGTGCGCCCCTCGGCCTCGGCCGCCGTCTTGGCCGCCGCCAGCTCGGCGGGCAGTTCGATCGACCACTCGGCCAGCAGTTTCTCGCGCCCCACCAGCACCGCGTGGCCGTCGACCACGCCCTGGACGCCGAGCCCGGCCACGTTCTCGAAGCTCTCCGGCACGGGCAGCGAGCCCGCCTGTGCGATCGCGCCGTCCGCGATGGCGCGGGCGATCGGGTGCTCGGAGGCATGCTCCAGGGCGCCGGCCAGCCGCAGCAGCTCCCGCTCGCTCACGCCCGGCGCGGCCACCACGTCGTGCAGCCCCATCCGGCCCGTGGTCACGGTCCCCGTCTTGTCCAGCACCACGGTGTCCACGCGGCGCGTGGACTCCAGCACCTCGGGGCCCTTGATGAGGATGCCGAGCTGCGCGCCCCGGCCCGTACCGACCATCAGGGCCGTCGGTGTGGCGAGCCCCAGGGCGCACGGGCAGGCGATGATCAGGACCGCCACGGCGGCCGTGAACGCGGCGGTCGCGTCGCCCGTCGCCAGCAGCCAGCCGGCCAGCGTGCCCACCGCGATCACCAGCACGACGGGGACGAAGACGCCGGAGATCCGGTCCGCGAGGCGCTGCACCGCCGCCTTGCCGTTCTGCGCGTCCTCCACCAGCCGCGCCATCCGCGCGAGCTGGGTGTCCGAGCCGACGCGCGTCGCCTCGACGACGAGCCGGCCCGAGGTGTTCACGGTCGCGCCGGTCACGGCGTCGCCGACGCCCACGTCCACCGGCACCGACTCGCCCGTCAGCATCGACGCGTCGACCGCCGAGCCGCCCTCGACGACCGTGCCGTCGGTGGCGATCGTCTCCCCGGGCCGTACGACGAAGCGGTCGCCGACCGCGAGCCGGGAGACCGGTACGCGCTCCTCGCGCCCGTTCCGCAGCACGGCCACGTCCCGCGCGCCCAGCTCCAGCAAGGCACGCAGTGCCGCGCCCGCCTTCCGCTTGGACTTCGCCTCCAGATACCGGCCGACGAGGATGAACGTGGTCACCCCGGCCGCGGCCTCCAGATAGATGGCCGAGGAACCGCTCGTACGGGAGACGGTGAAGTCGAAGCCGTGCCGCATCCCGGCCATTCCGGCGTCGCCGAAGAACAGCGCCCACAGCGACCAGCCGAGGGCCGCGAGGGTGCCGATGGAGACGAGGGTGTCCATGGTGGCCGCGCCGTGCCGGGCGTTGGTCCAGGCGGCCCGGTGGAAGGGGAGCGCGCCCCAGACCACGACGGGGGCCGCCAGCGTCAGGGACAGCCACTGCCAGTTGTCGAACTGGAGGGCCGGGACCATCGCCAGCAGCACGACGGGCACGGAGAGGGTGAGCGAGACGAGCAGCCGCTGCCGCAGCGCGGCCGTCTCCTCGTCGCCCTTCCCGGCCCCGGGCTGTTCCTCGGCGGGCCGGCCGGACTCCGGCTCGGGGGCGGCGGGCTCGGGTTCCTTCTTGGGCTCGGCGCTGTAGCCCGTCCGCTCCACGGTGGCGACGAGGTCGCCGACCGCGACGCCGTCGGCGTAGCTGACGCGCGCCTTCTCGGTGGCGAAGTTGACGGTGGCGGCGACGCCGTCCATTCGGTTGAGCTTCTTCTCGATGCGCGCGGCGCAGGACGCGCAGGTCATGCCGCCGATCGAGAGTTCGACCTGGTTGCTGTGCGCCACCGTGGCTTCGGGGGCCGTGCTGGTCATGACGGTTCTCCTGGGAGGAGGGCCGGGCCGTACGGCGGCAGTATCAGCTGAGCGGTACGGCCCGGCGGGAGGGTGACGAGGGGGCCTCGGGGCGGCCGGTCAGACCTGGCCCACGAGCTCGTAGCCGGCCTCGTCGACGGCGGCGCGGACGGCCGCCTCGTCGAGCGGGGCGGCGGAGACCACGGTGACCAGGCCGGTGCCGGCCACGGCCTCGACGGAGGCCACGCCGTCGAGGGCGGACAGTTCCTCGCGCACCGCGCTCTCGCAGTGGCCGCAGGTCATGCCGGTCACCTTGTAGACGGTGGTGGTGGCGTTCGTCTCGGTGTTCGTCTCGGCGTTCATGGCCTCTCCTCAGCTCGTTCGGGCGGTCGCTCCGGGCGCGCCCATCGCTTTCCGACTCGTTCAACACTATACCCCCTGGGGGTATTCCGCACGTAGGATCGGGGGTAGCGGGGGAGGGATCGCGAAAGCCCCGTGCCACGCGCGGCGCGCGGTACGGGGCCGGGGGACCAGGGAAGGGGTCGGTACGGTCAGCTCTTGGTGTCGCGCCGGGCGCGGTTGCCCGGGCGGCGGGCCACCCAGGCGCGCACGGTGTCGGCGAACCAGAACGGCTTGCCGCCCTCCACGTGGTCGGGCGGCGGCAGCAGCCCGTGCTTCCGGTAGGAACGCACGGTGTCCGTCTGTACGCCGATGTGGGCGGCGATCTCCCTGTACGACCAAAGCCTCCGGTCGGTCATCTTCGCGCCTCTCCGCGGTGCCGCAGCCACGGATGGGGGTCCGTCGGGGGAGCTGCGGCGCGGCCGCTCTCTTGATCACTCAGCCTGTGCCCATTGAGCGACGCTGAGTAATGAGCGCAGGGGTCCTGTTGACGGGCTGTGACGGAAGGTGGGCGTATACGTGACGGCTGTGACCAGGTGAAGACAGCCGTGACGAATCGGACAACGTTGCCCGAGGGGCGGGACCGGGCCGGGCCGGAGGTCAGAGGGACGCCTCCGCGGCGATCTCCGCCGGTGCCACCGGGCGGCCCGTGCGTCGGGAGCGTTCGCACGCCTCGGCGACCAGCAGCGCGTGCAGCGCCTCCCGCCCGGAGCACGGGTTGGGCGCCTCGCCGGCGGCTGCCCGTACGAAGGCGGCCAGCTCCGCGCGGTACGCGGCCTCGAACCGTTCGAGGAAGCCGCCCCAGGGGTGGGCGGGCGCCGCGGGCCCGCCCGGTTCGGCGGAGGCGAAGGGCGTACGGGCGTCCAGCCCGATCACCAGTTGGCCGCGCTCGCCCGCCAGTTCCGTCCGTACGTCGTACCCCGCGCCGTTGTAGCGGGTGGCCGTGGCCGTGACCAGCGTGCCGTCGTCCAGGGTGAGCAGCGCGGCGGCCGTGTCCACGTCGCCCGCCGCGCGGAAGAACTCCGCGCCGTTCGCCGAGCCGCGCGCGTAGGTCTCCACCACCTCACACCCCGTCAGCCAGCGCACGGCGTCGAAGTCGTGCACCAGGCAGTCCCGGATCAGCCCGCCGGACAGCGGCAGGAACTCCGCCGGGGGCGGTGCGGCGTCCGAGGTGACGGCCCGGATGGTGTGCAGCCGGCCGAGCCGCCCGGCCCGCACCGCCTCGCGCGCCGCCAGGTACCCGGCGTCGAAGCGGCGCTGAAAACCCATCTGGAGCAGGGTGCCCGCCGCCTCCACCGCGCGCAGCGCGCGGAGCGTGCCCGGCAGGTCGAGGGCGATGGGCTTCTCGCAGTAGGCGGGCAGTCCGGCGTCGGCCGCCCGGACGATCAGATCGGCGTGCGCGGCGGTCGCGGCGGCGATCACCACGGCGTCCACCCCGGCGGCGAACACCGCGTCGACGGACGCCGCCGCCCGCGCCCGACCGCCGACGCGCTCCGCGAGCCCGGCGGCGCGGGCCGCGTCGGCGTCGCCGATCAGCAGCTCGTCGACGCCGTCCGTCGCGGTGAGGGCGGCGGCGTGGAAGGAGCCGATCCGGCCCGCGCCGAGAAAACCGATGCGCATGAGGAAGCTCCTGACGATCGACGGCGGGGTGGGACGGTGCGGTGCCGGGCTGTGCGGGGCGTGGCGGTGCGGTGCGGTGCGGCGGCGGTCGGCGGCCGGTCGGTGACGGCATCTCGGCATCGCGCCCGCAGTGACGCCTCACCGACCCGACAGCAGTGACGCCTCCCCGGGCTCTCGGCGGTGGCACGGCACTCCCCGGTCTATCGGCAGTAATGCCTCAGCGGTACAGCGCCGGGCGTTCGACGAGGTCCACGGGGACCCGTTCGCCGGTCGCCTGGGCCCGTACGCCCGCCTCGCAGACGGCGGCCGCCGCGTAGCCGTCCCAGCAACTGGGGCCCTCGACCTCGCCGCGCCGGATCGCCTCCACCCAGCGCCGCACCTGTCGGTCGTACGCCTCCTCGAAGCGTTCCACGAAGCCGGGGACGATGCCCGTGCCCCAGCGGCCGTCGGCGTTGGTGAACACGCCGCGCTCGTCGCCGATCCGGGCGGTGCCGCGCTCGCCGACCGCCTCGCACGTCACCTGGTAGCCGAAGCCGCAGTTGACGAACAGTTCGGTGTCCACGACCCGGCCCCCAGCCGTCTCGAAGAGGATGAGCTGGGGGTCGCCGAGCCCGCCGGGGGCCGCGCCGGAGGGGGCCGGGCGCAGCACGCGGACGCTGGTGATCTCGTCGTCCAGCAGCCAGCGGGTCACGTCGATCTCGTGTACGGCCGAGTCGTGGATCATCATCGCGTTCGTGAAGCCGGGCGGGGTGCTGACGTTGCGGTGCTTGTGGTGCAGCATCAGGGTGCGGCCGAAGGCCCCTTCGGCGAGGAGCCGCTTGAGCTTCAGGTAGTCGGCGTCGTAGCGGCGCATGAAGCCGACCTGTACGCGCCGGTGGCCGAGGCGCTGCTCCGCCGCCAGCACGCGCAGCGCGGAGGCCGGGTCCGGGGTGAGCGGCTTCTCGCACAGCACGGGCAGGTCGCGCTCGAACGCGGCCAGCAGCGCCGCCTCATGGGCCGGGCCGGGGGAGGCGATGAGCACGGCGGCCACGCCCGGGGCGGCCATGGCGGCGGCCGGATCGGTGTGGACCGTACAGCCCTCGATGCCGTCCGCCGCCGCGGCGGCCCGTCCCTCGTCGAGGTCGGCGACGGCGGCGACGCGCGCGCCGCTGATGACGTCGTTGATCCGGCGCACATGGTCGGCGCCCATCCGGCCGGCGCCGATGACGGCCACGCCGAGGGTTCCCAGCAGAGTCATGTCGTCCTTTGGTCGGGGCGGTGCGGTGCGTGTGGCGATTCCCGTGCCGGGTGGTGGTCAGGCCCCGCACGAGCGCAGGAAGCGCCTGGTGCGCTCGGCGATCGGAAGCGGCGCGTCCGGGGCGCAGGGGTACATGTCCTGCTCGACGATGGCGAACAGGTCGACGCCGAGGCGCTGCGCCGCCGCCAGTACGGGCTCCAGCGGGGGCTCGCCGCGCGGCGGTTCGCACATCACGCCCTGCGCGACGGCCGGGCCGAACGGCGTCCCGTTCCGCACGACGTCGGCGAGGATGTCCGGGGCCACCTGCTTGAGGTGGAGGTAGCCGATCCGCTCCCCGTAGGTCTCGATGAGTTTGACGCTGTCGCCGCCGCAGTAGGCGTAGTGGCCGGTGTCCAGACAGAGGTTCACCAGGTCGGGGTCGGTGGCGTCGAGGAACCGCTCGACGTGCGCCTCGGAGTCGATGTGGGTGTCGGCGTGCGGATGGACGACGATGTCGAGCCCGTAGCGGTCGCGTACCTCGCGGCCCAGCCGCTCCATGCCGCTCGCGAGGTTCCGCCACTGCTCGGCGGTGAGTTCGGAGTCCTCGATGATCTCGGCGGTCTTGTCGTCGCGCCAGAAGGAGGGGATGACGACGAGGTGGCGCGCGCCCATCGCCTGGGTCAGCGCGGCGACCTTCGCGACGTGCGCCCACGTCGCGTCCCAGGTGGCCGGTCCGCGGTGCAGGGAGGTGAAGACCGTGCCGGCCGAGACCCGCAGCCCGCGCCGGCCGGTCTCCTCGCGGAGCCGGCCCGCGTCGCTGGGCAGATAGCCGTACGGGCCCAGCTCGATCCACTCGTAGCCGGCCCCGGCGACCTCGTCCAGGAAGCGCTGCCAGGGGACTTGCCGCTCGTCGTCGGGGAACCAGACCCCCCACGAGTCGGGGGCCGAACCCACCCGGATCCGGTCCAGTACGGCTGCTTCGGGGCGGGGTACGGACATGAGGCGGCTCTCCTTTCACCGGTCGGCGGTGACCGGGAAGGCATAGGCGGGTCGCCGGTCAGCCTCTATGGCGGCCCGGCGACTGTCAAGACTTCGTCCTGACATACGGACTTAAGGACTTTGTCATCCGGGAGTGGTGTGCGAGGCCGTTCCGCAGGGTCTCGCGAAGAACGTAAGTATGTAAGGACAAAGCGTTGACAGGGTGTGAATCCGCGGTTAGACCTGTGCCAGGCGAGGGGCCGCGGCGAGGGCCGTGGTGGGGGAGCCGCGAGGGGACCGCGCCGAGAGCCCGTGACGGAGCCGGAAGACCGGGGAACGCGAAGGGGTACCTATGACCGAGCCGTACGACGTGATCACCATGGGCCGCATCGGGGTCGACATCTACCCGCTCCAGACCGGGGTGCCGCTCTCGCGGGTGGAGACCTTCGGCAAGTTCCTCGGCGGCTCCGCCACCAACGTCGCCGTCGCCGCCGCCCGCCTCGGCCGCCGCTCCGCCGTCATCAGCCGCACCGGCGCGGACCCCTTCGGCGACTACGTCCACCAGGCGCTTCGCGACTTCGGCGTGGACGACCGGTGGGTCACCCCCGTCGACCGCCTCCCCACCCCCGTCACCTTCTGCGAGATCTTCCCGCCGGACGACTTCCCGCTGTACTTCTACCGCCTCCCCAAGGCCCCCGACCTGGACATCCGCCCGTACGAACTGGACCTGGACGCCATCCGCGCGGCCCGCGTCTTCTGGATGACCGGCACCGGGCTGTGCGAGGAGCCCAGCCGCTCCGCCACCCTCGCCGCCCTTGAGGCCCGTGCCGCGGCCCCCGGCGGCCACACCGTCTTCGACCTCGACTGGCGGCCCATGTTCTGGGGCGGCGCCGCTTCCGGCGCTTCCGGCGCTTCCGGCGCTTCCGGCGCCTCCGGCGCCTCCGGCGCGACAGCGTCGGCCGCGCTCGCCGCCGCACGCCCCCACTACGCGGCCGCGCTCGCCTACGCCACCGTCGCCGTCGGCAACCTCGACGAGGCCGAAGTCGCCACGGGCGTACGGGAACCATGGGACTGCGCCCGCGCCCTGCTGGACACCGGCGTCGAACTCGCCATCGTCAAACAGGGCCCCAAGGGAGTACTCGCCCTCCACCGCGACGGCCGCTCCGCCGAAGTCCCGCCCACCCCCGTCGACGTCGTCAACGGCCTGGGCGCCGGCGACTCCTTCGGCGGCGCCCTCTGCCACGGGCTGCTCAGCGATTGGGAGTTGGCCCCGGCCATGCGCTACGCCAATGCCGCCGGGGCGATCGTCGCCTCCCGGCTGGCCTGCTCCTCCGCCATGCCGACCGCCGCCGAGGTCGAGGCGTTCCTCGCGGAGCGTTGAGGGCGCCGGGCGCGCGCCTCCGGAGCACCGCGCCCCCCGAGTACGTACGCCACACCCGCCCTGCCCCCGCTCAGCGAAGCCGCAAGCCGCACGGCACAAGGAAATGAGACGCACGTGACCCCTCGCATCTCCGACATCGCGGCGACGCGGGCGCGCCGGCCCGAGGCCATCGCCGAGGCGGCGGCCGGGCGCCCGCGCCGCCCGCTCGTCGGCGAGAGCGGCCGGCTGATGATCATCGCCGCCGATCACCCGGCCCGCGGGGCGCTCGCCGTCGGCGACCGCAGGCTCGCCATGGCCAACCGCGTGGACCTGCTGGAACGCATGTGTCTGGCGCTGTCCCGGCCCGGTGTGGACGGCGTGCTCGCGACCGCCGACATCCTGGAGGACCTGCTGCTGCTCGGGGCGCTCGACGGCAAGGTCGCGATGGGCTCCATGAACCGCGGCGGGCTCGCGGGCGCCGCCTTCGAGATGGACGACCGGTTCACCGGCCACCGGCCCGAGGACCTCGCCCGGCTCCGTTTCGACGCCGGCAAACTGCTGCTGCGCATCGACTACGACGACCCCGGTTCGCTCTCCACCCTGGAGACCACCGCCCGCGTCATCGACGCCATGGCCGCCCTGCGACTGCCGGTCTTCGTCGAGCCGTTCATCTCCCGTCGCGTCGACGGCAAGGTCAGGAACGACCTCGGCGCGGAGGCCGTCACCACGTCCGTGGCCATCGCCGCCGGGCTCGGCGGCACCTCCGCGTACACCTGGCTCAAGCTCCCCGTCACCCGCGACCCCGACGACATGGCCCAGGTCTGCGAGACGTCCACGCTGCCCGTGGTGCTGCTCGGCGGGGAGGTCGGCGCCACGCCCGAGAGCCAGGCCGGCGCGTACGAGAAGTGGCGCAAGGCGCTGCGCCTGCCCACCGTGCAGGGCCTGGTCGTCGGCCGCTCGCTGCTCTATCCGGCGGACGGGGACGTGACGGCGGCCGTGGACACCGCCGTCGGACTCCTCTGAGCCCCGGGCCCCCGGGCCCCGGGGCCCCGGCCAGCACGATTGACGCCCGCTGTATCCCGCCGCCCCCTCGCAGGAGACTTGACCGCATGACCGTCACCAGCACCTTCCACCTCCCGGCGGGAACCGCCGCCGACGGCCCGTACGCCCTCGACATCGATCCGAAGCGGGCCGGCTGGGGCTACTCCAGCCTGCGCGTCCTCGACCTCCCGCCCGGCGGCGCGCATACCTTCGCCACCGGCGGCAGCGAATGGATCGTGCTGCCGCTGGCCGGTTCCTGCGCGGTCGCCGCCGAGGCCCTGACCTTCGAACTGGACGGCCGCGAGAGCGTGTTCAGCGGCGTGAGCGACTTCGCGTACGTACCGCGCGACACCGAGGCGCGGATCACGAGCGAGCGCGGCGGGCGCTTCGCCCTGACCGGCGCGCGGTGCGAGCGGCGGCTGCCGTTCCGGTACGGGCCCGCCTCCGGTGTCCCCGTGGAGCTGCGCGGCGCGGGGAACTGCACGCGCCAGGTCAACAACTTCGGCGCGGCGGACGTCTTCGACTGCGACCGGCTCATCGCCGTCGAGGTGCTCACGCCCGGCGGCAACTGGTCCTCCTATCCGCCGCACAAGCACGACGAGCACCGCCCGGGCGAGGAGTCCCGGCTGGAGGAGATCTACTACTTCGAGGTCGCCGAGGCGCACGGTGCGCGGGGCGTCGGCTACCAGCGCGTGACCCCCTCCGGTCCCAGCCGCACCACCGACGTGCTCGCCGAGGTCGGAAGCGGCGATGCCGTCCTCATCCCCGACGGCTGGCACGGCCCGTCCATCGCGGCGCCGGGCCACACCCTGTACTACCTGAACGTCATGGCGGGCCCCGACGCCGAGCGCGCCTGGCTGATCCGCGACCACCCCGAGCACGCGTGGCTCCGCACCACCTGGCCCGACCAGCCCGCCGACCCCCGGCTGCCGCTGTACGCCGCACCATCCGAGTCGTCCGAGTCATCCGAGTCATCCGAGCCGACCGCACCGCCCGAGCCGCCCGAGCCGACCGCACCGTCCGGAGCCGCCCGATGACCACCCACGCGACCACCGCCACGACCGTTGCCGCCACCGCCGGTGCGACCCGCCGCCGGACCGTCGCCCAGGCCCTGGTGGAGTTCCTGGCCCACCAGTACACCGAGCGGGACGGGCGGCGCCGCCGGCTCGTCGCCGCTTGCTGGGGAATCTTCGGCCACGGCAACGTCGCCGGCATCGGCCAGGCGCTCCTGGAGTCCGAGGGCGCGCTGCCCTACCTCCAGGGCCGCAACGAGCAGGCCATGGTGCACGCCGCCGTCGGCTACGCGCGGCAGTGCGACCGGCTCTCCGCGCACGCCGTCACCACCTCCATCGGGCCCGGCGCCACGAACCTCGTGACCGGCGCGGCGCTGGCGACCGTCAACCGCCTCCCGGTGCTCCTGCTGCCCGGCGACGCCTTCGCCACCCGGCCCGCCGACCCCGTGCTCCAGCAGCTCGAAGTCCCCGGCGCGGGCGATGTGTCGGTCAACGACGCGCTGCGGCCCGTCTCCCGCTACTTCGACCGCGTGCACCGGCCGGAGGCGCTGATCCCCGCCGCCCTCCAGGCCATGCGGGTGCTGGCCGACCCCGTCGAGGCCGGCGCCGTCACCCTCGCGCTGCCCCAGGACGTACAGGCCGAGGCGTACGAGTGGCCCGAGGAGTTCTTCGCCGACCGGACCTGGTACGTACCGCGCCCCGCCCCGGACGCGGGGGCGCTCGCCGAGGCCGCGCGGCTCGTACGGGCCGCCGAGCGCCCCCTGATCGTCGCGGGCGGCGGCGTCCACCACAGCGAGGCCGAGGACGCGCTGCGCGCGCTCGCCGACGCCACCGGCATCCCCGTCGCCTCCACCCAGGCCGGCAAGGGCTCGCTGCGCCACGACCACCCGGCGGACGTCGGCGGCATCGGCCACACCGGCACCGCCGTCGCCGACGAACTCGCCCGCACCGCCGACCTGGTGATCGGCGTCGGCACCCGCTACACCGACTTCACCACCGCCTCCGCGACGCTCTTCGCCGCGCCCGGCGTCCGCTTCGCCAACCTCAACATCGCCTCCTTCGACGCCCACAAGCTCGCCGCCCACTCGGTCGTCGCCGACGCCCGGACCGGCCTGGAGGCGCTGACGGCGGCCCTCGCCGGGCACCGGGTCTCCGGTTCGTACGAGGCCGAGTACGCGGCGGGGAAGGCGCGGTGGGAGGCGCTGGTCGACCGGGCCTTCGCCGCCCCCGAGCCGGCCGCGCGGCCCTCCCAGAGCCAGGTGATCGGCGCGCTCGACGCGGTCGTCGGCGACGAGGACATCGTCATCAACGCCGCCGGCTCGCTCCCCGGCGATCTCCACAAGCTGTGGCGCGCCCGCTCCCGCCGCCAGTACCACCTCGAATACGGCTACTCCTGCATGGGGTACGAGATCCCGGCCGCCATCGGCGTCCGGCTCGCCGCCCCCGAGCGGCCCGTGTGGGCGCTGGTCGGGGACGGCACGTATCTGATGATGCCCACGGAGATCGTC
Source organism: Streptomyces varsoviensis (assembly GCF_000718635.1). Lineage (GTDB taxonomy): Bacteria > Actinomycetota > Actinomycetes > Streptomycetales > Streptomycetaceae > Streptomyces > Streptomyces varsoviensis. Next base: position 720,565 of record NZ_JOBF01000003.1, on the reverse strand, counting down.
ACGGCCGTGCAGGAGGGCATCGCCATCAAGGTGGTGCTGATCCAGAACCACGGCTACGCCTCGATCGGCGGCCTCTCCGAGAGCGTCGGCGGCGAGCGCTTCGGCACCGCCTACCGCTTCCGGGCCGCCGACGGTACGTACACCGGGGCGCCGCTGCCCGTGGACCTCGCCGCCAACGCGGCCTCCCTCGGCATGGACGTCATCCGGGTGCGCGCCGTTGGCGAACTCCGTGGCGCGCTTACGACGGCACGTGCCGCGAAACACCCCACTTGTGTCTATGTGGAGACTGAAACAGCCGACACTGTGCCGGGCGCGCCCGAAGCGCAGGCATGGTGGGATGTGCCCGTTGCCGAGACCGCGACCCGGCCGGCGGCGGTGGAGGCCCGCGCGGAGTACGACCGGCGGGCGGCCGCCCGCCGCCGTCAGTTGTGATCCGCTGCGAACCAGTAGCGATCCGCTGTGATCCGCCCCCGTAGGAAAGGTTCAGCACCATGAAGACCGTCAACCACTGGATCGGCGGGAAGCCCGTCGAGGGCGCGTCAGGCAACTACGGCCCGGTCTACAACCCCGCCACCGGAGCCCAGGGCACGCGGGTCGCGCTCGCCTCCGTCGACGAGGTCGACGCCGCCGTCGCCGCCGCCAAGGAGGCGTACCGCACCTGGGGCACCAGCTCGCTCGCCACCCGCACCGCGGTCCTCTTCCGGTTCCGCGAGCTGGTCGCCGCCCACCGCGAGGAGATCGCCGAACTGCTCACCGCCGAGCACGGCAAGGTGCACTCCGACGCGCTCGGCGAGGTCGCCCGCGGCCTGGAGGTCATCGAGCTGGCCTGCGCGCTGCCGCTCCAGCTCAAGGGCGAGCTGTCCACGCAGGTCTCCACCCGCGTGGACGTCGCGGCCATCCGCCAGTCGCTGGGCGTCGTCGCGGGCATCACGCCGTTCAACTTCCCGGCCATGGTGCCGATGTGGATGTTCCCCATCGCCATCGCCTGCGGCAACACCTTCGTGCTCAAGCCGAGCGAGAAGGTGCCCTCCGCCGCGTACAAGCTCGCCGAGCTGGCCGCCGAGGCCGGGCTCCCGGACGGCGTGCTCAACGTCGTCAACGGTGACAAGGCCGCCGTCGACCGGCTGCTGGACCACCCCGACATCGCCGCCGTCAGCTTCGTCGGCTCCACCCCCATCGCCCGCCACATCCACGCCACGGCCACCGCCAACGGCAAGCGCGTCCAGGCCCTCGGCGGTGCGAAGAACCACATGCTGGTCCTCCCCGACGCCGACCTCGAACTCGCCGCGGACGCCGCCATCAACGCCGCCTACGGCTCCGCCGGCGAGCGCTGCATGGCCGTCTCCGTGGTCGTCGCCGTCGGTGACACCGGCGACCCGCTGATCGAGAAGATCACCACGCGCGCCGCCGAGCTGACCATCGGCCCCGGCGACGACCCCGCCTCCGAGATGGGCCCGCTGATCACCAAGGCCCACCGCGACAAGGTCGCCTCCTACGTCACCGGCGCCGCCGCCCAGGGCGCGGAGGTCGTCCTCGACGGCACCGGCTTCACCGTCGAGGGCTACGAGGACGGCCACTGGATCGGCGTCTCCCTGCTCGACAAGGTCACCCCGGAGATGGACGCCTACCGCGACGAGATCTTCGGCCCCGTGCTGTGCGTGGTCCGCGCCGAGACGTACGAGGAGGCCGTCGAGCTGATCAACTCCTCCCGCTGGGGCAACGGCACCGCCATCTTCACCCGCGACGGCGGCGCGGCCCGGCGCTTCCAACTGGAGGTCGAGGCGGGCATGGTCGGCGTCAACGTGCCGATCCCGGTGCCGGTGGGCTACCACTCCTTCGGCGGCTGGAAGGACTCCCTCTTCGGCGACCACCACATCTACGGCAACGACGGCGTGCACTTCTACACCCGCGGCAAGGTCGTCACCACCCGCTGGCCGGACCCCTCCGACGGAGGCATCAACCTGGGCTTCCCCAGCAACCACTGACCCGGGCGACCACCCGCGCCCGGCCCGAGGCCCCCGTCCGACGTCGGCGACGGGGGCCTCACCCTGTGCCGGGGCGCTCGCTTCGCCCTGTCGGGGCGCCCACCCCGCCGGACGCGTCGTTCACCACCGACGAGTTCTGATCCCTCCCACCGCCCGCGGGGGCCGACGGACGCGGGAGGGCGGGCGCCGACGGCGGTTGGGGCGGCGTAGGTGCCCGCCCCCTACTGGGCCTCGTCGCCGCTGAGGTCGGTCTTGAAGGTGAGCCAGACGGTCTTGCCGGGTACGTGTGGGGTGACGCCGAAGTCGTCACTCAGGGCCTTCACCAGACGAAGGCCCCTGCCTCCGCACTCATCGGCCCCGCAGTGCCGCACTCCCACCCGTCCGCCCCCGCTGTCGCGCACCTCGACGCGGAGCAGTGAACCGTCGGCGACGAGTCGCAGGCTGAACTCGCGTCCCGGTGGGACACCGTGCAGCAGGGCGTTGGTGGCGAGTTCGGAAACGCAGAGCCGCACATCGTGCCGTCGATCGGTGATGCCCCACTCCGTGAGTGTGATGAGAGCGAAGCCGCGTGCGGCACCCACAGAGACGAGTGAGCGGGGGAAGCGTCGTTGCCGTGACAGGGGCACGGTGAATCACCGCCTTGATCCTGGGCTGTACGAACGCGGGTAACGTATCGCTATTCGCGAAAAGCAGCAATGTTTGGCCAGGGTGGACACTCTGAGCGAGTCGCTTACCGTGTAAAGCAGTAAGGTCGAAGCCGCTCCAGCCGCGCAGGAGGACGCCGTGAGTGACAGCACGTGGGTCAGTACCTCCATGCCATACCTGACGCCGCGCCAGGCGGGGCAGTCCGATGCCTGGGGTGAGGAGGCCGCCGCCCGAGGGGGCAAGGGTGGTCAGCGCATTACGCACGCCGGTGAGGTGCGGGCGCCGGAGGGTGTGGCGGCGCTGCTCGGGGTGGCCGCCGGGGACGTGGTCGTCGTACGCCGCCGGGTCATTCAACTCGACGGCGAACCCTGCGAGTTGACCGATACCTATTACCCGGTGAGCATCGCCCGAGGCACCCGGCTCGCCGAGAAGGGGAAGATCCCCGGCGGGGCCGTCACCTTCCTCGCCGGGCTCGGACACGTCGGCGTACGGGTCCGCGAGGACGTCACCGCGCGCATGCCCACCGCGGAGGAGCGCGAAGCCCTGCGCCTGGACCCGGACGAACCGGTCCTCCGGCTGGACAGGGTCACGCTGGACGGCGAGGACCGGCCGATCCAGGCCGACGTGATGGTGATGCCGGCCCACCGGCAACGGCTGCGCTATGAGATGGGGATCGGATGACCATGCCCACCGACACCGGCTTTCCCGACCGGCGCTCGCTGCACGAGCGGATCGCTTCCGATCTCCGGGACGAGATCATGAGCGGCGACTTGCCTCCCGGGGCGAAACTGCCCTCCACGACCCAGCTCAAGGCGAGGTTCGACGCCTCCAACGCCACCATCCAGAAGGCGTTGCAGCTCCTGAAGGACGAGCAACTCGTCATCGGGCGTGCCGGAGCGGCCGTCACCGTCCGCGAACACCGGCAGCGGACCATGCGTCCCGCCTCCTACATGGCTCCGGCGCGAGCGGGGGAGGCCTACCGCTGGCTCACCGAGGCCACGAAACACGGTGCGCGGGCGGCGCGCAGCACACTGCTGGACGTGGCGGAGGTCTAGCCTCCCGCCGATGTCGCGGACGCCCTGGATCTCGTCGACGGCGAGACGGCTCTACTGCGCCACCAGCTCCTCTCCATCGACGACGAGCCGGTCGCGCTGGTCAGGTCCTACTATCCGGTGGCCTTGGCCCGGGGTACGGCTCTCACGGAGAAGCGCCGGATCAGGGGCGGTACGCCGGTGCTCCTCTCCGAACTCGGCTTCCCGCCGCGGCTGAGCGTGGACCGGGTCTCCGCGAGGATTCCCACCCAAGAGCAGTACCGCGCCCTCAAGCTTCCCGGCGGACTGCCCGTGCTGCGCGCGTTGCGCGTCGTCTACAGCGACGACGAACGGCCCATCGAGGTCACGGTCATGGTGATGGCCGGCCATCTCTATGAGCTCCAGTACGAGTTCACGGCGGATTGACCGCCTAAACCGGTCATCGATTCCGTGCATATATGGGTCACCCCTGTTGGTGGGTGGGGCGGTATTCGGTGTGGGTGGGTGCGGGTTTCGTCTCGGACCCTCCGGGTCCAAGGCGCCAGCAGCGGAGGGGGAGGGGGCGGGGTGGCTGGCGGTTTGCTGCCTGCCGCTCGGTGCGCGGCTGGGGTTAGGGCTGGCTCCGCTGCGCTGCGCCGCTGGCTGCTGCCGCGATGGGGTTGTGGTGGGTTCTTCGGCTGTGGGCGCGTTTTGTCTGTAGTGGGGGAAGCTGCGCTCCGCAGGTGGCTACTGGTAGGTAGGGTGCGGTTGCCGCCCGACAAAAGCCCCTTTCCGGTCGCCGAATCGGACGGTAATCGCACTCTGTTGAACGGCGGACCTGGCACATCGGACATACCAGGCGCGCTCGCCGTCAGAGTGGACTTTCCCCAGCCGTGGGCCGCTCTCGTACGGGCGGAAACCGCATCCCAACGGCCAGCACCCCCAGGCGCAGCGCAGCGCGCCCTATTTCCTCGGCTCATGTGGGCCGCAGGCCCGAAACCTACCCGCAGTCGAAGAAGACAGAACGGCCACTTCGCGGCAGCAGCCAGCGGCGCAGCGCAGCGGAGCCGGCCTTAACCCCAGCCACGCACCCACCCGCCAGGCCGCGCACCGACCCGTCAGGCCACGCACCCACCCGCCAGGCCGCGCACCGACCCCAGGCCCGCCCCCTCCCTCCCGCCGCCGGCGCCTTGGACCCGGAGGGTCCGAGACGAAACCCGCACCCACCCACGCCGAATACCGCCCCACCCAAGCACCGCCCGCGCTGCGCACGGGTACGCGGCGGCATTGCGGTGGCGTACGAGCGGGCCCGGACCGATCGGTATCGGTCCGGGCCCGTAAGCGAGCTCAGAAGGTCACTTCTTGAAGGCCGCTGTGCCGTTCGGGGTGCCGAGGCCGGTGGGGCCGTCGTAGCCCTTGCGGGACTTGCACAGGTAGTCGGGGGTGCAGGAGCCGTTGGAGCCGGTGGTCACGTCGTTGAGGGACGTGGCGTGGGCGTAGGGGTACGCGGCCGGGGTGTCGCCGGAGGCCGGGGTGCCCGCGAGGGCGTAGACCGAGGCGATGATGGGGGCGGAGGCGCTGGTGCCGCCGAAGACGTTCCAGCCGCTGGCCTGGTAGGTGTTGTAGACGGCGACGCCGGTGGCCGGGTCGGCGACCGCGGAGACGTCGGAGACGGACCGCTTGGCGCAGCCGTCGTCCTTCTGCCACGACGGCTTGTTGCCGTACTTGGAGCAGCCGGAGCCGGCGCCCTGGCCGCCGAAGGAGGAGCCCCACGCGGACTCGGACCAGCCGCGCGAGCCGCCGCCGCTGTGCTGGAGCGAGGTGCCGCCGACGGCCGTCACGTACGGCGAGGACGCCGGGTACTCGACGCCGTAGCCGCTGTCGCCGGAGCTGACGGTGATCGCCACGCCCGGGTGCTTGAAGTACTTGGCGTCGGAGGCCGGGTCGGTGGAGTCCTCGCCGCCGCCGTAGCTGTTGGAGACGTACTTGGCGCCCATCTTGACCGCGCGGTTCACGGCCGCGCCCAGGTCGTCCATGCTCGCGCTCTTGGCCTCGACCAGCAGGATGTGGCACGAGGGGCAGGTCGCGCTGACCATGTCGACGTCGAGGGAGATCTCGCCGGCCCAGCCGGCGTCGGGCGCCGGGTAGTTCTTGCCGCCGTTCTGGTCGACCTTCTTGAAGCAGCCGTTGGCGGTGGTGCAGGCGGGCAGCCCGTACTGCTTGCGGTACGTCGCCAGGTCGGACTCGGCCTTGGGGTCGTCCTGCGCGTCGATGATCGCCACCGTCTGGCCGGAACCGCCCGACGTGGGCAGGTTGTACGCACTGCGCAGATCGCTCGGGCCGAAGCCGGACGGGGCGGCGTCCGCGCCGAGCGCCCGGTGCTGCTTCACGTCGGTCCGCTCCACCGCGTTGCACGCCATGTCACCGGCGTGCTTCGGCTCCGAGCAGAGTCGGTGCGTGTGCACGGCGGCGGGGGTCGCGTCCCGCGCCGCGCTCGCGGGCGCGGCGGACGACGGAGCGGCGGCGGCCATGCCGCCGGTGATCAGGGCCGCTGCCGACAGCAGTGCCGGTGCGCCGCGGCGCACCAGTGCTCTGACGCGGTTGTCTCGCTTCTCCTGCAATGAACTGCCCTCCGTGGGGGTGGGGGGTGTCCGGCGGGCGGCCTCGGTGCCATGGGATGCCGTCTTATGTCAAGTGCATGACAACCCGAAATTTCCTCGGCCGTCCGCGGATCCTTGGTTGGCGCGCGTTCACTTGGGGTGCCACCCCGGTCAGTGGTGGCTCCCGTTGAAAATAGTGAAAACCTGTCCCAAGGGGCTACCGGACTCTGGCAAAGCCTTTCCCTTCCGGGGCAACGTTCGGCATATACCTTGTCCTGTCATGAAGTTGGACGAGGGATCGGTCGGCGACCTGGTCGCGCTCGGGCTCGCGCGGTACGAGGCGCGGGTCTATCTCGCCCTGGTCGCCCGCGAGTCGTACACCGCGGCCGAGGTCGCCCGCGAGGCGGACGTACCGCGCCAGCGGGTCTACGACGTGCTGGACGCGCTGGTGCGGCGGCGCCTCGCCACCACGAGCCCGGGGCGGGTGGCCCGGTTCTCGGCCGTCACGCCGGAGCTGGCCCTGACCCGGCTGATGGCCGTTCAGCGCGAGTCCCTGGAGCGGATGGAACGCGTGAAGGAGGGGCTGGCCGCGGCGCTCCAGCCGATCTTCTCGGACGGGCGCACCCGCACCGACCCGCTCGACTACATCGACGTGCTCCGCGATCCGAAGGCCGTCGCCGAGCGCTTCGCCGACATACAGCGCCAGGCCCGCCGCGAACTCCTCAGCTTCTGCCGCCCGCCGCTCCTCGCCCCCGCCGAGAACGCCGAGGGCATCAAGGCGGTCCGGCGGCTGCGCCGCGCGGGCGGCACCGTACGCGCCGTCTACACCACCGGCTCGCTGGCCGACCCCGCGGTGCTGGCGAACGTACGGAGCTTCGCCGAGGCCGGGGAGGAGGCGCGGTTCGCCGCCGAACTGCCGCTGAAGCTGGTCATCGCCGACGGCTCGCTGGTCCTGTGCGACATGCCCGACCCGGTGGCGGGCGCCGCCTCCTCCACCACCCTCTACATCGAGCACCCCGCGCTGGCGAGCTGTCTGCGCCTCGCGTTCCAGACGGTGTGGGACTCGGCGGTGACGGCGGAGGAGGAGGCGGACGATACGGACGATGCCGAGGATGTCGGGTGAGGCCGCGTGCGGTCCGGACGCCCCGTATGTGACGTCCGGCGAGGCCGCGTACGGTCCGGGCCTCCCGTACGTACGGGCATAGCCGCCCCTGTCCCGTACGTACGGGGGCAGCCGTCCCGCCCGCCGGCGACCCGCCCCCGGACAGCCCGCCCCCGGACGGCCCCGCCCCCCTGTAAGTGCCGCGTGAGCGACCGGTGAGGCGGACGTGATAATTCCGGTTGGCCTGGACCGGGGCCGTATTCTCGGATCATGACCTGGTCCAGCGCGCTGAAGGAGACGGCCCGTAGCGGGCTCACGATCGAACGGACCAGGCTGGAGCCGCTCGTCGCCATCCGCGGCGCGTGCGGGGTCGCGATCGTCATCGGCGGCGCCCTGTGGTTCGCCTCGCCGGCGCTCGCCGTCTCCTCCGCCTTCGGCGCGTTCGCGGCCGGCATCGCCACCTTCCAGCGGAGCTGGCGGCCGCGCCCCGTGCTCGCCCTCGCGGTCGCGGCCGGGCTGGGGGTCAGCACGTTCCTCGGCTATCTGTGCGCCGCGCACCCGGTGACCTTCGCCGTGCTGCTCGCCGCCTGGACGCTGCTGGCCGGCATGGCGTGGGCGGTCGGCCCGGTGTCCGGGCTGGTCGCCTCGCAGACCGTCGCGGTCATGCTGGTCACCGTCACGCTGCCGACCTCGGTGCTCGGCGCGCTCCAGCACGCGGCCCTGATCGCCTGCGGCGGCCTGGTGCAGGCGGCGCTCATCGTGCTGTTCCCGATAAGACCCTGGGGCCTCCAGCGCGACGCGCTCGCCGACGCGCTGGCCGCCGAGGCCGACTACGCGCGCCGGCTCCGGCACGACCCGGTGGCCCCCTTCGACCCGCAGCCGCTGATGGACGCGCGCAGCGCCGCCGCCGTGACGCCCCGTCAGGCCAAACGGCGGCCGCGGCAGTTGAGCGGCTACCGGGGGCTGGCCGAGCGCGTCCGGCCGGTGCTGGCGTCGATCGCCGACCCGGTGGTCGGCGCGCCCGCCGAGGGGCCCGAACGCGACCGGGCCCGCGACCTGCTGGGCGCCACCGCGACCGTACTGGACGCGGTCGCGCACGCGATCCGCCGGGGCAAGCCGCTGCGGCTGCCCGCCGAGGCCCTGGAGATCCTGGAGGTGCCCGAGTCCGGGCCGGTGCTGCACGGCGCGGCCCGCCGCAGCGCGCTGCGGCTCATCGCCCTCGTCGGCGACGTCGTCGACTCCACCGACGGGCCGGTCGAGGTCGCCGCCCCCGCGGTCGGGGAGGGCGGCCGGCGGCACCTGCGGCGCACGACGATGACCGGGTTCGTGCCGGTCGCGCTGCGGGCGCTGCACCGCGAGGCCCGCTGGAGCTCGCCGGTCGCCCGGCACGCGGTCCGGGTCTCGGCGGTCGCCTCCGTCGGCTACGTCGTGGGCCACAGCCTGCCGCTGGGGCACGGCTACTGGGCGCCGATGGCCTCCGTCATGGTGATGCGCCCGGACTTCGCGCAGACCTACTCGCGGGGCGTCGCGCGTTTCATGGGCACGCTGGTGGGCGTGCTGCTCGGCGGCGCGGTCATGGCGCTCGTGCACCCCGGCATGTATCTGTGCGCGCTGTTCGCCGTGGTGTGCGTGACCCTCCAGTACCTGCTGCTGCGCACCGGCTACATCGTGCTGTCGGCCTGCATCACCGCCTACGTCGTCTTCCTGCTCGGCATCGCCGGCACCGAGTGGTCGCAGACCGTGCTCTCGCGCGTGGCGCTGACCCTGCTCGGCGGCGTGCTCGCGCTGATCGCCTACGCGATCTTCCCGGCCTGGGAGACGCCCCGGCTGCGCGACCGGCTCGCCGAGTGGCTGGAGGCCGGCGGCCGTTACAGCGTCGCCGTGCTCAGCCTCTTCGCCCAGCCCGCGGCGCGCCCGCCGCGCCGGGTCCGGGAGGCGCTGCTCGACACCCGGGCGGCCCGCGCCGCCTGGGAGCAGCTCGCGGCGCGGGCCGAGAAGGAGCCCGTACGGCACCGGGGGCTCTCGCGCTCCGCGGAGCGCTCGGCCGAGACCGCGCTGACCACCATGGGCCGGGTGACCATGCTGATGGAGGCGCATCTACCGGACAAGGACGCCGAGCCCGACGAGGACGTGGGCGAGTTCGTGGCGGCGCTGCGCGACGCGCTGCCGGACGCCGTGGAGGCCGTACGGGAGCGCCGGGAACTGGACTGGTCGCAGCCGCGCGACGTGCTCGCCAAGTGGCGGGCGCGGGTGGGCGACGAGGGCGTCGCGGTGCGCGGCTCGGAGCTGCTGATGGACGCCCTGGACGAGCTGGAGCGCGCCCTGACCCGCGGGCCGGGCGGCCGCAATCGCGCGGCACGACGAACGTGAGGGGCGCTCCCGCGCCGCGCCCGTGAGACCCTCTCGCCATGTACGTGGCGATCATTTTGATGGAGTCGGCCGCCGAGCGCCCCGGCCGCCGGCCGCTGTACCGGGAGGACGTGGCGCTCATCCACGCCCCGGACGAGGCGACGGCGCGGCTCCGTGCCGAGGAGCGCGGCCGCGGCGCCGAGGCGGCCTTCCTCAACGAGCGCGGCGAGATGATCTGCTGGCGGCTGCGGGCCGTCGTCGACGTGGCCGCGGTGCTGGACGAGGACCTGAGCCACGACGCCGACCTCTACGCCCGGCACTTCCGCGACCTCGACGCCTACGAGCGCTTCGAACCGCTGCTGCGCGGCGAGGAGTTGTAGGAGAAGAGGCCCGCCAGGTGCCGGTCGATCAGCCGCAGCGCCTCGGCGGGGGCGTACACGTCCAGCAGGGCGAAGCTCGTGAGGCCGTCGGCCAGCGCGAGCAGCAGCATGGCCTCGTCCTCGGGGACGCGCTCGGGGTCGACCTCGCCGCGCTCGACGGCGTGCCGCACCTGCGCGGCGAAGAAGTCCCGTAGCGCGGGGACGCCCTCCTGGGCGTGGCGGCGCGTGCGCGCGTCGTGCACGGCACGCGCGTAGTAGGCGACCTGCACGAGGTTGCCGGCGCGGCTCTCGTCGTCCAGGGGCAACATCTCCACCAGGCAGTGGCGCAGGATGTCGCGCGGCGCGGGCGTGCCGGGCAGCGCCTGGACGCGCTCGCGGATGCGCCGCTCGGCGAGGCCGCTGATGTAGTCGAGCGCGAAGACGAACATCTCGTCCTTGCTCGTGAAGTAGTGCTGGAGCCGGCCCAGCGAGATGCCGGCCTCGGCGGCGACATCGCGCAGGCTCGCGCCGTCGAGCCCGCGGGTGGCGGCGATCCGCCACAGGGCCTCGGAGATCTGCCGCCGCCGTTCGTCATGGTCCACCCGCTTGGGCACGCGCCCGCCGTCCTCTCACCGCTCCGTCGATTTGCAAGTCAAGCGTATTGCTATAGCTTGTCGGCAACGCAATACAAGCGACTTGGAAAGGCTACGGGGACGACGATGGCAGCGCAGACACCACCACCCCGGCGGACACCGCCGCACCGCCGGACACCACCGCACCAGCAGGCCATACCGCACCACCAGGCCGCACCGGGCCGCGCACAGGCCGTGCTCCGGCCGCCGCGCCACCGCGTCGACCCCCGCGCCCGCCGCTGGTGGACCCTCCAGGCCCTGCTCACCTTCAGCGGCCCGGCGCTGCTCGCGGCGGCCGCCCTGCTCGTCCTGTCGGCGCTCCTCTTCGCCGGCGCGCTGCCCTGGCTCGCCCCGCTCGTCCTCGCCGTCCTCGTCGTGCCCGCCCTCGGCTATCTGTGGACCATGCCGCGGTGGCGCTACCGGGTGCACGCCTGGGAGGTGGGGGAGCAGGCCGTGTACGCGGCGGCCGGCTGGTACTGGCGCACGCGGCGCATCGCCCCGCTCTCGCGCGTCCAGACCGTCGACACCGTACGCGGCCCGCTCCAGCAGCTCTGCGGCCTCGCCACCGTCACCGTCACCACCGCCTCCACCGCGGGCGACGTGAAGATCGCCGGGCTGCGGGCCGCCGACGCCGAGGCGCTCGCGGACCGCATCGGCGCCGCCGCCCAGCTCGTACGAGGGGATGCCACGTGACCGCCGTCGCCCAGCTCGTACGGGGAGACGCCACGTGACCGCCGACGACCACACCCCCTGGCGCACCCTCGACCCCCGCACCCTCGCCGTGCACTGCTCCTGGCTCGGCGCGCCGCTCGGCTCCCTCGCCCTCACCGCGCTCGCCACCGGGGGCCGGCTCGACGCCCGCGCCTGGATCACGCTCGGCGCCATCGCGGCCGTCTTCGCCGCCGTCACCGCCGCCGGGCTCATCACCTACCGCCGCACCCGCTACCGCGTCACCGCCGACTCCTTCGAGCTGCGCACCGGCCTGTTCACCCGGCGGCAGCGGGCCGTACCGCTGCACCGCGTCCGCAACGTCGACCTCACCGCCAACCCCGTCCAGCGGCTCTTCGGCGTGACCGTGCTGCGCGCCGGAACGGCCGGCTCCGGCGGCGGGGGCTCCGCCGGAGAGCTGCGCCTGGAAGCCCTCTCCCGCCCCGCCGCCGAGCGGCTGCGCGCCGAACTCCTGGCCCGCGCCGGCGCCGACCGCCACACCGACCCCCTCCTCGCCTCCTTCGACCCCCGCCGGCTGCGGTTCGCACCGCTGACGTTCTGGGTCTTCGGCGGCGTCTTCGCCGTGGCCGGCGCCGCCTACCGCGTCCTGCACGGCGTCGGCCTCGAACCCTGGAGGATCGGCTTCGTACGCCGCGCCTTCGAGGACTTCGGCGACAGCGCTCTGTGGCTCACCATCCCGCTCGCCCTCCTCGCGATCGCCGCGGTCGGCAGCGTCGGCGCCGTCGTCCTCTACCTTGAGAACTGGTGGAACTACCGCCTGGAATGGACCGACTCCGCCACCCTCGGCGTCCGCCGCGGCCTGCTGACCACCCGCGCCGTCGCCATCGAACGCGCCCGCCTGCGCGGCGTCGTACTCCGCGAACCGCTCCTGCTGCGGGCGGGCGGCGGCGCGACCGTACGGGCCGTGGCCGGCGGCCTCGGCGACCGCGACGAGAACCGCCGGCGCAGCGCCGTCCTCCCGCCCGCGACGCGCGCCGAAGCGGTCCGGGTCTGCGGCGGCATACTCGACGGGCTCGCGCCCGACGCCCTGCCCGCCGACCGCCGGCTGACCCCGCACCCCCGCCGGGCCCTGCGCCGCCGTACGCTCCGGGGCCTGCTCGGCGTCGTCCTGCCCGTGACCCTCACCCTGGCCGTACTGGGCGCGCTGCTCACGCCCGTACTCCTGTACTGCGCGGCGGGCTTCGCCCTGGTGGCCGTCCCGGTCGTACGGGCGCTGGCCCACGACGCCTACCGCGCGCTCGGGCACGCGATCACCGGCCCGCTCCTGCTCATCCGCTCCGGCACCTTCAGCCGCGACACCGTCGCCCTGAACCGCGACGCCGTCCTCGCCTGGACCTTCACCGACACCCCGTTCTCGCGGCGGGCCGGCCTCGTCACGGCGACGGCCGCCGTCGCGGCCGGAGAGGACGGCTACCGCGTCCGCGACATGTCCGCCGACGAGGCCGCGGACTTCGCGGACGCGGCCACGCCGGGGCTGATCGGGGAGTTCCTGTACCGGGTCCCGTAGGGGCCCTGGTGCAGGACCGGAGCCCCGGACACCACGAACCGCCGTCACCGCCCCCGCATCGTCGCCCGCAAGTACTCCCGGTTCATCGCCGCGATGGACGGCAGCGGAATCCCCTTGGGGCAGGCGACGGCGCACTCGCCGGTATTGGTGCAGCCGCCGAACCCCTCCGCGTCCATCGCCTCCACCATGTCCAGCACCCGCGACTCGCGCTCCGGCGCGCCCTGGGGCAGCACATTGAGGTGGTTGACCTTCGCCGAGGTGAAGAGCATCGCCGACCCGTTGGGGCAGGCCGCCACGCACGCGCCGCACCCGATGCACTCGGCGTGCTCGAAGGCGAAATCGGCGTCCGCCTTCGGTACGGGCGTGGCGTGGGCCTCCGGGGCGGCGCCCGTCGGCACGGAGACGTAGCCGCCGGCCTGGATGACCCGGTCGAAGGCGGAACGGTCGACGACCAGGTCCCGTACGACGGGGAAGGCGGCGGCGCGCCACGGCTCGATGTCGATCGTGTCGCCGTCCCGGAAGGACCGCATGTGGAGCTGGCAGGTGGTGGTGCGCTCCGGGCCGTGCGCCTCGCCGTTGATGACGAGGCTGCACGCGCCGCAGATGCCCTCGCGGCAGTCGTGGTCGAAGGCGACGGGGTCGTCGCCCGCGAGGATCAGCTCCTCGTTGAGCGTGTCGAGCATCTCCAGGAACGACATGTCGGCGGAGATCCCGTCGACCTCGTAGGTGGCCATGGCGCCCTCGGCCTCGGGGGTGCGCTGGCGCCAGACGCGCAGGGTGAGCTTCATGCGTAGCTCCGCTGGGTGGGGTGTACGTACTCGAAGACGAGGTCTTCCTTGTGCAGGACGGGCGCGGCGCCGGTGCCGGTGAACTCCCAGGCCGCCGCGTACGAGAACGCCTCGTCCTGCCGCGCGGCCTCGCCGTCCGGGGTCTGCGACTCCTCGCGGAAGTGGCCGCCGCAGGACTCGGCGCGGTGCAGCGCGTCGAGGCACATCAGCTCGGCGAGTTCGAAGTAGTCGACGATCCGGTTGGCCTTCTCCAGCGACTGGTTGAACTCCTCGCCGGTGCCCGGCACCTTGATGCGCCGCCAGAACTCCTCCCGGAGCCGCGGGATCAGTTCGAGCGCCTTGCGCAGCCCCGCGTCCGTACGGGCCATGCCGCAGTACTCCCACATGATCTCGCCGAGTTCGCGGTGGAAGGAGTCGGGGGTGCGGTCGCCGTCGACGGCCAGCAGCAGGTTCAGCCGGTCCTCGGTGTCGGCGACGGCCTCCTGTACGGCGGGGTGCTCGGCGTTCACACCCTCCTCGTCGGCGCGGTGCGGGTTGCGGGCGAGATAGTCGTTGATGGTGGACGGCAGCACGAAGTATCCGTCGGCCAGGCCCTGCATCAGGGCCGAGGCGCCGAGCCGGTTGGCGCCGTGGTCGGAGAAGTTGGCCTCGCCGATCGCGAAGAGGCCGGGCACGGTGGTCTGGAGGTCGTAGTCGACCCAGAGCCCGCCCATCGTGTAGTGCACGGCGGGATAGATCCGCATCGGCACCTCGTACGGGTTCTCGGCGGTGATCCGCTCGTACATGTCGAAGAGGTTGCCGTACTTCTCCTCGACGGCCGCGCGGCCCATCCGCGCGATGGCGTCCGCGAAGTCGAGGTAGACGCCCTGCCCGCCCGGGCCGACGCCGCGCCCCTCGTCGCAGACGTTCTTGGCGGCGCGGGAGGCGATGTCGCGCGGCACGAGGTTGCCGAAGGCGGGGTAGATCCGCTCCAGATAGTAGTCGCGCTCGTCCTCCGGGATCTCGGCGGCCGGCCGGGTGTCGCCCTTGGCCTTCGGCACCCAGATGCGGCCGTCGTTGCGCAGCGACTCGCTCATCAGCGTCAGCTTGGACTGGTGGTCGCCGGTGCGCGGGATGCAGGTGGGGTGGATCTGGGTGAAGCAGGGGTTGGCGAAGTACGCGCCGCGCCGGTGGGCCCGCCAGACGGCGGTGGCGTTGGAGTTCATGGCGTTGGTCGACAGGTAGAAGACGTTGCCGTAGCCGCCGGACGCGAGCACCACGGCGTCCGCGAAGTAGGTGTCGATACGGCCCGTGACCAGGTCCCGGGCGACGATCCCGCGCGCCCGCCCGGCCACCACGAGCAGGTCCAGCATCTCCGTGCGCGGGTGCAGCTCCACATTGCCCGCGCCGATCTGGCGGCTGAGCGCCTGGTACGCGCCGAGCAGGAGCTGCTGCCCGGTCTGGCCGCGCGCGTAGAACGTCCGCGAGACCTGCACGCCGCCGAACGAACGGGTGTCGAGCAGCCCGCCGTACTCGCGGGCGAACGGCACGCCCTGCGCCACGCACTGGTCGATGATCTCGACGGAGACCTGGGCGAGGCGGTGGACGTTGGACTCGCGGGCCCGGAAGTCGCCGCCCTTGACGGTGTCGTAGAACAGGCGGTGGATGGAGTCGCCGTCGTTGCGGTAGTTCTTGGCGGCGTTGATGCCGCCCTGCGCGGCGATGGAGTGGGCGCGGCGCGGCGAGTCCTGGTAGCAGAACTGCACGACGTGGTAGCCCTGTTCGGCCAGCGTCGCCCCGGCCGCGCCGCCCGCCAGCCCGGTGCCCACGACGATGACGGTGTGCTTGCGGCGGTTGGCTGGGTTGACGAGCTTGGCCTCGAAGCGGCGGCGGTCCCAGCGCTCGGCGATCGGCCCGTCGGGGGCTTTCGCGTCGGTGACGGGCGCGCCGAGGGCGTAGTCGGTGTAGGGCGGGAAACCGGCGCTGTCCATAGCTTCCTTGTGTCCGTTGCTGTCGCTCATGTCAGCTCACCGCTCCCGTCATGACGGCCACGGGAACGGCGATGAACCCGCAAGTGAGGAGGAGGGCCAGGCCATTGGCCAGGGCCTTGAACAGCCGGTCGCGGCGGGCGCTGCCCGCGCCGAGCGTCTGGGCGGCGCTCCAGAAGCCGTGCCGGATGTGCAGGCCGAGGGCGAGCATCGCGACGATGTAGAGGGCGCCGCTGTACCAGGTGCGGAAGGACGCCACGACGTTCTCGTACGGATGGCCGGCCTCGGCGCGCGGGTTGACGGTCAGCGTCGTCAGGTCGAGCAGGTGCCAGACGATGAACAGGCCGAGGATGATGCCGCCCCAGCGCATCGTGCGGGTCGCGTAGCTCGCGCGCCGCCGCTTGCGCTCGTACTTCGCGGGGCGGGCGGCGATGTCGCGGCGGCTGAGCTGGTACGCGGCCACCGCGTGCAGCACGACGGCCACCACCAGACCGACGCGGGCGAGCCACAGGAACCACTCGTGGTGCAGGACGGGCTCGCCGATGGTGCGCAGCCAGTGCGCGTACCCGTTGAAGTCGCCGGAGCCGAAGAAGATCTTGAGGTTGCCCAGCATGTGGGCGACCAGGTACGCCAGCATGGCCAGGCCCGTCACGGCCATCACGGCCTTCTTGCCGACGGTCGAGCGCCATACGGAGCGGACGAGGGACGCCTTCCGGGCCCCCTGCTTCTTGGGAGCCCCCTGTTGCTTCAGAGGCCCCCGATTCTTGTGGGGCGGCCGTTGATCACTTCGATCCGGCCGAGTCGCCAGTGCCATGGAAATCGACGCTACGGAGCCGCCCCCGATCCGTCCAAGACATGGCGTAGCTCGTTTCCATAGGCAATGCCTATGCGGCTTCTATGCTGGACCCATGCAGCTCCACCAGCTCCGCTACTTCGCCGCCGTGGCCGAGACCCGCCACTTCACCCACGCCGCGGAGCGGCTGCACGTGGCCCAGCCGTCGCTCTCCCAGCAGATCCGCGCGCTGGAGCGGGAGCTGGGCGCGGACCTCTTCCACCGCGCCCGCGGCAACATCACCCTCACCGACGCCGGCGAAGCCCTGCTGCCGCTGGCCCGCCAGATCCTCGCCGACACCGAGACCGCCCACCGCGAGGTGCAGGAGGTCGCCCAGCTACGGCGCGGCCGGGTGCGCCTCGGCGCGCCGCCCAGCCTCTGCGCGAGCCTGGTCCCGGACGTGCTGCGCGCGTACCACGCCCGCTACCCCGGCATCGAGTTGCTCGTCGATGAGGGCGGCTCGCAGGACCTGGTACGCACCCTGGCCGCCGGCGAGCTCGACCTCGCCCTCATCATCACGCCGCTCGCGGGCGGCGCCCCCGCCCTGGCCACCACCGAGCTGCTCCGCGAGGACCTGGTCGCCGTCTCCTCGTACGTCTCCCCGGCGCCCGCCCCCGCGCCGCTGCGCGTGGCGGACCTCCAGGGCCACCCCATGGTCATGTTCCGCCGCGGGTACGACCTGCGCGAATACACCATCGCGGCGTGCCGGGCCGCGGGGTTCGAGCCGTCGTTCACGGTGGCGGGCGGCGAGATGGACGCGGTGCTGGGGTTCGTACGCGCCGGGCTCGGCCTCGCCGTCGTCCCCGGCATGGTGGCGGCCCGCTCGGGCCTGCGCGTCACGCCCTTCGACCCCGCCGAGGACATGCGCCGCACCATCGCCGTCGCCCACCGCAAGGACGTCGCCCCGCCCCGCTCGGCCCGCGAACTGCGGCGCGTACTGCTGGAGCACCTGCACAGGGAGGGCATGGTGGGGGAGTGACGGCGGGGCCGGCCGGGGCGGGCGGGCGCCCGCCCCGCTGTCGCTTCCCCGGTCAGTTCAGCTTGATCTCCGGCTTGTGCAGGTCGAACCAGGTGGCCACATCGAGGGCGCGCTCCATGCGGGTGCGTTCCTGGGAGGTGATGGTCGCCTTGTCGGCGGTCGCCGCCGCGCGGACCGACGCCTGGTCGAACAGGTCGAGCGCCGGGTGGCCGGAGCCGAGGAGGTCCATGGTCTGGGACTGGATGGCGGCGACGTAGCGGGGGTCGAAGCTGCCGGGGTAGCCGCTCTTCTTGCGCTGGACGACGGAGTCCGGCAGCAGATCGCGGGTCGCCTCGCGCAGGATGCTCTTCTCGCGGCCGTCGAACGTCTTCAGCGACCAGGGGGTGTTGAAGACGTACTGGACGAGCCGGTGGTCGCAGAACGGCACCCGGACCTCCAGGCCCACCGCCATGCTCATCCGGTCCTTGCGGTCGAGCAGCGTCTGCACCATGCGCGTCAGGTGCAGATAGCAGACCTGCCGCATCCGCTTCTCGTGGCCACTCTCGCCGTCCTTGAGCGGGGCCTCGGCGACCGCCGAGGAGTAGCTGTCGTCGAGGTAGGTCTGGAGGCCGAGGCCGGCGGTCAGTTCGCCGGACAGGGCGCCCGAGAGGTCGAGGATGGAGCCCCTGGCCATCCACGGGAAGACGTGCGCGTCGGCGCGCTCGTCGTGGAACCAGGGGTAGCCGCCGAACACCTCGTCCGCCGACTCGCCCGAGAGCGCCACCGTGGACTGCTCGCGTATCGCGGCGAACAGCAGGTAGAGGGAGTTGTCGCGGTCCCCGAGCCCGACCGGCAGGTCGCGGGCGCCGACGGCGGCCCGGCGCACGGCGGGGTCGGACAGCGCCGTGCCGTCCAGCACGATGTCGCTGTGGTCGCAGCGCACATGGTCCTTGACGGCGTGCACGAAGGGCGTGTCCTGCGTCGGGGCGATGTCCTCGGCGCGGAAGTTCTCGGACTGGTCGGGGAAGTCGACGGCGAAGCTGCGCACGGTCTCGCCCCGCTCGGCGAGCTGCTTGGCGGCGAGCGCGGTCATCGCGGACGAGTCGAGGCCGCCGGAGAGCAGGGAGCAGCGCGGCACGTCGGCCACGAGCTGCCGGGCGACGATGTCCTCCAGCAGCTCGCGCACGTGCGCGACCGTGGCCTCCTGGCTGTCGGTGTGCTCGGTGGCCTCCAGCTTCCAGTAGGCGCGCTCGCGCAGCCCACCCCGGTCGAGTACGGCCAGGTGGCCGGGGCGCAGTTCGCGCATCCCCTCCCAGATGGCGAAGCCGGGGCTCTTGGTGAAGGAGAAGATCTCCCGCAGCCCGTCCGCGCCGACGACGGGGGAGGCCAGCGGGTTGGCGAGGATCGCCTTGGGCTCGGAGCCGAACAGGACGCCGTCGTCGGTCTCGTAGTAGTAGAAGGGCTTGATGCCCATCCGGTCGCGGATCATGACGAGCTTCTCGGTCCGCGGGTCCCAGATGGCGAAGGCGTACATGCCGTTGAGCTTGTCGGGCAGCTCTTCGCCCCACTCCAGGTAGCCGCGGAGCACGACCTCCGTGTCGGAGTCGGTCTCGAACCGGTGGCCGCGGCGGCGCAGCTCGTCGCGCAGTTCGACGTAGTTGTACGCCTCGCCGGAGTAGACCATCGCGACCGTGCCGTTCTCGGTACGGGCCTCCATGGGCTGCGCGCCGCCGGGGAGGTCGATGACGGCGAGCCGACGGTGGCCGAGGGCGGCGCGCGGGGTGACCCACGAGCCCTGGGCGTCCGGTCCCCGGCAGGACATCGTCTCGGTCATCGCGTCCACGGACTCCTGGTGGGCCGTCAGGTCGCGTCGGTAGGAGATCCAGCCAGTGATGCCACACACAGCGATCAACTTCTTTCGCCACGAGGGTGTAGTGGAGGTTGCCTGTAGCTACCATCTACCTGTCGGCGACGGCTTCACTACCCACCGCAGCGAAACGATCCTGTGGCCTTTCTCACCGACCTCTGCCGGTAAATTCCTGTTAACGGGACGTTTTAGGGCGGAAGTTGGAGGAGCGCGGCCCGCGTCTCCGGTGCGGGTGTTCAGGCCCACAGCGCCTGGGCGAGCGCGGCCCCCGTGAAGGCGGCCCCGAGCCCGGCGACCACACTCGCCACGGCGTTCGCGGCCGCGAAGAACCGCGCCCCGCTCTCGGCCAGCCGCAGCGTCTCGTACGAGAACGTCGAGTACGTCGTCAACGCCCCGCAGAGCCCCGTACCGAGCAGCGCCTGCACCCCGGAGGGCGCGGCCCCGGCCGCCACCGCGCCCGTCACCAGCCCCAGCACCAGGCAGCCCACCACGTTGACCGTGAACGTCCCCCAGGGGAAGAGCGAGTCATGGCGGCGCTGCACGCTCCGGTCGGTCAGATAGCGCAGCGGGGCCCCGGCCATGGCCCCGACGACGACCAGCAGCCAGTTCACGCCCGACGCTCCTTACGTTCCTTCGCGCGGCCCGCGCCGTCGAGCCGGGTGGCGGTGCTCAATCGCGTCCTCCAGGCGATCGCGCGGCGGGTCAGCCGGGCCGTTGCCCAGACCGCCGCCAGGGCGGCGACCAGGGTGGCGGCCAGATAGCCGAGACCGGTCGCGGCGCGCCCGCCGTCCACCAGGCGCTGGATGTCCACGGCGTAGGCGGAGAAGGTCGTGAAGCCGCCGAGCACGCCGGTCCCGAAGAAGGGCCGTACGAGCCGGTGGGCCGCCCACACCTCGGTGGCCAGCACCAGGAAGACGCCGATCGCCGCGCAGCCCGCCACGTTGACGAAAAACGTCGTCCAGGGGAACGCGTTTGCCTCTGTGGGCCACAGCAGGGACGCCCCGTACCGGGCCGCCGCCCCTATACCACCACCCACGGACACCGCGCAGACGACCGGCAACTGACCGTGGCCCGCCGGGGCGCGCCGCGCGGGCGGCGGACTGTCCGGGAGATCGGGGTCGACGGGCTCTTCCGCCGCCGGGGGCCGTGACTGGCCCATGGGCATGCCTCCTACTCGCCGGGCGTCCGGCCGGGCCGTGGCTCCGGCTGCGGACGCGCTCCTTCGCAAGTAGGGACCGTTGGCGGCGTCCGTGCCGCGGTTCGGTACGGCGGGCCCCACCGCCGTGACGGCGCCCACCCACCGCGCGTTGGCGCGATCGCGTGAATGCGAACGCAAACACGGACGGTGGTGGTCACTGCCGTTGACCAGCGTACCTCGCGCTTCTCAGGGCCGCTTGGTCGGGACCGTACGGCGGCCGGGGCCGCCCCCCGGCGGCTCAGGGCCGGCCGACCGCCGCCAGATAGGCCTCGGTGCGGTCCGCGTCCATGATCCACTCCGGGGCGTCG
The DNA here is from genome assembly GCF_000718635.1 of Streptomyces varsoviensis. Classification (GTDB taxonomy): domain Bacteria; phylum Actinomycetota; class Actinomycetes; order Streptomycetales; family Streptomycetaceae; genus Streptomyces; species Streptomyces varsoviensis. Next base: position 699,729 of record NZ_JOBF01000003.1, on the reverse strand, counting down.
AAGGGGTCGACGTAGACATTGGCGAAGCGGTGGGCCACCTCGGCGTGCCGGGACGCGGCGTTCAGGGCGCGCGCCACGTGCTCCGGCGGCGCGAGCATCGCATTGCTGAACGCCGACGCGTGCCGCGCCCGCTCCCAGAACGCCGCGAAGGCGCGCTGCATCCAGGGCCGGTCGAAGCGCCGGTCGCCGTGGTCGGTGATCGAGCGCAGATAACTCGCCGCGCAGTGCGCCGCGTTGTTGGCGCCCTGCCCCGCGATCGGGTCGTTGACGACGACCGTGTCGGCCATGCCGAGCACGTACGAGCCGGGCGCGACCTCGGCGACCGGGTGGCGGACGGCCGGCGTGATGGAGCCGAACAGGACCGCCTGCGGGTCGGTCGGCTCCGCGGCGGCGAACCGCTCGTACTCCCAGGGCGCGTACGTGCGCATCAGCTCCAGCGACCGCTTGGCGAGCGCCTGGGCCCCGGGCCGGTCCTGCCAGCAGTCGTACGGCCCGCCCGGCGTCGCCTCCCACAGCAGGATGTCGCACGGGCCGCTGAGGGTGAGCGCGGGCATCACGATGCACTCGCCCGCCCCCGGCGTCGCCAGCACCCGCATCCGCGGGCCCACGGCGTCCGGGTGTCGCTCCGGGGCCGTCACTCCGTGCAGGTAGACGCAGGCCAGCGTGCGCTGCGGCGCTTCGTACGGGCTGTGCCGCTCATCGCGCGTGAAGACCTCCGCGAGGCCGCCCCGGCCGGCGGCGACGAGCGTGAGGTCGTACTCGGCGGCGAGCGGGCCGAGGCCGTCGGCCGGGACCGCGCGGTGCTCGACGCGCCCGCCGCGCTCCTCGAAGAGCTCCAGCCAGCCCGCCATCTTCAGCCGCTGGTCCACCGACTGGGCGGCCCCGTCGAACGGCGCCGAGAAGGAGAGCGTCGGCGTGCCGGGCTCGGCCGCGTAACAGAGGTCCAACCCGTCGATCCAGGGCGCCTGTTCCTCCCACAGGTGCAGCCCGGCCGCCCGCTCCAGGGCGAGCGCCGGACCGAACATCACCTGCGTGGACAGCACCTGACCGGAGCGGATCTCCTCGGCCGTACGGGCCGACACCACCGTCACCTCGTAGCCCTCGGACCGTAGCCCCAGGGCCAGTTGCAGCCCGGCCTGCCCGGCCCCGACGATCGCGATCCTGCGCATCGCTGCCTCCGCGGGCCCGGAGGTCGTTGGCGGATGGGGTCGTCGGTGCTACCGGGCCCTCATTCGTTGTAGCGGCGGGCGCGGGCGCTGTATAGGGCGCGGCCCGCAGAGGGGGCGCGCTCGGGGAGCGGACGTGGTAGGGAGGCCGTCGCCGCCCGGGCGGGGGCAGACGTACCAGGGGAGCGGATGGGAGCCGGCGGCGGGCCGGCAGGCCCGGAGATCAGGGGTACTGCTGGGCGAGCCGCCGACGTACTCTCGGCTGATGCGTCAAGGAAAGCTCATGGGCATCAGTGATCTGCACGTCGTGCACGAGGACAACCGGCGCATCGTCGAGGAGTTGCGCCCCGACGACCCCGCCGACTGGCTGATCGTCGCGGGTGACGTCGGCGAGCGGCTCGCCGACATCGAATGGTCGCTGAAGACGCTGAGCGAGCGGTACGCCCAGGTCGTCTGGGCGCCCGGCAACCACGAACTGTGGACCGTCCCCAAGGACCCCGTCCAACTGCGCGGCGAGGCCCGCTACCGCCGTCTCGTGGAGGTCTGCCGCGGCCTCGGCGTGCACACCCCGGAGGACCCCTATCCGGTGTGGTCCGGCCCCGGCGGCCCGGTCGTCGTCGCCCCGCTCTTCGTGCTGTACGACTACACGTTCCGCACCTCCACGGCGGCCACCAAGGAGCAGTCCCTGGCCCAGGCGTACGACGCCGGGGTCGTGTGCACCGACGAGATGCTGCTGCACCCCGACCCGTACCCCACCCGCGACGCCTGGTGCCGCGCCCGCGTCGCCGAGACCGAGCGCCGGCTCGCCGCCGTCGATCCGGAGTTGCCGACCGTCCTGGTCAACCACTTCCCGCTGGTACGCCACCCCACCGACGTGCTGCGCTACCCCGAGTTCGCCCAGTGGTGCGGCACGGAGCTCACCGCCGACTGGCACACCCGTTTCCGGGCCGCGGCCGTCGTGTACGGGCACCTGCACATCCCGCGCACCACGTACTACAACGGCGTCCGCTTCGTGGAGGTCTCGATCGGCTATCCGCGCGAGTGGCGCAACAACCCGCGCCACCCGGGGAAGGTGGCCCGGCAGATCCTTCCGGCGCCGAGCTGAGGGGCGACGGCGGGCGGGCGTCGCCACGCCGCGGGATTCGTCGGAAGCGCCCTAGTCGGCGATCTCCACGACGACGCCCGCCGACTCCAACTCGGCCATGGTGCGCGGCCAGTCCTCCCAGGTGTCCCGCATCCGGTCGCGGATGCCCGCGCCCGGAATGACCAGTACCCGGATGCCCTCGCTCCGCAGGAACGACGCGATCCGCCCGGACGGGCGCAGCACGGACCACATGTCGTACCCCGGGCGGGCGTACCCGTTCCGCTCGGCCCACCGGTGGATCAGCGCGAGCTGCGCGTCCCAGTCCTTCTCGAAGTCGGTGTAGAGAGCCGGCCCGTGCTCCGGCTCGTCCACCTCCCGCGCCCCGAACACCCACCCCCAGGCTCTGGGCGCGGCCCCCCGCCCCGCGTCGGGCTCCTCGGGGGACGTGTCCGCAACGGACCGGTGTGCGTCAGCCATGCCCCGACGCTACTGCCCCGGCGCGACGCCGGGAACAAGGCTGGTGAGGGGTGGGGCGGGTGAGTCGGGGGAGGCGGGAGGGACTTCGGGCCGGTCCGCCATTCGTGGGTCAGCGGTCGGCCATGGGCCGGTGATCAGGCGTGGGGCAGCGGTCAGCCGTGGGTCAGCAGTCAGCCGTGGGTCAGCAGGAAGTCCACCTGACAGACGGCGGCCGGGTCCGGGCCGGTGGCGAGGGTGACCGGGGTGGTGGCGGGGGCGTAGCCGGCGGTCAGCACCGTGTACTGGCCGTCGGCGAGGTCGGTGAAGGCGAAGCCGCCGCGGTCGTCCGTCACACACCGCGCGACGATGTCGCCCGCCGCGTCGAGCAGGGACACCCGGGCGTCCTCCAGGGGGCGCCCGCCCCGGTCCCGTACGGTGCCGCGGACCGTGACCGCGGAGCCCAGCTCGACGTCGATCCGCCGCGCCGGGCCGTCGGCGCACTCGATCTGGACGGCGTACGGGCGGTGGCCGGCGGCCGAGACCGTCAGCGCGTACGGGCCGGGGGCCAGGCGCGGCAGGCTGTAGGCGCCCTCGGGGCCTGTCACCGCCGAGGCCGCCACCTCGCCGCGGGCGTCGGTCGCCGTGACCACCGCCCCCGCCAGCACCGGCCCGCCCTCGGCCCGTACGGTCCCGGTCACCCCGTCCCCACCGTCCAGCCGCAGCTCGCACGCCACGGGAGCGTCGGTCACCGGCACGGTCGTGGCCCGCGGCCGCAGCCCCGCGGCCGAGCCGATGACGACGAAGGAGCCGGCCTCGGGGGCGCGCACGCCATACCGGCCGTCGCTGCCGCTGACCGTACGGCCGAGCTGACGGCCCGCCGTGTCGATCAGCGTGACCGCCGCCCCCGCCACGGGCGCGCCGTCGGGGCCGAGGACCCGGCCGTGGATGGCGGGGCCGGCCGTCGCGGGAACGGCGTCGGCCACCGCCTCTCCGGGGGGCACCGCCGCGTCTCCGGGAGTTAGGGCGCCTCCCGGGTGAGCCGTTTCGCCCAGGTGTGCCGTGGGTCCCGGGGCCGCCGCGTCGCCGACCGCCTCCGCGGGGACCGCCGCCTCGATCGGGTCGTCCGTGTGCGCGGCCGCCGATACCGCCGCCGCGCGCCGGGCGGGCAGGAAGAAGGCGATCAGCAGTCCGAGGACGGTGGCGGCGCAGGCGACGGCGAAGGCCGTCCGGAACCCCGTCATGTTCGGCAGGTCGACTGTGCCCAGGCGCGTCGTCTGGCGGGCCAGGATCACGCCCACCACGGCGCTGGACGTGGACGTTCCGATCGACCGCATCAGGGTGTTGAGGCCGTTGGCCGCGCCGGTCTCCCCGGCCGGTACGGCGCTGATGATGAGCGTCGGCATCGCGGAGTACGCGATCCCCACGCCCGTACCGATGACGGCGGAGATGACGGCGATCTGCCAGACGGAGGTCAGCATCGCCATGCCGCCGCCGTACCCCGCGCCGATCACGACGAGCCCCAGCATCAGCGAGACCTTCGGCCCCCGGGTCGTGTTGATACGGGCGGACAGCGGCGACACGAGCATCATCGCCGCGCCCATCGGGGCGACGCACAGCCCCGCGACGACCATGGACTGGCCGAGGCCGTACCCGGTGGCCTTGGGCAGTTCCAGCAACTGGGGGAGGACCAGCGACATCGCGTAGTAGGAGAAACCGACCAGGATCGAGGCGAGGTTGGTCAGCAGCACCTGGCGGCGGGCGGTGGTGCGCAGGTCCACCAGGGGATTGGTGGTGCGCAGTTCGAGGAAGCCCCAGCCGACCAGGAGCACGACGGCCGCGACCAGCAGCCCGAGCGTGACGGGGCTGCCCCAGCCCCAGTCGCTGCCCTTGGTGATGGGCAGCAGCAGGGCGACCAGACCGGCTGAGAGGCCGACGGCGCCGACGAGGTCGAAGCGGCCGGGTGCGCGCAGCGCCGACTCGGGCACGGCCAGCAGGACCAGGAAGATCGCGATCAGCCCGAGCCCGGCCGAGCCGAAGAACAGGACGTGCCAGTTGCTGTGCTGGGCGACGAACGCGGCGGCGGGCATCCCCAGCGCACCGCCGATCCCGAGCGACGAGCTCATCAGCGCCATGGCGGAGCCGAGCCGCTTCGGCGGCAGTTCGTCGCGCATGATGCTGATGCCCAGCGGGATCGCGCCCATCGCGCCGCCCTGGACGGCCCGGCCGATCACCATGAGGACCAGCTCGGAGGTGAGCGCGCAGATCAGCGAGCCGACGACGAGCAGGCCCAGGGCGACGATGAGCATGCGCCGCTTGCCGAACATGTCGCCGAGCCGCCCCATCACGGGGGTGGCGACGGCGCCGGCGAGGAGGGTCGCGGTGATCACCCAGGAAGCGTTGGACGTCGTGGTGTGCAGCAGCTTCGGCAGGTCCGCGATGAGCGGGACGACGAGCGTCTGCATGACCGAGACGACGATGCCGCAGAACGCGAGCACCGTCACGAACCCGCCGCCCACCTCGGGCTGCTCGCCGTGCGGACCGCCGGCCGGCGCGGTGCCGGTGGCGGTCCCGGGGGCTTCAGGGACCTCAGGGGACTCGGTGGTCCCGGCGGTGGTCCCGGTGGCTTTCGTGGCCCTGGCGTGGGCGGCCCTGGCGTGGGCCGGGGATATCCGGGGCATGCTGGCGCGGCCTCCAAACTGTTCGGGTGCCGGCTGAAGGTCGAGCGCACAGGTGGTGCGGCGACGGCACGGGCGCTGTGCATCTTACGCACCGCGTGTATCTTGCAAGTTTCCTTTACGTGTGCCTGCGGGCCCCAAACGGAGACGAGTTGGGATATACGCGTCGCTGGTCGCCCCGGCGCGGGCCCCCGTTCACGCCCCCCGCTGCTCGGCGAAGTACGCGCTGGGCGAGGTCCCGAGCGCGCGGCGGAACATGGCCGTGAAGGCGCTCGGTGTGGCGTAGCCGAGTTCGGTGGCGATGGCGCTCACGGGGACGCCCCGGGCCAGCAGGATGACGGCGTGGATCAGCCGCGCCTGCTGCACCCAGTGCGTCAGCGACATGCCCGTGGCGGCGGCGAACCGGCGCTGGAGACTGCGCGGGCTCAGATGCGCGTGGGCGGCGGCGCCGGCGGTCGTCCAGTGGCCGCCGGGGTCACGCTGGATCGCCGCGCAGAGCCCGTCGAGTCCGGGATCGTCGGGGGCGGGCAGATGCAGCGCCGGTACGGGCCGCGGCGCGAGCTCGGTCAGCAGGAGCGCCATGACCTGGCCGTCACGCCCGTCCGGGGCGTACTCGACCGGAATCCGGGTCGCCTCGTCGATGAGTTCGCGCAGCAGCGGCGACACGGAGACGACGGTCGGCTCGGTGGGCAGGGCGGTGGCCGCGGCCGGTTCGATGTAGAGGGTGCGCATCCGCACCGCGCCCGTACAGCTCATCGTGTGCGTGACGCCGGGCGGCACCCACACCCCGCGCGTGGCGGGCACCACCCAGGTGCCATGGCCGGTGACGACGGTGATCGCGCCCGTCGTGCCGTAGATCAACTGCGCCCGCCGGTGCCGGTGCGCGGGGATGTGGTGGCCGTCCGGGAGATCGCGCGCCATGGCCGCCAGCGGCCGCGGGACCCGCTGGTAGTCGTCGCGGTCCTCGCTCTTCCCGTACATTGGCGCACTCTCGATAGGTGATGGCGTAGGAGCGAAAGCATGTCAGGCGGGGGCCGCCATAGCGTGGACCCACGTGATGGAGACCTTGAACGGAAGCCGGCCGGCCCCGGCGCCCCCCGCATCCCCCGCACCGCCCCGCGCGCCCACCGCGTACCTGCCCGTCGCGTTTCTACCCTCCGTGTACGTACGTTCCGCGCGCCTCACCCGCGACTCCACGGCGTACGGGCGGGGGGTGAGCCGTCATGGCTGACTCGACACAGACGCCCGAACTGGCCGACCTGACCGAGGCCCCCGGCCGGCTCACCCGCCCCCTCACCGTGCTGCTGGCCGTCACCAGCGCGGTCACCGCCGCCAACGTCTACCTCAACCAGCCGCTGCTGGGGTCGGCCGCCGCGGACCTGCACGTGAGCCCCGAAGCGCTCGGCGCCGTGCCGACGGCCACCCAGTTCGGCTACGCCGCGGGCATCCTGTTGATGGTCCCGGCCGGCGACAGCCACGACCGGCGCCGCCTGATCCTCCGCCTCGGAGCCGCCTCCACCGTCGCCCTCGCCGCGTCCGCCGTGGCGCCCACGGCGTGGTGGCTGATCATCGCGAGTTTCCTGGTCGGCCTCCTCTCCCCGATCCCGCAGTTGGTCGCGCCGCTGGCCGTCGCCCTCGCCGGGGACCAGCGCCGGGGCCGGGTCGTGGGCACCATCCAGGGCGGGCTGCTCATCGGTGTGCTGGCCTCGCGCGCGTACTCCGGATCGTTCGCCGAACTGGCCGGCTGGCGCGCCGTCTACTGGTGCTCCTGCGCGCTGACCCTGCTGATGACCTGCGTGCTCTGGCGCGTACTGCCGGCCGCTCCGGCCATCGGCGCCGCCCGCTACCGCACGACGCTGGCGTCGCTGCCCCGGCTCTTCGCCTCCCACCCGCTGATCCGGCGCGTCACCATCTCCGGCGGGCTGGTGGGCATCGCCTTCGGCGCGTTCTGGACCGCCCTGACCTTCCTGCTCGAACAGGACTACCACTACGGCTCCACGGAGGTCGGCCTCTTCGGCCTGGTCGCCGCCGCCAGCGCGCTCGCCTCGCCGGCCGCCGGACGGCTCGCCGACCGCATGGGCCCGCGCTTGGGGCTCGCCGCCCTCATCGTCACCGTGATCGCGGGCTGGGTGCTGCTGCTCCCCGGCGGTACCCACCTGAGCTGGCTGATCATCGGCGTCGTCGTCCTCGACATCGGCGTCTGGGGCAGTCAGGTCGTCTGCCAGACCTCCCTTTTCACGCTGGACAAGTCCACCCACAACCGCCTCAACACCCTCTACTTCACCCTCCGCTTCCTGGGCATCGCCATCGGCTCGCTCGCGGGCTCGCTGGCCTGGGGTAACGGCGGCTGGTCCGCCGTGGCCACCGTCGGGATCATCGCCGCCCTGGCGGGGCTGGTGGTGGGCGTTCTCCCCCATTCGAAGGAGCGCGCAAAGCGTGACGAAGTGACTACTCTTGGTGCATGACTGGCTGGGCTGGACCTGTGTGGCGGCCCGCCGCACGGACCGCCGCCACCGCGCTGATCGCCGTGCTGTTCGCGCTGTGCGGCGCGGACCCCATGGCGGCGCGCGCCGCCGCCGACCCGGCACGCTCCGCCGTCGCGGTGGTCGAGTCCGAGCGGTTCACCGACGAGAGCGCCACCTGCGCGGATGAGCAGCGGCGCGCCCGCGCCGCCTGCCCCGGCCGGTCCGGCCGCCGGGCCGAACCGGGCCCGGAGCACCGCCGCGACCGCGCGTACGTCCCCCAGCGGTCCGGCGCGGCCCCTCGCCCCGGACGGGCCGTCACCGCCGCCCACGGTCACTGCGTCGTCCTGCGCTGCTGAGAGGACCGCGGCCCCGCCCGCACGGGCGGAGAGCGCCGCCTGCCCCTCGGTTCGACAGGTACGAGAGCAGAAGAGGCATCATGCCCGCTGACCCCTGGCGCCGACTGGACGGCTACCTGCGCGCCCAGTCCTACCTAGCCCACCGCCCCGCTTCCCCTTCAATCCCCGCCCCTTCGGAGCCCGCTTCCGCAGGGAAGACGGATTCCGAAGCCCGACTGACTGAACCCGCCGGACCCATCGAATCCGCCGAAACCGCCGAATCCGCCGAGGCCGCCGAACCCGTGCGGGAAGAGCCACCCCCGGCCGTGGCCGCACGCCGCCCCGGGGCCGTGGGCCGGCTCCTGGCCCTCCTCACCTCGCGCCGCGCCCGACCGGCGCGATGCCCGGAGACACCCGCCGGTCCCGACCAGTAACCAGTAAAGGGACGCGAGACGAAACGGGATGGGGCGGGGCCGGGGTCGCATCCCGGCCCCGCCCTGTCCCCGCCGCGGCCCCGGCTTCAGAGGCACGGGTTCAAGGGCACGGGTCCAGGCGTGGGAGTCCGACCGCGCATGTCCGGGCCTACGGCCGGGCCAGCAAGGTCCGTACGCCCTGGGCATCGAGGGTCAGGGCACCGGGCGAACTCGCGTCGATGGCCAGCGACAGCTCCCCGGAGGGCCACTGCGAGGCGAGGGTGCCGAGCGGCACCATCCGGTAGCGGGAGATGGACGGCAGCAGCTCCGCCATGCGCAGCTCCGAGGTGAATACGGGCACGAGCTGCGCCCCACCCGGCTGCTCCATGATCGGCAGCACCACGTCCCCGGAGTCGGGCTCCTGCGCGTCGCTCAGCTCGTCCGGAACGGGGAGCAGCACATCGCTGCCCGCCAGAGTCTCCAGCGCCGCCTCGTCCTGGGTGTTCTCGGACAGGGCGTTGAGCGCCTGCTGGGCGGGGGATAGGCCGTTGCCGGAGGGGAGGTCCATGGGCGTGTTCATGCGAAAGTCCTGTCATCGCGTAGCGGGTCGGTCGCCGGTCCTGGGCGGGTGCCGCACAGGACGGGAAGCCCCCCGCGTACCCGCCTTCGCCGCAGACATGCACCCTCGCCTCCCCAAGCCTCACCCCCGCCCGCACCGGCCGGCCTTCGCGAGCGGCCGGCCTCCCCGAGCCGCCGCCCGCCATGTCCCGGCCGGTGAGGGCGCGGGAACTCACTTCTCCAAGGCCACGCGCACCAGCGCGGCGGCGAACACGGCCGGGTCGCCGTCGCCCATCAACCGCGCGAGTGCCTTCTCGTCCTCCGGCAGGCCGAGCCGGCGCGCCCCCTGTAGCGCCTTGGCATCCAGATACGGCGCGGCCTCGGGCCAGACGCCCTGGGCCTCCCGCAGGAAGATGTCCGCGCCGACCGGCCCGAGCCCCGGCACCTCGCGCAGCAACCGGCGCAACTCGTCGATGTCGCCGTCGGCGGCCTCCCGCATCCGTCGCAGGTCCCCCTTGTACTTGTCCCTCAACAGCTCCGCCCCGTCCCCGAGCTGCGTCGAGGTGCTCTCGTCATAGCGCCGGTAACCTCCCTTCCCCAGGGCGTCCACCCGCTGCTGCCAGGTGGCCTCGGCCATCCGCCGGGCGTCGCGCATCCCCGCCTCGTACAGTGCCCGGCAGGTGTCGACTGCGATGTTGTGCCGGATACGGGTACTGAGCAGCACGGAGAGCACGAGCAGCCGGTACAGCGGCTGTGGCGTGTTCTGGAGCCGAATGCCCGCCTCGTGGGCGAACGTACGGCCGTGTTCGTCGAGCAGTTCGCGGACGGTCTCGCGCTGTGTGGTCTGGGGCATGGTGGGAACTCCTCTCCTCCGTCCCCACCTTGGTACCCGTCATATGGAATATCACCGCCGAAACCGCCATCTATCGGCGAGCCGCCATGCCCCCCGGGGTGACGAGCGCCGAAGGCAACTCCGTCGGCCCGACGGGCCTCACACGGACCAGACCGCCGCTCAGGACGAGGGCCCCTCCGGACTGCCCCGTCTGAAGCGGCCCCGCCGGCCCCAGCGGGTCGAAAGGGTTGAACGGGCCGACCGGGCTGAACGGGCTGAACGGGTCGAATGTGGCGGACGGGGCGGACTGGCTGGATGAGGCGGACCGTCCTGACCGTCCTGACCGGGCGGTGTGGGCAGGCCGGCTGATCTGGCCAGGTCGGCTGGCCTGTCCAGGCCGGGTGGTCTGGACAGGCCAGATGGTGAGGAGTCTTCGGACCCGGACGCCGGGGGGACGGCGAGCAGAGTGCGGTAGGTGGCGGCCTCCTCGGGCTCCCCGACACGGAGACCGTCCGCCTCCACCCAGGCATGGGCGGCGAAGGGCGGCGTACGCACCCCCGTGCACCACGTGGGCCAGACGCCGCCCAGCCGGCACAGCAGCGCGGTGGCCAGGGAACGTTGGAGGCAGTAGCGCCCGGAGCACAGCACGCTCACCGCGGTCACGTCCTGGCGCGCCCGCAGCGCGGTGGCGTAGTCGGCGGGCGTAGCACCCCACCGCGCGGCGCGCAGGACGGCGCGCAGGCGCCGGGGCGGCAGATGGGCCAGCAGTCGAGCCAAGCCGACGGCGACACGGGCGGCGAGGCGGCGGCCCAGCGGCGGGCGGCCCGGCGTCGTGTCGAGGACCTGGCTCACGAGGCCGTCACCACCAGACCGGTACGGGTGAGGTGGTCGATGAGCGCTGCGACATCGGCGTGGGCCTGCTCCGGTGTGACCGGGCGGGCGGCGGCGAGCCCATCGGCGATCTGCCGCGGGGTGGCGCCCTCCAGCAGCGCCTGGACGATGGTGGCCCCGGTGGCGTTGAGCTGCCAGTAGCGGCCGTCGCGTTCATCGAGCAGGACCATGCCGTCCTCGGTGGGACAGCAGGCGACGTCAGTGCGTAGCTGTGTCAATGGAGGGCTCTTCCTGGGGGTCGCGGAGGGCGAGGTACTCGGGTTCCGGGTGGGCGGCCACCTCGCGCAGCCACGCCTCCGCGCCCAGCGTGTTCTCCAGCCCGGCGACGCCGCCGGTGTTCAGCCCCGGGCTGAGCATGGCCAGCCGCAGAGCGCGCGGCTCGGTGATGCCGGCGGCGGACAGGAGGGAGGTGTCGGCCCAGGCTGCCAGTTGGCGGCGGTGGGTTCTGAGGCCGTGGTGCCATTCGGTGCCGCAGTGGTCCTTCGTGGTGCGCTCCAGCAGACGGTCGGGGACCAGGCCGCCCATCGCGGCGGCCAGCAGTGGCTTGTACGACCAGGGGCTGCCCGCGTCCTCGGGCCGTACGGCCAGGCACGCGTCGAGGACGGTGTCGTCGCAGAACGGGCTGTGTGTCGGCAGGTCCGCCGCTGCACCGGCCTCGTACAACAGCCCGGCGATGCGCCCGGCCTCGCGCATCTGATGGATTCTGGCGTGCCGGCCGGCCTCCGAGGCGGGCGGCAGATCGTCCCGCTCGGCGGCTCGGGCGAGGAGTTCCCCGAACTGTTCGGCGGCCTGCGCGCTCGCCCAGGCCGGGAGCCGCGGGTACGTACCCCAGATGTCCGGGGCCTCGCCGACCGGGGCGTCCTCGCGCAGGTGCCCCCGCGCCGCCGTCAGCCAGGCGGAGTACGAGCGTCGGCTCAGCAGCATGCGCGCGGTGGCGGCCAGCGGCCACCGGCCGCGTGCCCTGAACCCGGCCGTCTGGCGCAGCGCGGCGCGCGGGCTGCGCCGCAGCAGGCCGTGGAGGTACGAGACGGGCGGCACCACCACGTGATCGCCGCCGTGCCCCGACAGCCGGAGCACCGCGCCCCGGCCGCGCAACTCGCCCGCCAAGCGCCGCTGGATGGCCCGGTCGCGCAGGAGGCAGCTCGGCTCCTCCAGCGGGGGACGGGGCTCGTCGAGCCCCGCGAAGCAGGCGGGCAGCTCCTCGGGCACGAACTCCAGCGGCTCGGCGCCGGGCAGCCGCTCGGCGGCGTAACGCGCGTACTCCCGGTCCTCGTTGCCGGCGGCGCTCCAGTGCAGGGTCGCGGTGACCAGCGACGCACCGGACTCGGCGGCGAGGAAGCACAGCGAGGAGGAGTCCATGCCGCCGGACAGGTCGGCCCCTACGACCTGGTCCGGCCGCGCCCGCAGGGCGACGGCCTCGCACAGGGCGTCGCGCAGCGCCGAGGCCCCTTCGGCGAGCGGCAGTTCGGCGGGCGGAGCCTGCCACCACGGGGCGGTGTGCCCGTGGCCGCCCGGCTCCGTACGCAGCGCGTCGCCCGGAGCCACGGCCTCCACGCCGCTCCACATCGATGCCCCGGCCAGCGGGTGCGGGAGCTGCGGGGCGGCCAGGTGAGCGACGATCCGCGCGGTGTCCGGCCGCGCGTCGACGAGCCAGGCCAGGGTCCGGGCCCGGTCCGCGCACACCGTCACCCCGCCGATCTCGGTCCGGTAGAGGCGCCGGGCCCCGGAGGCGCTCCCGCGCACGTACCCATGGCCTGCCATGGACGCGGCCACATGGAAACTGCCGTGCACCCCGGCCAGCGCGCTCTCCAGGTCCGTGAGGGCCCGCACCTTCTTCAGCCGGACCCGCAGCGCGGCGCTGGGCACCGACGCCTCGCCGAACAGGGCCAACAGTCGCCCGCCGGCCCGCGCCAGGGCCATCCGGCCAGTCGCCGTCCACGACCCCAGCAGCCACGGCCGCCCCGACGCGTGGGGCACCTCGTCCGCGGCCCGATCCCGCAGCCGGGCCACCAGACCGGGCGGAAACTCCGCGTCCGGAAGCACCACGAACCAGCATCCCGTTGCCGTACTCGACACGCTCCACCCCTCCCCGGACGCCACCGCGACGCCCCCTTGTGCCACGCGATCCCTCGGCCCTCGGCCCCTCGGCCCCTCGGCCCTCGACCCGCTCCCGCTCAGGCGACGGCCGCCGCTTCCCCCGCTCCTACGCCGCCGCTGGTCCCCTCACCCCCAGAAGGGGAAGCGCGGGCCATTGCCCTCGGGCGTCCCGCCCCCTCGCTCCCGAGTGAGTTCCACGAACTCGCCGGTCTCGACCGGCAGCGGGGTCTCGCGGACGTCGGCGGGCTCGATGGGCAGCGTCTCGCTCATCGTGATCACCTTCCGATCGATTCGGACGGCGGTTCCATCCGCTACACACAGTGACGCACGCGGAGGTCTCGGCGCGCTAGACCCCCCGACGAACATCACGCCCACGAGTGAACTCCAGCCCGTAAACCCGGCACGTCAGAGCAGTGTCCCCAGCGTTTCCTCGTACCCCGCCACCGCCGTCGCCCCCTTTCCCGTTTATTGCGGAGAGTAATGAAATCGGGGTCTTCCCTCCGTAGCGGCAGTCCGCCCCGGGCTTATCCGCGGACCGCTGCCCACACCTCGCGGAGCAGGTCGGGATGGTCCGCGCCGTAGGCGGTGACGGCGGCGTACACGGCGTCGAGCGCGGCCTGGAGCGGGTCGGGCCCCGCGGCGGCGAAGAGGGCCGGAACGGCCATGTGCGGCTGAGACATGTGTATGGGCGCCGGGGCGGCCGAGGCCCGGGTCGCCGCGATGGCACGTTCCCGCAACGGCCCGATCAAATACTGCACACCGCGCGAACTGGACGACGACTCAAAGCCCTTCAGGCCAGGCGGCGTCGCCCGTTCAATCAATCTCGCCGGAACCCGCTCGTCGCTGTCGACCAGCTCCCACACGCGCTCACGATCATCGAAGGGCGCCGGCAGCGGCCGCCCCTCGTCCAGGGCCGCCAGGGCCGGTACGACCCAGTCGAGTTCCGCCAGGCCGGCCACGTCGTAGGCCCGGCGGGCCGCCAGCCTGGCGACGACGCGCTGACGGTCGGCGCCCGCCCCGTCGATCGCGTGCACAAGACCGGCGTCGAACCGCATCAACCCCTGTACGTCGCCGCCGACCTGACGCAGCGCCTCACTGGGCAGCCGGCCGCTCGCGCCCCCTCCCTCGAAGCGGCATCCAGCCCGCCCCTCGGGCCGAGCCGCTGAACGCAGCATGCCTTCCCGCACTGACAACGCCCGCCGTCGGCAAGCGGGCGGCGGCCGAACGCGGGTCGCGACGGGGCGGGCGGGGGTGGGTCGCGTCGGGTGTGGCGCGTGGTGGGTACGGCCGGAAGGGGAGGGCCGGGACGACCGGGGGATCGGTGGCGCGTTCGGTCGACGGAGTGTTCGGGTGTGGTGGCGGCCGGCGGGAAGGGCGGGCGGCCGCCGTGGTGTCGAAGGCGCTTGGTCTGTGAGCGGTGTGCTTATGGCGCTCACACACCCTCACCGGTATTTTCCCAGGTGAGGGTGTGGTGGCGCCCCCGGCAGGACTCGAACCTGCGGCCAAGCGCTTAGAAGGCGCCTGCTCTATCCACTGAGCTACGGGGGCCGGTGTGACGGTCTCGGACGGCTGAAGCCCCGGGCTCGGTGGTGCCGTGACCTTGCCGGGGACAAGGATAGGGCTTCGTGCACCTCGTCCCGGTTGCTTCACCTCCGTGACACGTTGTGGAGGTTCGGTGAAGCGGTCCCGATAATCGCAGGCAGGTACGAATTCTGCATCGTTTTTCACGCATCAGGCGGCGGGTGTTGTGTACTCGTTATGCCTGGGCCTCACTCGCCACGCCTCGCGCACCGATGGCCATACGCTTCAAAAACCCAACGAAATTGGGCATTCTGCACATGTGGCGACCTTGGACGTACGGCCCCGGCTCCTCGACGCGCTGTCCGCACTGCGTGACCGTGTAGACGCCGCACGTTTCCCGCTCCCCCTTCCGGGCGCCGCCCGCGCGCGCCTCAGCCGCGTCGAGCTGTTGGCGCAGCTCGACGACTACCTGGTGCCCCGGCTGCAGGCCCCCGAAGCGCCGCTGCTCGCCGTCGTCGGGGGCTCCACGGGAGCCGGGAAGTCCACCCTCGTCAACTCGCTCGTCGGCCGGCGGGTCACGGCGGCCGGAGTATTGCGACCGACCACGCGTACGCCCGTACTGGTGTGCCACCCCGATGATCACCACTGGTTCGCGGGGCTGCGGGTCCTCCCGCGGCTGAGCCGCGTCTGGATGCCCACGCAGGAAGCGGCGGCCGGCTACGGACGTGCAGAAGGGCGGCGGCAACCGGAGCCGGTGCCGGAAGAGGGCGGCGACGGCGCGTACGAGGAGGACGGCGCGCCGCCCGCCCTGCGCATCGAGGCCGACGACGCCCTCCCTCGCGGCCTCGCCCTCCTCGACGCCCCCGACATCGACTCCCTCGTCGCCCGCAACCGGGAGCTGGCCGCCGAACTGATCTGCGCCGCCGACATCTGGGTCCTCGTCACCACCGCCACCCGCTACGCCGACGCGGTCCCCTGGCACCTGCTGCGTACGGCCAAGGAGTACGACGTCACGCTCGTCACCGTCCTGGACCGGGTGCCGCACCAGGTCGCGGCCGACGTCTCGCGGCAGTACGCGGCGATGCTGACCGCCGCCGGGCTCGGCTCCGTCCCCCGCTTCACCATCCCCGAACTCCCCGAGTCCGCCGGCGGCGGCAGCGGGCTCCTGCCCGCCACCGCGGTGGCCGCGCTCCGCGCCTGGCTCACCCACCGCGCCCAGGACCCCGAGGCGCGGACGGCCGCCGCGGCCCGTACCGCCGCCGGGGTCGTCGCCTCCCTGCGGTCCCGGATGCCCGCCCTCGCCGGGGCCTCCGCCGCCCAGCACGCCGCCGCCGTGCGGCTGATGCAGCGCGCGGAACGGGCGTACGCGGCGGCCGGCGAACGTGTACGGCGGGAGATCGCGGCCGGCGAAACGCTCGCGGGCGACGCGCTGACCCACTGGCGCGGCCACCCCCGCGACAGCACCCCCGGGGAACTGCTCACCGCGCTGGAGGAGTCCCTGGCCGCACTCCTGTGCTGCGCCACCGCCGCCGCCGACGACCATGTGGAGCCCGCACAGGAAGCGGGGACCCTCCCCAGGGAGGCCGCCCGGGGAGCCTCCGTGGCCGCCTCCGCGCTCGCGCCCCACGACCCCCGCGCCACCGCCGACCGCGTAGGCGTCGCCGTCCGGCGCTGGCGGCGGTGCGTGGAGGAGGCCGCGGAGGAAGAGGTACGGGCCGCCGAGCGGCCTGCCGCCGCCGACCCCGAACAGGTCGCAGCCCTGCTCGCCGCCGCGCTCCTGGGGGGCCGCCGCGCCCGTACGGCCGGTGAGACGCTCGCCGAGACCCTGGGCGCCCTGGGCGCCCTGCGGCTGCGCGACCGTGGCGGAGAACTGCTCGACGACTGCCTCACCCGTGTCCTCGATACGGAACGGGACCTGCGGCTCGCGCCCCTGGACGCGCTCGACGTCGCGCCGGAGCACCAGTCCGAGCTGATCGCCGCCCTGTCCGTGCTGCAGAAGGAGAGGTGACCCCGGTGACCGCGAACCCGCCCCGGCCCGCCGCCGATGACGACACCGGCGAACCCGGAGACACCGCCGGGGACGCCGGTGGCACCAGCGCCCTCGGCGACGCCGGTTTCCGTCTCGCCCCTGACCCCGGCACGGCCCCCTCGGCCCCCTCGGCCCCCCTGGTGCCGCCGCTGGTGATGCGCCGGGCCTCCTGGGACGACGGGCTGATCGCCCGCCGCGCGCAGCGCCCCGGCGCGACGAGCGACGACGCGACGAGCGACAGCGCGACGGACGACGGCTCACCGCGCCACGGCGCACCGCACCACGACATGACAGGCGGCGGCGCGACGGGCCACGGGGCGCGGTGGCGAGCCGGACGCGGCACAGGAGCGGCCCCTACGACTCCGGAAGGCGGGACCTGGGAGCCCGGGGAGTACGCGGTGCCCTATAAGGACTACGCGTATGCCCCGGGGTCCTATGGAAGCTACGGGGGCCACGCGCATCACGTTGGATGCGGAGGCGGCGCGGAAGCGCGCGAGAACGGGACGCGTGCGCGCGGCGTGCCTCGGTACGCGGCCCCCGCCTTTCCCGTCTCCAGGAGCGACTTCAGCTCCCTGCGGCCCCGCCTGGACGCCCTGCGCGAGCTCGTCGGGCTGTCCCGGACGCGGGTGGACCGGCGGACACTGGCCGAGGCCGGCCGGGTCCTGGAGGAGGCCGCCGCACGGCAGCGGCACTCCCTCGACCACACGGTGGTGGCCCTGGCCGGGGCCACCGGCAGCGGGAAGTCGACGCTCTTCAACTGCCTCGCCGGCGCCCGGCTCTCCGAGGCGGGGGTGCGCCGCCCCACCACGTGCGCGCCCGTCGCGTGCGCCTGGACGGACCACGCGGGCGGCCTCCTGGACCGGCTCCGGATCCCGCCCGAGGCGCGGTTGCGGCCACCGCGGCCGTACGACCCGGAGATGCGCGGGCTCGTGCTCATCGACCTGCCCGACCACGACTCGGCCGCGGTCGACCACCGCGAACAGGTGGATTGGCTGCTGGGGCTGGTGGACGCGGTGATCTGGGTGGTGGACCCGGAGAAGTACGCGGACGCGGTGCTGCACGAGCGCTATCTGCGGCCGCTGGCCGGCTACGCCGAGGTGACGTTCGTCGTGCTCAACCAGGTGGACCGGCTGCCCGGGGACGCGGCCGACCAGGTCCTGGACGACCTGCGGCGACTGCTGGACGAGGACGGCCTGGCGCTCGGCGAGTACGGCGATCCGGGCGCTGCCGTACTGGCGATGTCCGCTCTCACAGGGGAGGGCGTCGGCGAACTGCGCGAGATGCTGGGTCAGTTCGCCGCCGTGCGCGGGGCCGCCGAGCGGCGGCTGGCCGCGGACGTGGACGGCGCGACGGAGCGCCTGCGGTCCGCGTACGTCGCGCCGGGACGGGCGGGGCTCACGGAGGCGGCGCGCGAGGAGTTCGAGGGCCGGCTGGCCGAGGCGGTGGGCGCGGCGGCCGCCGGGCAGGCCGCGGAACGCGCGTGGCTGCGCGCCGCCGGCCGCGCCTGTGGCACGCCGTGGTCGCGCGCCCGCCGCTGGTACGGGCGGAGGGCGACGGACCAGGCGGACGCCGGGGGCTGTACGGCGGGCGGCGTCGGCGGAACCGCCCATGACATCGGCGGTTCCAGTGGCTCCAGCGGGCCCGGAGGTTCCAGCGGAACCTTCCGGGGCGGCGGGAGCGGCGGGCGTCAGCGGAGCCGCGCGGGGGCCGACTCGCGCGGCGGCCGGGCCTCGGCGACGAGCGCGTCGCGTCCCGCCGCGGGGGCGAGGGCGCATCTGCCGCGCCCCGCTTCGCAGCCGTCGCGTACGGCCTCGCGCCCCATGGTCGAGCAGGCCGTACGGACCTTGGTGCACGGCGCCGCTACGGGGTTGCCCGCACCGTGGGCGCAGGCCGTGCGCGAGGCGGCCGGACGCGGCGCCGAGGGGCTGGCGGAGGCGCTGGACGAGGTGGTGGCCGCCGACCGGACCCGGGACGCCGCGGACGCGAAGGGCGGCTGGGGAACGAGGGGCGGGAGGAACGCCAAGAAGGCGGGCGAGGGCGGTTCTGCGGTGCGTACGGGCCGGGGCACGGCCGGGAGCGCGGCGGGCCCGTCCGTACGGCCGAAGTGGTGGGCCGTCGCCGCCGCCGGGCAAGGGGTGTTGTTCGCCCTGCACGTGGCCGGCCTGCTCTGGCTGCTCGGGGCGGTCGTGGGCGTGGTCGGCGGCCAATGGTGGATTCCCGCCGTGGTCCTGACGGGCGGTGGGCTCGGCGGGCCCGTGCTGGCCGCGGCCTGCCGGGCCGCGGCGCGGGGTCCGGCGCGCGGCCACGGCCTGGACGCCGAGCGGCGCCTGCGGGACGCGGCCGCCGGGTGCGGGCGGGCGCGGGTGCTGGAACCGGTCGCCGCCGAGCTGCTGCGCTATCGCGAGGTGCGGGAGCAGTACGTCATCGCGGCGGGGCCGGGGAAGGCCGTGGGCGGCGTGTGAGAGCCGCGCCGGCCGGCGGAGCCTGCGCGAGTCGCGCCTGGGGCCGAAGCGCGAGGCTCGTACCGAAACGGTTGGCACGCGCCGACCCACGAGGCTCGGACCGAAACGGTAGGCCCGCGCCGACCCACGAGGCTCGGACCGAAACGCGAGGCTGATGCCGAAAGGCGGCGCCGCCTCGGCTCGCTGGCTGTGCCCTCTCGCGGGCTATCTGACCTGTGCGGTGCGACCTGCGCAGTGTGATCTATGCAGTGTGACCTGTGCAGTCTTTGTGTCTCGTGATGTCTCTGTAGCCCTTGTGGGTGGGGGAGTTGTTCACATTCGGCCTCCCCGTCCACAGGCCCCGGCGGGATTTCGGGAGAGCGGGCAGCATGAATGCACGAGATGCAGGAAGCGAACGGGGGCGGTTCGGATGAACGAAGCGTTGGTGACGGTCGTGGGAAATGTGGCCACGGCGCCGGACTTCAAGCAGGCGGCGTCGGGGGCGCCAGTGTCGCGGTTCCGGCTGGCTTCCACGGTGCGGCGGTTCGACCGGGGGCGCGGCGAGTGGGTCGACGGTTCCACGAGTTTCTACACGGTGTGGGCGTGGCGCTCGCTCGCGTCGAATGTGGTGGCTTCGATCTCGGTGGGGGAACCACTCGTGGTGCAGGGGAAGTTGCGTATCCAGCAGGGGGAGCGCGACGGCAAGCGGTGGCTGTCGGCGGACATCGAGGCCGTGGCCATCGGGCACGATCTCGCGCGCGGTACATCGGCCTTCCGGCGCGTAGTGCCCGGTAAAACATTGCGAGTTGAACGAAATGGTTCGGCGGATGAGAGGGAACCGGCAGTTCCGGGGGCGGCCGCCGACGCCGTAACCGCCTTGATCGCTGACGTCCGATCAGAGGGATTGCCGCGAGCGATTCCGGATGAGATGCCGGAAATGGCCGAGCAGGCGAATGAGCCCAATTGGTCGACGGAGCCCGTCGTGACGGGTGTGGGAGCCGCGTCAACATCCGTCTGAAATGGGGGGTTTGCCCCGTGGATTTGTCGATAATCCCAGGTCACGGGGGTGTTCGGTGATAACGATTCCGATTCGGATCGGTTATCCGAAGGTATGGGTGGGGACCGGGGTGCGCTCTATCCCTAGGATTCCGTTTCGTACCAACGGGGGCTCCTGAGTTTTGAGTTCGCTGGCGACGCGCGACCAATTGATCCGCGCTCGCCCGGAGGGGAAATCCATGATTTCTGTAAAAAGACGGGTTCCAGCCCGTCTTGCTGCCGCGGCTATGGCGTCCGGCCTGGTCGCGGCGGGTGCGATGGCCGCGGCCGGACCGGCCGTCGCGGACGAGGTGCCCCAGAACCAGGGCGGCGGTGCCACCGCCACGCTCGGCGGTCTGACGACTTCCGGCAAGGCGGTCGTGCATGACAAGGGCGACACCTGGGGCGTCGACGCCGGCCTCTTCCGGATGAAGGTGAAGGAAGGCGGTGACATCCAGTCGTACTGCATTGACATCCGCAACCCCACGCAGGCCGGTGCGCAGTACAAGGAGACCGACTGGGAGCAGTCCTCGCTCCACAACAACCCCGACGCGGGCAAGATCCTCTGGATCCTTGAGCACTCCTACCCGCACGTGAACGACCTCACCAAGCTCGCCAAGACCGCCGGCGTCTCCTCGCTCACCGAGGACCAGGCCGCCGCCGGCACCCAGGTGGCCATCTGGCGCTACTCGGACCACGTGAAGGTCGACGCGAAGAACGAGAACGCCGAGAAACTGGCGGACTACCTCACCAAGAACGCCGAGAAGGTCGAGGAGCCCAAGGCCTCCCTGACCCTCACGCCGAACGCCGTCTCCGGCAAGTCCGGCCAGAAGCTCGGCCCGATCACGGTGCACACCAACGCCAAGAGCGTGACCGTCGCACCGGCGGGCGACGCCGCCACCAAGGGCGTCAAGGTCGTCGACAAGACCGGCAAGTCCATCACCAGCGCCGTCAACGGCAGCGAGCTCTTCTTCGACGTGCCGGCCGGCACGGCCGACGGCGCCACCTCGCTGACCGCCTCGGCCACCACCCAGGTGCCGATCGGGCGCGCCTTCACGGGCATCGGCAAGTACGCCAAGAGCCAGACCCAGATCCTGGCCGGTTCCACCGCGAGCAACGTCTCCGCCCCCGCCACCGCGAACTGGGCGAAGAAGGGCGCGATACCGGCGGTCACCGCCAAGAAGGACTGCGTCAAGGGCGGCGTGAACGTCACGGCGACCAACCAGGGCGACGAGGCGTTCACCTTCACCCTGGAGGGCAAGAAGGTCACCGTCCAGCCCGGCAAGTCCGAGACCACCTTCGTGAAGGTGGCCGAGGACCAGGCCTACAAGTTCACGATCAACGGCCCGAACGGCTTCTCCAAGACGTTCTCCGGCGTCCTGGACTGCCAGACCGCGGGCAGCGGGTCGACCGGCGGCGGCACCCACACGCCCGCCCCGTCCACCGCCCCGTCCTCGCACCCGAGCCCGGCGTCGGCCGGCGGTTCCACCGGTTCCGGTTCCACCTCCGGCTCCAGCAGCACGGGCGGCGGCGACCTGGCCGAGACCGGTAGCAGCAGCGCCACCCCGGTGATCGCGAGCGTCGCGGTCGGCCTGGTCGTGGTCGGCGGCGGAGCGGTCTTCCTCCTCCGCAAGAAGAAGGCGGGCGCGGCCGGCCAGTAAGCCGACCGTCACCCTCCGAGCACGGCTGAACACCCCTGCCCCGGAGCGTCGAGGCGCTCCGGGGCAGGGGAGCCGTTACTGGTTTCCGCCCGAGGGCGGCCGTACGGCAAGATGGTGTGTATCTCTGCCCGCTCATCGATTGCCGGACGGTTTCTCTTGGCTGAGTACATCTACACGATGCGCAAGACGCGCAAGGCGCACGGCGACAAGGTCATCCTCGATGACGTGTCGCTGAGCTTCCTGCCCGGTGCGAAGATCGGTGTGGTCGGCCCCAATGGCGCCGGTAAGTCCACCGTCCTGAAGATCATGGCGGGGCTTGAGCAGCCGTCCAACGGCGACGCCTTCCTCGCGCCCGGCTACACCGTCGGCATGCTCCTCCAGGAGCCGCCGCTGGACGAGTCCAAGACCGTGCTGGAGAACGTCCAGGACGGCGCGGCCGACACGATGGCCAAGCTCAAGCGGTTCAACGAGGTCGCCGAGCTGATGGCCACCGACTACTCCGACGAACTGCTCGACGAGATGGGCAAGCTCCAGGAGCAGCTCGACCACGCCAACGCCTGGGACCTCGACACCCAGCTCGAACAGGCCATGGACGCCCTGGGCTGCCCGCCCGGCGACTGGCCCGTCACCAACCTCTCCGGCGGTGAGAAGCGCCGCGTCGCGCTCTGCAAGCTGCTGCTGGAGGCGCCCGACCTGCTGCTCCTCGACGAGCCCACCAACCACCTGGACGCCGAGTCCGTGCAGTGGCTGGAGCAGCACCTCGCGAAGTACCCCGGCACCGTCGTCGCCGTCACCCACGACCGGTACTTCCTCGACCACGTCGCCGGCTGGATCCTGGAGCTCGACCGCGGCCGCGCGATCGGCTACGAGGGCAACTACTCCACGTACCTGGAGACCAAGCAGACCCGTCTGAAGGTCGAGGGCCAGAAGGACGCCAAGCGCGCCAAGCGGCTCAAGGAAGAGCTGGAGTGGGTCCGCTCCAACGCCAAGGGGCGGCAGGCCAAGTCGAAGGCGCGACTGGCCCGTTACGAGGAGATGGCGGCCGAGGCCGACAAGATGCGGAAGCTGGACTTCGAGGAGATCCAGATCCCGCCGGGCCCGCGCCTGGGCTCCGTCGTCGTCGAGGTCAACAACCTCTCGAAGGCGTTCGGCGACAAGGTCCTCATCGACGACCTGTCCTTCACGCTGCCGCGCAACGGCATCGTGGGCGTCATCGGCCCCAACGGCGCCGGCAAGACCACGCTGTTCAAGATGATCCAGGGCCTGGAGACCCCGGACTCCGGCTCGATCAAGATCGGCGAGACCGTCAAGGTCAGCTACGTCGACCAGACGCGCGCCAACATCGACCCCAAGAAGACGCTGTGGGCCGTCGTCTCCGACGAGCTCGACTACATCAACGTCGGACAGGTCGAGATGCCCTCCCGCGCGTACGTCAGCGCCTTCGGCTTCAAGGGCCCGGACCAGCAGAAGCCCGCGGGCGTCCTCTCCGGCGGCGAGCGCAACCGGCTCAACCTGGCGCTCACCCTCAAGGAGGGCGGCAACCTGCTCCTCCTCGACGAGCCGACCAACGACCTCGACGTGGAGACGCTGTCCTCGCTGGAGAACGCGCTGCTGGAGTTCCCCGGCGCCGCGGTGGTCATCTCCCACGACCGCTGGTTCCTCGACCGGGTCGCCACCCACATCCTCGCCTACGAGGGCGACTCCAAGTGGTACTGGTTCGAGGGCAACTTCGAGTCGTACGAGAAGAACAAGATCGACCGGCTCGGCGTCGACGCCGCTCGCCCGCACCGGGCCACCTACAAGAAGCTGACGCGGGGCTGACCGTGGCGCGCCATCTCTACTCCTGCCCCCTGCGCTGGTCCGACATGGACGCGTTCGGCCATGTGAACAACGCCGTCTTCGTCCGCTATCTGGAAGAGGCGCGGATCGACTTCATGTGGCGGCTCGCGCCGGGGGAGGGGAGCGCCTCCTTCTCGGGCGGCTCCGTCGTGGCCCGGCACGAGATCAACTACCTGCGTCCGCTGGTGCACCGGCATGCCCCGGTGACCATCGAGACATGGGTGACGAAGATAACCGCCGCCTCCATGACCGTCGCGTACGAGGTCAAGGACGACGACGAGGTGTACGTGCGGGCCTCGACCGTCGTCGTGCCGTACGACCTCGAAGCGGGTCGGCCGCGGCGGATCACCGCGGAGGAGAAGGCGTTCCTGGAGGCCTACCGGGACGAGCCGGGCGACGCGCCGGGGGCACCGGAGCAGGGGGAGGCCGTCGCGGCATGACGGCGTCCCAGCAGCGGCTGCGGTTCGCCGACGCCGGGGAGGCGGCCGACGTGGCCGCCTTCCTGACCCGGCTGATCCACTACGACCGGGCGGCCGCTGTGCGCCTCCAGGCGGGCGGCGGGCCGGACGGCGGCGCCCTCGCGGTCTTCGGCCGCCCGCCGTCCTTCGAGGTGCTCGCCATCCGCACGGCCCGGCTCGCCGCCGCCCCCGCGCCGGGGCCCGCCGGCGGGCCGCTGGACCTCACCGTCTCGGCCGGGCAGCTCGCGGACGCGCTGGACGCCGCGTCGGCGGCGGGCGTCGAGGTGCCCGAGGCGGTCACCGGCCCGCCGTGGGCCGGGGTGCTGCCGCCGCGCGGCGGCTGGCGGCGCGTCGAGGGGCTGCCCGGACCGGACGAGGTGCGGGCGGCCGTGGCCGCCGCGGTCGCCGAGTTCCGCGCGCGGGACGAGGCGCTGCCGCAGGAGCGGCGCACGCGCGCCGAGCGCGACCGCATCGGCCGCGAGATCTGGTCGCGGACCCTCGGCGCGACGGGCCTGCCGCTGCGCGCCGTACACGCCGCGCAGTCGCTGGGCTTCCTGCGGCCCGCGGGGCCCGCCGGGGAGCCCGCACGGCCCGTACGAACGGGGCTGCCCGCCGCCCGTACACCCGCCGACCAGGTCGCTGCCCCCGCCGGTTCCGCCCGACCGGCCCGTACCGGGGCGACCGCCGTCGTGGACGAGCCCCTGGCGCTCTTCGCCGCGCGCGACTGGCTGCGCCTGCGAACCCCCTACGGCTCGGTGGCCCTGCGCACGGGCGGCGCCGCCAGTGCCCTCGCGGGCCTCTCCGTCACGCCGACCTGATCTGAGCAGGGGCCGGGCCCCGCCCGGGCCCGGCCCGTCCGCATGACACGCTGGCGCTGGCGCGCCCGAGCCCGCGGAGGCTCCGCGCCGCTTCCGACGGGCCGGGTCATGGACTGCTCGACCGCGACGCGAGCGGTCGGCGCTGGTCTCCGACGGGGGCTGAGTCCCCCCTCTCGCCGAAGGACCCAAGGGCGCCGCCGTCGCTCCCTGCCTGGTAAGCGCCCCTATGGGCGGAGGGTGGAGGGCGGAGGGCTCAGGTGGGCCAGGGACAGCGGTGCGCTTGCGCCTAGGCTTCCGGGCCGCAGCGGTTACCCGCCCCCGGCCCGTATGGCATATCGGACGGCAGGCGCGCGGGCTCGCGGACCTCACCGGTTCCTGGGTCGGCCGGCCTCAGCCCGTACGGCGAGCCGGGGCCCCGGAGGGTGGCCCGTACGGTGAGCGGCCACCAGAGGCTGTCCGTATGGTGAGCGCCCTCGGGGCGTTCGTACGGCGAGCGTCTTCCTGGGGCCGTACGGCGGCCGTGGCTGGAGGCCCATACGGTGAGCGGCCACCAGAGGCTGTCCGTATGGGGAACGCCGCCGAGGCGGGCGCATGGCGATCGGCTCCCGGAGGCGACCGTTCCGGCGGGTCGCGTCCGTGACTGGCTCTCGCGGGCCGGGGTCAGCCTTCGGAGTTGATCATGGTGGCGGCGGCGTAGGTGAGGTAGTTCCAGAGCTGGGTCTCGTGCTCTTCGGCGAGGCCGAGGCGGTCGAGGGCCGTGCGCATGTGGCCCAGCCAGGCGTCGTGCGCGGCGCGGTCGACGGTGAAGGGCGCGTGGCGCATGCGCAGCCGGGGGTGGCCGCGGTTGTCGCTGTACGTGCGGGGGCCGCCCCAGTACTGCATGAGGAAGAGCGCGAAGCGCTCCTCGGCCGGTCCGAGATCCTCCTCCGGGTACATCGGCCGGAGCAGCGGGTCCTCGGCGACCCCCTGGTAGAAGTAGTGCACCAGGCGCCGGAAGGTCTCCTCGCCGCCGACCTGCTCGTAGAAGGTCTGCTCCTGAAGCGTGCCGCGCGGAATCTTGTTCACCCCTTCATGGTCTCAGACGCGTCGGCCGAGGACCGGGGATCTAGGACTCTCGTGCGAATCGGGCGGCGGTACGCGCGCGGGCGGACCTCTTGGCGTCCCCGTGGTCGCGTGAGCGCGCGCCGCGTCGCACAGTGGAGGCATGGGCGGTACGGACCCGAGTAGGGACCTGCGCGCCGGCCTCGTGCGCGAGCTGCTGGCGGGCGGCGCGCTGGCCGACCCCAGGTGGCGGGCCGCGTTCGAGGAGGTGCCGCGCCACCTGTTCGTGCCCTACTTCTACCTGGGCGTCGTCGGCGGGTACGAACGGCTGTGGGGCGAGGACCCCGACCCCCTGCGGCGCGAGCGCTGGCTCACCGAGGCGTACGCGGACGCGCCGCTCGCCACCCGGCTGCGCGACGGCGAACTGGTCTCCTCCAGCAGCCAGCCCTCGCTGATGGCCCGGATGCTGGAGTACCTGGGCGTACGCGACGGGCACACCATCCTGGAGATCGGGGCGGGCACCGGCTACAATGCCGCCCTCCTCGCCCACCGGCTCGGGGACGAGAACGTCACGACCGTCGACCTCGATCCGGAGATCACCGACACCGCCCGGAACCACCTCGCGGCCGCGGGCTACCACCCGGCCGTCGTCACCGGGGACGGCGCGCGCGGCTGCCCCTCGCGCGCCCCCTTCGACCGGATCATGGCCACCTGCGCCCTGCCGAACGTACCGCCCGCGTGGCTCGCCCAGTGCCGCCCCGACGCCCTCGTGCTCGCGCCGCTCGCCACCGGGCTGATCGCGCTGCGCGTCCTCGACGCCGAGCACGCCGCCGGGTCCTTCCTGGCCACCCCGGCCTACTTCGTGCCGCTGCGCGGCGGCGGATCGGCCCCGCCGGCCCGCGGTGACGGCCTGCCGCGCCGGCTGCCGCGCAACGACGACTTCCGGTTCCTGCTCGCCCTGACGGCGGGGCGCCTCGACCCCGTCGACGCCCTCGACGTATGGCGGGACGCCGGCGAACCGGGGCGCGAGCGCTTCGGGGTGTCCGTGCGCGGCGCGCGGCAGTGGGCCTGGCTCGACGACCCGGACGGCCCCTACAACTGGCCGTTGGACCCGACCGGTTGAGCCCGGACCTCGGCCCCTCCGCGCTCAGCCCCTGCGCATCGTGATCGTCGTCCACGCGCCCACGTGGACCCGGTCGCCCTCCCGCAGCGAGACCGGCACGTACGGCTTGATCGGGTCCTCGGCGCCGTTGAGGGTGGTGCCGTTCGTGGAGCCCTGGTCGACCACCGCCCAACTGCCGTCCGACTGGTGCACGAGCATGGCGTGCTGGTGGGAGACGCCCGGGTCTTCAGGCGGGCGGGCCAGATCGATGTCGGGGGACTCGCCGGTGCTGTGGCGGCGACGGCCGATGGTGACCTGGTGGCCGGAGAGCGGAAGGCGCTGCTCGGGGGAGTACGCGGGCAGGTTGAGGCCGCTGGCCTCGGGGCCGCTGCGGTTCATCATCGCCATGAAGTACTCGCGGTCCGGCGCTATGACCGCGACCCAGTTCTCGGTGCCGCCGGGCGGGGCCGACGGCTCGTTCCCGCCGTGGCCGTACGGATCGGAGCCGGGCTGAGCGGTGCCGTACGGGGCGGGGGCGGGCTGAGCGGTGCCGTACGGGGCGGCCTCCGGCTGAGCCGTTCCCGGCTGCCCGGGACCGTAGGCGTCGGGCCTATGAGCGTCCGGCCTGTAAGCGTCCGGCCCGTATGGGGCGGGTCCTCGCGGGGCGACCGGAGCCGGGCCGCCGCGGTAGTCGTCGTTCTCCGGTGCGAAGTCCGGGTCGAAGGGGCGGCCGGTCGCCGGCCGGCCGGTCGGCTGTCCGGGGAACGGCCGCGGCTCGTACGGCGCCTCGGGCGGAGCCTCGTACGGCGGGGGCGGGCTCGCCGCGGCAGGGGCGCCTTGCGCGTTCGCGTTCGGTAAGCTCGGGGAACTCGGGGAGCTCGGGAAGCCGTCGCCGGGGGAGGGCTCCGGGGCCTCCGGCGCGGAGGCGATCGGCGGGGGCAGCACCCAGTCGTCCCCGCCGTACGACGCGGCGGGCCGCGGGCTCTGCCGCTCCGGCTCGGGCTCCGGGTGCAGCGGTTCGGCCGAGCGGTTGATCTGGGAGGGGCGCGAGCCGTGGTACTCGTAACTCTGCGGCGGCCGCGTCTGGTACGGCGTCGGCGGCGCCGGCGGCGGGGCCGACTGGAAGCCGGGCGTCGGCGGCGGCGCGTACGAGGCGGGCGTGTGCGCGGACGGCGTGTGCGTCAGGAAGTTGTAGCGGCACTCCTCGCAGAACGGCGCCTGCGGCTCGCGCGGCGTACCGCAGCGCGGACACAGCTCGCCCTCGCCGGCGGCGTCCGGCCCGGCCGCGGCCGGCTGCCCCGGATAGCCGTACCCACCGCCGGGAGCGCCGGGAGCGCCGGGAGCGCCGGGAGCGCCGGGAGCGCCGGGAGCGCCGGGAGCGCCGGGAGCGCCGGGAGTACCGGGAGCGCTGGGTGCGCTGGAAGGGACGGATGAGCCGGGGGCGCCAGGCGGGCCGTGGGTGCCAGGCGAGCCGGGTGAGCCGGGCGTGCCGAAGGAGCCCGGCGCGCCGGGCGGCGGCGTGCCGGGGAGCGGCGGCTGGGCGCCGGGCGGGGGCGGTCCGGCCGGGGTGCCGGGCAGGGGCGGTGGCGGAGGCGGCGGGGCGGCGCCCTCGGGCATCGGTGTCCCCGACATCCGGTGGCCGCACACCTCGCACCAGTCCTCGGCCGCCGACTGGTGACCGTTCGGGCAGGTCGGCATGTCGGTTGATTCCCCCTCTTGTGCCGTTTATTGCCGTTCTGTGCTGGCGGTTTCGCCGGGGAGTCCGTCGACGACCGTCGCAGCGCTGCTTCTTGACGCTCTGACGCGAAGTTACTTCTTCACGCGAGCTACTTCTTGACGCGAACGGTTTTGGTGGAGCGGGTCTCCAGCGTCATCTCCGCCTCCTCCGTGACCTTCGCCTTCAGTCGCACAGTACCCGTCGCCGCGTCGACGACGTCCACCACCTTCGCGAGCAATTTCGCCGTCCCCTCGTTCCCGGAAACGCCCGCCAACTGTACGGCGCGGCCCAGTTTCGCCGTCGCCCCGTCGATGTCGCCCGCCTTGCGCAGGTGCAGCCCCTGCTGGATGACGCGGGCCAGTTCGGCCTGGCCCGTGTAGTGCGCGACCTGCGGATTGATCGAGGTCGACGCCGCCAGGTCGTCCGTCCACACGGCGCGTACCAGCCCCTGCGAGAGCGGTCGCGGCGCGCCGCCGCCGGCGGCCTCGGGCAGCACCAGCGAGACGCGCGCGGCCAGCATCTCCCGGCCCACGCCGGCGTCCGGCACCCGCACGCAGACGTGGTAGTCGCGGGACTCGTCGCCCCAGGAACCCGTCGGATAGTCGCCCGAGCGAGGCCCCGACTCCATGCGACGGCCCGTCAGCTCCTCGACGGTCGGCGCGACTTGCTTGACGAAGACGACCTCGGCGCCCTGCGGCGTCCACAGCCGCAGCGTGACGTCCCCGACCTCCTTGCCCATCGCCGACTCCATCATCCGCGTGAAGTCCGCGGTCAGTCCGGCGGGGTCGGCGACGATGTCGGCGGAGCCGAGCAGCGCCGAGGCTATCGCCGTGACCTCCTTGACCTCCCAGTCCGTGCCGACGCCGCGCGCGTCGCAGGTGAAGCGGCCGGCGCACGCCTCCAGGGAGTTGCGCAGGTCCTCCGGTGACTCGTGCTCGTTGCGGCCGTCGGTGAGCAGGATGCCGTGCCGGATCGCGACATCGGCGGAGCCCAGCAGCCGGTCCGCCAGCCGCAGCCAGGTGCCGATCGCGGTGCCGCCGCCCGCGCTGAGCTTGCGCAGCGCGTCCTTGGCCTGCGCCCGGGTGGCCTCGCTCGCCACCGCGAGCCGGCCGCCGCCCGGATAGACCTCCTTCGCCTGGTGCGTACCGGCGACGACGGCGAAGGCGACGCCGTCGCGGACCGTCCCCACCGCGGCGGCCGTCGCGTCGCGCGCGCCCCGCATCTTGGTCGGCGGGTAGTCCATCGAACCGGAGCAGTCGACCATGATCACGACGGCGGCGTCCGGGCCCCGGTCGGCCCTCCCCGCCGCCGTGGGGTCCCCCCACTCCGTCCCGCCGCCTGCCCCGGCCCCCGTGCCGATCGACGCGGAAGAAACCATTCCGCCCGCTGTCGCGCCGCCGATGGTGCCGCCGGTGGTGCCGCCGCCCGTGGCGGTGACCGTGACGATCGCGTTCACCTCGCGGCCGCCCTCGGGGAGGTACTCGTTCTGGTAGACCTCGACCGAGAACTGCGGCACGTTCGATTTGGAGAAGGTGGCCATCTGATCCGCTCCTCGGCTCTCCACCTGCGTCAACACGGAAGTAGACGAGCGGACGGACGCGCCGCGTCCCCGGACGCCGGCGCGCTTCCCCCCGTCGGCCCCGGCTTCAGGGCTCAGGCCGATCCTGCCCCCTGCGACGGCCCGGGGAACGGCAGGATCGCCACTGTTACGTTGTCGTGGCCCCCGCCGTCCAAGGCGTGGTCCACCAAGGACCGCGCGCCGCGCAGCGGCCGGGTACGGGCGTCCGCCGGCACCGCGGCCGCCATCTGCTCGGCGGACTCCGCGTAGTTCCACAGCCCGTCGGTGCACACCACCACTACACCCGGCCGGTCCGGGGAGAAGGAAGCGGTGTGCGGCTCCAGTTCGTACGCGTCCGCGCCCAGCCAGCCCGTGATGGCGTGCGCCCGGTCGTCCGCGTACGCCTCGGCCTGCGACATCAGCCCGTTGGCCACCATCTGCGCGGCCCAGGAGTCGTCCTCGGTGAGCCGCGCCGCGCGGGTGGCGCGGTCGTCGGGCACCCAGTACGCGCGGCTGTCGCCGATCCAGCCGACGGTCAGGCCACCGGCCGCCACCACCGCGCTCACGATCGTGCAGGCGGGCGCGTTCTGGTGGTGGCGGTGGTCGTCGTGCTCGCGCGGCTGGTTCACCGGCTCGGCCAGGGCCCCCACCGACTCGGCGGCGGCGAGCAGCGCGTCGTGCATGGCCTGCCGCGGATGCGTGCCGCGCGGCAGCGAGGCCGTCAGCGAGGCGCGCGCCGCGACCGCCGCCGCCTCCGAGGCCTCGTCCGGCCGGGTCGCCGAGGACACGCCGTCGCAGACGACCGCCACGACGGCCGGGGCGCCGTCCGCGAGCGCCGCGGCGGACAGCGCGAACGCGTCCTCGTTGCGGTGGTGCCGGAGGCCGCGGTCGCTGACCGCGGCCACGTCGGCCAGCTCCTCCTCCATGTGGTCCCGCTCGCGCGGCTGGGGGCGGCCGCAGCGCTCGCAGTAGCCGTCCTTGTCGATGACGCCGACGCGGCACGCGCCGCACTGTCGCCCACGCGGGCCGCCGACCATGACGTCTTCCCTCGGGTCGCTCACGCCGTCGGCCGGGCCGGCCGCGGCTGTCTGTCCTTGCGGCCGGCCGGTGCCGAGGCCGCTGCCGCGGCTGGTGCCGGTGTCGGTGCCGCTGCCGGTGGTCGTCTCGGCGGGGCCGCTGCCGGCCCCGCGCCCGGCGGGCGTGCCGCCTTCTGCGGGCGCGCCCGCCGCGGGCGCCGCCAGCGGATAGTCCTCCGGGGCCGGCCCGGCCGCAACGGGCGGGAAGGGAGCCGATGCGCCGGGCGCCGCCTCCTGGTACGGGGCCCGCCCGTCCGGGGCTTGCCCGTTCGAGACCTGTCCGCCCGGGGCCTGCCTCTCGGGGCCCTGCCCGTACTGCGCAGAGCCTTGCTCGTTCCACCCCTGTCCGTACGGCTCCTGTCCGTACGGGCCCTGCCCGTTGGACCCCGGTCCATACGGCTTCGGCCCGGACGGCTCCTGTCCGTACGGCGCCCGCCCGCTTGGCTCCTGTCCGTACGGCGCCCGCCCGCCCGGCTCCTGCCCGCCTGGTCCCCGGCCGCCCGGCTCCTGCCCGCGTCGTTCCCGGCCGCTCGAATTCTGGCCGTCGTCCGACGCCGGTCCGTACGAGCCCTGCCCGTATCGCGTCGGGCCCTGGTGGGCGCGGGTGGGGCCGGCTGAGAGGGCGGCTCCGCACCCGCCGCAGAAATTGTCACCCGCCTCCAACGGTTCCGCGCACGCTGGGCACACCGCCAGTTGCGGGAGTTGCGGCATCTGCGACATCGATCACACCCATGTCCTTGGGCGGAAGCGGTTGGCCCGTTCCACCAGTTCGATCCTCTCCTCGCCGCGCTGGGCGAGGCGCGCGAGCACTCGGTACGAGCGTTCCAGCCCGAACCGTAGCCCGCGCTCGTCCAGACCGCAGCCGAGCAGCGTCGGCGCGCCGCGGTCGGTGGCCCGCGCGCCCGGCCGGCCGGACAGCACCCAGTCGAGCGCGCTGCCCAGCACCTCGGTGGAGAGCTGTTCCCTGCGGACCGCGTCCAGCCCGAACTCCCGCAACCTCTCGACCTGCCCCGCCGCGGCCGTCAGATCCGCCAGCAGCGGGTCCCGCGCCGCGCGCTGCCGCAGCCGGGCCCGTACGGCCGCGACGCGCGCCGCCGTGTAGTGGATCGACGACTCCGGTACGGACTCCAGCGCGCGCACCGCGCCCGTACGGTCCCCGGCGGCGAGCCGTACCCGGGCCAGGCCGAACGCGGCGCTGACGTAGCTCGGGTCGGTCGCCCACACCAGGTGGTAGTACTCGGCGGCGTTGTCGAGCTGGCCCAGCACCTCCGCGCAGACCCCGAGCGCCAGCTTCGGCGCGGGCTCGCCCGGGAACGCGTCGTAGACGGCGTCGAAGGCGAGCGCCGCCGTTCCGTGGTCGCCGACGGCCAGCGCGTGCAGCCCGCGGTACCAGATGATCCGCCAGTCGTCCGGGTGGGCCGCCTCCAGCTCGGCGAGCGCCTCGGACGCGGCGCGCGTCTCGCCGAGTTCGAGCTGGGCCCGTACGCGCCGCAGCCGCAGCTCCGGGGAGTCGCCGGGGGCGCCCTGGAGCGCCGCGTGCACCTCGGCGGGCTGCGAGGCGAGCAGCCCCGCGAGGAACCCCGCGTTCGGGTCGCCCGGCGCGACATGCGGTACGGGCAGGGCGAGCGCCGTGGCCCGCGTGTCGATCCGCGTGACGGCCGGCGCCCCCGGAGTCGGCGCCCCCGTGGCCGATGGGCTCGTAGCCGCCGTACCCGTAGCCGCCTGGCTCGTCGCCTCCGGGATCGTCACCGACGTCGCGTGCGAGGCGGCCGGGGCGCCCGGGTGGGCGCCGGCCGGCGGCAACTGGGGCGGCACCAGCGGCGGCGCGGCCACCGCCACCGCCCGGCGCCCCGCGCGGACGCCCGGCCGGGAGCCCAGCACGGAGACGTCGCCGCCCTGGTCGGCGAACAGCCGCGTGTCCACGACCCGCAGCTCCGGCCCGAACAGCGAGGACAGCGCGGGCCGCGGCTGCCCCGTCTGGAGGGCCACGACCTCGCGCAGCACCCCCGTGAGCTGGTCCGCCATCTCCTCGGCCGAGGCGAACCGCCGCCCCGGATCGGGGTCGGTGGCCCGTACCAGCAGCCGGTAGAAGGACTCGTACCGGGAGAACACCTCGATGTGCTCCGGGTCGGGCAGGACGTCCAGGTAGACGCTGGTGTAGCCCTGGAAGTCGAAGGTGAGGACGGCCAGCGTGCGCGCGACCGTGTACAGGTCGGAGGCGACGGACGGGCCGGTCTCCGCGACCTCCGGGGCCTGGTAGCCGACCGTGCCGTAGATCGCGCTGTCCTGGTCGTCCATCCGCCGGACCGCGCCCATGTCGATGAGTTTGAGCTGGTCCTCCTGCTGAATGGCGTTGTCGACCTTGAAGTCGCAGTACAGGAGGTTGCGGCTGTGCAGGTGGCCCAGCGCCTCCAGCGCCTCGATGCCGTACGCGCACGCCTGCCCGACCGGCAGCGGGTCGCGCCGGCCGTCCGCCGCGCGCCGCTCGTTGGCGATCTCCTTGAGCGACTTGCCGCCCACGTACTCCATCACGATGTAGCCGTCGAGGGAGCCGGTGCGCTGGTCGAGGTGTTCCACGAAGTTGTAGATGCGGACGATGTTGGAGTGCTCGATCTCCGCGAGGAAGCGCCGCTCGGAGAGGGCCACGGCCAGCGCGTCCTCGTCCCCGGTGTCGAGCAGGCCCTTGAGCACCACCCATCGGTCGGAGACGGCGCGGTCTATGGCCAGGTAGATCCAGCCGAGGCCGCCGTGGGCCAGGCACCCCGCCACCTCGTACTGGCCGTGCACGATGTCGCCCGGCCGCAGCTTCGGTACGAAGGAGTACGGATGCCCGCACTTGGTGCAGAACCCCTCCGTACGGCCCGGCCGCTCGCCCCGCGAACGGCCCACCGGCGCCCCGCAGTCGCCCTTGCTGCAGAATCGCTTCCGCTCCGGCACCTCCGGCCGCTCCAGCACCGCCGACCGCGGGTCGGGACGCGGCACGGCGGGCATGGTCACCAGGCCCGCGCCCAGCTTGTTGCGGCCGGACGCGGAGGCGGCCGACTGCGAACTGCGCACCGAGACCGAGCGGGCCGTCGCCGCCCCCGGCAGGGAGCGCGAGAGCCGCCCGGAGACCGAGCGGCGGGAAGTCGAGGACCTAGAAGAGCCGGCAGAGCCGGAAGACCTGGAAGAGCCGGCAGACCCAGCCGACCCAGCAGATCCGGCGGAACCGGCAGACCCAGGCGACCCAGCAGACCCGGCGGAACCCGAGGCCCCGGAGCCCTGGCCCGATCCGCTCCGCGCCGCCGGGCCGCCGCCGGAGCCGCGCGCGCCGCCGGGCCCCCCGGACCTGGGCGCGCCGCCCGGCCCGCCCGGCCTGCCGCCCGCCGTGATGCCGGTGGCCGGGGAGCCCACGAGGCCGGCGGGTGAGACGACGGGCGCGAGCCCGCAGGTGTTGCAGTACAGCTCGCCGCCGCCCACGTCCTCGTACGAGCCCTCGCACTCCGGCCGCTGACAGGCGCTCATATCCGCCCTCCGCCCCGCTCGCCCGCCGCCGCGCTCAGCCGCGCGCCGCGTCCCTTCACGACGGCTCCCCCCTGTGGTCTGCCCTGCGATCGGTCCTGTGGTCGGTCCTATGGTCGGCCCTGTGGTCGGCGTGGTCCGGCTGCTGCGGCACCAGCACCTCCGCCGTGGCCCGCTGGTAGCGGAGCACGGCCTGTTCCGCCGCCAGCAGATCACACGGCGCGCTCCAGAGCATCCGGCGGGCCGCGTCATAGCGCTCCACGAGCAGCGGGTCCTCCGCCATCCCGTGCCGCGCGGCCTTCGCCTTGTACGCGTCGAGGCGGCCGCGCAGCTCGGCCCGTACGGCCAGCGGCGCCGTGACGGCCGTCAGCGACTCGCGGGCGCGCAGCAACTCGTCCTCCGCCCGCCGCTCCAGCGAGTCCAGCAGGGGGGAGAGCCGGTGCCACTGGGCGTGCCTGCGGTAGTCGGCCGCCGCCGCGAGCTGTTCGTGCAGGGCCGTGGGCGGGCCGGTCACCGCGGGCACCACGGACGCGGCGATCTTCGCGAGGACCTCGCCGCGCGCCTGCCGCGCCTCGGTCAGGGTGCGGTCGGCGCGGGAGAGCACGTCGCGCAGGCGCATCAGCCGCTGCTCGGCGTCCTGCCGCACGGCCAGCACCGCCTCGATCTCGCGCCGTACGTCCTCCAGGGCGCGGGCCGCCCGGTCGTAGCGCTCGGTGTCGGGACGGCCCCCGCCGGGCGCGGAGCTGGGGGACGCGCCGGACCAGAACGAGAGCGGATCGGAGATCACCTCGGCGCGGAGCGCGGTCAGTTCGCGGGTGATCCGCTCCAGGTCGTCGCCGGCCGGATGCTCGCCGGGCCGTACGCCCACGGAGTGGGCCAGCGAGCGGGTGCGCGCCAGCTCGGCGGAGAGCAGGTCTATCCGGGCGGGCAGCGCGGACCACACGGCGTCGGCGGTGACGACGACGTCGAGGGCGCGGGCGTACCAGCCGTTCATCCGGGCGACGAGCTCCTGGAGGCTCAGCCGCTCGCTGAGCACCGCCGGGCCCGTCGGCGCGCCGGTGTCCGGCAGCGTGACGCAGGGGCCGCGCAACAGCTCGGTGAGGTCGGCCAGCTCGCCCTGGGTGGGCCAGCGGCGGCGGGCGCGCAGCTCGCGGGCCTGGTTCAGGGCCGCGGTGTACGCGTCGAAGTACGTCCACAGGAGGGTGATGAGCGGCTCGGTGGCCTCCCACCGGCTTCTGGTCGCGCCGGTCAGCTCCGCGCCTTCGAGCAGTCTGCGGCCGGCGTGGTCCTGGAGCGCGAGCAGTGAGGTTTCGACGGCCTCGTGTTCGGCGCCGAGCCTGGCCAGCGCGCGGTCCGCCTCCTCACGGCTCAGGGCCGGCCCGGTAGGTCCCGAGACCGCCATCGATCACCTCTCCTGTCCGCGGCGTGGCCGCGCGTCGCTGGTCGAACTCCGTCGGGGCTGCTGTGTCAGGTGTTGCTTCCGTGTCCGTTCCTGCTGTGCCCGATCCGTGCCGTGTCCAGTCCTCGTACCTGTGGAGACCGTTCTCACGGCCGCCGAGTTCAGTCCTTGTAGCGGGGCTTGGGCGGCGCCGGGTTCTTGATTCCGGTGAGGTCCTCCGCGAGCCACTTCTGGTAGGCCAGCATCCACTGGCTGTTCTCGCCCCCGCGCTGATAGTCCGCCAGCACCTTGTTGACCCGGCGGACCAGGTCCTTGTCCGCGAGGTTCATCGCCACCCCGTACGGCTCGGTGGTGAACGGCTTGCCGACCAGTTTCACCGACGGGTCCTGCGCCGCCTGACCCGCGGCCAGCGCGTTGTCGGTGATCACCGCGTCCACCTGGCCCAGTTGGAGCCGGACCAGGCAGTCGAGCTGGTTCGGTACGGTGCGGACCTCGGCGCCGTGCGCCTCGTTCCGCAGCTCCGACTCGCCGGTGGAACCCTTGGCCGTGCACACCTTCTTCCCCCGCAGGGAGTCGTCGAAGGCGGTGATCGGCGAGCCGTCGGGCACCAGCACCTGCTGGCCGGCCTCGAAGTAGGCGGTGGAGAAGGCGACCTGCTTGACGCGCTCGCAGTTGATCGTCATCGTGCGGGCGACGAGGTCCACCTTCTTGTCGCGCACCACGTCTATCCGCTTGTTGGTGGGGATGGCGAGCCAGGTGACCTTCTCCGGGTCGCCGAGGATGTCCTTGGCGATGGCCCGTACCAGCTCGATGTCGAAGCCGCTGAGGCGGCCGGTCGCCGGGTCGCGGTACCCCCAGCGGTAACTGTTCTGGTCCACCCCGGCGATCAGCCGGCCCCGGTCCTTGATCCGCTGTACGGCCGGGCCCGTGTCGCCGGACGGGCTCAGGCTCGCCTCGGGATGCTCGCACTCCGGGGCCTCGGCGGCGGCCCGGGCCGCGGGGGCCTGCGCCGTACGCGCCTGGGACCGCTGGCCGTTGGCGTGCCCGCCGGCGTGCCCGTTCGCGTCGCCCCCGGGGGAGCCGCCCAGGACAGAGGCCGTGACCGCGACAGTCGCCACGAGCGCGCCCGCGGCGAACACGGCCGCACGACGGAAGCGACCCGGCCCGCTGCGACCAGCCCCGCCGCGACCTGACCCGTCGTGCCCCGGCCCGCTGCGACCCCGGCCGCTGCGGCCCGCCCCGGCGCCGCCCGCCCCTGCCTGATCCGCCCCCGTCTCGTCCGCTCGCATCCTCATGCCCCCTGTCACCGGTACTCCGAGAGCCTGCGGCCGATGCCGAGGACCGTGCCGGCCGCGCCGAGCACGGCCAGGACGACGGCGCCGGCGGCCATCCACTCCAGCGCCCCGCGCCCGTCGCCGGCCGCGCGGTTGAACTCGGCCTGTTCGTGCCGCACGGCGGCCGCCAGCTCGGCGTCGACCCGGTCGAAGGACTCGCCCGTGCTGCCCTTGGCGCCGATCACCTTGGGCAGCGCGTGCTCGTAGTCCCCGGCGTCGTCCGTGGCGCGGGCGTCCGCGTGCCGCCGCTGCCACTCCCGTACGTCGTCGAGGGCCCGGGCCACCGGGTCGCGGCCCTTCGGGTCGTCGGCCAGGTCCTTGGCGCGGTCCAGGAGGCTGCCCTCGGCCGCGGCGCCCCGCGCCCCGGAGCCGACGAGCTCGCGCATGCCCGCCTTGTAGCTGACCTCGTACGCGTCGTCGCCGTCCGGGGTGAGCACGGCGCCCCGGGCCACCAGGGTCAGGTTCTCGTCGCCACGGGCCTGGAGCGTGCCGATGCGCGCCTCGTTGAGCACGCGGAGGGAGCGCGCGCCGTGGGCGGAGGACTCGTCGAGCCCCGCGCGGGCCAGGGAGTGGCCGGCCAACAGCCACAGCAGGACCACCGCGGACGCGCCCGTGGCCGCCAGCAGCCCCCGGTTGAACACCCGGTTCGTACGGCGGTAGTCGCGGCGCTGCGCCCAGCCGAGCGCGCCCAGGGTCAGCAGGCCCACGCCGGTCGCCGCCCACGGCCAGGACTTGGCGTCCGCGTAGTCGGAGCCGAGCCGGGCGGTCTCCGTCTCGTACAGCTTGGCGGCGGCGGGCAGCAGTTCGCCGCGCATCGTCTCGCTCGCGTACCGCAGATAGGCGCCGCCGAGCGGCAGCCCCTGGCGGTTGTTGGCCCGGGCGGACTCGATATACCCGGTGTAGAAGGGGAGTTGGTGGTTCAGCTTGGCTATCTGGTCGCGTGCGTCGCGTGAGCCCGAGGTCTGCGCGCCCGCCTTCACCAGCAGGTCGGAGGCGAGGCCGATGTCGCGCTCGTACCGCAGGCGGACCTCGCGCGGCTCCTGGCCGCCCGCGAGGAACCCGCCGGCCGCCGTGGCGTCGGCGTCCGCCAGCGAGCGGTAGATGTCCGCCGCGTTCGCGCTGAGCGGCTGGCTGCGGTCCTTCACGGAGTCCGCGGCGGTCGCCCGCTCGGTGACCTGCCAGGCCGTCACCGCGCCGAACGCGAGGACCAGCACGGCCAGTACGGCTCCGATGACGCGCAGCCGGCCCGGCTCGGTGGTCGCCGCCGTCCGGGCCCGCTCCAGCCCCTCGTGCCACGCCTTGCGGCGGGGCGCGCCGCCCGAGGGGTCGGCGGCCGGGGCGAGCGCGCCCGTCCCAACGGGCCCCGTGTGCCCGGCCGTCGGCGCGGACGGCCACATGGGCCCGGGCGACGGCGGCGCGGGGCTCCCGGTCGGCGGGTTTGACACAAGACCTCCCCCTCGGTCGCTGGTGGCCGATGCCGCTCCGCCCGGCGGGGCGGGCGACGAAGTACCCGGCCAGTCAGTATGGCCGCAGCCACTGACAACCACACGGGTATTGGCTGGATCTTGTTCCCGCGACGGTCCTCGGGGCCGCCGCCGCGACGGTCCCCACCTGCCGCCGCCTGCCTCTTTCCACGCCCCACGAGCCTGTTCGGTTCCCGTGCGAACGATGGGGCGGCGGCGGCCGTTCGGGCGACAGGGCCGGACGCGAGTGCCTTCGCGGCGAGCGCCGGGCCCCGCCTCCCCCACGGAGACGGGGCCCGGACAACCAGCGGGCCTTTGAGACGTACTACGCCCCGCCTACCCGCTACGCGTAGTGTCCCCGCAACCGGGCGTACGCCTCGGCGGGGGCGCCCGCGTGGTCCAGGCCGAGCAGGGCCGCGCCCAGCACCGGCGGGGCCGTGACGACCGTCGGCGCGGCCTTCGGCGCCCGTTCGGCCAGCAGCTCCACCACCCGGTCGTGCAGCAGCGGGTGGCGGGCCGCGAGCACCCCGCCGCCGAGGACGACGGGCGCGTACGCGTCGAGCAGGTCGAGGCGGGTCAGCGCGACCGTGGCCAGCGCGACCACCTCGTCCGCCTGCCGGGCGACGATCGCGCGCGCTATCGGGTCGCCCGCGGCGGCCACCGCGAACAGCACGGGGGTCATCTCGTGCCGCCGCGCCTGCGTGATCGGACCGAGGTGGATCGCCTCGATCAGCTCCAGCATCGTGGTGAGGCCGTAGTGCGCGGGCAGCGCACGGGCCAGCTCGGTGTCCTCGCCGCGCCCGTCCTCGGCGCGCGCCGCCCACCACAGGGCCTCGTCGGCGAGGTGCCCGCCGCCTCCCCAGTCGCCGGATATCCGGCCGATGGCGGGGAAGCGGGCGCTGCGGCCGCCGGGCGCCAGCCCCGCGCAGTTGATGCCCGCGCCGCAGACGACCGCGACGCCGGTCGGCTCGGTCTCGTCCGGCAGGCCGGACCTCAGCAGCGCGAACGTGTCGTTGGCGACGGTGACCGTACGGGCCCAGCCGTACGAGACGATCTCCGCCTCCAGCCGTTCCTCCTCCACCGGCAGGTCCGCGTTGGCCAGGCAGGCGGACACGTGCTCCACGAGCAGCGGGTCTCCACTTCCGGCTTCTCCGGCGCGCGCCTGCCCGGTGGCGTGCGCGACGAGCGGCGCCAGGCCCGCGACGGCGCGCTCGGCGCCGATCGTCGGGGGCTGGAAGCCGCCGCCGCGCGCCGTGCCGAGCACCCGGCCGTCGGCCGCGATGAGCGCGACGTCGGTCTTGCTGTTGCCCGCGTCGATGGCGAGCGTCGCCCCGGGCTGGAGGGTCCGGGGTGACTGGGCGTCGGTCAGGCCCACGTGAGGTGCTCCCGGTTGTGCGCGATGAGGTCGTCCGTCAGCTTCTGGGCGTACTCGATCTGGCCGATGAGCGGGTGCGCCAGCAGCGCCTCGAACACCCGGTCGGCGCCGCCCTTGAGCGCGGCCTCCAGCGCCAGGTGCTCGTAGCCCGTGACGTTCGCGATCAGCCCCGAGTACAGCGGCTCCAGCGCGGGCACCGGCAGCGGGTGCGTGCCGCGGGCGTCGACGGTGGCGGGGACCTCGATGACCGCGTCGTCCGGGAGGAACGGCAGGGTGCCGTTGTTGAGGGTGTTCACGACCTGTACGTCGCCGGTGTCGCGCAGCAGCGAGGAGGTCAGCGCGACGGCCGCCTCCGAGTAGAACGCGCCGCCGCGCTTGCTCAGCAGCTCCGGCTTCTCGTCCAGCGCCGGGTCGCCGTACATCTCAAGGAGCTGCTTCTCCATCTCGGCCACCTGGGCGGCGCGCGACGGCTTGGTCTTCAGCTCCCGTACGACCTCGTCGTGCTGGTAGAAGTAGCGCAGGTAGTACGAGGGGACGACGCCGAGGCGGTCCACCAGCGAGCGCGGCATGTGGAGGTCCGCCGCGATGGCGTCGCCGTGCTCCGAGAGCAGCTTCGGCAGCACGTCCTCGCCGCCGACCCGTACGCC
Source organism: Streptomyces varsoviensis (assembly GCF_000718635.1). Lineage (GTDB taxonomy): Bacteria > Actinomycetota > Actinomycetes > Streptomycetales > Streptomycetaceae > Streptomyces > Streptomyces varsoviensis. The sequence continues at coordinate 658,742 of NZ_JOBF01000003.1, read as the reverse complement.
CCGCTCCCACGTGAGGTGGTTGAGGCCCACGTGGTCGAGGGCGACCTCCTCGGGGGTGACGTCGAGCAGCTTGGCGAACTTGCGCTGGAAGCCGATGGCCACGTTGCACAGGCCGACGGCCTTGTGGCCGGCCGTCAGCAGCGCGCGGGTGACGATGCCGACCGGGTTGGTGAAGTCGATGATCCACGCGTTCGGGTTGCGGCGGCGCACCCGCTCGGCGATGTCGAGGACGACGGGGACCGTGCGCAGCGCCTTGGCGAGGCCGCCCGCGCCGGTGGTCTCCTGCCCGACGCAGCCGCACTCCAGCGGCCACGTCTCGTCCATGTTGCGGGCCGCCTGGCCGCCCACGCGGAGCTGGAGCAGCACGGCGTCCGCGCCGTCCACGCCGGTGTCGACGTCGTCGGTCCAGGAGACGCGGCCCGGGTGGCCCTGCTTGGCGAAGATGCGCCGGGCCAGCCCGCCCACCAGCTCCAGCCGGTCGGCGGCCGGGTCGATGAGGACCAGTTCCTCCAGCGGCAGCACGTCGCGCAGCCGCGCGAATCCGTCGATGAGTTCGGGGGTGTAGGTCGAGCCTCCGCCGACCACTGCGAGCTTCACGAGAAATCAGCCCTTTACTCCGGTGAGAGTGACGCCTTCGACGAAGGCCTTTTGTGCGAAGAAGAAAACAATGATGACAGGGGCCATGACGAGGATGGTCGCGGCCATGGTCATGTTCCAGTTGACGCTGTGCGCGCTCTTGAACGATTCGAGTCCGTAACTCAGCGTCCACGCCCCCGGGTTCTGCGCCGCGTAGATCTGCGGGCCGAAGTAGTCGTTCCAGCAGTAGAAGAACTGGAAGAGCGCCACGGCCGCGATGCCGGGCTTGGCCATCGGGACCACGATCCGCAGCAGGGTGCGCATCTCGCCGCAGCCGTCGACCTTCGCCGACTCGATGTATTCCTTGGGGATCGTCAGCAGGAACTGGCGCAGCAGGAAGATGGAGTACGCGTCGCCGAACGCCATCGGGATGATGAGCGGCCACAGCGAGCCGGACAGGTGCAGTTGCTGGGCCCACACCAGGTACATCGGGATCACGATGACCTGCGGCGGCAGCATCATCGTGGAGATCACCAGCAGCATCGCGGTCCGGCGGCCCCGGAAACGGAACTTGGCGAGCGCGTACGCCACGGGTATCGACGAGCACACGGTGAAGAGGGTGCCCAGCCCCGCGTACATCAGCGAATTCTTCCACCAGTCCAGAAAACCGGGGGTGTTGATGACCTCGGTGTAGTTGGACCAGTTCCATTCGTGCGGCCACAGGTCGCCGCTCATGGCCTGGCTGTCGCTCATCACAGAGGTGAGGAAGACGAAGACGAACGGCAGGACGAAGAAGAGCGCGGCGGCGATGGCGACGGCGTGCACCGCGATCCAGTGCAGGGCCCGCTTGCGGCGGATCGCGGCCGGCTGCCGGGCCGGGGCCTGGCGCGAGGGGGCCGGCGCCGGCTGCGGGGCGGTCAGGGTGGTCGTGGTCATGGGATCAGTCCTCCGCCGTCAGCAGGCCGGCGCGCTTGCGCATCAGCAGCGAGGTCACGGCCATGGCGATGACGAAGAGTACGAGCGAGAGCACGCACGCCGCGCCGGTGTTGAAGTTCTGGAAACCGAGCTGGTAGACGAGTTGCGGCACGGTCAGCGTCGAGTGGTCGGGGTAGCCGGGCTGGATGACGGTGCCGGGGCCGATGGTGACGCCGGAGGCGAGCTTCCCGGCGACCAGTGCCTGCGTGTAGTACTGCATGGTCTGCACGACGCCCGTGACCACCGCGAACATCACGATCGGGGTGATCGACGGCCAGGTCACATAGCGGAATTTGGCGAACGCGCCCGCGCCGTCCAGCTCCGCGGCCTCGTACTGCTCCTTGGGCACGTCGAGCAGCGCGGCCATGAAGATGACCATGAGGTCGCCGATGCCCCACAGCGAGAGCATCACCAGCGAGGGCTTGGCCCAGGCCGCGTCGTTGAACCAGTTCGGGGCGTCGATGCCGATCGCCGAAAGGGCCTCGTTGACCGGGCCCGTACCGGGGTTCAGCAGGAAGACGAAGGCGACGGTCGCGGCGACCGGCGGCGCGAGATAGGGAATGTAGAACGCGGTCCGGAAGAATCCGACACCGGACTTGATCTTCGTGATGAGCAGTCCGATGCCGAGGCCGAAGACGACGCGCAGCGCGACCATCACGACGACCAGCCACAGCGTGTTCCACAGCGCCGGGCCGAACAGCGGCATCTGGGTCAGCACGTACTTCCAGTTGCGCAGGCCCACGAAGTCCGGGGCCTTGATCTGGTTGTAGTGCATGAACGAGAAATAGACGGTGGCGAGGAGCGGATAGCCGAAGAAGACGGTGAAGCCGACCAGCCAGGGGGAGAGGAATCCGAGGGTGCGCAGCCGCTCACGGGTGTGCTTGCGGCGCAGCTCGGGCGCTATGTGCGGCCGGGCCCGCTGGTCCAGCGCGGGCGGCTCGGTGACTGCTGGGGATATGGCCATGGCGGTACTCCGTCAGTTCTGCGACTGGACGTTGTCGGCGTCGATCTGCTTGTCGAGGTCGCGCAGCCCCTTGTCCAGGTCCGGGACCTTTCCGGCCTCCACGTTGTAGGAGAAGTCCTGGAGCGTGGTGACGTACTGTCCGCCGTTGTTGGAGGGCGGCACGGTCTGGCTGTGCGGGTTCTGCGCGATGTCCAGGAACGTGCGGAAGGACGGGTCCGCGTCCAGTTTCGGCGACTTGAGCGCCGCGAACGTGGACGGCACATTGTGAATGTCGTTCGCGAAGGCGACGACCTGATCGGTGTCGGCCGTCAGGAACTTCACCAGTTCCCATGCCGCGTTCTGGTGCTTGCTGCTGTGCGAGATGCCCGCCACGGTGCCGGTCAGATATCCGCGCCCGTACTTGTCCGCCTGATCGTCGGGTACGGGCATGGGCGCGGTGCCCCAGCCGAACTCGGCCTTGTCCTCCTTGAGCTTCAGCCCGCGCCACTCGCCGTCCATGATCATGGCCAATTTGCCGGTCACGAAGGCGTTCTGGGAGGACATCTCGTCACCGAAGGTGGTCCGGTACTTCTCCAGCGCGCCGTATCCGCCGAGCGCTTTGATCATGTCGAGCTGGGTGGTGAAGAACTGCTTCGAGACGGGGTCCTTCGACAGGGCGGCCTTGCCGTTCTTGTCGAAATAGGTGGGGGCCCACTGGGCGAACGGCCGGTCCGGGCTGTTCTGGTAGAGCCGGAAGTCGGGCATGTAGCCGAGCTGCTTGTACGAGCCGCCCTTGGTCCGCTCCGTCAGCTTCACCGCGTCTTCCTTGAACTCGGACATGGTGCGCGGCGGCCGGGTGATGCCGGCCTTCTCGAAGGCGTCCTTGTTGTAATAGAGCCCGAAGGAATCCGCGAGCAGCGGCAGCGCGCACTGCTTGCCCTCGTACTGCGTGTAGTCCAGCAGGGTGGCGGGGAAGATCTTCTTCTTCTCCATGCCGGACTTCTTCAGGAACGGGTCCAGATCCACCCACATCCCCGACGAGCAGTACTGCCCCACATTGTTGGTGGTGAACGACGACACCACGTCCGGGGCGTCATCGCCCCCCGCCCGCAGCGCCTGGTTGATGGACTCGTCGGTGACGTTCCCCGTCGATTTCACCGTGATATTGGGGTGCAGTTTCTCGAACCGCTTGATCGACGCGTTGATCGCGGCGACCTCGTTCTTCTCCGACCAGCCGTGCCAGAACCTCAGCGTGACGGGCTTGGTCGGGTCGTCCGTGTCACTTCCGGTACTCGGATTGGCGCAGCCCGCGAGGAGCAGGCCGGCGGTGGCGAGTACCGAGCCGAGGACGGCCGGCGCGCGGCGACTTCGCGTACGCGGCATGGCGGAACTTCCTTTGTGGCGGGGGCTGGTGGCGGAGACTTCTGCGGATGCGGATGCGGCTGCGGATGCGGAGAGGGGATGCGGTGTGGCGCTCACGCGGCGGCATGCCGTCGCGGCCCGCCACGGGGGCCCGGTGGGGGTCAGGCCGTGTCGAAAACCGTGTTGCGCGCCTCGGCGAGCGCGGTCTGGAGCGCGCCGATGAGAATGGGGGAGCCGTCCACGGCGCTCATCCGCAACTGCGGTTCGGGCAGGGCGATTCCGGTCAGCTCGGACGCCACCAGCTCGCGCAGCCGCTCGCCGCAGGTCTGCGGCAGCGCCCCGGCCAGCACCACCAGCTCCGGGTCGACGACGGCCACCACGGCGGCGATGCCGACGGCGATGCGCCGGGCCAGCTCGGCGAGGACCGCGTCGCCCGCGCCGGGCGTGGTGAGCGCGGCCTGAAGGGCGTCGGCGGCGGTGTCGGCCTCGATGCCGTGCTCCCGGGCGAGGGCGAGCACGGCGGGCGAGCCGACGAGGCTCTGGAACCCGCCGCCGGCGTCCGGCCGCGCGGCCGTGACGGGCCCGCCGCGCGCCAACGGCGCGCCCGGCAGCGGCATATAGCCGATCTCGCCGGCCCCGCCGGTCGCCCCGCGCAGCAGGGTGCCGCCGAGCACGATGGCGGCGCCGACGCCCTCGTCGGCCCAGATGAGCACGTAGTCGTCGAAGTCCTGGGCCGCGCCGTCGTGCTGCTCGGCGATGGCCGCGAGGTTCACGTCGTTCTCGATGACGATGGGGGTGCCGATCACCTTGGCCAGCTCGTCGCGGAGGGTCCGCGAGTGCCAGCCCGGCAGGTGCGGCGCGTACCGCAGGGTGCCGGTCTGCGGGTCGAGCGCGCCGGGCGTCCCGATGACGGTCCGGTGCAGCGCGTCGAGCCCGAGCCCGGCCTCGGCCAGCGCGTGCCCCACCACCTCGGCCACCAGCTCGGCGGTCCGCCCCCGCCCGGTGTCCGGGGCGTCCCGCGCCTCGGCACGGTGCTCGCCGACGACATGTCCGGTGATGTCGGCGACGACGGCCGTGATCCCCTCGGGGTCGACGGCGAGCGCCGCGACGTACGCGGCGCTCGGGTTGACCTCGTAGAGCTGGGCGTTCGGCCCGGGGCGGCCGGTGACATTCCCGGTGGTCCGCACGAGCTGGGCCGCTTCGAGCCGGCTGAGGAGCTGCGACGCCGTGGGCTTGGACAGCCCGGTCAGCTCGCCGAGCCGGGTGCGGGTCAACGGGCCGTGGGCGATGAGCAGATCGAGCGCGGCGCGGTCATTCATGGCGCGCAGTACGCGCGGGGTCCCGGGGGTCCCGGCCATGGTGGTGCACCCGCCCTTCGACATCGCCTTCGAGTGTCTGTAGGAAGCTGTCTGTTAGGAAACTTTCCTATCGGTGAACAGGACGTTAAAGCCGACGTCAGTGGGGCGTCAATGGTCCGAACGCACCGCTTGTCAAAGTGTTATGAACGCAGAACCGGCCCCCGGGCGGAATTCCCCCGGGGGCCGGCATCGGATGCCGTACGCGCCTACGCGCCTACACGCCCGTGACCCCGTCGATGCGCTCCCGGATCAGGTCCGCGTGGCCGTTGTGGCGCGCGTACTCCTCGATCATGTGCACCAGAATCCACCGCAGCGAGACCGACGACTCTCCGATGATCTTGGCGAACTGCTCGTTGAGCGCCCCGGAGTCGTCCAACGAGCCCTCGGCGGCCGCCTCGCGCGACCGCTGGACCTCCGCCCGCCAGTCGGCCAGCGCCGCCTCGATGCCGCGCTCCGCGACCAGCGTGAACCCGTCACCGATCGCCTCGTCGTACGACACCTCCCGCCCGGCCAGCACCTCCTGGAACCACTTCCGCTCGACCACGGTCATGTGCTGCACCAGCCCGAGCAGCGTCATCGCCGACGGCTCCACCGCCGCCAGCCGCACCTGCCGGTCGTCCAGCCCGGCGCACTTCACCGCCAGCGTCTCCCGCTGGAACTCCAGCCAGCTCTCCAGCATGGCCTTTTCCCCGGCATGCGGCGGCGGTATGGACCGTTCACTCCCCAAAGCACTCATGCGCGCCACCTTGGCACGGCCGTGCGGCGATGCAACAGTCTCGCGGAGGACTCAGGAAGACTTGAGGGGAGCCTTGGACGACCAGAAGTCGGACTCGTCGCGCGGGTTGAGATCGACCTTCCCCGTCGGACCGCCGGGCTTGCCCGGGGTGCCCTTGGGGAAGGTCAGGTCGGAGTCCTTGGCGCAAGGCGAGGCGACGTTGAAATAGACGTTGCCGATGTCCCCCACTCCGAGCGAGACGGTGAAGCCGTCCTTGGTCCTGGCCTCGATGCCCGGCATGTCCTTGTTGGTATCGACCTGGACGATCCGGTACCCCTGCTGTTCCCAGTGGCGCTGCACCACACCGAGGAAGCTGCCGCGCCGCTCAGCAGAGATCTTGGTGGTGACGCCGCGGCTGCGTTTCACCGTCGTGGTGCCCGTCGGCAGATTCAGCGAGTCGCTGCAGGCGATCTCGTTCGGCGTGAAGTAGACCCACTTCACCGGGGGTTTGATGCCCTGGAAGGTGTCGTCCAGGATCACTTCCGCCCGCTCGCCGGCTTCCTGCATGTCCATCGTGGGTTGCTCCTTCTTCGGTCGCTCCGGCGTGGACTTTCCGCCCGCTCCGCAGCCGACGAGGAGCAGTCCGGCCGCCGTCAGCATGCCGACTGCCCTGATCCCGGTGCTGGTCCGCGTCATCGTGGCTTCGCCTGCTCGATCTTGTCGCCGTGGCCGGTGACGACCTTCGCGATGTTCTGCAATGAGTCGCCGCCTTTGTCTGGATCGAAGTAGAGGGAATGCGCGGGCAGATCTCCTGACAGGAGACCCATGAACCCGGTGTCCTCGCCGGGTGCCACCGCGAAGTGGTGCCCTCCGAAATCCCGGCTCGCGGGGTCGGTGTTCCGCGCCGGCGCCGAAGTCCTTCGCCTTGTCCACGCCGGTGCCGGGGCTGCCGACCAGGACCACATCGTCGGCCGGTATCCCGCCGGGCTGCTGGCTCGCCTGCCCGACGGTCAGCGACCCGTATGAGTGGCCGACAGCGGTGACATGCGGGGCGCCGCCCTCATGGGTGGCTCGGACGCCGCGCAGGAAGTTGTCGTAGGCCGGCGCGCCCTTCTGCGGCCCCCCGGGGCCCGCCCTCACTTGCCCAGTGTCGGTGGTGCCGGGGGCTGTTGGGGGATGGGGGTGGTGGCCAGGGACTGGGGGGAGGTGGGGTTGGCGAGGGCGGAGGGGGCGGCGACGGTGGCGGAGGGGTCGGGGGCGGGTTCCTCGTCGGCGGGGGCCGCGGGGTCGCCGAGGCGGATGCCCTCGGCGTCCAGGGCCTGCTTGATGCGCCAGCGCAGCTCGCGCTCGACGGCCGGGGCCTTGCCGGGCATCGTCTTGGCCTGGACGCGGACGACGACCGAGTCGAGGGTGACCGAGTCCAGGCCCATCACCTCGACCGGCTCCCACAGCGACTCGTCCCACGGCGCGTCCTTCGCCATGTCCTCGCCCGCCGCGGCGATGACCGTACGGGCCCGGTCGAGGTCCTCGTCGTAGCGGAGGGTGACATCGACCTCCGCGGTGGACCAGCCCTGGCTGAGGTTGCCGATCCGCTTGACCTCGCCGTTGCGCACGTACCAGATGGCGCCGTTCGGGCCGCGCAGCTTGGTGACGCGCAGCCCGACCTCGATGACCGTGCCGGTCGCGACGCCCGCGTCGATCTCGTCGCCGACGCCGTACTGGTCCTCAAGGATCATGAACACGCCGGAGAGGAAGTCCGTGACCAGGTTGCGGGCGCCGAAGCCGATGGCCACGCCCGCCACACCCGCGCTGGCCAGCAGCGGAGCCAGATTGATCTGGAGCACGGACAGCACCGTCAGCGCCGCCGTTCCCATGATCACGAAGGAGGCGACGCTGCGCAGCACCGAACCTATGGCCTCGGAGCGCTGCCGCCGCCGCTCGGCGTTGACCAGCAGGCCGCCGAGCGCCGTGCCGTCCACGGCCTGGGCCGTGCGGTTCATGCGCGCTATCAGCTTGGTGATGCCGCGCCGGATCAGCGACCGCAGCACCACCGCGATCACGATGATCAGGATGATGCGCAGGCCGTTGCCGAGCCAGGTGGACCAGTTCTCCTCCACCCAGCCGGCGGCGTTGTTCGCCGTCTGCGTCGCCTCGTCGAGGGAGGTGACGCGGTGCGGGGTGGTGTCGGCGGCCAGAGCAGCGGACCAGGACACAGCAGGGACCCTTCGTGTCGGACATGCCCGCCGGGAGCACGGCGCGGACAGCCAACCAGAGTAACGGGAGGGCAACGGTGTCCCGTTGCTGTGTTCGATTGATCACGGGTCTTGGCCGGGGCGTGAGCGGGGGATGAAAGAGGTGTGCTGCAAAACACCTGTGGCCCGTTACCTGGTGATGGTGGCGCTCCGACCAGGGAGCGGGGGACACTTGGTGGAGATCGTCCCGGCGCGAGCCACGCGCCGCCGGCGTACAAGGAGGCACCCGTGCCGCATGTCCTGGTCCTCAACGCGTCGTACGAGCCGCTCGGCGTCGTACCGCTCCGCCGCGCGCTCGTCCTCGTCCTCAATGAGAAGGCCATCTGCCTTGAGGACTCCGGCGCCTTCATGCACAGTGCGACCCACGTCATACCCGCCCCGAGCGTGGTGCGGCTGAAGCGCTTCGTGCGGGTGCCCTTTCGCGGCCCCGTCCCGCTCACCCGCCGCGCCCTGTTCGCCCGCGATGGCGGCAGATGTGCCTACTGCGGTGGCGTCGCAACCAGCGTCGACCACGTCATCCCGCGCAGCCGCGGCGGACCCCACGCCTGGGAGAACGTGGTCGCCGCCTGCCGCCGCTGCAACCACGTCAAGGCCGACCGGCACGTCGCCGAGCTCGGCTGGCGGCTGCGCCACCAGCCCGCCCCGCCATCCGGGCTGGCCTGGCGCATCATCGGGACCGGGCATAGGGACCCGCGCTGGCTGCCTTACCTCCAGGCATACGGCGCGGAGGACGCCATGGCCCGGATCGACGGCATTTCCGCCTGAGACCGGGCCTTCGTCGTACCGCGAGAAGTACGGCGGGGATGTGGGGATACGGCCGTACGGGTGCCCGTACGGCCGTACGGACCGGTCCCCCGTATGGTGCCGCCCGCCCCGGGCGCGGATGGATCGGGTGCCCGCCGCGTCCCCGCGGGCCGCTCCCGGAGGCAGCGGAACCGGCCCCGGCCCACCGTCACGCACCCCGTCACACGCCGCAAAAAAGCCGCCGAGATGTCCACTTGGTCCGCATTCTCTTCTTTCGGTGCCGCACGCGGCCGTGAAATCGCCTGCCGGGAACGTAATGTGACCTGGAGCACGTTCCCCGAATCGGGACGTCTGCCCTCGCCGCGAGTGGGTAGGGCAAATGTGTCCCACTGCCATCACCTCCAGGAGGCCCGTGTGGCCGCGTCCGCCCAGCTCCTGCTCTCCGCGATCTCCAGCACCTCCGGCGTTCCGGGGCTCTCCAAACCCGACCTGCCCCCGCGGGAACCCGACCTGTTCGACGGCGTCTCGGGCCCCGATTCCGGGCTCGACGGCTCCGGCGCGTTCGTCGAACCGCCGCTGACCAGCGAACCGCCGCTCGCCGACGCCACCCCGCTCACCAGCGAGTCCCCGAACACCGCCGAACCACCGCTCACCAGCGAGCCCACCACCGCCGGACTCGGCGCGGAGTACGTGGAGGTCTGAGTGGCCAGAGCGCGGCTCGCCGAGCTGCACGGCGTCGCCACGTCCTACGAACCCTCACCGGGCCGCCGCGTCCGGGTGTCCGAGGACACCATCGTCGAGGTGCTCGCCGCGCTCGGAGTCGACGCCTCCACGCCCCGGTCCGTACGGGCCGCCCTGGACGACCACGCGCTGGCGGAGCGCGGTCGGCTGCTCCCCGCCACGGTGGTGCTGCGCGCCCCCGCCGACACCGCGCCGGGCCCCACCCCCGCGCCGCGCCCGGCCACCGCCCGCCCCCGCCCCCGTCGTACGCCGCCGCTGCCCGTCCTGCCCGAGGGCACCGCGCTCAGCGTCGAGACGGAGAGCGGCGAGCGCCTCCCCTGGGACGGCGCCGCGTTCTTCCACGGCCGCGCCCGCGATCGCGCACACGATGGCGCACACGAGAGCGACGCCGCCGAGACCACCGCCGACGCCGGCGGCCTGCCGCTCGGCAGCCATGTGCTGCGGGCCCACGCCCCCGACGGCCGCTCCGCCCGCGCCACCCTCCTCGTCACGCCCGAGCGGATGCCCGAGCCGGCCGGCCGCAGCCACGGCTTCCTCGTGCAGCTCTACTCCCTCCTCTCCGCGCGCTCCTGGGGCATGGGCGACCTCGGGGACCTCGCCGAGCTGGCGTCCTGGTCCGGCCGCTCCTTCGGCTGCGGCTTCGTGCAGGTCAACCCCTTGCACGCGGCCGTGCCCGGCGCGCCCACCGACCCCTCGCCGTATCGCCCCTCCTCCCGCCGCTTCCCGGACCCGGTCTACCTGCGCGTCGAGGCGGTCCCGGAATACGCCCACCTCGCCGGGCAGGCCCGCGAGGACGCCGCGGCGCTGGTCGCCCGCGCCACCGTGCTGCGCTCCGCCGTACTCGACGGCAGCGGGCTGATCGACCGGGACGCGGTATGGGCCCTCAAGCGAGAAGCCCTGGAGCTCGTACGGGCCGTGCCGCTCTCGCCCGGCCGCCGCGCCGCCTACTGCGACTTCCTCGCCGAACAGGGCCGGGCCCTGGACGACCACGCCACCTGGTGCGCGCTCGCCGAGGTGTACGGCCCCGACTGGCACGCCTGGCCGGAAGGGCTCAGGGACCCGCGCTCCACCCGCACCGCCCGCGCCCGCGGCGAACTCCTCGACCGCGTCGACTTCTACTGCCGGCTCGCCTGGCTCACCGACCAGCAGCTCGCCGCCGCCCAGCGCGCCGCGCGCGACGCCGGCATGCCGCTCGGCCTCGTCCACGACCTCGCGGTCGGCGTCCACCCGGGCGGCGCGGACGCCTGGGCGCAGCAGGACGCCTTCGCCTCCGGCATGTCGATCGGCGCGCCCCCGGACGCCTTCAACGCGCGCGGCCAGGACTGGGGCCTGCCGCCATGGCGCCCGGACGCCCTGGACGCCGTCGGCTACGCCCCGTACCGCGGGCTGCTGCGCGGCATGCTGCGGCACGCGGGCGCCCTCCGCATCGACCATGTGATGGGCCTCTTCCGGCTGTGGTGGGTCCCCGCGGGCCGCGACCCCACCCAGGGCGCGTACGTGCGCTACGACGCGGAGGCGATGCTCGGCGTCCTCGCCCTGGAGGCGCACCGCGCGGGCGCCGTCGTCATAGGCGAGGACCTGGGCACGGTGGAGCCGGGCGTGCGCAGGACGCTGGCGGAGCGGGGCGCGCTGGGCACGTCGGTGCTGTGGTTCGAGCGGGATTACGCGTCCGAGGCCGAGGATGGGGCCGTTTCCGAGGCCGAGGAGGGGGCCGCGCCCGGGAGCGGGGGCGGTGCCGAAGGCGGCGGCGAGGGCGGCGGCGAGGGGGCGGGAGCGGTCGCCGTCGACTCCGGCTCGGCGGACACGGCCAGTGCGGCCGGCGCTCGCGGCCGGCCCCGGCCGCTGCCCCCCGAGGCGTGGCGGTCCGGCTGCCTCGCCACCGCCACCACGCACGACCTGCCCAGCACCGCGGCCCGCCTCACCGGCGAACACGTCGAACTCCGGCACCGGCTCGGACTGTTGACGCGCCCGCTCGCGCAGGAGCGGGGCCAGGACGCGATCGAGGTTGCGGAGTGGATGGCGCTGCTCGGCCAGTTGGGGCTGCTGCCGGAGGGCCCGGGGAACGAGGAGGCCGCGATCAAGGCCGTACACCGCTTCCTGCTGCGCACCCCGGCGCGGCTGGTGGGGGTGTGGCTGCCGGACGCCGTGGGCGACCGGCGCCCGCAGAACCTGCCGGGCACATGGCGGCAGTACCCGAACTGGCGGCTGCCCATCGCGGATGCCCGCGGCCGGCCCGTCTCCTTCGAGGAACTGGCGGCGTCCCCGCGCCTGCACGCGCTGATGAGCGAGGTGCGGGGGCCTGCCCGGCGCGGCGGCCGGTAGGGGCGCCGGGGCCATGGGCAGCGGCGGGGTGCGGACGGCGGGGCTCAGGGCTGGGAGCCTCCGGCCGCCATTCCCGGCCATAAGCCGTCTCAGATGTCCATAAGCCACCTCGGCCATCCATAAGCCACCCCGGACGCGCGCGGCGTTCGCACGTCGGATACGTTGGCTCCGTGAGCAACAAGGTCAACAAGAACGCCCTGCGCGCCGGCACGATCACCGCCGGCGTGACACTGGTGCTGCTGATGTCGTCCCCCGCTTTCGCGCTCACCCGCGACGACGGCGACGACCCGGGTCCGGGCCTCAGCGTCATTCAGACGCTCGGCCTCTATGTCGCCGCGCCGATCGTCCTCTTCCTGGTCATCGCCGGCCTGGTCATGGTGGGCTCCAAGAAGTCGGACTGGCACTACAGCAAGAACTGACGCCGACGGCCGCACGGCCGTCCCCGCGCCTTCGACGTGGCCTTACGCATGCCGCGCATCCCCTGGGGGATGCGCGGTTTTTCTGTCCGGGAGCGCCGGTCCTTTCTGTCCCGAGCGCGCCGGTTTTCTGTCCCGGGAGCGCCGGCCGAACGGGCCCGCGCCGGCCCGGAGTTGAGCGCTCTCTCGGGCCCCGATCCGGAACAGTCCCTTCCGCTAATGCGGCGGGGGCTCTTGTCGTTTATGGCCGCCTTAACCTACGGTGGCGTAACCTACGGAGCCGTAAGTAACGATCATACGATCGTCCCCAGTCGTCCCCTGGAGCATGCTGTGACCGTCGCCCCCTCCCGTCTCCACGGCCAGGCCGCGTGGAGTGACAGCCAGCTCCTGTACGCGCTGGAGGAAGTCGTCGAGGCCGAGCTCAACCGCCACCTCGGCGTCGCGAAGGACTGGATGCCGCACGAGTACGTGCCCTGGAGCGACGCCCGCGACTTCGACGGCATCATGGACGGCGAGGCATGGGCCCCCGACCAGTCGAAGGTCACCGCCGTGGGCCGTACCGCCCTGGTCGTCAACCTCCTCACCGAGGACAACCTCCCCAGCTACCACCACGAGATCGCCACCCTCTTCGGCCGTGACGGCGCGTGGGGCACGTGGGTGCACCGCTGGACGGCGGAGGAGGGCCGGCACGGCATCGTCATGCGGGACTACCTGCTCGCCTCGCGCGCCGTCGACCCGGTCGAGCTGGAGAACTTCCGCATGCGGCACATGTCCGAGGGCTTCGAGTCCGACAACCGCCACAGCATGCTGCACTCGATCGCCTACGTCGCCTTCCAGGAGCTGGCCACCCGCATCTCGCACCGCAACACCGGCCACCACTCCGGCGACCCCGTGTGCGACCGGATGCTGGCCCGTATCGCCACCGACGAGAACCTGCACATGGTCTTCTACCGCAACCTGCTCGCAAAGGCGTTCGAGCTGGCCCCCGATCAGACCATGAGCGCCGTACGGGACGTGGTCGTCGACTTCCGCATGCCCGGCCACGGCATCCCCGGCTTCGAGCGGGCCGCCGCCCAGATGGCGATCGGCGGCATCTACAACCTCCGCATCCACCACGACGACGTGCTCCAGCCCGTCCTGCGCTACCTCAAGGTCCTCGACATCGGCGGCCTCGGCCCCGAGGGGCTCAGGGCGCAGGAGGAACTGGGCCTCTTCATGGGCGGCCTCGACGACCAGGCGGTCAAGTTCGACGAGCGCCGCGCCGCCCTGCTGGCCCGCCGCCAGGCCCGCGCCGAACGCGGCTGAGGGACCCGCGCGGCCGCCGCCCCGCCGCACTGGACCGGGGCGGCGGCCGGGTCAGCAGCCGGGGCCCGGCGGCGGGGAGGCGGCCAGGGCGAGCGCGGCGGACCTCAGGTCGGCCTCCCATGTGCCCTGGTCGAGGCCCAGCGTGCGGTCGACGCAGCACTCGCACGGCGGGAGCAGCGAGACGAACGCCCGTTCCGCCGGGGTCTCGGCCTCCGTCTCCCACCAGCCGTCCTTCGCCAGATCAGCGGGGGTGATGGCGCCCTCGGCGAGCCGCGCTGCCATCCGGCGCAGGGCGTGGCGCCGCGCCACGTCCGGTTCGGGCAGCGCGATACCGGTCTCGGCGAGCGCTCGCTCGAAGGCGTCGCGGATGTCGCGGGGGTCGGCGTTGCGGGACCAGCCCGCGAGTTCGCCCAGCGCCGGGCTGTCGAGACCGGCCGCCAGCGCCTCCGCGGCGACCATCGGGAGGTCTTCCGGAGGGACCTCGTCCGCCCGGTACCGGCACGCCACCTCGCCCAGAACCGCGCGCCCGCCCCGCGCCGCGGCACCCATGTCTGTTGTTTCCATGACATGTACGACTCTACGGGGCGAGGTCACCGCCCGGGCACGAGGCTCATCACGATCGGGGTGAGCTTGGCGCCGCGTTCGCTGGTCCAGTCTCCGGCCAGCTCGGCCAGGAGCTGGTTGGTGGAGGCGAGGACGGCTCCGGCCCTCTCCATGCGGCGGAGGGAGATGTCGTCGGCCAGCCGGGTGGGGGAGCCGCCGGCGTCGGCGACGACGTGCACGCGATAGCCCTGCCCAAGGGCGGTCAGGGCGGGGAAGACGGTGCACACGTCGTTGGTGACACCGGCGATGATCAGATGGTCCCGGCCGGCGGCCCGGACGGCGGCGGAGAGGTTGTCGTCGTCCAGGGCGTTGACCACGCCCTGCCGCCTGATCCTGGTCGCGAACTCCTTGGGGGCGATGTCCTCGAACTCCGCCAGCAGCGGGCCCTGCGCCGCCTCCTCCATGGACGAGGTCAGGAGCAGCGGGATGTCCACGGCCTTCGCGGCCCTGGCCAGGGCCAGCGCGTTGCGCTTCATCTCGGCGAACGGGGTGGAGCCGACCCAGCTCATCGTCCCCTGCTGGTGGTCGATGAGCAGCATGACGGCGGCGTCGGCGGTCAGTGTGCCTGCGGGCTGGTCGGTGGCGGGCATCCGGTTCTCCTCAGGGCCTCAGGGGCGGGACGTCCCCGGTGTTGGAGCAACGATCCGGGCTGCCGCAGCCGTACGCAACGGACTCCCCGGCCACACACGCGGAAGGGCCCCGCCGCGCGTTTCCGCGCCGCGGGGCCCTCCGGCCGAACGGCAGGAGCGAGGCGTCAGCGGCCCGCGTCCGCCGCCTGCGCCTTCAGCGCGCGCTCGACGCCCGCGCGGGACTCCGTGACCAGCCGGCGCAGCGCCGCGCTCGGCTCGGCCGAGGCCAGCCAGGCGTCCGTGGCGTCGAGGGTGGCCTGGGAGACCTGGAAGCCCGGGAAGAGGCCGATCGCGATCTGCTGCGCCATCTCGTGGCTGCGGCTGTCCCAGGCGTCCTTCACCGCGGCGAAGTACTTCTCGGCGTACGGGGCCAGCAGCTCGCGCTGGTCGGCCTGGAGGAAGCCGCCGATGACGGCCTCCTGCACCGAGTTGGGCAGCTTGTCGGACTCGACGACCGACGCCCACGCCTCGGCCTTCGCCTCGGCGGTGGGCCGGGCGGCGCGCGCCGTGGCGGCGTGCAGTTCGCCCGCCGAGGTGCGGTCGCGCTCCAGCTCGGCCGCGATGGCCTGCTCGTCGGCGCGGCCGGTGGCGGCGAGCCGCCCCAGCAGGGCCCAGCGCAGGTCCGCGTCGACGGTCAGCCCCTCGATGGTCTCGGTGCCGGCCAGCACCCCGGCGAGCAGATCGAGCTGCGCGTCCGTACGGGCCGTCGCGGCGAACGCCCGCGCCCACGCCAACTGGTGGTCGCTGCCGGGGGCGGCGGCGCGCAACTGCTCCAGCGTGGCGTCCGTCCACTTGGCGAGGCCCTCGGCGCGCCACTCGGGGGCGGCGAACAGGTCGAGCGCCAGCTTCACCTGGCGGTGCAGCGACTGCACCACGCCGATGTCCGTCTCCTTGGCGATGTTGGACAGCACCAGGTCGAGGTAGTCGCGGGTGGCCAGTTCGCCGTCGCGCGTCATGTCCCAGGCCGAGGCCCAGGACAGGGCGCGCGGCAGGGACTCGGTGAAGTCGCCCAGGTGCCGGGTGACGGCGGCGAGCGAGTCGGTGTCCAGGCGCACCTTCGCGTACGAGAGGTCGTCGTCGTTGAGCAGCACGACGGCGGGCCTCGCCTTGCCGACCAGGGCTTCCACGGCGGTCAGCTCGCCGTCCACGTCCAGCTCGACCCGGTCCGTACGGACGAGCTTGCCGTCCTGGAGGTCGTAGCAGCCGATGGCGATGCGGTGCGGGCGGAGCGTCGAGACGCCCTTGGCGCCGGCCGGCAGCGCCGGGGCCTCCTGCTTGACGGCGAAGGAGGTGATGGTGCCGGCGATGTCGACGTCGATCACCGGGCGCAGCACGTTGATGCCGGCGGTCTCCAGCCACGCCTTCGACCAGGTCTTCAGGTCGCGTCCGGAGGTCTCCTCCAGCGCGCCCAGCAGGTCGGCGAGGCGGGTGTTGCCGAAGGCGTGGCGCTTGAAGTACGCCTGCACGCCGCGGAAGAACTCGTCCATGCCGACGTAGGCGACGAGCTGCTTGAGGACGGACGCGCCCTTGGCGTACGTGATGCCGTCGAAGTTGACCAGGACGTCGTCCAGGTCGCGGATCTCCGCCATGATCGGGTGCGTGGACGGGAGCTGGTCCTGCCGGTACGCCCAGGTCTTCTCGGAGTTGGCGAACGTCGTCCACGAGTGCGGCCAGCGGCTGCCCGGCGCGTACGCCTGGCAGGCGACGGAGGTGTAGGTGGCGAACGACTCGTTCAGCCACAGGTCGTTCCACCACTCCATGGTCACCAGGTCGCCGAACCACATGTGGGCCAGCTCGTGGAGGATGGTCTCGGCGCGCCGCTCGTACGCCGCGTCGGTGGTCCGGGAGCGGAAGACGTACTGGTCGCGGATGGTGACCGCGCCCGCGTTCTCCATCGCGCCCGCGTTGAACTCCGGCACGAAGAGCTGGTCGTACTTGGCGAAGGGGTAGGCGTAGTCGAACTTCTCCTGGAACCAGTCGAAGCCCTGCCGCGTGACCTCGAAGATCGCGTCGGCGTCGAGGTACTCGGCGAGGGAGGGGCGGCAGTAGATGCCCAGCGGCACGCTGCGGCCGTTCCCCTCCCAACTGCTGTGCACCGAGTGGTACGGGCCGGCGATCAGCGCCGTGATGTACGAGGAGATGCGCGGCGTCGGCTCGAAGCGCCAGACGTTGCCGGCGGGCTCGGGCGTGGGGGAGTTCGAGATCACGGTCCAGCCCTCGGGGGCCACCACGGTGAACTGGAACGTCGCCTTCAGGTCGGGCTGCTCGAACGAGGCGAACACCCGGCGCGCGTCCGGCACCTCGAACTGCGTGTAGAGGTACGCCTGCTGGTCCACGGGGTCCACGAACCGGTGCAGACCCTCGCCCGTGTTCGTGTACGCGCAGTCCGCGACGACCTTCAGCTCGTTGCGGCCCGCCAGCAGGCCCGGCAGCGCGATCCGCGAGTCCGCGAAGACCTCGGCGGGGTCCAGCGCCGCGCCGTTCAGCACGACCTCTCGCACGGACGGGGCCACCAGGTCGATGAACGACTCCGCGCCCGCCTCGGCGGCGTCGAAGCGCACGACGGTCTGCGACCGGTAGGTGCCGCCCTCCTGCGCGCCGGAGAGATCGAGGTCGATCTCGTACGAGTCGACGGTGAGCAGGCGCGCCCGCCGCTGCGCCTCTTCGCGGGTCAGGTTGGTACCAGGCACCGGGGCATCTCCTTGTGTCGCGACTGTTCCGGCCATCCTTCCACGAGTGCCGTCACCCGCGTACGGAGCACTTCCAGTCGCCGTCCGCGCCGATGCGCAGCAGGCCGGAGCCGGACAGCGGGACGCTCAGCTCCACCGTGCCGATCTCGTTGACCGGCAGGTCGATGTCGTCCTCGTCCCAGGTGGCGTCGGTCTCGCGGTGGTGCCAGACGGTGACGTTGTGCTCACCGTAGTGGGCGAAGTTCAGCATGGTGGCGGGGCCGTCGTAGACGAGCAGGTCGGCGCCGTGGCCCTGAACGGTCCCGGTGAGCCGGCGGGCGTGCGAGAGCGGCAGTACGCGCAGCGTCCACCGCCCGTCGTCGCCCTCCACCCTCAAGGTCAGGGGGCGGTCCTTGGGGGCGGTGGCGACGGTCCTGCCACCGATGTCCGACTCGTAGGACGCCAGCAGGTCGTCCTTGGTGCGGCCGTACTCGTCGCAGTCCCAGACGACCAGGCTCGACGTGCGGTGCCCCTCGACCTCGACGAGCACCCAGCCCGCGGGGATCGACGCGTCGCAGACGACGGTCTTCGTACCCCGGCCCTCGTGCACGAAGGGCTCGAAGAAGAGGGCGGCGACGGCGTCCGGGGCCGGCGCGGACGAGGGGGCGGGGGCCGGGGACGGTGCGGGCGCGGGTATCGGGGCGGGGGTCGGTATCGGGGGCGCGGTGGGCGTCAGGGCCGGGGCGGTGCTGATGCCGTAGTCGGCGGCGAGCCCCTCCGTGCCCGTGTCGTAGCCCTGCCCGACCGAGCGGAACTTCCAGCCGCCGCCACGCCGGTAGAACTCGCCCAGGACGAAGACGGTCTCGGAGGTCGCGTCGTCGACCGGGAAGAAGGCGACGGGCGCGCCGGCGGCCGTGGTCACGTGCACGGCGAGCCCCGGAACGCGGCCGAAGGCCGCGCCGCCCGCGGAGGCGGTGACGACGACGCGGTCGACCGAGGGCTCCACCGCCGTCAGGTCGAGCCTCAGCCAGTCGGCGTGTGTGCCGTTCTCGCCCTGGGTCTGCCCCAGGTGCCGCACCGCGCTGCCGGGGTGCTCGGGCCGGCCGGCGAACACGAGGTCCGCGTCGCCGCGCACGGCGCCGTCGGGGCCGAGCAGCAGCGCGCAGACGTCCACGCCGGGCAGGCCGGGGCCGGACGTCCAAGTCACCGCGGTGTGCAGGGGCTCGGCGGGTACGGGCAGATTGCCGCCCTTGGGTAGCTGCGTCACGTAAAGATCTTGCCACGGGCGGAGAAAAGGCGGAGAAAAAGCGGAGAAAGGCGAAGCGATACGAACGGCGGCGGACATCTCCTGGGGCCGCCGCCGTTCGTCACGG
This sequence comes from Streptomyces varsoviensis, assembly GCF_000718635.1. Taxonomy (GTDB): domain Bacteria; phylum Actinomycetota; class Actinomycetes; order Streptomycetales; family Streptomycetaceae; genus Streptomyces; species Streptomyces varsoviensis. The sequence continues at coordinate 639,759 of NZ_JOBF01000003.1, read as the reverse complement.
CCTCAGCCGCGCAGCTCCGCGGAGACCAGTTCCGCGATCTGGACGGCGTTCAGGGCCGCGCCCTTGCGGAGGTTGTCGTTGGAGAGGAACAGCGCCAGGCTGTTCGGGGCGGTCTCGTCCACCCGGATACGGCCCACATAGCTGGCGTCGCGGCCCGCCGCCTGGAGAGGGGTGGGGATCTCGGACAGCTCGACGCCCGGGGCGCCGCCCAGCAGCTCGTACGCGCGCTCCACGGTGAGCGGGCGCTCGAAGCGGGCGTTGACCTGGATCGAGTGGCCGGTGAAGACTGGCACTCGCACGCAGGTGCCGGAGACCTTGAGGTCGGGGATCTCCAGGATCTTGCGGGACTCGTTGCGGAGCTTCTGCTCCTCGTCCGTCTCGAAGCTGCCGTCGTCGACGATGGCGCCGGCCAGCGGCAGCACGTTGAAGGCGATGGTGCGCTTGTAGACGCCCGGCTCGGGGAACTCGACGGCCGAGCCGTCGTGCGTCAGCGCGGTGGCGCCGTCGGCGGCCTTGCGGACCTGCCCGTCCAGCTCCTCGACCCCGGCGAGCCCGGACCCGGACACGGCCTGGTAGGTGGTGGCGACCAGCGCGGTCAGCCCCGCCTCGGCGTGCAGCGGGCGCAGCACGGGCATGGCGGCCATCGTGGTGCAGTTCGGGTTGGCGATGATGCCCTTGGGGCGGTCGGCCACGGCGTGCGGGTTGACCTCGGAGACGACGAGCGGCACCTCGGGGTCGAGCCGCCAGGCCGACGAGTTGTCGATCACCACGGGTCCCTGCGCCGCGACCTTCTCCGCGAGCGCCCGGGACGTCGTGCCGCCGGCCGAGAACAGCACGATGTCCAGGCCGGAGTAGTCCGCGGTGGCCGCGTCCTCGACGGCGATCTCCGTACCGCCCCACGGCAGCATCCGCCCCGCCGACCGCGCGGAGGCGAACAGCCGCAGCTCCTCCACGGGGAAGCCGCGCTCGCCGAGCACCTTGCGCATCACGCCGCCGACCTGGCCGGTGGCTCCGACGATTCCGATCCTCACGCTGACTCCTTCGCACGATCCGACTCTGACCTGGTCAAGCCGCTCCATCATGCGTCGGGGTGCGGCTGCTTTGTCCAATCTGTTGCAGAGGGTAGGAGGGCCGAGGTGACGTGGATCACGGCGGGCCGGCGCAGCGGAGGGCTGACCAGTCGGTCACCCGGAGACCTCGCTCGCGGCCTCGTGCAGGAGCGCGGCCAGCGCCGAGGAGTTCGCCCGGGCTTCCTCACGGGCGGTCGCCCGGCCGACCGCCCGTTCCAGCTCGTCGAGCCTGGCCACGCGGGACGGATATCGGCGCAGCGCCACGAAGACGCCCCAGCGGTACAGGAAGGTGTGCAGCGGCACGGTGCTGTCGGTCTGCACGGCCTCCCGCCGGGCCGCGTGGGATTCCCGCTCGAAGCGGGCGGCCGCGACGGTGTCCACGTCGGCGACGGCCACCCGCAGCGCCGCTTCGGTGAGCGGCGGCATGGGGAACAGGGGCTCGTCCGCTGGATCAGGGTGTGCAGGCCGTGCGGTCACGGGCGGCTCCTACAGGTCCAGCACCGAACGGACCGCGCGTTCGACGCGCTCCATCGTTTCCGGGGGGACCCGGCCCAGCAGCTTCGCGTTCTCGAAGCGGTGGGCGGCGTACTGAGTGAGGTTCACCGGCACGGCCACCGCCCGCACCGGGTCGGTGATGGGCACGGACAGCAGCGTGTCGGGGTAGGCCCCGGACGGATGGAGGAGCAGGCACACGGCTGCCCGGTAACCGTTGTTGACCTCGTCGATGGAGAGCACGAGCACGGTGCGAGTGGCGTTGGCGAGCGGGATCTCCCACACGGTCCCGCGCTTCAACGGATGTCTCCCGCGGGGTCGGTGACGCCATCGTCGACGAGGAGGACGCCGCCCAGGGCGGCTTGGGCCTCGGCGGCCTCCTTGGCCATTTGCCGACGCAGCGTACGCACCATGTACGCGTTCAGTGAGAGGCCGGTGTCGGCAGCGGCCTTGCGTACGTCGGCGTCGAGATCATCCGGTATGCGCACTGTGAATACACTCATGCCACCAATCTAGTGGTCGCCAGGCGAACCGCAGAGGGCGTGGAAACGGGTGCCGGAGCGCGTACGGGCACCCCGGCGCGCAGGGGCCGGGGCGGGCGCCCCTGTGCGCGCCCGCCCCGGTCCTGCTCAGTGCGTTACCCCACCACCTTTTCGATCTTCACCGCGCCGCTCCCGGCCACCGTGCCGGTGGCGTTCTGGAGCTGGACCTCGCCGAAGAGGGCGCGGCCGGCGGGTGGGGCGGAGGCCGCTATGACCTCGGCGGTGACGGCGGCCTTGGCGCCGGAGGGCAGGTGGATGGGCTGGGAGGTGTTGGTGCGGAGTTCGCCCAGGGAGGGGGCGAAGTAGACGTCGCGGTAGTCGTAGGCGGTGGAGCCGGCCGGCACGGAGTAGCCGGACACCTCGATGGTGTACTCGCCGGCGGCGGGCTTCGTCAGGGAGACGGACTCCTCCGAGTCGCCCTTGGTCGAGGAGGCGACGACCTTGCCGTCCTTGTAGACGCTCAGGTCGAGGTCGGCCTTGGCGTCGGAGACGTGGCCGATGGACGCGTCGAGGCGGGTGACGCCGGCGCCCAGGGTGACCTTGGTGGTGCGGGTCTCGCCCTGCTTGATCGTGGGCCGGTCGGTCACCGACGAGCCGAGCTGTCCGCCGCGCAGGGCGCCCTCGATGGGGGCGAAGCCGTTGGCGGCGGTCCAGGAGACGGTGGTCGGCGTGCCGGCCTTGGCCTCGGGGATGGTGCGTTCGGCGGGGTCGAAGGCCACGCCGAGGGCGGTGGCCGTCAGCGTGTAGGGGTTGTCCAGGTGCGGCGACGTGCGGCGGGACTCGACCTCGAACTCCCAGACGCCGGGCAGCGGGTCCGCGTACGAGCGCAGCTCGGGGCGGCAGGTGTTGGCCGGGTTCGGGTAGTTGGGGTAGCAGTTCGGCGTGGAGGTGGGGTCGGCCGGGACGCCGTACGGGCTGATGGCGATCCACCGGGTCTGGCTGCCGGACCGCAGGCCGCTCATGGCGACCTCCAGCGTCTTGGCGCCCTTCGGCACGTTCACGAAGTACGAGGTGGTGGCGTTGCGCTGGACGCTTCCCGACTCCTTGACCGTGTACGACGGCTTGGCGAGGGGCTGCGCGGCCACGACCGTCGTCAGGATCTGCTTGTCGACGGGCCAGGTGTGGTCGTCGTTCACGGTGAGGATCGCGCTGTGCGCCCCGGCGGTACGGGCCTTGGCGCGCACCTTGACGGTGACCGGCCGGTTCAGCGGCAGCTTGACCTCGTCGTCGCCGACGATGCGGAACGTGCCGTCGTTGTTCTTCCAGCCCAGCTCGTGCCAGATGGGGCGGTCGGGCCCAGTGGTGCGGGTGATGCTGATGTCGTACGTCCGGTTCTCGCCGGTCTTCAGGCCGCCCTCACGGTCGTAGAGCCCCGTGCCGAACCCGGGCGTCTTGAGCGAACCGGCCAGCGACGTCTTCACCGGCGCCTTGACCGCATACTCCTGGACGCTCACGCCGTCCCGGATCGCCTCCCACGCCTCGTTCACGTCGATGAGGCCGGCGCCCTGCGCGTACGCCTGGACGCCCTTGATCTTCTTGGCGGTCGAGGTCAGCGCCGTGCGCAGCTCGGCCGGCGGGAGGGCGTGGTGGCGCTCCTTTGCCGCGGAGAGCAGCAGCGCCGCCGCGCCCGTGGCCTGCGGGGCCGCCATCGAGGTGCCCTGGAGCATCGCGTAGCCCGGCGGCAGCGCGTAGCCGGCCTCGGCGACCGGGGCGCCCGGCTCCCACGTGGGCACGGTGTTGACGGACGCCCCCGGCGCAGTCAGGGTCGGCGTGAAACCGCCGTCCTCGCGCGGGCCGCGCGAGGAGAACGGCATCATCGCGTACTTCGTGTCCACCACGGACCCGTAGTCGGCCGCCCAGGTGTCCTTCGACACGGACGCGCCGACGCTGATCACCTTGTCCGCGACGGCCGGGTCGCCGATGGTGTTGACGCCGGGCCCGTCGTTGCCCGCGGAGATGACGAGCTGGACGCCGTAGGTGTCGATGAGCCGGGTGTAGAGCTCGGCGCGGGCGTTGTTGCCGTCGTTGAGCGGCGGCAGCCCGCCGATCGACATGTTGACGATGTCGACGCCCCGGTTCACGACCAGGTCGATCATGCCCTCGGTGAGCGCGACGTTGGTGCAGCCGCCGCTCCAGGTGCAGGCGCGAGAGGAGACGAGCTTCGCGCCGGGCGCCGCGCCGTTCATCCGCCCGCCGAAGAGCCCGTTGGCGGCGGTGATGCCCGCGACGTGCGTGCCGTGCTCGGACTCGACGACGCCGATGTTGACGAAGTCGGCCTTCTTGCCCGTCCAGTCGCCGCCGTACGGGTCCATCGGCACGTCCTTGCGGATCTCCACGACGAAGGGGATGCGCTCGGCGATCGGGGTGGCCGGGTCGTCCTTGCCGAAGTAGCCGACCTGGTGGTTCTCCTTGTACGGGCGCATCTCCTCGTCATTGCCGAAGTCGCCGTCGTCGTCGAGGTCGACGCGGACGGTGCCCTTGGCGGGGTCGTAGAGCACGGCCCACGAGTCGGTGGTGTCGCCGTCCCGGTTGAGGTCGCCCTTCATGTCGCCGCCGGCGGTCGCGCTCTCCCGGAAGAGGCTGACCTTGTACGAGCCCTCGGGCGCCCGGTACGTACGGCCGTTGAAGGAGAAGGCGGGGCCGGTGACGGACGTCGTCATCGGCCGCCAGGTGCCGTCCTGGTCCACTATCGGGTCGGTGGCCGTCACCCAGTCGGTGATCTTGCGTTCGCCGGTGGTGGTCTTCGCGAGCGCCGGGTGGCCGAGGTCGACGCCCGAGTCGAGGATGCCGATGGTCACGCCCCGGCCGTCGGCCTTGGGGTGGTCCTCGACGAAGTCTACGGCGCCGGTCTCGAAGGCCGGCTGGTACGGGTTCTTGGCGGGGGTGCGCTTGCCGGGCGCGGGGTACGCGGCCTTGCCCGTCCGCGCCGCCTTCACGCCCTCGGCCGCGTCGCCGCGCGGCGTCGGGTCCGGGAGCCTGATCTCCTGCTTGAGATCGATGCCGTGCACGGAGTCGAGGCGCTGCGCCTTGGCGATGACGGCGTCCGCCTGGGATGTCGGCACGGTGGCCCGTACGTAGCCGAGCTTGTCGTACGTACGCCCCACCGAGCCGCCCTCGACCGCGTCCAGCTCCCCGGCGACCTGGGCGGTCCGGCCGGGGGCGGTGGCGATCATCAGCGTGACGTTCTTGTCGCCGTCCGCCTTGGCGTCGGCGAGCAACTGGGCGTCGTGCGGGCCGAGCTTGGGCGCCGCGGCCGTCTTGGCGGGGCCGGGGTCGGGGCTCGCGCCCGGGCCATGGCCCGCGGCCAGCGCGGGGATCGGCGCGGCGAGCGCGGCCACCAGGCCCGCGGCGACCGCTATTCGGGCCGTGCGTCTCGCGCCGCCGGCGGACGGGTGCTGAGGGTCAGGGGTCATCGCGTCCTTCTTCGTTCAGGAAGGCCCGACATCCGGAATCCGGATATCGGGACCGGATGACCGATCACTTTCACGCAAGTGATGGCTGTTTGGGGAGGGTTGTCGGGGGCCCAAAGTAATGATGGCGTAAATCCGCCATGTGCCACAGGTGAGGAAACGGCAATAAAGCCGTCAAGCGGTCAGCGGCCGTGCGCCGGTTGACCCCCCTGGAAGACCGCTCCTACTGTCGTCGGCGACGGGCGGCCGGGAGCGGCCCGGGCCGCTCCCGGCGGGAGGGGAACCCCATGGCCTCGGCCAAGCTGCGCACCGGGCACGTCGGCCTCAACGTCACCGACATCGACCGCTCGATCGCCTTCTACACCCGCGTGTTCGGCTTCGAGGTGCTCCGCGAGGGCGCGGCCGACGCGGGCGAGGGCCGCCGCTTCGCCTTCCTCGGCCGCGACGGGGAGCTGGCCGTCACGCTCTGGCAGCAGGCCGGCGGCCCGTACGACGGCGACCGCTCCGGGCTGCACCACCTCGCCTTCGAGGTCGACCGGATCGAGGACGTACGGGCCGCCGAGGCCGTGCTGCGCTCCATCGGCGCGGACTTCCACTACGAGGGCGTCGTGCCGCACGGCCAGGGCACGCCGTCCGGCGGAGTCTTCTTCCACGACCCGGACGGCATCCGGCTGGAGCTCTTCGCCCCGTCGGGCGCGGAGGGGCTGGCGGCGCCGGTGGTGGAGGCGCCCACGTGCGGGTTCTTCTGAGCGGCCCGCTGTCCGCCCCGCTGCCCGCTGCCTGACGTCCGACTGCCGGGGGTGGCGCGCCCGGCGCGTTCCCGCGCCCGGTGAACTCCGTGTGAGCGCCGCCGCTCCATTCGGCGAGCCCCGTATGGCGATTCGCACCCGCCAAGATCGATGTGAAGCGATCGGCGGCGGCCGTTGCCACCGCGTTAACGCTCAGGTCATCCCCGATGCCAACGATCCTGTGTGACGGGCCGGCCACGGCCGCCGGCCGCATTCGCGTTCGCACTCGGGGAGACAGCGCATGTCACGCAGGTCCCGCATCCGCTCCGCAGCCGCCGCCGTCGACCGCCGTACGTTCCTCACCGCCACGGGCGCCGTCGGCGCCGCCACCGGGCTCGGCCTCGCGTTCGGGCCCGGCGGCGGCTCGGCGACCGCGTCCCCGCCCGTTCCGCCCGGCGCCGCCGAGCGGCTCGGGGCCGCCGCCCGCAACGTCCACACCCTCCCCGCCGCGCCTTCGGTGAAGGGCACCACGCTCGCCTCCGTGGCCGCCCCGCGCGGCAGCGGCCCGTTCCGCAGACTCGGCGACGGCCCCGGCTGGCCCCGGCAGACCCGCACGGACCTCGCCGCCGCCAAGAAGGGCCGGGCCGACCGCCGCACCACCGTCGCCTCCTTCGTGCAATTCACCGACCTGCACCTCACCGATGTGCAGCACCCATTGCGCTACGAGTTCTTCCGGGCCGGCAACACCGGCTCCTGGCGGCCCCACGAGGCGCTGACCATGCCCGGCGTCGTCTCGCTCATCGAGCGCGTCAACGCGCTGCGCACCGGCCCCGCCACCGGCTCGCCGCTCTCCTTCGCCATGACCACCGGCGACAACGGCGACAACAACTCGAAGGCCGAACTGGACTGGTTCCTCACCGCCATGTCCGGCGGCCGGATCACCCCGAACACCGGCCACCCCACCCACTACGAAGGCGTGCAGAACAGCGGCCTGAAACTGTTCTGGCACCCCGAGAGCCCGCTGCGCGACGCCGACAAGCAGCGCGGCTTCCCGCACCTGCCGGGCTATCTCGCCGCCGCCACCCGCACCGTCAACAGCCCCGGCCTCGCCATCCCCTGGTACTCCACCTACGGCAACCACGACGGGCTCTCCGGCGGCTGCTACCCCGGCGTCGGCAGCTTCATAGCCGACGTCGCCACCGGCGACCGCAAGCTCCAGATCATCGGCGCCGCCGAGGCCAAGCGCATCATCGACGGCGAGGCCGGCGGCGTGGACCCCAAGGGCAAGCGCATCGAGGAACTGCTGCGCGCCCACCGCGGGGACACCCGCACCATCACCCCCGACCCGCGCCGCGCCCCCACCACCGTCCGCGACTACCTGGCGGCCCACCTCGACCCGGCGCACACCGGCGCGGGCCCCGTCGGCCACGGCTACGGCAAGGACAACCTCGACGCGGGCACCCTCTACTACGCGTTCCCGGTCTCCGACCGCGTCATCGGCATCAGCCTCGACTCCACCGACCCCGGCGGCCACTACCAGGGGTCGCTGGGCACCGCGCAACTCCGCTGGCTGGAACGGACCCTGACCGAGCACCAGGACCGGTACGCGCTCATTTTCAGCCACCACCCGAGCTGGAGCATGAACAACGCGACGCCCGACCCGGCCCACCCGCGCGAGGCCCGGCACGAGGGCGACGAACTGCTCGCCGTGCTCCGCCGCCACCGCAACGTGCTCGCCTGGATCAACGGCCACAGCCACCGGAACAAGATCGCCCCGCGCGGCACCTTCTGGGAGATCTCCACCGCCTCGCACGTCGACTACCCCCAGCTCGCGCGCGTCATCGAGGTGACGGACAACCACGACGGCACCGTCTCCCTCTTCACCACCCTCGTCGAGTCGGCCGCCCCGTACCGCACCGACTTCCACGACCTCTCCCAGACCGGCCTGGCCGCCCTCTACCGCGAACTCGCCTTCAACGCGCCGGGCCGGAGCACCGACCTCGCAGGCACACTCGGGGACCGCAACACCGAACTCCTGCTGCCCCGCCGCTGATCCGCCGCCTGCGCCCGTACCCACGCCCGCACCCGTGGCCGCTTCCGCCGCCCCTCACGGAGGGTGAAGCAACGGTACGGGCCGTCCCGGAGTCCTCTCGGTTGCATGTCCGCAACCGTTGGAGGAATCCACATGACCACGCGCACGGTAAGGAACGGACTGATAGGCGCGGCGGTGAGCGCCGCGCTGACCGTGGCGGCGCTCGCCGCCCCCGCACAGGCGGAGACCGCCCGGGGCCACGGCCACGCCGCCACCCAGCGGGCCATGGACGCCCAGGTGGCGGCCGGAGCGCCGGGCTCCCTGGGGCAGGCGCGGGACGAGCACGGGACCTGGAACGGCGCGGCGGGCGTCGCCGACCTCAGAACGGAGCGCCCCCGCAAGGCCGCCGACCGCTTCCGGATCGGCAGCATCACCAAGGCGTTCGTCTCCACCGTCCTGCTGCAACTGGAGGCCGAGGGGGAGCTCGACCTCGACGACACCGTCGAGCACTGGCTGCCCGGCGTGGTCCAGGGCAACGGCAACGACGGCAGCAAGATCACGGTCCGCCAGCTCCTCAACCACACCAGCGGGATCTTCAACTACACCACGGACCCCGCCATGGTCCACGAGCTCACCGACGGCTTCCTCAAGCACCGCTACGACACCAGCACCCCCGAGCGGCTGGTGTCCATCGCCATGTCGCACAAGCCGGACTTCAAGCCCGGCACCGCCTGGAACTACTCCAACACCAACTACATCCTCGCCGGGATGATCGTGGCCAAGGTGACCGGCCACTCGTACGCCACCGAGATCGAGCGGCGGATCATCGAGCCGCTGGGGCTGCGCGCCACCTCGCTGCCCGGCACCTCGGCCAGGATGCCGAACCCGCACGGACGCGCGTACAGCCCGCTCACCGCCGAGCCGAACGCCAAGATCCACGACGTCACCGAGCTGAACCCCTCCTGGGGCGGCTCGGCCGGCGAGATCATCTCGACCACCGGCGACCTCAACCGCTTCTACCGGGCGCTGATCGGCGGCGAACTCCTGGAGCCGAAGCAGCAGAAGGAGCTGCTGACCACCGTCGCCGTCGACCCCGCCAACACCTCCTTCCGCTACGGCCTCGGCGTCGCCTGGGCGAAGCTTCCCTGCGGCAAGGAGATCTGGCTGCACGACGGCGGCATCCACGGCTCGCTCTCCCTGGCGACCGCCACCCCGGACGGCCGCCACACCGCCGCCTTCAACCTCAACGGCGACTGGGCGGGCGAGTGGGGCTCCGTGATGGAGGCCGAGTACTGCGGCAAGGCCCCGGCCCCGAAGCCCGGATCACCGCTGAACAAGGCGCTCGCCACACTGCGCTGACCCGGGCCCGAGACGCTTCGTACGGCCCGGCCGGCCGCGCCCTAGTAGCTCCGCTACGAGGACCTTCCGGCGCCTTGCGATCGCACGCACCAGACGCCGTGCGCTGTTCCGACCAGGGATATGACACAGGCTCTCACCTCGGCAACACCACCACGTACGCGGCCGGGTCGCGGTCCTCCGCCGTGATCAGGGCGGTGCGGACCACCGCGGCCTGTTCCGCCGGCGCCTCGCGCAGCCGGGTCGGCGAGAGGTGGACGACGGTGATGCCGAGCCGTTCCAGCAGTTCCCGGCGGCGGGCGCGGTCGCGGCGCACGGCGTCCGCGTCCGCCTCGGCGCACGGCGAGCGCACATCGATCTCCACCGCCACGGCCTGCTCGGGCCAGTACGCGTCCACGCCGCCCAGCGACGGGCCGCCGGCCGTGCGCAGTTCGACGTTCCACACGGGCTCGGGCAGCCCGTGCCCGCGCACCATGGCGTACAGCGCCGCCTCCGCGATCGCCCGCCCCTCCGCGAGCAGGGAGTCCACGGCGTCGACCACGTGCGGCCGGGTCAGCAGCCGGGCCCGGGCCAGCTCCCGCACCGCGGCGCCCGCCTCGCAGTGGCTGCCGCGCACCGCCTCCGTCAGCAGCCGCCGCACGGCGACCGGCTCCTGGAGCCGGGTGACCGCGTCGGCGAGCGCACGGGGCACGGGGGCCACCGGCACCCCGGTGACCTCCTGCGGCTCCGGCAGCTCCACGGCCCGTACGACCTGCACGAACCCGGTGGAACGCAGCCGGCGGGTGCGCGGCACGAGCACGCCGATCCGGTCCAGGGAGAGCAGCGGGGGAGCGGCGGCGAACCGGCGCAGCGCGAGCGCCGCCAGGCCGGTGACCATCGCCTCGCCGTACGGGCCCGGCCCGGCCGCCGATCCCGCGCGCCGGGACTGCGACGGCACGCCCTGCGGCCGGTGGGCGGTGTAGAGCAGCGCGGCGTGCAGCCGCTCCTCGCCGGTGGGCGGCCCGGGGTGGAGCAGGAAGACCCCCGGCAGCAGTTGCTGCCAGGGGCCTCCCGGGCGGCAGCGGTCGGCGGCCTCGGCGCCGCCGACGCCGTACTCGCGCAACTGCCGGGTGGTCAGCACGCGCCGCCGCACCGTGTCGAGGGGGCGTGGAGGGCGCGCGGAGAGCGGGGTGTCGTGGTCCATGAACCGGCGATTCCCGCGCGCCGTCCGTCTCCTAACCGCTGTTACACGCTCGTCGGCAAATCAGGACAAGGCCGCCCTAAAGTACGGGCGTTCGACTGCCGAAAACACCCCGGCGGGCGTCCGGCGCCCGAACGGCCGGACGGGGCGCCCACCCCGCCCGGCATCCGTACGGGCCGTCGCTCAGCGGTCCCCGGCCGCCGCGTCGCACTCCTGGGCGCGCAGGGCGCGCGCCAGGTCGTCGCGCTCCTCCAGGACCAGCCGGCGCAGGGCCGCCGGGGTGTCGCCGGCGGGGTGCTCGGTGAGCCAGGCGTCGGCCGCCGCCAGCGTCGCCGGGTCGTCCTGGAGGGCCGGGAAGAGCCCGCGGACGATCGCCATGCCGATCTCGATGGACCGCTCCCGCCAGACGCGGTCGATGGCCGCGAAGTACTTCGGCGCGTACGGCGCGAGGAGTTCGCGCTGGCCGGGTTGGCCGAAGCCGGAGATGGTGGCCTCGACCAGCGCGTTGGAGAGCGCGTCGGACTCCACGACCGTCGCCCACGCCTGGTCCTTGACGGCCGCCGAGGGGCGCGCGGCCAGGCAGCGGACCTGGTGGCGCTTGCCGGAGGCGGTGTCGTCGCGGGCCAGCTCGGCGGCCATCACGCTCTCGTCGGCCACGCCGTGCGCGGCGAGCGGTTCCAGCAGCGTCCAGCGCAGCTCCTGGTCCACGTCGAGCCCGTCGATCTTCGCGGTCCCGTCGAGGAGGCCGCGCAGCAGTTGCAGATCGGCGTTCTCGCCCGCGACCTGGGCGAAGAACCGGGCCCACGCGAGCTGGTGGCCGCTGCCGGGCTCGGCGAGCCGCAGCTCGCTCAGCGTCGCCTCGGCGAGCAGCCGGCCGCCCTCGGACCGCCCCTCGGGAGCGGTGTAGTGGGTGAGCGCGGTCTGCGCCCAGGCGTGGAGCATCTGGAGCACGCCGATGTCGGTCTCGGCCCCGCCGAACCGGCGCACCAGGTCGAGGAAGTCGCGGGCGGGCATCAGGGCGTCCCGCGTCATGTTCCACAGCGCGGACCAGCACAGGGCGCGGGCGAGGGGGTCGGTCAGCTCGTCCAGGTGCGCGCGGAGCGTGGCCAGCGATCCCTCGTCGAAGCGGACCTTGCAGTACGTCAGGTCGTCGTCGTTGACGAGGATCAGCTCGGGGCGCTCGGCCCCGGCCAGCTCGCCGACGACCGTGCGGGGTCCGGAGACGTCCACTTCGGCACGGGCGTAGCGGACGAGCTTCCCGTCGGCGTTCTCGCGGCGGTAGAGGCCGACGGCGACGCGGTGCGGGCGCAGCTCGGGGTGGGACTCGGCGGCCTCCTGGAGCACGGCCAGTTCGGTGAGGCGTCCGGCGGCGTCGTAGGTGGCCTGCGGGGTGAGCGAGTTGACGCCGGCGGTCTGGAGCCAGGAGCGCGCCCAGCCGGCCATGTCGCGGCCGGAGGTCTCGGCGAGCACGGAGAGCAGGTCCTCCAGGGTGGTGTTGCCGTACGCGTGGCGCTTGAAGTAGCGCCGGGCGCCTTCGAGGAACGCGTCGCGCCCCACGTACGCCACGAGCTGCTTGAGCACGGACGCGCCCTTGGCGTAGGTGATGCCGTCGAAGTTGAGCTTGGCGTCCTGGAGGTCGTCGATGTCGGCGGTGACCGGGTGCGTGGAGGGCAGTTGGTCGGCGCGGTACGCCCAGGACTTGCGGCGGTTGGCGAAGGTGATCCAGCCGTCCTTGAACCGGGTCGCCTCGACCAGCGCGAACGCGCCCATGAAGTCGGCGAACGACTCCTTGAGCCACAGGTCGTCCCACCACCGCATGGTCACCAGGTCGCCGAACCACATGTGCGCCATCTCGTGCAGGATGACGTTGGCCCGGCCCTCGTACGACGCCTGCGTCACCTTGCCGCGGAAGACGAACTCCTCGCGGAAGGTCACGCAGCCCGGGTTCTCCATCGCCCCGATGTTGTACTCCGGCACGAACGCCTGGTCGTACTTGCCGAAGGGGTACGGGTAGTCGAAGTGGTCGTGGAAGAAGTCCAGGCCCTGCTTGGTGACGGTGAAGATGTCCTCGGCGTCGAAGTGCTTGGCCAGCCCCTTGCGGCAGAGCGCGCCGAGCGGGATCTCCAGGGTGCTGCCGTCGTCGAGGGTGCGGCGGTAGTGGTCGCGGACGTAGTGGTACGGGCCGGCGACGACCGCCGTGATGTACGTGGAGATCGGCCGTGTACGGACGAAGCGCCAGGTGGCGGCGGCCGTACCGGCCGCGGTGGCCTCGGCGGGGGCCGGCTCGCCGTCCTGCGCGCCGTTGCTCAGCACGGTCCACTCGGCCGGGGCGGTCACCTCGAAGGCGAACGGGGCCTTCAGGTCGGGCTGCTCGAAGCAGGCGAAGACGCGGCGGGAGTCGGCGGGCTCGTACTGCGTGTAGAGGTAGACCTCGCCGTCCTCGGGGTCGGTGAAGCGGTGCATGCCCTCGCCGGTCCGGCTGTACGCGCACTGGGCGTCCACCACCAGCACGTTCTTGGCGGCCAGCCCCTCCAGCGCGACGCGCGAGCCGTCGAAGACGGCGGCCGGGTCCAGCTCCGTGCCGTTCAGCTCGACCCTGGTCACCGACGGGGCGAGGAGGTCCACGAAGGTCGCGGCGCCCGGCTCGGCGCAGTCGAAGCGGATGGTGGACACGGAGCGGAAGACGCGCGGCGCCCCCGGCTCGGCGCCGCCGCCCGGCCCGACGGCGGACCGCAGATCGAGCGCCACGTCGTAGCTCTCCACGGTCAGCAGGCGGGCCCGCTCGCGGGCCTCGTCACGGGTCAGGTTCTCACCGGGCACGACGTGTCTCCCTTTGCTGCGTCTGCGTTTCCACTGCGTTTCGTCTGCCGAACACTTGGAATCATGGCACGGTGCCAGGTTGTTGAATCGCTGACCGAGGCCGTTGGCGCCCGGCGGTGTCCCGACAAGGAGAGTGCCCGTGTCCGAGACCGTCAAGATCCCCGCCGATTTCTGGTTCGACCCGCTCTGCCCGTGGGCGTGGATGACCTCCCGCTGGATGCTCGAAGTGGAGAAGGTCCGCCCGGTCGAGGTGCGCTGGCATGTGATGAGCCTGTCCGCGCTCAACGAGAACAAGCTCGACGAACTGCCCGAGAGGTACGTCGGCCTCACCGACACCGGCTGGGGCCCGGTGCGGGTATGCGTCGCGGCGGCCCAGCGGTACGGCGACGAGGTGCTGGCCCCGCTCTACACCGCGCTCGGCACCCGCATCCACCTCCACCGGATGGGGCGGGGCCGCGACATGATCCTGGCGGCGCTGGAGGACGCCGGGCTGCCGGCGGACCTGGCCGATGCCATGGACTCCGGCGCGTACGACGACGCGGTGCGCGCCTCGCACAAGGAGGGCATCGACCTGGTCGGCCAGGACGTCGGCACGCCGATCATCGCCGTGCCGGGCCCCGACGGCGAGCGCATCGCCTTCTTCGGCCCCGTCGTCACCCCGGCCCCCAAGGGCGAAGAGGCGGCGAAACTGTGGGACGGCACCCTGATGGTCGCCTCCCTCCCCGGGTTCTTCGAACTCAAACGCACCCGCACCAAGGGCCCGATCTTCGACTGAGCGGCCCCCTGGGTTCGTACGCTGTGCACGCGCGCCGCATACAGAACGGCCCCCGCGAGTCATGTCCTCGCGGGGGCCCTTCCTTGATCCGCCTGCCAGGCGAAGGTTGAGAAGACGATCACGAGGCAGGACGTTCTCCGGAGCGGCGCCGTGCGGCGCCGTTCGTCACGGAGCGAGCAGCAGGTTGTTGGCCCGCTCCTTGGCGGCGGCGTAGCGCTTGGCCACGTCCTGCCAGTTGACGACCTGCCACATCGCCTCGATGAAGTCCACCTTCTGGTTCTTGTACTGAAGGTAGAAGGCGTGCTCCCAGGCGTCGAAGACCAGGATCGGGACCGAGCCCTGGCCGACGTTGCCCTGGTGGTCGTAGATCTGCTCGACGATGAGGCGGCCGGTGACCGGCTCGTAGGCGAGGACGCCCCAGCCGGAGCCCTGCGTGGTGGCCGACGCCTTGGTGAGCTGCGCCTTGAACTTGGCGAAGGAGCCGAAGGACTCCGCGATGGCGTCGGCGAGGCCGCCCACGCCGTCCTTGTCCAGCGGCTCGCCGCCGCCGTCGCCGGTCATGTTGTGCCAGTAGATGGAGTGCAGGATGTGGCCGGAGAGGTGGAAGGCCAGGTTCTTCTCCAGGCCGTTGATCGCCCCCCACTGGTCCTTGTCCCGGGCCTCCTCAAGCTGCTCCAGGGTGTCGTTCGCACCCTTGACGTACGCCGCGTGGTGCTTGTCGTGGTGCAGTTCGATGATTTCGGGGCTGATGACCGGAGCCAGCGCCGAGTAGTCGTACGGGAGTTCAGGAAGTGTGTAGATGGCCATGCCGAGCCCTCTCCGACTGCGTGTTGCAATTAACTTGCAGGTAGACGCTACCAGCAGGAGCGATTCAAACGCGGGAAAGGGTGGCGTCCTGCGACAAAAGACCGAGGCGGGGTAGGTCCTGAAGATCAGGACCTACCCCGCCCCAGGTCAGGGACGTGCGCGCGGGGGGAAGCCGGCGCTTACGCGGCGTCAGTTCCGCGCGGTCACCGCCCGCTGCCGCACGTACCCGATGAGTGCCAGTACGGCCGTCAGCCCGGCGGTGAAGTAGAGTTGGAGCCGGGTGTCCTCCTCGCGCAGCATCAGCGCCAGCACCCCGAGGATGGCGATCAGGGCGATCCAGGTCAGGTACGGGAAGAACCACATCCGCACGACCAGCCGCTCCGGCGCCTCGCGCGCCAGCCGGCTGCGCGACAGCAACTGGGTGGCGGCGATGAACGCCCACACCACCAGCACGGCGGCGCCGGTCATGTAGAGCAGCCACTTGAAGACCGTGTCCGGCCACCAGTAGCTGAGCAGCACCGCGAAGAAGCCGAAGGCGGAGGAGGCGAGCACGGTCAGCCGGGGCACGCCGTTGAAGGTGCGGCCGAGGAACTTGGGGCCCTGGCCGCGGGCCACCAGCGAGTACGCCATCCGGGACGCGCCGTAGATATTGGCGTTCATCGCGGAGAGCAGGGCGATCAGCACGATGACGTTCATGATCTGACCGGCCGCCGGGATGTCCAGGTGGTTGAGGACCGCGACGTACGGGCCGTCCTTGACGACCGCCTTGTCGTCCCACGGGATCAGCGTGACGACCACCAGCATCGAGCCGACGTAGAAGAGGGCGATGCGCCACATCGCGGTGCGGACCGCCTTGGCGACGCCCCGTACCGGGTGCTCCGACTCGGCCGCGGCGATCGTCACCGTCTCCAGGCCGCCGTACGCGAACACGGACGCCAGCAGGCCGACGATCAGGCCGTTCAGGCCGTTCGGCAGGAAGCCGCCGGCGCCGGTGAGGTTGTCCGCCCCCGGCGAGCCGGTGCCCGGCAGCACGCCGAGGATGGCGAGCACGCCGAGCAGCAGGAAGATGCCGATCGCGCCGACCTTCAGCGTCGCGAACCAGAACTCGAACTCGCCGAAGTTGCCCACCGCGGCGAGGTTCGTGCCGCAGAAGAGGACCATGAACAGCAGCACCCACATCCACGAGGACGTGCCGGGGAACCACGAGACCATGATGGCCGCCGCGCCTATCGCCTCGGCCGCGATGCCCACGCACAGCTCGACCCAGAACATCCAGCCCGCGGTGAACCCGGCCCACGGGCCCATGGCGCGCTCGGCGTGCACGGAGAAGGTGCCGGAGGCCGGGTTGGCCGCCGACAGTTCGCCGAGCATCCGCATCACGAGCATCACCAGCAGCCCGGATATCGCGTACGCGAGCACGATGCCCGGCCCGGCCTTGGCGATGCCCGCGCCCGACCCCACGAAGAGGCCCGCGCCGATCACCCCGCCCAGCGCGATCATCGACAGGTGGCGCTGTTTGAGGCCGTTCGACAGTGATGCGTCGCCGGGCGCGGTCGGGACGCCGGTGGCGTCGGCGACCTCGCGCTCATGCGCGGAGGACGCAGGTGTCCGAGTCATGGTCGTGGCAGTCCTCAGGCGTGAGATCGGTAAGGAGGGACCTCAGTGTGGGGCGACTGTCCGCTCAGGACAACAGGCGTGACAGAGGTGTTCGATATTCAGTCCCGATGGTGACTGTGCGTACCTGACGTGTCGTCAGACCGGAACCCCCGCACCAGCGCCACCACCAGCACCACGCCCGTGGCCCCCGCCGACCACAGGAGCTGCGGCCGGGCCGAGTCGTCGAACACCATCAGCACCAGCACCGTCGCCATCGCGGCCAGCGCCGCCCACGTCAGCCAGGGGAAACCCCACATCCGCAGCGCGAGCCCCGACGGCAGCTCGCGCTCCAGCCGGCGGCGCAGCCGCAACTGCGAGGCGGCGATCAGCCCCCACACGAAGAGCAGCACCGCGCCGACCGCGTTCAGCAGGTACTGGAAGATCGAATCCGGCCACTTCAGATTCAGCAGCACGGAGACGAAGCCGAACGCGACCGACGCGAGCACCGCCCGCCGCGGCACCCCGCCGCGGGCCACCGCCAGCAGCGCGCGCGGCGCCTCCCCGCGCTCGGCCAGCGAGAAGACCATCCGGGACGACCCGTAGAGATTGGCGTTGAGCGCGGACAGCAGCGCCACGAACACCACGATGTTCATGATCTGCCCGGCGGCCGGCACCCCGATCGCGTCCAGCACCGCCACGTACGGGCTCTTCCCCGGCCGCATCGAGGACCAGGGCAGAAGGGCGACGATGACGAGCATCGAGCCGACGTAGAAGAAGAGGATGCGCCACACGGCGCTGCGCACCGCCCGGCCCACCGCGCGCCCCGGGTCGTCCGACTCGGCGGCCGCGATCGTGACGACCTCCAGGCCGCCGAAGGCGAAGACCACGGCGAGCACGCCGGAGGTCACCCCGCTCCAGCCGTTCGGCAGGAAACCGCCCTGCCCGGTGAGGTTGGTGAGCCCCACGGCGTGGGTGTCGGGCAGCAGTCCGAAGATCGCCAGCAGGCTCAGCGCCAGGAACAGGACGATCGCGGTGACCTTGAGCGTCGCGAACCAGAACTCGAACTCGCCGAAGTTGCGCACCGCCGCCAGGTTGGCCCCGGTGAACACCACCATGAACAGCAGCACCCACGCCCACTGCGGCACCGACGGCACCCAGCCGTTCGCGATCTGCGCCGCGCCCGTCGCCTCCACCGCCAGGACGACGACGAGCATGAACCAGTACAGCCAGCCCACCGAGAAGCCGGCCCACCGCCCCAGCGCCCGCTCCGCGTGCACCGAGAACGCGCCCGAGGCGGGCATCGCCGCGGACATCTCGCCGAGCATCCGCATCACCAGCATCGCGAGCGCGCCCGCGATCAGATACGAGACGACGATGCCGGGCCCCGCGACGGCGATGCCCGCGCCCGAGCCCACGAACAGCCCGGCGCCGATCACCCCGCCCAGCCCGAGCATCGTCATATGGCGCTGCTTGAGCCCGCCGGCCAGCGGCTCTCTCGGGCCGCCGGTACGGGACTCGACGGCAGGTGCTGCGTCCTGCTGCATAACGCTCGTGACTCCCGAGGCGAGTGTGGTCAGAGGGACCGAAGTGTGGTCAGAAGGACCACAGTGTCCCCGCGCCCGGCCGCACGGCGCAAACCCCCGGCGCCGCGTGACGAGCCTCACGCGACCCGCGGGAACCCGCGAAACCCCAGGCAGACCCGGAAATCACAGCAGCGATCGGAACTCTCCAAGACCGGCCGCGCGGCTTTGTCGCCGCCATACGGTGATCGCGGAGAACCCCTCCGCTAACGTCGCACTGTCGTCAATCGCCCTCGACCCCGCGGAGTACCGATGGCCACCGCCGCCGCCACAGCTTCCCGGACCGGTACGGTCCTCGCCGATTTGCTCCCCGCCACCACCGGCGCCCGGGCCCGCGTCCGCGACGCGGCCCTCGTCCTCGGCGGCGCCGTCCTCACCGGCGTCGCCGCGCAGATAGCCGTCCCGGTGCCGGGCTCCCCGGTCCCGGTCACCGGCCAGACCTTCGCCGCCCTGCTGGTCGGCACCGCCCTCGGCGCCCGCCGCGGCTTCCTCTCCCTCGCGCTGTACGCCCTGATCGGCATGGCCGGCATGCCCTGGTTCGCGAACGGCGCCGCGGGCGCGGGCGGCGCGACCTTCGGCTACGTCCTGGGCATGCTGCTCGCCGCGACCGTCGTCGGCTCCCTCGCCCGCCGCGGCGCCGACCGCTCCCCGCTGCGCACCGCGGGCGCCATGGCGCTCGGCTCCGCGCTGATCTACGGAATCGGCGTCCCCTACCTCGCGCTGAGCACGCACATCTCGCTCTCCGCGGCCGTCGCCGCCGGCCTCACCCCGTTCCTCATCGGCGACGCGCTCAAGGCCGCGCTCGCGATGGGCGCGCTGCCCGCCGCCTGGAAGCTGCTCGGCCGCCGCGGCTGACCACGGGACGTACGTCCGTACGGGCTGCCGTGCGGGCGTCCGTACGGGCCGGGGCCCGCGTCCGAGTGATCGGGCGCGGGCCCCGGTGTCTGTCACGGGCCCGCCGCGCGCCGGGCCCGGAGCGCGGCGCCGTGCTCAGTCCCGGCCGTTCTTACGGGTCGTCAGCCAGATGCCCGCCGCGCCCGTGGCCAGCAGCACCACGGCGATCCCGCCGGTCAGCGGGAGGGACGAGGGCGTGCCCGTACTGGGCAGGTCGCCCTTGCCCGGGCCGGGGCTGGGGCGCTGCCCCGCCGAGTCGGCCGGCACGTTGCGCGTGCCGAGCAGCAGCGGGGTGTCGGGCGCGTCGGAGCTGGTGTCCGTGGTGCCGAACTGCACCGGGCCCTGCTGCCACAGCAGCGTCTTGGTGTTGCCGAGGGTGACCGGGAGGCAGATCTGCCCGGTCCTGTTCAGATCGAAGCTCGCGTCGACCTGGTAGTCGCGGCTCTTTCCCGCGGCCAGTTTATCGATGGCGCAGGCGAATCCGCTGTTCGAACCCGGTGGCAATTGTGCGGTCGGGATGGCCGTGCAGCCCTTGACGGCGTTGATGCGCATCCCCTCGAACCCCACCACACTGAGCCGTATCGCGCCGGTGTCCTTGGCCCCCTCATTGGTGACCTGTGCGGACAGCGTGGTTTTCCCGGATTCCCTGTCCACGGAGATCTTGGCCGGCAGCTCCGTGCTGACCTTGTAACCCGCCGGGGCGCTCGCCCCCGGACTGCCTCCCGCGCTGCTGCCGGGCGACGGCTCGGCGGCCAGCGCCTCGAAGGGCAGCAGCAGCACCGTTCCGGCGGCCGCCACGACCCATAAGGATCGCCGCTGATTACTTCGTCGCATTTTCGTTCCCCCCTATCTGTAGTCTCTACAGAAGTATTTGAATAGGTACCACAAGATTGCGTTCGCGAGGGGTACGGAAGCCGATTCCGTAATGGGGGCGGGCCTGGTGGGAAACCAGAGCGGCGAGGTGCAGGGGCGATTGGTGGTCGACCGCTACCGGCTGCTGGAATTGATCGGCCGGGGCGGAATGGGCCGCGTGTGGCGCGCCCACGACGAAGTGCTCGGCCGGCCGGTGGCCGCCAAGGAGATCCGCATCGGCGAACTCGTCGGCGAGGACAGCGCCGTTCAGCGCGAACGCAGTCTGCGCGAGGCGCGGGCCACGGCCCGCATCGACCACCCCAACGTCGTGCGCGTCTACGACGTGGCGGAGGAGGACGACCGGCTGTGGATCGTGATGGAGCTGGTGGACGCCCGGTCGCTGGAACAGGTCCTGACACAGGACGGCCCGGTGGAGCCGCGCGAGGCCGCCCGGATCGGGCTCGGCCTGGCCCGCGCGCTGCGCTCCGTGCACGCCGTCGGCGTGCTGCACCGCGACATCAAGCCCGGCAACGTGCTGCTCACCGTGCGCGGCCGGATCGTCCTCACGGACTTCGGGATCGCAGCGATGCAGGACGCGGCGGCCCTGACCATGGCCGGCACGCTGGTCGGCTCGCCGGAGTACATGGCCCCGGAGCGCGTCGAGGGCCGGGAGCAGGGCCCGCCCTCGGACCTGTGGTCGCTCGGCGCCACGCTGTGCGCCGCGGTCGGCGGCCGCTCGCCGTTCACGCGGGCGACGACGCTGGCCACGCTGCACGCCGTGCTGTACGAGCAGCCCGACATCCCGGACGCGGCGGGCCCGCTGCGGGGGCTGCTGACGGAGCTGCTGAGGAAGGAGCCGGGGGAGCGGCCGACGCTCGACGGGACGGAGCGGGAACTGGCCCCGCTGGCCGAGCCGGAGCCCGAGCCCCGCCCGCACCCGCCGACGGTCCTCGCCGAACAGCCTCCGCCCGTACGGCCCTTGTCGCCGCCCGCGGAGCCCGCGCCACTGCCCGTACGGCCCGTATCACCACCCGAGGGGGCCGAACCGCCGCCCGTATCACCGCCCCAGGAGCCGCCAGTCGTACCCCATGACCCCACCGTCGCCGACGCGCCGGTGCGCGACAGCGGCCCCCCGGGCCGGGCGCGCCGCAGGACGGCGGTGCTGGCCGCCGCCGCGGTGGTCGCGGTCGCGGCGATCGCGGCCGGGGTGGCCTTCGCCCTGCGAGGGCCGGACACCGGCGGCGCGGCTTCTTCACGGTCCGCCGGGTCCGCCGGCTCCTCGGCCGCGCGAAGCGGCGCGGCCTCCCCGCGGGAACCGAGCCTGTCGGCGAGCGGTTCGCGGGCGGCGGACACGGCCGCGGCGCGCCGCGAGGAGGAGGGTTTCAGCTGGTCCCCGCCCGGCGGCTGGAACCGCACCGAGCGCAGCCCGGGCGACATCAGCTACAGCCCCAAGGACGGCACGATCGAGCTGTCCGCCTCCCAGGGCCGTACGACGGAGGACCTGCTGACGCACTGGCAGCGCTTCGAGCGGGACTACCAGGGCCGGCCGGGCTACCGGAAGCAGCGGCTGGAACGCACCACGTTCGCCGGCAACCCGGCCGTGATCTGGGAGTACGCCTTCC
The DNA here is from genome assembly GCF_000718635.1 of Streptomyces varsoviensis. Taxonomy (GTDB): domain Bacteria; phylum Actinomycetota; class Actinomycetes; order Streptomycetales; family Streptomycetaceae; genus Streptomyces; species Streptomyces varsoviensis. The sequence continues at coordinate 618,003 of NZ_JOBF01000003.1, read as the reverse complement.
TCCAGGGCGGTCGGCCGGGCCACGGCCAACAGCTCGGCTTCACGCGAGGGGGCCGTACGTACCAGCTCAGCGTCTGGTATCTCGACCCCGTGCGCGCCACCGCCCTCGATGTCTACTCGCGGGCCGAGGACTCGTTCCGCATCCGGTGACGGCGGCGGTCCAGGAGCAGGCCGACGGCCAGCACCAGCGCGCCCACCACCACGGACATGATCATCTGCTTGCGGCCCGCGTCGTCGTAGAACATGTAGCCCACCACGAAGATGATCAGCGCGATGGTCGCGTAGGTCAGATACGGGAAGAACCACATCTTGACCGTGTGCCGCTCGGGCATCTCGCGCTCGATGACCCGGCGCATCCGCAGTTGCGAGAAGCAGATGACGAGCCAGACGAAGAGCGCGACCGCGCCGGACGAGTTGAGCAGGAAGTTGAAGACGGTGTCCGGCGAGGTGTAGTTGAAGATCACCGCGACGAAGCCGAAGGCCACCGAGGACCAGATCGCGACGGCGGGCACGCCGCGCTTGTCGACCTGGCCGAAGGACTTGGGCGCGTCACCGCGCTGACCGAGCGAGAACGCCATGCGGGAGGCGGTGTAGAGGCCGGAGTTGAGGCAGGAGAGCACCGCGGTCAGCACGATGACGTCCATGACGGTGCCGGCGTGCGGGATGCCGATGTCGTTGAGCACGGCGACGTACGGGCCGACCTTGACGATCTCCGGGTCGTTCCACGGCAGCAGCGTCACGACGAGCAGGATCGAGCCCAGGTAGAAGATGCCGATGCGCCAGATCACGCTGTTGGTGGCCTTGGCGACCATCTTCTCGGGGTTCTCGGACTCGCCGGCCGCCAGCGTGACGATCTCGCTGCCCATGAAGGAGAAGACGACGAGCAGCATGCCGGAGAGGATCGTGCCCGGTCCGTTCGGCAGGAAGCCGCCCTCGCCGGTCAGGTTGGAGAGGCCCACGGCGTGGGTGTCCGGCAGCACCCCGAAGACGGCGAGCGCGGCGACGAGGATGAACACGCCGATCGCCACCACCTTGATGCCGGCGAACCAGAACTCGAACTCGCCGTACGAGCCGACCGAGACGAGGTTGGTGGCGGTCAGGGCGATCATCACGATCAGCGACCAGCCCCACTGCGGCACGGCCGGTATCCACCCGTTGAGGATGGTCGCCCCGGCCGTCGCCTCGACGGCGAGCACCACGGCCCAGAAGAACCAGTACAGCCAGCCGATCGTGAATCCGGCCCAGCGGCCGAGCGCGCGGTCCGCGTAGGCGGAGAAGGAACCGGAGGCCGGGTCGGCGGCGGCCATTTCACCGAGCATCCGCATCACGAGAACGACCAGCAGGCCGGCGAGCGCGTACGAGATGAGAATGCCCGGTCCCGCCTTGGCGATGCCCGCACCGGACCCGACGAACAGGCCCGCCCCGATGACACCGCCAATGGCGATCATCGAAAGATGCCGATTCTTCAATCCGGCCTTGAGGCTGTCTTGAGGTTCATGAGAATCTGAGGTGCTGCTCGGATCACCGGTGGTCGACGCCTTTGTCGTAATCGGTGGTGTCGCGCTCATGTATGTGCACGTTCCTTAGCTGCAGTCTTCGGCAGGACGGCGTCCGAAATCCGCATGCGGCGGTTTTCGGGTCCACGCATTACAACTTTCCAAAGGTGTCTTGCGGAAGCCCCTGATCCGTAATGCTGTATTCACCCTCGGTAGCGGGACCCTGCGACGCTTACCCGGCCCCCGTCGTGCCACACTCGACGCCATGCGCGTGTACCTCGGCTCCGACCATGCCGGTTACGAACTCAAGAACCACCTCGTCGAATGGCTCCAGGCCCACGGCCACGACCCCGTCGACGTCGGTCCGCACATCTACGACGCCCAGGACGACTATCCGCCGTTCTGCCTGCGGGCCGCCGAGCGGACCGCCGCGGACCCCGACAGCCTGGGCATCGTGATCGGCGGCTCCGGCAACGGCGAGCAGATCGCCGCCAACAAGGTCAAGGGCGTACGGGCCGCGCTGGCCTGGAGCGAGCAGACCGCCCAGCTCGGCCGCGAGCACAACGACGCCAACGTCCTGTCCATCGGCGGCCGGATGCACACCGAGGAAGAGGCGACCCGGTTCGTCGAGATCTTCCTCGGCACGCCGTACTCGGGCGAGGAGCGGCACACCCGGCGCATCGAGATGCTGAGCGCGTACGAGGCGACGGGGGAGCTGCCGCCCATCCCGGCGCACCACCCCCAGCCGTAACTCCGGCCCTTGGGACGGCCGGGCCGCCGCTGCTGTGGCGGCCCGGCCGTCCCCGCTGCCTCCGCCGCCGCCCCCCCGCCAACGCAGCGGCCCCCCGCCCCGGTCGCCGCCGACACCCCTGCCACCGCAGCGACCCCGCCGCCCCTGTCGCCGAAGGACGGACCGTGCCCGAGGGCCACACCATCCACCGCCTCGCCGAGGACCACCGCGAGCTCTTCGCGGGCCGGCCGGTGCGGGCGAGCAGCCCGCAGGGCAAGTTCTCCGACAGCGCCGCGCTGATCGACGGCCGGGAGCTGACCTCGGCCGAGGCGCACGGAAAACACCTCTTCCTGGGCTTCGGCGCGACCGGCTGGGTCCATATCCACCTCGGCCTCTTCGGCAAGCTCGGCTTCGGCGACGCGCCCGCGCCGCCGCCGACCGCGACCGTACGGCTGCGGCTCGCGAACCCCCGCGCGTACGCGGATCTGCGCGGGCCCACCACCTGCGCGCTGATCACCGACGGGGAGAAGGCGGCCATACACGAGCGGCTCGGCCCCGACCCGCTGCGGGCGGCCGACGACGGCGAGGGCGCCTGGGAGCGGATCTCCCGCAGCCGCACGAGCGTGGCCGCGCTGCTCATGGACCAGAAGGTGATCGCGGGCGTCGGTAATGTCTACCGCGCCGAGGTCCTGTTCCGGCACGGCATCGACCCGTACCGGGCGGGCCGCGATCTCACCCGCTCCGAATGGGACGCCATCTGGTCGGACCTGGTCACGCTGATGCGGGAGGGCGTCCGCGCCAACCGCATCGACACGGTGCGTCCGGACCACCTGCCGGAGGCCATGGGCCGCCCGCCGCGCGTCGACGACCACGGCGGCGAGGTCTACGTCTACCGGCGCGCCGCGCAGCCGTGCCACATCTGCGGCACCGAGATCCGCACCGCCGACCTCGCCGCCCGCAACCTCTTCTGGTGCCCGGAGTGCCAGCGGCGTTAGGCCCCGCCGCCAGGTTCGGCCCGGCGCCGTTCAGAAACTGTGCGGCAGCCAGGGGGCCACCGCGCTGCCGAAGGCCACCGCCGCCTCCGCCAGCGCGCCCTCCCGCGCTTCCCGCACCCGGCCCCCGGCGGCCAGCGCCGTCAGCGACACGCCGCCCAGATAGGCCGCGCCCAGCTCCCGTACGGACAGCTCCAGATCGGCGGGCTCGTCGGTCCGCTCGCAGGAGGCGCCCTTGGCGTCGCCGGTCAGCCGCCAACGCCCCTCGTTCCAGGGACAGAAGGGGTCCGCCACGTCCAGGACCACGTCCACCGGCGTCTGGTACGTACGCGCCGCGAGCGCCGCCCCCACGTCCACCAGCCGTACGAACAGCGAGTCCCGCACCCCGAGCCGGCACCGCCGGTCATCGCTCACGAGATGCAGCAAGGCGTCATCGACCGGTCGGCTCTGGACGGAAATCCTCGTCGTCAGATCAATGCCGAACAGATAGCGCCACAGTGCGGCGTACGCGGCCGGGGTCAGCGCCTCGATGTCGCGCAGCAGCACCGTGCCGTCCGGCCCGGCCGGCGTCCACCCCGGACGCACCGCGTAGCGCGCGTACCCCACGGTCTCGCCGCCGGCCTCCGCCAGCACGCACTGGAGCGGCGAGGCCCCCTCCCGCCGGGACTCCGGATCGAACGTCACCTGCCGGTCCCAGCCCGGCTGCCGCGCCAGCATGCCCGGCCGCGCCCCGACCCGCCGCGCGTACACCGACTCGCACACCGCGCGCGCCTCGTCCGTGTCCGCCGGGCGCAGCCGCAGCCGTACGTCATCGGCGCCCGCCGGCACCGCCAGCCGCACCAGATTGGTGTCGATCTCGGCGCTGAGCGAGCGGGTCGCGCCGCCGTAGCCGAACCGGCCGTAGATGGCCGGCTCCGAGGCCACCAGGATGGCGAGCGGCTCGCCCCAGGACCGGAAGTCCGAAAGCTGACGCCGCATCATCGACCGCAGGATGCCCCGGCGGCGATGCGTGGGCGGCACGCTCACCGTCGTCACGCCCGCCGCGGCCACCGCCGCGCTGCCCGGCACCGTCAGCCGGAACGCGACCGCCCCGGCCGTCCCGACCACCTCGCCGTCCTCCCACGCCGCCACGGGCCGCCCGGTGTCGAACAGTTCCCGCCACAGCTCCCGCTGCTCCGCCGAGACGGGCACACCCCCGAACCCCAGCTCCAGCGTCGCCAGCCACTGGTCCCAGTCGGCGGACGCGAGAGCCCGTATTTCTATCGTCATAGCCCATGCCTAGCAGCGCTTCCCCGCCCGAGCGAACGGGTTTCGCATACGATTGCCTTCCCGGCGGACGCGGCACCGGACCGCTCGTACCGCGAATCGACGCACCGCCGAAGGGGTGGATAGGGTCCCGATGCAATGACTGGCGCTGCCGACACCCCGACGGCCCGGATGCGCAAAGCACTGCACCGGGCCCGCGTCGGCGTGCGCAAGGCAGGGGTCGACTACTTCCGCGGCGACGGCTCCGACTGGATCGCGCTGGCGGCCCTGCTGCTCGCCGTCCCGGCCATCGCCGCCGCCACCGTCGCCGAGCCCGCCTGGTGCGCGCCCTCCGCCCTCGTCCTGCCGATCGTCGCCGGCGGGCTGCTGCTGCGCCCCGCCAGCCTCCTCGCGCTGTACGCCGCCGCGGCCACCGCCCTCATCGTGGAGTCCGCGATCCTCGGCCCGTACGCCGACGGCGTGGACCGGGTCACCCCCGGCACCATCCTCGTCGTCGCCGCCGTGGGCTTCTTCGGGCTGCTCATCGCCCAGTTCCGCAGCCGCGTCGGCGTCCCCTGGAGACGCGGCGGCACCATGCTCTTCGACCTCCGCGAACGCATCCGGGTGCAGAGCAAACTCCCCCAACTGCCGCGCGGCTGGCACCGCGAGATGGCGCTGCGCCCGGCCGGCGGCCAGTCCTTCTCCGGCGACTTCGTCGTCGCGGCCCGTACGAACGGCGGCCGCACCCTCGAAGTCGTCCTCACCGACGTCTCCGGCAAGGGCATGGACGCGGCCTCCCGCGCCCTGCTGCTCTCCGGCGCCTTCGGCGGCCTGCTCGGCTCGCTGCCGCCGCACGCCTTCCTGCCCGCCGCCAACGGCTATCTGCTGCGCCAGGACTGGGACGAGGGCTTCGCCACCTCGATCCACCTCGTCCTCGACCTCGACAGCGGCGACTACGAACTGCTCTCCGCGGGCCACCTGCCCGCCCTCCAGCTCTCCGCGGGCACCGGCCGCTGGGAGGAGATGGCCGCCGAGGGCCCGCTGCTCGGGGTCTACGACGGCGCGCAGTTCGACCCGATCAAGGGCACGCTGCGCCCCGGCGACGTACTGATGCTGTTCACCGACGGGCTCGTCGAGACGGCGGAGCGGGACCTCACCGAGGGCATGGACCGGCTGACGGGGGAGGCCGACCGCTATGTGGCCTGCGGATTCCACGGCGCGGCCTGGCATCTGATCGAGGCCGTGGCGAAGGACGTCAACGACGACAGGGCGCTGCTGCTCATCTGCCGCGACTGACGGCGGTTCCGGCGCGGTCGGGCTCCCGGGCGCTGATCGCGGGGTGCTCGGCTGTCGGTGCGGGCCCCGGCGGTGCGCTCGGCTGCGGGCCGCGATGCTCGCCCATCAGCTTGCGGCGCGGCAGTGAAACCGGCCGACAATGGTGAGCGGGGCGGGGCGGCCGGTTCCCGACCGCCGGCCGCGGGGCGGGAGCGCGGCCGGCTTCCTCCGTTCACCCGTGACAGGAAGGCCGATATGTGTCCCTCGAACCCCGCACCACCTTTGAACAGTGGGGTGCACGTCACCCGTTTCGCTGAATTGCTAGGTACGGACTTCGACGGCGAGCCGACCGACGACCCGGACGACGTGATCTACGAGGGGCTGGACGACGCCCGCCACCGCGAACGCGTCCCGGCCCTCGTGGCGTTGCTGAACGACCCGGCCGCCCCCGCGCGGGAACGGTTTCTCTCCTGCCTGGCCCTGACGATCTGGGCGGAGCCCGCCGGCTACGACGCCGTGATCCGCGCCGCCGAGGCGCCCCGCGCGACGCCCTGGTACGGCGTCCTCACCGAACGCGGGCTGCCCGTGGACGGCACCTTCGCCCACCTCGCCATCGCCGTCGCCGACAGCGACGACATGGCCGAGGAGAAGGGCACGGCGGCGCGGCGGACCGAGGCGTTCCGGGCGCTGGTGCGGATCGCCGACGCCGAGTACCTCGGCCGCGGCCCGGCCGAACTGCTCGACGCCGCCCTCATCGGGGCGCTCGCGGCCGACATCGCCGACGTCGTGGCCCGCGGCGCGGCCACGCTCTCCGCCGCCCCCGGCCGCACCCCGCACGGCTTCGACGTCCGCGCCCAACTCGTGGCGCTGGCGGCGGCGGTGGCCGCCGACGACGGGGCCTGACGGACGGCCGGACCGGCCCTCGCCGGGCCCGGGCCCGGCGAGGGCTCGATGATAGGTTCGGCCGAGTGGTGAGCGTGGGGGCGGAACAGCGGACGGGGCAGCGGGCGGAACTGAGCCGGGTCACCCTGGCCGGCGAACACCGGCGGGTGGAGCTGCTGCTCCCCGCGACCGAGCCCGTCGGCCGGCTCCTGCCGGAAATCCTCCGCCTCCTCGACGACCGCGACTCCGCCCCGCCCGGGGCCCGCCACCTGGTGACCGCCGACGGGGCCGCACTCGCCCCGGACACCACATTCGCCGCGGCCGCGCTGCCGGACGGCTCCGTACTGCGGCTCGTACGGGCCGACGCCACGCCGCCCGCTCCCGCCGCCTTCCATCTGGACGTACGGGCCCTGCGCCGGCGGCCCGCCGCGCTCCGCCGGACGGCGGGTCTGGCCACCCTCGCGCTCGCGGTCGCCGTCGGCGTGCTGACGCGTACGAGCCTCGACCACGCCACCGCGGCGTGGGCGCTCCTGGCCGCCGGGCTGGTCGCGGCCCTGGCGGGAGCGGTCGCCGGGCGCGCCCGCGACCACCTGCTGGGCACCCCGCTCCTGCTCACCGGCGGCGCCCTCGGCCTCCTCGGCGCGTGGACGGCCGCGGACGCCCACGGCTGGCCGGGGGCGGGGCGGCTGGCCGCCGCGGCCGCGGCGCCGGCGGTCACGTCGCTGCTGCTGGGCCTCTGCTCACCGGCGGGCCGCGCCGGGCTGATCGGCGCCGGGTCGGTCGTGGCGGCGGCGGCCGCCTGGGCGGCGGTGTCCGCCATGACGGACGACGCGGCGCGAGCCGGGGCGGTACTGGCCGTCGTCTCCGTGGTCGTGCTGGGAGCGCTGCCGCGGCTGGCGCTGACGGCGGCCGGGCTCACGGATCTCGACGACCACCGCTCGGGCGGCGCGTCCGTGAGCCGCCACGAGGTCGGCACCGCGCTGGCCGCCACGCACCGGGACCTGTGCCCGGCGACGCTCGTCGCCGCGGCCTCCGCCACGGCGGCCGGGCTGCTGACCGTCACGGCGGCCACGTGGTGGACGGTGGCGCTGACGTCCGTACTGGCGGTCGTCCTGCTCGCCCGCTCCCGCGCCTTTCCGCTGGTCACGGAGGTCGTGGCGCTGCTGGCGGCGGCCGGTGTCCTCCTGGTGCGGCTGACCGCCCTGTGGATCGGCCACACGGACGGCCCGCCCTATGCGCCCCTGGCCGCCCTCGCCGTCGTCGCCGTCCTGCCCCTGGCCGCACTGCCGGTCCGCGCACCTCTGCCGCCGCGGTCCCGGCTGCGCCGCCTGACCGACCTGGCCGAGACCGTCGGCGTCATCGCCCTGTTCCCCCTGGCCGTCGGGGCGCTCGGCGGCTACGCCCTCCTGCTGCACGCGCTCTGAAAGGCGGAGGAGAAACGATATGGCCGAGGACACCAGGCGACTCCCCGCCGAGGCCCCGACTCCCGGACCTGAGCCCGCCCAGCCGGCGGCGCCGTCCGCGCCCCCGCGCGCCCTTCCGCCGCCGCGGTATGCCCCCGGTGCTCCACGCGCCGGGTACGTGCCTCCGCACACCGGCCCCGTCGTCCCCGTCGTCGCTGCTGCCCCTGCCGCCCCCGCTGCCCCTGTCGTCCCCGCCGTCCCGCCCCGGCCTCGTACCGCGCCGAAGGCGGAGGGTCGGGACGCCGAGACCCGGGGCGCCGAGGTCCGGGTCGAGGATCTGGTCAAGGGGCGGCCGCGGAGCGGGGATTCGGCGGCCCGGCGCACGGGGCGGGCCGTGCGGCGGATGGTCGGGGCGTCGGCGGCGCGGGACGTGGCCGAGGCCACGCGGGTGGCCGAGGCGGTGCAGCGGCCGGTGGCCACCGGGCGGCAGATCGTCGTCACCAGCATCCGCGGCGGCGCGGGCAAGACCACGGTCACGGCGCTGCTCGGGCGTACGTACGCGCACTACCGGCAGGACCCGGTGCTGATGCTGGAGGCCGACCCGGCGCTCGGCACCCTGCCGGTCCGGCTCGCGGCCCCCGCCGTGCGGTGGACCTGCGGGGACCTCGCGCGGATCATCGAGCCGACGATGCAGCTCACCGACGTCACGGGCTACCTGGTCCAACTGCCGGACCGCGGCTGGCTGCTGCCCGGCAGCCAGGGCCGGGTCGGCACCCGGCTGGACCTGGCGGAGTACCGCTCGGTGATGGTGGCGCTGCGCCGCTACTTCGGCATCACCGTCGTGGACTGCGAGACGCTGCCCAGCGAGCTGTCCCGGACCGCGCTCGCCGCCGCCCAGGCGCGGGTGCTGGTCGCGCCCGCCACCGTCGAGGGCGTCACCAGCACCCGGGCCGTACTGGACTGGATGGCGTCGCTGCCGCGGCCGCTGATGCTGCCGGGGACCGTCGTGGTGCTCGCCGCCTCGTCCCCGCACATGGCGCTCGACGTGGCGGCGGCCCGCGCGCACCTCCGACTGGCGGGCGTGCGCGTGCTGACGCTGCCGTACGACCGGCATCTCGCCGCGGGCGGCCCGATCCGTACGGAGCTGCTCGGGGAGGCCACCCGCGAGGCCGCCACCCATCTCGCCGCCGAGGTGCTGGACCGCGCGGTGACCGAACCGCGGTGACCGAATCGCGGTGAGCGGCGCCCGGTGAACGCGGCGCGATGACCGGCTGACCGGCCGGGGCCGTCGTCGTACGCCCGTACGGGCGCGTGTCGCCTGTGCGATCCTGCCCCGCGCCGCCCCGCGCCGCCCCGGCACGCGACCGGTTCGCCTCCTGTTCAGCCTCCCTGATCTCCCGAAAGATAGGGGAAAGGCGGGGGCTTTCCGGAAAGGTCCCACCTGTCCAGGGAGGAACCGCGATGACCGCGAACGTGAACCCGAAGGACGCCTCGGCGGCGCGGGACGGCGCGCCGCAGTACGGGACCGGGGGCCGCGCTCCCGACGAGATCACGGCGCTGCTCGCCGGCGCCGCCGACCCGGAGCACCGGCTCGCCGTGCACCAGGAGCTGTACCCCGAGGTGATCAACCTCGCCACGGCGGAGAACGTCCTCGTCTACCCCTCCCTGCGGGAGAACGTATTCGACCGACTCGGCGTACTGGAACAGCGCGATGTCACATACGCCCCTTCCTACGGCAGCCCGGAGATTCGCGCCGATATCGCCGCGATGCTCCGCCCGACGCTCTCCCCGACCCTCACCGGCGACGACATCTTCGGCACGTCAGGGGTATCGGCCGCGCTGGAATGCCTCGCTTTCGCGCTCAGGGAGGGCGGCGTTCTGCGCGGCGGCGACCAGGTGCTGCTGCCCGCCCCCTACTGGCAGGGGTTCAACTGGTCTTTCGAGCAGCGGCCCGAGCTGCGCTGCGTCCCCGTCCACCTCCGTGAGCTGGGCGAAGAGCACTTCGACCTCACGCTGGAGGACATCCAGCACGTCTACCGCACCCAGCCGGAGCCGCCGAAACTGCTCGTCCTCACCAACCCCAACAACCCGCTGGGCGACAACTACGGAAAGGACCTCCTGGAGAGTATTTACCGGTGGGTGCTCAACGAGACGGGGATGCACATCATCTCCGACGAGATGTACGCCCATTCCCAGCTCACCGGCGCCGGCCCGGAGTTCGTGAGCGCTCTGGAACTGGCCGCGTACCGGAACAATCCGGAGGCGCGGGACCGCGTGCACGTCGTATGGGGTTTCGCCAAGGACTTCGGAATGTCGGGATTCAAGGCCGGTGTCGTGATTTCCCGGTCCCCGGTCGTCCGACAGGCCATGCGGGGCATCAAGGACAAGCAGAACAGCTACTCCTGGTTCAGCCCCTTCGACTCCCTCAAACACTTCGTCATCGGGAAGATGCTGAAGACCACGAGCGGCGGCGAGAGTTATCCGCTCGCGCTGATGAAGCAGTACCGGGGCTGGCTGACGACCGCTTTCCAGGAGACCCGCGCGGCCCTCGACAACGGCCGCCTCCCGTACCGCTACCGCGAGGGGCAGAACGCGGCGCAGTTCTTCTGGCTCGATCTGCGCGCGTATCTGCCGCCGCGGGGCACCGCCGTGATCCCGCCGGAGATCGGACCGCACTTCCCGCGGCCGGACCGCGTGCCCGAGCCCTTCGCCGCCGACGCCGAGAAGCGGGGGACGGCCGCTCTGCCGATCCTGTTCCCGAACATCTCCAGCGAGGAGGAGTGGCTGCGCTGGTACATCGCCACCTACGCCCAGGTGCAGTTGCTCCCCGGCCAGTTGCTCTCCTGCGCCGAACCGGGCTACTTCCGGCTGTGCTACACCGCCGTCGACACCGCGGAAGTCGTCGCCTCCGTGCAGCGCGTCGCCGACCTCCTCGCCCCCTGGTCGAACGGCGCCCGCTGACCCCCTGATCGGATGGCGCCCCCTGACCCCCTGCCCGGCGGGCCCGGCTCCCAGGGCCCGCGAGGGTACGGACGTCAGCCCACGGGCCCGGGCCCTTCGGGGGCCTTCGGCGCCTCGGGGATCTCCGTCACCAACTCGGCCAGCGGCAGGCGCCCGGTGGGGATCGCCGGCTTTCCGGGCGGCGCGGGGGCGGGGTGGCCGAGAGAGATGGCGGTACGGACCCGCCACGGGGGCGCCATGCCGCACAGCGGTCCGGCGCGGTCGGCGTTCTCGGCGGGGAAGAAGGACGCGGGGCAGGTGCCCAGCCCCTGGACGTGGGCGGCGAGCATCATGTTCTGCGCCGCGCGCCCCGCGTCGAACTGGGCGTCCTCGCCGCCGGCGGTCTCCTCCACCGCGAGCGCGATCACCACGGGCGCCACGGCGAGGTGCCCCGCGTACGCGCCCAGGCGCGCGAGCTGCTGGCGGATCTCGCGATCGCGCACCACCACGAACCGCCACGGCTGGCGGTTGCGCGCCGAGCCGGTCCAGCGCCCGGCCTCCAGCACCGGACGCAGGTGCTCGTCGCGGACCGGTTCGTTGGTGAACCACCGGGTCGCTCTCAGCGATGTCAGCGCGGAAGCCGACGGATCGGGCGTTACGTGCATCACGCATCCTCCTTCAACCTAAGCATTTTAATTGTTTGCCTAAAAGAAATAGGCGCTGTTAGCGTCCGAGCCATGAGAGCAGTAAGTGAACCGGAGATCCGCGCGTCGTTCGTCAATTGCTCCAAAGGGGAGGCCAAGCGGCTGGCGGTCCCCCGGGACCTCGACGAGCGCCGCTGGGACGACCTGGACTTTCTGGGCTGGCGCGACCCCGGCGCGCCCGACCGCGGCTACCTCGTCGCCGAACGCGGCGACGGTCTCGTCGGCGTGACCCTCCGCGCCTCGGCGGGCCGGCGCGGCCTGCTCCACCGCGGCATGTGCTCGCTCTGCCTGACCACGCACCCCGGCGACGGCGTGTCGCTGATGGCGGCCCGCAAGGTCGGCCCGGCCGGGCGGCAGGGCGACTCGGTCGGCGAGTACCTCTGCTCCGACCTCGCCTGCTCCCTCTACATCCGCGGCAAGAAGACCCCACGGGCCGGCGGCCGCTTCGAGGAGTCCCTGACGGTCGAGGAGCAGGTCGAGCGGGCGCGGGTCAACCTGTACGCCTTCCTGGACAAGCTCGTCGACTGACCGGCCGGCGAAGGCCGGCCCCGGTCCGTACGCCTCCGGTCGGCCCGTGCGCGTCCGCCCGGCCCCGTACGAGCGCCCGCGACCCGTGCGCGTGCCCCCGGTCGTCACACCCGTTCCGCGGCCGGGGACGCGAGAGCCCCGCCGCCGGGCGGCTCGCCGGGGCCGCCCGGCAGCAGCCGCGCCAGCCAGTACGAGCGGCCGGCGGCCAGCGGGCCGAGTACGGCCAGGACGAGCACGTACCCCGCGATGAAGGGGGAGAGCCGCGGGTTCAGCCCCGCCCCGGCCGCCATCGTGGCGAGGATCAGCGCGAACTCGCCGCGCGCCAGCAGGGTGGTGGAGATGTTGGCGGCGGGCTGCGCCCCGAAGCCGTAGAGGCGGGCGGCCACGAGCCCGGCGACCACGTTCATCACCAGCGTCACCGCGACCGCGATCAGCACCGGCACGAGCACGCCCGGCAGGTCGCCCGGGTCGATCGAGAGCCCGAACGCGAAGAAGAAGATCGCCCCGAACGCGTCGCGCAGCGGGTGCACCAGCGTCCGGATGCGGTCGCCCGAGCCCGTGCTGCCGAGCATCAGACCCACCATGAACGCGCCGATCGCGTCCGCGACCCCGAACCACTCGGAGACCCCGGCGACGAGGACGGCGACGCCCAGGAACGAGATGACGAGCAGTTCGTCGTCCTTGGTGTGCATCAGCTTGCCGATGAGCCGGGTGCCCCAGCGGGCCGCGACCGCGAGCAGCAGCAGGAAGCCGAACGCCTTGCCCGCGTCCCCCGCCGCCGAGGCCAGGCTGTCCGCGCCGGACAGGATCGGCTGGAGGGCGGCGAGGTAGAGGGCCAGGAAGATGTCCTCGACCACGATGATGCCGAGGATCGGCTTGGTCTCGCCGTTGCCGAGCCGGCCGAGGTCGACGAGGACCTTGGTGACGATCGCGGACGAGGAGATGCCGAGCACACCGGCGAGTACGAGCGCCTCGGAGGTGCCCCAGCCGGTCGCGAAGCCGAAGACCAGGCCCGCGCCGACGTTCAGCGCCAGGTACGCGCCGCCCGCGAGCGCCATCTTGCGGCCGCCGGTCTTCAGGTCGTCCAGATGGAATTCGAGCCCGAGGTAGAAGAGCAGCAGGACCAGGCCGAGCGCGGAGAGCATCTCCAGGTCGTGCGGGTCGGCGACCAGTACGTAGCCGGGCGTGTGCGGGCCGAGGAGGATGCCCGCGAGGATGAAGAGGGGGATGGTCGGCAGGCCGATGCGGCCGCCGGCGCGGGCCAGGACGGCCGCCGCCAGAAAGGCGCCGCCCATGGCGATGAGGGTGTCTGCGTGTCCGATGGCTCCTCCAGAGTTCGGCCGGACGGATGGTCATTCGGTCAAGGGGGAGTCAAGGAAAGGTGGGTAGTTAGTTTACCAAACGACTTTGGGGTGGTTACGGCCAGCGACCTTGGTGGTGCTGCCCCCACCCCCGATCCACCGGCCGACGCCATGGCCCTGACCTGCGCCGGAACCATAGATTTCAGACGTTGACCACACCACGGGGACCACGAGACGAGAGGCGGGGCCATGGGGCTGCGCGGCAAGCGACAGAGCGACGACAGGGCCGGTACGGGCGCCGGCGCACCGGCAGCGGGGAACGTCACCGCGAACACCGGCGACTGGGCCGTCGAACTGCGCGGAGTCGCCCGCCGCTACGGCCGCGGCACATCCGTCGTCCACGCCCTGCGCTCCCTCGACCTCGCCCTCCCGCGCGGCAGCTTCACCGCCGTGATGGGGCCCTCCGGCTCCGGCAAGTCGACCTTCCTCCAGTGCGCGGCCGGGCTCGACCGCCCGTCCGAGGGTTCCGTACGGCTCGGCGGCACCGAGATCACCGGCATGAACGAGAACAAGCTGACCGAGCTGCGCCGCAGCCGCCTCGGCTTCGTCTTCCAGTCCTTCAACCTGCTCCCGTCGCTGACCGTCGAGCAGAACGTAGTCCTCCCGATGCGCCTCGCCGGGGAGCGCGCCGACCGACGGCGCGCCGCCGAGGTCCTCTCCCAGGTGGGGCTCGGCGACAAGGGGGCCCGCCGCCCCGGCGAGCTGTCCGGCGGCCAGCAGCAGCGCGTCGCCATCGCCCGCGCCCTGATCACCCGCCCGGACGTGGTCTTCGCGGACGAGCCCACCGGCGCGCTCGACACCGGCACCGCCGCCGAGGTCCTCGGCCTGCTCCGGCACGCCGTCGACGGCCTCGGCGCCACCGTCGTCATGGTCACCCACGACCCGGTCGCCGCCGCCTGGTCCGACCGCGTCCTCTTCCTCGCCGACGGCGCCATCGCCGACAGCTTCCACCGAGCCACCGCCGAGCAGATAGCCGCCCGCATGGTCTCCCTCACCGCCCGTCGGCCCTCCCACGAAGGCGCGGCAGCGTGACGATCCGCTATGCCGCTTCGGCTCACCAGTCGTCTGCCCGGCGGGCCCGGGGCCTTCTCGCGGCCCGACCGCGGCAGTTGCCCGCCCGGCAGGCCCGCGGCCTTCTCCCGGCCGTCGGCACGGCCCGGCCGCAGCGGTCGGCTGCCCGGCGAGGCTGTGGCCTCCTGTCGGATCTCGGCGGGGTGTGGACGTTCGTATGGCGAGGAGAGGTCCGATGAGCGCGACCCGCGCCCCCCAGGGGGGCACCAATGGGCTGGCCCGGGCCGCGATCCGGTTCAAGCCCGCGTCGTTCGTGGGGACGTTCGTGGCGCTGCTGATGGCCGCGATGATCGTCTCGGCCTGCGGAATCCTCCTGGAGACCGGCATACGGGCGTCCGTGCCGCCCGAGCGGTATGCCGGCGCTCCCGTGGTGGCCGCCGCGGACCAGAAGGCGCATTACGTGATCGGGCACGGCGAGGACCGGGAGACCGAGTCCGAGCCGCTGCCGGACACGGCCCGCCTCGACGCCTCGCTCGTCGGGAAGGTCGCGCACGCCCCCGGCGTGCAGGCCGCGATCGGGGACGTCGGCTACCCGGCGCACCTGACCGGCGCGAAGACGACCGGGCGGGCTGCCGCCCCCGTCACCGCCCACGGCTGGGGCTCGGCCGCCTTCACCGGCGCCGAACTCGCCACCGGCAGCGCCCCGCGCGCCGGCCAGGCCGTGCTCGACACGGCCACCGCCCGCGCCGCGCACATCAAGGCCGGCGACCGCGTCACCCTGAACACCCCCGCCGGCGCCCGCGACGTCACCGTCGCCGGTACGGCCCGTACGGCCGCGCCCACCGCCTGGCTCACCGACGCCCAGGCCGTCCAGGTTTCCGGCCACCCCGGCAAGATCGACGCGGTCGCCGTGCTGCCCACGGCCGGCACCTCCACCGACCGGCTCGCGGACTCCGTCCGGCAGGCCGTCGGCAAGGCCGCCCAGGTGCACACCGGCGACGACCGCGGCGCCGTCGAACAGCCCGCGCTCGCCGGCGCCAAGGAGACGCTGATGGGGCTCGGCGGCTCGTTCGGCGGCGTCGCGACGATGGTCGCGATCTTCACCGCCGCCGGCACCGTCGCCCTCTCCGTCGGCCAGCGCGCCCGTGAGTTCGCGCTGCTGCGCGCCATCGGCGCCACCCCGCGCCAGGTCCGCCGGTCCATCGCCGCCGAGGCGCTGCTCGTCGCGCCCCTCGCCGGCGCGCTCGGCTGCCTGCCCGGCATCGCCCTCGCGCGCTGGTGGTTCGGCCAGTTGAAGGAGAAGGGCGTGGTCCCGGACGCCGTGCGGCTCGGCGACTCCGGCATCCCGCTCGTCGCCGCCGTCGGTGTGGGCCTGCTCACCGCGCTGTGCGCGGGGGCCGCCGCCGCGCGCCGCCCGGCCCGCATCAAGCCCGGCCAGGCCCTCGGCGAGGCCGCCGTGGAACGCTCCCGGCCCGGCCCCGTCCGTACGGCACTCGGTGCCGCCGCGCTCGTCGGCGGCGTCGTCCTCGCCATCCTCGCGGCCACCCTGACCGGCGACGACGCCGCCAACACGGCGTCCGGCGTCGTCATGCTCTTCATGCTCGGCGTGGCTCTGCTCGGCCCGCTGGTGGCCCGGCTCTGCGCCCACCTCATCGGCCTGCCCCTGCGCGCCGGCCCCGCGGCGGCCCACCTCGCATCCGCCAACTCCCGCGCCAACGCGCGCCGCCTGGCCTCCGCGATCACCCCGATCGTGCTGGCCATGGCCTTCGCCTCGACGCTGGTGTTCATGCACACCAGCGAGGACCACGCCCGCGCGGCCCAGCAGCGCGCCGGGATCACCGCGGACCATGTGATCTCCGCGCCCGGCGGCCTGCCGACCGGCACGGCCGCGAAGGCAGCGGCGACCCCCGGCGTCGAGACGGCCGTCGGCCTGCTCCGTACGAGCGTGCTCTACACGTCCTCCACCACCGACGGGCCGCTCACCGCCTCCACCCAGGGCGTCGGCGGCACCGGCGCCGACCTGCGCGCCGTCCAGGACCTCGACGTCCGGGCCGGCAGCCTCGACGCCCTCGGGCCGGGCAAGGTCGCGGTCGCCGCCAACCTCGCCGACGGCGCGGACGTGAAGGTCGGCGACCGGCTCTCCCTGGTCCTGCCGGACGGCACCAAGGCCCGCCCGGAGGTCGTCGCGACCTACGGCCGGGGGCTCGGCGTCGCCCAGGTCACCATGGTCCGTACGGCCCTCGCGCCGCACGTCACGGCCGGGTTCGACAGCGACGTCCTGGTGCGGGACGCGCGCGGCGCCGACGCGCGGCAGGTCGCCGGGAAGCTCGCGGCCCTCGGCGAGGTCACCGACCGGGCCGGGTACGCGGCAGCCAAGGACAAGGACCGGGAGGTCTCGGCCTGGGCCAACACACTGATGGCCGCGGTGCTCGGCGGGTTCGCCGCCGTCGCCGCCGTCAACACCCTGGTGATGACCGTCTTCGACCGCCGCCGCGAACTCGGCACGCTGCGGCTGATCGGCTCCACGCGCCGCCAGGTGCTCGGCATGGTCCGTTGGGAGGCGCTGCTGGTGGCCTTCGCCGGGATCGTCCTCGGCACGGCGATCGCCCTCGCCACGCTCGTACCGATGATGCGCGGCCTCACCGGAGCGGGCCCCTATATACCGCCGCTCCTCTACGGGAGCTTCGCGGCAGGCGCCCTGGTGCTGGGGCTCGCGGCGACCTCGCTGCCCGCCCGCGCGGTGCTGCGCAGGCGCTGAGCGGCGGCGGTACGGACGTAAGGCTCAGGAGTCGGCGCGGGTACGGGCCCGCGCCGACTCCGCCGCGTCCGAGCGGAACGCCCACGCCATCCGCGGCTCCATGGCGAAGCGGAACACCCTGCGCACCGGGGGCGAGCACAGCACCGTGATCATCGCGATGGCGAGGACCGTCACCACGATCTCGCCCAGCGGGGTGCGCACCCAGGCGTACTCGTCGTACCAGCCCCACCAGCGCGACAGCTTGATCACGAAGCCGTGCAGCAGATACCCGTACAGCGTCCCCGCGCCGAGCGCCGTGAACCAGGTCCGCCGCCGCGGCACCAGGGCCAGGAACGCGGCCGTGAGCACCATGGCGCAGCCGAAGAGGGCCAGTTCCATCACGGGCGCCGTCCACATGGACACGCCCAGGTCCTGTACGGCCGAATTGTGGTAGAACCACGCGCTGTTCATCCGGGGTACGGCCCAATAGGCGAAGGCGACCGCGCAGAGCGCCACCGGCACGGCGGCGATCCGCACCGCCTTGTGCCGGACCAACTGGAAGTGCTCCGGCTTGAGGTGGAGCCCTATCACGAAGAACGGCAGGAACTGCAGCACCCGCTTCATGTCGAAGTCGCTGCCGACGTTCGGGGACATGGCCGCGAGCACCGCGATCACCAGCGACAGCGGCACCGGCCAGCGGATCAGCTTCCAGATCGGCGTGGTGAGCCGCCAGATGAAGAGCGCGGCCAGGAACCAGTTCAGATACCAGGGGTTGGTGAGGCTGATGTCCTCCGGCGGCGAGTCGTCCGCCCAGTGCTGGAACAGCGTGTACGCGACCTCGAAGACGACATACGGCACGGCGACGCCGGTGATGAGCCGCCTGAGCTTGGCCGGGCTGAGATCGAAACTCCGGGAGAAATAGCCGGAGATGAGGATGAAGGCCGGCATATGGAAGGCGTAGACGGTCATATAGAGCGCCATGGCCGCGCGGCCGCCGTGCGTGAGCGGTTCCCACGCGTGGCCCATGGCGACGAGGACTATCGCCAGATACTTCGCGTTGTCGAAGAAGGGGTCGCGCTGCCCGGCCTTGAGGGGCGCGGGCGGCGCGGGGGAGTTCCGCCTTTCGGGCGTCGAGGGCGCCGAGTCCACTGTGCGTACGGGGGGCATGGCCGCGTGGAACATTCGACGCACCCTAGTGGCGAAACCCCGAATGCGTAAAACTTTGTCCAGGGATATTCACCGGGTATTCATCAATTCCCCGCACGGCGGCCGGATCTCGTCCGTCCCGGCGCCTTCGGCGCGGCCCGTCCTCCCCAAAAGGGGCAAAAGATCAGCTTGTTCGGTATCAGGAATATCCCGCTGTGTTCGAGAACGTCATGGTTCGCGGAGCGAAATGATCAGGCCGATCTGAGGCAATGCGCCAGGTCGGCCGAAACCCGCCCCATGGGCCGGCGCCCATACGGCCCATGGGTTCGCGCCATCCGGAGCCGCGACACGCGGATGGCCGACCTTCCGTCACCCGTCTCCAACGGCAGGCAAGTTGGTGGCACCATGGTTGCCGCGGGGGCTGTGCGGGGCAGTATGTCTCCCGGGCCGGCGTGACGGATTCCGACCGAGGGTGTGATCAGTTGTGGCCATTTCGCTATCTGTGGTGCTTCTGTTGGCAATTGTCCTGGTAGTGCTCATGCGTGGGGGCTCCCTCAAGGCCGGGCCGGCGATCGTCGCGATGCTCTTCGGCTTCTTCCTCGCCTCGACGGGCATGGCGCCGTCGATACAGAGGTTCCTCAACTCCATCGCCGAGACCGTCAACGGGATCAAGTTCTGACCTGCCGCCCCGCCGCCCTCACGACCGCCGGGAGAGCACATCCCGTACGGTCTCCGGGTCCCGCGCCACGGCCGCGCTGCCGTCGTCCGCGGTGATGATCGGCCGCTGGATCAGCTTCGGATGCGCGGCCAGCGCCTCGATCCACCGCTCCCGCTCCCCGGCCTCGCGCGGCCAGCCCGCGAGCCCCAGCTCCTTCGCGGCCGCCTCCTGCGTGCGCGTGATCTCCCACGGCTCCAGCCCGAGCCGCTTCAGCACCTCCCGCAGCTCCGCCGCGCTCGGCGGGTCCTCCAGGTAGCGGCGCACGGTGTAATCCGCGCCTTCCTCGTCGAGCAGCCGCACCGCCGAACGGCACTTCGAGCACGCGGGATTGAGCCAGATCTCCATACGACCACCCTAGTCAGCCGCGTCACAGACCCCGGAGAGTGCACGCCGCCCGGCCGCGACGCGCCGCCCCGCCCTTTTCTCGTTGCCGAAAAGCCCGCGCGTAAACCCGCCGCCCCGCCCGTAACCCGCTCCGTAAGGCCGTCTGTATAAAAGACTTCGGCCCGGCCCGCGAAAGCGTCGCGGACCGGGCCGGTCATCGAATGGAGCGGGCGACGGGAATCGAACCCGCGTAGCCAGTTTGGAAGACTGGGGCTCTACCATTGAGCTACGCCCGCGAGCGCCGCCGAAACCCTCCGGGGAGGCCGGTCGCGTCGGACCGTGCGGCACGCAGTGCATCGTAGCGGGTCCGGGGCCCGCCGCGCACACACCCCCGCGCACGGGGCGACTCACCCGCGGACCCCGCACGAATAAGCGGCATCCGGCACCCCCGCGGGCATGTACCCTACGTGTCGCACCGACGGGGTGTGGCGCAGCTTGGTAGCGCGTCCGCTTTGGGAGCGGAAGGTCGTCGGTTCGAATCCGGCCACCCCGACCAGCAAGATCACATTATGGGCGCCCAGGCGCTTGCGGTTACTATGCAAGCTGCGCGTCCGTGTGTCTCTATCCCGGGCGCGATGAGCTGAACCCAGCAGACTCGCTGAACCTCAGCAGAACCCCAGAAGTCAGCCCCAAGGAGACCGAACCGTGAAGAGCGCCGTGGAGACCCTGAACCCGACTCGGGTTCGGCTCACTGTCGAGGTGCCCTTCGAGGAGCTCAAGGACAGCCTCGACGCGGCGTACAAGAAGATCAACCAGCAGGTCACGGTGAAGGGCTTCCGTCAGGGCAAGATCCCGGCCCGCGTCATCGACCAGCGGTTCGGCCGGGGTGCGGTGCTGGAGGAGGCCGTCAACGACGCCCTCCCGAAGTTCTACACCGAGGCGGTCAACGAGGGTGAGCTGAACCCCCTCGGCCAGCCCGAGGTCGACATCACCGAGCTGAAGGACGGCGAGCTGCTGGCCTTCACCGCCGAGGTCGACATCCGCCCGGCCATCGAGATCCCGGACTACTCGGGCATCGAGGTCACCGTCGACGCCGTCGAGGTGTCGGACGAGGACGTCGACAAGTCGGTCGAGCAGCTCCGCGAGCGCTTCGCCACGACCACCCCGGTCGAGCGCGCCGCCGCCGAGGGCGACATCGTCGTGGTCGACCTGGAGGCCAAGGTCGACGGCGAGGTGCTGGAGGACGGCGTCGCGCAGGGCGTCGACTACACCATCGGCTCCGGCCAGCTCCTCGACGGCATCGACGAGGCCGTCACGGGCCTGGAGGCCGGCGGCTCCGCGACCTTCACCTCCGAGCTCAAGGGCGGCAGCGCCGAGGGCAAGGAGGCCGAGGTCAAGGTCGACGTCACCGCCGTCAAGTCCCGCGAACTGCCCGCGCTCGACGACGACTTCGCCCAGCTCGCGAGCGAGTTCGACACGCTGGAGGAGCTGCGCGCCGACAGCCGCAAGCGCCTTGAGCAGATGAAGAAGTACGACCAGGCCACCCAGGCCCAGGAGAAGGTCCTCGACGAGCTGCTCGGCCTCGCCGAGGTGCCGATCCCCGAGAAGCTGCTCGCGGACGAGATCGAGACCCGCAAGCACAACCTCGTGAACCACCAGCTCGGCCAGATGGGCCTCGACCTCGCCAAGTACCTGGAGATCCAGGGCAAGACCGAGGAAGAGTTCGACGCCGAGACCAAGGAGCAGGCCGAGAAGGGCATCAAGACCCAGTTCATCCTGGACGAGCTGGTCAACAAGGAGAAGCTGTCGGTCGGCCAGGAGGAGCTCACCGAGCACCTCATGCGCCGTGCGCAGTCCTCCGGCATGAGCCCCGACCAGTTCGCCCAGGCCGTCGTCGAGGGCGGCCAGGTGCCGATGCTCGTCGGCGAGGTCGCCCGCGGCAAGGCCCTCGCGGTCGTCGTCGAGGCCGCCACGGTCAAGGACAGCAACGGCGAGACCGTCGACCTCGACGATGAGGACGAGACCGCCGAGACGGTCGAGGCCGCCACGGAGACGGTCGAGGACGCCGAGGGCTCCGAGGACGCCGCCGAGGCGAAGTCCGAGGGCGCCAAGTCCGAGGGCTGAGCCCCGCTGGCCCCACAGCTCGTACGTACGGGTCCGGACGTGTTCGCGCGTTCGGGCCCGTACGTATAGGGGCCCCTGCGGAGCGGTGTGCGGTGGGGGCCTTGGGGGCCCTGGAACCTGCGCTCAGAGCGAACAGTTCCTGATGCGGGATGGCCGCCGCCGACCAGCGCGTTAGGGTCCGTAGATACGCGGGCAGGGGAGTCCACGGAAGCGCGGCGCGGAGCATCGAGCGGCCGGCCCGACCCCCGCCCGAGAAGATAGAGACGCTGAGACGGCACGCGGCCGTCGAACAACGAGCAGGTGGATACGTGACGAATCTGATGCCTTCCGCCGCCGCCGGCGAGCCGAGCTTCGGTGGCCTCGGCGACCAGGTCTACAACCGACTGCTCGGGGAACGGATCATCTTCCTCGGCCAGCCGGTCGACGACGACATCGCCAACAAGATCACGGCGCAGCTTCTCCTCCTTGCCGCGGACCCGGACAAGGACATCTTCCTGTACATCAACAGCCCGGGCGGCTCGATCTCGGCCGGCATGGCGATCTACGACACCATGCAGTACATCAAGAACGACGTGGTCACCATCGCGATGGGCCTCGCCGCTTCGATGGGCCAGTTCCTGCTGAGCGCCGGCACCCCGGGCAAGCGGTTCGCGCTGCCCAACGCCGAGATCCTGATCCACCAGCCCTCGGCGGGCCTCGCGGGCTCCGCCTCGGACATCAAGATCCACGCCGAGCGGCTGCTGCACACCAAGAGGCGGATGGCGGAGCTCACCGCCCTGCACACCGGCCAGACCGTCGAGCAGGTCACGCGCGACTCCGACCGTGACCGCTGGTTCTCCGCCGAGGAGGCCAAGGAGTACGGCCTGATCGACGGCGTCTACCAGGCCGCGGCGAACATTCCGGGCGGGGGCGGCACCGGGGCCTGAGCCCAGGACGCCTCGCAGTCGACCTCCAGCCCACCGAACGCCACCAGGATGGTGAACACGCAGATGAACAGCAACCCCGGCAGCGGCCTCTACACCGGCCCCGCGGCGGAGTCCCGCTATATCGTTCCGCGCTTCGTGGAGCGCACCTCGCAGGGCGTGCGCGAGTACGACCCGTACGCCAAGCTCTTCGAGGAGCGGGTGATCTTCCTCGGCGTCCAGATCGACGACGCCTCCGCCAACGACGTCATGGCCCAGCTCCTGTGCCTGGAGTCGATGGACCCGGACCGCGACATCTCGATCTACATCAACTCGCCCGGCGGCTCGTTCACCGCGCTGACCGCCATCTACGACACGATGCAGTTCGTGAAGCCGGACATCCAGACGGTCTGCATGGGCCAGGCGGCGTCCGCCGCGGCCGTGCTGCTCGCCGCGGGCACGCCGGGCAAGCGGATGGCGCTGCCCAACGCCCGTATCCTGATCCACCAGCCGTACAGCGAGACCGGCCGCGGCCAGGTCTCCGACCTGGAGATCGCGGCCAACGAGATCCTGCGGATGCGTTCGCAGCTCGAAGATCTGCTGGCCAAGCACTCGACCACGCCGATCGAGAAGATCCGCGACGACATCGAGCGCGACAAGATCCTCACGGCCGAGGAGTCCCTCGCGTACGGTCTGGTCGACCAGATCGTTTCGACCCGGAAGAGTTCCGTTTCCGTTTGATCGCTGTGCCGCTGGTATCCCCCTTGGACCGAGTCGGTCCAAGGGGGGCCCGCACGGGGGGCCCGGCAAGGTACCGTCGATAGGCAAGCACCCGGGTCCGCAGAACAGGGCGGATCCCAGGCGAAGGGGAAGCACCTCGTGGCACGCATTGGTGACGGCGGCGACCTGCTCAAGTGCTCGTTCTGCGGAAAGAGCCAGAAGCAGGTGAAGAAGCTCATCGCGGGTCCTGGTGTGTACATCTGCGACGAGTGCATCGACCTCTGCAACGAGATCATCGAGGAAGAGCTCGCTGAGACCTCCGAGGTGCGGTGGGAGGAGCTCCCCAAACCGCGCGAGATCTACGAGTTCCTCGAAGGTTACGTCGTCGGTCAGGAGCCGGCGAAGAAGGCACTGTCAGTCGCGGTCTACAACCACTACAAGCGGGTGCAGGCGGGCGAGAACGCGGGCAACCGGGACGACGGCATCGAGCTGTCCAAGTCCAACATCCTGCTGCTCGGCCCCACCGGCTCCGGCAAGACCCTGCTCGCACAGACGCTGGCCCGGATGCTCAACGTCCCGTTCGCGATCGCCGACGCGACCGCGCTCACGGAGGCCGGCTATGTCGGCGAGGACGTCGAGAACATCCTGCTCAAGCTGATCCAGGCCGCCGACTACGACGTCAAGAAGGCCGAGACCGGCATCATCTACATCGACGAGATCGACAAGGTCGCCCGCAAGAGCGAGAACCCGTCGATCACCCGCGATGTCTCCGGCGAGGGCGTCCAGCAGGCCCTGCTGAAGATCCTGGAGGGCACCACCGCCTCCGTTCCGCCGCAGGGCGGCCGCAAGCACCCGCACCAGGAATTCATCCAGATCGACACGACGAACGTGCTCTTCATCGTGGGCGGCGCGTTCGCCGGCCTGGAGAAGATCATCGAGTCGCGGGCGGGCGCCAAGGGCATCGGCTTCGGCGCCACCATCCGCTCGAAGCGCGAGATCGAGGCCAGCGACCAGTTCCAGGAGGTCATGCCGGAGGACCTGGTGAAGTTCGGGATGATCCCGGAGTTCATCGGCCGGCTGCCGGTCATCACCTCCGTGCACAACCTGGACCGCGAGGCGCTGCTGCAGATTCTCGTCGAGCCGCGTAACGCCCTCATCAAGCAGTACCAACGGCTTTTCGAACTCGACGGCGTGGAGCTGGAGTTCGACCGCCCCGCCCTGGAGGCCATCGCCGACCAGGCGATCCTGCGCGGCACCGGCGCGCGCGGGCTGCGCGCCATCATGGAGGAGGTCCTCCAGTCCGTGATGTACGAGGTGCCGTCCCGCAAGGACGTGGCCCGCGTCGTCATCACCGAAGAGGTCGTGCACTCCAATGTGAACCCCACGCTGGTGCCCCGCGAGCCGCGCATGATCGGCAAGGACGAGCGCCACGAGAAGAGCGCGTAGCGCCGCTCGCCGCACCCCAGCCGAAAGGGGCGCCCGGTCCGCGACGGACCGGGCGCCCCTTCGCTGTCGGCGTCCCGTCAGGCGGGCTTGCGGGTGTCCTTGTAGATGCTCGCGACGGTCTTCGCGAACGCGTTGATGTCCACGGAGTCCTCGCTGAGGCTCTTCTGGTCGACCGCCAGGACCATCGCCGCGTCCGACTTCTCCGCCCATACGCAGGCCGGGGCGTAGAGGCCCGAAAGCTTGACGACCTCGCACTCGATGGTCGGGCCGCCCGAGCCGTCCGGCGTGAACTTCTGCCGCTTCTGCGTCACGTTCGCGCCCATGGCCCCGCGCTCGAAGCCCTTGAACATGCCGTCCTTGACCTTCGCGGGGTCGCCGATGCTGCCGTACGCGCCGGAGAACGACAGGAGGGACTGCGGGCTGTCGGCACGCTGGTACTGGCCGAGGACGGAGGTGGCGCCCTTCGGCATGCTGCCCTGCACGCTCTTGCCCTGGGCCTTGAGCCGCTCGGTGTCGGCGTTCAGCGTGTACGTGCCGCCGTCCAGCGTCTGCGGCGTGACGAGCTTCATCGCCTGACCGCCCCCGCTGTCACCGCCGCCCAGCAGGACGGCCGCGGCCACACCGCCGCCGATGACCACCACGGCGCCGATCGCCACCATGGCGATCAGTTTGTTCTTGTTGCGCGCCGGCGGGGGCGGCGGGAACGGCGGCTGCCCGTACTGCGGCTGGCCGTACGGGGCCTGACCGTAAGGGGCCTGGCCGTACGGGGGCTGCTGGCCGAAGGGGGGCTGCTGCCCGTACGGCCCCTGCTGCGGCGGCTGGCCGTAGGGCCCCGGCTGCTGCGGCGGGTAGCCGTAGCCGGGCTGCCCCTGCGGCTGCTGCGGCGGCTGCGCGTAGGGGTTGGGCTGCTGAGGGGGCTGCTGGCCGCCCCCGTACGGATTGGGCTGACCACCCCCGTACGGACCGGGCTGCTGTGGCGGCGGCTGGTTGAAGCTCATCTGATTCCCCCTCGGGGCTGGTGACGACGGCTTAGTTGATCTCGACGCGGGCGTCGGTGCGGATCTTGGCGGCGAGTTCGGCGACCTCGGCGAGCGGCTTGCCTCCGCTCAGGCCGCTCACCTGGTCGGCCAGGATGACCTCGCCGATCGTGCTGGAGTCCGCCCACACGCAGATCGGCAGCGTCACCCTCTTCACGCTTCCGCTCTTGCTGAGTTCGTACGCCTGGCACTTCATGACAGCATCGTCGGCGCCGTTCGGGGTGAACTTCTCGGGGCTGCCCTTCGGCGTGAACTTGAGCTTGACGGAGTCCTTGGTGTTCTTCTCCTCCAGGGAGAAGGTGAAGTCGACGGCGGCCTCCGGGTCGCTGATGCTCCCGTACTGGCCGTTGAAGGACACCTTGTCCGTGGTGCCGCGCTGGTACTCGGCGGCCACCGGGTGGCTCTCGGTCACCCCGGGAATCCGGTTCTTCTGCTCGGCGCGCTGACTCGGCGACATGTCGCTCTCGTCCTTGCCGGCGCCGTCGCGCTGATAGCCGCCGGCGACCGTCACCGGGGTCGTCAGTTTGTACTTCTTGCCCGGGTCCGAGCCGAGTCCCTTGGAGCCCGAGCCGGAGCCGGAGTCGGAAGCCGAGCCGGTCCCGGGGCTGGCGGAGCTGCTGCCCTTGTCCTTGCCCTTCGCCTCGCCGCCGCCCTTGTCACCCTTGTCGTCGCCGCCGTTCAGCAGGACGATGCCGCCGACGATGGCCGCCACCACGACGACCGCGCCGACGGCGAGGGCTATCGCCTTCCCCTTGTTCTTGCCGCCGCCCGGAGGCTGCTGGTAGGGACCGGGCATGCCCGGCTGCCCGTACGGGGGCTGGGGCGGCTGTCCGTACGGATGGGGCTGCTGGGGCCCGCCGTACGGCGGGGGAGGCGGCGGCTGCTGTCCGTACGCGGGCTGCTGCTGCGGGGGAGGCGGCGGGGTGCCGTCCTGCGGCGGGTAGCCGTAACCGGGCTGCTGCGCGTAGGGGTTCGGCTGCTGAGGGGGCTGCTGGCCGCCCCCGTACGGATTGGGCTGCCCACCGCCGTACGGACCGGGCTGCTGCGGTGGCGGCTGGTTGAAGCTCATCTGATTCCCCGTATGGATTGACGCAGGTGGTTATTTGATCTCGGCGCGGGTTTCGGCGCGGACCTTGGCGCTGAGCTCGCCGAAGGTGTCGAGCGGCACCTCGCCGAGCATGGACGCCGTGTGCGAGTGGACCAGGAGGCCCACGGTGCTGTGGTCGGCCCAGACGCAGTTCGGCATGATCGTGCCCTTGCGCCCCGCCGCGATGTCCTTGTCGGACGTGTACGTGACGTTCTGGCACTTCAGGACGGTGTCGTCGTCGAGGCCGGCGGGGGAGAGGCGGGTCGGGCCGCCGGACATCTCCTCCTTCAGGCTCTGGCCCGAGGCGACGCTCTTGGCGGCCGAGGACGCCCGGTAGGCGAAGTAGCGGTCCACCGTCTTCTCGGGGTCCGAGACCTCCCCGTACAGACCGGTGAACTTGAGCCACTTGCTCCCGAGGTTCTTGCCGCCCTGGTAGGTGGCGCCGACGCCCTGCGCCTTCGCCACGCCCAGCTTCTCGAAGGCCGACAGGAACCCGGCCGTGGGTGCGGCGTCGCTGCCCGACTCCTTCTTGAGGTCGCCGACCATCGTCTCCGGCGCCGTCAGCCGGTACCGCTTGCCCGTGTACTCCGCGGCCTCCTTCTCGTCCTTCCCGTCCTTCTTATCCTTCTTGTCCTTTTCTTCGGACTTCTTTCCGCTGTCCGCCGTAGCGCTCGCGGAGGACTCGGCCTCGCCGTCGCCCCCGCTCAGCAGAACGATGCCCCCGACGATCGCCGCGACCACGACGACCGCTCCGGCCACCAGAGCGGCCGTCCTGCCCTTCCCGCCGCCCGTGGGCCGCTGCTCGGCGTCCGGCTGGGCGGACGGATTCGGCTGGTTCTCACTCATCGTTCTTCTCACTTCTTGCACACGACAGATGAACCTCATCCTCCCCGACGGCTTACGCGGGCTTTACCTCGGGGCGGAAACGGGTTCGTAACGGCATACCGGCGGCCCGTAGAATCGACCCGTGACCGATAACACTCAGCAGCGCCCCGACAGCGGGCCGAACAGCACCCCTGAACTGCCGACCCAGTACGCGCCGGCCGAGGTAGAGGGGAAGCTGTACGAGCGCTGGGTAGAACGCGGTTACTTCGAGGCGGACGCGAAGAGCGACAAGCCGCCGTACACGGTCGTGATCCCGCCGCCCAACGTCACCGGCTCCCTCCACCTCGGCCACGCCTTCGAGCACACGCTGATCGACGCCCTCACC
Organism: Streptomyces varsoviensis; assembly: GCF_000718635.1. Taxonomy (GTDB): domain Bacteria; phylum Actinomycetota; class Actinomycetes; order Streptomycetales; family Streptomycetaceae; genus Streptomyces; species Streptomyces varsoviensis. The sequence continues at coordinate 589,986 of NZ_JOBF01000003.1, read as the reverse complement.
CGGCGCAAGCGCATGCAGGGCTTCGAGACGCTGTGGCAGCCCGGCATGGACCACGCCGGCATCGCCACGCAGAACGTCGTGGAGCGCGAGCTGGCCAAGGAGGGCAAGTCCCGGCACGACCTCGGGCGCGAGGCGTTCGTCGAGCGCGTGTGGCAGTGGAAGGACGAGTCCGGCGGCCAGATCTCCGGCCAGATGCGCCGGCTCGGCGACGGCGTCGCCTGGCAGCGCGAGCGCTTCACCATGGACGAGGGGCTGTCCCAGGCCGTCCAGACCATCTTCAAGCGGCTCTACGACGACGAGCTGATCTACCGCGCCGAGCGCATCATCAACTGGTGCCCGCGCTGCCTCACCGCGATCTCCGACATCGAGGTCGAGTACCAGGACGACGACGGCGAGCTGGTCTCCATCCGCTACGGCGAGGGCGAGAACGCCATCGTCGTAGCGACGACCCGCGCCGAGACGATGCTCGGCGACACCGCCGTCGCCGTCCACCCCGACGACGACCGCTACCGCCACCTGGTCGGCACGGAGATCGAGCTGCCGCTCACCGGCCGCCGCATCCCGATCGTCGCCGACGAGCACGTCGACCCGGAGTTCGGCACGGGCGCCGTCAAGGTCACCCCGGCCCACGACCCCAACGACTTCGAGATCGGCCGCCGGCACGGCCTGCCGAACCTCGCCGTCCTCGACGAGCGCGGCGTGATCACCGCCGCCGGGCCCTTCGAGGGCCTGGACCGCTTCGAGGCCCGCAGCGCCATCGTCGGCGCGCTGCGCGCCGAGGGCCGGATCGTCGCCGAGAAGCGCCCGTACACCCACTCGGTGGGCCACTGCTCGCGCTGCAAGACGACGATCGAGCCGCGGCTGTCCATGCAGTGGTGGGTCAAGGTCGGCCCGCTCGCCGAGGCCGCCGGCAAGGCCGTCCGCGACGGCGAGGTGACGATCCACCCCCAGGAGATGGAGTCCCGCTACTTCGGCTGGGTCGACAACCTCCACGACTGGTGCATCTCCCGGCAGCTCTGGTGGGGCCACCGCATCCCGGTCTGGTACGGGCCGAACGGCGAGATGGTGTGCGTCGGCCCCGGCGAGGAGCCGCCGTCCGGCGAGGGCTGGCACCAGGAGACGGACGTCCTGGACACCTGGTTCTCCTCCGGGCTGTGGCCGTTCTCCACGCTCGGGTGGCCCGAGAAGACCGAGAGCGTCGAGAAGTTCTATCCGAACTCCGTCCTGGTCACCGGCTACGACATCCTGTTCTTCTGGGTCGTGCGGATGATGATGTTCGGGCTGTACGCGATGGACGGCACGCCGCCGTTCCGTACGATCGTGCTGCACGGCATGGTCCGCGACGAGCGCGGCAAGAAGATGTCGAAGTCCTTCGGGAACGCGGTCAACCCGCTCGACTGGATGGACGAGTACGGGTCCGACGCCGTCCGCTACACGCTGGCCCGCGGCGCCAACCCCGGCACGGACGTGCCGATCGGCGAGGACTGGGTCCAGGGGTCCCGCAACTTCGCCAACAAGATCTGGAACGCCACGCGCTTCGCGCTCATGAACGGCGCCACCGTCGAGGGCGACCTGCCGCCGGCCGAGGAGCTGTCGGCGCCGGACCGGTGGATCCTCTCCCGGCTGGGCACGGTCGTCGCCGAGGTGGACGCCTCCTACGACGACTACCAGTTCGCGAAGGTCTCGGACTCCCTCTTCCACTTCGCGTGGGACGAGGTCTTCGACTGGTACGTCGAGATGTCCAAGACCACCTTCCAGGCCGGCGGCCCGGCCGCCGAGGTCTCGCGGCGCGTCCTGGGCGAGGTGCTGGACGTCACGCTGCGGCTGCTGCACCCGATCGTGCCGTTCGTCACCGAGGCGCTGTGGACCGCGCTGACCGGGCGCGAGTCCGTCGTCGTCGCCGACTGGCCGGCCGACTCCGGCTTCCGGGACCCGGCGGCCGAGCGCGAGATCGAACTCGTCCAGCAGGTCGTCACGGAGGTCCGGCGGTTCCGCTCCGACCAGGGCCTCCAGCCGGGTCAGAAGGTCCCGGCCCAGTTGGAGCTGGCCGGCACGGCGCTGGTCGCGCACGAGGCCGCGATGCGCTCGCTGCTGCGCCTCCAGCCCGCCGGCGAGGGCTTCACCGCCACCGCCTCGCTCCCGGTCGCGGGCGCCCGCGTGGCCCTGGACCTGTCCGGCACGATCGACGTCGAGGCCGAGCGCAAGCGGCTGACGAAGGACCTCGCGGCCGCCGAGAAGGAAAAGGCCCAGGCCACGGGCAAGCTCGGCAACGAGGCGTTCCTGTCCAAGGCCCCCGACCAGGTCGTCGAGAAGATCCGCACCCGCCTCGCCAAGGCGGAAGCCGACATCGAGCGAATCTCCGCCCAGCTCGCGGGCCTCCCGAAGCCCTGACGCCACCGGCCCCCTGCGGGGGGCTCGCCTGTCCCGGCTCCGTCGGGAACGTCTTATCCGGGGCATCGCCCGCGGCAGCTCGTTCGAGCTGCCGCGGGCTGTTTTTCTGTCCTTGGCTCGGCGGGTGGGTCAGTCGCGGTGGTTGGGGTGGGGGTGGTCGGGGGTCAGGCCAGCTTTCCAGGCGGCTTCGGCGGGGCCCTCGTTCTGGCGGGGGAAGTGGAGGCGGCGGCCGGGGCGCTGACGTTGGCGTTCGCGGACGGGCCAGAGGAGGACGTAGGCGGTGGAGACGGCCACGAAGGCGAGCCGGATCAGACCCTTGGTGGAGTCGTCGTGGACGACGAAGACGCTGCCGTACAGGGTGATCAGGGCCAGCCAGCTCCACCAGGGGACGAGGCGGCGCTGGCCGACGACATCCCAGAGGAGCGTGCCGAGGAGCACGGACGCCGTGTAGTAGGTGTAGACGCTCGGATCGAGGACGATCCGAGCGTTGGCGCCGAGGAGCACGACCGCCGCCCAGCGGCCGCGCCAGACCGCTATGGAGCCGAGGACCAGGCCGAGGGCGGCCTGGGCGGGGCGGTCCCAGCCGGGGGTCTCGGGGTCGCCGACGCCGAGCCACCGCAGGGCGGACGCGGGATGGTTGGGGATGGCGAACTTGGCGGCGGCGAAGGAGTGCGGGTCGACGACGAAGAACGGCAGCCAGGCCACCGCCACCAGGCCCGCGCACCACACGCCGGCCTTCAGCCACTGCCCCTTCGGCAGCGCCAGGAGCAGCGGCAGGAACGCCAGGGCGGTCGGTTTCGAGTCCATGGCCAGGGCCAGGAAGACGCCGGTGGCCACCGCGTTGCCGCGGGTGATGGACCGTACGGCGAGCGCGGTGAAGAACAGCGCGAGCACGTCGTCGAGGTGGCCGAAGCGGACCGAGACCTCGATCCACATGGGGATGAAGGCGAGCCCGGCGATCAGCACGCGCTGGCGCAGCCGCTGGTGGTTGGTGCCGGTCCCCAGGAAGTACGTGGCGGCGCTGCGCCCGGCGAGCACCACGATCACCAGGCCGAGCACCGACATGACGAGCGCGGCGAGGAACTGCCCGGTGTGCTCGGAGAACGGGTTGAACAGCCCGGCCACCAGGAAGCTGATGGGCCCCATCTGGAGCTCGGGGTGGTGCGCGTACAGATTGAGCCCGCCGTCGCCGCCGCCGGACGCGCCCTGGTAGATCAGCTCGCCGCCGGCTCGCAGATAGTGCCAGGAGAAGCCGCCGTTCGGCTCCACGACGGCGAACCACAGGGCGGCCCACCCGGTGAGCAGCATCAAGTGCATCCGCTGACTGATTGCCGGCACGCTCAACTCCTGTATCCCCGCCGGCGGCTTCTCCCGGCGCAAAGCCCGCCGTAGAAGATGCCACAGCCGGCTCATAGGTTGCCCGGGGGGCCAGCCGCCCCGGCTTCCGACCGGTGGCACTCGGCGGGGATACAGCCTCTCAGCTCTCCACGGCCACCGGGCCGCCCGCGAGCGTCCGTTCCGCGTTGCGGCGGGTCTTCGCCCAGCCGTTGCGGCCGCGGAGCATACGGACGAAGGCCCGCGCGGACGCGGGGAAGAGATGGTACGCGTACAGCCACAGAGCCAGCCCCCATACCAGGGAGACCAGCAGGGAGCGGCCCGGCGCGCGGTCCCGGCGGTAGACGGGGCCCCACAGGACGAAGGGGAGGACGGAGACCGCGGCCAGCCCGATCAGGAGCGGCCAGAGCGCGAGGACGCGGCCCAGGACCGTACCCGCGCCGTCGTCCGCGGCGGCGAGGCCGAGGTGGGCGAGCAACACGGCGCTGAGCACCAGGGTGGCGAGGTGGGCCACCGGCTGGAAGAAGGTGTAGAGCGTCTCCAGCACGCCCCGGCCGCCGTAGTGCCGGGAGGAGACGATGCGCGGCGCGTAGCGCACGCACTGGAGGTTGCCCTGGGCCCAGCGGGTGCGCTGGGTGAGGTGGCGGCGGGCGAGCGGCAGCCCTTCCTGGGAGACCCAGGTCGCGGCGATGTGGGTGACGCGGTAGCCGCCCAGGATCATGTGCAGGCCCAGTTCATAGTCCTCCAGCAGCGCGCCGCGCTGCCAGGGCCGGCGCTCGGCCTGGGCGATCCGGTCGAGCGCGGTCAACCGGGTGAACTGGCCGTTTCCGCCGAGGCCGACGGAGCCGGTGCGGGTGCGCAGCAACTGCATGCCCGCGTTGGAGACGGAGAACTCCATGTCCTGCATGCGCACCAGCAGCCGGGCGGCGGCGTTGCGGGCCCGGCCGCGGCCGGGCAGCGGCTGCCGCTCCTCGACGTTCCGCATCCGGACGCTGACCTGCACGCCGCCGATCTCGGGGTCGCCGAGGCCGGACGGGCCGCTGACGCGGTCGAGGGCGCGCGGGTCGAGCCGGCCGTCGGCGTCGACGACGCACACCACGACGCGGTCGCGGGGCGGGCCCGCGATGTCGGAGAGGTAGAGGTTCAGCTCGTCGTAGGCGGCGTTGAGGGCCGCGCCCTTGCCCTTGCGGGCGTCGGGGCGGCGGCGCCGTACGAGGTGGACGCGGGCGTCCTCGGCGGCGGCCTCCTCGACGATCGCGCCGGTGGCGTCGTCGCTGTCGTCGTCGATGACCCATACGTGCGCCCGCGGGAAGTCGGCGCGGAGCCGGGCGACGGTGGTGCCGACGACGGTCTCCTCGTCCCGGCAGGGGACGAAGAAGTGCCAGTCGAAGGCGGTGGCGTCACCGCTCTCGGCGGCGGGCCTGCGCAGGTAGGAGTAGCGCGCGCCCGCCCAGTACAGCAGGAAGCACAGGAGCAGGAGGAAGGGGAAGCAGAGCAGCAGGGTGTGGGTCGGCACGGGGGCGGTCTCCAGGGGTGGTCTCCGGGGCGGGTCCCCGGGTCAGGCCGCGGTGGTGAGCGGGGCGGCGGGCGGTTCGGCCGCGGTGGTCGTGGCCTCGGCGGACGCGGCGGGCCTGGCGGTCTCGGCGGGCTCGGCGGCCGCGGCGATCTCGGCGAGCAGCGCCGCGATCCGTTCGGAGGCGCGGCCGTCGCCGAACGGGCTGGGCAGCGCGGCCAGCCGGCGCAGCCCGTACGGGCCCTCGGCGAGGCGGCGGCGGGCGAGGACGCCGAGGCGCGGGCCGGGCTCGACGAGGTCGGCGAAGTCGGCCATGGCCTCGGGCCGCTCGGTGGAGCGGCGCACCACGATCAGCGGGCGGCCGAGGACGGTGCACTCCTCCTGGATGCCGCCCGAGTCGGAGACCAGCAGCGCGGCGTGCCGGGCGAGGGCCAGGAACTCGCCGTAGCCCAGCGGGCGGCACACGGTCAGCCCGGCGAGCAGGTGCTCCAGGCCGGCGGCCGCGATACGGGCGCGGGTGCGGGGGTGGAGCGGCAGCACGACGGGGGTCCGCTCGGCGAGGGCGGCCAGCTCGGCGAGGAGGGCGCGCAGGGCGGCGGGGGAGTCGGTGTTCTCGGGGCGGTGGACGGTCGCGAGGACGTAGCCGTCGGCGCCGAGCCCGTGGCGTACGAGCAGGTCGGCGCGGTCGGCGGCGGAGGGGAGCTGGCCGCGTACGGCCTCGACGACGGTGTTGCCGGTGACGGTGATCCGGTGGTCGGCGATGCCCTCGGCGAGCAGGTTGCGGCGGTTCTCGGCGGTGGCCGCGCACAGCACGTCGGCGAGGCGGTCGATGACGACGCGGTTGTGCTCCTCGGGCATGGCGCGGTCGTGGCTGCGCAGCCCGGCCTCGACGTGCAGGAGCGGGATGCCGTGGGCGTTGGCGGCGAGCGCCCCGGAGAGGGCGGCGTTGGTGTCGCCCTGCACGACGACGGCGAGCGGGGGGTGCTCGGCGAAGACCTCGTCGAGCTGGGCGAGGGCGGCGGAGAGCTGACCGGCGCGGGTGCGGCCGCCGACGCCGGTCAGATAGGTCGGCTCGGGCAGGCCCAGCTCGGTGAGGAAGCGGCCGGAGAGCTCGTCGTCGTAGTGCTGGCCGGTGTGCACGAGGTGCGCGGCGGGGCCGAGGAGACGGACGAGGTCGGTGAGTTTTACCAGCTCGGGGCGGGTGCCGAGGACGACGGCGACGGAGCGCGGGGGGAGGGCGGCGGTCGCGGGGGCGGCGGCGGGGACGGGCGCGGGGAGGGACACGGGGGCTCCAGGAGCTGGCAGGCGGCTACAGCACGCGAGTGTGCGGTCCGTCGGTTGCCCGTCCGGGTGGTGTTCCGTTGTCCTTTGGTTGCTGTTGTCCGAAAAGCGGGAATGGGGGACTTTCGGCCCGTGCGGCTCAGGGACCAGCGTCCCCCTGGCTCTAGCCGGTCGGCCCCGCCTCCCCGTCCCGGCCGGTCGGCCCCGCCTCCCCGCCCCGGCCAGTCGGTCCCGCCTCCTCTTCCCGGCCGGCGGGCCCCGCCTCCTCGGGCGCCCGGTAGCGGTACCCCATGCCGCGTACGGACTCCAGCGGATCGGCGACCTCGTCCCCGGCGGCCTGCCGCAGCTTGCGGCGCACCCGCAGCACCGCGAACTTCACCCGCTCCGCGCCCACCCCCTCCGGGTCGCCCCACACCCGGGCCAGCAACTGCTCGGTGGTCACCACCCGGCCCCGGTTGCGGACGAGGGTCTGGAGCAGCCGGTACTCGATGCCGCTCAGCCGCACCTCGTGCCCCTGCCAGAGGGCCGAGCGCCGCTCGGGCACCAGATGGAGCCCCGGCGCCCCGTCGGCCACCGCCCACTGGGCCGGTCCCGCCCGCCGCAGCAGCGCCTCGACGCGCGCCAGGAACTCCTCGTTCCCGAACGGCTTGGGCAGGTAGTCGTCCGCCCCGGCCCGCAGCCCGCGCACCCGGTCCGACTCCGCGCCGCGCGCCGTGAGCAGCAGGACGGGCAGGTCGGCCATGTCGCGGGTGCGCTCCAGGACCTGCCAGCCGTCGAGCCGCGGCAGATTGATGTCGAGCACCATCAGCGCGGGCCGGTCGGCGAAGAGCCGGCGCAGCCCCTCCCGCCCGTCCCCGGCGTGCACCACCTCGTATCCGGAGCGGGTGAGCAGCACGCGCAGCGCGAGCGCGAGGTCGGGGTCGTCCTCGACGACGAGTACGCGCGTCACGACGGGTCCCGGGCGGCGTCGGAGGCCGGCAGCGGCAGCCGGAGGCGGAAGACCGCGCCGTGGCCCGAAGCGCCCTCGCCCGCCGCCGCGGAGGCCACGCCGATGGTCCCGCCGTGCAACTGGACCGTGTCGCGGCTGACCGCGAGGCCGAGCCCCGTGCCGGGGTAGCGGTCGTCGAGCGCGTTGGGGGCCCGTACGAAGCCCTGGAAGATCTCCTCCTCGAACCCCTCGGGGACGCCGATGCCGGTGTCGGCGACCTCGATCTCCCAGTGCTCCTCGCGCGGCGCGGCGCTCACCGCGACATCTCCGCCGCGCGGGGTGAACTTCACGGCGTTCTCCAGGAGGTTGCCCACCACCTGCTGGAGCCGGTGCTCGTCCCCGCGCAGCGGCGGCCCGGGCGCGCAGTCCAGGGTGAGGAAGACCCCGGCCTCGGCCGCCGCGGGCATGTGGTCCCGTACGGCGTGCTCCAGCATCCGGCCGACGCGCACCTCGCCGTACTCCAGCTCCAACTGGGCCGAACGGGTGGTGGTGGCCGCCAGCAGGTCGCTGATCACGCCCCGTATCCGCTCGGCGTTGCGGTGGATGGCGTCCAGGAACATCCGCTGGTCGGCGCCGAGGTTCCCGGCCGACGGGTCCGTCAGCAGCTCGCAGAAGCTGATGATGGAGGACAGCGGGGTGCGCAGCTCGTGCGAGGCGGAGGCCATGAACTGGTTGCGCCGCCGGGCCAGCTCGGTGAGCGCCCGGTTGTCCCGTTCCAGGTCGCGTTCGGCGCGCTTGTGCTCGGTGATGTCCCGGGCGGTCCACAGGGAGCCGAGGAGCTGACCGCGCAGCCGCAGCGGCTCGACGGTCCGCAGGATGGTCCGGCCGTCGGCGAGCGGGATCTCGGCGGACCGGTGCACGCGGAACGTGCCGGTGGCTCCACTGGCCACGGCGGCGCCCACGGTCCAGTGCGGCGGGTCGGCGTACTGGGCCAGCACGGACTCGACGATGGGCGCCAGCGGGGCGCCGGGGGCGGTGTCGATCCCGGCCAGCCCGAATATGTCGACGAACCGCTGGTTGACCGCGACGACCGTGCTGCCGAGCCCCTGGAAGACCGCCGCTTCCGGCAGGGCCTCCATGACCGCCTGAAGCCGGTCCCGGTCCCCTGACGCCACGACGCTCACCCGCCTCCGCTTTCTCACCCGTCTCTCATGGACGCGCGGAACCAATGATCCCGGAATAGGAGTTTTCAGGGTGTCCGTACGTGAAGGAGTTGCGCCATCCGATGAACAAGCCAGTGCGGCGCACCGCCGTGTTCTCCCTGTTCCTCGTCTTCTGCCTGCTCGTGTGGGTCACCTGGGTGCAGGCGGCCCGGGCGGGCAGCCTGGACGACAATCCGCACAACGAGCGGCTGTCCATCGCCAAGTACGCGCATCCGCTCGGCGACATCGTCGTCGGCGGTGACCCGGTCACCGGCTCCGCCGCCACCGACGGCGACCTCAAGTACAAGCGCACCTACCGGGACGGGCCGCTCTACGCCCCGGTGACGGGCTACTCCTCCCAGATCTACGGCGCCACCCAACTGGAGGCCCTGGACCAGTCCGTGCTCGACGGCTCGGACCCCCGGCTGAAGAACCCCGGCCAGGCGCTGCTGCGCGAGTCCCCGAAGCCCGGAGATGTGATCACCACCATCGACCCGGCCGTGCAGAAGGCCGCCTACCGGGCCCTGGGCGACAAGACCGGCGCCGCCGTCGCCCTCGACCCCGCCACCGGCAAGATCCTCGGCATGGCCAGCACCCCCTCGTACGACCCGAGCACGTTCGCGGGGATGTCCGCGGCCGATCAGAAGGCGTGGGAGAAGCTCCAGAAGGACCCCGCGCAGCCGATGGTCAACCGCGCGCTGCGCCAGCCGCTCGCCCCCGGCTCGACCTTCAAGCTGGTAGTGGCCGCGGCGGCGCTGGAGAACGGCCTCTACTCCTCCATCGACGAGAAGACGAAGACGCCCGACCCCTATCTGCTGCCGGGCACCCACGCCTATGTGCACAACGAGAGCGCCGCGGACCCCTGCGAGAACGCCAGCCTCCGCCAGGCCCTCCAGTACTCGTGCAACACCGTCTTCGCGAACATCGCGGTCCACCTCGGCGAGCACCGGCTGAGCGAGCAGGCGGAGAGGTTCGGGTTCAACGACAAGAAGATCGACGTTCCGACGCGGGCCTACCAGAGCGTCTTCCCCTCGGGGATGAACGCGGCCCAGACCGGCCTCTCCGGCTTCGGCCAGTTCGATGTCACCGCCACGCCGCTCCAGATGGCGATGGTCACCTCCGCGATCGCGAACGACGGCAAACTGATGTCCCCCTACGTGGTGGACCGCACCACCGACGGCAGCTCCGGCGCGCTGGACATCACCGAGCCCCGTACGTACAAGGACGGCCGGGTGATGTCCGCGGACACCGCCCACCAGCTCCAGTCCGCGATGCGGACGGTCGTGGAGAAGGGCACCGGGAGCAACGCGAAGATCGACGGGCTGACGGTGGGCGGCAAGACCGGCACCGCGCAGCACGGCGTGGACAACAGCGGCAAGCCGTACGCCTGGTTCGTCTCGTACGCCCAGGACGGCCACGGCAAGCAGGTCGCGGTCGCCGTCATGGTCCAGTCCAGCGACGCGGAGCGGGCCGAGGTCTCCGGCAACGGCCAGGCCGCGCCCGTGGCGAAGGCCATGATGCGCGCCGCCCTGGGCTGACTGCTATCACCACCGCCTCCTCCGTAGACTGGGCGGCGTGAGTGAGCGCCCCCGAAACGACGACGCCCCCAGCGACGAGCCCGACCCGTTCGACGCGGCCGGTGAGACCGGGCCGGTCGATGAGTTCGACGAGATCACGGCCGCGGAGACCGGCCGCGACCCCGACCTGGCCGTGATCGAGGCGGGCAGCCGGACCCTGCGCGCCCAGTCGGGGCCGCCGCAGGGCGACGGCGTGCCCGCCCGGCCGGCCGACCCCGAGGTGGACCGGGCGCTGCGCGAGGTGGAGGCGGAGCTGGCGGGCCGCTGGGGCGAGACGAAACTCGACCCGTCGCTGGTGCGCATCGAGGCGCTGATGGACATCCTGGGGCAGCCGCAGCGCGCCTACCCCTCGATCCACATCACCGGCACCAACGGCAAGACCAGCACCGCCCGCATGATCGAGGCGCTGCTCGGCGGCTTCGACCTGCGTACGGGCCGCTACACGAGCCCGCACGTCCAGTCGGTCACCGAGCGGATCAGCCTGGACGGCGCGCCGATCGCGCCCGAGCGGTTCGTGGAGACGTTCCGCGACATCGAGCCGTACATCCAGATGACCGACGACCGGCAGGGCTTCCGCCTCTCCTTCTTCGAGGTGCTCACCGCCATGGCGTACGCGGCGTTCGCGGACGCCCCGGTGGACGTCGCCGTCGTCGAGGTCGGCATGGGCGGCACCTGGGACGCGACCAACGTCGTCGACGGGTCGGTCGCCGTGGTCACCCCCATCTCCCTCGACCACACCGACCGGCTCGGCTCGACGCCCGGCGAGATCGCCGGGGAGAAGGCCGGAATCGTCAAGAAGGACGCCACGGTCGTGCTCGCCCAGCAGCCGGTGGACGCCGCCCAGGTGCTGCTCAAGCGCGCCGTCGAGGTGGACGCCACGGTGGCCCGCGAAGGCATGGAGTTCGGCGTGGTCTCCCGCGAGGTCGCGGTCGGCGGGCAGCTCCTGACGCTGCGCGGGCTCGGCGGCGAGTACCCGGACATCTTCCTGCCGCTGTACGGGGCGCACCAGGCGCACAACGCGGCGGTGGCGCTCGCGGCCGTGGAGGCGTTCTTCGGGATCGGCTCGGAGCACGCCCGTACGCTCGACATCGACGTGATCCGGGCGGCCTTCGCCGCGGTCGTCTCGCCCGGCCGGCTGGAGGTCGTGCGGCGCAGCCCGTCCGTGGTGCTGGACGCGGCCCACAACCCGGGCGGCGCGCGGGCCGCGGCCGAGGCGGTCACCGAGGCGTTCGGCTTCAGCCGGCTGATCGGGGTCGTCGGGGCGAGCGAGGGCAAGGACGTACGGGGCCTGCTGGAGGCTTTCGAGCCGATTTTCACCGAGGTCGTGGTGACGCGGAACTCCAGCCACCGCGCGATGGACGCGGACGAGCTGGCGGGCGTCGCGGTCGAGGTGTTCGGCCCGGACCGGGTGCAGGTCGAGCCGCGTCTGGACGACGCGCTGGAGGCGGCGATCACCCTGGCCGAGGAGGAGGGCGAGTTCTCCGGCGCCGGGGTGCTGGTGACGGGTTCCGTGATCACGGTAGGCGAGGCGCGGATGCTGCTGGGGAGGGGCTGACATGCGTACGTTGTGCGCGTCCACCCTGATCGGTGAATTCTTCGTGATCGGCTTCGCCGGGCTGGTCGCCATGCAGACGAGCGACCTCTCGGCGGGCACGGTCTGGGCGGTCAGCGGCACCGCGATGGTGCTCAGCGTGCTGCTGTGCGGGATGCTGAGCCGCCCCGGCGGCGTACAGCTCGGCTGGCTGCTCCAGATCGGGCTGGTCGCCAGCGGGTTCGTGGTGCCGATGATGTTCATCCTGGGCGCGGCCTTCGGGGCGCTGTGGTGGGCGTCGGTCCACTTCGGCCGGAAGGTGGACGCGGCGAAGGCCCGCTTCGCGGCGGCCTCGCCTGACGCTGCGTGAAACCAGGGCTCCTTCCCCCTGTAGCCTCGGAACACTCTTGTCATACGCACCGAAGGAGCCCGTCCCGTGAGCCAGCGCACCCTCGTCCTCCTCAAGCCCGACGCGGTCGCGCGCGGGCTCGTCGGCGAGATCATCGGCCGTATCGAGCGCAAGGCGGGCTGGACGATCCGCGCGCTGGAGCTGCGGACCCTGGACCGGGCGATCCTGGAGCAGCACTACGCCGAGCACGTGGGCCGCGAGTTCTACGAGCCGCTGCTGGCCTTCATGTCCTCCGGCCCGGTGGCGGCGCTGATCGTCGAGGGCGAGCGGGTCATCGAGGGGATGCGGACGCTGGCCGGGCCGACGGACCCGATCAAGGCTCAGGGCGGTTCGATCCGCGGCGACTTCGGGACCATCACGCGGGAGAATTTGATCCACGCCTCGGACTCGGAGCAGTCCGCGGAGCGCGAAATCAAGATTTTCTTTCCGGCCGCCGCCTGACGTCTAGTCAGCTCCGCACCTTTCTGACCAGGGGCGACCGATACTCGTCGGTCGCCCAGGGGTCCTTTCCGCGGCGAACGGCGGAACCCGTCACCCCGACACGGCGTCCCCATTACGGGGGCAGGCTCATATTCCGCTGACAATGGCGGAGGAACCCTCGCACCGCGTTCGAGCGCGCGAGACTACGATGGAAGCTCCCGCGCCCCCTGGCGCACCACAACCTGCCGCCCTCAAGTAAGCATCGCTCCAGCTGGGAAGGCCAGACGTATCCTCATGGGGAACAACATGTCGTTCATCGGCCGTGACATGGCTGTCGACCTCGGGACCGCCAACACGCTGGTGTACGTCAGAGGCCGCGGCATCGTCCTCAACGAGCCGTCGGTCGTCGCCATCAACACCAACACCGGCGGCATCCTGGCGGTCGGCGCCGAGGCCAAGAAGATGATCGGCCGGACCCCCGGCAACATCGTGGCCGTGCGCCCGCTCAAGGACGGCGTGATCGCGGACTTCGAGATCACCGAGCGGATGCTCCGCTACTTCATCCTCAAGATCCACAAGCGTCGGTGGATGGCCCGCCCCCGCGTCGTGGTCTGCGTGCCCTCCGGCATCACCGGCGTCGAGCGCCGCGCCGTCATCGAGGCCTCCACCCAGGCCGGCGCCCGCCAGGTGCACATCATCGAGGAGCCGATGGCCGCCGCGATCGGCTCCGGCCTCCCCGTCCACGAGGCCACCGGCAACATGGTCGTCGACATCGGCGGCGGCACCACCGAGGTCGCCGTCATCTCGCTCGGCGGAATCGTCACGGCGCAGTCCATCCGCGTCGCCGGCGACGAGCTGGACAACGCGATCATCCAGCACATCAAGAAGGAGTACAGCCTCCTCCTCGGCGAGCGCACCGCCGAGAGCATCAAGATCACCATCGGCTCGGCGTACGACCTCGACAAGGACGAGCACACCGAGATCCGCGGCCGCGACCTCGTCTCCGGCCTCCCCAAGACCGTGGTGATCTCCGCCGCCGAGGTCCGCAAGGCCATCGAGGAGCCCGTCAACTCCATCGTCGACGCGGTCAAGACCACCCTCGACAAGTGCCCCCCGGAGCTGTCCGGCGACGTCATGGACCGCGGCATCGTCCTCACCGGAGGCGGCGCCCTGCTCCGCGGCCTCGACGAGCGGCTGCGCCGCGAGACCGGCATGCCGATCCACATCGCCGAGGACCCGCTGGACTCCGTCGCCCTCGGCTCCGGCAAGTGCGTCGAGGAGTTCGAGGCGCTCCAGCAGGTGCTGGACGCCCAGCCCCGCAGATGACCGATGACCGCCGGCACGGCCCCCGCCCGTCCGGGCCCGCACCCGGCCAGGCGGGGCACACCGGCACGGTCGACGACCATCCGCGCGGCGGATCGTTGATATACAGGCACCAGGGCCACCGCGCCCCCTGATCGACCCTGATCCCCAGGACAGGTCCTAACGCTCCCGATGACCGGTCCGGGCCCGCAGCCGACCGGCCCGACGAGAAGGGCACGCCGCCGCACGTGAGGGACACACGAGAGAGCCGGCTGCTACTGGTGCTGCTGGTCGCCATCGCGTTCGCGCTGATCACGATGGACATCCGCGGCGGCGAGCAGTCCCCGCTCGACGGCGCGCGCCAGGCCGCCGCATCCGCCTTCGGCCCCGTCGAACGCGGCGTCGCCGCCGCCGTCGACCCCGTCGGCGACGCCGTCGCCGCCGTCCGCGACTCCGGCGGCCGGCACAGCCGGATCAGCGAACTGGAGCGCGAGAACACCGCCCTGCGGCAGAAGCTCGGCAGCGACGACCGCAACCGAGGCCGCGCCCGCGAACTCGACAAGCTCCTCAAGACCGCCGGCGCCGGCCAGTACGGCATCAAGGGCGCCCAGGTCATCGCCATAGGAGCCGCCCAGGGCTTCTCCTGGACCGTCACCATCGACGCCGGCGCCGACGACGGCCTGGCGCGCGACATGACCGTCATAAACGGCGACGGACTCGTCGGCCGCGTCACCACCGTCTCGCCCACCACCGCCACCGTGCTGCTCGCCGGCGACCCCAAGTTCACGGTCGGCACCCGGATGGAGAAGACCGGCGAGATCGGCTTCGCGGGCGGCCAGGGCGAGGGCGCCCTCAAGGTCGAACTCCTCAACGGCAAGGCCCCCGTGAAGAAGGGCGACCGCCTCGTCACCTTCGGCTCCAGCAAGGACAAGCCCTTCGTCCCCGGCGTCCCGGTCGGCGAGGTGGTCCGCGTCGACCCCTCGCACGGCGACCTGACCCGCACCCTCCAGGTCCGGCCGTTCGTCGGCTTCACCAAGCTCGACATCGTCGGCGTCGTCGTCCAGCCGCCGCGCGAGGACCCGCGGGACACCGTGCTGCCCCCGAAGTCCACCCCCAAGCCCACGCCGACGGTGACGGTCACCGCCAAACCCACCGCGGGCGCCACCCCCAGGAGCTGACCGATGCGCCTCAACCGGACCCTGCTCGCCACGCTCCTGGTCGTCGTCGCCCTCGTGGTCCAGGTCTGCGTCCTGGCCCGCCTCCATCTGCCCGGCGCCGTCCCCGACCTGCTGCTGCTCGTCGTCGTCAGCCTCGCGCTCGTCTACGGGCACGTCGCCGGCTGCCTCATCGGCTTCGGCGCCGGGCTCCTCGCCGACCTCGCGCCCCCCGCCGACCACGCCGCCGGCCGCTACGCCCTCGTGCTCTGCCTGATCGGCTACCTCGCCGGACTGGTCAAACCCGACAACGGACGGCTCCGCTCGGCCGCCGGCCCGCTGCTCGTCGTCCTCGCCGCCGCCATCGGCTCCACCCTGCTGTACGCGGGCGTCGGTTCCCTCGTCGGCGACTCCGCCGCCCGCCACGTCGGCATCACCCGCCTGCTGCTCACCGCCGCCCTCTACGACGTGCTGCTGGCCCCCTTCACCGTGCCGGTGATCATGGCCCTGGCCCGCCGCACCGAATACGACCCGCTCGCCGGCGACACCTCCGCGGGCTCCGCCGGCGGCGACAACACCTGGCTGACCTCGTACGGCGCGAGCCGCGGCAGCAAGCTCGGCAAGGTCGGCAAGAGCACAGCCATCGGCGGCCAGCGCGGCGGGCTGCTCAGCAAGCCGGCGAAGGGCAAGCAGGGCCGGCTCAAGGGGGTCAAGCGCCTGTGACGCCGCCCATGGCGCGGCCCGCCGCCGCAGGCCCGTGCGGCGCTCCGGGCCCGTACCGCGCTACGGACTCGTACGGCGCTCCGGGCCCGTACCGCGCCCGCTCGCATCACGACCAGGGTCAGGACCACGGCCAGGGCCAGGATCACGGCCGGCGACAGCGACAGGAAGGGGCATCGTGACCAACATTCCGGAGACCGGCCGGACCTCCCGCGTCAACGTCCGGCTCATCATCATCCAGATCCTGGTCTTCTCCCTCCTGCTGACCCTCGGCGGCCGCCTCTGGTACCTCCAGATCCGCAACGGCGACGAGTACACCGCCGAAGCCGCCAGCAACCACATCCAGCAGGTCGTCGACCCCGCCACCCGCGGCTCGATACTGGACGCCCGCGGCGTGCCGCTCGCCGACAACGAGACCCGGCTCGTCGTCACCGCCGACCGCACCCAACTGATGCGGATGAAGGACCGCGGCAAGGCCGTCCTCGGCCGCCTCGCCGACGTCCTCGGCCTCAAGGCCGACGAGGTCGCCGCCAAGGTCCGGCTCTGCGACGCCAAGACGCCCCGCCCCTGCTGGAACGGGTCGCCCTACCAGCCCATCCCCATCACCGACGAGGCCACCACCCAGCAGGCCCTCCAGATCCGCGAGCGCGCCGAGGAATTCCCCGGCATCACCGCCGAACCCACGCCCGTACGCCGCTACGCGGGCCCCGGCAAGTCCAACACCGCCCAGGTGCTCGGCTACCTCTCGCCCGTCACCGACGACGAGATCACCAAGGCCAAGAACACCCGCTCCCCGCTGCTGCGCTCCGACCAGATCGGCCGCTCCGGACTGGAGCGGCAGTACGACTCCGTGCTGCGCGGCACCGCCGGCGTCACCCGCTACGAGGTCGACAACCTCGGCCGCGTCATCGGCAAGGCCAAGAGCGACAAGTCGCAGCCCGGCTCCAACCTCATCACCAGCATCGACGCCCGGGTCCAGGCCATAGCGGAGAAGGAGCTGGACCAGGCGATGAAGGACGCCCGCAAGGAGTTCGACAAGAACACCGGCCGCAACTACAAGGCCGACGCGGGCTCCGTCGTCGTGATGGAGGCCAAGACCGGCCGGGTCGTCGCCATGGCCTCCAACCCCACCTACGACCCCAACGCCTGGGTCGGCGGCATCTCCGGCAAGGACTACAAGCAGCTCACCGGCAAGGACTCCAACTACCCGCTGCTCAACCGCGCCATCCAGGGCCAGTCCGCCCCCGGCTCGGTCTTCAAGGCCATCTCCGCGACCGCCGCCGTCAACGCCGGATACGACTTCGACGGCAAGTACGACTGCTCCAGCTCGTACAGCATCGGCAACGAGGTCTTCAAGAACTTCGAGTCCAAGGGGTACGGGCCGATCGACCTCGGCCGCGCCCTGGAGGTCTCCTGCGACACCGTCTTCTACGACCTGGCCTACCGCCAGTGGCAGAAGGACGGCGGCAACAACCCCAAGCACCCCAAGGACTGGTTCTACAAGACCGCCCACCAGTTCGGCCTCGGCGACGAGACCGGCGTCGACCTCCCCAACGAGGTCAGCGGCCGGGTCCCGGACCGCCAGTGGAAGAAGAAGTACTGGGAGGCCAACAAGGACTCCTGGTGCCGGCAGGGCAAGGACGACGACAGCTACGCCGGGAAGATCGCCAAGGAGAACTGCGAATCCGGCATGCGGATGCGCGCCGGTGACTCCGTCAACTACTCCATCGGCCAGGGCGACACGCTCGTCACCCCCATCCAGATGGCCACCATCTACTCCGCCATCAGCAACGGCGGCACCCTCTACAACCCCACCGTCGGCAAGGCCATCGTCAGCCCCGACGGCAAGCACGTCGAGGAGATCGCGCCCAAGTCGCACGGCAAGCTGCCGTTCAAGGGCGACACCCGCGACAAGCTCGACTCGGCGCTCGCGGGCGTCGCCACCCGCGGCAGCGCCGCCTGGCGGTTCCAGGGCTGGCCGCAGAAGCAGATCCCGATGCACGCCAAGACCGGTACCGCGGAGGTCTACGGCAAGCAGACCACCTCCTGGTTCACGACGTACACCAAGGACTACACGGTCGTCATGACCATCTCCCAGGGCGGCACCGGCTCCGGCGCCTCCGGGCCCGCCGTACGCAAGATCTACGACGCCCTCTACGGAGTCGACGACAAGGGTCACATCGACGAGAAGAAGGCGCTCCTGCCGCGCCCCGAGGCGAAGCTCCCCAAGATCGAGAGCGACGGCTCCATCGAGGCCCAGCCCATCGGCGCCGGGAGGCGGAAGCCATGACCACCTCCCCCAACTTCTCCATCAGCCGCTACGCCCCCGAGCGCTCCGCCTGGCGCAAGCTCACCGCGCGCGACTCCATCGTGCGCCGCCTCGACTGGCTCATGCTGCTGGCCGCCCTCGCGCTGTCCGCGCTGAGCACCCTGCTCGTCTACTCCGCCACCCGCGGCCGCACCGAGCTCAACCACGGCGACCCCTACTACTTCCTGCTCCGCAACGTCCTCAACATCGGCATAGGGATCGCCCTCGCCGTCGGCACGGTCTGGCTCGGCCACCGCACCCTGCGCGGCGCCGTCCCCATCCTGTACGGCGTCTCGGTGCTCCTCACCGCCGCCGTCCTCACCCCGCTGGGCGCCACCATCAACGGCGCGCGCTCCTGGATCCAGCTCCCCGCGGGCTTCTCCATCCAGCCCTCCGAGTTCATCAAGATCACGATCACCCTCGGCATGGCCATGCTGCTGGCCGCCAAGGTCGACGCCGGGGACCGCCCCTACCCCGACCACCGCACGGTCCTCCAGGCCCTGGGCCTCGCCGCGCTGCCGATCCTCATCATCCTGCTGATGCCGGACCTCGGCTCGGTCATGGTGCTCGTCGTGATCGTCCTCGCCGCGCTGCTCGCCTCCGGCGCCTCCAACCGCTGGATCGCCGGGCTGATCGGCGCGGGCATCGCGGGGTGCGTCCTGATCTGGCAGCTCGGCGTCCTCGACGAGTACCAGATCAACCGCTTCGCGGCCTTCGCCAACCCCGCCCTCGACCCGGCCGGCGTCGGCTACAACACCAACCAGGCCCGTATCGCCATCGGCTCCGGCCGCCTCACCGGCTCCGGCCTCTTCCACGGCTCCCAGACCACCGGCCAGTTCGTCCCCGAGCAGCAGACCGACTTCATCTACTCCGTCGCGGGCGAGGAACTCGGCTTCATAGGAGCCGGCCTGATCATCGTGCTGCTCGGCGTCGTCCTGTGGCGCGCCTGCCGTATCGCCCGCGAGACCACCGAGCTGTACGGCACGATCGTCGCCGCCGGGATCATCGCCTGGTTCGCGTTCCAGGCGTTCGAGAACATCGGCATGACGCTCGGCATCATGCCGGTCACGGGGCTGCCGCTGCCCTTCGTCTCCTACGGCGGCTCGTCGATGTTCGCCGCCTGGATCGCCATAGGGCTGCTCCAGTCCATCAAGGTGCAGCGACCGCTCTCCGCCTGACCGCTGCTCTCCGCCTGGCCGCTCTCTGCCTGATCGCTCTCCGCCTGATCGCTCTCCGCCGACGCGATCGTCTGCCGTCGCGCCCCCTCGTCCCACCCGCCACGCCCTGACAACGGGGCGCGGCGGGGCGAGACTTGAGGGCGTACGACCGTAGGCCGACGACCGCACAGGAGGAGCACGATGCGTCACGGTGACATCTCATCCAGCCCGGACACCGTCGGTGTCGCGGTGGTCAACTACAAGATGCCCCGCCTGCACACCCGCGCCGAGGTCCTGGAGAACGCCCGCCGGATCGCGGAGATGGTGGTGGGCATGAAGAGGGGCCTGCCCGGCATGGACCTCGTGGTGTTCCCGGAGTACTCCACCCAGGGGATCATGTACGACACCGACGAGATGTACGCGACCGCCGCCACCGTGCCGGGCGAGGAGACCGCCGTCTTCGCCGCGGCCTGCCGCGAGGCGGGCACCTGGGGCGTCTTCTCGCTCACCGGCGAGCGCCACGAGGACCACCCCCGCAAGCCCCCGTACAACACGCTCGTCCTCATCGACGACCGCGGCGAGATCGTCCAGAAGTACCGCAAGATCCTGCCGTGGTGCCCGGTCGAGCACTGGTACCCGGGGGATGCCACCTTCGTCTCCGAGGGCCCCAAGGGGCTGCGGATCTCGCTGATCATCTGCGACGACGGCAACTACCCGGAGATCTGGCGGGACTGCGCCATGAAGGGCGCCGAGCTGATCGTGCGCTGCCAGGGCTACATGTACCCCGCCAAGGACCAGCAGATCATGATGGCCAAGGCGATGGCCTGGGCGAACAACTGCTACGTCGCCGTCGCCAACGCCGCCGGGTTCGACGGCGTGTACTCCTACTTCGGGCACTCCTCGATCGTCGGGTTCGACGGCCGTACGCTCGGCGAGACGGGCGAGGAGGAGTACGGCGTCCAGTACGCGCAGCTCTCCGTCTCCGCCATCCGCGACGCCCGCGCCCACGACCAGTCCCAGAACCACCTCTACAAGCTGCTGCACCGCGGCTACTCCGCGCTCCACGACGCGGGGGAGGGCGCGGCGGGCGTCGCGGACTGCCCGTTCGACTTCTACACGCTCTGGACGACCGACCCCCGGAAGGCCGCCGAGAACGTCGAGGCCATCACCCGGGATACCGCGGGGGTGGCCGGCTGCCCCGTCGGCTCCCTGCCGGTGGAGCGCCCGCGCGAGGAGTGAGCCGCCGGGCCGGCTCCGAGCCCGCGCGGGTACTGCCCAGAACCCCGCCCCCGGACTACATTCCGGCCCATGGCGGACACCGTGCGGGAGTGCGAGCGGAAGTACGAAGCGGCCGGTACGCCCCGGCTGCCCTCGTTGACCGGCGTGCGCCGGGTCGCGACCGTGGCCGACGAGGGCGTCGTCGAACTCGACGCCGTCTACTACGACACCGCGGACCGCCGGCTGGCCGCCGCGGGCATCACCCTGCGGCGGCGCACCGGCGGCGACGACGCCGGCTGGCACCTCAAGCTGCCGGTCGCCCCCGGCGTACGCGACGAGGTCCGCGCCCCGCTCGCCGACGCCGTGCCGGGCGCGCTCGCCGCGCTCGTACGGTCGCGGGTACGGACCGCCGCCCTCGTACCGCTGCTGCGGCTGCGCACCCGCCGGGGCGTGCACCGGCTGCTCGACGGCGAGGGCCGGCACCTCGCGGAGGTCGCCGTCGACGCCGTCCTGGCGCGGCGGCTGGACGCCGGGAGCGGCGAACGGAGCGTGCGGTGGTCCGAGGTCGAGGTGGAGCTGGCCGAGCGGGGCGACGAGGCGCTGCTCGACGCCGTGGAGAAGAAGCTCCTCAAGGCGGGGCTGCGGCGGGCGGCGGACGATTCGAAGCTGGCGCGGGGGCTGCGGGAGACGGAGCCGGAGCATGAGAAGACCGAGCCGGGGGCGGCGAAGACAGAGGAGGGCAGCGGGCCGGGCCTCCCGTCGGCGGGCCTCCTGACGGGGCGCCCGTCGGACGGGCCGTCGGGCGGGCCGCACGCCGCGTGGACCGCCCCCGACTACGTCCTCGTCTACATCTGGCTCCAGGTCCTCGCCATCGTCCGGCTCGACCCGGACGTACGCCGCGACCGGCCCGACTCCGTGCACCAGATGCGGGTGGCGACGCGGCGCACCCGCAGCGCGCTGCGCTCGTACGGGAAGGTACTCGACCGGACGGTCACCGACCCCATCGGGGCGGAACTGCGCTGGCTGGCAGGCGAGTTGGGCGTCGACCGGGACCGGGAAGTGCTCACGGACCGGCTGACCGCCGCGCTCGGCAAGCTGCCGGGCGAACTGCGCGCGGGCCCGGTCCGCGCCCGGCTGCGCACCTGGTCGCGGGCGCGCCGCCACGGCTCACGGCGGCGGCTGCTCGCCGTGCTCGACGGCGAGCGCTACCTCACGCTCCTCGACACCCTCGACGCGCTCGTCGCCGACCCGCCGCTGCGCCCGAAGCAGCCGAAGAACGCGCTGGTCACGGCCGTACTGCGGGACTACGAGCGGCTGGGCCGGCAGATCTCCGAGGCCCTGGAGGCGCCGGCGGGCCCCCGGCGCGACGCCGCCATGCACGAGGCCCGCAAGTCGGCGAAGCGCACGCGGTACGCGGCGGAGGCGGCGGCCCCCGCGCTGGGCGAACCGGCCGAGCGGATCACCGCGCACGCCAAGGCGCTCCAGGGACTGCTCGGCGAGCACCAGGACAGCGTCATGGCGCGGCTCGCCTTGCGCGAGCTGGCCGCGCACGCGCAGGACGCGGGGGAGAGCGCGTTCACCTACGGGGTGCTGTACGGGCGCGAGGAGCGGGCGGCGGCGGAGTGCGAGGAGGGGCTGATGCGCAACGGGACGCGGCTGCTGCCGGAGCGGATCGCGGCCCTCAAGGGCGAGCCCCCGCCGCCCCGGCCGCGCGTGCCCCGCTGGCTCACGGAGGAGGAGGCCGAGGCCATGGCGTCGGGCGCGGACGCGCCGAGGGCGGACTTCGCGCGATGAACGGACATATCGGGGCGGTCCGGGATCGGCCGAACGGCGTGCGACGGGCCGCTCCGGGCGCGTTACGCTAGAGAGTCGCCCCCCAGCCAGCTCAGGAAAGTTCTCGATGTCTGTCGATTCGGTCTTCCCACAGCTCGAAGCTCTGCTCCCGCATGTGCAGAAGCCCATTCAGTACGTCGGCGGTGAGCTGAACTCCACCGTCAAGGACTGGGACGCCTGCGCTGTCCGCTGGGCGCTCATGTACCCCGACGCGTACGAGGTGGGGCTGCCCAACCAGGGCGTCATGATCCTCTACGAGGTGCTCAACGAGCGCCCGGACGTCCTGGCCGAGCGCACGTACAGCGTCTGGCCGGACCTCGAAGAGCTGATGCGCGAGCACAAGGTCCCGCAGTTCACGGTGGACGCGCACCGGCCCGTCGGCGCCTTCGACGTCTTCGGGCTGTCCTTCTCCACCGAGCTGGGCTACACCAACATGCTCGCGGCCCTGGACCTCGCGGGCATCCCCATGGAGTCCAAGGACCGCACGGTCGAGCACCCCATCGTGCTCGCCGGCGGCCACGCCGCCTTCAACCCCGAGCCCATCGCCGACTTCATCGACTGCGCGGTCGTCGGCGACGGCGAGCAGGCGGTCCTGGAGATCACCGACATCATCCGGGACTGGAAGGCGGAGGGCCGCCCCGGCGGCCGGGACGAGGTGCTGCTGCGCCTCGCGCGCACCGGCAGCGTGTACGTACCCCGCTTCTACGACGTCGAGTACCTGGCCGACGGCCGGATCGCGCGCGTCGTGCCCAACCGCTCGGGCGTGCCGTGGCGGGTGTCCAAGCACACCGTCATGGACCTCGACGAGTGGCCGTACCCGAAGCAGCCGCTGGTCCCGCTCGCGGAGACCGTGCACGAGCGGATGTCCGTGGAGATCTTCCGCGGCTGCACCCGGGGCTGCCGGTTCTGCCAGGCGGGCATGATCACGCGCCCGGTGCGGGAGCGGTCGATCACCGGCATCGGCGAGATGGTGGACAAGGGCCTCAAGGCGACCGGCTTCGAGGAGGTCGGCCTGCTCTCGCTGTCCTCCGCCGACCACACCGAGATCGGCGACATCGCCAAGGGCCTCGCGGACCGCTACACGGAGGACAAGGTCGGCCTGTCGCTGCCGTCCACCCGCGTCGACGCGTTCAACATCGACCTCGCCAACGAACTGACCCGCAACGGCCGCCGGTCCGGACTGACGTTCGCGCCCGAGGGCGGCTCGGAGCGCATCCGCAAGGTCATCAACAAGATGGTCTCGGAGGAGGACCTGATCCGGACCGTCTCGACGGCGTACGGCAACGGCTGGCGCCAGGTGAAGCTGTACTTCATGTGCGGCCTGCCCACCGAGACGGACGACGACGTTCTCCAGATCGGCGACATGGCCGTCAACGTCATCGCCGAGGGCCGCAAGGTCTCCGGCCAGAACGACATCCGCTGCACCGTCTCCATCGGCGGCTTCGTCCCCAAGCCGCACACGCCCTTCCAGTGGGCCCCGCAGCTCTCCGCCGAGGAGACCGACGCCCGGCTGGCGAAGCTCCGCGACAAGATCCGCGGCGACAAGAAGTACGGCCGCTCCATCGGCTTCCGCTACCACGACGGCAAGCCCGGCATCGTCGAGGGCCTCCTCTCCCGCGGCGACCGCCGCGTCGGCGACGTCATCCGCGCCGTCTACGAGAGCGGCGGCCGCTTCGACGGCTGGCGCGAGCACTTCAGCTACGACCGCTGGATGATCGCCGCCGACAAGACCCTCCCCGACCACGGCGTCGACGTCGCCTGGTACACCACCCGCGAGCGCTCCTACGAGGAAGTCCTCCCCTGGGACCACCTCGACTCCGGCCTCGACAAGGACTGGCTCTGGGAGGACTGGCAGGACGCCCTCGACGAGACCGAGGTCGACGACTGCCGCTGGACGCCCTGCTTCGACTGCGGGGTGTGCCCGCAGATGGACACGGAGATCCAGATCGGCCCGACGGGCAAGAAGCTGTTGCCGCTGACGGTGGTCAACAAGTAGCTCGGGGGAGCAGCTCAGGGGAGCAGCTCAGGCAAGGCGGTGCTCCCATCGCAGTGCCGGGCTGCCGTCGATCCAGTAGGTGTGGGACCGGGCGGTGACGCGGAGCCGTACGGCGGTGATGTCGGGGCTCCCCGCGTCCCGCCACGCGGTGAGCGCCCGCTCGATGCCGTCCCACAGAGCGACGGGGCCGCCTTGCCGAACGGTCCAGCCGTCCCCGTCCGGGGCGAACGCGGCGAACGACTCGCGCTCCGGATCGAAGAGGTGGAGCAGCCGGGAGCCGTCCCGCGCCGTGGCCCGTACGAACTGGGCCCCGGGCGCGGCGAGCTGGGCGAGGAAGGCGGGCATCCACTCCTCCAGCAGTACGGGCGGCACCTCGGCCGCCCGCTCGCTGTCGGCGTAGGCCGTACGCGCCGAGAGGTCGCCGGCCACCGGCGCCGGGACCTGGGACCGGGCCTGCATGAACGAGGACCGGCCGACGATCCTCCCCTCGGCGCTGCCGTCCTCGCCCACGGTGACCTTCGCGAGCCCGGTCCCGTACTGCCAGTCCCCGCCGACGGTCGCCAGGACGAGGCCGCCCGGCCGCGTCTGCCTGATCCAGGCGTACGGGATGCGGCGGACGGCGCAGGTAGCGATCGTCCGGTCGTACGGGGCGCGGCGCGGATGGCCGAGGAGCCCGTCCCCGCACACGGTCCACGTCGAGAACCCGGCCGCCTCCAAGGCGGCGTCCGCGCGGGCCCACACCGCCGGATCGACTTCGACGGTCGTCACATGGTCGACCCCGAGCCGGTGACACATCAGCCCCGCCGAGTACCCGGTGCCCGTCCCGATCTCCAGCACCTGATGCCCCTCCGACACCTCCAGGCTCTCCAGCATCCCGACCACGGTGACGGGCGTGGTCGACGACGACGTGGGGGAGCCCGTCACGGCCCCGTCCACCTGGTCGGCGGTCACCCGCCCGTCGAGCTGCGTGGTCAGCGACGCATCGCTATAGGCGACCCGCACCCATTCCTCCGGATCGGCCGCCCCGCCCACCACCGGCCGCCACCGGCCGCCCCCCTCGGGCAGGAACACCCCCGGCTCCAGAAACAGCTCCCGCGGCACCCCTCCCACAGCGGCCCGCCACCCCGGCGTCACCAGAACTCCGGCCTCCTCCAACCGCGTGACAAGGGCGCGCCGCGCGGACGCCGGGCCCGAGTGGGTGACCGTGGCGTGCGGGCGGCGCACGGTGCTCGGGTAGGGCGCCAGTCGGCCGGCGCCCCATGGGCGGGCGGTGGGGCGGATATCGGGGGGCGTCACGGGGGGGCTCCTCGGAGTGGGGTTTCGGGGGCGCGAACTCTGCCATGGGCGAGGGGCGTGCCGGGGCGAGTGACTTCGAGACCATCGCCCAGCACACCGGGCTCAGGACCCAGTGGGTCGCGGAGCCCGGGGGTGTCGACTGATCTTTCCGGGGGCGGCGGCGGGGGGCCGACGGGGGGCGGGGTGGGGTGGGGCACGTACCCTGGGAGGAACGTCCGGGCGCGACTGTTGTCCCCGTCCACGCGGGGGCGATCCGGACAGGACGGCGCTTGCGCCATCCGGGACGGTCCCCGCCGACGCTGGGGCGGCGTCCAGTGGCGCCCCCGCACCAAGGAGAAGTAACACTGGGCAAGCGACAGCCCGAAGGCCCGCCGCCCGCACCCGCGGTGCAGCGCATCCGCCTGCGCTACACCAAGCGCGGCCGCCTCCGGTTCACCAGCCACCGTGACTTCCAGCGCGCCTTCGAGCGCGCGCTGCGCCGCGCCGAGGTGCCCATGGCGTACTCGGCGGGCTTCACCCCGCACCCCAAGGTGTCGTACGCGAACGCGGCCCCCACCGGTACGGGCAGCGAGGCCGAGTACCTGGAGATCCAGCTCACCGCCGCGCGGGACCCCGAGAAGCTCCGCGTCCTGCTGGACGAGTCCATGCCCGCCGGGCTCGACATCATCGACGCGGTGGAGGCGCACACCTCGTCCTTCGCCGACCGGCTGCAGGCGTCCGTATGGGAGCTGCGGCTCGACGGCGTACGGGCCGAGGACGCCGAACGGGCCGTCGCGGCGTTCCTGGCGGCGGAGACCGTGGAGGTCGAGCGCCGTACGAAAAACGGGTTGCGGAGCTTCGACGCGCGTGCCGCCGTCGTCCGCCTCGAAGCGCTCGCGGCCACGGTCGATAGGCCCGACCTCACTGCCTGTGCGATACTGCGGCTGGTTGTTCGGCATTTGACACCTGCCGTTCGACCCGACGACGTCCTGTCCGGTCTCCGCGCCACGGCCGACCTGGCGCCGCCGGTCCCCGCAGCGGTGACCAGGCTGGCGCAGGGGCTGCTCGATGAGGAGACCGGCACGGTGACCGACCCGCTCGCGCCCGACCGCGACGCTGCCACGGCCGCTCCACCCACGGCCGCCGGGCTGAGTGCCGCGAAGGCGACGGCCGGGGACTCCCCGCCGAAGGCCGGGGAAGGTTCCGCGTAGGGCGGCCGTCGACGCGCCGCCGATCCACCAGGGAGCCACCCGGGTCCGGCAGGCGCACTGACCAGAAGACTTTCGCCGGTGCCGACAACTCGGACCCGGCGAGCGAGACGACAGCTCCCGTGCGGCGCCCGCGCCCCGGCGGCGGAACCGCGCACATCACGCGGGCCGCGGACCGGACACCGGCGCGGCGCCCGGGAGCGTGACGGGAGAACCGCCCGCATGTTCGAGCCGATCGAACCCAATGAGGCGGCGCGCTACAGCGCCGCCGGGGACAACACCACAGAAGACACCCCCAGCGACACCCTGCCGCCGCGCCGTCGGCGCCGCGCGGCCTCCCGGCCGGCGGGACCGCCGGCCGCGGACACGGGTGACGTCACCGCCTCGTCCGGCACCACCGCCGCGGCAGCCGCGCAGCCGGCCGCCGAGGACGCCCCGGAGCTCGCCGACGCCGCCCCCGCGCGCCCGCGCCGCCGTGCCACCCGCAAGGCGACCGCCCCGGCGGGCTCGCCCCGTACGGGTACGGGCGCCGAGGCCGCGGCCGTATCCGAGGGGGCCGCCCCGGCACCGGCCGCCGAGCCGGTCGATGCGCCCGTCGAGGCCCCCGTCGAAGAGCCCAAGCCCGCTCGTACGCGCCGCCGCGCCACCCGCAAGGCGACCGCTCCCGAAGGCGCGCCCCAGACGGCCGACGCCCAGACGGATGCTGTTCCGGCGAGCGACGCACCGGCGGAAGACCTGACGGAGGACTCGGCGGCGGAGGCCGTCGCCGAGGCGCCCGTCGAGGAGCCCAAGGCCGAGGAGCCGAAGCCCGCTCGTACGCGGCGCCGCGCCACCCGCAAGGCCGCCGCCCCCGTCGCGGAGCCCGTTGAACCCGCCGAGCCCGCTGAGACCTCTGCCGAAGAGGCCGCTGCCGAAGCTGCCGAAGCTGGTGAAGAGGCCGAAGACGGCGAAGCGGCCGTCGCCCCGGCGCCCGAAGCCCCGGCCGCCGAGAGCGCGAAGCCCGCCCGTACGCGCCGCCGCGCGTCCCGTTCCGTGAGCGCGCCGGAATCCCGTGACGAGGGCACCGGGACCGCCGAGACCGCCGCGAGCGCGGAGCCGGCCGCCGAGAAGGCCGACGAAGAGGCGTCCGCGGGCTCCGGCTCCGGCCGCGGCCGTCGCCGCGCCGTCCGGGCGCCCTCGGCCGTCTTCCAGGCGCCGGTGTTCACCGAGCCGATGTTCCAGACGCCGGAGACCGCGGCGGTCGCCGCCGCCTTGGAGGCGGAGCAGGAGGAGGCCGAGGCCGAGGCCGCGGACGAGGCCCCGGCCGAGCAGCGCCAGCCCGCCGCGGGCGGCCGGCGCCGCCGCCGTCGGCGCGGTGAGGCCGCCGAGCCCGAGCAAGCCGCCGCCCCCGCGGAGGAGGACGCCGACGCCGACGCGGAGCAGGCCGACGAGTCTGAGGACGCCGTGCAGGGCGACGACGAGTCGGGCGACCGCCCCTCGCGCCGCCGTCGCCGTGGCGGCCGGCGCCGTCGCCGCGGTGAGGCCGCGGACTCCGACGACGAGCAGGAGCAGGAGCAGGAGGGCGAGCAGCCCGACGCCGAGCCGCAGGCCGGCCGGGACGCCGAAGCCGCCGACGAGGAGTCCGACTCCGCCGACGACGACGCCGAGCAGGGTGGCTCGGGTTCGGCGAGCAGCCGCCGGCGCCGCCGTCGCCGGCGCCGCAGCGGCGACGGCCAGGACGCCGCCGAGGCCGGTGGCGACGACCCGGAGCGTACGGTCGTCAAGGTTCGCGAGCCCCGCAAGAAGGAGGCCGAGCGCGAGCCCGGCACCGGCTTCGACGAGGTCCAGTCCATCAAGGGCTCGACCCGTATGGAGGCCAAGAAGCAGCGCCGCCGCGAGGGCCGCGAGCAGGGCCGCCGCCGGGTGCCGATCATCACGGAGGCCGAGTTCCTGGCCCGCCGCGAGGCCGTCGAGCGCGTGATGGTGGTGCGCCAGAGCGGTGAGCGCACCCAGATCGGCGTGCTGGAGGACAACGTCCTCGTCGAGCACTTCGTCAACAAGGAGCAGGCCACCAGCTACGTCGGCAACGTCTACCTGGGCAAGGTCCAGAACGTGCTGCCGTCCATGGAGGCCGCCTTCGTCGACATCGGCAAGGGCCGCAACGCCGTCCTGTACGCCGGTGAGGTCAACTTCGAGGCGCTGGGCATGGCCAACGGCCCCCGGCGCATCGAGACCGCCCTGAAGTCCGGCCAGTCCGTGCTGGTGCAGGTCACCAAGGACCCGATCGGCCACAAGGGCGCCCGGCTGACCAGCCAGGTCTCGCTGCCGGGCCGCTACCTCGTGTACGTGCCCGAGGGCTCGATGACCGGCATCAGCCGCAAGCTCCCCGACACCGAGCGGTCGCGGCTGAAGCAGATCCTCAAGAAGATCGTCCCCGAGGACGCGGGCGTCATCGTCCGTACGGCCGCCGAGGGCGCGAGCGAGGACGAGCTGCGCCGGGACGTGGAGCGCCTCCAGGCGCAGTGGGAGGAGATCCAGAAGAAGGCGAAGAGCGGCGGCTCCAACGCGCCGTCCCTGCTCTACGGCGAGCCGGACATGACCGTCCGCGTCGTCCGCGACATCTTCAACGAGGACTTCTCCAAGGTCATCGTGAGCGGCGCCGACGCCTGGGAGACGATCCACGGATACGTCTCGCACGTCGCGCCCGACCTCGCCGACCGGCTGCAGAAGTGGACGTCGGACGTCGACGTCTTCGCCACGTACCGGATCGACGAGCAGCTCATGAAGGCGCTGGACCGCAAGGTCTGGCTGCCGAGCGGCGGCTCGCTCGTCATCGACCGGACCGAGGCGATGGTCGTCGTCGACGTCAACACCGGGAAGTTCACCGGCCAGGGCGGCAACCTGGAGGAGACGGTCACCAGGAACAACCTGGAGGCGGCCGAGGAGATCGTGCGCCAGCTCCGGCTGCGCGACCTCGGCGGCATCATCGTGATCGACTTCATCGACATGGTGCTGGAATCCAACCGCGACCTCGTGCTGCGGCGGCTCCTGGAGTGCCTGGGCCGGGACCGCACCAAGCACCAGGTGGCCGAGGTCACCTCGCTGGGCCTGGTCCAGATGACCCGCAAGCGGGTCGGGCAGGGGCTGCTGGAGTCCTTCTCCGAGCCGTGCGTGCACTGCAACGGCCGCGGCGTGATCGTCCACATGGACCAGCCGACCGCTGCCGGTGGCGGCGGTGGCGGTGGCGGCAAGCGCGGCAAGAAGAAGGGCAAGTCCGCGGGCGGCGCCCAGCACCACGACCACGAGCACGACCATGAGCGCGATCACGAGCACGACCACGCCCACGACCACGAGCAGCCGCTCGCGGACGAGCCGGCGGCCGTGGCCGCGGAGGAGGCCGAGGCAGAGCCCCAGGCGCGGCCCGAGCTGGAGCCCGTCGCGGTGACGGAGGCCGAGCTGCGGCCCGCCGTCGAGGCGGACGACGAGTGGTTCGGCAGCCCGGCCGAGGCGCAGGCGGCCGCCGAGTCGCGCGGCCGCGGCCGTGGGCGTCGCCGGGTGACCCGCAAGGTGTCCGCCCCGGCGGGCCCGCCGAAGCCGGAGGCCGAGGCGGAGGCCGTGTCCAGCGTGGCCGCGCCGGAGCCGGTCGCCGAGCCGGTGAGCCGCAAGGCGACCGCCCCGGCGAGCGAGCCCGAGCCCGCCGCCGAGGTCACCGCCGCGCCCGTCGCCGAGACCGCCCCCGAGCCCGTCGTCCCGCAGGACGCCGAGCCCGCCGCCGAGCCGAAGCCGGTACGTACGCGTCGTCGGGTGACCCGCAAGGCGACCGCCCCGGCGGGGCCGCCGACGGGCGCCGAGGACGCCGCGGTGGTCGTGGTCAGCGCCCCCGCGCAGGAGCCGGAGGCCAAGGCCGCCGAGCAGGTCGAGCAGGTCGAGCCGGTCGCCGAACAGGCGACGCCCGCCGAGGCGGCCGAAGAGCCGTCCGTAGCCGCCGATGCCGACGCCGTTGCCGGTGCCGATGCCGACGCCGAGGAAGCGGCTCCGGCCAAGAAGACGGCCCGTAAGAAGGCCACCACGGCGAAGAAGACCGCCGTCAAGAAGACCACGGCCAAGAAGGCGCCCGCGAAGAAGACGGCCGCCAAGAAGACCGCGGCCAAGAAGACGGCGGCGACGGCGACGGCGAAGAAGACGGCCGCCAAGAAGACGACGGCCAAGAAGGCCGCGGCGGCGGAGCAGCCGCAGTCCTCCGTCTCGGCTTCCGCCGAGGACTGAGCAGGCGAGGCGGCCGGCCCCGGCTCGTACGCGAGGGCGTACGGGCCGGGGCCGGCCGCGGGGGACCGGTTTGACCCCATGGTCAAGGGCCCCGTACTCTGGACCGTCGGCGTGTGCAACGCGCCAAACCCCTGAGCACATCCCTTCCGGCCCCGCCGGGAGAGGCCGCTCGTCCATTCGGATCTCACGGACCGTTCGCGGACCGTGTGAGCGGCTGGCATCAGAGGTCCCGTTTACTAGCGAGAGAGTGAGATCCGCGTGTACGCAATCGTGCGTAGCGGCGGTCGGCAGCACAAGGTTGCTGTCGGCGACGTCCTTGAGGTCGACAAGATTTCCACCGGCAAGGTTGGCGACGCGGTCGAGCTCTCGACGCTGCTCGTCGTCGACGGCGACGCGGTCACCAGCGACCCGTGGGTGCTGGCCGGCGTCAAGGTCCAGGCCGAGATCGTGGACCACCACAAGGGTGCCAAGATCGACATCCTGAAGTACAAGAACAAGACCGGCTACCGGAAGCGGATCGGTCACCGCCAGCAGTACACGGCGATCAAGATCACCGGCATCGACGCGGCTGCGAAGTAAGGGACTGAGGACACATGGCACACAAGAAGGGCGCATCGTCCACTCGGAACGGTCGCGACTCCAACGCCCAGCGGCTCGGCGTCAAGCGCTTCGGCGGCCAGGCCGTCAACGCCGGCGAGATCCTGGTCCGCCAGCGCGGCACCCACTTCCACCCGGGCTCGGGCGTCGGTCGCGGCGGCGACGACACCCTGTTCGCGCTGGCCGCCGGTGCGGTGCAGTTCGGCACGCACCGTGGCCGCAAGGTAGTGAACATCGTCCCGATCGCTGAGTAATCAGCTTCGGCACGACCCAGCACCTTTTTCCGAGGGCGGACCAGGCTTTCCCGGCGACGGGGAAGCGGGTCCGCCCTCGGCGTGTTAGTACAGAGAACAATTCCGTCCTTATCTGGAGGCAACCGTCATGACCACCTTCGTGGACCGCGTCGAACTGCATGTCGCCGCGGGTAACGGAGGCCACGGCTGCGCCTCCGTCCACCGTGAGAAGTTCAAGCCGCTCGGCGGCCCGGACGGCGGCAACGGCGGACGGGGCGGCGATGTGATCCTGGTCGTCGACCAGTCGGTCACCACCCTCCTGGACTACCACCACAGCCCGCACCGCAAGGCCACCAACGGCAAGCCCGGCGAGGGCGGCAACCGCTCCGGCAAGGACGGCGGCGACCTCGTCCTGCCCGTCCCGGACGGCACCGTCGTACTCGACAAGAACGGCGAGATCCTCGCCGACCTGGTCGGCGAGGGCACCACCTTCGTCGCCGCCCAGGGCGGCCGCGGCGGCCTCGGCAACGCCGCGCTGGCCTCCGCCCGCCGCAAGGCCCCCGGCTTCGCTCTCCTCGGCGAGCCCGGCGACGCCGGCGACGTGACCCTGGAGCTCAAGACCGTCGCGGACGTCGCGCTCGTCGGCTTCCCCAGCGCCGGGAAGTCCTCGCTGATCTCGGTGCTCTCGGCCGCCAAGCCGAAGATCGCCGACTACCCCTTCACCACCCTGGTGCCCAACCTCGGCGTGGTGACGGCCGGTTCGACCGTCTACACCATCGCGGACGTGCCCGGCCTCATCCCCGGCGCCAGCCAGGGCAAGGGCCTCGGCCTGGAGTTCCTGCGCCACGTCGAGCGCTGCTCGGTGCTCGTGCACGTACTGGACACGGCGACCCTGGAGTCCGACCGCGACCCGCTCTCCGACCTGGACCAGATCGAGGCGGAGCTGGCGGAGTACGGCGGTCTGGAGGACCGGCCGCGGCTCGTCGTCCTCAACAAGGTCGACATCCCCGACGGCAAGGACCTCGCCGACATCATCCGGCCCGAGCTGGAGGCCCGCGGCTTCCAGATCTTCGAGGTGTCCGCCGTCTCCCGGCTGGGCCTGAAGGAGCTGTCCTTCGCGCTCGCGGGCATCGTGGCCGAGGCGCGCGCCGCCAAGCCCAAGGAGGCGGCGACCCGCATCGTCATCCGCCCGAAGGCCGTCGACGACGCGGGCTTCACGGTCGCCGCCGACGAGGACGGCATCTTCCGGGTGCGCGGCGAGAAGCCGGAGCGCTGGGTGCGCCAGACCGACTTCAACAACGACGAGGCCGTCGGCTACCTCGCCGACCGGCTCAACCGCCTCGGCGTCGAGGACGCCCTGCTCGAAGCGGGCGCCCGCGCCGGTGACGGCGTCGCCATCGGCAGCGACGAGGACTCCGTCGTCTTCGACTGGGAGCCGACCATGGCCGCCGGCGCGGAGATGCTCGGCCGCCGCGGCGAGGACCACCGCATGGAGGCGCCGCGCCCCGCCGCGCAGCGCCGCCGGGACCGCGAAGCGGCCCGGGACGAGGCGGAGCAGGAGTTCGACGAGTTCAAGCCCTTCTGAGGGCGCGCCGCACGCCGGAGCCCGCGGCGCCGCGCGCCGCGGGCTTGGGCTCGGGCCCGCCCCGGGCGCCGTACGTGCGGGCTGCGCCGTCGGGGAAGCTCGTACGGGAAGGCCGTGCCGGAGCTCGTACAGCCTCCCCGTACGAGAGGCCGTACGGGGAGGACGTACGGGCGCGGCGTACGCGAGCGGTGTACGGGCGTGAGCGCTGCTGGGCCGTACGTACAGGGGCCGCTTACGGGGGGCGGAGCCCTGGCGAGCCCGTACGTGTACGGCCGGGTCCGCGCGGCGCGGCCGGGGCGGAGCGGATACGGGGAAGGCCCCGGAGGATGATCCTCCGGGGCCTTTCGCGTGCCGTGCCGTGCCGGGCCGGGGCCCGGCTCAGACCGTGGCGCGCTTCTCCGGTGCGTCCGGGGCCGACTGGACCTCGTCGGCGGCCGGGTCCATGTCGCGGGGCGAGGGGACGTCGCCGGGGGCGCGGGCCGCCATCCGGGCGCGGCGTTCGTCGGCCTTCTCGCACAGCGCGAGCGCGGCGGCGTTGAAGCGGGTCAGCGACGGCGGGTCCGAGGGGCCGAGCAGCTCGACCTTCAGCTCGGCGCGGGCGGTGGCGAGGCGGTCCTTGGCGGGGTTGCGGACGGCCTCCAGGAGCGCCGGCACGCCCTCGGCCTGCGGGGTGAGGATGGTGGCGGCGCTGACGGTCGGGAAGCCCGCGACGAACTCGTCCTCCGGCATGCCGCTGGTGTTGGCCACCGCGTACGGCTTCTCGCTGCTCAGGTAGTCGGAGACGACGCTGGACACGTCGCTGATGAGCAGGTCGGACTGGTTGAAGCAGGTGTAGAGGGCGGGCCGGGCGTCGGTGATGACCTGGTGCTCCCAGACCGGCAGCGAGGCCCAGTAGGCGGCCTCCCAGGCGGCGGTGGCCGCCTCCACGGTCGCGGCGCGGCCGGGCTCGGGGGTGCCCTGGAGCATCATCCGCTCCACCTCGTCGGCGCTCTCCCGGAAGGTGCTGGTGGTGAGGCGGTCCAGCTCGGCGGTGCGGCGGGCCAGTTCGGCGGCGGCCTCGGGGCCGGGGCGGGCGCCGGAGCGCTTGGTGTTGGCCTCGCGGACCATCGCCATGATGCGCTCGTTGGCGCGGCCGGCCCGAGGGTCGACGGAGCCGGTCATCGGGTGCGGCTTGTAGAGCAGGCGGACCTTGGGGTCGGCGAGGAGTTCCCGGACGATGTTCTCGCCCGCGAGCATCACGGAGGTGTTGCCGGGGTTGCCGTCCCAGCCCTCCCACGTCGGCGCGTACAGCACGGTGGTGAACTCGCCCTCGGGCGCGCCCTTGTACGGCTGGATGGGCGCGAGCTGCGGGCGGCCGACCTCGACGACGTCCTTGTCCTCGACGCCGATGTCCGCGAGCTGGTAGCGCTCGCGGGCGGCGGGGCCGGCGACCCAGACCTCGTCGTACGCCTTCGAGTACGGGTTGCAACTGGAGAGCTTGTCGCTCTCGCCGTGGTTGGTGAACGCGTGCTTGATCGAGGGCATGCGCAGCACCTGCGAGGTCTTACCGGAGTTGGCCGGGTGCAGCATCATCTTGAGCGACGACTGCTCCAGCGCCATCAGGTGGACGACCTTGGGGATGCAGACGATGGGCACGTCGGTGGCCTCGATCTTCTGCACCATGAAGCGCTCGCGGAGCACGATGATCGGGTTGCCGTCCAGCTCGGCGAGGGTGGAGAGCCACATGTTCGCCTGGTAGGCGGAGGAGGTGCCGCCGGAGAAGTACATGCCGACGGTCGGCTGGTACGTCGCCAGCCACTTGTCCAGCCAGGCCAGCGCCTGCGATTCGAGGGCGATGCGCTTCTTGGGCAGCAGCCAGGTGGCGAGGTAGACCGTGCCGCCGATGGCGAAGACCAGCGCGATGCCGAGGCCGATCTCGCCCCACAGGGCGTTGCCGGTGGCGGCGGTGGTGAGCAGGCCGGCGCTGGCGGGCACCGAGAAGCGCAGCAGCCGGCGGCCCTGCTGACGGGCCAGCAGCCGGGGCGGCGCGGCGGACAGGCGCAGCCCGGACGCGTCGATGTTGCGGGTCAGGAACGGCAGCGTACGGGCCCGGCGGACGACGACCGCGGCGGCCTGGCACGCGAAGTGCGCGCAGTAGAAGAGCAGCAGCCCGACGAAGAGCGGCGCGTGGTCGTGCGTCGGGTCGATGTCGTGGACGCGCAGCAGCCCGACCATGATCAGCATGTCGCGCAGCAACTGCCGGACCGTCACATCGAGGCGAATCCTGCTCAGCAGCGAGAGCAGCCCCGGATCGCGGTGCTGGAGGACGAGGTCGAGCGCCAGCCCGCCCGCCGAGGCGGCGACGAAGAGCGGCACATTGGGCAGCAGCGCGCCGACGAGCTGGGCGGCGAAGAACACGAGCATCGCGAGCAGCGCCGCGAGCGCCGCGGCTCGGCGGGAGGCTGTTCCGGCAGAAGGCACTGGGCGGGCTCCTGGCAGCGGGATTTGGAGGATTGAGTGCGACCGTTTTGGGGAACGGTCGACCACTGACCGTATGTCGAGCGTTGGCCCGGTAGCAATCTGCCGTGATGTGAGTCACCCCAAAAGGGATTATTTACCTGCGCTCCGCGGGATATGCTCCGCCCTCACGCTTCGCCCCCCCGCGTCCCCAGCGTCTGCCGCGTCTGCCGCGTCTGCCGCGTCCTGGGTTGGGCGCAGCCGCCGCGCCCCCGCACCCCTGTAGCCGCCGCGCC
Organism: Streptomyces varsoviensis; assembly: GCF_000718635.1. Lineage (GTDB taxonomy): Bacteria > Actinomycetota > Actinomycetes > Streptomycetales > Streptomycetaceae > Streptomyces > Streptomyces varsoviensis. The sequence continues at coordinate 553,836 of NZ_JOBF01000003.1, read as the reverse complement.
CCGTCCGGGGACCGGAACGGCTCGGCGCGCCCGTCGCCGCCTGTCGTAGATTTACGAATCGGGCAAGAGCAGACAAGGCGAGCACAGGGGTTGCAGGCGACGTGGCAGAGGCGAGACAGGACGTGACGGACGCCCGCAGGGTCGTGGTAAAGGTGGGCTCCTCCTCGCTCACCACCGCGGCCGGAGGGCTCGACGCCGACCGGGTCGACGCGCTCGTCGACGTACTCGCCGGGGCCCGCGGCCCCCGGCCCAAGGAGATAGTCCTGGTCTCCTCCGGCGCCATCGCCGCCGGGCTCGCACCGCTCGGCCTCGACCGCCGCCCCCGCGACCTCGCCCGCCAGCAGGCCGCCGCCAGCGTCGGCCAGGGACTGCTCATCGCCCGCTACACGGCCTCCTTCGCGCGCTACGGCCGGCGCGTCGGCCAGGTGCTGCTGACCTCCGACGACACCAGCCGCCGGGCCCACTACCGCAACGCCTACCGGACCCTGGACCAACTGCTGGCCATGGGGACCGTACCGATCGTCAACGAGAACGACACGGTCGCGACGGACGAGATCCGCTTCGGCGACAACGACCGGCTCGCCGCGCTCGTGGCCCACCTCGTCCGGGCCGACCTGCTGATCCTCCTCTCCGACGTCGACGGCCTCTACGACGGCGACCCCAGCACCCCCGGCACCGCCCGGATCGCGGAGGTCGGCGGCCCGGCGGATCTGGACGGCATCACCATCGGCAGCGCGGGCAAGGCCGGTGTCGGCACCGGCGGCATGGTCACCAAGGTCGAGGCCGCCCGGATCGCCGCCGCGGCCGGCATCCCGGTCGTCCTGACCTCCGCCAGCCAGGCCGCCGACGCGCTCGCCGGGCGGCCCACCGGCACGTACTTCCACCGCACCGGCCGCCGCTCCGCCGACCGGCTGCTGTGGCTCGCGCACGCCTCCGCGCCCCGCGGCGCCCTCACCCTGGACGACGGCGCCGTACGGGCCGTACTGGAGCGGCACGGCTCGCTGCTGCCCGCCGGCATCGAGGCGGTCGAGGGGGAGTTCTCGGCGGGCGACCCGGTGGAGCTGCGGGACGGCGCGGGGCGCGCGGTGGCGCGCGGCCTCGTGAACTTCGACGCCAAGGAGATCCCGCGGCTCATCGGCCGCTCCACCCGGGACCTGGCGCGCGAGCTGGGTCCGGAGTACGAGCGCGAGGTCGTGCACCGCGACGACCTGGTCGTGCTCAGTACCTGAGCCGGTCGTGCTCAGTATGTGAGCCGAGCGCCCGTGGGGGCCTGGAGGCCCCGGGCGGCGCGGTCCGGGGCGTCGGCGGGCGCCGGGGGGAGAAGTCCGGCCTTTCACCAGTCTTTGTACGGACACCTTCGCGAAAACCGCCACGCGGCCGCCCCCGGACTGGTCAACTTTGAAGAACGGGGCCGCCTCGGGCAGCGGCCCGTCCGCGACGGACATGCTGCGAGCAGCAGCGGGAAACAGCGGGACACAGCACCAACGGCTCCGCCGCACGCGCGCGCGGAGCCAGCGATCAACAGGAGGCCGCCGGTGAGACGAGGGCGTCCGGGCGCGCTGCCCCGAGGGACGGCGGAACGCGCACTGACCAGCGTCGGTACAGGCGAGGAGGCACAGCCGCCGGCGGGGGCCGGCAGCACGGAGCACGGGTCCGAACCACAGCCGCGCGGCACGGAGGAATCGCGGCTGTGGCACATCACGCTCAGCGTCTCGGGCGCCGAGTCGCCGCTCGCGGAGGTCCGGCGGGGGCTCGAACAGCTCGCGCACGACCATCCCTTTCTGCTGACCAGCCGCTACGCCGACGACCACGCCGAGATCCGCTACTGGGAGGAGGCCAGGGACCTCCACGACGCGGCGGCGGTCGCGCTCCGGCTCTGGGGCGAGCACCGCTCCACGGCCCGGCTCCCCCCGTGGGAGATCGTCGGCCTGGAGGTCATCGACCGCGAGACCTACCACCAGCGCATCGCGGAGGGCTACGGTCCGCCGCCGGCGTCCCCGGTGGGCGTGCACCCGTTCTGAGCCGAGCTTCTTACGCGCCGGAGGCCGAGGCACGGAGGTTTCGAGGGGGCCGGGGCTGAAGGGCGGAGGTTTCGAGGGGGCCGGGACTGAGGGGCGGAGGTTTCGAGGGGGCCGGGACTGAAGGGCGGAGGGTTTCGAGGGGGCCGGGGCTGAGGGGCGCGGCGGCGGCCCGTTCGGACTGCGCCGCCGTGGCCGTCCTGGCCGCCGCGGTCGCGGCCATCGTCGCGGCCGTGATCGACGTCTCGCAGTGCGGGATATGCGCCATAAGGGGTGGGACCGGGCCGCGCGCTCAGTAGGCTGCTCGGCATGAGCAGTGTCTTCCCCTCGCCCCTGGCCGACCCCATGCCGCAGTCCCCGGTGCTGCGCGCCGCCTACCGCGCCCGTGCCGCGGCCGCCGACCTCGCGCCCCTGCCGCGCTCGGTCAAGGACGAGGCGCTGCTGGCCATGGCGGACGCCCTGGAGGTCCGTACGAAGGACGTCGTCGCGGCCAACGCGGAGGACGTCGAGCGCGCGCGGGCCGCGGGCACCGCCGAGTCCGTCGTCGACCGGCTCACCCTGACGCCCGAGCGGGTCCGCGCCATCGCCAAGGACGTACGGGACGTGGTGGCCCTGCCCGACCCGGTCGGCGAGGTGGTGCGCGGCTCCACCCTGCCGGGCGGCATCGACCTGCGGCAGGTCCGGGTGCCGCTCGGCGTCGTCGGGATCATCTACGAGGCCCGGCCGAACGTGACCGTGGACGCCGCCGCGCTCTGCCTCAAGTCCGGCAACGCGGTGCTGCTGCGCGGTTCGTCCTCCGCGTCCGCCTCCAACGCCGCCCTCGTGAAGGTCCTGCGCGACGCCGTCGGCGGCTCCGGGCTGCCCGCGGACGCCGTGCAGCTCGTGCCGGGGGAGAGCCGGGAGTCCGTACGGGAGCTGATGCGCGCCCGCGGCATGGTGGACGTGCTGATCCCGCGCGGCGGCGCCTCGCTGATCCGTACGGTCGTCGAGGAGTCCACGGTCCCCGTGATCGAGACCGGCACCGGCAACTGCCATGTGTACGTGGACGCCGAGGCCGACCTCGACATGGCCGTCGACATCCTCGTCAACTCCAAGGCGCAGCGCCCGAGCGTCTGCAACGCCGCCGAGACGCTGCTCGTGCACCAGGACATCGCCGCCGCGTTCCTGCCGCGCGCGCTGGCCGCGCTCGCCGAGGCGGGGGTCACCGTGCACGGCGACGAGCGGGTGCTGGAGCTGGCCGAGGGGTCGCCCGCGACCGTGGTCGAGGCGTCGTTCGAGGACTGGGAGACCGAGTACCTCTCGTACGACATCGCCGCCGCCGTCGTGGAGTCGCTGGACGCGGCCGTCCACCACATCCGGCTCTGGTCCTCGGGCCACACCGAGGCGATCGTGACCTCCTCGCAGTCCGCCGCCCGCCGCTTCACCCGGCTCGTGGACTCGGCGGCCGTCGCGGTCAACGCCTCCACCCGCTTCACGGACGGCGGCCAGTTCGGCTTCGGCGCCGAGATCGGCATCTCGACGCAGAAGCTGCACGCGCGCGGTCCGATGGGGCTGCCGGAACTGACGTCGACGAAGTACATCGTGACGGGGGACGGGCACACGCGCTGAGCCACCGGCCGCGCGGCCCCTGCCTATGTCGCGCACGGCCGTACGCGCGCCGGGCCTCCGGGGCACGCGGCCGTACGCGCTTCGGGGCTCCAGCGCACAGGACCGTACGTGCGTCGGGGGACCGGCGCCGGGTGTGCGGGCGTGCGGTGCCGGGGGCCGCCGGGACACGGGAGCCCGGCGTACGGCCGCGAGCCCCCGCGGGGCCTCGGCACGCCCTTTCCCGCAGGTGTGAATTGCCTTACCGGCTGCCCAAATTGACCCTTCCGGGGCTACGCTGGACACGTGCCGGACGACGCGGGGGGCAGGCCGTTCCCGGACGGCGAAGAGCCCGAGAGCCAGGATCACGGCCATGGGGGCGCGGAAGACCCGTTCGCCTCCGTGGTACTCGACGAGGATTTCGTACGGTCCGCCAAGATCCACGAGCCCAGTGCGATCGAGCGGATGCTCGCGGCCGCCCAGTCCCGCCGCGCCCTCTCCCCACCCGCCGACGAGGACGCGTACGACGAGACGTGCGAGGAGGGCCGCGGCCGGCCCCGCCCCGGCGCGGGCCATGGCGCGGTGGACGCGAGCGACCTCGACCCGGACGACGCCTACGGTCCGTACGGCCGCTACGGCGCCCTGCGCCGCCCCTACCGCGGCCACGCCCGCTGGCACCGCCCGGTGGCCTGGGCGCTCGCCGTGCTGATAGGCATCGGCGTGGTCGCCCTCGCCTTCACCGCCGTCTTCCGCGGCGCCTCCTCCAACAGCCGACAGGGCCCGGCCGCCCCGCCCGCCACGAGCGGGGTGGACAGCCCCGCCAAGGAGCATCCCGCCCCACTGCCCTCGGTCTCCGCGGAGCTGGAAGCGCCCGTGGCCTCGGCCGCGCCGCGCACGCCCTGAGCGGCCCGGCGCGCCGCTCGTCGCGCCGCCCGCCGGGGCGCGGCCGCCCCCTGGCGACGCGTCAGCTTTCGTCCGAACTTGTCGTGTACCAGGGCGTTTACCTGAGCGCCCGCGGACCTACTCTTGAAGTATGGCCGGGCCTGGAGAGCCACCTGAGGGGACTCCCGAAGGTGTCCCCGGAAGCAGCGACGACGAGTACGGATCCGTCGTCTTCGACGAGTCGTTCGTGCGCGCTGCCCGGCTCCAGGAGTTCTCCGCCCGGGAGCGGATGCGCGACCACGCGCAGGCGGTGCGCAGCCGCTCGCCCTGGGCGCGCATCGGCGCCCCGCGCCAGGTGCTCGTCCTGGTGCTGCTGGTCGCCCTCGCCTTCGGCACCGCCGTCTACATGGGCGTACGCCACCCCTACAAGGAGACGCCGCCGCCCGCCGCCGACCCGTTGCGCACCACCCTCATCCCGCTCGCGCCCACCGGCCCCGTCGCCGGCTCCTCCGCCCGCGACCTCTTCGACCACAGCCCCGCCGCGCAGTTCAGCGAGGGCTCCGAGGGCGTGACGCTGCCCGCCGCCCGCAAGACCCAGCACTTCTCCGAGAGCCAGGTGCTGGGCGCGCTCGCCGCCGCCAAGGAGTACGTCGTCAAGTCCTCCCTCGACCCGCAAGTGCTCACCGGCGGCGACACCCGGGCCACGCGCGTGCTGCTCGACCCCTCCCAGCTCGCCCAGTACGACCAGAGCCTCGCCCACCCCGAGGACGACGGGCGGCACGCGGCCACCGGCTGGCTGGTCCGCTTCGACCCGGCGAAGGTCGCCCTCGCCGACGCGCCCGTACGGGTCCGGGGCACCCTGACCGTGACCGAGTCGGCCGGCGCGCTGGAGGTCACCGCCGACCACACCTTCGTCTACCCGCTGCGCCCGGCGCGGGCCGGCCACGGCGCGGCGGCCGGGGCGGACCAGGTCTCGCTCTTCACCGTCCGGCGCGAGATGCGGTTCCGCTTCGACCGGGACGACCTGCGCGACCACCACATCGAGGTGGCGCAGGCCAATGTGCAGGCCGGGCCCGAGTCCTGCGCGGCGGACGCCGCCGGGTATCTGCGGCCCCTGCTCGCCGGGGAGCGGGCGAAGGACGAGGGCCCGGCCGGTACGGACCCGTACGCGACCGGCCGGACCACGGCGTCGCTGTGCGGCGTGCTGGCGGCCGGCGCGCTGCCGACCCCGACGGGCCGCCGTTAGCGCCCGGAGCCCTCCGGGCCGTCCCCCGAGCCGCGCGGCGGGTCCTCGCGGCCGTCCCCGGGGCGCTGCCGGGTGGACGTCGAGCCCCGGCCCGTGAAGGTGTCCCGGAGCTTGCCGCCCAGGTCGCCCGCGCCGCCCGCGATGTCCCGTACGAGCCCCATCAGCGGGTCCCTGCTGGACCGCACCGAATCCGCGTAGTGCGAGGCGGACTCCTTGAAGGAGTCGGTCACCGAGGTGTCCTTGTCCTCGTCGCGGCGCGGGTAGTGGCCGTCCATGATCCGCTGGTAGTCGCGGCTCTCGGCCCACTTCTTGAGCTCGGCGGCCCGTACGGTCGTGAACGGGTGGCTGCGCGGCAGCACGTTCATGATCTTGAGCACGGAGTCCCGCAGATCGCCGCCCGACTCGTACTCCTCGGCCTGCGCGAGGAACGCGTCCACGTTCATCTCGTGCAGGTGGTTGCCGCCCGCGATCTTCATCAGGCCGCGCATCGAGGCCCGCAGGTCCTGCCCGACCAGCAGCCCCGCCCGGTCCGCGGACAGCTCCGACTTGCGGAACCACTCGCGCAGCGCCGTGACGATCGCCATGATCGCGATATTGCCCAGCGGTATCCAGGCGACCTTGAGTGCGAAGTTGGTGAGAAACAGCAGGATCGTGCGGTAGACGGAGTGCCCGGACAGCGCGTGGCCCACCTCGTGGCCCACCACCGCCCGCATCTCCTCCTCGTCGAGCAGTTCGACGAGCCCCGTGGTCACCACGATGATCGGCTCGTCCAGGCCGATGCACATGGCGTTGGGCTGCGGGTCCTGGGTGACGTACATCGGCGGGACCTTCTCCAGGTCCAGGATGTAACAGGCGTCCCGCAGCATGGTGTGCAGATGCTGGAACTGCTGGTCGCCGACGCGCACCGAGTCGGAGAGGAACAGCAGCCGCAGGCTGCGCTCCGGGAGCAGCCCGCTCAGCGCCTTGAAGACGGTGTCGAAGCCGCTCAGCTTGCGCAGCGCCACCAGCGCCGACCGGTCCGCCGGGTGCTCGTACGCGCGCGAGGAAATGCCGGGGAAGCGCTTCCGCTCCCGGCTGGGCACCTGCTCGCGCCCCCCGCCGCTGCTGTCACTGTCCGTCATGGTGACCCCCTTCACTGGGCTGATCAGGCTGATCCGAACCCGTCCCCCGCTATCCGGACCCCAGCCTAGATGTTGACAACGGGCTGGCTACCGTGGAGTCATGCCCGACATGACTGGCCTGACCGGCCACCCCGGCTTCGTGGAACTGCTCGCCGTCTCCAAGGGCGACGGCGGGCCCGGCACGCTGCTGCGCACGGTCCTCATCGTCTCGGTGCTCGGCATCGTCCTCCTCGCCTGGGTCCTGCTGCGCGGATACGGCGGCAAGGACTGACCGGCCTGCGGGCCGGGACGGCCGGGGCCGGGGCCGGGGCAGCCCGAGGCCGGGGCGTGCGGCCTCGGTAGGGCCGTCCTCGGCCGGGCCGGAACGGCCCCACCGGGACGGAACAGGCCCGACCGGTACGGACGCGTGGAGTCGCCGTGAGGTTGCCGGCCGCCGCCGCATACGATGTGTCAGAAGTCTCTGCCCGATCCCATCCCGGATAGGTCCTGCCGAAGATGACCGCATTCAGCACCGCCCACACCGCCCTGGTCACGCTCGCCGCCGAGGGCGAGCACGTGGACACCCACGAGAGCATCAGCCCCTTCATGACGGGCGGCGCGGCCCTCGTCATCCTGCTGCTCATGCTGTGGGGCGTCACCCGTTTCAACCGCGACCGCTGAACCGCCGTCCCGGTGCGCGGCCGGGCCCAGTAGGGTCTGCACGCATGGGAGAGCAGACAGAGCCCGCTAAGCGGCGACTCGGCGTGATGGGCGGGACCTTCGACCCGATCCACCACGGCCACTTGGTCGCCGCGAGCGAGGTGGCCTCGCAGTTCCACCTGGACGAGGTGGTCTTCGTACCGACCGGCCAGCCGTGGCAGAAGAGCCACAAGCAGGTGTCGCCGGCCGAGGACCGCTATCTGATGACGGTCATCGCCACCGCGTCCAACCCGCAGTTCTCGGTCAGCCGCATCGACATCGACCGCGGCGGCCCCACCTACACCACCGATACGCTGCGGGACCTGCGCGCCGAGCACGGTGACGCGGACCTCTTCTTCATCACCGGCGCCGACGCGCTCGCGCAGATCCTCACCTGGCGGGACACCGAGGAACTGTTCTCGCTGGCCCACTTCATCGGAGTGACGCGGCCCGGGCACGTACTGGCCAATCCGGGGCTCCCGGAGGACGGCGTCTCCCTGGTCGAGGTGCCCGCGCTGGCGATCTCGTCGTCCGGATGCCGGGCGCGCGTCGCGCAGGGCGATCCGGTCTGGTATCTGGTGCCGGACGGTGTGGTCCGCTACATCGACAAGCGCAGGCTGTACCGGAACGACGGCTGATTCCGGAAGACACCGGCACACGCCGGCTGAAGGGGCTCTGGTGAACGACCGACAGGACCCGTACGCACAGGAACCCCTGGTGTACGGCTACGACGCCTATGGGCAGCCGGTGTACGAGCCGAACGACCCGAGACGGGTGTACGACCAGTACGGGCAGCCGCTTCAGCAGCAGGGCCAGTCGGGGCACCCGGGTCAGTCGGGTCAGTACGGGGAGCCGGGCCAGCACGGCTCGTCGATTCCGCAGCAGCAGCCGTACCAGTCGTACCAGCCGGAGCAGGCGTACCAGCAGTCGTACGACCCGTACGCGGCCGGGGCGCAGCCGGGGTACGGCTACGACCCGTACGGGCAGCAGTCCTACCAACAGCAGCAGTACCACCAGACTCAGCAGCCCGAGCAGCAGCAGCCCCGCCAAGGGCAGTCCCTCCAGGGGCAGCCCCCCCAGGAGCAGCACCTTCCGGGGCAGTCTCAGCAGCAGGGCCGGCAGCAGGAGTGGATTCCGCAGCAGGCCGCGGCCCCGCGCGACGAGGCGCGCGCCGAGAGCGCGGCGGAGCCGGAGGCGGGGGTCCCGGAGCGGCTCAGGGCCGCGGACAAGGCCGCCGGGGCCGCTGGGGGCGGGGGCGAGGAGTACCGGACCGAGCAGTTCTCCTTCATCGAGGAGCCGGACGAGGACTCCGAGGACGTCATCGACTGGCTCAAGTTCAGCGAGAGCCGCACCGAGCGCCGAGACGAGCGCAAGCGCCAGGGCCGCAACCGCGTCGTCGTGCTCGCCGTCGTCCTCGCGCTCCTGGTGGCCGGCGGCGTCGGCTACCTCTGGTACGCGGGGATGCTGCCCGGTACGGGCGGGGGCTCCAAGGCCGCCGTGGCCTCCGGGGGCGCGCAGAAGCGCGACGTGATCGTCGTGCATCTGCGGGAGACCAAGGGCGGCGGCAGCTCCACCGCCCTGCTCGTCGACAACGAGACCGCGGGCCGGGGCACCACGGTCCTGCTGCCGAACACGCTCGCCGTGTCCCCCGACGGCACCGCCACCACGCTCGGCAAGGCCGTGAGGGACGGCGGCACCGGAGGCACCCGCGAATCCCTGAACGCGCTGCTCGGCGCGGACATTAAGGGGAGCTGGCGGCTGGACACCCCCTACCTGGAGAACCTCGTCGAGCTGGTCGGCGGCATCACGCTCGACGCGGACGTGACCATCCCCGGCGCGAAGAAGGACGACCCCCCGAAGGTCAAGCAGGGCAAGGACCGTGCGCTGAACGGCCAGGCGGCCGTCGCGTACGCCACCTATCGCGCGTCCGGAGAGGCGCAGACCAAGCAGCTCGAACGGTTCGGCCAGGTCATGCAGGCGGTCCTGAAGAAGGTGTCGACGGACACCGGCTCCGCCGTGAACACCGTCGAGTCGCTCGCCCAGATCCCCGACCCCTCGCTCTCCGAGCAGCAGCTCGGCGCCTCGCTGGCGCACCTCGCCGAGCTGGCGAAGAAGGGCTCGTACGACACCAAGCTGCTGCCGGTGCAGGGCGACGGGACACTCAGCGAGAAGACCACCGAGTCGGTGGTCAAGGACGTGCTCGGCGGCACGGTGCAGAAGACCCCCGCGGACGCGCCGCCGCGGGTGAGCGTGAAGAACGCCACGGGGAAGAAGGCGGCCGCGGGCTCCGCGCAGGTCACCCTCGTCAACGGCGGCTACACCTTCGTCGACGGCGGCACCCAGAGCGGGGGGCAGTCCGCGTCGAAGGTGACGTACCGCGACGAGAAGCGGGCGGAACAGGCCAAGGAGATCGCCAAGACGCTCGGCCTGCCGGCCGGCGCCGTGGCCAAGGGCGACGGCGCCCCGAACGCCGACGTCACGGTGGTCCTCGGGAGCGACTACAAGGGGTGAGGGCGGCGCGGGGCGGGGCGCGGGGGACGTGGCTCCCATGCCCTGGCCGGGGCCGGTACGGGCGTAGGGGCGGGGTCCCGGCGGGGCCCGGCCCCACGGGGCGGCGAGGCCCGGACGGGCGTGGCGGCGGACCTCGGACGGGCGTGGCGGCGGGGTGATGAAATGCCCGGATACGCGCGGCGGTGGGCTGGTCGGCGGAGCGTGAGACCCTTGACGGGTACCTGATTCCCGATCGAAAGCTTGGCCAGTGACCGCCACCGACCGCTCCATCGAGCTCATCCAGGCCGCCGCACAGGCGGCCGCCGACAAGCTCGCGCACGACATCATCGCGTACGACGTCAGCGACGTACTGTCGATCACCGATGCCTTCCTGCTGGCCTCGGCGCCCAACGACCGCCAGGTCAAGTCGATCGTCGACGAGATCGAGGAGCGGCTGAACAAGGATCTCGGCGCCAAGCCGGTGCGCCGCGAGGGCGACCGGGAGGCCCGCTGGGTGCTCCTCGACTACGTCGACATCGTCGTGCACGTACAGCACAGCGAGGAGCGTGTCTTCTACGCCCTTGAGCGGCTGTGGAAGGACTGCCCGCAGCTCGAACTCCCCGCCGACGCCGCCGCGACCGCCGGCAAGGCCGAGGAGCACGCCAGGACGCTCGCCGCGGAGGACGACCGGGACGGTGAGCTGAGCTGAACGGCACCAAGAGCGGCCGGGGCCGCCGCATCGTCCTCTGGCGGCACGGACAGACCCTCTGGAACCTGGAGCGCCGCTTCCAGGGCTCCACGGACATCGAGCTGACCGAGACCGGCGTCGAGCAGGCCCGCCGCGCCGCCCGGCTGCTGGCCGCGCTGCGCCCGGACGCCATCGTCGCCTCCGACCTGCGGCGGGCCATGGCGACGGCGGCGGAGCTGGCGGCCGTCACCGGTCTGGAGGTCGCCTACGACGCGCGGCTGCGGGAGACCTTCGCCGGCGAGTGGCAGGGGCTCACGCATGAGGAGATCCTGGCGCGCTTCGGCGAGCAGTACACCGCGTGGAAGCGCGGCGAGGCGGTCCGGCGCGGCGGCGGCGAGCTGGAGACCGAGGTCGCCGAGCGGGCCGCGCCCGTTGTCCTCGACCACGCCGACAAGCTGCCCGACGGCGGGACCCTCGTCGTCGTCAGCCACGGCGGCACGATCCGCACCACCATCGGCCGGCTGCTCGGCCTGGACCCGTACACCTGGGAGTCGCTCGGCGGCCTCTCGAACTGCTGCTGGTCCGTACTGGGCGAGGGCGCGCGGGGCTGGCGGCTCCAGGAGCACAACGCCGGAACGCTCCCCGAGCCCGTGCTCGGCGACGACGACTGAGCTGCCGCCGGGCCCGGATTTCACATCCGGGCAGGTCGCAGGCTAAAGTTCATCTTGTTCGCGGAACGGCGGGGAAACCCCGGGGCCGCAGGACAGCGGGGCTATAGCTCAGTTGGTAGAGCGCCTGCATGGCATGCAGGAGGTCAGGAGTTCAATTCTCCTTAGCTCCACAGTTCGGAAGATCCCGTCCCTTGATCGAGGGGCGGGATCTTCTGCTATCCCCCTTTGGATCAGATGACGAGGGGGCTCAGGGGGCGAGGGGGATCAGGTGGCGAGGGCGGCCCGGATCTCCGAGAGCGGACGCGCGTGAGCGGGGCAGCCGATGATCGGGTCCTCTACGGCGCAGAGCTTCCCGATCAGCTCGCGGCTCACCTCGTCGTGCGGCGTGTAGACCACGACCCGGGTCTCCGGCCCGCCGCCCACCGCCGGCGAGGTCGACTTCAGCCGCACCTCGCCGACGGAGGCGTGGCGGAAGACCTTTATCCGGGGCCGGCCGGGGCCATCGCCTACGCGGTGCTGCTGATCACCGGCGCGCGCGGTGCGGCGACCGGTTCGGACACGGGCGGGCGTTCCTGGCGGGGCTCGTGGTCTTCACGGCCGCGTCGCTCGCCTCCTGACGCTTCATCTGTAGAGCGGCCTCGGGGGCGCGTTCGTCCGCACGCGCTGTGGTCGACCGCTCTCGCGCCGGCCGGCACGGCGGCGGTCGCGGCGGGGGCAGGGCCGCTGAGACGGCGGCGCTGACCTCGCAACCGGCGCATGGCAGAATCGGACAGCCGGTAGGTGGACGGGGGCGAAGGTGAGGGAAGGTGACATGTCGGCGCGCATTCTTGAGGAGGACGGTGCAAGCGGTGCCCTTCTCGCGTCGGCTGCCTCCTGCCGCCCGTTCCGCCGCCGCCCCGGCCAGGCGGCCAAGTGCCCGCTGAGCGCGGCGGAGTGTCCTATGGGTGTGCGGCCCGCGGCCTTGCCTGGAGCTGACTGATGGGTGCACACAGCCGGAAGTGCGACTGGTGCGGGAGCGGAACGCCGATCGTCCGCGACATGGAGCCGCTCAACTCCTCCTACCAGTACTGGTGCGTGGAGTGCGCGCGGGCGCTGATCATAAAGGGCGACCCCATCGAGACGTACCGGGAGCTGGAGGGCGAGCCGATCTACGGTCGGCTGCTCGACGAGCACTGCGCGCTGAAGCGTTTCTACTCCTTCGCGACGGCCTGACGCGACCTCAGGCGGGGGCTCCGACGGGGATTCTGACAGGGCCTCGGGCGGGGTCTCCGGTGGGATTTCCGGCGGGGCTTCGGCGGGGCTCATGGGGAGTGGCCGGCGCTCGCTCTCGCCGGTGCCCGGCTCCGCTTTCGTGACGGTCCGGTCCTGCTTCGTGACGGTCTGCCCCGGTGCCGGGGCTTGGTCCGAAATCTCCGCGGAACCCGGAACTCCCCCTGAAACTACGCGCGTTAACGGGCCGAGAGTTGCCGCCGGAAACGGTCGGCGGCACGGGGGAAGCGACACGGGGGTCGCAAGCATGACCGATACAGAGATCCAGCCTGTCCGAAACCCGGCGGAGGCCGGGGACGCCACGGAGCCCGCGAAGCGGGAGGCCGCGGCGGAACTCACGCCGTTCATCGACGCCTTGTCCATACCGCCGGCCCTGCGCCCGGGCCGCCAGGAGGCGTTGAACGGCATCGACATCGACCTGACGACGACATGGGTCCGGCTGCACGCACAACTGCCGCCGACCAAGGTGTGGGCCTACGACGGCCACTACCCGGGACCGACCATCGAGGTCCCCAGGGGGCGGCGGCTGCGCGTCCGCTGGAACAACCGGCTCACGGGGGGCTACCCGGTGACGGCCGTCGAGGCCGTGCCGAAGCCGGGCGCCCCCTCGCCGAGCGACGTCCCGGGCCGCAGCGGCGCGGAGCCGCTCGCCGACGTCGCGGCGCTGCCGCCGTGGACGGTCACCCACCTGCACGGCGCGGTGACCGGCGGCGGCAACGACGGCTGGGCGGAAAACGCGGTGTCGCCCGGCGACAGCCAGCTCACCGAGTACCCGAACGATCACCGGGCGACGACCTGGTGGTACCACGACCACGCCATGGACATCACGCGGTGGAACGTGTTCTCGGGGCTGGCCGGGATGTACCTGGTGCGGGACGACGAGGAGCGGGCGCTGCGGCTCCCGGCGGGGGAGTACGAGATCCCGCTGATCATCCAGGACCGCAACCTCGACCAGGACGAGGACGGCCGGCTGACCGGGCGGCTGCTGCACAAGACCGTCGTCGTCGGGAAGGACGCCGCCGACAAGAATGTGACGCTGCCGTTCACCGGCCCGTACACCCTGGTCAACGGCGTCATCTGGCCGCATCTGGACGTCGCCGCGCGCTGGTACCGGTTCCGGGTGCTCAACGCGGCCAACGCCCGGACCTTCCAGCTCCGGCTGGTCGACGACGCGACGGGGGAGCAGGTGCGCGGCGCGGCCTGGCAGATCGGCTCGGACGGCGGGCTGCTGCCCCGGCCCGTACCGGTCGACGAGCCGCTGTCCGTCGCGTCGGCCGAGCGGATCGACCTGCTGGTCGACTTCGGGCGGCTGCGCGGGCGCCGGGTCCGGCTGGAGAACGCGGCGCCGGGCGTTCCGTACCCGCAGATCATGCAGGTGCGGGTGGGCGCCGAGCCGGTGCGCGACCCGTTCGTGCTGCCGCAGGTGGTCTCGGCGTCGTTCCGGCGCATCACCCATGACACCGCGCCGAAGCACGGGCACCGGATGGTGGCGCTCACCCCGCCCGGGACGGCGGGCAACGCGCACCCCGAGATCTGGGAGCTGCACGAGGTCGACCCCGGCCACGTCAAGATCCCCAGCGAGGGGATAGTGCAGATCAAGGGCGCCGACGGCAAGGTGCGTACGTACCAGCGGGGCGCCCGCACCTTCGACGACGCCCTCGGCTTCATGGTCGAGCACGACGCCTGGGAGCAGTGGAGCTTCCTCAACCTGGGCGGCGCGGGGACGCATCCGATGCACATCCATCTGATCGACTTCCAGGTGCTCAGCCGAGATGTCTACCCGCAGGGCCCGGGGAGCCCGTTCGACACCCAACTGGGCGGCACCCGCAGCCCGCTGGAGTACGGGGGCAGCGTCCCGATCTCACCGGGCGACTCGGCGTGGAAGGACGTCATCCAGGTCCCGGTGGGGCAGATGGTCAATGTGATCGGCCGCTTCCATGGGGCGCAGGGCCGGTTCATGTACCACTGCCATCTGCTGGAGCATGAGGACATGGGGATGATGCGGCCGCTGGTGGTGATGCCCGCCGAGGTCATGAAGTTCCACCACGGCGACACCGGTCACGGGCACGGCGGCCACTGAGGCAGTAGTGCCGCCAGGGGCGCCGGGGAACGGGCGGGCGCGGGGTACGGCCGTACCCCGCGCCCGTGCGCTTCAAGCATCGCCCGGGAACCGATTTGGCAAGGGGCGGGGGCACCCGTGTAATGTAGGCGACGCCGCCGGGGAAACCGGGCGGACCACAGCACGGGGCTATAGCTCAGTTGGTAGAGCGCCTGCATGGCATGCAGGAGGTCAGGAGTTCAATTCTCCTTAGCTCCACAATCACGAAGATCCCGCCCGGTCGAGTCTCGACCGGGCGGGGTTTTTGCTTGTGCTTGTGCTCTGGTGGGGGCGGGCTCTCCGGCCGGCCAGGGCAGGGCGGGCGCCGTCTCCCGGAGGCCCGCCCCGGGCGCACGCCGGGCGCGCGGCGACCCGTACGCGCCGTGCTCACTCCCTCCGCTCCAGGCGCAGCGCCAGGGCGGGGCAGCGGCGTACGGCCCGGAGCGCGCGGCCCCGCGAAGACGCCGGGACCTCTTCGGCCGCCAGGACCGGAAAGCCGTCCGTGTCGAGCCGTACGAGCTCCGGGAGCAGCCCCGCGCACAGTCCGTGGCCCTCGCACAGCGTCCAGTCGACGGCCAGCCGCTCGCCGCCCGTGGCCCCCGGGGCGCCCGGCGTGTCCGGGCCCCCGGGCGAGGGCAGGGGCAGCACCCCCGTGGTGCCGCGTCCGCAGCCGTCGCCCAGGACGTGGGCCGCGAGGTCGTCCGCGAACGCCGTCAGGGCCGACAGCACGAAGCGGGCCGCGCCGTCCGGGTGCCCGCACGCGCCCCGGCGGCGTACGGAGTGGGCGGTCCGCCGCACCGTCTCCAGGGCCTCCCGTCCGCCGCCGCCCACCACGTCCGCGAGCGCCCCGGCCAGCGCGGGCAGCCCCAGCCGGCACGGGCCGCACTGCCCGGCCGACTCCCCGGCGAGCCACAGCGCGGCGCGTACGGTCTCGCCGAGCGGGCAGGTGGCGGCGGGGAGCGGGAGGACGGCACCCGCGCCGAGCGTGCCGCCCTGGGCCCGCAGCCCCTCGTACGAGAGGGCGGCGCCGTACGCGGCCGCCTGGTCCAGCCAGCCGCCGTGGTAGCCGCCGACGAGCACCCCCGGGGGCGCCGGGTCGGCCCCGCACGACTCCAGGACGTACGGCAGGGCCACGCCGCTGGGCGCTTCGACGACGCGCGGCCGGCCGACCGCGCCGGCCACGGTCAGCAGCAGCGTGCCCGGTTCGGCGGGGGTGCCGGTCGTGGCGTAGCGGGCCGGGCCGAGGCGGGCGGCGAGGGCGAGTTGGGCGAAGGTCTCGGTGTTGGACAGCAGTGTCGGCACGCCGCCGAGCCCCTCCTCCGAGGCGTGCACGCGCCGCCCGGGCGGCAGCGGAGTTCCGCCTTCCGCCCCGCGCAGGAGGGCCGACGCCTCGCCGGAGACGAGCCGTTCGGGCAGCCGGACGACCCGCGCGCGCAGCGCCCGCCCGCGCCGATCGGCGAGGCCCTGTTCGGCCAGCGCGGCCCGTACGGACTCCTCGGTGGCCTCCCGGGTCACGCCGACCACCAGCGTGCGCGCGCCCAGCGCGCCGGCCGCCAGCAGCGCGCCGTCCAGCACCAAGTGCGGGGCGCGGCGCAGCAGTACGGCGTCCTTGCGGCACGCCGGCTCGCCCTCGCAGCCGTTGACGACCACGGCGGGCCGTACCCCGCGCCGCCGGGCGGCCTCTCCGACGGCCCGCATCTTCCGCGCGAACGGGAAGCCCGCTCCGCCCCGCCCCCGTAAGCCGACCGTATCGGCGGCCTCTGTCACCTGGTCCTCGGTGAGGGACGGCATCGAACCGTGCACCACCAGATGCGCCCTGCGCTCCAGCCGCTCCGCGTCGTCGAACCCGGACGTCAGCCGGGGCACTCCGAGGACCAGCACCTCGGGCACGTCGGGGAGCGGCCCGGCGGCGGCCTGCTCCCCGGGGGCGCCTCGCTCCCCATAGGCGGCCCGTTCTCTATCGGTGGCTCGATCCCTATAGGCGGCCCGTTCCCCACGGACGCGCTCCTCGTAGACGTGCTCCCTATAGGCCGACCGTTCCCCGGACGACGCCCTGGGGGGCGGCTGTTCCCCGGACGACGACCCGGGGGGCGGCCGATCTCCGGAGGGTGGCCGATCCCCGGTGGGCGCGTTCACGAGCCCTCACCCGTGGCCGGGTCGCGTGCCGGGTGCCCCCGGGCGGCGGGGAACGGGCCTGCCTCGGAGCGCGGGACTGCCCCCGAGCGTGGGCCGGGCTCCGAGCGCGGGTCGGGCGCGGGGCGCGGGCGGGGGAGCAGTGGTGTGCCGTCCGCCCGTCGTCGCGCCGGTGCCGACGCGTGCGGCGCCGTGCGCGGCGTGCGCGCGGGGCGCGCCGCATCGGCCTCGCGCCGTCGGGCGCGCCGGGCCCGTACGAGCCGCAGGACCAGCGCGCCCGCCACCGCAGCCAGGCACAGCCCGTAGCAGACGCTCACCCAGGCGGCGGGCGGGCGGCCGGACTTGAGGCCGTGCAGGATCGCCGCGCACCACGCCGGGTACGCGCAGGCGTGCAGCGCCCGCCAGCGGCCGGCGGCCCGGCCGCGCCCCGCGAAGACGCTGCGCAGCGTGCCCGTGGCCGCCGCGAGCACCATCAGATGACCGGCCAGGGACCCGAGCCCGATGAGCCCGCCCGCGCCCCGGACGCCGAGGGAGAACGGCAACAGGGCGGCGAGCGGCCCCACATGGGCGTCCGCGACCTTGAGGGCGACGTGCAGCAGCAGGAAGCCGAGGGCGCAGACCGCGGTCGCGCGGTGCACGGCCTGCGCGAGCAGCCGGCCGCGCGGGGACAGCAGCGCGCGGCCGGACGCGATGAGGCCCCAGACGACCGTGGCGGTCAGGCAGAGCAGCGTGAGCACGCCGCCGGTGTAGTCGAGGAACCGGCGCGGCCCGCCCCCCGCCGCGAACGGCAGCGTCAGCGCGAGGGCGATCAGGGCGAGGCTCCCGGCGGCGAGCGCCTGGCGGGGCGGTCTCAGGGGCGTGGCACGGCCCCTGCGGTGTATGTGCATGGCCCCGCACGCTAGGCACCGGGGGCGGGCGGCGCGGCGGCCTTCCGGCAACCGCGACGGCCGGCGGTGCGGCGCTGCTAACGTCGGTCCGTTCAGCCGGTCCCGCGCGGCCCGCGCGGCCGCCTCCCCGCACCCGTGACCCGCTCGCCGTCAAGAGCTGTGGACGGGCGTCCCGGGGGAGCATTCACGAGCGTCCAACGGCATGCGTGATCATGACCCTTCCTTGGGCCCTTCTTGATGAACACATGCCCCCTGTATGAACGCTTGGCCGAAAGAGTGGCGTTTTACGTGGGCGCTACATCCAGCACCTTCGTCCTAACGCGATGGATCGGACCGCAGGGGGTTCCATGAGATCAAGCCGCTCCAGAGTGCGCGCCGGACTGGCCGCGGCGGCGACGCTGCCGCTGGTCGCCGGCGCTCTCGCGCTCGGCGTGCCCACCGCAAACGCCGACTCCGGACCGCACGACCGGCACGCGCTCCAGGGCACCAAGCCCCAGTGGGCCACGCCGAAGGCCGACCGCGGTGACACGCCCCGGGCGGACAAGATCGCCGTCCGCGTCTACCTCGCCGGGCGCGACGCCCCCGGACTGGCCGCGTACGCCCGGTCCGTCTCGGACCCGAACTCGGCCTCGTACGGCAAGTACTTGAGCGCGAAGCAGGCGAAGGCCCGCTTCGGCGCCACCAAGGAGCAGATAGCCAAGGTCGGCGACTGGCTGACCTCCTCCGGCCTCAAGGTGACCGGCACCAACGGCCACTACATCTCGGTGAGCGGCGACACGGCCGCCGCCGAGAAGGCGTTCGGCACCCGGCTGCACAACTACGTGAAGGACGGGAAGACCTACCACGCCCCGTCCAGCGACGCCACCGTGCCCGCGGCGCTGAACGGCGCGGTCCTCACCGTCGTCGGCCTCAACAACGCGCCCCGGCTGGCCAAGCACGACGCGACGCTGCCGCCCCCGAGCGCCGTATACCGCAACTCCGGCCCGTTCTCCACGTATTACGGCTCCAAGGTCAACAAGAACCTGCCGTCGGCCTACGGGACGCACCAGCCGTACGCGATCAAGGGTTACACCGGCAAGCAGTTGCGGGCCGCCTATGGGGCCAAGAACTTCACCGGCAAGGACGTGACCGTCGCGATCACCGACGCGTACGCCTCGCCGACCATCGCCGAGGACGCCCAGCGCTACGCCAAGCGCAACGGCGACAAGAGCTACCGCAAGGGCCAGCTCACCCAGGTGCTGCCCGACGACTACACGCACACCGGCGAGAACGAGTGCGGCGCGGCCGGCTGGTACGGCGAGGAGACCCTCGACGTCGAGGCCGTGCACGCCGTCGCCCCCGCGGCCGACATCGTCTACGTCGGCGCCGCGTCCTGCCAGGACGACGACTTCATCGACTCCCTGAACAAGATCGTCGACAACCGCCTCGCCGACATCGTCTCCAATTCCTGGGGCGACATCGAGGCCAACGAGACCCCGGACACGGCCGCGGCCTACGACCGGATCTTCCAGATGGGCGCCGTCGAGGGCATCGGCTTCTACTTCTCCTCCGGCGACAACGGCGACAACGCCGCCAAGACCGGCACGAAGCAGGTAGACACCCCCGCCAACTCCCCGTGGGTCACCTCCGTCGGCGGCACCTCGCTCGCCGTCGGCAAGGGGAACACGTACCAGTGGGAGACCGGCTGGGGCACCCACAAGGCCGACCTCTCCAAGAGCGGCGATAGCTGGACCTCGATGCCCGGCGCGTACACCGGCGGCGCGGGCGGCGGCACCAGCAAGCTCTACGAGCAGCCCTTCTACCAGCGCGGCGTGGTCCCGGACGCGCTCTCCAAGGCGAACGGCTCCAAGCCGATGCGCGTCGAGCCCGACATCTCCGCGGTCGGCGACCCGCAGACCGGCTTCCTGGTCGGCCAGACCCAGACCTTCCCGGACGGCTCGCAGCAGTACGCCGAGTACCGCATCGGCGGCACCTCGCTGTCCGCGCCGGTGATCGCCGGCGTCCAGGCGCTCGTCCAGCAGGCGCGGCACGGCGTGCCCGTCGGCTTCGCCAACCCGGGCATCTACGACCGGTACGGCACCGGCGCCTACCACGACGTCACCGACCACCCGCTGGGCCAGGGCCGCGGCCTCGGCGTCGTGCGCGTCGACTACGCCAACGGCTTCGACGCCAAGGACGGGCTGCTCACCTCGCTGCGCAGCCTGGGCGGCGACAGCTCGCTCTCCGCGACCGTCGGCTACGACAACGTCACCGGCGTCGGCTCCCCGTCGAGCGACTACGTGACCTCGTACCGGCCGGGGAAGCGCCACTAGCACCCGGGTGCCGACAGGGCGCCCGGCGGCCGCTCAGCGGCCGCCAGGAGGCCCGTACGGCGCCGGCACGGCCCGCGCCGGGGTGGAACCTCGGTGCGGGCCTTTCGGCGGCTGCGGTAACCTGACCCCATGCGTGCCGTACGCCTTCTGCTTAGCCGGCCGCGCTGAACAGCACCGACCGGTGCATCCCACCAGGTCGGACTCGGCGCGGCGTCCCCTCCTGTGCGAGGGGATTTTGCATTTCGGGCGCGGTTGCGGAGACCGGTGGCCCCGGACGCGAGCAGCGCCGACGCAGGCAGTCCGGAAGCGGGCAGACGGGCAGAGACGATCGATGGAGCTAGGACGATGAGCGAGACCAATTCCGCCGCCGAGGTGGCCGCGCCGCACCGTTACACGGCCGCACTGGCCGCTGACATCGAGGCACGCTGGCAGGACTTCTGGGACGCGAACGGCACGTACGAGGCGCCCAACCCCAGCGGCGACCTGGCGGGCGCGCCCGAGACCGTGGCGCTGCCCAAGAAGTTCATCATGGACATGTTCCCCTACCCCTCGGGCGCGGGGCTGCACGTCGGCCACCCGCTGGGCTTCATCGCCACCGATGTGCACGCCCGCTACCACCGCATGACCGGCCACAACGTCCTGCACACCCTGGGCTTCGACGCCTTCGGGCTGCCCGCCGAGCAGTACGCCGTGCAGACCGGCACCCACCCCCGGGCCTCCACGGAGGCCAACATCGTCAACATGCGGCGGCAGCTCCGCCGGCTGGGCCTGGGCCACGACCAGCGCCGCTCGATCGAGACGATCGACCCGGAGTACTACAAGTGGACGCAGTGGATCTTCCTGCGGATCTTCAACTCCTGGTACGACGACGAGGCCCGGCGCGCCCGCCCCATCGACGAGCTGGTGGAGCAGTTCGCCCGCGGTGAGCGGCCGACCCCGGACGGGCGCCCCTGGGGCGACCTGAGCGCCGCGGAGCGCGCCGACGTCCTCAGCGACCACCGCCTCGCCTACGCCTCCGACGCGCCCGTCAACTGGTGCCCCGGCCTGGGCACCGTACTGGCCAACGAGGAGGTCACCGCCGAGGGCCGCTCCGAGCGCGGCAACTACCCGGTCTTCAAGGCCAAGCTGCGCCAGTGGAACATGCGCATCACCGCCTACGCCGACCGGCTGCTGGACGACCTGGACGGGCTGGACTGGCCCGAGGCCATCAAGCTGCAGCAGCGCAACTGGATCGGGCGCAGCGAGGGCGCGCGGGTGGACTTCCCCGTGGGCGACGAGAAGATCACGGTCTTCACCACCCGGCAGGACACGCTGTTCGGCGCGACCTACATGGTGCTGGCCCCCGAGCACGAGCTGGTCGAGAAGATCACCCCGGCCGCCTGGCCGGAGGGCACCCACGAGGTCTGGACCGGCGGCCACGCCACCCCGGCCGACGCCGTCGCCGCGTACCGCAAGCAGGCCGCCGCCAAGTCCGACGTCGAGCGGCAGGCCGACGCCAAGGAGAAGACCGGCGTCTTCACCGGCGCGTACGCGATCAACCCGGTCAGCGGCGAGCCGACCCCCGTCTTCATCGCCGACTACGTGCTCATGGGCTACGGCACCGGCGCGATCATGGCCGTCCCCGCGCACGACAGCCGCGACTTCGCCTTCGCCCGCGCCTTCGAACTGCCGATGCGCTGCGTCGTCGAGCCCGCCGACGACCGCGGCACGGACCCCGCCGCCTGGGACGCCGCCTTCGACTCGTACGACGCGAAGCTGATCAACTCCGCGAACCAGGAGATCTCGCTGAACGGCCTGGGCGTCACCGACGCCAAGGCGGCCATCACCGACTGGCTGGCCGAGCGTGGCATCGGCGAGGGCACCGTCAACTTCCGGCTGCGCGACTGGCTGTTCAGCCGCCAGCGCTACTGGGGCGAGCCCTTCCCGATCGTCTACGACGAGGACGGCGTCGCCCACGCGCTGCCCGAGTCGATGCTGCCCCTGGAACTGCCCGAGGTCGACGACTACTCACCCCGGACCTTCGACCCCGAGGACGCGGACACCTCCCCGGAGACCCCGCTGTCCCGCAACGAGGACTGGGTGAACGTCACCCTGGACCTGGGCGACGGCAACGGCCCCCAGCGGTACCGCCGCGAGACCAACACCATGCCCAACTGGGCGGGTTCCTGCTGGTACGAACTGCGCTACCTGGACCCGCACAACAGCGAGCGGTTCGTCGCCCCGGACACCGAGCGCTACTGGATGGGCCCGCGCGAGGGCCAGCCGCACGGCGGCGTCGACCTGTACGTCGGCGGCGCCGAGCACGCCGTACTGCACCTGCTGTACGCGCGCTTCTGGTCCAAGGTGCTGTTCGACCTGGGGCACATCTCGTCCTCCGAGCCGTTCCACAAGCTCTACAACCAGGGCATGATCCAGGCCTACGTCTACCGGGACAGCCGCGGCATCGCCGTCCCGGCCGCCGAGGTGGAGGAGCGCGACGGCGCGTACTACTACCAGGGCGAGAAGGTCAGCCGGCTGCTGGGCAAGATGGGCAAGTCCCTGAAGAACGCCGTCACGCCGGACGAGATCTGCGCCGAGTACGGCGCCGACACGCTGCGCCTGTACGAGATGGCCATGGGCCCCCTGGACGTCTCGCGCCCCTGGGACACGCGGGCCGTCGTCGGCCAGTACCGGCTGCTGCAGCGCCTGTGGCGCAACGTCGTGGACGAGGCCACCGGCGAGGTCACCGTCGTCGACGCCGAGCCCGACGAGGACACGCTGCGCGCCCTGCACAAGGCCGTCGACGGCGTCCGGCAGGACCTGGCCGGGCTGCGCTTCAACACCGCGATCGCCAAGATCACCGAGCTGAACAACCACGTCACCAAGGTGCGCCAGGTGCCCCGGTCCGTCGCCGAGCCGCTGGTGCTGCTGATCGCGCCGCTGGCCCCGCACATCGCCGAGGAGCTGTGGCGCAAGCTGGGCCACCAGGACTCCGTGGTCCACCACGACTTCCCGGTCGCCGACCCCGCGTACGTCGTGGACGAGTCCGTGACCTGCGTCGTCCAGCTCAAGGGCAAGGTCAAGGCGCGTCTGGAGGTCTCCCCGTCGATCTCCGACGAGGAGCTGGAGAAGCTGGCGCTGGCCGATGAGGCCGTGGTCGCGGCCCTGGGCGGCGCGGGCATCCGGAAGGTGATCGTCCGAGCGCCGAAGCTGGTGAACATCGTTCCGGCGTGACCCCGAGTTCGGGGTTCTTCCCTAAGGGCAGGTTGGGGGTTCGTTTGGAACCCCCGGCCTGCCCGCGGCGTTTACGGTGGAGGAAGGTGAGAAACCACCGTCCACCGCCTCCACCGACGGCGGGCGGCCGACGGTGTCGCCGACAACAGTCCGCCGAGCCGCTGAGGAGCGACCCATGCAGGCCGTGGCCGTGATCGTTGCGTTGTTCTTCGCGGCATTCGTGGCGCTGGGGGTGATCGCCGCCGTCAAGACCGTACGAGCGGTGAAGCGCGGCGTCGACCGCACGGTCCACCAGACCCGGCGCACGGTCGAGGACACCCGGCTGAAGGCCAAGCAGTACACCCAGCCCGGCCCCGCCGGCGAACTGGCCGAGCTGCGGCTCTCACTGCGCTCCGCGATGCGGGCGACGCAGGACGCGCTGCGCCTCGCCGCCGCGGAGGACGCCTCGCTGTCCGAGGCCATGGGCCTCTTCGACCGCCTCAGCGAGCACGGACACCAGCTCGACGACGAGCTGCGGCGGCTGGAGGGCGAGCCGGACAAGGCCCGCGTCGCGGCCCGGCTGCCGGAGCTGAGGGAGCGTACGGACCGGGTGCGGCACTCCGCGAACTCGCTGCGGTGGGCGGCACAGGACCGGGCGCGGCGGTTCGTCGACGACGACCTCGCGGCGCTCAGCGATCAGATCGACCTGGAGGCGGGGGCGCTGCGGCACTGGGTGCCGGCGGAGGAGGGCGTCGGTGGGGGTGATGGTTCTCCTGGGGCCGCTGGAACTTCTGGGGCTGCCGGCGGGGCTGCGATGACGGGGGCCGCTGGTTCGGGTGGTTCGGACGGGGTCAAGGGGGCCGGCACCGGCTCCGGCTCGGGTTTCGGCGCGGGTGCCGGCTCTGGTGCCAGCTCGGGTTCCGGTTCGGGTTCCGGTCTTGGGAGCAAGCCGTCCGCGATCTCCGGGGGCGAGCAGGGGCGGCCGCGCGTCTACCCCTGGCAGAAGACCAGCCGCCCCGAGAACAGCCTCTGACCTCACTGGCCACACGCGTAAGGTGGCACGAGCGCCCGGCGGGGTCCGCACTGCCGCCGGGAGAGCCTGACGGGTAACCTCCGGGGCATGTCCCCCCATGTCGCGATCGTCACCGATTCCACGGCCTACCTGCCGCAGCAGGCGATGGAGCGGCACCGCATCACGAGCGTGCCGCTGACGGTCGTACTCGGCGACGAGGCGCTCGAAGAGGGCACCGAGATCTCGGCCCGCTCCGTCGCGACGGCCCTCCAGAAGCGCAGGCCGGTGACGACTTCCCGGCCCAGCCCAGCGGTCTTCGCGGCCGCGTACCGCAAGGCGGCCGAGGCGGGGGCCGCGGGCATCGTGTCGCTGCATCTGTCGGCCGAGTTCTCCGGCACGTACGACGCGGCGGTGCTCGCGGCACAGGAGGCGCCCGTGCCGGTACGGGTCGTGGACACCGGCATGGTCGCGATGGCGCTGGGCTTCTGCGCGCTGGCGGCGGCCGAGACGGTGGAGGCCGGCGGGTCCCTGGACGAGGCCGTCGCGGCGGCCGAGAAGCGCGCCGAGGGCACCGCCGCGTACTTCTACGTCGACACCCTCGACTACCTGCGGCGGGGCGGCCGGATCGGCGCGGCGCAGGCGCTGCTGGGCTCGGCGCTCGCCGTCAAGCCGCTGCTGCAACTGGACAACGGCCGGATCGAGCTGATGGAGAAGGTGCGTACGGCATCGAAGGCCATCGCCCGGCTGGAGGAGATCGTGGTCGAACGGGCCGGGGCGAGCCACGTCGATGTCGCGGTCCACCACCTCGCGGCCGCCGAACGGGCCGACGCGCTCGCCGAACGGCTGCGGGGCCGCCTCCCCGACCTCGCGGAACTGCACGTCAGCGAGGTGGGCGCGGTGATCGGCGCGCACACGGGGCCGGGGCTGCTGGGGGCCGTGGTCTCGCCTCGCTGATCACCCTCGCGGGTGACCGGGTTATCCACAACTGGCGAGTTATCCACGGAAATTGGGGGCTCGCAGCGAGATCGGCCGATCGTGCCTACCGTCGTTCGACATGACGCCATCACGATCACGCACAGCGACGACGGGCCCCGGCCGCGGCCCCGACCCACGAGCCATGCGACGCCGCGTCTCGCGCCGCGCGCCGAGTCCTGCTCAGGCTGCCGCGCGGGAGCGCGCGGCCGAACTCTTCGCGGGGGCTGCGGGGCGGGGCCCGGGACGGAGCCCGGGTGTGGCGTCGAGAGGCGCGCCAGGCGCGCGAGGCGCGCCAGGCCCGTCAGGTCTGCGAGGGCGGCGGGTGGTGGTTCTCGGGGCGGGCGCGGAGGGCTCCGAGGAGCGGGACCGCTGGGGTGCGCGGGTTGCCGCGTCGGGACTGAGGGATGGGCCCGGGGCGGTGCCGGTGGCGGTGCCAGCGCCTCCGCCGGGGGCAGGGGCGTCGGGGCATCGCGAAGCGTTTCGTCGGGATGAGGAGAATGCCGCGGGTCGGGGCCCGGAGCGGGCAGCGGGGCCCGCGACCGGCCTTGTCGGCGGAGGCGACAGCGAAGGCTCCAGCGGTCCCGGGGAGCACGTCCGGAGGCGGCGGCGCGGGCACTGGGCGCGCGGGTTGGGGGAGCGGGCGCGCCTGTGGGCGCAGCTTCGTTGCGGCATCGAGCCGAAGACGCTGGCCGCCGTGGCGGCGGCGTTGTTGGCCGTGTGCGTCTTCGCGGTGCACCACTTCTGGACCGGACGTCCGCAGACGGTACGGGCGCCCGTCGCCGACGCGCCGAGCCCTCGACCCACCCCGGCCCCTCCGCCGATGGCGGGCCGGAACGGTCAGCGGGTCGTGGTCGACATCGTGGGCAAGGTACGCACCCCCGGCGTACGGCGGCTGCCGGCCGGGTCGCGGGTCGCCGACGCGCTCAGGGCGGCCGGTGGCGTTCGTGAGGGGACGGACACCAGTGGCCTGAACCGGGCCAGGGTCCTCACGGACGGTGAACAGATCGCGGTGGGCAAGCCGCCGGCCGCCGCTCCGGCCTCGCCCGGAGCCGTCGCGCCGGGCGGTACGGCGGGTGGGGCCGCCGGTGGCCCGGCCGGGCCGGTCAGCCTCAACTCCGCCACCGCGACGCAGTTGGACGCTCTCCCCGGCGTCGGCCCCGTGCTGGCCCAGCACATCCTCGACTACCGCACCCAGCACGGCGGGTTCACGTCCATCGACGAACTCCGGCGCGTCAACGGCATCGGCGCCCGCCGCTTCGCCGACCTCCGCCCGCTGGTCCAGCCATGACCGCCGCCCGCCTCGCCGTCCACGCCGCCGCGCGCTCCCCGCACGGCGCCGCCAACCCCCGCCAGGAGGGCCCGCCCGACCTGCGCCTCATCCTTCCCGCCCTCGCCACCTGGGCGGCCGCCGCCCTCGCCCTGACCGCCCCCGGCACCACCGTCGCCGTGGCCTGCGCGATCGCCACCCTGGCGGCCGTCCTCCTGCTCCTGACCGCCCGCCGCCGAGCCGCGAGGCCCGCGCCCTGCGTTTCTGAGCCACCCCCACCCGTCGAGCCGCCGGCGTCTCCCGCGCCAACTCCGCCAGGACGAACGGCGGCGGACCCGACAGCGCGCCGGGAGGTGGGGCATGCACCCGGCGCGACGGCGGACAGCGGACCGGGCGGTGCTCCGGGGATGCGAAGGGAGGAGGGGAGCGCTCCGGGCAGGGCTTCCGTGATGGGGGGAGGCGGGGGCGGGCTGTTGGGCAGGGGACCGGCACGGGAGTGGCGGGCGCAAGGAGTGAGGGTGGCGGTCGCGGGGGTGTTGTTGTGTGCGGCGGCTGGTGCGGCGTCGGCCGCGCTGCATGGTGCGGATACGCGGCGCGGGCCGCTGCCGGGGCTGGCCCGGCAGTACGGCGAGGCGGCGGTGGAGCTGACGGTCACTGGGGACCCGCGGGTGATTCGTCCGCGGGTGCGCGGGGCGGTGATGGCGGCGCCGGGCGTCATGTTCGAGGCGGAGGCGGGCCGGGTCACCACGGTGGACGGGCGTACGACGGTTACCCGGGCCCCGGTGCTGGTCATCGTCCGGCAGCTCGGTGCCAAGGCGCGGCCGTCGGCGCGGTGGCTGGGGCTGCTGCCGTCCACGGGGCTGCGGGTGCGGGGGCAGTTGGCGCCGCCTGCGCGGGAGGGTGAGCGGATCGCCGCCGTGGTGCGTGTCGGAGGGGGCGGGCCGTCGCGGGTGATCCGGCCGCCGACGGCAGCGCAGCGCGTGGCGGGGCGGTTGCGCGCGGGGTTGCGCGACGCGACGGAGGGGCTTGCCCCGGACGCCCGCGCGCTGTTGCCGGGGCTGGTGGTGGGCGACACGGCCCGGGTGTCGCCCGAGCTTGACGCGGCGTTCCGGGCGACGGATCTGACCCATCTGCTCGCGGTGTCCGGCAGCAACCTGACGATCATCCTCGTGCTGCTGATCGGGCCCGCGCATCTCGCCGGGCGCGCGGAGCGGCGCGGGCTGGCGGCGCGGCTCGGGGTGCCGCTGCGGGCGACGGCGTGGCTGGGCGGCGGGCTGACGCTGGCGTTCGTCGTCGTGTGCCGGCCGGACCCCAGCGTGCTCAGGGCCGCGGCCTGCGGTCTCATCACGCTGCTCGCCATCGGCACGGGGCGGCGGCGCACCCTGCTGCCCGCGCTGGCCGGGGCCGTGATGCTGCTGGTCTTCTACGATCCGTGGCTGGCGCGCAGTTACGGGTTCCTGCTGTCCGTGCTGGCCACCGCCGCCCTGCTGACCATCGCCCCGCGCTGGAGCGCGGCCCTGCGGCACAGAGGACTGCCGCCGCGGGCGGCCGAGGCGCTGGCGGCCGCAGCCGCGGCGCAAGCGGTCTGCGCCCCGGTCGTCGTGGTGCTGGCCGCCCGCGTGAGCCTCGTGGCCGTTCCCTGCAACCTCCTCGCGGAACTGGCGGTCGGCCCCGCCACGGTCCTCGGGTTCGCGGCGCTCGCCGTCGCGCCGCTCGCGCTGCCGGCGGCCGCGGGGCTGGCCTGGCTCGCGGGGTGGCCGGCCGGCTGGATCGCCGCGGTGGCCCGTACGGGCGCGGGGCTGCCGGGCGCGGAGTTCGGCTGGCCGGAGGGGTGGGGCGGGGGGTTGCTGTTGGCGGGGGCCACGGGGGCCGCGGTGTTCGTGGGCCGGAGAGCGCTGCACCACCCCTTGCTGTGCGCGGCGGTCGCGCTGCTGCTGCTCGTCGCCGTCGTCCGGCCGGCCCCGCTGACCCGGGCGGTCACCGGCTGGCCGCCGCCCGGCTGGCGCATGGTGGCGTGCGATGTGGGGCAGGGCGACGCGCTGGTACTGGCCGCCGGTCCCGGCACGGCCGTCGTGGTGGACGCCGGGCCCGAACCCCGCGCCGTCGACCGGTGCCTGAGCGACCTCGGCGTGGAGACCGTGCCGCTCCTGGTGCTGACCCACTTCCACGCCGATCACACCGAGGGGCTGCCCGGCGCGCTGCGCGGGCGGGCCGTCGGCGCGATCGAGACGACGACGCTGGAGGAGCCGCCCGAGCAGGTGGCGGCCGTGCGGCGCGAGGCGGCCGCCGCACGGGTGCCGGTGGTCGCCGCGGTGCCGGGGGAGCGGCGGCACGTCGGCGGCCTGTCGTGGGAGGTGCTGTGGCCCCCGGCGGCGGCCGGGCCCGCGGGGGCGGCCGTCGAGGAGGGGCCCAATGACGCGAGCGTCACACTCCTCGTCCGTACGGGCGGGCTGACCGCGCTGTTGTTGGGGGACCTCGAACCGCCCGCGCAGCAGGCCCTGTTGGCGGCGCACCCGGAGCTGACGGCGGTGGATGTCGTCAAGGTCGCCCACCACGGGTCGGCCTACCAGGACCCGGAGTTGATACGCCGGGTGCGGCCGCGGCTCGCCGTGATCTCGTGCGGGGCGCACAACGTGTACGGGCACCCGGCGCCCCGTACGGTCGCGGCGCTGCGGTCCGGTGGCGCTGCGGTGCTGCGTACCGACACGGACGGCCCGGTCGCGGTGGTGGGGGACGGCTCCGGGGTGGTCAGGGCTGGACGCAGGGGGAGCCCGGGCGGGCCCGCAGATCGGCGCAGGGCACGTGGACGTAGGCGCGCATGGTGTTCTTGGCGGTGTCGCCGCTGAGGAAGCCCTCCAGCGTGACGCGGTCCCTGGGTCCGGCCCCGGAGAGCAGGACGAGGAGCTTGAAATGGTTGCGCTTGTTGAGCGGCACGCGGGGCGGGGTGAGGCGGCTGCCCTCGGGGCGCGGTCCGCCGTTGCGCGTCAGCCTGGCGGCGAGGTTCGGCGGGTTGGCGTCCGGGACCGCCACCCCGACGAGGGTGCGGCCCGCGAAGTCGACGGTCAGCGGGCCCAGATCAGCGCGGTCACCAGGAGCCCGGCGGCGAGGATCGTCTGGGTGCTGGCAGCGTCACGGGAGACCTCGCGGGCGGCCGGTCGGGCGTCGAACGTTCGTATGTGGGCAATGTACGAACGCGCCAGGCGCCCCGGGCGCGGTTCCGCCATCTGTCACCGGAGGTTCCCGTCCGCCCGGCCACCGGCCCGTACGAGCCGGGGCGCGGCGGTCACGGTCGGCACGTCAAGGGCTGTCCGGCCGCGGGGAGCCGCCCCCTGGAGTCGGCGGGCTGGTGTGGTGCTCGCGGATCAGCCGCAGCGCGGCGTCGCGGTCCCGCCGCTCCAGCGCGTCCACGATGTCGCGGTGCAGTTCGTGGCGTTGGGCGATGTACTCCCCGAGCGGCTGCTCGCCGCCCGGCAGGACGCCCAGAGTGTGCGCCTCGATGAGGTCCAGCAGGTTGTTGTAGAGCGAGCGGAGCAGGGCGTTGGGGCTGATCGCCGCGATCTGGGCGTGGAGCCGCCAGTTGGCGCGTACGAAGGCGACGGCGTCGGCGGCGGCCACGGCCCGTGCCATCACGTCGAGCTGCCCGCGCAGCAGGGCGAAGTCGGCCGGCGAGGCGTGCCAGAGCGCGTCCTCGATCAGCAGCGGGTCGAGCGCGTCCCTGATGCGCACGGCCTCGGCGACATCCGTCTCCCGCGCGTCGAGGGCGAGGACGGAGTTGCCGAGCCTGACCATCGGCGACGGCTCGGAGGAGAAGATCCCGCCGCCCGGCCCCGGGCGGACGGTCACGAGGCCGCGCGCCTGGAGGAGCCGCAGGGATTCGTTGAACGTCCCCACGGAGACGGCGCATTGGGCGCGCAGCTCCTCCTTGGTGCCGAGGCGGGTGCCGGGTTCGGAGTCCCTGGCCAGCGCGGCGACGCGGCCCGCGGCCTGTTCGGCCCGGCTGGGTGCTGCGGGGCGGGCGGTGTTCACGGCACTCCTCGACATGGCCGGATATTCATTATGAATGTTACAGCCGTACCTACTTGACGCCGCAAACAACAGCGGCGCAGTATCTTCATAATCATCATGCTCAATTAAGGAGAAGGGTCCGCGGACAGTCGCCGGCCCGCTGTGCACGACGGACGAAGGAGCCCTGCCATGGCACTGCACCGTCTGATCTCCATCACCATGGGCGTCCCCGATGTCGCCGGGACGGCCGCGTACTACGCCGACTTCGGCCTCGCCCCGGACGGCGACGGCTGGTTCGCCACCCGCGACGGCGGCCGCCAACTGCGCGTCGTACACGCCCCGACACGCCGCCTGACCGAGGTGCGCGTCGGCGTCGACGACCCCGACGACCTCGCCGCCGCGGCCCACCGGCTCGCCCGCCTCGGCGTGCCGGCCGAGACCGCCGGCGCCTCCCTGACCGCGTACGACAAGGCCACCGGCTTACGCGCGGTCCTCGACGTCGCCCCGCGGCTCGCCCCGCCGGCGGCGGTCCCGGCCACGCCGTACAACGGGCCCGGGCGCGTCGAGCGGGTGGGTTCGCGCGCGCCGGGCACCCAGCGCACCGGGCCGGTCCGGCCGCGCAAGCTCGGCCACGCCGTCGTCGGCACCCCCGACCACGACGCCACCGCCGCCTTCTTCCGCGACGGCCTCGGATTCAAGGCCAGTGACTACATCAAGGACTCAGCG
Organism: Streptomyces varsoviensis; assembly: GCF_000718635.1. Classification (GTDB taxonomy): domain Bacteria; phylum Actinomycetota; class Actinomycetes; order Streptomycetales; family Streptomycetaceae; genus Streptomyces; species Streptomyces varsoviensis. The sequence goes on along the minus strand of NZ_JOBF01000003.1, from coordinate 522,582 downwards.
GCGTTCCTGCGCTGCTCCACCGACCACCACAACATCCTCGTCCACAAGGCGCCCGTCGTCTTCCTGCACCACACGTCCTGGCAGGTGGACGACGTCGACGACATCGGCCGCGGCGCGACGGCCATGCTGGAGGACCACCCGGAGCGGCACGTCTGGGGCCTCGGCCGGCACCACGCGGGGTCCAACTTCTTCTGGTACCTCAAGGACCCGGCGGGCAACTTCTGCGAGTACTACTCCGACATGGACTGCGTCGTCGACGACCAGGCGTGGAAACCCGAGGTCTTCGAAGGTGCCAAGGGGCTCTTCAGCTGGGGTCCGCCGCCGCCCCCGTCCTTCCTGGAGCCCGAGGACCTGGCCGCCCTCATGACCGGGAGCCACAGCGCGACGGGGTGACCGGCGCGACGGCCTGAGCGGCGACTGGCGCCTCCGGCGCGGTCGGCGTCACCGGTGCGACCGGTGCGACCGGTGCGACCGGCACCGGACCGCCGGCCGACCGGCACCCTGGCGTCGGCCCGGGAGCCGCCCCCCCCAGCAGCCCGGCTCCGGGGCTCCGGGGGCAGCCCCCGCCCCCGGAGTCGACGACGGAACGCTACGAGCGGATCAGTGGCCGGTCTCCCGCCAGCCCTCGTACTCGGCGGCGAAGGCGTCCAGCGCCATCGCGTCGAGCCGCCCCGCCGGGTCCTCGATCACCACCAGCCACTGCGCGTCCTCGGCGTCGTCCTCGCCCGCCAGCGCGTCCCGGACGAGCTGCGGCTCCTCCCGCACGCCGAAGCGGTCCTCCAGGGACTCGGCCACCTCCTCCGCGGCATCGCGGTCGGGCAGCACCAGCACATGTCGTACGTCGCTCACCCTCACATTCTCCGGCACCCCCGCGGCCTCCGGCGCACCCGGTGCTGTCAGTGCCGCATGGGATGCTGGACGGCGATGGCCAGGAAACCTTCCCCCGACGACCTGCTCGCCCCCGTCACGCTCGCGGTGGGCCAGGAGGACCTTCTCCTCGACCGAGCCGTGCAGCAGGTGGTGGCGGCCGCCCGCGCCGCCGACGCGGACACCGACGTGCGCGACCTCACCTCCGACGCGCTCCAGCCCGGCACGCTCGCCGAGCTGACCAGCCCGTCGCTCTTCGCCGAGCGCAAAGTGGTGGTCGTCCGCAACGCCCAGGACCTCTCCGCGGACACGATCAAGGACGTGAAGGCGTATTTCTCGGCGCCAGCCGAGGAGATCACGCTCGTTCTGCTGCACGCCGGCGGCGCCAAGGGCAAGGGGCTGCTGGACGCGGCCCGCAAGGCGGGGGCCCGCGAGGTGGCCTGCGCCAAGATGACCAAGCCCGCGGACCGGCTCGGATTCGTCCGCTCCGAGTTCCGCGCCACCGGGCGCTCCGCGACCCCCGAGGCCTGCCAGGCCCTCGTGGACGCCATCGGCAGCGACCTGCGCGAGCTGGCCAGCGCCTGCTCCCAGCTCGTCGCCGACGTCGAGGGCACCATCGACGAGGCCGTCGTGGCCCGCTACTACACGGGCCGCGCCGAGGCGTCCAGCTTCACCGTCGCGGACCGGGCCGTGGAGGGCAGGGCCGCCGAGGCCCTGGAGGCGCTGCGCTGGTCGATGGCGACGGGCGTCGCGCCCGTACTGATCACCAGCGCGCTGGCCCAGGGCGTACGGGCGATCGGCAAGCTGGCCTCCGCGCCGCGCGGCGCGCGCCCCGGCGACCTCGCCCGTGAGCTGGGCATGCCGCCCTGGAAGATCGACCGCGTGCGGCAGCAGATGCGCGGCTGGTCCGCGGACGGCGTCGCCGTCGCGCTGCGCGCCGTCGCCGAGGCCGACGCGGGCGTCAAGGGCGGCGGCGACGACCCGGAGTACGCCCTGGAGAAGGCCGTAGTCGCCGTGGCCCGCGCCGCCAGGGCCCGGGGTCAGTGACGCGGCGCTGGCCCGCGCCCAGAGCCAGTGACGGCGCGCCCGCCGCGTAACGCCGGCGCGTCCGATGCAGCTACGCACGTACGCCCGGTACGCCCCCGCACGTACGCCCTGCGCGCCCCCGCACGTACGCCCAGCGCAGCTACGTACGCACGCACGTACGCATACCCACGTACCCACGTACCCCCCGGACCAGAACACGCCGAAGGCCCCGGTCGCCCTGGGGAAGAGCGGCTCGGGGCCTTCGGGGTCACGCTGTGTGCGCCGCATCCGCGTGGCGAACGCAGGCTCGTGTGCGGCGCGGTGCCCCAGTCAATGGCTGGAGCTTCCGGACCGGAGCGGTAGAGAGGGTCCGCTGAGTCCTGTCCGGCGGTCCCGGGGACGCTGCCCCCGGGGGTGAAGCTATGGAGCTGGTGAAGCTATGGAACCGCTACGAGAACCACGACAAGCCGTGGAACCGCGAGTGGCCTCAGCCCTGGAGGGTGGCGACCCGCTTGGCCAGCGCCGACTTCTTGTTGGCGGCGGCGTTCTTGTGGATCACGCCACGGCTGGCGGCCTTGTCGAGCTTCTTACCGGCGAGGGCGGCGGCAGCGGTGGCCTTCTCCAGGTCACCGGCGGCAACGGCCTCACGGGTCTGACGGATCGCGGTCTTGAGCGAGGACTTGACGGCCTTGTTGCGCAGGCGCGCCTTCTCGTTCGTCTTGTTCCGCTTCATCTGGGACTTGATGTTCGCCACGAAAGAGCCTTCTCAGGTTCGTCGGATTTCGATGAGTGCCCCGCCGAAGAGGGCAGGAGGCACGGTGGACCAGGCTACCAGCAGGCTCTCCGGCCTCCCAAACCGGACCGCGGCCGCCGCGCATGGGACGATGGTGCGGTATGCCCGAGCCCCGACTAGCCGCGCCCGATCGCGCTAGCCGCGTTCAATCACCGAATGGACCCTGCGTGCCCGCGACCCCTTCGAACGTGCCGGAGCCGAGCCGTACCGACCCGGCTCTCATCCGTAACTTCTGCATCATCGCGCACATCGACCATGGAAAGTCGACGCTCGCCGACCGGATGCTCCAGCTCACCGGAGTCGTCGAGCAGCGGCAGATGCGCGCCCAGTACCTCGACCGCATGGACATCGAGCGTGAGCGCGGCATCACGATCAAGTCCCAGGCGGTCCGGCTGCCCTGGGCGCCCACGGAGGGCGCGGAGCAGGGCGTCTCCCATGTCCTCAACATGATCGACACCCCCGGCCACGTCGACTTCACCTACGAGGTCTCGCGCTCCCTCGCCGCGTGCGAGGGCTGCATCCTCCTCGTCGACGCCGCGCAGGGCATCGAGGCGCAGACCCTCGCCAACCTGTACCTGGCGATGGAGAACGACCTCACGATCATCCCGGTCCTCAACAAGATCGACCTGCCGGCCGCGCAGCCCGAGAAGTTCGCCGCCGAGCTGGCGCACCTCATCGGCTGCGACCCCTCCGACGTGCTCAAGGTCTCCGCCAAGACGGGCGAGGGCGTCGACGCGCTGCTCGACAAGGTCGTCGCCGAGATCCCGGCCCCGGTCGGCGTCGCGGACGCCCCGGCCCGCGCGATGATCTTCGACTCGGTCTACGACTCGTACCGCGGCGTGGTCACGTACGTCAGGGTCGTCGACGGCCAGCTCAACAAGCGCGAGCGGATCCGGATGATGTCCACCGGGGCCGCGCACGAGCTGCTGGAGATCGGCGTCTCCTCGCCCGAGATGACGGCCGCCGACGGCCTCGGCGTCGGCGAGGTCGGCTACATCATCACCGGCGTGAAGGACGTGCGGCAGTCCAAGGTGGGTGACACGATCACCTCCCTCAACAAGGGCGCCGAGGAACCGCTCGGCGGCTACAAGGACCCGAAGCCGATGGTGTTCTCGGGCCTGTACCCGCTGGACGGCTCGGACTACCCGGAGCTGCGCGAGGCCCTCGACAAGCTCCAGCTCAACGACGCCGCGCTGGTCTACGAGCCGGAGACGTCCGCCGCGCTCGGCTTCGGCTTCCGCGTCGGCTTCCTCGGCCTGCTGCACCTGGACGTGATCCGGGAGCGGCTGGAGCGCGAGTTCGGGCTCGACCTGATCGCCACCGCCCCCAACGTGGTCTACCGCGTGATCATGGAGGACGGCACCGAGCACACGGTCACCAACCCGAGCGAGTTCCCCGAGGGCAAGATCGCCGAGGTGCACGAGCCGGTGGTCCGCGCGACCGTGCTGGCCCCCAGCGAGTTCATCGGCTCGATCATGGAGCTCTGCCAGGCCCGCCGCGGCTCGCTGCTCGGCATGGACTACCTCTCCGAGGACCGCGTCGAGCTGCGCTACACCCTGCCGCTCGCCGAGATCGTCTTCGACTTCTTCGACCAGCTCAAGTCCAAGACCCGCGGCTACGCCTCGCTCGACTACGAGCCCACCGGCGAGCAGCAGGCGCAGCTCGTCAAGGTCGACATCCTGCTGCACGGCGACAAGGTCGACGCCTTCTCCGCCGTCACCCACAAGGAGAAGGCGTACGCGTACGGGGTGCGGCTCGTCGCCAAGCTGCGCGAGCTCATCCCGCGGCAGAACTTCGAGGTGCCCATCCAGGCCGCCATCGGCAGCCGCGTCATCGCCCGTGAGACGGTACGCGCGATCCGCAAGGACGTGCTCGCCAAGTGCTACGGCGGTGACATCTCCCGTAAGCGGAAGCTGCTGGAGAAGCAGAAGGAGGGCAAGAAGCGGATGAAGATGGTCGGCAGCGTGGAGGTGCCGCAGGAGGCGTTCATCGCGGTGCTGTCCACGGACTCCGACGGATCGGACTCCAAGACCAAGAAGTGATTCCCGGCGGGGTCCCGGCCGGGGCGCACCCGCCCCGGGCCGAAGAAACCGATCCGGAACCTCCCACCGCCGCACAGGGCGCTCTCCCCGGTACGACCGGGGGGCGCCCTGTGCGGCATTCGGGTGGTCGTACGGGCACGTGGCGCAAACGGGCCCCCGCGCGGGGTTTCCGATCGGCGCGCGGTGCCGTTACGGATACCGACAGCGACACCCGTCGCTGCGGAAAGGGAATGCGACAGTGAAGTACACGAAGGCCGCCGCAGTCGTCGCCGGTTCGCTGATGGCGCTCGGCACCGCCGCGCCCGCGTTCGCCGCCGGCGCCCAGGCGGACGCCCAGCCCGGCCAGGCCACCGCGGGTCCGCTCAAGGGCGTCGACGTCCGGGGGCTCGTCGACGCGGTCGACGAGCTGGGCAGCGCGTTCGACCGCACCAAGGGCAACGAGGGCGACCAGGGCAACGAGGGCGACGACCAGGGCGACGGGGCCGCCAAGGGCAACAACGCCACCGACCGCCCGATCACCAGCCACGGCAACCCGGCCATGGTCGGCGGCCTGCCGCTCGGAACCGCCCTGGGGAGCTGAGGGCTGAGGACAGAGGGGCGAGGGGCGAGGGCCGCGGCCCGCACCGACGGCCGCGCACCGGACCACGCGCCGGACTCCGCACAGGACCACGTGCCGGACTCCGCAGAGGACCACGCGCCGGACCGCGTGCCGGACTCCGCACCGGACCGCGTGCCGGACCACTCGCCGCCACCGCCCGCGGCCACACCGCCCCCCCCCGCGCTCCGTACGGGCACTTCGGCGGTCCGGTGAGAAGCTCGCCGGATCGCCGAATCCAGGGGGTGCATGTATTGGGCATTTACCGCATTGGCAACCGCTTCAACTGGTGTCCCGCAGCCCCTTACGTGGCGGCGGCATCGCATCTAGTCTGATCACTGCTCGAAGGTTACTCGCGAGTCACCAGCAATGAGGCGGGCCCCGGAGGATGCCGTGACCGAGACACAGGCTTTGATCGAGAACCGGCCACCGTCGGTGGCGAACCTCTTCCTCGAACGAGTCGAGGCCACGCCGGACGCCGAGGCATACCGCTACCCCGTGCCCTCCGCCTCGGGGGAGGGCCCCGACGACTGGGCCTCGCTGAGCTGGCAGCAGGCCTCCGAGCGGGTCTTCGCCATCGCCGCCGGCCTGCTCGACCTCGGCGTACGGCCCGAGGAACGCTGCGCGCTCGCCTCCAGCACCCGCGTCGAGTGGATACTCGCCGACCTCGGGGTGCTCTGCGCGGGGGCCGCGACCACCACCGTCTACCCCTCCACCAACACGGAGGAGACGGCCTTCATCCTCTCCGACTCGGACAGCAAGGTGCTGATCGCCGAGGATGCCGCGCAGCTCGCCAAGGTCCGCGAGTGCCGCGCGCAACTGCCCGACCTCGCCCATGTCGTCGTGATCGAGGAGGCGGACGCGGTGGCCGCCGAGGGCGACCCGGAGGGCTGGGTGCTCTCCCTCGCCGAGCTGGAGCGGCGCGGCGGCGCATATCTGGAGAAGAACCCCGACGCCGTACGCGACCGGGTGGCCGCCCTGGAGCGGGACCAGCTCGCCACCCTCATCTACACCTCCGGCACCACCGGCCGCCCCAAGGGCGTGCGGCTGCCGCACGACTCCTGGGCGTACATGGCGCGCGCCATCCAGGCGACGGAGCTGGTCACCCCCGAGGACGTGCAGTATCTGTGGCTGCCGCTCGCGCACGTCTTCGGGAAGGTGCTCACCGCGGGGCAGATCAGCGTCGGGCACATCCTCGCCGTGGACGGCCGGGTCGACAAGATCATCGAGAATCTGCCGGTGGTCCAGCCCACGTATATGGCCGCCGTGCCGAGGATCTTCGAGAAGGTCTACAACGGGGTCGCCGCCAAGGCGCGGGCCGGCGGCAGCGCCAAGTACAAGATCTTCCAGTGGGCGGCCGAGGTCGCGCGCGAGTACGCGAAGGCATCGCAGGACAACTTCCGCCACACCGGCAGCACCTCGGTCTCCTTCGGCCTCGCGGCCAAACACAAGATCGCCGACGCGCTCGTCTACGCCAAGATCCGCGAGGCGTTCGGCGGCCGGCTGCGCGCCTGCGTCTCCGGCTCGGCCGCGCTCGCCCCCGACATCGGGTTCTTCTTCTCCGGCGCCGGCATCCACATCCTGGAGGGCTACGGACTCACCGAGTCCAGCGCCGCCAGCTTCGTCAACCCCGGCAGGGCGTACCGCACCGGCACCGTCGGCAAGCCGCTCCCCGGCACCGAGGTCCGCATCGCCGACGACGGCGAGGTCATGCTGCGCAGCCCCGGCATCATGCAGGGCTACCACGGGCTGCCCGAGAAGACCTCCGAAGTCCTCGAATCCGACGGCTGGTTCCACACCGGCGACATCGGCGAGCTGTCGGCCGACGGCTATCTGCGGATCACCGACCGCAAGAAGGACCTGATCAAGACGTCCGGCGGCAAGTACATCGCGCCCGCCGAGGTCGAGGGCCAGTTCAAGGCGGTGTGCCCGTTCGTCTCCAACATCCTGGTGCACGGCGCCGACCGCAATTTCTGCACCGCGCTCATCTCCCTCGACGAGCCCACCCTCATGGAGTGGGCCAAGGAGCACGGCCTGGAGGGCCGGTCGTACGCCGAGGTGGTCGCCGCCAAGGAGACCGAGGAGCTGATCGACGGCTATGTGCGGCGGCTCAACGAGGGGCTCCAGCGCTGGCAGACGATCAAGAAGTTCCGGCTGCTGCCGCGCGACCTCGACATCGAGCACGGCGAGCTGACCCCGAGCCTCAAGCTCAAGCGCCCGGTCGTGGAGCGCCAGTTCAAGGACCTCATCGAGGACATGTACGCGGGCACGCGGGAGGCATAACCGGCCGCGCACGCGGAGACGCCCGTACCGGCTCGTAGGCGGATGTACGGGCGTACGGGCGCGAGCGCGGGCGTACGGGCGGGTGCGCGCGCTCTACCGCCTACCGCCGCCTGCCGCGCAGCTCCCGCAGCGACTCCTCCATGGCCGACACGCGGCGCCGCAGCTCGTCCGCGTCGGCCAGTTCCCCGCGCGCCAGCTCGTGCTCGATACCGGACAGCCGCTCCAGCATCGTGTCGATGCGCGCCTGATCGCGCAGCAGCAACTGCTGCAACTGCCGGTTCTTGCGGTACAGATCGAGGAAGACGGTGACCTTGGCGCGCAGCACCCACGGGTCGAACGGCTTGGTGAGGTAGTCGGCGGCGCCGGTGGCGTAACCCCGGAAGGCGTAGCCGGAGTTGGAGTCCGTACCGGTCAGGAAGATGATCGGCACGTCCTTCGTCTGATCGAGCCGCTTGATGTTGGCGGCCGTCTCGAAGCCGTCCATGCCGGGCATCAGCACGTCGAGGAGGACGACGGCGAACTCCTGGCGCAGCAGCGCCTTCATCGCCTCCTCCCCGGAGCGGGCGCGCACCAGCGGCTCGCCCAGCGAGGTCAGTACGGCCTCCAGGGCGGCGAGATTGTCGTCCATGTCGTCGACGAGGAGGATGCTCGCCTGGCCGGCGGCCCCGGCGGCCTCGGCGGCGATGGTGGAGCCAAAGCTCATGTGGGCCTCGCAGTGTTCTTGACGTTCTTGGCGTTATTGGGGTTCGCGACGTTCTCGGCGGTCGCGACGGCTTCGAGGACTGCGGTACTCGCGGCGTGCTCGGAGGGCGCGGTGTTCGCGGCGTCTTCGGAGCGCACGGTCTTCTCAGGGGGCGCGGCGTCTGCCGTGTCCGCCGTGTGCTGTGCGGCCTCGGCCGGCTTCGCCGTCGGCGCTACGGCGTCGGGGTCCAGCAGGTGGAGCGCCACGGTGAGCAGGTGGTCCACGTCCACCGGCTTGGGTACGTACGCCGAGGCGCCGACCGCGATGGACTTCTCGCGGTCGCCGGGCATGGCCTTGGCGGTGAGGGCGATGATCGGCAGCTCGGCGAAGCGCGGGGTGCGGCGGATGGCGTCGATCGTCTCGTACCCGTCGAGCTCGGGCATCATGATGTCCATCAGCACGAGCGCGACATCCGGGTTGATCTCCAGCCTCTCTATGCCCTCCCGCCCGTTCTCCGCGTAGAGCACGGGCATGCCCACCCGGCCCAGCACATGGGTGAGGGCGAAGACGTTGCGGACGTCGTCGTCGATGATCAGCACCCGGCTGCCGTCCAGGACCCGCCCGGTGCGGCCGGTCCGCCACTCGTCCAGCCGGGTCGCACTGGGCCAGCTCACCTCTTCCGGGGGGTCGTGCTCCTCCGGGGCCCGCTGAAGCTGCGGGGGCGTGGCGAGGCCGGGGACGTCGGACTCGGCGTCGGCCGGGTGGCCGCGCCAGTCGGGCGGTACGTACAGGGTGAAGGTCGAGCCCTTGCCCGGCTCGCTCTCGGCGGTGATGCGCCCCCCGAGCAGCCCCGCGATCTCACGGCTGATCGACAGGCCCAGGCCCGTACCGCCGTACTTGCGGTTGGTGGTGCCGTCGGCCTGCTGGAACGCCTCGAAGACGGCGGAGAGCTTGTCGGCGGGGATGCCGATGCCGGTGTCGCTGACGGCGAAGCCGATCTCGCCGCGGTCGTCGCCGTCCTGCGCGGGGACCCGGTCGACGCGCAGCACGATCTTCCCGGTGGCGGTGAACTTGATGGCGTTGGACAGCAGGTTGCGCAGGACCTGCTGGAGCCGCTGCTCGTCCGAGTACATCTCGCGCGGTACGTCCTCGCCGACCGTGACCTCGAAGGCGAGCCCCCGGTCGATGGTGACCGGCCGGAAGGTGGCGTGCACATAGTCGAGGATCTTTATCAGCGGCAGCTTCTTGGGGCGTACGTCCATCCGGCCCGCCTCGATCTTCGACAGGTCGAGGATGTCGTTGATGAGCTGGAGGAGGTCGGAGCCGGAGCGGTGGATCGTCGTGGCGAACTGCACCTCCTGGTCGGAGAGGCGGCCGTCCGGGTTGTCGGAGAGCAGCCGGGCCAGGATGAGCAGCGAGTTCAGCGGTGTGCGCAGCTCGTGCGACATGTTCGCCAGGAACTCGGACTTGTACTGCGAGGAGGTGGCCAGCAGCGCTGCCTTCTCCTCCAGTTCCGCGTTGGAGCGCTGCAACTGGGCCTGCTGCCCCTGGAGTTCGTCCGAGCGCTCCTGGAGCTGCTGGGCGAGCCGCTGGGACTCGCTCAGCAGCGACTCGGTGCGGGAGTTGGCGATGATGGTGTTGATCGCGACGCCGATGGTGTTGACGAACTGGTCGAAGAACGCCAGGTGGACATCGGAGAAGCGGGAGAACGAGGCCAGTTCGATGACGCCGAGTAACTGGTCCTCGAAGAGGATCGGGATGATGACGACGCTGGCCGGCGCCGCTTCCCCCAGCCCGGAATTGATCTTGATGTAGCCGGGCGGGGCCTCCTCCACCAGGATGCGCTTCTTCTCCAGCGCCGCCTGCCGCACCAGCCCGTGGCCGGGCATCCCCGACGTGTTCACGGTGGCGCCCTGCGCGGAGCCGTAGCCGGCGATGAAGGCCAGGCCCCGGGCGCCCGCGGCGGTCGCGCCGGAGGCGCCCTCCTCCGGCTCGGCGAGGAAGAACGCCCCGTACTGCGCGTTCACCAGCGGCGTCAGCTCGCGCAGGATCAGGTCCGCGACCTCCATCAGATCCCGGTGCCCCTGCATCAGCCCCGCCAGCCGGGCCAGGTTCGACTCCAGCCAGTCCTTGGCGCGGGTCGTCTCGCGGAGGTTGGCCACCATCAGATTGATGTTGTTCTTGAGCTCGGCGACCTCGCCCTGGGCCTCCACCGTGATCGAGCGCGACATGTCGCCCTGGGCCACGGCGCTGGCCACCTCCGCGATGGCCCGGACCTGCGTGGTGAGGTTCGACGCCAGCTCGTTGACGTTCGTCGTCAGCCGCTTCCACGTGCCGTACACGCCCTCGACGCGCGCCTGGCCGCCGAGATTGCCCTCCGTGCCGACCTCGCGGGCCACGCGGGTCACCTCGGCGGAGAACGAGGAGAGCGTGTCGACCATCGTGTTGATGGCCGTCTTCAGCTCCAGGATCTCGCCGCGCGCGTCGACGTCGATCTTCTTCGACAGGTCGCCGTTGGCGACGGCCGTGGTGACCTGGGCGATGTTGCGAACCTGGGACGTCAGGTTGTCCGCCATGAAATTGACGTTGTCGGTGAGGTCCTTCCAGACCCCGGAGACGCCGCGCACCTGCGCCCGGCCGCCCAGCCTGCCGTCCGTGCCGACCTCGCGGGCCACCCGGGTCACCTCGTCCGCGAACGCCCGTAGCTGATCGACCATCGTGTTGATGGTGTCCTTCAGCTCCAGGATCTCCCCGCGCGCGTCCACGGTGATCTTCTTCGACAGGTCCCCGTCCGCCACCGACGTCGTGACCTGCGCGATGTTGCGGACCTGGGAGGTCAGGTTGGAGGCCATGAAGTTGACGTTGTCGGTGAGGTCCTTCCAGACCCCGGAGACGCCGCGGACCTGCGCCTGGCCGCCGAGATTGCCCTCCGTGCCGACTTCGCGGGCGACGCGGGTGACCTCGTCGGCGAAGGCGGAGAGCTGGTCCACCATCGTGTTGATCGTCGACTTCAGCTCCAGGATCTCGCCCTTGGCCTCCACCGTGATGGTCTTGCCGAGATCGCCCTGCGCCACCGCCGTCGCCACCTGGGCGATGTTGCGGACCTGGGTGGTGAGGTTGTCCGCCATGAAGTTGACGTTGTCGGTGAGGTCCTTCCAGACGCCGGAGACGCCGCGGACCTGCGCCCGGCCGCCGAGTCTGCCGTCCGTGCCGACCTCGCGGGCGACGCGGGTGACCTCGTCGGCGAAGGCGGAGAGCTGGTCCACCATCGTGTTCACGGTCGACTTGAGCTGAAGGATCTCGCCTTGGGCGTCCACCGTGATCTTCTGCGACAGATCGCCGTTGGCGACGGCCGTGGTGACCTGGGCGATGTTGCGGACCTGGGAGGTCAGGTTGGAGGCCATGAAGTTGACGTTGTCGGTGAGGTCCTTCCAAACGCCCGATACGCCCCGCACCTGCGCCCGGCCGCCCAACTGGCCCTCCGTGCCGACCTCGCGGGCGACGCGGGTGACCTCGTCGGCGAAGGCGGAGAGCTGGTCCACCATCGTGTTCACGGTCAGCTTGAGCTCCAGCAGCTCGCCCGTCGCCTCGATCGTGACCTGCCGCGTCAGATCGCCGCGCGCCACCGCCGTGGTCACCACCGCGATGTCCCGGACCTGCGCGGTCAGCCGCGCCGCCATCGTGTTGACCGCCTCGGTGACATCCCGCCAACTCCCCGACAGCCCGGCCACCTTGGCCCGGCCGCCGAGCCGCCCCTCGGTGCCGACCTCGCGGGCCACCCGCGTCACCTCGCCGGTGAACAGCGAGAGTTGGTCCACCATCTTGTTGACCGCGCGGCCCAGCCGCCGCAGATCGCCGCGGAGCGGGCGGTTGCCGTCGTGCAGGTCCACGCGCTGCGTCAGGTCGCCGCCCGCGACCGCGTCGAGCACCCGTGTGGCGTTCGCGGCGGGGGTGACGAGGGCGTCGATGAGGACGTTGGCGGCCTGCACGCTCATCGCCCAATGGCCCTGCCCCGGGCTCGGCTCCACCCGCTCGTCCAGCCGGCCCTGCCGCACCACCTCCCGGCGCACCCGCGTCAGTTCGTCCGAGAAGTGTTCATTACGAGCCACAACCTGGTTGAACGCGGCGGCCAGTTCCGCCAGTACGCCGCTCTGCGCACCGGACATCCGCACCCGGAAGTCGCCATCGCTCAGGGCGGTCAGCGCGCTCAGCAGCGGGCGCAGTTCGGCCGCCCGGACCCACTGGTCCTGCGTGTCCCGCACGCCGGTCACACCCGCTGGAACTGCGGTTTCTCCACTCATGGCGACCCACTTACGTAACTCGGTGCATATGAGCGTGGCCATTCTGTCACTCTGTCGGTGTCGGAAACGGCACTATGCCGGAACTGGTCAGGAGCTACCCGGTGGGTACATCATCTTCTGTTCAATGGGGTGCGGCTGAGCCGCACGGGGTCCACTCACGCACCGTTCCCGGACACAGCCAGACGGCTGGATCCAGCCAGGTTGAGCCCGTACCGGACGAGCCCGAAGGCGGCGGAGCGGGCCCGCGGGCACCCGGATCGGGTGAACCCGGTCCGGGCGGGCGGGGCGGGCCCGGCACCGCGCTCGTCTCGCCGACGGCCCGTACGCGCCTGCCCGGGAACTCCCTCGCGCCGCTGGCGGGCCGCCAGTTCGTACGGGCCGCCGTCGCCGAATGGACCGCCTTGGCCCTCCCCGCGGCGGAGGGGATCGGCGCCCCGCTCACCGAGGACGCCGTGCTGCTGGTCAGCGAGCTGGTGACCAACGCGGTGGTGCACGCGGGCACCTCCGTCGAACTGCGCTGCACACTCGACGGCCTCGATGACGGGAGCGGCGTCGGGCGGCGGCCCTCGCTGTGCGTCGAGGTCACGGACTACCACCCCGCCCGCGTGCTGCGGGCCCGGCCGCCGTGCGCCATCGACGACGAACTGCCGCGCACCGGCCACGGGCTGCGGCTGGTCGCCGAGTGCGCCGAATCCTGGGGCGCGACGTACCACCGCACGAGCAAGACCGTCTGGTTCCGGCTGCCCGCCGCGCCCGGTGACCAGCCGCGGCCAGGGGCCTCGTCCGGCGCCGCCGTCGCCGCCGATGCCGCGGCTGCCGCCAACGCTGCCAACGCTGCCAACGCCGCCGTCTCAGCCGGCGAAACCGGCATGGGCGGCACGGGCAGCGCAGACGGCGTGGGCGGCACAGGCAGTACGGGCAGCACAGGCAGTACGGGCAGCACAGGCAGTAGTGCCAACGCTGTCACCGCCGGCGACCAGGCGCTCCTGCGCGACCTGCGCGTCGCCGAGATCCTGGCCCCCGCCCCGCGCCGCTCGGGCGACCGCACCACCGACCCCGACTGGATCAACCACGGCGCGCTCTCCTTCCTCGCCGAGGCATCCGACCTGCTCGCCGGGCAGTTCGACGAGGACATGGTGGCCTCCCTCGCCGCCCAGCTCCTCGTGCCCCGGATCGCCGACTGGTGCGCGGTCTGGCTCGACACCGACGGCCACCTACCGCGGCTCTCCCGCGTCTGGCACACCAGCGAGCGCCGCATCGAACTGCTGCGGCTCACCCTGGAGAAGGACCCGCCCCGGCCGCCCGCCGCCGCCCTCGGCAGCGCCGTCTCCTGGCCCTGGCCCGGCGAGCCCGGCGCGTACGGGCCCGGCGGCACCGCCCTCGCCTGCCGGCTCGTCGCCGGCGGCCGCGGCGTCGGCACGATGCTGCTCGGCCGGGCCGGGCTGACCCGCACCCCCGAGGAAGTCGTCGGCCTCATCGAGGACTTCGCGCGCCGCGTCGCCCACGCCGTCGCCTCCGCCCGGCAGTACACCCGGCAGCTCACCATCAGCCAGGTCCTCCAGCGCGGGCTGCTGCCCCGCCGCCTCGCCGACGTCCCCGGCGTCGAGTCCGCCATCGTCTACGAACCGCGCGGCGACACCTGTGCGGGCGGCGACTTCTACGACCTCTTCGCGGTCGCCGAGGACCGCTGGTGCTTCGCCCTCGGCGACGTGTGCGGCAGCGGCCCGGAGGCGGCAGTGGTCACCGGGATCGTACGGCCGTGGATGCGGCTGCTGGCGAAGGAGGGGTACGGGGTCGGCCAGGTGCTCGACCGGATCAACCGGATGCTCGGCGAGGACGCGGTCGAGGAGGCCGTCGACGCCGTGGGGGCCGTGGCGACGGCGACGGAGAACGGCGGGGGAGCGCCCATCGAGCCCCCGGGGGACGGCGCCCCCGACAGCGACACACCCCGCTTCCTGTCCCTCCTGTACGGCGAGCTGGCCCCGCTGGAGCCCGGCCGGGGCGTCCGCTGCACCCTCGCCAGCGCCGGCCACCCGCTGCCGCTGCTGCTCGGCCCCGACGGAACGGTCCGGCCCGCCGCCCGCTCCCAGATGCTGCTCGGCGTGGTGGAGGAGACCGCCTACGTAAGCGAAACCTTTGACCTCGCCCCCGGGGACACGCTGCTGTGCGTGACGGACGGGGTGACGGAGCACCGGCGGGAGCGGGAGCTGCCGGAGCTGTTCGACGACGGGGACGGGCTGGCGCGGGCCCTGGAGGGGTGCGTGGGGCTGAGCGCGGGCGGCGTCGCGGAGCGCATCCGGCGGGCGGTCCACGACTTCGGGGCGACTCCGCCGGACGACGACCTCGCGTTGATGGTGCTGCGGGCGCGGTAGCGGAGCGGTGAGGGGAGGGCGCTCCAGGGGGCCGGGGCGGCGCCGGTCCCGCTCTCGGGCTGCCCGTCCGGCTTCCCGCCTGCCCGTCCGGCTCCCGGGCTCCCCGCCTGCCCGTCCCGTCTCCGCGGCGGCCGGTTCCCGCTCCCCCGCGGGGCGCCGCGCCGATGCCGGACAATGGAGCCCATGCCTTCCGTACTGCCCGATGGTGAGCCCGTGCCCGACGACGGGGCGCTGCCCCCGCACGCCCTGACCGGGGCGGCGGAGAGGCCGCTGGGGTTCTACCTGCACGTGCCGTACTGCGCCACGCGGTGCGGTTACTGCGACTTCAACACCTACACGGCCGACGAGCTGCGCGGCTCCGGCGGCGCCCTGGCCTCGCGCGATAACTACGCCGAGACGCTGGCGCGGGAGATCGGCCTGGCCCGGAAGGTGCTGGGCGACGACCCGCGCCCCGTGGAGACCGTCTTCGTCGGCGGCGGCACCCCCACGCTGCTGCCCGCCGCGGACCTGGTGCGCGTGCTCGGGGCGATCCGGGAGGAATTCGGGCTCGCGGACGGCGCGGAGATCACCACGGAGGCCAACCCGGAGTCCGTGACCCCGGCGTACCTGGCGGAGCTGCGGGCCGGCGGCTTCACGCGCGTCTCGTTCGGCATGCAGAGCGCGCGGCAGCACGTGCTGAAGATCCTCGACCGCAGGCACACGCCCGGCCGCCCCGAGGCGTGCGTGGCCGAGGCGCGCGCCGCCGGGTTCGAGCACGTGAACCTGGACCTGATCTACGGCACGCCGGGCGAGAGCGACGCGGACTGGAAGGCATCCCTGGACGCCGCGATCGGGGCCGGCCCCGACCACGTCTCCGCGTACGCGCTGATCGTCGAGGAGGGCACCCAGCTCGCCCGCCGCATCCGCCGCGGCGAGATCCCGATGACCGACGACGACGTGCACGCCGACCGCTATCTGATGACGGAGGAGGCCCTGGCCGGCGCGGGGTTCCACTGGTACGAGGTGTCGAACTGGGCCACCACGCCCGCCGGCCGCTGCCGCCACAACGAGCTGTACTGGCGCGGCGCCGACTGGTGGGGCGCGGGCCCGGGCGCCCACAGCCACGTGGGCGGGGTGCGCTGGTGGAACGCCAAGCACCCCGGCGCGTACGCCCAGGCGCTCAGCGACGGCCGCTCGCCCGGCGCGGGCCGCGAGCTGCTGTCCGCGGAGGACCGCCGCGTGGAGCGCATCCTGCTGGAACTACGGCTGAGCGAGGGCTGCCCGCTGGACCTCCTCGCCCCGGCGGGAACCCGCGCCGCCGCCCGCGCGCTCGCCGACGGGCTGCTGGAGCCCGGCCCGTACGAGCGCGGCCGTGCGGTGCTCACGCTGCGCGGGCGGCTGCTGGCGGACGCCGTGGTGCGCGACCTGGTCGATTAGCGGGCGGGCTCGATCAGTGGGCGGGCTCGATCAGCGGGCGGGGTCGATCAGCGGGCGGGGTCGATCAGCGGGCGGGCCGGAAAGGCGCCCGGCTACCCCGTGACGAAGTCGATCAGCTCCTCGACGCGGCCCAGGAGCGCCGGTTCCACGTCCTTGTAGCTGCGCACCCGGCCGAGGATGTGCTGCCAGGCGGCGCCCGTGTTCTCCGGCCAGCCCAGCGACCGGCAGACGCCCTTCTTCCAGTCCTGGCCGTGCGGGACGGACGGCCAGCCGGCGATGCCGACGGAGGCGGGCTTGACGGCCTCCCAGACGTCGATATAGGGGTGGCCGACCACGAGCACGTTCGCGTCCGTGACCTCGGCCGCGATGCGGGACTCCTTGGAGCCCGGCACCAGATGGTCGACGAGCACACCGAGCCGCGCGTCGGGCGCGGGGGAGAAGTCGCGGACGATGGCGGGCAGATCGTCGATCCCCTCCAGGTACTCGACGACGACGCCCTCGATGCGCAGGTCGTCGCCCCAGACGCGCTCTACCAGCTCGGCGTCGTGGCGGCCCTCGACGTAGATGCGGCCGGCGCGGGCCACGCGCGCCCGCGCGCCCGGCACGGCCACCGACCCGGAGGCCGTACGGGCCGGGCCCCGCGCCGCCGTCTGCTGCCGCGGCCGTACGAGCGTGACGACCCGCCCCTCCAGCAGGAACCCGCGCGGCTCCATCGGGAAGACCCGGTGCTTGCCGAACCGGTCCTCCAGGGTGACGGTCGGGCCCTGGGCCGTCTTCTCGCACCGGATCACCGCGCCGCAGAAGCCCGTGGTGACCTCCTCGACGACGAGGTCGGGGTCGGCCGGCACCTCGGGCGCGGGGGCGGTCTTCTTCCACGGGGGTGTCAGGTCGGGGCCGTACTCTCTGCTGCGCATCCGCCAGACGATAGGAAAAGCGGCGGGCCGCGCGTCACGACACGCCGAAGCGGGCCCCCAGAGCGTCGCGTTGATCACGTACGAAACGGGCGTCCACCACGGCGCCGTGACCCGGCACGTACACCGCGTCATCGCCGCCGAGGGCCAGCAGCCGGTCGAGGGCGGCGGGCCACTGCCGGGGCAGGGCGTCCGGCCCGGCCTGCGGTTCGCCGGACTCCTCGACCAGGTCGCCGCAGAAGACGATCTCCGGGGGGCCCGGCACGCAGACCGCCAGATCGTGCGCGGTGTGGCCCGGGCCGACGTTGGCGAGCAGCGCCTGCCGGCCGCCGAGGTCGAGGGTCAGCTCGCCGCTCACCGTCTGGTGCGGGTGTACGAGCAGGTCGGCGGCTTCCGCGGCGGCGGAGGCGGGCACGCCGTGGCGTACCGCGTCGGCGCGCAGCGCGTCCTTCGCGCCCGCGAAATGCTCGTCGAGCCCGACCGCCCCGTACACCTGGACCCCGGCGAAGGCGGCCGTGCCCAGCACATGATCGAAGTGCGGGTGCGTCAGCGCGATATGCGTCACGGGGCGGCCGAAGAGCCGCCGCACCTCGCGGCGGATGTCCGCGCCTTCGAGGAGCGTCGACCCGGTGTCGACGACCAGTAGGCCCGTATCGCCGAGCACGGCCCCGACCGTGCAGTCCCAGCCCGGCAGCCTGCGCCGCACCACCCCCGGCGCGAGCGTCTCCCAGTGCGCCTCTTCCCAACTGCTCTCCATACCCAGACGCTAGCTGCATTGACCCGCAGCGTTGTCCACACGGCTGATGGGCGGGGGCCGGGAGTTCGCGGACCGGGGCGGGGGGCGCGATACGGTTGCCCGTCGGACCCGTCCGCCGACGGGCCCGCTCTTGCCCTGGTCGTGGCACCCGGCCGTACACTGGCTGAGGGTGGCTGGCACTCGTGACCATGGAGTGCCAAGAGAGTGCCGAGTGAGTGCGGAATGAGCGACAGGGGAAAGTCCCCGGTGGGCGGCTGGACGGGAGGTGTGCGCGATGCTGAACGAACGCAGGCTTGAGGTGCTGCGCGCCATCGTCCAGGACTATGTGGGCACGGAGGAGCCGGTCGGCTCCAAGGCGCTCACCGAGCGGCACCAGCTCGGTGTCTCCCCGGCCACGGTGCGCAACGACATGGCCGCGCTGGAGGACGAGGGCTTCATCGCCCAGCCCCACACGAGCGCGGGCCGCATCCCGACCGACAAGGGCTACCGGCTCTTCGTCGACAAGCTGGCGGGCGTCAAGCCGCTGTCGACGCCGGAGCGGCGGGCCATCCAGAACTTCATGGACGGCGCCGTCGACCTCGACGACGTGGTGGGGCGCACGGTCCGGCTGCTCGCCCAGCTCACCCGGCAGGTCGCCGTGGTGCAGTACCCGTCGCTGACGCGCTCGACCGTGCGCCATGTGGAGCTGCTGTCGCTGGCCCCGGCCCGCGTCATGCTCGTACTGATCACGGACACCGGGCGGGTCGAACAGCGTATGGTCGACTGCCCGTCGCCGGTCGGCGAGACGGCGCTCGCGGACCTGCGGGCGCGGCTCAACAGCCGGGTGGTCGGACGCCGGTTCGCGGACGTTCCGCAACTGGTGCAGGACCTCCCGGAGTCCTTCGAGACGGAGGACAGAGGAACCGTTTCGACGGTGCTGGCGACGCTGCTGGAGACCTTGGTCGAGGAGACCGAGGAGCGGCTGATGATCGGCGGCACCGCCAACCTGACGCGATTCGGGCATGATTTCCCGTTGGTGATCCGGCCGGTGCTGGAAGCGCTCGAAGAGCAGGTCGTGCTCCTCAAGCTGCTCGGCGAGGCCAAGGATTCCGGCATGACCGTACGCATCGGGCATGAGAATGCTCATGAAGGGCTGACGTCCACATCGGTCGTCGCCGTCGGCTACGGTTCGGGCGACGAGGCAGTCGCCAAACTCGGCGTGGTCGGACCGACCCGCATGGACTACCCCGGAACGATGGGAGCGGTACGCGCAGTGGCACGTTACGTCGGACAGATCCTGGCGGAGTCGTAGGTGGCCACGGACTACTACGCGGTCCTCGGCGTACGACGGGACGCCTCGCAGGACGAGATCAAGAAGGCTTTCCGGAGACTGGCGCGCGAGCTGCACCCGGATGTGAACCCCGATCCCAAGACCCAGGAGCGGTTCAAGGAGATCAACGCCGCTTACGAGGTGCTGTCGGACCCGCAGAAGAAGCAGGTCTACGACCTCGGCGGCGACCCGCTCTCGCAGTCCGCGGGCGGCGGTGGCGGCGCCGGCGGCTTCGGGGCCGGCTTCGGCAACTTCTCCGACATCATGGACGCCTTCTTCGGGCAGTCGTCGCAGCGCGGCCCCCGGTCGCGCACCCGGCGCGGCCAGGACGCCATGATCCGGCTCGACATCGACCTGGACGAGGCGGCCTTCGGCACCACGAAGGACATCCAGGTCGACACGGCGATCGTCTGCGCGACCTGCAGCGGCGAGGGGGCGGCCCCCGGCACGTCCGCCCAGACCTGCGACATGTGCCGCGGCCGCGGCGAGGTCTCGCAGGTCACCCGCTCCTTCCTCGGCCAGGTCATGACCTCGCGGCCGTGCCCCCAGTGCCAGGGCTTCGGCACGGTGGTGCCGACCCCGTGCCCGGAGTGCGCGGGCGACGGGCGCGTACGCTCCCGCCGCACTCTCACGGTCAAGATCCCGGCGGGTGTCGACAAGGGCACCCGCATCCAGCTCGCCGGCGAGGGCGAGGTCGGCCCCGGCGGCGGCCCGGCCGGCGACCTGTATGTGGAGATCCACGAGAACCCGCACCCGGTCTTCCAGCGCCGCGGCGACGACCTGCACTGCACGGTCACCATCCCGATGACCGCGGCCGCGCTGGGCACCAAGGTGCCGCTGGAGACGCTCGACGGGATGGAGGAGGTCGACATCCGGCCCGGCACGCAGTCCGGCCAGTCGATCCCGCTGCACCAGCGCGGCGTCACGCATCTGCGCGGCGGCGGGCGTGGCGACCTCGTCGTCCACGTCGAGGTGCTCACCCCCGGCAAGCTCGACCCGCAGCAGGAGGACCTGCTCCGGCAGCTCGCGAAGCTGCGCGGCGAGGAGCGGCCGACGGGCGAGTTCAAGCCGGGGCAGCAGGGGCTGTTCTCGCGGCTGAAGGACGCTTTCAACGGGCGGTAGGCGGGGCTGGTGGCGGGGGGCCTGTCGGGGGCTTCGCCCGCCGGGCCCTCGCACGGCCCCGTACGACCAGCGCCATCGGCTGGCCTTCCGGGCCGCCGATGGCCCGCTGACGGTCCGCCTGGCGACCTGCTCAATGCCCTGTCGGTGCCACGCCTGATGCCCTGCCGATGACCTGCCGATGGCGATGAATGGGCAGTGGTGGGGCACTGATTGGGCCATGGTGGGGCATAGCCGTCGATGACGAATCATCGTGCAGGGCGTGACACTATGTGGTCATGCCCTGTGCTCTGACCGATCTTTACCGATACCCGATCGTGCAGGCCCCCATGGCGGGCGGCGCTTCCACCCCCTCGCTGGCCGCGGCCGTGAGCGAGGCGGGCGGTCTCGGGTTCCTCGCCGCCGGCTACAAGACGCCGGAGGCGATGTACGAGGAGATCAAGCAGATCCGCAGTCTGACCGACCGGCCCTTCGGCGTGAACCTCTTCATGCCGCAGCCCTCCGTGGCGGACCCGGCGGCCGTCGAGGTCTACCGGGAGCAGTTGGCGGGCGAGGCCGCGTGGTACGAGACGCCGCTCGGGGACACGGAGGGCGGCACCGACGACGCATACGAGGCCAAGCTGGCGATCCTCGCCGACGACCCCGTGCCGGCCGTCTCCTTCACCTTCGGCTGTCCGCCGCGCGCCGTCTTCGAGGTCTTCGCCAAGGTCGGCACGGCGACGGTCGTCACCGTGACGTCGGCCGCCGAGGCGCAGGCCGCGCAGTGGTCGGGGGCCGACGCCGTCTGCGTCCAGGGCATCGAGGCCGGCGGCCACCAGGGCACCCACCGGGACGACCCGCACGCCGACGGCACGGGCGCGGGGCTCGGCCTCCTCGCGCTGATCACGCAGGTCCAGGAGACCGTGCAGATACCGGTCATCGCCGCGGGCGGCCTGATGCGGGGCGCGCAGATCGCCTCGGTGCTGGCTGCGGGCGCGGTCGCGGCCCAGCTCGGCACGGCCTTCCTGGTCTGCCCGGAGTCCGGCGCCCCCACGCTCCACAAGCGCGCGCTGACGGACCCCGTGTTCGTACGTACCGAGCTCACCCGCGCCTTCTCCGGGCGCCCGGCGCGCGGCCTGGTCAACCGCTTCATGCGGGAGCACGGCCCGTACGCCCCGGCCGCCTACCCGCAGATCCACTTCCTCACGTCGAGCCTGCGCAAGGCGGCGGCGAAGGCGGGCGACCCGCAGGGCATGGCCTTGTGGGCGGGACAGGGCCACCGCCTGGCGCGCGAGCTGCCGGCCGGCCAACTGGTGGAGGTGCTGGTGGCCGAACTGGAGACGGCGCGGGCGGCGTTGGCGGAAGGGCTCGTCGGGCCGGGGGGCTCGGGCGGCTCAGGCGGCCGGCACGCGTTGCCGGGGGCGAGGGGGGCGCAGGTGCCGCAGGGCGCGCCCAGGGCGCACGCGATCCGGGGCCAACAGCACGGCACGCACGGAGCACACGGCTCGCACGGTGCGCACGGCGCACAGAACTCGCAGGGACCGCAGACATCGCAGACATCGCAGGGATCGCAAGGAGAGGTCGTATGACGGCGCCGGTGTTCCTGGCCGAATCACTGGCGGGCGCGGCGGCGGGCTCCGTCGTCACGCTCACGGGCCCCGAGGGGCGGCACGCGGTGTCGGTCCGTCGCCTGCGGGTGGGCGAGGAGGTCACCCTTACGGATGGCGCGGGCGTGGGCGCGTACGGCACGGTGGCGGCCCTGGAGGGCAAGGACCGCCTGGACGTCTCCGTCACGGAGGTCCGTACGGAACCGGCCCCGCGGCCCCGCATCACCGTCGTCCAGGCCCTCCCCAAGGGCGACCGCGGGGAACTGGCCGTGGAGACGATGACGGAGACGGGCGTCGACGCCATCGTGCCGTGGGCGGCCTCGCGCTGTGTCACGCAGTGGAGGGGTGACCGCGGGGTCAAGGCGCTGGGCAAGTGGCGCGCCACGGCCCGCGAGGCGGGCAAGCAGTCGCGCCGCCTGCGATTCCCTTCCGTGTCCGACCTCATGACGACGCGTCAGGTGGCGGAGCTGCTGACGGGGGCGGACTTCGCCGCGGTCCTCCACGAGGAGGGCAGCACCCCCCTGGCCACCGCCTCCCTCCCGCACACGGGCGACATCATCCTGATCGTCGGCCCCGAAGGCGGCGTCTCCCCGGACGAGTTGGCCACCTTCGCCGAAGCCGGCGCCAAACCCCACCGCCTCGGCCCAACCGTTCTCCGCACCTCCACCGCCGGCACAGCGGCCACGGCCCTCCTCCTCTCCCGCACAAACCGCTGGAACTGACCGCCCCCAAGCCGAGCCCCGCCACCGGACCGCCTCAGCTTCGCCGCGTCACCCTTGAGCCGACTTCGCGGGAGTGGCCGATGACGGTCTGGCGTTGCTTTCGGGGTGGTGGGAGTCTGTCCTGTATGGGGGCATTCAGGTGGTTACGGGGTCGGAGGGTGTTGTGGGGGACTGGGGTGGTGGGGGTTGTCGGGGTGGGTGTGGGGGCGTTGGTGGGGTGTGAGCCGACCGCTGGGGGGCTCAGCACCATCAATGTGTCCGTCACCACCGACCAGCTCGCCACCCGGGCGCTGGAGCGCAACAACGTTCCCGTGCAGTGGCTCGCCTGTTCCGGGCAGGTCGAGGGGACGGGGAAGAAGGACAAGGGGTCGCCGCCGCCCGTGACCGCCGTCGGGGTCGACTGCCAGGGGCAGACCAAGGACGGGAAGAAGATCATCGTCTACGGGCGCGTGACCGGCATCAGCGGTGACTCCTGCGTGCGCGGCAATCTGACCGCCAAAGTCGGCGGCAAGACGGTCTTCACCGCCACCGTGCTCGGCTCCTGCGACGGTGACGGCGACAGCGACGGCGAGTCCCCCGGGCCCTCCTCGGGCGGTGGGCACACCGACGCGCCCGCCCCGCACCAGCCCACTCAGTCCCCGCAGCCCTGGCCCTCGGCCTCCGACACGTGTTCCCCGAAGCAGTCGGAAAGCGATCGGCCCGGCCCCGGCGCCACCCTTCCCGGCAAGTGACACCCTCCCGCCTCACCGATCGTCGGGCTGTCGGCCCCGGCCGGTAGCATCCCGTGCGTACGCGCGATCCCCCGCGCGTCCACACGACTCGGGAGGAGTTCACCGGTGGCGGGAGAAGCGCAGGCCGACTGCCTGTTCTGCAAGATCGTGGCGGGGGAGGTGCCGGCCACCGTCGTGCGGGAGACCGCGACCACCGTGGCCTTCCGGGACATCAACCCGCAGGCGCCCTCGCATGTCCTGGTGATCCCCAAGGCGCACTACCCGGACGCCGCCTCGCTCGCCGCCGCCGAGCCGGTGATCGCCGCCGACGTGCTGCGCGAGGCCGGGGAGATCGCGCAGGAGGACAAGGTGGACGGCACGGGGTACCGGATCGTCTTCAACACCGGCGCCGGCGCGGGGCAGACCGTCTTCCACGCGCACGCCCACGTGCTCGGCGGGCGCGGGCTCAACTGGCCTCCCGGATAGCCGGAAAACCGGAGACCTGAAACCGGAAGGCGGGCTTCCCCCTTGTCCGTGCGCGAACTCGTCGTCCTCGGCACCGCCAGCCAGGTGCCGACCCGGCACCGCAATCACAACGGCTACCTGCTGCGCTGGGACGGCGAGGGCATCCTCTTCGACCCCGGCGAGGGCACGCAGCGGCAGATGCTGCGCGCCGGGGTGGCGGCGCACGATCTGAACCGGCTGTGCGTCACGCACTTCCACGGCGACCATTCGCTCGGCCTCGCCGGGGTCATCCAGCGGATCAACCTCGACCGCGTGCCGCACCCCGTCGTCGCCCACTACCCCCGCAGCGGCCAGCGCTTCTTCGACCGGCTGCGGTACGCGACCGCGTACCGCGAGACCGTACAGCTCGTCCAGGAGCCCGTATCGGGCGGCGGCGGCACGCTGGCCGGGACCCCGGCGTACGAGTTGTGGGCGCGCCGGCTCTCGCACCCGGTCGAGGCGTACGGTTACGCGCTCGTCGAACCCGACGGGCGGCGGATGCTGCCGGAGCGGCTGGCCGCGCACGGCATCGCCGGGCCGGACGTGGGCCGGCTGCAGCGGGAGGGGAGCCTCGGCGGCGTCTCGCTCGACGAGGTGAGCGAGGTGCGGCGCGGGCAGCGGTTCGCCTTCGTGATGGACACGCGGCTGTGCGAGGGCGTGTACGAGCTGGCCGAGGGGTGCGACATGCTGGTGATCGAGTCGACCTTCCTCGACGAGGACGAACGGCTCGCCGTCGAGCACGGGCACCTGACGGCGGGCCAGGCCGCGCGCGTCGCGGCGGACGCGGGCGTACGGCATCTGGTGCTGACGCACTTCTCGCAGCGGTACGCGGACCCGGCGGAGTTCGAGCGCCAGGCCCGGGCGGCGGGGTTCGACGGGGAGCTCACCGTCGCCCGGGACCTGATGCGCGTCTCCCTCCCCAAGCGGCGCCAGGCCGTCTAGCGGCGCGGGCCACCTAGTGGTGCCAGGCCGCCTAGCGGCGCGGGCCGCCTAGCAGGTCGGTCAGCCTTGCGGGTCAGGCCGCCCAGCAGGTCAGGCGGCTCAGCGGGTCAGGCCGACCAGCAGTCAGGCGGCCCGGCGGGTCAGGCCGACCAGCAGGTCAGGCCGACCAGCGGGTCAGGGCCGTCCAGCGAGGTCAGGTCGCCCAGCGAGGTCAGCCGCCCAGCGCGTCAGGGCAGGTAGTACATCGGGTTCGGGAGCTTGACGGACTTTTCCGCGTAGCCGCCGGACAGGTCGCTGTACTGGTCGCCGAAGTTGGCGACGATCTTGTACCCCTGGGACTCGATGTGCTTGCGCGTGCCCGCCTTGTACTCGACGGTGGTGCACTTCGAGCCGCACGGCAGGTACGCCGGCGGCGTCTTCTTGTTCTGGAGGTAGAGGTGGGCGGTGTCCGTCGCCGCCCGGTAGCCGGCGTTCTTGAGGTTGCGGGCGCTCCACTCGCGCTGGTGCTCGTCGCGGCCGGTCACGAAGAACACCGTGATGCCCTTGGCCTGCGCCCG
Organism: Streptomyces varsoviensis; assembly: GCF_000718635.1. Lineage (GTDB taxonomy): Bacteria > Actinomycetota > Actinomycetes > Streptomycetales > Streptomycetaceae > Streptomyces > Streptomyces varsoviensis. The sequence goes on along the minus strand of NZ_JOBF01000003.1, from coordinate 497,088 downwards.
GTTGACCAGCTCCGGCATGCCGAAGACGGGCGCCATGTCCTTGTTCTTGAGGTACGCGTCCTGCGACTCGGGCGTGAAGTGGAAGCCCTGCTCCAGCTCGTAGTTGTAGGACAGCAGCGTGGTGTCGTCGAGGTCGAGCACGATCGCGGGCTTGGCGTGCTTGCCGTGCTGGCCGCCGTGGTTCCCGTTCTCGTGCGCCGCCTTCTTCGCCGCGTGGTCCAGATGGCGCTCGGCCTTCTTCTCGATGCTCGCGAGCTGCTTGGCGTAGTTGCTGTCGGGAGAGGCGTAGTGCTCGCCGGAGGCGGTCACCGTGTCCCCGTAGTACGCCTTGATCTTGTCCGTGACCTGCGTGAGGTTCGGGATCTCCTGGTCCGAGCGGGGCACGGAGTGATCGGCGGAGGCGGAGCCCGCCGCGAACAGGCCGCCGCCGGCGGCGAGGGCGACGGCCACGGCCGCGACGCGGACGCGCGTAGATGAGCGAGTGAAGGCGTTGAGGGCCACGCGGGGTCTCCAGAAGGCGCTGAGGGTGCACACGAGGGTGCGTACAGGTGCAGCGTGAAACTAAGGGCTGGATAAGGGCCCGTCAAGGGTTGTCTACGCGCGGAGAGCCCGGACGGGGCCCGAAGGGCGCGCCGGGCTCGTACGGCCGGTGCGGGGCGGCTGGGCGCGCTCGCCCCGCCCGCGTACGGTATGGGCAGTTTCCGAAGAGAAGGGCTGGCCGATCATGGCGCAGGAAGTACGCGGAGTCATCGCACCCGGAAAGGACCAGCCGGTCCGGGTGGAGACGATCGTGGTACCGGACCCGGGTCCGGGCGAGGCCGTGGTGCGGGTGCAGGCCTGCGGGGTGTGCCACACCGACCTGCACTACAAGCAGGGCGGCATCAACGACGAGTTCCCCTTCCTCCTCGGCCATGAGGCGGCCGGCGTCGTGGAGTCCGTGGGCGCGGGCGCCGGCGACCTCGCCCCCGGCGACTTCGTCATCCTCAACTGGCGCGCCGTGTGCGGCGAGTGCCGCGCCTGCCGCCGGGGCCGCCCGCAGTACTGCTTCGACACCCACAACGCGCGGCAGAAGATGACCCTCAAGGACGGCACGGAGCTGTCCCCGGCGCTCGGCATCGGCGCGTTCGCGGAGAAGACCCTGATCGCCGCCGGACAGTGCACCAAGGTCGACCCCAGCGTCTCCCCGGCCGTCGCCGGGCTGCTCGGCTGCGGCGTCATGGCCGGCATCGGCGCCGCCATCAACACCGGCGCGGTCGGCCGCGGCGACTCGGTCGCCGTCATCGGCTGCGGCGGCGTCGGCGACGCCGCCATCGCGGGCGCCCGGCTCGCCGGGGCCGCCCGGATCATCGCCGTCGACATCGACGACCGGAAGCTGGCGACCGCGAAGTCGATGGGCGCCACCCACACCGTCAACTCCCGCGCCACCGACCCCGTCGCCGCGATCCGCGAGCTGACCGGCGGCTTCGGCGCGGACGTCGTCATCGACGCGGTCGGCCGCCCCGAGACGTACGAGCAGGCCTTCTACGCCCGCGACCTCGCGGGCACCGTCGTCCTGGTGGGCGTCCCGACGCCCGAGATGAAGCTGGAACTGCCGCTGCTCGACGTCTTCGGGCGCGGCGGCGCCCTCAAGTCCTCCTGGTACGGCGACTGCCTGCCGTCCCGCGACTTCCCGATGCTCGTCGACCTGCACCAGCAGGGGCGGCTCGACCTCGGCGCGTTCGTCACGGAGACGATCGGCCTCGACGACGTGGAGAAGGCGTTCGAGCGGATGCACCAGGGCGACGTGCTGCGTTCGGTGGTGGTCTTCTGATGGCGGCCGAAGCCACCGGCCGTTCCGAGAACCGTCCCGGGAATCCTCGCGAGAACCGCCCCGAGCACCGCGCCGAGGCCACGTCCGAGTCCGGCCCCCGCGCCCGCGTCGACCACCTCGTCACCTCCGGCACGTTCTCGCTCGACGGCGGCACCTGGGACGTCGACAACAACGTGTGGATCATCGGCGACGACCACGAGGCGATCGTCATCGACGCGGCCCACGACGCCGACGCCATCGCCGACGCGCTCGGCGGCCGTACGCTCCGCGCGATCGTCTGCACCCACGCGCACAACGACCACATCGACGCCGCCCCCGCCCTCGCGGACCGTACGGGCGCGCCGATCCTGCTGCACGCCGACGACCTGCCGCTGTGGAACCAGACCCACCCGGAGCGCACCCCGGACGGCTGGCTCACGGACGGGCAGCGGCTGACGGTCGCGGGCGTCGAGCTGACCGTGCTGCACACGCCCGGCCACGCGCCCGGCGCGGTCTGCCTGTACGCGCCGGAGCTGACCGCCGTCTTCACCGGGGACACGCTGTTCAGCGGCGGGCCGGGCGCCACGGGCCGGTCCTTCTCGGACTTCCCGACGATCGTCGAGTCGATCCGGGAGCGGCTGCTGACGCTGCCCGCGCAGACCGTCGTCCGTACGGGCCACGGCGAGTCGACGTCCATCGGCGCCGAGGCGCCGCACCTGGCGGAGTGGGTGGCCCGGGGCCACTGACCACGGGGCGGGGGAGGGGCCGCGGGCCGCCCTTCCCCGCTCAGGTCGTGGACGCGCGTTCCAGGATGCGGGCGGCCACCGCCGGTGAGTCGACCAGCGGATGCAGCGCCAGGGCCCGCAGCGCCGCGTCCCGGTCCTTGTAGACCGCAGCCTCGATCGACGCCCGTTCCACCGCCTTGAGCTGGAGCATCAGCCCGAGCTGGTCCTCCCGCAGCGGCGCGCACGGCAGCGGGCGGGCCCCGTCCGCGTCGACCTCGCAGACCGTCTCGATGACGGCGTCCGGCGCGAGCTGCGGAACGGTCGTGCCGTTGGGGACATTGAGAATGAGACGGGCGTGCTCGTTCCGCGAGATCGCCCGCATCAGTGCCAGCGCCACCTGGTCGTAACCGCCGCCGTCGAGGTCGCAGGAGTCGCGCTCCCAGCCCCCGCTCGCCGCCCGGCTCTCGGACATATACGTTTCCTCGCGCTGCAGCCGGGTCCGTTCCCACAGCTCGTACGCCTGCTCCGGCCGCCGGTCCGCGGCCTCCGCGAAGAACGCGCCCTGCTGCCCGTCAAGGAACTCGCCGCGCGTCTTGACCGATTCGGCCACCGAACGCAGCGTCTCGCGCCGGAAGTAGTAGTAGTGCAGATACTCGTTGGGGAGCGCGCCGAGCGCCTGGAGCCATTCGGCGCCGAAGAGCTTGCCCTCCTCGAACGAGCCCAGCGTGGCGGCGTCGGAGAGCAGGTCCGGCAGCAGGTCGCGGCCCTCGAACCGCAGGGACCGCAGCCAGCCGAGGTGGTTGAGGCCCACGTAGTCGTAGGCGACCTCGTTCGGGTTGACGCCGAGGGCGCGGGACGCCCGCCGCACCAGGCCGACCGGCGAGTCGCAGATGCCGATGACCCGCTCGCCCAGGACGGCCGTCATGGCCTCGGTGACCATGCCCGCCGGGTTGGTGAAATTGATCAGCCACGCGTCGGGCGCCACCGCCGCGGCCCGTTCCGCGATCTCCAGGGCGACCAGTATGGTCCGCAGCCCGTACAGCACACCGCCCGCGCCGACGGTCTCCTGGCCCAGCACGCCCTCGGAGAGCGGGATCCGCTCGTCCCGCACCCGGCCCGCGGTGCCGCCCACCCTGATCGCCGAGAAGATGAAGTCCGTGCCGCGCAGCGCGTCGTCGAGCGTGTCGGCCAGGCGCACGACGGGGGCGCCCGGCACGTTCGCGGACTGCGCCGCCAGGACGGACTCGATGACCCGCAGCCGCTCGGAGTCCGTGTCGTACAGCACGAGTTCGGTGCAGCGCCCCGGCGTGTCGCGCCGCGCGTCGTCCAACAAGGCCCGGTGTACGAGCGGCACGCGGAAACCGCCACCGCCCAGAATCGTCAACCTCATGCCCGGAACGTACCGCAGCATCGGGCACACTGTCCGAACCCGTACCGCGGCGACCAGGCGAGGTCACGGGCAGGACCACGCGCGCGGCGGCGGGAGGGAGCGCCGCCGGGGCGCGGGTAGGACAGCGGACAAGACAGCAGTCGGGACCACGGACAAGACAGACGAGACGCACTGAGCGTCGGGGAGCGCACCGTGACATTTGGCGACGGAGACCGGCCGGCGAACGGCGCACGGCCCCACGAACCGAACGGGACCGCGGCGCGGGCCGGGAGCCATCCGGTCCTCGATCCGCTGGCGGAGGTCCGCTCCGACCGCGATCCCGCGACCGACGTGTATCTCACCGGCACCGTCTTCCTCGACATCATCTTCACCGGCCTGGACTCCGCCCCCGTGCGCGGCACCGAGTCCTGGGCCCGCGGCATGGGCTCCAGCCCCGGCGGCGTCGCCAACATGGCGACCGCCTTGTCCCGGCTCGGCCTGCGGACGTCGCTGGCCGCCGCGTTCGGCGACGACATGTACGGCGAGTACTGCTGGGACGCGCTCTCCCGCGGCGAGGGCATCGACCTGGCGCCGTCGCGTACGGTGCCGGGCTGGCACTCGCCGGTGACCGTCTCCATGGCGTACGAGGGCGAGCGGACCATGGTCTCCCACGGCCACGAGGCCCCGCCGCCCGAGGAGCCCGCGCCCCTCTGCCCGCCGCCCGCGCGCGCGTGCGTGAGCCTGCTGGAGCCCGGCAAGCGCGAGGAGTGGCTGGGGCACGCGGCCCGCCGCGGGAGCCGGATCTTCGCGGACGTGGGCTGGGACGACTCTGGCCGCTGGGACCCGGACGACCTCGCCGACCTGGAGCACTGCGAGGCGTTCCTCCCCAACGCCGAGGAGGCCATGCGCTACACCCGCACCGACTGCCCGCGCGCCGCCGCCCGGGCGCTCGCCGACAAGGTGCCGCTGGCCGTCGTCACGCTCGGCTCGGAGGGCGCGTACGCGGCGGACGGCCGTACGGGCGAGACCGCCGAGGTGCCGGCGATCGCCGTGGAGGCGCTGGATCCGACCGGGGCGGGGGACGTGTTTGTCGCGGGCTTCGTCACCGGGACGCTCGCCGACTGGCCGCTCGCGGACCGGCTCGCCTTCGCGGGGCTGACGGCCGCGCTGTCCGTGCAGGAGTTCGGCGGGTCGCTGTCCGCGCCCGGGTGGGTGGAGATCGCGGCGTGGTGGCAGCACGTGAAGTCGTACGACGACCAGGACCCGGCGGCGCTGCGCCGCTACGCCTTCCTGGACGGGATACTGCCGGCGGCGGCCCGGCCGTGGCCCCTGGTACGGGCGGTGCCGACGATCGGGTTCCGCAGGCAGTGAGGGGGGTCGGGCACTGGTCCCGCGGCGGCCTCCGCCGTCCGGCCCATAAAACACCTCGGCCTTGTCAGTGCACCGTCGTACCCTTGGTATCCCAAGGCTGTCGAGCACAGAAAGAGGGATGAGCAGGCCAGAGAGCCGGCCCATGACTCAGACACCTACGCAACCGCAGGCGCACGCCCACTTCACCGTTCCGGCCAAGCACCCCATGGTCACGGTCCTGGGCTCGGGGGACTCGCTCCTGCGTGTGATCGAGAAGGCGTTCCCGTCCACGGACATTCATGTACGGGGCAATGAAGTCAGCGCTACCGGGGACCCGAGGGAAGTGGCCCTCGTGCAGCGCGTCTTCGACGAGATGATGCTGGTGCTCCGCACCGGACAGCCGATGACGGAGGACGCAGTGGAACGGTCGATCGCCATGCTCCAGGAGAGCGCCGACGGGGAGGGAGCGGCGGAGACCCCGGCCGAGGTCCTGACCCAGAACATCCTCTCCAGTCGCGGCCGCACGATCCGCCCCAAGACGCTCAACCAGAAGCGCTATGTCGACGCCATCGACAAGCACACGATCGTCTTCGGCATCGGCCCCGCGGGCACCGGCAAGACCTACCTGGCCATGGCCAAGGCCGTGCAGGCCCTCCAGTCCAAGCAGGTCAACCGCATCATCCTGACCCGGCCGGCCGTCGAGGCGGGGGAGCGGCTCGGCTTCCTGCCCGGCACGCTCTACGAGAAGATCGACCCGTATCTGCGCCCGCTCTACGACGCGCTGCACGACATGCTCGACCCGGACTCGATCCCGCGCCTGATGGCGGCGGGCACGATCGAGGTCGCGCCGCTGGCCTACATGCGCGGTAGGACCCTGAATGATGCTTTCATCATCCTGGACGAGGCGCAGAACACCAGCGCCGAGCAGATGAAGATGTTCCTCACCCGGCTCGGCTTCGACTCCAAGATCGTGATCACGGGCGATATCACCCAGATCGACCTGCCCGGCGGCACGAAGAGCGGCCTGCGCCAGGTCCAGGAGATCCTGGAGGGCGTCGAGGACGTCCACTTCTCGCGCCTCACCAGCACCGACGTGGTCCGCCACAAGCTGGTGGGCCGTATCGTCGACGCGTACGAGCAGTACGACAGCCGAAACGGCCTGTGACACCCGACGAAGGTAAAAACTGAGCACCATGGCGATCGACGTCAACAACGAATCCGGTACGGACATCGACGAGCAGGCGGTGCTGGACATCGCCCGCTACGCCCTGGCCCGGATGCGGATCCACCCGCTCTCCGAGCTCTCGGTCATCGTCGTCGACGCCGACGCCATGGAGCAGTTGCACATCCAGTGGATGGACCTGCCCGGCCCGACCGACGTCATGTCCTTCCCGATGGACGAGCTGCGCCCGCCGGCCAAGGACGAGGACGAGCCGCCGCAGGGGCTCCTCGGCGACATCGTGCTCTGCCCCGAGGTCGCCAAGCAGCAGGGCGAGGAGGCGCCGACCGGCCACACCATGGACGAGGAGCTGCAGCTCCTCACCGTCCACGGCGTCCTGCACCTGCTCGGCTACGACCACGAGGAGCCGGAGGAGAAGGCCGAGATGTTCGGTCTCCAGGCCGCGATCATCGACGGCTGGCGCGCCGAGCGCGGCCTCGAAGGGCCCTCCCCGGCCCCCACGTTCACGTGACCGCTCAGCTCCTGGCCGTCGCGGTCCTGCTGGTCGTCGTCGCCTGGCTCGCCGCCTGCGCGGAGGCCGGCCTCGCCCGTACGACGCGGTTCCGCGCCGAGGAGGCCGTACGGTCCGGGCGGCGCGGCAGCGCGAAGCTGATGGCCGTCGCCGCCGACCCCACCCGCTATCTCAATGTGGCGCTGCTGGTGCGCGTCGCCTGCGAGATGGCCTCCGGGGTGCTGGTCACCTACGTCTTCCTGGGCGAATTCGACCGCACCTGGGAGGCGCTGGTCCTGGCCATGGCCGTCATGGTCCTCGTCTCGTACGTCGCCGTCGGCGTCTCCCCGCGCACCATCGGCCGCCAGCACCCGGTGAACACCGCGACCGCCGCCGCGTACGTCCTGCTGCCGCTCGCCCGCGTCATGGGCCCCATCCCGCAGCTCCTCATCCTCCTCGGCAACGCGCTCACCCCCGGCAAGGGGTTCCGCAAGGGCCCCTTCGCCTCCGAGGCCGAGCTGCGGGCGATGGTCGACCTGGCGGAGAAGGAATCCCTCATCGAGGACGAGGAGCGCCGCATGGTGCACTCCGTCTTCGAACTCGGCGACACCCTGGTGCGCGAGGTCATGGTGCCGCGCACCGACCTCGTCGTCATCGAGCGCGGCAAGACCATCCGGCAGGCGCTGACACTGGCGCTGCGCTCGGGGTTCTCGCGCATCCCGGTGACCGGCGAGAGCGAGGACGACATCGTCGGCATCGTCTACCTCAAGGACCTCGCCCGTAAGACGCACATCAGCCGCGACGCCGAGTCGGAGCTGGTCTCCACGGCGATGCGCCCGGCGGTCTTCGTGCCCGACACCAAGAACGCGGGCGACCTGCTGCGCGAGATGCAGGTCCAGCGCAACCACTGCGCCGTCGTCATCGACGAGTACGGCGGCACGGCGGGCATCGTCACCATCGAGGACATCCTGGAGGAGATCGTCGGCGAGATCACCGACGAGTACGACCGCGAGCTGCCCCCGGTCGAGGACCTGGGCGACGGCACGTACCGGGTCACGGCCCGCCTCGACATCGGCGACCTCGGCGAGCTGTACGGCCTGGAGCTGGACGACGAGGACGTGGAGACGGTCGGCGGGCTGCTGGCCAAGTCCCTGGGCCGGGTCCCGATCGCCGGGGCCACGGCGGAGGTCGACCTCACCGAGGACACCACCGACCCGGAACTGCGCGCCCTGCGCCTGACGGCCGAGTCCCCGGCGGGCCGCCGCAACCGCATCGTTACGGTCCTGGTCCAGCCCGTCCACGCGCTCCACGCCGAGATCACGGAGCAGGGGCGGCCGCAGCCGGGCGCTTGATCCGTACGTGAGGCGTACGCGCCGGGTACGTCCTGGGTACGCGCCGGGGGCCGCGGCCGCCCGCCCCGCCGGGGTGGAGCCGGAGCCGTGGAGGGCGCGGGAGGCGAGGAAGAGCGCCGGGTTCCAGGCGAGCGTGGCGAGCACGAAGGCGACGGTGAGCAGGGCGAGCCCGACGAGGAAGAGCCTGCGTAGCGGGGCGGGCGGCCCCGGCCGGAGGCCGTCCCGACCGGGGGACGGGGCGCGTGGTGTGCGCAACTATGCTCGCCGTATGACGGACAACGCGCCCTTGGACCCCGAGGACCTGAAGCTCATCACCCTGGCCCGCGCCGCCCGCGCCCGCAACGCGGTGCCCGAGGGTGCGGCCGTGCGCGACGAGACGGGCCGTACGTACGTGGCCGGGACCGTGGCCCTCGACTCGCTCGCGCTGAGCGCCCTGCGGACCGCCGTCGCGATGGCCGTCGCCAGCGGCGCGGCGTCGCTGGAGGCGGCGGTCGTGGTCACCGACGCCGACACGGTGTCCGACGCGGACCGCGCGGCCGTACGGGACCTCGGCGGCCCGGGAACGCCGGTCGTGCTCGCGGGCCGGGACGGCACGCCGCGGCTGACGGTGCCCGCCGGATGAGCGCCGCGGGCGCGCGGTCGAACGGCAACTGGGCACTGGCGGCGGGCTGGGGCCTCATCGTCTGCGGCACGATCCTGACCGTGAGCGTCATCGTCGACCTGGTGCTCGGCGACGGCTTCGCCTGGTGGACGCTGGCCTGGATGTTCGTCCTGCTCCCCGAGGGCGTGCGCTACGTGGACGCCGAGCGCGGCTCCGGGCGGATCGCCGCCCGGATCCAGTCGCTGCTGCCGTGGCGGCTCGCGGTGGCCGGAGCGATCCTGTGGGCGGGGCTGATCACGGAATGGGCGCGCGGCCGCGACACCGACTGGATCATCCTCGCCGCCGCCGTCCTGGTCCTGATCTCCACGGCCATGACGGCCGCCACCTCCGTCACCGCCAGGCTCACCCGCCGCAGGGCGCGCACCGAGGGCGCGGACGCCCTCGGCTGACCAGCGCTCCGCCGGTGGGCCGTACGCGCTCGACTGACCCGGCGCCGCACCGCCGGCCGTACGCGGTCGGCTCCCCGGGGCCGGTGTCGTCGGCCCGCTCTGGCCCGGCTGACCTGCGGGTTTCCGTACCGGGTTCGTGCGCGCCCGGTTGCCCCGGGGCCCCGCCCTCGGCCCGTACGTGCTCGGCTGATCTACAGGTCTCGGCCGCCGGGCCCGTGCGTACCCGGCTGTCCCCGAGCCTCACCGCCGGCCCGTACGCACTCGGCGGCGCGGGGCCTCGTGGTCCGGCCCGTACGCGCCGGGGCCGCCGGATCACGGACGGTCGCCGCAGGCGTACTGGTCGGCGGGGGCCGGGCGATCGGGGAGAATATCCCCCATGGATAACGCCTCATCCCCGACCCAGGCCCCCCATCGCGCGGGCTTCGCGTGCTTCGTCGGCCGTCCCAACGCGGGCAAGTCGACCCTGACCAACGCACTGGTGGGGACGAAGGTCGCGATCACCTCCAGCCGGCCGCAGACCACCCGGCACACCGTGCGCGGCATCGTGCACCGGCCGGACGCCCAGCTCGTCCTCGTCGACACCCCCGGTCTGCACAAACCGCGCACGCTCCTCGGCGAGCGGCTGAACGACGTCGTACGGACCACATGGGCCGAGGTCGACGTGATCGGGTTCTGTCTGCCCGCCGACCAGAAGCTCGGCCCCGGCGACCGGTTCATCGCCGCCGAGCTGGCCAAGATCAAGAAGACTCCGAAGGTCGCGATCGTCACCAAGACCGACCTCGTGGACTCCAAGACGCTCGCCGAGCAGTTGCTCGCCGTGGACCGGCTCGGCCAGGAGCTGGGCATCGAGTGGGCGGAGATCATCCCGGTGTCGGCGGTGGGCGACAAGCAGGTGTCGCTCCTCTCCGACCTCCTCGTGCCGCTGCTCCCGAAGAGCCCGCCGCTCTACCCGGAGGGCGACCTCACCGACGAGCCCGAGCAGGTCATGGTCGCCGAGCTGATCCGGGAGGCCGCGCTGGAGGGCGTACGGGACGAGCTGCCGCACTCCATCGCCGTCGTGGTCGAGGAGATGCTGCCGCGCGAGGGCCGCCCCGAGAACAAGCCGCTGCTCGACATCCACGCCAACGTCTACATCGAGCGGCCCAGCCAGAAGGGCATCATCATCGGCCCCAAGGGCGCCCGCCTCAAGGAGGTCGGCATGCGCTCGCGCAAGCACATCGAGGCGCTGCTCGGCACGCCGGTCTTCCTCGATCTGCACGTGAAGGTGGCCAAGGACTGGCAGCGGGACCCGAAGCAACTGCGCAAGCTCGGCTTCTGAGCCCCGGAACTCACCGGCGGCTCACGCGGGGGCCCGGCCTGGGGCCCTCAGACCACCCCGCGGATGCGGTGCACGCCCGCCGCGCCCGCCAGCACCAGCGCGCCCGCCAGGGAATACAGCACCGGGTAGCCGCCGAGGCGGGTGACGACGGGGGCCGCGAGGGCGGGGGCGAGGACCTGGGGGAGGGAGTTGGCGATGTTGACCACGCCGAGGTCCCTGCCGCGGTCCGCGGCGGCCGGCAGTACGTCCGTGATCAGCGCGAAGTCGACCGACGTGAACACCCCGTAGCCGACGCCCAGCAGGGCCGCCGCCGTCAGCGTGCCGGGCCACGCCGGCCAGCAGGCCAGCAGCGCGGCGGAACCGGCGATGAGGACCCCGGCCCCGGTCACGTACGGCTTGCGGCGGCCCGTACGGTCCGAGTGGGCGCCCGCCGCCACGACGGTGGCGAGCAGCGCCGCGCTGTTGACGGCGGTGAGGATCAGCACGCCGTCCTCGGCGTCGCCCGGGTAGCGCACGACGTCCCGCAGGTAGTACAGGAGATACAGCAGGGCGATCGAGTTGCCGAGGTTGATCAGGAACCGGGTCAGCCACGCCCACGCCAGGTCCGGGTGGGCGCGCGGGCTGATCAGGAACCCGGCGGCGAACGCCCGCGCCCCGAAGGGCGGGCGCAGCGCGCGGGGGAGCACCAGGTCGCGGTGGAGCAGCAGATACGGCAGGACGCCGAGCACGGCGCAGGCCGCGCAGGCCAGATAGCCGGCGGGGCCGCCGCCCGCGGCCGTCGCCAGCCCCGTGCCGGCCAGGACGCCGAGGATCTGCGCGGCCCCGAGCCGGCCGCCGACCGTGCCGCGCTGCCGGCGCGGCACCCGGTCCGGGACGGCGGCGGTGAGCGCGGCGAACGCGGCGTTCAGGGCGAGCTGGACCAGGCACCAGCCCGTGATCATGACGGCGAGCGTGTCGGCGGCGGCGAGCACGCCGAGCCCGGCGGCCCCGCCCAGTGCTCCGGCGGCGATCCAGGGGGTCCGGCGGCCGTACCGCGAGGCCGTACGGTCGGAGAGCGCGCCGAAGAGCGGGTTGGCGACGACGGAGACGGCCGCGCCCGCGCCGGTCACCCAGGCGAGGGCCGCCGCCTTGTGGCCGGGGGCGACCTCGGCGGCCTGGAGGGCCAACAGCACCTGGATCGGCCCGAACCAGCCCGCCCAGACGGCGCCGTTGGCGAGCGAGAGGGCGGCGGTCCAGCCGCGGCCGACGTCGCGGGTGGGCGCGGCGAGTGCGTCCGTCAACCGCGTGCCCGCGAGTTCGCCCGTATGGCGTCCCGCAGCCAGTGGTACGAGTCCTTGGGCGTACGGGCCAGGGTGGCGTAGTCGACGTGGACGAGGCCGAAGCGCTGCGCGTACCCCTCGGCCCACTCGAAGTTGTCCAGCAGCGACCAGACGAAGTAGCCCCGGACGTCGACGCCCGCCTCCATCGCCCGGTGCAGGGCGCGCAGGTGGCCGTCCAGGAAGTCGATACGGGCCTGGTCGGCGATGCCGTCGTACGAGCAGCCGTTCTCGGTGATGTGGACGGGCGGCAGCCGGTCGCCGTAGCGGTCGCGGAAGGCGGTGAGCAGCTCGGTGAGCCCTTCGGGGACGACGGGCCAGCCGAAGGCGGTGCGCGGGCGGCCCTCGATCTCCTTGAGGGAGAAGGGGAGTTCGGCGGGGATCGTGATGCCCGCGTAGGCGCTGCCGCCGTCCGCCGCGGGGCCGGGCGCGCCGACGAGGGTGGGTTGGTAGTAGTTGACGCCGTACCAGTCCAGCGGCTCCGCGATGATCTTCAGGTCCTCCGCGACCGGGCCGGGCATGGCGTCGGCCAAGCCCTGGTCGGGGTAGCGGCCGAGCAGGACCGGCTCGGCGAACAGCCGGTTCAGGAGCAGGTCGTAGAGGCCGGCGGCGGCCCGGTCGGCCGCCGCGTCGGAGGCGGCCCAGGTGGGGCCGTGCGAGTTGGCGATCCCGATGGAGTGGGCCCCGCGCGCCCGCAGCGCCTGTACGGCCAGGCCGTGCCCGAGCAGTTGGTGGTGGGCGGCGGGCAGCGCGTCGAACAGCAGGCGCTTGCCGGGGGCGTGTTCGCCCAGCCCGTAGCCGAGCAGGGTGAGTTCGGCGGGCTCGTTGATGGTGATCCACATGTCGACGCGGTCCCCGAGCCGTTCGGCGACGGCGTCCGCGTAGGCGGCGAAGCGGTGCGCGGTGTCCCGTACGAGCCAGCCGCCGCGCTCCTCCAGCGCCAGCGGCGTGTCCCAGTGGAAGAGCGTCGGCACGGGCCGTACGTCCGCCGCGCACAGCTCGTCGACGAGCCGGTCGTAGAAGTCGAGGCCGGGCTCGTTGACGGGGCCGCGGCCGTCGGGGTGCACGCGGGTCCAGGAGAGGGAGAAGCGGTACGCGCCGACGCCGAGCCCCGCCAGCAGGGCGACGTCCTCGCGGTAGCGGTGGTAGTGGTCGCAGGCGACCGAGGGGTCGCCGCCGTCCTTGATCCGGCCGGCCTCGGCGGCGAAGACGTCCCAGGTGGACGGTGTACGGCCGGCCTCGCGGGGCGCGCCCTCGATCTGCTGTGCGGAGGTGGACACGCCCCACAGGAAGTCCCGTGGGAAGTCCGGAAGCGGCCGTGGAGAAGAAGCCGGCGATGCTGACACCGTGTTGCCCCCTGCCCGATCGGAGATCGCGATCGTCGGGGGCACGCGGGGAGGTGTCAAGAGGTGAGGATGGTTCTTCTTTCCGGCCGCTCCGGGGCGGCGCCCGCTAAGCGCCTTCCTTTACGCGCCGCTACGCGCCTTCCCGCAACACGCTTTGGATGAGCTCCCGTTGGTGCTCGGTCAGATGCGGGTCCGAGCAGTGGGCCGTGCGGCCGTCGACGGTGATCTCGTAGTGGAAACCGTCCGGCACGCCGCGCGTGGGCCCGCTCGGGCACCCGCTCAGGGCCTGGTGGGCCAGGGCTTTGAGATGGTCCGCGTCGGGCCGGCCGGTGGTGTCCAGCTCGGCCTGGCGCTCGATGCCGGCGAATCCGCCGGTTCGGGTGATGGCAATCCGCATGGGGCCATCCTGTCCCGGATCGTCCGCACTTACGAGGTGGGGACCCCGACCTGGGACCACGCCTTGAGGACGGCCTGCGTCTCGTCGCCCTCGCCGAAGAGGGTGCGGGCGCTCGCGGCCGTCAGCCGGGCGAAGTCCGCGAACTGGGCCTCGGTGGACAGCTCCCCGCCGGTCAGCGTGGCGTACCAGATCTTCCCCGCCTTCTCCCAGGCGTTGCCGCCGAGCGCCGTGGCCAGCAGGTAGAAGGCGTGGTTGGGGATGCCGGAGTTGATGTGCACGCCGCCGTTGTCGCGCGAGGTCTTGACGTAGTCGTCCATCGTCGCGGGCTGCGGGTCCTTGCCGAGCTTGTCGTCGTCGTACGCGGTGCCCGGCGCCTTCATGGAGCGCAGCGCCTCGCCCTGGACGTCCGGGCCCAGCAGACCCGCGCCGATCAGCCAGTCGGCCTGGTCGGCGGAGTGCCCGAGCGCGTGCTGCTTGATCAGCGAGCCGAAGACGTCCGACAGGGACTCGTTGAGCGCCCCGGACTGGCCCCAGTACTCCAGGTTGGCGGTGTGCTGGGTGACGCCGTGGGTCAGCTCGTGGCCGATGACGTCCACGGGGATGGTGAAGTCCAGGAACAGGTCGCCGTCGCCGTCGCCGAAGACCATCCGGCTGCCGTCCCAGAACGCGTTCTCGTACTTCTCGCCGTAGTGGACGGTGGCGTTCAGCGGCAGCCCGTGGTCGTCGATGGAGCGCCGGCCGTACGCCTTGAGGTACAGGTCGAAGGTGGCGCCGAGGCCGGCGTGGGCGCGGTTGACGCTCGCGTCCTTGGAGGGCTTGTCGTTCTCGGAGTGCACCTTCCGGCCGGGCAGCGTCTCCTGGTTCTTGGCGTCGTAGATGGTGCGCTGCGGCTTGTCGGAGGGGGTGCCCGTCGGGGCCGCCGCGCCGCGGACCGTGGTGATCCGGCGGCGGGTGCGCTGGAGGGCGTCGTGCTCGATGGTGCGCGCGGCCCGGTCGGCCCGCGTGGGGTCCTCGCCTCGGGCGAGCTTGTCGAGGACATGTGGCGGCACGATGGTGCAGAAGACGGGGTTGGTTGTGGCTTCCATGCGAGGAATGTGGCACTGGGTCATCGCCTTGTCACTGCCTGGCGTCATGATTAGTGAAATCGAGTGGTTGGCCTCCTCTTGTCCGCCGCCGGCGGGCCGCTCTGTGCTGCGCCGGGGCCGGGCTTCCGCGCCGCACCGGGACCGCTCTGTGCTGCGCCGGGGCCGGGCTTCCGCGCCGCACCGGGACCGCTCTGTGCTGCGCCGCGGCCGTGCGTACGGCGCCCGGTGACGGATGTCTCGTCCCGCATACTGATACGGGACCGCCGGTTCCCGGACGGCTCGGTTAGGGTGCTGAGCATCATGCGTTTCGGGCTGCTTCTCCTTAGCTGCCGCGGCGAGGGCCTGTAGTCGTAGGCCGACCCCCTCCCCGCGGAGTTCGGTGTTGCGGTGAATTCACCCGTCGGCCGTCCCAGTGGACCCACGAGGAGCCCTCCGCAGATGTCTGTTTCCGACAACGCCATCGGCCGTCCCACGCCGATCACCGCTGCCACGGTCAAGCAGCGGCCCTCCGGCATGCCGGTGCACCGCTACGCCCCGTACGAGGCCGTCGAGATCCCCGACCGCACCTGGCCCGACAACCGCGTCACGGCCGCGCCGCGCTGGCTCTCCACGGACCTGCGGGACGGCAACCAGGCGCTGATCGACCCGATGTCCCCGGCCCGCAAGCGGGAGATGTTCGACCTGCTGGTGCGGATGGGCTACAAGGAGATCGAGGTCGGCTTCCCCTCCTCGGGCGCCACCGACTTCGATTTCGTCCGCTCGATCATCGAGGAGGGGGCGATCCCGGAGGACGTCACCATCTCCGTGCTGACGCAGGCGCGCGAGGAGCTGATCGAGCGGACCGTGCAGTCGCTCCAGGGCGCGCACCGGGCCACCGTCCACCTGTACAACGCCACCGCCCCCACCTTCCGCCGGGTCGTCTTCCGGGGCTCCCGTGAGCAGGTCAAGCAGATCGCCGTGGACGGCACCCGGCTGGTCGTGGAGTACGCCGAGAAGATCCTGGGCGATGAGACGGTCTTCGGCTACCAGTACAGCCCCGAGATCTTCACCGACACCGAGCTGGACTTCGCGCTGGAGGTCTGCGAGGGCGTCATGGACGTCTGGCAGCCCGAGGACGGCCGCGAGATCATCCTGAACCTGCCGGCGACGGTGGAGCGCTCCACGCCCTCCACGCACGCCGACCGCTTCGAGTGGATGTCGCGCAACCTGACCCGCCGCGAGCACGTATGCCTGTCCGTACACCCGCACAACGACCGCGGTACCGCGGTCGCCGCCGCCGAGCTGGCGATCATGGCGGGGGCGGACCGCATCGAGGGCTGCCTGTTCGGGCAGGGCGAGCGGACCGGCAACGTGGACCTGGTCACCCTGGGCATGAACCTCTTCTCCCAGGGCGTGGACCCGCAGATCGACTTCTCGCAGATCGACGAGGTCCGCCGCACCGCCGAGTACTGCAACCAGATGGAGATCCACCCGCGCCACCCGTACGCGGGCGACCTCGTCTACACCGCCTTCTCCGGCTCCCATCA
The DNA here is from genome assembly GCF_000718635.1 of Streptomyces varsoviensis. Classification (GTDB taxonomy): domain Bacteria; phylum Actinomycetota; class Actinomycetes; order Streptomycetales; family Streptomycetaceae; genus Streptomyces; species Streptomyces varsoviensis. Next base: position 480,795 of record NZ_JOBF01000003.1, on the reverse strand, counting down.
GGACGCCATCAAGAAGGGCTTCGAGGCCATGGAGGCCCAGGCCGCGGAGCGGGGCAAGAGCGTCGACGAGCTGGAGTGGGAGGTCCCGTACCTGCCCATCGACCCGAAGGACGTCGGCCGCTCGTACGAGGCCGTCATCCGCGTCAACTCGCAGTCCGGCAAGGGCGGCATCGCCTACGTCCTGAAGAACGACCACAAGCTGGACCTGCCGCGCCGGATGCAGATCGAGTTCTCCCGCATCATCCAGAGCAAGACCGACGCCGAGGGCGGCGAGGTCACCCCGGCCGCGATCTGGTCCGCCTTCCAGGACGAGTACCTGCCGACCCCCGACAACAACCCCTGGGGCCGCATCACGCTGCGCTCCGCCCAGACCTCCACGACCAGCGAGGGCACCGACGCGCTGACGGTGGAGGCCGTGGTCGACGGCGTGGACACGGTCCTGACCGGCACCGGCAATGGCCCGATCTCCGCGTTCTTCGACGCGCTGGCCGGCGCCGGCGTCGACGCGCGGCTGCTGGACTACCAGGAGCACACGATGAGCGAGGGGGCCAGCGCCCAGGCCGCCTCGTACATCGAGTGCGCCATCGGCGGCCAGGTGCTGTGGGGCATGGGCATCGACCCCAACACCACCCGCGCCTCCCTGAAGGCCGTCGTCTCCGCGGTCAACCGGGCCTACCGCCGCTGACCTGCCCTTCGCCGGACGCGTCCGGCGACCGCCCGCCGCCCCGCACCCCGCCCGCCGGGGTGCGGGGCGGCGCGTTCGGTCCGCTGCCGTCCTCCGGGTGCGTACGAGGTGCTGACGCGGCATCATCGATGTGGCTAACATCACGTCAACGCGGCGACGGTGCCGTGGCGTTATGGAGGTGCGGCGTGATGCACACGCAAGACCGACACGAGCGGAACCGTTGCCTTGTCGGCGTACGCACCGTATGGCGCACCGTCGGCGACGGCGAGTTCTTCTGCGCCGACTGCGGCGGCGACCGCAACTACCACCGCCGCACCGGACGCCGCCGCCTCTTCGCCTTCGGCGTCCCGCTGCTGCCGCGCGGCCCCGTCGGCCCGGTCGTCGAATGCACCGACTGCCACTCCCGCTCCTCGCTGGACGCCCTCGACCACCCCACCACCACCCGCTTCTCGGCGATGCTGCGCGACGCCGTGCACACCGTCGCGCTGGCCGTGCTCGCCGCGGGCGGCACCGAGGCGCGCGGCGTCCGCCAGGCCGCGGTCGGCACGGTGCGGGCCGCCGGGTACGCCGACTGCAACGAGGAGCAGTTGCTCACCCTGATCGAGGCGCTCGCCGCCGATACGGGCCGGCTCCCCGGCACGTACACCGACGGCCGCGACGGCTTCGACCCCTGCGGCACCGCGCTGGCCATCGAGCTGCACGAGGCCCTGGAACCGCTCGCCCCGCACCTGGCGCCGGCCGGCCGCGAGTCGATCCTGCTCCAGGGCGCGCGGATCGCCCTGGCCGACGGCCCGTACCGGCCGGCGGAGCGGGAGGTGCTGGCCACGGTGGGCCGGGCGCTGCTGCTGCGCCCCGAGGACACGGACCGCCTGCTGACGGCGGCCCGTACCCCGTCCTGACCGTGCGTGCTCACGTGACCAGGGGCATGAAGAGGGTGTCGACGACCTCCTCGATGTCCGGGGTCGGCATGGGCCGCAGATTCATCAGCACGTCGTGGCGGAGCAGGTCGTAGGGGAGCCGTGTGATGCGCGGGGTCAGCCTGGCCCCGTCGATCTCGCCGCGCTCGACGGCGCGGCGCGTCACGGACTCGATCAGCGACCACCGCTCGTCGATCAGTGATGTCCGCAGCTCGGCCGGGGTCGTGCCGGTCTCCTCGAAGAAGGCGGCGAGCTGCGCGGTCATGGCCGCGGCGAACATCGTGAACGCGCCGTTGAGCTGTTCCAGCAGCGCCACGGTGTCGTCGCGCAGGGACCCGGTGTCCGGGTCGGTGAGCGTGAACTTCTCGCTGGCGCGCGTGATCGCGTCGCGTACGAGCGTGTCCTTGGCGGCCCAGTGGCGGTTCACGACCGGCCGGCTGGTGCCGGCGCGCTGGGCGACGGCCGCGAGGGTGAACGCGGCGTAGCCGCGCTCCATCAGCTCCTCCCAGGCGGCGTCGAGCAGGGCCGTTCTCAGTTCCTCGCCGTGTCTGCGGCGTCGGGGGGCGGGATCATCGGGGCTTGTAAGATGCATGCTGGCATCTTACAGTGATGGTGAAGCCAGCGGCGTTTGTGGCGATAGGCCACCTTTATGCCGTTTTCGCGAGAGTCGCGAGCAAGAGCGCGAGCAAAAGCGCCAGCGGTGACGCGTGCAGTAGCGAACGCGTGCAGCGGCGCGGAAGGAAACACCATGAGCACTGCCCCTGTGACGGTCGATGTCCACACCATGGGCCGTACGTACGACGAGACCACGGTCGACCAGTGGGAGCTGGCGGCCGCGCGGCGCGCCCTGAAGAACCTGAAGTCCCTGGCCGGCGGCCAGGTCATGATGGACCTCCTCGCCGACCAGATAGCTGCCGGCGACCGGTTCCAGAAGGAACTGATCGAGGCGTCCGCCGGCACGTACCGCGAGTCCCGCACCGAGTTCACCGTGCGCGGCCTCAGCGGCACCGGCCTGGCCACCTGGTTCCAGGCGCAGGCCGCCACCGGCCGCTTCCAGGACAAGTCGCTGCTCCTCAACGCCCACCCCGAGCACTACGTCGAGCCCCCGACGTACACCGGCGGCATGGTCGAGACCATCGGCGGCCACCTCACCCGCTTCAAGGTGTCGGTCGCCCGCGAACTGCCGCCCCTGGTCGCCGAATACCTCGACGCGTCCTACCCCGTCACCCTGATGAACGCCCTGCTCAGCCTGGACGACGGCACCCCCTTCGCGTACTGCCTGCACCAGGCGCGCGACACGGAGACCGGCGCCGATGTCGTGGTCCGCGTCATCTACCCGTCCGCCGCCCCGGACTCGATGATCGAGGGCCACTGCCAGCACCTGTCGATCGAGTTCCGTAGCTGGATCCGCAACGCGGCGGCGGCGACGAACCGATGATGTTCAAGGGGAAGACGGCCCTGGTCACGGGCGCCGGGGCGATCGGCGGCCTGGGCCACGCGGTGGCGCGGGCCCTGGCCGCCGGGGGCGCCGCCGTAACCATCACCGGCCGGGACGAGGCGCGCGGCGCCGAGGCCGTGGCGGACCTCGGCGGCCACACCCGCTTCCTGCGCGCCGACCTGATCGACAGCGAGGAGGTGCAACGCTTGGCCGAGGCGGCCGGCGACGTGGACATCCTGATCAACAACGCGGCGCTCCTGCTGGGCGCCACACGTGAACTCCCCGCCTACGACGAGGCGTTCGCCGTCAACGTCCGCGCCCCGTTCGTCCTCACCACGGCCCTGGCCCCGCGCATGGCCGCCAACGGCGGCGGCAGCATCGTCAACATCTCGTCGACGGCCGCCGGAATCGGCATGCCCGACATGGCCGTCTACGGCGCCACGAAGGCGGCCCTTGAGTCCCTGACCCGCGCCTGGGCAGCGGAGCTCGCCCCCTCGAAGGTCCGCGTCAACGCCGTATCGCCCGGCCCCATGCGCTCCGCGAAGGCGACGGCCGCACTGGGCGACGACCTCGGCGGCTTCGGCAACACGGTCCCGATGGCCCGCGCGGCGGACCCGAGCGAGGTCGCGGAGGTCGTCGCCTTCGTGGCGAGCGACCGAGCCGGCTACATGACGGGCGCGATCATCCCCGCCGACGGCGGCCGCTCGGCGATCTGACGCGGGCGCCGCGGGGCTCGGCCCGGGCCCGCGCACAGCGGACACCCACATGCGGGACAATGAGCGGCATGAGTCTGTTCCGCGACGACGGCATCGTGCTGCGCACCCAGAAGCTCGGGGAAGCGGACCGGATCATCACGCTGCTGACGCGCGGGCACGGGCGGGTGCGGGCCGTGGCGCGGGGGGTGCGGCGGACGAAGTCGAAGTTCGGGGCGCGGCTGGAGCCGTTCTCCCACGTCGACGTGCAGTTCTTCGCGCGAGGGGCGGAGCTGCTGGGGCGCGGGCTGCCGCTGTGCACGCAGAGCGAGACGATCGCTCCGTACGGTGGGCCGATCGTCACCGACTACGCGCGCTACACCGCCGGCACCGCCATGCTGGAGACCGCCGAGCGGTTCACCGATCATGAGGGCGAGCCGGCGGTGCAGCAGTATCTGCTGCTCGTCGGGGGGCTGCGCACCCTGGCGGCGGGGGAGCACGAGCCGCATCTGATCCTCGACGCGTTCCTGCTGCGGTCGCTGGCCGTCAACGGCTACGCGCCCAGCTTCGAGGCGTGCGCGAAGTGCGGAATGCCCGGGCCGAACCGGTTCTTCTCCGTCGCCGCGGGAGGTGTGATCTGCGGTGAGTGCCGGGTGCCCGGAAGCGTCGTACCCTCCTCTGAGTCGATCGCGCTGCTCGGCGCGCTGCTGACGGGGGACTGGGGGACGGCCGACGCCTGCGAGGCGCGGCATGCCAGGGAGGGCAGCGGTCTGGTGGCGGCGTATCTGCACTGGCATCTGGAGCGGGGGCTGCGTTCGCTCCGGTACGTCGAGAAGTAGCAGCACCAGCTACCGAACCTAGGAGAAGTGGCACGCATGGCACGACGCGGGATTCTGGGCCGTTCCCGACGCGAATACCTCACGCCGGAACCGCACCCCTCCGGGGCCCGGCCGCCGAAGATCCCCGGCGAGCTGGTGCCGAACCACGTGGCGATCGTCATGGACGGCAACGGCCGCTGGGCCAAGGAGCGCGGGCTGCCGCGCACCGAGGGCCACAAGGTCGGCGAGGGCGTCGTCCTCGACGTGCTCAAGGGCTGCCTGGAGCTGGGTGTCAAGAACCTTTCCCTCTACGCCTTCTCCACCGAGAACTGGAAGCGCTCGCCCGAGGAGGTGCGCTTCCTGATGAACTTCAACCGCGATGTCATCCGCCGCCGCCGCGACGAGATGGACGAGATGGGCATCCGGGTGCGCTGGACCGGGCGGATGCCCAAGCTGTGGAAGTCCGTCGTCCAGGAGCTCCAGGTCGCGCAGGAGCAGACCAAGCACAACGACGCCATGACCATGTACTTCTGCGTGAACTACGGCGGCCGGGCGGAGATCGCGGACGCGGCGGCGGCGATGGCCGCGGACGTCAAGGCGGGGCGGCTCGACCCGTCGAAGGTCAATGAGAAGACCTTCGCCAAGTACATGTACTACCCGGACATGCCGGACGTGGACCTCTTCGTGCGCCCCTCCGGGGAGCAGCGCACCTCGAACTATCTGATCTGGCAGAGCGCGTACGCGGAGATGGTCTTCCAGGACGTCCTGTGGCCCGACTTCGACCGCCGCGACCTGTGGCGCGCCTGCCTCGAATACGCGCAGCGCGACCGCCGGTTCGGCGCCGCGGAGGCCGTGGCGGCCGACGGCGCCGACGACGCGGCAAAGCCGGGCTCGGCGGGCTGACCCCGGCGCCGGGAGGCGGACGAACGGCCCTGCGGCTACTGCTTCGAGCAGTCGTCGCAGGTGCCGAAGATCTCGATGGTGTGGGCGACGTCCACGAAGCCGTGCTCGGCGGCGATGGAGTCCGCCCACTTCTCGACGGCGGGGCCCTCGACCTCGACCGCCTTGCCGCAGACCCGGCACACCAGATGGTGGTGGTGGCCGCTGGAGCAGCGGCGGTAGACGGCCTCGCCCTCGCTGGTGCGGAGCACGTCGACCTCGCCGGCGTCGGCGAGGGACTGGAGGGTGCGGTAGACCGTGGTCAGGCCCACGGAGTCGCCGCGGTGCTTGAGCATGTCGTGGAGTTCTTGCGCGCTGCGGAACTCGTCCACCTGATCGAGCGCCGCCGCGACGGCGGCTCGCTGCCTGGTGGATCGGCCGCGTACCGGTGGACCAGCGGTCACCACAGTGCCTCCTCCTGCTCGCTTGCATGCCCGTCGTCACGTGTGACCCGGCCAATTGTGCCAGGTGCGGCAGCGCCCCGGGGGATATCCCCAGGGCGCTGGCCAGGGTTCCGGGGCGGGAGCGCTCCCCCTGGCCGTAATGGGCGGGGTGCGGGCCCGCCCCGTACGCGGTCCGTCGGCGGCGCGTACGGACCGGGTCCGCTGGACTCGTACGCGACCCGCCGACGGCGTACGGGCCGGACGACTCGTACGTCCTAGACGACCCGTACGTCGTCCGCCGGCGCCCGGGCCTCCGGCACCTCCAGCGTGCACCGTTCCTCGGCCGCCGCCGTGGTGCTTCTCGCCCGCCTCCTCGCCAGCGGCGCGGCGAGCGCGGTGAACACGACGAACAGCACGATCGCCATGAGCACGATGGTCGCGCCGGCCGGTACGTCCGCGTAGTACGAGGTCGTGGTGCCGGCGAGGGAGACCAGGACGCCGAGGGCGGCGGCCAGCGCGAAGGTGGTCGCGAAGCTGCGCGCGATCTGCTGGGCGGCGGCGACCGGTATCACCATCAGGGCGGAGACCAGCAGCAGGCCGACGGCGCGCATCGCGACGGTCACGGTGACCGCGGCGGTGACGGCGATCAGCAGGTTCAGCAGCCGCACCGGCAGCCCGGTGACGCGGGCGAACTCCTCGTCCTGGCAGACCGCGAACAACTGGCGGCGCAGCCCGAGGGTGACCACGACGACGAAGGCGGCCAGCACGCACATCGTGGTGATGTCGGACGGCGAGACCGTGACGATCGAGCCGAAGAGATACGTCATGAGGTTGGCGTTGGAGCCGTTGGCGGAGAGGCTCATCAGCATCACGCCGCCCGCCATGCCGCCGTAGAAGAGCATCGAGAGCGCCAGGTCGCCGCGGGTCCGGCCGAACCAGCGGATCAGCTCCATCGCGACCGCGCCCGCCACGGAGACGGCGGTGGCCATCCACACCGGGCTGGTGTTGAGGAGGAAGCCGAGGCCGACGCCGGTCAGGGCGACGTGGCCGATGCCGTCGCCCATCAGCGCCTGGCGGCGCTGGACGAGGTAGATGCCGATGGCGGGGGCGGTGACGCCGACCAGGAGGGCGGCGAGCAGCGCGCGCTGCATGAAGGCGAGGTCGAGGATGTCCATCAGGTCAGCAACCCTGTCCGAATCGGTTCGGCCGCCGGGCCGGCGTGCGGGTGTACGTGGTCGTGGCCGGGGAGCGCGTGCTGGCCGACGGCCTCGGGCGGCGGGCCGTCGTGGACGACGCAGCCGTCGCGCAGGACGACGGCGCGGTCGATCAGCGGCTCCAGCGGGCCGAGTTCGTGCAGCACGAGCAGGACGGTGGTGCCGGCGGCGACCTGTTCGCGCACGGCGTCCGCGAGGACGGCCTGGTTGGCGAGGTCGACGCCGGCCATCGGCTCGTCCATGATCAGCAGCTCGGGCTCGGCGGCCAGCGCCCGGGCTATCAGCACCCGCTGGTGCTGGCCGCCGGAGAGCGCCGCCACCGGGTCCTTGATCCGGTCGGCCATGCCGACCAGCTCCAGGGCGCGTACGACGGCCTCCCGGTCGGCCCGGCGCGGCCAGCCCAGTTTCGTACGGGCCAGCCGGCCGGCCGAGACGACCTCCCGTACGGTCGCGGGCACCCCGCTGGCGGCGGTGGTGCGCTGCGGTACGTACCCGATCCGCGCCCACTCCTTGAAGGAGCGGTGCGGGGTGCCGAAGAGCTCCAGCTCGCCGGCGGAGAGCGGGACCTGCCCCACGACGGCCCGTACGGCCGTGGACTTGCCGGAGCCGTTGGCGCCGAGGAGGGCCACCACCTCGCCGCGCCGCACGGTCAGATCGACGCCGCGCAGCACGGGGCGCGAGCCGAGCGAGGCGGTGCCGCCGCGCAGCGAGACGACCGGTTCGGTCGGTTGCCGTTCCATGGGTTCCTCCGTGGGGTGGGCCCGGGTCACTTGGTGCCGAGCGCCGTCTGCAAGGCCTTGAGGTTGGACGTCATGACCTCGAAGTAGTCGTGGCCCTTGGACTTGTCCGTGATGCCTTCGAGCGGATCGAGCACGTCGGTCTTCAGCTTCAGGTCGCCCGCCAGCGTCTTCGCGGTGGCGGGGCTGGCGAGGGTCTCGAAGAAGACGGTGCTCACGCCGTGATCCTTGGCGAGTTTATGCAGCTCCTTGACGCGGGCGGCGCTGGGCTCGGCCTCGGGGTCGATGCCGCCGATGGCCTCCTCGACGAGTCCGTACCGCTCGGCGAGGTAGCCGAAGGCGGCGTGGGTGGTGATGAAGGTTTCGGAGGCGCGGTTCTTCAGGCCGTCGCGGTACGCGGTGTCGAGGTCGCCGAGCTTCTTGACCAGGGCGTCGGTGTTCTTCTGGTAGTCGGCCTTGTGGTCGGGGTCGGCCTCGGCGAGGGTCTTGTTCACGCCCTTGGCGACCTCGGCGTACTTCACGGGGTCGAGCCAGATGTGCGGGTCGGCGGCGGCGCTGTCGCCGTGGTCGTGCCCGCCGTGCTCGTGGCCCTCGTCTCCGTGCTCGTGCTCGTCCTCGCCGCCGGCGCCGGTGCCGTTGTCCTTGGTGGTGTGGTGGTGCCCGTCGACCTCGGTGCCGTGCGCTTCGAGGCGGGTGAGGGAGGCGGCGTCGGCGACGTGCTGCACGCCGGACTGCTTGACGGCGTCGTCGACGGCGGGCTGGAGGCCCTTGAGGTAGACGATCGCGCCGGACTCGCCGAGGGCGGCGGTCTGCTTCGGGGTGAGCTCCAGATCGTGCGGCTCGACGCCCGGCTTGGTCAGGTCGGTGACGCTGACGTGGTCCCCGCCGATCTGCTGGGCGAGGAACTCCATCGGGTAGAACGACGCCGTGACCTTCAGTTTTCCGTCCTTGCTCGTGGCCGCGGAGTCCGCGGAGGAGCAGGCGGAGAGGGCGAGGAGACCGGCCGCGGCGACGGCGGCGACGGTGACAGTGGGTATTCGGGTGAATCCGGTGCGACGTGCGTTCATGACACTCATTTTCAACAAAGTTGGAAACGATTGTCAACAACGCGCGGTGTGAGCCGGGTCGCGGCCGAGGGGCGCGGAACCGATTTGATTAGGGGGGTGGAGCCGCCGGTAACCTGAAGCATTCGCTCGCCCGTCTCCCGACCACCACCCCCCACGAGGCGCTACGCGCCGCCCCCATCCGATATCCGTCGTCGCAATGAAGAGAGCACCGTGGCCGCCGACAAGATCGACACCATCGTCAGCCTGAGCAAGCGCCGTGGCTTCGTGTACCCGTGCAGTGAGATCTACGGCGGTCAGCGCGCCGCCTGGGATTACGGACCCCTCGGCGTCGAGCTCAAGGAGAACATCAAGCGCCAGTGGTGGCGCTCCATGGTCACCTCGCGCGACGACGTCGTCGGCCTCGACTCGTCGGTGATCCTGGCCCGCGAGGTCTGGGAGGCCTCCGGCCACGTCGCCACCTTCACCGACCCGCTCACCGAGTGCACCTCCTGCCACAAGCGGTTCCGCGCGGACCACTTGGAGGAGGCGTACGAGGCCAAGCACGGCAAGCTGCCGGCCAACGGGCTCGCCGACATCAACTGCCCGCACTGCGGCAACAAGGGCAGCTTCACCGAGCCCAAGCAGTTCTCCGGCCTGCTCGCCACCCACCTCGGCCCGACCCAGGACTCCGGCGCCGTCACCTACCTGCGCCCCGAGACCGCCCAGGGCATCTTCACCAACTTCGCCCAGGTGCAGCAGACTTCGCGCAAGAAGCCGCCGTTCGGCATCGCCCAGACCGGCAAGTCCTTCCGCAACGAGATCACGCCCGGCAACTTCATCTTCCGCACCCGCGAGTTCGAGCAGATGGAGATGGAGTTCTTCGTCAAGCCCGGCGAGGACGAGCAGTGGCACGAGTACTGGATGGAGCAGCGCTGGAACTGGTACACCGGCCTCGGCCTGCGCGAGGAGAACATGCGGTGGTACGAGCACGCCGCCGAGAAGCTCTCCCACTACTCCAAGCGCACCGTTGACATCGAGTACCGCTTCAACTTCGGCGGCACCGAGTTCTCCGAGCTCGAAGGCGTCGCCAACCGCACCGACTTCGACCTCAAGGCGCACTCCAAGGGCTCCGGCCAGGACCTGTCGTTCTTCGACCAGGAGGCCGGCGAGCGCTGGTTCCCGTACGTCATCGAGCCGGCGGCCGGCCTCAACCGCGCCATGCTCGCCTTCATGCTCGACGCGTACAACGAGGACGAGGCGCCCAACGCCAAGGGGGTCATGGAGAAGCGCACCGTCATGCGCCTCGACCCGCGCCTCGCGCCGGTCAAGGTCGCGGTCCTGCCGCTCTCCCGCAACCCGCAGCTCTCCCCCAAGGCCAAGGGTCTGGCGACCGACCTGCGCCGTAACTGGAACATCGAATTCGACGACGCCGGGGCCATTGGGCGGCGTTACCGCCGCCAGGACGAGATCGGTACGCCGTTCTGCGTCACGGTGGACTTCGACACGCTCGACGACAACGCGGTGACGGTGCGCGAGCGCGACACGATGAAGCAGGAGCGGGTGTCGCTCGACCAGATCGAGGGGTACCTGGGGAGCCGGCTCCTCGGCTGCTAGTCGGCAGCCTGCTGCCCCTGCTGCCGGCTACGCCGGCCCCCCTGTTCGCCACCCCGCTAGCCCGGCTGCGCCGCGCGGACCTTTGCCCTCAATCGCCGGGCGGGCTGGAGGGGGCTGAGGCGGCGCACTCGACGTCCGCCTGTTCCTCGCCCTCAATCGCCGGGCGGGCTCTGATGAGCCCGCCCGGCGATTGGTGTCTGGGCGGGAGGCGAGCGCGGTTGGGGCCCGCCCCACCCGACGGGTGAGGGCGCGCTCTATCAAGCCCGTCCGGCGTTTGAGGACGTCTGTGAGGGATTCCCGGCGGGTGGGGCGAGCGCCCCTTCTAGCCCGTCCGGCGTTTGAGGACACTTGCGCGGGGCCCCGGCGGGCTGGGGTGCGCCCTTGTCCAGCCCGTCCGGCGATTGAGGACACCTGTGCGGCGCCCCCGCGGGTTGGGGCGGGCCCCTTCTAGCCCGTCCGGCGATTGAGGACACGTGGGTGGGGGCTATTCAGCCCGTCCGGCGATTGAGGACGTTTTTAGGGCTAGGGCGGTGCATAGGGTGGCTAGGGGGAGTTCTAGGGCTAGGGCCATGGCCAGGGCGGTGGCGAGGGCTGGGCCCGGGGCGGCGGTGGTGATGTCGAACCAGGCGTCGGCGACGAGAAGAGCCGCCGTGGCACCGGCGGCGACGGCCGCGTGGGCGCTGGCGCGGACGGCCAGGAGGCCCGTACCGATGAGGGCGAGGGCTTCGAGCGCGTCGAGGCCGATCCAGGCGGCGGTCCAGCGGGTGGCGGTCGCCGGGAGGGCGAGGACCACGAGCCAGGGGAGCAGGGCGAGGCCGCAGGCCACGAGGGCGTAGCCGAGGCGGCGGCCACGGCGCCGGTCGCGCGGGCCGGGCCCGGCGGCGGCAGCGGCGGTGGTGGGCTCCCGCAGCTCGATGATCTCGGCGGAGCCGCCGTCGTGCTCGGCGCGGGAGCGCGGCTCACGTACGTTCATGGGGGCGGGCTCCTCGTCGGCCGGTGGCTTCTGCACGGGTACCAGCCTCCGCCGCCCGAGCCGCGAAATCAGTAGCGCGGCTGTCCGTTCAGTGGTGGCACCAGCTATACCCCCGGAACGGAAAGCAGCGTCATGGTTCCGCCCCGGCCTGGCCGCATACCGTTCTTTCCATGCGCATACCCACCGCCTGCCGGCGGCATCTCCAGGGCGCCGGCGGCGCCGCGGCGTTCGCCGCCGCGGGCATCCTCAACCAGTACGTGTTCGTCTGCGTCATGGCCGTGCCGTGGATCGCCTACGTGCCGTCGTCGACGGTGGACATCCTCCTGGCGATCGCCCTCCCGCTGCCCTTCGTCGCGGTCGCCTCGCCCATGCTCACCGCCGGGCAGCGCCGCCGCTTCCGGCGCATGCGCGGCGTGGACATCCCGCGGCTGCCTCCGCGCGAGCGGGCCCCCGAAGGCGTCGGGCGGCGCGGAGCGCTGTGGCGGCGGGTCTTGGGATGGCTGCGGTCCCGGGCGACCGTGCGGGAGCTGCGCTACCACCTGCTGCTGGGCCCGGCCGTCGCCTTCGGCGGGCTGCTGACCCTCGTCACGGGGTTCGTATCGCTGGTGGCCGCCACGATCTACCTGTGGATATGGGTGCTGCCGCTGCACTGGCGGCTCAGTTGGCACGGCTACTCGACGGATGCCGCGTACATCACCGCCGCCGGCACCGCCGCGCTCCTCGGCACGGCCTGGCTGATCGGCGCGCTGGCCCGGCTCGACACCCGTAACGCGGTCGCGCTGCTCGGCCCCAGCCGGGAGGAGCGGCTGGCCCGCCGGGTCGAGGACCTCACGGAGAGCCGCGCGGGCGTCGTGGACGCCGCGGACGAGGAGCGGCGGCGGATCGAACGGGATCTGCACGACGGCGCGCAGCAGCGCCTCGTCTCCATGGCGGTCAATCTGGGCCTGGCCAGGGCCACGCTCGGCGACCGACTGTCCGACGAGGCACGCGCGGTGATCGACGAGGCGCACCGGGAGGCGAAGGAGGCGATCGCCGAGCTGAGCAATCTCGTACGGGGGCTGCACCCGGCGGTCCTGGAGGACCGGGGCCTGGACGCGGCGCTGTCCGGCATCGCGGCGCGCGCCCCGCTGCCCGTACGGCTGCGGGTGGAGCTGCCCGCGCGGCCCTCCGCCACGATCGAGGCCGTCGCGTACTTCGTCGTCTCCGAGGCCCTCGCCAACGTGGTCAAGCACGCTCAGGCGGCGGAGGCGACGGTCACCGTCGAACGGTTCGGTGCGAGACTGCTGGTGGTCATCGCCGACGACGGCGTGGGGGGCGCGGACCCGGCCGCGGGCACGGGGCTCGCGGGGCTCGCCAAGCGCGTCGCGTCGGTCGACGGCACCTTCTCTGTCAGCAGCCCCCCGGGGGGCCCGACCATCGTCACCGTGGAGCTGCCGTGCGCGCTGTGATCGCCGAGGATTCCGTCCTGCTCAGGATCGGCCTGGTGAAGGTCCTGGAAACGGCCGGTTTCGAGGTGGTCGCGGAGGTGGACGACGCCGAGGCGCTGCTGGCGGCCGTGGCGGAGCACCGGCCGGACATCGCCGTCGTGGACGTCCGTATGCCGCCGGGCTTCACCGACGAGGGTGTACGGGCCGCGCTCGTCATCCGGCGGCAGTGGCCGGGCGTGGCGGTGCTGCTGCTGTCGCAGTACGTCGAGGAGCGGTACGCCGCCGATCTGCTGTCCGCCAACACCGACGGCGTCGGCTACCTCCTCAAGCAACGGGTCGCCGACGTCGAGGAGTTCATCGACGCGCTGCGGCGCGTCGCGGACGGCGGCACGGCCCTCGACCCGCAGGTCGTCTCGCAGCTTCTGGTACGCCGCCACAGCGACCCCCTCGACCGGCTCACCCGGCGCGAGCGCGAGGTCCTGGAACTGATGGCGGGCGGCCGCTCCAACGCCGGCATCGCCGGGCAACTGGTGGTCAGCGAGAGCGCGGTCGCCAAGCACATCAACAGCATCCTCGCCAAGCTCGACCTCCCCAAGGCGGACGCCGACCACCGCCGCGTGCTGGCGGTCCTCCGCTTCCTCGGCGTGGCCTGACAGGACCCCGGAGGGGCAGCGGACCGGGGCCCCGGAGAGGGCGGTGAACCGGACCGTCCGGGAACCGGGGCTGCCACCCGAGGGCCCGGCCGGTGCCTCCGCCGCGCGCCGGTCTGCCGTGGTAGCCGCGCGCCGGTCTGCCGTGGTACGGGCCGCCGCCGTCCGGACCGCTGCGAGCCGGGCGGGCACCGGTGCCCGTCGCGATCCTCGTCCGTACGGGCCGGAGCGCTCTCCGCGCGCGGAGGCGGCCCCCTTGGACTGAACCGCCCACAGGCCGCACCGGCGCCCCGGCGGACGCGTAAGCGCGCGAGGCCCCCCACCCCGCGCGCCCGCCGCGCGATCCGTCACCGCACCGTGCGCGGCAGCCGCAGGCTCAGGACCACCGTCACCGCCACCGCGACGAGCTGCGCTGTCAGGGTGACCGTGAGGGCGTCGCGCATGCCCATGGAGGGGGTGAGGGAGAGGAAGAGCGTGCCGAGGGTGGCGACGCCGAGGGCCATGAAGGACTGCTGGGTGGTGACGAGGACGCCGCCGCCCACGCCGGCCTGGGCCACCGGCACCTCGCTGAGGACGATGCGGATGGTCGGGGGGAGCAGCAGGCCCTGGCCGAGGCCCAGGACGGCCAGCGCGGGGATGGGACCGGCGGCGCCCAGGCCCTCCCAGCCCCAGTAGAAGGTGGCCAGGAGCGCTATCAGCCCGGTCGCCTGGACCAGGGTGCCCGCCGTCACCGCGCGCCGCCCGTACCGGCTCACGAGCCGGGGGCCGACCAGCGAGCCGATGAAGAACGTCACGCACAGCGGGAGCAGCGCCAGCCCCGCCGCCAGCGGGCCGAGCCGCAGGCCGTCCTGAAGCGCCACGGCGACGACGAACATGAAGCCGCCCCAGCCGAGCGAGAACGGCACCAGCATCGAGAGGCCGCTGCGCATCGAGCGGATGCGCAGCAGGGACGGCGGTACGAGCGGGGTGCGGCCGGCGTGCTCCGCGCGGCGTTCGACGAGGATGAACGCGGCCGCCGCGAACGGGAAGACGGCCAGCAGCACCCACGACCAGACTGGCCACCCGGCGGCGCGGCCCTCCGTCAGCGGCAGCAGCAGCGAGATCAGGGTGATCGACAGCAGCGCGGTGCCCGGCCCGTCCACCCGGGTCGGGTGCGCGGAGCGGGTCTCGGGGACCGTACGCACCGCGAGCAGCAGCGCGACGGCCGCGACCGGCGCGTTGACCAGGAAGATCGAGCGCCAGCCGGTGCCGGCGAGGTCGATGGAGACGAGGACGCCGCCCAGCACCTGGCCGACCGCGCTCGCCACGCCCGCCGTGCCGCTGTACATGCTCAGCGCCTTGCCGCGGCGCTGCCCGCTGGTGGTGGCCTGGATGGTCGCCAGCACCTGCGGCAGCATCAGCGCGGAGGCCGCGCCCTGCGCCACGCGCGCCGCCACGAGCGTCCAGGCGTCGGGCGCCAGGCCGCACGCCACGGAGGTCACGCCGAACGCCACCGTGCCCCACAGGAACAGCCGCCGCCGGCCGATCATGTCGCCGAGCCGCCCGCCGAGGACCAGCAGCACGGCGTACGCGACCCCGTACCCGCCGACGACCATCTCCAGCATCGCGGGGCCGGCGTTCAGATCGCGGTCGATCGTCGGCAGCGCCACGTTGACGATAAAGAAGTCGATCATCGGCAGCGCGGCGCCGAGCAGCACGGTGAGGAGGCCGAGCGTGGTCAGGACCGGCGGGGCGGCGGCGGTTTGGCCGGAGCCGGGGCCGGAGCCGGAGTCGAGGCCGGAACCTGGGCCGGGGGACGGAACGGAAGCGGCGGATTCGGGGGACGCCGAGGGCGTCTGTGCGGTCGGAGGCAGCGGGGAGGCTCCCCGCGAGGTCGTGGTCGTCACAAGGCGAGCATCGGCGGCCCCTCAGCCAGGTACCAGAGTCTGCTTATCCTGGTACCCGCACTACCTGGCAACCCCTTGGACCCTCGGGCATCCTTGACGCCATGACCACCATGGCGCAAGAGACCGTCCGCCCGGCGAACGGCCTGGCGAAGGGCCCGGCGACCGGCACGGGGAGTAGCATGGCGGCCGGCACGGGGAATGGCCCGGCGACCGGCACGGCGGCCGGCCCCGGCACCCGCGGCGAGACCAGCGCCGATGTCCGCCGCAACGAACTCGCCGCCTTCCTGCGCAGCCGCCGCGAGCGCATCACTCCCGAGCAGGCCGGCCTGGCCCGCGGCCAGCGCCGCCGCACCCCCGGCCTGCGCCGGGAAGAGGTCGCCCACCTCGCCGCCGTCGGCGTCACCTGGTACACGTGGCTTGAACAGGCGAGGAACATCAAGGTCTCGGCGCAGGTGCTGGACTCCCTGGCCCGCGCCCTGATGCTCGACCACAGCGAGCGCTTCCACCTCTTCGCCCTCGCCGAAGTCGCCGACCCGCACCCCAACTCCGAGTGCACGGGGGTCTCCGACTCGCTGCGCGCGATGCTGCGGCAACTGGAGCCCTTCCCGGCCTGCGTGCAGAACAGCCGGTACGACATCCTCGCCTACAACCGCACGTACGGGCGGCTCCTCTGCGACCTCGACGCCCTCCCGCAGGAGGACCGCAACTGCATGCTGCTGGCCTTCACCAACGCCACCTGGTCGGCCTGCGTGGTCAACCGCGATGAGGTGGTCCGCTCGATGGCCGCCAAGTTCCGGGCCTCCATGGCCGAGCACCTCGCCGAACCCGCGTGGAAGACGCTGCTCAAGCGGTTGCAGGACGAGTCGCCGGAGTTCCGCGAGCTGTGGGCGCGGCACGAGGTCGTACGGGCCACCAAGCGCACCTGGATCTTCCGGCAGGCGCAGGTCGGCCTGTTGCGCACGCGCTACACCGCCCTGTGGACCGGCCCCAACTCCGGCCCCCGGCTGCTGACCTACACCCCCGAGGACGACGAGACCCGCGAGCGCCTGGAGCGGCTGCAGGAGCTGGTGACGGCGGACCCGTCGGGCACGCCCCCGCGGCCGGCATAGCGCCGTGACCGGCCCAGCTCGCCGGTAGCGGGTCAGGAGCTCGCTGAGGTCCGAGGGCCCGGCGACTCCTCGAAGAGGACGGCCGCGTGGCGCGCCGTGCCCTTCGCCCAGCGGCCGGTGGTCACCGCGCCCAGCAGCAGGACCGCCGTGCCGCAGCCGGTGATGATCCACCAGGCCGGGCGGCTCGCGTCCGTGAAGCCGCCCAGGCTGTAGTGGCCGCCGCCCACGCCCGACGCCAGCACCGCGCCGATCACCGCCACCCCCAGCGAGCCGCCGACCTGCCGACTGGTGGAGGCGACGGCGGCGGCGACGCCCGCCTGGCTGCGCGGCATGCCGGACACCGCCGTGTTCGTGATCGGCGCGTTGACCAGCCCGAAGCCGACGCCGAACAGCACGTACCCGGTGAACAGCAGCGGCACGTGCGACTCCCCGTCGAAGACCGCGAACACCAGCCCGCTGGCCGCCATCGCGGCCCCCGCGCACAGCAGCGACGGCCGCGGGCCGCGGCTGCCCACGAGCCGCCCGGACAGCGGCGCGAAGACCAGCGTCATGGCCGCCATCGGCAGCATCCACAGCCCGGCGTGCAGGGCCGAGAGCCCGCGCACGTTCTGGAGGTAGAGGGTGTTGAGGAAGAGGAAGCCGCTGAGCGAGGCGAAGGCGCAGACCGCGATGACGGTCGCGCCGCTGAACGGCGCGCTGCGGAAGAACCGCAGGTCGATCAGGGGCTGGACGCGCCGCCGCTCGTAGTACAGCAGCCCGGCGAGCGAGGCCGCGGCGACGGCCGCGCAGCCGATGATCAGCGGCGAGTCCCAGCCCGCGCCGGGCGTCTCGATGATCGCGTACGTGACGGCCCCGAGCACCCCGATGACCAGGAGCTGCCCCACGGGGTCCGGGCGGCGCGGCTCGGGGGCGCGCGACTCCGGCACGTACCGGATGGTCAGCAGGAGCGCGGCCAGCCCGACCGGCAGATTGATCCAGAAGATCGAGCGCCAGCCGACCGACTGCACGAGCAGCCCGCCTACCACCGGCCCCGCGGCCATGCTGATGCCGACCACGCCGCCCCAGACGCCGATGGCGCGGGCGCGCTCCTTCGGCTCCGTGAAGGTGTTGGTGATGATCGACATCGCCACGGGGTTGAGCATCGAGCCGCCCACGGCCTGCAGCATCCGGAAGGCCACCAGCCAGGACAGGCTCGGCGCCATGCTGCACAGGGCCGAGGAGACCGTGAAGACCACGAGGCCCGCCTGGAAGACGCGGCGGCGGCCGATACGGTCGGCGGTCGAGCCCGCGAGCATCAGCAGCGAGGCCAGGACGAGGGTGTAGGCGTCGATCGTCCACTGCATGCCGGAGACGCTGGCGCTCAGCTCCTTCTGCATGGAGGGGAGCGCGACGTTGAGCACGGTGTTGTCGAGGCTGACGATCAGCAGGCTCATGCAGCAGATCGCCAGGACGAGCATCCGCCGACGGTGATTCAGCTCGGACATATTCGAACGCTACAACGATCACCGTGGGACGGCCCCGGCGCGTCCCATTGTGGTACGGGCCGCGGGCCGCCGTCCCTGGGGCGCAGCCCCGGTTACGGGCCACCGCCCTTGGGGCACAGCTCCCGGCCTCCGCCCGTCGCCCCCGCCCCTGGTACGGGACCGTCGCGACCCTCGCCGCCGGTTGCGGGACAATGGGAGGTCCGCCCAGCCGCCCCCGCGCAAGGAAGCCCCTCGATGACGCAGCTCAAGATCGGTCCCCACTCGGTGCAGCCGCCGGTGGTCCTCGCGCCGATGGCGGGGATCACCAACGCCCCCTTCCGCACGCTGTGCCGGGAGTTCTCGGGCGGCAAGGGGCTGTTCGTCAGCGAGATGATCACGACGCGGGCGCTGGTCGAGCGGGACGCCAAGACGATGCGGCTGATCCACTTCGACGGGAGCGAGCGGCCGCGCTCGATCCAGCTCTACGGCGTGGACCCGGCCACCGTCGGCAAGGCCGTCCGGATGATCGTCGACGAGGACCTGGCCGACCACATCGACCTCAACTTCGGCTGCCCGGTGCCGAAGGTGACCCGCAAGGGCGGCGGCTCGGCCCTGCCGTACAAACGGCATCTGCTCCGTTCGATCCTGCGCGAGGCCGTCACGGGCGCGGGTGGGCTGCCGGTCACGATGAAGATGCGCAAGGGCATCGACGACGACCACATCACCTACCTCGACGCCGGCCGCATCGCCGTGGACGAGGGCGTCACGGCCATCGCCCTGCACGGGCGGACAGCGGCCCAGCACTACGGCGGCACGGCGGACTGGGAGTCCATCGCGCGCCTCAAGGAGACCGTCCCCGAGATCCCCGTGCTCGGAAATGGCGATATCTGGTCGGCGGACGACGCGCTGCGCATGGTGCGCGAGACGGGCTGCGACGGCGTCGTGGTCGGCCGCGGCTGCCTGGGCCGGCCCTGGCTCTTCGGCGACCTGGTGGCCGCCTTCGAGGGCGAGGGCGAGGGGGCAGGCGACGGTACGGGCGTGACGTACGCGGCGCCGACGCTGGGCGAGGTCTCGCGGGTCATGCTGCGCCACGCGGAGCTGCTGGCGCGGTGGCTGGACAGCGAGGAGCGCGGCGTCATCGACTTCCGCAAGCACGTCGCCTGGTACACCAAGGGGTTCTCGGTCGGCTCCGAGATGCGCAAGCGGCTCGCCGTCACCTCGTCCCTGGCCGAGCTGAGCGCTCTGATGAGCGAGCTGGACCTCGACCAGCCCTGGCCGGCGGGCGCGGACGGCCCGCGCGGCCGCACCTCCGGCCGCAGCCGCGTGGTCCTGCCGGACGGCTGGCTGGACGACCCGTACGACCGCTCGGCGGTGGGCGCCGAGGCGGAACTGGACACGTCGGGCGGCTGACGGGCCGGCCGGCTGACACGCCGGGGCGGTTCGGTGCTCGTACGCAGGCGGGGCCCGCGCCCGTACGCCCGTAGTGCCGGGCCCGGCCCCTGCCCATCGTCCGGATAGCGGAACGACGGCGTGCACGACGGCGTGATTCTCGCCACCTCTGATAAGGGCTACGCTCAGATGAGCGAATTCGATCGGAGTGCACTTCCCAAAGGGTGGCACTGGGTGCCACCCCCCTTGGGTTCGGGTGATCAAGGAAACGGTCACCGAGCGTCAGCGGGATCGAGGGGGCGCGTGGCTGGGCGGAGTCGTCCGTTCGACAAGTGAAGGGATCGCAGTGGGGCGGCGCCGGGCCGGGATCTTTCGATCTCGCGGCAGGAGAGTGGTTACGCCCGTATGACGGCCAAGTGGACGTACCCAGACGCCTTCGATCTGGGTATGTTCCTCGCCGTCAGGGCAGCCGTCCGCGAGGAGACAGTCCCGTGCCGGAACAAGAAGATCGCCAGAAGTTCGTTTACGACTTCACCGAGGGCAACAAGGACCTGAAGGATCTGCTCGGCGGGAAGGGGGCCAACCTCGCCGAAATGACCAACCTCGGTCTGCCCGTCCCTCCGGGCTTCACCATCACCACCGAGGCGTGCAAGGTCTACCTCGACAGCGGCAGCGAGCCCGCGGCGCTCTGCGACGAGGTGAGTGCGCACCTCGACGCGCTGGAGCGGCGGATGGGCAAGCGGCTCGGCCAGGCCGACGACCCGCTGCTGGTCTCCGTGCGCTCCGGCGCCAAGTTCTCCATGCCCGGCATGATGGACACCGTCCTGAACATCGGGCTCTCCGACGAGTCCGTGGCCGGGCTCGCGGCGCAGGCCGACGACTGGCGGTTCGCGTGGGACTCGTACCGCCGCCTCATCCAGATGTTCGGCAAGACGGTCCTCGACGTCGACGGGGACCTCTTCGAGAGCGCGCTGGAGGACGCCAAGCACGCCAAGGGCGCCGCCACCGACGTCGACCTCGACGCGGCGGACCTCGAACAGCTCGTCACGCGGTTCAAGGAGATCGTCGCCAAGGAGACCGGCCGCGACTTCCCGCAGGACCCCCGCGAGCAGATGGACCTCGCCGTACGGGCGGTCTTCGACTCCTGGAACACCGAGCGGGCCAAGCTCTACCGCCGCCAGGAGCGCATCCCCGGCGACCTCGGCACCGCCGTCAACATCTGCTCCATGGTCTTCGGCAACCTCGGCCCCGACTCGGGCACCGGCGTCGCCTTCACCCGCGACCCGGCCAGCGGCCAGCAGGGCGTCTACGGCGACTACCTCCAGAACGCGCAGGGCGAGGACGTCGTCGCGGGCATCCGCAACACCGTGCCGCTGGCCGACCTGGAGTCCCTCGACAAGCCGTCGTACGACCAGCTCATGCAGATCATGGAGACGCTGGAGACGCACTACAAGGACCTGTGCGACATCGAGTTCACCATCGAGCGCGGCAAGCTGTGGATGCTCCAGACCCGGGTCGGCAAGCGCACCGCGGGCGCCGCCTTCCGCATCGCGACCCAACTCGTCGACCAGGGGCTCATCGACGAGGCCGAGGCGCTCCAGCGGGTCAACGGCGCGCAGCTCGCCCAGCTCATGTTCCCGCGCTTCGACGACGCGGCGACGGGCGGCGCGGCCACCGGCAGCGGGACGACGGGCGGCGGGGCGGGGGGCGCCGGCGGCAAGGGCGCGAAACCGCTCGGCCGCGGGATCGCCGCCTCGCCGGGCGCCGCCGTCGGCAAGGCCGTCTTCGACTCGTACACGGCCGTCAAGTGGTCCCGGTCCGGCGAGAAGGTCATCCTCATCCGCCGCGAGACCAACCCCGACGACCTCAACGGCATGATCGCCGCCGAGGCGATCCTCACCTCGCGCGGCGGCAAGACCTCGCACGCCGCCGTCGTCGCCCGCGGCATGGGCAAGACCTGTGTGTGCGGCGCCGAGGAGCTGGAAGTCGACACCAAGCGGCGACGGATGACGGCGCCTGGCGGCACCGTCGTGGAGGAGGGCGACACCGTCTCCATCGACGGCTCGTCCGGGAAGATCTGCCTCGGCGAGGTCCCCGTCGTGCCGTCCCCGGTGGTCGAGTACTTCGAGGGCCGTACGCACGCGGGCGCGGACGACGCCGACGACCTGGTCAAGGCCGTCCACCGGATCATGGCGTACGCGGACCGGATGCGCCGGCTGCGGGTGCGGGCCAACGCCGACAACGCCGAGGACGCCTCGCGCGCCCGGCGGTTCGGCGCCCAGGGCATCGGGCTGTGCCGCACCGAGCACATGTTCCTCGGCGAGCGCCGGGAGCTGGTCGAGCGGCTGATCCTCGCCGACACCGAGGACGAGCGGGAGGAGGCACTGGGTGCCTTGCTGCCGCTCCAGAAGGCCGACTTCATCGAGCTGTTCGAGTCGATGGACGGGCTGCCCGTGACCGTACGGCTGCTGGACCCGCCGCTGCACGAGTTCCTGCCCGACATCACCGAGCTGTCCGTGCGGGTCGCGCTCGCCGAGTCCCGCAAGGACCACAACGAGAACGACCTGCGGCTGCTCCAGGCCGTGCACAAGCTGCACGAGCAGAACCCGATGCTGGGGCTGCGCGGCGTCCGGCTCGGCCTGGTCATCCCCGGCCTGTTCACCATGCAGGTACGCGCCATCGCCGAGGCCGCGGCGGCCCGTATCGAGGCCAAGGGCGATCCGCGCGCGGAGATCATGATCCCGCTGGTGGGCACCGTCCAGGAGCTGGAGCTGGTCCGTGAGGACGCCGAACGGGTCCTGGCCGAGGTCCGCGAGGCCACCGGCGCGGACCTGAAGCTCGCGCTCGGCACGATGATCGAGCTGCCCCGAGCTGCCCTGACGGCCGGTCAGATCGCGGAAGCCGCCGAGTTCTTCTCCTTCGGCACCAACGACCTGACCCAGACCGTCTGGGGCTTCTCCCGCGACGACGTGGAGGCGAGCTTCTTCACGGCCTACCTGGAGAAGGGCATCTTCGGGGTCAGCCCCTTCGAGACCATCGACAAGGACGGCGTCGGCACGCTCGTCCGCGACGCCGTAACGGCCGGCCGCGCCACCCGCCCCGACCTCAAGCTCGGCGTCTGCGGCGAGCACGGCGGCGACCCGGAGTCGGTGCACTTCTTCCACGAGGTGGGCCTCGACTACGTCTCCTGCTCGCCGTTCCGCATCCCGGTCGCGCGCCTGGAGGCGGGCCGGGCGGCGGCGCGTTCGAAGGGCAGCGACAGCAGGTAGCTCCACAGCGGCGCGCATGCGCGCGAGCAGACCACCGAGGCCGCCACCGGGCTCTGAAACCCTCACTCCGAGGGTGGCTTCGGCTCCCATGAAGGGGCGGCGTCCGTGCGGGGACGCCGCCCCTTCTGTCTCCCCCCACCGGGAGTTGTCACAGCCCGCATCGGCTCGGGCCGCGACGCGCGTACCGGTCGGCCGCCTAATTACTCGTCACCCCCCACGGGAACGAGCGGGGGCGGCCCCGGTCGCAGGAATAGAATTCCGCTTCTGAGATGTTCGCCGCGAGTCCTTTCAACTGTGGCTAAAAGGGCATGGTGACCGCCTGTGTCGGCGTGCATACTCAGGGAGCCGGGGGTGGTTCGTATGTCGCATGTGGGGGTTTGGTGTTACGTGTCCACTTCACTGGACTCGATCTGGCCCGGTTACGCCTGGCGGGCGGGCCGGACGCGCTGTGGGAAACCGTTTTAAGTCTGCACCGACTTCGGGACAAACAAGGCGAGTCGATCTTCGGGGATTGGCGCTCGGAAACCCGGACCCGGTTGAATGGTGAAACGAGGTTACTCGGCCCGCTGGTCCCCTCGCGCGGCTATTTCCCGGACTTTCTGACGCCGCCCGAAGGCGTTCTCGGGCTCGAATCCGGGATGGCCGCGGTACGCGCCACCCCGGCCGAACGGGTGCACAGTGAACTGAACCGGCTCACCACCGCCCGTACGCTCCCTGGCTGGATCCGTTCCATGGCCGAGGGCGAGCCGCGCGCGTTCCAGAAGCTGATCGGCGCGCTCGACGCCTACCACCACGCCGCCGTCGCCCCGTACTGGACGCACGTACAGGCCCGTATCGAGGCGGACCGGGCCGTACGGGGCCGGGCGCTGCTCGCGGGCGGGGCGGACGCGCTGCTCTCCTCGCTGCCGCCGATGCTGCGCTGGCGACCGCCGGTCCTGGAGGCGGACTACCCGGTGGACCGCGATCTCCACCTGAACGGACGGGGGTTGCTGCTCCTGCCCTCGTTCTTCTGCCGCCGCACCCCGGTGACCTTCCAGAACCCGCAGCTCACGCCCGTACTCGTCTACCCGGTCCGGCACCCGTCCCGGGCCACGCCGGCCGTCACCACCGCCCCGCGCTCGCTCGGCAAGCTGGTCGGCCAGACCCGCTCCGCCGTGCTCGGCTCGATCGGCGGCGGCTGCACCACCAGCGAACTCGCCCGCCGGGCCGGGGTGTCGGCGGCCTCGGCCAGCCAGCACGCCGGGGTGCTGCGCG
The DNA here is from genome assembly GCF_000718635.1 of Streptomyces varsoviensis. Lineage (GTDB taxonomy): Bacteria > Actinomycetota > Actinomycetes > Streptomycetales > Streptomycetaceae > Streptomyces > Streptomyces varsoviensis. The sequence continues at coordinate 456,892 of NZ_JOBF01000003.1, read as the reverse complement.
AGGCGGGGCTGGTGCTGACGCTGCGGCACGGCAGCGCGGTCATGCATACGCTGACGCCGCTGGGGGCGGCGCTGCTGCGGGGGGCCGACCCGTCGTCGGCCCAGCCTTCGATGGGGCCGTCGGCCCAGCCTTCGATCGTGTCTTCGGCTCAGTCTTCGGTTCGTTCTTCGGCTCAGTCGTCGATGGGGCCGTCGGCCCAGCCTTCGATGGGGTCTTCGGCCCGGGCCGCGGCTCAGTCGTCGATGCCGGAGCGTTCGACGCCCGCGACGATGTAGCGCTGGAGCAGGACGAAGACGAGCAGCAGCGGAACGATCGAGACGGCGGCGGCGACGAACAGCTCGTGGATGTTGACGGTCTGCGAGGTCAGGAACGTGGAGAGGGCGACCTGCACGGTCCACGCGTCCTTGTCCTGACCGATGACCAGCGGCCACAGGAACGCATTCCAGGCGCCGATGAAGACGATCGTGCCGACGGCCGCGAAGACGGGGCGCGAGTTGGGCACCACGATGCGCCAGTACGTACGCCAGTGGCCGAGCCCGTCGATGTGGGCCGCGTCCTCCAACTCCTTGGGGAAGCCCAGGAAGTACTGGCGGAAGACGAAGCACGCGAAGGCGGAGAACAGCGTCGGCACGATCAGGCCGCGCAGCGAGGAGACCCAGCCCAGCGAGGAGACCAGCACGAACGTCGGCACGAAGGTGACGGCGGCCGGGACCATCAGGGTGCCCAGGATCGCGTAGAAGACGGTGTTGGCGAAGCGGTACGGGATGCGGGCCAGGCCGTAGCCGGCGAGGGAGGCGAGGAGCAGGGTGCCGAGCGTCGTGGCGACGGCGATCAGCGTGGAGTTGAGCAGCGCGTGCGCCATGGGGACGGCGGGATCGTCGAAGAGTTCCCGCAGGTTGGACCATTTCAGCTCGGAGGGGAAGAAGGTCCAGTCGGCCGAGGTGATGTCCTGCTCGGTTGCGAGGCCGTTGCGCAGGAGCAGGTAGAACGGGATGAGGAAGAGGGCGGCGAGGGCGATCAGCAGGACGAGGCGGAGGGCGCGCCCGGCGCGGACAAGGGCGTCCTCGTTCCCGCGCGGCCCCTGTGCGGACTTCACGTGACTCACGCCTCCTTCCGGCCGAGCCCGAACCAGCGGGCCTGCGCGACGGTCACGACGGCGACGATCAGCGCGAGGATGACGGCGCCGGCGCTGCCGAGCCCGAGGTTCTGCCCCTGGCCGAGGGCTGTGTAGTAGAGGTAGACCAGCGGCGGACGGGCGTACGGGGGGTAGCCGCGGGAGTCCGAGAGCAGGTTGTAGAACTCGTCGAACGCCTGGAAGGCGTTGATGACCAGCAGCAGGACGACGGCGACGGACGTGGCGCGCAGGGCGGGGAAGGTGATGTGCCGGAACGTCTGCCAGCCGGCGCGGGCGCCGTCCACGGCGGCGGCCTCGTAGAGCTGGATCGGGACGCGCTGGAGTCCGGCCAGGAAGAGGATCATGTAGAAGCCCGCCTGGAGCCAGAGCCGTACGGTCACGATGACCAGCCAGTACCAGGGCGGATGGGTGGTCGACAGCCACGCCGTCTGATCGCCGCCGAACCAGCCGAGCACGGTGTTCGCCAGCCCGAACCGCACCCCGTTGAAGATCGACAACTTCCAGACCAGGGCCGCCACGACGTACGAGCAGGCGGCCGGCAGGAAGAACACCGAACGGAAGAACGCCTGCGCGAAGCGGAGCCGGTTGACCGCGAGCGCGAGCCCGAGGGCCAGCGCGTAGGTCGCCGGGACGATGAAGAGCGTGAAGACGACGAAGGTCCACAGGCTGCTGGTGAACGCCGAATCGCCCAGCATCGAGAGGTAGTTGTCGAGGCCGACGAAGTGGGTGGGGGAGACGGTGTTGTGCGCGTCGAAGAAGCTGAGGTAGACGCTCCAGGCGAGCGGTACGTACGTGAAGAGGGCGAGGCCGATGGCGAACGGGCCGACGAAGACCCAGAACCAGAGGTTGCGGTTCTGCGGCCCGAGCAAACGGGCGGTCAGGGAGCGCTGTGTGCGCTGCATTCAGGCCGACTTCCGCACGCGCCGCAGCTCGGCGTCGGTCTTGCGGACGACGGCGCGCAGCTCGCTCTCCGGGTTCGCGCCGTCCTTGATGACGCGGCTCAGGGCGTCCTGGTAGGCCACTTTGGCGGCGGGCGTCCACAGCAGCGGCTCCGCGTACCCGTACTCGGTCGCCAGCCGCACGGCGTCGGCCGCCGGGCCCTCCCGGAGCCGTTCCGCTTTCTCGGCGAGGGAGGTACGGGCCGGGATGTGGAAGCCGTACGACAACGCGAAGTCCTCCTGGTAGTCCGTGCGCTCGACCCACAGCCACTTGGCGTACGCCTTGGCCGCCGCCTTGTCCTTGCTACGGGCGCTGACGGCCGTGGCGTACGCCCCGACCGGCACGGCGGGCTTGCCGTTCGGCCCGTCCTTGGGGAACGGCAGCACCCCGAAGTCGTCCCCGAGCGCCTTCTTGATCTGCGGGAGCGCCCAGAGCCCCGACCACTGCATCGCGGTCAGCCCCTGGATGAAGGCGGAGGGGTCCGGCCAGTCGGCGGGCGCGCCGAGCAGCAGCGACTTCTCCGCGTGGAGCTGATGGACCTTGCCGAGCGCGCGGGCGGCGGCCGGATCGTCGAAGCCGACCCTCCCGTCCTCGGTGATGAGAGCGAGCCCGGAAGCGAACAACGGCGTCCCGCCGAGCACCCCCGCCCCGCCGTCGTTGCCGAGGAAGAGCCCCTTGGCCTTCTTGCCTTTGAGCTTCTCGGCCAACTGCTTCGCAGCATCAACGAGCGCGTCGAGGGACTGCGGCGGCTCGACCCCGGCGTCGGAGAGGAGGCCCTTGCGGTAGTAGAGGAGCTGGGTGTCTATGACCTGCGGAATGCCCCACACCTTGCCGTCGTGGACCTTGGGCGCCAGCACGGTGGGGTTGAAGTCGCCGCGTACGTCGTTCGAGACCAGGTCGGTGAGGTCGACGACTTGCCCGCCCCGGATCTGGTCCAGCGTCGGCCCATTGACCTCGAACACATCGGGCCCGGAGTCGGTGAGCAGGGCGGCAGCAGTCTGCTGATCGTAATTCCCGGGCCGCCACTGGACGGTGACCTTCGCTTTCCGATACGCCGCCGCATACCGCTTAACGGCCTGCTCGGCCCCGGGCTCGCCGTACTGGTGATACCACTGAGAGATGACGGGCGCACCGCTCGCCCCTCCGCCCTCCCGCCCGGTATTGGACCCACACGCGGTGGCGAGCCCCCCGGTCAGGACAAGCCCGGCCAGACTCCCACCACTTGCCATGAGCCGCCTGCGACTGATCGGCATAGCACGTACCCCCTCGTTTCAGCACGCTTCCGCTCACTCCGTCGACCGCCTGCGATCGTATGGCCCAACGATCAACGATGGAGGGACTTTGTGATAGGGGGATTGCGGGAGTGTGGCGGGCGGTCGGGGTGGGGCGGGGGCTTGGTGCCTGGTGCCTGGTGCCCGGGCGCTTCGGCCCGTGGCCGGCTTGGGCGGCGGGGGGTGGTGAACGCGGTGGGGGATTCCGGCTGGTGAGGGGGGAGAGGGGTGTTTGCGGCGTATGTCGGACTCTGCGGAAGTGAGTAAAAACCTGGGTATGCCGTCATGAAGCAGCAGGTCGCGGTCTGTGGTCCCCGCGTAGGCGGGGGTGGTCCCTCGCGGCACAGGCGGTCGACTCCGGCGGCGACGTGGTCCCCGCGTAGGCGGGGGTGGTCCCCGAGAAGGGACCACGCGGCGGGGTGCGGGTCAGTGGTCCCCGCGTAGGCGGGGGTGGTCCCCCCTACAGCGCGTACCTGAGCGGCGGTGAGCTGTGGTCCCTGCGTAGGCGGGGGTGGTCCCAGCAACACCCCTGCCGCCTCGGCCACGGCTGCGTGGTCCCCGCGCGTGCGGGGGTGGTCCCCGGCTGTACCGGGGGAGCACGATCCTGTGGCGGTGGTCCCCGCGCGTGCGGGGGTGGTCCCCCGAACAACTGGCTGAGGGTGTTGGAGGTGATGTGGTCCCCGCGTAGGCGGGGGTGGCCCCTCTGCGACCGCTGTACGCCCGGCATGCGAGGAGTGGCCCCCGCGTACGCGGGGGGTGTGTCTCGTTGGAGGCCCGTCTGCACCACACCTGGGCGAGGGAGACTCCGGCCTACAGTTCTGGGGTGAGGCCGGAGCGGCGGGCGAGGTTGACGAGGTCGGGGCGGCTTCGTTGGTGGAGGATGAAGAGGACGCGGAGGACTTCGCGGGCCATGGGGTGGATCTCTGCCATTTGCGGTGCGACCTCGTGGGCGCGTTTGAGGGCCTCTTCCGCGCCTCGGATGTCGTTGAGGTCGAGACGGGCCCGAGCCGTGTCGATGCAGAGTCGTCCGATGCGGTTCGCGCCGAGCCCGGGGACGGGTTGTCCATGAGGGGCTGCGCCATTTCAGAAGCCCCGGTCGGGGCGGGCCAGTTCGACGTGGGCGGCCAGCTCGTACAGCGCTTGATTGCCCGGCCCAAACGTGAGGTTGTGTCGCAGTACGTCGCGCGGGAACCGCGCCGCAAGGGCCAGAGCCCGCTCGTTGTGGGCCGCCCACGCGTTCTGGTCCTTCGCCCTGCTGGCCAGCACGACACCCCGGAGGTGGAGCGAGCCGAGCGATATGGCCGCTTCCGGAGTGTCCGTTGGGTGCGCCTGCTCGTACTGGACGATGGCCCGGTCCACGATGACGAGCCCGTCGCCGTACTCGCCCGCGCTCTGGTACGTACCGGCCTCGTTCCACGCGGCCCCGGCCACGGCGTCCGGGTTCCACGTCTGCATGGCCGCCCACTGCTGGCGGGACACGATCATGTCGGCCAGACCCGCCTGCGAGAGCCGGTGAGCGACGGCGTACGCGCACCCGTACAGGTCGGCGAGCTGCCCCCACGCCTGCGCGTCCCCGCCTGCCGTCAGTGCGACGGCCGTCGCTTGGCCGAGAAGCTTCGGCAGCCTGCGGAGGAGTTCCAGGTACCGCGTGTCTGCGCGGAGTTGGTTCGCCTCGCGCAGGTTGGCGGTCAGTTCGTCGAGGGGCGGCACGTCTTCCTTGGGGAGGGTGTGCCGACGCACGGTCGCCCGCAACTCGTCCAGCAGGACGCGCTGTTCGCTCGGATCGCTGAACGGCGTCCCGTAGATGCGGGCCGTCGTGCCCTTCATGGCCTTGGCCGCCGCGGCGACCGTTGGGGGCGTGGCGGTGCGCGTGCCGTCCTCCACTTTGCGGAGCAGCGACGCCGAGACGCCCATCCGGCGGGCGAGCTGCCCCTGGCCCCACCCCAGGGCTTTGCGCAGGACCGCGATGTTCTGACCTGCGGCGGGTGTCGAATCGCTCATGCGGACCACTGTTCCCCCAACTGCCTTTGCTGAGAAAGGAACTTTGTTGCTTTTGTGTCAACTGATCTTGGTTGGGGCGCGTTGGCTGGCGCATGTACGGGTCGATGCGAAACGGGGCGGCGCCGAGGCCGCCACTGAGGTGGAGGCCACCGCCTGCCTCTGAGGGCGCGAGCACCAGGCATGAACGGCGTTGGCTGAACGCATGAAGGGTATGGGGCGGGCGGAGTTGTCCCGACACATGGCCGAGCGGGGCGTCGACGGGGTGTTCGTCGCCGGTATCGGCGTCCGGGCTGTGGGCGCCCCCTCGCCTCTTGGGGCGATTCGACCACGAGGCGGCGACAGTGTTGAGCGGTATCTACCAGTAGGTACCGGGGGCTATCGAGCGGGACCCGGCGACGTGCCCCGAATACCGCGCCGACTGCATTACTGGCGAGGACGGGGGCGGAGGCTGCGGCGAGATGATCCGTTCCGGGGGCCCTGATTGGGTCGAGGAGTGGATGCGTCGCCACACCCAGGCCACCGGGCACAGGGCTTACCGCCGTACGGTCACCGACTACGCGCTCCTCGAACCGCCAGATGAGCTTCGTGGACGGATGGCCATCGACGAGGCAGGGTCGCTGCGCGCCGGGTCGGCACTGCCTTACGGGGGCTTGGGGTGGGGTGACGGGTGAGTCGGGTGTGCGCGTACGCCGTGACGGTGGCGTCGTTTGTCGGCGTGTTGGTGCTGGTACTGGGTGCCGCCATTCGCCCCTGACGAAGCTGTCGAGGAGTCTGCCTATTGGCCGGCGGCTGCTCCGCTCTTGCGGAAGGACGGAGGGCAGCGCCCGGCTCGGGCCTTTGCGCGAGACGCGGGGCGGGGCGCTGCTTGCAGCGGGCCTCAGGCCCGCCGGTCCGGCTGCCGCGGTCCGCAGTCTCCTGGCGGGGTGGGCGTCACCGCAAGGACCCTGACTGGCCGCACGTATGCGACAACTGCTCGCACCGTCCTGCGATGTAGGCACGCAGACCCGTGAACCAGCGACGCCGAGATGCGCTACCGCGCGGGCCGCGACGTACGAGGCGTTGCCGTTCCCACTCGGCACGCCGACTTCGTGCGCGGCCTCAATGCCGCATTAGAGACCAGCGCGCGATCCGCCGGCCGAGAACAGCACTTCCGCGACATCCGGGGCGGTGCCGACTGCCCGTTGCCCGTGAGCCCCGCTGGCTCCGCGACGAGGTCGCGGGCACTTTGGCCGGACTGCTCGCGTTGTCCCAGCGATACGTCATCGACCATGGAGAGTTTTGTGCCGTATGCCGGAGTCAGCACCAGTGAGTAAAAACCCAGACCGGCCGACCTGAAACAGCAGGTCCCGCCCTGTGCTCCCCGTGCCCGCGGGGGTGGTCCCCTGGCGGCGAGCCCGGAGCAGATGGGCCGCTGGTGCTCCCCGCGCCCGCGGGGGTGGTCCCTGAAGCCTCGCCGACAGAATGTCAGCGAGCGGGTGCTCCCCGCGCCCGCGGGGGTGGTCCCTGGTCCATGATGTCGCCCTCGATCTTCGCGGCGTGCTCCCCGCGCCCGCGGGGGTGGTCCCGGGTCCACCATCCGGTGGACCGTGGGGCCGGTGTGCTCCCCGCGCCCGCGGGGGTGGTCCCACCTCGTAGAAGTCCGGAAGACGCCGCACCCCGTGCTCCCCGCGCCCGCAGGGGTGGTCCCGTCGAAGGCCACAGGGGTCCTTCCGGCTCAGTGTGCTCCCCGCGCCCGCGGGGGTGGTCCCCGCCTCAGCCGCCAGTGGAAGGTCCATATCCTGTGGTCTCCGCGCCTGCGAAGGTGGTCCCGCCAGCGCCGTGCCTTCGGGCGCCTGGCCGTGGTGGTCCCCGTGCCCGCGGGGTGGTCCCTCCATCAGCGTGGGGTGGCATATCGCCGGTGTGTGGTCCCCGCGCCCGCGGGGGTGGTCCCGGCATCGTCGGAGACATCCGTTGGGCCCTCTTGTGGTCCCCGCACGCCGGGCGCCCGGATCGCCGAAGCGGTCCCAAGCGCACGCGGGGATGCTCCGAACTGGGGCCCCGCGATGGAATCGCCGACCGGTGGTCAGTTCCCGCCCACGGCCGTCTGCGGGAGGCCGCATTCACGCCGAGGGTGGTTGGTGGCCCGGGCGCGGAGGGGGTCTCAGGTCGCTGCTTTCGAAGCCGCGCCCTGCGCACGTACCGGCGCGAGTCGGCATGCGGCGATGCTTCCGCCGCCCGGCGCCGGGTGCCGGGGAGCCGGTGACGGAGCACCAACCGCCGGAGGCCCCGGCGTAGCGTTCGTGGCATGGTGAGTGGACAGCACTTGGGCGCCAGGGTCCGGCGGTTGCGTCGGCTGGCGGGCCTCACGCAGGAAGGGCTGGCGGAAGCCTCAGACGTGTCGGTCGATGTGATCCGCAAGCTGGAGCAGCAGCGTCGAGGGTCCGTCTCCCTGCCAACCCTGCACGCGCTCGCGCACGGCTTGGGCGTGGAGTTGACCAGCCTTATCGGCGACCCGCCCGGCGCGCCGTCCACAGGGGAAGCGGACTCCCCGCAGATGGTGGCCGTGCGCCGTGCCATCATGCCTCCGCTGTTCGCCCCGCCGGCGGAACCCGTTTGCCCCGAGAGGCTGACCCCGCCGCTCTTGCGAGCCCGGATCACCGACGGCTGGACGCTGTACCACGACGCGAAGTTCGGCCCGCTGATGGAACTTCTCCCCGGCATCATCGCGGACGCGCGGTTCGTGGCCTCCGTCGGCAGCCCCGACGAACGCGCTGCGGGCCAGGCGGCCCTGGGCAAGGCCCTGCAACTCGGCGGGCACCTGGCCATCCGCATGGGCAAGACCGACCTGGCGCTGTCCTCACTGGAGCGCGCCATGGCCGCCGCCGACGCCTCGTCGGCCCCGCTCCTCGCCCCGATGATCTCCAACTCCGTGGCGTGGGCCTACCAGCGGCAGAACCGGCTCGACGACGCGAAGGCCCTCGCCGTCCACGCCGCCGACACCGTCGAGTACGGCCGTACGGGCGAGGTCGAAGGTACGCGCGTATGGGGCGGGTTGCTGATGTCCGCCGCGACCAGCCACGCCAGAGGTGGTGACTACGGCCGCGCCGACGAACTGATGCGTACCGCCGAGACGGCCGCCAAGCGGCTGGCGCGGCTGCCGAAGCCCGCGAACGGCAAGCTGTTGAGCATCTTCAGCACCTCGTCCGTCCGCGTCGAGCGAGTACGGCTGGCGGTCCAGCACGAACGCCCCGAGGAAGCGTTGACCTTGGCCAAAGGGATGCGTCTGTCCAAGGACACGCCCCCTTCGTGGCGTACGTGGCTGCTCCTGGACGTGGCGCGGGCGCACACGGATGTCGGGGATGCCGAAGGCGCGGTGAAGGCCCTGGAATCGCTCAAACGGCAGGCTCCGACGTGGATGCGGCATCACACGCTGGCCGTGTCGATCGTCTCTGACCTGTGGGACGGCGCTGCCCGCCCGGCGGGGCTACGGGCACTGGCGGCGTTCCTGGGCGTTGACGAAAGCGTTGGAAAAACTGGGGCGTTGTGCCCCTGGAGCTGCGCTCGCCGTGACGGGATGCTCCCCGCATGAAGCCGGAGACCCAGTCGAGTGTGGCCGCCCGACACGTCAGTAGGGCCACCGGAGCGCTCATACGGTTGAGTGGCCGGACGGGGCCCCGTACAGCCGGAGGCTCTTGGCGGCTTGTCTCGGAGTCGGCTCCGATGCCGTACGGGCTCGCCGAGCACACACGGAAGTCGGCCTCGTGAGGAGCGCGGCGCGGGCAGCGCTGTCCCAGCTCATGGCTGAAGGGGGCGTCGACGGGACGCTCATCGTTCACAAGCGGCCGGGCTCGGCGCCCGGATTGCGGGAATCTCCACTCCTCTTGGGGCGGATCGATCACGAGGAGACGTCAGCGTTGAGCCGTATCTACCGGTACGTGCCGTGGACGATCGTGCAGGACCCGGCGGCGTACCCCGAGTATCGCGCCGACTGCGTTACGGGTGAGGATGCGGACTGCGGCGAGATGATCCGTTCCGGGGGCCCTGACTGGGTCGAGGAGTGGATGCGCCGCCACACCCAGGCCACCGGCCACCGGGACTACCGCCGTACGGTCACCGACTACGCGCTCCTCGAACCGCCGGATGAGCTTCGTGGGCGTCTGGTCATGGGCGAGGCAGGTTCGCTGCGCGCCGGGCCGGCGCTGCCTGCCAGGGGCTTGGGGCGGGATGAGGAGGGGTGAGCCGGGTGTGCGCGTTCGGGGGGAGGACGGTGGCGTCGTTTGTCGACGTGCTGTCGCTGACCGCTGCCGTCCGTTCCTGGTGAAGCTTGCGTCTCTTCGTTGGTGGCTGCTCTGCTCCGCTCCGGCGGGAGGACGGAGGGCGGCACCCCGCCGCCTGGGCCTTTCGGCGAGATGTGGGGCGGGTCGCTGCTCCCGGTGGGGCTCAGGCCGCCGTTTCCGCCGCCGCGTGCATCGCACGGTCCACAGTTCCCCTGCGGGGTACGTGGCATCGCAACGACCCTGACCGGACGCGCACACGGCAACTGGTCGCACGGGCCTGCCATGTGGGCACGCGGGGCCGTGGGCCAGTAACGCCGGGGTGTGGCGTTGTTCGGCGTACGGTACCGAGCGGGCCGCGACGTACGAGGCGCCGCGGTTCCCGCTCGGCATACCGGCTGGCTTCGTGAGCGGTCTCCATGCCGCTCGCGAGACCGGCTGGCCTTCAACGGCGTCCGGGCTCGTGCCGGCTGGCCGGTGCTCATGATGCGCGCTGGCTCCGGGGCGGGGTGAGGTTGCGGGCACTTTTGGTCGGGCTTTCCGCGTTGTTCCAGTGGTGTGTCATCGGTCATGGGGAGTTTTGTGCAATATGCCGGAGTCTGCACAAGTGAGTAAAAACCCAGATCCACGAACCTGAAGCACCAGGTCACGCCCTGTGGTCCCCGCGCCCGCGGGGGTGGTCCCCGCAGATAGCGCAGTGGGGGACAGCCAATCCCGTGGTCCCCGCGCACGCGGGGGTGGTCCCAGGGCGTGGCGCGCGCTCACCTCCTCCGGCGTGTGGTCCCCGCGCACGCGGGGGTGGTCCCGTGGGGTTCCCCCGCCCGTAGGTCGCGCTCCGGTGGTCCCCGCGCACGCGGGGGTGGTCCCGGCTGTGGTGGAACGTACGAGCCTGCCAGCCGGTGGTCCCCGCGCACGCGGGGGTGGTCCCGTGCCAACGTTGTATTTCAGCGCCGACAGCACGTGGTCCCCGCGCACGCGGGGGTGGTCCCGGAAGCTTCCGCGCGAACGCCATGCGCCACTGGTGGTCCCCGCGCAAGCGGGGGTGGCCCCTACGTCGCGGTCCGGGGAGCCTCGGCGTACGAGTGGTCCCCGCGCACGCGGAGGTGGTCCCAAACGGCCGAACCCGCAGATGAGCGCCCGCACGTGGTCCCCGCGCAAGCGGGGGTGGCCCCCGGAGCCAGTGATAGAAAGAGCCGAGCTCATTGTGGTCCCCGCGCACGCGGGGGTGGTCCCCAGTCCAAGGCCGACCGCGACCCGGCCGAATGGTGGTCCCTGCGTGCGCGGGGGTGGTCCCGCGATGCACGGCAAGACCGTGACGGTCCGGGTGTGGTCCCCGCGCCCGCGGGGCTCCCCCCTCACCCCAACCGAAACCGCAACCGGCAAATCACGGCATCCGTGTCCCGCCGTACCGCATGTGCCATTACCGCGCCCCGCTGGTTCTGGAGCAGTCGCTGCCAGACGTGCGCGGGCTCGACCTCTGGGATGAGTACCGTGACGCGGTTGGAAGGATGGCGGTCGGTCATGGTTTGGACGTAGTCGACTATGGGGCGGCCCAGGGCCCGGGTAGGGGCCGGGAGTTCGATCAGATCCACCCCCGGTTGCCATAGTTCCCAGTCGCGGCGTAGGGACTCGGCTGCTCGGCGGCCGTCCGCGTCGGGTTGGGTGACCGTTACCGCGCGTACTTCGTCACCCAGCGACACAGCGGCCGTCAGGGCCTCGCTGGTGAGGCGGGAGAGGTGGGAGACCGGGACGATCACGACCGAGTGGCAGCGGTGCGGGGGCTCCGGGACCCGGCCGAGGCCGAGGCGTTCGCCGATGCGGGTGTATGCGCGGTGGACGGTTTCGAAGGCCAGGACCAGTACCGGCAGCATGAGGACGATCAGCCAGGCGCCGTCCGTGAACTTGGTGGCGGTCACCACGACCGCCGAGACGCCGGTGAGGAGCGCGCCGAGGCCGTTCAGGAGCGCCTTGGCGCGCCAGCCGGCGGAACGTTCCTGTCGCCAGTGGCGGACCATGCCCACCTGGCAGATGGTGAAGCCGACGAACACGCCGATCGCGAAGAGCGGCACCAGCGTGTTGGTGTCGCCGCCGGAGAAGACCAGGAGGGCGGCGGAGACCGTGGCCAGGGCCAGGACGCCGTGCCGGTGGACCTGGCGGTCGGCCTTGAGGCCGAAGACGTGGGGGAGGTAGTTGTCGCGGGCGAGCAGGCCCATGAGGACGGGGAGGCCCCCGAAGGAGGTGTTCGCGGCGAGGGCGAGCAGGATCATCGTCGCGAACTGCACCACGTAGAACGCCCAGTTGTGGCCCAGCGACGCGTCCGCCAGTTGTGCCAGTACCGTCACGCCCTCCGCCGGCTGGAGGTGGAAGCGGCCGATGAGGACCGAGAGGCCGATCAGCATGATGCCGAGCAGCGCCCCGAGGGCGATCTCCGTGCGCTGCGCGCGCTTCGCGGCCGGGGCGCGGAAGCTGGGAACCGCGTTGGCGACGGCCTCGACGCCCGTCAGCGCCGAGCAGCCGGAGGCGAAAGCTTTCAGCAACAGCAGCGCGCCCACCCCCGTCGCGCTGTCGCCGAGCACCGACGCGTGCCCCGCCGACGCGGCCGTACTCACCGGAGAGGAGCGGAACAGCCCCACCGCCACGATCGTCAGGATCGAGCCGACGAAGACGGCCGTCGGCACGATGAACGCCTTCGCCGAGTCCACGATCCCGCGCAGGTTGACGCCCGTGACCAGGGCGAGCACCCCCAGGCAGAGCCACACCCGGTCCCCGTACAGCGCCGGGAAGGCCGAGGTCAGGGCCGCGACGCCGGCCGTCGTCGACACGGCCACGTTCAGTACGTAGTCCAGGACCAGGGAGGCCGCCGTGACCAGGCTGGTCCGGCGGCCCAAGTGGCGCTTGGCGACCGCGTACGAGCCGCCGCCGTCCGGAAAGGCCGCGATGACCTGCCGGTACGAGGCGACCAGCACCGCGAGCAGGGTGGCTATCGCCAGCGTCACGGGCAGCGTGAAGCCGAGGCCGTGCGCCCCCGCCGCCGCCAGTACGAGGACGATGGCCTCCGGCCCGTACGCCACCGACGCCATCGCGTCCAGGGACAGCGCCGCCAGTCCCTGAGTGGCCGTCAGCCGATGTCGGTCCTCCGCCGCGGGGCCGCCGTCAGCGGGGCCGCCGTCCGCGGCACCGCCGTCCGGCGCTCCCGCCGCGCGCCCACCGTCCGGGGGCTCCTCGGCGGTCCCGGCGGCCCGCTGCAGCTTCTTGGCCAGCGTGGACATCTCTTCGCATACCTCCGTGAAGTGGGAGGACCAGCGTGAGCACCATCAACGGGGTAGCCGCCGGGCCTTGGCGGGGTCTTGGCGCGCCGCACCGAGATCTTCACGCCTTCTTGACGCGGCCGGGCGCCGGTGAAAGCGGGCCAACACCGCCGGACGCCGCCGGACGCCGCCGGACGCCGCCGGACGCCGACGCACACCGCACCCGTGTCAGAAGCCCGTCAAGCTCCCCGCCCCGCTCGTCAGCGATGTGTCAAGTTCGCCGTACGGGGCGGCGCGGCAGTCCTACCGTCCCGCCATGGGACGGCGACGAGGGCTCGGTTCGACACGGCAGCGGCACCAGCACCGGTATCAGTACCGGCATCAGCATCAGCACCGGCACCAGCACCGGAGGCGCCCCGAACGGGCCCGCCCCCTCGTCACCGACCGGAACTGGGCCGGCGACCTGCGCGCCGCCGTCTCCTGCTCCGTCGCGCTCGGCGCGCTGCTCCTCCTCATCGACCTCGCCCGCCACGCCCTCGACGCGCCCCGCGCGGGCTGCTGGACGGGCATCGCGCTGCTGCTCTTCGTCGTGCTCTTCCCGCCGCGCGTGCGCGCGGGCGACGGCTGGCTGGCCGTACGCGGTCTGCTGCGCGAGCGGCGGGTACGGACCGACGTGCTCACCCTCGTACGTTCCGCCGACGGCATGGCGCCCCGGCTGATCCTGCGCGACGCGGGCGGCCGCCGCGTCGAACTGGACCCCAAGGTCCTCGCCGCCAACCCCCTCCTGTGGCACCTTCTGGACACCGGCGCCCGCCGGTCCATGGCGCACGGCTTCCTCCGCGACGGCGCGGCGGAACTGCGCGCCCTGGCGGACCGCATCGACGGAGAGGCGGCCGAGCGGCTGCTGAGGGAGGCGGGGCTGGACTGAGCACGGAGCCTTGAAGGCTGAGCACGGAGCCTTGAGGGCTGAGCACGGCGCTGTGAAGGCTGAGCACAGCGTCTTGAAGGCCGTCACACGCGACCACGGGCCCCCTCACCCCGCCCTCACCCCTCCAACAGCCCGTACGAAACCCCCGTCAGCCGCTCCGACACCGCCCACAGCCCCGCGCTCGTCCTGTCGTTCACCGTCCACCGTGCCCGCAGCGAACGCCCCGGCGCGCCCCGCACCTGGTTGCGCGGCCCGTAGAAGCCGTCCTGGACGACGCCCGGGGCCGTGGCCGCGTACAGGGTGGGGAGGGCGCCGCGCTCGGGGCTCTGGCCGATGATGCCGTTGGCGGCCTCGACCACCCGCTCGGCCGTGGCGCGGCCCTCTATGCGGACGCCGGCCGTCTGGAGGTTCGTGGCGGCGTAGCCGGGGTGGGCGGCGACCGACAGGATGTCCGTACCGGCCGCCGTCAGCCGTCGCGCCAGTTCGTGGGTGAAGAGGAGATTGGCGCTCTTGGAACGGCCGTAGGCGATCCAGCGGCGGTAGCGGTGCTCCATGTCGAGGTCGCGCGGGTCCACGCAGCCCAGGAAGTGGAAACCGCTGGAGAGAGTGACCACGCGCGCGCCCGCGCGCGTGGCGAGCAGAAACGGCAGCAGCAGCCCCGTCAGCGCGAAGTGCCCCAGATGGTTGGTGCCGAACTGCATCTCGAAGCCGTCGACCGTCCTGCGCGGTGGCAGCGCCATCACGCCCGCGTTGTTGATCAGCAGGTCCAGCCGGCCCTCGCCGTCGCCGCCCGCGTGCTCCGGGAAGGCTGCGGCGAAGTCCCGTACGGACGCGAGGTTCGCGAGGTCCAGCGGCGCGAACCGCACGTCCGCGCCGGGCACGCGGTCCTTCACGCGCCGTTCGGCGGCCCGGCCGCGCGTCTCGTCGCGGCAGGCCAGCACCACCTTGGCGCCGTGCCGGGCGAGTTCGCGGGCGGTCACCTCGCCGAGGCCGCTGTTGGCGCCGGTCACCACCGCGACGCGGCCGCTCTGGTCGGGGATGTCGTGCGCGCTCCAGCCCGTCACGTGCTCTCCTCACCTCGCTGTTCCGGTCAAGGTAGCGAGCCGGGACGCGCGGGGCGGGGCGTTCAGGGGGTGAGTCGCACCGGCAGGCTCTGTGTGCTGTTGCCGACGAAGCTCGGCAGCGGCGCCAGCTCCGCGTCCGGGACGGCCTGTGCCAGCTCGGGGTAGCGGGTGAAGAGCCGGTCGAGGGCGATGGTCGCCTCCAGCCGGGCCAGCGGCGCGCCGAGGCAGAAGTGCGGGCCGTGGCCGAAGGAGAGGTGGCGGCCGGCGAGCCGGGTCACGTCGAAGCGGTCCGCGTCCGGCCCGTACGTCCGCGGGTCGCGCCCGGCGGCGGAGTAGGAGGCGAGTACGGGCGTGCCCTCGGGGATGACCGCGCCGCCGACCTCCAGGTCGGTTGTGGGGTAGCGGAACGGGAAGTGGCTGACGGGGCTGTCGTAGCGGAGGGTCTCCTCGACGACGGCCGCCCAGGTGGCGTCCCCGGTCCGGACGAGCGCCAACTGGTCGGGGTGCGCGCATAGCGCCCGTACCGCGTTGTTGATGAGGTTCAGGGTCGTCTCATGGCCGGCGATGATCATCAGCAGCAGGGTGCCGACCAGCTCCCGCTCGCTGAGCCGGTCGCCGTTCTCCTCGCGGGCCGCGATCAGCGCGCTCGTCAGGTCCTCGCCCGGGTCCGCGCGGCGGACCTCGGCGACATGGGTGAGGATCGCGACCATCTCGCGGTTGGCGGACAGCACCTGGGCGGGCTCGACGACCGTGCTGACTATCAAGTTGGACAGCTCGTGCAGCCGGTCATGCAGGTCGGCGTCCACGCCGAGGAGTTCGCAGATGACGCTCATCGGCAGCGGATAGGCGAAGTGCTGCCGCAGGTCCACCACGCCGTCCGGGTCCGCCGCGGCGGGCAGCCGGTCCAGCAGGTCCTCGGTCAGCTTCTCGATCCGGGGGCGCAGCGCCTCCACGCGGCGCGCCGTGAACGCCTTGGTGACCAGGGAGCGCAGCCGCCGGTGGTCGGCCCCGTCGGCGGTGGTCATGCCCTCGACGGTGGCGAAGGTGGCGAGCGGCCAGCCCGGCGGTATCTCGCCCGCGCGCATCGCCGCGAAGTGGCAGGCGTTCTTGGCGACGTCCGGGTGGCCGAGGAACTCCTTCAGCTCCTCATGACCGGTGACGGCGAAGCCGGCCACGCCGCCGGGGAGCGTCACCGGCACCGCGGCGCCCAGGGCGCGCAACCGCTCGTTGACGGCGTGCTGCCCGCCGGCGGGGTCTAGGAGGTGCGGCGCGGACGCGGACGTAGAGGAAGATGCGGACGCGGGTGTGGACGCAGGCTCGGACGCGGATGCGGACGCAGGCTCGGACGTGGATGCGGATGCGGACGCAGGCTCGGACGTGGATGCGGACGTGGGTGCGGCTGAAGGAACAGTCATCTGGGGTCTCCAAGGGCCGTGGCGGCGAGGGCGGGCCGGCTGAACCGTACGGGCAGGGCCGCCAGCTCCTTCGTCCAGGGTGACGCGGCCCACGTCAGCGCGGACTCCGGCACGGCGAGTTCGAGGTCGGGCAGCCGGTGCCGCAGCGTGTCCACGGCGGTACGGGCGATCAGGCGGGCCGGGTCCTGGGCCGGGCAGGTGTGCGGGCCCGCGCCGAAGGCGAGGTGCGAGCGGTTGCCGACGACGGGCCGGCCGTCGGCGGGCAGCACCTCGGGGTCGGCGTTGGCGCCCGCCAGGCCGAGGACGAGCATGTCGCCCGCGCGCACGTCCTGGCCGCCGAAGGACAGGTCGCGGGTGGCGTAGCGGGCGGGGAAGTTCTGGGTCGGCGGGAAGCGCCACAGGACCAGGTCGAGCGCGTCGTCGACGGTGAGGTGGCCGCGGGAGAGGGAGGAGCGGAAGGCCGGGTCGGTGAGCAGGATCAGCAGGGTGGTGGCGATCCAGTTACCGGTGGTCCGGTTGCCCGCGACGATGGTCACCACGATGTTGTGCAGCAACTCCTCGTCGCTGAGCCCCGCGTCGTGCCCGAGCAGCCAGGAGACCAGGTCCTCGCCGGGCGCGCGGCGCTTCTCCTCGATCAGCTCGCTCAGCATGGCGGACATCCGGCGGCTGGCCGCCGGGGACTCCGCCGTGGCGGCGACGGTCGTGGTGATCGCCTCGACCAGCGGCGGTCCGGCCTCCGCGCCGATGCCCAGCAGCCCGGTCACCACGTGCAGCGGCAGGGCGCGCGCGTACTGGCCCACCAGCTCCGCCTCGGTGGCGCCGCCGGTGGCGAACTCCGCGATGAGCCGCTCGGCGGTGGCCCGTACGGACCGGATCAGCTCGTGCCCGTTCACGCGGGCCAGCGCGTCGGCGACCGCCCCGCGCATCCGCCGGTGCTGCTGCCCGTCCGAGTACAGCAGCGCGGGCCGCCAGCCGACCATGGGCAGTACGGGCGAGTCGCGCGGCACCCGGCCCTCGCGCAGCGGAGTCCAGCGGCGCGGGTCGTGCGAGAAGTACTGCTCGTCGCGGGTGAGATGGAGCAGTTCCCGGTGGCCGACCACCAGCCAGGCGTCGAGCCCCGGGGCGAGCGATACGGGCACGACCGGGCCGTGTTCCGCGCGCATCCGCTCGTACAGGGCCGCCGCGTCGCCGTCAATCGTCGGCCCGTACAGCGGAATGCGGGCGGCGGTGCTGGTCATGACGGCTCCGGGGCGAGCGGCGCCGCGGTCGCGGCGGGGGAGACGGACGAGATGGGGGAGGTGGGGGAGGGAGCGGTGTTGAGCGCGATGAGGTGTGTGACCAGCGAGATCAGCGCCTTCAGCGACGACCGGTACTCGCGCGCGTCACAGATCACCAGCGGCGTGCGGGGCAGCAGGTCGAGGGCGGTGCGCAACTCGCCCTCGTCGTGCAGGGCGCTGTCCGGGAAGGCGTTGACGGCGACCGTGAAGGGCACGTCGAGGTCTTCGAGGTGGCCGATGGCGTCGAACGAGGCCGACAGGTCACGGGTGTCGACGAGGGCGAGCGCGCCGAGCGCGCCGCGCGCCAGGTCCTTCCAGGCGGGCAGAAAGCGGTGCTGGCCGGGCGTGCCGAAGAGGTAGAGCACCAGCTCGCCGCCGAGGGTGATGCGGCCGAAGTCGAGGGCGACGGTCGTGGTGGTCTTCGCGGAGGGCGGCGCGGTGTCCACGCGGGCGCCCGCCTGGGTCATGGTCGCCTCGGTGGACAGCGGCTTGATCTCCGAGACGGTGCTGATCAGCGTGGTCTTGCCGACGCCCATGGGGCCGACGACCAGGATCTTGGCGGCGCCGGAGACGCTGGGGCTGACGTAGACGTCGGAGGAGTCGGCGGGGCCCTCCGGGCTCTCCGGGCCGGCCGGGTCGGAGGAGTCGGCCGTGGGCGCGCCGGCGCCGGTGCCAGCACCGGCGGAGTGCCCGTCGCCTGGTCCGTCCGCCGCGCCCGGCCCGTCCGCCGCGCCCGTTTTGCCCGCTGCATCCGGCCCATCCGCGGCGCCCGGTCCACCCGTTGTGCCGACGGCCGCCGCATCGCTGCTGCTCACTGTCGTCCCACCCGCCACGCTCACCACGTCAGAGTTTCGCTTCGAGCCCATCAAGCACCTTTCTCAGCACGTCCATATCGGCGTGCTCGGCGACCGGTACGGGCGGCCTCGCCCGGATATGGCCCCAGTCGATGAGGTCCGCCAGCAACACCCGCACCACGGCGGGCGACTGTCCGAGGTGGGCGGCGACCTCCGCCACCGACAGCAGCCCCTGGCAGCGTTCCACGATCCGCCGGTACTCGGGTTGGAGGGACGGGTCGGGGGCGCTCCCCGACGCGCTCACGAGCGTCTCCAACGCCAGCTCCGCCCGTGCGGAGCCCACGCGTCCGCCCGTGATCACATAGGGCCGTACCGCGTCGGTGGTCCGCTCCTCCCCGGGCCCGATCATGACTCGGGGTTCACCGGTTCCCGTGGCTGACTGCTCAGGTGCGCCCCGATCTTGGCCACCAGCAACTGCATCTGCTGGGCGACCAGGCCGACATCGGCGTCCGCCTCCGTGGCCACGCCGAGGGACGCGCTCACCCCGGCCGAGGTGAAGAGGATGAACCCGCTCTCCGACTCGACCATCAACTGCCGTACGCCCGCGCTCTCCCCGAACAGCAGGGCCGCCGCGCTCCGGCTGGTCACCGTCATCGCCGCACAGGCGGCGGCCAGCGACTCGGCCTCGTCCAGGCCCAGCCGCGGCACGTCGCCGGAGAGCCCCTCGGCCGACTCGTGCCCCATCCGCAGGCCGTCCTCGGAGACCACGACCGCGTGCCGTACGCCCGGTATCCGCGTCAACGGCCGGAGCATCCAGCCCACATCGGGGAGTTTGGAAATCGTGCCGGCCATCAACGGCCTCCTTCTTCCTCAGCGGTGGGGGAGGTGGGGGAGTCGGCTTCGGGCGCGGCGGCGCCGGGCGGCGCGGCGGCCTCGCCGAGCTGGGCCCGGCCGCGCCGAGTGCCCTGGACCACGCTGGCCACGGACGCGCCGGCCGCCTCGGGGGTCCACGGCCGTTCCGCGGCCCGCGGCACGGCCGGCGACGCGGGCGGCCCCTGCCTGGGGGGTTGCGCCGGTGCGTACGCCGCGCCGGGCTGCCGACGGCGGCTCCGACGCTGGGGCAGGCCGCCCGGCGTCGACTGGGGGGCGGCGCCGGCGGAGGGCTCTTGGCCTCCGTCGGCCATCGCCCCCGCCCCGTCGCGTACGGGCGTCCCCGCCCCGTCTCGTACGGCCGAGGCCCCCGTCCCCGCGCGTACGGCCGGGGCCCCGGCTTCCCCATGTACGGGCGTACGGGCCGGGGCCGGGGCCGAGCCAGGCACGGCCGGCGTCGCCGGAACGGTCGGAGCCGTCGGACCCGTCGGAACTGTCAGAGCCGCCGGAGCCGTCGGAACCGCCGCCGGACGCGGCGGGGCGACGACCGGAATCGGCTCCTCCAACGTCGGCTCGGTCAGCAGCCGGTGCGGTACGAACACGACCACGCGCGTCCCGCCGTACGCGGACGCCGTCGACAGCTCCACCCCGAACCCCAGCTCCCGCGACCAGCGGCCCACGCACGCGAGCCCCAGCCGCGGCACCGCGCCCAACTGCGCGAGGTCCAGCTCGTCGCGGAGTTGTGCGGTGGCCTGGCGCAGTACGTCCGGCGGCATGCCGAGCCCCGCGTCGTCGATCTCGATGACGGCGCCGGCGGCGACCTCCCGGACGGAGACGGCGACCTGGGTGCGGGAGGGGGAGAAGACCGTGGCGTTCTCCAGGAGTTCGGCCACGGAGTGCATCAGCCCCTCGACGGCGGGCGCCATCGCGTACAGCGACTGGCCGCCGTGCACGTCCACCCGCCCGAACTCGACGATCCGCGACTGCGCGCCGCGCACGCAGTCGAAGAGCGTGACGGGCCGGGTCTCGCGCCGGGCCGGCCAGATCCCGCACATCACGAGGAGCGTCTGCGCCTTGCGGGTCATCTGGGCGGCGGCGTGGTCGGCCGCCATGACCTGGGCCATCAGCGGGGCCTCGGAGACCGCGCGGCCGAGCCCGTCCAGCACCTGCTGCTGCACCGTCGCCATCGCGTGCACGTTCCGGGCCACCGACTCGAACGACGCCTGGACCGAGTCGCGCAGCGAACGCTCCCTGCGGGCCGCCTCGTCGAAGTCCGCCCGTACGGCCGCGAGCCGGGCCGCCTCGGCGGCGTGCCCGTCCGCCACCTCCGCCAGCCGCGCGGCCTCGGCCGTGAGGCGCGCGTTGTCGGCGGCGAGGCGGGTGGAGTCGGTGGTCAGGCGTGCCGCGTGGGAACGGGCGGTGCTCAGGGCGCCGCGCAGCCGCACCGCCCAGGCGGTGAGCAGCACCGCGCAGACCGCCAGCAGGGCCGCGACGACGATCGTGGTCACGGCGGCGGCACCGGTGACCGAGAACGCTTGGGTCATGGATTTCCTCGAACGGTGTACGGCGGAGGCAGCCAGGAGCCCGGGGCGCGACCGTGGATCAAAGGATGAGGCGGACCAACGGATGAGGCGGATCAAGGGATGAGGGGGCAAGGGATGAGGGGGATCAAGGCCGGCAAAATACTACTGATCAAGTGGGCGAAATCGAGGGGCTGTCGGACAACTAACAGTTAAAACAAGCCATAAATCTTCCACTTGGGGACGGTGGAGGGTTGAAACCCGTGTCACTGGCCGAGCGGCAGTGGGGCGGGATCAACCGGTTTCGAATCCAATGCCGGAATCGCGTACGGGTCGAGGGCGGGTCGCGGACGGGGCGCGGACGGGTCGCGGGGGCCGCGGGCGAGTCGAGGACGGGTCGCGGGGACCGCGGGCGAGTCGAGAACGGGTCGAGGACGAGTTCGAAGACCGGATCGAGGGCGGCCCGTACGATCACGCCGGTGATCCATGACATATCCGCGACAACGCTGCTCCTGCTCTGCCTGGCCGCCGCCGCGGCCGGCTGGATCGACGCCGTCGTAGGCGGCGGGGGCCTCCTCCAACTCCCGGCGCTGCTCGTCGGCCTCCCCCATGTCGCCCCCGCCTACGTGCTGGGCACCAACAAGGCCGTATCGATCGTCGGCACGTCCGCCGCCGCCATCACCTACACCCGCAAGGCCCCGCTGGACGTACGGACGGCGGTGCGCATCGGGCTCGCCGCGGCGGGCGGCTCACTGGCCGGGGCCTTCTTCGCGGCCGGCATCGACAGCGCGGTGCTCCGGCCACTGATCATGGTCGTCCTGCTCGCCGTGCTCGCCTTCGTCCTGCTGCGGCCCGCCTTCGGCACCGCGCCGGCGACCGGCCCCGCCACCCGCGCCCGCGTGCTGACCGCCATCCTCGTCGCGGGCCTCGGCATCGGCTTCTACGACGGGCTGATCGGCCCCGGCACCGGCACCTTCCTCGTCCTGACGCTCGTAGCGATCCTGCACATGGACATGGTCACGGCCTCCGCGACCGCCAAGGTCGTCAACGTCTGCACCAACGCGGGCGCCCTGATCACCTTCTCCGCGCAGGGCACGGTGCTCTGGCAGCTCGCCGCGCCCATGGCCCTGTTCAACCTCATCGGCGGCGCGACGGGCGCGCGGATGGCGCTGAAGCGGGGGAGCGGGTTCGTGCGGGTGGTGCTCGTCGTGGTCGTCGTCGCGCTGGTCGCCAAGCTCGGCTACGACCAGTGGGGCGGGTAGCGGGGACGGCGGGGGGACAGCGGGGGGTGTCGGGGCAGGGAACCCCGGGCCGAAACGGCGGACTGTTTCGCAGCAGTTCGCCGATTGTTGGGACGCGATCCGCCGTACGGGGCATGTACGAAAAGACGGTGAGGAAATCGTTTTGATACGGGAGGGAAGCAGGTGGCTGCGGCTAGCCTGTCGGTGACCTTCCAGAAGCGGCGGGGGTGTACGTGCGTCTTTCCCGATGGAGCCGGGCCCGGTGGGGCCGGGCCGTGCTCGCGGGACTCTATGTCGTCACGCTCGCCGCGGCCGTGCCCAGACCGGGCGGCGACGACCGGGACGCCGACTGGACGAGCGCCAGGGCCCAGCGGTTCTGGGGGCCCTCGCGGATGTCCGCCGCCACTCCGCCGCAGGAGGGGCCGGACGCGGACACCGCCGGCAAGGACGCCAAGACGGATAACGCCAATAACGCTGGCAACACCGACAACGCTGACAGCGCGGACAAGACCGGCAAGGCCAGCAAGGACAGCAACGCCAGCAAGGACAGCAAGACCGAGAAGGCCTCCAAGGACGCCCCGGCCGACGAGGACGGCAAAGAGGCCGACGACCCGGCCCAGCGCATCACGGGCAGCGCCCGCCACTTCGACGGCATCCCCACCGTCGGCGTCCTCTTCTACGTCGGCGACGACATGAAGAACCACCACTGCACGGCCAGCGTCGTGCACAGCCCCAAGGGCAACCTGCTGGTCACCGCCGGGCACTGCTCGATGGGCGACCAGGCCGCGTTCGTACCGGACTACCAGAAGGGCGAGGAGCGCCAGCCGTACGGGGTGTGGGCCGTGGACCGCACCTTCACCGACCCCCGCCGGGACGACTACGGCGACGGCTCCGACCTCGACTTCGCCTTCGCCACCGTCAAGAGCAACGCCGACGGTCGGCAGATCGAGGCCGTCACGGGCGCGAACGTCCTCACCCGCACCCCCGGCTACGACAACCGCGTCACCGTCATCGGCTACCCCGACTCCGACGACGACCCGGCCGACCGCGCCATCCGCTGCACCGCCATGACCAGCCGCCTCAAGGACTACCGGCAGCTCCGCATGGACTGCGACGGCTTCTACTCGGGTACCTCGGGCAGCCCCTGGCTGGCACACTTCAACGAGAAGACGAAGACCGGCGAGCTGATCGGCGTGCTCGGCGGCCTCAACGGCGGCGGCCCGGACGGCGACGACGCGTCCAAGGTCTCCTACAGCCCGATCGACGACGACGAGATCTTCAAGCTCTACGACGACGCGGTGCACGACCGCGACCCCGACCGAGGAAGCGACGACTGACGGTGTCCGATCCCGATCCCGTACCCGATCCCGAACTCGCCCCTTCACCCGCACCCGCACCCGCCCCCGTACCCGGCGACCAGTTCCTGGCCGTCCTGACCACCACCGACAGCGAGGCCGCCGCCCAGTCCCTGGCCCGCGGCGCCGTCGAGGCCAGGCTCGCGGCCTGCGCCCAGATCAGCTCGCCCATCGCCTCCGTGTACCGCTGGGAGGGCCGGGTCGAGACCGCCCGCGAGTGGCAGGTCCTGCTGAAGACGACGGCCGCGCGGTACGAGGCCCTCGCGGCCCACCTCCGCGGCGCGCACGGCTACGACACCCCGGAGATCATCGCGACGCCGATCACGCACGGCGGCGCGGAGTATCTGGCCTGGGTGGCGGCCGAGGTGGAGCCGGGGGCGTAGCCCGGACCCGGGGCCGCACGGAGGGCCTGGTTACCCTGGGGGATTCCCCTCAGCCGCGGCGGAACGCGCAGATCGCAGTACGCGCAGACCGCGGAAGGCGTAGCCCAGCAGACCAGCAGAACAGGTGTGATCCTCCCCGTGCCCCCGATACCCAAAGCAGAGCTGCACCTCCACATAGAGGGCACGCTGGAGCCGGAACTGGCCTTCGCGCTGGCCGCGCGCAACAGCGTCGAGCTGCCGTACCTCTCCGAGGCCGAGCTGCGCGCCGCGTACTCCTTCAGCGACCTCCAGTCCTTCCTGGACCTCTATTACGCGCTGATGGCCGTGCTCCGCACCGAGGACGACTTCGCGGACCTCGCCGACGCCTATCTGGCCCGTGCTCGCGCGCAGGGCGTCCGGCACGCGGAGATCTTCTTCGACCCGCAGGCGCACACCGCGCGCGGCCTGGAGATCGGCACCGTCATCGAGGGCCTGACCCGCGCGCTCGACGCCGCCGAGGAACGGCACGGCATCTCCACCCGCCTGATCATGTGCTTCCTGCGCGACGAGAGCGCCGAGTCGGCGCTGGCGACGTTCGAGGCCGCCCGCCCGTACCTGGACCGCATAGCCGCCGTCGGCCTCGACTCCGCCGAGGTCGGCAACCCGCCGTCGAAGTTCCGCGAGGTCTACGCGCGCGCCCGCGAGGCGGGGCTCAAGTGCGTCGCGCACGCGGGCGAGGAGGGCCCGCCCGCGTACATATGGGAGGCGCTGGACCTCCTCGGCGTGGACCGCGTCGACCACGGGGTGCGCTGCATGGAGGACGACGCGCTCGTCGCCCGGCTCGCCGCCGAGCGGACCCCGCTGACGCTGTGCCCGCTGTCGAACGTACGGCTGCGCGTCATCGACAAGCTGGCCGACCACCCGCTCCCCGCCATGCTCGACGCCGGGCTGCTGGTCACGGTCAACTCGGACGACCCCGCCTACTTCGGCGGCTACGCCGACGACAACTTCACCGGCGTACGGGACGCGCTCGGCCTCGACGACGAGACGCTGCGCACCCTGGCCCGCAACTCCTTCCACGCCTCGTTCCTGGACGAGGAGACCCGCGCGAAGTACCTCGCGGAGGTCGACGCGCACTGATCCGACGTTCCCCGAGCCGATGTGGGGGCGGATCGTGGGCCGGGGGCCTCGGGGCGGTACGAGCGGTACGGGCCGTACGAGCGGTACGGGCCGGGGGCGCGGAGTGCGCTGCGGGACGGCGGTACGTACCGGCGTGGCCGCGCGGACGGTACGAGCAGCACGGACCGTACGGGCCGTACGAGCCGGGGCGGGGCAGCCGCACGGACCGTACGAGCCGGCCGGCCCGGGGCGCGGGGCAGCAGCTCCGGCGGGCCTTCGCGTCGGCAGCCGGCGGCCGGGGGCAGGCGGCCAGTGGCCGGCGGCCCCCAGGGACGGAATCCGGTCGTCATGTCCGCGCGGCGGCCCGGCGGCGGACGCGCGTGGCCCCGGTGGCGGCGCGGTGGACCGGCCCCGGCGGACGCGGAGGGGCGCGCGGCCACCGCCGGGAACCGGTCACCGCCCCGCGCACGCCGTCGCTCGTGTCACAGGCGGCGGTTACCGTCGGGGGTATGAACGGCACAGCGCGTACCGCGTCCGAAAATCCCGGCATCGGCGGATACGAACCGTCGGACCTGGAGCGGCGTGCGGCCGAGCCCGACAAGCGGCCGGGCCGCACCGCCTTCCAGCGCGACCGCGCGCGCGTGCTGCACTCCGCCGCGCTGCGCCGGCTCGCCGGGAAGACCCAGGTGGTCACGCCCGGCATCAGCGACCAGGCGTGGGACGCCAGCCCCCGTACGCGCCTGACGCACTCGCTGGAGTGCGCCCAGGTGGGCCGCGAGCTGGGCGCCGCCCTCGGCTGCGACCCCGACCTGGTGGAGGTGGCCTGCCTCGCGCACGACCTCGGCCACCCGCCGTTCGGCCACAACGGGGAGCAGGCGCTCAACGAGGTCGCCGAGGACTGCGGCGGCTTCGAGGGGAACGCGCAGTCGCTGCGGCTGCTGGCCCGCCTCGAACCGAAACGATTCACCACCGACCCGGACAGCGGCGAACCGGTCAGCGTCGGCCTCAACCTCACCCGCGCCGCCCTCGACGCCGCCACCAAATACCCCTGGACGCGCGGCGGCCATCCCACGGACCCCGCCTCGCCGAAGTTCGGGGTCTACGCCGACGACGTGCCGGTCTTCGAATGGCTGCGCCGGGGCGCGCCCGAGGCCGGCAAGAGCTTCGAGGCGCAGGTCATGGACTGGTCCGACGACGTCGCGTACTCCGTGCACGACGTCGAGGACGGCCTGCACGCCGGCCACATCGACCCCAACTGCCTGCTCGCCGAGCCCGAGCGGCGCGAGATCTTCACCATCGCCGCCGACCGGTACGCGCCCGGCGCCGGCCCCGAGGAGCTGGCCGCCGCCCTCGACCGCCTCCTCGACCAGGAGTGGTGGCCGCACGGCTACGACGGCACGGCCATCGCCCAGGCCCGCCTCAAGGACGCCGCCAGCCAGCTCATCGGCCGCTTCTGCCTCGCCGCCGAGAACGCCACCCGCGCCGCGTACGGGCCGGGCCGCCTCACCCGCTACCGCGCCGAACTGGTCGTACCGCACGGCACCCGTCTCGAATGCGCCGTGCTGAAGGCCGTCGCCGACCGGTACGTCATGCAGCGCCCCGCGCAGCAGCGGCTCCGCGCCGACCAGCGCGTCGTCATCGCCGAACTCGCCGAGGCGCTGATCGCCCGCGCCCCCGACGGCCTCGACCCGCAGTTCCACTCCCTGTTCACGGCCGCCCCGAACGACGCGGCCCGGCTGCGCGCCGTCATCGACCAGATCGCCGCCCTCACCGATTCCTCCGCCCGCTCCCTGCGCACCCGCCTCACGGGCTCCACCCGCGCCCCTCGCACCACGCCCCGGCGCTGAGCCCCGCCGTCCAGCCCCACCGGTCACATTTCCCCGGCGCGCTCCGTCAGCCCCATGGCACGGACGGAAACGACGCGACGAGGAGAACGACGCCCGATGAACCCGCACCACCCGCACCACCCGAGCACTGATGATGCCCAGCCGCTGCTGCGGCCGACGAGCATCGGGGAACTCCGGCTGCCCAACCGCGTGGTGATGGCGCCCCTCACCCGCGCCCGCGCGACCAATCCGGAACGGGTGCCCACGGAGCTGCACGCCGCCTACTACGGGCAGCGGGCCGCCGCCGGGCTGATCGTCGGCGAAGGCGTCTGGGTCGGCGAGCAGGCCATCGGCTTCGGCGGCGTCCCCGGCCTCCACACCGAACGGCAGGTCGCCGCGTGGCGCCAGGTCACCGGCCTCGTACACGCCCTCGGCGGCCGCATCGTGGCGCAGCTCTGGCACACCGGCGCCGTCTCGCACCCCGACCACCTCGGAGGCGCGCTGCCCGCCGGGCCCTCGGCCGTCAACCCGCAGGAGACGGTCCACACGCCGTACGGGCGCCAGGGGACCGTCACCCCGAGGGCGATGACCGGCGCGGACATCGAGCGGACGATCGAGGCGTACGCGGCGGCGGCCGGGAACGCGCGCCGCGCCGGGTTCGACGGCGTCGAGATCGCCGCCAATGGCATCTATCTGCTCGCGCAGTTCCTCAACCGGCGGCTGAACCGCCGCACCGACCGCTACGGCGCGGACCCGACCCGGCTGCCGCTCGACGTCGTCGACGCGGTGAGCGCCGCGTGGAGCGCGCGCCGCGTCGGCGTGCGGCTGTCGCCGTACTGGACCGCCGCCGACCGGCCGCCGTCCGCCCCGCCGTGCGGCGCCTACCCCTACACGGCGGACGCCCGTACCCTCGCCGACCACGACGCCCTCGTCGCCGAACTCGGCCGGCACCGGATCGGCTACCTCCACCTGCGCGGGCGCGCGCCGGGCGCGGGGGGCCGGGCGCACGCCGCCTGGTTCGCCGAGTTCGCCCGCTACCGGCGGCTCTTCGACGGCCCGCTGATCGCCAACCACGGCTTCGACCGGGCCGGCGGCAACGCCATCATCGAGGCGGGCATCGCCGACGCCGTCTCCTTCGGCCGACCCTTCATCGCCAACCCCGACCTCGTCAGCCGGTTCGCCCTGGGCCACGAGATGGCCGCCTCGGACCGCGCCACCCACTACGGCGGCGGGGAGCGCGGCTACGTCGACTATCCGGTGTGGGCGGGGGCGGAGACGGGGTCAGAGACATGGCCGGGGCCGGGGCGGGGCTGAGGTCGGGGGCTTCCTCGGCCTCCGGAGGGTCCCGACAGTCCGCCGGAGCCCGTTGTGGTGGGCCGGTCGCGCCGCTGTCACAAGGACCTGACACCCTGTAACCAGCAAGGGCCGGCGCATCGCCGTCCGCCGTGTGTCATCGCTCTGAGCCGTCCGGCGCAGTCCCTCTTCCGGCATCACGCTCCGTGCGGGACGCTCGGCTTTGGCGATTGGGACCGGGGGGCGGAAGGCGCGGACGTACCGCGCGAGCTAGGAGGCACGAAGTGGTGGATGCACACCGGACGTTCGTCATCGTCGGAGGGGGCCTGGCCGGGGCCAAGGCCGCCGAAACCCTCCGATCGGAGGGTTTCACCGGCCGGGTGATACTGATCTGCGACGAACGCGAGCACCCTTATGAGCGTCCGCCGCTCTCCAAGGGCTACCTCATCGGCAACGAGGCGCGCGACAGCGTCTTCGTGCACGAGCCGTCCTGGTACGCGCAGGCCAAGATCGAACTCCACCTCGGCCAGCCCGCGGTCCACCTCGACCGCGCCGCCAAGTCCGTCCGGCTGGGCGACGGCACCAGCGTCCACTACGACCGGCTGCTGCTGGCCACCGGCGCCGAGCCCCGCCGCCTCGACGTCCCCGGCACCGACCTCGCAGGCGTCCACCACCTGCGCCGCCTCGCCCACGCCGAGCGGCTGCGCGGCGTGCTCGCCTCCCTCGGCCGCGACAACGGCCACCTCGTCATCGCCGGGGCGGGCTGGATCGGCCTGGAGGTCGCGGCGGCCGCCCGCTCGTACGGCGCCGAGGTGACCGTCGTCGAATCCGAGCCGACCCCGCTGCACACCGTCCTCGGCCCCGAGCTCGGCGCGCTCTTCACCGACCTGCACCGCGAACACGGCGTGCGCTTCCACTTCGGCTCCCGGCTCACCGAGATCGTCGGCCAGGACGGCCTGGTGCTCGCCGTCCGCACCGACGACGGCGAGGAGCACCCCGCCCACGACGTGCTCGCCGCCATCGGAGCCGCCCCGCGCACCTCCCTCGCCGAGGCCGCGGGCCTGACGCTGATCGACCCCGCGTACGGCGGCGGCATCGCCGTGGACGCCGCGCTGCGCACCAGCGACCCGGACATCTTCGCGGCGGGCGATGTAGCCGCCGCCGAACACCCCCTGCTCGACTCCCGGCTCCGCGTCGAGCACTGGGCCAACGCGCTCAACAGCGGCCCGGCCGCCGCCCGCGCCATGCTCGGCCAGGAGGTCTCGTACGACCGGGTGCCGTACTTCTTCTCCGACCAGTACGACGTCGGCCTCGAATACTCCGGCTACGCGCCGCCCGGCTCGTACGACCAGGTGGTCTGCCGCGGTGACGTCTCCAAGCGCGAGTTCATCGCCTTCTGGCTCAAGGAAGGCCGGCTGCTCGCGGGCATGAACGTCAACGTGTGGGACGTCACCGACCCCATCCAGCAGCTCATCCGCGCCGGCGCCCGCCCCGACCCGGAGGCCCTCGCCGACCCGGGGGTCCCGCTGGCCTCGCTGCTGGCATAGCTTGGGGCGCATGTCCAATCCCACCCGTATCCGCACCGCGGTGGTACCGGTCGCGGAGATCTTCGAGCTGCGCCGGTCGGTGCTGCGGCCGGGGCTGCCGCCCGAGTCCGCCGTCTTCCCCGAGGACGACGCCCCGGCCGCCCGCACCTTTCACGTCGCCGCATACGACGAGGAGGGCGCGGTACGGGCCTGCGCCACGTTCTTCGCGGAGCCGCTGCCGGACGGGGTTGGGGCCGGGGCCGATGGGGCGGCCGGGTCCGACGGTGCGGGCCCCGCCCGCAGTGCGGGCCCCGGCCACGCGGCGTACGGCGCCCATGCCCCGTACGGCGTCCATGCCCCGGACGGCGCCGACCGGGCGTA
Organism: Streptomyces varsoviensis; assembly: GCF_000718635.1. Lineage (GTDB taxonomy): Bacteria > Actinomycetota > Actinomycetes > Streptomycetales > Streptomycetaceae > Streptomyces > Streptomyces varsoviensis. The sequence continues at coordinate 427,074 of NZ_JOBF01000003.1, read as the reverse complement.
CCGCTTCCGCGGCATGGCCAGCGATCCGGCCGTCCGGGGGCTCGGCTACGGCGTCGCCGTGCTGCGGGCGGGCCTCGCCGAGGCCGCCGCCCGCGGCGCGGAGACCGTCTGGTGCAACGGCCGCACGTCGGCCCGCGGCTTCTACGAGCACCAGGGCTTCACCGCCGTCGGTGAGGAGTTCGACATCGAGTCGGTCGGCCCGCACCACGTCTTCGTGATCAAGGTCGGGTGACGGGGCGACCGGGGCGCGGGGGAGGGGCCGGCGGTTCGGGAGTGTCGGACCCCGGCCGTAGACTTCACGCGTGGCAGGCAGGATCAACGATGACGATGTGAAGGCGGTCCGGGACGCGGTCCCGATCGACGCCGTGGTCTCCGAGTACCTGCAATTGCGCAACGCGGGCGGCGGCAATCTGAAGGGCCTGTGCCCCTTCCACGACGAGAAGTCGCCGTCCTTCCAGGTCAGCCCGGCCAAGGGGCTCTTCTACTGCTTCGGCTGCCAGGAGGGCGGGGACACCGTCGACTTCGTCATGAAGATCGACCACCTCTCCTTCGCCGAGACCATCGAGCGGCTCGCGGGCCTGGCCGGCATCACCCTGCGCTACGAGGAGGGCGGCTACACCCCCGGCCGCCAGCAGGGCGAGCGCATCCGCCTGGTCGAGGCGCACCGCGCCGCGGCCCTCTACTACGTCGAGCAGCTCGACAGCCCCGAGGCCGAGATCGGCCGGAAGTTCCTCGCGAGCCGCGGTTTCGACCAGGCCGCCGCCCAGCACTTCGGCGTCGGCTACAGCCCGGCCGGCTGGGACCACCTCACCCGCTTCCTGCGCGGCAAGGGCTTCAGCGACAAGGAGCTGATCCTCTCCGGGCTCGCCCAGGAGAGCCGGGGCGGCCGCCCCATCGACCGGTTCCGCGGCCGCCTCATGTGGCCGATCCGCGACATCACCGGCGAGTGCATCGGCTTCGGCGCCCGCAAGCTCCGCGACGACGACAACGGCCCCAAGTACCTCAACACCCCCGAGACCCCCCTCTACAAGAAGTCGCATGTGCTGTACGGCATCGACCTCGCCAAGAAGGACATCGCCAAGACCAGCCGCGCCGTCGTCGTCGAGGGCTATACGGACGTCATGGCCTGCCACCTCGCCGGGGTCACCACCGCCATCGCCACCTGCGGCACCGCCTTCGCGGGCGACCACATCAAGATCCTCCGCCGGCTGCTGATGGACAACGCGTCCGCCGAGGTCGTCTTCACCTTCGACGGCGACGCGGCCGGGCAGAAGGCCGCCCTGCGGGCCTTCGAGGACGACCAGAAGTTCGCCGCCGAGACGTCCATCGCCATCACTCCGGGCGGCATGGACCCGTGCGAGCTGCGCCTCGCGGAGGGCGACGAGTCCGTGCAGCGGCTGGTGGAGTCCCGTACCCCGCTCTTCGCCTTCGCGATCCGGCAGGTCGTCGGCCGGTACAACCTCGACACCGCCGAGGGCCGCGCCGCCGCCCTGGAGGCCGCCGCGCCGATCGTCGCGGGCATCAAGAACGGCTCCATCCAGCACGAGTACGCGGTGGCGCTGGCCGGCATGCTCGGCATCCTCGACACGCAGTTCGTGGTCCGCCGCGTCGGCCAGCTCGCCCGCTGGGCCCGCGAGCGCGGCCGGCGGCCCGGCGCCGACCAGGGCGGCCGTGCGCAGCACGGCGGCGCCGCGCCCGTACCGCAGGCCGCCGCCGCGCAGTCCGGCCCGCCCGTCCAGCGCGGCCCGGCCCTGAATCTGCGCAGCCCCGCCCACCGCACCGAGCGCGAGCTGCTCAAGCTGGCCCTCCAGCGCCCCGAGCTGGTCGCCCCGGCCTTCGACGCGTACGGCGAGGACGAGTTCACCGCCGATCCGTACGTGGCCGTGCGGCGCACCATCGAGGAGGCCGGGGGCGTGACCCAGGCCGCCGACGACTACCTCGCGCGGGTGCGCGAGGCGGCCCCCGACAACACCGTGCGCGCCATGGTCACCGAGCTGGCCGTCGAGGCGATCCACAGCCGCACCGTCGACGAGGCGTACGCGGGCGTCCAGCTCGTCCAGGTCCGGCTGCGGGCCGTGGAGCGCCGCGTCGCCGACGTGACGGCGAGCATGGTGCGCCTCGGCGCCCAGGCCGCCCCGGACCACCTCGCCGCCGTCCAGAACGAGCTGTGGGTCCTCCAGCAGTACGGCCAGGCGCTCCGCGAACGCGGCGCGGACGCGCTCTAGCCACGCCGAGCTCCTCCCGCGCTGTTCCACTCAGCGGAAGGAACGCCCCCGCGCTGTAGCCGACCGGTCACGCAACGGCCCCAGAAAGTGGGCGCACGCCCCTCGTGGCGGGCGTGTGTCGTGCCCCACACTGGCTTGTGGTGCCTGAGTCCTCGGAGCGCGGGTCCGGTCCATCTCATCCGGAGTCCCCCGCGGAGCCGCTCTTGATGTCCGGGACGGACGGCGGCTCGGCCGCAACCGTGCCCGATCCTTCTGCCGCCCGTGCAGCGATCACCCTGGAGGTCGCCCCCGTGCAGACCCAGACCCTGACCGACGCGGCACCGGCCGTCGTGCGACAGGCCGACCCGCCCGCGTCCGAGATGTTCGGTGAGGAAGCACTCCCCGATCTCCCCGCACGGCCCGACACCAGTGGACCTTCCTCCGACCTGTTCCGCCAGTACCTCCGCGAGATCGGCCGCATCACCCTGCTCACCGCCGCCGAGGAGGTCGAGCTGGCCCGCCGCGTCGAGGCGGGGCTGTTCGCCGAGGAGCGGCTGAGCACGGCCCCCGACCTCGACTCCCAACTCGCCCTGGATCTCGACAAGTTGGTGGTGCTGGGCCGGATGGCCAAGCGCCGGCTCATCGAGGCCAACCTCCGGCTCGTCGTCTCCGTCGCCAAGCGCTACGTCGGCCGCGGGCTGACCATGCTCGACCTGGTGCAGGAGGGCAACCTCGGCCTGATCCGCGCCGTCGAGAAGTTCGACTACGCGCGCGGCTACAAGTTCTCGACGTACGCGACCTGGTGGATCCGCCAGGCCATGTCCCGCGCGCTGGCCGACCAGGCCCGTACGATCCGGGTCCCGGTCCATGTCGTCGAGCTGATCAACCGCGTCGTGCGCGTCCAGCGCCGCATGCTCCAGGAGCGCGGCTACGAGCCCACCCCCGACGAGGTGGCCGCCCACCTCGACCTGACCGAGGAGCGGGTCAGCGAGGTACTGCGCCTCGCCCAGGAGCCCGTATCGCTGCACGCGCCCGTGGGCGAGGAGGACGACGTCGCGCTCGGCGACCTCATCGAGGACGGCGACGCCGCGTCGCCCGTCGAATCGGCGGCGTTCCTGCTGCTGCGCGAACACCTCGAAGCGGTCCTCTCCACGCTCGGCGAGCGCGAACGCAAGGTCGTACAGCTCCGCTACGGACTGGTCGACGGCCGCCCACGCACCCTGGAGGAGATCGGCCGGATCTTCGGCGTCACCCGCGAACGCATCCGCCAGATCGAGTCCAAGACCCTCAACAAGCTCCGCGACCACGCCTTCGCCGACCAGCTCCGGGGCTACCTGGACTGACGGGCGTACGGCCTGACGGGCGTTCAGCCGACTGCCCGGCGCTCAGCCGAACGCCGGGGCCGAGCCCCGGGTACCTCCTCCACGGCCGCGGCATTGCCGTTGCCGCTGCCGCCGCCGCCGTCCGCCGGCTCCGCGTCGCCCGCTCCGTCTGCCAGCTCCGCACCGTCCGCAAGCTCCGCGCGGAACTTCTCCACCATCTCCCGCGCGTGATGCAGCCCGATACGGTCGAACACCCGGTGCAGCTCGTCGAGGTCCCGCCGGGTGCGCGCCACGTCACGCCCCATCCGCGCCCGCGCCTTGACCAGCCCCAGCCGGGCCAGCGACTCGCCGCGCGGCTCCCGCATGGCGTGGAACCGCCGCCGGGCCCCGGCGTACGCCTCCTCGGCCTCGGCGTACCGCCCGGCGCGGAAGAGGACGTTCCCGCGCATCTTGAGGTTGTAGGCGAGCGCCCCCGCCAGTTCCAGCTCCGCGCAGATCTCCGCCGCCCGCGCCAGCAGCGCCAGGGCCCGGTCCGTGTCGCCGCGCACCGACAGCACGTCCGCGACCCCGCGCAGCGCCCAGGCGTGGCCGCGCGCGTCGCCCGCGCCCTCGGCTATCAGCGCCGCCTCCTCGAACTGGGCGAGCGCCGTGTCGTACGCGCCGGTGTTGCGGTTCATCTGCGCGATGCCCTCCAGCGCCCACACCGTGTGCCGCGCCTCGCCGTGCGCCCGCGCCTCGGCCAGTAACCGCTCGTGCAGTTCCGTGACGGCCGCGTAGTCGCCCTGTATCCGGCCGGTCTCCGCGAGCCCGGCGAGCGCGTAGCCGCGTGCGGTACGGTCCCCGGCCCGGGCGGCCAGTTCGGCGGCGGCGGCCAGCAGGCGACGGGCGAGCCGCAGCCTGCCGCACTGACGGGCCAGCGTCCCGCCGCTCCACAGCGCCCACGCCATCGCCGCCGGCTCCTCGGCGCCACGGGCCCGGCGGTAGCTCTCCCGCCACGCGCGCCCGGCCTCCTCGACGCGCCCCAGCCGCCGGTTGGCCTCGGCCACCGCGAGACCGGCGCGCGCCCGGTCCAGCTCCGTCCGCGCCCGCCGCAGTTCGTCGGTCGCGCCGGTGAGCACTTCCTCGTAGGAGGTGTTGACGGACAGCCGGGAGCCGAGGGCCCCTTGGTACTCGGGGGCAAACGCCTTGCCGTACGTCGTGCCGTAGGTCGAGGCGTACGCACTGTGCATATCGGGACCGTCTTCCTGGTCGTCGCCGCGGTTGACGATCAAGAAGCTATCGACGCGAGGAGCGGGGCGAATCCGTCCCTGTGCTGGTCATCGGGTCCGTCTGAAGTGGACGGCGGCGATCCGCCGTCCTCCTTCAGATGTATGGGATATGCGTACGGGACGTGCCGGGAGTGTGGAGCCGGGGCGGACCCGCGGCCGGGGACCTGGAGCTTCCTGCGCAGCCGGCCGGGGCCCGGAGCCTCTTCGCCGTCGGCCGAGGTGTGGGCCTACGCCGCCCCGCCGCCGTGCAGGCTGTCGTCGAAGGCGCCCGGGTGGATCTCGTCGCGTACCGCCGCGTACTGCTGGCGCACCGCCCGGCCGACCGCCAACTCCTCGCCCGGGTCGAAGACTTCACTGGTGGCGGCGGGCCAGCGCGGCGGCTCGTGCGGCGAGAGGGTGCCCTGCTGCGCGCCCAGCGCCCACGCCGCCTGCCGGGCGGCGCCGATCGCGGTGTAGTCCGCGGGCTGCGGGACGACGACCTGCGCGCCGAAGAGCGCGGGGGCCACCGCCCGTACGGCCGGCAGCCCGGCCGCCGCGCCCAGCAGGAACACCCGCCGCACCTCGACGCCCCGGCCGCGCAGTACGTCCAGCGCGTCCGTGAGCCCGCACAGCATGCCCTCGAAGGCGGCTCGGGCCAGGTGCTCCGGCTTCATGCTCTCGCGGCGCAGCCCCGCCAACGTGCCCGCGGTGTGCGGGAGATGGGGGGTGCGCTCGCCTTCGAGGTAGGGGAGCAGGACGAGGCCGGAGGCGCCGGGGGTGGAGGCGAGGGCCAGTTCCGAGAGGCCGTCGAGGTCGGTGCCGAGGAGTTCGGCGGTGCCGCGCAGCGCCCGTACCGCGTTGAGGGTGTGCACGACGGGCAGGTGCATGCCGGTCGCGTCGGCGAACGAGGTGATGGTGCCCGTCGAATCCACCAGCGCCTCGTGGTGCACGGAGAAGACCGAGCCGGAGGCGCCCAGCGAGATCACCGCGTCGCCGGGCCCGACGCCGAGCCCGAAGGCGGCGGCCATCGTCTCGCCGGTGCCGGCGGAGATCAGCAGCCCTTCGGGCGTGTGCCCGGCGGGCTCGCACGGGCCGAGGACCTCCGGGAGGGCGGCCGAGTGCCCCAGCGCCAGCTCCACCAGGTCGGGCCGCCACTGGCCGGTCGCCGCCGACCAGTAGCCGGTACCGGAGGCGGCGCCCCGGTCCGTGGTCCGCCGCACCGGCCGCCCCAGCAACTGCCACACCAGCCAGTCGTGCGGCTGCAGCAGCATCGCGGCCCGCTTCGCGGCCTCCGGCTCGTTGCGCGCCAGCCAGCGCAGCTTGGCGACCGGCTGGCCCGCCTGCGGCACGGAGCCGACGGCCTGCGCCCACGCCGCGCGCCCGCCGAGCGCGTCGGTGAGGTCGGCGGCCGCCGACTGCACCCGCTTGTTGTTGCCGAGCATGGCCGGGCGTACGAGCACCCCGCCGGCGTCCAGCGCGAGCAGCCCTTGCTGCTGCGCGGCGACCCCGATGGCCTGCACACCCTCCAGCAACCCGCCCGCGGCGGCCTCGCCCAGTGACATCAGCCACGCCTGCGGGTCCCCGTCGGAGTCGGCGGGGTGCGGCGCGTAACCCTGCTTCAGCACGGCGCCCGTGTCCGTGTCGCAGACGACGATGCGCGTGCTGTCGGAAGAACTGTCCAATCCGGCGACTATGCCCATGGGGCCCGATTTTGCCTTATGGCCCGAGCGTCACGTGTTGCTGGTGCCCCAGTCGTCGCCCGCCGGGGTCCGCTGCTCCCGCAGCGAGCGCACCCGCTCGCTCACCGGGCCCGGCAGCCGGTCGCCGACGGCGCCGAACGCCTTGGCGGCCACGGCCCGGCCGTTCTGCGCGGCGGACTCGGCGGTATTGCGCACCGCCGGGTTCTGCGCGACCCGCTGTGCGGCCTTGCGCAACTGCTCGTACCGTTCCCGTCCGGCTCGCGTGCCGAGCACGTACCCGACGACTGCTCCGGTGATGAATGTCAGCCGGTAGCGCATCGCTCCACCCTTCTTCGCGTCGAACCGCATTCGATCATGCCCGAGACGCCCGGGACACCCGGGATACTCGGCTACTCAGACACCCAGACACTTAGGTACCTCGTATACCGAGACCCCTTCCGGGTCCTGGACCGCCTCCGGGCGACGACGACCCGCGTCGGCGGTGCTGCGCGCCTACCCGTCGTGGCCGTAGGTCACTCACGGATACCGATTGGCGGAGCACCCCCCTGCTTGCGCTAATGTATGTGTCGCAGCGAGCGCACGCCGTCCGGAAGCCCGGACCCGGGTGCATTCGAGGCACACAGAGCAATCCCCTGTAGCTCAATTGGCAGAGCAGCCGGCTGTTAACCGGCAGGTTACTGGTTCGAGTCCAGTCGGGGGAGCTCGATCCCCTGTAGCTCAATTGGCAGAGCATTCGGCTGTTAACCGGAGGGTTACTGGTTCGAGTCCAGTCGGGGGAGCAGGACGGAGAGGACCCCTCAGGGGTCCTTTTTCGTATGCCGTGGAACCGCCGCGGCCCTGATCGGCATCCTCAAGGACAGGCTGGTCACACGATGCGGACCCTCAGGGGCAGCAGATCGTATGACCGGCTATGCTGCGGCAGACGGCGCGCACAGATGTACGCGACGCGCCGTTACGGGGCGGTAGCTCAGCCGGTTAGAGCAGCGGACTCATAATCCGTCGGCCGTGGGTTCGAGTCCCACCCGCCCCACCGCTTCTTTGCGGTGCAGAAACGTTCTGACCTGCACGAACGTCACCACGAGGGCCGCCACGCACAGCGTGGCGGCCCTCGTTTTCGCCCCCGAGCAAGATCGGGTGGCCGTCCAGGGGCCGCGGAGACCGTTCAAGGGTCGGCAAGTCCCTCGGTAATGGCCGGCCGCTCAGTCCGTTCGGTCGCGCCGCGTGCCGCCGCGAGCGGGGCTCCCGTACTGACCTGGCCGGCCGCCCGCCGCACCTGCGGCGCCCAGGCCGGGCATCTGGAGCAGGTGCGTCGGCTTTCATGGCCAAGCTCCGCCAGGCCCCCCACATGATCATCGCCGTACTCGGTCACGGACACCAGGCCGTGAACAGTTCTGGAGCGGCGCGGTGTCGCGGTAGCCGGCCAGACCGGTTCGGCCCGCCGCGTCAGCGATGCGATCACTGAGCGTCCTGCGTCTTGCGTCCTGCGCCGTGCGTTCTGGAGGTCGGCCAGTAGCGCGGGCAGCGGGTGCCGCTGCTGCCTCTCAACCGTTGCCCCTAACCACCTTGTTTCATTTGACAGGTTAGATCGCCTCGTGCTTGTGCGGCTGTAGGTTAACCGGGTCAAGTAAGCGAAGGGTGACACCCGCCCGTTCCAGTCCCTGCCGCGTGGCCCGCGTTCCAGCCGCTGTGGCGGCGGGGTGGGGGGCCGGCCTCTGACGGCGCGACATCACGTGTCATTACATGTCGACACATGTCAACAGTTTCAAAAGGCGCAGCGGAAGGCGACCAGCTTCTATGAACGGTGCCGAGACGGTTCTGCGCACGCTGCTCAACAACGGCGTGGACGTCTGCTTCGCCAATCCCGGTACGTCGGAGATGCAGTTCGTGGCGGCGCTCGACCGCCATCCGGCCATGCGGGGCGTGCTGTGCCTGTTCGAAGGGGTGGCGACCGGGGCCGCCGATGGCTACGCCCGTATGACCGGCCGACCGGCCGCGACCCTGCTCCACCTCGGCCCCGGCCTGGCCAACGGGCTGGCGAACCTCCACAACGCCCGGCGGGCGCGCACGCCCGTGGTCAACGTCGTCGGCGACCACGCCCGTTCGCACAAGCCGCTCGACTCGCCCCTGGAGTCCGACATCGACGCCGCGGCCACGACCGTCTCCCACTGGGTGCGCCGGCCGATAACCTCGGCGGATATCGGACCCGACACCGCTGCCGCCGTGGCGGCGGCGCTGAGCGCCGGGGGGCCGGACGTCGCGGACCGGTCCCGTACTGGCACCTCCGGTGCGATCTCCACCCTCATCATGGCGGCCGATCTCTCCTGGGGGGAGAGCACCCCGCCCGCGCCGCGCCTCCCGGCGCCGCCGCTGCGGTCCGTAGCCCCCGCCGACGTGGAAGCCGCAGCGGCACTGGTCGCCGGGCCCGAGCCCGTCGCGCTGCTGATCGACGGCGCCGGACTGAGCGAGCGCGGCCTGCGCGCCGCCGCCCGAATACGGAAGGCCACCGGAACCGCCGCCTTCTGCCCCACCTGGCCTGCCCGGTTGCGGCGCGGTACGGGCGTACCGGCGATCCAGCCCCTCGGCTACCGCGCCGAAGCCGTCAACCAGCAACTGGCAGGCATCAAGCACCTGATCCTCGTCGGAGCGCGCGAACCAGTGGCGTCGTTCGCCTATCCGGGCCGCCCGGGCCTGCTCACTCCGCCGGGAACGCGCGTGCACCGGTTCGTACCGGACGCGGGCTTCGATGTCGTCGGCGCGTTGATGGAATTGGCAGAGGTCGTTGCGCCGGATGTCGTCGAGTCGGATGTCCTCGCGTCTGATGGCGTTGGGGCGGACGCCCTCGGGGCGGGTGGCGTTGAGCTGGGCGCCGTCGCCGGCCTGCCGGCGGCGCAGGGTGCTTCGCCTTCCCTCGTGAACGAGCCGTTGTGCACGGGGAATTGGGCGCGCTTCATCGGCTCCCTGCTTCCAGAGGAAGCGATCGTCGTCGACGAGTCCATCACCGAGGGGATGAACACCCTCGCCCCGGCGACCGCCGACTCCGCGCCGCACGACGTACTCGGGCTGACCGGCCTCGCCATCGGGCAGGGCATCCCCGTGGCCGCCGGCGCGGCCATCGCGTGCCCCGAGCGGCCCGTCGTCTGCCTGCAAGCCGATGGCAGCGCGCTCTACACCATCTCGGGGCTGTGGACCCAGGCCCGCGAGAACCTCGACGTGACCACCGTCATCCTCAACAACCGCTCCTACGCGATCCTCCGCGCCGAACTGGACCGTGTCGGCGGCAATCAGGCGGGCCCGGCCGCCAGTGCCCTCTTCGACCTCAGCCGCCCGGACATCGACTTCACCGCCGTAGCCACCGGCATGGGTGTCCCCGCGACCCGCGCCACAAGCACGACCGAACTAGCCGAACAATTCACCGCCGCACTGGCCACCCCCGGCCCCCACCTCATCGAAGCGATCCTCCAGCCATCCTGAACGGTGGACTCGACGGCAGCGACGGCAGCGCCGGCAGCGCCGGCAGCGCCGGCAGCGCCGGCAGCAGCGGCAGCAGTGGTAGCGACACCGGCAGCGACGCTTGGGTGAGCGCTATGTGCGGCCGCTGTTGTCGAGGTCCGGGTCCGTCGCGATTCGGTTGTGTGACCAGGAGGGGGCGAGCGACTTTCTGTCGCGCAGGAACAGAGTGGCGATCACCGTCCCCAGGTAGAGCCACAGATACAGATTTCCGTAGATCACGTCGAGCGGCGGCACGACGGGCAGCGCCAGCGCACCGAGGATGGGGCCGAGCCGGTCATGTGTGAGGTAACCCAGTGGCCATGCCGCCAGACATATCGCCGTCGAGGCCACGGTGAGGAAGAGGTACCGGCGGGAGCGACCTGTCGCGTGAGTCACCAGGATCAAGGTGGCGGGCACCAGCCAGACCCAGTGGTGACTCCACGAGAACGGTGAGACCGCCTCGGCCGTGAGTCCGCACAGAGCGAGCCCCAGCAGGGTGTATCCCCGTCGATGCGCCCTTGCGGCCGCCGCGAGCCCCACCGCCCCGAGCAGGCAGGCCAGGATCAGCCAGAGCGCTGTGGGCGGCTGGTCGCGGTCCAGCAGCCGGGACATGGTCGCCGCCAGCGACTGGACATCGCGGTCGTGGTTGTCGCCGTCGATATGGTGGACGTCTGCGAAGTGCCCCTGCCAGTACCAGAGGGACTGATGGGGCAGCGCGACGAAGCCCACCGCGACGGTCCCGAAGAAGCCGGCACACGCCATGAGGGCGGTACGCGTCCTTCTGATCGTCAGCAGGTAGACGATGAAGAGCCCGGGGGTCAGTCTGATGCCGGTGGCGACGCCGATCATGATGCCCCGGTACCACTTGTGCGACGCGGAGTCCGGAGCGGTCTTGCCGTCCCAGAGGAGCACGGCGGCCAGCACCACGTTCACCTGTCCCAGGACCATGCCCCAGGTGACCGGCTGGAGCCACAACATGAGCCCGGCGAGCCCGATCGAGGCCCGCAGCAGCCGACTGCCCAGTCTTGTTCCGATCAAGGAGAGCGCGGTGGCGATGATGTAGACGAGCAACGCCATATTGAGGACGAGCCACAGGACGCGCAGCGCCTCCGGCGGAACCACGGTCATCGGTACGAACAGCAGCGCCGCGAACGGCGTGTAGTTGTAGTTCAGATCGGTCACCGGGTCGGCGTACAGCGAGCCGCCGTCGCGTACGACCTGCCCTGCGGCCCGGTAGACGTCGAGGTCCATGCCGTTGTTGCGCGCCAGAGGGTTGAAACAGTTGAACGCGGCGTATGCGAGCAGCGGCAGGACCAGGAGCAGCGTGGCGTTACGGGCCGCCCAGGCGACCAGACGGTCTGCGGGGGCATCGGCCCGGGCGGCTTCGGGGGCATCTGGACGGAGACTCACCTTGTTGCGCTCCTTGCGCTGATGGGGGCGGGGCGGGGCAGACGGGTGTGCCGGCCGCCTTCAGCTGAAGCCGAGCGAGCCGTCCCGCCTGCCTGCCGCGACGATGCGCTCGAACAGCAGCAGGGTCAGCCCGGCCCACAGCGCGGCACAGCCGATCTCCAGGCCGGCCTGGAGCAGGACGGAGGAGGCGGCGCCGCCATTGAGCAGATGGCGCACTGCCTCCAGCCCGTGCGTCAGCGGCAGGAGTTGCGCGAGCCAGTGCAGAGGTTCCGGCCAGAACGAGGTGGAGACGTTGACGCCGCAGAACGCGGTCAGCAGAAGGGCCCCCGTCTCGGGGTAGAGCGTCCGGAACTTGACGTTGCGCAACGACAGGGCGGCGATCAGACAGGCGTAGCAGTAGGTGCTGACGGCGACGAGGACCAGGAGCGGGAGGGCGAGGACAACCTGCCACCAGTGCCATGGCGAGGAGAACACGAGCGAGAGGGCCGACAGGACGGCGAAGGAGCTGGCGAGACCGGAAGCCGGCCAGTGCAGTCCGCGCCCCAGATAGACCAGTCCCATGTTGGCGGGCGAGACCACCAGTAAGGGGAAGGTTCCCTGGAATCGCTCCGTGACGGCCGTGGCCGAGACGAACATCGTCTCCATGGCTACCACCGCCACGCTGTTGCCGACCAGCATGTACTCCAGCCGTCCCGTAGCCCCGGTCAGCCGGCCCAGCAGGACGAAGAACAGCGCTTGGGACCCCAAGCGGATGACCCAGCCGACCGTCCACGAGCGGAGGGTGTAGGTCGTCGGGAGTTCCGCGAAACTCATCCGTGCCGAGCGGGATACGACGTGTGGACGGTTCACGCCAGACTCACCGCCCCGGTGGCACGGGCGCGGTCGCTGACCTTGCGGAGCAGCAGAACCCCGATGACCAGGGCCGCCGCGCCCATCCCCGCCACGGTCGCGATCCGTCCCCACGCGTTGTCGACCGTGCCCCGGGTGACGCTGTCGCGCAGGAGGTCCGCCGCCCACGAGAGATAGAAGAGCCGGCCGGTGAATTCGACCTGGTCGGGCAGGGACGACAGGGGGAAGACCAGTCCGCCGAGTACGTAGAACGGGTAGCTGAGCGCAGCCTGGATCATCTCGGTGTTCCGGCTCATGACGAACAGCGCGGCGAGCATGGTCGCGGTGCACGCGCTGGCGGCGAGGGTGACGAGCAGGGCTACGAGCGCGAGCAGCGGGTGCCGTACGGGCAAGTCGACGTCGAACGCGAGCGTGGCCACTATCCAGGATTCGCCCAGGGTGAGGCTGCCGATCAGCATCACCGGCAGAATCCGGCCGCACATGATGAGGGCCAGCGGCCTGGGCGCGACCAGCACCAGTTCGAGTGTGGACATCCACCGCTCGTTCTGGATGACCCCGCCGGCGACATTCACGGCCACGAACCAGATGCCGAGCAGGCCGGTGCCCAGCACCGCGTTCGCCACCAGGTCCGGCCGGCCGGTGTCGCGGAAGACGGAGAGGAAGATCAGCGTGAACAAGGGGGCGGTCGCCAGCACGAGCAGGTGTTCAGGGGCACGGATGCTGGTGTGCCACTGGACCTTGGCGGCGGCGAGCAGGACATGCGTGCTCATACGGTGAGCCCCCGTTTCCCGATCAGCCGCACATAGACCTCTTCCAGGGTCGGCGGCCGGACCTGGAGCGAGAGAACGCCGTGGTCCACCAGCCACCTCATCACCGTCTCCACCGACGCGGGGGGCTCGGTGTGCACGCGGAAGGCGTGCGCCCCGGACAGGCGCTCCACGGAGCGGACTTCCGGCAGCTTCGACAGGCTCTCCAGCGTCTCGCTCTGGTGGGGGGCCAGGACGATGTCGATGCCCTGGGGCTCCCCGAGGGTTCTGCCGACGTCCGCGGTGTTCTCCGTGACGAGGACGCGGCCGTGGTCGACGAGGGTGACGCGGTCGCACAGCGCCTCCGCCTCCCCCATGTCGTGGGTGGTGAGCAGGATGGTGCGTCCTTCAGCGCGCAACTCACCGACCAGCGAACGGAATTCCCTCGCGGCCACGGGGTCCATGCCTACGGTCGGCTCGTCGAGAAAGAGCACCGAGGGGTCCCCCACGAGGCCTCGGGCCAGATGGAGTCTCTGACGCATGCCTCGGGAGAACCGTTCCACGGGCTCGTCGGCCCGGTCCGTGAGTCCGACGCGTTCCAGCAGCATGGCGGCGCGGGCGTCCACCCGCCGGGGGTCGACTCGGTAGAGCGTCGCCCAGAAGGCCAGGTTCTGCCGGGCGCTGATGCGGTCGTACAGCCCGCGGTCCCCGCCGAAGACCATGCCGATGCGCCGGCGTACGACGTCGGTCTGCGAGACGACGTCATGGCCGGCGACGACGGCCCGCCCCGAGGTGGGCACCAGCATCGTGCTGAGAATCTTGATCAGCGTGGTCTTGCCCGCACCGTTGGGGCCGAGGATGCCGTGGGTCTCCCCGGTGGGTACGGAGAAGCTCACCCGGTCCAGGGCGGTGACCGTGGGGTGCTCCGTCCGCCTGAGCCTCTTCCCTTTGGAGAAGGTACGGCACAGCTCTGTCACCTCGATCATTGCGGTCGCTCGCTTCCTGCGGTGCTTGGTTCACGCCGCTGTGCTGGAGGGGCCCGGGGGTAGCGCAGCCTGTTCCTTGATCAGGCGGGTGACCCGGGACGAGGCCATTCCGTCGCCGTACGGTGAGGGGAGACGTACGAGTCGCTCGCGCCGCTCCCCGGCGGTGGCGAGCCATTCCCGCAGCACCGCCCCCAGGCCCGGCCCCGGAGGGGCGAGCGTGCCGAACACGCCCTCGATCTCCGGGCGTTCGGTGCTGCGGCGCACGACGACGATCGGGCGTTTCAGGACGGTGACCTCCTCCTGTAGCCCCCCGGAGTCGGAGACGACCAGCGCCGCGCCGTGCGCGAGGGCCACGAAGTCCCGGTAGACGAGCGGTTCGGTGCAGGTGAGACGGCGGAGCAGGTGCTCAAGTCCGAATTCCGCCACTTGCCTCTGGGTGCGTGGGTGCAGTGGCAGAACGACCGGTGCCGGCAAGGACGCCAGCTCCGTGAGGAGGTGCCGCAGGGTGGTCTCGTCATCGACGTTCTCGGGACGGTGCAGCGTGGCGAGTACGTACTGGTTCTCCACCAGTTCGAACCGCCGCGCGGTAGCCAGCCGCGCCGTCCGGTCCGGCAGTGCCGAACTCACGGCCTCCACCACGGTGTTGCCCGTCACGACGATGCGTTCAGGCGGTATGCCCTCGCGCAGGAGGTTGCGCCGGTTCAGTTCGGTGGGGGCGCAGCACATGTCGGCGAGGTGATCGGTCAGCACGCGGTTGGACTCCTCGGGCATGCGCCGGTCGAAGCTGCGCAGCCCCGCCTCCACGTGGATCAGAGGTATGGCGTGGGCGTTGGCGGCGATCGCTCCCGCGAGCGCCGAGTTGGTGTCTCCTTGGACGACCACGGCTGTCGGCCGTTCGGCGGCGAACAGATCGTCCAGCGAGGCGATGGCCACCCCCAGTTGGGAGCCGCGCCGAGTCCCGCCGATGCCGAGCTTCATGCTCCACGGCGGCATGTTGAGGCCCGTTCCGATGTGCTCGGACATCGTGGAATTGAAGTGCTGTCCGGTGTGGACCGTAGCGGCCTGTACGCCCAGCAGCGCTATCACCGAAGCCAGCTTGATCATCTCTGGTCTGGTGCCGAGTACGATTGCGATACGGCCGGATATCTTCGTTTCCCGGTGCGCGGAGTCCTCATCGGACTCGGCTGTAGTGGGAGTGTCTACTGCCAGAAAATTACTCAATGTTCGGTAGCCAATTGTGTCCTCCTGCACAGGAGTCGCCGACTGGTGCGCCACGGAGTGAATCTCTGTCGGCTCGGTAATGCCGTGCGATTCGGGAGATCTCGGCGCGCATGCGCCCAATAGGCAGGCCGATATTTCAAGCGCAAGGCCGCTGGAGCCTTGGAGCGCAGGGGGGAGCCGAAGTGAGCCGTAACAGTACTCAAGTGTCCGGCGCTGGTCCAGACCGGGTTGTGGGTAATTGATGGATGGCTGAAACTGTGCGCGCGGAGTGGGTTTCGCGGAGTGGGTTCGAGTGCTGTCTTCCGAGCGGCCGGCTTCAGGTCGGCGCCCGTATGTCTTCCCGTCCGATCTGTTGGTTGTGTGCTGCGGACGGAGCGAAGCCGGTAGGGTGAAGAAGCGGCGATATGCGGCCGTGAGGCGGGCAGTCGGGTCGGCGCGGCAGCGGCGTGGCCATTTCGCCGGCCTGCCGCATAAGGCCGAATGCCGTCGCGCACAGCCCGATCGGCGCCCGTTCGGTGTGGTGCGTGACATGGATATTGGGCGGCCGTGTGGATGCCGGAAAAGGGCCCTGAAACCGTGTGGTTCGAGCCAAAAATGCCAGCGGTGCGGCAAAAAGTTTGGTCGCAGAAAGAAAGTGGGCAGAATGTTGCCTGCGGGGCGGCTGAGGCGACGGCTGAAACTCTCGCCCGGCACTTCCCTGTGATGTACCTCTTTTTCTGGCGGTTCCCGCAAGGAGGTATCCAGTCCCCGATGGATGAACGCGTCAGTGTTGATGTGGCAGTGGTCGGCGACGGCCTGATCGGATTGAGTTCCGCGTTGCACCTACAACAGTCCGGGCGCCGAATCGTTGTATTGGGAGGCCCGGCAGCGGGACGGGCCTCGACGGCTGCGGCCGGAATGCTGACCCCCGCCTGCGAGTACGACCCTTGGATGTGCCGGCAGTTTCTCGATCTCCTTAAATCCGGCCTCTCCTATTACAAGACTTTTCTGCATTCCGACTGGACGACGCCGGAGCAGGTGGATTACCGGAGCAGTGAGTTCACGCTGACCGACCTGGGCGAGAGCGAGGAGTCTCTCCGCGACCGTATGGACTGGATGCCCGGGCTGGGATTCGACTGCGACTGGTGGGACACCAGCGAGGTCTGCGCACGGGAGCCCCACCTCTCGCCCACCGCCGTACGGGGAGCGATCAGGATCCGGAACGAGGCGGTCGTCAACCCCATCGCGCTGTGGGAGGAGATGGGCCGCGCGATGGCCGCACGCGGCGGGAAGACGTACTCGGAAGGGCTGGTCGGGGTTGAGGAACAGGGGGAGCGCGTCTCGCTGGTCACCGGCGGCGGCGTCCAGGTCGTCGCCGACCGCGTGGTGCTGGCCGCTGGAGCCTGGACGGCGGACGTCGCGCGGCTGGCCGGGCTGGAGGTTCCCCTGTGCCCCGCCAAGGGACAGATGGTGCTGCTGCGAGGTACGCCCCACGCGATCGGCAGTGTGGTCTTCATGCCCACCGGCGGTTGCGGATCCATAGTGGAACGCCGGCCCGGAAGCTACGTCGTGGGCACCAGCGAGGAGTACCTGGTACCCGACGAACACAACACCGCCGGGGTCGTGGGCACGGTGCTCTCCCGGCTCTGCGGGGTCGTCCCCGACGCGGCCCACTGGCGGATCGAGGGGATGTGGGCCGGTTTCCGGCCCATGACCTCGGACGAGCTCCCCGTCCTCGGCGTCGCGGACGACCGTCGTTTCCTGGTGGCGACCGGCCATCACCGCAACGGAATCCTGCTCGCGCCCCTCACCGGGCGGCTGATCGCCGACGCCGTGAACGGCGACGTCCCCTTCGACGGCCTCGACCTGTCTCCTTTCCGCTACGGTCGGCCGCTCCGCCCGCACGCCAGGTTCGCGGCCAAGTACTGACGCCTCGCGCGTACGCGGTGAGCAAGCGCGTATGACAAGCGCGTAGGCGGTAAGCAAACACGCCCGCGGTGAGCACGCACGCGGCCGGCGGCCGGACCGTGCCGCCGGTGAGCCCGACGGGCGACGGCGCCGGCGCGTCGCCCCGCAACGGCACCCACCCCCGTACGGGCCGCGACAACGAGCCGCTTCGCGATGACGAACCGCTTCGAAGGCCCTGCCCCGCACCACGCGAACCACGGAGACGACCATGACGCACTTGGCGACCTTTCCGATCGAAGACGCGGCTCCGCTGCCCGCCGCCGACGGCGACGTGCTGCTGCGCTGGACCAGCTTCTATCTACGGGACTGCGAGAAGTGGCTGGTCAGGCGGCATCCTCTCGCACCCCCGGCGGACCTGCTCGCCCGCGCCCGCCGCCGTCACGCACAGCCGCATGACGACACGTCCCTCTCCGGGGCGCTCGCGTCGCTCACGCGACGCCGCGCGCGGATCAGAGCCCGCGGAACCGGGGACGGCGCGCACTCCGCGCTCGTCGACCGCCTCTCCCACGACCTCGCGCTCTACTCGGCGTCCCTGAGCGCGGGAGAGCTTCATAAGGTGCGCGTCGTGCCCGCCGGGAGCGCCATCGTGCCGCTGTTCCTGCCGGGGCCCGATGAGCTGTTCCTGCCGCCCTACCTGATGTCGGACATCCCCGAGAACCTCTTTCCCGCGGACTCGCTGTTTCCCGAGCCCCCCAAGGCCACCACGTCCTGGCTGCTGTTCCAGAGCCTCGTCCTGGTCGCCGACCGGCCGCGGATACCCACGCTCGCCTCGTTCTACGACATACGCGAATCCGACTGATCCGTGATCCCCCACCTGCCGGGAGGCACCCGTATGCAGGCTCCTTCGACCAGTACGAGACCTTGGCTGCTCCCCTTCGGGCGACCCCGCTACGGCCGCGAGGAGATCGCGGCCGTGACCGCCGCGATCGAGTCCGGCGACCTGGCTACGGGGCGCATCGTCCGCGAGTTCGAGGAAGCGTTCGCGGCCGAGTTCGGCTTCCGCCACGCGGTGGCAGTCAGTTCCGGCAGCATGGCCAACCTCGTGGCCCTGGCAGCCGTCGTCGAACGCGACGGACTGCGGCCCGGTGACAGAGTCGTGGTGAGCGGCGCCACCTTCATCAGCGCCGTCACACCGGTCGTCCAACTGGGCCTCGTACCGGTCTTCGCCGACATCGAACCCGACGGCGTCAACGTCGACCTGGGCCTCGTGGAAGAGGCGGCCCGCCGCTCCGAGGCGCGGGCCCTGCTGCTGCCCCACACGCTGGGGCAGGCCCTGGACACCGACGTCCTTCGCGGCCTGCGCCGGCGGTTGGGCGTCGCGGTGCTCGAAGACTGCTGCGAGTCGCTGGGCGCCGCCCACGAGGGCACCCCCGTAGGACGGGCGGGCGACGCCGCCACCTTCAGCTTCTACGCCGGCCACCACCTGACCACGGGCGAAGGCGGCATGGTGGGCTGCGACAGCCCGGAATACGCGGACCTGCTGCGGAGCCTGCGCGCGTTCGGACGCGACCCGCGGTACGACGGCAGCCGGTTCGGCTACCCCGTGGCCCACCGGGCCATCGCGCCCGAAGAACGCTATGTGCACCTGCGCATCGGATACAACGCCAAACTCACGGACCTGCAGGCGGCCTTCGGCCTGGCACAGCTCCCACGCCATACGGGCATGGCCGCGGAGCGCCGGGCAGCCGCCCACGCCGTACGCGAGGTCGTGGAAGGGTTCGAGGGCTGGCGCGTACTCGGCCGCCCCGACGCCCCCGGCGCCTCGCCCTTCGCCGTGGTGTGCCGTATCCCCGCGGAACACGACCTCGCACGGGTCGTGACCGTACTGGCCGCACACGGCGTGGAGGCGCGTGGCTTCCTGGGCGCGTCCCTGCCCGAGCAGCCGTGTTTCGACCAGACGCCCTACCTGGTGCACGAGCCGTACCACCGGGCGAGCTCCGTGGCACGCGACACGGTCCTGCTCGGCTGCCCGCCAGGAGTCGACCTCTCGATCGCTGCCGACGCGCTCGCCGCGGCCCTTGGGGAGATGGTGTGAGAATCCTTCTGATAGCCGAGAAATACCCTCCCGTCGTCGGCGGGGGAGAGACGCACGTCCACCAGCTCGCCGAAGGGCTGGCGGAGCGAGGGAACGAGGTGACCGTCCTCACCGAGGCCGTGCCGTCCGGCCCCGAACGGGACAGGTACCGGACCGGCAAGGTGACGGTCCGGGAGATCACGGGCCTCGTCGCGGCCTGTCAGCGGCTCGACTGCAAGGACGCGGTGGAGGCGTTGCACGCCGAGGTGGCGAACACCGAAGCCGATGTGGTCCATGTCTTCAACTACGTACCGGCGCTGCTGCTCTCCTGGCTGCGGCCCGCCGTCACCACGAAGCTGGCCGTCTCCCTCTTCGAGACCTTCGTGCCCGGCGTCCGGGTATTCGATCTCTGGTCCAACTGGGAGCTGGAACGCGCCCTGCAACGCGGACTCGTCGCCGGCCTCCATCCCGACCTGCACATCTGCGGATCTCAGGCGTACCAGCGCTGGCTCCGGGAAGCCGGGTTCACCGAACCGGCCCAAGTCGTCGAATTCGGCACCGACTTGTCCGTCTTCACCGACGACGTGGCCACCCGCGCCCACTGGCGGGAGACCCACGGATTCGGCGACGAGCCGCTGTTCCTCGTCCCGGCGCGCCCGGTGCCGCGCAAACGCATCGAGGACGCGATCAGCGCACTCGCGGAGGTGCGGCGCACCCATCCGCGCACACGTCTCGTGCTCACCGCCCCCTCCGGCAGGACCAACACCGACTACGTGCAGGGGTTGTGGGCGCTCGCAGCGGAACTGAGAGTGGACGACCGCGTGCACTGGATCGGCGGCACCAGTTGGCAAGAGATGCCCGCCCTGTACTGCGCGTCCGACGCCGTGGTCCTCCCCTCCTCGCACGAGGGCTGGGGCATAGCGCTGAACGAGGCCATGGCCAGCCGACGGCCGGTGATCACCACCGATGTCGAGGGACACGACGAGGTGGTCCACCACGAGGAGACCGGCCTGCTCTACCCGGCCGGGGACGTGCCGGCACTGGCCGAGGCCATGCGCAGGGTCCTCACCACCGATGTGGCACCCCTGGTCGAGGAGGCCCACCGCCGGACCCGCCGGCGCTTCTCCTCCGAGGCGATGGTCGAAGGCCACGCGCGCGCCTACGCCGGCCTGGTCGCGGGCGAGGCCCGCCGATGAGCGCCCCCGCGCCCGGCGCGCGCCGGCGGACGGGCCCCGGCACGGAGCGACAGGCTCCCTCTCGCGCTCCGCTCGACACCGCCGAGGCGCTCTCGCGGTGGGTGCGCCAAGGGGGCACTCAAAGCCCCTCGGGGGCCTACTGCGGATGGCGAAACCGGGACAGCGAGGAACTGTCGCCGCCCTACCCGGAGATCACTGGATACACCCTGGGGTTCCTGTCGTGGCTGTGGCCGCTGGACGACGCCGACGCCGCGCGGGCCGCGGCCGGATGCGCCTGGCTCGCCTCCCGCAGCGAGGCGAAGGACTTCTCCGCCCGCCCGGAGAAAACCGGCCGTGCCGTCTACACGTTCGACCTGGCCATGGCCGCCCACGGGCTCATCCGCTACGGCCTCGCCGCCGATGACGACCGGGCCGTCTCCGCCGGACTGCGCAACGCCGAGGCGCTGGTCGCCGCGGAGCAAAGCCACGGCTCGCTGCCGTGCGTCGTGCCGGGTACGGCCGACGGGCCGCTCGAGGAGTCCTGGTCCACTCAGGGCCACGCGCACCTGCTCAAGTGCGTACAGGCGCTGCTCTCCGCCGCGTCCCTGGGCCTCGAGCCGGCAGCCGCCCTCGCGGAACGCCTGATCAAGGACACGCTCGACAGGCAGGAGAACGTCCTCGGCGCCGTGCTCGACGGTTGCCGCAGCGGGAGCCGGACCAGCCTGCACGCGCTGTGCTACGCCGCCGAGGGACTGTGGGTGTGGGGCGCGCACCACGCGGATCCGGCCGCCACGGACCTTTCGCGGCACATCACCGAGTGGGTTTGGCGACACCGCCTGCCCGAAGGCGGCTTTCCGGGCTTCGTACCCGTCCGGGGCCGCACGACGACGCGTCCCGTGCGGCAGTCCGACGTGCTGGCCCAGGCCCTCCGGCTCGCCGCACTGCACCGACTCCCCGCCCCCGGCCTGGAGCGGACGGTCACCGTCCTGCTCGAATCCGTCCACCGGCAGGGGGACACGGCTGCCGTCTGCTACTGGCCGCAAGCGGACGAACCCCATCTGAACTGCTGGGCTTCCCTGTTCGCGGTCCAAGCGCTCCGCCTCCACGCGGACGGCCGGCACACCCTGCGCTGGTTCGAACTGGTGTGAAGGGAAGGAGACCCGTGACACCGCCCTCCCGATTGCTGGCTGCCCGGCAGCCACTGCCGTCCCTGCCCTTCGACCACGCCGAAGGCTGCTGGCTGTACGGCCCGGACGGCCGACGCTTCATGGACGCTTCCAGCGGACTGATCTGCGTCAACGTCGGCCACGCCCACCCCGCCGTCCTGCGGGCCCTCACCACGCAGGCCGGCAAGGGAACGTTCGCTTCCCCCGGCTCGCTGGACCCGCGTCTCCAGGAAGGGTTCGCGCGAGCGGTCACGGCGGCCGTGGGCCGCCCCGAGGACCGGGTCGCCTTCGCGTGCACCGGGACCGCGGCCGTGGAGATGGCCATCGCCCTCGCCCGCTCCGTCCAACGAGCCAGAGGGGAGAAACGCCGGCACAAGGTGCTCACCGCGTCACTGAGCTATCACGGCAACAGCGCCTTGAACCTGGCTCTCTCCGGCCACCGTCGCCGCCGCCCGCACCCCGATGACGGATTCGGCCTCGGCCCCGCCTTCGATCCGCCCTACCCGGGCCACCACCGCGGCTGCCGCCTCGACGCGTGCGACGCGACGTGCGCCGCCGAGGTGGGCACGGCGATCGAGGAGGCGGGAACCGACACCGTCGCCGCGGTACTCGTCGAACCCGTGAACGGCACCACTGGGGGCGGTTACTGCCCTCCGGACGGCTACCTGCGAGCACTGCGCGACATCTGCGCCGCACACGGAGTACTGGTCATCCACGACGAGGTGCTGACCGGCCTCGGCCGTACGGGCCTGCCGCTCGCCGCGCACCAGTGCCCTGCCTCCGACGCGGACCTCACGGTGCTCGCCAAGGGGCTCGGGGCCGGATATCTGCCGATCTCGGCGGTGCTGATCGCGCCGGACGCGGCGGAGGAACTGCTGTCCTCCGGGAGCCCGCTCCCCTTGATGGGCACCATGTCGGCGACGCCGCTGCAGGCCGCCGTCGGAATGGCCACCCTCTCGGTGCTCGATGACATCGGCGCTTTGGACCGCGAGTCGGCCCGCGGCGCCACGGTCACCGACGCCGTGCGCGAAGCCGCCCGCGGCCTGCCCGTCGTCACCGGAACCCGAGGACGCGGCTACTTCCTGGGGGTCGAGCTGGCGCCCGGCACGCAGCGCAGGGCGCTGGCCATCTCCCGAGAGCAGGGGCTGCTGCTCTACCCCTTCAACGGCTTCCAGCCGGACGGCGGCGGCGAGGGCGTCATCGTGGCCCCGCCGCTCAACATCTCCGACGAGGAGACAGCGTTCCTCGGGTCCGCGCTGCGCGCCACGTTCGAGCAGCTCGCCTCCGAAACCACCAGCACCGATCGAACCAGAGGAGCCGCATGAACTGGCGAGACCGTACCGTCCTCGTCACCGGAGCCGACGGGTTCATCGGCTCCCACCTGGTCGATGAACTGCTGCTGCGCGGCGCTCGCGTGCTGGCAGTCGTACGACGCACCTCCCGCTCCCAAGTGACGCGGCGCTTCCACAACCTGTCACCGCAGGCGGTGGGCAAGCTGCGGACCCTCATCCAGACCGACCTGGCCGACCCCTCCGCCATCGCCGAGCTGGCCGCCGTCCAGGCGGACACGTGGTTCCACCTCGCGGCCGACGCGTACGTTCCGGCTTCCCTGACGCAGCCCTCCTCGGTCATCCGGACCAACATCACCTCCACGGTGAACGTCCTGGAGGCCGCCCGGATCGCCAAGCCCCGGCACCTGTTGCTCACGAGTTCGAGCGAGATATACGGCTCGCACGACACCGCGATCACCGAACAGTATCCGCTGCGGCCGGCCACTCCATATGCCGCCTCCAAAGTGGCCTGCGACAGAATCGCCTGGTCGTACCACAACTCCTTCGGAGTGCCCCTGACCATCGTCCGGCCATTCAACTGCTACGGCCCCAGGCACGTTTATGACGTCGTGCCGATTTTCCTCGTCAGAGCATTGAGGGGTGAGCCGATCCTCGTCAACGGAAAGGGTTCCCAGACCCGCGACCTGACCTATGTGCAAGACACTGTCAACGCGTTCCTGAGCCTGGCCGAGCTGGCGCCCGTCGGCGACTCCTACAACATCGGCACGGGAGTCGACCACGACATCCTCGGCCTGGCCGAACTCGTCCTGCGTATCACCGCGTCGAAGAGCGAAATACGAATGGGCCCCCCGCGGGCCGGCGAGGTCGACATGTTGCGAGCGGACTCCACGAAGCTGCGCCGGGCGACCGGCTGGGCCCCTCAACACTCCCTGGCAGAAGGGCTTGCGAAGAACCTCTCCTGGCTGCGGGAACACCTGGAGGAACTGTGACCCGAGCGTTGCTCGTGGACGCTGGGGGAGTACTTTTCAACAACGTCACCGAGGAAACCGACTTCCTTCTTCTGCTGGCCCGCAAACACGGCGCCGACCCCGACGAGCTACGGCGCCATCTCGATCAGCGGGACCGCGCGTACGAAATCGGGCGACGGCACGTGCACGAGGTGCTGGCCGACTGCCTCAACGCGGCAGGCGCGAACCTCGTCTCCGTGGAACGGGACTGGACCGACGCGCTCTACCTGGACAGCGTCCGCGCCTACGATGCGGCGTTCACCGCCCTGCGGCTCCTACGGGAAAGCGGGACCGACCTGGTACTGGCACTGGCGAACAATGAAGCAGAGCATTGGGACGACCTGAAGAACGCCCACTACGGCCACTTGAAACTATTCGATGTCATCGGCTCCTCGTGGCGCCTCGGCACGGAGAAACCCCGCCCTGAGTACTTCCGCCGACTCCTCGCGGCATGCGACTGCCCTCCCGGCGACGCCCTGTTCATCGACGACAACCCCGAAAACGTCGACGCGGCCCGCCGCTACGGCGTGCGGGCGCTGCACATAACCGGCCCTTCCGGGCTCCCCGCCGCTCTGTCACTTCTCGACCGTGACCGTGACCAGGGCCGGGCCGCATGCGAGTGAACCCCGCGGCCGACCGGAACCACGCGCCGGCACAGAGCGGCCACCGAGAGCCAGGGGCCGTGACCGCGGCCGCCGAAGAGCCGGCCCAGGCGACACGGGTGTCCTTGACCGAGATCGTGGTGCCGGTGCGCAACGAGGAGAGGACACTCGTCGCGAGCATCCACCGCCTCCACGACTACCTCGTCCGGAACTTCCCGTATCCGTTTCTGATCACCATCGCCGAGAACGGCAGCGTCGACTCGACCCGTGAGGTCGCCGCGGCCCTGGCCCGCAGGTTCCCCGAAGTCAGCTTCGTCAGCTTCGACGGGCGGGGGCGCGGTCTGGCGCTGCGCCGCGCCTGGGCCGCGAGCCGGGCCGATGTGGTCAGCTACATGGACGCCGACCTGTCGATCGACCTCGACGGCTTCCTGCCCCTCGTCGCACCGCTCGCCTCGGGCCACAGCGACCTGGCGATCGGCACTCGGCACGCCCGAGGCGCGAGCGTGCGGCGGTCCCTGCACCGTTCCGTACTCTCGCGCACCTACAACCTGATCCTGCGCATCGTGCTCGGAGTGAGCTTCTCCGACGCCCAGTGCGGGTTCAAGGCGGGGCGCCGGGAGGTGGTGCAGGCCATCCTGCCGACCGTCCACGACGATCAGTGGTTCTTCGACACGGAGCTGTTGTGCGTGGCACAACGCCAGGGGCTGCGCATCCACGAGGTCCCGGTCGACTGCCTCGACGACCCTGACACCTCGGTCGACATCAGACGCACGGTCTGGGACATGCTGCGGGGCGTCGTCCGCGTGGCCGGCCGCAGAATGCGGGGATCGCTCGTCAAACCGCTGCCGCCGCACCTGGAGCGGCCGAGGCTGCCCACCGGCCGGATCCACCGCTTCCTGCGCTTCGCCGCCGTCGGCACGGTCACCGGAGTCCTGCACCTCCTGCTCTACCTCGGATTCAGGACGATGATGCCGGCGCTGGCGGCGAACGGGCTCGGGCTGCTGCTCGCCACCGTGCTCAACACCGCGGCGAACCGGCGGATCACCTTCGGGGTGCGGACCCGTCGCGACATGCTGCGGCACCAGGCGCGAGGGGCCGTCGCGTTCCTGCTCGGTCTCGTGTGCATCAGCGCCAGCCTGCTCGCCGTCGGCCCCGGAGCCGGCCGGGCCGTGGAACTGTGCGTACTGCTCATCGGCGACGCCTTCGCGTCCCTGCTGCGCTTCGCGCTCATGCAGCACTGGGTCTTCGCGCGATCCAGACCCGAGGAAGGCGAGGAGGCCGCCCGGTGAGGCCCCGGCTGCTCATCTTCAGCGCCGACGACTACGGGCTGAGCGAGGACATCTCGCGAGGCATCCTGCGAGCTCATGACACGGGCTTGGTCAGCAGCGTCTCGGTGCTCGCCGTCGGCCCCGCGGTGGTGCGCGCCGCCGCGGGGTTGAGAGACCGCCCCGGACTCGGAGTCGGCGCGCATCTGGCCGCGGTGGGGGAGGACCCTCCGCTGCTCAGCCAGCGCGAGATCCCCACGCTGGTCGACCGCCGCGGCGCGTTCAAGACCGGGTGGCGGTCGTTCATGACCGCCGCGATGGCGGGCCGCGTCGACATGGCGGACGTACGACGCGAGTACGACGCACAGCTCGAACGGTTGGTGCGGGACCTGAGGCTGCGGCCGGGCCACATCGACACGCATCAGCATCTGCACCTGTACCCGCCCATCGCACGGGTCGTGACAGAACTCGCCACGAGATGGGGGATCACCGCGGTGCGGGTGCCCACGAGCGCCGTACCCGGCCCGCGAGGCATGGTGATCCGCCGCTGGAGCCGGTCGCTGTCGACTCGCCTCCGGGCCGCCGGCCTGGCCTTCCCCGCCGGATACGGCGGACTCGACGAGGCCGGATCCCTGACGCTGTCCAGCGCGGAGCGCCTTCTTGAGCGCCTCGCGCGCGGTCCGGCCCGCACCATCGAGGTCAACTTCCATCCCGGTGAGCCCAGCGCTGCCGATCGGCTCCGCTACGCATGGGGTTACCGGTGGGAGGAAGAGCTCGCCGGGCTCACCTCTCCCGCCCTGCGCGAGACGCTGCGCCGACTGGATCTGCGCCTGGGACGGTTCACCGACCTTCCGGCCCCGTGACCGGCGCCTGGACGGGGCCTCAGCGCGGTGCGGCGCGGGGCCCGTGCGCCCCGGAGAGAGTCCGGGCCACTACGCATACCGAGGGGGTTGGACCGTGCACGCAGTGATCCTGGCCGGGGGCGAGGGCGTCCGGCTGCGTCCGTACACCACAGCACTGCCCAAGCCGCTGGTGCCCATCGGCGACCGGCACGCGATCCTGGAGATCGTCCTGCGCCAGCTCGCCGCGGCCGGGTTCACCAGTTGCACGATCGCCATCGGCCATCTCGGCGAGATCATCCGGGCCTACGTCGGTGACGGCACCCAGTGGGGCCTGGAGATCGGCTACTCCGCCGAGGAGAGCCCGCTGGGGACGATGGGGCCGCTGGTCGCCATGCGGGAGCGGCTGCCCGACCACTTCCTGGTGATGAACGGTGACATCCTCACCGACCTGGACTACGCCGACGTCCTCCGGCGGCACCGCGATTCGGACGCGCCGCTGACGATCGCCACCTACGCCCGGCGGGTGCGCATCGACTTCGGGGTGCTGACCACCGAGGCCGGCAGAGTCGTCGGATTCGCCGAGAAGCCCAGCCTGGACTACAACGTCTCCATGGGCGTGTACGGCCTCGCCCGGGCTACGCTCGACGGATACACCGCCGGACTCCCTCTGGGCTTCGACGAGTTGGTGCTCGACCTGCTCAAGGCGGGTGCTCAGCCGCACGCCTACCCCTTCGACGGCTACTGGCTCGACATCGGCCGCCCCGACGACTACGACCAGGCCAACGCGGAGTTCAACAGCCGCAAGGCCCTTCTGTTCAAGTGACCTCGACCGGCCGTACGCGCGTCCCCCGAGGACGACGAGACCGTGGTGTCCAGGGGGCGGGATGCGCGCCAAGGGCTCTTGCGGTGCGGTGAGTCAGCCCTCTGGAGCCGCCGTGGTCGCCGCCGAGCTGAGGATCTGCTCGATGCCGAACCGGAAGCGGCCCCCGAAGTCGACGGACATGAAGTCGTCCAGCGCCGGGGTCAGCCCCGGGAAGCGGCCCTCGTCCACGAAGTCGCGCAGTCGCCCGCGGTCCTGGGTGAGGGCCGCCTGTTCCTCCTGGACGAGGCCGAGGGTGAAGTAGAAGAGGTTCCAGGTCGTCCAGGCGGCCGTTCTGACGGTGGGGCAGCCCCGGCGGAGGGCGCCCGCCATGCGGTCGCTGAAGGCCACGGTGCCGGAGGCCACGGGGAAGGTGCCCGCGACGAGCGAGGCGCCGTCGCGGTGGCCGAGCATCGCCCGGCGCAGCCGCTGCAGCAGCTCGATCACCTGCTCGTCCCATTCCTCGGGCAGGTTCTCCAGGTCGACCTCCTCAAGGACCGCGTTGGCCAGCGCGTCCAGGAGCCGGTCCTTGGTGCGGATGTGCCACATGACGGTGTTCATGCTCACCCCCAGCTCGCCCGCGATCGCGCGGGTGGAGAGCTTGGCGAGGCCGCCCTTGGCGAGCACGTCGAATGCGGCGTTGATCACGTCGTCGAGGGTGATCCCGACCTTTGCACGGCCGGCGGCTTGCTTCTTGGTCACTGAACAAGTATACCTGCGTGGTGGCCTTCTTGGTCAGCGATAGAGAAACAGGGTGCGGACGACTGACCGCGAGGCGAGGGCCGACGCGGCTGGGGTTTGAGGGCACGCACCGTCGCGGCCGTCCAGCCGTCCACGACCCGCAGTTCACACAGTTCGAAAGGCACCACGCATGACCATGACCATCCATCCCGTCGACCGGGCATTCGCCCAGGTCGGTGGGGCATTCGCGCTGGGGGGTGGGCTCGGACCGTCCGTCAGCGGCTGGGAGCTCGTACGGGGCGGTCGTCGGCGACAGGGGTTCGTATGGGCCGGCGGTGAGCCGGAGCTCGTATGGGGCGGTCACCGGCGGCAGGGGTTCGTATGGGCCGGCGGTGAGCCGGAGCTCGTACGGGCCGGTCACCGGCGGCAGGGATTCGTATGGGCCGGCGGTGAGCCGGAGCTCGTACGGACCGGTCGGTCGCTGGAGCTCGTACGAGGCGGTCGTTGGCAGGGACTCGTACAGGCCGCCCGGCGGCAGGAATTCGCAGACGGCGACAGAGGACAGGAGGTCGTACGATGACCGGCACTCGGGGCCGTACCGTCCGGCCCGGACTGGCGCTGTGCGCCCTTACGCTCGCGGTCTCGGCCGTACTGCTCGGCAGCACCATCCTCAACGTGGCGCTCCCGACGATGCAGCGCGACCTCGGGGCCAGCAACACCGAACAGCAGTGGTTCCTGAACTCCTACACCCTCACCTTCGCCGGCTTCCTGCTGGTGGGAGGCAGCGCGGGCGACCGGTTCGGGCTGCGGCGGCTGCTCGTCTGGGGGACCGCGGCCTTCGCCGTGACGACCGCGGTGGCCGGTTTCCTCGACTCGCCGCTCGCGATCATCATCGTCCGCGCCCTCATGGGCATCGCCGCGGCGTTGATCATGCCGACCACCCTCGCGGTGATCCTGCGCGTCTTCCCGGCCGAGAAGCGCGCCCAGGCCATCGCCTCGTGGGCGGCGGCCTCCGGGCTCTCCATCTCGCTCGGCCCGCTGCTCGGCGGCGCGCTGCTGAGCGCGGGCATGTGGTGGGGTTCCGTACTGGAACTCGTCGCCCTGCTCACCCTCGTCGCGCTCCTCGCCACGCTGGTCTGGGTCCCCACGATCCCGGCGAGCGGGGCCGGTGAGATGCGCGTGATGCCGGTCGCCGGGTCCCTGGGCGGCATCGGCCTGCTCGTATTCGGTGTGGTGCACGCCACCGACAAGGGCTGGGGCTACCTCGGCACCTGGCTGCCCGCCGTGATCGGCCTCCTCGTGCTGGCCGTCCTCGTACTGGTCGAGGTGCGGCACCGCGAACCGCTCGTGGACGTCGGCCTCTTCAAGCACGCCTCGTTCACCGTCGCCGCGGTGGCGCTGACGCTCGGCTCGTTCGTCGTCTTCGGCTACCTGTACTTCATCACCTTCTACCTGCAAATCCTGCGCGGCTACACGCCGTTGCAGACCGGACTGCTGCTCATCCCGCTGTCCGTGGGCCTCGTGGTCGGGGCGCCGCTGTCGCGGCTGGCGACCGACCGGTTCGGGCCGCGCGCCACCATCGCCGCCGGTATCGCGCTCATGACCGTGGGGTTCGTCGGCGTCATCGGCCTCGGGGCCGGTACGGCGGTCGCCTGGTTCGTGGTGGACGCGTTCGTCCTGCAACTCGGCTTCGCGCTCGTCCTCGCGCCCGGCATGACCCTGGCCTCCTCCTCCGTACCCACCGAGCGCGCGGGCGCCGGCTCGGCGCTGCTGAACACGCTGCGCCAGCTCGGCAGCGCGCTCGGGGTCGCGGTACTCGGCTCGGTCCTCTGGTCGCGGTACTCGGGCCTCGTGCTCGACCGGCTCGCCGACGCCCCGGACGGCGTACGCCAGGCGGCCTCGGGCTCCCTCGCCTCGGCGCTGGCCACGGGCGACCCCGCGGCGATCTCGGCCGCCGGGCCGGCGTTCCTCAGCTCCATGCACACGGCCGCGATCGTCGCCGCCGGGGTGAGCGCGCTCGCCCTGCTCATCACCTTGGTCGTACGGACGTCCCGGCGGGGAGAGGCGGGGACGCTGGTTTCGTCTTCTGCCGCTGATTCTGCCTCTGATTCCGGCTCGGCTTCTGGGGCTGACTCCGGGGTCGGGGTCGTGTCCGAGCTGCCGGTTCGGGGGCAGGTTTCCGCTGATCGTGACTGATCTTGACTGATCGCGGCTGATTGTTGCTGATCGCGGTTGGTGGCGGCCGGTGGTGGCTGCGGCCGGTGGTGGCTGATGGCGGCCGTTGGTGACTGATGGCGGCCGGTGGTGGCCGGTGGCTGGTGGCGGCTGATTGCTGCTGATAGCGATTTGTGACGACCAATGACGGCCGGCCCCGGCCGGGAACGCGGCATCGTTCCCGGCCGGGGCCGGCTTTGTTACGGGGGCAGGGGCCTGATACGGGGGTTCCAGGAGGCAGGGTTCAGGCCCCCGGCCGGGCGAAGCGGGGGAAGAGGGCCTCGGCGTTGCCGCGGTCGATCGCCGCCGCCTGGCCCGGGGCGAAGCCGGTGTAGGTCTCCAGGAAGCGGTTGTAGTACGTGCCCGCCTCCTGCGGCGCGAAGGGCCAGTCGCTGCCGTACAGGACGTGGCCCGGCTCGGCGAACTCCATGAGGGTCGGGAGCGAGCTGGGGCTCGCCGCCAGCGCGGTGTCGAAGTAGAACCGCTTGAGGTCGCGGATCACGTCGTCGCTCGTGCGCTCGGGGTCGAGCACGGTGGAGGTCAGGCCGGAGAAGCGGTAGGCCGCGTACGGCAGGTAGCCGCCGCCGTGCGACAAGATCACCTTCACTCGGCGGTAACGGCTCAGGACGCCGTTGAGCACCATGTTCACGGCCGTACGGGTGGTGTCGAAGACGTAGTCGGCGAGGGGCGCCGGCGTGCCGGGGAGCAGCGGCATCGGGGGCTGCGCCGGGTGTACGAACACCACCGCCGCGCGCCGGTCGAGCTCGGCCCACAGCGGTTCGTACGCGGGGTCGCCGAGGTAGCGGCCGGCTGTGTTGGACAGGAGCACCACCCCGTCGGCGCCGAGGGTGTCCAGCGCGTAGGCGGCTTCTTCCAGGGCGGCGTCGACGTCGGGGAGGGGGAGGGAGGCGAAGGAGCCGAAACGGGTGGGGTGGTCCTTCGCCACCTCGGCGCCGTACTCGTTGACGGCGCGGGCCAGGGCTTGGGGGAGGGGGGCGCCGCTGATGCCGCTTCCGCTGCTGCCGCTTCCGCTGATGCCGCTTCCGCTGTTGGGGCTGTTGCTGGTGGTGCCGGTGAGGTGGACGCCGGGTGCTGTGACCGACAGGACGCCGGTGGCTATGCCCTGCTCGTCCATCATCGCGATCGCGTCGGCCACGCTCCAGGCCGGGATCGCCCAGCCGCCGGAGTCCAGGCCGAGATCGCCCAGGACCTTGGCCCATACGGGCGGAACGATGTGCTGGTGGACGTCGATGCGGCGCGGGGAGTTCATCTCGCTGCCCTCCTAAAGATTAGCTTGCTAACGAGTTCATTTAGTAAGCTAACAAATGTGGGGAGCAGATGACAGGGCGGGGGCGAAGGTGGAGGGTGCGGGGAGCGTGGAGGGCGCGTGATGTCGGACGTGGGAGTGGGTGGCGAGGTGGATGCCGGGATGGTTGGCGAGGGAGGCGCCGAGGGGGTTGCCAAGGGCGCTGCCGGGGTGATTGCTGAGGTGGGGGCGGACTCGGAGGCCTCGGGAGTGTCGGGAGCCTCGGGGGCCTCGGAAGCCTCGGGAGTGGAGGAGCTGGCGCAGGCCGCCGACGCGCTCTTCTACGCGATGCGCCGCGCCCGTGCGGTCGCCGGCCAGCAGGGCTCCGGCCTGACCCTCGCCCAACTGGCCCTGCTCAACCCGTTGGCGGAGGAACGGGAGCTGCCGGTGGGGCAGTTGGCTGCGGCGGCCGATGTGAGCGTTCCCACTGCCACGCGGATGCTTCAGCAGTTGGAGAGCAAGGGGAGCGTGGTCCGCCGGCGGTCGCCGGCCGACGAGCGCCGGGTGCTGGTGAGCCTCACCGACGAGGGGAACGAGCAGCTCGCGGCCGTACGCTCCCTCCTCCGCGAACGCCAGGCCCGCCTGGCCCGCTTCTCGCCGGCCGAACGGGACCAGTTGGTCGGTCAGTTGAGGAGGCTGACCGATCTGATCGCCGAGCCGGGGGACGACTGAGCGGCTGCGTCTGGCCGGGTGTGGGTTGGTTAGGTGGGGGGTTGGTTGGTTGGGTGAGTGGGTCAGTGAGTGGGTGGGTGGGTGGGTGGGTGGTGAGTTAAGTTGCTGGCTTCATCAATTCGAGAGTTGAGGGGGCCTCTCCTATGCCCATCACGCTGAATCACACCATCGTCCCGGCCGTCGACCATGAGGCGGCCGCGCGGTTCTTCGCCTCGGTTATGGGCTTGGAGTACAACGGCCCGGACCGGCATTTCGCGCCGGTGCGGGTCAATGACTCCCTGACGCTGGACTTCATGCGCGTCGAGAACCCTGACGGCCACCACCTGGCGTTCGACGTCGACGCGTCCACCTTCGACGGCATCTTGGAACGGCTCCGCGCCGCCGGTATCCCGTACGGCAGCGACCCCAACGAACCGGACAACGGCCGGATAGACCACCCCTTGTGCCCGCGCGGCCTGTACTTCGCCGACGACGCCCACAACCTCTACGAGGTCATGGCGTCCGGGTGACGGGGGTTGCGCTGCGGCCGGGTGGGGGACCGCGCTGCGCCGGGTGGGGGTCGGGGGTGCTGGTGGGTGGGTGGGGCGGTATTGCCGGTGGGTGGGCGCGGGTTTCGTCTCGGGCCCTCCGGACCCAAGGCGCCAGCAGCGACGGGGGAGGGGGCCGGGCTGGGGTTGGGTTCGCTGCCTGCGGGTCGGTTTGCGGCTGGGCTCAGAGAGGGCTCGCTGCGCTTCGCCGCTGGCTGCTGCCGCGAAGTGGCCGTGGTGAGGGCTTTTGGTGCGGTGGGGGCGGGTTACCGCCTGTGATTCAAGGGCGGGGGCGGTGGTGGCTTGGGGCGGGTCCTCTGCCTCAGGCTCCGCTGCGCTCGGTTCACGCCAGGGACGGTGGGGGCGAGTTGAGGTTGATTTGCTGACTGCGGGCCGGAGGGTGCTGGTGGGTGGGGCGGTATTGCCGGTGGGTGGGTGCGGGTTTCGTCTCGGGCCCTCCGGACCCAAGGCGCCAGCAGCGACGGGGGAGGGGGCCGGGCCGATGCCGGTTCGCTGCCTGCGGGCGGGTTTGTGTCTGGGGTCAGGGAAGGCTCGCTGCGCTTCGCCGCTGGCTGCTGCCGCGAAGGGGCCGTGGTGGTGGCTCGTGGTTCCGGTTGGGGCGGGTTTCGGCCTGTGATTCAAGGGCGACTGGCAGCGGGTGCGGCGCGCTGCGCTGCGCCTGGGGGTGTTCGGTGTCTGGGGGCGGTTTGGGCCTGCGGGACGAGGGGCTGAGGGTGGGGCAACCCCCCTTTGAGGGTCGGCTAGCCCGATATGCCCGGTTCGCTAAGTTGAATGAGCAACGGGGCGGGGTTAGGGCCGGATTGTGCGTCCGGTATGGCGCTTTTGTCGGGCGGGAACTCCACCCTACCTGTGGGTAACGGCTGATCCCGCGCCCTCGCGGCAGTGGTGGCGTAGCGCAGCGGAGCCGTCTCTGGCCTCAGCTGCCAACCGGCGAGCAGGGGACAAGCGGCCGGGGATTGCGCCCCGCCGTCCTTGGATCCTTGGGCCGCGACCCCCGAGCTCGTGCACCCGAACAAGCGCAACGGCCACTTCGCGGCAGCAGCCAGCGGCGAAGCGCAGCGAGCCCTCTCTGACCCCAGCCCCACCCCACCCGCAGGCAGCGAACCCGACCCCAGCCCGGCCCCCTCCCCCGTCGCTGCCAGCGCCTTGGGTCCGGAGGGCCCGAGACGAAGCCCGCGCCCACCCACCGGCAATACCGCCCCACCCGCCCACCAGCACCCTCCGGCCCGCAGTCAGCAAATCAACCTCAACTCGCCCCCACCGTCCCTGGCGTGAACCGAGCGCAGCGGAGCCTGAGGCAGAGAACCCGCCCCAAGCCACCATCGCCCCCGCCCTTGAATCCTTGGGCCGCAACCCCCAGGTCCCGCACCCGAACAAGCGCAACGACCCCTTCGCGGCAGCAGCCAGCGGCGAAGCGCAGCGAGCCCTCTCTAACCCCAGCCGCAAACCGACCCGCAGGCAGCGAACCCGACCCCAGCCCGGCCCCCTCCCCTCCCGCTGCTGGCGCCTTGGGTCCGGAGGGCCCGAGACGAAACCCGCACCCGCCCGCCGGTAATACCGCCCCACCCACCAGCACCCACCCGGCGCAGCGCAGTCCCGCACCCGACGCAGCGCGGTGCGGCCTTGCCTCAGCCGCACCCCCACCCGCCAGCACGAACCCGCACCCGGCCGGGTGCGTTGGCGCGCGGTCGCTCGTCGAATGGTGGGCAATTGGTGGAAGGGGCCGAGCGGGGGAGGGGCGGGCGTTACCGTGGTTGCTTTCTGTAGTGGGGTGGATACGCTCCACTCGGCTGTCCTGAGGAGCCGCACATGTTCGATTCTCTGGAGCTGGAAACCCGTGGACTGATCCTCGACTTCGGCGGGGTGCTCACTACGTCCGTCGCCGAGTGTGCCCGTGCGTTCTGTCTGCGGGAGGGGCTGGCGCCGGATGCGTTTACGCGCGTGATCTCGGTCGATCCTGTGGGGCGGGCGCTCTTCGCCGACCTGGAGTGCGGCGCCATCGAGCAGGCGGAGTGGAACGAGTGCACCGGCCCCCTGCTCGGCGTCGACGGGACCGATCTCCTCGGCCGCGTCCTCGCCGACCTGCGCCCCGAACCCCTCGTCGTCGATGTCGCGCGGGCCGCTCGGGAGGCCGGGGTGCGGGTGGGTGTGCTCTCCAACAGCCTCGGCCGGGCGCCGTACGACCCGTACGCGGGGTATGGGCTCGACACCGACTTCGACGCGGTCGTGCTCTCCGGTGACTACCGCCTCCGCAAACCCGACCCGGAGCTGTACCCGATCATGCTGGGCCTGCTGGGGCTCCCCGCCGCCGCATGCGTGTTCGTCGACGACTCCGCCCGTAATCTGTCGCCCGCCCAGGATCTCGGCATGGCCGTCGTCCTCGACGCCGAACCCGCCGCCACCGCCGCCGAGATCCGCAGGCTTCTTCTCGGCGGCGCCGCGAGCGCGGCAACCGACATGGCCACGGCCGTCGACACGGCCACGGAAGCCGACGCGGTCACCGACGCCGACACGGTCACCGACACCGACACGGTCACCGACACCGGCGCGGTCACCGACACCGGCACGGCCACGGCTACCGCGTTCGTCGCGCCCGTCGTGCCCGCCGCGCCCGAGGAAAACCGCCCCTCCGCCTCGCCCGCCGCATTCCGTTCCGTCGTCGAATAGGGCACGTGCGCACGGGAGTTGACGAACCTGTCTCCTATTTCGTCAACATTCCGTCAACCGTGGCCGGGCGCGCGTTCACCGTTCAGGTGGCATTCGGTACGACACCCTCTCAAGCTCCCCGCGCCCGGCCTCCGCGCCGCCAAAGTGGCCAGCACCGGGGCGCGCGCCGCGCGCCCATAAATGGAAGGTGATCGCATGCGAGCGTTCACGCGCGCCGTCGTGGTGGCCGTCTGTGCGGCCGGTGCCGCCCTGTCCGTCGTTCCGGTGGCGGAGGCCGCCCCGAACGCGGCCGGCTGCCGCTACTACTACACGAGCTGGGGCCGTGGCCCGAACGGCGAGACCACCGGTTCGGGAGAGTACGCCGAGGGCGCTCGGGACCCCGAGGGCCGCGTCTGCCAGAACGGCTGGTGGGTCGACCCGAACCCGCAGGGCGGCTACCAGTACTAGGAGCTATTGGGAGCGGTCACTAGGAGCCGTCCCTGACGGCATTCCGGTGATATCCGGGTGACATTCCGGGTGTGGCGATTCTTCGTGCCGCGCCCGGAATGTTTGGTTTCAAGGGGCAGGCGCCGCTTGGCTCCCGTCTCCGAAGAGCCCACGGCGCGTACGTGTGCGGGGGCACCGTACCTGGTCGGTCGCGGTGGACGAGCCCCCGGGGCTTCGGAATACGGTGGGGGAAAAGCTGGTTTCCCGGCTGGGGATCCGGAACGCATCCGCGAGCTGAGAGGCAAGCATGAGCAGCACGGTTGAGCTCACCAAGGACAATTTCGACGAGATCGTGTCCGGGAACGGTTTCGTACTGATCGATTTCTGGGCCGACTGGTGCGGGCCCTGCAAGCAGTTCGCGCCGGTGTACGAGAGCGCCGCCGAGCGCCACGACGACCTGGTCTTCGCGAAGGTCGACACCGAGGCGCAGCCGGAGCTGGCCGCCGCCTTCGAGATCCAGTCGATCCCCACGCTGATGATCGTGCGCGACAACATCGCCGTCTTCGCGCAGCCGGGCGCCCTCCCCGAGGCCGCCCTGGAGGACGTCATCGGCCAGGCCCGCGGTCTGGACATGGACGAGGTGCGCGCCTCCGTGGCCGAGCAGCAGGCACAGGCACAGGGTCAGCAGGGCGACGGGCAGGGGCCCGCCGACCGTGGCTGACCTGCTGCTGATCCGGCACGGCGAGACCGAGTGGAGCCGGTCGGGTCAGCACACGAGCTTCACGGACCTCCCGCTGACCGGTCGCGGCGAGGAACAGGCGACGGCCCTGCGGCCGCTGCTCTCCGGGCTGACGGTCGTACGGACGCTGGTGAGCCCGCTGCAGCGGGCCCGGCGGACCGCCGAACTCGCCGGGCTCGGCGACGTCGAGATCGAGCCCGACCTGCACGAGTGGGACTACGGCGCGTACGAGGGCATCTCCACCGCCCACATCCACCGCACCCGGCCCGACTGGGACCTGTGGCACGACGGTGTCGCGCCCGGCCCCGCCGAGCACCCGGGCGAGTCGCCCGACCAGGTGGGGGCGCGCGCCGACCGCGTACTGGCGGGGATCGAACCCCTGCTGAAGGCCGGCAAGGACGGGGACGACGGCACGGGCGACGTGGTGCTCGTCGCGCACTCGCACTTCCTGCGGGTACTCACCGCGCGCCGGCTCGGGCTGCCAGCCTCCGACGGCGCGCTGTTCCGGCTCGACACCGGGACGATCAGCCGCATCGGCACCGAGCACGGCCGTCCGGCCATCGTCGCCTGGAACGTCTCCTCGGAGTCGTTCCCGGGGTAGGCGGGGCGGCGGGACTCCTGCGAACCGGCCGCTGGGCCGGGCGGGCGCCTGCGGTGGTGGGGCGGTGCACGTGGCCTTTACGGCCGTGCGCCGCCCCTTCGCCTTCGCCTCTTCGCCTTCGCCCCTTCGCCTTCGCCCGTTCGCCTTCGCCTCTTCGCCTTCGCCTATGCCGCCCCCGCCGTCACCCGTTGCAGCAGCCCCCACGTGAACTCCGCGACGTACGGCCGGCCCGGCGCATCCGGTGCATCCACCGCCCCCATCCCATCCACCGCCCTCGTCGCATCCACCGCCCCCGCTGCCCCCGGTGCCGTGAACGCCAGGCGGAAGCGGGTGGGGGCCGTGCCCTCCATGGGGCGGGCCGGGGCGAAGGCGCGGGCCACCTCGTCGACCGTGCAGGTCCAGGGGCGCAGGTCGGCGGCGGTGCGGAGAGTGGGGCCCGGGGCGCCGGGGGCGCGGACCAGCCATTCGTTCCACACGCCGCCGCCCGGCGCGGTCAGCACCTCGAACCGCAGGTCCGGCCAGAGCGGCACCGGCCAGCTCAGCGCCTCGCAGCTCAGGTCGCCGACGCGCCGCCCGGTGACGGACTCGGGCGGGCCGAGCACCGAGCGGTAGCGGGCCTGGGCGCCGCGTCGCCGGGGCGCGTGCAGCATGGCCTGCCAGCGGCGGTTCGCCTCGCGCATCTCCGGGCGCTCCACGCCCAGTTCGCGTAGCGCGTCCTCGACCAGGCCCGGTTGGTGGTCGGCCATCCGGCGCAGCAGGACGAGTTGGAACTGGAGCGGCCCGAACGGCGGCGGGGCGGCAGCGGCGTCACGCGTGGAGCTCATGCCTCCCATCGTCGCGCACGTCCGCCGCGCCCGGGCGCTCGGTTCCGGGGAGGAACAGCACCGAGTTCACGTAACGGGCCCGGCGCGGCGCGAGGGAGCGGCGCAGCAGCCCGTCGTCGGCGACATGGGCCGTACGGGCCTGGTGGGCGGCCAGGTCGAACTCGGCGAGCGGCACCCAGTCCCCGGCGGGCAGCACCCACCCCCGGTAGCCGTACTCGGCCAGCGCCGCGAGCACCGGGCCGGGCGGCTGGACGCGGTGCTCCAGCTCGATGAAGAGCGCGGGCCGCTCGCGGCACAGCAGTTGCCGGGCGCCGCGCAGCACGGCCGCCTCCCCGCCGTCCACGTCGATCTTGAGCAGGGTCACGCCGGTGAGGTCCAGGTCGTCGAGGGCCAGGCAGGGCACGGCGAGGGTCGTGGCGTGCACGGGGCGGCGTACGAGCGAGGCGAGGCCCCGGTCGCCGCGCCCGCCGGGCGGCAGCCAGAGCGTGGCCACGCCGGACCGGTCGGCGGCCGCGGCCTGTACGACCTCGACGTTGCGGGGCGCGGTGGCGGCCAGCGCGCGGGCCAGATGCGGTACGGGCTCCACCGCGACGACCCGCTCGGCGCGCCGGGCGAGGGCCCGCGACCACGGGCCGTACCAGCCGCCCACGTCGACGGCGGTGCCGCCGCGCGGGCAGAAGTCCGGCAGCCGGCGCAGCTCGGGTTCGAAGCGCGGGTAGAGGCGGGCGGCGGCCGCCGCGACCAGCCGGGGCGGCAGGCGCCGGGCGCAGCGGGCGGCGAGGGTCATGAGGCGCCGATCCGCTTCAGCAGCCGTTCGTGCTCGTCGTCGGAGACCTGCTCGCCGCTGGTGGGGAGGAGCTGCGGGATGCCGTCGACGATGGGGTAGCGGCGGCGCAGCCGCGGGTTGTAGAGGAGGTTCTCCGCCTCGACGACGGAGAGCGGGCCCTTGTCGAGCGGGCAGGCGAGGATTCTCAGCAGGGGGTCGTCGGGCTTCATGGCGTACGTCCTTTCCGGTCAGGTGTCAGGCCCTTTGCTTCGGGCCGAGATTGACGAGATTGCCGAGATTGCCGAGATTGGCGAGGTGGCCGGGGGTGCCGGGGTTGCCGAGGATTCCGGGGTCGCCGAGGCTGATGTGCTGAGGGAGCGTTCTCGCGCGGCAGGGCCAGGAGTACGGCCACGGCCAGCGCGGCGCCGCCCAGGCGGAGCGCGAGGCGTACCGGATCGGCGGGCAGCGGCTCGCCGAACGCGAACGTGCCGCAGGCGATGGTGAACACGGAGGTGACCGTCGTGCAGACGGGCACGATCAGGGAGGCGCGGCAGCGTTGCAGGGCCGTCTGCGACAGGACCAGACCGGCGGCCCCGGTGAACAGCAGGAGATACGGGTACGGCGAGGCCAGCAGGGCCAGGGCGGCGTCGCCGACGCCGTGGGTGGTCAGCCGGCCCGAGACGCCCTTGATGGCCAGCGAGCTGACCCCGTACAGCAGGCCGACCGCCGTTCCGTACCCCACGCCCGTGGGTCGCCGCCCGCGCCCGGCGCGGCGTTCGGCGGCCCCGTACAGCAGCAGCCCCGCCGCCAGCGCGGGCAGGCAGACGGCGAGCAGCGGGCCCGTCGGCGCGGAGCGGCTGACCGGGTCGGACGCCCCCTGGAGCGAGGCCACGACCATGAGGAGCGCGCAGAGGATGCCGGCGATGGACCGCCGCTCGCGGGCGCTCGTACGCTCCCCGAGCACGACGGAGGACAGCAGGAGCAGCAGCACCATCCCGGAGACGAACAGGCCCTGCGCGGCGGCGATGGGCAGCGTGCGGTAGACCGCGAGCTGCGCGGCGAAGCCGAGCGCGAGCGCGCACGAGCCGCCGAGCCACAGGGGGCTGCCGAGCAGCAGCCGCACCGCGCGCAGGGGGCGGCCGGAGCTGAGCGCCGGAAGCCCGGTGAGGGCGCGTTTCTCCAGCACGAAACCCACGCTGTAGAGGACGTTGGCGAGCAGCGCCGCCAGCACGCCCCACAGCACGGCTACACCCTCCGCGCGTGCGCCAGCAGGATCGAGGCGAGCGACGGTACGCCGCAGGCTGCGCGGTCCAGCGGGCGCAGCGGCCGGGGCACGTCGTGGTACGGGGCCCCCGCCAGCTCCACGGTCACGAAACCGCGCGCGGTGAGCAGTCCGCGCAGCGCCCGCGCCGTGAACAGCCGCAGGTGTCCCACGACGGCGCTGCCCGGCCGGCCGTGGACCTGACGCAGGCTCACCTCAGAGAAGACGGGCTGCACTCCGGCGAGCAGCAGGGCGCGGTTGTACCAGGCGGCCAGGTTGGGCGTGGACAGCAGCAGATGGCCGCCGGGCCGCAGCACGCGGTGGATCTCCGCCAGCGCGCCGTCCGGGTCCACCAGGTGCTCGATCACCTCGCTGAACAGCACCGCGTCGGCGGCGCCGGACGCGAACGGCAGCCCCTCGCCCGTCACCTCGCCCCGCACCGCGTACGGCACGCCCGCCGCCGCCCGCCGCAGCGCGCCCTGCGACCAGTCGACGCCGACGAACCGGTGGCCGGGGGCCGCTGCCGCCGCGATGGCCGCCGCCGTCCCGTCGCCGCAGCCGATGTCCAGAACGGTGGCCGGACCGGCCGCCCCCGCCGGGCCCAGCGCGCGGGCGAGCATACGGGCCTGGCGGCGGCTCCGGTCCGGGCCCGAGGCGACGGGCACGGCCGGGCCCTCGTAGAAGTCCCGCAGCCGGGGCGCGGCGGTGGCGGTGGAGCTGCTGCTCTCGCTCATGTGCCCTCCGTTCCTCCTGCCCTTCTTCTCTTCTTCTCTTCTTCACTCGTCACTGGTCCGCGGCATACGGGGCTGCCGCGTACAGGGCCGCCGCGGACGTCGCGTCGAGCGCGCGCGTGAAGAGTTGCGCGAGCCGCGCGCCCGCCGCGTCGTCCAGCAGCGCGCGGGACCAGCGCAGCGCCACATGCAGCCGACCGCCGGTGCTCGCCGTGGTGACGGTCAGGCCGCGCGGCGTACGGGCCGGGGCCGACAGCCACACGGCGCCCGCCCGCCCCGCGTCGCCGAAGTCCAGCGGGTAGGGGACCCGGCCGATGTTGCTCAGGAGCGTCGTGGAGGTCCAGGGCGCGGCGACCCGGCGCAGCCCCCGCGTCGCGGCCGCCCGTACGCCCACCGGCAGCACGGGAGCGGTCAACACGGCGGCCTCGAGGCCGAGTTGGGGTCCGGATGACGACTTGAGCGTACGGGTACGGGCCGCCGTGCGGCGCAGCAGACGGGCGACGGCGGCCGGGTCGGGGCGCTCGGCGGTCAGCGCCGCCTCGTCCAGCCGCTCGCCCGCCCCGAAGCCGACGTCGACGAGGCGGGTGCCGTTGCCGATGGGCATGTCGCCGCCGTGCGGACGGTCGTCCACCGGCATGGTGATGCGCACGGGGCGGGTGGGGGCGGAGTGGAGCAGGTTCCAGCGGGCGACCATCAGCCTGGTGGCGACGAGGAGTTGATCGTTGACGGTGTACGGGACGGTGTCGCCCGTACCGCGTGACGGGCGGGCCGGTACGGGCAGTTCGACG
The DNA here is from genome assembly GCF_000718635.1 of Streptomyces varsoviensis. GTDB lineage: Bacteria > Actinomycetota > Actinomycetes > Streptomycetales > Streptomycetaceae > Streptomyces > Streptomyces varsoviensis. The sequence continues at coordinate 385,507 of NZ_JOBF01000003.1, read as the reverse complement.
AGCAGCATCCCGTTGCCGCCCCCCGGGGCGGCCGTCGAGGCGGCGACGCGCACCGGGCGGCCCCGGCCGGGCCCATCGGCGGCGGGCTTCGCGTACCGCTGGGCCTTCGGCTCCGCCCGCGGAGGTGAATTATCCCGCCCGCCGTACAGCTCGGCGGCCGTCGCCAGCACCCGCAGACAGGACGGGCCGTCGAGCGCGGTGTGGTTGATGGCGAGCAGCAGCACACACCCGCCGTCCGACGCGCCCGTCACGACCTCCAGCCGTACGGGCGGCGACGCGGACAGCGGCGGGCACCCGGCGAGCGCCCGCTCCCGCGCCCGTACGAGCGCGTCCGGGCCCGGCGCCGGGAAGGCCACCGGGTCCACGTCCGGCCCGCCGGTCAGCTCCCACTCGTACCGCCTCCGCCACCACGCCGACGGTGCCTGCCGCACAAGGATGCGCGGATGGCGCAGCAGCGCCCCGTGAAAGGCCGCACGCAGCCGCGCCGGGTCGAGGCGGCCGGGCAGATGCACCTCGATATGGACGGTCTCCGGCTCCTCGTCCTGAAGATGCCGCGCGATCTCGTCCACAGTAGGAAACGGAACGCGCTGCTCCACCCCCGACCGCCCACCGGCCCCTCGGCCCACGGCCGTCACGCCCTCTCCGCCGGCGGCTCGGGAGGCGGCTCGGGTTTGGGGGCCGGGGGCGCGGCGGGCGGCTCGGCCGCCGGGCCAGGCCGCGCTCGCTGTCGCGAGCCGCGCGGCAAGGTCACGACCGCCGCCGCCAGCGCGGTGACGGCGAGCACTTGCGCCGCGCCGCCGAACGGGCCCTCGCTCATGGCGGCCGGGTCTCCGGCCCCCGTGGTTGCCGCGATCATGGCGCCGGTCATGGCCAGGAGCGCTGTGGGCACCAGGAGCCAGGGGCGGGCCCGTGCGATGAGGGCGAGTACGGGCGCGACGACGGCAACCGGGCCCGCTACCACCACCAGGACGGCGGTGAGGGCGACGGTGCCCAGGAGCCAGCCGGGGGCGGGCGGCGGCGGAGGCGGTGTGGCGAGAGGGCGGCGGCGGACGACGGCGAGGAGGGCGAGCAGCACGATGCCCGCCGCGCCGCCGATCAGCGCCGCGTCGTAGGTGGTCGACGGAGCGTACGAGAGCTTGACGGTGCCGCCCTGTCCCGCCGGGATGAGGAAGCCCTGCTGCCAGCCGTCCATGCGCAGCGCCGCCAGCCGTTTGCCGTTGAGGGTGGCGTGCCAGCCGGAGTTGGCGTTCTCGTAGGTCTGGAGGTAGGCGGCCTGGCCCGCGTCGACGTGAACGGAGCGGTGGTCGCCCGCCCAGTCGAGGGCCTTGGTGGGGCGCGCCGCCGCCGGGGCCGGGGCCTTGCCGCGGGTCAGGGTGACGTCGGTCAGGGCGAGCGGCCCCTGGTCCCCGGCCTCGACCGTATGCGCGCCGGGCCGCAGCGGCAGCGCGCCTCGGCGCGCTTCGGAGCCGCACAACTCGACCTTGACGGGTCGGCGTTCGGTCAGGTCCCGGACGCGGCCCGCGGCCTTGGTGGCGTGCAGGGTGCCGTCCACGGCGAGCGCCGGGCCCTGGCCGCAGGGCAGGGAGAAGCGGGCGGAGGGGGCGGGCGCGGGGGTGCGCAGGTCGTCGAGGGCGGGTACGTACACCTCGCTGAGCCCCACGGGGAGCTGCAACTGCCGTCCGGCTATGGGGTTGTGGACGGTGAGCGGGGCGACCTTGCTGATGGTGATGTCGAGCTGGTCGGTGACGATGGGCTCGAAGCGGGCCTGCCCGTTCTCGTCGACGCCCGCGGTGGCCGCGCCGTAGGGGGAGTTGATGAGGATCTGTTCGGGGCGGGTGGAGATGCCGCCCGCCGCGGCGAGGACGAGGCTGTCGATGCTCCGCCGGCCGGGCCAGCGCAGATGGATGACGGGCCGGTCCCCGGCGATCCAGGCGGTGGTGAGGTCGCCGTCGACGAGGTTGCGGGCGCTCAGCGCGTTTCCGGTGCGGGCGGTGGAGTCGGCGGTCGCGGTGAGCCGCCGCCGGCTGCCCGGCGCGACGAGGTCGAGGAGGCGGTCGAGCGCGTCGCCGGGCACGGGAAGCGCGGAGGCGCTGACGGAGAAGCTCTCGGCGGCGGAGGCGGCGGAGGCGACCGACGCGGCCGATGCGCCGGGCGCGGCGGAGGTGCCTGCCACGCCTGACGCTCCGGGCGCGTCGGAGGTTCCTGACGTCGCGGACGTGGCAGCCGTGGCAGCCGTGGCGGACGCCGCGGAAGTGGCCGACGTGGCGGACGTACCAGACGTGCCGGCCGTAGTGAACCTGCGGTGCAGGCCGGCCTCGGCGGCGGTCGGGGAGAGGCCGCCCGGGTCGCTGCCGCGGTGCAGCGCGTACGTCTCGCTCGTGGCGTCGCTGTCCTGCGCGTCCGTCGGCAGCTTGAGCAGCCGGGCCACCTGGACGCCCGGAATGGCGATCTCGGAGAAGCCCGCGCCGGAGAGGCCCGGCTTGGGGTCCTGCGCGTCCAGAATGGTGACCTTCAGCCAATTGGCCTGCCCAGCCGGGGCCTTGACGGGCTGGGGGAGCCCGTTCGGCTGGAGGGGGCTCTCCGCCGAGCCCTTGTCGGTCTGTACGCGGACGAGCGTCGGCGCGGCCCGCGTCCCGTCCCCCGGCAGCGGCGTGACCTGGATCGAGGCGGGGATCGCGGTGGGCGTGTCGAAGCCGACGCGCAGCCACTGGCCGACGGGGCGGCCGGGGGTGCCCTCGGCCCACGCGGTGTTCGGGTCGCCGTCGAAGGCGTTCACGGGGTCGTACTGCGGGAGCTGGAAGAGCCAGTTGCCGCTGCTGGAGGCGGTGACGGACGCCGCGCCGCGCAGCACGGCCGTCGTCTGGTGCCGTACGCCGTCCACCGGCAGGATCTGCTTGGGCGGCCGTCCCGCGTCCTGGAGGGCGTCGGGCGGGTTCCGGTCCTCGGGCCCGTACGTGTACGAGGTGTTGGTGTTGACGAGCCCGAAGCGGGTGTCGGCGCGGCGCAGGCCGTCGCCGACCGCCTGGAGCGGCGGTGTGCCGATCCCCGGGTGGTTGTCGCCGGTCAGGACGGTGGGCCGGCCGCGCAGCGAGGGGTCGGCGGAGAGCGGGAGCAGCGTTTCGGGGCCGCCGCTGACGACGGCCGTGCCGGAGACGGGCTTCGCGGTGACCGGGCCGGGCCGGGGCGTGCCGACGGGTTCGTAGATCTCGACGGCCTGCTGGCGCGGGTAGATGCCCTGGACCTGTACGGGCGTCTCGGCGGGGATGCGGCCGCCGGTCAGCAGCGGGCCGAAGGCGGCGACCCGGCGGTAGCCGGAGGCTTCCAGGGTGCGCCGCACGGTCTGCGGCGGTACGTAGCCGATCTGGTCCGGGTCGAGGTCGTTGCGCACGACCACGTTGAAGAGCCCGGCCCGGCCCAAGTAGTCGCGCAGACCGGGGACTTCCGTGCCGGTCATCAGGGCCTGCTCGACCGCGTCCATCGCGCGGCGGGAGCCGGGGGTGCCGAACGGCACATAGTCGCGCTGCGCCCAGCGGGATTCGGCGAGGACGTCGAGGGGCTGGTCGATGGGGGAGCCCCAGGTGTAGATGCCGTGCGCGGTGGCGGGGACGACGAGGGCGCGGCTGTCGGGGGAGTGCTTCTTCAGCCAGTCGGCGGTCTGCGACCAGTGCGCGGGCAGTTTGGTGAAGGAGCCCGGCTGGAGGACGGTGCCGTTCAGATACGGCCAGGCGAGCCCCGGCAGGAGCAGCAGCGCGGCGAGCGCCGGGGCGAGCCGGCGGCCGGGCACGTGGCGGGCGCCGCGCCGTTCGGCGGCGACGGCCGTCAGATGCGCGAGGCCGAAGGCCAGCGCGAGGGCCAGGCCGGGCTGGAACTTGTAGATGTTGCGGAACGGCCGCAGCCAGCCGTCCAGCCAGCCCTGGACGGTGGCGTGGAAGGGAGCGCCGTACGCGCCGCCGTACCCGGCCAGCGCGATGAGCACCACGCTCAGTACGGTCAGCAGCAGCCAGCGCCGCTCGGGCAGGTCGCGCCGGGCGAGCCCGGCCAGGCCGAGGGCGGCGGCGAGCCCGGAGCCGATGATGGCGACGAGGGCGGTGGCGGCGGCCCAGCCGGCGGGCAGCCAGGGCTCGCCGAAGTTGAGGTAGGCGACCCAGTTCCCGGCGCCGCGCAGCAGTTCGGTCGCGGACATGGTGGCGGTGGTGGTGTCCGCCTGCTCGATGTACGGCATGAAGTTCTCGCCGTAGTGGCCGAGGAGCAGCAGCGGCACCGTCCACCAGGCGGTGGCGAGGACCACGCCCGGTATCCACCACGCGAGCAGCGCCCGCTGCCGACGCCCGCGCGGCCGGGAGAGCAGGTACAGCGCCACGGGCAGCAGCGCGGCGAGCGTGGAGGCGGCGTTGACGCCGCCCATGAACGGGACCAGCAGCGCGGACCGGGCGGCGGCCGTCCGCGCGCCCGACGTCCGCGACGCCAGCGGCAGCAGCACCCACGGCAGCACCGCGCCGGGCAGCGCCGCCGCGGCGGTGGACCCGATGACGATGGTGAACGTCGGCCACAGCGCGTACCCGACGGCGCCGAGCAGCCGGGTCGCGGGCGAGCCGACGCGCAGCCGCTCGGCGAGGCGCAGCGCGCCCCAGAACGCGGCGGCCACGATGAGCGACATCCACAGCCGCTCGGCGAGCCACACCGGCAGCCGTGCGAGGTGGGCGAGGGCGTAGTACGGCAGGGTCGGGAACGCGTAGCCGATGTACTGGTCCGCGATGCCGCCGAAGCCGCCGCGGTCCTGCCACAGCGTCCCCAGGTCGTGCAGGAACCCGAACGGGTCGGCGACGACGCCCAGCTTCGTCTCGAACGTCATCCGCCCCGGCGCCCGGACCAGGAACGCGACGAACGCGAGCGCCCAGAACCCCAGCAGCCACCGCCGGCCGCGCGGCGGCTCGGGCCTGTCGCCCGCCCGCCGGCCGGCGCGCGTCGGGCCGGGCCCCGCCGGGGAGGTGACGAGCGTCGCCTCAGCCACGTCCATCACCCCGCCGCGGCCGGCGTCGTCGCAGGGGCAGCGGACCGCGAACCGTCATAAGGAGACCGCCTCAGTATCAGCAGCAGATTCCAGGTGGCGAACTCCCGCACCCCCGGCACCCGGACGACCGCCTCCGCGAGGAACGGCGCGTAGCGGGAGCGGGCCGTGACCACGGTGACGCCGGGCAGGGCGCGCACCTGGCGGAGGGTGGGGCCGATATGGAGGGGGAACAGGTTCTCGCCCACGGTGTGCTTGGCGGGGCGGCCGGTGCGCCGCCGGTAGCGGGCACGGGCGCGGTCCGCGCCGAGGTAGTGCCAGGGGCTCGTCTCGTGACCGCCCCAGGGGGAGAGCCAGTTGGTGAACGCGACGTAGAGAAGCCCCCCGGGCCGGGTCACGCGGACCATCTCGCTGAGGAACGTGCGCGGGTCCGCCACGTGCTCCAGGACGTTGGAGGAGAAGCAGACGTCGGCCGCGCCGTCGGCGAGCGGCAGCAGGCAGCCGTCGGCGAGCACCGCGCCGGCGGGCGGCGGGCCGTGCGCCGTCAGCTCCCGTACGTCCGGTTCGAAGAGGTAGCAGCGGGCGCCGCGGCGCCGGAACTCGGCGGTGAAGCACCCGCTGCCGCCCCCGACGTCCACCACCAGCCGCCCGCGCAGCGGCTCGTACCGCTCGATCTGCCGGGCGGCGTCGCACGCCAGGAGCGCGTAGCACCGCTCGGGCTCGGTCTGCTCGTGCCGGAAGGCGCGGAAGAGGGCGACGGACCGGGCGACGGAGGGGTCCCGCACCACCGCGCTCACCGCCCGTACGGGGCCGGCGCGGCCATCCGGCACGCCTCCGCCGCGACGGCCCCGAAGCCCCGGACCGTACCGCTCCAGGGGAAGCGTTCGGCGCGCAGCCGCGCGGCGCGGCCCAGCGCCGCGCGCCGCTCCCGGCTGAGGGCGAGCGCGCACCAGGCGGCCGCGAAGGCGGAGTCGCCGGAAGCGAGGAGGCCCGTACGGCCGTGGTCGACGGAGTCGCGCAGGCCGGGGACGTCGAAGCCGAGCGTGGGCGTCTCCCGCACGGCGGCCTCGGTGACGACCAGGCCCCAGCCCTCGACGAGGGAGGGGTGCAGCAGCAGCCACGCGGCGCACAGCAGCCGGTGCTTCCCGGCCTCGTCGACCCGCCCGGCGAAGGTCACGCCGGGGCCCGCGAGCGCCTGGAGCCGGGGCCGTTCGGGGCCGTCGCCGACGATGACGAGCCGGCCGCCGGTGACGGGCCGCACCCGCTCCCAGAGCCGCAGCAGCAGATCGACGCGCTTGTACTCGACGAGCCGGCCCATGGCGACGAAGAGCGGCTCGGGGGCCTCGGGGAGCAGCGCCGGGGGCCGTTCGACGCCGTTGTGCACGACGCGGATACGGTCCTGGGCGACGCCCAGGCGCAGCAGCGCGGCGGCGGTGGAGCCGGACACGGCGACGACGAGGCCGCGGCGGTGGGCGGAGGCCAGCGCCCAGCGTTCGAGGCGGGCGCCGAGCCGGCCGGCGGGCGGCGGGTAGCGCAGCCGCCACAGGTCGGTGTGGACGTGGTTGACCAGGCACAGGGTGGGGCCGGGGTGCCACAGGGGCGCGAGGTAGGGCATGCCGTTGCAGACCTCGACGAGGAGGTCGCAGGGGCCGGCCCGGCGGCTGAGCGCGTGGGGCGCGCGCAGGAAGTGGGCGGCGTCGCCGCCCGCGGAGACGGCGCGGTAGTCGTGGCGGGCGACGGGGCCGCCGCACACCAGGGTGACCTGGTGGCCCAGGGCGGTCAGGCCGGTGGCGAGGCGGTCGACGAGGATCTCGGAGCCGCCGGCGGCGGGGTTGCCGAGGTCGCGGCGGGCGAGGAAGACGATCCGGCGGGGCGGGTGCGGTACGGGGGCGGGGCTCGGCGTCATGGTGGGGGGTCTCGGAGCCGGGCCGGGGAGCGCCGGGGGAGGGCCCGCGGCGGGGGCCGGGGACGGCCGTACGTGCTGGGGCATCGCCACTCCAACTCGTCGTGGGGTGCGGAGCCTTGTGGGGGAACGGTGCCGGGCGGTGCGCGGGGTGAGGTGTCAGTGTTCGCCGAGGCGTTCGGCGCGGCTACTCACCGAGGTGACAATTTCCGCCCTTCCTGGAGCTGACGGTTCGTCACTTCATGCTCCGTCAGTCGACCCTCAGCCGACCCTCAGTCGACCCGCGTGGTCCGGCGCACCAGCAGCAGCACACCCCCCGCCGTCGCGAACCCGCCGATGACCACCGCGGCGAGCGGCGCCGTCTCGCCGAGCAGCCGCAGCTTGCGGTTCTCGCGCCGCGCGGAATCGACCTGTTCGCGCTGGGTGCCCGGGGTGAACGCGACCCCGTCCCCGGCCAGCAGCGTCACCGCGTCCCGCCGCCCGCCGGGCGCGCGCAGCGTCACCCGCGGCGACAGCGAGGCGTTCAGCACCCGGCCCGTACGCCGATCGACGACCAGGTCGATCCGGTCGTTGGCGTACCACTCCTCGGCCTGCACCTGACCGCGCCGCGGCTGCCCCACGATCGCGCCCGGCACCTGCCGGCTGCCGGTCCGGGTCGCCTTCACGGCCCCCGAAAAGCGGTAGCCCTGATAGCCCCGCACCCGCTCCACGCCCGCGAAGCGGAGCGGCACGGTCGCCCCCAAGGTGTTGTCCCACCAGCGGTACGTCCGCTTCCCCACGTCGAAGGGGAACTTCAGGTACGCGTCGCCCTCGAACGGGCCGGGGGACTCGCCGCAGCAGTGCACGGGCGCGTTGGTCCGGCGGTCGGTGACCCAGCGCTCGGTGGTCCACTTGAACGACCGGCGCGGGTCCTTCAGCTTCAGCGTCGCCGGGGTGTCGATCGTCGTGGACACGTCCCAGACCGCCCGGCCGCTGCGGTCCGACGCCGCCACGTCGCCGAGCACCCGCCGGGTGATGGTGATCGTCCGGCCGCTCCGGACGGCGGCCGCCCCGGCGTCGTAATAGCGGCCCTCACCGGCGAAGACCGTGGTGACGTTCACGTCGACGGTCGTGCGTTTCGCGCGCGGCTCCACGTACCAGGTGAGCATCGGCGCGAGCACCAGCAGGAAGACGCCGGCGCCGAGCAGGATCAGCGGAACCGGCGGGGTCGAGCGACGCATGAGGGCACTCCTCGGGGGAGGGCGGGGCGATCCGGGCGCGCACATCTCGTACGGGCCGGGAACCGTAGGCGGCCCTTGACGGAGTGTCAATGCTCCAACGATCCTTCACCCGTTCGCAGTTAGCGGGGGCCGGGTCGGGGCGCAGCCATCGGAAAGGGGCTCGACGCGCCATGTCCAGACTGCTCGCCGCCGCTGTGACCGCCGCCGGCGCCGCCGCCCTCGCCGTGGGCGCGGCCTTCGGCATCGTCGCGCTGCTCGGCATCACCCCGGACCAGCCGAACGATCCGCTCGTGACGTTCCCGGAGGTGACGGTGTCGCCACCCGCGCCGTCGAGACCGTCACAGTCGCCGTCCTCCGGCGCGCGACCCCCGTCGAGCGCGGCACCCTCATCGAGCCCATCGAGCCCGCTGCGCCCGCCGCCGTCCTCCAGCGCCTCGCCGGGGGGCCGGTGACCGTGGCCGCGCCGCGCTCCGCCTGGCAGGACGTGCCCCGCGCACAGGTCCGGCGGTTCTCCGCGCTCGCCCTCGCCGAGGTGCCCGAACTCGCCGACGACATCCTCCGCCAGATCCGCCGCGAATTCCCCCAGCTCACGCTCGTGCCCGACGAGTCCGGCGAACCCATGGCGCTCGTCGGCATCCGCCACGCCATCGAGCAGTTCGTCCGGCAGCTCACCACCGGGCCGGACCGGCCGCCCGCGCACCCGCCCGTCTTCCAGGAGTTCGGCCGCGGCCAGATGGCCCACGGCCGCAGCCTCGACTCGCTCCAGGCCATCTACCGGCTCGGCGTGAAGCTCGCCTGGCGCCGCCTCGCCGAGATCGGCGGCCAGGCCGGCATCCCCGCCCCCGCCATGTACGAACTCGCCGAATCCGGCTTCGACTACCTCGACGGCCTCGTCGCCGAGACCATGCGCGGCTACGCCGAGGCCGTCGCCCGGCAGACCGGCGAACGGCTGCGCCTCCAGCGCCGCCTCCTCGACCTGCTGCTCGCCACGCACCACCGCGGGGACTTCGCCGACGCGCTGGCCGAGCACGCCGCCCGGCTCGGCTGGCCGCTCCCGGCGTACGTCGCCGTCGGCGTGCTGCTGCGCCCCGCCCGCGAGGCCGTCGCGCCCGCCGTCGGCCACGGCGTCCTGCTCGACATGGAGTGCGAGCAGCCCCGCATGATCGTCCCCGACCCGGACGCCGCCGGCCGCCCCGACCTGCTGCGCCGCGCCACCGCGGGCTGGTCCGGGGCGATGGGCCCGCCCGTGCCGCTGGCCGAGGCGGCGAAGTCGCTGCGCTGGGCCGGCGCGGCCGTACGCCTGATGGAGCTGGGCCAGCTCCCCTCCGGAGCGGTGCTGCACTGCACCGAGCACACCGAGGCGCTGGTCCTCCTGCCGCCCGCCGAACTCATCGAGGACCTCGCCCGCCGCCGCCTCGCTCCGCTGCTGCACTGCGGCCCCACCCAGGGCCGCCGCCTCGCCGAGACCCTGCTGGCCTGGCTGGAGACGCGCGGCGGCGCCCCCGAGATCGCCGCCCGCCTCGGCGTCCACCCCCAGACCGTCCGCTACCGGCTCCGCCAGATCAGGGAGCTGTGGGGCGACGAGGTCGACGACCCCGACCGCCGCTTCGAACTCGAACTGGTGCTGCGGGCCAGGCGGCTGCGCGGCGAACTCCCGGCCCCCGGGCGCTGAGCCCGCCCGCCGCGCGCCTCCGGCCGCCGACCCGCCGTCCCCGGCCGACAAGCTGTCTCCCCCCTCGGCCACCGCCCCCGGCCGCCGGTCCGAAGGCCGCGTCACGTACCCGGCCGAGCCCGCCGCCGGGGGCCGATTCGGCCATCACTTAGGGTCTGGTGAGAATTCCCCGCGCATACGGAGGGCCGATGGCCGCGAAGACCGACCCGGCGCTGCTGCAGTTGCGCAAGGTCAGCCGGTCGTACGGCGACCGGAAGGCGCTGCACCCGATCGACCTGAGCCTGGCGGCGGGCACGTGCACAGCGCTGTTCGGGCACAACGGCTCCGGGAAGTCCACGCTGCTGCGCATCGCCAGCGGCCGGGACACCCCGACGAGCGGCAGCGCGCTGTTCGCGGGCCGTACGGTCTCGGAGGACGACCCGGTCGTACGGGCCAGGGTCGCGGTGGTCGGCGACACGGTCGCCTGCTACCCGGACCTCACCGTCCGCGAGCACCTGGAACTGGTCACCGTGGCGCACGCCGTCGAGGACGCCGACGGCTGGATCGACGAGGTGCTCGCCGACCGGCGCCTCGCCGACCACGCCAAGGCGCTGCCCGGCTCGCTGTCCTCCGGGCAGATGCAGTCGCTGCTGCTGGCCGCGGCCCTCGTACGCCCCCGGGACCTGCTCGTACTCGACGAGCCGGAGCAGCGGCTCGACCCTGACGCCCGGCAGCGCCTCGCCGAGCTGCTGATCGGGGAGAAGGAGGACGGCGTGGCCGTGCTCCTCGCCACCCACCAGGCGGACCTGGCCGAGGCGGTCGCGGACCGCATGATCGCGCTGGAGGACGGCGCGGTCATCGCCAAGGGCACCCCGGCCGCGGTCCTGAAGAAGCTCGGTGTGCGGTCATGAGCGTGCGGGAGGGGGACCTGAGCGAGGCGGCCGAGGCGGCGGCGGAGGAAGAGGACGACGTCTGGAGCGAGGAGCACGACGACCGCACCGACGAGACGCTGCGCTGGCTGCGGGACAAGCGCCGCGCGCACCAGCGTCAGCGCCGCCGCGACACGGCCGTCCTCATCTACTGCGTCATCCTCGCCGTCCTCGGCTACGGCAGCGGCTACGTCATCCGCTTCCTCAAGGAGCTCCAGGTCAGCGCCGACTACAGCGGCGTCGGCGACGATGTGCGGCACACCCTGCCCGCCGTCTTCGTCGGCGTGAGCGTCGGCCTCGCCCTGCTGGCCGCCCGTGACGCGCTGTGGCGCGGGCCGGTCGTCGTGCCCGGCCCGAACGTCGGCTGGGTGCTGGCCCACCCGGTGCGCCGCGCCGCCGTACTGAAGCCCCGGTTCCGGTTCTCCGCCGCGCTCGCCCTGCTCCCCGGCGTCCTGGCGGCCCTCGCGGCGGCCGTCGTGCTGCGCGTCATCGACCTGGCGTCCTTCGGCGGCGCGCTGCTCGCCGCCCTCCCCGCCGCGCTCTGCCTGCCGCTGCTCGCCGTCACCCTCGGCATGGTCGTCGAGGGCCGCCCCCCGCTGGCCCGCCGGGTCCGCCGGCTGACGGCCCCCGCCGTGCTGCTGCTCGCGCTCCTGGCCGTACAGATCGGCCTCGCGAGCGGCGGCCACCGGCTCGCGGCCCTGGAGTGGATCGAGCTGTGGTCCGGCCCCTGGGGCTGGGCCGCGCAGCCCTTGATCGCCGCCACCGGCGGGTCCGCGCCGGGCTGGCCCGCCGCCGTCGTGCTGCTCGCGGCCGCCGCCGCCATCGCCCTGCGCTACGGGCACCAGCAGGCCGCGCACGTGCCCACCGCGCAATTGCGCGGCCGGGCGGCGACCTCTTCCGCCGTCTCCGCCGGCATGTGGTCCCTGGAACTGCGCGCCGCCAAGCTCGCCGTGCTGGAGGCGGGCGGCGCCGAGCCCACCTGGCGCGTCAGCGCGCGGGCGCCCCGCAACAAGTACCTGGTCGTGCTCTGGCGCGACCTGCTGGCCCTGGCACGCACCCCCGGCCGGCTGGGCCGGGCCCTGACCTGGACGGGGTGCGCCGCCGTGACGTCCGGCCTGGGCGTGGAGCTCGGCGGCGAGAAGCGGGTCATCGGGCTCGTCCTGGGCCTGCTCTTCGGCTACTTCGCGGTCGGCGCGCTCGCCGAGACCGCGCGGCTGGAGACGGACGACGTACGGCGCGCGTCCTGGTCCCCGTTCCGCTTCCGGACGCTGATGCTCCAGCACGCGATCGTGCCCGCCGTACTCGGCGCCCTTCTGGGGCTGCTCGCGGCCGTGCCGTACGCGGTCGCGGGCGAGTGGTGGCCGCTGCTGCTGATGCCGGTGTGCGCGCTGCCGTTCGCGGCCGCCGCCGTCTTCGCCGCCTGCCGCGGCCCGGCCCGCACGGACCTGATGTTCGTCGGCGGCGGCCTGCCGACCGGCGGCGCCGGGCCCTTCCTGTTCATGGCCTGGTACGCGGCCGGGCCCCTGGTCTCGGTCGGCGGGCTGACGCTCGTACTCAACGCCGCGCTCTCCCGCGGCCTGGACGGGCGGGGCGTGCTCGACGCGGTCTGGATGGCGGCGGCGCTGACGGCTGGGCTGCTGTTCTTCGCGGCCCGCTCGGCGAACAAGCTCATTCGCCGCTAGGCGCTCCGCGCCGGTACGTTCGCTGGGTGCTCCGCGCCGGTGCGTCGTCTGCGGGTGCGTTGTGGCTGGTCGCGCAGTTCCCCGCGCCCCTTTGGGGCGCTGGCTGACCGCGTCGGTCAGGGGTGGTGCTCGGCGGGTGCCATGGTCCGGTGCGTCGCCCGCGGGCGCGTCGTGGCTGGTCGCGCAGTTCCCCGCGCCCCTTTGGGGCGTCGGCTGACGGCGTCGGTCAGGGGTGGTGCTCCGCGGGCGCGTCGTGGCTGGTCGCGCAGTTCCCCGCGCCCCTTTGGGGCGTCGGCTGACCGCTTCGGTCAGGGGTAGTGCTCGGCGCGTGCCGCCGTGATCAGGGCGGAGACGTCGCCCCATTCCAGCCCCGCGACGCGCGCCCGACGCATCCAGTCGTCGAGTTCGCCGCGGAGCGGCGAGTCGGCCAGGGGCCTCGCCTTCGCCTGCTCGGCCGCCGCCCGGCTCACGAACGTGCCGACGCCGGGGCGGGGCTCCACGAGCCCCTGGTGCTCCAGCTCGCGGTAGGCCTTGAGCGTCGTGTTCGGGTTCAGCTTGGTGTCGCGGGCGACCCTGGCCGCGGTGGGCAGTTGGTCGCCCTCCATCAGGATGCCCAGGCGCAGCGCCTCTTGGACCTGCTGGACGATCTGGAGGTAGGCGGCCATGCCGCTGTGCCGGTCGATGCGGAACTCGACCACTAGCGCCCCCTCTCCGTCTCTTCCCCTGCGCCGGATTTCCCCGCCGTACGTCCTGGTGTACGTCTCGGCGTGCTCACATCGGCCTGCGTCGGACCCACCACAGGACGAAGACGGTGATGGCCGCCGCCAGCGCCAGCAGGATTCCAGCGCCCAACCACTGCATACCGCGCATCTGGTCGTAGCCGAAGTATTCTACGTAGTTGTTCACGATTCCGAGCTTGGCCCGGCAGGCGTCCGGGTGGGCGTCGTTGACGCACGTGCCGAAGCCGTAGAGCTTGCCGTCGGCGGTGGAGATCCAGTTGTCGACCTGCACCGCGCCCTGGGGGAGCTGGTCGATGCCGTGGTCGTCGCCGTACGGGTAGGTGAGGACGCGGGGGGTCGCCAGCATCGGCCGTACGTAGTCCCAGGCGACCTGCGCCGCGAAGCCGGCCACGAGGGTCACCGCCATGGCCGTGACCACCCGCCGCAGGAGCATGCCGATCGCGACGCCCGTGACGAGCATGAGCAGCGAGAAGGCCACGGGCATCGGCCCGGTGATGTCGAAGACGCCGGCGCCCAGCCAGTCGCCGCCGAAGAGCAGCAGGTGCGCGGGCTCCCACAGCCAGGTGAAGGCCGCCGCGAGCGCCACCGTGCACACCAGCGTGACCGCCGCCGCCATGCCGAGCTTGGTCGCGATCCAGCGGTTGCGGCCGGTCGACTGGGTCGTCACCAGCCGCGCGGTGCCGCGCTCCCGGTCCGCGGCGACCAGCGGGGCGCCGAGGAAGACGCCGATCAGGGCGGGCAGGGACTGCAGGAAGTCGGAGGCGTCCTGGAAGAACGGGTCGTAGTGGGTGCGGAACGCCTGGTCGGCGCCTTCCTTGCCCGGCTGCGCGGCGTGGTGCAGGAGGTCCGTCAGCCCCGCGCGCTGATAGATCATCACCGCGGAGCCGACGACGGCCATGGCGATGCCGATCCAGAAGGCGGTCCGGTGCTGACGCCAGACCAGCCAGGGCAGCCCGCGCAGGACGCGCGGCCGGCGCTCGGCGGGGGCGGTCCGCTGCTCTGCCTGTGCTGTCGCGCTCATGCCGCCGCTCCCTCTCCCCGGCCCAGTCCCTCGCGCTGCCCCTCGCTCTGCCCTTCTTCCGCCACGCGGGCGCTGGGGGTCAGCAGGGGCGGGGCGTCGGGCGTCCGCAGGTATCCCAACAGGACTTCCTCCATCGTCGGTGTGCTGAGCCGCCAGTCCTCGCCGACCCGGCCCTCGGGGCGGATCAGGGCGGTGAACTGGCGGCCGGTGGTGTGGGATTCGATGACGGTGTGCCGGGCCAGCTCCGGCGGCACGCCCTCGGCGGACCGCGCGCCGGTCACCAGGGAGTGCGCGGGCAGCAGCGCGTCGACCTCGCCGGCCAGCCGGACGCGGCCCCCGGCGACGACCACGAGGTAGTCGCACATGGTCTCCAGCTCGTTGAGCATGTGGGAGGACATCACCACCGTCGTGCCCTGCTCGGCGGCCTCGGCCATCAGCAGGCCCGCCATCTCATGGCGGGCGAGCGGGTCCAGGTCGGCCATCGGCTCGTCCAGGAGCAGCAGTTCGGGGCGTTTGCCGAAGGCCAGCGCGAACGCGACGCGGGTGCGCTGGCCGCCGGAGAGCGTGCCGATCCGCGCGTCGAGGGAGAGGTTTCCCGCCCGTACGATCCGCTCGGCGAGCGCCTGGTCCCAGCCGGGGTTCAGCTCCTGCCCCATGCGCAGCGTCTCCGCCACGGTGAACCGCGTGAACAGCGGCTTGTCCTGGGCGAGGAAGGAGCTCTTGGCGAGTACGGCCGGCTCGGAGACCGGCGTCCCGAACAGCCGCAGCGTCCCGGCCGTGGGCTGCACGAGCCGGGTCGCCATGCCGAGGAGCGTGCTCTTGCCCGCGCCGTTGGGCCCCACGAGTCCGCAGATCCGCCCGGCCGGCAGCCGGAACGAGCAGTCCCGTACGGCCCACTTGCGGCCGTACCGCTTGCCCAGTCCGCGCGCCTCGATCGCGTCAGTCACACGCTCTCCCTACCTCGCTAATTAGCTAGTCGGCTAGTGGAATGAATAGTGGAGGCCGGGCGGGCGCGGTGTCAAACATGAGGCCGGATCGGGACGGAGGGGACGTCGGGGGTGGCCGGGAGGGGGTGCCGGGGTGGGCCCCCGCGGCGACGCGGAGTGAGGTGTGGCCGACGTCACGTGACCGTCGCGGTCGGCTATCGGGCGCGTTCCGCGTCGGAAAGGGCGCGCGGTGTCTTCCGGGTGAACTGGGTGAACGAAAGGCCGCCTCGGCCTTTATGCGACCGGAATTGGCGGCCCCAGGCGGAGCGGAATGAAAAGGTCCGCGGCGGCCGTGCGGATTCCGCTTATTGATTGCCCGTCGGCCCGGAGGGTGCGGAATGAAATAGTCCGCCGCTCTTCCCCCAAGTCCGCCGAGCGCGGAGTGATATGTTCCCGACAGTTCTCGGACTCGGCTTTGCGCGGCCGCCGTTGGCGTCGCCGCGCGACATGTGGGGGGAAAGCTGTGGTGTGGTTCGAACCCGGGCGCGGATTATCCGCAATCCCGGCCGAGGCCCCGTTCCCCCCGATGCGGGGATAATCCGCCGACGCCGCGCGGGCGCACATGAATTCACGCACGGCGTGGATCCGGGGTGCTGTACGAACGACAACGGAGGACACATGATCAAGGGAACTTCCCATGGCCGGCGCGCCGCCTCGGCGCTGCTGACCGCGGCCGCCGCGGGCGTGGCCCTCGCCGCGTCGCCCGCGAACGCGGCGGCGCCGGCCTGGGAGACGCTGCCCCAGCCGGTCAAGAACGCGGCCTCGGCCATACTCCCCTTCGACGGGGGCAACGCCGTCGTCACCACCCGGCAGGGGGAGTGCGGCGACTGCGACCTCGACCAGCGGCTGTGGCAGCGCGACGGGGCGGCTTGGAAGGAGCTGAAGCTCCCCGCCGACGGCGTGGCCGACACCGTGACCGGCACGTCCCCCGACGACCTGTGGGCCATCGGCCGCAAGGACGGCGACGACGGCACCTGGCGGGTCCACCACTACGACGGCGCCAAGTGGTCCGCCAACCTCAGCCCCGACACGAAGCACGTGGAGATCATCGACGCCGAGGCCGTCAGCCGCACCAGCCTGTGGGGCGTCGGCAACACGCGGGTCGACACCTCCTTCGTGCCGACGGTGACCCACTGGAACGGCAAGACGTGGAACACCACCAAGTTCGACGGCCTCGAAGGGAATCTGAACTCCCTTCAGGTGAAGTCGGAGAACGACATCTGGGCCGTCGGCAACACCAGCGCGGGCGGGGTCGCCAACGACCGCGATCAGGCGCTCGCCCTGCACTACGACGGCGCCAAGTGGACGCGAATTCCGGTGCCTTCGATACCGAAGGTCAGCACGTTCCTCGACGCCGTCATCAGTAATGGGCCGAACGACGTATGGGCCTCCGGAACCGTCCGGGACGAGCGCGGCCAGGAGCCGAAGCGGACCGGCGCGTACGTCATTCACTGGGACGGCAAGAGCTGGACCCACCGCGATGTCCCCGGCAAGGAGGCGGCCACGGTCAAGACCTTCGCCCATTACGGCGGAAAGCTCTACGCCGGACTCTCCGGCAACCAGAAGCTGGTCCGCTGGACCGGCGCCGCCTGGGAGCAGGTCGCCGGGGTGGACCCGCAGATATTCGGCGTCCGCGACCTGACCACCGCGAAGGACGGCTCCCTCTACCTCACCGGCGCCAGGGGCACCTTCTTCGGCCCCCTCTACTACCAGCAGCGCCTGGCCCCGCCCGCCGCGCGCTGACCATCCGCCAGACGGCCGCCGCGCGCTGACGACCACCGGCCCGACGGACGCCCCGGACGGACCGCCGTCCGGGGCTCCTCGCGTCCCCGGGCTTCTCGCGTTCGCGGGCTTCACGCGCCCGCGGCCCCTCAGGTCGGGTCGATGCCCAGTATCCGCTGGAGCAGCCCGCGCAGGACCGTGCGCTCCGCGACCGAGAGGCCGGCCAGCGGCTCGCGGGCGAAGTTCAGTGAGGATTTCAAGTGGCCGGCCGTGCGCCGGCCCTCGGCCGTGGCGGCGGCCAGCTTCACGCGGCGGTCGTCCGGGTCCGGGCGCCGCTCGACGAGGCCGCGGCTCTCCAGGCGGTCCACGATCCCGGTGACGTTCGACGGCTCGCACTTGAGCCGCATCGCGATCCGCCGCATGGGCAGGGGCTCGTGGGCGAGCAGCGCCAGGACGCGCGCCTGCGCGCCGGTGAGGGAGTGCTGGGCGGCCGCGTCCTCGTACTCCTCGTGGTAGCGGGCCACGACGGTGGCTACGAGGTCCACGACCTCCAGGGTCAATGCGTCTGTACGAGTGGCCATGGGCACCAGGATACCGTTTTGCTTGACATGCTGAAATATCGAGGTGCATGGTTCTTTCAGGGTCTGAAACATTAGGAGGCTGCGCTACATGTCATTGCCCACGACCGGTCGCGAATGGCACCTCGTCGCCCGCCCCCAGGGCTGGCCCAAGCCGGAGGACTTCGCGCTGCGCGAGAGCGCGGTGACCGAGCCCGCCGACGGCCAGCTCCTGGTGCGCAACCTGCACATCTCGGTGGACCCGTACATGCGGGGCCGCATGAACGACGTCAAGTCGTACGTGCCGCCGTTCCAGCTCGACGAGCCCATGGAAGGCGGCGCGGTCGGCGAGGTCATCGCCTCCAAGGCGGACGGGTTCGCCGTCGGCGACCACGTCCTGCACGGACTGGGCTGGCGGGAGTACGCGCGGCTGGACGCCGAGAAGGTCACCAAGGTCGACCCCGACGCCGCCCCGCTCACCGCCTACCTCGGCGTGCTCGGCATGACGGGGCTGACCGCCTACGCCGGGCTGCTGGAGGTCGCCTCCTTCCAGGAGGGCGACGCCGTGTTCGTCTCCGGCGCGGCCGGCGCGGTCGGCAGCCAGGTCGGGCAGCTCGCCAAGCTCAAGGGCGCCTCCCGCGTCATCGGCAGCGCGGGCTCGGAGGACAAGGTCAGGCTCCTCACCGAGGAGTACGGCTTCGACGCCGCCTTCAACTACAAGAGCGGCCCCGTGAAGCAGCAGCTCAAGGAGGCCGCCCCCGACGGCATCGACGTCTACTTCGACAACGTCGGCGGCGACCACCTGGAGGCCGCCATCAGCTCGTTCAACGTGCACGGCCGGGCCACGATCTGCGGCATGATCTCGCAGTACAACGCCACCGAGCCGCCCGCCGCGCCCCGCAACCTCGGCCTCGTCATCGGCAAGCGGCTGCGCCTGCAGGGCATGCTCGTCCAGGACCACAAGGCGCTCCAGCCGCGATTCGTGGAAGAGGTCTCCGCCTGGGTCCGCTCCGGCCAGCTCAAGTACCGCGAGACGGTGGTGACCGGCATCGACAACGCGGTGGAGGCGTTCCTCGGCATGCTGCGCGGCGAGAACACGGGAAAGATGATCGTCAGCCTCAACGACTAGGCTCATCGGTATCTACGACGCCGTGGTGGCGCGGGCGCGCGACCTGCGGCGAACCAGCAGGAGGAACTCAGCATGAGCATTCAGTCCGTGGACGTCCTCTACACCGCCGTGGCGACCGCCGAGAACGGCCGTGACGGCCGGGTGTCCAGCGACGACGGCCAGCTCGACGTGGTCGTCAACCCGCCCAAGGAGATGGGCGGCAGCGGCGCCGGCACCAACCCCGAGCAGCTCTTCGCCGCCGGTTACAGCGCCTGCTTCCAGGGCGCGCTGGGCGTCGTGGCCCGCAAGGAGAAGGCCGACATCTCCGGCTCGACCGTCACCGCCAAGGTCGGGATCGGCAAGACCCCCGAGGGCGGCTTCGGCCTCAAGGTCGAGCTGGTCGGCTCCATCCCGAACGTGGACGCGGACCGGGCCAAGGACCTCCTGGAGAAGGCCCACCAGGTCTGCCCGTACTCCAACGCCACCCGCGGCAACATCGAGGTCACGCTGACCGTCGCCTGACCCCGGGCCGCCCGAGGGCCGCACCCCGCGCCGGGGTGCGGCCTTCCGCGCAGGCGTAGCCGTACGTCCGTACGGCCCCCTCCGTACGTCCGTACGGCGCCGTCCCGGCCGGCGGCTACGCTTGCCCGCCATGCGAGATCTTGTGGCGGGGGCGGGCTACCTCATCAAGGGGCAGCGCTGGATGG
This sequence comes from Streptomyces varsoviensis, assembly GCF_000718635.1. Taxonomy (GTDB): domain Bacteria; phylum Actinomycetota; class Actinomycetes; order Streptomycetales; family Streptomycetaceae; genus Streptomyces; species Streptomyces varsoviensis. The sequence continues at coordinate 366,273 of NZ_JOBF01000003.1, read as the reverse complement.
CGGGGCACCGGCGGCTGTGGGGGCTCGGGATGCTGCCCGCGCTGATCACCCTCGTCGGGTACGCGGCCGCGGTCGCCGCGCTCGGCTTCTGGGCCGGCGACGTCATCGGCTGGGCGACCCCGTTCGCCGACGGCTGGTCCGAGCCCTGGCTCGGCCTCTTCCGCGGGGTGCTCGCCGCGCTCTTCTTCGGCGCCGGGCTGCTCCTCGCCCTCCTCTCCTTCACCGCCGTCGCCCTCCTGGTGGGTGAGCCGTTCTACGAGGTGATCTCCGAGCGGGTCGACCTCGCCGAGGGCGGCACGGCGCACGAATCGGGGCTGCCGCTCTGGCGCGAGCTGTGGATCGGCACCGTGGAGTGCGTCCGCGTGCTGACCCGCGCCGCCTGCTGGGGCGTGCTGCTCTTCGCCCTCGGCTTCCTGCCGGTCATCGGCCAGACCCTGATCCCGGCCATCGGGTTCTGCGTCTCCGGGTTCTTCCTCACCGAGGAGCTGACGGCCGTCGCGCTCCAGCGGCGCGGCGTGGCGCTCCCGGACCGGCTGCGGCTGCTGCGCGGCCGCAAGCTGCTCGCCTGGGGCTTCGGCGTGCCGCTGACGCTCCTCTTCCTCATCCCGGTGGTCGCCGTCTTCGTGATGCCGGGCGCCGTGGCCGGCGCGACCATGCTCGTACGGGACCTCACGGGCGAGGCGACGGCGGACGACGACGGCACCGACGACCCGGCCGCGTCCGGCGGCCCCGACGACGACAGCGCCGACGGCCGTACGAGCGGGAGCGCCGGCGGTCCCGACGACGGCCGTACGAGCGGCAGCGCCGACGGCAATACCCGCAGCAGCCCGGACGGCGGCGCCCACGGCCCCGCTCACGACCCCGCCCCCCGCCCCACGAGTTGACGCCCTGTCCGGAGTGTGGCGTTCCGGCCCGGTTTCTCGCGGGGCGACAATAGAGGGATGTCCTTCGTCCACTTGGCCTCCGCCCCGTACCCCTTCGCCGCCCCCCTGTTCGCGAGCACCGGACAGGGCACCCGGCAGTTCGCGGAGCTGGGGATCGCGCTCCTGCTCTCCTCCCTGATCGGACTGGAGCGGGAGGTACGGCAGAAGAGCGCGGGACTGCGCACCCACACCCTCGTGGGGGTGGGCAGCGCCCTCTTCATGGAGGTGTCGATACACGGCTTCGGGTCGATGACCGGGCTCGACGGCGTGGCGCTGGACCCCTCGCGGGTGGCCGCGCAGATCGTCTCCGGCATCGGCTTCATCGGCGGCGGCCTGATCTTCGTGCGGCGCGACGCCGTGCGCGGCCTGACGACGGCCGCCACGATCTGGCTGACCTGTGCCGTGGGCATGGCGTGCGGCGGCGGGCTGCCGCTGCTCGGGCTCGCGGCGACGCTGGTGCACTTCCTCGTGGTGCGCGGCTTCCCGAAGGTGACGCGGCGGCTGGCGTCGATGCCGTCCGTGGAACAGGTGGAGCTGCGGCTCTCCTACCGGACCCGCAGCGGCCTGCTGGGCCGGGTGCTGGAGCTGTGCACGAGCCGGGGCTTCCTGGTGACGGACGTACAGGTGGACTCCGCCGAGGGAGAGGCGGGCGGCCAGGCGGCCGTGGTGCTGCGGCTGGAGGGCAAGGGGTCCGCGCATCCGCTGGTGGAGGAGTTGACGGACTGGGACGGGGTGTTCGAGGTCGGGCTGCGCTCCCACCGCGAGAGCACCGAGTGACGGTTCGTCGGGCCGGCGGCTCGACGGGCGGCGCCACGAAGGCGGTGACTGCCCTTCGGGCCGGCGGCTCGACCGGCCGCGCCACGAGGACGGTGGCGGCCCCTCAGGCCGGCGGCTCGCCCAGCAGCGTCACGAAGGTGCGGAACGCCGCCGCCATGTCCACGGCCTCCGGGTCCAGCAGCCACTGGTACTGGAGCCCGTCCAGCACCGCCACCAGCAGCGGTGCCACCGCCTCCGGGGCCATGCCGCCCGGCAGCCGCTCGCCGTACTCCGTGCGCAGGGAGGCGGCCATGTCGGCGCGGACCCGCTCGTAGCGCCGGGTGAAGAACTCGCGCGCCGGGTGCTCCTCGGTGACGCTCTCGCCGAGCAGCGCGGAGAAGGTCTGTACGACGCCGGGGCGCATCGCGTTGTACTCGACGAGCGAGGCGAGCAGGCCGAGCGGCCAGCCGCCCGCGCCGCCGCTCGGCCCGGCGCCGGTGTCCCAGCGGTCGCGGTCCGCCAACACGGCGAGCAGCAGCGCTTCCTTGGTGGGGAAGTGGTGCAGCAGCCCCTGCTGGGTGAGGCCGACGCGCTCCGCGACGGCGCCGAGGGTCGCGCCCCGGTAGCCGCGTTCGGCGATCACTTCGAGGGTGGCGCGGAGGATCTCCGCGCGCCGTTCCTCGCCGCGCGCCCTGGCTGCCATGGGCCGCTCCTTCGAGTTCTTCGAACTGTATTGCGATCGGATAACGACACCTACCGCCCTACAGGCGGGGCCTGGGGTCATAGTGTCATTATTCGCGTAATCGGGCTTTTGGTGTCGATGAGAGCCGAAGAGAGCCGATGAGATCCCACGAGAGCCGACGACGGTCGGCGAAGGAGGCCGCGGCCATGGCGGACGCGAACCGGGACACGGCGGCGGTGGTGGAGGACGCGCTCGCCCGCCTCGACCTCGACACCAAGGCGCGGCTGCTCGCCGGGCAGGACATGTGGTCGCTGCCCGCGGTCCCCGCCATCGGCCTGGCCTCCGTGGTGATGTCGGACGGCCCGATCGGGGTGCGCGGCGTCCGCTGGAGCGCCGACGACCCCTCCATCGCGCTGCCGAGCCCCACCGCGCTCGCCGCCGCCTGGGACCCGGCCCTCGCCCGTACGGCCGGCCGGCTGCTCGCGCAGGAGGCCCGCCGCAAGGGCGTGCACGTGCTGCTCGCCCCGACCGTGAACCTGCACCGCTCGCCGCTGGGCGGCCGGCACTTCGAGGCGTACAGCGAGGACCCGTATCTGACGGGCGCGATCGGCGCCGGGTACGTGGCCGGGGTGCAGGACGGCGGCGTCGCCACCACCGTGAAGCACTTCGTGGCCAACGACGCCGAGACCGAGCGCTTCACCGTCGACAACAAGGTCTCCGCGCGCGCCCTGCGCGAGCTCTACCTCGCGCCCTTCGAGGCCATCGTGGCCAAGGCCCGCCCCTGGGGCGTCATGTCCGCCTACAACAGCGTGAACGGCTCCACCATGACCGAGCACCGCGCCCTCCAGCAGGGGGTGCTGCGCGGCGAGTGGGGGTTCGACGGCTTCCTCGTCTCCGACTGGCTGGCGGCCCGGAACACCGTACGGGCCCTCGCCGGCGGCCTCGACGTGGCGATGCCCGGGCCGCGCACCGTGTACGGGTCCGCGCTCGCCGCCGCCGTACGGGCGGGGGAGGCCGCCGAGTCCGATGTCGACGACGCCGTGCGGCGCGTGCTGCTGCTCGCCGCCCGCGTCGGAGCGCTGGAGGGCGCGCCGCCCGCCGTGGCCCCGGCGGACCTGCCCGACCCGATCGACGGCGTGGCGCTCGCCCGCGAGATCGCCCGCCGCTCCTTCGTGCTCGTGCGCAACGCCGTATGCGACGGGGCGCCCGCCCTGCCGCTGGACCCGGCCGGGGTGCGCCGCGTCGCCCTGCTCGGGGCCGCCGCGCGCGATGCCCGCGTCCTCGGCGGCGGCTCGGCCCAGGTCTTCCCCGACCACGTCGTCTCGCCGCTCGACGGGCTGCGCGCCGCCCTGCCCGAGGGGGTGCTCGACTACGCCGTCGGCGCGGAGTCCGGCGACGAGCTGACCATCGCCGACCAGGGGTTCGCGCTGCGCGCCGTCTGCCGGGACGCGGCCGGACGGGTCCTGGGGGAGCGGTCCCTGCCGACCGGCCAGGTGCAGTGGATGGGCGACCTGCCCGACGGCGTCGCCTTCGACGCGCTGCACAGCGTCGAGGTCGTCGGGACCCTCACCCCGCGCGAGAGCGGGCCGCACGCCTTCGGCACGAAGGGGGTGGGTGCCTTCGCGCTGACCGTGCGCGGCGAGCGGGTCTTCGACGGCGACCAGGGCGTGGCGCACGGCGACCTCTTCGACGCGGTCCTCGGCTCGCCCGTGGAGCGCGGGCGCGTCGAGCTGACGGCGGGCGAGCCGGTCGACGTCAGCCTCCGCTACACCGTGCCGAAGTCCCCGGACGCGCCGATCGCCGCCGTCGCCTGCTGCCTGATGCACCGCGAACCCCGGCGCGATCCAAGGGAGTTGATCGAGGAGGCGGTGGAGCTGGCCGCCGCGGCGGAGGCGGCGGTCGTCGTGGTCGGCACCACCGAGCGGGTCGAGAGCGAGGGGTTCGACCGCGACAGCCTGGCCCTCCCCGGCCACCAGGACGAGCTGGTCGCGCGCGTCGCCGCCGTCAATCCGCGCACCATCGTGGTGGTCAACTCCGGTTCCCCGGTGGAGATGGCGTGGCGCGAGGACGTGGCCGCCGTGCTGCTCGGCTGGTTCCCCGGCCAGGAGGCGGGGGCCGCGCTCGCGGACGTAATCCTCGGGACGGCGGAGCCCGGCGGCCGGCTGCCCACCACCTGGCCGGCCCGGCTCGCCGACGCGCCGGTCGTGCGCGTCACCCCGACGGGTGGCGAACTCCCGTACGAGGAGGGCGTGTTCATCGGCTACCGGGCCTGGGAGAAGTCCGGCGCCCGCCCCGCGTACGCCTTCGGGCACGGCCTCGGCTACACCGACTGGTCGTACGACGCCATCGAGGTGAGCGGCGCCACCGTCACCGTCCGCGTCCGCAACACCGGGGCCCGGCCCGGCCGCGAGGTGGTGCAGATCTATCTGGCCGTACCGGACGGCGACGCCGTCGAGCGCCCCGCGCGGGTCCTGGCGGGCTTCGCGGCCGTCGAGGCGGAACCGGGGTGCGGCGCCGAGGCGGTCGTCGAACTGCCGCGCAGGGCCGCCGAGATCTGGGACGAGGAGGCGGGCGGCTGGCGGCTCGTGCCCGGTACGTACCGCGTGGAGGCGGGCCGCAGCGTCGCGGACCGCCGCCTGAGCGCGCCGCTGACGCTCGGGTGAACCAGCGTCCCGATCCGGCGGTGCCGCCCTACGCCGCCGGCTCGCGCTCCGTGATCTTCCGGTACGCCATCGCCGCCAGCTCCCGCTGCCCCTCCTTGCTGGGGTGGAACCAGTCCCACTGGCTCAACTCGGCCCCGGTGAAGCGGAAGTCGTTGACCGCGCCGTCGTAGCGGCACAGCGGGTCCTTGCCGCATACCTCCTTGAGCACGGCGTTGTACGCGGCCACCCGCTGCTCGACCTGTCCGCGCCGCGCGGTCGAGGCCGCGTCCACCGCGTCCGCGTCCCCCAGCATCGAGGGGCAGATCCGGGCCAGCTTCCAGACCTGCTTGCCGAGCGGGTCGGCGCGCCCCTCGGCCCAGAGCCGCTTGAGGTCCGGCACGCTGGCCACGTACACCTGCGTCTTGGGCAGCGAGCGCCGCAGGTTCTTCAGCGCCGCCGTGAAGTCCGCCCGGTACTGGTCCACGGAGGTCATGGCGGCGACGTCCGCGCGGCAGGCGTCGTTGGCCCCCATCTCCACCGTCACCAGCTCCGGCTCGCGGGGGAGGGCCTGGGCGAGCTGGCCGGGCAGATCGGCCATTCGGGCGCCGCTCTTGGCGTAGTTCCAGCTCTTCCCCGCGGGGGACGGCAGCAGCCGGCGCGCCAGGCTGTCGACGGCGGTGCCGGTGGCCCAGGACGCCTCGGGGCAGTCGGACAGCGGTGAACAGGCGTTGAAGCCACGGGTGATGGAGTCGCCGAGGGACGCGAGGGAGGCGGGGCGGGTGTTCCACGCGGACGTGGGGGTGGGCTTGGGCGTCGGCTTGGCCGCGGAGCCGCCCGCTCCGCCGGCCTCCTTGTCGTCGCACGCGGCGGTCCCGGCGACGACGAGGGCCGCCGTGAGGGCGGCGACGGCGGCCCGTACGGGACCGCGGCGACTTCGGGCGGCGCTGTCGGGCATCCCTGTTCCCCCTCGGGCCGATGGGTGATATCTCTTCTTGACCGACGGTACGTCACCCGTGCAGTGTCGCCGCACGATAGTTTTTCCTGTGGCCGCTGGGCTCTGCCCCGTTCGGGCGCGTACTCCGGTACTGTTCGGATCACAGCACGTCACATCCTGTCCCTTTTCGGGATAATTGCTCCCAATAGTGTTTACTGTTGGTAACCTCGTTGGCTGGTGCGGGAGTGATCATTGGGGCAGAATGGCCGATGCTGCCCCAGGCGGGACCGGCACAGGCGCGAGGCCGCTGGGGAAGGCGTACCTCGAACCGCACTGGAGGTCCCGGTGACGACACGTGGAGTTCTGTACGTGCACTCCGCGCCACGCGCGCTGTGCCCGCACGTCGAATGGGCCGTCGCGGGCGTACTCGGCGTACGCGTCACGCTCGACTGGATCAGACAGCCGGCCGCGCCGGGCACCTGGCGGGCCGAATTCTCCTGGCAGGGCGAGGCGGGTACCGCCTCCAAGCTCGCCTCCGCGCTCCGCGGCTGGCACCTGCTGCGCTTCGAGGTGACCGCCGAACCCTGCCCCACCGCCGAGGGCGAGCGCTACAGCTCCACCCCCGACCTGGGGATCTTCCACGCCGTCACCGGCATCCACGGCGACATCCTGATCCCCGAGGACCGGCTGCGCGCCGCCCTCGCCCGGTCCGCCCGCGGCGAGACCGACCTCCAGGCCGAGGTCGCCAAGCTGCTCGGCAAGCCCTGGGACGACGAGCTGGAGCCCTTCCGCTACGCGGGCGAGGGCGCCCCCGTGCGCTGGCTCCACCAGGTGGTCTGACGCCGACCCGCTGTGCAGCACGCGCGAGGGCCCGCCCGGTCCAGGAGACCGGGCGGGCCCTCGTACGTAACGGCTACCGCGGGATCACACGGTGCGGAAGGCGAGCACCACGTTGTGGCCGCCGAACCCGAACGAATTGTTCAGCGCGGCGATCGGACCCTCCGGCAGCGCCCGGGCCTCGTCCCGCACCACGTCCGCGTCCGCCTCGGGGTCGAGGTTGGCGATGTTGATCGTCGGCGGAGCGATCCGGTGCTTCAGCGCCAGCACCGACGCCACCGTCTCGACGCCGCCCGCGCCGCCCAGCAGATGACCCGTCATCGACTTGGTGGCCGAGAGCGCCATGTGGTCCACGTCGTCGCCGAAGACCTTGCGCAGCGCCTTGATCTCCGCCACGTCGCCCAGCGGCGTCGACGTCGCGTGCGCGTTGATGTGCGCGATCTCGGCGGGCTTGATGTCGGAGGAGTCCATCAGGTTCTGCAGCGCGTGCGCGATGCCGCTCCCGGAGGGCTCCGGCTGGGTGATGTGGTGGCTGTCCGCCGAGATGCCCTGGCCGACCGCCTCGCAGTAGACCGTCGCGCCGCGCCGCGCGGCGTGCTCGGCCGACTCCAGGACGACGACGCCGGCGCCCTCGCCCAGGACGAAGCCGTTGCGGTCCGCGTCGTACGGGCGGGAGGCGCCCTGCGGGTCGTCGTTGCTCTTCGACATCGCCATCATGTTGCCGAACGCGGCGATGGGCAGCGGGTGGATCGCCGCCTCCGTGCCGCCCGCGACGACCACGTCGGCGCGCCCGGTACGGATCATCTCGATGGCGTAGCCGATGGCCTCCGCGCCCGAGGCACAGGCGCTGACCGGGGTGTGCACGCCCGCACGGGCGCCGACCTCCAGGCCGACGTTGGCCGCCGGGCCGTTCGGCATCAGCATCGGCACGGTGTGCGGGGAGACCTTGCGGACGCCCTTCTCCTTCAGCACGTCGTACTGGTCGAGAAGGGTGATCACGCCGCCGATGCCGGAGGCCACGACGGCGCCGAGCCGGTGCGGATCGACGCTCGCGTCCTCACCCGCCTTGGCGGTGAACCCCGCGTCCGCCCACGCCTCCCGGGCCGCGATCAGCGCGAACTGCGCCGACCGGTCCAGCTTGCGGGCCTGCGGACGGGGGATGCGCTCACCGGGGTCGACCGCGCTGGGGGCGGCGATCCGGACGGGCAGGTCGGCCCACCGCTCGCCCTCCAGGGCCCGCACGCCGGACCGGCCGGCGAGCAACCCTTCCCAGGTCGATGCGCTGTCGCCACCCAGGGGTGTGGTTGCGCCGATACCGGTGACGACCACGGTGCGATTGGTCGCGTTCACAGGAATTCTTTCTCCACGTGTAGAGGGGTCTGAATCAACGGCGCCACCGCCGGGTGGCGACAAACGCGTCGGTGTCGATCAGTCCTGGTGCTTGAGGATGTACGAGACGGCGTCGCCGACCGTCTTCAGGTTCTTGACGTCGTCGTCCGGGATCTTGACGTCGAAGCGCTCTTCGGCGGCGACGACGACCTCGACCATGGACAGCGAGTCGACGTCGAGGTCGTCGGTGAACGACTTCTCCGACTTGACGTCCTCGGTGGGGATACCGGCGATCTCGTTGACGATCTCCGCGAGACCTTCGGTGATCTCTGCCTCAGTGGCGGCCATTGCGGCGCTCCTTCGATTTTCTACGGTGTGACTGGTCGGTGGTGAAGCCCTGTGCCGCGCCCGGTGGCTCCGGGAGCTGCGCAGATCCTGCCTAGGGGAGGGTAACGACAGTGGCGGCGTAGGCGAGACCCGCCCCGAAGCCGATGACGAGCGCCGTGTCCCCGCTCTTGGCCTGGCCCGTCGCCAGCAGCCGCTCCATGGCGAGCGGGATGGAGGCGGCGGAGGTGTTGCCGGTGGTCGCGACATCGCGGGCCACCGTGACGTGCTCCGGCAGCCCCAGCGTCTTGACCATCGAGTCGATGATCCGCATGTTCGCCTGGTGCGGAATGAATACATCCAGGTCGTCGGCGCGCACCCCGGCCCGGTCCAGCGCCTCCTGGGCGACCTTCGCCATCTCGAAGACGGCCCAGCGGAACACCGCCTGGCCCTCCTGGGTGATCGCCGGATACCGCACATCGCTCACGTCGGTGCGGCCCCGGTAGATCTCCCAGGACTCGGTCTGCTTGATGGCCTCGGCCTTGTCGCCCTCCGAGCCCCAGACGGTCGGGCCGATCGCGGGCTCCTGCGCGGGGCCCACGACCACGGCGCCGGCGCCGTCACCGAACAGGAAGGCCGTCGCGCGGTCCTCCAGATCGGTCAGGTCCGAGAGCCGCTCCACGCCGATGACCAGCGCATACTCCGCGCTGCCCTCGACGATCAGCCCCTTGGCGAGGGTCAGGCCGTAGCCGAAGCCCGCGCAGCCCGCCGAGATGTCGAACGCGGCCGGCTTGCCCGCGCCGACCCGGTCGGCGATCTCCGTGGCGATGGCCGGGGTCTGCTTGAAGTGCGAGACCGTCGAGACGATCACGGCGTCGATCTGGGCGGGGTCGATACCGGCGGCGGCGATGGCCTTGCCGGACGCCTCCACCGACATCATGGCCACCGTCTCCTCGGGGCCCGCCCAGTGCCGGGTGGCGATGCCGGAGCGCGAACGAATCCATTCGTCCGAGGAATCGATGTGCTTGAGGATCTCGTCGTTTCCCACCACCCGCGTCGGGCGGTAGCCGCCGACGCCGAGGATGCGCGCGTACGGGGAACCCTGGCTGGGCTTGATCTTCGCAGTCATGCTCTCGGGGCTCCTTATTCGGCCGTGGCCGAGTGCTCGGCGATCAGCTCACGGGCGGCGTCGAGGTGGTCCGGGGTCTTCAGCGCGAGGGTCTTGACGCCGGGCAGGGCGCGCTTCGCGAGGCCCACGAGGGTGCCCGCCGGGCACAGCTCGATGATCGCGGTGACGCCCAGGTCCTTGAAGGTCTCCATGCACAGGTCCCAACGGACCGGATTGGAGACCTGGTTGATCAGCCGCTCCAGGATCTCCACGCCGGTGGCGACGGACCGCCCGTCCTTGTTGGAGACGTAGCGGGTCTCCGGGTCGCTCGCGTCCAGGGTGGGGACCAGCGCCTCCAGCGTCGCGACCGCCGGGGCCATGTGGTGCGTGTGGAACGCCCCGGCCACCTTCAGCGGCACGACCTTGCGGGTGCCCTCCGGCTTGTCCTCGGCCAGCGCGGCCAACTGCTCGGCGGTGCCCGCGGCCACGATCTGGCCCGCGCCGTTCACATTGGCCGGAGTCAGGCCCAGCTTCTCCAGATGCGGCAGGACCGCGTCCGGCTCGCCGCCCAGCAGCGCGGCCATGCCGGTCTCGGTGACGGCCGCGGCCTCCGCCATCGCCAGCCCCCGCTTGCGGACCAGCGCCATCGCGGAGTGCTCGGACAGCACGCCCGCGGCGGCCGCGGCGGTGATCTCGCCGACGCTGTGCCCGGCCACGGCGCCGGCCCGGCGGGCCAGCTCGGCCGGGGACGCGAAGAGTTGCCGCGCGGTGAGCAGACCGGCGGCCACCAGCAGCGGCTGGGCCACCGCGGTGTCACGGATCTCCTCCGCGTCGGCCTTGGTGCCGTAATGGACGAGGTCCAGGTCGACGACGGCCGACCACTCCGCGAGGCGTTCGGTGACGCCGGGAAGGTCGAGCCAGGGGGTCAGGAAGCCGGGCGACTGAGCGCCCTGGCCGGGAGCGACGAGTACGAGCACCCTCACACTCTCTCTTGCGGACGGCCTCGCCCACCCGTGGGGACAGGGACGAAGAACCGTCGGGCTAATTGTGGGTTTCCGATAAAAGCCTACGACCGCGTTCCCGCGTCGGCCAGGCGCCCCAGGATCAGCGCGATACGCAGCGTGAACGCGGACCGCACATCGGACGGTGACCATCCAGTGACGTCTGTCACACGTCGGAGGCGGTATCGCACGGTGTTGGGGTGCACGAAAAGCATCCGCGCCGCCCCCTCCAAACTGCTTGCCTGTTCCAGATAGACGCTCAGTGTTTCCAGCAGAGCAGACCCCGCCTCCTCCAGCGGTCTGTAGATCTCCTCCACCAACTGCTCGCGCGCCGCCACATCCCCGGCCATCGCCCGCTCGGGCAGGACATCGTCCGCCAGCACCGGACGCGGCGCGTCCGGCCACGCCGCACACGCCTTCAGACCGGCCGCGGCCGCCGCCGCCGAACGGTTCGCGGCCAGCAGGTCCGCCACCACCGGACCCGCCACCACCGGACCCGGCGCGAACGGCCCGATCAGCGACTTCGCCGTCTGCAGCGGATTGTCCGAACCGCCCGCGATCACCACCAGCCGGCTGCCCAGCACCCCGGTCAGCACCTGGAGCTTCGCGTGCCGGGCCGCGCGCCGGATCGCCTCCACCGTCAGCTCGCTGTCCCCGTCCGGGGCCGTCCCCAGCACCACCGCCACATGCTCCGGCGACGACCAGCCCAGCGCCGCCGCCCGCGACAGCGCCCCCTCGTCGGCCTCCCCGGACAGCACCGCGTTGACCACCAGCGACTCCAGCCGCGCGTCCCACGCGCCGCGCGCCTCCGCGGCCTGCGCGTAGACCTGGGCGGTCGCGAACGCGATCTCACGGGCGTAGACCAGCAGCGCCTCCCGGAGCACCGACTCGTCGCCGGGGGCCGCCACCTCCTCGATGGCCGCCTCCATGACCTCGATGGTCGTACGGACCATCTCCACGGTCTGGCGCAGCGTGATCGCCCGGGTCAGCTCGCGGGGCGCGGTCCCGAAGACGTCCGTACTGATCGCCTGCGGCGTCTCCGGGTGCCGGAACCACTCCGTGAAGGCCGCGATACCGGCCTGGGCGACCAGCCCGATCCACGAGCGGTTCTCCGGGGGCATCGCCCGGTACCACGGCAACTGCTCGTCCATCCGGGCGATGGCGTTGGCGGCCAGCTTCCCGGAGGACTTCTCCAGTCGGCGCAGGGTGGCACTGTGCGGATGCGGGGTGTTAGCGGCGGGTTCAGGCACGGGACAAGCCTGCCCTATTCGCGCGCCGTCCGGAGCGGCCGGGCTACCGTAGCCGGATGACGCGGGTTCAGCGCAGCGACGAGCGGTACCGGGGCGGCGACCCGGCGGCCGGGATCGAGACCCGGCACGCCTTCTCCTTCTCCGGCTTCTACGACCCGGACAACGTGCGCTTCGGACTCCTCGAAGCCTGCAACGAGGAGCGGCTGCCGGGCGGCGCCGGGTTCGCCGAGCACCCGCACCGCGATGTGGAGATCGTCACCTGGGTCGTCGAGGGCGAACTGACCCACGAGGACTCCACCGGCCACGCCACGGTCGTACGCCCCGGCGACGTCCAGCGGCTCAGCGCCGGCACCGGCGTCCGGCACACGGAACGCAACGCCGGGAGCGTCCCGCTGCGGTTCGTGCAGATGTGGCTGACCCCCACCGAGTTCGGCGGCGACCCCGCCTACGAGGTCGTACGCGGCATCGCCGACGGCACTCCGTACGCCCTGCGCCGCGCCGAAGCCGTCCTGCACGTCCGCCGGCTCGCCTCCGGCGAACGCACGGCCATGCCCGCGGCGCCGTGGACGTACGTCCATGTCGTGCACGGGGCCGTGCGCCTCGGCGGCGACGTTCTCCACGCGGGCGACGCGGCCCGCCTGGAGAACACCGCCCCGGACGAACCGGGCGAGGTCCAGTCCATCGGCCGGTCGGAACTCCTGGTGTGGGAGATGCACCGGGAACCGTCGTTCGGCTGACCCTGACGGGCTGGATTCGGCCCGGCTGTGCGGGCCCGGAATCAGCGGGCCTGAATCAGTGGCCCAGTTCCGCGAGGATGGCATCGGTGAGCGGAGGCCAGACCTCCACCGCCCACGGGCCGAACGCCCGGTCCGTCAAGACCACACACGCGGCCCCGGCCTCGGGGTCGACCCACAGGAACGTGCCGGACTGGCCGAAGTGCCCGAACGTACGCGGCGACGAAGCCGCGCCCGTCCAGTGCGGAGACTTGTGGTCGCGGATCTCGTACCCGAGCCCCCAGTCGTTCGGCCGCTGGTGCCCGTAGCCCGGCAGCACGCCGCTCACGCCCGGGAAGACGACCGACGTCGCCTCGGTCAGCGTCTGCCGCGACAGCAGCCTCGGCGCCTGGAGCTCGGCGGCGAAGCGGGCCATGTCGTCGATGGTCGAGACGCCGTCCTTGGCGGGCGACCCGGCCCCGGCCAGCTCGGTGGCGGCCATGCCGAGGGGTTCCAGCACCGCCTGCCGCAGGTACTCGGGGAAGTCGATGTCCGTCACCTTGGCGATGTGGTCGCCGAGCACCTCGAAGCCGGCGTTGGAGTAGAGCCGCCGGGCGCCGGGCTCGGCCATGGTGCGGTGTTCGTCGAAGGCGAGCCCGGAGGTGTGGGCGAGGAGGTGGCGGACGGTGGAGCCGGGCGGCCCGGCGGCCTCGTCGAGTTCGATGGCGCCCTCCTCGACGGCGAGCAGCGCGGCGTACGCGGCGATCAGTTTGGTCACCGAGGCCAGCGGGAAGCGGCGGTCGGTGGGCCCGTACGCGCCGGCCCGCGTACCGTCGGCCCGTACGACCACGGCCGCGGCGTTCTCGACCGGCCAGTTCTCGATCTTGTTCAGGCTCGCCATGCTCTCCATGGCGATGAGCCTAACCCGCTCAAAATCCGGTCAAGGATGAGCTTGCCTGGAGTGCGCTCGAAGTCTCTAGCGTTGAAGTGTCCGGAGCAACAGCAGACGCGGAAGGGGGAAGCGGCATGACGGTGACCGGGACGGAGACCAGGACAGGGACCGGGACGGAGACCGGGGCGGCCGGGGCCGTGCCGCCGGCCGTGTGCCGGGTGGCGCGCGAGCACCCCCGGCCCGCCGGGCAGGGCGACTACACGATCAGCGAGGTGGCGACGTACACCGGGCTGTCCGCGCACACCCTGCGCTGGTACGAGCGGATCGGGCTGATGCCGCACGTGGACCGCTCGCACACGGGTCAGCGGCGCTACAGCGACCGCGACCTGAGCTGGCTGGACCTGGTGGCCAAGCTGCGGCTGACCGGCATGCCGGTCGCCGACATGGTCCGCTACGCGGAGCTGGTCCGGACGGGAGAGGAGACCTTCGCGGAGCGCGAGCGGCTGCTGGCCGCCCACCGGGAAGACGTGCGCGGCCGCATCGCGGAGCTGCGGAGCGCCCTGGAGGTCCTCGACTACAAGATCGAATTCTACGGCGCCCGCCGGGCGTCCGAAGGGGCTTGATGCCTGTATGAGCACGGAGCAGACGGAGAAGATCGCACGCGTCGCCCTCGGCGCCGACGGCCCCGGCGTCGGGGTCCAGGGGCTCGGCTGCATGGGGATGAACCACGCGTACGGGCCGGCCGACGCGGAGGAGTCGCGGGCCACCCTGGAGCGCGCCCTCGAACTGGGCGTCACCCTCTACGACACCGCCGACCTGTACGGCGCCGGGGAGAACGAGAAGTTCATCTCGCCCTTCATCCGGGCGCACCGCGACGAGGTCGTCCTCGCCACGAAGTTCGCCATCTCCGACGACCCGTCGGGGAAGCGGACCATCGACAACTCTCCCGAGTACATCCGCGCGGCCATCGACGCGAGCCTGGGACGGCTCGGCGTCGAGCGGATCGACCTCTACTACATGCACCGCCGCGACGTGAACGTCCCGATCGAGGAGACCGTCGGCACCATGGCGGAGCTGGTCGAGGCGGGCAAGGTCAAGTACCTCGGGCTCAGCGAGGTGACCGGCGCCGAGCTGCGCGCCGCGCACGCCGTGCACCCGATCACCGCGATCCAGTCGGAGTGGTCGCTCTTCAGCCGCGACGTGGAGCGCAGCGCCGTGCCCGCCGCCAAGGAGCTGGGCGTCGGCTTCGTCCCGTACTCGCCGCTCGGCCGCGGCTTCCTGACCGGCTCCTTCGCCAACGCCGACCAGGACCTGCCCGAGGGCGACTGGCGCCGCACGCAGCCCCGCTTCACCGGCGACAACGCGGCGGTCAACGCCGCGCTGCTGGAGCCCGTACGGGCCATCGCCCGCGACCACGAGGCGACGCCCGGCCAGATCGCGCTGGCCTGGGTGCAGCAGCGGGCGCGGGTGCACGGGCTGACCGTGGTGCCGATCCCCGGCACGACCAAGCGCAAGCGTGTCGACGAGAACACGGCCGCGACGCGGATCGTGCTCGGCGACGACGAGCTGGCCCGGCTGGAGCCGATCGCCGGCAAGGTCGCCGGCGGGCGCTACGCGGACCTCTCGTTCTCGTCGGCGGGCCGCGAGTAACCGCCGTCGCGTTCGTTGGCGGGCCGCGGGTAGCCGCCGTCGCGTTCGTCGGCGGGCCGCGGGTAGCCGCCGTCGCGGGGCGCGGCCGTCCGCCGCGCCCCGCTACCGCTCGCCCGGGGCCACCAGCCCCGACTCGTACGCGAAGATCACGGCCTGCGCCCGGTCCCGGAGCTGAAGCTTGGCGAGGACGCGGCCGACGTGCGTTTTCACCGTCTGCTCGGCGAGGAAGAGCGTGCCGGCGATCTCCTGGTTGGAGAGCCCGCGCGCGATCAGCTCCAGCACCTCCGTCTCACGGGGCGTCAACTCCTGCGGGCGCGATACGGGCGTCCGGCGCGGTGCCGGGCGCTGCCGCGCGAACTCCTCGATCAGCCGCCGGGTGACCGAGGGGGCGAGCAGCGCCTCGCCCGCCGCCACGACCCGTACGGCCGAGATCAGGTCGGCCGGCGGCGCGTCCTTCAGCAGAAAGCCGCTGGCCCCGACGCGCAGCGCCTCGTACACGTAGTCGTCGACGTCGAAGGTGGTGAGCATCAGCACCTTCGGGCGGTGGCCGGTGTCCTCGTCGGCGGTCAGGAGCTGCCGGGCCGCCTCCAGGCCGTCCGTCTCGGGCATCCGTACGTCCATGAGCACCACGTCGGGGCGGGTACGGCGGCTCAGTTCGACGCCCTCGCGGCCGTCCGCCGCGTCGCCGACGACCTCGATGTCGGGCTGCGCGGCGAGCAGCGCGGCGAACCCCGCCCGCACCATGGCCTGGTCGTCGACGATGATCACCCTGATGGTCATGGGGCGGGGGGCTCCTCTGCGGTGTCGGAGTCGGCCGTGTCGAGTGCTGTGGGGGCCGTGGCTGTTGTGGGGGCTGCGGGGGCTGCGGCTTCTGTGCGGGCTGCGGCTTCTGTGGTTTCTGTGGGCGCCGCGTCGGTCGGGAAGCGCGCCGCCACGCGGAAGCCGCCGTCCGGCAGCGGGCCCGCGTCCAGGGTGCCGCCGAGCAGCCGGACGCGTTCGCGCATCCCGACCAGGCCATGGCCCGTGGAGGCGCCGGTCTCCAGCGGCGCGCCGGGCGCGGCGGCCGGGGCGTTGACGATCAGGGCACTCACGCCCGTACGGTCCGAGGCGACCGACACGCGGGTGGCGGCGCCCGGCGCGTGCCGCACCACATTGGCCAGGGCCTCCTGCACGACGCGGTACGCGGACAGGTCCACCGCCCCCGGCACCGGGGCCGGGCCCAGCTCGACGGAGAGCTCCACGGGCACCCCGGCCCGTACCGTCGCCTCCACCAGCCGCTCCACCTCGCCCAGCCCGGGCTGCGGCGCGCGTTCGCCGCCGCCCGCGCCCGTACCGTCCGTGCCGCGCAGTGCGCCCAGCAGCCGGCGCATCTCGGTGAGCGATTCGCGGGCGGTCGCGGCGATGGCGGCGAACTCCTCGCCCGCCTCGGGCGACACGCCGCCGAGCCGGTACGGCGCGCTGTCGGCCTGCACCGTGATCACGGACATGTGGTGCGCGACGACGTCGTGCATCTCCCGCGCGATGCGGGCGCGCTCCTCCAAGAGGGTGCGCCGGGCCCGCTCCGCCTCGCTGACCTCGCGCTGCGCGGCCAGCGCCCGGCGCGCCTCGCCGCGTTCGCGCACCGCGCCGGTCAGCAGCAGCACGGCGCCGGTGAGGAGGAAGAGCAGGAGCTGGGTGGCGTTCTCCTGGCCGGTCGGGAACAGCGCGGGCAGTACGGCCGTGGCGCCGGTCGCCGCCCACACGGCGAGCAGCCGGCGGCGCCCCTCGCGCAGGCCGACGGCGGTGGCCGCCAGGAGGTAGCCGATCATCGCGGGCGGCGTCCACGGCCAGGCCCGGCCGTCGACCCCGTCGGCCGACAGCAGGGCGAAGCCGCCCACGAGGTCGGCGGCGAAGACGATCGCCCAGGCCGGCAGCGGCCGGCGCGGGGCGAGCAGCAGCGGCACGGTCTGCGCGGCGGCGAGCGCCAGCGAGGCCGCGACGCCCAGCCGGTAGTCGTTCGCCAGCACGTTGTACGTGGACTGGAGCAGCCCGGCCACGACCGCGCACGCCGCCACGGCGGGCAGCCACCGGGCCGGACCCCGCCGGGCGCGGGCGGCAGCGGGGGGAGGGGAAGACGAAGGGGACATGACCAGGTCAGCCTATGTGCTGCGGCCGACGCCCAGCCCGCTCGCGCGTCCCCGGCCCGGCTACAGCTCCGCGAGCAGTTCGGTCTTCTTGTCGCTGAACTCGTCGTCCGTGAGCAGCCCGGCTTCGCGCAGCGCGCCGAGGTGGCGGATGCGGTCGGCGATGTCGGCGGGGTCCGGGCGGGCCGCGGGGACGCGCTCCGGCACGAGCGCGGGGGTCGCGGCCTGCACGGCCTCCAGGACCGCCGCGGCGAACGGCAGCGACTCATGGGCGAGGCCGTAGCCCATGCCGAAGACGACGGCCGCCGGGTCCTGGTCGGCGGCGCCCGGCCGGTCCTGGGCGGTCGTGCCGCGCGGCAGCAGCCGCAGATGGCCGTTGAACACCTCGGGGGAGCGCCACTCGACGCCGGACAGCCCGGCCACCGGGAAACGCTGGTCGCCCGCCTTCCACTTGGCGGTGGACGCGCCCGTCCAGAACCAGCGGAAGGCGACGGCCTCGCCGTCGAAGAACGCCTTGGCGTCGTACGCCTTGAAGGACGCGGGCGGCGGGGGAGCGGCCACCAGATACCGCTCGGCGGGGGCGCCGGCGTCGGGGCCGAGCCGGGCGCGCAGCTCGTCCGCGTAGTACTCGGCGAGCGTCTCCCGCTCGGCGGGCAGCACCAGCCGGTAGGGGTCGCTGCCCTCCTTGAGCTGTCCGTCGGCCGCGTCGGCCAGCGGGTCCGCGCCGGGCCGCGGCGTGGCCCGCAGCACGACCGTGCCGCGCTTGCCGGGGGTCAGCTCGACGGCGGCCAGCGCCTCGTAGGGCACCCGGCGCTCACCGAGCGCCTGAAGCAGTTTCGGCGTGCGCAGCCCCCGTTCGAATCGGATGAGCACGGAGTCGGCGTCGAACTCCCAGACGGCGTGGAAACCGGCCAGCACATCACCCATGTCGTTCATCGTAGGCGGCGGTCGCCCGCCTGTCCCCCCTCCGGTGCTACGCGCGTAAAACCTCGTGACTCGTACGTACGCGCGAAGAGACGTGTGTCCTGAAACGTGCGTACGGGGCGTGGTGGCGCGTACGAATTCGGGTCCGCCCGGCTCGGGTCCGTCCGCGCTCAGGTCGGTCTAGCTCAGATCGGCGGCGCAGCTCGTGTTGTGCGACGCGCACTGTACGGACGCGGCGGCGCCGACGCCGATCCGCGCGAAGTTCTCCAGGCTGGTGGTGCCCGGGCGGAAATAGCCCGGGTGGCCGACCGCGCCGGCGGCGGACAGGACGCGGGCGCCGAAGCCGCCGGAGACCGGGTCCGCGCCGTGCCCGAGGCCGCCCCACTCCATGTGCGGGACGTCCCGGATCCAGTCGTCGCCGTCGCGCGTCGCCCAGATCCGGGCCGCGGTGCCGAGGTCGGCCGCGCGGTCGGCGCGCATGCCGGGGCTGCCGGCCACCGCGATGTCGGAGACCTTGGCGGACAGGTCGCGGGCGGCGACGCCGCACACCACGGAGCCGTAGCTGTGGCAGAACAGCGCGACGCGCGCGTCGTTGGGCAGCCCCCGGACCATGGCGCGCAGCCGCAGCGCGCCCTCGGCGGCGAGCTTGCCGGTGGCCGCGTCCATGCCGAGCCCCGAGGGCGAGGTGTAGTCGGCCCAGGCGATGACGGCGGTCTTCGCCGCGGGCCGGGTCCGCCGCTCGGCCTCGTACAGCGCGGTCGCCATCCCGGCCGGGGCGGTGTACGACCGGGCCGTCTTCTCGTAGGTCAGCGCGGTGGTGTCGACGCCGGGCACCACGACGGAGACCCGGTCGGCGTGCGGCAGATCGCCGAAGACCTCGGCGACCCGGCCCGCTCCGGCGGGGTTGAACGCGAGGATCTGCCGTCCCTCGCGCATCAGCGAGGTGAAGCGGTGCATACGGCGGTTCGCCTCGCCGCGGCCGAGCGGGGTGAGCCGCTGATCGTGCGCCCGTTTCTCCTCGATCGCGCGGGCCCGGCCGAGCGCGACGCGGTTGGCGCGGTAGCGCAGGGGCGCGGGCGCGCCGTTGAGGTTGCCGACGACGAGCGGATAGCGGTTGACGAGATAGTCGAGCTGGCCGCCGGTGAGGGAGGCGAAGAACCGCGACAGCGCCGCCGGGGGGCCGTTCGGATCGGGCAGCCGGTGGCCGGCGAGGGAGCCGTGCAGCCAGGCGTTGAGCGACGCCGATCTCGGGTCGGGGTCCCCTCTGTGGCTCCGGATGGCGGTCCAGCCGGTCGTGGCGAGCATGACGAAGACCACGGCCAGGGCGAGCAGCGCGCGCCAGACGGTGGCCGAGTTCGTCCAAGGCAAGGGGGAGGGAGCGCCGAGCTCCGGGAAGGAAGTCACCGCGGGACACCCTAGGAGAAACCCGACGGCGGTCGCCAAGCGCGTGAGTCATCTCACGTTTGATAGTGGACAATTGCGCACACTAGTGCGGGACGCGATCAGTTGCCGGACGGAGTCCGCCAATTCTGGGCCAGTGCGGGTTCGAGGGCGGCGAGATACCTGTCGGAGAGCTTCCGCATCGCGTCCGAGGTCCAGTCGTCCCCCTCGCCCCAGACCTTGCCCGCCACCCGCATCGCCCCGGCGAACGCCGCCACCAGGACGCGCGGCCGCGGGTCGGCGTCGATGTCCAGGCCCTCCCGGCGGGCGATCTCCTGCGCGATCCGCTCCTCCGTCTCCTGCTGGCGGCGGAGATGGACCGCGAGCAGCGCGGGCGTCGACTCGATGATCTGGTACATCCGCATGTGCAACTGCGGCGGCGCGACCGCCTTCATCTCCTCGTCGATGGTGAGCCACGCCTTCGTGACGGCGCGGCGCAGCGCGGGCATCGGCGGCTCGCCGGCGGGCCGCGCCCGGACCTCCGTGAGGAACCGCGTCTCTATCAGCTCCTGGAGGGCGAAGGCGACCTCCTCCTTGTTGGAGAAGTAGCGGAAGAAGGTGCGCTGGGAGACGTCGACGGCGTCGGCGATCTCGTCGACCGTCGTCCGCTCGTACCCCTTCGCCACGAACAGCTCCAGGGCGGCGCGGACGAGCGCGTCGCGGGTCCGCCGCTTCTTGCGTTCGCGCAGTCCGCCGCAGAGCCCCGACGGCCGCCCGGCCGTCTGCTCGGTCTCCTGTTCGGTCTTCACCGCTCGGCCCTCTCCTCGGCGGGTTTCCGCTGCTCACGATATCTGTGAGCGACATGACAGTTACCGACTCATGGACTGGTTTGTCAATTGTCAGCCACTGCCATAATCTCCCCATATGACGTCTCAGACCACCGTCGCCGACGCGGCGCCGGAACAGCCCGTACCGGAGCCCCGGAAGGGGCTGCGGGGCCATCCATGGCTGACCCTCATCTCCGTCGCGATCGGCGTGATGATGGTCGCGCTCGACGGCACGATCGTCGCCATAGCCAACCCCGCCATTCAGAAGGACCTCGGCGCCTCGCTCGCCGACGTCCAGTGGATCACCAACGGCTATCTGCTCGCCCTCGCGGTCGCGCTGATCACCGCCGGCAAGCTCGGTGACCGCTTCGGCCACCGCCAGACCTTCCTCATCGGCATAGCCGGCTTCGCGCTCGCCTCCGGCGCGATCGGCCTCTCCGGCAGCGTCGCGCTGGTCATCGTCTTCCGCGTGCTCCAGGGCCTCTTCGGCGCGCTGCTCATGCCGGCCGCGCTCGGCCTGCTGCGCGCCACCTTCCCGGCCGAGAAGCTCAACATGGCCATCGGCATCTGGGGCATGGTCATCGGCGCCTCCACCGCCGCCGGCCCGATCGTCGGCGGGCTGCTCGTCGAGCACGTCAACTGGCAGTCGGTCTTCTTCATCAACGTCCCGGTCGGCGCCATCGCGCTCGTCCTGGGCCTGGTGATCCTCAAGGACCACCGCGCCAAGAACGCCGCCAAGTCCTTCGACATCCCCGGCATCGTGCTGCTCTCCGGGGCCATGTTCTTCCTCATCTGGGCCCTCATCAACGAGCAGAAGTGGGGCGGCTGGGGCGAGACCAAGACGCTCCTCTTCCTCGGCCTCGCGATCGTCGCCTTCGCGGTCTTCGCCTTCTGGGAGACCAAGGTCAAGGAGCCGCTCATCCCGCTGAGCATGTTCCGCTCCGTGCCGCTCTCCGCGGGCACGATCCTGATGGTGCTGATGGCCTTCTCCTTCATGGGCGGTCTGTTCTTCGTCACCTTCTACCTGCAGAACGTGCACGGCATGAGCCCCGTCGACAGCGGACTCCACCTGCTGCCGCTCACCGCGATGATGATCGTCGCCTCGCCGATCGCGGGCGCCCTCATCACCAAGCTCGGCCCGCGCGTCCCGCTGGTCGGCGGCATGGTGCTGACCGCCGTCGCCTGCTTCGGGATGTCCAGCCTGTCCTCGGACTCCGGCAACCTCGGGATGTCCATCTGGTTCGCGCTGCTCGGCCTCGGCCTCGCCCCCGTCATGGTCGGCGCCACCGAGGTCATCGTCGGCAACGCGCCGCTGGAGCACTCCGGCGTCGCCGGCGGCCTCCAGCAGGCCGCCATGCAGGTCGGCGGCTCGCTCGGAACGGCCGTCCTCGGCGCCGTCATGGCCTCCCGCGTCAACAACGACCTGCCCGGCAAGTGGGCGGGGGCCGGACTGCCCAAGCTCCCGCCGGAGCAGATGTCCAAGGTCTCCGACGCGGTCGCCGTGGGCGTCGGCCCCGTGCCGCCGAAGACGCCGCCGCAGATCGCCCAGCAGATCACGAGCGTCGCGCATGACACGTTCGTGTCGGGCATGGGCTTCGCCTTCACCGTCTCCGGCATCGTGGCGGTCATCGCCGCCGTCGTCGCGCTGTTCACCAAGCGCGGCGCGAACGCCGAGGCGGGAGCGGGCGTCGGCCACATCTGAGCCGCCCCCTACCAGGGCCGAACCGGTTGCGGAACCGGTTCGGCCCTTTCGCTGCCCGCACGCCCCCTCGCGTGCGGCGCCCCCTATCAAGGTGAACCAATGCCCTAGTAGCTCCGCTACGAGGACCTTCCGGCGCCTTGCGATCGCACGCACCAGACGCCGTGCGCTGTTCCGACCAGGGATATGACACAGGCTCTAAGAGACCGCGCGCCGCCGGGGCGCGCCTGACGGGGGAGTAACCATGAACAAGACCGCAGCCGCCGTGACGCTGGCCGCCGCCACGGCGGCCGTCCTCCTTCAGCCGACCGCCACGACAGCGGCCACCGCCCCCGCCTCGGGCCCCAGGCTCGGC
Organism: Streptomyces varsoviensis; assembly: GCF_000718635.1. GTDB lineage: Bacteria > Actinomycetota > Actinomycetes > Streptomycetales > Streptomycetaceae > Streptomyces > Streptomyces varsoviensis. The sequence continues at coordinate 343,924 of NZ_JOBF01000003.1, read as the reverse complement.
GCCTGCGCCGCCGGCCAGCTCTGCCTCTGGCCCAAGACCGGCTTCCACGGCCCCCGCCAGGCCCGCGAACTCGCCGACACCGACATCGCGAGCTGCGAACCCCTGCGCCCCGGCACCTCCGCCGCCTCCCTCGCCAACCGCACCGGCCGCCCCGTCACCACCTACCAAAGCCCCGAGTGCGCCGAATCCGCCGAATTCTCCACCTACCCCCACGGCGCCTACACCCCCGAATCCCCCTACCGAGTACGCGCCTTCAAAATCTGGGAGAACTGAGCCCGCCCCAGGGACGCGCCCAAAGGGGCGCGGGGAACCGCGCGACCAACCACGTACGACCGTGAGCCGGCCGACAAGAGCAGGCCCCCCAGGGCGCGGGGAACTGCGCGACAAGCCACAGCGGACCCGCGGCCGGCCGACGGCACGCGCCCCCGCCCCTTGAGCCGCGAAAACGCCGGGCCCCGGCCGACAAGAAGTCGGCCGGGGCCCGGCGTCCGTCGAACGGGCCGTACGGCCGCTACGCGTCGCCGCCCGCGGCCCCCGGCTCCGCCGCCCCCGCATCGAGAAGCTGGTAGCGGTCGATGGCCTGCTTGAGGGCCGAGCGGTCGACCTTCCCGTCCTTGGCCAGCTCCGTGAGCACACCGAGCACGATCGACTGCGCGTCGATGTGGAAGAAGCGGCGCGCGGCGCCCCTGGTGTCGGCGAAGCCGAAGCCGTCCGCGCCCAGCGACTGGTACGTGCCCGGCACCCACCGCGCGATCTGGTCCGGCACGGCGCGCATCCAGTCGGACACGGCCACCTTCGGCCCCTCGGCGCCCTGGAGCTTGGTGGTCACGTACGGGACGCGCTGCTCCTCCTCGGGGTGGAGGAGGTTGTGCTCCTCCACCTCCACGGCGTCGCGGCGCAGCTCGTTCCAGGAGGTCGCGGACCAGACGTCGGCCTTGACGTTCCACTCCTCGGCGAGGATGCGCTGGGCCTCGACGGCCCACGGCACGGCGACGCCGGAGGCGAGGATCTGGGCGGGGATGGTGCCCCGCTCGCCGGCCTTGAAGCGGTAGAGGCCCTTGAGGATGCCCTCGCGGTCCACGTCGGCGGGCTCGGCCGGGTGCTGGATCGGCTCGTTGTAGACGGTGAGGTAGTAGAAGACGTCCTCGCCGGCCTTGCCGTCCGCCGTCTCGCCGTACATGCGGCGGAGGCCGTCCTGCATGATGTGGGCGATCTCGTAGCCGAACGCCGGGTCGTACGCGACGACGGCCGGGTTGGTGGAGGCGAGGAGCTGCGAGTGGCCGTCGGCGTGCTGGAGGCCCTCACCGGTCAGGGTCGTACGGCCAGCGGTCGCGCCCAGGACGAATCCGCGCGAGAGCTGGTCGGCCATCTGCCAGAACTGGTCGCCGGTCCGCTGGAAACCGAACATCGAGTAGAAGACGTAGACCGGGATCAGCGGCTCGCCGTGCGTGGCGTAGGCCGAGCCCGCCGCGATCAGCGAGGCCGTGCAGCCCGCCTCGGAGATGCCGTCGTGCAGCATCTGCCCGGTGGGCGACTCCTTGTAGGCGAGCAGCAGCTCACGGTCGACGGACTCGTACTGCTGGCCCATCGGGTTGTAGATCTTCGCCGTCGGGAAGAACGCGTCCATGCCGAAGGTGCGGTACTCGTCGGGCGCGATCAGCACGAACCGCTTGCCGATCTCCTTGTCCCGCATGAGGTCCTTGAGCACCCGGACGAACGCCATGGTGCTGGCGATCGCCTGCTGCCCGGAGCCCTTCTTCGCGGCCGCGTACGCCTTGTCGTCGGGGAGGTTCAGCGGCTTGGCCCGGACGACCCGGGTCGGCACATAGCCGCCGCAGGACTTGCGGCGGTCGTGCATGTACTGGATCTCTTCGGAGTCGCGGCCCGGGTGGTAGTACGGCGGGTTGCCGTCCTCCAGCTCCTTGTCGGCGATCGGCAGGTGCAGCCGGTCGCGGAACCGCTTGAGGTCGTCGGCCGTCAGCTTCTTCATCTGGTGGGTCGCGTTGCGGCCCTCGAAGTTCGGGCCGAGCGTCCAGCCCTTGACGGTCTGCGCGAGGATCACGGTCGGCTGGCCCTTGTGCGCCTTGGCCGCCGCGTACGCCGCGTAGATCTTCTTGTGGTCGTGACCGCCGCGGCCCAGGTGCAGGATCTGGTCGTCGGTCATGTTCTCGACCATGGCGCGCAGCCGCTGGTCGTCGCCGAAGAAGTGCTCGCGGATGTACGCGCCGGTCTCGGTCGCGTACGTCTGGAACTGGCCGTCGGGCGTGCTGTTGAGCTTGTTGACCAGGATGCCGTCGCGGTCCTGGGCGAGCAGCGGGTCCCAGGAGCGGTCCCAGACCAGCTTGATCACGTTCCAGCCGGCGCCGCGGAACTGCGACTCCAGCTCCTGCATGATCTTGCCGTTGCCGCGCACCGGGCCGTCGAGGCGCTGGAGGTTGCAGTTGACGACGAAGGTCAGGTTGTCCAGGCCCTCGCGGGCGGCGATGGAGAGCTGGCCGAGCGACTCGGGCTCGTCCATCTCGCCGTCGCCGAGGTACGCCCAGACATGCGAGTCGGAGGTGTCGGCGATGCCGCGCGCCTCCATGTAGCGGTTCATCCGGGCCTGGTAGATCGCGCCGAGCGGGCCGAGGCCCATGGAGACGGTCGGGAACTCCCAGAAGTCCGGCATCAGCCGCGGGTGCGGGTAGCTGGACAGGCCGTACGGGGCCTTCGACTTCTCCTGCCGGAACGCGTCGAGCTGCTGCTCGGAGAGGCGGTCGAGGAGGAAGGCGCGGGCGTAGATGCCGGGGGAGGCGTGGCCCTGGAAGAAGATCTGGTCGCCGCCCCGGCCGTCGTCCTTGCCGCGGAAGAAGTGGTTGAAGCCCACGTCGTACAGCGAGGCCGAGGAGGCGAAGGTGGCGATGTGGCCGCCGACCCCGATGCCCGGGCGCTGGGCGCGGGAGACCATGACGGCCGCGTTCCACCGGGTCGCGTTCAGGATCTTGCGCTCGATCTCCTCGTTGCCGGGGAAGAACGGCTCGTCCTTGGTCGCGATGGTGTTGACGTAGTCCGTGCTGCGCATCTCGGGCACGGCGACGCGCTTCTCACGGGCGCGTTCGATCAGGCGAAGCATGAGGTAGCGGGCACGTTCCCGGCCTCGCTCATCGACGGCTGCGTCGAGCGAGTCGAGCCATTCCTGGGTCTCTTCGGGATCGAAGTCCGGGACCTGGCTGGGAAGGCCGCCAATGATGATCGGGTTGCGATCGGATCCGGAAGCCACGCTGTTCCTTCGCTGTTCGGGTCGTACGTGCCCTGCACGCGGTGATGCTGCGCACGCGATTGAATACTGTCCCTGCTGGCCGCGCCGCCTTCCATCGTGGACCGCGGCGGCGCAATCGTCACCTCTACCGAGTGGTAACCACCACTTCACGAGGGTGCGGCCCCAGGCCGCCCGGCCGCGGACGGCCAAATCGCAACCATACGCCCCCTATGGAGGTCATCGGCGTACGGCCGTTCGGTCCTAGCTGCCACACTGGAGGGGTGCAACTTCACAAACCGGGCAGATCGCTGTGGCATGCATCACTTGGACCCGTTCCGTCATGGTTCGAGATGCGGCGAGACGGCCCCAAAGGTCACCGTTTCGGCGGTCTCCACGGCCGGGTACTTGCGCGATCCGCCCGGCACGTGTGGACTACGCCCAATGCTTCGCGTACACGCGAGGTCCCAACGACTTATCGAAAGATGACAGGAGGCAATCCGTGAGCGCGACCGCGGACCACGCGGAGGAGCGGATCAACCCTGCCGCCAGGCTGGGTTTCGAGCCCGGACAGGTGGTCCAGGAGATCGGCTACGACGATGATGTCGAGCAGGAGCTCCGCGAGGGGATCGAGGCCGTCACGGGCCAGGAGCTCGTCGACGAGGACTACGACGACGTCGCCGACGTCGTCGTGCTGTGGTTCCGGGACGACGACGGTGACCTGACCGACGCCCTGGTCGACGCCATTGGACTGGTCGACGAAGGCGCCCCCGTCTGGCTGATGACGCCGAAGACCGGCCGCGAGGGCTACGTCGAGGCCAGCGACATCAACGAGGCGGCGCAGACCGCGGGTCTCGCCCAGACCAAGAGCGTCAACGCGGGCAAGGACTGGAGCGGCAGCCGCCTGGTCACCCCGAAGGCCGCCCGCACGGGCAAGCGGTAGCCCCTCGGTCTCCGAGGCAATCGCCCCACTTCGACGATCCGGTGCGCCCCGGCAGCCTCGCTGCCGGGGCGCACCGGCGTATCCGGAGGGCGCCCCAGGGCCGTTCCGGCGCCCCGGGAACGCCCCGGCGAGGCCGCCCGGCAGCTCCGGGCCCCCGCGCTATCCGAAGGCCGCTCCGGGCCGCCCGGGCGGCAGTGACAGACTGGCCCCGCACGCGCCGCCCCGGACGGCGGAGACCGCCCGGGGCCGGACAGCCGAGATAGCTGAGACTGTCGAAACCGTCGAGAGAGAGATGGCCACCCATGGCGATTGAGGTCGGTACCAAGGCTCCGGAGTTCGAGCTGAAGGACCAGCACGGGCAGAGCGTGAAGCTCTCCGACTTCCGGGGCGAGAAGAACGTCGTCCTGCTCTTCTACCCCTTCGCCTTCACGGGCGTCTGCACGGGCGAGCTGTGCGCGCTCCGCGACGAACTGCCGAAGTTCGTCAACGACGACGTGCAGTTGCTCGCCGTCTCCAACGACTCGCCCTTCTCCCTGCGGGTCTTCGCCGAGCAGGAGGGGCTGGAGTACCCCCTGCTCTCGGATTTCTGGCCGCACGGCGAGGCGAGCCGCGCGTACGGGGTATTCGACGAGGACAAGGGCTGCGCGGTGCGCGGCACCTTCATCATCGACAAGGAGGGCGTCGTGCGCTGGACGATCGTCAACGGTCTGCCGGACGCGCGCGACCTCAACGAGTACGTCAAGGCGCTCGAAGCCATCTGAGCCCGGCCCGGCGCCCGCCGCGAGCGCCTCGCGGCGGGCACCGGCGCAAGAGCCTGCAATCGGTGGGAACCGGTCACTAGGATCAAAACGTTGATCGGGTGCCATCGCACAACGGGGGCGCGGATCCCGCCGTCCCCTTCGAAACCTCTGGAGGACTCGTGGGAGTCAGTCTCAGCAAGGGCGGCAACGTCTCGCTGACCAAGGCAGCCCCCAACCTGACCGCGGTCGTCGTCGGTCTGGGCTGGGACGCGCGTACCACCACTGGCAACGACTTCGACCTGGACGCCAGCGCCCTGCTGACGAACGACCAGGGCAAGGTCGCCAACGACCAGAACTTCGTCTTCTTCAACAACCTCAAGAGCCCCGACGGCTCCGTCGAGCACACCGGTGACAACCTCACCGGTGAGGGCGAGGGCGACGACGAGGTCATCAACGTGAACCTGGCGGGCGTCCCGGCGGACGTCGCCAAGATCGTGTTCCCGGTCTCCATCTACGAGGCCGAGTCCCGCCAGCAGTCCTTCGGCCAGGTCCGCAACGCCTACATCCGCGTGGTGAACCAGGCCGACGGCAGCGAGCTGGCCCGCTACGACCTCAGCGAGGACGCCTCGACGGAGACCGCCATGGTCTTTGGCGAGCTGTACCGCAACGGCGCGGAGTGGAAGTTCCGCGCCATCGGGCAGGGGTACGCGTCGGGCCTGCGCGGCATCGCGCAGGACTTCGGGGTCAACGTCTGACCAGCCATCCGCACGTCCGGCGCCGTACACCCGCCGCTGCCCCCGGCAGCGGACCCAGGGCCTTCGAGGAGGCATCCTGAAAGGGTGTGCGGCGCCGGACGCGCTACGAGACCCACCGCGGGAGGAATCAAGACCATGGGCGTAACGCTCGCCAAGGGGGGCAACGTCTCCCTGTCCAAGGCCGCGCCGAACCTCACCAATGTGACCGTCGGCCTCGGCTGGGACGCCCGCTCCACCACCGGGGCGCCGTTCGACCTCGACGCCAGCGCCCTGCTGTGCCAGTCGGGGCGGGTGCTCGGGGACGAGTACTTCGTCTTCTACAACAACCTCACCAGCCCCGAGGGCTCCGTCGAGCACACGGGCGACAACCTCACCGGTGAGGGCGAGGGCGACGACGAATCGATTCTGGTCGACCTGTCCAAGGTGCCCGCCAGTTGCGACAAGATCGTCTTCCCGGTCTCCATCCACGAGGCCGACCTGCGCGGCCAGAGCTTCGGCCAGGTCAGCAACGCGTTCATCCGGGTGGTGAACCAGGCCGACGGCAGCGAGCTGGCCCGTTACGACCTCAGCGAGGACGCCTCCAGCGAGACGGCGATGATCTTCGGCGAGGTCTACCGGTATGGCGGGGAGTGGAAGTTCCGCGCGGTTGGACAGGGGTACGCGTCGGGTCTGCGCGGCATCGCTCTAGACTTCGGGGTCAACGTTTCGTAAAGCCGCGCTCGACGCGGGGGAATCCTCATAGAGAAGGATTGAGTAGCCAGTGCTCCTCAGAACATTCGGCTGGTCGTTCGGCATCACAGCCGCCGGCCTCGCCTTGGCCGGCTTGCTCTGGGGGTGGCAGGGGCTGGCGGTAGTCGCGATCCTCTCCGTCCTGGAGATCTCGCTCTCGTTCGACAACGCGGTCATCAACGCGGGCATCCTGCGGAAGATGAGCCCGTTCTGGCAGAAGATGTTCCTCACCCTCGGCATCCTGATCGCCGTCTTCGGGATGAGGCTCGTCTTCCCGGTGGTCATCGTGGCCATCACCGCCAAGCTGAACCCCATCGAAGCGGTCAACGTCGCGATCAACGACCACGAGCGCTACGAGTCCCTGGTCACCAGCGCCCACCCGGCGATCGCCGCGTTCGGCGGAATGTTCCTGCTGATGATCTTCCTGGACTTCGTCCTGGAGGACCGGGACATCCAGTGGCTGCGCTGGCTGGAGCGGCCCCTCGCCAAGCTGGGCAAGCTGGAATCGCTCTCCGTCGTCGTCGCCATGGTCGTGCTGATGATCGTGGCGACCACCTTCGCCACCGGCGTGCCCGTGCACGACGGCCACGGCACGGTCGACAAGGCCGCGACCGTGCTGCTCGCCGGCGTCGGCGGCCTGGTCACCTATCTGATCGTCGGCGGCATCTCCAGCTTCTTCGAGAACCGCCTGGAGGACATGGAGGAGGAAGAGGAGGAGAGGGAGGCCGAGGCCGCGGCCAAGAAGAGCGGGTCCTCGGCCGTCGGGCTCGTCGGCAAGGCCGCCTTCTTCATGTTCCTCTACCTCGAAGTCATCGACGCCTCCTTCTCCTTCGACGGCGTCATCGGCGCGTTCGCCATCACCAACGACATCTTCGAGATGGCGCTGGGTCTGGGCATCGGCGCGATGTACATCCGGTCGCTCACCGTCTACCTCGTCCGCAAGGGCACGCTCGACGACTACGTGTACCTGGAGCACGGCGCGCACTACGCGATCGGCGCGCTCGCCGTCATCCTGCTCATCACGATCAAGTACGAGATCAGCGAGGTCATCACCGGACTCGTCGGCATCGTCCTGATCGCCGCCTCCTTCTGGTCGTCGCTGGTCAGAAACCGGCGGGAAGAGGCATTGGGAGAAAACTCCGAGAACAAGGCCGAAGTCACCTCCGGAGTGTGACGGCGGTACGTTTGAGGAACGCTCTGAGCGGGGCGGTCGTGAGGTCCAACCTCCCGGCCGCCCCGCGGCAGTTGGCCCGAGCGGGGTGAGAGGTGGGTGTGCGTTAAGTGGCATTCTGGAGCGGTTTCTTCAGCAACTGGAGCGGGGCGGCGCAGCAGTTCGACAGCGGCGGCTCGTCCGGTGCCGTCGAACTGACCAAGCGCCATCCGTCGGTCTCGCTGACCAAGCAGAACGCCCTCACGGGCAACCTGCGGGTCAACCTGTCCTGGCGGATGCGGACCTCCGACTTCGACGACAGGAGCGGCAGGGGCGGCGGTGGCGGCGGGATACGCCACCCCTTCGGCAAGTTCCGGCCGGAGATCGTCCAGCCGCAGGGCCCCGCGGTCGTCAACGTCGACCTCGACCTGGCCTGCATGTACGAGCTGACGGACGGCAGCAAGGGCGTCGTCCAGCCGCTCGGCAACTTCCTCGGCAGCCTGAACAGCGCGCCGTACGTGCAGCTCAGCGGCGACGACCGGTTCGGCTCCCCGTCCGGCGAGACGATCTACGTCAACATGGACCACCACGAGGACATCAAGCGGCTGCTGATCTTCGTCTACATCTACGACGGCACGCCCGCCTTCGACCGTACGCACGCCATGGTCACCCTCTACCCCGGCAACGGCCCCCGCGTGGAGATCTCGCTCGCCGAGCGCGCGCCGCAGGCCCGCTCCTGCGCCGTGGCGCTGCTGGAGAACAACAAGGGCGAGATCACCCTGCGCCGCGAGGTGAAGTACGTGTACGGCTTCCAGGCGGAGCTGGACCGGCTCTACGGCTGGGGGCTCCAGTGGGGCCGGGGGTTCAAGACCAAGGTCTGAGCCCCGAGGCCGAGGCGCGGCGCCCAGGGCGCGCCCCGGGCCCGTGCCGTCAGCGGTTCTGGAACTGCGGGCCCTGCGGCGGCAGCCGGAACGCCGGGTCGGGCAGCGGCTGGTACTGCGGGTAGCCGTACGCGGGCCGCGCCGGAGGCTGCTGCGGATAGCCGTACGCGGGCGCCGGCGGGGCGACCGGCTGCGGCGGGACCGCGGGCGGCGGCGGATAGCCGTAGCCCCCGCCCTGCCGCGCCGGACCCTCCGCCGAGCCGTCCGCCGCCGGGGCCGCGGCAGCCGCCGGAGCCGCGGCCGGAGCCGGCATCGGGCCGGGCGCGGCGGCCGGCGGCCGGGCCGGGACCGGCGGCAGCTCCGAGACCGGTTCGTGCGCGGGCCGGTCCGGGGCCTCGGGGAGCGGCGCGGCGGCCGGGCCCTCGTCGGCGGAGCCGCCGTCCGCCTCGTCCACGGAGATGCCGAACTCCGTGGCCAGTTGGATCAGCCCCGACTCGTACCCCTGCCCCAGGGCCCGGAACTTCCAGCCGTCCCCGCGCCGGTACAGCTCACCGCAGATCATCGCGGTCTCGTCGCCCGTCTCGGGCACCACCTCGAACCGCGCGACCGGCTCGCCGCCGTCCTCGGCGGCGTCGTACAGCAGGACGCACAGGTCCCGTACGAGCCCGAAGGCGCCGCCGTCCGAGGACGCGGCCAGCACCACCCGGTCCACCGAGGCGTCCAGCGCCGCGAGGTCCGTCTCGACGGTGTCCGTCAGCCCCTCCGGCAGCCGCTTCTTCGGCAGGTGCCGCACCAGGCCGGACGGGTGCCGGGGCTGGTTGTAGAAGACGAAGTCCTCGTCCGAGCGCACGCGCCCCTCGTCGCCGATCAGCAGGGCGGAGGCGTCCACGTCGGGGACGCCCGGCCCCGGGGTCCAGCGCAGCACGGTCCGTACGGCCCGGGCCTCCAGCGGGATGTTCGACCCCTTCAGCATCGCGTGCGTCATATCCGTCATCCTGCCTGCTGGGCCCGCGCGGGGACAACGCAGGGGGACCGTACGGCCGGTGGGATCTGCCCTCGGGGCCCGGCCGCACGCGCCCGTACGGCTCCGGAAGGGCGCCTCACCGGTGCGGCGGGCCGCCGCTTCGGTCGCCGGGAACTCTCGCCCCACCGCCGGACGTACGATAATCGGCCATGCTTCCGGACCGGACGGGTCGAGGGAGGGCCGCCGCGTGACGGAGAGAGCGATGAAACATTTCGGATATCTGGCACCCGAGGAACGCGAGGCCCTGTTCCACCGGGCGCCCCGCGAGTTCACCGCCGCCTCCCCGGCCCGTACGCTCGCGACCGCCCTCGGCGCCACGCTCTACAGCCCCGCCACCCGCCCCCGCCTCGCCGACGACATCGTGCGCCAGGCCGGCCGGGGCGTCGTCTCCATGGTGCTGTGCCTGGAGGACTCCATCGACGACGCGGACGTGCCGGGCGCCGAGGAGAACCTGGTGCGGCAGTTCGCCGACCTCGCCGGGCGCGACGCCGACGCGAGCCTGCCGCTGCTGTTCATCCGCGTCCGTACGCCCCGCCAGATACCCGACCTCACGCGGCGGCTCGGCCGCGCCGGCCGGCTGCTCACCGGGTTCGTGCTGCCCAAGTTCACCGAGGAGCGCGGCGTCCCCTTCCTGGAGGCGCTGCTGGCCGCCGAGCACGGCTGCGGGCGGCGGCTCTTCGCCATGCCCGTACTCGAATCGCCGGAGCTGCTCCACCTGGAGACCCGCACCGAGACGCTCGCCGGCATCGCCCGCACGGTCGACAAGTACCGCGACCGGGTGCTGGCCCTGCGGCTCGGCGTCACCGACTTCTGCTCCGCGTACGGACTGCGCCGCGCGCCCGACATGACCGCGTACGACGTGCAGCTCGTCGCCTCCGTCATCGCGGACGTCGTGAACGTCCTCGGCCGGGCCGACGGCACGGGCTTCACGGTCACCGGGCCCGTATGGGAGTACTTCCGGCAGCACGAGCGGATGTTCAAGCCGCAACTGCGCCGCAGCCCCTTCGCCGGCTCCGCGGAGGCGCTGCGCACCGCCCTCATCGAGCACGACATCGACGGGCTGCTGCGGGAGATCGAACTCGACCGGGCCAACGGCCTCCAGGGCAAGACGTGCATCCACCCCTCGCACGTCGCGCCCGTGCACGCGCTGTCCGTCGTCAGCCACGAGGAGTTCGGCGACGCCGAGGACATCCTGCGGCCCGGCCGCGACGGCGGCGGAGTGCTGCGGTCCGCCTACACCAACAAGATGAACGAGGTGAAGCCGCACCGGGCCTGGGCGGAGCGGATCATGCTGCGCGCCGAGGTCTTCGGCGTCGCGCGGGAGGACGTCGGCTTCGTGGACCTGCTGGCGGCGGGGGTGCGGAGCGCGTGAACGAGATCATCGAAGAGAGCGGCGAAGCGATCATCGAAGAGAGCGGCGCACAGGGCGGCGCGCAGAGCGGCGAACGGGGCGGCGAGAGAGTGGGCGACGGCGTGGTGTGGTCAGGGCAGTGGGTCGCGGACCGGCTGGGCGTGGGGCTGGCCGGCGACCCGGCCCTCCCGGAGCTGCTGGGCCTGGCGCTGCGGCGCAACCCCAAGCGCGCCCACCTGCTCGTCTCCAACGTGCTCGGCAAGCACGTGCCGCAGCGGCCCTCCGCCGTGTACGGGGCCGGGGCCGGCCTCGGGCGCCGGGTACGGGAACTCCTCGGCGACGCGGACGCCGCGCGCGCCGTGGTCCTCGGCTACGCGGAGACCGCCACCGGACTCGGCCACAGCGCGGCCGACGGGCTGGCCCTCGCCCCCTATCTGCACTCGACGCGCCGCCCGGTCGCCGGCACGGTCCCCGTCGGCGGCTTCGAGGAGGAGCACAGCCACGCCACCTCGCACCTCCTCCTCCCCGAGGACCCCGAACTCCTCGGCGGCGACGGCCCGCTGGTCATCGTCGACGACGAGTTCTCCACCGGCCGTACGGTCCTCAACACCATCGCCGCCCTGCACGCCCGCTACCCGCGCGACCGGTACGTCATCGTGGCCCTCGTCGACATGCGCTCCCCGGCGGACCGCGCCCGGCTCGCCGACTTCGCGGCCGACCTGGGCGCCCGCATCGACCTGGTGGCGCTGGCCACGGGGACGGTGCGGCTGCCGGAGGGGGTGCTGGAGCGGGGGCGCGAACTCGTCGCGGAGTACGAAGGGATGGCGGATACGGCCGGTGCTCCGCCGGGCCTCGGTGAGGTGCGCCGGGTGGAACTGGGCTGGCCCGAGGGGCTGCCCGACGGCGGCCGGCACGGCTTCACCCCGCGCCACCGGGAGACCCTGGACGCCGCGCTGCCGGGCATGGCGGCCCGTATCGCCGGGGCGCTGGACGAGACCGGGACCGGCGTCCGGCGCGTACTCGTCCTCGGCTTCGAAGAGCTGATGTACGCGCCGCTGCGCATCGCCGACGCGCTCGACGCCGCCCTGGGGGAGCGCGCCGAGGTCTACTCCTCGACCACCACCCGCTCCCCGGTCCTCGCCGTCGACGACCCCGGCTACGCGATCCGTACCCGCCTCGCCTTCCCCGCCCACGACGCGCCCGCCGACGGGCCGGGCGAGCGGTACGCCTACAACGTGGCGGGCGGCGGCTTCGACGCCGTGGTGGCGGTGGTCGACTCCGCCGCCGACACGCCCGAACTCCACGCTCCGGACGGGCTGTTGGCGCGGCTCTCCGCCCACACGGGGCAGGTGCTGCTGGCCGTGATCCCCTCCTACCGGCCCGCCGCCGGCTCCCCCTCGCAATCCGGAAGCCAGGCGCCGCCCGCGCCGGAACCGCTGCGCGGCCCCCAGTTCTCCTCCTACGCCCCCGACGAGGTCGGCTGGCTGCTCCAGGACCTCTCGGCCGTGGCGCTGGAGGCGCCCACGGAGGAGCGTGAGGAGGCGGTCCAGAACGGCGGCGCGCACTACGCGGAGTCGCTGCCGGTGGAGTACCAGCCGAGCGCGGCGTACCAGGAGCTGTTCCGCTCCGCGCTCGCCGCGTCCGCCGCCCGTATCGCGCGCGCCGTCGGCGCCGTCACCGAGACGCTGCTCGCCGAGCGCTCGCCCCGGCCCGTCCTGGTCTCGCTCGCGCGGGCCGGTACGCCCGTAGGCGTGCTGATGCGGCGCTGGGCGCGCCACGCGCACGGCCTGGAGCTGCCGCACTACGCCATCTCGATCGTGCGCGGCCGGGGCATCGACGCGACCGCGCTGCGCTGGCTGGCGGCCCATCACGACCCCTCCGACGTGGTCTTCGTCGACGGCTGGACGGGAAAGGGCGCGATCACCCGCGAACTCGCGGATGCCCTGCGGGAGTTCGAGGATCAGACGGGCTGCGTCGGCTTCAATCCCCGTATCGCCGTGCTCGCCGACCCCGGCGGCTGCGTCGACACCTACGGCACGCGCGACGACTTCCTCATACCCTCCGCCTGCCTCAACTCGACCGTATCCGGGCTCATTTCGCGCACCGTGCTGCGCGCGGACCTCGTCGGCCCGGACGACTTCCACGGCGCGAAGTTCTACCGCGAACTGGCCGGCTCCGACGTGTCCCGGCACTTCCTCGACGCCGTCGAGGCGCGGTTCGAGGAGGTGGCCGAGCAGGTGGCCGCCGACGCCAAGGAGCTGGCGGCGGCGGACCGTACGCCCACCTGGGCGGGGTGGGCGGCCGTCGAGCGGATCAGCGAGGAGTACGGCATCCACGACGTGAACCTCGTCAAGCCGGGCGTCGGCGAGACGACCCGCGTGCTGCTGCGCCGCGTCCCGTGGAAGATCCTCGCCCGCCGGGGCGCCGGCGCGGACCTCGCGCACGTACGGCTGCTGGCCGAGCAGCGCGGCGTGCCGTTGGAGGAGGTCGACGATCTCCCCTATAGCTGCGTCGGCCTGATCCACCCGCGCTACACGCGCGGCGCGACGGGCGCGGACGGCAGGGCGGTGACGGCCCTGTGAGCACGGACTCCGCCATGACCACCCTGATCGCGAGCGACCTCGACCGCACCCTCATCTACTCCGCCGCCGCCCTCGACCTGCGGATGCCCGACGCCGAGGCGCCCCGGCTGCTGTGCGTCGAGGTGTACGAGCACCGGCCGCTCTCCTATCTGACGGAGACCGCCGCCGCGCTGCTCGCCGAGGTGCGCTCGGCCGCGCACTTCGTGCCGGCCACCACCCGTACGCGCGAGCAGTACGAGCGCGTCCGGCTCCCGGGCCCGCCCGCGGAGTTCGCGATCTGCGCCAACGGCGGGCAACTGCTCGTACGCGGCGAGCCGGACGCCGACTGGCAGGCGCGGGTGCGGCGGACGCTGGCCGCCGAGTGCGCCGGACTGGACGAGGTCCGCGCCCACCTCCTGCGCTCCGCCGACCCGGCGTGGCTCCTCAAGGAGCGCACCGCCGCCGACCTCTTCGCCTACCTCGTCGTCGAGCGTGACCTGCTGCCCGACGGCTGGGTCAAGGAGCTGGCCGTCTGGGCGGACGGCCGGGGCTGGACGGTCTCCGTGCAGGGCCGCAAGGTCTACGCGGTCCCGAAGCCGCTCACGAAGAGCGCGGCCGTCGCCGAGGTGGCCCGCCGTACGGGCGCCGGGACGGTGCTCGCCGCCGGGGACTCGCTTCTCGACGCCGATCTGCTGCTCGCCGCCGACCGTGGCTGGCGGCCCGGCCATGGCGAGCTGGCGGCCGAGGGCTGGTCCGCGCCGCATGTCAGGGTGGTGGAGGCGACCGGTGTGGCGGCGGGGGAGGAGATCGTGCGGGCCTTCGCGGGGGACGTCGGCGTGGCTGGTGCGGCGGGCTGAGCCGGGGGTGGCCTCCCGCCCGGTCGACTGTATACAATCGCACTGAGATCCGCGCGCTCACCGCGGGCGACGGATCGCCCAGGCTTGGAGGCGTCATGGACAACTTGGACCCCGAGGTGGTGCTGGGCATGGTGGCCCAGGCCCCCGACGGCATAGTGATCACCGACCGCGAGGGTCTGATCCGCTACTGGAACCAGGGTGCGGAGCGGATCTTCGGCTACTCCGCCGCCGAGGTCGTGGGCGGCAGCCTGGACGTGATCATCCCCGAGAAGCACCGGCAGCGGCACTGGGACGGCTACCGCACGGCCATGGAGAAGGGCACCAGCCGGTACGGCGCCGACGACCTGCTCGCCGTGCCCGCGCTGGCCGCGGACGGCCGGAAGCTGTCCATCGAGTTCAGCGTGGTGCTGCTGCCCGCCGCCGACGGAGACGCCGACGGGGCCCATGTCGGGGCCGTCATCCGGGACGTCACGGCCCGGCGGGCCCAGGAGAAGGAGATCCGCCGACGGCTGCTGGAGGCCGCACCGGAGCACGCGGGGACCTGAACCGGGGGCACTGCCCGCACCTTCCGCAGGCGCTGCACCGCCCGGCCGCGGATCACCTCGGAGGGCCCACCAACCTCCCGAGCTCCCGGCGGCGGCGGGCCCGCTCCTCGCGGGCGACCTGTTCCGGATGGCGGGCGCGCCAGTACGGGTTGTCGTGCGGGAGCCCGCCGCTGACCCGCCCGTACATCCCGAAGATCAGCAGCAGTACGCCGACGACAAAGCTGAACAGCACGTTCTGGATGCGGAACGCCAGGAAGTTGTAGCGGCTGTCCAGCAGGGCCAGATTGACGAAGCCGCTGAGCACGAAGAGCGCGCCGAGGACGATGTTGAGCGTCGAGGCGAAGTTGCCGCCGATGACCATGCCGACGAAGAGCAGGACGCCGACGGCGATGGACAGCACGCTCAGCGCGCCGTTGGTGTTGAGTTCGGCGACGGTGTCGCCCCGGGTGGAGAAGAACCCCACCTTGTCGATCAGCCCGAGGATGCCGAAGGCGAGCAGCACCAGGCCGGTGAGCCCGGCCCCGGCGCGGTAGACCTGGCTGAGACGGTGGTCCGTCGGCAGGTGCTCGTCGAGCGTGGTGCGCCGCCGGCGGACCCACCCGTAGGGCGGCCGCCGGGGCCCCGCGTGCTCGGGCCCGTGCGTGGCGTGGCCTGTGGCCATGGTTCCGGCCCTCCTTTGCGGTGGCGCTGAGGGAGGTGCGTACGTGCGTACTGGGCCGTACGTACGCGTCCGGCGCGCGCGTGTCGCGTACGCGCGGCACGTACGTACTCCCAGGGTCCGCCTACGGGCCGGTCAGCTCAACTCAGCCGCAGCAACCGCCGCCGCAGCAGCCACCGCCACCGCCCCCGGCCGGCTGGCCCTGCGGGGCCTGCGCCGCGCCGCCCACGGCGACGGTGGACAGCAGCTTCACGGCGTCGCCGTGCCCGTGCGGGCAGCTCGCGGGGTCGGCGGAGCGGGCCATGGGCCGCTTGAGTTCGAAGGTGACACCACAGGTCTTGCAGCGGTACTCGTAACGGGGCATGCCAGGCAGCATAACCACCGCCCGTTGGAGGGTGGAGGGGGAGCGGTCCGGACCGACCGCCCCCTGTGCGCGGGCTCAGTGTCCGGCGCCGCGGGCTTCGCGGATCTCCTGCACCACCCGGGCGGCCGTCTGCCGTACCGCTTCCGTCTCCGTCAGGAAGTGCCACCAGTCGGGGTGCCGGCCGCTCAGCGCGTCGACGGCGCGGTCGAGACGGGCCACGGCGTCGTCCAGCGGGCGGGCGGTGCGCGGGTCGGGGGTGGCGCGCCCCGCCATGGCCAGGCGCTGCGCGTCGCGGATGGCGAAGCGGGTCCGTTCGACCTCCTTCTGGTGGTCGAAGGAGACCTCGTCGAGCCTGCGCAGCCGGTCGGAGGCGGCGGAGACGCCCTCGTCGGTGGTGTTCAGCAGCGCCCGTACGGTCGACAGCAGGGCGGTGGCGTCGGGCCAGCGCTGCTCCTCCCGCGCCGTACGGGCTTCCCGCAGCTTCTCCTCGGCCTGCCGTACGGCCTGCTCGGCCTGGTCCGGAACCTGTTGCAGATCCTGCCAGCAGGCGGCGCTGTAGCGGCGGCGCAGCTCGCTCAGGACCGGGGCGACGCCGGCGGCGCGGGTGGTGATGGCCTGGGCGCGGGTGCGCAGCGAGACGAGCCGCTTGTCTATCTCGGCGGCCTTCTCCGGCAGCCGGTCCGCCTCGCCGCGGATCGCCTCCGCCTCGCGCAGCACGCGGTCGGCGCGGGTGATGGTCTCCTGCACGCCGTGCCGGCCCGCGCCCTGGTTGAGCTTGGTCAGCTCGGGGCCGAGGGCGGCGAGCCGGGCGGCGAGGTCGTCGGCGCCGAGCCCGGCGGCCCGTACCGCGTCGAGGGCGTTGCTCGCGGCGAGCAGCCCCTGCCGGGCCCGCTCCACGGCGGGCGCGAGCCGGGCCAGCCGGGTCTCCGCCGTGTCCAGCAGCGGCGCGAGCCCCTGCCCGAACCGCTCCAGGTCGCCCTTGACCCGCTCCAGCTCGTCCTTGGCCTTCGTCAGGTCGGCGCGGGCGCGGGCGGCGGCTCCGGCGTCGAGGTCGTCGCGGTCGAGGTCGTGGGAGTCGACGGCCGTGATGTACGCGGTGGAGACCTGGTCGACGCGGTCCCCGAACGCGGCGAAGTCGGCGGCGGCCTTGCGCGCCGCGGGGGAGTCGTCGACCGCGGTGATCGTCTCGATCGAGATCTGGAGGTCGCGCTGGGCGGTGTCCAGCTCGTAGAAGGCCGCGGCGGCGGCGTCCTTCGCGGCCTGCGCGTCGGCCCGCTGGCTCTCGCCGCGGCCCCAGCCCCAGCGCCGCGTGCCGCCCCCGGCGAAGGCGGCGGGCACGGCGGCGAGCAGCAGCGGCAGGGGCAGCAGCGCCAGCGCGACACTCTCGCCGAGGACTGTCGCGGCCCCGGCGAATCGGCGGCGTACCGGTCGTACAGACTGCGCGAGTATCGCCGTCACTTGCCCTCTCCCGATGGATCGCCCCTGGCCCGGATGCCATTCTCCCACCCGTAAAGGACGAACACAGCGGGCGATTAGTTCGCGGTGCGCACCTTCACCGGGCCATTGCTGGTGTGGACGGAGACGACGTGCTTGCTGGCGTCGTCGCGGGGGACGTCCAGAGACTGCGAGCCGTTCTTGGTCTTGACGTCCAGCTTGTACGGGGAGCGGGGCAGCTCGATGTCGACGGGCCCATTGCTGGTGGTGGCGTCCACGCGGTCGGGGACGCGGGTGAGGGCGAGGTGCACGGGGCCGTTGGAGGTCTCCGTCTTGACCTGGGAGGAGGCGACGCCGGTGGCCTTCACGGCGCCGTTGGTGGTGCTGATGTCGAGCGGCCCGCCGGGGTCCCGGACGGTGATGGCGCCGCTGTGCGCGGTCAGGTGCAGCGCGGCCGCGATCCCGTCGGCCCGCACCGGCCCGTTGTCGCTCTTGACGGTCACGGCGACCCCGGCCGGCACCTCGACCTTGTGCTTCGCGGCGCACGTGGCGCTGATCCCGCTGCAGTGGACGCGCAGCTTGAGGGTGTCGCCGTTCACCTGCCAGTCGGCCTTGGCCGACCCGCCGATGCTCTTTCCCTTGAACCACCGGGTGACTTTGACTTCCTTGCCGTCCTTGGCGCCCTTCTTGTCGGCGGTCACCACCTCGACCTCGGAGTTGTCGCTGTCGACGGTCAGCTCCTTCCCCTTGACCGCGAACGACTTGTACTCCGGCTCCGCGTCCGAAGCGTCCCCGCCACCGCACCCCGCCACGGCGACCCCGGCCACCAGCACCGCCGCCGCGACGAAAGACGTACGGACAGCGGCCGTACGAGCGGCGGGCCGGCTGCGGCGGGGATGCGGACGGGTACGGGCTGCCACGGTGGTCTCCAGGTTGTTTACAACGGAAAGCAGGATCATCCGATGCCGGCCCCAGGCCCACACCGTCCCCGCAACCCTACGAACCACCCACCGCCCCCCACGATCCCGCTCCCTACCGGAAACGGGGTGGGGTTAACCCCCGCCCCACGGCCCCCGCCGGGCGGTACGACGCACCCGCCGCGGCCATGTAGTCTGTCACTTCGTCCACGGGCGCATAGCTCAGCGGTAGAGCGCTGCCCTTACAAGGCAGATGTCGCTGGTTCGAACCCAGCTGTGCCCACGTAATGCGTAGCCGCAGACGAGCGGCCAATGAGGGACCCCTGATCACGTGATCACGATCGTTCGGGGGCCCCTCTTGCTTTGAGGGTCCACTGAGAGTCCACATCCCCACGTTGCCGAGAGGCACGCTCGTGGTCAGCCCACGTGGGCGAGGGCGGGCTCGTCGACATCCGCCCGGCCGAGCGGCCCGCTCGCACGGTGACGTGCGAGACGGCACTTCATGGCGCGCTGTCGGCGCGGTAGCCGCGGGGGAGGGCCCGTACGGCGCGGGGCTCGGACGAGGCCGCGGACAGCCAGTGCGTCATTGAGGGGTAGTGCTTGCCGGTGGTGTGACGGGTGGTGTTCATGGGCGGTCCTGGGGGTGGTGGTAGGGGCGGCTCTTGGCGATCGGCGCGAGCCGATCGGCATTCCAGGCGCGCCATACCGCGTCGGGGCCGGCCGCGCAGGACGCCAGCCGGGTGTTGGCCTGCGGGCTCATGGCTGGGGCCCGTCGTCGTCGCGGTCGGCGTCGGCTGCTGCTGTGATCAGGGCGCGTACGGCGGAGGCGGGGCTCAGGACGCCGTCCGGCGGGATGATCCAGTGGGCGCGCGACCCTTCGCAGGTGCGCGGTGAGGGCAGGCCGATGTAGTGGGCTTCGCGTTCGGTGGTCGTCACGCACTCCACCGCCGCATCCCACCCGGCGGCGGTGCCGGGCGGCACGAGGACGACGTAGTTTCCGCCGACGCGGGCCACGGGCCCGGTGACGCCGAAGCAGTACAGCATCGCCCGCACCCACCCTCGGTGCCGCCCAGCCGCCACGTCATGCACCAAGCGGGCGGGCAACTTCACCGCCTCCCACGCCGGCCCGACGAGGAACAGGGCAACGCCCCGGCGATACCACTCGTCCTCGGCCGCTTGAGCCGCTGCCCGGCTGTGGGTCAAAAGTCTCGCCGCCGCGTGATCTTGTTTCAAGGGAAACATCAGAAGCCTTCCCGTAGCAGGCCGGCATGGCGTTGTTGGTGAGCGCGATGCGTGGTGCTGCGTTCGGTATTGGTGGGTCAGCGATGGTGCGCATGAACCAAGGCCGGGCCCGGTCGCGCATGACGGGACTCGACGTCCGAACAAGCCCTGTTCACGCCATTCAGCGTGGGGCAAGGGAAGGCCAGGAAGTGTCACTGCCCAGTGACAGTCCGTTGGTCGGCGGTGACAGCTACTGCCCGATCCAGGCAGCCATGTGGGTGAGGGTGTCAGGGCTGCGGCGCTGAAGGTGCACGAGGCCCCTGATCGTCTCTCGGGCTCCGGAGTGGTAGCGCGTCTGTTGGGGCGCCAGCCTTCGGGCCTCGATGAGGGACCCGAGGGCGGCATCGGTGTGCCCTGTCTCCATTTCGGAACGGGCTCGGTCGATATAGAAGTGCGCTCTACGTGACAGGGCCCAGCTCTTGGGGATGCTGACTTCCTTGGCTTTGGCCATGGCTGCACCGAAGTGGCCCAGCTCCATCTTGGCGGACACTTCATGGGCTGAGACGTTCGTGGGCCCGAAGGACAGCCAATGGATCTGTCCGGCCTCCCCCGTCCGTTCAGCGAATCCTCGGGCTTCGGACAGGTGGGCTTCGACGGCGTCTTCGTCGTGGGCACGGGCGGCGATGATCGTCGCGCCGAGGTGCAACTGACCGCCAACAGCCAGCGATTCGATGCTCTCCTCCGCCTGGTTCAGGACAGCGCGCCCCGCACCGATGAGGCGCAGTCCGATGGTGTGCTCTCCTTCCCGGAAGTACACGAGGGCCCGCATGTACTGGCGGACTGCGGCCAGTAGGGGGTCGGAGGCGCGGTGAGCGGCCCAGTCCATGCGGTCGAGAGCGATTGTCGACAGGTCATAGAAGCCGAGCTTCACGGTGATGTCGTGCGCAGTGCGGTAAGTGGAGGCCAGTGCCTTCCAGAGAGTGGCGGAAGGCGTCCGGTGGGCGGCCGTAGTGACCTCGGCGATGAGCTGAGGCAGAGCCCTGGCGGCCTGGTTGAGGCGGGTGGCGCGGACGAGTTGGCAGAGGTCGTCAGCGTCGTCGACCAGTTGACCGGTGGTACGAGTGGTCAGGTCGGGGTCGGCTCCGAGGTCGTACAGGTCGAGTGCCTCGCGAATAGGCCGGATCAGGCCGTCGGGTCGGTCTTGCTGGAGTTCGGTCACGTATGGCTGTCCCGTCAGGGCGGTGACGTCGATGCGGAGGACCCTGGCGACGGCGGACACGAGATCAAGACTCGCCGCCTTGTGTCCGCTTTCCACCTGATGCAGCAGGCTGTAGGAGTAGGACACCCGTAGGGCGAGTTCCCGCTGCGTGAGGCCGGCCAATTTTCGGTAGTGAGCGATGCGCGCGCCGGTGTGATCGTGGTCCAGCCTAGGCATGATGGCCCCCTGTTCCGTGCGTCCACTCGGAACCTACCCGCGCGGGCGTGCGCGGGAATGCTGCCGCCCCGAACCGGCCGGTTCGGGGGCGGTTGCTCATGGTGAGATCGGCCTATGACGACTCGCGTGCTGTATCTGCTGGGGTCCGCGGCCCCACCCGTGCTGAATGTCGCCAACGTGATCCGGCAGGCCCAGGGGCAAGGGTGGGAGGTCTGTCTGGGCCTGACGCCAACGGCTGCGCGTTGGTTGGAGGGTCAGTTGCCGGAACTGGCCGAGTTGACCGGGTACCCGGTGCGTTCCCAGTACAAGATCCCAGGTGAGCCGGATGTGTGGCCCTCGGCGGACGTGGCGGCGGTCGCGCCGGCGACGTTCAACACCATCAACCAGTGGGCGTTGGGGCTCACGAACCACTTCGTGGTCGGGTTCGTGGTGGAGGCGATCGGTAAGGGCATCCCGCTGGTGACGATGCCGTGTGTGAACAAGGCGTTCGCCCAGCATCCGCAGTTCCAGCGGTCCGTGGACGTATTGAGGGGCGCCGGGGTGAGCGTGCTCTATGGCGAAGACGGCTTCGTTCCGAACGAGCCGGGCAAGGGGCAACCGGAAAACTTTCCGTGGGGTTTGGCGCTGAGCGAGGCGGCGCGGCTCGCCGTGCGCGGCTCCGTAGATGGAGGGTGACGGGGGTCCTGTACCCCTACACGGTTGGGCACAGCGCTTCTGCGCCACTGCGCGAGGCGCGCCACCAGATTCGTGTTTTGCCGGCCAGTTGACGAGAGGTGGAGCGGCGTGACCGTCATTGCTGTGACCGGGCACATGGACTTGACGGCTGATACCGCAGAGGCGGTCCGGACCGCATTGCGGCAGCTCCTTGAGGCATACCCTGCCGGCTCCCTGGTGGGTATCTCCTGCATCGCACGGGGCTCCGACAGTCTGTTCGCTGAAGCGGTGCTGCAAGCCGGAGGCCGCTTGGTCGTGGTTCTTCCTTCCCGGGACTACCGGGAGTCGAAGGTGAAGCGGGACCACGCGGATCTCTTCGACCGACTGGTCAAGTCCGCGAACGAGGTCTTGACCATGCCGTACGACTCGGCGAACCGCGAAGCCTACGAGGCGGCCAATCGGCAGATGCTCTCCCGCGCTGACCGCCTTGTCGCTGTGTGGGACGGTACGCCGCCCGGTGGGAAGGGCGGGGGCACCGCCGATGTCGTCGTGGAGGCTCGGGAGATGGGGCTCCCTGTAGATGTGGTCTGGCCGACGGGCGCCTCCCGCGAGAGCAGGCGAGACCACGGAACACGGCCCTGATTGCGATCTGCCCTTACGGGGTTCCATGCCGCGGGGCGGTCACTATCGTCGAGTAGCGGCCGAGGTTCACGCATATCCCTTTAAAAAGGGCCATGAGCCCATGGCACGATGCACCGATCGGTCAGGAACTCGACGGTGTCCTGACACCTGTTGTCGAGAGGAGATGACGTGGCCGATCAGCCCGTGCTTCTGACGGAACCGGAGATCGCGGAACATCTGAGCCAGGTGCCGGGGTGGGTTAGGGAGAACGACCGCATCACCCGGTCGTACGGCATTCGGTATCACGGTGGCGTGGCGATGATCGTGCACGTCGCGGATGTGGAGCGGCTGGTCAGCCACCATGCCGATATCGACCTCCGGTGGGATCACCTTCGGTTCTCGATCACCACGCATGATGCTGGGCACCGGCTCACGGCGGCGGACTTCGAGCTTGCCGCACGTATCGACGGCATCGCCCGGGCACATGGAGCGTCCCCGCTGTAGGCCACAGCCGGGCAGTGGTCTGAGCTGGCCAGACGCATGTCGGGGGAGCCGTGGTAGGCAGGGGTGGTGATCAGCCGGCTTCCTCTCGATGAAGGCGATCTGTCCTGGGAGGTGGAGGACGACGTGATCAGGGCCGGTCGGGAGCTCTTCGCCGGGCTGCCCGCGGAGGTCGAGATTCGGAACGAGGCGCGGGTTCACCTCTGGTACGGGGACAAGTTCGGGGTGGCGTGTCCGCCGTATGACTGCACTGAGGCGGCGATCGACAGCTTCGCCGTGACGACGTGCTGTCTGGGCGTACGCGTGGAGGCCGACGGCCGGTGGCGTGTGTACGCGCCGCATGGGCTTTCCGATGTGTTCGGCCTCGTCGTTCGTCCGAACCCGGTGCTCGCGCCGCGATCGGTCTATGAGAGCAAGACGGCGCGGTGGCGTGAGCTGTGGCCCGAGCTGACGGTCCTGGAGTGGCCGTACGGGAGCGGCCCGGCGGTCTCGTCCGCCGGCTGATCTTGGCGGGGAGCACGGTGTCACCCCCTGGCGGGCGGGGCCGGGCCCCGTTGCCTTGCTGACATGGCGGGGGTCCGGTGGGCGTGGCAGCCTCGTGGTGTCGGGCGGTGTGAGTCTGGCTCGGTGATGCGGAGGACCGGTCATGCCTGAGACGACGCTGCCGCACCCGCAGGGCGCGGTGTGCTGGCTGGACACGCTGCTGAACAGCCAGGACGAATTGCTGGAGTTCTACCAGCCGCTGCTCGGCTGGTCGGGCGGCGCGAATCCGGAGGACCCGAACAAGTACGCCGTGCAGATGGTCGGCGGGAAGGCCGTGGCCGGGGTGGGGTTCATGCCGCCGGAGGAACCGGTGATGCCCTGGACCGGGTACTTCGCCGTCGACGACGTGGATGCCGCGTCCTCCCGGATCGAAGAACTGGGCGGCCACGTGGTGGTCGCGGGCATGGACGCTCCCGGCGTCGGCCGGTTCGCCCACGCCACGGACCCCACCGGCGCGGCGTTCGGCATGTGGCAGGCCGGTCCGTTCCCCGGCTTCGAGCTGCATGGGGAGCCGGGCTGCCTCTACTGGTTCGAGCTGGTGACCAGCGACGGGAAGTCGGCGGCCGACTTCTACGGAGCCCTGCTGGGGACCGAGGTCCAGCACATGGCCATGCCGGACCCGCCGGGCGGCACGTACTGGACCCTGCACGTGGCCGGCGAGCCCCGAGCCGGGATCTTCCAGGTGGACGAGGCCGCCGCCGCCCACTGGCGCCCGTACTTCCACGTACGCGACGTCGACACCGCGCTCGCCGCCGCGCTCGGCTCCGGCGCCCGGCTTCTCGAACCCGCCGCCGACACTCCGTACGGCCGCATGGCCGGCCTCCTCGACCCTCTGAACAACGAGTTCAAACTCGCCTCTCCACCGGCCGGCCGGTGACGTAGCCCGGGCGCTCAGTGGGCCGGGCCCCGCCAACCCGTGTGGCGCAGCCAGGATTCGAAGGTCATGAGGGCGGGGTGAAGGCGGCGCAGGAGGGGGAGGTCGCGGTCCTGGGCGTAGAGGTCCCGGTCGGCGAAGAACTGGAACATGGCGGCGTAGTCGTGGCCGAAGCCGGGCCTGGCGGAGTGGAGTTCGGCGGGCGGCATCGGGGCGTAGGCGGTGGGGACTCCGGTGACGCGGGTGAAGGTCGCGGCGAGCTGTTCGCCGGTTAGGCTGTCGCCGATCACGGAGAGGTCGCGGGCGCCCCAGGACTGCCAGTTGGCGAACATGTGGCCGGTAAACCAGGCGATGTCGTCGAGGGCGACGAGCGGGTAGCGGGCGGCGCCGGTGCCCAGGGGGAGCCGGAAGCGCAGGCCGCCGTGGCCGTCCGGCCGCGGCGTGAGGCGGTCTCGCAGGTTCTCGAAGTACGGGGCGGTGGTCAGCACCGACACGTGGTTCGTGTACCAGCCGTCGCTCTCCTGGCGGAGCATTTCCTCGGACCGCATCAGGTCGATGTGGGCGGCGACGGCGGCCTTGCTGTCGAAGTGCGGCACCGGGCGGCCGGTCAGGGACACCGCGCTGTCCAGCGACGACCAGATGAGCCGCGCCACGCCGGCCGCCCTGGCGGCTTCCAGCAGCTCCACGCCTTGCCGGTACTCGCCCACGGCGCTGCCGGTCGCGAAGAAGTCGGTGTTGATGAAGGCTCGGTCGATTCCCCTGGTCAGGGCGTCGGCGGCCGACGGGGCGGAGCGGACGAGCCGTACGCGCTCCGGGGCGGTGGCGGCCAGTGCCGTGGCGTGGGCGGACTCCGGGTCGCGGGTGGGGACGGTGAACGAGGCGTCGGTGGTGGCGAGCAGATGGCGGATCACGTGGCGGCCCATTGCTCCGGTGCCGCCGACGACGAGGGTGCGGGTCATGACTTCCTTGCCTGGCGATGCGCTGAGTGGTGAGGCTGGTGCTGTGCCGGGTGGGTGAGGACGTGTTCGGCCGCCTGCGCGTGCGTGGCGACCCAGATGTCGTCCGATGCCCTGAGTCGGCCGAGGAGCTGGCGACCATGCCGGACAGGAGCGGACGGCCGCTGACGTGGGCGTGCAGGGTGAGGTGGAAGACGCCGGGGCCGGGGGCCGCGAGCAGTTGGTCCAGCAGCTCCCGGTGCAGGTCGCGGTAGGCGTACGGGCCCGCGACGGCGCTGCGGACGTCGGAGTGGTCCCCGTGCATGAGGGAGACCAGGGGGCCGTGCGCGGTGGGCAGTACCTGCGGGAGGTCGTGGTCGCTGTGGTCGGCGGTCCACCGGTAGCCGGCCTCGGTGAGCAGGCCGGAGGTGTGCCGCGTGCCGGTGGCGCGCGGGCTCATCCACCCCGTCGGGCGGACGCCGGTGACGCGGCGGAGTACGTCGGTGCAGCGGCGGATGTTGTCGCGCTCGGCCGCCATGTCGAGCAGCGCGGGTACGACGTCCTGGGCCCAGGAGTGCGCGGCGATCTCGTGCCCCGCGTCGTGCACGGCGGCCACGGTCTCCGGGTGTCGTTCGGCTACGAGGCCGTTGACGCCGACGGTGGCGGGCAGGTCACCGAGGAGGTCGAGGAGCCGCCATATGCCGGTGGTGACGCCGTACTCCGCCCACGAGGCGCTGTGGGCGTCGTCGGCGCCGGGCGGCAACGGCCATGCCGTGGCCATGGGCGCGTAGGCGGGCCAGTGCCCGGGGGACCACGACTCCAGCGCGACCGTGATCAGCGCGACGACCTTCCGCCCGCCCGGCCAGTCGAACTCTGCCACCATCGGTTCTCCCTCCCTCGGCAGCTTCCGCCGACGACGCTAGGGAGGCGCCGGTTACCTCCCGGTTCCCGGCGGCGGGCTATCGTCGGGGGCGTGCCCGCCTACCCCGGAAGCGACTTCCTCGCCGACTGCCCCGCCCGGCTGGCCGTCGAGATCATCGCCGACAAATGGGCCGTGGTCGTGCTCTACGCGTTGCGCCGCGAACCCCGCAGACACGGCGAGCTGATCGACCTGATCGGCGGCGTCTCGCGGAAGGTCCTGACCCACACACTGCGGCGACTGCAAGGCTTCGGCCTGGTCGAACGGCACGCCGGAGGCGGGAAGGTCGACTACGTACTGACCGACCTGGGCCGCACGCTGCTGCCGCCGATCGCCGTGCTGACCGAGTGGTCCCACACCCACGGCGAGGCCGTGACGGATTTCCAGGAATCCCGGGGGCGGCAGCGGTAGCCACGCCTATGCCGCTGAAACCGCTGAGGATTGCGCGGTCAGTGAACGCCCTTATCAGGTAGAGCGGTTCGGAGCGTGGAGGAGGGTGGATGGTGCAACTCACTCCATCGTGGCAGTAGTTCACTCGTGCTGTACAACCATCCTTCGGCCCTGCATGTCTCTTGATGCGCAACGGCAATCGAAATGGGGAGTGTTTCGTGAAGCGTGTGCGTATCGCGGTCGGGGGTGCCGTCTTCGCGGCGGCGGGGCTGATGGTTGTGGGGGCGGGTACGGCCGCCTCGGCGGCGCCCGTCGCGGCGGGGGCCGCTTATAACGGGGTGTGCGGGGCGGGTTACGGCGTGGTGAATTCGGCGCCGATCGGGGACAAGGGGAAGGTGTATCTGACGTACAGCTCCGCCACCGGCAAGAATTGCGCGGTCACCATTCGCAATACGCCCGGCGCGCCCGTCTTCGTACGGGCCTGGGTCGGCCAGAGCGGCGGGCACGGTTCGCCCGCGTCGGACGGGGGGCAGTACGGCACGTATGCCGGGCCGGTCTATCTCGCCGCTCGCGGCTCGTGCGTCGACTGGGGCGGCGAGATCGACGGGGTGTCCGTCGCCACGACCGGCACCAACTGCGGTTCGTTCGCCCGTAGTTAGGACCGGTACGGTCGTGATGTCCGGGGGCGTCCTGTGCTCTGCGCGCGGGGCGCCCCCTCCCGTTCCCGCGGGCAGCGGAAGGTGGAGCGGTACGCGCTCGGGGAGACCCCCAGGGCCGACTGGAAGTGCTGGCGCAGCGAGGACGCCGTGCCGAAGCCCGCGTCCGCCGCCACCCGGTCGACGGGGAGTTCGGACTCCTCCAGCAGCCGGCGGGCGTGTTCCACGCGCTGCTGGGTCAGCCACTGGCCCGGCGACAGCCCGGCCTCCTCGCGGAACCTGCGGGTGAACGTGCGTACGCTCATCGACTCCCGCGCCGCCATCTCGCGCAGGGACAAGGGGCGGTGCAGATGGCGGAGGGCCCAGGCGCGGGCCGCGCCGGTGGAGGAGATCTGGGGCTCGGGGACCGGGCGGCGGATGAACTGGGCCTGGCCGCCGTCGCGGTGCGGTGAGACGACCGTGCCGCGGGCGACCTCGTTGGCGACGGCCGCCCCGTGGTCGCAGCGGATCATGTGCAGGCACAGGTCGATGCCGGAGGCGACGCCCGCCGAGGTGAGGACGTTGTCGTCGTCCGTATAGAGGACGTCCGGGTCCAGTTCGATGTCCGGATGCAGCTTCCGGAAGAGATCGCTCGACTTCCAGTGCGTCGTGGCGCGGCGCCCGTCGAGGAACCCCGCCGCCGCCAGCACGAAGGAGCCCGTACAGATCGACGCGATCCGGGTGCCGGGCCGGATCAGGGCCAGGGCCTCGGCGAGTGGCGCGTCGAGGTCTCCGGCGCACAGGCCGTCGTAGTCCTCGTCCGAGCCCGGCAGGATCACCGTGTCGGCCTCGGCGAGGGCCTGCGGGCCGTGCTCGACGTTCACGGTGACATCGGTGTCCGTACGGACCGCGCCGGGCGTGAGCGTGCAGGTCGTGACCGTATACAGCGGTTCCCCCTCGGCCGAGACGGCCTGGCCGAACAGCCGGTGCACGATGCCCATCTCCATCGGCAGCAGGCCATGGCGTACGAACACGGCGACCCGGTGCCGGCCGGGGTGTGGGAAGAAAGCCATGGCCCGATCCTCACACAACCTGGCCATCAGGCCACTCGATCCGTCCGGGCCCGCCCCGCACCATCGGAAGCCGCACCACCGAAGGCGCGATCAGGCCAGGTCGCGCCGCATCGTGAGAGGACGGCAGATGAAGGTCCTGTGGCTCTTCGCCCACCCCGAACAGCGCTCGCTCAACGCCTCCCTGCGCGACGACGGCATCCGCGCCCTCGAAGAGCTCGGCCACGAGACCCGGCTCTCCGACCTCTACGCCATGGGCTGGAACCCCGTCGTCGACCGCTCCGACTACCGGCGGGGTTCCCACACCGGTGCCGGTGCCGATACCGACGCCGACGAGCGGTTCCTCGTCGCCCGGCACAGCAAGCGCGCGTACGAGGCCGGCGAGCTGAGCGACGACATCCGCGCCGAGCAGGAGAAGCTCCTCTGGGCCGACACCGTCGTCCTGCAGTTCCCCCTGTGGTGGCACGGCATGCCCGCCATCCTCAAGGGCTGGTTCGACCGCGTCCTCGTCAAGGGGTTCGCCTACGGGATTCCCGACCCGCAGGCCCCCGGCCGGTCGCTGCGCTACGGGGACGGTGGGCTGGCCGGGCGGCGCGCCATGGTCCTCGTGACGGCCGGGGCCACCGCGGCCGGATTCGGGCCGCGCGGGGTGAACGGCGACATCAACGAGCTGCTGTTCCCCGTGCAGCACGGCGCGTTCTGGTACATGGGCATGTCCGTCGTACCACCGTTCATCGTCACCAGCGCCGACCGCGTCTCGGAGGTCGGCTACGTCGAATACCGAGAGCTCGCCGGGCGGCTGCGGGAGCGGCTCCTCGCCATCCCGACCGCCGAGCCGATCCCCTTCCGGCGGCAGAACAGCGGCGACTACGACGACGACCTCGTGCTGCGCGACACCATCGCCCCCGGCCAGAGCGGACTTCACGTGCACACGGTGAGGTGAGCCAACGGGTCCCGCCCCTCAGCGGTCCGCCGGCTGGAAGCTTCCCCGCGTGTCGTCGTCGCCCCGGAACGCCACCCGGCGCACCCGCGCCGCATAGCCGCCCGCCGCGGGCAGCGGGTCCTCCGGGGCGTCGAGGAGCGGGCTGCCGTGGCGCAGCAGCCACTCCAGGTAGACCGGGTTCGCGCGCGCCAGCTCCAGGTACGACGCCTTGAGGTCCGCGTACAGGGCGTCGAACTCGGCGGCGGCGAAGGACCTCGCCCGGGACACGAGCAGCAGCCGGACCGCCAGCGGATCGCCGCGCAGCGGGCGGATCACCGTGCCGCGGTACGGCGGCGAGGTGGGCTGGCAGGGGCGTACGGCCTCGCCGGCGGCGGCCAGTTCGGCGGCGGTGGTGTTGTCGCGTACGTGCACCACACGCGGGTCCAGCCCGGCGAGGGTGAAGACGCGGCGCATCGCCGCCCCCTCGTGGTCCGCCGTCGGGTCCACCATCCACGCGTCGTCGGCCAGCAGCGACAGCGGCACGACCGCCCGCGCCGCCGCCTCGTGCGCCGCGGACAGCGTGACGAACTGCGGCTCGCGGGCGACCAGTACGCGCTGCTCCACGCCGGGCGGCAGGCGCAGCGGGAACCCCTCCGGCTCGTGTACGAAGGCGATGTCGAGCTGGTTCGTCGCCACCATCTGGAGCAGGGTGTGCGCGGACACGTCGATGTGGATCGTGGTGTCCGTGTCCGGGAACCGGGCGTGCACGCGGCGCAGCCAGCCCGCCACCGCCCGGCTGCCGACGCTCCCGATCCGCAGCCGCGCCGCGCCGGCGTCCACGACCGCGTCCCGCGCGGCGGTCACCAGGGCGGTCATCTCGGCCACGATGGGCCGGGCCCGGGACAGCACCGAGTGCCCCAGCGGGGTGGGCCTGCTGCCCGTCTGCTCGCGGGTGAACAGCAGGCCGCCGATGGCCTTCTCGATGCGCCGGAGCTGTGTGGTGAGCGAGGGCTGGGTCATGCCCAGTTGCAGCGCGGCCTTGCGCACGCTGCCTGTGTCGGCGATCGCGCACAGCGCGCGGAGGTGCCTCACATCGAGCTCCACGGGCCGGAGCATAACGGCGCTCCCGCGAGACACACCAGACGCTTAAACCGCGCGAACAGGACGTTTGTGCGAGGAGATCTGCTCAGCGAACGGCCCGGAGATTGGACCGGGCTATGCCTCACTGGCATCATCCGCGCCGCCGAGAACTCGGCGGACACTCTGCGGGACCAAAAAATTCCCCGGTGCGCCCCCGGCCGTTGCCCACCAGCGGCCCGCGGGGCCCCGGCTCGAATGGAGTCCCCCACATGATCCGTTCCAAGACCGTGTTCTCGGTGGTGCTCGGACTGGGCCTGGCCGCCTCGATGACGGCCCTGCCCACCGCCGCCTCGGCAGCGGACCACTCCACCCAGCAGTACACCACCTCCTCGTACGCCGGGTCGGCCGCCGACCAGGCCAACAGCAAGGCGTTCTTCGACGCGGTGATGAAGGTCGCCAGAGCGAAGAAGGCGGCCAACCCGAACCTGGCGGTCGTGACGGTCACCTACGACGCCAGCCGCGCGCCGTCCTTCGCCTCCCAGATAGCCAGCAGCACCCAGATCTGGAACAGCGCGGTCCGTAACGTCCAGTTGCGCGCCGGCAGCGGTCGCGGCGACTTCTCGTACCGCGAGGGCAACGACCCGCGCGGCTCCTACGCCAGCACGGACGGCCACGGCCGGGGCTACATATTCCTCGACTACCGGCAGAACCAGCAGTACAACTCGGTGCGCGTGGTCGCCCACGAGACCGGGCACGTGCTCGGCCTCCCGGACCACTACTCCGGCCCGTGCAGCGAGCTGATGTCGGGCGGCGGCCCCGGCCCGTCCTGCCAGAACACCCAGCCCAACGCCCAGGAGCGGGCCCGCGTCAACCAGCTCTGGGCCAACGGAATCAGCCCCTTCGACAAGGACGCCTTCCGCAAGGTGCGCTGAGACCACGGTGCGCTGCGGCGCATGGACCGCTGAGGCCACGGTGTGCTGCGGCGCACGGACCGGCGGAGTGCGTCGGTCACCCGCGGCAGCGGGTCGGTCGCCCGGCAGCGGGTCGGTCGCTCGGCAGCGGTTCGGTCGCTCCTCGCGGCCGGGCCGCTGCCCGTACGCCCGTACTCGCGCCCGTACTCGCGCCCGTACGTCCGTAGGCACGGCCCCAGCGCGGCAGGCGGTCAGTCGATTCCGAACGCCGCCGCATAGCGCACCATCCCGCTCGGCAGCTCCGCCGACCGGTCCAGGGACAGTGCCATGAACGCCTCGTCCGGCCACTCCTGCGGTGCCAGGATGCCGAAGCGGGAGGCGGGCTCGAATCCGAACCGGGGGTAGTACGCGGGGTGGCCGAGCACGATCGCCGTCCGCTCGCCGGAGGCGCGGGCCGCCTCCAGGAGCGAGCGGATGACGGCGTCGCCGGCGCCGCGCCGCTGCCACGCGGGCAGCACCGAGCACGGGGCGAGGGCCACGGCCGGCGCGTCGCCGACCCGGCAGCGGGTCAGCAGGGCGTGCGCGACGACCTCGCCCTCCGGCGTCTCGGCGACATGGCTCAGCCCCGGCAGCCAGCCGGGGTCGGTGCGCAACGCGTCGACCAGCTCGGCCTCGCCGGGGTTGCCGAAGGCGTCGAGGGTGATGCGGCGCACGGTCTCGATGTCCGCGGGGGTTTCGGGGCGGACGGTCCACGGAGAACTCATCGGCCCATGCTCCCACCGGAGTGATCGAACACGCCCGCGGGTGCGCCCCCATGGCGCTGAGGTCCCCCGGCGGTGCCTATGGTCGCTGCGGCCCCGCGGTGCCTATGGTCTCCGCGGTCCTGCGGTCCCGCAGCCTTACGGCCCTGCGGTCCTTACGGCGCGGGGTTCTCGCGGGGGCCGCGCGGGCGGCGCATCAGGAAGCCCGCGCCCGCGCCCGCCGCGAAGAGGGCGAAGACGGAGACCGCCGTGCCCAGCCAGGTCGCCCCGAGCCACTGGCCGCCGAAGTAGCCGAGGCTCACGCTGTAAGCGGCCCAGACCACTCCGGCAAGTGCGGACCAGGGCAGGAACTCGGCGACATCGCGGTGCATGACGCCCGCGCCGATGCTCACCAGCGAGCGGCCGGCCGGGGCGAAGCGGGCCAGGACGACGAGCGGGCCGCCGCCGCGCGACAGCGCCGTGCCGATCTTGGCCTGGGCGGCGGCGAGCCGGCGGGAGCGGGCCATGGCGCGGTCGAAGCGGGGGCCGCCGCGCCAGGCGAGCCGGTAGGCGACGAGGTCGCCGAGTACGGAGGCGGTGGCGGCGCACAGCATCAGGGAGAACATGGTGGAGATGTCGTGCGCGGGGTGGACCGGGCCGACGCCGGCGACGCGGTCGGCGGCGGTCGAGCCGGCGGCCGCCGTGGCGGCGGTGATCACCAGGACGCCGCTGGGGAGGACGGGCAGGAAGACATCGAGCAGGACGGAGACGCCGACGATCACATAGATCCATGGTGGGTCGGCCAATGACCCCAACTGCTCCAACACGTCCTGATCTCCTGGTACGGTCCCCCGCCGCGGTGTCGCAGGGGAGCGGCAGGAGCGGCCTTCACAGCCGTACAGCGTACGCCCGCGACGCGCGGGTCCCGGGTGTGGGGGTGGCTGACGCCGGCCCGAAGCCCCAGGTGGGGCCCCGGCCGATGGACGGGGCCCCGGTGGCGCGCTGAGCGGAACGCGCGGATTGAGCGGCTTGAGCGGAGCGTGGTGCGTCGGCCGCGGTCCGTCAGTCGCGGTGCGTCAGTCGCGGTGCGTCAGCCGATGGCGCTCGGCTCGCGCTGCTGGGCCGCCGCGGGCGTCTCCTGGCGGGAGCGGGCGAGTACTCGGTCGAGGGTCAGGGCGCCGGGGCCGGTGAAGACCAGCAGCAGGAAGGCCCAGCAGAACATGGCGGACGCCTCGCCGCCGTTGAGCAGCGGCCACAGGCCCTCGGGGGCGTGGGTGCTGAAGTACGCGTACGCCATGGAGCCGGAGCTGATCAGGGCGGCGGTGCGGGAGCCGAGGCCGAGCAGCACCAGGATGCCGCCGACGAACTGGATCACTGCCGCGTACCAGCCGGGCCAGGTGCCCGCCGCGACCGTGTCGCCGCCGCCGCCCGCGCCGCCGAGTATGCCGAAGAGGGCCGCCGCGCCGTGGCAGGCGAAGAGGAGCCCGACGACGATCCGGAAGAGGGAGAGGACGTAGGGCTTGGCCGTGGTGAGCCGGTCGCTCAGGGGGGCATTGGTGGGGGGCATGGCGGGGACTCCTCGTGTCGGGGACGGAAACGAGGGACCCAGGTTAGGTTGACCTAATCGTTACTTGCAAGTTCAAGTTCTTGTTTTGGTACAGACAAATTCGATGTATCGACCACCCGCAGTCTCAGCCGCCTCACCCCGTCGGCGGCGACAGCTCCGCCTCCATGGCCGTCCGCAACTTCCGCGCCTTCCGCAGCTCCCGCCCCCGGTCTACCGGTCGGCTGAACGGACCGCTCTGTCGACTGAACGGACCGCTCTGCCGATTGGACGGACCGCTCCGTCGACTGAGCGGACCGACGGCACCGTCCCGGTCCCGCTCCCGCCCCGACACCGCCTGGTCCAGCCGCAGCCACGCGCCGCGCCCGCGCAGCGTCAGCGTCATGAGCTGATTGCCGAACCAGGGCCCGCCCGTCCTGCTCCACTCCACCGCCGGCGGCGCCACCCGCCCGTGCCGGGCGAAGCCGCGCCCCAGCCACCGCCCGGCCCGGCTCCAGCCGAACCGGAACCCCTGCCGCATCGCGGCGGGAATGCTGTTGTGCACGGGGGAGCAGGTCAACTGGGACACCCGGCTCGTCAGCCCGCCCGGAAAGCGGCCGAAGTCCGGCTCGGCCACGTACGCGTGGTGCACATCGCCCGACAGCACGCTGATCGTGGCGGGCGCGCCGGGGCCGCGGCCCACCGTCGCGATGAGGTCGGCGAGCGCGTCGAAGGACGCGGGGAACGCCGCCCAGTGCTCCAAGTCCGCCCGCCGCCGCAGCCGCTCCCCGAGCCGGGCCCAGCGCGGGCCGCGCTCGCCGCGGCAGACGGCGGCGTTCCACGCCTCCACGTCGTGCACGAAGTGCGGCAGCAGCCACGGCAGCGACGTGCCGATCAGGAGGTGGTCGTACGCGCCGGGGCCGCCGTCCAGCGCCGCCGCGCGCAGCCAGTCGGCCTCCACCGGATCGAGCATCGAGCGGCGGCCCTCGTCCAGTACCCGGGCGGCGCGGGTGTCGACCATCAGCAGCCGTACGCGCCCGAAGTCGCGGCGGTAGCTCCAGCGGACCCCGGTCGGCTCGGCGTCGGCGCGGGCCGCGAACTCCCGTACCAGCTCCGTGCCGTCCCGCGCCTCGCACACCGCCCCGTACAGCTTGTCGGCGGCCAGCTCGGCGGGCGAGAGATTGCCCAGGTGCTGATGGACCCAGTACGACATCAGCCCGCTGACCACCCGCTCCTGCCACCACGGCGTCGCCCGCATCCCCTCCAGCCACGCCTCGCTGGTGTTCCAGTCGTCGACTATGTCGTGATCGTCGAAGATCATGAGGGACGGGACGGCCGAGAGCAGCCAGCGGACCTCGGGGTCCAGCCAGGACTCGTAATACAGCCGGGTGTACTCCTCGTAGTCCGCCGCCTGGTGCCACGGCGGCTCGGCGAGATCGCGGCGCGCGGAGAGCCAGCGGCGCGTCTCGGCGGAGGTCTCGTCGGCGTAGACCTGGTCGCCCAGCAGCAGGAGGACGTCCGGGCGCTCGGCCCCGGGGCGCCGGGCGAGCTCGCCGGCCAGCGTGTCGAGGGCGTCGGGCCCGACCGGATCGTGCCCGCTGCCGGACGGCGGGGCCGCCCAGCGGCAGGAGCCGAAGGTCACACGCAGGGCGGCGTCCGGGCCCTTCGGCGTCCGTATCGTGCTCTCCGGAAAGGGTGAGCCGGCCAGCGGCCACACCTGCTCGCCGTTGAGCAGCACGCGGTACGCCGTCTCGGTCCCCGGCCGCAGCCCGGTGACCGGTATCAGCGCGTAATGGTGGCCCGCTATCTGCCAGCTACGGGCCGAACCGCCCGCGCCGTCCGCGCAGCGCACCTCCGCCGTGCAGGGCCGGTCGGCCTCGATCCAGACCGTGGCGCTCCCGCCCGCCTCCCGGTCCACGTAGCGCAGCAGCGGTCCCAATCGCAGGCCGGCGGTCATGCGGCCCTCCCTCCGTCGTCCCGTTCGGGTACGGGTACGGAACGACGGAGCGCGGACGGGAGTTTCCCGACGGGGGCCGGCGGCCCGGGGCCTGATAGCCCGTCAGGCGGTCAGCGGCCGGTCAGTAGCCGGTCAGCAGCCGTTCAGGACCGACGTGAGCTTGGTCTTCTCGGCGGAGTCGACGGTCAGCTTGTAGTGGTGCTTCACCGCGACCCACATACGGGCGTACGTGCAGGCGTAGGAGGTGAGCGGCGGCATCCACTGCGCCGGGTCCTTGTCGCCCTTCTGCTGGTTGACGTTGTCGGTCACCGCGATGAGCTGCGACCGGGTCAGGTCGTTGGCGAACGCCTGGCGCTGCGCCTGGGTCCACGAGTTCGCGCCGGAGCGCCACGCCTGGGCGAGCGGCACGATGTGGTCGATGTCCAGGTCGGACGCCTGCGTCCAGGTGGCCCCGTCGTACGCCGACTTCCACGTGCCCTTGACCGCCGCGCACTTGGCGTCCTGTTCGACGCCCTCCCCGTCCCGCTTGAGTACGACCTCGCGGGTGTTGCAGGCGCCGCTCTGGGTGATCCAGTGCGGGAACTTCGACCGGCTGTAGCCGTCCATCGAGCCCTCGGCCTTGACCGTCAGCTCGCCCAGGTACGTACGGGCCGTGGCGGC
This sequence comes from Streptomyces varsoviensis, assembly GCF_000718635.1. Classification (GTDB taxonomy): domain Bacteria; phylum Actinomycetota; class Actinomycetes; order Streptomycetales; family Streptomycetaceae; genus Streptomyces; species Streptomyces varsoviensis. The sequence goes on along the minus strand of NZ_JOBF01000003.1, from coordinate 308,169 downwards.
GTCCGGCGGGGCGGGCGGGTCCGCCTGGGCGGCCGGGCCCCCCAGGATCATCGCGCCGAGCAGTGCGGTGAGGCCGCTCGCGACGGCTATACGACGCGCGTAGCGGCTGCGCCGGGCGGGGGTGGTGCGCGGTCCGGACATGCGGACTCCCTCTGTGTGGGGGGCGTTGGCCGTTGCGGCACGGCCACGATGGCGGCGCCGGGTTGCCGTGGGGTGGGCGCCGGGTAACAGCGTGCCGACGCGATCATGTCAAGGCAAGGGGGCTGGGCCCACCTGACGCGGTGCCACCCACACGCATCTGCCGTCGCATTGGCCGCGCCCGCCCGGCCGTACGCTGCTCAGGTGTTCGTCGCCCCGCCCGCCTCCTCCGCCCTGCCGGCCCTGCCGGCCCCGTCCGCCCCGCTCGGCCCGTCCCTCTCCTCCGCCGCGCTGCTCCCCGTCAACGCCACCCTCGGGGTGGTGCTGGCCGTGCTGCTCGTCGCGGCCGTGGGCGTCGCCGCGCTCGCCCGCCTCGCCGACGGCCGGGGCCGCGGGTACGCGCGCGCCATCGCCGCCTCCGGGGTGCGCGCCGCCGTCCAACTCGCCGCCGTCTCCTACGTCATCGGCTTCGTGGTCCGCTCGGTCCCGCTGCTGCTGGCCTTCATCGCCCTGATGTTCCTCGTCGCGGTACGGACCTCCGGGCGCCGCGTCACGGACAACGGGACCTGGTGGTGGACGGCCGTACCGATCGGCGCGGGGGTGGCGCCGGTCGTCGTCGCGCTGCTGCTCACCGGGCTCGTACCGGTCAAAGGCATCGCGCTCATCCCGATCACCGGCATCCTCATCGGCGGCGGCCTCACCGCGACGGTGCTCGGCGGGCGGCGCGCGCTGGACGAGCTGCACGCCCGGCGCGGCGAGGTGGAGGCGGGCATGGCGCTCGGCCTCCTCGACCGCGAGGCGCGGCTGGAGATCGCCCGCCCCGCCGCCTCCGACGCGCTGCTGCCGGGCCTGGACCAGACCCGGACCGTGGGGCTGGTCACGCTGCCCGGCGCGTTCGTGGGGATGCTGCTGGGCGGGGCGTCGCCGGTGCTGGCCGGGGCCGTGCAGCTCTTCGTGCTGGTCGCGCTGATGGTGGTGCAGGCGGTGGCCGTGGCGGTCGTACTGGAGCTGGTCGCGCGGGGCCGGATCCACCGGGAGGAGGCCGGAGGGGCCGCTGGTGCGGCGGTCGGCGGGGCCGGCCGGGAGGACCGCCGGTGGGCGAGATGGCTGCGGGGGTGACCGGGCGGCAGCGCGGGGGAGGGCGCGGGTCCGGCATGCGGGGCGTGACCGCCGGCGGGCGGTCACGTAGGCTGTCCGGAGCAGAAGGGGAGTAGCTCTTCGCCGGACCGTCGACATACTGCTCGGGCTCCTTGGACATTCTCCGGAATCCCAAGGGACTGAGCCGGCGCCCGGAGGCGACCGCGCGAGCGGCCGCCAGCGAGACCTTCGGCCGCAGTGTCCAAGACGCTGCCGTGCCGAAGCGACCCCTGATCGCGATCACGCAGGTCTCTCGGTGCGGCACACCCGACCGATCGAGGAAACCATCCCGTGCTCAGCATCAGCGTCACCGCGCTCGTCTTCGGCGTCGTCTTCCTGGCCGAACTGCCGGACAAAACCGCCCTCGCCGGGCTCATGCTCGGCACCCGCTACCGCGCGTCATATGTGTTCGTGGGCGTCGCCGCCGCCTTCGCCGTACACGTCGCGCTCGCCATCGCGGCGGGCAGCGTGCTCACCCTGCTCCCGCACCGGGTCGTCCAGGGCGTCGTCGGCGCCCTGTTCCTGGCGGGGGCGGCGGTGCTGCTGCTGAAGAAGGACGAGGGCGAGGAAGAGATCAAGAAGCCCGCCGACCAGAGCTTCTGGAAGGTGGCCGGGGCGGGCTTCATGCTGATCCTGGTCGCGGAGTTCGGCGACCTGACCCAGATCATGACCGCCAACCTGGCCGCCCGCTACGACGACCCGTTCTCCGTGGGCGTGGGCGCTGTACTGGCCCTGTGGGCGGTCGCGGGCCTCGGCATCCTCGGCGGCCGCACGCTCATGAAGCACGTACCGCTGAAGCTGATCACGAAGATCGCGGCCGTGGTGATGCTCGCGCTCGCGGGCTTCAGCCTGTACGAGGCGGTGGCGGGCTAGCCCGTAGCCCGTAGCCCGTAGCCCGTAGCCCGTAGCGGGCCGGGGCGCGGGGCGTAGCGGCGCGTGCCGGGAGCGCGGGCCAGGCGGTGCCGCGTCAGGCGGTGACGGTCAGGCGGATGCCGCCGTCCGGGTGGGCCGTGGCGCGTACCTGGTCCAAGTGGGTCACGTGCGCGTCCGGGGCGAACGCCGCCGCGCGGGGGCCGACGCCGACGACACGCATCCCGGCGGCGCGGGCCGCCGCTATGCCGGCCTCGGAGTCCTCGAACACGACGCACTCGGCGGGCGGGAACCCCAGCTCGGCGGCGCCCTTGAGGAACCCCTCCGGGTCCGGCTTGCTCGCCCCGACGCACTCCGCCGTGATCCGGACCTCGGGGAGCGGCAGCCCCGCGGCCCCCATCCGCGCCGTGGCGAGCGCCGAATCGGCCGAGGTCACCAGGGCGTGAGCCAGCCCGGCGAGCGAGGCCATGAAGGCGGGCGCGCCGGGCACCGGCACGACGCCGTCGAGGCTGGCGGTCTCCTCCGCGAGCATCCGGCGGTTGTCGGCGTAGTTCAGCTCCATGGGCCGGTCGGGGAGGAGGGCGGCCATGGTCGCGTAGCCCTGGCGGCCGTGTACGACCTTCATCACCTCGACCGGGTCGAGCCCCTGCTCCCCGGCCCACCGGTGCCAGCAGCGCTCGACGACGGCGTCGGAGTCGACGATGGTGCCGTCCATGTCCAGGAGCAGGGCCTTGACCCCGTCGAACTCCGCTGACGTGCGCATTCTGTACTCCCGGCTTGGTTGACGCGGTGCGGCGGCCACTCGGCGCGAGCCGCTTTGTTTCTCAACGATACAAATTGCGGGCGTGCACGCAAAACGACTTCGTGAGGCGGGGAGGGGGTGAGGAGGGGCCCCGGAGGAGGGTGAGTGGGGGGCCAAGACAAGCGGTCCCGCCCGCCGGTCAGGGAAAACAGGCGGGACCACTTTGTTCTTCAACGATACAAAACGAGTGCGCGGACGTGACGGCGGGGGCCCGATGGGGGCGCCGACCGGTCCCCGGTTAGCGCTCGTACGGCTCCGACAGCCCGACGGCGGCGGCCGGCGGTGACGGGAGCGGGCGGCGCGGCTCCCGGACCCCGGCGCCGGGCGGACCGCCCGGCCCGCGCCCGCCGGGCAGGGCGCTCCGCCGCCGGCGCAGCAGCCGGAAGAGGAACAGGAAGGGGAGAAGGGGCAGGGCCAGCAGTAACCACGGATTCTTCATCGCTCCACGCTCCGCCATGGGCGGTGCGGAGGACAGGGCTCCGGGGAGCCTCGGGGAGCTCCGGGTTGCCCGGGCAGCGAAAACGGGCCCTGGCCTTGCTCTCTCCCCGCGCCCTCGGCGGCTGCGCGTCTACGGGCCGTCTACCGGCCGTCCGTCTCGGCCTCCAAGGTGGAGCGGGTCCGTGGGCCGTAGACGCCGGCGGGGTCGGTGGTGATGCTTCTGACCCGCTGGTAGTCGGCGACGGCCCGCCGTTCGGCCGCGCCGAAGTAGCCGTCGGCCCCGGCCTCGTACCAGATCCCGGTCTGCTCCAAGCGCCGCTGCATGTCGGCCACATCGGCCCCGCGCATGCCTATGCGCAGCACGCGTACCGCCGGCGGCCGGGGAGGGGGCGTGGAGCGGAGCGGGGAGGGTTCGGCCGGCCCCGCGGTGGCCGGTCCGGGGCGGCGCGGAACGGCGGTACGTGCCGGGGGCGCGGCCCGCGACGCCCGCGCGGCCGGTACCCGGGGCGCGGCCGCCGGGAGGGACGGGGGCGGGGCGGCCGAGGCCGATGGCGGCTCGTGCGCCGGCTCGTCGGGCATCTCCTCCGGCGGCGGTGCGCTCGTACGGTCGCGCGTCAGCGCCCGTTCCCCGCCGTCGTCGCGGTCCCCGCCCAGCAGCCCGGTGCTGATCGCGACGGCGCAGGCGACGGCCGCGGCGGCTCCTGTGGTCAGTGTGGCGAGCGCGGCGGCCGGACGTTTCCGCCGCCGGTGGCGCTGGCGCGAGCGCGGCGGGGGCCCGTGAGGCGGACGGCCTTCGGAGGGGGCCGTGTGGTGCGCGTCGGGAGGGGCCGGCGGTCCGTTCCGGCCGAATTCCGGGGGCGGGGACGCGGGCGGGGCTCCGGGCCCCGGGCGGTGGCCCGCGGGCCCGTCGTGGGCTCCGTAGGGCGGCGTGTCGTCCGCGTGCTGCGGGGGTTCTGCGCGTTCCGCGTAGTCGTCCCCCGCGGCGGCGGGCCCGCCGCCCCCGCCTAACAGGGGACTCCGGCCGTATAAGGGCTCCCCGCTCAATATGGGGCTTCCGACGGGGATGAGATCCCCCGGCAGGCGTACGAGCGGTGGCGGCACCGGGCCGTGGCCGCTGCCCGCCGGGTCGTCGCCGAGCGCGACGTACGGGCGTAATCGCAGCGGGTCGAAGTCCTCGGAAGCCGCGATCTCCGCTTCCCGCTCCGCCGCGAGGGCGTCGCAGCGGCAGCTCGGGGCGCCGTCCGTGCGGGGTGGTGCGGAGCAGCGTGGGCAGAGCTCTCCTGTCACTAAGGTCCCCTCCCTGACATCGCAGCGATTATGCAGAGCGGAATGGGTTCTGCACAGGCGGCCTCCGGCTGCCGATGGCGTATATCAGCGGGCCATACCGGGGCATTCGGACCAAGATGGAGGGCAGCCCCAGAACCTAGGACTCATAACTCAGGACCAGAAACCAGGCCCACGGCTCAGGACCAGAACCCAGGGCCACGACTCAGAATCCAGAACCAGAACCCCCAGAGCCAGGACTCAGAACCCAGGACCGCAGGAGGCGTCCATGGCGCAGGACGGGAACGGGAACCCAGCGGGCACACCCGCGCCCTTCGAGGGCCCGTCCTCCGAGAGGCCGCCCTCCGAAGGACCGTCCTCCGAGGGGCCGCCCGTCGGCGCGTCCGGCCCGCCCGTCGGCGCGTCCGGCCCGCCAGCCGAAGGGCCTGGCGCGGGGCAGCCCAAGCGCACCGTTCTCATCGCGATCGGCGCGCTGCTGCTCGGCATGCTGCTCGCCGCACTGGACCAGACGATCGTCTCCACCGCCCTGCCGACGATCGTCAGCGACCTCGGCGGCCTGGACCACATCTCGTGGGTGGTCACCGCCTATCTGCTGGCCGCGACGGCGGCGACGCCGCTGTGGGGCAAGCTCGGCGACCAGTACGGGCGCAAGAGGCTCTTCCAGACGGCCATCGTCATCTTCCTGCTCGGCTCCGCGCTCTGCGGACTGGCCCGGAACATGCCGGAACTGATCGGTTTCCGCGCCCTCCAGGGGCTGGGCGGCGGCGGGCTGATGTCGCTGTCGATGGCCATCGTCGGCGACCTCGTACCGCCGCGCGACCGGGGGCGCTACCAGGGGATGTTCGGCGCGGTCTTCGGCGGTACGAGCGTCCTCGGGCCGCTGCTCGGCGGGCTCTTCGTGGACCATCTGAGCTGGCGCTGGGTCTTCTACATCAACCTGCCCATCGGGGTGGTCGCGCTGCTCGTGATCGCCGCCGTGCTGCACATCCCGAGCCGCCGCACCCCGCACCGCATCGACTACCTCGGCACGTTCCTGATCGCCGCCGTCGCCGCCTGCCTGGTCCTGATGACCTCGCTCGGCGGCGTCAGCTACCCGTGGTCGTCGTGGCAGATCATCGGGCTCGGGGCGCTGGGCGTGGCGCTGCTGGTCCCGTTCGTGCTCGTGGAGCGGCGCGCCGCCGAGCCGGTGCTGCCGCTGCGGCTCTTCAAGATCCGTACGTTCGCGCTCTGTTCGGTGATCGGGTTCGTCGTCGGCTTCGCCATGTTCGGCTCGATGACGTACCTGCCGACCTTCCTCCAGGTCGTGCACGGCGTCTCGCCCACCATGTCCGGCGTGCACATGCTGCCGATGGTGATCGGCATGCTGCTCTCCTCGACGGCCTCCGGACAGATCGTCAGCCGCACCGGCCGCTACAAGGTCTTCCCCATCGCGGGCACCGCCGTGATCATCGTCGGGCTGCTGCTTCTGCACCAGCTCGACCCGGCCAGCGGCGTCGTCGAGATGAGCGGCTTCTTCTTCGTCTTCGGCTTCGGGCTCGGCCTGGTCATGCAGGTCCTCGTGCTCATCGTGCAGAACGCCGTCGGCTACGCGGACCTGGGCGTCGCCACGTCGGGCGCGACGTTCTTCCGCTCGATCGGGGCGTCGTTCGGCGTCTCCATCTTCGGCACGATCTTCGCCAACAAGCTGGCCCCGCGCATCGCCGACGCGCTCGCCGGGCGGCCGCTGCCGCCCGGCGTCGACCCCGGGAAGCTCGCCTCCGACCCGCGCGCCGTCGGGGGGCTGCCGGCGGGGGAGCGGGCCGGGGTGCTCCAGGCGTACTCCGTCTCGATCACCGACGTGTTCCTGTACGCGGTGCCGGCTGTCGCCGTGGCGTTCGTCCTCGCCTGGCTGCTCCGCGAGGAGCCGCTGCGCGGCAGCGCCAGCGTCCCCGACGCCAGTGAGGTGTTCTCCTCCAACCCCGTCGAACGCTCCTCCCGCGACGAGGCGGCCCGCGCGCTCTCCGTCCTCGGCAGCCGCGAGGGCCGCCGCCACGTCTACGAGAAGATCACCGAACGGGCCGGGCTGGACCTGAAACCCGCCGCCAGTTGGATGCTCCTGCGCATCAACCGCTACGGCTCCGTCGAGCCGGGCCTCCTCGCCGAGCGGGTGCCGGTGCCGCTGCGCGCCATCACCGAGGCCGCGCGCCAACTGGAAGAACGGCGCCTGGCCGTACGCGAGGGCCTGCCCCTCGTCCTCACCGACGAGGGCCGCCGCCTGGCCGCCCTCCTGTACCGGGCCCGCGCCGAGTCCCTCGCCGAACTCCTCGGCGACTGGTGGACCCCGGACCGCCCCACCGACCTCATCGAACTGGTCGAAGAACTGAACAACGAACTATGCGGCTCGGACGGCGAACGCCCCCACAACGGCAACGCCGAGCGGCGGCCTGCGCCGCCGCCGGAACCGGCCTGAGGGCGCGGCCTCGGCGGCCGCGACGCCTGGCGGCGCGGCGCTTTCCGGCTTCGCCGGGTCTTGTTTGGTCGCGTCGCGCCGGTGGCGTTCGGAGTGCGCCGTTCAGGCTGCGCGTGGCGCCGCTCGGCTGCTTGGGGGGCTCCGGTTCTCGTCCGAGTGCGTCGGTCACCGTGTCGGTCGCGACGTGGCTCGGATGGCGAACGTCCCCCCCGGCGGCGACGCCGAGCGGCGGGCTGTGCCGCCGCCGGAACCGGCCTGAGGGCGCGGCCTCGGCGGCCGGGGCGCCTGGCGGCGCGGCGCTTGCCCGGCTTCGCCGGGTCTTGTTTGGTCGCGTCGCGCCGGGGGCGTTCGGGGCGCGCCGTTCAGGCCGCGCCGGCCGGAGTGTCGCGCTCAGCGGCGCGGCGGGACGAGTGCGCGGGCTGCCGACAGGCGGCCCGCTCGGGTCCGGTTCTCGCGGCTTGTGGCCGGGGCGTCAGGCTGCCAGGGGCTTTCCGTACCAGATTTCGGAGTGGGGGGCGTGGGAGTAGGGCGGGATTTCGGTGAAGCCGTGGTGTTCGTAGAGGGTGCGGGCTTCGACGAGGTCGAGTCTGGTGTCGAGGACGATGCGGTGGACGCCCCAGGCGCGGGCCTGGTGCTCCGCCGCGGCGAGCAGGAGGGACGCGCCGCCGCGACGGCGCTTGGCGGGGTGGAGGAACATCCGGCGCAGCTCGGCGGTACGGGCGTCCAGGCGGCGCAGGCCCACGCAGCCGGCCGGTTCGCCGTCGTGGCGGGCCACGAGGAAGGCGCCGTCCGGCGGGGCGAGGTCGTCGCTGGGCATCTCGCGGAGGTGCCGTTCGATCTCCTCGGCGGTCGAGCGGCGGCCGTGGTGGAGTTCGTACCAGCGGTCCGCGACGTCGGTCAGGTACGCGCGCAGCAGGGCCGCCGACTCGGGGGCCGCGACCGGCAGCGGGGCGACTGCCCAGCGGGCGAGGGCGGTGTCCGTGTGCGTCATGGGGCGCATCCTGGCAGGCCGGGGCGGGCGGCGCAGCCGAGTTTGGGCGGGGGAGGCGGGGCTACCCGAACGCGAACGGGCCCCGGAAGCAGGGGCTCCTGCGGAAGGGACGACATGTCGACTGGCGTGACCATCATCGTGATCGTCGCCGCCGTCATCCTCCTCGCGGCGCTCGCCGCCGGCCTGCTGCGCGGCGGCCGGGGCCGGGGCCGCGGGCGCGGCCTGCGACGGCGCTTCGGACCCGAGTACGACCTGGCGCTCGCCCGGCACGAAGGCGACGCCAAGGCGGCGGAGAAGGAACTGACCGAGCGGCTGCGGCGGCACGGCGACGTCAAGATCCAGCCCCTGACGGGAGAGTCGCGCGAGCGGTACGTGGCCTCCTGGAACGGCGTGCAGGAAGAGTTCGTCGACGCCCCGGCGCGGGCCGTGGCCGACGCCGAATCCCTGCTCGCCCAACTCGTCCGCGACCGCGGCTACCCGGCGGACCCCTATGACGAGCAGGTCGCCGCGCTCTCCGTGCACCACGCTTACAGCGTGCGCGGCTACCGCCAGGTGCACGCCGCCGCCGGCCGGGCCCGCGAGGGGCGCGCGGCGACGGAGGAGCTGCGGGAGGCCGTCGTCGGGGCCCGCGGGCTCTTCGACGAGCTGATCGACGAACGGCCGCGGGGGCGTTCGCACGCCTCCGACCGGCACCGTACGGGCGTTCCGTGGGCGGGTGCCCGCGGGCGGCACGAAGCGACGAAGGGCGGCACACCGTGACCATCGGACCCACTGGCTCCACTGGCCCCACCGGCCCCGGCGACTTCCCGGAGCGCGACAGCCTCGACGGGCGGGAGCGGCGGCGTCCCGCCGGACCCGACACGGGCCCCGCCGACCGCACGGGCCGTACGGGTCGTACGAGCGGGGCGGACGGTACGGGGCCCGGCGGGCACCCAGGCCACTACGAGCCGGGGAGCCGCGAGCCCGGACGCCATGAGTCCAGGAGCTACGGCCCCGGGGACTCCGGGCCCGGCCGCGGCGGCCGTCAGCAACGCGGCGGACGCGGCGCGGCACCCCCGCCGGGCGAGGGCGCGGTCCCGGCGGACCCGATGGACCCGGTGGTTCCGGGCGCGGTGCCAGGCGAGGGCGCTCCGCCGGACGGAGGCCCCGGCGCACCGGACAAGGACACGGGCCTCGGCCCCGGCGCCCAAGAGCGGCCCCCGCACGTACCGCGGCAGAACGGGCCGGACGAGCGGATTCCGCTCCAGGGTGAGCCGCCCCCCGCCACGCTGCTGCCGCAGGACGACCGCGACCGGCTCCTGCCGCACCTGCGCCACGCGATCAACGGGTTCGTCGACGAGCCGCGCTCGTCCGTCCAGGAGATCGACGCGCTCTACGAGGAACTCACCGGACGCCTCACCGACCTCTTCGGCGAACGCCGCCGCGCGCTGCGCGCCGCCTGGCACGACGACGCGGCCCAGCCGCAGACGGAAGAGCTGCGGCTGGTGCTGCGCGACTACCGCGACGCGATCGAACGGCTGCTGGCGGTCTGACGGCCGTCCCCCACTCTCGCCCCCGCCCCCGCCCCGCCACCTGGTTCCGCCCCGGTGGCGGGGCGGCGTGGCTCGCGTCACCGCACGGCCGACGCCGTCACCCCGTGACAAGCGCCATCGCGAAGCCGTCGTACCCCTTGCTGCCGACCGTCTGGAGCGCGGTGGCGGTCACCCGCGGGTCCTCGGCGAGCATGTCGAGGAAGGCGCGGGTGCCGCGCACCCCGGCGTCCGTGGTGTCGGGGTCGGCCACCGCGCCCGACCGTACGACGTTGTCGCCGACGATGAGCGTGCCCGGCCGGGAGAGTTTCAGCGCCCACTCCAGGTAGTGCGGGTTGTTCGGCTTGTCGGCGTCGATGAAGACGAGGTCGTACGGGGCCGGGTCCTCGGCCGCCAGCCGGGGCAGCGTCTCCAGGGCCGGGCCGACGTGCACCTTGACCCGGCCGGCGAGGCCGGCGCGCGCGATGTTGGCGCGGGCGACCTCGGCGTGCGCGGGGCTGAACTCCAGGGTGTCGAGGCGGCCGTCGGCGGGCAGGGCGCGCCCCAGCCAGATGCTGCTGTAGCCGCCGAGCGTGCCGAACTCCAGGATGCGGCGGGCGCCCCGGAGCTGGGCGAGGAGCTGGAGCAGCTTGCCCTGGTTGGGGGCGACGGCGATCCGCGGCAGCCCGGCCGCGTCGCTGTCGCGCAGCGCCGCCGTGAGCGCGTCGTCCTCCGGGGCGAGGAGTTCGCTGAAGTAACGGTCGACCTCGGTCCACCGCGCGGCGTCCGACCGACCGCCCGTACCGCCGTTCCCTTCGCCCGTACCGCTCGTACCGCCCGTACCACGGAGGCCGCCCGTGCCACTGAGGCCGCTGACGCCGCCCGTACCGCCCGTACCGCTGTGGCCCTGCCCTGCTGTGCTCTGCGACATGAGTTCCTCGGGTCCCTTCCCTTAGTTCCGCGAACAAAGTACGTAACCGACGGGGGCGCGGCAATCACATTCGGACAACTGTGGGAGGTTGTCAGGTGGCCTATGGGTGTCCTGCGTCTGTTTCTGGGGACTCAGTAAGGTTTCAACCTCCCCTAAGAGGGTGACTGGGCAACGGAGGAGCGGCGGGGCGTGGCGAATGCGGAACGGGGCGGGCTGAGCGGTCCGTCGGGGCGAGGGCCCAGGATCTTCTTGACACTGGGTGCCCTCTGGCTCGTCGCGGGCCTGCTGGCCGCGCGGCAGGCCGCGGCCGTGCTGCGGCTGCCGCCCGAGCGGCGGTTCACCGACCTGGAGACCTGGATCGGCGAGCACGGCGTGCTGCACGTCAACGGCTCGCTGTACGACGGCCACAAGTTCACCGGCTCACCCTTCGCCGGCCTCGCGCTCAAGCCGCTGACCCGCGCCGCCGAGCAGGGGCTCGGCCTCGTCTGGACCTTCGCCACCCTGCTCCTCGCCGTCGCCGTCGCCCTCGTCGCCGCGCGCTCCCTGCCCGGCCCGGTCTCCCGGCGTACGGCCCACCTGGCCGCGCCCGTGGCGATCAGCCTGATGGTGCTGTCCCTGCCGGTGCGGAACACCTTCACCCTCGGGCAGACCAGCATCATTCCCGTGCTGCTCGTCCTCCTCGGCTGCTGCCTGCCGCGGCTGTCGGACCGTACGACCGGGGTCCTCGTCGGCGTCGCGGCGGCGCTCCAGCCCGCCGTACTGCTCTTCGCGCCCCTGCTGTGGCTCGTCGGGCGCCGCCGCGCGGCCGTGACCACCGGCGCCGCCTTCGCCGTCTGCACCCTCCTGGCCTGGGCGGCGATGCCGGACGACTCCTGGTCGTACTGGGTGCACCACATCGCGGGCGCCGGGCTCGGCGAGGCCGCCGACGGCCTCGCCAACCAGTCGCTGCACGGCCTGCTGCTCCGCTTCGGGCTGCGCGGCCCCGGCGAACTGGCCCTGTACGGGGTGCTCGCCGTCGCGGTCGTCGCGCTCGGGCTGCGCCGCGCCGCGCACTACGCCAAGGACGGCCAGACCCTGCTGGCCACGGCGGTCACCGGCTGCGTCGCGGTCGCCGTCTCGCCCACCGCCTGGCAGCACCAGCAACTGTGGATTCTGCTCGCCCTCATCGGCCGGGTCGGCAAGCGCCGCGCGGACCGGCTCGTCTGGCCCGTGCTCGTCGTGCTGTCCATGACGCTCAGCAGCACCGTCCTCGTACCCGACAACCCGTTCCTCGGCCCCATCGGCGACAACGCGCCGCTCCTCGCGGCCCTCGCCGCGGCCTGCGCGGTGCCGTTCCTGACGCGGTCCTCGCCGCTGTGGGAGCGCCCGATGCCGACGCCGGTCGCCGAACGGCTCCCCGGCCGGTTCGCCTGGATCCCGCTGCTCCGCTTCTGGCGCCGGCCGCTGACCCGGCCCAACCTGCTGCTGGAGCTGATGCTGATCCGCGTCGGCTACTTCGTCTACTCCTACATCCGCGGCAGCGCGCCCGACGAGCGGACCACCGCCGAGCACCACGGCCGGCAGATAGTCTCCGCCGAACGGTTCCTGCACATCGATTTCGAGCACTGGTTCAACCACCTGGTGGCGAAGACCCACTGGCTCGAAAGCAGCATGAACTACTACTACGGGACCTTCCACTTCCTGCTCCCGCTCTCCGTGCTCGGCTACCTCTACCTGCGCCGCCCCGCCACCTACCGCTGGGCCCGCACCGCCCTGTCCATCACCACCCTGCTCGCCCTCGTCGGCTTCTGGCTCTACCCGCTGGCGCCGCCGAGGCTGATGCCCGGCCTCGGCTTCATCGACACCGCCAATGGCCCGCAGGACCTCTCCCACCCGGACTACGGCGCGCTCACCAAGCTGTCCAACCAGTACGCGGCCATGCCCTCGCTGCACATCGGCTGGTCGCTGTGGTGCGGCGTGGTGATAGCGATCGTCGCGCCGAAGCTGTGGATGAAGCTGCTGGGCCTCGTCTACCCGCTGCTGACCTTCTCCGTGATCGTCGGCACCGCCAACCACTACGTGCTGGACGCGGTCGGCGGCGCCACCGTCGTCGGCCTGGGCTTCGGCCTCCAGTACGTCCTCGCGGGGCCGGGACGGCGAGCACTCGGCCGGGCGGGCGAGAGCGGGGGGAAGAACGGGAGCGGCGGGGCCCTTACGGCCGGGGAGTCTCGTTCGGTCGGGACGGTGACCGGGGGGTCTCGTACGCCCGACACGGCGGCCGGTGGGCCTCGTACGGCTGAGGCGGAGCCCGTACGGGCGCGTGAGCCGGAGCCCGTACGGGCGCGTGAGCCGGGTCCCGGGAGCGATCCGGACCCGCTGGACGCGGGCGGGGAGGACCGTAAAGCACCGGCTTGACGGTTTGGCGGCCTGACGGCTTGGCGGCCTGACGGTTTGACGGGCCGGACCGGGCCGGGCCGGTGGGGGCGCGGCGCCTCGGCGGCGCGGCCGTGCCCCCTCACTCCGCCGCGAGGTGCTCCCCGAAGAACGCCTCGATCCGCCGCCAGGCGTGGGCCGCGGACTCCGGTTCCGGGCCGAAGCCGGTGATGCGCCGCATGATCGGCGCCAGCGCGCGCGGTACGTTCTCGGCGTCGCTCAGGAAGCTGTGCCCCGCGTTGGGGTACAGCTTCACGTCGTGCGCGACGCCGGCCCGCCGGAGCGCCGCCTCCAGCTTGGCCGCGTTGGCCCGGTACGGCTTGTCGCGCCCGCCGTAGCTGGCGACGACCGGGCACGCGCCCTCCATCGCCTGGTCCAACTCGGCCGGCAGTTGGCCGTAGTTGGCCGCCGCCGCGTCGAACCGGCCCTGCCCGGCCAGGACCAGCGCGAAGCCGCCGCCCATGCAGAACCCGATGACCCCGACCTTGCCCGTGCACGAGGGCTCGCCGAGCAGCCACTGCCGGGCCGCCTCGATGTCCGCGAACGCCGGGCCGTGCCCGCGCGCGAGCTGACGCATCGTCGGAACCATGCAGCGGATCGCCTTGCGGCCCGTGTAGAGGTCGGGCATCAGCGCCAGGTAACCCGCCGCCGCCATCCGTTCGTTGAGCCGCAGATTCACCGCGTCCGCGCCCATCGCCTCGAAGACGACCACGACACCGGGCCGGGGGCCGGCCCCCTCGGGGCGGGCGAGGTGGCCCACCAGGCCCGGGGTGCCGGAGTGCTGGGCGCTGAGCGCGGAGAGGTCCACCGTCTCGGTCATGCCCGAGACCGTACGCGAGGCGCGGTGCGATGGGTACGGCCCGTACGAGCCGTGCTGCCGCCCGTACGAGCCGTGCTGCCGCCCGTACGAGCCGTGCTGCCGCCCGTACGAGCCGTGCTGCCGCCCGTACGAGCTGTGCTGCCGCAGTACTGCCCTTGGCTCAGCCGCCTGATGGCGGAGACGACGGAGGCGGCGCGGCCGCCTGGGCGGCGGGTTCCCGCTTCTCGTCCCCGTGCCCCGGCCACCACGCCGCGTGCCCGATCAGCGCCGTCAGGCTCGGCGTGAAGACCATCGCCATGACGAACGCGGACACCACGATGCCGAAGGACAGCGCGAACCCCATCTGCGACAGGGTGGAGTTGCCCGCGAGCATCAGCGTCGCGAAGGTGCCCGCGAGGATCACGCCCGCCGCGGCGATCGTCGGCCCGGAGTGGCGGATGGCGGTGCCCGCCGCGTCGTGCGGGCCGCGGCCCTCGCGGGCCTCCTCGCGCAGCCGGGAGACCATCAGGATGTTGTAGTCGGTGCCGAGCGCGACGACGAAGAGATACATGATCACCGGCAGCATGAACATCAGCCCCGGCTGGCTGCCGATCCGCTGGAAGATGATCGAGGTCGCGCCGAGCGTCGCGCCGAAGCCGAGGGCGACGGACAGCATCAGATACCAGGGCGCGACGAGGCTGCGCAGCAGCAGCCCCAGGATCACCATGATGCACACCGCGGCCACGGGGAAGACCACCGAATAGTCGCGGTCCACGGCCTTGTTGATGTCGACGTAGACCGCGGTGGTGCCGCCGACGAGCGCCTTCGTGCCGCGCGGCGCGCCGTCGTGCGCGGTCGGCCGCAGCCGGTCCTTCACGGTCGTCAGCGCCTTGTCGGAGGCGGGCGGATCGGACAGGACGACGGAGTACGCGGCCGTGGAGCGGTCCGGGCTGAGCTTCGGCGCGGAGACCGAGCCGACGCCCTCGACCTTGCCCAGGCCCGTACGGAACGAGTCGGCCTGCGCCGCGCTCAGCGGGCGGTCGTCGGCCGAGGAGAGATAGACGGAGGTGGGGTCGACCGTGCCGGCCGGGAACCCCTTCTGCATGTCCCGCATCGCCACCATCGACTCCTTGGTCTTCGGCAGCGAGGACCCGGCGAGGTCGAAGTTGGCCCGGTAGCCGAGCGCGCCGACCGCGAGCGCGCCCATGACCAGGGCGGATATCAGTGCCCAGACGGCGGGGCGGCGGGCGACGGACTTTCCGAACCGGGCGAAGGCGGCCCCCTTCGGCTCCCGCTGCCACGCCTTCGACGGCCAGAACACCCGGGTGCCCAGCAGGGACACCACGGCCGGTACGAGCGTGAGCCCGGCCAGCAGCGTCACGAACACCGCGATGGCGAGCGCGGGGCCCATCGACTTGAGCATGCCGAGGGTGGACAGCGCGAGCGCGGCGAAGGCGACGATCACCGCGCCGGCCGCCGAGGCGATGGCCTCGCCGACCCGCTCCACGGCGTGCACCATGCCGCTCTTGGAGTCCTCGCCGGCGCGCAGCGCCTCCCGGTAGCGGAACAGCAGGAAGAGGATGTAGTCCGTGCCGACGCCGAAGAGCACGACCGTCAGCAGCTCCTGGACGGAGCTGTCGGCCTTCAGGTCGAACGCCTCGTTGGCGGAGGCGATCAGCCCGGTCGCCATGGGCGAGATGAGACCGATCAGCACGACGGGCAGCAGCGCGATGATCGGGCTGCGGAAGATGACCAGCAGCAGCACGATGATGATCACCACCGTGCCGGCCGCCACCAGCATCCCGGCGCGCGCGGAGGAGTCGCTCTCGTCCAGCGCCTGCGCGGCGGAGCCGGTGACGCCCGCCTTGAGCCCCGTGCCGCGGAGGTCCGGCTTCAGGTCCTCGCGCAGCTCCTTGACGGCGTCCTGCGGGCTCTTGTCGTTGGGGTCGGTGACCTTGGGCATCGCGACCGGGGAGGACAGCACCCGTTTGTTGGGGGAGAGCGAGCCGGGCGCGACGGTGTCGATGCCCTTGATCTTCTCCTTGTTCAAGGAGGCCGCGATCTTCGCGACGGCCGCACTGTCCCGCGCGGTCAGCCGGGCCCCGTCGGAGCGCTGGAAGACGATGATCGCGCCGATGTTCTGCTGCCGCGGGAAGTCCTTCTCCTGGACGTCCGAGGCTCTGATCGACTCGTAGTCGCTGGGCAGGAAGCTCGCCTCGTCGCTGCTGGACGTGAGCTTGGGGGCGAGCGAGATGACCGCCGCGGCGGCGATGACCCAGGCGAGGATCACCCACCACGGCCGTCGGACCACGAAGCGGCCCAGACTTGCGAACATGGCACAGCCTCCCGCTCGCCCCGACTCGGATCGTCGCGTCACACCATGATGGGGTGGTGGGGGTGGGTTCGCGACTTGAATCCTGCAAGCCGGGCCGGGGCGGCGGGTTCGCCGCGCCGTGGGTGATGCGCGGGCGATATGCGGGTGCCGTGCGGGTGCTGTACGGGTGATGCGTGGGTGACGACCGGGTGCGGTACGGGCCGGGTCGTCAGCCGGTGACGGTGATCTGCGACGCGGGGTCGGTCACGTCCGTGACGTCGTACGTGGCGGTGAACGTCGACGACGTGGAGCTGGTCGGGCAGCCGAAGCCGCCGACGACGTGGACCGGCACGGACGCGTTCGCGAACCCGAGCTTCGACGGCGCGCCGTTGGTCCAGGTGCCGGCGATGTTCGCGGGGGCGGTCGGCGCGGCGGTCACGGTGCACGAGGCCAGGCCGTTGGTCTGGAGGACGAAGCCGCCGGTGGGGATCGTCAGGGTCGCGGAGATCGGGGACCCGTTCTGCATGGCGACGCCCCAGGTGCCGCTGGTGGTGATGGCGGCCGTGACGCCGGGGATGCTGGCGGTGCAGGAGCTGAAGGTCGGCGCGTTGATGGTGTTCGAGACCGGGCCCGAGGGGTTGGTGTTGTTCGGCGCCGCCGGCACCGAGTTGTTGGTGCCGCTCGCACCGGGCGCGGAGCTGGAGACCGTACACGTCACCGTCACCGCGCCGGCCTTGAAGGTGGCCTTGCCGGTCAGCTTGGCGGCGAAGTGGTGCCCGGCCGGGGTGACGGTCGTCGACGCCGGGGCGATGCCGGCGGCGGGCGCCGACGCGCCGGCGGTGCCGCCGCCGAGCGTGAACGCGGCGGCGAAGGCGAGCCCGGCCGCGGGGGCCAGCAGCGCGCGGGCGCGTAAGGGCTGATGTCTCATCAGTTCTCCTTGAGGCGTGAGGGTTTGCGGAGCAGCGTGGGCTCGGCCGGGGCGGTGGCGGCCGTGGCGGTTGTGGCGGTGGTGGTTGCTGTGGGCGGACCGGCGGTGGGTGGGCCGGCCGTGGGCGGACCAGTTGCGGGCGGCGGGTCTGTGGGCCGCTGATCCGTGGGCCGTGGGTCCGTAGGTCGTGGGTCCGTAGGCCGTGGGCCTGTAGCCGGTACGTCCTTGGGCGGCGGGCCTGCCGCCGGTACGTCCGTAGCCGGTACGTCCATGGGCTGGGTGTCCCCGGGCGGTACGTCCATGGGCTGGGTGTCCTCGGGCGGTACGTCCGTGGGCCCGGCGCCACCGGGGGGTGCGGCGCCACGGGGTTCGGCTCCGTGGGCGGGGTCCGGCGGGGCGTCGCCCGCGTCAGCGCTCGGCAGCGGCTGCCAGGCGAAGATCAGGCCGCCGCCGATGATCCCGAGCACGGTGCCGATGAGGAAGCCGCCGAGGTTGGACATGACCAGCGCGGCGGCGGCGACCATGACCGTGACGATCCCGGCCAGCGACCGGTACTGCGGGGCGAACCAGGCGGCGAGCCCCATCAGGATCATGACCGCGCCCATGAGCACGGACGGGATACCGGCGATCCCCTGCTGGAGCATGATCTTCAGCGGCGCGAGCGGAATGGCGCAGATCTCGGCGCCCGCGATGATGGCGGCCAGCCCGCCCCAGAAGGGGCGGCCCCGGCGCCACTGCCGCCACCGGCGCCGGATCAGAAGCATTCCTTCTTGCCCTTGGACACGTTCATGCTCAGCCCGGTGAGCTTGAACGTCGCGGCGTTGGTGGCCCACGCCGTCTGGTGGAGGTTCGTGATGTCGATGTCGTCGGCCTGCTGGGCGAACAGGTCCTGGAGGCCCTGCGCGTTCTCCGGGCCCTTGTCGAGCGTCGAGGCGTCGCGGCCGATCTCGATGTTGTTGAACGAGGCGTTGCCCGAGAGCTGGGTCGCGTCGACGAACAGGTTCTCGGCCTGGACGGGCTTGCCGCCGCCACCGGCGGAGAGCTTCAGGGAGATGTCCCCGATGACGGGCAGGTGGGTGACGACCGACTGGCAGAGATTGTGCAGCTCGGCCTTCTTGATGGCGGTCACGGCCACGGGCAGCAGATCGCCGCGGGCGTTGGTGTCGATGCCGCCGTACTGGGCGAAGCCGTCGCCCTTGAGGCTGGAGGCCGAGACCTTGAACTGCTGGCCGGACACGGCGAACGATGCCGCCAGCGCCCCGTTGGCGAGGGCGATGGCGAGCGCCGCCGTCGCCGCGAACCCGGGCACGGACAGCACGGCGAACCTGCGCCACCTGACCCGGCCCGTGACCTGTCTGCCGTGTGCGTCTTTCATGTCGTATTGCCCCTTCGATGAGCGTCGCGTAGCGCTGTCGAATCACGTGGGGGGAGCGGTGGCGTGACCGTGCGGTGACCATGCGGTTGAGCTGCCGAACAAGGTGTAGGGGTCATGCCAACCGTGCGGTATACCCGAGAGTAAGTCCGCCAATGAGCACTGGCAAGGTACGGGAACTCAGCTAATTGGGTTGGGGGGTAAGGCAGTTGTCGGTTGGGCGGGGAGGTCTGTGGGGCGGTATTGCGCCCGGCCGGGTGCGGCTTTCGTCTCGGACCCTCCGGGTCCAAGGCGCTGGCAGCGGGAGGGGAGGGGGTGGTGCTGCTGTCGTCGTGCTGCCTGCGGGCCGGAGGGTGCCTGAGGTCAAAGCTGGCTCCGCTGCGCTCCGCCGCTGGCTGCTGCCGCGATGTGGCGGGGGCGGGTTCTTCGGGTGCGGGCGCGTTTCGGGCCTGCGGCCCACGGCGGCCGGAGCGCAGGGGAGCGGAGGGCGCGCTGCGCTGCGCCTGGGGGTGCAGACGGTTCGGGGGAGGGTTTCCGCCCGTAGGGGAGGGGGGTGAGGCTGGGGAAACCCCACTTTGAGGGCTGGCGTGCCCGTTATGCCCGCTATGACAGGTTCACCGTTCAACAGGGTGGGGTTGCCGCCCAGTTTCGCGTCCGTAATGGGGCTTTTGCCGGGCGGCAACCCAACTCTACCTGCGGGTAATAGGCCCAACTCGCCAGCCACCAGCGGCGCAGCGCAGCGGAGCCGTCCACTGCGTGCCTTCTGGGGCCAGCGGGCCCGAGGTGAAACCCGCGTCCGACTGGCCGGGCCCGGCCACATCGCGGCAGCAGCTAGCGGCGGAGCGCAGCGGAGCCAGTTCTGACCCCGGCCACGTACCGAGCGGCGGGCAGCGCGACAACACCAGCCCGCACCCCCTCCCTCCCGCTGCCGGCGCCTTGGACCCGGAGGGTCCGAGACGAAAGCCGCACCCACCCACACCGAATACCGCCCCACCGAGCAATACCGCCCCACCGAGCAATACCGCCCCCACCGAGCAATACCGCCCCCACCGAGCAATGCCGCCCCCACCGAGCAATACCGCCCCACCGAGAAACACCACCACCCACTCCCCTCGCCCCCCTACCCGTAAGCCACCCCCATCTCCTTGATGCCGTTCAGCCACGCCGATCGCAGCCGCCTCGGGGCCGCCGTCAGGCGGATGTCGGGGAGGGCGTCGGCGATGGCGTTGAAGATGAGGTCGATCTCCAGGACCGCGAGGGACTTGCCGAGGCAGAAGTGCGGGCCGCCGCCTCCGAAGCCCAGGTGGGGGTTGGGGTCGCGGGTGATGTCGAAGAGTTCCGGGTGGTCGAAGACCTCGGGGTCGTTGTTGGCGGAGGCGTAGAAGATGCCCACGCGCTGGCCCTTCTTGATCTGCGCTCCGCCCAGTTCCGTGTCGTGGGTGGCGGTGCGCTGGAAGGAGATGACCGGGGTCGCCCACCGTACGATCTCCTCGGCTGCCGTCGACGGGCGCTCCCGTTTGTAGAGTTCCCACTGCTCGGGGTGGGTGAGGAAGGCGTGCATGCCGTGCGAGATGGCGTTGCGCGTGGTCTCGTTGCCCGCGACGGCCAGCAGCAGGACGAAGAAGCCGAACTCGTCCGAGCCGAGGTTGCCCTGGTCCTCGGCGGCCACGAGCTGGCTGACGATGTCCTTGGCCGGGCACTCCTTGCGGGCGGCGGAGAGGTTCATCGCGTAGGAGATGAGTTCCATGGCCGCGTTGGTGCCGACCTCTTCGGTGATGGCCAGTTCGGGGTCGTCGTACGCGATCATCTTGTTGGACCAGTCGAAGATCCTGGCCCGCTCCTCCTGCGGTACGCCGATGAGTTCGGCGATGGCCTGAAGCGGCAGTTCGCAGGCGATGTCGGTGACGAAGTCGCCGCGCCCGCTCTCCTTCGCCGCCGCCACGATCTTGCCGGCCCGGTCGCGGAGGGCGGCTTCGAGCGCCCGGATCGCGCGCGGGGTGAAGCCGCGCTGCACGATCTGGCGGACGCGGGTGTGTTCGGGCGGGTCCATGTTGAGCATGATGAGCTTCTGCACGTCGATCTGTTCGCGCTGGATGTGCTGGTTGAAGCGGATGATCGAGGTGTTGAGGCCGGCCGAGTAGGTCTCCGGCTTGGTGGAGACCTCCTTGACGTCGGCGTGCCGGGTGACGACCCAGTACCCCTCGTCGTCGAAGCCGGCGATGCCGCGCGGCTGGGCGTTCCACCAGACCGGGGCGGTCTCCCGCAGCCGCGCGAACTCCGGGAGGGGGACCCGCTGGTGGTACAGGTCGGGGTCGGTGAAGTCGAAGCCTTCGGGGAGTCCGTGGGGCCCTCCGTGCGGGGTTCCTTCGGGGAGTCCGTCGGGCGGTCCTTCGGAATGTACTGGGCAGGACATCGGCCACTCCAGGTCTGACGGCCCATCAGAAGTTGGCCTGAAGGTAGTAACGAGTTCTATAGGTCGCAAGGGTCGCGGCAGCAACTGTTGCGGGCCCGGCGGCCACCCGGTGCGTGCACGACCCTTGCGTACCGGGGGCGGCAGTCGTGAGACTGCGTGCAGAACTAGAACGGGTACTAGTTCTGCCGTGGGCGCCGGGACGCCCTGCGGACGCGAGGAGAGGACGAGTCATGGCCGCGGAACCCGTCATCGTCGAAGCCGTACGCACCCCCATCGGCAAGCGCGGCGGCGCGCTCGCCAACCTCCATCCCGCCTACCTGCTGGGCGAGACGTACCGCGAACTCCTGGCCCGTACCGGCATCCAGCCGGACTGCGTCGAGCAGATCGTCGGCGGCACCGTCACGCACGCGGGCGAGCAGTCGATGAACCCGGCGCGCAACGCCTGGCTCGCGATGGGCCTGCCGTACGAGACCGCCGCCACCACCGTGGACTGCCAGTGCGGCTCCTCCCAGCAGGCCAACCACATGGTCGCCAACATGATCGCGGGCGGCGTCATCGATATCGGGATCGGCTGCGGCGTCGAGGCCATGTCCCGGGTGCCGCTGGGCAGCGGGTCCAAGCACGGCCCCGGCAAGCCCTGGCCGGACGAGTGGAACGTGGACCTCCCCAACCAGTTCCAGGCCGCCGAACGGATCGCCCAGCGGCGCGGGCTGACCCGCGAGGACGTCGACAATCTCGGCCTCGCCTCGCAGCGGCGCGCGGCCACCGCCTGGGCCGAGGAGCGGTTCAAGCGCGAGACCTTCGCCGTCCAGGTCCCCACCACCGAGGAGGAACAGGCGGCCGGCCAGGGCATGTGGCGGCTCGTCGACCGGGACGAGGGGCTGCGCGACACGAGCATGGAGGCGCTGTCCGGCCTCAAGCCCGTCATGCCGACCGCCGTCCACACGGCCGGGAACTCCTCGCAGATCTCGGACGGCGCGTGCGCCGTGATGTGGGCGTCCAAGCGGATGGCGCGGGCGCTGCGGCTGCGGCCCCGGGCCCGTATCGTCGCCCAGGCGCTGGTCGGCTCCGACCCGCACTTCCACCTCGACGGGCCCATCGACGCCACACGGGCCGTCCTCGGCAAGGCCGGGATGGCGCTCAAGGACATCGACCTCGTGGAGATCAACGAGGCGTTCGCGTCCGTCGTGCTGTCCTGGGGGCGCGTCTTCGAACAGGGCATGGACAAGGTGAACGTGAACGGCGGCGCGATAGCGCTGGGCCACCCGGTCGGCGCCACCGGGGCCCGGCTGATCACCACCGCGCTGCATGAACTGGAGCGCAGGGACAAGGAGTTCGCGCTGATCACGATGTGCGCGGGCGGCGCGCTGGCGACGGGGACGATCATTCAGCGGCTGTGAGCCTCGCGGACGCACACGCTGAGGGGCCGGCGTCGGTGACGCGCACACCGAGGGGCCGGCGTCGGTGACGTCGGCCCCTCGGTGGTGGGGGTCGTGGTGCTGGGGTGCCGCCCGGCTCAGTATCAGTCGCCTGACTCAGTGCCGGTCGCCCGGGTCAGTACCAGTTGTGGGACTGCCAGAAGGACCAGGCGGCGCACGGGCTGCCGTACGTGGAGTTCATGTACTCCAGGCCCCACTTGATCTGGGTCTCCGGGTTGGTCTTGTAGTCCGCGCCGGCCGACGCCATCTTCGACGCGGGCAGGGCCTGCACGAGGCCGTACGCGCCGCTGGCGTTGGACGCGGTGGGGTTCCAGCCGCTCTCGTGCTCGACGATCTTGCTGAAGCACTGGTACTGCGCGGCGTCCGGGATCAGCTTGTGCGCGGCGGCCTGCGGGCCGCTGTCGGCGGTGGCGCTCGCGGGAGCCTTCGGGGCGGCGGCCTGGGCCGGGGTCGCGGCCTGGGCCGGGACGGCGGCGAAGACGGCGCCGGCGGCGCCGGCCGCCACGGTGGCGGCAGCGGCGGCGGTCTTCGTGCGGGGGATGAAGCGGCTGATGGTGCGGGACGTCACGGTGCGGAGCCTTCCGTCGGGGGCAGGGGAAGAGCGATGGGCGTGGCCGGACCGTCCTGCGCTCCGGCGACTCCACCGACAGTGCATCCCACCAGATATGTCCGCAATGCCCCCTCTTACTAGTGGAACTCGCGCGTCGGGCGGAAGGTCCTGGCCCGGCGCGGGGCCGTATCGCCGCAGGTCGGGGCAGGTTTCTCGGCGGAGGTGGGGGCGGGTACGGCCGTACGAGGGGTGGTCGTAGGTGACCAAGGTCCCTGTGCGTGGGCTCACTTTTCGGCCGCCTCGCGAGCCGGGTGGGTAATACTCGTTCCATGTCTTCACTGATTACCGGCGGCGTACGGCGAGCAGCCGGGGCCCCCGCGACGGCGACGGTGCGCCGGGCCGCCGCCAGAGACGCGAAGCGGCTCACCGGGCTCGTACGGAACTCGGCCGCGTACCAGGGGCAGTACGCGGCCATGGTGGCCGGGTACACCGTGGGGCCGGACTACATCGAGGCGCATCGGGTCTTTGTGGCGGTCGATGGTGATGGCGGTGGTGTGACTGGTGGCGGTCTTGCCGACGGGGGTGGCGGCGGTGGTGCCGGGGGCGCGGGCGCTGTGCTCGGCTTCTACGCGCTGGTCGTCGAGCCGCCGGAGCTGGACCTGATGTTCGTGTCCGACGCGGCGCAGGGGCGCGGCATCGGCCGGCTCCTCATCGCGCACATGACCGCCGAGGCGCGCGCCGCCGGGCTGGACCGCGTCCGGGTGGTCTCGCACCCGCCCGCCGAAGGCTTCTACCGCAGCATGGGCGCGCGACCGCTCGGGATGATCCCCGCGAACCCGCCGGCGGTGCTGTGGGACCGGCCGGAGCTGATGTTTCCCATCGAGATGGTCGGCGGGTCGGAGGGCTGACCCTGTTGGGCAGGAGAGCCGGCCGGGGTAGGCGTGGCGCGGCCGCCGTCGCCGTACGGCAGGCACTGGCCAAGGCTGGTGGGCCGTCGCTAGGCCCGGCTAGCTTCCCCGCATGGGAGCCACCAAGACGCAGTTCAACGTCCGGCTGTCGCAGGAGGCCGCCGAGGCGGCCCGGCGCGCGGCCACGGACCAGCGGATCAGCCTCAACGAGTACATCGAGCGGCTGATCAACGCCGACACCGACACCAAGCGCGCCGCGTCGCGGCGGGCCGCCGGGCGATTCATCGCGGAGTGGGGCGAGTTCATCGAGGCCGAGGCGGCACGGGCGAACGGTGAGGCGCGGCGTGCTGTCTCGGGCTGACGGGGGCGCTGACGCCGGTACGGGGGCCGATGCCGATGCCGGTGCCGATCCCGCATCGGGTACCGGCAGGGTCGGGAGCCCGGTCGGGCCCGAGATCGATCTCGTGTGGGTGCTGGAGACCGCCGAGGACGCCGGGGCGTACGGGCTGGGGCGGGCCACCGCCGACTTCGGCGTCGGCATCGCCGCCGTGGAGCGGCACCGGGCGGGGCTGCTGGGCCGCCCCGTCTACGACAGCGCCGCCGAGCGCGCCGCCGCCCTCGCACACGCGCTCAGCCTGGACTGGCTGGAGCGCGCCAACACCACCGTCGCCGCCGCCTGCGCCGTGCGCTACCTCAGCGAGTCCGGTCCCGTACGGACGCCCGGCCGCGCCGCCGTCGCCGAACTCGCCCGCGAACTGCGCAACCCCGCGCGTACGGTACGCAGCCTCGCCGCCGTGCTGCGGCGCTGGCAGGAACCGGAACCGCGTCCGTGCCGGTGGCGCTGACGCTTTTCTGGGGCCTGGGTGTTGTCGTCTGCGGGTGGGTTGTGGTTGATCGCGCAGTTCCCCGCGCCCCTAAGGGGTGGGGTCGGTGAATTCGACTGGGGTGTCGAAGGCCGCGCGGCGGGTGGCTCGGCGTAGGGCTTTCAGGAGCGTGGGGCCGAGGGCCAGCGTCAGGGTGATGGTGACGACGGCGCGGGGGAGGTCCCAGCCGAGGGAGGTGGCGAGGCAGTAGGCGATGAAGCGGGCGAGGTTGTCGGGGAGGGGATCGCCCGGCACGAAGGAGACGCCCGAGGTGAGGCCGCCGATGTAGGGCCAGCCCTGGAGGTTCATGACCGTGCCGTAGAGGAGGGAGGCCACGGCCCCGTACGCCGCGAGCATCGCCAGTTCGCGGCGGCCGCGCATCCGGTCGGGGCCCGGCAGCAGCCCCGCGCCCATCGACACCCACCCCATCGACAGCATCTGGAACGGCATCCACGGTCCGACGCCGCCCGTCAGCAGCGCGGACGCGAACATCGACACCGCGCCCAGCACGAAGCCGAAGCCGGGGCCGAGCACCCGCCCGGACAGCACCATCAGGAAGAACATCGGCTCGATGCCGGCCGTGCCCGCGCCCAGCGGGCGCAGGGCCGCGCCCGCCGCCGCCAGGACGCCGAGCATGGCGATGGCCTTGGCGTCGAGGCCGGTGTCGGCGATCGTCGCCACGACGACGGCCAGCAGCAGCGGGAGCAGCGCGGCGAACAGCCACGGCGCGTCCTTGGAGTGCGCGAGGCCGGAGGCGGAGTCAGCGAGCAGCGGCCAGCCGAAGGCGGCCACGCCGATCACGGAGATCAGGACGAGGGCGGCCACGGAGCGGGGGCCGAGGCGGATCGCCTTCGCCTGCCGGTCGGCGGCCCTGGCCGTTCCGGCGGTCTCGGTCGCCCCGAAGGCTCGGGAGGTGTTCATGCCGTCGGCTCCAGTACGGCGCGTACCTGCGGAACCGTCAGCCAGGGCAGCGGCGCGAGGACCTTCGAGACCTGCGGCGCGAAGGCGGGGGAGGAGACGACGACCTCGGCCGTGGGGCCGTCCGCGACGATCTCGCCGTCGGCGAGGATCACCACCCGGTGGGCCAGCTCGGCGGCCAGTTCCACATCGTGGGTGGCCAGCACGATGGCGTGGCCGTCCGCCGCCAGGGCGCGCAGGATCTCCACCAGGCGGGCCTTGGCCGCGTAGTCGAGGCCGCGCGTCGGCTCGTCCAGGAGGATCAGCGGCGGGCGGGCGGTGAGGACGATCGCCAGCGCCAGCGCGAGCCGCTGGCCCTCGGACAGGTCGCGGGGGTGCGTGGCGTCCGCCACGTCGGGGAGCAGTTCGGCGACCAGCGCCCGGCAGGCGCCGGGGGCCGCGCCCGCGTCCAGGTCGGCGGCCTCGCACTCGGCGCGGACCGTGTTCGCGTACAGCAGGTCGCGGGGTTCCTGCGGTACGAGTCCGACGTGCCGCAGCAGGTCGCGCGGGCCGGTGCGGTGCGGTACGAGCCCGCCGACGCGCACGGTGCCGCTCGCCGGTTCGTGCATGCCGACGAGGGTGCGCAGCAGGGTGGACTTGCCCGCGCCGTTGCGGCCCATCAGCGCGACGGCCTCCCCGGACCGTACGGTCAGCCCGACGCCGCTGAGCGCCTCGACGCGGCCCCGGCGCACGGCGAGCCCGGAGACGGCGGCGGGCGGCGCGACATCGGCGGCCTGGGTCTTGGCGGCCTTCGCCTTGACGGTCTGGGTCTTGGCGGTCTGCGCCTTGACGGTCCTCGGCTCGATGGCCTTCGCCTTGACGGTCCGGCGGAACAGCCCGCCACGGCGCGGACGGCGGGCCGTGGCGCTGTCGTCCTGGTGCGCTTCGGCGCCGTGACGGCTCGCCTCGCCGGGGCCGGGGCCGTCTGGGACGGCGGCTGGGCGCGCCGGCGGGGTGAGGCCGGAGAGCCGTTCGCGCAGCGGCCCGGCCTTGCGGCGGGCGTCCCGTACGGACAGCGGCAGCGGCGACCAGTCGGCGAGGCGGCCGAGGTCGACCACGGGCGGGCGGACCGGCGAGCGGGCCATGACCTCGGCCGGGTCGCCGACGACGGGTGCCGCGCCGGGGGCGGGGAGGAGGATCACCTGGTCCGCGTACTGCACGACCCGCTCCAGGCGGTGCTCGGCCAGCAGGACGGTGGTCCCGAGGTCGTGGACGAGCCGCTGGAGCACGGCGAGGACCTCCTCGGCGGCGGCCGGGTCCAGCGCGGACGTCGGCTCGTCGAGCACGAGCACCCGGGGGTGGGTGGTCAGTACGGACCCGATGGCGACGCGCTGCTGCTGGCCGCCGGAGAGGGCGGCGATGGGCCGGTCGCGCAGTTCGGCGAGGCCGAGCAGGTCGAGGATCTCCTCGACGCGGCGGCGCATCACGTCGGGGGCGAGGCCCAGCGACTCCATGCCGTACGCCAGCTCGTCCTCGACGGTGTCGGTGACGAAGTGCGAGAGCGGGTCCTGGCCGACGGTGCCGACGACGTCGGCGAGTTCGCGCGGCTTGTGGGTGCGGGTGTCGCGCCCCGCCACGGTGACGCGGCCGTGCAGGGTCCCGCCGGTGAAGTGCGGCACCAGCCCGCTCACCGCCCCCAGCATGGTCGACTTGCCCACCCCGGACGGCCCCACCAGCAACGCCAGCTCCCCCTCGGGCACGGCCAGGTCCACACCGCGAATCGCGGGCCCGGTCGCGTTCTCGTACGTGACCGACACCTGCTCGAAGCGGATCGCCGCGCTCACCGTCGGATCTCCTTCCAGTGCGAATACGGTCCGGGGCCGTCGCCCGGCTGATGCGAGGCGGCCGGCCGCGTACGGCGGGGCTCGCCGCCCGGGGGACGGGGAGCCGGCCGCGTACGGCGGGGGCCGCCGCCCCAGGAACGTGGCGTCGGCCGCGTACGGCGGGGATCGCCGTCCGGGGAGCGCGGGGCCGATCCCGCGTGGCCGTGCCCGTCGCTGGGCGGGCGCGGCGAGCGCACCGGTACCGGGGCGACGAAGGCGGGCAGGAGGCCGAGGAGTACGGAGGCGGCGGGCCAGAGCGGCAGGTCAGGGGTGGTCAGCGGCACGGCCGGGGGGTGGAGGGGCGCGTCGGCGTAGGAGGCGGCCCAGACCATGAGGGCCGCCACGGCGATGCCCGAGCCCGAGACCAGCCAGGCCCGCGCGCCCCACCGGTCGGGGCGGTAGCGGGTACGGACCGAGCGCCGGCCGCCCAGCCAGAGGCCGCCCATGGCGGCGACGAGACCGGCGAGCAGTACCGGCAGCCCGTACCCGGCGCCCTGCGCGGCCAGCAGCCCGTACGTACCGGCGCACACGCCGAGCAGCCCGCCCAGCGTCAGGGCGGTGGTGGTGTGCCGCACGGCGGGCGGTACCTGGGCGGTACGGCCGTAGCCACGGGCGTCCATGGCCGCCGCCAGGGCCACCGAACGTTCCAGGGCGCCCTCCAGCACCGGCAGCCCCACCAGAAGCAGCGCCTTGGCCCCGCGGTCGGGGCGGCCGCGCAGCCGGCGGGCGGCGCGCAGCCGGGCCACGTCCGCGACGAGGTTCGGCGCGAACGTCATGGCGACGACGATCGCGACGCCCGCCTCGTACAGCGCGCCCGGCAGGGACTTCAGCAGCCGCGCCGGGTTCGCGAGCGCGTTCGCCGCGCCGACGCAGACCAGGAGGGTCGCGAGCTTGAGCCCGTCGTACAGCGCGAAGACCAGCCCCTCCGCCGTCACCCGCCCCCCGATCCGCACCCCGCGCGCCCACTCGGGCAACGGCACCTCGGGCAGCGTGAACAGCGTGTGCGTACCGGGAATCGGCGACCCCAGCACCACCGCGAACACCAGCCGAATCCCCAGAACCAGCAGCCCAAGCTTCAGAAACGCCGCGTACGACCGCGCCCACGGCGCATCCGTCCGCCGCGCCGCCACCACATACCCCGCCACCCCGACCAGCAGACACAGCAGCAGCGGATTGGTGGTACGGGAGGCGGCGGTGGCGAGCCCGAGCGCCCACAGCCACCAGGCCCCGGGGTGCAACGCCCCACCCCGCGAGGCCAACGGGGCGCGAGCGCGCCCCGGGACGGGGATACGGCCGGGCCCTCCAGGCCCGCGCCCCGGTACCGCCCGCCCGCGCCGCGCCGCGCCGGCCTCCGGCCGCGCACCCTGTGCGCTCTCGCGACGCGCGGACGCACGAGTCCGGGGAGGCTGGTTGGCAGCAGCCGCCCGGCCCCGCAACGCCTGCCGCTCCGCGGACTCCTGGTGGCGGGGCACCGGCTGGTCGGAGGGCTCCCCGGGGTGGGGCACCGGCTGGTCGGCGGGGTGCCCGGCGTGGGGCGTCGGCTGGTGGGCGGGCTCCCCGGCGTCGGGTGCCGGATGGTCGGCGGGCTGCCCGGCGCGGCGGTCCCGCTGGTCTGTAGAGCCTCCGGCACGGGGAGGGGCCTGGTCCGTAGACGTACCGGTTTGGGGAGGCCGCTGGTCCGAAGGCGATCCGGCGCGGCGGTCCCGCTGGTCTGTAGAGCCTCCGGCACGGGGAGGGGCCTGCTCCTCGGAGGCGCCGACGCGAGGCGACGCCTGATCGGCGGACGCTTCGGCGCGAGGCGACGCCCGATCGGCGGATGCCCCGGTGCGGGGAGCCCCGCCGTCTGCCGTCGTGCCGGTGCGGGGAGCCCCGTCGTCTGCCGTCGTGCCGGCGCGGGGGGCCCGTTCGTTCGTCGTCGTGCCGGCGCGGGGCGGGCGCGCTTGGGGCGGGGTCATCCGCGGCGGCGGCGGGTTTGCCACCAGGCGGCGGCGCCCAGGGCGAGGACGGCGGCGATGCCGCCGATGAGCCCGGCCGAGGGGCCGCCGCCCCCGCCGTTGTCGTTGTCGGCGGCTGCGGTGGATGCGATGGCGGTCCCGGACGGGGCGGGGGTCTTCTTCCCACCGTCGCCGCCGTCCGACACTTGCTCGCCGCAGCCCTTCTTCGGGTAGCCGTCGATGGCGCAGAGCAGCGCGGCCGAGTTGTAGCGCAGCGGCTTGGCGACCGCGGCCAGCGCCTCGCTCGCGCTGGCGTCCGTACCGACGCGGGCGCAGGCCGTACGGGCCGGGGGCGGGGTGGAGCCGTCAGGCGCGTCGGCGGCGGTGCCGAAGTCGACGACGAGGGCGACGCGCTTGCTGCCGCCCTTGGCGGGAGTGTCGGCGCAGATGGCGGCGAAGCCGGCGGTGCCGCGCGGCTTCGCCGCCTGCGAGGAGTCCTGGCTGACGGCGAAGCGGAAGCCGATGGTGTCACCGTCGTCGGGGCGCGCCACCGACGGCCCCTGCGTGGCGTACGCCCACTGCCCCTGGCCCGCCCCCGCCCCCTGCTCCCAGAAGGACCAGTAGCGGTAGCCGTCCGCGTGCGCGGGCGCGGCGCTGAGGATGGCGAGGACGCCGAGGACCCAGGCGAGCAGCGCCGCCACGCCCGGCGCCCGGCGCAGACGGCCCGTCACGGCTTCGGGTTCTTCTTGCGGCCGCTGAGCAGGAAGCCGACGCCGATGCCCGCCACCAGGCAGACGCCCACGAACCACCAGACGCCGAACCCGCTGTCGTCCTTCTTCTTCTCCTTCTCGTCCTTCTTCGACGTGTCCGCCGCCGCCTCCGGCTTCGGGCCCGTCTCGTCGAGCTGCTGTACGAGGTCGCCGCCGACCGTACGCGGATCGGTACCGGACGCCTTGGCCGCGAGGATCAGCTTCGCGAGCTTGCCGGGGTCGCCCTTCGCCCAGGCGGCCGCGCCGTTCTTGTCGTCCCGCAGCCAGCTCATGGCCTTGCCGGCGGCGTCGGTGTGGCCGCCGGCCGCGAGGGCGGCCACGGCGTCGGCGGTCGCGCCGAAGTCCGGCTTGTCGGACTTGGGGTCCATGGCGGAGGTGAGGTGCTGGCCGTTGCCGCCGAGCTTGGCCGCCAGGTAGGCCGACCCGGCGTCGGCCGCGGCGGCGGCGTTCTCCGCCTTATCGCCCTTGTCGCTCTTGTGGTCCTTGTCGCCCTCGTCCTTCGCGCAGTCGAGCGGCTTCGGGGCCTTGTCCCCGCCGCTCGGGTGCCCCACCAGGTACCCCTTGCCGGACGCGGCCAGCGTCGCCGCGGCGCTCGCGAGGTCGTTGGCGAGGAGCTGGCCCTTCTGCGGCAGGTAGGCGAACGCGCCGCGCTCGCCCTCCTTGGCGTCGCAGCCGAGCTGGAAGGCGAGCAGCGCGTCGTACGGGCTCTTGCCGCTCTTGGCGGTGGCCTTGGCCGGGTCCTGGCCGGCCGCGGCGTACGCGCCGATGGCCGTGGCGGTGGAGTTGGCGTTGCTGGGGTTGCCGGGCTGGGCGCCCCAGCCGCCGTCCTCGTTCTGCGTGGCCTTGAGCCAGTCGAGGCCCTTCTTCACCTCGGCGCCGCGCCCGCCGACGGTCGCGAGCCCCTGTACGGCGGCGGCGGTGGCGTCGGTGAACTCGCCCTTCTTCGCGTCGCAGGCCGTACCGGTGTCGGCGCGGTAACCGGCGAAGCCGCCGTCCGCGCACTGCTGGCCGGCCAGCCAGTCGACGGCCGAGGTGGCGGGCGTGACGCCGACGGAGTCCTGCGCGATGAAGGCGAGCGACTGCCGGAACACGCCGTCGAACTGCGGGTTCGTCGTCCCGTACAGTCCCGGCGCCGCCGGGGACGGCGAGTCGGCGAAGGCGGCGGGGGCCGCGGCCGCGCTCAGCAGGGCGGCGGTGGCCAGAGCCGCGGCGCCGCGGCGCGCGTGGACGGCGGGGGAGGGGGCCATGGGGTCGGTGCCTCTCGGTGAAGGTCGCAACGGAGGGTGCTGCACAGCGTGGGGTGGTATACAGCCGCGCACGGCCGCCCACCCGCGCGCTGTCTGCACAGACCGCGCGGTGGCACCGGGCTCAGCTCCGTATACCTCGACGGTGCCGGTGACCGGACGCCGCCGCCAGGCGGACGCGTCCGGCTCCGGGAGCCTGTTCGCCCCATCGCGGGTGCTCCGGCTCGTACGACCGTACGTACGTGACCTACGGCCGCACTCACGGTTGCGGGTCAGCGCCGGAGTCACACCGGCTTTCCCCGTGGCGAGGCGGGATGAAGTTGTCCGAACCACTCTAACGGGCCACCCCCACCCCTTTCGCCGACGGGCGGCCGGGCTCCGCCGCCGCCCGCGGGGGCGCGCCGCCTGCGAGACCGCCGGGCTGTGCCTGCCCGTCCGCGGGTGGCGGGCTGCGCCTGCCCTTGCGCGGCTGCCGGGCTGCGCCCGCCACGGCGGCACCACCGCCGGGCTCCGCCCAGACGGGCCCCACCGGCAGGTTGTGTCCGGCCGTGCGCCGCCGGGCTGCGCCTGACCCTGCATGGCCGACAGGCTGCGCCTGGTCCGATGCCGGAGCCGGGCTGCGCCCGCCCCTGCGTGGCTGCCGGGCTGCGCCGGCGTGCCGTTTGGCTTCGCGCCGCTGGTGGGCCGCTCCTGCTTCCGTACTGCTGGCAGGCTGCGCCTGACTCCGCGGCGGCGCCGGGCTCCTGGCCCGGCACCGTCGGCGTGCTGCGTGCGCTCCGCCCCCGACAGACTGCGCCCGGCCCCGCGGCCTCGGCGGGTTGTGCACGGCACCCCAGCCGCGCCCTCCCCGCTCCCCTCACCCCGCCGGGGCAGGAGCCCGGCGGGGGTGGCCGCCGTCGCGAACGGAAGCGGTCGAGGCGCGGTGTCACACCGCTCGGTACGCGACCGGCTCGCTGCCCGGGACGGGCTCGGCGTGGCCGAGTTTTACGAGGCGGCGGAGGTGGGCCTCGGCTTCGGAGACGGCGATGTTGCGGGAGGTGTAGGGGATGTCGGCCCAGGGGCGGTTCCATTCCATGGCGACGGCGAGCTGCCAGGGGGTTCGGGGGGTGGTGAGCAGTTGGCGGAGGTCGGCCAGGCGGGCTTGGTGGTGGGTGAGGAGTTCGCGGACGCGGGCGGGGGCGTCGGTGAAGGGGTGCTGATGGGCGGGGAGGACCTCGGCGGGGGAGAGGGCGGCGACGCGTTCGAGGGAGGCGAGGTAGTCGCCGAGCGGGTCGATGGCCGTGTCCGCCAAGGCGCCGGTGAGGGCGCCCGCCGCCGCTTCCGGGTCCTCGTACAGGCCGATGTGCGGGGTGATGCCGGGCAGCAGGTGGTCGCCGGAGAAGAGCCGGCCGTGCCCGGGGCGCCCGTCCGGGTGGTCCTCTTCGAGGTGGAGGCAGACGTGGCCGGGCGTGTGGCCGGGGGTCCAGACGGCGCGCAGCCGGCGGCCGGGGAGGTCGAGGAGTTCGCCGGGTTCGATGGCCCGGTCGGGCAGCGCGGCCCGGTGCCCGGGGAGCGGTCGGGCGCGGCCCTCGGCGAGCGCGGCCGTCAGCGGCGCGAGGTGGTCGTCGGGCGCGCCCGCGGCGGCGAGCTTGTCGACGAGGTAGCCGAGCCAGCGCAGCGGCTCCGTCTCCCGGGTGCGGCGCACCACGTCCGCGTCGGCGGGGTGCATGGCGATCCACGCGCCCGACGCCTCGCGGACCTGCCCGGACAGGCCGTGGTGGTCCGGGTGGTGGTGGGTGATGAGTACGCCCCGCAGTTCGGCCACGGACGTACCGCACTCCGCGAGCCCGGCCGCGAGCACCTCCCAGGAGCCGGGGTCGTCCCAACCGGTGTCGATGAGGACGGGTCCGTCGTCGGTGGCGAGGAGGTATATGAGGGTGTGCCCGAGGGGGTTGTCCGGTATGGGAACGGGGATGGACCAGACCCCGCCTCCGTGGTCGGTGACGTGCGCCATGCCGGGCCCCTCTCGCCGATGTTCGCCGCGTCCCGCGTCGGCTCCACCGCCCACTATAACTAGAACTGATATCAGTTCTGGGCCCCTCAACTGGCCCGAACCACACTTCTCTTGATGGCACGTCAAGTCCACCTGGCGCGCGTAACGCCGACAGTATTGGTTCGCGTACTGTCGGTAGTCGTAGGTGACCGTCGGATTGGGGCGCACGATGGGCAGGTGGGGCGGCAACCCCGCATCGGTCGAGGCCGCTCCCCGAGGAGAAGCAACCGTGACTCCGCCAAGCGCGGGCCCCGCCGAACTCGCCCGCCTCCTCGCCGCCGCCGGACACCTACCGCCCCGCTGGCGGAGGGCCTTCGCCGCCGTCGACCGTGGGCGGTTCGTCCCCGATGAGGTCTGGGTTCGAGGTGCGGACGGTTACGTGCCGCTGTCCCGGACGCGTGAGCCCGACCAGTGGCGGCGGTGCGTCTACAGCGACATGGCGGTCATCACTCAGGTCGAGGACCCGCCCGGCGCCGATCCCGCGTTCACGCCGTCCAGTTCGGCGTCCATGCCGCGGGTCGTCGCGGCCATGCTGGACCACCTCGATCCGCGCCAGGGGCACCGCGTGCTGGAGATCGGCACCGGTACCGGCTACAACGCCGCGCTGCTCGCGGAGTTCGTCGGCGACGGCCACGTGGTCAGCGTCGAGGTCGACGCCGTGCTCGCCGCCCACGCCCGCCGCGCCCTGGAGGCCGCCGGCCACGGGCCGCGGGTGGTGGCCGCGGACGGGGCCGACGGGTGGCCTGAGGCGGCGCCGTACGACCGGCTCATCGCGACGTGTGCCGTTCACCGCGTCCCGTACGCGTGGGTGGAGCAGGTGGCCCCCGGCGGCCGCATCGTCACGCCGTGGGGTACGAGCCTGCACAACGGCGTCCTGCTGCGCCTCGACGTCCGCGAGGGGCCGGGAGGGCCGGAGGCTCAGGGGCCCGTGGTGGGCGACAGCGCGTTCATGTGGATGCGGGCCCAGGCCCCGGCCCGCGATGTGATGGCCACCGTCCGCCACGCCGAGTGCGCCGTCGCCGGCCGTACCCGGCTGGACCCCCGCTATCCGCTCGGTGACGCCGATGCGGCGTTCGCCGTCGGCCTCATGATGCCCGGCGTTCGCAGTTCGGTCGGGCATGGGCCCGACGGCGAATGGACCCTCTGGCTCGCCGACGCGGCCACCGGCTCCTGGGCCTCTGTCGACTACGTCCCCGAGGCGGCCCCCAGCGCCCAAACCTCCCCCCACCACGCCCCTGACGCGGCCTCCGCCTCACGGCCCTCCCCCCACCACGCCCCCGCCGAGCCCGGCTTCGACGTTCGGCAGCACGGGCCGCGTCTCCTGTGGGGCGAGGTCGAGGCCGCCTATCGGCGGTGGGAGCGGGCGGGGGCGCCGGAGCGCACCCGCTACGGGCTCACCGTCGCCGCGGCCGGGCAGTGGGTGTGGCTCGATGAGCCCGGTAAGCCGTATCCGGCCTGAGGGAAGCGCCGATGGGAACGGCCCCCGTGCGATGGGTGGTCAAGTGTAACTAGAACTGGTATCAGTTCTGATGCAGCGTCAGGGCGGTCGCCGGCAGCGGGGGCCGTTCTGGCAGGGGCCAAGCCAACCCGCGGGAGGCTCATTCATGAGCGGTCTCATCGAGCACGGACACGACCTCATCGAGCACGGACAGCTCTTCATCGGCGGCGAGTTGACCGATCCGGCGGGCCGGGACGTCATCGAGGTCGTCTCGCCCCACACCGAGCAGGTCATCGGCCGGGTGCCGCACGCCTCGCGCGCGGATGTGGACAAGGCGGTCGCCGCCGCGCGCGCCTCCTTCGACTCCGGGGTCTGGGCGAACCGCACCCTGGACGAGCGGATCGAGGTCGTCACCCGCATCAAGGACGCCATCGCCGCGCGCCACGAGGAGATCGCCCGGCTCATCTCGGCCCAGAACGGCTCCCCCTCCTCCTGGAGCGTCCTCGCGCAGGCGCTCGGCGCGATGATGGTCTGGGACTGCGCGATCACCGTCGCGCGCGACTTCCCGTACGAGGAGCGGCGGGCCGGGGTGCTCGGGCCGCTGCTGGTACGGCGCGAGCCGGTCGGCGTGGTGGCGGCCGTGGTGCCGTGGAACGTACCGCAGTTCGTGGCCGCCGCGAAGCTCGCGCCCGCCCTGCTCGCCGGCTGCTCGGTGGTGCTCAAGCCGTCGCCGGAGACGCCGCTGGACGCGTACGTGCTGGCGGAGATCGCCGCCGAGGCGGGGCTGCCGCGCGGGGTGCTGTCGATCCTGCCGGCCGACCGGGAGGTCAGCGAGTACCTGGTCGGGCACCCCGGCGTCGACAAGGTGTCCTTCACCGGGTCGGTCGAGGCGGGCCGCCGCGTCATGGAGGTGGCCTCCCGCAACCTGACCCGCGTCACCCTCGAACTCGGCGGCAAGTCGGCCGCCGTCATCCTGCCCGACGCCGACCTGGAGGCCGCCGTCGCCGGGATCGTCCCCAGCGCCTGGATGAACAACGGGCAGGCGTGCGTGGCCCAGACCCGCGTCCTCGCCCCCCGCGCCCACTACGACGAGATCGCGGAACGGCTCGCCGCCGCCGCGGGCGCCCTCGTGGTGGGCGACCCGCTCGACGCCGCCACCCAGGTCGGCCCGCTCGTCGCCGGCCGCCAGCGGCAGCGCTCCCTCGACTACATAGCCCTCGGCCAGCAGGAGGGCGCCAAGCTCCTCACCGGCGGCGGCCGCCCGGCGGGCCAGGACACCGGCTGGTACGTGGAGCCGACGCTCTTCGGCGACGTCACCAACTCCATGCGGATCGCCCGCGAGGAGATCTTCGGCCCCGTCGTCTGCCTGCTGCCGTACGAGGGCGAGGACGAGGCCGTACGGATCGCCAACGACTCCGACTACGGGCTGTCCGGCAGCGTCTGGACCGCCGATGTCGAGCGCGGCATCGATGTCGCGCGCCGGGTGCGCACCGGCACGTACTGCGTGAACACCTTCAGCCTCGACATGCTCGGGCCGTTCGGCGGCTACAAGAACTCCGGCCTGGGCCGGGAGTTCGGGCCCGAGGGGTTCTCCGAGTACCTGGAGCACAAGATGATCCACCTGCCCGCGGGCTACGGGGAGAGCTGATGACCGACCGCTGGCACGTCGAGGTCGACCGGGGCGTGTGCATCGGCTCCGGCATGTGCGCGGCCGCCGCGCCCGACGGCTTCCGGCTCGACGCGGCCCGCCAGTCCCATCCGCTGCACGCCGAGCAGGACGCCGCGGAATCCCTGCTCGCCGCCGCCGAGGGCTGTCCCGTCGAGGCCATCGCCATCACGGTGCTGGAGAGCGGGGAGGCGGTGTTCCCGCCCGAGGAATGAAGACTGAGGACTGAGGAACAGGGCGCGTTTTCAGCTACCCGTGCGTATGCCTGTACGTACTACTAGCGTGCGCTAGCGGTTACTTGTGAGTTCCGCATGGCCGTTTCATGACAACCGTGACTGTCCGACCCCCCGGCGGCGTGGAAACCTCGATGCAACGTCGTCGAGGGGGGACCGGTGGACAAGCGGTACGAGGTCTTCTGCCTTGCCGATACGTACTTCTACGAGACCCCGGATCGGCTCTCCGCCGCGGCCCCCGGCACCGGCGGCTCCGGCCCGCTCTACGAGGCCGCCCAGCGCGCCGTCCCCGAAGGGTGGCGCTCCTTCCTCTCCGGGGACTGGCTCCATGTCAGCCCCGTCACCCCGGAGGGGAAATCCCTCCCGGGCCGGCCGCAGCAGGGCTGGAAGATCCACGTCTCCGCGTGTCTGGAGAACGCCGAGAAGACCGCCGCCAAGGTGTGGGACTACTGCGTCCCCCGCGGCATCCCCTTCAAGTTCGTGCCCGGCCCGCGCCCGCTGCACCTGCGGAACTCCAAGTACGCGCCGCGCGGCTCCAGCGGGAAATTCGTCACCATCTACCCGGCCGACGACCGGCAATTCCGCGTCATCCTCGAAGAACTCGGCGCGCTGCTCGCCGGTGAGCCCGGCCCGTACATCCTCTCCGACCTGCGCTGGAACGACGGCCCGCTGTACGTCAGATACGGCGGCTTCACGCCCCGCTACTGCCTCGACGACACCGGCTCCCTCGTCTCGGCCGTCGAGGACGCCGACGGGCGGCTGATCCCCGACCGCCGGGACCCGGCCTTCCACGTGCCCGACTGGGTCACGCTGCCCGACTTCCTGGCGCCCCAGCTCGCCGCCCGCAACGCCACGACCACCACCGAACTGCCGTACCGCATCGAGCGGGCCCTGCACTTCTCCAACGGCGGCGGCGTGTACGCGGGGCAGTCCACCCGCACCGGCGCGAAGGTGGTGCTCAAGGAGGCCCGCCCGTACGCCGGGCTCGCCGCCGACCGCGCCGACGCCGTCACCCGCCTGGAGCGCGAGAAGGCCGCCCTGGAACGGCTGTCCGGCCTCGGCGTCGCCCCCGAGGTGCGGGACTGGTTCACCCTCGGCGACCACCGCTTCCTGGTGATGGACCACCTGGAGGGCACCACCCTCAACTCCTTCTACGCCCGGCGCCATCCGCTCATCGGCGCCGCCCCGGACCCCGCGGCCGTCGCCGCCTACACCCGCTGGGCGCTGCGCATCCACGGCGCGGTACGGGCCGCCGTCGCCGCCGTCCACAGCCGCGGCGTGGTCTTCAACGACCTGCACATGTTCAACATCATGGTCGCCCCCGACGAGGAGACCGTGCGGCTCCTCGACTTCGAGACGGCCGCCCACGTCGACGAGGACCACCGGCAGGCCGTCGCCCACCCCGGCTTCATCGCCCCCGCCGACCGCCGCGGCTTCGACGTCGACCGCTACGCGCTCGCGTGCCTGGGCCTCGCGCTGTTCCTCCCGATGACCACCCTGCTGGTCGTCGACCGGGACAAGGCGGCACACCTCGCCTCCGTCGCCGCCGCCGAATTCCCGGACGTGCCACGGGAGTTCTGGGACGAGGCCGTACAGGAGATCGGGCGCGTCGCGGGCGCGGGAGCCGCCACGGCCACGGAGCCGGTCACGGCCCCGGAGGCGGTAACAGAGGAGTGTTCGTACCCCGTACCGGCCGCCCCCGCCGACCGGTATCTCCCCGTAGACCCCGCCGACTGGCCGCTCAGCCGCGACTCCATGATCCGCGCCATCCTCGCCTCGGCCACCCCCGAGCGCGACGACCGGCTCTTCCCGGGCGACATCTCCCAGTTCGAGACGGGCGGCGGCCTCGGCCTCGCGTACGGCGCCGCCGGGGTGCTGTACGCCCTCGGCGAGGTGGGCGCGGACCGCTACGAACAGGGCGAGCGGTGGCTGCTGCGGCAGGCCGCCGACCCGCCGCGCGGCACGCCCCTCGGCCTCTACGACGGGCTGCTCGGCGCCGGTTACGTACTCGACCGGCTCGGCCACCCCGACGCCGCCCTGGACCTCGTCGAACAGGTGCTCAGCGAGAAGTGGCAGCGGCTCGCGCCCGACCTCAACAGCGGGCTCGCCGGGCTGGGCCTGACCCTCGACCACCTGGCGGCGACCACGGGCGAGAGCGCCCTGCGCGCCCGGGCCCTGGAGGTCGCCGGGCTGGCCGCCGCCCGGCTCGCCCGGGTCAGGGAGAGCGGCAAGCGC
Source organism: Streptomyces varsoviensis (assembly GCF_000718635.1). Classification (GTDB taxonomy): domain Bacteria; phylum Actinomycetota; class Actinomycetes; order Streptomycetales; family Streptomycetaceae; genus Streptomyces; species Streptomyces varsoviensis. The sequence goes on along the minus strand of NZ_JOBF01000003.1, from coordinate 269,291 downwards.
GCCCGCGCCGGGCTGCTGTACGGCGCGAGCGGCGCGGCCCTGCTCTTCCTGCGGCTGTACGAGCGTACGGGCGACGCGGCGCTGCTGGACCACGCGGCCGACGCCCTGCGGCAGGACCTCGCGGCCTGCGTACGCAACGACCGCGGCGCCCTGGTCGTCGACGAGGGCTGGCGCACCATGCCGTACCTGGGCGAGGGCAGCGTCGGCATCGGGGCGGTCCTCGACGACTTCGCGGCGCACCGGACCGTCGAGGAGTTCGAGACGGCGCGGGCCGCGATCCTGCCCGCCGCGAAGTCCCGCTTCTACGCGCAGCCCGGCCTCTTCCGGGGCCGCGGCGGCTCCGTCCTCCACCTCGGCCGCACCACCGCGCCCGGCGTCGCCGACGGCGACCTCGCCGCCCAACTCGCCGCCCTCGCCTGGTACGCGGTCCCCTACCAGGGCCATCTCGCCTTCCCCGGCGACCAGATGATGCGCCTGTCGATGGACCTGGCCACCGGCACCGCGGGCTGCCTGCTCGCGCTGGGCGCGGCCCTGCACGACGAGCCCGTCGGGCTCCCCTTCCTCCCGCCGCCGCGGCGGGACCCCGAGCCGGCCCCGGAGACGGGGTCGTAGGCCCCGGATTGCTCCGGGGCCGTGGCAAGAGTGTTCAGTCCCCACTGTGAAAGGAACCACCATGGCCCTTCTCGACCTGCAGACGATGGAAACCGAGTACGGCGGTCACGGCGGCGGAGGCGGCAGCGAAGCCAGCCTGCTGCTGTGTTGGAGCGACGCGAGCATCGTGCTCTGCGTCTGATGACGCTGACGGCCTGATGGCGCGCCACATGTGTCACCCGTTTTATATGTGTCACGTATGACGTCACATCGGTCATAGAGCGGCCCCGGGCAGCGCCAGCGCCCGGGGCCGTGCGCGCCCCGAAGGGAGGACCGCTCCGAGCATGCCGACGCCGACCGACGCCGACCGTACGACCAACCGCGCCGCCGATCGCCTGCTGCTGGAAGCGGTCCGGCACAGCGTCGGCCGCACCGCCGCGATCTGCCTGGTCACCACGGCCGCCGCCGGCGCCGCCCTGGCGCTGCCGCTGGTCCTCGGCCGCGCCCTCGACGCCGTCCTGGCCGGCGGCCACGGGCCGCAGGCCGCGCGGTGGACGGCCGCGGCCGCCGCCCTGATCGGCCTTTCCGTCCTCCTCGACGCCATCGGGGAACTGCTTACCGGCACCGCCAACGCCCGCGGCACGGCCTGGGCGCGCACCCGGCTGCTGCGGCACGTCCTGCGTACGGGGTCGCGCGCCGCCGACCGGTTCGGCACCGGCGACCTGGTCGCCCGGCTGGTCGGCAACGCCGCCTACGCGGGCACCGCCCCCGCCAACGTCGCCGCGACCCTCGCCGCCGTCATCCCGCCCGTCGGCGGGCTCGTGGCGCTGGCCCTGCTCGACCTCTGGGCGGCGGCGGCCTTCCTCCTCGGGATGCCGCTGCTCGCCGCGCTGCTACGGGTCTTCGTGCGCGACACCACCGACAGCATCGCCCAGTACCAGCGCGGGCAGGGCGAGATCGCGGGCCGGCTCATGGAGGCCATCGGCGGGGCCGCCACCATCGCCGCCGCCCGCACCGCCGGGCGCGAGCGCGCCCGCGTCCTCGAACCGCTCCCCGAGCTGGGGCGGCAGGGCCACCGGATGTGGCGGGTCCAGGGGAAGTCCAGCGCGCGGGCCGTCATGGTCGTCCCCCTCCTCCAGATCGCCGTCCTCGCGGTCGCCGGGCTCCGGCTGGCGGCGGGGGAGCTGAGCGTGGGCGAGCTGCTGGCCGTCTCCCGGTACGCCGTCCTCGCCTCCGGCATCGGCGTGATCGTCGGCCGCCTCAACGCCCTCGTCCACGCCCGCACCGCCGCCCGCCGGCTCGCCGAAGTCCTCGCCGAACCCGCCATGGAGTACGGGCCCCACCGCCTGCCGTCCGGCCCCGGCACCCTCGAACTGTCCGGCGTGAGGGCCCGCCGCGGCGGCCGCGACGTCCTGCGCGGCGTGGACCTCGTGGTGCCGGGCGGCACTTCGATGGCCCTGGTCGGGCGCTCCGGCACCGGCAAGTCCGTCCTCGCCGCCGTCGCCGGACGGCTCGCCGACGCCGACGCCGGCACCGTCACGCTCGACGGCGCCCCGCTGGCCGCCCTCGACCACGGGTCGCTGCGCGACGCCATCGGCTACGCCTTCGAGCGCCCCGCCCCGCTGGGCCGCACCATCGGCGGCACGATCGGCTTCGGCCCCCGCGAGGCCGGCCCGCGACGGGTGCGGGAGGCGGCGCGCGCGGCCTGCGCCGACGGCTTCGTACGACTCCTCCCGGACGGCTACGACACCCGGCTGACGGAGGCGCCGCTGTCCGGCGGCGAAACCCAACGCCTCGGCCTGGCAAGGGCTTTCGCCCACGACGGGCGCCTGCTCGTACTGGACGACGCCACCTCCAGCCTGGACACGGTCACGGAACTGCGCGTGGCCGAGGCCCTGGTGAACGACATCGGCCCCCGCACCCGCCTGATCGTCGCCCACCGCGCCACGACGGCCGCCCGCGCCGACCGCGTGGCCTGGCTGGAGGACGGCCGCGTACGGGCGGTGGGGCGGCACGAGGAGCTGTGGCGGCTGGCGGGCTACCGCGCGGTGTTCGAGGGCGCGCCGCCCCACGCTGAGCGCGCGGGCGAGGGGGAGGGCGTGGACGAGGGCGCGCGGGCGAGCGGGGAGCGGGTGGGGCGTGACTGACGGCGGGAGCGGCCAGGGGGCAGGCGCTGCCGGTACGTACGGGCAGGGGGTGCGCTTCCTGCGCCGGCGGGCGCGGGTGGTGGGGCGGCTCGCGGCGTGGTCGGTGCTGGAGACCGGGCAGACGTTCGTGATGGGGTTCGCGCTGGCCCGCGCGCTGGACGAGGGCTTCCTGGCCGGCCGGTCCGGCGCCGGGCTGGGGTGGCTGGGGCTGGCGGCGGTCGCCGTGGCCGTCGGCGCGTACGGCACGCGCCGGGTGTACGGGGCCGTGGCCGCGCTCGTGGAACCGCTGCGCGACGCGCTCGTACGCCGCGTGGTGACCCGGGCGCTCGACGACGCCGACAGCGCCGCGGTCTCCCGCCTCACCCACCAGGTCGAGATCGCCCGCGACACTTTCGCGGGCCTGGTCATGGTGGCCCGCTCCTTCGTCTTCACCGCCGCGGGCGCGCTCGTCGGACTCTTCTCCCTGGCGCCCGTACTGCTCCTCGTCGTCGTGCCCCCGCTCGTACTGGGCCTCGCCCTCTTCGCGGCTACCCTCCGGCCGATGGCCCGCCGCCAGGAGACGTTCCTCGCGGCGGACGAGGCCATCGCCGAGGAGCTGGGGGCGGTGGCCGATGGGCTGCGCGACATCACCGCCGCCGGGGCCGAGGACCGCGTGGCGGGGGAGGCGGAGCTCCGCGTCGAGGCCGAGTTCCGCGCGGCCCGCACGCTGGCCCGCTGGGGGGTGCTGCGCGTCCTGGCCGTGGCCCTGGCCGGGCGGTTCCCCATCGTCCTGCTCATCGTCACCGCGCCCTGGCTGCTCGACCGCGGCGTCACACCGGGCGCCCTCGTCGGCGCGCTCTCCTACCTGACGACATCACTGCTGCCGGCGTTGCAGAACCTGATGCACGGGCTCGGCGCGAGCGGGTCGCGGCTGGTCGTGGTGGTACGGAGGCTGACGGCGGGGGCGGCGGCGAAGGCCCGGCCCCGTACGCGCGACGTACCCGCTGCCACCCTCCGCAGCGGAGACAGCCGCCCCCGACCCGCCGTGGAGCTGCGCGCGGTGACCTTCGCGTACGGGGAGCACGCGCGGCCGGTGGTGCGCGACCTGGACCTGACCGTTCCCGAGGGCGGGCACCTGGCGGTCGTGGGCCCGAGCGGCGTCGGGAAGTCCACCCTGGCCGGGCTGGTCGCCGGGCTGCTGGAACCGCGGTCCGGGGAGGTCAGGGTGGGCGGCGCGCCCGTACAGCACGGCGGCGATCCCGCGCGGCGGGTGCTGATTCCGCAGGAGGCGTACGTCTTCACCGGCACGCTCCGCGCCAACCTGGCCTACCTGCGCGCCGATGTGGTGCCCGACGCGGAACTGGCGGCGGCCGCCGACGCGATCGGCCTGAGCGGACTGGCCGACCGGCTGGGCGGGCCTGAGGCCATCGTCGACCCGGCGGGACTCTCCGCCGGGGAGCGCCAGTTGATCGCGCTGACCCGGGCGTACCTGAGCCGCGCACCGGTCGCGGTCCTGGACGAGGCGACATGCCACCTCGATCCGGCCGCCGAGGCCCGCGCCGAACACGCCTTCAGCCGCCGCCCCGGCGGCACCCTCATCGTCATCGCCCACCGCCTCAGCTCCGCCCGCCGCGCCTCGCGCGTCCTCATCATGGACGGCCCCCAAACCCTCTCCGGCCGCCACGAGGAACTCCTCCTCCGCTCCCCCCTCTACCAGTCCCTCACAGGCACCTGGCAGCCGGCCCGCTCCGCGGGGGCGCCCTCATAACCAGCCCGCGCCGCGGGAGCGCCGTCAGAGCCGGCCCGTTCCGCGCGGGCGCCGTCATAGCCAGCCCGCCCCGCGCGAGATGCGGATCGCGTCGACGCGGTTGCGGGCCCCTGTCTTGCGGGTTATGGCGGCCATGTAGTTGCGCACCGTCCCCTTCGAGAGGTGCAGGCTGCAGGCGATCTCGCTGATGGAAGCGCCCTCGGCGGCGAGCGAGAGGACCGCTAACTCCCTTGGTGTGAGCGGGATCTCGGCCGCTTGGAGGAAGCCGAAGCCGAGGGATTCGTCGACGCAGCGTTCGCCCTTGGCGACCCGGCGGATCGACTCGATGAGCCGCCCCGGGGAAGCGTTTTTGCTCACGTACCCGAGCGCTCGCGCCTCGAACGCGCGGCGCAGCGGGCCGGGTCTGCCCGCCGTCGCGAGGGCGAGCAGCGAGGGGCCTCCTTCCTCGTCGCAGCAGTCCTCGCTGAGCAGCCCCACCCCGCGGGGACCGCCGGCCTCGGGGCTGTCCATGTCCACCACGCAGACATGCGGGCGCACGGCACGGGCCTTGCCGACGGCGCCGTGCCACGCCGTCGAGGAGACCTCGATGTCCGTTTCCCTGCCCACCAGCGCCGCGAGCGCGGTGCGCAGCAGATAGGTGTCGTGTACCAGCAGTACCCGGATCACGTTCTCCCCCCAGACCCTCTGCGCTGGTCGCATCGGTTGGACGCGTGGCTACATATTCCTACCGGTATCCCCCGGCGTCCCGGATACGCAGAATTGGCCAATAGGGGGCGCGGGGGCGCACTGAACCAGCCGCGTGCGCCCCGCTCGCTACCAGTTACGTTCGTCGCGGCCCCTCGAAGGCCCCAGGAGGCCGCCGGGGGCCGTCGGAGGCCGCCATGGGTGCTCAGCGGTTTGGGAGGCCCGAGTGGTTTGAGGGGGCGCGAGTGACCTGAGAGGCCCGAGCGGGCTCGGTCGACCTGCGTGGCGTTGGGCGACCTAAGCGGCCCAAACAGGCTTGGGAAACCCAAACGACGTAAGCGGCCCAAGCGGCCCAAGCGACCGGCGCGGCCCGAGCGCCTTACGTGGCCGGGGCGTCGTCCTGGGACCCCGTGAGGTCGATGAGGCGGCAGACCATCTCGATGTCGATCTTCACCTGGGCGATCGAGGCCCGCCCCGACAGCCACGTGATCAGCGCCGAGTGCCAGGTGTGCTCGATGACGCGGACCGCCGAGAGCTGCTCGGGGGTGGCCGGCCCCGTCAGCCCCATGGCGTCCAGGATGATCGCCGTGGTCAGCCGGGAGACGGTGTCGACCTCGGGGCTCACCGACCGGTCGGCGAAGGTGAGGGCGCGCACCATGGCGTCGGCGAGGTGCGGTTCGCGCTGCATGGCGCGGAAGGCCCGCATCAGCGTCTGCGCGACGCGGGCGGCCGGCGCCTCGTCGGTCGGGGGGCGCTTGCGCAGCGTCTCGTGCATCCGCTGGAGCTGGTCCTGCATGGTGGCGACCAGCAGGTGGATCTTGGAGGGGAAGTAGCGGTAGAGGGTGCCGAGCGCGACCCCGGCCGCCTCGGCGACCTCCCGCATCTGCACGGCGTCGAAGCCGCCGCGGCCGGCCAGCTCCGCGCTGGCGAGCAGGATGCGCCGCCGGCGCGCCTCCTGACGCTCGGTCAGGGGCGGGGTGGAGGCGATGGCCGACTTGGTCTCTGTCGTCATATGTCCCATTCCCTGGTCCCTGGTGCCCACCCGGCGGTCTTGCCGCGCCCCGGATGGGCCCACAGCATGGCAGGGCCCGGGCCGTGGCGCGAATCACCCGTTCCGGCCCTTTGCGGGCCGGGTCGGGCCGGTAGATTCGGAGCCTCTTGAACGATCAAGTCTGAAACTTGTTCTAGATTAGCGCTACCGGTTACGCTCCGGCTGAACTGCGTGAGAAGGGGGCCGAGAGTGACCGCTGAGGCCACAGAGGCGGCTGCGCCTCGCCTCCTGGGCGGGGACGAGGACGGGCCGCTGCGCATCGCGCTGCTCACCTACAAGGGCAACCCGTACTGCGGCGGCCAAGGCGTGTACGTACGCCACCTCTCCCGCGAACTCGCCCGCCTCGGCCACCGCGTCGAAGTCATCGGCGCCCAGCCCTACCCGGTACTCGACCCCGGCGAGGGCGTCACCCTCACCGAGCTGCCCAGCCTCGACCTGTACCGCCAGCCCGACCCCTTCCGCACCCCGGGCCGCGGCGAGTACCGCGACTGGATCGACGCCCTCGAAGTCGCCACCATGTGGACCGGCGGCTTCCCCGAACCGCTCACCTTCTCCCTGCGGGCCCGCCGCCACCTGGCCGCCCGGCCCGGCGAATTCGACGTCGTCCACGACAACCAGACCCTCGGCTACGGGCTGCTCGGCCTGGAACGCGCCGGGTTCCCCCTGGTCACCACCGTCCACCACCCCATCACCGTCGACCGCCGGCTCGACCTCGACGCCGCCCCCGACTGGCGCCGCCGCGCCTCCGTCCGCCGCTGGTACGGCTTCACCCGCATGCAGAAGCGCGTGGCCCGGCGGCTGCCGAGCGTCCTCACCGTCTCCGGCTCCTCCCGCCAGGAGATCGTCGACCACCTCGGCGTACGCGAGGACCGGGTGCACGTCGTCCACATCGGCGCCGACACCGGCCTCTTCTCCCCGGACCCGGCCGTACCCGAGATCCCCGGCCGCATCGTCACCACCTCCAGCGCGGACGTCCCCCTCAAGGGCCTCGTCCACCTCGTGGAGGCGCTGGCGAAGGCCCGTACCGAATACCCCGAGGCGCACCTGGTCGTCGTCGGCAAGCGCGCCGAGGACGGCCCCGTGGCCACCGCCATCGAGCGGTACGGGCTGGGCGACGCCGTGGAATTCGTGAAGGGCATCAGCGACCCCGAACTCGTGGACCTCATGCGCTCCGCGCAGATCGCCTGCGTGCCCTCCCTCTACGAGGGCTTCTCGCTGCCCGCTGCCGAGGCCATGGCCACCGGCACCCCGCTGGTCGCCACCACGGGCGGCGCGATCCCCGAGGTCGCCGGCCCCGACGGCGTGAGCTGCCTGGCCGTACCGCCCGGCGACGCGCAGGCGCTCGCCGCCGGACTCGGCCGCTTGCTGGGCGACGCCGAGCTGCGGCGCCGGCTCGGGGCCGCGGGGCGGGAGCGCGTACTGGCCCGCTTCACGTGGAAACAGGCGGCTCTCGGCACGGTCGAGCGCTACCGCGCCGCGATGGCCGACCACCGGCGGTCGGCCGCCGCGCCGCTGAGACGGGGGCGGGGCTGACGCCCGGCCCGGCTTTCCGCGGCCCGCCCCCGTAGCGGGCCCTCCCCTCCGAGCCACCCCAGCCATCCGAGTCACCCGAGCTATCCGAGCGATCTGAACCGTCCGAGCCCCCGAGCCGTCCGAGCCCCCGAGCCGGCCCGCCATAGACAGCCCGCCCGAGACAGAAGGCAGACCCCCGTGCTGACCGTCGATTTCTCCCGCTTCCCGCTCGCCGCCGGCGATCGCGTCCTCGACCTGGGCTGCGGCGCCGGGCGGCACGCCTTCGAGTGCTACCGGCGCGGCGCCCGGGTGGTGGCCCTCGACCGCAACGGCGAGGAGATCCGCGAAGTCGCCAAGTGGTTCGCCGCGATGAAGGAGGCGGGCGAGGCCCCCGAGGGCGCGACCGCGACCGCGATGGAGGGCGACGCGCTCGCGCTGCCGTTCCCCGACGACAGCTTCGACGTCGTGATCATCTCCGAGGTCATGGAGCACATCCCGGACGACAAGGGCGTGCTCGCCGAGATGGTCCGGGTGCTGCGGCCCGGCGGCCGGATCGCGGTCACCGTGCCTCGGTACGGGCCGGAGAAGGTCTGCTGGGCGCTGAGCGACGCGTACCACGAGGTGGAGGGCGGCCACATCCGCATCTACCGCGGCGAGGAACTGCTCGCCAGGATGCGCGAGGCCGGCCTCAAGCCGTACGGCACCCATCACGCGCATGGTCTGCACAGCCCGTACTGGTGGCTGAAGTGCGCGTTCGGCGTCGACAACGACAAGGCGCTGCCGGTACGGGCGTACCACCGGCTGTTGGTCTGGGACATCATGAAGAAGCCGCTGGCCACGCGGGTCGCGGAGCAGGCGCTGAACCCGCTGATCGGGAAGAGCTTCGTGGCGTACGCGACCAAGCCGCACCTGCCGGAGCCGACGCGGCCGTCGCACGAATCGCACCCATCGTCCGCATCACAGTCGTCACGCGCATCGCAGTCGTCACGCGCATCGCAGTCCTCGCCGCACCTGTCGGACCTGTCGCACCGTCCCGCGTCGGCCGCGGCGGCCGCCGAATGACGTCGCCGGAACGGACCGAACGCCTCGAACTCGCCGGGGTCCTCACCGCCGCGGAAGCCGCCCGCACCGTGGCGGGCATCGCCGCCGTCCAACGCGCGGACGGCGCGATCCCGTGGTTCCGCGGCCACCACCTGGACCCCTGGGACCATGTCGAGGTCGCGATGGCGCTCGACGCGGCCGGCGAACACGAGCGCGCGGAGGCGGCGTACCGGTGGCTGGCGGACCACCAGAACCTGGACGGCTCCTGGTACGCGGCCTATACGGACGAGCCGGGCGGCGTGAACACCGCGGAACCGGCGGACCGGGGCCGGGAGACGAACTTCGTCGCGTACGTGGCGGTGGGCGTCTGGCACCACTACCTCGCCACCGGCGACGACACCTTCCTCGACCGGATGTGGCCGGTGGTCTTCGCGGCCGTCGAGTTCGTACTGGCCCTCCAGCGGCCCGGCGGCCAGATCGGCTGGAAGCGCGAGGACGACGGCGCTCCGGTGGCGGACGCCCTGCTCACCGGCTCCTCCTCCATCCACCAGGCGCTGCGCTGCGCCCTGGCCATCGCCGAACACCGCGAAGAGCCGCAGCCCGACTGGGAGTTGGCGCTCGGCCTGCTGGCCCACGCGATCCGCCGCCACCCGGAACGGTTCCTCGACAAGAGCCGCTACTCCATGGACTGGTACTACCCGATCCTCGGCGGCGCCCTCACCGGCCCCGCGGCCAAGGCCCGTATTGAGTCCGACTGGGACCGCTTCGTCGTCCCCGGCCTCGGCGTCCGCTGCGTCCTCCCCAACCCCTGGGTCACCGGCGGCGAGAGCTGCGAACTGGCCCTCGCCCTCTGGGCCATGGGCGAATCCGACCGCGCCGTCCAGATCCTCCAATGGATCCAGCCCCACCTCCGCGCCCCCGACGGCCTCTACTGGACCGGCTACGTCTACGACGACGCCGCCATCTGGCCCGAAGAGCGCACCACCTGGACCGCGGCCTCCCTCCTCCTGGCCGTGGCCGCCCTCGGCGGCGACGAGGCGACGACGGCGGTGTTCAGCGGCGACCGCCTGCCGACGGGGCTGACACCGGACTGCTGCTGAGGCCGGGGCCCGGGGCGCGTGGCGGGCGCGCCTCCAGGGGCGCCGAGCCCCGCCTAAACGCGCCGAATCCGCGCCGCGACCGCGTGCCCGACGACCAGGTAGATCACCGCGGGCAGCCCGAAGTTGAGCAGCGTCCGCAGCCAGTCCGTACGCATCGTGAAGAGGTCGTACGACCATCCCGCCAGCCAGCGAGCGGCATCATGCACAAAGCTGACCAGGTCATTCGCCCGGTTCGCGTCGAGCACGTAGAACACAATCCACAGACCGAGGATCAACGCCGTCACATCCGCGACCACGGTCACGGCCGTCGCCGCGCCATTGCTCCCCTGACGAAGGTGTTTGGACATAGACCCCGAGTGGCCCGTGGTGAACGGCTCAAACCAGCCTGACCGCAAGGGAGTTGGACGACAGGGCTCCGGGGCTTCCCGTCCCGGGGCGGCCTTGCTGTGCTATCACCGCGCGGACCGCCGGTAGTGGACGCGGATCTCCGGGTAGAGCAACGCCTTGTCCTTGATGAGGAATTCGTTGGTACCTGTCGCGCCGAGCCGGGCCGGGTTCTTCTTGATGCCGGGGCTCATCACCGACGTGCGACCGTCCTTCATCGTCTTGTGGTCCTCGGCCCGCCTGTTGTGCCCGAGGTGCGCGAAGTCGGGTGAGCCCAGGAGGCCGCGCATCAGCATCAACTGCCGGGGAGGATGCGACGCGTCCGTGCACTCGGGGTCCTCGCACTGGGGGCAGGCGAAGTACGTCTGCGCCTTGGAGGAGTTGTCGGCGACGTACGTGCCCTGGCCCAGCACGCCGTACTGGGGCTTGTCCTTGGTGCCCTTGTTCCGGCCCAGCTCGGGCGCCGGCCCGTTCTTGTCGATCAGGTCCATGATGTTGGTACTGGTGCCGTGCCAGAAGAAGCCCTCCCCGGCGCCCTGGGGCACGTCCGACGGCGACTGGCCGGGGCGCTGGTAGCCGGGTTGGCGCGAGGTCGACGCCGCACCGCCGAGGTCGGGCCGGCGCCCGGTGGACCAGGGGACCCGCTCGCTGCGGTCCTTGCCCGAGGCTTTGAGTCCCTGCTTGTCGACCGAGACCAGCGACTGGTGGTAGAGCTGCCGGTTGGTCGCGTACTTCTCCCACAGCGTGGGGTTGGCGCAGACCACGATCTCCACGATGTCCATGTGCGCGCTGCTGGGCGGCGGCGGGCCGCCGGGCTTCCCCTCCTGGAGCCGACGCGTGTGCGACGCGCGCTGCTCGTCGGTGATCGCCGGGTCCGCGAGCCGCTTCTTCGACTCCGCCATCCGGGTCGCCTCACCCTTCGGCGCGGTGACGGGCGCGCGTTCCTGGGAGAGCTGGGCGTAGCTCTCGATGGCCTTCCACACGCGGTGATCGCGAGGCAGGGAGGCCGTGTGGTAACCCTGTCCGCTGTCGGTCCACTGGAGGTCGTTCCAGTAGTCCGGGACCTCCTTGCCGAGCGCCGCGTTGAGGTCCGGCGGCAGCCCGACCTGCGGTTGCGGCGCGGCCGCCGGAGCGCCCCCTGGCGCCCGCTGTACGTGCCCGGCGCGTGTCGCGGCGGCGCGCTGTACGTGCTCGGCTGCCGTGGCGGGGACTCCGAGGGGCCGTTCCCCCAGCCGCTGCCCGTGCCCGCACCCCGGCCCGTGTCGATGCCGAGCCTCGTCCACCGCGCGCGAGACGGCCGCGTTTCCGGCCAGCCGCTGGAGCGAGCGGACCCCGGCCATCCACTCGGGCGCCTGCACCGGCCGGGACCGGGGCACTGCCGGGCCGTTCCCGCGGTCCCGCTCCTTGCCGTTGTCCTGCGCGCGCATGGGTGGTTCCCCTCGATGGTGGATGGAGATCAGAACGAGATTTTCCTTCAGCATGCCGGGGTCGGGCAGGACCGCGAGGGCACCACCGGGGGCAGCCGGACCGGCCATGCGGTCGCGGGGGCGGCCCCGCCCCGCTACCGCCGTCCCGTCGCCGTCGGCCCTTTCGCCCAGCCGAGCAGTGTCTGCACGGCGGGCTTGGACGTGCTGAGTACGACGCCGGGGTCGTCGCTCTCGCGGAGGTGGACGGAGCCGGTGCCGCCCTTGGCGACTTCGAGGCACGTGGTGTTGCCGTCGCCGCTGCTGAAGGAGGATTTCCGGCCCGGCCGATTGGGACGATGTCGCCGCCTGGTCAGTGAGTGGCGTTCTCGGCGGCCGGTTCCTTTCCGTTCGCCGTACGTCGTGCTGTGGCGGGGGACCGTAGCGCGATGGCGGCGAGGAGCAGGGCGATGGCGACGAAGCCCGAGCCGACGCGGAAGGCAAGCTGGTAGCCACTCGTGAGCGCCGAAGCGGTGCTCTCCCCGTCGCCCAGGAGGGCATCCGTATGCGAGGCGGCGAGTGTGCTGAGGATCGCGAGCCCGAAGGCGCTGCCGATCTGCTGCATGGTGTTGAACATGCCGGAGGCGAGCCCCGAGTCCTGAGGTGTGGCCCCTGACATCGCGAGTGTGGCCAGCGCCGGCATCGCGAGTCCGAACCCGATGCCGAGTGGCAGCAGCGCGGGCAGGACGTCTGCGAAGTAGCCCCCATTCGCCGGTACGCGCCCGAGCGCCGCGAGACCTGTCGTGATCGATGCGAGGCCGGGAAGGAGTACGGCACGGGAGCCGAAGCGCGCGATCAGCTTGGGTGAGAGGCCGAGGGACATCGCGCCGATCGCGACCGAGACGGGGACAATAGCCGACGCATGCTCACCTTGAACCTGCGCAAGCTGGAACGCGACGGCCTGCTCATCCGGACCGTCTACTCGACCGTGCCGCCCAAGGTGGAATACAGCCTCACACCCATGGCTCGCGAACTCCACGCGACCCTTTCCGGGCTCGTCGGCTGGGCGGAACGCCACCGAGCCGACATCACCGCCGCTCGCGCCACCTACGACGCCGCCTCGTCACCGGCCCCCTGACGTCTACGCGGACCCGACAGACCCGACGGTCACCGGCGGAGGCTCTTATCGCGACCGGCGCTGCGGGCGCGGCCCGCTGGAGCGTGGAGGGAGAGGGGGCGGTTTATCGTGCCGTTATGACTCTTCTCAGTTTTGAGCGTTACTGCGACGAAATAGTGGCGCAGACCGAGCAGTTGGTGGATGTTGTGGCGGGGGCCGAGCTGGCGGCCATGGTGCCGTCGTGTCCGGAGTGGACGCTGGAGCAGTTGCTGCGACATGTGGGTGCGGCGCATCGCCGGGTGGAGGCGACGGTACGGACGCGGGCGACGGCGTTTGTTCCGGATGAACAGGTCAGCGGCATCGGCGGGCCCGAGGGGGCGGACCTGGGGGCGATCGGTGAGTGGCTGCGGGAGGGCGCGGCCCTGCTGGTGAGCACGTTGCGCGAGGTCGGGCCCGACGTCGAGGTGTGGGCGTTCTTCGGCACGGGGTCCTCCTCCTTCTGGGCCCGGCGCATGGCGCACGAGACCGTCGTGCACCGCGCGGACGCGGCGCTGGCCGTCGGCGCGGAGTTCACCGTCGACACGACGCTGGGGGCGGACACCATCGACGAGTGGCTGCACATCTGTGCCCAGCCGCAGCTCATGGAGGCCCGGCCCCAACTGCGCGAACTGCTCGGCGCCGGGCGCACCCTGCACTTCCACGGCACCGATGCCGAACCCGGCGCCGCCGCCGAGTGGCTGGTCGACCTCACCGGCGACGCCATCGCCGTCCGGCGGGCCCATGAGAAGGCCGCCGTCGCCGTACGGGGCCCCGTCGGCGACGTACTGCAACTCGTCTTCCGCCGGCAGCCGGTCTCCGCCGGCCGCGTCGAGGTCCTGGGCGACGCCGAGCTGCTCGACTTCTGGCTGGAACGCGTCAAGTTCGGGTGAGCGCGCGGCGGGCTTGTTCTCCCCGCCCGTCTTCTATGCTCGGGTGATCACTGACTGGGGGATTGCCCGAGAATGACCACATCGACCCCGACCCCGACCACATCGACCCCGACTCCGGCCACTTCGACCCCGACCCCGTCGAGACGGGCCCTGCGAACACGGGCCCTGCGAACACGGGCTCTGCGGACACGGGCCACGCCGAGAGTGGCCGCCGCCCGGCGCCCGGCCCCGCGCCGTCGCCTCCTGGCCTGCGCGCTGCCGCTCGTACTGGCGCTCACCGCCTCCTGTACGAGCGCGAGTCACGACGAGGAGGAGGCGGCGGCCGGGGCCGCCGGGGTCGGGGACCCGCTGTTCCCCGGGCTCGGCAACGGCGGCTACCACGTCCGCCACTACGGCCTGACGCTCGACTACGTTCCCGACGGCAACCGCCTCAAGGGCAAGGCGGTCATCAAGGCCACCGCCACCCAGTCGCTCAGCGCGTTCAACCTGGACCTCAAGGGGCTGACGGTGCGGAGCGCGAGCGTCGACGGGAAGGCGGCCCGTACGGCCCGTAAAGGCACGGAGCTGACGGTGACGCCGGAGTCGGCCGTCGGGAAGGGCCGCGAGTTCACGACGACCGTCGTGTACGACGGGGTTCCGCAGGCGATCGAGGGCGCCGACGGCTCGCAGGAAGGCTGGGTCGAGACGGACGGCGGCGCGGTCGGGCTCGGCGAGCCCACGGGGTCGATGACCTGGTTCCCGGGCAACCACCACCCCTCGGACAAGGCGGCCTATGACATCACGGTCACCGTTCCCGAGGAGTTCACGGCCGTCGCCAACGGCGAGCTGAAGCGCAAGGAGACCAAGGCCGGCCGTACCACTTTCGCCTGGCACAACGACGAACCCACGGCCAGTTACCTCGCCACCGTCGCCGTCGGCCGCTTCGACGTCGCCACCTCGCGCTCCGGCGACATCCCCGTCTACGTCGCCACGGACCCCAGGGAAGCCGAGACCGAGGCCGACGACAGCGTCGACGTACCCGGCACCATCGACGAAGTCCTCGCCTGGGAGAGCGGCCTCTTCGGCCCGTACCCCTTCCGCAGCGCGGGCGCGATCGTCGACCACAACCCCGACCTCGGGTACGCGCTGGAGACCCAGACCAAGCCGTACTACGACTCGGCCCCCGACGAGGCGCTCGTGGTGCACGAGATGGCCCACCAGTGGTTCGGCAACTCCGTCACCCCCCGCACCTGGCGCGACATGTGGCTGAACGAGGGCTTCGCGACGTACGCCGAGTGGATGTGGGAGGAGAAGTCGGGCGGCCGCTCCGCCGACCAGATCTTCGCCGACTTCTACAACGGCGGCGACGACGAGAGCGACGACGAGAACGGCGGCATCTGGGCCTTCCCGCCCGCCGACCCGCCCTCGGGAGCCAAGGTCTCCGACCCCCCGGTCTACGGCCGGGGCGCCATGGTCCTGCACAAGGTGCGCAAGGCCGTCGGCGACAAGGTCTTCTTCGCGACCGTACGCGCCTGG
This sequence comes from Streptomyces varsoviensis, assembly GCF_000718635.1. Classification (GTDB taxonomy): domain Bacteria; phylum Actinomycetota; class Actinomycetes; order Streptomycetales; family Streptomycetaceae; genus Streptomyces; species Streptomyces varsoviensis. Next base: position 254,070 of record NZ_JOBF01000003.1, on the reverse strand, counting down.
ACCAAGGACCACCGGCACGGCAACGCCGACACCGCGCAGTTCATCCGCCACTGCGAAGAGCAGTCCGGCAAAGACCTCGGCCCCGTCTTCGACACCTGGCTCCGCCACAAGGGCAAGCCGCCCTCCATCAATGCGTGAGCCCCGGCCCGTACGAGCCCCCGCTCACCCGTTGAGTTCGGCGAGCACTCGCAGGGTCGCCGGGTTCGAGGCCGTGACCAGGAGGTCCGTCACCGGGCCCGCGCGCCACAGGTCCAGGCGTTCGGCGATGCGGGGGCGGGGGCCGATGAGGGAGATCTCGTCGGCGAAGGTGTCGGGGACGGCGGCGATGGCCTCGTCGCGGCGGCCCTCGGCGAAGAGTTTCTGTACGCGCCGGGCGGCGTCCTCGTAGCCCATGCGGGCCATGAGGTCGGCGTGGAAGTTGCGGGTGGCGTGGCCCATGCCGCCGATGTAGAAGCCGAGCATCGCCTTGACGGGGAGCAGGCCCTCCGCGACGTCGTCGCAGAGCCTCGCCTGGGCCATGGGGGCGACCAGGAAGCCGGGCGGCGCTTCGGCGAGGGCCGGGGCGTAGGTGTCGGCGCGGGCGGGGGACCAGTACAGCGGGAGCCAGCCGTCGGCGATGCGCGCGGTCTGCGCGATGTTCTTGGGGCCTTCCGCGCCGAGCAGTACGGGCAGGTCCGCGCGGAGCGGGTGGGTGATCGGTTTGAGGGGTTTGCCGAGGCCGGTGCCGTCCGGGCCCCGGTAGGGGTGGGAGTGGAACCGGCCGGCGAGTTCGACCGGGGCCTCGCGGCGCAGCACCTGCCGGACCACGTCCACGTACTCGCGCGTCGCGGTCAGCGGGCTCTTGGGGAACGGGCGCCCGTACCAGCCCTCCACGACCTGCGGGCCCGACAGCCCGAGGCCGAGCAGCATCCGGCCGCCGCTGAGGTGGTCGAGCGTCAGCGCGTGCATGGCGGTGGCCGTGGGCGTACGGGCCGCCATCTGGGCGACCGCCGTGCCGAGCCTGATCCGCTTGGTGTGCGCGGCGAGCCACGTCAGCGCGGTGAAGGCGTCCGAGCCCCAGGACTCGGACGTCCAGAGGGAGTGGTATCCCAAGTCCTCCGCCAGGCGCGCCAGTTCGAGGTGGCGGGGGTCGGGGCCGCGCCCCCAGTAGCCGAGTGCGAGGCCGAGCCGCATGGTGTGCCCTCCACGGGTCGCTGTTCCTGAAGGTCGCCGGTTCCGGTTCGCGCCGGCGGACTCGTCCGCTTAGCTGACGGCGCGTCAGTTATCTGCGGTGCGTCGTGACTGTACGGGCCGGGGTGCGGCCCAGGCAACGGTCCCGCCCGCGCGGACGCCGACTCGCCCACTCGGACGCCGACCCGGACGGCTCGGGCACGGCTCGGGCATGGCTACGGCCCCTCTCCCACTCATGCGGGCGAGGGGCCGTAAACTGTCAGCCGCGCTGGATGCCCGTGGTGTCCTGCAGAACGCCCCGGCGGCCGTCCTGCGTCTGCGCGATGAGCGCCTGGCCGCGCTGGTCCACCGCGAGGTACCAGGTGCCGGGCGCGAGCTCGGCGATCGGGGTGGGCGCGCCGTCCTCCGCGTACAGCGGGCGGGCGACCGGCACCGCGAACCAGAACGGCGCGAACTCCGGGCCGGGCTGCGCCGCCGCGGGCTGCGCGGCCGGGCCCGGCTGGTGCTGCGCGGCGGCGGCCATCGGCTGACCGCCCTGGCCCCCCTGCCCTGCCGGGCCGGCCTGACCGGGGCCACCTTGACCGCCGTGCTGCTGCGGGCCGGGCTGGGCGCCGTACGGCTGCTGCGCGCCGTACGGGGAGGGCTGGCCCGCGCCCGGGCCGGGGTAGCCGTAGCCCGGGTTCGGGCCGACGCCGTACGGGGACGGCTTCGGGCCCGCCGCCGGCAGCAGGCCCGCCTTCAGCGCCGGCACGCGCGGCGTGAGCACGGCCGCCGCGGCCAGCGCCAGGGTCGCGATCACACCGAGGATGGAGCCGATGCCCGCCGACGCCTTCTCGGGCATGACCAGCAGGGACCAGATCGAGGACCAGGCCGCGGCCATCGTGAGGCCCGCGCCCCACTGGTCGAGGGAGAGACCCGCGAGCTTGCGGCCGGCGGGCTGAAAGCGCGCGGCGATGATAAGGATCGCGCCGATCAGGCCGGTCAGGATCACCGAGGGGAGCACCAGGAAAAGCTCGTCGGTCGACCACGCGTTGGGCAGTTTGAGGCTGTCGCAGAATCGACCGCAGTTGTCGACGGAGTAGTAGTCGAGGAACGAGGCGATGAACAGCAACACCGCTGCTCCGATCACCACGCCGTCGCCTCTAGTGAGGGAGCGGATGTTCACCTGAAATCCTTTGTCGGTCTCGTCGGTCTTCTTTGTCGCTGTCGCCGGAACGCGAGCTGCGAGGGCGCGGGGGTGGCCCCCCATCGTACGGGTGAACATATCGCCTGGACGGCCGGGGCGTCCTCATCGTTTCACCCCTGTGACACGCGCGTGGCCTGCCGCTCCACGGAGCCCGACGCGGCCTCCGAACGGCCCGGCGGCGCCCCCGGACGGCCTGTGACGGGGCCGGGAAGACGGGCGGCGGGCCCTTGGGCCCACCGCCGCTCCTCACCTCGCCAAGAAGTCCGTAATGCCGTCCGCGATACCGCGTGCCGCTTTTTGCCGCCACTTCGCGTCGGTGAGTTCGGCTGCGTCCTTCGGGTCGCGCATATTGCCGCATTCAATGAACACCTTCGGCACCGTGGAGAGGTTGAGGCCGCCCAGGTCATCGCGGACATTCACGCCGCTGCCGGCGGCGATGTAGTTGGCCGGACGACTGCCCGTCGCGCCGGAGAACTTATCCGCAATACGCTCGCCGAGTACGCGTGACGGACCGACGATGGCGGAAGTGTCGGCGCCGTCCTGCTTGACCGCCGCGGGCAGAATGACGTGAAATCCCCGGTTTCCCACGGTGGAACCGTCCGCGTGCACGGAAACCGCCGCGTCGGCGTGGGCCGCGTTCCCGATTCTCGCCCGCTCGTCCACGCACGGCCCGAACGGCCGGTCCGCGTCATGGGTGAGCGCGACCTTGGCACCACGCGCCTCCAGCAGGGCCCGCATGCGGTGCGCGACATCGAGGGTGAACGCGGCCTCGGCGTACCCGGCGTCGGTCGCCGTCCCCGTGGTGTCGCACTCCTTGTGGCCCCGCCCCGCCTGCACGGCGCGAGCTATCTCGGCGACGTGGTCGCGGTTGCGGGGATTGTGCCCGGGGTCGATGACGACCGTCTTCCCGGCGAGCGGCCGCGCCGACGAGGGCGAGCCCGGACCGGCGGGCGCGGCGCTCGCCGCCGGGCGCTTCGCGTCGTCCTCGGCGCTGCCGCCCCCGGCCGCCGCGTCCCACGCCAGCCAGCCCGCGTAGCCGATCGGTATGAGCACGGCCAGCCCTGCGACGAGGGGGCCGACTCGCGGGCGGCGGGGCGCGGAATCAGGTCTGCCGTTCGACACGCGGGCGATGCTAACCCCTCGCCCCGCGGCACCCGCCTCCCGTACCTCCCCGCCACGGGATCAGCGACCGTACGGCGCAGGCACCCTGGCCCGTACGGCGCACAGCGCGTAGGCCGTACGGGGGAGTGGGCGGCCGGCCGCGCGGGAGGGCGGAGGCGCGGTCCGCAGGGGACGGCGGGTGCGGGTCGTACGGGTCGGCGGGCGCGGGCCGTACGGGGCCGTGGGCGAGCCCTCGCCCGTACGCGCCGTGCCAGGCTGCCCGGGACCGCGCGCCGCCCCGGACCGCGCCCCGCTATCCCCCTACACCCCGCGCCCCGTACGGCGCAGTACGTGCAGCGAGCGCGTGGCCGAGACCTCGGTGAACGCGCCGGATTCCAGGGCGCGGCGGTAGACGCGGTACGGGGCCTGGCCGCCGTCGGCCGGGTCGGCGAAGACGTCGTGGATGACGAGGGCCCCGCCGGGCGCGAGGTGCGGGGCCCAGCCCTCGTAGTCGCCGGTGGCGTGCTCGTCGGTGTGGCCGCCGTCGATGAAGACGAGCCCGACGGGGGCGGCCCAGAGGGCGGCGACCTGCGGGGAGCGGCCGACGACGGCGACGACGTGCTCTTCGAGCCCGGCGGCGTGCAGGGCGCGGCGGAAGGCGGGGAGCGTGTCCATGCGGCCGACCTCGGGGTCGACGACCTCGGGGTCGTGGTACTCCCAGCCGGGCTGCTGCTCCTCGCTGCCCCGGTGGTGATCGACCGTCACCGCGGTCACCCCGGCGCCCCGCGCGGCGTCGGCGAGCAGGATGGTCGAGCGGCCGCAGTACGTGCCGATCTCGATCAGCGGCAGGCCGAGCCGGGCGGCCTCCTCGGCGGCGGCGTGCAGGGCCAGCCCCTCGTCGAGGGGCATGAAGCCCTTCGCCGCCTCGAAGGCGGCGAGAGTCTCGGGCTTGGGCGCCATGGTGTCCTCCTGGGGGTGGGGGCGGCGGCCGTCGCGGCCCTGCTGGCCGTCGGTCTGTCTCGACGGACCATCGTGCCGGATCGGCCGGGGGCCGACACGCCGGGGCGGAGGGAGAGCGGGGGAGAGGGGCCCGGGGGCGCGGCCGGAGAGCGGCCCTCCGCGCTGCATGCCCGATGTTCCGACGTGTGGTGTGGAGTCGCGAAGTGAGCGTAAAGGTGCAGTAGTTGGGCAAGTGGCGGCCATAATCGGACATGTCGGTGGAGCCGGGCCCCGGGGGTGCTCCAATGGCCGAACCCTGCCGCGGGCCCGGCCCTCGGGCGCGCGCCGCGGGGCGCGGTGAGCCGTCGGTCTCGCTGGTCGGACAACAGGCAGGTCATGCGGGGTGAGGCACCGGTGATGTCACAGGAGCTGCTGCTGGGCAGCGCGGGCGGGCACGAACTGCTGCGCGGGGTGGTGGAGTCCTCCCACGACGCGATCCTCATCAAATCCCTGGACGGGCAGATCGCCTTCTGGAACGCCGCCGCGCAGCGGCTGTACGGCTACAGCGCCGCCGAGGCCGTCGGCCGGCACGTCGGCGTGCTGGTGCCGACCGACCTGAAGGACGAGGAGGCCGGCCTGCTGGAGCGGATCGGCCGGGGCGAACGCATCGAGCACTACGAGACCCGGCGGGTCACCCGCGACGGCCGGGAGCTGGACGTCGATGTGACGCTGTGGCCGGTACGCACCCGGGGCGGCGCCATCACGGCCGCCTGCTCGATCACGCGGGACATCACCGACCGCAAGCGGGCCGAGCGCGAACTGGCCGAGCTCTACCAGCAGCGGCGGCACATCTCGCTGGCGCTGAGCCTGATGGGCGTCTGCGAGGTGGTCCCCGGCACCCTGTCGGCCAGCCGCTATCTGCCCTCGACGCGGGGGCAGGGGGTGGGCGGGGACTGGCTCGACCTGATCGACCTGGGGGCCGGGCGGGTCGGCCTCGTCATCGGGGACGTGATGGGGCGCGGCCTGGACGCGGCCGTCGTCATGGGTCAGTTGCGCTCGGCGGCCCGGGCGCTGGCCCTGGCGGGCGTGTCGCCCTGCGAGCTGATCCAGGCGCTGGACACCTTCACCTGCGGCATGCCGGAACAGTTCGTCACCTGCGTCTATCTGGAGGCCGACCCCGGACGGGGCACGCTGACGGCCTGTTCGGCCGGGCACCTGCCCGTACTGCTCATCGGCCCGGACGCGACCGTCGACACGCTGCCGGTGCCGACCGGCACTCCGCTGGGCGTGGGCGGGGTGCCGCACCAGCAGGTGAGCGTCCCCATCGCGCCCGGCGTGACGCTGGCCCTCTACACCGACGGGCTGGTGGAGACGCCGCGCAGCGACATCGACGCGCAACTGACGGTGCTGGCCTCGACGCTCGAAGAGGTCTTCGCCACGGCCGTGAGCCTGGAGGAGGCCGCGGACCGGGTGCTGCACACGCTGCTGCCGGACACCACCGCGTACGCCGACGACGTGACCCTGCTGCTGGTCGGCTTCCCGGCGGCCCCGCTGGCGACGGCCTCGGTGGAGCTGCCGGGGGAGACCTCCTCGGTGCCGGCCGGGCGGCGGTTCCTGCTGGGGGCGTTGCGGGAGTGGGGGCTGGAAGCGCTGGCGGACACCGCGCCGCTGCTGCTCTCGGAGCTGCTGACCAACGCGGTCCTGCACGCGCGGGGCCCGATCGGGCTGCGGCTGTGGCGCAGCAACCGGGAGCTGGGCGTCGAGGTCGCCGACGGCAGCACGCCCCGGCCGCGGGCGCGGCTCGCGACGGCGACGGAGGAGTGCGGGCGCGGCTTGATGCTGGTCGCGGCCCTGGCCGACGCCTGGGGCACCCGGCCGGAGGCCGCCGGCAAGGCGGTCTGGTTCACCTTGCGGATCGCCGCCGCCGGCCCCGTCGGCCCCGCCGGCACCTCTGGACCCGCTGGTACGGCCGGCACCGCTGGCACGGCCGACAGCGCTGGCACGGCCGGCACTATCGGGGCCGCTCGCACCCCCGGCACCCCCGGCACCCCCGGCACTCCCGGAGCCCCCGGCGCCACCGGCCCGGCGGCTCCCGTGCCGTCCTGCTGAGCGCCGACGAGTCCCGCCGCCCCCGCCCCTGCCCTCCCCGCCCCCTCGCCCCGCATCTGACCTTCCGTCAGAATGAAACGTGTTCTAATCTGCGCGCATGGGCATCGGAATCACGCAAGAGCAACGCGAATTGGCGCAGGCCGTCCGCGGCTGGATCGCCCGCGCCGTGCCGCCCGAAGAGGTGCGCAAACTGCTCGACGCTCCCGGCGGCTCCACCGGACGGCCCGCGTGGTGGGCCGGGCTCGTCGAACTCGGGCTGCTCGGGCCGCACCTGCCGCAGGAGTGCGGCGGCGACGACGGCGAACTGCTGGACCTCGCGGTGGTCCTGGAGGAGACCGGCCGGGCCGCGCTGCCCGGCCCGTACCTGCCCACCGTCCTCGCCTCGACCCTGCTGGCCGCTGACCGCCCCGACCTCGCCCGCACCCTCGTCGAGGGGCGGCGCACCGCGGCCGTCGCGCTCGGGCCGGGAACGCTGACCGCCGTCGCGACCGGCGAGGGGTACGTACTGGACGGCACCGCGCCGCCCGTACTCGGCGGCGCGGACGCCGACCTGATCCTGCTGACCGCCGAGACCGCCGACGGCCCGCTGTGGCTCGCCGCCGACGCCCGGACGCTCACCGTACGGGCCCACGACAGCGCCGACGCCACCCGGCCCACCGCCGAGGTCACGGCCGAGGGGGCCGCCGTGCCCGCCGGGCGGGCCGTGGCCGTGGACGGCGCGCGCGTCCGCGACCTCGCCGCCGTCCTGTTCGCCGCCGAGGCGTGCGGCATCGCGGACTGGGCGCTCACCACCGCCGCCGAGTACGCGAAGGTCCGCGAGCAGTTCGGCCGCCCCATCGGCCAGTTCCAGGCCGTCAAGCACCTCTGCGCCGACATGCTCGTACGCACCGAACAGGCCCGCGCCCTGACCTGGGACGCCGCCCGCGCGACAGCCGGTACGGAGCCCGGCGCTCGCGCCCTGACGGCGGCCCTCGCGGCGGCCACCGCCCTGGACGCCGCGTACACCTGCGCCAAGGACTGCATTCAGATCCTCGGCGGCATCGGCTTCACCTGGGAACACGACGCCCACCTCTATCTGCGCCGGGCCACCGTCGCCCGCCAGCTCCTGGGCACCGGCGCGGCCCACCGGCTGCGCGCCGCCCGCCTCGCCGCCGACGGCGCCCGCCGCGAACTGCGCCTGGAACTGTCCCCCGAGGCCGACGAGTACCGCGTCCGGGCGCGTACCGCCATCGAGGCGGCCCGCGGCCTCGACCCCGCCGCCGCCCGCCGCGCCCTCGCCCCCACCGGCTACGCCGCGCCGCACCTGCCGCCCCCGTACGGGCTCGGCGCCGGCCCCGTACAGCAACTGGCCGTACAGCAGGAGATGGCGGCCGCGAAGGTCAAGGTCAGCGACCTCGGCATCGCGACCTGGGTGGTGCCCTCCCTCATCGCGCACGGCACCGAGGCGCAGCGCGAGCGCTATCTGCCGCCGACGCTCCGCGGCGAACTGCTGTGGTGCCAGCTCTTCTCCGAGCCCGGCGCCGGCTCCGACCTGGCCTCGCTGCGCACCAAGGCCGTACGGACGCCGGACGGCTGGCGGATCAACGGGCAGAAGGTGTGGACGTCGGCCGCGCAGTGGGCGCACTACGGCATCCTGCTGGCCCGCACCGACCCCGACGCCCCCAAGCACCAGGGGCTGACCTACTTCGTCGTCGACATGAAGCGGACCGAGGGCATCGACATCCGGCCGCTCAAGGAGATCACCGGGGACTCCCTCTTCAACGAGGTCTACTTCGACGACGCGCTGCTGCCGCTCGACGCCGTGGTCGGCGAGGTGGGCGACGGCTGGCGGGTCGCCCGGCACACCCTGGGCAACGAACGCGTCCACATGGCCGACCAGTTGACCTTCGACACCGGCCTGGAGACGTTGATCGCGCGGACCGGGGATGCCGACGGCTCGGTGCGCGAGCGGGTCGGCGCGCTCGCCGCCGAGGCCCACGCGCTCGCCTGCATCGGGCTCCGTACGACCCTCCAGCAGACCCTGGGCCTGGAGCCCGGCGCGGGCGCCAGCATCCGCAAGCTCGTCCAGACCCCGCACCAGCAGAAGGTCGCCGAACTCGCCCTCGAACTCCTCGGCCCGCGGGGCGCGGTGCGCGAGGGGCCGGGCGAGCGGGCCCTGCACGGCTTCCTGATGTCCCGCTGCCTGACCATCGCGGGCGGCACGACACAGGTGCAGCTCAACGTCGTCGCGGAACGGCTGCTCGGCCTGGACCGCGACCCGGAGCCCCGCCCCCTGATCTGAGGAGTTGGCCGCATGAAGGCGTACATCGTCGGCGTCGGGATGACGAAGTTCGAGAAGCCCGAGAGCCGGGACTGGCAGTACTGGGACATGGCCGAGGAGGCGGGCTCCAAGGCGCTCGCCGACGCCGGAATACCGTACGACCTCGTGGAGCAGGTGCCCGTCGGCTACTGCTACCAGGCGTCGACGGCCGGCCAGCGCGCCGCCTACGGGCTCGGCCTCACCGGCGTCCCCGTCTACAACGTCAACAACAACTGCGCGACCGGCTCCACGGCCCTGATGATGGCCCGCCAGTTCGTCGAGGCCGGCGTCAACGACTGCGTCCTCGCGCTCGGCTTCGAGAAGATGAAGAAGGGCGCGCTCGGCGGCGGCGCGGACGGCGGAGACTTCAAAACATCGCCCGTCGCCCGGCACTACGGCGTCATGGCCGCCCGGCACGGCTTCGAGCAGACCCCGCCCACCGCCCAGATCTTCGGCAACGCCGCCCGCGAGCACATGGAGCGGTACGGCACCACCGCCGAACAGCTCGCCGCCGTCGGCGCGAAGAACCACCGGCACTCGACGGGCAACCCCAACGCCCAGTTCCAGGAGGCCTATTCGGTCGAGGAGGTGCTGGCCGCCAAGACCATCCACCGGCCCCTGACCAAGCTCCAGTGCTCACCCACCTCCGACGGCTCGGCCGCCGCCCTCGTCGTATCCGAGCGGTTCGCCGACCAGCACGGGCTGATGGGACGGGCCGTGGAGATCACCGCCCAGGCCATGACCACGGACACCGAGGAGAGCTTCGCCTCCGGCTCCTGTATCGACGTCGTTGGCAAGCCCATGTCGCGCGCCGCGGCCCGGCAGGTCTACGAACGCTCCGGGCTCGGCATCGAGGACGTCGATGTGATCGAGCTGCACGACTGCTTCTCCATCAACGAACTCATCACCTACGAGGCGCTGGGGATGTGCGCGGACGGCGAGTCCGGCAAGCTCGTCGCCGACGGCGCGACGACGTACGGCGGCCGGTGGGTCGTCAATCCGTCCGGCGGGCTGATCTCCAAGGGCCACCCGCTCGGCGCCACCGGCCTCGCGCAGGCCGCCGAACTCGTCTGGCAACTGCGCGGCGAGGCGGGCCCCCGCCAGGTCCAGGGCGCCCGCACCGGCCTCGCCCACAATATCGGGCTGGGCGGCGCGGCCGTGGTCACGCTGCTGCGCAAGCCGTAGCGGGCCTTCGCACGAGCGGGAGACCGCTCTACGCGGGCGCCGTGCGGCATGCCGTACGCCCCGGCCCACTCGGCATCCGGAGGCGGGGGCGTACGGGGTCTTCAGGGTGCGGGCGGTGCGCGGGAGACGCGCGGCGGCGCGCGGGTCGCACGGGGAGCGTGGGGCCGCGGGAGCCGTCGTCCCGCGTGCCCCGCGCCGCGCGTCAGCACCAGGCCGGCGCCCGGCCGATGTTGCGGATGTAGCGGGCCGACGACCAGCCGTACGAACCGTCGCTGAGCAGGTACCAGCGCGGGTTGCCGCGGATGTTCTGGCCGTTGACCTTGCACACGATGTGCACGATCTTGCCGTAGCCGTGCTTGCCGACCACTCTGTAGTGGGTGCTCGGGCCGGTACGGACGAGCAGGCCGGTCTTGGCGATGACGCGGCCCTTGTACGGGGCGTGGCCGTCGCCCGCCGGGGAGGCGATGGCCGGCCCGGCCGCCGTGGCGGCGGCGAGGGCCCCGGTGGCGGTCACGAGGGCGAGCTTGCTGAGCTTCGACTGCGGAAACATCTGCTTCCTCCTGCGAAGAGACATCCCAACGGGATGGAGCGGAAGAGCCGGGACGTTCCGGGACGCGTGGCCGGGGCCGCGCCGCGCAGCCGCGGCGTGGTGGCCTTCCTCCGGCCGGTCTCCGGCTGTCGCCGGCTGTGAGGACGGTCCATCCCAGATGAGATGTCCTGCGCGCCTCACGCGTTTCACGCTAAATATGTGGCTCTGTGTCCGCAACTCGTCACTTTGTGCTGTCGGCTGCCCGGGGGCCCCACGGGGTCCGGCGCCCCTTGGCGCCGCTTGGTGCCCCGCTACAGCCAGCCGTTCTGGCGGGCCGTGCGCACTGCCTCCATCCGGTTGCGGGTCCCGGTCTTCCCGATCGCCGCGGAGAGGTAATTGCGCACCGTCGCGGGGGACAGATGCACCCGCCCCGCGATATCGGCGACGGTCGCCCCGTCCACCGCCGCGGCCAGCACGTCCCGCTCGCGCTGCGTGAGCGGGTTCGGCCCCGCGCTCAGCGCCGCCGCGGCCAGCGCCGGGTCGATGACCCGCTCGCCCGCCAGCACCCGCCGGATCGCCGCCGCCAGCTCCTCCACCGGCCCGTCCTTCACCAGGAACCCGCTGGCCCCCGCCTCCATCGCCCGCCGCAGATACCCCGGACGGCCGAACGTCGTCAGGATCAGCACCCGGCACTCCGGCAGCGCCCCGCGCAGCTCCGCGGCGGCGTCCAGCCCGCTGCGCCCCGGCAGCTCGATGTCGAGCAGCGCGACATCGGGCCGTACGTCCTTGGCCGTCGGCAGGATCTCGTCCCCGTTGGAGACCTGCGCGACGACCTCCATGTCGTCCTCCAGCCCGAGCAGCAGCGCGAGCGCGCCCCGCATCATCCCCTGGTCTTCCGCGAGCAACACCTTTGTCACTTCGGCCACTTCGGTCCCCTCGGTCACTCCGGTCGTCTCGCTCATGCGGTCCGGGCCTCCTTGTTCGTCTCCCCGGCCATTTTCGCCGTCGTGCCCGTGGTGCCCGTCGTGCCCCTCGTGCCCGCCGCGCCCGGCAGGCCGTCGGCCGCCGTCCCGTCCGCCGCCGCCCCTCCCGCGGTCCCGCCGGTCGTCCCGTCCGCCTCTCCGGTCGCGTCCACCGGCAGTTCGGCCACCAGGCGGAAGCCGCGCCGCCCGGCGGACCCGGTGGTCAGGGAGCCGCCGGCGGCGGCCAGCCGTTCGGTGAGGCCCTTGAGGCCGTTGCCGCCCACCGCGTCGGGAGCGGCGGGCGCGGCGGCCGGCCCCCGGCCGTCGTCGGTGATCTCCAGATGGACCCGATCGGGCTCGCCGCGGACCTCCACCGTGCAGGTGGTCGCGCCACTGTGCCGTACGACGTTGGTGACGCCCTCGCGCACCACCCAGCCCAGCAGCGCCTCGGTCTGCGGCGGCAGCGGCGGCCCGGACTGGGCGATGCGGGCGTCGACGCCGGAGGAGTCCAGGAGGGAGCGGGCGCGGTCGAGCTCCGTGGTCAGGCTGCCCTCGCGGTAGCCGGAGACGGCCTCACGGATCTCGGTGAGCGCCTGCCGGCCGACGGCCTCGATGTCGGCGGCCTGACCGAGGGCGGCGTCCAGGTCGCGGGGCGCGAGGCGGCGTACGGCCTCGGCCTTGACGACGATCACGGACATGGTGTGGCCGAGCAGGTCGTGCAGGTCGCGGGAGAACCGGAGCCGCTCCTGCTCGACCGCGCCGCGTGCCAGCTCCTCGCGGGTGTCGCGGAGCTTGGCCACGGTCTCGAAGAGGGTGAGGACCATGGCGACGACGACGCCGGAGAGCAGGGTGCCGTACCCCATGAGCGCCGCGTCGCCGCCGTCGCCGAACATTCCGGTGATGAACCCGGCGGAGCCGGAGAAGATGATCATCGTGAGGGCGAGGGCCCGCTCCGTGCCGCGGAGTGTGATGCCCGCGCTGATCGACAGCAGGAGGAAGCACCGGGTCCATTCGGACCCGTAGCCGATGGAGAGGGCGTAGGCGGCCGCGGTCTCGACGATGAGCAGGGCTCGGGCCAGGTGCGAGTGGCGGCGCTCGTCGAAGCCGAGGGCGATGGTGCCGGCGTAGCAGGCGGCGAACACGAGCAGTCCCGCGGCGGCGAGCCAGGGCAGCGGCGGCTTCCCCTTCGCGACGTCGATGGCGTTCCCGCTGATGATGAAGAGCCATGGCAGGAAGGCCCATTTGGTCGGCGCCTTGTTCGGGACGTTGGCCAGCGGATCACTCATGTCCATGACTTTACGCAGACGGCCATGAGCTGGGCAGATACGGATGTCCGGGGGTGACTGTGACATTTGTACCGGTGGCCGGGGCGGGGTCGGCCGAGCCGGGTAACTGATGGGGCGTCAGCAACACTCTTCACAGCGGCCGGGCGATCGGCTATACATGGGCCACCGGCTAGAACGCGTTCTAGAACGGCGCGGGCGGCCGGCCGCAACGGCTCCGGCGCGATCGACGGTGCGGACGGCCGCGCCGGAGCTGCCCGGCGCCCGCCGCCTGCCGCGGGCCACCGACCACCACCACCGCCGCCGACCCCCGCACCGACCAGGCACCGCCAGACTCCGCGAACCACCGCCGTCCGCGAACCACCGCCGTCCGCGCGCCACCGCCGTCGCCCCATTGCCCTCCGCGCACCACTGTCGTCAGCGAACCACCGCCGTCCGCGATCCGTCTCTGTCGCACCACCGCCCTCCGCGATCCGTCTCCGTCGCACCACCGCCGTCCGCGAACCACCCGCCCGTGGCGAAGGAGCAGTACCCCATGCCCATCGATGCCGCGAAGGCCATCTCGGCCGAGCCCCGCAGTACCGATCTCACCTGGGACCAGAAGGACGTCCAGCTCTACCACCTCGGCATCGGCGCGGGCCGCCCCGCCACCGACCCCGACGAACTCCGCTACGTCCTGGAGAGCAAGCTGCACGTGCTCCCCAGCTTCGCGACCGTCGCGGGCGCCGGTCTGGCCGTCGTCGGCGGCCTCTCCGCCCCCGGCATCGATGTCGACCTCGCCGCCGTCCTGCACGGCAGCCAGCGGATCGACCTGCACCGGCCCATCCCCGTCAAGGGCACGGCCACCCACACCTCCTCCGTCCCGGCCGTCTACGACAAGGGCAAGGCCGCGGTCATCGTGCTGCGCTCCGAGGTCGCCGACGCCGACGGGCCGCTGTGGACCTCCGACACCCAGATCTTCGTCCGGGGCGAGGGCGGCTTCGGCGGCGAGCGCGGCCCCTCCAGCCGCCTCGAAGCCCCCGGCCGCGCCCCCGATCTCACCGTCGAGCGCGCCATCCGCGAGGACCAGGCCCTCCTCTACCGCCTCTCCGGCGACTGGAACCCGCTCCACGCCGACCCCGAGTTCGCCAAGCTCGCCGGGTTCGACCGGCCGATCCTGCACGGGCTCTGCACCTACGGCATCGCCCTCAAGGCCGTCGTGGACACCGCGCTCGGCGGCGATGTCACGCGCGTGCGCTCGTACTCCGCGCGCTTCACCGGGGTCGTCTTCCCCGGCGAGACCCTGCGCATCGGCATGTGGCGGGAAGCGGGCCGGGTCCAGGTGTCGGTCACCGCCGCCGAACGGGACGACGCGCCGGTCCTCGGCGACACCGTCGTCGAATACGCGTAACGCGTGCCGCCGGGTACGCGCGTATGTCCGTACGTCCAGCAACCGCCCGCACTTGTACGCCCTTATACGCCCCTATGTAAGGAGCCGCACCATGCGCGCAGCCGTGCAGCAGGAGATCGGTCAGGACAAACTGGAAGTATTCGACGACGTCGAGACCGTGGGGTTCGGCCCCGGCAAGGTCAAGATCCGGATCAAGGCCACCGGGCTGTGCCACTCCGACGTCTCCGCGATGAGCGGCGTGCTCCCGCAGCCCGCCCCCTTCGTCCCCGGCCACGAGGGCGCGGGCGAGATCATCGACGTCGGCGACGGCGTCACCGGGCTCTCCCAGGGCGACCGCGTCCTCGTCTGCTGGCTGCCCGCCTGCGGCACGTGCCCGTCCTGCAAGCGCGGCCAGAGCCAGCTCTGCCTCACCGGCTTCATGAACGCGGGCACCCCCAACTTCAAGCGCCCCGGCGGCGACGTCTTCGGCTTCGCCGGCACCGGCACCTTCACCGAGGAGGTCGTGGTCGGGGCCGGCTGCGCCGTGCCGATCCCCGACGACGTGCCGTACGAGATAGCGGCGCTCATCGGCTGCGGCGTGACCACCGGCCTCGGGGCCGTCTTCAACACCGCGAAGGTCGAGGCCGCCTCGTCCGTCGCCGTCATCGGCTGCGGCGGCGTCGGCCTCTCCGTCATCCAGGGCGCGCGGGCCAACGGCGCCGCGCAGATCGTCGCCGTCGACCCGGTCGCCTCCCGGCGCGAGGCCGCGCTGCGGTTCGGCGCGACCGAGGCGGTGGCGCCCGACGGGCTGGCCGACGCCAAGGCCCGGGTCACCGGCGGCGAGGGCTTCGACTACGTCTTCGAGGTCGTCGGCAAGTCCGCCACCGCCCGCACCGCGTACGAGAACACCCGGCGCGGCGGCACCCTGTGCGTGGTCGGCGCGGGCGCCATGGACGACAACTTCCAGGTCAACATGTTCGAGCTGTTCTTCGACGAGAAGAAGATCCTGCCCTCCCTGTACGGCGGGGGCGACGTGCTGCGGTCCTACGAACGGTCCATCGCGCTGTGGCGCGCGGGCCGCATCGACCTCGAAGGGCTGATCACCCACCGGGTGCGGCTCACCGAGATCAACGACGCGCTCGACCAGATGCGCACGGGCGAGGCGCTGCGCACCTGCATCGAACTGTGAACGCGCGCCAGGACCACAACGACGGAGGTAGGACGCATATGTCACTGCACGGCAGGACGGCCATCGTCACCGGCGCCGGCCGCGGCCTCGGCCGCGCCGAAGCGCTCGAACTGGCGCGGCTGGGCGCCAACGTCGTCGTCAACGACCTCGGGCGGGCCGGCCGCGACGGCTCCGGCGAGGCGTCGGCGGCCCCCGCCGAGGAGGTCGTCGCGGAGATCCGCGCCGCGGGCGGCCAGGCCACGGCCCACCTCGGCGACGTGGCCGACTACGAGGACGCGCGGGGCCTCGTCCAACTGGCCGTCGACACGTACGGGCAGCTCGACATCCTCGTCAACAACGCGGGCATCCTGCGCGACCGGATGGTCTTCTCGATGAGCGAGGAGGAGTGGGACACCGTCATCCGCGTCCACCTCAAGGGCCACTTCAACACCGTGCACTTCGCGTCCGTCCACTGGCGCGAGCGGTCCAAGGCCGCGGGCGGGCCCGTATACGGGCGGATCGTCAACACCTCCTCCGAGGCGTTCCTCGCGGGCTCGGCCGGGCAGCCCAACTACGCCGCGGCCAAGGGCGGCATCGTCGGCCTCACCACGTCGACCGCCGCCGCCCTCGGCAAGTACGGCGTCACCGCCAACGTGATCTGCCCGCGCGCCCGCACCCGGATGACCGAGGACGTCTTCGCCGGGTTCGAGGTGCCGGCGGAGGGCGACCTCGACCGGCTCGCCCCCGAGCACGTCTCGCCGCTCGTCGGCTACCTCGCCTCGCCGTCGGCCGCGCACGTCAACGGCCAGTGCTTCGTCGTGCACGGCGGCATGGTCGCGGTCCTGGAACGCCCCAAGGTCGCGGCCAAGTTCGACACCGGCAAGGACCGCTTCAGCGTGGCGGAGCTGGACGAGCTGCTCACCCCGTACTACGAGGGGCGCCCGCCGAACGAGACCTTCGCCGCCGTGGAGGTGCTGGGGCTCAAGCACGGCGGCTGAGGCGGTCGCGTGTGGCCGGGTACGCCCGTACGCGACCGGGCGGTGACGCGGCAGTGGCCGCCGCGGGGCGGGGCCCCTCGGCGGCCACTGGCCGGTGCTGCGGAAGCGTTCGCCGCCGCTTCAGGACTGCTCGGCGGCGGCGTCCTCCGGACGGCGGTGCTTGCCATGGACAGGGGCCGGGGCATCCTCCGGCAGGGCGGGACCGCGGTGCTTGCCGGCGCCGGAGCCGGCGGCTGCGGCCTGGGCGGACGCCTCGCGGGGGCGCGCCTCGGTCGTGTCGATACGGGCTTCGGGCATGTGGGACGTCACTCCGTTGAATCTCGCTGCGTGCTTGCGCGTCGGGGGCCGTCGCAGTCGCGTACGGCGCAAACCAGACGTCAACACGCCTTCCACGAACGGCCGTTCGGAAACCTTATGCGGTCCCGCTCGGCAATGCTGCGTGGCCCCCGCGCCAGTTTACTGAACCCCGCCAAGTGACGGGCCGGCTGGGACCCCTCGGAGCTGGGGAAGGGCCGGGCGCCACCCTTCGCGCCTGTGCACTGGCACATGCGGCGAACGGCCGCGAGAGCGCGCCGCCCTGCCCCGGAGCGCCCTGCCGCGGAGCGCCCCGGCCTCAGCGCGCCTGCGCCAGCGGCGCCTGTTGCAGTGGCACCGGTCGGGGGGCCGGGGCCTCCGGCGGCAGCGGTTCGCTCGCGTCGACGCGCACCTCGACCTCGACCTCGGGCGCGGCCCCCGTGACCGCCGGGGCCCCGGCCTCGTGGCGGGGGGCTTGCTCCGGGGGCAGCTCCCGCGCCCTCGCGGCCGGCACCGGCACCGGGACGGGGACTGGGGAGGGGGCCGGGGCTGGGACGGGGGCCGGTGCGTCGCGGCGCGGCTCCGGACCCGGCCCCGCCTCCGGCAGCAGCAGCCGCGCCACCCCGCACGGCACCTGCGGCGTCGCGTACGGCAGCAGCAGCCGGCCGTCCGGCGTCCACAGGCCCGCACCGGTCAGCCACCCCGCCGGCGCCGGGAACTGCTGCAACCGCCGCCCCGACGGCCGCCAGACGCCGATCCACGAACCGACCGGCCCGCCCCCGCTTCCCGGACCGCCTCCCCCGTACGCCCCACCCCCGCCGTACGCGCCGCCCGCGGCCGGTCCACCGCCGTACGCGCCGCCCCCGCCATTCGTCGCGCCCCCTCCGTACGGGCCGGTGCTCGTCCCGTCGATACGGAACGCCACCGCGCACGTCTCCGGCATCAGGGACTGACCGGGCTGCACCGCGAAGGGGGCGGCGCTGGCACCGGGCAGGCGCAGGCACTCCGGGAAGCGCACCGGGAGCGCGGAGCCCAGGACGCCCCAGCCCAGCCGGGGCTCGCCGGGGGCGTCGGACCGTACGAGCAGCAGGCCGCTGTCCGGGTCGGCGAAGAGCAGCCGGTCGTCGCTCTCCCGCGTGATCTGGAGCAGCGGGCTCGTCTCGCCGCCCCGCTCCAGATCGACGACGACCGCCTTCGTGCGGCCCTCCAGCTCCTGGTCGAGGGCGAGCAGCCGGCCCGTACGGTCCAGCCAGCCGCCGCCCGTACAGCGGCCGGGAACCTCGGCGACGTGCTCGGGGCCGAAGGCGCCGCCGTGCACCAGCCACACGTCCGTACCGCGCGGGCCGGGGGCGAGCGCGTACACGGACGTGCCGTCGGGGGCGGGCGGCAGCAGCGTCAGCCGCTCGCACTCGACGGCGCCGAGCGGCACCTCGCCGGTGCCGGGCCCGGTCGGGTAGAGGAGCGCGAGCGTGTACCGCTCGGCGACGCGGCGGCGGATCAGCACCCGGCCGTCGGTCAGCGGCAGTACCTCGCTGTCCGGCTCCTCGGGCTGGCTGCCGGGCAGCGGCACGGCGTACGGCTCGGGTCCCGTCAGCGTCCACCGCTCCGGGAACCAGCCGCCCGCCGTGCCCGCCGGACCGCCGAGCGTGAGGCGGGCCGCGTACGAGCCGTCCGCGGCGATCGTCAGCCCCGGGCGCCCCGGTGAGCCGCTGGATGTGGCGGTCTCTAGAACACAGGCCGTCATCAGTGAAGTCACCTCCGTCACCGAAGGTAGTTTTCGCACTTCCTGGCGAAGGACACGAGTTGAAGCGATTCACGCATAAGGGTGTCTCCCGACCGATTTGCCGGAGAAATAGGGGGTGGCTGTGCTGCCCTGTGAGGTCGCGTTTAAGGTAAGGCGTGCCTAAGTAGGCGCGGTGGGCCCCGGACCCCGGCCCCGGACCGTACAGCCGCCGATTCGGAACGGCCCGGCTCGGAGCCACCGGCCCGGAACACAGCCATCCATCCATATCCGTCATCCGTACAGGAGCACGTCATGCCCATACGCCGCCGCGGCGCCGCCGCCGTCGCCCTCTCCGCGGTCGCCGCGCTCTCGCTCGCGGCCTGCGGCTCCTCCGACGACGGCAAGGGCGGCAAGGACGGCGGCAACGGCTCGAAGGCCGTCGCCCAGGGCGGCAAGGACTTCGGCAAGGCCGCCGAGCAGACGGCGAAGATGGGCACGGACGCGAAGCCCGGCCAGTTCCCGCGGACCATCAAGCACGCGCTCGGCTCGACGGATCTGAAGACCGCGCCCAAGCGCGTCGTCGTCCTCGATGTCGGCGAACTGGACAACGTGGTCTCGCTCGGCGTGCGGCCGGTCGGCTACGCGCCCTCCGAGGGCAGCCAGGGCATCCCCGACTACCTCAAGAAGAACGCCGGCGACCCCAAGAACATCGGCACCATCAACAACCTCAACCTTGAGGCCATCAACGCGCTCCACCCCGACCTGATCCTCGGCAGCAAGCTGCGCGCGGAGAAGAACTACAAGGACCTCTCGAAGATCGCCCCCACCGTCTTCTCCATCCGCCCCGGCTTCACGTGGAAGGAGAACTACCTCCTCAACGCCGCGGCCCTGGACAAGACCGCCGACGCGAAGAAGAACCTGGCCGCCTACGAGGCCAAGGCCAAGAAGCTTGGCGAGGACGTCGGGTCCAATGGCGCGAAGAAGCCGACGATCAGCATGCTGCGCTACATGCCGCAGTTCACGCGGCTCTACGCGCAGCAGTCGTTCATCGGCACCATCCTCAAGGACGCCGGCCTGCCCCGCCCCGCGAACCAGCAGGTCAACGACCTCGCCGTGGAGATCAGCCCGGAGAACATCAACAAGGCCGACGCCGACTGGATCTTCACCGGCGTCTACGGCGACCCCAAGTCCACCAAGCAGGACGCGGCCCAGGGCAACCCCCTGTGGAAGAACCTCAAGGCCGTCAAGGACGGGCACGCGAAGACCGTCAAGGACGAGACCTGGTTCCTGGGCCTCGGCGTCACCGCCGCCGACTCCGTCCTCGACGACCTCCGCGGCTACCTGGTCAAGTAGGACCGCCCGATCCGCTCCGGCGCCCGATCCGCTCCGGCGCCCGATCCGCACCGGCACTCGATCCGCATCGGCGCACGATCCGCTCCGGCAGCGGGGCCCGCACGGCCGGGCATACGGGCGCGGGTGAGAGGTAACCTTCCACCCGTGCCCGCACTGTCTGAAGTCCTCGCCGCCCTCGACGCCCTGTGGCCCCCGGAGCGGGCCGAGCAGTGGGACGCCGTCGGCACGGTCTGCGGCGACCCCGACGCCCCCGTGAGCCGCGTGCTCTTCGCCGTCGACCCCGTACAGGAAGTCGTCGACGAGGCCGTGAAGCTCGGCGCCAACCTGCTGGTCACCCACCACCCGCTCTATCTGCGCGGTACGACGACGGTGGCGGCGGACACGTTCAAGGGGCGCGTCGTGCACACGCTCATCAAGAACGACATCGCCCTGCACGTGGCCCACACCAACGCCGACCGCGCCGACCCCGGCGTCTCCGACGCCCTCGCCGGCGCCCTCGACCTGCGGGTCACCCGGCCGCTCGTGCCGGACCCGAGCGACCCCGCGGGCCGCCGCGGACTCGGCCGGATCTGCGAACTGGACCGGCCCGAGAGCGTGAGCGAGTTCGCCGCCCGCGCCGCCGCCCGGCTCCCCGGCACCGCCCAGGGCATCCGCGTCGCGGGCGACCCGGAGCGCGTCATCCGTACGGTCGCCGTCTGCGGCGGCTCCGGCGACTCCCTCTTCGACGAGGTACGGGCCGCCGGCGCCGACGCCTACGTCACCGCGGACCTGCGCCACCACCCGGCCTCCGAGGCCCAGCAGCACAGCCCGCTGGTCCTGGTCGACGCCGCCCACTGGGCCACCGAGTGGCCCTGGACCGAACAGGCCGCGGCCCAGCTCGACGAGGCCTCCGACCGCCACGGCTGGGACCTGCGCACCCACGTCTCCCGCACGGTCACCGACCCTTGGACCGCCCACGCGGCGTCCACCCCACCCACCGAATAACCAGGAGCTTCCACTGAACGCCGCGCCCGCCGACCAGATCCGCCTCCTCGACGTCCAGGCCCTCGACCTCCGCCTCTCGCAGCTCGCGCACAAGCGCAAGTCGCTGCCCGAGCACGCCGAGATCCAGGCCCTTGAGGGCGACCTCGCCCAGCACCGGGACCTCCTCGTCGCCGCGCAGACCGAGGAGAGCGACACCGACCGCGAGCAGACCAAGGCCGAGCAGGACGTGGACCAGGTGCGCCAGCGCGCCGCCCGCGACCAGCAGCGCCTCGACTCCGGCGCCATCACCTCGCCGAAGGACCTGGAGAACCTCCAGCGCGAGATCGTCTCCCTCGCCAAGCGCCAGGGCGACCTGGAGGACGTGGTCCTGGAGGTCATGGAGCGCCGCGAGTCCGCGCAGGAGCGGGTCGGCGAGCTGACGGCGCGCGTGGAGTCCGTACAGGCCAAGGTCGACGACGCCACCGCGCGCCGGGACGCCGCCTTCGAGGAGATCGACGGCGAGGTCGCCACCGTCACCAAGGAGCGCGAGGTCGTCGCCGCCTCCGTCCCCGCCGACCTGCTGAAGCTCTACGACAAGCTGCGCGCCCAGCAGGGCGGCGTCGGCGCGGCCAAGCTCTTCCAGCGCCGCTGCGAGGGCTGCCGCCTGGAGCTCAACATCACCGAGCTGAACGACGTACGGGCCGCCGCCCCCGACGAGGTCGTACGGTGCGAGAACTGCCGCCGCATCCTCGTCCGCACCGCCGACTCGGGGCTGTAAGTGGCGCATCGCCTCATCGTCGAGGCCGACGGCGGGTCCCGGGGCAACCCGGGGCCCGCGGGCTACGGCGCCGTGGTCCTCGACCCGGCCACGGGCGAAGCGCTCGCCGAGACCGCCGAGTACATCGGCGTGGCCACCAACAACGTCGCCGAGTACCAGGGCCTCATCGCCGGGCTCCGGGCCGCCAAGGCCCTCGACCCGGAGGCCACCGTCGTCGTCCGCATGGACTCCAAGCTCGTCGTCGAGCAGATGTCCGGCCGCTGGCAGATCAAACACCCCGGCATGCGACCGCTCGCCGCCGAGGCCAGGGCGGTCTTCCCGCCGTCGCGGGTCACCTACGAGTGGATCCCCCGCGAGCAGAACAAGCACGCGGACCGGCTCGCCAACGAGGCCATGGATGCCGGCAAGGCCGGGCGGCGGTGGAGCGCGGATCGTTCCTCGGCGGCGTTGGGCTCCGCTGCCGAGCCCCTCGCTCCCCTTGACGAGGACGGCGCCGAGCCCACGGCCGTACCCGCCGACCTCGGGTCGCCCACCACGTTCGTACTCCTCCGGCACGGCGAGACCGCCCTCACCCCGCAGAAGCGCTTCTCCGGCAGCGGCGGCGCCGACCCCGAACTCTCCGCCGCGGGCCACCGGCAGGCCGCGGCCACCGCCGCCGCGCTCGCCGCGCGCGGCAGCGTGCAGGCCGTCGTCAGCTCGCCCCTGCGGCGCTGCCGGCAGACCGCCGAGACGATCGCCGCCCGGCTCGGCCTCGACGTCCGCGTCGACGACGGGCTCCGCGAGACCGACTTCGGGGCCTGGGAGGGGCTGACCTTCGCCGAGGTGCGCGAGCGGCACCGGGCGGACCTTGACGCGTGGCTCGCCTCCGCCGATGCCGATGCCGCTCCCACGGGGGGTGGCGAGAGTTTCGCCGCCGTCGCTCGTCGCGTCGCGCTCGCGCGCGACGAACTCATCGCCCGGTACGCGGGGGGTACGGTCCTGCTGGTCACGCACGTCACGCCGGCCAAGACGCTGGTCCGGCTCGCGCTGGGCGCGCCGCCGGAGTCGATGTTCCGGATGGAGCTGGCGGCGGCTTCGTTGTCGGCGGTGGCTTATTACGGGGACGGAAACGCGTCGGTGCGGCTCCTGAACGACACCAGTCACCTGCGGTGAGCTTGGGCCCCTTCACCTGGGGTGGGCGTTTCACCTGGGGTGGGCGTTTCACCTGCGGTGGGCTTCACCTGCGGTGGGCTTTTCGGCCGGTGGTGCGGTGCTCACCTGCGGTGGGCTTAGCCCGGTGGTGCGGTGCGCGTGCGCGTTTCACCTGCGGTGGGCTCAGCCCCGTGGTGCGGTGCGGGTGCGTCGTGGTTCGGGGGCGGGCCGCGCCGGGGGCATCGCCGGGCTGCTTCGCTTTACGCCCGGCGATGCCCCCGGCGCGGCCCGCCCCCTCCCGTTGGCGCACGGCCGGCCCCTCACGGTTGTGGCTCGGGCCCGCCCCCGGCCTTCCGTTGGCGGGTGGGCTCGAACAGGCCCCATCACCCCGAAAGGGCAACACTGGGTGGACGCCAGAAAAGCCCTCTGACCTGCCGTTTAGCAGTTCAGAGGGCCTTACCCTAGATGACCGGCGGACGAGTCGGCCTGTACGCCGGGTTCTGTCTCCCGGGGACCTCGCGGCCCTCGGGGAGGCGGCCATCCATCTAGGTCTGCCGTTGCCGACAGACTCATGCGGTCTACCCGCGGACTCGGGCCGGCTGCCCTCGAACGTCCGCGCAGGGCCACCGTCTCCGAAGAGATGACGGCCCCTCTTGACCTTGCTCCGGGTGGGGTTTACCTAGCCCTCCGAGTCGCCTCGGAGGCTGGTGGTCTCTTACACCACCGTTTCACCCTTACCGGAAGCCTCGCGGCCCCCGGCGGTCTGTTTTCTGTGGCACTGTCCCGCGGGTCACCCCGGGTGGCCGTTAGCCACCACCCTGCCGTGTGGAGCCCGGACGTTCCTCGGGAGGGTCCGAAGACCCCCACGCGGCCGCCCGGCCGGCTCGTCCGCCGTGCCGACCATGGTACCTGGCCCGCACCGCGGCGCTTGACCTTGCCGCGACGTCAACGTTTCTACTGGTGCCATGAGAATCGGAGAGCTCGCCGCCCTGGCGGCCGTCAGCCCCCGGACCGTACGCCACTACCACCACCTCGGACTGCTCCCGGAGCCGCCGCGGCTCGCGAACGGCTACCGGGCGTACGGGCTGCGGGACGCCGTGGCGCTGACGCGCGTACGCCGCCTGACCGATCTGGGGCTGAGCCTGGACGAGGTACGGGACGTGCTCGCCGACGATTCAGGGCGGGAGCTGCGCGAGGTGCTGGGCGAGCTGGACGCCGACCTGGCCCGCCAGGAGGCCGCGGTCCGCGAGCGGCGGGCCCGGGTGGCGGCCCTGCTGCGCCAGGCCGACGAGGGCACGCTGACCGCCGAAGGGCCGGTCTCCGCCGAACTCGCCGCGCTCTACGCCGAGATGGCGCGCGTCGGCGCCGCGCGCCCCGGCCCCGAACCCGCCGCGGCCGCCAAGGAACGGGAGCTGCTGGCCCTCCTGGAGACCGCCGCCGCGCCCGAGGACCGCGAACGGCTCATGGCGCTGCTGCGCTCCTCGGCCGCCGAACCGGGGGCCATGGAGCGCGCGTACGAGGTGTACGCGCTCCTCGACGCCCTCGCGGACGCCGACCCCGACGACCCCCGCGTCGACGAAGCCGCCGGACTGCTCGCCGACTGCCTGCCGCCCGGCGTGGCGGCGGAGCTCGCCGCCGATCACGAGGTGAGCGAGCAAGCACAGGGCGGCTTCGTGAACGTGCTCTTCTCCGACTTCGCCCCCGCCCAGGCCGCCGCCGTCCGCGGCGCGATGCGGCTCCTCACCGACCGCGCCCGCTCCGACCGCGCCCGATCCGGGGGCGCCCGATCCGGGGACGCCCGATGAGCGCCCCGCGAAAGCTCCGCCTGCTGGCCGCGCACGAAGGGCGCGTCGCCGTCAGCATCGCCCTGTGGGCGGCGCGGCGGCGCGACGGGACACGGGGCGGCGACGAAGGGTTCGGCTACGCCCGTGCGCAGGCGTCGATGCTGTACTCCCTCGTCTTCGTCAGCGTCGTGGAGACGGTCGGCATGTCCGTACTGCTCTCCGGCCATCCCGTGGCGCACCTGATCACGCTGGTCATCGACGTGTACGCCGTGCTGTTCGTGTTCGGCCTGCACGCCGCCGCCGTCACCCGCCCGCACACCGTCGGCCCCGCCGGGCTGCGCGTCCGGGCCACCGCCCGGCTCGATCTGCGGATCGCGCCCGAGCTGATCGCCTCCGTACGCCGCGATATCCGCTTCCCCGCCGCCAAGGCCCCCGACGACGTGCTGGAACTGCCCGTCGCCGGGCAGACCTCCGTCACCGTGGAGCTGACCGAGCCGGTCGGCTACCGCACGGTCCTCGGCGCGCGGCGGTACGCCCGTACGATCCGCTGCCACGCCGACGACCCGGCCGCGCTGGTCACGGCCGTACGGGCGCTGCTCCCGGCGGCGGCGCAGGAACCGGCCTGACCAGCACGGCGGACTACACCGGCGCGAACCGCACCTTCCGCCGCCCCGGTTCCGCCTCCGTCAGCCGTACCCGCAGCCGGTGCCCGAGCGGGAGCGGGGGCGCGTCCGGGGCGCCGTCGACGCGGCCGATGACGGCCGGTTCGTAGAGGTGCACGGTGCCGGAGGAGGGCCGCTTCGGCTGTACGTCCACCACGTACGCGTCGAAGATCTCGCCGACCCGGCCGCGCAGCGACGCCGCCTCCACGAGGTCCACGCTCTCGCGTTCGGCCTGGTTGGCGCGGCGGGCGCCGCCGTCCATCTCCCCCGGCAGCGCGTCGAGCGCCTCGCGCGCCCAGTCGGGCGGCTCGGCTCCCTCGGCCCCGGCCAGGCACACCTCGCCCGCGTAGCGGTCGACGAGGCGGCGCAGCGGGGCGGTGCAGTGCGTGTACGGCGCGGCGACGGCGGCGTGCACGGCCTCGGCGGGCAGCGGGGCCTCGCCGTCGAAGGCGGTGTAGCCCGCGCCGCGCAGCAGGGCGGTGCACTCCTGGAGGAAGGCGGCATGGTTGGCGCGGCGCGCGTCGAGGGAGCGGATGACCTGCGCGTACGGCATGTCCTCGGGCCAGTCGACGCCGAGCGCGCGGGCGATGTGGCGCAGCCGGGCGGCGGCGCTCTCGGGGGCGGCGGGGAGGGTGCGCAGGATGCCGGTGCCGGTGCGCAGCATGAGGTCGGCGGCGGCCATGCCGGTCATCAGGGAGATCTGGGCGTTCCAGCCTTCGGCGGGCAGCGGGGCGCGGTATTCGAGGGCGTACCCCCCGCCGCGCGCGCCCTGCTCGACGATCTCCTGCTCGGGGACGTGCAGGGAGATGCCGCCCCGGTCGCGTTCGAGCTCCTCGCGGAGCAGGCCGATCTCGCGGAGGAGGGCGAGCGGTTCCTCAGCCGTACGGGAGTCGACGGCGCGCTGTACGGCCGCGTAGTCGAGCTTGGCGCGGCTGCGGACGAGGGCGCGGCGCACGTCGGTCCGTACGACCTGGCCGGACGGGTCGAGGTCGAGCCGCCACAGGAGCGCGGGCCGGTCCTGGTCGGGCAGCAGGCTGGCGGCGGCCTCGCCGAGCACGGCGGGGTGCAGGGGCACGCGCTCGTCGGGGAAGTAGAGGGTCATGACGCGGCGGTGGGCCTCGGCGTCGAGGGCGCCGCCGGGGGTGACGAACGCGGCGACATCGGCGATGGCGTAGTGCACGCGGTAGCCGCCGCCGTTCCGGCGGGCCAGGAACATGGCCTGATCGAGGTCCATCGAGCCGGGCGGGTCGACGGTGAACAGCGGCAGATCCCTGGCGTCGTGCTCGGGCAGGCGGGGGCTCTTGGCGGCCCGCTCGGCCTCGTCGAGCACGGCCGGCTCGAACGCCTCCGGCAGCTCCATCTTCGCGCGCAACTCGCGCAGCGCGGCCCGCAGCGGGGCGCCGTCCGTCTCGGTCACATGCATATGGCGGCGGGGCATGGCACCGAGCGTAGGACGGGGTGCGGCGCGCGGCACGGTGACTGTCGCGTACGGGCGCGGGGCCGGCGTGTGCGGTGAGGCGGACCGGACAGGATTTAAGCTGCCTCGGGGCCGCCCCGTCCCGTACCACCGCTTGAAGGAGATCGTCGTGCTCGTGCTGCTGCCGCCGTCGGAGGGGAAGGCCGCCGGAGGTTCCGGGGCCCCGCTGGACCTGGCGGCGCTGTCGCTCCCGGAGCTGACCGCGGCCCGCGAGGCCGTCCTCGACGAACTGGTGGAACTGTGCGCGGGCGACGAGGAGAAGGCCGCGCGAGTGCTCGGCCTGAGCGCCGGGCTGCGCGGCGAGATCGCCAAGAACGCGGCCCTGCGCGAGGCCGGGACGCGCCCGGCCGGTGAGATCTACACGGGCGTCCTGTACGACGCGC
This sequence comes from Streptomyces varsoviensis, assembly GCF_000718635.1. Taxonomy (GTDB): domain Bacteria; phylum Actinomycetota; class Actinomycetes; order Streptomycetales; family Streptomycetaceae; genus Streptomyces; species Streptomyces varsoviensis. The sequence goes on along the minus strand of NZ_JOBF01000003.1, from coordinate 227,224 downwards.
TGGACCTGGCGACCCTGGACACCGCGGCCCGGCGGCGCGCCGAACGCTCGCTGCTCGTCTTCTCCGGGCTGTGGGGCGCGGTACGGATCGGCGACCGCATCCCCTCCTACCGCTGCTCGATGGGGGTCAAGCTGCCGGGAACGGGCGCGCTCGGCGCGTACTGGCGCGCCCCGATGGCCGACGTCCTCCCGGCGGCGGCCGGGGACGGCCTGGTACTGGACCTGCGCTCGGCGGCGTACGCGGCGGCCTGGAAACCGAAGGGCGAGGTCGCGGAGCGTACGGCGACGGTGCGGGTGCTCCAGTCGAAGATGGTGGACGGGGTGGAGAAGCGCTCCGTGGTCAGCCACTTCAACAAGGCGACGAAGGGGCGGCTGGTACGCGATCTCCTGGTGAACGGCGCGGCGCCGGGCGACCCGGAGGAACTGGTGGGGGCGGTGCGCGAGCTGGGCTACACGGTGGAGGCGGAGGCCCCGGTGAAGGCGGGCCGCGGCTGGACGCTGGACGTGATCGTGACGGAGCTATAGGCGCCGCCACATCATTACCGTTGCATTATCTGCAACACTCGTTGCGGTAGATGCCATCCGGGCGGCAGGATGGCAATCGTGACCAGTGCTGCCGCCACCCCTGAGCCCCCCGCCCCCACCTCCGTACTCGACCTGGCCCCTGTCATCCCCGTGGTCGTCCTCGACGACGCGGCCGACGCCGTGCCACTGGCGCGTGCCCTCGTCGCGGGCGGCCTGCCCGCGATCGAGGTGACCCTGCGCACGGAGGCCGCGCTCGACGCGATACGCGCGATAGCGGCCGAGGTGCCGGAGGCCGTGGTGGGCGCGGGTACCGTCCTGAACCCCGCCCACGTGGACGCCGCCGTGGCCGCCGGCGCCCGCTTCCTGGTGAGCCCCGGGTGGACGCCGCGCCTGCTGGCATCGATGAAGTCCTCCGGCGTCCCCTTCCTCCCAGGCGTCTCGACCACGTCGGAGGTGGTGACGCTGCTGGACCAGGACGTCACCGAGATGAAGTTCTTCCCCGCCGAAGCAGCAGGCGGCACCCCGTACCTCAAGTCCCTCGCCTCCCCCCTCCCCCAGGCCCGCTTCTGCCCCACAGGCGGCATCACCCTCACCTCCGCCCCCGCCTACCTAGCCCTCCCCAACGTCGCCTGCGTAGGCGGCACCTGGATGCTCCCGTCGGAAGCGCTCCGCGCGAAGGACTGGACCCGGGTGGAAAATCTGGCCCGCGAGGCCAAGACGCTGCGCTGAGCAAGCCGGGAACCAACCAGCAGCCTCGATGAGGGTTCTCGGGTGGTCACTCGGAGGCCGCCGCCCCCCTCACCTCCAGCTATGAACGCCCATGCGTCCGCAGGGGCGGCCATGCCTGGGCCGTGGGGGTCCTTGGAGTCACGAACGGAGACCACACCAGTGCCTTGGGCGCGCCCTTGACGCCAGGCCTCGGCGGCGCGATGGTCGCGCAACAGGCTGCAACGCGCTCGACACCGGAGGTCGGCATGGCGCTACGGTTCATCGGAATCGACCCTGACACGGACCAGGGCAACTGTCCTGCCGTCTGGATCGATGACGAGAAGAAGGAAGTTCTGTTCCAGGGGTGGAAGCCGGACGAGGGCACCAAGGCGCTCTGCGCGACGGCCAGCCCGCTGCCCGAAACGGAGGGCATCGTCAGGGTTCCGTACCGCATGATCGAACTCATCAGGAAGGCGTGCGATGAAGCCGAGGGTTCCTAGCTTCGAAGACCTGCTGAACGCTGCCGAGCGTTCAGCGGTACACCTGGAACTGCGTGATGTCTACGAGGCCGATACGGAATCCGAGGAGTACCAGCACTGGAGGAGGACCGGCAGTCGACGCGATGACGAAGCCGCCGCAGCGTACTGGAAGCCGTGGGTGGATCTCGTCTCAGGACTGGGGGCACGCGGGGTAAAGGTTCGCCGGGCCCGGATCGTCTCAGAACCCGTAACGGAATACATCCGGTATGAACATGCCGGTACTCCGTGGATTATCAGGGCGGGAGAACAAGTGCGGTGGCTCCCGCGAAGCCAAGCGAGTGACCTCGCGCTTCCCGGCAACGACTTCTGGCTGATCGACGGAAAGGCCGTGCGGTTCAACCTCTTTTCCGGAGACGGGAAGATTGTCGATCCGCAGTACACGGAAGATCCAAAGGTCGCTGCGCTCTGCGCCGATGCCTTTGAAGCCGTTTGGGGACGAGCCATTCCCCACGACGAGTACCAGGTATAGCGAGGGCGGGTCACATCGCGCAACGGTTCGCTGACATGTCCTCTCCATCCTCCAGCGTTCAGGAGGCCCGCAAGGTCATCGCTCGACGTCTGCGAGATATTCGCCTGGACGCCGAGCTGAATGGCCGTGAACTCGCTAAGCGCTGCGACTGGCACCCTGCCAAGGCGTCACGGATCGAGAACGCCAAGACCCGTCCATCTGAAAAAGACATCCGTGATTGGTGTAACGCCTGCGGTGCAGATAGCCAGGCGGCCGACATCATCACTGCCGCGCGTGAGGCGGAGTCGCTGTACCGGGAGTGGCGGCTGCTGCACCGGGCTGGGTTGAGGCAGGGGCAAGTGCACACCCCGCTCTACAAGCGGACACGCCATATGAAGGTGTACTGCTCGAACGTCATTCCCGGACTGGTACAGACGCAGGGGTACGCAGAACGGCTTCTTGAGAAGATCGCGGCTTTCCGTGATGTCCCGAATGATTCGGCGTCTGCTGCGGAAGCTCGGCTTGAACGGTCGCGGGTACTGCACGATGGGCGCAAGCGCTTCGCTCTGCTGATTGAAGAAGATGTCCTCTACTACAAATACGGTGACGCGGAGACCATGGCCGGGCAACACGGTCACCTGCTGGAAATCATGTCTCTTCCCAACGTCTCCCTTGGGATCATTCCGCGAACCGCGACGCGAGAAATGTGGACCCTGGAAGGGTTCCTGATCTTCGATGACTCACGAGTCCAGGTCGAAACGCTTTCGGCGAACCTCAACGTCAAGATCCCCCATGAGGTTTCCTTGTACCTGCGCGCGTTCGAGCAACTGTCCACCATGGCTGTCCATGGAGCCAAGGCCAGGGAATTGATCTTGAGAGCCATGGACTCTCAAGGGTGATCATCTGCAATTTTGTGCAATCTCCTGGCGGCCAAGATGCCGCCCTTCCTAGCGTTGTCGCCGTCAGGACAACGCAAGGGGTCTACTCATGACCAACCCAATGACGTACCCCGCCAAGGCTATTGAGCTGCCGCTGAGACTCGACCTTCCCGCGTCGCCTCAACGTTCGACAGTGTTCGACAGGAAGGAACACGCGAAGATGGGTAAGAAGAACGAGGACGACTGGGACCCGCAGGCCGGCCAGGATCAGGTGACCGACCCCGACACCCGCGTCTCTCAGAACGGGGACGTCCACAGCAGTTTGGCTGATGACGAGGACCGTGAAGGGAAGTAACACCCGTGATCTACGGCGAGAACCTGGCGAAAGACCTGCGGCGTGACCATGGGTTCATCCACGTCGGGCGCACCAGGGACGGGAAAGCCGTGGTCATGCGCAAGGGCGACAAGTGGACCGTGGTCCCTCTTCGATGGCTCACCGAAGAGGCCGTGGACACCATCAAGGCCCAGGCCGGAGTCAGTCTCGTCTGAGCCTCCCCATAGCAAAGCAAGAACGCCCCGGCCATCTGGCCGGGGCGTTCTTGGGTTGGTTAGAGGAGTGCCCGGGACGGGTTGGCGTCGTCACCACCCGCGGCTTCGCCGCGGAAGAGGGGCCTGACCTGCGCTGGAGTCCCTCAACGCCGTGGTGCCCGTCGGTGTCAGACTTGCCGGGCGCGGCGACCGCGCCAGTCAGCCCGCAGGCGCGAAGCCCTGGGACTGGTCGAGCAGGAAGGGCGAGCCGGGCTCGTCGGATGCCCAGCCTTTGGCGCGCGCCGTGCGGATCGTGGCGGCCACCTCCGCGGGCAGCACGGGCCTGGCAGGGATCTCGAACCAGTTGCTCGGGTGCGGTTGGTCGGTGGTGACCACCAAGGTGGTGCCCGATGCCCCGGCCTGCTCGACGGCGTAGGTCAGCGGACTCCAGACCAGCCCCTGGTCGTAAGTCGGCCGCCCTCGGACTCTCCATCGATAGGTGACGCCGTCGACGGTGATGCGGCGTGACCCCTTCTTGACCAGTGCCATGGCCCCTCATTTCTTCCCGATGGACAGTAACCGACGGTTCCTGCTGTGTCGTGTGGATTCCCGCTGGTCAAGACCGGCCTCCCCGTCTCTGCCCGTACCGGCTGCGGGGCGATGCGGTGGGGAGGCGTTCGCGGGCGGCTCGGCTGTCCAAGGCGGGTAATCAACCAGTTGGACGACGGAGCCGTCCGGGGTGGGCGGACGGTTGGACAGCGTTGTTGGGGCGTGGTGTGCGGTGCGATCCTGAACGTTCGGTCCGGGGGCGGGGAAGGGCGCCCACCGACTGATGTCGTACGGGGGATTTCCATGGCTGGACAGGCCGCGGCGCGCCCGAGGCCCGCACGCTCGGCATCGTCGTCGGGCTGGTCGATGACCCGAAGCGACTCCCGGGCCGGATATCTCGAAAAGCCGGACGTGGTGAATTCCGCGATCATCGACTTCTTCGCCCGAAAGGAATCGTGAGTGCCTTGGTCCTGGTGTCCCGGGCCTGTCCAATGCTTTCGCGTTCGCCGTTCTTGTCGGGCCGGTAGCGCTCGGTTACCGTGATTCGGGCTGTGTCCCGCACGGTCGATTTCCGTTCCCGCAAGGACAGTTGAAAGGAAGTGATCATGACGAATCCGTTCGACGACGAGAACGGCTCCTTCCTGGTTCTGGTGAACGAGGAGAACCAGCATTCGCTGTGGCCCGCCTTCGCCGAGGTGCCGGCCGGCTGGCGGGTCGTTTTCGGGGAGGACATCCGAGAGGCGTGCCTGGCGTACATCGAGGAGAACTGGACGGACATGCGCCCGCAGAGCCTCATCGACGAGATGAACGCGATGGAATCCGCCGGCTGAACGGGACCCGCCCGACCGTGACGAAGAAACCGAGGTGGTATCTGTGGCCATGATGGGTGGCCCAGGGCCGGTGATCATGCGAGGGGACGGGCCGGATCCCTCCTCCACATCGAAGCAACAGGTCAAACCCGGCACGGTAAAGCGGATATTGCCGTTCACAAGGCCGCACCGCCGCAACATCGGCTTTCTTGTGGTCGCGACGACACTGAACGCCGCCAGCGCGGTGGCTCCGCCGCTCCTGCTCAAGTACCTCATCGACAACGGCATCCTCGTCCGCGACACGACGGTCGTCGTGTGGGCGGCCATCGCGGTCGCCGCGCAGGCGCTCCTGGCCGTCCTGCTGGGATTCGCCGAGACCTGGTATTCGGCCCGGGTCAGTGAGGGACTCATCTACGACCTGCGCACCAAGGTGTTCGACCATGTGCAGCGACAGCCGCTGGCGTTCTTCACGCGGGCCCAGACCGGCGCCCTGGTCAGCAGGTTGAACACGGATGTGATCGGGGCTCAGCAGGCGGTCACCCAACTGCTCTCGACGGTCTTCTCCGCCGGGCTCACCCTGCTCTTCGTCCTGATCACGATGGCCTACCTGTCCTGGGTCATCACCCTGCTGGCCGTCCTGCTGATACCGTTCTTCATTCTGCCCGGCCGGCTCATCGGCCGCCGGATGCAGCGGCTCATGCGGCAGCACATGCAGATCAACGCCGAAATGGGCTCCATGATGCAGGAGCGCTTCAACGTCGTCGGAGCGCTGCTGGCCAAGCTCTACGGGCACCCGCGGAGCGAACTGGGCCAGTACGCCGGGCTGGCGGCCAGGGGCCGCGAGGTCGGCGTCCGGCAGTCCGTCGCCATGAAGATGCTCTTCCTCTCGACGATGCTCGTGGGCTCCCTGGCCACCGCCGCGGTGTACGGCATCGGCGGCGGCCTCGTCATCAACGGCGCGTTCCAACTCGGTTCGCTGGTGGCCCTGGCGACGCTGCTCACGCGTCTGATGATGCCGGTCGGCCAGCTCTCCAACGCCCAGGCGGACGTGATGACCGCACTCGTCAGCTTCGACCGCCTCTTCGAGGTGCTGGACCTCAAGCCGCTGATCGCCGAGCGGCCGGGCGCCGTACCGCTGCCCGCCGCCGACGGCACCGCGGCGGCACCGGACATCGAGTTCGACGGGGTCTCGTTCCGCTACCCGAAGGCGGCCGAGGTCTCGCTCGCCTCGCTCGAATCGATCGCCCTGCCCGCACAGGAGCGCTCCGACAACGCCTGGACGCTGCGCGACCTGAACTTCACCGCGCCGGCCGGGAAACTGACCGCGCTGGTCGGCCCCTCGGGCGCCGGCAAGACGACCATCACGCACCTGGTGCCGCGGCTCTACGACCCGCTGGAGGGCGCCGTACGCATCGGCGGTCAGGACCTGCGCGAGGTGACCCTGCGGTCGCTGAACGACACGGTCGGCATGGTCACCCAGGACGCGCACCTCTTCCACACGACCATCCGCGAGAACCTGGTCTACGCCCGGCCGGACGCCACCGAGCAGGACCTGATCGACGCCTGCAAGGCGGCGCAGATCTGGCACCTGATCGACCTGCTCCCCGACGGCCTGGACACCGTGGTCGGCGACCGCGGGTACCGGCTCTCGGGCGGCGAGAAGCAGCGCATCGCCATGGCGCGGCTGCTGCTGAAGGCCCCGCCGGTCGTGGTGCTGGACGAGGCCACCGCGCACCTCGACTCGGAGTCCGAGGCGGCGCTCCAACGGGCCCTGCGGACCGCGCTGGCCGGCCGGACCTCGCTGGTCATCGCCCACCGGCTCTCCACGATCCGGGACGCCGACCAGATCCTCGTCATCGGCGAGGGCCGGGTCCAGGAACGCGGCACCCACGATGAGCTGCTGGAGCTGAACGGGCTCTACGCGGAGCTGTACCGCACCCAGTTCTCCGGCCCGTCCAGGAATGGCGACGCGCCGCTCGCCGACGAGCCCGCCGACGGCTACGCGGTGACCCGATCGGCCGGCGCCGCCGGTCCCGGCTACTTCACCACGGGCGCCGGGCCCGGCGACTTGGGAGGTCCCGGGCCGGTGCTCCACGGTACGGGCCCCGGCGGCCCGCCGGGCCCGGGCCCGGGGTGACCCGCGGCCTCCCCGCGCGGCGCCGGGGGGCGGCCCGGCCGAATGGCGTGGTGTCCGTGACGTCGTACGCGACGGAATGGACCCCACGCCCTTCTATTGGTGCCCAAGCCCGTACAACGGACGGTTGGACGGGCGAGGCCCGGCGGCGTGCCACAGCGGTAATTGCCCTTCTTGGACGAGACGCCTGTCCATCCGCCGGCGGTTGACCCCGCACACCCGGGCGCGCAGAGTGGATACCGTCGGCTCTGAAAGCCCCGACGAGATTTCCGAGGGGGCTGCGGAAGCCGCGGTACGGGGAAAGCTCATGGTTTTCCGAAGAGGACGGCAAGGCATCTGTGGCATTCATAGCCGCATTCCTTTCCGGTTGTTCGACTACCCGGTTCCGATTCCTCGTGCCCGCGTACCGTGCGAATGATCGGACACGCAGTCCTGTGGCCACGGGCCCCGAGCGGGACGGGCGATCGCCGGCGCACGCCGCGTCGACCAAGGGGGAAATATGAACGACCAAACGGATCCCACGCTGCCCTTATCCGAATACCGGCAGGGGAATTGGAGGGACCGGCGTGCGGACGACCGCGCCTCGGCGGAACGCGTGCGCCGGCGGAGCGGGCACGGCGTCAACGGGCGGTCGCGGGGCGGAACGCTACGGAGGGTGAGATGACTGAGGTGCCGGGCGTCTTAGTGCCGGAGCTGATAGCCCGGCAGGCGGAGCGGGCCCCGGGGGCGGTGGCCCTCCTGGACGGTGAACTGGTCGTAAGTTACGGGCAGTTGGAGGCAGAGTCGGCACGGCTGGCCGCGTATCTGACCGGCCTGGGCACGCGGCGCGGTGACCGGATCGCGGTGGTGATGGAGCGCTCGGCGGGGCTGCTCGTGACGCTGCTGGCGGTGTGGAAGGCGGGCGCCGCGTACGTGCCCGTGGATGCCGGATATCCGGCGGAGCGGGTGGCGTTCATGCTCGCCGATGCCGCGCCGGTGGCGGTGGTGTGCACCGGGGCGAGCCGGGACGCGGTGCCGGCCGGCACGCCGGGGCGGGTGACGGTGCTGGACGACCCGCGGGTGCGGGCGGCGGTGGCGGCGTGCCCGGCCGACGGGCCGGCGGTACGGCTGGGCGCGGACGACCTGGCGTACGTGATGTACACCTCCGGTTCGACGGGGCTGCCGAAGGGGGTGGCGGTGTCGCACGGGAGCGTGGCGGGGCTGGCCGCCGAACCCGGTTGGGGCGTCGGCCCCGGGGACGCGGTGCTGATGCACGCGCCGCACGCCTTCGACGCGTCGCTGTACGAGGTGTGGGTGCCGCTGGCCGCCGGGGGCCGGGTGGTGGTGGCGGGGCCGGGCGCGGTGGACGCCCAGCGGATGCGCGCGGCGGTGGCCGACGGGGCCACGGCGGTGCATGTGACGGCGGGGTTGTTCCGGGTGCTGGCGGAGGAGTCCCCGGAGTGCTTCGCCGGTCTGCGGGAGGTGCTGACCGGGGGCGACGTGGTGCCCGCGGCCTCGGTGGCGCGGGTACGCGCGGCCTGCCCGGAGCTCTCCGTACGGCATATGTACGGGCCGACCGAGGGCACGCTGTGCGCCACCTGGCATGTCCTGCACCCGGGGGAGGAGACACCGGAGCCGCTGCCGATCGGCCGCCCGCTCACCAACCGGCAGGCGTACGTCCTGGACGCGCACCTGCGGCCGGTGGGGCCGGGCATGGTCGGGGAGCTGTACCTCGCCGGCGCGGGGCTGGCGCTGGGGTATCTGGCTCGGGCGGGGCTGACTGCGGAGCGATTCGTGGCCTGCCCGTTCGCCACCGGGGCTTCCGACGGGGCATCGGGTGGGCCTCCGGGCGGGCGGATGTACCGGACCGGGGACCTGGTGCGCCGGACGCACGACGGTGAGTCGGTCTTCGTCGGCCGGGACGACGGTCAGGTGAAGGTCCGCGGGTTCCGGGTGGAGCCGGGCGAGGTCGAGGCGGCGCTGACCGCGCATCCGGCGGTCGGTCAGGCCGTGGTGGTGGCGCGGGAGGACCGGCCCGGCGAGCGGCGCCTGGTCGGGTACGTGGTCCCGGACGCGACCCCGGGCCCGGCTGCGGCGCCGCGTCCGGACGACCGGCGCGCGCGGACGGTGGCGGACCCGGGAGCGCCGTCGTCCCGTACCGGGGGGTCCTCGCCGGCTCGTACGGGCGGCGGCGCGCCGGCTCGTACCGGCGGCGGCGCGGTGGCTCGTACGGGCGGTGTCGCGGCGGCTCGTACGGCTGGTGTCGCGGCGACCCACGACACCGGCGCACTGCTCGCCGCCCTGCGCGAGCACCTTGCCGGGGCGCTGCCGGAGTACCTGGTCCCCGCCGTGCTGGTGCCGCTGGACCGGCTGCCGCTCACCCCGAACGGCAAGGTCGACCGCGAGGCCCTGCCCGCGCCCGACTTCGCCGCGAAGGCATCGGGACGGGAGCCGCGTACGGCGGCCGAGGAGACCCTGTGCGCGCTCTACGCCGAGGTGCTGGGGCTGGATCGGGTCGGCGCCGAGGACGGCTTCGTCGAGCTGGGCGGCGACTCGATCATGGTCTTGCAACTGGTGTCGCGGGCACGGCGGGCCGGGCTGGCGGTGACGCCCCAGCAGGTCTTCGACCTCAGAACGCCCGAGCGGCTGGCGGCGGCCGGGGCCGCCGGCGCGGCGGAGCCCGCCGCCGGGCACGCGGGAGCCCGGGATGCGGGATGCGGGGGCGCGGGAGCCCGGGACGCGGGAGCCGGGCACGCGGGAGCCCAGGACGCCGGAGCCGAGGGCGCGGGAGCCGCAGAGGCGCCCGGCGCGGGCGGGCACACGTCCGGCGACTTCCCGCTGCTGGACCTCTCCCCGGACAGCGTCGCGGAGCTGGAGGCCGCCGTGCCGCGGCTGACGGACATCTGGCCGCTGTCCTCGCTCCAGGAGGGGCTGCTCTTCCAGTCCGCCTTCGAGGAGCGGGGCCCGGATGTCTACGAGACCCAGTGGATGCTGGAGCTGACCGGCCCGCTGGACCCCGCCCGGCTGCGGGCGTCGTGGGCCGCGCTCTCGGACCGGCACGCCGCGCTGCGCGCGAGCTTCCACCACAGCGCCTCGGGCCAGGCCGTACAGGTCATCCGTGACGCGGTGGACCTGCCGTGGCGGGTGGCGGACCTGTCGGCGCTGGCGGAGTCCGAAGTGCCGGACGCCATCGAGAAGCTGGCCGTACAGGAGCAGCGGCGGCGGTTCGACCCGGCGGTCGCGCCGCTGCTGCGGCTGCTGCTGATCCGCCTCGGCGAACGGCGCCACCGGCTCGTCGTCATCAGCCACCACATCCTGATGGACGGCTGGTCGATGCCGGTCCTGCTCGATGAGCTGGCCACGGTGTACGAGGCCGGCGGGGACGCCTCGCACCTGGAGCCGGCCGCCTCCTACCGGGACCACCTGGCGTGGCTGGGCCGGCAGGACAAGGGGGCCGCGCGGGCCGCCTGGAGCGCGGAGTTCTCCGGGGCGCGGGAGCCGACGCTGGTCGCCCGCGGCGCCGGGGAGCCCGGCCCGGCGGACACCGGGCACCTCGTCACCGACCTCCCGGCCGAGGTCACCCGCGGCCTGGCCGCGTTCGGCCGGCGCCACGGCCTGACGGTGAACACCCTGGTGCAGGGCGCCTGGGCGCTCGTGCTCGCCCGGCTGTCCGGCCGTACGGACGTGGTCTTCGGCGCCACGGTGGCGGGCCGCCCGCCGGAGCTGCCCGGCATGGAGTCCATGGTCGGCCTGTTCATCAACACGCTGCCGGTACGGGTGCGGCTCGACGCCGGGCGGTCGGTGCTGGAGACGCTGCGGGAGCTGCAGGAGCACCAGACCGCGCTGCTGGCCCATCAGCACCTGGGCCTGTCGGAGGTCCAGCGGCTGGCCGGCCCGGGAGCCGTCTTCGACACGCTCCTGGTGCACGAGAACTACCCGCGCCGGGCCGCCGGCCCGGCCGCGCCGGGCGCCCTGTCGTTCGCGGTCCTGGGGACGCGCGAGGCCACGCACTACCCGCTGACCCTGGGCGTCGTACCCGGCGAACGGACGCGGCTGCGCCTCGCCCACCGCCGGGACCAGGTCGCCGCCGAGACCGCCGAGGCGCTGGCCGGACGGCTGGTGCGGGTCTTCGAGCAGATACTGGCCGACGGCTCGGCGCCGGTGGGCCGGATCGGCGTCCTGGACGCGGACGAGCACCGGCGGGTGGTCGAGGACTGGAACCGCACCGCGGTGGCGGTGGCCCCCGAGCCGCTGCCCGCGCTCTTCGCCCGCCAGGCCCGCCGGTCGCCCGACGCGATCGCCGTGGACGACGGCCGACAGCGGCTCACGTACCGCGAGTTGGAGTGGCGGGCGGGGAGCCTGGCCCGGTTCCTGATCAGCCTCGGGGTGGGCCCGGAGGACCGGGTGGCGGTGGCCGCGGAGCGGTCGGCGCCGACGCTGGTCGCCGTGGTGGCCGTGTCGATGGCGGGCGGGGTCTACGTACCGGTGGACCCGGCCTATCCGGCGCGGCGGGTGGCGTTCGTGCTCGGCGACGCGGCCCCGGCCGCGGTGGTGTGCACCACCGGCACCCGGCACGTGGTCCCGGACGGCTACGGCGGCCGGGTGGTCGTGCTGGACGATCCGGCGGTGGCCGCGGTCGTCGCGGGCCACGCGGGCGGCAGTGTGCGGGACGCGGAGCGCCGCACGCCGCTGCGGGTGGACAACGCGGCGTACGTGATCTACACCTCCGGCTCGACCGGCACGCCGAAGGGCGTGGCCGCCACCCACCGCGGACTGCGCAACCTCGTCGCCGACCGCGTCGCGCGGCACGCGCTGGACGCCGGCAGCCGCGTGGCCCAACTGGTCTCGCCGAGCTTCGACGTGGCGATGGCCGACACCTGGCCGGTGCTGTGCGCGGGCGGCCGGCTCGTACTGGCGCCGCCGGGGCCGCCGCCGCTCGGCGAGGACCTGGCCCGCCTGCTGCGCACCCGGCGGGTCACCCACGCAGCCATGACCGCGGCCTTCCTGCCGCTGCTGCCGCCGGAGGAGCTGCCGGAGCTGCGCGCGCTGACCATCGGCGGCGAGCCGATGACCGAGGACGCGCGGCGGCGGTGGGCCACGGGACGGGAACTGTTCGCCGAGTACGGGGTCACGGAGGCCACCGTCGTCTCCACCGTCAGCGCCCCGCTGACCGGCGGCGAGGCGCCGACGATCGGCCGCCCCATCGCCAACTCCCGCTCGTACGTGCTGGACGCGTTCCTGCGGCCGGTGCCGCCCGGCGTGGTCGGGGAGCTGTATGTGGCCGGGGTGAGCCTGGCCCGCGGCTACCTGGGGCGCGCGGGGCTGACGGCGGAGCGGTTCGTGGCCTGCCCGTTCGCCGCCGAGGCCGCTGGTAGGTGGTCCGACGGGGCGTCCGACAGGTCGTCCGGCGGGTCGTCCGGTGGGCCTTCCGGCGGGACGTCCGGCGGGCCGCCCGGCGGGTCGTCCGGTGGGCCTTCCGGCGGGCGGATGTACCGGACCGGGGACCTGGCGCGCTGGACGCACGACGGCGAGCTGGTCTTCGTCGGCCGCGCCGACGCACAGGTCAAGGTGCGCGGATTCCGCGTCGAACTCGGCGAAGTGGAGGCCGCGTTGACGGCGCACCCGGCCGTCGGCGAGGCGGTGGCCGTGGTCCGGGAGGACCGCCCGGGCGAGACCCGCCTGGTCGGCTACGTGGTCCCCGGCGGACGGCCGGTGGACGGCCGCGCGATACGCGAGCACGTGGCCGGGTCGCTGCCGGAGTACATGGTGCCGGCGGCCGTGGTGGTGCTCGACGAGCTGCCGCTGACGCCGAACGGAAAGGTGGACCGGACGGCCCTGCCCGCACCCGACTTCGCGGCGCGGGCCACCGGACGCGCCCCGCGCACCCCGGCCGAGCGGGTCCTGTGCGACCTGTTCGCCGAACTCCTGGGGCTGGAGGGCGTAGGGGCCCAGGACAACTTCTTCGAGCTGGGCGGCGACTCGATCGTCTCGCTGCAACTGGTGTCCCGGGCCCGGCGCGCCGGCCTGGTGGTGACGTCCCGCCAGGTCTTCCAGGCGAAGACCCCCGAACGGCTCGCGCGGCTGGCCGAGGCCGTCGGGCCCGCGTCCGCCGCGCACGCGGACGGCGAGGCGGGCGTCGGCCGGGTGCCCTGGACCCCGGTCACGCACACGCTGGGCGACCGGGTCACCGGCGGCCGGTTCGCGCAGTGGATGGTCGTCGGCGCTCCGGCGGGGCTGACGCGTGAGGTGCTGGTGGCCGGGCTGGGCGCCGTGCTGGACACGCATGACATGTTGCGGGCGCGGGTGGTGGCCGACGGCGCGGAGCGGGCTCTGGTGGTGAGTGAGCGCGGTGCGGTGGATGCCGCCGCGCTGGTGAGCCGGGTGGCGGTGGTCGGCGGCTTGGACGAGGTGGCGGAGCGCGCGGCGCGGGTGGCGGTGGGGCGGCTCGATCCGGCCGCCGGGGTGATGGCGCAGGCGGTGTGGTTGGACGCCGGTCCGGGCCGGGTGGGCCGGTTGGTGCTGGCGGTGCATCACTTGGCGGTGGACGGGGTGTCCTGGCGCATCCTGCTACCGGACCTTCAGACGGCCTGCGAGGCCGTGATGGCCGGACGGCGGCCGGAACTTGAGCCGGTGGGCACGTCCTTCCGCCGATGGGCCGGAATGCTGTACGAGCAGGCGTCGGCCCCCAAGCGGGTCGCCGAACTGGACGCCTGGACCGCCCTGCTGGAGGCGGAAGACCCCCCGCTCGGCACAAGCGCGCTGGACCCGGCCATCGACACCATGGCGACTGTGCGCCACCGCTCCTGGTCGGTGCCGAACCGGCAGGCGGCGACCCTGGCGGCCGGCACCCCGGCGGCGTTCCACTGCGGCGCGCACGAGGTGCTGCTCGCGGCGCTGGCGGGCGCGGTCGCGCGCCGGCGGCCCGGCGGCCGTCCCGGCGTACTGGTGAACGTCGAGGGACACGGCCGGGAGCCGGCCGACGGGGTCGACCTGACCCGTACGGTCGGGTGGTTCACCAGCGTGCATCCGCTGCGGCTCGACCTCACGGGGATCGACCTGGACGAGGCGGCGGCGGGCGGCCCGGCGGCGGGCACCCTGCTGAAGGCGGTCAAGGAGCAGGCGCGGGCGGTGCCCGGTGACGGGCTCGGTTACGGGCTGCTGCGCCACCTCAACCCGGAGACGGGGCCGAGGCTGGCGGCGCTGCCCGCCCCGCAGATCGGCTTCAACTACCTGGGCCGCTTCGCCGCCCGCGCGGAAGCCGCCGCGATCGGGGCGGTCGGCCCCTGGGAGCCGGCCGGCGCGACGGCGATCGGCGGCTCGGACGATCCGGACATGCCCGCCCCGCACGCGGTGGAAGCGGGCGCGGTCATCCGCGACACCGCGGACGGGCCCCGGCTGACCATCACGCTGAGCTGGCCGGACCGGCTGCTGGCCGAGGCCGTGGTGGAGCGGCTGGGCCGGACCTGGCTGGAGATGCTGGGCGGCCTGGCCGCCCACACCTCGGCACCGGCGGCGGGCGGGCACACCCCCTCCGACTTCGTCCTGCTCGACCTCGACCAGGACGAGGTCGAGCAATTCGAGGCGATAGCGGCACATCTGGAAGGAGGGCTGTCGCTGTGAGTTCCCCAGGGAGTTCCCCGGCCGCTGCCAAGGGGGCCGCGCTGGCCGAGGTATGGCCGCTGTCGCCCTTGCAGGAAGGCATCCTGTTCCACGCCGTCGCCGGCGGCCGGGAATCGGATGTCTATGTCGTCCAGCGGACGATGTCGGTGGACGGGCCGCTGGACGCGGGCCGCCTGCGGGCGTCGTGGCAGTGCCTGCTCAGACGGCACGCGGCGCTGCGGGCCAGCTTCCACCGGCGCAAGTCGGGCGAGGCGGTCCAGCTCATCCCGCGCGAGGTGAACCTGCCGTGGCGCGAGGCCGACCTGGCGCACCTGCCCGCCGACCGGGCGGCGGCCGAGGTGGCGGAACTGGCGGCCCGGGAACGGGCCCGGCGGTTCGACCTGGCGGCGGCCCCCCTCATGCGCCTGGTGCTGATCCGGCTCGGCCCCGACCGGCACGCGATGGTGATGACGTGCCACCACATCCTGCTGGACGGCTGGTCCACCCCGGTCCTGGAGCGGGAACTGGCCGCCGTCTACGCGGCGGGGGGCGACGACGCGGGGCTGGCGCCACCGGCTTCCTACCGGGAGTACCTGGCGTGGCTGGCTCGGCAGGACAAGGAGGCCGCACGCCAGGCGTGGCGGGCCGAACTGGCCGGGGCCGACGGGCCGACCCTGGTGGCACCGGCGGACCCGGGCCGGGCCGCGGCGGTCCCGGAGGTGAGCGCGGCGGAGCTCGGTGAGGAGGCGACCCGCGCCCTCACCGAGTTCGCCCGCGCCCGGCACCTGACCGTGAACACGGTGGTCCAAGGCGCCTGGGCGCTGGTGCTGGCCCGCCTGACCGGGCGCCGCGACGTGGTGTTCGGCACCACGGTCTCCGGGCGGCCGCCGGAAGTGCCGGGCGTGGAGTCGATGGTGGGGCTGCTCATCAACACCCTGCCGGTACGGGTGCGCCTCGACGGGCAGCAGACGCTGCTCGAACTGCTCGCCCAACTCCAGGAGAACCAGTCGCAGTTGATGGCCCACCAGCACATGGGCCTGTCCGAGGTGCAGCGGTTCGTCGGACCGGGTTCCGTCTTCGACACCCTCGTCGCGTACGAGAGCTACCCCACCCTGCCCGGCGGACCGGAGGGCGCCGCCGACGCGCCCGTCTTCCGCTCGCTGGACGTGCGCGAGGCGACCCACTACCCGCTGGCCATGAGCTTCTCCCCGGGCGACCGCTTACGGGTGCGCATGGACTACCGGCCGGACCTGGTCGCCGAGGAGACCGTGCGGTCGCTGCCCGGCCGGGTCCTGCGGGTGCTGGAGCGGATCGTGGCCGAGCCCGGGGCGCTGGTGGGCGGCATCGACGTACTGAGCGGCGCGCCGGAACGCGAGCGGGTGGTCACGGGGTGGAACACCACGGCGGGCGAGTCCGAGGGCGTGCCGGCGCCGGAACTGGTGGCCCGGCACGCGCGGAGCACGCCCGACGCCGTGGCCGTCGTCGACGGTCGACGCCGGCTCACCTACCGGGAGTTGGACATCGCCTCGGATCGGTTGGCCGGTTATCTGTGCGGTCTGGGTGTGGGGCGTGGGGCCCGGGTGGCGGTGGTGCTGGAGCGTTCGGCGGAGCTTCTGGTGGCGCTGTTGGGGGTGTGGAAGGCGGGTGCGGCGTACGTGCCGGTGGATGTGGGGTATCCGGCGGAGCGGGTGGCGTTCATGCTGGCCGACTCGGGCCCCTCCGCTGTGGTCTGCACCGAGGCGAGCCGGAACGCGGTGCCGCCCGACGCCCAAGGGCGGCTGGTGGTCATCGATGACCCGCGGGTGGCGGCCGAGGTGGCCGGGTGCCCGGCGGAGGGGGCGCCGGTCGTGGTCGGCGCGGAGGATCTGGCGTACGTGATGTATACCTCGGGTTCGACGGGCGTGCCCAAGGGTGTGGCGGTGCCGCACGCGAGCGTGGCCGCCTTGGTGAGCGAGCGCGGATGGGGCGTCGACCCGCAGGACGCCGTGCTGCTGCACGCCCGGCATGCCTTCGATATCTCGATGTACGAGGTGTGGGTGCCGTTGGCCGCGGGGGGCCGCGTGGTGGTGGCGGGGCCGGGTGCGGTGGATGCCCAGCGGGTCCGTACGGCGGTGGCTGATGGGGTCACGTCGGTGCATGTGACGGCGGGGTTGTTCCGGGTGCTGGCGGAGGAGTCCCCGGAGTGCTTCGCGGGTCTGCGGGAGGTGCTGACCGGTGGTGATGTGGTGCCCGCTGGGTCGGTGGCGCGGGTGCGGGAGGCGTGCCCGGAGGTGTCGTTGCGGCATCTGTACGGGCCGACCGAGGGCACCCTCTGCGCGACCTGGCACGTCCTGAAGCCGGGGGAGGGGGCGCCGGAGGCGCTGCCGATCGGCCGCCCGCTCACCAACCGCCAGGTCTACGTCCTCGACGCCTTCCTGAACCCCCTGCCGCCCGGCCTGACGGGTGAGCTGTATATCGCGGGCGCGGGCCTGGCGCACGGCTACCTGGAGCGGCCCGGCATCTCCGCCGAGCGGTTCGTGGCCTGCCCGTTCGCCACCGAGGCTGCTGGTGGGGCGTACGGCGGGGGGCCCGGTGGGCCGTCCGGCGGGCGGATGTACCGGACCGGGGACCTGGTGCGCTGGACGGACGACGGGGAGCTGGTCTTCGTCGGCCGCGCCGACGGGCAGGTCAAGATCCGCGGCTTCCGGGTGGAACTCGGCGAGATCGAGGCCGCCCTGACCGCGCACCCCGCCGTCACCGACGCCGTCGTCGTCGCCCGCGAGGACCGCCCCGGCGAGCGCCGCCTGATCGGCTATGTCGTCACGGACGAGCGGGGGGCGGACCCGGAGGCGGTGCAGAGCCACCTCACCGGGACGCTGCCGGAGTACATGGTCCCGGCCGCCGTGCTGGTGCTGGACGCGCTGCCGGTGACCGCGAACGGAAAGGTCGACCGCGCCGCGCTGCCCGCCCCGGACTTCGCGGGACGGGCAGCGCGGCAGGCACCCCGTACGCCCGCCGAGAAGATCCTGTGCCGGCTGTTCGCCGAGGTGCTGGGCGTCGAACGGGTGGGTGCCGAGGACAGCTTCTTCGAGCTGGGCGGCGACTCGATCACCTCCATGCAGCTCGCCTCCCGCTCGGTGCGGGAAGGCGTGCACATCAGCGTGCAGGACGTGTTCGACCGCCAGACGCCCGCCGCGCTGGCGGCCGTCGCCCGGCTCGGTGACGCGCCGGCGGCCGTGCCGGACCTGGGCGTGGGCACGGTGCCCTGGACGCCGGTCATGCGGGCCCTGGGAGAGCATGCGGCGGGCCCCGCGTTCACCCAGTGGGCGATCGCCCGGACCCCGGCCGGGCTGACGCGGGACGTGCTGGTGGCCGGGCTGGCCGCCGTGCTCGACACCCACGCCGTGCTGCGGGCCCGTACGGTGCCCGGGGAGCAGGTGCTGCGGGTGAGTGAGCGCGGCACCGTGGACGCGGCGGCGCTGGTCGCCCGGGTCGACGCGACGGATGTCGCGGCCGACGGCCTGGACAAGGCCGCGGACCGGGCGGCGCGCGAGGCGGCGGGCCGGCTGGACCCCGCGGCGGGCGCGATGCTGCGCGCGGTGTGGCTGGACGCCGGCCCCGGCCGGGCGGGCCGGCTGGCGCTGGTGATCCACCACCTGGTGGTGGACGGGGTGTCCTGGCGCATCCTGCTCCCGGACCTCGGCGCGGCCTGCGAGGCCCTGGCGGCCGGACGGCAACCGGCACTTGAGGCGGTCGGCGAATCGTTCCGGCGGTGGGCGGAGCTGCTGGCCGCGCAGGCGTCGGCGCCGGAGCGGACAGCGGAACTGGACGCCTGGGAAGCCCTGTTGGACGGCCCCGACCCGCTGCTGGGCGGGCGCGCGCTGGATCCGGCGCGGGACACCCGGGCGGCCGTGGACCACGGCATCTGGACCGTCCCGCGACGGGACGCGGCCACCTTGGTCGGCCGTACCCCCGCGGTCTTCCACTGCGGTGTGCACGAGGTGCTGCTGGCCGCCCTGGCGGGTGCCGTCGCGCACTGGCGCCACGACGGCGGCCCCGCGGCCGGCGTACTGCTGGACATCGAGCGGCATGGCCGGGAGCCGGTCGAGGGCGTGGAACTGTCCCGTACGGTGGGCTGGTTCACCTCCGTGCACCCCGTCCGGCTGCGGCTGAACGGCGTGGACCTCGACGAGGCGGCGGCGGGCGGACCGGCGGCCGGTACGTTGCTGAAGGCGGTCAAGGAGCAGTCGCGGGCGGTGCCCGGTGACGGGCTCGGTTACGGTCTGCTGCGCCACCTCAACCCGGAGACGGGCCCGAGGCTGGCGGCCCTGCCCGCCCCGCAGATCGCGTTCAACTACCTCGGCCGGTTCGGCGCCGGTGCCGGGTCCGAAGGTGCCTCCGGCGACTGGCGGTTGGCCGGAGCGGCGGCGATCGGCGGTTCGGCGGACCCGGACCAGCCGGCCCGGTACGCCCTGGAAGCGGGCGCGGTCGTCCAGGAAACCCCCGACGGACCCGAACTGACCCTCCACCTGGGCTGGTCCGCCGGGGTCGTGGACGAGCCCGCCGCCCGGCGGCTGGCCCGGGGATGGCTGGCGATGCTCAGCGGACTGGCCGCCCACACCACCGCCCCCGCCGCGGGCGGCCATACCCCGTCCGACTTCACCCTCGTCGATCTCGACCAGGAGGAACTGGACGAGTTCGAGACCTGACGTACAGCTCATGCACCACCGCGAACCATCGCGAACCGCTATGAACTGCCGTGAACCGCTGTGAGGAGAGAGCGATGCCCCGATCCGTTGTCGAGGACGTGTGGCCTCTGTCGCCGCTGCAGGAGGGCCTGCTGTTCCACGCCGCGTTCGACGAGCAGGGACCGGACGTCTACCAGGGGCAGCGGGTCCTCGACCTGGACGGGCCGCTGGACGCGGCGCGGCTGCGGCGGTCATGGGAGACGCTGGTGGCCCGGCACCCGGTGCTGCGGGCGAGCATCCGCGGCCGTAAGTCGGGCGGGGCGGTGCAGGTCATCGCGGACCACGCGGAGCTCCCCTGGCGGGAAGCCGATGTGACGGACCTGCCGGAGGCTGACGCGTCGGCCCGGATCGACGAACTGGCCGCGGGGGAGCGGGCGCGGCGCTTCGACCTGTCGGTCGCGCCGCTGCTGCGGCTGCTGCTGATCCGCCTCGGCGAGCGGCGCCACCGCCTCGTCATCACCAGCCACCACATCCTCATGGACGGCTGGTCCATGCCGGTGCTGCTGGCGGAGCTGACCACGGTGTACGAGGCGGACGGCGAGCCCGGCGGGCTCCCGTACCCGCCGCCCTACCGGGACTACCTGGTGTGGCTGAAGCGGCAGGACAAGGAGGCCGCGCGCCGGGCGTGGCGGGCGGAGCTGGCAGGGGCCGAGGAACCCACCCTGATGGCGCCGGCCGACCCCGCCCGGCCGCCGGTGGTCCCCGAGAGCCTGATCAGCGAGCTCCCTGAGGACCTCACTACGGCCCTGGCGCGGCTCGCCCGTGACCACTACCTGACGCTGAACACGGTCGTACAGGGCGCGTGGGCGCTGCTGCTGGCCCGGCTGGCGCGGCGTACCGACGTCGTCTTCGGCGCCACGGTGGCGGTGCGGCCCGCCGAGCTGCCGGGTGTGGCGTCGATGGTCGGCTTCTTCATCAACACCGTCCCGGTGCGGGTGCCGCTCGACGGCGCGCAGCCGCTGTCCGAGATGCTGACCGGCCTGCAGCGACGGCAGTCCGCACTCCGCGCCCACCAGCACCTGGGCCTGTCGGAGATCAATCAACTCGCAGGTACCGGCGCGGCGTTCGACACGCTCGTGGTGTACGAGAACTACCCCCGCCCGCCCGCCGGGCCGCCCCGTCCGGACGCCTTCGCCATCAGCCACGCCGGCGCGACGGAAGCCGCCCACTACCCCCTCACCCTCGCCGCGGTCCCCGGCGACCGGATGCTCTGCAAGCTCGACTACCGGCCCGACGTCTACGACCGCGCCACCGCCGAGTCCGTTCTCCGGCGGCTGATACGGGTGTTGGAGCAGATGGCGGCCGACCCGACGGCGCCGGTGGGCCGCATCGACGCGCTGACACCGGAGGAGCGTGCGCGGGTGGTCGCGGGCTGGAACGCCACGGCCGACCCGACGCCTACCGCGACGGTGCCTGAGCTGATCGCGGGCCAGGCGCTCCGCACGCCCGGCGCGGTGGCGGTGTCGAGTGACGAACACACCCTCACCTACGCGGAGTTGAGTGCCGCCTCGGATCGGCTGGCCGGGTATCTGTCCGGTCTGGGTGTGGGGCGTGGTGACCGGGTGGCCGTGCTGATGGAGCGTTCGGCGGAGCTGCTGGTGGCGCTGTTGGGGGTGTGGAAGGCGGGTGCCGCGTACGTGCCGGTGGATGTGGGGTATCCGGCGGAGCGGGTGGCGTTCATGCTGGCCGACTCGGGCCCCGCGGCTGTGGTGTGCACCGTACGCGGTCGGGATGTGGTGCCGGTGGACGCGCCGGGACGGTTGGTGGTGCTGGACGATCCGCGGGTGGCGGCCGAGGTGGCGGGGTGCCTGGCGGAGGGGGCGCCGGTGGTGGTCGGCGCGGAGGATCTGGCGTACGTGATGTACACCTCGGGTTCGACGGGCGTGCCCAAGGGTGTGGCGGTGCCGCACGCGAGCGTGGCTGCCCTCGTGGGCGAGCGCGAGTGGTCGGTGGGTCCGGGGAGCGCGGTGCTGCTGCACGCCCCGCATGCCTTCGATATCTCGATGTACGAGGTGTGGGTGCCGTTGGCCGCGGGGGGCCGGGTGGTGGTGGCGGGGCCGGGTGCGGTGGATGCTCAGCGGGTCTGTGCGGCGGTGGCTGGTGGTGTGACGTCGGTGCATGTGACGGCGGGGTTGTTCCGGGTGCTGGCGGAGGAGTCCCCGGAGTGTTTCGCGGGTTTGCGGGAGGTGCTGACGGGTGGTGATGTGGTGCCTGCCGGGTCGGTGGCGCGGGTGCGGGAGGCGTGCCCGGGGGTGTCGTTGCGGCATCTGTACGGGCCGACGGAGGTCACCCTCTGCGCGACCTGGCATGTCCTGAAGCCGGGGGAGGGGGCGCCGGAGGCGCTGCCGATCGGCCGCCCGCTCACCAACCGGCAGGTCTACGTCCTCGACGCCTTCCTGAACCCCCTGCCGCCCGGCCTGACGGGTGAGCTGTACATCGCCGGCGCGGGCCTGGCGCACGGTTATCTGGAGCGGCCCGGCATCTCCGCCGAGCGGTTCGTGGCCTGCCCGTTCGCCACCGAGGCCTCCGGCGGGCCCTCCGGAGGGTCGTCCGGCGGGCGGATGTACCGGACCGGGGACCTGGTGCGCTGGACGGACGACGGGGAGCTGGTCTTCCTCGGCCGGGCCGATGAGCAGGTCAAGATCCGCGGCTTCCGGGTGGAGCCCGGCGAGATCGAGGTCGCCCTGACCGCGCACCCGGCCGTCGGCCAGGCCGTGGTGCTGGCCCGCGAGGACCGCCCCGGCGAACGCCGTCTGATCGGTTACGTCGTCCCCGACGCGGAACAGGAAGCGGACCCGCGGCCGATTCGCGAGTACGTGGCCAAGGTGCTGCCCGACTACATGGTTCCGGCGGCGGTGGTGGTGCTGGACGCGCTGCCGGTGACCGTGAACGGCAAGGTGGACCGGGCCGCGCTGCCCGCCCCGGACTTCGCCGGACGCGCCCTGGGGCGGGAACCGCGTACCCCCGCCGAGGAGACCCTGTGCGCACTGTTCGCCGAGGTGCTGGGCGTCGGACGGGTGGGCGCCGAGGACAGCTTCTTCGAGCTGGGCGGCGACTCGATCACCTCCATGCAGCTCGCCTCCCGGGCGCGCCGCGCCGGACTGGTGCTGACGCCACGCCAGGTCTTCGAGCGGCGGACGCCGGAGCGGCTGGCGCTGGCGGCGGAGGCCGCCGGGGAGAGCGGACACACCGCCGAGGACGTGGGCGTGGGGGAGGCGCCTTGGCTGCCCGTGATGCGGGCACTGGGCGGGCAGGCCGCGCTCGGGGAGTTCGCGCAGTGGATGGTCGTCGGTGCTCCGGCAGGGCTGACGCGTGAGGTGCTGGTGGCCGGGCTGGGTGCCGTGCTGGATACGCATGACATGTTGCGGGCCCGGGTGGTGGCTGACGGCACCGAGCAGGTGCTGGTGGTAGGTGAGCGTGGTGCGGTGGATGCCGCCGCGCTAGTGAGCCGGGTGGCGGTGACCGGCGGCCTGGATGAGGCGGCGGAGCGTGCGGCGCGGGAGGCGGTGGGGCGGCTCGACCCGGCGGCGGGGGTGCTGGCGCAGGCGGTGTGGCTGGACGCCGGCCCCGACCGTACGGGCCGGCTGGTGCTGGTGGCGCATCACTTGGCGGTGGACGGGGTGTCCTGGCGCATTCTGCTCCCGGATCTCCAGGCGGCTTGTGAGGCCATAACAGCCGGACGGGAAGCGCGACTTGAGTCCGTCGGTACGTCCTTCCGCCGGTGGGCCGGAATGCTGTACGAGCAGGCGTCGGCCCCCGAGCGGGTCGCCGAACTGGACGCCTGGGCCGCCCTGCTGGAGGGCCCCGAGCCGCTGCTGGGCGCGCGCGCCCTGGACCCGGAGCGGGATACCGCGGCGACCATGCGCCACCGCTCGTGGACGCTCCCGCACGCGGAGGCGGCCACCCTGGTGAGCCGGGCCCCGGGAGCGTTCCACTGCGGTACGCAGGACGTGCTGCTGGCGGCCCTCGCCGGTGCCGTGGCGCGCTGGCGCGGAGACACCGCCTCGGCCGCCGGGCTGCTGGTCGATGTCGAGGGGCACGGCCGGGAGCCGGTCGACGGGGCCGATCTGACCCGTACGGTGGGGTGGTTCACCAGCGTGCATCCGGTCCGGCTGGACGCTGCCGATGTGGATCTGGACGAGGTGCGGGCCGGTGGCCCGGCGGCGGGTGCGCTGCTGAAGGCGGTCAAGGAGCAGGCGCGGTCGGTGCCCGGTGACGGGCTCGGTTATGGGCTGCTGCGGTACCTCAACCCGGAGACGGGGCCGAGGCTGGCGGCGCTGCCCGTCCCGCAGATCGGCTTCAACTACCTGGGCCGCTTCGGCACCGGCCCCGTGGCCGAAGGCGCCGTAAAAGCTTGGCAGTTGGCGGGTAGCGCGGCGGCCGGCGGTTCGGTCGCTCCGGAACTCTCCGTACAGCACCTCCTGGAGGCCGGCGCGGCCGTCCAGGACGCCCCGGGCGGACCGACGGTGACGCTCACGCTGGCTTGGCCGTCCGACGCTCTGGACGAGTCCGAGGCGGAACGCCTGGGCCGGGGCTGGCTGGAGATGCTCGGCGGCCTGGCCGCCCACACTGCCACGCCCGGCGCGGGCGGACACACGCCCTCCGACTTCCCGCTCCTCGCCCTCGACCAGGAGAGCGTGAGCGACCTGGAGGCCCGTATCCCCGGTCTGGCGGACATCTGGCCCCTCTCGCCGCTCCAGGAAGGGCTGCTGTTCCACGCCTCCTACGACGAGGACGGCCCGGACATCTACCGGACCCAACGGGTGCTGGAGCTGACCGGGCCGCTGGACGCCGCCCTGTTCAAGGCGGCGTGGGAGGCGCTGGTGTCCCGGCACGACGCGCTGCGGGCGGGCTTCCACCGCCTCGCGTCGGGCGCGGCCGTACAGGTCGTCCGGCGGGACGTGCCGCTGCGCTGGCGGGAGGCCGATGTCTCCGGGCTGCCGGAGGACGAGGCGGCGGCCGAGGTGGAGCGGCTGTCGGAGGAGGAGCGGGCGCACCGGCTCGATCTGTCCGAGGCGCCGCTGATGCGGCTGCTGCTGATCCGCCTGGGCGGGGAACGGCACCGCCTGATCATGACGTGCCACCACATCCTGCTGGACGGCTGGTCGATGCCGAACGTCGTCGACGAGGTGTCCGCGCTCTACGCCGCGGGCGGCGACCCCTCGCGGCTCAGGCGCCCGGTGTCCTTCCGCGACTATCTGGCGTGGCTGGCCGGGCAGGACCAGGACGCCGCCCGAGAGGCGTGGCGGGCGGAGCTGGCCGGGGCCGAGGAGCCCACGCTGGTGGCCCCGACGGATCCGGGCCGGGTTCCGGCGCCCGCGGAGGAGAGCTGGGCGGAGCTGTCCGAGGACCGGACGCGCGCGCTGGGCGAGCTGGCCCGCGGCCACGGCCTGACGGTGAACACCGTGCTCCAGGGCGCGTGGGCGCTGGTGCTGGCGCGGCTGACCGGCCGTACGGACGTGGTGTTCGGCGGCACCGTGTCGGGACGGCCCCCGGAGCTGCCCGGTGTCGAATCGATGATCGGCCTGTTCATCAACACCCAGCCGGTACGGGTGCGGCTCGACGGCGCGCAGCCGGTGCTGGACCTGCTCGCGCGGTTGCAGGAGCGCCAGTCCGCGCTGATCGCCCACCAGCATCTCGGGCTGTCGCAGATCCAGGCGGTCGCCGGGCCCGGCGCGGTCTTCGACACGATGCTGATGTTCGAGAACTACCCGCGGAACCCGGCCGCGGGTGGCTCCGATCCCTCCGGCGTACGTTCCGACGCGCCCTCCGGCGTACGCTCCGACGCGCCTTCGGGCGGGGCGGGCCGCGAGATCGCGATGGCCCAGGTGGGCATCGAGACCGGGACGCACTACGCGCTGGCGATCGGCGCTGTCCCCGACGACCGGCTCCGTATCCAGGTGGAGTACCGGCCGGACCTCTTCGACCGGGAGGTCGCCCGCCGGCTGGGGGGCCAGGTCGTGCGGGTGCTGGAGCAGTTGGTGGCCGACCCCGCGGTGCTCGTCGGCCGGATCGATGTACGGTCCGACGCGGCCGAACGCGATCTGGTGGTCACCGAGTGGAACGCCACCGCGGTCGCGACGCCCGGCGAGTCCGTACCGGAACTGATCGCTCGTCATGTGGCCGGCACACCACATGCCCTGGCCGTCACCGACCCTGAACAGTCCCTCACCTACGCCGAGCTGGACGCGGCGTCGGCCCGGCTGGCCGCGTACCTCTCCGCGCGGGGCGTGCGGCGCGGCGACCGGATCGCCGTGCTGATGGAGCGCTCGGCGGAGCTGCTGGTGGCGCTGCTGGGGGTGTGGAGGGCGGGTGCCGCGTACGTACCGGTGGACGCCGGATATCCGGCGGAGCGGGTGGCGTTCATGCTGGCCGACTCGGCCCCCGCCGCCGTGGTGTGCACCAGGTCGAGCCGGGCCGCCGTACCGGCCGACGCTCCGGGGAGGCTGGTGGTCGTCGACGACCCGCGGGTGGCGGCCGAGGTGGCCGGATGCCCGGCGCAGGCCCCGCCGGTGCGGCTGGGCGCGGACGATCTGGCGTACGTGATGTACACCTCGGGCTCGACGGGCGTGCCCAAGGGCGTGATGGTGCCCCACGGAGGCGTGGCGGGCCTGGTGAGCGACCCGGGGTGGTGCGTCGAGGCGGGCGAGGCGGTGCTGGCACACGCGCCGCACGCCTTCGACGCGTCGCTCTTCGACCTCTGGCTGCCGTTGGCCGTGGGCGGCCGGGTGCTGGTGTCCGGGCCGGGCGTGGTGGACGCGCGGCGGATACGTGCGGCGGTGGCCGCCGGGGTGACCACGCTGCAGCTCACGGCGGGCCTGTTCCGGGTGATCGCGGAGGAGTCGCCCGAATGCTTCGCGGGCGTACGGCGGGTGATGAGCGGCGGCGACGTGGTGCCGGCCGGTGCGGTCGCGCGGGTGCGGGAGGCGTGCCCGGAGACCGTCGTGCAGCACACGTACGGGCCGACCGAGATCACCCTCTGCGCGACGCTGCACCCGGTGGGCCCCGGGTACCGGCCGTCCGAGGTGCTGCCGATCGGCTGCCCCATGGCCAACCGGCGGGTCTATGTGCTGGACGCGTTCCTGCAGCCGGTGGGGCCGGGCGTGGTCGGGGAGCTGTACATCGCCGGTACGGGGCTGGGGCTGGGGTATCTGGACCGCGCGGGGCTGACGGCGGAGCGGTTCGTGGCCTGCCCGTTCGCCGCCGAGGCTGCGGGCGGGTCGTCCGTTGGGTCGTCCGGCGGGTCTCCCGGCGGTCGGATGTACCGGACCGGGGACCAGGTGCGGTGGACGCACGACGGCGAGCTGGTCTTCGTCGGCCGGGCCGACGGCCAGGTCAAGATCCGTGGGTACCGGGTGGAGCCCGGTGAGATCGAAGCGGTCCTGACCGCGCATCCGGCGGTCGGCCAGGCTGTGGTGCTGGCGCGCGAGGACCGCCCCGGCGAGCGCCGCCTGGTCGGGTACGTGACCCCCGACGGGCGGGTGGTGGACGAGGAGTCGGTACGCGCGCACGTCGCCGCGGCGCTGCCCGAGTACATGGTTCCGGCGGCGGTGGTGGTGCTGGACGTGCTCCCGGTGACCGCGAACGGCAAGGTCGACCGCGCCGCGCTGCCCGCCCCCGACGTCGCCGGGAAGGTCTCGGCGCGGGAGCCGCGTACGCCCGCCGAGGAGACCCTGTGCGCGCTGTTCGCCGAGGTGCTGGGGCTGGAGCGGGTCGGCGTCGAGGACAGCTTCTTCGCGCTGGGCGGCGACTCGATCATGTCGCTGCAACTGGTGGCGCGCGCCCGCCGGTCCAACGTGGTGCTGACGCCGGCCCAGGTCTTCGACGAGAAGACGCCGGAACGGCTGGCGGTCGTGGCGCGGACCATCGAGGAGGGCGGGCCCGCCGCCGAGGACGTGGGGGCGGGCGAGCTGCCCTGGACGCCGGTGATGCGGGCGCAGGGCGGGCAGGCCGCGCTCGGCGAGTTCGCGCAGTGGGCGGTCGTCGGGGCCCCGGCGGGGCTGGGGACGGACACGCTGGCCGCCGGGCTGGGGGCCGTACTCGATACGCACGACATGCTGCGGGCGCGGGTGGCGCCCGGCGGGCGGACGCTGACGGTGGCCGGGCCCGGGGAGCCGGCCGCCGCGGACCTGATCACGCGGGTCGACGCCACCCGGGGCCGGGCCGATCGGCCGGGCCGGACCGGACCGCCGTACCAGACCGACGCGCTGGACCGGATCGCGGACCATGCGGCGCGCGAGGCCGTCGGGCGGCTCGACCCGGCCGCGGGGGTGCTGGTGCAGGCCGTGTGGGTGGACGCCGGTCCCGACCGTACGGGCCGGCTGGTGCTGGTGGTGCATCACTTGGCGGTGGACGGGGTGTCCTGGCGCATCCTGCTCCCGGACCTTCAGGCGGCGTGCGAGGCCGTAACGGCCGGGCAGTACCCGGCGCTTGAGCCGGTGGGTACGTCCTTCCGGCGGTGGTCCGCCGTGCTGTCCGAGCAGGCGTCGGCCCCTGAGCGGGTCGCCGAACTGGACGCTTGGTCTGCTCTGTTGGCGGGGCCCGAGCCGCTACTGGGCGAGCGCGCCCTGGACCCGGAGCGCGACACGGCGGCGGCCATGCGCCACCGCTCGTGGACGCTCCCGCGGGCCGAAGCCGAGGCTCTGACCGGACGGGCCCCGGCGGCGTTCCACTGCGGCGTGCACGAGGTGCTGCTGGCCGCGCTGGCCGGAGCCGTCGCGCGGCGGCGGGACGAGCGCGGCCAGGACGCCCCCGCCGGGCTGCTGGTCGATGTCGAGGGGCATGGCCGGGAGCCGGTCGACGGGGTCGATCTGAGCCGTACGGTGGGGTGGTTCACCAGCGTGCATCCGGTCCGGCTGGACGCTGCCGGTGTGGATCCGGACGAGGCGGCGGCCGGTGGCCCGGCGGCGGGCGCGCTGCTGAAGGCGGTCAAGGAGCAGGCGCGGTCGGTGCCCGGTGACGGGCTCGGTTACGGGCTGCTGCGGTACCTCAATCCGGAGACGGGGCCGAGGCTGGCGGCGCTGCCCGTCCCGCAGATCGGCTTCAACTACCTGGGCCGCTTCGGTACCGGACCCGTGGCCGAAGGCGACGTAGAAGCATGGCAGTTGGCGGGCGACACGGCGATGGCGGGCGCGGTCGCGCCCGAGATGGCGGCCGGGCACACGCTGGAGGCGAACGCGGTCGTCCAGGACGGCCCGGCCGGGCCGGTCGTGACGCTCACGCTGGGCTGGCCGTCCGGTGCCCTGGACGAGTCCGAGGCGGAGCGCCTGGGCCGGGGCTGGCTGGAGATGCTCGGCGGCCTGGCCGCCCACACCACCACGCCCGGCGCGGGCGGGCACACCCCGTCCGACTTCCCGCTCCTGGCCCTGGACCAGGAGAGCGTGGCCGAACTGGAGTCCGCGGTGCCGGGGCTGGCGGACATCTGGCCCCTCTCGCCGCTCCAGGAAGGGCTGCTGTTCCACGCCTCCTACGACGAGGACGGCCCGGACATCTACGCGGGCCAGCGGACGCTGGACCTGGACGGGCCGTTGGACGCCGCCCGGATGCGGGCGTCGTGGGAGACGGTGCAGCGCCGCCACCCGGCGCTGCGGGCGAGCTTCCACCAGCTCGCCTCGGGCGCGGCCGTACAAGTGGTCCGGCGGGACGTTCCGTTGCGCTGGCGGGAGGCGGACGTGTCAGGGCTGCCGGAGGACGAGGCGGCGGCCGAGGCGGAGCGGCTGTCGGAGGAGGAGCGGGCGCACCGGCTCGATCTGTCCGAGGCGCCGCTGCTGCGGCTGCTGCTGATCCGCCTCGGCGCACACCGGCACCAACTGGTGCTGACCAGCCACCACATCCTCACGGACGGCTGGTCCCTCCCGGTGCTGATCGACGAGGCGTCCGCCGTCTACAAGGCGGGCGGTGACGACCGGACGCTGCCGGCCCCGGCCTCCTACCGGGACTACCTGGCGTGGCTGGGCCGGCAGGACAAGGACGCCGCGCGCCGCGCCTGGCGGGCGGAGCTCGCG
Organism: Streptomyces varsoviensis; assembly: GCF_000718635.1. GTDB lineage: Bacteria > Actinomycetota > Actinomycetes > Streptomycetales > Streptomycetaceae > Streptomyces > Streptomyces varsoviensis. The sequence goes on along the minus strand of NZ_JOBF01000003.1, from coordinate 197,798 downwards.
GGCGTGGACGAGCCGACCGAGGTGGTGTCCCCGGAGCTGGTCAGGGCGCCGATCGGGCAGGAGCGGGTGCGCTTCGAGCTGTCCGACGAGCTGAGCCGGGGCCTGACCGAACTGGTCCGCGGGCGCGGCCTGACGGTGAACACCGTGCTGCAGGGCGTCTGGGCGCTGGAGCTGGCGCGGCTGACCGGCCGTACCGATGTGGTGTTCGGCACCACCGTCGCCGGACGGCCTCCGGAGCTGCCGGGCGTGGAATCGATCATCGGGCTCTTCATCAACACCCTCCCGGTCCGGGTCGCTCTGGAGGGCGGACAGCCCGTCGGCGAGCTGCTAGCCGGCATTCAGGAGCGCCGCTCCGCGCTCCTGGCCCACCAGCACATCGGCCTGCCGGAGATCCATCAACTGGCCGGTCCTGGCGCGGTGTTCGACACGATCGTGGTGTACGAGAACTACCCCCGCGGGCCGGAGGAGCCCGCCGAGCCGGGCTCGCTGACGATCCGGCCGGGCGGCGTGCCGGAGGACCGCGGCCACTACCCGCTGGCCTGGATCGTGGCCCCCGGAGAGCGGTACCAGGGCGACTTCCTCTACCGCCCCGATGTCTTCGGCCATGCCTGGGCGCGGTCCACGCTGGCCTCGCTCATCCGCACGCTGGAACAGGTGGTGGCGGACCCCTCGCTGCCCGTGGGCCGGATCGCGGCGCTGGACGATGCCGGCCGCTCGCCGGTGGTGGAGGAGTGGAACCGTACGGCGGCCCCCGGGGCGCCGGAGCCGCTGCCGGTGCTGTTCGAGCGGCAGGCGGCCGCCTCGCCGGAGGCGACGGCGGTGGTGGGCGCCCAGTCTTCAGGGGAGCAGATCTCTTACACCTACGGCGAGTTGGCCGGGCAGGCGCGGCGGCTGGCGCGGTACCTGATCGACGCGGGGGTGGGCCCCGAGCGCCGCGTGGCGGTGCTGACGGAGCGGTCGGTGGCGTCCGTACGGGCGGTGCTCGCCGTCTCCATGGCCGGTGGCGCCTTCGTGCCGGTCGATCCGGACTACCCGGTGGAGCGGGTCGCCTTCCTGCTCCGGGACGCGGACCCGGCGGTGGTGCTGTGCACCGCCGGCACCCGGCACGCGGTCCCCGAAGGCCACGGCGGACGCACGGTCGTCCTGGACGACCCGGCGGTGGCCGCGACCGTGGCGGAGTACGCCGACGCCCCGGTGGCGGACGGCGAACGGCGCGCCCCGCTGCGCGCCGACAGCGCCGCGTACGTCATCTACACCTCCGGCTCGACCGGGCTCCCCAAGGGCGTCGTGGTCCCGCACACGGGCCTCGGCAACCTGGCGCGGGCGCAGGCCGAACGGTTCGCCGTGGACGGCGGGTCGCGCGTCCTCCAGATGGCGTCGATGAGCTTCGACGCGGCGGTCTCCGAGCTGTGCGTGACGCTGCTGTCGGGTGCGACCCTGCTGATGCCCGGCCCGGACGGGCTGCCGCCGCGGGTGTCGCTGGCCGCCGCGCTGCGCGCGTGGGACGTCACGCACGCGACGGTGCCGCCGACCGTGCTGGCGGCGGAGGAGACGCTGACCGAGGGTCTGCGGACCCTGGTGGTGGCGGGCGAGGCATGCCCGCCGGCGCTGGTCGAGCGGTGGTCGGCGGGGCGGCGCATGATCAACGCGTACGGGCCGACCGAGCTGACGGTGTGCGCGGCGATGAGCGGGCCGCTGGCACCGGGCGGGGACGTGGTGCCCATCGGCCGGCCGCTGGCGAACACCCGGTCGTTCGTGCTGGACCCCTTCCTTCAGCCGGTGCCGCCCGGCGTGACCGGGGAGCTGTACGTCACCGGAGCGGGCCTGGCCCGCGGCTACCTGGGACGGCGGGCGCTGACCGCGCAACGCTTCGTGGCCTGCCCGTACGCGCCCGGCGAGCGGATGTACCGCACCGGCGACCTGGCGCACTGGACCGGCGGCGGTGAGCTGGTCTTCGCCGGGCGCGCCGACGCGCAGGTCAAGTTCCACGGCTACCGGATCGAGGTGGGCGAGATCGAGTCCGCGCTCGCCGCGCACCCGGCCGTCGGCCAGGCCGTCGTGATGGCCCGCGAGGACCGGCCCGGCGACAGCAGGCTGGTCGGCTATGTCGTCGTGGACACCGCGAACCGGGGGCGCGACGAAGGGGTGGAGGGCGAACAGGTCGGTGAGTGGCGGCAGTTGTACGACACGCTGCACGCCAACCCGGAGTCCGGCGTGCTGGGGGAGAACTTCGCCGGCTGGAACAGCAGTTACGACGGCTCTCCGATACCGCTGCCCGAGATGCGGGAGTGGCGCGCGCGGACCGTCGCGCGAATACGGACGCTGCGCCCGCGCCGGGTGCTCGAAATCGGCGTGGGAACGGGCCTGCTGCTCTCCCATATCGCACCGGACTGCGAGGCGTACTGGGCCACCGACTTCTCCGCGTCGGCCATCGAGGAACTGCGGCGGCACGTCGACCGGGACCCGGCGCTGGCCGGGCGGGTCGAGCTGCGGACCCAGGCGGCCCACGAGACGGACGGCCTGCCCGACGGCCACTTCGACACCGTCGTCCTGAACTCGGTGGCGCAGTACTTCCCCAACGCCGGCTACCTGCGAGAGGTGCTGGAGGGGGCGCTGCGGCTGCTGGCCCCCGGCGGGGCGCTGTTCGTCGGCGATGTGCGCAACGCGCGGCTGCTGCGGACCCTGGCCACCGCCGTACAGGCGCGCAGGGCGCAGGACCCCGGCGACGTGGCGGCGCTGCGCGGCGCGGTGGAGCACAGTGTGGTGCTGGAGCGGGAACTGCTGGTCGACCCGGAGTTCTTCACGGCCCTGCGCGAACGGCTGCCGGACATCGGCGGGGTGGACATACGGATCAAGCGCGGCCGGTACCACAACGAGCTGAGCCGGTACCGGTACGACGTGACGCTGCACAAGAAGGGGGCCTCCCTTCTCGCGCTGAGCGGCGCGCCGGAACGCGCCTGGACGGGCGGCCAGGTTGGCCAGGTCGGACCGGGGAGCCAGGTCGGCCAGGTCGGCCAGGGCGGCCAGGGCGGGCCGGGTGGTCACGGTGGTCGGGGCGGCCGGGGGCTCGCCGGGCTGGCGCGGCACCTGGAGGGCGAGCGGCCGGACCGGCTGCGCGTCACCGGGGTGCCCAACAGCCGGGTGGCGCGCGAGGCCGCGCTCGCCCGCGCCGTACGGGACGGCACCTCCTTGGACGGACTGCTCGACGGCCCGTTGCATGACGGTTCCGTCCCGGACCGCAGCGTCCTGGACAACGGCGCCCCGGACGACGGCGGCGCGGGCGGCGGGGCCCCGGGCGGCGGCGCCTCGGGCAACGGAGCCTCGGACAACGGCGTCGCGGACAACGGAGTCCCGGACGTCGAGGACTTCCACGACCTCGGCGAACGGCTGGGCTACTGGGTCGGCGCCACCTGGTCCACTGGTACGCCGGAGGCGCTGGACATCGTGTTCGTACGGTCCGAACTGGCCGCGTCCGCCGCCCCGGTGGAGCTGTACGAGCCGGCCGGCGGCGGGGGCGATGACGTCCCGCTGTCCGCCTGGACCAACGACCCGGGCGCGGGGCGCGGCACCGGCGCGCTCCAGGCCGAGCTGCGGCAGTACGTGGCCGAGCGGCTGCCGGAGTACATGGTCCCGTCGGCGATCGTGCCGCTGGACCGGCTGCCGCTCACCCCCAACGGCAAGACCGACCGCAAGGCGCTGCCCGCCCCCGACTACGCGGGGCAGACCTCCGGCCGGAAGCCGCGTACCCGGGACGAGGCGGTCATGTGCGCCCTGTTCGCGGAGGTGCTCGGCGTCGAAGAGGTGGGCGCCGACGACGACTTCTTCGAAGCGGGCGGCGACTCCGTCATGGCGATGCAACTGGCCGCCCGCGCCCGGCGCGCGGGGCTGGTGATGACCTCGCGCCAGGTCTTCGAGCAGGGGACGCCGGAGCGCCTGGCGCGGCTCGTGGCGCCGGCCGGCGGCGAGGCCGCGCCGGGCGCCGAGGACGCGGCCGTGGGCGAGATCGCCCCGACGCCCGCGATGCGGGCGCTGGGCGAGCACGCTCCCGGCGCGGACCTCGCACAGTGGGTGGCCGTCGCCACTCCGGCCGGGCTCACCTGGGAGACGCTGCTGGCCGGGCTGGGCGCCGTACTGGACACACACGACATCCTGCGGGCCCGGACGGCGCCCGGCGGGACGGGGACGGCGCTCACGGTGCCGGAGCCCGGATCGGTGGCCGCCGCGGCGATCCTGACCCGCGTCGACGCGGCACAGGTGCCCGACGAGGGCCTGGACGAGGCCGCCGAGCGGGCCGCGCACGAGGCGGTGGAACGGCTCGATCCCGCCACGGGAACGATGTTCCGCGCCGTGTGGGCGGACACCGGCCCCGCACGGCCGGGCCGCCTGGTGCTGGCGGCACACCCCCTCGTGGTGGACGCCGCGTCCTGGCGCATCGTGGTCACGGACCTGGCCGCGGCCTGCGCGGACGTGGCGGCCGGGCGGGAAGCGGCGCTCGAACCGGCCCCTACGTCCTTCAGGCGGTGGGCGGGCGCGCTGTCCGCCCGCACGCCCGAGCCGGGCCCGGACCCGGACCCGGACACCGGGGCCGAGGACCGTACCGTCGTGTCGGAGGACCAGGACCAGGACCAGGACCCGGACACCGGGGCCGAGGACCGTACCGTCGTGACGGAGGGCCGTACCGGAGCGGCCGAGGGCGGGGCGTCGGCGGCCGAGGATCGGGCGACGGCGGCCGAAGACCCGGCGGCCGTGGCCGGAGACCTGGCCGCGCCCCGGCACCGCCGGTCGTGGACCGTCCCCCAGGGCGCGGCGGACACACTGGTCCACCGGACGCCGGCCGCCTTCCACTGCGAAGTCCGCGAGGCGCTGCTGGCGGCTCTGGCGGCCGCGGTCGTCCGCCGGCGGACGACCGCGGGGCCTGGCGCCACGGAGTCCGGCGCCACGGGGCCCGGTGCCACCGTGGAGGTGGAGGTCGGTACGGACGGACGGGAACCGGCTCCGTGGGCAGGCGAGCTGGACGTGTCGCGGACGGTGGGCCGGTTCGCCGGCACCCGCACCGTACGGCTCGACCTGGCCGAAGCCGCCGACCTGGACGACGCCTTGGCGGGCGGCCCGACGGCCGGCACGCTGCTCAAGGCGGTCAAGGAGCAGTCGCGCGCGGTGCCCGCAGAGGGGCCGCCGCACGCGACCCGCCCACGGCACGGCGCGGCGGCGGAACCCCGGCTCCTCTTCACCCACCACCACGCCACCGCTCCCGGGAGCGGACCGGCGCCGGGCGCCTGGCGACTGACCGCCGAGTCGGCCGCCGACGGCCGTCCCGACGGCGTCCGGCCCGCCCCGGACGCCCTGGCGGCGGCCGCTCTCGTACGGGACACCCCCGGCGGACCGGACCTGACCCTCACGCTGAGCTGGTCCGGCCGCCTGCTGGACGACACCGCCGCGCGACGCCTGGGCCAGGACTGGCTGGACCTGCTGAGCGGCCTGGCGGCCCACACGACCGACCCCGCGGCGGGCGGCCACACCCCTTCCGACTTCTCCCTCTTCGGCCTCGCCCAGAGCCAGATCGACGACCTCGAAGCCGGATTCAGCGATGAAGAGCGATGACGAGCGATGACAAGCGATGACGAGCGGTGAAACGCGACAACCGACCGAGCGCGACAACCGACCGAGCGCGATACCCGACGAGGACGAATGGTTGTGAGGAGAACACGATGACCCGATCCATGGTCGAAGACGTATGGCCGCTGTCCCCGTTGCAGGAGGGGCTGTTGTTCCAGGCGGCCTTCGACGACGAGGGGCCGGACGTCTACACCGTGCAGTCTTCGCTGGCCGTCGACGGACCGTTGGACGCGGACCGGTTGCGCGCGTCGTGGGAGGCGCTGGCAGAGCGGCACGCGGCGTTGCGGGCGTGCTTCCGGTGGGTGAGCGGGGCGCGGATGGCGCAGGTCATCGCCCGGCGGGTGACGCTGCCCTGGCAGGAGGCCGATGTGTCGGCGCTGGGCGGCGCCGAGGAGGCGCTGGCCGAGGCGGAGCGCCTGGCCGGGGAGGAGCGGGCGCGGCGCTTCGACCTGACGGCGCCGCCGCTGCTGCGGCTGCTGCTGATCCGGATGGGCCCGGCGCGCCACCGGCTGGTGGTCACCAGCCACCACATCCTCATGGACGGCTGGTCCATGCCGGTGCTGCTCTCGGAGCTGTCCGCGGTGTACGCGGCGGGGGGCGACGCCTCCGCGCTGCCGCGCACCACGTCCTACCGGGACTACCTCGCCTGGCTGGGCCGCCAGGACAAGGACGCGGCACGGACCGCGTGGCGTACGGAGCTGGCCGGCATCGAAGAGCCGACGCTCATCGTGCCGGCCGACCCGGAACGCGCGCCCGTGGTCCCCGAGGACGCGTTGATCGATGTCCCGGAGGAGCCCACCCGGCGCCTGGCCGAGCTGGCCCGCCGGCACCGCCTGACGGTCAACACGGTGGTGCAGGGGGCCTGGGCGCTGGTGCTTTCCCGGCTCACCGGCCGTACGGACGTGGTCTTCGGCGCCACCGTGGCCGGCCGCCCGCCCGAACTGCCGCACGTGGAATCCATGGTGGGGCTCCTGATCAACACGCTGCCGGTGCGCGTACGGCTGGACGGCGCGCGGTCGGCGCTGGCGGTGCTCCAGGAGCTCCAGGAACGCCAGTCGGCGCTGACCAGCCATCAGCACCTGAGCCTGGCCGAGGTCCAGAAGCTCGGCGGGCCCGGCGCCCTCTTCGACACGCTCATGGTCTACGAGAACCTGCCGCACTCGCCCGACGGCCCGCCCGGCCCCGGCGCCCTCTCCCTGGAGCCCGACGGCCTCTCCCGCAACGGCGCCCACTACCCCCTCACGCTCGGCGTGTTCCCGGGCCCCCGCATGAGCATGCGGCTGTCCTTCCGGCCCGACCTGCTGAGCCCGGGCGAGGCCCGGGCCATCGGGCGGCGGGTGGTGCGGGTGCTGGAGCAGATGGTCGCCGACCCGTCGGCGCCGGTCGGCCGGATCGCCGTACTGGACGAGTCCGAACACCGGCTGGCCATAGGCGAGTCGGAAGCGAAGGAGGCGCCCCCCATCGGCGCCTCGGCCGTGGAGCTGATCGCCGGCCGGGCGGCGCGGGACCCCGCCGCCATAGCCATCGTGGACGGCGGGCAGGCCCTGACGTACGGCGAGTTGATGGCCGAGTCCGGCCGGCTGGCGGCCTACCTCGGTGACCTCGGTGTGCGCCGCGGCGACCGCGTAGCGGTGCTGATGGAACGCTCGGCCCGGCTGCTCGCGGCGCTGCTGGCGGTGTGGCGGACCGGGGCCGCGTATGTGCCGGTGGACCCCGCCTACCCGGCGGAGCGGGTGGCGTTCATGCTCGCCGACTCCGGCCCGGTGGCCGTGGTGTGCACGGGCGCGACCCGGCACATGGTGCCGGTGGACAGCACGGCGCGACCGGTGGTGCTGGACGACCCGACGGTGGCGGCGGAGGTCTCCGGGCGCCCGGCGGACCGGCGGCCGGAACGCGTCACGGCACAGGACCTCGCGTACGTGATGTACACCTCGGGTTCGACCGGAGTGCCGAAGGGCGTGGCGGTGCCGCACGGCGCGGTGGCCGGGCTGGTGGGGGACCGCGGCTGGTCGGTCGGCGCGCACGACGCGGTCCTGATGCACGCCCCGCACGCCTTCGACGCCTCACTGTTCGAGGCATGGGTTCCGCTGGCCGCGGGCGGCCGGGTGGTCATGGCACCGCCGGGCGTGGTGGACCCCCAGCGGATTCGCGAGGCGGCCGCGGGCGGCGTCACGACCGTGCACCTGACCGCGGGGTCGTTCCGGGTGATCGCGGAGGAGTCGCCCGGCTGCTTCACCGGCCTGCGGGAGGTGCTGACCGGCGGCGATGTGGTGCCCGTCGAGGCCGTCGCCCGCGTGCGCCAGGAGTGCCCCGAGGTCGCGGTCCGCCACCTGTACGGGCCCACCGAGGTCACCCTGTGCGCCACCTGGCATCTGGCCGCGCCGGGGCAGCCGATGGGACCGCGGCTGCCGCTGGGCCGCCCGCTGGACAACCGCCGGGTGTACGTCCTGGACGCCTTCCTCCAGCCCGTACCGCCGGGCGCGGCCGGCGAGCTCTACATCGCCGGCACCGGCCTGGCGCACGGCTACCTGGGCCGCTCCGGCCCGACCGCGGAGCGGTTCGTGGCCTGCCCCTTCGCGCCCGGGGAGCGGATGTACCGCACCGGCGACCTGGTGCGCCGGACGGGCGGCGGCGAACTGCTCTTCATCGGGCGCTCCGACGGCCAGGTCAAGATCCGCGGCTTCCGGGTGGAACTGGGCGAGGTCGAGGCGGCCCTGGCCGCGCACCCGTCCGTGGCCCAGGCCGTGGTGGACGCTCGCGCGGACGGCCCCGGCGAGCGCCTGCTGATGGGCTACATCGTCCTCGACGGCCAGGAAGTGGACCCGGAGCTGATCCGCGAGCAGGTCGCCAAGGTGCTGCCGGACTACATGGTGCCGGCGGACCTCCTGGTGCTGGGGGAGCTGCCCCTGACGCCGAACGGCAAGGTGGACCGCACGGCCCTGCCCGCCCCCGACTTCGCCGAACGGGTCTCCGACCGGGCCCCCGGCAACGAGACGGAGGAGGTCCTGTGCGGCCTGTTCGCCGAGGTGCTGGGGCTGGAACGGGTGGGCGTCGAGGACGACTTCTTCCGGCTCGGCGGGGAGTCCGGGCTGGCGATGCGCCTCCTCGGGCGCATCCGCGAGAGGTTCGAGGCCGGGATGTCGATGCGGCAGTTCTTCCTCGCGGCGACCCCGGCCGGTGTGGCCCGGTCCCTGGCCGCCAGGGCGCGCCCGGTGCTGGAGCCCGCCGAGTACGGCGACGAAGCGCCCGCCACCGTGAGCCAGTTGCGTACGTGGCTGATGACCCGGCTGGACGACAGCGGAGCGGGCCACCGAGTATCGGTGGCGCTACGGCTGCGCGGCGACCTGGACCGGGAAGCGCTCGACGCCGCGCTGGGGGACGTCGCCGCGCGCCACGAGATCCTGCGGACCACCTTCACCGGAGTCCGGGGCGACCTGCGCCAGCACATCCAGCCCCTCGAAGCGGCCCGCCCGGAGCCCGTCGTACGGACGGCCACCGCGGAGGAACTGCCCGGCCTGCTGGCCGCCGGCACGGCGCACGCCTTCGACCTGACCCAGGACGCGCCCTGGGCGCAGTACCTGTACGTCCTCTCCGAGACCGAGCACGTCCTGCTGCTCGTGGTGCACCGCATCGCCGCCGACGAGGCGTCACTGGACCCGCTGGTGCGGGACCTGGCGGCGTCCTACGGCGCGCGGCGCAAGGGCCGGGCGCCCGACCGCGCCCCGCTGAACTACCAGTTCGCCGAATACGCCCTGTGGGAGCGCGAGCTGCTGCTCGGCGTCGACGAGCCGGACACCCTGGTCAACGACCAAATGACGCACTGGCGCGAGGCGTTGGCGGGCGTGGACGGCGCGCTGGACCTGCCGGCCGACCGCCCGCGGCCCGCCCTGGCCTCCCACCGGGGCGCCCGGGTGCCGCTGAGCCTGCACGCCGGTCTGCACGCCGGACTGACGGCGCTGGCCGAACCGAGCGGTGCCACGGCCTTCACGGTCGTGCAGGCCGCGCTCGCGGCGCTGCTCACCCGGCTCGGCGCCGGCAGCGACATCGTCATCGGCACCGAGCTGCCGCGCCGGGACGAGGACGGCCTCGAAGGGCTGGTCGGCCCGTTCGCCGGACCGCTGCCGCTGCGTACGGACACCTCCGGCGACCCGACCTTCCGCGACCTGCTCGGCCGCGCCCAGCGGGCCAACAGGGAAGCCCGCCGGAACCTGGACCTGCCCTTCGAGCGCATCCTGGACGGGCTCACGCTGACGCCGTCGGCGGCGCACCACCCCGTCTTCCAGGTCGGCCTGGACTTCACCGACGACCCCGTGGACGCGGGGGAGGCGTCGGGCCTGCCCGGGGTGCGCACCATCCGCGTGGACACGGGAGTCACCACCACCGAGCTGGACCTGTCGGTCTGCCTCACCGGCCGCCATCGCGTCGACGGCGGCCCGGACGGCGTCGAAGGGCACCTGTGCTACGCCACCGACCTGTTCGACGAGTCCACCGCGACCGTCCTCGGCAACCGGCTGGTCCACGTCCTGGAACAGGTGGCGGCCGACCCGGAACTGCGCCTGAGCCAGCTCGACCTGCGGCTCGGCCCGGACGAGATGCGGGAGCTGGCGGCCCGCGAGGCGGCCCGCGACGCGGCCCGTGACCAGAGCGGCACGAACGGCGGGGGCAGCACGAACCGCCGGGACGGCCGGGACCGCCAGGACGGCCAGTTGGGCCTGGGGGTGCTCCTCCCGCTGCGGTCCACGGGCAGCCGGCCCCCGCTGTTCTGTGTCCACCCCACACTGGGACTGAGCTGGGGCTACCTGGGCCTCCTGCGGCACCTGTCGCAGGACCAGCCGGTGTACGGGCTCCAGGCACGCGGGCTCGCGGGGGAGGAGCGGATGCCGCGCAGCCTCCAGGAGATGGCGGAGGACTACGTCGAGCAGATCCGCGCCGCCCAGCCCGAAGGCCCGTACCACATCCTCGGCTGGTCCTTCGGCGGCACCGTCGCGCACACGATGGCCGCCCGGCTGGCGGAGACGGGCGAGCGGGTGGCGCTCCTCGCCGTTCTCGACGCCTTTCCCAGCGCCGGCGTCAAGGTCGTGGACGCCGGCGACGAGCCGCCCGAGGGCGGCCGAGTCAGCGGGGCCGACGAACGGGTCGGCGAGCAAGTGCAGCGCGAACTCGACGAGTTCATCGAGGTGAGCGGCGTGGAAGACGGCCAGGGAACGAGCACGGGACTCCGCTCCGCGGTGCAGCGCGTGCACGACAACCTGGTCCGGGCCGCGGCCGGCTACACGCCGCCCTCCTACCCGGGCGACCTGCTGCTCTTCGTCGCGGCCGAGGGCCGGCCGGCCGAGCAGCCGGTGGCCGAGTCCATCGCGAGCTGGCAGCCCTACATCGAGGGGGACATCGAGTCGCACGAGGTGGCCGCCGACCACCACCGGATGCTCCGGTCCGCGCCCTTGTCGCACATCGCACGCGTCATCACGCGAAAGCTCCGGTCCGCGGCCGAGGCGTGAGCGACCGGTAACCGGTATAGGAGCGGCCGACACGTCATGCCCTGAACCACACCGAAATCCCTCACCACACCGAAATCCCTCACCACACGGAAATCCCTCACCACACCGAAGAGGACGTCACCACACCGAAGAGGAGGGGAACCGAGATGGCCCACCCGCCGGAGATCCCCGTGCATCACCGCCGAAACCGTTTCGACCCCGTGCCCGAGCTCGTACGGATGACCAAGGAGGAGCCGCTGGTGGAGGCCGACATCACCGTCGGTCCCTTCGGCCGGGTGAAGTGGCTCGCCACCGGTCACGCCGAGGTGCGGGCGGTGCTCGGTGACCCCAAGCGCTTCAGTTCCCGGCCGCCCGCCGACAGCGAGGAGGAGTCCAAGGGCCTGATCCTGCCCGGGAACCTGCTCCAGTGCGACCCGCCCGACCACACCCGGTTGCGGAGGATGGTGACACCGGAGTTCACGCTGCGGCGCACGCGCAGGCTGGTGCCCCTCATAGAGGAGGTGGTGGCGGACTGCATGGACACCATGGAGAGCGTCGGGCAGCCGGCCGACTTCATGCGGCACTTCGCCTGGCCCATGGCGGGGCAGATCAGTTGCGACCTGCTGGGCACCCCCCGGGACGACCGGGCGGAGTTGGCACGCTATCTCGACATCGCCCAGAACGAGAGCCGGACCACGGAGCAGCAGGTGGCCGTCGGGAAGGCGTACTGGGCCTACATGGTCCAGCTCGCGCGGCGCCAGCGCCGTGATCCCGGCGAGGGCCTGTTCGGTTCGGTGGTGCGCGAGCACGGCGACGACATCAGCGACGAGGAACTGGCGGGCATCGGCGCGACCTTCGTGGCCGACGGGTTCAGCCAGGTCTCCAGCATGATGGGGCTGGGCACCCTGGTCCTGCTGGACCACCCCGACCAGCTCGCGCTGCTCCGGGAGCGGCCGGAAGAACTGATCGACCGGGCCGTCGACGAGCTGCTGCGGTACGTCACCGTCATCCACACCGTCTCGCCCCGCACCGCCCTGGAGGACGTCGAGATCGGCGGCCAAGTGATCAAGGCCGGGGACATGGTGGCCTGTTCGCTGCTCGCCTTCAACCGCGTGCCGGCCTCCGGGGACGACCCGTACGGCTTCGACATCACCCGCGATCCCAATCCGCACATGGCCTTCGGGCACGGCATGCACCACTGCGTCGGCGCTCCGCTGGTCAAGATGGAGATGCGCATCGCCTACCTGGCGCTGCTGGACCGCTTCCCCGGACTGCGGCTGGCCGTGCCGCCGGACGAGATCCGCTTCCGGCCCGCGCAGTCGCGTCAGTTCGGCCTGGAATCCCTGCCCGTCGAGTGGTGAGAGGCAACAGGAGCGCACATGCCGCAGGAGATCCAGCACGAGTTCGACCACGCGCGCCGGACGGGCTTCGGCCCCGGGGCCCCGGTCCGGCGGCTGCACGCGCGGGCCCCCGTCAACCGGGTCGCGGTGGCGCCCGGCCCGAACGTGAGCGCCGACGGCCCGCCGGTCTGGCTGGTCACCGGGTATGAAGAGGTACGCCGCGTGCTGGCCGACCACGCGCGGTTCAGCACCCGGCTCCAGTTCGGCGTGGGCCCCTCGGACGAGAAGAGCGACCTCGCCCGGCCGCGGGAGACCGTCGGCCACCTCACGGGCTACGACCCGCCCGAGCACACCCGCCTGCGCAAGATGCTGACGCCGGAGTTCACGGCCCGGCGGATACAGCGCCTGGCACCGCCCGTCGAGGAGGTCGTACGGGAGCTGCTGGACGACATGGAGGACGTCGGGCAGCCGGCCGACCTGGTGGAGATGTACGCTCGCCCCATCGCGGGCGCGGCGCTGTGCGAGCTGATCGGGGTGCCCCTCGACGACCGGCCCGACTTCGTCCGCCGCGTCCAGCGGCAGATGGAGCCGGGGCTGACACCGCGGCAGCGGGCCGACGCCCGGGACTCCTACACGGGCTACCTCGGCGCGCTGGTACGGCGCCGGCGCAAGGACCCCGACGAGGGGTTCATCGGCACGCTCGTCCGCGAGCACGGCGACGAGTTCACCGACGAGGAGCTGCGGGGCGCCTGCACGTTGATGTTCGCCGCCGGTCTCGACAACGTCTCGGGCATGATCAGCCTCGGCGTCCTGGTCCTGCTGCGCCACCCGGACCAACTGGCCGGGCTGCTGGAGAACCCCTCGTCCGCGGACCGGGTGATCGACGAACTGCTCCGCTACCTGTCGGTGGTGCACGCCCCGACGCCCCGGGTCGCCCTGGAGGACGTCACGGTGGGGGGCCAACTGGTCAAGGCGGGGGAGCAGGTCGTCTGCTCGATCCCGATGGCCAACCGGGACCCGGCCCTGGCCCCCGACGCCGACCGCTTCGACAGCACCCGTGCCCCCGTACCGCACCTCGCCTTCGGGCACGGCATCCACTACTGCATCGGCGCCGCGATGGCCCGGCTGGAACTGCGCATCGCCTACCTCGCCCTGTGGCACCGCTTCCCCGGCCTGCGGCTGGCCGTACCGCCCGACGAGGTCGCGTTCCGGCACAACGCGGTCGCCCACGGCCTGGAGGCGCTGCCCGTCGCCTGGTGACGGGCGGCCGAGAAAACTCCCTCGGCGCGCACAACAGGCAAGAACTTTCGTGATAGCTTATAACTAAAGCGGAAGGCGATAACATCGAAGGGCTCCGTCGCCTCTGTCGAAGGGCTGACTCCTCGCAGCGGCAACGCACGGGGTCCGGCACGGCCGACGACAAGACGACAAGAGGCGGGACTGTCCCCTCCACGCCGATGGTCGGCGAGGCCCACGACACCGACCGCTGTCATGACAACCGGGAACCCCGGAAGGAATACGTTGATGATTCACCACTGCGTTCGCTTCAGCTTCAAGCCCGGCGCGACGCCGGAGCAGATCGAAGACGCCCTTGCCAGCCTTCGCCACCAGGGCGAGGCCGTCCCCTCCGTGCAGTCCTTCCTCGTCGGCCGCGACCACGGCGGCAGATACGAGTGGGGCGCCACCTTCCAGATAGCGGACCTGGAGGGCTACTGGGAGTACCTCATCCACCCCGCCCACCGTCACACCGACGAGATCGGCCTGCCCCTGGTCGACCAGTTCGTCTCCTTCGACATCACGGACGACCTCGACCCCGAGACCGGCAAGAAGATCGCCGCCCTCCACCAGCGCCGGTACGACACCGACCCCGGCATCACCGAACTCGTCTCCAACATCAACCAGTACGAGGGCAGCGCCGCCCCCGGCCCCCACGCGGCCTGACGCCGCCACGCGCGCTCCCGCTCAGCGGTCGGTGTGGCGAACGCAGTCACCCTCGGCCCACACGATGGGTGCACCGCTGTAGCGATCCGGCCCGAACATCACGTCGACGCCGTGCTCGTCGGTGGTGCTGATGGCGGGCAGTCCCTGACCGGGCCTGCCCGCCGCCGGACCCGGGCTCTCCTTCACCGTGAGCTCGCGCCGCTCCCATTCCTCGCGAAGGTTGTGAACCGCCGTCAGGTAGTCGCGTCGGCTGTCGAACTCCAGCTTCCAGTAATAAATGGGTTGGCCGCGGGTGACGCCGTCGCTGTCGGCCCCGAAGTCGTCCACGCACGAGGTGCTGCCCTCGACGTCGGCCGTCGACTCCAGTGAGGCTCCGGGCAAGGCACCGGCCAGGCGCGGTGCGGGCCGCAACTGGCTGACGGTGCGCATTCCCGCGCCCTTGGTGGCGGCGACGTGTTCCTCGTACGCGGTTTTCGAACGCACCGGCCCCCCTTTCATGGATTCGCAGGCCCGAGCCAGCATCACGAGGAGCCCCATGAGGACGAGGGCGATCAAGACCGCTATGAGGGGGCCGCGCCAACTACCTCGGACGGGCGGGGCAGTGGTCGCCGAGTCTTCCGGGGACGGCAAGCGGGCTGTGGTGGGCATGACGTCCACCCAAGCCTGCTTCGCGCACGCCGGGCAGAGCTCACGTACTCACCGTCCCTGCGTACTTCGACCCACGTCAGCGCCCGCGCGGGCGCATGGTGGAGCCGGGAAGTTCGAGGCCGGTGACGCGGCGGCCAAGAAGAAGCAGTACGCCAGCTCAGTCCCGCCGCCCATCGACCGGTGCCGTCAGCAGCCGGGCCAGCTCCTCGCCGGCCCCGTCGTACCCGGCGTCGCAGATCCGCTGCAGCTCACGCGCGTCGCCCGCCGCCACCGCGCGTCGCGTGAGCAGGAACCCGGCGTGCGACGAGCCCTCGTCCAGCAACTCGCTCAGCTCCTCGACATCGCCCGCCGTGTCGGCGAGGTCGGCCAACCGGTTCATGGCGGACTCGTTGCCCGCGTCGGCCAGCTCGCGCAAGGTGTCCCGATCGATGGTCGTGTTCGCGTTTTTCGTGTTCGCGTCCGCGTTCGTGTTCGGCATGGCGCCATGGTGCGACCCTGCCCCTGGGGAAAGGTCAAGTGGGACGATGGGCGTGTGATCACCATCGGGCAGTTGGCCAGGTACGTCGGGGTGTCGGTCAAGGCCATCCGCGTCTACCACGACAAAGGGCTGCTCCCCGAACCCGACCGCGACGCCTCGGGCTACCGGCGCTACGGCGCGCGCGACGCCATCGACCTGGTCAAGATACGGACCCTCGCCGAAGCCGGCGTTCCCCTGGCCCGTATCCGGGACCTGAGGTCAGCGACCGACGAGCAGTTCCAGCAGGCACTGCGCGAGATCGACGACGAACTCACCGCCCGCATCAGCGCTCTGCGAGCGGCCCAAGGGCGCCTGCGCCAACTCGCCGACCTCGGCGGTCAGTCGGCGGCGCTGCCCGCCGAGGTCGGCGCCTTTCTGGAGCATCTGACGCGCTGGGGGTTCACACCGCGCTGGGTGGAGCTGCAACGCGACTTGTGGATCCTCGTGTTCGCCACCCACCCCGACCGGGCGATCACGCTGTTCCAGGACCAGTACGAGGCCCTGACCGACCCCGCGCTGCGGCAGCTTTTCCTCGACTACGACCACGCGTACGACCTCGACGCCGACGACCTCCGCATCGACGCCATCGCCCGCCGCATCGCCGAGGCGACCCGAGCACGCTACGGCCCCGACGAACCGCCCGGCCTGAACGGCGCATCCGAGATACCCGCCCTCATCCAAGGCGCCGTCAACGTCTCGTCCCCCGCCTGGCACCGGCTCGACAGCCTCATCCGCGCGAACCTCGCCGTCACGTCGCCGGACGCTCCGGCCACCCCGTGAATTACGGGGTGAATGACGTCTGGCGGGGCACTAACGCCGGTACCGCCTTCGCCCGCTGACAACGATCACGGCGACGAGGCCGCAGACGGCTCCAATGATCCCGCAGGCGAGGATGAGCGTGACGCCCATGTCCGGTCGGCCTTCCGCTAGGCGGGCGGAGCCCGCGGTAATAGGGCCCCGACTGGCTCGTGGCCTGCGGCCTACGCGTCCGGCGTCACGGTGAGGACGACGACCTTGCCGTGCGGGTGGCCCTCCTTCAGGCGGCGGATGGCAGCCGGGGCCTCGGCCAGTGGGTACGTACTGTCGACGGCCGGAGTGAGGTAGCCCCTCTCCGCCAGGGACTTGAGGGTCAGGAGGTCCTGCCGGCGGACGAAGGAGAACAGGCCGCGGAGGTCTCCTGCCGCGTGAGCCGGGTCAGCAGCGCCATCCGGAATTGCGCGCCGAGGCCCGCCGGCCAGCGGCTGCCGCCTTCACCGCCGATACGGACCAGAGTGCCGTCAGGGGTGAGGACGCGGCGCAGCAGGGGGAGGGGGCGTGAAGCCGGTCACCTTCGCGCCGACCGCTTCGATCCACCCGGCGCCGTCCGTGCCCCGGACGGGGTTCCGGGGCCTGCGCAGCCACCACTTCGCCGGCGGCGGGCGCGGGCCGGTCGACCTCCCGCAACTCCAGCACGTCCACGGAACCGTAAACGTCCTGCACGATGGTCTTCACAGCGGCTTCCTCCCGGAATCGGTACGAACGGGCAGGCGGCGAGCTCTGGGGAGATGCCAGGTTGTCGGTTGGCGGGCCGGAGGGCGGGGCTGCCCCCAGCTTCCCGCGCGGCTGGGGTACCGCCTGGGGCTGGGCGCGTGGTGCATGCGCGCGTGGGTTCGTGGGTGGGTTCGTGGGGGCGGGATTGTGGGTGGGCGGGTGCGGGGTTCGTCTCGGACCCTTCGGGCCCAAAGCGGTGCATGGGGGCGGGCGGGGGTGGTGGGCTGAGATTGGTTCGCCCTCTTCGGTCGGTTGGGGCTGGGCGCCAGGACAGCTCCGCTGCGCTCCGCCGTTGGCGGCAGCGCATAGGGTGGCGGAGCCGCCCGACAAAAGCGCCATACCGGACGCGGAATCGAGCGGTAAGCCCACCCTGTTGCCTGTTCAACTTGATATAGCGGGCATACCGGGCGCGTTGGCCACTGGAGTTGAGTTTCCCCAGGCTCGGGCCCCGCCCCCATGTGCGGAAACCGTCCCCGGCCGACCCGCGCTGTGGAGCGCCGCGCAGCGGAGCTTCCTTGGTCTCAGCCGTCCACCGGGCAGTAGGGGGCGATCCGGCCCCGGCCCACCGCCCCCCGCCCGCCCCCATGCTCCGCTTTGGGTCCGAAGGGCCCGAGACGAGACCCGCACCCGACCACCCACAGTGCCGACCCCCGGCCTCAGCCCAACCCTCGACCTCAGCTCCACCCCCCGGCCTCAGCCCCACCCCCCGGCCTCAGCCCAACCAACCCCCCTACGCCGAGCCCTCCGGCAAAGCATGCGCCAAGAGGACTTGGGCTGCCGCGCGGGCGTGGCGGCCGTAGCGGGGGTCGTTCAGGACCATGGCACGGCTGGCGGCGCCGTCGGCGAGGGTTACTAGCTGTTCGGCCAGGGGGCCAGGGTCGGGGTAGTTCAGTTCGGTGAGCAGGGTGGTGACCAGGTGTGTCATCCGCAGTTTCTGTTCGCGGGCGTAGGAGTGGGCGGCGCTCTCCGGGTCCGGGAACTCCGCGGCGGCGTCGATGAATGGGCAGCCGCGTACGGGGGTCGCCTCTGGGGCGGGCTGGTCGAAGAGGCCGAGGAGGCGTTCCAGCGGGGGGATGTCCTCGCGGGTCAGCACGGTCTCCAAGGTGGCGCCCGACGATGCCAGGCCCTGTAGGTGGGCGATCACCAGGTCGTTCTTGGTGCGGAAGTGCGCGTACAGCGTGCGCTTGGACACCGGCGCCGCCTCCGCGACCTGTTCCATGCCCGTCGCGTTGATCCCCTGCGTCGCGAACAGCCGGGCCGCACCGCTCAGAATCCGCTCCCGCGCTCCCCGACCCTTCTCCCGGCCCTTCCCTTGGCCCTTCCCCTGGCCGTCAACCATCGCCGTCGCCGCCCCTGTCGTCTCGCCCATGCCCGCAACTATACGTCCGCGTTTACTTCGGTCGAGTCCTGCTGTTAGGGTCGGTCATCGAAGTAAACGGGAACGTTTACCAAAATTCGTCTCCCGCCCCCTGACCAGGAGCTCCCATGAACCTGCTGACGTCGTCCTCCCCCTCGTCCCCCGCCCCCCTGAGTGCCCACGCCGAAAAGCTCATACGCGGCCGCCGCGCCACCCGCGCGTTCCGGCCGGAGCCGGTGCCCGAAGAGACGATGCGGGCGATCTTCTCGCTGGCCGGCGCCGCGCCGTCCAACTCCAACGCGCAGCCGTGGCGGGTGGAGGTGGTGAGCGGGGCGGCGCGCGAGCGCCTGGCGGGCGCCTTGCAGGCGGCCCACGCCGCGCGCCGCGTCACTGTCGACTTTCCGTACTCCGAGGACATGTACGCGCCGGTGCACCAGGAGCGCCGGGCGGCGTTCGGCGCCCAGTTGTACGGGGCGCTCGGCATCGGCCCCGACGATCACGAGGCGCGGGCGGCGTACGACGCCGAGAGCCTGCGCTTCTACGGCGCGCCGCACGCCGCGTTCCTCTTCGTCACCGGCGACGGCGGGGCCCGGCTGGCCGCCGATGCCGGCGCCTACCTCCAGACGCTGCTCCTGGCGATGGCCGCGTACGGCGTGGCGAGCTGCCCGCAGGGGTTGCTCAGCTTCTACGCCGACGCGGTCCGCTCCGAACTCGACCTGCCGGCCGCCGAGGGAAAGCTGCTCGTCGGGGTCTCCTTCGGTTATGCCGACGAGACCGCCCCGGTGAACGGGGTCACCGCCGACCGTGCCGCCCTCGAAGCGGTCGCGACCTTCCACGGC
Source organism: Streptomyces varsoviensis (assembly GCF_000718635.1). GTDB lineage: Bacteria > Actinomycetota > Actinomycetes > Streptomycetales > Streptomycetaceae > Streptomyces > Streptomyces varsoviensis. The sequence goes on along the minus strand of NZ_JOBF01000003.1, from coordinate 178,533 downwards.
CACTCGGACTGTTGAAAACCAACACATCGACGATAAAAATCGACACTGTGTAGACTCCGAAGGAGGGGAGGGGCCATGCGCCCCTCCTACGTCCTTGTCCGGAAACCCCGGAGGGCTGGGGAGACCCGGAAGATCTGGAGGAGCAGTGCACCAGCAGAACTGGCTCATCACCGGCGTCAGCACCGGCCTCGGCCGGGCCTTCGCCCAGGCCGCGCTGGCCGCCGGGCACACCGTCGTCGGCACCGTCCGCTCGGAGGGCGACCTGCGGGCCTTCGAGGAACTGGGCTCCGGGGGCTCCGGCGGCGCCCGCGCGTACGGCCGCATCCTGGACGTGACGGACGACGACGCCGTGGCGGGCGTGATCGCGGAGGTGGAGCGGAACGTCGGCGCTCTCGATGTCGTGATCGCCAACGCCGGCTACGGACTGGAGGGCACCTTCGAGGAGACGCCGCTCGCCGAGGTGCGGCGGCAGTTCGAGGTGAACGTCTTCGGGGCGGTGGCCACCCTGCGGGCGGCGCTGCCCCCCATGCGCCGGCGCCGCTGCGGGCATCTGATGGCCGTCACCTCGATGGGCGGGCTCATGGCCGTACCCGGCATGTCCGCGTACTGCGGCAGCAAGTTCGCGCTCGAAGGCATCCTGGAGGCGCTGGGCAAGGAGGTCGCGCAGTTCGGCATCCATGTGACGGCGATCGAGCCCGGCTCGTTCCGCACCGACTGGGCCGGCCGCTCCATGACCCGCGCCGAGCGGTCCGTCGACGACTACGACGAGCTGTTCGCGCCCATCCGGGCCGCGCGCCAGAAGGCCAGCGGCAACCAGCTCGGCAACCCGGCCAAGGCCGGAGAGGCCGTCGTACGCATCGCCTCGCTCGACGAGCCGCCCGCCCATCTAGTCCTGGGCTCGGACGCGTTGCGCCTGGTCACGGCCGCGCGTACGGCGGTGGACGAGGACATCCGCGCGTGGGCAGCCCTCTCCCGTACGACCGACTTCGCCGAAGGCGCCCAGCTCTGATGGACGCCCCCGACCCCCGCCAGCCCGCCTCCCGCCGGCCCGCCCCTCGCCAGCCCGCCTCCCCCCAGACCCCGCGCAGCCGTCGCGCCGCCGAGCGCAAGGGCGATGTCCGCGAACGGGCCATCCTCGACACCTGCGAGGCCCTGCTGGCGAGCAAGGGTTACGAAGCGATGACTGTCGGCGACGTCGCCCAGGGCGCCGGCATCACGCGCGGCGCCCTGTACTTCTACTTCGGCTCCAAGCAGGAGGTGGTCACGGCGCTCGTGGCCCGGACCGTCGAGCACCTGTGGGAACGGTCCCGGGCCACCGCGCAGGCCGACGAGCCGCGCCAGGCCGTCGCGGCGGCCATGCGGCGCACGGTCGAGCTGTGGAACGACCACGGCCTGGTCATGCGCACGGCGATCGACCTGTCGCTGACCGTTCCGGAGATCGGCGAACTCTGGGACCGTACGGCCGACTTGTTCATCGCGGCCATCACTGCCGTACTGGAACGCGCCGGCGTCCAGCCCGGCGGCCGGCCGGACCAAGCCTCGGCGCTCGCCCGCGCCCTGTGCTGGATGATCGAGCGGACCTTCTACCACGCCTCGCAGGAGTCCCGCGAAAAGTTGCGGGAGGCGTCCTCGACCTGCGAACACATCTGGCTGACCACCGCCGGCCTGCCCACCTGAGGGCGCGCCCCGCTCCCTCGCGTCCTACGCCCCATCGCTCTACGCCCTCGCCTCCCGCGGATTCGCGTCCCGCCCGCCCCGCCCCGCCGCCGGTACCTCAACGGCGTGGTGCCGAAGGCGCGTTTGAAGGCTGTGCTGAAGGAACTCTCCGACGCGTAGCCGACGTTCAGCCCCACCTGGCCCACCGGGACACCCCGGTGGGCCGGCGCGTGCGCCGCGAGCCGCATCCGCCAGTCGTGCAGATAGGCCAGCGGCGGCACCCCCGCCACGGTTCGGACCGCGCCGCGAAGGTCGTACGGGCCGTTCCCCTTCGGGTTCCTGCGGACGAGCGGGGTCGACCTCGCACAGGGAGAAGTCACGATCAACGGGGTTCCGTCCCGGGCGTGGAGCCTGAAGTGACCTGGCCCGCCCCCTTCGGCCGTGGGTGCGGCTGTGGCTGTGGCTGTGGCTGAGAGGGGCGGTCGTCCAGCAGGTGCTCGCTGAAGAACGCGGCGAGTACAGCGCGTACCGAGGCGATGCCGTGGCCGGGCGGCAGCGTGCCGAAGGTGAACACGTCGTCGGGGTCCGCGTCGGCGGGGTCGGCGGGGTCGTTCGGGTCCCGCAGGCCCAGCGGCTCGGCCAAGGCGTCGAAGTCGGTGGCCGACATGTGCCCGGCCCCCGGCACCGTCGTGTGCCGGCGCGGGCCCCGCAGCAGCGGCCACAACCGGTCCCAGCCGGCCAGGATGTCCGGGTCCGCCGGGTCGGGCGGGGTGAGGCCGCACAGGAGAACGGGCAGGTCGAGCCCGGTGGTGAGCACCTGCCCGTACAGGCTGCCGTCGAGTACCGCGACGGCGCCGAGCCGAGCGCCGATCCGGGAGCCGATCCGGGAGCCGATCCGGGCGCCGATCCGGGCGTCACCCCGGGCGTCACCCCGGGCATCGAGCTGGGCGTCGACGCGGGCCAGTTCCGCGGCCGCCGCGCCGCCCAGCGAGTGCCCGGCGACGCCGATACGGGCCGGGTCCAGCAGCCCGTGCCACGGCGAACCGGGCGCGAGGAGCCGGTCCAGGACGAACCGGAGGTCGGCGACGCGGGTGGGGAGGTAGCGGGTTTCCAGCTCGCCGGCGGCGCCGCCCTCCGGTTCGCGATGCGGTACGAGACGCCCGTCGGGGAACTCGACGGCCGCCGCGTCGCCGGGGTGGTCCACGCTCGCCACGACGTACCCGCGGGAGGCCAAGTCCTCGGCCAGGGCCGTCAGCCCGGCCCGGTACTCGCCCAGGCCGGGCGAGAACAGCACCAGCGGCCAGGGCGGACCGCTTGCCGCGGGCGGGCCACTCGCCATGGGCGGGCCGCTCGCGACGAGCAGGCCGCTTCCCCCGGGCGGCCCGCTCGCCACAGGCGCACCGTCCACCGCGTGGATGCGCACCCCGGCCAGTGCCTCCTCCACCTCGGGCCCGAATTCCTCCCCCTCCTCGGCCCACATCCGCAGCACGTGCGCGGCCACGGACGGCGTGAGATAGCGGGCGGCGGGGGCGTCCTCCGTACGCGCCGCGGCCGGGTACCACACCTGCACCATCAGCTCCCGACGGCGGTCAGCCTGCCAAGGGTCGGTGCGGCCCGGGTCGAGGAGCGGGAACGCCCGCGTGCCCACCGGGTACGGGCCGCCCGGCGCGGGCAACACCAACCGGTTGCTCGTCTCCTCATCCCCCATCGCCCCATCCCCCATCTCCCCATCTCCCATCTTTGGCGACATCTCCCATCTCTGGCGATCGACGCTGTGTCGCTGACGCGATGGTGCCCAGTGCGTGGCGACTCGACCACGCCGTTGTTATGGGGTATAACTGAAGTAATTAGTAGTAACGCTCGGGCCTCTGCGCCACGCACGCCCGCCTCGAAAGGGGTCAAGATCATGAGCACCACCGCACGTGACCTGCACGTCGTCCTCGGCGCCGGCCCGGCCGGCTCGACCGTCGCCGGGGAGCTGGCCCGCCGGGGGCACGAGGTTCGGCTCGTCGACCGCACCGGCGGCGGCGCGGCGCCGGAGGGCGTCACGCGCGTCCAGGGCGATGTCGGCACCGTGGACGGCGCCCGGGAGGCCATCAAGGGCGCCGCCGTGGTCTACCACTGCGTCAACGTCGCGTACCACCTCCAGGTCGACGTCATGCCCGGCATCCAGGACGCGATCCTCGGCGCCGTCGAGGCCGAAGGGGCGCGCCTCGTCGTGCTCGACACGCTCTACCCGTACGGCGAGACCCACGGCGCGGTGATGACCGAGGACACCCCGTGGAACGCCACCAACGCCAAGGGGCGGATGCGCGCCGCCCTCGACGAGAAGTACCTGGCCGCGCACAAGGACGGCCGCGCCCGCGTGGTGCTGGGCCGCTCCGCCGACTTCGTCGGCCCCGGCGTGCTCAACTCCACCCTCGGCGGCGCCGTCTTCCCCGGCGCGCTCACCGGCGGCGAGGTCGCCGGCCTCGGCGACATCGACCTGCCGCACAGCTACACCGACATCCGCAACGTGGCCGCCGGCCTCGCCACCCTGGGCGAGCACCCGGAGGGCGACGGCCGCGTCTGGCACCTGCCCACCGCCCCGGCGCAGACCACCCGCGAGATCTTCCAGCAGATCGAGGAGAAGGTCGGCCGGCCCCTGAACATCGGTATCCACACCGAGCCCAAGCCGTTCGGCCCGTTCGACGAGGTGTTCATGAACTCGTACGCCGAGCTGTTCTACCAGCACACCGAGGCGCAGGTCATGGACTCGTCGGCGATCCAGGCCGCGTTCGGCCTCCAGCCGATTCCGATGGAGCGGACGCTGGACGACACCATCGCCTGGTACCGCACCTTCCTCGCCGCCCAGTCCGGCAACTGACCGCCGCCCCCGCGCGCTCGGCGGCGGCCTCGGCGGCAGCCCCAGTGGCGGTCTCCCCAACGTACGACGCTTGTGCTGGACTGTCCCGACACGATCCGTCCACGACAACGGGGTGCATGCGATGCCTCTTGAGGGCGAGTACGAGCCGAGCCCGGCGCAGTGGATCCGCGAACAGGTCGAGCTGTACGAGAGTTCGGGCGGCACGCAGGGCACCACGCTCTGGGACACGGGCCTGCCGGTCGTCATCGTCACGATGCGTGGCGCGAAGAGCGGCAGGCTCCGCAAGATCCCGCTGATGCGCGTGGAGCACGAGGGGCGGTACGCGGCGGTGGCCTCGAAGGGCGGCTTCCCGCACCACCCCGTCTGGTACTTCAACCTCAAGGCCGACCCGCGGGTGGACCTCCAGGACGGCCCGGAAATCCGCCCCATGACGGCCCGTGAGGTCACCGGGGACGAGAAGGCCCAGTGGTGGCAGCGCGCGGTCGCCGCGTACCCGCCCTACGCCGAGTACCAGGAGAAGACCTCCCGCGTGATCCCCGTCCTCGTACTCGAACCCGGGCACCATTCGGCGGAGGGCGGCTGAGCCGCCGGCTGGGCGGCGAGCCGGCCGTCAGGCGTCCGTACGGCCCGCCGTGCCGCCCGCCGGCCGGTCACCCGGCGAGGTCCGGCCGTCAGGCGTCCGTACGGCCCGCCGTGCCGCCCGTCGTACGGCCATCCGGTGAGGTCCGCCCGTCACGGTACGGGGCCAGGAACGCGGCCAGCGCCGACAGCATGGCCTCCGGGGCCTCCTCGGCGGGGTAGTGGCCGCACTCGGGGAGGACGAGGCTCTCCACGTCGTCGGCGGCGAGCCGCATCGTCGCGCCGACCCCCGCGCCCTGGTTCCCCGCGCCCCCGATCGCCAGGACCGGCAGGGACAGCCGGCGGCTCTTGCGCTCCTCGTTCTGCGCGATGGTCAGGTCGAGCGCGCGGTAGAACTCGAAGCTGGCGCGCAGGGCTTCCGCGTCGTCGGCGAGGGTGTCGACGTAGTGCTGGACGGCGTAGTCGGGCAGCGGACGCGCGGCCTTGGTGGCGAACTGACGGCCGAAGTAGAGCTGCTCCCGTCCGCTGACCAGCTCCTCGTTGACGCCCGCGAGGCGGTTGAAGGCGAAGTGCCAGAGGCGGTCGTTGGCCGCGTCGCTGCCGAAGAGGGGCGGCGTGGGGGAGAGCCCCGGGATCGCGGCCTCGGCGACGGCCAGCCGGTCGAGGCGGCCGGGGTGGTCCGCGGCCAGGGCGTAACCGGTCCACATCCCGACGTCGTGCCCGACCATGGCGAACCGCTCGTGCCCGAGTGCGTCCATCAGCGCGACCATGTCGCGGGCGAGCGTGCCCGTGTCGTACCCGTCCCGCGGCTTGTCGGACAGCCCGACACCGCGCGGATCGACCGCGACGACCTGGAAGTCCCTGGCCAGCGCGGGCATCAGGAGGCGCCAGGCGTACCAGGTCTGGGGCCAGCCGGCCAGGAGCAGCAGCGCGGGGCCCGCGCCGCCGGTGACGGCGTGCAGGCGCAGTTCGCCGGTGTCGACGTAGCGGCTGGTGAAGGTCTCGGCGAACCCCGCCGGGAGCTGCGGCGCTCCGGAGACGGAGCCGGGGCCTTCGGGGGCGGGCAGGCTGGTGGTCGACGACAGAGTCATGATCATCCTTGTTGGTGTGGTGAAGAAGCTGCTCGGCGAGACGGCGGTCGTCCGCGCGGGGGCGCTTTGGCCGTGTTGGCCGTTGCTGTTCAGGCGGTCATTCGCGCGGGGCCGCAGTGGCCGGTGTCGCCAGGCGGTCGTTCGCGTAGGGGCGCAGTGGCCGGTGTCGCTCAGGCCGTCGTTCGCGCAGTGGCGCCCTTGTCGCTCAGGCGGTCGTTCGCGTAGGGGCGCGCTCGTCGCTCAGGTGGTCTTCGCCCCGGCCGTCGCGGCCGCGGGGCGGTTCAGCGCGCCGGCGAGGGTGATCGCCACGACCGTGGCGGCGAGGATCAGCGTCGCGATGTCCTGGTTGATGGTCTGGTCGAGGATGCCGAGGGCCAGCGTCGGCACGATCGTGCCGGTGTAGGCGGACAGGAAGTACGTGGCGAGCAGGTCCGCCCGGCGCCGCGGGTCGGCCAGCCGCTGGGTGACTTCGATGCCGCGCCGGAAGACCAGGCCGATGCCGATGCCCGCGAGCAGCGTTCCGGCGGCGAAGGTGGGCAGGGACCGGGCCCACAGGCCGGCCTCGAACACCGCGACGCCCGCGATGAGGAACGCCGGAGCCGCCCGGCGCCCGGAGATCCACCGCTCCGGGGCGGTGAGCTGCGCGATCAGGGCGACGATGAACAGCAGCCCGACCTGGGCGCCGATGGCCGCCGCGTTGTGGACATGCAGTTGTTCCCGCAGGAAGGACGGCACCAGTGACGAGAACAGCCCGCTGACCGCGAAGGCGGCAAGGACGCCAGTGGCGGCTCGCAGGAACTCGGACCGCGCCGCCCGCTGCTCGGGTACGGACGGACGGCGTACGGACAGCGTGGGGCGCCGCCGGACCGGGACGGTCTCCGGGGTGACGATGACGGCCAGGAGGGCGGGGACCAGAGTGCCGAGGTAGACCCAGAACACCAGGTGGGTGGGGTCCGCCCCGTACTGGGCGAACAGGCCGGCGGCTATGGTGCCCAGCCCCAGGCCGCCCATGTTGGCCACGGTGGAGATGGTCGACGCCCGCCGCGCGTGTCCGGTCCCGGCGAGTTCGCCCAGCGCGGCGGTCGCCGTGGCGGTGAAGACGCCGGTGCCCAGGCCGCACAGGAACCGCGCGGCCAGCAAGGTCGGGACGTCGTCGGCGACGAGGAACAGCGCCGTGCTCGCGGCAGCGGCCAGGAGCGCGGCGGCCAGCAGCGGGCGGCGGCCCACGCGGTCGGAGAGCGACGCGAAGACCAGCAGGGCGAGCACGGTTCCCAGGGCGTAGACGGCGAAGACCAGCGTCGTGGTGAAGGGCCCGAAGCCCATGCGCGGCGCCCAGAAGGCGTACAGCGGGATCGGCAGCGTTCCGCCCAGCATGACCAGGGTGTAGACCGCTGCTACGAGCCAGAACCCGGCCCGCGTCCGGCCCCTGTCCGTGGGCGGTGCGGTCTTGGGGCGGATGTCTGACGCGTCTGACGCGACGGACGCGTCAGAGGCAACTGAGGCGACGTTATCGATCATCGTTCGGCCTTTCGGGCGCTGTAACCACTGAGCGTCACGTTAGCCATCTTGGAACGATCAGTCAAAGATGCGTCCGTGAGTCGACGGGTGGCCGGTCGACCGATCGATCCAAGATGCGGGTAGGCTTGCGACGGGCGGGGGGCAGACAGCGGACAGGCGACGGAGAGGGAAGGTGCGCACCATGGCCGGCCGAAAGCAGTTCGACACCAGTGCGGCCCTGGATCAGGCCATGCGAGTCTTCTGGCAGCGCGGCTACGCCGACGCCTCGCTCGACGCCCTCGGCTCCGCGACGGGCCTCGGCCGCGGCTCCCTCTACGGCGCCTTCGGCAACAAAGACGCCCTGTTCCGCCAGAGCCTCGACCGCTACGCCTCCATCTACGGCGCGCGGTACGAGCAGGCGCTCGCCGCGCACCCGGGGGAGCCGGTACGCGCGGTCGAGGCGTTCTTCGACGTCATCCTGGACCGCATCGCCGACCCGTCCGTCCCCGTGGGCTGCCTCATCGCCCAGTCCGCCGCGCAGTCGCCGACCCTCCAGGACGAGAGCGGCAACCACGTACGCGGCCTGCTCGACGCGCAGCGCCAACGGGTCCGCGCGGCATTGGCGGACTCCTCGGCCGACCCCGCCACGCTCGACGAACTCGCCGCCTTCGTCGTCTCCGTCAACCTCTCACTGGCCGTACTGAGCCGCGCCGGCTCCTCGGACGCGGAGCTGCGGTCCGTGGCCCGGCTGGCTTGCACGACGGTGGGGGACACCCTGGCTCGTACGGCCGGCGGTTGATCTATCGCGGGGCGGCAGGGGCGCTCCGGCCCGTACGGCCGGTGGCTGATCCGGCGCGTGGCCGCCGGGGTGCCTTGGCTCGTACGGCCGAGGGCTGACCTCGGGCGAGGTGGCGTCAGCGTGGATGGCCTGGAAGTGGACGATCTAGAACACGTCGCGCAGCGTCTCCAGGAGGCGGGCGATGTTGGCCTCGTCGCGGCGGTAGTAGGTCCACTTGCCCCGCCGGGTCGCGATCACCAGCCCCGCTTGCCGCAGCATCGCGAGGTACTGCGAGGTCGTCGACTGTCCCAGCCCCGCGCGCCGCTGGATGTCGGTGACGCAGACGCCGATCTCGACGTCCTCGGGCTCCTGGCCGGGGAAGCTCATCGGCTCCTTGAGCCACACCAGCATCTGGCGGCGGGCCGGATTGGACAGGGCCCGGAACACAGCCAGCAACTCCGCCTCCGAGAACACATGGTGATCGTAACGCACGCTCACATTGACGATTCGCGATATTACGATCTAAGGTCCCCGCATGTCGACTTCGATGCGTGCGGTGGAACTCGTCCGCTTCGGCGGCGCGGACACCGCGTTCGCCACCCGGGAACTGCCTCGGCCCACCCCCGGCCCGTGCCAGGTACTGGTGCGCGTACTGGCCACGTCCGTGAACCCCCTCGACCTCCAGACCCGGCGCGGCGACTACCGCGACCAGGTCGCGCTGCCCACGGTGATCGGCAACGACGTCTCCGGCGTCGTGGTCGAGGCGGGCCCCGGGGCGGACGACTTCCAGCCGGGCGACGAGGTCTGGTACCTGGCGCCGGTCTTCGCCGGGCAGGGCACCTACGCCGAGTACCACGTGGTCGACCAGGCCCTGGTCGCCCGCAAGCCCGCGCGCCTGTCGCACGTGGAGGCCGCCGGTCTCGCGCTCGTGGGCGTGACGGTGTGGGAGGCGCTGGTCGAACGGGCCGGGGTGCGGGCCGGGGAACGGGTCCTGGTGCACGGCGGCGCCGGCGGCGTCGGCTCGGCCGCCGTCCAGGTGGCGAGCGCGCTGGGCGCCGAGGTGGTGACGACGGCGCGGGCCAGGGACCACGAGTTCGTCACCGGCCTGGGCGCGGATATCGCGATCGACTTCTCGGCCGGTGACTACGTGCCGCAGGTGCGGGAGTTGGGCGGGGTGGACGTCGTGCTGGACACGGTCGGCGGGGACACCCTCACCCGCAGCCCGGAAGTCCTCGCCGACCGGGGTCGCGTGGTGTCCATCGTCGACATCCCCGAGCCCCAGAACCTGCTCGCCGCCTGGGGCGTGAACGCCACCTACCACTTCCTCTTCGTCACCCCCGGCCGCGCGCGGCTCAGCGCCCTCGGCCGCCTGGTCGACCAGGGCAGACTCCGCCCCGTCATCGGCGCCGTGCTCCCCCTGTCCGACATCGCCCAGGCGCACACCCTCCTGGAGGGCGGCACCATCGGCGAGGGCCGCCGGCGCCCCCGCGGCAAGATCGCCATCGCCGTACACCCCGAGGCCGAGGCCGAAGCCCCGCACCGGACCACGTACGCGCCTTAGCTCGCTGTTCGGGGTTGGCGCCGAAGTCTGGGCGCGCCGTGAGCAACAGGCCGGGCCCCCTCCACGCGGCGAGAGATCGCTTGGGCGGCCCTGGCGTCACCCCGCCGTTCCCGGCCCGGGCCCGATCCGTGTGGAGGCGAAGGCGGCGACGGTGGCCCGGGGCGGTGCGGCCCGCCGGGGGTGCGGGCGGGGGTGGCCCGCGGCGAGGACGTAGAGGGGGGTCTGGCCGATGTTGTCCAGCGCGCAGCGTTCGGCGAGCGGTGTATCGCAGAAGGCGCCGGTCTGGAAGGGGCCGAGCCCGAGCGCGGTGGCGGTCAGCGCGAACGTCTGCCCCAGGTGGCCGGCGTTGAGCAGAGACACCCGATAGGCCCGCGGGGTGGCGTATTTGCAGCTCATGCGCTCCAGCCGCGCAGCCAGAACGACGAGGAAGGCGGCCTCCCCGGCCCACTCCTGGCCGGCGCACAGTGCGCCGGCTTCCTCACGGGTCAGCCCCTCGGCGAGGAGTTCGAGGGAGTGCTGCAACCCGTTGTAGTGGTACCAGCCGGCCGCCAGGCCGCTCACGTTCAGGACGCCCAGGTAGGCGTCGAGTTCCTGTCGCGCCCCGCCCTGCGGGCTGGTGCGGCGGTAGAGCGCGGAGCGGCCGGAGTCGATGAAGTCGACCGGCCCGAAGCACGTGGCCAGAAGCGTCGCCAGCGTCTCGACGGAGACGGGCTCGTCCGTGAAGTCCCGGTGGGTGCGCCGCTCGTACAACACGTGTCCATAGGGAGTGTCCAGTTCCGGCCTGCCGCCCGCCCGCGGCAGCAGCACTCTGGCGGCGTGCGGGTACTCCGTGAACAGCACCGGCTCCAGGGCCTCGCCCCGCACCGAAGCGTCCGGGTCGGTTTCCGCGTCGCTGTCGTCGTAGATGTCCTGGGACGCGTAGTGCAGGAACGCGGCTTCCGGCGCCCACGCTCCCCAGCGGCGCTCGATCTCCTCGTCCCGCGCCGCCCGCGGGGTGTCCTCACGGACCAGAGCGCCGGCCTCGGCCAGCGCGGCCACGGCCTCCTCGACCGTGCCGGCGGTGAGGTGGTCCAGACTCTTCGCCGGCCCCGGGCCCCTGACCCGCCGCCGCGGCGGACCGGGGGCTGCGCGCTCTGCGACCGCGGTGCCTAGGCGGCCGTGAGGCCGTCCTTCACCGCCGCTACGAAGGTGGTCCAGGCGGTGGGGGTGAAGGAGAGGGTGGGGCCATGCGTGCGCTTGCTGTCGCGGATCGGGACGATTCCGTGAGTCTGTACGGCGGTAGGGGCCCATTCGACGCATTCGCCGCCGTTCGCTCCGCTGTGCGTGGACTTGAACCAGCGGAGTGTTTCGGTTGTCACGGGGGCGTCCTTTCGTGCCTGGTGGCGCATGGCCCCTGACCCGCCGCTGTGGTGGCTCGGGGGCCATGCGCTCTGCGGTCACGGGCTTAGGCGACGGTGAGGCCGTCCTTCACTGCCGCTACGAAGGTGTTCCAGGCGGTGGGGGTGAAGGAGAGGGTGGGGCCGTCGGTGTTCTTGCTGTCGCGGACGGGGACGGTGCCGTGAGGAGCGGCGAGGTTGGCGGCGATCTCGATGCACTGGCCGCCGTTGCCGCTGTACGAAGACTTGAACCAGCGGGGGGACTCGGTCGTCACAGGGTGCCCTTTCGTACCTGGTTGATCATGGCCACAGACGCCGCCTGGGAAGGGGCTTCTGCCTGCAGTTGATGGTAGGCCGTCAGCAACGGGACCACGCAGGCACTTTCGCGCTCGAAATGGCCTTGCTGTGCGGATTCGGCGTACGACGTGAGCGACCGATCCGCCATCGTCAGTACAGTTATGGGCAGGTTGAAGGGGCGGCGCTCCCCCATATCGAACGGCGCGACCTGGAGCATGGTGTTCGGCAGCTCAGCAAACTCGACTAGGCGCGCCAACTGGGCGTCCATTACTGCCGGTCCACCGACGAGGCGGCGGATACAGCTTTCGTCCAACACTACGAAGACCAACGGCGAGTTTGCCCGAGTGAGTGCGGCTTGCCGCTCCGCAATGAGCGCTACCCTCTCCTGTGCCTGCTCGGATGTGATCGCCTTGCGCTTGACGCCGGCTTCTTCGATGCGCGACGCGTACTCCGGCGTCTGGAGCAGGCCGGGGACCACTCCCACCTCGTACAGTCGGATCTCGACCGCCCGGCTCTCGTAGCTGACGTACTCCGGGAAGCCTTCGAGCAGGCATCCGTGCCGCAACTCTCGCCACTCTCGTTCGAAGCTGTCGGGGCTGTCCGTGAAGTTGAGGGCGTTGTCAACTTGGCGAGCAAAACGAAGAGTTGCAGTTTTGCGGCCAGTTTCTACGGCCGAGATGTGTGTACTGGAGTACCCCGTGTGCTCGGCGAGACCTTCTTGTTTCCAGCCGCGCGCTTCGCGCTCCTTGCGTAGTCGGGCTCCGAACGCCGCTTGGGGGCCGCTGTCGGGGTTCAACTCTTTGATGTTCAAGGGCTCACGAGACCTTCCGTGCTCGACTGACACGTTGAGCGGGCCTCGACTGTAGGGCACTCTGATTCCGCTTGGTAGTGGGTTCACTACAGAGAGGAGCTGCAATGCCCTCGCACATTGCTCCGGACTGTCACCATGGGCCCCAGAGGGGCCCAGAAAACCCGGGCGCAAAAGGCGAATCCCTGGCGGAACTGGAGCGGGTGATCGCGGCCGGTGGGTTCTGGCGCTTGGTGCCGGATTGGGTGGCGCGTGAATACGCGGAGCCTACGCGGGAGTTGACCGAGCGGGTGCGGAACGGACTGAGGCGGTTGAATACATGAGGAGTGCGGCGCGGGAAGCGCTTTCGCGGTTGATGGAGGAATTGGGGGCCGACGGTGTGCTCCTGGTGCTCAAACCGACTTGGTCGGTGTCCAGTGCGTCCGGAGCGGTGCCGGTTGAGCCGGTCCGGCGGGCCGGTGTTTCGACAGGGTCCATCGCGTTTCCGCCGTGTACGTGCGCCGAGCACCGGGCGGGACGGGGCAAGCCCGATACGGCCGTGCGGCTCAGCGCCAAAGGCGGTGCTGAAGGCAACGGAAGCGGAAGCGGAAGGGGGAGCGGGGGAACGGACGGGGGCGGCGAGGGTTCCTAGTCCGGCCCGTACGCCCCCACCAGCCCGTACGCCCGTACCGTCATACGCGGCGGCCTGCCGTCTCAGCCGTCCAGGGTGATCGCGCTCTTCGCGCGGTCGCGCGCTGCCTCTGTTTCCGGTTCCAGGGGGCTGCGGCCCGCCAGGGCCTGGTTGAGGTGGATGTAGGGGCGCATGCGGTCCTCGGCGCGGGCGTAGGCGGCGCGGTGGTCGCCGTCGGAGGTGGCCAGGGAGTCGGCCAGTACGTACGCGCCGACCAGGGCCAGGCTCGTGCCCTGGCCCGTGATCGGAGAGGGGCAGTAGCCGGCGTCGCCCACTAAGGTCACGCGGCCCTTGGACCAGCGGTCCATGCGGACCTGCGCCATCGTGTCGAAGTAGAAGTCGGTGGACGCGGCCAGGTACGTCAGGAGCCGCCGGCTCTCCCAGCGCAGGCCGGCGAGGCGTTCGGCGGCCAGCGCCTTGTGGGCCTCGGTGTCGCGGTAGTCGTAGTCGGCCAGTTCGCCCTTGAAGCCCAGGGTGACCCTCAGCTCCGAGTTGTCGGGCACGGGGTAGGCGATGAGGGCGAAGGGCAGCACGCCGTCGGTGACGCGGATCTGCCAGTTCTCCAGGCCGAGGAAGTTCTCCGTGCTGAAGATGGCTATCTGGTGGCCGAGTTGGTGGAGCAGCGGCTTCTCGGGGCCGAAGGCCAGGGCCCGTACGGTGGAGTGCAGCCCGTCGGCGCCGACCACATAGTCGAACGTGCGGGGCGCGCCCTGCTCGAAGGTGGCCCGTACGCCGTGCGCGTCCTCGTCGAGGGTGGCGATGGAGTCGCCGTACACGTACTCGACGTCGTCCCGGGTCGCCTCGACGAGAAACCGCGAAAGGTCCTCGCGCATCAACTCGACGTCGGTGCTGTCCAATCGGCCGCCGGTGAACGTCCGCTCGGTGGTGCGGTCGAGCTCGTTGCCGTCGCGGTCGAGAGTGGTCATGCCGCGCATGCTGGTACGGGCCGCGCGCACCTGGTCGCCGAGGCCCATCCGGTCGATGACGTCGAGTGCGGAGCCGCGGATGTCGATGGCCTGGCCGCCGGGGCGGGGGGCGGGGTTGCGTTCGACGATGGTCGGGGCGAAGCCGCGGCGGCGGAGCCAGTAGGCGAGGGCGGGGCCGGCGACGCTCGCGCCGGAGATGAGAACAGTCTTCATGCGATCTCCTCAGTCCTTCGGCCTCCGGCGTGCGCCGCACGGAGGTCGCACGAAGGCCGCACGGAGGCCGTGCGGCATCCGTGCGGCGCACGGGAGACCGACCCGATCGAGAGGACACCTCGATGCAACAGCACATTACGTCCGGGGAGTTCGAGTCGACAGGGGCTCAGGAGACGCAAGGGGCTGAGGTCGCATGGGGGACAAGGGCTGTGGGTGCTTCGGTCTCGCTATTCTTTGCTGTTTGCTGACCGAAGTCCGACCCGCGCCCGGTGTTCGGCCGGCGACCGGAGACCGCCCCCGGCCGGCCGCTGACGGAGGCCCGCCCCGAGCGCCCGGCCGGCCGGGCGGCCAGGCAACCCTGCCCGGCCCCGGCCGTCCGACGCCGTCAGTCCTTCGCGGGGGCCTGGAGGCTCCACACGCGCCCGTCGGGGTCGCGGACCGTCATCTCCTGGGTCCCGAAATGCGTGTTCTCGAACGGCGTGACCACCTCGACGCCCGGCTCGGGCCGGAACGCCTCCGCGTCCGGCACCTTCAGCACGAGCCGCGTCTGAGGCTCCTCGCTCTCGGGGACCTCGGCGATGAACAGGTACGGGCCGTCGCCGTTGCGGAGCTGCCCGGAGTTGTGGTCCGTCGCGAACTCCAGCTCGTAACCCAGCGCCTGGAAGAACTTCGCCGCCTTGCCCCAGTTGTGGGTCGTCAGGAACACGGCCTCGACTCCCTCGGTCGCCGCCATATCGGATCTCCTGTTCAGTCGGTTTCGGTCGAGCGTGGTTCGGGCCGCTCGCGCCACGTGACCCGCCGGACGGCCCGGTGTCCTGGCAAGCTACACGGCCGGGGGCGGCGAGGTCGCATTCCGTGAGCGGGTGGCCCGAGTCACGGACAGGTTGGGCAATGCACGTATATGGTCCGGGTAAAGCGCCCGTCTACCGGAGCGCGTGGGAGTCGCGGAAGACGAGGGCGGACAGTGGGCGGGAGAGCCTATGGGCAGGCGCTGCGCGCGGCGGCCTGTGCCCTGATGGGCTGGCAGGTGTGGCTGGTGTGGTGGATCGCCAGTTACGACGCCTCCACGGTCGAGTGGACCTGCGACCCGGCCGGCGGCTGCTCCAGCGACCAGTTCGCGTCCATGGCCCCCTTCGTCGGGATCGGCACCACGCTGCTCTTCGGCTTCCTCACCGCCCGCTTCCTCCAGCGCGCCGCCGCGGGCGCGGCCGTGGCGCTCGCCGCGCTCGCCGCCATCGCCGGCTGGTACGACGCCGTGGACGCCGGCCGGGTCGCGTACTCCACCGTCACCGACTACTTCATCGTCATGCCCATCGGGCGCTTCCCGGTCTCCGGCTGGCTCACCTTCCTGTGGGCCGTCGCCGGGGCCGGCTGCCTCGCCGCCTGGTGGGGCGCCGCCGTGAGCCTCCGCCGCACCGCCCTGCTGCGCCGCCTCTCCCGCCGGTACGCGACCGCCGACGCCGAACTCCACGGCTGGCGGACCGTCGGCGGCAAGCACGGCGAGGTCACCGTGGTCTTCCACGACGCGCGCGGCGACCGGCACGAGGTGCCGACGATCGTGGAGCGCGTCGCCCTGGAACGTACCGTCCGAGCCGTGTACGACGAGGCCCGCCCCGACGACCCCGCGTGCACTCGGGTCGCCGTGTCCCGCAGAAAGCTGCTGCGTTTCTCATGACCCGTGAGACCCGTGAGACCCGTGAGACCCGTGAGACCCGTGAGATGAGTCGTGAGAAGGGCGAGAGCCGTTCGGAGGGTGCGGATGGTGCGGATGGTGCGGCCACTGGGGCCCGTACGGGCCGTACGGGCCGTACGGGCCGTATGGGTCGTTCGGGTCGCGTAGCCCGCATTGTCCGCCTCGCGCGTCAGCTCTTCTCGCCGCTCGCGCTGCCGGCCGCCGTGCCGGTGGCGGCGGCCCTCACCGCGCTCGTGCGGGGCGCGGCCGAGGGCCCGTTCTGGCTGCTGCTGATCGGCCTCACCACCAGCGCGCTGGCCCTCGCCTTCCTCGGCGGCGTCGCCGAGAGCCGGCAGGGCGGCCGGGCCGCCGAACTGCGCGCCCGGGGGCCGCGGGCCTACGCGCCCGCGCTGGTCAACTCCGTGCGGGCGGTGCACAAGGAGACCGGCACCACCGTCTTCGACCCCGGCGACCCGAAGTCCGTGTTCGCCTTCGATCTGACGGTGGTGCCGGAGGGCCGGCCCCCGTACCGCGTCGAGGTCCACCACCCGCTGGACCTCCAGAACCTGCTCCACCGCACGAGCGCCGTCGTGGAGTACGACCCCCGGCAGCCGTGGCGGGTCGTCGTGCCGAACAACCCGCCGGGGGAGTGGCTGGCGCGCGCCCAGCGGCTGGACCCGGAGGCGGTCCGCGCCGCCGGCGGCCCGCTGCGGGCCTGGCCGGCCGGGTTCCAGATCCTGGCGATGGCCCTGGTCGAGTCGGGGCTGCTGTGCTGGTGGCTGCTGGGCTGAGGCGGGCTGAGGCGGGCTGAGGCGAGTTGAGGCCGCCTCAGGGGCGGCCCTGGCGTCGTCAGTCGTGTGATCGCCTTGGGACTTCCTCCGGCGTCGTCAGCCGTGGCGGCGCGGGTTCTTCTGGATCACCTTGCCGTCCAGATCGGCCACCAGATACGCCGAGCCGTACGCGTCCGTCACATAGACCTTCAGCACCGGCTGCTTGTTCAGGAACGGTTCGGCGGGGTCCACGTCCACGAAGTGGCTGGTCGGCTTCGCCACGCCGAGTTCGTTGTCCGCCTGGCGCAGCAGCCCCGGAAGGGCGTCCCAGCGGAATCTGTCCAGGTCCACCGTCGCCGTACCGGGCATCAAGGTGCCGCCCGCGCGCTCGCGGGCGGCCTTGCCCTTCTCGTACGCGAAGTGGTCGTAGAGGTTCTTGTCGCCCTTGGTCGGCGCCTCGGCGCTCGCCCGCTTCTCGTGCACCGTGAAGTCGGTGACGCGGGCGCCGCCCATCACCGGCTTCAGTTCGCGGATGACGGTACGGACGCCGTCCGGCGTGAGCAGATCGGTGCCGTCTCGCCCGTTCGCCGATCCTGCCGCCCCCGTCGCCCCCTTCGCGT
Organism: Streptomyces varsoviensis; assembly: GCF_000718635.1. Classification (GTDB taxonomy): domain Bacteria; phylum Actinomycetota; class Actinomycetes; order Streptomycetales; family Streptomycetaceae; genus Streptomyces; species Streptomyces varsoviensis. Next base: position 161,153 of record NZ_JOBF01000003.1, on the reverse strand, counting down.
CGGGCCCGTCGTCGGCCGCCTGCCCCTCCGGCGCGGGCAGCAGCGCCCAGACCAGCGCGGCGGTAACGGCCGTTCCGACGAGCGAGGTCACCAGCGGCACCACCCGGGCCCGCCGCACCCGGCGGCGCGCCTCCCGCTCGCCGAGCGGGGCGGCGGGCGCCGAGGACGAGCCCCGCGGGCGGCCGCCGCCGGGGCCTCCGGGGCCGCCGGTGCTGCCTGTCGGCGACGGCATGACCCTGGTGCGGGCGGGCGGCACGACAGCGGTACGGGCCGGGGCCGCCGAACCTTCCGAGTGCTTGGCGCTCGTACGGACCGGGGACGCGGGGCCGCCCGTCGGGTTCTTGGCGGTCGTACGGGCCGGGGGCGCGGGCGTGGCGCTCGTCTCCGCTTTCCCCTTCCCCTTCTCGTTCCCCGACTTCTCCCTCCCTGTCTCCGCCTCCGCCTCCGCCAGCATCCGGTCCAGCGACTCGGCGTCCGGCCGGGCGGCCGTGTCCCGTGTGAGCAGCGCCGTCAGTACGGGCGTCAGGGGGCCCGCGTGCTCGGGGGCCGGGACCGGTTCGTCGAGGATGGCCGCGAGCGTGGCGAGGGTGCTCGCCTTGCGCAAGGGGTGCCGGCCCTCCACGGCGACGTACAGCAGCATCCCCAGCGACCACAGGTCGGAGGCGGGGTCGCCCTCGTGGCCGCGCAGCCGCTCCGGGGCCATGTAGTCGGGGGAGCCGATGAGCGCGCCGGTGGCCGTCAGGCTGGTGGCGTCGCGGATGGCGGCGATGCCGAAGTCGGTGAGCACCGGCCGGCCGTCGGGGCGCAGCAGGACGTTGGCGGGCTTGACGTCGCGGTGCTGGATGCCCGCGGCGTGGGCGGCGCGCAGCGCGGCCAGCACCCCGCGGCCGATCCGGGCGGCCTCGGCGGGCGGCAGCGGCCCCCGGGCCAGCCGCTCCTGGAGGCCGGCGCCGGGCACCAACTCCATGACGATCCACGGGTAGGCGCCCTCGCCCTCGTCCACGATGTGGTGGATGGTGACCACATTGGGGTGGTCGAGCCGGGCGAGGGCGCGGGCCTCGCGCAGCACCCGGTCGCGCAGGACGCGGGCGGCGGCGGGGTCGTTCTCGGCGAGGGCGGGGTCGGGCGGCCGTACTTCCTTCAGCGCCACGTCGCGGTGGAGGGCGAGGTCGCGGGCGCGCCACACCATGCCCATGCCGCCGCTGCCGAGCCGGTCCGCCAGTTCGAACCGGCCGTCGATCACCCGGCTCACCGTTCACCACCGCCTGCGCTCATGACAAGGAGCGTACGTGCCCCCTCGGCCCCCACCGAGGGCCACCCTCGCCACCCGCCCCACCGCGCACCCGGGGCCACCCGAGTCGCACCCTCCGGGGCCATCTGAGTCGCACCCCGACCCTCACCCCCCGGGGCCACCTGATTCGCACCCCGACCCCCACCCCGACCCCCGCCTTCCCCCGCCGCTGCCCGCGACGACAGCCGCCGCGGGCAGCAGGCATGATGAGTGGTACCGAAGTGATCGCAGGTGAGCACAAGGCCCCACGGGGTCCATGAGGAGGGAACGTCCGCGTGAGGCGTCATGTGACGGTCGGCCGGGATCAGAGCGACGACTACCCGACGATCGCCGAGGCCCTCCAACGGGCGGGCGACGGCGCCGTGATCACCGTACGTCCCGGGCGGTACGCGGAGAACCTCGTGGTCAGCCGCATGGTCACGATCACCGCCGAGGGCGGCCGGGGGACCGTGGAGGTGGCGCCGCGGCGCGGCACCGTGCTTCAGGTGACCGCCGAGGCCGCCAAACTCTCCGGCATCGTGCTGCGCGGCCAGGACGACGACCTGCCCGCCGTCGATGTGCCCCGCGGCCAAGTCGCCCTGGAGAACTGCGAGGTCAGCGGGGCCTGCTGGACCGCGCTGCTGACCCGCGACACCGGGTCGCTGGCGATGCGCGACTGCCGGGTCGTCAACCCGGCGGGCGCCGGGCTCGTCGAGACCTCGTCCGCCCGCAGCAACATCGAGGACTGCGTGCTCGAACACCTCGGCAGCTCGGGCGTGGTGATCGGCGAGAACGGCGACCCGACGCTGCGCCGCTGCGTGATCCGCGACGCCCGAGGCAACGGCGTCCTCGCCAACGGGCGGGCCCGCGGCACCGTGGACGAATGCACCATTTCCACCACCGACAAGCCCGGCATCGCGCTGGAGCAGGAGAGCGCCACCCGCGTTCTGCGCACTACCGTCCGCGACGCGGTCGTCGGCGTGTACGTGGCCTCCGCCGCCCGTACCGAGCTGGCGGACTGCACGGTGACGGACGTCTCCGGGCACGGCATCGTCCTGGACTCCGGCACCGATCCGAAGCTGGTGCGCTGCGCCACCGCCCGTACCGGCGGCAACGGCATCCACGTCACCGGCCGTTCGCGCGGCGTCTTCGAGGAGTGCCTGGTCTCCGACGCCCGCTCCGCCGGGGTGTGGGCCGGCGACTGCGCGGGGCCCGCCTTCACCCGGCTGACCGTACGCGGCGGCGAGGCCGACGGCGTCGAACTGGTCGAGGAGTGCGCCGCCGAGTTCGACCGGCTCGTGGTGCGCGACACCAAGGGCAGCGGCGTCCTGGTGCGCGGCGGCGCCAACCCGTTGCTGCGCCGGGTGGAGATAGCCGACGTCGGCGGGTACGGCGTCGACGTCGCGGAGGAGGGGCGCGGCCGGCTGGAGGGCGGCGAGATCTCCGGTACGAAGCGGGCCGGGCTGCGGGCGGCGGGCGGCGGCGACCCGTACGCCGGACAGCTCGCCTTCCGGGCGACGGCCGGGTCCGGCGTCTCCGTCGGCGCCGAGGGCCGCTGCACGCTGCGGGACTGCGAGATCACCGCGGCGGGCAAGGAGGGCGTGGCCGTCGAGGAGGGCGGCGAGCTGGCCATGGCCCGGACCCGGGTACGGGAGAGCGGCAAGCACGGCGTGCTGGTGGCCGGCGGCGCCCGCGCGACGCTGGGCGGCTGCGAACTGGCGGCCAATCAGGGCGACGGGCTGCGCGTCGACAGCCTCGACGCCGTGGGCGTCACCGACTGCACCGCGCTGGAGAACCGGGGCGCGGGGCTGCGGGCCCCCGCCAACGCCGCGCGGCTGTCCGTGGAGGGTTTGACCAGCCGCGACAACGGGGCCGGTGACTCCTGGGACGGGGCGCCGGAGCCCCAGCCGGAGACGAGCGCCGGTACTGGAGGTACGGGAGGGGCTGCCGGTACGGGCGGCACGGGACGTACAGGCGATATGGGCGATATGGGCGCGGCGTCGGCCGTCGACGGTGCCGCACCCCCGGAGCGCGCCGATCCCGAGGGCCCGCTGGCCGAGCTCCAGTCCCTCGTCGGCCTGGAGGCCGTCAAGCAGCAGGTGATGACGCTCGTCAACCTCAACCGGCTGGCCCGGCGCCGCCGCGCCGCCGGGCTGCCGGTGCCGTCCACCGCCCGGCACCTGGTCTTCGCGGGCCCGCCCGGCACCGGCAAGACCACCGTCGCCCGCCTGTACGGCGCGATCCTCGCCTCGCTGGGCGCCCTGCGCACCGGGCACCTCGTCGAGGTCTCCCGCGCCGACCTCGTGGCGCAGGTGGTGGGCGGTACGGCGATCCGCACCACCGAGACGTTCGAGAAGGCGCTCGGCGGCGTGCTGTTCATCGACGAGGCGTACACGCTGAGCCAGGAGAGCGGCAGCGGCCCGGACTTCGGGCAGGAGGCCGTGGACACGCTGGTGAAGCTGATGGAGGACCACCGCGAGGACATCGTGGTCGTGGCCGCCGGTTACGTACCGCAGATGCGCGCCTTCCTGAACTCCAACCCCGGCCTCTCCTCGCGCTTCAGCCGGACCGTCGAGTTCGAGAACTACTCGGTCCGCGAACTCGTCACCATCGTGCGGACCATGTGCGAAGCGCACCGCTACGAGCTGACGGAACCCGCCGTCCTCGCGCTGGAGCGCCACTTCGAGGGCATGACGCGGGACGAGAACTTCGGCAACGGCCGGGCCGCGCGCAAGGTCTTCGAGGAGATGATCGACCGGCAGGCGTTCCGGCTCGCCGCGGTCGCCGAGGTCCCCGAGGCGGAGCTGACCCGGCTCACCCCGCAGGACGTCGGCGTGCCGCTGCCCGCCGCGACCGGGGCGGGCGCGGGCAAGCGCGACGAGGGCCGGGTCGCGGAACTCCTGGAACGGCTGCACGCGATGGTGGGGCTCGCGGCCGTCAAGACGGAGGTCGAGGACCTCGTCAACCTGCTGGCCCTCGCCCGGCGGCGGCAGGAGGCGGGGCTGCCCGCGCCGCCCATCGGCAACCACCTGGTGTTCGCCGGTTCGCCCGGCACCGGCAAGACCACCGTCGCCCGGCTGTACGGCGAACTCCTCGCCGCCCTCGGCGTCGTCGCCCGCGGCCAGCTCGTGGAGGTCGCCCGCGCCGACCTCGTGGGCCGGTACGTGGGGCACACCGCGCAGCTCACCAGGGACGTCTTCGAAAAGGCCCGCGGCGGCGTGCTGTTCATCGACGAGGCGTACACCCTGACCCCCGAGGGCGCCACCGGCTCCGACTTCGGGCAGGAGGCCGTGGACACGCTCGTCAAGCTGATGGAGGACCACCGCGACGAGGTCGTGGTCGTCGCCGCGGGCTACACCCGCGAGATGGAGGGGTTCCTGGCCTCCAACCCGGGCCTGGGCAGCCGCTTCTCCCGGCGGGTCGTCTTCGAGGACTACAGCGACGACGAACTCGTCTCCATCGTCCGCGCCCAGGCCGTCGCCGACGGCTACGAATGCGCGCCCGAAACCGTCGAGGCCCTCCACCACCACTTCACCACCCTGGAACGCGGCCCCCACTTCGGCAACGCCCGTACGGCCCGGCGCGTCCTGGAAGCCATGGTGACCCGCCAGGCGGGCCGCCTGAGCCGCGCCGCCGACGCCGGCATCGACGACTTGCGGCTGCTGCTACCGGAGGACTTGGCGGGCGGCCGGGCCATGCGCTGAGCGCTGGGCGCCGGGCGCTGGGCGCCGGGCGCTGGGCGCCGGGCGCTGGGCGCTGGGCGCCGGGCGCTGGGCGCTTGGCGCTGGGTGCCGGGCGCTGGGCGCTTGGCGGGCGGGCCTCGGCCCTGGCCCTGGCCCTGGGCCCGGCCCCGGGTCTGGCCCCGGGTCTGGCCTTGGCCCTGGCCCTGGTCCCGGCCCCCGCCCTGGTCGCGGTCCTGGCCCCGGCCCTGGCCCCGCCCTGGTCGCGGTCCTGGCCCCGGCCCCGGGTCTGGCCCTGGCCCTGGGCCCGGCCGGGCGGGCTTCCGAATGGGCGGGCCGGTGGGCTTCGCCTTGGCTGGGTGGGCTTCCGAGGGGGCGGGCCGGGGGCTTCGCCTTGGCCGGGTGGGTTCTTGAGGCTCGTAGGTGTCTGGTGTCCGGCGTCGGCGGGGACGAGGCGCGGTCGCGCTCGGCCATTGCCCTGGCCGGGTGGGCTTTGAGGCTCGTAGGGCATCCGGCATCCAACAGCCGGCATCCGGCGTCGGCGGGGTCGGGGGCGGTTGCGTTCGGCCGTTGCCCTGACCGGGCGGCTCTCGGTGCCGCCGGCCGTGTGACCTGGCGGTCGATGGGCGCTGTCGCGCGGCTGTAGGCGACGGCTGCCGAACCGGCCGCCTGGCGGTGCTCGGCGGCGAGGCCGGGCCCGGTGGCGGCCGTAGCGGCCGGGGCGGCAGGCGATGCCGTCGCGGTGCCGGTCGGGAGAGCCCGGGCGGCAGCCCGGTGGTGGCGGGCCGCCGTTACGATCGGCCTATGCGATCTTCCCGCCGCCCCGTGTCCCGTGGACTCGCCGGGGCCGCCTTGGCCGCCGCGCTTCTGATACCGGCGCTCGCCGCGCCGGCGGCCGCCGGGCCGCGGGAGGACAGCAGTTCGCTGCCGCAGATCCCCTCGACCGTTCCCGAGGGGCAGAAGTGCACGCCCGCGTCCAAGAAGAGTTCGTCCCAACTCCCGTGGGCGCAGGGCTTCCTGGATCTGGAACGAGCCTGGCAGCTCACTCGCGGCGCGGGTGTAACGGTCGCCGTCGTGGACACCGGGGCCGACACCGAGCACGTGCCGGCGCTGGCCGGGCGCGTGGAGGCGGGCCCGGACGTGGCGGGTTCCGGCTCGGCCGAGGGCGACTGCGTCGGGCACGGCACGTTCCTGGCGGGGATCGTGGCCGGACGGCAGCTCAAGGGTGTCCGGATGGCCGGGGTCGCGCCGGAGGCACGGGTACTGGCAATACGGGCCACCGACAAGCAGGGCGGGACGACGCCGGACCTCCTGGCCAAGGGGGTTCGGGCGGCGACGGACGCCGGGGCGCGCGTCATCGATGTTCCGCTGGGCACCGAATCGGCCTCCGCCGACCTGAAGGCGGCTGTCAGCGCCGCGCAGGCCAAGGGGGCGCTGGTGGTGGCCGCCGCCGATCCGTCGGGCAGCGGGAAGGGGCCCTCCTACCCGGCGGAACTGCCGGGCGTCATGGCGGTCTCCTCCGTGGGGCCGGGTGGCGCCCCGCCGCAGCGCAACGGCCAGGGCGCGGGCGCGAGCACGCCCGAACTCAGCGCTCCCGGCGTGTCCGTGGCGGGCCCCGGGCCGGGCGGCGCGGGCCAGTTCACCGGCGGCGGCGACGGGGTCGCCAGCGCGTTCGTCGCGGGGGCGGCGGCCCTGGTCGCGTCGTACCACCCGCGGCTGACCGGCCCGGAAATCGCCCGGCGGCTGGACGCCACGGCGAACGGCACGGGCGCCGCCGCCCCCGACCCGGTCTTCGGCTGGGGCACGGTCGACCCCGTCCACGCCGTCTCCGCCACCCTCACCGAGGAACACGGCGCGGGCACGCGTACGGGCGAGACGGCCGCCGCCATGCCGCCCGCGGCCTCTTCCGCCCCGCGCCACCAGGCCCTCACGATCGCCGCCGCCGCGGGCGGCACGATCCTGCTCGTCGCCTTCGCGGCGGCGGTCCTCCCCCGAGCCCGCCGCCGCGCCTGGCGCCCCGGCCTCCCCACCAACCGCCCCACGGGCTGACCTCGCCGAAACACACTCCGCTGGGAGCGTTGTGATCCGGCTAACGCGGCGTCAGGGCGCGCTTGGCCGCGTTGATGACGCTATGGGCATCGGCCCCACAGACGGCCGACTCGCGCAAGGTGTGCCAGACCTTCGAGTACAAGGCGATGTTGTCGGCGTCGTCCAGCCACATCTCGGCGTGCCAGTCCTCAGCGACCACCACCCGGTCATCAAGGACCCAGAAGCCGTTGGCGGGAACGATCTTGACGGAGGACGCGAAGGGGACGACGCCCAGCTCGACCGTGTCCATGCCGATCATTCCGGTAAGGCGGTCGAGCTGGGCGGCCAGCACGGAGGGCGGGCAGATCAGCGAGCGCAATGCGGCTTCCCACAGCAGGACGTGCAGCTTGCGGCCGGGCCGGTACAGCCACTCCTGCCGCTGCACCCTGGAGCGCACGGCGGCGTCAATGTCACTGGGCCCGCCCAGCAACTCGGCGTACCGCCGGATGACGTGGTGGGCGTACTCGGGGGTCTGCAACAGCCCGGGGACCACCGACTCTTCCCAGAGCCACATCTCCGAAGTGCGGTCGATCTCCGCGCTCAGCCCCTCGTGCATCGGCTTGAAGCCGTTCGCCAGCGCCCTGTGCCAGGACCTGATGTGGGACTCGAACCCCGCCAGCCGGGCAGCCAGCTCGGCGTACACCTCGGGCTGCTCGGTCGCGTCAGCCCACGCTCTCAGGTCCTCGGGGGTAGCTGTCTGCCTACCGTTCTCCAGCTTGCTGACCTTGGAGCCCTGCCACCCGAGGCGCTGAGCGAGCTGCTGACCGGTGAGTCGACCACCAGGGCATGAGAAACGCAGCTCACGCAGCCGCGTGCCCAGGGCCGCCCTGGCTTGCTGGTAGTCGGTGCTCACCGGTCGGACGCGCTATCCGGCCGCAGCCACCTGCGCGGCGAACTCGTCCCGCGAGACCGCGTGGTGCATCGCCGCGTCACGGACCATGCAGTACCGGACGATTTCGGCCGGTTCGGTGATCAGTTCGATGTCCGTGATGTCGTCGGCGTCGTCGAAGTGCAGAACCGCGACGAGCCGCGAGTCGAAGATCCAGAAGTCTTCGGCGGGCAGCGCGGCGCGGTCGGCATCCTCGCGCCACAGGTAGCGGATGTCCTCGCCCACCGCTGCGTTGTGCCGGGCGTAGTCGAGCAGGAACAGTTGCTCGGTGGTGGGCGGGCTGTCCGCGACGCGCACCCGGCCGACCGTCTTACCCGCCTTGGTCTGGGCCTTGATGTTGACGAACCAGGGTTCATCGGGATCGCACGGCGAGGACCCGGTGGCCAGGAACGCCTGAAAGTCGGGGTCCTGGCGGTCCGAGGCGTAACCGTGTCGAGTCTCCAGCCTCCACGCGGTGTGCTTGAAGGTTCCGAACAGGCGGCGGAAGGTGGCGCGGTCCACGACTTCCGGCACGCGCTCCATCTCCTTCGGTCCCCAGTTCACGAGCAGTTCGCGGGGCACGGCCACCGCCGCCTCGCCGGGCCCGAAGTGCTGGAGCAGCGCGAGGTCTTCGGGATCGGTCACGGGCGTGCCCTGCACGATGACCTCGCCGGTGCGCTTGTCGGTGTGCAGGGCGGGGCAGCCATCGACCTTGCTGTCGGTGCCGGTGAAGCGGAGTTGACGGGCCATGAGCGCTCTCCGTTCCAAGGGGTGTGATCCAACAGCATGGCCGGGGCCCTGCCTCGGCGCCACGGGGTCAGGGTGGGCCAAGAAGAAAACACCAGCAATATTCGTGAGCGGCCGAGCAAATCCGAGAAAACAGCATACCGCTGGTCAACCCGCCCGTTCTAGCGTCCCGTTCATGGCGACCAACGAACAGCAGGACATCGACCCCTTCGCGGCGATGGAGTCTCTCAGGGTGGCACTGGCCGAGGCGGGGGTTGTTCTCCCCTCGCTCGCGGTTGATGTCGCGTCTCCGCGACTGCGGCTCGTGGACCTCGGGCGGGTGCGCGCCGACGTGGCCGTACGACTGGCCGACGCGCTCCGGAAGGGAGGACGGGAGTGAACGGCAGTGGGGTTGCCCCGGCACGGCGGCCGTTGCGTCACCGCCCGCACCCGGCTCGTACGGGCGGAGTGCTCGTGCCCGTAAGCCCGTAGGCTCCGCCCTGAAGCGGAGCCTACGGGCGGCCGTCAGGGAAGCTCCGCCGGCCCCTCCTCCCCCAGCGGGGTCTGGACCTGCACCGTCCCCCGGCGGGTGATGTGGAGGGCGCGGCCCACGGGGAGTTGTTGGGGTTTGATGTTGCCGAAGAGGTAGCCCTCGGAGGGCGGGCAGGACAGGAGGAGGCCGGGGGTGTTGACCTCCAGGAGGCGGCGCAGGAGGGCGTCGCTCATGGCGCGGGAAGCGCCGTTGGCGCTGCGGGCGACGATGAGGTGGAGGCCGAGTTCCACGCCCTGGGCGAGGTAGTCCAGCATCGGGCCGAAGTGGTTGGACATCGAGCTGCCGGCGACCATGTCGTAGTCGTCGATGACGAGGAACAGTTCGGGTCCGGTCCACCAGTCGCGGCGCTTGAGCTGCGCGGGGGAGATGTCCTGGCCGGGGAGGCGTTCGCGCATGGCGCGGGAGACGCCGTCCACGACCTGCTTGAGGATGTCGACGGAGACGGCGTAGCCGAGCCGGTGCGACTCGGGGACGCTCTCCAGCAGGTCGCGCCGGTAGTCGATGAGCATGACCTGCGCCTCGTCGGGGGTGTAGCGGTCGGCGACGGCGCGGCATATCGAGCGCAGCAGGTTGGTCTTGCCGGTCTCGGCGTCGCCGACGACGAGCAGGTGCGGGTGCTGGCCGAAGTCGTGCCACAGGACGTCGAGGTGGTCGCCTTCGAGGCCGAGGGGTACGCGCAGGTCGTCGCCGACGCGCTCGCTCTCGGGGAGGGCGCCGGCCTCCAGGATGGCGGGGAGCGTACGGACCTGGGGCGCGCACGGGCCGTCCCAGTTGCGGGCGACGCGTTCGACGGCCTCGGCGACGCCCGCGCCGAGGTCCGCGGCGTCGCCCTTGCCGTCGAGGCGCGGCAGGGCCGCGAGGAAGTGGTGCTGGGACTCGGTGAGGCCGCGGCCGGGGTTCTTCGGCACGGTGGCCGCCGCCCGCATATTGATCATGGAGTCCATGCTGTCGCCGAGCCGCAGCTCGAAGCGGGTGCCGAGCTGGTCGCGGAGGGCCGTGCCGATCTCCGCCCACCGGGTGGCGGCGACGACCAGGTGCACGCCGTAGTTCAGGCCGCGGGCGGCCATCGTGGTGAAGGTGGCCATGATGTCCATGAAGTCCTGGCGGACCGTGGTCCAGCCGTCGATGACCAGGAACACGTCCCCGTACGGCTCGTCGGGCAGCTCGCCCGCCGCCCGGCGGGCCCGCAGCGTGGCCATCGAGTCGATGCCCAGCTCCGCGAACTGCTGCTCGCGGCGGGCGATCAGGGCGTTGATCTCGGCCAGGGTGCGGTGCACCCGCTCCAGGTCGAGGCGGCCCGTGACGCCGCCGACGTGCGGCAGGTCGCGGAGGCCGCCGAGCGTGCCGCCGCCGAAGTCGAGGCAGTAGAACTGCACCTCGCGCGGGGTGTGGGTGAGCGCGAGCCCGAGGATGAGGCTGCGCAGCAGGGTGGACTTGCCGCTCTGCGGGCCGCCCGCGACGCCGATGTGGCCGCCCGCGCCCGACAGGTCGGCGATCAGCGGTTCGCGGGTCTGCTCGAAGGGCCGGTCCACGATGCCCACCGGCACCGTCAGCGTGGCGTGGGTACTGGCGTCGGCGGGGGTGAGGCCCCGCCGGGGATCGGCGTGCAGCGGCGGCAGCAGCTCGTCCACGCAGGGCGGTACGTCCAGCGGCGGCAGCCACACGGTGTGCGCGGGCGGGCCCGAGCCCTGGAGCCGGGAGACGGCGACCGTCAGCAGGCTCTCGTCGGTCTCCTCCTCCGCGGGGTCGTCCGCGAGGGCGACCAGGCGCGGCGCGACCCAGTCCGTGCGGTACGGCACCACCTGGTCGGCGACGACGGACTGGCCGACGCGGCGCGCGCCGCGGTAGGCCCCGGAGACGTACGCGGCCTTGAACCGCACCAGCGCGCCGGTGTCCTTCTTGAGGATGGCGCTGCCGGGCACCGACGGGAGCTGGTAGGCGTCGGGCACGCCGAGCACGCCGCGGCTCTCCATCGCGGAGAACGTGCGCAGCGCGATCCGGTACGACAGGTGCGACTCCAGTTGGTGCATCCGGCCCTCGTCCAGCCGCTGCGAGGCGAGCAGCAGGTGCACGCCGAGGCTGCGGCCGAGCCGGCCGACCATCACGAACAGGTCCATGAAGTCGCGGTGCGCGGACAGCAGCTCGCTGAACTCGTCGACCACGACGAAGAGGGTGGGCAGCGGCACGAGGTCCGCGCCGCCCGCGCGGGCCGTCTCGTACTCCAGCGCCGACGTGTAGTTGCCGGCGCTGCGCAGCAGTTCCTGGCGGCGCATCAGCTCGCCGTGCAGGGCGTCCTTCATGCGGTCGACCAGCGCGGACTCGTCCGCGAGGTTGGTGATGACCGCGGAGGTGTGCGGCAGGCCGTCGAGCCCGAGGAAGGTCGCGCCGCCCTTGAAGTCGACGAGGATCAGGTTGAGTTTCTCGGAGGAGTGCGTCAGGGCGAGCGCCAGCACCAGCGTGCGCAGCAGTTCCGACTTGCCGGAGCCGGTCGCGCCGATGAGCATGCCGTGCGGGCCCATGCCGCCCTGCGCGGACTCCTTGATGTCCAGTTCGACCGGGTTTCCGTCGCCGGAGACGCCGAGCGGCACCCGCAGCCGCGCGCTGTCGCTCCGGCTCGCGTGCACCCGCGCCACGTCCATGCCGCGCAGATCGGCCACGCCCAGGAGGCTGGTGAGCTGCACGTCGCTGGTCAGCGCCTCGCCGGTGTCGACGGTGACGCCCATCCGGTACGGGGACAGCAGCCGGGCCAGCGCGCGGGAGCGCGCCGGGCCGAGCGCGTCGGGCCTGCCGAGCGGCGTCGTGGCCTCCTTGCCGGACCGTTCGGTACGCACCATCTCCAGCCGGTCGGCGGCGATCCGCAGCCGCAGCGAGTGCCGGCCCGGCCGCCAGGCGAGAGCCTGGCCCACGTCCAGGGAGACCGCGTTGCGGTAGCCCTCGCCCGCCAGCCGGGCGTCGCCGGGCACGCCGGGGTGGTCCAGGACGATGACGTAGTACGGCTCCTCGGGGCTCGGCGCGGCGTCCGGGTCGAACGGCGGCCGGCCGGCGAACTCCTCGCCGAGCAACTGCTCCAGCCCGGCCACCGAGTCCGTGACCAGCCGCACCGCGCCCGCGCCGTCGGTGTCCAGCGGGTGTTGAGCGTGCGGCAGCCACTTCGTCCACTCCCACGCGGCCCGCCGCTCCGGCTCCGCGACGACCACGATCCGCAGATCCTGCGGGGCGTGCAGGACGCTCAACTGCCCGAGCACGGCCCGCACCATGGCGCGAGCCGCCTCCTCGTCGCCGTGCACCAGCACCCGCGCGTACGTCCGCAGGTACAGCGCCACGGGCTGGTCGGGCACCGTGCCGTACGCGCGGATGAACCGGCGCAGCGCGTGCGCGCACAGCGGCTCCAGGTCCTCCACCGGCTTGGTGCTCAGCGGCGTCAGCTTCATGCCGAGCTGCTGCTCGCCGACGGCGATGCGGATCTCGCCGAAGTCCTCGTGGGTGGCGCGGCGCTCCCACAGCCGCCCGGTGCGCACCAGGCTCCACAGCGCCGCGGGCTCGGGGTGGCGCCAGGCCTGGGCGCGCTGCTGCTGGTGGATCAGTTTGCGGATGCGCCGCCGGCTGATCGACAAGTAGCGGAGGTAGTCGCGGCGTTCGCCGCGCAGCTTGCGTTTGCGGTCGCCGGAGCTGCGGATGATCTGCGAGACGAGCATGCCCACGGCGGACACGGCCATCAGGCCGATCGCCACGTACACCAGCGGGCCGCCGCCCTCCCCGGGTTTCAGGAAGATGATCACCATGCCGAGTGAACTCAGCGCCATCGGCATATAGGTGACCATGTTGCCCATGGCGCTCTGCGTCTCGGGCAGCGAAGGCGGCTCTTGAAGACTCAGCTCGCCTTCCGGCATCTCCGGGCCGAGTCGCCGGGGAGGCCGTCTGAAGAGGACCACGGTCAAAAGGATTCGCCTTCCTGCGGGAAACGCGACTGCGCGGGACCGGCCCTCGCCGGGGAATCCGGCAATTCCGGTGTAAAGAGCGCGGACATGAAAGGAGTTCATGTCCTCGTGGCGACCTAAGGGATCACCCGTACCGACCTCACGATAATGTGATCACCGAGATCGCGTCGACCGCCCCTCCCGGAAGGGTTGAGCCACGCTTGAGTGACAATTCCACCGCATCTCTGTGTCGTCTGACTATCCAGGCACCGGAAAGAACCGTCGAACTCGCCGTCCCCTCGGACATCGCGCTCGCCGACCTGCTGCCCACGATCGTCGATCACGCGGGATCAGATCTGCACGAGCGCGGCGCCGAGGCCGGCGGCTGGGTCCTGCAACGCCTCGGCGAAGCACCCCTGGACGAGGAGCGGACCCCGAACGCGCTCGGCCTCCACGACGGCGAGACCCTGCACCTGCGGGCCCGCAACGAATCGCTGCCGCAGATCCACTTCGACGACCTCATCGAGGGGCTCTCCAGCGGCCTGCGCGCCCGCCGCGACTCCTGGCGGCCCCAGTGGTCGCGGTACCTGATGATCGGCCTGACGCTGACCGCGCTCGGCGCCGGACTCCTCCTGCTGACCCTGCCCGGACCGGCCCCCACGCGCGCCGGCTGCGCCGCCGCCGTCGCCGTGCTGCTGCTGGCCGGCGCCGGTTCCGCGTCCCGCGCCGTCGGCGACGCCGGGGCGGGCGGCGCGCTCGGCGCCGCCGCCGTGCCCTACCTCGTCCTGGCCGGCGCCCTGGTGCCCCAGCACACCGGCGACGCCGCCGAGACGGGCGCCCGGCTGCTGGCCGGCTGCGCCGCGGGCGCGGGCTGCGCGGTGCTCGCCGTCGCGGCCGTCGGCGCCTGCGCCCCGCTGTTCCTCGGCATCGCCGTCACGGCCGTACTCGGCGCGATCGGCGGCGCCGTCATGCTCTACGGCGTGCCGCTCGACGAGACCGCCGCGCCGCTCGCGCTCCTCGTCGTCATCCTCGGCGCCTTCCTGCCCTCCCTCGCCTTCCGCCTCTCCGGCCTGCGGCTGCCGCTGCTCCCCACCAACGCCGAACAGCTCCAGGAGGGCATCGACCCGGTCCCCGGCCAGGAGGTCGGCGCGCGCGGCGCGATCGCCGACGGCTACCTCACCGCCCTGTGCGCCGCCACGGGCGCCACGGCCGCCGCCTGCGTCACCGCGCTCTCCGTCGGCCAGGACACCTGGCCGCCGCTGACCGTCGCCGCCGTCCTCAGCGTCCTGCTGCTGGTCCACGCCCGCTCCCTGGGCGGCGCCTGGCAGCGGCTGTCCGCCGTCCTGCCCGGCGCGTACGGACTCACCCTGCTGACCGTGCTGTTCGCGCTGCGCCTCGCGCCCTCGCAGCGGCCCCTGCTGCTCGCCGGGACCGTCGTACTGGCCGCCGCGCTGGCCATCGCGGGCTGGACGTTCCCGGGCCGCCGGCTGGTGCCCTACTGGGGCCGCGCCGTCGACCTGCTGCACACCCTCCTCGCCATCGCCCTCGTCCCGCTCGCGCTGCTCGCCGCCGGGCTCTACCACTACCTGCGCGGCGTGGGCGGCTGACCCGCTCGCTCCGGGAGGGCGGCGCCGCGTCCCGGCGCGCCCCCGGCGAAGCACCCCTGCCCGGCGGAAAAGCCTGAAAGCCCGACAGAACAGCCCGAAAGCCCGACAGAAAAGCCTCAGAGCCCGACAGAAAAGCCTGAAAGAGAGGCGGTGCCATGCAGTCCAGGCGGGACCAGGTACAGGCCCACATGTTCGTGATGGGCCGCCTGTCCACGGGCCTGTTCCGCGACGACCCCGACGCGGCCGACCCGCCGCACCGGCGCACCACCAAGGGCGTCGTCATCGGGCTGGTGATCGGCGCGCTCGTGGCGCTGGTCGTCACCGTCTACGGCGTGATCGTCCCCGGCGGCGCGGACGGCTGGAAGAAGCCCGGCACGCTCGTCGTCGACGAGGACACCGGGGCGCGCTACATATCCCTCGACAGCGTCCTGCACCCCGTGCTCAACCAGACCTCCGCCAAACTCCTGGCGGGGGACCGGATGCGGCTGGAGACCCTGTCGTCCGCCTCCATCGCGAAGGCGCCGCGCGGCTCCACCGTCGGCATCGTCGGCGCCCCCGACGCGCTCCCCGGCCCGGGCGCGCTCACCCGCGACCCCTGGTCGGCCTGCGCGGTCCTGCCGCCCCGCAAGGGGAGCGACCCGGTCCCCGACGCGGCGAGCAGCCGGCTCGTGCTGGGCGTCGGACTGCCCGTCCAGGGCCGCCCCGTCACCTCGGACCGGGCCACGCTCGTACGCGCCGCCACGGGCCACGACACCTACCTCCTGTGGCACGGCACGCGGATGCGCCTGAACACCGATCACGCGGCGGCCCAGGCGCTCGGCTACGGCGACACGGCCGCGTACCCCGTACCGGACGGCTTCTTGAACGCGCTGCCCGCCGGGCCCGACATCGCCTCGCCCGACGTGCCGGACCTCGGTGCCAAGGGCCCCGAGCTGGCCGGGCGGCCGACCAAGGTGGGACAGCTCTTCGGCGCCGCCGACGGCCGGCGCTTCCTGCTCCGCAAGGAGGGCCTGACCCCGGTCACCGGCCTGGAGTTCGCCCTCCTCAAGGGCGACCCGCGCACCCAGCACACGGCCTACGACGGCGGCGCCGTGGACGTACGGCAGGTGGGCCCGGACGACCTGGAGCGGCACCGGGCCCCCGCCGCCCCGCCGCTGGTCGGCGGCGCGGGCGGCGGCGTACCCGGCAGCCCGCCAAAGGCCATGCCGGTCAAGCTGGGCGAGGCGGTGTGCGCGGTGACGGAGAGCGGTGACCGGGCCCCGTCCGTCTCCGTGGTGCTGCCCCAGGCGTCCGCCATCGACGGCCACCCGCCGTCCCGCGAGCCGGGCCTGACGGCCGATTCGCGGACCGCGGACGGGGTGGCCGTGCGGCCGGGCAAGGGCGCCCTGGCGGTCTCGCTCTCCTCCTCGGGCGCGGGCGGCACGTACTACCTGGTGACCGAGTCGGGCGCCAAGTACCCGCTGGTGGGCGCGGACGGGCCCCAGCAGCTCGGCTACAACCCCGCCAGGGCCGTACGGATGCCCTCCGCGCTCCTGGGGATGCTGGCCACCGGCCCGACCCTCGACGCCAAGGCGCTCCAGTCGCGCGGGCTCGTACAGCCCCCGTCGGGGCCCAAGGGGCGGGCGGCATCCGGGAGTTGAGCCTCCGCTGAGCTTGAGACCTTCGCAGGCTGGCTATTACCGCAGGTCAGCAAGGTAAAACAAGATTCTTACGGAAGCTTGAGCCCCTGGACACCAGTAGTTCCGATGTTCGTACTAGTGTGATCGACAATCGGGTGGCCGGACTCGGCCATTCCGGTTATCTCTCGCAGTCTTCAACCTCTCCAACCTCTCTCGGTCCTCCCTCGTCAAGGAGCACAGTCATGGGTGAGCCCCACCTCGACAGCAACCAGGCAGGCTTGCTGTCCAAGGACGACAGCGCGATGCAGCAGACGCTGAACGCGCTCAAAGAGCACCTCAACGAGATGGCCAACGCCGGTACGACCGTCCAGGGCATCAAGCAGGAGGTGGCGCAGGTCTACCAGGCCAGGTCCAGCCAGAGCCACTGCGCCGCCATCGACGACTGGCTGGCCATCCACGCCCGCATCACGCAGGCCACGGAGAACTTCCACGAGGGCACCCACCTCACCAACCTCGCCATGAACGACGCCGAGGACGAGTCCGACAGCTACGCCGCCAACCTGATGGCCAAGCTCGGGGGCGGCGGGCGCTGACCCGCCGGCCGGTTCGCCACCCGGCCGCCGCTCTTCTCGTCCTTCCGCTTCCTTGATCCCTCACTAGTCAGGAGACCCTTGTGTCCGTACACATCCAGAAGGCGGGCCTGGAGAACGCCGTCACCCGGATGCAGCGCGCCCACTCCGAGATGGTCGACGCCGTGAACTGGCTGGAGCAGAACTTCAGCACGCTGCGCGAGACCCTCAACGGTGAGGCCCGCACCCAGTGGGACGCGTTCCACGTCGAGCTGAAGCAGGCCAAGGACAAGCTGGACCAGGACTACCTGCAGGCGATGGTCGTCCTCCAGCAGATGTACGACCGGCAGATGCAGGGCGACCGCCAGGGCGCCAAGGCCATCGCCTCCCTCCACTGACCTCCGGGCATGAGGATCAGGAGGTACGAGCATGGGTAAGGACCATTCCGGCTCGCACGGCGGCGGTACGTACAAGGTCACCGACGGCGTCCTCAAGGACTACGCGAACCAGAAGATTCCCCAGTTCGAGCAGGGGCTGAGCGCGAACCCCGAGTACGCGAAGCTGGGCGACTACGCCCCGACCGGCGGCGGTACGCACCTGGCGCTCGGCAGCCCCGACCAGTTCCTGGCGGCCAAGAACCTCCAGACGCGGTTCGGCACCTTCGCCTCGGACCTGCACGCGCGGCTGGAGAGCGCGGTCCAGCTCATGGGGAAGTTCTCCGAGCAGTTGAACCACGTCGACCTGGTGCTCGACGACGCGGAGAAGGACGCCGAGAACATCTCGGCGAGCGAGCTGGCCGACGACCTGGCGGCCATCCTCCGGGGCGGCGGCACGGGCGGCACGGTCTAGGGGTCCGACCGCCGGACGCCCTGGCGGTCCGGCGGCCGGCCGGTGGTCATTGCAGGAAAGACGAGAGGAACCGAGAGGAACGCCGTGGCCGACCCGATCAACTGGGACCAGCGGGTCGGCGTGTTCGCCGACACCGGAACCCCGCCGCTGGACCGCAACAAGGTGGCCGGCCCGGGGTCCGAGAAGTGGATCGCCAACTACGAGACCGGCAGGACCATCGCGTACGGCGCCGACATGCACATGGACGTCTGGTGGTCGTACAACTACACCTACAGCGGCAGCGGTGGCAGCGGCGGGTACGGCGTCGGGCTCAACTACGACTGGTCGAAGTTCGGCAACGACGCCGGCGCGCTCATCGACTACACCGGCGGCGCGGACAAGATCCTGACGTCGGTGCTCAGCGGCGGCAACAAGGTCGCCAACCCGCAGACCCTGGGGCAGGCCGCCGACACGGTGGACTCGATCAAGCAGTGGATCGACGGCTGGGAGGCCCAGTTCGGCCAGTGGGCCGGGACGATCGGCGGGAGCGACAGCGATCTCCAGGGCGAGGCGGCGGGGCTCTTCAAGGTGACCCTCGAAGCGGTCCAGCGGTCCCTGAAGGACACCAAGGACTACATCGAGCGTGGCAACATGCCGGCCAAACTCCACGAGGCCGACACCAACATGCGCACGGCGATCGCTTCCTTGCACAACGTCTTCTACGACTGGATGAACGACCGGTTGTCCATGCCCATCAACTGGTTGCACGATGTTTTCTTCGAGGGCATGAATTCGATATCGGGGCTGCCCACCAGCATCCCGACCAACCAGACCGTCGCACAAGCCATCGGCGGGGCGCTCCAGACCAAATTCGGGAAACCCAGTGAGGCCGGGTTCTGGGAGAACATCGAAGCCGAGGCGAAACAACGCTGGTTGAACCATTTGGTGACGGGGCTCGACAACCCCTCCAAAGCCCCCATGGACACCTTGTCGGCGAACTACTACACCGCCGCGCAATCGATTCCCGGCAATGTCAACAAGGTCTTCAGCCTCCAACTCCCCAAGAACGCCGCCCAGACGTACCTGACCCCGAAGGGGGCCGGCGGCGGAGGCAATGGTCAAGGCGGCCTCGGCGGTGGCTTGGGCGGTGGCCTGGGCGGGGGCGACGGCAAGGGCGGC
This sequence comes from Streptomyces varsoviensis, assembly GCF_000718635.1. Lineage (GTDB taxonomy): Bacteria > Actinomycetota > Actinomycetes > Streptomycetales > Streptomycetaceae > Streptomyces > Streptomyces varsoviensis. Next base: position 142,249 of record NZ_JOBF01000003.1, on the reverse strand, counting down.
GGCCTCGGCGAAGGGGGCCTCGGCGAAGGGGGGCTCGACGGCGGCAAGGGCGGTGACGGCGAGGGCAACGGCCTGGGCCCGAACGGCCTCGGCGACCTCAACGGCGGCAAGGGCACGGGCGGCGAGGGCGGCGACGGCGGGCTCGGCGACGGCAAGAACGCCGGGCCGGACGGCAAGTCCCTGCTCATGAACGGCAACATCGGAGGCGGCGGCAGCCTGGGCAACCAGAACGGCCTCGACCTCCTGAACAAGAACAAGAGCGGCGGCAGCGGAACGGGCCTGAACGGGAGCATCGGCGGGAACGGGGCCGGGACCGGCACGGGGGGACTCGGCAACACCGTCCTCGGGCCGGACCACAAGCCGCTGCGCAACGCCGACGGCAGCCTCGTCACCGTGCCGCCCAACGCGAAGATCGACCCGAAGACCGGCGCGGTCACCGACGCCAACAACAAGCCCATCCTCGGCGCCGACAAGAAGCCGCTGACCGTGCCCAAGGGCTCCACGCTCGGCCCCGCCAACACCGGCACCGGCGGGACCGGCCCCGGCACCGGCAACAAGAACGGCCCCAGCGAGGCCGAGCAGCAATTGCGCCGCCTCCAGAGCTCGGTCAACACCAGCTCCGGCGGGCTCGGCGGCAGCCACGCGGTCGGCGTCGACGAGCACGGCAACCTCGTGCTCCCCAAGGGCGCCAAGGTCGACGCGCAGGGCAACCTCATCGGCGCCGACGGCAAGCCGCTGACCAACGGCCTCGGCGGCAGGCTCAGCGTGCCCCCGAACTCGAAGATCAACGCCGACGGCACCATCACCGACCCGCGCGGCCGCCCGATCACCGAGGGCAGCAGCAGCCTCAAGACCCGCACCCCCACGACCAGTGAGGAGACGTGGACGCCGCCGCGCCGGCCCCTCACCTCCTCCAGCACCGGGGAGGGCGGGCTCACAGCGCCCAAGGGGATGGGCAGCGGGCTGCGCAGGATGGTCGACAGCAACGGCAACCCGGTCGGCGAGAGCAGCATCGCGACCGGCATCAGCCGCCGCGCCCGCGCCGCGATGGGCGAGGCGGGCGCCGAGAGCGCCCAGCAGATCCGGGCGGCCCAGGCGGCCGCCGCCGAGAGCCGCGCGCTGGGCCGCGCGGGCGCGGGCGGCGGCTCCGGCACCCCGTTCATGCCGCCGATGGGCGGCGGCGCGGGCGCCGGCGGCCAGGGCGCGGGCGCCGACCGGCAGCGCAATGTCTGGCTGTCGGAGGACGAGGAAGTGTGGGGCACCGACCCCGACACCGCGCCCGGGGTGATCGGCCGATGAGCGCGAGCGGAGCGGGTACGGGCTCGGGTACGGGCGTGAGTACGGCTACGGGCGTGAGTACGGGCTCGGGTACGGGCGTCCGTACGGGTACGGACGCCCGTACGGCCCCTGGTACCGGCGCGGGCGGGGCGGCGGGGTCCGGCACGCCGCCCGCCATGCCGCCCGCCCCCGAGGACATCCGGGAGGCGGCCCGTACCGCGCCCGACCACTGGTTCGCCATGACCGACCCGGCGTGGACGGGAGAGGGGGCGCCGCCCTCCTGGGCCGTCATCGGCCAGTGGCGCTCCGACGCGCGCGGCGACCTCGTCGGCTGGCAGGACAACCCCGACTACCGGCCGTCCCCGGGCATGCTGGGCTGGCCGGAGCCCACCGACGACGTGGACGCGGCGATCCAGTCGGCGGCGACCGGCTACGGACCGCCCGAGGCCGTCGCCCGTGCGGCGGCCACCGCGGAACTCGCCGTGTTCACCGCGCCGGGCGGCGGGCCGGTCGTGGCCTGCGCCCCGGACGGCGGCCCGGTCGTGCCGGCCTACACCGGCCCCGCCCAACTGGAGCGGGCCGGCGCCCTCGCCCACCGGGTGCTGCCCGCGGACCAGCTCTTCGCCATGATCCCCGACGGCTGCGACCTCTACCTGAACCCCACCGGCCCGGCCCCGATGCGGCTGACCGCGGCGGACTTCGAGGAGGTCGTCGCAGGGGCCGGAGGGGAGGCGGGAGAGGAGACCGTCGAGGCACTGGCCCCCGGCCCGCCGGGAGTCGGTGCGCCGGGAGACGGTGCGCCGGCGGACGACCGCGATCAGGAGAGGGACGCACGCTGATGACGTCATTGCAGGAGCAGCTCCAGTCGGCGATGGCCGAGCTGGCGGAGCACACCGAACGCATCCAGGAGGTCCAGAAGGAACTCGGCCGCGCCCGCGCCTCGGCCACCTCCAAGGACCGGATGGTCACCGCCACCGTCAGCGCGCACGGCGAGATCACCGACCTGAAGTTCCACACCGAGGACTACCGGGACATGCCCTCCGCGCAGCTCGCCGCCGTCCTGATGGCCACCGTCAACGAGGCCCGCGCCGCGATGAGCGCGCAGGTCGGCGGGAAGGTGCGGCCCCTGATGCGGCAGCAGGACAGCCTCGCCGACGGCATGTTCGGCGGCAGCTCCGTGGAGGACCTGCTCGCGCCGCTGCGCGCCATGCGGCCGCGGGGGCTGGCGGACACGGTGCTCGGCGACGGAGGCAGGCCGCCGAAGCCGGCCCGTACGTACGAGGACGAGGAAGAGTTCGATGGCTGAGGGCACCGGCGGCAGCGGACACGGCAACGGCAACATGTTCGTCCCGAGCGATCTCCAGCGGCGGTTCACGCAGATCGACGAGATCGCCCGGATCACCGACGAGCTCAAGACCCTCACCGGGCGCATCAACGAGCAGAACAAGACGGCGGGCGGCAAGGACGACCAGTACGCCAAGGCGTACCACAAGTACACCGACGAGCACGGCAAGGGCCTGGAGAACGGGCTCAAGTCCCTCGCCGAACTCTTCGAACTGCTGGGCATCAACGGCCGGAGCGCCGCGCGCACGCTCGACGAGGCCGAGCACGAGTCCGACCAGTTGGCCCACAAGCTCACCGGGTCCTGAGACCCCGGGCACACGGGTTCCTGGGCGGGGCGACTTCCTGAACGGACGGGTTACGGCAGCGCACGATGGCGATCGAGATATCCGAGGACTGGGCGAAGTTCCTCAAGGCCCTGACGGGCACGGACTGGCCGCAGGCCAACGAGGACGAGCTGCGCCGCGTCAGCCACGAGTACACGGACGCCGCCGAGAAGTTCGGGCAGTTGGAGGAGTTGCTGCGGCAGGTCGTCCAGCAGGTGAAGATGGACTTCGAGGGCGCGTCCGCAGACGCGTTCGTGCAGTACACCAACCAGTTCTTCGTCGGCGGCGAGGACAGCATCCTCGGCCGCGCCAAGAAGGACGCCGAGGACCTGTCCAAGAACGCCTTCAAGACCGCCGCCGACGTCGAGTACACCAAGTGGTCGGTCTTCGGGCAGCTCGCCCTGCTCATCGCCCAGATCGCGCTGGCCCAGGCCCTCGCGCCGTTCACCGCCGGGGTCTCCGAGATCTGGGCGGCGGCCGCGGAGGCGGCGTTCCGGCTCTTCGCCCAGCTCCTCGCCAAGTACCTCCTCCAGCAGATCATCATGCAGATGGTGATGGGCATCGTCGGGGGCCTGCTGCTCGACGCGATCCTCCAGGTCACCCAGATGCTCCAGGGCAACCGCACCGAGTGGAACACCGACTTCACCAAGGGCGCCGCCGAGTTCGGCGCGATCAGCGGGCTCGTCGGCGGCCCGTTCTCGTTCATCGGCGACAGCCTCGGCAAGTGGCTCGGCAACACCATCGGCAAGGGGCTCGGCTCGGCCCTCTCCCACGACGCGGGCGAGACGCTGGCGAACAGCCTGGGCAAGGCCGCCTCGCACGGCGCGGACGGGGGCTCGAAGGACCTCTCCGCGGGCCTGGGCAAGGGCGCGGCCAACCTCGCCGAGCACGGCACGGACGGCGGGACGAAGGACCTGTCCAAGGGGCTGGGCAACGCGCTCGGCCACGGCGCGGACGACGTGGCCGCGGGCGGCGCGGAGGGCGGCGCGAAGGGCGGCGCCAAGGGGCTGGGGAAGACCGGCGCGGGCGACGGGCCCGGCCCTGGCGCCGGCCCCGGGAAGGGCGCGGGCGAGGGCGCCGGTCCCGGTGGCGGGCTCGGCAAGGGCGGCGATGGCGGCGTCGGTCCCGGCGGTGGTACGGGCGCGGGTACGGGCAAGGGCACCGGTGCTGGTACGGGCAGCGGTGCGGGCAAGGGCGCCGGTGCCGGTACGGGCCGGGGTACTGGCAGCACGGCCGGTGACGGCGTGGGCAAGGGCGCCGGCAGCACGGCCGGTGACGGTGCGGGCGGCGCCGGAGGCAAGGCGGGATCGGCGGGGTCCAAGGCCGGTTCCGGGGCCGGTTCCGGCGCCGTGGACCACGGCATCAGCGAGTCGGCCGCCCGAAGCCTGGGCAACGACATCGGCGACATCCTCGGCAAGACCAACGACTCCCTCAACCAGGTGGGCAAGGCCGGCGTCCACGGCGCGGCCGCCGACGTGGTGGGCCAGGGCGTCGTCCGGGACATGGCGAAGTCCTTCGAGAACCGCCTCGGCGACGCCCTGGGCAAGGACACCGCGCACGCGCTCGGCCAGGACTACGGCGAGGCGTTCGTCAAGAACTGGGCGGGCAAGGGCGACTGGCAGGCGCTGACCAAGTCCCTCGACGACGCGCTGGCCCCGTACGCGGGCAAGCTCGGCGCCGACGGCGTGCACGCGTTCTCGCACGAACTGCCCGGCTCGCTGGTGCAGAGCGTCGGCAAGAATCTGCACGGCAACTTCGGCTACAAGGTCGGGGAGATGATCGGCGGATCGGCGGTGGACGCCGGTCACATGGCCGTCAGCGAGGGGCTCTACAACCTCATCTTCGGGCCGGACCACGAGTTCAAGGTCACCGGCTTCACCCCCGTCGCGGGCGCCCTCGGCGGGGTCGTCGGGCGCGGGCTCGGCCACGGCATGAGCGCGCTCCACTCGGCCATCCACAGCAGCCCGCCCCCGCAACTTGCTCCCCCTGGCCCGGAGTTGAAGCCGGGCGGCGCGGGCTCGTCCCCCTCGGGGCCGGGCGCGTCGTCGGGCTCGGGTACGTCGTCGGGTTCGGCTCCCACGCCGCCGCCGAAGCCCGTCGAGACGTCGTCGTCCGGCCCTCGCGGGGCAACGGGCGGCGGCGCGGGCAAGTCCGGCGCCGGACGGCCGTCGGACTTCCTCGGCAACTCTCCGTCGTCCGAGCGCGGCTCGGGCGATTCGGACGCGCATGTTCCCTCGGACTCGGCCTCGGGTACGGCGGGGCCGGCCCCGGGCCCGAGCGCGACTGCGAACTTCACGCGCCCGGAGACCTCTTCCCGGTACGACGGCTCCTCGTCGCATTCTTCCGCCAACACCCCCGCTATGGGCGACAGTTCTGCCGCGGGTGTCGGCGGCGCCGGCACGAAGGAGGGGGCCGGAACCGGAAGCGGTCACGCGCCCTCCACGGAGTCGGCACGGTCGGTGCTGGACGACCTGCCGGAGGTGCCGAGCGCGCCGCCGCGCGTGGTGACGGAGTCGTCCGGCAGCGGTGGGGGCGCCGAGCACACGGGGGCAGGGTCCGAGGCCGGGAGCGGCGGCGAGGGGAGCGCCGGCGACCGCCGTGGTTCCCTCGATGTCGAGGACGAGTCCGTATGGCCGAAGCCGCCGCGGACGCTCCACGAGCCGACGGGCGTGGGGGCGGAGCCGGAGCGCGGCGCGGTCCTCGATGACATCGAGGCGTCCCTCGCCAAGGGGGACACCGCCGAAGCCCTTCAGCACCTGGACAAGCTCAAGGAGTTGGAGGCCGATGCCAGGGAGATGCTGGAGGACGCCCGGCGCTCCCTGCCGGTCGACCGCGACGACGCCGAGCCGTGGAGCCTCCCGCCCGAGGCGGCCGGCGCCATCGCGCACGCGATAGCGGACGGCAGGTTCGCGGACGTGACCGACCTGATCCGGCCCGTACGCGACCACCTCGCCGAGCAGCAGCGGCAGCGGGACCAGAACCTGAAGTGGATCGAGGGCGACGGGCCGAGGCCGCCCGCGCGCAGCCTCGGCGACGACGCGGACGCCGCCCTCGGCGAACGCCTCAAGGACCTCAAGCGCCCCCACGACGGCACCGACCCCTTGCAGCGGCGGCTCCAGAGGCTGAAGCACGGGGACGACGGCGACGCGGGCGCGATCGAGGAGCGCGTACGGAACCTGCGGGCCGAGTACCGCAAGGCGCTCCGGGACGAGCGGGAGTGGGGCTTCGGCGACCAGGAGGGCGGTACGCGCGCACGCTCCACGGACGACGGGGCGGCGAACGGACTCTTGGAAGAGCTGACCTCGCTGCCCCCGGTCCCCTCGCACGACCCCGGCGGCGCGGCGCGCCCGCCGCATGAGGAGAACGGCGGCTCGGGCCGTTCGGAGGCCGACGAACTCGACTCACTGCTGCGTGAGTTGCCGTTCGCGGACCGGTCGGACCTCGACTCGGCGGACTCGGGCCTCGGCGACCTGCCAAAGGTCCCCGGTGGTGCGGAAGAGTTCGGGCCCAAGGCCCCCGAGGCCGTACCCGGCGCGGCGACCACCATGGACAAGCGCGTCGGGCAGGCGCTCAAGCACCTGGGCGAGCAGGCCCGCCGGCACGGCATGGACCCCGACGAGCGCCGGGAACTCACCCGGAAGATCACCGAGGACTCGGCGGCCGGGAAGTACCGCGAGGCGGCCGAAGGGCTGCGCGAGCTCCAGGACAAGGTGGCCGTGGCGGGGCTCGGCGAGCGCCTTCAGCACTTCCGCCGCCACCTCGACGGCGGGTACGACCGGGTGTCCGGGCTCGGCATGCGGCGCTCGGAGTGGTACCGGCGCGCGCTGGACATCGAGTCCTCCGCCCAGCACGGCACGCCGCACGAGACCACCGAGCTGCTGCGCCAGTACGACGACCGGCTCGGCGAACTGCGGGACGAGGTCGCCGCGCGCGGCGACGCCTCCTCCCTGGACGACGAGCTGCGGGCGGCGCGGTGGCTGAGCGACAGCCGCCGGGCGCGCGAGGAAGCACTCGGCATGACGCCGGAGCGCGGCGCGGAGTGGGCGAGCCGCTGCGACACCGCCGCGAGCGCGGAGGACGAACTGAAGATCCTCTCCGAGTACGAGGCCGAACTCGCGGCCCTCGACATCGCGCGCCGCCTGGGCGACCTCGAAAAGCTCGGTGCCTCGGAGCGCGAACTGGGGGAGTGGGGGCGGCGGTTCGAGCAGCATGGGCTGCGGGACGACATCAAGGAACAGTACGACCGGCGCGTCCGGCACCTGCGGGAGGACGCCGAAACCGCCGACTTGCGGCGGAGGCTCGAAGAGCTGAAGGCCGGCGGGCCCGACGCCGAGGGCTTCGATGACTTCGATGGTCCCGTCGGCTCCGGCAAGGACGCGGAGCCGAACACCAAGGCAACCGCCGAGGAGCCGGGCGGCGCGGCCGACGAGCCCGGAAAGAAGGCGGCCTCCGAACACGACGAGTGGGAGGCCAGGGAGCGCCGTTGGGTCGCCGAGCGGGAGGAAGCGCTCGGCATGCCGCCAAAGGAGCGGCGGCGGTGGGCGGAGCGCAGGGCCGGGGCCCGTACCGGCGAAGAGCGCGACCACGTCGACATCGAGCACCTGGAACGGCTCCGGGACCTGTCCCGCGAGCGCGAGGTGCGGCAGATCCGGGACGGCGATCCGGACGGCCCGGCCCGTACGGAGGAGCAGCGGAAGGCGTGGAACCGCAGGTTCGAGGCCGCCGCGCGGAATCCGGAGGCCACCGACCTGCTGCTGGAGGAGTACCGCCGGCACTCCGCCGACCTGCGCGACGCCGAGCTCGCGCGGCTCGATGACGCGCTGACCGCCCCCGATCCGCTGAACCCGCTCAACCGCCGCATCGACCAGGAACTCGACGCCCTGCCGGCCTCGGCCAAGGCCGCCGCCGCCCGCGACAGCGCGACGCTGCTGGAGCGGCTGGGACGGCTGGGGCTCGACGGCGACGGACCGCCCCTCGGCCCGCCGCCCCACCCCTCCGACGACGCCAGCGCGGCGCCGGCGCCGCAGGAGCACCAGCAGCACGCGAACGAGCCCACCACGCCGACCGGCACGGACGCCGAGCGCGGCGGCCTCGCCACCGACGACGACCACGGGCCGCTCCCGCATCTGCCCAACCCCAACACCAGCGCCACGCCGCCGCCCCCGGGGCGCGCCACGGGCAACGCGGAAAACAAGCCGGGGAGCCGGCAGCCCGTCGGCTCGCTGGAGACCGAGCGGCCGAAGACCGAGAGCGAGAGTACGGGCGCGAGCGAGGACGAGGCCGCCGGCCTGCGGCACGGGCTGCCGAGGAAGACCTCCGGGCAGTACGAGCCCGACTCCGCTGAACCGCAGACGCAGCCGCGGATGCAGCCGCCGGTCTCCAAGGAATGGGAGGCGCTGGCGCGCCGGCTCGCCGCCCTGCGCGACCCCGCCCCTTCGGGCGGCGACGTTCCGACGCCGCTCCAGCAGGAGCCGGTCAGTCCGGGAGAGCCCGGCGGCGACGGGTCCGGCGGAAAGGCCCCGGAGAAGCAGCCATCCGCGGCGTCGAAGTCCGAGCGGGACGCCGAACTGGACAAGCTCTCCGCCGACGACTACGAGAAGCTGCTGTACAAGACGCGGCAGCGGTTCCCCCGGGCGACCGAGGAGACGATCCTCGACGAGGCGTACGCGCACCTGAAGGGCGACTCCGAGAAGGTCGTCAAGAGCGCCGAGCCCGGCGGGGAGCGCGAGATCGCGCTGGAGAAGGGGCCGACTCCGCCGGACTGGAAAACGCAGGACCTCGTCAAGTTCGACGACGAGTCCGAACTGCCGCGCTCGCTCGAAGGGTTCGGGCACAGCAAGGTCACGTTCCGCGGTCTCGACCTGCTCGGGGACGACCTGAAGGCGGCGCTCAAGCCCGCGGCGGGCGAGTTCGCGGAGCTTGAGCGCGAGCTGATGAACAACCCGCATACGTTCGTCGACGGGCGGCCTTTCACGTTCCGGGCGGAGGACGGCGGCTACCGGCAGGTGACGCTGACGGTGCGCAACTTCGGCAACTGGTCCCGGTACACCGAGCCGCCCAAGACGCCCGAGGCCGCCGAGGGCGAGGCGGCCCCCGAGAAGAAGGCCGACGAGGACACTGAAGGGAAGACCGAGGGGCAGACCGAGGAGAAGGCCGAGGAGAAGGCCGGGGAAAAGTCCGGGGAAAAGGCCGAGGAGCAGACCAAGCAGGAGAAGCCCGAGTCCGGCCAGGAGACGAAGGTCGACACCGAGATCCGCAGCCGCCCCGGCGCGGGCGACTCCAAGACCCTGGGCGCGAACCGCAGCTACGGCGCGAGCGTCCCACTGGGCCCCGCCGCCGGGTTCGCCAGCCCGTACGGCTCCATTGGCTTCTCGGTCCGGCGGATGGAGCCCAGTTACTCCTACGGTACGGAGAACCGCGCGCAGACCAGCATGACCTCGGTCGGCAAGGACAGCAGCCACGTCCACGTGGACGACCTGCACATCACCGTCGAGACGAAGAGCTGGGACAAGAACCACAACGAGATCACGCCCGAACGTGCCGGCGTCCCGGAGAAGTCGACATACGCGGTGCGCGGCGGCCTGATGTGGCGCGCCCCGGACAGCATCACCCACCCCGTACGGCCCGACCGTCTGCCGTCCGCGTTCACCTTCGCGCCGGGCGACCGGCCCCGGCTGTACTCGCCGGTCTCGGTCGATACGGACCAGCATCTGCTGGCCTGGGCCCTCCAGGCGTTCCCCGAGGCCAAGCCCGGTACGGCGGCCCACGAGGACATCACGGCGTTCGTCTCGCCGGAGAGCCTGCGCACCCTGCTCGGCCCGGCCACCACCAGCACGGCCATGAGTCAGGCGCTCTTCGCCGGCCTCGGCGGGCAGCGCTCCCTGGGAGCGATCGAACTGAAGCTGGAGCCGGTCTCCGCCAAGCTGTCGACGGCGTCCGACAAGAGCGAGGTCAAGAAGGCCGACGCCAACCGGATGACCGCGACGGTGGAGCGCCGCAGCGCCCAGGGCGGCACGGTCACGGCCACGCTCGGCCCCGCGTTCTCGCCGCTGGGCGACAGCCGGCTGAAGGCGCAGGCCGCGGCGGTCGCCTCGGTCTCCAGTCAGCGCTCCGAGTCCTCCACCAGCGGCAACAACGTGGAGAGCGGTCGCACGCTCAACAGCCGCGGGCACGCCGGGCTGTACGACGTGGCGTACCGTCTCAAGGTCCGCAAGCTCGGCGGGGAGTGGGCCTCCCCGCACCCCGAGGGGCTGCCGTACCAGATCAGCGCCAAGCTGCTGATGTCGCGCGCCGAGGCGCGGCGGCTGGCCGGCTGGGACGACGGCACCAAGCTCGCCGAGGACGCCCCCGCCCCGAAGCCGCCCGCCTATCTGCTGGAGAACGACCCGGTCACCTTCGGCCCGCACGCCGTCGTGGAGCTGGACTCCGGCCCCGGCGGCGGCAGTTCGCGGGACGCCGCCCACCGGCAGAAGGAGGGGCAGGACGGGCAGGACGCTGCGGCGGCGACGAGCGCGTCGCTCGTCGAGAAGGTGCGCGATCAGATGCACCGGCGGCTGTACGAGGAGTACCCGGAGCTGGTCCTGTCGCCCGACGAGCACACGCCCCAGCGGTTCCGATACGTGAAGGATGCCGAGACCGGGGAACTGGTCCCCAAGCGCTTCGCCGGGCGCGCGCAGGACTACGCCAACGCGCTGCGCAACACCCACAAGCTCCACCAGGCCCTCTCCCAGGTCCAGGTGGAGAGCGGCCTTGAGGCGCTGACCAGCACCGGCGTCTCCTTCGAGCTGGAGCGGCTGGGCCAGCTCTACGACGGCGACCTCCGCCCGCTGGACAAGGAGTACGTCTCCGTCACCCTCAAGGCCACCGCCGCCAACCTCCGCTTCGACGGCGTCGCACACGACCTCGGCCAGGCCAACAACCTGGCGTCGATGCGCCACGGCGACTCCGCCAGCACCCGCACCCAGGGCTTCGCCGCCGGCTTCGACCTGGGCGTCTCCGGCGGCGGCGACCTCGGCGCGTCGGCCGGGTTCAGCGCCCGGTACGGCTGGTCCACGTCATACGGCACGACGTACGGGCCGATGGCCGCCACCGACGGCGGCGTCACCAGCACCGGGCCGCAGCACCTGTGGACGTACGACCTCCAGTTCCACGCCACCGCCACCTCGTTCCGGCGGCCGCGCCAGGCCGCGCGCGTGCTCAGCGGCCAGCTCATGAGCCTGCCGTGGTTCGTACGGCCCAGCGAGCCCATCGCCCTGCTCGGTTCGGAGCCGGAGCGGTTCGCCGGGCATGTCACCATCGCGGTGCCCGCCGCCCTGTCGCCCACCCACGCGCACCCGCGACCGACGGCCGAACGGAAAGAACAGGAGGCACAGCCGCAGGAGGTCCCCCTCGGCGGGCTCCGGCGCGACCGGGCCGTCGAGCCGGTCCAGGCGATGAGCGAGGAGCTGGCCGAGAAGCTCTCCTCCGGCCGGCCGGTGCCCGACTGGCAGCCGCACGAGATCTTCGGCCACCCCCACCTCGTACAGAAGGTGGTGGCCCCCGAGGTCGTACAGGAACACCTCACGGGCCTGCTCGGCGAGGTGTCGGGCGGCTCCTGGGTCTATCAGGTGAAGGGCACGCCGGCGAGCCGCGCCCTGGGCAACTCCTTCGGCGCCGGGCGCAACGAGGCGGACTTCAGCGACGCCGCGCAGACGGGCAAGCACGTCGGCGAGTTGTACGGCAAGACCGCCTTCACCGACGACACCGCGACCGTCAGCGCCTGGCCGAAGATCAAGAATCCGCGGGTCCTCGCGGTGGCCGACTCGGGCGATCTCTCCGCGTCCATGATCGGCTCGGCGCTGACCGGCGCCGGGCACTCCGTCTCCTCGGCCACCAACGGCAGCGTCGGCCTGAACGCCGCGTTCCGCGCCAAGCAGCCCGACGCCCACCAGACCACCGGCAACTACGGCCTGACCTGGACCCCCTACCAGCGCGGCCGCACCACGACGGAGTCCGCGAGCCTCACCGCCAACCCGGCCAACACCACCGAGCACGCCGGCCCGCTGGCCCTGGTGGTCGCCGACGTCGACTGGCACCTGGCGGCCCGCTACCGGCACGCCGGGCTCGCGGCGCCGGCGGTCAACGCCGTGACCGCCAACACCCCCAAGGGGCGGGTGGTGAACGTACCCGACGGCGTCCTGCTGTGGATGCCGCTGGCCGACGCCAAGGCCGCCGGGCTCTACGACGACGGGCTCGGCGCCCAGCCGACGCCGGAGCGGTTCGCGGCGAGCGACCTGACCAAGCTCGCCGCCTTCCCGGTCGGCCGCCTCGACATGGCGGGCGCCCTCGACGCGTTCACCGCCCGGGTCAGGAAGGAACTGCCCGCCCAGGCCGGGTGGCTCAACCCGCACAGCATCCTCGACGACCAGCTCGGCAGCCTCGCCGGCAAGAACCTGCTGCTCTCCCCGGAGGCGCTGCGCGGCCTGCGCGCCACCATGGAGAACGGCGGCGCGTCGCTGCGCATGGTGCGCAACAACCTCGGCCCGTCGAAGCAGGGCCGGCTCGTCGTCACCCTGCGCCGGGAGACCTCCGGTGGCGGCACGCTGCGCCACGACGTGAAGCTGACCACGGCGAAGACGCTGCTCGCCGCCGAGACGCTGACCGAGAAGGTGTCGTCCGGCTCGGACGGCGGCTACAAGGTCACCGAGACGCCGACCGTGGACTCCACGCCGAACGTGAAGTCCGCCGCGGCCGGCTTCGACGACCGGGCCGGCACCTCCCGCTCCACGGCCCGCGCGACGAACGCCACCGACATGCCCACCGCGTCCATCGCCTGGTCCGGCCCGGCCGTGCGCAGCCGCACCCGCTTCACCCTCTCCATCGACCTGGAGCTGGACGGGGTGCGGCAACTGGCGTTCCGCCACGATGTCGGCGAGCTCGACGAGAACGTGCCGATCAGCCTGACCGTGCCCCGGAGCGGCGGCGGCCCCGCGCTGCCGGCGCTGAAACCCGTGGCCACGCCGGGCGGCGGCGACCGGCCGAAGCTGCTGCCGAGCGCGGGCGACGACGTGCTCAAGCGCGGCGCGCAAGCCCGCTACCGGAAGGGGAAGGAACTCTTCGCCTCCGCCCCCGAGAGCCTGGTCGTGCTCGGCGTGGGCGGTGTCGCGAAGCTCCGCGAGGCCGGCGCCTTTGCCCTCGACACCGCCGAGCGGCCGCGCCACCGCCGGCCGCGCCCCGGACAAGAGGCGGCCGGCCCGAAGGGCGCCCCCTACCTGGGCCAGGGCAAGCTGACCAAGCCCGGCACGGCCGGCGCGGAGGCGCACTACAACAACGTCTCCGACGAGGTGCTGGCCGCCGCGTTCCCCCGGATGGTCCGCGACAAGTTCACGCTGCCGCCCCTGCACGACCACACCACCGCCGTCGGCGGCCTCGACGCCACCCTGTCCCTGCACGCGAGCGTCGACCTCGGCCACGCGCAGGTGGTGACCTTCGACCCCGGGGCGGGGCTGGGCGCCAGCACCCGCGCGCTGACCAACACCACGTACACGGGCGACAGCACCGAGACGCACCAGCCGGGGTTCAGCGCCGGCCCGAACGTCGCGGCGGCCCCCGGCCCCCTGCCGCCCGGCGGCGCCTCCGGCAGCGGCCCCGGCTGGTCGGACTCCGCCACTTCCGGCATCGCCTCCGACCGCCGTACCTCCGCGCTGACCACGGTCAAGCCGCCCGCGGGCGGTGCCGTGCTCGTACGGCTGCCGGTGTACTGGCAGCACTCCGCCAAGGTCACCCAGCGCATCGCCGACGCGCCGTTCGTCACGAAGCTGAACAACCTGGTGCCGCAGGTCGTCCGCAAGGAGCTGGGGCTCCCCGAGGCCGCGGTGGGCCACACCATCGGCGACGGCGTGTACGTATGGGTCGCCAACGACCTGGCCAAGAAGTTCGACCTGCTCCCGCCGCAGGTCGAGGACGCCCAGAAGGCCGTGAAGGCGGAGACCGAAGCCTTCGAGAAGGCCGCCAAGGCATGGGACGCGACCGCGCGTTCCCTACGGGCCTTCCCGGCGGAACTCGCCGAGGCGCGGGCCGGCTTGGCGGCTGCCCGCGAGGCGCTGGCGAAGGCTGAGGCCGAGGCGGCGGGCGCGGGTGCGGTGGAGGGCGGGGCAGCCTCGGGAGGGCCGCTCACCGCCGCCGAGGCCGAGACCCGCGTCAAGGAGCGGCAGGCGGCCTACGACGCCGCCGAGCGCCGGCTCGCCACGCGCGAGGAACACCACGCGAAGCTGCACCAGGACCTGGCCGACCACGCCCGCGACCGTACGAAGGCCGAGCGGCGGCTGGCCCGCGCCTGGACCGCCGCCCACGACACGCTGCGGTACCACGGGCTCCCGGAGGCGGACCGGCAGGGGCCGCCGCCGAAGCCCTGGGACCCGGAACTCAAGGACGATCATGAGACACCGCCGGTACCGGAAGCCGCGCCGGGCTACCCGCACCCGGACGAGGCGACGGCGGCCGGAGAGGCGCAGCAGACCCAGCTCACCTCCGTGGCGGAGGTCGAGAAGGAGACCGCTCCCTGGCTGCCGGGGACGCCGGGGGAGCGCGACCCGCTGCTGACGGCCGAGACGCTGACGGAGGCCGCCGCCCGCGAACGGGACAAGGCGGCGGCGTTCGCGCGGCAGTGGCGGCTGGAGGACGCCCGGTACCGCAAGGCGCTGACGGAGGCCCGTACCGCGCGGGAGGAATGGCTGGCCGCGGACGAGAAGGCCCGCGCGGCCACCGGAGCACCGGGAGAACCGAAGGGCGGGGCGCGCGACGCACTGCGGACCGCCGATGGCGCGTACGCCAAGGCCCGCGAAAAGTTGGAGACTCGGCACGGCGCGGTGGTGCGGGCCCGCGAACGGTTCCTCGCCGCCCAGAAGTCGGCCCGCCGCTCCGGCGAGCCGGATCACCGCCCGTGGTACCCGGAGGCCGACCCCGAGACGTACGAACGGGCCACCGACGACGACCCGGCGCCGGACCCGTACACGGTGCTGGACAAGGACGGCGACGGCGAGCCGCTGAGCCTGACGGGGCCGGACGGCACGACGGTCCTCGACCTCGTGGAGCCGCCGAGCAGCAAGCAGGAGACGGGGGCCGAGGGCGACAGCACGGGCCAGGGCGCCGCCCGGCACGACCCGGACACCGGCACCGGCTTCCACCGGTCGCTGCTCCACGCCCTGCGCCGGGCCGACCCCGAGAAGTTCGCGGCGCTGCGAGCGGGGCAGGACGCCCAGGCCGTGGGCGATGTGACCACCCCTGCCCTGATCACTCCTGCCGAGATCACGCCTGTCGAGATCGCTGCGCTCAAGAACAAGCTGGCCGCGCAACTGTCGGCGGACAAGGACGAGTTGGCGGGCTTCTTGGCCGTGGACGACTGGGACCGGTTCACGGCCGACGACCTGGCCGAGGCCGGCATCCAGCTCGACTCGGCGCAGCGCCAGGAGTTCGAGACGTGGCAGCGGCTGCCGAAGGACGTCACGCTCACCGCCGACCAGCGGCTGGCCCTGGCCCGTAAGGAACTGCTGCGCGCGGGCGACGACCGCATCGGGTACCGCAAGGACACCGGCTGGAACCACGCGGGCGGCGACCTGCTCCCGCTCCTCGCCGCCCGCGCGCTGGGCGTGCCGGTGACGGTGGTCCGAGGCGACCTGGGGTTCCAGAAGTTCCTGCCGCACGGGACGGAGGGGGCGAAGGAGGCGCAGCCGGAGCGCGGCGGCGTCGTACTGCACGTCAAGGACGACACGTACCGCTCGGCCGTCCCCAGGCCCGACGCCCAGGAAGCCCAGAGCACCGACGACGCCACCGAACCCGCGTCCCTGGAAGGCACCACCACCCTCGTCCTGCCCGACGGCAGCCGCCACACGCTGAACCCGGTCACCGGGCCCGGCTCGCGCTTCGCCGAATCGCTCGCCGCGTCGATGAAGGCGGTGGAGAAGGCCGGCGGCAAGGAGGCCGAGGCGGCGACCCGGCACGGTGTGCCGCGCGGCGACGAGAAGCGGGAGGCCGCGGGCGTACGCGACCGGCTGGCCCGCGAGCTGGAGCAGCCGCGCTTCCCGGACCTCGGCGACGAACTCCTCTTCCAGCACCCCTTCACCCAGGCCGACCTGGACGAGGCGGGGGTGCGGCTGGCCCCCGGACAGCGGGCGGAGTACGTACGGGACGGCCGGCTGCCGTCGTCGGTGTCGCTGACCACCGCGCAGCGGGAGGCCCTGGGGCGGCGGATGTTCCCGGCCGCCGACGACGAGTTCACCCCGGAGGAACTGGCGGCGGCGGGCCTGCCGCCCGGGCCCCTGACCCCCGCGGCCCTCACCGACGGGCAGCGCCGCGAGCTCACCGCCGCGCTGCTCTCCCGCCCGACGGCGCAGCCGTCCCCGTCCCTCACCGCGCTCGCCCGCGGCCTGGCCGCCTCCCTCTTCGGCGGGCTGCGCGTCGTCGACAAGGACGGCCACATCACGTCGTACGGCAAGGACCCGTCCGGCGGCCCGCTGCTGCGCCACGACGGGAACACGTACGCGCCGACTACGGCGGAGCCCAAGTCCGAGGCGGGGAAGACGGAGACCAAGCCCGAGGCGGGTTCGGTGGAGGCCAAGCCCGAGGCGGGGAAGGCGGAGGCCAAGCCGGCCGCCGAGCCCGTTCCCGCTGTCGAGCCGAAGCCCGCGCCCACTGCCCAGCCGCAGCCGCAGCCGCAGCCGAAGCCCGCGCCCCCGAACGAGCCGGAGACGCTGACCAAGCCCAAGGAGCGGCAGGAGCCCGACGCGGCCAAGGGGCGGCAGGAGTCCGACGCGGCCAAGGAGCGGCAGGAGCCCGACGCGGCCAAGGGGCGGCAGGAGCCCGACGCGGCCAAGGGGCGGCAGGAGCCCGAGGCGGTACGGCCCAAGGTCACCGAGCCGCGTGAGGCCGGGGCCAAGAGCAAGGCGGCCACCGAGGAGCGGTCCGAGACGGGCCGGTTCACCGTCGACGGGCGGGAGTTCCGGGTTCTCGGGGTGACCGGCGACGGGGACTGCCTCTTCGCGTCCGTCCTGGCCGGCGGGTACCGCCAGGGCGTGGCCGGGCAGGTGCTCCACCTCGACGTGCCCGGGCTGCGCGACCATGTCGCGGACTGGCTGATGAGCGAGGGCGCGGACGCGCGGACGACGGTGGCGGAACTGGACGAGCTGGGGTTCGCCGACCTCCCCGACGCCACGGACCCGGAGGCGTGGCAGCGGCTCGGATCGAGCCTGCTGGAGTACGCGCCCAACAGGGCGACGGCCGAAATGCTGGGCGCGCGGCAGCTCGTGGCGGCGGCCCTGCGCGACACCAGGCTGTGGAACACACCGCTGTTCGACCACGCCCCGCTGGTCCTCGCCCGCGCGCTGGACGTGAACATCCGGGTCGTGCAGGAGGGCGTCCCCACGCAGTCCTTCAACCCCGGCGCCCGCGGCGGCACGCTGTACGTCCACTACAACGGTGAGGACCACTACCAGGCCATGGGCCCGGTGGAGCCCGTACGGCCGGCCCGGCCCGTACGGCCCGCACCCCCCGTACAGCAGTCGGCGCAGCTCCTCCAGCAGCACCAGCAACAGCCCGCCGAACAGCGGCGCTCCAGCGGCTTCGCCTCGCTCGCCGAGCGGTTGCGCGCGACGCGGGCGAAGCTCAAGCGGTGGGGCGGCGGGCCGTCGCCGGCCGCTTCCCGCCCGCCGTCGCAGCAGCGGGAGCCCCTGCCCCCGACGCTCGTCACCACTGACGGCCGCCACGTCCCGGTCGGCAAGTTCACTTCTCGGCTGCACGCGATCAAGAACGCCGAAGGGCAGGTCATCGGCCACGCGTCGCACTCCGGCGAGGAATGGGCCGCCCGCGAGAAGTTCTACGCGAACTTCCGGCGGGACGGCGCCACCTACTGGCACTACAAGGGGCCGAAGGGCGCCGAGACCCCCGACGGCACGGTGCACACGGCCACCGACACCACCCCCTGGCACGTCAAGGGCCCGCAGCAGGGGGCGACGGCGGGGGCCGGGAGCCGCCGGCGGCCGTACTTCTTCGACGCGCACGGCACCGGCAAGGGCGTGCTCCTGCACGCCGAGGGCGAGGCCAAGCCGCTGGAGGTGGGCGGCGATCAACTGGCCGCGTTCGTCGGGTCGTTGACGAAGGACACCGGCGCGCCGGTCGTACTTGTCGCCTGCGAGGCGGGGAGCGGCAAGTCGGGCGGCGCGAGCGTCATCGAGCGGGCCGCCCAGGCCACGCCGGGGCGTCGCTGGTACGGGCCCACCGGCGTCGTCGGACATGTCGAGGCCGAGCGCCGCGACGGGCTCGGCCGGGAGGGCGTGCTCGCCCTGCTCGCCGACCAGGGGACGGGGCGGCGCGGCCGATGGGCGACGGCCTTCGTGCCGCACGGGACCCAGCAGCCGGCGGTCCACCCGGGCCCGGGAGGCGAGAGCCCGTTGGCCCGTACGGGTACGGGCACGGGCGGCGCGGAAGCTCGTACGGGCACGGGCGCTCGTACGGGCGCGAAGCAGCCGACCGAGTCGGGGTCCGACTTCCAGGCCAACTCCCCGGCCTTCGGGTCGGGTTCGGGATCGGGTTCCGGCTCCGGCTCGGGCTCCGGTCACAAGCAGTCGCTGTCCGACATGCTCGTCAGCAGGCTCGGCGGACGCCGCTCCGCGGCACAGTCGTCCCAGCAGGCACAACCGGCGCAAAGGGCCCAGCAGTCCCAGCCCTCCTCGGAAGCGGCGGCGGGCGGTGGCCTGATGTCCGCCGACGCCTTCAAGGAGCGGACCAAGGGGCCGGGCACCCGCCCGAAGGTGCTCAAGAACATCGCCGACCGGATCGCGGAGTTCCATGCCCTCCCGGCGGACGACCACCTCGCCAGGAACGCCGCCCTGCAAGCGCTGTCCGAGGCCGCGACGGACGCCCAGGACGTGGTGAAGGGGGTGCGTCAGGACGGCCTCCAGGCCCTGCTCGGGGAGGTGGCCGGCCAGATGGGCGCGTTGCGGTTGCCCGCCCTCGTGCAGGAGACCGTGCGGCTCGCCCGCGACTACCGCGAGATCCACGACCAGCTCGCGCTGGCCAAGGAGATGCATGATCCCTTCGAACTCTTCGTCCAGCTCACCGGCGCGCACGAGAAGGTGCTGACCCGTATCCACGAGGGTTCCGGCGACGCCGCGCTCACGATCCTCGGCCCGAAGGTGGGGGAGTGGCTGACCATGGTGGTCGGGAACGCCTGCGACAAGGCGGTGCACGCCTCGGGGGCCGAGCAGGCCGACGCGGCCGAGGCCGTACAGCGGATGATCGGCAGCGACCTCGACGGCCTCCAGGAGATCGCCGACGACCCCTCGGCCCCGCCGCTCACCCGGACCCTCCTCGCGGAACTCCTCGCCCACCGGCCCGCGGTCGCCTTCAGTTCCGGCATGCCCGGCACGAGCCTGTCCCGCTCCGCCGACGCCCCGAAGTACAAGATGCGGCACTCGCTGAGCCAGCCGCAGGGTGCGGTGGAACGGCTCGGTTCGCTGGCCCACGAGATGACGCACGTCGACGTCGGCGAGGCGTACGGCAACACCGAGCTGCTGCTGATCTGCCGACCGCACATGACGGCCGATCAGATGGTGGCGCTGGCCGAGGAGCGGGCGCAGAAGACCGCGGAGCTGCGCGAACTCCTCGACGACGGCGTGACCGCGAACCCGGGGCGCCGGCAGCTCATCGACAACAAGCTCGGCTACATCACCCGCCCCGCCCAGCTCGGCAAGTACATCATCGGGCCCGGCGCGGGCCTCGCCGAGGAGCAGAAGGACATACTCAAAGACGTGGCGAAGCGGGCGCCGGAGAAGAGCACGGCGCTCGTCGAGTACGACACCGTGCTCACCCAGCTCCTCGTCTATCTGCACTGCTGGGGCGTGCCGCACACGCACCCCTTCTACGCGAGGGTGCTGGAACTGGCGGCCGAGCAGCATGCCGAACGATCATCCGCTGAGCGATCATCTGGCTGAGCGACGCGCAGCACGACCGTGTCCGGCCCACCGGCCGGACGCTACCCCCGCCGCCCTCCGGGACGGTGGCCGACAGCGAGGAGGGAACCGATGGGACAGACCCACGGCCGGGCCGCGGAGCCGGACGGCGGCGACAGCGGCGATGGCGGCGGGGCAGGGGCCGAGGTCGGGGCCGAGACCGGGGCCGGGGAGGCGCGCGGCCCGGCCTCAGGCTCCGGCTCCGGCGGTACGCGCACCGGGAGCGGCGCCGCCATAGTCAACGGCGTGATCGGCGCCCCGGCCCCCCGCGCCACGGAGAACGGCGCCGACGACTCCGCCACCGCGCCCTCGGGCGGGCCCGCCCCCGCGCCGGGCACGCTCGGGCGCGGGGCCGCCGAGGCCGACGAGGAGCCGGCGGCTGAGTCCGCCACCGCCGGTGACGGGGGCCCGGCCTCCGGTACGAGCGCGCGGGCCGCGACGGCCGTGGGTGCGGGCGTGGGCGTCGCGACCGCGGACGGCACCGCGACCGCCGCTGAAGCCTCCTCCCGCCCGGCGGGCGGGGCCGAGCCCACGACCGGTGTGGCCGAGGGGCCCGTGGCGCCGGTTCCGGGAGAGGCCCCCGGCGCGGCCGAAGCGAAGACCGACGGCGCGGGCGAGGCCGTTCCCACGGCTTCCGCGGTCGCTTCCAAGGCCGCTTCCAAGGCCGCTGCCACTCAGGCCGCCGCCGCGGCGACCGCCACCGCCGCTGTCGCCGGCGCACCCCCCGGCGGCGGTTCCCGTACGGGCGGCAAGAACCCGCCCAGGCGGCCGGGGCGGGTGCCGAAGCCCATGGTCGCCGCCGCGGCCTTCGCCGGTGCCGCCCTGCTGGCCACGCCCTTCGTCGTCACCGCCCTCCAGAGCGGCGGCGGCGCGGCCGGGCACGGCGAGCGGGCCGCGGCCTGGAGCGCGGGCGACCCCGCCGAGGGGTACGTGCCCGGCACCGATCCGGCCGAGCGGCAGGCCGCGGGCCTGCCGGCCGTCGGCGGCCCCACCAACGGCGCCGACGGCCATGGCGGCTCCGACGACGGCGGCCCCGGGGCGCCGGGCGGCGGCGCGAGCAGTGCCGGCGGCGGCGCCCGTACGGACGGCGGCGCGGACAAGAAGGCCGACGGCAACGGGGGCACGGGCAAGGACGGCGGGAGCGGCGACGCGGGCAAGGGCGGTGGCGGCGGGAGCGACAGCACCACCAAGAGCGGCGGTTCCACGGGCAGCGGCTCCACCGGCACCGGGAGCGCCGACGCGGGCAAGGGCGGCGGCTCCCAGGGCGGCGGCGGGGGAGGCACCTCGAAGTCGGTGAACCGCATGGCGTCGTCCGTCGTCTTCAGCGCCGTCACGGGCCCCGGCTGCGACGACCAGCGCTTCCAGAAGAACGGCTACTTCACCAACGGCAAGAAGGGCTGGACCTCGTCGTCCGGCGGTTACAGCGGTTCCGGCTGCGACGGCTCGTACCTCTCGGTGCCGATGTCCGGCGACTCGCACGACAAGGGGAACAGCGCCAACTGGCTGTTCGACACGCCCGCGAACGCCAAGCAGTGCAGCATCTCGGTGTACGTGCCCCGGAACAGCAGCGTGCAGAAGGTGGGCGGCGACCCCTCGTACTACACGGTCTACAAGTACTTCACGCCCAAGAGCAGCAACCAGACCGGGTCGTTCTCGATCCGGCAGGTCGACAACCAGGGCGGCTGGTACAACGTGCCCGGCACGTTCCCGGTGACCAGCCAGAAGCTCGCGGTCCAACTGCACGACCGCGGTTACGACTGGCACGGCGACACGAGCACGTACGCGCACCACGCGGCCTCGGCGCTCAAGGTCTCCTGCACGTCATAGCCGACCCCGTGCCGCAGTGCCTGGACGCCGACGAGGGGCGAGCCGCCGGACTCGCCCCTCGTCGTCTGGATCCGTACGTGCCGCGCGTTCCCAGCGCGCGTACGTCTATGTGCCGCGTGGTTCAGCGCACGGTGACCGTCACCACGGGGGAGACGGCGCCGCCGCCGGCGACGCGCAGCTCGTTCTTGCCCTTGATGCCGAGCTTGACGCGCATCGAGTACGTGCCGGACTTGTTGACGGCGACGGTCGCGGGCAGCGAGACCCACTTGGCGCCCTGCTTCTGCTGCAGGGTGACGCTGGTGCCCGCCTTGATGCCGGTCGCCGTGCCGGAGACCCGGAACTGCTCCCACGCCTTGACCGAGTTGACGCTGGCCTTGGCGGTGAGCGCGGCCTTGGCCGCGGGCTTCGCGGGGGCCGGCTTGGCGGGCGCGGCCTTCACCGGGGCGCGCTTCACCGGCGCGGCCGGGGCCGGGCCGGGCTTCACGGGTGCGGACTGCGCCGGGGCCCGCTTGACGGCCGGGGCCGGGGCGGAGTCCGCCATGGCGGCGGCCGCGCCGCCGGTCAGGACGGCGACGCTGACGACACCTACGACGGCGAGCCGGAATGCACGGTTCATGGGGGGTTCCTCCCTGGTGTGCGTGTTGTGATCCTTCACGGAGGAACACGGTGAAAATGGGGCTGTGGTTGCCTCTGTGCCGAGGTTCTTCATAATTCTCCGCCATTCGCCAAGTCAGGTGATGGCCAAAGCTTTTGACCGCTGCTCCGGCACCACCCGCCCGTGCGCCTGGCCGACCCGTACACCTGCCCGTACGCCCAGGACGTACGCCTGCCCCGTACAGCGCACCCGTACGCGAGGCCCGTACGCGTGTCCGTATCCGAGAAGCGGCGCGTACCGGCCTTCCCAACCGGTCCCCGCGGCGCGACGCTGACCCCATGGCCCCGCAGACGCTCACCGAAAACCCCTTCACCCTTGGCGTGGCGTCCGGCGACCCGCTGCCCGGCTCCGTCGTGCTGTGGACGCGGCTCGCGCCCCGCCCCTACCAGGTGGGCGGCGGCCTGCCGCCGACCGGCAGTGTGAGCGTCGGCTGGGAGATCGCCGACGACGACAGGTTCGGCACGCCGGTGCAGAGCGGCACCGTGGCCGCGCCCGCCGCGGACAACTACACCGTCCACCTCGACGTACGCGGCCTTGAAACGGCCCACGTCTACTACTACCGCTTCCACGTGGGCCAGTGGACCAGCCCGGTCGGCCGCACCCGTACCGCGCCCGCCGCCGGCGCGGCCGTCAGCGGGCTGCGGCTGGGGCTCGCCTCCTGCCAGCAGTACGACGAGGGCTACTACACGGCCCTCGCGCACCTCGCGCGCGAGGACCTCGACGCCGTCCTGTTCGTCGGCGACTACATCTACGAGAACGCCATCAACGCCCAGGCGGGGGCCCGCCGGTACACCGACCGACCGCTGCCCGCGGTCTTCAACCACTGGACGGTCACGCTGGACGACTACCGGCTGCGGTACGCGCTCGGGAAGTCGGACCCCGACCTCCAGGCCGCGCACGCCTCCCACCCCTGGATCGTCACCTGGGACGACCACGAGGTGGAGAACAACTACGCGGGCGACATCTCCCAGCACAACGACCCGGTCGCCCAGTTCCGCAAGCGCCGCGCCGCCGCGTACCGCGCGTACTGGGAGAACATGCCGCTGCGCGAGGCGCAGCGGCCCAAGGGCCCGGACATGATCCTCTACCGCCGCTTCCAGTACGGCGGGCTGGCGCAGTTCGACGTGCTCGACACCCGGCAGTACCGCTCCGACCAGGCGTACGGCAACGGCTGGAACTACCCCGGGCCCGAGTCCGAGAACCCCGCCCGCACCCTCACCGGCGCCGCGCAGGAGCGCTGGCTGCTCGACGGCTTCCACGCCTCCACCGCCACCTGGAACGTCATCCCGCAGCAGGTCGTGTTCTGCCGCCGCAAGAACACCACCGCGGCCCGCTCCCGGCTCTCCATGGATGCCTGGGACGGCTACCCCGCCTCCCGCCAGCGGGTGCTGGCCGGGGCCCAGCAGGCCGGCATCGGCAACCTGGTCGTGCTCACCGGGGACGTGCACGTCCACTACGCCATGGACATCAAGAAGGACTTCAACAAGCCCGCCTCCCCGACGCTGGGCGTCGAGTTCGTCGGCACCTCGATCTCCAGCGGCTTCGACGGCGTGGACAAGCCCGCCGACTGGCCCACCATGACGGCCGCCAACCCGCACATGAAGTTCTACAACGGCCGCCGCGGCTACGTCCTGCTCTCCCTCGACGCCCAGCGGGTACGGGCCGACTTCCGCACCGTGACCGGGGTCCGCAACCCGGGGGCGCCGATCTCCACGGCGGCTTCCTTCGTATCGGAGGCGGGTAATCCGGGGCTCAAGCGCGCTTGACCGGCGATGCGACCGGGGTCATACGGAGTAAGGGTCACAGGCGCTCACGGTCATGACACCATGGTGTATCAACCAAGTACCCCATGGAGAGACGGATGACGGACCCCGGCCCCACCACGGCCGAGACCCAGAAGACCCCCGAGGCCCCCAAGACCCCCGCGAACGCCGAGAGTGCCGCGAACTCCGCGAACCCCGCAAGCGCTGAGAACGCCGCGAACCCCGAGATCCCTGCCGGCACCCGCATACCCACCCCGCCCAAGGCCGCGGCACGCCGCGCCGGCCTGCTCGTCACCCTGGTGCTCGGCGGTCTCACCGCGCTTCCGCCGCTCTCCATGGACATGTACCTCCCGGCGCTCCCGGAGGTCACCGACGCCCTGCACAGCCCGGCCGCGACCGTACAGCTCACCCTGACCGCCTGCCTCGTCGGCATGGCACTCGGCCAGCTCGTCGTCGGCCCCATGAGCGACAAGTGGGGGCGCCGCCGGCCGCTCCTCACCGGCATGGCGATCTACATCCTCGCCACCGCCGTCTGCGCCGTCGCGCCGACCGCGCCGCTGCTCATCGGCTTCCGTCTGATCCAGGGGCTGGCCGGGGCCGCCGGCATCGTCATCGCCCGCGCCGTCGTCCGCGACCTCTACGACGGCATCGCCATGGCCCGCTTCTTCTCCACCCTGATGCTCATCTCGGGCGTCGCCCCCGTCGTCGCGCCCCTCATCGGCGGGCAGATCCTGCGGCTCACCGACTGGCGCGGCGTCTTCGTCCTGCTGACCGTCATCGGCATCCTGCTCACCCTCGTCGTCTGGCGCTGGCTGCACGAGACCCTGCCGCCGGACCGCCGCCACGCGGGCGGCCTCGGCGACGCCCTGCGCACGATGCGCTCGCTCCTCGCCGACCGGGTCTTCGCCGGCTACACCCTCGCGGGCGGCCTCGCCTTCGGCGCGCTCTTCGCGTACATCTCCGCGTCGCCCTTCGTCGTGCAGGACATCTACGGGGCCTCCCCGCAGACCTTCTCCCTGCTGTTCGGCATCAACTCCGTCGGGCTCGTCGCCGTCGGCCAGCTCAACGGCAAGGTCCTGGTCGGCCGCGTCAGCCTCGACAAGGCCCTCGCCGTCGGCCTCACCGTGATCACCCTCGCCTCCGTCGCGCTGCTCCTGATGACCTCCGGCGTCTTCGGCGAACCGGGGCTGGCCCCCATCGCCGTCGGACTCTTCGTGCTGATGTCCGCGATGGGCCTCGCCATGCCCAACACCAACGCCCAGGCCCTCATGCGCTCCCGCGACGCCGCCGGCTCCGCCTCCGCCCTGCTGGGCACCTCCACCTTCCTCCTCGGCGCCATCGCCTCCCCCCTCGTCGGCATCGCCGGCGAACACACCGCCGTCCCCATGGCCGTCGTCCAACTCTCCTGCGCCCTGGCCGCCGTAGCCGCCTTCCTGGGCCTCTGCCGCCCCTGGCAACACCGCGACACTCCCACGACCTGACGCATACTCCGCAGGGCCCGCCTCAGATGCACGGGCCCGGAGCAGGGGCGGACCCGCCGCCCTTACTCCGGGCCCGTTTCCGTGCGTTCCAGGAGGCGTTCGTGGCGTTGGCGGGCGGCCTGGGGGGTGCCGAGGCCGAGGCCGAAGGCGATGTCGGGCCAGGTCATGCCGCGGCCTCGGGCCATCTGGAGGAGGCCGGCTTCGAGTTCGTCGAGTTCGCCGCGGACGAGGGGGAGGAGGGAGAGGGCGGCGGTGATGTCGGCGTGGTCGACGTCGGGTTCGCCGTCCTCGGGGAGGGCGGCGCCGCTGAGCAGGAAGGCCACCAGCCGGACGGCCTCGTGGGGGCCGAGGAGGGCGGGGTTGGTCTGGCGGCGGCGCTGGGCGTCGGTGGCCGCGTGCCGTTCGGCGATGCGGAAGAGGGACGCGTGGACGCGCTGGGCGCGGGCCTGTTCGGGGTGCTGGGGGGTGAAGGGGTCGGGGGTTTTGCCGGAAGGAGAACTAGAAGGAGGGGTCATGCGGCCAGCATGGGGTAGCGCACAAGCTAGTGTCAATGGATTGTGGTGAACAATCTGTTTGCATCCTGGCTTGTCGCCTCGACCCATGCCGGCCGCCCTGCCCTCCGGTGTTACAGGGAGCGCTCCACGCGCTCGGCCATCAGCTTGATGAACCGCGACGGGTCGCTCAGCTCGCCGCCCTCGGCCAGCAGTGCCATCCCGTACAGCAGCTCCGCGGTCTCCCCGAGCGCCGCGCCGTCGTCGCCGGACCGCTCACCGTGGGCCTTGTTGAGGGCGCTCACCAGCGGGTGCGTGGGGTTCAGCTCCAGGATGCGCTTGGCGTGCGGCACGTCCTGGCCCATCGCCCGGTACATCGCCTCCAGCGCCGGCGTCGCCTCGTTCGCGTCCGAGACGACGCAGGCGGGCGAGACGGTCAGGCGCGAGGACAGCCGTACCTCCTTCACGTCCTCGCCCAGCCGCTCCGTCATCCACGTCAGCAGCGCCCCGTACTCCTCCTGCCGCTTCTCGCGCTCGGTCTCGGCCTCCTTCTTCTCCTCCTCGCTGCCGAGGTCGACCTCGCCCTTGGCGACGGACTGGAGCTGCTTGCCCTCGAACTCGGGGACGGCCTCGACCCACACCTCGTCGACCGGGTCGGTCAGCAGCAGCACCTCGATGCCCTTGGCCCGGAACGCCTCCATGTGCGGGGAGTTCTCCAGGGCCTGCCGGCTCTCGCCGGTCAGGTAGAAGATGTGCTCCTGCCCGTCCTTCATGCGCTCCACGTACTGCGCCAGGGTCGTCGGCGCCTCGGCGTCGTGGGTCGAGGCGAACGAGGAGACGCCGAGGATCGCGTCGCGGTTCTCGAAGTCGCTCAGCAGCCCCTCCTTGATGACGCGGCCGAACTCCCGCCACAGCGTGGCGTAGCGCTCCGGGTTCCCGGCCATCATGTCCTTGATCGTGGACAGCACCTTCTTCGCCAGCCGCCGGTGCATGAGCTGGATCTGCCGGTCCTGCTGGAGGATCTCGCGCGACACGTTGAGCGAGAGGTCCTGCGCGTCGACGACGCCCTTGACGAACCTCAGGTACGGCGGCATGAGCGCCTCGCAGTCGTCCATGATGAAGACGCGCTTCACATAGAGCTGCACCCCGCGCTTGTGGTCCCGCATGAACAGGTCCTGCGGCGCGCGCGAGGGGATGAACAGCAGCGCCTGGTACTCGAACGTGCCCTCCGCCTGCATGCGGATCGTCTCAAGCGGGTCGTTCCAGTCGTGGCTGATGTGCTTGTACAGCTCGTGGTACTCCTCGTCGCTCACCTCGTCCCGCGAGCGCGCCCACAGGGCCTTCATCGAGTTGAGCGTCTCGACCTCGGGCTCGCCCGCCGCCGCCTCGCCGTCGGCCGAGCCATCGGCCGAGTCCCCGGCCGGGTTCTCGGCGGCGGCCGGCGCCTCGACGGCCATCCGGATGGGCCAGGTGATGAAGTCGGAGTAGCGCTTGACGATCTCCCTGATCTTCCAGGGCGAGGTGTAGTCGTAGAGCTTGTCCTCCGTGTCCGCGGGCTTGAGCCGCAGCGTGACCGAGGTGCCCTGCGGCGCGTCCTCGACGGTCTCGATCGTGTACGTGCCCGCGCCGTCGGACGTCCAGCGGGTGCCCTGGCTCTCGCCCGCGCGCCGGGTCAGCAGCGTGACCTCGTCGGCCACCATGAAGCTCGCGTAGAACCCGACGCCGAACTGGCCGATGAGCCCTTCCGCCGCGGTCGCGTCCTTCGCCTCCTTCAGCTCCTGGAGGAACTTCGCCGTGCCGGAGTTGGCGATGGTCCCGATGAGGTCGCGCACCTCGTCGTACGACATGCCGATGCCGTTGTCCCGTACGACCAGGGTCCGGGCCTCCTTGTCGGCCTCCACGGCGATGTGGAGGTCGGACGTGTCCGCGCCGAGCGCGTCGTCGCGCAGGGACTCCAGGCGCAACTTGTCCAGCGCGTCGGAGGAGTTGGAGATCAGTTCACGCAGGAAGACGTCCTTGTTCGAGTAGATCGAGTGGATCATCATCTGCAGGAGCTGGCGTGCTTCTACCTGAAACTCGAACGTTTCTGTCGGCATGATTCGCTATTCCTTCTCAGGTGCCTAGGGGCTGACCTGGGAACTCTAAAACAGCCGACCGGCACGGGTCCGGCCCCTGCCGAACTCCGCCGATACGGAATCCGCGCCGCCGCTCACCGGCCGTCGCTCTCCGCCGCAGCGCGCGACTTGGCCAACTTCGTTCACACCCTTGACACTTGGCGTACACAATCAGAATCTTTTGCGCAGTGTCCGCCCCTGGCCGAGAGGCGGCGGAGAGGAGACGACTGTGCTCAGACGGACGATGACAGCCCTGGCCGTGACGGCCCTCGCGCTGAGCGGCGCCCTCGTCAGCACGGCCGCGAGTGCCGCTCCGGCGGCGAAACCCGCGGCCGACTGCAAGCACACGGTCACCCATGAATCACCTGGCAGCCAGTCCGGGGTCGTCAAGAACACCCTCAACCTCAAGAGCGGCCCGTACGCCGCCTGCGAGAACGGCAAGCAATTGCCCGCGGGAACCAAGATCTGGCTCTGGTGCTACACCTACAACAACTACAAGCACCTCTGGTTCTACGGCCGTGTCGAAGGCACACAGACCAAGGGCTGGGTGTACGCCGACAGCCTGGTGTGGAGTGGGCAGAGCGCAGCCTGCTGATCACGCACGGCGCACGACCGACCCGTCATCCGCCCCGCGCAGGGGCTGAGAAGAGGAGACGACTGTGCTCAGACGGACGATGACAGCCCTGGCCATGACGGCCCTCGCCCTGAGCGGGGCTCTCGCCGGCACCGCCGCGAGTGCCGCGCCCGCGGTGAAACGCGCCGTCGACTGCAACCACTCGGTCACCCATGAGAACCCGGGCAAAGTCTCCGGCACATTCATCGGGAGCTTCTACCTCAAGGACGGCCCTTACGCGGCCTGCGGCAACGTGAAGAAATTCGCCGAGGGCACCAAGTTCTGGATCTGGTGTGGCACCTACAACGCCTACAACAACCACTGGGCATACGGACGTGTCGCCGGTACGGAGACCAAGGGCTGGATTCCCGTGAAGGATCTGATGTGGGGCGGCCCGATGCACGCCTGCTGAGCGCGGGGGCCGTAGCACGCCGCCCCGGCCCGGCGCCGTCCACCGGCCGGGGCCGCCGTACCGGGCGGGCCGGTCGCGGCCCGTAGAATTCGGCGGATGTACGACGCCCCCGAATCCCCCCGGACCGGCGAGACGCTGCGCGCGGCGCTCGCCGAGCTGCTCGACGGGCTCCCGCCCAAGCAGGCCGCGCAGGCCGTCGACCGGCTGATCGCCAACTACCGGGGGCGCACGCCGACGGACGCGCCCGTGCTGCGCGACCGCTCGGACGTGGTCGCCTACGCCGCGTACCGGATGCCCGCCACCTTCGAGGCCGTACGCGCCGCGCTCGACGCCTTCCGGGGACAGGACCCCGACTGGTCGCCGCGCACCCACGTGGACGTCGGCGGCGGCACCGGCGCGGCGAGCTGGGCGGTGGACGCCGCCTGGCCCGGCGCCGAGCGCACCACGACCGTTCTCGACTGGGCCGAACCGGCGCTCGCGCTCGGCGCCGAACTCGCCCGCGGCACGGCGTCCCCGTCGTCCCCCGCCCTGCGGGCCGCGCGGTGGCAGCGGGCGGAGATCGGCACGGGCCTGAAGCTGCCGGACGCCGACCTCGTCACCGTCTCGTACGTGCTCGGCGAGCTGACGGAGGCCGCCCGCGACGCCGTGGTCGAGGAGGCGGGCCGCGCCGCGCGGGCCGTCGTGATCGTCGAGCCCGGCACCCCCGACGGCTACCTCCGTGTCCTCGCCGCCCGCGACCGGCTGATCGCGGCGGGCCTGCGGGTGGTCGCGCCGTGCCCGCACAGCGCGGGCTGCCCGATCGTGCCGGGCACGGACTGGTGCCACTTCTCGGCCCGGGTCAGCCGCTCCTCCCTGCACCGCCGGGTCAAGGGCGGCTCACTGCCGTACGAGGACGAGAAGTTCAGTTACGTCGCCGCCGTACGGACACTCGTGGCGCCGGCCCCCTCCCGCGTCGTCCGCCGGCCGCAGATCCGCAAGGGGCAGGTGCTGCTGGACCTGTGCACGGCCGAGGAGCAGATCCGCCGCGAGACGGTCACCAAGCGCCACGGCCCCCTCTACCGCGCCGCGCGCGACGCCGACTGGGGCGACGCCTGGCCCCCGCCGCGGACCTGAGGGGTCCGGCCGCGGGCCTGGCGCGGTCCGGGCCCGCCCGCAAGCGCGCGACCGGGCCCGGCCGGCCCCGCTCAGCGCAGCTCCTGCGTGCAGCACTTCACGCTGCCGCCGCTCTTGAGCAGTTCGCTCAGGTCCAGCCCGACCGGCTCGTACCCCCGCTCGCGCAGCGGCTCGAACAGCCCCACCGCCGCCTGCGGCAGCAGCACGTGGAGGCCGTCGCTCACCGCGTTGAGCCCCAGCGCCACGGCGTCCGCCTCGGCCGCGATCAGGGCGTCGGGGAACAGCCGCTCCAGCACCGCCCGGCTGCCGGGCGAGAAGGCCCCCGGGTAGTACATGATCTCGTCGCCGTCGGCGTCGAGCACGCACAGCGCCGTGTCGAGGTGGTAGTAGCGGGGATCGACGAGGTCGAGCCCGATCACCGGGCGGCCGAAGTACTCCTGGACCTCGGCGTGCGACAGCGGGCTGCTGCGGAAGCCGCGGCCGGCCAGCAGCCAGGAGGAGGTGACGGCGAAGTCGCCCTCGCCCTCGTTGATGTGCTCGGGCTCCCGGACGTCGCGGTAGCCGTGCGCGCGGAACCACTCGGCGTGCACGGCGGCCTCGGCGGTCCGCTCGGCGTGGGCGAAGCGGGCGCCGAGCACCCGGCCGTCCACCACCGTCGCGCCGTTCGCGGTGAACACCATGTCGGGCAGGCCGGGGCGGGGCTCCAGCTCCTCGACGGTGTGGCCGAACGAGCGGTAGCGGTCGCGCAGGTCCTCCCACTGCGCGACGGCGAGCTTCAGGTCCACCGGCTTGGCCGGGTCCATCCAGGGGTTGATGGAGTACGTGACGCGGAAGTGTTCCGGGGGGCACATCAGATAGCGCCGGGCGGTGGCGGAACGCGGTGGCATACGCAAGGAAGGCTCCTCACGGCGGAGTCGGACACGTACGGGATGTCGCACGTGCCCAAATCGTCCACCCCGCCGCTCCGCACCGCATGATCCGTACGGGTGGTTTACAGCCCGTATCGGGTGTGGCCGAAGCTCGGTGTGGCAGGGCGGGACGGGCCCTCCTTCGCGGGAGTGGTCGGGCGTCCCGCCCGCGGGGCGGGGCCGGGCGCCCCGCCACCCAAGACGAAACGTCTCGGCTAGGGCAATCGCTATCCTTCCGGGCATGCCGAACAAGACAGCGCCCGACTCCACCCGCCGCAGCGAGCGGTCCCGCCGCGCCATCCTCGACGCCGCCCTCGAACTCGTCGCCGAGAGCGGCTTCGCCAAGCTGACCATCGAGGCCATCGCCGCCCGGGCCGGCGTCGGCAAGCAGACGATCTACCGCTGGTGGCCCTCGAAGGCCGCCGTGCTCTTCGAGGCGTGCGTGCCCGACGGCGGCGACCCTCGGGCCGTCGAGCTGCCCGACACCGGCGACATCGAAGCCGACCTCAAGACCGTGCTGCGGGCCACCGTGGACGAGCTCAACGACCCCCGCCTCGCCGCGCCGACCCGCGCGCTCGCCGCCGAGTCGCAGAGCGACCAGGACCTCGCGGCCATGCTCACCGAGCGGGTCCTGGAACCGCAGCTCCAGGCGTACGTGCGGCGGTTCGAGGCCGCCCAGGAAGCCGGTCAGATCGCCGAGGGCATCGATCTGCGCATCGCCCTCGAACTGCTCGTCGGCCCCCTCTTCCACCGCTGGATGACCCGCACCCTCCCGGTCACCCACGCGTACGCCGAGACCGTCGCCGACCTCGCGCTGCGCGGCCTGCGCCCCCGCTGAAGCCCGCTCGGCGACCCCGCCGGCACCCCCGCGCGAGCGCGGCGCCGCCGGACACGGACCGTAATCCCTACGCACACGGCCGGTACGCGCCCCGGCGCGCCACCGGTGCACGCCCCCGCCTGCCGACGTACGCCCGTGACGCCTGTACGACCCGTCCCGGCCACCCCGGATACGGACACTGGTCACACCAGGAGCAGGATGGTGGCAGCATTGATCCCAGCCCGCGGTCGAAGTGAGGGGATAGATGGAACGCAAAAGCAGGTTCTCCCAATGGCTGCGCCGACCAAGGAGCACGGCCGCCGATACGGGTGCGGACGCCCAGGCCGTCCGCGAGGATCTGCTCCTGGCCGCCGCCGCGGCGGGCTTCCCACTGGCCGTCGCCGCGCACCCCTCGGGCTACGGCTGTTCCTGTGAACGCATCGGCTGTCCGACCCCGGGCCGCCACCCCGTCTCCTTCGCCTGGCAGACGCTGGCCACCACCGACGCCGAGAAGGTCGGCGGCTGGCTGCGGGCCCAGCCCCAGGCCAACTTCATCACCGCCACCGGCATCAACCACGACGTCCTCGACGTGCCCCTCGAAGCGGGGCACCAGGCCTTGGAGCGGCTCGGCGCGGCGGGCGTCGAGGTCGGGCCCGTCGCCACCTGCGCGCCCGACCGGATGCTGTTCTTCACCAAGACCCGCGGCACCCCGGACGACGAGGACGAGTGGTGGCCGTGCGAGCTGGACTGCCACCCCGAGACCATGGACGAGCACCCCGGACTGCGCTGGCACTGCCGCGGCAGCTACGTGCTCGTACCGCCCTCGCGGGTACCGGGTGACGGACAGGTGGTCTGGCTGCTCGGCCCCGAGCGCCCGCTGCCCGAGCCGCTGACGCTGCTGGAGTCGCTGACGGACGCCTGCGCGCAGTTCGCGGGGGAGCGGCCGGACCACGACCACGAGTCCGCCGCCTGGCCGATCGGCCGCTGACGCCGGGTTCCGGACCGTCTTCCGGACCGTCTTACGGCCGGCGTACGGGCGGGGGCCGCACGTACGGGCGTACGGGCCTCAGTCGCCAGGCACGGGCGTACGGGCCTCAGTCGCCCTTGACCGCGGTGAGCCCCTCGATCCGGTTGAGGAAGGACACCTGGCCGCCCGCCTCCTTCGACGGCACCCGCACCGCCGACTCCGAGACCTTGGTGAAGGTCACCGCGCGCTTGAAGTCGCCGGTCAGCAGCGCCTTGGTGCGCGGGTCGCCGATGGCCGGCCTGATGCCCTTGGCCAGCGTCCGCTTCTCCCGGTGGAGCGCGGTGAAGAAGACCACCGCGCCGCCGTCCTTGGTGCGCAGCGCCAGCGGCGCGTACTCGGGGGGCCCGGCCGGGGTGTCGATGTACGCCGTCCAGAACGACGGGGTGCGCCGCAGCTTCTCGCGGGCCTCGCGCGTCCGCGATGTCGACTGGCCCGGCGCGAACTTCCCCTTCCCGCTGCCCAGATATGTCGTGTACGCGTCGCTCATCGCGCCCGGGTCGACGACCAGCCCCGAGCCCGCGCCCGTCGGTACCGGCTCCGCCCAGCCGTCCTTCCCGGTCGCGAACTCCGGCCGGTCGCTCTGGTTGAGGATCGACAGATAGGCCGCGCGCCACGGCTTCTTCGCCCCGTCGCGGGTGAAGACCAGGTACCAGCGGTTGGCGTCGCGGTTGCTGGCGGCGTCCGCGACGAAGAACTTCGGCCACCCGGCCTGAGCGGGGATGGTGAAGCGCGCGTCCTTGAACTCCAGCGCCGGATACGAGCTGTTCCCGCCCGGGGAGAGGGTGTGCTGCGCGGTGAGGTCCGCCCGGTTGTTCGCCGCCAGCGGCCCGGCCTCGAACGCGTCGACGGCCGCCGGATCGAGCTTCCGGTACGCCTTGTTGTACGCGTCCGTGAACCCTTCCAGGACCTTGGGGGCCTCCTCCCGGCTCACCGCGGGCAGGATCTCCCGCTCGCCGTGCACCGTCACACACCCCGTCAGCGTGAGGAGCGTCGAGGCCGCGAGGGCGGCGAACAGGCGACGGGGCGACCGGCGTCTCATCGGGCTTCGGCTCCTTCGGGCTGCTTGGGACGGCGCAACCCTACCGGGGGCGGTGCGGGCCAGGGGGGCGGGTCCCGGGAACGGGGCCCTCGCCCCGGCCCCGGTGGGCCCCTGCCGCCCCCGCCCCGCCCCGGCCCCGTACTACCGCCCGGCCCTCGCCTCTCGCTGTGGGATCACCAGCGGCTCCCCGGTCCGCGGGTGCGGGAAGACCTCCACCGGCTGCCGGTAGACGCGCGTCAGCAACGCGGCGTCGAAGACGCGTTCCGGCGGCCCGTCCGCCGCGATGCGGCCCTCGTGCAGCACGGCCACCCGGTCCGCGTACGCGCCGGCCAGCCCGAGGTCGTGCAGGACGACCACCACCGCGTCACCGGCCGCCGCCCGCTCCCGGCACACCCGGAGCACGAGTTCCTGGTGGCGCAGGTCCAGGGCGGCCGTCGGCTCGTCGAGCAGCAGCAGGGGGGCGCGCTGCGCGAGCACCCGCGCGAGCGCGACACGGGCGCGCTCGCCGCCGGAGAGCGCGGAGAACGGCCGCTCGGCGAACTCCGCCACCTCGGCGGCGGCCATCGCCTCCCGCACCGCGTCGTCGTCCGCGTCCTCGGCGGGCGTACCGGCCCAGGGCGCGCGCCCCATCCGTACCACCTCCTCCACCGCGAACGGGAAGGAGACCGCGGCCGACTGCGGCAGCACGGCGCGGCGCAGCGCCAGTTCGGGGGCCGACCAGTCGGCGACGGGGCGCCCGGCGACGCGGACCTCGCCGGACTCGGCGGGCAGATCGGCGGCGAGCGCGGCGAGCAGCGTCGACTTCCCGGCCCCGTTGGGCCCCACCAGCGCCAGCACCTCGCCCGCCGCGACACCGAGGCCGACCTCGGCCAGGACGGTACGTCCCCCCAACCGAACCCGCAGGGCGACGGCTTCGGCAAGGGGGACGCCGGGGGCCGCGGGCTCGGGGAGCGCCCGTATCCGGGAGGAGAAGAAACTCTTGATCACGCCCAACCCCCTTGCCTGCGCCGGGTCCTTCGCGGCAACCAGCAGTGTTTTTCCGGGGGCAGCCCCCGGGCCCCCGGCCGGAAACCCGTGGGGCGCGCGGCGGTGTGCGGCGAGCAGGCTGTCATGCCCAGCCTCCTTGCTTTCGCCGCGTCCGCCTCAACAGCCAGAAGAAGAACGGGCTCCCGAAGAGGGCCGTCAGGACGCCCAGCGGCAGCTCCGCCGGCTGCGCGACCGTACGTGCCGCGAGGTCGGCGGCGACCAGGACGAGGGCGCCGCCCAGCGCGCTGCCCGGTACGAGGAGGCGGTGGCCGGGGCCCGCGGCCATGCGCAGGAGGTGGGGGACGAGGAGTCCCACGAAGGTGATGATGCCGGCGACGGCCACGGCGGCGGCCGTGAGCAGCGCGACGACCAGGACCAGCGTGATCCGCAGCCGCTCCACGTCGACGCCCAGGTGGCGGGCGGGGCGTTCGCCGAGCGCGAGGAGGTCCAGCTTCCGCGCGTAGAAGGGGGCGACGGCCAGCCCGGCCAGGGCGCACGGCAGGACGGCCAGCACCTTCGGCCAGGTGGCCTGCGCGAGCGAGCCGAGCTGCCAGAAGGTGATCTGGGTGACCTGCGCGTTGTCCGCGAAGAAGACGAACAGGCCGATCAGGGCGCCCGCGAAGGCGTTCACGGCGATGCCGGTGAGGATCAGCGTCACCACCTCCGTACGGCCGCCCGACCGCGACAGCGCGTACACGACCAGCACGGTGAGCAGCCCGGCGGCGAACGCGCAGGCGGTGACCGTCCAGTTGCCGAAGAAGCTCAGGCCGAGCGCGATCGAGCCGACGGCGCCGACGGCGGCGCCCGAGGAGATGCCGATGACGCCGGGTTCGGCGAGCGGGTTGCCGAACACGCCCTGCATCAGCGCGCCCGCGCACCCGAGCGACGCCCCGACGAGCAGGGCGAGGACGACGCGCGGCAGCCGTACGTTCCACAGCACGCTCTCGCCGACCCGGTCCAGCCGCGCCCCGCCGAGCCCGACGCGGTGCAGCAGCGAGCCGAGGACGTCCCCGACGGGGATCTCGTACGCGCCGATGCCCGCGGAGAGCAGGCAGAGGGCGAGCAGGGCGGCGGCCATGGCCGCGATGAGCAGCGTCCGCCGCCCGCGGCGCCCGGCGGCGCGCGGCCGGGACGGGGCGCCCGCGGTGCCCCCGTCGGAAGCCGCTTCTTCCGTCAGAACGGCCATGTCAGGAGCCGCCCTTGTGGATCTGGTCGATCAGGGACTTGAGCACCGTGTCCGTACGGGGGCCGAAGTTGAGCAGCACGCCGTCGGCGACGGTGGCGATCCGGCGGTCCATTCCGGCCGGGGTCTCGGCGACGCCCGGCACCTTCAGCAGCCCGTCGACGCCGCCCACCGAGTCGAGCCCCTTGGTCATCAGGAGCACCACGTCGGGCGCGGCCTTCGCGAGCGCCTCGCTGGTGATCGGCGTGAAGTCCTTCGTCAGCCCGGATTCCGCGCCCGCGTCGACGCCGCCCGCGGCCTCGATGAGCGAGTCCGCGCCGGAGCCCTTGCCGCCGAGGAGGTAGACGGCGGCCGAGCCGCGGAGGTAGAGGAAGGCGACGCGGGGCTTCTTCCCGCCGTGCGGGATGTTCTTCTGTACGGCCGCGAGGCGCTGTTCGGTCCGCTTGCGCAGCTCGTCGCCGGAGGCGCGGACGCCGAGCGCCGCCGCCACCGCGTCGATGCGGGGGCCGACGTCGGCGAGCTTCTTGGGCGGGTCGAGCACGACGAGGGGGACGCCCGCGGCCCGGATCTGCTGGATGGCCTCGGCCGGTCCGGTCGTGGTGTCGGCGAGGACGAGGGTGGGTTTGAGGGAGAGCACGCTCTCCGCCGAGACGTCGTGCGCGCGGGTCACCACCGGCAGCTTCCTCGCCTGCTCGAAGGTGGCGGTGATGTCGCGGGCGACGACGTGGTCGCCGAGGCCGAGGGTGAAGACGGTCTCGGAGAGGGAGCCGGTGAGCGGGACGATCCGTTCGACGCTGCGTACGGTCACGTCGTGGCCGTCGGCGGACCGTACGGTGGCGGGCAGCTCGGGCTCGGGGCGCGTCCCGATCGGCTGCACGCGGTCGGCGGCGGCCCGCTGCTTCTCCGTGCCCGCCGAGCTGCCGCCGCCGGACGCGCCGGAGGTGCCGCAGCCGACGAGCGCCATGGCCAGGGTGAGGATCGCCACGAGTGCGCGGAGGGGGCGTGGAGCCCGTATCGGCGCGCCCGCCGACTGCCGTTGCTGCACGATTCAGCCTTTCCGCTTCCGGGTGGTATCCGACCTGAACGGTCGTAGCTTAGGTTAGCCTTACCTCATTAACCACACCCTGGAGGGGTTCCTGATGCTGCCGTTCAGACCTGTACGCGCCGCCGGCGCGGGCAGGGCGTCCGCCCTCGCGCTCGCCACGGCGCTGACGGCCGCGCTGCTGCTCCCGGCAGGTACGGCCCGCGCCGCGGACAGCCGCACGGTCTCGGGCGGCCGGCTCGACTGGGGCATCAAGTCCTCCTTCCAGAGCTACGTCACCGGGCCCATCGCACAGGGCAGTTGGGCCCTCCAGGGCGGGGCGGCCACGGTCGGCGGCAGCGCGTTCCGCTTCCACTCCGCCAAGGGCTCGTACGTCCCGGACAGCGGCGCGTTCGAGGCGGCCTTCTCCGGCGGGGTCCGGTTCACCGGCCACAAGAAGTCCGACGGCGGCTACGAACTGGACCTCACCATCAGCCGCCCCACCGTCCGCATATCCGGCGGCAAGGGCACGCTCTACGCCGACATGGTCAGCAAGGCCAAGGGCAGCGGAAAGGTCACCAGCGCCGCGCAGGTGCCGCTGGCCGCGCTGAACCTCTCCGGCGTGAACATGCGCGGCGGCGGCACCGCCGTCGCCCTCGCCGACATCCCCGCCACCCTCACCTCCCAGGGCGCCCAGGCCTTCGCCGGCTACTACACGGCGGGCACCGCGCTCGACCCGGTGAACCTGTCGGCCGACGTCCAGCCGGGCGCGCCGGACACGACGCCGAGCGCGACGCCCTCCGGCGACCCGGCCAAGGACGAGAAGCGCGAGAAGGACGCGCCCAAGGGCGAGTTCACGGACGCGGCCGTCGACTGGGGCGTGCGCCGCACCTTCCGCGAGTACGTCACCGGGCCCATCGCCCAGGGCAGGTGGCAGCTCGCCGACGGGGCCCAGGATGGCGGCGCGCTCTTCCGCTTCCCCCAGGGCAAGGGCTCCTACGACGAGGACAAGGGCGCCCTCGACGCCTCCTTCGCGGGCAGCCTGCGCTTCACCGGCAAACACCTCGACCTCTCCTTCAGCGAGGTGAAGGTCGCGGTGCGGGACGGCAAGGGCACGCTGTCGGCGGCCGTTTCCGAAGGGAAGGGCGTCGCCGACGGGAAGAGCGAGCCCAAGTCCGTACCGCTCGCCACGTTCGAGGCGAAGAGCCTCAAGCCGAAGGACGGTCTGATCGCGATCTCCGAGGCGCCGGCCAAGCTGACGGCCGAAGGGGCGAAGGCATTCGGCTCCATGTACCAGGAGGGCGCCGACATGGACCCGGTCTCGCTCTCCGTCGCCCTCGACGCCAAGGCGAAACTGCCGCCGCTGCCGGACCTCGGGCACGCGCCGAGCGCCACGCCGACGGCGGCCGACGCGAGCGCGACGCCGGCCGCCGCTGCCGCCGCTTCTTCTTCCTCGTCTCCCTCCTCTTCCTCCTCGGTTGTGCCGATCGCGGCGGGCGCGGGAGCGCTCGTGGTCCTGCTCGCGGCCGGCACCGCCTTCACCGTCGTCCGCAAGCGTCGGACGGCCGCCGCCGCCGGTGCCGCCGCCGGAGCGGGCACGGAAGACAGTGCGCCGCCCGCGAAGGACTGACGGCCTCCTCAGCCGCGAACCGCGTCCCCCAACACCCCCTCAACACCCCTTCAAGGAGAAACCCGACCATGACCGTCACCCCCTCCGCGCCCCCCGCCCGCCCCGCGCGGCGCTTCGCCCTCGTGGCCGCCACGGCCCTCGCGCTGGGGGCGGGCGCGGTGAGCATCCCCGCGTTCGCGGCCGACGGCGGCGCGGCCGGGCCGCCGAAGATGGAGCTGAAGGACGGCACCCTGGACTGGGGTGTGAAGGAGTCGTTCCGGAAGTACGTGACCGGGATGGCGAAGGGCACGATCGAGACCGCGGGCGGCGCGAAGCAGGCCGCCGACAACGGCCCCTTCACCTTCACCGGCGGCTCCGGCACGTACGACACGGGCACGCACGCCGTCGCGACCACCTTCAAGGGCAGCGTCCGCTTCATCTCGAAGGCGCACGGCTTCGACATCGAGCTCGCGGACCTGAAGCTGTCCACCCAGGGCAAGGCCGGCAGCATCACCGCCGACATCACCGCGGCCGGCAAGACCGAGGACGACGTCGAACTGGCCTCTCTCGACCTGTCCTCGGTGCGGCCGGGCAGCGGCGACGGCGGCGCGATGACCTTCGCGAAGATACCGGCGAAGCTCACCGCCGAGGGCGCGAAGGCGTTCAACGGCATGTACGAGGCGGGGCAGGAGCTGGACCCGGCGACGCTCACGGTGAAGGCGGGCGGCGGCGGGCGGCCCACCCAGCAGCCGACCACCGGGCCGACGCAGCAGCCCACCACCGTGCCGACGACCGGCCCCACGAACCCCACCGACCCGACCGGCAATCCGACGGGCAATCCGACGGGCAACCCCACCGGCGGCCCGTCGAAGCAGCCCACGAACGGGCCGACCGACCAGCCGGCCAAGCCGTCCACCCCCTCCGGCCCCGGGGAGCAGGACGCCCAGTCCGGCACGATCGCCGACGGCAACCTCGACTGGGGCGTGAAGAAGTCGTTCCGCGACTACATCACCGGCGGCGCGAAGGGCGAGATCGAGCTGTCCGGCGGGGCCGCCAAGAGCGGTGACGGCTACCGCTTCCCCAAGGGCCACGGCTCGTACGACGCCGACACGTCCGCCCTGGACGCGGCGTTCGGCGGCGCGATCCGCTTCACCGGCCACGAGGGCAAGCTGGACCTGAAGTTCAGCGACCTCAAGGTGCGGGTCAAGGGGGGCAAGGGCGCGCTGCTCGCGGACGTCTCCGCCAAGGACCTGGCCAGCGGCAAGGTCGTCAACAGCGACGATCTGCGCCTCGCCGACCTGGACCTGAGCGGCAAGCCGATGAAGGCCAAGGGCGAGATCGTCACGCTCGCGGCGGTGCCGGCCCGGCTCACGGACGAGGGCGCCAAGGCGTTCGGCGGCTACTACGACCAGCCGTCCAAGCGCGACCTCGACCCGGTCACGCTGAACGTCTCCCTCGACAAGAACGCCCAACTCCCCGGCGGCACCGGCTCGTCCGGCTCCTCGGACTCGGCGGGCTCGTCGGGGGGGACCGGCGGCTTCGGCGGCGGCGCGGGCACGACCGGCGGCTCCGGCGGCATCACGGGCGGCTCCGGAACCGGCGGCTCCCTCGCCAGCACCGGCTCCAGCACCCCCACCACCGCCCTGGTGGGCGGCGCCGCGGCCCTCGTCCTCGCGGGCGGCGCCGCCGCGTACGCCACCCGGCGCCGCGGCAGCGCACGCGGCTGACGGTCCCGAGGACCGCGCGGGCCCGAATCCCAGCGGGCCCGCGCGCACCGCCTCGGCCAGACCCTCCGAGCCTCGGGGCGTGAAGGCATCGGGGCGTGGAGGCGTGGAGGCGTGGAGGGGGTGGCGTACGCGACCGCTAGCCGCCCCGATGACCTCCCGGGGTCACGAGGCCCGTTTCGTACGCCACCACCACCGCCTGTGCCCTGCTGGCCAGGTCCAGCTTGGTCATGGTGCGGTTGAGGTGAGTCTTGACCGTCGCCTCGCTGATGTAGAGGCGGTCGGCCACCTCCAGATTGGACAGGCCGCGGGCGATCAGCTTCAGCACCTCCCGTTCCCGGAAGGTCAGCGCGGCCAGGTCCGCGGGCTGTTCGTAGGCGGCCTGGCGCGCGTACGCCTCCACGAGGCGGCGGGTGACGCTGGGCGCGAAGAGCGCGTCACCACCGGCGACCGCGGCCACCGCGGCGAGCAGCCGTTCCGGACTGGAGTCTTTGAGCAGAAACCCGGAGGCGCCGACGCGCAGCGC
Source organism: Streptomyces varsoviensis (assembly GCF_000718635.1). Taxonomy (GTDB): domain Bacteria; phylum Actinomycetota; class Actinomycetes; order Streptomycetales; family Streptomycetaceae; genus Streptomyces; species Streptomyces varsoviensis. The sequence continues at coordinate 100,973 of NZ_JOBF01000003.1, read as the reverse complement.
CCCGTACACGTACTCGTCGAGGTCGAAGGTCGTCAGCACCAGGACCCTGGGCGGGGGGCCGACGGCCTGGGCGAGGATGCGTTCGGTGGCGTCGATGCCGTTCATGCCGGGCATCCGGACGTCCATCAAGATCACATCAGGCCCGGTCTCGGCGGCGAGTGCCACGGCTTCCGCGCCGTCGCCCGCCTCGCCGACGACGTCGATGCCGGGTGCGGCGGCCAGCAGCCCGACCAGTCCGGCCCGAATGAGGAATTGGTCGTCGACGACGAGCACTTTGGTCATCTGGTGGCGTCGTCCCCCCGCGCCGCGGCCTTCGCGGAGGTCGGCAGGGTCAGCCGCACAGCGAAACCGCCTTGTTCCTGCGGGCCGATGCAGATCCGCCCACCGTAGAGCTTGGCCCGCTCGCGCATGCCGAGCAAGCCGTGCCCGCCGTCTGTTCGTACTCTGTCCGAAATCACCCCCTCTCCGTCGTCCGTGACCGACACCGTCACCTGGTGCGGTTCGTACCTCAGCCGTACCTCCGCACTCGCGCCGGGCGCGTGTTTGAGGACGTTGGTGAGAGCCTCCTGCACGACCCGGTAGGCGCACAGCTCCACGCCGGGAGCGACGGGGCGCGGGGTGCCTTCGACGCTCAGGGCGACCGGGACGCCACCGGCACGGACGCGTTCGGCCATCTCGTCGAGGCGGGACAGCCCCGGCATCGGGCCGGCCGGGGCGCCGTCGCCGTCGGCGCGCAGCACCATGAGCATGCGGCGCAGCTCGTCGAGGGCCTCCTTGCCGGTGGCGCCGATGGTGTCGAGCGCGCCCCGTGCGGTCCGGCGGTCGGTGTCGAAGACGAAACGGGCGAGACCGGCCTGCACGGAGATCACGGACATGTGGTGCGCCACCACGTCGTGCAGTTCGCGGGCGATCCGGCCGCGTTCCTCGGCCACTTCGCGCCGGGCCCGTTCGGCCTGTTCCCGGTGCAACTGCCGGGCGAGCTCGGCCGAGCGGCGGGCGACGACGCCGAACCGCCACAGCACCGCCGGGTAGACCACGGCCTGCCCGAGCACGGACGGCCAGGAGTCGGTGTGGTTCACCGCGCCCGCGTAGATCCAGGCGCCTCCCATCAGCGCGGCGCACGGCACGGAGATCGGCACGGGGCGCAGGGAGGCGACGGTGTAGATGGCCAGCAGGGGGCCGAAACTGCACACCACCGGCCAGTAGCCGAGGGCGATGTAGACCAGCCAGACCGTGTGCACGAGGCACCAGGTCAGGACGGGGGCCCGGGCGCGGTACACGAGCGGCAGGTGGACCAGAACCACCAGCACGAAAGCGGTCGCGTCGAGCGGGTTCTGCCCCTGGCGCGCGGCCTCCTGCCCCAGCAGCAGGGCCACACCGGTCAGCGCCGTCGCGATCAGCGTGTCGACGGCCAGGGAACGCATCCGCATCGCAGCAGCGTAGAGCCGGCTCCTGCGCAGAGGTGTCAAACTTCCGCGGTACCGCGGAAGTTGCAGGCGCCGGGTCGGTACCGCGGTGGTGTGCGCCGCGGCTCAACCCCCGGTGGGACGTGCGGAATACCGGGCGGACAGTACGTTCTGGGAGCTCAAGGGCGCCGGACACGCACCGGACGCCCGCTCGATCTGTCAGCCACGTGAAAGGACCTCGCGGCATGAAAATGGGAAACCGCCTCTCGGTGGCCACCGGCTCCGCTCTTCTGCTCGCCGCTGTCATCGCCTCTCCGGCAGCGTTCGCCGACGGCACCGCCTCCGCCGACACGAGCCGTTCCGCCTTCCGGGCCCAGGCAGCGGAGGCGGGGCTCACCGCGACGGAGGCCACGGCACTGCAGAAGGCAGTCGACGCGGCGATTGCCACAGACGGGGGCAAGCAGACCGCCGCCAATGAGATCCGCTACCCGGACGGCAGGCTGCTGCTGCCGCTGCCCGGTGAGAAGTACGCGCGCGAGCTCGGCAAGAGCGGGAGCGCGTCGCTCGCGGCCCACACCTGCACGTATAAGGCATTGTGCGGCTACTCGGGCACTGGGTACACGGGAGCGGAGCGCGAGTGGTTCTCGTGCGACTTCCACAAGAAGCCAAGCGGCTGGACCAGTGGGGGCTCCTGGTACAACAACCAGACCAAGGGCCGGGTCGGGAACTGGTACGACGGCAACAAGAAGTGGTTGGGCTCCACACCTCCGGCGCCCTATGGCACCAAGCACGGCCAGTGGCGCGGGGTCGGGTACGTCAAGCCCTGCTGACCCGGATTCTCGGCAGAGATGGCTGAGGTGTCGCCTCTGAGCTGGGACGGCGCGGGCCGCCGAAGGCTCTGACCGTCCCAGCTCAGGGCACCGGCGGCTGAGCGGTTACTCGACGGTCAGATCCCCGTCCGGCACGTCCTCGGCCGTCACTTTTCCCTTCGGCCGGCCGGTCCCCTGCGCCACCGCGCCGGCGATCCCGGCGGGGTCGGGTTCGGCCGGGAACGGTACGTCATGGCGCGGCCCCGACGGGCGGTGCTCCGTCGGGGCCGGTCGCGGCTCGTAGGGGGCGCGGCCGCCGGAGGGCTACGCGCTGAGCGGGCCGCTCGCGCCGCCGCCGAACTCCTCGCCCAGCTCCCGGAAGACGGCCGTGTTCAGCGCGAAGGCGCGCTTGCACTCGTCCACCACGCGCTGCTTCTCCAGGTCGTCCAGGGGCAGCGCGTCCAGCAGCTCGCGGTAGCCGCGCTTGAAGGCGGCCGGGTTGCCGATGGCGTCGAAGACGTAGAAGCGCACGCCGTCGCCCTTGCGCTCGAAGCCCCAGGTCTTCTCGGCGGTGCCGCGGATGATCTGGCCGCCGGAGAGGTCGCCCAGATAGCGGGTGTAGTGGTGGGCCACGTACCCGCCGGGCCAGGTGCGCGCGCAGTGCGCCACGCGCTCGGCGTAGGCGGCGGTCGCGGGCAGCGGGGTGATCTCCGCACGCCAGCCGGGCCCCGCCAGATGTGCCAGGTCGCGCTCCAGGGCTGCCGTACGGTCCAGTTCGGGCTGGACGAACGGGCCCGCGACCGGGTCGCCGGCCAGCCGCGCCGCGCTGTCGGCGTCCTCCAGCGCGCGGTAGACGAACCAGAGCTGCTCCGTGTAGCGCCGGTAGGCGTCCACGCCGAGCCGGCCGCCGAGCATGTCGCTCATGAAGGTCGAGTTCTCGGCCTCCGTGTGCTGCTCGTGGGAGGCGTTGCGGATCAACGTCGAGAACGGAACCGACGACGTCGAGCTGGTGGCGTCCAAGACGGACCTCCGGGGGCCGAGGGGGAGCGGACGGGAACCGATTCTCTCTACTTAGGCTTACCTAAGTCAACCTGTTCCCGACGCCCTGTCGGTAAAAACCTACCCCGTCGCGGATCAGGGAAGCGTGAGAATCTCGGCCCCCGTCTCCGTCACGACGAGGGTGTGCTCGAACTGCGCCGTCCGCTTCCGGTCCTTCGTGACCACGGTCCAGCCGTCGTCCCACATGTCGTAGTCGTACGTGCCCAGCGTCAGCATCGGCTCGATGGTGAAGGTCATCCCCGGCTTGATCTCCGTCGTGTGGTGCGGGCTGTCGTAGTGCGGCACGATCAGGCCGGAGTGGAACGACGTGTTGATGCCGTGGCCCGTGAAGTCGCGGACCACGCCATAGCCGAACCGCTTCGCGTACGACTCGATGACCCGGCCGATGATGTTGATCTGACGGCCCGGCTTGACCGCCTTGATGGCCCGGTTCAGGGACTCGCGGGTGCGCTCCACGAGCAGCCGCGACTCGTCGTCGACCTCGCCGCAGAGATACGTGGCGTTGTTGTCGCCGTGCACGCCGCCGATGAACGCCGTGACGTCCAGATTGACGATGTCGCCGTCGCGCAGCACCGTCGAGTCGGGGATGCCATGACAGATGACCTCGTTCACGGAGGAGCACAGCGACTTGGGGTAGCCGCGGTAGCCGAGCGTGGACGGGTACGCGCCGTGGTCGCACATGTACTCGTGCGCGACCCGGTCCAGCTCGTCCGTGGTCACGCCGGGCGCGATGTGCTTCGCGGCCTCCTCCATCGCCCGGGCGGCGATACGGCCCGCGATCCGCATCCGCTCGATCGTCTCGGCGTCCTGCACTTCGGGGCCGGTGTACGGGGTGGGAGCCTTCTTCCCGACGTACTCGGGGCGCGGGATCGACGCCGGGACGGGGCGGGCGGGGGAGAGCGTCCCCGGGACAAGAGTTGACTGGCCAGACATGCCAGCGAGTGTATCCAGGGCGCATCGGGCACCATGGGGCCAGAACGTCCAGCGGGGACCACACGGGAGGAGCGGCCGATGGCGCTGTTCAAGAAACGCGCGACCGGCAAGCCGGGGGAGTGGTACTACTGCCTCCAGCACGGCAAGGTCGAAGAAGGCCCGCAATGCCGCGCGGCCGACCGCATGGGCCCGTACGCCACGCGCGAGGAGGCCGCCCACGCGATGGAGACGGCGGCGGAGCGCAACCGCGAATGGCAGAACGACCCCCGCTGGAATGACGATGTCTCCGACGGGCCTGGCCAGGGCTCTACCGGCCGGGAGCCGTAGCCGGCGGCCGCCGGCGGGCCCCTCGCCGGGGTGGTTCGTCGCCTGCGGGTGCGTTGTGGCCGATCGCGCAGTTCCCCGCGCCCCTGGGGGTGGCCGTTGCCCGGGTGGTGTTCGTCTGCGGGTGCGTTGTGGTTGGGCGCGCAGTTCCTCGCGCCCCTGGGGGCGGGTCCCGGCGGGGCGGTTTGTCGTCTGCGGGTGTGTCGTGGCTGGTCGCGCAGTTCCCCGCGCCCCTGGGGGCGGGCCCCGGCGGGGTGGTTCTTCGCCTGCGGGCGCGTTGTGGCCGATCGCGCAGTTCCTCGCGCCCCTGAGGTCGGGTTTCGGCGGGGCGGTTTGTCGTCTGCGGGTGCGTTGTGGCTGGGCGCGCAGTTCCTCGCGTCCCTGATGGGGCGCGGGTTTCGTTGTGGCGGCCTGGTCCAGCGGTTTACCAGCGGACCGGCGGCGGGGTGGTCAGTTGGTCGGCTAGGCGGGAGAGGCGGTCGCGGAAGCGGCGGCGGCCGTGGGGGGCGGGGAGGGTGTTCTCTCCGGCGGCGGCGCTGACGAGGTGCTGGACGGTGTCGAGGTCGAGGGAGGTGCCGTCGTCGGTGGCGGGGACGGTCAGCGCGTCGTGGGCCAGGGCCCCCAGCTCCTCGTCGCCGCTGTCCAGCGCCAGCACCGTGGTGCCGCCGCGGCGCGCGTCGTGGACCCGTTCGAGCAGGGTCGCCTCCGGCGGCTCCGGGGTCACGACCAGGAGCGTTTCGCCGCGCCGGGCCGCGGCCAGCCGTCCGAGCCCCACGGAGAGGTGGGCGGGGACGCCGGCCGGCACCCGGTGCCGTACGAGCGTGGGTGAGAGTTCCGGCAGTCCCGACCAGGCGGCCTCGTCGTCGAGGTGGGCGGCGAGGTGCCACGGCTCGTAGCCGGCGCTGCCGACGAGCAGCAGGCCGCCGCCGTACGCGCCGACCGATGAGCGCAGCGCTCCGGCGAAGCGGCGGGTGGAGCGCAGCCACTCCGTTCCGGCGAGGACTTCGCGCAGCAGCGCGACTCGTACGGCATCCATGGGCCCGTATCCTGCCGCGGCGCGGCGCCCGCCGCCGGGTGGCGGCACTTTCTCACTCGTACGGGTGAGCGAGCGGTCGCAGGAGCGGGGAAACGATTCGGCAGGGCGGTCGTCGCCCCCGCGACCGGCTGCGTTCATCCCGTGTTCGTACGTCACGGGTACGACCGGGTGACGGGCCCGCGGGGCGCGCCGGTTGCCTTGACGGGGTATCAGCCCCTCCCTATGGTCACCGCAGGACAAGGGACGTCCTATGTCCGGTTGTTGGGGGATCGCCCATGGCTTACGAGACCTCCGTGCCGTTCCGGGCCGGGAGCGAGGGATACGCGAGCTTCCGGATCCCGGCCGTGGTGGTCTCCGCGCAGGAGACCGTGCTGGCCTTCGCCGAGGGGCGGCGCGCCTCCGCCGCCGACTCCGGTGACATCGACATCGTGCTGCGCCGCTCCGCGGACGGCGGCCGCACCTGGGGCCCGCTGCGCGTCGTCAGCGACAACGGCAGGGACACCGCCGGGAACCCGGCGCCCGTCCCGCTCCCCGGCGGCCGCGTCCTCCTGCCGCAGGTGCACAACGCCGCCGGCGCCACCGAGCAGCGCATCCTGCGCGGCCAGGTGTCCGAGGCCGACGGACGGCGCGTCTGGCTCCAGCACAGCGACGATGACGGGCTGACCTGGTCCGCGCCGCGCGAGATCACCGCGCAGACGAAGCGGCCCGGCTGGCGCTGGTACGCCACCACGCCCGGCCACGCCCTGCGGCTCACCCGCGGCGCGCACGCGGGCCGGGTGCTGGTCCCCGCCAACCACACCACCCCGCCGCTCGGCGCCGACTCCGGCGCCGAGCCCCGCTACAACAGCGGACACTGCGTCTACAGCGACGACGACGGCGCGACCTGGCGCATCGGCTACCTCGACGAGAACCCCGACGGCTACGTCAACGTGAACGAGACGACCGCCGCCGAACTCCCCGACGGGCGCGTCTACTTCAACACCCGCAACGACGCCGCCTCGCCCGGCCACCGCGCCGACGCCACCTCCAGCGACGGCGGCGAAACCCTCGACAAGCCCTTCCGCCCCCAGGCCGGGCTCGTCACCCCCATCGTCGAGGGCAGCGTCCTGCACCTGGGCCACCCCGATGTGCTGCTCTTCTCCGGCCCCGCCGACCCCGCGCACCGCGCGCTGATGACCGTACGGGCCAGCCGCGACTCCGGCCTGACCTGGCGCCCCGTGCACACCGCGAGCGGGCTGCCCGCCGCCTACTCCGACCTGGTGCGGGTCGACGCCGACACGGTGGGGCTGCTCTACGAGACGGGCGACTTCAGCGCGTACTCGACCATCACCTTCCGGCGCATCCCCGTGGAGGAGCTGACATGAGCCCGTACGGAGTGGGCCGCCGGGCCGTACTGGGCTCGGCGGCGGGCACGGCCGCGGCCCTCGCGCTCGGCGGCTGCGGCTCCGGTTCCGGCTCCGGCGAAGAGGGGTCGGCCCGCCCGCCGGACCGCAAGAAGGGCGAGCGGATCACCCTGACCTTCTGGTCCTGGGTGCCCGGCATCGACGGCCCCGTCGACCTGTGGAACCGCACCCATCCCGAAGTGCGCGTCGACGTCGAGAAGGTCTCCGCCGTCGGCGGCGCGCAGTACGCGAAGATGCACGCCGCGATCAAGGCCGGCAACCCGCCGGACCTCGGCCAGATCGAGTACGCCACCGTGCCCAGCTTCCTCCTCGACAACGGCCTCCTGGACCTGGCCGCGTACGGGGCGCGGCGGCACAAGGAGAAGTTCGTCGGCTGGGAGTGGGCGCAGTCCGTCTTCGGCGAGTCCGTCTACGCCATCCCGCAGGACTCCGGGCCCATGGGCCTGTTCCTCCGCCACGACCTCCTCGACAAGTGGGGCATCGAACCGCCCGCCACCTGGGACGCGTACGAGGAGGCGGCCAAGGCGGTCCGGAAGCGGGGCGCGTATCTGGAGACGTTCTCGGCGACCAACGGCAACCGCTTCGCCGGGCTCGCCTGGCAGGCGGGGGCCCGCTGGTTCCGCGTCGACGGCGAGCGGTGGACGATCGACATCGACGACGACGCCACCCGCCGCGTCGCCGACTTCTGGGGCGGCCTCGTCGCGCGGAAGCTGATCCGCACCATCCCCGACCGGCAGAACGCCTGGTACAAGGACATCCAGACCGGGCAACTCGTCTCCTGGCTCGGCGCGAGCTGGGGCGATGTGCTGCTGGCCGGCAACGCGCCGAAGACCGCCGGGAAGTGGCGCGTCGCGCCGATGCCGCAGTGGCGGAAGGGCGACGCGGCGTACGCGAACTGGGGCGGCTCCACCACCGCGGTCTTCGCCGCCACCCGGCACCCCAAGGACGCGCTGGACTTCGCCGTCTGGCTGAACTCCGACCCCGCCTCCATAAAGCTCCTCATCAAGGGCGGCTACGGCTTCCCCAGCGCCAAGCGCGGCTACAGCACCGCAGACCTGGAGGCCCGCCGGGACTTCTTCGGCGGCCAGCACTACACCGATGTCTTCCAGCGCGCCGCCAAGGGCGTCGACACGAGCTGGCAGTGGGGGCCGGCCACCGACACCCTCTACCAGCGGCTCGGCGACGCCTTCACCGAGGCGCTCGCCGACGGCGGCTCCTTCCGGTCCGTACTGAAGAAGGTGCGGGACCAGACCGTCGGCGACCTCCGGGACAAGGGCCTCAAGGCGGAAGCGGGTTGAGGCGCGCCACCCGCACCGAGGCCCGCTGCCGCCGCGCCGCGGCCGGCTTCCTGCTGCCCTTCCTCGCCCTCTTCCTGCTCTGCTTCCTCGCGCCCATCGGCTACGCCGTCTACCAGAGCCTGCTGAAGCCGAAGCGCTCCGGGCCGCTCGGCCTCGGCGGCACCACCCACGAGGTGTGGGCGGGGCTCGGCAACTACACGCACGCGCTGGGCGACCCCCGCTTCCTGGAGGGTTTCGGGCGCGTCCTGCTGTTCGGGGCCGTCCAGATCCCCGTGATGATCGTCCTCGCGGCCGGCCTGGCGCTGCTCCTGGACGCGGCCTCCGCCCGCTGGGTCGGCTTCTTCCGCACGGCGTTCTTCCTGCCGTACGGCGTGCCCGGCGTCATCGCGTCGATCCTGTGGGGCTTCCTGTACGTGCCGGGCCTCAGCCCGCTGGTCGAGGTGGCCCACTCGGCGGGCTGGCAGGTCGACTTCCTCGCCCGCGACACCGTCCTGTGGTCGATCGCCAACATCGTCACCTGGCAGTTCACCGGCTACAACATGCTCGTGCTGATCGCCCAGCTGAAGGCGGTGCCGGGCGAGCTGTACGAGGCCGCGCGCATCGACGGCGCGCACGCCGGGCAGATCGCCTGGCACATCAAGCTGCCGCTGATCCGGCCCGCGCTCGTGCTGGCCACCGTCTTCTCCATCATCGGCACCCTCCAGCTCTTCGCCGAGCCCATGGTGCTGCGCCCCCTCGCGGCCACCATCGACTCCGGCTACACCCCCAACCTGCACGCCTACAACGAGGCGTTCACCAGCAACAACCAGCATGTGGCCGCGGCCGAGGCGGTGCTCCTCGCGCTGGTGGCGTGCGTGCTGTCCTTCGGCTTCCTGCGGCTCGTGGGGCGGGGGAGGGACGGGAAGTGACCGGGCCACCGCTGCGCCACCGCATCGCCACCACCTCCCTGCTGGCGGTGGCCGCCGTCTACTTCCTCGTCCCCGTCTACTGGCTGGTCGTCTCCGCGACCAAGTCCACCGGCGACCTCTTCGGCAGCTTCGGCTTCTGGTTCGCCGACCCGCACCCGGTCACGTATCTGCGCCAGATGCTGACCTACGACGGCGGCGTGTACGTCACCTGGTTCGCCAACTCCCTGCTGTACGCGGGGGTGGGCGCCGTCGCGGCGACGCTGCTGGCCGCCGCCGCGGGGTACGCGCTCGCCAAGTTCGTCTTCCCCGGCCGCGAGTCGGTGTTCAACCTGATCCTGGCCGGGGTGCTCATTCCGGGCACCGCCCTCGCCCTGCCGCTGTACCTGCTGTTCAGCGAGATGGGGCTGGCCAACACCCACTGGGCGGTGCTGCTGCCCTCGATGGTCAGCCCCTTCGGCGTGTACCTGTGCCGGATCTACGCGGCCGCCGCGGTGCCGGACTCGCTCCTGGAGGCGGCCCGGCTCGACGGGGCGGGCGAGGCGCGGATCTTCACGGTGCTCGGGCTGCGGCTGATGACCCCCGCGCTGATCACCGTCTTCCTCTTCCAGTTCGTGCACATCTGGAACAACTTCTTCCTGCCGCTGGTCATGCTCGCCGACGCGGACCTCTACCCGATCCAGCTCGGCCTGACCTCCTGGCAGGGGTACGCGGACCGGCAGCCGGAGCTCTACCAGTACACGGTGGGCGGTGCGTTCCTGTCCGTACTGCCGCTGATGGTGCTGATGGGCGTGGGGCAGCGGTACTGGCGCACGGGGCTCACCGAGGGCAGCGTGAAGGCGTGACAGTATCGCTGTCATGACTACTTCTGATGACACGAAGAAGGCGCCCGCCAAGGACCCGTGGGAGCTGCCCGACGTCTCCGGCCTCGTCGTCGGCGTCCTCGGCGGCACCGGCGACCAGGGCCGCGGCCTCGCCTACCGGCTCGCCAAGTCCGGCCAGAAGGTGATCATCGGCTCGCGCGCGGCCGAGCGGGCCCAGACGGCCGCTGCCGAGCTGGGGCTGGGCGTCGAGGGCGCGGACAACTCCGAGTGCGCGCGGCGCAGCGACATCGTGATCGTCGCGGTGCCGTGGGACGGCCACGCCAAGACCCTGGAGGCCCTGCGCGAGGAGCTGGCGGGCAAGCTCGTCATCGACTGCGTCAACCCGCTGGGCTTCGACAAGAAGGGCGCCTACGCGCTGACGCCGGAGGAGGGCAGCGCCGCCGAGCAGGCCGCCGCGCTGCTCCCGGAGTCGCGGGTCACCGCCGCCTTCCACCACCTCTCGGCGGTCCTGCTCGCGGACCCGGAGATCGCGGAGATCGACACCGATGTGATGGTGCTGGGCGAGGCGCGGGCCGACACGGACCTCGTACAGGCGCTGGCCGGCCGGATCCCCGGCATGCGCGGCGTGTTCGCGGGCCGGCTGCGCAACGCCCACCAGGTGGAGTCGCTGGTCGCCAACCTGATCTCGGTGAACCGGCGCTACAAGGCGCACGCCGGGCTGCGGGTCACGGACGTATAGCGGGTACGGGCAGGTGGCGCGCGTACGGGCGTGGGGCCGCCCGCGCGCGCCGCTCCCCTTCCTGCCGGGGGCTCAGAGCGCGACGCGGCGCTGCTCAGAGCGCGATGCGGCGCTCGTCCTCGGCGATGGGGAGGTCGTTGATCGAGGCGTAGCGGCGGCGCATCAGGCCGCGCTCGTCGAACTCCCAGTTCTCGTTGCCGTAGCTGCGGAACCACTGGCCCGCCGCGTCGTGCCACTCGTACTCGAAGCGGACGGCGATGCGGTCGTCGGTGTAGGCCCACAGCTCCTTGCGGAGCCGGTAGTCCAGCTCGCGCTCCCACTTGGCGCGCAGGAACGCGACGATCTCCGCGCGGCCGGTCAGGAAGGTGTCGCGGTTGCGCCACTCGGACTCCTCGGCGTAGCCGAGGGCGACCCGCTCCGGGTCCCGGCTGTTCCACGCGTCCTCGGCGGCGCGCACCTTCCGCTCGGCGCTCTCCGCGGTGAACGGCGGCAGCGGCGGCCTGGTCTCGCTCGCGCTCATGGTCGATCCCTTCGCTGGGTACGGGGGTGCGTACTGGGATGCTGAGAACGTACGTTCTCCGGCGCTGGCCAGCCTAGGAGAATGAACGTTCTCCCGCAAGGGGGGCCTGGTGCCGGGCGGTGCGCGGGTGCCGCCGCGGACCGGCCGGAGACGCCGGACCCAGGCCGCGGCGGGCCCGTACCGGGCATGGGGGACACTGGCAGGGAAACATCGCACCCCGGACAGGAGCCGACCGCCATGCCCCGCCTCGCCCTCTATGCCATCGCCGTGTGCGTACTCTCGGTCGTCGCGGCCGTCGTCTCCTTCGTGAGCGGGAGCTGGGTCGGGATCGTCTGGGTCCTGCTGGCGGGCGTCTCCTCCAACATGGCCTGGTACTACGTGCGCAAGCAGAAGAACGACCGCGCGGCGGAGGAGCGGCGGCAGACCGCGGCCGGCTGACGACGGGCGCGGGCGCCGGCCCGCCGGCACGTCAGTCGAAGATCGTGTACGGGGCCTCGGACAGCGGCGGGATGTCCGGCGTGCCCTTCCAGAACTGGAACAGCGCGCGGCCCCAGTAGGTGTCCCACTCGGTCACGCCCAGAGCCCGCAGGAGCGCGTGGATCGCGTCGAAGAACACGACGTTCACCTCCGGGATCCACAGGATGATGAAGACGGCGAGCATCCCGAACTGCGCCAGCGGCTCCACCTGGCGCCGCACCTTGTACGACAGCCACGGCTCGATCACGCCGTAGCCGTCGAGCCCCGGGACGGGCAGGAAGTTCAAGATCGCCGCCGTCACCTGGAGCAGCGCCAGGAACGCGAGCGCGTACCGGAAGTGGTCCGGCACCCCGTCCAGCGCGTGCAGCCAGAACGGCGCCGTGCACACCGCCGCGAACAGCACGTTCGTCAGCGGCCCCGCCGCCGAGATCAGACTGTGCCGCCAGCGCCCCCGGACGCGGTGCCGCTCGATGAAGACCGCCCCGCCGGGCAGCCCGATGCCGCCCAGGATCACGAACACGACCGGCAGCACGATGGACAGCAGCGCGTGCGTGTACTTCAGCGGATTCAGGGTCAGATAGCCCTTCGCGCCGATGGAGATGTCCCCGCTGTGCAGCGCGGTCCGCGCGTGCGCGTACTCGTGCAGGCACAGCGACACGATCCACCCCGACACCACGAACAGGAACACCGCGATCCCGGGCACCTTCGAGAAGCCCGTCCACACCGCCCACCCGGACACCGCCATGATCGCGACGAGCGCGAGAAAGACAGAACTCACCCGCCGGTCGCCGCGGGCCGCCGTGCTTGCCATAGGTGGTGCTCCTGGAGTCGCTGGGCCCCCCGGGGCCCCGGAAGTGCCGGCGTACGACCGTACCCGCCACCACCCCGAAAAACGCCCCGCGCAACCTCCCGAGTTCCACCGCGACCGGGCGAGACTGGGGCCGGAGCTCACCGCGCCCCACGCAGCGGGGTGCGGGCACGGCAGCAGCGCGGCGCCCGGTACCGCAGGGACGAGAGTGGGGTGCTGGTGGAGGTGGAGGGCGCTGATTGGTGAGGGGGGACGGGTGAAGGAGAATGGGGCGGTGCGCTACGGCATCCTCGGCACCACCCAGGCCCTCCGCGACGACGGCACGGCCGTCGCCCTCGGCGGCGCGCGGCTGCGCTCGCTGCTCGCCGCGCTCGCCCTGCGCCCCGGGCGGGCCCGCGCCGCCGAAGCGCTCATCGACGAGATCTGGGAGGCCGAACCGCCCGCCGACGCCCCCGGCGCGCTGCAGGCGCTCGTCGGGCGGCTGCGCCGCGCCCTCGGCCACGACGCCGTGGAATCCGCCGACGGCGGCGGCTACCGGCTCCGCGCCGCCGCCGACGACATCGACCTGTACCGCTTCGAGCGGCTCGCGGACGAGGGCGCCCGCGCGCTCGCCGACGGCGACCCGCACAAGGCCGCCGTCCTCCTCGACGACGCCCTCCGGCTCTGGCGCGGCCCGGCCCTCGCCGACCTGCCCGACCCGGGAGCCGCCGCCGCCCGCTGCGACGCGCGGCGCCTCGACGCCCGCCGCGCCCGGCTCGCCGCCGACCTCGCCCTCGGCCGCGCCGAAGCGGCCCTGCCCGCGCTCGTGGAGCTGTGCGCCGAGCACCCCCTCGACGAGCCGCTGCACGCGCTGCGGCTGCGCGCCCTGCACGCCGCCGGGCGCACCGCCGAGGCGCTCACCGCCTACGAGGAGCTGCGCACGGGCCTCGCCGACCGCCTCGGCGTCGACCCCGGAGGCGAACTCCGGGCCGTACACGCCGAACTGCTCGAACCGGCCGGCGCCCCCGAGCCGCCCCGCCGCCCGGCCCCCGCCCCGGCGGCCGGCAACCTCCGCGCCCGCCGCACCTCCTTCGTCGGCCGCGAGAGCGACCTCGACACCATCCGTACGGACCTGGGCGCGCACCGCCTCGTCACCCTCCTCGGGCCCGGCGGCGCCGGCAAGACCCGGCTCTCGCAAGAGGCCGCCGACTCCCTCAAGGCGACCTGGCCGGACGGCGTATGGGTCGCCGAACTCGCACCCCTCGATGATGGCGCCACCGTCCCCGAGGCCGTGCTCACCGCGCTCGGCGCGCGCGAGACCCTGGTGCGCACCGCCGCCACCGAGGGGCTGCGCGCCTCCGACCCGAGCGCCCTCGACCCCCTCACCCGCCTCGCCGAGCACTGCGCCCCGCGCCGGATGCTGCTCCTGCTCGACAACTGCGAGCACGTCATCGACGCCGCCGCCGGCGTCGCCGAGACCCTGCTCGCGAGCTGCCCCGACGTCTCCGTCCTCGCCACCAGCCGCGAACCGCTCGCCGTGCCGGGCGAGTTGGTGCGGCCCGTGGAACCCCTGCCCGACCCCGTCGCGCTGCGGCTGCTCGCCGACCGGGGCGCGGCGGCCCGCCCCGGCTTCTCCACCGACGACGACCCCGAGGCGTGCGCCGAGATCTGCCGCCGCCTCGACGGCCTGCCGCTCGCCATCGAACTGGCCGCCGCCCGGCTGCGGATGCTCACCCCGCGCGGCCTCGCCGACCGCCTCGACGACCGGTTCCGGCTTCTGACCAGCGGCAGCCGGACCGTACTGCCGCGCCAGCAGACCCTGCGCGCCGTCGTCGACTGGTCCTGGGACCTGCTGGACGGGCCCGAGCGCGCCGTGCTGCGCAGACTCTCGGTCTTCGCGGGCGGCTGCGGCCTGGACGAGGCCGAGGCGGTGTGCGCGGACGGCGAGGAGGGTGCGGGCGGCGGTACGGGCGGGGGCCAGGGTACGGGCGCCGACGGGCGTACGGGTGCTCACGGGCGTACGGGCGGTGGTGAACGTACCGGCTCCGGCGCGCGTACGGGCGGGCGCGCCGGCGTCGCCACCCGCGATGTCGCCGCCCTCCTCGGCTCCCTCGTCGACAAATCGCTCGTCGTCGCCGCCACCCCCTCGGCCGACGCCGGCGGCGAGATGCGCTACCGGCTGCTGGAGACCGTCGGCGAGTACGCCGCCGAACGGCTCGACGAGGCGGGGGAGCGCGCCGCCGTGGAACGCCGCCACCTGGTCGCGTACCGCGAACTGGCCCGTACCGCCGACCCGTTGCTGCGCGGGCCCGCGCAGCGCGGCTGGCTGGAGCGGCTGGAGCTGGAGCACGACAACATGCGCACCGCGCTGCGCCGGGCCGTGGCCGCGGGCGACGAGCAGGAGGCGCTCTGCCTGGTGCTCTCCCTGAGCTGGTTCTGGCAGTTGCGCGACCACCGGGTGGACGCCTGCACCTGGGGGCAGGCCGCCGCGGAGCTGGGCCCGGACCCCTTCGCGGCGCCCGTCACCCCGGCCCCGCCGCTGCACGCGCGCTGCATCGACGCCCCGCCGCCCATGGATGCGGAGCAGTTGCAGGAGGCCCGGCGCGAGGTCCGCCTCGTCGTGCTCTCCAGCATGGAGAGCAACATCGACCCGTCCGCGTCGGCCGAGACGCGGGCGCAGATGAGCGGGATCACCGCCGCCTACCGGCCCGGCCTGCCGCAGACCTGCCGGGTGCCGGGCTTCTCCTGGATCTTCGCGGTGCTGCTCACCTCCGACGGCGACATGCCGCGGCTGAAGGACGTCATCCACGCCACCGTGGAGAGCTGCCGGGAGTTCGGCTACGAGTGGGAGCTGGCCCACGCCCTCCAGATGCGCTCGAAGTTCCTCAACGACCAGGGGGACGGGGCCGCGCAGGCCACCCGCGACGCCGACGAGAGCCTGGAGATCTTCCTGCGGCTCGGCGACGGCTGGGGGGTGTCGGAGGCGCTGGCCGGCCGGGCCGAGGCGCGCGAGCAGCGCGGCGAGTTCGCGCTCGCCGCCGACGACTACCGCAAGGCGGTCGAGCGGTACGAGGAGCTGGGCGCGCACGGCCAGGTGCCGCTGCTCCGGGCCCGGCTGGCCGAGGTCCTCATGGAGTCCGGGGCGATCAGCACGGAGGAGGGGGAGCGGCTGCTCCGCGAGACGCTCACGTCCTGGAAGGGGGCCAACCGCGACGTCGGCGCGTTCGCGCGGCTCCAGCTCGCGGTGCGGATCGCCCGCGCGGGCCGTACGGACGAGGCGCGGACCGAGTTCGACAGGCTGTACCAGGACTTCGAGGACCATACGATCCATGTGTTCCAGGGCATGGTCGTGGGGCTGTACGGCTGGCTGGAGGTGCTGGAGGGCCGGCCCGGGGCCGCGCTGGCGAAGCTGCGCCAGGCGCTCGCGAAGACGCGCACCCCGCTGGGGCGGCTCATCGCGCCGCACCTGCCGTTGACGCAGATCCTGACGGGCGCCCAGGCGCACGCCCTGCTGGGCCGCGACCGGGAGGCGGAGGCGCTGTGCGCGGCCCGGCTGCTGGGCGCGCACGACGCGCTGCGCCCGCCCGGGCACGCCCGTTCGGAGGAGCGGGAGGCGCGCGCGGCCGCCGAGGCGACGGCCCGTGCCGTGCTGAGCGGACCGGCGTACGAGCGCGCGTACGCCGAGGGCGGCGCCCTCTCCTTGGAGGAGGCCGCCGCCCTGGTGTGAGGGTGGCCGCCCGAGCCCGCCCGGGCCCGCCCGGGCCGGTACGGCCCGGCGCTCAGGTCTTGCTGCGGAACTTGCGTACGGCCAGCGGCGCGGTCACGACCGTGATGGCGACCGCCCAGGCGAGAGTGATCAGGACCGGCTGGGCGACCGCCCCGTGCCCGCCGAACAGGTTGCGCGAGGCGTCCGCGAGGTTGGACAGCGGGTTGACCTTGGTGAACCCCTCCAGCCAGCCCGGCATCGACGAGGTCGGCGTGAAGATCGAGCTGCCGAACTGGAGCGGCATGATCACGATCATCGCGAGACCCTGCACGGCCTGCGGGGTCTTCATCGCCAGGCCCAGCAGGATGAAGATCCACATCAGCGAGGCGCCGAAGGCCAGGGAGAGCAGCACCGCGCCGAGCACGTGGAGCACGGACCCGTCGATGGACATGCCCAGCAGGAAGCCCATGATCAGCAGGATGACCGTGGCGACCACCATCCGCCCGATCTCCACGACGATCTTCGCGATGAGGACGGAGGACCGGGCTATCGGCATGGTGCGGAACCGGTCCATCACCCCCTTGCGGAAGTCCTCGTTGACGCCGGTGCCCACCGCCATGGCGATGTTCATGCCGTTCATCGCCATGAGGCCGGGGATGAGGTAGCTGACGTACGCCTCCTGGTTCCCCTTGCCGGAGATCGCGCCGCCGAAGACGTACGTGAACAGCAGCGTGAAGATGATCGGCATCAGCAGGACGTCGAACATCGACTCCGGGTCCTGCTTGATCTGGAGCAGGTTGCGGCGGGCGAGCGCCCCGATGTGCCGCAGGTTGGCGCGCAGGCCGATGCGGCCCTCGCCGTCGTTCGTGGGCCGCGCGGGCGCGGTCAGGGTGGCGGCGCTCATGCGCGTACCTCGCTTCGGTGGGTGCTGCGGTGGAGTGGGGCGTCGTGGCGGGTGCTCATACGGCGGCCCCGGCGCGCTCCCGCGCACGGTCGTCGGCGTCCGCGCCGCCGTCCGCGTCCGCGTCCGCGTCCGCGTCCGCCAAGGATGTCTTCTGGCCGGTGATGGCCAGGAACACCTCGTCCAGGCTGGGCAGATGCGTGTCGATGCCGGCGATCGCGAAGCCGCGCTCGCCCAGCAGGCCGACGACGGCCGTGAGCTGCTCGTCGCTGATGATCGCGACGTTGACGACGCCCTCGGCCTCGTCGATCGTCGCCCCGCCGACCCCGTCCAGCCCGGCCTGCGCCAGCGCGCCGACCATCCGCGGCAGCTCGCCGCGGTCCGCCGGCCGGATGCGCAGGGTGCGGCCGCCGACCTTGGCCTTGAGCTCGTTCACCTCGCCGCCGGCGACGACGCGGCCGCGGTCGATGACGGTCAGCTCGTTCGCGAGCGCCTCGGCCTCCTCCATGTACTGCGTGGTGAGGAGCACGGTGCTGCCCTCGTCGACCATCCGCCGCACCTCCTCCCACACCTCGTTGCGGGTGCGCGGGTCGAGGCCGGTGGTCGGCTCGTCCAGATAGAGCACGGACGGCTGCCCGGTCAGGGACGCGGCCAGGTCGAGGCGGCGCCGCATGCCGCCGGAGTACTGCGCCGCGGGCTTCTTGGCCGCCTCCGTCAGCGAGAACCGCTCCAGCAGATCGCCCGCCCGGCGCCGGGCCTCGGCGCGGGACAGGTCGAGCAGCCGCCCGATCATGTAAAGGTTCTCGTAGCCGGACAGCTTCTCGTCCACCGAGGCGTACTGCCCCGTCAGCCCGATCACCCGGCGCAACTGCCGGGGCTGCTTCAGCACGTCGTACCCGGCCACCCGCGCGGACCCCGCGTCCGGCCGCAACAGCGTCGCCAGCACCCGCACGAGCGTGGTCTTCCCCGCCCCGTTCGGCCCCAGCACCCCGAGGATCGTCCCCTCGCGCACATCCAGGTCCACTCCGTCCAGAGCCTTGGTCGCGCCGTAGTGCTTGACCAGCCCCCGGACCTCCACGGCGTTCCCGCCGCCCTTGGTGAGGTCGTTGTATCGCGTCATGCCCACAAGGTCCCAGCCCCCGTCGACAACCCACCGACAGACCACCGACACGCGCCACCCGGCACCGACGGCCCGGCGACACGCGCCCCCGCCCTCCGCGCGCCGGCGCCTCGGCGGCTGTCGCCCGCGCCTACGGGCGGCGAGCGCGTTTCGCACCCCGCCCGGCCCCCCGCCGTCGGCCGCCCCGACGTTCCGCCGCGGAGCGGGGCCCGGCCCCGGCCCGCTGGCGGCCGTGGCCCGCGCAGGGACCGGAGCACCGGCTGCGTCGGTTCTGCTACGCGCGACCGCCCCCCGCCCGGGCGCAGGGAGGCAAGGGCGCGGACCGCACCCCACCCGGATTCCACCCGCGCTGCGCCCACCCGACGAGGCGTACGAGCCGCCCGCCGGGGCACGTGGTGCCTGTCCGGCCGCGGGTGCGGGCGACCCCTGCCCCACCCGGGCGGTGCCCCGGCGGCCGCCCGCCGAGGGGCCACCAGGGGGCGGCCGGCCACGGGTATGGCCGGGGTAGGGCAGGCGGGGAGGGGTGCTTGGGCGCAGGGCGCGCCCGCCCCTGGCCCTGCAAGGCCCCTTCGGAGCCGGGCGCCGCCCGGCGTCGGCGGATGTCATCGTGCGGGCCGCCCGCCGGGCACGTGGTGTCTGCCCAGCGGGGTGCTGGGGGGCCGGGTGCGCCCGCCCCTGCCCCGCCGAGCGGCGCCCGCTGGGGTCGTACGAGCCGCCCGCCCTGCGTCGGCGCAGGTCATCGTGCGGGCCGCCCGCCATGGCGTGTGGTGCCTCCCCGGCGAGGGGGCCTGGCGTCAGTGCGTGATGTGGCCGCGCAGGATGATTCGGGTGGGGTTGCGCAGCGCGGTGGGGTCGTGGCGGGGGTCGGTGGCGTAGGCGGTGACGTCCGCGAGGCCGCCCTCGGTCAGGCCGGGAAGCCCCAGCCAGGCCCTGGCGCGCCAGCTCGCCGCGGCGAGGGCGGCGTCGGTGGGGAGGCCCGCTTCGATGAGCCATTCGATCTCGCGGACGATGTCGCCGTGCGGCAGCGAGTCGGTGCCGGCCAGGACGGTGACGCCGGCCTCGTACGCCTCGCGGGCGCGGGTGAGCATGGTGCGGTGGCCCTCCTGCCAGAGGAGGTCCCGGTCGAGGCCGCGTCGGGCCCGCCATGGGGCGCTCTTGCCGAAGGCGGTCAGCGTGGGGACGTACGCCGTGCCGTGCGCGGCCATCAGGGGGATCGCCTCGGCCGGCAGCGCCATGCCGTGTTCGATGGAGTCGACGCCCGCGCGGGCCGCGTTCAGGGAGCCCGCCGCGGACTGGCAGTGGGCGGCGATCCGCCCGCCCTCCGCGTGCACGGCCTCCGTCGTGGCGCGCAGCAGGTCCAGCGGTACGGGCGCGGCCGTGAAGTCCCAGTCGGCCATGACCTTGCACCAGCCGTCGCTCGCCCGTACCTCCCGCACCGCCGCGCCGACGAGGTCGTCCACGACGGTGTGGAAGTCCGCGTGCTCGGACAGTCCGGACCACGCCAGCCACGCCCCGGCCGCGATGATCCGCGGCATCTGGGGCGACGCGCGCACCGCGTCCGGCACGGGCCCGTCGAGGCCGGGGCAGCGCAGTACCGCCACCCCGGCCGCGCGGTGCGCGGCCAGCGCGTCGACGTCGAAACCGCCGTCCTCCCGCAGGCCGGGGTGGGTGTGCGCGTCGACGAGGCCGGGCAGCAGGAAGCCGCCGTCCGCGACGGTCTCGGCCGCCTCCGCCGGCCGGCGGAAGGTCACACGGTCGCCGACGAGCCACAGATCTTTGGTGACGCCGTCGGGCAGCAGGGTGCCGCGCAAGTGGAGAGCCATGCGCGGAGCATGCCGTACCCCGCCGCCCGCGGGGCGGCGGGGTACGGCGCGGGCAGCGGAATCAGTGGAAGCTGTGTTCCGGCGCCGGGTACGCGCCGCCCACCACGTCGTCCGCGAAGGACTTGGCGGCGTCGGTCAGGGCGGTGCGGAGCTGCGCGTACTGCTTCACGAAGCGGGGGACGCGGCCCGGGGTCAGGCCGGCCATGTCGGTCCAGACGAGGACCTGCGCGTCGCAGTCCTGGCCGGCGCCGATGCCGACGGTGGGGATGTGCAGGACGCGCGTGACCTCGGCGGCCAGTTCGGCGGGGACGACTTCGAGGACGACGGCGAAGGCCCCGGCGTCCTGCACCGCCTTGGCGTCGCGCAGGAGCTGCTGGGCGGCCTCCTCGCCGCGCCCCTGGACGGGGTAGCCGCCGAAGGCGTTGACGGACTGCGGAGTGAGGCCGACGTGGGCCATGACCGGTATGCCGGCCGAGACGAGCAGTTCGATCTGGTGGGCGGAGCGCTCGCCGCCCTCCAGCTTCACGGCCTGTACGCCCGCCTCCTTGAGCAGCCGCGTCGCGTTGCGCAGCGCCTGGGTGGGGCTCTCCTGGTACGCCCCGAAGGGCAGGTCGGCGACGACGAGGGCGCGCTTGGTGCCGCGTACGACGGCGGCGGACAGGATGGCGATCTCCTCCATCGTGACGGGCACGGTGGAGTCGTAGCCGAGGTGGCAGTTGCCCATGGAGTCGCCCACCAGCAGCACGGGGATGCCGGCCTGGTCGAAGACGGAGGCGGTCATCGCGTCGTAGGCGGTGAGCATGGGCCATTTCTCGCCGCGCCCCTTGGCGGCGGCGATGTCGCGGACGGTGATCCGCCGGGAGCTCTTTCCCCCGTACAGCGCCTTGTCGCTGCTGTCGGGCCTGCTCGCGGCGGTGGGCGCCGGGGTGGGCGCCGGCGTGCCGGGCGCGGTCCGCCCGGATGTCGAGGCATGCGTCATTGCCATGGCTCCTGTGTCGGTCGTCTCGAAGCGCCCTTACGGCGTCTCCGGATCGCTTCCATGCTGGCACGCCGTGCCGCACCCCGGAAGGGCCGCCCGTCCGTAAAGTCTTTCCAATACGGAACGGTCCCGTATCGGAAACGGCTTACGCTGATCGTATGACAACCCCATCCGGCCCCCAGGGCCTCGACGACGCGGCCCTCGCCCGCCGGGTGCCCGAAGCGGTGCACCGCAAGCGCTGGGCGATCCTCACCGTCCTGCTCTTCAGCCTGCTCGTGGTCGTCCTCGACAACTCGATACTCAACGTCGCGATGAAGACCATCGCCTCGCCCGCCCCCACCGGACTCGGCGCCACCCAGAGCCAGTTGGAGTGGGCGATCAACTCCTACACCCTCGTCTTCGCGGGCCTGCTCTTCACCGCCGGGCTGCTCGGCGACCGGCTCGGCCGCAAGAAGACGCTGCTCCTGGGCATGGTGGTGTTCGGCATCGGGTCGGTGCTCTCCGCGATATCCGGCTCCTCCGGCGAACTCATCGCGTTCCGCGCGGTGATGGGCTTCGGCGGCGCCTTCGTGATGCCCGCCACGCTCGCCATCATCATGAACGTCTTCGAGCGCGACGAGCAGCCCAAGGCGATCGGCATCTGGGCCGGCGCCGTCGGCCTCGCCATCGCCATCGGCCCGATCACCGGCGGCGTGCTCCTCGACCACTTCTGGTGGGGCTCCGTCTTCCTCGTCAACGTCCCGATCGTGGTGATAGCGGTCATCGCAATGGTGATCCTGGTCCCCGACTCCAAGGACCCCGCCCCCGGCCGGCTCGACCCCGTCGGCGTGCTGCTGTCCGTCGTCGGCCTGGTCCTGCTCGTCTACGGGATCATCAAGGGCGGCCAGCTCGCCGACTTCAGCACCCCCGAGGTCTACGGCACGGCCGGCGGCGGCCTGCTCATCCTCGTGGCGTTCGTGCTGTACGAGCGGCGCGCCAGCCATCCCGCCATCGACGTCCGGTACTTCAAGAACCCGGCCTTCTCGGCGGCCGTCTCCTCCATCGCCCTGGTCTTCTTCGCGCTGATGGGCGTCACGTTCTTCATCGTCTTCTACACCCAGAGCGTGCGCGGCTACACGCCGCTCCAGTCCGGGCTGCTGATCCTGCCGCTCGCCGCCGCGCAGATGCTCTTCGCGCCCCGCGCCCGGCTGGTCGTCGACAGGTTCGGGGCGCGCGCCGTGTGCGCCACGGGCATGCTGCTCGTGGCCGCCACCATGGCGGGGTTCCTGCTGCTCGGCACGGACACCCCGATCTGGGTGCTGGAGGTCCTCTTCTTCCTCCAGGGCACCGGGATGGCGCACATCATGCCGCCCGCCACCGTCTCCATCATGCAGTCCCTGCCGCGCGAGAAGGCCGGCTCCGGCTCCGCCGTCAACAACACCTTCCGCCAGGTCGGCGGCGCGCTCGGGGTCGCCGTGCTCGGCTCGGTGCTCTCCACCACCTACCGCGACGGCATCCAGGACAAGCTCGGCGCGCTGCCGCCGCAGGCCCGGCACGCGGCGGGCGAGTCCATCGAGGCGACCCTCGGCGTGGCCGAGCGGATGGGCCCCGCGGGCAAGGCGCTCGTCGGCCCCGCCAACGACGCGTTCATCCATGCCATGCACGTCACCGTCGTCGGCTCCGCGGCCGTCGCCGTGCTCGGCGCGATCGTCGTCGCCGTCTTCCTGCCCGGCCGCGCCGCCGCCCGTACGGACCGGAGCGCGGAACCGGCCGGGGCGGCGGCCCCGGACCGTACGGGGGCCGACGCGTGAGCCAGCCCCCGCCGACCCGCGGCCGGCCCCGCAGCGCCGCCGTCGACACGGCCGTCATCGAGACCGTGCTGCGGCTCCTGGAGGACGGCGAGTCGGTGTGCGGGCTGTCCATCGAGCGCATCGCCCGCGAGGCGGGCGTCGGCAAGGCCGCCGTCTACCGGCGCTGGGCGGGCAAGGAGGCGCTGATGATCGACGTGCTGCGCACCCTGGACGAGGACCAGCCCGAGCTGGTCGGCGAGTCGGTCCGCGACGATCTCGTCGCCCTCCTGGAGGTCATGCGCCGGCGCGGCCTGGCCAAGCGCCACTCGGCGCTGCTGCGCACGATGATCGACCAGATGAAGGCGCAGCCGCGGCTGTGGGAGGAGTACCACGACACGGTCGTACGCGGCCGGCGCGAGGCGCTGTGCGCCGTGCTGCGGCGGGGCATCGCCACCGGGGAGATCCGGGGTGACCTCGACCCGGAGCTGACCGCCGACCTCTTCACCGGCCCCATGCTCGTCCGCGCGGTGCTGCACGAGCGCGCCGACCTCCCCGAGGGGCTTCCCGAACAGATCGTCGACGCGGTCCTCGCGGGGGTGCGGCCCCGGCCGTGACCGGAGCGGCGGCCCGGCCCCGCGCCCCCTGGCGCGGCGGGCCGCCGCCCTGCTAGCGCATCGGAGTTCGACTGTCCATGCTCGGAATTTGAGCACTTCCTGCGCGTTCCGATCGGCCGTGCGCCGGATTATGCCCGTTGTGTCACAGCAGGCCCGTACGGCCCTGTCCGCAGGAACCCGCGCGGGTTGCCCGATCGTCCTCACCTACGACCGACGCTCCTGACCGGAGCGGGCAAAAGAACCCCCTGCCGTCGCCTATCGTCGAGTGACCCGGCGGCCGGCACGCCCGAGCACGAGGCCGGGGAAACACCACGCGGAGCAGTGAGGACAGCGGATGCCGCAGGCACACATGGAGGAAACGGACCGCGAAGGGGCCGTGGGGGGGCGCACCAGCACGAGCGCCCGCGCGCGAGCCCGCCGGCTCCTCGACCGGTGGCGCGACGGCGGGATCTGGCGGCGCGGACTCATCCTCGCCGCGCTCGCCATCATCCTCGGCCTCCTCATGGCGTTCCACGCGTCCCTCCCCAACGACATCGGCAACCTCGGCAGCCTCTTCGAGACCTTCCTGCCCTGGTTCGGCCTCGCCGTCCCGGTGCTGCTCGTCCTCGCCCTCGTCCGCCGCTCGGCGACCGCCCTGATCGCGCTGCTGCTCCCCGCCATCGTCTGGCTCAACCTCTTCGGCGGGCTGCTCGGCGACCAGACCGGCAAGGGCGGCAACCTCACCGTCGCCACCCACAACGTCGACGCGGACAACCCCGACCCGGCGACCACGGCGAAGGACGTGGCCGCCGCCGGCGCGGACATCCTGGCCCTGGAGGAGCTCAAGACCAGCGCCGTCCCCACGTACGAGAAGACGCTGGCGAGCACGTACAAGTACCACAGCGTCAAGGGCACGGTCGGGCTGTGGAGCAAGTACCCGATCTCCGGCGCCCAGACCGTCGACATCGAGATGGGCTGGTCCCGGGCGATGCGCGCCACGGTGGCGACACCGCACGGCAAGGTCGGCGTCTACGTCGCCCACCTCGCGTCGGTCCGCGTGAAGTTCAAGGCCGGGTTCACCGCCAACCAGCGCGACGCCAGCGGCGCGGCGCTGGGCCGGGCCATCCGCTCCGAGACCGAGCAGAAGGTCATCCTCCTCGGCGATCTCAACGGCACCGTGAACGACCGCTCGCTCGCCCCCGTCACCTCCCAGCTCCGCTCGGCGCAGGGCGCCGCGGGCAGCGGCTTCGGCTTCAGTTGGCCCGCGTCCTTCCCGATGGCCCGCATCGACCAGATCCTGGTCAAGGGGATGG
Source organism: Streptomyces varsoviensis (assembly GCF_000718635.1). Lineage (GTDB taxonomy): Bacteria > Actinomycetota > Actinomycetes > Streptomycetales > Streptomycetaceae > Streptomyces > Streptomyces varsoviensis. The sequence continues at coordinate 76,249 of NZ_JOBF01000003.1, read as the reverse complement.
ACCCGGTCTCGTCCTGGACCCTGCCCGAGACGGGCAGCGACCACCTCCCGGTGGCGGCCTCCGTCAAGATTTAACGCCGCGCACACCCGCAGGAACAATCGGCCTGCCAGGCTTTGTTTTCGCCATTCGCACAGTCGCACAGTGAATGCGCGCGAAACCCAGCTTTTGGAAGGTCTTACATGCCCCTGGCGCTGCTCGCCCTGGCGATATCCGCCTTCGGGATCGGCACCACCGAGTTCGTGATGATGGGCCTGCTGCCCAACGTCGCCGACGACCTGGGCACCTCGGTGCCCACCGCCGGATATCTCGTCTCCGCCTACGCCATCGGCGTCGTCATCGGCGCGCCCCTGCTCACCGCCCTCGGGTCGCGCGTGCCGCGCAAGCGGATGCTCCTGCTCCTCATGGCGGTGTTCACGATCGGGAACCTCGCCTCGGCGCTCGCCCACAGTTTCGGGCTGCTGGTCGCCGGGCGGGTGCTCGCCGGACTGCCGCACGGCGCCTTCTTCGGCGTCGGCGCGGTGGTCGCCGCCCGGCTCGTCAGCGACGGGCGGCAGGCGCGCGCCGTCGCCACGATGTTCCTCGGCCTCACCGTCGCCAACATCGTCGGCGTACCCGCCGCCACCCTGCTCGGCCAGCACCTCGGCTGGCGCGCCACCTTCCTGGTCGTCGCCGGGATCGGCCTCGTCGCGATGGCGGCGCTCGCCGCGCTCGTACCGCGCCTCTCCCTGGAGCACCAGGGCGGCCTCGGCCACGAACTGCGCGCGATGGGCAACCGGCAGGTGCTGCTCGGCCTGCTCACCGCCGTCTTCGGCTTCGGCGGCGTCTTCGCCGTCTACAGCTACCTCTCCTCGATGATGACCAAGGTCACCGGCTTCTCCGAGACCTCCGTGACGCTGGTGCTGGCCCTCTTCGGCATCGGCATGACGCTCGGCGCGCTCGCCGCGGGCCCGCTCACCGACCGGGCGCTCCGCCCGACGCTGTACGGCTCGCTGGGCGCCCTAGCCGTGGCCCTGGTGGTCTTCGACTTCGCGGTGCACGTGAAATGGGCGGCGCTGATCTCGGTCGTGGTGCTCGGCGCGGTCGGCTTCATGACCACCACGCCGCTCCAGATGCTGGTCATGTCCAAGGCCCGGCACGCCCCGACGCTCGCCTCGGCCTCCAACCACTCCGCCTTCAACCTCGCCAACGCGGGCGGCGCCTGGCTCGGCGGGCTCGCCATCGGCGCGGGCTGGGGCTGGACCTCCCCGGCGCTGGTCGGCGCGGTACTGGCCGCGGCCGGGCTGGGCATCGCGGTGACGGCCGGAACGCTGGACCGCGGCACACCGCGCGACGCCACCCGCGTCGTCGCCCAGGGCGCGGGCGAGACCCCGAGCAGGGAACCGGCGGCGTAGGCGCCCGCGTACGGGCGGTGCCGGCGCTCTCGCCGCGCAGGCGGTCCGTACGGGAGGTGCCGGTGACCGTCGCGTGGACGCCCGCGTACGGCGGAGGCGGGCGGCCTCGGCGCCGGTCGCGCGGACGGCACGTGGCCACGGCGGCGGAGCCTGGCGCTCGGCGGCCCATACGGGCGGCGGCGCCGGCGGCGGGGCGCGGGACTGTTGGTCCGCGCCCCCGGCCGGCTGTGCCGCGGGACTGCGCTGCCGGCCCCGGGGTGGGGGGCGGGGCGGTGCGGCGGCGGTGGCCGCCGGCTCCGGCGAGTCCGGGCGTACGCACGCGTGAGCTGGGCGCTTCCTCCGGTAGCCGCGGCGCGCGGTGGCGGCGGCCCGTGGGGCGGGACGGCCTTAACGGGCCGCCTCCGCCTCCTCGGCGGTGGCCGACCGCACCCGGTCCGCGGGGAGGGTCCACTCCGGGCCGCCGTGCACCGGGCGCAAATAGACCTCGCCCAGATACGAGGCCATGACATGGCCGACCGTTCCCGTACGGATGTCCACGACGAGTGGCCGCTGCGTTGGGGAGCCGCGCTCCCCCAGTGAACTTTCCATGGTCTGAATATCGGTCACCTGGCGACGCGCTTTAACTCCCGTGCCCCGGACGTATCGCACTCGTTGGGACTACCGTCCTTAGTGGCCCGAACGTCCCAGGGGAAGCCTTGAACACAGCTCTGCGCGATGCTATGGCGGCGTCACGTATGACCGCCGGATGTCTCGCCCGTACAGTCGGAGTGTCGACCAAGACCGCGGAACGATGGCTGTCGAACCCCGCTCGCGTCCCGCATCCACGGACCCGCGACGGGGTGGAGGCGGCGCTGGGAGTGAGTGCCGACGTGCTGTGGCCCAAGAGCGTCCGTTCCACCGTGAAGGTGGGCGCGGACCGGGAGATCGTGTCAGCTTACCCGTACCGCAGCGCGTGCCCCAGGACGGTGTGGGCCGCGCTCATCCACTCCGCCACGCGGAACATCACCTTCGCGGGGTACACCAACTACTTTGTCTGGCAGGAGCATCCGCGGCTCGCCGCGCGGCTCACGGCCAAGGTGGCGGCGGGCTGCCAGGTCCGCTTCCTGGTGGGCGACCCCGCCTCCGAGGTGACGCGCCGCCGCGAGGAGGTCGAAGGGGTGCCGCTGACCGTCTCCACGCGGATCAGGATCACCCTCGCCGCGCTCCAGGAGGCGGGCGAACGGTCCGGCATCCAGGCCCGGTTCAGCGATGAGCACATCGCCCTGTCGGTCTTCGCGTTCGACGACCAGATGCTGGTGACGCCGCACCTGTCGAGCCTCCTCGGCCACGAGTCGCCGATGCTGCACCTGCGGCGGCTGGAGGACGACGGGCTGTACGACCGGTTCGCCGCCCACGTCGCGGCGCTGTGGGAGAACGGCCGCCCCGCGTGGGGCGCCCCCGAGGCCGCCGACGCCCTGAGCTGATCAGGTGTTTTTTACGGGTCGGCCCCCGCGCGGGGCCGACCCGGTGTCCGTGCGTACGGGGCCGGTGTTCGTGCGTACGGTCCGGCGCCGGCGCCGGACCACTAGGAGTCGTCGTTCTCGCGGGCTCGGCTCCCGGCAAGTCAATCGGCGTGAGGCACTCCTTGTCGCAAGGCATCATCTACAGCCGAAACGGCTTCACTTAGGCGACGGAACAGCTTCGTGGGGCGGGCTAGCCGCCTGATACCCCGCTCAAGGGGTTCGCGCATGTGGCGCTCGCACACGACGAAATCGGCGTACCCGGCCGCACAGGACAGGTAGATCATGTCTGTGAGGTCGTTCCTCCTCCATCGCGTTCCCTTGTTGAGGTGCCGGTTGTGGAGCATCTCGCGGTAGAGCCCCGATGCAGGCAGGGTGCCGAAGCCCTTCATTGGCTGCTTCTCACACCACTGTTGGAGATCCTGCGGAGACAAGCCCGCAGCCTGTGCTCCCTCTGCCAGTTCGCGCCGGAAGTCATCGAACAAGAGGACATCGATCGATCGACGTTTCTGCTGCGAGTCCCGATCCTGAGAGTCGAGCCAGTCGCTGAATCGCTGGTTCAACTCAACCCACCCGGTCTCAGGTCCGGGCTCGACATGCTCAGCGTCGAGCATGACGTCGATGTAGGTGGTCGCGGACGTCAAGCAAACTTGGCGGAAGGCATCCTCGACCGGGAAATCCGGAGGTGGCGTGTAGGGCCCTACTCCACGAGTCGGCGAGTGAAGCGCATTCGGGGCAAGCGTGAACACATCGCGCGCTTGTGCATCGTCCCCCGAGCCCCGCCAGCAACGGAACATCCCAAGGATCTCGTCATTCCGCACCTGTAGGGGGTCGCGCATCTGCCAGCCACGGCTCAGCTGGAGGATCGTAAGGGCCAGGTCGTACCGCTTGTCCGCCAAGGACCACTTGGCGGTCTCGTAGTAGTGGCCCGCCGAGGCAGGCATGATGATCCGCCCGTCCTGCACCCACTGGGCCAACTGTTCTGCGGCATCACAATCTTTGTCGCTCACCGTGGCCCCGCCTCGCAGGGCATCGCTGACAGGACGCCACATGTTCTGGTCCAGGTACACGACGAGGCGCCCGTCGAGCTGGTCGGTTTGGCCACGAACGGGCAGCTCGAAGGCAATATCATCGCCGTTGCGCGTGACAGCGAGCAGGCCACCCATGGGGGGCGAATAGTGCAGTCGGGTCAGCAGGCTTGTGTCGGTGAACATGGGGTGCGTCAGGGGCTTCCGGGCTTCCTTACCGTCTGAACGCGTCAGAATCACCGAGGACGTCTCGCGGTCGATGGTCATCATCACGACGAAGGGGTCGCGTTTCTGGTTCACCGCAACATCGTGCAGGCGAGACACCAGCACTTCCAAGCGCTCATTCGACGCCACATACGCGCCGGGGCGGTCACAGCGACACACGCATGCCAGCAGCCGCCACGCCGCCGATGTCCTGGCGACGAGCTCGCCCTAGGCGCAATGCTGTTGCGTTAGGGGTCGGGTGATCGTGGTCGTTGGATGACGAAGGCCTGGGCGGGCGTTCTGGTGGGCTGTGGACAGGTGCGGTGTTCGGCCCGTTTGAGCCGGTAGTTGGGCATCTTCCGTTTGACCGCTCGGGGCTGGCCGCGCAGACGGCGGGGTGGCAGGAGCCGGCCCAGCAGGTCGTCTTGCGGTCGCGTGAGTGCGGCGATGAGGAGTTCAGGGGGAAAAGACGCCCGGTGTGGTAGTGATGCTGCGGCGGGCGGCCCGCAGGGTGTCGGTGAAGGAGAGCCGGTCGGGATCCAGGCCCCGGCCGGCCGCGCACCGGTGCATCAGCTCCCGCAGGGCGTGATGGACCAGCAGGTGAGCCCAGATCTGCTGGCGCACGCCGTCCGGTGCCCTGCTCGGGATAACCACACCCCGGCCGCGCTGGTGGGTCTTGATCTCCCCGAGCACCGACTCGATCTCCCAGCGTTCCTGGTACAGCGCAGCCCGGCCCGGCTGGAGCAGAACGCGGCCGCGCTGGAATTCACCCTGGACGCCGAGGCGCTGGCCGCGCTGGCCCCGCTGAGCGACCAGGTGATGGGCGAGCGCTACACCCCCGCGCACACCGCCGAGGTCGCTCGGGGCTAGCCGGTGGGCTCGGCGCGCACGGCCTCCAGCTCGGTCCAGCTCGACGACGTCGCTGACGCCGCGCCCACCGGTGACCTCGCCGGTCGTGACCAGACGGGATCGGGCCGGCGGTGCCTCGGCCTGCTCGACGGAGGCCGGGGCGTTCCCGCGGTCGCGGCTGGTTCCCCGGCGCGGGTCCGCCGCCACGCCGCTGGTGGCCGCGGTTTCCGGGGCTCCCGCCCGTACCGCCCGTACCGCGCGTGAACGACATGGAGCGGCCACCCGGCGCGTAGCGCACGGGTGGCCGCTCCGAGGACGGGGCGGGCCGGTCAGGCCGTTTCGCGCCAGCGGTTGGTGATGGGCAGCCGGCGGTCCTTGCCGAACCCCTTCGCGGAGATCTTGGTGCCCGGCGGGTACTGCCGCCGCTTGTACTCGGCCGTGTCGACCATCCGCAGGACGCGCGTGACCAGCTCCGCCTCGAAGCCCGCCGCGATGATCTCCGAACGTCCCTGGTCGCGGTCCACGTACAGCTCCAGGATGCGGTCCAGGACGTCGTAGTCGGGCAGCGAGTCCGTGTCCACCTGGCCCGGCCGCAGCTCGGCGCTCGGCGGCTTGCTGATCGAGTTCTCGGGGATGGGCGGGGTCTCGCCGCGCTCGGCGGCCGACCGGTTGCGCCACTTGGCGAGGCGGAAGACCGACGTCTTGTAGACGTCCTTGATCGGCCCGTACGCGCCGACGGAGTCGCCGTACAGCGTCGAATAGCCGCAGGCCAGCTCGGACTTGTTGCCCGGCGCGAGGACGATGTGGCCCTCCTGGTTGGACAGGGCCATCAGCATGGTGCCGCGCAGCCGCGACTGGAGGTTCTCCTCGGCGAGGCCGGTCAGCCCCAGCGAGCCCATGTAGGCGTCGAACATCGGGCCGATGGGGACCGTGCGGAAGTTCAGCCCGGTGCGGCGGGCCAGCTCGGCGGCGTCGCCGACCGAGTGCTCGGAGGAGTACCGGGAGGGCATCGCGACCCCGTACACGTTCTCCGCGCCGACCGCGTCGCAGGCGATGGCGGCGACGAGCGCCGAGTCGATGCCGCCCGAGAGCCCGATGAGCACACTGCGGAAACCGTTCTTCGCGGCGTACGCGCGGAGCCCCACCACCAGCGCGGTGTAGACCTCCGCGTCGTCGTCCAGCCGGTCCGCCTCCCCGCCCGGCGTCTCGGGCTCGTACGCGGGCAGCGGGTCGGCGGAGAGCGTCACGTGCTCGACGCGCAGGCCGTCATCGATGGTCCCGGCCGGCGGCTCGGCCGCGGCGGCGGGCAGGTCGAGGTCGACGAGGACGCACCCCTCGTCGAACTGCGGGGCGCGCGCGATCACTTCGCCGTCCCGGTCCACGACGATCGAGTCGCCGTCGAAGACCAGCTCGTCCTGGCCGCCGGTCATCGCCAGGTAGGCCGTGGTGCACCCGGCCTCCTGCGCGCGCTTCCGTACCAGGTCGAGGCGGGTGTCGTCCTTCTCGCGCTCGTACGGGGAGGCGTTGACGGAGACCAGCAGCCCGGCCCCGGCGCTGCGGGCGGCCGGCACCCGGCCGCCGTCCTGCCACAGGTCCTCGCAGATGGCGAGCGCGACATCGACGCCGCGCACCCGCACCATGGGCAGCGTCTGGCCCGGCACGAAGTAGCGGAACTCGTCGAAGACGCCGTAGTTGGGCAGGTGGTGCTTGGCGAAGCGCAGGGCCACCCGGCCGCCGTGCAGCACGGCGGCGGCGTTCTTCGGGGCCCCGGCGGGCCGGCCGTAGCGGGGCTGTTCCGACTCGTCGCGGTCGAGGTAGCCGACGATCACCGGCAGCTCCCCGAACCCTTCGGCGGCGAGACGGCCGGCCAGCGTTTCCAGCGCGGCCCGGCTGGCCTCGACGAACGAGGGCCGCAGCGCGAGGTCCTCGACGGGGTAGCCGGTCAGCGCCATCTCGGGGAAGGCCACCAGATGGGCGCCCTGCTCGGCCGAGTGCCGGGTCCAGCGGAGGATCGTCTCGGCGTTCCCGGCGAGGTCGCCGACGCAGGAGTCGATCTGGTTCAGAGCGAGGCGAAGTTGAGGCACGCGCCCAGTGTAATCGTCTGTCTGACGCGATCGCGTGTGAGCGCGGCCACCCGGGCCGGTCGCCTGTCGGGCGGGGGCTGCGGCCCCCCGTCCGGCGCGTCCTTGGGTCGGGCGTGTCGGGGGAGCGGTGACGGGCTCGGCCTCGGTCGCCCCGAAGGCCGCGCAGGGCCCCGCACCCCCACGCAATCTTGTGGCGGGGTCGTGGAATATATGACAAGCTTCGCGATCTGCCTGTGGCATGTCCGCCGCAAGGCATTCGACGTCCCCTGATGCCCCGTCAGGGGTTCGCATGAGGAGACTCGTTGAGCACGCAGCAGCCGTGGGGTCCGCAGTCCGACCAGCCCCACGCCCCGGCCGCGCCCGCATACGGTGGTTACCCCGGCTACCCGCAGGGTGGTCCCATCGGATTCGGACTGGCCATGAAGCGTCGCGTCCCGCTCGGTGTGTGGCTGGGACTGCCGCTGATCACCCTCGGGATCTACAGCCTGGTCTGGTACTACAAGGTCAACAAGGAGATCGCGGAGTTCGACAGCCGCCGCCACGTCAGCCCCGTCGGCGCCCTGCTCGCGATCACCATCGGCGGGTTCGTGATCATTCCGCCGTTCGTCTCGGTCTTCAACACCGGCAAGCGCATCGCCGACGCCCAGCGCGCCGCCGGCCTCACCCCCACGTGCAGCGCCGGCATCGGCCTGCTGCTGATGTTCGTTCTGGGTCTCTACCCGCTCTACTACCAGATCGAGCTGAACAAGATCGTCGACCACTACAACCAGGCCACGCCCGGCACCCAGGTGCCGCTCGCGTACTGACGACCCTGGCTCACTGAGCAACGGGACCCCGTGGGGCCCGCGCCGACCCGGCGCGGGCCCCACGGCCGTCGTCGCCTACTTCCGGTAGCCGAGGACCGTCATCATCCCGGACTCCGCGTGGTAGACGTTGTGGCAGTGGAGCATCCACAGCCCCGGGTTCCGGGCGTCGAAATCGACGTCCAGGCTCTTGCCCGGCAGCACGATCGCGGTGTCCTTGCGCGGCCCGCCGCCCGGCAGGGCGAACGTGTGGCCGTGCAGATGCATCGGGTGCCACATCGTGGTGGCGTTGACGAAGGAGAGCCGTACGCGCTCGCCCGCCCGTACCGGATAGCGCTGATCCGGGTCGTACCGCCTGCCGTTGACCGCCCAGTCGTACTTCGCCATCGAGCCGGTCAGCCGCATCGTGACCGTACGGTCCGGTGCGCCCGGCCTCAGCCGCACGCTCGCGTCGGCCTTCAGCCGCCCCGCCGTCAGCAGCCTCCCGTCCAGTTCCTTGGGGCGTACGGACTCCTCCGGCGCCGCGCCGCCGCCCGTGCGCAGCAGCGCCAGCCCCGACGCCTTCTTGCCCTCCGCGAGCGCGGTCAGCGGGAAGACGCCGTCCCCGGCGGTGACCAGCACGTCGTACCGCTCGCCCATGCCGAGCAGCAGCGCGTCGGTCTCGGCGTGCTCGACGGGGTAGCCGTCCGTGTGGGTGACCGTCATCCGGTGCCCGCCGAGGCAGACGCGGTACGCCGTGTCGCCGCCGGCGTTGATGAAGCGGATGCGGACGCGGTCGCCCGGCGCGGCGCGGAAGGTCTGCGGGGCGCCGGGCGTACGGCCGTTGACGAGGTGGAGCGGGTAGGCGACGTCCCCGGCGTCGCCGCCGAGGAGGGGGCTGGTGGCGCCCATCATCATGCGGGAGGGGCCGGGAGAGCCGGAGGGGGAGGCAGTGGGGGAGTCGGCGGGGGAGTCGGCGGGGGCCTTCTGGTACGAGCGGTACGACATGCCGGACATGCCGTGGCCGCTGTTGTCCATGCCTCCGCTGCCGTGGCCTCCACCGTGGTCCATCCCGCCGCCGTGGTCCATGCCGCCCATGCCCTTGCGCAGCTCGGCGAGGACCGCGTCCGGTGTGCTGCCGTCGATGCCGTCCACCCAGTCGTCCAGGACGACGACCCACTCCTTGTCGTACTTCAGCGGCTCCTTCGGGTCCTCCACGATCAGCGGCGCGTAGAGCCCGCGGTCCTGTTGCACGCCGGAGTGCGGGTGAAACCAGTACGTGCCCGGGTGCTCCACCGCGAAGCGGTAGTCGAAGGCCGCCCCCGCCCTGATCGGCCGCTGGGTGAGGTCGGGGACGCCGTCCATGTCGTTGCGGAGCGCGAGCCCGTGCCAGTGCATGGAGGTGGACTGGGGGAGGTGGTTGGCGACGGTCACGGCGAGCGTGTCGCCCGCGGTGACGCGCACCTCCTGGCCGGGCAGCCGGTCCCCGTACGCCCAGGTCGCGACCGTACGGCCGCCGAGGTCGAGCCGGGTGGGGACCGCGGTGAGCTTCACCTTCCGTACGGGCCCGGAGCCGCGCGCGGCCTCGGCCGCGGCGACCTCCGCGCCGTCGGGCGAGACGTATCCCTCGGGGCCGGTGGGTGAATCGGAACGGCCGGCGCCGTTCTTGGGGCCGTTCGAGCCGCCGGAGCCGCTGGAGCCGCCGGAGCCGGCGGAGTTCGAGCAGGCGGCGAGCAGGCCGCTGCCGGCGGCGGCGATTCCCGCGCCGAGTATGGCGCGGCGAGTCGGTGTCGTGCGCATGACTGAGTGCACCTCGTGTGGTGTCGGATGTCGGTGGCGTGCGTGCGGTGACGCGTGACGCGCAGGCCGCTCCGGACATGCGGAAGCGGCCGGGCGCGCTCCTACACGCGCAGCACCGACAACCGGGCGAGGGCTTTGTGGCGTGGTGGCGGCGGGATCGGCCACAGCGCCCTCGGCAGCCGCGAGCGCGGCGCGGCGGCCGTGGCATGGGCCCGGCGGTCGCGCGCGGCCAGTCCGACGAGGAGGCCGAGCACCCAGACGCCGAGGACCGCGAGGCACACGGACATCGGGTCCATGCCGCCGTGCGTAGGGACGGCGGCGGGGGTGGGGGAGTGGGCGTCGGCGGGGGCGTCGGCCATGGCCGCGCCAGGGGACCCGTGCCCCTCCGTCGCGGCGGCGGGGGCGGGGGCGCGGTGGCCGGCGCTGTGGGCCGAAGCCGCCGGGGCGCCGTGCTCGGCGGGGTGGCCCAGCGTGTGCATCGTGACGATGCCGAGCAGCAGGGCGGCGAACAGCAGCAGCCGCCCGCACCAGGCGGTGACCCCTCGCCGTCCGTACATCCCGCTCCCTCCGACGCCTGGCACCCTACCCCCAAGGGGTATGGCGGAACGCGGGCGGTTGCCCGGCGCGGTGGCCGGCGGGCATACGCGCGGGCGGGGCCGGATCATGAGAGGGGACGTTCCGGCTCGCCGAAAGGGGCCCCATGACCAGCACGGGAGCGCCGCGCGCCCGGCTCCGTACGGTCGTACGAGCGGGGGCCCGGACCCGCGCACGGCTCCGTACGCCCGCACGCCCCGCCGTGACCGACGCCCGCTAGGACACCGCGCCATGGACGGACCCGGAGGCGAAACCACCCGGCCCGGCGGCTCAGGGGAGGCCGGTACGGGAACCCGCGCCCGTAGCCGTACCCGATCACGGGCCGTGGCGGTGCTGCTCCTGCTCGGGGCGGTCGCGTACACGGCATGGGTGCTCGAAGTCCTGATCGCGACCGGCCTCGACCCGGTCCGTACGTACGTCAGCGAGCTGGCCGCCGTCGACCAGCCGCTCGGCGGCATCTTCCGCGCGACGGACCTGGTCGCCGGGGCCGCGGTGTTCCTCGCCGCCGGCGCCGCGCTGACCGGCCGCGAGCGGCGGCCGTGGCCCGTGGCGGGCTGGGCCGGGCTGCTGCTCTTCGGCGCGGCCACCGCGGCCGACTCGCGGCTGCCGCTGAGCTGCGCGCCCACCGTCGACCCGGAGTGCGCGGCCCGCGAGACCGCCGGTCTCGTGCCGGCCACCCACACGGCGCACGCCATCAGCAGCAGTCTGGCGATGACCGGCGCGCTGATCGGAGTGGTGGCACTGACCGTGGCCGCCCGCCGGTACGGTCGGGGCACGCCGCTCGCCCGCTTCGGCCCGGCGCCGGCGGCGGCCGAACTGGCCGCCACGGCCTGGACGCTGGTCGCGGTGGCCGCTTTCGAAGCGGGCAGAGGGACGTGGCTGCTGGGCGCCGGCCAGCGGGCGCAGGTGCTGCTGGTCGCGCTCTGGCTGGCGGTGCTGTGCGCGCACGTCGCCCGCGGCGACGTGCTCGGCGGGACCGAGGCCCGTGGCGAGGCGACCCGTGGCGAGGCGGCTCATGGGAACGAGGCCCGCGGGAACGAAGCCCGTGGGAAGGACGTTTGACGACGCGCGACGAGATCCGCGATATCCCGCGCTGGGACGGGCGGACGACGAAGGGGATAGACCATGGAGCGGCCGCCCGGGCGGATGGTGCGTGTCGATGGAGTGGCCCTGCATGTGCTGAGCGAGGGCGCCGGGCCGGTATGCGTGCTCAGCGGCGGGCTCGGCATGGGCTGGTTCGACTGGGACCCCGTGGTGCCGCTGCTCGTCGAGCACCGCACCGTGGTCCGCTTCGACCGGCCGGGCCTCGGCTTCAGCGAATCGTCCCCGCACCCGCCGACCGCCGCGGGCGAGGCGGACCGGGTGGCGGGCGTGCTCGACGCGCTCGGGCTGCCGGGCCCGGCGACGGTGGTCGGGCACTCCCTGGCCGCCTTCCACGCCGAGGCGTTCGCCCGGCTGCACCCGGAACGCACCGCCGGGGTCGTCCTGGTCGACGGCAGCGTCGAGGAGGACCCGAGCCCCGCCCCCGCCCGTGACCTGCGCACGGCCGCGGCCCGGGCCCGCGGCCGCGCCGTGACCGCCGCCGGGCTGCCCCGCGCCCTGGGCCCCACCCTGCGCCGGCTGACGGTGCGGGCCACCTCCATGCGCCGCACCGACCCGGCCCCGGACGACCTGCTGCGCCGCTGCTACGGGAGCGGCCGGGTGGCGCGCGCCGTCCTGCTGGAGAACGCCCGCTACCGCGACGTCGCCGCCGAACTCATCGCCCTGCGCGCGGAGCGCCCGCTCCCGCCCGTACCCGTCGCGGTCCTCGCGGCCTCCCACGGCAACGGCTCCTGGTTCGAACGCCGCTGGCTGGACCGCCAGCGCCGGCTCGCCGAACTCCTCGACGCCCGCTTCGAGACCGTGGCCCCCGCCGGCCACCTCCTCATGCTCGACCGCCCCCAAGCCGTAGCCGACGCCGTCCTGTCCGTAACCCCAACCCGAGAATCAAACCCCTCCCAAACCCCGGGGGCGTAGCCCCAGCCCGGACCCCGAAAGGGGGGCGCGGCCACCCCAACCCGACTTCTGCCCGGGCCCCGAAGGGGCGCTGCCACCCCAACCCGACTTCTGCCCGGGCCCCGAAGGGGCGCGGGGAACTGCGCGACCAGCCACGACGCACCCGCAGTCGGCATACGGCCCCGTCCGCCCCGGCCAGCCCCGCCCCGCCCCCGCGAAAGCGGCCCGTCAGCCCCCGTCCGGCAGGGACCGTGGTTCAGGAACAGCCGGCAAGGCTCCCGCGGACCAGAGGGACCGGACATGCCCCAGGTGCCGCCGCATGCACGCCTCCGCCCCCGGCGCGTCGCCGCCGATGAGGAGGTCGAGGAGTTCGAGGTGTTCCTCGGCGGAGGCGACGAGGGTGCCGCTGCGGTCGAGGCCGGTGAGCCCGTAGAGGCGGGCGCGTTTGCGGAGTTCGCCGACGGCCTCGACGAGTCGTTCGTTGCCCGCGAGGGCGAGGAGTCGCAGGTGGAAGCGGCGGTCGGCGTCGAGGTAGCCGATCAGGTCGTGCCGGGCCGCGGCCGTCACGATCTCCCGCGCGACGGGCCGTAGCGCTTCCAGCTCCTCCGCGGGCACGGTACGGGCGATCCGCCCGACCGTCGGCACCTCGATGAGGGCGCGGAGCTCCGTGTACTCGTCGAGGTCCCGCTCGGACAGCTCGGTGACCCGGAAGCCCTTGTTCCGAACGGGCTCGACCAGCCCCTCCCGGGCCAGCGCGAGCATCGCCTCGCGTACGGGCGTGGGGGAGACGCCCAGTTCGGCGGCGAGGGCGGGGGCGGAGTAGACGGCGCCGACGCGGAGTTCGCCGGCGATCATCGCGGCGCGCAGGGCGTTCGCCACCTGGTCGCGCAGCCGCTCCTGGACGAGGAGCGGACCGTGCCGGCGCAGCTCGCCCACAGCGGCCCTCCGTCCTAGGCTCGGCCCGGCGATTATAACTTCGCATTTAACGCGCGTACCGAAACAGAGCCCAGGACGAACAGGCCGGCCAGCCGGCCGCCGCGGTGGTCCCGAAGGTCAGCGCCCCGCCCCGGCCCCCGCGCCCGTACCGCAGCCGCCCGCCGCGCAGGCGGTGAGCCACCGGTCCCAGTCGGCGTCGTAGCGGGTGCCGATGGTCTCGGTCAGGTGGCGCCGGGCGCCCTGCCAGTCGCCCGTACGGTAGGCGGCGAGGACCGCGTCGACGTCGGCGCGGTGGTTCTCCAGCAGATAGCGGACGGCGAGATACCCCCACCGGTAGACGCGCGTGGTGTCGTCGCCGTATGCCGTGTCGAACACCGTGCTCAGCTTGTACGTGTGCTTCGCGGCCTCCGCCGCGGCCTCGCGGTACGGCTCCTTCCGGTAGGAGTACGACACGTACTCGGCGAAGCCCTCGATCCACCAGACGGTCGGCGTGGAGACCCCGGCGTCGAAGTCGCCGTACATGTCGAAGCGGCCGTCGAGGTAGTGCGTGTACTCGTGGTTGAGGTTCCAGATCGCGAAGTCCGGCCGCAGCCAGTCGGCCTCGTAGGCGATGAACCGCGGCTGGTTGCCGGCCGCGGCGGGGTCGCCCTCCAGGTACATCCCGCCGTTGTTGGTGTCGATGCCGTAGATGGCCCCGGCATACGTCTGGTAGTCGGCGGCGGAGTCGAAGACGGTCACCTCGATGGTGGTGTTGCGGTCGTCAGCGACCGGCCCGCTGTCCCTGGCGACGCCGTGGAAGAACGCGTCCTGTCCGCTCAGGCTGGCGCAGGTGGAGGCGAGTTCGGCGGCGGTCATCTGCTGGGCGCGGACGGTGATGCTCGGTCCGCAGGTGTGCCGGACGGTGAGCACCGCGTCGGTGAGCCGCTTCTGGAGGTCGCAGACGCCGTACTGCGCGCAGGCCGCCCGGTCGTAGTAGTCGGCCATCTCGGCGACGCCGACCCACAGCGGCGCGGTGCGGCCGGTGATCGCGCTGCGCCGCAGCAGGTCCACGGCGTACGGGCGGGCCCGCTCGCGCAGCGAGGCGTGCTGGAGGAAGCGGCCGAGCTCCCGCCCGGCGTTGGCGGTGAGGTAACTCCGCTTGCCGCCCAGCAGATCGAGGTGGGTGGCGGCGAACTCGTAGAGGGTGTACAGCACGGCGGGGGAGCGCTCGACGGCGGTCACGAACGCGGGCACCTGGTGTCCCCGGAAGAGCACGGTGTAGACGTTGTTGACGGCGCTCAGCATCCACCACGAGGCGTCGTACGAGCTGTCGTACCCCTTCAGCAGCCGCTCGACGACGTACAGGTAGCGGGCGTTCTCCTGGGCGCTGTCGATGAGGGTCACGGCCTCGGCGAGCGTCTCCCCGTTGGCGTCGGTCACATCGCGGGAGCGCGGCGCGGCGAAGAACGCGTCGAGGCCGGAGCGGATCGCCGTCCGCAGGGCCGCGCCGTACGGGCCGGTGTCGCCGGAGTGGTACCACTGCACGTAATACCCGGCGCGCAGGAAGAGCACGAGCTGCGGCAGGCCGGTGGTCCCGTTGCCGGGGTACGCGGCGGAGCCGTCCCGCAGGGCGTACGCGGCGGTCGTCATCTGCGCCTCGCGGAACGCGCCGCGCGCGTCGGCGCCGCTGAGGGCGAAGAGGGTGTTGACGCAGTCGGTCGTGGCGGCCTTGATCTTGGCGACGAGCGCGCCGCCGGTGTTCCGCGTGAAGTCCGCGACGTCGCAGGCGGCGGCGGGCCGGGCGGGGGAGCGGCCCGCCATGGAGGGACGGGGGTGGTCGACGGGGGCGGAGCGCGGGGTGTGCTCGCGGTCGCGTACGTCGGCGGGGTCGGCGAGCGGCGGTCGGTCGGCGGGGGTGCGGGGGCGTCCGTACGAGGGGCCGGCCGGCTGCCCGTACGAGGCGGTGGGGGACTGCCCGTACGGGGCGGTGTGAGCCTGCCCGTCCGACGGGCTGGGGCCGCTGCCCGGGCCGGAGACCGGACCGCTGCCCGAACTGGCGACCTGACCGGTGGCCGGGGCCGCCGTCACCGCCTGTGCCGGGCCCGTGAGGAGGCCGCCGCCCAGGCAGAGGGCGGCGGCGAGGGCCGTGAGCCGGCCGAGGCGTCTGTGCACGGTACGGGGTCGCATGTGCTGCCTCCCAGGGGGCTGGCTTGTCATGCACACGTGAGTGTGTGGCATGTAAAATTTCACATCGCACTGGGAGTTGGGAAGGCGTCGGCGACGGGAGAACGCCGACCGGAGAGCGGCCGAAAAACGACGGCAGAACCGCCGCGAGCCGCCCGGCGAACGCCCCGGCGGCAATCAGAACGAAACCGGGGGCATGCCGTGAAACGCGCCGGACACCCGAGGGAGTGATACTGGTGTGCCACCGCGGTGCCGCGGCACTGGTGAACGGGCAGATTGACCGGCGAGGATAGGGAACTATGGATAAGCAGCAGGAGTTCGTGCTTCGTACGCTGGAGGAGCGCGACATCCGGTTCGTGCGCCTGTGGTTCACCGACGTGCTCGGCTTCCTGAAATCCGTGGCCGTCGCCCCCGCCGAGCTGGAGCAGGCCTTCGACGAGGGCATCGGCTTCGACGGCTCCGCCATCGAGGGCTTCGCGCGGGTCTACGAGTCCGACATGATCGCCAAGCCGGACCCCGGCACGTTCCAGATCCTGCCGTGGCGCGCCGAGGCCCCGGGCACCGCCCGGATGTTCTGCGACATCCTGATGCCGGACGGCTCCCCCTCCTACGCGGACCCGCGCTACGTCCTCAAGCGCATCCTCGCCAAGACCTCCGACCTCGGGTTCACCTTCTACACCCACCCGGAGATCGAGTTCTTCCTGCTCAAGAACAAGCCGGTGGACGGCACCCGCCCGGTGCCCGCCGACTCCTCCGGCTACTTCGACCACACCCCGCAGAACGTCGGCATGGACTTCCGCCGCCAGGCCATCACCATGCTCGAATCCATGGGCATCTCGGTCGAGTTCAGCCACCACGAGGGCGCGCCGGGCCAGCAGGAGATCGACCTGCGGTACGCGGACGCGCTCTCCACCGCCGACAACGTGATGACCTTCCGGCTCGTCATGAAGCAGGTCGCGCTGGAGCAGGGCGTGCAGGCCACCTTCATGCCGAAGCCGTTCTCGGAGTACCCGGGGTCCGGGATGCACACCCACCTCTCCCTCTTCGAGGGCGACCGGAACGCGTTCTACGAGTCCGGGGCGGAGTTCCAGCTCTCCAAGGTCGGCCGGTCCTTCATCGCGGGGCTGCTCACGCACGCCGCCGAGATCTCCGCCGTCACCAACCAGTGGGTCAACTCGTACAAGCGCATCTGGGGCGGCGCCAACCGCACCGCGGGCGCGGGCGGCGAGGCCCCCTCGTACATCTGCTGGGGCCACAACAACCGCTCCGCGCTCATCCGCGTGCCGATGTACAAGCCCGGCAAGACCGGCTCCACCCGCGTCGAGGTCCGCTCCATCGACTCCGGCGCCAACCCCTATCTGACCTACGCGGTCCTGCTGGCCGCGGGCCTCAAGGGCATCGAGGAGGGGTACGAGCTGCCGGCCGGGGCCGACGACGACGTCTGGGCCCTGTCCGACTCCGAGCGCCGCGCCATGGGCATCGAGCCGCTGCCGCAGAACCTCGGCGAGGCCATCGAGCTGATGGAGCGCAGCGAACTGGTCGCCGAGACCCTCGGCGAGCACGTCTTCGACTTCTTCCTCCGCAACAAGAAGCAGGAGTGGGAGGAGTACCGCTCGGAGGTCACCGCCTTCGAACTGCGCAAGATGCTGCCGGTGCTGTAGACGCAGGTCAGAGCAGTTTCGTAACGCTTCATAGCATCAGGGCCGCCGGTCTCAGACCGGCGGCCCTGATGCGTGCCGTGGGTGCTGGGCCGTTCGTGGCCCGTCATCCGATGGGATCGGCTGCAGGCGAATCGGCGTCGCAGCTCTCACTATGGGTACACCGGTGGATCGAAAGGGTGCAATGATTCTGGTCTGGCCCTCTAGGCCGAGCATCAGACGAGGCGTAGGGGCCGGTTGAGGGCCCTACGCGCGAGGGATGGGTGATGGCATGGCGAACGAATCAGGCATCGTGAAGAAGTTTAAAAGCTCTCAAGACGCCTTGGTAATTCAAGCTTCCGACCTCTCCTTGGAGACGATCTCGCAAATGGCGCAGACTGGCGCCATTGACGTTGCTCCGCTTTTTCAAAGGCGGGAGCGCTGGGATCAGCGCAGGCAATCGGCTCTCATTGAGTCGTTCCTCATGAATGTTCCGGTTCCTCCAGTATATCTGTCGGAGGATGATTACGGAAGTTATTCCGTGATCGACGGAAAGCAACGAATTACGGCTATTCGCGACTTCATGTCTGACGCTTTCCCTCTCGCTCAGCTTGTTCGTTTCGAAGAGATTAATGGGCTTAAGTTTTCGGATCTTCCAAGCGAGCTGCAGAATGCACTGAGGGTGCGTCCTTACATCCGCGCGATTACTATTCTGAGGCAGTCGGATAGGTCGACAAAATATGAAGTATTTCATCGACTTAACTCGGGAGGGGAGCCGCTGAATGCTCAAGAGATCAGGAATGTCATTTATCGTGGGCCTTTGAATGACCTATTGATGGAGTTGTCTGAAGCTCCGTTCCTTCGGCGTCACTTGAAGATTCGAGACAACAGGTCTTCTGCCTACAATCTTATGCAAGACGCTGAAGTGGTTCTTCGCTTCTTTGTTCTATTGGAGCAGTGGCAGGAATTTTCTGGTGACTACAGGGTCTCTATGGATACGTACATGGAGGCCAATATGAATATGAACCTGCGGGAGGTTAGTAAATTGCGCGACACCTTCCTGAGAGCGCTCGACGCGTGCGAGAGAATCTGGGGTGAATTCGCCTTTAAGCGACCAGAGGGTGCGGGGTGGCGCGATCAAATGCTCGCGGGCATGTATGACGCGCAGATGGTAGCGGTCAGCCTGGTGGACGACAAGCGAATTTCTTCGCTGGCTGCACGGAGTGCGGAAGTCATCCAGGAAACGCGAGACCTATTTACTGACAAGGCGTTCAACGAGGCCGTTCGTCTGTCGACCAATACTCCATCGCGCGTCGCCTACCGAATTGGCAAGGTGTTGCAGCTAGTTCAGTCCTTCTGAGGTCTACGGGGGTTCATGGTGTCTCTTTCGTCACGCGAATCGTTCCTTCAGAGGATCACGACAATTGAGCAAGCGGTAGCGGATCCTTATCTCGTAGACCGGGTTCTTACGGACGTGGCGCATAATAATCGTGCCCGGTTGCTCAGGAACGGCCTCATGGTGGTGGGGTTTACTTCACTTGAGGATTTCATCAGAGGGCGCACCGAGGACCTATTGGACGCCGTTAGTCGTACAGTGGTGCATTTTTCTGATTTACCTGAATTTCTACGCAATGCCGCCACAATGGGTGCGATGAAATCCGCCAGGGCTAGGGCGGAAATGGCGAAAAATTCGGGCCAGGATCCCATAGCTTTGTTGCAGGAAGCCGGGCGTCACGTGGCTAGTACGGCCTCAGGGGCTCTGCAGCTTAGCCGATACAGCCTTGGGTATTCAGGATCAAATGTTAGTAGTAGTGAGATCGTGCAAATCTTGACTGCGTTCCAGGCTACAGATGCCTGGAATGAGATCACGCTAATCGCCCGGCGGTGCGGCGCAGGAAGCATGCCGTTGAAACCTGCCTACGATCAATCGATGCGTCTGCGACACGAGGCGGCACACAATGCTGACGCCAATACACAGCCGCGTGATCTTCAGACATTCTGTTCCCAGGCGATTGCTACTGCACTGGGTTTCGATGTTGTGGCGAGTCGCGCCGCGCGTTTGTTGAAGGAGGGGGAGCCGGATATCCTGATAAAGAAAGTAAAGGTTTCCGAGAGAGTGAATATTAGATTCATCGATCTTGGCCCTAAAGGGTACGTCGAACGACGTGAGGGTGCAAAAAGAGCGGTCAGGATCAGTAGTGATCCGGAGGATGCCCTGAAGAAAGCACTGAGGAATGCCGCGAAAGAGTATGAGCCAGTTGTGATGAGGGACGAGCGTGGATTGCCAATCTCGTGGGTGGCAACTGATTTGATGTAGACGTGAGCTTTCGAGAGCTATCTGTGGTACGCACGCTAGTGTGCTTGCCTTCGAATTCTTTCCACTGCCTTGGGTCGCATTGGTGCGCGCAAGACATCGTTCTGATCAGGCTGGAATTCTCCTGCGTAGGACAACGAGGACACACGAGCCCCACCTCACCCCCCCCCCGCTTCAACAGCGCCGCGGTCCGAGCCTTCGGCACCAACCTGCTGACGATCCGGATCGACCTGGACGCCCGCTGACTCACGGATGCGGCGGATCCCGCAGCACGGCCGTCAGAGCGAGCAGAAACCAGACGACGACCACGCCGCCGACGACCGCCAGCACGGCGATCACGACCCGCGCCTTCCGAGGGGTGGGCATGCGCTGCGGTCAACTCCTGTCAGGTGCGGGTCGGGGGTCTTGGCGGCGCCGGGTCATTTCGTGCCCATCTCGCGGGAACGGCCGTGCACATCGAAGTCGTGGGCCAGTCCCGTGGAGTTGAGGCGGGCGATGTCGGCCTGCTCGAAGTTGAACAGGCCGTGCGCCCCGGAGACGCTGCGGCGGTGCTCGCTGGGTATGCCCCAGTCGTACCTTTTCTTCACCTCGACACGGTAGGTGATGTGTCCGTTCCGCTTCTCGCCGACCGTCCGGTACTGGAAGTGGTTGAGGGCGTAGTACCAGTCCATGCTGGAACCCCCGTCCTTTATCTTCGGCGCGGTCGTCGTCCATGGGGTGCTGAACGCGCCGTCCGGCTTCTTGCGCACGCCGTCCAGCGTGTGGTCGACATCGTGCCGGAACGCCGGAACATCGTCGAGCATCGTGTTCGGGTCGACCTCGTACGGTTTGCCGTCGCCGTGCAGGTAGTGAAAGAGCAGTTCGGACGCGTTCCCCCAGTGCTCGATGGTCCGCATGCCCGCCTCGACCGTTTCCAGTTGCTTGAACACCCACCAGTCGTGGAGACCCGCGTCGTCGATACCGTGCTTCCGGCTCTCCGTCTCGAAGTTGTCCGGCGTACCGAAGATGACCTTGAGGTCGCGGGCCAGTTGCGCGTCCGTCTCCGTGGCGGCCCGTAGTTCCGCCTCGATCTTCCGCTCCAAGTCGGCCGCCTTCGCGTCGCGCTCTTCGATGTGCCGTTGTTCGGTGGGCGAGAGCGGTCCGGGGGCGCGCATCTCGGTCCAGGTGACCTGGCCCGTGTCGTTCACCGTCATGCCCGCGTCCAAGGCCTGCTGGATCAGCTCGGCGACCGTGCGCTGGTGTCCCTTGAGCCCCTTGAGTCCGCCACGGCCGTGTTTCCCGTCGGCCTCCACGTCCATGTAAGAGCGCAGGCTGCGCACCTCCGCGTCGAGCGCGTCGAGATCGAGCACCATCCGCTCGCAGTGGCGCTGAGCCGCCTTCCCGCCCTCTCCGCGCCAGTGGTCGCGGCGCAGTGCCCGTACCACGTCGTCGTGGAATTCCGTACGCGCCGACTTGATCTTGCGGTGGATCGCCGCCCAGTCGTCCGCGAATGTTTCCAGCGCGTCGATGTCGAGCTGGGCGAGCTGAGAAACGGTGATCACACGGTCCCCCCCGTCTGTCTGTCCGCGTTCCGGGGCCGCGCCCCGCTCTGCCTTGCCGGTCTGCCTTCCCGGCCCCCGTGCCTCTGGGGTCAGCCCGTGATCTGGCGGAAGTCCCGCGCGCGGTCGTGGTCGATCCGGCTGTATTCGCCCGCGCTCAGCCGGAAGTTGTCCGCCGCCTCGCCCAGCCGGCCGCGCACGAGGCCGTTGAGCTTCTCCCAGCGCTTCTTCATGTCGTCGACGCTGTGCACGAAGCTCCAGCCGGGCGCCGCAGCGGCCAGCGCGCCGAATGCCTCACCGGCCGGCCCCAGGGTGTGGAAGAGCGTCTCCGTCGCGGTGTCGCAGTCCGCGGCCCGGTGCTCCAGCCACGTGTGCGAGACCTCCAGGTCGGGCGGGCTCCCCCAGGGTGGCACGAGATGCGGTGAGGGGCCGGGGGAGGGGGACGGTGTCGGGGACGGATGCGGGGCCGGGTGCGGGTCGTGCCGGGCGCTACCGGGTGGTGCCGGAGGGGGCATGACACTGGGTGACGGCGTCGGCCCCGGTGTAGGTGTGGACATCGTGCGCCTCCTGACGGAAGTGAACTCACGTCACGTCACGAACGTATCAGCGGCCACAGGCACCCGACATGTACTTACATGGCATGTGTACAAGGGGAGTTGATCACTCCGGCCCACACCCCGCCCCGGCGGTCAGTTCGGGCCTGTGCCGTGCCATACCGTGGTGGCGTTGCAGAATTCGCGGATGCCGTGGCCGGCCAGTTCGCGGCCGTAGCCGGAGCGTTTGATGCCGCCGAAGGGGAAGGCGGGGTGGGAGGCGGTCATGCCGTTGAAGAAGATGCCGCCGGCTTCGAGGTCGCGGACGAAGCGGTCGACTTCGGCGGCGTCGCGGGTCCAGACGTTGGAACTCAGGCCGAAGGACGTGTCGTTGGCGATGGTGATGGCCTCGTCGAGGCTGCCGGCGCGGTAGAGGGTGGCGACGGGGCCGAACGCCTCCTCGCGGTGGATGCGCATGTTGGTGGTGATCTCGGCGAGGATCGTCGGCTCGTAGAACCAGCCGTTCGGGAGGTCCTTGGGGCGCTGTCCGCCGCACAGCGCCCGCGCCCCGTGGCGTACGGCGTCGTCGACGAGCTCCTCCAGGTCGGCGCGGCCCTGTTCGGAGGAGAGCGGGCCCACGTCGGTGGTGTCGCTCATCGGGTCGCCGACGGTCAGATTCCGCATGCCCGCCGTGAAACGCTCCACGAACTGGTCGTAGACGTCGACGTGGACGATGAAGCGCTTGGCGGCGATGCAGGACTGGCCGTTGTTCTGGACGCGGGCCGTGACCGCCGTGGCCGCCGCCCGTTCGATGTCGGCGGACGGCATGACGACGTACGGGTCGCTGCCGCCCAGTTCCAGGACGGTCTTCTTGATCTCGTCGCCCGCGATGGAGGCGACGGAGCGGCCGGCCGGCTCGCTGCCGGTGAGCGTCGCGGCGGCGACCCGCTTGTCGCGCAGGATGGCCTCGATGGCGCCGGACCCCACCAGCAGCGTCTGGAAGCAGCCCTCGGCGTACCCGGCGCGGCGGAAGAGGTCTTCCAGGTACAGCGCGGTCTGCGGCACGTTCGAGGCGTGCTTGAGCAGGCCCACGTTCCCCGCCATCAGGGCCGGGGCGGCGAACCGTACGACCTGCCAGAGCGGGAAGTTCCACGGCATCACGGCGAGCACCGCGCCGAGCGGCCGGTAGTGGACGCGCGCGTGCGTGGCGCCGGAGTCCCGTACGTCCGCGTCCGTCGGGTGCTCGTCCGCCAGCAGCCCCTCGGCGTGCGCCGCGTACCAGCGCATCGTCTTGACGCACTTCGCGGCCTCCGCGCGGGCCGCGCCGATCGGCTTGCCCATCTCCGTGGTCATGGTCCGGGCGACGTCCCGCGCGTCCTGTTCCAGCAGGTCGGCGGCGCGGCTCAGCAGCCGGGCGCGTTCGGCGAAGCTGGTGGTGCGGTACTGGCGGAACGCGGACTCGGCGGCGGCCAGCCGTCGCTCGATCTCCTCCGGGCCCAGTGCGTCGAACGTCTTGAGCGTCTCGCCGTTCGTGGGGTTCACCGTCGCGATGGGCATGGCTTTCCTTCCGTGCGCCGGCCGGTCGTGGCTCTGCGGCTCTTGTGCCTCTGCGGCTCTCGTGGCTCCGCGGCTCTTGTGCCTCCGCGCCCCTTCGACCTTGCAGCGCGCCCGGCCCCCGCGCAATACGGCGCGCCCCGCCACCCCGGCTTCACCAGGGTTTTACGGTGTATGGGTACGGTGCCCCCGCCCGCCCCGGCCGCCCGCCGCCAGTAGGCTCGTACCGGCCCTTGATCGCGAGCGGCCGGTGACGAGTGCGGCGTTCGACGGACGGGAGGCGGCGGCATGTCCGTACCGCAGGGTCGCAGGAGCTCCACCTTCAGCCGGCTGGTGCGCTACGGGTTCACCGACCCCGCCGGCGCCGAGCGGCTGCTCGACACCCCCGAACTCTCCACCGTGCGCGCCGACCCCGTCCTCCTCGACGCGCTCGGCGCCGCCGCCGATCCCGACCTGGCGCTGCACGGCCTCGTCCGCATGGTCGAGGCGCAGGAGGACGACGACCGGCGCACCTTCCTCGACACCCTCATCACCGCCAAACCGCTGCGCGACCGGCTCATCGGCGTGCTCGGCGCGTCCGAGGCGCTCGGCGACCACCTCGCCCGCCACCCCGCCGACTGGCACTCCCTCGTCACCTACGAGTCCGCCGACCTGCACCCCACCACCCCCGAGTTCGAGCGCGAGCTGGCCGAGGGCATCTGGGGCGAGCGCGGCGCCGGCCGGCCCCGCCCCGACGCGCTGCGCGCCGCCTACCGCCGCGCCCTGCTGGGCATAGCCGCCCGCGATGTGTGCGGCACCACCGAGGTCGCCGAGACCGCCGCCGAACTCGCCGACCTGGCCACCGCCACCCTGCTCGCCGCCCTGGAGATCGCCTCGGAGGAGCAGCCCACCGACGCCGCCGCGGCCCGGCTCGCCGTCATCGGCATGGGCAAGTGCGGCGGCCACGAGCTGAACTACGTCTCCGACGTGGACGTCATCTTCGTCGCCGAGCCCAGGGACGGCGTCGACGAGTCCAAGGCCGTGCAGGCGGCGACCCGGCTCGCCGCCCGGCTGGTGCGGCTGTGCTCCGACGTGACGGCCGAGGGCACCATCTGGCCCGTCGACGCCAACCTCCGCCCCGAGGGCCGCAACGGGCCGCTGGTGCGGACCCTCTCCAGCCACCTCGCGTACTACCAGCGGTGGGCGAAGACCTGGGAGTTCCAGGCGCTGCTCAAGGCCCGCCCGATGGCCGGCGACGCCGAACTGGGCCGCGCGTACATCGACGCCGTCACCCCCCTGGTCTGGCAGGTCTCCGAGCGCGAGAACTTCGTCCCCGACGTGCAGCAGATGCGCCGCCGCGTCATCGAGAACATCCCCGCCGCCCAGATAGACCGCGAACTCAAGCTCGGCCCCGGCGGGCTGCGCGACGTCGAGTTCGCCGTACAGCTCCTGCAACTGGTGCACGGCCGCACCGACGCCACCCTCCGCCGCGCCAACACCCTCGCCGCCCTCGCCGCGCTCGCCGCCGGCGGCTACGTGGGCCGCGCGGACGCCGCCTCGCTCGACGCCGCGTACCGCTTCCTGCGCGCCATGGAACACCGCATCCAGCTCCACAAGATGCGCCGCACCCACCTCGTCCCCGACAACGAGGCCGACCTGCGGCGCCTCGGCCGTTCCCTGGCCCGGCCGTTCGGCTGGCCCAGCGGCGTGGAGCCGGTCGAGTACCTGCGCAAGGAGTGGAAGCGGCACGCCCGCGAGGTGCGCCGGCTGCACGAGAAGCTCTTCTACCGGCCGCTGCTCGACGCCGTCGCCCAGCTCGAACCCGGCGAGACCCGGCTCAGCGCCGAGGCCGCCGGCCAGCGGCTGGAGGCCCTGGGGTACGCGGACCCGGCCGCCGCCCTGCGCCACCTGGAGGCGCTGTCCTCCGGCGTGACCCGCAAGGCCGCCATCCAGCGCACGCTGCTGCCCGTCCTGCTCGGCTGGTTCGCGGACTCCGCCGACCCGGACGCGGGGCTGCTCAACTTCCGCAAGGTCTCCGACGCCCTGGGCAAGACGCCCTGGTACCTGCGGCTGCTGCGGGACGAGGGCGCCGCCGCCGAGAACCTGGCCCGCGTGCTCTCCGCCGGCCGCCTCGCCCCCGACTTGCTGCTCCGCGCCCCCGAGGCGGTCGCCCTGCTCGGCGCCCCCGACGGGCTGCGGCCGCGCGGCCGGGCCGGCCTGGAACAGGAGGCGCTGGCGGCCGTCGGCCGCGCCGACGGCGCCGAGCAGGCGGTCGCGGCGGTCCGCGGCGTGCGGCGCCGCGAGATGTTCCGCACCGCCGCCGCGGACCTCATCGGCGCGTACGGCACCGAGGGCGTCCCGGCCCGCACCGACCCCGGCGAAGCCCTCGACGCGACCGGCGCGGCCCTGTCCGACCTGACCGCGGCGACCGTCGCGGGCGCCCTGCGCGCCGCCGTACGGGCCGAGTGGGGCGACACGCTGCCCGCCCGGTTCACGGTCATCGGCATGGGCCGGTTCGGCGGCCGGGAGATGAACTACGGATCGGACGCGGACGTCCTGTTCGTCTACGAGCCGCGCGAGGGCGTCGAGGACCAGACGGCCGCGAAGGCCGCCTTCGCCGTCGCCACCGAGATGCGGCGGCTCCTCCAGCTCCCCAGCTCCGACCCGCCGCTGCTGGTCGACGCCGACCTGCGCCCGGAGGGCAAGGCCGGGCCGATGGTGCGGTCCCTGGCGTCGTACGCGGCCTACTACCGGCGCTGGTCGCTGGTGTGGGAGAGCCAGGCGCTGCTGCGGGCCGAGCCGGTGGCCGGCGACGCGGACCTCGGCGAGCGGTTCATCGAGCTGGTGGAGCCGCTGCGCTACCCCCCCGGCGGGCCCGGCGAGGACGCGGTGCGCGAGATCCGGCGGCTCAAGGCCCGGATGGAGACCGAGCGGCTGCCGCGCGGCGCGGACCCCACGACCCACACCAAGCTCGGCCGCGGCGGCCTCTCCGACGTCGAGTGGACGGTGCAGCTCCTCCAGCTCCGGTACGGCTGGGAGGTGCCGGGGCTGCGCACCACCCGGACCCGCGAGGCGCTGGCCGCCGCGCACGCCGCCGGGCTGGTACCGGCGGAGGAGGCGCAGACCCTGGACGAGGCGTGGATGCTGGCGTCCCGCGTGCGCAACGCGGTGATGCTGGTACGCGGCCGCCCCGGCGACACGTTCCCCGGCGACAGCCGCGAGCTGGCCGCCGTGGGGCGCTATCTCGGGTACGAGCCGGGGCACGTCGGGGACATGCTGGAGGACTACCGGCGGCTCACCCGCAGGGCGCGCGCGGTGGTGGAAGAGGTGTTCTACGGGGCTTGAGGGGGAAGCGGCCCCTCGGGGGCGGCTACTGGCTATGGGCCCCGGCGCCGCCCGCTGCCGGCCCCGGCGGCTGCCGCGTCCCGGCGTCACCGGCTACCGGCTCCGCCCTGGTGACGGCCCCGGCCGCTATCGGCTTTCGGCCCTGGCCGCGGCTCTGGCGGCGGCCCGCTCGGCGGCGGTCCCCGCGGCCGGCTCCCCGGCCTTCCCCCGCGCACCCACCGCGGCCGCGCCGGGCGCCGGCTCCGGCCCGACCCCGGGCGTGGGCCGGGGCTTGGGCCTGGGGGCCGCCTTCGCCACCGGCCGGCTCGCCACCTGGCGCGAGAGCCGGTACGGGAACGCCCCGTACCAGGCGTACGCGACCGCGAACCCCACGGCCAGGCAGATCAGCCCGCCGATCGCGTCCAGCCAGAAGTGGTTGGCGGTGGAGACGATGACCGCCAGCGTCGCCACCGGGTAGAGCGCGCCGAGAATCCTCGCCCACAGCGGCCGCGCCAGCATCGCGATGGTGATGCCGCACCACGTGGACCAGCCGATGTGCATCGACGGCATCGCCGCGTACTGGTTGGACATGTCGGCGAGGTTGCCCGACGCCATCGAGCCCCAGGTGTGGTGGACCACGACCGTGTCGATGAAGGGCACGCCGTTCATCAGCCGGGGCGGGGCGAGCGGGTAGAAGTAGTAGCCGACGAGGGCGAAGGCGGTGGTGACGAAGAGGACCAGCCGGGTCGCCGCGTACCGGCCGGGATGGCGGCGGTAGAGCCACACCAGCACACCGATGGTCATGATGAAGTGCAGCGTGGCGTAGTAGTAGTTCATGCCCACGATCAGCCACGTCACCGAGTCCACGGCGCGGTTGATGGTGTCCTCGACCGCTATGTGCAGGGTCCGCTCGACCTGCCAGATCCAGTCGGCGTTGTCGAGCGCCTTGGCCTTCTGCTCCGGGACCGCGTTGCGGATCAGCGAATACGTCCAGTAGCTGACGGCGATCAGCAGGATCTCGAACCAGAGACGGGGCCTGCGCGGGGAGCGAAGACGCCTCAGGAGCGTGCGGTCCTCCGCCGGTCGGCCCTCGCGCTCCTCGATGGGTGGCGGGGTGGCCGATCGGCCTTCCGGAGTCCTCACGTGCGCTTCACCCATAGGAATACAGTCTGCCAGACGGAGCCGAAGCGCAGATCATCCCCAGGTCGGTTCTTACCCCCTTTCAAGGTCGTCCCAGAGGCGGTCCCGACCCCTGCGGGGCGGCCGCCGTCGACCCCCTGACCACCAGTTCCGGCAGGAAGACGAACTCGCTGTGCGGGGCGGGGGCGCCCCCTATCTCCTCCAGCAGGGCCCGTACGGCGGCCTGGCCCATGGGGCGCACCGGCTGTCGGATGGTGGTCAGCGGCGGATCGGTGAACGCTATGAGGGGAGAGTCGTCGAAACCGACGACCGACAGATCCCGAGGCACCCGTAGACCGAGCAGGCGGGCGGCCCGGACGGCGCCGAGCGCCATCATGTCGCTCGCGCACACCACCGCCGTGCAGCCGCGGTCGATGAGGTGGCCGGCCGCGGCCTGCCCGCCCTCCAGGGTGAACAGCGAGTGCTGGACCAGCCGCTCCCCCTCGACGGCGGGCACCCCCAGTTCGTCCGCCATGCCCCGCAGAAAACCCTCCGTTTTCCGCTGTACGGGCACGAAGCGCCGGGGCCCCAGCGCCAGCCCGATCCGGCGGTGGCCCAATGCCGCCAAATGGGTGACGGCGAGCCGGGCCGCCGCCCGGTCGTCGGGGGAGACGAAGGGGGCCCGCACCTTCGAGGAGAAGCCGCCCACGAGGACGAACGGGACGCCCTGGGCGCGCAGCCGCTCGTAGCGCTGCGGGTCGGCGGTGGTGTCCGCGTGCAGCCCGGAGACGAAGATGATCCCGGCCACCCCCCGGTCCACCAGCAGCTCCGTCAGCTCGTCCTCTGTGGACCCGCCGGGTGTCTGGGTGGCCAGCACCGGCGTATATCCCCGGCGGGTCAGGGCTTGGCCGATGACCTGCGCGAACGCGGGGAATATCGGGTTCTCCAGCTCGGGGGTGATCAGTCCGACGAGCCCGGCGCTGCGCCGCCGCAGCCGCACCGGACGCTCGTAGCCGAGCACGTCGAGCGCGGCCAGCACCGACTGGCGGGTGGCCGCCGCGACGCCGGGCTTCCCGTTGAGCACCCGGCTCACCGTCGCCTCGCTGACCCCCGCCTGGGCCGCGATGTCGGCGAGCCGGGCGGTCATGGGCGGGGGCTGTCCCGGCCGCATCTCAGACCGCCCACCACACGCATGCCTCCGCCGGGACGCGGACCGCGCCGCCGCCGAACTCCAGCGGGGCGGTGGCCAGCACCGGGCGGCCCGGCACCGGCAGCTCGGCCTCGGCGGCCAGCGTGTTGAGCGTGCACACGAAGCCGGGCCGGGACAGGGCCAGCACCCCCTCGGGCGCGGGCAGCCAGCTCATCGGGCCGTCGCCGAGCCCCGGCAGCTCCCGGCGCAGGGCGAGCGCCGAGCGGTACAGCTCCAGCGTGGAGCGCGGGTCGCCCGACTGCGCCTCGACGGACAGCTCCCGCCACTGGGCGGGCTGCGGCAGCCAGCTCGTGCCCGGCCCGAAGCCGTACGGGGCGGTGGTGCCCGACCACGGGATCGGCACCCGGCAGCCGTCCCGCGTGCCGTCCTGCCCGCTGCGCTCCGCTCCCTCGTTCCCATGGGGAACGCCGCCCCTGGCGCGGGCCCCGCGGCCGCGGAGGAACGCCGGGTCCTGCCGCGCCTCGTCCGGCAGGTCCTCCACCTCCGGCAGCCCCAGCTCCTCGCCCTGGTAGACGTAGGCCGAGCCGGGCAGCGCCAGCATCAGCAGCGCCGCGGCCCGCGCCCGGCGCAGCCCCCGCTCGCCGCCGCCGTAGCGGGTGGTGTGGCGCACCACGTCGTGGTTGGAGAGGACCCAGGTGGCGGGGGCGCCCACGGCGGCGGTGGCGGCCAGCGACTCGTCGATGACCTCGCGCATCGCCGCCGCGCCCCACGGGCACCGCAGGAACTGGAAGTTGAACGCCTGGTGCAGTTCGTCGGGGCGTACGTACAGCGCCAGCCGCTCGGACGTCGGGGCCCACGCCTCCGCGACCCCGATTCGCTCGCCGTCGTAGCTGTCCAGGAGCCGCCGCCAGGAGCGGTGGATCTCGTGCACGCCGTCCTGGTCGAAGAACGGCAGCACCTGCGTGCCGATCATCTTGGCCTGCTCGCCGCGGCCGATGTCGGGCAGCCCGGCCGCCTTGACCATGCCGTGCGCCACGTCGACGCGGAACCCGTCCACGCCCAGGTCCAGCCAGAACCGCAGCACGGACGCGAACTCCCGCGCCACCTCCGGGTGGTCCCAGTTGAGGTCGGGCTGCTCGGGCGCGAAGAGATGGAGGTACCACTCGCCCGGGGCCCCGTCGGCGCCGGCCGTGCGCGTCCAGGCGGGGCCGCCGAACACGGACTCCCAGTCGTTCGGCGGCCACTGGCCGCTCTCTCCTCTCCCCGGGCGGAAGTGGTAACGCTCGCGGGCCGGACCCCCGTGCCGGTCCGCGAGCGCGGCTCGAAACCACGCGTGCTGATCCGAGGTGTGGTTGGGCACGATGTCGACGATCACCCGCAGGCCGAGGCGGTGCGCCTCCCGTACGAGCCCGTCGGCGTCGGACAACTCCCCGAACAGCGGGTCCACCGCCCGGTAGTCGGCGACGTCGTAGCCGCCGTCCGCCTGCGGCGAGGCGTAGAACGGGGTCAGCCAGACCGCGTCCACGCCCAGGTCGGCGAGGTGCGGCAGCCGGTCGCGGGCCCCGCGCAGATCGCCGACGCCGTCGCCGTCGCTGTCGGCGAACGAGCGCACGTACACCTGGTAGATGACGGCGCTGCGCCACCAGCCGGTGGAGCGGCCGGCGCTCGGGTCCTGGACGAGGGGCGCGAGGTCCTGGGTCATGCGGCTTCCTGTCGGGCGGGCCCAGCCAACTGGGCGTCAGGTACATGCGGATGGAGCGGTGGTGCGGCGCGCTGGTCGCGCTGTCCGGCCGTCGGGACGGCGGTGCCGACCGGGTAGTCGGCGCTGTCGGCGGCGTCGGCTATGAGGTCAACGCGGGGCGCGCGCGTCGGTGACGGTCAGCCCTTGGTGCCTCCCGCGGTGAGTCCGGCGACGAGGTGGCGCTGGGCGAGGAAGAAGACGAACCCCGCCGGAACGGTGATCAGGACGGCCGCCGCGGTCATCAGCCCCCACTCGGCCTTCTGCTGGCCGACGAAGGTCTGGAGGCCCACGGCGAGGGTGTAGCGCCGCTCGCTGCTCATGAACTGGGTGGCGAAGGCGACCTCGCCCCAGGCGGTGATGAAGGAGTAGAACGCGGTGACCGCCAGCCCCGGCCGGGCGAGCGGGACGATCAGCCGCCAGAAGGAGCCGAACGGGGTCAGGCCGTCGACCCGCCCCGCCTCGTCGATCTCGACGGGGATGGTGTCGAAGTAGCCCTTGAGCATCCAGGCGCAGAACGGGACCGAGATCGAGCAGTAGGTGACGATGAGGCCGGGATAGGAGTCGAGGAGCCCCAGCGTCCCCAGAATGTTGTACAGCGGCACGATCAGCACCGCCATGGGGAACATCTGGACGACCAGGAAGGTCCACATCAGCGGGCGGTGGCCGGGGAACCGCAGCCGGGAGACCGCGTACCCCGCGCTCGCCGCCACGAGCACGCCGAGCGCCGTCGCGCCCAGCGCCACGAGCACCGAGTTGCCGAACCAGACCACGAACTCGGTATGGGCCAGCACATGGCCGTAGTTGGCGAGGGTGAAGCCGACGAACCGCGTCGGCTCCTGCCAGCCGTCCCGGCCGCGCAGCGACACGAAGACCACGAAGAGGACGGGGAAGGCGGCGATCAGGGCGGCGGCGATCAGCGTCGCGTGCAGCGCCACGGACGCCCCGCGCGACCGCGCGCCCCGCGCCCGTACGGTCCGCGGGGCCTGTGCCCGTACCGCCCGGCCGCCCGGTCGCGCGCTCATCGCGCGGCCTCCTGGCGGGTCAGCAGCCGCCGGTAGAACACGGCGAAGACCAGCAGCAGCGACAGGATGAGGATGCCGTACGTGGCCGAGCCCGCGTAGTCGCGCACGCCCTGGAAGGCCAGCCGGTAGGAGTACGTCACCAGGATCTCGCTCTCGGAGCTCGCGCCCTGCCCGATCAGCAGGTAGATGACCTGGAACATGTTGAACGTCCAGATGACGCCCAACAGGATCACCGTCCGACTGACCGGCCGCAGCCCCGGCAGCGTCACATGCCGGAACCGCTGCCAGGGCGTCGCGCCGTCCATCTCGGCGGCCTCGTGCAGCTCGGACGGGATGGCCTGGAGGCCGCCGAGGATCGCCACCATCATGAACGGCACGCCCAGCCACACATTGACCGCGACCGCCGACATCTTCTGGAGCGGCCCGTCGCCGAGCCAGTCGACGGCGCCCACCCCGAACCGGTCGAGCACGGCGTTGAGCACGCCGTACTTCTCGTTGAACATCAGCCGCCAGGAGAACGTCGCGACGAACGCCGGCACCGCCCACGGCAGGATCAGCAGCACCCGGTACAGGCCGCGGAACCGCATCCGCCGGTTGAGCAGCAGCGCGAGCCCGAGGCCGATGGTGTAGTGGAAGAAGACGCAGGACCCGGTCCACACGACGGTCCACGCCAGCCGCCCGTAGAAGTGCCCCTCCTGTCCGGAGAGGACCTTCCAGTAGTTGTCGAGGCCGACGAACTCGTAGGTGGCCGGGATGTGGTTGACGCCGATCGTCCGGGCCACGTTCGCCTCGTTGGCGTCGGTGAAGGAGAGGAAGATGCCGCGCCCCAGCGGATAGCCGACGAGCACCGCGAGCACCACGACCACCGGCAGCACCATCGCCCACGCGTACCAGTAGGCGTCGAAGGAGCGCCGCAGCCGCCGGAACGGGCCGGGGCGCGCCGGACGCGGGGGCCCGGTACCGGATACGGCAGTGGTCATGACTCCGCGGCTCTCTCGGTCGGTGCCAGGGGCTGGGGGCTGGGCTCGCCGGGACGGCGAACGCGGTGGAACCGGCTCGGCGGGGCGGGCGCGTGGGAGCGTACGGTCCGGGTGGACCCGTGGGCCGTACTCCCCCCGACCGGCCGAGCCGGGGTCAACTGGGGCCGCCCGTCGGCTACTTCTGTATCTCGTAGTCCTTGAGCAGCGTGGTCCGCCACGCCTTCGCGGTGGCGTCGAGGCCCGCTCGCGGGTCCTCCTTCAGCGTGAGGATCTTCGTGTAGTGCTGGAGCCAGTCGGTGAACAGGTCGCCGCCCTGCGGGATCGCCGGGCGCGGGCGCGCCGTGGCCAGCGCGCGGTGGTAGGCGGCGCGCACCGGATCGGCCAGCACGCCCTTGGTGTACGCGGACGTGCGGGTCGGCAGCACCCCGACGGCGGTGGCGGCCGTCTCCTGCTGGGCCGCGTCGGTCAGGTACTTGACCAAGAGGTACGCGGCGTCGAAGTTCTTCGAACCGGCGTAGACGACGAGGTTGTGGCCGCCCACGGGGGAGCCCGCGACGCCGGTGGAGCCGGCCGGCACGGGCGCGATGCCGAGGTTCGCACGGTCGCGGAACGCCGACCCGCCGAAGATCTCCTTCGTCGCCCACGGGCCGTCGATCAGCATCGCCAGCCGGCCGTTCTTGAAGTCCGTCTTGAGGTTGTTGTAGCCGTCGGTGCCGGCGGGCTTCGGCGCGGCCCCGGACCGGACCAGGTCGACGGCGGTCTCGATGCCCTTGCGCGACGCCGCGTCGGCGATGGTGATCTTCTTGGCGGCGACATCGACCAGGTCGCTCTTCTCGCCGTAGAGGAACGGCAGGGCGTAGTAGCCGTCCGGGTTCAGCCCGATGCCGCCCGCCCCCGTCCGCTCCTTGATCTTCGCGGCGGCGGCCTTGACCTCCTGCCAGTTCGCGGGCGGCTCGGCGACGCCCGCCCGCTTGAGGAGCGCCTTGTTGTACATGAGGCCCAGCGCGTCGGTGACCTGCGGGGCGCCGTAGGTCTTGCCGTCGTACGCGGCGTTCTTCAGCGGCCCTTCGAGGAAGTCGCCGCTCTCGCCCAGCGCCGGGGTGCCGGTCAGGTCCTTGAGATAGCCGAGCTGCGCGAACCCCGGCGTCCAGCCGACATCGGAACGCAGCACGTCGGGCGCGCCCCGCCCGCTCTGCGCCGCCGTCTTGAACTTCTGCTGCGCCTGGTCGAACGGCACATTGACGTAGTCGACCTTGATCTTCGGGTACTTCTTCTCGAACGCCGAGACCAGGCTCCGGTACGTCGGCGCCTCGTTCGTCGCGTCCGAGGTGTCCCACCAGGTGACGGTCCCCGAGACGCTGCCCGGCTCCTTCGCCGCCTTGGAGCCGCTGCCCTTGTCGCCCCCGCCGCCGTCCCCTCCGCACGCCGCCGCGCCCAGCGTCAGCGCCCCCACGGCGACGACGGCGAGAATGCCTCTGCGCATGGGTCCCCCCCCCGAGGGCCGGCCCGTACCTGGACGGTCCGGGTTGGGGAGGAAGCTAACAGGTTGCAATCCCTTGCGAAAGAGCTTGCAACGTGGAGAATGGGCCAACTCCCGCGCGCAGAAAGGGCGGTGCCCTTGGCGGGGCTGGGCGCGGCGATGGCGTCGGGCCGAGCGCCTGCCGGGTTCACATCGCCTGGGACTGGGCCTGGAGTCGCGGTTCCGGCCGCGACAGAGGAGGCTGCGACAGAGGGGGCTCCGGCCGCGGCGCGAGGGCCGTCAGGCGGCCCACGAGGTCGCCGAACGGGCCGTCGGCCGGCTCGTCCGCGAGCATCCGGCCGAGGACGCCCGCCATCTCCTCGTCGTACGCCGCGCTCACCGCCGCCAACGCCGCGAGATCGTGCACCAGTTGCAGTTCCACCTCGCGCCGCGCGAGCTGCCGGCCGTCCAGCCACAGCAGCGCCGTCGACTCCGCGAGGGAGATCCAGGAACGGACGACCAGCTCCGTGCGCGGGGCCGGCCGCGCCAGGCCGAGATGGGCGACGATCTGCTCGTACGCGGCCTCCCGGACCCTCTCCAGCATCGCGCCCGCCGCCGAGCCGGCCGCCGGGCCGCCGCGCATCAACGCCGTGAAGCCGGGTCCGTGGTCCTCGACGAAGTCGAAGAAGCGGTGCGTGACGCGCAGCAGCCGCGCGCCGAGCGGACCCTCGCGGGGCTCCACGAAGAGCGCGGCGAGCTGGTCTCCCGCGCGGCGCAGCGCGGCCTCGTACAGGCTCTGCTTGCCGGGGAAGTAGTGGTAGACCAACGGCCGCGATATCCCGGCCGTCTCGGCTATCTCGTCGATCGAGACGTCCTCGGGGGAGCGGCGGCCGAAGAGCCCGAGCGCCACCGAGATCAGTTGATCCCGGCGCTGCTCGACGGCCATCCTGCGGCGTACCCCGGTCGTCATACGGACCACTCTAACGACCGGGGCCACCAGAGGTCTTGGGCGGTGCCCAACCTGTGATCTCGCCGCCCCCTGCGTACGCGCGTCCGTGCGCGATTCCGTCAGTGCAGCGCGGCGAGCTTCTTGCCGTTCGTCAGCCGCGCGGTCAGCTCCGCCCGCGCGCCGTCCTTCGCCGGTACGGCCAGCAGGTTGCCCGACGCGCTGCCGCGCACCCCGCCCGTGGCGGTGACCGAGGCGACATCGCGGCTGCCGGCCGCGAGCAGATACCACTGGCCGGCGGGCGACTTCCACAGCGCGCCCGCCAGCGCGGTCGGGTCCTTGGGGCCGCAGGCCCGCGAGCCCGCGGAGCGGGCGACGAGGGCGCCCGGCGCGCCCGGCTTCGTGCCCGGCGGCTGGAACTGGGCGAGCGCTTGGCTGCCGCCGCCGCGCCAGGTCTCGGTCCGCGTGCAGACCCACTCGGCGCTCCCGGCGCCGGCGGGCAGCGGCTGCTTCGCGAACCGCCAGGAGTTCACGGACCGCACCCCCTGCCCGCGCACGGCCGCCAGGTGGCAGGCCGAATGCGCCCAACCGGCGCGTCCCGCCGCGGTGTTCACGTCCCGGGGGCCCTTGCCCGCCGGGCTCCCGTACGTGAGCCGGGCCGGGAACAGCTCGCCGAGGTCGGTCACCAGCCGGCCGCCGAGCTGGAGCGCGGGCCAGGTGTCGCAGGACGAGGCCGCGGCCGGGCTCGGCACCGGATCGGTCACGCCGTCCGCGCCGCGGTGCAGCGGCCGGGCCGCCGCGGCCGGCTTGAGCAGGTCCCGTACGGCCGCGCTCTTCACCCAAGGGGCCGTCAGGTAGCGGACGTTGCCGTCCACGCGCGCCACGACGAGGGCGGTCGCGGAGGCGGCGTCCGCGGCGTCGGCGCGCGCGAAGTCCAGCGCCACCAGCGACGCCTTGCCGTTCTTGGGCTCCGCGTAGCGCACCACGCGCAGCCCGTCGTGGAGGATCACCACGGCCACCGAGCCGACCTCGCCCGCGTACAGCAACTGCGGCGGGCCCGGCGGCGGGCCGGGCAGCGTGCCGGGCGTCGCCGACGCGCGCGTGTCGCGGCCGGGCCGGGCCCAGACGGCCAGCGCCCGGCGCAGCAGCTCCCGGTCGCCGACCCGGTTGCCGCGCGCGGGCCAGGACGAGAAGTCCCCGCGGTCCGCCGTCTGCCACGCCGTGGGCGCGGCCCGGGTCAGACTCGCCGGGTCCAGAGCCCGCTCGGCCGCCGCGTTGCGCGCGTACGGCGGGGCCGCCGCGCCGTCCGGGCCCCAGCCGGAGCCGGGCAGGCTCAGCAGCGTGCCGCACACGGCGACGGCGGCCAGCGCCGCGAGCGCCGCGCGGGAGTGCTGGCGGCGGCGGAGCAGATCGGTCGGCCGGGCCTGCAACGAGCAGGGGTCGAACTCCGGGGCGGTCAGCAGCGATTCGGCCCGGCAGCCCGCCGGCAGCTCGACCGCGTCCGCCTCGTCGAGCGCCGCGTCCGGGTCGTCGACCCCGGCGGCGTCCAGCGCCCGCAGCGCGTCCAGCTCGCCCATCCGCTCCAGCGCGCGCAGCACGTACGCGGCCCGGCCCGGCAGGGACAGCGCGGACAGCGTCCGCTCCAGGGCCAGTTCCTCGGCGCCGCCCGAGCGCGGCGTGAGCCGCAGCCCCCACACCCGCGGCAGCGGCGGCGGGAGCTGGCCGGGGCGCGGCAGCCGCCACCGCCCGCGCGGCCGCCCCGCCACCAGCGCCGCGCGCAGCACCCGGGTCCGTACGTACGCGTAGCCGGGGTCGGTCCGCGCGCCGTCCGGCGTGCGCGGCGCGGGCACCGTCCGGGCGGCGTCCGTGACCTGGTTGCGCGGCAGCGCCCGCTGCACCACGGCGTGGGCGGTCAGTACCCGCCGCCGGCGGCCGAGGTCCGGCGGGAGGACGAGATATCCGAGCCGTACCAGGCGCGGATAGTGCTCCATGAGCGCGGCCTCGGCCTGCTCGACGTCGATCGGGGTGTCGATGGGGGTGTTGACCTCGGGACGGGGGGTTGTCGCCTGCTGTTCCACATTCGGAAGAACGAGTGAATGGGGGGAGGGTCACCGCACTCGTTCGTGGGGCGCGGCTTCCCGGAGGTGTTTGTTCCGCCGATCGCGGCTGATGGGGAGCGTGAGTCCGAGAACGAGCGCGGCGAGGTGCCCGGCGTCGGTGAACGTCCGCTCCCGGCGCAGGAGGGGGCGCACGCCGAGGGCGAGGAGGGCCCCGGTCGCGGCCGTACGGGCCGGACCGCGCGGCAGCGTCCGCGCGAGCGCGCCGACGACGGCGTTGAATCCGTAGCTCGGTCCGACGTCGATCGCGGAGCGCGTGCGCGGGTCGATGCCAGGGGCGGCGCGCAGCCCGGCGTACACCAGCAGGCTCGCGCCCGCGTGCCCGTACGCGAACACGCCCGCCGTCCGCCCCGCGCCCCGCGTGCGCTCGGCGTACCCGAGCACCGCGAGCAGCAACAGCGCGTACGGCGGCTCCATCGGCTCCTCGACCAGCCCGGCGCTGGCGGCGAGGGTGCCCCAGCGGCCGCCGCGCAGATTGTCGACATTGGTCGAGCAGCCGCGCAGCAGCCGCTGCCGTGCGGAGGGCGCGAGCCGGCGCAGGGCGTACGCGCCGAGCTGCACGCCCCCGACGTACGCGGGGGCGAACCGGGGCATCCGAGAGAGAGCTGTACGCATCCGCCCATGATCGGCGGCGCCCGGCCCGGACACCAGCCCCTGCGCCCACGCCCTCACGCGCGCCTACGCGCCGGGCCGCCATGCTCACGCCCTCACGTCAGGACCCACCCGCTGAACTCCACCAGCCCCCGCTTCCCGCTCCCGTCGTTGCCCGCCGTCATGAAGAGCCCGACGTCCTGGACGGCCGCGGCGCCCGGCACGGAGACCGTCGCGATCGTGCGCCAGGTCGTGCCGCCGTCCGTCGAGCACTCGGCGGTGTACGCGCCGGCCGGGGTGCGCGTCAGGCGCAGATGGACCGGGGCTTTGAGGCCGGTGATCCGCCGGTAGGCGTCGACCGTGCCGTCGCCGTTGGTGTCGTAGGAGAGAACGACGCCCTGCTCCGGCGTGGCCGCCAGGTTGATGAAGCCCGGGGACCGCGGAGGGACCGTGGAGGCCAGGGAGTTGCGGACGATGATGCCGGTACGGGCCCAGCCGCCGGTGTTCGTCTGGGTGTCGACGCGGACCGTGGCGGAGTGCCCCGGGCTCAGCGCGCCCTCGCGGTACACCGCCCCGAACTCCGCCGTCCCCTTCCACAGGTCCATGCCGCCGCCCTCGATCGCGAAGCGGTCGCCGAGCTGCCCGAAGATCGCGGCGTTGTTGGTGACCGTCTTCCAGCCGGCCGCCAGCGGGCCCGCCGCGTAGAGCGTGCCGGGCAGGACGGCCGTCACCCGCTCCTCGCCGCGCGGCCCGTACCGCGCCGTCAGCTCGTACGGCAGCGGCTTCAGCGGCCGGTCGAGCGGGCCGGCCGGGGCCGTGACCCGCCAGCGGACCGTGCCCGTGCCGCCCGGCGCGACGTACGGCAGCGAGAGCGGGCCCCGCGGGGCGGCGTCGAGGCCCGAGAGCGCGAAGTCGACGCGGCCGGTGGCGCGCAGGCCGTTGACGTTGCGCAGCGCACCGGTGAGCGTCGCCCGGCCGCCGGGCGGCACGGCGGCGGGTTCGGCGGTGGCGGAGAGGGTGCCCTGGTACGGGGCGGCGGCCAGCGTGTCGTGGACGCGCCGCGCGGTGCGGTAGGCGTCGGAGGCGGGCCGCAGCGGGTACCGCTTGCGCTCGCGCGTCCACGGCTCCTCGAAGGCGAACCAGTCCACCGGGCGCGGCGCCCGCCCCTCGCGCAGCGCGTCCTCCAGTTCGCCGAGCCACTTCGCCCAGCGCGGCAGGTAGAAGTCGGCCATCAGGCCGTTCCAGTCGCGGTTGCCGTACTCGTGCAGCTTGCCGGGGTCGGAGGTGGCCCGGTCGCCCCAGACGGTGATCAGCACCCGGGCCGTGCGCTCCAGCTCCGCCGACTCGGCCGCGCTCGTCCCCATGGCCCGCGCCGCCTCGTTCCAGGGCCCGAGCAGGAACGCGCGGTGCGCGCCCGCGATGTCGTCGGCCAGCCGCATCAGCCTCAGCCACAGCGCCGACAGCGCCCGGAAGGCCGGCAGGTCCCTCCGCATGTACGCGGTCTTGAGCTGCGGCAGCAACTGGCGGCTGCGGTGGGCGACGGCCTGCCGCGCCACGTCCACCAGGTCCGCCTTGTACGCGTCGCTGCGGCGCAGCTCGTCGTCGACGGCCAGCAGCCCGGCGAGCGCCGCGTCGAAGCGCGCCGGGTCGTAGGACAGGTCGCGCGGCGCGTACTCGGCGGCGCGGTTGGCGTCGAGGTCGGGGCGGGCGGCGAAGAGGGAGTCGTGCGGGTCGCTGCGCTCGGGCGCGTGCTGCTGGTAGGCGGTGTCGCGCAGCGCGGCCCAGGCGCGGCGCGCGCCGCCGTCCCGCTCCCCGTACCGGAACTCGCCGTAGTCGGCGAACCACTCGGTCCGGTCCACGGGCCGCTCGCGCCACGCCAGTTCGGAGAAGAGCTCGAAGGCGGCCGGGTCGCGGTCGGTGGCCTCCGGCATGTACGCGGTCCCCGCCAGCGCGCTGTTCGACTTGTCGCGCCACCTGAAGAACCGGTCGTTCCAGGCGTGCGTCTTGGCGCCGAGCGTGGTGCGGCCCCCGTAGTTGGGGATGGTGCCGAAGCAGTACGGGGTGCCGGCCCAGTCCTTCTCGCGGTCCGGCTCGGCCGTGGTGCGGTCGGAGATCCCGTCGAAGATCACCATCTTCGACTTGTCGACCGCCGCGATCAGTTCGGGCAGCGGGTTGCTCTCCCAGCCCAGGATCGTCCAGATGCCGTCCGGGTGCGCGGCGCGCAGCGCCCGTTCGACGCCCTGCGCGGCGGGGCCGACCGGCACGTCGCCGGCGGTGCCGCCCTCGTGCAGCAGGTCCATCTTGAAGTGCGCGGCCTCGCCGAGGATGTCGCGCTGGTGCCGGTAGAAGGAGGCGGCGACCTCGCCGAAGACGGCCGTGCGCGGGTCGAGCCAGTCGGGGCGCTTGAAGCCGTGCCACTCGCCCTGCGGGACGACGCGCGCACCGGGGTTACGGGCCACGAAGCCGTCCGGCACGGTCCCGTAATAGCCGGGGAGCACCGGGTGCATGCCCAGCTCCCGCAGCCGGTCGGCGATCCGCCGCCCCAGCGCGGAACGTTTCGCCAGCAGCTCACGGCTGAGCGGCCCGCCGTACGCGCTGAGGTTCTGCAGCAGCCACCACGGCTGGTGGGACGGCGCGGGCAGCCAGGCTCGGGCCTCGGCGTCGCTGTAGCCGAAGTCCATCAGCACCCGGTGGTAGACCTCGTCGTGCCCCGCGATCACCAGCACCTCGTTGCAGCCGTGCAGCGCGAGGAGGTCGATCCGCCGCTCCCAGAACGCCCAGTCGGCGTACGGCGCGGTGTAGCCGTCGTTGGTGTCGTTGAGCGCGAAGCGGTGCGCCAACGACGTGGATCTCTCCAACGGGCGGCCGGGCGACGGCAGCCTCCGGGGCAGGTCCGTCTGGCTGCCGTTCCAGGTGAGGTGGGCCCCGCAGACGTACTTCAGATACCAGTGCACGCCGGTGAGCTGCACCGCCGGGCTCGTCCCGGCCACCTCGACCTCCCCGGCCCGGCCGGAGACCTCGAAGCGCTCCTCGCCGCCGTGCAGCGGAACGAGCCGGAACTGGTCCGCGTGCCGGGGAAGCAGCCGCCCCAGCGCTGCTCGCGCCGGGGCGGTGGTGAACGGGGTCGCGGTCGCGGTGGTGCCGGAGGCGGTGTCCGCGGCCGCGGCGGGGGTGAGGCCGCTGAGGGCGGCTCCGGCGCCGAGCGCGCCGGCGGTCCCCAGCAGCCCGCGTCTGGACAGTCCGGGCAGTCCGGGCAGGCTGGACAGGTCGGTCATAGCAAACGCTCCCTGTGTGCAGCGGCAACAATGGACGCTGTGCGCAGCGCACGTTAACCGTCGTCGCACACGGGGGCAATGAGGCGCTTCAGCCGCGGTCGAGGTAGGCGAGGACTGCCAGAACGCGGCGGTTGTCGTCATCGGACGGCGGCAGCCCCAGCTTCCCGAAGATGTTCGAGGTGTGCTTTGCGACCGCACGCTCGGTAACGACCAGGTGGGCGGCGATCGCGGCGTTGGAGCGCCCCTGCGCCATCAGCTCCATCACGTCGCGCTCACGGGGCGTCAGATGGGTCATCGGCTTGTCCTGGGACCGCCGGGAGAGGAGCTGAGAGATCACTTGCGGGTCCATCGCCGTACCACCGGCGGCCACCCGCCGTACCGCGTCGATGAACTGGTCCGCGTCGAAGACCCGGTCCTTGAGCAGATACCCCACGCCGCCGCTCCCGTCGGCCAGCAGCTCGCGCGCGTACAACTGCTCCACGTGCTGCGACAGCACCAGCACCGGCAGACCGGGCGTGGCCCGCCGCGCCGCCAGCGCGCACTGGAGCCCCTCGTCCGAGAACGACGGCGGCAGCCGCACGTCCACCACCGCCACGTCCGGCTTCAGCTCGGCCAGCGCCCGGGTCAGCTCGGGGCCGCTCTCGACGGCGGCGGCGATCTCGAAGTCGTACGCCTCCAACATCCGGACCAGGCCGTCCCGGA
Source organism: Streptomyces varsoviensis (assembly GCF_000718635.1). Taxonomy (GTDB): domain Bacteria; phylum Actinomycetota; class Actinomycetes; order Streptomycetales; family Streptomycetaceae; genus Streptomyces; species Streptomyces varsoviensis. Next base: position 34,943 of record NZ_JOBF01000003.1, on the reverse strand, counting down.
GGAGGAAGAGGTCTTCGGCTAGGACAACGCGCACGGAATCTCCATGGTCGGGAAGTGACGGGACCGGCCGGCGGCCGGGTCGGCGGCCGATCGGCGGACCGCGCCGAGGCTGAACGGGCCGCGCGGGGCGGGCCCCGCGAGCTTATGGTCTCATCGGCGCGGGGGAGGGGGCGGGGAGAGCGGGGAGAGCCGGGTACGCGTCCGCGTTTGTACGGGGCCTGTGAGGCGTACGGTGCCTGCGGGGCGTACGGGGCCTGCGGGGCGTACGAGCCGGTGGAGCGTACGGGCCCGGCGCGGCGTACGGGTCCTCCCCTGTGTCCGGGCCCTGCGGGGCGTACGGGTCCTCCCCTGTGTCCGGGCCCTGCGGGGCGTACGGGTCCGTACGCAGCGAAGAGCGCCCCCGGGGCCGGGCCGGCCGGGGGCGCTCGTCTGCTCAGGTGGGTGGTACGGGGCGCGGCTCACCGGCCCCGCGCGGGCGCGGGGCTCAGGGAGCACGGGATCTCCATCGTGACCATCGTCGGCCCGCCCGCCGGGCTGCTCATGGCCAGTACGCCGTCGAACGTGCCGAGCCGCCGCTCGACGCCGACGAGCCCCGAGCCGCCCGAGGTGGTCGCGCCGCCCCGCCCGTTGTCGGTCACGCTGATGCGCAGCATGCCGTCGGTGTGGTGGATGTCCAGCCAGACCTGCTCGGCGCCCGAGTGCTTGGCGGCGTTGGTCAGCACCTCGCTGACCGCGAAGTACGCGGCCGACTCGACCGGCTCCTCGGCCCGGCCGGGCAGCTCGATGTCGACCTCGACCGGCATCGACATGCGCAGCGCCAGCGCCCGTACGGCGTCGCCGAGACCGCGCTCGGCCAGCACCGGCGGGTGGATGCCGCGGACCAGGTCGCGCAGCTCGGTCAGGGCGTCGGCGGAGTCGGCGCGGGCCGCCGCCAGCAGCTTCTTGGCCTGCGCCGGGTCCTTCTCGATGAGCGCCTCGATGGTGCCCAGGCTCATGCCCATGGCGACGATCCGGGCCTGCGCCCCGTCGTGCAGGTCGCGCTCGATGCGGCGCAGCTCGGCGGCGGAGGTGTCCAGCGCGTCGTGGCGGGTCTCCGTCAGCCGGTCGACGCGCTGGGCGAGCGCCTGCTCGCGGGTGGCGGCGTCGGTCGGCGCGAGCAGCGACATGGCCAGCGTGAAGTGGCCGCGGAGCAGGGCCGGATTGACGAAGAAGGCCAGGACGCCGCAGCAGATGCCGAGCGCGGCGGCCAGGTTCGCGCTGGTCTGGCCGGTGATGTGGATGAACGCGAACCACTCGTTGCCGCCGGCGTTCACGATCGGCCGCCAGACGCCCAGGGCCAGCACGGGGCCCCACAGCGCGTACAGGAAGAGCACGGCCGGCAGGAGCGCGAGGAAGAAGCCCGCCGTCATGTCGACGAGCAGCCAGGCGATGTCGCGCCAGGTGGCGGGGTCCTTGAGCAGCGCCCGGCAGCGCTCCATCTGCCCGATCACGCCGCCGGAGTGTTCGGCGGGCAGCGGCCGGTACGGCGAGGGGATGCGCACCCCCGACCACGTGTACGCCTGGACCCGCCGCAGGTCGGCGAAGGCCCGTACGCCCTTGAACACGACGGGCGTCGTGAAGACGCCCAGGCCCAGGGGGGTCAGGACGATCGAGACGATCGCGAGCGTAAAGAAAATGATCGATCCGGCCAGGCCGACGACGGACAGGTACAGCCCCCGTGCAGTGGCCAGCAGTGCGCTGCGGACCCTCATCTGTATGTCTCCCTGCGCTCTTCCCTGTCACCCGGCGGTCGGGCACGTCACCAGTCTGCTGATCGGCCCATTATCGGTCACTGGGCCCGGCACCCGGGCCATGGTGTACCTAGCGACACCACGCCGGCGTCGCTGGTTGCTTCTGCGATCAGGCCGGCTGTATGTGGACGGGCGGCCGCCCCGAAGGAACGGCCGCCCGGCGCATCGCTACGGGAGACGGGTCAGGCGAGCGGAGGCACGTACTTGTAGCCGACCCGCCGCACGGTCACGATCGACCCCCGGTGCTCCGCGCCCATCTTGCGGCGCAGCCGGGCGACGTGCACGTCGACGGTCCGGCCGTCGCCCACGTGCCCGTACCCCCAGACCGTCGTGACGAGCTGATCGCGGGTGTGCACCCGGTGCGGGTGCGCGACGAGGTGGGCGAGCAGCTCGAACTCCAGATACGTGAGGTCGAGGGGGCGCCCGGCGACGTGGACGGTGCGCCGTTCCGGATCTATGCGAACAAGATCGTCGGCCGCCGCCGGGGCGGCCTCCGGAGCCCCTGCGGCCTGCTGCTCGGCCGGTACGAGCACCAGATAGCCGACCATCGGCGGCTGGCCCGGCAGGGTGGGCAGCGTGTGCGGGGGAGCGGGCAGCCACGTCGCGCCGGCGTGCAGCAGCTCGGCGACCGGCGGCGGCTCGCCGGGCGCGACGGCCCGCAGCCGGTGGCGGTGCGAGGGGGCGGTGGCGGCCGGAGCGGGGACGGGGGCGGAAGCGGCGGGGGAGGGCGACAGGGTACGGAGATTCGTCATGGGGACTCAGCTCTTTCGCGCGAGATGCCGTCGGGGGGCGTTACGTGCGCGCTGGCCATGGGCCGGTACGGGCGACCGGCGGGCTGACGTCGACCGCGGGCGTCAGCGGGGGGAGCGGGCCTGCGCGGAGATCGCGCGGCAACACACTCGGTCGTAATCGTGATGCTGGCGTGACGGCCAGAACGGCTCAAGGTCGCTGCGACCCGTAGCGGTGCTCGTCTGAAGGCTGGCCATGCCCCCCATTGAAGCATGCGCCCCGCTTGAGCAGCCCGCCCGCGGCCACTCCGGCTCTCTCCTGCGGCTCCTCCCACTACTCCGGATCGTCCTCGGCGAGATAGGCCGCGTACTCCTCCGCGTTGAGCAGCCCGCTGTACGCGCCGGGGGAGGGCACCTGGATGAAGATCACCCAACCATCGCCGTACGGATCGTCGTTGATCTGCTCCGGGCTGTCGTTGGTGGTCTCGTTGACCGCGATGACGACGCCGTTCACCGGCATATAGATCTCCGTCACGGCCTTGACCGACTCCACCGACCCGAACGCCTCGGCCGCCTCGAACCGCTCGCCCGGCTTCGGTAACTCGACATAGACGATGCTGCCGAGCTGCCGCTGCGCGAAGTCGGTGATGCCGACGGTCGCCTGGTCACCCTTGATCCGCAGCCATTCGTGATCCCTGGTGTACGAGAGGTCCTCGGGGATGTTCACCATGACGTGCCTCCTAGGCGGCGTCTGCGACGGGCGGCGCGGATGGGGCGTACAGGGCGGACGGGACAGCGGGCGGGGGACCTGCTCTGCTCGACGGTGCCACCGCGCGCCGTGCCCGCCAAGAGCACGCGCGGCCCGGGGGCGCGTCAAGGAGCGGTGCCTGGCCACCCGGCGGCAGCGGCGGGGGTGCGTGGTGGGGTTAGCCCCCTGCTCCGAGGGCGACAGCCCCCCGTCCGGCAAGGCCGGGCCGCCCCACCCGAGTTGGGGCCCTGCCCTCACTGCCCGGCACGCCGTTCCCGAAGAGCATTGAGGCACTCAGCACTCAGCACTCAGCACTCAGCACTCACCTCACCGAGCCGCCGGCCGAGCAAAGGACCCGTCATGCCGTTTCCCAGGAGAAGACCGGACTGTGCCGGAGCGGGCGGCGCGGGCGGGGGCACGTACGCATGAGCATCGCGGAGCGCCCTCGTACGTACGAACCGAGCGCCGCGGGGGTCGCGGGGGACAAGGCGGAGCCGTCGGCGGCGACGCCCCAACGGGACCGGGCGATAGACGCCCTGCGGGCGCTGGCGCTGCTGGCGGTGCCGACCGGCCACTGGCTGGTGGGCGGGCTGAGCCTGGACGGGAACGGCGCGCTGCACAACGCGAGCCCGCTGTCGTCCTTCGCCCCGCTGGCCCCCATCACCTGGGTGCTCCAGATGCTGGGCATCTTCTTCCTGGTCGGCGGCTACGCCTCCGTGCTGTCCTACCGGCGGTCGGCCGCGCGCGGCGAGTCGCGGACGCGTTGGATACGCGGCCGTCTCGCCCGTCTGCTGCGGCCCGCCGTGGGCGTCACGGCGGTCTGGGCGCTGCTCGCACCGCTGCTGTACGTGCTCGGGGTGCCCGAGCGGACCCTGCGCACCGCCGCGACGCTGGTCGTACAGCCGCTGTGGTTCGTCCTGGTGTACGCGGTGGTGACGGCGCTGACGCCGTACTGCGTGGCCGCCAACCGCAGGATGGGCGGGTGGGCGGCGGCGCCGCTGATGGCGACGGTGGCCGTGGTGGACTTCCTGCGCTACGGGCCGTACGCGGCGTCCGTGCCCGGATGGGTGGGGCTGATCAGCCTCTTTCCCGGCTGGCTGGTCGGCTACCAACTGGGCGTCTCCTGGGGCGAGAAGCGCCTCGGCAGGCGGGGCGCGTGGCTGCTGTGCGCCGGCGGCGCGACGCTGTTCGCGGTGCTGCTGGTGGTGTTCCACTACCCGGTGAGCATGGTGGGCGTGCCCGGCCAGGACCGTACGAACTCCCATCCGCCGTCTCTCCTGGTGATCGCGCTGGCCGCGGCGCAGTGCGGGGCGGCGATCCTGCTCCGCGACCGAATAGCGGCGCTGATGCGCAGGCCGGCGCTGTGGGCCCCGGTGTCGGCGGTCAACGCGTCGGCGATGACGAGCCTGTGCTGGCACCAGACGGCGATGCTCGCGGCGGCGGTCCCCGCGGCCTTCCTCGGCACGGTGACCGGCCTCACCACGGCCCCGGACTTCCCGGCCTGGATGCTCACCCGCCTCCCCTGGCTCCCCCTCTTCGCCATCCTCCTCATCACCATCGCCCGCACCACCCGTCACCTGGAAGCCCCCTGGACCGGCCTCTCCCGCACGCCCCGCCTCCTGGCGGTCGCCCTGGCCGTCGGTTTTTCGGCCTTCGCGCTGGGACTGGCCTGAACCCGACGCTGGGCGGCGGACAATGGCGGAAAATGATTTAACGGTCAACCATTTAGCGGTGCATCCTGAATGCAGCGACGGCGGGCCGGTAGCGCCTCGCGACTCAACACCCGTACGAGCCAACGGAGTTGACCGACATGAGCCAGACCCTTCCCCTCCGCCTCCACCACAACGCCTGGATCACCGACGACCAGGAAGCCAACCGGCACTTCTACGAGGACGTGCTCGGCCTGCCCCTGATCGCCGTGTGGACCGAGGTCAACACCCTGTTCGGCACCGAGCGCGCGTACAGCCACGCCCTGTACGGCCTGGCCGACGGCAGCGCCCTGGCCTTCTTCCAGTTCGCCGACTCCGAGGCCCAGAAGGAATTCCGGACCGACATCAACGACACCCCCTTCCGTCACATCGCCTTCAAGGTCGACCACGAGACCCAGGAGGCCATGCACAAGCGCCTCACCGCGGCCGACCCGGACTCGGACGCCCACGTGATCGACCACGGCTTCTGCGTCTCGCTCTACGTCACCGACCCCAACGGCCTGCGGCTCGAATTCGCCGTCGACCACCCCGACGTGGCCAAGATCGACGAAGAGCGCCGCACCACCGCCCACGCCGACCTCGCCCGCTGGCTCTCCGGCGACCACACCCCCAACAACAACTGGCGCTGACCCCGCTCCCTCACGCACCAAGCACAGCGAAGGCCGCCACCCCAACGGGGGTGGCGGCCTCGGGGCTGTGCCGTCGCATCAGGGGGAAGCCCAGTTGGCGAGTGCTAGGCGCCCTGTCCAGAATCGCGTTCTCGCCAGAAAGCCTCAGCCTGCGGGCGGACTGGGTGAGTTCCGTGTGGAACGGCGTCCGCCGTCGGGCGGGCCGGGCGGGTCACTCACGCGTCTACCGAAGGTATTTGCCGGGGGCCGCGGACAGCGGTTATCCGTGTCGGTGTTCAGTTCTTGGCGTACCTGACGCCAAGCGCGGATGATCTGTGGAAGCTTCGACAAGACCTCGCTCACTTGTGCCAGCAGGAGCGTGAGGCAGCCGAACGCGGCGAGGATGATCAGGGATATGTTGTCCCAATTCATAGCGTGAACTCCGATTTATGCCGGATTGGGAGCGAAGAGCAGGGCCGTACTGGGGCACTAGGCGAGAAGAACATGCTCAGAGAGCCAGTCGAGGGCATCGACGCCCAGCCGGTCGGGCGCTTCGAGGAGCGCGGCCTCCACCTGCGCGGAGTCGGACAGCACCTCGGGTCTGTCCGTCGGGCCTGGTGCGGCGAGACGCTCCATCGCCGAAGCGACGGTCTCGGGCCAGCCCGGCATGCCGAAATGGTGGGGGGCTTTGAAAACGGCCGATGCGGCCCTGTGCAGCAGCCCCGCGCGCCAGCCCTGTTCACGCATCACTTCCGCGGTGAACCAGACTCGGTCATCGACATGCTGGACGAACTCCGCCACGGGTCCGGACGGCATCGTGCGCAGCGCGAAGCGCGAACCGCCGGCCCACGGAAGGTCCACATCCGAAGCGATGGCTACGAACGCGAGCAGCGCCTCGGGGCCGCTGTCCCGCGCTGCTACCAGCGCCGCGCGGGCTCTGCGGTACAGATCGACACTCTGCGCGAAGATCTCCCCGTCGCTCGGCCCGTGATCGGCCGCGTGGATCGCCTCCAGCGGCCCCTCGCGCCAGGCTTCGGCGACCAGCCCGACCGCTGCCGCACGCACCAGAACGTCCGTGTCGTCGGCGTCGATCCCGAAGTGCGCCAGGACAGTGGGGCCCCACTCCTCGATCTCCGGAAGCGGCGAGTGCTCATCCGCGTCCTTGGCCCGGGCCTTGTCCAAGCGAGCTGCGAGTTCAGGGGACAGAGGTGCCAGTCCAGGCTGTTCCACGGTGATTCCGTGCTCCGCCAGATCCTCGAAAACGGTATCCGGCCCGCAGTCGATGTGTGTGGAGTCGTGGCGTCCCGAGCAGTCTTCCGCGCATTCGAACTCCTCGCACATCTCCGGCTCTGCGGGCTGCGCCTCGTTGAGAAGGTGATAAGCGAGCCGCTCTGCCACCGCCTCCCGCGCCGCGATCATGGCCAGGTCCAAGCGGAACGCCTCGTCCCTCAGCGCCGTGTCCTCGCGGTCCGCGGCAGCGGGGGGCTCCGGTGACTCTGGGATCCAGGTGTACGCGGACTCCAGAGAGACCAACAGCCAGGCGACACGCAGCGCTTTGACCTCCCCGGCCCGGGCCAGTTCGGCCACGGCCTCAGCGGCCTGCCGCACGCTGTCGAGATGGGCGAGATGGTGTGCACGTGCGGGCAACCAGACCGCGGTCTCCGCTCGAACCCGCTCGGAGTCGTGCGCCAGGGTTTCATCGCGGGCCCTTCGCGCCTGGGTGATCAATCGGGTCAGACAGGGTCGGCAGCCGAACAGCCCGGACGTCGGTGTCGGCCCGAGCGGTATGGCGGCGAGACTCTCACCGAACGGCTCGTCGCACAGGCAGCACACCAGGGCACCTACCTGGCGGGCTGTGGGAATACGCGGCAAGGCGGCGCGGATTGTGTCGTAGGCGTAGGCAGGGATGTGCATGCGCGGCAACTCCTCGGGGTGGCGGCGCTCCACCGGCGCCTTCTCCATGCTCACCCCACCGGTCGACCGTGAGTCACGATTTGGCGAGTGGACCGGCGAACTTGACGAATACTGCCTAGGCCCTGGTCTGCGACTTCTACCGTGTTGGCAGAACTTGACACCTTGAGTAGGGAGACCCCCCGTGACCGCTTCCAGCGCACCACCCCCGGCGACGGACCATCACCACGAGTTGGTCGAAGCTCTGCAAGAACTGCATCGCGCGGCCGGCAAGGTGAGCTTTCGGAAGGTGAGCACGCTCATCCGCGGCCGCGATGACCAGTTATCGGACGCCAGCCATGAGACCGTGCGCTCCGCCGTCAACGGACTACGGGTCCCACGCTGGGAGACCGTCCACGACATCGTCGTAGTTCTGGCCGGGCTGTGCAGCCCGCCTCGGGACGAGGAGACCGAGAGGGCCAGATTCCTGTCGCTCTGGCGCGCGATCAGTGAAGGGGAGTCGGGTGCGCTGAAGTCGTTCCAAGAGCTCGTCAACGGCGGGTGGGGCGGCGAGGACGGCAAATGGACGCCGGAGCTCGTCATGGGCGCGATGATCAACCCTTTCAACGCCATCGAGATCCACCCGTCGCTGGCCGTTCCGCACGAGACGTTGGTGTCGGAGGACGACTGGGTCCGGCTGATGCTGCGGCAGATTGAGGAGCAGGGAGCCGAACACACTCTGCGGGTCCTGCTCCACATGCTGAAAGGCGACTATGTGGGGGCGGCGGAGGGCTCGCCGTTCGGCTACTCCAACCCCGACCGGGAAGCCATGGAGGCGCACGCGGCCTTTCAGTACGGCTGTCAGGAGATTCAGCGGCGGCTGAGTCGCGAGCCCAACCTCCTGGCGGAATCGATCCGCGCCATGCGCGCCGACGAGACGATGGACCGGGACGATCGGGCGGAGATGCTGGAGAACGAGTCGGACCCTAGTCTGATGCGAGAGGTGATGATCGTGACTCCCGACACCTGGGACGAGGTCTCGGAGGAGGCGCATCACATGGTTTTCGGCTATCTGATCAAGCAGATCAGCCCTGTCGGCCCGTTCGGTCTCCCCGATGCCGAACGCTTTCGGATCATCTGGCGCGTTCCCGAGTCGCCCGCAGCATAGTTTCGCTCCCCGAGAGTCCCGTCGCACAGCGAAGGCCGCCGCCTCCAACGGGGTGGCGGCCTCGGGCGGAAACCTCGGGGGAGTTCGTGGACCAGAGGCCGAAGTACAGCACGGAAGCAATCCTGGCCGGGGGCGGCCTCTGAGCGCCCATGTGCACGTGCGCGCGTTCCCCCCTCTATACCGTGACATACCATGCCAGTACCTGCGGCTACCTCGTATTCACCGAGGAGGGACAGAACCCGGAATTCTCCTACAGGGGGATGCGAGCCCGGGAACTGGGGCGAGCGCTGGGGCTGGCGATCGCAGAGCGCACGGTGCGGGCGCGTTTCCCCGATCACTTGGTCTCGACCGTCGACGCCGAATCGGTCCTGCTGGCCGGCTTCGCGCGCTCCGGCCGGCCGCCTTCGCTCGACCACGGCCTGAGTTCTTCATCGAGGCATGGAAGCCCGGCGAACCGTCCCGGGTCTTCGTGGTGACGGCCAACGGAAACCACCAGGGAACGACCAAGCGCATAGGGAAGATCGATCGCTCAGCCGTCAAGCAACTGGCCAGGGCCAGTGAGCGCGCTGAACACCTCCACCTAGCCGCATGGAACACCACGCCCTGTCTCCTTCGGCGAGGACGGCCCTGTCACGGCTCTGCGTATTCTCCAGGAAAGGGAAGAATGGTGTGCTTCATGAACCAGAAACGGCATGTGCGTGCTCTGACGACCATGCCGCAGACGGACTCAAGGCGTGTCAGAGGTCGCTCGTATGCTCTGGGGTATGGGGAGCACTGGAGTCACTGAAGGCGACGTCGACAAGGCGATGGCCATCGTCGAGAGCGGCAGGCAGTCGCTTCGGCGGGATGATCCCGCTGTCAAAGCACTAGCAGCAGCGGTATCCGTGCGGCGCCGCTTACAGGGAGAAGAGGCGGTTGCGGACGACGAACTGCTTGCGGCGCATGACCAATTGCACGCAAAGATGCCTCACAGGAACGGCGGTAGCCTGGAGGCACTTGCCGACGTGTTACTGGGGCGCGGGATTGTGCCCTTACCCGGCGACTACGACGGCGACTGGTGGCTATGGTGGCCCAAGAAGGGGTATGGGCCATGTCGTGACTGCCGACAGCATCGCTCACTGACTCGCTACTCCGCTAAATGGGGCAAACCCTACAGATACTTGTGCGCACGCTGCCGCAAGCTGGAACTGGCAGAAGACAGCGCGTATCTCAACAGCGTCACCGGCGTCGTCCCGGATGAAGGCGAGTCCGCCGAATCGCTCTTCGGCAGACGTATGGCAGCCCTCGTCAGTCAACTGGACACCCAGGCGGCAGCAGCACCCGAGAAGCAAGTGGCCCGCCCGGACGCCGACCAGTGGGGCGAGTACGTAGACCGGCTCATAGAAGTACTCGGTTCGCTCGACTGGGCGGGTTGGAGCGTCCCGGACGAATACGATTCGGACTGGGATGCCGAAACCGGCCCGATGCTCTTCGCCACGCTGTGGCGCACCGGTGCCGCGATGGAAATCGAGTACTACCCGCGTGAAAGTCGGCTCCGGTTTCTTCCCTACGACGACGTATGCGGCGACTTTCCGGAGTCGTTTTCCGTGCTTGACGGAGAGGTCGAAGTCACGGTCACTCTTCGAGGCGACGAGGCTGTCACAGCGGTCCACCGTCGGGTCGGTGCGTTGGGATTGCTTGATGCAACTCGTGTCCGTGTGGTGGAGGGGGCCGATCCGGAGGCCGCGGAGGCGTTCGAAGCGGAGTCACTGCTGTCCCTCTTTGGCCCGGCAGCCTCGTACCGGGAGATCCCGGTCGCGGATATCGTCAAAGAAGCTGTGCAGCACCCTGACCTCAGCACGTATCTGCAGTGGGTCGTCGGTAGGGCAGGTCGCAACGTGCACCCGGATCCGGTGCCCGATGCGGCGGCGCTTGGTATCGCGGCCTGGTGCTGGCGCAATGAAACGGCTGTGGAGGCCCACCACCTGCCCTCGGACGTGCTGATGGCCCGAGTGAACATTGCGGTGACTCGCGCGGTGCTTCCTCATGTCTGCCCATACGAAGGTATCGATTGGGACGGAATCGAGCGGTCACTCACCGATACAAGCTGGAAACTCCCCGACGGCCGGACCGTCTCTTCCCTGTTCGGCGACGGATGGCCGGCGGTGCAGTCGTCGGTGCGGGAGCAGATCCGGAAGTGGCAACGCCTCGACAGCGAACTGCTGGGCCCGGATACTACTTTGCGGCTGATGACGATCGGGGGCTCGACAGATCACACGTGTCATTGGTGGGGCCAAGGGCGTTGGCGTGCGATCTGCGAAGAGATTGTCCATGATGCTGTCGAAGCTGGATTCACGCTGCCGCAGCCGTACGGCTGCCGTGGTCCTGCTGCCTTGATCGACGACTTGGAAAACCCGGACATGCAGTCCGATGCAGTGCTGGCCTGGCTTATCGACATGCCCGAAGCCTCAGTTTCAGGACCTCACGGATTGCGCCACCATCCGGCTACACGACCGCTCGTACGCGAATACGATCCGTGGTGGGCGGCGGAGGGAACCTGACTCCGCAGTCGGTCGGCAGCCCCATGCCTCGCGAGCAGATCGAGCGTCTGCCTCCGGCAAGACCTGCTGGAGGCAGACGCTCGGGAACTTCTTCGGTCAACTATCTGTCGAGTTCGAGCTCTAGTTTCTAGAGGTCGAAGTACATCTCGAACTCGTGGGGGTGGGGGCGGAGTTGCATGGGGGCGATTTCCTGGGTGCGCTTGTAGTCGATCCAGGTCTCGATGAGGTCGGCCGTGAAGACGCCGCCCGCCTGGAGGTACTCGTTGTCGCCTTCGAGGGCGTCGAGTACGGCGGGGAGCGAGGTGGGGACCTGGGGGACGTTCGCGTGTTCCTCGGGGGCGAGCTCGTAGAGGTCCTTGTCGATCGGTTCGGCCGGCTCGATCTTGTTCTTGACGCCGTCCAGGCCGGCCAGCAGCAGGGCCGAGAAGGCCAGGTACGGGTTGGAGGACGGGTCCGGGGCGCGGAACTCGACGCGCTTGGCCTTGGGGTTGGAGCCTGTGATCGGGATGCGCATGGCGGCGGAGCGGTTGCGCTGGGAGTAGACCATGTTGACCGGGGCCTCGAAGCCGGGGACCAGGCGGTGGTACGAGTTCACCGTCGGGTTGGTGAAGGCCAGCAGCGACGGGGCGTGCTTGAGGATGCCGCCGATGTAGTAGCGCGCGGTGTCCGAGAGGCCCGCGTAGCCCTGCTCGTCGTAGAAGAGCGGCTCGCCGCCGGACCACAGGGACTGGTGGACGTGCATGCCCGAGCCGTTGTCGCCGAAGATCGGCTTCGGCATGAAGGTCGCGGTCTTGCCATTGCGCCAGGCGACGTTCTTCACGATGTACTTGAAGAGCATCAGGTCGTCCGCCGCGGCGAGCAGCGTGTTGAACTTGTAGTTGATCTCCGCCTGGCCCGCCGTGCCCACCTCGTGGTGCTGGCGCTCGACCTGGAGCCCCGCCGCGTCCAGCTCCAGGGAGATCTCCGCGCGCAGGTCGGCGAAGTGGTCCACCGGCGGCGCCGGGAAGTAGCCGCCCTTGTACCGGACCTTGTAGCCGCGGTTGTTCTCCACCGCGCCGGTGTTCCAGGCGCCGGCCTCGGAGTCGATGTGGTAGAAGGACTGGTTCGCGCTGGTCTCGAAGCGGACGCTGTCGAACACGTAGAACTCGGCCTCCGGGCCGAAGTACGCGGTGTCCGCGATGCCGGTGGAGGCGAGGTACGCCTCGGCCTTCTTGGCGATGTTGCGCGGGTCGCGGCTGTACTGCTCGCCCGTGATCGGGTCGTGGATGAAGAAGTTGAGGTTGAGCGTCTTGTCCTTGCGGAACGGGTCGACGCGTGCCGTCGTCAGGTCCGCGCGCAGCGCCATGTCGGACTCGTGGATGGCCTGGAACCCGCGGATCGACGAGCCGTCGAAGGCCAGCTCCTCGTTCGGGTCGAACGCCGAGGCCGGGATCGTGAAGTGCTGCATCACGCCGGGCAGGTCGCAGAAGCGGACATCGACGAACTTGACGTCCTCGTCCGTGATGAACTTTTTGGCGTCGTCGCCGTTCTGGAACATCCAACTCCTCCTAGCCCGGCCGACTGCGGTCGGGGTTGTTTCGATGGCGCGGTCCCTCTGCGGTGGCGCGCTGGGCCCGACCCTAGGCAGGCGGCATTTCCCAAGCATGACCCATTTGTTTCGCCGAGGTTAACCGGACGGTGCCCCCGTTGACGCCCGGACCGCGCGTCGTGCCCGTATGCCCTGGCCGGACGTAGTGCCTGTGTGTCCCTGGCCGGACGCTGCGCCCGTATGCCCCTGGTCGCGCATCGTGCCCGTATGTCCTGGCCGGGGCCGTGCCCCGCCGCCCCGGCCGTACGCCCCGGGCCGGGGCCGCGTGGGCGGCTACCCGACCCGGAGCGGCACGTACATACGCGGCCGCAGTACCGTGGTCCTGTGGATAACAGGCAAGCAATCGGATCGTGGCTCTCCGGGCCGCGCGCGGCCGCCGAGGACATGGGCGTCGACTTCGGGTACCGGGGCGAACGGCTCGGGCTGCCGAAGGACGGGCCCGGCTCCCTCGCCTCGCTGGGCCGGCGCGTCGGGGCCCTGTGCGTGGACTGGGCGCTGTGCATGCTCATCGCCTACGCGTTCCTCGCCGACGGCAGCGCGCAGCGCGCCGGCAACTGGGCGCTCCTCGTCTTTCTCGTACTGAGCCTGCTCACCGTCGGCACGGTCGGCTCCACCCCCGGCAAGCGCCTCCTCGGCCTGCGCGTCGTCGGCGAGGGCGGCGGCCGGCTGTCGCTGCCCCGCGTCGCGCTGCGCAGCGTCCTGCTCGTCCTCGTCATCCCCGCCGTCATCTGGGACCGCGACTCCCGCGGCCTCCACGACAAGCTCGCCCGCGCCGTTCAGGTCCGGATCTGATCGAAGCCGGCCCCCCCGGGGGGCGGCGCGAGACGGCTCGTCAACGCGTCAAAGGGCGGCCCGGATATCCCGGGCCGCCCTTTTCTGGTTCTTCCGTCGTTCTGCCGTCGTTCTTCTGTCGTTCGTGCTGCCGGTGGGTAGCGGCCGTGGGTAGTGGCCGTAGGTAGTGGCCGTGACCTGCTCGTGCCGGCGTCCCGGCCGCCTCAGCGGCCCTTCGGCATCCGCATGCCCTTGGGCATCGGCCCCTTCGGCATCGGCATGTTGCTCATCAGGTCGCCGAGCGCCCGCAGCCGGTCGTTCACCACCGTGACCTGCGCGCCCGGCAGTACGCGCGGCAGCTTCAGCAGCGTCGTACGGACCTTCTTCAGCGGCACCTGGCCCTCGCCGTCGCCCACCACCACGTCGTGTACGGGCACGTCCGCGACGATGCGGGCCATCTTCTTCTTCTCGGCGGCCAGCAGCGACTTGACCCGGTTGGGGTTGCCCTCGGCCACGAGCACGATGCCCGCCTTGCCGACCGCCCGGTGCACGACGTCCTGGCTGCGGTTCATCGCCACCGCCGGGGTCGTCGTCCAGCCGCGGCCGATGTTCTCCAGCACCGCGGCCGCCGCGCCCGGCTGGCCCTCCATCTGCCCGAAGGCAGCCCGCTCGGCGCGCCGCCCGAAGACGATCGCCATCGCGAGGAAGGCCAGCAGGAAGCCCAGGATGCCCAGGTAGATCGGGTGACCGATCCAGAAGCCGATGGCGAGGAGGACACCGAAGGTGACGATTCCCACAGCCGCGACGACAAGCCCGACCTTGGGGTCGGCCTTCTTGGTCATCTTGTAGGTCAGAGCGATCTGCTTCAGTCGCCCGGGGTTCTCGGATGTTTCCTTCCTCGCCATACAGCGAAGTTTACGTGGCCTGTGGGCCCGGGGCAGCCACGGCCTCCAGTACGTGCTGTGCCTCGCGCCGGTCCTTGGCCCGGCGCCGGTCCTCCAGCACGGCGGTCCAGGCGTTTCGGCGGGCTGTGCGCTGTCCGCCGCGCAGGAGCAGCCCTTCCAGGGCGCGCAGGGCGTCGGTCACGGACGGCGGGCGTACGGAGAGCGCGGGCGGCGGAGCGGAAGAGGCGCGTACGGGCGCGGCCTGCATGTCGGGGTCCCCCTCGGGAGCCTGGATGTGGATGTATGGGGAGGTGCGGAGGTGCACGGGGACGTACGGGGGCTGTGCGGGGAAGTACGGGTATCGCGCGGGACCGTGCGTGCTTACATCGTCACTGAACGGTGTTACCAACGGATGACCTGTTGGTCAAACACCTATGAAACGTTGACGCGGCCCGTCCGATCGCGCGCTCTTGCGGGTCGTACGGGCCGCGTAGTACTGCCGTGCGGCGTGGGGGCGGGGGAGCCGGAGGAGAGCGGGGTCAGCTCGCCTTGGCGGCCGCCGGGGCGGCGGTCCGGTGGTCGATGGCCTGCTGGTAGAGGCGGCCGGCGCGGTACGAGGAGCGGACCAGCGGGCCGGACATGACGCCCGCGTAGCCGATCTCGTCGGCCTCGTCCTTCAGCTCCACGAACTCCTGCGGCTTCACCCAGCGCTCCACCGGGTGATGCCGGGGGGAGGGGCGCAGGTACTGCGTGATCGTGATCAGCTCGCAGCCCGCCTCGTGCAGGTCGCGCAGGGCCTCGCTGACCTCCTCGCGGGTCTCGCCCATGCCCAGGATCAGGTTGGACTTCGTGACCAGCCCGGCCGCGCGGGACTGGCGGATCACGTCCAGGGAGCGCTCGTAGCGGAAGCCGGGGCGGATGCGCTTGAAGATCCGCGGCACCGTCTCGACGTTGTGCGCGAGCACCTCCGGGCGCGACGAGAACACCTCGGCGAGCTGCTCGGGTACCGCGTTGAAGTCGGGGATCAGCAGCTCGACGCCGGTGTCCGGCATCAGCGCGTGGATCTGGCGCACCGTCTCGGCGTAGAGCCAGGCGCCGCCGTCCTCCAGGTCGTCGCGCGCGACGCCGGTGATCGTGGCGTACTTCAGCCCCATGGTCTGTACGGACTCGGCCACCCGGCGCGGCTCGTCGACGTCCAGGGCCTGCGGCTTGCCGGTGTCGATCTGGCAGAAGTCGCAGCGCCGGGTGCACTGGTCGCCGCCGATGAGGAAGGTCGCCTCGCGGTCCTCCCAGCACTCGAAGATGTTGGGGCAGCCCGCCTCCTGGCACACGGTGTGCAGGCCCTCGGTCTTCACCAACTTCTGCAGCTCGGTGTACTCGGGGCCCATCTTCGCCCGGGTTTTGATCCACTCCGGCTTGCGCTCGATGGGGGTCTGACTGTTCCGGACCTCCAGGCGCAGCATCTTGCGTCCGTCGGGTGCGACAGCGGACACGTCCGGTACTCCCCTTTGCTGTACGGCATTCGATTCGTCGGCGAACCCTAGAGTACGCCCGTACTACTTACGCTCTTACGCCCGAACCAACCTCCGACGCTGGGGGGCGCATTCCCGCTAGACGGCCCGGGGGAGCAACTCCGCCCCTTGTAGGACGTCCCGCAGGTGCTTCTCGATCACGGGGACGGCCTCGGGGACGGTGACCTCGCGGCCCAGCTCGTTGGAGAGCGACGTCACACCCGCGTCCCGGATTCCGCACGGCACGATCCGGTCGAACCAGGTGTTGTCCGGATTGCAGTTCAGCGCGAAGCCGTGCATCGTCACGCCCTTGGCGATCCGGATGCCGATCGCGGCCAGCTTGCGGTCCTCGCGGCGCTGCCCGGCGTTGGACGGCGCGTACTCCGGGCCGTTCAGCCGGGGGTCGAACTCCTCGTCCGCCAGGCGCGGGTCGAAGTCCAGGGAGAGCCCGCCCGCGGCCGGCCGCTCCTCGACCGGGTCGCCCAGCACCCAGACGCCGCTGCGGCCCTCGACGCGGGTGGTCTCCAGGCCGAACTCCGCGCAGGCCCGGATGAGCGCGTCCTCCAGGCGGCGTACGTGCGCGACCACGTCCACCGGGCGCGGCAGCTTCTGGATCGGATAGCCGACGAGCTGGCCGGGGCCATGCCAGGTGATCTTGCCGCCGCGGTCCACGTCGATGACGGGGGTGCCGTCCAGGGGGCGCTCGTTGTCGGCCGTGCGCCGCCCCGCTGTGTAGACCGCCGGGTGCTCCAGCAGCAGGCACGTGTCCGGAATCTCGTCCGCGAAGCGGGCGGCGTGGACCCGGCGCTGCTCCTGCCAGGCCTCCTGGTATTCGACGGCGTCCGCCCCGAAGCCCAGGTGGACAAAGCGCAGCTCACTCACGGCAGCTCCTCTTCGAACCTTGTCTTGCAGCCATCGCGCTCTGCAACTGTACGGCGGGGCGCTGACAGCGCGGACGGCGGCCGGGGCGGGAGGCGGCGGGAAGGCGGTGCGAAGGGCCCGCGACCGACCGTCCGCTGTGCTCACACGATCGGATGAATGCGGGGCGAAGGTGGCGATCAGGGCCAAGACTGCCGCTAAATTCGCGCCGTTCCAGAGGGCGATCAGGGAGACCGACAGGCTGATGACGGAACGACCCCCGCACCGCACCCCCAACCGTCAGCTCGCCGGGCTCATCGCCGAGGCGGGCTTCTCCAACGCGGGGCTCGCGCGCCGGGTTGATCAGCTCGGGCTCGAACACGGGCTCGATCTGCGGTACGACAAGACATCCGTGACGCGCTGGCTGCGGGGACAGCAGCCGCGCGGCACCACCCCCGCGCTGATCGCCGAGGTCTTCACCCGGCGGCTGGGGCGGCGGCTCTCCGCGCAGGACATGGGGCTCGACGCCTGCGCGCCGGTGTACGCGGGGCTGGAGTTCGCCGCGTCGCCCGAGGAGGCCGTCGACATCGTCAGCGGGCTGTGGCGCAAGGACTCGGGCAGCCACACCGAACTCCGGAAGATCGCCTTCACCCCGGCCGGGCTGGTGGTGCCCAGCCGGGACTGGCTCATCGGGCGCCCCGACGAGCGGGTGGCGAGAGGGGACCCGGGGGCGCGCGGAGCGGGTGGTGGCGCGGCCGGGACCGGAGCCGCCGGGGCCAGTGCTCCCAGTGGTGGCGCGAGCGCCGGCGGTGTGCCCGCGCCCGCCGGCGGCAAGACCCCCGGGGCCGTCGGCGAAGCGCCGCGCGTGCCCGCACAGGGCCGGGGGCCCGTATCCCGGCAGCGCCAGACCGAGCGCGGCCCCGGCGCCCGCGTCACGATGGGCGACGTCGCCGCGCTGCGGTCGGTGGGCGACCTCTTCCGCACCCTCGACCACGCCTACGGCGGCGGCCACGCGCGCCAGGCGCTCGTGCGCTATCTGGAACACGAAGTGGAACCGATGCTGCGCGGCGCGTACGGGGAGGCCACCGGGCGGCGGCTGTTCGCCGCCGCCGCCGACCTCACCCGGCTGGCGGGCTGGACCTCGTACGACATCGCCGCGCACGGGCTCGCGCAGCGGTACTTCGTCCAGGCGCTGCGGCTGGCCCAGGCCGCCGGGGACCGGGCCTACGGCAGCTACGTGCTGGCCACCATGAGCCGGCAGGCCGTGTATCTGGGACACGGCCGGGAGGCCGTGCAACTGGCGCGCGTCGCCCAGCAGGGCGTGGGGTCGGGCGCGCCGCCCGTGGTGCAGGCCCTGCTGCACGCCGTGGAGGCGCGCGGGCACGGCGTGCTGAGCGAGGTACGGGCGTGCACCGCCTCCCTCGCGCGGGCGGAACGGGCGCTGGAGACGGCGCGGCCGGGGGACGACGTGCCGTACTGGGCGCGGTTCTTCGACGAGGGGCAGCTCGCCGACGAATTCGGCCACTGCTACCGGGACTTGCAGCAGTACCGGGCCGCCGCGCTGCACGCCGAACGGTCGTTGCAACTGCGCGGCGCCGGGTTCGCCCGCAGCCGGCTGTTCTGCCGGGTGGTGCTGGCCTCCGCGCGGCTGGGGCTCGGCGAGCTGGAGCAGGCGTGCGTGCTGGGCGCCGAGGCGGCGCAGCAGGCTTCCGAGATGCGGTCGGCCCGCGCGGTGGAGTACGTGCGCGACTTCGAACGGAGGCTGGAGCCGTACCGGGACGCCGCGGCCGTACGCGGATACCGCGAGCGGGTCGCCGCGATGGGGTAGGGGACGGGCGCGCCCCTGGGGCGCGCCGCTCCCGGAGCGGAGCCGCCCCTGGGGGGCTACGCCGCCCGCAGCCTCGGCGATTCGTCGGTGGCGACGCCCAGGTCGTGGAGGACCGCGCGGGCGGCTCGGCGGCCCGAGTAGAGGGCGCCCTGCACCGTGCTGGTGTCGCGGTGGTCGCCGCATACGTACAGCCCGGAGAGCAGCCGCACCGGGCGGCGGAGGTCGTGGGGCGCGGTCATGGCGGGGATCGCGTCGGGCTCGTGGTACGCGGCCAGCAGCCGCCACCCGGTGGTGGACGTGGCGTAGACGGCGGCCAGTTGGGCGCGGACCGCGCGGTCGAGTTCGGCGGTCGGCAGCGCCGCGGCGGCGCCCAGGACCGTCGAGGTGATCAGCGTCCGGCCGGGCGGGGTACGGGCCGGGTCGACCTCGCCGGCCACCATGGTGTGCGCGACGGGCCCGCTCCCGTCGGCGGCGAGGATCAGCGCCGGCCCGTGCGGCGGCGCGGCGTCGGCGGCGTGGTGCACCACCGTGACGGGGTGGAACGCGGGAAGCCGCAGACCCGGAATGAGTTCGGCGGCGGCGCGCGCCCCCGTGGCGACCACGACGGAGCGGCAGCGGATGTCGCCGTGGCCGGCGGTGGAGACGGACGTGGTGCACACCGACTTGGCCTGTACGCCCGTCCGGACCGTACCGGGCGGCAGCGCCGCGACCAGCAGTTCGGGGATGGTGCCCGCCCCGCCGGCGGCCAGGCACAGCCGGCCGCGCGCGTACCCGCGCAGCACCAGGTCGGCGACGCGGCTGGACGTGGTGAGGTCCGGGTCGCCGAGCAGCGAGACCAGCAGCGGCCGCAGGAAGCTCTCGACGGTGCGGGGCGAGAGGCCGCGCCCGGCCAGGGTCTCGGCGGTGGGCCGGTCGGGGCGGGTGAGCAGCCGGTCGGTGGACAGGGTCGCGAAGCGGGACAGCGCGGCTCCTATGCGCGCCTGGTCGAGGCCGCCCGCGCGGGGCGCGCGCGCCAGGGCGCGCGCTGTCGTCAGTGCGCCCCGCGTGCTCCGGGCGCTTCGCGCACCGCGGGGCGCGCCCGTCCGCAGACTGCCGCCGTCGTGGTGGACGAGCACGCCCGGCGCGAAGGGCCGCAGCGTGAGCGCCCCCAGACCGGGGGTGCGCAGCAGCTCGGGATAGGCGGTGTTGAGCAGCGCTCCGGTGCGGTCCAGGCGGAAGCCGTCCACCGTCTCCGTGGTGGTGCGGCCCCCGGCGTAAGGGGCGGCCTCCAGGACGGTGACTGTTACTCCGGCGTTGGTGAGCTGCTGGGCCGCCGACAGGCCGGCGAGCCCGGCGCCCACGATGACGACATCGACGGCGTCGACGGCGGCGTCATCCATACCGTGGGTGCCAGCGGCATCGACGGCATCCGGGGCGCCGTCGGCATCGATGGGGTTCGCGGAATTTCGTGCACGGTCGAGCACGTGCCCTCCCCGAGGTCGGTCCGCTCACTCGGTGGCCTGATGCCCCCAACCAATGGCGGGGATGCGTGAGTTGCCTCGACGGTAGGGACAAAACCCCTTCGCGGCAGTCGCGCACGGACAGTGCACGGTCGCACGCCGGTCGCACGGCGGCGGCGCCGACGCCGCGCGGCGCGTACCGGCACGTCGGCGGGCCGGCCTGGCCACGGCGTACGACCGACGCGGGAGGCGCGCGGTACGGCCCCCGGCCGGGGCTCCGCGGCACCGACGGCGGAGGGCGGCCCGCGCGCCTCCCGGTCCGGCCGCCGTCAGCCCCGTTCCGCCAGCGCCGCCCGCAGCGTCTCCTCGATCCCGGGGAACGCGTACGCGAAACCCGAGTCCAGCAGTTTGCGGGGCAGGACCCGCTGGCTGCTCAGGACATCCGTCGCGAACTCGCCGAGCGCGAGCCGCAGCGCGGGCGCGGGCGCGGTGAACAGCGTCGGGCGGCGCAGCACCCGCCCCATCGCCCGCGTCACCTCGCGGTTGGTGACGGGCGCCGGCGCGGTGAGGTTGACCGGCCCGTACAGCGTCCCGGTGTCCAGGATGTGGCGCAGGGCGGCGACGTGGTCGTGCAGGGAGATGAAGCTCCAGTACTGCCGGCCGTCGCCCAGGCGTCCCCCGAGCCCGTACCGGAAGAGGGGGAAGAGCCGTGCCCAGGCGCCGCCCGCGCGGGAGACGACCAGGCCGGTACGGGCGTAGACGGTCCGTACGCCCGCCTCCACGGCCGCCCCGGCGGCTTCCTCCCACTCCTGGCAGAGGTCCGCGAGGAAGCCGTCGCCGGGCGGGTGGTCCTCGTCGACCGCGCGGTCCCCGGTGTCCCCGTAGAAGCCGATCGCGCTACCGCTGACCAGCACCCGCGGCGGCTCGTCGAGGGCGGCCACGGCCTCCGCGACGGCGGCCGTGCCCAGCACCCGGCTGTCGCGCAGCTCCTTCTTGTACGCGTCCGTCCAGCGGCGGTCGCCGAGCCCCGCGCCCGCGAGGTGCACGACGGCCGCGCACCCGGCGAGCCCGTCCGCGTCGACGCGCTGCCGCATCGGGTCCCACTCGACCTCGTCCGCCGCGCGGGGCGCGCGCCGCACCAGCCGCACCACGTGGTGGCCGTCCGCCTCCAGGGAGCGTACGAGCGCCGTACCGATGAGCCCGGCCGAACCGGTGATCGCGATCCGCATGCCGGTCATCCTGCCCCCGCGCCCGTCGGCAGGCGGTTAATTCCCGCCGCGGCACCCGCCGCCTGTGCCACAGTGACCCGCATGCCCGAGCCGATCATCCGCCCCGCCGTCCTCTCCGACGACGCGGCCCTCGCCGAGCTGGACCGCCGGACCTGGTCGCCGGTGCACTCCGTGATGGCGCCGCCGAAGCCGCCGTACGGGCCGTTCTTCACGGCCGGAAACCTGCCCGAGTACATCCTCGTGGCCGAACTCGACGGGCGCGTCGCCGGCTATCTGCGCCTCGTACCGGCGACCCCGCTGCCCTCCAACGCGCACGTGCGGCAGATACAGGGGCTCGCCGTCGACGAGACCGCGCGCGGGCGCGGCGTCGCCCGCGCCCTGCTGCGGGCCTCCGCCGACGAGGCCCGGCGGCAGGCCGCGGTCCGCCTCACGCTGCGGGTGCTCGGCCACAACACGCCCGCGCGGCGGCTGTACGAGTCGGAGGGGTTCGCCGTGGAGGGCGTGCTGCGGGGGGAGTTCCTGGTGGGCGGGGAGTACGTGGACGATGTGCTGATGGCGCGGGCGCTGTAGCTTTCGGCTGCCTGCAGGGGAGGGCTCCGGACCCCGGCGGGGAGTGGTTCGCCTCCGCCGCCGGTAGTGGTTCACGCCTGTAGCCCGTGGTGGTTCACGCCCCCAGCCGGTCGCGGCCCTCCCACAGCTTGGGGAACCGTTCCGCCATCGCCGCCTCGTCCTCGAAGTCCAGCGGGCTGCCCAGCGGCTCCGAGGGCGGCTCCGGCAGCCCCAGGTCCGGCAACTCCGCGCCGGTCAACTGCTCGTACGCCTCGTCGGCCGCGTACCCCAGGTCCTCGCCGTCCCCGTCGACCCGATCGTCGAACTCCTCCAGCAGGTCGGCCAGGTCGTCCGGCTCGTGCAGCGCCCCCTCGAAGACCTCCCGGCCCTGCCCGATCAGCCAGCAGCGGAAGCAGTCGAAGACCTCGTCGTCCGCCCCGTCCAGCAGCACCCAGGCCGCGCCCCACAGATCCCAGCGGTACGCGCGGTTGTAGCGCGCCTCGAAGTGCCGCGCGAAGTACAGCACGGAGTCCGGATCGAGCTGCGTCAGCCGCTCGATCAGCAGGTCGGCCTGGTCCTCGGGGTCGCCGTCGGCCGCCTGGCGGGTGGCGTCGATCAACGACCAGAACTCCGTCTCGTCCATCACGGCACCAGCATCGGGCCTGGGGCCGGGCCACGCACGCGGAGCGGCCCAGATGCGACTGTGTCGTTACCGGCCGTTCGAGGACGGCAAGAGGACGGCAAGCGGTACTGATCCGGTCTCAGATCGAACGGCGAACGTACCCGTGCGGGCGCGAGCCGAAAAGACGACAGAAGGTGTCCGGTATCGCTGTCAGGGTCGGCCCGTAGCCAACCGGCGGAGCGAGAGGACATACGTACATGAGCACACAGGACGCAGCGGCGCGCCCCCTGGCCGGCAAGGTCGCCCTGGTCGCGGGGGCGACGCGCGGCGCGGGCCGCGCGATGGCCGTCGAACTGGGCCGCTCCGGGGCCACCGTCTACGCGACCGGACGCACCACCCGGACCCGCGTCAGCGAGGTCGGCCGGCCCACCGAGACCATCGAGGAGACGGCCGAACTGGTGACGGCGGCCGGCGGCACCGGCATCGCCGTCGCGACCGACCACCTGGACCCGGCGCAGGTCAAGGCGGTCGTCGAGCGCGTCGACCGGGAAGCGGGACGGCTCGACATCCTCGTCAACGACGTCTGGGGCGGGGACCACCTGCTGGAGTTCGACAAGCGGATCTGGGAGGTGAAGATCGAGGACGGGCTGCGGATGCTCCGGCTCGGCATCGACGCCCACCTCATCACCAGCCACTGCGCGCTGCCGCTGCTGATCCGCGACCCCGGCGGCCTGGTCGTCGAAGTCACCGACGGCACCGCCGAGTTCAACAAGACCTACCGCGGCAACCTCCCCTTCGACCTGGCCAAGACCGCCCCGCACCGGATGGCCTTCGGCCTCGCCGAGGAACTGAAGGAGTACGGGGGCACCGCCCTCTCCATCACGCCGGGGTTCCTGCGCTCCGAGGAGATGCTCGACCACTTCGGCGTCACCGAGGCCACCTGGCGCGACGCCGTGGAGCGGGAACCGCACTTCGCCATCGCCGAGTCGCCCGCCCTGATCGGCCGCGCCGTCGCCGCCCTCGCCGCCGATGCCGGGCGGGCGCGTTGGAACGGCGCCTCCGTCTCCAGCGGCCAGATGGCCAGGGTGTACGGCTTCACGGACACCGACGGCTCGCAGCCGGACGCCATGGCGTACTTCCGTGACGTCGTCTTCGGCGGCAAGGCCGCCACCGCCGCCGACTACCGCTGACGGTCGCCTGCGGCGCGCTGTGTGGCCTTGACCTGTGCCGCACGGGGCACGGGCCCCGCGCCCGGCGCCGTGGGCTGCGCGCTGTGTGCGCCTGACCGGTGCCTGGCGCCGCGCCGTACGGTCCTTGGCGGCCCGTGATGGGCGGCTGGCGCTTCGGCTCGCCCCGTCCGGTCGCGGCGTCCGGTGCCCGGTGCCCGGCGCCGCGCGTCTTACGGTCCTCGACGGTTTGTGACGGGCGGTCGGGCTTCGGCCCTGCCCCTGCCGCGCGCTGTGTGGCCCCGACTCGTGCCGTGCGGGCACGCGCCCGGCGCCGCGCGCCGTACGGCCCTTGATGGCCCGTAGCGGGCGGCCCACGCTTCGGCCCGCCCCGTCCGGTCGTGGTGTCCGGTGTGAGGCGCCGCGTGCCGTACGGTCCTCGACGGCCCGTGATGGGCGGCCGGGGGCTCGGCCCTGCCCAGCCGGTCGCGGCGCCCGGCGGGGTCGGCCACCCGACCGGGGCGTCCGCGTACCCCCGGGGGCCAGGGCTGTTGGCCGTTGGGCAAGGGTTCCGCGGCCTTCGCGGCCGGGCGTGGCGGCTGATCGCCGTCGGCCGCCGGGCCGGGGCTCGTAGCGGGCCGCAGAGCACATGGCGGATCAACGCGCCCCGTACCGGGCGGCCATTTCGCGTGCTGCCCGCGCGAAGCGTTCGCGCAGCGCCGCGGGTGCGAGCACCTCGGCCTCCGGCCCCAGGCCGAGCAGTTGGGAGTACGCGACGTCGACCGTCTCGACGGGCAGGGTCACGGTGATCCGCCCCTGCTCGTCGGGGTCCCCGGCCGCGGCCAGCGCCTCGCGGGCGGCGAGCTGGTCCGTCACGTACGGGAGCTGGCGGGCGCCGTCCGGCGTGAGGCGCACCTCCACCCGGTCCCGCAGGATCGAGCGGGCGAACTCGACGGCCCGCTCCTCCCAGAAGGCGGGCAGGTCGAACGCCTCGGAGCGCTGGAAGCGCTCCTCCCCGCTCGCGACCGCCGTGAACCGGTCCACCCGGTAGACACGGAACTCCCGCCGCCCCGACACCCCTGCGCCAGGACCCGCGCCCGTACCCTCCGCGCTGCCGTCCGCGACACGCGCCGCCCCGGCCGCCGCGCCGGAGCCCGCGCCCGTACCTCCCTGGCCGGAGCCCGTGCCCGTCCCTTCCCCGCCGCCGTCCGCCACGCGCACCGCCCCGGCCGCCGGGCCGGAGCCCGGCGCGCCCGTACCTCCCGCCCCAGGGCCCCCACCCGCCCCCTCCCCGTCCCCATCCGCCACACGCGCCGCCAAGTACCACACGCCTGCCTTGAGGACGAGGCCGTACGGTTCCAGTTCGCGTTCCGCTTCGGTGTTGCCGCGCTGGTAGCGGGTGGTGAGGCGGCGGTTGTGCCAGAGGGCGTGTGCGATGGCGGGCAGGAGGGCGGGGGGTTCGGCTTCGTGGAACCAGGCGGGGGCGTCGAGGTGGAAGCGCTGGGCGGCGCCGGCCGCCGCGTCGCGCAGTTCGGGGAGGAGGGCGGCCGAGACCTTCAGCCGGGCGGCGGAGGCGGCGTCGGCTAGGCCCATCTCGCGCAGGGCCGAGGGGACTCCGGACAGGAACAGCGCCTCGGCCTCCGTACGCCCCAGGCCCGTGAGGCGGGTGCGGTAGCCGCCGACGAGGCGGTAGCCGCCCGTACGGCCGCGGTCCGCGTAGACGGGCACGCCGGCCTCGGAAAGCGCGAGGACGTCCCGCGCGACCGTGCGCTCCGAGACCTCCAGGCGGCGCGCCAGCTCGGCCCCCGTCATCCCGGGCCGGGACTGGAGCAACAACACCATCGTGATGAGCCGGGCAGCACGCATGCCGCCATCATGCCGAGCCCCACTGACAGTCGGCCCCCGGCTGCAGTCGGCGGGCGGAGCGCGCGGCCGGGTCCGGGTCCGGATCCGGGTCCGTACAGGAGCCGGCGCCCGCGGCCGGGCTTGGGCCTGTACGGCCCCCGCCCCCCGGCCGGCGGCGGGCCCCCGCCCCCCGGCCGGCGGCGGGCCCCCGCCCCCCCGGCCGGCGGCGGGCGTACGCCCCCCGGCGCGCGAGTACCGGGACAGGCGGGCCCGGCCGCCGTATGGGGGAGGGGCTCAGCGCCCGTAGCGCTCGGCGGCCTCCTTGACGAGGGATGCCTTGACCTCGCCGCGGCGGGCGAGTGCGGCCAGGGCGGAGACGACGACCGACTGCGGGTCGACGCCGAAGTGGCGGCGGGCGGCCTCGCGGGTGTCGGAGAGGCCGAAGCCGTCCGTGCCGATGGAGGTCCAGTCCTGTTCGACCCAGGGCGCGATCTGGTCCGGGACCGCCCGCATCCAGTCGCTGACGGCCACGACCGGGCCGGGCGCGCCGTGCAGGGCCTGGGTGACGTACGGGACGCGCTCCTCGCCGCGCAGCGCCGCCGCCTCACAGTCCAGCGCCTCGCGGCGCAGCTCGGTCCAGGAGGGCGCGGACCAGACGTCGGCGGCGACGCCCCAGTCCTCGGCGAGCAGCCGCTGCGCGTCGAGCGCCCAGTGGATCGCGGTGCCCGAGGCGAGCAACTGGAGGCGCGGCGCGCCCTCGGGGAGCCCCTGGGCCTCCTGGTAGCGGTAGAGGCCCTTGAGGATGCCCTCCTCCACGCCCTCGGGCATGGCGGGCTGGACCTTCGTCTCGTTGTAGACGGTCAGGTAGTAGAAGACGTTCTCGGCCTCGGGCCCGTACATCCGGCGCAGGCCCTCGCGGACGATCACGGAGACCTCGTACGCGAACGCCGGGTCGTACGAGATGGCCGCCGGGTTGGTGGAGGCGATCAGGTGCGAGTGGCCGTCGGCGTGCTGGAGGCCCTCGCCCGTCATCGTGGTGCGGCCCGCGGTGGCGCCGATGACGAAGCCGCGGCCGAGCTGGTCGGCGAGCGCCCAGAACTGGTCGGCCGTGCGCTGCCAGCCGAACATCGAGTAGAAGATGTAGAACGGGATCATCGGCTCGCCGTGCGTCGCGTACGAGGTCGCGGCGGCGGTGAAGTCGGCCAGCGAACCGGCCTCGGTGATGCCCTCGTTCAGGATCTGACCGTCCTTGGCCTCCTTGTAGTACAGGAGCTGGTCGCGGTCGACCGGGTCGTACGTCTGGCCCTTGGGGGAGTAGAGCCCGGCGGACGGGAAGAGCGACTCCATGCCGAAGGTGCGGGCCTCGTCGGGGACGATCGGCACCCAGCGGCGGCCGGTCTCCTTCTCCCGCATCAGGTCCTTGACGAGCCGGACGAACGCCATGGTGGTGGCGATCTCCTGGGTCCCGGAGCCCTTCTGGAGCGCCTCGAAGGGCTTCGCGGACGGCTCGGGCAGCGGCTTCGCGGTGACCTTGCGGGCGGGGGAGGGGCCGCCGAGCGCGGCGCGGCGCTCGCGGAGGTAGGCCATCTCGGGGGAGTTCTCGCCGGGGTGCGCGTACGGCACGGGGCCGTCGGCGAGCGCGCTGTCCGGGATGGGCAGCCCGAGCAGGTCGCGCATGTCGCGGAACTGCTCGCCGGTGAGCTTCTTCATCTGGTGGTTGGCGTTGCGCGACTCGAAGCCCGTGCCGAGGGTGTGGCCCTTGATGGTCTGCGCGAGGATCACCGTCGGCGCGCCCTTGTGCTCCACGGCGGCGCGGTAGGCGGCGTACACCTTGCGCGGCTCGTGGCCGGCGCGGGAGCTCTGGAACAGCTCCAGCAGCTTGGCGTCGGTGAGCTGCTGGGCCATGGCCCGCAGCGCCGGGTCGGCGCCGAAGAAGTGGTCGCGCAGGTATCCGGCGTCGCGGGTCGCGTACGTCTGGAACTGGGCGTCCGGCGTCTCGCGGAGCCGGCGTACGAGCGCGCCGTCGGTGTCGCGGGCGAAGAGGTCGTCCCAGGCGGCGCCCCACAGGGACTTGACGACGTTCCAGCCCGCGGCGCGGAACTGGGCCTCCAGCTCCTGCACGATCTTGAAGTTGGGGCGGACGGGGCCGTCGAGGCGCTGGAGGTTGCAGTTGATGACGAAGGTGAGGTTGTCCAGGCCCTCGCGGCCGGCCAGCGCGAGCGCGGCGGTGGCCTCGGGCTCGTCCATCTCGCCGTCGCCGAGGAACGCCCAGACGCGGGAGCGGGAGGTGTCCTTGATGCCGCGGTGCTCCAGATAGCGGTTGAAGCGCGCCTGGTAGATCGCGGAGAGCGGGCCGAGGCCCATGGAGACGGTCGGGAACTCCCACAGCCAGGGCAGCCGCCGGGGGTGCGGGTAGGAAGGCAGGCCGTCGCCGCCCGCCTCCTGGCGGAACCGGTCGAGCTGGCCCTCGGTGAGGCGGCCTTCGAGGAAGGCGCGGGCGTAGATGCCGGGGGAGGCGTGGCCCTGGAGGTAGAGCTGGTCGCCGGAGCCGCCGGACGCCGCGTCGTCCTTGCCGCGGAAGAAGTGCTGGAAGCCCGTCTCGTAGAGCCAGGCGGCGGAGGCGTACGTGGCGATGTGGCCGCCGAGGCCGAGGGCGCTGCCGCGGGTCACCATCGCGGCGGCGTTCCACCGGTTGTAGGCGGTGATCCGGCGCTCCATCTCCTCGTCGCCCGGATAGTCGGGCTCCGCGGCGGTGGGGATGGTGTTGACGTACTCGCTCTCCAGCAGCGGGGGCAGCCCGAGGCCGGCGCGCTCGCCGTGCTCCAGCGTGCTGCGCAGGATGCGGGCGGCGCGGTGCGGGCCTGCCGCGGTGGTGACGGCGTCGAGCGACTCGCCCCACTCGGCCGTCTCCTCGGGATCGGCGTCCGGGAGCTGGTCGAGCTGGCTGTACTGGCGCACGGGGTCGGGCATGGGGTGGGCCCCTTTCCGGACGAAAGAGAGGTGGAGGGGCGGCAGGCAGGGGTTGCGCCCACGATCGACGATACGCCTCTGATCGATGATCGATCAACGGTTCGTCAAAAGAAAAACCCCAGGTGGCACGGGGTGTCGCGGCTTATGGCACCCGGTGTCAGAGCTGCGGGGCGCAGCACAGCACATGCGTGGTGAGCACGTCTCCGATGAGCGGATCACGCCGCCGGAAAGCGTCCACCAGCTCCTGGTGATCGTCGGCGTACGAGCGCGGCTCGGGACTCAGCCAGCGGATCGACAGTGTCGTCCAGACCTCGATGCCCAGCGACTCCCAGGTGTGCAGCAGCACGCTGTTCCCGGCCGCCCGCACGATCTCCCGGTGGAACGCCACCGTGTGCCGGACCTGCGCCTCGCCGTCGTCCGCCAGGTCGGCCTCGCGGAGCGCCGCGACCTCCCGCTCCAGCGCGGAGAGGTCCGCCGCCAGCCGTTCGGCGGCCAGCTCCGCGGCCACCCGCTCCAGCCCGGCCCGCACCGGATAGCTCTCCTTGAGGTCCGTGGCGGTCAGATTCCGCACCCGGACGCCCTTGTTGGGCGCCGACTCGATCAGCCGCAGCGACTCCAGCTCGCGCAGCGCCTCCCGTACGGGCGTCTGGCTCACCTCCAGCTCCACGGCGATCCGCCGCTCCACGATCCGCTCCCCGGGCTGCCAGCGGCCGCTGACGATCCCCTTGAGGATGTGCTCGCGGATCTGCTCACGCAGCGAGTGGACGACGGGCGGGGTCATGAGTGCTCCTTCGGGGCGCGCCGGTCGGCGGCCATTCTTCTCTCCCGGAAGTATCCGGCGGGTCACGGCGGCTTGCGGCGGCTCGCGGGGGCCTATGACGGGCCGCTCGCGGCTGCTTTCGCGAGTTCCGTCGACAACGTCCGACCACGGGGAAGGCCCCGGCTCGCTGAGCCGGGGCCTTCCCTCCATACGGTGCTGTCAACCTCAGAGGCCGAGGTCGCCCTCGAACTCGCCGCCTTCCAGACGGGCCTTGAGCGTGCCCAGGAAGCGGGCCGCGTCGGCGCCGTCCACCAGCCGGTGGTCGTACGACAGGGCCAGGTAGACCATGTCGCGGATGGCGATGGTCTCGCCCAGCTCCGGCGTCGTGACGACGACCGGACGCTTGACCGTCGCGCCGATCCCGAGCATGCCGACCTGCGGCTGGTTCAGGATCGGGGTGTCGAACAGCGCGCCGCGCGAACCGGTGTTGGTCACCGTGAAGGTGCCGCCCGCCAGCTCGTCCGGCTTGATGCCGCCCTCGCGCACCCGGCCGGCCAGGTCCGCGGTCTTCTTCGCGATGCCGGCCAGGTTCAGGTCGCCCGCCTCGTGGATGACCGGGACGAACAGGCCCTTCTCGGTGTCCACCGCGATGCCGATGTTCTCGACGTCGTGGTAGGTGATCGTGTCGTCGTCGTTCACCTTGGCGTTCAGCGACGCGTGCACCTTCAGCGCCTCGGCGGCGGCCTTGACGAAGAACGGCATCGGCGAGAGCTTGACGCCCTCCCGCGCGAGGAAGCTGTTCTTCGCCTTGGCACGAAGCTGCATGATCTTGGTGACGTCCACCTCGACCACGGTCGTGAGCTGCGCCGACACCTTCAGCGACTCCACCATGTGCTTGGCGGTCGCCTTGCGGATACGGGACATCTTCACCGTCTGGCCGCGCAGCGCCGACGGCTGCGCCGGAGCGGCGGCGGCCTTCGGAGCGGCGGCCGGAGCCTGCTGCTTGGCGGACTCGGCGGCGGAGATGACGTCCTGCTTGCGGATACGGCCGCCGACGCCGGTGCCCTTGACCTCGGCGAGGTTCACGCCGCTCTCGGAGGCCAGCTTGCGCACCAGCGGCGTGACGTACGCGCCGTCCGCCTCACCGGTCGCCGCGGCGGCCGGAGCCGGAGCGGCGGGGGCGGCGGGCGCCGGGGCCGGAGCGGCCGGGGCCGGGTCCGGCGCCGGGGTGGTGACCTGCTGCGGGGCCGGGGCCGAGGGGGCCTGCGGGGCCGACGTGGCGGGGGCGGCGGGCGCCTCGGCCGGGGCCGGAGCCGGGGCGGGCTCGGGAGCGGCCGCCGGGGCGGGCGCGGCCGGAGCGGCGGGGGCGGCCGGGGCAGCGCCCGCGGCGCCGATGACGGCGAGCTTCGCGCCGACCTCGGCGGTCTCGTCCTCGCCGACCACGATCTCCAGCAGGGTGCCCGCGACGGGCGCCGGGATCTCGGTGTCGACCTTGTCCGTCGACACCTCCAGCAACGGCTCGTCGACGGCGACCTCTTCGCCGACGGCCTTCAGCCAGCGGGTCACGGTGCCCTCGGTCACGGACTCGCCCAGCGCGGGGAGCGTGACCGGGGTGCCCTCGGCGGAGCCGCCGGACGCGGCCGGGGCCTCCTGCGCGGGGGCGGCGGGCGCCTCGGCCGGGGCCGGGGCCGCGGCGGGCTCCGGCTGAGCCGCCGGTGCGGGCTCGGCGGCCGGCGCGGCCTCCTGCGCCGGGGCGCCGGAGCCGTCGTCGATGATCGCCAGTTCGGCGCCGACCTCGACCGTCTCGTCCTCGG
Organism: Streptomyces varsoviensis; assembly: GCF_000718635.1. GTDB lineage: Bacteria > Actinomycetota > Actinomycetes > Streptomycetales > Streptomycetaceae > Streptomyces > Streptomyces varsoviensis. The sequence goes on along the minus strand of NZ_JOBF01000003.1, from coordinate 3,928 downwards.
CCACCTTGATGGAGGCGAGCACACCGGCGGCCGGCGCGGGGATCTCGGTGTCGACCTTGTCGGTCGACACCTCCAGCAGAGGCTCGTCGGCCTCGACGCGCTCACCCTCGGCCTTCAGCCAGCGGGTGACGGTGCCCTCGGTCACGCTCTCGCCGAGCGCCGGCAGGGTTACGGAAACCGCCATGGTTTCGGTTGCTCCTTACGAAAAGTGCGGATGGTGGTGCGCTCGGGACTTAGTCGTGCGAGTGCAGCGGCTTGCCGGCCAGGGCCAGGTGGGCCTCGCCGAGCGCCTCGTTCTGCGTCGGGTGGGCGTGGACGAGCTGCGCGACCTCGGCCGGCAGCGCCTCCCAGTTGTAGATGAGCTGCGCCTCGCCGACCTGCTCGCCCATACGGTCGCCGACCATGTGGACGCCGACGACGGCGCCGTCCTTGACCTGGACGAGCTTGATCTCGCCGGAGGTCTTGAGGATGTTGCTCTTGCCGTTGCCCGCGAGGTTGTACTTCAGGGCCACGACCTTGTCCGCACCGTAGATCTCCTTGGCCTTGGCCTCGGTGATCCCGACGGAGGCGACCTCGGGGTGGCAGTACGTGACCCGCGGCACACCGTCGTAGTCGACCGGCACGGTCTTCAGACCGGCCAGCCGCTCCGCCACCAGCATGCCCTCGGCGAAGCCGACGTGCGCGAGCTGGAGGGTCGGGACGAGGTCGCCGACGGCCGAGATGGTCGGCACGTTGGTGCGCATGTACTCGTCGACCAGGACGTAGCCGCGGTCCATCGCGACGCCCTGCTCCTCGTAGCCCAGGCCCTGGGAGACCGGCCCGCGGCCGATCGCCACCAGCAGCACCTCGGCCTCGAAGGTCTTGCCGTCGGCAAGGGTCACCTTGACGCCGTCGGCGGTGTACTCGGCCTTGTCGAAGAAGGTGCCGAGGTTGAACTTGATGCCGCGCTTGCGGAAGGCCCGCTCCAGCAGCTTGGAGCTGTTCTCGTCCTCGACCGGGACGAGGTGCTTGAGGCCCTCGATGACCGTGACGTCCGTGCCGAAGGACTTCCACGCCGAGGCGAACTCGACGCCGATGACGCCGCCGCCCAGGATGATCGCGGACTTCGGGACGCGGTCCAGGGTCAGCGCGTGGTCCGAGGAGATGATGCGGTTGCCGTCGATCTCCAGGCCGGGCAGCGACTTCGGCACGGAGCCGGTCGCCAGCAGGACGTGGCGGCCCTCCACCCGCCGCCCGGCGACGTCCACCGAGGTCGGCGAGGACAGCTTGCCCTCGCCCTCGATGTAGGTCACCTTGCGGCTGGCGACGAGACCCTGCAGACCCTTGTAGAGGCCCGCGATCACGCCATCCTTGTACTTGTGCACGCCCTCGATGTCGACGCCCTCGAAGGACGTCTTGATGCCGAACTTCTCGGCCTCACGGGCCTGGTCGGCGATCTCGCCGGCGTGCAGCAGAGCCTTCGTGGGGATGCAGCCGTTGTGCAGGCAGGTGCCGCCGAGCTTGTTCTTCTCGATCAGGGCGACGTCCAGACCAAGCTGCGCTCCGCGCAGGGCAGCGGCGTAACCGCCGCTACCGCCTCCGAGGATCACTAGGTCGAAAACGGTGCTGGCGTCGTTCGCCACGTCACGTCCTCCATGCATGGATACGCCGTAGCCGGTCGTCGGTGACCGGGCGGCGGCTGTTGTTCGGCCGCTTCTAGATCGGCCCTGGGTGTAAGGGGGCCCTGTCCTGCCGTGACAACATCTTCGCACTTGTTGATGGGAGGCGGGACGCCGGGCCGGTGTCGGGGGCGGCGGATCGGCCCTCCCCGAGGTCGCTCCGGCGCGCGGACGTACGGATTTCGTCGAGGGCGAACGTGACGAACGGAACGACGAACGGAACGACGAATGGAACGACGCACGGAACGACGCACAGTACGAGCCGCACGGCGAACAGTACGACGGACGGCACGGCGGATGGCACGACGGTCGGCACGACGGACAGCGCGAGCCCGCGGCGAGCGGGGGCGGCCGGACGTCCGTACGGCCCCGGGCGCGGAACCCGGGGCCGTACGGACAGCGACGCGGACCGTCAGCCGAGGTCGCCGTCGGCCGTGCGCTCGGCCAGCCGCACCAGGGTGCGGACCGAGGCCCCGGTGCCGCCCTTGTGGGTGTAGCCGTACGGCGCGCTCTCGTGGAACGCCGGACCCGCGATGTCCAGGTGCGCCCAGGTGATGCCCTCGCCCACGAACTCCTGGAGGAACAGCCCGGCGGCCAGGCCGCCGCCCATCCGGCCGCCCACGTTCGCGAGGTCGGCGACGGGCGAGTCCATGCCCTTGAGCAGCTCGGCGGGGAGCGGCAGCGGCCAGGACTGCTCGCCGACCTCCTCCGCGATCTCGTGCAGCGAGGCGCGGAAGGCGTCGTCGTTGGCCATGATCCCGAACGTGCGGTCGCCGAGGGCCACCACCATCGCGCCGGTCAGCGTCGCCACGTCCACGATCGCGTCGGGCTTCTCCTCCGAGGCGCGGGTGATCGCGTCGGCGAGCACCAGCCGGCCCTCGGCGTCGGTGTTGAGCACCTCGACGGTCTTGCCGCTGTACATCGTGAGCACGTCGCCGGGGCGGGTCGCGGTGCCCGACGGCATGTTCTCGGCCAGCGCCAGCCAGCCGGTCACATTGACCTGGAGACCGAGCCGGGCGGCGCTGACGACCGCGGCGAACACGGCGGCCGCGCCGCTCATGTCGCACTTCATCGTCTCGTTGTGCCCGGCCGGCTTCAGCGAGATGCCGCCCGAGTCGTACGTGATGCCCTTGCCGACCAGCGCGACGGTCTTCTTCGCCTTGGCGTGCGTATAGGCGATCTTCACCAGCCGCGGCGGGTTGGCGGAGCCCTGGCCCACGCCGATCAGACCGCCGTAGCCGCCCTTGGCCAGCGCCTTCTCGTCCAGCACCTCGACCGTGAGGCCGTGCTCCTTGCCGGCGGCCTGCGCGGCGGCGGCGAACGACTTCGGGGTGAGGTCGTTGGAGGGCGTGTTGATCAGGTCGCGGGCGCGGTTGATCTCCTCCGCCAGCGCGATGGCGCGGTCCGCCGCGGCCTTGTGCGCCTTGTCGCGCGGCTTGCCGCCGAGGATCGCGACCTCGGCGAGCGGCGCGCTCTTGTCGTCCTTGCTGCCCTTGCCGTTCTTGCCGTTGCCGTTGCGGTAGGCGGTGAAGGCGTACGCGCCGAGCAGCGCGCCCTCCGCGATGGCGGCGACATCCGCGGCGCCCTCGACGGGCAGCGCGAACGCGCCCTTCTTCGTGCCCGCCAGGGCGCGCGCGGCGGAGCCCGCGGCCCGGCGCAGCGCCTCGCCGTCGAAGTCCTCGCCCTTGGCCGGGGCCTCGCCGAGGCCGACCGCGAGGACGACGGGGGCCTTCACACCGGACGGTGCGGGCAGCTTCGTCACCTCGCCCTCGCCGCCGCCGGCGCCGAGGGCCTCCAGGACGGAGGCCAGTTTGCCGTCGAACGCCTTGTCCACGGCTTCCGCGCCGGGCGCCAAGACGGGGCCCTTCGGGCCCTTCGCCACACCGACGACGAGGGCGTCGGCGCGCAGCGTCGCGGCGCTGGAGGTGCTGAGAGTCAGTGCAGTCACGGTGGTGGGGTCCCTACTTCCGTTGAGTTCGGCCGGTCGGTGGATGGTGACCGGCCGCCAGGAGCTTGCCGCGAGCCTAACTCCCGGTCTTGCCGGGCCCGTCACCTGTGGGTGCCTTCGCCCCACCATGCCCCTCGCGGGGAAGCCCTGGGCCCCGGGCCCCGGCCCTCAACCTCCCCCAGCTACCGCTGGGAGGTGCCCCCTGACGGGCTTACTCGGGGCTCCGCCCCGGACCCCGGTCCTCAATCGCCGGACAGGCTGGGCGGGGGCGGACGGTGGGTGCGTGGGCGGGGGTGGGGGATGTCCTCAACCTCCTCCAGCT
>NZ_JOBF01000002.1 GCF_000718635.1 Streptomyces varsoviensis | reverse complement strand
ACCCGCAGGGCCAGGGTGCGGTACGTCCATCCGGCGAGGCTGGAATCGACGCCGAGCGCGCGCTGCCCCACCCCCAGCGGGCAGAGCTGCCGCTGCTGGATGTCGACCAGGTAGATGCCGACGTGCCGCAGGCCGAGGGCGGCGGCGTGCCGGTTCACCAGGTCGGGCATGTCCGTGGGGGCGGCGTGCTGGGCCTGCTGCAGCAGCGCTTCGAGGGTTCCGTAGCTCTCGACGCCCGGGTAGGCGTCCGCGAAGGCTTCCCCGGCCATGGCGATCACCTCCTACCGCAGTCTCGCACCGCGCCGGGGCTCTCGCTGGGCGGAGGGCCGGCTCCCGCTGGGCGGCGGTCCGGCGGTGGCCTCCCCGTTTGCTTCCCGGCGCATTCCGGGTGTCGCATTTGCTTGCGCGAAGTTTACGTACCTCTTGGCGCGGGTCCGGGTGCCGTCAGGCCCCTGGCACGCCGTAGCGTCCAGGGGCCTGACGGGGCCCTACAGATTCCTCTTGGGAACCTCTCGGAGACCTTCCGAAGGCGGGGGCCTTGCCGGGAGCCTCGCCGAGGGCCTTGCGGCGGCCCGCCCTATGACACCTTCTGGGTTCCGTCCACCCACGTGGCGCGCAGGGCCTTCTTGTCGACCTTGCCGACCTTCGTCGTCGGCAGCCGGTCGAGCAGCACCGTCTTGCGGGGCGTGTACAGCTCCCCCAGCTCGGCGGTGACCGCCGCGCCGACCGCCGCCGGGTCGACGTCCGCGCCCTCGGCCGTGGCCAGGAAGATCTGTACGGCCTCCCCGTACTCCTCATCCGGCACGCCCAGCGCCGCCGCATTGCGTACACCGGGCAGCGTGAGCAGGAAGTCCTCCAGGACCCTGGAGTAGACGTTGTCGCTGGTGCTGCCGGTGACGATGATGTCCTTGGCCCGGTCGACGAGGTAGAGGTACCCCTCCGCGTCGAGATAGCCCACGTCGCCGGTGCGCAGCCAGCCCTCGTGCAGCGCGGCCGCGGTGCGCTGCGGGTCCTCGTAGTAGCCGAGCATCACCGTGCCGCCCCGTACGTACACCTCGCCGACCTCCCCGCAGGGCAGCGCCTCCGCGCCGTCATCACCGCGGATCTCGACCTCGACGTCGGGGATGGGGCGGCCGCAGCTCCGCCAGAGTTCGGGACGGCGGGCGCCCTCCGAGGCGAGGTCGTCCGCCCCGAACACGGCGATGCCGAGCGCCTCGGACTGCCCGTAGCCCTGGCCGAGTACGGGCCCGAGCACGTCGACGGCCTGCTGGAGCCGGCTGGGCGACGTGGCCGCGCCGCCCACGAAGACCCGCTTCAGCGCGGGCAGGAGGCCCGGCTCGCACTCCGGGTGGTCGAGCAGCGCGTACAGCATGGGCGGTACGAACATGGTGGTGGTGATGCGCTCCTCGCGCAGCACCGTCAGCGCCGCGCCCGCCTCGAAGTCGGGCAGCACGACCAGGACGGACCCGGTGACCAGCGCCTGCACCGCCATGAGGTGGCCGCTGCCGTGTGTGAGCAGCGTGGCCGCAAGCACCCGCTCCGCTTCCTCGCCCGGTGCGGAGCCGGCCATGGTGGTCTCGTCCGCCAAGTCCACCAGCGCGGCGTAGAGGAGGTGGCTGTGCGCGGCGAGCTTGGGGCGGCCCAGGGTGCCGCCGGTGTAGAGGACGGTGACGGCTTCGTCGGGCCCGGGGGCGGGTACGTTCGCGGGGCGCTCGGCAGGGCACTGGTCGGCCAGGGCCAGCAGGTCCGGGCACTGCGGCGCGCCGGGGCCGAGGCTGAGCAGCACGGGGGCGTGGACGCTGCGGCCGGCCGCGTCGGCGGCGCGCTCCGCGAAGAGCGGGTCCGTGACCACCGCGCGCGCTCGGGACTGCTCGACCAGCGCGGCGAGTTCACCTGGGCCCGGCTCGGGCGGCAGGAAGACCACGCGGCAGCCGATGAGGTGAACGGCGAGCTGGACCAGCACCGACTCCACGCGGTTGGCCAGGAACAGCCCCACTCCGTCGCCGGGTTCGAGCCCCTGGCCGCGCAGCGCGTGCCCCAACTGGAAGAGCCGCTGCCGGGCCTCCCCTCTCGTCAGCCGCTGTGTCCCCTGGACGAGCGCTTCGGCGTCGTCGTCCTTGTACCAGTGCTCCAGAATTCGGTCCACATACGTCCGCGGCTCGGACGTTTCTTGTACGTTAACGATCACCATCGCATCCAAACATGTCACCCGGAAGCCGTCGCTCCGCGGGGGTCGCCTTCAGCCACCAGCGTCGGAGCCGTATGCCCGGGCTGGGCGGAAATTCCGGTAATGGTGGGCCGGTTGAACGTTCGCGCGTGAGGGTGGGGAGCGGAGCTCTTCGCGGGGCGGGGGCGAGGGACACAGGACCGGGGCGGGAGGCGGCGCGGCCGAATCGGCCAGCGCCATGCTCCATGTGCTACCAGCTTATCCCTCGAAAGTAGGAAGAGTGCGTCAAATCGGTTGGTGCTGCGCAGAGATCCCGTGAACGTCACCTCAGCAAGCCGCCGCACGCCGGCACGGCCGATGCGCGGCGCGGCTGTCACAACGGAGTGAAGGGATCGCCCGTGACCGCACCGGCCTTGATCGACCACCACACCACCGCCGGCTACAGCCTGCCCATGGCCTACTGGCTGGCCCAGGCGTCCGACCTGGCCTACAAGGACGAGGCCACCATCGACGCGCAGGCGCGTTCCTGGGGGTTCGACGAGGTACGCCATCACAAGACGCGGTTCACCCCGCCGTTCCCCCTTGAGGACACCCAGGCGTACACGGCCGCGAGCGACAACATGATCATCACGGCCTTCCGCGGCACGGAACCGAAGCAGATCCGCGACTGGCTCTCGGACGCCACCACTCCCCCGTGGCCGGGCCCGGCCAGGACCGGATACGTCCACTACGGCTTCGCCGAAGCCCTCCAGTCGATCTTCCCGGGCGTCAAGGACACCCTGGCCGAGCTGCGTACCGGCGACCAGACGGTGTGGTTCACCGGGCACAGCCTCGGCGGCGCCCTCGCGATGCTCGCCGGGGCGCGGATGTACCTGGAGGAGCCGCGGCTTCAGGCGGACGGCGTCTACACCTACGGGCAGCCCCGCACCTGCGACCGCATGCTGGCCGGCGCGTACAACGAGGGCTTCACGGACCGTACGTTCCGCTTCGTCAACAACAACGACATCGTGCCGCAGTTGCCGCCGGAGCCCGCCTTCACCCACGTCGAGGCGTTGAAGTACATCGACTCCGACGGCAAGCTCCACGACACGATGGGGCTGCTGGGCGGCCTCACGGACCGGGCCAAGGGCATGACCGCGGACCCGTTCGCCCCCGCCTCGGACGGCCTCCGCGACCACTCCATCAAGCGCTACATCGCCGCCCTCGAAAACAACCTCACGTAATCGCCGACCCGGGGCCGGCCTGAGGCCCAGTTCGGGCCTTGCCCAGAAGGTGATGGGCAGGCCGGCGCAGGAGCTCTGTCCGTTCCCGCGTCGGTCCAGGCTCGCGGGGTAGTCGCGTGCGACTCGTAGGGGACTACAGGTCGAATTCGATGTGTTCCACGTCCGTGAAACGGACCTCTTCCAGGCTGCCGGCGCGGCGACCGCCGTCCTGGAAGTAGACCTCTTTGAGCGCTTCGGCCGTGATCGCCTGGAGCTGCGTGTCGCTCGCGCCGGCCTCCTGCGCCTCGAAGAGGCGGGCGGCGTACCGCGGGGGCAGGGCGACGGTCAGGTGCCGGACGCGGTCCTGGTCGGTGGAGCCGATGGGCGCGGTGTAGCCCATGCGGGCGCGGGTGTCGATGACGATGCCGTCGGTGCTGGCGGCCTTCTGGCGGGCCCTGGCGCGGATCTGGGGCTGCCAGCGCTGCCTCACCTCGCGCTCCAGGCGGGCGGCGAGGTCGGGGCGGGGCTTTTTGATCTGGTCCTTCACGTACCGTTCGACGGTGCGTTGGGAGACGCGCAGCAGTTGGGCGACCGCCTTGGTGCCCTTGAGCTGCCTCACCAGGTACCGCATCTGGGCGCCGGCCGACTTCGGCGCCGGGCGGGTGAACGCCTTCTGCACCGCGGCGTCCAGGCCGTCCCCGAACAGGCTCATCGTCGCCCTCTCCTACTCTCCGTTGTCGGCGTCGGTGACGGTGCCGTCCTTGATGTACCGGGCGAGGTTGAGCTCCGGGGCGGCGAACCGGTCCCGGACCTCCTCCCCCCACAGGACGCTCTGGGTGCCCTCGTGCTTGACCAGGCCCGGGTTGATGCCGAGCTTGAAGCCGCCCGGCAGCGGCTTGCCGTCCCGGTAGGGCAGGAAGTCCAGCGGGCTCTCGCCGTCGGCGGGGTAGACGACGCAGTCGGAGAGGACCGCGACCGGGTACTGGCCGGTGAACGCCGCGTGCTTGACGATCTTCCGGTGCAGGTTGACGCGGGTGCGGGAGATGACCGCGGCGCGGATGTCCGGCCGCCAGGTGGGCCGGGCCAGGGCCCGCCACGGCCGGCCGGGCCGCCAGCCCTCGCCGCGCGGCCGCTCGCGGAGCTTGCCCAGGCCGCCCTTGACCGTCGCCTTGATCGCGGAGACCACGATCGCCAGCTCGGGGTCGCGGTCGCGGTAGCCGTGCATCGCGGCGAGGAAGCCGGCGGGCGGCAGATTCGCGTCGACGCCGAGGTCGGCCATCGTGGCGAGGTAGGCGTCGCGGAGCCGGTTGTACCAGCCGTCCAGGTAACGGCCGTTCTCGTACCGTACGTACGCCTCGACCGGCGCGACCTCGTAGCCGAGCTCCACCGCGTACGCCACGGTCGGCGTCGCGTACCAGGCCGGGCCCTCGGGGCGCTCCCCCTTCGGCGTGAACGGGCTCGGGAGCAGACTGCCGTCGAGCTCCGCCCACTTGTCCTTGCCCACCTTCACCCGCGACAGGTCGACGTGGCCGAGGTCGACCAGCCAGCTTCCCGGCAGCTTCGGGTCGAACCGCGGGTTCGTCACGTGCGTGGGCTCGCCGAGGCCGACGATCAGGCCGTTCGCACCGGCGGCGAAGGCCATGTTCACGTCGATGCCCACGAGGTGGCGGCGCAGGCATTCGTCGTCGGTCAGCGGCCGGGCCCAGTCGTACGCCTCCTCGAACAGCTTTTCCGCCGGGCCTCGGACGTGGAAGCGCGGCAGCTCCGCGAGGAGCGGGTGGCCGTCCGGGGCCTCGCACGGCGCGCAGTCCACCGGGTCCTTGCCGAGCGAGCCGGGGTTGTGCTCGGAGCGGCGCGCGCCGTCGGCGTCCGGTTCGGAGGCACGGGTCGGCGGGTGCAGGGCCGTCATCAGCTCCAGGCCGGTGACGGCGGTGGAGCCGCGCGGCGTCATCACCCGCGACGCGTACGTGCCCAGCACCCGGGCGAGCTCCGCCGGCGGCAACTGCCCGGCCCCGCCCCAGTGCCGGGTGTCCAGCGCCTGCCAGGAGGGGACGCACAACTGCACGCAGGCCCGCTCCGCACCAGTAGCGGGGCGGTAGATCCGCGCCCACGGGCCGAATCCGCGCTTCGTCAACTTCCATTCGGCACGGACCAGTTGCTTGACGGCCTTGTGGCCCTCCGGGAGCCGCCCGGCCAGGCGCTCCTCCTCGCTCAGGGCGACGGGCAGGCCGTAGCGCTCCAGGGCGGCCTCGGTGAGCACGAGCAGGGGGTCGGCCGGTTTGCCCGGGCCGGACAGTTTCGGCTGGCCGAGCTTCGCCTCCTTCAGCGCCCAGTCCACCAGCGCCGGGAGCGACTTCGCGGGCACGTCGAGGACCAGGCCGCCGACGCAGTACGCCGATACGTGGCCGTCGGCGACGTCGATGACGGCCAGCGGGCCGTTCTCGAAGCGCGAGTCGTCTCCCTCGGCCGAGGCGGCGGCCGGGGCCGCCTTCTTCGCGCCCGGACGGCGCGGCGTCGAGGACGCCGCGGAGGACGTCGATGCCGATGCCGACGGCGACGCCGCCGATGTCGGCCTGGTCGTACGCTCCGGGCTCGGCGCGACGCTCGGAGTCTCGGCGGCGGGAGCGGGAACGGCGCTGGTCCGGGTGTTCTTGACGGCGGGCGCGACCGGGGGCTCGGGCTCCGGGGCGACGGACGGGGTCCGCGCAGGCGCCGGGGCGGACGCAGCGGTGGGCGCGGTCGGGACCGTCGCCTGCTGCGCGGGGGCCGGGTAGAGCTCCGCGAGCTGCTTGAGCAGCCGGGCGTACGCCTCGCGCTCCGGGCCGCGCGGCTCGGTGGGCTTCTTGGCGGACTCCCAACCGCTGACGGTCGCACGACGCACCCGCAACGCCCCGGCCACCTGATCCAGCGTCAGGCCATGTGCGACACGCAACCGCTTGCGCTCCACGGGCGGCGGCAGCGGCGACGCGGACGCGACCAGGGCGTCGACCGCGTCGAACAACTCGGACATGCAACACCTCCTGGCCGCCACCCTAGCCCACCTACCGTACGGATCTCGTACCTATGGCGTGCGAATCCCGTACGCCTGGCATCCTGTGCGCGACGCAGCCTGTACGCGGCGCATCCCGTACGCGGCGCGGGCGGCGGACCGTTGATCAGGAGTTCCGGCAGGATGTGGCCCATGGCGGGTGGGAGAGACGACGGCATTGATCACGAGCCGGATGCCGCTTGGGCGGCCTGGCGTCAGGGGCGGGGGCGGGGACGGGGCGAAGGGCATGGGTTGTCCGGGAGGATGCGTCGGGCGTGGGCGAATGGGCTGGTGCTCAACCCCGCCGCCTCCGATGACCTGCGCCACAGGCTCCTGGGGTGGTCGGACTGGCTCCTGTACCGCCCGCTGCCGGAGGCGGTGGTCGAGGCGGCCATGGCCCACCCGGACCGGCTGTTGCGGCAGTCGCTGGCCGACACCCAGGCGCTCACCGCTGAGCAGTGGGCCCGCCTGATACTCGGCGAACGGGAAGTCCGGGTCCGGTGGGCGCTCACCATGACCGCCGTGGACCGGCGAGTAGAACTCACCGACGCCGAGCGTCCGTGGCGAGGTGGCCACGCGCTCCGAACTCACCGAGGAAGAGCGGGCGCGCATCCCCGTCGACTTCGATCCGGGGGTGCACTATCGCTCGCTCGACTGGGTCGTGGCGCTGCACGACGACCCGAGCGCCATGCGCCGCCTCACCGCCTCCGCGCACCCCCTCGTCCGCAGGAGCGTCGCCCGGGCCCGGCGCCTCCCGCCGGATGTCGTCGCACGCCTGGCCCGCGACGACGACCGCGTGGTGCAGCTCTTCCTCGCGGAGTCCTGCGACGACGCGGAGATGCTGCTGAGAGTGTGTCAGTGGTGGTCGGGCAGCCTCAGTACCCCGCACCGTCCCCGCGGCCACCCGAACTTCCCCCGTCACGGTCTGCTCCGCTACGCCGACGACCCCAACCCGCGGATGCGCCGCCTGGCCCTCGACGACCCGGCGTCGACCGCCGCGCTGGTCGGGCGGCTCAGTCGGGACGCCGATCAGCACGTACGGTGCCGGACGGCGGCCGATCCCCGGTTGACGGCCGCGTCGGCGGTGCGGCTGCTCGACGACCCGGACGCGAGCGTGCGTCACGCGGCCGCCCAGCACCCCGAACTGCCCGCGCGGGTACTGATCCGGCTGCTGTGGGACCCCCACGCGGCGCGGGAGGCGGCCCAGCACCCGGCGTTGCCCGTCGCCGTCATGGAGCAGATGCTTCAGCTCATCCAGGGGCCCGCCGACGCCGCGGAGGTGTGATCCGGGAGCGGTCGGCAATCCGGTGCCGCCGGGTACGGGCCCCCGGTCCCGTACCCGGCGGTGTGACGTGGCAGGGCGTGTCACCGGTCGCGTACGGCGTCGAAGAAACGTGTCACCTTCGGTGCCGCCGCCTTGAACGAGTCGGTGTGGCCCAGGTCCCCCTGGTCCAGTACCGGAGCGTGCGCGCCGTGGGCGGCCAGTCGGGCGGCGCAACTGGTCGCGTTGCCGATCGGCACGTCCGTATCGCCGGAGGCCGCGTAGAGGCGTACCGGTGCGGCGGGCTTCCAGTCGCAGGCGCGGTCGGCGGCGCGCATGGCCGCCAGCAGGGCGCCGCTGGGGTGCTGCATCTTCGCGCGGAACGCGGGTGTGAGCATCTGCTCGACCGTGGCGGGCAGCGCCGCCAGGATCTCCTCCTCGCTGTGCTCGCCGTCGTACAGGTCCTCGACGCGGCTCGCGTACGGCGCGCGGAACGCCTCGGCCGGGTCCTGGTACAGGGGGCGCAGGCGGTTCTGGGCGACGAGCCAGTACGAGGCGTAGAGGACGCCGCTGGTGTCGTTGACCCGGCCGTCGAAGAGTGCCGGTATCTCGTGGCCCTCCAGGTCGTACGGGCCGTTGATCGGCGCCAGTGCCTTCAGCCGGAAGTGCCGGTCGGCGCCCTCTTGCAGCGCCCGCCCCAGCGCCATCGCGACTTGACCGCCCTGGGAGAAGCCGGTCGCGTAGACGTCGCCGGTGAGCGGGCGGCCGAGGCGGTCCGCCGCCGTACTGGCCGCTCGCAGCATGTCGACCGACGCCGTGACCGCCGAGCGGTTGTCCAGGTACGGGTGGCGGCCGGGGCCCTCGCCGAGGCCCAGGTAGTCGGGTGCGGCGACCGCGCGTCCGGCGCCGGCGTTCAGGTAGGAGGGGATACGGCCGTAGTCCTCGGCCACGGAGGGCGCGTACGAGCGGTTCACCATCGTGCCGTGCGTGTCGGAGACCACGTCGAGACGGTGGGCGCCGCCGATGGGGAGGGTGAGCAGGCCGGTGGCCGTGGTGGGTTTTCCGTGCGGGTCGACGGTCCGGTAGGTCAGCTTGTACGCCCGTACGCCGTGCCGTACGGAGTCGGCGGCCGTCCCGTACTCGGCGAGGAACTTCCTGACCTGCTCGGCGTCGTGGACGGCGACCGGGGTGACGGATATCAACGCGCCTCGGGAGGCGCTGGTGCTTCCGGCCGCCGTCCGGGGCGGCGGCTCGGCGAGTCCCGCCACCGAGGTCGCTGGTGCCGCGGGGCCTGCTGGTGCCTTCGCGGCTGCTGATGGGGCAGTGGCTGCCGGTGCCGCGGCGACTGCCGGTGCCGCGGCGGCTGTGGCCAGCAGCAGGGCCCCGGCGGCGGCGAGCCCGCGCCTTGTCCACCAAGAGCGGTCCTTGCGTGGGGCGTTGGGGGCGTTGGGGGCGTTGGGCGTGGTGTGCGTCTCGTCTCTCATGCAACGGAGGCTACGGGCGCGTCGCCCGCCCCGACATCCGAGAACCCCCCGGAAGCGGGGTGGCCTTGATACCACCCCCCACCGGGGCCTCCGTCCTTTAGCCGACGTAGAGTTGGGACAGGAAGGAACGCACAGCAGCGGCTACCTGCTCAGGAGCGTCGTGGTGCACGACGTGCCCGGCGGGGATTTCGGCCAACTGTGCCTGGCCGGCCCGGCGGGCGATCATTTGCTGGGCGTGCTCGCGCGTCAGTACCTCACTGTCCGTTCCACGGATGAGCAGGGTGGGGCAGATTACCGAATTCCAATCTCCCCAGTGGTCACCGGTGAGGGCTTTATGGGACTCCACTGTGTGATCGATGTCGAAGGAGAAACCCCAGCCGCCATCGCCGAATTGGCGGAAGGCGCACTCCAGATAGGGTGCCGTCGCGCCGAGCGCCGAGGTCAATTCCTCGCGGGAGGAGGAGTGGCGCGGCAGGCTCGTAGCGAGGGACCAGTCGGCGTTCAATTCGGCGCCGACGTCCTCGACGATGAGAGCGGTGACCTGGTCCGCGTGGCGTGCGGCGTATTGATAGGCGTTCACGCCGCCCAAGGAATGGCCGAGTACCGCTACGGGGCCGAGGCCCAGGTGATGATGGAAGGCCGCGATATCGGCCACGTAGTCGGACCGTTGATAGCTCTGGGCGCGGTCGGACTCACCATGACCGCGCTGGTCCAGGGCGAACACCCGCCACCGCGGCGCCAGCGCCTCGGCCAGCGGGGCGAACGTCGACGCCTCGTTGTAATGCCCGTGGAACGCCAGGAGCGGGAGGCCCGGGCCGCCGAAGTCCAGAAATGAGAAGCGTTGCCGATCAACCGTGAAGGACTCACGCATGGGCGCATGCTAGCGCCGCCCTCTCGGGGGAGGGCCAGCTCCCGCTCGTAGGGGCCGGCGCGGGGCGTCGGCGCGGGGGACCGCTCGGAAGGCCCGCCCACACACGCAAGTACGCCTTGACAATTTCGAACTGTCAAGGCGTACTTGCCTCATGGCTCTTCCAGACCTGGACGAACTCATCGCGGAAGTCGACCGGAGGTGCGACACCGCGCACCGACCCGGCGGACAAGAACAGCCCGACTGGCTGGCCCTGCTGGGGGTCGCCGCCCAACTCGCGGGGCAATTGCAGTCCTTGGCGGACGACCTGGTGGAGGACTACGTCGAGCACTGCCGGATGCACGGCAACTCGTGGACGGACATCGGCGTGTCCCTGGGCGTGACCCGGCAGGCGGCCCAGCAGCGCTTCCACGCCCCGCACAAGCGGTACGGCCCCGAGACGATGTCGGACGGGCTCCGCCAGGCGATGGCGCACGTCAGGCGGGCGGCGGTGCACCACCGCAACAACTACATCGGCACCGAGCACCTGTTGTGGGGGCTGACGTCGGAGGACAACAGCGCCACCCGGTTCCTGCGGGCCGCCGGCGTCTCTCCGGAGGCCGTGCACCGGTCGGTCGCGGGCCGGCTGAGCATGGGCGCTTCGCAGGCCGCCGAGCGCATCGCCTGGACCCCCTACTCCCGCAAGGCCATGGCCCTCGCCGAGACGCGATCCGAAGAGAAGGGCTCCGATCGCATCGACTGCGACGACCTGCTCCTCGGGTTGGCCCAGGTCGGCCGCGGAGTGGCCGCCGCCGTCCTGACCGAGGCCGGCTTCGTTCCGGGCGATTCCGGTGACGCGGCGGAGGGTCCGGACGCCGCGGAGGGTTCGGAGGCCGCGGCCGTTTCGGAGGCCACGTCGGGTTCGGATGCCCCCGACGCCGCGGTGGGCCCGGGGGCTTGAATCGGCTGATCCGCCGCTTCCGGTCGCGCTGCCATCCGGTCGTGCTGTCTTCCGGTGGCGCTGCCATCCGGTGGCGCTGTCTTCCGGGGGCGCTGCCTTCCGACCTCCGGCTTCCGGCCTCCTCTGCCGCCGTCAACTCGCTCCCGGCCCGAACCGGCGTTTGTACGCCGACGGGGTGATGCCCGTCTCGCGGCGCATCAGCGTGCGCAGATTGGCGGCGGTCCCGAGTCCGCTGCGCCGGGCGACCGTCTCGAACCGGCCCTCGCCGCGTTCGATGAGCCTGCATGCCAGGGCGAGCCGTTCTCCGGTGAGCCAGGCCAGGGGCGTCGTGCCCAGTTGCGCCTGAAAGCGCCGATGCAGGGTCGCCGGGCTCACCGCCGCGTGCGAGGCGAGGTCGGCGACCGTGAGCGGTGCTTCCAGACGTTGCTGGGCCCAGGCCAGGACGGGTGCCAGGGATTCGTCGGGCACATCGGGCATGGGGCGCTCCACGAACTGCCGCTGTCCGCCGTCGCGGTGCGCGGCGAAGACCAGCCGCCGGCTCACGGCGTTGGCGATCTCCGCGCCGTAGTCGCGGCGGACCACGTGCAGGCCGAGGTCGAGGGCGGCCGCGCTGCCCGCCGCCGTGAGGATGTCGCCGTCGTCCACGAACAGCACGTCGGGTGCGAGGTGGACGGAGGGGAAGCGGGCCCGGAAGGAATCCGCCCATTGCCAGTGCGCGGTGGCCCGGCGCCCGTCGAGGACTCCGGCCTCGGCGAGCGTGAAGGCCCCGCTGCAGAATCCGATCAGGCGCGCACCGCGCGCGTGCGCCCTTCGGACGGCATCGAGCACGGCGGGGCGGCGGGGCACCTCGATGTCGGGGCGGTTGGGGACGATCAAGGTGTCCGCCGTGTCGGCCGCCGACAGGTCGGCGACTCCCGTGAGGGTGAAGAAACCGTCCCGCATCAGGGTGCGGGGGTCCGGGGAGCAGAGCGCGAACTCGTAGAGATCGCGTCCGATCTCCGGTCTGCGCAGGCCGAAGATCTCGGTCGCGCAGCCGAGCTCGAAGGGGTTCGAGTTCTCGTCGACGATCACGACGACACGGGGGACGCGTCCCTGGACCTGGTGTGCCTGGTGTATCTGGTGTCCTCGGGCCTGGACTCGGCTCTGGGCGACTCGGCTCTGGGCCCGCACGTCCGCGTGCGAGGATTCTTTCGCCATATGCAATTCGTATCACTCACGCCTCGCGTACGACACCGTTCACGATGGACCCATGAGTAACGAACCCCGCCCGCCACTGCACCTCAGCGAGGCTCTGGCCTCCTTCGACGCACTCTGGAGCCCTCGCATCGTCGAGCGCGTGAACGACTACGACGTCCGGATCGCGAAGGTCGAGGGCGAGCACATCTGGCATGCCCACGACGACACCGACGAGTTCTTCCTGGTGCTCGACGGGGAACTGCACATCTCGCTGCGCGAGCCCGCGGGCGAGCGTACGGTGCTGCTCCCGAAGGGGGCGGTCTTCACCGTGCCCCGAGGTACGGAACACAAGCCGGCCGCCCCGTCCGGCGCGGCGATCCTCATGTTCGAGCCCTCGGGGACGCTGAGCGTGGGTGATCGCCACGACGAGGTGCCGGGCCATGTGGACGAGACGACGGGGCACGCGCTCGGCGTCTGAGCGGGGTGGCCGCGTAGGGCTCCTCCGCGGAGCCCCCACCCCTCCCCCGTACGACCCGGCCCCCGTACGCGTTCGTACGGCCTGTACCGTCGCGGACAGTCGTCGGAGGTCTTGGGGAAGGTGATGGTTCCGTGGCGGTTCAGGGGGCGGGGAAGGACGGGGAGCCGTCGGCGGGTCGATCGCGACCGGATTCGAGGCATTCCGCCCGCCTGGCCCACTACGGAACCGTCTCCACGCGCCTGTCTCTGCTGAGCGACCGCCGGCTCGGCGAGGCCGTGGCCGCCGCGACCCCGCTCGGAGCCGGGCTCGGCGGCAGGTCGGCGGAGCTGGAGGTCGATGGGGCCCGGGTCTTCGTCAAGCGCGTTCCCTTGACGGACATCGAGACGCGGCCGGAGAACGTACGGTCGACGGCGAACGTATTCGGGCTGCCGATGTTCTACCAGTACGGGGTAGGGTCGGCCGGTTTCGGGGCCTGGCGCGAGTTGGCCGTGCATACGATGACCACCAATTGGGTGCTGGCCGGCGAATACTCGGGCTTTCCGCTCATGTACCACTGGCGGGTCCTTCCGGACTCTCCGCCCCAGGGCTTCGCCGACGAATTCGGCGGCATTGAGGGAGCCGTCGCGCATTGGGAGGGTTCGTCGGCCGTGCGCAGGCGGTTGCGGGCCATCGGCCAGGCCTCCGCCAGTCTTGTCCTCTTTCTGGAGTACGTGCCTCAGACGCTCTCCGCGTGGCTGGCCGACCGCCAGGCCGCTGCGCGGGAGGCGGATGGTTCGGCGTACGCGTGGGTGGAGGACGAGTTGGCGCGCGGGGCCGCCTTTATGAGTTCCCGTGGGCTCGTACACTTCGACGCTCATTTCCATAACGTCCTGACCGATGGACAGTTGCTCTATTTCGCGGACTTCGGCCTCGCACTCAGTTCCGGCTTTCAACTCTCCGAGGACGAAGCCGAGTTCCTCGCCCGACACCGTTCGTACGACGCCTGTTTCATCCCCGGTCATCTGCTCCGCCACCACCTGCCCGAAGGCGTACGCGGCGGCCACGCGTCGCACGAAGCGTTCCTGCGCGCCTGGCTCGCGGGCAAAAGGCCCACCGGCGTCCCGCCCGAAATCGCCACCCTCATCTACCGGCACGCCCGCGCTTCCCTGGCACTGGACGACTTCCATCACCGCCTGCTCACCACCAGCAAGCGAACCCCTTATCCGGCCACCGAAATCGAAAGGGCGCGGTCAGTTTCAGCCCTGGCAGGCTGAATGCCGGTTCGACCAAGTCGGTTCCCGAACCCCCACCGTGGCCGCTCGACGCCCCCCGCCCCTACCGCAGGCGACAGGCTCAGATACAGGTCGAACGGGCGAGCCCCGAATTCAACTGCGGGAGCGGTGTTCCCGCCCCTCAGCCAACCTTCCGTGCCATCAGGAGCGTGGCCTTTGGCCTGGCCGGTACAGCGGACGGCATGCCGCCGGTCCAGGTGTGCAGACGGGGGTCGTTGAAGAGCTTGACCGCTTCTGGCGCGTGGTTGACGCGGCGGGGCTCCAGGGTGAGACGCGGTGTCACCAGGGGAAAGGCAGTGGGCCAGGGTTCCGTGGCGGGCATCCGGATACCGTAGCGCTCCCCTCCTTCGAGTGAACCGGGCAAAGCGGTAGCGGAGTTGACTTCGATCTTGCGCTGACGCCTCGAATCGCGGTCGTACGGGGGCCTTCCATGCCCCGCATTTCGCAAGATCAAAAATCGCGTCGGCCCCGGAATAGAGCGCCAGCGGGCCTACTGCGCAAGCCAGTTGAGAACGGCCGACTTCGACGTCCGGCGCCGCGTCTCGCGGGCCGGCCTTCGAGGGCCCGGAGCGGGGGATCGCGCCTCAGCGGGTAAAGAGCTGGCAATGTCGGTATATGTATGCTCGTACCCGCAAAGAGGACACCAATTCCCAGCGTGTGCACGCCGTCGCCGTGCGCCGCCCGTGATCGTCGCGGGCGGGCCGTCGACCCTTCGGCACCCCATCGACCTGTGTACGAACCGCGATCGCCCGAGTCGATGCGGTGCGCATCCCATCCCACCCTCGGCCGATTCACGGCCGCACGTAAGGAGAAGAGACATGCGCTACGGAACCGCGCTGCGCGAACTGATCCGCACGCCCGATACGACCCCGCTCGTCGGCATCTACGACATGTACTCGGCCTCGGTCGCCGCGCGCCATTACGACGGCTTCTTCGTTTCCGGGTTCGGCTTCGCCGCCTCGCACTACGGCCTGCCGGACATCGGGTTCATCGCGTGGCCGGACATGGTCGCGTTCGTCGAACGGCTCCGGCTGGCCTTCCCCGACCACCACCTGCTGGTCGACATCGACGACGGCTACGTCGACCCGGAGGTGGCGTGCCACGTCGTGCAGCGGCTGGAGCGCATCGGGGCCTCCGGCGTCATCCTGGAGGACCAGCAGCGTCCACGGCGGTGCGGCCACGCGGACGGGAAGAGGGTGCTGCCCCTGGAGGAGTACCTCCAGAAGCTGGACCTCGTGCTCCAGAGCCGCCGGGACCTCGTGGTCGTCGCCCGTACCGATGCCACGGAGGAGGCCGACATCCTGCGCCGCGCCCAGGCGCTCGCGGAGACCGACGCCGACGTGGTGCTCGTCGACGGCGTGCGGGACGTCGACTGGATCCGCCGGATCCGAAAGGTCATCAACGACAAGCCGCTCCTCTTCAACCAGATCGCCGGCGGCAAGTCCCCGCGTCTCTCGCTCTCCGAACTCACCTCCCTGGAATGCCAGGTGGCCATTTACAGCACCCCCTGCCTGTTCGCCGCGCACACCGCCATCGACACCGCGCTCGACGAGTTGAAGAAGGCGGACGGGCGGCTGCCGGAATTCTCGCCCACCACATCGGTCGGCGTACGCGCGTCGACTGAGCTGCTGGAGAAGAACATCAGCCGGCATCACCCGGTGAAATCCCAACTGACCTCCGTCTGACGGAAACGGGAATCGGGGCACCCGCGCGCCGTGCGCGGGTGCCCCTGCCGACGTCAGGTCCGACGCATCTGTCGGTCAGCGCGTTCCTCACGACGACCGACGCCGAAACCACGTTCGAGAAGCGGGAACAGCATGATGCGATTCACTGTCCTCAAGGCACGACATACCTTGGCAGTCGCCATTGGCCTGCTGTGCGCGGCACAGTTCGCCGACGGAGCCGCGCTGGCCGACGCGCCCGACGGAGGCATGGAGACACACCACGGCAACTCCCTTGTGACGATCGACAACTCGAACGCCGATTCCTGGCTGGAGGTCGACAGAACGCTCAATGTGCTCGCGCCGCTCAGCAAGGGGACGGCCGGCAGCGATCACGACGGCGGCGGGGGCGCCATCGAGCAACACCTGTCGCGCTCGGACGGCCACGTCCAGGCCGCCCCGCGGGAACAGGCCGACGAAGAGGAGGAGGACGAGGAGCCGCAGGGCGGGCAGCCGCAGGCCGGACAGGTGCAGGGCACGCAGCCGCGCAGTGGGCAGCCGCAGGGCGGGGAGTCCGCGGCGACCGGCGGTGACGACCCCGAAGGCGACGCCGATCACGGCGCCGCGCCTCCCGTACGTGCGGAGACGCACTCCGATCAGCAGGCCGCGCCCGCCGAGCAGCGAGACGCGGGCAGGCGCTACCAGGGTGCGGGCGGGGGCCAAGAAGCGGGCACGGGTCAGGGCGCGGACCGGCCCCGGGGTACGGACACGGGCCAGAGTACGGAAACGGGCCGGGGTACGGACGCGGGCCGGGGCGCCCCGGTGTCCGACGCGCGGCCGTGTGCGCCCCGTGACGGAACTCCCCACGATGGAGCGCCGCGTGGCGGCGGGCGGCATCAGGGCGCGCCCCGAGAAGGTGCCTCGCGTGAAGGGGGGCCGACATGCTCGTAACGCTGTCGCGGCACCGGTATCTGCGCCGCGTCGACTGGTACATCGTTTCGCTGCTCGCCACCATCGGTGTGGCGACGCTGCTGCCGGCGCGGGGAACGTCGGCGGTCGCGCTCGGCGTGGCGACGAAGGTGGCGATCGGGCTGCTGTTCTTCGTCTACGGCGCCCGGCTCTCCCCGCAGGCGGCTTTCTCGGGGCTGCGGCACTGGCGGCTGCACCTGTCCATTCTCTCCTTCACCTTCGTGCTGTTCCCCGTCCTGGGCCTGGTGCTCACCACGCTGCCGCCCTATCTGCTCGGCGCGGAACTCGCCACGGGGCTGCTCTTTCTGTGCGTGCTGCCCTCCACCGTCCAGTCGGCCGTCGCCTTCACCTCTCTGGCGCGGGGGAATGTGGCGGCCACGGTCTGTTCCTCGTCGTTTTCGAGTCTGCTCGGCGTCTTTCTGACGCCGCTGCTCGCCGCCGTTCTGATCCAGGGGGAATTGGGGGGCGGCGTACGGTTCTCGGCGGATCAAATGCTGAGCATCGTGGTGCAGCTTCTCGTGCCCTTCGGGCTGGGGCAGGCGGTACGGCCGTGGATCGCGGGCTGGATCACCCGGCACCGCCGTATCACCATGGTGTGCGACCGGGGCTCCATTCTGCTGGTGGTCTATTCCGCTTTCGGGCAGGGCGTCGACGCCGGCATTTGGGGGCGGCTCTCCCCTGTTCGGCTCGGCGTGCTGCTGGCGCTGTGCGCGCTGCTCCTGGCTCTGGTGCTGATGCTGAGCTCATGGGCGGCGGGGCGGCTGGAGGCGGGGCACGAGGACCGGGTCACCATCGTCTTCTGTTCCTCGACGAAGAGCCTGGCCAGCGGCCTGCCCATCGCCAGTGTGCTCTTCGCGGGGAAGGACGTGGGGCTGGCCGTACTCCCGTTGATGCTCTACCACACGCTTCAGCTCATGGTGTGCGCCGTCATCGCCCGCCGCTGGAGCGAACAGCCCGCGGCAGATGATCGGGCAGCGGCCTCCTCCCCCGCTTCCGAGACTCCGGCCGTCACGGCCTGAACAGCGCGCCGCACGCTAAAGCCGCACGCGAAGGCCGTATACCAACGCAGCACGCGAAGACTAGGCGAAGGCCCGCGGAAATCTGCGTGCGCGCGGTCTTCGGCCGGTGGCAAGCTGCGTCGGTGAATCGTGAAAAGATCTCCCGAATCGCCCACACCCATCATCCGATCAAGGCGCCCCTCGACGATGATTCGGTCCGCGAACTGCTTGAGCGCGGGATCTCGCGGCCCGACGCGCGGGTGCTCGATCTCGGGTGCGGAGGAGGCGAGTGGCTTCTCCGCGCCCTGAGCGCCCATCCTCGGCTGCGGGCCGAGGGGGTCGATGTCTCACGGGACGCGCTGGGGCGGGCCGACGAGGCGGCGGTGGGCCTCGGCGTCCGGGATCGGCTGGTTCTGCACCACGGGTCCGCCGCCGACTTCGCCCCGACGCGCCCGTACGATCTCGTGCTCAGCGTCGGGGCCTCGCACGCCTTCGGTGGGCTGGTGCCCACTCTCGCGGCGGCGCGCGAACACCTGGCTCCGGGCGGCCGCGTCCTGGTCGGTGACGGGTTCTGGGAGAACGAGCCGTCGCCGGAGGCGGTGGAGATGCTCGGCGACTTCGCCGGACTCGCGACGACGGTGGAGCGGGTGACCGCCGACGGCTGGACACCGGTGCACGGACACGTCAGCACCCGCCGGGAACTGGACGACTACGAGTGGACGTGCTGGGGGACGCTGGCCGCGTGGGCCCTGGACCACCCGGACGAACCGGACAGCGGCGAGGCCCTTGCGACGGCCGCCGCCCGGCGCTTGGAATGGCTGCGTTCGTACCGGGATTGTTTCGGCTTTCTCTGTCTGGTCTTGCGCCGGACTTCCGATTGATGGTTCTCGGCGGGGTCCTGGCCCCCTCTTCCCTTTCCTCGTTGAACATGTTTTCCACCGAGACGATGGGGCCCCCGGGGAGGCGGTGGGGGTGGGCTGGTCAGCGGGCGTCGGTACGGTCGTTCCACGGGCGCCAGTGGCCGGTGGCGTCGACGGTTCCCAGTTGCTGGTCGGCGAAGTGGACGCCGTAGCCGTAGACGCCGTCCTGGGAGAGGAAGTCGATGAGGCGGCGCCGGGAGCGTTCGGCCTCGGCACGGTCGTGGTCGAGGACGACTTCCCAGTCGGGGTGCGGTATTTGGACGGGTGAGTGCATGGCGTCGCCGAAGGCCACGATCTGGCGGCCGTCGCCGGTGTCGAGGACCCAGGCGGTGTGGCCGGGGGTGTGGCCGGGCAGCGCCCAGGCGCGGACGCCGGCGGCTATCTCGGTGCCGTCGGCGACGGACGTGGTCCGTTCCCGCTCGCCCGCGAGGCGTTCGCCGGAGGCGGGGACGCCGTCGCCCAACTCGCCCGCGCCGACGATCCATCGGGCGTTGGGGAAGAGGCTCCGCCGGCCTTCGACCGCGTCGGGGCGGGCCCAGCCGGAGTGGTCGTCGTGCAGGTGGGTGAAGGCCACCAGCTCCAGTCCGGCCGGGTCCATGCCGAGGCTCGCGAGGGATTCGGGCAGGTCGCGTACGTGCTCGAAGCCGTGCTGGAAGTGTTCCGGGTCCTCGCCCGTGATGCGGCCGTGACCGGCGTCGAGGAGCAGGCGGTCGCCGCCGCGCTCGACGAGCAGCGCTCCGCATCCCATCGCCAGGTGGCCGGCGTCCGTCATGTGCGGCCGGTGGGGGTGCCAGTCCTCCTCCGCGGAGGCGGGGTAGACGCGGGTGGGGATCATGGCGACGCCGGCGTCGGGGACGTAGGTGAGGGTGAGTTCGCCGATGGTCCGCGTCCACAGGCGGGGCAGCCGGGAGCCCGAGCCGTCGATGTGGTGGTGCTGAGGGGTGTTGTCCATGGTGACAGCGGTGGCCTTCTGGGTCTGGGTCTGGGTCTGGGTCTGGGTCTGGGTGTGGTTCCGCCCTCGGGACGGGTGGTCGGCGGGGGCCGGGCCGCCGGTCACGGCTTGAGCTCGCGGATCGGTTTCCCGGCCGCGTAGGCGAGGACGGCGTCGCGGGCGTCGCGGTAGAAGACCTCGTAGGTGCCGCCGGTGACGTAGCCGAGGTGCGGGGTGAGGACGGTCCGCGGTGCGGTGCGCCACGGCGAGTCGGCGGGCAGCGGCTCGATGGCGTAGACGTCCAGGGCGGCTCCGCCCAGGGTCCCGGCGGTCAGCGCGGCCAGTAGCGCCTCTTCGTCCACGACGGGCCCCCGGGACGTGTTGATCAGCAGCGCGTCGGGCCGCATCCGGGCCAGTTCGTCGCGGCCGATGAGGCCGGTGGTGCGCGGGGAGAGCTTGACGTGGAGGGTCACGATGCCCGAGGTCGCCAGCAGGTCGGACTTGCTGACGGGGGTGACGCCCAGCGATTCGGCGTGCTCGGGGTCGAGGTGGGCGCTCCAGGCGACGACGTCCATGCCGAAGGCGAGGCCGACCTTGGCGACGCGGCCGCCCACGCCGCCGAGGCCGATGACGCCCAGCCGGGCTCCGTGCAGATCGCGGCCTACGGTCCGCTGCCAGCCGCCCGCGCGCAGGCCGCTGTCCTCGGCGGGCAGGTTCCGGGTCAGGGCGTGGATCAGGCCCCAGGTCAGTTCGGCCGTCGGGGGCAGGCCGGCGGCGCGGGTGCCCGAGACGACAATGCCCCGGTGTTCGGCCGCGGCGAGGTCGATGGAGGCGTTGGCCGGGCCCGTGGTCACCAGGAGGCTCAGGTTCGGCAGCCTGTCGAGCACCGCGGCCGGGAAGGGGGTGCGTTCGCGCATGGCCACGACGACGTCGAAGGGTTCGAGAGCGGCGACCACGTCGTCCGGGCCGCCCAGGTGCTCGGTGAAGACGGTCAGTTCCGGGTGGCCGGGCAGGGCGTCCCAGTCGGCGTACCGGTGGGCGACTCGCTGGTAGTCGTCGAGAATCGCCACTCGGTGGAGCTCAGGCATGTGCGGTCTCCTTCTCGCTGTCGTTCCGGCACGGGTTCCCGCTGCGGCGCTTGTGCCCCGCCTGGTGCTCGCCATCACGGTTCGCGCCCGCGCCGTACTCGTTCGCAGCGTCCGTCCAGTGCTCGTTCGCCCTGCCCATTCCGTACTCGTTCGCCGCGCCCGTCTCCGTGACCGCCGCCGGGTCGGCGACCGGGTCGGACGGGCTGGGGCGGCGGAGTTCGAGGGTCCAGATTCCGACGCCGATGAGCGCGATCACGCCGCCGAGCGCGCACACTCCGGTCCATCCGGCGACCGGGTACAGCGCGGAGGCAAGGGCGGAGGCAACGGTGCTGCCGGCGAACGACGCGACCATGAGGGCCGTCGTCACCCGGCTCCGGGCGTGCGGGATTCGCCGATAGAGGACGCTCTGGTGGCTGATCAGCAGGGCCTGCTGGGCGAGGTTGAGCACCATGATGCCGAGGATCAGCGCGACCAGGCCGCCGGGGCCGCCCGCCGCGGCGAAGGCGAGTACGCCCCAGCCGCCCGTCAGCAGGACCAGTCCCCCGGTCGCCACCTGGCGGCCGCGGCCGCGGTCCGCGAACCGGCCGGCCGTCACGGCGGCGACGGCTCCGACGACCCCGGCCAGCCCGAACAGGCCGATGACGGCGGGCCCGTAGCCGTAGGCCGGGCCGGCCAGCAGGAAGGAGGACGCGGTCCACAGGACGGTGAAGCAGCCCATGCCGACCGCGGCCAGGCCCATACGGCGGCGCAGCAGCGATTCGTCCCGTACGAGCGTCAGTACGGAGCGCAGGAGCTGGGGGTAAGGGGTGTGCTGGGTGGGCGGCACCGGCCGCAGCACGAGGCGCAGGGTGAGGGCGAGGATCGCCATCACGCCGGCCGCGAAGACGAACACCAGCCGCCAGTCGCCGAATTGGGCCAGTACGCCCGCGGCGGTGCGCGCGAGCATGATGCCGACGAGCAGGCCGCTCATGACCGTGCCCACGACCGAGCCGCGTTCGTGGTCGGCGGCGAGCGAGGCGGCCATGGGCACCACGATCTGGGCGACGGCGGAGGTCACGCCGACGAGGGCGACCGCGGCGTAGAGCGCGTTCAGCGAGGGGGCGGCGGCCGCGCCGAGGAGGGCGACGGCGCTCAGGCCGAGCAGGACGCTCACGAGGCGGCGTCGTTCCAGGACGTCGCCGAGCGGTACGAGCAGCGCCAGGGAGATCGCGTAGCCGATCTGGGAGGCGGTGACGACGAGGCCGCCGGCGCCTTCGGAGACCCCCAGCGCCCGGGAGATGACCGGCAGCAGCGGCTGCGCGTAGTAGATGTTCGCGACCGCCGCGCCGCAGACCACCGCCAGCAGCAGCACCATCGCGCGGCTGAGCGACGGCCGGGCGTCGGCGGCGCCCGGCCGGGATTGTGGATCGTTCATGCCATAACTCTTGCCCCGACCTGCCGCGCCGGTCAAGCCATTTCAGATTGAATGATCCACAAGTGAGGAGCGTCACGGCATGGCGGCACGGACTACCGTGTCGAGCAGCGCGGGCGGAACCTCGTACGGGTTCGGATGGGCCACAGGGCGGACAGCCTCAGGCAGCCGGACCACGGGGGCGGCGGCCCGCCGTGGCCGCATATGGAGCGGATGGTCCAATATGGAGGCGCAAGCATGAAAGGGCACTCCAGACGCCGGAGTGCCCGTGTCGCGACACAGGAGGTCCATGTGCCGTCCGTTGGCCGCCCCCGTGCCTTCGACATGGAGAACGTGTTGGAGGCCGCGATGCGGCTCTTCTGGGAACAGGGCTACGAAGCCACGTCGCTGACGCAGCTCCGCGCGGCGACCGGTCTGTCCTCCGCGAGCCTCTACGGCACCTTCGGCTCGAAGGAAGGGCTGTTCGAACGGGTCGTGGAGCACTACACCAAGGGCCCGGGCGGTGTGACCGACATCGTCGCGGACGAGTCGCTGGCCCCCCGCGAGGCCATCGCCGGACTGCTGCACGGCTCGATCGACATGCAGGCCGACTCCGACCACCCGGTCGGCTGCCTCATCGCCCTGTCCGGCACGACGCGAGCGCCGGGGGAGGATCAGGCCGGCGTACGCGCGGCCGTGGCCTCCCGCCGCGAGACCGACCGGGTACGCGTCAAGGCGTGCGTGGAGCGCGGGATCGCCGCGGGCGAACTCGACGCCGATACGGACGTCGACGGCATGACGGCCATGATCCACACCTTTCTGCTCGGGCTGTCCACGCAGTTGCGCGACGGGGTGCCCGCGGCGACCCTGCACGCGGCGGTCGACGCGCTGCTGTCGCGCTGGGGGCGGACCGCGCGGGAGTGACACGCGCAAGATGAGGCCGCCGGGCGAATCGCGGGGTGCAGCGGACGCGTACGCACCCGTACGTACCGTAGGTCCGCGCCGGAACGGCGAGCCCGCCACGCCAGGCCGCCGGGCGAACCGCGGGGTGCAGCGGACGCGTACGCACCCGTACGTACCGTAGGTCCGCGCCGGAACGGCGAGCCCGCCACGCCAGGCCGCCGGGACCGGGCGAGGCCGCCGCGCCAGGCCGTCGGGACCGCCGCGTCAGAGCCCGGACGACGCGCGTCCCCGCACCGCCCACGCGACGTCGTCGACCGCGAGCCACGGCGCGGCCGATACGGCCGTGGGCGTCGCCCCCGTGAAGGCCATGACGTCCCGGTGCAGGTGGGACTGGTCGGCGTAGCCGCTCTCGACCGCCACCGAGCCGGCGCTGTGCCCCGCGGCGAGGCGGTGGGCCGCGTGGTCGAAGCGGACCAGTCGCGCGGCGCGCTTGGGCGTGAGGCCGATCTGGGAGCGGAACCGCGCCCACAGCCGCTTGCGGCTCCAGCCGACCTCCGCCGCCAGCGACTCGACGCGGACCTGCCCCCGACTGCCCTCCACCCGCCGCCAGGCGTGGGCGACTTCCGGGTCGACGGCCCGGCCCGCCTCGTGGGCCCGGGCGAGCGCGGCCTCCGCGATGGCGAACCGCTCCGGCCACGAGGCGGCGGCGCGTAGTCGTTCGTGGGTGCGTGCGGCGTCGCGGCCCCAGAGCGCGTCGAGGGCGACCATCTCTCCGCCCGATTCCAGGGAGGCGCCCAGGACCGCGTGCGCGAGCACCGGTGACAGCCGTATCTGCAGGCAGTCGATGTTCCGGCCGCGCACGCGAACGCCGTCGGGCACGAGCCCGAAGACGACGCCGCCGCGCTGCTGACGGCCGTGGACGTCGTCGACGATCAGGCCGTCGCCCAGGTCGACGGCCACGGTGACGGCCGGATACGGGATCACGGGGAGGTCGAGGGGGGCCGTGCTGAGATCGCGGAATCCGGCCATGGCGATCCCCGGCAGCCGGCCGGGTCGGGCCGGCGTGCTGATGTCCCACCTCGCGGCAGCCTCACGAGGTCCCCCGGCACGTCGCATAGGTGCAGGCTACGGGCCGGCTCCCCCGGTCCCGCAAGTCGTCGCGACATTCGTACAAGACCCGCTGCCGGCCGTGCGCCAACACTGATGGTCCCGCCACATCGCTCCGGAAGGGACCGCTGATGACGCGCTACTCGATCGACCCGTTCACGTCGGCCGTCGAACTCGCCGCGGCCATACGCCGCAAGGAGGTGAGTCCGCTGGAGGCGGCCGACGCCTACCTGGAACGGATGGACGCGCTCGACCCGCGGCTCAACGCGTACTGCCACCGGGCCGACGAGGACGTCCGCAAGGCCGCGGCCATGGCCGCCGACGCGGTCGTACGCGCCGCGTCGCCCGAGGAGCTGCCGCCGTTCCACGGCGTGCCGCTCCCGATCAAGGACTACCTCGACGTGGCCGGGTGGCCCACGACCTACGGGAGCGCCGGGGCCGATCCGACGCCGGCCGGGGTGTCGGCGCCGGTGGTGCGCCGGTTCACGGACGCGGGGTTCGTGCCGCTCGGGAAGACCACCACCTCCGAGTTCGGTTCCGTGGCGTTCACCGAGAGCGAGGCCCTCGGCATCACCCGCAACCCGTGGGACCCGGACCGCTCCCCCGGCGGGTCGTCGAGCGGCGCGGGCGCGGCCGTCGCGTCCGGAATGGCGCCGATCGCGCACGCCGCCGACGGCGGCGGCTCGATCCGCGTCCCGGCGTCGTGCAACGGTCTCGTCGGCCTCAAGCCCACCCGCGGTCTGGTCACCGACGCGACCGTCCGCTGCGAGGGCATGGCCACCGACGGCGCGGTCACCCGCACGGTGGCCGACTCGGCGGCCGTCCTGGACGTACTCGCCCGCCACGATCCCGCCGCGTGGTGGTCGCCGTCCCCGCCGCGGCGCCCCTTCGCGGACGCGCTCACGGCGGCCCCGCCGGCCGGGCTGCGGGTCGGGGTGCTCGTCGAGCCCCCGATCGCCGGAATGAGCGTCGACCCGGCGTGCCTGGCGGCGGTCGACACGGCGCTGCGGGCCCTCGAAGCCGCGGGCCATCACGTGGTGGACACGCCCCTGCCGCTGCCGCCGACGGACGAGTTGATCGCGGCGTTCACGACGATCTGGAACACCGCCGCCGCGGGCGTGCCCCTCGCCGACCCGGACCGCGTCGAGCCGCACAACCGGGCCCTGCGGGAGGCGGCACGCGCCGTCGACTCGTGGGCCTACGCGGAGGCCGTGCAGCGCACCCAGCGGCTCTCGCGGTGCGTCGTCGAAGCGTTCGTCGGCAGTTTCGACCTGCTCGTCACGCCCACGATGGCGTGCCTGCCCCCGCCCGTCGGCTTCTGGCGCGCGGACGGCGACGGCGACCCGCTGTCGCCTCTGCGGAAGAGCTATCCGCTGGCCGTGTTCACCTCGCTGTTCAACGTGACCGGCCAGCCGGCGATCTCGCTCCCCCTGCACCACGACGACGCCACCGGACTGCCCGTCGGCGTCCAGCTCGTCGCCGCGCCCTGGCAGGAAGACCTCCTGCTGCGGGTGGCGCGCGCCCTCGAACTCGCGCTGCCATGGGCCGGCCGCCGGCCGGCCCTCAGTTGACGCCGCTCGCAGCCATGGGCAGGGGCCCGCGCTCCCGGAGGGCCGGTCCCCTTTCGTACGGCTCCCGACGCGGCGGCCGCAGCGGCCTCCGGCACATCCGGGCCGGCCTCACCAGCGCGTCCGATCCGGCCCACGAGCACGTTTTGCACAAGCTCACCAGCACAGGTCCGCCAGCCCGTTTCAACGAGCCCACCCGCACGTCCGACAGATTCACCGCGAAGGGAAGTCCCGGCATGGCCGTCACCCCGATCGATCTCTACGCTTCCTTCCTCCACCTGCGCCAGGACGGCCGGATACACGCCGAGCAGCCGGTCTTCGACGCCGAGCGGGACGGCTGGCAGGTGATGACCTTCCATGTGGAGACGGACGCCGATGTGCACGGCGACCACTGGGAGATCCACACCGCCGCGGATGAAGTCGTCGCCTGTCTCACGGGCGGGATACGGCTCTGCCTGCGCCCGCGGCAGCCGGGGGACGCGGAGGAGCGGATCACGCTGAGCGCCGGAACCGCGGCCGTGGTGCCGCGCGGACGATGGCACCGCATCGCCCTGGACGCCCCGAGCGACATCATGTCCGTCACCGTGCCGCGCGGCAGCCGCCTGGAGAAGCGGACCGAGACCTGACGGACGCGGCGGGACGGCGGACTCGCGTCCGGGATGGCCGCCAACCGTCGCGTTGGCCCGCTGGCCCGCCGGCCGACCGCTCCGTCCCACCCGTCCGCGAGTCCGCCGTCCCGCCGTCTCACGATGCGTTGGGCGCGAGACTGGAGCCGGTCCGTCGCGCTTTGGCATTCTCGCCGCGGCGCCGGGCTCTCGGAAGGGCGGGCGCCGGCGTGAGCAGCGACGATCGGAGGGAGTGCCATGGAGGTCCTGGTGACCGGAGCCACTGGCAATGTCGGCGGGAACGTGGTGAGGCGGCTCGTCGGAGCCGGTGCGAACGTACGGGCGCTGACCCGCGACCCGCGCGGCGCGGGGCTCCCGGAGGGCGTACACGTGGTCGCGGGAGACCTCACGCGGCCTTCCTCGCTCGCCGAGGCGCTGGAGGGCGTCGACCGGGTGTTTCTCTTCCCCGTGGCCGAAACGGCCCGGGAGGTGGTGGCCCTGGCGCGGTCGCCCGCGCGGCGGTTGGTGCGCGGCCGTGCCTACGGTCGTGGGCACGGCCGCACGGGATGAGCCGTTCGGTGTCATACGGGAAGGACGCACCCGAGGGACGATGTGGCGAAGGGCGGGCCGGAAGCGGTGAGGGCGCCGGAGTCGCGGTTCACGGTGAAGACGCCGACCGTGTTGCCGTACTGGTTGGCCGTGAAGAGCAGGTTCCCCGCCGGCGAGAGGCTGAGGTGCCGGGGCCAGGAGCCGCCGCTGGGCACGGTGTCCAGCAGGCGGAGGGCGGCCCCGCCGTCGGTGACGGCGAAGCGGGCGACGCTCTCGTGGCCGCGGTTGGAGAGGTAGAGGAAGCGGCCGTCGGCCGAGACCGCCACCTCCGACGGGTAGTTGCGGACGGCGGGGCCGGAACCGCCGGGGACGGTGGGCCGGCTGTCTCCGCGGGTCAGGGCGCCGGTGGCCGGGTTGTAGGAGTAGACCGTGACGGTGCTGTTCAGCTCGTTGGCGACATAGGCGTACGGGGCCGTGGGGTGGAA
Source organism: Streptomyces varsoviensis (assembly GCF_000718635.1). Taxonomy (GTDB): domain Bacteria; phylum Actinomycetota; class Actinomycetes; order Streptomycetales; family Streptomycetaceae; genus Streptomyces; species Streptomyces varsoviensis. Next base: position 458,867 of record NZ_JOBF01000002.1, on the reverse strand, counting down.
GACCATGTGCCGGGGGCCGGCGCCCGGCACGGAGCGGACCTCGGAGACCGGCCGCAGCGCGCCGCTCTGGGCGTCGAGGCGGTAGGTGTACACCTTGTCGGTGCCCAGGTCGACGGCGAAGACGTGGGCGCCCCGGGGGTCGGTGATGATCTGGTGCGCGTGCGGGCCTTCCTGGCGGCTGGGGTCGGGGCCGGAGCCGGTGTGCTGCACCAGGCCCGTACGCGCGCCGACGCTGCCGTCGGCGTTGAGGGCGTGCGCGGCGACGCTGCCGGCGCCGTAGTTCGCGCTGAGCAGGTGCCGGCCGCCCGGGTGGACCGAGAGGTGGGTGACGTTGGCGCCGCCGGTGGACCGCGCGGCGCCGAGCGCGGTCAGCGCGCCGTTCGCGCCGATCGTGAAGGCCCGTACCGCGCCCTGCCGGCCGCCGTTGTCGAGGGCGTAGAGCACCTTGCCGCCGGGCGCCGCCGCGAGGAAGGAGGGGTTGGTCACCGCCGCGTAGCCGCTGCGCCGGGTGAGCGCCCCGGTGGCGGTGTCGTACGCGCAGGAGATGATGCCGTTCCCGTACGTGCCCAGGAACGCCTGCCCCGAGGCGGCGGCGTCCCGGCCTCCTCGGGCGGGCGGCTCCAGGGCCCGCGCGGCGGAGGCGTGGGCGCCGAGCGCGGCGGCGCCCAGCAGGCCGATGAACGAACGGCGGCCGAGGCCGGAGCTTCGAGCCGCGCGCTCGGGGTGCTCGGAGGGGGGTGGTGGCGGCATGGCGGGCACCTTTCGACGCCTGGGAGGGGATGGCGCGTCTTCGGGGTGGTGCGGCTGCGGGGTGGCGCGTCTTCGGGGTGGCGCGTCTTCGGGGTGGCGCGAGTTCGCGGTGGTGGGTCTGTGGAGTGGTGCGAGTTCGCGGTGGTGCGTTTTCGGGAGCGCGCACCCGCAGGGTGGCGCGCCTCGGCGCCTTCGGGGGTGCGCGTTCCGGCTGAGGCGCGTACGGCCGGGACGCGCACCGCCCTCGGCGAGACGTCGCATGCATCGGGCGTGGCACGCATGAGTCGTGGCATGCCTTCGTCAACAGAATGGCGGCCGTACACCCCTTGGCCCAGACCAATTGCCGCCATCCACGCGACATCCCCGCACCATCCCCGCACCATCCCTCCGGCCGCTACCCGGCCTCCGGTCGAGCGGCCCAGGTCTGCCCCGACGCCCCGCGCCCCTCAGGACAGGCGCGGCTGGCCGCTCGACGCGCCGAGCCCGCCGTCGACGGGGATGTGGACACCGTTGACGAAGCGGGCGTCGTGGCTGGCCAGGAAGACGATGACGTCGGCGACTTCCGCCGCTTCGGCGGCGCGCCGCATGGGGACCCGCTCGCGGTACGCGGCGAGCAGCTCCGCGTTGTCGGTGAGCGGCGTCGCCATCGGGGTGTAGGTGAGGCCGGGGTGCACGGCGTTGACGCGTACGCCCTCGTGGCCGTGGTCGAGCGCCATGGCGTTGGTCAGGTTGACCAGCGCGCCCTTGGCGGTGTTGTACGCGGCCAGGCGCCAGTCGGCGCCCAGGCCGGACACGGAACCGACGTTGACGATGTTGCCGCCGACGCGGCGGAGGTGGGGCAGCGCGGCGCGCGAGGCGAAGAAGACGGCGTCGACGTCGACGGCCAGGATTCTGCGCCACGTGGCGGTGTCGGTCTCCTCCACGGTGCCGGCCGTGGCGGTGGCCGCGTTGTTGACCAGCACGTCCAGCCGGCCGTACGTCTCGGCCACCTCGGCGATCAGCGCGGTCGTCGCGGACTCGTCGGCGACGTCCACGGCGCGCGTCGCGACCGTCGAGCCGGCGGGCGCGGCGGCGGCGGTCGCCTTGAGCTTCTCCTCGGTCCGCCCGACGGCGATCACCGTCGCGCCCTCGCGCGCGAAGCGGTGCACGGCGGCGGCCCCGATACCGGATCCGCCGCCGGTGACGATGACGACCTTGCCCGTGAAATGGTTCGCTTCCACAGCAACTCCCTACTCGGGTATGGCCAGTTGTCACGACAGTACGTGGGAGCGCGGGGGCGCGCACCACCCCCGTACCGCGCCCGCCCGGCTCCGTACGGTTCACCGGCAGAGTCCCCGATTCACTCCCCCGGGCGGGCGGCCGCGGGGGCGGCAGTGCGGCGGATGAGGCCGGTGGCAGCGGGCAAGGGGAAAGGAAAGCACCCCCGCCACGCCCCCGGACGGACCGCCGTCGACCGCTCCGCGCGGGCGGCGAACCGCCTGTGCGCGCGTGGCCCTCGTGCGGCGAGGGCGTGAGGAAGAACGGAGACCGCGCATGGCCCGCCACGCCCCCAACACGCTGCTGTCCGCCCTGCTCGTCGAGGCCGACTGGACCGCCGGCGAGCTGGCCCGGGCCGTCAACTCCCTGGCCGCGGCGCAGGGCCTGACCTTGCGCTACGACCGTACGTCGGTGGCCCACTGGCTCAGCGGCTCCCGGCCCCGGCCGCCGGTGCCCGAGCTCGTCGCCTCGGCCTTCGGCCACCGCGTCCGACGGGTCGTCACCGCCGAGGACACCGGGCTGCTCCGGCCCGGGCAGGCGCCGCCGCCCCGGCCGCCCGACCGTCCCGCGGCGGCGGACGCCCTGCGCCATCTGACGGCCCTGTGCCGCGCGGACGTCGACCCGGCGCGGCGGGCGGTACTGACCCGCACCACCGTCTACGCCCCGAGCGCCCTGGCCCTGCCCGGCTGGCGGCCGCGTCCGCCGGACCGGCCGCGCGGGCCGGAAGCCCGGGCCACCTCCGCCGACGCCCTGGCGTTGCAGTCGATGACGGAGACCTTCGCTCTACTCGCCGAGCGGCACGGCGGCGCCCACGTCCGGGCCGCGCTGACCGCCTACCTCGCCGAGGGCGCCGGCCGGCTGCTCGTCGCCCCGGCCCCCTGCCCCGTCCACCGCGAGCTGCTGTCCGGTACCGTGCAGCTCGCTCATCTGCTCGCCGTCATGACCGACGATTCCGGCCACCACAGCCTGGCGCAGCGGTACTTCCACACCGCGCTGCGGCTCGCCCAGGAGGCCGGGAACCGGCGGCTGTACGCGGTCACGCTGCGCGCCATGAGCGCGCAGGCCCTGAATCTGGGGCACCCGCTCCACGCCCAGAGCCTCGCCGACACAGCGGTGGACGCCGCCGGGATCGACGCCGGGCCGGCCACCCGGTCGTTCCTGCTGTCCCAGCGCGCCCATGTCTACGCCCGCCAGCGCCAGCCGCGCCGCGCTCTCGCCGATCTGGCGGCGGCGGAACGCCATCATGAGCAGGCGTCCAGTCCTCCCGGCCCCTTCACCGCCTATCCGCGGGCGGGCCTCGACTATCAACGGGCCCAGGTGCTGCGCGCGCTGGACGAGCCGTCCCAGGCGGTGTCCGCCCTCGCGGCCTCCGCTCGGCACCGGGCGCCCGGCCAGCGCAGGGCGCATGTCCTCACCCAGGCCCGGCTCGCCGAGACGCTGCTGTCCATGGGGCTCGTGGAGGCGTCCTGTTCCCACTGGCACGCGTTCCTCGACGAGTATCCCCACCTGCACTCGGAGCAGGCCGACCGGGCCCTCGGCCGCCTCCACGAGGAGCTGCGCCGTTTCCCGCGCCAGCGCCAAGCGACCGCCGTGCGCCGGCGCGCGCTCGCGCTCGTACGTCCCTCCCCCGCCCCGTGAACCGTGCGGTTCGCGACGCTTCCGCGAGCCGAGCGCTCGGGAGCGCGATGTCAGCCGATCCGAGGCAGCGCCCGGCGTCGCCCCGCCCCGTACCGGGTCATTCCTTCGATGCGGGCGGCTCCGCCTTCGGCCGGGCGGGGGCGCGCTCGTCCGTGTCGGCTGTGAGGTCGCCGCGCCCGCCCGGCAACCCGACGGAGTTGGACAGGAGTTGATCGCAGATGAGGAGTGGTTCGCTGAAGCGGAAGGGATCGTCCATCCTCTCCGTATACGTGCTCCGTGGCGTCCGCGCCAGGGCAACGCCGACACGGTGCGCGGCGCCCACCCGCAGGAACGTTTCCCCTGCGTCCACATGCCGGAATCAACGGCCTCACCCCGGCCCACGGCCGGGCCGCCGCCCCTTCCGCGGCGACCCGGCCACCGGGTCCCGGGCCCGGCTGGCCGAGCACGCGGCCCGGCCGCTGAACCCCCGTGCCCCGGGCCCGACCATCCGGGCCCAAGGCCCGGCCGTCGAACCCGGAGCCCGCCCCTCACATCACATTGATCTTGAATGTGGAGGTGGTGTTACGGATGTTCTCCGCGTTGTCCCGCAGCGTCAGCCGCCGGAACGTGGCCGCGCCCACGGCCGGGCCCTGGCCCGGCTCCGGCATCTCGTTGGCCCAGATCCCGAAGCCGGACCTCGCGTCGTACTCGTCGCCGCTCTTCTTCGCCCCGGAGACGGTCACGTCCGACAGCTCCGTGTCCTCGACCGGGTTCTGCGGCCGCCCTCCGACGTAGTTCGTCTGGAACATGATCCCGTGGTACGTCGGGTCGGTGATCACGGCGCCGTTCACCCGGATCGCCCGGAACGGCTTCGAGGCCGAGAAGAGCCAGATGCCGGGGAAGGTCTGCCCGTTCCAGAAGTGGCCGCCCGTGCGGTCGAGGGCGAGGTTCTCGAACGTGGTGCGGCCGGGGCCGAAGCCGTTCATCGGGAACCCGAAGTCCAGCGACGAGATGGTGACCCCCGCGTACACCAGGGTGTCGGTGACCCGGATGTTGCGGAAGGTGTTGAGCTGACCGCCGTAGACGGCCAGGCCCGCGGCGCGCCAGGTGAGCTTGGAGGTGAGGTTCTCGTAGACGTTGTTCGTCTGCTCGCCGCCGCCCGCGTCGAGGGCGGAGAACAGCGCGAACGAGTCGTCGCCGGTGGACCGCGCCTCGTTGTTGGTCACGAGGTTGTCGGAGGAGCCGTTGGTCATGTTCAGACCGTCGGCGAAGGTGTCGCGGATGCGGTTGTTCTTGATCGTCATCCGGTCGGTGTTGGCGCCCCAGTAGAGGCAGACCAGGTGCTCGGCCCAGATGTTGTCGAGGGTGATGCCCGAGATGTTCTGGAAGTCGAAGACCTTGCCGGGCCCGTCGATGCGCGAGGTGTAGTTCCCGAAGTACGCGAAGCCGGAGAACGTCGAGCCGCCCGCGCCGTCCGCCGCGCGGAAGCCGATGTCGGTGTTCTGCTGCCCGGCGGGGGCGTGGAAGCGGGTGAACCACGGTCCGGCGCCGATGACCTTCACGGGCTTCAGGTAGACCTGGAACTTGCTGGAGGTCTCGTAGTCGCCCGGCGGCAGATAGACGCCCTTGAGCTTCCCGGTGGTGTCCATCCGGGCCTTGTCCAGCGCGTTCTGCACGTCCTGGTGGCCGAATCCGGCCGGTTGCACATACGCCGCCGGGTCCGGGTTGGGGAGGGCGGTGACCTTCTCGAAGTCGACGAAGTCGATGGCGTACGAGGAGGAGTTGCCGGCGTCCTTCTGGAGCCGGATCCTGCTGCCCGCCGGTACGGTGCGGCCGAGGTCGAGGCGCGCCTCGTCGTAGATGTGCCGGGCGGGCCCCGCGCCCGGGTCGTTCACCGGCCCCGCCTCGGGCCCGTAAAGCCAGGCGTACTTGGACGTGAGGTCGAGCGGTTTCGTCTTCGCGCCGTCCACGTAGACGTTCAGCGTCGCGTTGATGCCGCCGCCGCCCGGGGCGTCCGGGATGGAGAACCGGGTGACGAGGGTGTTGGTCTCCACGGGGGTGGTGAACTCGACGTACTGGCCGGTCTCCTTGAGGGTCACGGCCTTGCGGCCCGACGCCTCGCCCGCCAGATCGCCGATCTTCCGGTTGGGCCCGACGACCTGGGCGCCGCCGCCGGTCGCGGCGGATTCCGCCTCGACGGTCCGGTACGGCATGGTGGCGCCGGTCGCCGCCTTGCCCTGCCGCTGGGCCGGGGCGGGGGCGGGCTTGCCGGCCGACGGGGTGAACGCGGGGCGCGTGGAGCCCTTGCCGGCCGCGACGGTGCGGTTGGCCGTGCGGCTGTCGGGCGACTCGTTGCCGGCGGCGTCGCGGGCCCGTACGCGGTACGCGGTGGTGTGCTCGCTGCCGCCGGGCGCCGTGGTGTCCTGCCAGCTCGTCGCCGTCGCGGGGAGCCTGGTGCGCAGCCGGCCGTCGGCGTAGACGTCGTATCCGGCCGCGTCGGCGACGCGTGCCCAGCTCAGAGTGGCGCCGTTCAGCCGGATGCCGCCCGGCGCCTTCGGGGGTGTGGTGTCGCCCGACGCCGCGGGGTACACGGCGACTTCGCCGACGCGCTGCGCTCCGGCGACGCGGACGTAGCGCAGCGGGGTGCCGCCGAGGCGCAGCGTGACGTGGCCGGCGCGGGGGCGGGCGTCGGAGAGGTCCACGAAGTCGCGGCCGTTGACGGAGCCCTGGAGCTGGACGCGCTGGGCCGCGCCGGGCAGGCGGAGTTCGACCCGGTCCAGGCGGCGGGTCGACCCGAGGTCGGCCCGTACCCAGCGGGAGGCGGTGCCCCGCGCGTACGAGCCGGGGTCGCCGTCGAGCGCGCGGTCGGCGTCCTCGTCGGCGCTGAGCCGGACGGGGAGGGGGGAGCCGCCGGCCGGGCCGGGGTCCGGTGCGGTGCCCGCGACGGCCGTGGGGCCGGCGGCCAGCAGGAGTCCGGTGCCGAGCAGGGCGGCCAGCACGGGTCGCCAGGCTCTGGAGCGGTGTGCGGTGCGATGAGCGGTGTTCTCTGTGGTGGGTTTTTCTGTGGTGCGTTTTTCTGTTGTGCCCATGACATTCCCTTCGATGGGAGGGTGGGCGGCGGCCCGGCCCGGGGCGCTCAGCCCCGCAGCCAGACCGCCGTGTCCTGCGGCAGCGCGCCCCGTGCTGTCAAGGGGCCGCTGGCCAGCAGAAGTTCGCGGTGCGGCGGAAGCGCCACGTCCGCCGCGCCGAGGTTGACGACGCACAGCACGCTGCCGCCGCCGTCCGGCAGGGCCCGCGCGAACGACAGCGCGTGCTCGGCGTCCGTACGCAGCCAGCGCAGCGGGCCCGCGTCGCGGAAGGAGCGGCGCGTGCGCAGCGCGGTGCGGTAGAGGGCGAGCATCGAGTGCGGGTCGGCGGCCTGCCGGTCGGCCGCGTACCGCTCCCAGCCGGCCGGGCGCGGCAGCCAGCTCGGGCCGTCGCCGCCGGAGCGCCAGGGCAGCGGCACCCGGCAGCCGTCGCGACCCGGGTCCACGCCGCCGGAGCGGGCGTACATCGGGTCCTGCACCAGCTCGGGCGGGATCTCCGCCTCCGGCAGGCCCAGTTCCTCGCCCTGGTAGAGGTAGACGGAGCCGGGCAGGGCCAGGGTGAGCAGCGCCGCCGCGCGCGCCCGGCGGGTGCCCAGGGCGAGGTCGCTCGCCACCCCGAAGCGCTTGCGCTCGAAGGCGAAGCCGGTGTCGTCGGCCCGTCCGTAGCGGGTGACCGTACGGGTCACGTCGTGGTTGGCCAGCACCCAGGTCGCGGGGGCGCCGACCGGGGCGTGGGCGGCGAGCGTCAGGTCGATGGAGGCGCGCAGTTCGGCCGCGTCCCAGGGGCGGGCCAGGAAGTCGAAGTTGAAGGCGGTGTGCAGCTCGTCGGGGCGCAGGTAGCGGGCGAAGCGTTCGGCGTCGGGCAGCCAGATCTCGCCGATGAGCACGGCGCCGTACTCCTCGGCCAGCCGCCGCCAGGAGCGGTAGATGCCGTGCAGCTCGGGCCGGTCGTGGAAGGGGTGCCCGCCGGAGGCTCCGTCGCCGGGCATGTCGGGGAGCCCGTCTGCCTTGGCGAGGAGCGCCGCGGAATCGATCCGTACGCCCGCGGCGCCTCGCTCGAACCAGAACCGCAGCACGTCCTCGTGCTCCTGACGCACCGCCGGGTGGCCCCAGTTGAGGTCGGGCTGTTCGGGGCTGAAGAGGTGCAGGTACCACTGGCCGCTCTCGGTGCGCGACCAGGGGACGCCGCCGAACTCGCCCACCCAGTCGTTGGGCGGCTCGTCGGAGGGCGGCCGGAAGTGAAACAGGTCCTGCTCCGGCGAGCCGGGGCCGGCGGCGAGCGCCGCCTTGAACCACGGGTGCTGGTCCGAGACGTGGTTGGGCACGATGTCGACGATGGTGCGCATCCCCAGCTCGCGCGCCTCGGCCAGCAGCCGCTCCGCCTCGGCGAGGGTGCCGAAGGCCGGGTCGACGGTGCGGTAGTCGGCGACGTCGTAGCCGCCGTCGGCGAGCGGCGAGAGATACCAGGGGGTGAACCACAGCGCGTCCACGCCCAGCTCCGCCAGGTACGGCAGCCGGGCGCGGGCCCCGGCCAGATCGCCGGTCCCGTCGCCGTTGCCGTCGGCGAAGGAGCGTACGTACACCTGGTAGATGGCAGCGGTGCGCCACCAGTCCGTGCGGGGCAAAGGAGGGGTCCTTTCGTACGGGTGTGTACGGTTTCATGCGCGATGCGTGGGGGCGTACGGGGCCGGGCTCGTGCTGATGGACGTACGGGCGAACGGAGCGGCCGGGGCAGGCGGGGGCAGCGGGCTCAGCCCTTGAGGCCGCCCGCGCCGAGGCCGGCGATGATCTGCCGCTGGAAGACCAGGAACAGCGCGATCAGCGGCAGCGAGGCCATCACCAGGCCCGCCACCAGGCTGTTGAGCGGGGTGTCCTGGGAGACGCGCTGGAGGAAGACGCTCAGCGGTTGCCGCGCCGGGTCGGGCAGGACGAGCAGCGGCCAGAGGAAGTCCTTCCACGCGGCGACGACGGAGAGGATCGACACCACGGCGAGGATCGGCCGGGACAGCGGCAGCACGATCCGCCACATCGTGCCGATCGGGCCCGCGCCGTCGATGCGGGCGGCGTCCAGCAGTTCGTCGGGGACGCGGTCGAAGAAGTTCTTGAGGAGGTAGATGTTGAAGGCGTTGGCGGCGGCGGGCAGCCAGACCGCGCTGGGGCTGTTGATCAGGTTCCGGTTGACCAGCGGCACGTCGACGACCGTGAGGTAGGCGGGCACCAGCAGCGCCGTGGCCGGCATCATCAGCGTGACCAGCATCAGGCCCAGGACGATGTTCCCGAACCGGGGCCGCAGCTTGGACAGCGCGTACGCGGCGGGGACCTGCACCGCGAGCTGGATCAGCCAGGCGCCGCCCGCCAGCAGCACCGTGTTGAGGAAGTAGCGGGTGAGGTCCATCTCGCGCCAGGCGTGGGCGTAGTTCTCCGGGTGCCAGTGCTCGGGGACGTACGTGGGCGGATTCCGCGCCAGCTCCGCCGACGACTTCATCGCGCCCGTCGCGGCCCAGTAGAGCGGTACGAGGAAGGCGACGGCGAACAGGGCCACCGCCACGGCCAGCGCCGTCCAGTAGACGAGCTTCCCCTTGCGGGTGCGCAGCACGCCGGGGCGGACGAGCGTACGGGTGGAGGCGGCCATCAGTCCTCCTTGGCGCCGCGGGTGGCGCGCAGGTAGAGGGCGGAGAAGGCGGCGAGCACGACGAGCAGCAGCAGGCTCAGGGCGCTCGCGGTGCCGAAGTCGTTGTAGACGAAGGCGTAGCGGTAGACGAGGAACATCACGGTGACCGTGGAGTCGTCGGGCCCGCCGCCGGTCATCACGTACGGCTCCGTGAACACCTGCATCGTCGCGACGATCTGGAGCAGCAGGAGGACCAGCAGCACGAACCGGGTCTGCGGGATCGTGACGTGGCGCAGCCGCTGCCAGAGGTTGGCGCCGTCCAGCTCCGCCGCCTCGTACAGCTCGCCGGGGATGGTCTGGAGGGCCGCCAGGTAGATCAGGGTGGCGGTGCCCATGTTGGCCCAGGTGGAGACGATCACCAGGGAGACCAGTGAGGTGGAGGAGGAGTCCAGCCAGCCGGACGTCGGCAGGTGGAGGGTGCGCAGCACCTCGTTGAGCAGCCCGGGCCCCGGATCGTAGAACCACTTCCACATCAGCGCCACGACGACGGGCGGCAGCATCACGGGGAGGTAGACGAGGACGCGGAAGTACGCGCGGGCGTGCCGGAACTCGTTCAGCAGCACCGCGGTGAGGAACGGCACGAGAAAGCCCAGGACCAGCGCGTAGGCGGTGAACAGGGCGGTGTTGCGCCACGCCGTGACCAGCAGCGGGTCGCGGAAGAGCTTCGCGAAGTTGGCCGTGCCCGCCCAGGTGTTGGCGGTGGCGAAGTTGACGTTCTGAAAGCTCAGCAGCACGTTGCGGATGATCGGCCACCACGAGAACAGCGCGAAGACGACCACGGCGGCGCACAGGAACCCGTACGCGGTCAGGTGCTCGCGCACCGCGCGGCGTCGGCGGGCGGCGCGGCGCTCCCGACACACGGCGGCGGGCGAGGCCGGCGGCTGGGGCGGGGCCACGGAGGTCTCCAGCGCGGGGGCGGCGGCCATCACAGGGCGCTGTAGATCTGGTCGACCTTTTTCTGGGCGGCGGCGAGCAGCGCGTCGATGTCGGCGTCCTTCTCGGTGAGGACGGCCTGCATCGCGTTGTCGAGCGCCGCGTAGACCTGCTGCGCCTCCGGGGGCTCGATGAGGCCGGGGACGCGGGGCGCCGCGTCCATGAAGGACTGGTAGTTGCCGACGGGGACGTTGGCGTGGGCGCGCTTGGCCTTCTCCACCCGGTCGCGGACGGAGCCCTTCCAGATGTCGGGCGTGGGCGGCATGGGCAGTCCGATGGGGAGCTTGGCGTCGAGGTTGTCCTGGATGTTCCGCTCGACGAGATCGGGGTTCAGGTACTTCCACTGCAGCCACTTCACCGCGGCCTTGATCTTCTTCGGCGAGGCCTTGGGGTTGACCATGTACCCCTCGCCGCCGATCAGCGTGGCCTTGGCGTCGGGTACGGGCGCGAGGCCGTAGTCCTGGTACTCGCCGCCGAACTGCTTGGCGATGACGGCGATGTTGTCGGCGGCGGAGACGTACATCCCGAGCTTTCCGCTGCCCATCATCCGCTGGACGTCCTCGGCCTGGAGCAACTGCTTGCTGCCCATGGAGCCGTCCTTCCAGCGCATGTCGTGCAGGTCCTGGAGGGTGGCCCTGCCCGCCGCCGAGTTGAACGCGGCCTTCCACTTCCCGTCCTGTTCGGTGGCCATCCGGCCGCCGCGCGAGTACAGCTCGGCGGTGAAGTGCCAGCCGCCCTGATTGTTCTTGGAGAAGTCCGCGTATCCCGTGGTGTTGTCGCCGAGCCCGGCGATCCGCCGCGCCGCGGCACGCACCTCCGCCCAGGTCCGCGGCGGCTTGTCCGGGTCGAGTCCGGCCTTCTTGAACAGCGCGCGGTTGTAGAGCAGGCCCATGGAGTAGTTGGCGGTCGGCAGGCCGTACTGGCGGGCCTTGTCGTCCTGGAACACCTTCATCAACTCGTCCTGGACGTCGCCGCGGTGCGGCATGTCCTTGACGTAGTCGGTGATGTCGGCCGCCTGCTTCTTCGCGATCAGGCCGCGGGTGTCGGTGAAGTAGACGTAGAAGACATCCTCCAGCTTGCCGCCCGCCAGCTTGGCGTTGAAGGTCTTCGGGTCCATGAAGCCCTCGTGGGGGACGATGTCGATATCGGGGTTGGCCTGCTCGAACTCGCGGACATGCTTGTCGAAGAGCTTGCGCTCGAACGCCTGCGTCGTGGGCGGCTGCCCGTTGACGGAGAGCTTCACCTTGCCGCCCGGCGCGCCGTCGCCGCCATCGCCGCCGTCGCTGCTGGTGCCGCAGGCGGAGAGCCCGGCGAGCGCGGCCAGGGAGAGGACGGCCGCGGAGGCGCGTATGAGGGAACGGCGGCTTCTCGTGGACGACGACGTGGACGATGTGGACGACATCGGTGGACCCCTCTGAGCGTGAGCGGTGCGGTGAGCGGTGGCGCACACTCAAGCACTGGGGTCAGAGGAGGGCAAGATGTCGCGCGTAACTTGCAAAATATTGACAGGTGGTAGGGCTGGTTTCGATACGCGGCGGGGGCGGCCTCGCGCCGTGTGAAGGTCGAGACCTCAGAGCGACGGGCTGGGCTCCAAGACCTCGGGATCGGGCCCTCAGCTCGCCGGCGCCGGGCCCGTCGAGCCCCGTACGACCAGCTCCGGCTCGAACATGATCTCGTCGCGGACCACTTCCCTGCCGTCGATCTGCGCCGTCAGCAGTTGCACCGCGGTACGGCCCATCGCGTCGATCGGCTGCCGTACGGTCGACAGGGGCGGCTCCGTCACGGTCATCAGCGGCGAGTCGTCGTACCCCACCACGGATACGTCCTCCGGGACCCGCAACCCGCGTCGGCGCGCGGCCCGCACCGCGCCCAGCGCGATGATGTCGCTGGCGCAGACGATGCCGGTCACCCCGGCGTCCAGCAGCCGGGCGGCCGCCGTGTGACCGCCCTCCATCGAGTACATGCCGCGCACCACGCGCTCACCCGGCAACTCGGCGCCCGCCGCCCGCGCCACCGCCTCCGCGGCGGCCAGTTTGCGGCGCGAGGGCACGTGGTCGGCCGGGCCGAGCGCCAGGCCGATCCGCTCGTGGCCGAGCGAGGCGAGGTGGCGCCACGCCTGCTGGACGGCGACCGCGTCGTCGGTGGAGACGCAGGGGAAGTCGAGCCCCGGGATCGGGGCGTTGACCAGGACGACCGGCAGGTTCCTGGCGTGCAGCAGCCGGTAGTGGTCGTGCGCCGCGTCCGCCTGCGCGTACAGCCCGCCGGCGAAGACCACGCCGGAGACCTGCTGCTGGAGCAGCAGCTCCACGTAGTCCGTCTCCTGGATGCCGCCCGGCGTCTGGGTGCAGAGCACCGGCGTGAGCCCGCGCTGGGCGAGCGCGCCGCCGACGACCTCGGCGAAGGCGGGGAAGATCGGGTTCGACAGTTCGGGCAGCACCAGCCCGATGAGCTTGCCGCGCTCCCCGCGCAGTTGGGTCGGCCGCTCGTAACCGAGCACGTCCAGCGCCGTGAGCACGGCCTGCCGGGTGGCCTGCGAGACTCCGGGCTTGCCGTTCAGCACCCGGCTGACGGTCGCCTCGGAGACGCCCACCTTCTTCGCCACCAGCGCAAGTCGTCGCGTCATACACGCAACACTAGCGCAAGCCTTGCAAGTCGCTTGCGCTGCTTGCTTCCTCGTCAGGGGAAGGTGGCGGTTGTCGGTCTGTCGGCTCGCTGTCCTCGCCCGGTTCGGGCCGGTGCCGCAGCAGGCCCGTGCAGCAGCGGGCCCATGCAGCAGTAGGCCCGTGCAGCAGCGGGCCCGATGGCCGTGCGGCATATGTGCCGCCGTCCATCGGGCCCGCGTCGCGCCTTGCGTCAGGAGTACTGGTCTCTCGTGGATCGGGTCGACGTGGATCGGGTCGACGTGGATCGGATCGACGTGGATCGGATCGACGTGGATCGGATCGACGTGGATCGGATCGACGTGGATCGGGTCGACGTGGTTCAGGTCGATGCCGTCGACAGGACCGATGGGGCTGTCAATTCAGGGTGGCCGTCAAGTCAAGGTGGCCGTTATGTCAGTTCAGTACGGTCGGCCGGGGCCGCCGTTTCAGCGCACGAATTTCCAATTGACCTGCGGGACCATGTCGGTGCCCGCCGGGACCAGCTTGCGGAAGGCCGCCTGGCCGAGGTCGATGTGGGTCGAGGCGCAGGAGGGGCACTTGTCCCTGACCGGCACCGTGATCGTCTTGCCCTTGTAGGTGACCTGCACCTTTATGCCGGAACAGAGCGGGTCGTTGTTGGGGTTGGCCGAGGTCCACCAGGACGCGGAGACCGCGACCAAATCCTGAGCGGTGGGGTCGATGTACGTGCCGCAGGCGCCGTAGCCCTTGTCGTTGTAGTAGGTCATCTTGCCGGTCATGGCCTTGCCGATGGGGACGTCGGCGTGTGCCGTTCCGGTGCCGAGGGCTATGCCGGTGACGGCGATCACGCCGCAGACCGTGGATCTCCAGCGTATGGATGCGCGCATGGCTTCTCCTCATCCGAGTTCATCCGGGTGGTACCGGGGTCTTGCTCGGGCAGGTGCCGTTGCCTGGACGGTGGTGCGTCCGGCGGTGCACAACGGCGGGAGACCGCCGAGCCACTGCCGTCGACGGCAGCCCTCGGAGCCTCCCGATCACATGAGTGCCATGAACTCCAGCCGCCTCACAACCCCCAATGGGCACAACTATCCGGAACTGGCGGATTTATGTGATGAGTTTGGCCCGGAACGATCCCATGACCGATGGCCGTACGCCCATCCACACCTCAGCCGTCGTCCGCCGCGTCGGAGGACTCCCCCTCCCCCTCCCCCTCCCCCGCCTCGGGCAGGAGAGGGAACAGCCGGGAGATGAGGGCCACGGGTCGGGCGCCTTCGGGACGGGCCAACGGGCGCTGTTCGCGGTCCTGATAGGGGGCGAGCGCGCGGCGGAGCACGCCGGCCACCCGGCTCATCTCGTCGGGCGTCAGATAGGCGACGGCGCTGAAGGCTTCGTCGCGGCGCCATTCGGCCGGCGCCTGCTCGCGTTGGCCGAGCCATCGGCGCCAGCTCTCGTCCTCCAGCCCTCGGGCCAGGTCGCTGAACCCCTCGGCAGGCGTTGCGTCGTCGATGGGTGTCGCGTCATCGGCGGACGCGGCGACATCGGCGTCGCGGTCGTGATCACGGCCGGGGCGCCGCAGCCGCCAGGGGCGGGCCCGTCCTCCGCTGTGCGGAGCCTCTTCGACGTGGCCGTGGCGGGCGAGCTGACGGAAGTGGAACGAGCAGAGCCCGGAGCTGTAGCCGAGCCGGGTCGCCGCCTCGGTCGCGGTGACGGTCCCGACCTCCGCCAGCAGGGCCAGCAGGGCGGTACGCACCTCGTGCTCGCGCAGTCCGTCGCTGTCGCGGGTCCGGCCGGGCTGATAGGTGAGGTCGTCTTCGGTCACTTTGCAAAGTCTGCTACTTTGCAAAGCACCTGGCAACTTGTCGATCAACTCTGGCGTGTCGGACGACGGTGATGGTGCGTGGTGCGTGGTGCGTGGTGGCGTGCGTTACCGCTGCGGTGGCCTGCGCGGCTACTGCCGTCGCCTGCGTACGTACCGCTGTGCCGTGATGCGCGTACCGCTGCGCCGCTGTGCCGTGATGCGCGTACCGCCTGTCGCGGCGTACGAAAAGGAGAGAAACCCCCACCATGTCCGTTCATCACGACCGATCCCACTCCGTCGACCGGCGGGTCCGCGTGCAGGGAGTGCCCGTCGACTCGTATCCGGCGCTGGCGGCGGAGGCGGTGCGCGGTTCGGCGCGCCGTGTCACGGAGGTCGGCGAAGAGGTCCTGAACCGTCGGTGCCGGGATGTGACCGAGTTCGGTTCCGCCGAGCTGTCGACGCTGATCGATGACATGTTCCGGACGATGTACGTGGCCGACGGCGCGGGCCTCGCCGCCAATCAGGTCGGCGTCGACCTGCGACTTTTCGTCTACGACTGCCCGGACGACGACGGGGTCCGGCATGTCGGCCACGTCCTCAACCCGGTGCTGGAACTGCCGGACCCCGGCAGTCGGCGGCTCATCGACGACCATGAGGGGTGCCTGTCCGTGCCGGGCGCCACCATGCCGGTGCCCCGCACCGACCGGGCGGTGGTGCGGGGCTTCGACAAGGACGGCGAACCGGTCGTCATCGAGGGCACGGGTTACTTCGCCCGGTGCCTTCAGCACGAGTGCGACCATCTCCTCGGCCACACGTATCTCGACCGGCTCTCCAAGCGTGACCGCAAAGACGCGTTGCGGCAGATGGAGAACCGCCGCGAGGAGGTCTACGCCCGGCGCGCGGCCAAGGCCGCCGAACTGGAGCGGTGAGGCTGACTCCGCGTCCGCGGTGCCAGTGATGGGCTACCGGGGCCGCCCCATAGGGGGCGTTTCGGCCAGGCATTGCGGCCGGGCGTTTCGGCTGGGCATTTCGGCCAGGCATTTCGGCTGGGCGTTCCGGTCGGGAGGCGGCGATGGCCGCGTCAGCGGGGGACGTTCTTGACCGGGAGTTCCTTCGTCGCTCCCGCGATGTAGTAGTCCTTGGGCGCGGAGAAGAGCACGAAGTCGTGGTCATCTTTGCGGATCTTGGCGCGGACGGTGAAGTTGCCGTTCGCGTCAGCGGTGGTCTGCGCGTTGAACTCGGTCTCGTAGTACGTGCGCAGCAGCACGCGGGTGCCCTTGACCGGCCCGTGCCCGGCGGGCCAGGCGACCTTTCCGGTGACGGTGAGGGTGTCGCCGGGGTGCACCTTGGTCTTGTCGACCTTGTAGCTGAGGGTGCTGGCGACGGGCTGAACGGTCACGGAGGTGTCGGCGAAGAAGAAGTGGCCGTCGTCAGGGTCGCCGGGGTCGTACGCCGCCCGGAATTCCACCTCATGGCTGGGGGACGGGAACTTGCTGTCCTCCTTCTCCCAGCGGTCCGCCGGCACGCCCGAGAGCGCGAACCGTCCCTCGGCGTCGGTGCGGAGGGTGCCCAGGCCGCGGCTTTCCCGTTCGGTCGGGTCGATGGGGTCGCCCCACGGGTTCCAGGTCTCGAACGTGACGTTCTGGCTGAGCTGGACCGGTACGCCCGCGGCGGGGGTGCCGTCGGCGCGGGTCACCGTCCCGGTGAGGTCGACGGTGCGGTGCGTGAAGTCGGTGGCCGCGGCGCTGCTGGTCAGGGTGACCTTGAAGGGGTCCGGCGGCTCGGGTGTGCCGGCCGCGTGGGTAGCCGGCACGCCGATGGCCGTGGTGGCCAGGGCGAGGGCGGCGGCGGTCGTCAGCCGGGCGAGCGGTATGCGCGTATTCACGGGAACTCCGCTGGTGTCGTCGGGTGCCGGTGGGTTCCGGCACTTGCTTCGACACCCGTGGTGACGGCTGCGGTTGTAGGGACCACAGGGAGTGCATGGGCTGTTCAACGCCTGGTCGTCCGCTGGTCTTCTGCGGCTGGCGCGACGTCATGTGCGCGGGGAAGCGGAGAATCCGCCGCCGGTACGGCCGCCTCGCCCCGCCAATTCCCGTCCTTGGTCGCCCTGTTCGCGGCGGGGGTGGGGCGTGGAAGGATGATCCGTCATGAGAGCGCGGCTGGTGTTCGGGGACGTGTTGCGGGCCGAGTTGGAGGCCGGGTTGGGGGTGCCGAAGCGTTCCCGACGGCTGGAGAGCAGCCCTCGCTCGCGGGTGTGGCGCGTCGAACTGTCGCGACCGCCGGGCGAGTCGGAGGCGCGCGAGATGTCGGGAGCGTCAGGTACGTCGAGGGCTTCGGGGGCCTCCCGGACGCTGGGGACGCCGGGGGCTTCCAGGGGATCGGTAGTGGTGAAGCAGCTCGTCGAGGGGCCGGGCGCGGATGAGCGGTACGCGCGTGAGGTCGCCGCTCTGCGCCTCGCTTCCCGCGCCGAGGCCCCCGTGGCGCCCGCCCTGCTGGCCACGGACGCCGGCGAGCGGATGCTCGTACTGGAAGACCTGGCGCACCAGCGACCGCCCGAGGACTGGATCGTCGGTTACGCGACCGCGCTGGCACGGCTGCACGCCACGGCCCGGCCCGAGGACGCGGGGGCGCTCCCCCGCTGGCAGGGCCCGAGCCAGGCCGACGCCGATGCCTTTCTGGCCCTGGCCGAAACCTTGAAGGCCCCCGTACCGCCTGGGGCTTCGGGGGAACTCCACGACCTCGTGTCCCGCCTCGGCCAGGCACCCGGCCACACCGCTCTGCTGCACGGGGACCCGTGTCCCGGAAACGACCTGCACACCGCCGCGGGCATCAAATTCATCGACTTCGAGCAGGCCTCTCTGGGTAACGGTCTGATGGAACTGGCCTATCTCCATGTCGGCTTCCCGACCTGCTGGTGCGTTACTTCGGCCCCCGCGCCGCTGCTGCGCCGCGCGGAGCACGCGTACCGTACGGCCTGGCGCGCGGCCACTGGCTCCGAGCCCGAAGGCGACCTCGCCGACGCGTGCGCCGGCTGGCTGCTCCGCGGCGACGCCCTCGTCGAACGCGCCCACCGCGACGGTACCGACCATCTCGCCCGGCTCCCCCACCAGGACTGGGCGTGGGGCACCGCCACGGCCCGCCAACGCCTGGCCCACCGTCTCGCCGTCGTCAGCCGTCTCACCACCGCCCACCCCGCCCTCTCCCGCACCAGCGCTCTCACCGCCACCATGCGCCGCCACCTCCTCACCCGCTGGCCCGCACTCCAGCCGGTCCCGACGCGACGCCCGTAGGCCGCGAGCAGGCCGACCGCGCCTTCACCGCTGGGCCTTCACCGCTCGGCCTTCGGCGCTCGCCGGCCGGTGCTCGGCGCTCGGTGTGCGCCTGACGGCGGCTAACGTTCTGTCGTGCCCGACTCTCCCCTCCCCCTGCTCTTTCTCGACATCGACGGCCCTCTCATCCCCTTCGGGGCGACACGGCAACTGTTTCCGAACGGCTACCCGACCTACGAGGCGGCGCACCGCGTACCACGCGAAGCCGAGGCGCATCCGCTGATCACCAGGGTCGACCCGGCGCACGGCCCACGGCTGATGGCGTTGCCGTGCGAGCTGGTGTGGGCCACCACCTGGATGTCCGACGCCAACGCGGTCATCGCCCCATGGCTCGGCCTGCCGGACCTGCCCGTGGTGGCCTGGCCCGAGCCCACCGCCGAAGACGGGCGCGACGGTCTCCACTGGAAGACCCGCACCCTCCTGAGCTGGGCGGCCGGACGCCCGTTCGCCTGGGTCGACGACGAGATCACCGACCACGACCGCACCTGGATCGAGCACCACAGCCCCGGGCCTGCCCTCCTGCACCGCGTGGACCCCCGCCTCGGCATAACACCCCACGACTTCTCCGTCCTCGGGAAGTGGCTGGGCTCGTCGGAAACGGTCAGCTGAGCTCAGCCGCGAGGTGGTCGACCAGAGGGCGTTCCAGGAGTGGCAGGGGTGGGCTGGTGGCGGTCGAGGGTTGCGCGCACGATGTTCATGAGGTGGTCGCCGGGGTGAGCGATGCTGCCGTTCTGCGTGCTGACCTGGGCCCCTTCGAGTAGGAAGGTGATCTCGGCTGTGGCCTGCTCCGGGTCGGGGAGGCCGGCCGCGGTGCACATGGCGGTCAGGCGGCGGGCCTGGTGGGCCTTGTGCTGCTCGATCACCTGGCGGGCGGGGTGGGAGCGGTCGGGAAGCTCGGCGAGGGAGTTGATGAAGGGGCAGCCCCGGTGCGAGATCGCCGGTAGGCCCTCGGCGATGAACCGGGCGAGGCCCAGGATCTGCTCCCTCGGCTCGTCAGGGAATTCGGCCTCGACCCGGTCGAAGGCGGCTTGGTAGTCGGCGGCGACGATCCGCAGCCATTCCGCCACCAGTGCGTCCTTGGTGTCGAAGTGCCGGTAGATCGCCATCTTGGTGGTCTCGGCCTTTTCGGCGATCGCCTGGACGCCGACCCGCCGGATGCCCTCGCTCTGGAAGAGCTCTTCCGCGGCATCGAGGATGCGCTCACGCGGTGGCAGTTTCGCCACTCTGCTCGGCCTTCTCGCGGTCGTTTCCATGGCTGCTCCGTCTGTCCGGTGGGTCGTGTGCCGGTCGACCGGCTGGGGTTGCTGAACCTTCGATCCCTGCTACGGTACCAGTCCGTCCCGAGCGATACCGCTTGGTATCGTTCAGGACTAGGCGGTATCCATCTCTCCTGAGGAGTGACAGTGAAAGTTGCCGAATACGTACGCTTCGACGCGGTCGGGCTGGCGGAACTGGTGGCGAGCGGCGAGGTGTCCCCCGCCGAACTGGAAGACGTCGCACGCGAGGCCGCACAGGCGGTCGACCCGCGTCTCAACGCCATCGTGGAGACCTGGCCGACCGACGACGAGCCCACCCCGGGCAGCGCGCCCCTGGCCGGGGTCCCCTTCCTGATCAAGGATCTCGGGGTCACCATGGCCGGGCGGCGGCTGGAACTGGGCAGCCGCCTGGCCGTCGGCCACGTCGCCGGCGAGGACTCCTTTCTGATGCGGCGCTTGCGCCGCGCCGGTCTCGTCACGTTCGGGCGGACCACGACGCCGGAGATGGCGTACAGCATCACGACGGAACCCGTGCTGTACGGGTCGACGCGCAACCCGTGGGACCCGGAGCGGACCGCCGGCGGATCCAGCGGGGGCGCCGGCGCGGCGGTCGCCGCCGGAGTGGTCCCGATCGCCCATGCCACCGACGCCGCGGGCTCCCTCCGCATCCCGGCCGCCTACAACGGCCTGTT
This sequence comes from Streptomyces varsoviensis, assembly GCF_000718635.1. Lineage (GTDB taxonomy): Bacteria > Actinomycetota > Actinomycetes > Streptomycetales > Streptomycetaceae > Streptomyces > Streptomyces varsoviensis. The sequence goes on along the minus strand of NZ_JOBF01000002.1, from coordinate 438,857 downwards.
CGGTCTGAAGCCGTCCCGTGGCCGGGTCTCCATGGGCCCCGGGGCCGACGACATATTCAGCGCTCTGGCCGTACAGAACGGCGTCAGCCGCACCGTTCGCGACAGCGCCGCGCTGCTCGACCAGATCCGCGGCCCGGAGCCGGGCGACCCCTACGTCGCCCCGGAGCCGTACCGGCCCTATACGCAGGAGGTCTCCCGCGCCCCGGGTGTGCTGCGGATCGGTGTCCTCCCCCAGGCGTGGGGCGGGCGCCGTACCGCCGCGCCGGTGGCCGAGGCCCTCGGCCGTACCGTGCGCCTGCTCGAATCCCTCGGCCACCGGGTCGAGGAGGCCAAGGTGGAACTCGGCGCCGGCTGGGAGGAGTTCGTCCTTGCCGCCGCCCGGCTGATGACGGTGAACCTCGCGGCCTCGATCGACGAGCTGGCCGCCGCGTTCGGCCGGCCCATCGACTCCTCGACCCTGGAGCCGGAGACCCTGGCCGGCTACCGCTACGGGCAGCGCGTCAGCGGCACCGAATTCGTCACCGCTCTCGCGATGCGCAACCGGGTCGCCCGCGCCCTGGCACGCCACTTCGAGTCGTACGACCTCCTGCTCACCCCGACCCTGCCGGAACTTCCCCCGCACCTCGGAACGTACGGCGAGGGGGCCGAAGCGCTCGACGGCCACGGCTGGATCGACCGCCTCAACGACCGCTCGCCGTTCACCATGGCGTTCAACTTCGCGGGCACGCCCGCCGCGTCCGTCCCGGTGATGACCGACGCCGGAACGGGGCTTCCGATCGGCATGCAGTTCGCCGCCGATTACGGACGTGAGGGGCTGCTCTTCCGGCTCGCCGGACAACTGGAGCAGGCGAGCCCGTGGGCGGACCGGACCCCGGCGGTGTGGGCGGGGAACCAGGCGGGCGACTGAGGACGGCGCCCGGCGGCTTACTTGGTTTCTATCCGGCCGAACGGGTGGGCCTCTGCGGCCAGTTCGTCCCACGCCGCCTTCCGCGCGGAGTCGCCGGGGTAGAGCGCGGTACGGAGGTACGCGCTGGTGAGCCGCTGGACCGCGGCCACACGCTCGGGGCTCTCGTCCGTGGTCTCGGCGACGTCGTAGCCGGAGACGCCGCCGAGGCCGTGCTCCCCGCCGAAGAGGGTGAGCAGCGCCTTGGGCGCGGGGGCCAGGACGTACGGGTCGGCGTGCCAGTCCGGGCCGTTGACCGTCAGGTGGGCCGAGTCGTCCTTGTCGCCGGCGACCACGAGGGTGGGCGTCGTCATCTCGGAGAAGTCCGTGGTCAGGAGGAACGGGAAGCTCTCGGCCACGGCCTCGGTGAGGGCGTCGCCGCCCCTGCCGGTCGTCGCCAGCAGGATGCCCGCCTTGATCCGGGGCTCGAACAGGTTCACTTCGCTCCCGTCGTCCGGATCGGTGAGCCGGGCGCCCAGCAGCAGACTCGCGGTGTGCCCGCCCATCGAGTGCCCCGCCACGGCGACCCTCCCCCGGTCGAGCCGCCCGCGAAGCTGCGGGACAGCGGCCTCGACCTCGTCCAGCCGGTCGAGCACGCGCTTCATATCCTCGGCCCGCGAGCGCCAGTACAAAGGAGCCCCGGGGGTGGCGGGGTCCAGGCTCAGCGTCGCCGAACTCAGGTGAGTCGGCTGAATCACGACAAAGCCGTGCGCGGCCCAGTAGTTGACGAGGGGCGCGTAGCCATTAAGCGAGGAGAGGTGGTTCGAATGCCCCTGCCCATGCGACAGGAGAATGACCGGCAGACCGTCCCCCGTCATAGGCGCGGAAACCCGCATCTCCAAGTCCACCGCTCGGTCCGGTGCCGACAGCGCCACGGGACTGACCGAGAGGACAGGCACGGGGGCACTCGCGGCGTCGGCGCGGTTGATCGATTCGGTCATGGTGCGCACTTCCATTCAGTTTCCCTCAACATCAACGTCAACCGCCCCCACCTCCGGCTGACCGCAGCCAACCGGCGGCCCACGAGGCAGCCAGGAGCGACCGACCGATCTCGGATACCCGAAACCGGATCGTCGTTCCGATTACTATACGGAACGCGATTCCGATTCGTCAACGGGCAACCGCCAGAGTTCCGACCGTGGAAGCGGGAGGGGCGGGAGGCGGCGCAGCCCCAGTCAGGTCTGGTTGTTGTCGACGGGCTCCGGTGCCACCGGCCGCGGGCGGTCGAGTTGTCGTGTGACCAAGAGGCCGCCGATGCCGGGGATCAGGGCGAGCGCCGTCAGTCGGCCGGCGCTCTGGGGGTGGCGGGCGGTGGCGATGATGACGAAGAGGTAGGAGCATCCGTGCAAGGGCCCCATCACGGAAGACACCGCCGGCCAGTGCACCGTCACGAGGTTGAGCAGCATGAGGATCAGGGAGGTGAGTTCGGCTCGGGCCGCGATCGGCAGGGGCTGCCAGGTGGGTCGCACGTCTCATGCTCCTGTCGTGGAGCCGGGGCGGATGATCATCAGGACCGTCACCGTGGCCCACAAAAGGTTGAACATGCCCGTATACATGGCCAGTCGTCCGCTCAGGCGGCGGTCGGGGGCTACGGCCGCCGCCCCGGCATCAGCAGATGGCACCGCGGCATCAGCAGGCGGCCCGGGTGCCTTGAATGAGGCGGACTCACCCGTCTCGGCCGCACGCGGCGCGTCGCCCTCGGGCGTAGCGAAGTCGGCGAGGACGCTTTCCTGGCGGGGCAGGACCAGCAGCATCAGCACACCCGCGGCGACCGCGGTCAGCACGATCGAGACGATCAGCCACGCGTCCCCCAGCACGCCGAGGCTTTTCGCGGTCGCCACTCCGAAGACCGGGATGACGATCCCCACGGCGGCGTAGATCCTGCTGATGCGGTGCAGGAGCCGCAAGGTGGTGACATGCTGCGCGGCCCCCGGCTCGGCCTGCGCCCGGCGGAGGACGGCGGGGAACATGCTGGCCGCGACGGTCACCGGCCCGATCGCCACGATCGCGGCGAGTACGTGAATGGAGAGCAGCAGCTTCGTCACGAGCCGGCCGCCTCCGGCGCTCCTGAGCCGGCCCGGACACCGCCCGGCTCCGCCCCTGCCATCCCGAACGGCACCATAACCGGCACCCCGAACGGCACGGCGACATCCAACGGATCGAGCCCGTCGGACAACACGTTCTGCGCGAACAAGCGAATCAGTCCCTCTTCATCCTTCAAGCTTCATGCTTCATGCTTCGTGCCTCAGGCTTCGCGCTTCATGCTCCAAGGCGACGCCGACGGCCTCGCCGCCGGCACCGCGACGGCACGGCACCGCACCGACGCTAGCCACCGCCCGGCACGATGGACACAGGCTGGATTGCCAGAACCCAACAGATTCTCGCCAACGCGTTGACCTGCCGTGATGTGTATTTCTTCCTTCTCAATAGCCTTGGCGGGAATGGCACCCCTACGTACGGTGTGGCCATGCATACTGTGGCCGTACTCGCCCTGGACCAGGTCATCCCCTTCGACCTCTCCACCCCGATCGAGGTCTTCTCCCGCACGCGGCTGCCCGACGGCCGGTCCGCCTATCGGGTCCGGGTCTGCGGGAACGCGGCGAGCGTCGACGCCGGAGCGTTCACGCTGCGGCCGCCGTGGGGGCTCGACGCGCTGGCCGACGCCGACACGATCATCCTGCCGGGCAGCGCCAACCCGACCGATCCGGTACCGGACGACGTCCTGGACGCGCTCCGGGACGCCGCCGCCCGCGGTACACGCATCGCCTCCATCTGCGTCGGGGCGTTCGTACTCGCCGCCACCGGGCTGCTGGACGGCCTCCGGGCGACCACGCACTGGGCCGCCGCCCCGGCCCTGGCCGCGCGGCACCCCGGCATCGAGGTCGACCCGGACGTTCTCTACGTCGACAACGGCCAGTTCCTGACATCGGCCGGCGCGGCCGCCGGGCTCGACCTGTGCCTGCACCTCATCCGCAACGACCACGGCTCGACCGTGGCCGCGGACGCCGCGCGGCTGTCCGTCATGCCGCTGGAACGCGAGGGCGGGCAGGCCCAGTTCATCGTCCACGACCAGCCCCCGGCGCCGCGCGGCTCGCTGCTGGAGCCCCTGCTGCGGTGGATGGAGGACAACACGGCGCGGGACCTCACCTTGGACGACATCGCCTCCCACGCCGGCATGAGCACCCGCACCCTCAACCGCCGCTTCCGGGAACAGACCGGCACCACTCCCCTGCAATGGCTGCACCGGACTCGCATCCGGCAGGCTCAGTACCTGTTGGAGACCACCGCCCACGCGGTCGACCGCATCGCCGGGCAGGTCGGGTTCGGCTCCCCCACCGCCTTCCGGGAACGCTTCAAACGCGTCGTCGGCACCAGCCCGCACGCCTATCGCACGGCCTTCCAGGGGGCTGCCGACCGCGGGGCTCTCCAGAGCAGCGCGGCAGAGACCTCCGCCGATCACCCCTTGCAGACGGAACTTTGCAGATAACCCTTTGCAGAGAGTTCTCTGCATTGCGTACTGTCCCGCTATGCCTTCCGAAGACTCCGCAGCCTCCCAAGGCCCCAACGAGCCCATGGACTCCCAGGGCTCCAAGGACCCCAAAGGCTCCGAGGGCCCCAACGGCCCCACCAGCGTCGTCTCCCCCTACGACGGTCCGCCGCGCCCCCTCCAGCCCACCCGGCGCCTCGACGCCCACAGCCTGCGGGGGCTCGCCCACCCGCTACGGATGCGGATCTTCGAGCTGCTGAGCCTGGACGGGCCCGCGACCGCCACCGGCCTCTCCGAGCGCGTCGGGCAGAACACCGGGACCGTGAGCTGGCACTTGCGCCATCTCGCCGAGCACGGGTTCATCGAGGAGGAGACTGGGCGCGGTACGAAGCGCGAGCGCTGGTGGCGGCGGGCCGACGCCACGAACGAGCTGAACATGGCCGACTTCCGCGACAAGCCGGATTCCCGAGGCGCGCTGTCCGTCTACCTCCACGAGCTCGTACAGCAGTACTTCGACCGCGTCACGAACTACATCAGCGAGGACTGGGACGACGTCTGGCGGAACGCCGGCACCGTGGCCGACTGGCCGGACCTGCGCCTGACGCCGGAGCAACTGGCGGCGCTCAACGCGGAGCTGATGGCCGTCGTCGCCCGCCACACCCCCGCCCCGGACGCACCGCCCGCACCAGGCGCGCTGCCCGTGGTCGTACAGCTCCAGTCCTTTCCCCGCCACAAACACGGCAACTCGTGAGCGCGGTCGTGCGCGGCGGTCTGCTGCGGCGCCACCGCGACTTCCGGCTGCTGTGGTGCGGCGAGACCGCCGGCCAGTTCGGGGCGTCCGTCACCAAGGTGACGATGCCGCTGATCGCCGTGTCCGTGCTCCACGCCAGTACGTTCGACGTGGGTTTGCTGACCGCCGCGAGCTGGGCTCCGTGGCTGATCATTGGGTTGCCGGTCGGCGTGTGGGTGGACCGGACGCGGCGTCGGCCGATCATGCTGGCCGCCGCCGCGGTCTCCCTCGCGCTGTTCGCCGCCGTTCCGGTCGCGGCCGGTACGGGCCTGCTGAGCGTCGGCCTGCTGCTGGCCGTCGCGCTGCTGACGGGTACGGCGGCGGTGTTCTTCCAGACCGCCTACACGGCCTATCTCGCCACCCTGCTGGACCCGGCCGACCAGCCCGAGGGCAACGCCAAGCTGCACGGCAGCGCTTCCGCCGCGCAGATCGCCGGGCTCAGTTCCGGTGGTCTCGTCGCGCAGTGGGCGGGCGCGGTCAACGGGATATTCGCCAATGTCGCGACGTTCCTCGTGTCCCTGGTCTGTGTATCCGGCATCCGGCACGCGGAGCCGCGCGCCGCCCGGCCGTCGAATGCGGCCTCCGACGGGAAGCGGCGGCGCGGCGCCCTGGCCGGTGAGCTGGCGGAGGGGCTGCGGCTGGTCGGGGGCGACCCTTGGCTCCGTACGCTGACGCTCTTCGGCGCGGCCTCCAATCTGGCGCTCATGGGGTACCAGTCGATCAACGTGGTCTTTCTGGTCCGGACCGTCGGGTTGCCCGCCGGTTCGGTCGGTGCGCTCGTGGCGGCGGCCGGTGCGGGCGGCGTCGTGGGCGCCTTCGCCGCGCGCCGGGTCGCCGAGCGTGTCGGTACGGCCCGTGCGACGCTCCTGTTCGAGCTGGGGCTCGCCCTCTTCGCCCTGCTCATCCCGCTGGCCACGGACGGGGCCGGGGTCCTGTTCTTCGTGGCGGGCGGGTTCTGCGTCTCGGCGGGCGTGGTGGCCGGCAACGTCATCAAGGCGAGTTTCCAGCAGCGCTACTGCCCGCCCGAGTTGCTGGGCCGCCTGACCGCGACCACGGCGTTCCTCAATTACGGGACGATTCCCCTGGGCGCGCTGCTGGGCGGGGCGCTCGGCACCGCGCTCGGCCTCCGCGCGGCGATGTGGATCACTACGGCGGGCATCCCGCTGGCCGGTGTGATCCTGCTCTGCTCGCCGGTCGGACGGTCCCGGGACCTGCCGACGTCGCGCCGCGGGACCCGGCCAGAATCGAACGGGCCGCGGGACCCGGCGCGGGAATCGGCCCCCTCCGCGCGCTGAGCAGCCGCGTCGCGGACCCGCTCAGCCGCGCCCCGGGCTCCGTCGGGCGGCCCCGGCGCCGTTCGACCACCCCTCATGACCGGGAAGTTCGACACCGGCCGGCGACCACCGCGGAACGTGGCGGACGAGACCCGGCGAGGGCGGTACGGGCGGCGCCACGAAGTCAGAATCACACAGGTTATGTTCGAATCCGGACGATCAATGTGGAAAGCTGAGCGTGTGCTTTCCAAGACCATCCGGTACACCGGAACCCTAGCCCTGTCCATGGCGGTCATCACCGGCTGCTCCTCCGGCGCGTCCAAGTCCGAGCCGGAAAAGCCTTCGACGGCCGCCGAGCAGAGCATGACTGTGAAGTCAGGCAAGGACGGAATCCGTCTGCCGGAGGCCAATGCCTCCTTCGATTACCAGATCGGCGCTCCGTACACGCCCCCGGACGGCGTACGAGCGGTGTCGCGCGACCGTACGGCCAAGCCGGCCCCCGGTCTCTACAACGTCTGTTACGTGAACGCCTTCCAGACGCAGCCCAACGCCAAGGACATCGCATGGTGGAAGGAGAAGCATGACGATCTCCTTCTGCGCAACGACGACGGGGAACTCGTCGTGGACGGGCCCTGGAAGGAACCGCTCCTGGACGTTTCCGACGAGGACAAACGCAAGGATCTCCTCGACATCATCGGCCCGTGGGTCGACGGCTGCGCGACTTCCGGTTACGACGCCGTGGAACTCGACAACCTCGATTCCTTCGAGCGCTCCCAGGACATGCTCACCAAGGAGGACACGGCGGCCTTCGCCAAGCTCCTGGCCACCCGCGCGCACGCCAAGGGCCTGGCCGTCGCCCAGAAGAACACCACCGACCTCCTGGACCAGCGCAAGGACATCGGCTTCGACTTCGCCGTCGCCGAGGAATGCGCCCACTACAAGGAGTGCCCGGCCTTCATGAAGGCCTACGACAACAAGGTCTTCGCCATCGAGTACGAGAAGAAGGATTACGCGGCGGCCTGCAAGGCCTGGGGCAAGGAGCTGTCCATCAACCTGCGCGACCGCGATGTCCACCCGCCCACCAAGGAGGATTACGTCTCCGAGCGCTGCTGAGCGCGCACCGCTCATTGAGCATTCGACATTGAGCATTGAGCATTCAGCACCGAGCGTCGCACGTCGACGATTGAGCACGGAACACTGAGTACTGAGCACGCCGCTGTTTGAACTTTTGAGCGAGAGCGGCTATTGCCTTACCACTGGTGAGTTTGAGCGCGAGGGGCGCTGCCGGCCGGCAGCGCCCCTCGTCCGCGTTCAGGAGTCGTCGCGTTCACCGCGCAATGAGTCCTTCACTCCATCGGCGCGGTCCTTTGCCTCGTCGACCGCGCCCTTGGCCTTCCCCTTGGCCTGGTCGGTCTTGCCCTCGGACTTCATACGGTCGTTGCCCGTGGCGTTTCCGACGGCCTCCTTCGCTTTGCCCTTGATCTTGTCCATGGCGCTGTTGTCACCCACGGGAGACTCCTCACGGTTGGGATCACTGACACACCCAAAGTAGTACAAATACCTCTATTTGGTCCATTGAGGTTCTGTGTCACGAGAAGGCATTGCTTCCGCCATTCGTACCTCTTCGGGGCATGCAGGTGCTCGTGCCCCTGAATCCGCCGTTCAATCAGCCGCACGGGTACGGGCACGGGTACGGGCGTCGACATCGGCACCCGGCACCCGGCACCCGGCCCGACCGTGACCACGACCGCGCCCCTGACCGATGTATCGACCAATCGGGTCCACGGGTGCACCGTCCTGGCATCCCGGGCATGACTCAGCAACCCGAGCGGACACCCGACATCGGAAAGGCGTGACCTGAACATGGCCCTGCTGGCTGAGCTGGTATCGGCGCTGCTGAGCGGCGCGGTGGAGGTGGTCGACCTCACCACCCCGCTGAGCGAACACACCCCCGTCATCGAGCTGCCTCCCGAACTGGGGCAGGCCCGACCGTTCGAAAGGGAGCTGATCAGCCGGTACGACGCGGCCGGGCCGGAGTTCTACTGGAACAACATCCGGCTCTCCGAACACACCGGCACCCACTTCGACGCCCCCGTCCACTGGCTCTCCGGCCGCGATCTCGACGATGTCGCGGCGGTACCGCCGGCCCGGCTGCTGGGCCCCGCGGCCGTACTCGACTTCCGCGCCCAGGCCGCCGCGGACCCCGACTACCTGGTCACCCGCGAAGACCTCGACGGCTGGGCCGAACGGCACGGCCCGCTGCCCGAGCACGGCTGGCTGCTCGTCCGTACGGGCTGGGACGCCCGCGCGGCCGACCGCCGGAGCTACCTCAACGACGGCCACAGCCCCGGCATCGGCCCCGAGTGCGCCCGCTGGCTGGCCGAGGAGACATCGGTGCTGGGCATCGGCGTGGAGACCGTCGGCATCGACGCGGGGGCGGCAGCGACCTTCGCCGACCGGCCGTTCCCCTGCCACTGGCACCTGCTCGGCGCGGGGAAGTACGGGCTCACCCAGCTCCGCAACCTCGACCGGCTGCCCGTCACGGGCTCCATGGTGCTCGCGGCGCCACTGCCCATCGTCGGCGGCTCCGGCAGTCCGGCGCGCGTCCTCGCGCTCGTCGAGAGACCGGCCGGGCAGCCGGGCGGGACACCGGCCGAGGAGACGGCCGAGTCGCTGCTCGCAGCGCTCGTCGAGGCGCCTGCCGACGCCCTGGCCGACACGCTGACCGAACTGGTCGAGGCGGACGGCCCCGACGGCGAACAGCGTGGCCGCGAGTGAACGACGACCGGGACCCGGGGATGGAGCGCAGCCGGGAACTGCTGCGCCGCCATCAGGAACACCCCATCCGCGCGCCCCACACCTTCACCGCCCTGGGCACGGAGTGGGATGTCCACCCCGGCGTCTTCTCCCCCGAATTCACCCCCGTGACGGCCATGTTCACCACCTGGCTCCCCTATCCGCCCGGCGGCTCCTTCCTGGAGGTGGGCTCCGGCACCGGAGTCACGGCCGTCTGGGCCGCGCTGCACGGCTGCCGCTCCGTCGTCGCCCTCGACATCAACCCCGCCGCCGTGGAGAACACCCGCGCCAACGCGCACCGGCACGGCGTATCCGACCGGCTCACCGTTCTGCACAGCGATCTGTTCACCGCGCTGCCGCCCGACGCCGCGTTCGACGTCGTCTTCTGGAACTCCAACTATGTGGAGCCCCCCGCCGACTATCCCCTCGACACCATGCTCCACCACGCCTTCTTCGACCCCGGATACGCGGCGCACGAGCGCTTCCTCGCCGAGGCCCCGGCCCGGCTGACCCCAGGCGGCCGCCTTCTGCTCGGCTTCAGCGACGTCGGCAACCAGGAGCGTCTGCGGCGGCTCTGCGATACGTACGGACTCGGGCTCAGCACCCTCCGCTCCGAGGTGCGCGAACTGCACATGACCGTGGAGTTCCAGCTCCTCGAACTGACCCCGGCCCGCCGTCGGCCCTGACGTCCCGGGTGCTGTCATCCCATCGGGTCTCTTGACAGTCGTTTCGGCACGGAGCCGCCGCGCGTCGGCGAATCTTGCCTGCGCCGGTCCGCCGGGACCGGCCTCGGCCGCAGCGATCCCCGAGATCACCGAGATCACCGAGATCACCGAGATCACCGAGATCACCGAGAAAGGAAATTCCGCACTGTGAACTTTCGCAAGCGCGCCACCGTCGGCCTGACGGCCGCGATCCTGCTGGGCAGCGGCCTGGCCCTCGCTCCCGCCGCGAGCGCCACCCCCACCGCCGCGAGCGCCGCCGCAGCCGGTACGGCCCGAGCCTCCGCCGTCAAGATCGCGGGCACTGCCCCGTCCTGCGTCAAGCGGGACGTCATCAAGCACAAGAAGTACGTGAAGGTCACGAACAGGTGCCACCGGGCGATGCATCTGAAGGTCGTCATCGACTGGGGGCCCGACTCGCGGTGTCTGACGTACCAGCACGGCGAGCAGTGGGAGTGGCACTGGGGCCGCGGCTCGTACGGCAAGGTCGTCACCTGCTGATCCGACTCCCCCGCCCGTCGCGTTGACGCGATGGGCGGGGCCTTCGCGGGCGGTCTTCGCGGCGCGAAAAAGGGGCCCCGACGCGTGAGACGCGGCGTCGGGGTCCTTACCGGTTGCTGTAGCTGACGACCTTTCCGGCGATGAGCGAGGAGACGCTGGTGAGGGGCTTCAACGGCGAGTAGTTCGCGTCCTTGAAGGTCACGCGGTACTCGTCGGTGGCGAGGCGCCTGAGCTGTTCGACGCCCTTGGCGGCCCGGGTCGAGCCGTCCTGGGCGACGACCGCGCCGGCTTCACCTCACCGTGTGCCGACTCGTACGCGAGAGCGCGGAACGCCCCCTTCGCCCGTACTATCGCCCCGGTCGCTCCACTCCTTCACAGCTCCCCTTCACCAACTCCCCCTGGAGAAACTGTGATCACACGCATGGCCGACCAGGACGACGCCTCATCGAGACCCGGCGCTACAGCGGCGCTTCGGATACGGCGCGCGGCACGGCGCCGCGCCCTGCGGCTCGGCAGCGCCGCCGCCTCTTCCCTGCTCATGACGGGCGCACTCATCGTGTCAGCGCCGGCCGCCGTCGCCGATCCGCCGCCCGCCCCGGCGCTCACGGCGCTGCCGTTTCTGCCGGGCGACTGGTACAGCGAGCCGACCGGGCTGAACGAGGAGGGCGCGATCTCGGGGTACTCGACCCCCTCGGACGGCATCTACTCGGCCAACTACCGCGATCGGCCGGTGCGTTGGGAACCGGACAACACCATCACCGCCCTGCCGCCCCTCCCCGGCGATCTGTACGGCAGGGCCGTCGCGATCAATGACGCCGGTACGACCGCGGGGTACTCCTGGCCCGCGGCGACCGCGCGGTCCGCGCGGCAAGGGCACGCGGTGCGCTGGGACAGCGACGGCGGCAGCACGCCGCTCGCCCCCTTGGCCGGTGACACGTTCTCCCGGCCCGTCGCCGTCAACGACGCGGGCGCCGTCGTGGGCACGTCCTGGAGCGGCGACGAGGTCTCGCCCGACGAGGGCCACGGCGTGCTGTGGCGGCCCGACGGCACGCCCCTCCTCCTGCCCGCGCTGCCCGGCGACGCCTACAGCGTGCCTACGGCCGTGAACGGCGCCGGCGAGGCCGTCGGATACTCCTGGAACGGCCGCCTGTCGGCCACCCACGCGGTGAAGTGGAGTCCCGGCGGCGCCGTCACCGACCTCGGCGCCCTCGCCCGCGCCCGGTGGCCTCAGCACGACGCGAGCGACGCCTTCGGCATCAACGACTCGGGCACCGTCATCGGGCAGGCCTTCAAGGCGTACCCGGCGAGCCGGAGCGAGCCGCACGCCGTCAAGTGGGAGAACGACGGCACCATAACGGACTTGGGGCCGGACGCCGGGGCCGCCTCGATCAGCCCCCAGGGGCTCATGGCCGGCTCCCGCCGGCTCGACGGGGCGGTCTGGCAGACCGCCGTGCGCTGGGCGCCCGACGGGACGGCGACCGCTCTGACACCACCGGTCGGCCGGTCCGCCGACGCCACCGCGTTCGGGGTCAACGACGCGGGCACCGTCGTGGGGCATTCCTGGAGCGGCAATCCGAGCCGCGAGAACCAGCGCGCCATGCGCTGGGGTGCCGACGGGGCCGGCGTCGATCTGGGGAGCGCGCCCTCCGATCCGTACAGCTCGGCGCGGTTCGTCAACTCGGGCGGCACCATCGCGGGGGTATCGATCCGCACCCCGATCTACACCTATCTGGCTGGTTCGCACCACGCGGTGGTGTGGCGGCCCTGACCTTTTCGCGGGGAGTCCGCGACCCGCGCGGACTCAGCGCTCGGCGGACTCGGCGCTCGGCGGGTTCCGTCGAATCGACGCGGCGGATATCGATATGAAAGGGTGAAAACTGGCTGAAACCAACTCTGAAAGGAGGCGGCATGTCCTCGAAGCGACGCCGCAAGAAGAAGGCCCGCCGCAAGAACGGCGCCAACCACGGTAGCCGTCCTCAGTCCTGAACTGACGGCCGCCTCGCGGTTCACCCGGGCCGCGCCGCGCGGGCACGGCATCCCGCCGTCGCCCAGGGCCGGCCCAAAAGCACCGCACCGACCGGCGGTCTCCGACACGGAGGCCGCCGGCGTCTTTCTCTCCGCCGCATCCCGCCCGCCCCTCGACGGCCGCGCGCCTCGGAGCACGACGACCCGCCGCGCCCGCCGCGGAATGGCGGCGCCCGTGGATTCGGATGCCTGACCGGCCTGAGACGTCTGAGGCTCACATGCGGCTGCCGCGATGTGACGATGCTTGTGCGGGCGGCGCGACGGGGGACGATCCGCGCGCCGCCGGTAACGGGGAGAAAGGCTCCCTCATCAGAAGGGAAGAAACACCATGAGCATCCGCAACAACCGCAGCAGCAGCCGCATCGCCGTCGTCGCGGCGGCACTCGCCGGAGCCGCCGCGCTGTTCGCGGCACCGGGCACGGCGAGCGCGGACCCGGCCCAGTGGCCGTGCGACCCCTCGGAGTTCTGCGTCTACCACGACACGCAGGGCGGCGGGAGCCACCTGTCGCTGTCGGACGGCGTCTACGACCTCGGCGGCGTGGCCGGCAACCTCAATGACCACGTGTACTCGGTGAAGAACATCTCCGGCGGCAACTGGTGCCTGTACCGCGACGCGGGTTACCAGAACCAGATCCAGCTCATCCCGGACGGCGCGGCCATCGACCTCAACGCCGACATCGCCAACCAGGTCAGCTCCGTACAGTCCTGCTGACCCGGGTGCGGTGCCGGGCCGCCGCCCTCGACCGTACGGCGCCGTCGGCCACGCCCCGCGCGTTGTCGCCGGGCCGTACGGAACGGGTGCCGCCCGGCAGGTGATGCGCGCCCCCGCGCAGGCGCTGGTCCCGCGCGGGGGCGCACGGCCTTCACCTCATCGGCCCTCGGGCCAGACGAGGGGCGGGAGGCGGCCCGCGAGTCCTCTTTCCTCGGCGGTCAGCGGCACGTCGGCGCGGACGCGTTCGGGGTGGCCCGGGGGCGGGCCGGTCAGGGCGCGGCGCGTGGAGCGGTCGGGCGGGGGCATTTGGCCGGTCACGTGCAGCGTGCCGAAGGCGACCAGCCCCTCCCACAGAGGACGCCACAAGGGACGCAGAAGTCGGGCGGCCATGTGGTGTCTGATCCCTGCGTTGGGCATGGCCGCAGGGTGCCAGCGACCGGTCGAGTCCCGATGGTGCGCGGGTGGGAGGGCGTAGGAGGCGGCGGAAAGGTGCCGGGGCGGCGGCGCGAACGCGCGGGAGCGGTGGCCGGAAGGCGTTGGACGCTCTCCCGCGGCCGACCCGGTACGGCCGTGGCCCGGCCCGGCGGAAGCGCGGCGCGGCGGGGTCACGGCCGTACCGGGCGCCGACGCCGGGCGTGCTTCTTGTGGGCGGACTGCCGGGACACTCCGAGCGGTTCGGCGATGTCGCCCCAGGCCCAGCCCAGTTCGCGGGCCCGGTCCACCTGTTGGGCCTCCATCTCCTCGACGAGCCGGCGCAACAGGCGTACGGCGGCCAGCCCTTCCCGGATCGCGCCGGACGCCGCGACGGCCACGAGCCGCTTCACCTCTGCTTCATCCACTCCGTCCACTTCATCCACGGCCGTCAACCTAGGGTGACTACTGGGTGTCGTCAAGCGCTTACAACGCCATAACCGGAATCGTCCTCACCGCCCCATGACCGTTCACGTGTCACATGGCACCTCATACGTCACGCGTCGATGCCGAACTCGGCCAGGACCGCCTCGGTGTGCTCGCCCAGCGCCGGGACCGCGTCCATCCGCGCCTCCGCGTCCGTGAAGGTGATCGGCGGCAGCAGGGCATCGACGGGCCCGACCGGGGTCTCCACCGTGCGCCACCGGTCGCGGGCCGCGAGCTGCGGGTGCTCGGCCAGCCCGTGCACGGAGTTGACCCGGGCGTTGCCGATGCCCGCGTCGTCGAGCGCCCGCACCAGCTCCGCCACCGGCAGCCGCTCGGTCACCTCGCCGATGAGGGCGTCCACGGCCGCGCGGTGGCGGCAGCGCGCGACGTTGGTGGCGTAGTCCGGGTGGCGCGCCAGGTCCGGGCGGCCGAGCACGTCGGCGGCCAGGCTGCGCCACTGCCGGTCGTTCTGCACGCCGATCAGCACGTCCGTACCGTCCGCCGTCGGATACGCGTCGTAGGGGACGATCGCCGGGTGGCCCAGCGCGGCGCGCGGCGGCTGCGCCCCGGTGTGCAGGGTGGTGTAGAGGGGGTGGCCCATCCATTCGGCGATCGCGTCGAACATCGACACCTCCACGCACGCGCCGCCCCCGCCGCGCTCCCGGCGCAGCAGCGCCGCCAGGACCGCGGAGAAGGCGTAGAGGCCGGCCCCGATGTCGGCCACCGGGATGCCGGTCTTCACCGCCGCGTCCTTCGTGCCGGTCACCGAGGCCAGCCCCGTCTCGCCCTGTACGAGCAGGTCGTAGGCGCGCTTGGCGTGCAGCGGGCCGCTGCTGCCGTACCCGGACATCTCCACCACCACCAGGCGGGGATGCGCGGCGCGCAGCGCGGCCGAGCCGAAGCCCAGCCGATCGGCGGCGCCGGGGGCGAGGTTCTGTACGAACACGTCGGCGTGGGCCAGCAGCGCGCCCAGCGCCTCCCGGCCCGGCGCGCTCTTGAGGTCCAGGGCGACCGACTCCTTGCCCCGGTCGAGCCAGACGAAGTGCGAGGACATGCCGCGCACGGCCTCGTCGTAGCCGCGGGCGAAGTCGCCGCCGTCGGGCCGTTCGATCTTGATGACACGGGCCCCGAGGTCGGCGAGGTGGCGGGTGGCGATCGGGGCGGCCACCGCCTGCTCCAGGCTGACGATGGTGACGCCGTCGAGTGCGCGCATGGTTCCTCCAGAGGCGTGGCGAGGCGATTCCGGACGTTCCGTGGGTTCCGTACGAGCGTGCTGGGAGGAGTACGTACGGCCGGGCCGCGGCCGGCGGACGAACCGTGCGGACCGGCTGTACGGACAGACCACCGCGCGAACGGGTCGTAAGGGCGGATCAGTTCGGTCAGTACGAGCGCGGCAGGCCCATCACATGCTGTGCGACGTAGTTGAGCACCATCTCCTGGCTGACCGGCGCGAGCCGCAGCAGCCGGGCCTCCCGGAAATAGCGCTCGACGTGGTACTCCCGCGCGTATCCCATACCCCCCAGGGTCTGCACCGCCCGGTCGGCGGCCTGGAAACCGGCGTCCGCGCAGAGCCACTTGGCCATGTTCGCCTCGCGCCCGCAGGCCAGCCCCTGGTCGTAACGCCAGGCCGCCTGACGGGCCATCAGCCGGGCGGCGTCGAGCCGGGTGAGCGCCTCGGCGAGCGGGAAGGCGATGCCCTGGTTCTGCCCGATGGGGCGGTCGAAGACGACGCGGTCCTTGGCGTAGCGGGTCGCCGCGTCGAGGGCGGCGCGGCCGAGCCCCAGCGCCTCGTGGGCGAGGAGGATGCGCTCCGGATTGAGGCCGTCCAGCAGATAGCGGAACCCCTCGCCCTCCTCGCCGATCCGGGCGGACACGGGGACCCGGAGGCCGTCGATGAAGATCTCGTTGGAGGCCACGGCGTTGCGGCCCATCTTCGGGATCGGCCGGATGTCCATGGCCCGGCGGTCGACGTCGGCGAGGAAGACCGACAGCCCGTCCGTGGGCCGGGCCGCCTCGTCGCGCGGGGTCGTGCGGGCGAGCAGGATCATCTTCTGCGCGTCTCCGGCCTTGGTTATCCATATCTTGCGGCCGTCGATCACGTAGTCGTCGCCGTCGCGCCGGGCGACGGTGGAGATCCGGGTGGTGTCGGTCCCGGCGTCCGGTTCGGTCACCCCGAAGCACACGTGCAGTTCGCCGGTGGCGGCGTGCGGCAGCACCGAGCGGCGCAGCTCCTCGCTGCCGTGCCGGGCCAGGACGTTGAGCCCGAAGATCGTCAGGTGCATCGTGCTGCACCCGTTCATGCCGGCGCCGGACGCCGCCACCTCCTCCAAGAGCAGCGCCGCGTCCAGGACGCCGAGCCCGCCGCCGCCGTACTCCTCGGGGACGGCGATGCCCAGCCAGCCGGCGGCGGCGAAGGCGTCGTAGAACTTCCACGGGAACTCGCCCCGGTCGTCGCGTTCGGCCCAGTACTCGGGCGGGAAGCTCCGGGCCAGGTCGCGGACGCCGGCCTGAATGTCCCGCTGCTGTTCGGTGAGGTCGAAATCCATGTGCCGCTCCGCTCACTCGTACCGTTCCCGAAGTTCGTATATAGGAACGAGAGTTCGTCAGTAGGAACGAAGCTAGGTACGGTTGTGACCCCTGTCAAGAGAGCCGAGGCACGGGTCCGGCCCGCGCGGGCTGCGACAATATGGCCCCGACGACGACCGCGGCAGCGACGGCCGGGCAGCGGCGCGAACGAGCACGGAGGCGACGTGGCAGGTCACGACGGGACGCCCACGGAACGGGCGGCCAGGGAACGGGCGTCCAGAGACCAGGCATCACAGACACCACAGGACCAGTTGGCAAAGGACGAGGGGGCAAAGGAGCAGACGCCCAAAGAGCACCGGACCGTCACGCGGGTGACCACCATCCTGGAGACCGCCGCCGCCTCGGACGGCGTGCGGCTGGCCGCGCTCTGCGCCGTACTGGACGCCCCGAAATCCTCCGTGCACGGGCTCGTCCAGGGGCTCGTGGCCACCGGTTACCTCACCGAGCGGCGCGGCGGCTACGTGCTCGGCCCGGCTGCCGGCGCACTGCTAGCGGCCGTTCGGCCCGCCCTGGCCGACCTCGCCCGCCCGGCGATGGAGCGGCTGCGGCGGGAGTTCGACGAGACGGTGATGCTGGGCGAGCCCGTCGGCGACTCGATCGTCTACGTGCGGGTCCTCGAATCCAGCCAGGTGATCCGCTACTCCGCTCCCCTGCGCACCCGCCGCCCGCTGTACCCGACCAGTACCGGCAAGGTGGTGCTGGCCCACCGTGACACGGCGCGCCGCAACGCCTACCTGCGGGCCCACGTCCCGGACGAGGGCCGCCGCGCGCGGGTCCGCGAGGAGCTGACGGCCGTCGCCGCCGAGGGCGTCGCCTTCAACCGCGGGGAGACCCTGCCGGACGTCAGCGCCACCGCGGCCGGGGTGTTCGCGGGCGGCCGGCTCGTCGCCTGCCTCGCGGTGGCCGGCCCCACCCCCCGTACCGCCGCGCGGCTCGACACGATCGCGGACGCCGTACGCGCCGCCGCCGCGGAACTCTCGGACGAACTCTCCCGTACGGGCGGCGCGGCGGAGTGAGCCTCGCCTGGTGATGGTCAGGTCCCGCTCCCTCACCACCCCCCTGCGTCCCGCGCCGCCGCCCCCGGCGATGATGAAAACGCACAGCTCAGCACAGCACGCAGCACGCAGCACGCAGCAGCGGAGGACGGCCCATGGACCAGCACACTCACCCCATCGGCGGCGGACGCGGCGCGGCCGACGTCCCCGCCCTCGCCCGGGCGCTGGCCGAAGCGCTGCCCGAGGGCCGGGTCCTGACGGCGCCGGAGAGCATGGACGGCTACCGGCACGACGACGCGGAGTGGGCCCCGTACGGGCAGCCGCTGGCGGTGGTCCGGCCCCGGTCCACCGCCGAGGTGCGCACCCTGGTGCGGTGGTGCCTGGAGCACCGGGTGCCGCTGGTGCCGCGCGGCGCGGGCACCGGCCTGTCCGGCGGCGCGAACGCGCTGGACGGCTCCGTCGTGGTGTCCTTCGAGGCCATGGACCGGGTGCTGGAGATCGACGCGGGCGAGCGGCTGGCCGTGGTGCAGCCCGGCGTCGTCAACGACGATCTGCGCCGGGCCTGCGCCGAGCACGGGCTGTGGTACCCGCCGGACCCGGCCAGCTCCCCCTGGTCGACGATAGGCGGCAACGTCGCGACCAACGCGGGCGGGATGTGCTGCGTGAAGTACGGCGTCACCCGGGACTACGTGCTGGGGCTTGAGGTGGTCACCGGCGGCGGTGAGATCGTCCGGCTGGGGCGGCGCACCGCCAAGGGCGTGGCCGGTTACGACCTGTGCTCGCTGCTGGTCGGGTCGGAGGGGACCCTCGGGGTGATCACCGAGGTGACGGTGCGGCTGCGGGCGCGGCGCCCGGCCGAGCGTACGGTGGTCGGCCACTTCGACTCGGCCGTCGCGGCGGGCGAGGCGGTGGCCGCGGTGGCCGCCGCGGGGGTGGTGCCCTCGGCGCTGGAACTCGTCGACCGGCACTGCCTGGCCGCCGTCGACGCCTGGAAGAACATGGGGCTCTCCGCCGAGGCCGACACGGTGCTGCTGGGGCGTCTGGACACGCCGGGGGCGGCCGGGGACGCCGAGGCGGAACTGATGGTCGACTGCTTCCGCGGGGCCGGGGCGACCTGGGCCGCGGTCTCCACCGACCAGCAGGAGGCCGACGCGCTGTTCGACGCCCGCCGTCTCGCCTACCCGGCGCTGGAACGGCTGGGCCCGGTGCTCACCGAGGACGTCTGCGTGCCCCGGGCGAAGGTGCCGGAGATGCTGGCCCGTATCGACCGGACCGCCGCCGCGCATGACCTGCTGATCGCCAACATCGCACACGCCGGCGACGGCAATCTGCACCCCCTGATCATCACGCCGCCCGGCGACGACGCGGCGCGCGCCCGCGCGCAGCGCGCGTTCGAGGCGATACTCGACGACGCCCTGGACCTGGGCGGCACCGTCACCGGCGAACACGGCGTCGGACTGCTCAAACGGCGCGGCATGGAACGCGAGCTGGGGCCGGGGGTGCTGGCCCTGCACCACGCCGTCAAGACGGCGCTCGATCCGCACGGCATCCTCAACCCGGGGAAGGTCGTCGGCGTGCAGGGGGTGACCGCGGAGCCGGTCGGCGAGACGATCGCCGGGCCCGTGTAAGCGTCTGCCAGTCGAGGAGCGGTCATGAGGGATGCGCGGCCAGTCGTACGGATCGGGCAGGGCGCCCTGCGCGGCGGCGTCAGCGGCAGCGGCAGCGGTGGGGACGGCGGCAGCCACGGTCCCTCCGCACGCGTCACCGCGTTCAAGAACATCCCTTACGCCGCCGCCCCCGTCGGGCCGCTGCGCTTCGCCGCGCCCGCCCCGGCACCGTCCTGGGACGGCACGCGCGAGGCCGACCGCTTCGGTCCGAGCGCGCCGCAGGCCCGCCTCACGGAGGACTCCGGGCTCGACCTGACGCCGGTCGTGGGCGTCTCCGGGGCCGAGGGCCCCGACTCCCTGACCGTCAACGTCTGGACCCCCGACCCCGCCACGTCCGGGCTCCCCGTCATGGTGTTCATCCACGGCGGGGGCTTCGTCAGCGGTTCCGGCGCCTCGCGCGCGTACGACGGGACCCGCTTCGCGCAGGACGGCGTCGTCCTGGTCACCCTCAACTACCGGCTCGGCGCGCACGGCTTCACCGCCCTGCCGGGGGCGCCCGCCAACCTGGGACTGCGGGACCAGATCGCGGCGCTGACCTGGGTGCGGGAGAACATCGGCGCGTTCGGCGGGGACCCGGACCGCGTCACCGTCTTCGGGGAGTCCGCGGGGGCCATCAGCGTCTGCTCGCTGCTCGCGGCCCCGCAGGCGTGCGGGCTGTTCCGAGCGGCCATCAGCCAGAGCGGCGGCGCCTCGCACGCCCTGAGCCCCCGTCAGGCCGCGTACGTGACAGAGGCCCTGGCGGCACGTCTGGGCGTGCCCGCCACGCGGCAAGGTTTCGAATCGCTCACCGATGAGCAGTTGGCCCAGGGGGCACTCCAACTCCGCACGCTGGGGCTGGATCTGCACATTGACGGGGAGCGCGACCCCTTGTGCGGCTTGTCGCCGTTCGGGCCGGTGCTGGACGGGGAACTGCTCGGCACGCAGCCCGTCGAGGCCGTACGCGCCGGGGCGGCGGCCGGCGTGCGGCTGATGGCGGGCACCAACGCGGACGAGGCGAACCTCTACACCACCGGCCCGCTGGCCGCCGCCCCGGACGAGGACCAGTTGGTACGTCAGGTGCGCGGCCTCCATCCCGAGCCCGAGGCGGTCATCGCCGCGTACCGGAGCGCGGGGCGCGCCGACACGCCGGCCTCGGTGTTGTCCGCCGTCATCACGGACTACGTGTTCGCCGTCCCGACCCGGCGGCTCATCGAGGCGCACGCCGAGGCCGGACACGCGGAGGCCGGGCAGATGGACGCCGGGCAGGCGGGGGCCCGGCGCGCCGAGGCCGGGCACGCCGCCGCCGAGGCCACCGAGACCGAGCGGGGCGGGGGGACCTGGGCGTATGAATTCGCTTGGCCCTCCCCGCAGTTCGACGGCCGCCTCGGCGCCTGCCACACGCTGGAGCTGCCGTTCGTCTTCGACTACCGCGGCGACGATCTGACGGGCCCGCGAGGGCTGCTCGGCCCGGCCGCCACGCTGCGGGACCCCGCCGTGGCAGACCTCTTCACCCGCGTCCACGGTGCCTGGACGCGCTTCGCGACGGCCAGCGACCCCGGCTGGCCGTCCTGCGCGCCGAAGCGTCACGTCGCGCAGCGGCTGCATATCGAGCGGTACGGGCCGGAGGAGAACCGGGGCGGCCCGGAACTGGCCGTATGGGACGGGCACCGCTGACGCGGACCGCCCACCGACGAGCTTGTCGGGCCTCTGGCACGGCATACGACAAAGGCAGGAAGAAACGACTCTCCCTGCCATTCTCAACATATAGCGCACAGGGGGGCTTGCCGCAAGGCCCCGGGGAGGGCGCACAATCGTCGGCCGATGCCACTGCCTGTGGCAACGGGGGCACGGCGTGCGTGGGTCGCCGCCGACGTACGGGGGACGCGGCGACGTACGGGGACGCGGCGCCGTGCTCGACAAGGGTTCGACAGAGGGGGAGGCGCCAGTGATGCGATCAGCCACCGCGGTACGACGGAGCACGGCCGCCTCAGAGGTATCGCGATGACTGAAATGACAGAGATGACAGACATGACTGAGAAGACCGCGAAGGCCGAGAAGACCGCGCAGGCCGCGACGGCCGAGCGGTACGTACTGGGGCTCCGGGACGTCGACGAGACGTGGGTCGCGGCCGTCGGCGGCAAGGGCGCGCAGTTGGGCGGGGTGTCGCGGATCGAGGGCGTCCGCGTGCCGGACGGCTTCTGTGTGACGACGGACGCCTACCGGCAGGTCCTGGCGCAGGCGCCGGCGGTCGGCGACCTGATCGACCGGCTGTCGCGCCTGGAGCCGGACGACCGGGAGGGGGCCCGCGAACTCAGCGCGGAGATCCGCCGGGGCATCGAGGGGGTCGCGATCCCGGCCGACATCGCGGCGGCGGTCACCCGCGCGCTCGCGCGGCTCGGCGAGCGGGACGGCTACGCCGTCCGGTCCAGCGCGACGGCGGAGGACCTGCCGTCGGCCTCGTTCGCCGGCCAGCAGGACACGTACCTCAACGTGGTGGGCGCGGCGGAGATCCTTCAGCACATCAGCCGGTGCTGGGCCTCGCTGTTCACCGAACGGGCCGTGGCCTACCGGCGGCAGAACGGCATCGACCACCGTACGGTCCACATGGCCGTGGTCGTGCAGCGGTTGGTCGCCCCGCACGCGGCCGGCGTCCTGTTCACGGCCGACCCCGTCACGGGCGACCGCCGGTCCGCCACCATCGACGCCGGCTTCGGCCTCGGCGAGGCACTGGTCTCCGGCCAGGTCGACCCGGACGTCTTCACGGTCCGCGACGGCGAGGTCGTCGCACGGACCATCGCCGCCAAGCGGCGTGCCCTTCACGCCCTGCCGGCCGGCGGTACGCGGGAGACGGCGGTCGACGCGCGGCGGCGGGAGGAGCCGGCGCTGACGGACGAGCAGGCCGTGCGGCTCGTACGGCTCGGGCGGCGGATCGAAGCGCACTTCGGCCGGCCGCAGGACATCGAATGGTGCCTGGTCGACGACGGCTTCCAGAACGTGCAGAGCCGGCCGATCACGACGCTCTTCCCCGTCCCGGAGGCCGACGACGAGGAGAACCACGTCTACGTCTCCGTCGGCCACCAGCAGATGATGACCGACCCGATGAAGCCCCTGGGCATCTCCGTGTGGCAGTTGACGGCCATGGTGCCGATGCTGGAGGCCGGCGGCAGGCTGTTCGTCGATGTCACCCGGCGGCTGGCCGCGCCCGCGAGCCGCGCCGCGCTGCTGGACCTGGTGGGCAAGGGCGACCCGCTGGTCAGGGACGCCCTGGAGACCGTACTCGGCCACGACGGCTTCGTACCGACGCTCCCCGACGCGACCCCCGCCGGGCCGCCGCCCGGCGCCGCGCCCCCCGCTCCGCCCGCACCGCCCGCTCCGATCGAGACCGACCCGGCCATCGTCAGCGCGCTGATCGAGCGCAGCCAGGCGTCCCTCGCCGCCCTGGAGCGGGAGATCCGGACGAAGAGCGGACCAGCGCTGTTCGACTTCCTGCTGGAGGCCTTCGAGGAGCACAAGCGGGTCCTCGGCGATCCGCTCAGCATGCGGGCGATCATGGCGGGGATGGAGGCCACCTGGTGGCTCAACGACAAGCTGCTCGATTGGCTGGGCGAGAAGAACGCGGCCGACACGCTCACGCTGTCCGCCCCCGACAACATCACCTCCGAGATGGGGCTCGCGCTGCTCGACGTCGCCGACGTGATCCGCCCGCTGCCGGAGGTGGTGGAATTCCTGCGGAGCGTCGAGCCCGCCGAGGGGCCCGCCGACGACTCGTCCTTCCTCGACGAGCTGGCGAAGCTCTCGGGCGGGACAGTGGCACGCCAGGCCATCGAGACCTACCTCGACCGGTACGGCATGCGCTGCGTCGGCGAGATCGACATCACCCGGCCGCGGTGGCGCGAGCGTCCCGCCACGCTCGTGCCCGTAATCCTCGACAACGTCCGCAACTTCGAACCGGGCGCCGCCGAGCGGCGGTTCGAGGAGGGGCGGGCGAAGGCGCGGGAGAAGGAACAGGACGTGCTGGCCCGCTTGCGGGCCCTGCCGGGCGGGGCCGACAAGGCCGCCGAGGCCAAGCGGATGATCGACCGGGTGCGGACCTTCATCGGATACCGCGAGTACCCGAAGTACGGCATCATCAGCCGCTATTTCGTCTACAAGCGGGCCTTGTCGGCGGAGGCCGACCGCCTCGTACGGGCCGGGGTGATTCCCGAGCGGGAGGACGTCTTCTACCTCACGTTCGAGGAGTTCCACGACGCCGTGCGGACGCATCGGGTGGATGGCCGGCTCATCCAGCGGCGCAAGGACGCCTTCCGGTCGTACCACGCGCTCACCCCGCCCCGCGTGCTCACCTCGGACGGCGAGGCCGTCATGGGGTCGTACGGGCGCGACGACGTGCCGGACGGCGCGCTGACCGGGCTGCCGGTGTCCGCCGGGACCGTCGAGGGTCGGGCCCGCGTCGTCCTGGACATGGCGGACGCCGATCTCGAAGCGGGCGACATCCTGGTCACGACCTTCACGGACCCCAGTTGGTCGCCGCTGTTCGTCGGCATCGCCGGGCTGGTGACGGAGGTGGGCGGCCTGATGACCCATGGCGCGGTGATCGCCCGCGAGTACGGACTGCCGGCCGTCGTGGGCGTGGCGCAGGCCACCCGGCTGATCCGGGACGGACAGCGCGTCCGCGTGCACGGGACCGACGGGTACGTCGAGATCCTGACCTGACATGACCTGCTCTGGCTGGCCGGCCGCTGGCCGTACCGAGTGGCGGCCGGCAGGCGGCCCGGGCCCTGGCGGTTCGATCGTGGCTTGAAGGTTTCGCGCGTACCGGCCCAGCGCTGGCGGACGCGGGCGGAGAAAAGCCTCCGGGGCGGATTCAACGGAACACTTGAAGGCAGGGGCAGGCGGGACGGCGAGGCCGGCGGGGGTGGGCGTTCAGCGCCTCGCCGTCCGGGCCGGCCCCGACGTTCCCGCCGCCCGCCGGCACCGCTCACCGTTCACCGCCTCAAGGAATTCCCGTCAGAAGGGAAAAGCACTATGGGTCACCATCGAGAATCCGCCGCCGTGGTCGACGGTTTCGTACCGGTCATCGATCTGTCCGCCAGAAGGAGCGCGCATGGGCGCGGTCTCATAGCCGAGGCGATCGGGGCAGCCTGCGAGAGTTCCGGGTTCTTCACCATCGTGGGTCATGGCGTGCCGCAGGAACTCATCGACCGTATGCACACGACGACGAACGCGTTCTTCGAACTTCCGGACGGGTCGATGGACTTGGTGGCGAACCGGCCCGGCGTCGCCGGATTCCGGCGCTTCGGCGGCACCAGCGCCCTGAGTCTGGATCAGCGGACCCCGCCGGACCTCTGTGAAGTCTTCACCTGCCATGTGACGGGCGAGCTGCCCGAGGACGAGCGCGCCCGGCTCGGCGACTACTGGGCGCCGTGGCAGGCGGCGAACATCTGGCCCGAGGCGCCCGCGGGCTTCCGCGACACGTGGCAGGCGTACCTGAGTGCCATGACGGAGCTCGCGAGCGACATCATGCGGCTGTTCGCGTCGGCGCTCGGGCTGGCCGAGGATTTCTGGGACGACAGGTTCGACCGCCACACGTCGGCGCTCATCGCCAACTACTACTATCCGCAGCTCGCGGCCCCCATGCCGGGGCAGTTGCGGCGGGGCGCGCATACCGACTGGGGCAGCCTCACGATCCTCCACCAGGAGGACGGCCGCGGCGGTCTCCAGGTGCTCCGGAACTCCGGGGAAACGAGCGAATGGCGCGACGTCCCGGCCATTCCGGGGAGCTTCGTGGTCAACATCGGCGATCTGATGGCGCTGTGGACGAGTGGGCGGTGGGTCTCGACCATGCACCGCGTCCTGAATCCGGAGCGCGGAAACCACTCCTCGCGTCTTTCCATCCCGTTCTTCCACCAGCCGAACCACGACGCCCCCGTGGAGCCGATCGCCGCCATCGCGATACCGGAATACGAACGCCCGCCCACGGACGGCATGACCAGTGGGCAGTGGATCGCGGCCAAGATGGTGAAGACGTTCGCGAATGAGCCGTAGGGTCGCGGGCTGTAGAGCCGTCCGCCCTCAGGAGGAGAAGAGCATGAAGCGTCACGACATCGGGCCGCGGATGATCGGTGGGCACCTCGCGTACCACCGGGCCGTGGTCGTGGAGGAGCCCCGCCGCTGGCTGCTGCTCTCGGGCCACGAGGCCCGTGATGAAGAGGGCCGCATCGCCCACCGGGGCGACATCCGCGGGCAGATCGAGCTGACGTGCCGGCGCCTCGGCGAGACGCTGGCGGAGGCGGGGTTCGAGTTCTCCGATGTCGTCCAGATCCGCGTCTTCACCGTGGATCTGCCCGCCATGACCGCCAACTACGACGCGCTCACCACGGAACTCGAACGCCGCGGCTGCCGCCCCACCAGCCTGCTCGCCGGGGTGGACGCGCTCTCGGACCCGGACATGCTGGTGGAGATCGAGGCCGTCGCCGCCCAATGAGCCGTCCGTGCCGGGGGCGGCGGCCTCTGCCGGGGGCTGCCCCTCCGGCCGCCTCTCCAGCGCCGCGCCTCCCCCGCTCTCGTTACGCCACCGCCGCCTCCACCACCGACAGCGAGGAGGCGGTGGGGTGGACGCGGACCATGGCCAGCCCGGCGTCCGTCAGCAGCCGCCGGAAGTCGTCCGCGCCGCGTTCGCGGCCGCTCAGCGACGCCATCATCAGCACGTCGAGGGTCTTGCCGTGGTGCGGCGCGTTGTCCCGTGGGAGTACGGCGTCGATCACCAGCAGCCGGCTGTCCGCCGTCATCGCGGCGCGGCAGGCGCGCAGGATGCGCAGACAGTCGTCGTCGTGCCAGTCGTGCAGGACGCGTTTGAGGAGGTAGACGTCGGCCGCGGGCGGCACGGCCGTGAAGAAGTCCCCGCCCTCCACCCGCCAGCGCCCGGCCAGCTCTTCCCCCTCCAGCGCGTGTGCGCGGACCACCGCCTCCTGGTCGTACAGGATTCCGGTGAGCTTCGGGCCGCGCAGCAGCACCTCGCGCAGCAGCCCGCCGCGGCCGCCGCCGACATCGGCGACCACGCCGGCGGCGGGGAGTGGGCAGGCGGCGGCGATGGCGGCGTTCTCGCCGTCGGAGAGGGCGGCCATGCCCGTGTCGAAGGCGGCGCCCAGCTCCGCCGAGCCGGCCAGGTAGTCGAAGAAGGGGGCGCCGAAGAGGTCGTCGAAGACGGTGTGCCCGGTGCGTACGGTCTCCTCCAGCCGCCCGGCGGGGCGCCAGAACGTCTCGTCCGTCAGCATGCCGACCGCTTCCCGCATGGACGACGGCGCGTCCGAGCGCAGCAACTGGGCCAGCGGCGTCAGGCCGAACGCGCCCGTCTCGTCCTCGTGGAAGACGTCGCGGGTCGCCAGCAGGCGCAGGGCGCGGCGCAGGTGGCCGGCGTCGGCGCCGGTCAGGGCGGCGAGCTGGTCGGGGGTGCACGGGCCGTCGACGAGGTGGTCGGCGACCCCGAGGCGGGCCGCGGCGCGCAGTGTCGCGGAGTGGAGATAGGCCAGAGCGTGCTCGCTCAGCCGCAGTACGAGGTCGTCCTGGTCGTCGGGGCCGGGGCGGGCGGCGTCCATGGGCTGCTGCCTCCTTCTGTGTCACGGTTCGCCGTACGTACGTCCGAGCGGGGGTGCCGCGCGGGCCACCCGGGCGGCAGGCATGGCCGCAGTACGGGCGTCAGTACGGACGTGAGTACGGACCTGGGAGCGGGTGCGGCGCTTGAGGGCGGTGTGCCGGTGTCGCCCCCACGATGGCCGGGATTCCGCGGGCCCGCCAGTGGGCGTCGGCGGCGGCCCCGGGGAGGTGCCGGCCATCCGGATCGTGAAGGATCGCGAACTACGCCCGGATGCGGCCTTGTTGTGGTGGTCCGCGCCCGCGTTACATCAGGGGTGCGGGTGACGGGGCCGGGGCGGCCTTTCGCCGCACACCGGCGTGCGCCCCGGGCCGCGGGGCGTGCGTCAACCATCCCCTCCCCCGGCGGCGTCCCTTTCACCGCGAACGGAAGCCAGAGGGCCGGACGGCGACAGCGCTCCGCTCCGGGTCTCGCGGCCGCGCCGGAGCGGCCCACCCGCCACGGGGGTGCGGATGGGCCGCTCGCTCGGCCCGCCGGTCGGTCCGCCGCTCGGTCCGCCGCGCGGCGGCTCCGGCCTCAGGCGCGGGCTGCTGCCGTGGGGCACAACCGCCACGGTTCCCAACCGCCGCCGGGAGCGCGTTCGGTGGTCTGCCAGAACCGGTCGCGGTTCCATTCGCGGGCGTACACCCGCAGCCGGCCGTCGGCGAGTTCGGTGATGCCGCCGGGCGCCCCGAGCCCCACGTTGGCCTCGGGGACCTTCCCCATGGACCGCACCGGGCCCCACGGCCCGGCCGGGCGGTCCTGGCTCCGTACGTTCATCGAGGAGGCGTCGGCGACGCTGGAGGCGAAGGCGTGCAGCCGCCCGTCGCGCGTCGCGAACAGCACGACGCCGCCGTGGTACGGGGCCGGGTTCAGGCCGAAGTCCGCGGGAGCGCTCCAGTCCTCGCCGTCGGCGGTCGCCTGGGCGGTGTGGCAGAAGACGCCGTACGAGGGGAAGAACGCCTCCAGCCGGCCGTCGGCGTCCTCGGCGGCGCTCACGTACGAGATCTTCGGGCCGACGGGCACGGCGCTGACGCGCTCCCAGTCGCCGTAGGAGCCGCCCGGCACGTCCTGGGCGCGGTGCCACAGGAACCAGCGCGGGCCCTGGGGCACCGAGTCGTCGGCGAAGTACTGGAACAGGTCGACGCGCCCGTCCTCGCGCGGCACCGACACCAGGCTGCCGTCCATGGGCCGGCTGGCCGACCCGGCCGCGTCCGTGTCCGGGCGGCAGGCGTCGGCCCGTACGGACGAGGAGGCAGCAGCCGCGGGCGGAACGGCGTGGGCGGGCGCGGCCACCGCCGCTCCCGCCCAGATCACCGCCCCCGTCGCCGCGCCCACCGCCCATAACGCGTGTCGTAACGGTCTGCGGAACACGGTCAACGCACCTCCGTCGCGGGGTCGGTCGTGGGGGTTCATCCTCGCTCGCCCCGGCGGTCCCGGCCAGAGCGCGCAGCCCCGATAAGCCCCCTACGCCCGATGTCCCCACGGGACAGGTGAGTTGATCGCTTCATCGGCGGCCGCGGGTCAGCCCTGGGGGCCGGTCCCCGGCTGGAGGGCGCCGACGGTGAAGGTGTCG
Source organism: Streptomyces varsoviensis (assembly GCF_000718635.1). Taxonomy (GTDB): domain Bacteria; phylum Actinomycetota; class Actinomycetes; order Streptomycetales; family Streptomycetaceae; genus Streptomyces; species Streptomyces varsoviensis. Next base: position 410,277 of record NZ_JOBF01000002.1, on the reverse strand, counting down.
CCGCACACCCGCAGGCCGGAGGTCCGGGCGGTCATGGCGTCCTTCGAGCCGGGCGCGTACGCCTTCACGATCTTGCCCGTCTTCCAGCACGGGGCGTCCTTGAGGCCGTCGTTGATCGTGCGCAGCGCCGCGTACGCGCTCTTGCCGGGGGCGAGCCGGACCACGCTCCCCTTGCCGCCCTCGCGCTTCGCGGGCGAGCCCACCTGCTGTCCGTCCCCGGCGAGCAGCGAGACTCCGGGGTATCCGCCGAGCGAACAGGTCTTCTTGCCCGTGTTCGTGAACACCAGCGGGTAGTGGATGTTGCCCGCTCCCGCGTCCGCGTCGCCCACGCGCAGCGACATGTCGGCGGCCGCGCAGCGGTCCGAGGCGGACCGCGGGGACAGGTTCGAGGCGGGGGCCGCGGCGGTCCCCTTGCCGTGCCCGCCACCGCCTCCTGCGGACGTACCGGCCGACTCGGAGCCCGATCCGGTGCCGGAGTGCGAGCCGGACGCCTCGTCCGGTCCGGAGGCACCGGCCGAGGCGGCGGACGACGAGCCGTTCGCCGCGGCCCCGTTGTCGTCCTTGTCGTTCCCGCAGGCGGAGAGCGACAGCGCCGCGACAGCGACCAGCGAGACCGCGGCGGCACGACGGGCACGGCGAGCGACGAGAGTGGCAGACGACATGAGAACGCCCCTTACGGGAGTACGGCAGACCGAACGCTTACGTCTCCACTCTCCGTCTGCCCGCTCACGATTCGCTAACACGGCGCTAACGCCCGTACGGAAAGCGGCTGATACGCGACTGGCCCGGTGTATTGGGACAACGCGCCCGAATACACCGGGGTCCCGTCGCGGGGCGACGGGACCGGTCGGCGCGTGCTGTCGGATTCCGGGTCAGGAGACCTGCTTGACGGTGGGCTTCGCCTTGCTGCCCGCGGTCTCGAACTTCAGCTTCGTCTTGTCCGACACGACGGATTTCTCGGCGGATCCGCCGCCGTCGGGGACGACGCGCACATTGACCGGCGTCCCCTTGGCCGGGGTGACGGTGAAGGTCTTCGTCTGCCCCTTGCGCACGTCGGACTGGCAGGTCCCGCCCAGGTTGTCGGTGACGCATATCGCCGCCGTGTAATTGCCCTTCTGGGTGACCTGAACCGTCACCTTCGCCGCCACGCGCTCATTTGCGGCCGTCGCCGCGCCGGCCGCCGGGGAAAGCCCGAACCCCAGTCCCGTGGCAATGCCCGCGGCCGCAAGCACGGTCACCGCGCGCCGCCCGTGCTTTCCTCGCGAGGAAATACTCATGACTTCACTCATGATTTTTTCGTCCCCCTGTCGCATTTCGCCCCTGCCGGTGCCCCTGATGCCGGGATCGGGGCTCCGGTCGTCATTCGGTCACAGCGAAATACGCGCCGGCGGCGGGGTGCGTTCAAACCGGCGTCGAAAAAATCCGGGACCCGTCGGTGACGTGCGCCACGGTCCCCCGCCGGTCCCCTCACCGCCACCTCCGCCGCCCCCACCGCCGCCCCCGGCGGGGCTCCGGCGCGGGGCCCAACCAGTTCGGAACGGGGCCGGAGCGAGGTCGGGACCGGGGTCGAGCGATATGTATACAGAATATGGGATACCCTCACTCGACGTAAGCCAAGGCTTACCTAAGTAAGCCGCTGGGCCGTCAGAGCAGCAGCGTCACCCGAGACAGCCGGAGCCCGTATGTCCCCTTCCCGCACCGCCACTGCACCGGCCCCCGCGCCCCGGCTCCCGCGCCGCGTCCTCGATCTCGTCGGCGGCGTCTTCATCCCGCTCATCCCCGCGCTCACCGGCTGCGGTCTGCTCGCCGGGCTCACCGGGCTGCTCGCCAACCTCGTCCACACCGGCCATCTGCCGTGGGCCGCCGGGGCGGTCACCGTGCTGCTGCCGCTGAGCAACGGCTTCACCGCCGTCCTCTCGGTGTTCGTCGGCTACAGCGCGGCCCGGGCGCTCGGCGGCACGCCCGTACTCGGCGGCGCCACCGCGGCGGTGATGCTGCACCCGAAGGTCGCGGCCATCCACTACAGCCTCCCGCTGATCGGCCATGTCTCGCCCAGCCACAACGAGGGCGGGCCGCTGACCGCGCTCGCCATCGGCCTGGTCACCGCCTGGCTCGAACGCAGGCTGCGGCGAGTGGTGCCGGCCAGTGTGGACGAGCTGTTCACGCCGCTGCTCACGGTCCTGACGGCGGGGCTCGTCACCGTTCTCGTCCTCATGCCGCTGGGCGGCGCGGCCGCCTCGGCGACCGGGACCCTCGCCTCCTGGGCGCTCGGCGTCAACGGAGCGGTCGGCGGCGCGATCCTCGGCGGGGTCTTCATACCCGGCCTGCACCAGGCACTGATCGGGGTCACCAGCACCCTCATCCAGCAGCACGGCTCCTCCGCCCTGCTGCCCATCATGGACATGGCCGGGGCGGGGCAGGTCGGCGCCGCCCTCGCCGTGTATCTGCGGGCCCGGCCCGGCAACGCGCTGCGCGGCGCCATCCGCGCCACCGCGCCCGCCGCGCTGCTCGGCGTCGGCGAGCCCATGTACTACACCGTCACCCTCCCCCTCGGCCGGGTCTATGTGATGGGCTGCCTCGGCGGCGCGGCGGGCGGGGCGTTCCTCGGCGCCTTCAACCAGTACGGCTACACGGTCGGCGCGGTCGCCCAGGGCAAGGCGGGCTGGTCGCTGCTGCCGCTGCTGACCGGCAATCACGGCACCGCCGCCGCCATGGCCCTGTACGCCGCCGGCCTCGTCCTCGGCACGGTGGTCGGGCTCGCCGCGGCGCTGGCGTCCCTCCGCGGCGAGCGCGCCACCGCCCTCCTCGAACGGACCCCGCCGACGCGCGCGGCGGCCGAGGAGGTACGGGCGCCCGCCCACCCGGCGCCGGTCACCGCGGCCGCGAGCCTCGCCAAGGAAGGCGCCTGACACCTGTCGCCGCGGCCGTGAGCCTCGCCAAGGAAGGCGCCTGACGCCCGTACCGGCCCTTCCCTCGCGGTGGAGGAAGCGCGCGGCCGGGTGCCCGGCGCGCCGCCGCTTCTCGGGGAGAGCCGGACCCAGCGGCCGGTCGGCCCCCTGCCCGCCCGTCGGTCACGCGTCCCGCGTCAGGCCCTCCCAGTGGTCGGCCAGCGCCGTCAGTTCGCCCAGCAGCCGTGCGCGCTCCCCCGGCCCGTACGGCTCCAGCAGCCGTTCGTCGAGCAGCCGCGCCCGCCGATCCGCCTCCGCCAGCGCCTCCTCCCCCGCCTCCGTCAGGAAGAGCAGTTTGCGACGTCCGTCGTCCGGGGCCGTGCGCCGGACCAGCAGGCCGCGCCCCTCCAGCCGCCGCGCCACGTCCGCCATCGTGGAGGTGTCCAGGGCCACCGCCGTCGCCATGGATGACTGGTCCTCGCCCGGCGCCGCGCCCACCGCCGTCAACACCGCGAACTGCGGCCCCGTCAACACCGGGTCGACCAGGCGCACCCACGCCGCCACGTACGCCTGGTACAGCCGCCGCACCTGGTATCCGGGCGCGGCCGACAGAGCTATGGGCGGCGTGTCCGCCCCGGTGTCAGAAGGTGTCATCTCAGCCATGACCACACCTAAACACGGCGCTCGGCGGCGGTCCCGGCCGGTGCGGGGCCGGTGGTCCCGCCCGGAGGGCTCCCTCGGCCGTGCGCCGAAGGAGTGGCGAGCGCGGTGGAAGGGTTTCGTCCACCGCGGTGTGGGGGACCCGACCACGGTGCCGAGGGGGGTTTCGAGTGAAAGGTGTGGCATGTGGTACCGCGAACCGCGCAACATCCTCCGGCCGTCTCCGCGGTCACCCTCCATGTCAACGGCGTCCGGCACCGCCTGACCCTGGACAACCGCACGACCGTGCTCGACGCGCTGCGCGAGCACCTGGCCCTGACCGGCTCGAAGAAGGGCTGCGACCACGGGCAGTGCGGCGCCTGCACGGTGCTCATGGAGGGCCGGCGCACCAATAGCTGTCTGAAGCTGGCGGTGGCCTGTGACGGCGCGGAGATCACGACGGTGGAGGGGCTGGCCGACGGGGAGAATCCGCACCCGGTGCAGCGGGCCTTCCTCGACCGGGACGGCTTCCAGTGCGGCTACTGCACTCCGGGCCAGATCTGCTCCGCCATCGGGGTGCTGGCCGAGGCCGCGGACGGCCACCCCTCGTATGTGACGCCGGTGGCCTCCGAAGCGGCCGGACAGTCCGTACCCCCTGGGCCCTCCGAGCCGTCCGGCGCCGCGGGCGGCACCCCGCCGCCGGTACCGCTCACACCCGAGGAGATCCGTGAGCGCATGAGCGGCAACCTGTGCCGCTGCGGGGCGTACGCCAACATCATCGCCGCCGTAGAGGACGTGGCCCGGTGAAGTCCTTCTCCTATGTGCGTCCGAGCGACGTCGACACCGCCATCGCCGCCGTCGCCGCCGATCCCGCGGGCAGCTATCTCGGGGGCGGTACGAACCTGGTCGACCTGATGAAGCTCGGCGTGGCCGCCCCGGGGCTGCTGGTCGACGTCTCCGGGCTGCCGCTCACCGAGGTGACGCCGACGCCCGAGGGCGGCCTGTCGGTCGGCGCGAACGTCCGCAACAGCGACCTCGCGGCGCACCCCCTGGTCCGGGCCCGGTACCCCGCGCTGTCGCAGGCCCTGCTGGCCGGCGCGTCGGGGCAGCTCCGCAACGCGGCGACGACCGGCGGAAACCTGCTCCAGCGCACGCGCTGCCTCTACTTCCAGGACGTCGGCAAGCCGTGCAACAAGCGGGAGCCCGGCACCGGCTGCCCCGCCCGCGAGGGCGTGCACCGGGACCTCGCGGTGCTCGGCCACTCCGCGCACTGCGTCGCGACGCACCCCTCCGACATGGCCGTCGCCCTCGCCGCCCTGGACGCCGCCGTCCGGCTGCGCGGTCCCGACGAGAGCGAGCGGACCGTGCCCGTGACGGACTTCCACCGGCTGCCGGGCGACAGTCCGGAGCGGGACACCGTCCTCGAGCACGGGGAGCTGATCACCGCCGTGGAGCTGCCCGCGCCCGCCCCGGGCCGCTCCGCCTACCGCAAGGCCCGCGACCGCGCCTCGTACGCCTTCGCCCTCGTCTCCGTCGCCGCCGCCCTCGATGTGCGCGGCGGTACGGTCCGCTCCGCGCGCCTCGCCTTCGGCGGCCTGGCGCACAAGCCCTGGCGGGCCCGCGCGGCCGAGGAGGCGCTGGTGGGCGCGGAGGCGACGGAGGAGTCCTTCGGCCGGGCGGCCGACGCGGAGCTGTCGGCGGCCGAGCCGCTGCGGGACAACGCGTTCAAGGTGGAGCTCGCCCGGAATCTCGCGGTCCGGGTGCTGGCCTCGCTGGCCGCGCCCGGCGGGCCGGACGCCCCGGCCGCCGGGCCCGCTCCCGGCGCCCGGCCCCCCGGTCCGAACAGCGGTAGTTGAGGAGCGCTCGGATGGAACGTACGCACAGCGCGGGACCGGCCCTCGGCGCGCCGGCCGTCCGCCTGGAGGGCATGGCGAAGGTCACCGGCACCGCCCGGTACGCGTTCGAGCACACCCCGGCGGGCGCCGCGTACGCCTGGCCGGTGGCCGCCACCGTGCCCTGCGGCCGGGTGACGGAGGTGCACGTGAACGAGGCGCTGTCCGAGCCGGGGGCCGTCGCCGTCCTCACCCATGTGAACGCGCCGCGGCTCGGCGAGTGCGAGGACCCGATCCTGTGGGTCCTCCAGGACGACCGGGTGCCGCACCGCGGGTGGTGTGTGGCGCTGGCCGTCGCCGACACCCCGGAGGCGGCGTGCGCCATGGCCGCCGCCGTCCGCGTGGAGTACGAGACGTGGGAGCCCGACACCGTGCTCACCGCCGACCATCCCGGGCTGTACGCGTGCGAGGAGGCCAACGGCGGCGCCGTGGGGAGCCGGGAGCGGGGCGACTTCGACGCCTCGTACGGCTCCGCGCCGGTCCGGATCGACGCCACGTACACGATGGGCGCCCTGCACAACCACCCCATGGAGCCGCACGCCGCGACGGCCGAGTGGCAGGGCGGCGCGCTGACGGTGCACGACTCCAGTCAGGGCGCGACGACCGTGCAGCGGATGCTGGCGCCGCTGTTCGGGCTGGAGGAGGAGCGGGTCACGGTCATCTCGGAGCACGTCGGGGGCGGTTTCGGGGCCAAGGGCACGCCGCGGCCGCAGGTGGTGCTGGCGGCGATGGCGGCGCGGCACACCGGGCGCCCGGTCAAGCTGGCGCTGCCGCGGGCGCACATGGCGTGCGCCGTGGGCCATCGCGCGCCGACGATCCAGCGGGTCCGGCTGGGCGCGGGCGAGGACGGGGTGATCACGGCGCTCGCACACGAGGTCGTCACGCAGACCTCCAAGGTGAAGGAGTTCGTGGAGCAGGCGGCGGTCCCGGCCCGGACCATGTACACGTCGCCGAACAGCCGCACCACGCACCGCGTCGCGGCGCTGGACGTGCCGACCCCGTCGTGGATGCGGGCGCCGGGCGAGGCGTCGGGGATGTACGCGCTGGAGTCGGCGATGGACGAGCTCGCCGAGCGGGCCGGGCTGGACCCGGTGGAGCTGCGGGTCCGCAACGAGCCGGAGGTGGAGCCGGACAGCGGGAAGCCGTTCAGCAGCCGGCAGCTCATCGCCGCCCTGCGGGAGGGGGCGCGGCGGTTCGGCTGGTACGAGCGTGATCCGCGCCCGCGGTCGCGGCGGGAGGGGCGGCTGCTCATCGGGACCGGTGTCGCGTCGTCCACCTATCCGGTGCTGATGACGGCCTCCCGGGCGGAGGCGCGTACCGAGCCCGGGGACGTGTTCCGGGTGCGCGTCAACGCCACGGACATCGGTACGGGCGCCCGTACGGTGCTGGCGCAGGTCGCGGCCGACGCGCTGGACGTGCCGCTGGACCGGGTGTCCATCGACATCGGCAGCAGTTCGCTGCCCGCCGCGCCGCTCGCCGGGGGGTCGTCCGGGACGGCGTCGTGGGGCTGGGCGGTGGACAAGGCGTGCCGTGCGCTGCGGGCGCGGCTCGACGAGTTCGGGGGCGAGGTGCCGGCGGCGGGGCTGACGGCGGTCGCGGACACGTCGGCGGAGCTGGAGAAGGAGGCGGCGTCGCCGTACGCGAAGCACTCTTTCGGGGCACAGTTCGCCGAGGTGCAGGTCGATGTGGACAGCGGGGAGGCGCGGGTGCGCCGGCTGCTGGGCGTCTTCGCCGCCGGCCGCATCCTCAACTCCCGTACCGCGCATAGTCAGTTCATCGGCGGGATGACGATGGGGCTGGGCATGGCGCTGCTGGAGGGGAGCACCCTGGACCCGGTCTTCGGCGACTTCGCCGAGCGCGATCTGGCTTCGTACCATGTGCCCGCCTGCGCGGATCTGCCGCGGATGGAGGCGCACTGGCTGGACGAGGACGACGGGCGGCTGAACCCCATGGGCAGCAAGGGGATCGGCGAGATCGGCATCGTGGGGACGGCGGCGGCCATCGGCAACGCCGTGTACCACGCGACGGGCGTCCGGTTCCGTGAGCTGCCGTTGCATCCGGACAGAATCCTCGCCGGTCTCGGCCGCTCCACCTGAGGTCGCGGCGGCGACGGGCATAGACTGAATGCGCCTTTTTGGGCGGAAAGATATGAGGTGTCCGGTGTGACGGCTGGGTGTATGACAGGCGCCCCGTGCTGGGTCAGCCTGATGGCGCGGAGTCTCGACGGGGCGGCGGACTTCTACGGTCCGCTGCTCGGCTGGCGGTTTGTGACGGGGCCCGAACCGTGGGGCCGCTATCTGCGGGCCTTCGCCGGGGACCGGGAGGTCGCGGGCGTGGGCGAGGTGGCCCGCGACTGGGAGTACCCGGTCACGTGGACGACGTACTTCGGCACGGAGAACGCGAACGACACCGCCGCGTCGATCAGCGAGCGCGGCGGGACCGTGGCGGTGGGCCCCCTGGAGTTCGAGGCGGGCCGTATCGCGCTGGTCGCCGACCCGGCCGGGGCCGCGTTCGGCATCTGGGAGGCGACCGGCAGCGCGGGCAGCGGCCTGCGGTCGGGGGTGGCCTCCGTCTGGACGGAGCTGCGCACGCGGGACGCCTTCGACGCGGCGATCTTCTACGGCAACGTCTTCGACTGGGACGGCCGGGACCCGGCCCGCTACGAGGTGCGGTGGGAGTACGACCATGTGGTGCTGCACGTGGACGGGCGCAGCGTCGCGGCCCTGCACGGGGGCGGCACCGAGGGGGCGGTGGACCCCCGCGTCCGGCCCCGGTGGCATGTCTTCTTCCCGGTGCCGGACGTCGACGAGGCGGTGCGCGAGGCGGAGAAGCTGGGCGGCGAGCTGATGGACGAGCCGCGGGACTCGCTGCACGGCCGGACGGCGGGGCTGCGCGATCCGGACGGCGCCCTGTTCTCCGTGATCAGCGCTTCGGGGTGAAGCACCGCGCGGCAAACGGCCGCTGACGGCCGGTCACGCCGAGCCGTCGTCGGGCAGCTTCTCCAGGAGCGTGCGGGACGCGTGGAGCATGAGCCGGCAGATGTCGTCGGGGTCGGCGCTCGCGATCGGGTCCTTGCCGATCACGGTGCGGGTGAGGCCGATGCCGAGCAGCCAGGCGAGGATCAGGTCGGAGCGCAGCTCGGCGTCGTCGGCGTCGGTGAGGGTGGCCAGCACGCTCGTGTACTCCCGGCCGAGCAGCCGACGCGTCTCGCTGCGCGCCTCGCCGGTGCCGGTGGAGCGCAGATACACCTCCAGCGTCCGGTCGCGGGGGCCGTCGCCGGGGGCGAGGAGGCCGCGCAGCGCGACCTCCAGCAGCCGCTCGGGCGGGGTGTCGCGCACCTGCTGCCAGCCCTGTCGGGCCACGACCTCGCTGAACAGCGCCTTCTTGGAGCCGAAGTAGCGGAAGAGCAGGGCCTGGTTGAAGCCCGCGCGGGCGGCGATGTCGCGCACCGTGGTGCGTTCGTAGCCGCGCTCGGTGAACAGCGCGGTCGCCGCGTCGATGAGGGCCCGTCTGGTCGCCTCGGCGTCCCGTCGGCGCTCCGGCCGGTCGTCGGTCATCCCGCGAGCCTCCCCGAAATGGCCGTCAGCATGGCCCCGATCAAGACCTGGAATATAACCCGGAATTGGTCCTACGCACCGTTGACCGCCCGCGCCACCGGTCCTACCGTATGTAAGCAGACGCTTACAACGGAAGACGGAAGGGGCACCGGTGACCGCCACCGACATAGAACCCGCGGCTTACCCGTTCAACAAAGCGACCGCCCTGACACTCTCGGAGCGCTACGAGGACGCGCGCGCCCGCGAAGGGCTGCTGCGCGTCCGCCTCCCGTACGGCGAACCCGCCTGGCTGGTGACCCGCTACGCCGACGCCCGCCTCGTCCTCGGCGACCGCCGGTTCAGCCGCGCCGAGGCCGGCCGCCACGACGAGCCCCGGCAGGCCGAGGCCCAGACCACCACCGGCATCCTCAGCATGGACCCGCCCGACCACACCCGGCTCCGCAAGCTCTCCGCCAAGGCCTTCACGGTGCACCAGGTCGAGAAGTTGCGACCGGACATACGCGCGCTCGCGGACAGCCTCATCGACGACATGATCGCGGCCGGTCCGCCCGCCGACCTCGTCGAGGACTACGCGCTGCCCATCCCCGTCGGCGTCATCTGCCGCATGCTCGGGGTGCCCACCGAGGACCGCCCGCGCTTTCGGGTCTGGAGCGACAACGCGCTGTCCACCAGCTCCCTGACCGCCGAGGAGTTCCACGCCAGCCGGGAGGAGCTGCGCGACTACATGCGGGGCCTGATCGAGCAGCACCGCGCCCACCCCGCCGACGACCTGATGACCTCCCTGATCGAGGCGCGCGACGTGGGCGACCGCCTCTCCGAGCTGGAGCTGGTCGACCTCTGCGTCGGCATCCTGGTCGCCGGGCACGAGACCACCGCGTCGCAGATCCCCAATTTCGTCTGCACCCTGCTCGACCACCCCGAGCAGCTCGCCCTGCTCCGCGAGGACCCGGAGCTGATCCCGGCCGCCGTCGAGGAGCTGCTGCGCTTCGTACCGCTGGGCATCGGCGCGAGCCAGGCCCGGTACGCCACCGAGGACGTCGAGGTGGGCGGCACGCTGGTACGGGCCGGCGAGCCCGTGGTGGTGGCCGTCGGCGCGGCCAACCGCGACGCGCTGCGCTTCACCGACGCCGGCAAGCTCGACGTGCGGCGGGAGGGCAACGGCCACCTCGGGTTCGGCCACGGCGCGCACCACTGCCTGGGCGCGCCGCTGGCCCGGCTCGAACTCCAGGAGGCGCTGCGGGCGCTGGTCCTGCGGTTGCCCGGGCTGCATATCGCCGGGGACCTGGTGTGGAAGACGGAGATGCTGGTGCGCGGGCCGCGCTCGATGCCGGTGGGGTGGTGACGATGACCTGGCGTGTCGACGTGGACCGGAGCGTGTGCATCGGTTCGGGGATCTGCGCGGGGTCGGCGCCCGAACTGTTCCGGCTGGAGGGCGAGCGCGCCCGCCCGGTCCAGGAGGAGATCGAGCCGCAGGAGGCCGCGCTGGACGTGGCGGACTCCTGCCCGGCGATGGCGATCACGATCACGGAGGGGACGGAGGTCGTCGGGCCCCGCGAGTAGTCGGCGTTCAGGCCCCCGGTGCCACGTCCGTACGCGGGGCGGCGTCCTGGGGGGCCGGGCGCGGCTCGGCCGGCTCGGCCGGTTCGGGGGCGCGGCGCGCGAGCCGGCGGGCCAGGGCCGTACAGACCATCAGTTGGAGCGTGTGGTAGAGCATCAGCGGCAGGATGACCAGGCCGACTTCCTCTCCCGCGAAGAGCACGGTGGCGATGGGCAGGCCGCTGGCGAGGCTCTTGGTCGAGGCGCAGAAGACGGCCGTCACCTGGTCCTCGCGGTCGAAGCGCAGCAGGCGCGCGCCCTTCGCGGCGATGGTCAGTATCAGCGCGAGGAGGGCACAGCACAGGGCGAGGAGGACGAGCAGCCGCCCCACGGAGGTCCGCTGCCAGATGCCGGCCGTCATCCCCTTGCTGAACGCGGCGTACACGACGAGCAGGATCGAGCCGCGGTCGCAGACCAGCGTCAGCATGCGGTGGCGGGTGACGAATTCGACGAGGAGGGGGCGGGCCAACTGCCCGGCCAGGAAGGGCAGCAGGAGCTGCACCACGATGTCGGTGACCTGCCCCATGGAGAAGGGGACGGTGCCGCTCGCGCCGCCGCTCAGCAGCAGCGCGGCGAGCAGCGGCGTGAGGACCACGCCGAGGAGGGTGGAGAAGGAGGCGGAGCAGATGGCGGCGGCCACGTTGCCGCGGGCCATCGAGGTGAGGGCGACGGAGGACTGCACCGTGGAGGGCAGCAGGCACAGGAAGAGGATGCCGGTGGCCTGTTCCGCGCCCAGCACGGACTCGGGGAGCTGCCGCAGGGCGAGGCCCAGCAGCGGGAAGAGCGCGAAGGTGCACAGCAGGATGGGCAGGTGCAGCCGCCAGTGGGCGAGCCCGCCCAGCGCCGCCTGGGGCGAGAGCCGGACGCCGTAGAGGAAGAACAGCAGGCCCACGGCGACCTTGGTGGCGATGCCGAGGGCCTCGGCGGGCGTGCCGTCGGCGGGCAGCAGCGCGGCCAGGCCGACCGTGCCGAGCAGGGCCACGATGTACCAGTCCACGCGGCCGCGCAGGGCGCGCAGGGCGCGCGGTCCACGGGATGGGGACGACAGCGGCATACGGGGTCTCCCTCTTCCTTTCCGATGGGCCGCGGGGGTCGCGGCGGGGCGGTACGGGCGCGGGCGCGGCGCTCGCGCCCGTACGGCCGGGGGTTAGCACGTCGCGTACGGGCGTGGGCTCACGCGGCGCGTACGGGCGGCGCTTCAGGCGGCGCGTACGGGCGTGGGGGGAGGCCCCGGTCCTGCCGACCGGGGCCTCCCGTTCCGCGAGGGGCGCGGGCGACGTGGGCCCGCGCCGGGTCAGAGCGCCGCGCCGGCCGGGGTGTGGTGCCGGCTGATGTTCCGCTCCAAGAGGGCCAGCGACTCGGCGACGCCGACGCTCTCCGCGGTGAACTGCGGCAGCCTGCCCTCGGCCTTCTTCAGCTCCGAGAGGGCCTGGTCGATCGCGGTCTGGGCCGCGAACAGGCACGGCGTGCTGTAGATCGCCACGTCGACGCCGAGCTCGCTCAGCTCGGGCAGCGAGAGGCGCGGCGACTTGCCGCCCGCGATCTGGTTGAAGAGCAGCGGCTTGTCGCCGATGACCTCGCGGACCTTGCGGATCCAGTCGACGCTGCGCACCCCGTCGACCAGGATCACATCGGCGTCCGTGGCGGCCAGCGCCTCGGCGCGGCGCAGGATCTCGCCCTCCTCCGTGGCGTCCGTGCGGGCGACGACGACCAGTTCGCGGCGGGCGGAGAGGACCATCTCCAGCTTCTCCAGGTACGCCTCCAGCGGGAGTACCTGCTTGCCGTCGACATGGCCGCAGCGCCGGGGGCGCTGCTGGTCCTCCAGGATCACCCCGGAGGCGCCGATCGCCTCCAGGTGCTGGACGACGTGGCAGGCCGTCTCCGGGTCTACGTAACCGTCGTCGATGTCGACGAGGAGGTGCTGCCGGGGGAAGGCGAGCCGCAGCCGCTGGACGAACGCGACGATGTCCGGCCACGCGATGAATCCGATGTCCGGCAGCCCGTAGTGGGAGGCGGCGAAACCAAATCCGGAGACGAACATTCCGTCGTAGTGCTGGGCCGCCACGGAGGCGGAGAACATGTCGAAAACGCCGATCAGGGGCGTGGTCTCGGCTTGAGCAATAGCGTCACGGAGCCGATTCGGATAATCCATGAAAACCCTCCAGCGGTTGGTCGCGTCGATGTGTTCCACCGGCTGCGGCCCGCCGAGCACAGGCGGCCGGTCAGGGGTCGGCACGCCCGGGGCCCACACGGGCCGCTGACGCCCCCTCACCCACAGTTAAGCCAAGGGAAGGTCATGCGACAACCTGACTATCGTAAAGTCGGCTGATGAGAGACGTCTTTGCGTCGATCTTCGGCGCGCAGGGAAAGATCTCCCCCAGTCCTCCGGCGGACAAAATCCGACACACCCCGCGTACGCCCAGCTCAGCGGCGTGCGACGACTGAGGCCTGTTCGAGTCTTGTTCGCAAAAGATCCTCTTGACGATCGACGGCCCATCTGTGATGCCGCAACACACCCGCACGAAATGGCCGTTTTGAATGGCGAAGGGGAAACGTCCGCACACCTACGGGCGACGTCGGAGGAAATTCAAGTAAACGGAACGCGAGGTTCGGGGTGAAGGCGGCGGCGCGGCGATTCGGCCGTTCGAGGCGGCGCGAGCCTGTTCCGGAACACCCCGGTATGTCACAGGAGTGAACCCAGAGGCAGACGAGAGTCAGGGGCTTAAAGTGACGCCTCGCCGGAGTTAGGGTCTGCCCTGCCAGACCCCCTCGTCACGTGAGGATGCCCATGTCGGACCTATCTCGCAGGCGGTTCGCCGCGTCGTCGCTCGTACCGCTGGGAGCCGCGCTGCTGCCCGTCGCACCGGCGCTCGCGGCGGAGCACCAGCAGCCCGAGGACCAGCAGACGACGCGGCCGCGGTCCACCACCGGCGGCGCAGTGCACACCCCCGAGTTCCGGCACGGCCTCAGCGACCTGCTGGACCTCCACGGCGTCCCCGCGACCGCCGAGCCGCCGGGCGACAATCCGCTCAACGTCTTCGCGGACCTGGGCGCCTGGCACGCGTACGGCCTCCCCGCCGCCACGGACCACGACGAGCTCGGCGGATTCAGCGGACCGATGTACCTGGCGGAGGAGTACCCCTGGTACCTCAGCCGCGCCTTCTCCCGATTCGCGCTCCTCGACACCCGGGCGCACCGGACCATCGCGCTCTCCGAGGACCGCTCCCCCACCATCGAGTCCGCCCCCGGCCTCCTCCTCCAGTCCTTCCGCGTCGACGGGCTGCGGATCACCCTGACGCTGCGTTACGCCAGCAACCGCACCGCGCTCGTCGAGGCGAAGGTCCACAACGACGGCGGACGCGCCCGCACACTGCGGGCCTCCTGGTCGGGGACGCTGCTGCGGCACACCGACGAGCCGATCCGCAGCGCGCCCCGGCTCCGGGCGACCCCCGCGGGCGTCGCGGTCGGCTTCGCCCGGGTCCGCTCGTACACCGAGTACCTCACCACCACCGCCGCCCGGTTCGAGGTCACGCACGCCACCGCGGTGCACACCTCGGTCCACGGCGACGGCTACCGCACCGTCGCCCGCGAGGCGGTGACCGTACGGCCGGGCAGGACGGCGACGTTCGTCTGGAGCGAGTCGTACACCTTCACCGAGGCCGAGCGGCGCAGGGACCGGCCGGCCGTACGGGAGGCGCTCGCGCACCCGGAGCGGGTCGCGTTCCGCGGGGACGAGCGCTGGCGGGAGTACCTCTCCCGCGCGCTGCACGGCGTCGCACCGGACCGCCGCCGCACGGCGGCCAAGGCGGTGCAGACCCTGGTGACCAACTGGCGCAGCCCGGCCGGCGCGCTCCGCTCCGACGGCATCACTCCGTCGCTCACCAACAAGGACTTCGCGGGCGGCTTCTGGGCGTGGGACTCGTGGAAGGAGGCCGCCTCGACGGCGCTGTTCGCGCCCCGGCTGGCCGCCTCCACCATCGAGTCGATGTTCGACTACCAGATCACCGCGGCCTCCAAGGACCGGCCGCAGGACGCCGGGATGGTCCCGGACGCGGTGTTCTACAACAAGGCGAGCACCGGCGGCCAGAACTGGAACGAGCGCAACTCCAAGCCCCCGCTGGCCGCCTGGGCGGTGTGGCAGGTGTACGAGCGGGGCCGGGACCGGGAGTTCCTGCGCCGCATGTACCCGAAGCTGACGGCGTATCACGCGTGGTGGTACCGGAACCGGGACCACGACCACAACGGCCTGGCGGAGTACGGCGCCACGGTCGACCCGGCCAACGACAGCACCAAGGAGCGCAGGCTCGCCGCGGCCTGGGAGAGCGGGATGGACAACGCGCCCCGCTTCGACGGCGCGGGCGTCGACACCAACACCGACCGCCGGGGCCGCACCGTCGGCTACTCGCTGGCCCAGGAGTCCGTGGACCTCAACGCCTATCTGTACGCGGAGAAGCGCTATCTGGCCCGTACGGCGAACGCACTCGGGCGGTTCGCGGAGTCGGCGGACTGGCACCGGCAGGCGGACCGGCTCAAGCGCCAGGTCCAGCAGCGGATGTACGACCCGGCCGACGGCTTCTTCCACGACTACGGCACGCACGGCCGCGGGCCGCTCACCTCGGCGGGCAAGGGCATCGAGGGCGCCATCCCGCTGTGGGCCGGCGTCGCGACGGGCCGGCAGGCGGCGTCGGTGCGGGCCGCGCTCGTCGACCCGAAGCAGTTCGCCACCCATATGCCGCTGCCGACGGTGGCGCGGAACAACCCGAAGTTCGACCCGACCGGGTACTGGCGCGGGCTGGTCTGGCTGGACCAGGCGTACTTCGCGATCCTCGGGCTGCGCGAGTACGGCTACCACCACGACGCGGAGCGCACCAAGGAGAACCTTCTGCGCCACGCCCGCGGTCTGCTGGGCAACGGGCCGATCCATGAGAACTACCAGCCGCTCACGGGCGCGGGGCGCAACTCCTCGAACTTCTCGTGGTCGGCGGCGGCCGTCCTGGAGCTGCTGCGGCAGCACTGAGAAAGGCCGCGCCCCGGCCCGCTCCCGGTGGGAGCGGGCCGGGGCGCGGCGCGTGGTCAGCGGATCGGCATGCCCGACACGGTGCGGGCGATGACCAGGCGCTGGATCTCGCTGGTGCCCTCGAAGATGGTGTAGATGGCGGCGTCCCGGTGCATGCGCTCGACCGGGTACTCGCGGGTGAAGCCGTTGCCGCCGAGGATCTGGACGGCCTGGGCGGTGACCTTCTTGGCGGTCTCGCTGGCGAACAGCTTCGACATGGAGCCCTCGGCGGAGGTGAAGGGCTTGCCGGTGGTGGCCATCCAGGAGGCGCGCCACACCAGCAGCCGGGCCGCGTCGATCTGGGTCCGCATGTCGGCGAGCTGGAAGGCCACGCCCTGGTTGTCGATGATGGGCCGGCCGAACTGGGTGCGGGTCCGGGCGTAGTCGAGGGCTTCCTCGTAGGCGGCGCGCGCGGTGCCGACGGCCATGGCGCCGACGGCCGGGCGGGACGCCTCGAAGGTGGCCATGGCCGCGTTCTTGACGCGCTCGCCGTCGCTCCGGGCGCGTTCGCGGGCGCGGGCGAGGCGCTCGTCGAGTTTGTCCTTGCCGCCGAGCAGGCAGTGGCCGGGGACGCGTACGTCCTCCAGGACGACCTCGGCGGTGTGCGAGGCGCGGATGCCGTGCTTCTTGAACTTCTGGCCCTGGGCGAGGCCGGGGGTGCCCGGCGGGACGATGAAGGAGGCGTGCCCCTTGGAGCCGAGCTCGGGGTCGACGACGGCGACGACGACGTGGACGCCCGCGATGCCGCCGTTGGTCGCCCACGTCTTGGTGCCGTTGAGCACCCATTCGTCCTTGGCCTCGTCGTAGACGGCGCGGGTGCGCATCGCGGCGACATCGGAGCCGGCGTCGGGCTCGGAGGAGCAGAAGGCGGCGAGCTTCACGTCGTCGGCGTCGCCGTACATCTGGGGGACCCAGGTGCCGATCTGCTCCTCGGTGCCGTTGGCGAGGACGCCGACGGCGGCGAGGCCGGTGCCGACGATGGACAGGCCGATGCCCGCGTCGCCCCAGAACAGCTCCTCCATGGTCATGGGGATGCCGAGGCCGGTGGGGTCGAAGAACTGCTGGGCGTAGAAGTCGAGGGAGTAGATGCCGATCTTGGCCGCTTCCTGGATGACGGGCCAGGGGGTCTCCTCGCGCTCGTCCCACTCGGCCGCCGCCGGGCGCATCACGTCGGCGGCGAATCCGTGGATCCAGTCGCGCACCTCCCTCTGGTCCTCGTTCAGCTCCATGGTGAACTCGGCCATGACCCCTCCAACTACTTGTTACTAGCGGTAACATGAGTGTGTTACTCGCCAGTAAGGGCTGTCAAGCTCGGACGACACCCCGATCCGCTCAGTGGAACGGGTGTTACGTTGCGCATGCGTCAAGAGTCACGGGGGCGGGGAGGCACACATGGTGGAGACCAGTCAGCGGGAAGATCAGCAGCGGGCCGCGCGGGCGCGGCGCAAGGAGCTGCTGGAGGCCGCGGACCGGGTGGTCATGCGGGACGGACCGGGAGCGTCCATGAACGCGATCGCGGCCGAGGCCGGGATCACCAAACCGATCCTGTACCGGCACTTCGGCGACAAGGGCGGGCTCTACCGCGCGCTGGCCGTACGCCACACCGACGCCCTGCTCGACGGATTGCGCGCGGCCCTCGACTCCCCCGTCCCCCGCCGCGACCGCGTCGAGGCCACCCTGGACACCTATCTGGTGGCCATCGAGACCCGGCCCCAGGTGTACCGCTTCCTGATGCACCCCGCCGACGAGGAGCAGCCCTCGGAGCAGGGGTTCGACGTCGGCCGGCACTCCGCGCCGCTGCTGCGGCGGCTCGGCGAGGAGCTGGCCGAGGTGATCGCCGAGCGCGTCGACCTCGGACCGGGCGGCGAACAGCTCGCGCGGGCCTGGGGCCACGGCATCGTCGGCATGATGCACGCGGCGGGCGACTGGTGGCTGCGCGAGCGTCCGTTCCCCCGCGCCGAGCTGGTACGCCACCTCGCCGACCTGCTGTGGGGGCGGCTGGCCGCGGCCGGGGACCGGCTGGACGGCCCCGGCTTCTGACAGCCGGCCTCGTGGGTCCCGCGAAGAGGCCGTAGGCCGTCAGGACACCGCGGGCCGTTCAGAAACCGCGGACCCGGCGGGCCCGGCGGCCTCGGCGGGCCCGGTGTCCTCGGCGGGCCCGGTGTCCTCGGCGGCCTCGGCGGGCGCCCCGGGCTTCGACCATGGCGCCCGCCGGGCCGCCCGCAGCGTGCGGCGCAGCCGCAGCCCCGTCAGCCGGTCCGTGAACAGGCCCCCGTCGAGGTGGTCGCTCTCGTGCTGGAGGCAGCGGGCGAAGAAGCCCGTCCCCGTCACCCGGACCGGCGCGCCGTCCCGCGTCGTGCCCTCGACGACGGCGCGGTCGAAGCGGGGCGTGCCGGCCTCGATGCCGGGCAGCGAGAGGCAGCCCTCCGGGCCGCGCACGCGCACCCCGTCGGCCTCGACGAGCCGGGGGTTGACGACGTGTCCGAGGTGGCGGCGGTCCTCGTCGTCGGGGCAGTCGTAGACGAAGACCCGCAGCGGCACGCCGATCTGATTGGCCGCGAGCCCGACGCCCCGGGCCGCGTACATGGTCGCGAACATGTCCTCGATGAGCGCGGCGAGGCCCGGGCCGTACTCCTCGACCTCGGCGCACGGCGCCTGGAGGACCGGGTCCCCGAGCAGCCGCATGGGCCGTACGCGTCCGGTGCTGCCGGGGATCGTGCCGTTTCGCATACGTTCCAGCGTACGGTCCGCGGGCGGCAGGTTCGGGCCCACGGCCGGATCTCGATAGGCTGATCCCTGACCGATGCCTCCCGGCTGGCGATTCGGCGCGGAGGGGGCGTCCCGCCGGCGGACCCAGAGGCAGGCGCGGCGCCGGATGCAAGGAGGAGCTAGGACGATGGCAGGGAACACGGAGCCGCTGTCCCCGCGGGCCAAGCTGGCCGTGACGGCGGGCAGGGCCGCGGCGGCGGTATCGCGGGCCGCGGGCCGCGGCAGCGGATCGGTGATCGGCGGCAAGGTGGCGCTCAGGCTCGACCCCGACCTGCTGGCCCGGCTGGCCGTCCACTTGGACGTGGTCCTGGTGTCGGCGACCAACGGCAAGACGACGACGACCCGGCTGATCGCCGAGGCGCTGCGGGCCAGCGGAGTGGTGGTCTCGAACGCGCTGGGCGCCAACATGCCCGCGGGCATCACCTCCGCGCTGGCCGGCGGGTCCGACGCGCGGTACGGCGTGATCGAGGTGGACGAGAAGTATCTGGCGGGCGTCGCGCGCGACGTGGAGCCCAAGGCCATCGCGCTGCTGAACCTCTCGCGCGACCAGCTCGACCGGGCCGCGGAGACCCGCATGCTGGCCGAGAAGTGGCGCGAGGGCCTGGCCGGCACCAAGGCCGTGGTGATCGCCAACGCCGACGACCCGCTCGTCGTGTGGGCGGCCTCCTCCTCCCCGAACGTGGTGTGGGTGGCGGCCGGCCAGGAATGGAAGGACGACGCCTGGTCGTGCCCGTCCTGCGGCGGCGTGATGCAGCGCCCCGGCGACGACTGGTTCTGCGGCGAGTGCGGTTTCCGGCGCCCCACCCCGAGCTGGGCGCTCTCCGGCGACTACGTGCTGGACCCGCACGGCAGCGCGTGGCCGATCCACCTCCAGTTGCCGGGCCGGGCCAACAAGGCGAACGCCACCACCTCCGCGGCCGTGGCCGCCGCCTTCGGGGTGCCGCCGCAGGTGGCGCTGGAGCGGATGTACCAGGTCCAGGCGGTCGCCGGCCGGTACGACGTGGTGACGTTCCTGGAGCGGGAGCTGCGGCTGCTGCTGGCGAAGAACCCGGCCGGCTGGCTGGAGACGTTCTCGCTGATCGACCCGCCGCCCACGCCGGTGATCCTCGGCGTCAACGCGCGCGGCGCGGACGGCACGGACACCTCCTGGCTGTGGGACGTGGACTACACCCGCCTCGCGGGCCACCCGATCCTCGTCATCGGCGACCGCAAGCTGGACCTCGCGGTGCGGCTGGAGGTCGCGGGGCTGGACTTCCGGGTGTGCGAGGACGTCGACGAGGCGGTGCGGATGGCCCCGCCCGGCCGGATCGAGGTCATCGCGAACTACACCGCGTTCCAGGACGTACGCCGCCGCGTCGGCAACTGACACCCGCTAAAGGAGCCTTAACCCATGAGCCAGAGCAGTCTGCGCCTGGTGTGGATCTACCCCGACCTGCTGAGCACGTACGGGGACCAGGGCAACGCCCTGGTGGTGGAGCGGCGTGCGCGCCAGCGCCGGCTGGACGTCCAGCGCCTGGACGTCCGCTCCGACCAGCAGATCCCGACCTCCGGGGACATCTACCTGATCGGCGGCGGCGAGGACCGGCCGCAGCGGCTGGCGGCCGAGCGGCTGCGCCGGGACGGCGGGCTGAACCGGGCGGTGGCCAACGGCGCGATCGTCTTCTCGGTGTGCGCGGGCTACCAGATCCTGGGCCATGAGTTCATCAACGACCTCGGCCAGCGCGAGCAGGGCCTGGGGCTGCTGGACGTGGTCAGCACCCGCGGCGAGGGCGAACGGTGCGTCGGCGACGTGCTGGGCGACATCGACGAGCGGCTGGGGCTGCCGCCGCTGACCGGTTTCGAGAACCACCAGGGCGTCACGCACCTCGGCCCGACCGCGCGGCCGCTGGCGCGGGTGCGGTTCGGCAAGGGCAACGGCACGGGCGACGGCACCGAGGGCGCGTTCAACGACACCGTCTTCGGCACGTACATGCACGGCCCGGTGCTGGCCCGCAACCCGCTCATCGCGGACCTGCTGCTGAAGCTGGCGCTCGATGTGAACGCGCTGCCGCCGGTGGACGAGCAGTGGTACGAGGCGCTGCGCGCGGAGCGGATCGCGGCGGCGACGCAGCCCGCGTGACGGCCGGGGCGCGGGTCTTCTCGGCCAAGTGGCCCGTATGACGGACGGATCGGTTCTCCCGCCACCCGCGCTTGTAGGGTGGCGGGGATGATCCAGCCGGACGACGGGGTCCGGTCATCCGGCCCTGTTGCAAAGGTTTTCCTGCCATGCGAATTGGTGTGCTCACTTCCGGTGGCGACTGCCCCGGCCTGAACGCCGTCATCCGGTCCGTCGTGCACCGCGCGGTCGTCGACCACGGTGACGAGGTCATCGGCTTCCACGACGGGTGGAAGGGGCTCCTGGAGTGCGACTACCGCAAGCTGGACCTGGACGCGGTGGGCGGCATCCTGGCGCGCGGCGGAACGATTCTCGGCTCGTCCCGGGTGCAGCCCGCGCACCTGCGCGACGGGGTGGAGCGGGCCCGCGGCCACGTCCGGGACCTGGGGCTGGACGCGGTCATCCCGATCGGCGGCGAGGGCACCCTCAAGGCGGCGCGGCTGCTGTCGGACGCGGGGCTGCCCATCGTGGGGGTGCCCAAGACGATCGACAACGACATCGCGTCGACGGATGTGACGTTCGGCTTCGACACGGCGGTCGGCGTCGCGACCGAGGCGCTGGACCGGCTCAAGACCACGGCGGAGTCGCATCAGCGGGTGCTGATCGTCGAGGTGATGGGGCGGCACACGGGGTGGATCGCCCTGCACTCGGGGATGGCGGCGGGCGCGCACGCCATCGTCGTGCCGGAGCGGCCGTTCGACATCGACGAGTTGACCGCGCTGGTGGGCGCGCGCTTCGCGGCGGGCAAGAAGTTCGCGATCGTGGTGGTCGCGGAGGGCGCGAAGCCGCGCGAGGGGTCGATGGACTTCGACATCGGCGGTACCGACGTCTACGGGCACGAGCGTTTCGCGGGCGTCGCCCGCCAGTTGGCGGTCGAGCTGGAGCGGCGCCTGGAGAAGGAGGCGCGTCCGGTGATCCTGGGCCATGTGCAGCGGGGCGGCACGCCGACCGCGTACGACCGGGTGCTGGCGACCCGGTTCGGCTGGCACGCGGTGGAGGCGGCGCACCGCGGCGAGTTCGGGATGATGACGGCGCTGCGCGGCACGGACATCACGCTGGTGCCGCTGGCGGAGGCCGTGGAGACGCTCAAGACGGTGCCGGCGGAGCGGTACGGCGAGGTGGAGTGCGTGCTGTGACCCGTACCGCGAGCTGACCTCGCGCCGTTTTCGTCCGTTCCCACCTTTACGGACGTGATCAGCGCCGTTACGGACGTGATCAGCGCCGAAAGCCGCCCCCGGCCGGACCCCCGGCCGGGGGCGGTTCTAGTCTGGTGCGGGCGCATTGGTACGAAGTAGGAGAGAGCGGATGGACCACGGCGGTCACGGCATGATGATGATGGATCTGCCGCCGTTCACGCTGGGACGGAGCCTGGAGTTCAGCGGCGACGCCTTCTTCATGGTCGGCTGCTTGCTGGGGCTCGCGCTCTACGGCTGGGCCGTGGTGCGGCTGCGGCGGCGCGGCGACGAGTGGCCGGTGGGGCGCACGGTCTCGTACGTCATCGGCGTCCTCACGGTGGCGCTGGTGATGTGCACCAAGCTGAACGACTACGGCATGGTCATGTTCAGCGTGCACATGGTGCAGCACATGGTCATCAGCATGCTCTCCCCGATCCTGATCCTGCTGGGGGCGCCGGTGACGCTGGCGCTGCGGGCGCTGCCCACGGCGGCGCGCGGCCGGAAGGGCCCGCGCGAATGGCTGGTGGCGCTGTTGCACAGCCGCTACATGCGGATCATCACGCACCCCGTATTCACGATTCCGATCTTCATCGCGAGCCTTTACGGGCTGTATTTCACGCCTATTTTCGACTTCCTCATGGGCAGCCGGGTCGGGCACATCGCGATGATGGTGCACTTCCTCGCGGTGGGTCTGGTGTTCTTCTGGCCGATCATGGGCGTGGACCCGGGGCCGCACCGGCCGGGTTATGTGATGCGGATGCTGGAGCTGTTCGCGGGCATGCCGTTCCACGCGTTCTTCGGCATCGCGCTGATGATGGCGTCGCAGCCGATGATCGGCACATATATGCATCCGGCGGCCTCGCTCGGCGTCGATCCGCTGTCGGACCAGATGGCGGCGGGCGGCATCGCGTGGGCGTTCAGCGAGATCCCCTCGGTGGTCGTGCTGATCGCGCTGGTCTTCCAGTGGTACAAGTCCGAGCAGCGGCAGGCGCGGCGCTCGGACCGGATGGAGGCGCGCAGCGGCGACCAGGAGCTGGCGGCGTACAACGCCTATCTCGCGACGCTTCAGGCGCGCGGCGGGCAGTAGCCGTCTGGCGGTGAGGACCGCGGCGGGGTGACGATGGTCCCCTGACCGCGGTCCTCGCGTTTTCCCGGCCGGGCCGCCTGAGGGAGGTGCGGAACATGCCCGGATCTGCACGGACGATGGCAGCGATGACGGTGGGCGGCCTGGTCGTGGTGACCGGCTACAGCGTGGCGCTGGGCAGCAACGGCTGGCTGTGGTTCACGTGGGTGGTGCTGGGGCTGCTGACGGTGGGGGTGGTGGTGGCGCGCGGGAACTGAGGGGGGAACCCCAGAAGAGGGGGAAGAAGGCGGAAGAGGGGGCAAGAGGGGGAGGCTGCCGCCGTGTTCTACCAGTTGCTCAAATACGTGTTCCTGGGGCCGCCGCTCAGGCTGCTGTTCCGGCCGAGAATCGAGGGGATCGGCCATATCCCGGACGACGGCGCGGCGATTGTCGCGGGAAATCACCTGTCGTTCTCCGATCATTTCCTGATGCCGGTGATCCTGCCGCGCAGAATCACGTTCCTGGCGAAGTCGGAGTACTTCACGGGCCGGGGGCTGCGGGGCCGGCTGACGGCGGCCTTCTTCCGCGGCGCCGGGCAGATCCCGGTGGACCGCTCGGGCGGCAAGGCGGCTCAGGCCGCGCTGCGCTCGGGGCTGGCGGTGCTGGGCAAGGGCCGGCTGCTGGGCGTCTATCCGGAGGGCACCCGGTCGCATGACGGGCGGCTGTACAAGGGGCGTACGGGCGTCGCGGCGATGGCGCTGCGGGCGGGGGTGCCGGTGGTGCCGTGCGCGATGGTCGGCACGTTCGAGGTCCAGCCGCCGGGCCGGGCCCTGCCCCGGATCCGGCCGGTGACGATCCGGTTCGGGGAGCCGCTGGACTTCTCGCGGTTCGTGGGGCTGAGCGACGAGCACGTCGCGCTGCGGGCCGTGACCGACGAGATCATGTACGCCATCCTGCGGCTCTCCGGGCAGGAGTACGTGGATCAGTACGCGACCGAGGCGAAGAAGGCCGATCAGACGCGGCGGTCCGGGCGGCCCTCGCGCTGACCCCATTGCGCTGACGGCGAATCAGCGCACGGCGTAAGGGGGTGGGCGCGCCGCTCGCGGGGGCCGTACCGTCCCGGCCATGGCGAACGGAACGGCATTCGTGCTCGGCGCGACCGGGCAGATCGGAAGGGTGGCGGTGCGCGCGCTCGCGGCCGACGGGTGGCGCGTACGGGCGGCGTCGAGGAGCGCCGGCCGGGACGCGGGCTGGCCCGGGGACGTACAGGCGGTGGCCGTGGACCGGGAGGACGGCGCGGCGCTCGGGGCGGCCCTCGGGGACGGGTGCGACGTCCTGCTGGACTGCGTCGCGTACGGGCGGGAGCACGCGCGGCAGCTACGGGGACTGGCGGACCGCGTCGGGTCGGCCGTGGTGATCTCCAGCGGCGCGGTGTACGAGGACGAGCGCGGCCGGAGCTTCGACACGCAGGGCGAACCGGACGGCTTCCCGGCCTATCCGGTGCCGATCACCGAGTCGTGCCGCACGGTCGCGCCGAGCGATCAGACGTACGGCACGAGGAAGGCGGCGCTGGAGCAGGAGCTGCTGGCGGCCGGCGACCGGCTGCCGACGACGCTGCTGCGGGCGGGCGCCATCCACGGCCCGCACAGCCCGCTGCCCCGGGAGCTGTACTTCGTCAAGCGGGCGCTGGACGGCCGTCCGGTGCGCGTGCTCGCCTGGCGCGGCGAGAGCCGCTTCCACACCGTTCATGTCGACAATCTCGCGGAGCTGGTGCGGCTCGCGGCGGCCCGGCCCGGATCGCGGGTGCTGAACACCGGCGACCCCGAGGCGCCGTCGGTGGCGGAGATCTCGGCGGCGGTCGACGCGGTGATGGGGGTGCGCAGCGAGATGGTGCCGGTCGACGGGGCGCCCCCGCGGCCGGGCGTCGGGGAGACACCGTGGAGTGTGGAGCGGCCGGTGGTGTTCGACACGTCGGCGGCCGAACGGGAGCTGGGCTACCGGGCGGTGACGGGCTATGCCGAGTCGCTGCCGCCGACCGTGGAGTGGCTGACCCGGGAACTGGCGGCCCGGGACTGGCGTACGGCGTTCCCGGTGCTGGCCGGGGTCTACCCGGGGCTCTTCGACTACGCGACCGAGGACGCCTGGCTCAACGCCACTCGCGCCAAGGCCACTTGAAGTTCCGCATGAGCCGCACATGGCCGAAGACGGAGCGTCCGGTGATGCGCACCACCGGGCCCTCCGTGCCGCCCTGCGGGGGCTTGCCGGGCAGCGAGCGCTTGCCGAAGAGGGCGGTGCCGGTGTCGTAGACCTGCGCCTCGTCGGGCAGCAGGATCTCGATCTTGCCGCAGAAGGAGTTGGCGTCGATCACGACCTCGCGCCGGGTGAAGACGGCGTGCCGCAGGTCGAGGACGACCGCGCCGAACCGCGCGTGCACGACGGAGTGCGGGGGCACGGGCAGTTGGCCGCCGCGCCGGATCTTGCTGAAGAGGGCCGTCAGCGGCTCGCTGTCGACGGGGTCGGCGAGGGCCCGGCCGGGCTCGGGGGCGGGCAGGTCCGCGGTGAGCGGCACGAGTTCGGCGCGGGTGCGGGCCTGGTAGACGGCCTCCAGGCGGTCGGAGTGCTCCTCGGCGGAGATCCGGCCGAGGGCGAGCGCGTCGGCGAGGAGCGCCGCGGCGGCGTCCCGCTCCTGGTCGGAGGCGCGGACGGCGGGGGCCTGAGCGGCGGGCGCCGGGACGGCGGGTGCCTGGGCCGCGGGGGCCTGGGCGGCGGGTCGTGCGGGCTCGCGGACCGGCTCCGGCGTCGCGGCGTGATCGGGCATGGACGGTCTCCTCAGCGATACGAACCCAACTTCGCACTCACGCTATATCGCGACACCACGGAGGGGCAAGACGGCGGACACGGGGGCGCCCGGCGGGCCGGCCTCAGCCGCGACCCCGGCCCCGCCTGCGCGCCTCGTCCGCCTCCGCCGCCTTGAGCAGCGCCGGCAGCAGCCCGGGGAAGCGCTCCTCGATGTCGGCGCTCCGCAGGGAGATGTAGCGCTCCCGCCCGATCCGCCGCGTGTGCGTCCAGCCCGCTTGCCGCAGGACTCGGAAGTGGTACGAGCCGGTGGCCCGTGTGACGGGCAGTTCGATGTCGCCGCAGCCCACCTCCAGCTCCACGGCCAGCCGCCGGACGATGTGCTGCCGCAGGGGCTCGCTGAACGCCTGGAGCAGCGCGCCGAGGCACAGGTCGGCGGTGTCGGGCTGGTCGGCGTCGGCCGGCGGCGAGTCGGTGGGCGGCGCGGCCGGCGTGCGCGCGGAGGGAGACATTTAGAGATCTCTCAAACTGGGTGTTAGCGTGCGGACTGTCATTTCGATGATCCTGTAAATGTTCTGGCGGTGCAACGCCGCGCCCTGGGCGCCTCCCCGCCCCCGGCCGCGCCGCCGGGCACGCAGCCACCGCCCGCCGAGCGCTCCCGCGGAGCCGCTCCCCCACAGAGACGGAAGACGCCGTGCACGAGACCACCGACTCCCCCACCACCCCGGCGCCCGCGGCCGGCGGCCCCGGGCAGGACGGCGGCGGCGCGCCGCTGCGGACACTGTTCTGCATCGCCGTCACCCAGGAGTTCTTCAACGCCGGTGACGACGAGCGCGCCGCGGTGGCCGCCGCGATCACGCCCGCCTTCGACCGGCTCGCCGAGCGCTTCGGCATCACGGTGCTCGGCACCCTCGACGACGACCAGCTCATGGTCGGCGCGACGCCGGGCTGGCCGTGGACCTCCTACATCCTCGCCGACGTGCCCGACGTGGCCACCGCCGCCGAGGTCTGCGGCATCGTCCGCGAGACGCCGGTCGGCGAGAGCCGCCTGTGGCGCTACCTGCGCGTCGAGGCGCGGCTCGGCCGCCCGCTGTTCTTCGGCACGCGCTGACGGCCCCCGCGCCCCTTTCCCCTCCGCCGCCTCCCCGCACCGCAGCTCCTGAAAGGACCCGCCACATGCTCCCCACCGGCCTCGCCGGACGCACCGTCCTGATCACCGGTTCCGCCCAAGGGCTCGGGGCCGCCCTGGTCCGCGCGTACCACGACGAGGGCGCGCGGGTCGCGGCGCTCGACGTGGACGACGAGCGCAACCGCGCCCTGGTCGCCGAGGTGGACCCGAGCGGGGAGCGCGCCCTCGCGATCCACGCCGATCTGCGCGACCTCGACGCCCTCGCCGCCGGCTACCGCGCCGCGAGCGAGTGGGGCCCCGTGGACGTACTGGTCAACAACGCGGCCCGGCCGCTGGTCAAGTCGCTCTGGGACATCACGCCGGAGGAGTGGGACGACGTGTTCGCGGTCAATCTGCGGGCCGCGTTCTTCCTCACGCGCATGGTGGCCGCCGACATGCGCGAGCGGGGGTTCGGGCGCGTCGTCAACATGTCCTCGATCGCGGGCCAGGCGCCCCGGCCCACGGGTGCCGCCTACGGCACGACCAAGGCGGGGCTGATCTCGCTGACCCGCGTCTTCGCCGCCGAACTGGCCTCCCACGGCATCAATGTCAACGCCGTGGCGCCCGCGATGATCGACACGCCCATGGTGCGTTCCGTCTCCCCCGAGACCCTGGCCGAGATGACCGCCCAGGTGCCGCTCGGCCGGATCGCCACCCCGGAGGACGTCGCCCGGCTCGCCGTGTTCCTCTCCGCCGAGGACTCCTTCATCACCGGCGCGACGTACGACATCAACGGCGGCGCCCTCATGCGCTGACCGGCCGCCCGCGTAGACCGCCCCGCCGCCCCGCGCGGAGGGTTGCAAAGCCTCATGCCATTTCGGCAAGGTAGAGGCATGGACCGAATCGAACAGGCGCTGACGGCCATCGGGCCCCGGCTTCGGGAGCTGCGCCGACGGCGCGGCGTCACGCTGGCCGCGGTGGCGGAGTCCACCGGCATTTCCGAGAGCACGCTCTCGCGTCTGGAAGGCGGCGGGCGCAAGCCCAACCTTGAGCTGCTGCTGCCGCTGGCCCGCGCGTACGGCGTGTCGCTGGACGAGCTCGTGGGCGCCCCCGAGACGGGCGACCCGCGGGTCTATCTGCGCCCGGTCACACAGGGCGGCATGACCTATGTCCCGCTGAGCCGCAGGCCGGGCGGGCTGCACGCGCACAAGCTCGTCATCCGCCCCAGCACCGGGGAGCCCGACCTCAAGACGCACGAGGGCTACGAGTGGGTGTACGTGCTCGACGGGAGGCTGCGGCTGCACCTCGGGGAGCGGTCCCTGGTGCTGGCGCCCGGCGAGGTGGCGGAGTTCGACACGCACGTACCGCACTGGCTCGGGCCGGACGACGACCAGCCCGTCGAACTCCTCGTCATCTTCGGCAAACAGGGCGAGCGCGCCCATCTCCGCGCCCGCCCCGCCCAGCCCTCCTGACCGGGCTTCGGCACCGGGGTTCACCGGACCGGCGCCGGCTGGCCGACCGGCTGGGGTGCGACGCCTCGACGGCCACCTCGATGATCGACCGGCTGGAGAAGCGCGGCCTGGTCCGCCGCGTGCCGCACCCCACCGACCGCCGGGTGAAGGTCGTCCAGCTCACCGAGGAGGGGTGCGCGCTGCGCGACGGCGTCATCCGGCACAGCGCCGAGCACTCGCCGTTCGCCCGGCTCGACCGCGACAGCCGGCTCCGCCTGCACGCCCTGCTGCGCGAGGTGGCCGACGGCTCCCCGTCGGCACCGGCCGCCGAAGGCCACCACCGCGAGGAACGGGGCTGAGCACCATGGCCACCACCGTGATCACCGGCGGCAGTTCGGGGCTGGGTCTGGTGACGGCACGTCACCTCGTCGCGGCCGGGCAGCGCGTCGTCCTCGTCGGCCGGGACGCGGCGCGCACCGCCGCCGCGGCCGAGAGCCTGCGCTCTCCCGCGCCCGCCGGCCGGGTCGCCGCTCCCCCGAGCACGTACACCGCCGACCTGGCGGAGACCGCGCGCCTGCTGGGCGTCGAGCCGCTGTAGATACGAATGCGCCGTGCCCCTGTCCCTTCGTCGCGAAAGGGGCGGGGGCACGGCGTTCCGGCGGGGTGTTACTTGGCCGCGGCGGCCTTCGGCTCCGGGGTGGCGTGCGGGGTGCACGTCACATCCCTGGGGTCGGTCTTGCCGTCGACCAGGTAGGCGTCGACCTTGCTGTTGATGCAGGGGTTGAGGAGGCCGGTGACGCCGTGCGAGCCCGCGCCCTTCTCGATGATCATGCGGGAGCCCTTGAACCGCTTGTGCAGTTCGACGGCGCCGGCGAACGGCGTCGCGGCGTCACGGGTGCTCTGCACGATGAGGACCGGCGGCAGGCCCTTGTGGGAGGTGACGTTCACCGGGGTCCGCTGCGGGCCGCCCCAGGTGGCGCACGGCAGGTTCATCCAGGCGTTGGCCCAGGTCATGAAGGGGGCCTTCTTGTCGATCCGCGTGTTGTCGCGGTTCCACTTGTTCCAGCTCGTCGGCCACTTGGCGTCGGCGCACTCGACGGCGGTGTAGACGGCGTTGCTGTTCTCCGCCGCGATGTTGCCGGCGGTGTCGGACATGTCGGGTCCGGCGGCGGCGACGAGCGGCTTCTCGTCGCCCGCGCGGTACTTGCTCCACGCGTCGGCGACGGGGATCCAGTACGAGTCGTAGTACGGGGCCTTCTGGAAGTAGCCGATGAGCTCGGCCGGGCCGACGACCCCGCCGATCGGGTTCTTCTTGGCGGTGGCCCGCAGCTTCTCCCACGCGCGCTGGACCTTCGCCGGGGTGTCGCCGATGTGGTAGACGGAGTCGTGCTGGGCGACCCACTTCTTCCAGTCGGCGAAGCGGCTCTCGAAGGCCACGTCCTGTTCGAGGTTGGCCTGGTACCAGATGTTCGACTGCGCCGGGTTGACGACGCTGTCCACGATCATGCGGCGGACGTGGTCCGGGAAGAGCGTGCCGTAGACGGCGCCCAGGTACGTGCCGTAGGAGACGCCCAGGTAGTTGAGCTTCTTCTCGCCGAGGGCGGCGCGGAGCACGTCGAGGTCGCGGGCGGTGTTCGGCGTCGTCATGTACGGGAGCATCGCGCCGCTGCGCTCCTTGCAGCCGTCCGCGTACTCCTTGGCGAGCTTGCGCTGCGCGCGCTTGTCGGCCTCGCTGTCGGGGACCGGGTCGGCCTTGGGCGCCTTGACGAACTCCTGCGGGTCGACGCAGGAGATGGCGGCGGAGTGGCCGACGCCGCGCGGGTCGAAGCCGACGAAGTCGTACGCCTTGGAGCTCTTCGTCCAGAGCGGGTTCTTCTTCGTGACCCGGGCGGGGAACTGCATCCCGGAGGCGCCGGGGCCGCCGGGGTTGTAGACGAGGGAGCCCTGGCGCTCGTTCGCGTCGCCGGTGGCGCGGGCGCGGTCCACGGCGATCTTGATCGTGCGGCCGTGCGGCTTGGCGTAGTCGACGGGGACCGTCACATAGCCGCACTGGATGGGGGCCGCGAGGCCCCAGGAGGCGGGGCAGTCCTGCCACTTGATGCCGGTCTTCGCCGCCTGGGCCGCGGCCACCCGTACGCCGTACGCCTCGCGGGCGCCGTTGTCGTGCGAGCGCTCGCCGGCGGAGGCGGTCGGGGCGGCCATGAACCCGGCTATCAGCGCGCCGGTCACCACGGTGCCGGTCGCGCCGAGTATCGCTGTACGTCTCACGAAGGAACTCCCCCTGCTGGGTGCGCCGCCTCCGGGGACGGCGATGATCACGGAGCTGCGAGGGAATACTTTCGTCTCTGTCACCCACATGGACAGATCGCACAGGTGTTTCTTTACCAATCCATAAGATTCGCCGCCGCGTCCAGGTGACGGCGCAGGCACAGAGCGTCCGGTGCGACGGCTGTGACCAGCGCGGCGGGCCCCGCCAGCGGGGTCAGGACGGCCGTTTCGCCCAGCAGCGTCCGCTCCACGGGGCGCTCCTCGAACGCCGGGTCCACGACGATCAGTTGGCCGACCGCCCCGTACCCGCCGAGCACCGCGCCGCCCGCCCAACCGGGCGCCCCCGGCCCGTACGCCAGTTCCTGGTCGAAGAGCGGACGGCCCGCGCGGCGCACGGTCAGCCGGGTGACGAGCCGCCCGGTGTCCTCGCCCGCGCGGCCCAGCACCTGTTCCTCGCGGTAGACCAGCCGCGCGCTCGGCGCGAGGTCGATCCGGGTCGTCATGCGCAGATCGCTGCCGCCCGCGGAGATCAGCGGCTCGGGGAGCCAGCGCAGCACGGCGTCCTCCCCCACGTCGAGCCGGGTGTCGTAGGCGGCGGGGGCGCCGGTGCGGCCGGGCAGCGCGATGGTGGCCGCGGTGGTGGTGAAGCGCAGCGCCGCCCCGTCGGCGACGGTGGCCGAGAGCGCGAGCGCGTCGCCGCCGAGCGGCGCGCTCATCGCCCCCACCAGGCAGGCGCGGGCCTCGCGGCCGGCCGAACGCAGCCGGCGCAGCGCGAAGGGGCCCTCGCCCTCCAGCACGGGCAGGCCGGTGGAGCCGCGCCCGTCCGGGACGGCGACCACCCGCGCCGCGGCCCGTACGCCGAATCCGGTGGCGAGGGCCGCCGGCGGCGGGGCGGTCGGTACGGTCATGGCGTTCACGCCGCCGCGTTCTCCGCGGTCCAGGCGGCGAGGCGCTCGCGCACCCAGTCCGAGACGGGCCGCACCCCGCCCTCGGCCTTGATGGACGTGAAGGCGACGGGGAGGTCGCCGCGCTGCGCCTTGGCGTCGCGCGCCATGCCCTCCAGGTCGACGCCGACGTACGGGGCGAGGTCGGTCTTGTTGACGACGAGGAGGTCCGCGGTGGTGACGCCGGGGCCGCCCTTGCGCGGGATGTCGTCGCCGCCGGACACGTCGATGACGAAGATCTGGAAGTCGACGAGGCCGCGCGAGAAGGTGGCGGTGAGGTTGTCGCCCCCGGACTCCACCAGGACCAGGTCGAGCGGCCCGACCTGGTCCTCCAGGTCCTCCACCGCCTCCAGGTTGGCGGAGATGTCGTCGCGGATGGCGGTGTGCGGGCAGGCGCCGGTCTCCACCGCGCTGATCCGCTCGGGCGGCAGCACGGCCTCCCGGAGCAGGAACTCGGCGTCCTCGCGGGTGTAGATGTCGTTGGTGACGACGGCGATGGAGAGTTCGTCGCGCAGGGCGCGGCACAGCGCGGCGACGGTGGCGGTCTTGCCGGTGCCGACCGGGCCGCCGAGGCCGATGCGCAGCGCGCGGCGGGTGCCGTCGGGGCGGATCGCCTCGGCGCTGTGGGTGTGCCGCTCGGGGAAGTCGTTGCCGTGGTCGAGGTGCATGTCGCTCCTGGTGTTCTCTGTGGGTGGTTCAGGTGGTGCGATCGATGGTCAAGCGGCGGTCATGAGGCGAAGAGCCGTACGGGCCAGGTCGCGTGCTGTTCGGCGGTGATGTCGAGCAGCGGCGCGGAGGGCGCGGGCAGCGCTTCCGCGCCCTCCCGTACGGCGCGGGCCGCCGCCTCCGCCGCGGTCCCGGCGACCTGGTCGAGGTCGACGGCGAGGTGCGCGAGGACGGCGGTGGCGTCGAACGGGTCGAGGCTCAGCAGCCGCACGGTGGCGGTCGCCGGGCCGCTCACCGCCTCGTAGGCGCTGGCGTACGCGGCGTCGAGCGGGGCGAGCCCGGCCGCGCGGGCCGCGAGGCCGAGCACGACGGGCTGGTGGGCGCCGCGCGGCCGGGCCGCCGCGAGGGCGTCCAGCTCGGGCGAGGGCCAGGCGGCCCGCGCGGCGCGCATCATCTGCCGGCCGAGGCGGCGGGCGGCGGCCCGCAGCGCGGGCGCGGGGGTACGGGCGTCCGCCGCCTCGTCGAGGACGAGCGGGTCGAGTCCCGCGGCGGCCGCGGCGGCGAGCGCCGCGGCCGTGAGCCCGGCGGTGTGCAACCTGCCCCGGCAGAACTCCTCCAGCGTCGCGGCGTCCCTGACCCGGCCCGTCTTGACGGCCGGTTCGGCCCCGCCGGAGTGGGCGTGCCCGCCGGCCGGGAAGCGGCCGTCGGCGAGGACGAGCAGGGCGGCGCGGCTGCCCGCCGGGCGCGCGGCCCGGTTCCCGAAGGGCTCCGGCGGGCGCCCGCTGCGTACGGGCCCGGGCTCCGGCGGGCGGGCGGCGCGCTCCTTGAAGGGCTCCGGCGGCCGGGTCCGCGCCGCCGCCCCGGCGACGGGGGCCGTCACGTGGTGGATGGCCATATCAGAACAGGAAGTAACGCTGGGCCATGGGCAGTTCGGCGGCCGGCGCCGGTTCCACGGGGTCGCCGTCGATGGTGACCGTGAAGGTGTCCGGGTCGACCACGACGCGTGGCCGGGCGTCGTTGTTGCGCATGTCGGCCTTGGAGACGCCGCGGGTGGACTGGATCGGGACGAACCGCTTGCCGAGGCCGAGCCGTTCGGGGAGGCCGTCGTCCATCGCCGCCTGGGTGACGAAGTTGATGGAGGTGGCCGCGGGGGCCCGGCCGACCGAGCCGAACATGGGGCGCGGCAGGATCGGCTGCGGGGTGGGGATGGAGGCGTTGGCGTCGCCGAGCTGCGCGTACGCGATCTGCCCGCCCTTGATGACGAGCTGCGGGCGGATGCCGAAGAAGACCGGGTCCCACAGCACGAGGTCGGCGAGCTTGCCGGTCTCCACGGAGCCGATCTCGTGGTCGAGGCCCTGGGCCGCGGCCGGGTTGATCGTGTACTTGGCAACGTACCGGCGCGCGCGGTGGTTGTCGGCGCGGCCGTCGCCGGGCAGGGCGCCGCGGCGTTTCTTCATGACGTGCGCGGTCTGCCAGGTGCGCAGCACGACCTCGCCGATGCGGCCCATGGCCTGGGCGTCGGAGGAGAGGATCGAGATCGCGCCGAGGTCGTGCAGGAAGTCCTCGGCGGCGATGGTGCTGGGCCGGATGCGGGACTCGGCGAAGGCGAGGTCCTCGGGGACGGCCGGGTTGAGGTGGTGGCAGACCATCAGCATGTCGAGGTGTTCCTCGACGGTGTTGACGGTGTGCGGCCGGGTGGGGTTGGTGGAGCTGGGCAGCACGTTGGACTCGGAGACCACGGTGATGATGTCCGGTGCGTGGCCGCCGCCCGCGCCCTCGGTGTGGTAGGCGTGGATGGAGCGCCCGCCGATGGCGGCGAGGGTGTCGCCGACGAATCCGGCCTCGTTGAGGGTGTCCGTGTGGATGGCGAGCTGGGCGCCGCTCTCCTCGCAGACGTTCAGACAGGCGTCGATGACGGCCGGGGTGGCGCCCCAGTCCTCGTGGACCTTGAAGCCGACGGCGCCCGCGCGCAGTTGGTCGCGCATCGAGTCGTACGACATCGTGTTGCCCTTGCCGAGCAGCCCGATGTTGATCGGGGAGCCCTCCAGCGCCTCGAACATCCGGGCCAGGTGCCAGGAGCCGGGGGTGATGGTGGTGGCCTTGCTGCCCTCGGCGGGGCCGGTGCCGCCGCCGACCAGGGTGGTGATGCCGGAGGCGAGGGCCTCGTCCACGGCCTGCGGGCAGATGAAGTGGACGTGGGTGTCGATGGCGCCGGCGGTGAGGATCTTGCCGTTGCCGGCGATGATCTCGGTCTCGGGGCCGATGACGAGGTCGGGGTGGACGCCGTCCATGGTGTCGGGGTTGCCGGCCTTGCCGATGCCGGTGATCCGGCCGTCGCGCAGTCCTATGTCGGCCTTGACGATGCCCCAGTGGTCGAGGATGACGGCGCCGGTGATCACGGTGTCGGGGGCGCCCTCGGCGCGGGTGGCGCGGGACTGGCCCATCGACTCGCGGATGACCTTGCCGCCGCCGAAGACCGCTTCGTCGCCGGAGTGGCCGGGGCCGCCGGAGCGGTCCTCCTCGATCTCCACGACGAGGTCGGTGTCGGCGAGCCGGATGCGGTCGCCGGCGGTGGGGCCGAAGAGGTCGGCGTAGGCGGGGCGGGTGAGCTCAGACATCGAGGGGTCCTCCGGTCTCGCCGCGCAGGCCCTCGACAATGCGCTTGCCCGTGATGGGCACGAGGTCGACCTCGACGGGGATGCCCGGTTCGAAGCGGACGGCGGTTCCCGCGGCGATGTCGAGCCGCTTGCCGTACGCGGCGGCGCGGTCGAAGTCGAGGCCGGGGTTGGCCTCGGCGAAGTGGTAGTGGGAGCCGACCTGTACGGGCCGGTCGGCGGCGTTCAGCACGGTGAGGCTGATGTGCGGGAGGCCCTCGTTGAAACGTACGGGCTCGTCGGCGAAGAGGATCTCTCCGGGAATCATGCGGTCCGCTCCCCCTGCCAGGCGATGGGCTCGTGCACGGTGACGAGCTTGGTGCCGTCCGGGAAGGTGGCCTCGACCTGCACGTCGTGGATCATCTCGGGGATGCCGTCCATGACCTCGTCGCGGGAGAGCACCTTGCGGCCGGAGGCCATCAGTTCGGCGACGCTGTGGCCGTCGCGGGCGCCTTCGAGGATGTGCGCGGTGATGAGCGCGACCGCCTCGGGGTAGTTGAGCCGCAGCCCGCGGGCCCTGCGCCGCTCGGCGACGTCGGCCGCCACGTGGATCAGCAATCGTTCCTGTTCGTGCGGGGAAAGTTGCACGCGTCCCACCTCACTGTCGTTCCTTCCTCCGCTCACAATTGGGCAGGAGGAACCCGCGTTCCGGCCGGTAGGCGGGCAGGCGAGTGGTGCGTGGACCGCGTCGTTCCGACTGAACGCAGTTGGACCATATCGGTCGAGAATCCGGACTTGACCTGCGGTTCTCCGTCTCGCGACCGGTATTGCAGGTTAATACTCAAGCTTTTCCACCGCGTTAACTGACGCTTTGCGCATCCATAGCCAAAGCTGTCAGGAATCCTGTGACATCGATGTCTTTGACATGCGCGTCCGGACGCGAGGCGGGTGGGGAGCGCGGGAACGGGACGGTCCGCCGAACCCGTCGGCGTACCGTCCCAGGAGGTCGGGGCGAGACGAGAGCCCGCCGTGACGCGGGCGGCGCGGTGCCGCGGGGTCACGTTCCGTTCGGTGGGGCCTGGCTGCTGCGGCGCGGCAGCCAGGCGGCGCTCGCCTTGTCGCCGGCCAGCCCGCCGATCGCGCCCTTGAGGACGGAGAGGGCGGCCGGGAGGGCGGCGATCGCCGCGGCCTTGAGGGCGGGGATGCTGGTGAGGTCGAAGCCGTCGGCGAGGAGGAGGCCGACGAGGGTCGTCACGTACGCGGCGACGGTGCGCTCGGCGATGTCGAGGAGGAGGCGGGGCAGTCGGGCCATGGGGGTCTCACTTCCAGTAGAGCCCGCGGGCGCGGGCGGTGTGCAGCAGGGCGTGGGTGGTGTCGTCGAGGGCGTCGGGTCCGTAGCTGACCTCGAAGCGGACCGTTTCGCCCTTGCTGATGGAGCCGGTGTGGGTGAAGTCGACGAAGGACAGGCCGGGCGTGGTGAGCCGTTCGACGATCGGGCCGTCCCAGCGGGAGCCGTTCGCCCGGCGGTGGTAGAAGCGGCCTTGGATCGTGGCCCCGGCGGGCGCTTCGAGCGTCAGATAGACGGTGGCCGTGTACGAACCGGCCCCGGATATCAGGTCGACGCGGTTGATGGTCAGGGTCTTCCAGGAGTTGGGCACCAGCTCCTGGCCCTGGTTGCTGATCTCGCCCAGGGTGTACGGCACTTCTCTTCTCCTTCCGCGGTGTGGTGGTGGGCGCGGCCTCGCCGCCCGGTTGCCTGACGGCCTCGACGGCCTCCTGGCCTCGCGGCCTGCGGCGGGTGCGCTACGGGGCCCCGGTCGCCTCGCCGGCGCGCGCGAGGATCGCGGCCATCGGGAGCAGGCCGGGGTCGCCGTGGTCGTTCTCCGGTACGTGCTGGTGGCCGCAGTGCCCGCGGAAGGCGTTCCACTTCGCGGCCCCCATCCGCACGCCGTTGGCCCCGTACGAGCCGGGGTACGCCTTGAACGTCACGCCGCTGGCCAGCGGCACGCCGTGCTGGTCGTGGGCCCACCGCGCGAAGGCGGCGAGGTCGCGTAACGCCCAGTCGGGCAGCTCGGGGGTGTAGAGGTGGCGCACGGTCCACTTGCCGTGCGCGGCCGGGTCGCAGGTGCCGACTATCTCGACCTGGCAGACGTTGAGGGTGTTGGTCTCGACGCCGCCCGGCTTGTTGGCGAGCGCCCGCGACGACGTGTCGAAGTCGAAGTGCTGGTGCCAGTTCAGCCGTTGTGCGTCGAAGTCGGGCAGCGCGGTGAAGTTGGGCGCCACCGAGCCCCCGGCGTAGTCGGGCAGGCCGGTGCCCTCGGTGGAGTGCCAGACGACGGTGTTGACCTCCATGGGGTCGCCGCCCCATCTGGACTGCCACCACTGTGCGGTGGACGCGCCGGGATATTTCTGTGGTCCTGCGGGCATGACGGCCCCTTCCCTGTGGCCGGGTGCGGGCATGGCTGTGACGCGGCTGGCGACGGCGCGGGCCGGCGCGGGCGCGTGGATGGGTGCGGGACGTGAGACCGGGGCCGTGCCGAGCCGGCCGGTCATGCCCGCATCAGTGTCATACCCGCCCAGGGGGCCGCTCCACCGTCCGACCGCTGGTCAGGTGGTGGTCGCCTTACCGGGCATGGGGCGCCGTCCCACCGGGCACGGGACCGATGTCGGCGGCGGGCCGTCCCGCCGTGTCCCAGCCGTGTCCCTTCTGCGTCCCTGCCGTGTCCCCCTCTGCGTCCCCACCGCGTCCCTGCCGTGCCCTCGCCGCGCCTCCTTGCGTCCACTCGCGTCCGCTCGCGTCCGTTCCGCGGAACAGGCTGTTCTTTAATCGCTCTTGACGGATCGCGGCGAACCTTAAATCCTCATGTCCGCATCAATTGCTCCGCACCACCCCCCACTTCAGTTACGGAGCCCACTGTGTTCACCGCTGTCACAACGTCACCGCTGCGCCGTGCCGCGCTGGCCGCCGGCGCCTGCACCGCCCTCGTCGCCGCTCTGCTCGGCTCGGCCGCCGGGGCCCAGGCGTCGCCCCCCACCGCCGCCCCCGCCCGTACCCTCTCCGCGCCCGACATCGACGGCGCGGCCGTCAAGGCGGACCTCGGCGAGTTGCAGAAGATAGCCGACGCCAACGGCGGCACGCGGGCCCACGGCACCGCCGGATACAAAGCGTCCGTGGACTTCATCCAGGCCAAGCTGGAGGCGGCCGGGTTCACCACGAAACTCCAGGAGTTCACCAGCGGCGGCGCCAAGGGGTACAACGTCATCGCGGACTGGCCGGGCGGCGACTCCGACAAGGTCGTCATGGCGGGCGCGCACCTGGACTCGGTCGACGCCGGGCCGGGCATCAACGACAACGGGTCCGGCGCGGCCGGGATACTGGAGGTCGCGCTCGCCGTCGCCAAGGCGGACCTCAAGCCCGCGGGGCACCTGCGGTTCGCGTGGTGGGGCGACGAGGAGGCCGGCATGGTCGGCTCCTCGCACTATGTCGACGCCCTGGGCGCGGACGGCCTCGCGAAAATCGACGGCTATCTCAACTTCGACATGATCGGCTCGCCCAACCCCGGCTACTTCGTGTACGACGACGACGCGCGCCTGGAGAAGGTCTTCACCGACTGGTTCGCGGCCAAGAAGATCGCGACCGAGCCGGAGACGGAGGGCGACGGGCGCTCCGACCACGCGCCGTTCAAGGACCGGGGCGTGAAGGTCGGCGGGCTGTACTCCGGCGGCGAGCGGACCAAGACGGAGCGGCAGGCCGCCCAGTGGGGCGGCACCGCCGGCGAGGAGTTCGACGCCTGCTACCACCGCTCCTGCGACACCCTCAAGAACATCGACGACAAGGCGCTCGACACGAACACGGACGCGATCGCGAACGCCGTCTGGGAGCTCAGTTCCTGACGCCCCCCCAGCGCGCCGTCACCTCTCGCGGCCCGGACGCCGGTCACCGGTGTCCGGGCCGCGGTGGTGTGCCGCGATGCCGAAGCGCTGGCGTTCGCCCGGAGCGGACGTCAAGGGGCGCGTCACGGACACCGTGCTGATCACCTCGTCCTCCGCCGCCGTCTCCTCCTGCTCAAGTCGTTGCAGGTCAGCGGCGGATACCAGGGCGACCAGGGGTTTGCCGTGGCGCGTCACGACGACGCGCTCGCCGCCGTAGACGACGCGGTTGATCAGTTCCGCCAGCTCGGCGCGGGCTTGCGTCACCGGAATCTCGTAGGCCATGCTCCCCATCATAACGGGACGTACATCCTGTACATTTTTTACAGAGGTGACACACGGCCCGTCGGCGCGCGCGAGCGCAGACGAAAGGTGCAGCCATGACCGGACCCACCGCCCGCTACGTCCTTCCCGAGTTCACCGAGCGCACCAGCAACGGGGCCCGGACCATGGACCCGTACTCCAAGCTGCTCTCCGAACGGATCATCTTCCTGGGCACCCAGATCGACGACACCTCGGCCAACGACGTGATCGCGCAGTTCATGTACCTCGAACACGCCGCGCCCGACCAGGACATCTCGCTCTACATCAACTCCCCCGGCGGCTCGTTCTCCGCCATGACCTCCATCTACGACACGATGTGCTACGTGTCGTGCGACATCGAGACGGGCTGTCTGGGCCAGGCGGCGTCCAGCGCGGCCGTCCTGCTGGCGGCGGGCACGCCCGGCAAGCGGTTCGCGCTGCCGAACGCCCGCGTCCTCATCCACCAGCCGTCCTTCGGCGAGCCGATCCAGGGGCAGACCTCCGACCTCCAGATCCACGCCAAGGAACTGCTGCGCACCCGCGAGCAACTGGAGGGGATGCTCGTACGGCACACCGGGCAGAGCGCCCAGCAAGTCGCCGCGGACATCGAGCGCGACAAGATCTTCGACGCCGCGGGCGCGGTCGCGTACGGCCTGGTGGATCACCTCGTCAGCAGCCGCAAGACCGGAACCGGCGCGCCCGGTCCCGCCGCGCCGGGCGCCCGGTGAGCCCCGGTGCTGCCGCCGGAACTGCCGCCGCTGCCCTCGCTGACGCGCGCGGAGAGCGAACTCGTCGACCGCTATCTGGAGGCCGCCGACCTGCTGGGCCGCGCCAATCCGGCGCGGGGGCACGACACTTACGGCGCCCTGCGCGCGGCGCAGGCCCTGGTCTCCAAGGCCGCCGAGCTGCGTGACGCGCTGGCCGTGATGCACGAGCGTGGCGAGCGCGAACTGCACGCGACGACGCTGGCGCGTGCGATGCGGGTACTGGACGGGGAGCGGCGGACCGGCCGGATCTCGCTCCCACCGGGGCCGACGCGTTGACCCGCAGACAGCTCACCGCCCATCCCTCGATAGGCGTAGGCGGGCCTGGACGGTACGCAGTGATCGATTTGCGCGACACGCGCGGGTACGGGTCGGGCGGCGATACCGCGCCGCTGGTGCCGGGCTGCGTACGCTTCGGGACACGGAACGGGATCTCCGCGTGTCCACCCGAACAGGTCAGTCGTGATCAGCCTCACATAAGGCGTTTTCCGCTCGGAATTCGTACCAGGCATGCGCCAAGATCCCTGAGACGACAAGCCCCCGCCTCCGCGGGGCGGTCCGGGCGGACGCCGAGTCCTGCCGCCGTACCGGGCGTCTGGTCGACAGGAGTGCATCGGCAGGAGTGGAGGACCCGAGCACGGCGGGGGTCGCCTCATCGACGAGATCGACGAGGTACGACGAGGTGACTCCCTCGGGGTGAAGCCGCCGTGGCGGCCGGGCAACTTCGCCAGCCCGAACCCGACAGGTCACCCTTCACAGGCGGTTGACGAAGGGTCGCGCATGACAGCGCACACACGTCCCCGACTGCTGTCCAGGACCGGCGCCGCCTCCGTACTCACCCTGGCCGCCTTCGGCGCCACCAACCTCCTGCCGAGCGGCGCCTACGAGGCCGAAGCCGCCTCGGCGTCCGCCAAGGCGCTGCGCGTGGCGGCGTCGAAGAAGGGCTCCCCCTACCGCTACGGGGCGGCCGGCCCCTACCGCTTCGACTGCTCGGGCCTGACCCTCTACTCGTTCAAGCGCGTCGGCAAGCGGCTGCCCCGCACGGCGGCCGGCCAGTACAACCGCACCCGGCATGTCTCCTCCTCCGCCCGCAAGAGCGGGGACCTGGTCTTCTTCCACTCCCGCGGCGGCGTCTACCACGTGGGCATCTACGCCGGGAAGGGCCGGATCTGGCACGCGCCGAAGAGCGGGACGGTGGTGCGCCTGGAGAAGATCTGGTCACGGAGCGTCAGTTACGGCCGCGTGGGCTGACGGGGGGCTCACGGGGGGCTGACGGGGCGGCCAACCCCGCTGTCAGTGGCCGAGGGTAGTTTGAGCGCGGTAGGACAGTGCCCGCTCGGCCCTTGAGGAGCCCCATGCCGTTTCCCGGTCCGGGGGTGGGATGAACCCGCTCGCCTCGTTGCTCACCGACCTGGCGAAGGGGGTCTTCCCGCCCTCCGACGGCCGCGTCGACGTCGTGCCGCAGCCCTCGCGCCGGGACTGCGGGGTCCTCGCGGTGACGGGTCACACCGTGGTCTTCGCCGACACCGAGGCCGACTGGGTGCGGGGCCGGCTGCCGCCGGGAGACCTCTCCGCCCCGCTCAACCCGCCCTTTCTGACCGCCCTGTGCGCCCGGATGGGCCGGACGGTGGACAACATCGACCTGCTCGCCGTCGCCCCGGCCCTCCCCGGTCCGCCTCCGCTCGCGACCGCGCTCGCTCCCGCGCGCGACCGCGATCACCCGCGGATCGTA
The DNA here is from genome assembly GCF_000718635.1 of Streptomyces varsoviensis. Lineage (GTDB taxonomy): Bacteria > Actinomycetota > Actinomycetes > Streptomycetales > Streptomycetaceae > Streptomyces > Streptomyces varsoviensis. The sequence goes on along the minus strand of NZ_JOBF01000002.1, from coordinate 368,931 downwards.
CGGGCGTTACGCCACCGGGATGACGTTCGGGCGTGGACGCATCCCGGCGGCACGGTCCTGCTCGGCCGCGGCGTCGCGGGGCGCTGGGAGTTGGCCGTCGAGGTGGACCCGCGAGCCCGGGGCACCGGCCTCGGGCGGCGACTCGCGACGGCCGCGCGCCATCTGGTCCCGGGCGGCGAGCCCTTGTGGGCCCAGGTCGCGCCGGGCAACGCGGCGAGCGTACGGGCCCTGCTCGCGGCCGGGTTCGCGCCGGTGGGCGCGGAGGCGCTACTGGTGACGGGAGGGGAGGGCGAGGACGACGTGGGCTGACCTCGCGTCACCGCCCGCTGTCGGCGGTCGCCCCGCGATCAGCATCACGGCGCCTCGTCGCGGTGGGACGACCGTACGGGCCGGTCCGCCCCGGCGACGGAACCGGCGGTGGAACCGGCGGTGGAACCGGCGACGGCCGCTCCGGTCATGTCGGCCGCGTCGAAGGCGGAGTAGTCGGGCAGGGCCACGGTGCTGACCTCGCGCCCTTGCCGCAGCATCCAGTTCAGGAAGAAGGGCCGGGAGAGCAGTGCGTTGCGCATCCGCAGCCGGGCGGCGGTGGCGGGGGCGAGGAACGGCCCGGTGCGGTCGCCGCCCTTCTGACAGCCCCGCGCGTAGTCGCGCAGCATGGACTCGTAGCGGCTGAAGGCCGTGACGTGGTCGCCTGCGGCGCGGGCCAGCTCGCCGGCGAGCACGTAGGCGGCGACGATCGCGGTTCCCGTGCCCATGCCGCCGATGGTGGCGCCGCACGCGGCATCGCCCACGAGCGCTACGCGCCCCTTGGACCAGCGGTCCACGTCCGCGCGGCTGATGGAGTCGAAGTACAGCTCGGGGGCGTGACGCAGGGAGTCGAGCAGGCGGGGCACCTCCCAGCCGAGTCCGGCGAAGGCGTCGGCGACGAGCCGCTTGTGCTGTTCGGGGTCCTGGCGGTCATAGGTCGACTCCGGCGCGGCGAAGACGAAGAACGCCCCGGCCCGTTCGGGGTCGCGGTGGCCCACGCCGACGGAGGCGAGGCGGCCGGGCGCGTTGTAGCCGATGGAGCCGCGTGCCAGGCCGAGGTGGTTGGGGAGTTGCCAGGTGGCGGCGTAGTGGCCGAGGTGTCGGACGTACTGCCGCTCGGGGCCGAAGGCGAGCGCGCGGACGTTGGAGTGGAGCCCGTCCGCGCCGATGACGAGGTCGTACGTGCGCGGGGCAGCGTGCCGGAAGGTGACCCGCACCCCGGCGGGGGTCTCGGCGAGGCCGGTGATCGAGTCGCCGAAGCGGTACGCGGTGCGGGGCAGGCTGCGTTCGTACAGCATCCGGGCCAGGTCTCCCCGAGGTATCTCCACGTCGCCGCCCATGAACTCGGCGGGCAGGGAGAGGAGTTCGCGGCCTGCGGCGTCGACGAAGCGGATGGGGCTGCCGCCGGTCCCGAGGCGGCGCAGCTCGGGCAGGACGCCCATGCGGTCGAGGACGGTCAGGTGCGTTTCGCCGCGGAAGTCGACGGCCTGGCCGCCGCCGCGCGGGGCGTCGGCGAGTTCGACGACGGTGGGTTCGAAGCCGTAGCGCGCGAGCCAGTAGGCCAGCGCCGGGCCGGCGACACCGGCGCCGGAAATGAGGATGTTCCGGGTCGTGGAGGTCATGGGAGTCCCTGTTCAGTCAACTGTGTCCAGCGGACACTAAAAGCATTGCGTACGCTAGACACAGTTGGCTGGTTTCGGCAAGGCGGCGAGGACGGAGTGGCGCGAGTGAGGGGCGAGAAGGGCGAGAAGAGCGAGAAGAACGAAGGGCCTGAGGGAGCGGCGGGGCCGGCGGAGGCCGTGGGGGTGGCGGCGGGGAACGACGCCGTACGGCTGCTGTGGGGGCCGCGCCCCAAGCCGGGGCGCGGACCGAAGCCGGGGCTCGACTTGGACCGCATCGCGCACGCCGGGATCAAGATCGCGGACGCCGAGGGGCTGGGCGGCGTGTCGATGCAGCGGGCCGCCGCGCTGCTGGGCGTCACCAAGATGGCGCTCTATCGGTACGTACCCGGAAAGGCCGAGGTCATCGCCCTGATGGTGGACGCGGCGATCGGCCGGCCACCGGAGCAGGACGCCGCCGGGGCGACGGCTCCGGGCTGGCGGGAAGAGCTCGACGGCTGGGCCCGCCGGCTGTTCGACGTCTTCCGGCTGCATCCGTGGCTCCTGGAGGCCACCGTCGGGCCGCGCGTCATGGGCCCCGCCGAGCTGGGCTGGATGGAACAGGCCGTGTCCGCGCTGGACGGCACGGGGCTCACCGGCGCCGAGCGGATGGACGCGGCCGTCCTGCTCACCGGACATGTGCGTGCCATCGCCCAGCAGGCCCGCGCGGCGGCCCCGACGAGCGGGACCGAGGCTCAGTTGGGGGCCGTGCTGGGCGCACTGCTGGCCGAGCACGGCGGGCGCTTCCCGGCGCTCACCGCCGCGCTCGACTCGACGCGGGAGACCGGCGGGCAGGACGAGGCGTGGGAGTTCGGGCTCCGGCGCATCCTGGACGGCCTGGCCGTCCTCATCGACCAGCGCCCGGCCTGACGACGGACCGCCGCCGGCGGGGCGCTCTCACCGGCCGTCGGCTGGTCACTCTCCCCAGACTGCCGCCCGGGCGCCCTCACCGACCGCCACCCGCCCGTCCTCGTCGACGGACGCCCCGGCCGGACGAGCGGCCTCCGGCGTGCGCCCGGGTCCGGCCTCCCCTTCCTCCGCGGCGCCTGCCCCGGCATCGCGCCCGCCGTTCACCAGCGGCCGTCACCGGCCGCCGCCCGGCCCGGCCCATGGCACGTCGATCGCTACGGTCTTGCCGCCCTCGGTTGTCGGCGTGACGGCCAGGGCTCCGCCGAGTTCCTTGGTGAGGGTGCGGACGATGACCATGCCGCGGCCGTTGTCCTGCTGGACGGCGGCCGGGAGCCGCCGGGGCCAGCGCGGGTGGCTGTCGGTGACCCCGACGCGCATCCGTTCGCCCCGGTCGAGCTGGACGGCCACCGTGAAGACGGGCGACCGGCCCGACGTGTGCTGCACCACGTTGGTGGCGAGTTCGGAGACGATCAGCCGCACGGTGTCGACCGTCTCGGCACCCTCCGGCAGCCCCCATTCGGCGAGCACGCGCGCCACGAACTTCCGGGCCGCGGAGACCGAGCCGGGCACGCTCGGCAGAACGACGGAAGCTTCCTGCAGATCTGCCATGGCGACCTTGTCCCTTTCCCACCAGGCCGGCTGTCGAGGCGTTGCGCAGTGGTGTGAGCGGCCCCGGTCGGCTCTTCGCGACAGAGTGCCATCGATTGTGTCGACCCTGCGGCAATCCCGCCGGGCATGCATATATCTGTCGCTCAAAGCGGTGAACTCTGCTACGGAAGACCGCATTTGCGCGCCACACTGACGCATTGACGTCGAGTGAAAGGAGTCGCCATGCCGAACGGTCCCGCGGTGCGCCGCCGCAAGCTGGGCGCGGAACTGCGGCGGCAGCGCGAGACCGCCGGGCTCACGAGCCGTCAGGCCGCGACGGCCGTGGGCTGGCACCAGTCGAAAGTCAGCCGTATCGAGACCGGTCGCAGCGGCGTGAAACCCACCGACGTGGTGCGACTGCTGGACGCGTACGAGGTGGTGGACGCCGGCCGGCGCGCTCTGCTGGCGGCATTGTGCACCCCCGATGCCGTGGGCCGGCGGGGGACGCGGCACGACTGGTGGTACGCGTACGGCGACCTGTTGCCGGTCGGGTACCGGGACTTCATCTCGCTGGAGTCGGCGGCCTCGCTGGCGCGCACGCTGGAGACGACCGTGGTGCCGGGGCTGTTCCAGACGCCCGAGTACGCGCGCGCGGTCACCCGGGCGGCGCTGGGCGACCTGCCGGACGAGCAGGTCGAGGAGTTGGTGGCGGTGCGGCTCACCCGGCAGGCGGTGCTGCGCGGGGCGGCGCCGATGGGGGTGTGCGCGGTGCTCGACGAGGCGGCGCTGCGGCGCTCGGTGGGTGGGCCGGAGGTCATGGCGGGGCAGTTGCGGCGGTTGGTGGAGTTCGGCGCGCTCCCCCATGTGAGCCTTCATGTGCTGCCGTTCACTCATGGCGGGCACATCGGCATGAGCGGCCCTTTCGTTATTTTCTCTTTTTCGCCCATGGCCGATCTGGATGTGGTCGTTGTCGACCATTTGACGAGCAGCATCTACCTTGAGCGGACGGAGGACCTCCAGACGTACGGCACCGCGTTCGAAACCCTGCGGGCCCGCGCCCTGCCGCACGACGACTCACTGGAATTCATCGCCGCGATCAACGTCGGCGCGTAAGGAGGCACCATGTCCACCGCATCGTGTCCACTGTCCGGTGATCCGGCGCTGCGCGCCGCCGCCTGGCGTCGTAGCAGCCACAGCACCGGAACGAACAACTGCGTCGAGACCGCCGAACTCGGGTCCGGACTCCTCGCGCTGCGCGACTCGAAGGCCCCCACGGGCCCCGTCCTGCTGCTGTCCCCCGCCGCCTGGGGCTCCTTCGTCGAGGCCGTCCGCGCCGGCTCCCTCTGACGAACCCGGCGGCGCCGGCGGCCCGCCGGCCGCACCGACAGCACCGAGGGCGCCGGCGCCCGGCGAACCGGCGAACCGGCGAACCGGCGAACCGACAACGAGTTGACGCCCCGTCAAGCGAGCGGCGCGGTCCCCACGACCGTGGCGACCGCCCGCTCCACCTGCTGCTCCGTCAGGTCCGCCCGCGCGGTCAGCCGCAGCCGGGACACGCCGTCGGGCACCGACGGCGGCCGGAAGCACCCCACCGCGAGCCCCGCGCCGCGGCAGTCCGCCGCCCACCGCACCGCCGCCTCGGGCGACGGGGCCCGTACGGAGACGACCGCGGCCGACGGCCTCGGCGCCGCGAGCCCCGCCGCCGTCAGCCGCTCGTGCAGCTCGCCCGCGACCGTACGCGCCCGGGCCGCCCGCCCCGGCTCCCCGGCCAGCAGTTCCAGCCCGGCCAGCGCGGCCCCCGCGGCGGCCGGCGCGAGGCCGGTGTCGAAGATGAACGTACGGGCGGCGTTGACCAGTTGGTCGATGACCTTGGCCGGGCCCAGCACCGCGCCGCCCTGGCTGCCCAGCGACTTGGAGAGCGTGACCGTGGCGACCACGTCGCGGGCGCCCGCGAGCCCGGCCGCGTACGGGGCGCCGCGCCCGCCCGCGCCGAGCACGCCCAGCCCGTGGGCGTCGTCGACGAGCAGGGCCGCGCCGCGCTCGCGGCAGGCCGCGGCCAGCGCGGGCAGCGGCGCCGCGTCGCCGTCCACGGAGAAGACGGAGTCGGTGACGGCCAGCGCCGGGCCGCCGTGCGCGGCGAGCGCCGCGCGGACGGCGTCCGGGGCCGCGTGCGCGACGACCGCCGTCCGGGCCCGTGAGAGCCGGCAGCCGTCGATGAGCGAGGCGTGGTTGCCGGCGTCGGAGACGATGAGGGCGCCGGGGCCGGCGAGGGCGGTGACGGCGGCGAGGTTGGCGGCGTAGCCGCAGGAGAAGACGAGCGCGGCCTCGAATCCGCAGAACGCGCGGAGCCGGTCTTCGAGCCGCGCGTGCAGTTCGGTGGTGCCCGTGACGAGCCGGGAGCCGGTCGCTCCCGCGCCCCAGCGCCGCGCGGCGTCCGCCGCGGCCGCGGTGACCTCGGGGTGCCGGGCCAGCCCGAGGTAGTCGTTGCCCGCCAGATCGAGGAGCGGGCAGTCGGCGGGGCGCGGCCGCAGGGTCCGTACGAGCCCCGCCCGCCGTCGCCGGCGGTGCTGCGCGTCGATCCATTCGAACGGGTCCTGATGCATCGACCGTCCCTCGTCGTTCTGTGGGGTTCGCATAGAACGTAGCCCCGGCGATGCGGGGTCAAGGTGCGGCAATACACACACCTCGCTCGAAGGCTCTTGTAATCATCCTCCATAGTGCGAGATTCGGGCATGGGCCAGGATCGGCGGCATGGATCTTCTGCACACACTGGTGGCCAAGGGGCTGCGGCGCGAGCGGCCGACCCGTGAGGAAGCCCTCGCCGTCCTCGCGACCACCGACGACGAACTCCTCGACGTGGTGGCCGCGGCGGGCCGGGTGCGCCGCCACTGGTTCGGCCGCCGGGTGAAGCTCAACTACCTCGTCAACCTCAAGTCGGGGCTCTGCCCCGAGGACTGCTCGTACTGCTCGCAGCGGCTCGGCTCCCGGGCCGACATCCTCAAATACACCTGGCTGAAGCCCGAGGAGGCGTCGCGGGCCGCGGCCGCCGGGGTGGCGGGCGGCGCGAAGCGGGTCTGCCTGGTGGCCAGCGGGCGCGGCCCGACCGACCGGGACGTGGACCGCGTCTCGCGGACCATCGAGACCATCAAGGAACAGCACGCGGACGTCGAGATCTGCGCGTGCCTCGGGCTGCTCTCGCAGGGGCAGGCCGAACGGCTGCGGGCCGCCGGCGCGGACGCGTACAACCACAACCTCAACACCTCCGAGGCCGCGTACGGCGACATCTGCACCACCCATGACTTCTCCGACCGGGTCTCGACCGTCCAGCAGGCGCAGGCGGCGGGCCTCTCCGCGTGCTCCGGGCTGATCGCGGGCATGGGCGAGAGCGACGCGGACCTGGTGGACGTCGTCTTCGCGCTCCGCGAGCTGAACCCCGACTCGGTGCCCGTCAACTTCCTCATCCCGATGGAGGGGACGCCGCTCGCCGGGGAGTGGAACCTCACGCCGCGGCGCGCCCTGCGGGTGCTCGCCATGGTGCGGTTCGTCTGCCCGGACGCGGAGGTGCGCCTGGCCGGCGGGCGCGAAGTGCACCTGCGGAGTCTTCAGCCGCTCGCGCTGCACCTGGTCAACTCGGTCTTCCTGGGCGACTACCTGACCAGCGAGGGCCAGGAGGGCAGCGCCGACCTGGCGATGATCGCGGACGCGGGGTTCGAGGTGGAGGCCGCGGACACCACGACGCTGCCCGCGCACCGCGTCACCACGCTCGCCGAGCGCGCGGCGACCACGGCTTCCGCCGACGCCGAGGCCGAGGCCCGTACGGCACTTGACGTTCGTACGGGTCCCGACGCCCGTACGGCCGACGGCTCCCGTACGGCCCCTGACGCCGGGACGGGCCCTGACGCCGGTACCGACATCCCTGACGCCCGTACCGACGGCGCTGACGCCCGTACGGACCTCGTCGCGGTGCGCCGGCGGGGCGCGGGCACGGATCTGCCGCCCAATGCCTGAGCCGCTCGCCCCCGACCGGCTGCTGGAGCTGGACCGGCGGCACGTCTGGCACCCGTACGGGCCGATGCCGGGCCGCCAGGACCCGCTGGTCGTCGAGTCGGCGGCCGGGGTGCGGCTGCGGCTGGCCGAACCGGCCTGGGGAGCGGAGGAGCTGATCGACGGCATGTCGTCGTGGTGGTCCGCGATCCACGGCTACAACCACCCGGTGCTCAACGCGGCGGCCCGCGAACAGTTGGGGCGGATGAGCCATGTGATGTTCGGCGGGCTCACGCACGAGCCCGCCGTGCGGCTCGCCGCCCGGCTCGTGGAGACCACCCCGGCCGGGCTCGAACACGTCTTCCTCGCCGACTCCGGATCGGTGTCCGTCGAGGTCGCCGTGAAGATGTGCCTCCAGTACTGGCGCTCCGTCGGCAGGCCGCGCAAGCGGCGGCTGCTGACCTGGCGCGGCGGGTACCACGGGGACACCTGGCAGCCGATGTCCGTCTGCGACCCGGAGGGCGGCATGCACGGCCTGTGGCAGGGGGCGCTGCCCCGGCAGGTCTTCGCGGACGCGCCGCCGGCGGGGTTCGCCGCAGAGCCCGACGCCGGGTACGCGGACCGTCTGCGTGCCCTGATCGCGCGCCACGCCGACGAGTTGGCGGCGGTGATCGTCGAGCCGGTGGTGCAGGGGGCGGGCGGCATGCGCTTCCACTCCCCCGCGTATGTGCGGGTGCTGCGCGAGGCGTGCGACGAGCACGGCGTGCTGCTGGTGCTGGACGAGATCGCGACCGGCTTCGGCCGTACGGGACGGCTGTTCGCGGCGGAGCACGCCGGGGTCACGCCCGATGTGCTCTGCGTCGGCAAGGCGCTGACCGGCGGTTATCTGACGATGGCGGCCACGCTCTGCACGCCGCGCGTCGCCGAGGGCATCTCGCGGGGCGAGGTGCCGGTGCTCGCCCACGGGCCGACGTTCATGGCCAACCCGCTGGCCGCGGCCGTCGCCTCCGCCTCCGTCGAGCTGCTGCTGGCCCAGGACTGGCGGAGCGCGGTGGGGCGGATCGAGGCGGGCCTGCGCGCGGGCCTGGCACCGGCGGCGGAGCTGCCGGGCGTACGCGACGTGCGGGTGCTCGGCGCGATCGGCGTGGTCCAGCTCGACCACGAGGTGGACGTGGCGGCGGCCACCCGGGCGGCGGCCCGCGAAGGGGTGTGGCTGCGCCCGTTCCGGGATCTGCTCTACACCATGCCGCCGTACATCACCGACGAGCGGGACCTGGCCCGTATCGGCGCCGCGGTGTGCGCCGCCGCACAGGCCGCCTGACCGGTCGGCAGGAATGAAACAGCCGATGAATACGGGGGAGTTGAGCAATGTCGGTGCTGATCGTCACGGGGACGGGCACGGAGATCGGAAAGACCGTCACCACGGCGGCGGTGGCCGCCGCGGCGCTGGCTCGGGGCCGCTCGGTGGCCGTGCTCAAGCCCGCGCAGACGGGCGTGACGGCGGACGAGCCCGGGGATGTCGCGGAGGTCCGGCGGCTGGCGGGCCCGGTGACGGGGGTGGAGCTGGCCCGCTTCCCCGAGCCGCTGGCCCCGGCGACCGCGGCCCGCCGGGCGGGGCTTATGCCCGTACGCCCCGACGAGATCGGGCGGACGGCCCGCAAGCTGGCCGCCGAACACGACCTGGTGCTGGTGGAGGGGGCGGGCGGGCTGCTCGTACCGTTCGATGAATCAGGGGCCACCCTGGCCGACGCGGCGCGGCTGCTGGACGCGCCGCTCCTCGTCGTGGCACCCGCCGGGCTCGGCACGCTCAACGCGACGGCGCTGACGGCCGAGGCCCTGCGCTCGCGCGGCCTGCGCTGCCGCGGCGTGGTGATCGGCAGTTGGCCGGGCGACCCGGACCTCGCGGCCCGCTGCAATCTGGCCGACTTCCCGCGCGCCGCCGGCGCCCCGCTGCTGGGCGCCCTCCCCGAGCGGGCCGCCGCCCTCTCCCCCGCCGGCTTCCGCGCGGCGGCGGCCGGTTGGCTCGCCCCGGAACTGGGCGGGACGTGGGACGCGGGCCGGTTCGGGGCGGCGCAGGGCTGACGGTAGGGGCGTGGCGCGGGGATGGCGGCCGTACGGGCGTGTCGTAGGGGGCGACCGTACGGGCGTGTCGAAAGGGACGGCGGTCCTACGGGCGCGACGCCGGTCGGCCGTACGAGCGCGGTTCCGCTCGCGACGCCGGGGCCCACCGTACGGGCGCGGCGGCATGGCTGGGCCATGCGGGGTCGGCGGCACGGCTGAGCCGTACCGGTGCGCCGGGCTCCGGTCCGCGGCCCCGCTCAGCGGGCCGCCGGCGGCTGGAACGGGCGCGGCGGGGCAGAAACCCCGTACTGCCGTATCCACTGCTGTACTTACGGGGAAGGCCACCGCCATGACCGGGCGCACCAGGAAAATCCCACGCGATGCCGTGCACCACCCGCTCTTCGCGCGCGTCTACGAGAAGGTCGGTCCGATCGCCGACGAGCGGGCGGGGGTGGGCGCGCGGCGGCGGGAACTGCTGGCGGGCGTGTCCGGCCGGGTGATCGAGATCGGGGCGGGCAGCGGGCTGAACTTCGCGCACTACCCGGGGGCCGTCTCCGAGGTGGTGGCGATCGAGCCGGAGCGGCGGCTGCGACAGGCCGCGCTGCAGGCGGCGCGGCGGGCCGAGGTCCCGGTGGACGTGGTGCCGGGGGCGGCGGAGGCGCTGCCGGTCAAGAGCGAGGCGTTCGACGCGGCGGTCAGCTCGCTGGTGCTGTGTTCGGTGCGGGATGTGGAACGGTCCCTCGCCGAGCTGCTGCGCGTGCTGCGGCCGGGCGGTGAACTGCGGTTCTTCGAGCACGGGCGGGCGCCGGGCCGGGTGCAGGCGGCGGTGCAGCGCGCTGTGGACCGTACGGTGTGGCCGGTGCTGTTCGGCGGCTGCCACACCGCGCGGGACGTGCTGGCGTCGATCGAGGCGGCGGGTTTCGAGGTCGTCTCCCACCGGAGGCTGCGAGTGCCGGAGGGCAGTACCCGGATTCCCTCCTCGCCCTGCGTGCTGGGCAAGGCCAGGCGTCCGCCCCTCTTGGCGTGAACCTGCGGAGTGGGACGAGTTGACCCCTGTCCGGCGCCCGGACAGGCCCGAGGGTCGGCCCCGGGCAGCGGTCGGCAGCGCTCCAGACGTGATCGTTAGGATGCGTCACGAAGCCGTGGAGCGTGAGACCGGCGGCCGTCGCAACGTCCCTGTCTCGCACCCGATTTCGTGCCCGCCGGCCCCGTCGGCCGGACCGGGTCCGGGCCACGGCGCGGCGAGCAAAGGGTGAGGCATGAACGACGTCGAGCAGAGCGATCCGGTGGCCATACTGGAAGGACAGGTGTGGGCGCTGGCCGCGGTGGTCGCGACCTTGCGGGAAGCGGGTACGGGCTCGTTGGAGGAGGCTCTGGCGGCGGACCCGGCGCGTACCGCGGTGCTGGAGGCGGCCGGCGTGGTGCGACGGGACGGCGCGGAGGTGACCGCCGCCCCCGCGCTGCGGCTCGGTCCCGGCGCCGCCAACGCGGCGGCCGCCCGGCTCAGCTCGATGCGGCAGGCGGTCGCCGCCGCCGGTGGCGAGGCCGTGACGGGGTGGGCCGCGCAGAGCGACGACGTACTCCTCGACCAGGGGCGCGCCTCCGCGGGCACCGGGCACGCGCTCGCCACCCGCCTCGCGCCCGCTCTGCCGGGGCTCGCCGACCGGCTCGCCACCGCGGGCAGCCGGGTGCTGGACATCGGCACGGGGACCGGGGCGCTCGCCCTCGCGCTGGCGCAGGACCTGCCGCACGTCCACGTGACCGGGATCGACAAGCTGGAGCGGGCGGTCCGGCTGGCCCGCCGAGAGCTGGACAAGGCGGGCCCCGGAGCCGCCGACCGCGTGGAGGTGCGCCACCAGGACGCCGCCGAGCTGCGCGAACGGGACCGCTACGACCTGATCTGGCTGCCCGCGCCCTTCCTCTCCGACGACGCCTTGGACGCCTGCCTCCCGCGCGTGGCCGCCGCACTTACCGACGGGGGGTGGCTGGTGGCCGGCACCAACCCGGCACCGCGCGAGCCGCTGCTCGCCGCCGTCGCCGACTGGACCGCGGCGCGCAACGGCGGGAGCGCCCTGACCGCGCACCGGATGCGCCGGGCGCTGGACGACCTGGGGTTCCAGGACCTGCGCGAGATCCCCACGGTGCCCGGCGGCCCCGTACTCGTGGCCGGCCGCTGCCCCGATCGCGCCGGGTCCGGTTCGTAGCCGCCGCGCGGCCGGGCCATCGGGGTCTTTTGGCCCCCTGCCGTGCTTTGCCGGTCCTTTACCATGTATGAACCACTCAACGTCAACCTCTTGTGAAAGGTGTGAGCGTCCGTCCATGGGCGATCCCCCCAGTAGTCCTCATAGTCGATATCGAGCGATCCCTCCGCCCTTGCCCGATCATGGGACGGAGGTGAACCGATGACCGAAGTGATCCTCCTGGTGGTCGCCCTGCTGCTCACCCTCGCGTGCGCGGTGTTCGTGGCGGCCGAGTTCTCCCTGACCACGGTGGAGCGCAGCGAGCTGGAGCGGGCGGCCGAGCGGGGCGACCGCAAGGCCGAAGGCGCGCTCAAGGCCGTGCGCGGCCTCACCTTCCAGCTCTCCGGCGCTCAGCTCGGCATCACCGTCACCGGCCTGGTCATCGGCATGATCTCCAAGCCGTCCATCTCCGCGCTGCTCACCGGGCCGATGAAGGCGGCGGGCCTGCCGGCCTCCGCCGCCGCCTCCACCGCGCTCGTCCTGGGCACCGTGCTCTCCACGGTGATCCTGATGGTGGTCGGCGAGCTGGTGCCGAAGAACTGGGCGATCTCCCGGCCGCTGCCGGTCGCCCGGCGCGTCGCGGGGGCGCAGCGCGCATTCAGCTCCGTCTTCCGGCCGCTGATCAGGCACCTCAACAACTCCGCGAACCGCGTGCTGCACCGGATGGGCCTGGAGCCCGCCGAGGAGCTGGCCTCCGCGCGCGGCCCGCGCGAGCTGATAGCGCTCGCCCGGCACTCCGCCAAGGAGGGCGCGCTGGAGGCGGACACCGCCGAGCTGTTCGTACGGACGCTGAACCTCGCCGATCTCACGGCGGAGAACGTCATGACGCCGCGCGTCCAGGTGATGGCGCTCGACATCCAGGCCACCGCCGAGGACGTCGCCAACGCGACGCGGGCCACCGGCCTGTCGCGCTTCCCGGTGTACCGGGGCAGCCTGGACACGGTCGTGGGCGTCGCGCACATCAAGGACGTGCTGGCCGTGCCCGCCGAGCGGCGGCCCCGCCACCCGGTGGCGTCGCTGCTGCGCGAACCCCTGCTCGTACCGGAGTCGCTGACCGTGGACCGGCTGCTGGACCGGATCTCCGCGAAGCGGAGCATGGCGGTCGTCATCGACGAGTACGGCGGCACGGCGGGGGTCGTCACGCTGGAGGACATCGTCGAGGAGGTCGTGGGCGAGGTTCGCGACGAGCACGACCCCGACGAGACGCCCGACCTGGTCCCGGCGGGCACGGACGCCGAGGGGCGCGAGCTGTACGACGCGGACGGCGCGGCCCGTACCGACCAGCTCCAGGCGATCGGGCTGCGCGCGCCGGACGGCCCGTACGAGACCCTCGCCGGGCTGGTCGCCACCGAGCTGGGGCGCATCCCGGCGGCGGGCGACACCGTCGAGTCGGCGGGCTGGCAGATCGAGGTCGTGGACGCCACCGGCCGCCGGGCGGCCCGCGTACGGCTGACGGCGCCGGTGCCCGGCGCCGACGACGAGGACGAGCACGCGCAGGCGCACGACAACAAGAGCAACCCGAATAACAAGCACGACAAGAGCGGTAAGCGCGTCAAGAACGACAAGAACGACAAAGGGGTCGGCCGGTGACCGCGGTGCAACTGCTGATCGGCCTGGCGACGCTGGTCGTCAACGCGTTCTTCGTCGGGGCCGAGTTCGCGCTGATCTCGGTGCGGCGCAGCCAGATCGAGCCGCGCGCCGAGGACGGCGACCGGCGGGCGCGCAGCGTCCTGTGGGGGCTGCGGCATGTGTCGGCGCTGATGGCGGCGGCGCAGCTCGGCATCACGCTGTGCACGCTGATCCTCGGTGTGGTGGCCGAACCGGCCATCGCGCACCTGGTGGAGCCGGTCTTCCACGCCGTCGGCGTGCCGGACGGGCTGACGCATCCGGTCTCGTTCATCCTCGCGCTGGCCGTGGCGACGTATCTGCACATGCTCTTCGGGGAGATGGTGCCGAAGAACATCGCGCTCGCGGAGCCGGTCCGTACGGCGCTGCTGCTCGGGCCGCCGCTGGTGGGTCTGGCGCGCGCCCTGCGCCCGGCGATCTTCGCGATCAACGCCTTCGCCAACGGGCTGCTCAAGCTGTTGCGCGTGGAGCCTAAGGGCGAGGTGCCGGCCACCTTCTCGGACGACGAGCTGGCCCGTATGGTCGCCGACTCCAGCGAGGCCGGGCTGCTGGACGACCGGGCCACCGAACGGCTGCGGGACGCGCTGGAGCTGGGCCGCCGTCCGGTGAAGGACGTGGTGCTGCCGGTGGAGCGGGTGGTGTCCGCGCGGATCGGGGTGACACCCGAGGAATTGGAGCGGCTGTCGGCCGAGTCGGGCTTCTCGCGGTTCCCGGTGATCGACGCGGGCGGCCGCATCCTGGGCTATCTGCATGTGAAGGACGCGCTCGACGCGAAACCGCGCGACCTGCCGCTGCCCGTCGACCGGGTGCGCCCCATCGCGCGGGTACGGGCCGCGACGCCGCTGGACGACGTGATCACGGCGATGAGCAGCACGGGCACGCACATCGCCGCCGTCATCGGCGACCAGGGGCGGCTGGCCGGCCTCGTCACGATGGAGGACGTCCTGCGCGAGCTGGTCGGCCGACCGCCGTCGGTGTGACGGCGGGTGGGGTGGGGCGGGGCCCCGCCCCACCTCGCCCTGAGCGGGACGAAAATGGCGTGCTCGGAGGCCGTACGGGCTGGCATGCTCCGCGGCATGACGACCGAACACGCCCCGCCGCCGGCCCTGACCGTCGGCGGCCTCGACGCCGAACTGACCGACCGCCTGAACGAGGGCCTCATCGCCTACAACAACGCGGCCGCGGGAGCGGGCGACGCCGCCTCGCTGTCCGTGAGGATGACCGACGCGGAGGGGCGGCTGGCCGGCGGCCTGACCGGCTGGACCTGGGGCGGCCTGTTCGACATCGAACTGCTCTGGGTGCGCGAGGACTTCCGCGCGGGCGGCTGGGGCAGCGGAATCCTGGCGGCGGCCGAGGCGGAGGCGGTGCGCCGCGGCTGTGACCGGGCGATCGTCTCGTCCTTCACCTTCCAGGCGCCCGGCTTCTACGAGCGCCAGGGCTACACCGAGTTCGGCCGCAACGGCGGTCTCCCCGACGGCCACGCGAAGGTGCACCTCCGCAAGACCCTGACGAACGGATCAACCGACAAGCCCACAAGCTGACGAACTGACGGACTGACGGACTGACGAGTCGAGGAACGGACGCGTGTCATGACCCGGCCCGCCATCGAGCTGTCGCCGGTCGTACGGGCGAAGGCCCAGCGGCTCGGGCGGCGCGGCCAGGAGTGGCTGACCGGCCTGCCGGGCCTCGTCGCGGAGCTGGAACAGCGGTGGTCGGTCACCGCCGGCGAACCCCTGGACCGTGCGACGAGCGCGTACGTCCTGCGCGCACGGACCCGCGACGGGAGGCCCGCCGTCCTCAAGCTCGCCGTCCCGGACCCGGGCTTCCCGAGCGCGCTGCGGACCCTTCGCCTCGCCGACGGCCAGGGATACGTCAGGCCGCTGGCCCACGATGCCGAGCGGCACGCGGTCCTCCTGGAATCGCTCGGGGCGCCCCTCGACGAGTCGGGGCTCCCCGTGCCCCGGCAGCTCGACATCCTGTGCGCCACCCTGCGCCGCGCCTGGCGCGTGCCGCCGCCCGAGGCCGTGCCGCGGCCGGACCGGGCCCACGCGCTCGCCGCGCTGGTCGAGCGCCTGTGGGACGGTCTCGGCCGGCCGTGTGCGGAGCGCGTCGCCGACCGCGCGCTGGAGTGCGCCGCGCGCCGGGCCGCCGCCTTCGCCCCCGCCCGGTGCGTCGTCGTGCACGGCGACCCGCACCCGGGCAACGCGCTCCGCGCCACGGCCCCGCGCCACGGCGCGGAGACCGGCTTCGTCTTCGTCGACCCCGACGGCTTTCTCGACGAACCCGCCTACGACCTGGGCGTCGCGCTGCGCGGCTGGTGCGCCGAGCTGACGGCCGGCGACGCGGCCGGGCGGGCCCGCGGGTTCTGCGCCCGGCTGGCGGCGCGTACGGGCGTGGACGCGGCGGCGATCTGGGAGTGGGGCTTCCTGGAGCGCGTGACGACGGGGCTGTACCTGCTGGACCACGGCGCGGAGGGGTCCGCCCGCCCCTATCTGGAGACGGCCGAACTGCTCGCCGGCGCGGCCCCGCCGGGCTCCGGCTGACCCGCGCCTCCTCGCCCGTCCGCCACCGCCCGGCGGCTGCCCCGGGGCCTCCCCCTCCCCCGCCGTCGCCGCCCGGGGGCGGCTCACCCGGCCCCGCGTTCCGTCGCGGAGTAGGATCGCCGCGCCATGCACATGAATGCCACCTACACCAGCTACACCAGTTTCGTCGCGGTCGGCGACTCCTTCACCGAGGGCATGTCGGACGCGCTGCCGGACGGCTCGTACCGCGGCTGGGCCGATCTGCTGGCCGCTCGCCTGTCGGCCCGTACGCCCGGATTCCGGTACGCGAACCTCGCCGTGCGCGGGAAGCTCATCGGGCAGATCGCGGACGAGCAGGCGGGGGCCGCCGCGGCGATGCGGGCCGACCTGGTGACGCTGGTCGGCGGGCTGAACGACGTGCTGCGGCCGGGGTGCGACGTGGACGCGGTGTGCGCGCGGCTGCGGGAGGCGGTCGAGACGCTCGCGCCGAGCTGCAAGCAGCTCGCGCTGATGCGCAGTCCGGGGCGGCGCGGGCCGGTGCTGGAGCGGTACCGGCCGCGGATGGAGCGGCTGTTCTCCTTCATCGACGCGCTGGCCGAGGAGCACGGGGCGCTGGTCGTGGACCTGTACGGGGCCGAGGCGCTGGGCGACACCCGGCTGTGGGCGGACGACCGGCTGCATCTGAACGCCGAGGGCCACCGCCGGGTCGCCGAGGCGGTCTGGCAGGCGCTGGGGCACGAGGCGGAGTCGGACTGGAACGCCGCGCTGCCTCCGCACATACGGCCCGGCTGGGCGGCGCGGCTCGGCTCGGACCTGCGGTTCGCGCGCGAGCACCTGCTGCCGTGGATCGGCCGGCGGCTCACGGGCCGATCCTCGGGGGACGGCCGCCCGGCCAAGCGCGCGGAGCTGCTGCCGTACGAGCCACTGGGCCCGGGCTCCGCTCCGTAACGGCGTGCGTTCGTAGCAATGTACAACTCAGGCCGGTGCGCTGGCCTGCGTAAACCGCCAGTAGACTGAGGTCTTGTGACTGCCAAGCCCCGCATCCCGAATGTCCTGGCCGGCCGCTACGCCTCCGCGGAGCTCGCCGTCCTGTGGTCCCCCGAGTACAAGGTGACGCTGGAGCGGCGGCTGTGGCTCGCCGTGCTGCGCGCCCAGAAGGACCTCGGGATCGAGGTACCGGACGCCGCGCTCGACGACTACGAGCGCGTCCTCGACCAGGTGGACCTGGCCTCGATCGCCGAGCGCGAGAAGGTCACCCGGCACGATGTGAAGGCCCGGATCGAGGAGTTCAACGCCCTCGCCGGCCATGAGCACGTACACAAGGGCATGACCTCCCGCGACCTCACCGAGAACGTGGAGCAGCTCCAGATCCGGCTCTCCCTGGAGCTGGTACGGGACCGGAGCGTCGCGGTCCTGGCGCGGCTCGGGAAGCTGGCGGGCGAGCACGCCGAGCTGGTGATGGCGGGCCGGTCGCACAATGTGGCGGCGCAGGCGACGACGCTGGGCAAGCGGTTCGCGACCGCCGCCGACGAGCTGCTGGTGGCGTACGGGCGGCTGGAGGACCTGCTGTCCCGCTATCCGCTGCGCGGCATCAAGGGCCCGGTGGGCACGGCGCAGGACATGCTGGACCTGCTGGGCGGCGACGCCGCGAACCTCGCCGAGCTGGAGCGGCGGATCGCCGGGCACCTCGGGTTCGCCCAGGCGTTCACCTCGGTCGGCCAGGTCTACCCGCGCTCGCTGGACTACGACGTGGTGACCGCGCTGGTGCAGCTCGCCGCCGCGCCGTCCTCGCTCGCCAAGACGATCCGGCTGATGGCCGGGCACGAGCTGGTGACGGAGGGCTTCAAGCCGGGCCAGGTGGGGTCGTCCGCGATGCCGCACAAGATGAACACCCGCTCCTGCGAGCGCGTCAACGGCCTGATGGTGATCCTGCGCGGCTACGCGTCGATGACCGGCGAGCTGTCCGGCGACCAGTGGAACGAGGGCGACGTGTCCTGCTCGGTGGTGCGCCGCGTCGCGCTGCCGGACGCGTTCTTCGCGCTCGACGGGCTGCTGGAGACGTTCCTGACCGTCCTCGACGAGTTCGGCGCGTTCCCGGCGGTCGTCGCCCGTGAGCTGGACCGCTATCTGCCGTTCCTCGCCACGACGAAGGTGCTGATGGGGGCCGTACGGGCCGGGGTCGGCCGGGAGGCGGCGCACGAGGTCATCAAGGAGCACGCGGTGGCCTCGGCGCTCGCCATGCGCGAGCAGGGCGCGGAGCGCAACGAGCTGCTGGACAAGCTGGCCGCGGACGAGCGGATTCCGCTGGACCGGGCGCGGTTGGACGAGCTGATGGCCGACAAGCTGTCGTTCACCGGGGCCGCGGCCGACCAGGTGGCGGCGGTGGTGTCGCGGATCGAGGAGATCGCGAAGCAGCGCCCCGAGGCGGCGGCGTACACGCCGGGCGCCATCCTCTGACATGGCCCCCTCCGACAGGAAGCCCTCCGACAGGGCGCCCGCCGGCCGGCGCTTCACGCCCGAAGAGCTGGAAGCCGCTCGCGACCGCCTCGTCCCGGACGTGGCCGCGAGCGGTCTTCGGGTGCTTTTTTGTGGCATCAACCCCGGTCTGATGTCGGCGGCGACGGGCCACCACTTCGCCCGGCCGGGCAACCGCTTCTGGCCCGTGCTGCACCGCTCCGGATTCACGCCGCGGCAACTGCGCCCGGACGAGGAGGCGGAGCTGCTGACGTACGGGCTCGGCATCACCAATGTGGTGGCGCGGGCGAGCGCGCGGGCCGACGAGCTGAGCGTCGAGGAGTACCGGGAGGGCGGGCGGCTGCTGGCCGAGAAGGTGGCGCGGCTGCGGCCGCAGTGGCTGGCCGTCGTCGGGGTCACCGCGTACCGCCTCGCCTTCGACGACAAGCGCGCGAAGATCGGCCCGCAGGAGCGCACCATCGGTGCCACGCGGATCTGGGCGCTGCCCAACCCCAGCGGCCTCAACGCCCATTGGTCGCCGGCGGCGATGGCCGAGGAGTACGGACGGCTGCGCTCCGCCGTCGTACTCTGATGGGGTGACGCGAGGGACGCAGGAGACGCGACCCGCGGCGGACGGCCCGGTGCCGCTGCATCGACTTGACGTGCCCATGCCTGGGCTGCTGCCGTTCGCCGTGGGCTCCTTCGACACGATCGGACCGATGTCGCGGGCCGACTTCCCGCACCGGCACACCTTCTACGAGATCGCGTACGTGACCGGCGGCACCGGACACCATGTCGTCGACCTCGTCCGGCTGCCGCTGGTGCCCCCGCATCTGTGTCTCATCTCCCCCGGCCAGGTGCACTACTGGGACCGGGCGACGGGGCTGCGCGGGTGGGTGATCCTGTTCACCGACGACTTCCTGCTCGGCCACGGCCGGGACCGGCAGCTCCTGCGCCGGCTCGCGGAGCGTCCCTGGCTCTGCCTCGACGGCGAGGAGGCCCACCGGCTGACGGCGCTGGTGCTCGACATGCGGCGGGAGTTCGGGCAGCGCGCGGAGGGGTTCGTCTCGGTCCTCCAGGCACATCTGCACGTCCTGCTCACCCGGGCCGTACGGCTCTGCGGGGCGCGCCTCCCGGAGACGGAGACGGGCCGGGCGTCGACCGTGTCGCGGGAGTTCACGCGGCTGCTGTCGCTGCCCGGCGCCGCCGAGCAGTCCGTGGGCACGCTCGCCGGCCGGCTCGGCGTCTCCGTGGGCTATCTGAACGAGGCGGTCAAGCAGAGCACGGGGCTGACGCCGGGCCGGCTGATCCGCGGGGCCCGCACGCTGGAGGCCAAACGGCTGCTCGCCAGCACAGAGTTGACGGTACGTCAGGTAGCGCGTCAGGTGGGGTTCGCGGACCCCGCCTACTTCTGCCGCTTCTTCCGCCGGGAGACCGGCGTCAGCCCCGGCGACTTCCGCCGCGAGGCACATGGGAATCACCACGTTCGCCGCATCGAGTCCATCGACCCCGCCGGACAGCCCGCCTAACTTCGTTGCCGGAACGGCCACTACCGACTTGGAGGGCCCGATGGACGACGACCACGTACAGCAGGACGGGCAGGACGGACAGGACGGACAGCCGGAGCAGAGGACGGGCATCAGCCGCAAGAAGCTGCTCAAGGTCGCCCTCGCGGCCGTGCCGTTACCGATGGTGCTCGGCGGAGTGGCGCTGGCGCGCGACGCCCGGACGACGCAGGAACCCCTGGTCCCCACCCCGTACTGCGACGACGGCGACGACCCCACGCCGCAGCAGACCGAGGGCCCCTACTTCAAGCCCAACTCCCCACTGCGGACCTCGCTGCTGGAGCCCGGCACCAAGGGCACCCGGCTCACGGTCAGCGGCTACGTCTTCGGGCTGGCCTGCCGGCCCATCGCCAACGCCCTCCTGGACTTCTGGCAGGCGGACGTCAACGGCGCCTACGACAACGTCGGCTTCCGCTTCCGCGGCCACCAATTCACCGACGCCAACGGCGCGTTCAAGCTGGAGACGATCGTCCCCGGCCTCTACCCCGGCCGCACCCGCCACATCCACGTCAAGGTCCAGGCGCCCAACCAGCGCATCCTCACCACGCAGCTCTACTTCCCCGGCGAACCGCGCAACCAGACCGACTCCATCTTCAACCCGGCGCTGCTGATGAACGTGCGCCAGGACGGCAACGCGAAGCAAGGCACGTTCGACTTCGTCCTCAACGTCCGGCAGCAGCCGAACCCGACCGGCGAGCCCACCGGCGGACCGAGCCAACCGGGCGGCACCTGGGCCGCCGGCACCGACTACAAGACCGGCGACCAGGTCACCTACGGAGGCGACACCTATCGTTGCCTCCAGCCCCACACGGCCCGCGCGGGGTGGGAGCCGCCGTCAGTTCCGGCGCTCTGGCAGCGGGTCTGAACACGCCGGGCGGCGCCCCCTCGCCTTCCCCGTGGGACGAGGAGCGCCGCCCGGTGCCGTACGGACGGGTGAGCGCCCACCCCTTATACGTACGGGCAGCGTCTCCGCCCCTTCCGACCCCTCCACCCCTCTACCCTGCCGCCCCTCTACCCCGCCGCCGGCCTCACGCGTCGCGGCGCTCCAGGGCGCGCCACCCCGCGAGGGCCGCGAGCGCCGCCCAGCCGGCCAGAACGGCCAGGCCCGGCCAGGGCCCGAGGCCGTCGGAGGCGGTGGTGTGCAGCGCCTCCTGGCCCGCCCGGTCGGGCAGGTAGCGGCCCACGGCACCGGACATCTCGCCGAGGACGGGCGAGACGAGGCAGACGACCGGGATGAGGACGCCGAGCGAGAGGACCGGGCCGCGCAGCAAGGCGGCGCACCCCGCCGCGAGGACGGCGAGCAGCGCGAGGTACGCCCCGCAGCCCAGTACGGCCCGCAGCGCGCCGGGCGTTCCCAGGCCGACACCGCAGTCGCCCAGCGCCGCCTGGCCGCCGAGGAAGGAGGCCAGGGCGGTGACGAGGCCGACGGCGAGGGCGAGAACGGCCGCGACGGCGAGTTTGCAGGAGTAGAACAGGCCGCGGCGCGGCACCGCCGCGAGGGAGCTGCCGAGGGCCGCGCCCCGGAACTCCGCCGAGACGGCGAGGACGCCGAAGCACAGGGCCGCCATCTGCCCGAAGGTGACGCCGAGGAACGACGTGAAGACCGGGTCGAACTCGACGCCGCCGGCGGGGTTCCCGTCCGCGTTCGCGCAGACGAGCAGGGTGATGCCGGTGGTGACGAGGGGGACGCCGAGGAGCGCGCCGAGAACTGGGCGCAGGGAGCGGATCTTGACCCACTCCGAGTGCAGTACCGCGGTGACGGACATCTTCAGCACTCCTTCGCGGGGCGGGGTGCGGTGGCCGACATGTTCAGTGCTCCTTCGCGGCGTGGGGTGCGGTGGCCGACATGTTCAGTGCTCCTTCGCGGCGTGGGAGGCGGTGGCCGCGAACTCGGCCGCGTCCGCGGTGAGCCGCAGGTAGGCCTCCTCCAGGGATGCCTGTTCGTCGCCGAGTTCCAGCAGCGGCACCCCGTCGCGCGCGGCGAGCGCCCCGAGGTGGGCGGCGCTCGTGGCGTCGACCGACCAGCGGCCGTCGCCGTCGCCCTCCCCCTTGAGCCCCGTCCGGTCGAGGAGTTCGCGCAGCCGTTCCGGCTCGGTGGTCCGTACGTACGCCCGCCGGTCGCTGTGCCCCGCGATGAACTCGTCCATGGGGGTGTCGGCGAGCAGCCGGCCGCGGCCGAGGACCACGAGGTGATCGGCGGTCAGCGCGGTCTCGCTCATCAGGTGGCTGGAGATCAGGACGGTGCGCCCCTCGTCCGCGAGCCGCCGGGTCAACCGCCGGATCCAGACGATGCCTTCGGGGTCGAGGCCGTTCGTGGGCTCGTCGAGCATGACGACCTCGGGGTCGCCGAGCAGGGCGGCGGCGATCCCCAGCCGCTGCCGCATGCCGAGGGACAGGGTCCGCACGCGCCGGTGCGCGGCCTTGGCCAGGCCGGCCTCTTCGAGCACCTCGTCGGCCCTGGCGGCGGGGACGCGGTTGCTGAGCGCCAGGGTCAGCAGGTGGGCGCGGGCGGTACGGGCGGGGTGCGCGGCGCCGGCGTCGAGCAGCGCGCCGACGTGCCGCAGCGGTTCGTCGAGGTCGCGGTACGGGCGCCCCGCGATGGTCGCCGAGCCGGCGGTGGGCCGGTCCAGACCCAGCACCACGCGCATCGTGGTGGACTTCCCGGCGCCGTTGGGGCCGAGGAAGCCGGTGACGCGCCCCGGCCGGACGTGGACGGTCAGCCCGTCCAGGGCCCGCGTCGGCCCGTACACCTTGGTCAGTTCCTGTACGTCGATCGAGGTCATGGCTCCACGCTGGCCCGCACCGGCCGGGCCGGGCCTCCCCGGTGCGGGGGTCGGGCCTCCCTCGGCGCGGGGGCCCGGTCTCCCCCGGCCGGGGGAGGCGGCGGCGCGGAGCGCGCTGGCAGGATGACGGCATGTCACTGCCCGCGCCGTTGCGCCCGCTGACCCGCACGGTCACCTACACCCGGTGGCTGCATCTGTTCATCAGCACGGTCATCGTCGGGGGCTTCGTCTTCGTCTTCCCGGACCGGCGACTGGTCGTGGTGGGCTGCTCGGTGTCGCTGCTGATGGTGGCCGCGCTGGTGCCGGCGATGCGGACGGCGGAGGGCTTGCAGGCGCGGCTGCTGCTGACGGACGAGTCGCACGGGATGTACGGGCATGGTGCGTACGGGGCGTATGGGGCGTACGCGGATGGCGTCTACGGAGAGGGCGGGGGCGGGCATGGCGCGTACGGGAACGGCGGGGGCGAGTCCGGCGCGTACGGAGAGGGTGGGGGCGAGTCCGTCGCGTACGGGCACGATCCGGCGCGCCCGGTCGGCGGGCGACGGCGGCCCGTGGGTGACTCGGGGATCTCCACGGCGCCGTCCGCGTCCTGGCGGGACCGCCGGCGCACCGCCCTGTGGCTGGTGATCAGGCTGGTCCTCGGCTGCGCCGTCGGGGCCTCCTCCGTCCAATTGCCGGTGCTCGCCTTCGATCTGATCCGCGGCACCGAGGTGAGCGTGCTGAGGCCGGGCGGCGGGGGGCCGGGATGGCTGGCGCTGCTGGCCCCGCTGCCGCTGATCGCGCTGTACCCCGTGGTGGTGCTCGGCGGGAACGCAGCGGCCGCCGCGGCGCGGTGGCTGCTGGGGCCCTCGGCGGCCGAGCGGATCGCGGCGCTGGAGGCCCGTACGGACCGGCTGCTGGAACACAACCGGCTGGCGCGCGAACAGCACGACTCGATCGGGCACGCGCTGACGGTCGCGGTGGTGCAGGCCGGCGCGGCGCGGGCCGCGGGGTCCGCGGAGTTCACGGAGCAGGCGCTGGCGGCCATCGAGGACAGCGGACGGCACGCGCTGGAGGACCTGGAACGCGTTCTCGCCGTGCTGCGCGAGGACACGCCGCACCCCGCCGCGCGCCCGACGCTCGCCGACGCGGAGCGGCTGCTGTCGGCGGCGCGCGGCGCCGGGGCCGAGGTGAGCGCGGACCTCGGCGGCGCGCTCGGCACGGTGCCGGGGCCGGTGTCGCGGGAGGGCTACCGCATCGTGCAGGAGGCGCTGACCAATGTGCTGCGGCACGCGGGCCCGGTGCCGGTGACGGTACGCGTCGCGGTCGCCGGGAACGTACTGGAACTGGACGTGCGCAACCCGCTGGAGGAGAAGGCGGCGGCAGAGGCGCGGCCCGGTGGCGGCGGCAGCGGGCTGCGCGGCATCCGCGAGCGCGCCGCCCTGCTCGGCGGTCACGCCGACACCGGCCCGTACGAGCGCGGCCCGTACAAGAACGGCTGGCGCGTCCACGTGCGGTTGCCGCTCGACGGCCTGGGCCCCCTCCCCGAACTCCCTTCGCCCGACCGGACGCCGGACCGTGCGCTCTCCCGCCCGGCGCGGCGACGCTGCTGAGCTGCGGCGGGGGCGCTTCTGGGCCAGGGCAGAGGCTTCTGAGCCGGGGCGGAGGCGTCTCCGTAGCTGGGGTGGGGGCGTCTCTTAGCTGGGGCGGGGCGGGAGTTCGATGAGGGGCCTAAGGTGATCGCGTGCCGATATCCGTGCTGCTGGTGGACGACGAACCGCTCGTACGGGCCGGGCTGCGGGCGATCCTCGCGGCTCAGCCGGACATCGAGGTGACGGGCGAGGCCGCCGACGGGGCCGCGGTGCTGCCGCTGGTGCGGTCGCTGCGGCCGGACGTGGTGGCGATGGACGTACGCATGCCCCTGCTGGACGGCATCGAGGCGACGCAGCTCGTCCTGCGCTCGGTCGACCGGCCGCCGAAGATCCTGGTCGTGACGACCTTCGAGAACGACTCCTACGTCTACGACGCGCTGCGCGCGGGCGCGGACGGCTTCCTGCTCAAGCGCTCCCGCCCGGACGAGATCGTGCACGCCGTGCGGTTGGTCGCGGCGGGCGAGTCGCTGCTGTTCCCGGCCGCGCTGCGGGCGCTCGCCGCCTCGTACGGCAACGAGCGGGCCCGCGCGACGATGGAACGGGCGGCGCTCACCGGCCGGGAGGCGGACGTGCTGCGGCTGATGGCGCGCGGCATGTCCAACGCCGAGATCGCGCGGAGCCTCGTCCTCGGCACCGAGACGGTGAAGTCGCATGTCAGCGCCGTGCTGGCGAAGCTCGGGGCGCGGGACCGCACGCAAGCGGTCATCGCCGCCTACGAATCGGGGTTCGTTGCGCCTGGATGACTTCGAAGGCTCGCCGCGCCGCCCTGATCCGGATAACATCCGGCTCACATGAACAGCCGGTCGAACAGATGGTTGATCATGTGCGTGACGGGGGAGACGAAGGAGGCGGTACGTGGGGCGGCTCACCGGTGGAGACCCGTCTTTGCTGCGGCGGATCAACTCCGCGGTCGTGCTGCACGCGTTGCGCGCGGCCGACGCACCCACCCTCACCGACCTCGTTCAGGCCACGGGCCTGTCCAGGCCGACGGTCGAGGGCGTCGTCGAGGGGCTGATCGACACGGGTCTGGTGGCCGAGGCGTCGGCCGAGGAGGGCGGTGCGCGCCGCCAGGGCCGGCCGGCGCGGCGCTTCCGGTTCCGGGTCGAGGCCGGGCATCTGATGGGTGTGGAGATCGGCCCGCACCGCGCCTCGGCCCTCCTGTCCGACCTGAGCGGCCGGGTCCTCGACTCGGTCTCCCTGGACGTCCGGGTGGCGGCCCCGGCGGCCGAGCGGCTGGAGGGCGTGGGCCGCGCGGTCGCCGAAGTGCTGCGCCGCTCGTCCGTGGAGCGCGAATCGCTGCGGGCGGTGGGGGTGGCGAGCCCCGGCATCGTCGAGGCCGACGGGACGGTGCGACTGTGCACGGCGCTGCCGGAGTGGACGGGGCTGCCGCTCGGTGAACGGCTGCGGAGCTGGTTCACGTGTCCGCTGCTGCTGGAGAACGACGCGAACGCGGCGGCGGTGGCGGAGCACTGGTCGGGGGCCGCGACGGGTTCGGACGACATGGTCTTCGTACGCGCCGGGCTGAGCCCCGGCGCGGGCTCGCTGATCGGCGGCCGGCTGCACCGCGGCTTCGGCGGCGCGGCCGGGGAGATCGGCGCGCTGCACCTGCTGGGCCGGGAAGCCACCCCGGAAGTGGTCCTGTCCACGACCGGCGAGCCGCTGCACCCCCTCGACGACGCCCAGGTGGCGCGGGTGTTCGCGCTGGCCGGCGAGGGCGACGCCGGGGCGCGTGCGGCCCAGGACCGCTACATGCGGCGGCTGGTGCACGACGTGGCCGCGCTGGTCCTCGCCCTCGACCCGCAGTTGGTAGTGGTCGGCGGCTGGGCCGCCGGCCTCGACGGAGTCCTCGAACCCCTCCGCTCAGAACTCGCCCGCTACTGCCTGCGCCCCCCGCAAGTAGTCCAATCCGCCCTAGGCGAAGCCGCCGTAGCCACCGGCGCCCTCCGCCTAGCCCTCGACCACGTAGAAGAACAACTCTTCGCGGTCGAAGGCACCGTCACGGCCCGCCACTGAGCCGACGGCGGGGCGCCGGGCGCGGGGCCGCGGGCGGCGGGGTCCGGCCGTCAGCCACGGCCGGCAACCACGGCCGTTGGGCCCGGTGGTCGGGCCCGGTGGTCGGCACCCGCCGCTGGGCCCCGGTTGTCGGCCCGGCCGTTGGGCCCCGGTTGTCGGGCCCGGTGGTCGGCACCCGCCGCTGGGCCTCGGTTGTCGAGCCCGGCCGTTGGGATCGGTTGTCGGGCCCGGTTGTCGGGGCCCGGTGGTCGGGCCCGGTGGTCGGGCCCGGTGGTCGGGCCCGGTGGTCGGCACCCGCCGCTGGGCCTCGGTTGTCGGGCCCGGTGGTCGGCACCAGCCACTGGGCCCCGGCCGCCAGGCCCGGCCGTTGAGTCCTGGCCGTTGAGTCCTGGCCGTTGAGTCCTGGCACTGGGCCTCGGCCGTCAATCACCGGCCGCCGGGCTCCGGTCGTTGACCCTCGGCCACCGGGCCCCGGACGTCAACCACCGGCCGTCAGGCCCGGCAGGCGGCCTCCGTCGTGGCCCACCGGCCGTTGGGCCCCGCAAGTTGGGGGCGGGCGCCTGCCAGCGGGGCGGGGCTGGTCGTGACCCGGGGCCTCCCGCCGGGGTCGACCGGCGGGTGGCGCGGGCTCGCACCCGGCCGCAGGCCACGCAAGCCGCAGGCCGCGCAAGCCGCAGGCCGCGCAGGCCATGGTTGAGACGGCGACCGGTCGTCAGTGGCAGGGGGAGGAAGGCCACTGGCCGCCGGTGGGCGGAGGCAAGTCGGCATGCCGACAGCCGGCCGTCCATGGCCCCTGGTCGTGATCGCTGTTTGCCATCGACCGCCATAGCCGAGGTGACGGCCAACCCTCGGCCGACCGAGGCCGTAAGGACGTACCGCCATGGGATACGCCCTGTTCATGACGGCAGCCGCTCACCCATCGCATCGGTGAGCGGTGGGAGCGGTAGCCGGTCGGCCGTCGGTAGGTCGTGGTCGTAACGCCGCACCGCCGCCAGTAGTCCGTGGTCGCCGCGGGGCAGCCGCCGGCCGCAGCGGCGAGCGGTGGGAACGGTAGCCGTCGGCCGTCGGTAGGTCACGGCCGTAACGCCATACCACGGCCGGTAGTCCGTGTCCCCCACGAGGACCAGCCGCCCGCCGGCGAGCGGTGGCCGCTGCAGCCGGTCACCCGTCGCTAGGCCAGGGCCGTAACGCCGCACCACCAGTAGGCCGTGGTCACGACGGCAGCCAACCACTCGCCGCAACGGCGAGCAATGAGCGCTACACCGGTCGGCCGTCAGTGGGCCGCGGTCACCGTGGCCCACCGAGATGTCCTGCGCGCGGTGGTCGCCGGTAGCGGTCAGCGCCGGGTCGACGCGGATGAAGCGTTCATCGAGCAGCTCACGACCGATGAAGCCGTCCGAGCCGGCCCCGGAGTCAGCGGCCTCGGTAGCGGCGTGCGCCTCCATGGGCGCGCCGGGGGCGGGTCGCCCGCCGTGGCGGCGAGCACTGAACACGGCAGCCGGTCGCCCGTCGGCACATCATGGCCGTAACGCCGCACCGCCGCCAGTAGGCCGTGGTCACCACGGCAGCCAACCACTCGCCGCAACGGCGAGCAGCGGGCGCTACAGCGGTCGGCTGTCAGTGGGCCGTCACCGCAGGGTCCGGCCGCCCGTCCCAACGGAGCGTGGGCGCTCCAGCGGTCGGCAGGCCATGGCCGTAGCGGCGAACCGCCGTTGGTAGGCCGTGGTCGCCACGGGAACTAGCCGCCACCGCGGCGGCGAGCAATGGGCGCGGCAGCGGTCGGCCATCGGCAGGTCACGTGGTCGTAGCGACGTACTGTCGTCGACAGGTCGTGATCGCCACGGTAGCCGACCACCCGCCGCAGCGGCGGAGCGTGGGCGCTCCAGCGGTCGGTGGGCCACAGCCGCAGCGGCGAACCGCCGTCGACAGTCCGTGGTCGCGGCAGCGGCCAGCCGCCCGCCGTGGCGGCGAGCAGTGCGCGCGGCAACGGTCGGCCACCGGCTAAGCCATGGCCGTAACGCCGCCGGCAGGCCATAGTCGCCGCAGCGGTGAGCGGATCGTCAGCTCGCCAGGAGTTCCACGCCGTTGTCGTCGAAGGTGAGGCGGCAGGTGTCGGCGCGGTAGGTGGCTACGGCTACGGCGGCGGTGCGGCCGTCGGCGACGAAGCGGGTGGTGACGACGAGGACGGGGGCGCCCGGCAGTCGGTCGAGTTGCTTGGCGTCGTCGGCGGGGGCGGAGCCCAGCTCCACGGAACGGTCCTGGCCGGCGAGTTCGAGCCGCTGGAGTTCGTGCAGCACGGCGCGGGCGCGGGCCGGGCCGGGCGGCGTGTCGAGCGCGGCGAGCGCGGGGACGGTGGCCACCGGCACGTACAGGACCTCGGCGGCGACCGGCTGACCGTGCGTCACACGGGTGCGACGGACGGCGTGCGCCTCCTCGTCGGCGGGCAGGCCGAGGAGGCGGGCGACGGCGGCGGGCGGCCGGCGCAGGCTGCTGTCCACGGGCTGCCAGGCGTCGCCGCCGGAGCCCGGCCAGGCGTGCGGGGCCTCGCCGACGGCCACGCCCACGCGGGGCGGGGCGACGGTGGTGCCGACGCCTCGGCGGCGCTGGAGCCGGCCTTCGAGTTCGAGCTGTTCCAGGGCCTGCCGCAGGGTGGCCCTGGCGACGCCGAACCGCGCCGCCAGATCCCGCTCGTTGGGGAGGATCTCCCCTACGGCGAACTCCGAGTCGAGCGCGTTGCTCAGCACGGTCTTCAGGTGCCAGTACTTCGGCTCCGGCACCGTTTCGAGTTGCGTGGTCCCCACCCTGTCCTCCGCCCCGACGGCACTTATGCGCGCTTCTTTATTAAAGGTTGTTGCAGTATGACTCGGACAATAGGACGGCACGCCACCTTGGTCAAGACCAATCCTCAATCCGTCACACAGCGCACACAAGTGGTCCCGCAGTGCGTTCACGCGATATTGACCTCCTACCTCCCGATATGACGCTCCGTCGCCTCGGATAGCGTCATGACGCAAGGGGTGCGAGATCCGCGCCCCCGCGGCCGATGGGCGGCCGCAAACGACCGCAAGAAGGCCAGGAAAGCCAGGAAAGTTAGGAGCGCGGGGATGGGACAGGTCACGGTGGTCACGGGCGGCAGCCGGGGGATCGGGGCGGCGGTGGCCGTGCGGCTGGCGCGCGCCGGGCACGACATCGGCATCGGGTACGTCCGGGACCGGGAGGCCGCGGAGCGCACGGCCGAGGCGGTACGGGCCGAGGGCACCGCGTGTGTGGCCGTCCAGGTCGACACCGGTGTCGAGGCCGAGGTGGACGCGCTGTTCGACGCGGTGAAGAAGGAGCTCGGGCCGATCACGGGGCTGGTGAACAACGCCGGCGTCACGGGCCCGCTAGGTCGGTTCACCGAGACGCCGGTGGCGGAGATGCGCAGGGTCGTGGACATCAATGTGATGGGCGCGATGATGTGCGCGCGGCGGGCGGCACTGGAGTTGTCGACGCGCCACGGCGGGCAGGGCGGCGCGATGGTGAACATCTCCTCCGCCGGCGCGACCATCGGCAGCCCCGGCGCCTACGTGCACTACGCGGCGAGCAAGGCCGCGATCGACGCGCTCACGCTCGGACTGGCCAAGGAGCTGGCTCCGGAGGGCATCCGGGTCAACTCCGTGCAGCCAGGGATGATCGTGACCGACATCCACGCCACGATGGGCGACCCCGAGCGGCCGTGGCGGACCGGGGGCCGGGTGCCGATGGGCCGCCCCGGCGAGACGGACGAGGTCGCGGGCGCGGTCGCCTGGCTGCTCTCGCCGGAGGCGTCGTACACGACGGGCGCGGTGCTGCGCGTGGCGGGCGGCATGTGAGGCGACGCATGAGGCGCCACGGTGCGTGCGGTACGTGAGGTGAGCGCGATGAACGAGATGCGTTAATCATCTACTGACACCTTTGCGGTTGATGTTTCGTGTGGGTTGCATTTCCGTTCCGAAATGCCGAAATACCGGGCACCAACCGGGTACCCAGTAAGTACGATAAACGGTCCGCTACTCCTCCCGATTCACTCTTTGGGTGACCCCGGACGCTCTTGTGCGACACACTCGCTCGCCAGTTCAATAGAGGAGCCGGAAGACCCGCGGGGAATTTCGAAAATTTCACCCACCCCGCGAGAAAACCGGTCTTCTTCCGCATGGCGTGCGCGCGAGTCGCGAGTGAGGAGAACGGAATGCTGAAGGTGCTCGGCAAGAAGACGGCGGCCGCGAACGCTCCCCAGTCCCGAAGGCCGGCGGCGGCAGCGCTGGCGGCGTCGGCGGCGGCCCTGCTGGCGCTCGGCCCGGCGGCCCCCGCGGCCTTTGCCGCCTCCGCTCCCCCGGCACCCTTCGAAATCGGGCCTCCCTACCCGAATGTCACCAACGCCCCCAAGGTGGCGCGCGACGCGTGCAAGGCGTGGCAGACCCTGAAATGGAAGTCGGGGCAGACCGGCGAATGGCTCGTCGTTCCAAAGGGAGGTGGCCCGCTGGCCGGGCAGGAAATCTATACGGGCGGAAAGTTCGGCAATCAAGAAGGGCAGCTTCCGAAGGGAGGCAACTATCACGAATACGACGTCCCGTACGAGCCCTACAAAGACGGCACGGTCTGGAAGCACTACGGAAAGAAAGACGGCCGAGGCGCACTCCGTCTGGTCCGGGACATCAATAATAAACGGGTCTGGTACACCGCGAATCACTACCGCGACTATCGCGAAATTCAGAAGGGCTGCTGAGCGCCGCCTTACCGATCGAGTCCGGTGAGCTTGTCCGGGTTGCGGACGAGGTAGATGTCCGCGATCCTCCCGTCGGCCACGCCGACGGCGACAACCGAGTCGGGGCGGCCGTCGGCCAGGACGACCAGCGCCGGAGCGCCGTTGACCTCCGCGAAGCGGAAGTCCAGCCCCACGAGGGATTCCTGGGCGACGGCGGCGAGGAAGCGGCCGACCTTGTCGGCGCTCCACATCACCCGCAGCGGCGCCTTGGCCTTGCCGCCGCTGTCGCTGACGAGCCGGACATCGGGGGCGAGGAGTTCGAGCAGCCCCGCGAGGTCGCCGTGGGTGGCGGCGGCCAGGAAACGCTCGGTCAGATCCCGCTGCTGGGCCGGGTCCACGTCATAGCGCGGCTTGCGCTCCTCGACATGGCGGCGGGCCCGCCCGGCGAGCTGACGCACCGCCGCCTCCGTGCGGTCGAGGGCGATGCCGATCTCCGCATACGGAAAACCGAACGCCTCGCGCAGTACGAACACCGCGCGCTCCAGAGGGGAGAGGGACTCCAGGACGACGAGCACGGCGAAGGAGACGGAATCCGCGAGCACGGCCCGCTCGGCGGTGTCGGGGACGGTGGTCGAGGCATCCCCGTACGCGGTCGCGATCGGCTCGGGCAGCCAGGGCCCGACATATGCCTCGCGCCGGGACTGGACGTGCCGCAGCCGGTCGATGGCGAGGCGGGTGGTGATCCGTACGAGAAAGGCGCGCGGCTCGCGAACCTCGCCGCGATCGGCCGCGGACCAGCGCAGCCACGCCTCCTGAACGATGTCCTCAGCGTCGGCGACGCGGCCGAGCATGCGATAGGCGACGCCGGTCAGCGTGGTCCGGTGCGCCTCGAAGGTGTCGAGCATCGCGTCGCTGTGAGTCACCGCTCCATCCCACCCGACGCCGAGCGGGCTTGTCCACGTGAACCCGCTCTCATCCACGCTCTCATCCACGTGAACCCGCTCTCACCAGGCGCCGCGGCGGGCGCGGGCCGACGGACGGGGGCCGCCGGGCATGTACGGACAGCGGGTCGGGCGGCCGCCGGCGGGGGCGCCGATAGGGGGCGCCGATAGGGGGCGCCGATAGGGGGCGCCGGCGGGCACAGACAGCAGGGCGCGCACGGGCAGCGGGTCGGGCCCCGACGGGGGCGCCGCGGCGGGGCGGGCTGACGGGTGCGGGCCGATGAGCGTGCACGGACAGCGGGTCGGGACGCCGGGGAGGGCGCCGACTGGCGCAGGGGCTGACGGGCGTGCACGGATAGCGGGTTGGGCCGTCGGCAGGGGGCACCGGCGGAGGCGCCGGTGGGCCAAGCCGTGGCGCCCGACGACGCCGTCTGCGCACAGCGGCCTCTCCGCACGGCGCCGCCGTCGCCCACGCCCAGCGGCGTCTCCGCATCACGGCGTCGCCCAACGGCGTCGCCGTCCGACAGCCGCGCCGTTGTCCGGCAACAGCGTCGTTCGACAACAGAACCGTTCAACAACAGCATCGGGCGGGGGGCCGGCCGAGTCGGCCGCCACGGGGGGCTGGTCGCGGGGTCTACCCAGCGGTAACTGTTGCTGACATCCTGTCTCGGCAAGCGTTCGCGGAGGCCGAGGAGCTGCCCCATGATCGAGACGATCTCCTACCCCGTCGAGACGCCGACCGGCCGGCGCACGGTCGAGGTCGCGTACGAACGGAGCGGCGGCGGGGAGCCCGTCGTCCTGTTGCACGGCATCGGCCATCACCTCCAGGCCTGGCATCCGGTCAGCGAGATCCTGGCTGTCGAGCGGGACGTCATCGCCGTCGACCTGCCCGGGTTCGGCGCGTCGCCCGCGCTGCCGGACGGGGTTCCGTACGACCTGGCGGGCGTGGCTCCCGCGCTCGACGGGCTGTTCACGGCGCTCGGCGTGGACCGCCCGCATGTGGTGGGCAATTCGCTCGGCGGGCTGCTCGCTCTGGAGTTGGGGCGGCTCCGGCTCGTACGGACCGTCACCGCGCTGTCTCCGGGCGGGTTCTGGTCGCCGGCCGAGCGGCGGTACGCGTTCGGGGTGCTGCTCGGCATGCGGCGCGGCGCGCAAGTGCTGCCCGATCCGATCGTCGCCCGTTTGGCCCGTACCGCGGTGGGGCGGGCGGCGCTGGTCAGCCCCATCTACGCGCGGCCGGGGCGGCGTTCGCCCGAGGCGGTGGTCGCCGAGACCAGGGCGCTGCGCACGGCGACCGGCTTCGCCGCGACGCTCGCCGCCGGGCGTTCGGTGGTCTTCCGCGACGACGTGCCGGACGTTCCGGTCACCATCGGCTGGGGCAGCGCCGACCGGTTGCTCCTGCCTCGGCAGGGGCTCCGCGCCAAGCGGGCCATACCGGGGGCCCGGCTCGTGCGACTGCCCGGCTGCGGGCACGTCCCCATGAACGACAACCCGGCTCTGGTCGCCCGCGTCATCCTCGACGCCACGCACCCGGTTCCGGGCGGCGCACCGGCCACGGCGAAGGCGGTCGGCGTCGACAGCGACGCCTGACGCCGACGCCGGGCGCCTCGGCGGTCGGCGGCCAGCACCACGGCCGCCAGCGGCCGGTAGTCGGCAGGCCGGGGCAGTCGGGCCGCGCTACGGAGTACGGACGTCCGCCCCGACGCCGAACCCCCGTCGTCCCCGGCCGGTCGGGCGAGTTCTGGCTCGCACTCCCCCGACCGCCCCCAAGGACTACGGGCCACTCCGCAGCCCCGCCGTTCCCCGGCCGGTCGGCCGAGGGCCAGCCCCCGACCACCGCCCAGGGAGACCCGGCCGCTCCGCAACCCCACCGCCGAAACCCAGCGCCGCTCCCCGACTGGTCGGCCGAGGGCCGGCCCGCGCTCCCCCGGCCGCCGCCCCAAGGGCACCCGGCCGCCCCACAGCCCCACCGCCGAAAGCCCCCGCCGTCCCGGGCGGTTGGCCGAGGGCTGGCGTACGTTCCCCGGCCGCCGCCTCAGAGACTCCTGGCCGCTCCGTAACCCCACCGCCGAAAACCCCCACCGCCCCCAGCCGGTCGGCCGAGGACTGGCGTACGCTCCCCCGGCCGCCGCCCCAAGGGCACCCGGCCGCTCAGCAGCCCCACCGCCGAGAGCCGCCACCGTCCCCGGCCGGTCGGCCCAGGCCTGGCCCGTACCCTCCTGCCGCCGCCCCAAGGGCGCTGGCCGCCCCGCAACCCCCCGGCCGATCGGCCGATATCTGGCCCGCCCCCGGCCACCGCCCCAAGGGGCACCCGGCTGGCCCGCAACCCCACCGTCGAAACCCCCACCGTCCCCGGCTCGTCGGCCGAGGGCTGACCCGCACTCCCCAGGCCCCCACCCCAGGGGCACCCGGCCGCCCGCAACCCCCCGCCGCCGAGGGCCCCCGCTGCCCCCGGCCGGTCGGTCCAGGTCTGGGCCGCCCCCAGCCCCCCAGGGCGCCCGGCCGCCTCGCCGCCGAGAGCCCGCGTCGCCTCCCGGGCGGTCGGCCGACGGCTGGCGTACGCTCCCCGGCCGGTCGGCCCAGGGGCACCTGGTCCCCGCGCAACCCACCCCACCGCCGAAACCCCCACCGTCCCCGGCCGGTCGGCCCAGGGCTGGGCCGCACTCCCCCGTAGTCCCACCGCGGAGCGCCCCCGCTGCTCCCCAGCCGGCCGGCCGAGGGCCAGCGCACGCTTCCCCGGCCGCCGTCACGGGGCTCCCCGCGTGCCCGGCAGGGTAGGGCGTGTCCGTCCGCGCGGTCGTCGTGGCTGGTCGCGCGGTTCCCCGCGCCCCGGCGGGGCGCCGTATCGCGTCGGGCTGCGGGTCCGATGGGGCGGGCGTAGGCGACGGCCCGCCGTGGCTGGCGGGGGTGGGGCGGGGTGGTCGATTGCGGCCTGGCGCGGCGTTCGGCTGGCTCGGGGGGCTTGTACGCAGCAAGGTGGGGTGGGTAACCCGAGGGTGAGAGGTGCGGTGCAATGACCGAGCAGGTGGATGTCGTCGTCATCGGTATGGGGCCGGGCGGCGAGCATGTGGCGGGGACGCTCGCCGAGGCGGGGCTGAGCGTGGTGGGCGTGGAGGCGGAGCTGGTCGGCGGCGAGTGCCCGTACTGGGCGTGCGTGCCGAGCAAGATGATGATCCGGGCCGGGAACCTGCTGGCCGAGGCGCGCCGGGTGCCCGGTATGGCGGGGTCGGCGCAGGTCTCACCCGACTGGGGGCCGGTGGCCGCGCGGATTCGCGACGAGGCCACGACCGACTGGAACGACCAGGTGGCCGCCGACCGTTTCACGGGCAAGGGCGGCAGGCTGGTGCGCGGGCGCGGGAAGCTGACGGGCCACGGGCAGGTGGCGGCGGGCGGCGAGGTGTTCGAGGCACGGCGCGGGGTGGTGATCGCCACGGGGACCCGGCCGCAGATCCCGCCGGTGCCGGGGCTGGCGGATGTGCCGTACTGGACGAACCGGGACGCGATCGCCGCCAAGGAGCCGCCGCGGAACCTGATCGTCCTCGGCGGCGGGGCGATCGGGTCCGAACTGGCGCAGGCCTTCGCCCGGTTCGGTTCGCGGGTCACGATCATCGAGGCGGCCCAGCGGCTGCTCGCGAACGAGGAGCCGGAGGCCGGAAAGCTGCTGGCCGATGTCATGGAGTCGGAGGGGGTGACCGTACGCACGGACGCGCGTGCGTCGGAGGTCCGGCACAGCGGTGACCGGTTCACGGTGGTGCTGGACGGCGGCGAGGAGATCAGCGGTGATCAACTGCTGGTCGCCACCGGCCGGCGGGCGGACCTCTCGGAGCTGGGGCTGGAGACGGTGGGCCTCGATCCGACGGCGCGGACGCTGGCGGTGGACGAGCAGTTGCTGGCCGCGCCGGGGCTGTGGGGCGTGGGCGATGTGACGGGCCGCGGCGCGTTCACGCACGTCGCGATGTACCAGGCGGCGATCGCGATCCGCGGCGTGCTCGGCGAGCCCGGACCGGCCGCGGACTACCGGGCGCTGCCTCGGGTGACCTTCTGCGACCCCGAGATCGGCGCGGTCGGGCTGACCGAGAGCCAGGCGCGCGATCGGGGGCTGCGGGTGCGTACGGGCCTGTCCCAGGTGCCGTCGACGGCGCGCGGCTGGATCCACAAGGCGGGCAACGAGGGCCTGGTGAAGGTCGTCGAGGACATGGACCGCGGGGTGCTGGTGGGGGCGACCTCGGCGGGGCCGATGGGCGGCGAGGTGCTGTACGGTCTCGCGGTGGCGGTGCACGCGGAGGTGCCGGTCGACCGGTTGCGGCACATGATCTACGCGTATCCGACGTTCCACCGGGGCGTGGAGGACGCGCTCACCGACCTCCGTTCCGATGAGTCCGATGAGTCCGATCAGGCCCATGAGTCCGATTAGGCCGATCAGAGAGACGAGTAGAGATGATGGCGGGCCAGGGGCCGCGACTCGCGGAAAACGGCCGATAAAGGGTGGTTAAGGGATCAGCGTGATCCTTTACCCATCGGTCACAGGACGTTCGTGATCACGCAACACCTCTCCGCCAGGGTGGCGGCATGAGTGATACGACGCCCGCGAAGAATGTCCGGAAAAACGCCCGTCAGAACGTCCGGCAGAACGTCCGACAGAGCGGCCACGTTCAGGGCGGCCACCACTGGCGGCGCGCCGCGGTCGAGCTGGCCGCCCTGTTCACGGCGGTGGCGGTCGCCGACTGCGCCGCCAATGTGGTCGCCCACGGTCCCGAGGGGCCGGTGCTGCTGGTGGCGTCGGCGGCGGCGCTGCTGGCCACGGCCGGGTTCCACGTCTGGTTCGCCCGCCGCCGGGGCCATTCGCCGCCGGCGGACGAGGCGGGTGATGCCGGTGATACCAGCCCCGCCGCCGGGGCCGGTACGGCCGGTGAGCCCCCCGTCCCCGCTCTCGCCCCCGCCCTCGCCCCCTCCACCGCCGACTTCGCCCTGTGGCGGATGCGTACGACCGTACGGGACGAGCCGGGCACCCTCGCGGCGCTGTGCCAGGCCCTCGCCCACCAGCGGGTCGACATCCTGACCCTCCAGACCCACCCGCTGGCGGACGGCACCGTCGACGAGCTGCTGGTACGGGCCCCGGCCGGGCTGCTGCCCGCCGAGCTGACGCGGGCCGCGGCGGCCGGGGGCGGCAGCGGCACCTGGGTGGAGCGGGCCGACGCGCACGATCTGGTGGACACCCCGACGCGCGTCCTGGCGCTCGCGACGCGCACCGCGCTGGACGCGGCGGAGCTGCCGCTCGCGCTGCGCCAACTGCTGGGCCGGTGCACGATCCGCTCGCTGCCCGAGCGGGGCTCCGAACCCGCGCCGCCCGCCGAGGGCGTGCTGGAGGAGACCGTCATGCGGCTGCGCGACCCGTCCGGCGGGACGATCGCCGTGGAGCGGCCGTATCTGCCGTTCACGCCGGCCGAGTTCGCCCGCGCGCACGCGCTCGTCGGACTCGACGCCCGGCTCGGGCCGCGGGTGCCGCGCCGCCGGGACGTGCTGACCCTGCCGGAGGGCAACGCGATCACCGTGCGCCGGGCGGGCCCGGAGGACCTCGGCGCGGCGCGCGAGATGCACGCGCGGTGCGCGCCCGAGACGCTGGCGATGCGCTACCACGGCCCGGCCGGGGACGCCGACCGCTATCTGCCCCATCTGCTGGGCCCGCGGCACGGCCGCACGCTGGCCGCGTACACGGCGTCGGGGCGGCTGGTGGCGTTGGGACATCTGCTGTGGGACGGCGACGAGACCGAGGTCGCGCTGCTCGTCGAGGACGCCTGGCAGCGCCGTGGGGTGGGCGCGCTGCTGCTGGCGCGGCTGGTCGCGCTGGCGGGCGACGCGGGGTGCGAGAGCGTCTACGCCGTCACCCGGGCGGCCAACACGGGGATGGTCGCGGCCATGCGCGGCCTGGAGCTGCCGCTGGACTATCAGATCGAGGAGGGCACGCTGGTCATCACCGCGCGCCTGACCGCCCGTCCGTCCACGCTGCCGGCCGCCGAAGGAGCGTCCGTAGCTGTGGTACGGCAGGACTCCCCCGACCGTTGAGCGCGCCCGTGCCGGAACGGCGGCGTGGGGAACGCGTGCCCGGGGGGGGCGGCGAGTGTGACGTGCGCATCAGTCGCGTGACGGGCAATGGCCGTGACGAGGCGGACGGTTCCGTACGAGGATGGGCGGCATGCTCCAGAACTCTGCCAATCCGCTGCCGCGCCAGGTCGCCGACGCCTATGTCGACGCGCTCATCGCACTCGACCCGATCACCGGGACCCACATGGGGATCGCCGAGAGCGCCCGGTTCCTGCCCGACTTCTCCCCCGACGGTCAGGAGGCGCTCGCCGCTCTCGCCCGTACGACCCTCGACCGGCTGACCGAGGCCGAGCGACGGCCCGGCGGGGACAGCGACGCCGAGCGGCGCTGCGCCCGGCTGCTGCGCGAGCGGCTCACCGCCGAACTGGCCGTGCACGAGGCCCAGGAGTCGCTGCGCGCCATCAGCAACCTGCACTCCCCCGCCCACTCCATCCGCCAGGTCTTCACGCTGATGCCGACCGGGACCCCCGAGGAGTGGGCGGCGATCGCGGCCCGGCTGCGCGTCGTACGGGACTCCCTGGACGGCTACCGGGCGTCGCTGGCCGAGGGGCTCGACCGCAAGCTGTACGCCGGTCCGCGGCAGGTTTCCACGTTCATCGGCCAGTTGGGCGAGTGGATCGGCGAGGGCGGCGGCTGGTTCGCGGAGTTCGCGGCCCAGGGGCCCGAGACGCTCCGCGGCGAACTGGACGAGGCCGCGGCCGACGCGACGGCCGCCGTCGCCGAACTCCGCGACTGGCTGCGTGACGTGTACCAGCCGGCCGTCGAGGGGTCACCCGAGGTCGTCGGCCGCGAGCGGTACGCGCGCTGGTCCCGCTACTGGAACGGCACGGACCTCGACCTCGACGAGGCGTACGCCTACGGGTGGTCGGAGTACCACCGCATCCACGCCGAGATGCGCGCCGAGGCCGAGAAGATCCTCCCCGGGGCCACCCCCTGGGAGGCGCTGAGCCACCTCGACACGCACGGCGAGGCGATCGAGGGCGTCGAGGAGACCCGCGTCTGGCTCCAGTCGCTCATGGACGAGGCGATCGAGGCGCTGGACGGCACCCACTTCGAGCTGGCGGACCGCGTCAAGCGCGTCGAGTCGATGATCGCGCCGCCCGGCAGCGCGGCCGCCCCGTACTACACGCAGCCCTCCGTGGACTTCTCCCGGCCGGGCCGCACCTGGCTGCCGACGATGGGCGAGACCCGCTTCCCCGTGTACGACCTGGTGTCCACCTGGTACCACGAGGGCGTGCCGGGCCATCACCTCCAGCTCGCGCAGTGGACGCATGTGGCGGACCAGCTCTCCCGCTACCAGGCCACCATCGGCATGGTCAGTGCCAACGCGGAGGGCTGGGCGCTCTACGCGGAGCGGCTCATGGACGAACTCGGCTTCCTCACCGACGCCGAACGCCGCCTCGGCTACCTCGACGCGCAGATGATGCGCTCCCTGCGGGTGATCGTCGACATCGGCATGCACCTGGAACTGGAGATCCCCGACCACTCCCCCTTCCAC
The DNA here is from genome assembly GCF_000718635.1 of Streptomyces varsoviensis. Classification (GTDB taxonomy): domain Bacteria; phylum Actinomycetota; class Actinomycetes; order Streptomycetales; family Streptomycetaceae; genus Streptomyces; species Streptomyces varsoviensis. The sequence continues at coordinate 329,606 of NZ_JOBF01000002.1, read as the reverse complement.
CCGGGCGAGCGCTGGACCCCCGAGCTGGCCCGCGAGTTCTTCGGCATGCACAGCGGCCGCCCCGCCGACTTCGTCGACAGCGAACTCGTCCGCTACCTCGGCATGCCGGGCCAGGCCATCGGCTACAAGCTCGGCGAACGCGCCTGGCTGACGGGGCGCGAGGCGGCCCGCGAGGCCCACGGCGACGCCTTCGACGCCAAGGCCTGGCACATGGCCGCCCTCTCCCAGGGCTCCCTGGGCCTGGACGACCTGGTGGCGGAGCTGTCGGCGCTGTAACGCCCGCGCCCGGCGCGGGCGGGCCCGGTGGGCCGGTCCGCGCCGGGGGCCTGGAGGCGGGGGCCACGCCGGGGCCTGGGGACGCGGGCTCAGCCCGGCGCGCCCGCCACGTGGTGCCGGACCGCCGAGCCCGACCGGGCCTTCACGATCTGCAACTGGGCCGGGATGCGTTGCCGCAGGTCACCGACGTGGCTGACGATGCCGACGGCGCGGTCGCGCTCGCGGAGCGAGTCGAGGACGTCGAGGACCTCGTCGAGGGTCTGCTCGTCGAGGCTGCCGAACCCTTCGTCGATGAAGAGGGTGTCGAGGCGCGCGCCGCCCGCCTCGTCCGCGACGACGTCGGCGAGGCCGAGGGCGAGGGCCAGGGAGGCGAAGAACGTCTCACCGCCGGAGAGGGTGGCGGTGTCGCGTTCGCGGCCGGTCCAGGCGTCGATGACATGGAGGCCGAGGCCGGAGCGGCCGCGGCCGCCGGTGCGGGCGTCGGAGTGGACGAGGGTGTAGCGGCCGGCGGACATGCGGCCGAGCCGGACGCTGGCGGCCGCGGCGACCTGTTCGAGGCGGGCGGCGAGGACGTACGACTCCAGGCGCATCTTGCGTTCGTTGTCGGCGGCGGTGCCGGCGGCGAGCGCGGCGAGGCGGGCGAGGCGGTCGTGGTCCTCGCGGAGCGGGGCGAGGGCGCGGGCGTCGGCGACGGCTCGGGCGGACAGTTCGTCGAGCTGGGCGCAGCGGGCGCGGGCGGCGGCGTCCTCGGCGGAGGCTTCGCGCAGCCGGCGGGTGGCGGCCTCGGCGGCGTTCCGCGCGCCTTCCACGTCGGCGGCGGGGCGCTGGGCCGCGGCGGCGGTCTGTTCGTCGGCGAGTTCGGCGGCGACGGCGCGCTCCTCGTGCTGCCACTGCTCGACGCGGTGCCGCAGGCGCTGGTGTTCGTCCTCGGCGAGGCGGGCGCGCGCCGCGTCGCGCGGGGTGTCGAAGCCCGCGCGGTAGGCGGCGTCCGCGAGCCGCGCGTCGGCTTCCTTGAGGCGGTCGGCCGCGTCCTGGGCGGCGCGTACGGACTCCGCGGCGGCGGCGAGCGCGGTGAGCTGCCGCTCCAGCAGTTCGGCGCGGTGGGCGACGGTGGTGGCGCCGCCGCGGGCGCGCGTGACTTCCTCGGCCAGTTCGGCGTGCTGGCGGTCGAGGGCTTCTCTGCGGGACGTACGGGCGGCGGTGCGGCGCTCGGCCTCCTGCTGGGCGGCGCGGCGGCGCTCGTACTCGCGTTCCGCGCGGTCGAGTGCTTCGCGGGCGGCGTGCACGTCCGCTCCGGCGGTGCGGGCGGTGTCGTGGGAGCGCCGCAGTTCGTCGAGGGCTTCGGTGAGTTCGGCGACGGTGGCGTCGCCCGCGGCGGCCGTGGCGCCGGCCAGGGCTTCGCGCAGCGCCTGGGCCTGCCGGTCGGCCTCGTCGCGGGCGGCGTCGGCCCGCTGGGAGGCGGCGAGGGCGGCGTCCTCGGCGGCGCGGTCGACCTGTCCGGCCGCGGCGCGGGCGGGCGCGGGGTGTTCGGCGGCGCCGCAGACCTTGCAGGGTTCGCCGGGTGTGAGGTCGGCGGCGAGTTCCGCGGCGATGCCGAGGAGCCGCCGTTCCTTGAGGTCGAGCCAGTTCTCGCGGGCGGCCGCGGCGGCGTCGCGGGCCTGCCGCAGGCGTTCGGCGGCGGTGTCCGCCTGGCCGGCGAGGCCGTCGCGGCGCTGGGCGGCGGCGAGCCGGTCGCGGGCGGGGTCGATGCGGGCGCGGAGCTGCTCGGCGTGGGCGGCGGCTTCCTGCGCGGCGTCGATGCGCTGCTGGTGGCCGTGGCGGGCGGTTTCCCAGCCGGCGAGCCAGTCGGCGGCGTCGGCGGCGGTGTCCTCGTCGGCCCGTGCCTCGCGGTCGAGGGCGGCGTGTTCGGCGGCGAGGGCGGCGGCGCGTTCCTCGGCGCGGCGGGCGGCGGTCAGCGATCCCAGGTCCTCGCGGAGCCGCCGTTCCAGCGCGGCGAGCCGGTCGGCTCCGGCGTCGGCGTGGGCGGGGTCCAGGCCGGCGCGGCCGCGGCGTTCGGCGTCGCCGGCCGCGCGCCAGGCGCGTTCGGCGTCGTCGCGCAGGGCGAGGGCGGGGGCGACGGTCTCGGCGGCGGCGGCGCGCTCCAGCCGCCGCCGGGTCTCCTCGTGGCCGGTGCGGCGGCGCTCCAGTTCGGCGGCGCGGTCGCGGGCGTCGGCGTGCCGGCGCTGGAGGCGGGCGAGTTCGCGGGCGGCGTCGGCGTGTTCGTGGGCGGTGCGGTGGGCGTGTTCGGCGGCGAGCACGGCGGCGGCCGCGACGGTGGCGCGCTCGCGGGCGCTCGTACGGGCGAGGGCCGCCCACGCGAGGACGGCGGCGGCGAGTCCCGGTTCGCCGGGGGCGAGGTCGGGGAGCGGGTTCTCCAGTAGTTCCGTGCTGGGGCCGGCGGCCTGCGCCATGCGGTGGGCGGCGGCCAGCAGCCGCTCGTCGCCGCCCCGTACCCGCTGCTCCGCGGCGCGCCGCAGTTCGGCGAGCCGGTCCTCGACGGCGGCGAACCGGCCGGTGTCGAAGAGCCGGCCCAGCAGCTTGCCGCGGGCGGTGTCCTCGGCGTGCAGGAAGCGGGCGAAGTCGCCCTGCGGGAGGAGGACGACCTGGCAGAACTGTTCCCGGCTCATGCCGAGGAGTTGGCTGATCTCCTCGCCGATCTCCTGGTGGGAGCGGCTCAGCGCCTTCCATTCGGCGGTCTCGGCGTCCTGTTCGCGCAGCGCGCAGTACGCCTTCTCCTTGGTGAAGCCGCTGCCGCGCTTCTTGGGGCGGAGCTGTTCGGGCCGCCGGGTGATTTCCAGCCGCCGTCCGCCGGCGGTGAGTTCGAGTGTCACCTCGGTCGGTGTGAGCGGCTGCGCGTGGTCGCTGCGCAGGGTGAGGCCCGGTCCTTGGCGGGCGCCGGGCACGCTGCCGTACAGGGCGTAGCAGACGGCGTCCAGGACGGAGGTCTTGCCCGCGCCGGTCGGCCCGTGCAGCAGGAAGAGCCCGGCGGCGGAGAGTTCGTCGAAGTCGATGTGCTGGGTGGCGCCGAACGGGCCGAAGGCGGTGAGGTCGAGCCGGTGGAGTCTCATCGCGCCACCTCGGCCGCTCTCTCGGCGGTCTTGGCATTCCCGGCGCCCCCCGCGTTATCCGCGGCTTCTCCGTTCTCGGCGGCCTCGGCGGTTCGTACCGCGTCGAGCGCGTCGGTCAGCACGGCGCGCTCCACGGGGTCGGGGCCGCGGCCGGCCCGGACGTGGGCCACGAAGTCCTCGGCGATCTGCTGGTCGCTGCGGCCGCGCAGCCGCCGGGCGTACGAGGCGAGCGGGTCCTCGGGGGCCCGGTCGGGCTCGAAGACCAGGCTGAGGACGTGCGGGAACCGCTTGGCGAGGCGGGCCATCGGCTCGTGGGGGCGGTGCGCGTCGGTGAGCGTCGCCTCCACGTAGGCGTCCTCGTGCCGGTCGAGGGCGGGGTCGTCGAGGAGCGTGTCGAGGGGGCCGCGGATACGGGCGAGGGGGCGCGGGACGGGGCAGTCGATGCGCTGGGCGCTGAGTTCGGCGCCAGAGCCGGCGCCCGGGTCCGCGGGGCCGGGGCCGAGGTCCACGAGCCATGTCGACTTGCGGTGGTCGGTCTCGGAGAAGGAGTACGCGAGGGGGGAGCCCGAGTAGCGGACCCGTTCGGTGATGCGCTGGCAGCCGTGCAGATGGCCGAGGGCGACGTAGTCGATGCCGGCGAAGGTCTCGGCGGGGACCGCGGCGACGCCGCCGACGGTGATGTCGCGCTCGCTGTCGCTGGCGGTGCCGCCGGTGACGAAGGCATGCGCGAGGACGATGGAGCGGGTGCCGGGCGGGCGGGCGGCGAGGTCGGCCCGTACCTGGTCCATGGCGGCGCCGAGGACCGCCGTGTGGTTCGCCTTCGGGGCGGCCAGCGCGTCGCGGACCAGCGCGGGTTCGAGGTAGGGCAGTCCGTAGCAGGCGATGTCGCCGTGCTCGTCGGTGAGCACGACGGGGTCGGCGCAGCCGGCCGGGTCGGTGCGCAGATGGATGCCGGCGCGCTCGATGAGCCCGGCGCCGACGCCGAGCCGGCGCGCCGAATCGTGGTTGCCGGAGATCATGACGGTGGGGACGCCGAGTCCGGCGAGGCGGTGCAGGGCCTCGTCGTAGAGTTCGACGGCGGCGAGCGGCGGCACGGCCCGGTCGTACACGTCGCCCGCGACGAGCACCGCGTCGACGTGCCGTTCGCGCACGGTCTCGACGAGGTGGTCGATGAAGCGGCGCTGGGCGTCCAGCATGCTCACCCGGTGGAAAGAACGTCCCAGATGCCAGTCGGACGTGTGCAGAATTCTCAAGAAACCGCTCCGACCTGCATGTTCCGCATGTTCTCCCCTTCTTCGCCGCTGTGGCCGGCCCGGGCCCGCGCGGGATCGCACCATGGCCGTCGACCACGCTAACGCCCAGGCGCCCCTGGACCACCACAGGCCTCCGCTTTCGGGCGGTTTCGATCGGTCCCTCGCGTCGGGGCCGGTCAGCGACGGTGCCGCTCGGGTGATTTAGCCGCATAGGGGTGAGAGCGCCGTTTTGCGGGGAAAGGCTGCGGCTATGAGTGCTGAACCCGGATCTGTGAATCTGCAACGCGGCGTGGGCCGCACCCGGTGGGGCCGCGCGGCGGGCGTCCTGTGCGGCGTCGTCGTCTCGGCGGCCCTGGTGAGCGGGTGCGGGGACGACGGCGGGGGCGGGGGCGGCTCGTCCGCCACTTCCGGCGCGGCCGTCACCTCCGACGCTCCCGGCTCGGCCGGGTCCTCCGCCCCGGCCTCCAATTCGGCGTCGGGGACCGCCGGGCTCACCGAGGACCAGGCCGAACGCAAGGCCCTGCTGCCGACCGCCAAGGTGGGTTACGAGCGGGCGGCGAAGACCGCGGCGGGGGCGGTGCCGAACGGCAAGGTCGCCCATATCGAGCTGAAGCGGATCACCGGCGGCGGGTCGGAGTGGCGGTCCAAGGTGGCGGAGCGCGACGGCACGGCGCACGACGTGCGCGTGGACGCGGGTTCCGGCAAGGTGACCCGGTCACGGAAGGAGCCCGACCAGGACGGCGACGACAAGCGCAAGCTCGCCGACCGGCTGAACAAGGCGAAGATCTCCGCCCAGCAGGCCGTACGCACCTCGGCCGAGCGCAAGCCGGGCACGACCACGGCCGTGGAGATCGACGACAGGGACGACGGCACCCTCATCTGGTCCGTGGACCTGGTGAACACCGACAACTGGAACAAGACGACGTTCGACGTGGACGCCGCCAACGGGAAGGTCCTGCGCGAGCACGTGGACCGCGACTGAGCCGGGGGCGGGGCGGGGCAGGTGAGCCGGGGGCGGGTCTCGGGGACAGAGCCCGCGGGGGGTTCCACGGCGGGGGCGCGGGCCGGTGCGGTCCGCGCCCCCGCGGCCTTATGGCCGCTCGCGGCGCAGCGCCTCCATGTCCCGGCGGTCGCGCTTCGTAGGCCGCCCGGCGCCGCGGTCGCGCTGGGCGACCGGCAGCGTGGCCTCGCGGGGCGGCGCTGGCGGACTGTTGTCGACGAAGCACTGGGCGGCGACGGGCGCGCCGACCCGCTTGCGCACGAGGCGCGAGACGACGACGGTCTTCTCGAAGCCGGCCTGGCGCAGCCGCACCTCGTCCCCGGGCCGCAGCGGCTGGGCCGGCTTGGCGCGCTCACCATTGACGCGAACATGACCGGCGCGGCACGCGGCGGCGGCCAGCGCGCGTGTCTTCGTGAGCCGTACGGACCAGATCCAACTGTCGACCCGCACGGTCCCCTCGTCTGAAGCCATGCACACGACTCTATAGCCAGGGTCCGACAACACGCCGCGAGCACACAGCCGGGGCCCGACAACACCCCCCCGACCACACAGCCGGGGTCCGATGGCACGCCCCGACCACACAGCCGGGGTCCGACGACACGCCGCGAGCGAGGACGGCGGCGGTCGGGCCGGGCCGGGGCCGAGCGGGTCACACGCGCCCCGTAAGCCACCCTGACCACCCTGATCGCACGGACCACGCTGAGCGGCCGGTTTCGCCCCCTTAACGCCACGGGCCTGTTCAGGCCATAATCCGACGGCCAGTCATCCGACGGCCCGTGACTCGACGGCCCGTCAGCCGATCGTCGAGGGGACGGATACATGAGCGTGGACCGGCGCGGATTCCTGCGGGGCGCGACGGCGCTGTCGGCCGCCGGACTGCTGGCGTACGCGGGCGGGGCCCCGGCCTCGGCCGCTCCCCCGGCCGCCCCGGCGCGCGGGCCCGCCCGCACCCGCGCCCGTACCCTCTCCGGCCAGGACTGGCTGTCCGGGATCGCGGACAGCGTCCCCGTACAGCGCCTCACGCTGCCGGGCACGCACGACTCGGGCGCGCGGCACGGCGGCGCGTACGTGGCGTGCCAGACCCTGACCATCGCGGAGCAACTGGCCGCGGGCATCCGGTTCCTGGACGTCCGCTGCCGCGCCGTGGACGGTGTCTTCGCCATCCACCACGCGGCGTTCTACCAGAAGCTGATGTTCGGCGATGTCCTCATAGCCTGCCGGGACTTCCTGCGCGCACACCCCTCGGAGACCGTACTGATGCGCGTCAAGCAGGAGTACTCGGAGGTCGCCGACGCGGAGTTCCGCAAGATCTTCGACGTCTATCTGGACGGCAAGGGCTGGCGTTCGCTGTTCCGGCTGGACGGCACGCTGCCGACGCTGGGCGAGGCGCGGGGGAAGGTCGTGCTCCTCGGCGACAATGGCGGTCTGCCCGGGGTGCGCTATGGGGACGGACGGCTCTTCGACATCCAGGACGACTACATGGCGGAGCCCTTCGCCAAGTACCCCAAGATCGAGGCCCAGTTCCGCAAGGCCGCGCGGGAGCCCGGCAAGCTCTACATGAACTATGTGAGCACCGCGGCCCTGATGCCGCCCGTATGGAACGCGAACCGCCTCAACCCCCAGGTCCGCGCGTTCCTCGGCAGCACGGAGGCCCAGGGCTGGACCGGGCTCGGCATCGTGCCCATGGACTTCCCGACCGCCACGTCCGGGCTGATCGAGGCGGCGATCCAGCACAACCCGAGGTGAGCCGGCGCCGACGCCTCCCATCTGGGCCTCACGCGTCCATGTACGCCTCACCGCCGAGTTCGAAGTGCGCCGTCCCGGCGGTGGTGTTGGCGAGCCAGGCCCGGAAGGGTTCGATGTCGGCCTCCGGGAGCCCGATCTCGATGCGCACGTCGGCGCCGTAGCCGACGTCGCGCACCGTGCGGCCGGTGGCGCGCAGGTCGTTCTCCAGCCGCCCGGCCCGCTGGTGGTCGATGACCACCGTCGCCAGCCGGAACCGCTGCCGGGTGACGGTGCCCAGGGCGTCGAGGGCCTCGCCGACCACCCCGCCGTACGCGCGGATGAGCCCGCCCGCGCCGAGCTTGACGCCGCCGAAGTAGCGGGTGACGACGGCGACCGCGTACCGGATCTCGCGCCGTACGAGCATCTGGAGCATCGGCACGCCCGCCGTCCCGCCGGGCTCGCCGTCGTCGCTGGCCTTCTGGACGCCGCCGTCGGCCCCGATGACGTACGCGAAGCAGTGGTGCCGGGCGGCGGGGTGCTCCCTGCGGACGCGCTCGATGACGCCCTGAGCCTCCTCCTCGGTGGCGGCGGGCGCGAGCGCGCAGATGAAGCGCGACTTGTTGATCTCGATCTCGTGGACGCCTTCGCGCGCCACCGTCCGGTACTGCTCCTGCATCCCGTCACCCTATGCCGAACCCCGCCGGACGCCGCCGCCGACCGGGGGAACGGCGGGAATGCGCGGTCGCGGACCCTCGTTGACCGGGCATGTACGCAGACGACGCCACGCTCCGCCGGATTCTGACCGCCACGGGCGACACCTGGGCGGTGGTCGGCCTGTCCACCAACCGGCGACGCGCCGCCTACCGCGTCGCCGAGGTCCTCCAGCGCTACGGCAAGCGCGTCGTGCCCGTACACCCCAAGGCCGAGACGGTGCACGGGGAGCGCGGCTACGCCTCCCTGTCGGAGATCGACTTTCCCGTCGACGTGGTGGACGTGTTCGTCAACTCCCGTCTGGCGGGTCCGGTGGCCGACGAGGCCGTGGCGATCGGCGCGCAGGCCGTCTGGTTCCAGTTGGGAGTGGTCGACGAGGCTGCGTACGAGCGTACCCGCGCGGCGGGCCTCGACATGGTCATGGACCGCTGCCCGGCGATCGAGATCCCGCGGCTGGGGTGACGGTCTCCGCGACGGGCGGCGCGGCGGGCGTCGACGAGACCGCGACGGCCGGCGGGACCTGCGCTACCGTCGGTCGATGATCGAGATACGCGTGGCGCGCCCCTCCGACGCGCCGGAACTGGTCCGCTTGCGCCGTCTGATGTTCGGCGACATGGAGGGCGAGGGCGCCCCGGGCGCGTGGGAGGCCGACGCCGTGGAGATGGCCCGCGAGCAGTTGTCGGTCCCCAGCCCGCGCCTCGGGGCGTTCGTCGTGGACGGGACGGACGAGGACGGGCGGCCGCTGCTCGCCGCCTGCGCGGTGGGCAGCGTCGAGACGCGGCTGCCGGGCCCCCGCCGCCCCACGGGGCTCTTCGGTTTCATCTTCAATGTCTGCACCGATCCGCGGTACCGGGGGCGCGGCTACGCCCGCGCGACGACGGAGGCGCTGCTCGACTGGTTCGCGGAGCAGGGGGTGTCCCGCGTCGATCTGCACGCCAGCGAGGACGCCGAGCCGCTGTACCGGAGCCTGGGCTTCCACGAGCACTCGATCGCGCTGTCCCTCGATGTCTCGGGGCGGGGCCGGTAGCGGGCGAGCGACGGGCGATCGGCGGCCCGTCCGGATGCCGAGCCCCTTCGCATGCCGGCCCCTTCCCATGCCGAGCGGCTTCAGATGCCGAGTCCGTCCAGCACCGTGGCGCCGGGGAGTTCGGCGAGCGCCCGGCCGGGGACGATCAGCTTGCCGCGGCGGCTGCCGCTGCCGATGAGGACGTGCGGGCTGTCGGCGACGGCCGCGTCCACCAGCACCGGCCAGCCGGCGGGCAGCCCGATCGGGGTGACGCCGCCGTACTCCATGCCGGTGGCGCCGAGCGCGGTGTCCATGGCGGCGAAGGACGCCTTGCGGGCGCCGAGGTGGCGGCGTACGACGCCGTTGACGTCGGCGCGGGCGCGGCCGAGCACGAGGGCGGCGGCGAGCGTGGCCTCGCCGCCGCGCTTGGCGGAGATGACGACGCAGTTCGCGGACTGCTCCAGCAGCCACGGCCCGTAGGTCTCCACGAAGACCGCGGTGTCGGCCTTCTCGGGGTCGGTGTCCACGTACAGCAGTTGCTCGGCGGGCACGGTGCCGCGCCAGCCGCGTACGGCCTCGGCGACCGGCGCGGTCAGCAGGTCGAGGCATTCCGTCGCGGGGCGGACCTTGTCGAAGGCGTCCATCGGCGTACTCATGCGCGTCAAGCTAACAGCCCTCGCGGGCACGGCCCGCGCCGGATCCGGCGGCCTCGGAGCCGGTGGCATCAGCGCACGGGCGGCACGGACACCGCCATCGTCATCTCGACGGGTTCGCCGCCGTCGTTGCGGTAGGCGTGCGGGGCGCCCGCCTCGAAGAACGCGGAGGCGCCGGTCGGGACGGTGTGCGCCGTCCCGTCGACGACGAGGGTGAGTTCGCCGGCCGCGACGTGGACGAGTTCGGTGGTGCCGGGCGGATGCGGATCGGACTCGCTGCCCTCGCCTGGCTCGATCCGCCACTCCCACATCTCCAGCGGCCCGTCCGCCTCCGCGCCGACGAGCAGCGTGCTGTGGCTGCCGGCCTCGGTGGACCACATCCGTACGGCCCGTGCCGCCGGTACGACGCGTACCCGGGCGTCCTGATCGTGGTCGAGGAGCGTGGTGATGCTGATGGCGAGAGCGTCGGCGAGCTTCACGGTGGTGCCGACGCTGGGGTTGGTACGGGCCTGCTCGATCTGGATGATCATGCCGCGGCTGACGCCGGAGCGTGCCGCGAGGGCGTCGAGGGTGAAGCCGCGCTCGCCCCGCCAGCGTTTGAGATTGCGGGCGAGCGACTGCGTGAGCTGATCGAGGTCCGTCATCGTCCGTCCAATATACTCAATGACACAGTCCAATGAAGTGCACTACGGTGTGCTGGACCACACCGTCCACCACACTGTACTTCGAGGCCCCGCATGACCGTGCTCTACGCCCTGGCCACCAGCTTCCTGTGGGGGCTCGCCGACTTCGGCGGCGGCCTGCTCACCCGCCGCATGCCCGCCCTGACCGTGGTCGTCGTCTCCCAGGCCCTGGCCGTGGCGGTGCTCGGCGCGATCGTCGTCGCCACCGGCGGCTGGCGCGAGGCCGGCCCGGAGCTGTGGTTCGCGGCGGCGGCCGGAGTGGTCGGGCCCGCCGCGATGCTCTGCTTCTACCGCGCCCTGGCGATGGGCCCGATGGGCGTCGTCTCGCCGGTCGGGGCGCTGGGCGGCGTCGTGGTGCCGCTCGGCGTCGGGCTGATGCTCGGCGAACGGCCCGGCCTGCTCCAGTTCGCCGGCATCGCGATCGCCGTGGCGGGTGTCGTGCTCGCCAGCGGCCCCCAGGTGGGCGGCGCTCCCGTGGCGCGGCAGACGCTGGCGCTCACGCTCGTCGCGGCCTTCGGCTTCGGCTCGGTGATGGCGCTGATCGCCGCGGCGTCCCACACCCTGACCGGCCTCTTCCTCGCCCTCTTCGTCCAGCGCGTGTGCAATGTGGCGGTCGGCGGCACCGCGCTGTACGCCTCCGTACGCCGCGGCACCCCGGCCCTCCCCGAGGGCGGCACGAGCGCCGTACGGGCCGCGCTGCCCGCCCTCGCCTTCGTCGGCCTCGCGGACGTGGCGGCCAACGGCACGTACAACCTGGCCGCGCACAGCGGCCCGGTGACGGTGGCGGCGGTGCTCGCCTCCCTCTACCCGGTGGTCACCGCGCTCGCCGCCCGCGGCTTCCTCGACGAGCGGCTGCGCGTCGTCCAGGCGGCGGGCGCGGGGCTGGCGCTGGTGGGCACGGTGCTGCTGGCGTCGAGGTGACGCGGTCCCGGCCGGCGTCGCCTCGGCCGTCGGCCCCTCGCTCCCCCGCGTGCTTCAGCGTTCCCCAACCGCCGGCCCCTCGCCCTCCCGCGTACGTCAGCGCTTCCCGGCCGCCGGGCCCCCGCCCTCCCCCGTACCAGCGGGCGTCCCGCCACCGTCGCCGGCGCCGACGAGGGCCGACCGTACGAACACCCGGTACCCGCATTCCGGGTCGAATCCGTGGATCTCCTTGGTGTCCAAGGCATCCATGAAATCGAGAATATCCTCGCTGAACTCCTGACCCGGCACCAGGATCGGAAAGCCCGGCGGATACGGGGTGACGAAGATCGCCGAAACGACCGGCTGACCGGCCTCGACCCGGCGTCGCGCCTCACCGGGCGACACGAACTCGCACAGTTCTTCTCGATAGGCCATGTAATAGGCCTTACGCATGTCCCCGTCGCCCGCCGCGCCGGCGGGGTCGGCACGGAAAGTGTCGTGGAACCGGGAGAAATCGGGGAGCGGCGGGTGGTCGTGGGTCAGCGCGTCGACCCGGAGGTCGAAAGCGCGCTTCTTCTCAGGCGTCAACTGGCCGGTTTCGGCCTCCAATTCCACCGCGATGCCGAGCAGCGCCCGGAGGAGATGCGCGGCGGCCGTGCGGGGCGTGCCGATATTCGTCATCGCCAATACCGTGTTGCGGGTGGTCTTGTTGATCTGAATGCCCCAGCGGTCCATGAGTTGCGCGTGCTTGAAGGTGTCGCCGTCGATGCCCGTCGCGGAGATCTCGATGGTCAGCCGACAGGGGTCGAGGACGAACTCATCGGTGTTCCACGCCTCTTCCATCGCCACCGGCCCGGCGTGCAGCGGACAGTCGCCGCCCCGCCGCCGGTACTCGTCGGGGATCAGCTCGCTGCTGCCGAGCACCCGGAAATACTTCGCGAGCAGGGGGTGCCCGGCGATCCGGTCGCGCAGCGTCATCGCCAGCTCGACCTGGCGCGACACCAGTTCGAACCCTTCCAGCTCGACCTGGCGCCGGCCGACGTCGAGGGACGCCAGCACCTGGTAGTTCGGAGAGGTCGACGTGTGCGTCATATAGGCCTCGTGGAATGCCTCCTCGTTCCGCCAGCCGAATTCCTCGTCGTGGACGTGGATCATCGATCCCTGTCGCAACGAGGTCAGGGTCTTGTGCGTCGACTGTGTGGCGTAGGCGCGAATTCTGACCTTGTCCGGGTCCGGGAGCAGCGGCTCGCGCACCAGGTCGTCGTCCGCCATGCCGCGCATCCGCTGGACATGCCGCTCGTACTCGGCGCGGTATTCCGCCGTGCCGAAGCGTTCGGCCAGGCGGGCCGCCGCGGCCATCGCGGTCCGCCGCCGGTACACGGGGTGGAAACGGGCGAACGCGAACCACGCCTCGTCCCACAGGAAGACCAGGTCGGGCTTGATCGCGAGGCATTCGGCCATCACGCGTTCCACGTCGTACACGACGCCGTCGAAGGTGCAGTTCGTGAGCGATACCAATGCCACCTGGTCGAGTCTGCCCTCGCGCCGGTACGTCAGCAGCGTCCGTTTGATGTCGGACAGCGGAATCGCGCCGTACATGGAGAATTCGTCGATCGCGTAGCTGTCGAGATAGGAGACGTGGGAACCGGCGAGCACCTGCGCGTAGTGGTGGGATTTATGGCAGTTGCGGTCGACCAGGACGACGTCGCCCGGCGCCACCAGCGACTGGGTGACGATTTTGTTCGCGGTGGACGTCCCGTTGGTCACGAAGTAGGTCCGCCGCGCGCCGAAGGCACGGGCGGCCAGGTCCTGTGCCTCCTTGATCGGGCCATGCGGTTCCAGCAGCGAGTCCAGTCCACCGGCCGTCGCCGACGTCTCGGCCAGGAAGATGTTCAGCCCGTAGAAGTCGCACATGTCGTGGATCCACGGCGAGCGGACCACCGAGTTCCCGCGGGAGACCGGCAGGGCGTGGAACACTCCGCTCGGCTTACGGGCGTATTCCAGCAGCGCCGAGTAGAACGGCGTCCGGTAGCGTCGGCCGACGCCGCGCAGAATCGTCAGATGCAGGTCCAGGACGTCCTCCTGTTGCAGGAAGACCGAGTCGAATTCGTCCCCGATCTGCGTGGCGAGCTGTTCGATCGAGGCTTGTTCGACCAGGTAGAGATCCAGCTCGGGCCGTTCCCGCCGGATGCGGTGGGCGAGGGCGCGGGCCCGGTCGGCCGCGGTGAGGCGGTCGAGGTCGGGCGGTCCGACCGGCGGCAGCAATCGGTCGAGCAGCGTCAGGTCGAAGTCCGAATGGGTGTGGAAGTCAGGCCGGGCGACGACCGCCTGGATCCACGGGTTGACCAGGATCGCCACCATCGCGTCGACGAAATTCGACACGGCGACCACGCCGTAGACGAAGGGGTCCTCGCGGCGGCGCGACGCGCGCAGATCACGGTGGACCTTCGCCTCCTCAGTCTCGGAGAGGTCGGCGACCACCAGCACGTCGAACCGCGGCCGCCGGTCGGCGACGGTGCCCGTCCCGTCCTGTGCCACCGCGGCCGTGGCGTCCGGCACGTCGGCGAGCAGGCCGCGGCCGATCTGGGCGGCCGTCCGGCTCAGTTCGGCGTACGCCGGCTCGGAGGCCAGCCCGCGCAGGGTTTCCGCCACCTGCCGCCCCGGATGGCTGTAGTAGTGCGTGAGGACCTCGATGTCCGCGAGGTTCCGGTCGACGGCGGCCGTCGCCTCGGTCCGTTCGGCGGGGTCGAGGTCGGGGATCGCCAGCCTGCGCGCGGCGTCCGAGAGCGACCACCAGATATCGGTCTGCAATTGGGCGACGCTGTTGTACGCGGAGATCTCTTCCCCGGGCCGCGTCGGACCGCTGTCCCGCGCTGTGGATTCGGCGGCTCTCGTGGACCGTTCCATGATCGTCTCCGTGGTCCGGGGCGTTTACGGCCAGGCTAGAGTCGAGCCCGAGCCATCGCACCCGGAGCCCGCTGTGCTCGCCGTGCTCGCCCTGCTCGCCGCCGGCACGCTCGTACGGGCGCGAGCCCCGCAAAAGTGAGCCCGCTGAAGCCCGGGAGCGTGCGAGGCAGGCGTGCCGTGCGTGGCCCGGTCAGCGGTCCGCCGGGAAGGCCGGCGCGCCGGAGCCGTCCGGCTCCAGCTCCGACGCCGGCCCCAGCTCCGACGCTGGCGTCAGCTCAGGCGCCGAGGCCGATGCCGACCCCGGTCCCGACGCCGGCTCCGGCTCCGGCTCGGGTTCCAGCTCCGATGCCGCCAGCGCCAGGAGCTGTTCGGGGGTGACGCCCTCCGGGATCGGGGTGGGCGGCGGGGTCCGCAGGGGCGGTTGCCAGCCCGCCTCCGGGTCCCAGCGCCGTACGACCCGGGCGGGGGCCCCGGCGACCACGGCGTGATCGGGGACCTCGCCGCGGACCACCGCGCCCGCCGCGACGACGACGTTGCGGCCGAGCCGGGCGCCCGGCAGGATCACCGCGCCCGCGCCGAGCCAACTGCCGGTGCCTATCTCGACGGGCGCGGAGCGCGGCCACTGCTTCCCCACGGGCCGCTCCGGGTCGTCGTAGGAGTGGTTGTCGCTGGTGACGTAGGTGTACGGGCCGCAGAACACGTCGTTCCCGAACGTGACGGGCCGGGAGGCCACCACATGGCTGCCCCGGCCCAGCACCACGCCGTCGCCCAGGCGCAGGACCGGGTCCGGGCCGAGGTCGACGCCGGGCATCAGGCCGGCGGTGAGGGTGACCTGTTCGCCGATGACGCAATGGGCGCCGAGTTCGATCCAGGGCTCGCCGAAGACCGTGCCGAGCGGGAAGGCGAGCCGGGTGCCGTGGCCGATGGCCCGGAAGCGGTACGGGCCCGGGCGCTCGGCGGTGACGGCGCCGGCCTGCTGCACCCAGCGCCAGCCGCGGTGCACGGCGCGCGACACGGTCCGCCGCCGCCAGGCCGCGAGCGAAGCCGCCGGGTTGAATGAGAACGTGTTCCGGTCCTTCGGCACCCGCTCACGGTAGTCGGCGGCGTCAGGGGCGTTCAGACCCGTGAGCTGTGATCTTCACCCCACCCCGGCGCCGCCCTCGCTCAGCCGTGCAGCGCCAGGTAGGGGGCCACCGCCAGCAACGCCGCGACGAGGGCGTACTTCAGGGTGCGCGTGGGCAGGGCCCGCGCGATCTTCCAGCCGATGAGGACACCCGCGATCTCGGGCACGCCGACCAGGGCGGCGAGCCGCCAGTCGACGGCCCCGTGGGCCACGTAGCCCAGCGTGCCGATGCCCGCGATGACCACCGACTGGGCCTGGGCCGCCGCCAGCGACTCCAGCATGGGGACGCCCGCGGCGACCAGCAGCGGGACCGTGAGCATCGGTCCGCCGATGCCCACGATGCCGCTCGCCGCCGCCACCGCGAACCCCAGCGCCGCGATCCACGACGCCGCCGGGTGGCTCGCCCCCTCGCCGGGCCCGCCGTGGCGTTCGCGGTACCAGACGAGCACGGCGACGAGGGCCGCGAACGCCCCGAGCAACAGCCCGAACGCCCCTTTGGAGACCATGGTGTTGACCAGCACGCCCAGCGGTGTACCGATGACGGCGGCGCCGGCCAGGATCAGCGCGGTGCGGCGGGTGGCGGGGTCGCGCAACTGCCCGGAGCGCGTGTAGGCGGCGGTGGCCAGCGCGCCGGTCGCGATATGCGTGACGATCGCGGTGCCCGCCACCTCGGCCGGGGCGAGCCGGGTCAGCGCGAACAGCCCGATCGTCGGCAGCACGCCGCCCGGCCCGAGCGCGGTGATGCCGATGCCTCCGGCGAGGCCGAAGAGAGCCAGCAGGGCGAGGGTCCAGGTGTTCAGATCGGCCACGAGTCGGCCTCCGGTCGGGCAGGGCGTACGAGCGCGCGCGTGCAGGGAGCGCTACGGACAGGCGCGCGCGTACGCGGCGCGGGTGAGAGAAGAGCGGCCCCTCCCGGAGCCGCGGGCTCGGGCTCGGCGTCAACCGGGGTGGGGCGCGCCCCGGTGCAAGGTGGCGTGCAGAGTGAGCCGGTCCGCGCGGATGTGCAGGGACTCCGCGTCGACGGGGCGGCCGTCGGCGAGGTGCGTGAGCCGGTCGATGGCGAACACAGCCGCGCCCACGGGGACGTCCAGTAGCCCGGCGACATCCGGGCCGGCCGTGACGGCGTGCACCGCCACCTCCGCGCGGCCCAGCCGGCCGCCGGTCGTCTCCTCGATCAGCGCGAACAGGTCGCGGCCGGCCAGATCCAGGTCCAGCAGCGGCACCCCGATGTCGGCGGCGAGGTAGGTCGCGTCCAGCGACAGCGGAAGCCCGCCCATGCGCCGTACGCGCTCGATGTAGACCGCCCCCGTGCCGGGCGCGAGGCTCAGCCGCTCCGCTACGGCCGCCGGCGGCTCCGCCACGCGGTGGGCCGCGCGCACCTCGTTGGTCAGCGGGCCGTACCCCGTCAGGGTCTCGGCCAGTCCGGCCAGCCGGTCCAGCCCGTGCCCGTACTTGGGCATCAGAACCGTGGTGCCGACGCCTCGGCGGCGGGCGATCAGCCCCTCGTCGCGCAGGATGCCCAGCGCCTCGCGGACCGCGTTGCGCGAGGCGTGGAACTGCGCGCCCAGGGCGCGCTCGTCGGGCAGGGTCCCGCTGTCGAAGGCGCCGCCGGTGATCTGCTGGCGCAGTACGTCCGCCACTTGCCGGGCCCGTCGCGCCCGGGGCTGCGAAGAGCCCGGCCGGGGCGAGCCGCCGGTGTCGGCTCCGTACGGTCTCCGCCCGCTCATACGTCCTCCCTCGCGCCTGCCGCCGGTGGCGGTGGTGGTGCGTTCAAGGCCGGTGACACTAGCCGAGCGCCATTACGCCAGTGTTACGCCACCCGTGATGACCTGCGTAAACGCGCTACCAGCGGGTTCGCGGAGGGAGCGGGCGGTTCCGCCGGACGGAGCGCTCGGGCTCGTACGGGCGAGGGCCGAGCGGCCAGGGCCGGGCGACGCGGGCCGGGCGACGTGGGCCGGGCGGCGAGGGCCGGGCGGAACGCTCGTGGGCGGCCGCCCGGCCCCCGTACGGCCGGTTCCCCGACGGGTCACTCGTGGAGCGCCGCCCGGTGCGCCTTGGCCAGCTCCAGATACATCGCCGCGTTCTCCCTGATGTGCTCGCGCTCCTCCTCGGTCAGCTCCCGCTTGACCTTGGCGGGCACTCCCGCCACGAGCGAGCCGGGCGGCACCCGCAGCCCCTGCGGGACCAGGGCCTGCGCCGCGATCAGCGAGCCCGCCCCGATGTGCGCTCCGTTGAGGACCGTGGCGCCCATGCCGATCAGCACCTCGTCCTCGACGGTGCAGCCGTGCAGCACCGCGTTGTGCCCCACCGATACGCGCTCGCCGACCGTGACCGGGAAGCCCGGGTCCACGTGCACGGTGCAGTTGTCCTGGATGTTGCTGTCAGCGCCGAGGATGATCGGCCCGCAGTCGGCGCGCAGCACGGCGTGGTACCAGAGGCTGGCGCCGGCGGCCACCGTGACATCGCCGACCACGACGGACGTCGGCGCCGCGAACGCCTGCGGATCGATCCGCGGCTCCGCGCCGCCCACCCCTGCGATCAGTGCCCGCTC
The DNA here is from genome assembly GCF_000718635.1 of Streptomyces varsoviensis. Lineage (GTDB taxonomy): Bacteria > Actinomycetota > Actinomycetes > Streptomycetales > Streptomycetaceae > Streptomyces > Streptomyces varsoviensis. The sequence continues at coordinate 311,711 of NZ_JOBF01000002.1, read as the reverse complement.
CGCCATCGCCTTCTCCTCGCTCCCGCACCGCCGTCCGGTGCTCTCTCGGGTAGGTATCGCCGGGCAGGAACGTGCCGGCCGTACGCCGCGCCCACGCGCCCGGCCGTACACACCCTGCCCGGTACACACCCTGCCTGTACGTACGTGTCCGCACGCACCTGTCCGTACGCACCGTAGGCGACGCCCCGCGGCCCGGTGGGAGCCGCGGGGCGTCGCCTGCGAACGAGAAAGCCCGGAAGGGGGCCGGGAAAACCAAGAAAACCGAGAAAACCGCGAAAGGGTCCGGCTCAGTCGACGACCGTGGCCGCCTCCGGTGCGGCCTTGGTCCCGGCCGCCGCCTCCTCGGCGGCCTCGGCCTTCTTCTGCCGCCGCTTCATCACCAGCATCGAGCCGAGGCCGAAGAGCAGCGCGAGGACCAGGCCGACCCAGGCGAAGCTGCTGAGCCACTTCTCGGCGACCTTGCCGACGGAGTAGATGACCGCGACCGTGCCGCCCGCCCAGACGATGCCGCCGAGGACGTTGGCGATCAGGAACTTCCAGTACGGCATCTTGAGCACGCCCGCGAGCGGGCCGGCGAAGATCCGCAGCAGGGCGATGAAGCGGCCGACGAAGACGGCCCACATGCCCCACTTCTGGAACTGCCGCTCGGCCGTGGCCACGTGCTTGGGGCCGAAGTGCTTGGGGAATTTGCGGCCGAGCCACTCCAGCAGCGGTTTGCCGCCCTTGCGGCCGATCAGATAGCCGATGGAGTCGCCGATGATCGCGCCCGCGACCGCGCACGCGCCGAGCACGTACGGGTTGATGTGGTCCTGAGTGGCGGCCATCAGCGTGGCGCTGACGAGCACGATCTCGCCGGGCAGCGGGATGCCCAGGCTCTCCAGTCCGATGACCCCGCCGACCAGCAGGTACACCGCGACCGCGGGTACCGTCTCTAGCAGCCCGTCGATATGCAACGCCCGTTCCTCCCAGATTTTCCCACGTCATGCCCGGCGCGCCCCCGTGGGCGTACGCCGGGAAGCCTACTGGAGTAGGGGACTCGCTCCGCCGGCCTCGGGTTGAGCGAGGTGACCGGCGAGGTGGTCCGTGGGACGAGAGAGGTTACGCGCGGGACGGGCGGGGCCACGCGGCGGGGCGCGGGGTCAGGCGTTGGGGCGCAGGGTCCACACGATGGTCATCTCGCCGGTCACGGCGCCGTCCTCGCGCGTGATCGCGACGTTCACCGGGAATTCGGGGCGCCGGCCGGAGTCGAGTTCGGCGACCACGTCGGCGACGGGGCGGCCTATCTCGGCCGTCGCGGTGACTGGTCCCATGGCGAGCTTGCGGTAGCCGATCTCGGCCCGTACGGCCAGCGGTACGGCCCGGGAGAGCTGGTCCCCGAAGGCCGCGAGGACGATCGCGCCGCTCGCGGTCTCCCCGAGCGTGAACATGGCGCCCGCGTGCGGGCCCGCGACGTGGTTGTGGAATTCCTCCTGGTCGGGGAGGCGGACCACGGCGCGTTCGGGGGTGGTCTCGGTGAATTCGAGGCCCAGGGTGCGGGCCATGGGCACGGTGGCGGTGAGCATCGCGCCGATCGACGGCGGGGTTTCAGACATGCCGTGAAGTTACCAGCCGGTAGATAGTCGCGGAAGGGGCGGGATCACGGAAGAGACGGGGCCGCGGGAGGGGGGATGGGGTCGCGGGAGGGGCGGGGCGAGGGAGCGGGTGGGGTCGCGGGAGGGACGGGCGGTACGGCCGTAGCAGCGCCCCCGCCCGCCATCTATCGTTATCGGCCATGTGGCCAGGACAGCAGCCGCCCGGGGGCGAGCAGAACCCGCAGGACCCGAATCAGAACCCGTACCAGCAGCCGGGATACCCGCAGCCGGGGTATCAGCAGGCCGGGTACGAGCAGCCGGGATACCAGCAAGCGGGCCATCAGCAGGCGGGGCAGTACCAGCCGAACCCGTATCAGCAGCCGGGGTTCCAGCAGCCGAACCCGTACCAGCAGCCCGGCGGCCCGCAGCCGGGCGGGCAGTGGGGCCCGCCCATGCCGCCGGGCGCGCCTCGGCCCCCCGACGGCAAGCGCAAGCGCACCGCCATCGCGATCGGCACGGCCGTCGCCGTGGTCGCCGCCGCCGTGGTCGCCGGGATGTTCCTGTTCCAGGACGGCGACGGGAAGAAGAAGGAGGAGGCCAAGGGCGGGCAGAACGCCTCGCCGACCGCCGGTCCGTCCTCTTCCGCTTCGGGATCGGACTCGGATTCGGGCCGGGGCTCGGACTCGCAGGGCGGGAGCGAGGAGGACCCGGCCGACAATCCGCGCAGCGGCAGCAGCGACGTCAAGCCGGTGATCTCCGGGTGGAAGGCGGTCGCCAACCCGCTGCGCCACGACGCCTTCGACGTACCGCCGGACTGGCACGTGGCCTCCCCCGGACTGACCACCGGGTTCCAGGACGACAAGGGGCAAGGTGGCGTGGGGATGACCGCGCCCGCCTTCTACAAGCCGGACGTCTGCGCCAAGGGCACGCGCCAGGGCGGCGCGGGCACGAAGGGCGCGCAGAGCGCGAAGAGCCCGGCCCAGGCGGCGGAGGTCGAGGCGCTCAACTGGGTCTACTACGCCTACGACACCAAGAGGACCGGCCATCTGTCGGGCACCAAGTCGCAGCCGTTCAAGAGCGATCACGGGCTGACCGGGTTCTGGTCGTCGGCGAAGGTGACCGGCGTGAAGAAGACCGACAAGTGCTCCTCGGACGGCAAGGCGTTCACCGTTTCCTACAAGGACACCGCGGGCGACCTCGCGACGTGGGTGCTCTACACCGAAGTCGGCGTGAAGGACGAGCTGTCGGACGCCACCATCAAGAAGATCATGAGCACGCTGCGCCCGCTGCCGGTTTCCTGACCGTACGGGCCCGCGCCCCGGCCGTATGGGCCCGTGCCCTGACCGTACGGGCGCGTTGCCTGGTCGTACGGGCGCGCGCCCTGGTCGTACGGGAGCGTTGTCTGATCGTGCGGGGTCGGATTCGGACCGTATCCGAGTTGGCATCCGGGGTCGCGCCCAGGGATAGTCCGACCGGTGACCGAACCCTCCGCCACCGATCGCAGACGCCGCCCCGCCTGGGCGGGCCGCAACTACTCCCTGCTGACCGCCGCCGCCGTGGTCGCGGGCCTCGGCAACTCCGGCGCCCTGATCGCGGCGGCGTTCGCGGTGCTCCAGGCCGGCGGCGACGGCACGGACGCGGGGCTGGTGGCCGCGGCCCGTACGGTACCGCTCGTCCTCTTCCTGCTGGTCGGCGGGGCGATAGCCGACCGGCTGCCGCGGCACCGGGTGATGGTCGCCGCCAACGCCCTCAACTGCCTCTCGCAGGCCGCCTTCGCCGTGCTCGTCCTGGCCGGCGAGCCGCGGCTGTGGCAGATGGCGCTGCTCGCGGCGCTCGGCGGCACGGGGCAGGCGTTCTTCGCCCCCGCGGCCGAGGGCATGCTCATGTCGACGGTCACCGGCGAGCAGGCGGCCAAGGCGTTCGCGTTCTTCCGGATGGGCACCAACGGCGCCCAGATCGGCGGCGCCGCCCTCGGCGGAGCGCTCATCGCCGCCTTCGGGCCGGGCTGGGTGCTCGCCGTGGACGCCGTCGCCTTCGCGGTCGCGGGCGCGCTGCGCGCCTTCCTCGACGTCGGCCACATCCCGAAGCGGGAGCCCGGCGGCGGCATGCTGTCCGATCTGCGCGAGGGGTGGCGGGAGTTCACCGGCCGGCCGTGGCTGTGGACGATCGTCGTGCAGTTCGCGGTGGTCAACGCCGTGGTGGGGGCCGCCGAGTCGGTGTACGGGCCGCTGGTCGCCCGCGACGAGCTGGGCGGGGCCCGGCCCTGGGGCCTGGCGCTCGCCGCGTTCGGCGCCGGCACGATCTGCGGCGGCCTCCTGATGACCCGGTGGCGGCCGCGGCGGCTGCTGCTGGCGGGCACTCTGTGCGTGTTCCCCCTCGCCCTCCCCTCGGCCGGGCTGGCGGTCCCGGTGCCCGTACCGGCGCTGATCACGATCATGTTCGCGGTGGGCGTGACGCTGGAGGTGTTCGGCGTCTCCTGGATGACCGCGCTGCACCAGGAGATCCCGGAGGACAAGCTCTCGCGGGTCTCGGCGTACGACTGGTTCGGGTCGGTGGCGATGCTGCCGGTGGCCACCGCCCTGGCCGGGCCGATGGAGGAGCTCGTCGGCCGGCCGGCGGCGCTGTGGGGGTGCTCCGCGCTGATCGTGCTGCTGACGGCGGCGGTGCTCATGGTGCCGGAGGTGCGCGGCCTCGTGCGGAGGCCGGCGGAGCCGGCGACGGGGCTGCCGACGCCGGGGCTGCCGACGACGGCCACGGGAAGAGGCTCCGAGGAGGAGAACGGGGCGCGGGAGGACGGGGCGCGGGAGGACGGGAGCGGCAGGGCGAGCGCCTGCGCCGAGGGCTGAGGCGGGGGCGGAGGCAGCCGCGCGGGGTGCCCGGGGGACGGGCCCGGCCCGGCCGGGGGTCAACCGATGCTGAACGCCCCGTCCGGCGGTCTCGGCGAGGGCACCGCGTCGGCGTCGTGCACGGCCGCCGCCCCGGCGACGAAGCGCGCCAGCGCGTCCCCGTACTCGACGCGGGCCGGGAAGGCGTCCGCCGCGGTCCGCCGGGCCAGCGTCGCCACCGGGAGCTCGGCGTGCGAGGCGACGACGACGGTGTTGCCGAACCGCCGACCGCGCAGCACCGAGGGCTCCGCGATCAGACACAGTTCCTCGAAGACCGTGGCGAGCGTGGCCAGTTGGGACCGGAGGAAGCCGAAGGGGGCGCTGTCGGCGAGGTTGGCCAGATAACGGCCGCCGGGCCGCAGCACACGGGCCGCCGAACGCGCGTACTCGACGGAGGTGAGGTGCGCCGGGACCCGCGAGCCGCCGTAGACATCCGCGATGATCACGTCCGCCGAGCCGTCCGGCGCCTCCCCCAGCGCCGTACGGGCGTCCGCCGCCCGCACCTCGATCCCCGAACCGCCCGGCAGCGGCAGATGCTCCGCCACCAGGTCGAGCAGCCCGCGGTCCGCCTCGATCACCCACTGCCGGGAACCCGGACGCGTGACGGCCACGTACCGGGGCAGGGTCAGCGCGCCGCCCCCGAGATGCAGCACATCAAGGGGTTCGCCCGGCTCCCCGGCCACGTCCAGGACGTGCGCGAGCCTGCGCGCGTACTCGAACTCCAAGTGCGCCGGATCATCCAGATCCACATACGACTGCGGCGCCCCGTCCACCGCGAGCAACCACGCCCGCGGCCGGTCCACATCCGGCATCAACTTCGCGGTGCCATGGTCCACGGCGCGGGTCACGGGTATCGGCTCATCCACTCCCCCATTGTGCCGGGCCGGCCTGGAGCGCCGGGGCAGCTATACAAGCCTGCACCGGACGGGCCGACGGATGTACGGAGCCTACCGGCGTACGGGCGTACGGGCCCATCGGGCCGCCGGGGCCGGCCGGGGCGGGTGCAGGCGTACGGGAGGCCGGGGCCAGGAGCCAGGGCGGCGGGCCACCGACGCGGGCCGGGCCCGGGCGGGTGGCCGGTTCGTAGGAACCGCGGTGGCTTACCCGGCCCAGACGCCGGCGACGGCCTCGGCGTGGGCGGCGGCTTGGGTGCGGCCGGCGCGGGCGGCGGCGGCGCGGCGGGCGGGGTCGAGGGGGTTGCGGCCGAAGGCGGCGCGGGAGGCGCGGTCCGGCATGAGGACGGTGACGCGGGCGCCGGCGGCGGTGAGGGCGGCGGCCTGGGCGCGGGCGGTGGCGATCGGGCCGCCGCCCGTGGGGATCGGGGCGAGGACGACGACGCGGCCGCAGCCGTCGGCGAGGTCGGCGTTGGCGGCGGACCGTACGCCGCCGTCGATGTAGCGCTTCGCGCCGATCGTCACCGGCGGCCAGACGCCCGGCACCGCGCAACTGGCCGCGACGGCGTCGACGATCCCGACGCCGCTGGCGGCGTCGAAGGCCGTGAACTCCCCGGTGGCGGCGTCCACGGCCGTGACGAGGAGGCGTCGGGCGGGCCATTCGTGGGACAGCAGCCGCCGTTCGACGACGGCGCGGCGGTCGCTCTCCGGGACGGTGCGGGCGGCGAGGGCCATCCGGCCCATGCGGGCGCCGAACGTCCGCGCGTCGCGGGAGCGCAGGGCGCCCCAGACGTAGCGGGAGGCGAGGGCGGTGCCGACGCGGACGGCCACCTCGTCCTTGGGGTCGGTGAGCTGACGCTCGTACAGCGCGTCGAGGTCGAGCAGTCCGCTGGCGAGCTGGGCGCCGACGATGGAGCCGGCCGAGGTGCCGATGACCGTGTGGGCGGTGGTCAGGTCCACGCCCGCGGCGGCGAGGCCCGCGAGCATGCCGCTCTCCCAGCCGATGCCGGTGATGCCGCCTCCGCCGAGTACCAGTGCCGTGTCCGCCATCGCGACCGCCTCTCAGCTCCGGCCGCGGCCTTCCCGGTGCCGCCCGGGTGCCGCGGGGCCTGTCGGGGCGCAGTTTCGCATCCGGCGGCGCGTGGGAACACCGCGCCACGCGTAGGGGGCCGTGCGCGCCCGCGCACGGCCCCCGGCAGCGGGGCCCGCCACTTCGACGTGCCCCCGAGCCACCGGGGTACGGCTCCGCACCCCTGTGTCGCGGGGCCCCGCGCCGCTGATCAGGCTACGGGGCGACGGCCGTGACCGTGCCCGCCCCGACGGTGCGTCCGCCCTCGCGGATGGCGAATCCGAGGCCGATTTCGAGGGGCACGTCCCGGCCGAGCGAGACCGTCATGGTGACGGTCTCGCCAGGCCGGGCGACGCCTCGGAGGCCGAGGTCGACCTCGCCGGCGATGTCGGCGGTGCGCAGATGGAACTGCGGGCGGTAGCCCGTCGCGACGGGCGTGCGCCGGCCGCCCTCGGCCGCCGTGGTCAGGTACACGCGGGCGGTGAAGTGCCGCAGCGGGGCGATGCTGCCCGGCGCCGCGATCACATCGCCGCGCCGGACGTCGGCCCGCTGCACGCCGCGCAGCAGCAGCGCGACGCTGTCCCCCGCCTCGGCGGACTCCATCGGCTTGCCGAACGTCTCCACGCCGGTGACGTACGTGCTCCGGGCGCCCCCGGCGGAGCCGAGCAGTTCGACGCGGTCGCCGACGCGCACCCGGCCGCGTTCGACGGCGCCGGTCGCCACGGTGCCGCGGCCGGTGATGGTCAGGGCGTTCTCCACGGACAGCAGGAACGGCGCGTCCGTGTACCGCATCGGGGTGGGCACATAGGTGTCGACGGCGTCGAGCAGCGCCTCGATGGCGCCCGTCCAGCGCGGGTCGCCCTCCAGGGCGCGCAGCCCCGAGACCCGTACCACCGGTACGTGGTCCCCGTCGTAGCCGTGCGCGGTCAGCAGCTCGCGCGTCTCCAGTTCCACGAGGTCGATGAGGTCGTCCTCGCCCACGTCCGCCTTGTTCAGCGCGACGACGATGTGCCGCACCCCGACCCGGCGCGCGAGCAGGACGTGCTCGGCGGTCTGCGGCATGACCCCGTCCAGCGCGGAGACGACGAGGATCGCCCCGTCGAGCTGCGCCGCCCCCGTGATCATGTTCTTGACGAAGTCCGCGTGGCCGGGCATGTCGACGTGGGCGTAGTGCCGGGTGTCGGTCTCGTACTCGACGTGCGCGATGTTGATGGTGATGCCGCGAGCGGCCTCCTCGGGCGCCCGGTCGATGCGGTCGAACGGCACGAACGCGCCCGTACCGCGCGCGCTGAGCACTTTTGTGATGGCCGCGGTGAGCGTGGTCTTGCCATGGTCGACATGGCCCATGGTGCCGATGTTGAGGTGCGGCTTGGTGCGTACGTATGCCTGCTTGGACACGGCTGATTCCCTCGGTTCCGGTGAGAGCTGCGAAGACACGAGGACCCCGAGGACCGACCGACCCTCCCCCTACGGGGTCCGCCGGACAATCCGGGAAGGGTCAGCCTCGGGTGCAGTGGGCCGTGGAGAGCGACGCGTGGAAATCAACCGGGCCGACGGCAGCCTTCAGCCCGTCCGCGACAGCGGACGTGAGCGCGAGGAAGGCGTACCGGACCATGCGCCAATGGTCGCCGACGGCCTCCGCCACGTCGAATGATTTACCGCGCGGGGGGTGTTGGGGACGTAAGCCTCATCGTGGTGGCAGGAGCTGCTTATGACGTCATTCGGCCGGGCGCAGGGCGGCGGGGACGGCGGCGCGTAGCGCGTCCGCCGCAGCGGCTACGGCCGGGTGCCCGCCCGCTCCGCCGCGGACGGCGATCCTCGTGTGCCGATGGATCGGTACCCGCGTGAGCCGCACGGCGTCCGGCGGGTCGGAGGCGCCGAGCTGCGGCACCAGGGCCACGCCCTGTCCGGCCGCCACGAGCGCGAGCACGGTGGCGAAGTCGTCCACCCGATGGCGTATCCGTGGCCGGAATCCGGCGGCGTGGCAGGACCGCACGGTCATCGTGTGGCACATCGTTCCGGGGGACGCGGTGATCCAGGGGGCGTCGGCGCAGCCGCTGATCGTCGGCTCTGCGGGTCCTGCCGTTTCCGTCATCCCCTCCGGTTGTTCGGTGCCGGCTGCCCACCCGGGAGCCGACGCGGCGGCGGTCGCGAGGTACATCGCCTCGACGCACAGCGGTTCGGTCACGAGTCCGGGTTCGGGCGGGCAGGGGACGAAGTCGTAGTCATGGACGAGCGCGACATCCAGTTCGCCGGCGCGCAGCGCGTCGCCCACGGCCGCCGGGTCGACCTCGCGGACCAGGGGTTCCAGCGCCGGATGGCGCGTGGCGAGGTCGGCCAGCGCGGCGGGGACGAGCGCGCGGGCGGCGGTGGGGAAGACGCCGACGCGCAGCGGTCCCGCCGGGCCCTGGCGGGCCGCGGCGAGGTCGGCAGCGGCCTGTTCCAGGCGTTCGAGCACCGCTTCGGCGTGGTCGACCAGGTGGCGTCCGGCCGGGGTCAGCGTCACGCGTCGGCCGGTGCGTTCCAGCAGCGGCACCCCCGCCTCGCGTTCGAGGACGCTCAGTTGCTGGGAGACCGCCGAGGGGGTGAAGGCGAGCGCTTCGGCGACGGCGGCGATGGTGCCGCGCAGGGCGAGTTCCCGCAGCAGGCGAAGGCGACGGACATCGAGCATCGGATGAGCTTACGCTCGCCGTCGGAAAAGCGAACTGGACCTGCATGATCGGGTGCGGTCAGGCTCGTCGGCATGACGACTCGCACTCCCCCGCACGGGGTCCACATACCGCTCATCACGCCGTTCACCGCCGAGGGAGGGATCGCCGAGGACGCCTTGGAACGGCTCGCGTGCTCCATGCTCGACGCGGGCGCCGCGGGCCTGGTGGCCCTCGGGACCACCGGCGAGCCCGCGGCGCTGACGCGCCAGGAGAAGGACGCGGTCGTGGACGTCTGCGCTCGCGTCTGCCGGGCACGCGGGGCGGCGCTGACCGTCGGGGCGGGGACCAACGCGACCATGTCCAGCGCGGCCGACCTGGCGGAACTGGCCCGGTGGCCCGAGGCGACCGGCGCCCTGGTGCCCGTTCCGTACTTCACCCGGCCCACACCGGAGGGCGTACGGGCGCACTTCGCCGAACTGGCGGCCCGCAGCCCTGTTCCGCTGATCGTCTACCACGTCCCGTACCGCACCAGCCGGCCGCTCGACGCGCGGACTCTGCGGGAACTGGGCGAGCTGCCCGGGGTGGCCGGCGTCAAGTACGCGACCGGCGGCGTCGACCAGGCGGCGGTGGAGCTGCTCGGCGACGCGCCCGCGGGCTTCGCGGTGCTGGCGGGGGACGATGCCTTCGTGTCGCCGATGCTGGCGCTCGGGGCGGCGGGCGGCGTGCTGGCGTCGGCGCATCTGGCCCCGGAGCGGTTCGTGGAGTTGGCCGCGGCGTGGCGCGATGGGGATCTCGTACGGGCCCGGGCCCTGGGGCACGCGCTGGCGGCCGTGTCGGCGGCCGCGTTCGCCGAGCCGAACCCCGCGGTGATCAAGGGGGTGCTGCACGCGCGCGGTGTGATTCCCACCCCTGACGTGCGGCTGCCGCTGCTGCCGGCCGGCCGCGCCGCGGTGGACGCGGCCCTCAAGCGGCTGGCCGACATCGGTTGAGGCGGTCGCAGGGTGCGGTACCGGCCGTACCCCCCGCTCGTCACGCCTTCCGGTAGCAGATGGTGTAGGAGTGGGTCGGGAATTCGCTCGATCTCCAGGTGGCCCAGCCGTAGGAACCGCAGGCGGCCGCGTCGCGGTAGGTGGAGGTGCGGCCGGTGACGACGACGTTGGCGGCGTCGCAGGAGACGGCTTGGAAGTGCGGTTGCTCGCCTGATCCGGTGCGGAACAGGCAGGCACCGGTCTTGGCGCGGCCGGCGGCGTCCGGGTAGTTCATCGAGAGGCAGAAGGCGAGGTCGAGTTCGCTCCAGCGGGTCGAGACCTGGAGGCCCTGGTCGGCATTCGGGTACGCGTTGCAGCGCGATGTGTCGGATGTGCCCGTGAGCCGTGCTTTCACGGTGAAATTACCGACCCTGCACGTCGACTCGGTCCAATTGCTGCCGGCGGTGTTCGGGCCGTACACGCACTCGCCGGTCCGCGCGTGATAGGCGCTGCCGTACAGATAGCTGAGGCAGAGCGCGCGACGGTCGCCGGAATTGCCCACGGTGTAGTCGATGTCCGGCGTATCCCGGCATCCGCTGGTGTCCGAGGTGCCTTCGAGTACCCGGAGGACTTTGAAGGCGCGGTACTGGCAGTTCGCCGCCCTGAGCACCGGCTTTTGGTACGTACCGTCGTTGGTGAGGCAGTCCCCGACCCGCGCCGCCTTGATCACGCTCATCGTGGCGGCGGTCGGGCTCGGCGAATCGGTCGCGTCATCCGCCGCGGTCCCGGAATCCGCCGACGTGGTCTCCGAGCGCGTGGGCGATTCGGTGTCCGAGTCCGCGGCCGAGTCCGTGTCCCGTGTCGACGGCTCGTAACTCTCGGAGCTTCCCCCGGAGTTCTTGGCGCTGTCGGATTCGCTTTTGGACAGGTGGATCGGCAGCCATATCAGGGTCGCCAGGCAGAGCAGCACGACCGCGGTGACGGCGCCGCGTACGGCCGGTTTGGCGGGTGGCGTGGGGCCGGGTGCGGCGGCATCGGTCCCGGGCTTCGCCTCGGTTTTCGCTTCGGTTTTCGCCTCGCTCCGCGCCTGGGCCTTGGCTCCGGGCTTCGCCTCGGTCTTCGCGTCCGGTGAATTCACGGGCTGGGGCGGAGGCGGTGATGAGGGCGGCGGCGTGGACGATGCCTGGGGTTTCTCCGGGGCATCGTCCCTCGACTCGCTCTCACTTTCACGCTCGGGTTCCGGCTGCGGCGTCATGAGGGCGCGCAGGGCGCCGGCCCGTGCCTGGATCAGGGGAATGGCTTGGGCGATGGGCGGGTGGGCTCCGGACGTAGCAGGGCCGATGGCGGCGGAGCAGAGTTCTATGACGCGGGCGGGGGTCGGCCGCGCCTCGGGCGCCTTGGCCAAACACGCCTGTACGAGGCCGCGAACGTCCGCGTCCAGGGAACGCAGGTCGGGTTCCTCGTGCGCGATGAGATTGATGGTGCCGAGCGGGTCCTCGGCCGCGAAGGCGTCCTGCCCGGTGGCGAGGTAATAGATCGTGGCGCCCAGCGTGAAGGCGTCCGACGCGGGAGTGACCGGCTGCTTTCCCGTCGCCTGCTCGGGGGATTTATAGGCCGGTGTGCCCAGTTGCGTGTTGGTGCGCGTCATCAAGGTCGCCGCCACGGATTTGGCGATGCCGAAATCGATGACCCGCGGCCCTGTCTCGCCCAGCATGACGTTGGCGGGTTTCAGGTCGCGGTGTACGGCGTCGGCCGCGTGGATGTCCTTGAGCGCCCGGGCGATCCCGCGGGCGATCGCCAGGACGTCGCGGCTCGGCAGCGGGCCGGTTGCCGCGACGAGTTCGAGCAGGGACGGTCCGCAGACGTATTCGGCGGCCAGCCAGGGTTCGGGCGCGTCCGGGTCCGCGTCGAGGAGGCGCGCGACGTGATCGCCGCGTACGCGCCGGGCGACGTCGATCTCCCGGGCGAAACGCTGGGCGAACTGCGGGTCGCGGCCCAGTTCCGGTTTCAGCAGCTTGACGGCGACCGGGCGGCCGTCGGGCGTGATGGCGAGAAAGACCCGGCCGAGGCCGCCGGCGCCGAGGCGCGCCCGGAGTTCGTACGGACCGGCGTCGCGGGGATCGTCGTCCTTCAGCGGTTCGAAGTGGAAGGCGGGGATAGCGGGAGCGGCGGCCCGGCCACGTACGAAGAGGAACTGGTCGGGGCGGCCGCTGTGATGCAGGTCCGGTAACGGCTGAACGTCCGCGTCCGGAATGCGCGTCTCGCGCAGCCGACGCCTGACCTCGTCGTGGAGATTGGCGACGGTCGCGCCGATCGACTGCTCACCGTGCGCCCAGCGGACGGCTTCGGCCAGGAATTTGGTGAAATAGGTCAGCCCGCCGCCCGACTCTTCGAAGTACGTCTCCTGCGAATGCCCGCAGGCCGTCCAGATGTACGTGCCGGCGCCGCGCAGCGGGGTGGCGCTCTCGGCGTACTCCGTGACATTGGCGGCGGATTCGGCGTACTTCGTGGCGATTCCCGAGCAACAGCAGTCCAGGATCAGGATCTTGATGCGCGCCGCGCTGTTGCGTTCCATGTGCTGCCGCAGTTCGCGGAGGCGGAGCGAGGTCAAGAAGCGCTGTGCGGGGTCGTCGCTCGTATCCGTCAGGGCGAGCCCCAGGTCGTACCGGCCATTCTCGGGGAGCGGCAGGCCATGGCCGACGTAGTAGAACAGCAGCACGTCATCGACACCATGGATGAGCGAGGTAACGGTGCGCAGCAGCTTTCCGCTGTCCTGTTCATTCGGGAGTTCGCTGACGCGCTCCGGCGGCCATTCGCAGAGTCCGGTCAGGACCTCCCGCATTGCCGCGAGGCTGTTGAGCGCCGCCGGCATGGGCCTGCGTCCCTCAAAACCGGCCGTGTACTCCGAGTTCCCCAGCAGAATCGCCCGCGACCGACCGAAGTCGATGTCGTCACGCGGAATCATCCGCGCCCTCCGCGGGCTCCGGCGCCGTCTCCAGGGCCTGGGCCGCGGCGAGTACCTGCGGGAGTACGGCGCCCGCGGTGCGGCTGGTCACCTTGATCCGCCGGTCGCCCACCTCGATCTCGATCTCCGTCACCTGGGCCTCGATCCAGATCTGCAGCGCCCGCACCGCGGCCACGACCGGCCCGCCGGTCGCGCAGACCACCGCGAGGAAATCCCAGACCGTGCCCTGGCTATTGCGTTCCGGCGCCCGCGCCACGGGCCGCACCGTGACTCCCGGGTGCCCGCCCATCCATTCGCGGAGGTCTTCCAGCCGTCCGCCGTCATTCACACGTACGCGCAGTTCAACGGTCATCGTGCAGCAACACCACAGCTTCCCCCGGCAAGCCCCGCTGGTCGCCGTCCTCGTCGTCGGTGATGAATCCTGGACATGATGAATCCTGGACATGACGTGCAGTCGGAGATTAGCAGCGATCCACATGCCGCAGCCGCGGCTCGGCACCTGTCCACTCGCCTGGCGCGGCCGGCCTGACCGGAGCGGTCGAATTGGCTGTTCCGGGCGGACCGGCGGCTGTCAGATGATGCCGAGAGGGATGGTTTTCCCGACCGTCGCGGACAGATCGGCGAACAGACCGAAATCTCCGTCACGGACGGTTTTCTCGGGCAATGTGACTTCCACCCACGCCAGCCGCTTCGACGTCGTGCAGCGAATGCCGCCGTCCGGCTGCCGCTCGGGCAGCCATTCGACGCCGTCGATTTCCACGGTGTCCGCGTTGGGGTCGAAGTGCTTGTCGCCGGGCGTGACGACCAGCGGCCGATTCACACCGCAGCGCAGCACTATCGGAGGAGCGCCCCAGGCAGCCGTGAAGTCCGAAACCGGATGCGTGGCCCGCCGCTTCTTCCCGTTCACCGTCGCGGGCAGCTTGTCGTGCAGCGCACGGCAAGGACCGGCCTGATCGCCCGAGGGCGTGGGGGCCGGCACGGCGCTGCCGCCGGCCGACGAGCAGCCACTGGCGGCTACGGTCAGGACCACGGCCGCCAGCAGCGAGGACGGCCGGCGGGCCACGGCGCTCCCCCGGTTGAATATCCCCACCGCACCCCTGCCCGCCTCGCCTGCCTCGTGCCCGTCGAATAGTAGATCGAGCCGGCGGGGGCGACGACCCAGGGCCCTGCCCGGCCAGCCCTGCCCCGGACCGGCCCGGCCCGGTCCGTACGAACAGCGACCGGCGTCCGTACGGCGCCGGTGCGGCATATGGCGGGTGAGCGCGGAACGGCGGCCGCGCGAAATCTCGGTGCGGCGCCCCGGGTGCCGGCTGTTCCCGGTGCACAGCGGAGGCGCCCCGCCACGCCGTCGGTTAGGCTCCAGCGGTGCTCGATCTCGCCGCGCCCTCCCCCGGCCTCGCCGCGCGCTGCGCTCGCGTTCTCCTCTCCCCGTGGTCCCGGCTGGGCCTGCTCGTCGTGCTGCTCGGCGGCGCCGCCGCGGCCGTTCTGGTGGCCCAGCCACAGCGGCTGCTCGCCGAGGGCTGGCCGCCGCAGGTGTCGGGCGGGGTGGCCGTGGTGCTGTTCGGCGTGGCGTACGGGCTGTGCACGGCGGCGTTCGTACCGCGCCCGTTCCTCAATCTGGCGGCGGGCGCGCTGTTCGGCGCGCAGGCCGGGACCGTATCGGCGCTGGCGGGCACGGTCCTGGGCTCGGGCATCGCCTTCGGCCTGGGCCGGGTGCTGGGGCAGAGCGCGCTGCGGCCGCTGGTGCGCGGGCGGTGGCTGACGGGGGCGGACCGGCTGTTGAGCCGGCACGGGTTCCGTTCGATGCTGGCGATCCGGCTGTTCCCCGGCGTGCCGTTCGCCGCCGCGAACTACTGCGCGGCCGTCTCCCGGATGGGCTGGTTCGCGTTTCTGCTGGCGACGGCCCTCGGCTCCATCCCGAACACGGCCGCGTACGTGATCGCGGGCAGCGCCGCCGCCGAGCCGGGCTCGCCCGTCTTCCTCGCCTCTATGGGCTTCATCGCGCTCAGCGCACTCGGCGCGATGACCGTCGCCTGGCGGAAGCGGGCCCGGCTACGCGCCTCGGCCGGCGCGCCCACGACGCCGCGTTCCGGGCCCGGCGAGAACACGTCATCGCAGCCCTGACCGGAATTCCGACCCCGGACCACGGACCCCGGACCCCGGACCCCGGACCCCCAACCACGGACCGCGACCCGGGCCCCCGGCCCCAGATCAACCTCGGTCTCGCCCCACCGGCCACCCGATAGTGCGACCCTGCCCCGCAACGCCGGTTGCGCGAGAGCCCCGCCCCCGCACCGCTCGGCACCGCGATCGGCCACGTGAGAGCCCTGGCGAAGCTCACAAGCCCGCCGCGGAAGGCGCTGCCGACCCGCCCCACCGAGGCTTCGCGGCGGCCGGCGCCTCGTACGCCGCCCCTACACTGACTGCCATTTGATGCAGCCCTCCCACACCCCAGCTCCGGCTCAACTCGCCGAACTGCTCCTGTCCGTGGCGGACTGGGCGAAGAGCCAGGCCCACGCCCGCCTCGCGCGACACGGGCTGACGCCCGCCCGCGGCAGAATCCTGACGATCCTGTCCGGCAGCGGCCCCACGCGGGTGACGGCGCTCGCCCAGACGCTCGGGATCACCGCCCGCAGCGTGACGGAATCGCTCGACACCCTTGAACTGGACGGCCTGATCAGCCGCGCCACGGACCGCACGGACGGCCGGGCGGTGCTCGTGGACCTGACGCCGCGCGGCAGCGCGCTCATCACGGGCGGTTCCCACTCCAAGGACCAGGCGCTCCACGCGATCTTCGAAGTCCTCGACGAGGCCGAGCGCAGGGAGTTCCACCGGATACTCGCGAAGATCGACGGCTCCCCCCGCCCGCGCACGGCACCCGGCTGACGAGCCCGTACGGTCGTACGCACCGTGCCCGTACGAGCGCCGGTCCCCACCACGCCCGTGCCCGTACGAGCGCCGGCCCCCGGCCGTACGTGCGCCAGTGGCCACCGCCCTCGCGCCCGTACGCGCTCCGGCGCCGCGCCTCCGGCTCGGAACCGCCACACCCGGCACGCCCGCGGACCGGCCTCCCGTTCGGACTAAGGTTCGGCTTCACGGTCGACGCCGGCAGGGGCGTCGGCAGCGACTGGGAGGCAGGACATGCACGACGTACGCCCGGCCCGTACAGCCGACTACCCCACGCTCGTGGGGT
The DNA here is from genome assembly GCF_000718635.1 of Streptomyces varsoviensis. Classification (GTDB taxonomy): domain Bacteria; phylum Actinomycetota; class Actinomycetes; order Streptomycetales; family Streptomycetaceae; genus Streptomyces; species Streptomyces varsoviensis. Next base: position 295,516 of record NZ_JOBF01000002.1, on the reverse strand, counting down.
GCGTACAGCGGTGGTGGGGTGACTCTCGCACCCCTGAGCAGGCGCGGGAGCTGTCGCTGCTGCTGCCCCGGCTGTTCCTCCAGCACTTCGCGGAGACCAGTCTGGTGCTGGAGGACGAGACGGGGATCCGCGCGTTCCTGGTCGGCTTCCACTCCGCCGACCGCGCGCACGAGGCGTACATCCACTTCGTCGGCGTGGACCCGGCCCTGCGCAAGCAGGGGGTGGCGCGCCGGCTGTACACCGTGTTCTTCGAGCGCGCGGCGGCGGCCGGCCGTACCGAGGTGCGCGCCATCACGTCGCCGGGGAACGCCGGGTCCATCGCCTTCCACCGGGCGATGGGGTTCGCGCTGGAGGCAGGTGACCGCGAGGCGGACGGTGTGCCGGTGCACAGCGACTACGACGGGCCGGGCCAGGACCGGGTCGCCTTCCGCAGGAAGCTCGGCGCTCCGGAGGTGCGCACGCTGGAGCCCTTCACGACGCGCGCCGCGGTGCCGGGGGACTTCGACAGGGTCGTCTCGGTCGTCGACGAGTGGTGGGGCCGCCCGGCCTCCCGCGATCTGACGCGGGTCTTCGTGAACCACTTCTACGACACGAGCCTGGTCGCCGAGCGCGACGGCGAGCTGGCGGGCTTCGTCATCGGCTTCCTGTCGCCGTCGGCACCGCGCGAGGCGTACATCCACTTCACCGGGGTCGCGCCCGCCTGGCGCCGCAGCGGTCTGGGCCGCTTCCTGTACGAGCGGTTCTTCGACCGGGCGCGGGCGGACGGCCGTACGGTCGTCAAGGCGGTCACGTCGCCGCAGAACGAGCGCTCCATCGCCTTCCACAGCGCCCTCGGGTTCGTGCCCTCGGCCCCGATCGCGGATTACGACGGGCCGTCGCTGGACCGGGTGGCCTTCCGGCTCGAACTCTGAACACCCTGAGCGCTCCGAACGGACTCCGAGCCGACTCCGGGCGTGGGGGGTGCGGGCGGGTTCCGTGCCCCCTCCGCGCGCCCCCCTCAACCCCCGTATGAGGAGAGCACGCGGAGCGGGTACGGAACCTTGAGGAAGCACCCCTATTAATGCGCGCAATCACGCATTAAGCTCCGTGGGACACTATCCGGACTGACCGCGTCACGCAATGCAGGGCGATGAACGACAGATCACACTCCCCAGGCTCGGTCCGCCCCGGCGGACGCACGGCCCGTACCCGCGAGGCGGTCCTGAGCGCCGCTCTGGACGAGCTCGCGGAGAAGGGCTACGCCGCCCTCTCCGTGGAAGGCGTCGCCCAGCGCTCCGGCGTCCACCCGGCGACGATCCGGCGGCGCTGGCGCACGGTCGAAGGGATCATGTGCGACGCCCTGACCCAGGACAGCGGGCGGGCGATCGTCATCCCCGACACGGGCAGCCTCCGGCAGGATCTGCGCCAGATCGCGCAGAGCATCGGCGGCTACTACATGGTCGAGCGCAACAAGGCGTTCCTCGGGGGCATCGTCTCCGCCGCGGGCCGCGACTCGTTCGCGGAGGACGCGCTGCGCGACACCCTCTCCGTGCGCCTGCGGCTCGCCTCCGAGATCGTGCACCAGGCGATCAAACGCGGCGAACTGCCTCCGGACACCGACGCGGAAGAGGTCATCGCGTATATGGCGGCACCGCTGTACTACCGGCTGCTCGTCTCCCGCCGTCCGCTCGACGACCGGCTGCCCCTGGTCTGCGCCGACGCGGCGTATCACGCGGCCCGCGCCGGGGTGTTCTCGCTTCCCGGCGAGTCCGCCGGCGCGGCCTCCGAGACGGACGAACCGGCCTGACGGCACGTCAGGCCGGCGGCCCGGCACCCCGGCAGTCTCGCGCCGTCCCGTGCCCCCGCCACGGCCCGGACACGCCCCCGCCTTCCTCGGCCTTCCTCGGCCTTCCTCGCGGCCGACGCGAGCTTCGGGGATTCACCGAAATGTTCACTTCACGACGCTAGGCTGACTTCCGCTCGGTGGATCATCGCCGGCGACCGCCGCACAACGCCGGTCAGGAACCGGAACCGGGGCCCCGGAATCCGGAACGACGGAATGACGGAAAGCCAGAGAGCCGGAAGGCCGGCAAGCCGGAAATGCGGCTCGATCGCGCCGTCGCCGGTCCGGCCGTGATCATCATTTGGATGGCACAAGCCTCATGTCGTGGTTCGAATCCCTCGTCCTCGGGCTCGTCCAGGGGCTGACCGAGTTCCTGCCGATCTCCTCCAGCGCCCATCTGCGGCTCACCGCCGCGTTCGCGGACTGGAACGACCCGGGCGCGGCCTTTACCGCGGTCACTCAGATCGGCACCGAGACGGCCGTTCTGATCTATTTCCGCAAGGACATCGCGCGCATCGTCTCGGCCTGGTTCCGCTCGGTCGTCGGAGTCGGAAAGGGCGAACGGGGCGGGCGGGGCGAGCGGGACGACGCCGACGCGCGAATGGGCTGGCTCGTCATCATCGGCTCGATCCCCATCGGGGTGCTGGGCCTGCTGCTGAAGGACGCCATCGAGGGGCCGTTCCGCGATCTGCGGCTGATCGCCACCACGCTGGTGGTGATGGGCCTCGTACTGGGCTTCGCCGACCGCCGGGCCGCGCGTGACGAGGGCGGCGGGCGGCACCGGGCCGCGCGGCGGCGCAAGGACCTGACGGATCTCGACGTCAGGGACGGGCTGATCTACGGCGCGTGCCAGGCGCTGGCGCTGGTGCCCGGAGTGTCCCGGTCGGGCGCGACGATCAGCGGCGGTCTGCTGCTGGGCTACACCCGCGAAGCCGCCGCCCGGTACTCCTTTCTGCTGGCGATCCCGGCCGTGCTGGCCTCCGGCCTCTTCGAACTCAAGGACGCGGGCAGCGGGCATACGGCGTGGGGGCCGACGGTCCTCGCCACCGTCATCGCCTTCGCGGTCGGTTACGCGGTGATCGCATGGTTCATGCGCTTCATTACCACCAAGAGCTTCATGCCATTCGTGATCTACCGGATTCTGCTCGGCGTGATCCTCTTCGCACTGGTCGGATTCGACGCGCTGAGCCCGCACGCGGGCGACATCGCGAGCTGAAAAGGAGGGCCCTGCCGGGTGGGGGCGGGCGGGGCCCTCCTGGGTCAGCCGGAGACGGGCTCGCCCTCGGGCGGCGCCTCGTCCGTCTCGGCCGCCGCGCTCGGCGCCCCGGCCCAGGAGCGCAGCGCGGCCACGTCGGCGAAATTCGCCACGTCCCGGTCGAGATTTCCGGCAGAGCTGTACTGGTGGAAGGTCCACGGGTGTTTCACCGCCGGGTGCCCGGCGGCGTGTTCCGGGTCCGCGATCCACAGCCCGTCGCCGGCCTCGCTGGTGGTGTCCCGGTGCAGCCAGTAATCACGGTTGCAGTAGAGAACGACCTTGTGTCCGGGGGCCTTGCGCTTCACATGGGCGAGCCAGGCGTCCTTTTCCGCGCACGTGACGCTGGTGCTCTCCCAGTCGAAACACAGGATGTCACCCGCCCTCAGCTTGATTTTCCCGAGGAAGTAATCCCCCTGCGCGGTCATCGAGCCCCCGCTGCCGAAGTGGTAATAGCCGACGACGAGCCCCGCCTTGCGGGCCCGGTCGCGCTGGGCCACCCACTTCGGGTTCGTGTACGAGGTGCCTTCGGTCACCTTGACGAACGCGAAGTCGATGTCGTCCACCGGATATTTCTCGCTCTGGTAACTGCTGACGTCAATGCCGTGAAGCATGCCGGTCTCCTCCAGGGTTGCGGACAGCGACAACTCGCTATAGCAGTATCGGCGTTGACGCCGCGGCGGAGCGAGAGCGCTGTCCCTCGTACGAGGGACAGCAACAAAGGTTTCGCGAGACGTACTCGGGATAAAGGCGGATACGCCCGAAGGCCCGGCCGTGCTCTTCTTCTTGCGGCGCTCTCCAAGCGTCCGCGCGCCCCTCGCGTGTTCCTCTTGTTGTTCCCTGACCGATCCCCCGCCAATCTCTTGTAGCCATTTACGTTTGGTGCTTACTAGAGTTCGGCAGATGACAGATTCGGGGATGAATCCTGGTACACCTGACCGCCGGAGTGCCGGACGTTACCTCTGGTGGCTGGTCACCAGTCAGCGTCGCCGAGTCGCCGCGGGTGCGTTGCTGGGCGGTCTCTGGATGGTGTGCCTGACCCTGCCGCCGTACGTCCTTTCCCGCGCGATCGACGACGGGCTGCGGCCGGGCCGGGCCTCCGCGCTGCTCGGCTGGTCCGCCGCGCTGCTGGGTGTGGGGGTCCTGAACGCCTGGCTGGCCATCATGCGGCACCGCACCATGACCAGGATCCGGATGGACGCGTCGTTCCGCACCGTACGGGTCGTGGCGCTCCAGACGGTGCGGCTGGGCGCGGCCCTGCCCCGCCGGGTCACCGCGGGCGAGATCGTCACCATCGGGATGGGCGACGTGCAGAGCATCAGCCAGACCCTGACCATCACCGGCCCGGGCGTCGGCGCGGTCCTGTCCTACCTCGTCGTCGCCGCGCTGCTGCTGTCCGTCTCCTGGCTGCTCGCGGTCGTGGTGCTGCTCGGTGTGCCGCTGCTCGCGGTGGTGCTCGGCCCGCTGCTGGAACGGCTGCAGGGCAGGGAGAGCGCGTACCGGGAGCACCAGGGCGCGCTCGCCGCCCGCTTCGCGGACCTCGTCGGTGGGCTGCGGGTCCTCAACGGTCTCGGCGGCAAGGAGGTCTTCGCCGAGCGGTACCGGCAGGGGTCCCGGGCGCTTCAGGCGGAGGGGTACCGCGTGGGGTCGGTGACGAGTTGGATCCAGGCCCTCGGCATCGGGCTGCCGACGCTGTTCCTGGCCGCCGTCACCTGGCTCGCGGCCCGGATGGCCGCGCAGGGCGCGATCACCGTGGGCGAACTCGTCGCGGTCTACGGCTATGTCGCGGTCCTGGTGGTGCCGGTGGCGTTCTTCATCGAGGGCGGCTACGACCTCAGCCGCGGCCTGGTCGCCGCCCGGCGCGTCCTCCGCCTCCTGGACCTGGAGCCCGAACTCGCGGGCAGCGGCGCCGCGTTGGACGCCCCCGCGACGCCGGCCGTGCTGCGGGACGCGGACTCCGGCGTCGAGGTGGCGCCGGGAAAACTGACCGCGCTGGTGAGCGCCCGGCCCGCGGAGACCGCGGCCGTCGTCGAGCGCCTCGGCCGGTTCACCGAGTCGGCGGCGACCTGGGGCGATGTGCCCCTCCGGGACATCGACCTGGCGCGGGTGCGCGACCGCATCCTGGTCGCGGACAACGAGGCCGACCTGTTCTCCGGCACGCTGCGCGAGGTCGTCGCGGGCCGTGCGAGCCCCACGGGGCTCGCTGCCGCCACTGGGCTCGACGACGACGCCGGGCTCGCTGACGCCACCGGACCCGACGACGCCAGGCTCGCCCGAACCCGCGGGTTCGACGACGCCAGGCTCGCCCGAACCCGCCGGTTCGACGCACCCGGCGGACCCGACGACGATGCCAGGCTCGCTCGAACCTGCCGTTTCGACGAACCCGACGGAGCCGACGCCACCGGCGGACTCGGCGCAACCGCCGCGCCCGGCACAACCGCCTCGCCCGACCACCCCACCGAGCCCGACGCAGGCCACGGCCCCAACACCACCGCCGGGCTCGATACGGCCGCCGTACGAGCCGAGACCGCCGTCCGCCCCCACGCGCTCGGCCCCCACGCGCTCGACGCGACGGCCGTCGGCCGGGCGCTGTGTGCCGCCGCCGCGCAGGACCTCGTGCTGGGCCTGCCGAAGGGGCTGGACTCGCACATCGACGCGCAGGGCCGCAACCTCTCCGGCGGGCAGCGGCAGCGCGTCCGGCTGGCCCGGGCGCTGTTCGCCGACCCCGAGGTGCTGCTGGCCGTGGAGCCGACCTCGGCCGTGGACGCGCATACCGAGGCGGCCGTCGCCGACGGGCTGCGGGCGTTCCGCGCGGGCCGTACCACCGTCGTCACGGGCTCCTCCCCGCTTCTGCTGGACCGGGCGGACACCGTGTACTACCTGGAGGACGGCCGCGTCGCCGCCGTGGGCGGCCACGGGGAGCTGCTGCGCGAGCACCCCGGTTACCGCTCGCTGGTGGCGCGGGGCGCGGGGGACCCGGAGCCCGAGGCCACGGACGGCATAGGCACGTCCGACAGCGCGGACCTCCGCTCGCGGGAGGCCGTCCGATGACGACCGCCCCCGGCACCACGACCGACGACTCCGCAGGGCCGGGCGCCACCGGGACGGCAGCCGGCACGGCACCGGCGGACGAGGCGGCGGGCCACGGCCCTCTGCCCGTCGCCGAACCGTCCCAGGTGCGCCGCGCCGCGTTCCGGCTGATCGGCCTGGACCGGCGCGCCTTCGCCGCCATGCTCGCCCTCAACGGGCTGGCCGCGGCCGCCGGGCTCGTCGGCCCGTGGCTGCTCGGCCGCATCATCAACGCGGTCGGGGCCGGCGAGGGCGTGGGGACCGTGGACCGGTACGCGCTCGTCATCCTGGTCTTCGCCCTGGTCCAGCTCGTCCTGGCGCGCTTCGCCCGCCGCGTCGGGCACCGCTTCGGCGAACGGACCTCGGCGCGCGTGCGCGAGCAGTTCGTCGACCGCGCCCTCGCGCTGCCCGCCGCGGTCGTGGAGCGCGCCGGTACGGGCGACCTGACGGCCCGCGGCACGACGGATGTCGCCGGCGTCGGCACCGCCTTGCGCGACGCCGCGCCGGAGGTGTCCGTCGCCGCGGTCGAGGCGCTGTTCATCCTCGGCGCGGTCTTCTTCCTCGACCCCCGCCTCGGCGTGTGCGGGGCGCTCGCGCTGATCGGCATCCGGTACGCCACGCGCTGGTACCTGCGCCGGGCCCGTACCGCCTACCTCGACGAGGGGGCGGCCAACTCCGCGTTGGCGGAGGTGCTGGCGGCCTCCGCGTCGGGCGCCCGTACGGTCGAGGCCCTGGGTCTGGGGGAGCGTCGGCTGGTCGCGTGCCAGGAGGCCGTGGAGCGGTGCCGGCGCACGCGGACCCGGACGCTCGCGCTCCGCACCGTGCTGCTCCCCTCCGTTGATGTCTCGTACGTGCTTCCCCCGGTCGCCGTCCTGCTGGTCGGGGGCGCGCTGCACGCCCACGGGGCGATGAGCCTGGGCACGGTCGTCGCGGCGGCGCTGTATCTGCGGCAGTTGTCCACGCCGCTGGACACGATCCTGCTGTGGATCGAGCAGTTGCAGAGCAGCGGCGCCTCCTTCGCCAGGGTGGAGGGGCTGGCCGGGGCGGAGCGGCCGGCGCGGGAGGCTTCCGCCGTCCCCGCCGGCGACCGGATCGAGGTGGCCGGCGCGCGCTACGCGTACGAGGGCGGCGCCGATCTCCTGCGCGGCGTCGACCTGACGGTGCGGCCCGGCGAGCGGCTGGCGCTGGTCGGCCCGTCCGGCGCGGGGAAGTCGACGCTGGGCAGGCTGCTGGCGGGCGTCGAGGCGCCGGACGCCGGGACGGTGACGGTCGGCGGCGTGCCGATCGCCGGGCTGGCCCCGGACGCGCTGCGCGAGCACGTCGTCCTCGTCACCCAGGAACACCACGTCTTCCTCGGCTCGGTCCGCGACAACCTGCTGATCGCCGCGCCACACGCCACGGACGCGGAGCTGCACGCGGCGCTCGCGGCGGTCGGCGCCGAGTGGGCGGCCGAGCTGCCGGACGGCCTGGACACGGACCTGGGGGCCGACGGGAACCGGCCGGACGGCGCGCGGTCCCAGCAGCTCGCCCTCGCGCGCGTCGTCCTGGCCGATCCGCACACGCTCGTACTCGACGAGGCCACCGCCCTGCTCGATCCGACGGCGGCGCGCCATACGGAACGGGCGCTGGCGGCCGTACTCGAAGGCCGGACCGTGATCAGCATCGCGCACCGGCTGCACACGGCCCACGACGCCGACCGGGTGGCCGTGATGGACGGGGGGGCGGCTGACCGAACTGGGCACGCACGACGAACTGGTGGCGGGCGGCGGCGCGTACGCCGCCCTGTGGCACTCGTGGCACGGCGAACCGGACGGCGGCCCGCGCCCCCGGCCGTCGGCGTGAGCCTTCGACGGCAGCGGCGCAGGGCGATACGGACCGGGGGCGGGGGTCGCCGGCGACACCGCACGGCGGTACGCGCCGGGGTCGGGAGATGTGCCGGGCCCTCCCCGGCCCCCGCCCGCCGCGCGGTCAGCCCTCGTCGTACGGTCCCTGCGCCACCCCGAAGTCCGCGACGAGCCGGCGTTTCGCGTGCCGTATATGGGAGCGGACGACGGTCTCGTGCACGTTGAGGAGCGCGCCGATCCGGTCGTCCGAGTAGCCGATCGCGAAGCGCAGCACCAAAACGTCGCACTGCCGCTCGGACAGCCGGGAGACCGCGCCGCCGGCCGGGTTCCCGCGCTCCTCCAGCAGGGCGAGTTGCTGCCCGTACTTCCGCAGCAGGGCGCGGGTGACGGCGGCGAGAACGGCGGACCGGGCGGCGTCCGGGCTCCGGCCGTTGGTCAGGAACCACTCGGCGATGTGCTCCTTGAACACCGTCCAGGCGTAGGAGTCCACGGAGGGCTGGAGCAGGACATGCGCCCAGTGGTCGGCGAGCTGCTGGTAGACGGCCTGGGTGAGTTTCTCCGCGACGAGCGCGTCGCCGGTGTGCAGGCGCGCGTATTCCAGCCACTTGCGGGCGTGGAACACATGGAACGCTTCGAAGGAGATCTCCAGTCGGCGGCTGGGGCGTCGCGACGGCACACCGCCGCCCGCGGGCCGGTCGGGACCACCGGTCACGGCCGCCCCTCGGCGCCGTACGGACCGCCCCGGTCGACCGCGCGGCTCGCGGTCGCGGGGGCCGCCACCAGCGGCGCTCCGCCGGATGAGGCCAGGAGCGCGGGCCTCCGTATGTCGCCGGCGGCCGACCGCGCCACAGTACAGAGCGAGAGGGAACGGACCCGATCCGCGGTCACGAGGCACCTCGTTCCATGTCACCGCCGCTCTGCGCCCTTGAACAGACGTTGACGTCAGCGGGAGAGCGCGGGACTCCCGTCCCCAATGAACCTTATTTCAGGGCCCGTTGGGGACTGAATGCGAGAATCCGATTGCCCGCCTTCGGCATATGACCGCGGATCGCCAGGTGGCGGGCGCTTGGTCAATTCGTTCGAAGGGGTGAGTTCCACCGCGACCGGAATTCCTCTGGACAGGAGGGTCGCACCGCGGCATCAGGAAGCCGCATACACCCGTAACGCCGCCCCCGAGACCGCGGGAGAAGCGGAATGGCCGATTGCCCACCGTGAAGGTTGGCGCGTTAGCGGGAGGTCACCGCCGCGTGCCCATGCCAAGATCTCGTCGACTTCAACGCACCACCGACCGCAGGGGGAATTCCATGCACACCCGTCGCCGCCTCGCCGCCACCGCCGCCTCGCTCGTCGTCGCGTCCGGCGCGCTCGTCGTCATCAGCGCACCGGCGTCCTCCGCCGGCGCGCTGAGCTGCGGGATCGCCCGCATCACGGGAAGCGCCGGGCACCAGGGCGCGTACGCGAGCTGCGACGCGATGGGCGTGAAGTGGAAGATCGCCATCAACTGCTACGGCAACGGGGTCCACTACCGGCACTTCGGCAACGTCATCAAGGCCGACAAGTCCGGCGTCTCCACCGCGTGGTGCGACACCAACGGCGTGATCGAGGACGGCGGCATCGACATCGTCCCCGCCTGAACCCGCCTGAACCTGACGGAGCTTGACGGAACTTGGCGGGGCCTGACGCGGAGCCCGACGGGCAGCGGTCGATGGGCCTCTTGGCGCGCCCTACGCCGCCCGGCGCGTCCGGCCCGGCTCCGCGTCGGCGGCGCCCTGGGGCTCCCCGGCGGCGTCACGCGTCTGCGCGCCGGACCCGGCCAGGAGGGTGTAGAGCGCTCCCGGCGTGACATACCCGGACCAGCGCCGGTCGGCGAACAGGTGCACTCCGGCGTCCTGGTAGCACTGGTCGACGAGTTGGGAGCAGATCATGTGCTTCGTGCTGGCCACATAGCGGCGCAGTCCGGGCACCCGCAGGTGGACGCGGTGCGTGGCGATGGCGAGGAAGTCGAGGAAGCTGTACTCCACCCCGACGTAGCGGCCGCTCGCCTCGCACACGGCGCCGCGCTGCTCGTCGGTCAGGCCGGGCGGGCAGGCGTAGACGACGTCCGCGTCGGCGTACTCCGAGAGGGGCTTGACGCGGGCGCCGCCCGGCTCGGCCTCCAGCAGCCGCTCGTCGGGGAGGACGAGGAAGGCGTGTTCGTAGTCGGCGAATCCATTGCCGTTCAGCCACTGGCCGAAGCGGATCAGCTTCCCGGTCGTACCGGATATCTGGGTGAGCCCGATGTCTCCGGGCACGGGCGTACCGTGGATCACGTACTGCTCCTGAGCGTGGGGGGACGGACGATCGTGGAGGGATGACGTTCGCGGGATACGTGCGTGGGGTCGGCGTGCGTGGGGTCGGCGTACGTGGGGGGACGTTCGTGGGGACGGGCCGCGCGGGTGACCCGCGGTGCGCGATGACGCCTCGTCACTCAGGTGATGCCCTCCGGAGTCCCGCCGGTAACCCGTGTACGGGCGCGGACATGCCATCTCCGCGAGCGGGCGCGCCCCCGGGGTCCCCGCCCTACGCTGAGCGTATGTGCCGAAGAATCAAGGCTCTCCGGCCGCCCATGACCCCGGATGTCGGCGACGCGGACATCCGGGCGGCGGCGTTGCAGTACGTGCGCAAGGTCTCCGGGTTCCACGCGCCGGCCGCCCACAACCGGGCCGTGTTCGACGAGGCCGTCGACGCGGTGGCCGAGGCGACGCGCCGGCTGCTGGACGGGCTGGAGGTGCGGCGGGCCGGGGGCCGCGGCCGCGCGGACAGCGGCGGCACTGGCGCGGGCGGCTAGCCGGTCTGATGGCCCGCGCCGCCCGGACGTCCGTTGTCGCTGTTGCCGAGTGGCCCGCCCGGCCGGATCATGGTCATGGCCTCGGGCAACGGGGCCGACGGGCGATACGCCCCGCCCCGGCGAGCCGCCGGGGCGGTAGGCGGGTGAGCGATGGAACCGGTGGAGGCGCTGGACCGCATCGCGTTCCTGCTGGAGCGCGGGCAGTCCCCCACGTACCGGGTGCAGGCGTTCCGTACCGCGTCGGAGGTCGTCGCCGGCCTTCCGGCGGGGGAACCGGCCGAGCGCGCCGAGGCCGGGACGCTGACCGAGCTGACGGGCATCGGCCCCAAGACCGCGCGGGTGGTGTCCGAGGCGCTCGCGGGCGACGTGCCGGAGTACCTGGCCCGGCTGGAGGAAGAGGCCGAGAAACCGCTCGTGGAGGGCGGCGGCGAGCTGCGCGAGGCGCTGCGCGGCGACTGCCATCTGCACTCGGACTGGTCGGACGGTGGCAGCCCCATCGAGGCGATGGCTGGCGGCGCGAAGGCGGTGGGCCATCAGTGGGCCGTGCTCACCGACCACTCCCCCAGCCTCCGGATCGCGAACGGGCTGACGGCCGAGCGGCTGCGGGACCAGATCAAGACCGTGCACGGGGTCGACAAGCGGCTCGGGAAGGGCTTTCGGCTGCTGACCGGCATCGAGTGCGACATCCTCGCCGATGGCTCGCTGGACCAGGAGTCGGCGCTCCTGGAGCGTTTGGACCTGGTCGTGGCCTCGGCCCACTCCAAGCTGCGGATGGAGGAGGACGCGATGACGCGGCGGCTGGTGGCGGCCGCCGCCAGCCCGCTGGTGGACGTGCTCGGGCACTGCACCGGCCGGATTGTGACCGGCAAGGGGCGCCCCGAGTCGCGGTTCGACGCGGCGATGGTGTTCGCGGCGTGCGCGCGGTTCGGCACCGCGGTCGAGATCAACAGCCGCCCGGACCGCCTCGATCCGCCGCGGCGCCTGATCCGCCAGGCCCTGGACGCCGGGGTCCTCTTCGCGATCGACAGCGACGCCCACGCGCCGGGCCAACTGGACTGGCAGGTCTACGGCTGCGCCCGGGCCGAGGAGTGCGGCATCCCGGCCGAACGCGTCATCAACACCTGGACCGCCCGCCAACTGCTGGACTGGACCCGCACCCGACGCTCGCCGTGAGCGGCGGCCCGGCCTCCGCCCCCCTGATCACGTCCCGCCGAGGCCGCCCCCTATCCTCTCCCCCATGTACCCGGACGACGACGAAGCCTTCGCTTCCCATCTGACCGAACAGCTCGCGAGCCTGCCCGGCGTGCGGGCGGTGGCCCTGGGCGGCTCGCGGGCCACCGGCACCCATCGGCCCGACAGCGACTGGGACTTCGCCGTCTACTACCGGGGAGAGTTCTCCCCCGAGGCCCTGCGCGCGCTCGGCTGGCCCGGGGAGGTCTCGGAGATCGGCGCGTGGGGCGGCGGGGTCTTCAACGGCGGCGCGTGGCTCACGGTCGGCGAACGCCGCGTGGACGTGCACTACCGCGACCTCGACGACGTCGAGCACCAGCTCGCGGAGGCCCGGGAGGGGCGGTTCGGCATCGAGCGGCTCATGTTCCATCTCGCCGGAATCCCCACGTACTTGGTCGTCGCCGAGCTGGCCGTCAACAAGGTGCTGCACGGCGAGCTGCCCCGCCCCGAGTACCCCGCTCCCCTGCGGCGCGCGGCCTTCGACCAGTGGTGGGGCACGGCCCAGCTCACCCTCGCGTACGCCCGTTCCGCCCACGCCGAGCACGGCCGGCTCACCGACTGCGCGGGCGCCATCGCCACCGCCGCCTGCCAGGCGGCGCACGCGGTGCTGGCGGCTCGGGGCGAGTGGGTCACCAACGAGAAGACCCTGCTCGACCGGGCGGGGCTGCGCGGCGTCGACGCGATCCTGGCCGCGCTGACGCCCGAGCCGAAGGCGCTGGAGGCCGCCATCGACGCGGCCGGGGACATGCTGAGGAGCGCGGCCGAGACGGCGTGAGGGTACGTACACCTCTGATCCCGTACGTACGCGGATACACCCTCGGTCCCGTACATACGCGCGTACGCCCTCTGCTCCCCACCGCGCAGCCGCTTCAGTCGATGTCCTCGGGCGCCAGGTCGGGCCGCAGCCGGTGCCAGGACGGGTGGCGCAGGAGCCCGGCGCGGGTGCGGGTCGCGTAGCCGATCTCGCCGACGAGGCGCGGCAGCACCCACCGGGCGCCGGCCACCGGCGGCACCGTCTCGAAGGGGCAGCGCTCGATCGCGGAGATCCGCAGCAGGTCGGCGAGGGCGGCGCGCTCGCGCTCGCTCCACCCGGTTCCGACGCTCCCCAGGTAGCGCAGCGCGCCGCCGTCCTGGCGCTGTCCTACGAGCAGCGCGCCCGGGAGCCCGGTCAGTCTGCCCTTGCCCGGCACCCATCCGCCGACGATGGCGTCGACCGTGCGGACGTGCCGGATCTTGATCCAGGCGCGGGATCGGACCCCTGGTTCGTAGGCGGAGTCGGTCCGTTTGAGCACCACGCCCTCCAGCCCCTGCTCGCGGGTGGCGTCCAGGGCCCGTTCCGCGTGGCCGACGACCGCGGCCGGCGTCGACCAGTGCGAGCCCCGCAGGTCCAGCCCCTCCAGCAGGCGGCGGCGCTCGGCGTACGGGAGGCGGGTCAGGTCGCGGCCGTCGAGGAACATGGCGTCGAAGAGGATGAGCCGCACGGGGACGTCCCGTGCCAGGCGGGCGGCCTTGGCGGGCGATCCGGAGAGCGCCATGCGGGGCTGGAGCCGCTCGAAGTCGGGGCGGCCGCGGGCGTCGAGCGCGACGATCTCCCCGTCCAGCACGGCGGCGACGCCGGCGACCGCGCCGCCGAGGGCGCTCAGCTCCGGGTAGGCGCGGGTGATGTCGGCGCCGGAGCGGGCCCGCAGCTCCGCCGAGCCGTCCCCCGGCAGATACACGACGCTGCGCTGGCCGTCGTACTTGGTCTCCGCCGCCCACCGCTCCGCGGGCCCCGGGACCGGCAGGCGCCCCGCGGTCGCGAGCATGGGGGCGATACGGGGCAGGGGCGCGGGCGGCGAGGGGCGGGCCATGGCCGAGGTGTCGCCCGGTCCGGCGGGGTTCACACGCGGTCGGCGGCCTTGTCCCCCGGACGGCGTACGGCCTGGTCAGCGCGGTTCCGCGGGGGTTTCGCGGCACCTTCGGGCGGTTTCACGGCAGCGGTGCCCGGGCCTCCTCGTCGGCCAGCGGGGCCAGCAGGTCGCCGCGGTCGGCCACTCGGTCCAGGACCTGTTCCGGCGTGAAGGTGAGGTCCCGCGGCGCGCGGCAGGCGTCGACCTCGTCCCAGTCGACCGGTGTCGCGATGTGCGGGTGCTCGCGCAGCCGCAGCGTGTACGGCGCGGCCGTCGTCTTGGCGGTGGTGTTCTGCGACCAGTCGATGAAGACCTTCCCGGCGCGGGCCTCGCGCGCCATCGTGACGACGACCAGTCCGGGGTGCTCGTCCTCCATTCGGGTGGCCAGCTCCTTGGCGTAGGTGCTCACGGCCCGGCCCGCCGCCGGGCGCAGGGGCGCGTACAGGTGCATGCCCTTCGAGCCGGAGACGACGGGGCAGGCCGTCAGCCTGTCGTCGGCCAGGAGCTGCCGCAGTCGCAGCGCGACCCGGCAGCAGACCACCAGGTCCGTGCCGGGGCCGGGGTCGAGGTCGAGTACGAGGCGGTCGTGGCCGTCCGGGCCCGCCGCGCCGGTCCACTGCGGCACGTGGAACTCGTACGCGCCGAGGTTCGCCATGGCCACCAGCGTGGCCGTGGAGTCGACGGTGATGTGGTCGACGGGCCCGTCCTTGCCGGGTACGGGCACCAGGCGCACCCAGTCGGGGGTGCCGCCGGGCGGGTTCTTGGCGTACCAGGACTGCCCGGCGGGGCCCTCCGGGGCGCGGACGAAGGAGGCGGCGCGGTCGGCGGTGTGCGGCACCATCGCGGCGGCGACCGTGGCGTAGTAGTGCAGCAATTGGGCCTTGGTGTGGCCGGAGGCGGGGAAGACCACGCGGTCCAGGTGGGTCAGGGAGAGGCGGTGGCCGTCGAACTCCACGGCCTGCCGGTCCGGCGATGTGGGCATAGTGTGGAAATTCCCCATGGAGGTAGAAAATTATGCGAACCATGTGGAAAGGGGCGATTGGTTTCGGGCTGGTCTCCGTGCCGGTCAAGCTGTACGCGGCCACCGAGGACCATGGTGTCCGGCTCCACGAGGTCCACGACAAGGACGGCGGGCGCATCCGCCGCAGAAGCGTGTGCTCCGTGTGCGGCAAGGAGGTCGGCTACGAGCACATCGCCAAGGGCTACGAGGACGACGAGGGCCGTACCGCGATCCTGACCAGGGACGATCTGGCCGATCTGCCGCTGCCCAGCAAGAACCTCATCGACGTGCTCGCCTTTGTGGACGCCGACCGGATCACCCCGCTGCAACTGGCCCGCTCCTACTACCTGGCCCCCGAGAGCGGCGGCGCCAACAAGCCGTACGTCCTGCTGCGCGAGACGCTGAAGAAGACCGACCGGGTCGCCATCAGCAAGATCACGATCCGGACCCGGGAGTCGCTGGCCCTGCTGCGGGTCGAGGACGACCTCATGATGGTGCACACCATGTACTGGCCCGACGAGATCCGCGACGCCGGCGGCCTCGCCCCGCCCGACTCCGTGACCGTGCGGCCGCAGGAGCTGAAGATGGCGACGAGCCTCATGGACACCCTCTCGGAGGACTTCGACTTCGAGGACCTGGAGGACGAGTACCAGCGCGCGCTCGACGAGCTGGTCACCGCCCGGCTGGACAAGAAGACGCCCACCACCAAGACGGAGACCACCGCCGCGCCGGACAATGTCATCGACCTGATGTCCGCCCTCCAGGCGTCGATCGACCGGGCGGACAAGGGCGAGCAGGACGAGCAGGAGGAACAAGGCGGGAAGGGCGGCCGGGCGGCCCGCAAGACCGCCAGGTCCGGCGGTTCCGGGTCGGCCAGGAAGTCCGCCGCGAAGAAGAGCACCACGAAGGACGGCGCGAAGAGCACCGGCACATCGAAGAGCACGTCGAAGAGCACGGCCAAGAGCGCATCGAAGACCACCGCGAAAAGCACCGAAGCCAAGAAGAGCACGGCGAAGAAGGGCTCCGCCAAGGCCACGAAGAAGACCGCCGCCAAGAAGTCGACCCGGCGCGCCTCCTGAAATGTGGCCGACCGCTCCGCCCGGCCGGGGCATGGCCGGGCGCGCCGCGGGGAGGCGGGCCATAGTCGCCCGTACCCGACGAAGGGCTGCTCATGGAGACGCGTACACCGCTCGACGCGGACGAACTCGACCAGCTACTGGCACACTGGCGCGCCCTCAACTACCTGGCCGCCTGCCAGCTCTACCTCACCGGGAACCCCCTGCTCCGCGAGGAGCTGCGGCCCGAGCACATCAAGCCCCGGCTGCTGGGGCACTGGGGCACCTGCCCCGGCCTCAACCTCGTCTACACCCACCTCAACCGGGTGATCAGCGCCCGCGACCTCGACGCGGTCTGCGTGTGGGGTCCGGGCCACGGCGGGCCGGCCGTGCTCGCGGGGGCCTGGCTGGACGGTTCGTACGGCGATGTGAACCCGGATCTCGGCCGGGACGCGGCCGGGATGGCCCGGCTGTTCCGGCAGTTCTCCTTCCCCGGCGGGGTGCCGAGCCATGCCGCGCCCGAGGTGCCCGGCTCCTTCCACGAGGGCGGCGAGCTGGGCTACTCCCTCGCGCACGCCTACGGCGCGGCGCTCGACAACCCCCAGTTGCTGGCCGCCTGCGTGATCGGCGACGGCGAGGCCGAGACGGGGCCGCTCGCCGCCTCCTGGCACGCGAACAAGTTCCTCGACCCGGTGCACGACGGCGCGGTCCTGCCGATCCTCCAGCTCAACGGCTACAAGATCGCCAACCCCGCCGTGCTGGCCCGCCTCCCCCGGGACGAGCTGGACTCCCTGCTGCGCGGCTACGGCCACGAGCCGCTGCACGTCGAGGGCGACGACCCGGCCCGCGTCCACCAGGACATGGCCGCGGCGATGGACCTCGCCCTCGACCGGATCGCCGCCCACCAGCGGGCGGCCCGCGTCGACGGCGAGAAGCGGCGGCCCCGCTGGCCCATGATCGTGCTGCGCACCCCGAAGGGCTGGACCGGCCCGGCCGAGGTGGACGGGCAGCCCGTCGAGAACACCTGGCGGGCCCACCAGGTGCCGCTCGCCGGGGTGCGGGAGAACGCCGAGCACCGGCGGCAGTTGGAGAGCTGGCTGCGCGGCTACGCGCCCGACGAGCTGTTCGACCCCGACGGCCGCCCGCGCCCCGAGGTGCTGGCCTGCGTGCCCGCGGGCGACCGCCGGCTCGGCGCCAACCCGCACGCCAACGGCGGCCGGCTCGTACGGGAGCTCCCGCTGCCCGACCTGAAGGACTTCGCCGTACGCGTCGACAAGCCGGGCGACCAGTCGCACGAACCCACGCGGGTGCTCGGCGGGCTGCTGCGCCAGGTGATGGCCGACACCGCCACGCGGCGCGACTTCCGGGTGGTGGGCGCGGACGAGACCGCCTCCAACCGGCTGCAGGACCTGTACGGGGCGACGGACAAGGCCTGGCAGGCCGAGACGCTCCCGACGGACGAGCACCTGGGGCCGCACGGCCGGGTGATGGAGGTGCTCTCCGAGCATATGTGCCAGGGGTGGCTGGAGGGGTACGTGCTCACCGGGCGACACGGGCTGTTCTCCTCGTACGAGGCGTTCGCCCACATCGTCGCGTCGATGGCCACCCAGCATGTGAAGTGGATCAACAGCGCCCGCGCGGTCCCCTGGCGAGCCCCGGTGCCGAGCTTCAACTACCTGCTGACCTCGCATGTCTGGCGTCAGGACCACAACGGCTTCTCCCATCAGGACCCGGGCTTCATCGACCACATCCTCAACAAGAGCCCGCACGCCGTACGCGCGTATCTGCCGCCGGACGCCAACACCCTGCTGTGCGTGACCGACCATGTGCTGCGCACCCGCGACACCGTCAACGTCGTCGTCGCCGGCAAGCAGTCGGCGTTCGACTGGCTCGATCTGGAGCAGGCCCGGGCGCACTGCGCGCGCGGCGCGGGCGTGTGGGAGTGGGCGGGGACCGAGCGGCCCGGCGACGGTCCCGACGTCGTCCTCGCCTGCGCCGGCGATGTCCCGACGCAGGAGACGCTGGCCGCCGCGGGCCTGCTCCGCGAGCACCTGCCGGAGCTGGCCGTACGCGTCGTCAACGTCGTCGACATGACCCGCCTGATGCCGCGGGAGGACCACCCGCACGGCATGACCGACCGCGACTTCGGCGCCCTCTTCACCCCGGACCGGCCGGTGATCTTCGCGTACCACGGCTATCCCTGGCTGATCCACCGGCTCGCCTACCGGCGGCCCGGCCACGCCAATCTGCACGTACGCGGCTACAAGGAGATGGGCACGACGACCACGCCGTTCGACATGGTCGTCCGCAACGACCTGGACCGCTACCGGCTCGTCATGGACGTCATCGACCGGGTGCCGGGCCTGGCCGTGCGCGCCACCGGGGTGCGCCAGACCATGGCGGACGTGCGCGCCCGGCACCACGACTGGATCCGCGAGCACGGCACGGACCTGCCGGAGGTCGCCGACTGGCGTTGGACCGGCTGACCCCGCCCGCCCCGCCCGGCCGGGGGCCCCGCAGCCCCCGCTCCGCTCCGCGCGCCGTACGCGGAGCGGAGCGCGTCCGGCACGTACGAACCGGTACGGGCGTACGGGCGCTTGCGGGCGTACAAGTGCTCGCGGGCGTACGGGCGCCGGGCCTTGCCGAGTTGCCGGCCGGCCGTCGCTCCCCCCTCACAGGCCCACGGCGGCCAGTTCCTCGCGCGCCTTCTTCGCGACGCCGTCCGCCCCGCACTCCTCGGCGAGGCCGAGCCCTTCGCGTAGCCGGTCGGCGGCCCTGCCGCACTGGCCGTCGCGCCGCAGCGCGGCGCCGTGGTCCACCAGGGCGGCGGCGTACTCGTACCGGCTCGGGGAACGGCGCAGATGGCCGACGGCGGACTCCAGCATGGACAGGGCCCGGCCGCCCTCGGCGAGCGCCGAGGCCCGGCGCAGCGCCTCCCCTATGGCGGTGTCGGTGCCGAACCGCGCGGCGTGCTGGACGGCCTGCGCCGACAGGGTGCGGGCGCGCTCGGGGTCGTCGTCGGCCAGCGCGTCCGCGAGGTCGAGGGCCCAGGGCGCCCACAGCGTGTTGTTGCGGCCGCGCTCCGCCAATTTGCGCCCAGCGGCTTCGAGTTCGGTGACGGCCTCGGCGCGGCGGCCGCGGGCCAGCAGCAGCCGTCCGGCGAGGCAGGCGGCGTCGGGCATGACGACGGCCGGGGAGTAGGGCGCGCGGAAGGAGTTGGCCTCCGCGACGGCCTGGGCCTCGGCCACATGGCCGCGGGCGAGCAGCGTGTCGATGAGCAGGCAGGTGCCGTCCCATTGGACGGGCAGGCCGGGGCCGAGGCGGCCGGCGAGCCGCAGGCCCTCGCGGAGAAACGTCTCAGCTTCTGCGAGGCTGCCTCGCCGGCGGCGGACGAGACCCGCCAGGTCGTGGGCGAAGGCGAGATGGGCGCCGCTCCAGCCGGAGATCTCGAAGGCACGGACGGCCTCGCTGGACAGCTCCTCGGCGTGGTCGAGCCGGTCGGTGTAGGCGAAGGTCAGGCAGATGATGCTGGGGATCTCGAAGCCCCACTCGGTATTGGTCCAGCCCATGCCCGGGGCGAGCCGGCCGTCCACGAGGGCGCGGTCGTTGACCTCCGTGACGCGCAGCGCGTCCTCGCCGCGGAGCATGCCCTCGAAGGCGCGCAGTGCGAGCAGGGCCCGCTCGGCGTCGCAGCCGCCGTCGAGCCGGTCGGCCACGTCCGCGATCCGCTGCGTCCGCCCGAAGCTGTCCGCGTCGTCGGCCCGCATGCTCTTCCAGAGGCAGTGCGCGACCTGGAGCCGCATCAGTCCGGGACCGTTGGGCGTGCGGGCGGCCTGGACGGCCACGACTTCGGCCGCTTCGGGGAGCTGGCTGTTGTGCCCGTACGCCTGGGAGAGCCGGTAGGCGGCGTCGACGCGCAGCTCCTCGGGCAGGTCCGGCAGGGCGAGCGCCTCGCGGAGGTGGCCGATGGTGGTGTGCGGCGAGGTGAGCAGGGTGGAGCAGCCGAGTTCGTACAGGAGGGCCGCGCGCTCCTCGACCGGCTCGATGGCGCGGTCCCGGGCCTTGGCGATCAGCTCGACGGTCTCGTACGGATTGCCGCCGGTGACGGCCCAGACCTCGCGGCAGAAGGGGGCGTCGGCGCCGTCGCCGAGGGTGGCGCGCACGAGGTCGGCGACGGCGGCCGGGGTGAGTTCGCGGAGCACGACGGGGCGGGCGTCGCGTCCGCCGACGAGGTCGGCGAAGGCGGGGTCGTGCTCGGGCAGTTCGTCGGGGCGGTAGGAGACGACGACGAGGAGCGGGAGTTCGGGCAGCCGCACGGCGAACGAGGTGAGCCAGGCCAGGGATTCGCCGTCGGCCCAGTGCGCGTCGTCGATGACGAGGACCAGTGGGGCGGTGTTCCTGGCGAGCCGGGTGATGACCCAGTCGATGCCGTCGCGCACGCCCTGCGGGTCGGGCTGCCCCTCGCCGGGCGGCGCGACTCCCAGCGCCGGTCCGGCGATGTCGTACCAGGCTCCGAAGAGGTCCTTGCGCGCGGCGGCCGACATCGGCGCGATGGCGGGCTGGAGCAGTTGCCGTACGACGTGGAAGGGCACGGACCGTACGGATTCGCTGCCGCGGGCGGAGAGTACGGTGCAGTGGCCGCGCTCCATGGCGATGCGCCGCACCTCGGTCAGCAGCGCCGTCTTGCCCAGCCCGGCTTCGCCGCTGTAGAGCAGCAGTCCGCCGAGGGGCGCGTCCCCTGCGGCGGCGTGTCCGCAGAAGCTGTCCACCGCCCGCTCGGCAGCGGCGATCTCCCTCTCGCGCTCGAACAGTGCGGCGGCGTGCCGCTGTTCGTGCTGGTGCCCCGTCATGGCGGTGTCTCCCGACGGTCTCTGCCGGTACCTGGTGCGGCGATCCTAGTCGCGCCGGGTGTCACGCGGGCGGGGTTCCGGGCAGGAGCACCGGCACGGGTGACGCCGACCGTCGAACGAACACCCGTGCCGTGAATTCGCAAAAGAATTCGCACGCGAAAGCGGGGGGGGCATTATGAACCCCCGCGAATTCACTCATCAGTGCGTCACTCCGAATATGACATCTTCGTCCCGCGCACCGGCGTGGCAGGCTACGCTCCATGGCGCGAAGTGGGTCGCAGTGACCCCAGCGCACCGCTGCCAACTGCTGCGCTGCCACTGTTCTTCGAGGTAGAACGGGCCGGCGCCATTCGCAGACGCGGCTCCCCACCCATCCATACCCCGTTTTCCGTCCCCTCCCCCCTCTCCCCACCTCCCTTTCCAAGAGTTCAAGGATCTCGATGGTTGGTATTGGCTCGTCATCTCACGCCAGGCGGCCCACCTCCGCTCTCATATGGCTGCTGCCGCCCGCCGTGGTCGCGGTCTGCGCGGTGGTCGCGGTGGCGTCGGTCACGCCCGAGGCGCGCCCGCCGGTGGCCTGGTGCGGCACGGTGGCCGCCCTCGCCGTCGCACTGGCCGCCGCCGAGGCGGTCCGTCGCGGGCGGCTCATCGACGCGCTCCGCAGGCGGTCCGCCGAACGGGAGGCCGTCCTCCAGGACCGGCTCGACCAGCACGTGGCCGAGATCCACCGGCTGACGCAGGAGATGCTGCCGCGGGCGGTCACCCTGCTGCGGCGCAGCATTCCGCTGGAGGACGTGATCATCCAGGTCACGCCGGCCGTCGAGTTCGAACCGGAGTACGCGACGGCGCACCGCAAGCTGCTGCGCGCCGTCGTGACCGCCGTCCACATCGAGGAGGACATGCGCGAAACCGCGCAGCGCGCCTTCGTGAACATCGCCCGCCGCGTGCAGGCCATCGTCAACCAGCAGGCGACGGACATCCGGGAGATGGAGCACCGGCACGGCAACCAGCGGGAGTTCTTCGCGGACCTGCTCCACCTCGACCACGGCAACGCGCTGATCGGGCGGCTGGCCGACAGTGTCGCCGTACTCGGCGGGTCGCGGCCCGGGCGCCAGTGGAATCGCCAGATCCCGCTGTACAACGTGTTGCGCGGGGCGATGTCGCGCATCCTCCACTACCGCCGGGTCAAGCTGCACTCGGTGGCCGATGTCGCGATCGAGGGGCCCCTGGTGGAGCCGCTCATCCACGCCGTCGCCGAGCTGCTCGACAACGCCACCCGCTACTCCCCGCCGGAGACCCGGGTCCATCTCACCGCGACCCAGGTCCAGTCCGGCGTGGCCATCGAGGTCGAGGACTCCGGCGTGGGCCTCACCGAAGAGACCCGGCGGCGGGCCGAGGCGGTGCTGAACTCCATGCACGGCGGGCTGGACCTGGACGACCTCGGCGAGGCGCCGCGGCTCGGCCTGGCCGTGGTCAGCCGGCTCTCCAAGACGCACGACTTCCTGATCTCCCTGCGCCCCTCCTCCTACGGCGGTGTCCGGGCCGTGCTGGTCGCCCCGCAGGAGATCATCCGGCCGACCCACGCGCCCGGCGGCGAGGTGGCCAGCGCCGCCGTCTTCCCGCCCCCCAAGATCAAGAGGCGTCCGGGCTCGGCGCCTCCCAAGGTGCCGCCGCCCATGGAAGACCCGCCGATCGCCGAGTACCACGGAGAAGGACTCCCGCAGCGGCGGCGCCACATGCCCAACACCCCGCGCATCCGCGCGACCCGCGCATCCGAGAACCCGCCGCGCGATTCCGCCGAGAGCCTGCCGCCCCGGGAGCCGGGGCTGTGGATCGACTCCTTCATGAGCGGCTTCAACGGACCCGCGCCCGAGGCCGATTCGGGCCGGCCGAACAGCGACGCAATGTCAGACAAGGAAGAGTAGCCAAGTGATGCAGCGGTTCAACATGGACTGGATGCTCCAGGACCTGGCGGCAGGCGTGCCCCAGACCCGCCACGTGATCGTGCTGTCCTCCGACGGCCTGCGCATGGCCCAGCACGGCCCGGACACCGACGCCGCCGACCGGCTCGCCGCCGCCTGCGCGGGCCTGCAGAGCCTGTCGACGGCCGTCGCCTCCGAGTTCCCGCACGGCGACGGCCAGATGAGACTGGTCGTGATCGAGGTCAGCGGCGGCTTCTTCTACATGATGGCGGCCGGCCCGGGCGCGTACCTCGCGGTGCTGGCCGACGACGACGTGGACACGGGGCTGATGGGGGCGCAGATGCGCGACCTGGTGGCCCGTATCGGAGAGCACCTCACGAGCCCGCCGCGGGTCAGTGGACCGGTGACATGAGCGAGGCGGGACAATGCTGGGAACCGGGCAGCCCTGAACGGCTGTTCGCCCTCTCCGAGGACGGCGGCCCGGCGCGGTACAAGGGCCCCCTCGACCTGGTGACGCTGATCGTCACCCGCTCCGTGCCGGACTCGGGGTTACAGCCCGAGCAGGCCGCGGTCCTGCGGATGTGCGACTACCCCTTGTCGGTGGCCGAGATCTCCGCGTATCTCTCCCTGCCCGTCAGCGCCCTGCTCGTGCTGCTGAACGACCTGGTGGCCCAGGAGCACGTAGAGGCGCGGCCTCCGGTACCGGCCGCCGCGCTCCCCGATATCCAGCTTCTTGAGGCGGTGATGCATGGACTACAGAATCTCTGACGCGTACGCCGGCCCCAGGAGCGAGGACTATCTCCCCGCCTCCGCCGCCACGGCGGTGAAGGTGGTGATCGTCGGCGGGTTCGGCGTCGGAAAGACGACCCTGGTCGGTTCGGTGAGCGAGATCCGCCCGCTGACCACCGAGGAGACGATGACGCAGGCCGGGGTGGGGGTGGACGATCTCGCCGGGGTCGAGGAGAAGACCGAGACCACCGTGGCGATGGACTTCGGCCGGATCAGCATCAACGAGCGGCTGGTGCTCTACCTGTTCGGCACCCCGGGCCAGCAGCGCTTCTGGTTTCTGTGGAACGGGCTGTTCGAGGGCGCGCTGGGCGCCGTGGTACTGGTCGACACGCGTCGGCTGGAGGTCAGTTACGAGGTGGTCGGCCACCTCGAGGAGCGCAGCGTGCCCTTCGTGGTCGCCATCAACACCTTTCCCGGAGCGCCCTCCTATCCGATGCGCGATCTGCGGTCCGCCATGGACCTGCCGGACGAGGTGCCCATGGTCGAGTGCGACGCCCGCGACCGCGGCTCGTGCCGCGACACCCTGATGGCGCTCATGCGATACCTCCACTCCCTGACGACCGCACCCCCGGAGCGACAGTGACCTTCCCCGACGAACACGCCCGCGCCCAGCCCCCCCTCGCGCCGCCGCCGCAGTGCCCGGCGCACGGCGGCCCCCCCGACGGGATCACCCGGCTGTACGGGCCGGAGGGCGACACCGACCCCCTGGAGCTGTACGAGCGGCTGCGCGAGCGGCACGGCGCCGTCGCGCCCGTCCTGCTGGAGGGCGACCTCCCGGCCTGGCTGGTGCTCGGCTACCGCGAGAATCTGGAAGTGGTGCGCACCCCCACCCGGTTCTCCCGCGACTCGCGGCACTGGAGCGCGGCGCGCGAGGGCCGGCTCACCGCGGACCATCCGCTGGCGCCGGTCTCCGCCTGGCAGCCCATCTGCGTCTTCGCCGACGGACAGGTGCACGAGCGCTGGCGCGGGGCGGTCAACGACAGCCTGGACCGCTTCGACCGCCGGAGCCTTCGGCGCCACATCACGCGGGCCGCCCATGATCTGATCGACGCGTTCTGCACCAAGGGCACCGGCGACCTGGTGCACCACTTCGCGGAGCCGCTGCCGATGCTGGTGATGACGACGCTGCTCGGCATGCCGGGCGAGTACGGTCCGCGGCTGGTGGAGGCCGCGCGCGACATGGTCAAGGGCACGAAGACGTCGGTCGCCAGCAACGCGTACCTCGAGGAGACGCTGAGCAGGCTGGTGGCGCGCAAGCACGTCACGCCCGGCATGGACCTCACGAGCTGGCTGATCGAGCACCCCTCGGGCCTCTCCGACCAGGAGGTCGAGCACCATCTGCGGCTCGTGCTCATCATGGCGTTCGAGAGCACCGCGAACCTGATCGCGAACACGCTGAAGACGGTGCTCACCGATCCGCGCTTCCACGCCCACCTGGCGGGCGGCCATCTGACGTGGCCGGACGCGGTGGAGCAAGTGCTCTGGGACGAGCCGCCGTTCATGACGATCCTCGGCCGCTGGGCGGCGCAGGACACCGAGCTGGCGGGCCAGCAGATCAAGGCGGGCGACGCCCTGGTGATCGGGCTCGCGGCGGCGAACACGGACGCCGTGATCCGCCCCGACCCGATGGCGCCGATCCACGGCAACCGGTCCCATCTGGCGTTCAGCGGCGGCACCCACGAGTGCCCCGGCCAGGACATCGGCCGGGCCATCGCGGAGACGGGCATCGAGACGCTGCTGACCCGGCTGCCCGATCTCGACATCACCTGCGAGGAGGCGGAGCTGACGTGGACCTCGTCCCTGATGGTCCGCCATCTCGACGGCCTGCCGGTGCGGTTCTCCCGGCAGCCGAAGCAGCCCGCCGGGACCGGAAGGGGCGCCGAGCCGGAGGCGCCGTTCGCGGAACAGGACGGGGCGCCCCGCCAGTCGGCCGCGGCGCCCCGTCAGCCGGCCGCGGCGGACCCCGGGCCGCCGGCCGGCGCGGCACTGCTGGTCAAGTCCTGGTGGCGGTCGCTGGTCCGGTGGTGGCGCGGGCTCTGACGCGGTACGCGCAGTTGGTCCCACCACCAGGCCAGGGTCGGTAGGGGCAGCGGCTCGGTGCTCGGGTCGG
This sequence comes from Streptomyces varsoviensis, assembly GCF_000718635.1. GTDB lineage: Bacteria > Actinomycetota > Actinomycetes > Streptomycetales > Streptomycetaceae > Streptomyces > Streptomyces varsoviensis. The sequence goes on along the minus strand of NZ_JOBF01000002.1, from coordinate 269,857 downwards.
TGGGGCCGTCCCGCCAGGTGACGCCCAGTCTCGCGCCGGGTACGGGGAGTTCGTGGCGATTGCGGGGGCTGGCGTAGCGCGGGGCGGTGTCGGACCACCGGATGTTCCCGGCGATGAAGTGGCCCAGCCCTTCGAGGTAGCGGCGCAGGGCCGGGCCCGCGCCGTCGAGAAGCTGGTCGCGCAGGGTCAGGAAGAGGGTCATGGTGCGGTCACGGACGGCCTGGGCGTCGGCGACCGCCTGGTCGAGGGTGCACCGGTTGTGGTGCATGAGGACGTTGACGACGTTCTGGGCGGGCTGTTGGCCGCTCGCGCGCCTGCTCTCCTCCTTGGCGTAGGAGAGCAGGTCGTTGTCGCAGGCCACGATCAGCCCCGTGGCCTCGGTCATGGCCCGTACGGCGTCGGAGCAGAGCTGTTCGGCGGGCACCTCGATGTCGTTGGCTATCTCGATGAAGGCCGCGTCGAACCGGCCGCCGACGTCCGAGATCCGGCCCGGCAGGTAGTCGGCCAGGGTCGGCATGATGCCGCGGGCGCTGTTGCCGTTCTGCCAGGCGACGCCCAGCAGGAAGTCCCGGACGCCCTCGGCGAGCCGCTGGAACTGTACGGGGGTGGTCAGCGCCCGGGTGCGGGCGACGAGGTCGTCGAGGGCGGCGGCGACGGGGCCCGTGCCGAGCATGCCGGAGCGGGGCGCCTCGACGCAGCGGGTCATGCGGAAGCCGAGGTCGACGATGTCGAGGTGGCGGGCGGCCGGTGATCCGGTGTCGAGCCGGACGTCGTCGAGGGCGAACATCCAGTGGTTCCAGATGGCGAAGAGGAAGAGGGGTTCCTCCTCGCCGTGCGGGGCGACCCGGCAACTGAATTCCGTGGCGTGGGAGGCGATGTTCCAGGCCCGGTCGACATCGTTGGCGAAGATGCCGCTGGCGTCGAGCCAGGCGATGGCGCGCCGTTCGATCCGGTCGGCCCGCGGATGGACGAGGGATTCGATCGGGCAGTAGAACGGCGGCAGTCGCCGGCCGGTGAGCGGCGCGCTGACGGGCATCTCGGCTCCTGGGTTCGGCGGTGCTGGGCGGGTCTTCGTCGGTGTTCGGCGGTGCTGGGCGGGTCTTCGTCGGTGTTCGGCAATGCGTACGGCGAGGGGTCCTGCGGGCAAGCGCTCGCGAGGGGCGGGGGGACTGGGCGGCGGGGCGCGCCTGCGGCGTCAGGGGTCCTCGTCCGTTCTCAGCGGGGTTTCCGCGTTCCTCCGGAGGGCTGTGGCCTCCCTCCGGAGACGGCGGTGCGGTGGGTCAGCGGTCCTGGAGGCGGAAGAGGAGCTGCCGGGTCTCGACCGCGTGGTCGCGCCAGATGCGGAAGAGCTTGCCGTGGGTGAGGGCCGATTCCGTGAGCCGTTCGACCGCGATCGGCGAGGGCCTGCCCGAACGTTTGGCCATGTCCAGTTCGGCCGTGGTCCAGGCCATGGACTGCACCCAGAACTCGGCCGCCCGGTCGGTGATGTCCTCGTCCTGTTCCAGTTCGAACCCCGCGGCGTTCGCGGCGGCTATGTACTCGGCCAGGGTGCCCAGCCGGGTCTTGTAGTAGCCGTCGATGAACCGGGTCCACTCCGGGCGGCAGAGGAAGTGCTCCTGGATGCCGAACCAGCCGCCGGGCTCCAGCGCCTTGGCCACGACGCCGAAGAGCCGCTCGCGGTCCATGTAGCCGGAGCTCTCGAAGGCGACGGCCGCGCCGTACGCCCGTTCCTCCCGGAGGTCGTGGATGTCGGCGAGGACCGGGGTGACCAGCTCGCCCACCCCGGCCAGCTCGGCGAACTCCGCCACCAGCGGTACGTGCTGGGCGGCCACGGTCATCGCGGTGACGGCGCAGCCGTGCTCCTGTGCCCAGTAGAGGGAGCCGCCGCCGAGTCCGCAGCCGATGTCGAGGAGGGCGGCCGGCCGGTCGGCGGCCACGTTCCAGGCGCGGTCGGCGTGCTGGATGGCGGTTTCCTGGGAGACGAGGAGGCGGTCCTTGAGGACGCGCTGGGCCACCGTGGTGTTCGGGGCGGCGCCGGCGTCGAAGAGCCCCATGTGGAAGTGCACGCGGGGGCCGGGACCGTACTTGTGCAGGATGTCAGTGGTCTTCCTCGAATAGTACGAGGGCACCTTTGCCTCGCCGATCACCGTGCCACGATCAGCGGTAGCCTCGGCCACAATGCTGTTGTCCATGGAGTCCCCTCCGAGACGTCGGCTCCCGGTGGACAGGGCCCGGGCGGGTCGGCGCGAGGCAGGGCGCGGACGGACTCGTTCCGTAGCCGGAAACAGATCCGGTCACGTATGTCCGTCGCGCCGTCTCCCCCGTGACCTTTGGCCAACGTTCCTGTCCACTTTTGCGCGGTACCTGCCCAAGCCGTCTCGCGGATAACCCGCGCCGTGCGCCAGCGCACACCTTTCCAGCATGGCGAATGCGGCTCGGTTCAGATCACTTTGGCCCACGATGTGGCTTATTTGGTTTTCTTCAAGACCAAAATCGCTGAATATTGCGCATCGTTGTCGGGGTTTTTTCCGTCCGGCGAGCTTCAATCTGGCCAGAGGGGGAATGGCCGGATACCGCTCACGGAACGGGTGGATATGCATATGACGGGAGCCATTGTTCGCGGCGTGCGCTCCGTGGCATACGGCGCTCCTACTCGGCGTGCGCCCCCAGATAGAAGAGCAGCCAGATGAACGCGGCGAAGAAGTGGCCCGCCACCACATAGACGAAGACCCGCAGCGCGACCCCGCGCTCCTTGTACTCCTCGGTCCCCGCGCCGTTGCTCGCCGGCGCCTCGGCCGCCGCCGGGCTCGGCGCGGGCTCATGGGCGGGGGCGTTCTCGATCATGGCGGCCATCGTATGCGACCGCGAAGCGCCGCCGCGTGTCGCGCCCACCGCGCCCTGTGCCTGATCGTCTTCCTCCCGCACACTGGTGATCGGCCGGCGCGAGGGAGGCATGCATGGCGGGGACGGTCGACGGACGGCAGCGGCTCGCGTCGCCGTGGTGGCGGGGCGCCGCCGCGCTCCTCGCGGGCGCGCTGCCCGCCCTGGCGTTCCCGGCCCCCTCCCTGTGGTGGCTCGCCTACATCGCCCTCGTCCCGTGGCTGCTGCTGATCCGGTCGGCCGGCACGGGCCGTCGCGCGGCGCTGGACGGCTGGCTCGGCGGCGCCGGGTTCCTGCTGGCCGTGCACCACTGGCTGTTGCCGAGCCTGCACGTCTTCATCCTCGTGCTGGCCGCCCTGCTCGGGGTGTTGTGGGCGCCGTGGGGCTGGCTGGTGCGCCGGCTGCTGGGCGGCGCGCCCGGTACGGGCACGGTGGCGGCGGCACTGGTCCTCGTGCCGTCCGGGTGGCTGATGGTCGAGCTGGTCCGCTCCTGGCAGTACTTGGGCGGCCCGTGGGGGCTGCTGGGCGCCAGCCAGTGGCAGGTCGCGCCCGCGCTGCGGCTCGCGTCCGTCGGCGGGGTGTGGCTGGTCGGCTTCCTCCTCGTGGCGGTGAACACGGCCCTCGCCGCGGTCATCGCGCTCGCCCGGGCCCGTACGGCCGCGCTCGCCGGGCTGCTGGTGTGCGCGGCGGCGGGCGGCTGCGCGTGGGCGTGGGCGCCGCCGCCGACGCCCGCGGGCACGGTCCGTATCGCGGTCGTACAGCCCGGGGTGATCGACGGCGGTACGGACGGGCGGCGCCGCTTCGACCGCGAGGAAGCGCTGACCCGGCGGCTCGCGGGGCGCGGCGTGGAACTGGTGGTGTGGGGCGAGAGCAGCGTGGGCCAGGACCTGGGAACCCGGCCGGACCTGCGGGCGCGCCTCGCCGCGCTGTCCCGGACGGTGGGCGCGGAGCTGCTGGTCAACGTCGACGCGCGGCGCGCGGACCAGCCGGGGATCTTCAAGAGTTCGGTGCTGGTCGGGCCGGACGGGCCGACCGGCGACCGCTACGACAAGATGCGGCTGGTGCCGTTCGGCGAGTACGTCCCGGCGCGGTCGGTGCTGGGCTGGGCCACCTCCGTGGGCAGGGCGGCGGGCGAGGACCGGCGGCGGGGCGAGCGCCCGGTGGTGATGCGGATCGGCAGCGCGGACGGGCTGCCCGCGGGCCCGTTGGTCTGCTTCGAGTCGGCGTTCCCCGACATGAGCCGGCATCTGGTGCGCGAGGGGGCGCGGATACTCGTCGCGCAGTCGTCGACCTCGACCTTCCAGCACAGTTGGGCGCCCGAGCAGCACGCCTCGCTGGCCGCGCTGCGGGCCGCCGAGACCGGGCGGCCGATGGTGCACGCCACGCTGACGGGGATGAGCGCGGTGGCCGGGCCGCGCGGCGAGCCGGTCGGCGCCCGGCTGTCGACGTCGCGCAGCACGGCGGCGGTCTACGACGTACCGCTGGCGCGCGGCACGACCCTGTACGTGCGGTTCGGCGACTGGACGGTGTACGGGGCGCTGGCCGCGCTCGCGGTGTCCGGCGCGGCCGTGGGCGTACGGGCCGTCAGGAGGCCTGGTCGAGGGCGAGGTTGACGACGCGCTCGCACATCTCGTGCGTGCGCAGGGCGTCCTCGGCGTCCCAGGGCTCCCCGGCCCGTACGGCGTCGAGGAAGGCCAGGGTGATCTGCTCGATGCCGCGCTGCCGGGCGACCGGCACCCAGTCGCCGCGGCGGCGCACGCCGAGCGTCCCGGCGTGGTCGACGACCTCGGCGAGGTTGAGCACCTGGCGCTTGGCGTCCTGCCCGGAGACGTCGAGGATCTCCTCCGTGGAGCCGCTGAGCCGGTTCATGGTGCCGATGGCGGTGAAGCCGTCGCCGGAGAGCTGGAGCACGACGTGGTGCATGAGGCCGTCGCGGATCCGGGCCCGTACGTCGACGTGCTCGACGGTGCCGGGGACGAGGAAGCGGAGGGTGTCGATGACGTGGATGAAGTCGTCGAAGACGAGGGTGCGCGGCGCCTCGGCGAGGCCGACGCGGTTCTTCTGCAGCAGGATCAGTTCGCGCGGGTGCTCGGCGCACTGGGCGTAGCCGGGCGCGTAGCGGCGGTTGAAGCCGACGGTGAGCCCGACTTGGCGGCGGTGGGCGAGGCGGACGAGCCGCTCGCTGGTGGCCAGGTCGTAGGCGAGGGGCTTGTCGACGTAGGTCGGCACCCCGGCCTCCAGGAGACGGCCGACGATCTCCGGGTGGGCGGTGGTGGGGGCGTGCACGAAGGCCGCGTCGAGGCCCGCGGCGAGCAGCGAGTCGAGGTCGGTGTGGCGGTGGGCGGCGGGCACGCGGTAGGCGTCGGCGACGCGGTGGAGGGTGGCGGGGGTGCGGGTGTGCAGGTGCGGTTCCACCCCCGGCTGGGCGGTGAGCACCGGCAGGTAGCCCTTCCGCGCGATGTCTCCGAGCCCGATGCAGCCGACCTTCACGAGTGCTCCCTGGTGCGCGTGCTGTGCGATCTTTGCCCCGGCAGCATACGGGCGTCCCGGCGACCGCCGGTCCAGTACGCCGCGGCGGGTCCGCGGCGGGTCCGGGGGCCGGATAATGCCGCGGCGCCCAGGGGCCCCGCCCCCTGAGATATTTCCCTGGCCCCGGCGCCGTTCGAACGGTCAGGATGGGGCGCATGACGATTCCCGAGATCCCCGCGAAGATCCCTTCCCCGCCGACGACCGGCGGCGAGCGCGCCATGCTGGAGGGCTGGCTCGAACAGCACCGGGCCGTCCTGGCCGCCAAGTGCGCCGGGCTCGACGACGCGCAACTGCGCGAGGCGTCCGTGCCGCCGTCGGACCTCACGCTGATGGGGCTCGTACGGCACATGGCGGACGTGGAGCGCGGCTGGTTCCGGCGGGTGCTCGCCGGGGAGGACGCCCCTCCGATCCACTACAGCGACGACGATCTGGACGGGGATTTCCGCGTCACCGAGCAGGACACGTTCGAGGCCGCCTACGCCACCTGGCAGCATGAGATCGAGCGGGCCCGCGAGGCGGCGGCGTCCCGGTCGCTGGACGACCCCAATCTCGGCGCCCACCGCAGCGGCGAGGACTTCAACCTCCGCTGGATCATGACCCACATGATCGAGGAGTACGCGCGCCACAACGGCCACGCGGATCTCATCCGCCAGGCCATCGACGGCGCCACCGGCGACTGAACCGCGCGTATCGGGTCCACTTCCTCCGGTTCGACCAGTCCAGTCGTCGGCGATTGGACCGGGCCCCGCGGGCGGTCGCCGGGCTAGCGTCGGACGCGCGAACCGACGGACGGACGCGCGAACCGACAGACACCGACGAACATCCGACGAACATCCGACGAACACCGACGACCGGAGCCCGTAGTGCACCCTCTCCTCGCCGCAGACCTCGAACGGCTGCCGGACCTGTTGGAGGACGCGCGCCGGCACGCCGTGGCCTTCCTCGAAGGGCTGGACGAGCGACCGGTCGTCCCACTCGCCCGGACCCCCGCCGCCGTCCCTCTGCCCGCACGCGGGGACGGGCTGAGCGCGGCGCTGCGGGGGTTCGCGGAGCGCTGGGAGCCGGGCCTCTCGGCCGGGGCGGGCCCGCGCTACCTCGGCTTCGTCACGGGCGGGGTGACCCCGGCGGCCCTCGCCGGCGACTGGCTGACCTCGACCGTCGACCAGAACCCGATGTCGTCGCTGGACCCCGCCGGGCAGCTCCTGGAACGGGAGACGGTCGGCTGGCTCCGCGAACTCTTCGGCCTGTCGGACGGCCATGAGGGGAACTTCGTCAGCGGTGCCACGATGTCCAACACCGTGGGCCTGGCCATCGCCCGCGAGTGGCTCGGCGAACGGCTCGGCGTCTCGCCCGCCGAGGACGGGGCCGCGGCCCTGGGCCCGGTGCGGGTCCTGTCGGGCAGCCCGCACTCCAGCGTCGCCAAGACCCTGTCGATGCTGGGCCTCGGCCGCTCCGCCCTGGTGCCGGTGGCCACCCTCCCCGGCCGGGAGGCTGTCGACCCCGCCGCCCTGGAACGGGCCCTGCGCGAGGGCGCCGGCCCCTGCGTCGTCGTCGCCAACGCGGGCACGGTCAACACCGTCGACTTCGACGACGTGCGCGCCCTCGTCGCGCTGCGCGAGAAGTACGGCTTCTGGCTGCATGTGGACGCCGCCTTCGGCGCGTTCGCCGCCCTCTCCCCCGCCCACGCGCACCTGGTCGACGGCGTCGACGCGGCCGACTCCCTCTGCGTGGACCTGCACAAGTGGCTGAACGTGCCCTACGACAGCGCGGTGCAGTTCACCCGCCGCCGCGACCTTCAGGCCCGCGTCTTCCAGAACGCCGCGGCCTACCTCGGTCCGCTGGGCGACACCCCCGAGGCCGTCCACCTCACCCCGGAGAACTCCCGCCGGCTGCGGGCGCTCACCGCCTGGCTCACCCTGCGCGCGTACGGCCGGGACGGCTACCGCGAGATCGTCGAACGGTGCGCGGCCTGCGCGCACACGATGGGCGAGGCCGTCGCCGCCCACCCCGGCCTGCGCCTCCTCGCGCCGGTCCGGCTCAACGTCGTCTGCTTCACCCTCGCCGAGAACCCGACCGCCGACCGCCTCGCCGCGCTCGCCCGGGAGATGTCGGATACGGCCTTCCTGACGCCCACGGTGTACGCCGGGCGGCCGGCGCTGCGCGCGGCCTTCAGCAACTGGCGCACGACCGCGGACGACACCGAGCGGGTGATCAAGGCTTTGACGGCTGCCGTGGACGCCTTGCCGGGCGGGGCGCCCGCCTCTTGACGCCTGCCTGGTGACGGGGGCTTGGGCAAGGTTGTACGGGCGTACGGGCGTACGGGCGTACGGGCACGGGCTCGCGTACGTACGGGCGTACGGGCGGTGTGAACGTCACGCGGGCGGCGCCCGGTCTCACGCCTGCTCCCCGTACCGGCGCGCCAGTTCCCGCACCGCCTCGGTGAGCGCGGCGCGCAGCTCCGGCGGGCCGAGCACCTCGGCCTCCACGCCGAGCCGCAGTACGTCGTGGACCGCGACCGGCAGGGACTCGACCGGCAGCGTCACCCGCACCCAGCCGTCGCCGTCCGGCTCCCCCGCCGCGTCGGCGGCCGCCCCGCCCACCGCGCCGAACTGCGCGGGCAGCAGCCGCAGCCCCCGCGGGGAGAGCCGCAGCAGCGCCTCGCCCTGGAAGCGCGCGTCCTCCAGCCGCCGCGAGGACCGCTGCCAGTAGTCGGCCAGATCGAAATCGGCGGGGCGCTCGAAGGGCTCGTCGAGGACGTCGGCGGCGAGGACTCGGGAGACCCGGTACGTACGGACGCCGCCGCCCTCCGCCCGCGCCGCCAGGTACCAGATGCCGCCCTTGAGGACGAGGCCCAGGGGCTGGAGTTCGCGGTGCACCTCGCCGTTCCAGCGCCGGTAGTGGACGCGCAGCGCGCGCTGCTGCCAGACCGCCTCGGCGACCGTGACGAGGTGCGGCACGGGATCGGCGTCGCGGAACCAGGCGGGGGCGTCGAGATGGAAGCGCTCCTGGATGCGGCGGGAGCGCTCGCCGAGCCCGTGCGGCAGGGCGGCGCGCAGCTTGAGCTGCGCGGTGGCGAGGTTCGCGCCGAGGCCCAGCTCGGCGGCCGCGCCCGGCGTCCCGGCGAGGAACAGCGAGTCGGCCTCGTCGCCGGTGAGCCCGGTCAGCCGGGTGCGGTAGCCGTCCAGCAGCCGGTAGCCGCCGGCCGGCCCCCGGTCCGCGTAGACGGGCACGCCGGACGTACTGAGCGCCTCGACGTCGCGGTAGACCGTGCGGACCGAGACGTCGAGCTCCGCGGCGAGCTCGGGCGCGGTCATCCGGCCGCGGTTCTGGAGCAGCAGGAGCAGGGAGAGCAGTCGGTCCGCGCGCATGGCCACCATTGTCCGCCGCCGTCCGCCATACCTGACAGAAGGTGTCAGGTACGGCGGACACGCTGGGCCCGTCGCCGTACGGACAGCCCGTACGGCAGCGGGAAAGGAACCACCATGACCACGCACGCCACCGGCGCCTTCACCTACGCCGGCTGGGACGAGCACCCGGCCGGCGAGGTCGAGGGCGCGGCCCGGCTCGCCCACGCGCGAGTGACCAACCGCTTCACGGGCGCGATCGAGGCGGCCGGCACCTCGTGCGAGTACACGATCGTCTACACCGGCGGGACGACGGGGGTGTTCGCCGGTTACGAGCAGATCGACGGCGCCCTCGACGGCCGCAAGGGCAGCTTCGTGCTCACCCAGCGCGGCCACTTCGACGAGGAGGGCACCGTGCACTGCGCCTTCGAGGTGCTGGCCGGGGCGTCCGGCGGCGAGCTGACCGGCCTGACCGGCCAGGGAGCGTTCACCGCCCGGCGCGGCGAGCAGGAGATCGCCTACACCCTCGACTACGACCTCGGCTGAGCCGGGCCCCGCGCCCTGGCCGGGCCGGACGGCCGAGCGGGGCTGGGGCGGACGGCCGAGCGGGGTCGGGTCAGGCGGCGAGGTCCGGGATCCGCCAGTCTATGGGCTGGTGGCCCTGGGCCCCGACCGCCGCGTTGATCTGCGTGAAGGGCCGGGAGCCGAAGAACTTCTTGGCGGACAGCGGGGAGGGGTGCGCGCCCTTGACGACGGCGTGCCGCTCGGTGTCGATGAGCGGCAGCTTCTTCTGCGCGTAATTGCCCCACAGGACGAAGACGGCCGGGTCGGGGCGGTCGGCCACCGCGCGGATCACGGCGTCGGTGAACTTCTCCCAGCCCTTGCCCTTGTGGGAGTTGGCCTCGCCGCCGCGCACCGTCAGCACCGCGTTGAGCAGCAGGACGCCCTGCTTCGCCCACGGCATGAGATAGCCGTTGTCGGGGATGGGGTGGCCCAGCTCGGCGTGCATCTCCTTGTAGATGTTCCGCAGCGACGGCGGGGTCTTGACGCCCGGCCGCACGGAGAAGCACAGGCCGTGCCCCTGGCCCGCGCCGTGGTACGGGTCCTGCCCGAGGATCAACACCTTCACCTGGTCGTACGGCGTCGCGTCGAGGGCCGCGAAGACCTCCTCGCGCGGCGGGTGGACCGGGCCCTTGGCCCGCTCCTCCTCGACGAAGCCCATCAGCTCCTTGAAGTAGGGCTTCTCCAGCTCGTCGCCGAGGACGCCCGTCCAGGACTCGGGCAGCATGTCGGTCACGTTCAACAACCTCCGGTGTGTGATCCGCTGTCGACCACAGAACCTACCGGCGACCACTGACAACGGGCGGCCGGGAGCGGCGGACCGGGGCCCGCCGTCCCCTTGTGCGGGGCTATACCCCGGCGTTGAGGAACAGTCCGCCGTCGACGACGAGGTTCTGGCCGGTGATCCAGGCCGCCGCGTCGGAGAGCAGGAACGCGACCGCGCCGCCGATGTCCGCGGGGATGCCGAGCCGCCCCATCGGGTAGCGGGCGGCGGCCTCTTCCTCGCGGTCCTCGTAGAGGGCGGCCGCGAACTTGGTCTTGACGATCGCCGGGGCGATCGAGTTGACCCGTGCCTTCGGCGCCATCTCGTGGGCGAGCTGGAGCGTGAGGTTCACCATGGCGGCCTTGCTCATGCCGTACGCGGCGATGAACGGGGAGGCGGAGACGCCGGCGACGGAGGCGATGTTGACGATCGCGCCCCCGTGCTCCTTCTGCCACGCCTGCCACGTCGACTGGGCGAAGCCGAGGGCGGAGAGGACATTGGTCTCGTACACCTTGCGGGCCACGCCGAGGTCCAGCTCCGTGATGGGGCCGAAGATCGGGTTGGTGCCCGCGTTGTTGACGAGGTAGTCGACGCGTCCGAAGGTCTCCATGGTGCGCTCGACGACGGCGGCCCGGTGGGCCTCGTCGGCGGCCTTGCCGGGCACGCCGATCGCGCGGTCCTCGCCGAGCCGCCGCACGGCTTCCTTGAGGGCCTCCTCGCCGCGCCCGGTGATGACGACGCGGACGCCGCGCGCCACGAGCGCCTCGGCGACGCCGTATCCGATGCCCCGGCTCGCGCCCGTGACGATGGCGACCCGCCCGGAGCCGTGCTCTCCGGTGTCCGCGGTGTGCTCCTGGTTCTGTGCGCTCATGTGGTGTGTCGTTCCTCGTTCGTCGGCCTGGATCGGTGGACCGGGCGGGGTCGGTGGACCGGGCGGGGTCGGTGGACCGGGATCGGTTGGCCCGGGTCAGTTGAGGGGGCCGCCGGCCACGTACATGACCTGTCCCGAGACGAATCCGGCCGCGTCGCCCGTGAAGAACGCGATCGCGTTGGCGATGTCGTCGGGCACGCCCACCCGCTGGACGGGGATCTGGGTGGCGGCGGCGGCCTGGAACTCCTCGAAGCCCATGCCGACGCGCTCGGCGGTGGCGGCGGTCATGTCGGTGACGATGAAGCCGGGGGCAACGGAGTTGGCGGTGATGCCGAACTTGCCGAGTTCCTTGGCGAGGGTCTTGGTGAAGCCTTGCAGCCCGGCCTTGGCGGCGGCGTAGTTGACCTGGCCCCGGTTGCCGAGGGCGGAGGAGCTGGAGAGGTTGACGATACGGCCGAAGCCGGCGTCCACCATGTGCTTCTGGCAGGCGCGCGACATCAGGAAGGCGCCCCGCAGGTGCACGTTCATGACCGTGTCCCAGTCGGACTCGCTCATCTTGAAGAGGAGGTTGTCGCGGAGCACGCCCGCGTTGTTGACGAGGATGGTCGGGGCGCCGAGTCCGGCCACGACCCGCTCGACGGCGGCCTCGACCCGCGCCGGGTCGGCGACGTCGCAGCCGACGGCGAGGGCCGTGCCGCCCGCGGCGGTGATCTTCTCCACGGTGGCGGCGCAGCCGGCCTCGTCGAGGTCGAGCACGGCGACGGCGCGGCCCTCGGCGGCCAGCCGGACGGCGGTGGCCGCGCCGATGCCGCGGGCCGCGCCGGTCACGACGGCTACGCGCTGCTCAGTGGTGGACATGCCGGATCTCCTCACCTCGGAGGCGGCGCACCGCCCCGGTCCGTCTGGAGCGGCGCACCACCCGGCCCGCCGATGGGTGAGCAACCGCTTAGTACCTTCAGCAGAGCTGACGCTAGAAGCCGGGCCACCGGCTGTCAACGGCCTCCCCCGCTCACCTCACCAGCAGGTCGAGCAGGCGCTCCGCTTCCGCCTCCGGATCGGTGGTCAGCCCGGTGTGCACGGGGCCGGGCTGTACGACAGTGGAGCGCGGCGCGATCAGCCAGCGGAAGCGCCGGCCCGCGTCGTCCCCCGCGGCCTGCCCGGCCCGTTCGCCGCCGAGGCAGACCCCCTCGACCGCGCCGAGCGCCACCCGTACGCCCTCGACGTCCACGGCGGGGGCCAGCGCCAGCAGCCGCGCCTCGTCCAGGTGCGTACGGGCGATGACGACGCGCTTCGCGCGGCAGTAGACGAGCACACCGGCGTTGATCATCTCGCCGCGTTCGACGTTCGGTACGACGCGCAGCAGGGCGTACTCGAAGACATCGCGGCCATGGTTCGCTGCGGTCACTTGACGGCCTTCCGGTGCAGTCGGGCGGCCAGCCACTCCGGGGCCTGCGAGGGCTTGTCCTTCGTGGGCGCGCCGAGCGTGATCCCCTCGGTGACCGTACGGGCGCGCTCCAGCAGCACCTCGACATACGCGCGGCGCAGCGCGTCCGCGCTGTCGAAACCCGGCTCGTCGACGAGCCACTCGTCGGGCACGTCGGCGGCGACCTCGGTGAGCAGTTCCTCGGTCACCAGGGGCGCCAGCTCCGCGGCGGCCGCGGCGATGTCCGGGCCGAAGGGGGCGAGCACGTGGTCGGAGGCGTCGTACGGCTTGGCGGCCGACTGCCGGGCGCCGGGCCAGTTGTGGTGCCAGATCATGGTGGCCCCGTGGTCGATGAGCCAGAGCTCACCGTGCCAGACCAGGAGGTTCGGGTTGCGCCAGGACCGGTCGACGTTGTTGATCAGCGCGTCGAACCACACCACCCGCCCGGCCTCCGCCGCGCCGACCTCGAAGGCCAGCGGGTCGAACCCGAGCGACCCGGGCAGGTAGTCCATCCCGAGGTTCAGCCCGCCGCTGGCCTTGAGCAGATCCTGCACCTCCTCGTCCGGCTCCCCCAGCCCGATGACGGGATCCAGCTCCAACCCCACCAGCTCCGGCACCCGCAGCCCCAGCCTGCGCCCGAGCTGCCCGCAGATCACCTCGGCCACGAGCGTCTTGCGCCCCTGACCGGCACCGGTGAATTTCATGACGTACGTACCCAGGTCGTCGGCCTCGACGAGCCCCGGCAGCGAGCCACCCTCACGCAAGGGCGTGATATAGCGGGTGGCGGTGAATTTCTCTAGCACTTTCCCAGGCTCCATGAGTATTTAGCCTAATAATCAACGACGGGCTTCGGGAGGTGTGAGCCTTGAAGAATCGCCGGAATCAGCCCTGGGGAGAATCTGGGGAGTTTCGGCCGGCACACCGCCCCCTCCCTCGTCCCCGAGCAGCCCGTCGATCGCGGCACGTCCCCTGCTTCCGGCCTCCGGCATGAAGTGAGCATAGTAACCGAGCGTGACAGCCGGCGAAGAGTGCCCGAGCCACCGTGCCAACGTCACCACCGACTCACCCGCCTCCAGCATGATCGAGGCATAGGTGTGCCGCAGCACATGGAACCCGTCTTTCGGCGCCGCCGCCCACTGCCACGGTTTCGCCCCCTCGGGGAGCGGCGGAATGATGCCCACCGCGGCGAGCGCCGGCTTCCACGTATAGGTGTTCCACGTGTTCACGGAGACGGCATTACCCATGCGCGTGGTGAGAAGGAGCGAGACCTTCCGTGTCGGCCGGTCCGGTCCCGGCGCCTCCCATGGAAGCTCCACCTCCAACGACGGGAACGCCTCGGCGTGGCGCTTCAGCTCCTCGGCGACCGCTGGGGGCATGTCAACCGTGCGCGTTTTCGCGCCCTTCGGCAAGGCGAAGTACTTCTTCCCCTTGATCGTCTGCACCTGCCGGCGAACGTGAAGCACGCCCCTCGCCCAGTCGATGTCCCGGGGGCTCAAGCCAAACGCTTCCCCTTGGCGGAGCCCACACCCCAGACCGACCACGACAGTTATCCGGCGCCGCGGGCTGATCGCGTCCCGAACCCGTAGTGCTGTCTCCAGCGGCCATGCGTCCCGCCGCTCCTTGGACGCTGTGGGCCACCGTACGGACTTCGCGCGCATCGGGTTCCTGGCCAGCCGCTTGTCATCGACGGCCGCCTCCAGAATGCTCGACAGCTCGGACAGGATGCCGCGCCGGTAGTCGACCGACGAGACCGTGTCGACCAACTTCGCCATATACGCGCGTAGTTCCGCCGCGGTAATGTCCCTGAGCGGCAGTTCACCCAGGTGCGGGACAATATGAAGCCGGGCACGACGCTCCTGGCCATCCCGAGTCTTCGGAACTCCCCCGCCGCCCGGGGCCCAGTACGTCGCGATGTAGTCAGCCAGCGTGAGGGACCCGTCGCGAGGGTCCACGAATTCCCCGCGCTCCTCGTCCGTAGCCGACCGGCGAAACCACGCCTTAGCGTCCTCAAAGGTGTCGAAAGAACGATCCCTGACCCCCGGTATACCGGCGACCTTGTACCGCTTCCCTTTGCCGTACCGAGCGGTCCTCTCTCTCCTACCCGTTATCGGGTCCTTTTTCTTCTTGATCCAGCGGTCTTCGATGTAGCCGGCCAGGAGAACCTCTCTCTTTCGACAATGCAGACGCCCCCTACAACGTTGTGCGTCAGGGGCTGGGGGGCGACCAAATCGATACCGCACTCAAGTATTCAACGGGTTGAGAGCCTCATTGGAACGGGAGTCGGCTTGCTCCTGTTCGTGAATCCAGCCGTCGAGGGAATCACGTCTGTACACGACACGGCCGCGCGGCCCCATCCGAAAACTCGGCGGGCCCTGCCGCCGATGCCGCCAGACGTAGAGCGTGTGCGGCGACAGACCAAGATACGCAGCGGCATCCTTGACGGTCAGGAACGCTGCGCCAAGAGTGGGTTCGTACTGTGTGGGCATGAGAGCTTTCTGTGAGATGTGAGCGAGGGACCCGCCTGGAGAAGAGAAGCAGGCCCCCCACCCGCTCGGCTGACAACAGTCGCCAGCCGTTCCCGCACTCGGGAAGGTGTATGACGATTCAGCCGCCATCTTGCCGTTCATTGCGGCGGTAGGTGCCGAGTGCGGGCCAGCAGGGCGCAGTTCGCTTCCGGTCCACCGCCTAGCAGCCGGTGCGAACTACATCCAGGGTGTGGATGATCCCCGGTTTGGCTAACCGCGGCTCATCGGCTATATACAGGACTATGCTGCACGGAATCCTCTGCCCGACCCGAGGCCGAGGGTCTACGAAGCCAGTCGGTGCGACCGGAGAGCTGGCATCGCACCGTCCGATTCCAAAACGAGGAAGCCTTCATCAGTGGGGCGGCGAAGGCTACGGACCACCACTCGCTCGCCGAAACCGACGGCGCGAGCAACTTGCAGAATGAAGGCACCAGGGTGAGCAGCGATATGCGCAAGAACCGTGCGATCACAGCGATAGCCGCGCTGTATCTGGTCCTCCACAAAGAGGAAGGCTGAGCAGACGCAGAGGCACAGGGCGGTGGCGAGAGTGCCATGATCCCAGCGTCGTGACGCGGTCGAGCCTTCCAAGACGCCGAGGATGAAGAGAACCGGGGCGGTAAACCGCAGGGAACGCACGGTGGCTTCGGACAGGAGTAATCCTCACGTCAGGGCTTCGTGGAAGCCTTCAGCGTCGAAGGGCCATCTCGACTTTGTCTGCGCCCAGTCGGCAGGCACTCAACTTAGAGCAGCGCCTCACGTCCCTTAATGGACACATTTTCCGGGGACGTTGTACGTTGACATGGACTCCGCAGCAGGTTCCAGTCCTTCGAAGCTATTGCATCTCTGCCGTGAGCGAATCCACTCCCAGCGCACAAGGTTGGTGACCGTGACGGCACCGGGATACCGACCTCGCTTACCGCCCTCCTTTAGCTGTGCAACCACCGAGCGGAACCAACATTGACAGCTCGCCGGCATCGGCGGTCCTCTTCGAGATCAGCGCCGGGGGAAAGCTCTCGTGGTTGAACACCGCCCCTTCCTGGGCCTGCTCGTCCGTAGGGGGTGCGCGGCGATCAGCTCCTCCAGGACGGGGCGCGGCAGTGCCAGGGAGGTCAGGACGTCGGATGCGTCGTCCACAGTGGCGCGGGCGGCCTGGCTGGCCGCTTCCGCGTCGGCCGCGCGCCGGGCCGCCGCTCCGTCGCCGACGAGGCCGAGCGGGCGGCGGAGCGGGCCCGCTCCGCCGCCCGCTCGGCCTCGTCGGCCTTCTCGCGTAGCTGCTCGTCATCGCAGATCCGTAGCTTGTCGCGGGGACGGGCGCGCTGACGCAGGCGATCCATCTTGGCTGCCCACGCCCCCTCCGCCGGCGGAGGGGCGCGCCCTCGGCGGAGGCGGGGCCCGGTGCGGGGCGGGCCACCGTCAGTCCTCGCCGTGCTCGTGGATGGTGGCGGCGGCCGCGCCGCAGGAATCGGGTCTGGGCGGCAGGCTTCTTCGGGGACACAGGTCCGCTCCCATTTCTGGGGCAGCGTCCCGCGCCGAGGCCCTGCCCCTTGAACTCCAGGGGGTGCGCCTGGCCTTGGGCCTGGCGTCCGCGCGGGCCTCCGCGGTGAGGGCAATCAGTTATGCGGCAGAGGACACGGTGATCGTGAACCGCTGCACGTAGGAAACGATACTGCCTGCCGCCGACACGGACGGCTCGCCACCGCTGTCGTGCTCCAACGCCCGGTCGATGACCCGGGCTTCAGGAACATCCAAGTCGTAGGACCAGCGGTCGCCGCTGCGCCCCACCACACCGTGGCGCACGCGGTCGGCGAGCCACTGCACCTGGTCGTCGCGTTCCCCCACCGAGGTCACCTGGTAGGTCCACGCGGCATCGGCATGCCAGTCCCACAGCGGCCTGCCGCTGAACGTGGCGGGCAGGCTGTCGAGGATCGCGTACGGGACCGGGGCCGACCGCCTTCTCTGGGGGCGACCGTGTGGCGCGAGGCGAGTGGAGGTCACTTTGTGCAGCTCAGCGCCGGTGTGAGCGACAATACCGTGTGCAACACCTGTGGCGCTACTTGTGATGACACTCGTTCCGCGGACCCCTGCTCCCGGCCGCAGTAGGGTCTCCCCCACCCCGTTCCGGGGGGCTTGTCGGAGCGCCTGAGTCCGGCGCCGCATGATCGGCTGTCCGCACGTTATTCGCGTGGCGGAAGGTGGACAGGTGAGAGTCCGGATCGGGTGCTCGGCATGGATCGTGGGCGTGGTGCAATTCTTCGTCACCCACTGGATTGTCGAGTCGGCTTGGGCCAGACCGTATAGCTGGGCGCAGAACAACATCAGCGACTTAGGCAACGCTCACTGCGCTCTGCAGCCAGAGCCCGAGCCGCGGTATATCTGTTCCCCCGAGCACGGTCTGATGAATGTTTCGTTCGTCGCCCTGGGAGTGCTGTTCGTTGTCGGTGCTGCCCTGACCGGTGGTGTCCTCTGGCGCAGGGGACGGGCCGCTGCCGTGGCCCGTCTGCTGCTCGCCGGTGCCGGCGTGGGATTCGTATTGGCCGGGCTGGCTCCTGCGGACGCCAACGAGAACCAGCATCTCTTGGGCGCCCTCTTCATCATGGCAGCGGGCAACATCGGTCTCGGCGTGGCGGGGTTCAGCCTGGCAGAACACGTACCGACCCCCCTGCGGTGGGGCACCAGCTTGCTGGGGGTCACCGCACTCACGGCCTTCGGGCTGTTCCTCTCCCACCACTACCTCGGTCTGGGCATGGGAGGTATGGAACGGGTCGCTGCTCTTCCTCTCCTGTTCTGGACGCTTGCTGTCGGCACTTGTGGCCTCATTCGGCGGGCGGGTCGCATGCAAGAGGCGGTGACGGCTGGGCGTCTCAACCGCGCTGGTTGAGAGCTCTGGTCAGGTCCCGGTTGGCCTCCCTCGCGGCATCGAGACCGGATCGGTCCTCCTCCAGCGAGGCGGTCAACTCCACGTTCTACTGCTCCAGCCTCGTGATCTTGCGTTGGAACTCGTCGATGTCTGCTGGGGCTCCGAGGCCCGATTCCTGCCATGCCTGCGTTCCCAGCACCTGCGAGAGCCGCCTCTCCAACTGCTGAATGCGGGAGGCCAGGCGAGTGTTGCGAGCCTGGGCGTTCGCGAGGTCGGCCTGAAGCGAGGCTCGGCTCACCGGCGAAGTGCCTACCGGGTCCTGAGCCGCAGGTTCGAGCTCGGCCGCGTGCACGATCTCCAGGAGGTCGCGGTGTCGGTAGAGGAAGCTGCGGTCTACTCCGGCTTGCCGGGCGATGGCCGAGACGCTGGTGGGCGTGCCGTTCCCCGCGGCGCTCTTCACTGCGCTGGCGACCCGCTGTCGGCGCCGCTCGGTGTCGGCCTGACGGCCGTTACGCAGGGCAGGGATCACGGCAGCCTCCAGGGCCTGACGTCGGGAAGTGGCTGGCCGACGCGGGGCATGCCCAGCATCACTGAGCGGCCGCGGCGGACCACGGCGACCGCGACTTCGATCTGGGCACGTTCTTCGTCCGAGAGGTCGTCCAGGTCTGCCTTGACCCGGTTGATCAGACGGCGGACCCGACTGATCTCCTCTTCGGAGGGCATCGCTTCGCTGCGGGCCCAGTCGTCGGCCTCGAAGGCCGACATCAGCCGCTCCCGGCTGCGGAGGAGATCTGAGAGGTATCGCTCCAGGTCAGGTAGGTAGGAGACGTCGGTGCGGAAGTGGTCGCAGCCGATGCAGCGGAAGCGCAGTGGGCAGCTTTGGCCGCCGGCCGCGACGTTGTGGGGTTCCAGGCAGATGCCGTAGGCCGTGGCGACTTCGCCGATGGCCCGCCGCACGTGCTCGGAGTCCAGGAGTCCTTGTGCTTTGCGCCAGACGCGGGTGCCGCGGCGGTCGAACTGCAACGCGGTGACCCGGTCGACAGCCTCACGGCGTCGCTCCTGGCTGACCCGTAATGGTGGGCTCGGGTATTGGAACTCTCGGAATGCCTCTGCCGAGGACACCGCAGGCGGGAATCACAGGTAGTCGAAGAAGCGGATCCACCACGTCGGGGGGTGCTCGGGCGGGTAGTAGGAGACGAGGTCGCTGACGCCCTCGTATCTCGTCCAGAGCAGGTGCTCTGAGATGACGGTGTAGCCGAGGGCTTCGAGTTCTTCCTCGACGCGGAGTCGGTCGCTGGGGTGAAAGAGCTCGCGCTCTTCTTCCTCGTTGTAGCTCCCGGGGTTGCCCAAGGTCACGACGGCCAGGTTCCCGAAGTTGCTGATGGTCACCGTGATGTGTTCGGCGCTGTCGGCGGCGGTTGCCGGGACCACGATCGTCCCGTGGTGGCTGGCGTCCTGGACCTGGCGGTCGACGGTGCAGGTGCACTGGAACCGCGCGTCCAAACGGACTGCGAGCTGCTCAAACCGGGCTCGGGTGGCGCCAGGGTCGTAGCCACGGGGAAACTCCATGTGCTGCGGGTCATCGAGCTGTCGGAGCAGAGCCCAGGTGCTCTGGTCATCGAGGGGCATGTACGTCTTCTCCTTGGAGATGGCGGGTGGCTCGTTGGCTGATCTCTGCTGCGTAGGCGGCCCAGTCTCCGGCGGCGGCTCGCTGCCATTTGACGGCAACGGTGATGTCGAGGCCGAGGGTGCGGGCGAGGACCGCGGCGGGCAGCTCGGTGGCGAGCTGGAACAGTGCGGTCGAGCGGGCTTCCGCGAGCCGGATGCCGAGTTTGCGGAGCCTCTCGCCCATGGCCCAGGCACTGATCGGTCGGCCGGGCTGGCCGCCGGGGAAGAGCCAAGGTGATTCTTGTCGGCCGAGGACGGCGTGACTGCGGCGGGCCGCGACCTGCTGTCGGGCCAGGGCAGCGACGGGTGTAGGAAGCTCGACCGGAACGGCGCCGAGGCGGATGCGAACGGCTCCGTCAGTCTCCTCGATGTGGTCGACGGTGAGCCGGGAGATCGCGGCGGGCCACTGGGCATAGAGGAGCAACAGCAAGCCGGCGAGGCGGTCTTCGGGCTTTATGTTGGCGCTTGCCGCTGTCTCAATGATCGACTGACTACCCAGTCGTGAGAGCCGTCTCGGCACCACTCCACCCCCGCCCGCAGGGAGATGCATGCTGCCGCCGATGTCCGCAACGGTCGAGCTTCGTACGACGAGGCGTACCCGCACCGCAGGGCTCAGACTCGACGCCTGGACGGTCAGACCGTGCACTGTCCTGGACCGAGCTGGCGTCAAGGAGGGGCAGCCCTTCATCCTCGGCGCCGATGGTTCGTACGACGTGCACCTGAACCGCTTCCTTCGAGAGCTGGATAGCTGGGGCGTCACCGCCGACAACAGCATCGAGAGCTACAGCAGAGACGTGATGCTCTTCTGCCGGTTCCTGAGCGAGTCACGCAACGGCAAGACGATCTGGGAGTGCGACAGCGAGGATCTGCGCGCCTACAAGCGAGTTCGTCTCTTCTCCGGGCTGGACTCGGTGTCGGTGGGAACCTGGAACCGCTCGATAGCCGCCCTGGACAAGTGGGTGGCCTGGGCGCTCTACGAGGAGCTGCTGACCAAGGAGCCCTTCCGGTACGCCGACAAGACGGTGATGACGCACGACGGGCCCCGCACCATGCGGGTCAACGCTGAGCATGTCGCCGGCCCGGAGGACGAACCGGTGCGGTTTGTGTCCTTCGAGGACTACCTCCTGTGGAGGGACGTCGGGCTGAGGGGCGAGCTTCCCGAAGGCGGACGCGACCCTCGGTGGCGGGGCCGCAACGGCGAGCGGAACGCCATGTTCGCCGACCTCATCGTCTACACGGGCATGCGGCTGAGCGAGGCATCGTCGTTGCTCGTCCCGGAGATTCCACCGCTGGTCACTGGTCGTCGAATAACGGGCGACGTGCACCTGTCGAAGGCCGTCACCAAGCGGAATAAGGCCCGCACTGTGTTCATGACCTTGCGGATGCTGCGGTCGCTGCACCACTTCATCGACATCGAGCGTGACGAGCTCGTGACCCGACGACTCGCCGAGGGCGCCTACGCCAGGGGCGACAGCGCCGTGCTGGTGCGGCGAGCGGGCCGACACGCTCTCACGCTCGGCACCGGCCGCGGCTGGTCCTACGCGAAAATCGGGCCCGCGGAGCGGAGACGGCTGGCGAGGGTGTGCCCCGATGGCAGCGCCGGGGAACCGTTGTGGCTGTGGCTCGGCGAGGACGGCCAGCCGTTGAGCCCATCGACCTGGCAGTCGGCCTTCCGGCGAGCGAACGAGCGGTGCGCGAAATTCGGCATCGACTTGGCGATTTCCCCGCATACCCTGCGCCACCTCTACGCCGTTCACATGCTGGGGCTGCTCTTGCGGCAGACGATCCGGGCGCTCGGCCGACGCGACGACCAACGCCTGGCGCGAGCCGAGCTCAGGCGCCTGCTGATCGGCAACCCGATGCGGAAGCTGCAGCAACTGCTGGGACACACCCACGAGTCCACGGTCTACATCTACCTGGACCTCCTGGACGAGGCCCAGGAGATCGTCCTGGCAGCGATGGCGGAGTGGGACGCCCAGGCCGCAGTGCTGGACCGGGTGGAGGTGGCTGCATGAGCCGCCGGCCCGGCCGACGCGTACGGTTCCCCTCCCCGGACAACCTCCCCCCGGCGCCTGATCCCGTGCCCGAGATCGGGCCGGTCGCGTTCTCGGCGCACTTCGACGACGGCATCGAGCGCCGCTTCGACCTCTCGCACCTGCCGTGCCCCCGACTGGTGCGGCACCTGGTGCGGGCCCTGGCCGGCGTCGCCGGGCGGGAGCGGGAACAGCGCGCCGTGTTCACCACCGAGACAACCGTCCGGCAGATCGAGGGGTTCGTCCGCTTCATAGCGCAGGCGGAGCCCGACGATGCCGAGCACTTCGACGTGGACGACCTCACCCCGGAACTGCTCGAAGCGTTCGAGCTCAAACTCATCGCCGACTACCGGGAGACGAACTCCAACATCCCGTACGCGACGATGTCCGGCCTCCTGCGGCTGCTGCGGCTGGTCCGTGACGAGGATCCTGATGCGTTCGGCCTGGCGATGCAGGCCCGGCTGGGCTTCGCCGTCGTGAAGGCCACCGTCACGCACAGGCCGCTGGACGCGTATCCGACCCCTGTCTTCGAAGCCGTCGAAGCGGCCGCGCTGGCGGACATCCGCAAGGTGCGCGACCGCATCTTGGAGGGTGAGCGCCTCGCCGCCCTCGGTGAGGATCCTGCGACGGGCGGCTGGCGGAAACCGGAGAACGTACTGTGGCACATCGCCCGCCATGGCCCGCTGACGAAGGAGGACCGCGCGGACAACAGGGTCCGCGGCGGGGTGGGACTGTTCGGCGGCCAGTTGCGGACCAACGCCCGGATGTTTCTGACGCGCACCGATGTGCTGGCCTTCCTCGTGCTGCTGACCTGCCAGACCGGTCTGGAGCCGGAGTGCGCCCGTGCGCTCAAGGCCGACTGCCTGGTCAACCCGGCGCGCGGCTACGTCAGCATCGCCTACGTCAAGAAGCGGGCCCGCAACAACTCCCACAAGACGCTGCGCGTGGCCGACGGAGGGGCCCTGCACCACCCGGCCGGGGTCATCCGCCTGGCTCTGCGGCTGACCGCCCGCGGTCGCCAGCACACTGACAGCGACGTGCTGTGGGCCCACACGGGACGGTTGGGGCTGCAGGCCGGATTCCGCCCCGGGGTGCGATCGCCGCTGCGTGAGGAGATGGCGGCGTGGGCCGCCGGCCACGGCATCGATCAGATGAAGGACACCGATGGACGCCCCGTCGTCCTGGACATGCGGCGTCTGCGCAAGACCTACAAGTCGCGCCGCTACCGGCAGGCGGCCGGCATCCTGGAGGACTTCGCCGAGGGCCACTCCACGCAGGTCGCGGCCCGTCACTACGCCGACATCGAAGCCCACCGTGAACTGCACGAAGTCGCCGTCGAAAATGGTCTGCGCGAGGTCCTGGACACCGCGCTCGCGCCGCCGGTGGTTCTCACCGGCCAGGGCGAGCGGGCCGATGAGGGCCGCGCACAGCTGACGCCTCCGGAGGTCGCGGCCGCGCTGTCCGGCGAGAACGACGTGTGGCTTGCCTCGTGCAAGGACTTCTACAACTCGCCGTACGCGCTGAAGAAGGGCTCCGGATGCCCGACAGCGATCTGGGGCTGCATGGAGTGCCCCAACGCCGTCTTCACCACCCGGCACCTGCCCAGCATCTACAGCTTCGCCGCGTTCCTCGACCGCCAGCGCGATGAGCTGTCCATCGCCGAGTGGAAGGTCCGCTACGGGCTGGCCTGGGAACGCATCATCTCCGGGATCCTGCCGAAGTTCACCCGCCAGCAGCGGATCACTGCACAGGCGATTGCCGAATCCGCTGCCCCGTACGCCTTGCCCGCCCAGTTCCTGGAGCTGACGACATGACCACCGCCATCCCCGCTGACGCGAGGCGCCCCTCCACGCTGGTGCCCGACGACGCGTATGTGCTTCCCGAACACCTCAGCGAGTCCGCCGGGTGCCGCGGCCCACGGTTTGGTGAGGACGTGTGGGATTTTCGTCCGTTCCTGCCGCGCAGCATGGATCGATACCGGCTCACCTTCATCGACACCGAGGACCCGGTGACCGTCTTGACGGTCAAGGAGTACCTCTATTCCCGGTTGCGCAGGGGCACGGGATCACCGAAGCCAGGGCATCGCAGCGGCCGGCCGATGAAGCTCACCAACTTCTACAGCGCCTTCTGGTACGCACGCTCCGTCATCACGACGCTGCAGGACCTCGGCGTTCCGCGCCTTGCAGCGGCGACCCGGAAGGACTTCAAGGCTGCACTGGAGCAGTGGAAGAAGACCTCCGCGAATGCCGCTGCCCTGCATGTCCTGGCAACGCAGCACCTCTTCGCCCACGGCGCCTTCCTCAGCGCCGACCGACTGGCGATCAGCCCATGGGCCGGTCGGTCGGCACTCCATGTCGCGGGCTTGAAGAGGGACAGCGAGAACTCCACGCTCCGCATTCCGGAGTACATCAGCAGCCCTCTGCTGAAGGCTGCCGTCTTCTACGTGGAGACGGCCAGCCGCGACATCCTGGCCGCCCGACGCGAACTCGCCGACCTGAAGGCCGCGGACAAGGCTCGCGGCCGCAACTGGCGAGGGACCGCAAAGGGCAAGGTCGCTCAGTACATTGACGAGTTGCGTGCGTCAGGCCGCCCCGTTCCCGCCCTCCCCTACAAGGAGCACCACACCTGCCCGGACGCTGAGGTCGTCGATGGTGTGGTCCAGGCCCCCAACGCCAGGTTGGCCGGCCTCCAGTGCGGAGTGATCGAAACGAATCCGGCCCTTCGGCGGATGCTGAGCGAGGCCGCCAAGGAACTCGGCTACGGGCCCGGCGGCCTGCACACCGCGGTGTCGCTGTGGCCCGACAGCGGCAAGCCGTGGCGTGCGGGTTTGGGTCCCAGGGAGCTGCGGGAGGAGATCGCGTTCCTGCGGACGGCCTGCTGGCTGGTGCTTTCCTTCCTGAGTGGCATGCGTGGCGCTGAAGTGCGCGAGCTTGGGCCCGACTGCGCGTTCACGGGGGCCGGGGAGGAGGGCCGGGCCCGCTTCAAGATCCGCGGTCGCGTCTTCAAGGGGCGCGCGCTGTCCGGCGACGAGGCCGAGTGGGTGGTCCTGGAGATTGTCCACCGCGCCGTCGCTGTGCTTCGGCAGCTCAACGACGATCCGACACACCTGTTCGGCTACCGGCTGGGAGATGGTTTTGTCCTTGCCGCACCGACGAAGGGCGGTCAGCTCGACCGCTTCCGCGATCACGTCAACGAGCTGTTCAGCACCGCCGATGGCCCGTTCATTCCCAACGAACGGGTCAGCGGCGACCCCGACCACGACGGTGAAGCCGAGGACGGCCTGGGCGACGACGGCGTCCCATGGTCGTTCGATTCGCGTCAATTTCGTCGAACATTGGCTTGGTACATTGCCCATCAGCCGTTCGGCATCGTGGCAGGTGCCCGGCAGTTTCAGCATGCCAAGATCACCATGTTCGAGGGGTATGCCGGCACCTCCGCCTCCGGCTTCGCCGCCGAGGTGGCGACCGAGGAAGCCATCGCCAAGCTCGACTACGTCGAGGACCTGTACCGGGACTGGAACGAGGGCGGCGGCTCCACGGGAGGAGCCGCCAAGCGCATCGACGCCGAGTTCGAACGCATCCGCCGTGAACTCGGCGACCTGCCGGGCGTCGTCGCCAGCCCGTCCCGGCTACGGACGATGCTCAAGCACCTCACCAAGACCCTCCACCCGGGCGTCCTCAACGACTGCTTCTACCAGTCGGCCACCGCCGTCTGCCGCAGCCGGGCTACGGCGCTGGGTCGCCCGCTGCCCCTGCACAACATGTGCCTGTCCTGCCCCAACGCCCGCCGGTCGGCCATTCACCTGCCCAGACTGATCACAGCGAGAGACCAGGCGGCGCGGGAGCTGGAGACGGACGTGAAGGAGCGCAGCTCGCTCACCCGTCTGCAGATCGCTGCCCTCTCTTCGTACGCAGCCGAGCTCGACGAGGTCATCGACGGCATCCACCCAGTCGACGATGAGCAGGAGAAGGCTGAGGTGGCTGCGTGAATGACGAGACCCGCCTGCGGATCCGGCACACCTTCGAGCGGCTCTCGGCCGGCGGCCGGGTGCTGACGGACATCGACCGCGCGCTCATGGAGGCATTCGAGCGGCTGATGCACGGCCTGCCCGAGCTCACCGACGGCAAGATCACAGTTGTCAATGTGTGCACCGAGGCCGGGGTGTCCCGCGCGTCCTACTACCGTTCGCCGGTGGCACAGGCGGTGAAAGAGATCCTGGAAGCACCGCAGACCCGCCGTCCGGAACCGGAGGAACTGCGCGCGGAAGTGTCCCGGTTGAAGAAGGCGGAGCGCGAGCTGCGCAGCGCGCATGCCGGTGAGGTCCGCGAGCTGAAGGACACCCTCGCCACGTACGCCAACCAGATCCAGGTCCTGACCTTGCGCACCGTTGAGCTGGAGGAGGACAACGCCCGCCTGATCGCTCAGCTCCGGCAGGCGGGCGGGAACGTCACCACCCTGTCCGAGCGGGAAGCGGTCACGCCGTGAGGTCGAGGAAGTCCGCGACGGGGCGGGCCTTGCGGTGGATGGCGAGCTGCCCGCGCAACTCGGCGAGGGTGCTGGTACCGCGGGCGGAGTCGGCTCCGCCGAGTTGCTCGATGGCGCGCTCGGCGATGGCGGCGTCCAGGTCGCCGAGTGTGAGGTGGGCCTCGGCCTGGCGGGCGAGGTAGATGCCCGTACCGCGTGCCTCGGTGGTGGTGTCGTAGGGGCCCTCGTGCCGCAGGGCGGCGTAGAAGTGCTCCAGCGCGCGGCCGGGCTCGCCGAGGGAGAGTGCGCACGAGGCGGCCACCTCATGGGCCTCCCCGTGGGAGAGCCAGTACATCGAGGGCAGGTCGTGTGCGGCGGGCCCGGCGCGGTCGTAGGCGGCGAACGCCGCGTCGATGGCCCGGTAGGCGGTCTTGGGTTCGCCGGCCGTGGAGTGGGCGCGGGCCTGCCGGGCGGGCAGCATCGCGATGACCCGCCCGGATGTGATCTTGTGTCGGTGGTCCAGGGCCCGCTCGATGAGGCCCAGCGCCCCGTAGGGGGCGCCGGAGCTGTAGCGGAGGTTGGCCCAGAAGGCGAGGGGGGCGTTGTCGGCGGCGGCACAGGCCCGCTGCAGGCGCTGTCCCTCTTCACTTCGACTGGTCCGCTCCGATGTTGGGCGGCTCCAAAATAGGGTTCCCGAAGTAGTCGTACGCGGTCCCGTCCTTCCCGCCTTCTTTCACGGATCCGGCCCCGCGCGCGGGTGAGCCGGCCCTCAGGCGTACATCGTCCGGGACGCCCGGCTCGGCGGACCTGAGCAGCGGATCGGTGCGAAGGCCCGCCGTATCACGGGGCTGAGCGGTGCGCCAGTAGAGGTTGTTGTGGTAGGCGCTGACCGTGTCGTGGATGGGAGAGTCCTGGCCGGCCGCGCCCACGAACACGTTGTCCTGGAAAGTGACGCCGGTGAGGTTGTCGCGGTTGGAGACAAGCGCGGTGTCGGACCGGTTGGTGACGACGGTGTTGCGGTAGACGCGCGTATCGGTGGAAGCACCGCACACAACGGAGATCACACCGTAGGGCGAGGCCGTGTTCCGGTCGTTGATGCTGATGTTGTCGTGGACGCGATTCCCGTCGCTCACCCTCCCAGCGGCGTTGCAGACGAGGAGGAACCCGCCCTCGTTGTCGTGACTGTAGTTGTACCGGTAGACGTTGCGGTTGTTGCCGCCGTCGATGTCGTACGCCATGGAGTCCCGCGTTCCGTGGCCCCCGGTAACCTCGTTGTACTGATACAGGACGTCATCTGAGTCCCAGGCCCAGACGCCGGCGTTGTAGCCGTCCGACCGCCTGTTGAATCCGTCGACGTAGTTGCGCTCGACGAGGGCGCCGCGCGACTTCTGCACGACGATGCCGTCGCCCCCGACGTCGTACACCTTGTTGTGCGTGAACACGACTCCGGTGGATTGCACGAGCCCGGTCTCGTCACCGCGCTCCCAGGTGGAGGATGTGGCGATACCGGTTCGGTCGACATGGCGGACGGTGGAGCGGCTGACGCGGAGGTCGTCGAACCGGGTGGGA
Source organism: Streptomyces varsoviensis (assembly GCF_000718635.1). Lineage (GTDB taxonomy): Bacteria > Actinomycetota > Actinomycetes > Streptomycetales > Streptomycetaceae > Streptomyces > Streptomyces varsoviensis. The sequence continues at coordinate 242,370 of NZ_JOBF01000002.1, read as the reverse complement.
GTCTTGGTCCCCTTTACGGTGAAGAGGATTCCCCCGCTCGGGTCCGGGTCCTTGAAGTCGGCCCCTAGGACGTCGTGGACATCGATGCCCTCGACGACGAAGTGGCGGGCGATGCCGTAGTCGGTGAGCTCGGCGTACAGGCCCGCGCGGCGGTCGGTTTTCGTCTTGGGTCCGGTGTTGGAGAGGTCGAGGTTGCGGATCTCCCACTGTTCGGTGTTGACGAGGAGCAGCGCAGCGCGGGTGCCCCCGCCCTCGATGTGCGGCTTGCTCTCGCTCTTGCTCCCGTAGGCGTCGATCTGGACGGGGGCCCCGTCCGCTCCCTTTCCCTTGGGCGCCAGCACGCCTTTGCATTCCGTACCGCGTTTGAGGAGCAGGCGCTCACCGGGGGCATAGGTATGAGCGCTGGCCTGGGCGAGGGTGCGCCAGGGGGTGGCGGGCGAGGTGCCGGACGCAGTGTCGTTACCGCTCTGGCAGTCGAGGTAGTAGGTGGCGCCGGGGGCGGCGGTCGCCATCGGGGTGGCGGCTGCGGCCAGGGCGGCGGCCATCAGGAGGGCTGGTACGGGTATAGCCCGGGACGTGGCGTTGGGCCTTGCGTTGACATCCATGGAGCGTTCCTCACTCTCGGTTGTGGCACTCGTCTGCCGTCGATGCCTGAAGGTATTTCCGTCAGGAGTTCCGTCTACCTACCTGGCCGAAGGCCCAGATCTGAGCATCTTCGCACTCGACAAACGGCTGGGTGCAGATCTTGCCGATGCTGAAACACAGGCCTGCTGCGTGTATCCGCAAGATTTGATTACGCGCAATTCGCAACCGCGTCTCTGCCGTAATCAACAAGCAACCCGACGACGGACACCGTCGACACCTCAGCCACCTTCGGCAAGCAAGCCGATTCCGTCGAACATGTCTTCGCAATGGTCGCCAGGCAGCCATTTGTTGCCGCTCCAGAGGATATCGACTTCTCCACCCCCGCGAAAATTAGCGAGGCGGCAATACAAAAATGGCCAGCCCGACACGTCCGTGGTGGAGGGCTTAGTGTACAAAATGTGCCCTGCCCCGGCCGCGACGAAATTGCTTTCGGCCGGGGTGTTCGCATCGAAACCTCGGTTCGCCAGACCGTCAGCGAGGGCGATGTTATGGAACATGCCCATGAAAGAAAAGTATGCGGCATAGTTGTCAAGGTGCAGTGTTCCACCCTTCCCGACAGGGTAACGGAGCGAGTATTCACGTGATTCGGTTTTCGTTGGGTCGATGATGGTGCATTTTTGTGACTGCTCGTCGCCGGTGACGATGATGTGGTTTTCGTCGGGGGTGAGGTTGATGTGGCGGGGGGTGGGGATGGTGTCCCATTGGGGGCGGTCGGCGAAGTAGTGGGGTTGGGGGTTGTGGGGCATGGGTTTGAGGTCTTTGGTGACGGCGGAGGCTTTGCCGTCGATGGTTTGGATGAGGGCGAAGGCGTGGGTGCCGTCGGAGGTGATGGCGAGGTCGATGATGGGCCTGTGGTGGGCTTCGAGGACTTCGTAGGGGGCGGGGTCGGAGGTGGTTTTGCGGGTCTTGCCGCTGGAGTCCAGGGGGAAGGTGTAGATGAACCCGTCGCTGCCTCCGCAGTACAGGCGCTGGTCGACGTGGGAGGGCTGGCCGAAGCCGCCGGCGAGAGCCGCACACATCAGGTCCACCCCCTTGTTCGTCCTCAGCTGGGTCACGGTGGGGCTCTTGGGGTTGCTGACATCGAACTCATCGACGTTGGAGGAGCCGGTGGTGCGGTAGACCAGCGACCGGGGAGCATCCAGCAGGAGGCGTGCGTCGGACGGCACCCTGCCCCCTGTGCTGCTGGTGTGCCAGAACAGGGCATTCGTGCTGGTGTCGATGGTGCGGATGCGGAACGGCGAGGGGGTGTACAGGGTGAGCTTGCTCATGGCGGTTTCCTTAGCTGTTCTTGAGCTGGAAGGTGTCCCAGTCGATGGCGCCGGTCTGTTCGTCCTCTTCGGCGTGGGGGGTGACGGTGTACCAGGTGTGGGCGGCATCGAGGAGCAGGATGGTCTTGCTGTCGATGGCCACGGCGGCGCGGACGTCGACGGTGAGGGTCTTGGGGTCCGCGGACAGGGAGCTGGTGCCGGTGTCGGTGTCGGTGAGCCAGTACTTGTTGCCGTCGAAGACGACGGCGAGGGCGCGGCTGGGTTCGACGAGGGCGGTGGCCGCGGTGAACTGCTGTGCTGCTGCGGGCAGGTCGGGGAGCAGGCCGCTGAGCGGCTGGTCGGGGCGGGGCTGGAGCCGGTACCAGGCGTTCTTGTTCTTCTCGTCCTGCGGGTCGTAGGGTTTGGCGTTCTTGTTGGGGGCCAGGACCGTGCGTCCGGTAGTGCTGCTCTGGATGAAGTAGGGCAGGTCTTTCTTCACGATGGCGGCGAGCGTGGTCTTACTCGGTGCCAGGTAGTCGCCGTAGCCGACCCAGAGTGTCTTGATGGGGCGGTCCTTCGGGCCGTAGTGGCTGGAGTCCCAGGTGGGGGATGCGGTGTTTTTCAGGGAGCGGATGTAAGCGGTGTTTTTTGTGGTGAGGAAGAAGGCTTTTCCGAGTTCGGCGTCTTGCGCGGGCGCGGTGTCGGTGGGGTTGGCGAGGTAGAAGGCGGCGCAGACATCGGAGAGGCCCTCGGGTCCTGAGATGGTCATAGCGAATCCCTTTCTGGGGCGGACACGAATGCGGGTGCGTGCGTTCGGCGCGGGCCTGGAGAGCCTGAGTGGGAGATGTCTGCGGATGGCATTGCCGGCTTTCGGGTGGGCCGGGCCGGGCGCTGCGGTGACGGGTCTGGAGTTGGGGGCCGCCGCCTGTGCTGACGAGCACGCCAGCCTTCTGGAAGCGGGCGGCACAGCTGGTGGGCTGGGTTCGGGGATGCCCGGTTGCGGGGGCTGGCCTGCAGGCTCCTGGTTTGCTGTTTGTTTCTACGGGCTGGCAGGTGCCGAGCGGCGGGCTTGCTGCCCGGGTGGGTGGCTTGCAAGCGCCGCGCGAGCTGGCTGCGGGGCTGCTTTCGGCGGCTGCCGGGGTGTGTTGCCGTGCGAGGTCGGCCGGTGAAGCGTCAACCGGAGGGAGTGATGGTGCCGGCGCCCAGGGGGATCCACCGGATGCTGATTCCTGAACCCTTCTCCGATACGCCGCCGATGGTGAAGTAGTTTCCTGCCGCGACGAAGAATTCGGTGTAGTTCCAGTCTCCGGCGCTGGTGAGGGTGACGCGGCGGGCTTCCAGGGGCGTACCTGGCGGGTCATTGGGGTCCGTCATCGTCTTGTCCGAGGGGGCATCGCTGACGATGAAGGTGATCTGTGCGGGTTTTCCGTTGCCGGTGAGGCTGGCGCAGACGATGCCGTCAGTGTCAGGGGTGTAGGTCTTGCGTGCGTTGGGGTCCGTTCCGGTCGCCTTGACGCTGCCTGCGAGCAGTTGGGCCTGGCCCATGACTTTTGTGGTGCCGGTGACGATGAGCGGGCCGGTCTGGAAGGTGCCGCGGTTGACGAAGACCATGGTGCTCAGGGAGCAGTGGACCTTGTTGTTGCCTGCGCTGTCGCCGACTTCGGCAGTGAGCCGGAAGAACGAGTGGTTGTGCAGGGCTTCGGTGTCGGCGGTGAGGACGATGCCCTGGGAGCCGTCGGTGATGGTGCGGATGCTTTCGTGGGCGTAGCCCTGCTCGTCGAAGCCGACCCAGTTCAGTTCGAGTTTGGCCGGCTTGTTCAGGTGCCAGCTCAGGCGGGTGGACTTGCCGTTGTCGACAAGTTGGGGTTTGGCCTCCAGGCTGTGGAACTCGAATCCGGGGGGCGCCTTGGTCACCTGCCGGCGCACGGCGGCGTCCTTGTTGATGGCGACCTCGACCCAGGTAGTGCCGACCATTTTGTTGATCTGGACCTTGGAGAGTTTGATGCACAGTGGGTCGGCCGCGGTGAGGGTCTTGTCCTTGTCCTTGTCCGGGTGGACGGTGAAGCTGCTCGTCTTCGTGTCCGGGCTCAGGACCGGGGGGCTCGCTGTCCAGCGTGTGTTGCTGTGCAGCAGGCTGACGCTGCGCTGGAAGTCGTCCTTCCCGCCGCGTTCGGTCAGGTCCTCCGGGGTGCTTCCGCAGGGGATGGTGATGCGGACGCTGTCGCACTGGGCAGTGGGGGTGAGGGGCGCGATGCGGATTTCGATGTCGCCGATGCCCAGGCCGGTGGCCCCATTGGCCTGGAGCGGGTTGGGGGTGGTGATGACACCGATGCTGAAACCCGAGTCGGACTGAACGAGTGTGTACATGTCGGCCTTCTGTCCTGGGCGGGGTGCTGTGCTGGGGTCAGGAGGGGGGTGTGTGGCGGGTGAAGGCTTCCAGGAGCTGCAGGAAGCCGGCCCGGGCCTGGGCGGGGTCGGGCGGGAAGACGGCGTCGGCGGTGGGGGGTGTGAGGTTGGGCCGGCTGCTCCACTGGGTGGCGGAGGCGCGTTGGGCCCATTGCCACTGGCCGGTGAAGGCGCTGGGCTTGGGCATGTAGATGGTGTTCTGGTCGGGGTCGGGCGGGGTGAGCAGGGGGTCGGTGGAGAAGGGGATGCTCAGGGCGTCCAGGCCGGTGCGCACGGCGGGTTCGGGGATGCGGTAGGACTGCGTCGGCAGGATGTCGGTGACGGCGTGGAGTTTTTGCCAGGGGTCGATCAGGACGGTGACGTAGCGGCCGGTGGTCGCGGGCAGCGGACTGGCGGCGCAGGGCACGGTCAGGTCCGGATCGCCGGCAGGCAGATGCTTGAGGACCGCGCACTCGGCGGGGACCGGGTGGGGGGTGCGCAGTTGGTCGTAGTGGTCGTCGAGGAAGTAGCCGATGAGGCCGTCTTCGGTCAGGTCGGCGGCGCCAAGGCGCAGCGGCCACTGGGTGGTGAGGGTGTCGGTGGGGGTGGTGCCGGGGACCGCGGGGGTGGGCGGGGGGCCGTCGAGTTCGATGGCCAGGCGCAGGCGGAGCAGGGCGAGGGGGCGGCCAGCCAGGAGGGCGAGGGCGGCGGTGTCCTGGTCGGTGCGGGCGGTGGTGGTCAGTCCGGCGTCGATGAGGGTGATCAGGTCTTCGAGGGCGGTGGTGCTCAGGCCGTCGAGGTAGGCGTGGACTTTGTCCAGGGTGGTGTTGGTGTCGAGGGTGCGGCCGGCGGGCAGGGGCAGGGTCAGGTGGGCGGCCTGGGCGGGGTCGGCGCCGCGGCGGTATTCGCTCAACGGCATGCCCGTGCCGGTGTACAGGACCAGGGAGTGGTCGAGGCGGTTGGGCAGGATCCAGCCGGCGAGGGTGGGCGGGGTGTCGGGGATGTCGGGGGCGAGGTTGCGGTCGTCGTCGGGGTCGACGGCATCGAGGCGCAGGCGGGCCGGGTGGAGCAGGCGCGGGGGCAGCTGGACGACTTTGCTGCGGAAGGACGTCATGTCCTTGGCGATCTTGTCCGGGGCGGGCGGGCTGTTGGTGTAGACCTTCGTCTGGTCCAGCATGAGGGAGGTGGTCTGGCCGAAGCGGTCGATGAGGGTGACTTCCTCCAGGTAGATCTGGCCGGCCCGCACCGGCTGGAAGCCGGGGTGGGCGGGGTCGGCCGCGGGCTGGGGCAGGCGCACCGTACGGGCGGTGGAGGTGCCGGGCGTGGTCTCGGTCAGATGCTGGGCGACGGCCCGGTCGGTGTCGTCGGTGGTGTCGGGTGAGGGCAGGTAGTAGGGCATGGGGCTGCGCTGGAGGAACCAGGCATTGAGGCCCTGCAGGCTCTGGGAGAGCATGTCGCAGCGGTTGGCGGTGTCGGAAAAGCGTCGGTAGGCGGGCGTGATGTCCTCGGGCCGATTGCGGGCGATGTGGTCGGCCTTGCGGGAGGCGACGAATCCGGGCAGGGGAGTCAGGGGCAGGCGCCCGCCGAGGGTGCCGGGGGTGTGGTCGCCGCTGCCGTTCCAGGCGTAATTGGTGCCGTTGAAGCTCCACAGCGGCTTGTGCTCGGCCGAGCTGAAGGGGATGGGGGCGCAGCGGCCTTTCCATTCCAGCAGCAGGGGGAACCAGGGCGGTTTCCAGGCCCGGGTGTGGGGGGAGAGGGCTTGGGCGGTGGAGGTGTGCTCGGGGGCGCTCAGCAGGTGCTGCAGGAGGCTGTCGGCGTCCTGGCCGGGGACGGGGTGGTGGGCGGCCTGGTCGAGGGCGGTGAACTCGGCGAAGGCCTTGGCGGCGAGGCTGCGCAGGTGCTGAGGCAAAAGGTCGGTGTAGGGGGGATCGACGCGGTCGGGGGCGGGCAGGCCGGGCAGATCGGGGAGCACCTCGTCAGGCAGGCGGCAGGCCAGCGGGCCGTCGGGGGTCAGGGGCTGGTCGATGCCGGGGCCCTGCAGGAGGATGGTGGGGTCTTGGGGGCGCTCGAAGGGGGCCGCGGGGGACGAGGCGAGCGACAGACCGGCGGCCTGGGCGGCCGCTTGCACGCTGGCGTGCTGGCGGGCGAGGTCTTGGCGCAGCGTGGCGGTGGCCTCGCGCTGGCGGGTGGCCTCCTCCAGGGCGTGGTGCAGCTCCGCCTTCAAAGCCTCGGCCTTCTCGGCCTGGCCCTCGTGTTCGCTGATGCCTCTCAGGCGCCACAGGTCGGCCAGGCGCTGGCGGGCCTGGGCCAGTGCGGCGTCCGCTTGCCGCAGCTGTGCTTGCCGGTGGTTGAGGTCGGCCAGCTCCTCGGAGCTGGGCGGCTGGGCGTCCGGGGTCTGGGGCGGGCCCGGGGTCGGTGGGCCGGTCAGGGACCACTGCGGGGTGGTCGGCGCGGTGCCGAACCCGGCGGCGTGCTGGGCGAAGGCGGTCTTGACGGGCCCGTCGGGCGTGTTGAGGTATTCGCAGGTGCCGGCCAGCAGGGCGGCCAGGGCCTGGTGGCGGCGTTCGCCGGCGGTGCTGCGCTCGCCGGGCCCGGCCTCGGGGCCGTCGGTGGGAGGCAGCGCGGTCCACGCGTCATCGATGTTGCTGCCGATGGCGATGTTCACGTTCCCGGAGCTCGGCCGGTTGACGGCCTCGCCGGCTCCCGACCCGCTCAGCGCCAAGACCGTGCCGTAGTAGACGGAGCCGGCCCCCGCCGCGTCCGGCCGCTCCAGCTGCCAGCGCAGGTCCTCGAGCGCGCCTTTGGCGTTCTTGGTGCGGGCGGGGTCGTAAGCGGCGTTGGAATACCAGCCCAGGACGCAGTAGCTCAGCGTCCACTTCTCTTCGGGATGCTGCACGTCGTCGCTGGGCCAGTCCATACTGCTGTCGTGGAAGGACAGGACGTTTTCGTTGTAGGGCTGGAAGGCGGAGAAGGTCGGCAGGCCGGGGCCGAGGATGTCCAGGAACAGCTCCCCGTCGGGGTTGCGCTCTTGCCAGGCGCTCGGGTCGGTGCCGACGGTGCGCGCGCCCAGGGAATCCCTTTGGGGCGGGGAGATGTCACGGCCGTCGATGCGGGTCAGCAGGTAGGGCGAGGTGCCCTCGTCCATGCCGTCCACCGGGTTCGGGTGCTGGCTGTCGAGGTAGTCGCTTTCGATGACCCAGGCGCCGCTGACGGTGCGGGCGGCGGCGTCTTTTCCGCTGGTGCGGATGATGAGCCACCTGTTGGGGATCTTGGGGAAGGCCAGTGAGCCGTCCGGCTGCTGCTTGCCCTCGCACAGGCTTTCCGGAAGCCGCCAGTGCAGGTACATGCCGCAGTGCCATTTCGGGCTGGTGAAATCGACCAGACTGGCGTCTTCGGGGTCCTGGTGGTTGAGGAGGTTTTGGAAGTCGGGGTGCCAGCGTTTGAAGTGTCCCGCGGCCAGCGCATCGGTGGTCACCACAAGGGCGTCGACCTGGATGGGCACCAGGACAGGCTGGGAAGACATGGGGAAGTCACCTCGGGTAGCTGAAGGTCATCGTCTGCGGGCCGTCGATGCACTGCAGGGCGAACTCGGCCGGCGAGAGCAGAGGGCGCTGGGCGGTGTCGAACTGGCCGGCCTCCGCCAGGGCCTGGGCCAGGGCGGCCACCAGACCGCCGGCTGCCGGCTCCTCGCCGGGCGGCGCGGGGGCCTTGGGCGCGTCTTTGGCCGACAGCAGGCACAGCACGTCCGGTGTCCCGTCGGGCACCGGCCGCAGGAACCGCTGGACGTCCTTGAGCTGCCGGCTCAGGTTGGTGCCGACACGGTGCGCCGCGTCGCCGTCCTTCAGGGCCCGCAGGTTGATCTGGGCGGTAGCGGCAGCGCCCTCGTCGGACTCATCCAGCCCGAAGTGCAGGCCGTGGTAGGGCTCCGCGAACACGACCTTGTCGGGGACGTCGGCGAACAGCAGCAGCCACACGCCGCTGCCCATGTTCCGCCGGAAGGTGGTCACCGGCTCGCCCTTGTGGGTCGCCGTGATCAAGAGGTTGGGGATGTCGAGGGTCAGCTGGCTGCGCAACAGCATCCCGCAGGGCAGGACGTCGGTGGTGGCGGCCACCGCCTCCCGCAGCGCGGCGGTGATCACGCTGTCCAAGGTGGTGGCCACCCCCACGCTGACGGCGCCGTCGACCAGGGCCTGGAGCCAGGCGGCATCGAGGTAGAAGAAGCGCAGACTCTCCTCGGGCAGGGCGCGGGCATCGGGCACCAGGTAGTGGAAGGGCACCGCGCACAGCAGCGTCCAGGCGTCGAGGTGGGCCGCGGACAGGAACGGCGCGTCCCTGTAGACGTCTTGGGCCGCTCCTGCTCCTGGGGCTTCCGGGGCGGCGTCGGGGGCGCCGCTGGGGGCGGGGACGTGCACGTGGGGCGCGATGGCCCGGCGGATGCGGTGGCGGATGTCGGGGTCAGCGGCAGCCTGCTGCACGGCGGCCGACAGGGCCGGGCGTGGTGGGCAGGGCTGCTCATCGTGCTGGTGACAGGGCGCCGGAGCCACGGCCGGCTCCGCCGGGACGGGCCGGTCGGCGTCGCCCGGTGGCGCGGGCAGGCTCGCCAGCAGGTCGGGAAGGTGGGTGGCCATCAGGTGGTCCATCAGCTCCAGGCCGCTCAGCGGCGCGGGCGCTGGATCTTCTTCCGTGGCCGGCGCGCACCGGGTGAAGGGGCTGGCGGCATCGGCCGCACTCAGGTGCAGGGCCCGCCAGGCCGCGTTGCGGGCCCGCAGCAAAGGAGCCGACACATCGCCGCTGGAGAGGGCCAGCAGACGGCCCAGCGTCCAGGCGGCCGCGTAGCTCAGGTCATAGATGCCATAGCGTTTGAGGTAGATCAACGCGCTGTCGGGACGCTCCAGATGCCGAAGCGTGCCGGTAGCATCCGCCCACGGCGCCTTCAGCGCGGGGGCGGGGGTGAATGGGCCCCGGTACCAGGCGAAAGTGCCTTCGGATCCCAGGGTGTGGTAGCTGATCGGGGTGTAGCCCCACTCCAGGCGGTCGCTGATGTGCCGGCCCAGATCACCGGAGGGCGTCGGGCTCGGCGGCGCAAGGCGCAGTCCCAGGGCCGCGGCGTGCTCGCCGCGGGGAGCGGCGGGCGCCGCCAGGTGCCGCATCCGGGCGGTGAACCCGCTGCGGTCGCCCGTTACCTGTTCGAAGGACCAGGAGTACAGCGAGATCAGCCGCAGCCGCGGGGGGCGGCCCGCGGCCGTGAAGTAGCTGTCGCAGCCCTCCAGCGACACCAGGTGGGCCTGGTAGCGGCCGCTCAGCCGCGGCAGCCGGGAGGTGAAGGCGACCGCGAACTTGCCCGTGCGCATCCGCTCGCCGTCCTCGCGGAACAGCCCCAGATGGTGCGGCAGCTTCTCCTCCACCTCCCGGGCGTGCACCAGGTAGGGCAGCTCCGGGCGCCGGGGGGCGATGCGGTCGAAGGTCTGCGCGCTGATCTCGATGATCTGGCAGGCGATCGTCTCGGCCTCGGTCCCGATGTCCCCCAGCGCTGGCACGGCGACCTCCGCCGTGGCCTGCAGCGCCTCCTTGGCCGTCGCGGGGGCGCTGCGCACGATCTCCTCCTCGCGCAGCAGCAGCAGCGTCATCCAGGGCTCGCCCAGTTCGCTGCCGCTCACGGTCAGCGGACGCGTCCAGGGCAGCAGCTCCCGGCTGAGGGTGATGTGCGGGGCCACCAGCTGGTAGTCCCCCAGCGCTCCCTGCGCCGGATACACCGCCTCGACCAGATCCTGGCCGACCAGGAACCGGGGCGCGGCGATGGTGAACGTCTGATCGGTGGGGTCGAGCTTCTTTCCGTCCAGGGTGTGGAGGGAGCGGACGGTGTATTCCCCGGGCGGGATCTGAGGCACATAGCTGTCGTAGAACGACACGCTCAACGGGGTGCCGACCAGCGACATGGCGGCTTGCGACATCACAGCTCCGAGCTCGGTCAGGCCGCTGCGTCCAGCAGCGGGTCATCGGTCAAGGTGGTCAGCACCTCACGTGCGTACCTGTCGAGCCCGTCGTTCTTCGACGTCCGCAGGCAGCCCGCCCCCTTCAACGCCTCGAACAGCTGGCCGCGCGTCTGCTGGATGGGCGAGGAGGCGATGCCCTCCTTGACCACATGGGCGGCTCCCGGCGAGAGCGCTGCGGCACTGCCCTGGGCAGGCGCCTGCGCGGTCAGCGGCATGCCGGCGTCCCGCTCGTCGTCGTAGGCATAGATGGTCTCTTTTTCGATGTCGGCCGCGTCCGCCTGCAGCGGGCGGTTGTCGGGCCTTGCGGCACACCGCGCGGTGGGCGCCGGTACCGTGATCTCCAGGCCGGTCAGCTGGTGGGGCACCAAGTCCGAGGTGGACTTGGCCGCTTCCACCTTCGGGTCTCCCCATTTGGCGAACGGCAGGTTCGCGTAGGTGGGTTTGTAGGTCCATGCCTCCCAGAAGGCGTCCTGGAAGACCGGGTGGGCGGCCGGCAGCGGCTCGCCCTCGCGCGGCAGGTAGCTGAACTGCACGTCGAGCCGTGAGGCGACGTCGGAGCGGTCCATCTCCCGGATATGCACCACGTCCGTCATCGATGCCTTGCACACCGGCTCCCCGGTGGGCGGGCACACGTACACCTCCTTGGCCGGGGCCTGGATGGTGGCCGAGAACGTGAAACCGTTCTGCGAACCGTTGATGGCCTGCCCGTTGGCTTCCTCGCCCGCGATCGGTGCGGTGTCCTGGTCCGGGACAGGCTTGTTCGAGCCGGCCGTGCCTTCTTCCGGCAGCTCGGTGTTTTTGCGGGGCAGGATGACCGGCTTGGGGACCGTGCGCTTGAACTGGTCCCAGTCGACCGGGAGTTTCTTTTGCAGGTCGCTGCCGAAATCTCCCGAGATGGAGGCGAACCACAGCGAGACGCTCCAGTGGCCGCCGAAGTCCGGGCACCACCACAAGGCGAGGTCGACCCCGAGCTCCACCGACGGGCGCACATGCACGGGCCCGATGTTGATGTCTGCCGCGATGCCGACCGATGCCCCCAGCGTCAGATACGCCGTAAACGGGTCCCAGTCGATCCAGCCGTCCACATGCACATTCAGCCACCACCGCAGCCAGCCGAGGTTTTGGACCATCGACAGGTTTCCGCCGGCCATCACCGCACGCGGCGTGAACGCGAAATACACCTCGGCGCGCATCGTCACCGGGCCGATGTTGAACGTCACCCCCACGCGCGGCACATTGGGGTAATGGTCGGGCACTTTGTAGCTCGGTGCGTACCCCCCGAGCGTGAACACGAAATCGCCCTCATGAGGGCCTTGCGTCCACACCCGCATCGCGACCCCGCCCGTCAACTTGGCGTCCTCGGTGAACAGGTACGAGTTGAGGCCCAGCACGACCGATGCGGTGAGCACCGTCTCTTCGTCACCGACCGCGACGTCCTTGCCGCCCGCATCCTTCTGCTGCACCTTCACCGAGCGGTGTTCGAGCTGTCCCGCAAGCTGGCCCACGAGTTTGGCGGCCGGATTCTTCGAGTCCAGGGGCAACTGGAGCGTGACCAGTCCCAGAACGGACACGGACCAGTCGTTGCCGAATTCCACCAGCAGCAAGACCTTGGCCAAGATCTTGAAGGTCTCGAACTCCAGGCCGCCGGCCGCCCAGAAGTTCTGGGCCTTCGGTGTGATCCACGGCGTATCGCCGCTCGTCAGTTTGTCCAGCACCTGCAGCGGGGTCGGGTCCTTGCCCACTGCCGTTTCGTCCGTCAGCCCGGCCACCAGCGGGAACTTCTCCACCTCATCGGGCTTCGGCAGCCGCACCTCACTGTTGTAGCCACCGCCCAGCATCACCCGCCGCACCGTGAAGCACGGCGGCCCGAACCCGCCCCCCACCATCTGGCTGAAGTCCACTTCCCCGAACAGGAACACCGAGGGGTCGTCCTGCCCCTTCATCTGCCGGTAGGACCCGGCCACGGTCGCCGCGATGGCGGGCAGGTACACCATCACCGCGCCGTCCAGCTGCACCAGATGGTCGTCGGCCCACGCCAGCGGGTTGAGCACCAGCCCGCCGGCGACCCGGATCCCCAGCTCCGCCGTGCCCCACACGAAACTGACGCCGACTCCGCTCAGGGTCGCCGACGGCGTGAAGGTATCCACCGGGCAGATCACCCCGGCACCCTTGAATTCCAGCGTCAGCGGCCCCAGCTCGCCCGCCGCGTCCACGCTCACCACGATCCGCCCCGGCCGGGCCGGCGTGCTGCCCTTGGCTGCCGGCACCGCCGGCACATAGGCGAAATTGATGCGCCGCACCCCCTTGGCGACCTTGCTCAGACTCCCCCACGACGAGCCGCCCCCCGTCGCACCGCCCCCCGCGCCGACCACCAGGTCCCGCTTACCATCCCCCTTCACCAGATCCACGCTCAGAGCCGGCTGCTCGGCCGAACCGATCGCGTAGGTCACCAGCAGGTGCGTACCAATGGCGATATCGTCGTCAAACTGGGTGAACTTCGGCACCGGCAAGGTGAACTTGGTCACCCCGGCTTTCTTCAGGAGCTCGTTGAGTTTCTTGGACGACTGCTCCGTGAGGACCACCCGGTTGCACAGCAGATTGACATGCCTGATGGTCACCTGCTTCAGAGCCTGGCCCACGACCGGCACGTCCTTGAGACCGAAGTTCACATCGACATCCACCACGACCACATGGCGCCAGACATCCTTTTCCCCCTTCGGCACCGGCACACCGATGACGTACAGCTGGGACAGACGCGCCGCCTGAGCGTCTGACCGCTTGAGGGCTGCTGTTCCCACCCACCCCCCTTTGTCGTCAGAGCCCGAGCCGTCGATCGTCTTGACGAAGACGTCCTGAAGATGAAAATCCCAGTCGCCCGGCAAGAACAGTCCGTCCACCTGCTCGGCGAGATCGGACAGTGACTTGCCCTGCCCTTTTTGCATTGCGTCTTGTACGCCATCTGCAGACATCTGGCACCAATCTGGCCATGCCGAGAACAGCCCGGGGGAATGCCGATACGAGGAATGAAACTGAAGGCGGGGTGGCCAATGTCATGCCAGCGGATCCACCTGGAGCCGTCTGCTACAGAATTACGACCAGGCGCAACGGAACGCAATGCCGCAGCCCCTCTTAGCCCACATTTCAAGGCAAACGAGTGACGCGTTCGGCGTGTCGGCGTAGCGCATTCCGACACCACCTGCAAGAGCACGCCGTACTCCACCCCGGCTGCGGCCGCCATGGCCAGGGCCGTGCTGGGCACAGAAGTGCGGTGCCCGGCCGGGCCGGGCACCGCGAGGTGTGGGGCGGGGCAGCTGAACTCGAAGTTGGCGGTGTGGTCGCTGCCGTCGTTCAGCCCGAGGTGGAAGACACGGCAGGTGTTGGCCCAGGTGCCGCCGGTCTTCCACACGTAGGTGTAGGTGTCGCTGCCCGAGTCGTAGGACAGGCTCGACTGGCCGGCGCCGGTGGTCTCCTCCACGGGCGAGGTGGGGCCTTCGGTGCCGCAGGTGACACTCTGGGAGGCGGGGCAGCCGGTGGCGAAGCACCACTCCGCAGCACCCGGGGTGGGCCCGCAGGGCGCGGGCCCACCCTGTTCAGCCTTCTGGGAGTGTCAGGGGCAGGTGGCCAGGATGACGGAGATGACGGTGCAGGTGGCCGTGGCGCTGTCGTTGGCCGGGTTGTTATCGGCCGGGGTGGACGCGGTGCGCGTGCCGGTGACCGATACCGGTCCCAGCGACAGCAGACTCAGCGGGATGCTGAAGGACTTGGACGCACTCGCGCCGTTGGCGATGGCCCCGTAGGTGCAGGTCACCGTCCCCGCGCTGGTGGTGCAACCGGCGGACAGGTTCGTGGCGCTCGCACCCGGCGGCAGGGTCGCGGTGATCGTCGCCGAGGTGACGGCGGCCGGGCCGAGGTTGTGCGCGGTCAGGGTGTAGGTCAGGTTGGGCACCAGGATGCCCAGGTGCGGCTGCGCCGTGACGTTCACGTCGATGTCCGCGGCGAGCTCGTAGGTGATGGCGACCGCGCCGTCGCCGGAGCGCACGCCGGTGTTGAAGACGGTGCCGGCCGGACCGTAGCCGCTGCCTCCGCCGCCCCCTGCGGAGCCGACGGACGACATGTTGAACGGATTGAGGAAGCCGCCGCCTCCGCCGCCGCCGAACCAGCCGCCGCCTCCGCCGCCGCCTCCGGCGCCTCCGGAGCCGGAGGTCCCGCCGGCACCGGAGCCGCCCGCGCCTCCAGTGCCTGATGCTCCGCTGGCCCCGGCCGCGGCACCGGCGCCGCCGGCCCCGCCGCTGCCGCCGGCACTGGCGGTGCCTGCCCCGCCGCCGCCAGCTCCGCCGCTGCCGTTGGCGCCGGCGGTGCCGCTGGCGCCGCCTCCGGTGCCGCCGTTGCCCGGTCCCCCGGGACCGTAGAAGTTGCCGCCGCCTCCGCCGCCGGCCACCAGCAGCCGGTCACCCAGGCCGTAGCTGCCCGAGCGTACGTCCGAGGCGCCCCCTCCGGCGCCGCCGTTGAGCCCGCTCTGGGTGCCTGGGGCTCCGGCGCCCGCACCCCCGTAGCCACCCGATCCGCCGACGTTGACCTGGAGCACGGCTCCCGGCGTGACGGCCAGGGTGCCCTGGGCCTCCCCGCCGTTTCCGCCCGGGTTACCGCCCGAGGCCCCGGCCACGCCCTGCGCACCGAAGGCGTCCACACTGATCGAGGTCACCCCGGCGGGCACCGTGAAGGTCTGCGCGCTGCCGGTGTAGGAGAAGTTCACCGTCGTGGCGGCCTCAGCCGCCGGCGCGAACGCGATCAGGCCCGCGCCGACGAGCGCGAGCGCCATCGTGCCGGGCAGCGCCAGCCCGGTCAGCCGCCTGCGCAGGCTGCCCCGGCGCCGCCCGGATGGTGCTGACCCGGCACAACGCGCGGGAAGAGTGGTGTGTGACATGAGGAGCATCCCCCTTCTGGGGGTGCAGCCCTGCCCCGGCGGCCCCCCTCGGGCCGACTGAACGCGGCAGGTGCCGCGGCCCGACACCCACCTGCCGCCCCTCGGCAGGAGGGGCCGCCGGGCCCGGTGCGCCGTCCTCGCCAGCCGATCCGCCCGTGCCCTTAGGGCCACGGCCCCGGGAACATCCCGGGCAGGATCTCCGCTGTGTACCGTTCACTCGCCCACGATCCTGCCACCGGAGGAGGCCGCCCGGAATAGCCCAACAGGTCACGTCCATAAGCCAGTTGACGCACGCTGGCTTCACCGGATCAACGTCACCACACCGACGAAGCGTCACCCTGAGCCGAAACCCTCAGTAGCAGCGGGGCCGGGTCAGGCGGCGGGGCATCAGCTGACCGCGATGTTGAGTATGGCCTCCGCGCCTCCGCGCGGCCGGGGCGCGGCGGACCACTTCGTCGGCGACAGCCCCCGGCCCTCCCTGGTCGGCGTGGGCCCGCGCTAGAACGGTAGGGCAAGCTCAACGCTGGTGCGGGAACAGTGTGAGCAGCTTCTCGCGCTGACGGTGCCCGAGGCCCTGCACACGGCGACGCTCGGAGACGCCGATCTCGTCTAGCAACTGCATGGCGCGGGTCTTGCCGATGCCCGGCAACGCCGCCAACAGCCTCTTGACATGTGTCTTGCCGATTACGTCGTCCTGCCGGTCGAGGACTTCCTTCAAGCCGATGCGTCCGCCCTTCAAGTCGGCGAGCACAGCACCGCGTTCCCTGCGGACCGCGGCGGCCTTTTCCAGGGCGGCTTGGCGTTGGACGGGGTCAATGTGGGCAGCAGAGTCATGACCATCCTTCCTGCATCCGGGGGACACACGGCCCATCCTGGCCCGGCTACAGGGCGTGACCAGCGGTTTTACTGCGTGTCGCCGGCGAGTGTGACGCACCGCTCAGCGTTCACGGCTCCAGGGCCTCCGTGAGGCGAGACCGCGACTACGTCAACCCCTCGGTGCGTCCACCCTAATGAGACACCACGCCCCGGAGACAGGTTGACTAACTACATAACGGGAGTGAGGGTGTCGTCATGCAGCAGGCGGCGGGCGGTGCCCCAGCGGGCTTCGTCGTCCATCGCCTGGGCGGGGCCGTTCCATCTGACGGCCGGGAAGCTGAGATCGCGGGCGATCTTCTGGGAAAGGGCCCAGCGCACGAAGTGGCCTGCCTCCCGGCGGTGGCGGGCGTCATCGCGGGTCATCCAGCGTTCAAGGTCGGCCTGACGGCAGGTCGAAAGAGTCAGACTCTGCTCTTCGAGCCAGTCCAGGAGATGGACGGCCGCCCGCAGATGTTGCCGTGCGCCCGCGAGCTGGTAGTGCGTGATCTCCTTGCCGCGGCTGCGTCGGCGAAGCCGACGCAGGAGATGCCACGTCGCGTAACGGTGCAGGATATTCCTGCCCTCGGCCGTTGCGTGGGAGGCGACGAGGTCCTTCACGTGCCGTTCGAGACGGACCATCTGCTCGTCCCGCCGGAGCAGGACTCCGGTGGCGACGAGAACGCTGCGGATGTGCTCGACGGCCTTGCCTTCAGGGAGCTCGTCCAGGGCCTCATGGGTCAGAGGCCGGCGGCCGGAGCCGAGATCGGACAGGACGGTGGAGACGATGCCCTTGGAGAGCCAGCGCATCGCGGTGCCGGCCCGTTCGGTATCGGCCAAGGCGTCGTGAAGGGACTGGAGCTTCGGGTTTATGGAGCCGGTGTCATCGGCGAGGAGTTCGTGGAGCCGCTGCTTGAGGGTGCAGCGAGGGCACGGTCCCGGCGCGTGTAGCCGCTCGGCTTGTCCGCAGGTGGGACAGGGACGCCAGAGCTCGGCGTCCGGCGTGGTGCAGGGGCCGCAGACGGGGGCGTCGGCGGTGCCCGAGTGGATGCCGCGCATTCGTCCGCAGACGGTGCAGTGAGCTTGGCGCCTGTCACAGCCGCCGCAGCGGGGCAGGCCGGTGAGCTTCGAGAGCATGCAGGGTGCGGTGCGGCCGCAGATCGTGCAGAGCAGGATGGGCAGGGGACGGCAGTTCGGGCAGATCGGCCCATCCGCAGTGCGGCTGCTGACCATGCGCGACTCGCCGCAGACGATGCAGGTCTCCAGGTTCGCCGGGTCCCTGACCAGGCAGCTCGGACACAGTGGTCGCCCCTCGGCGTCGCGGGTGGCCGGCTCGCGCCGGGCACCACAGCGTACGCATTCTTCGAAGCGGGACTTGGCGATGCAGTTGCGGCAGACTCGCTGCCCGTCGAGCGGCTTGTCGATGCGGACCACCCGGTGGCAGCGAGGGCAGGCGGGCCGGACGATCCCGGCGACCCCGGCCTCGTGCAGCAGGTCGATGAACCGCAGGATGGCGCGATGCGGCGCCAGGTGTCCCTCCCCGGTCAGCAGGCGAGGGTTCTCCTCCAGGGCCCAGACCACTCTCTGGAGATAGTGAGGACGGTGGGGTGCCGACCGGCGGAGGGCCTCGGCGACCGCGTCACGGTCGGCGCCCGGGGCGATCGCGGTGATCAGTTCGTGGACGACCGCGGCTGGATCACGGTCGTCGTGGTCGGGACACATCTTGCAGCGGGGCAGGCCCTTGCGGTCCCGGAAGCTGACGCGTCGGACGTTCCCGCAGGTGGTGCACTCGGCTCTCTCCTGCCCGCAGACCGAGCAGTACCAGTCCTGGCCCTTGCGCTGGAGGGTTCGCAGATGCTTGCCGCACCCCGCGCAGACCGGTGCCGCGATCGCCGAGGCGCCGGCCTTGCGGAGCTCGATAAGTAGATCGCCGATGGCCCGGGGCGCCGGGGACCGGCCGTCGGTCAGGACGGCGGACCGCATCGCCAGGGCCTTGGCCAGCTGGCGCGACTTCGCTCGGCCGCCCGCGACCGCGGTGACCACGGCCCGGATCCTCTCGGCGCCGAGGCCCTTTTCGAGATCAGTGACGAGGTCTGTGATCAAGCCGATCGGGTCCGTGACGGCGCGATCAAGCTCGTCAGCCGTGGTCAAGGCCGGTCAACTCCTCTGATCCGAGCTCGCTTGGGACGCAGTCCGCCGAGTCCCTCCGCATCGGGCGCCGGGCCGCCGGCGGCGGCCTTCTTCGGCTTCTTCACCGCCCCGGCCGCCGTGATCGGCTCGATGAGGTCGTCCATGGTGCAGTCGAGGATGTCGAGCAGAGCCATGAGGATCTTCAGGCTCAGTCGCTCCGGTCGCTCGACGACGAGCCGGTAGACCTGACTCGTGGACAGCGTAATGCCGCGTTCGGCGAGCGGAGGCAGGAGGTCGGTGGTGGAGAACATCCCGCGGTCGGCCATGACCTTGCGCAGGTGCCAGTGGTAGTCGAGCTTGGCGGCCATCGCCGGATCCCTCCTCATCAGGCCCCGGCGAATGCCGGGGCCAGTGCCTTGTGCAGGGAAGTGTTCAAGAAGTCGTCGCTGACGTGCGTGTAGATGGCCAGGGAGCTGTCGCACTCGTGGCCGACCTGCTGCTGGATGAAGCGCCGGTCCACCCCGTCCTCGGTCAGGTGCGTCACATACGAATGCCGAAGACTGTGCGGGGTCAGCTCTTTCGTCAGCCCGAGAGCGTCCCGGCATGCCTCGAACCGGTCGTTGATCGAGCCGGGCTGCAGGCGGCCCCCGCGCTCGGTGATCCACAGAGCCGCATGATCGGGAACCCGAAGCGCGGGCGGACGTTCTCGACGTAGTCGGCAACCGCCTCGACGGCCCAGTCCATCACCGACAACACGTTCCGCCGCCGCGGCGGCTGGCCCTTCTTCGCCTTGCCGTAGCGGACGTTGAGCGTGCCGTACCGGCCGAACTGCCGGGCCTGCGGATTGCGCCCGAAATCGACCACATCGAGCTTGGACGTCTCCGTCCGGCGAAGCCCCCACCCGTAGATCACCTTGAACAACGTGGCGTCGCGGTAGGCCGCCAGGGCTCCCTTGCGTTTCGCCCGGATCGCTCGCTCGACCTGGTCGTCGGCGTAGTCGAGGAAGAGCTGCAGCTCTTCCCGCGTGAAGGGCCTCGCCTCCGGGCCTCCTTCGTAATCCTGCAGGTGAGGGAGGGTATTCCACTCGTGACAGATCGCCACCGGGAAGGTGCCGAAGGCTTCCTCGCAGGCCGGACCCCAGCCGTAGCGGGCGTCGATGAGGAGCTCGGTGAACAGCCGAACGATGCCCTGGTAACTGCGGACCGTGGACGGCGCCAAGTGCTTCTCGCTCGTCAGCGACGCCGACCACTCGTCCAGGTGGGCCGGCGTCCACCGCCACGGGTACTCGTTCGTGAAGTCCAGAAATCGGCGGATCAGCCGTTCCCTCGGGTCGATCGTGTCGTCCTTCAGCCCCCGCGACTTCTGCTGAGCACGCCAGCCCCGCAGCATCGCGTCGAACATCGCGTCCTCGGGACGCAGCTGGACCACCCCGGAGACGAGCTCCATATGGGCCGACCCGGCCAGGGCCACCTTGCGCTGATGCACCACTCCAGACCCTCCCTTCTGGAGGGCAGATCATGCATCAGAAGGGAGTAGCTCGGCAACACCCCTGCTCAGAAGTCCAGTTCGCAGGCTCCGCGAACTCCTTCCGATTTCCGTCGCGACCAGGTGACCTGCAACTTCACGCCCGTCTGATGCAATTCCCGAGGGTTGTAGTAGCCCTGAGTTGTGGAGAGTTCACGATGGCCCATCAAATCCATGAGCACGTCGGGGTCGACGTTGGCGTCCGCGTGCCGCTGAGCGAAGGAGTGCCGGTAGGCGTAGGGAAAGATCTTGGACTTGTCGAACGGCAGCAGCTTCGTCACCAGCTACCCCTCGACCTTGACGACGACCGGAATCATGATGTCGGGAAGAGCGTTGACCCAGGTCCGGTGAGCGTCGCCGATCGAACCGATCGGCTTCGTTCCTTCGGGGGTGGTCATCGGGCTCGGCAGCAGCTTGAGCTTGTCGGCCGGAGTGCCGGGAAAGCGTGCCCACACCCGTTCCTGCTGTTCCGTGATCGCGGCGGTCGCTTTCGCAATCGGCAGACGACGGCCCAGCCGGTAGTTCTTGGAGTTGTCATAGATCAGGACCAGGGTTCCGTCCGGGTTCTTGCCCAGGCACTCCAGCGCCAGCGTGCTGATCTCGTCCGGCCCCCGGCCGGTGTCGACAAGCAACTCGGCCGCGACGCGGTACTCGCGATTGCTCATCTTCTCCAGCAGATCGAAGTTGTCACAGAGCTCCCGCATCACCTCATCCGGCAGGTCCCGTCCCGCCTCGGTGTCCTCGGGCTCGTCGGGGATACTCTCCATGGACAGGGAGAAGTCCGCCGGCAGGCCCTCCAGCATCTGGCCGGGGCCGGTGAGACCCAGGACGCGGATTCGGTTGATGATTTTGCGGACGTAGCGGGTGACGTTGACCCGGTGGTGAGCCCCGAAGACGCCGGTCTCGGCGAGGAAGGCGATGCGGTTGCAGAAACTGACCATGTCCGTACGGCTCAGAAGCCGCGGCTTATGCCCCTCGTCGTCTCGCTGCAGCCGCAGGCTGTCCGAGAGCTGTTCCATGCCGCGGATCATGTTCTGCACGGAACTGGCGACATGCCGGCCCCGACGCCGAGGAAGTTCGTCATAGGCCCAGACCTTGACCGCCTCCCGCAGGGGGTGCTGGCGGATCCGGCTGAACGTGAGCGTGCCGTGGTGGCCGAAGACAAACAGGTCCCAAACGTCCTTGAGTCGCTCGGTCTCCGCAGTCGCCCCCAGCCTGCGCAGCGCGGTCTGTGCCCCCCGGCTGATCATCCGCAGGTCATCGACCAGCCCTGCGCGGATCAGGTCGTCCTCTCCCAGCGTCTCCAGGCTCGGGACCTGGAGCAGACGCAGTTGATCGCTGATGTGCCGCAACCGGTGATCCTTGGTCTTCGTCTCCCGGGCGGTGCGGCCCTGAAGGCAGTAGAGGAGCTCCGCGACCAGCCGGTCAGGCAGTCCGCGCAGGCTGACTTCGCGGTTGACCGGCACCGACGACGACGTCAGGCGCCATCGCTCCTCGTCTCCGTCGAAGGTCCCCGACTGCCGTTCACGGTGGAGGCGGCTTCGGTGGACCTCGCAGTAGCGGGTCCGCTCCGAACCGCGGAGCCGGTAGCAGGCGGCGACCTGGCAGGGTCCGAACCCGGGCAACCCCTGCTGCGGGGAGTTCCGCAGAAAGTCCTCCACGGTCGGCTCGGACGAGGCGCGCCAGCGGGACTGGTGAGCGGTGCAAAGACCGTCAGTGACCAGCCGAGGCGGCCGCTGGCAGCCCGGGACGCGACAGAGGGTCTGTCCGTCGGAGCGGTGATAGACACTCTCTCTCGGGACCGCCGCGAACTCCTCGAGGGACAGGCCGGAGCGCCGCCAGCGGCCGATGCAGCCGATACAGACCGGTTCGCCGAGCGCGGAGCCCTTCGTGCAGCCGGGGATTACGCAGTCCGGCATGCCCAGCACCGGATGGACCCTGGGGTAGCGCACGACGCGTGACTCCCAGTCCCAGCTCACCAGGCTCAGGAACTCGGTGTCCAAGGCGTCGATCATGACCTTGGTCCGCAGGTCCTGAAGCTCATGGGCCAGCGGCAGCGGTGTAGCGATCACTTCTCCCTCGTCCAGTGCACGGACCGCGGGGAGGGAACGCGCTCGATCGCCTCGCGCAATCGGGCCCGGTCGGGAATCAGGTAGGGCCTGGGCGACTCCGGGTGTGCCTACCCGAGCAGGGCCTGCACCTCGTCCGCCGATCCGCCGGCGTCCGCAACGTTGCTGCCGAAGGCCCGGCGGGCCATGTGGGGGCCGGCCTTCCGCGACAGCCCGGCCCGCTGGCTCAGCCGCTCGAACAGCTCGCCCAACGCGTTCGGCGGCATCGGTGCCCCCAGCGGCTCGCGGAACAGGTTCACCAGCAGGAAGTCGCTGCCGCCTGCCCCAAGTACTTCGTGGCGCTCATCGATGTACTGGTCGAAAGCCTGGACCACCAGGAAGTCCAACGGCTGTGTCCATGCCTGCTTCGACTTCGACCAGGCCCGGTTGCTGTCGTCCCGTCGCCGAACGTGGAGGTGGGCGCCGCTGTAGTCGCAGCCCAGCGCCCGGGAGCCGGGAAGCAGGTGGCAGTCACTGCGGTGCAGGCCGGACGCCTGGCCGCGGCGCAGCCCGACCCGGCCGAGCAGCAGCACGATCAGCCGGTCACGGGCGTTGCGGCACTCCAGGAACATCGCCACCAGCTCTTCGTCGGTGGCCCGGTCCACCTCGGCTTCCGGCTCCTGGCCGCGGTGGACAGCTCGCAACCGGTAGGTCAGGCCGGAGTCTTCGCCCTGGGCCTCGACCGGCAGGTCCCGGCTGTCGGCCAGCTCGTAGATCTGTCCGAGCACCGACCTTGGTGCCTCACCAACCGACACCGCGTAGGACAGCAGCCCCCGTACCGCCGTCAGAACGCCATTGACCCTCCGCTCTCTGCGAGCCGGGTCGGCGCCGGGCCCCAGCACCACCGGCGTCGGATCGTCATCCGGCGATGACGGCGTGTACTTCAGCCAGACCATGAACAGGCCCAGGTCCCGCGCGGCGACGGACCATTCGCGCCCTGTTGACCGGCACCACCGCAGGTACAGCGCTATGCCGCCGGCGTACGCCTTCGTCGTCAACTCGGAACGGCTTCGTTCGAACCGCAAGAACCTCAGCCACTGATCAGCGATGAACACGACCTCGTAGCCGTCATCGACGACCGTCCAATACCGCAGGCCAGAGGGCAGTCTGACAGGAAAGGCACGCAATGCAACTCCACGATCCGACGGTTGATGCAACAACCCGCCACAGAGCCGCACCCCCAGAGAACGACCTCCAGAAGATCAACATAGCCCTCCGGTACAACGTCCCACCACACAGGACCAGCCCCCAGAGAAGCCGCCACTGGCCCGCGGTCTCATCGAGCACGAGAGGCAGTTCACCGATTCCACACGGCCGGCCACTCGCCCGTGCGACGAGCGCGGCCAGGGCCCGCGTCACCGGCAGACGCCGGGCCGTCACGGCAGGACCCCGTCCGCCAGGGCCCGGAGGAACCCGGGCCGGGTCCGCTTCCACGCAGGCTCGACATGCGGGTAGGGCGGCTGTCGATAGTGGCGGCCGAGCGCGTCAACCCCGACGAAGCCGTACTCCAGCCGCCTCGCCTGCGGCGCGTCGGAGCACACCTCCGCCGTGACCTGCCCTGCGCCGCCGCGCACCCGCACGTCCCACGACGCGCGGTACTGACCGGTGATGGCCTGCGGCCCCGGCCGCCCCGAAGCATTTCGCTGGATGCGCACGCGCAACAGCATCGCGTGGTGACGGGTGATCGTACGGGTGCGGGCGCGGGCGGCCGGGCCGAGCCGGGCGAGCGCGGCCGCCAGCGCGATCGGGTCGCGGAACGCCGCCGCCTCGGGGTGCGCGTTCGGGTGCGCTTCGGCGGGCATCAGTCGATCACCTGCACCCGCACGATGCGCACCACGCTGTAGGTGCCGACGGCGGCGTCCGAGACGCGGAAGCGGCGGCCGACGAGCTGCGGGTCGCGGGGATCGCCGCGCCGTAGTGATCCGGCGACGCGGATCACGTCGTCCGGACGCAGTTCCGGTGCTCGGACCGGCAGCACGGCCTGGTAGTCCGTGGTCGGCGGCGTCTGGGCGACGGCCCCGTCGAGGGGTTTGGTGATCGCCGGGCGGCCCAGCGGCAGCAGGGCGCCGAGACCGTCCCACAGCAGGACTTCGTCGGGCACCGGCGCCACCAGTGCGCCCGTCGCCTCGTCCAGCACGTCGTCGGTGCGGCCCGCGCTGTCGCGCCACGCCTCCAGCTTGTCGTCCAGGACGCGTTCGACCACCCGGCGCGCGCCATCAAGGTCAAGCGCCACTGGCCCACTCCCCCAGTTGGGCCAGCATCGCCCGCGTCAGGGCATGGGGACCGCTGTCGAGGTCCAGGCGCGCCAGGGCGGCCGTCTCCAGTTCCACCGGGTCGATCGCCGCCAGGAACTGCGCCGCCCTCGGGCCCGGATCCACCGGCCCCGCGACGTGGACCCGCGCCGCCCCGGCCCACTCCACCTCACTGTGCTCCGCGGCCAGATGCACCAGCACCTGCGGCGGCTCACCGGCGGCCTGATCGATCCGGTAGGCGGCGACCTGCTCGCCCACCGGATGTCCGTCGATGTCGATGGAGGCGCGCTCTCCTCGCGCGGAGACCCGCACCTCATGCACTTCCTTGCCATGGTCCATCTCATCGACCCTAGGGCCGGTGACGGACAGCCCCAGTTGGCGGTGCACAGTCGTCCTATGACGACGCCCTACATCGAGGTCAGGACCGTAGAGGGAGCATGGATGCGGGCGCTGCTGCTGCCCGCCGCCGCTCCCGTCGAGCACGTTCGCCACTCGCTCGCGGCCCTGGCGCAGACCTGGCCTGTGGCGGCCTTCCTGCCGGGCGAAGCCGACGAGCCGGTGAGCGAGGTGGTGCTGTACCGGGACCCGAGCCGCAGCTACGGCACGCCGGACACGGCGGCGTGTGACGCCGCCGTACGTCGGCTGGTCGCGACGACCGGGTGGGCCTTGACCGTCGGGCAGGCCGACGGTGGTGTGCTCGTCGGTCTCGGCCTGCGGGAGGGGTACGACGCCGGTGCGCCGGAGCACTCGCCCGAAGAGGTCGCCGAGCGCCTTGGCGTCACCAGTGCCACGGGGTGGCGCTGCCGCACAGCCAGACTCGTGTCCGCGCGGCTCGTCGACGACGTCATTCGCTGGCGTCGTCGTGCACGCGGAAGGCCGACTACTGCCCGCCATCGAGGAAGCCGCTCTCCGCTGTGCCCAGCACCGGTACGTCGTGACCCACTTGGCCGAGGGGCAGACCTACGTGCTCCAACAGCGTGGGAGGTTGCCGGGTTGAGCGGCGTTTCTCAGTTGGTGTTCGGTCCGGTGGCGGCGACGAGTTCGCGTACTCCTGGTACGCGGGGGTGGCGGGAGCGCAGCTCGGTGACGACCTTGCGGATCGAGGGGCGGTCGCGGACTTCGCCTGGTGAGACGCGCAGGGCCAGCAGCAGTTCGGTGGCGGTCTGCTCGGCCTTGCCCCATTGCCACCAGGCGCGCGCGAGGTCGGTGTGCATGCGCCCCTTCCGCTCGTGGGTGGCGAACTGGTCCTCGTGCAGGGTGCGGCCGGCGTCCAGGGCGGCGCCGGCGTCGCCGAGTGCCCAGCGAACGCTGACCTGGTAGAGCGTGGCCTGGGCCGGGGTGAAGGGGAGGAAGCGGCCCTCGGCGGGGGCGCGGTCGGGGAGGCGGCGGGCGGCTCGGGCGGCTTCGCCGAGCAGGGAGAGGGCCTGGCCGCGGTCGCCGGAGCGGGCCGCGGTGTAGGCGGTGGTGCACAGGACCTGGGCGTAGGCGGAGGTCTGGGCGTCGGTCTTGAGGCCGGTGGCTTCGGTGCGGGTCGCGGCGTCGAGGATGAGGTCCTGGGCGGCGTCGGGCTGGTCCTGGTGGCGCAGGACGATGCTCATCGAGCGTGCGGCGGCCACGGCCGCGAGGGGGGAGCCGGAGAGGTCGGCGGTGATGGTGGCGCGGTCGGCGGCGCGCCGGGCGCGCTCGTACTCGCCGATCTTGAGGAGGACTTCGGCCGCCAGGCGGTAGCACGAGGAGAGGCGGGCCAGTGCGATCTCCTCGCGCGAGTGCGCGGCCTCGTGGGCGTCGCCGAGGAGGCCGGGCAGTTCGGCGAGGAGGCGGGCATGCTGTCCGGTGTCGAAGAGGCGGCGGGCGGCGGCCAGGCGCGCGGCGATGGCGGTGACGGAGCCGGTGGGGGCGGGCACGCTCGCCAGTGCCGTGTCCACGCCGGTGAGGAGCGTCAGAGGGGGCGCGAGAGTGGCGGCGCCGAGCAGGGTGCGGCGGCGCATGGAGTCCTCCTCGGCACAGCGTTCTTGCGCCGCAACTGTAGTGGCTGGGCAGGGCCCCAGTCCGAGCGACGCGGCCAGGACATGCGTCGGCATGCCCACCCGGTCGGCGGCGTGCCGCAGGAGGGCCAGGTCGGCGTGGTGGCCGTGGCGCTCCAGGCGGGAGATGGCCGAGGCGGAGCAGCCGAGGCGGGCGCCGAGTTCCGCCTGCCGCCAGCCGCGGTCCACTCTGCCGAGGCGGATCAGGCCCCGGGGTCGCGTCGCGCGATGAGGGTGCGGGCCCGGTCGGTGCTCCACAGTGCGTTCGCGCTCATCTGGCCTCCGCACGCCGGCAGCCGGACAGTCTACCCACAGTAGTAGCCGCCTGACGCCGTGTACACGGCATGTGCGGGACCTGCAAACGGCGTGCGCGCAACGGGAGTTGACCACTGGCGGACGGTCGCAGGCGGTTTGGTGGGAGGGCGGCCCCGCATCCAGCGCCGGGGCCCCGAGCCCGGAGGACAGCATGGCGACAGCAGTCGAGACTCGCGTCCGTGACCCGCGGGACTACGTGAAGCCCGAGGTCTGGGACCGCGAGATCCAGCTCCTCATCCGCGACCACCCCTTCGACGAGGTGATGGCCGAGCGCCTGTTCGGCGCGGCCGTCTCGTACCTGATCACCGCGATCGAGACGTGGGGCCAGGGCCTGGAGCTGTGCTGCGGCCGGCTGGTCGACACGGCCGTCCACGTCTCCATCCTGGACACCCGCAACTACCGCGAATGGTGCGCGGAGCACTTCGACGGCCGGTTCCTGGAACACATCCCCGAGATCGCGTTCAAGTATGACGGCTCCGTCGAGCGCACCGCACGCGTCATCGCCGACCACGGCTTCGCGGTGGACTGGAAGCTGTGGGAGCGGGACTACGCCAAGTGCGGCCCGTGCCGCCCCGGCGCGAACTGCCACTGACCGCCCGCACCCCCTTGGCCCGGCAGCAGCTCGCCCGCTGCCGGGCCTCGGCGCGCCGCCGCGCCCCCGAGGGGTGACGTAATGGCAACTGCCGGAATCGGCGCGGGGCGTGCGGGTACGGTGTGGCGCACCCGCCCCGAGGAGTGCCATGACCCGTGCCGCGACATCCCTAACCGAGTACTGGGATACCTACCGCCCGTACCGGGGGGAGGGCGAGCAGCCGCGCCCGGCCGCCGACGCCTTCGCATGGACCCAGTACGAGGGCCACGGCCCCGGCGCCGAGCTACTGGGCAGCCCCCGCACCGCGCTGGAGCTGGGCTCCGCCGAGGGCAAGGAAGCCGCCTACCTCGCCCAACGCCACGGCGTCGAGGTCACCGGCCTGGACTTCTCCGCCACACAGACCGCTCGCGCCCGCCGGTGGTGGCAGGACACCCCGGGACTGACGTTCGTCGAGGCCGAGGCGTGCGCGCACCTGGCCTCCACCACCGCGTCGTACGACGCGATCTACTCGATCTGGGGCGCCGTGTGGTTCACCGACCCCGACCAGCTCGTCCCCCTGATCACCCAGCGCCTCAACCCCGGCGGCGTCTTCGCCTTCTCCCAGGCCGAGCCCATCGAGGGGTACTACGGGCCCGACCCGATGTACGGCAACGGCCTCGCCGGCCGCAAGATCGTCGTGGTGCGCTGGGCCTACTCGCCCACGTGGTGGGCCGACCTCCTCAAACGCCACGGCTTCACCGACATCGACGCCCAGATCCTCGCGGCTCCCGACCCGCGGGACGTCGGCACGCTCTTGGTGCGCGCTCAGCGCCCCGCTTGAGTCAGCTTTGCCACCGGAAGCGTCCCGCATCGGCATCGGTGATCAGTGTGGGACTCCACACCCCTCGGAGGTAGAGCGCCTCACTTCGACGCTCTCGTCAACCAGCAGGCGAGCTTGCTCTTCGCGGCGCGAAAACTGCTCCCCCCGACAGGGACGGCAATTGCCCTAACTTATGGGCTTCGCCTGATTCTCACCTAGCTGGGGCCTTCCATTCGCTTTCGAGGATGGCGTGGACGACGGAGTCACGCCACTGCCCACGAACGAAGACGTGCTCCCGGATACGGCCCTCTTCCACCATCCCCGCCGCGAGCATGGTCCTCTGCGAGCTGATGTTCAGCGGAGACCGGGCTCCCCAGACCCGATGCAGGCCAAGGTCCTCGAAGGCCAGCCCCAGCAACAAGTGGACGGTCTCGACCCCATGCCCTACACCCCACGCATCGGGGCGGAGCGCGAAGCCAATGGTCGCAGCGCGCTGCTGGTGGGGGTCTATAGCCAAGCGTGCGAATCCGACCAAGCCGCCTGCCCGGCACACGACGGCCAGAGCATACTCTTCGCGCGGCGATGCCCCAGCTGAGGCAATAGAGCGAGTAACGATTCCATCCACGTCCTCACGCGAGCGCGGGGTAAAGCTGAGGTGACGAGTCGCCTCAGCGTCCCCGTAGATGGCGAGTACCGCGTCGACATCATCAGTTGTGAGTTCGCGCAGCGCGAGGCGAGTGCTTTCACGGGCAATCGGGTACATAGCCGAGGACTCTACTGCTGCCGCGCTGCAGCCGGGCAGGGCCGGCGTGGGACGCAAACTGAACTCTCAACGCCCTCCTCACGAAGGTCCCGAGCCACTACCGAGTCCCGCACGGGACCACTCAGAAAGGCCCTCCGTACTCACCGCGCAGAACCGATGATGCCGACGCTACACCGACCTTCCAGCAGACCCAGCGCGGGAACAAGGGGCTAGAGGATACGCCACGGCAATGCGATGTCTCCTTGCCGAAGACCATTGATGCGGCGCTCAACCTCTTCCAAGGTTCCCGGGTTGTGCGCCGCCTTCCTCGCATTGGTGGTGATCATCCGCAATTCACGTATATCGCGTAGCGTCCTAAATCCGGGCCAATCGCATACGTCGAACCCGTACGTGTCGGCGAACTCCTGGTAATGCGAGCGCCCGTAGCCGAAGCGGCGACAGTGAATCTCGATCGTGACGAGGTCCCATTCGGGGTGGCCCACTCCAACCGTGTCCCAGTCACACAGGACCGCAGTACCTCCATCGTGAAGAGCATTGCGATGCTGCGGGTCACCTTGGATTACCGACTCCGGCAGTCGAAATTCCACTTCGGTCAATTCCGCTGCAAGCCGGTCCACTTGCTCCGTGAGGAACTGCATCATAGCTGTGGGCAGTGAGGTGATGGCGTCGATGGAGGCTCGGATGGCTGCGACGTTGTCGTGGCGCGGCAACTGGACTGGCGGAGTGGGAAGGGTATGCAGGATGCAGAGAGGCTTTGCGATTTGCGAGGCCGCGACGGGACGGTCGAGCTGGGGGAGGTAAGCCCAGAAGGTGACAGATTGGCGAGCGACGACGACCGGCTGCCGTACGGGATGCAAGGCCACGGTGGGGAACCCGCTCTCCATGAGCCAGCGGACGAAGTCCACGGTTCGCTGGACGGCCTCAGGCTTGGTGCCTCGGCGCGCCACCTTTACCACTACAGGCGATGTGCTCAGCCGGACGACGGCATTCGTATGGCCACGCAGAAGCTGTGCCCCTGCGGCGTCAAGACCCACAGCCGTGCATGCGCTGTCGAGGATGTACTGGAGTTCGCCTTCTTCGTAGCCGCCGTGCAAAGGTGCGAGTGTCATGAGGTCAAGGCTGACGGACGAGCGGTCAGCTGTCACTTCACGCCTCGGGGAAGCTCCAAGAGCTCATGGAGCTCCCTCGCAGCGGCGGTCCTGCTATTCGTGCCAGGCAGTTCCTCGATCACTCGCCGCGCCCGGGCCCCGATGATCGGAGTGCGATGGTCTTCGGGGACGCGCAAGTAGGTAGCCGCGGCGAGTTGGCATGCTTCGGTCACGCTGCGGTCATGCACGAGACAGATGGCGGCTTCGAGGTGGAGAAGCGCGGGATCGATGCCTGTGCGCGTGGGGTAGAGGGCAAGCGCCGCTTCTTGCACTGCTCGCGCCCTGGAACTCCGCCCCATGGCGGTATAGGCACCACTGAGATAGAGCAGGAACCGGCGTTCCGGAAAGGCGAAGGCATCACCGTCCGATCCGGCCGGTAGCTGGTCGAACGCCCCCTGGGCGTCTCGGATACGTTCTTCGGCTCCATCCCTATTACCTTGTTGGGCCAGAGCTCGCGCTTCAGCCACTGCCGCGAAGGCGAGTGTGGGTGAAGGCCGTCGGCCACGGAGCATTATGCGGGCTTCGCGCGCCAACGAAACGGCAGCATCCAAAGGGCCGTAGTAGTAGGGCAGCATCGCTGCTTGCACTCGCACGCGCGCCCGCAGGCCAACGTTGCCGCTCTCGTCGGAGGCGTTCCTGGCCGTGTTGTACCAGGCCCGTGAGCGGCGCAGGTCCCCCATCTTCATGAGCGCGTCGGCAATGAGCGTGGCCAGCACGGCAGTCATTTCCGCCAACCTCACCAGCACGGACGGTGGTTGCCTCTCCTGTGCGAGGTTCTCAATCTCTTCAAGGTCGAGCAGCATCTGTCTCAGCATCGGAACAGGCGGAGTGTAGACGTACTCCTGCCGGACCAAGAGCAGCCGTTCTTCAAGGAGATCCATCTGTCCTGAACTGACACTGCCCGCGGCGAGACTGCGGTCTACGGAGCGACGAACCGAGTCGACTCGGTCGACCAGGAGGACATCAGTCGACTCGACCTCGTACAACTTGGAGGGACGGCGAGGGACGGGCGCCTCAGCGACAGGACCACCAGCAGCACCGAGCCCCAGATCGTACGGAGTGCTGTCATAGAACTGGCACAACAGGTCCACTGTCTGCGAGCGGGGCGTCCTCTCTCCCCTTTCCCACAACCTAAGTTGATCATCCGAGGCCCGTGACCTACGTGTCGACTGACCGTGTCCAAGCTGCCGCAGTCCCTGTCCGGCCTCAGCCAGGGTCAACCCACGTGCCAAGCGATGTGCCCGTAGCCTGCTGACGTGACAGCACTCGTAGATCGCGACAGCGATCTGCGCCTGCGACCACCCTGCTTCCGCCCCTTCGACACGCATTCGGCGGGCGCAAGAAGGCTTGTGGGATTCCTCGTTGTTGGGCATCGGACCACCACCTCCCTGAGTCGATGATGCTCCCCCTACTGCCCTCCCCGGTGCGACGCCGCGAACCTTTCCGACGCTTTCCGTCGGGAATTCCCGCGGCCCGGTCAGATCGCCGACGGGCAACGTCGTTTCCGAAGGAAGCGTCGGTTGAACAGAGCCTCCCCTGCGGCAAAGGTTGCGGACCACGAAGAGCGGTGCGGCTCGCACCTGCGGCTCGGAAGCCGCAGGTGGGCTCACCGCCCCCGACGACCGCCGCCCTGCCCGAAGGAGGCGTCACAGCAATGCCCGTTCCTGATGAGTTCGAAGTGCTCGATGCAGGTCCGGAGTTCAACAGCCCCAGTGTGCCCAGGGCGGACCCATACGTTCCTGAGGCCACTGATCTGGTGCACGATGAGCGCACCGATCGGGACGCGATCGTGGTGACCCCGCCTGGTACGTACGCGCTGGACGAGGTGTATCTGCGCCGGGCCTCCGGAGAGGGTCCCGGCTGGGGTGCCAAGGTCGGTGATCTCCAGCTCATTCAGCGGCACGCCGGCGCGGGACTTCGGTGAGCGTGCTGTGGCTGCTGGTGCTCGTCGCGTTCCTCGGGGGCGGCACGGTCTTCCTCCTGACGCAGGGCATGCGTCGGGGGCGTGGGCGTTGATTCCCCCACGGGGACGAAGCGGATTCATGCTGACGCGGCCTCCCGAGGCTGTACCCGCCGTGTAGAGATCATCTTCTTGCTCAGCCGCCTGTGCCGACAGGTACGGGGGGTTTTCAGACCGGCCGTCGCCACGAGCGGAGCCATCCCCAGTCCGGGCTCCGTGGCGCGGTCGCCGGTCCGTCCCGCGGGCGTGTGACCCGCGCCGGTTCGCGTGGACGGGAGTGGTCCGGGGCCTCGGGAGCCCCGGGCCGCGACGGCTGCCCCGTCTCCCACCCCGTCACAGCGGGGCAGCCGCTACCGGCCCTTGGCCGCCCCGGTCGCTGCCGGGGCGGGGCCGCCCGCGCCGGTGGGGATCGCGGGCGGTCTCTGTCCCTTCTCCTTTCCTTGCGATGCTCTTGTCCGTTCTGTCTGGAGGCGCTGTGCACGACGAGAGAGCCGAGCCCGCGACGAGCAGGTGCCAGGGCCTGCTGCTCAGTGGGCGGGGGGCGATACTGCTGGTGCGCCGTACGCACCGGCGGGAGGGCGATCCGCGCTGGTACGAGGCGCCCGGCGGGCCGGTCGGTGCCGGGGAGTCGGGGCAGCGGGCGCTGGCCCGTGCCGTGCGGGAGCAGACCGGCCTGTCCGTGTCCCAGCGGCAGATGAGGCCGCTCCTGGCTGCCGGTCGGTCCCGCGTCTATCTGGTCGGTCCGCTGCGTGAGGCGTCCGCCATCCGGCTGCCCGGCCGGTCCGCCGTCGGGGGGCCGCCGCCGTTCGACCACTACGTCTGGGCGCGGCCGGCGGAGCTGACCACCTACTGCTCTCTGCCTGCGGCCCAGGTGCTGTGGGCCGCGCTGCGGGCGGTGTGCGACCCGGCGTGCGGCCGGAGGGCGGCCGGCCGGTTCCGCCGCGCCGCCTGACGCACCGCCGACCGAGCCGCGCTCCTTTTGACGGGCGCCGGGCCCAGGTGCCGCTGACCGCCTTGTGCCCGGTGCCGCCCATCTTCCCGCCGCGTACGACGTCCCGTGGAGATCCGATGACAGCAAACCCCCGCCCGCAGCTCAGTGTTGACGTGCTGTTCGCCGACGCGGCCGCGCGGATCGAGGCGAGTGCGCGGGCCCTGTGGCCCGGCCTGCCGGTGCGCCTGGGCGCGCACCTTCCGTCGGTGACCTGCTACGTCCAGCACGTCGACGTCGGCGGCCGCGCCCTGGTCGCGAAGGTCTCCTACCTCGGCGTCTCTCTCGTCTCCCTGCTGCGCGGGGTGCGCGGCGACTGGCCGACCGTGCGGGCGGCCCAGGCCGCCTACCTCACCGCGCCGAGCGCCCTGCTGGAGCGCGAGGCCACCCAACTGCGCCTGATGGGCCAGACACCGGGGCTCGACGTCGCCTCGGTCGCCGGGCTCCGGGGCGGCGTCCTGTTCACCGACCGGGTGGCCGGGCCGACCCTGGCCGACCTCCTGGCCGCTGCTCCGAAGCACAGCGCCGAACTGCTCAGCAGCGTCGTGTGTACGCTCCGGCGCCTTCAGTCCCCGGCGCTGCCGCGCGGTGCGACCGTGCCGCAGACGCCCGAGCGGGGG
Organism: Streptomyces varsoviensis; assembly: GCF_000718635.1. GTDB lineage: Bacteria > Actinomycetota > Actinomycetes > Streptomycetales > Streptomycetaceae > Streptomyces > Streptomyces varsoviensis. The sequence goes on along the minus strand of NZ_JOBF01000002.1, from coordinate 209,101 downwards.
GTCGGCCCCGTCTTCGCCCGCAAGATGCGCGGTGCCGCCGGCCAGCTCTACCTGCGGCAGCTCGGCGAAGAACGCCTCCCGGACGATCAGGTGCGCGAGCAGACCCGGCTCCTGCTGGGCATGGCGGTGGAGCGGCTGATGCGGCTGCGCAAGCTGCCCCAGCCCCGGTGCCCGGCCCTGCTGCACGGCGACCTCAAACCCGAACATCTCCTCTTCCCCCACGGCCCCTCCGCCAGGCCGGTCTTCCTCGACCCGGGCCTTCAGTACGGCAGTGGCTGCACCGACACCGCCAAGCTCCTCTCGCGCACCCTGCTCCACCTCCTGGCCGCCCCGCCCGCGCCTGGAGCCGGCCGGGAGATCGTGGAGGGCATCGACGCGTTCGTCCGTGATCAGGTCCGGGGCCTGGTCCGCGCGGCGGTCCAGGATCTGTGGCTGCGGCAGCTCGTGACCACGTGGCTGATGGACACCGTCAACATCACCTCCAGCTACCTCTCCGCCCCCGCCGCGTTGCCGCTGCCCGCCCCCGCCCCGGGCCTCCTGGAGCGGACGCTCGCGGTCGGTGCGCTGGTGGAGCGGGGCACCGCGCTGCTCGATGAGCAGCAGCCGATGCGCCGCCTGTGGCCCCCGTTCCTGGAGAGTGTGCAGGCGGCGGTCCGCTCCGGGGCCGGGGCCGAGCGGTGAGCGCCCTGTGTCTCGCCCCGCCGGGCCCAGCGGGCAGCCGAGGAACCGTAGAAGCGGTGGGCATCGTGGGGGCTGGAGCGGTCGGCCAGAGCGTGGCCGCCGCCCTGGTCGCCGCCGGGCTCAGCCGCCGAATCCAGGTCACCTCCTGGAAGCCGGCCCGCGCGACCTCGCTGGTCACCGACCTCGACGACCTCGCCCACCTGAGCGGCTCCCCCGTGCGGGCGGAGTCCTGCAAGACCGCCGACCTCACCGCCTGCGAGGCCATCGTCATCTGCCTGCGCGGCACCTTCACCAACACCGCGAAGCAGGACGTGCGGATGACCGGGCTCCAGGCCAACGCCCCCCACATCGCCGCCCTCGCCACACGCCTGACCGGCTACCGGGGAACCGTCATCGTGGTCACCAACCCCGTGGACGTCATGACGCGGCTGTTCGCCGAGGTCTCCGGGGTGCGCCGGGTGTTCGGGGTGGGGTCGAACCTCGACTCCGTCCGCTACCGCCTGACCCTCGCCCGCCTCCTCGGCGTCCCGGCCTCAGCGGTGGACGGGCATGTGATCGGCGAACACGGCGACCACGCCGTCATCTGCGCCACGGCCACCCGCGTGGGCGGACTGCCGCTGCCCGTGCCACTGCGCCAGGTACGCGCCGAGCTCGCCGCCCGCCCCCTGCGGATCACCGAAGGCGGCCGGGCCCGGTTCGGCCCCGCCGCGGCCGTCCTGACCGCGCTGCGCGCCGCCCTCGGACTCACCGACACCACGGTCGAGTTGTGCACCGAGCATGGCGGCGCCTGGCACGGCATCCCGCTGCGCTTCACCGCCGGCGCCCCCGCCCCCTGCCTGCCCCCGCTCGACCGCTCCGAGGCCCGCCAACTGGCCGGCGCCGACCGGAAGCTGGCCGCCGCCTACCACCAGATCCGCCACCTGCACCCTTAAGGAGCTTCCCGTGACTACCGCGGTCCGTATCGCCCCCGCCGCCGAGGACGCCCACGCGCTCGTCGTCAGCAACCGCCCCACCATCACGTCCTGGTCGCTGCGCTACTTCGCCCCGTGGTGGACCACCACCGCCACCGAAGTCCTGCGCCCCGGGGCCCACCCCACGGTCGATGCCCGGGTGGACGCCTCGCACCGCGCCGCCATCACCCGGATGATCACCGACTACGGCGGGCACGACGACCTCACCTACGCCGGCGCCCGCACCCTCGTCCACCGCGAGGACGACGGCACCGTCTACGCCGCCCAGCCCGCCCAGCGCCTCGCCTACCACGCCACCTCCGACCGGCGCATGCTGTCCGTCTCCGGACAGTGGAACGAACCCGTCGCCCTGGCCGCCGCCCGCCTGGCCCGCGACCTGATCCGCGCCCAGCTCCTGGCCGAAGGCTGGGTGCTGCTGCACGCCTCCGCCGTCGCCCGCGACGGCCGCGCCCTGCTGACCCTCGGCGCCAAGGGCGCGGGCAAGAGCACGGTCGCCACCACCCTCGCCCGCCAGGACGGCTGGGACCTCCTCGCCAACGACCGCGTCTTCGCCCGCCCCGAACAGGACGGCACCGTGCGGCTGCTGCCCTGGCCCGCAGCCGCCGCCCTGGGCTTCGGCCTCCTCGACGGACTCGGCCTCTACGACAGCGTCCGCGACCTCTTCCTCAGCGGCGAGCAGCTCCACCCCACCCAGCACCACCAGGTCACCCACGCCCTGACCGTCGGCGACCGCGCGCCGCAGTGGAACTCGGCCAAGAGCAAAGAGCTCAAGTGCCAGTTCTTCCCCGACCAGCTCGCCTCCTGGCTCGGCTGCACCCTGACCACCTACGCCACCGCCGCCGCCGTCCTGCACCCCCGCATCTCCCCCGCACTGACCACCCCCGAAGCCGGGGAAGTCGCCGAGCTCGGGGAGAGCGACTTCTTCTCCGCCGCGACCGAGGACCGCTACCCCGACCTCTTCCACCTCGCCCACGACACCCACCCCGACCCCGGCCCCGTACGAGAACACCTGGCCGCGCTGCCCTGCCAGTCGGTAGTCCTCGGCCATGACGCCGCCGCCAACGCCGACGCCCTCACCCGCCTCGCCGACACCCTCGTCACGGCCGGGTGACCCTCCAGTGCATCTTCCGCTGCCCGACTGCCTCCAGCGCCCGCCCACCCCGGCCGACGACTTCTGCCTGCGCCCCCTTCACCTCGACGAGGCCGACGACATCACCCCCGACACCGGCGGCTTCACCTGGGGCAGCTTCACCGTCTCCTGGGAAGACCCCGCCCCGGTCGAAGGCACCGCACCCGCCGCTCCGCTGTGGTGCGAGCACCGCACCGGCCTCGACGACCCGAAAGCCAAAGCAGCCGTGGGCGGACACTGGGCACAGTCCGCCACCGCCGCGATCCACTGGCTGCACACCAGCATCCTCCACAGCGCACGGGACCTCCCGCCCTCGCAGGCGGCCCTGCTCAAGCTCTGGGTCGGCAGCCCCACCGCCGCCCGCGCCCACCACTACGCCCTGCGCTTTCGCCACATGACGCTCAGCGTCGAAGTCCGCGCCCACGGCCAGCGCACCACCTGGGCCATCAGCCACCACCCGGGCGCCCCCGCCCCCCTGGCCGCCCCCGCCGCCACAGCGGGATGGAACCCGGCATGAGGCACCGCCGTCGCCGGCATCGGCCACATGCCTGACCGGCCACCAGCCTCACGATCAGCGAAAGACCACCCATGCACCAGCCCACCACCTCGAACAACGCGATCGTCCCCTACATCACCACCCGCGTCGGCGAGCGACTTGGTGTTGGCATGAACCTCCGCATCCATCCGACGCGGGGGCTCTGCTACGCCCCTGAATTTGCGAACGACCGGGATTCCAGTGGTGCTCTGTGGGCGCGCCGCTCGCACAACCCCCGCGACAACGCGGGCCAGCCCACCGGCGAGCCGCTCTACGCCAAGGTGCACCCCTCCCGACAGCGGGAATGCATGTACGAGTTGCGGTGCCAAATCTGCTGCCGGGAACCCGCCAGCCGCACCTCGCTCGGCTACCTCTTCCTGCTGGAACAGCCCGACGACGGCATGCGCGCGGGGTGGCCCGAGGGCGAGCTGACGCGCCACCCGCCGCTGTGCCTCCCGCACGCCAAGGTCTCCGTGAAGCGGTGCCCGCCCCTGCGGCGGGGCCACGTCGCGGTGCGCGTGAAGATGCCGCGCCTCTACGGCATCAAGGGACTGCCCTTCACCACGCACTGGGACGCAGAGCAAGACGACGTGCCCGATGACAACGACGCAGACATCGTGTCCTACCGGGACCCCCGCATCCGCTGGTACCTCGCCACCCAGCTCGTCCGACGCCTGTGCGGGGTGACCGTCATCGACCTGACGGCGGAACGCGCCGCCGCAGAACTGGGCCGATGACCGCTGCCCCGCCGCCGGCCCGTGGCCCACCCCACCATCCCGCGCCCGAACCGACCATCGCACGCCCGAGAACCGAGGACCACCACGTGGGCAACACCAACAAGAAGAACACCATCGCCGCCGCCAACCAGACGATCAAGGCGGACCGCGGCGACACCAAGAAGGCCGCCGAGCGCACCCAGGGAGCCCTGGCCGACCGGCACGTGCGCCAGCACACCCCCAAGAACGACAACGGCAGGGCCAAGTGAACCCCAACGAGGGCTTCCGGCCGGAAGAAAGGGGCCCTCTGGGCCTACCGGCCATCCCACGGGGCCACCGTCTGCGGGGCGCGGAGAAGGAAGCCTTCGCCCAGGCGGCGGCCGCCGCCTACGTCGGCAAGAAGGCCAGTATCCGCGCCATCGCCGCCGAATCCGGCCGCTCATTCAACGCGATCCACCGTGCCCTGACCCAGCAACACGTCGCCCTCCGCCCACGCGGCGGCCCGCACCGCCACCCCCAGAAGAAAGGAACCGGAACCTCATGAAGCGCCCCCTGACGGTGCTGTGCTGGAACTTCGAGAAGAACGGCGGCGGCGACCCCGCCAAACGGCGCACCGGCCATGAACTGCTGGCCTCCCTGGACCCGCACCTGGTGCTGCGCCAGGAGATGCCCGGCGCCGACGCCAGAGGCAACGAGACCGTGTACGAGGTGGAAGACGTACTGGGTCTGCGCGGCTGGCTCGGCCCGCGCTCGTGCACGGCCGTCTTCGCCGACCCCGCCGTCCTCCAGCCCCTGCGCGAATGGCCCGACACCGGCCCCATGTGGGTCCTGCCACCCACCGCCCTCACCTTCCGGTACCGGCCCGCAGGCCGCGAGGCACTGCCCCTCAACGTCCTCTCCTACCACCTCAACTACGCCTCGCCGACGCTGCGCACCATCGAGGCCGAATGGCTCACCACCTGGGCCGACAAATGGTGGCCCCGCCCCGACGGCCGAACCGTCCAGCTACCCGCACTCGCCGGAGGCGACAACAACAGCTACCCCTCAGCCCGCCTCGAAACCGACCTCGAACTGCCCCTCCTCAAGGCGATCAAGGACAAGCCGCACCGCGCCCACCGCTCGTACGTGGCGCAGTACGGCACCCGGCTCATGCACACCCGCCCCGACGAAGCCCTGCGCACCGCCGGCATGGAAGACACCGCCCGCCACTGGGCCACCACCCACCACGGCAGCCCCTCGGCCCTGGCCCGCACCTCCGACGGCAGCCCCACCCACGGCCCCGACGCCCGCATCGACCGGATCTACATAACCGAAACCCTGCTGCCCACGGTGCGCGGCGTGGACGTCATCGAGGTGCCCCGCGACCTGTCGGACCACCACATCGTCCGCCTCACCCTCGACCCCGACACTCTCGCGGGCCTGCTCAACGAGCAAGCCCACACCGCGATGCCCCTCAACACCCACGGCACGAAGGCAGCGTGACCGGCATCTTGCCCCTTGCGCCGCCGCGCGGGTGCCCAGGCGACGGCCGCAGTTCAGCATGAGCCGGGCGCGACACCCGCGAGATCCCGGCCACGGCGGCCTCCGCAGCCTCTCCCCTCGGGCCACCCCCGAGCACGAGACGCCACCCGCCGCCTGAGAGCCGCCGCTCCCTGCTCCCAGCAGCAACACCCATCCAACGCCTCGAGCGACGCCAAGGGCCGGTGCGGGGAGAAACGTATCCCTGCCCCGGCCCACCCCGACCCTCGACCACGACGTCCTGGAGACCCTGTGCCCCCCTCCACCGAACGCCAGCCACCTTGGCCGCCAGGGTGGTCGCCGGCAGTGCGAGTCCCAATACTTGATCCGCCCTCTCACCGGCCGCCGCCTCCACGGCCAGTTCGCCTCCCGTGCTCAGCGGCCGGGCCAGGGTGACCAGGTCGGATCCGGTCATCTCCTGGACGGTCGCGGCCAGCGAGCGCAGGATCTCCTCCGGAGGCGCCCCGGACAACAGGTCGCGGGTCATGTCCGCACTCGCGGCAAGGCGCCGCTCACGGTGGCGGCTGTCGTCGTACAGACGGGCGTTGTCGATCGCCACGCCCGCGGCGGCTGCCAGGCTTTGCAGCACTGCCTCGTCGTCGGCGTCGAAGGGCAGCCCACCGCGTTTGTCGGTCAGGTAGAGATTCCCGAAGGTATTCTCCCGCAGTTGTACGGGGGCTCCGAGGAACGTGCGCATGGGCGGATGCCCGGATGGGAAGCCCACCGATTCCGGGTGCTCCCCGAGGTTCTCCAGCCGCAGCGGGTGCGGCTCGCGTATCAGCAGATCGAGAATGCCGTGGCCTTCGGGGTAGTGGCCGATCCGCTCGATGGTCTCCTGATCCATGCCGACCGTGATGAACTGCCGGATCGTACCCTCCTCCCCCAGCACCCCCAGCGCCCCGTATTCGGCGTCGATCAGGTCGACCGCAGGCCCAACGATCCTTCGCAGCAGGTCTTTGAGATCCAGGTCGCTACCGATCGTCACCACCGCGTCCAGTAGTGTCTGCATGCGGTCCTGACCACGACGCACCCGCTCCACGTGCTCCTGCAACTCGCTCAGCAGGGCATCCATCCGCAGCGGCGCGACGGCGCCAGGACGGCCCGCTTCCAACCGGTCCTTCGCTCCCTCGTCTTCGCCTCCTCGACCGACCGTGGGGTCAGCATGCCCCATGGGCTCTACCGAAGGGCACCCCATATCTGCTACGGCGAAAACATGCCGTCGTTCCCTGGACCGCCGACGGGCTCGTTTCTTCCGCCGCGTGGGCGGAAGTGCGTGCGCGGCCGTGCGATCAGTACGCCGCCTTCCCCCGTGCACGGAACCGTTCGCAGACCTGCCTCGTGAGTCCGGCGTCCGGAGTGGGAGTATCTTTCAGCGGGAACGGGATGCCCAGGGCCTCGTACTTCGCCGCGCCGAGCTTGTGGAACGGCAGGACGTCCACGCGATCTACGGTGTCCAGGCCCGCGACGAACTCGGCGAGTCCGTCCACGGCCGTCAGGTCGTCGGTCCAGCCGGGGACCAGGACGTACCGGATCCACATCGGCACGCCGAGCCGGTTGAGACGGGTGGCGAAGGTCAGGGTGGGGGCGAGGTCACCGCCGGTCAGCCCGCGGTAGGCGGCCGGGTCGAAGGACTTGATGTCCAGCAGGACCAGGTCGGTGTCGGTGAGGAGTTCGCCGGTCGCGCGGGCGCCCGGGAAACCGGAGGTGTCGAGGGCGGTATGCAGACCTGCCTCCTTGCAGCGGCGCAGCACGGCGCCGGTGAAGGCGGGTTGGAGCAGAGGCTCCCCGCCGGTGAGGGTCACGCCGCCGCCGGTCGTGGTGAGGAACGGCCGGTACTTGTCGATCTCGGCCATGACCTCGTCGACAGTCGCTCCGCGCCCGTCGCGCAGGTGCCAGGTGTCGGGGTTGGCGCAGTACAGACAGCGCAATGGGCACCCGCTGAGAAAGAGGACGAACCGGGTCCCGGGTCCGTCCACGCCGGTGGACAGGTCCCAGGAGTGGATCCGGCCGGTGGCAGGCCCTGCGGTCAGGGGGCTCACAGCGATCCGTGGAAGGTGCGGCTGATCACGTCGAGCTGCTGCTCGCGGGTCAGGCGGACGAAGTTGACGGCGTATCCGGAGACCCTGATCGTCAATTCCGGGTATTTTTCCGGGTGTTCCATGGCGTCCTCCAGCGTGCCCCGGTCCAGGACGTTGACGTTCATGTGGAAGCCGCCGGCCGCCATGTAGCCGTCGAGGACGCCGACCAGGTGTCCGGCGCGTTCCTCGGGAGCGTGTCCGAGGCCCTCGGGTGTGATCGTCGTCGTCAGCGAGATCCCGTCGCGGGCCTGCTCGTACGGCAGCTTCGCGACGGACAGCGCGGCGGCGATGACACCGTGCTCGTCACGCCCGTTCATGGGGTTGGCGCCGGGGGCGAAGGGCGCCCCGGCGCGGCGGCCGTCCGGGGTGTTGCCGGTGTGTTCGCCGTAGACGACGTTGGAGGTGATGGTGAGCACCGACTGGGTGTGCTCGGCGTCCCGGTAGGCGGGGTGCTTGCGCACCTTCGCCATGAACGACTCCGCCAGGCCGACAGCGAGGCTGTCGGCGCGGTCGTCGTTGTTGCCGTACGCCGGGAACTCGCCCTCGGTACGGAAGTCCACGGCCAGCCCTGTAGCGTCGCGGAAGACCTTCACCCGTGCGTGCTTGACCGCGGAGAGGCTGTCGGCCGCGACGGAGAGGCCCGCGATGCCGCAGGCCATGAAGCGGTGGACCGGGTAGTCGTGCAGGGCCATCTCGATGCGCTCGTACGCGTACTTGTCATGCATGTAGTGGATGACGTTGAGCGCGTCGACATACGTCCGGGCCAGCCAGTCCAGGACGCGGTCGTAGGCGGTCGTCAGCTCGCCGTAGTCGAGGTACTCGCCGGTCAGCGGCGGCAGCTCGGGAGTGACCTGTTCCCCGGTCACCTCGTCCCGGCCGCCGTTCACCGCGTACAGCAGCGCCTTGGCGAGGTTGACCCGGGCTCCGAAGAACTGCATCTGCCTGCCCACGGCCATGGCGGAGACGCAGCAGGCGATGGCGGTGTCGTCGCCCGTGCGCGGGCGCATGAGATCGTCGGACTCGTACTGGACGGCGCTGGTGTCGATGGATACCCGGGCGCAGAACTCCTTGAAGGCGGCGGGCAGCCGCGGCGACCACAGCACGGTCAGGTTGGGCTCGGGGGCGGGGCCGAGGTTGTACAGGGTCTGCAGGAAGCGGAAGGAGGTGCGCGTGACCAGTGGGCGGCCGTCCCGGCCGATGCCGGCGATGGACTCCGTCACCCAGGTCGGGTCGCCGGAGAACAGCGCGTCGTACTCGGGGGTGCGCAGGAAGCGCACGATCCGCAGCTTGATCACGAAGTCGTCGACGAGCTCCTGCGCACGCCGCTCGTCGATCAGCCCTGCGTCCAGGTCGCGCTGGAGGTAGACGTCCAGAAAGGTGGAGGTCCGGCCGAGCGACATGGCGGCGCCGTTCTGTTCCTTCACGGACGCGAGGTATCCCAGATAGAGCCATTGCACCGCCTCATGGGCGGTGGCGGCGGGCCTGGAGACGTCGCATCCGTAGGCGGCGGCCATCTCGGTCAGTTCCCGCAGGGCCTTGATCTGCTCCGCGAGTTCCTCACGGTCCCGGATGATGTCCGCGCTGGAGGGCCGGGCGTCCAGCAGGGCGCGTTCGGCACGCTTGGCGTCGATGAGGCGGTCCGTGCCGTAGAGGGCGACGCGGCGGTAGTCGCCGATGATGCGTCCGCGCCCGTAGGCATCGGGCAGTCCGGTGATGATGCCGACCTTGCGGGCGGTGCGCATCGCGGGGGTGTAGGCGTCGAAGACCCCGTCGTTGTGGGTCTTGCGGTAGGTGCCGAAGACCTTGGTGACGAAGGGGTCGGGTTCATAGCCGTACGCTTTCAGGCTGTTCTCCACCGTGCGGATGCCCCCGTTGGGCATGATCGCGCGTTTGAGCGGGGCATCGGTCTGCAGGCCGACGATCAGCTCGCGTTCCCGGTCGATGTAACCGGGGGCGTGCGAGGTGATCGTGGACGGCGTGGCGGCGTCGACGTCGAGGACGCCCCGGCCGCGCTCCTCCGGGAACAGGGCGCTGACCTTCCCCCACACCGCGCGGGTGCGGTCCGTCGGCCCGGTGAGGAAGGACGCGTCGCCCGTGTAAGGGGTGTAGTTGGCCTGGATGAAGTCGCGCACGTCGATGCGCCCGCGCCACCCCCTTCCTGCGAACCGTCGCCAGGCGCCGGTCGCCAGGCCGGCTGTCACCGTTGCGGTCATCGCAGGTCCTCTCGTGGGGCTTCCCCTTCGTTGTCGATACTCATCCCGCGCACGAGCGGCGCGGAGTGCCGGACGGGACACCCTGACGGCCCCTACGGCCCTGTTCGGCCGGGCCGTTCGGCCCCCGGCACGCACGGTGGCTCCTGGACGAGAGGCCCGGCGTGTCGGGCGGGGCGGGACACAGGGCTGTTCGGCATCTCCGAGGGGGCCGTCGGCATCTTGCGCACGGTAGCGGTGGTTCCGACGCTGAAGGTTCCGACCCCGTGGTGGAGGAGCGCGTGTCATGGTCCGTTACGTGTACGACTTCGCGGAGGGTGACCGGTCCATGGCCGGCCTGCTCGGCGGCAAGGGCGCGAACCTCGCGGAGATGACCCGGCTGGGCCTGCCCGTGCCGCCGGGGTTCACCGTCACGACCGAGGCGTGCCGCGTCTTTCTTGACACCGGCGGTGAGCCCCCGGGCTTGTGGCGGGAGGTGTCCGGCCGCCTGGCGGCCCTGGAGTCGGCCGCGGGACGGCGGCTGGGACAGCCGGAGGACCCGTTGCTGCTGTCCGTCCGGTCCGGCGCCCGCTTCTCCATGCCCGGCATGATGGAGACGATCCTCGACATCGGGCTCGATGACGAGTCCGTCCACGGCCTGGCCGAGGTCTCCGGCGATGAGCGCTTCGCCTGGGACTCCTACCGGCGTCTCGTGCAGATGTTCGGCAGTACGGTCATGGGTGTCGACAGCGCGCACTTCGAGCGTGCCCTCGCGGCGCTCAAAGAGGCGCGCGGAGCCCCGGACGATGTGCACCTGGACGCCGGTGACCTCGCTCGGCTCGTGGGAACGTTCAAAGAACTGATCCGCGGCGAGGCCGGCGAGCCCTTTCCGCAATCGCCCACCGAGCAGTTGCGCCGGGCCGTCCGCGCCGTCTTCGCGTCCTGGAACGGCGAGCGCGCCCGGCTGTACCGGCGGCGCGAGCGCATCCCCGACGATCTCGGCACCGCGGTCAACGTACAGCGCATGGTGTTCGGCAACCTCGGCTCCGACTCCGGCAGCGGTGTGGCCTTCACCCGCGACCCGGCCACCGGCCGGGCCGGCCTGTACGGCGACTACTTGCCCGTCGCGCAGGGCGAGGACGTCGTGGCGGGCATCCGCAACACGGTGCCGCTCACCGAGCTGGAACGCCTGGACCCCACCTCGTACGCCCGGCTGCGCGGGCACATGGACACTCTGGAGCGGCACTACCGCGACCTGTGCGACATCGAGTTCACCATCGAGCGCGGCACCCTGTGGATGCTTCAGACGCGGGTCGGCAAGCGCACCGCCGATGCCGCCTTCGTGATCGCCGCCCAGCTTGCGGAGGAGGGACTTATCACCTCCGACGAGGCTCTCACGCGGGTATGCGGCGATCAGTTGGCCCGGCTGATGTTCCCCCGGTTCGACACCTCGGCGGCCAGTGATCCGCTCGCCGCCGGCCTTCCCGCCTCCCCCGGCGCGGCGGTCGGCGCCGCGGTCTTCGACTCCGCCGAGGCGGTGCGCCGTGCGGCCGCCGGCGAGAAAGTCGTCCTGGTCCGCCAGGAGACCACCCCCGACGATCTACCCGGGATGATCGCCGCTCAGGCCGTCCTCACCAGCCGCGGCGGCAAGACCAGCCACGCGGCCGTGGTGGCCCGCGGCATGGGGAAGGTCTGCGTGTGCGGTGCCGAGGAACTGGCCGTCGATGCCGAGGAGCGCCGCTTCACCGCTCCCGACGGCACCGTGGTGGAGGAGGGCATGATCGTCTCCGTGGACGGTTCCATCGGTGCCGTGTACGCGGGTCCGGTGCCGCTGAGGGATTCGGCGGTCATCCGTTTCCTGGAGAACGGCTCCGCGGACGGGGGCGCGCCCGGTCTGATCGACGCGGTGGCCCACGCCCTGGCGCGGGCCGACACCGTCCGGCGCCTGGAGGTGCGGGCCAACGCCGACACGCCCGAAGACGCCGCTCGCGCCCGCCGATTCGGCGCGCGGGGCATCGGGCTGTGCCGCACCGAACACATGTTCCTCGGTGAGCGGCGCAGGCTGGTCGAGGCGATGATCCTGGCCGGCGACGCGACCGGACGTGACAAGGCCCTGGGCGCGCTGCTGCCCCTCCAGCGGCAGGACTTCATCGGCATTTTCGAGGCGATGGACGGACTGCCGGTGACCATCCGGCTCATCGACCCGCCTCTGCACGAGTTCCTGCCCGACCGCACCGGACTCGCCGTGCGCATCGCCGCCGCCGAGGCCCGGGGCGCGGCGCCCGACTCACACGACACCGAACTCCTCGACGCGGTCAACCGCATGCACGAGGAGAACCCGATGCTCGGCCTGCGCGGCGTCCGTCTGGGCCTGATCGTGCCGGGCCTGGTGGCCATGCAGGTACGGGCGATCGCCGAAGCGTTCGCGCAGCGCACGAAGGCAGGAGGCTCTCCCGAGGCGGAAATCATGGTGCCGCTGGTCGGCGCCGTCGAGGAGCTCCGCATCGAACGCGAGGAGGTGGAACGCGTCCTGGCCGAGGTGTCCCAGGAGTCCGGCGTTCCGGTGCGCTGCCCGGTCGGCACCATGATCGAACTGCCCAGGGCGGCATTGACGGCGGGCCGGATCGCCGAGGAGGCCGAGTTCTTCTCCTTCGGCACCAACGACCTCACCCAGACGACCTGGGGCTTCTCCCGTGACGACGTCGAGGCGGCGTTCTTCTCCGCCTACCTCGACAAGGGCATCTTCGCCGCCTCGCCGTTCGAGACCATCGACCGCGAGGGAGTGGGGCGCCTGGTGCGGATCGCGGTCGAAGAGGGCCGCGCCGCTCGTCCCGACCTGAAGATCGGCGTCTGCGGGGAGCACGGCGGGGACCCCGATTCCGTGCACTTCTTCCACACGGCCGGACTGGACTACGTCTCCTGCTCGCCGTTCCGGGTCCCGGTGGCACGGCTGGAGGCCGGGCGGGCAGCCCTGTCGGCGACGAGCGGGAACGCGCGGGCCGCGGTGTGACATCTCCGTCCGGCGACGGGCTGGGCAGGGCGGCCGGGCGGCGGGCGGCGGCTTGCTCACTCTCCGGGAGCGGCGCTCACGCGTGACCTCAGGTTCCTGAACTGCCGCAGTTGCATGAGCAGATGCACCGGCTCCCACAGCACGATGTCCACAGGGCGGGTGAGCACTCGCGGCCGGCTTCGGCCACGCGTACGGACCACGAGGCGGGTGCGGCCGTCCGCGGTGGGCCGGAGATGGAAGCCCCACACAGCGTCCAAGTACATTGCGGACAGCGGCCCGAAGCGCGCGTCGAAGGGGCGCCCGGACGGCAGTTCCACGGACATCCGCAGTACCAGGGTCCGCTCCGGATCGACGACCACGGCCGTGAACCACGCCCCGCCGCCGGGCTTCGCGTTCAGGTGCTGCCCTTCCTTGAGGCCCTGCCATGCGGCGACGACGCGGTCGGCGCTCGGCCGCCGGGCGTTGTCGAGCCGGTCGAAGCTGTACCACCCGCCGCGGTCGCAGCCCATCTGGGCCAGCCAGGGCCATACCCGCTCCGGCGGTGCCGGCAGTGTCGTGGCCATGGTCGACTGGCCGTCATACGCAGGGACCAAGTCGTCGCCGGGCCAGTCACCGGCGGCCTCGGCACGCGTCGCGCCCCAGGTCAGCAGGTGCGGACGGACGACGACTCCATAGGCGGTCGCCGCCACGACGACGCCCGCGCGAGGGGGGACCCGAGGTACCGGCCGTTTTCCGCTCATGGCCTCAGCGTCACGCCGCCGCGCCGCCGCGTACAGGGGCCCGTCGGGACCGGGCAGGGCCGTTCGGCACCTATCAACGCCCCCGCGCACCGGACCGACGATGAAGGTACGGGCCACGCCCACTCGGGACCGTGCCGGCCGGGTGTCCGCCAGGCCCCAGGCGTAGCCCCTGGTCCATCGCGTGTACGAGCCCGAGGAGGAATCGATGAACTGGCCCACAGCACTGGTCGTCATCGCCGCGCTGTTCGCTCTCGCAGCCGTCATCAGCAGCTACTTCGCGAGGCCGAAGAAGTAACACCCCGAGCGCTGCCGACCGTTGCGCTCGTGCCGCGAGGAGGCGGAGTCATGTACGGATACGGCACCGGAACGATCTACTGGGAAGATGTGCCGTTCGTGGGGTGGCCGCTCCTGGGAGCGCTGCTGTGTCTGACCGCCGCCGTGCTGCTGACCCTCCTCGCCTGGTACCTCGACCGCCGTGACCGGGCGGCGCGAGCGCACCGCAGGCCGATCGGGCGCCCCGCGCGCCGTGAGCGCGACGAGGGCGAGTGACACGGCCGCTCTCGCACTCCACCGGCCGCCCGTCGGACGCCCCACGGCAGCACCGGACGGCCGATGTGCCAGGAGAACAGGGTGTCTTGGGGCGAGCCCGTCCTCTACGTCCGGAGGCGCGGCCCGGCCCCGGCCTGTCAGCGTCGGCTGAGCCGGGGAGCCGCGCGCTTGTGCAGGGAGAGGGGGATGGGTACGAAGTGCAGCGCGGCGGCTCCGGGCACCGGCCCGCGGCTGAACACGACGCGCGCCTTGCCGATCCCGAACCGCGACAGGTCGATGCGGAACGCGTAGGGATCGTTCTCGTCGTCGGGGTGGAGCGGGAGGCCGCGCACCATCGTGGGGACGGGTATCAGGCTCCGCAGCATGAGCCGGCCACCGCTCACGAAGACCTCCACCGCGGAGCCGGCCATGGCCCGGGCCCGTATGTCCGTGACCCGGCCGGCGAGGCTGTACCAACCGCATATCTCTCCCCACGCCTCGGGGCGTCGCGGCACATCGGTACGGATCGCCTGCTCGGGCAGGCCGAGCAGGCGCCGCAGAAGCCCCTCGATCTCACCGGGCAGCCACAGCAGCGCGCGGTGAGCGGCGTTGGTCAGGGCGAACACGGCGAGCCCGTCGTCCGGGGCCACGAACATCTGGGAGTTGAAGCCGGGGAGGATTCCCTGGTGTTCGACGAAGCGGTGGCCGTCGGCCGCGCCGCGGAAGAAGGCGAGGCCCATGCCGGGGACGCGGGGGTCAGGCTGGTAGTGGGCGGCGTACATCGTGGCGAGGGTCGTGGGTGAGAGGACCGAGCCGTGCTCATTGGCGCCGCCGCCGAGGAGCGCGCACAGGTAGCGTGTCATGTCCCGCGGTGTCGAGTAGACGGACGAGGCTCCCGGAGTGGTCCGTTCCCGGTCGACTACCGCTTTGAGCCCCCGGGCACGCAGCTCGTACCCGGTCGCCAGGCGTCCGCTGAGGCGTGCGGTGCGGATCAGGTCGGTGTCGGCCATGCCGAGCGGGGTGAAGACGCGCTCGCGCAGGTAGCGGTCGAAGGGGACGCCGCTGACCTCCGCGACGATCTGGCCGAGGGTGGCGAATCCGTGGTTGGCGTACGTCCACTGCGTGCCCGGCTCCGCGTCGATCCGCAGTCCCCGCCGGTAGTACTCGGCGAGCGACGGCACGGGACGGCCCGCCCGCACGCCCTCTCCAGCGTTGGGCCGCAGCAGGTCGTAGGGGGTGCGCAGCTCGCCGATGCCCGCGGTGTGGGTCAGCAGATGGCGCAGCGTCGGGGGCTGGAAGCCCGGCTCGGCCGCGAGGAGCGGGTAGGCGCTGAGGTAGTCGGCGGCCGGGGTGTCCAGGTCGACCTGTCCGCGCTCCCACAACTGCATCACCGCGATGGCGGTGAAGGTCTTGCTGATCGACGCGACACGGAAGACCGTGTCCTCGCCGACCGGCTCGCGCGCTTCCAAGTCGGCGAATCCGTGCAGAAACGCATGTTCAAGGCGACCGTCGTGCACCACCCCCAGCGCCAGTCCTCCGATGGACCGGCGGTTCAGTAATGCGGCGGCCCACTCCCGCGTCGTGCTCGCGATCTCCTGAAGCACGGCTCCTCCTCATCGCTGACGCATGGCGGCAGTTATCCGGGCACGCGCCCTTGCCGTCAAGGGGCCGGGAAGGCAGGAAAAGAGGCCGCAGGCCCCGTGCGGGACGTTCCGCTCCGGCCTCATAGTGGCAGGGAACGAGCCGCGCCAGGTCAGGGAGGGGATCTTCCCGGAGATGGCTCGAAGGCATCCCCGCCGCTCCGGGAAGACCTCCGATGCCGGGAGCGCGGAACGGAGGCGGGAAGGCACTGGCAGCACGTGCCGGGGGCCGTTCGGCCCCCTCCCCGCACGAGTTCTCGGGCCGACGATGAGGAGACGGTCCCCATGGGACGGCCGGCGGGAGGCTCTGATGACCACAAGTTCATCCGTACCGGGCGCGGTGATCTCCGCGTCGGAGGGCCTGGCCGCGCTGGTCGACGTCCTCGCCGAGGACCGTACCGTCATCGGCCCCACGTGCCGCGACGGGGCGATCGTCCTCGCGGAGATCTCCACGGCGGACGAACTGCCGCATGGCTGCGGTGTGGAGCTGGAGGCCGGCCGGTACCGGCTCGTCTCCCGGCCGGACGCGATGATCTTCGCGCACAGTGCCGGACCGCAGTCCTGGAAGACCTATCTGCACCCGCAGCGCGAGCGGCTGTGGACCGTGGACCGGGATGCGCGGGGCCGGCTCGCCTTCCAGGCGGAGGACGTCGCACCCCCCGCGTACGCGTTCCTGGGTGTACGCCCCTGTGACCTGCGCGCCATCGCGGTCCAGGACCGAGTCCTCGGCGGTGGCCCGCACACCGCCACCGCCTACCGGCGCCGCCGCGAGCGCGCCTTCGTCGTCGCCGTCGAGTGCACCGACCCCGGCGCCACCTGCTTCTGCACGTCGATGGGGAGCGGACCGGGGGTGGGGAGGGAGGACGGCGACGCCGCGGCGTACGACCTGGCGCTGACCGAGGTGCTGGACGACGAGGGGCACCGCTTCTGGGTTCGCGCGGGCAGCCCGGCGGGTGAGCGCGTACTCGGACGGCTCCCCCACCGTCCCGGCGACGCGCCCTCGCGGGTCGCCGCCCGCGAGGCCGTCGCAGCGGCGGCACAGCACATGGAACGCGCCATGCCGCCGGTCGACCTGCACGCCCTGATGGCGGGTTCGCTCGACGCCGCACGCTGGGACGATGTCGCCGCGCGCTGTCTGACCTGCGGCAACTGCACGATGGTCTGTCCGACCTGCTTCTGCACCACCACCGAGGACGTCACCGACCTGACGGGCGATCACGCGGAGCGGTGGCAACGCTGGGACTCCTGCTTCGACCTGGACTTCAGCCACCTGCACGGCGGCCCGGTCCGCGCTTCCGCGCGCAGCCGCTACCGGCAGTGGCTGACACACAAGCTCGGCACCTGGCACGACCAGTTCGGCGAGTCGGGCTGCGTGGGCTGCGGACGCTGCATCGTGTGGTGTCCGGTCGGCATCGACATCACCGAGGAGGCCGCCGCCCTGCACGCGGAATCCGCAGACCGACAGGCCGCTGCCGAGGAGACCCCCTGATGGACACCGGAATGGGTCCGAGGACCGTGGCCGGCCGGCTGGAAGCCCTGCCCGACGAGCAGTACGACCGGCTGATGGGGCTGGCCCGGGAGGTGTCCTTCCCGGCGGGTGCGCGGCTCTTCGAAGAGCATCGGGCGGCGAACCAGTTCTGGATCATCAAAACCGGCAGCGTCGCTTTGGACCTCCACGTCCCCGGCTGCCGGGCCGCGGTGATCGAGACGCTGGGACCGGGAGACCTGGTGGGCTGGTCCTGGCTGTTCCCGCCACGACAGTGGCACATGGGGGCCGAGGCGCGGAGCACGGTGCGAGCCCGG
The DNA here is from genome assembly GCF_000718635.1 of Streptomyces varsoviensis. Lineage (GTDB taxonomy): Bacteria > Actinomycetota > Actinomycetes > Streptomycetales > Streptomycetaceae > Streptomyces > Streptomyces varsoviensis. Next base: position 191,563 of record NZ_JOBF01000002.1, on the reverse strand, counting down.
GAGTTCGACGCCGAAGCGGTGCGCCGCCTGTGCGGGCGGGACCCGGCGCTGGGATACCCGCTGGTGCTGGCGGTGGCCGAGGTCATCGGGCACCGGCTGGAGTGTGCGCGCACCCGGCTGCTGGACCTGTACGGACCGTACGGGAGCGAGCCGCCCCGATGAATCCCGCAGCAGCGCGCCCCAGCAGCCGGCCCTTCCCCTACCGGGTCGTACGGCGCGCTCGGGAGACCGCGGACGTCGCCACGTTCGAGCTGAGCCCGGTCGGCGACGCGCTGCCGCCGTTCCGGCCGGGGCAGTTCGCGATGGTCTACGCGTTCGGGGTCGGCGAGATCCCCGTATCGGTGTCGGGCCTGGACGACGGGGAGCCGACGCTGGTGCACACGGTGCGGGCGGTCGGCGCGGTGTCCCGGGCCCTGTACGGGCTGCGGGTGGGCGACACCGTGGGGGTGCGCGGCCCCTACGGCGTCGGCTGGGATCTGGCCTCGGCCGCGGGGCTCGACGTGCTGGTGGTCGCCGGTGGCATCGGGCTCGCACCGCTGCGGCCACTGATCCTGGACGGACTCGCACAACCCGGACGTTACGGTCGGCTCACCGTACTGATCGGCGCCCGTACACCGAGTGACCTGCTGTACCGGGCACAGACCAGGGCGTGGGGCGCCGAGGCTCACATCGACGTCACGGTGGACCACCCGGAACCGGACTGGCGCGGGGACGTGGGTGTGGTCACCCGGCTCCTGTCCCGCGGCACATGGTCCCCCTCCCGTGTGTGCGCCTTCGTGTGCGGGCCCGAGCCCATGATCCACGCGGTGGCTGGGGAACTGGTGCGGGCCGGGACCCCGCCGCACCGCGTCCAGGTGTCGCTGGAGCGGAACATGCGCTGTGGAGAAGGTTTCTGCGGCCACTGCCAACTGGGCTCCGTCCTGCTGTGCCGGGACGGGCCGGTAACCGACTGGGGGCGCGCCGAGCCCCTCCTCGCCGTGAAGGAGCTGTGACATGAGGCCCCAGCCGGTTCCGTACGACGGCGGCGCCCGCCCGACGCTCGCCGTCTTCAAGCTCGCCTCGTGCGACGGCTGCCAACTGACCCTGCTCGACTGCGAGGACCAGCTCCTCGCGGTGGCCGGGCGGCTGGACATCTCGCACTTCCTGGAGGCATCCAGCGCCGTGCGCCCCGGCCCGTACGACCTCGCCCTCGTGGAAGGCTCCGTCACCACGCCCGCCGACGCCGAACGAGTACGGGAGATCCGGTCCGCTGCGCGGTTCCTGGTCACCATCGGCGCCTGCGCCACGGCGGGCGGTATCCAGGCGCTGCGCAACTTCGCCGACGTCGAGGAATTCCGTGCCACCGTCTACGCGCGGCCGGATTACATCGCCACGCTCACCACCTCCACCCCCGTATCGGCCCACGTCCCCGTCGACTTCGAGTTGCGCGGCTGCCCCATCGACCGCGGACAGCTCCTCGAAGTGATCACGGCCTTTCTGGCGGGCCGCAAGCCGGATGTGCCGAATCACAGCGTCTGCTTCGCCTGCAAGCGCCGCGGCACCGTCTGCGTGACCGTCGCCCACGGCACGCCCTGTCTGGGACCGGTCACCCATGCCGGTTGCGGCGCGATCTGCCCGGCGTACGGGCGCGGCTGCTACGGCTGCTTCGGACCGTCCGCCTCGGTCAACCTGCCCGCTCTGATACCCCTGTTGCGGCGGGACGGCATGAGCGACGACGACGTGCGGCGCGCCCTGCGCACGTACAACGCCGCGTCCTTCGCAGAGGTCGAGGGGGCGCCGTCATGACCCACCGCGGCTCGCGGGTCCTGCATGTCGGCTCCCTCGCCCGGGTCGAGGGGGAGGGAGCGCTGCACCTGACGGTCGACGGCGGCACGGTCAGCGGAGCCGAGCTGCGCATTTACGAACCGCCGCGGTTCTTCGAGGCGTTCCTGCGCGGCCGCTCGTACACCGAGCCGCCCGACATCACCGCGCGGGTGTGCGGCATCTGCCCGGTCGCGTACCAGATGAGCGCCTGCCGGGCCCTCGAAGACGCCTGCGGGGTGACGGTCGACGGACAACGGGCGGCGCTGCGGCGGCTGCTGTACTGCGGAGAGTGGATCGAGAGCCAGGTGCTGCACATCTACCTGCTGCACGCCCCGGATTTCCTCGGCGTGGACGGCGCGGTCGAACTCGCCCGCACCCAACGCGCCCACGTCGAGAGGGGGCTGCGCATCAAGCAGGCGGGCAACGCGATCCTCGAACAGCTCGGCGGGCGCGCCATCCACCCCGTCAACGTCCGGCTCGGCGGCTTTCACCGCGCACCGACCTGCGGGGAACTGAAGCCGCTGGCCGAACGGCTGCGCCGGGCCCGCGACGACGCGTGGGAGACCGTGCGCTGGGTCGCGGGCTTCGACTTCCCCGACGCGGGACTGGATCACGCTCTGCTGGCGCTCGCCGAACCCGGCCGCTACGCGATCGACTCCGGCACCCCCACCGTCATGGCCGCCCCCGGATCTTGCGGAGTCTCGGCCGGCACCCCCGCGTCGCTCCCGATTCGCCAGTTCCCCGTGTACGCGTTCTCGGACGAGACCACCGAACACCAGGTCCCGTACTCGACCGCACTGCAGGCGACGCTCGGCGGCGAGCGCTATCTGACCGGCGCGATGGCCCGCTTTGCGATCAGCGGGCGGTGGCTGTCTCCGCTCGCCCAGGAGGCGGCACGCGAGGGCGGCCTGGGCGACCCCCTGGCCGGCGCCGTCTGCCGCAATCCCTTCCGCAGCATCGTCGTGCGGGCCGTCGAGGCGCTGTACGCAATCGACGAGGCGCTGCGGATCATCGACGCGTACGAGCCGCCGGACCGCCCGTACGTGGACGTGCGTCCGCGCGCCGGCACCGGACACGGTGCGACCGAGGCACCGCGTGGCCTGCTCTACCACCGCTACACGCTGGACGCGGACGGCATCGTCACCGCCGCCACGCTCGTGCCGCCCACGTCCCAGAACCAGGGCGCGATGGAGGAAGACCTGCGACGGCTCGTCCAAGACCGGCTGGACGCCGGCGAACAGGACACGGACGCGGAGTTGACCGCCCTGTGCGAGCGCGGCATCCGCAACCACGATCCGTGCATCTCCTGCTCCGCCCACTTTCTGGACCTCACCGTCGACCATGTCCGAAGGAGCCCGCCATGCCCGTGACCCAGCCCGAGGGCCCGGAGGAACACGGCCTGCACACGGTGAGCGACGTGATGACCCACACCGTCGTCGCCGTCGGCCAGGATGCCCCTTTCAAGACGATCGTCCAGACGATGGAGCAGTGGAAGGTGAGCGCCCTGCCGGTGCTGGAGGGCGCGGGCCGGGTGGTCGGCGTCGTATCGGAGGCCGACCTGCTGCCCAAGGAAGAGTTCCGCGGCAGCGACCCGTCGCTCTTCGAGCACCGCCGGCGACTGGAGGACCTGGCCAAAGCCGGAGCGCTGACGGCGAGGGAGCTGATGACCGCGCCCGCCATCTGTGTGCCCACCGATGCCACACTCCCCCAGGCCGCCCGCATCATGGCCGTACGGCGGGTCAAGCACCTGCCGGTCACCGATGCCGAAGGGCTGCTGCAGGGCATGGTGAGCCGGGGGGACCTGCTCAAGGTGTTCCTGCGCACCGACGCCGACATCGCCGAGGAGACGCGTCGGGTCGTGATCGACCGGGTCTTCCCCGAACAGAACGTCGACGTCACCGTGAAGGACGGCGTCGTCACCCTCGCCGGGCACATCCGCAGCACCTCGTTCGTACCGGTCGCGGCCCGGCTGTGCCGCGCCGTGGAGGGCGTCGTGGACGTCGTCTGCGAGGTGAGCGGGCACGACGGGTCGGTTCCGGGATCAGCGAGGCCGTAATGCGCTACCTCGACGAATACCGGGACCCCGAACTGGCGCGTCACGTACTGGACCGGCTCCGGCGCACCGCGACCCGTCCATGGCGCGTCATGGAGGTCTGCGGCGGGCAGACCCACACGCTGGTGCGCCAGGGCATCGACGCGTTGCTGCCCGCCGGCATGCGCATGGTCCACGGCCCCGGCTGCCCGGTCTGCGTGACACCCCTGGAGACCCTGGACCGGGCCATGGCCATCGCCGCCCGCCCCGAGGTGACCTTCGCCAGCTTCGGGGACATGCTGCGCGTCCCGGGGACCCGCACCGACCTGCTGGCCCTGCGGGCCGGTGGCGCGGACGTACGGGTCGTCTACTCCCCGATGGACGCCGTACGGATCGCCGAGGCCGAGCCGGAGCGAGAGGTCGTCTTCCTGGCCGTCGGCTTCGAGACCACCGCGCCCGCCAACGCCATGGCCGCCCTGCACGCCCGCCGACTGGGGCTGGCCAACTTCTCCCTGCTGGTCAGCCACGTCCTCGTGCCCCCGGCCATGACCGCGCTGCTGGCCGACCCGGACTGTGAGGTGCAAGCCTTCCTCGCCGCGGGGCATGTGTGCGCCGTGATGGGCTGGCGGCAGTACGAGCCGATCGCCGCGCGCTGGCGCGTCCCCATCGTCGTCACCGGCTTCGAGCCGCTCGACCTCCTGGAAGGCGTGCTGATGGCGGTCGAGCAACTGGAGGAAGGCCGCACCGAGGTGGTGAACCAGTACGCGCGCGCCGTCCAGCGCGCCGGCAACCGCCGCGCCCAGCACCTCGTCGAGCAGGTGTTCCGGATCACCGACCGCACCTGGCGCGGCATCGGCCCGCTCCCCGCGAGCGGACTCGAACTCGCGCCGGAGTACGCCGCCTTCGACGCGGCCCGCCGCTTCGGGGTGAGCGGCCTGCGCTCCGCCGAGCACCGCGGGTGCATCGCGGGGGCCATCCTCACCGGCGCGCGGGAGCCGACCGACTGCACGGCCTACGGCACCCGCTGCACCCCGCGCACGCCCCTCGGCGCTCCCATGGTCTCCGCCGAGGGGACCTGCGCCGCCTACCACGCCGCCGGACGCACCGCCACACCCACAGGAAGCCCGCCATGACCATCCAGTGCCCCACACCACGGCAGGAGACCGAGCGAGTGCTGCTCGGGCACGGCGCGGGCGGCCGGCTGACCGCCGAACTGCTGGCGACGCTCGTCCTGCCCGCCCTCGGGGCGCGACCGGGCCCGCTGGAGGACGCCGCCACACTCCCGCCGTTGGAATCGCCGGTCGTCAGCACCGACAGCTTCGTCGTCAGCCCGCTGTTCTTCCCGGGCGGCGACATCGGCTCCCTCGCCGTACACGGCACGGTCAACGACCTCGCCATGCGCGGCGCCGAACCCGTCGCCCTCGCCGTCTCCCTCATCATCGAGGAGGGCATGGCGCTGGCGGAACTGCGGTCCGTCATGGAGTCGCTGGGCAAGGCGGCGGCCGACGCGGAGGTGCCGGTGGTCACCGGGGACACCAAGGTGGTGGGGCGCGGCGCCGCCGACCGGCTGTTCATCACCACCACCGGCATCGGCCGGCGGCTGCCCGGCCTTGAACCATCGGCGGCGCGGGCCAGGCCAAACGACGCGGTCCTGCTCTCCGGCCCCATCGGCCTGCACGGCACCGCCGTACTCAGTACCCGTGAGGGGCTGGGCTTCGATGCCGACATCGCCTCCGACTCCTGTCCCCTGCACCGGCTCGTACGCGCTCTCGCGCCCTTGGGCGGCGGCGTCCACACGTTGCGCGACCCCACGCGCGGCGGTCTGGCCGCCGCCCTCAACGAGATCGCCGAGGCGTCGGGCACCGGAGCCGAGATCGACGAGGCGGCCCTGCCCGTACCCGGTCCCGTGGCCGCCGCCTGCGACCTGCTCGGCCTGGACCCGCTGCATGTCGCCAACGAAGGCTGTCTGGTCGCCTACGTTCCGGAGCCCCGGGCGGACGACGCCCTGCGCGCGATGCGCGGCGTACCCGAGGGCGCGTCGGCGGTGCGCGTGGGCCGGACGACCGCCGCCCACCCTGGACGCGTGGAGCTGTCCACCCGCGTGGGCTCCCGGCGCGTCATCGACATGCCGCTGGGCGAGCAGCTCCCCCGCATCTGCTGACGAGCCGAGCGGGCGGGGAGCGTTCGCTGTCCGCCCTTGGGCTCCGGCCGGGCAGGGGCGGACCGGCACCCGGCGAGGGCCGTTCGACCCCAAGCCAGGAGGCGGTGCGAGACCGCACTCTGACGGGGAAGGGCCCGGTGTCCCGGTGCTCCGGCGGTTGCCGGTGCCCGGCCCCGGCGCTCCGGTCGGCTGTCTCTCGGACAGGAGAGTCCCGTGTCACAGACGCCCCGCGTCGTGGTCATCGGCGTCGGCAACGCGTTCCGGCGCGACGACGGAATCGGCCCGGCGCTCGTGCGACGGCTGCGCGAGCGGGCCTCGGTCCGCCCGCTGCCGCCCTCGGTCGCCCTGATCGACTGCGACGGTGAGACCGGGCGGTTGATGTCCGCGTGGGAGGGCGCGGAGCTGGCCATCGTGGTGGACGCGGCCCATGCCCACCCCGGTCACCCGGGTCGTGTTCACCGCTTCGACCACGAGGGCCCCTACACCCGGCCGGCCGCCACCAGTTCGCACGGCCTGGGCCTCGGGGAGGCCGTCGAACTGTCCGACGCGCTCGGGCGTCTGCCCGGCAAGCTGCTCGTCCTCGCCGTCGAGGGGGCGGACAGTTCTCTGGGCACCGGGCTCACACCCGCCGTCGCCGCGACCGTCGAGCGTCTCGCCGAGACGGTGGAAGCCGAGATCACCCTGCACCGGGACGCACGCGCGCGGAACGCGGGCCGCCATGGCGGCGGCGGGCCCCGGCCGACAGGCGGGTGAGTGCCGTGGGGAGCGACCGGGAGGCACGGCGTTTCGAGGTGTACGGCACGGTCCAAGGCGTCGGCTTCCGCCCGTTCGTCCAACGCCTCGCCTCCGGACTGAGCCTGGACGGCTGGGTACGCAACGTCGACGGCCACGTCGTCATCGAAACCGCCGGGACCACCCGGACGCTGCGTCGGTTCGCCGCCGCCCTGCGCGCCCAGGGGCCGCCATTGTCCGCCGTCCGCCACATCCGTATCTCCTCCCGGGTCACCGAACTTCCCGAGCCGGACAGCGGTTTCACGGTTCGGTCCAGCGCCCGAACCCACCAGGGACGGGCGCCCCGCGAGATTCCCCCGGACGCGGCGACCTGCGACGCCTGTCTGGCCGAGCCGTTCTCCCCGCCAAACCGCCGCTACCGCTATCCGTTCATCAACTGCACCGACTGCGGCCCACGCGCCACCGTGATCACGGGCCTCCCCTACGACCGTCCCCGCACCACGATGCGCGCCTTCCCCCTGTGTCCGGCGTGCGGGGCCGAGTACCGTGACCCGTCCGACCGGCGCTTCCACGCCGAGCCCCTGGCCTGCCCCGCCTGCGGCCCCCGGCTGGCATGGCATTCGGACGGCCGGTACGCCGGCGGCCCCGCCGCCCTGCGGGCCGCGGAGGAGCTGATCGCTGCGGGCGGGATCGTCGCCGTCAAAGGTCTGGGCGGTTACCAACTCGTCTGCGACGCACGGCGGGAGCCGTCCGTCCTCCTGCTACGCCGGCGCAAGCACCGGCCCCACAAGCCGTTCGCGGTGATGGTCGCCGACCTGGCCTGGGCGCGCCGCGTCGCCCGGCCCACCCGGACCGAGATCCGCCTGCTCACCTCATCCGCCCGGCCCGTGGTACTGGTCGCGGCCGGGCATGGCGGCGAGACGGCCGCCGAGGCCGTGCACCCCGGCACCGGACGCCTCGGGCTCTTCCTGCCCACGACCGGCCTCCACCACCTGCTCCTGCGCGACCTCGACCGGCCGCTGGTGGTCACCAGCGGGAATCTCTGCGACGAGCCGATCGCGACGGGCGACGCCGACGCGTTCGGACGCCTGGCCCAGGTCGCCGACGGCTTCCTGACCCATGACCGTCCCATCGCCGCCCGTTACGACGACTCCGTGACACAGGCCGTGCGCGGACGTGTGCTGACCATCCGCCGTGCCCGCGGGTACGCCCCCGCCCCGTTGCCCATGCCGGTGGCGGTCCGCACGCCGCTCGCCGCGGCCGGCGCGCAGAGCAAGCACACCGCGGCGGTGGCCGAGGAAGACCGCGCCGTGATGGGCCCGCACACGGGAGACCTGTCCGACGCCCGCTCCCTGGAAGCCTTCAAGCGCTGCTACGCGGACCTCCTGGCGCTGACCGGCGTGCTGCCGCGGGTCGTCGCCCACGACCTGCACCCCGGCTATCTGTCCACCCGGTGGGCGACCGGGCTCTTCCCGCCCGAACGGCGCGTCGCGGTCCAGCACCACCACGCCCACGTCGCCGCCTGCGCCGCCGAGCACCGGCTGCGCGGGCCGTTCCTGGGCATCGCCTACGACGGCCTGGGCTTCGGGGACGACCGCACGCTGTGGGGCGGCGAGATCATGATCGCCGACTACACCGGCTACCGCCGCGTCGGCCGCTTCGCCACGGCGCCGCTGCCCGGCGGCGACGCCGCGGTGCGCCACCCGACGCGGATGGCGCTCGGCTACCTGCACGGCCTCGAACCGCTCGGGACGCCGCCTGTGTCACCCGAACTCGCCCGCCGGTTCGCCGAGGGGCTGGACCCCCGCGAGGCGGCGACGGTCCGCACCATGGTCCGGCGCCGCCTCAACTGCCCCCGCGCCTCCAGCGCCGGCCGTCTCTTCGACGCCGTCGCCGCGCTGCTCGGACTGGCCGACCACATCACCTACGAAGGGCAGGCCGCCGCGGCCTTGGAGAACGCCGCCGGTACGGCCCGCCACGCCTCCCTCCCCTGGCGGTTGGCGCACGCGGAGGGGCTGTGGATCTACGACCCGGCGCCGACCCTGACCGCCTTGCTGGAGCGACTCGCCGACGGCGCGGCCGTACCGGTGTTGGCCGCCGCCTTCCATACGACGATCGCCGAAGTGACCGTCGCGCTCGCCGAGCGGGCCGTCGCCGACGGTGCGCCGCGCACCGTCTGCCTGGGCGGTGGCTGCTTCGTCAACCGCCGCCTGCTGACGGACGTGTCCCGGCTGCTGCGCGCCCAGGGGATGCGGGTGATGGTGCCCCACGCCGTGCCCGTCGGGGACGGCGGCATCAGCTACGGCCAGGCGGCGGTCGCCGCCGCCCGCCTCGGAGGGGGTTGACACCGATGTGCCTGGGCATACCCGGCCGTGTCCTGGAGACATACGAGGACGCCGGACTGCGCATGGCCCGCGTGGACTTCGGCGGAGTCCGTCGCGACGCCTGCCTCGAATGCACCCCGGAGGCCGCCGTGGGCGACTACGTCGTGGTGCACGTCGGCTTCGCCATCACCACCGTCGACGAGACCGAGGCGGCCCGCACGCTCGACGTCCTGCGGGCCATGTCGGACGCCGTGGCGGCGGAGCTGGGAGAACCGCTGCCCGCCGAGAAACCCTCCGAGGAGGCAGGACGATGACCACCGTCTCACCCCGACCGGACCGGTCCGCGCTCCCCCACGGCACGGCCGTTCGCCGCCAAGTCGCCGGGGACCTCATGGACGCCGAGCCCCGTCCCGCGACGCTCGCCCGCTGCCACGCACTGATCATCGGCGTCGAGGGCGTGATCACGGACACCGCGCGCATCCACGCCGCGACCTGGCAACGCGCCTGCGACACCTTCCTCCGGCAACTCCGGCACCTCCCGCTCCCCACCCGGCCCTTCGACCCGGACCTCGACTTCCGCCGGTTCTTCCAAGGGCGCACGCCCGCCGAGGGCGTTCAGGCGTTCCTCACCGCACGCGGCATCCCGCCGCCCGGCGGCGAAGGCATCTGGGCGCAGGACAGTGACACCGTCCGGAGGCTCACCGCTCTGGAGGACCGCCTTTTCGACGAGTACCTGCGCCGGCACGGCGTGCCCGTCTGGCCCGACAGCCTGCGGCTGGCGGGCGCCATGCGCCGGCACGCCGTGCCCGTCGCCGCGGTCTCCGCCTCCCACCGCTCGCGCGCCCTGCTGGCCACGGCAGGCATACAGCACCGCTTCGATACCGTCGTGGACGGCGACGACCGCGAGCGTTGGCACCGCTCGTCGGGGCCGGACCCGGCCCCGCTGCGGCAAGCGGCCGGGCGGTTGCGGGCCACGCCGCTGCGCACCGCCGTGGTGGTCGCCGCGCCCACTTGGGTGACCGCGGCCCGCCGAGGCGGTTTCGGGACCGTGTTCGGCCTGGACCGGGCGGGCCGTACCGACCACGCGGTCGAACTCTACGAGCGGGGCGCCGATCACGTGGTGCGCGGTCTGACCGAGCTGCTGCCGTCCGCCTGACGTACGCCCCCTGAGACCACGGGCAGGGCCGGACGAGTGGATCAGCGCCTCCTCAGCACAGGGCCGAACGGCCCGGAACGGCCCCGTACGGCCCCTGGGAGGCCCCGCGCGGAGCCATGGACCCTGTCGGCAGGAACCGTCCCCTCGGAGGAGCTGCGATGACGAGCACCGAGCGGCCCGGAAACAGCATGTACGCGTTGTTGTCCGACGGCACCACGGTCTCTGTGCGGGATGCCCGCCCGGGGGACCGGGAACGCGTACTGCGCCTGTTCACCGGCATGTCCCCGGAGAACCTGCGGCTGCGGTTCTTCACCGTAGGCCCCGGGCCCGGCGCGGCGGCCGCGGACCGCATCAGTTCCTCCGGCGGAACGGACGATGTCGCCTTGCTCGCCCTGATGGGCGACGAGGTCACCGGCACCGCCGAGTTCCACCGTTCCTCCGAGGACCCGGAGACGGCGGATATCGGACTCGCGGTCGCCGACGCCTGGCACGGTCGCGGCGTCGGAACCCTGCTGCTGGAACACCTGGTGCACGCCGCCCGCGCCGCCGGCGTCCGAAGGTTCACCGCCGATGCCCTGACCGAGAACCACCTGATGCTGAAGGTGATCTCCGACCTGGGGCTGCGCACGGCCCGGCGCTTCAACGGACCCGAAGTCCACTGCACCATCGAGCTCGCCCAGGACGAGCCCTACTTGTCCGCGGTGGACGAGCGGGGGCGTACCGCCGACGTCGCCAGTTTGGGGCCATTGCTGCGGCCCGCCTCGGCTGTGGTGATCGGTGTCGGCCAGTCACCGTCCTCCATCGGCCGCGCGCTCCTGAACAACGTCCGCTCCCACGGCTTCACGGGGCGGCTCGCCGCCGTCAACCCGCACGCCGAGGCCATCGACGGCATGCCGTGTCACCCCTCCGTCGAGAACCTGCCCTACGCACCGGACCTGGCGGTGCTGGCCGTGCCCGCCGAGGCCGTGCCCGAGGTCGCCGAGGAGTGCGGGAAGCACGGGGTGCGGGCCCTGCTCACCGTCAGCTCAGGGCTCGACGACGGCCAGGCCGCTGGGCTGCTGGCCGCCTGCCGCCGCCACGGGATGCGGCTGGTGGGCCCCAACTGCCTGGGCCTGGCCAACACCGACCCTGCCGTAGGGCTCGACGCGACCTTCGCCGCGGCGCCGGCCCGGCCGGGCACGGCCGGGGTCGCCGTGCAGTCCGGCGGGGTGGGCATCGCGCTCCTGGGCGCGCTGTCCCGGCTCGGCATCGGTGTCTCCTCCTTCGTCTCGCTCGGCGACAAGTACGACGTGAGCGGCAACGACATGCTGCAGTGGTGGGAGAGCGACGGCCGCACCGACCTGGCGCTGCTGCATCTGGAGTCGTTCGGCAATCCACGCGGCTTCTCGCGTACCGCTCGCCGGGTGGCCCGCACGATGCCGGTTCTGACCGTGGACGCGGGCCGTTCGGAGGCCGGTCGCCGCGCCGCCGCCTCGCACACCGCCGCGATCGCCACCCCGACCATGACCCGCCGGGCCCTGTTCCACCAGGCCGGGGTCATCGCCACGGACAGCGTCGGTGACCTCGTGGCGACCGCCGCCCTGCTGCGTTCCCAGCCGCTGCCGACCGGTGCGCGCGTCGCCGTGGTCAGCAACGCGGGCGGCGCGGCCGTCCTCGCCGCCGACGCCTGCGCGGAAGCGGGTCTGACGATCCCGGAGTTGCCGGGACCGCTCATCGCCGACCTGCTCGGGGCCCTCCCCTCCGGAGCCCGTGCCGTCAATCCGGTGGACACCACCGCCGCCGTCTCCGGGAAACAACTCGCCTCCTGCCTGGACCTGCTGGCCCGGCACGGCGCCGTGGACGCCGTACTCGTGGCGCTGGTCCCCACGGCGCTCTCCGCCGCGACGGGGGACGATCCGGCGCGGGCCCTCGTCCCGCCGTCCGGCACCAGGGACCGGCCCGTCGCCGCGGTCCTCCTAGACCAGGCCGTGCCCGTGCGGCTGCTCCCGGGCTCCACCACCCACGTCCCCGCGTACGCGGAACCGGCTTCCGCCGCCCGGGCGCTCGCCCACGCCGTCTCCTACGCCCGCTGGCGCGCGGAACCGCTGGGCACCGTGCCGGTCCTGGCGGGCATCGACAGCGCGACGGCCGCCGCCTTCGTGGCCGACTTCCTGACCCGCAACCCCGAGGGCGGCTGGGCCGATCCCCAGTTGTGCGGAGCGCTACTGGACGCCTACGGCATATCACAGTCGCCCTGGGAGTGGGCCGCCGACGCCGACGCGGCGGTGACCGCGGCCGAACGGCTCGGCGGCGGCCCGATGGCGCTCAAGGCGTACTGGCCCGGTCTGCTGCACAAGACCGAAGTGGGCGCGCTGCGCTTGGACCTGGCGGGGCCGCGGTCCGTCCACGCCGCGTACACGGAGCTGGCCGGGCGCTTCTCCGGCGTGATGACGGGAGCGGTGGTGCAGCCGATGGCCGCCCGCGGCATCGAACTGGTCGCCGGCGTCGCCCAGGACCAGGTGTTCGGCCCCTTGGTCCTCTTCGGGCTCGGCGGCACCGCCACCGAGGTCCTCGCCGACCACGCCGCCCGCCTCGCCCCTCTCACGGACCGCGACGCCCACGCCCTGATCACCACTCCCCGGTGCGCGCCCTTGCTGTTCGGCCACCGCACCGGTCGGGCCGTGGACCTCGAAGGACTCGAAGAACTGCTGCTGCGTCTGTCCCGTATGGCGTGCGATCTTCCGCAGCTCGCCGAGGCCGACCTCAATCCCGTACTCGCCCGTCCGGACGCGGTCCTCCCCCTGGACGTCCGCATCCGGCTGATGCCCCGTACCGTCCAGGATCCATACCTGCGCCGCCTGCGCGCCCGCTGAACGACTCCGTGCCAGGAGGCTGTGATGGTCCGGACACCGTCCCTCTCCCCCCGCCGGGTGACCGTCGGATTCGACGGCACCGATCGCGGCACGCCGTCGCCGGTTCCGGAAGGAAGATGAGAAATGAAGCACCGGTTGATCGACCACGTCATGAACCGGGATGTCATCACGACGACTGTCGACGCCCCTTTCAAGCAGGTCGCCGATCTGCTCGCGCGGCATGCCATCAGCGGGGTGCCCGTCGTGGACCGGGACGACAAGGTGCTGGGCGTCCTCTCCGAAACCGACCTGATGTACCATCAGGCCGCTCAGGAGGACGACGCCCCGCGCCCGTGGTACGCGCCGCGCCGTCGCCCCAAGAGCACCCGCGCGGCACGGACGAAGGCGGGCGGCCGGACGGCCGGCGACCTGATGTCCTCCCCCGCCGTCACCATCGGCCCCCGGCAGACCGTCGCCGAAGCCGCCCGCACCATGGCCGCTCACCGCGTCGAACGCCTTCCGGTCGCCGACGAAGAGGGTCGGCTCATGGGCATCGTGACCCGCAGCGATCTGCTGTCCGTCTTCCGCCGCGCGGACGAGGAGATCCGCGCCGAGATCGTCGGGGAAGTTCTCGTACGCACCTTGTGGCTCGCCCCGCACACCATCGACGTGAGCGTCCGCGAGGGCGTCGTCACCCTCACCGGCAAGCTCCAACGCCGCAGCGAAGTCCCCATAGCCGTACGGCTCGCCGGCCGCGTCGACGGTGTCGTCAGCGTCACCGACCGCCTCGGCTACCAGGAGGACGACTCCCACCTACGCCCTACCGAGCAGGCTCTGCACGGCATCACCGAGGAATGGCTGCGAAAGAACTGACCTCGTCCGCCCTCGGACGGACGCACCCTGGACGGAGCTGAACGCCCATGACCGGAGAGCGTGTTCTCGTCGCCTACGGAACACAGAACGGAGCGACAGCGGGCATCGCCGAGGAGATCGCGGCGACGCTGACGAAGGACGGTCTGAGCGCCGAGGTCCGCTCGGCGGCCGACGTCGACGATCTGTCCCCCTACGACGCGGTCGTGCTGGGCGGAGGCTTGTACGCGGGCCGATGGCAGCGCGATGCCCGGCGCTTCACCCGCCGCCTGAAGTCCCCGCTGCGGGAGGTCCCGGTGTGGTGCTTCAGCAGCGGTCCGCTCGATGCCACCGCCGGCCAGAAGGAGGTGCCGCCCACCCGGGCGGTGCGGCGCGAGATGTCCCGCGTCGGGGCACGCGGTCACACGACCTTCGGCGGCCGTCTCGACCCCGACCCCCAGGGCCGACTCGCCCGCTCGATGGCCAAGCGGGGAATGGCCCACGACTGGCGCGATTTCGACCAGATCCGCTCGTGGGCCCACACCATCGCGGCCGACCTGCTCAAAGAGTGACGGGGGCGGAGAGTCACCGGGGGCCGGCCTGCCATGGGCCCGGTGGCCATCGTGCGTCCTGGCCGGCCGCTTCGGCGCGACGAAGGGTCATCCGGCCCCTGCCCCGGCGACTTGCCATGAAGGACGCTTGAGTTGCCGGATTCGCCCGTGGAGAAGCGCTTCTCCTGCTCCGCGCGCCTCCTGGAGCCGACCGACGAACGTACCCGAGGTGACTGGCCATGAGCACGACCCCGTACACCGTCAGCGATGTGATGACCCATACCGCCGTCGCCGTCGGCCGCGACGCCCCGTTCAAGGAGATCGCCAGGCTGATGGAACAGTGGAAGATCAGCGCCCTGCCCGTCCTGGCCGGAGAAGGACAGGTCATCGGCGTCGTCTCCGAGGCGGACCTGCTGCCCAAGGAGGAGTACCGGGACAGCGACCCGGCCCTCTCCCAAGAGATCGGCCGCGCCGGCCCGGACGGGGCCTTCCCCAGGCCGCGGCTTCCGGACGACCTGGTCAAGGCCGGGGCGCTGACCGCCGGCGAGCTGATGACGACCCCCGCCATCACCGTCCACGCCGATGCCACCCTCGCCCAGGCCGCCCGCGTCATGGCCCGGCGCGGTGTCAAGCGTCTCCCGGTCGTCGACCGGCACGGGCTGCTGGAAGGCGTGGTCAGCCGCAGCGACCTGCTCAAGGTCTTCCTGAGGGACGACGAGGACATCGCCGAGGAAGTGACCCGTACCGTCGTCGCGCGTCCCTGCCTCCGTCAGACCGTCACCGTCGACGTCGCCGAGGGCGTGGTCACCTTCGGCGGTGCCCTCCGCGACCGCTCACTGGTCCCCGTCATCGCCCGCCTCGCCCGCGGTGTCGAGGGCGTCGTCGATGTCCGCGTGGAGCTCGATGAGCCGGCTTCCGCTCCGCCGCCACGGTGAAGCGCCTCGGCGCGTACCGCGAGCCGTCTGCTGGGTCCGGGACGCGGACCCAGCGGCGGCCGTCGGCCCGGCGCTGGGCCGCTGGGCAGGGGCGGGCCGACGGCCCGGACGCCCGCGCGTACGGCCGCCGCCCGGCCAGTTGGCTGCCGGGCGGTCCCGGAGCGGCGGGAACGCGCGGCCATGATGGCCTGTTTCCCCGCCGCGCCTGTCCGTTCCCTCCCGAAGCCGGGGCGGCCCGGAGCCGCTTCGGGTGGCCCGGATCACATCCGAACCGCCCTGGCGTCACCGGAGGCGATGCCGGCCGTAGGGGTCGCCGATGTAGTGCCTCTCCTCCACGATCGCCCCGGTCTCGCCCGGCTGCTTGTGCGCGCCGGCCGTCGTGGCGAGGAAGACCATCAGCCCCAGGAGCCCGCACGCCATGAGGGCGAAGCCCAGGACGAACAGACTGTTGCCGAAGACGATGAATGCGCCGATGACTGTCGCGGCGATCAGAATGAGCGCGATCATGGCTACCGCCTCTCAGAGCGGATACCTCGTATTCCTTGCTGCCATGCTGCTCGTGGCCGCGCCGCTACGCCCCGGGCCGCATGGCCCGGAGGGCTCGACGAACAGCCCCTCCGCCACCGGCGATCCGTGGGTGCGAAACGAACCCTTCCGGTAGCACGCCTCATCGCGTGTGCCGCCAGCCGTCGCGGCACGGGCCGGGCGGCCCTCCGCGTCGCCCTACCGGCCCCTGGCCGGCCCGCCGCCCGAGGACTTCGCTGACAGGCAGCACAGCGACCATCGCGGGTACGCGACGCGTTCGAGGAGGAGCCATCATGACCGGTACGGACACGGCGCGCGGGTTGCGTCCGCTGAAGCCGCCGCCACAGGGCGCGCGCCACTCGGGGCGCGTCGAGGTGACCCACGCGTCGGCGAACACCTACACCATCGCGGTGCGCGGCCACGAGATGAAGGCCGATCAGCCACGCGACGCGAACGGCGATGATCTCGGTCCCACGCCGGTGGAGCTGTTCATCGCCTCGCTCGCCGCGTGCGTCGCCCATTACACGGGCGGGTTCCTCCGGCGTTATCACCTGCCACGCGAAAACCTGCGCGTGACGGCGGGGTTCGACATGGCCGAGGACGGACCGCCACGCGTGATCGCCGTACGGTTGCGGATCCTCCTGCCGGTGGAACTCAGCAGTGCCCAACGCGAGGTTCTGCACGCGGTGGTGAGTCGCTGCACCGTGCACAACTCACTGCGCACACCGCCGGAAGTGAGCATCCACGTCGGCTGACGTGCCCCGCGAGGGCGGCCGCGACCGGGGCGCGCCGTCGTGGCAGCACGGCTCGAAACTACGGGCCGGAGTTCCCGAACGATGAGTCCGAACGGCCCGTTGGCCGTCCGGGCGACCGGTGTCAGGCTGGGCGGAGAAGAACCCCCGGAGTGCCTCCGGAGTGCCTGTCGCCCAGGCATGTCGCGCGTGAGAGGCGGTGTGGACGGTGGACCTTCCCTTGGTGGTAGGGGTCGACGGATCGGAGTCCTCGCTCGCGGCGGTCGACTGGGCCGTGGACGAGGCGGCACGGCTGGGGCTGCCGCTGCGCCTGGTACAAGCCTCTCTCTGGGAGCGGTACGAAGCGGCGACGGACCTGGTGGACTATGTGGCCCGGCCCTCCGAGCGGGCCATGGCGGAGCGCATTCTGGCCTCGGCCGCCGAGCGGGCCCGGCGGCGCCGCGGCGGTGTAAAGGTCTCCACCGAGGTGCTGCCGGAGGACGCGCCGACCGCGCTCCTGCGCGAGGCGCGCAACGCGTCGACGCTCGTCGTCGGGCACCGCGGGCGGGGCCCGGTGGCGGAGCTGCTGCTCGGCTCCGTCAGTCTGGCCCTGGCCGCGCGGGCGCGCTGCCCGGTCGTCGTGGTGCGCGGCTCGTCGCCCCCGGGCGACCTCGCGCGGGGGCCCGTCCTGCTCGGCGTGGGCGAACCCGCGAGCGGGAGCGCCGCCGTGCGGTTCGCCTTCCGCGCGGCTGCGGCCCGACGGTGCGGCCTCGACGCCGTACGCGCCTGGCGGTGCCCGGCACACGAGACGGTCGACCATCCGCACCTCGCCGAGGACCCGGCCCGCGCTCACCTCTCACGCGCCTCGGCGTTGCTCGACGAAGCCCTGGGCGACGCGGTGCGCGAGTTTCCCGAGGTCGAGGTGAGAAGGCTCGTCGTGGAAGGCCCCGCCCGCAAGATCCTCCTGGACCTGTCGGCCGACGCCGGGCTCCTGGTCGTCGGCGCCCGGCGGCGGCACGGCCACTTCGGCCTCCAGCTCGGCCGGGTCGGCCACGCGGCACTGCACCACGCCGCCTGCCCGGTGGCCGTAGTACCGCAGCATGGGTGACCGGAGCACCCGCGCTGCGCTTCCCAGGGCAGGCACGCCGTTGCCGAGCCGATGATGTCCTTCCCTCGCGCCTTCACGGTGGGCAGCGGTTCCCGGCCGGTCCCTGGAGGAGGCTGAGAGCGACGAAGGAGGGTCATCATGTCCGTCCTGATCGGCTACGCCACCGAGCACGGCTCCACGCGGTCGGTGGCCGAGCGCATCGCGGGGCATCTGGACGCACCGGGGCGCCACGTGGAGCTGCTGCCGTTCGACCGGGTGCCGGCAGCGGCGGTCCATGAGGCGCTGGTGATCGGGAGCGCGGTGCACCAGGGCGCCTGGCTGCCGGACGCCGTCCGGTTCGTACGCGATCACCACACCGTACTGGCCGCCCGGCCGGTGTGGATGTTCAGCGTCGGGATGACCGCCGCGCTGCGCGGCCCGGCGCGGCGGCTGGCGAGCCGAAGCGAACAGCCGAAGATCGAAGCCTTGCGCCGACAGCTCTCTCCACGGGACTACCACTGCTTCTCGGGCGTCATACGGCCCGAGCACCTCGACCGAACCGGACGGATCGTCTTCCGCCTGCTCGGCTGCCGTTACGGAGACTTCCGGGACTGGTCGGAGGTCGACGCCTGGGCGGCACGCATCGCCCAAGACTTGCCCGCCGCGTCCGCGGACTCGGACCGGCCCGCGAAACGGCCGGCGGGCGAGCACGGGAGCGACACCACGCCCTGAGGGCCGAGGCTCGCGGCAGGGAGCCGTTGGCGGCGTGGGAGGGGCCCTGACATGACGCAGGCGCCGGCTTCGCGGCCGTCGTCATGTCAGGGCCAGCACGCAGGACTCGCCCGGCTCCAGGCAGACCGCCCGGTCACGGAGTTCGATCTCGATCGGCGAACGGTCGGATGTCGGAACCTCGATCTCCAGGCGGCCCGGCCGTACTCGCAGCCGGATGCCCCAGTGACCGCGGTAGCGCAGGGAGAAGCCGTACGCGGACAGGCCGGGCAGGGGAACGGGGTCCAGCCACAGCGCGCCGCCGCGCGTCTCCAGTCCGGTCAGGCCGCGTTGTACGAGGTCGAGGGTGCCGGCCATGGCACCGAGGTGGATGCCCTCGCCGGTGGTTCCGCCCTGTACGTCGGCGATGTCGCCCGCCAGGGCTTCCTGGCAGTACGTCCACGCCTCCGCGCGCCGTACCCGGGCCAGGACCCAGGCGTGGACCAGGCCGCTGAGGGTGGAGCCGTGGCTGGTGCGGCGCAGGTAGTGGTCGACCGTCCGGCGCCAGAGGTCGTCGTCGAGCCGGTAGCCCAGCCGCCGGAAGAGGGAGCGGAGTTCGGCCGGCGAGAAGAGGTAGCCGAGCATGAGGACGTCGGCTTGCTTAGACGCCTGGTAGCGGTTGACCGTGTCGCCCTCGGCCTCCAGGATCCGGTCGAGCCGGCGGATGTCCCCGTAGCGGGCGCGGTAGCCGTCCCAGTCGAGCTCGGCGAGGTCGCCGTAGCCGTCGAACTGGCTGATGACACCCGCGTGGAAGGGCACCCGGAGCTTGCGGGAGACCTCCTCCCAGTGGGCGAGTTCCGTGGCGTCCAGGGCGGTGCGCTCGGCGAGTTCCCGGTGGCGTGGGGCGGGGAGGGCCCGCAGGACGCCGAGGGTGCGGGCGAGTACCCAGGCCGCGGTGACGTTCGTGTACGCGTTGTCGTCGAGTCCGGGTCCGGCGGCGTCCGGGTAGCCGTCGTGGTATTCGTCCGGGCCGACCACTCCGCGGATCCGGTAGCGGTCCGAGCTCTTGTCGTAGGTGGCCGTGTCCGCCCAGAAACGGGCGATCTGCAGCAGCGTCTCGGCGCCCTTGGTGTGCAGGAACTCCGCGTCCCCGGTCGCCTCGCAGTACTGCCACACGTTGTACGCGATCGCCGAGCCGACGTGGTGCTGGAGGTGCGAGTGGTCGGGCAGCCAGCGCCCTGAGCGCGGGTTGAGGTGCAGCCGCTGGGTCTCCTCCCGACCGTCGCTGCCGCTCTGCCAGGGGTACATGGCGCCGGCGCGGCCGGTATCCCGAGCGGCGGAGCAGGCCCGTTCCAATCGACGGTGTCGGTAGGTGAGCAATGCGCGGGAGACCTCGGGAAAGTGCAGGTTGAGGTAGGGCAGGATGAACAGCTCGTCCCAGAAGACATGGCCGCGGTACGCCTCGCCGTGCAGCCCTCGGGCGGGCACGCCGACATCGAGGTCGGCGGTGTGCGGCGAGAGGGTCTGCAGCAGATGGAAGAGGTGCAGCCGCAGGACGCGGCCGGCCTCTCCGGGAACGTCCAGCTCGGCCCGGCGCCACAACCGCTGCCAGGCCGCGGCGTGCAGGTCCAGCAGGACATCGAAGCCGCCCGCCCTGCCCACCCGGTCGACGGCCGCGTGCAGCGGGTCGCCGATCGCGGGGTCGCGCGAGGTGTGCAGGGCCACGGTCTTGTCGACGGTGGCGGTACGGCCAGGAGCGAGACGCAGCCGGAACCGTTGCGCTGCTCGCGCCGGGGCGTTCCGGACGGTGGCGAGAGCACCGGGCGCGTCTGTGGTGGTACGGGCGGCCATGCCGATGCGGACGTCGGACGTCGTGGTGCGGCAGCGCAGCCACACGGTGTCCGGGGCGTCCGCCGTGCCGGTGTGCGGGTGGGTGAGGTGCGTGTCGGCGAGGTCGCGGTAGCGGGCCACACCGCTGTTGCGGACGGTGCCGTCCAGCGCCGCCTCGACGTCGAGGAGGACCGGGGTCTCGGCGGTGAACTCGGTGCGCAGGGCCGCGAGGTTGGGGTCGGCCATATGGACCAGGCGCAGTTGCCGTACGGACAGCGCGTGCCCGTACGCGTCCTCGTACCGCGTCCGGCGTTCCAGCGTCCCCGTGGCCAGGTGGAGCGACTGCCGGTGGCCGGCGAGGGCGTCGGAATCCGGCGTGAGCCAAGGCCCCGCGCCGCCCTCACCGGCCCCGCCCTCCTCACCGTGGAAGCGGAAGCGCAGCGGCAGCCAGTTGGGCAGGTTGACCATGTCCTCGTTCTCGACCTGGCGTCCCGCGATATCGGAGATGAGCCGGTTGTAGCAGCCCGCCGCGTACGTTCCCGGGTAGTGCACGGTGTCCGCGGCGCATTCCGGGGCCGCGCCTCGGGTGGCGAAGCGGCCGTTGCCGAGGGTGCACAGCGACTCCCGGAGGGCTTCCTCGGCGGGGTCGTACCCCTCGTACTCCCAGTCCCAGTCCGACCGCTCAGCTCGCTCCGTCGGCTTCATCGGACCCGTCACGGAGAGCCTCCTTCGGCCGCTTCGACGAGCAGTTCGGTGAGATCGCGCACGACGAGGTGGGCGCCGTGCCGCAGCAGCGCGTCCCTGGTTGCGGGTCGCGCGGTGCGGTCGACGCCGATCACCAGTCCGAAGCCTCCACGCCGGCCCGCCTCCACGCCGGCCAGCGCGTCCTCTACGACCGCGGTACGCACTGGCGGCGGGCCGAGCCGTCGGGCCGCCTCCAGGAACAGCGCGGGGTCGGGCTTGCCGGGCAGCCGCAGGCGGGCGGCCTCGGCACCGTCCACCAGGGCGTCGAAGAGGTCCAGAACGCCGGAGCGGGTGAGGAGTTCGCGGGCGTGCCGGGAGGCGGAGGCGGCGGCGAGCGGGACGCCGTCGCCGTGCAGTGCCCGCAACAGCCGCACCGTGCCCGGATAGGCGCCTATTTCGCCGTCCCGGAGCCGCTCGGTGAACAGCCGCTCCTTGTGCGCGGCGACCTCCGCGACGGCCGCTTCCGCCAGCCGCAGGCCGCGGGAGGCCAGGAAGGACGCGGCCCCGTCGAGGTGGGACTTGCCGTCCACGTACCGCAGATAGTCGGCCTCGGCGTCGAACGGCCTTCGACACACCGGTTCCTCGGGCGGATGCTCGCGCAGGCACACGTCGAAGGCGGCCTTCCAGGCGGCGGCGTGGACCCGCGCCGAGTCGGTGATCACCCCGTCGGTGTCGAACACCACGGCCCGTACCGCTCGTAGCGCCGCGGCGGTCACAGCCGCTCGGCCAGGTAGGCGCTGAGGTCGAGCAGCCGGTTGCTGTAGCCCCATTCGTTGTCGTACCAGCCGAAGACCTTGACGAGTTCGCCGTGCGTCTGGGTCAGGGCGGGGTCGAACACGCAAGAGGCCGGGTCGCCGATGACATCGCGGGAGACGATCGGGGCGGTGGACACGCGAAGGACGCCGCGCAGGCCCCGGTCGGCCGCCTCCGTGAAGGCGGTGTTGACCTCCGCGGTCGTGACGGCGCGGCGGAGCACAGCGGTCAGGTCGGTGAGCGAACCGTCCTCGACGGGCACGCGCACCGCGAGGCCGTCCAGCGCGCCGTCTAGTTCGGGGACGACCGTGCCCACGACGCGGGCGGCGTCCGTACTGGTCGGGACGATGCTCAGCGCGGCGGACCGGGCGCGGCGCAGGTCCTTGTGCGGGCCGTCGAGCAGCGCCTGGTCGTTGGTGTAGCCGTGGATGGTCGTCATCAGGCCCTTGACGATGCCGAAGCGCTCGTTGAGGACGGTGACCATGGGGACGACGCAGTTGGTGGTGCAGGAGGCGGCGGAGATCACGTGATGGTGCGTGGGGTCGTAGGTGTCCTGGTTGACACCCATGACGATGGTCGCGTCGGCCCCCTTCCCCGGTGCGGAGAGCAGCACTTTCCGGGCGCCGGCCTTGAGATGCAGGGCCGCGGCCTGGCGGTCGCGGAAGCGGCCGGTGGACTCGATGACGAGGTCCACGCCCTGTTCGCGCCAGGCGAGGGCGGCCGGGTCGCGCTCCGCGGTGACCGCGATGCGGCGGCCGTCCACGGTGAGCGAGGCGGCATCGCATGAGACGGTACGGCCGAGCCGCCCGTACGTGGAGTCGTACTCCAGCAGATGGGCCAGGGTGGCGGGCGCGGCGATGTCGTTGACGGCGACGACCTCGACCGCCGCGCTGCCCGCCGCGGCCCGCTCCAGTGCACCGCGCAGGTAGGTGCGGCCGATGCGGCCGAAACCGTTGATTCCTATCCGTATGGGCATGGTGTGCTCCGGGGGCGGGAAAGGGCAGTGGGTCAGCCGGACCAGGACCAGGCGGCGACCTCGGGCAGGTCGGTGCCGTGTTCGCGGATCCAGAAGTGGTGGCGGGCGCGGGCGTCGGCCATCGACTGGCGCACCGCCGCGGCGCGCGCCCCGAGACCGGGTACGCGGTCGATGACGTCCATGACGAGCCGGTAGCGGTCGAGGTCGTTGCGGACGACCATGTCGAAGGGCGTGGTGGTGGTGCCCGACTCCTTGTAGCCGCGCACATGGAGGCGGGGGTGGCCCGCCCGGCGGTAGGCGAGCCGGTGGATCAGCCACGGGTAGCCGTGGTACGCGAAGATCACCGGCTTGTCCCGGGTGAACAGCGCGTCGTACTCGGCCTCCGGCATGCCGTGCGGATGCTCCTCGCGCGGCAGCAGCCGTGTCATGTCGACGACGTTGACCACGCGGACGGCGAGGTCGGGTACCCGGTCGCGGAGCAGGCCGGCCGCGGCGAGCACTTCCTGAGTGGGTACGTCGCCCGCACAGGCCAGCACCACGTCCGGCTCCCGGCCGCCGGTCTCCGTCCCGGCCCAGTCCCACACTCCGGCGCCGCGGGCGCAGTGGACGCGCGCCTCGTCGAGGGACAGCCAGTCGAAGCAGGGCTGTTTGCCCGCCACGACGACGTTGACGTAGTCGCGGCTGCGCAGCACGTGGTCGGTCACGGACAGCAGGGTGTTGGCGTCCGGCGGCAGGTAGACGCGTACGACGTCGGGGCTCTTGTTGAGGACGTGGTCGACGAAGCCGGGGTCCTGGTGGGAGAAGCCGTTGTGGTCCTGGCGCCAGACGTGCGAGGTCAGCAGGTAGTTCAGGGATGGTACGGGGGCGCGCCAGGACAGCGAGCGGGACGTCTTGAGCCACTTGATGTGCTGGTTGACCATCGAGTCGACGATGTGCACGAACGCCTCGTAGCAGGAGAACAGGCCGTGCCGGCCGGTGAGGAGGTAGCTCTCCAGCCAGCCCTGGCAGAGGTGTTCGGAGAGCACCTCCATGACGCGTCCGTCGCGGGCGAGGTGTTCGTCGGTGGGCAGTATTCGTTCCTGCCATGCCTTGCCGGTGACGGTGAAGAGCGCGCCGAGCCGGTTGGAGGCCGTCTCGTCGGGGCCGACGACGCGGAAGTCCCGGCGCCGCGCGGTGTCCTTCATGATCTGCGCGAGCAGTTCTCCGAGCACCCGGGTGGGTTCGTGGAGGGTGGCGCCCGGCTTGTCGACGGGCACGGCGAAGCGTTCCAGGGGCGCGATGGGCAGTTCCCTGGTGAGCAGCCCGCCGTTGGCGTGCGCGCTCGCGCCGAGCCCGCGGTCGCCTTCGGGCACGCAGGCCAGCACCTGGGGCAGGGGGCGGCCCCGCTCGTCGAAGAGTTCTTCCGGACGGTAGGACCGCAGCCACTCCTCCAACCGGGCCAGGTGCGCCGGGTTGTCCCGTACCTCGGAGAGGGGGACCTGATGGGCGCGCCAGGTCCCTTCGACGGGCGTGCCGTCGACCTCGGCGGGGCCCGTCCAGCCCTTGGGCGTACGGAGCACGATCAGCGGCCAGCGCGGGCGCGTGCCGTCCGTCGCGGGGGCCTGGGCGCCCTCGGCACGGACGGTCCGCTGGATGTCGTCGACGCGGTCCAGGGCGTGGTCGAGCGCGGCGGCCAGTTCGCGGTGCACCTGGAGGGGTTCGTCGCCGGCGACGTACAGGGGCTCGTGCCCGTACCCGCGCAGCAGCTCGTCGAGTTCGTCCTCGGGGAGCCGGGAGAGCACCGTCGGGTTGGCGATCTTGTAGCCGTTGAGGTGCAGGATCGGCAGGACCGCGCCGTCGTGCACGGCGTCGAGGAAGGTGTGGGAGCGCCAGGAGGCGGCGAGCGGTCCGGTCTCGGCCTCGCCGTCACCGATGACGCAGGCGACCAGCAGCCGCGGATTGTCGAACGCGGCGCCGTACGCGTGGGCCAGGGAGTAGCCCAGCTCACCGCCCTCGTGCACGGAGCCGGGCGTCTCGGGGGCGACGTGGCTGGGCACTCCGCCGGGGAAGGAGAACTGCCGGAACAGCCGCTCCATGCCGGTATCGTCCCGGCTCACGTCCGGATACGTCCTGCTGTAGCTGCCGTCCAGCCAGGAGTTGGCGAGGACGGCGGGGCCTCCGTGGCCGGGGCCCCAGACGCACAGGGCCCGCAGGTCGCGCTGTTTGATCACACGGTTGAGGTGGGTGTGGATGAGGTTGAGGCCGGGTGAGGTGCCCCAGTGGCCGAGCAGCCGGGGTTTGATGTGCGCGGGCCGCAGCGGCTCCCGCAGCAGCGGGTTGCCCAGCAGGTAGATCTGTCCGACGGACAGGTAATTGGCGGCACGCCAGTGCGCGTCGAGTGCCGCGAGTTCCTCGGTGCCCGGCACGGCACGATCCGAGCGCTTGACCTTGCGCATGGCTGCCTCCATGACGTCGTTGTGGTCTTCGAAGGGCGTGATGCGGCGGCCGGGAAGCACAGCGCCATCGGACGTGAAGCCGCCGCCCGCCCTGGAACTCCCGCTCCGCGCAAAGGCCGCCACGGACTATCACCGGCCACCGCGTGAGACGCAGTCCTGCGTACCCGACCACGCGGCCACTCTGTGACTGCGACAAGTGGCGGTCCAGCGCGGGGCCGTACAGCCACCTTCGCACCCCTGGCGCGCGGGCGGCATGGGCGGTTCGCCCCGTCCCGGGGCCCTTCGGCCCCTGCCGGTCCCGCCGTCCGTCTGCTGGAGGGCCGAACCGTCGATGGCTCCTGGGCCACGGCCGGCCTCTGCCCCAGTCGCGTCGGCCAAGCCGAAGAACGGGTCGACCGAAACACGTTGAGGTCTTCACCGGTTCACCGCCTCATGCCTCCTGTGGCCTGGTACACCTTCTGTCATGGGCAGTGACGTCCTCATAACATTCGGGACAGTGATCGTCGGCTTGCTCACCCTGGTGGGGGTGCTCAGCACCAATCGATTCCAGCTCAAGATGGCCAGGGACAACGCGAAACACGTCAAGGACATCGAAATGAACGCGGGTTTCACCGCGGCGTCACGGGCGTGCTGGATGGCCCTGTCGGAGATTCGTTCCATCATCGCTGATGCCAACGCCCGGTTGAGCCGTGTCGCGGCATCGAGTTCGCCGGATTTCAGTGAGCCGAGCCTCTCGAAGCAATTCGAGAACAAGGTGCGTGAACACCGTGTGGTGATCGGCAGGTACGCCAGCGAGCTGGAAGGAATTCTCCGGCTACTCGACGAGGTGGATCATTGCCTTACGTCATTCGATCAAGCGGAGATTCAGGTACGCGATAATCCGATCCGACAGCGGGGTATGGCAGACGACGCCGAGCGGCTGTCCTCTCTGGCAAGAGAGATGCGGCTCCGCATGGATGAATGGCTCCCCAGACTGAAAAAGCAAATGGGTCTGGAAATATGATGCCGCCGATCCGCACCCTGTCGGGCTGGGGGCCCGTGCTCAAGTCGCAACCTCTCCGCCTGTTCGAGGGCGGTACGTCCGTAGGTCGCGAGCGACCGTTCGCAGCCGGTGAAGGCAGCGGGGGAGGCGTCGAGCGGCCCCGCTCCGGGCAGGGCCTTCGGTGCACCGAGCGGTCCCGGGCAGGGGCTCTTCGGCCCCTGCCCGGACAGGGACTTCCGGCCGACGATGAAGCCGCGGACGTCGGCGGGCGGGAGGAAGCCCGCTGGCCTCCCCGCGCACCGTCCACGGAGGTGACCCCATGAAGAGCAGGACCGGACTCAGGACCATGACCGGGCGGCTCGGTGCCCTGTCCGACGAACACCACGACCGGTTGATGGCTTTGGCGCGTGAAGTGTCCTTCCCCGCCGGGGCGCGTATGTTCGAGGAGCACTGCAGCGCCGACCGGTTCTGGATCATTCGCTCCGGCGGTGTGAACCTGGACCTGCACGTCCCCGGCCGCCGGTCCGCTGTGATCGAGACGCTCGGGCAGGGGGACCTGGTGGGCTGGTCCTGGCTCTTCCCGCCACGCGCCTGGCACCTTGGGGCGGAGAGGCAGAGCCCGGTGCGGGCCTGGGAGTTCGACGCCGCGGCCGTACGGGCAGTCTGCCGTGAGAACCCCGAGTTCGGGTACGTCTTCGTGCTCGCGTGTGCCGAGGTGATCGGGCACCGGCTGGAGCAGGCCCGCGTCCGGTTACTCGACCTCTACGGACCGTACGGCAGCGGTCTGCCGCGCTGACCTCCGCGGCGGCTTCTGCGCCGTCCGTCGCGTTCTCCGCCGTCCGGGCCGCCCGGACCGTCCGGTGGCGGTGCCGCCGGCCGCTCGGGCCGGACGGGGACGGAACGAGCCGACGGCCGGTCCCGCCCGGGCGGCGCCGGGGGAACCGTGCCTCGTGCCGTACGCGAGCACGGCCGCCCCCTTCGTGCTCACCGAGTGGGTGCTGCCGTTCAGAGTTTGCGGATCCATTCCTCCGTGATGCCGCGCAGGGCCTGCTCGGACGGACGCAGATGGGAATCGTCCTCCTGATAGCCGAGCTGGTCGACTACGCTCACCACTCCGTCCACCCGTCCGGCGAGGCGGACCGCGAGCGCTGCCTCGCTGCGCCGCTGGACTGTGCCGGAGAGGACGACCACTCCCTGGTGCACGTCGACGCCGATGGCCCGCGGGGCCAGCCACAGGGTGCGGACCAGCACCTCCTCTATCACCTCCCCGCGGATCTCGGCGTCGGGCCGGCGGAAGACGCTCAGCAGACCGCCCCTCGTGACGATGCCCACCAGATGGCCCCCGTCGTCGACGACGGGCAGCCGCTCGACGCGGCGGGCGGCCATGAGCCGGGCGGCGGCGACGACGGTCTCGTGCGGGCCGACGGTGACGGCCGGCGTCGACATCAGCTGTCCCGCTGTGCGGGCCCGGGCCTTCTCGCGGGCCGCCCGGCCGCTCCGGGTGACGTGCGCCCTGGCATACCAGGGGCGGTGGGCGTCGCTCCGAGCGGACTGGTGCAGCATGAGATCGGTTTCGGAGACCACGCCCAGCACCTGCCCGTCGTCGTCCACGACGGGCAGGCCGCTGATGCCGTACCGGCCCAGGGATTCGGCGATCCTCTTGAAGGCCGTTCCGTACCCGGCCTTGATGACGTCCCGGGTCATGACCTGGCCGATCAGACGGTGCTTCATCTCGGCGCTCCTCGTTGCGTCAGTCGGTGGGGACGAGGGAGACGGGGCAGTGGGCGTGATGGAGCAGCGCGTGGGTGACCGGCCCCAACTGCAGCCCCATGCGGCGCGGTCGGCGGTGAGCGGCCAGCACGATCACATCGGCGTCCAGGCTCGCTTCGACGAGCGCGTGGCCCGCGCTCTGGCAGACGACATCGGTTCGGACGTCGACGCCGGGAAAGGCATCGCGCAACGGCGCCGCCGCGTAGCGCGGGACGGCTTCGGCGGCCTTGCGCAGCGCTGCCACATCCTCCCAGGACGAGTGGTCCAGGGACGGGGGCCCGCCGGTCGGCGCCGCCGGGAAGTGCCACGCGTGCAGCACCCTCAGCCCGGCCCCGCGGCGCTCCGCTTCCTCGAAGGCGAACCTCAGCGCGTCGGCGTCGGCGTCGGACGCGAGACCGACGAGAACGGTGCCGTGCTCGGCGTCGGCGGTGCCGCGCACCACCGTCAAGGGGCCCGTGCAGTGCGCCGCGACGCGCAGACTGACGGAGCCGAGCAGCAGTCCGGTGAAGCCGCCGTGGCCGCGCGTGCCCACCACGGTGAGGGCGGCGCTCCTCCCGCAGCGCAGCAGAGCGTGTGCGGCGGATTCGGTGGTGAGCGCAGGGGTCACGGCCAGGTGCGGGAAGCGGGTTCGGACGCGTTCGGTGGCCAGATCCATGGCACGCCGTGCCCGGCCGTAGAGCGAGTTCCCCGGCCCTTCCGCCGCGTCATCAGCGCCGCCCCCCTCGGCCAGGCCGAAGTCCGGCGCAGGGTGCACGCCCCAGGGCCAGCCGCACACGATCTCCAACGAAGCCTCCCGGCGGACGGCTTCCCCGGCGGCATGGTCCAGAGCCCGTACCGCGGGGTCGGAGCCGTCGAATCCGACCACCACCCGACCGCGCCGGCGAAAGTGCGCCTGTGTCATGGGGCTCTCCTCCCGAGTTCGCTCATCTCAAAGGTCACGCAGGCACTACGCCCAAGGGCCGCGGTCCGCGTGCGGAAACAGTCGGTTCGGACGTCCAGCGGGGCCCAGCCGGGCCGGCCGGGTCCGGCGATCTCCGGCGGGACACAGGCCGGCCGAAGCCGCCCCAGCAGCCGTCCGGGCTCCCGCCTTCCGACTGGCGGCCGATGGTCATCACGGCCCCCGCATAGCGCCGGCGGGCCCTGTCCTCAGCGTCCGTCGCTCCGGGCCGGCCTCCCAGGGGCCATACGGCCCGTGCGGGCGTCATCAGGGGCGGTCGTCGACTTCCATGGGCGCGGCGTCGGGGGCCGAACGGCCCCGGAAGGGGCCGATTCGCCCCTCCTCGGTTTCGCGCGCGGCATCGAACGTGGTGAGGACGACCGGAGTCGGAGGGCGGAGGACGCGATGGAACTGCCCGTGGTGGCGGGGATCGACGGCTCGCGGGCGAGCCTCGACGCGGTGGACTGGGCGACCGACGCGGCAGTCCGCCGCGGTCTGCCGCTCCGCGTCGTGCATGCCTCGCTCTGGGAGCCATACGGAGGGTTGTCCCTGGCGGGGTCACCGGAGGGCCCCACGGATCGGGAGGCCCAAGAGACGATCACGGCCGCGGGCGCCGAGCGCGCCGTCCGGCGGGCGCCCGGACTCAAGGTGCTGACCCACGTCGCTTCGGCGGACCCCGTGACAACGCTGCTGGCCCAGTCCGAGGACGCCGCGTTCGTCGTGGTCGGGTGCCGGGGGCGGGGTGGGCTCGTCTCGGCCCTGCTGGGCTCGGTGAGCCTGGCGCTCGCGGCACGCGCGACCTGTCCGGTGATCGTGGTCCGGGGCCGGCCGGAGAACATCGGCGGGGCGCTGGGGCGGGTCGTCGTGGGCGTGGGGGAACGGCCGGCGGAAGCGACGGTGGAATTCGCCTTCGCCGAGGCGGAGCTGCGCCGGTGCGAGGTCGCGGCCGTGCACGCGTGGCGGTGCGCGGGCGAGGACGTACCGGAGGAGCACGGGCCGCACGGCGGCCGGCGCGCGGAGCACGAGCGGCGGGCACAGGCCCTGCTGGACTCCGAACTGCGCGGCGCGCTCGCGGCCCACCCGAAGGTGCCGCTGGTCAGCAGCCCCATCGAGAGCTCCGCCCGCGAGGCGCTGCTGACGGCCGCCGCCTCGGCCGACCTGATCGTGGTCGGCGCGCTGCGCCGACGCGCGTGGTACGGACTGCAGCTCGGCCTCGTCGGGCACGCCGTGCTGCACCACGCGCCGTGCCCGGTCGCCGTGGTGCCGCACGCCTGAAGGGGCTGGCCGGAACCAGCGGCTTCCCGTCTCGCTCCTCCCGCGGGCGCTCCCGCGCTGCCCCGCTCCCGGCTAGGCTGCGCCGCGGGGTGATTCGGGGCGGGAGGGTGCCATGCCGGACTCACCGGACGAGGCCGCGTCCGCGCTGCCGCGACTGCGGCTGGACCGGCTGCTGGCGGAGCTCCAGAGCCGCCTGGACGTGGCACGGGGTGTTCAGAGCCGCATGCACGGGCTGCTGGAGGCGGTGCTGAGCGTCGGCCGCGAACTCGACCTGAACCAGGTGCTGCGGCGCATCGTCGAGGCGGCCGTGGTACTGGTGGGCGCCGAGTACGGCGCGCTGGGGGTGGTCGGCGAGAAGCACAGCCTGTCAGATTTCCTGCCCGTCGGCATATCTCCCGAACTCGCCGCCAAGATAGGGCCGTTGCCATCGGGTCACAGCATTCTGGGCGAGCTGATCCGGCACCCCGAAGCGCTGCGCCTGGCCGACCTGACAGAGCACCCCTCAAGCTACGGATTTCCCGAGCACCATCCGCCGATGCGCACATTCCTCGGCGTACCGATCCGTGTCCGCGAGAAGGTCTTCGGCAACCTCTATCTCACCCAGAAGCACGGCGGCGTTCCGTTCGACGCCGACGACGAGGCCATGCTGAGCACCCTCGCCGTCGCGGCGGGCGTCGCCATCGACAACGCCCGCCTCTACCGGGAAAGCCTCCGCCGGGAACGGCGCCTCGAATCCCTTGGCGAGATCGCCCGCAGCCTGTTGTCCGGTACCGGCTCGGACGACGTCCTCAGCCTTGTCGCACGGCGCGCCCTGGAGGTCGCCGAGGCCGACTCCGCGGCGGTTCTGCTCCCGGTACGCGACACGGGTGATCTCCGCGTCGAGGTGGCGCACGGCCGGAGCGCCGACGCGCTGCGGGGGCGCCTCGTCCCGGCGTTGGGCTCTTTGGCGGGGGTGGCGGCCCGTACGGGGAAACCAGCGGTCACGTCCGACGTGCGCACGGACCCGCGGGCCCACG
The DNA here is from genome assembly GCF_000718635.1 of Streptomyces varsoviensis. GTDB lineage: Bacteria > Actinomycetota > Actinomycetes > Streptomycetales > Streptomycetaceae > Streptomyces > Streptomyces varsoviensis. Next base: position 160,420 of record NZ_JOBF01000002.1, on the reverse strand, counting down.
CCATCCCCGATATCGATCCGCCGCACGGGCCTACCGTGGCCATGCCGCTGCTGGTGGAGGACCAGGTATCGGGCGCGCTACGGCTGAGCCGGGTGGCGGGACGGCCGGTATTCGACGACAGCGACATCGAGCTCCTCTCCGGTTTCGCCGCCCAGGCGGCCCTCGCCCTCGAACTCGGGCGGCACCGGCGCGAGTCCGAGCAGCTCGCCTTGTTGCGCGACCGTGATCGAATCGCCCGTGACCTGCACGACCTCGCGATCCAGCGGCTGTTCGCCACCGGCATGACGCTGCAGAGCGCCGGCCGGCTCATCGAAAACCCGGAGGCGGCGGAACGCGTCGAGCGGGCCGTGGACGACCTCGACGAAACCATCAAGATCATTCGCACTACCATCTTCGCCCTCCGTACGGACATCGGCCACGCCGGGGCGAGGAGCCTGCGCCGCCGCGTTGTCGACACCGTCGCGGCAGCCGGCGAGCCGCTCGGCTTCACGCCCTCTCTGCGCATGGACGGCCCCCTGGACACCGACGTACCAGAGAGCACCGCGGAACATCTCCTCGCGGTGCTCGCGGAGTCGCTCAGCAACACCGCCCGCCACGCCCACGCCCACAGGGTCGACGTCGTCCTGGCCGCCGGCGACGAGACGGTGCTGACCGTGACCGACGACGGCGTCGGCCTGGGCGGCAGCCCGCCCGGCGGCGGTCTGACCAATATGCGCACGCGAGCGGAGCTCCTCGGCGGAACCCTGGAGACGCAGACCCTCGCGGACGGCGGAACGCGGTTGATATGGCGCGTGCCGTCGCCAAGCGCGTAAGCCCCCTCCGGCCAGAGCGTTTCTGATGGATCTCCGTGGGTGGAGGAGCGACGTCCGGTGCGTGCTCTCGGCGTGCCGGCCGGAGGCCCGCATACTGGACGTACTTGGGCTTTCGGCCGGTGCGGCGAGAGTGCGTGCCGGACGTCGTGACGCCGCGGAGACCCGTCAGAAGCGCCCTAAGCTCCGTGGGGCTCCTCCCGTTCGCGGACGCGTTCGGCGAGCACAGCGGCCTGGACACGGCGGCCGACCCCCAGCTTGCCGAGGATCGCCGAGATGCGATTCTTCACGGTCTTCTCCGCGAGGAAGAGCCGCTGTGCGATCTGCCGGTTGGTCAGCCCCTCGCCGACGAGCTCCAGGATCTCCCGCTCCCGCGGCGAGAGCCGGGCCAGCTCCGGCGGCCCCGCGCCGCCGTCTCCCATCTCCCCGCGTTCCGCCTGTTCTTCCTGTGCGCGCACGCGGGCCATGACCCGCGCCGTCGCGCCCGGATCGAGCAAGGAACGGCCGACCGCCACCGTGCGGACCGCGGCGACCAGGTCGGATCCTCTGATCTGTTTGAGGACGTACCCAGCCGCTCCCGCCATGATGGCGTCGAAGAGGGCCTCATCGTCATCGAAGGACGTCAGCATCAGGCAGGCCAGCTCGGGCAGCCGGGCCCGCAGCTCCCGGCACACCTCGATGCCGCCGTGGTCGCCGCCCGCCGCCGGAGAGCCGAGCCGAACGTCGAGCACCGCCACGTGCGGCCGTACAGCCGGGGCACGAGCGAGCGCCTCCCTACTGTCCGCGGCCTCCCCGACGACCTCGATGTCCTCTTCGCCGTCCAGCAGTTCACGAATCCCTCGGCGCACCACTTCGTGGTCGTCCAGCAGGAACACCCGTATGACGGCTTCGGCCCCCGGCACCGCTGTCCCCATCGCGCCACATCCCCTCCGCTGCCATGGCCGCCGACGCGTGCGGCGACGCGACCCAGCCTTCCCGTACGGCCCGCGCCGGGAAAGGGGCCGTACGGCCCCGAAGGCGGTTGTCCGGCGGACCGGCTGCCCGCACCCGTGCTCATACGCCCGCACGGTCCCCCACCGGTTCCCGTCGGACTGAGCCGCCGCGGAGCGGCACCATGAGCCCTCCGGGAGGGCTCGGCCGGCCACGAACCCGCGTCCGGGGCCGGCTTGTCACAACCGGTGAGCACGGGTCCGTCGGGCCGCGTTCAGCCGTGCCGCACTGGAATGGTCGTGGTGCCCGTCTTCGTCTCGGGCAGCGGGATCGTGATGGTCAGCACGCCGTCCTTGTAGTCGGCGGTGGCCTCGTCTCCACGCGCGCCGACGGGCAGCCGGACCGCGCGGGCGAACGCGCCGTATCGGAACTCACTGTGGTCGGACCGCGCCTCCGTCTCCGTGCGCTCCGTGCGCTCCGTCCGCAGCGTCAGGACATCGCCGGTGACACTGATCTCGACGTCGGCGGGGTCGATGCCCGGCAGTTCGGCACGGAGCACGTAGGTGCTCTCCGTGACCTGCTGTTCGATGCGGATACTGTGCACGCCGGGGGCCTGGTGCAGGCCGGGGATGCCGGACTCGATCCAGCCGATCAGTTCGGGCAGCGGCAGCCGGCTCGGCCACCGCTCCATCATCAAGCTCATCTGCCCCTCCTTCGGACACTCTTGAAGCCTCTCCCAGCATCACGCCCACCGCCGCCGGCCCGAAAGTGCCGACCGGCCCACGCGCCGGGGCCCGTACGGCCCGGTCAGCCGGCCATGCGTCGCCATCGCGGCTCGACCTCATGCCACTCCCGCGCCCACGCGGCCATCCGCCGCCGGTCCAGTCGCATCCGTACGCACCAGCCGCCCATCAGCACGGCACCGCCCCAGCCCCCGGCCGCCAAGACCCCCGTGCCCACCGCCTGGGCCGTCGCCTCGACATCAGTAGCGGGCGGCGTGATCATCTGGCCCCGCCGCCCCTGCCAGGCGGCGACTTTCGAACCGGCTTCGCCACCGGGTTCCACCCACCCCTCCCCCACCCGCCGAGAGCCATCCGGGGCCGCCCACGTCACCCGCGCACGCACCCACCCGTCGCTCCCTTTGCCGGCCGTCATGGCCGGCACGGTCGGCGCGTCCTCCGCGAGGACCACCGACACGACATGAGCCCCCGCCCGCTGCCGAGTGGTCGTCATATCCACGGCGTGTGCGGACGACCAGCCGACGCAGACCCCACCGACCGCGACCAGCGTCCACATGGCCAACACACCCCATGCCTCGATGGCGTCAACTCGCCGCCGGAGCGGGTTGCTCCGCCATCGCCACAGCATCACCTTCGAGTACCGGGCACTCCGCATCGATCCGCCCCCTCCCGACTCCTGAGGGAAAGATGGCATGGGGAGACCCCTCCGCCGCGAGGGCCGCCCGGCACGGAGTAGCGGCCGTTCGGCCTCAGCCTGTCGACAGGCAACGGCAAACCGTCGCCGCCGGACCTCCAGCGGCGAGCGCCATTGCGGGAAATCCCGGCACCGCCTCCCGCCGGCCTCCAGGTCATGTCGGCCGCGGGGCCCGAGTAAAAAGACCACCTCAAGCATGCGCCGTGTGCCTTGGCCGCGTATCTATCTGCGGGGTGACCGTACAGCGGTCTTTGGCAGCTCCACGGGTGCTACCTGCCGGCGGACCTACGCTCTGCCGCGGCCAAGATCCGGACCATCCACGGTCCACCATCCCGCCCAGTCACCGCAAAACCACCAGACTTGCACGTCAGTGCCCTTACTGCGGCTGTACCACCACAGCAGAAGATCGCCTCAAGGTGGGGGCCACGCCCGCGCTGGACGGGGCTCCACCAGGGCCGGCGTGATGGTGGCGAATGCGTCAGCCAGAGTGCGGCGAGTGTTTCCCGGTGTGCGGTTCCACCGCTGTTCGAGGTCGTCGTGGGCCAGGTCGTACCAGGCCGTCCCTTGCTTGATAGTGCGCAGCCCCGTGTGCTCGCCGAACGGCTCGCCCTCGCGCGCCGCCGTCATGCACGCGTCCCACCAGGCATCCAGATCGGCGCCGTGTGCCTACGCGGCATTGTCCACTACGTCCAGGCCAGCTCCGCCGCCAAGCACAGCCGGTGCGGACTCCGTCCGTGGTGTGGACGATCCCCGGTTTGGCCAACCGGGGATCGTTGGTTATATGCGGGCGATGCCGGACGACATGCCTTTCCCCGCATAGCTCCTGCGCCGAGCAGGGCTCAGGACGCGAGCCGGTATGAGCTGCGGGTCGGCGTCGCACCGTCCAAATCCGGGACGAGGGAGCCATCGCCGGTAAGACGGCGAAGGCTGCGGAACAGGGCGGCTTCCCGGCCGGCCCAGTGTGTGACACCTGTGGTCACGCTCGCCTCCGGCTGGTGGTTCGCCGGGGTGGGCACGCACACGCTGCGCTGAGCACGGGGTGTTGGTTCGGCAGGGCCTGGTCGTCGGTGGCCGACAGGGCGCGCGGCCAGAGTACGGAGCACAGGTGGACACGCGATCGCCACGGCGGAACCCCGTCCATCAGGCCCTGGACGAATCCTGGCCGTGTCTGCTTCCACCCAGGACCGGTATGCGGGTAAAGAGAGCTGGGCAGTGGCGGCCGAGCACATCAACCCCCGACGAAGTCGTACTCCGACCGTCTCTTCCGTGGGACGTCGGAAGAGACCTCCGCCGTCACCGGTGACGAAGCAGACGAAGTAGGAGTACGTCGCGCTCTTCAGCGGCAGGTTGTGCGGGAGGTAGGCCCACCGGCAGCCGGTCCGCCCCTGGTAGAGGATCGGGTACGGGACCTGGACCGGCCGAAGGCGCTGACGCCGCAGTCTTGATGGCACATCAGCCAGCCCTCGCAGGCACAGAGGTTGCAGCGGCCGGCCCCCGCGCCTGCTCAGGTCCGCCAGGCGTACCCGAGCAGGCCCTCGGTCCGCTGGCCCTCACAGGTGGGCTGTTCGGAGACGAAGTGGTCTCCCGTGGACGGGACCTGGCACCGGTAGAGGGCGACGGTGCCTGGCGCCGGGGCGGTTCCGGCGAATCCGAGAGGGCCGAGCGGCTCCTGACCCTCGCAGCCGGCCTCCGTGCTGACCATGTTGTGGCCGCCGACCCGGCACTCGAACAGCGGACGGGTGCCGGACGCCTCGTGGCGCAGCAGCCGCCAGGCGTTCTCGGCGGTGAACCCGGAGGGCAGGCCGCGGGTCGAGGCCCAGTGGCCACGGGTCGGGGAGTGGGCGCGGACCAGACGCGTGTACGGCAGGTCCTCGAAGCCGCAGGACAACTGCGCGGGCGCCAGGTCGGCGCGGTTGGCCAGGGCCCAGGTCCGCCACGCGGGCTTCGCGCTGCCGTCGGGGGCGCGCAGCCCGAGGGCGAGCCCGGCCGCGGTCTCCGTGGGATTGTCGAGCATGCGGTGGTAGACGTAGTTGTTGATGCCGGGCGTGCCGAGCACGTCCCGAAAGGATTCGCACACGGCCTGCGCCTGCCGCTCCGGCGAGGAGGACCCCGCCGAGGTGATGCCGCTCTCGGTCAGCTGCACGTCCGACCACGCATCGGTGTTCGCCGGGAAGTTCTGGCGCAGCCAGCCCACGAGATGGCCGAGCGTCCCGTACGTCACGTACGGCGTGTCGTCCGGACCGAACACCGGACCGCGCAGGTCGCGCGGATAGGGATGCATGGCCACCCGCCAGTGGCGGCTTCCGGCGCGGGCGGCCAGGCCGCGCAGCACGGTCATGCCGGACAGGAGGGGTTCCGTCGCGGCGGGTGCGTCCAGCGCGCTGCCGAAGGAGTGGTCGAGCGACAGATAGGTGCGGGCGGTGGGCTGTTCGGCGGCTACCCGGTCGTAGGCCGTGTCGTAGAGGGCGGCGATCTCGTCGAGCCACGCGGTGGTGCCGCACGGAGTGCCGTGGCCGCAGCCGATGTTGAACCAGGTGTTGGTGTTGACCTCGTTGCCGATGACGAAGTCGGCGACCCGGCCGTGACCGTGCAGGCCGTCGTACCGCTGGGCGAGCATGCCGGCGAAGCGGGCGTAGTCGGTCGCACGGTCCGGGGCGCAGAAGATCTCCATGCCCGGGGCGGAGGGTACGCACGTCCTGCCGGTCCGGGCCCAGGCCGGTGTTCCGTAGACAACGCCGGTGACGACGAGACCGCGCTCGGTCCAGTCGCGGATGTCGGCGTCCAGGTGCGCGGGCACGGTGAAGCACTGCCCGTCGTACTGCTGTTGGCCGGCCGAGCACGGCAGGGACTGCGCGGTGGGCTGCCACTGCGCCCAGACCAGGTTCATAGCGACGCCGCCGGTATTGTTGCCCGCGATCTCGTCCTTGTTCGGCCAGTCGTCGGGCTGGACAGCCTTGATCCGGTAGTCACCGCGCTCGGGGTAGGCGAGCGGTGCCGGAGGGGAGTGCGGCTCGGCCGCCGCCCCGGTGCCCGGGGCGAGCAGCAGGACGAGCGCGCACAGGATGGCCGGCCAGGTCCACCGGGCGGGTGCCCCACGTCTCATCGCGGTCTCCTTGCCTTACGACGGCGGTCGGTGTCGGACAAATGCGGTGACGGTCCGGGGGCGGGACGGGTCCCGGCCGGGGAGCGAGTGCGGGCGGACCGAATCAGGGCGTGGTCAGCAGATAGCCCTGGATCCCTTCGGCGTGCTGCCCCTCGCAGCCCTCGCGCACCGAGTCGAAGTGGTCCCCGCCGCCGGTGTTGCAACGGTAGACCGGGGTGCTGGGCCGGCCGGCGGGCGGGTCGCTCCAGAGATAGCCGAGGGTGCGCTGCACGGTCTGGCCCTCGCACGAGGAGTCGAGCGAGGTGAAGTCGTCCCCGCCCGCGCGGCACTGGTACAGCGCCCTGGTGCCCGGCTCGGCGACGAGGGAGAGGTATCCGTGCACGGCCTCCGCCCGGTATCCGGCGGACAGGGCCGCCGTGCCCTCGGCGTGGTCGTTGCCCCGGATGCTGCGGGTCACGGCGGCACGCGCGACGACGTAGCCGAGGTGGGCCTCCTGCTGCATGCCCTCGCACTTCGCGTCGTGCGAGACGAAGTGCTCGCCGCCCGCGATCCGGCAGCGGTACAGCGGCAGGCTCGGCACCCCCGCGACCGGCGCGTCCCAGGCCCAGCCGATCCCGGCGAGCTTCGTCGCGCCCTCGCAGTCGGCCTGGAGCGAGGTGAACTCGTCGCTGCCGCTGCGGCAGCTGTACAGGGCGTGGGTTCCTGGACCGCCGACCAGGGACACCATGCCCATGGCGATCTCGGGTCGGTAACCGGCCCCGGCCGCCCGGGTGGTGGTCCAGTGGTCGCTGGGCGCGCCCTGGTGCACGTATCGGGTCAGCGCCCCGTAGCCGATGGTGTAGCCGAGCCGGCTCTCCTGGACCTTGCCCTCGCACTTCGGGTCGGTCGAGTCGAAGTGCTCACCGGCGGTGCCGTCCTTGCAGCGGTACACCGCGAGCATCGGCGGCCCGTCGGGGGCGGGGGCGTCGTAGAGGTGGCCGAGCAGGGCGATGCGGGACGAGCCCTCGCAGTCGTCGCGGACCGAGCTGAACTCCTCCGCGCCGTTCTGGCAGGCGTACAGCGGGTGCGTGCCCGGCTCCTGCACCAGGTCGAGCTGGCCGAGCGCCCCCTCCGCCCGGTATCCGGGCGGTACGGAACCGGTGGCGCTGTAGTGGTCGCCGCCGGCGTTGACGTACCGGGTGAGCTGGCCGTAGAGGGGGCCGTGGTTGGCGCTGGGGTCGGTGAGGAACTCCACCGAGGACTGGTCGACACGCGGCGCCCACTGGCAGCCGCTGGTCTGCGGGCACGGACCCACCGGGTCGGTGAACCCGCCGCTCGTCCGGTAGAGCGTGCCGGTGTCCACCGCGACGAGGCTGATGCCATCGACCGGCTTGTCGGCCATGTGTTCGCGGTGGTCCACGCTCCACTGAGTGACCGGCACCGGGAAGCCGCAGCCCGAGGAGCAGCCCGACAGCCGGAACGGGTATCCGGCGGCGAACTTGTAGACGGTCCCGTTCTCGGTGGACACGGTCGTCCCGTCCATCGGTACGGCCAGCATGTGGTCCAGGTGGGAGATGCTCCAGGTGGACACCGGGATCGGAGCACCGCAGCCCGGGTCGCAGGTGGCCATGTGGACGGGCGCGCCGCCGACGAACTTGAAGATCTGACCCTGCTGGTCCCGTACCGTCGTCCCGTCCGTGGGATACGGCCGCATGTGCTCCAGCGAGGAGATGCTCCAGGTGGACACCTTCACGGGGCTGCCGCAGCCGACCCCGTCACAGGTCGCGAGCCGGACGGGTGCGCCGCCGACGAACTTGAAGATCTGCCCCTGCTGGTCCTGCGCGGTGGCACCGTCCACCGGTGCCGGATTCATGTGGTCGAGCGTCGCCACGCTCCAGGTGGACACCTTGACGGGGCTGCCGCAGCCGCTGCCGTCGCAGGTGGCCATGTGAATGGGCGCACCGCCGACGAACTTGAAGATCTGCCCCTGCTGGTCCTGCGCGGTGGCGCCGTCGGCGGGCACGGTTCTCATGTGCTCCAGCGTCGAGATGCTCCAGGTGGAGAGCTTGACGGGGGTGCCGCAGCCGCTGCCGTCGCAGGTGGCCATGTGGACGGGCGCACCGCCGACGAACTTGAAGATCTGCCCTTGCTGGTCCTGGGCGGTGGCGCCGTCCGACGGCTCGGGCCGCATGTGGTCGAGCGCGGCGACACTCCAGGTGGACACCTTCACGGGGCTGCCGCAGCCGACCCCGTCACAGGTCGCGAGCCGGACGGGTGCGCCGCCGACGAACTTGAAGATCTGACCTTGCTGGTCCTGCACGGTGGCGCCGTCCGACGGTGCCGAGGGGCCGGCGTCGATGACCGCCTGTGTGGTGGGCCTGGCGTCGGGGCACAGGCCGCCGTCGCAGGTGGACTGCCAGATCGGGGCGCCGCCGGCCATCTTGTAGACGCGGTGGGTGTCGTTGGTGCTGAGCACGGTGCCGTCGGGCAACCCGTACACCGACGTCACCAGCTGGGGCTTGGTCGGCACGGTGACAGGACCGGGCGGGTTGCCGCCGCTGCCGCCCCCACCGCCCGGCGGGAAGTACTCGATCCTCCAGCCGGCGTACATCGGGACCAGCATGTAGGAGTAGTCGGCGAACCACGGAAAGAAGGTGGAGTCCTTGTTGCACCCGGGGATCGTGTACGTCCGCGCGTACGTGGTCTTCCAGAAGTAGACGCCGTAGGAGACCAAGGCGTACTGGCCCGGCCGCACGGAGACGTTCTGCTGGACCTCGGTCCCGTAGGTGAGGCTCGTCTGGGCCGTGCGCCCGGTCGAGGCCGACGCCTCGACCTCGGCGGCCGAGAGCTTGGCGCTCACGCTGATCGTGGCCGTGGTCGTCACGCTTTCGGTGCGGGTGCCCGTCATGCTCGTCTTGGCCGTGCCACCGGGCGCCTCGATGCGTGTCGGCTGCAGGGCGGTGGGTCTGAAGTCCATGGTGCCGGGACCGACCTGGGTCTCACTGGCCACATTGCAGTTGCCGCCCAACGGCAGCGGCGGAAGGTCGTCCGCCATCGCCTGCCCCGCCCCGGCGACGAGGACCGAGGCCAGAACGGCGAGTACCGCCGCCCAGACCCGGCCGACGCGTATGACGGCCATGTGCATGGAAACCCCCGTACGACACGCTGTCCCGTCTCGTCAGGAGCAGCCCCGGGGTCACTGTCCCGGCGCGGCGGCGGTCGCTCAACCGGCTTTCCTATGTTTCGGCTGTGGCCGAAGGGTTGTGCGGGTGGGACGGCCGGTGCCGCTGGTGCAGCAGGTCCGCGCCGAGGACGGTGAGGGCGTGCCGCGCGGTACGTCCGCTGCGCACGGTCGACACCAGGCCCGCCCGGCGGAGCGCGGTCGTGTGCTCGCTGGCGGCCGCGGCGGAGATGCGCAGCCGCCGCGCCAGCTCGCCCGTGGTGCACCCGGAGCCGATCTCCGCGAGGACGCGGGTCCGGGTGTGCCCCAGCAGGGCGGTGAGGGCGGCGAGTTGGGCGCGGGTGGGGAGGCTGCCGTCGGCGCGCGTGGGCGTACGCCAGTCCGCTTCGCGTTCGAAGGGGTAGACGAGAACCGGCGGCAGCTTCTGGTCGTGCAGGCAGATGGGGCGTTTGCGGCAGAAGAAGGACGGGATGAGCAACAGGCCCCGGCCGCGGAGATGGACATCGCGGTCCGGACCGGGATACGGCACCTGGAGGACGTCCTCCTGCAACCGGACGGCCGGGTGAATGCCCCGCAGCAGCTCCCGCACCCCGAGCTCCTCGCGCACCCGCAGCCGCATTGCGGACTCCGCCCCGACGCTCTGCCGGATGTGCGACCAGTAGGGCGCGAGAGCCGTCGTGTAGTAGTGGTGCAGCGCGTCCCGCAAAAGCCGGAGCGCCTTGGACTCGGCAGCGGCGAGACTCCGTACGTAGGGAGCTGACGCCCGTGCGGGGTGGAGCCGACCGAGTTCGCGCGCCATACGGCGGGCTGGTGTCGCCAGCACCCGTTCCAGACCCTGTTCGAAGCCCTTGGTCCCGGCCGGGGTGAGGAAGTCCGGCGAGTAGCCGACCGGCGGCGCCAGCGAGAAGAGGCCGCCGACGGCCACCGGGTCCAGCTCCCTGGCCACTTCCGTCCGCCAGCGCCCGAACCCCGCTGATGCATCAGGCTGTTGCAAAGCGTGGAGACTCAGCAGGGACTCCCACATGACATCCGGGTGGTCGCACAGACCGACAGCCGCGTAGTCGGCGTCCGTGAAATGTATCCGCAGCATCCGTCCCCCCGTGTTCGACGCGCGTGCGGACCCAGCGAAGCCTGCCGTCGCTCGCTCCGCCGGGTCCCACAGAGATCGACGACGAAGAGCCGGGGAAGGTTGCTCCCAAGCGGCCCGGGCCGGCGATCACCGCGGCCAGATGGCGGGCGCCCCGACGACGCCGGCCATGGCAGTCAGCCCGGAAGAAGAAGCCCGCACCATCACTTCCTACGATGTCGATCGGACCCGTTGCAAACTCATCTCTAACGCTGAGCGGGGCAGAGTATCCGCCGATGACCGGTTACCGAAACCGGCGACTCCTCGGACTACTGGCAGTCCATCGCCTCTCCCCGCTTCCCGCCACCGGAAGCGACCAAGCCCGAAAGGCACCGCTGACAGGAATGCCCAGCCAGAGCAGCGAAACGCATCACGCCACGTTCGGCCCCGAGCACAGCCACACCACTTGGAGCGGAACCGCGAGCGTCGACGGACGCCACCCAGGCGTTCGGCTTGTGGAGATCGAAGAGCGTGGGTCGCCCCATCGGAGCAAGTCGGCAGGGCGTCGTCGTAGGCGTAGAGCCAGCTCTTACCCGCGTACGGCATCACTCAGTGTGCCCCGAGCAGCGCCTCCGATGGGCTGACCTTCATACCGTCACAGCCCGCTGCGCCAACGCTCCCTGGGGAGAATCTGGGGAGTATCGACGGCGCTGGGGAGCGCGTGGGGAGAATCGGCTACGTAACGCAGCACCATGCCGAAAGACGCCGAAAGAATCATTTCCGCAGGTCAGATACGGATTCAGCCCCATCGACGCTGGTCAGCGCCAACACGTGGACAACTTCATGACGTACGTACCCAGGTCGTCGGCCTCGACGAGCCCCGGAAGCGAGCCACCCTCACGCAAGGGCGTGATATAGCGGGTGGCCGTGACTTTCTCTAGCACTTTCCCAGGCTCCATAAGTGTTCAGCCTAATAACCGACGATCGACTTCGGAGGCCCGAGCACCGGAGAATCGCCGGGACCGACCCTGGGGAGAAGCCGGGGAGTCCCGTCCAGCCTGCCGGCCTCCCCGCCCCTCCCCGAACAGCCCGTCACTCGCGGCAAGCCCCTGCCTCCGGCCTCCGGCATGAAGTGAGCATAGTAACCGAGCGTGACAGCCGACGCAGAGTGCCCGAACCACCGCGCATGACGCTCAGCGCGAGCGGGCGCCTGGGAGCGCGGGGGCGGTGGTGGGCACAGTGGTCAGGCGAGGTGGGCGATGACGTAGCGGGTCGAGAGGTCTAGGGGGGTGCCGTCGGCGAGGGTTTCGGTGGTTCGCATGTGGATGTCGCCGGCTTCGATGATCTCGAAGCCGGTCTTTTCGAAGAGGTCTTCCAGTTCGGTGTCGACTTCCTGGCCCGGGGAGAGGCCGAACTGGAACTGGTTGAAGAGCCGTTCCAGTTTCGGCAGTGATTCCTCGGATTCGAAGAGCAGTCGGTGCACCACGGACCAGGTGACCTTGGTCGGTTCCTGGCAGAACACGCGGCCGCGCCGGCCGACGAGCGCCGCCAGCGTTTCCACCGCGGGTGCGCGGTGGTCGTAGGGCAGTTGGTGGAAGAGAGCGCGCATATAGACGTTGACGTCGCCGATGCGCTCGTGCAGGGCGTGCGCCTCACCGGTCTCCATGACGTCGAAGCGGAAGTACTCGACATTGGGGCGGGCGTTGCTCTGGCATGCCATGTCGATCGCGGCCTGGGCGATGTCGACGCCGATGACCCGCTCGAAGTGTTCGGCGAGTACGGGGCTCTGGGTGCCGTTGCCGCAGCCCAGGTCCATCACCGGCAGCGCCGGGTCGAAGTGGGGCCGCAGCATCGGGAGGTGGCGCACCGCGTTGTGGGCAGGGTCGGAGTCCCAGAACGCCTCGCCGCTCTGTTCCGGCAGGTCGGCCCAGTACGTGTCCCACAGCGCTTCCCGGTCCATGGTCATGTGCCGTGTTCCCTTCTGCTCGTCTGCTCGGTGGCCGGCGCCAGGTGATTGGGGCCGAGGGTGGTTGGTGGTGCCGGGGGTGATTGGTGGTGCCGGGGCGTCGCGGTACGGGTTCAGCCGCGGGGCGCCGTCGTCAGCCGGGCCGTCAGCGCGGCCCGGTCGGTCTTGCCGTTCGGGGTGCGGGGCAGGTCCGCCATCACGTGCAGGGCGTCGACCGTCATGGAGAGCGGGAGGCGGTCCGCGCAGTGCCGTTTGACGCTCAGCAGGGTCGGCGGGCTCGCGCTGCGGCGGGGCACCACGGCCGCGTGGATACGGGCCTTCAGGCCGGAGCCGATGACGACGACGGCCGCCGTGCCGATCGCCTCGTGGGCGTCCAGCGCCGCCTCGATCTCGCCGAGTTCGACGCGGTGCCCGCGCACCTTGACCAGGTGGTCGCGGCGGCCCACGTACTCCAGGTTGCCCCGCGCGTCGTAGCGGCCGATGTCGCCGGTGCGGTACGGGCCGGTGTGCGGTACGGCGCCCCAGTACCCGGTCATCACCGTGGGTCCCGCGACGGTGATCTCGCCCTCCGGCCCGTCCCGCGGCTCCAGCCAGACGTCGGCGCCGGCGCACGGGGCGCCGATGGGCAGGGGGCTGATGCGTCCCAGGTCGTCGGCGGTGATCTCGTACGAGGTGCAGACGTTGGTCTCGGTGGGCCCGTACCAGTTGAACAGCCGCACATCCGGCCACGCCGCGCGCAGCCGCAGGGCGTCCGCCAGAGGGAAGGGCTCGCCGGCGAAGGCGCAGACCCGCAGGGCGGGCGGCGGGGCGCCGTCCAGCAGCCCGCCCTGGTGGAGCATCAGCACGAGGACGGAAGGCACCGAGTACCAGACCGTGATCCGCCGGCTCTCCAGCAGCTCGGTCAGCAGTCCCGGCGCGTACGCCATGCCGGGCGGCACGAGGTGCACCGAGGCGCCCACCAGGAACGCCGCGTACAGGTCGAACACGGACAGGTCGAAGTTGAACGGTGCGTGGTTGGCGAGCCGGTCGGCGGCGCGCAGGCCGGTCTCGGCGGCTGCCCAGGTGACGAACGCCAGCGCGTTGCGGTGGCTGATCGCGACGCCCTTCGGTACCCCGGTCGAGCCCGAGGTGTAGAGGACGTACGCGACATCGTCCGGCGTGCCGTGGTGGATCGGGGGCGCGGAGGGGGCGGGGGCCGCCAGCAGTTCGGTGGCGCCGACCATGCTCGGCTCGTCGTCACCCCGGGGCCAGTTCTCGGTGGCGGCGCGGCGCAGCCCGTCCGCGTCGGCGACGACGAGGGCCGGGCGGCAGTCCCGGGTGATCTGGACGAGCCGGGCGAGCGGATTGGCCGCCGAGACCGGTACGTAGACCGCGCCGATCCGCAGGGCGGCCTGCATCAGCGCCACCGAGTCGATGTCCTTGCCGCTCCAGATCACCACCCGGTCGCCGGGGGTGACCCCGGCGGCGTGCAGGGCGGCGGCGAACGCGTCGGCCAGCAGGTCCAGTTCGCGGTAGCTGACGCCGCCGGAGAGGTCGTCGACGGCGAGCGCGTCCGGGGTCCGGCGGGCCGAGCGCATCAGGAGTTCATGGAGTCTCACAGGCCCAGCTCCCTGGCGATGATCTCGCGCTGGATGTCGGAGGTTCCGGAGAAGAGGGTGCCGGGCACCGCGTCGCGCAGGGCCGCCTCGATGCCGTCCTCCCGCAGATAGCCGCGCGCGCCGAACAGCCGTACCGCGTCCATCGCGGTCTCCAGTACGCCCTCCGAGACCGCCAGCTTCGACAGCGCCGCCCACAGGACGCCGTCCTCGCGGCCCTCGTCCTGGTCGTGGCGGTCGTCGCCGCCGGAGCCGTCGCGGTCGTCCTCGCGGGAGTCGTCACGGACGTCCCCGCCGTACTCGCGGTCGTCCTCGCGGGAGTCGTTACGGACGTCCCCGTCGTACTCGCGGTCGTCCCCGCCGTACTCGCCGTCGTCGCCGCCGACCTCGCGGTCGAGTTCCCAGCAGGCGCGGTAGAGCAGGAGGCGGCCGCTCTCCAGGCGCAGCTTCATCTCCGCGAGGCGATGGGAGACCGCCTGGAACTCCGACAGCCGCCGCTGGAACTGGCGACGCCGGCGCACATGGTCCGTACAGGCGTCGAGCAGCCGCTGCTGTACGCCGAGGTAGAGCGCGAACAGGCAGGCCCGCTCCCAGGCCATGGAGGTCTGGAAGACCGTGCTGCCCAGCCCGGGGGCGCCCAGGACCTGGGAATCCGGTACGAAGCAGCCGTCGAAGGAGACCGTACCGGCCGGGCAGCCCAGCAGGCCGGTCTTCTCGAACGGCGGGCCGGCCACGACGCCGGGTGCGTCGCGGTCCACGACAAAACCCGTCAGGCCCAGGTGCGCCGCCTTGGCGTCGGTGGTGGCGTAGGTGACGTAGACGTCGGCGACGGGGCCGTTGCTCACGAAGGACTTGGTGCCGTCGAGAACGTAACCGCCGTCCGTCGGGGTGGCGGTGACGGCGAGCCGGGAGACGTCGGAGCCCGCGTCGGCCTCGGTCATGGCGTTGCCCGCGATCAGGGCCCCGGAGCAGATGCCGGGCAGCAGCCTTTCCTGTACGGCCGGTTCGGCGAAGTCCAGGATCGGTCTGGCGCAGGCGAACTGGTGGGCGGCGGCGGCGAAGACCAGCCCCGTGCTGGAGCAGCCCTCACCCACCGCCTCGATCACGCGGGCGGTGTCGAGGGCGCCGAGTCCGCCGCCTCCGAATCGCTCCGGAACGCTCGCGCCCAGTACGCCGAGTTTTCCCAGTCGCAGCCAGTCCTCCCGAGTGAAGGGTCGCTCGTCCCGCTCCCGGTCCAGCGGGAATGCGGCGCGCACCCCGGCCAGGGTCGTGGCGTACCGGGCCCGTTGCTCGGTATTCCAGCCGAATTCCATGTCATTCCGCCCACGAAGGACGTTCGAGGATGCTGAAGACCGCACATGCGATGTTGAATCCCGGACCGACTCCGAGCATGAGGAAATGGTCGCCCGGACCCAGTTCCCCGGTCCTGACGAGGTGTTCCAGCGAGATGAACTGGTCGCTCGCGCCGGCGTGGCCGATGGTGCGGCTGAAATCCCACGTCGACCGGCTCATGGGCAGTCCGAGCGGAATCATGCCCCGGCCCTCGACCCGTCCGCGCGATCCGTTGACATAGGCGACCTTGGTGACGTCGTCGATGCCGATTCCGGATTCCTCCAGCGTGCGGTTCACCAGTTCGTCCTGGGCCGCGATGATGGGAAGCGGGCCGCCGGGCGGCTGTTCCGCGTTCTCCATCCAGTGCTTCTTGGTGGCCGCGAAGTTCAGCGGTCGCCCGAGGGTCTCCCCCGGCGGGAACATCGGCTCACCGCTGCGGTGCATTCCCTCATATTCGGGCAGGGTGACCGCGTTGACGGATTCGAGCCGGGCGAATCCCGGGGTCCTGCTGAGCACCACGGCGCAGCCCGCGTCCGCCATGGGGAAGTGCGGGCTGAAACGTAAGCGGTCGATGCGCGGCGAATTGAAGTTGTCGGCGCTCGTGATGACCGCGGAGTCGCGCTCCGGTACGCCCATCAGATAGCCGGCCGCGAGTTCCAGGGCGCTGAACATGCCCATGCACCCCTGCCGTACCTCGGCCGCCACCACGTTGCCGCCGACCGCGTGCCGCTGGATGTAGTACTGCGGGCACCAGCCGTCCGGGCCCTGGTACCAGACGCTGGCGTACAGCAGCATCCCCAGCGCGGACTGGTCCTTGCCGGAGCGGTGCAGCGCCTCGCGCACCGCGTGCAGGGCCATGTCGGGGGCCGGCGTCTCACCGGCCACCGCGATGCCGGCGAAGTCGTACTCCTTCGCGGCGGCGGCGTCGATCATCCCCTCCGCCACCGCCGTCTCCATACTCATCTTCTCCGGCACATAGACGCCGAGGCCGCCGACGAACACGTCTTTCGTTTTCACGGAAGGAAACCTCTCGACGTGTCGGGTCAGCCGACCGGCTGCTGGAGTTCCAGCACCAGATCCGTCACGTGTTCCAGGTCCTTGAAGTGGTCTCCGACCATCTTCTTCGGCGGCACCCGCACCCCGATGTCATCGCGTATGAAGGCGAGCAGCCGCGCCGTCTTTATGGAGTCGAGCACCCCCCACTCCAGCAGCGGGGTGGTCGGCGTCAATTCGGCGCCCGCCTGCCCGTTCAGCAGGTCGTCCCGGACAAAACCGATGAGCTTTTCGAGCAGGTCCGCGCGTTCGATGTCAGACACTTTATCTCCAGCCTGCTGGCAGCGGGCCACCAACGGCCCGCGCGACGACAAGGGGGATATCGGGCCGGCCCCGAAAAAATGGCGCGAACATTCCGGGGAACGGCGCACTGCGCACTCGAAGACCGGACTCGCGCGAGTGACGCGCTATCCGGCTGGGCGAATCGATCTCAGATGCGAAGCAGTCTGCCTACCGGCCCAATCCCCTGTCAAGGACGGCCGGCACCAAGCAATTCGAGGCGCAATCGGCTCCACACCGCCCGATTCCAAACACCACTCCATCGCCCATTCCCTGCCCACTCCCCGCCCACTCTCCGCCCACCCCCGCTCATCGCCCG
Source organism: Streptomyces varsoviensis (assembly GCF_000718635.1). Classification (GTDB taxonomy): domain Bacteria; phylum Actinomycetota; class Actinomycetes; order Streptomycetales; family Streptomycetaceae; genus Streptomyces; species Streptomyces varsoviensis. The sequence goes on along the minus strand of NZ_JOBF01000002.1, from coordinate 143,374 downwards.
CCCGTCCTCCGCCCTTCGCCCGCTCTTCGGCCTCCCTTCGCCCCTGCAACGCCTTCTCATCGCCCATTCACCGCTCTTTCACGACCCATCGGACGGCAGGAAACCTGAACGGCGGAATGCGAAACATCGCTCGGCAGTGAAATTTTTCTCACGCCCGCGCGTTCCGGCCCCGACCCTGAGGAATCCGGCCAGAAATGGGAGCCAGCCGGCGGCGGCGTATGGGTGTCGTCGATACGGACCGGTGGTTTCGCGCGGTTCAGGTGCTCAGCAGCGGGGTCCGGGCCAGCGCGGGTAGTGCGGGTCCTCCCAGCGGTCGAGGCCGCTGAGGCCGAAGAGCCGTATCCGGTGGAGGAGTTCCGAAGGGGCGCCGTGGGCCCGGAGCCGGGCGGAGGCGTGGCGCAGAAGCCAGCTCGTCAACTCGTCGCGCATATCGTCCGCGTTGTGCCAGGTGTCCCAGGGGAGTTGGTCGTCCAAGAGGTCGTACTCCCAGGAGCCCACGGCCCGGGCCAGGTGCTGGTCGGCCGTACCGTGATCGTGCCTCTCCCAGGCGCGAAGCCAGGGGCCGAGCATGCCGGTGGCCTCCGCACACAAGGCGAATACCTCGTCCGCGGACACAGCGGGTTCCGGATCGATGAGCGTGACGTCCCACCAGGCGCCCAGGAATTCCTGTACCGCTGCGGCCTGTTCGGCAGGCCACTGCTCCCACTTGGCGCGGTGGAACTTGAGCCCCACCTCGTGCATGCCCCAGAAGGGCTCGATGAGACCGCGGGTGAGAGCGGACGCGAACTGGGGCAGGACGCGGCGCAGTACAGGTGCCTCGTATTCCCAGTCGGTGGCCTGCCACGTACGGCGCAGCAGGTCGGCGCTCAGTTCCGTGTCCGGCGTCTTCAGCAGCGCGAGGTCTTCCTCGCTCCCCCAGTGGCACTCGCAGTTGTGCTCGTCGGGGTGGGCCGTCATCCCACGGAATACGACGGCCAGGTGGTCCAGGGCATCGTCCAGACGGCGTCGTGCGGCCGTCTGCTGGAAAGGTTGCGTCACAGCGTTCGCTTTCGAGGGCTCCGGGGCTCACGCCAGCCGAAGATCCCTACTTTACCTGCGACTTCCCGGCGCGCTGCCACCGTATCGACGCCACCGCACAGGGGCTCCGGCGATCAGTCGAGGACCGCCCCGCCACGACGTGGGCGAGGCTCGCGGCCATCCGTCTGCCGGCCGGTCGGCCGGTCGGCCGAGCAACGTGCGTTTCTGTCGTTGTCGGCCGTGCCCGCCCGAGGTCTGCCGGGGCGGGCACGGTGACAGGGCGTCAGGACGCCGCGGTGTCAGGGGCTCAATGCCTCAGGGCGCCACGGCGTCAGGGCATCAGAGCGTCAGAGCGTCAGGCGAGCGCGAGGCTGATCTGGTCGTTGAAGATCACCCAGTGCTGCCCGTTGTCGGACGCGGCGCACGGCTTGGTGGAGACGGCCGGCGTCCCCCAGGCGTTGGCCAGGCAGTACGCGGGGGCGAAGTTGAGGGAGACCTGCTGCCCCGAGACGTTCCAGTACTGCCCCTGGTCGCCGGAGCTGCACGGCTTGACGGCGACCTCCGGAGTCTCCCAGGTGTTGGCCAGGCAGTAGGCGCGGGCGTGGGCCAGGGCGATCTGATGGCCCGAGACCACCCACTGCTGGCCCTGGTCAGAGGGGTTGCACGGCTTCGCGGACACCCTGGAAGTGCCCCAGTCGTTCGCGAGGCAGTAGCGCCCGGCCACGCGCTTCGACGAGTGGGCGGTGTCCACGGCTCGCACGCTCCCCGTCGACGCCTCGGCCTGAGCCGAACCCGTCGCGGTGAGCAGGGCCCCGGCCATCATCGCGGCGGCAGCCCAGGCGGCGGTCTTCTTCATGACGCTTCTCCCTCATACGCGGCGGGCCGCGGAGCGCCGTCTGCGCACCGTACGTCGCCCCGGCCCGGCAGCGGTCCGGGGCTTCCCGCCCGCCGACGACGTTGGCAGCGGCGGCGGGCCCGCAACCAGGCATGATCAGGAACGCCACCCGTACCGGTTATTCGTCACATGGGTAGTGAACGGGGGCGCGCCGACCACAAGTGCCGCCACCTCCACCGCGCTGCGGGGTCCGTCCATTTGACGCGCCTTTGTGCCAGTCTGCACCCGGGTGCCCCGGTCAAAACGGTCCCGGGACCCGGCAGTCAAGTCGATGGTCCGACAAAGGAGTTTCATCATGGCGACTGATGTGGTCAAGCAGACGGGACGCTGGCTGCCCGAGGATCAGGTATTCCTGGCGCGGTGGCTCGACGACCTCATCGAGCAGACCGAAGAAGAGCAGCGCACTGGCGGGGCCCCGGGACACGCCAAAGTGGTCAAGGACTTCGAGAAATTCGTCTACGACAATCCCGAGGTCTACGTCCTCTTCACGGACATGTTCGAGCAACTGTCCCTGAAGGAGACCCCGACCGGATACCCGCAGGTCAAGTCGTTCAAGCAGATGCTGCACCTGCTGGACGCGATCATCAGAACGACACCGGAGTTCATCCCTCCGGGGTCCAGCAACTCGGCAGGTCTCATCGGGTTCCCGATCAACGTCATTCTGAACTGGGCCATGGGAACCCAGGCCGGGTTCGCCGCCTTCTTGAACAAGGACGTGAACAAGCAGCTCAAAGTGGTGCTCAACGAGTGGGCGAAGTACCTCAAGTCGAACAAGTCCAAAGAGGAACTCAAGAGGAGAAAGTGGCTCACCCCTGAAGCGCTGAAAGCCATGGCCGACCCGGGCAAGAAGTTCGAGGATCTCTTCGATTGCAAGCCGGAGGACGCCTACTACGGGTTCACTTCGTGGAACGATTTCTTCACCCGCAAAATCAGGAAGGAGGCGCCCGACCCCCGTCCCGTCGCCGACGGAGACGATGTCGTCGTCAGTGCCTGCGAGGCGTTCCCCTACCGCCTGAGCGAGAAAGTGCAGCTCCACCGGCACTTCTCGATCAAGGGCCAGCCGTATTCCCTCGCGCACCTGCTCGACACCGCCCACAGGGGGGCGGACGAGCCGAAGGCCGAGGACTATGTGGACGGCACGGTCTACCAGGGTTTCCTGAGCGCACTCGCCTATCACCGGTGGCACAGCCCTGTGAAGGGCAAGATCAGGGCATGCCGCCAGATCCCCGGCGCGTACTACGCAGAGGCGCCCTCCTCCCTCTGCGATCCCGCGGCGCCGGACATTTCGCAGGGGTATATCTCGCACGTCGGCACCCGCGTCCTCATCTTCATCGAAGCCGACAACAACAAGCTCGGCACGCTGTGTTTCGTCGCCATCGGCATGGCCGAGGTCTCGTCCTGTGTCCTCTCGGTCAAGCCTGGCGACACCGTGCGGAAGGGCCAGGAGCTGGGCATGTTCCAGTACGGCGGCTCATCGCACTGCCTCGTCTTCGGGCCCTCCGTCAAGCTGAATTTCGTTCCTGAGGCCAAGAAAATCGACCGGGACCACCCCAGGGTCATCAAGGTCAACGCCAAGTTGGCGACCCTGCGGTAAAGCGCCCTGGAGGATGACCGGCCCACCGCTCGAAGCCCGCCGTCCGGTTCACGCGACGTGCCGGCCCCGCGGGCCCGCGAGGGCGTAGGCCGCGGTGCCCGTCGCGGTCAGGGTCAGGGCGGTCCAGGTGGCCGTCGGGGTGCCGGGGGGCAGCAGCAGCCAGGCGGCGACGCGTGTCGGGGTGTTCGTCGGGGGCGGGACGAAGAGGCCGACGGCGGTCCAGAGGACCGGGAGGGTCCAGGCGTACGCTCCCCCGCAGGCCGCCGCTCCGAGGGCGGCGAGGCCCATCAGGCCGGCGCTGTCCCGGACGATGAACTCGGTGCCGGCCATCTCGTCGCCCAAGGTCCGTACGGCCAGCGCCACGGCCGCCACGACGGCGGCCGCGAGCAGCACGTGTGCCGCGCGGCGGGGCACCCAGCGGATCGCGGCCGTACGGTCCAGGGCGAGGTCCTGGCCGCCGAGGCCGACGGAGGCCGCCGCCACGCCCGCGGTGAGGGCGAGCGCGGCGAACTGGGGATCGCCCGGGCCCGAGCCTGAAGCCGAGGCCGCCCCCGATCCCCCGCCGCCCCGCCCGAGGGCCCACATCCCCACGGCGGCGATCACCGTCGCGGCGAACGACGCGGGCATCTGGCGCGAACGGGAGTACAGCGTCAGCCATCTCACCGGGACGCACCCCCGGGCAACTGGTCGAGCGCGCCGCTGTCGCCGCAGGCGAGCGCGGCCTCGTGCACGGCGTCGATCCGTGCGCGCTGTTCGGCCGGCGGCAGGGCCCGGAACCGCTTCCAGACGGGGAGGGCGCGCGCGGTCTGCCGGTCGGGGTCCTGGGCCGTGCCGGGGAGCGGCTTGAGGTCGCCGAGGACCCAGGCCGCCGCGATGTCCTGCGCGACGATGTCCGACATCGAGCCGCCCTCGCGCTCGCTGCGGGGCGCGCAGGCCGGTGCCAGGCCCTGACCGAGCAGGGCCCGGGTCAGTTCCTCGCCCTTGGCCTTGCCGATGGCGCCGTCGCCGAAGTCGACGAGTACGGCCGTACGGGACCGTTCGGGCGTGTCGAGGAGGTCCCGCAGGCCGGTGCTCTCCCGGATCTCGACGGGCGCCCGGGCGCCCAAGGCGCCGTGCAGCAGGCGCAGCGCCTTCTCGCCGGGGCCCGCGAGGTCGTGGAGCCGCGCCTCGTGCAGCTTCGTCACGCACACCCGGCCCTCGCAGACCATGGCGGCGGCGGCCGTGTCGACGACGTAGGTGCGGCGCGGGTCGGAGGGCAGCACGAGCAGGGCGAGCACGGACCCGGCCAGGACGGGCGCTACGGCGAGCAGCCGGCCGCGCCTGGTCGCGGCGGCCAGCAGCGCGAAGCCCGTCGCGGCCAGGCCCAGCAGCCAGAGCGTCTGGCCGAGGTGTACGGGGGCGGAGAGGGTGAGCAGCACCTCGCGCACCTGGGAGACGGCCGGGGAGAGGAGCACGAGCCGGTTCGGCGCGGCGGGGCTGGGGATCGCCGGTCCCTCCGCCGTGCGCAGGAGGTTGGTGAACACGAAGGCGGCGACCGTCAGCGCGGGCGGGGTGAGCGGGGACGGCAGCGTCCGGCCGAGCCCCATGCCCAGCACGGCCGCCGCGATCAGGGCGAGGGCCGCGACGAGCGAGATCGGCAGCCAGCCGAGGTGCTGGTACGCGCCGCCGGCGAGAACCTGGGCCCCGCCCACGACGAGGAGCAGGGCGAAGCCGGCGACCAGGGTGAGCGCGATCGTGCCCGCCAGGGTCGCCGCGCGGTGCCAGGCGGGCCGCGGCGTGCTCGTCAGCAGTTCGCCCATGGCGGAGCGGTGGTCGCGCAGCCCCTGGAGCGCGCCGAGCCCCAGGACCAGCGGCCACAGGAAGACCAGCAGGGAGCGGGTCCACATGGCCAGGGACGTCCACTGCTCCGTCCACCGCACGGTGTCCCAGGCCCACGGGCCGGGGATCAGGTAGAGGAGCGCGAGCGCGAACACCGGGACGAGGGCCCCGGCCCAGGGGGCGACGGACCTCCGCAGTTCGATGCGTGCGACGCGGCCGTTCACCAGCTTCCCCTTTCCCGGCCGGAGCCGGCGAGCAGCGCCGAGTAGCCGCGTTCCAGCGGGCTGTCGCCCACGTGCTCGGGGCCGCCCGCCGCGGCCAGTTCGTCCGGCGTGCCCTGGAAGACGAGCCGCCCCTCGGCGAAGAGCACCACGTCGGTGCAGGCCGCGGCGACGTCCTCCACCAGGTGGGTGGAGACGACCACGCAGGTGTCCCGGCCCAGTTCCTGGAGCAGTTCGCGAAAGCGCAGCCGCTGCGCCGGATCCAGACCGACCGTCGGCTCGTCCAGCAGCAGGACGGCCGGGTCATTGACGATGGCCTGGGCGATGCCGACGCGCCGCACCATGCCGCCGGACAGCGCCTTCATCCGGTCGTCGGCGCGGTCCGCCAGGCCCACGCGCTCCACGGCGCGCTGTACGGCCCCGGGCACGTCCGCCTTGGGTACCTCCTTGAGCCAGGCCATGTACTCGACGAACTCGCGCACCGTGAAGCGCTTGTAGTAGCCGAACTCCTGCGGCAGGTAGCCGATCCGGCGGCGCAGCGCCCGGTGTTCGCCCCTGCCGCCGGCGGACTCGCCGAGCAGTTCCAGGCTGCCCGCGGTGGGCCGCACCACCGTGGCCAGGGCCCGGATGAGGGTGGTCTTGCCGGCGCCGTTGGGGCCGAGGAGGCCGTGCACGCCCGTGCCCAGCGACAGGTCGAGCCCGTCGACGGCCATCCGGTTCCCGCCGACCCTGACCTTCAGCCCGGTGGCCCGGATCTGCCAGGCGTACGTCGTGGGTGCGAGGTCGGCCGCGCTCACCGCGCGCGTCATGTGTCGTTCCTTTCCGAGGTTCAACGTCGGGCTCCCAGCACGGTGTACGCGCCCCTGCGGGCGGTGACGACGGCGGCGCCGAGCACGAGGACCAGCCCCCACACGGGCAGACCGTCCGGCCGGAGCGCCAAGGGTGCGTGGCTGACGGCGACGGCGGGCGCGACGACGGCCGCGGCCCACGCGCCCACCAGGGCGAGCGCGGCGCGGGTCATCCCGATGACGCCGCCGAGCGCCAGGGTGGCCGAGGTGAAGGCCAGGCAGGGCAGCAGCCCCTGGGCCACCATCACGCCGGTCACCCATCCGCACACCAGCAGCGCGGGTACGACCACGGCGAGCACGGCCGCGGTGCGCCGCAGCACGAGGTGGAGGCCGGCTCTGGGGGCCGCGGTGGTCAGCTCGTACGCCGGGTCCAGGCCGCGCGACCAGGACGCCGCGACGCCGAGTACGGGCAGGACCGGGGCGAGCAGCAGGACCAGCGACACCCCGCCGAGGCGGATGTCGGCCAGGTCCAGCAGCAGTGCGAGCACGGTCACACTCACGGCGGTGGCCAGCCACGGCACCGCCGCGGGCGCCAGCCATCCGGACAGCCAGGCGGGCCGGCGCCGCCGGCGGGGGGCGGTGGCGGTGGCCGCGAGGCGGGGTTCGAGGTCCGACCAGACGGCGTCGACCAGCGCTGTGACGGCGGGCGCCCGGGTGGTGGCGGCGACCGCCAGTCGCTCCCGGCACACGGGGCACGTCTCCAGGTGGGTCTCCAGGGCCCATACCTCGTCGGTGGCCATGCCGGTGTCGCCGCGCGCGTAATCGTCGATCATCCGCATCGAGGCGTGGCCGCCCGCCGTGTCGGCGCCGCCGGCGCTCAAGCCCGCCCGCGAGCCGGCCCTCCTGTCAGCGCTTCCGGCGCTCGTGCCGGCACCACTCATGTCAGCACCGCTCGTGTCGGCGCTCCCGGCGCCCCTGTCCGCACCACTCATGTCAGCGCCTTCCGCATCGCGATCCGGGCCCGGCGGGCGCGGGTCTTGACCGTGCCCTCGGGCACGCCGAGCAGGGCCGCGGTCTCCCTGACCGTCAGCCCGTCGACCACCATGGCCTGGAGCACCTGCCCGAGTTCGGGCGCCAGTCGCCGCAGGGCGTCGCCGACGTCACCGCCGACGGTCGACGCCAGCGCCTCGTCCTCGGCGGCGGGCGCGGCTCCCGGGAGCGCGGCGGCCGACGGCGGGTCGGCGTGGTGGGCCCTGCGCCGGAAGGCGTCGACGAGGCGGCGTGCCGCGATCGTCCACAGCCAGCCGACGGCGCTGCCGCCCACCGCCGCTCCGGCGAACGCGCCCGCCGCGCGCCACACGGCCAGATAGGTCTCCTGCATGACCTCGGCGACGATCTGCTCGTCCGCGCAGCGGCGGCGCAGCCGTACGGCCATCCATGGGGCGGTGCGCCGGTACAGCTCCTCGAACGCGGCGCGGTCGCCCCTGGCCACGAGCCGGACGAGCCGTTCCTCGTCCACCTCGCCGCCCGGGTCTTTCCTCACTGATCTCACACCCCCTAGACGCCCGCGCCGTCGGCGAGGTTTTCACCTGGGAGTGATGCCGGTCACATGCCTCTGGTCCCTGCGCGGTCGCCTTCCCTGCTACGGGACGGTGTGATGGGCCGTCACGGACGCGGGGCCGCCAGGACGGTCAGGGCGAGTTGGTGCAACCGCGGGTTGGCGGACAGGGCTCCGGTGCCGCCTCGGGGCGAGGCGCCCAGGAGATCGGTGCAGACGCCGCCGGCTTCCGTCACGAGGATCTGGACGGCGGTGATGTCCCAGGGGTTCACGACCGGTTCGGCGGCGATGTCGAGGGTTCCCTCGGCGACCATGCAGTGCTGGAGGAAGTCTCCGAAGGCGCGGTCCTCCCAGCATTCCTCGGCCAGGCGCAGATAGGCCGCCCGGGAGTGGAAGGCGTCCCAGGTGCGGGTGCTGGTGGTGGACAGATAGGCGTGGTCGAGGCGGGTGTGGGCGGAGACCCGCAGGGGCACGGCGGCGCTGTCGGCCGCGCCGCGCCGCAGCCAGGCGCCCTGCCCGGCCGCCGCCCACCAGCGGCTGCGCAGGGCGGGGGCGCTGATCACGCCGACGGTGGGCCGGCCGTCCTCCAGCAGGGCGATCAGCGTGGCCCACACCGGCACCCCGCGCAGGAAGTTCTTGGTGCCGTCGATGGGGTCGACCATCCATGTGCGGCCGGCGGTGACGGAGCCGCCGGTCTCCTCCCCCGCGAAGGCGTCCTCCGGGCGGTCGGACCGCAGCGCCTCGCGTACGGCCGTCTCGACGGCGGTGTCCGCGTCGGTCACGGGCGTACGGTCCAGCTTCTCCCGGACCCGCAGGTCGCGGGCGCCGAAGCGGCGGCCGGTGATGCTGTCGGCGATGTCGCCGAGCCGCAGGGCCAGTTCGAGGTCGGCCTGTCGTGACATGGAGCGCCTCACTGCACGCGTCGTAGGTTTCGGGGCCCGGCCCCCGGCGGTGCGGGCAGAGTGCCGGGGCCGGGCCGGCGGTGGCCGAGTCGGCCGCGTACCGTCATCGGCGCGATTCGACCGCGTACCGTACGAGCGCGTCGCAGTGCCGGTCGACCTTGCGGAAGGCCTCGGCGTACTGGTCGATGAGTTTCATGTCCTCGGGCCAGTTGGTGAAGGTGGGCAGGGACAGGGCGTGCCGCTCGACGTGTTCGGCGTGCGAGCCGGCCCGTGGCGCGGCGCGTTTCTTGGGCGTTCCGGGAAAGAGGGGGTTCTCCGGGCGGGCGTAGAGCGGCAGGGTCGACAGCCGGGGGCCGGAGGGGGCGCCCACCTCCATGCCTTCGGCGCGCAGCGCGTCGATGAGCACGGAGCGCGGGACGCCGCCCAGCGCCTCGGTCCGGTAGAGCGGCTTGTAGCCGTACCAGGCGCCCATGTCGACGTGGTCGGCGACGTGGACCGGCTCCAGGTAGGGCACGTCGCGCAGTTGCTCGCCGAAGTAGCGCAGACAGCGGTGGCGGGCTTCCTTGCGGGCCGGGAACGCGGCGAGCGCGTGCCGGGCGACGATGGCGTTGAACGGCGACATGCGCAGCTTGAGCCCGTAGCCGGTGACCCAGTGCGCGCGCAGGCCCTCGTCGAGGACGCTGTCGCGGGAACGGTCCCGGTAGTGCCCGAGGAGGGTGGCGCGGTCGTGCACGCCGGGGTCGCTCGTGACGAGGATGCCGCCCTCCCCCGCGTAAATGGCCTTGTTGGCCTGGAGGGAGAAGACGGCGGCGTCGCCGAAGGTGCCGACGGGCCTGCCCTTGTAGTGGCTGCCGTGGGCGTGGGAGCAGTCCTCCAGGACGCGCAGCCCGTGGCGTTCGGCGATCCGCAGGATGGCGTCCATGTCGCAGGGGTGGCCCCATTGGTGGACGACCGTGACGATCTTGGTGTGCTCGGTGATCGCGGCTTGGAGCGCGGCGGGGTCCAGGCCGCGGGTGGCAGGGTCGATGTCGGCCAGGACGACGTCGCCGCGGAGCGCGAAGACGGGGCTCAGCGCCGCGTGGTAGGTGAGCGCCGGCCCCACGACGTCCACGCCTTCGCGGACGCCGAGCGCGAAGTAGGCGGCGAGGAGGGCGCTGGTGCCGGAGTTGAAGGTGACCGCGAAGCGGGCCCGGTTGTCGAGGAACGCGAGGAAGTCGGCCTCCAGCCGGCCGATGGGGCCGCTGTTGCCCTTGATGGAGATGTCGGTGTTCCGCTGCCCGGCCAGTTCGGACAGCTCCGTCTGGTCGGCGGGGGGCGGCCAGACCTCGTGCGGCAGCGGCTGTTCGATGACGGGTGCGCCTCCGAGGAGGGCGAGTCGTTCGTCGCTGGTCATATGTCCTTCCTGCGTTCGCGGGTGGGCTGGGGAGGCGGGGCCGGGCGCCTCGTTGCCCGTACGGCCGACCGCGCCCGTGCGGCGGGTGGCGGGCTCGTACGGCGGGTGCCGGGCTCGTACGGGGGGCGTCGGCCTCGTACGGGGGGGGCGGCGTCGTGGCGGCGGGTCAGGCGCACTGCTCGGCGAGTTCGTCCTGTTCCCGTAACCGGTCCCGGTAGATCCCGTCGATCACGCGTACGGTGGCGAGTTGGCGCTGGAAGTGGTCCTGGCGGTAGTAGCGATCCTCCAGGTGGCCCAGATGGTGGGCGATCATGGACCGTACGGCGTCGGACTTGGGGCCTTTCCAGACGCAGCGCTCCAGCGGCGGCCCTCCGGTGGAGTGCAGGACCGCCACGCCGGGGCCGACGCTCAACGCCCCCTTCGTCCCGAGCACGCAGAGGTGTTCGATCTTCTCGTAGTTGTGGCGTGAGATGCGCAGCGAGCCCGCCAGCCCCGTCGCGGGGTAGCTGCACATGAGGCTGACGAGGTCTTCGAGCCGGCGTTCCCGCATCTCCTGGTAGTGGTGCACGAAGGCGGAGTGCACGCGCGGCGGCTCGGGGAACATCCCGCTGAGCACGTCGATGAGGTGGTAGCCCATGTCGAGGAGCACCCCGCCCATCGCCTGTTCCCGCGAGGCCCGCCAGCCCGTCGTCGGATCGGCCAGGTTGAAGTGGTAGTCGTACGAGAACCAGTAGGCGTCCCCGATCCGCGCGAGGTTCTCCTGGGCGAACTGGAACACCGGGTTGAAATTCCGCTGCAACAGCGTGTAGACGCTGCGGTCGGCCCGTTGCGCCAAGTGCATCAGGTGCCGGGCCTCTTGTTCGGTCACGGCGAACGGCTTCTCCTTGATGACGTGCCTGCCGTGCGCCAGGAGTTTCGCGCAGACCGGGAAGTGCTCGCTGTGCGGCACGGTGACCAGCGCGGCGTCGAAGTCGGCCTTTTCGAGTGCCTCGCCGAGGAGTTCGTAATGCGGGAACCCCCACTCGGCGGCGAGGGTGGGGGCCGCCGGCGCGGGGTCGACGCCGCCGACGATATCCGCGTTCTCCCGCACGATCGGCAGATACTCCTTTCCTTGGTGTCCCACAAATCCGACCACCAGGACCCGTGGTCGCGGTCGCTCGTTCTTCCACTCGTCTTCGGGCATGCGGAATTTCCCCTCGCAGAAGATCAATAGATGATGGCGGGGAGGGCGGGGGCGGCAGCGGCGGGGGCGGGTTCGGTGGAGGCGGCGGGGAAAGGCTCGTGGAGTTTACGGGCGAGGGCTGGGCCGCCGGCCGTTCAGCGCGCTTCGCGGCGTTCCGCGGAGGCGTCGGCGAGCCAGGCGTGCGCCGCGGTCACCACGTCCTTGATAAAGGTGCCGGCGCCGCACCGGACGTTCTCGTCGAGCGGCGAGAGATCATCGGCCGCTATCCACGCGAACTCGGTGTGCTTGTCCCATTCGAGTTCGGGCGCGGAGAGGTCCCCGTCCACCTCGACGACGTAGTCGGACTCGACGTGCCGTACGCCGTCCGCCGTCCACTCCCCGTGCGCCACCCGCGCGAGGACGCGCCGCAGCCGCCAGCCGGTCTCCTCCGCTATCTCCCTGCGGACCGCGTCGAGCAGGGACTCCCCGTCCTCCACGGCGCCGCCGACGACGTCCCAGCAGCCTGGGAAGAGGCGCCGGTCGGGCGAGCGCCGCTGGACGAAGATACGGTCGTGCCGGTCGCGGATCAGCGCTCCTACCACCTGCCGTGGTCCGGCCGCCTCGGCTGTCGCAGCCTCCTGGGCCGCCCCGCGCGGCTCGGGCGCCCCGGCCGTCTCCATCGCCTGGGCCATCTCAGTCGTTCACCGGAATCGCACGGCTGACGAATGCGCGGTCGCGGCCGAAGGAGGGCTGCTGGAGGAATTGAGCGAGGGCAGCCGCACGCCTGCTTTCGCGGTTCCCGCTGGCCATTCTTCCCTCATTTCACCTGCACACAAGGCTCTTTTTCCTCCGAGAACACTACCCGGAACACTGGAGAGAGCCCGGTTCCGCAGAGCCCTTCGGCCGCCTCAACTTGTTCTTGACACGGCGTCGCCCTTCATAGGGCCGAGCACCCACCGATCGGCGCCGTGCAGCCGATCGGCCGGCGCGGGCACTCGGGCACGTAACGCATCGCGGAACGCTATCACCGCGATCTCCCTGCGGGCCGGGCAAGGGGCTCCCCTCGGGGGTTCCCGCAGGGATTCGCGGGCTTCGATCCACTTCTTGACGCGGCGTCAATTCGTATGGTAAAAATTCTGATTCGGTGAGTGCGGCGCGTCCAGTCGAGAGCAGACGTTCGAGAATTCCGCGCCGACCCACCGGCCGTTATCGCCTCGGTTCTCCTATTCCGCAGGCGAGGCGTTTCCTCTCCACGCTCCCCCTAAACGACCATTTTCAGGTCACGGCAGAGCATTCGGCGATCGAATATATTGGCCGGATTCGCCGCCCCTCGCCGTGGCCCTGGCCGTGGCCGAGGCCGTGAGCGTGACCGAGACCGAGGGGTCAGGCCCCCGTGAAGCGGGCCGGGCGCTTGTCGAGGAAGGCGCTGATGCCCTCTTGCCCGTCCGCTGTTTCGAAGAGGTGGCCGAGTGCCGCCTGCTCCGCCGTGAGCGCCGCGTCGAGCCCCTGGGCCACCCCGCCGTCGATAACGCGCTTGGCCTCGCGGACCGCGAGCGGCGCCCGCGTCGCGAGGAGCGCGGCGAAGGCCAGGGCCCGCTCCATCAGCGCCTCCGGCTCGGCGACCTCGGTCACCAGACCGTGCCGGACGGCCTCGTCGGGCCGTACGCTGCGGCCGGTCATCACCAGCTCCTTGGTGAAGCGGGTCCCGGCGGCCCTGGCCAGCCGCTGCGTGCCGCCGCCGCCCGGGATGAGACCGAGCGTGACCTCGGGCAGGGCGAACCTGGCCCGGGTGGCGGCCAGGATGAAGTCACAGCACAGCGCGACCTCGAAGCCGCCGCCGAAGGCGTATCCGTTCACGGCGGCGACGCTGGGCTGCGGCAGCCGTTCGAGGGCGTCGAAGACCTGGCGCGACGCGCGCTGGTACTCCAGGAACGCCTCGGTGCCGACGCCGGAGTACTCGCCCACGTCGGCGCCCGCGATGAAGCCGCGGCCGGTGCCGGTGAGGACGACCGCGCGGACCTCCCGGTCCTGCCGGACTCGTACGATCTGCTCGCCGAGGGCCGCGACGAGCGCGCCGGACAGCGCGCCGAGCTTGTCCTCCCGGTCGATCCGCAGGACGCGTACGACGCCGCCGCCGATGCCGCCGCCGTCGATGGCGTGGTCCTGGACCGCCAGATTCTGGTGCGGGTGGTCGGTCTCGCCCGCCACGACGGCGGGTCGCCGCTCCTCTCGCGCGGTCATCGGCCCTCACCCACCAGGGCGGTCAGGTTCTCCGGGTCGAGGACTTCGCCGAGGACGGCCGCCGTGTGCTCACCGGTCCGCGGCGGCGCGAGGCGCTGCCGCCATGGCGTCGCGCTGAGCGATATGGGGCAGCCGACCAGTTCGATCGGCGTCCCCGCCGGCCCGTCGAGGGTGACCAGCAGGTCGGAGCCCTCCTCCCGCAGCTCGTCCACCGCCTCCTTGGTGGTACGCACGCGCGCCGCCCAAATCCCCTTCGGGAGCAGCGCGTCGAGCCAGTGCTGGACCGTGTCCGTACGCGTGATGTCCTCCAACGCCCGTTTGGCCGCGTCGCGTTCGGTCCAGGCGTCGAAGTCGGCGAGGGCGGGGTCTCCTACGGCCTCGGCGACCGTGTCGAGCGGCGCCATCGCCACGGCGAGCCACCCGTCGCTCGCCTCGTAGACCCCGAACGGCGCCGACAGCCACGCCTGGCCGATGCCGGAATCGGACCGCTGATACTCCGTGCCCTGGTTGACGAAGGTCGAGATCTCCTGGCACTGCATCGCGATGGCGGTCGAGTACAGGTCCACCTCCACCCGCTGGCCGATGCCGTGGGTGGCGCGGGCGACGATGGCCGCCAATATGCCGTTGGCCAGGGTCAGCGCGGTCGCGTGGTCCACGATGGCCGTACCGGCGGGCGTCGGCGGATCGCTCGCGCGCCCCGTCGCGGCCGCGAGCCCGGACATCGACTGAATGAGCAGGTCCTGGCCCGGCCGGCCCGCCCGGGCGAACGGGGTGTCCTGGCCCCAGCCGGAGCCCGAGCAGTAGATGATGTCCTCCCGTACGGCCTTGAAGTCGTCGTAGCCGAGTCCGAGCCGGTCCATCACGCCGGGGCGGAAGTTCTCGACGACGACATCGCACGTCGCCCCCAGCCTGAGCAGCGCCTCCCTGGCCCGCGGGTCCTTGAGGTCCAGCGCCACCGAGCGCTTGTTGCGGTTCATGGCGAGGAACGCCGCCGACTGCCCGTCGACGTACTCGCCCATCATGGCGAGGCCGCGTTCCCACTCGCCCTCCGGGCGCTCCACCTTGATCACGTCCGCGCCGAGGTCGGCGAGGATCTGGGTGGCGAACGGGCCCAGCATCATCTGCGTGAAGTCGAGGACGCGGATGGCGTCGAGCGCTTGCATCGTCTTGTTGTTCCTCTCGGTCTGTTGGGGCATGTCTCTTGAGGCATGTCTGTTGGGGCATGTCTCTTGGAGCTGTTGAGGTGGTCGGGTCAGTTGAGGTGGTCGAGTCAGTTGAGGTGGCGGGGCAGGCTTCGCCGCAGCGCCTGCCGGTCGGTCTTGCCCGCGGCGTTCCTCGGGATCTCGGGTACGGCGTAGACGGCGACGGGCTTCTTGTAGCCGGCCAGGGCGGCGGCGCAGGCGCGCGCGATGCCGTCGAGGATCTCGGCGCCGGGGGCCTGTGGGGCACCGAGGGCCTGTGGGGCGCCGGCTTGAGCGCGGAGGCCGCCGTCGGGCGGGCCGCCGCCGTCGAGTACGACCGCGGCGGTGACGCCCTCGCCCCATACCGGGTGGGGCATGCCCAGGACGGCCGCCTCGTGGACGCCGTCGACCGTGGAGAGGACCCGTTCCACCTCGGCGGGGTAGACGTTGAACCCCCCGGTGACGATCATTTCGCTGGAGCGGCCCAACAGGCGTACGTAGCCGTCGGCGTCGATCTCCGCCAGGTCGCCGGTACGGAACCACCCGTCGGCGAACGCGGCGGCGGTCAGCTCGGGGCGGTTCCAGTACCCCTCCATCACGGTGTCGCCGCGTACCACGACCTCCCCGTCGACCAGGCGCAGCCCGATGCCGTCGACGGCCCGCCCCGCCGATCCCAGCCGGCCGGGCATCCCGGAGGCGTGGTCGGCGGGGGTCAGCACCGTGAGCGGCGCCAGGGCCTCGGCCAGCCCGTAGAACTGGGTGAGGACTCCGGGAAAGACCCGCTCGGCCCGTTCGAGCGCCGCGATGTCGATGGGCGAGCCGCCGTACGGGACGGCCCTGATGCCCCGGGGCGGGGGCGCCCCCGCCGACTCCTCGGCGGCGCGCGCCACACGGTCGAGCATGATCGGCGCCAGCGGAAGGACCGTCACCCCGAACGCGTCGACGGCCGCCAGGACCTCGCGCGGATCGAAGTGCGCCATCGTGACCGTGGCCGCGCCGCTCACGGCGCAGTCGAGGCCGATCGAGCCGCCGAAGTGGCTCATGGGGGCCACGGCCAGGACGACATCCCCGGGGCCGATCGCGGGGAGCTCGCGCAGCGCGCGGGCGGTCTGCGCCACCCACGTCGCATGGGTGACGACGACCCCCTTGGGGCGGCCCGTCGTCCCCGAGCTGTACATCAGCATCGCGACGTCGGCGGGGGCCGGCGCGGGCCACGCGGCCTCCCCTGGAGCCGAGTCCGCCGCGGCTGCCGCCAACGCGTCCGGGGAGAGGAGGTGCGTGGCGGTCCGGCCGGGGCCCTCGGGGGTGTTGTCGGGACTGTTCGGCGCGTCGCGGGGAGCTTCCGGTGCATCGGCGGGACCTTCCGGCGCATCGGTGGGGTTGGTGGGCGCGTCGGCGGGCCTCTCCGGCGCGGCGGCGGGGCTCTTCGGCGTATCGCCGTGACCTTCCAGCGCGTCGCAGGGATGGTTCGGCGCGTCGGCGGGGCCCTGCGGCGCGTCGGCGGAACTGTTCGGCGTATCGCCGGGACTATTCGGCGCGTCATCGGGGCCCTGCGGCGCGTCGGCGGGAGCGTTCGCCGCATCGCCGGGACCGTTCGGCGCGTCGGTGGGGCTGTTTGGTGCGTCGCCGGAACTCTCCGGCCCATCGGCGGGGCTCTTCGGCGCGTGGCCGGGCCTCTCGGGTGCATCATCGGGGCTCTTCGGCGCGTCGCCGGGCCTCTCGGGCCCACCGGCCGGGCTCCCCGGCGCGTCGGAGCAGACCACCACGCGTGCTGCGGAGCCGGCCTCGGCGAGGGCCGCGTGGATGTCGGCCTCCGCTTCCGCGCGGCAGCAGACCACTCGGGCGTCGCAGTCGGCGGCGATGTCGGCGATCTCGCGCGCGTGCAGCCGCGGGGAGAGCGCCACGCGTACGAGCCCGGCCCCGAGCACGGCGCGGTCGAGTACGCGGAGGATCACGCTGTTCGGCAGCGCCAGCACGATCCGGTCGCCGGGGGCGGCGCCCAGCGCGGCCAGCCGGGAGACGGCCGCTCGGGCGAGGGAGGCGACCTCGGCGAAGGTCAGCCAGCGGGGGTCCCGGCGGGCCTCTCTCCCAGGCGCCGCCGTGTCAGCCGCCGCTCCCCCGGCCTCCGTCGAACACAGCGCCGGGCGGTCGCCGTACGCGGCTTCGACCCGCGCGAACTGTTCGGCGATGGTGCGGGGGCGGGGGTGAGGGTGAAGGCCGCCCGGGCGGGGTTCAGACGCGGACATGCTTGTGCCACAGGGCTGTCAGCTCGGCCGCGAGCGCTCGCGGTCGTACGCCACCGGTCACGCCGTTGTGCAGCGTGTGCGCCGCCGCGCGCTGGTAGTCGGGGTAGCCGGGGAGGCGTGGCCGCAGGAACGAGCGGTCCATCGTGGCGAGCGTGTCGCGGTAGAAGTGCGTGACCTCGGCGTCGACCCGTTCGTCCAGCCAGACGGAGCGGCGGCCCGCCTGCCCGCCGGCCTCGTGCGCGTACCCGGCCTGGGTCCGCGCCGACGTCGCGAACCGTACGAAGGCGGCGGCGTCCCGCCCCGCCGCCGAGCCGGCCGCACGGGCCGAGACGGCGAGCCCCACTCCGCCGGTCAGCGTGCCGACGGGGGCGTCGCCGAGACGCGGGGCGTCGCCGAACGCCACGAGCGCTTGGCGCGCGCCGGGCCGGGCGTAGGTGACGTAGCCGAACACCAGCGGGCAGTAGAGGGCGGGGTCGCCGGGGCGGGCGAGGCGTTCGTGCACGGTGATCGGGTCGCTGACCAGCGACGCGGGCGCGCAGAGCGCGAGGAGGCGGACAGCCCGTTCGATGGCCTCCTCCAGAAGTTCGGGGTCGATGCCGGCGTTCCCCCACCATTCCGGGCGGCCGTCGCCGCTCCGGCGCCAGTGGTCGCGCGGGCCGACGGCGGTGTTCCGGACGGCCTCGCACAGGGACAGGACCGTGCCCCACAGGTGGGTCGGGTTGGCCGCCAGCAGCACCGCGTCCCGTCCGTGGCGCCGCGCGAACTCGCCGACTTCCTCCCATCGGACGGGCATCTCCGCGCGGGCGACGGCGTCGGCCCGGCAGGCGCTGACCATGCACGCGGCGTCGACGGCGCCGCCCCACTGACGCCCGTTCCAGTGGTAGCTGGAATGGCTCGCTCCGGCCGAGTCCTCGGCGCGCTCGGCCAGTTCCTCGGGGAGGAACACGCTGTCCAGCGGCAGCAGGGCGCCAGCTTCCACCGCGTCCCCGATGAACGGGTGGTCCAGCGCCACGAGGTCGTACGCCGCCGCCAGCTCGGCCACCGGGGTGTCCTCGAACTCCCGCAGCGAACGGACGGTCCAGTCGATGGCCACCCCCGTCCCGCGCTCGAACGCCTCGCCGCAGGCCCGGAGCGCGTCGATGCCGCGCGGGTGATCCCAGGTCATTCCTTGAAGGCGGCTCGGATCGTTCCGCATCAAGACCTCCTCGTCCGGCTCGTCGGGCACGGCGCACCGGACTCGTCGGTACGCTGCCACCTCGGCTTGGTAAAACGTCTTACCAGACTAGCCTCTGCACTGGATGTCGAGCAAAGGCGAACGCTGATCCGGCGACTCGCGCCCCCGCCGGGCGGGGCTTCTGGGCACCGACACACCGAATCGGCTCGCGGTTACGCCGACCGAGATCAACTTCAGCCCGCGGTTGCGCGACCTGGACGACCAGCGGTTCTGGCGGGCCACGATGCCCGGCGTCGAGAGGCACGTACGGCGCGGTGGAGGACCTGGCCCGCAACCGCGTGAACCTGAACGAGGTGATCACGCACTGGCCGGACATGCTGAAGGTCGCCGGTTCCCTGGTCACCAACCAAGTCCGCGCCTACGACCTGCTGCGCTTGTTCGGCCGCGACGGCCGCCCCGCCCCTCTCGGGGCGGCGTTCGCCGAGTACGGGCGGATCGCCAAGACCGAGCACCTGCTGCGCGTCGTCGACCCGGTCGACGACACCTACCGCCGGCAGATGAACCGGCAGCTCACCGTGCAGGAGTCCCGCCACAAGCTGGCCCGGGATGTGGGCCACGGCAAGCGCGGCACCATCGACCAGGCGTACCGCGACGGCATGGAGGACCAGCTCTCCTCGGCGATGACCTGGGCCAGGGGGCGTTGTGCTCCAGCCAGGTAGTCGCACAGTACTGGGGTGCTGGTCACCAGGTTGAGGAAGGCCTTGATGCCGGGGGCGTCCCGGGGGTCAGCAGACGGTAGTTCAGAGTGTGCTCGGGCAGGGCTGAGGGGACGGACAGCCCTTCTGGGCGGTTACGTACGGCATCGAGCTGGTGGGCCTACATCTGCTCCTACTGGTCGAAGACGAGTGCTTCCTTGCCCGAGGTCTGCGGCGTCGGCGATCTCGCGGATCTCGTGGGGTCAGGTGTGGGCGCTGGCGGCAGTCTGCGTGGTGCTTGCCGTACTGCTCACGGCGCAGATCGCCGACGAGGCTTCCGGATCTCGCGCCTCCTGAGCAGGCGGCGGGCGCCGTACCCCCGAGGGGTGCGGCGCCCGGACGGGGCGATGGTGCTGGCCGCAGGGGCGCCGTCGGCCGCGGCTACTTGGTGTAGCGGGTGGCGAGCGCCGGGGACTGGCCGCCGAAGGCGGCGAGGTCGGCGGTGAACACGTCCTGGAGGAGCTGGTAGTCCTCGACACCGGGGGCGCTGACGGTCTCGCCGAGCTCCAAGCCGCGCAGGGCGCCGGTAACGAGGTCGTCGGCGCTCATGCGGGGAACGGCGCTCATGTCCAGGCCCTGGGAGGAGTGGAACTCGGTGGCCACGACACCGGGGCAGACCACTGCGACGGTGACGCCGGAGTCCGCGACCTCGGCGGCGAGGGTCTGGGTCATGGCGACCAGGTAGGCGAGGGTTCCGGCGTACACGGCGCGGCGCGGCATGACTTCCGGTCCCGCCGGGCCGGAGAAGGCGATCATTCCGGCGACGTTGAGGATGGTGCCCCTTCCGCGCTGCTGCATGGGGCCGACCGCGGCGCGCATGAGCTGGGTGGGGGCGAGGACCTTGACGTTGACGAGTTCCTGGGCCTTGTCGGCGGGCAGGTCGGCCAACGGCATGTAGTGGGAGACGCCGGCGTTGTTGACGAGCATGTCCAGCGGCTCGGTGGCACAGATCTCCGTGAGGGCGTTGATGCCTTCGGTGGTGGCCAGGTCGGCGGTGACGGTGCGCACGGTGGTCTCGGGGTGGGCGGCGGCGAACTCCTCCAGGCGCTCCTGGCGGCGTCCGACGATGATGAGGTCGTAGCCGTCGGCGGCGAAGCGTTCGGCGAACGCCTTGCCGATGCCGGAGGTCGCGCCGGTGACGAGGGCGAGCTTGCTCATGAGGAGGATGTCCTTTCGGGGACGCGGCTCAGGCGGCCGGGTCGGTGGGGGTCTGGTGCAGCCAGGCGAACTCGCTGCGGTACTGCTCGGCGGCGGCGCGTTCGGGCTGGTCGTCGCCCAGGTCGTCGCCAGCCAGGGGGTAGCCCTGGCTGTTCGGGAACCAGGACAGGAACTCGATGATCAGCGGCAGTTCGGCCGGCGCCCGGTCGCCCGCCACCTGACGGCGGGCGGGGCCCAGCCGGTGCACGGTGATGTCGCCGTGGTGCGCCATCTCGCGGGTGCGGGCGGTGAAGCCGGCGCCGCTGCCGCAGAACCAGCTCATCCGGATGCTGCTGTCGACGATCTAGCAGGCGGCAGCTCATCCGGACGCTGCTGTCGGCCATGTAGCAGGCGGCCATCCGCGTGTACCAGCGGCGGTCGCGGCTGTGGCGCTCGCGCAGGACGAGCTGGGTGGCCTGGCTGATGCTGTCCATGACGGCCTCAGCCATTGAGGCGGGTCAGCAGTGTGGGCAGGCCGCGGGCTCCGGACAGACCCCGGTCGGTGACCTCCCCGGCATCGATGCCCGCATCGCGCATGGCCTGGTCGAACAGCTCCATGTCCAGCGCTTCCACCTTGGACAAGTGCTCGACGTTGTCGGTGCGGACCATGGTGTTCAGCAGGCTCAGCGCGGCGCTGGCGGCGCTGCCGAGCTTGAGCACGTCCACCAGCGAGCCGAGGTCGAGGTCCAGCTCGGCGGCGACGGCGACGATGTCGGCGATCGAGCGCTGGTTGAGCATCAGCAGCGCGTTGTTGAACAGCTTCGCCGTCTGCCCCGCGCCGGCCTGCCCGAGGTGCACGACGTGGGCGGAGAACGCCTCGAACACCGGGCGGCACTGCTCGAAAGCCGCGTCGGGCCCGCCGACCATACAGGTCAGCCGCTTCGCCTCGGCCGCCGGACGGCCGCCGCTGACCGGCGCGTCCAGCACGGCGACCTGCTGGGCCGCGCACTGCTCGGACAGACGGATGGCAGTGGCCGGGAGGCCGGTGCCGTGGTTGACGACGACGGCCCCGCGGCGCAGGTGCGGCAGCATCTGGGCTACAAGCCGTTCGACGTCGTCGTCCGTACCCACGCACAGGGCAACGACATCGCATGCGGCCGCCAGATCCTCGATCGAGTCCGCCGCCTCGTGCGGGGTCCCCGCGAGGGACTCCAGGGAGGTGGGGCGCCGGGCCCAGACCCGCAGGGGCAAGCCGGCCTCGGCTACCGCGCGGGCCATCGGCAGACCCTGGTCGCCCAGGCCGATGAACCCGACGACGGGAGTGTCCTTGGGTGCTGTGGTTCCGTTCATGAACCCCAGCATCAGCACTATTCGGATGAATAGGTAGTCGACTCTCTTTCCTGGGATTATCAGTACCAGGATAGGTAAAAGACCTATCTGTCACGATGGCGGCATGTCCACCACCGAACTCGGCGAGGCCCTGCACGCCTGGCGCAACCGAGTCACCCCCGACCAGGCCGGACTCTCCAGCGGTGGCCGCAGACGCACCCCCGGACTGCGGCGCGAAGAGCTGTCCCAGCTCGCCGGAGTCTCCGCGGACTACATCATCCGCCTCGAACAGGGACGGGCCCGAAACCCCTCCCCTCAAATCATCGAATCGCTCGCCCGCGCCCTACGCCTGGACAGCGGTGAACGCGAGCACCTCTTCCGCCTCGCCGGACTCGCGGTGCCAGGACCCGGCACCGTGCCCCGCCACATCACCCCCGGTGTGCACCGCATCTTGGACCGTCTGGACTCCACCCCCGTCGCCGTCTACGACGCCACGTGGACCCAGCTACTGGCCAACCCGCTGTACACCGCGCTGATAGGAGCATGGTCCGGGCCGGACCTCAACGCCGCCTGGCGGGCTTTCGTCACCTCCACCACCCGCGTACGCCACACCCCGGAGTCCAACGGAGCCCTGCAACGGCTCCTGGCCGCCGACCTGCGCCGCAGCAGCGCCCTGTATCCGCAGGACGCCGTGCTCGCCGACCTGATCACCCAACTGCGGCGCCGCAGCACACTGTTCAGTGAACTGTGGGAGTCCGGGGCGACCGCCGAGCACCAGTCCAGCCGCAAGACCATCGACCATCCCGCCATCGGCCCGATCACCCTGGACTGCGACGTCCTCCACGTCGCCGGCAACCACCTGCGGATCATGGCCTACACAGCCGAACCCGGCACCCAGGACGCCGAACGCCTCGCCCTGCTCTCCGTCATAGGGACACAGACCCTCACCGGGTGAGACCGCCACGGCATGCTCCTTGCCCAGCGAAGCAGAGCTCCCTGTCGTCAACGATCCCTTGACGACAGGGCAGCGGCGCGTCCAATGAACCCGTGCAATCAGGGGGTTGCGGCGGCGCGAATCCCATCAGATCCGATGATGATTGCTGACAGGGTTCGACGGCAGACAGGCTCCGATCCTCCGCACGGAAAGGGCCCCTCGGTGGCGAACCTGGTCTACAAGCGGGTCTCGACCGACCAGCAGTCCACCGCCCGGCAGAACCTCGTCCTGGACGAGGCCGACAATCGAGGACCCGGTCGTCTTCGAGGAGGGCCCGGCCACCTCCAGCCGCCTCCACCCCCTCCAGCGCCCGAAGTTCCGCGAACTGCTCACCTGCGCGCGGCCCGGCGACACCGTGCACATCTCCGAGATGTTCCGCCTCGTACGCGGCAACCAGCACACCCTCGACGTGCTCGACGCCCTCCACCGCGACCGCCTCGCGCTGCGCATCCACGACGGCGCGTTCTCCGCGATGGACCTCACCGCCCGCCGCCCGCGCACCGGCGAGCCGCTGTCCACCGTGAAGTTCATGGTGCAGACCCTCGCCGCCGCCGGCGAGCTCCAACGCGACCTCCAACGCGAGCTGACCTACGACGGACTGCGCGCCGCCGAGGCCAGGGGCAGCAAGGGCGGACGCCGTCCCGCCGTGGCGGCCGCGAGGACCGAAGCCGTCCGCACCGCGTACCTGGAGGGCCGGCCCATCGCCGCCCTCGCGCGCGACCACGGCGTCAGCCGCGGCGCGATCCGCACCGCCGTCGCCGATCTCCTGCCCGAGCACACGGCCGGCGACCCGGGCGTCCCGGCCCCGGAGCTGCCGGTCGTCCTCGACATGCCGGGCAAGGTCGCCGACTTCCTCCGCTCGGCCGAGCTGAAGCCCGCCGAGCGCGCCGCGCTCGACCAGGGCGTCACCGTGCGGCGCGGCCAGGGCCACACCCTGCGCGTCAGCGCCGTCCCCGCCGTACACCGCCAGTTCCTCGACCGCTGCCAGCCGCTCGACGGCGGCCAGGGCCTCCCCGCAATCCCGGCCCAGCGCAAGGCCCGCCGCGAGTACGAGAACCGGGTCAGCGCACTCGCACCCTGACCATGATCCTTCTCAGCGCCAACCGCCGTACCGATGTTCCCCGAGGCCGTTGCTCGACGGGCAGGTGGAGCGTGGTGGGGAACCCGCCACGCGAGCGTCCCAGCCCGTGACCACGGGACCCGATGAAGATGCGCCCGGTGATTCCTTCTGTAGCCCGGTGATTCCTTCTGCAGGTCGCCTTGTTCGCGAGCTCCGGCCGCATGCTGATGGGCGCGGTAGGCGGTGGAGTCGACGCTCAAGTCCCACACGATCGCACCTTCCGCCGGCAGCAGCGGCTCCAGCGCCGCCCGCTGCTCATCCGTGAGATCTCCCCGCCCCATGGACCGTGGTCAAACACAGTCCGAGATCGACTTTCGACACACACCCTGGGGCCCGGTCAGTGGCTCGGGGGTGGGGTACTGGATTGGCGGAGGACCATGACGGGGGCCGGGGCGGTGATGCTCTCGTGCCGGGCCGGGTCGTTGTTCAGTTGGCTCAGCAGCAGCGTCACCGCTCTGGCCCCGAGTTCGAAGAGCGGGAGCTTCACGACCGTGAGCCGGGGCTGGAGGAAGTCCGCGACGAAGACGTCGTGGAGACCGACGAGCGAGACGTCGTCGGGGACCCGTACCCCCATGTCGTGGGCCGCGCTGAGCGCGCCGACCGCGGCGAGGACGTTCGCGGCGAACACGGCCGTGGGGGGCTCGGGCGCCGCGAGGAGTTCGCGCATGCCGCGGTACCCCTCGTCGGCGGTGTGGCCGCCGCGGAAGACGCGCGACGCCGGCGCGTCCAGCCCGGCGGCCGCGAGCGCGTCGGCCCAGCCCTTGCGGCGGCGGGCCGCACGGCTGCGGGGGCCGTCGACGTGGAGCAGCCCGACGCTCTCGTGACCGAGTTCGATGAGATGGGAGACGGCCAGGTGGGCCGCCGTGTAGTCGTCGACGGCCACACTGCCGATGGGGCCGCGCGTGTGGTCGTTGAGCAGTACGGTCGGCACCTGGCCGGAGGCGATCTTCGAGACCAGGGAGTCGGCGGCGGTGCCGGCCCGCTGGAGGAGCAGGCCGTCGATCGCGCCGCCGGAGACGAACCGCTTGAACATCTCGTCATCCGTCGCCAGCGCGTTGACGTCGGAGAGCATGAGCGCGTAACCGGCCTTCGCCGCCTCGGCCTGGGCGCCCGCGATGATCTCGCTGTAGACGGGGTTGCTCGCGTCGTGCACGGCCAGGCCGATCACGCCGACCCTGGCCTTGCGCAGGGCGCGCGCCGCGTAGTTCGGCGTATATCCGAGCTCGGCGGCCGCGGCCCTGACCCGCTGCTTCGTCTCGTCCCGCGCGCGGAGGGTCTCGTCGCCGTTGAGCAGCCGGGACACGACCCCGACCGACACCCCGGCCCGCTTCGCTACATCCGCGAGAGTGGCCATCGCCTGCTTTCCTCCCCAAACCTGACGCCCACACCAGTGCCCCTCCCGGCAAGCTTTGCCACGTCGCGCCGCCCGACACGCTCGCCCCCAGCTACCGCTGGGAGGCGCCCCCGGCGGCGTCGACCAAGAACCCTGATAGCTTCGCTAGCTCCGCTACAAGGACTTCCGGCCGCCTTACGCTCACACGCACCGGCCAACGCTCCACCAGGCAAACATTGCCGGTCACGACCCTAGCTTGATCGCCACCACACCCCACGCCACGCCCACGCCCACGCCCACGCCCACGCCGCAGGCACCACCACCGCCGCACTCGCGCCCCGAGTACTGCCACCCCGCGACGGCACGGGTCGCCGGTCCGCTACGGCACGGGGCCCCGGTCCCTTACGGCACGGGTCGCCGGTCCGCTACGGCATGGGACCCCGGTCCCTTACGGCACGGGCCGCCGGTCCGCTACGGCACAGGACACCCGCCCCCGACAGCACGGGACACCACTCCGTTACGGCAAGGACGACTCCCCGCTGCCGCACGAAATGCCGCCCCTCAACGACACGAACGGCCCGTCCCCGACAGCACGGAACACCGGTCCGCTACGGCACGGGCCGCCGGTCCGCTACGGCACAGGACACCCGCCCGCCCCCGACGGCACGGGACACCGCTCCGTTACGGCAAGGACGACTCCCCGCTGCCGCACGAAATGCCGCCCCTCAACGACACGAACGGCCGGTCCCGGACAGCACAGAACACCGGTCCGCTACGGCACGGGCCGCCAATTCGCTACGGCACGGACGCCCCCCGACGGCACGAAATGCCGCCCCTCAACGGCACAGGCGGCCCGTCCGCTACGGCACGGAATGCCGCCCCTCGACGGCACGGGCCACCGGTCCCTTACGGCGCGGGACACCGATCCGCTACGGCCCAAGACGCGGGTCCGCGAGGGCGCGGAATGCCGGTCCCTTACGGCACGGGACACCCCTCCGCCAGGGCACGGAATGCTGGTCCCCTACGGCACGGACGCCGCCCCGCGACGGCGCGGGAAGCCAGTCCCCTACTACACAGGACACCGATCCACCACGGCACGGGGCGCCGCCCCCCGACGGCACAAGGGCGCCGGCCCACGACCGCCCCGGCCGCCGGCCCATGACGTCCGGGGGCGGCCCAGGATCGCCCAGGTCACCGGCCCATGACGCCCGGGGGCGGGCCCAAGATCGCCCGGAGTGCCGGCCCACGGCTGCCGCCCCGGCTGCCGGTGCACAACCGCCCCGGGGTACCAGCCCCCGGCCGCCCGGCATACCGCTCCACGACCGCGCGGACCACCGGCCCGCCACCCCACCACCCCCGCACCCGCACCCGCGCCCGCCCCGCCCCGCCCCCGCCAGGGCACCCCTGCCCGAACCGGCGCCGGTGCGCAGGTCGCAACGGCGCTTGACGGTCCATGGTCCGGCGCTTACGTTGACTTACGTCGACGTTGGTAAAACGTCATACCAGGTCGGGGGACGATCTGGTTCCGAGCATCGAGCGACCGGCATCCGCACCATCTCGCGCGGTAGTGGCGCCCGTCCGACCGTCAAAGGAGACCCGGTGGAGACAAAGGGGCCCGGCAAGGCCAGAACCGTGGTTGCGGCTGCCATCGGAAACTTCGTGGAGTGGTACGACTTCGCCATCTACGGGTACTTCTCGCCCGTTCTCGCCAAGACGTTCTTCCCCGACAGCGACGGGCTGACCGGCCTGCTCGCGACGCTCGCCATCTTCGGCGCGGCGTTCGCCCTCCGCCCGGTGGGCGCGCTGGTCTTCGGGCACCTCGGCGACAAGAGGGGGCGGCAGTGGGTGCTGTCCGTCGTCATCCTCACCATGTCCGGCGCGACGACGCTGATCGGCGCGCTGCCCTCGTTCGCCTCGGTCGGGCTTCTCGCGCCGGCCCTGCTCACCGTGTTGCGCCTGGTCCAAGGGTTCTCGGCGGGCGGTGAGTTCGGCGGGGCCGCCTCGCTGCTGTTCGAGCACGCCCCGGCCCGGCGGCGCGGCCTGTTCGGGTCCACCCAGGCCGCGAGCATCGCCGTGGCCCTGGCCCTCTCCGCGGGGCTCGGCACGGCCCTCACGAGCTGGATGAGCCACGACTTCCTGTACTCGACGGGCTGGCGCATCCCCTTCCTGCTGGGCCTCCCCCTCGGCGTCGGCGGCTGGTACATCCGCCGCCACGTCGAGGAGACCCCCGCCTTCACCGAGATGCGGGAACAGGGCGAAGTCGCCGACAGTCCGGTGAAGGAGGTCTTCCGCGGCCACTGGCGCATGATCATCGCGGGGACCGCGGCCATCGTGTCCTGGACCGCCGGCGGCTACGTCACCCTCCAGTTCCTGCCCACCTTCTTCGACGGCGTACTGGACCGGAGCCTGTCCGCGGGCCTGACCGCCTCCCTCGTCGGACTGACCGCCTACGCCGGGTTCATCGTGTTCGGCGGCTGGCTCTCCGACCGCGTCGCGCGCTGGAAGGTCATGATGACCGGCGCCATCGGCCTGACCGTACTCGCCGTCCCCTGCTACCAACTCCTCATCCACGGCGGGTCGT
This sequence comes from Streptomyces varsoviensis, assembly GCF_000718635.1. GTDB lineage: Bacteria > Actinomycetota > Actinomycetes > Streptomycetales > Streptomycetaceae > Streptomyces > Streptomyces varsoviensis. The sequence continues at coordinate 115,935 of NZ_JOBF01000002.1, read as the reverse complement.
TCAGCATCGGCCTCTCGGTCGTCCTCTTCGCGGCCTTCCTCGGCCTCACCGCAGGCCCGACGCCCGCCATGCTCTCCGAACTCACCGCGGGCAACGTCCGCAACTCGTACCTGTCGATCGTCTACTCCATCGCGAACGCCGCGTTCGGCGGGTTCGCGCCCTACATCGTCACCGCCCTCATCGACTCCACGGGCGACCGCCTCTCCCCCGCCTACTACCTCATCGGGCTGGAGGCCCTGGCCGTCGCCGGGCTCGTGGGCACCGCCGTCCACCTGCGCAACCGCGCCCAGCGCCGGCCTGCCAGAGAGGCGGAACCGGTCGGGGCGGGGGCGGACGCGTAAGGGGACGAACGAGTAAGGGGACGGACGCGCGTAAGGGGACGGACGCGCGTAAGGGGACGGACGCGGAGAGCCCTGCTGTCAACGGCCCCGTGCAAGCCGGCGGACCACCAGGCCCACGATGTCGTCGCGGCGCAGATAACCGGTGTGACGGGAGTCGTGGCTGTGGGCCGCGTTGTCGCCGAGGACCACGAAGCTGTCCGGCGGTACGGGCCGACCGGCCTCGGCGCCGAGTGCGGGGCCGAGCCCCTCGGGCACCGGGTCGCCTGGGCCTGCCACAACGCGTTTGATCAGCCGGCTTCGGGCAGTTGACGGGACGTCAGGTTGTTGGTCGGCCGTCTGGTGGGGAGTCGGCGTCGCCGACGTGCTCGCGAGGTCTTCCGGCGGGTGGCCGGAGGGCGGTCGCCACGTCGCCACCACCACGCTCCCCTTGCCGATCCGCCTACCAACCCACTCGTCGGCCCGATTGCCGACGCCACCCCCACCACGTCGGCCGAGCCGCCGGATCAGCACCCGGTCGCCGCTGGTATAGGCCGGTTCCATGCTCGCGCCGGCCACGGTGATCACGGCGAAGCGGCGCCGGGCCAGCAGAAGGCTCAGCAAAGGTGCCGCGAGCAGGGCGAAAGCGAACGGGGCCAGGCGTCGGCCCGCCGACCTCATGGGGACGCCTTTCCGAGGCCGAGGCCGAGGCCGAGGGCAGGAGCAGGAGCACTACCGAGGCCAGCACCGGCCTCGTACGGCGTCGAGCCCCCCTGCCGGTAGCCGCTGGCCTGCACCGTGAACAGCCGGGCGTAGGCCCCGCCGTCCCGCATGAGCTGGTCGTGCGTGCCGCGTTCGGTGATCCGCCCGTTCTCCAGCACCACCAGGTGGTCGGCGTCGCGGAGCGCGCCCAGCCGGTGCGAGATCAGCAGGCTGGTGCGGCCTGCGCGGTGGTCGCGCAGCCGCAGGTGGATCTCGTGTTCGGCCTCGGCGTCGAGGCCGGAACTGGGTTCGTCGAGGATCAGCAGGTCGGCGTCGCCGCGGAGGAACGACCGGGCCAGGGCGAGGCGTTGCCACTGCCCGCCCGACAGGACGACGCCGGTGACCGGGTCGTCCTTGTCCTCCTCGGAGAAGAAGGTACGGCTCAGGAGGGTCCGGTAGCCGCCGGGCAGGGCGGTGATGGAGTCGTGCATTCCGGCCAGGCGCGCGGCCTGTTCGATGCTGTGCTGCTCGGTCAGCCGGTCCAGGTCGCCGAGGCCGATGTTCTCGCCGGCGGTGAAGTCGTACTCCATGTAGTCCTGGAACGTGGCGCCGATCCGTCCGCGCACCTCGGCCGGGTGGAACTCCCGCAGGTCGGTCCCGTCCCACAGCACCTGGCCGCGGGCCGGGTCGTACAGCCGGCACAGCAGCTTGATCAGGGTCGTCTTGCCCGCTCCGTTGAGCCCCACGAGGCCGACGGCCCGGCCCGCCGGGATCGTGAGGTTCACGCCGCGCAGCACCCACGGCTGGTCCGGGCCGTAGCGGAACCACACATCCCGCAGTTCGATGCCCTCGGCGAGGCGGGGCACCGGGCGCGGGTGGGCGGGTACCGGCACGTCGTCCTTGGTCTCACGGACCGCGACGTAGTGGTCGAAGAGCAGCAGGGCCTGGTGGCCGGCGGCGATCTCGCCGGCCAGTGAGGCGAGGGCGGCCTGTACGGCGGGCAGCGCGGTCATGAGCAGCGAGACGTCGCCGACGCTGACGCGATCCTGGCCCGCGGCCCGTACCGCCCACAGCAGGCCGAGCCCCGCGACCACCGCGGCCAGCACGCCGAGGCCGAGCTGGATCGCCGCCTCCTGGCGGTCCACCGCCTGCTTGGCCGCGTCGGCCCGGCGGCGTTCGGTGAGCATCCGTCCGCGCAGGAAGCCGCCGATGCCGAACAGCCGGATCTCCTTGGCCGCCCGCGAGCTGGTCAGGAGCTGGAAGTAGAACATCTCCCGGCGTTCCGCCGGGCCGATGTCCCAGAGCATCGCCGCCCGCCGGCGGCTCATGACCAGCTCGCCGAGGAGCACCGGCACGCCGGACAGGAGCACCGCGGCGGCCAGGACCGGGCTCAGCACCACGAGCGAGCCGAGGAATCCGCCGATGGTGAGCGCCGCCTGCACGGCGCCCAGCCCGCTGTCGACCGCCTGCGTCGGCGTCATGCCCCCGGCCTGCTGGGCCAGGCGCAGCCGGTCGAGGAAGCGCGGGTCCTCGAACTTGCCGAGCCCGGTGAGCGCGTCCACGGCCCGGTAGAGGGAGTCCTGGGCGCGCAGCCCGGCCGCGCGCCGCGCCTGGGCCTGTACGTACTGGGCGAGCTGCGGTACGGCCGCGGCGCATACGCCCGCCGCGGCGAGCAGTCCGGCCGGCCCGAGGAGCGCGGCGAGCCCGCCGCCGGCGGCCAGCCGGTCCAGCACCGTCCGTACCGTCCACGCGGCGGCGATGGGCAGCACCGCGCCGAGGGCGGTGAGCAGCGCGAGCGCCGCGATGTGCCCGGGCGCCGCCCGGACGGCGAGTCCGGTCGCCGCGCGGAAGACGCCGGCCAGCCGCCGCGGCCCCGGCGAGGCGGTCGCGTCCGCCGTCATGAGGCCACGGGCGCGGGCGCCGGCAGCACGTGTTCGCCGACGGCCTCCACCACGAGTACGTCACCGGCGGCGCGGACCCGGCACATGGACGGGAAGGCGCGGACCCCGAACGCCTCCGTGACGGGCCCGGCGATGGATTCCCGTACGACCCTGGCGAGCGGCCCCAGTTCGCTCACCATCCGCTCGGTCTCGGCGTCCCCGTCCGCTCCCCCCGCGACGACGGCGATCACACCCCCGCCTCCTGTGCCCCCTGTTCCCCCTGTACCCCCTGCGCCTCCCGGGCCTCCCGCGCCGGGCGCGGGCGCCGCCGCGAGCGCCGCCGCGACGCGCGGCAACTGCGCGTGGCACGGAGGACAGCCGGGCGACAGGAACGCCACGACGGTCCCGGTGCCGAGGTCGCCTCGGCGAAGGGTCCCGCCGTCGGCGGTCCGTACCTCGAAGGCCCCGACGATGGCGCCCGGCGGGAGCATCCCGTCGTCCAGCTCCCGCTCGACGGCCCCGGCCGCGGGCGGGCGCGCGGCCTGCTGGGCACGGAGCCTTCGGATCAGCCCCACCGTCAGCAGGAGGTCGAGGAGGCACAGCGCCCCGACGAGCACGACGGCCGCGATGAGATACGCCATGGTCACCTGTGTCCTTTCGGCGCGGCGACGGGGAGCAGGTCGCGCAGCACCTCGTAGAGGTCGTCGAGAACGGTCACCACGACACCGAGTACGAGGCCGGCGCCGGCCGCCACCGCGAGGCCGCCCGGTGCGGCGGGCGGCCCACCGAGGGCCGTCCCGGCGGTGCCGGTCACCGCCACGACGATCAGAAAGCCGTTCCGAACGAGAGGGAGGGCGCCCGTGTTGTGCGAGGAGGCGCCGAAGCACCGGCACGGCACCCGTACGCCGCGCCGCCGGGACGCCGCCATCCCGACGGTGAACGCCCCGAGCGCGCACCCCACCAGCGCGAACCCCGCGATCGCCGCCGCCGGCCGGGGCAGCGACAGCAGGACGGCCCCCACCGCCTCCGTGCCGACGACCAGATGGGCGGCGGCGCGTGCGCGGCGCGGGGCGAGCGCGGTGAATTCCCGTACGGAGCGTACGAACGCGTTGAAGGGCTCCGCGCCGCTGAGTTTGCTCGCCACAGCGACCGCGAAGACGACGACGAGCAGCGTCCGGCAGGACACCGCGACGAGTTCCATGAAAAGAGACACCTTTCCGCCGGCCCGGCCAGGGTGCGGAGACCGGCGTCCCGGTGGTCCCGCGTGGGGGCCACCGGGCCCTGGCTGTTCCGGCCTGTCCCGGCCTGTTCCGGCCTACCGCGTCAGTCGCTGGTCCGGTGAAGACCGAGGAACCGACAAGGAATCTGAAATCCGTGCGTATGCGCCGATATCAGCAGCCGCAGTGCGCGAACTCGTAGTAGTAGCTGCCGTCGTCGCAGTTCACGCGGTACTGGAGGTAGTTCTTCTTGCCACCGCAACTGCTGTTGATGCACTTCGTGCCGGCCCTGTGGCACTTGACCGCGTGCGCCGTTCCGCCGGGCAGCAGCCGTTCCACGAGGCGATCGGTGAGCGCCTGCACCATCTTGGTCATATGAGACTCCTTCAGTTGGAGGTCGAGGCCGCGGCACCGTTCGGCGGCGCGACGAGGGGTGAAGCGTGCCGCGCACGGCGAAGTGCCGGGCGCGGCGGAGAGCGCTGTGCGCAGCGGAGAGCGCTGAGCACGGCTGAGAGCGCTGTGCACGGCCCGGTGAGCGGGCCGCGGCAGAGCCTGCCGAGGGGGCATGGCGGGCACAACACCATGCGGTTGTCCCGGACGGATCTTCGCCTGTCCGGCCTGGTCGGAGCCGGAGTCCGGGAAAGATCCGGACACCGTCCGGCCGGCCGGGGCGGGGGCCCGTCAGCCGGAACGGGGGCCGTCAGCCCGAACTTGAGCCGGACAGCCCATCAGCCGGTCAGCCGGTGCGGAAGAGGAACGTCTGGTCGGCCGCGCCCGTACACGGCTCTTCGACCACTTCGGCGCCTTCGGCGGCGGTGGCACTGTCGGCCGCGCCGACGCACCGGCTGCCGTGGGCCGGGCGCAGCAGGAATCCGCCGCCATGGGAGCGGTCGGCGGCGGGGGTGCCGGCAGTGGCCGGGGGGCTGGCGGTGGCAGGGCTTTCCAAGTGGAACTGGGTGGCCTTGGCACAGTCGTTGCGGGGCTCCAGCATGCCCTTCACCGGCCCGCTGCCCATGATCGTCAGGCAGCCCTTCCCCATCTGCGGGTGGTGCCACTGGATGCGGTAGAGCCCCTGGCTCACGGGCTCCAGGTACGTGCGCGGAATCGCGGCCCGGGCGCAGGGCAACTGGACGGCGACCGCGCTGGCATAGGCGCCGCCGCGGTCGCGCCCCTCGGTCAGGCAGAGCCCGGGTGCGCCGGCGGGGTGGATCGTGACCCAGCCGCCGGCGGGGGGCGCCGCGACGGTGGCCGCCGGGGAGGGCCGTACGCCCGCGTCGCCCGAACTGTCGGGGAGCAGCCCCCAGATGGCCAGGGCGAGCAACGGGACCATGAGCACGGTCGCGAGCGTGACCACGCGGTTCCTGGCCCGGCGGAACGGCGGGGCGACCGGGACTTCGGACCGGGCTTGAACTTCGGGCCAGGGTTGAGCTGCGGACCGGGCTTGAGTTTCGGGCCGGGCTTGAGCTTCGGGCCAGGCTTTGGCTTCGGACCAGGCTTGAGCTGCGGGCCGGGCCGCAGCTTCGGTCTCGCTGCCGAGCGCCACGGCCACATCGCTCACGGCACCCGCGACACTCGCGGCGGCGTCAGTCGCGGGAACAGCGGCGGCGTCGGCCTCGCGTACCGCCGCCTCGCTCTCCTCCGCGATCCGCGCCCTGGCCTCCAGCCAGGCGTCGGTCCGCTGACCGTCCCCGCAGGCGCGGACGAAGGCGGCCACCACATTGGCCCTCGGCAGGCTCTTCCGCCTCAGGGCGTCGGCCAGTGTGCTGCGCGCCAGTACGTCGCCGTTGCGGGCGGCGCGCTCCTCCAGTTCGCGGTACGTCAGCCCGGAGTGCTCTTTGAGCCGCTGCAGCAACTCGACGAAACCGGCAGCATCTTGCGCCACATTAGGCGACAGTTCCCAGGGCTCCCCCACGAGCACCATCGTGCTCGCCGATCGATACAAGACACAAGGCCGAATTCCGCCACGCCCCCGCTGTCCGGCGGCCGCCCCGGACACCTGCCTGACCAGCCCGGACAGTCTCTCGCGGGGGCCGGTGCGGCACTCGTCCGTCGTACGAGCCGCCCGACCGTCACCGCCGCGGGCCTCGCGAGCCGCCGCGGCGCCGGGCACGCAGCGCGGCGGCGCCGAGCAGGGCGCTCGTGGTCAGCGCGGCGAACGAAAGGGGGTGGTGGGAGAGCCAGAGCTGGCGGGAGCGGGGGTGGGCGTTCTCGTCGAAGGAGCCGTGTGCGCCGTGGTCGTGGCCGGCCGTTCCGTCGAGCGGCTGCCAGAGGTTGTGGTCGCGGTGCGGGTCCTCTGGTTCGTCGGTCTGCTGGGAGTCGTAGCCGGTGCGGGCCAAGTAGCGGTCGAGCAGCCCCGGTGCGAGCTTTTCGGCCATGATCGTGGCGACCGTGCTGGCGCCCACGTAGTACTGCTTGCGTCCGGGGTGGTCGGCGGCGTAGAGGACCGCCCGGGCGGCGACTTCGGGCTGGTAGATCGGCGGCACGGGCTGCGGACGCCTGGGCAGCCGGGACAGCACCCACGAGAACTGCGGGGTGTTCACGGCCGGCAGTTGGACGACGGGGATGCGGACGCTGCTGCCGCGGTGCATGAGTTCGACGCGTACGGACGAGGTGAAGCCGTTGATCGCGTGCTTGGCGCCGCAGTAGGCGGACTGGAGCGGGATGGAGCGTACGCCGAGCGCGGACCCCACCTGGACGATGGTGCCGTGGTCGCGGGGCAGCATCCGGGCGAGCGCGGCCCGGGTCCCGTTCACAAAGCCGAGATAGGCCACTCGGGTGACCCGCTCGAACTCCTCGGCCGCGATGTCCGTGAACGGCGCGAAGACGGACGTGAAGGCCACGTTGACCCAGACGTCGATGCCGCCGAACGCCTCCACCGCGGCGATGGCCGCCGCTTCCACCTGCCGGTGGTCGGCGACGTCCGCGGGGAGGACCAGCGCGCGTCCGCCCGCCGCCTCCACCTCGCGGGCCGCCGCCTCCAGGCCGGTCCGGCCGCGGGCGACCAGCGCGACGTTCGCGCCGCGCGCCGCGAAGGCGAGAGCGGTGGCCCGGCCCACTCCGGCGCTGGCTCCGGTGATGACGACGGTCTCCTTCATGGCTGTCTGCCCCTCAGGTCGGTCATGGGTGGGACGGGGCCGGTCACCGCCGCGGACGTCACACCGAGCCGGGGCCGCATCGACGGCGCTCCGCCCGGCTGCCGCCCGGCTTCCGTCCGACTTCTGTCCGGCTTCCGCCCGGCTTCTGTCCGGCTCCTGTCCGGCTGCCGCCCGGCAGCGGGTCCTCCGGTCCGTACGGCGGCCGCGTGCGCCCGGAACGTACCGGCGTCCGGCCCCGCCCCGCCGGGCGGCGGCCGGGCAGGTCCCGTCAGTTGCTGCTGAGGGCTTCGAGCAGGTCGCCGGTCTGCGGGTCGGGGAGGGCGCGGGCGACGTCCGCCAGCGCGATCATGCCGACGAGGGTGTGCCCGTCGATGACGGGGAGCCGCCGGACCTGGTGCTGCGCCATGGTCGCGAAGATCTCGTCCGCGTCGTCGTCGGCGCCGATGGTGACGGCTTCGCCCTGTGCGAGGTCGCCGGCCACGGTCTTCTCCGGGTCCTTGCCCTTCCCCAGCACCTTCACCACGATGTCGCGGTCGGTGAGCACGCCCTTGAGCCGGTTGTCCGTGCCGCAGATCGGCAGGGCGCCGACGCCGAGGTCGGTGAGTTTGCGGGCGGCGGTCAGGATGTTGTCCTCCGCTCCGACGCATTCGGCCGAAGGGGTCATGATGTCGCGTGCCACGGGCATGATGTGTGCCTCCTTGAAAGCGATGCGTTTCTCTTTCCAGCCGGCCCCGACCGGGCCGCTCCGGGCCTGACCGGACCTCCCGGGGCCGGATCGGTCCTCCCCGGGCCTGACCGGCCCGCCGCTCGGCGACCGGTGGCCTCCGCCCGCGCGGCCGGGCCTCGGCACCGGGGCACGGGTGCCCGGGTTGACTTCCGTATAACTCCGTCGAACGGCAAAGCGTCAGGGCTCGGGCGCGACCCGCGATCGCTCCGGTTCGCCCCGGCTCGGCCCGGACGCCCGACGGTTCTCAGCGGCCCCGGACGCCTCGGCTCCATTGTCATCGCGATCGAGCGCGACCGCAGCGCGCCGACCGCGCGCCCACGACGCGAGCCCACGACGCGCGCCCGCGAGGACGACGCCGCCCCCGGCTCGCGCCCGCCTCCGCGCCCCCGCTCAGCGCCGGGCCTCCCCCCGGCCGTCGCGGCCCTCGCGACCGGCATGCCCGGCATGCCCGGCGTGACCGTGGCCGTGCCCGCGACCGTCACCGGAGTCGGAGTCAGAGTCGGAGTCGGAGTCGGAATCAGGCGCCCCGCCCATCATGCCGAGCATGTCCTTCCCGCCGGTGCGCAGGAACCGCACGACCAGGGCGGCCGCCAGCAGCAGGAGGGCGATGTTGAGCCAGGTGGTGTAGTTCCAGCTCACGCCGTTGTCCGGGACGGAGGCGTGGGCCCGGTCGGGTACGAGGCCGAGGGGGCCGAAGACGAACTCGACGACGTATCCGGCCAGGACCATGGCCGCGTAGAAGGTGCCAAGGAGGAAGAGCGCCATGCGGGCGCCGTAGTACTTCCGGTAGATGTTCAGGATCGGCAGGATCAGCAGGTCGGCGAAGAGGAACGCCACGACGCCGCCGAAGCTGATGCCGCCCTTCCACAGCACGACGGCCAGCGGCACGTTGCCCACCGAGCAGACGAACGAGGCGATCGCCACCAGGGGCCCGATCAGCGGCCCCCACACCTTGGCGGCCAGCGGGTGGCCGTCGAAGAAGAAGGCGCGCCAGAAGGAGTCGGGGACCCACGCGGAGATCGCGCCGGCGATGAGCAGACCGATGACGAGGTCGCGCAGGATCGCCGCCCATTCCATGACGAAGACGTGGGAGACGGAGGTGAAGCCTTCGCGGGAGGCCAGCCTGCGGACGAAGGAGCCCTCGCGCCTGACGGACATGTCCATCGCGGCGTGGCCCTCCATGGAGCCGGCCACGCCGCGTTCCGCCTGTTCGCGCGCTCCGCGCAGCAGCGCGTCGGGGAGCAGTAGGCGGAACAGCACCGCCAGCGCGGCGATCATCAGCGCGCCGCCGGCGAACTCGGCGGCGGTGAACTGCCAGCCCATGAGCAGGGCCAGGATCACGCCGAGTTCGACGACGAGGTTGGTGGAGGCGATCTCGAAGGCCATCGCGGCGGTGAAGTCCGCGCCCTTGCGGAAGAGGGAGCGGGCCAGCGCCACTGCCGCGTACGAGCAGGACGAGGAGGCGATGCCGAGGCCGGTCGCGGTGGCGAGGGTGCGGGGGCGGTCGTCGCCCAGCAGGGAGACGACGGTGGACTTGCGGACCACGGCCTGGACCACGGCCGAGAGGGTGAAGCCCAGGATCAGGGCCCAGGCGATCTCCCACGCCATGGACCCCGTGATCGACAGGGCGTGCCAGATTGCCTGCATGAGCGTCCTCCTGCCCCGGACGAGCCTGCCGCTCCGCCCGAATTGTGTACCCCTAAGGGGTAACCCGACCGGCGGCGACGACACATCCCAACCCGCCGTCCACGCTCCCCCGCCCGGTCGCGGGGCGGGCGGGACGGCCGTACACAGGAGAGATGACCGATAAAGGCGCCGCATCGCCGGGGGCCGGTTGGCGGAACGGGCTGTCCGAGGACGAGCGCACGGCCCTGCGCGCCGCCGCTCAGCCCCGCACCGTACGGCCCATGCTCGCGACGCTCACCGAGGACTACTTCTCCGACCCCGACTGGCTCTTCGAACGCAAGCTGGACGGCGAGCGGTGCCTGGGGTTCCGTAAGGGTGCCGAGGCCCGGCTGACCTCGCGCAGCGGGGAGGACCTCACCGATACGTACCCCGAGGTGGCCGACGCCCTCGCCGCCCAGGAGCGCGAGGACTTCGTGGTCGACGGCGAGATGGTCGCCTTCAGCGGTACCCGCACCAGCTTCGCCCGGTTGCAGCAGCGCATGGGCATCCATGACGCCGCGCGGGCCCGGCGCAGTCCGGTCGCCGTCGTCTACTACGTCTTCGACCTGCTGCACCTGGACGGCCACGACCTCACCGCCCTGCCGCTGCGCACCCGCAAGGCGCTGCTGCGCGAAGCGCTGTCCTTCCGCGCGCCGCTGCGGTTCACCAACCACCGCAACGCCGGCGGCGAGGCGTATCTGCGGCAGGCGTGCGGGTGGGGCTGGGAGGGGCTGATCGCCAAGCGGGCCGACGGCCGGTACGTGCCGAGGCGGTCGAGGGACTGGCTGAAGTTCAAGTGCGGCCAGGGGCAGGAGCTGGTCATCGGCGGCTTCACCGAACCGGCGGGCAGCCGCGTCGGCTTCGGGGCCCTGCTCGTCGGCTATTACCAGGGGGACCGGCTCTGCTACGCGGGCAAGGTCGGCACCGGGTACGACCGCCGCACCCTGACCGAGCTGCGCGCGCGGATGGACGCGCTGGAGCGCGAGCGGCAGCCGTTCGCCGGCGGCGCGGTCCGTGAGCGCGGCGCGCACTGGGTACGGCCCGAACTCGTCGCCGAGGTCGCCTTCACCGAGTGGACCGGGGACGGCAAGCTGCGCCACCCCCGCTTCCTCGGCCTGCGCACCGACAAGCCCGCCGAGCAGGTCGTACGCGAACGGCCGCGGGCGGCGGGGTGAGGCCGGTCCCGGTACGAGCGTACGTACGCCACCGGGGAGCCCTCACGCCATCAGCGCCGCCAGCAGGGTCACCCCGGCGAGGAACCACGCGACGTAGTCGCCGACATGGCCGGAGTGCAGGCGGCGCAGGGACCGGGCCCAGCGGGCCGAGGCCAGACGCCGCGACCACGCGCCCGCCGGGACGCAGGCCAGGGCCAGGGCGGTGGAGAGCAGCGCCCAGGCCGTACCGGCGCCGGTCGGGTGCGGGGCGGTCGCGGCGACGGCGGTGGCGCTGTCGTGCAGGACCGACGCGGCGTACCCGGCGTGGTCGGTGAGGGCGGCGCCCGCCTGCCCCGCCGCCGTCGCGAGGCCGGGGAGCACGCCGGCCGCCAGGGCTCCGGCGAGGAGTACGGCGGGCACCGCCAGCATGGTCAGCGGGATGCGGGTGAGACGGCAGCGGGTCTCCGGCGCCTCCTCCTCCCCCACGGTCTCCTCGGCCGACCCGTCCGAGGAGCGCTCCGGCGGAGGGCCGAGGCCGAGGAAGATGCGGCCCGCCGACCGGAGGACCGCTCCCCCGGTGGCCGCGGAGACGAACACGAACAAGGCGGTCGCCCCGCCGCCCGCCACCTCTTCGATCGCCCCCTTGCCCGTCGCCGTCCCGAACGGCGGCAGCCCGGCGATCGCGAGGCCGCCGACCGCGAACAGCGCGCCCACGAAGGGGAGTTCCCTCCCCCGGCCGTGCAGCCGGTGGACGTCGACGCAGCCGTAGCGGTCCAGGAGGATGCCGGCGCACGCGAACAGGGCCGCCTTCGCCCCCGCGTGCGCGGGCACGTAGAGGGCGAGGCCGCCGGCCGCCTCCGGGGAGAGCGTCGCGAGGCCGACGAGGAAGAGCCCGGCGTGCGCGACGGTCGAGTAGGCGAGCAGCCGTTTCAGGTGGCGTTGCAGGAGACACATCACGGCGCCGAGCAGGGCCGTCGCGACCCCCAGCACCAGCAGCGCGCGGTGCGCGTCGGGAGCGGGTACGCCGCCGGGGCCGGCGAAGACGGTCCAGTAGACGCGGGCGGTGCCGTACAGGCCGAGTTCGACCATGACGGACGACATCAGCATGCATACGGGGGTGGGGGCCACCGCGTGGGCGTCGGCCAGCCAGAAGTGGAACGGCACCGCGGCCGCCTTGACCAGCAGTCCGCTGACGATGAGCACGAACGCCGCCGTCACCAGGGCGTCCGGGCCGCCGGGGTGGGCGTCGAGCCGTTCGCCGATCCGCGCGAAGCCGAGTTCCCCGGTCCGGGCGTAGAGCAGGCCGATGCCCAGCAGCGTGGCGTACCCGCCGAGCGAGTTGACGACGCCGAAGACCAGGCCGCCCTGGACCGCGCGGGCCTCCTCCACCCGGTAGCCGGTCAGCGCGTACGCCACCACGCCCATCAGCTCGAAGAAGACGAAGGCGTTGAAGAGGTCGCCGGTGAGCACGAAGCCGCACATGCCCGCCTGGAAGAGCAGGACCAGCGCCGGGAACGAGCCCGCGTGCCCGCGCGGCGGCTCGTCGAAGTACCGCCAGGCATAGGCGAGGGAGGCCAGGACCAGGAACGAGATCAGCGCGGCGAGGCCGAGCCCCGCGCGGTCGCCGACCAGGACGATGCCGACGCCGGGGCCGCCGTGCGGGCGCCAGCCGCCCAGCCATTCCACGGCCGGCCGGTGCCCCGTCAGGCCGAGCGCGCCCACCGCCGAGACCGCCCCGGCCGCCGCGCACAGGAAGCCCAGCGACTCGGCCGCGTACCGGGGCAGCCGCCGCCCGGCGCCGACGAGCAGCGCCGCGCCGAACAGCGGCGCCGCCACGATCAGCGGCAGCAGCGTCCCGGCGGTCACCCGCGCAGCTCCGACAGTTCGTCGGGGTCCACCGTGCCGTGCCGCTTGGCGATCTGTACGACGAGGGCGAGCAGCAGCGCGGTGACCGTGGCGCCGATGACGACATCGGTGAGGACCATGGCCTGCACGACGGGGTCGACCACCGGCCGGGAGCCGGGGGCGATGTCGGAGAAGACGGGGGCGGTGCCGCCGTCGCGGTAGCCGACGGCCAGCAGCAGCACATAGGTCGAGGACTGGCAGACGGCGAGGCAGCCGACGGCGTGGATGAGGTCGCGGCTGGTGGCCAGCCCGTAGCAGCCGATCAGGAAGAGCCATGCCGCGACGAGGTAGGGCAGAACGGTCATGTGTCGGCCTCCTCGCCGGCGGCGTCGTGGGAGCGGGCGTCGGCGTCGGTGTCGCTATCGGCGTCGGCATCGGGATCGGCATCGGCATCGGCATCGGTGGACACGATCTCCACGGCCTGGTCGAGGAAGCGGGCCAGCAGGACGACCACACCGCAGGCCACCTCCACCCCGATGGCGGCGTTGAACAGCGGCACGGTGCCGCCGGAGGCCAGGGTGTTGAGGGTGCCGTACGGAAGGACGTTGGCGAGGAAGGCGGTGCCCGCGAGCAGCCCGGCGGCGCCGAGGAGCACGTACGCGGCCTCGCCCGCCGCGTCGGCCGCCTCGTACAGCCCGATCGGGCGAATCCGTTCCAGGGCGCGGTAGTCGACGGCGATGTAGAGGAGATGGAGCGCGGTGGCGACGACGATGCCGCCCTGGAAGCCGCCGCCGGGGCTGAGCTGGCCGTGCGCGACGATATACAGCCCGACGAGGAGGGTCACGGGGAGCGCCAGCAGCGCGTAGCGGCGTACGGGCGGTGAGACGCGCGCCGGCTGGGGCGGCAGCCGGTTCTCGTCGCGGGTCTGGCGGAGCAGCACGACGGTCCCGAGGACGGCGCCGAAGAGGATCGACTCCTCCCCCAGGGTGTCGAAGGAGCGCTGGTCGAAGGTGACCGCGGCGACGGTGTTGGCGGTGTGCCGGTCGAGCGCGGCGTGCACCGCCCGCTCGCCGTAGGGGTGCGCCGAGCCGCCGAACGCGGGCAGGCCGCGAGCGGCCAGGACGAGGAGCACGGCCGTCCCGAGGAGTCCGAGAGCCAGGACCCAGCGCCGTAGTCCGCGGCTCATTCCCGGTCCTCCTCCTCGTGCCGGAGCCTCGCGGGCGCCGCGTCGGCGCGGCCTCGTGGGCGCGCTCGGCGCCGCGCCTTGCGTACGGTCAGCAGGACCATGAGCGGGGTGAGGGCGCAGCCGACCGCGAGCTGGGACAGGGCCACGTCGGGGGCCTGGAGCAGGAGGAAGAGGACGCCGAGCGCCAGCCCGAGCAGGGCCAGCGGGAACGCCTGCCGGCCGGGGTCGCGGACCAGCACCGTCGCGGTCGCGGCGGCGACGACGAGGGCGAGACCGGCGAGCAGCGGCAGATCGGTCATCGGCCCGCTCCTGGCCCGCCGGCGGCCGGCCCGTTCGTGAGGGGGGCACCGGGGGGCTGTCCGTCATAAGTGGGCCCGTCCGTGACTGGATCGCCGGGTGCCCGTCGGTCATCAACGGGCCCGTCCGTGACTGGGCCACCGGGTGTCCGCCCGTCATCGGCCGGTGCGCCGGTGACCGGCCCGTCCGTGGACGCCCCGCCCGTAACCCGCCCGCCCGTAACTGGCCCGTCCGGGGCCGGCCCGTCAGGTGACGTCTCGTCATCAGCCGGCCCGCCCGGGCCCGCCGTCATCGCACGGGCCGTCACATGGCTGCCGAGACCCAGTAGGACGGCGATGACCAGGAGCTTCGCCAGGGAGCGGCCGGGTCCGGCGGCGGCGCAGAGCGGCAGCGTCACCGCGGCCACGGCGACGTAGTTGGTCAGGGTCAGCGCGCGCAGCCGGCGGGGCCGCGGCGGCCGTTCGGCGACGTCGGGGGCGAGCAGCCGGACGTAGACCAGCGTGCCGGCGGGGCCGAGGACCGCGAGGAGGAGGGCGGTGTCCACGTACGCGGGGCGCGCGTAGCCCTGGGCGAGCAGCAGGAGGACCAGGCTGACCAGGGTGGTCGTGAGGTTCTGGGCCGCGATGCGCCGGTGGACGGGCCCGGTGACCACGCCGTACGCGGCCGGACCGACCCCGCACACCAGGAGCGCGGTGGCCGCGGCGAGCCAGCCGTTCATGGCTCGCCGTCCGCGGTCGGGAGCGCGGCGGCGCGGGAGACGGGCAACCGCCGTGGCCGGCGGGGCCACCGGACTCCGCGCCCCCGCCTCATCCGGCGTCCCGCCCACGTGCCGCCCGCCGTGCGCCGCGGGCCGCGCAGGCGGCGAGGAGCGCGGCGGCCGCGCCGACCAGGGCCTCCAGGGTGTCCACGCTGCTGATCAGGACGAGCCAGAGGGCCATCAGCGCCGCCCACCAGCCCGCCAGTTCGGCGACGGCCGCCACGATGCGCACCGTGGTCCCTCCTCCCGTCGGCCGCCTGTCCCTCAGCCTCACACGCGGCTGCGGGCGGCGGCCGCAACCGCGCCGCGCCGCCGTCCGGCGTCCGCCGCCCGGCCCACCGGCTCCCCAAGGGGCCGCGAGAAATCGACGCCCTGGGCGGCCGGGGAGGCCGGGGAGGCCGGCGCGTCGGGGGCGGCAGGGAGCCGTTCACCGCGGCCCGCCGCTCGTCACCGCCCGGTGTCGCAGCGCCGCCTCGCTGTCCGGGCGCAGGGTCAGTCCGTGGCCCGGGGCGGCGTCGGCTCCGGGGCGGATGGTGCCGCCGGAGGGGTCCAGTGCCCCGTCGAACAGCAGGTGTTCGACGCGGGCGTGGTCGTGGAACCACTCCAGGTGGCGGAGGTTGGGGACGGCGGCCGCGGCGTGCGCGTGGACGTGCGGTGCGCAGTGGCCGGAGATCTGGAGCCCGGACGCCTCGGCGAGGGCGGCGACGCGGAGCCAGGCGGTGATGCCGCCGCAGCGGGTGGCGTCGGCCTGGAGGCAGTCGACGGCCCCGGCGGCGATCATGTGCTCGAAGTAGGGCAGGTGGTAGCCGTATTCGCCGGCGGTGACATCGGCCGGTACGGCGGCCCGTACCCGTGCCAGCCCCGTCAAGTCGTCGGAGGAGACGGGCTCCTCGAACCAGGTGACGCCGTGGTCGGCGAGGAACGGCCCGAGGCGGACGGCCTGCTTGCGGGTGTAGCCGCCGTTGGCGTCGACGTACAGCTCCGCCTCGGCGCCGATGCCGCGGCGCGCCTGGGCGACGCGCTCCCGGTCCCGGCGCTCGCGCGTCCCCCAGGACTCCCCGATCTTGATCTTGACGCGGGGCATGCCCAGCCCGTGCACCCACTCGCGGAGCTGCGCGTCCTGCCGCTCGGCGCCGTACGTGGTGAAGCCGCCGCTGCCGTACACGGGCACCTCGTGGCGGACCGCGCCGAGGAGCCGGGTCAGCGGGAGGTCGAGGAGGCGTGCCTTGAGGTCCCACAGGGCGATGTCGACCGCCGAGATCGCCCCGGCGACGAGGCCCGGCCGCCCCTCGTTGCGTACGGCCCGGTTCATCGCCTCGTGCGCGGCCGGGATGTCCCAGGCGCACCGGCCGGTGACCACGCCGGCGAGGCGGTCGCCGATGACGTGGGCGGTGGCCGGCGCGCCGTAGGTGTAGCCGAGCCCGGTGACGGTGCCGGAGCGGGCCCGCACGAGGACGAGGGTGGTGGCGTCCCAGGTCAGGGTGGCGTCGCCTTCGGGCGCGTCGGTGGGCGCCGAGTAGACCGCGCAGGTGATCTCGTCCACGCTCGGCTCGCCGGCCGCCGCCGGCCGGGCGGCGGGCACGGTCAGCCGCCTTCCTTCCCGTCGCGCCGCCGGTGGCCGGGGAGCATTTCCTGGACCTTCGCCTTGAACCCCTGCCGGACCACGCCGGCGGCGTCGGGGTCGCCCTTGAGGAGGGCGGTGGCGGCGGCCTCGATCTGGTCGAGGTCGGCGTGCGGGGGGATCGGCGGCACGTCGGGGTCGGTGCGGAAGTCGATGACGAAGGGCCGGTCGGCCCCCAGCGCCTCGCGCCAGGCCGGGATCACGTCGTCGGTCTTCTCCACCCGTACGCCGCCGAGCCCGATCGAGCGGGCGAAGTCCGCGTACGGGACGTCCGGGATGGACTGCGAGACCCGGAACTCCGGGGCGCCCGACATGGCGCGCATCTCCCAGGTGACCTGGTTGAGGTCCTGGTTGTTGAGGACCGCGAAGACGAGCCGCGGGTCCTGCCAGTCCTTGCGGTACTTCGCGGCGGTGATGAGTTCGGCCATGCCGTTCATCTGCATCGCGCCGTCGCCGACGATCGCCACGGCGGGGCGTTCGGGATGGGCGAACTTGGCGCCGATGACGTAGGGGACGCCCGGCCCCATGGTGGCGAGCGTGCCGGACAGCGATCCGCGCATGGCGCCGCGCAGGCGCAGGTGGCGGGCGTACCAGTTGGCGGCCGAGCCGGAGTCGGCGGCGAGGATGACATCGTCGGGCAGCAGCGCGTCGAGGGCGTGCACGACGTACTCGGGGTTGAGCGGGTCGGCGTCCACGGCCGCCCGCCGCTCCATCACCTGCCACCAGCGGGCGCTGTCCTTCTCGATCTTCTTGCGCCACGCCCCGTGCTTCTTCCGCTTCAGTTGCGGGAGGAGGGCCCGGAGGGTGGCCCCGGCATCGCCCACGAGGTTGACCTCGAAGGGGTAGCGGAGCCCGATCATGTGCGGGTCGATGTCGATCTGCACGGCCCGCGCCTGGTCGAGTTCGGGCATGAACTGCGTGTAGGGGAAGCTGGAGCCGATGACGAGCAGGGTGTCGCAGCCCTGCATCAGCTCGTAGGAGGGCCGGGTGCCCAGCAGGCCGATGGCCCCGGTGACGTACGGCAGCTCGTCGGAGAGGGCGTCCTTGCCGAGCAGCGCCTTGGCCACGCCGGCCCCGAGGGCGTCGGCGACGGCCTCGACCTCTTCGCGGGCGCCGCGCGCGCCCTGGCCGATGAGGATGGCCACCTTCTCGCCCGCGTTGAGCACTTCCGCGGCGCGGGCGACCTCCTCCTGGGCGGGGACCGGCGCGTACTGGGCGATGCCGAGGCTGGAGGGCACCATCTTGAAGGCGTGCTTGGGCGGCGAGTAGTCCAGCTCCTGCACGTCGGCGGGGATGATCAGCGCGGTGACGGTCCGCCTGGACAGCGCGGTGCGCATCGCCCGGTCGAGGACGTTGGGAAGCTGCTCGGGTACGGTCACCATCTCGCAGAAGTCCGACGCCACGTCCTTGTAGAGGCTCATGAGGTCGACTTCCTGCTGATAGGAGCCGCCCATCGCGCTGCGGTTGGTCTGGCCGACGATCGCCACGACCGGGACGTGGTCGAGCTTCGCGTCGTAGAGGCCGTTGAGCAGGTGGATCGCGCCGGGTCCGGACGTCGCCGCGCACACCCCGGCCTTGCCGGAGAACTTCGCGTAGCCGACCGCTTCGAACGCGGCCATCTCCTCGTGCCGGGCCTGGACGAACCGGGGGGTGTTGTCGGCGCGCTCCCAGGCGGCCAGCAACTCGTTGATGCCGTCGCCCGGGTACGCGAAGACGTGCTCGACCTCCCACTCGCGCAGCCGCTGCAGGAGGTGGTCGGAGACCTTGGTCGACATGGTGTTTCCTTTCGGTGCGGGGTGGGGCGGGTCGTACGGGATGCGGGGCCGGGGTTTCGTACGGGGCGCGGGGTCGGGGTTTCGTACGGCGGATCGCGGAGCGGCGGCGCGCGGACTCATTCGCGGCCCGGACTCATCCGCCGCGTCGGCGCAGCGTCCGCAGGGCCGCGGCCCCGGAGGCCAGGACGGCGAGGGACGCGGCGGCGGTGGCGAGACGGGCGTCGCGGGGCGGCACGGTGGGGCGCTCGATGAGCGTTTCGGGGTGGGCGGCAGGCGATTCGGCGTGGTCGGCGCGAGACTCGGGGTTGTCGGTCCGCGTTTCGGGGCGGTCGGCCGGCCCGGCGCGGCCGTCGAGGCCGAGTGCCAGGGCCTCGGCGAGGTGCATCGCGCGGCGGCCGGTGCCGGCGTGTTCGATCTGGGTGCGGCAACTGAAGCCGTCCGCGAGGACGAGCGCGTCGGGGGCGGTGTCGCGTACGGCCGGGAGGAAGCCCTGTTCGGCGATGTCCATCGACAGGTCGTGGTGGCCGCGTTCGAAGCCGAAGTTGCCGGCCAGGCCGCAGCACCCCTCGTCCAGGACGCGCGCGTCGATGCCGGCCCGGCGCATCAGTTCGCGGTCGGGGTCGTCCTTGAGGACGGCGTGCTGGTGACAGTGGGTCTGCGTCGTGGCCCGCCGGTCGAGTACGGGCGGTCGCCAGCCCTCCGGCGCGTGGCCCGCGAGCTGTTCCGCGAAGGTGCGGAACCGCCGGGACAGCCGCTGCACGTCCTCGTCGTCGGGGAGCAGTTCCGGGGCGTCGGCGCGGAAGACGGCCGTGCAGGAGGGTTCCAGGCCGATGACGGGCGTACCGGCGTCGATCCACGGCCGCAGCACGTCGAGGGTGCGGTGGAGCACGCGCTTCGCGACGTTCAGTTGCCCGGTGGAGATCCAAGTCAGGGCGCAGCACACGGGCCGTGTCGGCACCGCGACGCGGAACCCGGCGTCCTCCAGCACCCGTACGGCCGAGATGGCGATGCCCGGGTGGAAGTACGTGCTGAAGGTGTCTGGCCACAGCACCACGGCCCGCTCGTCCCCGGGGTCGGGCTCGGCGCCGCCGCGCCGCTCCCACCACTGGACGAACGACTCGTGGGCGAAGGGCGGCGCGGGGCGCTCGGCCGCCACTCCGGCCGCCCGCTTGCCGAGCCGGGCGAGTCCGGGGGCGGCGAGGCATGCGTTGACCGCGCGGGGCGCGAGGCGGGAGAGCCGCGCCCACAGCGGCAGCCAGCCCAGGGCGTAGTGGGCGGCGGGCCGCGGCCGGCCCGCGTAGTGGTGGGCGAGGAACTCCGCCTTGTACGTGGCCATGTCGACGCCGACCGGGCAGTCGGACTTGCACCCCTTGCACGCCAGGCACAGGTCCAGGGCGTCGCGGACCTCGGTCGAGCGCCAGCCGTCGGTGACCGGGGAGTCCGGGTGGCCGCTGACCATCTCGAACAGCAGCCGGGCCCGGCCGCGGGTGGAGTGCTCCTCCTCGCCGGTGGCCCGGTAGGAGGGGCACATCACGCCGCCGGTGCGGGAGCGGCAGTTGCCGACGCCGACGCAGCGCATCACGGCGCCGGTGAAGGAGCGGTCGTCGTCGGGGTAGCCGAACCGCGTCTCCCCTATGCCGCCGGGCTGCCACCGCGGCCCGAGGCGGAGGTTGTCGTCGACGCGGTAGGGGCTGGTCACCTTGCCCGGGTTCATGCGGTCGCCCGGGTCGAAGAGCGCTTTGAGTTCGCCGAAGGCGGCGACCAGCCGCTCGCCGAACATCTTCGGCAAGAGTTCGCCGCGGGCCTGACCGTCGCCGTGCTCGCCGGAGAGCGAGCCGCCGTAGGAGCACACGAGGTCGGCGGCGCGGGAGAGGAACGCGCGGAAGCGGGCCACCCCGTCGGCGCTCTTGAGGTCGAAGGGGATGCGGGTGTGCACGCACCCCTGGCCGAAGTGCCCGTAGAGCGCGGGGTGGTCGTAGTCGAACTCCGCGAACAGTTTCTTGAGGTCCCGCAGGTAGTCCCCGAGACGTTCCGGGGGCACGGCCGAGTCCTCCCAGCCCTCCCACGTCTCCCGGTCGTCGGGCGGCCGGGCGGTGACGCCGAGGCCGGCTTCGCGCGCCTTGAGCATGCGCTGCTCGCGCCCGGTGTCGTCCGAGAAGGCGACGGTCGGGTCGTCCTCGGCCCTGCCCAGGGCGCGCAGCAGGGCGCGCCCCTGCTCGTCGACGTCCTGCTGGTCCGCGCCGCTGAACTGGAGGAGCAGCCAGCTCTCGCCCCGCGGGAACGCGTCGAGGGAGTCGAGGTACGCGCCCTCCTCGCGCATCAGTTGCGCCATCCGCCCGTCGAGGGCCTCCAGTTGGGTCGGCTCGCTGTGCTCCAGGAGGCGCGGCACGTCGTCGGCCGCGGCGCAGATGTCCGGGTAGCCGAGGACCACGATGGCGTCGGCGGGCGGCACCGGCACCAGGTCGAGTTCCGCCCGTACCACGGTGACCAGGGTCCCTTCGCTGCCGACGAGGGCGCGGGCGAGGTCGAAGCCGTGCTCGGGGAGCAGCGCGTCGAGGTTGTACCCGGAGACCCGGCGCGGCAGGCGCGGGTAGCCGGTGCGGATGTCCGGGAGGTAGCGGTCGACGATCTCCCGCAGGCCGCGGTGGATCTCCGCGCGGCGGCCCCCGGCGGCCAGCGCCTCCTCGTACGCCTCCGCCGATGTCGGCCCCACCCAGAAGCGGGCCCCGTCGTAGGTCAGGATCTCCAGCCGCCGCACGTTGTCGGCGGTCTTGCCGTACGCCTGGGCCGAGGCGCCGCACGAGTTGTTGCCGATCATCCCGCCCAGCGAGCAGTGGCTGTGCGTGGAGGGTTTGGGGCCGAACTTCAGGCCGTGGACGGCGAGCCGCCGGTTGAGTTCGTCCAGGACGATGCCCGGCTCGACCACGCAGGTGCGCCGCGTGGCGTCGACCGAGACGACCTTGTCGCAGTACTTCGTCCAGTCGATGACGACGGCCTCGTTGGTGCACTGGCCGCCGAGGCTGGTGCCGCCGCCGCGGGACAGCAGCGGGGCGCCGTACTCGGCGCACACGGCCACCGCCGCCACGCCCGCCTCCACGTCGCGGGGGACGACCACGCCGATCGGGACCTGCCGGTAGTTGGAGGCGTCGGTCGCGTACGCCCCGCGGCTCCCGGCGTCGAAGCGCACCTCGCCGCGCACCCGCGCGCGCAGCGCCCGTTCCAGGGCTCTGACGTCCAGTCCTGCCGGGCCGCCGGCTCCCCGGCGCCTTCCGCTGTCGCGACCCGCGTCGTCCATCACCACGTCCTCGTCCGACCGGCACCCGCCGTCTTCTGCGTCTTCTGCGTTTTCTCCGTCTGCGGACAGTTCCGTCGCAGGTCGGCGCGGACCGCGGAACGTCTCCGTCCGTTCAGCACAAGACGGGTTCCCGATGCGTGCGGTCGCTAACGTCGCGGAAAACGAATAGGTCCGGATGGTGGCCGTTCGGGCCCGCTTACCATGAGGCACGTGAACCACATGAACGACCCGTACGAACTGCGCGAAGGCGTGCCCTCCGTCGAGACCTTCCGCCGTCTGCGCACCGACGCCGGGCTCTCGGACCGCGACCCCGAGGCGGTCGCCCTGGCACTGGCCGGCACCTGGCACGGCGTGGTCCTGCACCACGAGGGCGAGCCCATCGGGATGGGGCGGATCGTCGGCGACGGCGGTACCGCGTTCCAGATCGTCGACATCTGCGTACACCCGGCGCACCAGGGGCGCGGTCTCGGCCGGCGCGTCATGGCCGCGCTCACCGACGAGCTGGAGCGCCGGGCGCCCGCCACCGCGTACGTCTCGCTGATCGCGGACGGCCCGGCGCGGTTCCTCTACGAGAAGTTCGGTTTCGCCGACGTCGCCGAGCACGGTTCCGTCGGCATGTACCGCTTCATGCGCGGCGATTGACGGTTCGGCGGCCTGGTTCGCCCGCCGGTCGCCCGCGGCTCCTCAGACGCGGCTGACGCGGGTGCCCGCGGCTTCGAGCGCCGTGGTCTCGTCGGCGGGCGCGGTGGTGTCGGTGACGAGGGTGTGCAGGAGGGTGGAGGGGCCGACGCGGGCGTAGGCGGTGCGGCCGAGTTTTCCGCCGTCCGTGGCGGCGATGGCGCGTCGGGCCGCGGCGATGCTCGCCTGCTTCACCGCGGCGTCGTCGAGGTCGTAGGCGGTCAGGCCGTCGGCGGCGGTCAGGCCGCAGCAGCCGACGACGGCGGTGTCGAAGCGCAGGGCCGCCAGGGAGGCGAGGGCGAGGGGGCTGGTGAGGGCGCCCTCGGGGCCCGTGGCTGTGGACCGCGTTCGGGGGCTGGGCGGCACGTCTCCACCGGGCACGAGGAACTGACCGCGGCCCCCGCCGCCTGGCCGCCGCCGCCTTGACCACGGCCCCCGGCACCTGGCCGCCGACCGCGTGAGCGCGGCCCCCGGCGCCTGACGCCCGGCCCCGTGAGCGCGGCGTCCCGCTGGGCGCCGGTGCCCGCGACCTCCCAGCGAACGCCTGTGCGAGGATCGCCGTGTGAACGATCTGCACCTCCGCCGCGCCGACGGCTTCGACGTAGCCGCTCTCGTGCGCCTGCGCGACGATGCCGCCCGCTGGATGCTCGCCCAGGGCGTCGCCGGCCAGTGGCAGCCCGGCGAGCTCGACGAGGACCACTTCCGCCGCGTCATGACGCACGGCGAGGTCTGGATCGCCGAGGCCGGCGACCGCCCGGTCGGGGCGTGGGAGCTGTGGTGGTCGGACGAGGCTGCCTGGGGGCCGCGCCCGCCGGAGGCCGGTTACGTGCACCGGCTGATGGTCGACCACGGCAGCGCCGAGCCGGGTACCGGCCGCCGGCTGCTGCGAGCCGCGGAACGCCGCGTGGCCGAGGCGGGGCGGACGCTCGTACGGCTGGACTGCCTGGCCGGCAACGCGCGGCTGAACGCCTACTACGTCGCCAACGGCTACCGGGTCGTCGGCCGGAAGACGGGCAAGCCGCAACCGGGCGGCGCGCCCAAGTCGTTCACCCTCCTTGAGAAGACCCTGCCGACCGGCGGCGAGGGCTGAACAGCCGGAGCGGGGCGGCGACGTTCGGAGAGATCCCCTACGACCGGCCCCTCCCCGCCCCGCCTACGATGAGCCGCATGTCGCGCGATGCCTCCCCCTCCTCCGTATGGCCGGTCCTGCACTACGACGACACGAGGGCGGCGCTGCGGTTCCTGCGCGACGTGCTCGGCTTCGCCGAGGTGGTCGCAGCGCCGGACGAGCACGGCGGGATCGGGCACGCCGAACTCCGCTGGCCCGGCGGCGGGGCGCTGGTGTTCGGTTCGACCCGGCACAAGGACAGCGTGCACGGGCGGATGCGTGCGGGCAGCAGCGCGGTCTACGTGGTGAGCGACGACGTGGACGCGGTGCACCGGCGGGTGGTCGACGCGGGCGGCGAGGTTCTCGAACCGCCGCACGAGGCCCGCTTCGGGTCGGGCGCCGCGGCGTACGTGTGCACGGTGCGGGACCCGGAGGGCAACTTGTGGACCTTCGGCACCTACCGCGGCCCGTCGCCGACGTAGGGCGCCGGGCAGCCCCAGCGGGCCTCGCCTGGGCGAGGGGCCCTCAAAGGGCCTTGAGGAAGCAGCCCGTGTGGTCGCCGATCGTCACGGTGATCTTCACGGTCTGCCCCTTGCCGGGCAGGAAGATCTGGCCGGGGAACGCGGTGAGCGTCGGCCCGCTGGCGGCCTCGGTGGAGTCCTCCGGTACGGGGGTCGCCTTGTCCGTCCGTACGTAGAAGGCCGGCTCCGAGGGCTCGCCCCCGCCTTTGGGGATCGCCTCGACCCGGAGGAGGGCCTGGGGCGCGGACTCCCCCGCCGCCACCGCGACCCAGAACTTGATGGGTCCGCCGAGACCCGCGTCCATGGTGTAGAAGGGGCCCGCGTACACGCCGCCCGACTGCGGCTCGTTCTCGTCGGGCGATACGGTCCGGCACGTCGCCGCCGCTCGTCCCGTGGGCACCGGGGCCACGTTCGACACCGCGCCGGCCGGTCGTCCGCTCCCGGTGGTGCGGCTCTCGCCTCCACCCGACGCGTCGCAAGCGGCCAGCACCCCCAAGGCCAGCCCCAGTACGGCACCGCCCACCGCTCCGCGACCACGGCCTCGTAACGACATCAGACCCCCCGATCCCGTCGTCGGCATCATCCACCTTGATCTTCCGCCGGACGATGCCGGGCGATCCGGCCGAAGAAGGGGCAAGGGGGTCAGTGGTGGGCGGCCACCATCTTTTCCACCTCCTTGAGTACGAGGCCGGGGCGGTCCTTCGGGATGTCGTGGGAGCTGCCCCGGGCGGTGACGAGCCTTCGCCCCGGACCGTCCTGGGCGAACGAGGCTGCGGCGTCCAGCCAGCGCCGTACGTCCTCGGGCGACCCGTCGAACGGTGTCTTCTCCGAGACGAGGACGGTCGCCGGCACCGAGTCCGGCCACGTGGCGCGGTGGTAGGCCCGGTGCATCGGGACGTAGCTCGCCGCGATGGCGAGGAGCTGGCGGTTCCGCGGCTCGTCCGGGTCCTTCCTCGCCTCCTCGACCTGCGGCCGGTTGAGGGCCACGAGGCGGGCGATCTCCTCGTCCGTGTAGAGCGGGGGCAGGCTGGCGTCGACGAGCACGGCGCCCGAGAGCAGCTTCGGGTTGTTCCTGGCGAAGTAGGTCGCGATCTCGCCGGCCTGGGAGTGGGACACCAGGGTCACGTTCCCGGTGACGCCGAGCTGCCGGAGCCCCGCTTCGAGGTCGCTGACGGCGCTCTTGACCCGCCAGGGGCCGGGCACCGCGTCGCTCTTGCCGAGTCCGGCCCGGTCGTAGGTGATGACGGTGGCGCCGGTGGCCTCGTGGAGCCGGGGAACGATGCCGTTCCAGTACGAGGAGTCCTCGCCGCCGCCCGCGTCCAGCACGACGGTGGCTCCGCGGCCCGGCGTGACGTGGAAGGCCAGCCGGTGACCGGCGTTTTCGATCATGTGCAACTCCGCCGCGCCCGCCCGGCCGGTCGCGGACGAGACGGTGTGCGCCGAGGGCGGGCGCCGGGCGGCGGAGCCGTGGCCGTCGCAGGCTGTGACGGCGCCGGCGGTCAGCGCCAGCAGGGCGAGGGCCGCCGAGGCCCGGAGTGCGGGGCGGCGCCGGTCGATGGTCGCGCGGAACATGAACTGACCCTTCGGTTACGGGAGTTGTCGAACCTGTGGATCGCTCCATCATTCGGCGGACGGCTCGGCCGCGGAAACCGGCTGGGGCGCGTGCCAGTGGTGTAACCGGCACCACTGTGCGCGGTGGGGCTCTCCCCCAGGCGTACGGCCAGGTATACGGCCAGGGGCCCGGCCCGCGTGGGGGTCAGAGGTAGCCGGGGAAGGGCTGGACGCCGGTGAGGACGGCGCCGGCGGCGTCGTACATGCCCTCTTGGAGGAAGGCGTGCTGGGGCACCACGGAGGCATCGCGCAGGTAGCGCTGCATGGTGCTGTCGTCGGCGATGGCGCGGATGCCCGCGAGTTGGTAGGCGGCCCGGACGACCTCGAAGGAGACCCGCGCGGCGTGGGCGGAGGCCAGCCGCAACAGGCTCGCCTGATGGGCGGTCGCCTCGTCGCCGCGTTCGACGGTCTGCCACGCCTCGTCGGTGACCTCGTAGAAGAAGGCCCGTACCGAGCGCAGGCGCGCCTCGGCCCGTCCGACGGAGATGCGGTACGAGGCGCGGTCCGCGGCGACCGGGCCCCCGGTGTAACTCGCCCGCCCGCCCTCGGAGATGACCTGGTCGAGGGCGGCACGGGCCACGCCGAGGCCGACGACCGCCAGGACCTGCGCGGCGTAGGGGACGGCCGGGTAGCGGAAGAGCGGTTCGTCGACGGTGGGCGGGCCGCCGCGCACGAAGGTCCAGTCGTCGGGGACCACCACGTCCTCGACGACGAGGTCGTGGCTGCCGGTGCCGCGCATGCCGATGACGTTCCAGTTCTCGGCGATCTCGACCTGGTCGGGCCGCAGCAGCGCGGTGCGCGGCCGCCCGGCCCGGTCCTCGCCGGCCGTGACGCCGACGCCCAGCACGTCCGCGCCCTTGCAGCCGCTGGCGAACTTCCAGCGCCCGGTCACCTGGTGTCCCCCGCCGGGCGCCGGCGCGGCCCGCTGGACGGGGAACAGTCCGGCCGCGAAGGCGACGTCGGGGCCCTGCGCGTACAGCTCCGCCTGTGTGTCCAGGGGCAGCGCGGCGAGGTAGACCAGCGAGGAGCCGAAGCTGGCGACCCACCCCGCCGACGCGTCGACTTCGGAGATCCGCTCGATACGGCGGAGGAAGCGGGCCGGGGGCAGCGGCTCGCCGCCGAACCGCCGTGGGGTGCTCGCCCGGTAGAGCCCCGCCTTCTTGAATTCGTCGATCATGTCCCGGGTTACGTGCCGCTTCTCCTCGAATTCCTGGCGCCGCCGCGCCACCGATTCCAGTACCCGGTCGAATGCCTTCTCGTCCGGATTCCCGGCCGTGGCAGCCGATTTCACGGAATTGTCCAGCATATGCGTCATGAAGAAGTCCTCCGGCAGCGGCCTGACTGTTTCTGTGCGTCGCCTCACCGGCAAGCTATGCGGGCGTCACGCGCCGCGACAATCGGGAATCGGCCGCGCCGTGTAGGGGATTTCCCCCGGTTTCCGGCAGCGTCCCCCGGTTTCCCGCGGCGTCCTCCGGATTCCCGCGGCGTCCCGCGGTGTCCGTCTCGCGGTGGCCCTTGGCGGCCCGCGGTGTCCCTTTGGCGGCCCGCAGTGTCCCGCAGTGTCACTCAGCGGGCCTCGGTTTCGAGAAGGCGCGTCGTCACGGGCTGCGCCGGCACAGCGGCAGCCGGAAGCGGAAGACGGCCCCGCGTGGCGCGTTGTCGGCGGCTTCGATCTCTCCCCCGTGCCGGCTGATGATGCGGTGGCTCAGGGCGAGCCCGATGCCGTGCCCGTCGCCCTTCGAGCTGAACGCCCCCTCGAAGATCCGGTCGACCCGCACGCCGGACAGGCCCTTGCCCGCGTCGACGACCTCGACTTCGGCGGAGCCCGCCCGCTCCCGCGTCCGGATGACCACGGTGCGCCGTTCGACGGGCCACCGGGCCATCTCCTCGACGGCGTTGAAGGCCAGGTTCATCACGACCTGGCCGATCAGGACCTTCTCGCAGTGCACCGGAAGCGGCCGGTCGGTGGTGTCCCAGCGCAGGGTCACGCCGTGTTCGCGGGCGCGTACCTCGATGAAGCAGGCGCAGTCGGCCACGATGTCGTTCAGGTCGACGCGTTGCTTCGACTGCTCCAGCCGCACGACGTACGCGCGCAGGCTGCGCAGGATCTGGGCCGCGCGGTCCAGTTGCCGGGTGGCCGCCTCCAGCCCCCAGGTGAGCGCGGAGCCCTCGGCGTCCCCGGCGAGCCGGCTCCGTACGCCTGCCACGAAGTTGTGGGCGGCGGCGATGGGCTGGCTGACCTCGTGCGCGATGGCCATGGCCATGTCGCCCATGGCGTTGTAACGGGCGAGGTGGTTGAGGTACTGCGCGTCGCGCCGGTGCTCCTCCTCGGCCCGTACCGCGGCGGTGACGTCGTGGCAGAGCAGCAGCAGTCCGCGCAGGTCGTGCTCGATGTCGAGGTAGCGGCAGCGCACGGCGAACCAGCGCTCCGACCCGTCCGCCGCGGCGGGCGCCGCCAGTCGGCAGCGGGCGTCGACGGGCCCGCCGCCGCTGCGGGAAGCGGCCAGCAGATCACGGAGCACGGACGCGGAGTCGGGGGCCAGGAAGGCGGCGAACGGGGTGCCCAGCAGGGTCTCCGGGTCCCGGCCGAGCAGCCCGCCGGCCGACTCGCTCGCGAACACGGCGCGCCCCTCGTCGTCGAGGACGACGATGCCCTCGTCGAGGTCGCGCAGGAACGCCTGGAGCCTGCCTTCCGTGCGGCTCAGGTCCCGGCGTGTGGCCTTCTCCTCCGCGATGTCGCGGAACTGCACCATGACGACCGGGCCACGCGCCAGGTCCACGCGCACCGCGCGGGCCTCGCTGATGATGTCGTGGCCCGCTTTCGACCGGTAGCACCACTCCGTCACGCTGGCGCCCTCGTCGACCGCGCGCTGGAGCCACGCCCGGCCGGCCTCGCGCCGGTAGGGGCGGGCCCGGGAGCTCATGTCGGGGGCCTTCAACGGGAGCAGTTCGTCGAGGGTGAAGCCGAGGGCCGCGCGGGCGGCCGGGTTGGCCCACAGGATGTCCTTGGTCCGCGCGTCGTGTACGAGCACGCAGTGCTCGATCGCGGTGAGCAGCCGCGCCAGGTCGGCCGGGTCGAAGTCCGGGGCCTGGCCGGAGGGGGCGGCCTGGCCGGAGGGGGCGGCCGGGGCGGAGGGAGCGGCCGGGGCGGAGGCGGGCGCCGAGCCGGACGGCTCGTACGCGGGCGCCTCAGCGTGCTCGGCGGTGGCTGCGGGAAGGTCGGTCACGCGCGTCACACCTCGCACTGGCCGAGCCCGCAGCGCATCATGTCGCCGATGAGGGCGCCGAGGGTGTCCGCCGAGGTCTTCTCCCTGATCCGGGCGCGGTGGGCGTCCACCGTCTTGAGGCTGATGCCGAGCCCGCGGGCGATCAGCTTGCTGGGCTCCCCGGCGATGACCCGGCGGAGGATCTCGCGTTCGCGCGGGCTCAGCCGCGAGAGCCGCCGTTCGACCGCTTGCCGTTCGGCCCGTCGGGCGTAGCGGCGGCCCGCCGTGCGCAGGGCTTCCTGTACGACGTCCAGCATGCGCTGCGGGTCGTACGGCTTCTCCAGGAAGTCCACCGCGCCCCGTTGCAGCGCCCTGACCGACATGGCGATGTCGCCGTGGGCGGAGACGAACACCACCGGCAGCACGGCGTCGCGGGAGTTCAGCAGCTCCTGGACGCGGAAGCCGCCGGTACCCGGCATGCGTACGTCCAGTACGAGACAGGCGGGGCGTTCGGCGTCGAAGGCGGCCAGGAAGGAGTCGGCGTCGGTGAAGCACCGGGTGCGGATGTGCACCGACTCCAGCAGCCAGGCCAGGGAGAGGCACAGCTCCTGGTCGTCGTCGACGACGTAGACGAGGTCCGCCGGCGCACCGGCCGGGCGGCCCGCGCCGGCCGGTCGCTCGCCGGCCTGGGCGGCTCCGGCGTGGGGGCCCTGCGCGGGCGCGGTCGCGGTCATCGTTCCTCGCTTCCGGGCGCCCACTGTCCTGTGTCCTGTGTCCTGGGCCCCGTGCCCGGTGCCCCGCCTCCAGCGAACGCCGAGCGGAGGGGCGCGTTCCGCGGCGCGGCGGCGGCTCCGACGCTAGGCGGCGGCCACGCGCGCGATGTGCGGCGCGGTGCACGGCCAACCACCAGCCCGTGCACTTCTCTTGACGGCCCGGTGCCGCAGCAGGGCCTTTACGCGGACTGATCCCGGATGAAACATTGACCAACGCGCTGCGGCTTTCCGCACGCCCTCGTGACATGAACGGCGCCCGGCAGGTGGAGCACAGATTGCGTGTGAGCGTGAATACCGAATCCGTCGCCGCGGCGGAGCGTTTCGACTACTGGGCGCACGAGGTGTCGAGGATATTCGGAGCGCTGGAGAGCCGCCCCGGCGGCGCGGACCGGTCCGCTTTCCACGCGCGGGCGGTCGGCGACTCGCTGGGCCCGCTGCGCTTCGCCGAGATCGACGCGGCGCCCCAGACCGTCCGGCGGGTCGAACCCGCGCCCGCACGGGACGACGGCGGGCACGGCGGCCACTACAAGGTGGCCGTGCAGATCGCCGGAGCGTGCCTGGTCGAGCAGGACGGTGTGCGCGGGGCGCTGGGGCCGGGCGACATCGCCCTGTGCGACACCACGCGGCCGTACTCCTTCACGTACGACCGCGGCTTCCGTACCGTCCTCATGCTGCTGCCGCGCGCCCTGCTGCCGGTCCGTCCCGAGCTGATGCGCACGATCACGGGGCGCCGGCTCGGCGCGGACGGCGGGGTGGCGGCGGTCGTGGGGCCGTTCGTACGGTCGCTGAGCCGGCAGAGCGCGGCGTGCTCCGAGGCGGCGGTGACGAGTCTGACGGACGGTGCCGTGTCGCTGGTGACGGCGCTGGCCTGGGAACGGCTGGCGGCCCGGGAGCGGCCCGTGCCGCAGAACGCGATGTTCGCACGCATCAGGGCGTATATCGAGGCGCGGCTGGCGCATCCGGATCTGACGCCGGACGCGATCGCCGCGGCCCACGGGGTCTCCCGCCGCTACCTGTTCAAACTGTTCGCCGCCGAGGGGCTGACGGTCGCGGGCTGGATCCGCTGCCGCCGCCTGGAGCACTGCGCCCGCGAACTGGCCAGTCCGGCCGCGGCGGACCAGCCGATCAGCAGGGTCGCCGCCCGGTGGGGGCTGCTCGACGGCCGGCACTTCAGCCGCCTCTTCAAGTCCGTCTACGGGCAGACGCCCCGCGACTACCGCCGCCGCTCCCTGGCCGAGGGCGGCGCGGGGACGGGGTGGAACCGGCGCCGGTGATAGACGAGGCCGCCCTCGCCCTCCCCGCCGAGGACGGCGTGGTCCACCTCGACGAACATCACGGTGTGCGAGCCGCGTTCCACCGCTCCCGCGACGCGGCCCAGCACCGACGCCGCGGCGCCGCGCAGCACCGGAGCGCCGTACGAGCCGTCCCACGCGTCGCGGGTCACGGCGAACCGTTCCTCCGCCGACACGCGGCCGGCGAAGGCCAGGGCGACGTCCTCATGGCCCGTGCCGAGCACGTTGACGCAGACCTGTTCATTGGCGCGGAAGACGCCGTGGCTGCGGCTCGACCGGTTGACGCAGACGAGCAGGGTGGGCGGGGTGTCCGTGACGGAGCACACCGCGCTCACGGTGAGTCCGGCGCGGCCGCCGGGGCCGTCGGTGGTGACGACGCTGACGCCGGCGGAGAGCGTCGCCATCGCGTCGCGGAACAGCCGTTGTGTCGGGGCCAGTCGGGCGGGTTGGTCTGCCACCTTCGCTCCTGCCGGGTCCTGGGCGCTCCGGAGATTTCCCGGCCGCCCCGACGCTAGGGCGCGGCGGGTGGCGGGCGGTATCGAGACTTCCTCCCGCGCCCGTGCGGATTTCCCCTATCGACTGTCGGCGACGCTCGTGATCCATACGGCCGGCGGCCGTCTGCTACCGGCTTCGACCACCGGCCGCCGCCGTGCCCCACCGCCCCGCTCCTGACGGCTGACCCGCCGTCACCGCGGCTCGCCGCGCAGCGGGCGCCCCGGGAGCGCGTCGGGCAACAGTTCGCCCCCGCTGATCACCGGCTCCCCGCCCAAGCAGGTACCGGACGCCCGCGGAGGGGCCGGTGGTGGGGTCGGTGTAGGTGGCGGCATCGGTGATGGCCGCGGGGTCGAGGAGGACGATGTCGGCGTCCGCGCCGATGCCGAGGCGGCCCTTCGTCCGGGCCGCCGGCGCGGCGTCGTCGAGGAAGACGGCGCCGATGGCGGTGCTGCCGGCGCCGTACGGATACGCCTCGACCGTCGCCCGCGAGCCGGCGCGCCGGGCGCCTTCGAGCGCGCCGAGCGCCCGGTGCGCGCCGCGTTGTTCGGATCTTGATTGTTCGGTGCTGATCACCGACAACGAACAACGCGCCTTTGCTAAGCAAGGGGCAGCCGGCTGAGCGATCACCCAACCGAAGGGCCGCCATCGGCGCGGACTCGAAACCGTCACCGGCGCGACCGTCTTTCACCGGCGCGGCCCGCCCTCGCCGGCGTGGCCGTCGCCGTCATCACGAGAGGCAGGAACTCCCCATGGTCACCAGACGCAACGTCCTCCAGCTCGGCGGGCTCGCCGCCGGCGCGTGGGCGCTCGGGGCGCCGTCGATCGCGCACGCGGGCACTCGCAAGCCGCCGCCGGGCGACCACGTGCCCGCGCCGGAGCTCGGCCCGCGCATAGCCTGCGCGGTGCCGCCCAATCACGATGTCGAGGTCATCAAGACCGTCTACAAGGTCGGCAGCGATCTGGGCGTGAACGACAAGGTCATGCTCGCCGGTTTCGAGGCGGGCTGGGTCGAGTCGCACATGAACAACCTCGGCTGCGGTGACCGCGACTCGGTCGGCGTGTTCCAGCAGCGGCCGAGCCAGGGCTGGGGCACGCGCGAGCAGTGCATGAACGTGGCGTACGCCTCGAATTCCTTCTTCACCCGCGCCATCGGCGTCGACCGGAACAATCCGGGCTGGAGCGCGGGCCAAGTCGCGCAGGGCGTACAGCGGTCGGCGTTTCCGGACCGCTATGACCAGTCCGCGGCCAAGGCCCGCGCGCTCATCGACGAGGCCGCGCGGCTCAATCACCCGCAGCCGCCGGTGACGACGGTGCCCGGGTCGTGGGCGTATGAATGGGGCAATCAGCAGCACGCGTTCGGGCGGGCGCCGGACAATACGCTGTCGCACTGGTACTGGGCGCCGGATTCCGGGGTCAATTTGGTGACGTGGGGCCCGCAGAAGCTCGTGGGCAAGCCGAACGGGTTCGTCTGGCACGACCAGCAGCACGCGTTCGGCCGGAGCCCGGACAATACGCTGGCGCACTGGTGGTGGACGCCGCAGGGCGGCGTCGCGTACGCGGACTGGGCCGGCGAGTGCTACAGCGATCCGGCGACGTATGTATGGGGAATGTACGACCAGCAGCACATCTTCGCGAAGGGCGCCAACAACTCGCTGTTCCACTGGTACTGGGACCCGGCGACGCAGCGGGTGGAGCGAGTCGAATGGGGCCGTCAGGGGTTCGTCGGGAACCCCTCGGGGTTCGCCTGGGTCGATCAGCAGCATGTGTTCGCGCGGTCCCCGCAGAACACCCTGGCGCACTGGTGGTGGACGCCGCAGGGCGGCGTCGCGTACGCGGACTGGGGCGGTCAGTGCTTCAGCGATCCGGTGAGCTATGTGTTCCCGCCCTACAACCAGCAGCACATTTTCGGGCGGGCGGCGGATGACACGCTGTTCCATTGGTTCTGGGACCCGGGTACGCAGCGCGTGGAGACGGTGAGCTGGGGGCCGCAGAAGTTCGTCGGCAATCCCTCCGGTTTCGTCTGGCACGACCAGCAGCACGTGTTCGCGCGGACCCCCCAGAACACTTTGGCGCACTGGTGGTGGACCCCGCAGGGCGGCGTCGCGTACGCGGACTGGGGCGGCGAATGCCACGCCGATCCGGCGTCCTACGCCTTCACCCCGTACGACCAGCAGCACATCTTCTCCAAGGCCGCCGACGGGGAGCTCTCCCATTGGTACTGGGACCCGGGAACGCAGAAGGTCGAGACCGTCCTGTGGGGCGGCCAACTGGCCTGACGGCCAGGGGTTTCGGAATTAAGAAAACAACGAGAACGCTGGTGCCCGAGTGCCCCCTGATGAAAAATTCGGGGCAACGAGGGAGGTGTCGCCAGTGCCCCGCAAGGAGCGCCCGTTGGATGCCGGGGACTCCCCGGCCCTGCGATTCGCAGCGGACCTTCGACAACTGCGCCGAACGGCCGGGAATCCGACGTACCGGCAACTGTCCGAGCGCGCCCACTATTCGATAGCGACGCTGTCGAGCGCCGCCGCGGGCCGGTCGCTGCCCTCGCGGACGGTGACCCTGGCCTACGTCCGCGCCTGCGCGGGCGACGTGCCGGAGTGGGAGCGCAGATGGCACGAGGCGGCCGCGCAGATCGCGGCCGCCGACGCCGCGCCCGGCGGCCCCTCGGCCGCCGGGCCGGACGGCGCGCGGGGCGAGCGGCGACCGCCCTACGCCGGCCCGGCGGCGTACCAGCCCGACGACCGCGACTGGTTCTTCGGGCGGGAACGCCTCGTCGACGAGCTGGCCGCGCGGCTCGGGCGGCAGCGGCTCGTGGTCCTGTTCGGGCCGTCCGGCTCCGGCGCCTCCTCCGTTCTGCGCGCCGGGCTGCTGCCGCGGCTGCGGGCCGCACCGGGGGCGCGTACCGCCGTCGTCCTCACGCCGGGGCCGAGCCCCTGGGAGGAGTGCGCGATCCACCTCGCCACGGCCGCCCGCACCACCCCCGGCCCGCTGTGGAACGAGCTGACGGACGGGCGGTTCGGCCTGCACCGGGCCGTACGCCAGATCACCGCGGCCGGAGGCGGCGGCGCCGAGGTCGTCCTGGTGATCGACCAGTTCGAGGAGGTCTTCACGCGGTGCGTGTCGCGCGCGCAGCGCGCCGCCTTCATCGCCGGCCTGCTCACCGCCCTTCGCGCGCCGGACAGCCGCTGCCGCGTGGTGCTGGGCGTGCGGGCGGACTTCTACGGGCGCTGCGCCCGCCATCCCGAGCTGGGCGCGGCGCTGCCCGCCGCCGAGGTCTTCGTGGCGCCGATGACCCCGGACGAACTGCGGAGCGCCGTCACGGGCCCGGCACGGCGCGCCGGGCTCAGCGTCGAAGGGGCCCTGCTCGCCACGGTGCTGACGCACGCGCGCGGCGAGGCGGGCGCGTTACCCCTGCTCTCGCAGGCGCTGCTGGAGACCTGGCGGCGAAGACGCGGCAACGCGCTGACCCTGGCCGCGTTCCAGGCGGCCGGCGGCATCGAGGGGGCCCTCGCGCAGGCCGCGGAGCGCCTCTACGCCTCCTTGACCGGCGGGCAGCGCGAGAGCGCCCGGCACGTCTTCCTGCGCCTCGCCGCCCTCGGCGGGCGCTCCGGAGGCGGCGTCGAGCGCGCGGAGCTGTACTGCCCCGACGACGGCCCACAGGACACGGCGACCGTCCTCGAACGCGCCGCCCGCGCACGGTTACTGGTCCTCGACCGCGACCGGGTGGCCCTCGCCCACGAGGCGCTGATCCACTGCTGGCCCCGGCTGCGCGCCTGGCTCGACGAACAGCGCGCGGACCTGCGGCCCCGCCGCCGGCTCGCCGAGGCCGCCCGCGAGTGGGAGGAGCTGGGCCGCGACGACAGCGCCCTGTACCGGGGCGCCCGCCTCGCGGCGGCCCACCGCCTCGCCCGCTCCGGCGGGGCGCGGCCGAGCGTCCGCGAACGGGCTTTCCTGGAGGCCAGTTCGGCCGCCGAGGCCGCCGAGATCGCGCGCGGCGCCCGAGCCCGCCGGCAGGCCGCGCGGCTGCGCGGGCTCGTGGCGCTCCTGTCCGTACTGCTGCTCGTCTCCGTGACCACCACGGTCGACGCGGTACGGACCGGGCCCGCCGTGGAGCGGCCGCGCGACACCGTGCTGTACCGCGAGGCCACGCTGTCCGGCGACACCGCGCTGTCCTACGAGATCGCCGAGGAGGCCGTCGACCTCGTCTCCCCGCGCCCGGCCGAGCACCCCGAATTCGGGCGGCTCAGGCGGTGGGCGCGCCGGTGACGCGGCGTTCGCCGCCGTTCTTCTCCTGCCAGAGGCGGTATACGTCGACGGCCGCGTCGCGCGGCTCGTGGCGCATGGGCAGCCGGCGCTCCTGCCAGGGCTTCCCGATCTCGTCGTAGAACGTGTTCAGCTCGAAGTACTTGCGGTCGTCGACGTAGTGGGGCTCGTAGGCGTCGCGGGTGGTGAGGAAGACGACCTCGTCGGGAGAGCAGTAGTACAGCGAGCCCAGGCACATGGGGCAGGGGTGGGCCAGCACGTAGACGGTGGCGCCGGTCAGGTGCTCGGTGCCCAGTTGCGTACACGCCGCGCGGATGGCGAGGATCTCGGCGTGGGCGGTGGGGTCGCTGGTCTGGGCGACCAGGTTCGGGCTCTCGGCGAGGATCTCGCCGTCCTTGACGATGACGGTCGCGAAGGGCCGGCCGCCCTCGGCGACGTTCT
This sequence comes from Streptomyces varsoviensis, assembly GCF_000718635.1. Classification (GTDB taxonomy): domain Bacteria; phylum Actinomycetota; class Actinomycetes; order Streptomycetales; family Streptomycetaceae; genus Streptomyces; species Streptomyces varsoviensis. The sequence goes on along the minus strand of NZ_JOBF01000002.1, from coordinate 80,014 downwards.
GGCGGGCGAGGTCGATGGTGCGCTGAGCGAAGTCCATGGAAGTCCTCCGGGGACGACGAGGGGCGAGGGGCGGGTGTGTGGGGGTGGAGGCGGGGATACGCGCGTACGGGGCCGGGCCGCCGTTCCTCCGGCCGCGGGACCCCGACGTCTGGTCAGAAGGGCTTGGTCGGCAGGTACTTGCCGTCCAGGGTGATGACGGCGCGCTCGCCGCCCTCGGGGTCGGCGACCTTCTTCACGTCCAGCTTGAAGTTGATCGCGGAGATGATGCCGTCGCCGAACTGCTCGTGGATCAGCGCCTTGAGGGTCGTGCCGTAGACCTGGATCATCTCGTAGAAGCGGTAGATGGTCGGGTCGGTGGGAACCCCGCCGGGTATCGAACCGCGGGTCGGGACGGTCTGGAGCAGCAGCGCCGCGTCCTCGTCCAGCCCCAGCAGTTCGGCGACCGCCTTCGCGGACTCCTCGGGCAGCGGGTGCTGGCCGAGGACGGCGGCGGTGGTGAAGGCCACCGACAGCCCGGCGGCGTCGGCGATCTCCTGCCAGGAGAGGTCTTTACGGGTCTTGGCATCGACGGCGGCGATGGCCAGGGCCTCGCGGGCGCTCGGGTCGAACTGGGCGTGCACCATGATCGGTACGTCCTTTCTCAGGGGGCCTGGGCCGCTTCACGGCCCGGGGTGCGGGGTGGGGCGGCGGTCTGCTCGACGGGGCTGGGGCGTGGCCGGGCCTTCGCCGTCGTCGGCGCCGGTCAGGTCCTCGACCCGGCCGGCGGCGATGTCGAAGACCCAGCCGTGCAGCGCCACCTCGCCCGCCGCCAGGGCGCGGGCGACGGAGGGGTGGGTGGCCAGGTTCGCCAGTTGGGCGCGGACGTTCTCGCGCACCAGGGCGGGGACGCCGCCGTCATTGGCGGCGCGGGCGCGGGAGGCGTCCGCGTGCCGCAGCCAGGCGGCGACGGCCGGGGCGCCGCCGAGGTCGTGGCCCTCGGCCAGCGCGGTCATCGCGCCGCACGCGGAGTGGCCGCAGACGACGATGGACCGCACGCCCAGCACGGCGACGGCGTACTCGATGCTCGCCGCCACCCCGTCGGCCGCGAGGCCGTGGGCGGGCACGAGGTTTCCGGCGGTGCGGATGACGAACAGGTCGCCCGGTTCGGCTCCGGTGAGCAGTTCGGGTACGACGCGCGCGTCGGAGCAGCCGATGAAGAGGGCGTGCGGGTCGTGGTGGGTGGCCAGACGGGCGTAGAGCTCCGCCTTGGCCGGGAAGACGTCCCGCCGGAATCGGGCGACGCCCTCGGCGAGGGCCGGCATCGATCACTCCCTTCGGTGCTGGCCGGCCCTGGTGGGCCGGCCGACGGGATTCACCATGCATCGCCTGGGGCTATAGCGTCCAAGAGCTGTCAGCGATAAGAGTCAGTGTCGCGATCTATGGCCGAAACCATGGCCGAGCGGGCGCCGCCGCCGATCCGGGCCACGCCACCGATGCGAGCCCCGTCTCACGGCTCACACCTCACGTCTCCCGGTCCCCCAAGGCGAGCAGCACGGTGCGCAGATAGCCGTTGAGCCGGTGCTGGTCCTCCGCGGAGAGCGAGGCGAAGAGGTTCAGTTCGGCCTCCGTCTTGACGGCGAAGACGTCGTAGGCGCGTTCGGCCCCCTCCGGGGTGAGGGCGACCGTGACGGAGCGCCGGTCGTGCGGCGTGAAGTCGCGGACGACCCACCCTTTGACCTCCAGTTTCGCCACCCGGTTGGTGACGGCTCCGGAGGTGAGCTGCATCGCGGTCGCGAGCTGACTGGCCGTCAGCCGGTGCTCCGGCGCGCGGAGCAGGCAGGCCAGCAGCTCCAGCGCCCACAACTCGATGCCGTGCGGAGCGAGTTCCCGCTTGACGTCGGTCTCCAGCCGGTGGGCGATGCGGCGCAGGCGGTAGGCGAGCGCCTTGGCCTCCAGCTCCGCGGGGGTGTGCACCTGCGTGAGGACGTCGACGACGCCGTCGACGTAGTCGGTCGCGGGTTCCTGGGACATGGGGGCCTTTCGTCATGCGGTCGAATCAGTTACCGTAAGGTTCATTATCTTAACGTTCGCCTATTGGAGGGTCCATGCGCACCGCACGGGAAATCGCCGGCGCCCTGATCACGACGGCCGGGATGGCTGCCGCCGCCCCGTCCGTCTGGCAGACCGTCACCCACATCACGGACGAGACCTACCGCGCCCCCGAGGCGCGGCACGGCGAGGGCCACGTCCAGTACCACATGGCGCGGGAGGCGCTGATCACCGCCGGGGCCGTGGGCACCCTCGCGATCGGCGTCCTGGCAGGGCCGGGGCGCGGGCGCACGATGTGGCGGGGCATGGCCGCCGCCGCGGCCGGGTTCACGGCCGCCATGTGGTCCGGCGGGCCGACCACCGGTGTCTGGGCGCCGAACCGCGCCGCGTTCGCCATCCATGTCGCCTCCACCACCGGCCTGACCGCCGGCATCCTGCTGCTGCGGCCCACAGGGGCGGACCGGTGAACTCCGACGTCATCATCGCCGGAGCCGGTCCGGTCGGGCTGCTGACCGCCGCGCTGCTGGACAGCGCGGGGTTAAGCGTCCGGGTCTTCGAAAGCGAGGCCGGGCCCAGCGTCTTCTCGAAGGCCACCACGGTGCACCCCCGCACGCTGGAGGTGCTCACCGCGCTGGAGTCCGGCGGCCGGCGGCTGTCCGACGTCCTCGTCTCCGAGGGGCGCAGGATTCCCCGCGCGCATTTCGCGGCGCTGCCCTCGATGCTGGACTACTCGGGCCTGGACACGCCCTTCCCGTTCGTCCTGATGCTCCCGCAGGCCCGCACGGAGCGGGCGCTCCTCGACTGCCTGCGCGAACGCGGCGTCCCCGTGCACTACGGCCGGCCCGTGACCGGCGCCGAGCAGGACGAGGCGGGGGTGCGCGTCCGCACCGGGGACGAGGTGCACGAGGCCCGCTATCTGGTGGGCGCGGACGGCGCCCGCAGCGTGGTCCGCCGGCTGGCGGGCATCGGGTTCCCCGGCACCGGCCCCTCGCTCGTGGGCTTCAACGCAGACGTGGAACTCGCCGCTCCGCCCGAGGGCCCCATGCACCGCTGGAATCTGGAGACCGGCAGCCTGAGCATCGTCCCGCTGCCCGACGGCCAGTACCGGATCTTCGGCACCGAGCCCGTCGACACGGGGCTCACCCCCGACGAGGTGCGCGCGCGGCGTACGGAGCCGCGGTCGCTGGAGCAGGTGGTCGCCCAGGTGCGGCGGATCACCGGCACCGACTGCGGGATACGCGCCATGTCCTGGACCTCGACCGCCACCGACAGCACCCGCAACGCGGACCGGTACCGGGTCGGGCGGACGCTCATCGTCGGCGACGCCGCGCACATCCATCTGCCCGCGGGCGGCCAGGGCCTCAACGTCGGCCTCCAGGACGCCGCCAACCTGGCCTGGAAGCTGGCGGCCGAGCATCAGGGGTGGGCGCCGGACTGGCTGACCGACGGCCCGTTCGACTACGACAGCGAACGCCGGCCGATCTCGACGCGGCTCGCGGCCAACACCCTCGCGCAGGGCGTCCTGATGCACACGTTCACGCCCGGGGGCGAGGCCCTGCGGGGGATGTTCAGCGACCTGATCGCCCAGGACGGCGACACGGCCGACGAGTTGCGGGGATGGCTGTCCGGTCTGGGGCTCGCCTATCCGGCCCCGGAGGGCGCCCAGCCGTTGGTCGGCACCAGGGCGCCCGACCTCGCTCTCGCCGGTTCGTCGCTGCTGCACGCCCTGCGCCAGGACGCCTTCGTCCTCGCCGACTTCACCCCCGACGGCCGCTATGCCCGCGCCGCCGCGCGCCGCGTCGCGGTACGGAACGCCCGGCCCGGTGCCGGGGCCTGGTCCGCGCTGGACGCGGCCCTGATCCGGCCGGACGGCTACGTCGCCGCCGTCGCCCGGTCCGCGGCCTCGGGTTCGGGTTCGGGTTCGGGTTTGGATGCGGACTCGGTCTCCGGCACGCGCGCGGACACGTCGGCGGGTGGGGCGGCGGACGCGCCGGCGGAGGAGGCCGCGTTCATGGAGGAGGTCGCCCGCTGGACCTCGCCGACCATGGCGACGACCCCGTAGGAACGCGTAGGACACGCCCGCCCGGCGGCCGTTGAGCCCCGGCCCGTACGCCCGGAACCGCGCTACCGGGAGGACGCCGGGCGCGGGCCGGGTCAGCGGCGCAGGACCAGCACCGTGCCCCGTGTGACGGTCTCCTTGAAGCGGGCCGAGGCGCGGCCGGTGAGGATGGCGGGGACCGGGCTGTCGTCGGGGCGGGTGAACTGGGTGAGGCCGTCGTCCCGCCCGAGGCTGATGTTCTGCGCGACATAGCGCAGGCGCAGGGGCCTCAGGGCGCGGCCGGTGAGCGAGGCGGCGACGCCGCGCCCGACGTACGCGCCCATCGGCAGCCCCGTCTGGCACGACATGCGGGACGGGGCGCCGTCGGGCCCGTACGCCGCCACCGCGTCGCCGGCCGCGAACACCTCCGGGTGGGAGGTCGAGCGCAGCGTCGGGCCGACCGTGAGCAGGCCGCGGGCGTCGACGGCGAACCCGGCCTCGCGCGCCAGGGCGGGCACCCGGAACCCGGCCGTCCATACGACGCTGTCGGCCGGGATCTCGCCGCCGTCGGCGAGGACCAGGCCGTGCGCGGCGACCTCGGAGACACGGGTGTGCTCCCGGACGGCGATGCCGCGCCGGTCCAGGGCGCGGCGGACGTAGCGCCGGCCGCGTTCGGAGAGCCCTGCGCCGACCTCGCCGTCGGTGACGAGGTGCACCGTGAGGCCGGGGTGGCTCTCGGCCAGTTCGGTGGCCGCCTCGATGCCGGTCAGCCCCGCCCCGGCCACGGCCAGCGCCCCCCGCGCGCCGGCCGTGCGCTCGCGCAGCCGGACCGCGTCCTGGTAGGTGGCCACCGCCGACGCGTGCGCGGCGGCTCCGGGGACGGCCGCGGTATCGGCCCCGCTGCCCAGGGCGTAGACGAGGGTGTCGTACCCGATGGCGTACGGGGCCGAGTCCAGCCGGACCGTACGGGCGGCGGCGTCGACGGCGGTCACCCGGGCGACGACCAGGTCGATGCCCGTACCGGCGAGGAGCCGGGCGAGCGGCAGTTCCTTGAGCGGCCGGCCGGCGGCGAGCTGGTGCAGCCGCACCCGCTCCACGAAATGGCCGACGGCGTTGACCAGGGTGATGCGTACGCCGGTGCCGCGCAGTCGGCGGGCCGCGCCCTTGGCGGCGGACAGTCCGGCGTATCCGGCTCCCAGGACCACGATGTGATGCGTCATGCCTCCTGAACCGGCGGGCGGGCGCTTCCGTGACAGCGCGGGGCGCGCGGCGGCGTGAAGTGGATCACGCGAGCTGGCGGGCGGCGAAGGCGAGCTTGCCGGGGTTGAGCACCGAACGGACGGCGCTGACCCGGCCGTCGCGGATCTCCGGCACGAGGATGGCGAGCAGGGCCGCTCCGGTCCGTACGACGACCGCCGGCTCGCCGTTCACCTCGGCGAACTCGGCCGTGATGTGCGCCGCCTCGGGCCGGTGGCCCAGGCCCAGCAGATAGCGGAGCACCTTGTCGCGCCCGGTGATCGGCCGGCGGGCCGCGGTCACCTCGCCGCCGCCGTCGGCCCACGCGGCCACGTCGTCGGCGAGCAGCCGTTCGAGGCCGGCGACATCGCCGTCGAGGGTGGCGGCGAAGAAGCGCTCGACGATCTTCCTGCGCTGTTCGTCGTCGACGTCGAAGCGGCGTCGGGGATGGCCGAGGCGGGTACGGGCCCGGCGGTGCAGTTGGCGCGAGTGGGCCTCCTCGATGCCGACGGCTTCGGCGACTTCCCGGTGGCTGTGGCCGAACGCCTCGCGCAGGACGAACACCGCGCGTTCGGCCGGGGTGAGCCGTTCCATCAGGGTGAGCAGCGCGAACGACACCGAGTCGCGCTGCTCGGCGCTCTCCAGCGGCCCCAGCGGTCCGAGGGGCCCGAGCGGTCCGGTCGCGGTGTGCGTGAGGACCGGCTCGGGGAGCCACGGCCCGACGTACAGTTCGCGCCGGGCGCGGGCGGAGGTGAGGTGATTGATGCAGAGGTTCGTCATGACCTTGGTCAGCCAGGCGGCGGGGGTACGGACGGCGGCGCGGTCGGCGGCGCTCCACCGCAGATACGTGTCCTGCACGATGTCCTCGGCCTCGCTCGCCGAACCGAGCATCCGGTACGCGAGCGCGAACAGCCGGGGCCGGTGCCTCTCGAACTCCGTGGCAGCTTCCGTGGTCATGCCCGTAGCCTGCCAGGCGCCCCGCCTGCCGCGCGCCGGGCCCGCGTCTCCCCGACTCACCCGCTGTCTTGATGAAGCCGAGCCGCCCCGCCCATAGTTGCGGACGCGATCGGGCGGGAGGCCGCCGGATCGGGCAGGTTGTCGCCACGTTGTCGCCACGTCGAGGAAGGCCCGCACCCATGCGCACGCTGTATGTCGTCACACACCCCGAAGCCACTCATCACGTCGAAGGCGTCGTGGGCGGCTGGCATGACTCGCGGCTGACGTCCGCCGGCGTCCGTGCGGCCGGTGCCATCGCCCGGGCGCTGCGGTCCCGTATCCCGGCGGGCGCCGAGGTGGAGCTGTTCTCGTCGGATCTGCGGCGCACGATGCGGACGGCCGAGGAGGCGGCCCGATTGTTCGGCGTGGAGCCGGTGGTGGACCGGCGGCTGCGGGAGAAGTCCTACGGCGAGGCGGAGGGGCGGCCGCAGGCATGGCTGGACGAGCGGTTCGTACGGCCGCCGGCGGTCGGTGAGCGGATGGAGCACGACGAGGGCGTACCGGGCGCGGAGACGAAGGCGGCGTGGGCGCGGCGCGTCTACGCGGCGATGGACGAGATCCTGCGGAGCCCGGTCCGCCACCAGATCGTCGTGACGCACGGCGGCTCGCTGACGTTCGTCGTGGCGTCCTGGATCAGGATGCCGGTCGAGTCGGCCGATTACGTAAGTTTCCGGGCACCTTCCGGCAGCATCACGACGCTGCACGAGGACGATTTCTTCCACAACCGCCAGGTCGCGGCCCTCGGCGACACCAGCCACCTCGTGCCGGCCCCGGGCTACGTCTCTCGCCCCGTCTCGGCCGACCGATCCTGAGCCGGAACCCCTCGGATGGCCGTGCGGGCACGAATACGAGCGCACACGAACGAATGTGAGCAGCGCCTGTAGGGACATATCGCCGGGCGGGGCCGTAGGCCGGCGGCCGACGCCGCTCACCAGGGACGGAGCCCGCCCCGGCGGGTCGGCGGGCCGGCTCCGGCGCGGGGCGGAAAACGAGTAGCGCGGACCTGAGCAATTGCTCACAATGGTGTCCTGTACTGCGGCGGAGCGGTGGATCACGGTCCGCCGCGCCACCCGAGGCCCGTTCTCAACCCTCCCGGAGGTATCCCCATGACATTTGCCGGAACGCGCCCGCGGCGGGTGTCCCCAGCCGAGGTCCGCGCGCGGCTCGGGGAGCCCAGCGACAGGGCCTCGGCCAAGATCCGGGACCACATCGACGAATACTTCCACCACTTCATCGCCCACTCGCCGTTCCTGACCATGGCCACGGCGGACTCGGCCGGACACGTCGACTGCTCGCCCCGCGGCGACTACCCGGGCTTCGCGAAGGTCCTCGACGAGCGCACGCTCGCGATACCGGACCGGCCCGGCAACAAGCTCGCCGACTCCTTCCGCAACATCGCCGAGAACGACGGCATCGGGCTGCTCTTCCTGATACCGGGCCTGCGGGAGTCGCTGCGCGTCAACGGCCGCGCCTACGTCACCGACGAGCCCGATGTCCTCGCGCGGATGCGGACCGAGGCCAAGCAGCCGGAGCTGGCGATCGTCGTGGAGGTGGAGGAGGCGTACTTCCACTGCGGGCGGGCGCTCGTCCGGTCCCGCCTGTGGGACCCCGCCAGCCAGGCCCTCGCCGACGAGATGCCGTCGGTCGGCGAGATCGCCGTCGGCCAGTTCGGGCTCGACGTGGACCCGGCGCTGATCGACGACGACTTCGAAGACGTCTACCGCAAGCTCTACTGACCAGGCCGCGAGGGAACCTCCGATGCATCCGACGCAACAGACCACCATTGAGCGCATAGAGCGGGCCGCCGAGGACGTCGTCGCCCTCACCCTGCGCGGCGCCGCCGGACCCCTGGCGCCCTGGGAGCCCGGCGCCCACATCGACCTGAACCTGCCCAACTGGCTGATCCGGCAGTACTCGCTGTGCGGCGACCCGGCGGACCGGGACGCCTACCGCGTCGCCGTGCGGCTCGACCCGCTCAGCAGGGGCGGCTCGGAGTACATCCACCGCTTCCTGCGCCAGGGCCGGACCCTGACCGTCTCGCAGCCCCGCAACAACTTCCCGCTCGCGCCCGCCCCCGAGTACCTGTTCCTCGCCGGCGGCATCGGCATCACCCCGCTCCTGCCCATGCTGCGCGCGGCGACCGCCGCGGGCCGGCCCGCCTCGCTGGTGTACGCGGGGGCGACGGCCGAGACCATGCCCTTCGCCGACGAACTGCGCTCCGAGTACGGCGACCGGGTACGGATCGTGGCCACCAAGCAGCAGGGCCGGCCGGACCTCGCCGCCCTCGCGGCCGCCCTCGGCCCCGACGCCCTCGTCTACTGCTGCGGCCCCGCCTCCATGCTCGCCGAGGCAGAGGCCACGTTCCCCGCCGACCGCCTGCACGCGGAGCGATTCCAGCCCGTGGCCAAGGAGTACGGCCCCGCCACGCCCTTCGAGGCGGTATGCGCCCGGTCCGGCCGCACCGTCCCCGTCCCGGCCGACGAAACCCTCCTCGACGCCCTCAACCACGCCGGCTACCCCGTCCCGTCCGGCTGCCGCGAAGGCGTCTGCGGCAGTTGCGAACTCACCGTCCTCGACGGCGACCCGGACCACCGCGACGACATCGGCGCCCCCACCGACCGCATCTTCCCCTGCGTCTCCCGCTCCCACTCCGACCGCCTCACCCTGAACCTCTGACGGGCCGCCGCCGCGCCGGGCCGGCCCCGGCCCGGCGCGGCGGCGGAGTTCAGGCTCCGATGACCTGGTCGGGGGTGTGCAGCCAGGTGTGCTGGCCGGTGGGGCCGACGGTGAGGCCGAAGGCGGTCGCGGGCGGTTCGCCGAGGGCGCGGTAGGCGCTGTGGACCGACTCCACCTCCGTCCACAGGCTGCGCGGGCCGTACTGCCAGACCGGCTCGCCGGCGTCCGCGATGGCGCCGGAGCCGGCGCGGTCCAGCAGCCAGACGCGGTCGGTGCCGCCGGTCTCGGCGTGGACCATCGACACACCGGGCAGCGCGGCCCCCGCGTACAGGGCGAAGCCCAGGTTCAGCAGGGCGCGAGGGTCGAGATCGCTGTCGGCGGGGCGGGCCGTCGACTGGTCCACCGGGCGGCCGGAGGGGGCGGCGCGGTGGGACTTCATCGGCATGTACGAGGCCCCGCCCCGGAACCGGCCGCTCGCCGTGCCGTCCTCGTGGACGCGGAGCCGCAGCACGGCGCCGCTCCAGAAGTCGCGGGCCATCGGGGCGACCAGGATGCCGCCCGGCTCGACCTGGCGTACCAGCTCGTACGGCACGTGCCGCAGTGCGCACGTGGCCAGGAGGCGGTCGTAGGGGGCCCCAGGGGCCCAGCCGTGTTCCCCGTCGGCCCGTACGACCGTGACGCGAGGGGAGCCGACGGCGGCGAGGTTCCGCTCCGCCTCGTCGGCCAGGAGCGGGTCGATCTCCACGCTGACGACGCGGTCGTCGCCCAGGCGGCGGGCCAGCAGGGCGGCTACGTGGCCGGTCGCGGTGCCGATCTCCAGTACCCGCTCGGCGCCCCGCACGTCCAGGCAGCCGAGCATGGCGGCGACCATGCTCGGCTGCGAGTTGGCGGACGTCGCGACGCCCGGCCCGCCCTCGCGCCCGTCATCGACCTGCGTCACCACCGGTTCGTCGCTGTGCACCAATCGCCACCACTCCCCCTCGGTGGTGACCGGCTCGCACCGCTCAGGACCCTGCCGCCACACGCGCCGGGGGATGAACCGGTGCCTGGGCAACTCCTCCCACACGGCGCGCCACGCCGGGGAGAGCAGACCGCGCCCGTCCAGGGCCTGGACGAGCGCGGCATACCCCGGGGGCGCGCACCCGGGGGTGTCGGTCGTGGTCACCCGGTGGTCTTCCCCCCACCGGACCCGCCCGACCCATCGGGGGACGGCGGGGTGGGCGGCGGCGTCCACGGCTTGTCGGAGGGCGGGCCGCTGTGCTTTCCGTCGTCAGTCATACGTACGCTCCTGATCGCATCTGGGTATCGCATCGGGACATCGCACCGGAATTCGGCCCTTCCATGCTCGCCCCCATCCGCTCGCCGCAGGCCCGGTGACGCTTCCCTCACCGGAAGGGACGAACGGCCGGTCGTCCCACTGACGGTCGCCGCGCCGGCCCATGCTTCAACGGGCGCGCTCGCATCGCCTCACATAGGCGCTCCCCTTCAGGCGGCCCCGTTCAGGAGCCCTTGCTCCAGCGGAAGGCGGCCGTGGGGACGCCGGGGACCGGTACTCGGACGCTGAACACCGCTCCGTCCGCCGGGCCCGGGTCCGTCAGGTCCGTTCGAGCCGAGGTGATGTACAGCGTGCGCAGGTCGTCGCCGCCGAGGCAGAGGCCGGCCGGCTGCTGGGCCGGGAGGGGCAGTACCTGGTCGAGGGTGCCGTCGGCGCGGTAGTGGTGGACGCGGGCCTCGCCCCAGATCGCGCTCCACACCCCGCCCTCGACGTCCACCGCCATGCCGTCGGGGTTGCCCGCCCGCACCGAGGCGAACTCCTCCAAGGGGTGGGCCGGTTCCCCGGTGAGCGGGTCGACGCGGCAGGTCAGGATCGTGCCGTGGACGCTGTCGGCGAGGTACAGCACCGTGCCGTCCGCCGTGAAGGCGGGGCCGTTGGGCACGGTCAGGCCGTCGAAGACGCGGTGCACCGAGCCGTCGTGGTCGACGCGGTAGAGGCTGCCGACGCTCCGGTCCGCGGCGTACGGCATGCTCCCCGCCCAGAACCGGCCGTGCGGGTCGGCGACGCCGTCGTTCATGCGGACGGGGACCGGCGCGTCCTCCTCGGGCCGGGCGAGCCACTGCGGCGCGGCCTCCCCCTGACCACCCGTGGCGTCCGTGTCGTCCGACTCGCCCGTGCCGAACACGCAGATGCCCGTGCCCGCTGCCGCGATCCACTGGCCGGGGCGGCCCGCGATAGGTGCCACGGAGCCGAGCGGCACGTCCAGCCGCGCCAACTCGTCGAGCGGGCCGCCCTCCTGACCGAGCGGGCCGCGCAGGAGCCGGCCGCTCAGGATGTCCACGAGAACGGGGCCGCCGGGGAGCCAGCGGATGCCCTCGCCCAGGTCGAGCCGGTCGGACCAGACGGGCTCTGCGGCGGAAACGGTGTTCATGCGGTAGTGGTTCCTCTCGCGCGACGTACAGGGCTCGAACACAAGGAAATATAAGGAACGGGCGACCGATCAGAACGAATCCCCGAACCAGTGCACAGCGCCGGGAGCACGCGGCACCGCGTGCACGCGCTCGGGGCCGGCCAGCAGCGGCCGGACCATCCCCACGTGCTCGGTACGGACCTCCGCCCCCGTCATGAGGTGGGGCAACGCCTCCAGCACGGCCGGCCCGGGCTCCGGTCCCCGCAGCAGCGCCCAGCGCAGCCCCGCGCGGCGGGCGCGTCCGGCGATGGCCGCGAAGAGCGCCGCCAGCGGGCCGGCCCCGGTCGCCGCGTACTCGCGTACGTCCACGGCCCCTTCGGCCTTCCCGGCCCCCTCATGGTGTGCGGCGGTCGCCCAGCCCACCGGCCGGTTGGTGTTCGGGTCCTCGGCGACCAGCCAGCCGCGGAGCGGCCCGTACCAGGCGGGCAGCCGGGTGTGCCAGTCCGCCTCCGAGCGGACCGTGCTCAAGGGGGCGGCGGAGCGGGAGAGCTGAGTCAGAAACGGAAGGTCGGCCGGGCGCGCGGGGCGGATCTTGTACGGGGAGCGGGCCAGCGGTGTGCTGCCGAGAGCGCCCGCCCGCAGCCGGGTCGGGAAGGTCTGCCAGCCGGAGCCCGTATAGACGCCGGGCACTCCGGTGAACAGCAGTGACCACGCGCAGGACTCCGCCCGCATCAGCTCCGCCGCCTCCGCGAGCAGCGCGCGCACGAGCCCTCGGCCGCGCGCCTCGGGGCGGGCCGCGACGCTGCCGATCCCGCCGACCCGTACGGGCGTGCCCTGGGCGTCGCGAATGGCGCGGGGCACGTAGACGACGACGGCGTCGAGCGTGCCGTCCGCGCGGACGGCGACGAACGTACGCCGGTGGCGGTCGGGGTCCAGGGCGTAGAGCGCGGGGAGTTGCGGGGCGGCACCGGCACCGGCACCGAAGCATTCCCGCCACAGGGCGTGCAGGGCGGGATCGTCGGTGGGGCAGGCGGTGCGGATGAGACTCATGGCCGAAGGACTCCTCTGCTGCGGCCGCGTGTGCCGTCATCGCGCTCATGCCGGCGGGGGTGCGTACCGGGGGCGTCGAGGACGGTACGGCCCGTGCGGCGGTGTCCGGGGAGAAGGCCCGGGGCTCCCGCACCCTCGGCAATCTCCGCCTCCGAGTGCACAATCGGATCTTGTAATTGTTGCTTGACTAAGGTTTTTTGGAGCATTCGTGACCATCCACCGTCCGATCACCGACCGCCCGGTCCGGGTCGCCGTCGTCGGCGCCGGCCAGCGCGGACTCACCTACGCGGACTGGATCAAGGACCACCCCGAGCAGGCCGAACTCGTCGCCGTCGCCGACCCGCGCCCCAGCGCCCGCGCGGCGCTGGGCGCGCCCCTGGAGTTCGAGGACTGGCGGCCCCTCGCCGAGGAGCGGATAGCCGACGCCGTCATCGTCGCCACCCAGGACCGCGACCACCTCGAACCCGTCCTCGCCCTGGCGCGCGCCGGGTACGCGATCCTCGCCGAGAAGCCGTTGGCCCCCACCGAGGAGGAGACCAGGAAGCTCGTCGAGGGGGTACGCGAGGCCGGCGTGTTGTTCGCCGTGTGCCACGTCCTGCGCTACACGGAGTACACCGACCTCGTCAAGAGCGTGCTGGCCTCGGGCGTCCTGGGCGAACTCGTGTCGATGGAGCACCTGGAGCCCGTCGGCTGGTGGCACTACGCGCACAGTTTCGTGCGCGGCCCCTGGCACAGCGAAGCGGAATCCTCACCGATGATCCTCGCCAAGTCCTGCCACGACCTGGACTGGATCAGCTACGTGCTCGATGCCAGGATCGAGGAGGTCGCGAGCTTCGGCGGCCTCAAGCACTTCCGGCCGGAGAACAAGCCGGCCGGGGCCGCCGACCGGTGCCTGGACTGCGCCGTCGAACCCGACTGCCCGTACAGCGCGCCCAAGCTCTACATGCCCACCCTGCGCGACGAGGGCTCGGTGTGGCCCGTCACCCATGTCACCGACGCCACCGACGAGGCCGGGCTGCGGGAGGCGCTGCGCACCGGCCCGTACGGCGTGTGCGTGTACGCGGGCGACAACGACGTCGTGGACCACCAGGTGGTCGCGATGCGGCTGAGCGGCAATCTCACGGCGACGTTCCAGATGATGGCCTTCACCGAGCAGACCCACCGGCAGACCAGGATCTTCGGGTCGCACGGCTGGCTCAGCGGGGACGGCGAACGGGTCACCGTGCAGGACTTCCGCACCGGCGAGAGCCAGGTCCACGAGCTCGGCGGGAGTGGTTCGAACGCGGCCGACGGGCACGGCGGCGGCGACATCGAGCTGGTCGCCGCGTTCGTACGGGCGGTGGCGACCGCCGACCCGGAGGCGATCCGTTCCGGTACGGACGCGTCCCTGAACAGCCACCTCGCCGCCTTCGCCGCGGAGCGGGCCCGGCACACCCGCACCGTCCAGCAGGTGCCGGTCCACTGATCCGGCCCCGGGCCCGCGAGGCCGACTGGAGGCGAGCGCGGCCGGCGAGGTGCCACGGCTCCTCGCCGGCCGCGGGCCCGCACACCCGGTGGGACCGAGACACCCGATGGGACCGAGGCGCTAATGCGGAAGGGGGCTGTTCGCCCCGGCGCGTCAGGCCGGCAGCCGCTGGACGATCCGCGCAGCCGCTGGACGATCAGCGCAGCCGCTGGAGGATCAGCTCTGCGAGCCGGTCCAGGCCCTCTTCGATACGGTCCGGGGTGAGCGTGCTGATCGACAGGCGCAGTTGCCGGAAACCCGCCGTGCTGCCGTAGAAATGGTGCATGGGCGTGAACAGCACGCCATAGCGGTCGGCAGCGTGCTCCAGGAATTCGTCGTCCGCGGTGAACGGAACGGTGACCACCACGAAGAAGCCGCCCGTCGGCGCGTTCCAGGAAATCTCGGGACGGTCGCCCAGCCGCTTGGCCAGGCCGTGCAGCACCTGATTGAGATTGTCCCGGTAGACGGCCGCCTCACGCTGATTGGCCGCGATCATGCTGCAACCGTTGCTGAGCAGCTTTCCGCCGATCACCGCCTGGCCGATGGGCGAGGTGTTCACGGTGAGCATGCTCTTGATTTTCGACAGCTCGTCCGCGAAAAGCCCGCCTCCCGTGCCGTCCCCGGCTCCGCGGATCACTCGTTGATCCGCGACGGCATAACCCACCCGCGCGCCCGGCACACCGGTCTTGGCGAAGGAACCCAGATAGACGACGCGCTGTCGCCGGTCCAGGGCCTTGAGCGTGGCCGGCCGGTCGGGGCCGCTGTGAAAGAGCCCGTACGCGTTGTCCTCCAGGAGCAGGATGTCCTCGCTCTCGGCGATGTCCAGCAGTCGGCGCCGGTCGGGCATTTCCATGCTGACGCCCACCGGATTGGCGAAGTCCGGCGTCACATAGCAGGCGCGCACCCGCTTCCCCTCGGCCCGCGCGGCACGCAACTGGACCAGGAGATCGTCGAGATCGATCCCCGTCCCGCCGGTGCACACGGTCCGTACGGGCAGGTCGGCGAGGAGGGCCGCGCCGGTCAGGCCGACATAGGTGGGGCTCGGTGCGAGCAGGACGTCCCGGTCGTCGGCGCGCAGCGCGCGCAGCACCAGGAACATCGCCTCCTGGCAGCCGACGGTCACGACCACGGACGCGGGCGCGGCCTCGATCCCCTCGTCCACGGCGAGGCTGCGCGCGATGAGATCGGTGATGATTCCCTTGGTGTCGCCGTATTGGTAGAGCGTACGGGCCACTTGGGCGTCCGTCATTCCGCGTTCGGTTCTGAGGTGGTCGCAGAAGACCCGCAGATATTCGTGTACCTGGTCCACCTCGTAGAACCCCTCGAAGGGGCGGCCGGCGGCGAACGAGATGGCCTCCGGATATCGTCCGGCGATCTCGTTCAGCAGATTCATGGACTCCATCGACGCGTCGCCCAACGAGGTGTGCAGCGTGGTCGCGTCCAATGTGGCGCCCGGCTCAGGGGACGCGGGCCCCGGTTGCACGCCGTCCGGTTGCCCGATTTCCGATCGCACGTTTTCCATGGGTCGATTCTTTCTCACGGAGGATGACTCGGAGGGTGACTCGGCGGCGACAGGATGAGGCAGGACAAGGCGGGACGAGACAGGGCCAGGACAAGGCACGGCAGAGCACACCGCTTCAATATCATCGCCCAGAAGCACACACCCGGCAATGTCCGTTCAGCTCGGACGACAAGGGCAGGGGGCCGAAAGGACGCGCCTTGGAGCGGTTCGCCGCGGCGACTCGCCGGAACGACTTGCCGCAGCGCTCTGACGGGCAGTCACGGCAGCGCTCCGGTGGCATGGTGGGGGCAGCCCTTCGCCCCCGGACTCCCCGCACGCTAGGACTCCCATGACCGACCCGCCGAAGCAGAAGAGTTCCTTTCGCGGCCTGGCCGTCGACCCGCGGGAATGGAATCCGCCGGAGCCCGTGCCGCCCCGCTCCCTCGACGACGTGGAGCGGGCCGCCGCCGCGGTGCTGCCCCCGGACGTGTGGGATTTCGTGGCGGGCGGCAGCGGCCGGGAGCGGACGCTGGCCGCCAACCGCGCGGCGTTCGACCGGCTCTTCGTACGGCCGCGGGTCCTGCGGGACGTCTCGCGGTGCACGACGGACGCCACCCTGCTGGGCCGGCCGGTCCGCATGCCGGTGGCCGTGGCCCCCGTCGCGTACCAGCGGCTGCTGCACCCCGACGGCGAGGCGGCGAGCGCCCGCGCGGCGAAGGCGGCGGGCGTGCCGTTCACCGTGAGCACGCTGAGCAGCGTGCCGGTCGAGGAACTGGCCGGGATCGGCGGGTCCGTGTGGTTCCAGCTCTACTGGCTCCGCGAGGACGGCCGGGCCCTGGAGCTCGCGCGCCGGGCCGAGGACGCGGGGTGCGAGGCGCTGATGCTGACCGTCGACGTGCCGTGGATGGGCCGCCGGCTGCGGGACGAACGCAACGGGTTCGCGCTGCCGGACCATGTGCGGGCCGCCCATCTGGACGCCGGGCCCGCCTCCACGGCGCACCGGGGCACAGCCCACGGCTCGGCGGTCGCCGCCCACACCGGCCAGGCCCTCTCCCCCGCCCTCACCTGGTCGCACGTGGCCGAACTGCGCGCCCATACCCGCCTCCCGCTCGTCCTCAAGGGCGTGCTCGATCCACAAGACGCGCTGCACGCGCTGGAGTCGGGAGTGGACGCCCTCGTGGTGTCCAACCACGGCGGCAGGCAGTTGGACGGCGCACTGCCCAGCGTCGACGCGCTGGCCCGCGTCGTGGAGGTGGTGGGCGACCGCTGCGAGGTGCTGCTGGACAGCGGGGTACGCGGCGGTACGGACGTACTCAAGGCGCTGGCGCTCGGCGCGTCCGGCGTCCTGGTCGGCCGTCCGCCGGCATGGGGTCTGGCGGCGGGCGGCGAGAACGGCGTCCGCCAGGTGCTCGACCTGCTGTCCGAGGAGTTGAGGGACGCGCTGGGGCTGGCGGGGTGTCAGAACGTGGCGGAGGCGAGGGAGCTGTACGTCGGTATGGGCCGTACGGGCTGACTCCGCGTCAGGCAACAGGCAACAGGCAACAAGCAGGCGTGAACTGACGCGCCGTCGCGGCGGCGGTACCGCCACGAAGGGGTCGACCACGGCGGCCGGGGGCTCCGCGCCCCGCGACCGCGTGCCGTACAACCGGGGCCGCGTGCCGTACGGCCGGACCGTGCGCCGTACGGCCGGGGCCGCGTGATCCGGGCCCCGGCCGTACGGTTCCGCGGTCAGGTCGAGGGCGCCGGGCCCGGTGCGTCGGAGAGCGGGCGCTGCCGTTCCACGGCCTCGTACAGGGCCTTGATGTTGTTGCTGCCGAACGTGCGGGCCCCGCGCCGGTCGATGAGTTCGTAGAACAGGGTGCGGCGGGGGTGGCGCGACTCGGTGAAGATCTGGAGCATCGCGCCCGAACTGTCCCGGTCGGCGAGGATGTTGAGCTCGCGCAGCGTCGGGACGGGGGCACCCACGTCGCCCACCCGGTCGGTCAGGGTGTCGTAGTAGGCGGGCGGGGTGGTCAGGAAGCGCGCGCCGCGGTCGGCGACCGTGCGGACGGCGGTGGTGATGTCCTTGGTGAGGAAGGCGAGGTGCTGGACGCCGGCGCCGCCGTGCGCGGAGAGGAAGGCGTCGATCTGCCCCAGTTCGCGGGTGGTGTCGGGTTCGATGAGGGTGAGGGTGACCTGCCGGGACGCGCTCTGCACCACCTTCGAGTCCATCGCCTGCAGCCCCACCACGATCCGCTCCTCGAAGGTCTGGGCGAACCCGAAGACCTCCTGGTAGTGACGGACGGCCGCGTCGAGTTCGCCCGCGGGCAGGCAGACCGCGACGTGGTCCACGCTCTCGAACAGGCCCGCGTCGGCCGGGGCCGGCGAGGCTTCCCGGATCAGACCGGGCGCGAACGGCGCGCCGCGCGCCTCGCGGGAGGTGAACCGGTGTTCCACGTCGCCGAAGCCGAGCACCGACGCGAAGGTCACCCGGTGGCCCGCCGCGCCGAGCGCCATCGGCGGGACGGTCGGCGCGGCGCCGCGCTCGACCGCCTCGGTGAACGCGGCGTCCGCGTCGTCGACGGCGAGCCCGATGACGGCGACCCCGTCGCCGTGCCGCTCCACGTACGCCTCGGCCGGATGGCCGCCGCCCGGCAGCGCCGATGTCACGAGGACGGTGATGCCCCGCTGGCGCAGCAGCAGCGTGCGGCAGGCCCCGAGGGCGGTTTCGGGGCCGCCGCTGCCGTGCGGGGCGAACCCGAAGGAGTCGCACAGGTAGGCGGCCGCCTCGTCGGCGTCCTCGACATAGAGCTCGACGTGATCGATCGCACGAATGTCCATACCACTGCCCCCTTTTTTGGAATGTGGCAGGCCGGTGAGCCGACAGGTCGGCGGGCCGCGGCCGCGGCGCGCGTGCGCCCGCCGGGCCCGCGCGGCATTCCCGGCGCCCGCGGCGTCTCCGGCGTGGCGGCCCCGGCGTCGACGGCCCCCGCCGTCCATCCGGACGTCTTCCACACTTGGACGCTGAACGGGCGCGGCTCGGGTGTTGCTCGGACCGGTCCCTGATATCGCTCTGTTCGGTTTGCCGGGCCATAAGGCTGTGGGCCACGCGCCATGGGCCGTACAGCCGGTCGGACCGCGATGAGAAAGCCGGAAAGGTGCCGAATTACCCCCGTGCCAATTCTCGTTCCGTCGCGACTCGACGGACGAATTTCCCCTTTTTCGGGCTCCGACTCTAACAGCGTCTTTACCGGCCAGGGACCCCTATCCGGACAGGGCGAAATCCTGGTGCTCCCCTTCGCCTGTCGAGGGCAATCGCGGCTGGGTACGGGTCGGTACTGCATTGTGCGTAAGACATGGCCGACGGCCGGGCCCGGCGCCGTCGGCGGAGCGCGGTGGCCGACCCCTGCCCGGCCGCGCCCCCGCACCACGGCTTTGTGCCGCTCGGCGGGGCGCGGACCGGGGGCCTCGTACGCCCGGCCGCCGCCGCGCCCGGCCCGCCACGCGCCGATAGGGGTACCGGCCGCACCCTCGAAGAACCGCGGCCCGCCCGTCCAAGGAAGCGCGGGCCGGCGGGCCGGACGCGGCCGAGGGAATCACCCCTGCCGGGCCGCGCGTCGGCGGCTTGCCGCGCCGGCGCGAACAGGTGGCACAGCGGTCGCTACGGGGCGACCGCGGCGCCCACCCCGTCCCGTGCCGCGGGCCGGGTCAGAACGCGCCCCATCAGCGGCGCGAGCACCCCGATGGCCGTCGCGATGTCCTCGATGTCGCCGTCGACCAGCGCCTGGTCGCCGTCGCACAGCGCCCTCTTGGGCTCGGGGTGCACATCGATCATCACGCCGTCCGCGCCGACCGCGAGGGCCGCCCGGGTCAGCGGCAGCACCAGCTCCCGCCGCCCGCCGGAGTGCGACGGGTCCACGATCACCGGGAGGTGGGACAGCCGCTGGGCCAGCGGCACGGCGCTGATGTCCAGGGTGTTGCGGGTCGCGGTCTCGAAGGTGCGGATGCCCCGCTCGCACAGCACGATGTCCAGGTTGCCGCGCTGCGCGATGTACTCCGCCGCCATCAGCCACTCCTCGACCGTCGCCCCGAAACCCCGCTTGAGCAGCACCGGCCGGCCCGCCGCCCCCACCGCCTGGAGCAGCGCGAAGTTGTGCATGTTGCGCGTGCCGACCTGGAGCATGTCAGCGTAGGAGGCGACCAGGTCGACGCCGGCCGCGTCGATGACCTCGGTCACCACCGGCAGGCCGGTCTCGGCCCGTACGTCCGCGAGGACGCGCAGCCCGGCCTCGCCGAGGCCCTGGTAGGCGTACGGCGAGGTGCGCGGCTTGAACGCGCCGCCGCGCAGCAGCGACGCCCCGGCGGCCTGCGCCATCCGCGCCGCGGCCAGGGTCTGCTCCGGCGATTCGACGGCGCACGGGCCCGCGATCACCGTCAGGGTGTCCGGGCCGATCGGCACGCCGCCGACGCTGATCACCGAGCGGGCCGCGTGATGCTCCCGGCTGATCAGCTTGTACGGCACCGAGATCCGCACCGCGTCCAGCACGCCGGCCCGGCTGCGCAGGTTCAGCGCCTCGAACGCGTCCACGTCGCCGACCAGCCCGACGATCGTGCGCGTCACCCCGCGGCTCACGAAGGCGTCACCGCCCGCCGAGCGCACCAGACCGACAATGGCGTCGATTTCGTCCTGTGTGGCCTCCGGGGCCATCACCACCACCATGAGAGGTTCCTCCCGTCGCTGAGAGCTCCCGGGCCGCGAAGACCCCTGGGAGCGGATGAAAGTCATTCGGCGCGTTGTACGGAGGTGAACGGGGAAATCCGTGCGCCTTCGCCGTCCGGCCCAAGGCGGACGAAAGGAATCCGGGGTGAACACGGGCGCGGCCATGTCCGTAGCGCCGCGCTTTTCGTTCAACAGGTTACGAGGACGGCGATGCCCGCTCAACAATTCCGCGCCTTTTTCCGGCGGGATTCGCGCGGACGGTAGACTGAGCGGCACGGGCCGCGCTGAGAGCCACCCCTCGGCGGTTCGGGCCGCATGTATTGACCATTCGATGTACGCCACGGCGGCGGTGCCGTTCGCCGGGGGAAGTGAGCAACCCATGGCCATGGTGGGCCTGTTCTGGATCGCCGGCGGCGACGTGTACGTAGGCGCGAAGCCGTCCGGTTCCGCGCCGGGGGTGCGCCTGGCGCCAGAAGGCGTGGTGGCCCTCGGCGACGACCAGTCCGGCCTCTACCTCTGGGCGGATGTGCGCGCCCTGACCGTGGCGGACGTCCCCGAGAAGTCCCTCATGCGGCGGATCGACTCCGTCCGGCACACGGCCCTGGACACCTTGCTGACCCTGGTCGTCCAGAACGGCCCGGGCTACGTCGACGAGGCCCCGCCACTGATCACGGTGCGCGTGGAAACCCCCTCCGGCACCCACGCGTTGTCCGCCTTCGTCGCGGCCGCCGTCGGCTACCCCCCAGCGGAGATCGAACTCTCCCGCGCCCTCCTCTCCCGGCTCACCGAGGGCGAGGCCACGATGGCCACCACCCTCGCCGCGATGTCCGACTGGGGCCGCTCCTGGGAGGGCAAGTCTCCGCGCCCCGCCGAACGCGAGGCCCTGCTCCGCAAGTGGCTCGGCTGACGCTGCCGCGCCGGCACGGCCGCCCCCGGACGACGAACGGCCCAGCCGCCTCCCGGCCCCGAGGGTCCGGCGCCCACCGAGTGGACTGAAGCGGCCTGGACGGTTCCGGCCGGTTGGTTCGTCTTCCCGGAGGCCGTCGCCCCGGTGACTATTGATCAAGGGGGACGGCGGCCCCGGACCACCGGAGCCCCCTTCTCGAAAGGCCCATCGACCTGCCTATTCCCTGGGGTATTTCCATGCCGCTTTCCGCTCGGATTCCTGGCACCACCCGCACCGAACCGGTCATGCGCCGCCGTCACGGGGCCGGCGCGAGCGACGAAGCCGGCGTGGCCCCGGACCGCGAACCCGCAGCGCCCGCCGCGTAATCCGGCTGTCCGATTCGGCCGGGCTGCGTTATGCGTCTCATCATGGTCACGCTCGCCCCGCGCGGCCGGTATTCGGCGGGCGAGCCGCGGGCCGCGGAGATCTCGGATGTGATGTGGGTGTTCGCCACTCCGGAGGCCCAACTGGAGCATGTGAGCATCCGGTCCGGCGCCTGCCGCATCCATCTGGGTTTCTACAGCCGCCTCGACAGCGCGGCGGCCGCCGAGGCGACCACGGCGATCTGCCGCAGGGCGCTGGCCTCGTCGCCTCTGCTGCGCGGCTGGGAGGTGGCCGCCCTCGGGCCGGCGCCCGAAGGCCCCGGCCCGGGCCCGGATCCGGGCCTGGATCCGGCCCCCTGACCATCCGACCGTACGCCCGACGATCCCCCACACCCGCCCCCGGCCCGTGCCGGGTGCCCTTGACCGCCGTCGAGTCCCGGCAGGACGCTCTGTTCTGTCCGGAGGCCGGAGTACGGAGGCCGTTCTCCGCTTCCGCCGGCGAATTCCCGGCGCCGGCACCGGCGCCCGTACCGCCCCTCATCCCTCCCGGCATCCCCATTGCCCGACGAATGGTTCTGTCATGACTTACGCGCCCGATTTTGGCCTTGGCCATGTCGAGTTCCGCGTCGCCGACTTGGCGGCGGCCTCGGCCCAGATGACCGACCTCTACGGCTTCCGCCCAGTGGCCCGAGCCGACTCACCGGACAGCGAATCCGTCGCCCTTCAGCAGGGCCGGATCACCCTCGTACTGACCCAGGCCCGTACCGACAGCCACCCGGCGGCCGATTATGTGCGGGCCCACGGGGACGCGGTGGCGGATATCGCGTTCACCGTGTCCGACGTGTCCGCGGCGTTCGCCGGGGCCGTGGAGCGCGGCGCGGTGCCGCTCGCGTCGCCGTCGCGGCGCGCGGACGGCCGTACCACCGCGGTGATCGCGGGCTTCGGGGACGTGGTGCACACCCTGACCGAGGCCGGACGGCCCGCCGTGCCCTCGGGCTTCACCGCGCTCGCCGAGGCCGGCGCGGCCGGTCCGGACGAACTCCTCGCGGACGTGGACCACTTCGCGGTCTGTCTGGAGTCCGGCGACCTCGACCCGGCGGTGGAGTTCTACACCCGTGTGCTCGGCTTCCGGATGACGTTCACCGAGGACATCGCGGTGGGGGCGCAGGCGATGGAGTCGAAGGTGGTGCAGAGCCCGTCCGGGGAGATCACCTTCACCCTGATCCAGCCGGTGGCCACCGCCGCGCCCGGCCAGATCAACCGCTTCGTCAAGGACCACGGCGGCGCCGGCGTCCAGCATCTCGCCTTCTCCACGGCGGACATCGTGGAGACGGTCGGCACGCTGGCCGAGCGCGGCGTCGGCTTCCTGTCCGCGCCCGACTCCTACTACGCGATGCTGCCGGGCCGCCTCGATCTGGCCCGGCACACCACGGAGGAACTGCGGGAGCGGAACGTGCTGGTGGACGAGGACCACGACGGCCAGCTCTTCCAGATCTTCACGCGCTCCACGCACCCGAGCAACACACTGTTCTACGAGGTGATCGAGCGCTTCGGCGCCAGTACGTTCGGCAGCGGCAACATCAAGGCCCTGTACGAGGCCGTCGAGGCCGAGCGCCTGGCATCGGAGGGGGCCGAGGCGCCGGAGGGGCCGGACGGTTCCGCGGGGCCGGACGGTTTCGCGGGACCGACGGGTTCGGCGGGTCCCGCGGGGGAGGCCCGGTGAGCGGCCTGACGCGAACCTCCGCCGGCACCGGCCCCGATCCCGACACCCGCTCCGGCCCCGGCGCCGCCACGGACGGCGAGGCGGTCGGCACTGCGCCCATGGCCGTAGCGGACTTCGCGGCCGTAGCCCAGCGGGTGCTGCCCGCCGAGGTGTGGGACTTCATCGCGGGCGGCAGCGGCGCCGAACTGACCCTCGCGGCCAACCGGGCGGCGCTGGACCGGATCGGCCTCGTGCCCCGTGTCCTGGCCGGGGCCTCCGGCTGCGACACCGAGGCCGCGCTGCCCGGCGCCCCGACGGCCGCCATGCCGGTCGCGGTGGCCCCGATGGCGTATCAGCAACTGGCGCACGAAGACGGCGAGTTGGCGACGGCGCGGGCCGCCGCGGCGGCCGGGGTGCCGTTCGCCCTGTCGATGCTGAGCAGCCGGCCGATCGAGTCCGTCACCGCCCTCGGCGGCATCACGTGGTTCCAGCTCTACTGCCTGCGGGACCGCGGGGCCACGGCCGAGCTGGTCGTACGGGCCGAGGAGGCGGGCTGCGCGGCGCTCGTCGTCACCGTGGACGTGCCCCGGATGGCGCGGCGGCTGCGGGACCTGCGCAACGGCTTCGCCCTGCCGACCGATGTGGCGGCCGCCAATCTGGACCCGGCGAGCGTCGCGGAGACGCATGACCGGCGGCCCGGCGTCTCGGCCGTGGCGGAGCACACGGCCAGGGCCTTCGCGGCCGGGCTGAGCTGGGACGACATCAGCATGCTGCGGGAACGGACCCGGCTGCCGCTGATCGTGAAGGGGCTGCTGGACCCGCGGGACGCCGCGCTCGCGGCCGACCTCGGCGCGGACGCCGTGGTGGTCTCCAACCACGGGGGCCGCCAGCTCGACTCCGCCGTGGCCGCCGTCGACATGCTGCCGGCGGTACGCGAGGCGACCCCGGCCCGCTGCCGGGTCCTGCTGGACAGCGGCGTCCGCGGCGGCACCGACGTGCTCAAGGCCCTGGTGCTGGGCGCGAGCGGCGTCCTGCTCGGCCGGCCCGCGCTGTGGGGGCTGGCCGCCGGGGGCGAGGCGGGGGTGCGCCAGGTCCTCGACTTGCTCGCCGTCGAACTGCGCTCGGCCCTGGAGCTGGCCGGCTGCGCCGACCTCGACGCCGTCCGGCTGCTGACGGCGCGGGTCCCGGACGCCCGTACGTACGGAGGCGGTGTGCGATGACGACGGTCGAACCCGCGGCGGCCGTCCGGCTCGACCCGGCCGAGCTGCACGCCTCGCTGCGCGACCCGGCACTGCTGTCGATGAACTTCCTCAACGAGGTGGCGAACCGCTTCCCGGACGCGATCTCCTTCGCGCCCGGCCGGCCGTGCGAGGACACCTTCGACCTCGCCGACCTGCACCGCTATCTCGACGCCTACGCCGCCTATCTGACGGACACGAAGGGGTACGACCGGACGCGGGTCCACCGGGAGCTGTTCCAGTACGGACGTACCAAGGGCATCGTCCACGAACTCATCGCGCGGCAGCTCGCCGTGGACGAGGGGATCACCGTGGATCCGGAGGCCGTCCTCGTCACGGTCGGCGCCCAGGAGGCGCTGTGGCTGGTGCTGCGCGCGCTGCGGGCCTCGGACCGCGATGTGCTGCTGGCCGTGGCGCCCACGTACGTCGGGCTGACCGGCGCGGCGCGGCTGCTGGACTTCCCCGTCCGTCCGGTCGGCGAGGGAACGGACGGCGTGGACCCGGACGATCTGCTCGCCGTGGTCGCGGCCGCCCGCGCGGAGGGGCTGCGGCCCCGGGCGCTCTACCTCGTGCCCGACTTCTCCAATCCGAGCGGCCTCAGCATGACCGTACGCGGCCGCCACCGGCTGCTGGAGATCGCCGCCGAGCAGGATCTGCTCCTGCTGGAGGACAATCCCTACGGGTTCTTCCAGGCGGTGGAGGGCGAACGGCCGCCGACCCTCAAGGCGCTCGACACGGGGCAGCGCGTGGTCTACCTCGGGTCGCTGGCGAAGACCTGCTTTCCCGGCGCGCGGGTGGGGTTCGCCGTGGCGGACCAGCGGGTCGCGGGGCCGGACGGCGGGCTGCTGGCCGATGAGCTGTCGAAGGCCAAGAGCATGGTCACGGTCAACACTCCGGCGGTGAGCCAGGCCCTGGTGGGCGGCATGCTGCTGGAGCACGAGGGCAGTCTGCTGCGGGCCAACCAGCGGCAGATCGGCGTCTACCGGCGCAATCTCGACTGCCTGCTGCGCGGGCTGGGCGCGCGCCTCGGCGGTCTGGACGGGGTGCGCTGGAACACGCCCGCCGGCGGCTTCTTCGTGGGGCTGACGGTGCCGTTCCCGGTCACCGACGCACTGCTCGACATCGCGGCGAACGAACACGGCGTGCTGTTCACGCCGATGCGCCACTTCCACGACAGCGACGCGGCGGCGCATCAGATGCGGCTGTCGTGCAGCTATCTGACGACGGAGCAGATCGAGACGGGGCTCGACCGGCTGGCCGAGGTGATCACCGCACGGCTCTGACGGCCGGTCAGGACGGGTCCGCCCGTCATGCATCACTCCGACCGCGGGGCCCTGCCCCGTACGCCCGCGCGGCGTACGGGGCGGGGCCGGGCCGTCTCAGAGCCAGCCGTGCCGCGCGGCCTTGACGCCCGCTTCGAAGCGGCTGCGCGCGCCCAGGCGTTCCATGATCGAGGCCATCATGCGGCGCGAGGTGCGCGGCGAGACGAAGAGCTGGGCGGCGGCGGACTCGTCGGTGTGGCCCTGCGCGATGAGCAGGAGCAGTTCGCGTTCCTGCTCGGACAGTCCGGCCCGGTCGGCGGCGCGGTCCGCGCCCAGGGGGGTGGCGGCGTCCCAGACGCACTCGAAGAGCGCGCCGAGGGAGGCGACCACGCCGGGTCTGGTGAGGCAGAGCGCGCCCTCGCGGGTGTCGGCGGGGTCGATGGAGACCAGGGCGACGGCGCTGTCCACGAGGACCATGGCGGGCGGCAGGCTCGCCGACGTACGGAACTCGCCGCCCTGGCCGGTGAGCCAGCGGGCGTACTCCAGGGTGGCCGGGTCCCGGCGGACGGCGTCCGGACCGATGGTGCGGACGGTCGCGCCGCGCCGCAGAACCGATTCGTCATTGCGGCGCGCGGCCGCCAGGGAGGCCGCCGACTGGGGGCCGCCGGACAGGAACGTCACCACGGCGCGGGAGGCGTTGCCCGTGAGCCGTTCGATCCGTCGCCGGACGGCTCGCAGGCCGTCCAACCGCTCGGCGCCGTTCTCGTCACCGGTCCCGCCGGCGGCGGCCCGGCCGTCGCCCGCTCCTCCCCCGTCCGCCGGGCCGCCACCCGCTGGACCGTCACCCGCTGGACCGTCACCCGCTGGACCGTCGGCCGCCGGGCCGTCAGCGGCCCGGTCGCGTACGGCC
This sequence comes from Streptomyces varsoviensis, assembly GCF_000718635.1. Taxonomy (GTDB): domain Bacteria; phylum Actinomycetota; class Actinomycetes; order Streptomycetales; family Streptomycetaceae; genus Streptomyces; species Streptomyces varsoviensis. Next base: position 53,500 of record NZ_JOBF01000002.1, on the reverse strand, counting down.
CGGCCGGGTATGGCCTGATCGCGTGCGGCCCGGTCGCGCAGGGCCCCCTCGCGTACGGTGCGCCGCCCGCTCTCGGCGAGCATGCGGGTGATCATGCGCTGGCTGTCGGCGATCCGCTGCTGCCGTTCGTGCAGTTCGTGGCGTTCTCTGGCCAGCAGTTCCTGGAGACCCACGATCGGGTCGACGGCGAAGAGCCGGCCCGGGCTGTCGTACGACTCCCTGAGCAGCCGGTAGTCGAAGAGCTCGTCCAGGGCGGCGCGAATGTCGTCGGTGGACAGCGAGAGGTGGGCGGCGAGTTCTTCGACGGACAGCTCCTGGTGCTGGAGCATGGCCCGGTAGACGGTTTCGGTGATCCCCTGCACGTCGAGAAACGGAAGCAACGTACGACTCCTTGGACAGCCGGCGGCTGCCGCCACGGGGCGTACGTACGCGGCGGATACGGGCCGGTCGTCCGCGGTCTCGCGGACCGCGCCCGACCGGCATCCCGCGCCGGCCCGCGCGACGGCCCCGCGGCCACCGCCGTTTTGCGGACACGCGGGTACGGCTCGATGCTCTTCTCTTCTTCACCCGAGGAGGGGCCTCCTCGTGCAGGCCGAGGCTAACGGCCCGCACGAAGATCGGCTATGCCCCCTGCCCGGAGGCGCGCGACGGGCCGTTGTCAGTGCCCGCGGCTACGCTCCATTTTCAGACGCCCTCGGTATGGCACGAGCCGGTGGCGGGGTGGTGTGCCATGCCGCCGGCGCGTCCGCGTCCGAGATCGAGCTTCCGCAGTCCTCAAGGGGAGATCCGCCATGAGCAGCGCCGACAGCAGCAAGCACGAGGGATTCACCGCCGAGGAGCGGGCCGCGATGAAGGAGCACGCCAAGGAGGTGAAGAAGGCGGCCCGTCGCGGCTCGCGCGCGGAGAAGGCGGCGGAGGCCAAGCGGGACGTCCTCGCGAAGATCGCCGAAATGCCGGACTCGGACCGGATCATGGCCGAGCGCGTCCACGCCGTCGTCACGGCCAGCGCCCCCGAGCTGGCCCCGAAGCTCTGGTACGGGATGCCGGCCTACGCGCTCGACGACAAGGTGCTCTGCTACTTCCAGAGCGCCGCGAAGTTCAAGGCGCGCTACGCGACGCTCGGCTTCAGCGACCTCGCGAAGCTCGACGAGGGCACGATGTGGGCGAACGCCTTCGCGCTGACCGAGGTGACGGACGAGGTGGAGGCGCGCATCAGCGCGCTCGTGAAGCAGGCGGTGAGCTGAGCTCGTCGGTCCCCGGAGGCGCCAGGGCGGCTGCCCGCTGACCTACGGCAGGGGGCGCCCGGCTCCTCCGTGGTCCCACGGGAGGAAGGGGACGCCGGTCAGCTTCTCGGAGAGGTCCCAGAGGCGCCGGGCGGTGCCGGTGTCGAGCTGGGCGCGCTCGCCGTGGCGCGGGACGGGCTCGCCGCGTAGCTGGAAGGGTCCGTCGGGCACGACGTACGAGCCGCCGGGCAGGTCGGCGACGGTCGCGGCGTACAGGGAGGTCTTGGCGCCCTCGGGGGTGGGGCGGAAGGCGAGGCGCATCAGCGAGCGGATCAGCGTCCGGTAGAGCCGGCCGCGCCGGCTGTTGGCGCCGCCGGTGAGGACGTTGGTGCGGGTGAGGCCGGGGGCGACGGCCATGCTGCGCAGCGGCAGGCCGGCGGCGTCGGCGCGGCGTTGGAGTTCGGTGGCGAAGTACAGGTTGGCGCGCTTGGACTGCCCGTAGGCGACCGTGGTGCGGAAGCCGCGTTCGGCGTCGAGGTTGTCGAAGTCCAGGCGGGCGAACCGCTGTCCTTCGCTGCTGACGGTCACCACCCGCGCGCCGGGGGAGGCGGCGAGGTGGGGCAGCAGCAGCCCGGTCAGGGCGAAGGTGCCCAGGTGGTTGATGCCGAACTGCGACTCGAAGCCGTCGGCGGTCCGGGCGAACGGCACCATCGCGACACCGGCGTTGTTGACCAGCAGATCGAGCCGGTCGTGGTCCCAGCCGTCGGCGAAGGCGCGGATGGAGGCGAGGTCTCCCAGGTCGAGCCGGCGCACCTCGGCCCGCGCGCCGGGCGCCGCGGCGAGCAGCCGGTCCAGGGCGGCCCGGCCCCGTTCGGGGCTGCGGCAGGCCAGCACGACGTGGGCGCCCCGGCGGGCGAGCGTCTCCGCCGTGACCTGGCCGATGCCGCTGTTGGCCCCGGTCACCACGGCGAGGCGGCCGGACTGGTCGGGGATGGAATCAACGGTCCAGGTGCGGGAGGCAGGGGGCATTGCCTTTCCTCTCTCGGGTCGATCGAGATGATCGGGGCGGTAGGGGTGGTGGAGGTGGTGGAGGCGATCGGGATGATCAGAGCGATCGAGGTGATCGGGGCAGGCTGAGGCGAGGGCCCGGTGCGCTGCCCAGCAGAGATCCCGTATCGCAACACCAAGTTGCGATAGGCTGGAGCCTGACACGGCACCACCCCCTAACGCAACTAGGAGTTGCAATGGAGTCGGCATCCTCCACCCCCGCACGCCCGGTCGGGCGCGGCCGCAAGGCGCAGGCGGCGGTGCGCGCCGCCACCCTCGCCGAACTGCTGGACCGGGGGTACGCCGAGCTGACGGTCGAGGGCGTGGCGCAGCGGGCCGGGGTGCACAAGACGACCGTCTACCGGCGCTGGAAGACCCGGGAAAGCCTGGTCGTCGACGCCCTCGCCGAGCACTTCACGACCGACATCCCCACCCCGGACACCGGCGCCCTGGAAAGCGACCTGCGGGCCCTCGCGCAGGCGCTCGTCCAGAGCATGACCGACCCGGTGGGCAAGGCCGTGCAGACCGCGATGCTCTCCGACGCGGGCCGGCTGCCGGAGGTCGCCGAGGCGCGGCGGCGGGTCTTCGCCGACCGGATCCGGCGGGCCGAGCCCGTCGTCGTCCGCGCCGTGGAGCGGGGCGAACTCCCGGCGGAGACCGACCCGGCCGAGCTGTTCGGCACGCTGGCCGCGCCGGTCTACTTCCACTTGCTGATCAGCGCCGACCCGGCCGTCGAGGACACCGCCGAGCGGGCCGTACGGATCACCCTCGCCGCGGCCCGCGCGGGCGCCCTCACCCGGAGCCGCCACTCCGCCGCGGATGACGGAGAGGCATGACCGACGAGACGCCGAGCCGCTCCCCCGCGCGCCGCGCGGACCCGCCCGACCTGCGGGCAGCAGGACAGCGGCGTCAGCGAGAACGCAGCGCCAAGACCGACGGCGATAGCCTGTAGGCATGGCCGAACTGGAGACCCGAGAGCTCGAATACTTCATCGCCGTCGCCGAGGAGCTGCACTTCGGCCGCGCCGCCGTCCGGCTGTCGATCGCGCAGCCGGCGCTGTCCAAGGCGATCCGGCGGATCGAGTCGCGGCTCGGGGTGCTGCTGTTCGTACGGTCGAGCCGTCATGTCGCGCTCACGCCGGCGGGCGCCGCGCTGCTCCAGCACGGCCGGCACGCGGTGAACGCGGTCAGCGCCGCGGTGCGCAACGCGCAGCGGGCCGGTGACGCCGAAGCCCATCTGCGGCTGGTGATCAAGCCCGGCGGCGACGCCAATCTGCTGTCCGGCATCCTCGCCGCGTACGCGCGCCGCCCCGACGCGCGCCGGGTGGACATCCTCTTCAGCGGCGGCACCGACCGCGTCGACCACCTCCGCGACGGGCGGGCGGACGTGGCGCTGCTCTATGTGCCGTTCGACGACCTCGACGGGCTCGCGCACGAGACGCTGTACGTCGAGGGGCGCGTCGCGATCCTCCCCGCCGACCACCCGCTGGCCTCCCACGCCGAGCTGCGGATGGCCGACCTCGCCGGCGAGACGATGCCCCGCTGGAAGGGCGTGTCCGATGGCGGCAGCGGGCCGGAGGTCGTCGACGTGGCGCAGATGACGCCCCTGATCACCGTCGGGCGCATGATCGCCGTCCTGCCCCGCTCCCTCGTCGAGCCCGTCCCCGCCGGTCTCGTCTGCGTCCCGGTGACCGACGCGAGCCCCAGCCGGATCGCCATCGCCTGGCCCGAACGGGACCGCCGCCCCCTCGTCGCCGCCTTCGTGGCCGCGGCGGTCAGCGCGCGTCCCGCGTCCGCGGCCGAAGTGGCCGCCGCGAGCGCCGAGTCCGCGTCGGCTGCCACGGGCCCCGCGCCCGCCGCGTCAGCCACCTGATCGGCCCGGCCGCGTCGGTCGGCCACCTGATCCGCCCGGCCCCGTCAGCCGTCTGATCGGCCCGCGGCCGGCGCGCCGAACCTGTCCAGCGCCGCCAGCACATGCCCCCGCGTCGTCTCGTTCCCCAGGTGGCCCGAGCTCTCGACGGTGATCAGCTCGGCGTCCGGCCACGCGCGGGCGAGTTCCCACGCCGTCTGGAGCGGCCCGCCCATGTCGAGGCGGCCGTGGACCAGTACGCCCGGAATCCCGGCGAGCCGGCCGGCGTCGCGCACCAGCGCCCCTTCCTCCAGCCACGCGCCGTGGGAGAAGTAGCGGGAGCAGATGCGGACCAGCGCCAGCCGGGCGGCCGAGGGGCGGTCGCCGTACGGATGGGAGGCGCCGTTCGTCTCGCCCGACAGGACCGCGTCCTCCCAGGCGCACCAGTCGGCGGTGGCCTTGGCGCGCACCGCGGCGTCGGGGTGCTCCATCAGCCGCGCGTACGCGCCGACGATGTCGCCGTCGCGGGGGGTGCCGGGGGCCCCGGCGAGAAAGCGTTCCCACTCCTCGGGGAAGAAGCGGCCCACGCCCCGGTAGAGCCAGTCGATCTCGGAGCGCCGGGTGGTGGTGACGCTCGCGATGACGATCTCCGATACGCGCTCGGGGTGCTGCTGCGCGTACGCGAGGAGGAGGGTGGAGCCCCACGAGCCGCCGTGGAGCAGCCAGCGGTCGATGCCGAGGTGCTCCCGCAGCCGTTCCATGTCGGCGATCAGGTGCCAGGTGGTGTTGTGGCGCATGTCGGTCGCCGGGTCGGCGGCGTGCGGGGTGCTGCGGCCGCAGCCCCGCTGGTCGAAGAGGACCACGCGGTACCGGTCCGGGTCGAAGAACCGGCGCACGCCGGTGGAGCACCCCGAGCCGGGGCCGCCGTGGACGACGAGGGCGGGCTTGCCCGCCGGGTTGCCGCAGACCTCCCAGTACACGGAGTTGCCGTCGCCGACGTCGAGCATCCCCGTCTCGTACGGCTCGATCGGCGGATACAGCTCGCTCAAGGGGAACCTCCCGGGTGGACGGTACGGGGAGGTGCCATGGCCCGGTGTGCCATGGCCGGTCGCCCCCGTGCTCAGCGGTGGGACCACCGTAGAGCCGCCCGGCGGGCCGGCTGGAGGGGGCCCCTCGGCGAAGGGCCCCGCCTCGCGAACGGCCCCTCAGGGGCCCGCGTCCGCCAGCCTCTCGGCCGACGAGCCGTTCCCGTCCCTTCAGCCGATGAGCCGTGCCCGTTCCCCCGCGTCCGCGGCGACCGCGGCCGTCGTCAGGGCCATCGCCGCGGCCCCGTCGAGGACGGCGCGGTCCGCTTCGGCGCCGACGCAGTGCGCGGCGAACTCCTTCTGGTGGTTGACGGCGGGGAGCGAGCCGATGCCGAGGTAGGGGTGGATGGCGGGCAGGACGCGCGAGACGTTGCCCATGTCGGTCGAGGCGCGGTTCATCCGGGCGGCCGGGCTCCCCGTGTCGAAGCGGCGGCCGAGCGCCTCGGCGGTGCGCCGGTAGACGGCGAGGAGTCCCGCGTCGTTGCGGAACTCCGAGTACGGGGGGCTCTCCGGCTCGATCTCCAGCTCACAGCCGGTGGCCAGCGCGCCGGCCTCGAAGCAGCGCTCGACGCGCGGGCGCAGTCGGTCGAGGTGTTCCAGGGTTCCGGCGCGTACGTACCAGCGGCCCTCCGTCAGCTCCGGGATGGCGTTGGGTGCCTCGCCGCCGCGCGTCATCATGCCGTGCACCCGTGTGCCGCCGGGCAGTTGCTGGCGCAGCAGGCCGATCGCGACCTGGGCGAGGGTGAAGGCGTCCGCCGCGTTGCGGCCCTGCTCCGGGTAGGCGGCGGCGTGCGCGGCCTTGCCGTGGTAGCGGACCTTGAGGTGGGCGACGGCGAACGGGTCCGCCTCCGCCACGTCGACGGGCCCGGGGTGGACCATCATCGCCGCGTGCACCCCGTCGAAGGCGCCGCGCTCCAGCATGAGGATCTTCCCGCCGCCGCCCTCCTCCGCCGGGGTGCCGAAGACCGTGACGGTCAGGCCGAGTTCGTCGGCGAAGGGGGCGAGCCCGGCCGCCGCGCCGACGGCGGCCGAGGCGATGATGTTGTGGCCGCAGGCGTGGCCGAGGCCGGGCAGCGCGTCGTACTCGGCACAGATCCCGATGTGCAGCGGCCCGGTTCCGGTGGTCGCGGTGAAGGCGGTGGGCAGGCCGGCGGTTCCGGTGCGGACGGTGTAGCCGAGATCGTCGAGCGCCCCGGCCACCCAGCGGGCCGCCTTCTCCTCCTCCCAGGCGACTTCCGGGTGCGCGTGGATGCGGTGGCCAAGGGCCAGCACGTCGTCGGCCGCCGCCGCGACGGCCCGGCGGATTCCGTTCGTACGCGCCTCGGCGCGCAGGTCCGTACCGGTGCTCACGCGTCCCCCGGCACGCCGAAGGAGGGCGCCTCGCCGGGGGCGAGCGCGCGCTGGACGTACGGCTGTTCCTGCGGCTCCCAGAGTTTCCACAGCGCGGCCAGTTCGGCGATCGGGTCGCCGTCGGTCCAGTCGACGCGGAGGTCGGTCACCGGCCAGGGCACGTCGCCGCCGACGAGCAGGCCGGCCGAGTGGACGGGGCCCTCCTCGCCGCCCGCCGCCGCGCCCGCGCCGAGGGCGTCGACGAGGCGCCGGGCGAGCGGGGCGGCCGGGTCGGCGGCGAAGGCGTCGAGGATGGCGCGTGGGACGCCGGGGTCCGCGAGGAGGTTTCCGGCGGCGACGGCGTCGGGGCCGACGGCCTGGGCGTGCCGGCCCAGGGTGTGCGCCCCGGAGTGGGCGGCGCCGGGTCCGGCGGCCCCGACGGCGGTGAGCTGCCGGTAGGGGATGTGCGGCAGGTGGGCCGGGTCGTGCGCGGTGTCGTGGATCGCGGCGGCGGCGGACGCGCCGCCGGCCATCAGGTCCAGCAGATGGGTGCCGAGCCGGGGGTCGGTGATGTTCTGCGAGCAGGCCGCGCCGACCCCGGCCCGTACGTACGCGCAGCGGGCGGCGACGGCGGGGGACGAGGAGGTGACGGCGACCCCGAACCGTCCGGTGCGTTCGCAGCGCGCGGCGATCGAGAAGGTCATGCCGTCTTCCCTTCCCGTACGGCCGCGGCGCGGACGGCGGCCGCCTCGGCGCGCCGCTCGGCGGGGATCACGGCCGTGGCGTCGATCTCGACGAGCCATTCGGGGCGGGCGAGCGCGGAGACGACGAGGCCGGTGGAGACGTAGTGGACGCCCTTGAGCCGGCGGCCCATGACGCGGTAGACGGCCTCGCGGAACCGGATGTCGGTCAGATAGACGGTGATCTTGACGATCTCTTCGAGGCGGCTGCCGCACTCCCCCAGCAGCATCGCGATGTTGTCCATCGCCCGCTCGGCCTGGGCGGCCACGTCGCCGACGCCGACGTTCTCGCGGGTGTCGAGATCCTGGCCGATCTGGCCGCGCAAATAGACGGTGCCCTCGGCCACGACGGCCTGCGCGAGGTCGTTGGAGAGGTCCTGCTCGGGGTAGGTGACGGCGGTGTCGAAGGGCCGGATGCGGTCGTGGACGGTCACTTGGCGGCCTTCCTGCCCAGGGTGGCGAGGACGTTGTCGGAGAGTCCGGCGGCGTCCTTGACCAGGTCGAGCGGGCCGTCCCAGCCGAAGTTGCGGTAGACGGCGCCGAGGTGGGCGAAGGGCGGCGACTGGGCGAAGAGCTGGAACGTCAGCCGGTGGCCCGCGTAGTCGGAGTTGAGCAGGTCACGGGCGTACGCGAGGAGTTTGCGGCGGTCCTCGGCGACCCAGTGCTCGTTGACGGAGTAGAACTTCTCCAGCCAGGGCCCGGTCTCGGGGTCGTCGAAGGACGCCTTGTCCGGGGTGATGCAGATCTGGCCGCCGCACAGTTCGCGGGCGATGTGCATCATCTCGTGGAGCTGCGAGCAGGCCAGCACCCGGCCGGTGTAGAGGAGCGACTGGTTGGGCATCAGCAGCCCGCCGGGGCTGGGCTCCGCCATGGCGATGGCGGCGGTGAGGTGCGCGTTGATGCCCTCGCGGTAGCAGGCGAGGGTGGCCAGCTTCTCCTGGACGGCCTGCTGCTTCTCCAGGCCGGTCTGCTTCACGTTCCACAGCGCGGCGCCGATCATCAGGTCGGCGAGGCGCAGGTTGCGCTGGGTGAAGGCGTAGGCGCTGTAGCGGTGCAGGGTGGCGCGGATGAAGGTGGCGGCCTTGGTGTCGCGGTAGAAGAGGATGTTCTCCCAGGGGATCTCCACGTCGTCGAAGACGACGAGGGTGTCGACCTCGTCGAAGCGGTTGGAGACGGGGTAGTCCTCGACGGGCTTGGCGCTGCCGGCGAAGCCGGTGCGGCAGATGTACTTCAGGCCCGGCGCGCCCATGTCGAGCATGAATCCGAGGGCGTAGTCGGAGAGTTCGGAGTCGCCCCAGTTGGCGATGGTCGGCTTGGCGAACGCCTGGTTGGAGTAGGCGGCGGCGGTCTCGTACTTGGCGCCCCGCACGACGATGCCGCGGTCCGTCTCGCGGACGGCGTGCAGCAGCATGTCGGGGTCCTGGTCCTGGGGGCGCTTGGAGCGGTCGCCCTTGGGGTCGGTGTTGGCGGAGACGTGGAACGGGTCGCCGAAGCAGGCCAGGTCGATATGGCGCTTGACGTTCTCGGCGTAGGCCGGGTTGATCTGGTTGAGGACGTCCTGGCCGTCGATGAGGGACCACACCTCGCCGATGGTCTCGTCGCCGACGCGGGTGACGACGCCGCCGACGTCGGTGAGCACCGCGTCGGTGGCGGCCCGCTTGTCCTCCCAGTCCTGGCGGGTACGGGGCGGCTTCTGCTGTACGGCGTTGAGTTCGCCGCTCTCCTCGTCGGTGTACGTCATGGTGGCGCTGGTCGCGGGGTCGTGCGCCATGTCGTAGATCCGGGCCCGGATGTCGACGAGCGGCTTGAAGGCGGGGTGCGTGGGCACGTCCTTGATCTTCTCGCCGTTCATCCAGACCTCGCGGCCGTCGCGGATCGACTCCCGGTACTGCTCACCGGTGCGGATCATGTCCGTACTCCTTGTCCTGGGCTGCTGTGGGAAGGGGGCGGCGGGGCGCCGTGAAGCGGGCTGTGGCGTAGGGCGAGGCCCGGCCTGGGGAGGAGGGGCGCCGTCAAGCCGTCAGAGGGGGCGGTGGGTGCCGTAGGTGCGGGCGTGGTGCACCAGGGGGCGGGCGTCCGGGGAGACGGCGGCCGCGGTGACGGTGCCGAAGAGGACGCGGTGGGTGCCGGAGACGACGGCGTCGCCGAGCCGGCAGTCGAAGACGGCGGCGGCGCCGCGCAGCAGGGGCGAGCCGGTGTCGAGGGTGTCCCAGTCGGCGCAGCCGAAGTCGTACGGCGCGCCGGCGGCGGGGCGGCCGGCGAAGACGTCGGAGACGTGGGCCTGTTCGGCGCTCAGGACGCTGACGGCGAAGTGGCCGTTGCGGGCGGCGGCCCCGGCGAGGGGGCTGCGTTCGTTGACGCAGACGAGGAGCGACGGCGGGTCGGCGGTGACGGAGCACATGGCGCTCACGGTCTGGGCGAAGCGGCCGGCGGGGCCTTCGGTGGCGACGACGGTGACGCCGGTGGCGGCATTGCCCATGGCCGCGATGAAGTCCTGCCGTGGGGTGGTGAGTTGGTCCGGGGCGATGCTCATGGTCGGCCTCCCTCGGTGCGGTGGGGCGAGCTCGAAGCGGTGGAGCGGGCTCGGCTGACGACCACTATGGGCGGACCGGGTACTTCCGTAAAGCAGATGTTTTCGCTCAACTGCATCTGTTGAACAGATGCAGCGAGCTCGTGGCCTCGGGGCCTATGCGCGCAGCGTCTCCCGGCAGGTCGCCGCGAACGCCTGCGCACGGCCCGTCAGCCGTACGCCGCGGAGCTTGGCGAGGACCACGGGCAGGGCCGGCAACTGGTCGGCGAGCGGCAGGCAGACGACGCGGGAGCCGCCGTAGGTGCCGTCGTGCGCGGGCCGCTGGTTGAGCAGCGACCAGCCGTACCCGGCGGCGACCATGGAGCGCACGGTCTCGTAGTTGGTGGTCCGGTGGCTGATCTTCGGGCGGACCCCGGCCTTGGCGGCCACGGACTGGAAGTAGTCGCGGCTGACCGGCAGGTCGAGCAGGACCATGGGCTCGCCGCCGAGGTCGGCGAGCCGGACCCGGCGGCTGCCCGCGAGCCGGTGCCCCTCGTGCACGAGCGCGTACGGCGGCGCCATGGCCAGTACCTCGTGCTCGATGTCCGCGTCCAGCTCCAGGTCGTAGAGGAGTCCCAGTTCGCACTGGCCGGTGCGGAGCAGGCCCTGGACGGCGGGCGTGTCGCCCTCGTGCACGTCCACGCGGACGGCGGGATGGCGGTCGGCGAACCCACGTAGCAGGCGCGGCAGGTAGAACGGGGCGAAGGTCTGGAAGCAGCCGACGGCCAGGTCGCCGACGAGTTCCGAGCCGAGGCTGCGGGCCGATTCGGCCAGCTCGTCGGCGTGCGTGAGGAAGCCGCGCAGCTCGTGCTGGAAGCGCTCGCCGGCCGCCGTCAGCTCCAGCCCTTTGGCGTGTCTGCGGATGAGGAGCTGGACGCCGAGTTCGCGCTCCAGGTGGGTCACGGCGGTGGAGACCGCGGACTGCGAGACGTTGATGCGCTGAGCGGCGGCGGTCATGGAGCCCAGCTCGGCGGCGGCGAGGAAGTAGCGGAGCTGTACGAGCGTGAAGTTGGTGTCGTGGGGCATGCCCGGAGTTTTACATCAGGAAAACCGATGCAGCCCCCGTGAAAACAATGTTTGACCGGGGATTTGGAATCTTCGAGACTTCCGAACCACCCGGCCTACCCGCGCCGCCCGCCCATCCGGCCCGTCCGACCGCCCCGCTCATCCGGCCCACCAGGCCCGTCCGACCGCCCCGCCCATCGGGCCCACCCGGCTCGCCCGGCCCGCCCGGCTCGTTCGGACAGCCCGATTCGTCCGGCCTGTCCCGCAGCATCGCACCGCTCTTCGCCCCTCACGTTCTAGGGAGTCCGCATGTCCGGTCCCGGAGGTTCCGCACCCGACAGCCCCGCCGCGGCCGAGGCGCCCGCCGCGGTGGACGCGCCCGCCACGGTGGAGCAGCACACGATCGACCACATCCCCGATCATGAGCGCCATGGGCGGGTCAGAGACCTGTTCACCATGTGGTTCGGGACGAACATCGCCCCGTTGCCGCTGGTCACGGGCGCCATGGGGGTGCAGGTCTTCCATCAGTCGTTCTGGTCGAGCGTGCTGGCGATCCTCGTCGGCCAGCTCGTGGGCGGCATCTTCATGGCGCTGCACTCGGCGCAGGGCCCCCAGCTCGGGGTGCCGCAGATGATCCAGAGCCGGGCGCAGTTCGGGGTGATCGGGGCGCTGGTCATCGTGGTCGTCGCGGCGGCCATGTACGTCGGGTTCTTCGCCTCGAACATCGTGCTGGCCGGCAAGTCGCTGCACGGCCTCGCGCCCGCCGTGCCCGTCAACGGGGGCATCGTGCTGGGCGCGCTGGGCTCGGCGGTGATCTGTTGGGTCGGCTACCGCCTGATCCACACCCTCAACAAGATCGCCACGTGGGTGCTGGGCCTGGGGATCGCCGTCGGCATCGCGGTCGTGGCCTTCCGCGGCCTGCCGGACGACTTCTTCACCCGGGGCGGCTTCACCTTCGCCGGCTGGCTGGCGACGGTCTCGCTGAGCGCGCTGTGGCAGCTCGCGTTCGCCCCGTACGTATCGGACTACTCGCGCTATCTGCCGCGTACGGTCCGCACCCCCGCGACGTTCTGGGCGACGTACGGCGGCTCGTGTCTCGGCTCGACGCTGTCCTTCCTGGCGGGCACGGTGGTCGCGCTCGCCGCGCCGGGCGCCGACGACACGGTCGCGGGCTTCGACAGCGCGGCGGGCGCGTTCGGGCCCGTGGTGCTGGTCCTGTTCCTCTTCAGCGTGATCAACCACAACGCCCTCAACCTCTACGGCGCCGTGCTGTCCCTCATCACGATCGGCCAGACCTTCCGCGCCCACTGGACCCCGCGCCGCACAGCGCGCGGCGTGGTCTCCGGGACGGTCCTGGTGGTCGCGCTGCTGGTCGCGGTCGGCGTGTCCGACGACTTCGTCTCGCGGTTCGTGAACCTGGTGAGCGTCCTGCTGATCGTGCTGATCCCATGGACCGCGATCAACCTGATCGACTTCTATCTCGTGCACCGCGGCCGGTACGCGATGACGGACTTCTTCGCCGCCGACGGAGGCCGCTACGGCCGCTTCAACCGGACGGCCCTCTCGTCGTACGTCCTCGGCATCGTCGTCCAGCTCCCCTTCGTCTCCACCGACCTCTTCACCGGCCCCCTGGTCGCCCCGCTGGGCGGCGCGGACCTGTCCTGGCTGGTCGGCCTGGTCGTGACGGCCCCCGTCTACTACTTCTGGGCCCGCCCCCGCACCACGGAGCCGCACCCCGCCGCGGCCTCCGTCGCGCAGGAGGAGCCGGCCCGCACGGTGCCGACCGCCTGACGGCGCGACGGCCTCGCCGCTCCGCACGGCTCCCCCGGTACACGGCAGCCTCGCCGCCCGTACGGCCCCTCCCGGCGGGCCGCGCCGCCGGCCGTACGCCCGAGAGGAACATGCTGTGCGCGCTCGTCGACCACACCGCCCGGAGCGAGCGGCCGAGCGCGCGGCGCGTCAAGGTCGCTGGTCGAGCGGGCGGTACGTACGCGCGGGCACCGTGCCGCATGGTTTCTTCCCGGCCCCTCAGCGGCGCGGCCGGTACGTACGAGGGGGCACCGTCCTCGCGGCGCGTACGAGCGCACGCGCGCCGCGCTCATCGACCGGACGGTACGTCCAGGATCTCGACGTCGGTCCCGGCGGGCGCCCCGCCGGGCGGGACCACCGCGAGGCCGTCGGCGAGGGCCAGGCCGCGCAGCATCGCCGGGCCGTCGAACGGGAGCGGGGCCACCGCGTGCCGGTGCGCGCGGCGCACCGGGAGCAGCCGGGTGTCCCGGGGGTGTCCGGGCAGCGCCGTGGCGGCGGTCATCCGGAGGGGTTCCGGGTCCGCGTGCCCGCCGAGGCGGCCCAGCAGCGGTACGGCCAGGGTGGCCGTACCGGCGACGGCGGCCAGCGGATTGCCGGGGAGGCCGACCAGCCGGCGGGGCCGCCCGTCGGCGGCCGGCGGCAGTTCGGCGAGGAGCATGGGGTGGCCGGGGCGTACGGCGACGGAGTCGACCAGCAGCCGGGCGCCGGCCTCGGCGAGCGCCTCGTGCAGGAAGTCCACCGGCCCGGCGGCGGTGCTGCCGGTGGTGACCACGACGTCGGCGGCAGAGTCGCGGAGGGCCGCCCGCAGGAGTCCGAAGTCGTCCGAGACGCGGCGGCGTTCGGTCACCCGCGCGCCGCGGTCGCGCAGCCAGGGCGGCAGGAGGGGGCCCAGCGCGTCGCGGACCCGGCCGTCGTGCGGCGGGCCGGAGTCCAGCAACTCGTCGCCGAGGACGAGCAGTTCGACGGTGGGGCGGCGGTGCACGGGCAGCCGGTCGTATCCGGCGGCCGCCGCCAGGCCCAGCACCGCGGGGGTCACGGTCGTACCGGCGGGGAGCAGGAGTTCGCCCGCGCGGCACTCCTGGCCCCGGGGCCGGATATCACGGCCCGGCACCGTCCGTCCGGCGCCGGGAGAGCGGTCGGACAGCGTGGCGGCGTGCTCGGCGTGCGCGGCGTACTCGCCGGTTTCCCCGTGCTCGCGGCGCAGCACGGCGCTCGCCCCCGCCGGCAGCGGGGCGCCGGTGGCGATGGGCACGGCCGTACCGTCGCTCAGCGGCTCGGGGTGTCCGCCGCCGGCCAGTACGCCGCCGTCGCGCAGCCGCCAGGGGCCCGGCCCGGCGACGGCCCAGCCGTCCATCGCGGACGTGTCGAACGACGGGAGGTCGGTGAGGGCCGCCAGCGGCTCGGCGAGCGCGTGGCCGAGCGCCGCGCCGAGATCGCGGTGGACGACCGGCAACGGCCGTACGGCGCGGTGGTCCCGGGCGGCCGACCGGGCCTCTTCCCAGTCCGCGGCCGTCCGGCGGGTCGCGCCCGCCCGTGCGGCGGTGTGGGCCACGGTCATCATGTGCTCCCCATTCCAGCCATAGAATTCACCGACAACTCGTTCCCCGATTGTTTTCGCTCCGCGATCACAATTCCGGAATCGGGACGGGACATTCACCGTTATCCCCTCGAACCGCCCTCCGGGCCGCCGTCGGTGCCGCCCTCGGTGAATTCCTCGCACCGTCGACCGTACCAGCAGAGCGCCGCGACCGTGCCGGGCAGACCGCCGCCGGCGCCCCGCCGGCGGCCGGGAAGTCCGCTTGATAAGCCGCGTCTATCTAGTCATTTACCGAACCTCTTTGACATTCTCCGGACGCCGGGCGGAAGCTGACTTCCGCGCTGGGCGCCGGATATCCGCGGGCGCACGATCCGGCCCGCGAAACCGGCCTGCGTAACGGGCCCGCGAAACGGCCTGCGAAAAACGGCCCGGCCGACGGACAGTGCCCGGCCGGCGAAAAAGGGAAACGAGGCGGACCAGATCATGAGCGGCAACGAGGACCCGAGCGACGACCTGAAGGTCACCCCGCCCAAGACCTGGGCGACGGGCGTGCCGGCGGTCGCGCACGCGCTGGAGTACTCCCTGGGCCAGACGTCCCCGCGGCGCACCGCGCTGACGCTGCTGAACATCAACCAGGCCAAGGGGATCGACTGCCCCGGCTGCGCCTGGCCGGAGCCCGCGCCGGGCAAGCGGCACCTGAACGAGTACTGCGAGAACGGCGCCAAGCACATCAACGACGAGGCCACCTCGCGGCGCGTCACCCCGGACTTCTTCCGCGAGCACTCCATCGCCGAGCTGGACGGCAAGTCCGACTACTGGCTCAACCAGCAGGGCCGGCTCACCGAACCCATGGTCAAGCGGCCCGGCGGCACCCACTACGAGCCGATCGGCTGGGACGAGGCGCTCGACCTGCTCGCCGGCGAGCTCAAGGCGCTGGCCTCGCCCGACGAGGCCCTTTTCTACGTGTCCGGCCGGCTCAGCAACGAGGGCGCCTTCCTGCTCCAGCTCTTCGCCCGCGCGTACGGCACGAACAACCTGCCGGACTGCTCCAACATGTGCCACGAGTCCAGCGGCAGCGCGATGTCGGAGACCCTGGGCACCGGTAAGGGCACCGTCTCCCTCGATGACATCCACAACTCCGACCTGATCTTCGTCGTGGGGCAGAACCCGGGCACCAACCACCCGCGGATGCTGTCGGCGCTGGAGGAGACCAAGCGCAACGGCGGCCGGATCGTCGCGGTCAACACGCTGCCCGAGGCCGGACTCAACCGGTTCAAGCACCCGCAGCGCCCGCGCGGCGTGGTCGGCCGCGGCACGCAGATCGCGGACCAGTTCCTGCACATCCGCGCGGGCGGCGACCTCGCGCTCTTCCAGGCGCTGAACCTGCTGCTGCTCGAAGCCGAGGACGCCGCGCCCGGCACCGTGCTCGACCGCTCCTTCGTCGAGCGGAACACCACCGGCTTCGCCGAGTTCGCCGAGCACGCCCGGCAACTGTCCTGGGAGCACGTGCTCGAAGCGACCGGGCTGTCCCGCGAGGAGATCGAGGAGGTCCACGAGCGGGTCCTGAAGAGCGAGAAGATCATCGTGTGCTGGGCGATGGGCCTCACCCAGCACAAGCACGGCGTCCCCACCATCCGCGAGATCGTCAACTTCCTGATGCTGCGCGGCAATATCGGCAAGCCCGGCTCGGGCGCGTGCCCGGTGCGCGGCCACAGCAATGTGCAGGGCGACCGCACGATGGGCGTGTGGGAGCGGATGCCGCAGAAGTTCCTCGACGCGCTGGAGAAGGAGTTCGGCTTCACCCCGCCCGCCCGGCACGGTCTGGACGCGGTGAACGGCATCCGGGCCATGTACGAGGGGCGCGCGAAGCTGTTCCTCGGCGTCGCCGGCAATTTCGTACGGGCCACCCCGGACAGCGCGGTCACCGAGGAGGCGATGCGGGGCTGCCGGCTCACCGCGCACATCTCCACCAAGCTCAACCGCTCGCACACGGTCTGCGGCGAGACGGCCCTGATCCTGCCCACGCTGGGCCGCAGCGACCGGGATTTCCAGGCCACGGGCGAGCAGTTCATCACCGTCGAGGACTCCATGAGCGAGGTCCACGCCTCCCGCGGAAAGCTGCCGCCCGCGTCCCCGCATCTGCTCAGCGAGGTCGCGATCATCGGCCGCCTGGCGGAGAAGACCCTCGGCGATATGCCGCACATTCCCTGGAAGGAATTCGAGGCGGACTACGGCACCATTCGGGACCGGATATCCCGCGTCGTGCCGGGCTTCGAGGACTTCAACGCCCGCGTGGCCGTGCCCGGCGGATTCCGGCTGCCCAACCCGCCCAACGAAGGGGTCTTCCCCACGCCGAGCGGCAAGGCCGTCTTCACCCGCAACGACTTCACGATGCCGCAGGTCCCCGAGGGGCATCTGCTGCTCCAGACCCTGCGCTCGCACGACCAGTGGAACACCATCTGGTACGCCCCGAACGACCGTTACCGCGGCATTCACAACGCCCGCCGGGTCGTCATGGTCAACCCCGCCGACCTCGACGCGCTGGGCGTCGCCGACCGTTCCACGGTGGACCTGGTGAGCGTCTGGCGGGACGGCAAGGAGCGCCGCGCGGAGAACTTCACGGTCGTCGCTTACCCCGCCAGCCGGGGCTCCGCCGCCGCGTACTACCCCGAGACCAATGTCCTGGTGCCGCTCGACAGCGTCGCCGACATCAGCAACTGCCCCACCTCGAAGGGGGTCGTGGTCCGCTTGGAGCCCGCCGCCGACGCCGCCTGAACCTCCCCCCTCCCCCGCCACGGCGCGGCCCCCGGCCGTCGCCCGTTGCCGCGACCCGGCAACAACGGGCGAACGTTGCCAGAAACCGCCAGTGCCGGTGTTGCCGGGCGCAACGCGCGCCGAGCGCCCCATGCTGTCCCGTGCCCCCGAGTAGCCATTCGGGGCACGAGGCGCGGCCCGGTCGGCCGCGGTCCGAGAGGGATGACGTGGATCGATCACTGTTGTCGCCGAGGTCGGCGCTGGTGCTCGCACTGGCGGTGCTGACGGGCATAGGGGCCGGGGTGCTGACAGCCCTGGCCGGCACCGACCTCGCGCGGAGCGTGCTGTGCGGCGCGGCCGCCGCCGGTGTGTCGGTGCGGTTCTTCGACCGGCTGGTCGCGGCGGAGGGCCACGGGGAGGCGGGAGATCGCGGGGAGGCGGGAGACCGCGGGGAGGCGGGGGGCCGCAGGGAGCCGGGAGATCGCGGGGAGGCGAGAGGCCGCGGCGGCCCGGAGGCCCGCGGGTCCTCGCCGGGACACGGGTCCGCGACAGGACGCGGATCTGCGCCGGGACGCGGGTCCGCGCCGGGACGCCGGGCCGCGGGCGGGGCCGGTCGGGCCCGCGGCGCGGGATCGGAGGGCCGCCGTGGCTGAACTGCGGCCCCTGGCCGACGACTTGAACAGCGACGCCCGGGCCCTGGCGCGGATGCTCCGCGAACTCTTCGACGGGCTGGACGTATCGGTGCGCCGCTACGCCGCCCGCCGCCACCGGGATGCCGGGACCTTCTCGCGCTACCTCAGCGGTACGCGCGTACCGCCCTGGGAGGTCATCATGGACCTGTTCACCGACCTCGCGGAGCACCGGGGCACGGCGGCGACGCCGGCCGCCATCGAGCTGGTACGGGGGCTGCACCAGACCGCCGTGCGCAACGGCGGGTCCCCGCAGCACGCGGTCGAGCTGATCGAGCAGCAGCTCGCCGACGCCGACCGGGTGGCCCGGCGCACCACCGCCCACGGGGACGTACTGGGCGACGCGCTGCTGGACCGGCAGCACCGGATCGCCGATCTGGAGGTGCGGCTGAGCCAGTTGGAGGCGGAGTGGTCCGCCGAGCGGGCCCGCGCGGACGCCATCGCCGAGGCCGCGCCGGACGTGGACGGGCTGCTGCGGGAGCGCGACGCGCTGCGGACGGAGGTGCGGAAGCTGACGGGGGAACTGTGCGAGGCCCGGCGGCTGCACGAGGCGGCGGAGGAGCGGTGCGAGCTGCTGGAGCGCCAGTTGGAGACCATCGAGGCCACACAGCGGGCCCACGGCTCCCGCGCGCTGATACCGGCCGCCGCCACGACCTGGCGCGGGATGCCCAAGGTGCTGGTCGTGGACGACCAGGCCGACAACCTCCTCGCCATGAACGCCGTGCTGTCCACCCTCGACCAGGAGGTGGTGGCCGTCTCCTCGGGCCGCGACGCCCTCAAGGCGCTCCTCGACCACGACGACTTCGCCGTGATCATCATGGACGTCCAGATGCCCGACATGGACGGGTACGAGACCGCCGCCCACATCAAGCGCCGCAACCGCGACCGCGACGTCCCCATCATCTTCCTGACCGCCATGGGGGCCGACGCCGAGCACTCCGCCCGCGGTTACGCCGCTGGCGCCGTCGACTACATCGGCAAGCCGTTCGACCCGTGGGTGCTGCGCGCCAAAGTCGCCGTGTTCACCGGGATCTTCCTCGAACGGCACGTGGCCGCTCGCTGAGGACGCGCCCCGCCCCTGTTCCGTTTCCCGGGCTCCCGCCGCCGGGCCTGCCGGGCCCGGCGGCGGGAGCGCGTCCGCGGCCCGGCGTACGGCCAGTTCAGCGGGCGGCGGCGATCCCGTCCAGGAGTACGCCCAGGCCGACCGCGAAGGTGTCGTCGACCTCCCGCTCCCACGAGGCCGCCGAGTCGGCGTCCCCCTCGCCCTCCCTCATGGGGGTCGCCTCCGCCGCCAGCCGTATGGACATGGGGAATCGCTCCGCGAAGTCGGGGGCGACCTCCCGCAGCAGCGCCGAGCGGCCGGCCCACCACTCCTCGTCGGAGACGCCGGTCTCGGCCGCCGCCCGCCGCGACTCGGCGGCCGTCTGCGCCGCGCCCCGGACGTAGTGGAACAGCGCGCTGACGATGGCCCGCAGCGGCCGGGACGGGAGCCCGGCCCCGTACAGGAGGCTCGCCAGCGACTCCAGTACGGCCTGCTCGTGCGGGCCGAGCACCGGGCGCGCGTACGAGACCTGGAGCACCCAGGGGTGGCGCAGGTAGAACGCCCTGAGCCGGGTGGCCCATGACATCACCGCGGCCCGCCAGTCGTCGCCGTCGGGAGCCTGGCCGGAGGACGGGTGGGGCAGGTGGTCTGAAGGGCGGCCGGGGCCCAGTTCGGCGTGCACCCGGTCGTACATCAGGTCCACGAGTTCCGCCTTGCCCGGTACGTACGTGTAGAGGGCCATGGAGGTGCGTCCCAGCCGCTCGGCCACCGCGCGCATCGACAGCCCCGCCATGGAGTCCGCGTCGGCCACAGCGATCGCCGCCGCCACGATGGCATCGACGCTCAGGGCGGGCTTCGGCCCCCTGGCGGACGACCGCGCGGGCCGGTCCCGGTCTTCCGGATCGGCCCACAGCAGGGCCATGGACGCGGCCGCGTCCCCCTGGCCGGCGATGACGGTCACAGACAACAACTCCAACTTTTCCAACTCTTTATGCCGTAAGGTATTGCTTCCTCGATAACATTTTACAGCCTAAGGAGTTCCCGGTGCCCGCAACGACGACGACCGCGGCGACGCTGCACGACGGACACACCATCGCGCTGGAGATCCACGGAGCCGGACCCACCGTCCTGCTCCCCGTCGACCCCCGCCCGGCCGAGGGTCCGCGGGCCGAGGAGGCGCGCCGGTGGGGCATGGACCCGGCGCTGGGCCGGTCGCTGATCGAAGGGCTCCGCGACCGGTTCCGGGTCGTGGCCTTCGACTACGAGGGCCACGTGATGGCGGCGCCCAAGCCGGACACCCTCACCCCGCATAACGTGGCCGCCGATCTGCTGGCGGTCGCGGACGCGGCGGCGGCCGACCGGTTCGCCTACTACGGCTACTCGTGGCTGGCCCTGAGCGGCCTCCAGCTCGCGCTGCGCACCGACCGCCTCTCGGCCCTCGTCATGGGCGGCTTCCCGCCCATCGGCGGCCCCTACTCCGAAATGCTCCGCGTCACCACGGCCGCCCACGAGATGTCCGTTAAGACCCCGGCCCCGACCCCGAGCACGCCGGGGAGCGCTCCACAGCCGGCCGGGAACGCCGACGCCACCGACGACCCCGAGGGCTGCGACTGGTCGGCCGTCGAGGTGTCGACGACGCCGGAGCAGACCCGCCAGTTCGTCACCCTCTACCAAGCGCTGCGCGGCTTCGACGACCGGGCGGCGCAGGCCGGAGTCGACTGCCCCCGCCTGTGCTTCGCGGGTTCGGCGGACGAGATCCCGTACGGCGAGCGCTGGGGCGGCGTGACCGTGCGCATCGGGAGCGCGGTCATGGAGCGGCGCGCCGAACTGGAGGCCGCCGGCTGGGACGTACGCGTCCTGGAAGGGCTCGACCACACCCAGGCCATGCAGCCCGCCAACGTCCTGCACGTCCTGCGCCCCTGGCTCGCTTCCCAGCTCGGCAGCTGACCGTCGGCCACCCACCGCCTCCCCCGTACGAGGGTGTCGTCGTACGGCCGTACGGCCTCCGGCGGCTGAACGTCCGCGCCGCCGGGCCCGTATAGACCGGTGAACCACCGACGGACGCGCCGGAAGAGACGGAAGAGGAAGCCCACCATGACGCACCAGCCCCAGGAGCCCGCTCCCCCGTGCCGCCGCACCGTCATCGCCGCGGTCGGCGGCATGGGGCTCGCGGCCGCGCTCACCGCGTGCGGCGGCTCGGACAGCGACGCCAAGGACGCCCCGGACAGCGACTCCCAGGACGCCCCGGACAGCGAGCAGCCGAAGGACGGCGCCGCCACCACCCCGGGTGGCGAGGCGGCCGACCCGCCCGGCGGCGGGCAGGCGCTGGCGAAGACCTCGGAGATCCCGCAGGGCGGCGGAAAGGTCTTCAAGGATCGGAAAGTGGTGGTGACACAGCCGGTGAAAGGCCAGTTCAAGGCGTTCTCCGCGGTGTGCACGCACCAGGGGTGCCTGGTGCGCGACGTGTCGAACGGGACGATCAACTGCCCCTGCCACGGCTCGAAATACAGCGTCGAGGACGGCAGCGTGCGGCACGGCCCGGCGACCAAGCCGCTGCCCGCGACGCGGATCTCCGTCCAGGGGGACTCGGTCCAGTTGGGCTGACGCGGCCGTGCATTCAGGCCTTTCGGGCCCGGACCTGCCTTCGGCCTCTGCTGGTTTCGGCCCCCTGGCCGGCCTCGCTCAGCGGCGGCTCCGCGCACGTTCGAAGCAGTCGAGTACGGCGTCGGCCGTCGTGACCGTGGCGACGAGGGCGAGGGTGTTGCGGATCATCGCCGCGGTGTAGTCGGCGGGGACACCGGCGATGGCGTCCGCCGGGACGACGGCGGTGTAGCCGAGGTTCACGGCGTCGAAGACGGCGGCCGGGACGGCGACGTTGGCGGAGACGCCGGTGACGATCAGGGTGCGGCAGCCGAGGTTGCGGAGCAGGGCGTCCACGTCCGTACCGGCGATCGGCGACAGCCCGTGCAGCCGCCGTACGACCAGATCGGCTTCGGCGACCGGGATCGGCTCCGCGATCCGCACCGCCGCCGTCCCGGTGAGCTGCTGTACGGGCAGCCGCTCGGCGGCGCGGAACAGGCGGGCGTTGCGGTTCGCGCCGCGGCCGTCGGGGCGGCGTTCGGCGACGGCGTGCAGCACCTGCACACCCGCCGCGTGCGCGCCGGAGACGAGGCGGGCCACCCGGTCGAGCGCACCGGACCGCCGTGCGGCGTCGGCGAGTTCGGGCAGCGCGCTCTCGGGGCCGACCACGCCGCGCTGGCATTCGACGGTGAGCAGCACGGTGGTCGCGGGGTCGAGCTGCGCGGCGAGCCGGTCGTCTGGGCGCTGCTCCGATGGTTCGCCGCGGCGCCGCGCCGGCCCTTCGTCGGAACGTCGACCTGACGGCCCGTCGGGACGGGCCGCCGGCGGTTCGCCGGTTCGTTCCCCTGACCCCATGACTGGCCCCTCCACTCTCCCCCGCGTGTGCGGGCTTCGCGCCGACCCCGGCCGGAGCGGGCGAGGTTAGCGGCCATTGCGCGGAGAGGGAAGAGACCCCATGCTTTCCTGACACTTAGTCAGCTAAGCGCGGCCGGCCACGGAGCCGGCCACGTGAAACGGAGGCGGACATGGCCCTCACGCAGCGGCGAGGCCGCCGGATCATGATGTCGGAGGCGGAGCTGGACGCCTTCCTCGCCGAGCAGCGCACCTGCCGGGTCGCGACGGTCGGCCGGGACGGCCGGCCGCACGTCAGCACCCTGTGGTTCGCCTGGCACGAGGGCTCGCTCTGGCTGTACTCCGTCACCCGCAGCAAGCGCTGGGCCGACCTGCGGCGGGACGCCCGGATCGCGGTGGTGATCGACGCCGGGGAGGAGTACGGCGAGTTGCGCGGCGTGGAGCTGTCGGGCACGGCGGTCTTCGTCGGCGAGGCACCGCGCATCGGCGAGCCGCACCCCGAACTCGACGCGGCGGAGCGGCTGTTCGCCGCGAAGAACTTCGGCCTGGACGCCATGCCGTACGACGGCCGGCACGCCTGGCTGCGCCTGACGCCGGAGACCGTCGTCTCGTGGGACTTCCGGAAACTGCCCCGCTGACCCCGGCCCCCGGCCCCGCCCGCCCGCGCCTCGGCTACGCCCCCGCTGCGGTGGCGCCCACCGCCCCGGCCTCCACCTCGCCGCACCCCGGGCCGCGGGACTGCCCCCCGACCGCGGGAATGACCACCCCCACCGCCGGAATGACGCCCCTCGACCGCGGGAACGACGCCCGCCGTCAGTCGCCGATCGCCGCCCCCGCCGCGCGCAGCGCCGCCACCGCCGCCCGTATGGACGGGCGGCGGTCGGCGTCGGCCCGCCAGATGGCGTAGATGTGCCGGCGCATGGTGTGCCGTACGGGCACCACGCGCACCCCCGCCGGCACCGGCCCCCGGCCGAGCCTCGGCGCGACGGCGACACCGAGACCGGCGTCGATCAGGGCGAGTTGGGTGTGGTGCTCCTCGGCCATGTGCGCGATGCGGGGTTCGATGCCCTTGCCGCGCAGCGTGAGCATCAGCCAGTCGTGGCAGAACTCGCCCTTGGGCCAGGAGACCCACTCGTCGTGCGCGAAGTCCTCCAGGTCGACCTGGTCGCGGTCGGCGAGCGGGTGGTCGGCGGGCATCGCGACGTCGGCGGGGTCGTCCAGGATCGGCGCCTTGGCCAGCCCTTCCGGGAGCGGCAGCGGCTTGTTGTACCAGTCGAGGACGATGGCGATGTCGATGTCGCCGCGCACCACGCGCGGCACCGCCGCGTCCGGCTCCATCTCCTCCAGCTTGCTGCGGAGCTTGGGGTGCTCGCGGCGCAGTTCGGCGAGCGCGGCGGGGAACAGGCCCCGGGCGGCCGTCGGGAAGGCGCCGAGCAGCAGGTCGCCGACGGCCTCGCCGCGCTGCGCCTCCAGGTCGGCCTGGGCGAGTTCGACCTGGGAGAGGATGCGGGAGGCGTGGTCGACGAGCAGCCGTCCGGCGTCGGTGAGGCGGACGCCGCGGCCGTTCTTGGCGAGGAGCTGCTGGCCCGTCTCGCGCTCCAGCTTCGCCAGTTGCTGGGAGACGGCCGAGGTCGTCACGTGCAGTCCGTCCGCCGCGCCGCTCACCGAGCCGTGGCGGGCCACGGCGTGCAGGGTCCGCAGGCGATCAAGGTTCAACATGTAAGTGATGCTACGCGATAAAGCACATTTTCTTTCGCTTGTGCTAAGTGATCGCGGCGACCATCGTGGAGCCCATGAGCATCACCGACGCCGATCGGGAGGCGTCCGCCGCCCCCGCCCCGGATTCTTCGGCCGCCGCGGACCGCCCCACCGGCCCCGCCGCCGACCCGGCCGCCGCCGCGGACCGCCCCGCGGGCCCGGCCGCCGCCGCGCCGGCCCCCGCCGAGGACTCGCCCGCCGTGCCGCGCCGCGCCGCCCTCGACTGGCGGATCCGGTTCGCGGTCCTCTGCCTCATCTGGGGCCTGAGCTTCCTGTTCATCAAGGTCGGCACCGAGGGGTACCCGCCGCTCAACGTCTCGTTCGGCCGGATGGTGTTCGCCTCCGCGGTGGTCGTCACCGTGCTCGCCGTCAAGCGGCAGCGGCTGCCGCGCGCCGGGCGCACCTGGGCCCATCTGCTCGTCGCGGCCTTCTTCCTCAACGCCCTGCCGTTCAGCCTCTTCGCCTACGCCGAGACCTCGATCTCCTCCACCCTCGCCGGCATCTGCAACGCCACGTCCCCGCTGTGGAGCATGGTCCTCTCGCTCGTCGCCCTGTCCGAGGACCGGCCGACACGGCGCCGCTTCGCGGGGCTCGGCCTCGGCTTCGCCGGCGTGCTGACCGTGCTCGGCGCGTGGCAGGGGTTCTCCGGCCAGGACCCGGCGGGCACGGCGATGGCCCTGGTCGCGGCGGCCAGCTACGCCGTCGGCTGGATCTACGTCCGGCGCACGCTCACCGGCACCGGCGATTCCAACCTCTCGCTGTCCGGCGCCCAACTGCTGGCCGGCGCCGCCCAACTGGCCGTGGCGACACCGCTGTTCAGCTCCTTCCCGACGTCGTTCCCGGTGGTGCCGCTGCTCGCGATCGCGGCGCTCGGCGCGCTGGGCACGGGCGTCGCGTTCCTGATGCAGTACGAGCTGGTCACCGAGGTCGGCCCCACCACCGCGATGCTCGTCACCTACTTCACCCCGGTGATCGCGACGATCGCGGGCGTCACCCTGCTCGGCGAGCGGCTCACCTGGAACACCCCGGTCGGCGCGGTGATCGTGCTCGCGGGCGCGGCCCTCACCCAGAGCAAGCGGCGGCCGGCCCGGACCACGCCCCGGCGCCGCTCGGGCGACACGGCGGGGCCTCGGCCGCGAGGGGCCGACTGACGCGCCGGGCCCGCCGTCTCTCCGCCACGCCATCCCCGCCACACCATCTCAGTCATAACGCCCCGTAGGCACCCATCCGGTCGCGGACGCCAGTGCGTCCGCGATCCGCTCCATCTCCCGCGCCCCCATGGGCGAGATCGTCACCCGCACGCCGGGCGGCGAGGCCAGCCGGAACCGGGCTCCGGGGGCGACCGCCCAGCCGGCCTGCAACAGCCGCGCCACCACGCCCGTCTCGTCCGGCACCGGCAGCCATACGTTCATCCCGCTGCGGCCGCGCGCCTCGATGCCGCGTGCGCGCAGCGCCCGTACGAGCGCGTCGCGCCGTCGCCCGTACGAGGCGGCGACCGCCCGCGCGTCCACGGCCTCCGTACGCCATAGCTCCACCACCGCGTGCTGTAGCAGGTGGCTGACCCAGCCCGGTCCCAGCCTGAGCCGGCCGCGCACCCGGTCCACGGTGACGGTGTCGCCGGTGAACACGGCGAGCCGCAGGTCGGGCCCGTACGCCTTCGCCACGGAGCGGACGAGCACCCAGTGCGCCGTGCCGCCGACGACGGGGCGGAGGGGGATGTCCACGATGCCGTGGCCGTGGTCGTCCTCGATGAGCAGCGCCTGGGGGTGGCGGGAGAGGACGGCGCGGAGTTCGCGGGCGCGCGCCGCGCCGATCGCCGCGCCCGTGGGGTTCTGCGCGCGGGCGGTGATCACGATGGCGCGGGCGCCCTGCCGCAGCGCGCGGTCCACCTCGCCGGGCAGCGGTCCGTCGTCGTCGAGGGCGACCGGCACCGCGCGCAGGCCGAGGGCCGGGATCAGGTCGAGGAGGCTGCCCCAGCCGGGGTCTTCGACGGCCACCGCGTCGCCGGGTTTCAGGTGCGCGTCCAGGGCGCGCTCGATGGCGTCGAGCGATCCGGAGGTGACGGCGATGGGGCCGTCGGGCACGCCGTCCGCGGCGAAGGCGGCGCGGGCCAGCCGCTCCAGCTCCGGGTCGACGCCGGGCGCGCCGTACAGCGTGGGCGTGGCGGCGGCGCGCTCGGCGGCAGCGGCCAGCGCCGCGCCGAGCGGCGGCAGCAGGGCCGGGTCGGGGTTGCCCGTCGCGACGTCCCGGACGCCCTCGGGCGCCTCCACGCGGATGAGGTCGCGGGGCGCGCTGGCGGGGCGGGCGCGGACCCTGCTCCCCCGCCGTCCGGCCGTCTCGATCACGCCCCGGTCGCGCAGGGCGCGGTAGGCGGAGGCGACCGTATTGGGGTTGACCCCCAGTTCGGCCGCCAACTCCCTTACGGGCGGCAGCGTTTCGCCCGGGGCCAGCTCTCCGGCGCCCACCGCCCGTTCCACGCTCGCCGAGATGTCCGCTGCGCGCCGGCCTTCGATCCGATACTCTCCTAGCACAAACAACATTATGCACTAATACAATGGAGTCGCGCCATGACCACCACCCCGCAGCCCGCAGGGCACCAGGCGGCCACCGCCGCCGCGTACCCGCGCACGGACCGCGCGGTCCCCGCCCGCGCCCGGGAGCGGGCCACGTACGACCGCGAGACCGTGCACGCGATCCTCGACGCGGGGTACGTCTGCCACCTCGGCTTCGTCCGCGACGGCGCGCCCGTGGTGCTGCCGACGCTGTACGGGCGGATCGGCGAGCGCCTGTACGTACACGGCTCGACGGGCTCCCGGCCCCTGCGCGCGGCCGGGCGCGCCGACGACGGCATGCCGGTGTGCCTGACCGTCACCCATGTCGACGGCCTCGTCCTCGCCCGCTCGGGCTTCCACCACTCCATCAACTACCGCTCCGTGGTGGTGCACGGCACCGCGCGGACCGTGACCGACGAGCGGGAGCGCCGCACCGCCCTCGACGCGATCGTCGACCAGGTGGTGCCGGGCCGCGCCGCCGACTGCCGGCCCGCCGACGCCAAGGAGCTGGCGGCCACCGCCGTGCTCGGCCTCGACCTCGCGGAGGTGTCGGCGAAGGTCCGCGCCGGCGGACCCAATGACGAACCCGAGGACCTCGACCTGCCGTACTGGAGCGGCGTCGTGCCCGTCGCCCCCGTCTACGGGGCGCTGGAACCGGCCGAGGACCTGAAGCCCGGGGTCCCGGTGCCGGACTATCTGGCCGACTTCGGGCGGAAGCGTCGGGCCTGAGCCCGACGCCACCAGCCAAGACGACGCCTTTGCACCACATCCGGCAGCACATACAGCACTGACGCACCGCGCACGGGAGACACGGACATGCTCATCCACCCCTGGGACGCCCCGCTGGACGACGCCGAGTGGCAGCGGTGGCTGGCCGGGCACGACTTCGGCCAGCTCGCGGTCAACGGCCTGTCCGGCGAGCCCCCGCACGTACAGCCGATGCACTTCGCCTACGACCCGGCCCCCGGCGAACTCGGCACGGCGCTGGCCCACCTGGCCCGCCCCAACCCCATCTGGCCCGCGCTCCAGGCCGATCCGCGGGTACTGCTGAGCGTCGTCGACGACTACGTCTTCGTCCCCGGCCCCTGGCAGGCCCCCGAGGGCGCGCCGCCCGAGCACGGCGTGCCCACCAGCTTCTACGCGGCCGTACAACTGCGCTGCGTCGCCCATGTCGTGGACGACCCGCACGAGAAGGCCGAACTGCTGGAGGCCCAGGTCGGCCACTTCCAGCCCGAGGGCGTCTCCGCGCCCGTGGCGGCCGGCGAGGAGCCGTACGGCCGGATGCTCTCCGGCATCCGCGGCCTGCGCCTCGAAGTGACGGACGTACGGGCCAAGTTCAAGTACGCGGGCCACAAGCCCGAAGCGGTCCGACAGCGCATGTCGGCCGCGCTCGCCGCCCGCGACGCGCCCCGCGACGCGGCCGCACGCGCCCACCAACTGCGCCGCGGCGCCACCGTCCCGGGCGCGAACGGCTGAACTCCGCGCCGCCGCCGGGGCCGGCGCGGTCACCGCGGGCCAGAAGCCCTGATGGCCCGCGCGGGCCCTGAGGGGCGAGGCACGCCAACGTCAAGCAGGGCGTGCCACCTGGCAAGGCCCGCGCGCCATCAGCCCGCCTCCCGGCGGACCGCGTCGTCGAGCCGCTTGGTCAGTGAGCCGCCCTGCCAGTGGGCCGCCCCCGGTCCGTGAGCCACCCGGTCAGTGGACCGCCCCGGTCAGTGGGCGGCTTCGTCGTCGAGCCGCTTGGTCAATGAGTCGAGGTCGACGCCCGCCCGGTGCAGTACCTCCACGGCGCGGCATTCGCGGTCGTGGGCGAGGGCGGCGAGGAGGTCGACGCCCGTGGCGGCGTCGGCGCCGCGCGTGTGGGCGCGGCCGATCGCGCCGTCCATGGCGGCCGCGGCGGCGGGCGACCAGCCGGGGGCGGCGGCGCCGTCCAGGACGGGGATGGCGCCGGAGTCCTCGACCGAGCCGTACCACCGCAGCCCGTACCCGATAGTGCGCTGGACGAGATAGCCGAGCAGCCGCGCTATCTGCGGCGGCCCGCCGTCGAACGCGTCGCGCGCGCCGGGCGCGGATTCGAGGAGGGCGTGCAGAAGGTGGGCGGTATCGATCTGCGCGTCACCATCGCGCGCCGCGCGCCGGCGCGCGCCCGCGACGACCGCTGCCATCTCCACGCTGAGCCGGCTCTGGCGCCCGTCGCCGGTGGGGTCGGTGGAGGGGATACGACTGTGCACACTCACACCCCATCAGCCTCCGACGGTCGGAACATCCCCGGCGGGGAGCATTTGCGCATCCCACCATAGTTGGGCACAGATGTCCGGGATCTCATCCCTGCGAAGGAGACGGGAGCGTAGGTTTGAGGGGCCGGTACCGGCGCGGCCTCAGGGTTCCGTTCCGCCTCGGCGCTACGAGCCGGGGCGCACCCGGCGGTCCCGCACGGCGCACACGGCGCGCGAGGAGCGCGCCTTCCGTCGGCGCGCGCTCCCGAAGCAACCGTGGCCCGTACGCCACACGTCCCTCACCGGCGACGGCGACCGCCATCCGCACCACGCGGAGAAGGAGAACGATGGCCACCAGACCACTGCTCTTCCTGGACATCGACGGGGTCCTGAACCCCGTCTTACCCACCCCCGGCTTCAGCGCCCACGACCTGCTCGGCTTCACGGTGCTGCTGTCCGTCGACCACGCCGACTGGCTGCGCGAGCTGTCCGGCGCGTACGACCTGGTGTGGGCCACCACCTGGGAACACGAGGCGAACCGCCACATCGCGCCGCTGCTGGAGTTGCCGAGCCTGCCGGTGGTGGAGTTCACCGGCTACCGCCCGCAGCCCGGCGACCCGCGGCTGCCGGCCCGCGAACTCTTCGAGGGCCGCAAATGGGCGCCTCTGCTCCGCTTCGCGGCCGGCCGCCCCTTCGCGTGGATCGACGATGTCATACCGTCCCGGCTGGTCCGCCGCGCGCGGCTACGGCGCGACCGGCTGCTTCTGCCGATCGACCCTGGTCACGGGCTCACCAGGGGCCATGTGGACCACCTCCTGGCGCACCCGCCGACGCCGCCGCGCCACCCCCGGTCCCGGCGCCGCAGGAAACCTGACGGCTCATCAGTATTGAATATTCGACGCCCCGGGGTTACGTTCCGCGACACCGCAGGGGCTCCGGCGCCGCACCACCAGAGCCGACAGCCGTAGACCGTACGGCCCGTACAGCCGCGGAAGCGCACGGACACATAGGCACAGGAACACGGACGACGCCGAAGACGCCAAAGGGGTGGCCGCATGGCCGAGGTCAGCGCAGAGGCACGTATCGAGGCGCCCGCCGAGAAGGTCTGGGACCGGCTCACGGACTTCTCCTCGTACGGGCAGTGGAACGCCACCCACACCAGCTTCCCCCACGGCGGGCCCGAAACGCTCGCGGTCGCGGCGACGTACCAGGAGAACATGAAGCTCATGGGCTTCCCGGCCGAGGTGACCTGGACGGTCGCGGCCTGCGACCCCGCGCGGCTGCTCGTCACCAAGGGGAAGGGCCCGATGGGCGTCAACCTGTCCATGAGCTACGCGCTGACGCCCGACGGGGACGCGACGACCGTCCGGATCGACGGGGAGTTCACGGGGGCGGCGGTCTCGCTCATGGCGGGCAAGCTCAAGGAATCGGCGACCGCGGCGCTGCGGGAATCGCTGCGCAAGCTCGACGGACTGGTGGCCTGACCCCCCGGGGCCACCGCGCGACGGGGCCCCGCGGATGTCCGCGGGGCCCCGTCATCTGCGGTGCGCTGCGCCTCAGCCCTCGTCGGCGAGGATCAGGTACAGCTTCTTGCGCGATTCGTTGATGACCGCGAGCGCCTTCTGGCGCTGTTCGGGGCTCCCGGTCTTCCAGACCTGCCCGAAGGCTTCCATCAGACCGAAGCCGGCCTGCCGGATCTCCTGCATGCCCTCCCAGTCGATGCCGCGCCCGGCCTCTTCCCACGGGGCCTGCGACCCCGCGTCGGCCTCGGCGCGCCCCTCCTCGGTGAGCGTGAACAGCTTCTTGCCGCCTTCGCTCTCGCTGGTGATCAGCCCCTCGTCCTCCAGGAGCTGGAGCGTGGGGTAGACCGAACCGGGGCTCGGCTTCCAGGCCCCGCCACTGCGCTCGGCGATCTCCTGGATCATCTCGTACCCGTGCATCGGGCGGTCCTTGAGCAGGGCCAGGATCGAGGCGCGTACATCACCCCGCCGCGCCCGGCCGCGCATTCCACCGCGCCCCCGGCCGCCGCCGAAGCCATGCTCCCCGAACGGC
Organism: Streptomyces varsoviensis; assembly: GCF_000718635.1. GTDB lineage: Bacteria > Actinomycetota > Actinomycetes > Streptomycetales > Streptomycetaceae > Streptomyces > Streptomyces varsoviensis. The sequence goes on along the minus strand of NZ_JOBF01000002.1, from coordinate 22,813 downwards.
GGCCCGAACGGCCCGAAAGCCGCCCGACGCCCTTCGAAGTCCCCGCGCTCCCCCCACTCGCCCCGCTCACGCCGACCACGCTGGCCGGGTCCGTAGTGCTCGTGTCCATGCTCATGTCCGTGATGGCGCTTCATGACGCCCTCCTATCGTCGATCAGTCGCGATGCGTCAACGATATATCGGAACCTGTCGCCTGACAAGCCCCTCCCCCAAGCGAGTCCTCGGCCCGCACGGCGGCGGGGAAATTCGGAGGCCTCGGGCGGTGCGTGGCCATATGGTGTGGCGATGTCATCGATCAAGAAGTTCCAGGTCACGTTCGACTGTGCGGAACCCGAGCGCGTCGCTCGGTTCTGGTGCGAGGTGCTGGGGTATGCCGTGCCGCCGGCGCCGGAGGGGTTCGCCTCCTGGGACGAGTTCAACCGCTCGCTGCCGCCCGAGGATCGGGGTTCGGCGTTCGCTTGCGTCGATCCCACGGGCGAGGGCCCGCGGCTGTACTTCCAGCGCGTGCCCGAGGGGAAGGTCGTCAAGAACCGGGTGCATCTCGACGTACGGGTCGGGACCGGGCTCGTGGGCGAGGAGCGCCTGGCCGCGCTGGAGGCCGAGTGCGCACGGCTGGTACCGCTCGGGGCGGTGCGGGTGCGGCTGCTGGAGGCCGATGAGGAGAACGAGTCGTGCATCGTGATGCAGGACGTCGAGGGCAACGAGTTCTGCCTCGACTGACCGGTCCGCCGCGGCCGATGTCGAGTCGATGCCGGGCCGATGCCGCGGGGCCCGTACGGAACCGTCTACAGGAGTGTGGCGGAGCGCCGGCCGCGCAGAGCGGCGCCGATGAGGGCGATGCCCTCGTCGATCTCGTGGGCGGGGCCCGCCGCGTAGCCGAGGACCAGGCCGGGCGGGCCCGGTGTGATGCGGTGCCAGCTCAGCGGGTGCGTCTTCACCCCGAGGGCGAGAGCGTCGGTGGCCAGGCGGACATCGCTCAGGTCGCCGTACTGGTCGTCGCGGCCGTCGCGGTCGTCGAAGGTGACCGTCAGATGCAGGCCGGCGGCCGCGCCGTGCACGCGGGCGCCGGGCAGACGCGTCTCGATGGCCCGCAGCATCATGTCCCGGCGCTTGCGGTGGCGCAGCCGGACATGGCGCAGATGCCGTTCCAGTTCGCCGGAGTCCATCAGCCGGGCGAGGACGAGCTGGGTGAGGGTGCCGTTGCCGAGGTCCGCGTACCGTTTGGCGCTCACCGCGGCATCGTGTCGGTCCGGAGGCACGAGAAGCCAGCCGATCCGTAGGGCGGGCGCGAGGAGTTTGGAGACGCTCCCCGTGTAGCAGACCCCCTCGGGCATCAGGGAGCGCAGCGCCGGCACCGGCGGACGGTCGTAGCGGTGCTCGGCGTCGTAGTCGTCCTCGATGACCAGCCCGCCCTCCGCCGCCCAGGTCAGCAGGGAACCGCGGCGCCGGCCGTCGAGGACGGCGCCGGTCGGGAACTGGTGGGCCGGGGTGAGCACCACCGCCCGGGCGCCGCCGGCCCGCAGCGCGTCCACATCGAGGCCGCCCTCGTCCACGGGGACGGGCACGATCGTGTGGCCGCCGTAGGCCAGTTGCTCGCGCCCGCCCAGCGACCCGGGGTCCTCGACCGCGATCCGGTCGACTCCCTCCTCCCGCAGGAGCCGCCCGAGCAGGCTGAGGGCCTGCGCCACCCCGGCGACCACGATCACCTCGTCCGGGTCGGCGCGGATACCGCGGTTACGGGCCAGCCAGCCGACGACGGCCCGGCGCAGGGCGGGGGCGCCCTGCGGGTCGCCGTAACCGAAGTCCGCCGGCGTGGCCTCGGCGAGTACGGCGCGTTCGGCACGCAGCCAGGCGGCACGGGGGAAAGCGGCGAGGTCGGGCACGCCCGGGGAGAGGTCGATGCGGCAGGGCAGGGTGCGCAGCGAGTCGACCACGTCCTCCCGGCCGGCCGTCTCGAAGATCGCGGACGCGGAGCCGGGCTCGCGCTGTGTCGCTGGGGCTATGGCCGCCGCTGTGGCCGTAGCGGACGGAGGCGCGGTTTCGCGGGGCGCCCGGTCGCGAGGTCCGGCCGGGGCCGCCACGACCACCGTGCCCAGCCGGCCGCGGCCCGCGATCTGCCCGGACTCGGCGAGCCGCCGGTACGCCTCGGTCACCACGCCCCGGGTGACGCGCAGCTCCGCGGCGAGCACGCGACTGGCGGGCAGCCGCGCGCCGACGGGCAGCCGGCCGTCGGCGATGGCCGCCCGCAACCGGTCGGCGAGCCAGGCGGTGCGCCCGCCGGGCGGCGCCTCGCCGATGTCCAGGTGGAGGAAGTCCGAGCCGATGGCCGAGCCGGGGGACGAGGGGCCGTCCTCCGCCATGGCCTGGAGCGGCGCCTCGGCGGGCAGCGCGCGTCCCTCCCGTACGGAAGCCGGGTCGGCCGGCCCAGGAGCCGCCGTTTTGGACCCCTCGACCGACGGCATTGTGGACCTGTCCATGGCGTCCATTGTGCCGACAGGGTGGACGGCATGGACAACCCCTCGACTTCTGTCACCCCACTCCTCCCCGGCATGGCCGGGATGGCGCTGGTCGGCGGCAGCGTCACCGTCTCGAACGCGCTCGTCGGCGCCCCGCTGCTCACCGCCCAGGCCATCCGCTACGTGGCCGCCACGGCGATCCTGCTGGCCATGGCCCGGCCCGCCCGCGCCCGGCTGTCGTGGCCGCGCGGACGGGAGTGGCTGTGGCTGACCGGGCTCGCGATCACCGGCCTGGTGCTGTTCAACGTGGCCGTGGTCCAGGGCGTCGCGCACGCGGAGCCCGCGGTCATCGCCGTCGCGGTGGCGGCCGTACCAGTGCTGCTCGGGGTGGTGGGCCCGCTGCTGGAAGGGCGTCGGCCGAGCCGCCAGGTCCTGCTGGCCGCGCCCGCCGTCATGGCGGGCGCGGTCCTGGTCGCGGGCACCGGCCGCACGGATGCCACCGGGGTGGCCTGGGCGGCCCTGACCCTGGCCTGCGAGGCCGCGTTCACCCTGCTCGCGGTGCCGGTCCTGCGCCGCCACTCCCCCTGGGGCGTGTCCGTGCACGCGACATGGCTGGGCGGCGCACTGCTGGCCGTCTCGGCCCTCCCCCTGGAAGGGCCCACGGCGGCCGGGGAGCTGTCCGGGGCTCAGTGGGCGGCCATCGGCTACCTGGCGCTGCTGGTGACCGCCGTCGCCTTCGTCCTGTGGTACTCGACCGTACGCGCCGTCGGAGCGGGCCGAGCGGGGCTGCTCACCGGCGTCGTCCCCCTGTCGGCCGCGGCCGTCGGCGCCGCCACGGGCACCGCCATGCCGGGGCCGTCGGTCTGGCTCGGCATCGCCCTGGTCATCGCGGGCCTGATCGGCGGCCTCCGCCCCCGTGCCGTCCCCGGCGGGGAGATCACGGATACGGGCGGTCGGGCGACCCCGGCGAAGTCCGCCGCGTCCCAGGGCACGCGGTAGTCCCGGGCACGCGATAGTCCCCGGGGCAGCGGTAGTCGCACCACACGCCGCGGCGCGGCTCGCGGTGAGCAGGGCCCGTAGCCCGGTATGGGAAGCGACCGGAGTGGACGTCCGTAGCCTTCAGCGACTCGCCGCCGCGCCGCAGCCGTAGCCGTAGCCGTCGCCGTAGCTCCGCAGATACGGACCGTGGGCCCGACACCAGGCGGCCAGGTGACCGGGTGACCGGGAAGCCAGGCAGACGAACGGCCAAGCAGCCGGGCAACCCAGCGGCCCATAGGGCAATGGCACAGCCGGGCCACTTTCCGGGAATTGGCCGTGGCCTGCGCGTTCCTCGCGCGGCTACGGTCCCTGCCATGCGGATTCGAATCGTGGACGCCTTCACCGACCGTGCCTTCGGCGGCAACCCGGCCGGGGTTCTGTTCCTGCCCGACGCCGACGCCTTCCCCGACGACGCCTGGCTCCAGCGGGTCGCCGCCGAGGTCAACCTCTCCGAGACGGCCTTCGCCCACCCGCTTCCCGAGGGGTCCGATGCCGACTGGGCGCTGCGCTGGTTCACTCCGGCCACCGAGGTCGATATGTGCGGCCACGCCACGCTGGCGACGGCGCATGTCCTGCGCACCACGGGCGCCGTCTCCGGGACCGTCTCCTTCGCGGCCCGCTGCGGTGTTCTCACGGCGACCGCGCGGGAGGACGGGTCCATCACCCTGGACTTTCCGACGTCGCCGGTGACGCCGTTCGAGGCGCCCGCCGGCTTGTCCCAGGCCCTCGGCGCCGAACCGGTTTCCGTCCACGACTCGGGGCCGGACGTCGGCGATCTGCTGGTGGAACTGGCCGACGAGAAGACGGTACGGGCCCTGGCCCCGGACTCGGCGGCGCTCGCCCGCTGCTCGCGGCGCGGCGTGATCGCCACGGCCGCCGCCGAGGACCCGGCCCGCGGCTACGACTTCGTCTCGCGCTGCTTCTTCCCGAACGTCGGCATCGACGAGGACCCCGTCACCGGCAGCGCGCACACCGTCCTCGCCCCCTTCTGGTCCGCCCGCCTCGGCCGCCGCGACCTGACCGGCTTTCAGGGCTCCGCCCGCACCGGCCTCGTACGCACCAGGCTGCGCGGCGACCGCACCCTCCTCACCGGCACGGCCGTCACCGTCATCGACGGCGAACTGCTGCCCCGCCCCTGACGCGACGAGGGGGCGGCGAGGCTCAGGCGGTGGGCAGCCACCCCACCTTCCCCGCCAGCAGCGCGTACCCGACGAAGGCCACGATGTCGATGAGCGAGTGCGCGGCGACCAGCGGGCCGACCCGCCCCCACCGCCGGTAGAGCAGGACGAAGACGACGCCCATCGCCATGTTGCCGAGCAGCCCGCCGATGCCCTGGTACAGGTGGTACGAGCCGCGCAGCACCGCGCTGGCCACCAGGGCGGCCATCGGCGACCAGCCCGTCTGTCCCAGTCGGCGCAGCAGGTAGCCGACGACGATGACCTCTTCCAGCACGGCGTTCTGCACGGCGGAGGCGATGAGCACCGGGATCTTCCACCACACGTGGGGCAGCGACTCCGGTACGACCGTGAGGTTGAAGCCGGCGGCCCGTACGCCGAGGTAGAAGAGGAGCCCGGTGCCGCCGATGGCGGCGGCGACCGCGATCCCCCACCGCAGGTCGAAACCGGGCCGTCGACGGTCGAACCCGATCGCCCGCAGCCCCACGCCTTCGCGCAGCAGCAGGTGGGCCACCAAGAACACCGGCACCAGGGCCGTGGCGATGCCGAAGAGCTGCCACGCGAGGTCCAGCCAGGGGCGGCCCGGGGCGTGGGAGCCGACGAGCGTGGCGGCCTGGTTCTTCAGCGCGCCGGGCCGGGTGACCGAGCCGACGAAGCTGATCAGCGCCGATACTCCGCTGGCGCCGAGCGACAGGGCCAGCACCAGGAGCGTCTCGTTGCGCAGGACCCGCCGCGACAACCCCTGTTCGGGCAGGGACATCTCCACGTCACGCGCCTCCCGCAGCACACCATGCTCCACTTCCGCGACACCGCTCTTCTGCGACAACCGCTTCACTCGCGCACCATCTCACCAGCGCCCTGCCTCCGCCCGTGAGACCCACGCGCAAAGCCCCGCCCCGTCCCGCACCGTGAGTAAGCCCGCCCCATAAGACGGTGGGAACCGTCATAGCTTGCCCGACGCCCCGGCCCCGGCCGACACGGGGGCACACCGCCCGCCGCGGCAGCGCCCGGTGGTCGCGGGCCTCAGCCCTCCGCCCCCACCGGCCACGTATGCACCGGCTCTCCCGTCCGCGCCAGTTCGCAGTAGCGGCGCGTGGTGGCCGCGAGGGCGGCGTCCCGTTCCAGGCCCGATGTCAGCGCGTCGTGGTAGGTGGCCGCCTGCCAGGACGCGCCGTTGACGCGCCGTCGGCAGCGTTCCTCGATGACCTTCAGATAGCGGTCGCGGTCGGCCGGTTCGACGCCCCAGGCGTCGAGGCCCGCGGCGGCCAGCGGCAGCAGTTCCTCGCGGACGAGTTGTACGGCCGGGACCGCCGTGATTCCCGCGCCGACGCCCCGGCTCCGGCGCGGCCAGCGCAGCGTGGCGTCGATGCCGTGCCGGCAGGCGGCCTCGAAGTTGTCGGCGGCCACGGCGAACGGGAGCCGCGTCCACACCGGTCGCGGCTCGTCGGCGAGGGCGCGGACCAGCCCGTAGTAGAAGGCGGTGTTGGCGATGACGTCGACGACGGTGGGGCCGGCGGGCAGGACGCGGTTCTCGACGCGCAGGTGGGGGACGCCGCCGGCGACGTCGTAGACCGGCCGGTTCCAGCGGTAGACGGTGCCGTTGTGCAGCACGAGTTCCTGGAGGGAGGGGACGCCCCCGGCGTCGAGCACGCGCATCGGGTCCTGGTCGCCGCAGATCGGCAGCAGGGGCGGGAAGTAGCGCACGTTCTCCTCGAAGAGGTCGAACGCGTCGGTGATCCAGCGCTCCCCGAACCAGGTGCGCGGGCGTACGCCCTGGGCCTTCAGCTCCGGCGGGCGGGTGTCGGTGGACTGGACGAACAGCGGCGGCCGGGACTCGCGCCACAGCTCGCGCCCGAAGAGAAACGGCGAGTTGGCGCCCACGGCGATCTGTGCGGCGGCGATCGCCTGGGCGGCGTTCCAGACGGCGGCGAACCGGCCGGGCGTCACCTGGAGGTGCAGTTGTACGGACGTACAGGCCGATTCGGGGGCGATGGACCGGAAGGCGCAGGTGAGCCGTTCGACGCCGTCGATGTCTATGGTGAAGTTCTCGCCGCGGGCGGCGACCATCTCGTCGTTGAGCCGCATGTAGCGGTCGACGTCGGAGAGGTTGCCGAGCACGAGGTCGTCGGCGGCGAGGGTGGGCAGGATGCCGATCATCACTATTCCGGCGCCGATTTCCCGGGCTCTTCGGTCGGCGTAGCCGAGGCCGGTGCCCAGCTCTTCCGCGAGCCGGTCGAGAACCCGGCCGCGCAGCCGGTGGGGGACGACGTTCACTTCAAGGTTGAACTGACCGAGTTCGGTCTGGAAATCGCGGCTCGCAATGCGCTCCAGCACCTCGGCATTCATCATTCTCGGGGCCCCGTCGGGGCCCGCGAGATTCAGCTCGATCTCCAGCCCCATGAGGTTCCGTGGGCGGTCGAAGCGACTGTCCTCCAGCAGCCTCGCCAATCCCTCCAGACACTGCCGGAGTTTTCCGCGGTGGCGCTGCCGGTCGGACAGGTCGAACCCGGCGGCCACGACCTTCTCCCCCATCGAAGCGTCCTTCCTCGACTGGGTCGACCACGACGTCAGCCGCTGGTGTCACGTCTGATGATGCCCAGGAATGTGATCGATAACGCTACGTCGAAATGTGTTGCCCGGTACGATCTCAACGAATCGCACGGCGGCACATTCAACCGGCATAGCGACATGTCCCAGGACATCGCACATTCTCGGCGATAAGCACCGACGTTATCCGGCCTACCGTTCCGGAGGAATAACACGAGGTGGCGGGCGCGGGCCGGTCGCAGAATATACGAAATCGCCTGGAAGGCCGGTCCTGAATACGCCTTGTCAGCAATGCCCGACACGGCTAGGTGAAACACCATATGAACACCTGTCGTATAAACTTCGCGAACGAGGCAGAGAGTTGGCGCCCCGGCAGTCGGTTCCGGCCCCCCTCTGACCCCGCACGCTGACAGCGCCGTCCGCACCTGCCCAGCACCACCGTGTCTCCTGAGTGAGAGGCGATACACCATGCCGCTGCATGTCCCCCCAGCCCCAGCCCCCGCACTGCGCAGCGTCCTCGCGGCCCTCGGTTCCCCCACCGCCGTCCGCGCGGCGCGCACCCCGTCCCTCAAGGCCCTCCAGGGCCAGCCCACCCCGGTCTCCCCGCTCCCGGTGTACGTCCTGGACCAGATCACCGCGCTCGGCGGCCGGCCACGAACCCGGCTCACGGGCTGGCGGTTCCTCATCCGGGGCGCCGAACCGGGCGCGGCGGCAGCGGCGGAGACGATGCTCACCCCCGACGGCTGGGCGTTCTCGCACTTCTTCGAGGGCCCCTACGTCGCCTCGACCGAACGGGCCCTGCGCCAGGCCGAGTCGCTGACCACCGCCTACCAGCCCCGGCTGCTGTCCGTACCCGAGCTCTACATGGTCACGCTCTGGCTGCACGGCGACCACCTCGCCGACCCGTCGAGCTGCCGGTCGGCCCCCGGCGACCTGCTGGTGCCGCTGGCCCCCGCGCCGCCCGGCATCGCCGCGCACCGTCCGCACCGCGTCGCCGATCTGCTGCCGGTGCTCACCCACCGGCTCACCCCGACGCCGCTGCTCGGCTCCCCCGCCTGAACGGACGTACGGCCGGCCCGTACGAGCGCGCCCCACGGCTCTCGGTCGTGGGGCGCTTCGTCGCGCCCGCACCGCCGCCCCTCCCGCCCCAGCGGTCCCCCGGGTGTCCATCACGCGGACTAGTCCACAATGACCATCCCGAACCACCCGAAGAGACCGGGCTGTTGGCGGCAACCGTCCTCGTGGGTGACGCGTCTTCCTCCAGCAGAGGAGAGCTCCCGGGAAATCCCTGCGAAATCACGCCCGTAGGGCAACACTGGGACTGACCGACTGAATTGACAACGGGGGGCGGCTTTGAAAACCGCATCGAGCAGCCGCAGCGAACTCAACTCACCGCAGCGAAAGAACCCATCCATGTGCCAGCACCAGCCACCGTGCCCGACAGCCGACTCCACCGACCGTGAGGCCGCCCATCTTGTGGCGCACCACCCGGAACAGGGCTGGAGCCTGCTGTGCAACGGCGTCCTGCTCTTCGAGGACACCGGTGAGCTGCTGCCGGACGGGCAGATCATCGCCCCGCACCGGCCGCTCGGCACCGAGCACGTGATGACCGCCGCCTAGGCGACGCACAGCGCAACCGAAGGGGCCGGCCCGGCGAACCCGCCGAACCGGCCCCGACTCATGAGGGGAAGGGCGTCAGCCCTCGTAGTCCTCCAGCGGCGGGCAGGAGCAGACGAGGTTGCGGTCGCCGAAGGCGCCGTCGATGCGCCGGACCGGCGGCCAGTACTTGTCGGCGGCCGACACCCCGGCCGGGAACACCGCCTCCTCGCGGCGGTACGGGCGCTCCCAGTCGCCGGCCAGCGCCGCCGCGGTGTGCGGGGCGTTGCGCAGCGGGTTGTCGTCCTTCGGCCACTCGCCCGAACCGACCCGCTCGATCTCGGCCCGGATCGCGATCATCGTCTCGCAGAACCGGTCCAGCTCCGCGAGGTCCTCGCTCTCCGTCGGCTCGATCATCAGCGTCCCGGCCACCGGGAACGACATCGTCGGCGCGTGGAAGCCGTAGTCGATCAGGCGCTTGGCGACATCGTCGACGGTGACGCCCGTCGCCTTGGTCAGCGGCCGCAGGTCCACGATGCACTCGTGCGCGACGAGCCCGTTCGGCCCGGTGTAGAGCACCGGGTAGTGCGGCTCCAGGCGCTTGGCGATGTAGTTGGCGCCGAGCACGGCGACCTGGGTGGCGTGCGTGAGGCCCTCGCCGCCCATCAGCCGGACGTACGCCCAGGAGATCGGCAGGATGCCCGCGGAGCCCCAGGGGGCGGCGGAGATCGGGCCGACGCCGGTCTCGGGGCCCGCGGTCGGCTGGAGCGGGTGGTTGGGCAGGTACGGGGCGAGGTGCGCGCGCACGCCGACCGGGCCGACACCGGGGCCGCCGCCGCCGTGCGGGATGCAGAACGTCTTGTGCAGGTTCAGGTGCGAGACGTCGCCGCCGAACCGGCCCGGCCGGGCCACCCCGACGAGCGCGTTGAGGTTGGCGCCGTCCACGTAGACCTGGCCGCCCGCGTCGTGCACGGCCGCGCAGATCTCGCTGATGTGCTCCTCGAAGACGCCGTGCGTGGAGGGGTAGGTGACCATCAGCACGGCCAGTTCGTCGCCGTACTGCTCGATCTTGGCGCGCAGGTCCTCCGCGTCGACCTCGCCGTCCTCGCCGGTCTTGACGACGACGACCTTCATGCCGGCCATGACCGCGCTGGCGGCGTTGGTGCCGTGCGCGGAGGACGGGATGAGGCAGACGGTGCGCTGGTCGTCGCCGTTGGCCCGGTGGTACGCCCGTACGGCCAGCAGCCCGGCGAGCTCGCCCTGCGAGCCGGCGTTGGGCTGGAGCGACACCTTGTCGTAGCCGGTCACCTCGGCGAGGCGCTCCTCCAGCTCGGTGATGAGCGTGGTGTAGCCCTGGGCCTGGTCGATCGGCGCGAAGGGATGCAGCGCGGCGAACTCGGGCCAGGTCACCGCCTCCATCTCGGTGGTGGCGTTGAGCTTCATGGTGCAGGAGCCGAGCGGGATCATGCCGCGGTCCAGCGCGTAGTCCCGGTCGGCGAGTTTGCGCAGGTAGCGCAGCATCGCGGTCTCGGAGCGGTGCTGGTGGAAGACCGGGTGGGCGAGGTACTCGTCGGCGCGCAGCAGCCCGGCGGGGAGCGCGTCGGCGACAGACGCGTCCAGGTCGTCGATCCGCTCGGCGCTCGCGTCGACGCCGAAGGCGGCCCACACGGCGGCGAGCTGGGCGCGGCCGGTGGTCTCGTCGCAGGCCAGCGAGAGGGTGTCGGCGTCGACGAGGCGCAGGTTGACGCCGTTCTCACGGGCGGCGGCGGCCACGTCGGCGGCGCGGCCGGGCACTCGCGCGGTGAGGGTGTCGAAGTACGCGCCGTGCACGACGTCGACGCCGCCGGAGCGCAGCCCCTCGGCGAGCACGGCGGCGTAGCGGTGCGTACGGCGGGCGATGGCGGCCAGGCCGTCCGGGCCGTGATAGACGGCGTACATGCCGGCCATGACGGCGAGCAGCACCTGCGCCGTGCAGATGTTGCTGGTGGCCTTCTCGCGGCGGATGTGCTGCTCCCGCGTCTGCAGGGCGAGGCGGTACGCCTTGTTGCCGTCCGCGTCCACGGAGACGCCGACGAGGCGGCCGGGCAGGCTGCGCGCGAACTTCTCCCGTACGGCCATGAACCCGGCGTGCGGGCCGCCGAAGCCCATCGGCACGCCGAACCGCTGGGTGGTGCCGACCGCGATGTCCGCGCCGAGCTCGCCGGGCGAGGTGAGCAGGGTGAGGGCGAGCAGATCGGCGGCGACCGTCACGATCGCGCCGAGCTCGTGCGCCCGCTCGATGACCGGGCGGGGGTCGCGCACGGCGCCGGACGCGCCGGGGTACTGCACCAGCACGCCGAAGACGCCGCGGTCGGCGATCTCCTGCGGGATGCCCTCGGAGAGGTCGGCGACGACGACCTCGACCCCGGTGGGCTCGGCCCGGGTGCGTATGACGGCGATGGTCTGCGGCAGCGCGTCGGCGTCGACGAGGAAGACGCCCTCCTTGACCTTGCCGACCCGGCGGGCCAGCGCCATGGCCTCGGCGGCGGCGGTGCCCTCGTCGAGCAGGGAGGCGCCGGAGGTGGGCAGCCCGGTCAGGTCGGCGACGACGGTCTGGAAGTTGAGCAGCGCCTCCAGGCGGCCCTGCGAGATCTCCGGCTGGTAGGGCGTGTACGCCGTGTACCAGGCGGGGTTCTCCATGACGTTGCGCAGGATGACGGGCGGCGTGAACGTGCCGTAGTAGCCGAGCCCGATCATCGGGGAGAGCACCTGGTTGCGGTCGGCGAGCGTGCGCAGCTCGGCGAGGACGTCGGCCTCGCCGCGGGCCTCGGGCAGCCGGAGCGCCTCGGCGCTCTTGATCACATCGGGTACGGCGGCCGCGGTGAGCTCGTCGAGCGAGCCGAATCCGACCTGGGCGAGCATCTTGGCCTGCGCGGCGCTGTCCGGCCCGATGTGGCGGTGCTCGAACGGCGTGCCGCGTTCAAGGGCGGAAAGAGGGATGCGGTTGTCGTTCATCTGCGGGGGCCTCCTGGTCGTCGCGACCTGCGAGGGGCACCGTGGCGCGGGTACCCGGACGGCCTCCCCCTCTGTCATCTCAACCTGAGAGCTTCACCGGGCCGCCCGGGGCGAACCGGCTTTCACCGTCGGTGAGGAGGGGCTTCGGCGCTGTTCCGGTGCGTGGCCCGCCCTGCTTTCCAGAGTGACCTCGTCCGTGCGGTACGTGTGCCTGAGAGATTCCGGGGAGGATTTGCTCCTTCGGCGCCTCCGACGAAGCCTTCGGAGGACTCTCCCGCACAGGGTCTGCGGCCGCCTGCCAGCCTACCAGCGCGATCTGCGGCTGATCCCTCAAGTGGCCAGTTGGCGAAATGTGGCTTTTCGTAGGTCTCGGGCAGTAGTTGTGATCTCGCGGGCCCCCGGGCCCGGCTACTTTGGAGGACCTCTTGCAGACCGACATCGATCCACGCGGACTCATCGGCCGCAAGGCGTTCGACCGCAACGGCGCCAAGATCGGCACGGTGGACGAGGTGTACCTCGACGACGCCACGGGCGCCCCCGAGTGGGCCGCCGTGCGCACCGGCCTGTTCAGCCGCGACGCGTTCGTGCCGCTGGAACCGAGCGACCTCGTCGCGGACACGCTGCGCGTCCCGTACGACCGGGCGCTGATCAAGGACGCGCCGGACTTCGGCGTCGGCCGCCACCTCTCCCCGGAGCAGGAGCTCCAGCTCTACCACCACTACGGCCTGGACGCCTCCGCCCCGGGCCGGTCCCCCGCCCCGGACTCCCCGGCCCCCGCCGCCCCGGACGCCTCCCCGGGCCCGGATTTCGGCCGGATCTCGGGCTCCGAGGGCTGACCGTCGGCGGGAGGCCGGTAATCTGGAGCCCGGCCCTCGGCGGAAGGCCGGCCCTCGACATCCCGTACGAGCGGCAGTGGCTCCGCCGGTTCGAGGTCGGGGTCGTCGACGGGGAAGGTCCGTACGCGGCCCGGCGCGGACCAGGGCGTCTCGAACCGCACGGTGACCCGGCCGACGCCGCTGCCCTGGACCCAGCCCTCGCCGAACTCGGTGTGGCGCACGTCCAGGCCCGGCAGCCAGCGGCGCGGCGGCGCCTCCTCCCGCTCCGCCTCGCCCGCCCCTCCCCCGGCGGCCGCCGGCTCCCCGGCAGCCCCCGCCGGGCGCGCCGCCGCGGCCTCCTCCCGCTCCCGCTCCGAGCGCGCGGTGGCCGCCTGGGCGAACAGGTCCTCCTGGGTGTAGTCGGCGAGCCCCGTGACGCCGACGCCCAGCAGCCGCACGCCCGCCGTGGTGTCCACGCCCTCGATGAGCCGCCCCGCCGCCTCCCGGACCACCCCCGGGTCGTCGGTGGGCCCGCGCAGCGTCTCCGAGCGGGTCAGCGTGGAGAAGTCGTAGCGCCGCACCTTGATCACCACGGTCCGGCCGGACCGCCCGGCGGCCCGCAGCCGCTGTACGCACCGGTCGGCCAGGCGCATGATCTCCAGTTGCACCCGGGTCCGGTCGGTCACGTCCTCCTGGAAGGTGTCCTCCACGGAGATGGACTTCGCGTCCCGCTCGGCGACGACCGGCCGGTCGTCGTGGCCCGTGGCCAGCGCGTACAGCCCGGCGCCGTGCGCCTTGCCCAGCAGCCGCACCAGCTCCGCCTCCCCCGCCTCGGCGGTCTCGGCGACCGTGCCGATGCCCGCCCGGCGCAGCGTCTCGGCGGTCGCCGGTCCGACGCCGGGGATCGTGCGCACCGGCATGGGCCCCAGCAGCTCCAGCTCCGTGCCCGGCTCTATCAGGACCAGCCCGTCGGGTTTGGCCGCCTCGGAGGCGATCTTGGCGAGCATCTTGGACCCGGCGAGCCCCACCGACCCGCTGAGCCCCGTGGCCGCCTGGATGTCGCGCCGCAGCCGCTCGCCCACGGCCCGGATCTGCGCCGAGGTGGCCGCGGGCGGGAGCGAGCCGCCCGCCTCCAGGTCCACGAACGCCTCGTCGAGGCTGAGCGGCTCGACGAGCGGCGACAGCTCGCCGAGCAGTTCCATGACCCGTTCACTCACTTGGCGGTACAGCGTGAACCGGGGCGTCAGGTAGGCGGCATTGGGACACAGCCGGCGCGCCTGGGCCGTCGCCATCGCCGAGTGCACCCCGAAGACCCGCGCCTCGTACGAGGCCGTGGAGACCACCCCGCGCGGCCCGATGCCGCCGACCACGACCGGTTTCCCGCGCAGGCTGGGCTTGGCCGCCTGTTCCGCCGCGGCGTAGAAGGCGTCCATGTCCAGATGCAGGATCGTCGGTGAACCTCTCACACCAACAGATGCTGCCTCACACCACTGACAATGGCCCCGCAGCGGGAGCGGAGCGTCAGCCCGCGCGGTTGCGGCGGCGCGCCAGCTCGTCGGCGGGGTTGTGGCCGATCAGGGTCTCCCCGGTGTCCACCCGCTCGCCGTGGAGCTGCGCGAGCGCCGCCTCCACGTCCCGCCAGACCACCCCCACGGCGATCCCGAAGACGCCCTGCCCGCCCTGGAGCAGGTCGACGACCTCGTCGGGCGACGCGCACTCGTACACCGTCGCCCCGTCGCTCATCAGCGTCATCTGCCCGAGGTCGCCGATGCCGCGCGAGCGCAGGTGCTGCACGGCGGCGCGGATGTTCTGGAGCGACACCCCGGTGTCCAGCAGCCGCTTGACGATCTTCAGTACGACGACGTCGCGGAAGCTGTAGAGCCGCTGGCCGCCCGAGCCGTACGCGGACCGCACGGACGGCTCCACGAGCCCCGTGCGCGCCCAGTAGTCCAATTGCCGGTAGGTGATGCCGGCCGCCGCGCAGGCGGTCGGACCGCGGTAACCGATGGCCTCCGGCGCCGGCTCGGGTGACACCGAGAGCGCCGCCGAGTGTCCGGGCAACGGTTCGGCCGTTCCCCCATGAAGCGGATACGGACCGCCCGCCGCCGTGCCGTCGCCGGTGCTTCTCACGCCGACCCTCCGTCCTTGACCTGCCGTCTCGACGGTAGGCAGTCACCCGGGGTGCGTCAACGATCGCCACACTCGCCACGCCGAGTGATAATCACCCTAAGAGTGGTTTCGCGTATCCGCCCGCGGGGAATGGCTGGTTAGTTGCCCCGCTGCCCTACGACGGCCTCGGCCGGCGGATCACTGGCTGTTGGTGCCGAAGTCCTCCGGCGAGATCTGATCGAGGAACTCGCGGAACTTCTCCACCTCGTCCTCCTGCTCGTCCGGGATCGCGATGCCGGCGTCGTCCAGCACGCCGTCACTGCCGTAGATCGGCGTCCCGGTGCGCAGCGCCAGCGCTATGGCGTCGGACGGCCTGGCGCTGACCTCCACCCCGCTCGCGAAGACCAGCTCGGCGTAGAACACGCCCTCGCGCAGGTCCGTGATGCGGACCTCCGTCAGTTGCTGGCCGACCGCCTCCAGCACGTCCTTGAAAAGGTCGTGGGTCAGCGGCCTGGCAGGCGCCATGCCCTGCTGGGCGAAGGCGATCGCCGTCGCCTCCCCCGGGCCGATCCAAATGGGGAGGTAGCGGTCGCCTCCCACTTCCCGCAGGAGCACGATCGGCTGGTTGGAGGGCATTTCCACCCGGACACCCACGACATCGAGCTCGTTCACACAGCAACCCTAGGACGTGCCCGGCGGGTTTGGGTAGTCGGGCACCCGCCGGTCGGTGTGGTCACGCCCGCAGCGCGGCCGCTACGAGCGCCGCGTGCAGACGTACGGACAGTGCGGCCAGCTCCCGCGCGGTGGCCTCCGCATGGGCTCTGGTCTGCGGATTGCGGTGGCGGCGCAACGGCGCGACCACCTGTTCGACCAGTCCGGCCTCGCGTACGGCGGCGGCCTTCATGGCGCGCAAATGCCTCGGCTCCAGTCCGAACCGGCCCAGGTCCGCGACGAGCTTGGCGACCGTCACGGCCTCGACGTCGTAGCCGCCGCCGGAATTCGGCTCGATCAGGCCGTACGACTCCCACTCGTCGAGCTCACGCTCGGTGACCCCGGTGGCCCCGAGAAGCTCCTCACGGCCCACCTGGACGGCCGTGGGGCCCTCCGCGTCCAGCTCCGCGGCCCCGTCCAGCAGATCCCTCGGCTGGCCGGGCGCGGGCAGCGGTAGCTGCTCCCCCCGGGCCAGCGCGTCGAGGTACTCCCGGATGACGCGCAGCGGCAGGTAGTGGTCGCGCTGGAGGCGCAGCACGCACCCGAGCCGTTCCACGTCCTCCTGGCTGAACTTGCGGTACCCGGAGGGCGTGCGCTGCGGCTCGACGAGCCCCTCCGCCTCCAAGAAGCGAATCTTGGAGACGGTGACCTCGGGGAATTCGTCGCGCAGCAGGGTGAGCACCGTGCCGATGCTCACCAACTGCCCGTCCGCGGTGGCGGTGCCGCCGTCCGCGCCACCCGCCGGTGTCTGACGCATAGCTCTTCCCTGGCGGGTCAGATGCCCTGCTGGCTCGCGTAGAAGACCAGTCGGTACTTGCCGATCTGCACCTCGTCGCCGTTGGCCAGCGCGGTCGACTCGATCCGCTCGCGGTTGACGTACGTGCCGTTCAGGCTGCCGACGTCCGCGACGGTGAAGCCGCCGTCCGGGCCGCGCCGGAACTCCACGTGCCGCCGCGAGACGGTGACGTCGTCGAGGAAGATGTCGCCCTGCGGGTGGCGGCCGGCCGTGGTCAGGTCGCCGTCCAGCAGGAAGCGGCTGCCCGAGTTCGGGCCGCGGCGGACCACCAGCAGCGCCGAGCCCATCGGCAGCGCGTCGACGGCGGCCTGCGCCTCCGGGGACAGCGAGGGCATCGGCGTCTGGCCGGTGGACTCCGAGTCGTACGCCTCAAGACCGGAGATGGAGATGGTCGACGTCGTCTCCGAAGCCCGCTCGGACGACGCGCCGCCGCGCAGCGGCGCACCGCAGTTGGAGCAGAACCGGCTGGACTCCGCGTTGCGGTTTCCGCACCTCGTGCATACCAAGGCGTTGCCTCCACCCGCAGTTGGGGCCGACGGTCCCTGCGAACCTATGCGGCCGGCCGTGCCGGGGCCGCCCACCTGGTCCCGGAACAGCGGGCGCTCTTCCTGCGCCTCGGTGGCTTCCATCGGCCGCTGCGCGCGGTGACGGGCGTTGCCGCCCTCCTGGCGCGAGCTCTTGCCGAACAACTTCGCAAACAACTTCACGGGCGATTCCCCTTGACCGAAACAGACCCGCCCGTGGGGCAGGACAAACCCTCGATGCACACACCAGCCGACCCGGACATCCTTACAACGTCCGTGGTCAACAGACAGTTTCCACCACGCACCCCCCTCTTGGTGCGCCGACCCCCCGCAACGTCATGCCCCAGGTGCGGAACCCTCGGGCCGGTACGACTCACTGCGATGACGACCGAGCGTAGTCAGGCCGCTCAGCGGACCGCAAGGCGTCCACGATGATCTTCTCAGAACGGGTGACGGACGCGGTGGCCTGCTCCTTCTGCAGAGTCTGCACCACCCCGCCCGGAATGTTGAGGGCCGGTTCCAGATCCTGCGGCTTGCCGATCACCTTGAACCGGTAGGGCGGCGCCACTTTCCGACCGTCGATCTCCACGGTGCGGTCCGCGTCCGAGAAGTAGGTGTCCGCGGCCACACGCACCCCGTTGATCTGGATCGCCTCCGCGCCGGCCGCCCTCAACTCCTGGATGGCGTCGAGGAGCATGTCCGACTGTACGGCCTTCTTGGGGTCGCTCACCGTGAGTTCGATGCCGGGGCCATGCGCTTTCACGGTGCCCGCGAGCACGCCGAGCTGCCGCTCCTTCTGGGCGGTCTGCTTACGGGCCTCGGCGGCCTGGTTGGAGCTGTTCTCCAGCTCTGTGCGCTGGTTCTCCAGGCCCCGTTTCTCGTCCTCCAGCCGCTGGGTGCGGTTGTCGAGCTCGTCCAGGATGCGTACGAGGTCCTCCTGGCGGGCGCCGCGCAGATTGCTGTTGTCGCTGGTCGACCGGACCTGGATGGCGAGGCCCAGCCCGAGTACGCCCAGCAGCAGGGCGACGATGAGCTGGGCCCGCGTCACCCGGGGCGGCCAGAGCCCGGCCTTCAGTCGCTGACGGCCCGTCATGGCGGGGGCGGGGGCCGCCTCTTCGCCCTTCTCCTCGGGCCGCGCCGCCTCGTGAGGCGGCTGGGGTTCTCGCGGGTCCTGGGGCGTCTGAGATTCCTGAGATTCCCTCGGCCGCTCGGGCGTGTCGTCGGCGTTCATCGGCCTCACGCCCGGAAGACGTGCCGTCGGATCGCGGCCGCGTTGGAGAAGATCCGGATGCCGAGCACGACCACGACGCCGGTGGAGAGCTGCGCCCCCACGCCGAGCTTGTCGCCGAGGAAGACGATCAGCGCCGCGACCACGACGTTGGACAGGAACGAGACGACGAAGACCTTGTCGTCGAAGATCCCGTCCAGCATCGCCCGCAGGCCGCCGAAGACCGCGTCCAGTGCCGCGACGACGGCGATCGGCAGGTAGGGCTCGACCACAGTCGGCACGACGGGCCGGACCACGAGTCCGACCACGACTCCCACGACGAGGCCCAATACGGCGATCACGATGTGCCCTTCCCTGTGTCGGCGCCGCTCTTGTCGGCGCCACCGGCTTGCGGTTGTGCGGTACGTACTATCAGGCTCGGCGCGGCCGGCAACCGCACCTCGTCCTCGGCGGAGAGGGTCGCCCGGACC
Organism: Streptomyces varsoviensis; assembly: GCF_000718635.1. Lineage (GTDB taxonomy): Bacteria > Actinomycetota > Actinomycetes > Streptomycetales > Streptomycetaceae > Streptomyces > Streptomyces varsoviensis. Next base: position 4,355 of record NZ_JOBF01000002.1, on the reverse strand, counting down.
CCGTAGTCCTTCTGCAGCACGTGCAGATACGCGCCGTCGGCGCTGTCCTGGAACCGGCCGCGCAGCCGCTTCCCGTCCCCCACCGCGAGCACGGTGTACGGCGGTACGAGCGGCTTGTTGTCGACCAGTATGGCGTCGCCGGCGGCCCGGATGGCCGACAGCGCCGTGAGCCGCTGCCCGTTGACGGCGATGGCCTCCGCGCCGGACTGCCAGAGGCCGTTGACGACGCGCTGCATATCGCGGTCGCGGACCCGGCCCGTATCGGAGAAGCCATTGCTCTCTCGCGGCCCGCCGCCCCCCTGGTCGGCCTCCTTGGCGTCGTCGACGACGAGCTTGACGCCGGGGCCGTGCACGGCCGTGCCGCCCGCGAGGAGCGAGACCAGCTCGGCCTTGTCGCCGCCGTGCTGCTTCAGGGCGTCGCGCTGGGTGGCCCCGACGCTGTCCCGCAGCGCGTCGACGCTCGACTTCAGCTTGTCCGCGGCCGACGTCTCCCGCTGGATGCGGTCGATGAGCTGCTCCCGCTCCTTCGCCAGCGTCGGAGCCGATATCCGCGCCTGCGCCGCCCCCACCGTGACGACGACCGCGGCCAGGACCAGCCCGGCGGCGAGCCCCAACTTCGCGCGGAGCGTGCGCGGCAGGCCGCCCTGGCCGTCCGCGCGGCGGCGCGCCGCCGCCTCCGCGTAGCCGTCGTCCAGGCTGTGGTCCATGACGTTGGTCAGCAGCGACATGGAGGCATCGGGACGCTTGGGCGGCGATGCGCTGCTCCGGGACGGGGGCTGCTGCGACATGCCGCACATCGTCGCACGTCGGTGGCGTCGTCTCCCAACGGCCCCACCGGCGTGCCGGTCCGAGGCGGCACGCCGGCGGGAGGCGGCGCCACCGCGCCGCGCGAGTCAGCGGCCGGCGCTGTCCACGATCGCCGACCACTCGTCGAGCAGCGCCTGGGCCGACGCGTCGTCCGGCCCCTCCGCCCACAGGTGCGTGACCGCCTCCGCCGGGTCGGGCAGCACCATCACCCAGCGCCCGTCGGCCTCCACGACCCGCACCCCGTCGGTCGTGTCCACGGACCGGTCCCCGGCCGCCTCGACCACATGCCGCATCACAAGCCCCTTGACGGCCCAGGGCGTCGCCAGGTCGCGCCGGAGCACATGGGCCCGCGGGATGCGCGCGTCGATCTGACTGAGCGTGAGCTGCGTCCGCGCCACCAGCCCGAGCAGCCGCGCGAACGCCGCCGTGCCGTCGAAGACGCTGCTGAACTCCGGGATGATGAAGCCGCCGCGGCTGTCGCCGCCGAAGATCGTCGTGTCCGCGCGGCCGACCCTGGTGAGATCGCCCGGCGACGTCGTCGTCCACTCGACCTGCGTGCCGTGGTACGCGGCCACCTGCTCGGCGATACGCGTGGTGGTGACCGGCAGGGCCACCCGGCCGCTGCGCCGCTCGGCGGCGACCAGATCGAGCATCACCAGCAGCGCCCGGTCGTCCTCGATGATCCGGCCGCGCTCGTCGACCAGCGACAGCCGCTCGCCCACCGGGTCGAACCGCACGCCGAACGCCGCCCGCGCCGACGCCACGATCTCCCCGAGCCGCACCAGCCCCGCCCGGCGCGCGTCGGCGCTCTCCGTGGGCCGCGACTCGTCGAGACCGGGGTTGATGGTGAACGCGTCGACGCCCAGCCGGCCGAGGAGGCTCGGCAGCACCAGCCCGGCGCTGCCGTTCGAGGCGTCCACGACGACCTTCAGCCCGGCCTCGGCGACGCCGGAGGAGTCCACAGCCCGCAGCAGCGACCCCGTGTACGAGTCGAAGACGCTCGACGGGAAGCGCAGGTCGCCGATCTCGCCGGGGAACGCCCGCCGGTACTCCTGGCGGGCGTACACGCGGTCCAGCTTGCGCTGGCCGCCGGCGGAGAGGTCGGAGCCGCGCTCGTCGAAGAACATGATGTCGACGGAGTCGGGGACCCCCGGCGTCGTACGGACCATGATGCCGCCGGCACTGCCCCGCGCGGTCTGCTGGCGGGCCACCGGCAGCGGTACGTTCTCCAGGTCCCGTACGTCTATGGCGCTGGCCTGGAGGGCAGAGATCACGGCCCGTTTCAGCGCGCGGGCGCCACGCGAGTGGTCACGCGCGGTGGTGACCGTCGAGCCCTTCTTCAGGGTCGTCGCGTACGCCCCGGCGAGCCGCACCGCGAGCTCCGGGGTGATCTCGACGTTGAGGATGCCCGACACGCCGCGCGCGCCGAACAGGTGCGCCTGCCCCCGGGACTCCCAGATGACCGACGTGTTGACGAACGCGCCCGCCTCGATGGTCTTGAACGGATACACGCGGACGTTGCCCTGGATGATGGACTCCTCGCCCACCAGGCACTCGTCCCCGATGACCGCGCCGTCCTCGATCCGGGACGCCCGCATGATGTCCGTGTTCTTGCCGATCACACAGCCGCGCAGGTTGCTCTGCTGTCCGATGTAGACGTTGTCGTGGACGACCGTCTTGTGCAGGAAGGCGCCGCTCTTGACGACGACGTTGGAGCCGATCACGGTGTGCTCGCGCATCTCGACGTCCGCTTCGACCTTCGCGTAGTCGCCGATGTACAGCGGCCCGCGGAGTACGGCGTCGGGGTGGACGTCCGCGCCTTCGGCGACCCATACGCCCGGGGAGATCTCGAAGCCGTCGATCTCGACGTCGACCTTGCCCTCCAGCACGTCGGCCTGCGCCTTGACGTAGCTCTCGTGCGTGCCGACGTCCTCCCAGTAGCCCTCGGCGACATAGCCGTAGATCGGCTTGCCCTCCTTCATGAGCTGCGGGAAGACATCGCCCGACCAGTCGACGGGCACATCCGCCTCGACATAGTCGAAGACCTCCGGCTCCATCACGTAGATGCCGGTGTTGACGGTGTCGGAGAAGACCTGGCCCCAGGTCGGCTTCTCCAGGAAGCGCTCGACCTTGCCCTCTTCGTCGACGATGGTGATGCCGAATTCCAGCGGATTGGGCACACGGGTCAGGCAGACCGTGACGAGCGCGCCCTTTTCCTTGTGGAATTCGATCAGATCGGTGAGGTCGAAATCGGTGAGGGCGTCGCCGGAGATGACCAGAAAGGCATCGTCCTTCAGCGCCTCTTCGGCGTTCTTCACGCTCCCTGCGGTGCCGAGTGGCTTTTCCTCGTTCGCGTAGGTGAGCTCCATGCCGAGTTCCTCACCGTCACCGAAGTAGTTTTTGACGAGGGAGGCGAGGAACTGGACAGTCACCACGGTCTCGCTGAGACCGTGCCGCTTGAGCAGGCGCAGCACGTGCTCCATGATGGGCCGGTTGGCCACCGGCAGGAGCGGCTTGGGCATGCTTGAGGTCATGGGGCGAAGGCGCGTGCCTTCGCCGCCGGCCATCACGACGGCCTTCATGTCGGAAGCGTCCTCCTTGAAGAGACGACGGTTTTGCCGACTTCGCTTGCCCGGATGGCCCATGGATAACCCTTATGGCCATCCGGCCTCGATGAGGCCAATGACAGGAGTCAAGCTCAGTCGGCCGCGGCGTTGTCCGCCTTCACGAGCCGGCGGACCTGGACCACGTAGAGGATCCCTGCCCACCAGTACAGCGTTGTACCCCATCCGGCGAACGCCCATCCGAAAATAGCAGCGAGCGAGTGCAGCCAGGTACTTCCTTCACTGAGAAGGAGCAACGGAAAGGCATACATGAGGTTGAAGGTCGCGGCCTTGCCGAGGAAGTTCACCTGGGGCGGCGGATAGCCGTGGCGGCGCAGGATCCACACCATGACCAGGAGCATCAGCTCACGGGCCACCAGGGCACCGGTCAGCCAGTAAGGGAGAATTTCCCGCCAGGTCAGGCCGACGAGCGTGGACAGGATGTAAAGCCGGTCGGCGGCCGGGTCGAGCAGCCGGCCGAGGCTGCTGATCTGATTCCAGCGCCTGGCGAGCTTCCCGTCGAGGTAGTCGCTCACTCCGCTCAGGGCCAGCACAACCAGCGCCCAGACGTCGTGCTTCGGCCCCCCGAATTCCGGCCAGAGGATCAGCCACAGGAAGACGGGTACGCCGACCAGGCGCGCCATGCTGAGGATGTTCGGGATGGTGAGCACGCGATCTGTCTGAACGCGCGTCTCCTGGACCTCCACCCGGGGGCCTCCTGTGGGAACCGTGCCGACGTTGCGTGCTGACCTTACCCGGAGTCATCACGGGGGCGAACAGCGGGGTCGGACAGAACGGCCCGAAGGGCCGATTACGGAATTCCCGTGAACGCAAAAATGCCGGTGTCCCGGACCATCACTGGTCCGGGACACCGGCTAAAAATTGTTCGGCGGCGTCCTACTCTCCCACAGGGTCCCCCCTGCAGTACCATCGGCGCTGAAAGGC
>NZ_JOBF01000001.1 GCF_000718635.1 Streptomyces varsoviensis | reverse complement strand
GACAAACAACGAGCCCGCGGCAAAACCCACACCCAGGCCCTCCTCCGCCTCGCCCGCCAACGCACCAGCGTCCTGTTCGCCATGCTCCGCGACAACACCCTCTACCAACCCCGCACACCGAAGAACATCGAACTCGCCGCATAACCCCACCAACACCGAACCACCCCAAAACCGACAGGAGTGCCTCGACGAAAGACATAGAGGCACCCCCCGGGGAGAAACCCATGCGAACCCGTCCGCTCGGCCGGACCGGCATCCAGGCCAGCGCCTACACCCTGGGCACGATGATGTTCGGCCCGTACGGCAACCCCGACCCCGACGACTGCGTCCGCATCGTCCACCGCGCCCTCGACGGCGGCATCAACGTCATCGACACCGCCGACGTCTATGGCGGCGGCGAATCCGAGAAGATCATCGGGAAGGCCCTGCGCGGTCGCCGCGACGACGTCGTCCTGGCCACGAAGTTCAACGGCCAGATGGGGTCCGACCCCAATCAGCGCGGCAGCTCACGACGGTGGATCGTCTCCGCGGTCGAAGGGTCGCTGCGCCGCCTGGGCGTCGACCACATCGACCTCTACCAGGCCCACCACCCCGAGCCCGGCACCGACATGGAGGAAACCCTCGGCGCGCTGACCGACCTGCTGCGCGCGGGCAAGATCCGTGCGATCGGCCACTCCAACCTGCCCGCCTCCGACATCGCCGAAGCCCAATGGGTGACCGAACGGCGCGGGCTTGCCCGCTTCCGCACCGAACAGCCGCACTACTCGATCCTCAACCGCGGGATCGAACGCGAGATCCTGCCGGTCTGCGAGCGCTACGGCCTCGGTGTGCTGGTGTGGAGCCCGTTGGCGATGGGCCTGCTCGCCGGCCGTCTCCGCAGGGGCAGCGGAGAAACCGCCTCGGCCGGGCGCCTACACTGGGCGCCGCGGCACATGACCGACGAACGCAAGCTCGACGCCGTCGAAGCGCTCGCCCGCCTCGCCGAGCAGGCCGGACTGTCGCTGCCCCACCTCGCTCTGGCGTTCGTGACGGCCCACCCCGCGGTCACCTCGGCGATCATCGGCCCCCGCACCCCCGATCAACTCGACGACCTGCTCGCCGGAGCGGACACGCTTCTCGACGACGACCTGCTCGATCGCATCGACGAGATCGTGGCGCCGGGAACCGATGTCGGACCCGTCGACGTCGCCTACGTCCCACCGGCGCTCGCGCAGCCGGAACTCCGCCGACGCACCACCGAAAGCCGGGCAGCACGCCGACGGCCGCCCCAGTGACGTACTGACCCGCCATCCGACACCACCCGAACCAGTCGGTAAGAAATGGGACTTACTTCATGCCGACCCCCCTGTCCGCGTTGGACCTCGTGATCGCGGAGCGAGGACGCACCGCCGCCGAGTCACTCGCCGCGACCAGCCGAACCGTGATGCGTCTGGACGATCTCGGATACCGGCGTATCTGGTTCGCCGAGCATCACGGGACCGATCTCTCCGCGAGCGTGGTGCCGGCGGTTCTGATCGCGCACTTCGCGGCACGGACCAGCAGGATCCGACTCGGGTCCGGCGGTGTTCTGGCTCCCAACCACGCGCCACTGGCGCTCGCGGAACAGTTCGCCACCCTGGCGACGCTGCATCCGGACCGTATCGACATGGGCATCGGCCGCGGCCCGGGCACCTTCGACCAGTCGATCGTGCGGGCGTTGCGCCGAGGCGGCGAACCGAGCACGGACAGGGAGTACGACGAAGACGTGGCCGCGGTGCTGCGTCACCTGTCCGGCGAAGGCGGCGTACGGCTGATATCCGGCTGGCAACCGGACCAGGGCGGCACCCGCCCGTGGCTCCTGGCCTCCAGCCCGGCCAGCGCGGAACTGGCGGCACGGCTGGGCCTGCCGATCGCGCTGGCGCACCACATCCGGCCGGAGGCGACCATCACCACAGCGGCACGCTACAGGGAACTGTTCACGCCATCACGGTGGGCGGACCAGCCCTACGTGATGGTCGCCATCGAAACGGTCGTGGCGGACACCGAGGCGGAAGCCGCACGCCTGGCCCGACCGACCGACGTCGCGAGATCCCAGCAGACCTCCTCAGCCCTGCTGCCCCCGGAAGAAGCAACCGTCCACGAGATTCCGGAAGCGGACCGGGGCTACGTAGCGGCCACCGGTGCGGAACAGGCACGCGGCACGGTGGAAACCGTGCGCCGCCGGTTCGCGGAGATCGTGGAGCGGACCGGCGCGGACGAGCTGATGTTGTACGCGTCCGTCTACGACGCCGACGCACGAATCCGCTGCTACGAACTGGCCGCGAAAGCCGCCGAGTAGGCCCGAGGGCCGGCCCCTGGAACTCCTCTCGCAATGACTTCAGGCGTCGGCTGGTTCCAAGGGCGTCGGCCTGGGCCTGGGGAAGCGGACCCGAGCCGCACCCGGGGCAGCAGCCAACCGCCCCGGCACTGCCCCAGCCTGCACAACTCCCGCCCGACTCCGCTGATTTTCCCCGGGCGCACATCCCTCAGCCCTGACCGCCCCCGACCGCCAGGCTCTCGCGTTGGTCAGCGTCGTCGGCATGGGCGGGGTGGGGGAAGACAACGCTGGCCCTCCACGTCGCACACCGGGCGCGGGCTTTCTTCCCGTACGGGCAGCTCTTCGCCGCCCTGCGAGGCAGTGACACTGTTCCTGCGGACCCGGGGACGGTACTGGCCGGCTTCCTCACCGCCTTGGGTATCGCCCCCGAGAACCTGCCCGACGACCTGGCGGCCTGAGGGGCACTGTTCCGGTCCGCTGTCGACAAACGCCGGTTGCTCATCGTGCTGGACGACGCGAAGGACGACGCCCAGGTGCGCGCTCTGCTGCCGGACTCGGCGAGCTGCGTCGTCGTGGTGACCTCCCCGCATCGGCTGTCCAGGTGGCCCAGGTTGCCCACCACGTTACGGTCCGACCTGGAAGGCTTCCATCCCTCCGAGTCCATCGAACTGCTCAGCCGGGTATCGGTGAGCAGCGGGTGGCCGCTGAGCGGAAAGATGCCCTGGCTCTGGCCGAGGCATGTGGGTTCCTGCCGCTGGCTGTACGGATCGTCGCCCTCCGGCTGGCCGCCCGGCCCAGATGGACCATCCGCAGCCTGAGCGACCGTCTGACCGACGAGCAACGCCGCCTCGACGAACTACGCGTCGGCGCCCTCGCCATCGAGGCGGCTTTCGAGCTGGGCTGCAAGCAGCTACCGGCGGAGCAGGCCCGCGCTTTCCGGCTGGTCCCCGTTGTCGACGGCCCAGCGGGTCCCCCGGCATGGGGCCGCCGCTCTGCGGGGCATGCCCGTCTTCGAGACCGAGGGCGTGCTGAAGCCTCTGGCTGACGTGACCATGCAGGAATCCCCCAGCATGGGCCGTTACGGCCATCACGACCTGCTCCGCGCCTTGGCCCGACGGAAGGCCAGGACTGATCCGGATGCGACAGCGCGGAAGACGTCGACCGTCTCCTCGACCATCTGCTGGCCACGGCCTGCTACGCGTTTGAGTAGGTGGGTCCCGGAGACCCCATGGGCAGCGCCCTACGGCCGGCCCGGCCCAGCGGTCTACCCCTGACCAGCGCTGCCTCGCCCTCGCCTCCAACGAGTCCTTCGGCGGCTGGACCAAGGACTTCACCGACCCCCGCCTCTGCGCGGCCGTCGTCGACCGCCTGACCTTCAACGGCACCGTCATCGGGACAGGCGCCGGCTCCTACCGCCTCGCCTCGACACGGACACGGACACGGACCAAATCGTCAGGCACTGTTTTCGGGGAGGTTCGCCCTGAGCATTTCGTCGACGCAGCTACGCAGCCCCACGCCGGTGGGATCGATCCAGGTGAGCCATGGCACCGGCTGGAGCAGGCCGTCGTATTGACGGGTGTCGGGGTCGGTGAGGAGGGCGCGGAGCTCGTCGGGGGCGGGGTCGGTGACCAGGCACAGCCAGGCCAAGCCGGCGCCGATGCGGACCTCGGGCGGCCGTCCGGAATCCGACCACAGGCCCCGGGCCCACTTGGGAGCGTGTTCACCCTGGTGTTCGTGTTCGCGGGCGAGTTGGGCGATCGCCAGGATCAAGCTCACCCGGACCACCGCATCGTCCTCCTCCGCCAGCCTGGTCCGCAGAGCAGAGGAGACGCGTGAATACTCACCGGTCGCAGCCGCCAGAACGTAGGCGGTCACGGAGCGGACCTCGGGATCGGGGTCGGGGGCGGGATCGGAGAGAAGCGGGAGCAGAAGATGCAGGTCGTCCGTGACGGCCTGCCGTGCGGCCTGGATAGTCCAGTTCACCGGGCACATCGTGCTGCCATCGATCATCATCGGCTCCTCGGCGACCTGCAGCAGGCCTTCCCGCGATCCGTCCCCCATGTGCTGACGCCGGCCGACCTCGGCGACCAGGCGAAGGGTTTGGGCACGGAGTTCGGGGCGCGCGGTCGCCGCGATCCGGAGCAGGAACGGCACCGCCAGTGCCCCCACCGCGATCGTGCCGCCCTGGTGGTGCAGACTCGTCCAAAGCTGCCGCAAGGCCCCGTCAGCGGCTTCGACGTCCGCGGACGCGAGCGTAACCAGCAGACCGGGGATCTCCTCGCCCGGCCCGTAGAAGTGCCGGAACCGCTGCCAGGGGACCTCGTCGTACCTGAACCCGTCCCTGACCTCCCGCGGGATCGCACTCACGGCCACCCTCACGTCGCAGTCCGAACCGACCCACCGTTCCGGCCAGCCGTCCCAACGATCGTCATCCACGGCTTGGCCTTCCAGTCCACCGGCAGCATCCGAACGCCGGGAGTCTAACGACCGGTGATCAAGAGACGGATCGCTTCTGCCACACTCCTGTGGCATCCCACCATGGCGACGTCATTCTCGTGAACATCTGCGACACTCAAGATCCCTAACTGCCGCCAAACTGCTGATCAAACGCTGCTGCTTCACGGTCTGGCTCACTTTCCGTGAACCGGTCACAGTGGGCCATGCGACGCGGCTCAAAGGCTGCGGTTCTGGTGCGCTTCCGTGGCGAGAAAGTCTCGCGCCGCTGAGGTGACCCGGTCGCGAATGTGCTGCTGGTCCGGAGGTCGATCGTTCGGCAGGGCGAGGGCTCTCGCCAGATCAACGATGGGTTGCAGTGCGTCAGGGTAGTCGAGTTCGGCTGCAGCTTCCTCATAGATCAGCTTCGCTCCGTGCACGGGATCGAGTTGGCTCCCCACGATCTGGCCTGCCCACCACCGGGCCGCGGTCCATCGCGCCTCGGCAAGATCTTCCGAGGCCAGCGGCAGCAGGCCCAACTCTTCCAGCGCAAGGTCAAACAGCTCGCGGGCCTGGGGATACTCACCACGCGCGAGGCCGGCCAGCAGGGGAAGCGAGGGAGCCTCGATGTCGGCCATCAGCGCATCCAGGCCCAACTGGACCAGGTGAGCGTCCGAGGGGCGCTGCCAGGGTTCCAGGGCCAGGTCTGCAGCGGTCATGCGGATCAGGCTGATCGCTACTACTGCGTCCACGCTACCGCCTTCCCATCATCTTTCAGTGGAGAGAAGCCCTACCACCGAGAGTCGGGTGATTGATCAGGTGGCCAGCGATACGCACGTGCGTAGCAGGCTGAAACCGGCTCGGCCGAATATCTGGCCCTTGGGCATCTTAGAAGTTACGTGGAATCCGCCGGGATGATCATATCTCCCCGATACACCCATGGGCTTGGGAGAGCGCTTGAACGGGACGACGGTGCTGGCAGAGAAGTGGCCTGTGCTCGGGCGGCACCAGCAGGCAGAGATCTGGCTGACGGTCCGGACGGAAGCTGCCGTGAATTCCCAGCGAACAGCAGCGGTGGTGGATCTTGGAGGTCGCGCGGGCGGAGTCGGTCCGCAACCGGGTGATGCTGGCCCTGGCCTACGGTGCCGCCCTGCGGCGCGAAGAGCTGTGCTCGCTGCGCACGGATGACCTGGATCCGGCTCACCGTACGTTGCGGGTGCGCGCGGGGACGACGAAGAACCGGCTGGAACGGGTGGTCCCGTACTCGGCGTCGACCGGCGTGTTGCTGTCGGCACCTCGCTCACCGGGCCACGCTCAGCCGGGCGAGAGGCCCACTGTTCCTTTCCGGCTCACGGCACACCTACGGCCAGCCGCTGAGCCTGCGGACGTGGTCGAAGGTGGTACGCCGGATAGCCGTGGCGGCCGGCGTCCCGCAGTTCTCCACGCACACCACCCGGCGTCTGTGCCTGACCGATCTGGCCCGGATGGACTGGGAGCTGCACGCGATCATGCCCTTCACCAGCCACCGCCACACCGACTCCACGCTTCAGTACATCCATTAGTCCGGCCGGGACCTGGTCGACAAGCTCGCCCGCGGCATGGAGCACGTACATGCCTGGCGGATACAGGCGCTCACCTCCCCGAACGGCCCGTCGCCGTAGGTGGCACGGTGAGTGCATCTTGGCTGACCCTGCCTGCGGAGTACGGGCCCGAATGCTGGTCCTGGCCGATCACCCCGGACCGCTGCGACACCGCTGCCGAGTTCCGGCCCGCCGAGGCCCAAACCGTCAGCGAACTCGCAACACCGCGCCCTGCGGCTGATGGACACCCCGAACGCCTGGGTCCCCCAGGCGTCGGCCGGTCGGCGAGGGCGAGACCCACCGCGGCGAGAGTCGACCGTAACCGCTCCGTCTGCCTGCTGTGCCGCCGGGTCAGTCCCGGCACCTGGTCAGCGAACGCCTGCCGAGCACACGAAGGCTCCGGACAGAAGAAACCGCGGACTCGCAGTCGCAGGACCACCAGACGTCCCCCTCGGCACGTCCGCTGAAAACCTCAGGTAAGAGCTGTGCACCCGGGTCGACTGGCGAGCCAGAGCTACTTCACGTGCACGAAGCCACACACCCCCCTTGGCTGAGGCGGACCATTCCTGCGTGGACTGCTGGATGAGGCGGTTGGCCTGCCGCCGGAGGCCGACCAAGAACTTGGCGTAGTGGCGGAAAAGGACCTTCATGCTCTAGCCGGCACGACGAGCCCATTCGGCCGGATCCACCCTCGTAGGGCCGCTCGGCCAGACCGGCGAGAAGTTCTGTACGGCCGGCATCAGGCTGGCAACTACGTGGACGCGTCAGCTTACGCTCCGACATGGGCGTCGGTGCGGAAGCATGTTCCGACCGAACAACCCGGCCGTCCGGTGCCATGCCCACCCGTTCGATGTGTGCGCGCCCGGCGCGCACGAACCGCGGCGGGGTAGGCACCGGCCGGGTCACGGTCGGCGCACGGAGCTTGAGCGGGTGCACTTCGTACACCGCTCCGTCGTCCGTCCACTCCTCTCCCGCAATGACGACCCGCTCGACAGGTTGAACACCCCACCTTGTCTTGAGTCCATCCTTGTTCGTAGCCGTAGCGAAGGCGGGGAGGTCGGGGCACTCTCAATCGGGTGCGGGCCGGAAGGGCCGGGGCGGCTGGGACTCAAGTTGGGCGGGGATATCGGCAGGCCCCCGACGTGCGGCGGAGGCCGAGCTGGAGTACGGGATGGGCACCGGGTTCGGCGTGTAGCTCCAGGTGAAGGTTGTCGGCGTCGGCGCCTTCGGGCGGGGTGTAACGGGAGGGTCGCGGGTCGCCCCTTCGGTTGGCGGGCGGGTTTGCTGCGGCGGCTACTCCGTTGTCCTGTGCGTAGGCGTGATGAATTATCTGGGCCACCGTCTCCCGGCCTACCATCACAATTGGCTTCTCCCCGGCCCGGCTGTAGTGCTGGTAGCCGTGATCAGCGGGCTGGTGGTCATTGCCGACCTCTTCTCCCCCGGTGATGGTGGCTAACCGCGTTGGTCATTCCCCTTCAGCCAGCCAGCGTAGACGGCCGTCCTTTGGCGACGTTCGGCAGGTGAGTTCAACGCCCGCCGAAGAAACGGCGGTGGCACCACTCTCCCGGCACTTACGGTGCAGCTCGTTGCAACTGCCCTTTTTCTTGCCCGGGATCTTCGCGCAATTCTGGGTGTCGTGCGCTTCCTTGCCTTCGGGCGAGAGGTTGTCGTAGTTGCTGCCATCATGTCGACCGGGAGAGTCGGTATCTTCCGCGGTGGACGGTTCAGCTTCTGGCCGCGGCATACCGGCACGGCGAGGGGGTGAGACGTCTTTCGCTTTTCCCTCCGCCTGCGTTGAGCCAGCCGATCGGCTTGAGCCGGCCGACGACGTGGCCGACGCGGAGGCCGGGCGCGAGTCCGCCGGGGAGGCCGAGTCGGCGCCGCAAGCAGCTACCGTCCCCAGCAGCACGACCGCAGTCGATACGGCGGCGGCCGAACGGGCAAGACGTACACCTATTCGATTAGACATCGCAGCAGTTTAACCCGGGGACGAGCACCTGCTGGGCCCTCGAAGTGGATCAGGAACCGCGCCTGAGGAAGTTCTGCCGGACGACCTCGATTTCGCGCGGGGCCGCGCATCCGCCTTCGTCTCAGCCGATGAACAGCCGTGAACGAGCGGTGCTGGGGCGGCTGCGTGTGCGGCCTTCCGGTGCTCGACCAGTTCGCCGTTGCGCCCCCTGGGCAGCGGCCATGAGACGCCCCAGGCCGCGAGTTGTCCGCACTTCCAGCCGTCGGCGGGTGTACGGGCGGCTCGACCTCTTCAGTCGAGGGCAGGCCGGGCATGTCTAGCGGCCGCCCACAGGGGACAACCGAGGCGGGGTGGGACATGATCTTGGCCAACTGCTCGCTGTCGGCTGCGACGGCCGCAGCTCCGCGGCAGTCGCAGCCGCCTCGGCTTCCGTCACCATCCCAATCGCGGGAGCGCTGGAAGCATCACGTAGCAGTCGCACATGTGTGGCTGGCCAGGTCGATCGGCGCGGTGGCGGAAGGGGGCGGCCGATGAGCACCACTGGGGAGATGGTCGTCCGGACCGCGCTGTCAGGCCATTTCAACGTAGCGGTGGACCCGGTCGAAGCGCCGGGCTGTCACGTCTTGGCGGCGGATCACCCAGTGGGCCACGCCGGAGTCCAGTTCCGTGACGTCGTCGCCGCACCTCCAGGTGGCCAGCAGAGCCCAGTCGTCGGCGTCCTGCGCGTGGGCGGGACCGCCGTGCTCGCTGGGGCCGGCCTCCTCGGGCGTACGGGCATCGTGGACGGGGTCGTTCTGAGGGGAGGCCGGGTGGCCGCCGAGTTGCAAGGTCCAGGAGGGGCGGTAGCCGCCCACGTGTGCCCAGGCGTCGCTGAGTTCGTCGGCGAGTTCGAACTGCTCGTCCTCGGGGAAGTCGCCCCACCTGTCGAGGGCGTAGCTCTCCGGCATCTGTGCGCTCGGCTGGTGCCAGACCGTGCGCAGTTCACGGGTGCGGTACGGCTCGCGCCAACTGTGTTCGAGGGGGCTCGGGGCTGTCGGGGTCCCGGCGGGAACGTACAGCACCGCGTCGGAGACCCGGCCCCCGATGCCGCTCACCTCGGTGCCGGAGAAGAAGAGCAGGTGGCCGTCGGCGGGGAGAGGAAGGCTGGTCGCCCCCGGCGGGAGGGCCGCGAGGTCGACGGAGGCCACAAAGGGGTCGGACGGCTCCGGCACGCCGTGCGGCAGCAGGGGGACGCCGCCGATTCGGGCCACGAGGGGGCCGTCACCGCTCTCCGCCAAGTACACCGCCGGGCGGGCAACACGTATCCACTCCTCCACCTCCTCCGACGGCAGATCCCGGGATTCCGCCTCGGCCCGGAAGCGGTTCACTCTGTCCATACTCGCGTCGATCACCGGGACACCTTAACGGGCTCGGCGGCATCGGCAGGACCGAACTCGACCGAATGCGCTGGTCTTTGGCGCTAGAAGGTGCCTGAGAAGTCCCGGTCAGGACAGCAATCTTTTGCCGACGCGGTGCAGCAGGAGCGTCACGTGCACCAGATGGATCACGTTCCGTGACCAGCATCCAGGTACTCATAGTCTTTCGACAGCCGCCGGTAGAGGCTCCGCCAGGTGAAACTCCGCTGCTGGGCTTCGCCTCAGCCGTCCGGAGGGCGCTGCCGGCCGCCTCTGGTGTCAGCGGCGTCTGCCGACGGCGGTCGCTAGGCCATGTCCTTACGGCAACTCCAGGCGCGCGTCACGGCCCTTCCTGCGGTCGCTGGAGTGCCCGCCAGCGTGGGGCCTCGTCGTCGGGGGTGTCTGGAGAAGCGAAGTGGAACGGCACACCAAGGTGGTCGGCCAGCGTCCGGCCGGCTTTGGCGGCGGCGTCGACAGGGGGAGCACCGCCCCGGCGTTGGTAGACGGCCGCCAGGTGCCCCTCCCCCTCTGGGGCATCCAAGACCGCGACCAGGACAACGAACCAGTCGTGCACGGTATCGCCGTCCCACAGCGCCTCCACCGCCGCCACGCGGCCTGGGAGAGCCGCGGCGCGAGCGGCAAGTGAGGGGAGGTCGAGCGGATCCGGCGGAGTGTGCTGTACTCGGTCACCAAGAGCCTCATACCGCGCGTGGACCACCCGCTCGGCCTCGTGCAGCCCTACCCCCAGAGGACGCAGCGCCTCCCGGACGCATACGACCGCCAACAGCGGTCGATCGCGCAGTACATCGGCATCGACCTCTTGACGGGTCCATTCGTCCAGATATGCCCACCAGTCGCTCGTGCGGCCACCAGCCGGGGTTTCAGGGGGCGTCATAGGCCCAAACGTACGTCAGGACGCAGCGCGCGACCCGGCCGCCCCTGCGTGATGCTGTCCCCGAAACTCACGAACCCCTCTGTCTTCAGATGCATACCCCTCCTTCGGTTCCGTGGATTTTCCCCTCCAGGAACCAGGAGCCCGTCGTCTTGGCGCAGGGCCACCTGGGATCACCAGGCGCGGCTCGGTCGGGTCCGCTCCCCGCAGTTGATCGAGGTCCGCTGCGGCACCAGCCGGGCGCACCTGGGCCGTCTACGACGCCCCGTACAGCGCCAAGAGGGCGCCCCGCAGCGCGCGGTGCCCGGAAGCGGTTGGTCCCAGGGAGTTGTGCCCCAGGGGGAAGCGGCGGCGTCTCGCGAGGCTCCGATGGTGCCTCACGTTCGCCCGATCGTTCAGCAGACGGCCGGACCAAAGAGACAAGCAGGTGATGAGCCCGCCTACTGGAGCGGCGAAATCCTGACGGGTGGGTGCGGGCGCAGAGCACCGTCTACGGCCGCGTCCTCCCGGTACCTCACGCTCGTCGTGCAAGGCGGGCCCGCCCTGTCCCTGTTGAACGGCACGCATCTTGGCCGGAGTTGCTCTTCGTCTTTGTCCTCGTCGCGGGAATGGGGCAGCTCGCGTGCGCCGACTGATGTGCGGCGGACCTGCCGTCTTCTTCACTGTGGCGACTGTCGCGGCGTCGGCGGGGAAAAGGGCGCGGGCCCTAACGACTCTGGGAATGTTCGGCGGCGGGCTCGGGGTGGTGGTGTGGTTGGCGGGTCTCCTCGCCGCGGTCGTTGTCGCGGAGGGCGCAGCCCGGCCCGTCGAGCCGCGGCAGCTCAGCTGAGAGAACCGGTGGTCCCGGGCCGGCGAGGAGAGGGCTTCCGCATTGGGCTCTCGTTGAAGTGCTGATCTACCGGGCAGGGCACCGGAGATGAGGTTGTCGGCCTGGGCGCGTACGTGGGGCGGCTCCCTCGGCACCTGACCGCAGCCGCCCGGCGGCCGCCCCGCCCTGCTGGCCGCGGGCTTCATCAAGGGAGTCCCGCTGCGCGGCAACCCCGGAAGCATCCCGGCCGAGCCCCAGAGGGCGCGGTCGCTTCGGCTGGAGTACGCCTTGGTTGCCGCGTACTCGGTCCGGGTGGCGGCGCGGGCAGGTACGGAAACCTGGCTGTGGTGGGCGACCCCGTGGGGTCGCCTTTTCCTTGGCCGGCGGCGCGTTCCGTCGGGGGCGTTGACGAGTGTCGCCGCCAGGTCGGACGTGGAGAGGGAGACTCAGAGACCCCAGAGATGGGTTGTGACAACTAGGGGATGGCTTACCGGGAAAGTTAGGGGATGGCCCGGTGGGGCGCAGAGCCTACCGTGGGGCGCACGCAGCTCTTCGGAGGTTGATTCATGGCTTATGCCGACCAAGTGCCAGTCTTGACCCCTTTTCTGCCCGCTTTTCTGCCCGCGCCGTCACTCTTCCATTCCCCGCCGGGGCCGAACGAGCTGCGACGGGATCGGCCGCTCCCCCAGTCGCGGCTCGCTGACGGCAGTACCCGTTGGCTGGTCACGCGCTACGAGGACGTACGCCAGGCGCCGACCGACCCGCCCGAGCACACCCGTCCGCATCGGCTCGTCGCCGGTGCGTTCACCGCCCGTCGTGTGGCAGCGCCGCGGCCGCGAGTGACTGATGTGGACGCCGACCTGGTGGAGAACTTGTGACTAGTCTGCGCTTCGGCGCGTTCCTGCCCCCGATCCACCCGCTGGGGGAGAACCCGACGTGGTGGCTGCGCCACGACCTGGACTTCATGGCGCACCTCGACCGGCTGGGGTTCGACGAGGCGTGGATCGGCGAGCACCACTCGACCGGCCGGGACCTCATCGCCTCGCCCGAGATCTTCATCGCCGCGGCGGCGGAGCGCACCACCCGCATCCGCCTCGGGACCGGCATGACCTCGATCCCCTACCACCATCCGCTGTGGGTGGCCGACCGGATGGTGATGCTCGACCACCTCACTCAGGGCCGGGTGATGTTCGGGGTCGGCCCCGGGTCCCTGCCCTCCGACGTCGCCATGATCGGCATGACCCCCACCGAGAGCCGCGAGCTCCTTGAGGTCCATCTCGACATCATCCAGCGGCTGCTGGCCGGCGAGACGGTCACCGCGACGGTCGGGAGCCACAAGCTGGTCGACGCGACGTTGCAGCTACGCCCGTACACCGAGCCGTGCTTCGAGATCGCGGTGGCCGCGACGGCGTCGCCGACCGGCGCGCGCCTGGCCGGCAGCCGCGGCACGAGCCTGATCTCGCTCGGGGCGACCATGAGCAAGGACGGCTTCGACGCCCTGGCGTACCACTGGGGGATCGCCACCGAGCGCGCCGCCCACGCGGGACGCCCGGCGCCCGACCGCGCGACCTGGCGGCTGGTCACGAACGTGCACGTCGCCGAGTCCCGGGAGCAGGCCTACCGCGACGTCGAGTTCGGACTACAGCAGTGGGTACGGCACCTCAACGACAACGCGGCCACCCCTGGGCACGTGCTGCCCGACGGCAGCACGCGGGAACTGATCGAGTTCGTCAACGAATCCGGCCTGGGCGCGATCGGCACCGCCGACGACGTACGCCGCCAGATCCAGCGCATGGTCGACCAGTCCGGCGGCTTCGGCACCGTACTGCTGCTGGCCCACGACTGGGCGGGCCCGACGGCGAAGTGGCACTCCTGGGAACTCATCGCCCGTCAGGTCGCCCCGCACTTCCAAGGTCCGGGGACGACCCACGCCCAGGCATCCCACGACGCCCGTGCCCGGATTCTCGCGCGGCGCGAGGAGGCGAGCATCGCGGCCGGCGCGGCCCTGGAGCACATGAACCGCAAGTACGCCGACGAGGTGGCCGGCGGGTCCTGAGCGGACGGCCGGCGGGTCCTGACCGTACGGACGCGGGCAGGCCGTAGGCCGGGGGCAGACCGTACGGCCGGGTTCCTGACCGTACGGCTGTAGGTCCTGACCGCCTCGCCCCCCGGGCCGGCGGCCGGTGCGAGGCCCGGTCCCGTACCGGGCCGCGGCGCCTGCCGGATCGTCACCGCGCACCGCGAGCGGCACCGCCAGATCACGAAGGAACTTCGCCGGGCCGTGGACCGCGGCCCACGGCCCGGCAGCGAGCACCGATGCCGACAGAAGCAGAAGGAGACGTTTCCGTCATGGCCACATGGTTCATCACCGGGGCCGCCCGAGGGCTGGGCGCCGAGATAGCCCGGCACGCTCTGAAGGCGGGACACGATGTCGCCGTCGGCGCCCGGCGTGTCGACGCGTTGCCCGACGACCTGCGCGGCGCCGAGCGGTGCCATCCGGTCACCCTCGATGTCACCGACCAGGCCCAGATCGACCGGGCCGTCGCGCAGGTCGTCGATCGGTTCGCCACGATCGACGTGCTGGTCAACAACGCGGGCCGGGTGCTGGTGGGTGCGCTGGAGGAGGTCACCGACGCCGAGGGCAGGTCGCTGTTCGACGTCAACGTCTTCGGTCTGATCAACGTGACGCGAGCGGTCCTGCCGACGATGCGCGCTGCCGGCAAGGGCAAGATCGTGCACATCGGCTCCCGGGCGGGGTTCGAGGGCGAGGCCGGGGTGAGCCTGTACAGCGCCTCGAAGTTCGCGGTCGCCGGCATCAGCGAAGCCCTCGCCGCCGAGGTGGGCCCGTTGGGCATCCAGAGCATGGTCGTCGAGCCCGGGGCGTTCCGCACCGACCTCTTCGACGCCAGCTCCCTGTCGGTCTCCGGGACACGGCTGGCGGCCTACGACGGCACCCCCGCCCACCTCGTACGCGACGGGGTCGACGCGGCCAACCACGCCCAGCCCGGGGACCCGGCCAAGGGCGCGGCGCTGATCGTCGAGGTGACCGACGGCGAGACGCTGCCCTCGCACCTGCTGGTGGGCAGCGACGCCTACGAGCGTCTTGAGGCCAAGAACGCGATGGTCGCGGAGCACATCGCCCCGTGGCGCGGCAAGGCGCTCGACACCGCCTACCGCGACTGAGCCTGATGAGCCCGACCGTTCGCGACGCGACCGTCCCCCGGCCATGCCGTCCGGCCGACGCCGGCGCCGGAGGGATGGGCGTGGTCGCGCCCGTGATCCGGAAGTCGGGCCTACCGGTCCGTGAGCGACGAGCAATGAGCGACGAGCGACGAGCGATGAGCAATGAGCAATGAGCAATGAGCAATGAGCAATGAGCAATGAGTGTTGGCGACGGAGAGCGTGTGCACACCATGGTTCTCAGTTCGGTTATCAGTTTGGTTCCCAACGCGCGAGACGTGGTCTCGGTGAGGGAACGGCTGCCGGCCGGCACGACCCGGACCGCGGGCCGGTGAAGGCCGTGGCCGACGCGCGCGCGGACGCCGAACTCGACGGGCTCCCCGTCGCGCTGCACGCGAAGGTCGCCGCCGCGCAGGCGGCGTGGGCGGTCGCTCGCTGCGCGCGGCACGCGGTCGTCCCGGAACACTACTGGCCGCACGAAACCGATCTCGCCGCGCTGCGCGCCGGGCGCGCCCTGACCGAATCGGTCTCCCGCTACGTGGAAAGGGCCGTCGTGGCCGCGCGGGCCGAGGGGATCGGCTGGCCGGTCATCGGCGAGGCGCTGGGGGTCGCCGACCCGGAGGCCGTCTTCGGGCCCGCCGTGGCCGGCTGGACCGTAGAGCTGGCGCGCGTGCGGGCGGGAGAGGTGCGCCCGGTGGACCAACCGGCGCTCGATTGGGTCGTCGACACGGCGTGGTGGGCCGAAGCGCTGCGGGAGTGGCTCGGCAGGCCCGGTGACAACCCCCTGGACTCCGCGGCCGGACGGCCGCCGGACGGATACCGCTGGTGGCGCCCGGGTGAGCGGGCCGCCGGCGAGGACGACGAGGCCGACGCGGGCCTCCTGGCGTGAGCCGGACCAGCGAAGAGAGGAAAGCCGTGCCGAACGCGGAACTCAAGGAGATCCAGCAGGCCATCGTGGCAGGGGACCCGGGCGCACTGGCCGGGCTGCGGGTGCCGGAGAGCTACCGCGGCGTGACCGTGCACGCCGAGGAGACCGAGATGTTCGAGGGCATCGCCGGCGCGGACAAGGACCCGCGCAAGTCGCTGCACGTGGAGGAGGTCCCGACGCCGGAGCTGGGGCCCGGTGAGGCGCTCATCGCGGTGATGGCGAGCGCGATCAACTACAACACGGTCTGGACCTCGATCTTCGAGCCCTTGCCGACCTTCAAGTTCCTCCGGCGCTACGGGAAGCTGTCCCCGCTGTCGAAGCGGCACGACCTGCCCCACCACGTGGTCGGCTCGGACGCCTCGGGTGTCGTGCTGCGGACCGGGCCCGGGGTGCACCGCTGGAAGCCCGGCGACGAGGTGGTGGCGCACTGCCTCAGCGTCGAGCTGGAAGGCCCCGAGGGCCACGACGACACGATGCTCGATCCCGAGCAGCGGATCTGGGGTTACGAGACCAACTTCGGCGGCCTCGCCGAGGTCTCCCTGGTGAAGGCGAACCAGTTGATGCCCAAACCCGCGCACCTGACGTGGGAGGAGGCGGCGAGCCCCGGGCTGGTCAACTCGACCGCGTACCGGCAGTTGGTCTCGCGCAACGGGGCGCACATGAAGCAGGGCGACGTGGTCCTGATCTGGGGCGCCTCCGGCGGACTCGGCTCGTACGCCACGCAGTACGTGCTCAACGGCGGTGGCATCCCGGTGTGCGTCGTGTCCAGTGAGGAGAAGGCGGAGATCTGCCGCCGGCTCGGGGCGGAGCTGGTCATCGACCGCAGCGCCGAGGGGTACCGGTTCTGGCGGGACGAGCACACCCAGGACCCGAAGGAATGGCAGCGGTTCGGCGCCCGCGTCAGGGAGCTGACCGGCGGCGACGACGCGGACATCGTGTTCGAGCACCCGGGCCGGGAGACGTTCGGCGCTTCGGTCTACGCGGCCCGCAAGGGCGGCACCATCGTGACCTGCGCGTCCACCTCGGGATTCACGCACCAGTTCGACAACCGATATCTGTGGATGAACCTCAAGCGGATCGTCGGCTCGCACTTCGCGAACTACCGGGAGTCGTGGGAGGCCAACCGGCTGATCGACAAGGGGTTCATCCACCCGACGCTGTCGAAGTGCTACCCGCTGGAGGACACCGGCCAGGCCGCGCTCGACGTGCACCGCAACGCGCACCACGGGAAGGTCGGCGTGCTGTGCCTGGCGCCGGAAGAGGGCCTGGGCGTACGGGACGAGGCCAAGCGCGCCCGGCACCTCGGGAGCATCAACGCGTTCCGCCGGGCGCACCGGGGCTCCGGTCGGTGAAGCGCTATACCGTGGCGCGCTACCTGATCCCCCGGGCGGCCTGGGCCGCCCCCGCGGCCGAGGCCGACCGGCCGCACCCACGCTCGTAGCGTCGACCGGCATGGACGCCTCTTCGCGCCGCACCGCCGACTGGTCCGCGTCGCTCTCGAAGGAGACCGAGGCCGTCGGATCGCGGCGGTCGTGGAAGGCACTTTCACACCTCGCGTTTGCCCCCGCTGAGTGGAATGTCTGGTACGACCACCCTCGGCCCCACGGTGAGAAAGGGCACATTCCGCTTGTCGCATACGGAGCCGATCCCTGTCGAGCAGCCACGAATCCCCAGCTCACAGCTATCAACTCGGTTCTAAACCTGGGCGGTTCATCGTCCTGCCCACGGGTTCAACTGCATGATCGACTGGGGTAGACATGGGTATGACCAATGTCGGCCCATAGAGGTGTCGAACCATTTTTGTTGAATTGATGTCTGTTCTTATTCCGTCGATTTCCGCATTTGTCGATCCTTCTTTCGCGCGGTCTGTCGGTGCGCGCGACGCAGGGACCGCTCCATGAAAGACAGGGGATCGTGCATGATCGAGCGAGAGTCCGAGCTCGCCGAGTTGGCTACAGCTTTTGGCGAGTCCGCCGCCGGCGGCGTGCGGATTGTCGTGCTCAAGGGTGTTGTCGGGACCGGTAAGACAGCGTTGATCGAGGAGTTCGGCGACCGGGCCCGTGCGGCGGGGGCGCGCTTGCTCCGGGCCAGTGGGGCGCCGACCGAATCCTCGCTTTCCTTGGGGATCGTGCGTCAATTGCTTGCTGGTGAGGTTTTCGACCGCGACAGGACGGAGATCGTTCGGGGTTTGCTCGACCACCGGTTGATCGCCGACGCGGCGTACGACGGGGTGAGCCGCTCCAGGGTGTTGGACGGGTTGGCGACGGCGGTTCTGGAGTCGGCCGAGCAGAGCCCGGTGGTGATCGCCATTGACGATACTCAGTATCTCGACGCATTCTCCCAGGATTGGCTGATCTATCTGATCCGCCGTGCCGGCCTCGCCCGCATCCTGCTCGTCCTCGGCTGGCGCAACGACGACGTCGAGATGCATCCGAGCAATTCCCGGCTGCTGTGCGCCGAGCTCTACGAGCAGTCCTCCTTGCGCATGCTGCCGCTGGGCCCGCTGTCGCCGAGCGGTGTCGCGGAGCTGATGGCCGAGCGACACCCTGAGTCCCTTTCGACGGAACTGGCCGCGGAGGCGCACCAGCTCACCGGTGGCAATCTGCTGCTGCTGCACGCGTTGCTGGAGGACAGCCGGGCTGCCGACCGCGGCGACGGCCCGCCGGCCGAGCTGAACACCGGGCCCGCGTTCGAGCGGGCGGTCCAGCTCGTCCTGCGCCGGTGCGATCCGGTGACATTGCGGGTCGCGGGTGCGATCTCGGTGATCGGTGATCCGTCGCGGTTCGCGTTCCTCGACCGGCTGGTGGGCGTCGCATCGGACCGGGTCGCCGTCGCCATGGAGGCGCTGACCCGGACCGGTCTGGTGGCGGCCGGCCGGATGCGGCACCCGATCATGGCCGGCGCCGTGCTCAACGCCTTCTCGGCCGCGGACCGAGCCGAGCTGAGCCGGCGCGCCGCGGACCTGCTCAAGGCATGCGGTGCGGACTCCTTGACGATCGCGGAGCACTTCGTCGCCTCCGGCCGCCTCGACGACCCGTCGGCCGTACCGAACCTGGTGAAGGGGGCGCAGCAGGCGCTGGACGAGGGACACACCCGGCGCGCCACCGAACTGCTGCGGCTCGCGTACGAGGCCGACACCGACGGCCGGCGCCGGGAGGAGATTCTGGCCCTACTGCTGCGGGCGGGGTGGCGGGACGATCTACGGGCCTCGATCGGGCATCTGTCCGAACTGACCGAGGCGATGCTGAGCGGCCGGCTTCGGGGCCGGCACACGACGATGCCCATCATCATGCTGCTGCAACAGGGGCGGGTGGAGGAGGCCTGCTCCGTGCTCTCGCGGCTGGCGGCCGACGTGCCGCCGGGCGCCCGGCCCTCGTGGGAGTTCGAGCTGGTACGGATGTGGCTGGCCAACATGTATCCGGGCGTCTTCCGGCGAGTGGCCGACGAGATCAGGACGGACGGCACGCCGATCATGCCCCCGGGCGCCATCGGCTATCGCCTGCTCGAACACTTCCAGAGCTCCCACAACCAGGGGGCGACCGCGGAACTCCTGGTCCAAGCGGACGAGGCGCTGTGGCAACAGCCGCTGACCGATATCAACCTGCTGCCGCTCATGATCGCGTTGCACACGATGGTGTACGCCGGGCGGTTGGAGGAAGCCGAGCAGCGGTGCCGCGAACTGATGCAGACCTGCCTCGACCTCCAGGCACCCACCTGGCGCGCGGTGTTCTGCGCGATCGCGGCGGACATCGCCTTGCGCCGGGGCTCGCTCAGCGTCGCGGTCTCCCGGGCGGCCACCGCGCTCGAACTCGTCTCGGTCGCCGAATGGGGTGTGATGGCCGCTGAGCCGCTGAACACTCTGCTGACCGCGCAAACGCTGCAGGGCAAACACGACGAAGCGGCACGCACGCTCGCCCTGCGCGTGCCGGACGTGATGTTCGAGACGCCGTTCGGCCTGTCCTATCTGCTGGCACGCGGCCGCTACTACGTCGAGCGCGGCCTCGCCCAGGTCGCCCTCGACGATTTCCAGGCCGTCGCCGACACGCTCGACCAGTGGGAGGTGGCCCAGTCCGAGACGCTGCCGTGGCGCACCGAGATGGCCGCCGCCCACCTGCGACTCGGAGACCACGAGACGGCCGCGCGCTACGCCCGCGAGCAGCTCCGCCTGATCGGTCCGGAGGGCCATCTCCAGGTGCGCGGGCGCACCATGCGGCTGCTGGCGGCGACCCGTGAGGTGCACCTCCGGCCTGCCATCTTGTCCGAGGCCGTGGATGTGCTGCACCGGAGCGGGGACAAGTACGAGTTGGCGAACGCGCTCGCCGCCCTGCGCGACGCGTACACCCAACTCGGTGATGCCGGCCGGGCGCGGTCGGTGGCGCGCAAGGCCAACAGCATCAGGCAGGCGTGCTTCGCGGAACAACCCGCCCGACGGGCCAGCGCGCCGGACGTGCTGGAGGAGACGGAAGTCGACATGCACGCGCTCAGCGACGCGGAGCGGAGGGTCGCCAAGGTCGCGGCGAAGGGCCTGACCAACCGGGAGATCGCCGGCAAGCTCTACCTCACGACCAGCACGGTGGAGCAGCATCTGACCCGGATCTACCGCAAGCTGGGGGTCAGTTCACGCGTACAACTGCTGTCCCGCCTCGGCCCCCAGCCGGCCCCGCACTCCGCTCTTCAGGACGCCTCCGCCTGAGGGCTGTCACGCAACACCTGGTCGCGGGCGCCTGTGGACGCGGCGCGCCCACGGCGCGGACCCCGCGCACTGGGCGGCCGGCCCATCGGCGCCGGCCGCCGCGAAGTTCCCTCACGCCGCCGTGATCGGGATTCCCCGAAGACCCCGCAGCGTGAAGTCGGGGCCGAATTCGATATCGCCCGCGATCTCGTAGTCCGGCAGCTTGTCCAGCAGCCGGTTCAGCCAAAGACGCATCTCCAGCCGGGCCATATGAATGCCCAGGCAGATGTGCGGCCCGAAGCCGAAGCCGAGGTGCGCTTTACGGGCACGGAAGATGTCGAAGGAGTGCGGGTCGTCCCAGCGAGCGGGGTCGCGGTTCGCGCAGCCCAGAAGGGTCACGACCGCGGAGCCCTCGGGGATCGTGAAGCCCTCGACCTGGGACTCGTCGCTACAGGCGAAGCGCAGAACCGACTGCGTGAGGGTCGACCAGCGGTGGACCTCTTCGAGTGCGGCCGGAACGAGCGACCTGTCGGCGACCAGCGCGCGACGCTGGTCGGGATGGCGTCCCAGCGCGTACAACATCATCGCCATCACCTGGGCCGTACTCTCATTGGCGGCGACCGTCAGCATCGTCCCGTTCGCCAATATTTCCCGGTCGGGCATGGACGACGCGAAGTCGTCGAACACCATCTGGGCCATGAGCGATCCATCGCTCGCCCCCTGCGCACGGTGCTTTTCGATGAGGCCGCCGATGTACGAGTTCAAGGCGATCGATGCCGCGGTGCCCTCGGCGACGATCTCCTGGCCCCTCGGCGTCGGGTCCAGCCGTGCGCCGAGAACCGCCGCCGTCGCATCACTCCACTTGATGAAGTCCTCGTACATGTCCTCTTCGGCGCCCAGCAATTGGGCGGTGACAACGGTGGGGATGATCCGCGTCATCCCCGCGAGGGCGTCGAGGGGTTCGCCGGAGCGAAGGCGTTCGACGAAGTGATCCACATACACGTCCACAATTCGCTGTATTCGCGCCGTCCAGTCGGCCTCGACAGTCCTGCGCTCGAATCCCGGCTCCCAGATTCCGCGGACCGTCTGGTGCCGCGCGCCGTCGGTGCCGAGAAAAGTCGGTCCGCCGAACGCCTTCTCCATCTCCGGGAGCACATTCGCGGAGTTGAAATAGCGTATGTCGCCCAGCACTCGCGAGCAGTTGCGATGCGACATGACCATGTACTGGTCGTGATGCGAGTTGTAGACGACCGGGCCCAGGGCTCGCCATGCGGCCATGGTTTCGTAGGGGTCCTGCACGAAGTCAGGGTCGAGCATGTTCACGTCCACGGTGGGACATTCCGTCACTGCGGAGTTCATTGCAGGTCCTCTCCCCGGTCGGGGTCGATCTCATCGGGCGCCATCACGGCCAACACCTGTGCGCGGAAACGGCATTCAGCGGGAACAGCCTAGCGGCCGAGTGAGGTCGGAACGGAAGTCGATGAGCACACGTCGAACACAGCCGGCTATCTCGGCGACGTGCTCGTGTATGAAGAAATGGCCTCCGGTCAGGACCTTGATCTCGAAGGGTCCCGCCGCGTGTCCTCGCCAGGCGCTCGCCTCCTCCAGCGAAACGCTCGGGTCGCGATCGCCGGTTATCGCCATGATCGGCACGTTCAACACGGTCTCCGCGGTTGGCGCACGATACGTCTCGACTGCCCGGTAATCGCCGCGGATCACGGGGAGGATCACGCTTCTCATCTCGTCGTCGTCGAGCAGAGCCGGGTCCGTTCCGCCCAGCGACCGAAGGTGGGCGACGAGACTCTCGTCATCGGCCGTATGCGAATCCTCATCACGGTGACACGATGGGGCGCGGCGCCCGGACGCGAACAATGCGAGCGGCGCGCGGCGATTGTCCCGCTCGAAGCGCCGCGCCACCTCGAACGCCACCACCGCACCCATGCTGTGGCCGAAGAAGGCGAGCGGCTGCGTCTCCCACGGGAGCAACGCCTCGCAGATCTCGTCGGCGAGCCGGCCGATGTCCTCGATCAACGGCTCATGGCGGCGGTCCTGGCGCCCTGGATACTGGACCCCGAGCACCGAGACGTCCGGTTCGAGCGATTTCGCCAACGAGTGGAAATATCCCGCGGAGCCGCCCGCGAACGGAAAGCAGACGAGGTGTACGTGACTGCGCTGAGCTGAGCTTCGCAGCGGCCTGATCCAGGAGCCGCCACTCGTGGTTGATGCGTGCACGTTCCTTCTTTCTCGGGCCACGCGGCCGGCACCACTGCTGATCGCTCAGGATGGGATCCGAAGCAGTCGGTGCACGGCCGCGTGGTCAGTGCCGGCCGGTCTACTGAGTGGTCCGGCCTACTGACTGAATGGGCTCTGCCCTGCCGGGAATTCGAAGGTTCCGACTTCCGGCCTCGTCAACGGGATCACCTTGCGGCTGGAGAACTTCCAGACCCCGTCCTCGCGAACGTATTGATCCTTGTAGTACGCGGTGGCCCGGGAGATCCCGCCGGCCCGCACGTCCCCCTGGGCGAAGACATGGCAGTTGCCGGATGCTCGGGATTCGAGGATCTCGTCGACGACGTGGTTGGCCGTCAGGTGGCAGAGATTCTCCATCTGCCCGTAGATGTCGGCTTCGAAGTGCCGCCGGATCGCGTCCTTCCCCGTGAACTTCCCCAGCCCGAAGGCTTCTTCGTCGAAAACCGGGTCGGCGTCGCTCCACAGCTCCATCAAGGAATCGAACTGGCGAGTATCGAGCCGATAAGCGTACTTGGCCGTCAACTCAATGATATCGAGCCGATCGACCATGAGAGAGAATGCACTCTCCGTCGTCACGAGAAGCCTCCGGAAAAATTGTTCACGCCTGGGGACGCTGACAGGGTTTGAGTTGTTTCGGTTGTTTCGGTTGTTCGATGAGCGGCGTCTTATTCGTGGACCGGCCGGCTCCTATCGAATTTTGTTGGGGAGCGACATTCCGGCGTCCACGGGAAGGGTGATTCCCGTGACGTGACGCGCCGCGTCCGACGCCAGATAGAGCACGGCCTCGCTGACCCCTTGCGAGTCCAGCCAGCCGACGGGCAACGCGCTCATCTCTCGCATCACATCGTTCGCCGCCTCCGGTGTCGGGTCGGAGACTTCGGGCAGGAAGAGCTTTCGCATCGGAGCGTTGTTGACCATCGGCGTGTCGACATTTCCCGGGTTGACCGAATTCACGCGGATGTTGTGCGGTGCCAGCTCCACGGCCAGGGCACGCATCAGCCCGACCACGCCGTGCTTGGACGCGGTGTAGTGCGACATGGTCGGCACGCCGATCAGCCCCGCCGTCGAGCTGATGAAGACCAGCGAGCCGCCTTCATTCCGCTCGATCATATGGGGAATCACCGCTTTGACGGTTTTCCACGATCCCGTCAGATTGACGTCGATGATTTCTTGCCAGGCTTCCTCGGAGAGTTCCCATGAGAACCCGAAGCTGGACATGCCGGCATTCGCGCACACGACGTCGATATGGCCGAACTCGGCTATCGCCTCGTCGACGACATTCTGCAATTCCTTGAAGTCGCGGGTATCCGCCCGGCGGGCAAGGATTCGCCGGCCCGTCTGTTCGACCAGCTTCGTCGTCGAGGTGAGGTCCTGGCTGTTCGCCCCTGGGTACGGCGTGCTGTCGAGGTCCGCGCACAGGTCGACGGCCACGATGTCCGCCCCCTCCTGGGCGAGCCGCACCGCGTGCGAACGCCCCATGCCACGCGCGGCGCCAGTGACCAGCGCGACTTTCCCGGCGACCCGGCTCAATTCGCTACCTCCACGTCGGAGAACACAGGTGCCAATCCGCGGCGGAATGCCCTGAATCCTGAACTTGAGTTTCCTCGCCCCATCACGTCACCGCGAGCCGTTCACTCGGCGGCGGCAAACATGATCAGTTTCACGTCGGCGCCTTCCACCTTGCCGAGGTCGTACGGGCGCCAGGCCATGAATCCCGTCTGGCCGAGGTACCGGCCGCTGGTGCCCACACTCGGGTAGTAGGCCCAGTCCCCGGACAGGAGCGACCCGAGGTCGATCCAGCCGGCGACCCGGATCGTTCCGGACCCGTCCTCGAAGACGACCTCGTTGGTCAGGTACGCCATGAACTGCTGGTCGGATTCCCGCTGGTAGAGAATCTTGTAGCCGCCCGAGGTGGTGGCCACCTTCTCACCGGACTTGGTGAACAGGGCGTGCTCGTACACACCGCCCTGGCCGACCTGGATGTTCTCGAAGTCCTCGATGTCGGTGGTGGCGCTGACCGTCGTCTCGACCAGTTCCTCATAGCTGTTGAGCATGTTTCTACCCCTTCTTGATGGAGAGTTTCAGCGATTCTC
Source organism: Streptomyces varsoviensis (assembly GCF_000718635.1). Taxonomy (GTDB): domain Bacteria; phylum Actinomycetota; class Actinomycetes; order Streptomycetales; family Streptomycetaceae; genus Streptomyces; species Streptomyces varsoviensis. The sequence goes on along the minus strand of NZ_JOBF01000001.1, from coordinate 616,515 downwards.
GGGGAGCGGCAAGGCCGCATCAGGGATGCGTCGGAGAGTTTCAGGCCTTGCGGTAGACGTCTTTGAGCACGATCTTCCCGTCGCGCAGGATGAAGAGGTCGACGCCGCGATTGACCACCTTTCCGTCATCGGTCTCCACGGTCCACCGCACCAGCCCCATGTTCTCGTCGACCATGATGGGCGGCTCGAATTTCCCGTCGACCCCGGAGGCGATCATCTTTTCGCGCATCGCGTTCATACTGGTGATCAGCTCGCCGATCTGATTCTTGGTGTGGACCGTCCCGAGTCCGTCTCCGTCGGGCGTGATCCACTGCCCGTCGTCGGCGAAACATTCGACGGCGGTCTCGATGTCGCCGGCACCCGAGCTCTGGAAGAATCGGTCGATCACTTCTGCTGACATGGGTCCGCTCCATTCTCGTCGTTAACCGTGTTCATGGGTCATGCGTGCAATCTGACCGGCAGCCGCTCCAGGCCGCGGAACTGCAGGGTGTATCGCCAGGTGAGTCGTTCCAGCGGCTCGGCCGCCTCCCAGCGGGGGAACCTGTCCAGCAGCCGGGCCAGCACGATTTCGCCCTCCAGCCGTGCGAGCGGCGCGCCGACGCAGTGATGGATGCCGTGCCCGAAGGCCAGGTGCGTAGCGGCATTGCGGTGAATGTCCAGCCGGTCCGGGTCCGCGAACCGATTCGGATCCCGATTCGCCGAGGACAGCGCCAGGAACACCACCTCGCCGGCCGGGATGACCGTATCGCCGACCTCCACCGGTTCGGTGGTGTAGCGCAAGGTGGAAAGGTTCAACGGGCTTTCATACCGCAGGAATTCTTCCACTGCGTTCGGTATGAGGGCGGCGTCCCCGCGCAACTGCTCCAACTGTTCGGGGTGCTTCAGGAGAGCGTACACCGAACTGCTGATCAGGTTGGCGGTGGTCTCGTATCCGGCGTTCATCATCAGGAAGATGGTGGAAAGCAGCTCGGACTCCTCGAACCGCTCCTCGTTGTCCGGGTCGATCATCGCGTTGATCAGGTCGTCCGCGCCGTCATGACGGCTCGCTTTCTGGGCGACCAGGGTCCGGAAGTATTCGAGCGACGCCATATAGGCCCGATACTTCTCCGCCGGCTCGGATTCGACGCTGGTGAGCGCGCGGTTCCACCGGCGCAGATCGTGGTGGGCGGCGCGGGGTACGCCGAGCAATTCGCCGATCACCGCGATGGGGATGGCCATCGCCACGGACTCCACCAGGTCGACCTCGGCCCCCGGCGGGATCGAGTCGAGCAGTTCGTCGGTGAGTTCCTCGATGCGCGGCCGCAGGTTCAGTGTCCGGCGCATCGTGAACGCCCTGCTGAACATCCGGCGCAGCCGCGAGTGTTGCGGCGGATCGCTGAACAGCATGCTCTCCGACGTGATCGACGCGCCGGAGACGTCCTCCGTGCTGTGCTCGGCGATGATCGGCGCGGCGCCCCCGGCCGCCTTCGAGAGCCTGGGGTCGGCCAGCAGCCGGCGTACGTCGCTGTACTCGGTGACCAGCCAGGAACGCAGGCCGGTGCTCAAGGTCTTGATGACGAGCCGCCGGGGCCCCGTACCGGCGCGCATCTCCTGGTAGGTCAGGTAGGGGTCCTGGATGAAGTCCCAGCTCAACAGGTCGGCCTCGGCTGTCTCGGGGCCGGGGGCGCGGGGCTTCGTGGGGTCGGTCATGAGGTGTCGGTTCACTGGCCGGGTCCGCCCAATTCTCGGTTGATGAAGTCGAACAGTTCGTTGTCGTCGGCGTTCTCGATGAGCCGGCTCTGCTCGGATTGGCCGCCTTGGCCGGCGAGCGCGGCGGCCAGCTTCTGGACTCGCCGCAGCACCTGGTTCTTGGCCGCCTCGTCGATGCCGTCGTCCGCCGCCACCGCCGAGAGCATGTCCTCCAGCCGGTCGAGCTCGGCCAGCGCGGAGTCGGCCGGGTCGGCGTCCGCGCCGAACATCGCCGTCCGCAGGTGGTCGCGGAGCGCCAGCGCGGTCGGGTGGTCATAGGTGAGCGTCGCCGGCAGCGTCAGCCCGGTCGCCGCGACGAGCCGGTTGCGCAGCTCGACCGCGGCGAGGGAGTCGAAACCCAGCTCGACGAACGCCTTGGTCGGCGGCAGGGCCTCGGTCGAGGTGTGCCCGAGCGCGTCGGCCACCTGCTCTCGCACCAACTCCAGCAGCACGGCGTCACGTTCGTCGCCGTCCAGGGCGTCCAGCCGCGCCCAGGGCCGGGCCCCGCCGTTCGGCTCGGCGAGCCGGTGCCCCGCGGCGGCCGCCGGGAACGCCGCCCGGTATTCGGGCAGGTCGCTGATGACCGTGCACTTGACGGTGCCCGCGGTCGCCGTGATGAATCGGGCCCAGTCGACGTGCGTCATGGCGATGTAGGTCTCGTCGTCGTCCAGTGCCCGCCGCAGTCCGGCCAGCGACTGGCCGGGATCCATCGCGTGCAGCCCCCGGCGGCTCGCCCGTTCGGTCGCTCCGGTGTCGTCGGCCATGCCCCCGCCGGCCAGAAGGCCCCAGCCGATCGTCGTGGCCGGCAGGCCGCGCGCCCGCCGGTGGTGGGCCAGGGCGTCGAGGAAGGCGTTCCCCGCCGCGTAGTGCGACTGGCCGGGTGAGCCGATGAGGCCGGCGGCCGAGGAGAACAGCACGAAGGCCGAGAGGTCCAGGTCCTGGGTCAGCTCGTGGAGGTTCCACGCCCCCTCCACCTTGGGCCGCAGCACGTTGTTCAGCCTGTCGAGGGTCAGTTCGGTGACGACGCCGTCGTTGGCCACCCCCGCGCTGTGGAACACGGCGGTCAGCGGCAGGTCGTGGGGCAGGCTCGCGAGCACGTCCTTCACCTGGCCCCGGTCGGCGATGTCGCAGGCGGCGATGGTCACCGAGGCCCCGAGCGCGGTGAGGTCGGCTTCGAGCTCGACGGCGCCCGGCGCTTCACGGCCCCGGCGGGAGGTGAGGACGAGGTGGGGCGCGCCCTGCTCGGCCAGCCAGCGCGCGGTACGGGCGCCAAGGCCGGTGAGGCCGCCGGTGACCAGCACGCTGCCCGACGGCCGCCAGTTGCGGCGCGGCGCCTGGTCCGGGTCGGCGCGGACCAGCCGGCCGCCCAGCACGGCGCCGTCCCGCAGCGCTGCCTGCTCCCCCGTGCCGCCGTCGCCCAGCAGGCGCATCAGCCCGGCCGTAGAGGCGTCGTCGGGCGTGGCCGGCAGGTCGACCAGGCCGCCCCAGCGGTCGGGGCGCTCCAGCGCGAGGGTCCGTCCGAAGCCCCACAGCAGGGCCTGGCCGGGATGGTCGAGGCCGTCGCCGGGGACGACGTCCACCGCGCCCTGGGTGAGACACCACAGGGGCGCGTCGATCCCGCGGTCCTCCAGCGCCTGGATCAGGCCCACCGTGGCGGCCAGGCCGGCCGGCACGCCCGGGTGGTCCGGGACGCGGGACCCCTCCAGCGCCAGCAGCGACACCACCCCGGCGAGCGGCGGCTCGTCGAGCCGGGTCGCCAGCGCGGCCCGGTCGAGCTGCTGCTCGCCGACCTCCAGAACACGGACCTCGGCCCCGGCGGCGGTCATGGCCGCTGCGATCGCCGCGACCCAGGCGTCGTCGCGGTGGCCGGCGGGCACCGCCAGCAGCCAGGTGCCGGTGAGCGTGGTATCCGGCCGGGTCGGTACGGACCGCCAGCTCAATCGGTACCGCCGGCTGTCCAGCGCCGTCCTCTCGCGGCGGCCGAGGCGCCACCGGGTGAGTGCGGGCAGTACGGCGCCGAGGCCGTCCCGTTCCTCGGTGTCCAGCTCGGCGCTCAGCGCGTCGAGGTCGCCCTGTTCGACCAGCCCCCAGAAGCGGCTGTCCACGGCGTCCGGGTCCGCTGTCGTCGGGGCCGGTGTCTTCGGCGTGTCCGGCCAGTAGCGCGTGCGGTGGAAGGCGTACGTCGGCAGCGGTGTCTGTCCCGCGCCGGCCGCGGGGAACAGGGCCGGCCAGTCGACCTCGACCCCGGCGGCGAACAGGGTGCCCAGTGCGGCGAGCACGGATTCGCTCTCGGGCCGGCCGCGCCGGAGGCCGGGCACGGCGACGACCTCGTCACCGGTCACGCACGCGCGGATCAGGCCCGTCAGGGTCGCGTCGGGCCCCAGCTCCAGGAAGCGGGTCGCCCCGCCGGCCCGGAGTCCGGACACCGTGTCGGCGAACCGCACCGTGTCGCGGACGTGCTGGACCCAGTACTCGGGGGTGGCCACGTCGCCGCTGGTCATCGGTATGCGCGGTGGCTGGAAATCCAGGCCGTCGAGCGCGGCCCGGAAGTCCGCGAGCATGGGGTCCATGAGCGGGGAGTGGAAGGCGTGGCTGACGGCCAGTCGCTTCGTGCGATAGCCGGCGTCGCGGAGGCGTTGTCCGGCCTCGGCGACGGCGAGTTCGGCGCCGGAGACGACCACCGACTCCGGGGTGTTGACCGCGGCGATCGATACGCCGGGGCCCTCCTCGGCCACCAGCGGTGCCACCACGTCCTCACCGGCGTCGACGGACATCATGACACCTCGTCGAACGCCGCCGCGAACACCGGGAAATCACGGTGGAGTTCGAGGCCCATCCCCACCCGCTGCGAACCCTGACCGGTGAAGACGACGGCCAGACCGCCGCCGCCGGCCACGCCGGTGGCTTCGGCGCCGGGCGTGGCGGTGCCGGCAGTGCCGTCAGTGCCGGCAGTGCCGGCTGCGAAGGCCGCCAGTCGCTCGCGCAGTTGCTCGCGGTCGGCGGCGAGCACCACCGCCCGGTGGTCGTGCGTCGCGCGGTCGGTCACCAGTGCCCGCGCGATGTCGGCCGCCGTCAGGTCGGGCCGGTCGGTCATGTGGGCGTGGAGGCGCGCCGCCTGGGCGCGCAGGGCCGCCGGCCCCCGGGCCGACAGCACCACCGGCCGCACCCGCCCGTTCGCGGAGCGCTCGTCCGGGGCCGGTGCCGTCGGCGGCGCGGGGAGGTCCGCGGGCGGTTGTTCCAGGATGATGTGCGCGTTGGTTCCGCTGAGGCTGAACGCGGACACGCCCGCCCGTCGCGGATGCCCCTGTTCGGGCCAGTCACGGGCCTGGTCCAGGAGTGCCACCCCGCCGGAGGACCAGTCGACCTCGGGGGTCGGGGTCTCGGCGTGGAGCGTCGGGGGCAGCAGGCCGTGCCGCATCGCCATGATCATCTTGATGGCTCCGGCGGCGCCGGCGGCGGCCTGCGCATGCCCGATGTTCGATTTGATCGAACCGAGCCACAGCGGGGCGCCGGGCTCGCGCTCGCGTCCGTAGGCGGCCAGCAGGGCCTGCGCCTCGATGGGGTCGCCGAGCCGGGTCCCGGTGCCGTGTCCCTCCACCGCGTCGACCTCGCGCGCCGACAGGCCGGCGTTGGCCAGCGCGGCGCGGATGACCCGTTGCTGCGACGGGCCGCTGGGCGCGGTGAGGCCGTTCGAGGCACCGTCCTGGTTGACCGCCGAGCCGGCCAGGACGGCCAGGACGCGATGGTGGTTGCGGCGGGCCTCGGAGAGCCGCTCCAGTACGAGCAGGCCCACGCCCTCGGCCCAGCCGGTGCCGTCCGCTCCGTCCCCGAAGGCCCGGCACCGGCCGTCCGGGGACAGGCCCCGCTGCCGCGCCATCTCCACGAACATGGCGGGGGTGGCCATCGTGGCGACCCCGCCGGCCAGCGCCAGCGAGCACTCGCCGGAGCGCAGCGCCTGGGCCGCCAGGTGCAGGGCCACGAGCGAGGACGAGCACGCCGTGTCGATGGAGACGGAGGGCCCCTCGAATCCGAACTCGTAGGACAGCCGGCCGGAGATGATGCTGGCCGCGTTGCCGGTCAGCACCCGGCCGCCGAAGTCCCCGGAGTCGCGGTCCAGCAGGGCGGGGTAGTCGCTCCCGTTCGCTCCCACGAACACCCCGACCGGGCCGCCGCGCAGGACGGAGGGGACGATGCCGGCGTTCTCGAACGACTCCCAGGCCGTCTCCAGCAGCAGCCGCTGCTGCGGGTCGATGGCGATGGCCTCGCGCGGGGAGATGCCGAAGAAGTCGGAGTCGAACTCGGCCAGGCGGTCGAGGAACCCGCCCCCCTGGGCGTACGTCGTGCCGGCGTGGTCGGGGTCCGGGTCGTAGAGGCCGGACAGGTCCCAGCCGCGGTCGGCGGGGAAGCCGGTGATCCCGTCGCGGCCCTCGGCGACCAGCCTCCACAGCTCGTCCGGCGAGTCCACGCCGCCCGGGTACCGGCAGGCCATACCGACGATCACGATCGGGTCGTCGCCGGTCGCGGCGACGGGCCCGGCCGGAGTGGCGTCGGCGGTGCCGGCGGTGGCGGAAGTGTCGGTCTCCTCGCCCACCAGCTCGGACCGGAGGAACGCGGCCAGCGCCTCGGGGGTGGGGTGGTCGAACACCAGCGTCGCCGGCAGCCGCAGCCCGGTGGCCGTGTTGAGCCGGTTGCGCAGTTCGACCGCGGTGAGCGAGTCGAACCCGACCTCGTGGAAGGCGCGGGTCATGTCGACCGAGGCGCCGCTCGGGTGGCCGAGCACTGCGGCGACCTGCTCGCGTACCAGTTCGCCGATGGCCTTCACCTGGTCGGCCACGGAGGAACCGGCCGCTCGTACCGCCTCCGGTCCCGCCGCCGGCGATGCCGCCGCGCGCCGGGCCGGACGCCGCACCAGGCCCCGCAGCAGGGCGGGCACCGTGCCGGACGTACGTACGGCGGCCAGGTCGAGGCGGGCGGCCAGCACGTTGGGGCGAGCCGCGTCGGCCGCCGCGGCCAGCAGCTCAAGGCCCTGGGCGGTGGGCATCGGCAGCATCCCGCCGCGCCCCATGCGGGCCACGTCGGTCTCGCTGAGGTTCTCGGCCATGCCGCTGTCCTCGCCCCACCAGCCCCAACTGATGGCGACCGCGGGGAGGCCCTGCCGGTGCCGCTCGACGGCCAGCGCGTCGAGGAAGGCGTTGGCGGCGGCGTAGTTGGCCTGGCCCGGGGCTCCGAAGGCCGTGGCGGAGGACGAGAACAGCACGAACGCGGAGAGGTCCAGCTCCCGGGTCTGTTCGTGCAGGTGCCAGGCGCCGTCGACCTTGGGGGCCAGCACCGCGTCGACCCGTTCGGCGGTCAGGGAGCCGAACACGCCGTCGTCCAGGACTCCGGCACAGTGCACCACCGCGGTGAGCGGGAACTCCGGCTCCACCGAACGCACCAGGGCCGCGACCTGATCGCCGTCGGCGACATCGCAGGCCACGACGCGTACCGCGGCGCCGAGTTCCGCCAGTTCGGCGGCGAGTCGGACGGTCCGGGGCGAGGTGTCGCCCTGACGGGAGGCCAGCACCACATGCCGCACGTGGTGGTCGGTGACGAGGTAGCGGGCCGCGTGCCCGGCGAGGGCGCCCGAGGCGCCGGTGATCAGTACGGTGCCGGCCGACCACGCGGTGGCCCGCGCGGTGTCGACGGCCCCCAGGCGGGCCAGCCGCGGGGCCCGGAGCGCGCCGTCGCGCACCGAGACCTCCGGCTCGCCCGATGCCACGGCCGCGTGCAGCGCCGCGGTGGTGATCGCGTCGGCGCCGCCCTCGACGAGGACGATGCGGTCGGGGTTCTCCGACTGCGCCGAGCGCAGCAGGCCCCGTACGGCCGCGCCGGTCAGGCTGTCGGTCGTCACCACCGCCAGCCGGGAGGACTCCCAGGCGGGATCGGCCAGCCACGTCTGCACCGAGCGCAGCACGCCGTTCACCGCCGCGTGGACGTCGGCGGCGACGGCGGTCTCCTCCCCCGGTTCCCCCGGTACGGACACCGCCACGAGGGCCGGTACCTCGGCCGCCGCGTCCCGCCCGGATATCAGCTCCGCGAGTGCGAGCGGGCCGGCCAGCACGGTGGCCTCGGGGTGGGGCGCGCTGTCGTCGACCCGGCCGCACTCGACCCACTCGGTCTCGAACAGCGAGTCGTCGCGGGACGCGGCGGCGCGGAGCTGGTCGGCGGAGACCGAGCGGGAGGACAGCGCCGCCACGCTGAAGACGGGGGCGCCGGTCTCGTCGAAGGCGTCCAGGGCGACCGTGTCGGCGGCCACCGGCCGGACCCGGACGCGCAGCGCGGTGGCGCCCGAGGCGAACAGCCGCGCTCCGGCCCAGGAGAACGGCACCAGGCCCTGAGGGGACTCGGAGGTGAGGGCCCGGAGCACGCCGCCGTGCAGACCGGCGTCCAGCAGCGCCGGGTGCACGCCGTAGCGCTCGACGTCGGTCCCGTTCGGCGGCAGCGCCACCTCGGCGTAGAGCTCGGCCCCGCGCCGCCAGCAGGCCACCAGCCCCTGGAACGTCGGCCCGTAGTCGTGGCCCGCCTCGGCGAACAGTTCGTACGCGCCGGCGACATCGACGGCGTCGGCTCCCCGCGGCGGCCATTCGGTGAGCGGATCGGGGTCCGGCAGGCTCCCCGTGCCGGACACGGTTCCGGTGGCGTGCCGGGTCCAGGGGGTGTCGTCGGCGTCGCCGTCGGGGCGGGCGGAGATCGTGATCTTCCGGTGGCCCCCCTCGTCGGCCGCTTCCACCAGAATCTGCAGCGCGACCGAGCCCGCCGGGGCGATCAGCAGGGGCGACTCGATCGTCAGCTCGTCGAGCACGGTGCAGCCGACCTGCTCGGCCGCCCGCAGCGCCACGTCGACGAAGGCGGTGCCGGGGAGCAGGGCCTGCTCGAACAGCACGTGCTCGGCCAGCCAGGGCTGGGTCCGCGGCGCCAGCCGGCCGGTCAGCAGCACGGACTCGCCGCCGGCGACCTCCACGCCGGCCAGCAGCAGCGGATGGTCGAGCGGGTCGAGGCCGACCGCGGCGAGACCGGCCGGCGGCTCGGGGTTGTCGAGCCAGTACCGCTGGTGCTGGAACGCGTACGTGGGGAGCGGGGTGTGCCGGGCTCCGGTGCCGTCGAACAGGGCGGGCCAGTCGACGTCCACTCCGGCGGCGAACAAGGTGCCGAGCGCGGTGAGCGCCGTGTCGGCTTCGTCGCGGTGCCGGCGCAGGCCGGGGACCGCGACGGCGTCCGTCTCCGCGAGACAGTCGCGGATCGCGCCGGTCAACGGGGCGTCGGGGCCGATCTCCAGGAACCGGGTGACGCCGGCGCCGTGCAGTTCGGCCACCGTGTCGGCGAACCGCACCGTGTCCCGCACGTGCCGCACCCAGTACTCCGGGTCCGTCACCTGCTCGCCGCCCGCCATCGCGATGCGCGGCGGCTGGAATGCCAGGCCGTGGACCAGGGCGCGGAACTCGTCGAGCATCGGGTCCATGAGCGGCGAATGGAACGCGTGGCTGACGGCGAGCCGCTTCGTGCGGTATCCGTCCTCGGTCAGGCGCCGCACGATCTCCGCGACGGCCGCCTCGGTCCCCGAGAGCACCACGGAACCGGGGGTGTTGACCGCCGCGATCGACACCTCTTCGGCGTACCGCGCGACCAGCGGTGCGACCGCCTGCTCGCCCGCGGTCACCGAGACCATCACACCACCCGGGCCGAGCCGCGCCATCAGCCGGCCCCGCTCCGCCACCAGCCGGCACGCGTCCGGCAGCGACAGCACGCCGGCGACGTGCGCGGCCGCGATCTCGCCCACCGAATGGCCGGTGAGGACGTCCGGCCGGACACCCCAGGACTCGAACAGCCGGAACAGCGCGACCTCGACCGCGAAGAGCGCCGGCTGGGCGACCTCCGTGGCGTCGAGCCGATCGCCCCCGTCGCCGAGGACGGCCTCCCGGACGGCGGGATCCAACTGGCCGCACGCCTGGTCGAACGCGGCCGCGAAGACCGGGAAGCGCCGGTGCAGTTCCGAGCCCATGCCGGGGTGCTGCGCGCCCTGGCCGGTGAACACCATCGCCAGCGGGCCCCGCCGGGCCGCATCGGCGACGACTCCGGTTCCGTCGCCCCCGTGCGCGTACTCCGCCAGCCGTTCCAGGGCCTGCGCGCGGTCGGCGGCGAGCAGGACCGCCCGGTGATCGTGGCGGGCCCGGTCGGTCACCAGGGAGTAGGCGATGTCCGCCAACGCCGCGTCGGGACGGTCGCGCAGGGAGGAGCACAGCCGGTCCGCCTGGCCCCGCAGGGCCGCGGGCCCGCGGGCCGACAGTACGAGCGGCCACACCGGCAGCGTCGCCGCGGGGGTCGTGGCCGGGGCGGGGGCCGGAGCGGTGGACTCGGCCGGGGGCTGTTCCAGGATGATGTGGGCGTTGGTCCCGCTGACGCCGAAGGAGGACACCCCCACCCGGCGGGGCCGGCCGCGATCGGGCCACTCCCGCGCCCGGTCGAGCAGCGCGACCGCGCCCGACTCCCAGTCGACCTGCGGCGACGGGGTCTGTGCGAACAGGGACTTGGGCATGATCCCGTGCCGCATCGCCATGATCATCTTGATGGTGCCGGCGATGCCCGCCGCCGCCTGCGTGTGGCCGATGTTCGACTTGATCGACCCCAGCCAGAGCGGCGCGTCCTCGGTGTGCTCGCTGCCGTAGGTGGCCAGCAGCGCCTGGGCCTCGATCGGATCGCCCAGCCGGGTCCCCGTGCCGTGTCCCTCGACGACGTCCACGTCGGCGGCGGACAGCCCGGCGCTGGCCAGGGCCTGGCGGATCACCCGCTGCTGGGACGGGCCGTTGGGGGCCGTCAGCCCGTTCGACGCGCCGTCCTGGTTCAGCGCCGAACCGGCCAGCAGCGCCAGCACCTGGTGGCCGTTGCGCCGAGCGTCGGACAGCCGCTCCAGCACCACCAGGCCCGCGCCCTCGGACCAGCCGGTGCCGTCCGCGTCCGCGCCGTACGCCCGGCACCGGCCGTCCGCGGCGTTCGCGCGCAGCCGGCTGTACTCCACGTACAGGTCGGGCGTGGCCATCACCGTCACGCCGCCGGCCAGCGCGAGCGAGCACTCCCCCGACCGCAGCGTCTGCGCCGCCAGGTGCATGCTGACCAGCGATGACGAGCACGCCGTGTCCACCGTCACGGCGGGGCCCTCGAAGCCGAACTCGTAGGCGACCCGGCCCGACGCGATGCTGCCGGCGCTGCCGTTGCCCAGGTAGCCCTCCAGCTCCTCGGGCTTGGTGTGCAGGCGCGAGCCGTAGTCGTGGTACATCAGCCCGACGAACACGCCGGTCGGGCCGCCGCGCAGCGAGGCGGGATCGATGCCCGCGTTCTCCAGGGACTCCCAGGCCGTTTCCAGCAGCAGCCGCTGCTGCGGGTCGATCGTGATGGCCTCGCGCGGCGAGATGCCGAAGAACTCGGGGTCGAACTGGTCGGCGTCGTGCAGGAAGCCGCCCTCACGGGTGTAGGTGGTCCCGGGGTGGTCGGGGTCCGGGTGGTAGAGCCCGTCCAGGTTCCAGCCCCGGTCGGTGGGGAAGGGGCCGATGACGTCCCGCCCTTCGGCGACGAGGTCCCAGAGCTCGTCGGGCGAACTCACCCCGCCCGGGAAGCGGCAGGCCATGCCCACGATCGCGATCGGGTCGTCTCCTGTCCCGGCCGAGGTCGCGGCCTCGGTAGCGCCGGCGGCCGGCCGGGCCGGGGCGGGCGCGTCGCCGCCGATCTCGCCCCGCACGAACTCGATCAGGGCGGCCGGCGAGGGGTAGTCGAAGATCAGTGTGGCCGGCAGCCGCAGCCCGGTGGCCGTGTTGAGCCGGTTGCGCAGCTCCACAGCGGTCAGGGAGTCGAACCCCAGAGCGGTGAAGGGCTGCCGGTCGTCGACGGCGTTCTCCGAGGTGTGCCCGAGCACGGCCGCGGCGTGGACGCGCACCAGCTCGGCGACGGCCTGGTCGCGCTCGGCCGGCTCCAGTGCCGCCAGGCCCTCGCGAGCTCCGGCCCCGCCGGCCGGGTGAGGTTCGACGATCCGCCGCGCCGGGCGGCGCACCAGCCCGCGCAGCAGCCCCGGGACCGCGGCCGCGGTGGACAGGCCGGCGAGGTCGAACGGGGCGGCGACGACCCGGCCCTGGCGGCGGGCGGCCGCGTCGAACAGGGCGAGACCGAAGTCGTTGTCCACCGGGCGGATGCCGGTACGGGCCATCCGGGCCCGGTCCTGGGCGCCGAGGTGGCTGCCCATCCCGCTGGCCTCGGCCCACCACCCCCAGGCGATCGACACCGCCGGCAGCCCGAGCCGCCGCCGGTGCTCGGCCAGCTCGTCGCAGAACGCGTTGGCCGCCGCGTAGTTCGCCTGACCGGCGGCGCCGAACGCCGCCGCGGCCGAGGAGAACAGCACGAACGCCGACAGCTCGGCGTCCCGCGTGGCCTCGTGCAGGTGCCAGGCGCCGTCCACCTTGGGCCGCAGCACCGCGTCGACCCGGTCGGGCGTCAGCGACCCCACGGTCCCGTCGTCGAGCACACCCGCGCAGTGCACCACGGCGCTGAGCGGGAACTCCGGCGGCACCGAGCCGACGAGGTCCAGCACCTCATGGCGTACGGCGAGGTCGCACGCGACCATCCGCACCGAGGCGCCCGCCCCGGTCAGCCGCTCGACCAACTCGTCGGCGCCGGGAGCGGCCGGGCCCCGCCGCGACACCAGCATCAGCCGCCGCACCCCGCACTCGGCCACAAGGTGCTCGGCCACCAACCCGCCCAGTACGCCGGACGCCCCGGTCAGCAGCACGGTCCCGGTGCCCCACATCGAGGCCGGCTCGTCCGCCGCCGGCCCGGCGGTCTCCGGGAGCGCTTCGGCGGCGACCTTGTTCAGGCGGGGCGACCACAACTGTCCATCGCGAACCGACACCTCCGGCTCGCCCGTCGCGAGCGCGGCGCGGGCCAGGTCCTCCACCGCCGACGCCCCGGCCGGCTCCGGATCGGCGAACGACCGCTCGACGAGAACCACCCGCTCGGGGTTCTCCGTCTGCGCGGAGCGCACCAGACCTGCGACCGCCGCGCCCACGAGTCCGCCGTCGACCACCACGACCAGCCGCGACCGCTCCCACCGGGCGTCGCCGAGCCAGTCCTGAAGCACCCGCAGCGTGCCGTTCACCGCGGTGTGCACCGCGTCGACCGTCGACTCGGGTGCCGGGCCGCCGGGGACGCGGAGCACCACCAGTTCGGGCAGGGGCGCGCCATCGTCCACCGCCGAGCCGAGCGCGGCCAGGTCGGGGTGGCACCACGCGTCGGCCGTGTGCTCGTCGCGTTCGTCGTGCTCGCTGCGCTCGTTGTGTTCGTCGTGCTCGTTGAGCTCGTCGTGCTCGTTGAGCTCGTCGTGCTCGTCGTGCTCGTCGCCCGACGGCGCGGTCCGCGCCGGATCGGGCAGCGCCAGCCGGCCGATCGGCCCTTCGGCGCTCGCCACCGAACCGGTCTCGGCCGGTCCGCACCGCACCCAGCCGGGCTCGAACAGCGCGTCGCCGTGCGGGGAGTCGACATCGCGCAACTGCTCGGCGGAAACCTCCCGGGCGACCAGTGAGTCCACCCTCAGCACCGGGCGGCCGGCGGTGTCGAACCCGTCCACCGACCACGAGGACGGCCCCGTCGGGGAGAACACGAGCCGCAGCGCCGCGGCGCCCGAGGCGAGCAGCCGCACCCCGGACCACAGGAACGGCGCGCGCACGCCGGGGCTGTCCGGGCCGGCGCCCCGCGCGTCGAGCTGATCCATCGCCAGGCTGTGCTGGCCGGTGTCCATCAGGGCCGGGTGCAGGCCGAAACGGGCCGCGTCGGCCGCCAGTCGCTCGGGCAGCTCCGCCTCGGCGAAGACCTGGTCGCCCATCCGCCAGGCCCGGCGCAGCCCGGTGAAGGCGGGGCCGTAGTGGTAGCCGAGCGCGCCGAGCCGCTGGTACGAACCGTCGACGTCCAGTTCGGTCGCCCCGGGCGGCGGCCACGTCGCGTCCGCCGGCCACGGCGCCGGCTCCGGATCGTCGCCGGGCGCCGCGCTCCCCCGCGCGTGCCGCGTCCACGAGGCGCCCACGGCCTCGCCGGGCCGCGTCGGCTGGGAGTAGACCTCGACGGTGCGGCGGCCGTCGTGGTCGGGGGCCCCCACGAGCACCTGGACCAGCACGTCCTGCCGGTTCGGCAGGGTCAGCGGCGCCTCGATGGCCAGCTCCTCCAGCCGGCCGAGGCCCGCCTCGTCGGCCGCGCGGACCGCCAGTTCGAGGAAGGCCGTACCGGGCAGCAGCGGCCGGTCGAAGAGCGCGTGGTCGGCGAGCCACGGGTGAGCGTGGAGCGAGAGCCGGCTGGTGAACAGGTAGCCGGCGTCGCCGGCCAGGGTCGCCTTCGCTCCGAGCAGCGGGTGATCGACCTGTTCAAGGCCGCTGGCGGCCAGGTCGGCGGGGGCGGACGCCGCCACGGTCGGCCAGTAGCGCTGCCGCTGGAAGGCGTAGGTCGGCAGATCGACCCGCCGCGCCCCGTTGCCGGCGAAGACCGCGGACCAGTCCACGGTGAGCCCGGCCCGCCACGCGGCGGCCGTCGAGCGCAGGAACATCTCCGGGTCGCTCTCGCCGCGGCGGAGGGTCGCCAGCACGGTCGCCTCGACGCCGCCCTCCTCGGCGGTCTCCTCGATCGCGGGGGCCAGCAGCGGGTGCGGGGCCACCTCCAGCAGCACGCGGTACCCGTCGGCCAGCAGCGCGGCACAGGTGTCGTGGAACCGTACGGGCCGCACGAGGTTGGTGAACCAGTACCGGCCGTCGAGTTCGTCGCCCTCCACCCGGCGGGCGAGCGTCGGGGAGTAGTACGGCACCGAGGCGGCGGCCGGGCGGATGTCGGTCAGGAGCGCGAGGAGTTCGTCCTCGACCACCGCCATGTCCGGGGAGTGCGTCGGGTAGTCCATCGGGATGGGACGCGCGCGGACCCCGGCGGCCTCGTACTCGGCCCGCAGCGCGGCGATGCTGTCGAGCGGGCCGGTCACGACGACTGATCGCGGGCCGTTGACCACGCTGACGTGCACGCCGGTCAGATGGGCGACCCGGTCGCGCACCTGGTCGGCCGGCAGCCCGACCCAGAGCGTGGCGTAGCCGGTCACCCGGCCGGACACGCGCGCCCGCGCGGTCAGGACCCGGGCCGCGTCGGCGAGGGTGAGGATGCCGGCGATGTGCGCGGCCGCGACCTCGCCCACGGAGTGCGCGATGATCGCGGAGGGCACCACCCCTTGGGAGATCCACAGCCGGGCGAGCGAGACCATGACCGCGAACAGCATCGGCTGGACCTGCTCGGCGTGACCGGTGTCGACGCCGCCCACGCCGTCCGCACCCGCCGCGCCGTCCGAGTCCGCCGCGCCGTCGGTGCCGTCCGCGCCTGCCAGCAGATCGCGCAGGGTACGGCCGTGCCAGTCCACGTACGGCGCGAGCGCCGCCTCGCACTCCGCCATGGACGCGGCGAAGACCGGCGAGGAGTCCCACAGCCGCAGGGCCATCCCGGCGTACTGGCCGCCCTGCCCCGGGAACACGAACACCGGATCGGTGTCGCCGGAGCCGACGGGACCGGCGACCGGGGTGACGCCGGCCACCACGTCGTCCAGGCCGGAGAGGAGTTCGGGGAGGTCGGCGCCGAGCACCACGGCCCGGTGCTCCAGCGAGGCGCGGGTGCCGGCCAGTGAGAACGCCACGTCGGCCAGGTCCGCCGGGCCGGTGGCCCCGAGCGTCAGAAGGTGCTCGCGCAACCGCGCGGCCTGGCCGCGCAGCGCGGCTTCGCCGCGGCCGCTGAGCAGCAGCGGCAGCACCCGCGGCGGGTGGGACCGGTCCGCCGGCCCGGCCTCGGGTTCGGTGTCGGTGTCGGTGTCGGTGTCGGTGTCCGGAGCCTGCTCCACGATGACGTGCGCGTTGGTGCCGCTCGCCCCGAAGGAGGACACCGCTGCCCGGCGGGGCCGCCCGGTCGTCGGCCAGGGCCGGGCGTCGCCGAGCAGCCGGACCGTTCCGCTCTCCCAGTCGACGTGTTCCGAGGGCCGGTCCACGTGCAGGGTCTTCGGCAGCAGACCGTGCCGGATCGCCATGATCATCTTGATGACGCTGCCGACCCCGGCCGCTGCCTGGGAGTGGCCGATGTTGGACTTGAGCGAGCCCAGCCAGAGCGGTTCGCCCTCCCCGCGGTCCCGCCCGTACACGGCCTGCAGCGCCTTGATCTCGATCGGGTCGCCGAGCACCGTGCCGGTGCCGTGCCCGTCCACCGCGTCCACCTCGTCGGGGCGCACCCCCGCGTTGGCCAGTGCCTGGCGTACGACCCGCTGCTGGGCGAGGCCGTTGGGCGCGGTGAGGCCGTTGGAGGCGCCGTCCTGGTTGATCGCCGAGCCGCGGAGCACGGCCAGCACCGAGTGGCCGTTCCGGCGGGCGTCGGAGAGCCGTTCCAGTACCAGCAGGCCGGCGCCCTCGGCGAATCCGGTCCCGTCGGCGCCCGCGCCGAACGCCTTGCAGCGGCCGTCGGCGGACAGCCCCTGCTTGTCGAACTCCTGGAGGTCGACCGGGGTCGCCATGACGGTGGCGCCGCCGGCCAGCGCCAGCCCGCACTCCCCGGACCGCAGCGCCTGCGCCGCCAGGTGCATCGCCACCAGCGAGGACGAGCAGGCCGTGTCGACGGTCAACGCCGGCCCCTCCAGGCCGAACTGGTAGGAGACCCGCCCGGCGAGCACCGCGGCGGAGGTCCCGGTGAGCAGGTAGCCGTCGGCCAGTTCGGCGCTGCCGCGGAGCAGGTCCGCGTAGTCCTGGTCGCTGGTGCCGGCGAACACGCCGGTCCGGCTGCCCCGCATCGACTTCGGGTCGATCCCCGCCCGCTCCAGCGCTTCCCAGGTCAGTTCCAGCAACAGCCGCTGCTGCGGGTCCATCGAGGCCGCCTCGCGCGGCGAGATCCCGAAGAACCGCGCGTCGAACTGGGCCACGTCGTCGAGGAAGCCGCCGCCGCGCACGTGGGTGGCGCCCTGACGCGTCGCATCCGGGTGCAGCAAGGTGTCGAGGTCCCAGCCCCGGTCGGTCGGCAGCCCCGACACCGCGTCGCGGCCGCCGTCCACCAGCTCCCACAACTGCTCCGGCGAGGCGACCCCGCCCGGGTAGCGGCAGGCCATGCCCACCACGACGATCGGGTCGTCGGCGAGCGGGGCACGGGGCACGGCCGCGCCGGGCTCCTCGTCGGCCGCCTCGGTCACCCGCCCGACCAGGTACGACGCGAGGGCCGCGGGGGTCGGGTAGTCGAAGGCCACGGTGCCGGCCAGCCCGAGACCGAGCGCCGCGTTCAGCCGGTCCCGCAGCTCCACCGCCGCGAGCGAGCTGAAGCCCAGGTCCTGGAAGGTGCCGTCGACGTCGACCTCGGCCGGCGAGTCGAGGCCCAGTACCAGGGCGACGGAGGTCCGCACCAGATCGTTCACGACACGACGCTGGTCCACGACGGCCAGTACGTCCGTGACCCGACCATCGGTGCCCGGTTCGGACATGGCGGCCGAGGGCGCGTCCGAGGGGGCCGGGGCTGCGGAGCCGTCGCGCGGCAGCCAGTGCCGGTGCCGCTGGAAGGCGTAGGTCGGCAGGTCGACCCGCGGGCCCCCGTCGGGGAACAGCGCCGCCCAGCCCACCTCGGCGCCGCCGGCGAAGAGGCGGCCGGCCGCGTCGAGCAGGGCGACGGCCTCGGGCCGGTCACGGCGGGAGGCGGCCACCGCCGTCACCCGCCGGTCGGCGGGCAGGCACTCCCGGACCATGGCCGAGAGCACCGCGTCCGGTCCCAGCTCCAGGAAGCGGGTGACGCCCCGCTCGTACAGGGTGGCCACCCCGTCGGCGAAGCGCACCTGCTCGCGTGCCTGCCGGACCCAGTAGCCGGGGTCGCCGAGCGTGGCCGCGTCGGCCAGGGCGCCGGTGAGGGTGGACACCACCGGGATGTCGGGCGCGCCGAAGGCGAGTCCGGCGACGACGGCCCGGAAGTCCTCCAGCACCGGGTCCATCAGCGGCGAGTGGAACGCGTGGCTGGTGGTGAGCCGACGGGTCCGGTACCCGGCCGCGGCCAACTGGGCCACGACCTCCGCCACCGGTTCCTCCGCACCGGACACCACGACCGACTCGGGGCTGTTCACCGCGGCCACGGACACCCCGTCCGCCGCCGCGACCAGCGGGGCCACCGCATCCGGGGCGGCGTTCACCGCGACCATGGCGCCGCCCTCGGGCAGCGCCTGCATCAGCCGGCCGCGCGCCACGACCATGCGGCCGGCGTCGGCGAGGGACAGCACGCCGGCCGCGTGCGCGGCGCTGATCTCGCCGACCGAGTGACCGGCGACGAACTCGGGCCGGACGCCCCACGACTGGACGAGCCGGAACAGCGCGGTCTCGAAGGCGAACAGCGCCGGCTGCGCGAACTCGGTGCGGTCCAGCGGCGGACCGCCCTCCCACATCAGCTCGCGCAGCGACCGGCCCAGCGGCCCGTCGACCACCGCGCAGACCTCGTCCAGCGCCGCGTCGAACACCGGGTACCGCGCCGCCAGTTCTCGCCCCATCGCGGCGCGCTGGGCGCCCTGGCCGGTGAAGACGAACGCCAGTCGGCCCTCCCGCGCCCGGTCGACGTGGACCGCGGGGCTGTCCGTGCCGGCGGCCAGCGCGGCGAGACCGGCCAGCAGGGCGGCCCTGTCCTCGGCGACCACCACGGCGCGGTCGGCCAGCACGGCGCGGGTGGTGACCAGGCTCCGTCCGACGTCGGCCGGTTCCAGCTCCGGGTGGCGTTCGACGAAGGAGCGCAGTTCCTCGGCCTGACCGCGCAGCCCGGCGGCGCCCCGGCCGGTCACCACGAACGGCCACGGGCCGGTGCGGGCCTCCCCCGGCGGCGCGGACGCTGCCTCGGCCGGGCCTTCGGGGGCCTGCTCCAGGATGACGTGCGCGTTGGTGCCGCTGATCCCGAACGACGACACCGCGGCCCGCCGGGGACGGCCCCGGTCGGGCCACCGCCGCTGGTCGGTGAGGAGCCGGACCGTGCCCGCCGACCAGTCGACGTGGGAGGTCGGCCGCTGGGCGTGCAGCGTCCTGGGCAGCTCCCCGTGGCGCATGGCCATGACCATCTTGATCACGCCGCCGACGCCGGCCGCCGCCTGCGGGTGGCCGATGTTCGACTTCAGCGACCCGATCCACAGCGGCGTGTCCGCCGTCCGCTCCCGGCCGTAGGTGTCCAGCAGGGCCCGGGCCTCGATCGGGTCGCCCAGCCGGGTGCCGGTGCCGTGTGCCTCGACCGCGTCGATGTCGGTCGAGGACAGACCGGCGTTGGCCAGCGCGGCCCGGATCACCTGGCGCTGGGCCGCGCCGTTCGGGGCGGTGAGGCCGTTGGAGGCGCCGTCCTGGTTGAGGGCGGAGCCGGTCATGAGGGCGAGCACCTGGTGGCCGTTGCGCCGGGCGTCGGAGAGCCGCTCGACCACGAGCACGCCGACGCCTTCCCCCCAGCCCATGCCGTCGGCCTCGTCGCCGAATGCCTTGCACCGGCCGTCCGGGGCGATGCCGCGCTGCCGGGCGAACTCGATGAGCGAGGCCGGGCCCGACATGATCGTCGCCCCGCCGACCAGGGCGAGCGAGCACTCCCGCGAGCGCAGCGCCTGGGCGGCCAGGTGCAGCGCGACCAGCGAGGAGGAGCACGCCGTGTCCACGGTGACCGCGGGCCCCTGGAGGCCGAACGCGTAGGACAGCCGTCCGGAGACGACGCTGGCGATGTTGCCGGTCAGCACGTAGCCCTCGTAGGCCGCCGGCACGGTGCGCAGCGAGATGTGGTCCTGGTAGCTGACGCCGACGTACACGCCGGTCTGGCTTCCGCGTACCGCGTCGGCGCTGATCCCGGCTCGTTCCAGGGCCTCCCACGAGGTCTCCAGGAGGAGCCGCTGATGCGGGTCCATCACGGTCGCCTCCCGAGGGGGGATGGCGAAGAACTCGTGGTCGAACTGGTCCGGCCTCCGCAGGAATCCGCCGCCCCGGGAGTATGTCCGGCCCACCTTCCGGGGGTCGGGGTCGTAGAGCTCGTCGAGGTTCCAGCCGCGGTCCGCCGGGAGGCCGGAGATGGCGTCGGTGCCGTCGGCCACGAGCCGCCACAGGGCTTCGGGGCTGTCGGCGTCGCCCGGGTAGCGGCAGGCCATGCCGACGATGGCGATCGGCTCCCGGTCCCGCGCCTCGGCGTCGCCGAGCCGCTGCCGGATGCGCTCGTTCTCCTTGAGCGCGTTGCGCAGCGCGTCAACCAGTTCGTTCATGGACGGGGTGGTCATGAGGTCGGCCCCTCCGCTCGGTCGCTCGCGTCGGCTCGGCCGTATGCGGCGTGTATGAGATCAGCTATGTCCATCGAGTCGATCGCCGTCGTGGTCCCGGCGCTGTCGGCCGGCTCGCTCTCGGGGGCGGTCTCGGCCAGCCGGAGCAGGGCGTCCACCAGCCCGGCCCGCCGCAGCGAGGCGATCGGAATACGGTCGATGATCTTCTTCAGTCCGGCGTCGTCGACGCTTTCGCCGTTCTCGCTGCCGTCGTCGACGCCCTTGTCGCGCTGGCTCCCGTGGGCCTCGGTGTCCTCGCCGAACAGCTCGGCGTGCAGCAGCTCCGCGACCGCGGCGGGCGTCGGGTAGTCGAAGATCAGCGTGGCGGGCAGTCGCAGTCCGGTCGCCGCGCCGAGCCGGTTCCGCAGCCGCAGGGCGGTGAGCGAGTCGAAACCGGATTCCTGGAAACCGCGCTCCGACTCGACCGCGGAGGCGTCGGCGTGGCCGAGTACGGCCGCCACCGTGGACCGGACGAGGTCGGTGACCGCGTACGTCCGCTCGGCGGCGGGCAGTCCGGCGAGCCGCTCCCGCATACCGGTGTCGGCCGCTCCGTCCGCCGGCCCTTCGGGGGCGTACCCTGTCGCCCTGCTCGCCCCGCTCGGCTCCAGCAGTTCGGCGAGGAGCGGCCTCGACCGGGTGCCGACGAGTTCGGCGGCGAACGAGGACCAGTCGACGTCCACCACGACCACGGCCGTCTCGTCGCGGTCGATGACCTGGTCCATGGCCTGGACGGCGGCGCGGGGGTCCATCGCGCGCAGCCCGCGGGCCGCCAGTCGGCGCTCCGCTCCGTCGCGGTCGGCGAGCCCCGGGCCCTGCCACAGTCCCCAGGCGATGGAGGTCCCGGTCAGTCCGAGAGCCCTGCGGTGCGCGGCCAGCGCGTCCAACGAGCTGTTCGCGGCGGCGTAGTTGGCCTGGCCGGCCGGGCCGACCGTGCCGACGAACGACGAGAACAGGACGAAGTCGGCGAGGTCGAGGTCGCGCGTCAGTTCGTGCAAGTGCCATGCGGCGGCCACCTTCGGGCGGAACACCCGCTCGAAGCGTTCAGGGGTGAGCCGGTCGATGACGCCGTCGTCGAGCACGCCCGCGGTGTGCACGACCGTGGTCAGCGGGTGGTCGGCGGGCCAGTTCGCCAGCAGGTCGGAGAGTTGCGCCCGGTCGGCGACGTCACAGGCGACCACCGACACCGAGGCGCCCTGCTCGGTCAGTTCGGCGGCCAGCTCGGCCGCGCCGGGTGCGGCCGGGCCACGACGGCTTGCCAACACCAGGTGTCGCGCGCCGCGCCGTACGAGCCAGCGCGCCGCCTCCGCGCCGAGAGCGCCGGTGCCGCCGGTGACCAGAGCGCTGCGCGCCGGCGGCTGCTCCGTCCGGTGGGGCGCGGTTGCGGTGACCCGGGTCAGCCGGCGGCAGAACACCGCGCCGCCGCGCACCGCCAGCTCGCTCTCGCCGTCTCCGAGCGCCCCGGCCAGCGCCGCCAGGTCCGCTTGGCCGACCTCGCGCGGCAGGTCGACGACGCCGCTCCACGCCATGGGCTGCTCCAGCCCCGCGTGCCGGGCGAAGCCCCACAGCGCGGCCTGCCGTGGCCGGCTCACGGCGTCGCCCGGCCGGACGGCGACCGCGTCCTGGGTCACGCACCAGACCGGGGCCGACGAGCCGAGCTCGCTCACCGCCCGTACCAGCGCGAGCGTGGCGCTCAGGCCGGCCGGCACGGACGCGGCGTCGGCGTCCTCGGCCGTGTCCAGCGCCAGCAACGACAGAATGCTCCCGGCCGGTTCGCCGTCCAGCGCCGTGGCGAGCCCGTGGCGGAGCGCCGCGGCGTCCGCCGCCCGGGGGGCCTCGACCCGGCGGACCTGGGCCCCTCGGGCGCTCAGCGCCGCGATGGTCTGCTCGACCCACGCCGGCTCGGCGACGGCCGCGGGCACCACGACCAGCCAACGGCCGGTGAGCGGCCGGTCCGGTCCTTCGGTGGGGCGCCAGGTGACGCGGTACTGCCAGCCGTCCAGCGTCGCCTGCCGCCGGCCGCGCTCACGCCACGACGACAGGGCCGGGAGCACGGCGCCCAGCGAGGTCCGGGCGGCGTCGTCGGGGAGGGCGAGCGCCGTGGTCAGCCCGTCGAGGTCGCCCTGGTCGACCATCTTCCAGAACCGGCTGTCGGCTTCGGCGCCACGAGACGAGCGGCTGGGCGGCGTCTCGATCCAGTAGTGGGTGTGCTGGAAGGCGTAGGTGGGCAACTGGACGGTCGGCTGCCCCGAGGGGAACAGGTGTGACCACCGCACGTCGACGCCGGCCGCGTACGCCTCGGCGGCGTTGCGCAGGAACTCCCGGGCGCCGCCGTGACCGCGGCGGAGCGTGCCGACCGTCGTGACCGGCGTCCCCTCGGCCTCGGCGAGCTCCTGTATGGAGTGGACGAGTACCGGGTGCGCGCCCACTTCGTGGAACGAACGGTGCCCGTCGCCGAGCAGTTGGCCGACCACCTCCGCGAAGCGCACCATCTCGCGCAGGTTCCGGTACCAGTAGTCGGCGTCGAGCTTCCGCCCGTCGAGCATCGAGCCGGTGACCGTCGAGTAGAACGGAACCGTGCCGGGCGCGCACTCGACCACGCCCAGCGTGTCGGCCAGCTCGGCCCGGATGACCTCTACTTCCGCCGAATGCGACCCGTAGTTGATCGGTACGCGCCGGACCCGCGCTCCCTCCGACTCCCAGGTCGCCAGGAACTGATCGAGTTCGGCGGCGTCCCCGGAGACGACCGTGGACACCGGGCCGTTCACCGCGGCGACGCCGAGCGCCGGGTAGCCGGCCAGGCGTTCGCGCACCTCGTCCGCCGACCGGTTCACCCAGCCCATGCCGCCCCGTACCGCCAGCCGCCGAAGCACCTGGGATCGCAGGGACACCACGCGCGCGCCTTCGGCCAGCGACAGCGCCCCCGCCGCCACGGCGGCGGCGAACTCGCCTTGGGAATGCCCGACAACGGCCGAGGGCCGAACGCCGAGCGACGCCCACAGCCGGGACAACGAGACCCCGACCGCGAACAGCGCCGGCTGGACGACATCGTCCCGGTCGAGGCTCGGCGCGCCCGGCACCCCGGCGAGCACGTCCCCCAGCGAGAACCCGTCCCAGTCGACCCACGGCGCCAGCGCCTTGTCGCAGGTCCGCATCAGCTCCGCGAACGTCGGGCTGCTCTGCCACAGCTCGATGCCCATCCCGAGCCACTGGCCGCCCTGCCCGGGGAACACGAAGACCGGGCCCTCGTGGTCGGCTTCGCCGCTCCCCGCCACCACCAGGGCCGAGTTCTCCGACTGGCCCGCCGCGATCGCGTCGAGGCCGGTCAGGAGCTCATCGCGGTTCTCCGCGAGTACCACGGCCCGGTGGGGGTGCGTGGCCCCGCCGTTGGTCAGTGCCGCGCCGAACGAGGCCGCGTCGGTGTCCGGTGAGTCGGCCAGCGCGGCCCGCAGCCGGGCCGCCTGGCCGGCCAACGCCGCCGCTCCCCGGCCGGACACCGGGAAGGCGAGGACTCCGAGCCGCGTCACGGCGTCCGCCTGCCCGGCCGCCGGCCGCTCCGGCGCCTGCTCAAGGATGACGTGTGCGTTGGTGCCGCTGATACCGAACGACGAGACGCCGGCCCGGCGCGGCCGATCGGTCGTCGGCCAGTCGTGGTTCCGGTCAAGCAGCGCGACGGCCCCCTGCGACCAGTCGATGAACGGCGAGGGCTCCTCGGCGTGCAGCGTCTTCGGCAGGACGCCGTGCCGCATCGCCATGACCATCTTGATGACGCCGCCGACCCCGGCGGCGGCCTGGGTGTGGCCGATGTTCGACTTCAGCGACCCCAGCCACAGCGGGGTCTCCCGGTCCTGGCCGTAGGTGGCCAGCAGCGCCTGCGCTTCGATCGGGTCGCCGAGCCTCGTGCCGGTGCCGTGCCCCTCGACCGCGTCGACGCCCGACGCGGGCAGGCCGGCCGAGGCCAGCGCCTGGCGGATCACCCGCTGCTGCGAGGGGCCGTTCGGGGCGGTCAGGCCGTTCGACGCGCCGTCGGAGTTCACCGCGGAGCCCTTGAGCACCGCCAGTACCTGGTGGCCCTGCCGGCGTGCGTCCGACAGCCGCTCCAGCACCACGAGGCCGACGCCCTCGGCCCAGCCGGTGCCGTCCGCGCCCGCGCCGAACGCGCGGCACCGGCCGTCCGGGGACAAGGCCCGCTGGTGTCCCAGGTCGACGAACGTCATCGGGGTGGACATCACCGTGACCCCGCCGGCCAGTGCGAGCGAGCACTCGCCCGACCGCAGCGCCTGGGCGGCCAGGTGGAGCGCCACCAGTGACGACGAGCACGCGGTGTCGACCGAGACGGCGGGCCCCTCCAGGCCGAACTGGTACGCCACCCGCCCCGAGAGCACGCTGCCCGCGCTGCCGGTCAGCACCGCCCCGCTGAGCTGGTCCGGGACCAGGCCCACCGGCGGCGCGTAGTCGTGATACATGACACCGGAGAACACCCCGGTCCGGCTGCCGCGCAGGGAGTCCGCGTCGATGCCCGCGCGCTCGAAGGCCTCCCAGGCGACCTCCAGCAACAACCGCTGCTGCGGATCCATCGCCGTCGCCTCACGGGGCGAGATCCCGAAGAACCCCGCATCGAACTCCCCCGCCTCATGCAAGAACCCGCCACCACGCGCGTACGTCGTCCCCGGATGATCCGGATCCGGGTGATACAGCCCCCCCACATCCCAGCCACGCGACTCCGGAAACCCAGTGATCCCCTCCCCGCCCTCGACCACCAGCGACCACAAATCCTCCGGAGAACCCACCCCACCTGGATAACGGCACGCCATCCCGACAATCACCACAGGATCGTCGGCATCGTTCGTCGGCGAGCCGCCGGTCGTGTCCGCTGTCTCGCCGCTGGGGGTCAGTTCGCCGGTCAGGTGGTCGGCGAGGGCCCGCGGGGTCGGGTAGTCGAAGACGGCCGTGGTCCCCAAGCGCGCTCCCGTGACCGCGTTGAGCCGGTTGCGCAGCTCCACGGCGGTGAGCGAGTCGAGCCCGAATTCCTTGAAGGCACGGTCGGCGCCGATCGCCTCCCGCCCGTCGTACCCGAATACGCGCCCCGCCTCCGCGCGTACCAGCTCCAGCAGCCGCCCGGGCCGGGCCGCCATGTCCGCGCCGGCGCGGTGCGGTCCGTCCGGACGGGCCGGTACGGCCGCCGGGCGGGCCGGGCGCGGCGCGCTCGTGAACAACTCGCGGAGCAGCGGGGGAACGTTCCCGCCGTCCGTGGCGGAGGCGTCGGCCGTCCGCAGTGGTACGAGCAGCGGCTCGCTCCGGCGAAGAGCGGCGTCGAAGAGTGCGAGCCCTTCGGTCTCGGACAGCGTCGCTACTCCGGAGCGGGCCATCCGGTTGAGGTCGCCGGCGCTGAGCTCCGCCGCCATACCGCCCCGCTGATCCCACAGCCCCCACGCCAGCGACGTCGCGGGGAGTCCGAGCCGGGCGCGATGGCGGGCGAGCGCGTCGAGGTAGGTGTTGGCGGCGGCGTAGTTGGCCTGGCCGGCCGCGCCGATCAGGCCCGAGATGGAGGAGTACAGCACGAACGCCGTCAGCGGCATGTCGGCGGTGAGCTCGTGCAGGTTACGCGCCGCCAGCGCCTTCGGCCCCATGACCGCGTCGAGGCGCCGCGGGCTCAGCTCGGTGAACACGCCGTCGTCGAGCACGCCGGCCGCGTGGACCACAGCGGTGAGGGGCCGATCGGCGGGCAGCGCGCGCAGCACCGCGGCGAGTTCGGCGCGGTCGGCGACATCGCAGGCTTCGGCCCGTATGTCCAGACCCAGCTCTGTCAGCTCGGCCACCAGGGCGCGCGCCTCGGGCGTGACGGGGCCGCTCCTGCTGACCAGCAGCATGCTCGTCACGCCGTGCTCGGTGGCCAAGTGCCGCGCGAGGAGGCGGCCGAGCCGGCCGAACGCCCCGGTCAGCAGCACGGTCCCGGGCCCGGACAGCGGCTTCTCGGCGGAGGTGGGCGAGCCGGGGGCCACGGGCAGGCGGGTGAGGCGCGGGATGCGAACGCCCTCGGCGGACAGCGCGAGTTGCGGCTCCCCCGTGGCCACCGCGGCGGCGAGTCGCCGGGCCCCCTCGCCGCCCGGTGCCACGTCGGCGAGCACGACGCGGCCGGGGTGCTCGGTCTGCGCGGTACGCAGCAGACCCCAGATCGGCGCGTTGTCGAGATCGATGCGCCCGTTGTCGCCTCTGTCGACGGCGTTGGTGGTGACGACGACCAGGGGCGTGTCGGCCAGTGTCCCGGCGGTCATTGCCTCGGCGGTCAATGCCCCGTGGGTCGCCGTCTCGTCGGTCGTCGTCCCGTCGGTCTGCGTCTCGTCGGTCGTCGTCCCGTCGGTCTGCGTCTCGTCGGCCGTCGTCCCCTCGGCCAGCCAGTCCTGTACGAGTCGCAGGACGCGGTGCGCGACGCCGGCGTTCGCGGCGTCGGCGTTCGGGGCGTCGGCGTTCGGGGCGTCGGCCGGGGGGACCACGGTGATGACCGTGGACGGCGTCGGGGCCCCCGCCGCCAGCGCGGCCCGCAGCGCGGGGAGGCCCGCGTACCGGTCGAGCGGTGAACTGTCACCGGTCAGCTCGGCGGCGATGCCGTGCGGGTCCTCCCCCACCATCGCCCAGCGACCGGCGCCGGGGCGGGCGCCGACCTCCTTCGGCAGCCACGCCACCCGGAACAGCGCCGCCTCGCTCCGATCCGTCGACGGAGCGCGCGGGGCGTCGGGCGCGGGCCGCAGCACCAGCGAGTCGACCGACGCGACCGGGTTGCCGTCGAGGTCGGTGAGCATCATGGCCACCGAGTCGGCGCCGGTCCTCGTGATACGGGCCCGCAAGGCCGGCGGGGCCGCGGTGTGCACGGTGACACCACTCCACGCGAACGGCACCAAGGTCTCATCCGCGGTCTCGAACAGGCCCACCAGCGCGGCCTGGATGGCGGCGTCCAGGGGGGCGGGATGCAGGTCGAACACCGGGCCGCCGTGTTCCGCCGCCTCGTCCAGGACGATGTCGGCGAACACCTCGCCGTCGCCGCGCCGGACGGCTCGCAGCCCCCGGAACGCCGGCCCGTAGTCGTAACCCCGGCGGGTGAGTTCCGCGTAGGCGGTGGAGATGGCGATGGGCTGTGCGTCGGGACCGGCCTCGCCGTTCCAGCCGGTTCCGGACGCCGCTCCGGCAGCCGCTCCGGCAGCCGATCCGACAGGCGAGAGCCCGGCGGGTGGGGCGATGGTGCCTTCGGCGTGCCGGGCCCAGGTGCCGTTCCCGGCGGTGTCCCCCGCTCGGGACAGCACGCGCAGCGCACGGCGGCCGGTGGCGTCCGGCGCGTCGATCACCATCTGGAGCTGGGTGTCGCCGTGCTCCGGCACGACCAGGGGGGCGCGTACGACGAGCTCTTCCACCGGGCCGCCGCCGGTTCGCCGCGCGGCGTACGAGGCCAGGGCCAGGAATCCGGTTCCGGGAAGGATCGGGGTGCCCAGCACCACGTGGCCGGCCAGCCACGGTTGCTGGTCCACGGACAGGCGGCCGGTCAGTACGAGCGCGCCGGCATCGCCTAGGGGCATCTCGGCGCGCAGGAAGGGATGGTCGACCGGCTCCAGGCCGGCGGCGGCGAGGCCGGTGGCCGGGAGGGGGGCGGGTTCCAGCCAGTAGTGCCGGCGTTGGAAGGCGTAGGTGGGCAGTTCGGTGTGGCGGGCGCCGGTCCCGGCGAACACCTGCGACCAGTCCACCGACACCCCGGCGGCGAACAACGCGCCCAACCCCGCCAGCACCGACTCGACCTCACCACGACCCCGGCGCAGGCTCGGCACCGCCGCAACGTCGCCCTGACCGTCCAGGCATTCGCGCACCGACCCCGTCAGCACCGCATCCGGACCCAGCTCCACAAACCGCGTCACACCCCGCCCATGCAACCGCGAGACGGTATCGGCGAACCGCACCGTGTCCCGCACATGCCGCACCCAAAACTCCGGATCCGCCACCCCCTCATTCACCATTCCGATACGCGGCGACTGGAAAGACAAACCCGCCACCACCGCACGGAATTCATCCAGCATCGGCTCCATCAACGGCGAATGAAACGCATGACTCACCACCAGCCGCTTCGTCCGACAGCCTTGCTGGGACAGCCGCCGCACAACACGCCCGACGGCGGCTTCCTCCCCCGAGACCACTACTGATGTCGGGCTGTTCACCGCCGCGATCGATACCTGAGCGCCGCCCAACTCGGCCACCACCGGCGCCACCACGTCCTCACCCGCGGCAACCGCCACCATCACCCCACCCGGCGCGAGCCCCTGCATGAGGCGGGCTCGCGCGGTGACCAACGCGCAGGACACCTCGTCGAACGCCGCCGCGAACACCGGGAAATCACGGTGGAGTTCGAGGCCCATCCCCACCCGCTGCGAACCCTGACCGGTGAAGACGACGGCCACACGGCCCGAACCCGCTACAACGGGCCCACGATTCGGCCCGGCCGCCTCACCGCCGGCCACCACCGCCAGGCGCTCCAGCAACTGCTCCCGCCCCGAAGCGACCACCACCGCCCGGTCCCCATGCACCGCACGATCAACCGCCAGCGAATACGCGACATCCGCCAACGCCACATCCGGCCGCTCCCCCACAAACGACCGCAAACGAGCAGCCTGACCACACAACGCCCCCGGCCCGCGGCCCGACAGCACAAACGGGAGCACTGGCAATTCGCGCGTTACCGTCGGCGTTGACTGCCCGTCGCCGTTCGCTGATTCATTCGGCGGTTGCTGGAGAATGACGTGCGCGTTCGTCCCGCTGATGCCGAACGAGGACACTCCGGCTCGCCGAGGCCGGCCGGTGTCCGGCCAATCCCGTGACCGGGTCAGCAATGCCACCCCGCCGGAGGACCAATCCACCTCGGGCGAGGGGTCCTCGACGAACAGGGTCCTGGGCAGGAATTCGTGCCGCAGCGCCATCACCATTTTGATGACCCCGGCGACGCCTGCCGCCGCCTGTGGGTGACCGATGTTCGCTTTCACCGATCCGAGCCACAGGGGTGAGTCTTCGGTGTGCTCCCGCCCGTAGGTGGCGAGCAGCGCCTGTGCTTCGATCGGGTCCCCGAGCCGAGTGCCCGTGCCGTGCCCCTCCACCGCGTCGACATCGGCGGCCGTCAGCCCCGCGTTGGCCAGCGCCTGCCGGATCACCCGCTGCTGCGAGGGGCCGTTCGGGGCCGTCAGCCCGTTCGAGGCCCCGTCCTGGTTCACCGCCGAACCGGCCAGCAGCGCGAGCACCCGGTGCCCGTTGCGCCGCGCGTCGGACAGCCGTTCCAGCACGACCAGGCCCACGCCTTCGGACCACCCGGTGCCGTCCGCGCCCGCGCCGAACGACCGGCACCGGCCGTCCGGGGAGAGTCCACGCTGCCGCGCGAACTCCGTGAGGATCATCGGCGTGCCCATGACCGCGACGCCGCCGGCCAGCGCGAGCGAGCACTCGCCCGACCGCAGTGCTTGCGCGGCCAGGTGCAGTGCCACCAACGATGACGAACAGGCCGTGTCGACCGTTGTCGCGGGCCCCTCGAAGCCGAAGTGGTACGCGATGCGCCCGGACAGGACCCCGGGCGTGGTGCCGGTGAACAGGTATCCGTCCGCGTCGGCTCCCGCCGCCCCGTATCCGTGCGGTGTCGCTCCTACCACCACGCCGGTCCGGGTGCCGCGCAGGGAGTCCGCGTCGATGCCCGCGCGTTCGAATGCCTCCCAGGCGACCTCCAGCAACAACCGCTGCTGCGGATCCATCGCCGTCGCCTCACGGGGCGAGATCCCGAAGAACCCCGCATCGAACTCACCCGCATCATGCAAGAACCCGCCACCACGCGCGTACGTCGTCCCCGGATGATCCGGATCCGGGTGATACAGACCCTCCACATCCCAGCCACGCGACTCCGGGAAACCAGTGATCCCCTCCCCGCCCCCGACCACCAGCGACCACAAATCCTCCGGAGAACCCACCCCACCCGGATAACGGCACGCCATCCCGACAATCACCACAGGATCGTCCGCATCGTCGGGGTCATTGAGGTCAGCGGAATCAGCGGTCGGTACGGACTGGGTGCCGGCGCCGGCGTCTGCGCCCAACACCGCTGATCGCACGTGCTCGATAAGAACAGCGGGAGTGGGGTAATCGAAGATCACCGAACTCGGCAGCGTGATATCCAGGGCGCGCGAGAGCCTGTCCCGCAGTTCGGCGGACATCATGGAATCGAAGCCCAGGTCCTTGAACGTCCGGCCGAGTGCGTCCTCGCCGAGCACGCCGCCGCCGAGAGTGGCTGTGATGTGCGCGAGAGCCAGCTCCGTCATCCGATGCGTGCGCTCGGCCTCACCGAGCCCCCGCAGCTCACTCACCAGAGCCGATGTCTCTACGGGCGTCTTCTCGTCGTCGAACGTCATGTCCAGCCAGTAGCGGCGGCGTTGGAAGGCGTAGGTGGGCAGTTCCGTGTGGCGGGCGCCGGTCCCGAGGAACAGCTCCGACCAGTCCACCGCCACCCCGGCGGCGAACAACGCGCCCAGCCCCGCCAGCACCGACTCGACCTCACCACGGCCCCGGCGCAGGCTCGGCACCGCCGTCACGTCGTCCTGGCCGTCCAGGCATTCGCGCACCGACCCCGTCAGCACCGCGTCCGGACCCAGCTCGACGAACCGCGTCACACCCCGCCCATGCAACCGCGAGACGGCATCGGCGAAACGCACCGTATCCCGCACATGCCGCACCCAGAACTCCGCATCCGCCACCCCCTCATTCACCATTCCGATACGCGGCGACTCAAAAGACAAACCCGCCACCACCGCACGGAATTCATCCAGCATCGGCTCCATCAACGGCGAATGAAACGCATGACTCACCACCAGCCGCTTCGACCGACAGCCTTGCTGGGACAGCCGCCGCACAACCCGCCCGACCGCGGCCTCGTCCCCCGACACCACCACCGACGCCGGACCGTTCACCGCCGCGATCGACACCTGAGCGCCACCCAACTCGGCCACCACCGGCGCCACCACGCCCTCACCCGCGGCAACCGCCACCATCACCCCACCCGGCGCGAGCTTCTGCATCAGCCGACCCCGCGCCGTCACCAACGCGCAGGCATCCGCCAGCGACAGCACGCCCGAGACATGAGCCGCCGCGATCTCCCCCACCGAATGGCCGGTGACGAAATCGGGCCGGACGCCCCACGACTCGTACAACCGGAACAGCGCCACCTCCACCGCGAACAGCGCCGGCTGCGCGACCTCCGTCGCGTTCAGACGGTCCGCAGCACTCCCCTCACCACTCTCCTCACCGAGGACGGCCGCCCGCACCACCGGGTCCAGCAACTCACACGCCTGATCGAAAGCAGCCGCGAACACCGCGAACCGCCGGTACAACTCCCGGCCCATCCCGGCCCGCTGCGAACCCTGACCGGTGAACACCACCGCCACACGACCCGAACCCGCCACAACGGGCCCATAATTCGCCCCGGCCGCCTCACCGCCGGCCACCGCCGCCAGGCGCTCCAGCAACTGCTCCCGCCCCGAAGCGACCACCACCGCCCGGTCCCCATGCACCGCACGATCAGCCGCCAACGAATACGCGACATCCGCCAGCGCCACATCCGGCCGCTCCCCCACAAACGACCGCAGACGAGCCGCCTGACCACACAACGCCCCCGGCCCACGACCCGACAGCACAAACGGCAGCACCGCGGGTGACTGGTCGGAGTCCGCTCCATCGGTCTCGGGTTTCCTGGCGCTCCCGCGCGAGGCGGCCGAGCCGGGCGGAGCGTCGCCGATGACCAGGTGACAGTTGGTGCCGCCCATGCCGAAGGAACTGACGCCGGCGATCAAGGGGCTATCGGGCGCTTCCCACGAACCTAGGCGCTGCTGCATTCGGAGATTGAGGGCGTCCAGCGCGATCTCCGGGTTCGCCACCTCGAAATTGAGGCTGGCGGGGAGTTCGCGGTGGCGGATCGACATCGCCACCTTGATGAGGCCCGCGATCCCCGCGGCCGCCCCCAGGTGTCCCAGGTTCGTCTTGACCGATCCGACGGGCAGCGGTCGCGTACGCGGCCGGGCGTTGCCGACGACGGCACCGAGCGCGGCGGCTTCTACCGGGTCGCCGGCGGGTGTGCCCGTTCCGTGCAACTCGACGTACTGGAGTTGGGCGGCGCTGATTCGCGCGCGCTCGTGAGCGCGGCGCAGGACGTCTTGTTGGGCGAGTTCATCGGGCTGGGTCAGGGCGTGACCGCTGCCGCCGTGGTTCACCGCGCTCCCGAGGATCACGCACTGCACGGTGTCACCGTCGGCCAGGGCGTCCTCAAGCCTCTTGAGCACGACCAGGCCGCCGCCCTCGCCCGGCACATAGCCGTTCGCGCGCGCGTCGAAGGTGTAGCAGCGGCCGTCCGGTGACAGCGGCCCCCAACGGTCCGCGATGTCCACGGACTCCGGCAGCAGGTTGAGCTGCACGCCGCCCGCGACGGCGAGGTCCGACTCGCCGGTGAGCAGACTCTGGCAGGCCAGGTGGACGGCGACCAGCGACGAGGACTGACCGCTGTCGATGCCCACGCTGGGGCCGTGCGCGTCGAGGAAGTGGGAGAGCCGGTTGGCGATCACCGCGCGTTCGATGCCGGGGTAGGTGTGCTGGGTCGCCGCGGCGGGCCCGTTCCGGTGCGCGAGGTGGGCGTAGTCGTCGGCGAAGACGCCCACGAAGACGCCGAGTCGGCCGCCGCGCACGCTCGCCGGCACGATCCTCGCGTCCTCCAGCGCCTCCCACCCCAGCTCCAGGACGAGTCGCTGCTGCGGGTCGACGGACGCCGCTTCGCGGGCGGGAATGCCGAAGAACTCGGCGTCGAATTCGTCGACGGCGTCGAGGAATCCGCCCCAGGGGGGCGCGACAATGCTGCCCGCGCCACGGCGTCCGGGCGGGCGCTCGGTGATCGCATGACGTCCCTCGGCCAGGAGCCGCCACAGTTGCCGGGGCCCATCGGCGCCGGGGAAACGGCAGGACGCGCCAACCACCGCGATGTTGCCACCTTGGGCCCGGACATCCACCCGGATCGTCCCCTTCCACATCTCACATTGCGTCTTGCGGGGTCACGGCAGCGAATGCCGGAATTCGCTCAGGATCGCGTAAAGTCCCACCTGGTCGCGGTCTCCCAGCCGGCGATTCCCGTCCAGCCGTAGATACGCTCGGGATTCAGCCGGAACACCGGCGCGCTCTGGCCGAATCGCGTGTGGACACGGTCCTCGCGCACCGTGAGTTCCCAGTCGTACTTCGCGCCGACGCCTTCGGCGAGCACGTTGATGTCGTCCCCGAGCACGCGGGAGCAACTGCCCTCGATCATCACCACGTCCTCGCCGGTCTGCACGTTCACGGAGGCCCGGGGGTTGACCTTCAGGAATTCGCCGCAGCGGTTCTGGCTGGAGAACCAGAAGGTGTTCCGCTGCCAAATACCCCACAACGGCCTGCTGTGCGGGCGTCCGTCCGGGCTGGTGGTGACCAGCCAGTACGTGGGCGTGGACGTGAGCATGCGCTCCGCCCAGCTCCATGGTTGCGTCGGCCCCGGCGCGGTCTGGTTGAAGATGAATGCCGACGTTCCCCGCGGCTTCTCGTTGTTCTCCAACACCTCGGCAGTCATGTCGCTTTCCCTTCGCTCGTCCGCTGTGGGCGACCAGCGAGACGCACCGGTCTGGCTCCCGGATTTCCTGCTCGTAGCGCGCTCGGATTTCACGCTCGTAGCGCGGGCGCATTTCACGCTCCAGCGCGGTCGGATTTCCTGCTCGTAGCGCGTTCGGCGTTCATGCTCGCAGCGCGACCGCGACACCGACACCCCGAAAATCCGGGCGGTCACCGGGGTGGCGACTAGGGGGGTTAGGGGGTGCCCGCGGCCGTCGTCGCCAGAGCATGGTTGTTCACGCGACCGCCCAGAGGCGGTCCTGATCGTGGTCCCGCCCAAGCCTTTTCGGCGCGAGCCTTTCGCCGGACTGCCGATCTCAGCAGACGCCTGCCACGTGTCCAGGCATGACAAGTCCGGGTACGCCGGACCGCTCCGGGGGTCCCCCGGGCCACTGGAACAGACTGAGACAGATGGGGTTGCTCCATGGAGAACGAGGACAAGCTTCGCCAGTATCTCAAGTTGGTCACGAGCGACCTCTACCAGGCTCGCAAGAAGATCACCGAGAGGGAGGCCCAGGACACCGAGCCGATCGCCATCGTCTCGATGGCCTGCCGCCTGCCCGGCGGCGTCTGGTCGCCGGAGGACCTCTGGGAGCTGGTCGCCAGTGGCACCGACGCGATCGGCGAGGCGCCGACCGACCGGGGCTGGGACATGGACAGCATCTACGACCCGGAGCCCGGCAAGCCCGGCAAGACGTACACCCGCGAGGGCGGCTTCATGTCCGGCCTGGCCGACTTCGACGCGGGCTTCTTCGGCATCTCGCCGCGCGAGGCTCTCGCCATGGACCCGCAGCAGCGGATCGTGCTGGAGGCCGCCTGGGAGTCGTTCGAACGGGCCGGCATCGACCCGGAGACCCTTCGCGGCACCGAGACAGGCGTGTTCATCGGCTCGAACACCCATGACTACGTGCCGTTGACCGTCACGGCGCCCCGCGAGGTCGACGGCTATCTGCTGCTGGGCAACGCGCCGAGCGTGCTCTCCGGCCGCGTCGCGTACACCTTCGGCTTCGAGGGCCCCGCCGTCACCGTCGACACCGCCTGCTCCTCTTCGCTGGTCGCGATGGACTACGCCGTGCGGGCCCTGCGTCGCGGCGAGTCCTCGATGGCCCTGGTCGGCGGCGTCGCGTCGATGTGCTCGCCCCTGGTGATGGTCGACTTCAGCCGGCAGCGCGGGATCGCGCCCAACGGCCGGTGCAAGGCGTACGCGGACACCGCGGACGGCACCGGCTGGTCGGAGGGGGTCGGCCTGGTCCTGCTGGAGCGGCTTTCCGACGCGCGGGCCAACGGCCACCCGGTGCTCGCCGTCATCCGTGGTTCGGCGATCAACCAGGACGGCGCCTCCAACGGCCTGACCGCCCCCAACGGCCCCTCCCAGCAGCGGGTCATCCAGGCGGCGCTGGCCGACGGCCGGATTCCGATGGAACAGGTCGACCTGGTCGAAGGGCACGGCACCGGCACCCGGCTGGGCGACCCGATCGAGGCGCAGGCCCTGCTGGCCACCTACGGCCGCAAGAAGAAGGACGGCGAGCCGCTGTGGCTGGGCTCGCTGAAGTCGAACGTGGGCCACACCCAGGCGGCCGCGGGCGTCGCCGGGGTGATCAAGGCGGTGATGGCCATGCGCCACGGCGTCCTCCCCAAGACGCTGCACGTGGACGAGCCGACGCACGAGGTGGACTGGTCGGCCGGCGGGGTCAGGGTGCTGACCGAGAACCGCCCGTGGCCGGAGAACGAGTGGCCGCGCCGGGCGGGTGTGTCGTCGTTCGGGATGAGCGGCACCAACGCGCACGTCGTCCTCGAACAGGCGCCCGCGCCGGAGCCTGTCGAGGCCGAGCCGGTGAGCGTACGGCCGACCGCCCTGCCCTTCCTGCTCTCGGCCCGTACTCCGGGGGCCCTGGCCGGTCAGGCGACGCGGCTCCGCGACTGGCTCGCCGGCCAGGACGGCGAGGACGCCTCGCTGCCCGACGTCGCGAAGTCGCTCGCGCTGCACCGCGTGACATTCGAGCACCGCGCCGCCGCGGTCGCGGGCACCAAGGAGGACCTGCTCGCCCAGCTCGACCTGCTGGCCGAGGGCGGCAGCGGTGCCACGGCGGTCGTCGGCGCCGAGTGCCGGGGGCTCACCGCGGTGATGTTCCCAGGGCAGGGGCCGCAGCGCGTCGGCATGGGCGCCCAGCTCGCGGCCGCGTACCCCGTCTTCGCCACGGCGTACTCGGAGGTGCTGGGGCTGCTCGATCCCGAGCTGCCGCGGATCATCGCCGAGGGCGGTCCGACGCTGGACCGGCCCGAGTACGCGCATCCCGCGCTGTTCGCGATCGAGGTGGCGCTCTACCGCCTGGTCGAGTCGTGGGGCGTGCGGCCCGACTATCTGCTCGGGCAGTCCTGCGGGGACATCGCGGCGGCGCACGTCGCGGGCGTGCTCTCGCTCCAGGACGCGGCCACCATGGTCACCGCCCGGGCGCGGCTGATCCAGACCTCGCCCGCCGGCGTGATGGCCACGGTCGCGGCCGGCGCCGACGTGGTGGAGCCGGTCATCGCCGGCATCGAGGGCGTTTCGCTCGCGGGTGTCAACAGCCCGGGCTCGGTCACCCTCTCGGGGCTGGAGGGCCCGATCGAGGCGGCCGTGGCGCGGCTGTCCGAGCTCGGCCACTCGGCCCGCACGCTGCGGGTCGGCGTCGCGGGCCACTCGGTCACGATGGAGCCGATCCAGGATCAGTTCCGGGCCGTGGTGGAGACGCTGACGTATACGGCACCGACCATCCCGATGGCGGTGCCCGCCGAGGTGCTGTGCACCCCCGAGTTCTGGGTGCGGCAGATGCGCGACACGGTGGACCTCGCCGGCGGCGTGGCCCGGCTGCGCGAACTCGGCGTCACCCGGTTCGTCGAACTGTCGCCCGCCGCGTCGTTGACCAGCCATGTCCGCGACTGCTACGGCGACGAGCCGGTGGTGGTCACGCCCGCCCTCCGCAGCCGGCGCGACGAGGTGGAGTGCGTCGCCGTGGCGATGGCCACCCTGCACACCGCCGGCGTCGAGGTGGACTGGGCGGCCTTCTTCGCCGGCACCGGCGCGCGCCGCGTCGACCTGCCCACGTACGCGTTCGAGCACGAACGCTTCTGGCTGGAGACCAGCCACGTCGGAGGCCACGACCTCGGCTCGGTCGGCCTGCGCCCGGTCGACGCCCCGCTCCTGGGCGCCGGCGTCTCGCTCGCCAACGACGGCGGCTTCCTGTGCACCGGCCGGCTGTCGCTCTCCGCCCAGCCCTGGCTCGCCGACCACGCCCTGTTCGACCGCGTCATGCTGCCCGGCACCGCCTTCGTCGAGTTCGCGCTGCGCGCGGCGGACCAGGTGGGCTGCGAGCTGGTCGAGGACCTGACCATCGAGGCCCCGCTGCCGCTGGAGCGGGGCGGCGTGGCGCTGCAGATCGTCGTCGGGGAGCCGGAGGAGGCCACCGGCCGGCGGTCCATCACCATCTGGTCGCAGCGGCAGGACCCGGACTCGCCAGTCTCCCCCGGCCTCGACACGGCCTGGACCCGGCACGCCGGCGGCTTCGTCTCGCCGACCGCGGGTGTGAGCCACGACGATCCCGAGCTGGCCGAGTGGCCGCCCGCCGGTGTCGAGGAGGTCGATGTCAGCGATCTCTACGAGACCTTCGCCGCGGCCGGGTACGGCTACGGGCCGGTGTTCCGCGGCCTGAAGGCCGCCTGGCTGCGGGACGGGGAGGTCTTCGCCGAGGTGGCGCTGCCCGAGCGGGTGGCCGACGCCGGCGCGTACGGCATGCACCCCGCCCTGCTGGACGCCGCCCTGCACGCGATCGCGGTGACCGGCGACGCGCGGGACGTCATCCCCTTCGCGTGGTCGGGCGTCCGGCTGCACGCCGTCGGCGCCTCCGCGCTGCGCGTACGGCTGACTCCCGTGGGGACCGACACCTTCGCCCTGCTGGTCGCCGACGGGACCGGCCGCCCGGTGCTGTCCGTCGACTCGCTGGCCTTGCGGTCCGCCACCGCGCAGCAGATCGCCGCGAGCGCCCCCCGGGCCCACGACTCCCTCTACGAGATCGAGTGGACCTCCGCGGGCGAGGTCGAGGTCTCGGAGCCCACCGGCTGGGCGAATCTGGGCGGCACAGCGCCCATGACCGGCACGGCGTACGACGGCTTCCCCGCGCTGCGGGCCGCTCTCGACGACGGGGGCGAGGCGCCCGCCGTGGTGCTGGCCGCTCCCGGGCACGGCCACGGCCACGATGTGGCCGCGGATGTGCACTCAGGCGTCGACCAGATGCTCGGACTGGTGCGCGACTGGCTGGCCGACGAGCGGCTGGCCGCCTCACGGCTGGTGCTGGTCACCCGCGGCGCGTTGGCCACGTACGACGGTGAGCACGTCGGTGACCTGGTCGGCGCGGCCCTGCACGGCCTGTTCCGCGCGGCGCGCGCCGAGCACCCGGGCCGGCTCGTCCAGGTCGACCTCGCGCCCGGCGAGCCCGACACGTCCGTCGTGGCGGCGCTCGACGCCGGGGAGGACGAGGTCGCCGTACGCGCGGGCACGGTCCTGGTGCCGCGCCTGGTCAAGGTCGCCTCCTCGACGACGCTCGCCGTGCCGGCGGAGTCGCCCGCCTGGCGCCTGTCCGCCCCCCGCCCCGGCACCTTCGACGGGCTTGCGCTGGTCGAGTCGCCGGAGGCGGTCGCGCCGCTGGCCGAGGGCGAGGTGCGGATAGCCGTCCGAGCCGCGGGCATGAACTTCCGGGACGTCATGTCCACCCTGGGCCTGGTCCGCGGTCAGGAAGTGCTCGGCGGCGAGGCGGCCGGCGTGGTGACCGAGGTCGGCCCGGGGGTCGCCGGTCTCCAGCCCGGGGACCGGGTGATGGGCCTGTTCTTCGGGCCGTTCGGGCCGGTGGCCGTGGGCGACCACCGGATGGTGGTGCCGATCCCGGACGGGTGGTCGTACCTGGAGGCCGCGACGGTCCCGATCACCTACCTGACCGCGTACTTCGGGCTCGTCGACGTGGCCGGCCTGCGACCCGGCGAGTCCGTGCTCGTCCACGCCGCCGCCGGTGGCGTCGGCATGGCGGCCGTGCAGTTGGCCGCCCATCTGGGCGCCGAGGTCTTCGCGACCGCGAGCCCCGCCAAGTGGGCGGCCGTCCGCGAGCTCGGCGTCCCCCACGAGCGCATCGCGAACTCCCGCACCGCGCGGTTCGAAGCCGATCTGCTCGGCGCCACCGACGGCCGCGGCGTCGACGTGGTCCTCAACTCGCTCACCGGCGAACTGGTGGACGCCTCGCTGCGGCTGCTGCCGCGCGGCGGCCGGTTCGTGGAGATGGGCAAGACCGACATCCGCGACGCCGACTGGGCGGCCGAGGCGTTCCCCGGCGTCCGCTATCAGGCGTTCGACCTGCTCGGGGTGGCGCCCGAGCGGGTGCACGAGATGCTGGTCGAGCTGCTGGACCTGTTCGACCGCGGCGCGCTGACCCTGCCGCCGACCGCCGTCTGGGACGTCCGCCGGGCTCCGGACGCGATGCGGTTCCTCAGCCAGGCCCGGCACATCGGCAAGATCGCCCTCACCATCCCGGCGCCCGTCGATCCCGCCGGCACCGTGCTGCTGACCGGCGCCTCCGGCGCGCTGGGCGGCCTGGTCGCCCGGCACCTGGTCGCCGAGCACGGCGTACGCCACCTCGTGCTGGCGAGCCGGCGCGGCCCCGATGCCCCCGGCGCCGCGGAGTTCGCCGCCGAACTGACCGGGCTCGGCGCGTCCGTGACGACTGTCGCCTGCGACGTCTCCGACCGTGCGTCGCTGCTCGGGGTGCTGGCCGCGATCCCCGCCGAACATCCGCTGACCGCGGTGGTGCACGCCGCGGGCACCAGCGACGACGGCGTCGTCGGCTCGCTGAAGACCGAGCAGGTCGACACCGTGCTGCGTCCCAAGGTGGACGCCGGCTGGCTCCTCCACGAGCTGACCAAGGACCTCGACCTCTCCGCCTTCGTGCTGTTCTCCTCCGCCGTCGGGGCGTTCGGCGCGCCGGGCCAGGCCAACTACGCCGCCGCGAACGCGTTCCTGGACGCCCTCGCCCGGCACCGCCGCGCGCTGGGGCTGCCCGCCGTCTCGCTCGACTGGGGGCTGTGGGCCGCCGCGAGCAACATGACGACCTCCCTGCGGGAGGCCGACTGGGGACGGATGGCACGCGCCGGTATCAAGGCGATGTCCGACGAGGAGGGGCTGGCCCTCTTCGACTCGGCCCTCACCGTCGGCGCCCCGGTGGTGCTGCCGGTCCGGCTCGACCTGGCCGGGTTCCGCGGGGAGGTGCCGCCCCTGCTGCGCAACCAGGTCGCCGGGCGGGTGCGGCGTACCGCCGTCGCGAGCGGCGGCGACGCCGGCTCGTGGATCCGCCGGCTGCTCGCCCGGCCGGCGGCGGCCCGGCAGCAGATCGTGCTGGACGCCGTCGCCGCCGAGACCGCGGCCGTGCTCGGGCACACGTCGGCGTCGAGTCTGTCGCCGGACCGGACCTTCAAGGACATCGGCTTCGATTCGCTGGCCTCCGTGGAGCTGCGCAACCGGATCACCGCGTTCACCGGCCTGCGGCTGCCGGCGACGGTGGTCTTCGACTATCCGGACCTCACCTCGCTGAGCGCGTACGTGCTCGGCGAGGTGATCGGCACCGGCTCCGCCGCGCCGACGGCACCCGCGATCGCCACGGCGGACACCGGCGACGACGCGATCGCCGTCGTCGGCATGGCCTGCCGCTACGGCGGCGGGGCCGACTCACCGGAGGCGCTGTGGGCGATGGTCGAGGAGGGCCGGGACGCCGCCACGGAGTTCCCGGCCGACCGCGGCTGGAATCTGGCCGAGCTGTTCGACCCCGAGCCCGGCCGCCCGGGCACGACCAACGCGCGGGCGGCGGGCTTCCTGTCCGGCGCGACCGAGTTCGACCCCGAGTTCTTCGGCATCTCGCCCCGTGAGGCCACCGCGATGGACCCGCAGCAGCGTCTGCTGCTCGAATCGGCGTGGGAGGCGTTCGAGCGTGCCGGTATCGACCCGCTGGCGCTGCGCGGTACGAGGACCGGCGTGTTCGTCGGCCTCAGCGCCCATGACTACGGGAACTTGCTCGCCCGCGAATCGCGCGGCCTCGACGGCCACCTGCTGACCGGTACGGCGGCCAGCGTGGCCTCGGGCCGCATCGCCTACGAATTCGGCCTTGAGGGCCCGGCGTTGACGGTCGACACCGCCTGTTCGTCCTCGCTGACCACGGTGCACATGGCGGCCCAGGCGCTGCGGGCCGGCGAGTCCGACCTCGCGCTGGCCGGCGGCGCGGCCGTGATGTCCACGCCGGTGGTGTTCCAGGAGTTCGCGCTGCAGGGCGGGCTCTCCGCGGACGGCCGCTGCAAGGCGTTCGGCGC
Organism: Streptomyces varsoviensis; assembly: GCF_000718635.1. Classification (GTDB taxonomy): domain Bacteria; phylum Actinomycetota; class Actinomycetes; order Streptomycetales; family Streptomycetaceae; genus Streptomyces; species Streptomyces varsoviensis. The sequence continues at coordinate 575,369 of NZ_JOBF01000001.1, read as the reverse complement.
GGACGCGGACGGCACCGGCTGGGCCGAGGGCGTCGGACTGCTCGTACTGGAGCGCTTGTCGGACGCCCGCCGCAACGGCCACCAGGTCCTCGCGGTGGTGAAGGGCTCCGCGGTCAACCAGGACGGCGCCTCCAACGGGCTGACCGCGCCCAACGGCCGCTCGCAGCAGCGGGTGATCCGGGAGGCGCTGGCCAACGCCGGTGTCTCCGCCGCCGATGTGGACGTCGTGGAGGGACACGGCACCGGCACCAGGCTCGGCGACCCCATCGAGGTGCAGGCGCTGCTGGCGACGTACGGGCGCGAGCACGCCGAGGAGAGCCCGCTCTGGCTCGGCTCGCTGAAGTCGAACCTGGGCCACGCGCAGGCGGCCGCCGGTGTGGCCGGGGTCATCAAGATGGTCCAGGCGCTGCGCCACGGCGTACTGCCGCGGACCTTGCACGCCGACGAGCCCACCCCGCACGTGGACTGGTCGGCCGGCGGCGTGCGGCTGCTGACCTCGGCCCGGCGGTGGCCGGAGCGCGACCGGCCCCGGCTCGGCGCCGTCTCCGCGTTCGGCATCAGCGGCACCAACGTGCACGTGGTGCTGGAGCAGGCGCCGGAGCCCGCCGAGCCGCCGGTCGCGCCCGCGCCCGACCGGGTGCTCGCGCAGTCCGTCAAGCCGTTCGTCCTCTCGGCACGCGGCGCGGCGGCGCTGCGCGGCCAGGCGGCCCGGCTCGGCGCCCACCTCGCCGGGCACCCGGAGGTGGACCTCGACGCGCTCGGCCGCTCGCTCGGCGGCCGGGCCGCCTTGGAGCACCGGGCCGTGGTGCTCGCCGAGAACCTGGACACGCTGACCGCGGCGCTCAAGGCGATCGCCGACGGCACGGCGGACGCCAACGCGGACGTCGTGCTGGGCGACGGCGGTGGAGCGAGGCGGCCGGTCTTCGTCTTCGCGGGCCAGGGCGGGCAGTGGCCTGGCATGGCCCTCGACCTGTGGCGCACCAGCCCGCTGTTCGCCGCGGCCATGGCCGAGTGCGACGCGGCGCTGGCCCCGTACGTCGACTGGGACGGCGCCACCCTGGCGGACGTGCTCGGCGGCGCTCCGGGCGCGCCGGGCCTGGACCGGGTGGACGCGGTGCAGCCCGCGCTGTTCGCGGTGATGGTGTCCTTGGCCCGGCTGTGGCGGTCGCTCGGGGTCGAGCCGGCGGCGGTGGTCGGTCACTCCCAGGGCGAGATCGCGGCGGCCGTGGTGGCCGGTGTCCTCACGCCGGCCGACGGCGCCCGTATCGCCGGGTTGCGCTCGCGCCTGATCGCCGGTCTGAGCGAGCGCGGCGGGATGGGGTGGGTCGGCCTGCCGGCCGCCCGGGTCCGGGAACGGCTCGCCGACTACCCGGGGCTCGGCATCGCCGCGGTCAACGGGCCGCGGTCGGTGGTCGTCTCCGGCGCCGCCGACGAGCTGCGGGGCCTGTGCGCGGCGCTCGCGGCCGAGGAGGTCCCGGTGCGCACGCTCCTGGTCGACTACGCGTCGCACTCGCCCGGCGTGGAGGAGCTGCGCGCCGAACTCGTCGCCGCGCTGGCCGACATCGCGCCCGCCGAGGCGGAAGTGCCGTTCTACTCCACGGTCACCGGCGGGCGGGTCGACGGCACCGAACTGGACGCCGACTACTGGTACCGCAATCTGCGGGAGACGGTGCGGTTCAGCGCGGCCGTCGAGGCTCTGGTGGACGACGGGCACAGCCTGTTCGTGGAGCTCAGCGCGCACCCGGCGCTCGTCGACGCGGTCGAGGCGGTCGCCGAGGCCCGCGGCGCCGAGGCCGCCGCGTCGTGGTCGTTGCGGCGGGACGGCGGTGCCGTCGAGTTCACCCGCTCGCTGGCCACGGCCTACGTGCACGGCGCGGCGGTGCGCTGGGGGGCGGTGTTCCCCGCCGGAGGCCGCGTCGAGCTGCCCACTTACGCGTTCCAGCACCGCCGGCTGTGGGTCGAGCCCGCCGGCGCGGTGACCGCGAGCGCCGCCGACTTGGGGCTGGCGTCCGCCGACCACCCCCTGCTGGGCGCCGCCGTGGAGCGCGCCGGCGAGGACCAGGTGCTCTTCACCGGCCGGTGGTCGCTGGCGACCCACCCGTGGCTGGCCGATCACGTCGTGCTCGGCACCCTCCTGCTGCCCGGAGCCGCCTTCGTCGAACTGGTCACCCACGCCGGGCGGCACGTCGGCTGCGCCCGCCTGGAAGAGCTGGCGTTCCAGGCGCCGTTGGTGCTCTCGGAGACGTCGGGCGTGGCGGTGCAGGTCGCGGTCGGCGCCGCCGACTCCACCGGTCGGCGTTCGGTCACGGTGCATTCGCGGCGTACCGAGTCGGGCGCGGGCGGCGGGTGGATCCTGCACGCGGAGGGCACGCTCGCCCCGGTCGGCAGCGGCCCGGCGCCGGGGAATCCGGCGGTCTGGCCGCCGGCCGGCGCGGAGGCGGTCGATGTGACCGACATCTACGCCCGGCTCGCCGAGCGCGGTTACGCCTACGGGCCCGCGTTCACCGGTATCCGCGCGCTGTGGCGGGACGGCGACGACGTGTACGGCGAGGTCGCGCTGCCGAGCACGGTCCGCGCCGAGGCGGGGCGGTACGGCCTGCACCCGGCGCTGCTGGACGCCGCCCTCCAGGTGCCGGTCGCCGGGCTGATCGACAGCGAGAGCGAGGCGGTTATGCCGTTCTCCTGGAACGGCATCACCGTGCACACCCGGGGCGCGAGCTCGCTGCGCGTCGCCTTCCGGCGCAACGGCCCCGGCTCCTCCACGATGCTGCTCACCGACGGCGCGGGCGAGCCCGTCGCCTCGTTCGACTCCATCGTCGCGAGGCCGGTCAGCCGGGCGCGGTTGCGGAGCGCCGTGGACAGCGCGGCCGGTACGAACGCCGACGGCGAGCACTACCGCGTCGAATGGCGTGCGCTGACCGGCGGCACACACGCGCCGATCGGCGGCACCTGGCTGGCGGTGGTCGCCGAGGGGCGGCCGGCCGACGGCTGGGCCTCGGAGACCGTGCGCCGCCTCGCCGCCCACGTGCCCTCCCTGGTGACCTGGGCCGTACCGTGCGGGGACCTCGACCGGGCGGCGCTGGCGCAGCGGCTCCGCGAGCTCGCGGCGGACGGCACGAGCCCGGCCGGGGTGGTGTCGCTGCTGGCCGAGGACGAGACCCCGTGCGAGCACTCCGCGGCGCTGCCGCGGGGGCTCGCGGGCACGGTCGTCCTCACCCAGGCCCTGCTCGACGCCGGGCTCGACGCGCCGGTCTGGGCGGTGACCCGGGGCGCGGTGGCGGCCGGCCCCCAGGACCGCATCGGCTCGCCCGCCCAGGCGCTGGTCTGGGGTTACGGGCGGGTCGCCGGCCTCGAACACCCGCGGCTCTGGGGCGGCCTGGTCGATCTGCCGGAGACGGTGGACGACGGCGCGGCCGCCGGACTGGCCGGTGTGCTCGCGGGCGGCGGCGAGAACGAGGTCGCCGTACGGTCCGAGGCCGTCCTGGCCCGCCGTCTGGTCAGGGCGGCTGCGCCCGAGCAGGAGCCGCCCGAGTGGCGGCCGGGCGGCACCGTGCTCGTGACGGGCGGCACGGGTGGCCTCGGCACCGAAGTGGCCCGCCGGCTGGCCGACCGCGGCGCCGAACATCTGGTGCTCGCCAGCCGCGGCGGCCCGGACGCGCCCGGGGCCCAGGGCCTGGTCGAGGAACTGGCCGCCAAGGGCGTCCCGGTCTCGGTGGTGGCCTGCGATGTCGCGGACCGGTCCGCGGTGGCCGAACTGCTGGCCTCCATTCCCGCCGAGCACCCGCTGACGGCGGTCGTGCATGCCGCGGGCAGCCTCGACGGCGGGCCGATCGCCGACACGACATTGACCGAGTTCGGCGACATCCTGGCCGCCAAGGTGCTCGGCGCCGCGCACCTCGACGCACTCCTCGACCACGACAGCGTCCGGACGGTGCTGCTGTTCGGCTCCATCTCGGCGACCTGGGGCGTCGGCAACCAGTCCGCGTACTCGGCCGCCAACGCGTACCTCGATGCCCTGGCCCGGGAGCGGCACGACCGCGGCGGCCGCACCATCTCGGTGGCGTGGGGCCCGTGGGAGGCCGGAATGCTGGCCGAGGACGGGGAGCTGGCCGACTCGCTGCGCCGCGGAGGTCTGCCCCTGCTGCCGGTGGACGCCGGGCTGGCGTCCCTGGACCGTATCGTCGCCGAGGGCGAGCCCTGCCCGGTCGTGGCGCGGGTCGAATGGCCCCGGTTCCATTCCCGCTTCGCCTCGCTGCGGCCCAGCCCGCTGCTGGCGGACCTGCCGGATGTCCGCCAGTTGCCGGCGGCGGAGCCCCAGCCCTCGGTCGAGCGCGGCGCGGCCCTGATCGAGAAGCTCACCGCGCTGCCCGAGGAGGACCGGGAGCCGGCCGTGCTCGATCTGGTCTGCTCGCATGTCGCGGCCGTGCTCGGCCACGACTCCGCTGAGCAGGTCGATCGCAAGCGGGCCTTCAAGGATGTGGGCTTCGACTCGATGACCGCCGTCCAACTGCGCAACCGGCTCAACGCGGCGACCGGGTTGCGGCTGCCGGTGACGCTGGTCTTCGACTACCCGAGTCCGACGAGCCTGGCCGCGTTCCTGCGCTCCGAGGTGGCCGCCAGGGTGCCGTCGCCGACGGACGCGGCGCTGGCCGAGTTCGACCGGCTGGAGGCGTCGCTCTCGGCGATGCCGACCGAGGACACGGAAGTGCGCGATGTCCTCGTCGGCCGGGCGCGGGAACTGCTCGGCCGGCTCTCCGGCCCGGCGCGGGGCGCGGACGCCGAGGGCACTGAGGGCGACGTGGGCGACGTGGGCGACGTGGCGACGCTGACGGCGGCCTCCGACGACGAGCTGTTCGACTTCATCAATACGCAACTCGGCCGTCAGGACCAGTGATCCGTGTACCCGCGGGGAACTCGCCGCGGCGTCGGCTGAGAGGTCGAGGAGCAGATGGACGACAACGAGAACAAACTGCGGCGCTACCTGAACCTGGTCACGGCGGACCTGGTACGGGCCCGCAAGCGGTCGGAGGAACTGGAGCGGCGGGTCGGCGAGCCGATCGCGATCGTCGGCATGGCGTGCCGCTATCCGGGCGGCGTGCGCTCTCCCGAGGATCTGTGGGAGCTGGCGGTCACCGGGCGGGACGCGATCACCCCGTTCCCCCGCGACCGGGGCTGGGATCTCGACTCGCTCTACGACCCCGACCCGGGGCGCCCGGGCACCAGCTACACCCAGCAGGGCGGCTTCCTGACCGATGTCGCGGACTTCGACGCGCGGTTCTGGGGCATCTCGCCCCGTGAGGCCACCGCCATGGACCCGCAGCAGCGACTGCTGCTGGAGACATCGTGGCAGGCCCTCGAAAGGGCCCGGATCGATCCGCACGCGCTGCGCGGCAGCGGGACCGGGGTGTTCGTGGGCCCGAGCGTGACCGACTACGCGGCCCTGCTGGCGCGCTACCCGACCGGGTTCGAAGGGCTGCTGCTCGGCGGCCTGGCGGGAGCCATCATCTCCGGCAGGATCTCCTATCTCCTGGGGCTGGAGGGGCCGGCGGTGACCGTCGACACCGGTTGTTCCTCGTCGCTCACCGCCTTGCACCTCGCGGCGGGCGCGCTGCGCGCCGAAGACTGCTCGCTCGCCCTGGTCGGCGGCGTCTCCGTGCTGGTCACGCCGGGCTCGTTCGTCGAGTTCAGCACCCAGCGCGGGCTCGCTCCGGACGGCCGGTGCAAGTCCTTCGGCGATGCCGCGGACGGTACGTCCTGGGCCGAGGGCGTCGGCATGGTCGTCGTGGAGCGGCTGTCCGACGCCCAGCGCAACGGGCATCCGGTGCTGGCGGTGGTGCGCGGCTCGGCGATCAACCAGGACGGGGCGTCGAACGGGCTGACCGCGCCGAGCGGCCCGTCCCAGCAGCGGGTGATCCGGCGTGCGCTGGCCGCCGCCGGGCTCACCTCCTCCGATGTCGACGCCGTCGAGGCGCACGGCACGGGCACGACGCTGGGCGACCCGATCGAGGCCCAGGCGCTGCTGGCCACATACGGGCGGGACAGGCGGCCCGGTCGTCCGCTGTACCTGGGGTCGCTCAAGTCCAACCTGGGCCACAGCCAGTCCGCCGCCGGAGTGGGAGGACTGATCAAGACGGTGATGTCGCTTCGGCACGGCGTGCTGGCGCCGACGCTGCACGCCGACCCGCCGTCCGCCGAGGTCGACTGGACGGCCGGCGACGTGGAGCTCCTGCGGGAGCCGCGGCCGTGGCCGGACACGGAAGACCGGCCGCGGCGGGCGGCGGTCTCCGCCTTCGGCATCGGCGGCACCAACGCGCACGTCGTTCTGGAAGCCGCGCCCGAGGACGACGCCACCGGACGGGAGGGCGACGGCGTCGCGCGCCGTACGCTCACCGCCGTTCCCTGGCCGGTCTCCGGCCGCACCGCGGCCGCGCTGCGCGCCCAGGCCGCGCGGCTGGCCGGCTTCCTGACGGACCGTGCCGAGCCGGCCGACCCCACCGACGTCGGATACTCGCTGGCCACCACGCGCGCCGCCCTGGACCACCGCGGCGTCGTCGTGGCCGCCGACCGGGACGGCCTGCTCAGCGGGCTCGACGCGCTCGCCGAGGGCACACCGCACGCCGCGGTCACGACGGGCGCCACCGCGCACGGCCGGCTGGCCTTCCTGTTCACCGGCCAGGGGGCGCAGCGGCCGGGCATGGGCCGCGCGTTGTACGCGGAGCACCCTGTCTTCGCCGAGGCGTTCGACGCCGTCTGCGCGCACCTGGACGGTCCGCTGGGCCGTTCACTGCGTGACCTGACGTTCGCCGAGGACGATCCGCGGGGCCTGCTCGACCGCACCGGATTCGCCCAACCGGCGCTCTTCGCCGTCGAGACCGCTCTGTTCCGGCTCGTCGAGTCGTGGGGGGTCCGCCCGGACTTCGTCGCGGGACACTCCATCGGCGAGGTCACCGCCGCGCACGTGGCCGGGATACTGTCGCTCGCCGACGCCTGCGCGCTGGTCGCCGCCCGGGCGCGGCTCATGCAGGGCATGCCCCCCGGCGGTGCGATGGTCGCCGTGCGCGCGGCGGAAGAAGACGTTCTGCCGACGCTGGATCAGTTCACCGGCCTCGTGTCGGTCGCCGCGGTGAACGGCCCCGCCTCGGTGGTGCTCTCCGGCGACGCGCAGGCGCTCGGCACTCTCGTGGCACAACTCGCCGACAAGGGCCTTCACCCGCGCGAACTGCGGGTGAGCCACGCCTTCCACTCGCCGCGGATCGACCCGATCCTGGCCGACTTCCGCTCGGCGATCGCGCACCTCTCGTACGCCGCGCCGCGCATCCCCATCGTGCCGCTCGCTCCGGGCGCCGCGGACCGGGGCGAGCGGATGCGTTCGGCGGACTACTGGGTCGCCCAGGCCCGTGCGGCGGTGCGGTTCCACGACGGAGTCGTGCGTCTGGGCGAGGCCGGTGTCACCACCTACCTGGAGCTCGGGCCGGGCGGGGTCCTCGCCGCCCTCGGCCGGGACTGCCTGCCGCCGGCCGGCCCGGGCGCACCGGAGCGGGCCTTCGTGCCGACCCTGCGGCAGGGCCGGGCCGAGCCGGCCGCGCTGCTGGACGCGGCGGCCGCCCTGCACGTCCGCGGTGTGCCGGTCGACTGGCGCGCGGTCTACGCGGGCACCGGCGCCGCCCAGCTCGACCTGCCCACGTACGCCTTCCAGCGCCGCCGCTACTGGCTGGTCGATCATCTGCCGCCGGGGGCGAGCCTGCTGGCCGACCAGGGTGTCGTCGGCGGGACGGGCGCCCCGCTGCCGGACGCGGTGACGGCCGAGGCGGTCGCCGAGGTCCCTTCCGTACGTGGCGAGCTGGCCGATCGCCCGCGCGAGGAGTGGCCGGAGATCCTGCTCGCCGAAGTCCGCGGCCATGTGGCGCGGCTGATGGGCTACGACGCGCTCGACGACGTGGACCCCCAGCGGGGCTTCGCCGAGCTGGGCTTCGACTCGCTGACCGCGGCCTGGCTCACCGAGCGCCTGAGGGCCGCCACCGGCTTGGAGCTGCCCCGCACCCTGGTCCTCGACTCGCCGACGCCGCACGCGGTCGCCGCTCACCTGGCCGACCGCTTCGCCGCGCTCGAAGACCTCGAAACACCCCCGACGCGCCCGACGCCGGGGGACGCGGACCGGGCGGCACCGCCGACGGCCGACCCGCTGCCGGCCCTCTTCGCTCGGGCCTGCGCGCAGCACCAGGTCGAGGACGGGCTGGAGCTGCTGGCCGTCGCCGCCCGGCTGCGCGTAGGCGCCGGAGCGCCGAAGGCGCGGGAACCCGTCAGCTTCTCCCAGGGGTTCGCGGGCCCGACCCTGGTCTGCGTCCCCTCCGTGGTCGCGCCCTCCAACGTCTACCAGTACGCCCGGCTGGCCGACGCGCTGCGCACGGCGCACAACATGGTCGTACTGCCGCTGACGGGCTACGCGGACCACGAGCCCCTTCCCCCGACCCGGACCGACCTGGTGGCCGCGGTCGCCGAGACGGTGCTCGCCCACGTGAGGGGCCCCTACGTCCTCGTCGGATACTCCTCCGGCGGCTGGATCGCCCACGCGGCGGCCGCCCGCCTCAAGGACCTGGACACCGCGCCGCGGTCGCTCGTCCTGCTGGACAGCCACCTGCCCGGCAGCACCGGCCTGGCCGAGATCCAGACCGGCCTGCTCGGCGACGCCTACGCCGAGTGGACCGCGGCACAACCGCTCCGCGGCGCCGAACTGACCGCGATGGCACACCACTTGCACCTGTTCGACGACTGGGCGCCGACCGACCTCGGCGACATCCCGACCCTGCTCCTGCGCGCCACCGAACGCCTGGGCGCCCCCTCCCGCCCGGGCGACCACTGGCAGGCCCACTGGCCCTCCGCCCACGACGCCGTCGACGTACCCGGCACCCATCTGACCCTGCTCGACGCCCACGCCGCGACCACCGCCTCGGCCATCGACGACTGGCTGGCCCGCCGGCCCGTCCGCCCCTGACTCACGTGCGTCCAGCACGTTCCGCCGCCGGTACGGGGCCCAGGCCGCGTACCGGGGGCAGGCTGGTGATCAGTGTCGTGGCGCCCAGCGTGACGCCCGCGAGCAGCAGGAATGTCGAGGACGCCGACAGGTGGCCCGACAGCGGGATCATCAGGGCGGCGGCCAGCGGCGTGCTGCAGTACTGGATGAGCGTGAAGTAGGAGTTCATCCGCGAGAGCAGCCCGCGGCTCACCCGGAGTTGCACGCTGATGTGCCACACGGTCATGAAGTACTCGGCCGCGGCCCCGTCGAGGATTATCGCGCCGATGAGCAGCGGGTACGGCAGGGACAGCCCCATCATGGCGAGGATCGCCCCCTGGGCGAGCAGGCACAACTGCCCGAGGAACAGCGGGCGTCTCGGCCGGAGCCCTACCGCACCGGTCGCACCGAGCAGGCCGCCCAGGGCGCGTGCGGACATCAAGAGGCCCAGCCCCGCAGCCCCGTTGAAGCGCTCCGAGGCGATCGTGGGGGCGAGGATCTGGAAGCCCGCGACCATGCAGGTGGTATAGGAGAGGGTCTGTCCCACCGTGACGGCGATCCAGCGCTTTCCCCAGAACTCGCGCCAGCCCTCCCCTAGGGACCGCACGAGCGACACGGAGGGGGGCGGGTCCGTCTCGACCGGCTTGATGAGGAGCAGGGGGACCGTGCTGCTGATGAAGAAGACGCCGTTCAGCAGCAAGGCGACTCCGGGCCCGACGAAGCTGACCATGACGCCGCCCAGGGCCGCGCCGCCGACCATCACGGCGGTGCGGGACGCCGAGAGCAGCGCTTGGGCCTGTGCGACGTCGGGCGGTTCGACGAGGTAGGAGACGAAGCCCGCGCCGGCCGGCAGGGCCACGGCCGCGGCGAGGCCGCTGAGCAGGGCGGCGGCGAGGAGCGTCGGCACTTCGGCCGTGTGGGTCAGCAGCAGCGCGGCCATGATGAACTGCGCGACGGACGAGAGGGTGTTGGCTCCGGCGAGGATGGTCATGCGCTCGTACCGGTCGCCCAGTACGCCGCCGATCAGCACGAGCACGATGATCGGCGCTTCCTGCGCGGTGAGCACCGTGGCGACGGAGGTCGCGGAGCCGTGGGCGGCGAGGACGGCGAAGGGCAGGACGACGGGTCCGATGGCAAGGGTCAGTGCTGTGATGCTGCGACCGATGAAGTAGAGCCTGAAGTTCCGGTTCGTCCGCAGCAGTTCCGGCACCATGGGCGCTCCCGTCCCTCTCTCCCGCCCCGCCTCAGGCGTCCGTCGGGGCCCTCGGCGCGCCCCCACGGCGGCCGGCGGTCCGGATTCGGCGACTGTAGTCGTCGGCGGTGACGCCGAACAAAGACAGCGCCGCGATCCGCACCAGCAGGACCGGGTGCGCACCGCGCCCGTACAGGGCGGCGATGTCGCCGGTCAGCAGCAGGCGCCGGTCCTCGGCGGTGAGCGGCCAGTCGGCGAGGGCGCGTTCGGGGCCCTCTCGGAGCCGTCGCACGAGATCGGGGTCCCGGTGCAGTCGGTGGCAGAGCCGGTTGACGGTGTACGCGGCGCGCAGGCCGCGGATGTCACTCGCGCCAGGCGACGAAGCCATGCCCCTCCCCTTCGCGGTAGTCGAGGTGGGCGAGTTTCAGGCCCTCGGCCGCGCCCAGCATGCCCAGCCAGCTCAGCAGTTCGCCCGCCACGGTCCCGGCCTCGGCGAGCAGCCGTGGTGTGGTCTCCGCCGCCAGCGCCGCGTGCCGCCCGTACCGCAGATGGCTCAGCACGCGCGCGGCCCAGTCGGGCCGGGGGACTCCGTAGGTCGCCCCGGCGTGTACGGCCGGACCGCCGACCTCCAGGGAGAAGCTGCCGCTGGCCACCACCGCGACCCGCAGGCGGGGGGAGAACGTGCGGATGCCGTCCGCGACCGCGGCGCCGAGCTGCAGGCAGCGCCGGGGCCCGGGCAGCGGCGCGATCATGCCGTTGACGTGTATGGGGACGATCGGCAGCGGCCTGTTCGCGTTGAGGAAGTGCAGGGGCACGACCACGCTGTGGTCGACGGCGGCGTCCAGTACGAGCGCGGGGTCGAAGTCGCGGCGCACGCAGGTCTCGTAGAGGTGGGCGGCCAGGTCCGCGTGGACGGGGATTCGGGTGCGCGCCACGCCCGGCACCTCGTCGAGGGGGCCGCTCACCTCGTCGGCCGCGATCACGGCGAGGTTCGGCCAGTTGTCGAGGAAGAAGGTGTTGATGTGGTCGCTGGTGAACACGCACAGAACGTCCGGGCGCGCGGCGTCGAGCACGTGGGCGACGGCCGCGTAGCGCTCGCGGATGTCCGTGCCCTCCGGCCGGTTCGCCAGCTCCGGGAAGGCCGGCGTGTGCGGTACGCCTGCGGCCGCCACGACGCTTCCCGTCTCAAGTTCTGTCTCAAGTTCTGTCTCAAGTCCCGCCGTCGGCCCCACCTCACGCCTCCCGCCGCTGCGCGCGATCGAGTCCGGCGGCGGCGTAGAGGTCGGTGATCAGGGCCGCCATCCGCAGCCCGTTCCCGGTCGAGGCCGTCATGGGCTCGCCGCGCTGTACGGATTGCGCGAAGTCGGCGATCTGCCGCCGGTGCGAGACGCCGTAGTAGTCGATGCCCGGCGGCTCCTCCTCCGCCGCCCTCGCCCGCTCCACCGCGGCCAGCCGCTCCAGTTCGGCGCTGCCGGTGGCCCGGTGGAGGCTCGCGGGGTGGTCGATGTCGAACTCCACGGTCCCGGCCGAGCCGATGAGTTCGATCCGCGACCGCCAGGTGACGGTGGAGCCGACGGTCACGCTGAAGGCCACGGGGACCTCCCCCGCGGCCAGCAGCGCGCTGAGGGTGTCCTCGGTCTCCATCGTGGCGAACAGCTCTCCGCAGCGCGCCACCGAGGCCACCACCCGCAGCTCTCCGCAGAGCGTGCGCGCCACGTCCAGGCAGTGGTAGCCCTGGTTGATCACCGCCGAGCCGCCCTCGCCCGCCCAGGTGCCGCGCCAGTAGCTGTCCGCGTAGTACGGCTCCTCCCTGCTCGACTCCAGCGAGACGCGGCAGTGCAGCAGCCGCCCGAGCACCCCGTCCTTCACCCAGCGGTGCACGGCGCGCACCAGCGGGTCGTACAGGTGCTGCGAGACCACGGACAGCACCCGGCCGCGGTCCGCGGCCAGCCGCACCAGCCGCTCCCCGTCGGCGACGGACAGCGCGAGCGGCTTCTCGACCAGTACGTGCTTGCCCGCGGTCAGCGCCTGCTCCGCGAGCGGCGCGTGCTGGGCGTGGTCGACGGTGAGGGAGACACTGGTGACGGCCGGGTCGGCGAACACCTCGGCGGCGGACGCGGTGGCGGCGGCGATGCCGTGTGCGGCGGCGAATTCCCGCGCCCTCGCGGGTTCCCGGTCGCAGGCCCAGCCCACCTCCCAGGGCTCTGCCAGGGCCCGGAAGCCGTCGACGTGGTTCGGCGCCACCCGGCCGCAGCCGACGATGGCGTGGAGGAAGGGAGCATGGGACCGCTGGGGCATGTCGGCTTCTCCTGTCGAGCGGTTCGGGGTCAGGTGGGGGACGGGACGGCGTTGGGCGGTCGCAGGCCGCGGGCGAACCGGCTGATCTGGTCGACCGCGACGGTCCACGCGCGCTCCTCGGAGTCCCCCGCGCCACCGCCGATATGGGGACTGATCAGGACGCCGGGGGCGGACCAGAGGGGGTGGCCGTCGGGCAGCGGCTCCGGGTCGGTGACATCCAGGGCCGCGCGCAGCCGCCCGCGGCCGAGTTCGGCGAGGAGGGCTCCGGTGTCGACCAGGGCCCCGCGGCCGGCGTTGACCAGCACCGCCCGGTCCGGCATCAGGGCGAGGAACTCCGCGTCGGCCATGCCGCGGCTCTCCGCCGTCAGCGGTGCCGCGAGCACCACGGCGTCGTGGTGCGGGAGGAGTCCGCACAGTTCGTCGCGGCCGTGCACGCCGGGTCTGGCCCGGCGAGCCACCATGGTGCATCCGGCGCCGCAGGCCTCCAGCCGGACCCGGAGGGCGGCCCCGATGCTGCCGGCGCCGACGATCAGTACGCGCTTGCCCTCCAGAGTCTCCGCGGCGAACGGCCGCCACGTACCGCGGGTCTGTGACGCGAACGCCTCGGGGAACTCCCGTACCACCGCGAGCAGAGCCGCCAGCGCCCATTCCGCCGTGCAGGGGCCGTGCGCGCCTCGCGCGTTCGACAGCAGCAGGCCGGCCGGGAGCCGTCCGGCCCACTGTTCGGTCCCCGAGTGGAGCAGTTGTACGAGGCGCAGGCCGGGCAGGGCGCGCACCAGGTCCAGGTGGCGCTCGACCGGGCCGCGGCCGGGCACGAGCACGCGGGCGGCGGTGGCGGCCGGGGGCAGCGGCCCGTCGAGGGCGTAGCGCAGGGGTACGAGCCCGGGGGCGGCCCCGACCGCGCGCACCCCTCGTCCGTCGGGCACCAGCACCCCGACCGGCTCGGCCGCGGTCGCCGCCGGGCCGTTGGCGCGGGCCCTGCTCTCGGGTTCACACATAGCCGTTGACCAGCCATCCCCCGTCGACTGCCAGGGTCTGGCCGTGGATGTAGTCGGCCGCGTCCGAGCTGAGGAACAGGACGGCGCCGGCCACGTCCTGCGGGGTGCCCGGCCGCCCGGCGGGGATGCGCGCGGCGATGTCGTCGCGGCGCAGCGTGCCCGCCGCGACCGCGGGGTGCGGGGTCTCGATCCGGATCATGCCCGGCGCCACCGCGTTGACGTTGATGCCGCGCCCCGCCCAGTCCAGGGCGAGGGCCCTCGTGAGCTGGAGCACGCCGCCCTTGCTGGCGGCGTAGGCGGCGCGGCCGGGGAAGGCCGTGAACGACAGCAGGGAGGCGAAGTTGACGATCTTCCCCCGGGCGCGTTCGAGCATGCCCGGCGCCACCCGCTGGGAGACCAGCAGGGTGCCGGTCACATTGGTCTCGAACAGGTCCCGCGCCCGCTCGGCGGGGAACTTCTCCGTCGGTCCCATGTCGAAGGCCCCGGCGCAGTTGACGAGCACGTCGACGGGGCCGTACGCCTCCTCGACGCGGGCGACGGCGTCGGCCACCTGGTCCTCGTGCCGGACGTCGCAGACGAGCGGGAGCGCGGCGGCGCCCGCCCGTTCGGCTTCCGCGGCGACGGCGTGGAGTTGCTCCGCGGTCCGGGCCGCGAGGGCGACGCGGGCGCCCTCCGCGCCGAAGGCCAGCGCCAGCACTCGCCCGATGCCGCGCCCGCCGCCGGTGATCAGTACCGTTCGGTCTTTGAAACGCTGTTCGCTCATGCGCTCTCCTGGGGGATGTCCCGCTCCTGGGGAAGGTCCGCGGTAGCTGCCGCAAGGCGGCCGGGCTCGTCGGCCCAGCGCGTGATCTCGTCCGACGAGGCGGGCCGCAGCCCACGCACCACAGGCGGCGGCGCGCGGCGCGCGACCGCGAGAGCGGCGGCGAACCCGGCGGGCGCGGACAGTCTCCGCACCCAGCCGACGTCTTCGGCCGTGCCGGTGCGGGGGGCCATGCCGGCCCGCGACCACCCCGCCGCGTCGGGGGCGGTGAGGGTGATGCCGCTGAGGGGCTGGGCGAAGCCCCGCCCCACGAGTTTGAGCACCGCCTCCTTGGCGGTCCACAGCTCGAACCAGTTCCGCTCGCACCCTCGCGGGGGCGCCTCCCGGGGAGCGAGAACGCGCTTCGCGAGCCGTTGCCAGTCGACGTCCGGCCGTACGCGCTCGACGTCCACGCCGGCGGGGCCGCCGCACAGCGCGATCGCGGCCAGGTCCGCGGAGTGCGACAGGCTCAGGTGCACCGACGCCGGGCCCGTGAGAACGAGCCTGCCGTGATCGGCGGTTCCGCAGCGGGGGCAGTGGCGTACGAGCGGCACGTCGGCCGGCCGACAGCCCAGGTGGTGGGCGGCGAGCGCGCGCAGCGCCAGGTGTGCGGCGGCCCGCGCGGAGGCTCGCCCGGCGGCGAGTTCCGCGAGGTCCACCAGCCAGACGTGCGGGTGCCGAAGTGCGCCCGGCGGTGTTCCGCGCATGGCGCGCCTCATCCCGTGCGGGGCACGGTCCGCTTGCGGAAGTGGCCGAACCAGTGCCATTGGTCGGGGCGGGCGCGGGTCGGGAGGTTGCGGAACCTCCGGAACTCCTCGACCTCGAAGTACGGCGTGACGGCGTCGAGCACGTCGTCGGAGGTCAGCCGCAGGGGGCCGCTGCCGGGGGTCATGCGGTCGGAGAAGCCCACGAGGACGAACCGCCCCCCGGGCCGCAGGACGCGGGCGGCCTCGCGAACGTACGCCTGCCGGGCCTCGGGGCGGATGTTGTGGTAGATGAACGAGTCGTGCACGGCATCGGCCTCGCCGTCGGGCAGGGTCGTCGCGAGGATGTCCGCCTCGACCAGAGTGACGCGCACGCCGAAGAGGTCCATGAGCCGGCGGGCGGCCTCCAAGGCCACCGCGGAGCGGTCGACGCCGATGACGTCCATTCCGTGCCGGGCCAGGAAGGCGGCGTGCACCCCGGCTCCGCAGCCGAGGTCGACGACCCGCTGTCCGGGCCGCAGCGTCCCGTCGATGACGAGTTCGGTGAGCACGGGGCTGACCGACGCGGTGAACCAGGAGATCTCTCCCAGGGGGAGGTCGGCGTAAAGCTTGGAGAAGTGGTCGGCCCAGCGGTCGGTGAAGGCTTCCATGTCCGTTGCTCCTCTGCCGTGCGCGTGATGGGTGGCTGCGGGGCGGTGCCGGTATCAGGGGTCTTCGAGCGTCACGTGGTCGGGGACGCACCGGCTCGCCTTCGGGCCGAGGCGGAGGCGGAGCGTCCGGCCGGCGCGTTCCTCGGCGGCGAACCCCGACAGCCGGTAGAGCAGGTACATGGGCCGGTTGACGTCGGTGTGGCGGAAGTCGGCGGTGAGCCGGACGCCCTGGCGGTCCGCCGCGGCCGCCAGGTGCGCGAGCACGGCGCCGCCGATGTCGCGGCCCATCACCCGGCAGGACATCAGGAACAGCCGGATGCGCCACTCCCCCGCCTGCCGGGTCAGCAGCACCAGCCCGATGGTGCCGTACGCGCCGAAGCGGTCCCGGAGCGAGGCGACCAGCACGGTGTGTTCCCGCTGGGACATGAGCTGGCGCAGTTGTGCCTTGGAGAAGGTCAGTCCCGTGGTGTTGAGCTGGTGGGTGCGTTCCGTCAGTTCGGCGGCGCGGTCGAGGTCGTCGGGGTTCGCGTCGCGGACCGTCAGCCGCATGTCCAGGGAGCGCAGGAATTCCTTGCGCGGCCCGGTGAAGTCCTCCTCGTAGGCCTGGCGTCGCGCTTCGTCGCGGTAGCGGGTGCGCCGCAGCGTGGCGTCGGCGCTCGCCGCCTTCGGCGGCAGGTCGGCGCGGTCGAGCAGGGCGGCCAGGTCGGCCGGGTCGGCGCTGCGGACGGCGGGCAGCCGGTCGGCGACCTCGGCCCGTTCGAAGGGCGAGTCGTCGACGAACAGCAGGGTGTCGGGGCCGATGTTGAGCTGCTCGGCGATCCGTTCCAGCAGCCGGGATTTGGCTTCCCAGGAGATCTGCGGGAAGAGGAAGTAGTCGGACAGCCCCAGTTCCGCGAGTTTGGCGGCTGCCGCGGAAGGCTGGTTCTTGCTCGCCACGGACTGCAGTACGCCCCGTGCGTCGAGTTCCCGTATGAGGTCCGCGACGCCTTCGCGCAGCCGTACGTCGTCGCCCTCGGCCAGCACCCCGTCCCACACGGTGTCGTCCAAGTCCCAGACCACGCATTTGACTTGCGGGGGCCTGGTCGCCGTGCCACGGTCGTTCATGCGTCCCGTCCCGTCGTGGCGGCGCGCCAGCGCGCCGTGACCTGTTCGGCGATGAGCTGCTGCAGAAGCTGGGTGTTGCCCTCGATGATCTCCAGGACGCGGGCGTCCTGGCTCCGGCGCTCGACGGGAGAGCCCTCGGCCAGGCCCTCGGCCCCGTGGAGCTGCGCGGAGCAGTCCGCGGCGAGCCGAGCCGCGCGGCTGGCCGCCAGTTTGGCCGTCAGCACCTGGGCGACGGCCCAGTCGTCGCCGTCGTCCAGCGCGCGTGCCGCGCGCTGCGCCAGCGCCCGCGCCCCCTCCAGCGCCACTTCCGTGTCGGCGATCAGGCCCTGGACGAGCTGGAACTCGCCCAGTCGGCGGCCGAAGCGGCGGCGCTGGGCGGCGGTGTGCAAGGTGGCGTCCCGGCATGCTTCGGCCACCCCGAGCGCGCCGAAGGCGACGCACAGCCGGCCGAGGGTCAGGGCGCGCGCGGCGACCTCCGCGAGGCCGAAGCCGGGCCGTCCCACCAGCCGGTCGGCGGGGACAGCGCAGTCGTCCAGGGTGAGCCGGGCCAGGTGGGCGGCGCGGAATCCGGCGGTGCGGGCCTCGGGTTCACGGGCGAGCCCCGGGTCGTCGGCGCGCACGGCGAACGCCGCCTGCCCCCGTGGCGTACGGGCGAACACCAGGAATACGTCGGCGAGCATCCCGAAGCTGATCCAGCGCTTGACTCCGGTGAGGCGCCAGCCGTCGGGCACGGGCCGGGCGGTGCACGTCAGCGCCGAGACGTCGCTGCCCGCTTGCTCCTCGGTGAGGGCGAACGCCCCGATCTCGACGCCCGCCGCCAGACGCGGCAGCCAGTCGGCGCGGACGGCGGGGGCGCCCCAGCGGGCGAGGGACCGGCAGACCATGCCGTGGACGGTGAGCAGGCTCTGCGCGGCGGCGGAGACCGTGCCCAGCAGCCGGTTGGCGTCGCCGTACGCCGCGTGGCTCCATGGCGCGCCGCCGTACTCCGCGGGCACCATGGCCCCCAGCGCGCCGGTCCGCGCGATCGTCGCGACGGCCGTGCGCGGCACCGCTCCGGCGCGCTCCCAACGCTCCGCCTCGGCCCGGAGGCGGTCGCGCGCCGCGACCGGGAATCGCCCCGTGACCGTGTTCACGCCGTGGCCCGCTTGCGCCGGACGAACTCCTCGATCGCGTCCAGGGTGTCGAAGTTCTCCAGCTCCAGGTCCTCGTCGAGTACGGGGGCGCCACAGTGCTGTTCGATGAAGTCGATCATCTGGGTGGCGACGAGGGAGTCGAGCAGCCCCGCGGTGATGATGGGCCGTTCCTCGAAGATGTCGGGATCGTCGACGAATCGCCCGAGGAATTCCTTGACCGCCTTGCGTACGTCCCTCCCGGAGCCTTGGTCCGGCATCAGCGAGCCCCCACTTCGTCCGCCGTGTAACGGTAGAAGCCCCGGCCGCTCTTGCGGCCGAGCCGGCCGGCGTCGACCATCTGGCGCAGGAGCGGGGCCGGGGTGAATCGGGCGGGCCCGTAGTAGTGCGCGAGCACCTCCAGTGTCCGTACGACCGTGTCCAGGCCGATCAGATCCGCCGTCCGCAGCGGGCCCGAGCGGTGCCCGAGGCAGTCCTGGAAGAGCTGGTCGATCTCCTCGGGGCCCGCGACGCCGGCCGCGTGCAGATCGGCGGCCTCGTTCACGAACATCATCAGACAGCGGTTGATCACGAACCCCGCGGCATCCGCGACGACCACGCTCCGTTTGCCGATCAGGGACAGGAACGAGCGCAGCCGCTCCAGCGCCGCGGGCTCCGCGTAGGCGGTGCGTACCACCTCGACCGCGTCGATGAGCGCGACCGGGTTCATGAAGTGCGCCCCGATCACCCGGCCGGGGTGGGCCGTGGCGAGCGCGAGGCGGGTGATGGGCACGGCCGAGGTGTTCACGGCCACGACGCTCTCGGGCGCGAGCACCGCGTCCAGTTCCCGGTGCACCCGTTCCTTCACCGCGATGTCCTCGGTGACGTTCTCGATCACCACCTCGCAGTCCGCGAGGCGCCGCGGGTCGGAGGTCGGGGTGACCGGCGCGAGAGCGGCGCGGCCCTTGCGCAGTCTGGTGATCCGCTCCGCCGTCCGCAGCGTGTCCGCCACGGAGTCCAGCGCCTTCGGGGAGTTGTCGTACAGGGTCACCGGGGCGCCGGCGCGTGCGACGGCGTGTGCCACGCTGCATCCGATCACCCCCGCTCCCACCACCCCCACCGGTGTCTTCCGGCCGGTCATCGCGCGTGTCCTTTCGCGTCGAGCCACTGTTGGACGTTCTCAGCCATGCGGGCCAGGACGGCCGACTTGAAGATCACGGCGGTGGGTACGTGCGCCCCGAGGCCGTCTTCGAGCAGACGGGTCAGCCGCACCCCCATCAGCGAGTCGCCGCCCAGGTCGAAGAAGTGGTCCTGTGGCAGGGGGTCGGGTACTCCGAGCAGCGTCCGCCAGATTTCCGCCAGCAGTTCCGGTACGCCGGAGCCCTCTCGCGGGGTACGGGCGGGGGCCGGCCGCGCGGCGGTGTGGGTGCCCGGCGGCGTCGGTACCGCCCCGTCGGGCACGGCCGGCCGGTGCTCTTCGGCCGTACCGGCGCGCTGCCGTGGCGGGGGCGCGGCCCGGCCGGCGGCCCGCAGCTCCCGGTCGTCGCAGGCGTTCGGCGGCAGCGGCACGCCGCGGGCCGCGCGCCCGCCCCGCAGCGCGGCCCAGTCGACGGGCGTGCCGCGTTCCCACAGGCGGCCGAGGGTGCGCGCCAGGACCAGGTCGTCGCGGTCGTCCTCGTAGCGCCGCCGTACGGTCGCCAGCGCCGCCACTCCCGCGCGCGCGATGCCCGACTGGCTCACCACGGTGCGCAATTGGCCGGGCCCGAGTTCCAGCAGTACAGGGCACCGCCCGGACATGCGCAGCGCCCCGTCCCCGAAGCGGACCGTGGAAGTGAGCTGCCGGACCCAGAAGTCCGGCCGGGCGATGTCCGCGCCGGCCCAGTCGCCGCCCAGCCCCGTGACCAAGGGAGTCTCGGGGGGCCGCAGGGGCATGGCGGTGAGCAGGGCGCGCAGCTCCTCGGCCGCGGGCCGCATGAGCGGGGTGTGGAAGGCGTGCGAGACGCCCGTCATCCGCGTCTGGACGCCGCGTTCGCGCAGCCGCTCGGCGACGGCCAGCAGGTCCGCCCGGGCCCCGCCGAGCACGCAGCTCGCGGGCGTGACGACGGTCGACAGCCACACGCGCGGGCCGGTGAGTTCGACGGCGCGGTCCTCCGGCAGGGCGACCGCGAGCATGGCGCCGGCCGGCAGCGCCGCGACGTGCTGGGCCCGGCGCACCACGACGCGGTACGCGTCCTGCCGCGTGAACACCCGCGCCACGGTCGCCGCCGCGAGCTCGCCGAGACTGTGGCCGAACACGGCCGCGGGCACGACGCCGAGGTCGGCCAGGGCCTCGGTGAGGGCCAGTTGCACGCAGAAGACGGTGACATGGGCGTTGACCGGGTCGTTGAGGGCCGCCTCGCGCGGCGCCCCGCGCAGCATGGCGCGCAGGTCCACGCCGCCCGCCGCGCGGCGCGGCGTCCGCCGCGGCGGGAACAGCAGCGCCTGGAAGTCCCGGCCGGCGAGTTCGCCGGCCGTCGTCAGAGCGTCGGCGAGCCGCGGGCGGAAGCCCGGCAGATAGTCGAGCAGTCCCGCCGCCATGCCTTCGTAGTGGTCACCGATCCCCGGGTAGACGAATCCGCACCGCGGCGGCCCGTCGGCGACGCCGCCGGAGCCGGGCGCCAGGAGCCCTTCGCGCGCCTCCTGCCATCGGGTGGCGGGCACCGCCAGGCGGTGAGGCAGCGGGGCCCGGCGCTCCTGAAGGGTGTGCGCCGCGTCGGCGAGAGGCTCGGCCGCGGACGCGGCGGCGAGGCGCGCCGCGGTGGCACGCAGCGCGGTCGCGGTGTGCGCGCTGACGGTGAGGACTTCGGCGGCGGCCGGCCCGGCCGCCGGGGGCGCGCTCGGGGGCGGCTGCTCGACGACGACATGGACGTTGGTGCCGCCCAGCCCGAAGGAGCTGACCCCGGCCCGGCGGGGCAGCGGCCCCGTCCACGACACGGTGCGGTCGGGCAGGCGCAGCCCGGTCGCCGTGTCGCGGACGTACCGCGCGGGGCGCCCGTCGTGCAGGCTGGCGGGCACCCGGCCGGTGCGTACGGCGCCGACGGCCTTGATGAGCCCGGCGATCCCGGACGCCTCGCGCAGGTGGCCGACGTTGGACTTGGCGGAACCGACCAGGACCTCGTCCTTGAACACCCGGCCGAGCGCCGTCCATTCGGTCTCGTCGCCGAGCGCCGTGGCCGATCCGTGCGCCTCGACGCACCCGATGCCGCCCGGGTCCGTCTCCGCCAGGCTCAGCGCCTCCTCGATGACCTGCTGCTGTGCCCTGGCGCTCACGGCCGCGAAGCTCCCCTTGGCCCCGTCGTTGTTGACCGCCGAGCCGCGGAGGACGGCGAGTACGGGATCACGGCCGGCCCGCGCGTCCGCCAGTCTGCGCAGGGCGACGCAGCCGACGCCGTCACCCGGTACCGCGCCGTCGGCGTGCGCGGAGAAGGGGCGGCAGCGCCCGGTGGGGGAACCGATCGCTCCGTGGGTGAACACATAGCCGTACTCCAGCGGCACCCGGACGGCGGCGGCCCCGGCGAGCGCGGTGTCGCACTCGTAGTTCGCCAGGGACAGGCATGCCTGATGCACGGCCAGCAGCCCCGTGGAGCAGGCGGACTGCACCACCACGCTGGGGCCGGTGAGCCCGAGGCGGTAGGAGAGGCGGGTGGCGAAGTAGTCCTTCCCGTTGCCGATCTCCAGCATCAGGTCCTCGGCGTCCGGGTCGGGGAGCGTGGAGCGCACCCAGTCCTCGTGCCGGTTTCGGCCCACGCCGGCGAAGACGCCGATCCGGGCGGCGTCCACCGCCCGGATCCCGGCGTTCTCCAGCGCCTCGCGGGCCGCGTGCAGGAACAGCCGGTGCTGCGGGTCGGTGACCGTCGCCTCGCGGGGCGACATGCCGTACCGCTCCGGGTCGAAGGCGAACACGTCGTCCACGAGGCCGGAGGCGGCGACGAACCGGGGGTGCGCGCGTACCTCCTCCGGGACCAGTCCGACGAGTTCCCGCGGCGCGGCCCGGTGGACGCTGTCCCGCCCGGCTGTCAGGTTGGCCCAGTACGCGTCGGCGTCGGCCGCCCCGGGGAACCGGCAGGACAGCCCGACGACGGCGATGCCCGTCACGCGGGTTTTCCTTCCCGCGGAGCCTGGCCCCGGTGGTCCGGAGCCGGAACCTGGTCCGGAGCCGGAACCTGGTCCGGAGCCGGAACCTGGTCCGGAGCCGGAACCTGGTCCGGAGCCGGAACCTGGTTCGAAGCCGGAACCCGTCCCGACTCCGCGGCCTGTTCCGGAGCCGCGGTCTGTTCCGGAGCCGCGGGCTGTTCCGACTCCGCCTGTTCCGAATCCGCGGCGGGGAGCCGCGCCGGGGCCGGAGCCGGGACGCCGCCCATTGCCGCGCGCCGTCGCTGCTGCTCGCGGTGGCGCGCCTGGGCCGCCGCCCGGCCCCGCGTCGGTGTGCCGTCCTGCTCCGGCCCCCGGTCCGGGGCCGCCGCGCCGTCGGACGCCGTCGCATCGGGGCCGCGGCGGGTGAACAGTTCGGCCTGCACGCCCACGGTCGGGCGGTCGAAGAGGTCCGCCACCTCCACGGCGGCCCCGAACTCCTGCTCCAGCAGCGACCGGAGCACCAGCAGCCGCAGCGAATCGCCGCCCAGGCCGGCGAAGTCGTCGTCGCGCCCGACCCGGTCCAGCCCCAGAGCCCGGCTCCACTGCGCGGCCACCCGGCGCTCCGCGTCGGTGCGCGGCGGTACGTAGGGGACGCGCAGCGGCGGCCGGTCGCCGGGGACCGGCACGAGGGCCGCGCGGTCCGTCTTGCCGCTGGGCAGCAGGGGCAGCCGGTCGAGCAGCACGAAGTGCGCGGGGATCGTGTGCGGGGGCGTCCGCTCGGCCAGGAAGGCTCGCAGGCTCTCCACGGAGGTGCCGTCGGGCTCGGGCCGTACGAAGCCGAACAGCCGGAAGCCCTGGTCGGGGTCGGGGTATCCGACGACGGCGGCGTCCGCGACGTCGGGGTGCTCGCGGAGCACCGCCTCGACGGCGGTCGGCTCCACCCGCAGGCCGCGGATCTTCACCTGGAGATCGGCCCGGCCGATGTACTCGACCTCGCCGTTCGGCAGGAAGCGGGCGAGGTCGCCGGTGCGGAAGAGCAGCGGCGCCCCGCCGGCCGCTCCGGGCGGACCCTCGAAGGGGTTGGGCACGAAGCGCCGGGCGGTCTCCGCGGGCTGGTCCAGATAGCCGGTCGCGAGTCCGGGGCCGCCGGTGCGGATCTCGCCGACCACGCCGGGAGGTACCCGCCGGCCGTCCGGGTCGCACAGGTAGACCCGCATGTCCAGGGCCCGGCCCGCGACGCTGCCCGTGCCCGGCTGGTCCGTCGGCCCGCGGCGGTGCAGGACGTAGTCGGCCTCGGTGAGTGTGTAGGTGTTGTGCACCGCGTGCCCTTGGGCGATCAGCCGTTGTTCCAGGTCACGGGGGAACTTCTCGCCGCCGACGAAGATGTGGCGCAGGGCGTCGAGTTCGGCGAAGGCCGGGTCCGCCGCGAGCAGCCGCAGCATCGAGGGCACGAAGCTGACCACGGTCAGCCGCTCCTCGCGCATCAGCGAGAGCAGGTAGCGGTCGTCCCGGTCGCCGCCCTCGCGCGCGATGACGGCCCGCGCCCCGACCGCGAGGGGCCACAGGAACTCCCGGAAGGAGACCGCCGACTTCAGCAGTACGCGGTCGCTCGGGCCGAGTCCGTACATCGACTGTTCGAGGTCGATGCGCGAGGTGTGCATGCGGTGCGGGCGTACGACCCCCTTGGGGCGGCCCGTCGTCCCCGAGGTGAAGATCACGTAGGCGGGGTCCTCCGGCCCGGCCCCCTTTCCGGGGTGTTCGGGGTTGCCGGAGTCCCCGCCTCCGGGCGGGGTGTCGGCGTGCTCGGCCTCGGCGAGGATGCCGTGCACGGGCAGTTCCGCGAGCGCGCTTCCCGCCGCGGCGGGGACGGCGCCGCCGGGGGCGACGACGACGATACGCAGGCCGGCGGCTGCGACGACGGAGCTGTGGTAGGTGTCCGGCTGCGCCGGGTCGAGATGGACGATGGCGCCGCCGGCCTTGAGTACGCCCAGCAGGGCGACGAAGAGTTCCAGGCAGCGCCCGCCCGCGACCGCGACGAGCGTGCCGGGGCCGACGCCCAGCTCGGCGAGGCGGTGGGCGACCGTGTTCGCGGCGCGGTCCAACCGCCGGTAGCCGAGCCGCTGCTCGCCGTGGGACAGGGCCACGGCGTCGGGGGTTCGCCGCGCCTGCCGGGCGACGAGTTCGTGGAGGGTCGTGGCCGGGTAGTCCCGGGGACGGCCTCCGTGCCGTTCCAGGAATTCCCGTTCCCGGTCGGTCAGCAGGTCGACGTCGGCGAGTGCGCGGCCGGCGGCGCACTGGTCGAGCACGGCGTCCAGGTGGTCGCCGATCCCCCGCAGCGTGTCGGGGCCGAACGAGGCGGGGTTGGCTTCGAGGACCAGGGTCCTGCCCGCCACGCGCACCGCGAGGTCGTCGGTGCGCGGGTCCAGTGCGGCGCCCGCCCGCACGAGGGGGGCCGCCGCTTCCTCCTCGGCCTCGTGCGGCGTCCCGGCCGCGGGCAGCAGGTCGCGCAGGCACGTGGCGGTCGCGACGCGCGCCGGGGCGGGCGCGGCAGCTCGCAGCCGCCGGTTCCAGTGCTGCCGGTAGCGGTCGGCGAGCAGGGTCAGGGCGGCGCAGAGCACGTCGTCGGGGGGCGCGTCGAGCGCGGCGGCCGCCCGCAGCACGGCGTCCGCGGGCCGGCGCAGGGCCGTCGCCGTCGTCCCGGGGGCCGGGGCGCTGGTGTGTTCGGGGAGTACGAGCACGATGCGCTTCCTTTCCACGCGGCCGACGGTCAGCGGGCAAGCGCGGCGCGCGCCGCGATACGTCCTGTGACCGCGCCGTAGGTGACACCGATGATCTTGGAAGAGGAGTCTCCGGCGAAGAACAGGCCGGGCACACTGGACTCCATCTCGTGCGAGAGCGTGATCGCGGGGTAGACCCGTTCCACTACGGGGGCGGCGATCAGCGCGTGCCCGCCGATCATGCCGGGGCTGAAGTCGTTGAGCCGCTCGATCATCTGCGCCACGTCGGCCACCCGCCGGCGGCCGAGCGCCCCGGCGAGGTCACCGCGGACCGCGGCGGGCAGGCTGGACGCGAGCTGCCGGGTGGGGCGCTCGCGCCAACCGAGGAAGTCCGCGGCCTGCTGCACCACCGCGCCGCCGCGCCCCACCTTGTTGACGCGGCGGGCGAAGTCGAGGCCGTGCTGGGTGCCGTCCTCGCCGGGCGGCACCCGCACGCTGGTCACCACGCCGAAGTTGGTCCGCCGGGTGGGGGCGCTCAGGCAGTGCTGGCCGTCCAGCACCACCGTGTCCAGGAACTCGTACTGCATGATGCGTCCGCCGACGCACACGCAGAAGGTGCGCACGGTGTCCTCGGCCTCGTTGAGGAAGCCGAATTTGGGGTTGTGGCAGTTCTCGGTGAGAGGGGCGGCCTCGTCCAGCGAGACCTCCAAGCGCACCCCGACATCGATCCGCTCGGGTGTCGCGTACGCCACGTCCAGTTCGGCCAGTACCTCCCGCACCCAGCCCAGCCCGAGCTTCCCCACGGCGACGATCACGGACCGGGCGGTGTACTCGCCGCCGTGGTCGCCCTCGACGCGCACGGCGAAGCCGTCCGCGCGCCGCGCGACGCGGGTGACACGGTGCCGGAGCAGGATGCGGCCGGTGCTCCGGGTGATCTCCGCGCTCATCCGGTCCATGACCACGAGCGCCTCGTCCACCATGATCGGCTGGGACGGCGCGGTGTCGGCCAGCGCGAACCCCGCGGTGCCCCCGGCCGGCCCCGGGGCCGCCTCCGGGAAGTCCGCGCGGGTGAGCCCGAAGCCGTAGAAGAGCTCGTAGACCTCCCCGATCTCGTGCCGCGCGGTCTCGAAACCGCCGAGCGCGCGCTCCAGCCCGCTGTACGCGCGCACGCCGCCCTGTCCGTCGCTCTCCACCTTCGACCGCGTCAGGCCCTTGATGTAGCCGAGGTTGGTGTCGAAGTGGAAGGCGGCGCCCCCGAGGCCGGTCAGACAGGTGCAGTGGGCGCACTGGAGCCGGAACTTCTCGGCGTCCCGGATGCGCCTGCCGCGCGCCACGGCCTTGACCCTCGGGCACAGGCTCTGGGCCATGCCGTCGCCGGCTTCGAACAGCAGCACGCGGCGTCCGTGCCGGGCCGCCTCGTGCGCGGCGAACATCCCGGACGGTCCGCCCCCGACGACGATGACGTCCCAGCGCGTCCGGGGTGGCGACTCGGCGGTCGCGTCACTCATCGAGCTCTCCGATCCAGTGCGGTGCGGTACGCAGGAAGTGGTCCATGAGGGGCAGATAGAACATGCCGCTGGTGTCCCGGCCCTGGTTGCGAATCCGCCGGTCCAGCCACAGGCAGGCGACCGGCAGGAGTTCGGCGAGGGCGACCGCGGACTGCCCGGTGCCCCGGGCGTAGCGGCGCAGCGCGTTCGCCACGACGGACCGGAAGGGGCCGGCCACGTGGAAGACCTGTTCGCCGAGCCATTCGAAGCCTCGTCGCGGATATTCGGGGAAAATCAGGAGGGCACAGGTGAAGACCGTGTTGAGCAGGTCGATCGCCTGGATTCCGGCCGGCTGGTAGTCCTCCCAGTCGATCAGGGTCAGCGTGTCGCGTCCGGTGGCGCACCGGATGTTCCACGGCCCGAGGTCGCCGTGGGTCGGTCCGGTGCGCGCGCCGGCCAGGGCCGCGAGCGCGGCCGGCCCGGCCCGTTCGAGGTCCGCGCCCAGGAAGCCGTGGGCGATCTCCAGGGGGCTCGCGCGCCGCGCCGGGGGCGGCTGCCAGGCCCCGGCGGCGGTGTGCAGCCGGAGCATCAGCTCGACGCACCGGGCCAGCAGCGGGTCGAGGCCGGCCGGGTCGGTCAGTGCCGCGACGGCGTCGGGCAGGTCGTGGTCGGGGGCCCACTCCATGACCCAGCCGCGGGCCAGCCGGGCGATCGGCCGGGTCCTGGCGGGCCCGCCGGCGGGCAGACTTCGCAGGACGGCCCACTCCTCCTCGACCTTTTCGTCGGCCGGGTCCAGCGGGACCTTGGCGACGCAGACGGGGCGATGGCCGGCGACGGACGCGACGAACAGCCGGCGGCGCTGCCGCCGGGCCCCGCGCGGCACCCAGTGGCGGTAGGTCACCCCGCGCCGCACCAGGCCGAGTTCGGCGTGCAGCGCGGCGAGGTCGGAGGTGACGCGGGCGACGACGGCCGGGTCCGCGTCGGCCGCTTCCCGCACGGCGGTCACGGTGTCCCCCCGCACGCCGCCGCGGCACGTACCGCGCTGCCGACGGACCGGGCGTCCACGCCGTAGAAGGCCAGCAGCTCCGCGCGGTCGCCGACCGGCGGATAGCGGTCGTCCAGGGCGTGCACGAGGAACCGGCCGCGCCAGGTCCCGGCGAGCGCCAGTGCGGTACGGGCCGCCAGCCCGGTGGCATCAAGGTGCTCCTCGACGACGGCGACGACGCCCGTCGACGCGGCCGCCGCGCGGATCTCGTCGGCGGGAAACGGCTTGAGGGCGCTGAGCGCGAGAACGCCGAGACCCACGCCGTCCGCCGCGAGCAGGTCGGCGGCCCGGAGCGCCACGGCCACCCCGGCGCCCATCGCCAGGGCCAGCGCGTCCCGCGCCGGGCGCAGCGGCCGGCCGCGCCCGAGGTCGAAGGGTTCCGTGTCCGGGTAGAGGACCGCGTCCTCGCGGGCGCCGAGCCGTACGTACGCGGGGCCCGGCCAGTCGAGCGCCTCGCGCACCGCCCAGGCCGCCTCGGTGGCGTCGGCGGGGCACAGGACCAGGGTGTTGGGCATCGCGGCGAAGGAGCCGAGGTCCTCGGGGGCGTGGTGGGTCGGTCCGAGGGTGCCGTAGCCCAGCCCGCCGCCGACGCCGAGGAAGGTCACGTCCAGGTTGGGGTTGCACACGTCGTTGCGGATCTGCTCCTGCGCGCGGCGCACCAGGAAGGGCGCCATGGTGCCGACCACGACGGCGTGTCCCGCCCGTGCCAGTCCGGAGGCCACGCCGACGAGGTTGGGCTCGGCGATGCCGACGTCGATGTAGCGCTCCGGAAAGGCCGATCGCACCCCCATGGCCAGGCCGTGCCCGTCCGCGCCCAGTACCACGAGGCCGGGCCGCTCGTGTGCCGCTTCGGTCAGGACGCGGGCCACGGCCGGCCGCATGGAGGCCGTCGGGGCCGCCGTCGGAACGGCGCTCGGCATCGCTCACGCTCCCCTCTCGCCCGCCGCCAGCGCCGCCAGCGCCGCCGTGAGCTGTTCTTCGTCCAACTGCCCGTAGTGCCAGGCGGCGCTGCCCTCCATGAACGCCACCCCGCGCGCCTTGACGGTGCGGGCGAGGACGACGCTGGGCCGGTCGTCCGGCGTACGGGCCGTGCGCAGGGCGCCGGTCAGGGCGGCGCAGTCGTGGCCGTCGGTCTCGATCACCCGCCAGCCGAAGGCGGCCCACTTGGCGGCCAGCGGCTCCAGGGCGAGCACCGCCTCCGTACCGCCCTCCTGCTGCATGCCGTTGCGGTCCACCACCGCGATCAGCGTGTTCAGCCGCCGGTGGGCGGCGAACATGGCCGCCTCCCACACGGAGCCCTCATCGAGCTCCCCGTCGCCGAGGACGACGAGGGTCCGGCGGTCGGCGGCGTCGAGGCGGGCGGCCTCGGCGAGGCCCGCGCCGATCGACAGGCCGTGTCCCAGCGCGCCCGTGGCGGCCTCCACGCCGGGCGTGCCGTCGATCGGATGGCCGGCCCGGGGCTCGTCGAGCCCCGCGACGCCCAGTTCGGCCAGCACGCTGTAGAGCCCCCACACACCGTGCCCCTTGCTCAGGATCAGCCGGTCCCGGTCGGGGCGGTCGAGGTCCCGCGGGTCGTGGCGCATCGTCGCGAAGGCGCAGACCAGGATCTCCACGACGGACAGCGAGGCGCCCAGGTGGACGGGGCGGGAGGCCGCCAGTCCCAGCAGACGCGCGCGGGCGCGCCGGGCGGTCTCGGCCGGGCGGGCGGCGCCGGCGGGGGGCCGGTCATCCGTCACGGCGCGGCTGCCGGCCCGGCCCGTCATCGCTCCTCCCCCGCGCCGACGGCGGCGGGCAGGGCCGCGGCGACCACGTCGTCGAAGGGCGGCCCGGCCAGCAGGTCGCGGAGCTCCCCCGCTCCCGCGCGCCGTTCGTCGTCGCCCACGGCGAGGTAGCGTTCTACGCGTTCGTTCATCCGCTTCCTGAAGCGGGCGTAGGCGTCGTCGTCCTCGATCAGGCGCCCGACGTGTTCCGCTACGGCGGCCGTGCCGGCGAAGTCGTCGGCGGGCACGTCGTATCCGTCGATCAGATCGGCGAAGCGGCACCCCAGCCGGTGGAAGGCCGTGCCCGCCAGGCTCTCGTAGTTGAAGATGTGGCCGTAGTGCTGTTCCGGCATGCACAGCGCCAGCCGCCCCAAGGCGTTGGCCTCGTGCAGCGATGTCAGGCCGGGCGTCATCATGCAGTGGCGGGCGGTCGCGAGGGCGCGGAGGAAGTCGCGCTGCGAGGGGCAGTGGAACCGCGCGGTGCGCCCGCGCACCGATACCCGGCCCTCCCGCCCGTCGGCGAACCCCCCGCAGCACACCGAGACGCTGCCGAACCCCCGCTGGTCCGCGAGGAGATCGGGCACCCACTTCGAGAAGAGCCGCAGATATTCGTCGTGGGTGCCGGGGTCCAGCAGGAAGTTCTTGAACCCGCCGAGGTTGATGAGCAGATCGCTGCCGGGCCCCTGGTCCGCGGCGACGCCCTGGAGCGCTTCCTCGTCGACGATGGGCCCCGACAGGTGCACGCGGTCCTTGCCGAGCCGGGCGGTCTCGGCCATCCGTTCGGGCACGCCGGGGAAGTTCTGGACGATGGAGGCGTCGGCGAGCAGATGCGCCGCGTACTTGCGCTCGTGCACGGTCAGCCCGGACAGCCGGCGGCGCAGCGCGGGCAGTCCGCCGCGCGTCCTCGGCAGGCACAGTTCGGCGATCCGCCGCGGCGAGTCGCTCAGTTGCCAGAAGGAGAAGAGGCTGTCGACCATCATGACCGGCCGGCCGGCGGCCACGGCCTGGAACACCAGCTCCTCGTCCATGACCGAGATCACGTAGTCGCAGTCGGCGGCCAGGCCCTGGGGCGCGTCGCCGTCCGGGCGGCACGCGAGGATCCGGTCGAACGCGTCGGCGTTGCGCCGGGCGAAGTCGAGGGCCGTGCCGGTCCCGGTGAACACGCGGTCGTGTCGCGGCAGTCGCCGGGCGAGCCCCGCGAGCTTCGACACCGGGCCGAAGCCGCAGCTCTTGGCGCCGAACAAGACCTTCATACGGGCTTCCTCCGTTCTCCGCCCATCGGTTCAGCCCCTGATGCTCGCGACGGCGTCGTGGCTGTGGATGCTCTCCAGGTTCCGCACCCGCACGGTGTGCCGCAGGCGCTGCGCACGGCAGACGGCCGACACCTCCCTGGCCATGTCCTCGACGAAGGCCGGCCGGTCGAAGGCGCGCATGGTCAGCGCCCGTTCGTCCGGGCGCTTGACGAGGGGGATCACGGGCGCGCTGGCGCATCCGTCGAGGATGGCCACGGCCGCCGGCACCGGCAGCGGGTAGGGCTCGTCGCCGTCGCCGGTGACGTCGAGGGTGACGCGGCTGCGCTGGTTGTGCGCGCCGTAGTCGGAGATCGCCTTGGAGCAGGGGCACAGGCTGGTCACCTCCGATGTCACCGACGTGACCACCTCCACCGCCCCTTCGTCGAGGCGCCCGGTCACCTTGACGTCGTGCACGGACCAGGACCGCGCGCCGGTCGCCGGGGCCCGGACCTCGACGCCCACCGGCAGGGCCAGGGTCACGGTGATGGCCGGTGCGTCGAGTTCGTACGCCCCGGCCTTGAGCAGTTGCGGCATCTGCCGGGGGGCGAACTGCCGCGCGTGCTCGTGCACGATGGCGACCATGCGGCTCATGTGCGTGCCGCGGCGGTCGTGCTGGAGCCGTACGGTCACCGAGATGTCGGCGATTCCCTGCTGCCGGATCCGGCCGTCGTCGAAGCACACCGGGTAGCGCAGTCCCACGATGCCGACTTCGTCGACGCCGATGCCACGGGAATCGTGCTCATTCTGGATGTCGGGCATAGCCAAGGTCAGTCACCCCTGTAGGTGCAGCCGGACGTGCAAGTTTCCCGCACGGTGAGGGCGGAGAGGATGGGGAGTTCGTCGCGCAGCCGGTCCCACACCCATCGCACGAGCACTTCGCTGGTGGGGTTGTCGAGACCTTTGATCTCATTGAGGTAGTGGTGGTCGAGCGTTTCGATCAGCGGCACCATGGCGCGCTTGATGTCGCCGAAATCCATCACCCATCCGGTCTTTTCGTCCACCGGCGACTCCACGTGCACCTGAATTCGGTAGGAATGCCCGTGCAGTCGCCCGCATTTGTGGCCCACCGGGACGTTCGGCAATCGGTGCGCGGCCTCGAAGGTGAACTCTCGGAAGATCTCCATCACCGGATTCCAAGCTGCTTGTGTGTCTGCAGGGAAAGGGACCAGTTCGGATGCGCCAAGCAGTACTCCAGGGCCGACCGGGTGTGGCTTTCGACGTCCGGGCAGTCCATCGGCTGGAGCCGGAACGAAGCGAACCGAAGATGCTCGAACTGCGCGGGGTCGCCGCCCTCCTGCGGATAGACGAGTTTCAGTTCGTCGCCCTGGCTGACGACCAATTCGGTACCGATCTTCGGACTCACGCACAACCAGTCGATGCCCTGGGGCGGAACGCGCGTGCCGTTCGTCTCGACCGCTACTTCGAATCCTCGGCCGTGCAGGCTCTCCACCGCCGCGGCGTCCAGTTGCAGCAGGGGTTCACCGCCGGTGCACACGACGAATCTGCGGTCCTGGAAGCCGGCGGGCCAGCACGCCTCCACCGCGTCCGCGAGCTCCTCGGCCGTCGCGAACCGCCCGCCGTCCGGCCCGTCGGTGCCGAGGAAGTCGGTGTCGCAGAACGCGCAGATCGCACGAGCGCGGTCGGCCTCGCGCCCGGTCCACAGATTGCACAGGGCGAACCGGCAGAAGACCGCGGGCCGGCCGGCGTGCTGCCCCTCACCCTGCAGCGTGTAGAAGATCTCCTTGACCGCATACCCCACGGTCAACTCCCCTGGTACGGGACCGGGTCGACCATTCCGGCCTCGGAGAAGCCCTTCAGGCGCAGCAGGCACGTATCGCAACGGCCGCACGCACGGCCCCGCTCGTCCGGGTCGTAGCAGCTACAGGTCCGGGAGTAGTCGACGCCCAGGCTCGTCCCCCGGCGGATGATCTCGGCCTTGGTCAGGCGCATCAGCGGCGTATGGATCACGAGGGGCCGCGCCCCCCGCACCCCTTCGCGGGTCGCCAGGTTCGCCATCCGGGCGTAGGCCTCGATGTACTCCGGCCGGCAGTCCGGATAGCCGCTGTAGTCCACGGCGGTGACCCCGATGAAGATGTCGTGGGCGGCCACGACCTCGGCGTACGCGAGGGCGAAGGACAGGAAGATGGTGTTGCGGGCCGGCACGTAGGTGACCGGGATGCCGCCGTCCTCCGCCTCGTCGAGGCTGCCGCGTTTGGGCACATCGATATCGGAGGTGAGGGCGGAGCCGCCGAACACGCGCAGGTCGATGTCGGCGATGATATGGCGCGCGACCCCCAGGGAACGGGCGACGGCTTTCGCCGCTTCCAGTTCGACGCTGTGCCGCTGCCCGTAGCGGAAACTCAGCGCGTACGGGGTGAATCCCTCGCTCTTGGCGATCGCTGTCGTGGTGGTCGAGTCCAGCCCTCCGCTGAGCAGTACGACTGCGGGACGCTCCATCTTGATCTTTCCCCCACCCTTCCGCTGTGTCCCTCGCACATGCCGCGGAGGGATTTCTTATCGGCATGCCGGTGGCATACCCGAGACCATGAGGAGTTCCACGGAATGGAAAACAAACGAACAAGGGCCGGCCCGGCCTCATGCGAAGATCTTCGCGCCGCGTCAACACCCGCACTGCGGCACCCAATCCGGCCCGGAGCGCGCGTATCCGCCACCGGATGTAGCAGGAAATGATCGTGGCAACTGCGCTCAGCCGTATATCACGCTAGCAGTGGCCCAGCACGGAAGCAATAGCCCCTGTCTTCTCAACAACCCCCCATCCGCCGCGCGCCTTGACTCGCATCTGTCGGCTCGCCAGACTCAGCACGGAAAGACCGGCAGAGAGATGTGATCAAATACCAGGATCAATGATCTCCCTGCCGCGATCTTTTCACCTGACCCTTTTCCGTTGATCCTATTTTCTGCGGCCTGTTTTCCGTGGCTTGTTTTCCGCGCCCCGTTTCCGCGATCTTCTCGGCGCGATCTTTTCCATCCGCCGTCGCGCACCGGCGTATCCGCGCCATGGCCGTCCCCGTACGGGCCGACGGACTCGATCGATCGGCGGCACCGTTCCCCACACGGCGCGGTCGCGTCCCGGCAAGAGACGGTCGACAGCGATTCGAAGGGAGTCGAGATGCACATCGACGACGCGCTCCGCACGGTGCCCGGCGCTCTCGCACCGCCCAGGGCGGCGAGCATCCTCGGCGGCTTCGGCGCGGCGGATGCCGAACAGGACGACCACCCCGTCCTCGCTATCGCCCGCGAACTGTGCGGCCAGCACCGCCGGCAGTGGGAGGCCGAGGACCTTTCCCGCGCCCCGGCCGCAGACGCCCAGACGCTGGCCGCCGTCAAGAGGACGATCGACGCCCTCAACTCCCGGCGCGGCAGCCTGATCGACGCCCTGGACGAGTGGGCGGGCCGGAGCCTGCGCCAGAACCCGAGGGCACCACTGCACACCGAGACACTGGGCAGCGTCGTCGACCGCCTGTGCATCGCCTGGGTGCGCGCCGAGATGC
Source organism: Streptomyces varsoviensis (assembly GCF_000718635.1). Classification (GTDB taxonomy): domain Bacteria; phylum Actinomycetota; class Actinomycetes; order Streptomycetales; family Streptomycetaceae; genus Streptomyces; species Streptomyces varsoviensis. The sequence goes on along the minus strand of NZ_JOBF01000001.1, from coordinate 541,579 downwards.
TCCGGCCGAAGACGCCTCCCGCCCCGCCCCCGGGGCCGGCCGCGCAGGGAGCCCCGCCCGCCGACGGCGGGCCGGCCGCCAGAGGGGAATCGGCCGCCAGGCAGTTGGCCGAACTCGCCTTCGCCTACGACACCTTGACCGAGGAGATCGCCGCCGGACTGCGCCGGGTGCCCGACTGGCGGCTGCTGAAATCCTACGGGTAGACCCGTCACGGGGTGCCCCCGAGCGCGGCGCCCTATGGGCAGACCCGCCACGGCACGCCTCGCCGGCGCACACGACCCGCCACCGGAGTTCGGAGTTCGGTACGCATGTGGAGAATCGACGGACCCAAGTTCCAGCGGGGCGGCCCGCTGGTGGTACCCAGGCAGGCCGCCCCCTTGGGCGTACGCCTCCCCTATCGCCGGGCCGACGGCGAGGGCCCCGGGGGCCCGTCGCCGCTCTTCGCGTCCGTCGCGGCCAACGGCTGGGCGCTGGACGTACGGCACGACCCGGGCGGCGCCCCCGCGACAGGTCCCTCGCCGGTGAGATTCGGCGACCTGCTGCTCGAACTGGCCACCGCCCAAGCGCTCTCCGACGCCCTGCGCACAGCATGGGGAAGAGCCCCGGAACTCGTCTACCGGGGCCCACGGCACCGCCTGATGGAGCGCTGCGATCTCCCGTTCGCCGCGTGCGAGGCGGACGACGGGCACTCGGTGACCACCGCCTCGGACCCGGGCGACTCCCCCGTCCATGTCGAGGTACGACCGAACCTCTGGCCCCGCTGGGCAGCGGAGCCCCCTCCGGCGAACGACCGCCCCGCCCACGTCCCGCCCTGGCTCGACCTGTTGGACGACAAACGGGTCCAAGTCCACTCGGCACTGCCCATGCGCTACTACCTGGCGGTCGAGCGGAGTCTCGGCGTGCGCCTCCCGCTGGACGGCGCACCGGCTCCCCGGTTCCGTACGGACGCCACGGCCCAGCCCCGGCACGTCGTCCTCGTCGCGACGACCAGCGCTCCGGGCAGCGGTCAGGATTACGGAGCCGACCGGCTGCTCGCCGTGGCGCGAGGGCTGCGCCACGCCGGGGATTCCGGCCGGCGCTGCACGCTGCTCACCAACGACGACCGTCCCGGCGGCCCCCGACCCGACCGCGATCTCGTGGACACCGTCATCGGGGCCGACGACGTGGACTGCCTCGACCTCTTCGGCTCGGCTGAGCTCGTCGTCGGCAACGACACCGGGCTCACCCACCTGGCGGCCTTGACCCGCCGCCCGGACGGCACCGGTCCCCACGTCCTCGCCCTCCACGGGCGCTACAGCCATCTGAAATGGGTCACCGGCTCCCCACGGCACCACTCGGTGGCGACCCCCGCCTCCCAGATGCTGGCCCTGGCCGACAGCGGCCTGTACACCACCCCGTACGGCCTCCCGATCGACGACTCCCTGTGGGGCACGAGCGACATCCGCGACATTTCCCCGGACGCCATCGCGCGTTTCGCCCAGAGCTGTCTCGACGGGACCGGCTGAAGCCGAGCAGGAGCACGCACCCGTTCGCCGCGCCCCGCGGCGGGGAGCCGGTCGCCGCCCTGCCCCCTGACGGTCCCCACGGTGGGGGGCCGGTCAGTGCCCCTGCCGCCTGACGGTCCCATGGGGCCCATGCGCCATGTGCATTTGCGAGATCCGCAACTTGCGTTGGTGACGACCCGTTCGGCGGTGGATGCTGGCTCGCGTGACGCAGCACGGGACAGCTACCGGGCGGGTCCCCGCGCAGCTCGGTCGACGCGGCGGCTGCGGCCGTCACCGGTGCACCTCGCGGAAGGAACGATATTGACCATCGACCTGCGGCCCGCCGCCGCGCTCCCGGACGAGGCCGGCTTTCCCGACCAGCGGCAGGTGGTGCAGCGGTTCGGGGACCTCGCGCCGGACGGTGCGACGAGCACCGTAGCGCTGTCGCGCATGTTCGAGCAGTCTCTGGTCGGGCTGCGCTTCGCGCGGTTCGACGGGCGCGTGGCCGGGGGCGGATTCGGGCCGTACCGCTTCCTGTTCGTCAGCCGGCGTGTCGAACGGTGGAGGGCCTTCGGCGAGATCGGCGAGGCCGTACGGATCGGCACCGGCATCCGGGCGATCGGGCGGTCCTCGTACACCTATGGCTGTGCACTACGAACTGGGCCTGTTCGACGGCGGACGGTGTCTGGGGACAGCGGACGCCACCGCCCCTCGCGGTGCGCTCCCCGGCGCCGCGCTCGCGGACGCGGCACCGTCGCCGCGGACGCCTGACGCCTGACGCCGGGAGGCTCACGAACCATGCCGAAGATCTTGACGGAGTCGTACTGGCCCGCTGACGCCGGCGCACCCGTGCTGGAGCTGACCACAGGCGACCTGCTGCGGGAGGCCGCGCGCGACGCCGGGCCCCAGAACGCCCTGATCGAGGTCGCACCGCTGGAGGCCCCCTCGCTCTCCGGCGCCGAACGCACCGATCGCCGCTGGACCTACCGGCGACTGCTGGCCGAGGCCGAGCAATGCGCGCACTGGCTGCTGACCCGGTTCTCCCCGGGCGAGCGGATCACGGTCTGGGCCCCCAACATCCCCGAATGGATCATTCTCCAGTACGGCGCGGCCTTGGCCGGTCTGGTGGTGGTGACCGCCAACCCGGCGCTGCGAGCCGCGGAACTGCGCTACGTACTCCACCAATCCCGCTCGTCCGGGCTCTTCCACACCGCGGCGTTCCGCGGCAGTGACATGACCGCGATCGCCCGGGACGCCACGCGCGGACTCCCGGGGCTCAGGGCCACCGTCTGCTTCACGGACTGGCAGACGACCGTACGCGCCCATCAGGGCAGCGGGCCGCTGCCGGAGGTGCGCCCGGGTGAGGCCGCCCAGCTCCAGTACACCTCCGGCACCACCGGATTCCCCAAGGGAGCCCTGCTCCACCACCGCGGACTGGTGACCAACGCGAAGTTCGCGATCGACCGGGCCCAGTTGCCCGAGCGGGGCACGCTGGCGTCCGCCGCGCCGCTGTTCCACACGGCCGGCTGCGCCATGGGGGTGCTCGGCAGCGCCCACCGACGGGCTTCCTACGTCCTGTGCCAGCTCTTCGACCCCGCGCTCGTGCTCGGCGCGGCCCAGGACCACCGGGCGGACATGCTCGGCGGGGTCCCGACGATGCTCATCGCGCTGCTGGAGCACCCCGGATTCGAGCGGTTCGACCTGTCGCACCTGTCGCGGGTGCTCTCCGGCGGCAGCCCCATCCCGCCCGAGCTGGCCCGTCGCGTCGAGGACCGCTTCGGAGCCCGGTTCAGCGCTGTCTACGGCCAGACCGAACTCTCCCCGGTGATCACCCAGACCAGCCCCGACGATTCGCCCGAGGACAAGGCCGCCACCGCCGGCCGCCCCCTGCCGCGGGTCGAGGTCGCCGTCCGCGATCCGTGGACCGGGGACATCGTGCCGGTCGGACAGCCCGGGGAGATATGTGCTCGTGGTTACCAAGCCATGCTCGGCTATTTCGAGCTGCCCGAGCGCACCGCCGAGACCATCGACCCGGCGGGCTGGGTGCGCACCGGCGACCTGGGCCGCCTCGACGAACGCGGATATCTCACGGTCGTCGGACGGCTCAAGGACGTGATCATCCGGGGCGGGGAGAACATCTACGCCGCCGATATCGAGCAGGTTCTGTCCACCCACCCGAAGGTGCGCGACATCGCCGTCATCGGCCTGCCGGACCCTCTATGGGGAGAAATCGTCGTCGCCGTGCTCGTACCCGCCGAGCCCGGCCAACCGCCCACGGCCACGGAGCTGCACGACTTCTGCCGCGCGCGGCTGGCTCCCCACAAGACGCCGGTGCGCTGGCTCCGGACCGCGGAACTCCCCCTCACCGACTCCGGCAAAGTCCGCAAACACCTGCTGCGCGAACAAGCGGGCCACGCCGGGCTCCAGGAACTATGACGACGACGCCATGTTCTCGATGCGATGCGGCGATTTTCCTGACCGCCGCGGTCTGCGCGGCCCTGGCGTACCATCCGCGCAGCGCCCGTCAACCCTTGCACCCTTGCACCATCTCAGGAGGTCAAGTGCTCAACATCCAAGAGATTTCCGACCGGTTGGAGATCCAGGAACTGCTGGTGGCTTACGCGACCGCCGTCGACGGCAAGGATTTCGACGCCCTGGACCAGATATTCACCGAAGACGCCCATATCGACTACACGGCATTCGGCGCTATCGCGGGCACCCTCGCCGAGATGAAGAAGTACCTCACTTCGAGCATGGCGCAGCTCACCGCGTGCCAGCACCTGATGGCCAACACGGAGATCCGCTTGGACGGCGACCGCGCGACGGGACGGGTGATGGCCTGGAACGCCCTCGGCTTCCCGACCGAGGACGGCGAGCCGCACATCGCGTTGCTGGGCATGTGGTACATCGACGAATACACCCGCACACCGGCGGGCTGGCGGATTTCCCGGCGGGGCCAGGAACGCAACTGGACAAAGGGCTTCGGCGACGTCATCGGGAACGGGCGCTGACTCGTGTTCCCGGATGGTTGGGCCCCGCTGTGCCTGGTCGGCGGGGCCCCGACCGTGATCGGCAGGCCGTGATCGGAAGGCCATGAACGCGGACCTCGGTCGCCGTTCAGGGCGCCCGGTACGGCGGTCAGCCGGTCAGGTCCTTTGCCGCCGCGCGGATCATGTCGCGCAACCAGGAGTGCATCGGGTCGGTTTCCAGCCGCGGGTGCCAGATCATCCCGTACGGATACGCGTCGAACTCTTCCGGCGCCTCGACCAGCCGCACCCGCGGATCGGTGGCCGCCCGGAATTCCGCGAGCCGCCGCGGGATCGTCGCCACGAGAGCCGTACCGGGCAGGACGTCGAACGCCGAGCTGAAGTGCGGCACCCGCACCGCGGCCCTCCTGCCGTGGCCGAGCGTCTGGAGCCACTGTTCGATCATGGGCTGCTCCTGGTGCAGCAGTGTGATCACCACGTGGCGGGCGACGACGTAGTCGGCCAGTGAGCAGCGATCCCGTACCGGGTGGTCGCGGTCCACGACGCAGACCACGTCGTCGGTGAACAATCGCTCCCACCGCAGCCCCGTGGCGGGGCGGAGCACCGACAGCGCGATGTCGGCCCGGCCTCGTTCGAGGTCCGCGTACGAGTCCTCGTCCCGCGGTTCGATACGGACTTCCAGCTCGGGCGCGGCCCGGAGCAGCCGGGGCAGCAGATGGGGGCCCAGCGTCGAGGTGGTGTAGTCGGTGCCGATGACGCGTACGATCCCGGTCGCCGTGGAGGGGTCGAAGCCCCGGCCGGCCACCAGGCTCTCCAAGCGTGGCAGGAGCAGGGCGAGTTCGCGCTGCATGTCCCGCGCGCGAGGGGTCAGCTCGTAGTCGCCGCCGGACCGGACCAGAAGCTCGTCACCGAACAGTGCGCGCAGCCGCTGCAACGTGCGGCTCATGGACGACTGGCTCAGGTGGAACAGGCCGGCGGCCCGGGTCACGTTCCGTTCTTCGAGCAGGATGGAGAGAGCACGCAGTTCGTGCAGCAGCCCAAGATCGCTGTGCGGCATGCGCACAGTATGCATCCGCGTCAGTGGCCCATACCGTCAGACCGGCACCCGCCAGGCCAGTACCGCCAGGCAGGCAGGTACCGCCAGGCCGGTCGAGGCCACCGCGGCAGCCGGTCCGGGTCCGCCGCGCCGGGGCGCGGAGCCGCGCGCCGGCCCCGGCCTCACCCTACGCGCGGCTGAGCCCCCACCCTTTGGCCGCCGGCACAATCCGCCATCTCCATGGTTGGCCAGGCGGCCAACTCCAGAACCGGGTGCGGTTCCTAGAGTGACGTTCTCCCCGGTCACGGCGGCGTTCTCCCCGGCCCAGGGGGCGACGGCCGCGTGGCAACGAGGGCGGGCGCGCACCGTACGCGGCTCGCCTCTGACGAACGGAGACATGGTGCGACGGAAGACGTGCGCGGTAGTGGCCTTGGCGTTCACCGCCTCCTTGCTGACGACTCCTGCCGCCTCGGCAGAGCCACGTCAGTGCGACACCCAGCGCATCCAGGCGGCGATGAAGGACCTGGGGAGCGTCGGCGCCTCGGGGATCAGCGTGACGGTGCAGAGCCCGCTGTGCGGGGTCCGGAGCGGCGGCACCGGCTTCGCCGACCTCAGGACGGGCCGCAAGGTCGTCGGCGATGAGCACAGCCGTATCGCCAGCAACACCAAGACCTGGACGGCCACGGTCGTGCTGCAGCTTGTCGGCGAAGGCCGGATCGGGCTCGACGACACCGTGGACCAGTATCTGCCCGGCCTGATCCGCACCGAGCACTACGACGGCCGCGAGATCACGGTCCGCCGGCTCCTCCAGCACACCAGCGGCCTGCCCGACTACCTGGACGCTCCGTTCTGGAACGACCTGGACGCCCACCGCTGGGATCACATCGACCCCTTGCGGACCGTCGAGCAGACGCTGACGCTGCCCCCGCCCGACAGGACCCCCTCCGGCTTCGCCTACTCCAACACCAACTACAACCTGGCCGGCCTGATCGTCGCCGAGGTCACCGGCCACGACATCGGCACCGAGATAGAGCAACGGATCATCGGGCCGCTCGGGTTACACGACACCTACTGGCCCGGCGACCGGACCACGCTCCCCCAGCCCGACCTGCGAGGCTATGCCCAGGAGCACGGTAAGCCGGTGGACAAGACCGAATGGAACGTCTCGGCGGCCGACGCGTCGGGCGCGCTGGTCACCACCGGTGCCGACGCCACGGCCTTCTGGACCGCCCTGTGGACCGGGAAGCTGCTGGCCCCCGCCGAGCTGGCCGAGATGAAGCACACCGTTCCCGAAGAGGAGGGCGGGCGCTACGGCCTGGGCGTCGAGCGCTACGAGCGCACCCCGGGCTTCGTCACCTGGGGCCACAGCGGCTCCATGGAGACCAGCCACAATTTCCGGAACGCCGTCACCGACGACGGGCAACGCGCCGTCACCCTCCTGATCGGCTCGGACCAGTTCGACTCGGCGAAGGTGGACGCCGTCATCGACGACCTCCTCCGGAGCCTCCGCTGACAGGGAGCCGGGAACGCCGGGTCGGAAACCTCTGGCCCCGCCCTCACGGCGGAGGGGGAACGGCGGTGCCGCCCGTCCCCGCCCCCGTCCCCGCGGAACCGCCGAGCCCCGCGAGGGCCCTCAACTGGAGCCAGAGAACCAGCCGTTCGTCGGGGTCGTCGAGATCGATGCCGAGCTGTCGACTGGCCTGTCTCAGGCGGTAGCGGCAGGTGTTGGGGTGGACGGAAAGCTCTTTGGCCGCCCTCGCCACGTCACAGCCCGCGTCGAACCAGGCCACGAGAGTACGGGCGTAGTCGGAGCCGTGATCGGCGTCCGCCGCCAGCACCCGCCGCCAGGCGCCCGCTCGCAGCATCCGCTCCTTCCCCATCAGCTCGGAGAGCAGCAGGAGCGCCGCCCGGGGACGCACTTCGTCGATCACGGCCACCGGCAAGGCATCGTCCAACAGCCGCAGGACCAGGTCCGCGTCCGCCCGCGAGTCGGCCACTTCGCCGAGATGGGACACCACCCCGCCGAGCGCGGCGCGCACCGGCACCCGCAGCGACCGGCGGGCCGCGCGCACGATGTCCTCCGCCATCTGCCGGTGCCGCCGGTCGACCGCGCTCGGCCCCTGCGGCGCGCGGCCCGCGCCGTGCTCCCCGGGCGCGGGCAGCAGCCCGTACACCACCCCGTCCAGGAGTACGCACGCCTGTCGCCCGTAGCGTGCCTCGCACTGGAGGCGCACGACATCCAGCAGCCTGAGCGAGGTCCGCTCGGCGTCCGGCACGCTCACCGCGGAGTCGATCGCGAACGCGGCCACGCGGACCGTCTCCCACCCCAGGCGGTGCGCCGCCGACCGAGCGTCCGCGGTGCCGTCCAGCAATCGGCGGACCAGGTCGGTGTTCTGGTGGTGGGCGAGTTCCTGGGCGGCGCGGGCCCGCAGCAGGAGCAGCGCCGCCGTCGACGCGCCCTGGGCCAGGGTCTCCTCGGCGTCCCCGGCGAGCGTGCCGCCGTCGACCGCCCAGACCGATCCGAGGGTTTCGCCGCCGGCCCGCACCGCGACGGCGAGCCGCGGCAGTCCGTGCGGTGTGAGCGGCGGCAGCCGAACCGGCCGGTCCGAGGCGAACACCGTCCGGACCTGTTCCGAGTTCTCCACGTCGTCCGGGACCTGGAGCCCGAGGATGCCCTGGCGGCGGGCCTCGTCGACCGGCTGGCCGGGCACGGTGGAGTAGGCCAGCACCCGCTGGCGCGGGTCCTCCACGGACACCGCTCCGCCGGCCGCCGCCGCGATGGCGTCGGCCAGCGCGAACAGGTCCCCCAGCCCGCCGGCGTGCTCGGGCCGGGTGCCGATGGCCGAAGCGAGCAGCAGGTGCACATGGTGCCAGGCCGTCTCCTCATCGACCGCCAGCAGCGCCACGCCGTGCGCCTCGGCCTCGCCGACCGGCCCGTCCGCGCCGCGCACCACGACTCCGGTCATCCCTGCCCGCGCGGCGGCCCGCACCAGCGGCCCGGCCGCCGCCGCCCGCACGCCGACCGCGAGCAGCAGCGCCCCGGGCACCGCCGGCAGCGGCGCGTGCGGGTCGAACAGCAGCACCTCGGTGACCTGGGCCGAGGGGTCGGCCGGCGCGGCCTGCAACCGTAGGGCCGGGCCGCCGACGACATCCATCAGGCCGCTGAAAGTACAGCCGTTCATAGCCCCTCCTCCCGCATCGACTCCCTCACCATGCCCCACGAAGATCATTCCGCATGGGCCCCGCAGGGAGCGGACCCGCCCGATCGGCTGAGTAGCTACGACACCTCCGAGGCGGAAGGCGACGGCCCCGGAGGTCAGGAGCGCGTGTTCTGTTCGGGCGGGGCCAGGAAGCCGGTTTCTTGGAAGCGTCGGAGGTAGAGGTCGAGCATGGCGGCGTCGACCGGTGGGCAGGTCGGGCCGCTGGTGCGCAGGGCGGAGTCGACGTTGGTGCGGTCGAGGTCGGGGAAGGTGCCGGCGAAGTAGAGCTGCTTGATGGTGTGGTCCGTGCCGCGGGCGGAGCCGGTGAACATGGGGAGGTAGGGGGCCATGGGGTGGTCGGGGTGGTGGGAGGTCAGTTTGGCGAGGCGGGCGACCCAGTCGTCGTAGCCGAGGTCGGTGAGGGGGTAGCCCATGGCGCGCAGGCGGTCGTTCAGCAGCGGGAGTCGGGCCGGCCGGGGGTTGGTGAGGTGGTAGGCGCGGCCGTCGGGGCGTTCGTGGGTCAGGATGTGGACGACGGCCTGGGCGGTGTAGTCGACCGGGACGAAGTCGAGGGGCAGCGGGATGTCCGGGGCGAGGCCGGTCTCGGCGATGGTGCGGAACAGGGCGCACATCATGGTGTCGGTGTTCCACACGCCGCGGTCCCGGGTCCCGGTGATCTCGTACGGGCGGTGGACGGCGGTCGGCAGTCCGCGCGCGGCGGCCTGGGCGATGAGGCGTTCGGCGACCCACTTGGTCTCGGGATACCCCAGGGAGATCAGTTCGGGGTGGCCGGGCGGGGTGTCCTCGTCGAGGCGGCGGGTGCCGGCGGCGCCTTCGCCGGCCGCGACGGCGACGGTGGAGATGTAGTGGACGGGCTTGAGGCGGTGCGTCGCGGCCAGTTCGAGGACGGTGCGGGTGCCGCCCACATTGGCCGGCGCCAACGCCTCGTACGGGTAGGCGAAGTTGACGCGCGAGCCAGCGTGCACGATGACATCGGTGGTACGGGCCAACTGCTGCCAGTCGGCGTCGGACAGTCCGAAGCGGGGCGCCTCCAGAGTGCCGGGAACGGGCACGATGCGATCCTCGCAGCAGGAAGGGTCCAGCCCGTAGTGGCGCATGCGTGCGGCGATGCGCGCGTGCGCGGCCGCGCTGTCGTCGGCCCGGGTGAGGCAGCGGATCTCCGGCACCCCGGCCTCGGCGAGCTGGTCGATCAGGTGGACGCCGAAGAACCCTGTGCCACCGGTCAGCAGCACGGTCTCGGGGGCGGTGGGGTCGGAGCCCGACGGCGCGTCGAAGGTCAGCCGGTCGTCGAGCTCGGCCTCCGCGGCGAAGTCCACCCCCTCGCCGTCCTCGCCGCCGTCCCCGGGCCGGTCCTCGCGCAGGGCGTCGGCACGGGCCGCGAAGGCCGCCAGCCCGGGGCCGTCGAGCAGGCTGCTCAGCAGCGCCCGGTCCGTGTGCGGGGCGAGGCCGAGCCGGTCCCGTACGGCGGAGACGGCCTGGGAGGCGAACAGCGAGGTGCCGCCCAGCGTGAAGAAGTCGTCGCCGCGGTCGACGCGGCTCAGGCCCAGCAGCTCGGCCCATACCGCCGCGACGGCCTCTTCGGCCGGGCCGTGTGGCGGGTCGCCGTCCCCGGCGGCCCGGTCGTCCTGCCGCGTGACCAGTTCCATGAACCGGTCCCGGTCGATCTTCCCGCTGGCCTTGAGCGGGATCTCCTCGACGGCGGCGAGCTGCGCCGGGACCATGTACCGCGGAAGCCGGTCCTGGACATGGGCGGTCAGCCGTGCGGGCAGGTCCTCGGCCCGGCTGCCGGGGGCGGGCACGGCCGCGGCGGCCAGCCGCTGCGCGGCGCCCTCGCCCACGACGTCCACCGCCGCCTCGCGGACCTCGGGGTGGCCGGACAGGGCGAGTTCGATCTCGTCCAGCTCCACGCGATAGCCGCGGATCTTGACCTGCCGGTCGCGGCGCCCCCGGTACTCCAGGATTCCGTCGCGCCGCCAGCAGGCCACGTCGCCGGTGCGGTACAGCCGTCCGTGCGCGTCGGGCCCGAACCGGTCGGGCACGAAGACCTCGGCGGTCCGCTCCGGGTCGCCGAGGTAGCCGCAGGCGATGCCGTCGCCGCCGAGCCACAGCTCACCGTCCTCCCCCGGCACCGCCGGCCGGCCGTCCTCGCGCACCACGTACGCCGTGGAGTTCGCGATGGGGCGGCCGATCGGCACGGTCTCGGCGTGCGGGGCGAGGCCCTCGACGCGGTGGGCCGTGGCGAGCGACGAAGCCTCGGTCGGACCGTAGCCGTTGATCAGCAGACCGGGGCGGCCGTGCCGCAGCACGGCGCGCACCGCGGACGGGCTGAGCGCGTCGCCTCCGGCGATCAGCGCCCGCAGCGTGCCGAACATCCGCGGGTCGTCCTCGGCGTGCTGGTGGAACAGCCCGGCGCTGAGCCACATCACCCCGATCCGCCGACGGCGCAGCAACTGCCCCAGCGCGTCGGCGGAAAGCAGCGCCTCGGGGTCCGGCAGCACCAGAGCGCCCCCGTTGAGCAGCGGGCCGAAGATCTCCAGGCAGGAGACGTCGAAGGTCAGCGCGGTGGTCGCGAGCAGCCGGTCGTCGGGGCCCAGTTGCAGGTAGTCGGTGTTCCGCACCAGCCGGACGGGGCCGCGGTGCGGACAGACGACCCCTTTCGGCTCCCCGGTGGAGCCGGAGGTGTAGATCACATACGCGGGGTCGGTGGCCCTTCGGTCCACGCCCCAGCGCTCGTCGTCGGCGGGCGGGCGCTGTTCGGACAGGGCTTCCGTGGTCGCCTGTGTGCAATGGCGGCCTACGGGGGCCGGCGGCTCGCCCGGCGCGGTGACCGCGTGACGGACGCCGGCGCCGGTCAGCACCGTTTCCAGACGGTCGTCCGGGTCCCCGGGGTCGAGGGGCAGGTAGGCGCCCCCGGCCTCCAGTACGGCCAGCACCGCGACCACGGCCTCCGGCGAGCGCCGCAGCAGCACGGCGACGGTGTCCCCGTCCTCCATACCGCGGGCCCGCAGGTGCGCGGCGGCCCGGCGGACGCGGTCGTAGAGCTCTCGGTAAGTGAGACTGCCCCCGTCCCACTCCAGCGCGGGGCGGTCGGCGTGCCGACGGGCCTGCTCGGCGAACAGGGCGGGAACGGTCGCGTGCCGCGGGTAGTCGGTGGCGGTGTCGTTCCAGGCTCGGACGGTGTCGAGGATGGCGTGCGAGCGCTCTTGGGGCTCGTGGGGCTCGTGATGGTGGTCCTTGCGCATGACGTGTCCAGACGGAGGTCGCGGAGGGGGCGAACTTGAGGGGCGATAGGGGGTGGGCGGCTGATGGGAGTGGGGCGTGCGCGGCGGGGGACGCGCTGCGAGAGGGCTTCAACTCGTCAGTACGGCCTTGGACATGCGTCCGGGGCTCGGCGTGTGCCGTACGGCGCGGGCGACGTCGGCCAGGTCGAAGCGCTCGGCCTCCGGAACGGCGAAGGACTCTCCCCCGGCTTGTCCGTCGGCGAGCCGCCGGGCGATGCCTCGTATCAGCCGCCCCACCTCGTCGGCGGGCAGCCGGCCGAGACGCTCCGGCAGCCAGAACCCGGTCAAAGTGATGCCGCGGAAGACCAGTTCGTCCGGGTCGACGGAGACGGGACGGCCGGAGAACATGCCGTAGCTGATGAACCGCCCCTGGTCGCGTAGCGCCCGCAGGGCGAGCGTCCCGGCGGCTCCGCCCACGGCATCGAGGACGGCCGCGACGCCGCGCCCGTCGGCGAGCGCCGCCAGCCGCCGCCCGACGCCCTCGTCGTCCTGGACGAGTACGGCCTCGGCACCGGCCTCCAGCAACGCGGGCCGGTGCCGCTCGTCCCGTACCAGGCACAGGCAGCGCAGCCCACGCCCGTGCGCGAGCCGGACCAGCATCCGGCCGACGGCGGAACCGGCCGCGGTGAGCAGGACGAGGTCGCCCTGGTCCACGGACAGCTCGTCCAGTTCGTCGAGGAGGAGTTGAGCCGTGACCGGGTTGATCGTGAGCTGGCAGGCCACGTCGTCGGGGAGGGTTTCGGGCACCGGAACGACATCGGCCGCGTCGGCGACGACGTACTCGGCCCAGGTGCCCAGCGCGGAGACCGCCACCCGCTCCCCCACGCGGAGGGGCGCGTCGGCGCCGACAGCGTCGACCACGCCCGCCCCTTCGAAGCCGACGGGCGAGGCGGTGCTCCGATCCGGATGCGGACCGGACCGGAAGGCCGCGGGACGCCCGTAACGGCCGCGGACCAGCAGCAGATCGGAGGGGTTCACGGGGCTGGCGTGCAACCGGACCCGCACCTGCCCGGCCCCGGGCTCCGGCACGGGGCGGTCGCTCAGCCGCAGTACGTCGCAAGGCTCGCCGTAGCGGGAGAAGACGATCTGTCGCATCGTGGCCGCCTCACTCGGCCGTGTCGTCGGAAGAGGGAGAGGGCGGGGAGGTGGGAGAAGAGGGCGACGAGCGGGAGGAAGGAGAGAAGGAGGAGTGGGCCAGCAGGTGGTCGCGGACCTCTTCGATGCCGTACTGCCCCTTGTGCAGCATGTTGTTGACCAGTACGTACGTCGCGTCGCCCGCGGCCAGCGCCTCGGTGAGGTGGTCGAGCGTTCCGCACCCGCCGGAGGCGATGACCGGCAGCCCCGAGGCGGCGGCGATCGCGTGGAGCAACTCCAGGTCGAAACCGTCGCCAGTGCCTTCCCGGTCGATGCTGTTGGCGAGAACGGCGCCGACTTGGAGCTCCGCCAGCCGTTCGGCCACGTCGACGGCGCTGACGCCGGCGTCCTTCTCGCCGTCGTGCGTGAAGGCGCCCCACCGACCGGGCCCGGTCCGGCGGCAGTTGACGACGCCCATCAGCCGTCCGGCGCCCCACTCCCGGACCGCCGCCTCGACGGTCCCCGGCTTCTCGATCAGGCTGGTACTGACCGACAACGCGTCCGCGCCGGCCTCCAGCAGACCGCCGGCGTGCATCACGGACGGAAGATCACCGTGTGCCACGGAGACCAGCGGCCGGACGCCCGATGCCTTGATGTCGCGCAGCAAGGGCGGGAGGTAGTCGATGGCGTCCCACGCGTCGAAGACGTCCAGGAAGACCTTGCGGGCGTGGCCGGCGGCGTAGGCCGCGACGATGGCCGCGACATCGCCGGGGTCGTCCAGACCGGCGATGCGGCTGGGCTCGGTGGCGCGTCCGTTCGCCACGTCCACACAAGGGATCACCAGATCGCCGACGTGGTCGCGCTGGCTGTGGAACACGGGCTCGGTCATGGTGTCGCTCCTGTCGGATGGTTCCTGTCCGATGACTGGTGTCCGATGACTTGTGTCCGATGGCTTGTGTCCAGTGACTGCTGTCCGATGGCCGCTGCCCGATGGCCGCTGTTCAGTGACCGCTGTCCGATGGCCGCTGTTCACTGACCGCTGTCCGATGGCCGCTGTTCACTGACCGCTGTCCGATGGCCGCTGTCCAATGGCTGTGTCGAATCGCTATCCGGCGGCGCCCGCGAAGGGGGTCAGGCGCGGGCTGTCGGGGGCCAGCCTGCGGGCGACCGCGACGGCCGAGCCCAGGACGCTGTCGAGGTCGTCGAGGGGGGTGGTGATGTGGCCGGCGAAGTAGAGCCCGCCCTCGCCCTGCAGGCGCAGCAGTTCGCTCTGGGCGGTCAGCATCGCCGGGGTGGGCTGGAGCAGCCGGAACGCCGTCGAGGTCAGCGACGCGCGGGGCAGCGTCTCGCGATGGGTGAGCTGGCTGACGAACACGTCGCCGTCGGGCAGTTCATGCCAGGTCGTCGTCTCCGCCCAGGCCCCGTGCAGCGAAATGGTCATCGGCGCCCACTCGCCACGCTCGGCGGGCAGGTAGCACGGATCGCTGTGCACTCCGTAGACCAGGTCGTTGTAGTCGTAGGCGCCCAGGAGGCGATGCAGCGGGCCCGCACCACCGAGCGCCCCCACGACGCAGCGCGCTGCCTCGGCGGTCAGCGCCAGGACGACGGCGTCCACCATGTGTCGCGCACCGCCCGAATCGACCAGCTCGAACTGGCCGTTGAAGCGGCGCACTCGGCGAACCGCGGCTCCGTTCACGATCCGGGTGTTCGGACACTGCCGGGCCAACTGCCATGCGAGCGACTGCATTCCGCCGCGCAGCCGGTACGTGCGGGCATCCGCCCCCGGGCCGGGATCGGCGAACAACGGTCCCACGGCGCGGGCCGACAGATGCTGGGCGTCGACCGGAGCGCAGCCGAACACCGAGGCCGGAAGGGCGTACACCGCTTGGACCTTGACATGGCGCGGCAGGTCCCAGGGCTCCACCAGCTCGGCCAGCGTCGTGGTCCACGGGACTTCCTTCCGCTCCCAGTCCGCGGCGTGCGAGGCGAGCAGCCCTTCCGCCTCCCGGGCCTCGTCGCCGGTGACGCGCGGGACGCCGGCCGACCGCGGCGAGGGCGCGTCGTCGTGGACTATGGCGCGGCCTGGGGGCACTTCCTCCCACTGATCTTCCAGTCCGACGGCTTTGGCGAACTCTCCGACCACGGTCGTCAGGTGCAGAGGAACTTCCTGCACCCCCAGTTCGAGCGCGGTGGGGGCCCCTGTGCTGTCGGGCACGTACGCCGAGCGGAGATTGCCGCCGACGCTTTCCCGTGCTTCGAGCACCAGCGTGTCGTGCACGCCGTCCAGCAGCCACGCGGTGGCCAGCCCGGCGACTCCCGCCCCGACGATGCCGATCCTCATGTCCTCACCTCCATTCGCCGTAGGCCGTCACGCGCCCAGCGCTTCAGGGGTGCCCGCGGCCGCGCGCCAGAAGTACCCGATGGATTCCTCCAGCAGCCGCGCGCAGAAGACCGTCTCATCTGGGTCGTCGCCTTGGTCCAGGCCGTCCTGTACGACGTCCAGGGCGAGTTGACTCAGTTCGTCGGGGGCCTCGTCGTCGTAGTAGTCGAGCAATTCCTGCGGCACGTACAGCGGTGTTTCCTGCACACGCCTGATCGCTTCGGCGCAGCCGGCGAAATACACCTGCATATCGGCGTAGCCGGCGAGAGCGAACGCGGCCTGTGTGCCCTGGGAGGCCAGCCAGCTCAGGGTGCCGTTGAACGCGTACGCGGCGTACTCGGTCGGCCATCGCTGCGCGTGGACATCGCCCTCCATCCCGAGCGCCCGCGCGCAGTCCCGCAGTTTGGGCTGGGCATCGCACACCAGCCGGGCCAGCCGGATCAGTAGGTCCGCCGCCGGGCGGTGCGGGAACCGGGCGAGCAGCGTGCCGTACGCCGCGAGTTCGGCCGTGTGGCAATGGGCCTCGGTCCCGATCATGCGCCGCAGCGACTCCTCGGACAGCCGCCCCTTCGCGGCGGCCTCCAGCAGCGCGTTGCCCACGGGCTCGCGCTCCCGGAGTTCGCTGAGCCGCGCGGCCAGCTCGACGGCGGTGACGGACGAATTGACCATGACCTGTTCCTCTCCTCGATTGACACGGGAGGCCAGATGACAATTTTCTGAACCGGCGCGCGGGCACAACCATTTCGAAGGCGCGCCTCAGAAATCACCTGGCAATGCTCCAAAGGGCGGCCTCGCCCGCGCCTTTTCATCAGAAGCTAGGTCTCGGCTAACCCCTGAGCGCCACTCCAACCGGCCGCAGCGAACATTGGCCGTAAATCCGCATCGCAGACGACGCATGGAGGGCTGCCGGTTCCCGGCACATCAGAGAACTACGAAATCACCGGGTCGACGGAGAAGGCCGCATCGAAATCCGGCCAACGGTGAGCGGGCATTCCTGGCCGCCCGACAACGCCGGAGGCGGTAACTCCGAAAGCGATGGGCGATCGACGATCGGCTATCGACGATCGGCCATTGGCCATCGGCGGTACGTGCTCGGCCATCCCGGCGCCGCAGGGTCACCCGGCCCCACCACCCGGCGAGCCGCAGGTTCGGCGGCCCAGAACGGTCAGGCCGACGGCCGCTTGGCGCGGGCGGTGCGGCGTTCCCCGTTGCGATGGCCTATGTCGGCCTTCTGCTCGTCGGTAAAGGGCGAGTTCTCCAGGAAGGAGCGGGACCCCGCGCTCCTCGTCGCCCTGCGTGAATCCATGATCACCACCGTCACCACCCAGGAGGGGGCCGTACGGGAACCAGGTCCGGCCGGCGCCGCCCGCGCCCTGCGCGCCGCGCTGCCCGGCCAGAGCGCCCTCACGAAGGCCGAACAGCAGCTCCTGATGGACTGGCTGCGGCGACTGTCCGTATAGGCCGGGATAGAGAGCGGATGAGGGGCCCCAGTGCGGGCGGAGCCAGCCCGGTGCGGCCCGCTTGCCGTCGGCCAACGCCCCCGTACCTCTGCACAGGCAAGCCCTCGGGGCGAAGTACCGTACAAGGCGCCGAAAGACGGAACTACTTACGTACACACGGAGAGCGGGCAGCAGATGGGCGACGGGCGTTTCGCGCGCCGACGTGGGGCCTCATGAGCGCGGCGGGAAGCACTGAGTGGAGCTCGCCGGGGGACACGGCGGGGAGTCCGACGCCGAAAGATTCGTGGTTGAGGAGGCTGCGGCCCGAGGACGAGACGGTGATCAGCTCGACCATCTCCGATCCCATGCTGGTCGCCGAGGCGGTCGCCCGGGTGGGGCGGGCAGCGGCGGGATGGGCCGTAGAAGCAGGCCGCGCCATGGCCTCCCGGCGGAACGACGGCGACCTCTCCGACGCCCGTTACATCCACTTCCGGCCGCAACGCTTCTACGAGGCGCTGGCGCTGGCGGCCGTCGTCTCCCTCACGGGCGACCACACCCTGCCCGCCGCCCTGCGCGGCGAGATCTCCGTGCTGGTCAAGGAAGCCGTGCCGAGGGGCGTATCGGTGGACGTGGGACTACAGGGCGTCCAACTCTTCCACGCGGACTTCCTCGGGAGGCTCTTCGACTGGTGCCGAGCCCACCTGCCCACGGAGAGCCAGGCCGAGGGCATGCGGCAGATGTCCGCGGACCTGTTCGAGGGGATGGCCGCGCTCAGCGCCCTGATGGCGCAGGAGTTCACGGTCGTCCGGGACCGCTGGCTCGCGGGCGCCGCGGCGGCCCGACAGGAGATGGTGCGGGACATCCTCGCGGGCAGGGACGTGGGCCGCGACCGCGCCATGTCCCGGCTGTCCTACGACCTGACCGTGCACCACCTGGCGCTCATCGCCTGGTCCGAGAGCGATGTGACCGACGACACCGAATCGATCGTCCACTCCGATTCGACCGCCAATACCGGGCCGTACGACAGCACCGACAGCACCGGCCCGTCCCACGGCACCGGCCCGTCCCACGGCGCCGGCGATCTCGCCGACGCCGCGACACGGCTGCTGAAGTCCGCCGGCTGCTCCTCGATCCTGCTGGTACCGACCGGCACGGCGAAGTTGTGGGCGTGGGGTGGCCGAGTCGGCGGGCTGCCCGAGCCGGGCGCCGACAAGGATTCCTCATCGCGGAACTGGCGCCTCCCGCCTCATCTGCGGGTCGCGCTGGGCCGCCCTGGGTCGGCTCTCGCCGGCTTCCGCCGCTCCCACGAGCAGGCGCTGGCGGCCGAACGGGCGGGCAGGGTAGGGCAGTTCCCCGGGCCCGTATACGACTACGAGCGACTTGAGCTGCCGATACTCCTGAACGCCCGTCCGGACGCGGCCGGTGAGTTCATCACCCGGGTGCTGGGGCCGCTCGCGGCCGACGACCCGGCGATGGCGGAGCTACGGACCACACTGAGGGTCTACCTCGACGAGGACCGGGCCGTCTCCGCTGTCGCCGAGCGGCTGCACATCGCCAAGAACACCGTGCTGTACCGGGTGAAGAAGGCCGAGCAGTTGCGCTGCCGCACGGTGAAGGAGGACCGGCTGGCCGTACACGCGGCCCTCACCTTCATCGAGGTGTTCGGGCCACCGGCACAGCGACCGGAGTGATTTCTGCGCGCGGGCACGACGGCCGGGCCGGGCCCCGTTCGCCGGCACGACGGCCGGGCCGGGCCCTGCTCGCCATCACGAAATCCAAGCCGCCCCCTGCTCGCCATCACAAAGACCGGCCTGATCTCTGGTCGCCGTCACAAGAGAAGCACCGTGCCGCTCGGCTTGACTCGGTTCCACCGGGGCGGAACCCCGGACCAGGACATCGAGTGAAGCGAGCATGACGATGACGACGACGACTGCCCCCGGCCACGAGTACGGCGCTGTCCCCACCCGCGAGGAGTTGGTGGAACGCGCCGCCGCGCTCGTACCGCTGCTCAGGAAGCACGCCGCCGAGACCGAGGAGCGGCGGCACGTGAGCGAGGCGAGCCTCGCCGCGATCACCGAGGCGGGGTTCGCGCGGGTATGCGTGCCCGTCGAGTGCGGCGGTTACGGTCACGGCATCGGGACCCTCACCGCGGTGACGGCCGAACTGGGGCGCGGATGCGCCTCCTCCGCCTGGGTGGTGGGGGTCAGCGGGCAGATCGCGGTCTCCCCGAAGAGCCCCGCCATCAACTCCACCCTGTACGGCGAGGGGCCGGACGCATGGCTGTGCGGTTCGCTGAACCCCACCGCCGGCCAGGTGGAGACGGTCGACGGCGGGGTCCGGCTGACCGGCCGGTGGGGGTACGCGTCGGGCTGCTCACACAGCCGGTGGGCGATGGTGCTGGCCACGGGCACCACCCCGGACGGCGGCCGGACCGTCCACGGCCTCACTGTTCCGATGAGTGACCTGACCATCGACGAGGACTGGTGGGTCGCCGGCATGGGCGGCAGCGGCAGCCACACCCTCGTGGCCTCGGACCTCTTCGTCCCGGCCGAACGGGTCATGGCCGCCACAGGCGAGAGGAGCCCGGAGCAGACGATCCTGAGCGGGATCGGCGGATCGGCCATGATGGCGGGCCCGCTGCTCGGCGCCACGCACGGGGCGCTGGACCTGGTCCACGAGACGCTGGCGGCGAAGAAGAAGGTCGTCTACAGCCGTTACCCGTCCGCCCCGGAGGCGGTGGTGACGCAGCTCTGGCTGGCCGAGGCGACCCAGTACCTGGACACCGCCCGGATGCACACACAGCGGGCGACCGACGCGATCGACGCCGCGGTCGCCTCGGGCACCGCGATGAGCCTGGTCGAGCGGGCCCGCGCCCGTATGGACATCACCACGGCGGTGGAGAGCTGCCGCCAGGCGATGGCGCGGCTGCTCGACATCCACGGCGCGAGCGGTTTCGCTCAGGCCAATCCGCTGCAGCGCGCCTGGCGCGACCTTGAGACGGCGAGCCGCCACGGCTTCCTCAACACACAGTTGGCCCGCGAGGCCTACGGGCGTGCGCTGGTCGGCATCGACGAGCCCATCGCCATGAACATCTGACACCTCAGATCGCCTAGAAATCGCCTAGAAGACGCCGTACTTCGAAAAGCGGCAAGAGGCGCGGTGGCGAAACCCGACGAGTCGGGACACGAACGAGCAGGACCGAGCGGGACCGAGCAGGACCCAGCAGGACAAGGACAAGGGCGGAATCGAAGATGACGACGAGCACAGCGGACCGAGTGGAATTCCGGGATGCCATGGCGCGTTTGGCGGCGGCGGTCAACATTCTCACCACCGACGGGCCGGCCGGCCGGTGCGGGATCACACTGAGCGCCGTCTGCTCGGTCACGGACACCCCGCCCACGGTCCTGGCGTGCGTCAACCGGAACAGCGCCATGCACGATGTTTTCGTACGCAACGGCCGAGTCGCGCTGAACGTCCTCGGCGGAGGCCAGGCGGAACTGGCGCGGCACTTCTCCGGAGCCACGAAGGTGGCGATGGAGGAACGCTTCGCCTGGGACGTCTGGGAGCCGACGGCACAGGTGCCCGTGCTGCGCGACGCGCCGGTGACGATGACCGGCGTGCTGCGTCAGCAAACGCCGATGGGGTCCCACAGCGTCCTCTTCATCGGGGTCGAAGAGATCCGCGTACGGCGCGACGGCGGCGGCGACGGGCTCGTCTACCACAACCGCGACTTCCACCGGTTGGGCGCGTAGGCCCGTAAGCCTGTAGGTCCGTAACCCTGTACGCCCGTACGCCGACACACCCGTAGTGGCCTGGAACGTCGTGCGCGGGAGGTCCGATCCGGCCCCTCCCGCGCACGGCCGCGCCGGGATGGGGCCAGGGCGGCCGAGACTCACCCCGCCCCGGGAAGCCTCACGCGTACGGTCCCGTCGCCGTCCACGCGCGTCTGGAAGGCGGGCTGCGGTGCGGTGGCCGGTCCGCGTACGTTCCAGCCGTCCGACAGGCGGAAGACGCTGCCGTGCCAGGGGCACTCGACGCACCCGTCGGCGAGCTTGCCTTCGGAGAGCGGGCCGGAGAAGTGGCTGCACCGGTCAGCCAGGACGTGGATTTCGGTATCGCTCTGGCGCACCACCAGGAGGGGCACCTCGCCCAGTTCCCTGCGCACGGCCTCGCCGACGGGAAATTCGCCCACCGTGCCGAGGCTCTGCCACTCGGGGTCGAGCAGATGGGGGACCGGTTCGCTCTTGTTGGCACCGGCCGCCTGCCGATACGCGAGGTGTCCGCCCAGCATCCCTCCGACGCTCGCGGCGCCGAGCCCCGCGAACCCCAGAACCCGGCCCCAGCCCCGCCGGCCGCGCCCCCGAGCCGTCCAGGAACCGGCGTACAGGCCGATGGCCACGGCGTTCGACGCGGCGTGCACCAGGCCGACGCGCATCTGCTGCTCGTGCTGCTCGGCCCAGTCGACCCAGCCCGCCAGCGCGGCGGGCACCGCCGAGACGACGCCGAGGCCCACCAGGAAGCGGGCGCCGCGCCGACCGCCGGGGACGAGGTCCAGCGCGGCGGCCGACAGCCACGCGCCCATGGGGAGCTGGACGAGGAGGGGGTGCAGAGGGTGGCCGAGCTGGCGACCGTGCAGCACATCGCGCCCGCGCCCCAGTGGCAGGGCACGGACCAGTCGCCGCACCGGGCCGACCGCCCGGTCCAGCCCCTCCATGCCGCCCATGGAGTCGAGGAACTTCAGGAACGCAGCCTCGGCCGGCCGCTCACCGACCGCGCTCCGAACCTCGTCTCGAACCTCGTCCCGGACATCTGACGCGAACTTCGTGGAACCCGCTGAAGGCAACCGCATGATTCCCGAGTGACCTCCGCCATGGCTTCCCAAACAGGCAGCGGGCCCGTGCCACTCTCGTGGCCCCCGCCCGTACGCCCGTACGATCGCGAAACCGCGCGCCTCGCCAGCCCTCCCCAGCCCTCCTCAGCCCTCCTCAGCCCTCCTCAGCCCTCGATTACGGTCGCTCCCGCCCAATCGAGGGTGTGTCGGCCTCCCCCGGGCCAGGTCGGAGCTGTTCCAAGGCACCGGGCAGGTCCCAGTTGATCCAGGTCTCGGCGATCTTTCCCTCGTCAAATCGCAGGGTGATCTGGCCGGTGGCCTCGAAGCTTCTGCCGCTCGGCGGATTTCCCTGGTATTCGCCGGTGTGGCGGCCGCGCACGGTGAACCGCGCGCTGGCCAGGTCGCCCTCGGCGATCAGGCTCTCCGCCGTGTGCCGGAGCCCGAAGGCCGCGATCAGCTCGCGGTACACCTGCGTGGCCTCGGCCAGGCCCACCGTCTTCCGCGGCATGGACGGATCGTGCTCAAGGTAGTCGGCGGTGCACAGCTCGGCGTAGGCGGCTTCGCGGTTGCGGTCCTGGGTCTCCTCCAGGAAGCGCCGGGCCACACCTTTGTCGCATGTGCCGCGTTTGTCGTACTGTTCCATGCTCGTGTTCATAGCGCGCCTCGCGGCCCGCGGCGCGGATTCTCACCCCTACGCAGCGGGCCGCTACGGACGACGACCGCGGACGGCCGGATCGGGGACGGCCGATTCGGGGGCCGCCGCGTCGAGTGCGTCGAGCACCGCGTCGCCGTTGGCCATCGCCCATTCGGTCAGCATGTGGATCGGCTCGATCAGCGTTTCCCCGAGCGGAGTGAGTTCGTACTCGACGCGGGGCGGCACCTCGGCGTAGGCGTGCCGGCGGACGAGGCCGTGATCGGCCAGACGGCGGAGCGTCTGGGTCAGCATCTTGCGCGAGATGCCGCCGATCACCTCGATCAGCTCGCCATGGCGCACGGGGCCCCTGCTGAGGCCGTAGAGCACGGCCACCGTCCACTTGTCGGCGATCAACTCGACTGCCATACGCGCCGGGCAGTCGGCGAGGAAGGGGTCGCCGGGACCGAAACCGCTCATGGCGCCAACGGTACCTGCGGGTTCCTATCGGAAACGTAGCGTGGGGTTCTCCCCACCGATTCCCCCCGCGCGAAGCCCTTCGCACCCTTTCGAAAGCCAGGAAAGCCATGCGAGTCATCACCCAACAGTCCTTCGGCGGCCCCGAAGTGCTCACCATCGTGGACGCGCCGGAGCCCGAGCCCCTGCCCACCGAGGTCCTCGTCCACGTCAAGGCGATCGGCCTGAACCCGCTGGAGGCGCGGCTGCGCGCCGGTGAGTTCCCGCTGCTCGGCCGGCCGCCATTCGTCCTCGGCTGGGACATCAGCGGCGTGGTCGGTCAGGCGCCGCGGACGTGGCGGTTCCGGCCCGGCGACGAGGTGTTCGGGATGCCGCTGTTCCCGCGGGCGGCGAGCGCGTACGCCGAGGCCGTCGCGGCGCCGGCGCTGCACCTGATACGCAAGCCGGCGTCGCTCTCGCACGTCGAGGCGGCGGCGCTGCCTGTCGTCGGGCTGACGGCGTGGCAGGGCCTCGTGGACCTCGCCGGCGTGTCCGAGGGCGACCGCGTCCTGATCCACGGCGGCGGTGGCGGGGTCGGACACGTCGCGATCCAGATCGCGAAGGCGCTCGGCGCGTACGTCTTCGCGACCGCGAGCGGGAGCAAGCGCGAGTTCGTGGAGGGGTTCGGCGCCGACGAGGTGATCGACTACACGGCCGTCGACTTCGCCGAGGCGGTCCGCGATGTCGACGTCGTGCTCGACACGCTCGGCGGCGACACCGCCGAGCGGTCGCTCGCGGTACTCCGCCCGGGCGGCCACCTGGTCACGGCGGTCGCCGAGGAGAACGCGCGGCTCATCGCCCGGTACGAGGCCGCCGGCATGCGCTTCAGCGGCATCGCCGTCGACCCCGACCCCGTCGGCCTGCGCGCTCTGGTCGACCTCGTCGAGCAGGGGCGGCTCCGGGTCCATGTGCAGGAGACGTTCCCGTTCGAGCGCGTCGCCGACGCGCACCGAGTGCTCGACGACGGCCACCTCCGGGGCAAGCTCGTCCTCACGCTCTGACCCCGTCGCGGTGACGCCAGGGAGGGCGGCCCTCCGCCCATGGCGAGCGGCCGGCCACCCCTCCCCTCTTCACACCGCGGTCAGATCACCACTTCAGGGCCACCGACCGCCGACCATCGGACCACCGCCTCACGCACACCCCGCGGGCCGATCCCGCGAAGCGTCCCGGATGAGGGCCCGCTGCGCGTCGTGCACCCGCTTCACATCGGGCTTCACGACCCGGCGGTCGTAGGTGACGAGGCCGTTCAACTCGCCCTCCACGTCGGATATCTGCGTGTAGACGGCGCCGTTGCCACCCTTGCAGACCAGGGCCCGTACCTCGTTCAGCTTGCGGAGGTAGTCATCCGTGTACGTGGCGGGGTCCACGTCCACGTACGACTGCTGTACGGACCACGCGTGCCCGGGGACGCCGAGTCCGAGCCCCCCGTACTCGCCCGCGACCAGGGCCCGCTTGCCGTCCGGGTGCGGCGGCAGCGCGGGGCTGGGGTAGCCGTGCTCGTCCATGATGTCGCCCGTACCGCCGTCGGCCCCGAGGTTGATCCCGGACATCGAGTTGATGAGCCGGGTCGGGTCCCAGGCCTTGGCCTGGTCGGCGATGCGGGCCTCGTCGTACTGCCCCCAGCCCTCGTTGAACGTGACCCACATGGCGACCGAGGGGTGGTTGTAGTGCTGGTCGATCATCGTCTTCATCTCACGCTCGTACTCGGCGCGCGCCGCCGCGCTCGGGTTCACCCCGGCCGCCATCGCCGGCATGTCCTGCCATACGAGCAGCCCGAGCCGGTCGGCCCAGTAGAACCACCGGTCCGGCTCGATCTTGATGTGCTTGCGGACGGAGTTGAACCCCAGCCGCTTGTGCATCTTCAGGTCGTACGCGAGGGCCTTGTCGCTCGGCGCGGTGTGCAGCCCGTCGGGCCAGAACCCCTGGTCCAGGGTGGCCATCAGGAAGACGGGCTGCCCGTTCAGCATGGTGCGCGGGGTGCCGTCCACCCGCTGCACGGAGATCGAGCGCATGCCGAAGTAGCTGCGGACGCGGTCCCCGCCGACGCTCACCTTGAGGTCGTAGAGGTAGGGGTCGTCCGGTGTCCACAGGTGGGGCTTGGAGATCTTCAGTTCGAGCGGGCTCCCCGACCGGCCCTTGACGGTGCCGACCTTGTGCCGTCCGGCGTACGCGGTGGCGGTGACGGGAAGGCCGTCGCGTACGCCCCTGGTCTCGATGGTCAGCTTGCCGTTCGCGTCGGGCGTGAGCTTCAGGTCGGAGACGTGGTCGGCCGCGACGGGCTCCATCCACACGGTCTGCCAGATCCCGGAGGACGGTGTGTACCAGATGCCGCTGGGGTCGAGGCGCTGCTTGCCCATCGGCGGGTTCTCGCCGCCCCTCGCGTCGGTCGGGTCGTACACGCCGACGATGAGTTCCTGGGTGCGCCCCGGCTTCAGCGCGTCCGTGATGTCGGCGCTGAACTTGTCGTAGCCGCCCTTGTGATCGGCGACCTGCCGGCCGTTCACGTAGACCCGCGCCTGCCAGTCGACGGCCCCGAAGTTGAGTTGGAGCCGCTGGCCGCGGCCGACCTTCCAGTTCGCGGGAACCGTGAAGGTGCGCCGGTACCACATGCGGTCCTCGTGGCGCTCGATCCCGGAGAGCTGCGACTCCACCGGGTACGGCACCAGTATCTTCTCGCCGAGCCGCTGGCCCGCCGGTACGGCGTCGCCCGCCTTGGCCGCGGCGAACTCCCACGTCCCGTTGAGGTTCTGCCACTTGGACCGGGCGAGCTGCGGGCGCGGGTACTCGCGGTGCGCGTTCGCGGGGGTCACCTTGTCGCCCCACGGCGTGCTCAGTTCGTACGTGGAGTGGTTGGGCCCACTCGACCAGAAGCGGCCGACGGCGGCGCCGTCCGATCCGGCCAGGCCGCCCTTCCCGTCGTACGTCACGTCGACGATGCCCGGGGCGTCGCCGTTCTTGTTGCCGACGACGGGCTCCTTCAGCCCGACCAGCAGGCCGTGCGGGTCCTTCGGGTCCCTCCTGACCTTGCTCAGCGGCCACTTGGACCCGCCGATCACCGCCGAGACATGGCCGTTCACCTCACCAGGCACCCTGCCGATCTTCTGCGCGAAGTCGAGCTTCAGGGTCCGCCCGTCGCCGAGCACGGTCGTGCCGATGGCTCCGTCGTACTTCCAGTCGTCGGGCAGCCGGAACGCCGACGACGGGATGGCCCTCTTCTGCCGGCCGGGCTCGGTCCACCGCAGGTGCAGATTGGAGCCGCCGACGTGCTCGAAGTACTCGACCTTGATGTCGACCGCCTGGCCGGCCGTCAACTCCACCGGCTTCGCCGTCTGTTCCCTGTCCCAGTCGTCGACCCAGTGGTCTATGACGAGCTTTCCGCCCACCCACAGCCGGAAGCCGTTGTCCCCGATGATGGAAAACGTTGTCGCACCGGATGTCTCCGGCACGAGCTTCCCGGTCCAGCGCACACTGGCGTTGTCCGACTGGCCCGTGGCGGTCTGCAGCCGGGATTCGAGGCTGCCGAAGTCGAGGTTCGGATCGAACCCTGTCGCCTTCAACGTGCCGAAGTCGAACGCTCCGGGGGCGGATTGCGTGTAGTACTCGCCCTTGAGCCCATGCGGCACGACGTTCCCGTGCGGTCCGACGTGTCCGTTCAGCCCGTCTTGTCCATTCGATCCGGCGTGACCGTTCGATCCGGCGTGCCCGTTCATCCCAGTGGCCGGGGCGGCCGTGTCAGCCGTGTCGGCCGTGGCGGCTGGGACCGCGGTGAGCGCCGTGAGTCCGAGGGCCGCGGTGAGGAGCAGGGCCAGATGTCGGCCGGTTCGTCTGAGGGGTCTGGTGCGCACAAATCCTCCTGTAGGGGAACGCGTCCGCCGGACGCGGTGAGGAAGGGTGGCGGCTCGCCGCTCAAGTCGGTACAACTCTTCTGGGTACGTACAACGTTGAAAAGAGCGACAGTTGGCATGACAGCACGTGATCCGGCGCGCTGTCCAGGGCCGCGACGAGCACGCCCGACGGACGGGCGTGCCGAGCCGAAGGAGGTTCAGTGCGGGTGAGTCTCAAGGATGTCGCGGAGCACGCCGGCGTCTCGATCAAGACCGTGTCGAACGTCGTGAACAACCACCCGCATGTGACCCCGGCGATGCGCAGCCGCGTCCAGCGCACCATCGACGAACTCGGCTACCGCCCCAACCTGGCCGCCCGCCACCTGCGCAAAGGCCGTACGGGCATCATCGCGCTCGCCGTACCCGAACTGGGCAACCCCTACTTCGCCGAACTCGCGGGAGCCGTGATCGACGCGGCCGCGGAACACGACGTCACGGTGCTCCTCGACCACACCCAGGGCGACCGCGAGCAGGAGATCCTGGTCAGCCAGGGGTTCCGGGAGCGGGTGATAGACGGGCTCATTCTGAGCCCGCTGGAGCTGGAGGCCGAGGACCTGGGCGGCAGAGACGGCGACGTACCGCTGGTGCTGCTCGGCGAGCGCGAGTACGACCTGCCGTACGACCACATCGCCATCGACAACGTCGCCGCCGCCCGCACCGCGGTGCGCCACCTGCTGGGCCGCGGCCGTACCCGGATCGTCTACCTCGGCGCCCGCACCGACTCGGCGAACCGCCCCGCGCACCTGCGACTGGACGGGTGGCGCGCGGAGTTGACCGCGGCGGGGCTGCCGGCGCCGGACGAGCTGGTCGGCGAGACCACCGGCTGGGACCGGGACGACGGCGCCTACGCGATGGCCCGGATACTGGACTCGGGGGTCCGCCCGGACGCCGTGTTCGCGTACAACGACCTGGTGGCGATCGGCGCGATGCGGGTGCTGCACGAACGGGGCCTCAGGGTGCCGTGGGACGTGGCGGTGGTCGGCTTCGACGACATCGCGGAGGGCCGGTTCGGCGCGGTCACGCTGACCACGATCTCGCCCGACAAGCCCGCGATCGCCCGGCTCGCCGTACGGTCGCTGCTGCACCGACTGGAGCGTCCCGAGGAGCGCACGGGACGCAGGCTGACCCCCGAATACCGCCTGATCGAGCGCGAGAGCACCCTTGGCCGCCGCTGAACCGAAAGGCGCGTCGAATGCCTTTACGGCCTTCTTCCAACGATGTAAAACCTTGCTGTACCGCCGCTCGAACGGCCAACCGGCTCGGCCTGCCACTCCGGCCGACCCGCCGGTCCGGCCGGCCCGGCCCCGTCAGCCTCCCCGCTCCGGGGCGCGACGGCGGCTCGTACGCCAGTGACCACGGCGTACGAGCCGCCAAGGCGGGCCAGGAACCCTAGAGCCAGACGTCCGGCTCCCAGAAACTGGCGGGCTTGTTCCGGATGATGCGTCGGATAGCGGCGAGCATGGCGTTCACCTCCCTTCACCAACGGTCTCGGCAACGGTCCTGGAGGAGGGCTTGAGGGCGCGGCGCAGGGTGAACGGGCGGGGGAGCACGGCGCCGGCCACGACGGGCCGGTCATCGCCGCCGCTGACGCTGAGCTGCGCGTCCTGAGCGAGGGCGATGACCGCCTCGGTGGTCATGCTGTGCGCGACGGCCGCTCCGGCGCAGATGAACGGGCCGGTGCCGAAGGGGAGATAGGGGCCTTGTTCGCCGTGCTCACCTCGCTCGACTCGCCCGCTTTGCTCGCCTCGTTCACGTCGCCCACCTCGCCCGCCTCGCTCCCCCGGGGCGCCGCCCCAGCGTTCGGGCCGGAACAATTCGGGGCGGTCCCAGCGCCGCGGGTCATGGTGCAGCAGGTAAGGGCTGACCGACAGGATCGCGCCCGCGGGGAACGACATGCCGCGGAATTCGAGCGGGCGAGGGGCCGGCCGGCCCACCATCCAGACGAACGGGCGGTGCCGCCCCGCCTCGCGGACCAGCCAATCGGTGGGCCACGGCCAGGGCGGGCCGGCCGGATGGCGAAGGCAGGCCAGCAGGAGCGACCACGCCACCGCATAGCCGACGTTGCCCACGATCGACTGGAACAGCAGCACGTACAGATCCGTCACGGCCCGGTCGGAAAGCTCCCGGGGACCGGCCCGGAGCACGGCGTCCAGCACGTCCCGCGGCTCGCCCCGCACGGGGCCCTCGGCGCGGCGGCTCCGTACGTGATCGGTGATCCCGGCCAGCAGCTTGGGGCGCACCATTTCCACCCGCGCGCGCTGCCACATGTGCGGTTGCCGGGCGGTCAGCCCCGCCGATACGGCCTGTGCCAGCCGGCGCCGCAGGGGCGAGGGGGCGGCGGGGTGCAGCAACGCCTCCGCCGTGCACCGGTACATCAGGGTCGGCCCCGCCGCGGGCCACTGGCTGACCGTTCCGAGCCCGGCCGCCGCCTCGGCCAGGCGCCGGCGGTAGGCGGGCAGATGCGCTCGCATCACGTTCCGCACGGCACGGCCTACGTCGATCTGAGCGGCACGCGAGGGCAGCATCTCCCCGAAGAAGCTGGACATACCGCCATGGAACTCCGGGTCTCGCAGCACCGTGAGCGCCAACTCGGTGTCTCTCACACACCAGGCGCCCCATGGGAGCCGGAACACCTCGCTCCGACTCCGCCGCGCACGCTCTTCGATGTATCCCAGCGGATCGCGCCGGAACCGGCGCATTTCCCTCACGCTCACCGCATGCCCTTCCAGAGGGACGTCACACGGGCCATTCGCAGTCACCACTGACGTGGGGCATGTACCCACCGGCAACCCGACTCAATGCCGTATCGCCCATACGAGTGAAGGCACCGCCATCGCCGGCTACACGTCCCCCAGCGACGCGACCGGTCGCCCTATTCGACGGCCGTGAGCACGATCTTGCCCCGGATGTGCCCTCGCGCGGCGCGTTCGTGGGCCGCCCGGGCATCCGCGAGCGGGAACGTGCTGTCTATGGCGACGCGGATCGTGCCCGCGTCCAGCAAGCGGCCCACTTCGGCGAGTTGCGCGCCGTTCGAGCGGACCTGGGTTCCCGAGACCGTAACGCCCAGCCTCGCGGTCTCTTCATCGTCGTAATCGCCGAAGAACACGGGGAAGAGGGCGCCGCCGCGCTTGA
Source organism: Streptomyces varsoviensis (assembly GCF_000718635.1). Taxonomy (GTDB): domain Bacteria; phylum Actinomycetota; class Actinomycetes; order Streptomycetales; family Streptomycetaceae; genus Streptomyces; species Streptomyces varsoviensis. The sequence goes on along the minus strand of NZ_JOBF01000001.1, from coordinate 511,683 downwards.
GCGTCCGCAGGAAGCGGCTGCTGTGGGGGCCGCCGACCGCGTCGAGTACGAGGTCGACACCGCTGACGGCTTCTTCGGGGCGGCGTCGGGTGTAGTCGATGAACTCGTCGGCGCCCAGTTCGCGCAGGAATGCCTCGTGCCCGCCCGAGGCCACCGCGGTGACATGGGCGCCCTTCCACTTCGCCAGTTGCAGCGCGAAGTGCCCCACGCCTCCCGCGGCGCCGTTGACGAGCACCGTCGTGTCGGGGCCGAGGGCCACCGGCCGGTGCCGCGCCGCCTGGAAGGGCGACGGGTGGTCGTGGCCGAGGTCGATGAGGAACTGCCACGCCGTCAGGAGCGACATGGGCGCCCCGGCCGCGTGCACGTGATCGATGCCGGCCGGCTTGTGCGCGAGGTCGGACGCGGGCGCGGCCACGTGCTCGGCGTACGCCCTGCCGTCGAAGCCGGGGAACCGGAGGAGCCCGAAGACTTCGTCGCCCATGGCGAAGCCCTCCACATCGGCGGCGACGGCCTCGACGACGCCCGAGACGTCCGTCCCCGGGGTAACGGGCAGGTCGAACGCCGGCCGGGTCTCCGGGGGCAGGTTGCTCAGCCCGTCGCGCAGGTACCAGTCCGGCGGGTTGACGCCGACCGCATGGACGCGCAGGAGCACCTCGCCCGGCCCCGGCTCGGGCATCGGCACCTCGTCGTAGCGCAGCACCTCGGGGCCGCCGTGCTCATGCAGCCGAACGGCCTTCATCGTGTGTGTTGGCATCGTTTTTTCTCCCGCCCTCTGCTGAGGGTACGCTGAGTGGATCAGCGATCCGCTTTTCCGGATCACTGGAACGAATATATGAACCACTGATCCGGATAGTCAACCGGGGCACGCCACCGGCCGCGGTCCCGACCCTGATTCCGATCCCGACCCGGAAAGCCGCCACCGGCGAGAGCCGACGGCGGCGGAAGAGGACAGATGCGGGCTGACGCCAGAAAGAACCGTGACCGCCTGCTCACCGTCGCGGGCGCCGTCATCACCGAGCAGGGCGCGGAGGCGTCCCTGCGCGACATCGCGCGCAAGGCCGACATGGGGCTCGCCACGCTCCTCCGCCACTTCCCCACCCGCGAGGCGCTGCTCGACGCCCTGCTCCGCACGAACTTCGACGACCTGACGGCGAGGGCAGGCGAACTCGAAGAATCGAGCTCGCCGACGGACGCTCTCGTCGCGTGGCTACGCGACTGCGTAGCGTGCGCGCACGCCTACCGTGGCGTGACCTCACTGATGTCGGCCGCCCTCGAAGACCCCGCGTCCGCGCTCCATGCCTCGTGCGTCGCCATGCGTACGGCCGGTACGGGGCTCCTCGCCCGTGCCCAGGCCGCGGGCGAGGCCCGTACCGACGTCGACGGCACCGATCTGTTCGCGCTCGTGGCGGCGCTCGCCTGGCTCGGCGATCAGCCCGTGTTCGAAGCACGCGCCGATCACCTCCTCGATGTCGTCGCGAGCGCGATCCTGACGAGCGGCGCGCGGCGCGGGGAAGGGCGACGCCGGGGAGGCGTGAGCAGCACCGCGGCGCGCTGAGGGGTACCGAGGAGCCGGCACGGCCGAACGCGGGCCGTCGGCCCGGTGGCGAACCGTGCACCAGTGGACGCTCACGCCCCGGAAACCGCCTGGGAACGCCGCGGTTCCGGAACGTTCAACGCGTGCACGCCCCCGTCGCGTACGAGCGCTTGTCCGGCCTCGCGGACCGTGGCCTGCTGGAGACCGGGCCGAACCGCGAACGGGCTGAATCGCGCGGGATCGAACCGGCCTGACCGGACCAGCGTTCCAGGTGCTTCCCGGACAGGGGTTGGCCAGACAGGGGTAAGGATGACCCTCGTGAACCCGCGGTCGGCGTACTCCCCCGACCTCGCCGCGACGACCATCGAGCGGGTGGACGCCGTCCTGGCCCGGTTCCTGGAACGCAAGTCCGCCTCCGCCGCCGCCCAGCGTCTCCCCGCCGAGGCCACCGAGGCGCTGACCGGCCTCCTCGCGGCCGGCGGGAAGCGGCTGCGCCCCGTGCTCTGCGTGACCGGCTGGCACGCGGCGGCCGGCCGACAGCGCGCGCCCGAACCGGTGTTACAGGTCGCGGCGGCGCTGGAGATGTTCCACGCCTTCTGCCTCATCCACGACGACGTCATGGACCGCAGCCCCACCCGCCGCGGCCGGCCCACCCTCCACCGCGCCCTGGCCGACCGGCACGCCGCGGCCCGCCCGCGCAGGTCGGCCGATCAGTTCGGCGACGCCGCCGCCATCCTCATCGGCGACCTCGCCCTGAGCTGGTCCGACGAACTCATCCACACCGCCGGACTGCCTCCCCGCCAGCTCACCGCGGTCCTGCCGCTGCTCGACGCGATGCGCGCCGAGATCATGTACGGCCAGTACCTCGACGTGGCCGCCACCGGACAGGCCACCGGCGATGTCGACCAGGCCCTGACCGTCATCCGCTACAAGACCGCCAAGTACACCGTCGAACGCCCCCTCCACATCGGCGCCGCGCTCGCCCAGGGGACCACCCGCCTCGCGGACACGCTCTCGGCCTACGCGCTGCCGCTGGGCGAGGCGTTCCAGCTCCGTGACGATCTCCTCGGCGTGTTCGGCGTGCCGGGGCAGACCGGTAAGTCCCGGCTGGACGACCTGCGCGAGGGCAAACACACCGTCCTGGTCGCCCTCGCACTGCGCGACGCGCCCGCCCAGCACACCGACGTCCTGCGCAGCCTCCTCGGCCGCCCCGATCTCACCGAGGCCCAGGCCGTACGGGTCCGCACCATCCTCACCCGCACCGGAGCCCGTACCCGGGTCGAAGACATGATCGCCCGCCGCCGCGCCCACGTCCTCCGCCTCCTGGCCGCCCCCGCCCCCATCCACCCCAGCGCCGTGCCCACCCTCCGCCGCCTGGCCGACGCCACCACCCGGCGCACCTCATAGAGAGCCGCGTAGGCCCACCTCATAGCGAGCCGCATAGGCGCACCTCCTGAGGGGCCGCCCCGTCCCGTATCCGCGTGGGCCCGCAGAAAAAGGCCGGGCTTCGGCAATCGCCTCCCTGGCAGGATTGCCCGCATGAACGATCACCAGCGGACCGAACCCTCACGGACAGCCGACGAGCGCGCCTCGCTGACCGGATTTCTGCGGTATCAGCGCGAGACCCTGGCCATGAAATGCGCGGGGCTGACCCCCGAGCAACTGAAGCGGCGGGCGGTCCCGCCGTCCGGTCTCTCGCTGCTCGGGTTGGTCCGGCACACGGCCGAGGTCGAGCGGAGCTGGTTCCAGGTCATATGGAACGGCGAGGACGCGCGCGGCTATTGGCCGGGGAAGGTCAACGGCACGTTCGCCGAATTCGATGTCGACTCGGCCGATCCCGACGAGGCGTTCGAGATCTGGCGAGCGGCGTGCGAGCGGTCCGAGGAGATCGTGGAGGCCACCGATTCCCTTGACGCCACCGTGCGATGGCGCGACGAGGTATTCACCCTCCGCTACATCCTCACCCACATGATCGAGGAATACGCACGCCACAACGGCCACGCCGACCTCCTCCGCGAACTGATCGACGGAACGACCGGGGAATAAACCGGGGAATAGGCGGAATAGGCGGAACAGCCGGGGAATTGCCGGGGCTGCCCCGATGGCCCGGCGCCCGTATCTCCAGCTCCGGCTCCGGCTCCGGCTCCGGAGCCGGAGCCGGAATCCTGCCCCCAGTAGGGTGACTTCGCATGACTGAGTCCGAGACCGAGTCCGGGGCCGAGCCCGGGGCCGAAACCGAGATCGAGATCGAGATCACCGCTGACCTGGTACGTGACTTGCTGCGGGAGCAGCATCCGGACCTCGCGGGGCGGGCCGTTCGCGAGGTAGCGGGTGGGTGGGGCAACCAGATGTGGCGGCTGGGGGACGATCTGGCCGTGCGTATGCCGCGTAGGGGAAGTGCCGCGGATCTCCTGCGCAAGGAGTGCCGGTGGCTGCCCGTCCTGGCCCCGCGCCTGCCGCTTCCGGTGCCCGAGCCCGTACGGACCGGTGAACCGTCCGCGCGCTTTCCGAAGCCCTGGGCCGTCATGACGTGGGTCCCCGGCGAGCCGCTGGACCGCGCTTCCATCAGCAGGGGCGACCACGCGGCCGAGACTCTGGCGGACTTCCTCACGGCGCTCCACGTGGCGGCGCCCGATGACGCGCCGGCCAGCGAGGACCGCGGCGGTCACCCCAAGAATTGCACCGAGGGGTTCGACCACTTCTTCCACGCCGTCGTCCCCGATGGCCTCGCCGACGACGTCCGGGCCGTCTGGGACGACGCCGTCGCGGCGCCCGAGTGGGAGGGCCCGCCGCTCTGGGTGCACGGCGACCTCCACCCCGCGAACGTCGTCGTCTCGGACGGGACGCTCGCGGGCGTGATCGACTTCGACAGCGTGTTCGCCGGCGACCCGGCGTGGGACCTCGCCGCCGCCTGGGTCGTCCTTCCCGACGGCGCCGCCGCGCCCTTCTTCGACGCGTACGGGCAGGCGGACGAGGGAACGATCCGGCGCGCCCGCGGGCTGGCCGCCCTGAAGAGCCTGTTGCTCATGCTGATTGGCCAGAACGGCGACCGCGGCCTGCCCGGCGGCAAGCCGGCGTGGGGGCCCGCGGGCCGGGCAGCGCTCGATCGTGTCCTGAGAGACCGAGTGCGGTAGGCGTCAGGCAGTCGTCAGAGGGGCGTGAGGTAGGCGTCGGGTAGGCATGGAACGGCCGGGCCTCGGCCGTACGTCATCCGGATATCGCTGCCGGATCTGCCCGCGCCGACGCGCTCCAACAGCGTTCTTGACCCTCACACCGTGTGAGGCGGTCAACTCGGAGACGTCATGTTCACCATCGGAGACTTCGCCCGGCACGGTCGCGTCTCGGTCCGGATGCTGCGTCATTACGACGCGACCGGCCTGCTGCGACCGGCCCACGTCGACCCGGCCACCGGCTACCGCTACTACACGGCCGCCCAGCTCGCCCGCCTCAACCGCGTCATCGCGCTCAAGGACCTCGGCTTCACCCTCCAGCAGGTTCAGACGATCCTGGACGAGAAGGTGACGACCGAGGAACTGCGCGCCATGCTCCGGCTGCGGCGCGCCGAACTGGAGGCCGCGATGACGGCCGCGGCGGCCCGGCTGGCCCAGGTCGAGGCGCGGCTCCGTTCGATCGAGAGCGAGGGGCAGATGCCCAGCGACGATGTCGTATTGAAAAGACTGCCGAGCGTACGGCTGGCCGAGATGACCGGAGTGGCACCGGACTTCGACACCATCGGCCCGGTCATCCAGCCGCTGTACGACGAGCTGATGCGACGGCTCGAAGCGGCGGGGATCGCCCCGTGCGGGCCCGGGGTCGCCTACTACGAGGACGCGCCGGACGGCGGAATCCTCGTCCACGCGGGCATCGAGGTCTCCGCGCCCCTCGGCGAGAACGACGGGCTCCGCGTCGTGGACCTGCCGCCCGTCGAACAGGCGGCGACCGTCATGCACCGCGGCCCGATGGAGGCCGTACTGCCCACCGTCCAGCTCCTCGGCCGCTGGATCGACGCCAACGGGTACCGCTCGGTCGGCTACCCCCGAGAGATCAACCTGGAAGTCCCCGACAACCGCGATGAATGGGTCACCGAACTCCAAGAGCCGGTGAGCAAGGTCTGACACCTGTCCGACACCGGCCTGACGCCTGCCTGACACGGGTCTGACTGAGACCTGACGAAGGAGAGGTGACTGGTGAAGGACTGAACAGCGCTGGGTCGGTCCGGTTCTCCCGGCCGGCCCAGCGCCGTTCGCGATCAGCGCGTACGCACGGCCGCGGCCTTCGGATCGGTGGTTCGCGTACGGACGTACGGTACGCACACGGTCAGAGACGGGTTTCGAGGCGTACGAAGGGGAGTCGGCGCCCGACGGCGCGGTAGTCCTCCGGGGTGCCGTCGACGGAGAAGCCCATGAAGCGTACGAGCCTGCGGGCGGCCTTCGGGTGGCGGGGCGCGTAGCGGGCCATGAGGTCGCCGCCTTCGTCCGTATCGAGGGGGCGCGCGGTGACGGGGATGGTGCGCAGGGCGACTTGGATGCTGGCCTGGGGCGTGGCGAGGAGGTTCCGGTACCAGGCGGCTGTGGGGCCGAAGCCGGAGCAGACCACGTAACTGCCGTCGGCGCGGTCGTGTTCGATGACTTCGATGACGACTTGGCGTTGTTTGCCCGAGACGCGCCCGGTGTGGTTCAGCAGGAGCAGCCGGCCGCCGAAGAGCCAGCCCAGGCGCCATCGGTAGAGGCGGATGGGGGCCCGGAACAGCAGGCGGCGGACGCCGGTGGGCGGGGCGGGACGCTGGGAGAACTCCACGGGGCCTCGTACTCCTTGCTTGCTTGTACTCCTTGGCGGGCTCGCCCCTGCTTTTTGCGGGGCTCCTCGACCGTGCCCGCCGCCGTCAGAACTGTCGCAGGTGGTCACGGAGTCTGCGGGCGACCTGTGACATGAGCGCGTCGGCGCCGGGCTGGGCGCCGGCCGGGACGAGGGATTCGGTGAGGACGGCGATGGCGAAGGCCTGGCCGTCGGCGTGCTCGACGACGCCCATCTCGTGCCGGAGGTTGAGGAGGGTGCCGGTCTTGGAGGACCAGGTGGTGGCGTCGGAGCTGAAGTCCGGGGTGAGCCGGTGCCGTATCAGGTTGTGGGCCATGAGGCCGCGTACGCGTGCGGCCACCTCGGGGTGGATCTTCGAGGGGGTCCATAGGGCCTGGAGCAGTTCGACGTGGGCGCGGGCGCTCCCGGTGTTGGCCCGCGTGGTGTCGAGCTGCGGCACCCGGTGGCCGCGGCCGCTGGTGCCGGCGTCGATGGCGAGGGCGTGGGCGAGGTGGAGCTGGTCGGCGTCGAAGCGTTCCACGGGGGTTTCGGCCAGTTCGCGCATGGTGTGCCGGACGGTGATGCCGCGCAGGCCGAGCCCGTGCAGGAGCTCGGTGACCTGGGCGGGAGGGGTGAGGTCGAACAGCGCGTCGGCGGCGGTTCCGTCGCTCACGCAGGTGCTGAGGTAGAGCAGGTCGTCGATGGCGATCCGGGCGGGGTGGCGGAAGCGGCTCAGCCCGGCGGGGCCGGGCGTGGTGATGCGGCCGGGCTGTACGTCGATCGTCGTCGCCCCGTCCAGCTCGCCCCGGCGGACGCGTTCCAACGTCGCCAGCGCCAGCGGGACCTTGACGAGGGACGCGGAGGGCAGCGGGGTGTCCGGGTCGATGCCCAGTTCCTCGCCGGTGTGCAGGTCCCGTACGAGCAGGCAGCCGCGAAGCCCGCCATCGTGCAGTTCCCGGCGCAGGTCGCGCAGGAGCGCCTCGGTGTTCACGCCGTCGTCCTTCCCGAGGTCGGTCCGGTGGGTCCGGTGGCGCGCGCCCGGTGGTCCGCGCCGAGGCAGCGCGCGATGGCGTCGCCCAGGGGCCCTTCGGCGGGGAAGGGACCTTCGGTGGGCAAGGGGCCTTCGATGCGGGAGGGGCCCTCAATGGGCGGGGGGTCGCCGCCGTCCGCGGCGGTGAGGAGGGCGAAGCCGCGGCTGAGCCGCACTTCGCCGATGGGCCGCCAGGCCAGGGCGAGTTCGTCGGCCTGGGCCGGGGAGCACAGCAGCAGATCGTCACCGCAGAGGACTTCGGCCGCGGCGGTCATCAGATCGGGCGCGGCGACGAGCTGCGCGGGCCGCAGGCCGAGCGCGTCGCGCAGACGCGTCAGCGGGTCGCGGATGTGCGGTACGTCGTCCTCCGGCTGGAGCCAGACGCGGCGGGGCGGCCCGGTGGACGCCCGGCCGGCCCGTAGCGTTTCGAGGTAGAGGCGCTTGACGCCGTGGTCTTCTTCGGCGGCGGCGAGACCGAGCGGTACGGTCCATGTCGCCTCGTCCGGCGGGACCGCGAGCAGGGCGGCCCGTACCTGCTGCGAGTGGACGTACTCCCGCCGTCGCGCGGGGGCGGCGCGCCGGGGTTCGAGGGTGACGCCGTGCCGTCTCGCCTCGGCGACGAGGCGGGCGAGCGCGGTGGTGGAGCAGGTCTCGGGAACGGCCAGCCGCCATGGCCTGTGCTTGGCGGCCTCCGCCTCGTGCAGCAGGACCTCGGCCGCCCGCACGACGTCCCTGGCCGCGGGGAGCAGGTCGCGGCCGAAGGCGGTGAGGACGGCGCGCCGCGATGTGCGCTGGAACAACTGCTCGCCGAGGCGTTCCTCCAGCGCGGCGACGCGGCGGCTGGCCACCGACTGGGACATCCGGGCAGCGGCCGCACCCACGGTGAAGCTGCCGTGCTCACCGACGCTGACGAACGCGCGACACGCTCCCACGAGATCCACGGCTCGAACTCTATGCCAGTTCGGCATGGAACGGCGCGGGAGCGTATTGGACCGCATGGCCGCCCCGAGGTGAGAGTGCTGCTGGCCTTCACGATCAATGCGGTCATGGCATGGGCCGATGCCATGCCGGGCCTCGTCGTGCCGTGCCGTGCCGTTCCACGCCATTAGTCGTCCTGCGCACTGTGCGCCCTGGGCCCTGCGTCCGCCGAGGGGCGAGGCGCATTGGAGGTTTGCCATGAAGCTCGTCCGCACCCGAGGCGCCGTTCGCGGCGTGCTCGCGGCGCTCGTCCTCGTTCCCCTCGCGGCCTGCGGACATGACGCGTCCCCGGCCGCGTCGTCGGCGTCCCCCTCAAGCCCGGCATCAGGGACCGCGACAGCCGGGCAGGAGGGAGAGAGCGGGGAGAAAGGGGAGAACGGTGCCTCGAAGCCGTACGCCCACACCCTGAAGGGACTTGAGGGCAAGTACGACGCCAAGCTCGGCGTCTACGCCGTGGATACCGGCTCCGGCCGCGAGGTGACCTACAACGACGGCGAGCGATTCGCCTACAACTCCACATTCAAAGCGCTGGCCGCCGGCGCTCTGCTGCGGAAGTACTCGCTGAGCGGAATGGACCGGCTGATCACCTACTCCAAGGACGATCTGATCGCCGATTCGCCCGTGAGCGAGAAGCACGTCGATTCCGGGATGAAACTCGGTGAACTGTGCGATGCGGCCATCCGCTTCAGCGACAACACCGCGGCGAACCTGATGTTCGACGAACTCGGCGGCCCCAAGGCCCTGAACGCCGAACTCAAGAAGATCGGCGACGACGTCATCCGGATGGAGCGCCGCGAGCCGCAACTGAGCCGCTGGGTACCGGGAGAAACACGGGATACCAGTACCCCCAGGGCGATGGCCGCGGACCTGCGCGCCTTCGTTCTCGGCGATGTCCTGCACAAGGAGGAACGCGCACAGCTCACCACATGGCTGCGGACCAACAAGACCGGCGACGAACTGATCCGGGCCGGGACGCCCAAGAGCTGGGTGGTCGGCGACAAGACCGGGACCGGCAGCTATTACGGGGCTCGTAACGACATCGCCGTACTGTGGCCACCCCACAAAGCGCCCATCGTCGTGGCGATCCTCTCGCACCGCAATAAGAAGGACGCCAAGTTCGACAACAAACTGATCGCCGAAACGGCGAAGGTGGTGACCAGCACACTGTCATAGCCACCCCGCCACGCCCGCCACGCCTGTCACGCCTGCCGCCGCCGGCTCCGTATGGGTTCCGCCCCTCCGGGGACGGTCGGCGGCCATACTGCGTTGAGGTATCAGCCCGCTCCTCGCGGGGGCGGCGCTCAGAGTACGGACACCACGCAATCAAGACAGTTCAGTCCCGCACCTTCCCTTCGCGTGGAAAGGCTCCTCCGTGACCATGACACCGACGGCGACACCGCCCGGGGCCAAGAGCAAAGCCCGGGGCAGTTCCCGGCTCAACTGGACCGTGATGACGCTGTTGTCCCTGGCCGTCGCAGGCTACTTCACCGGCCAGTACGCGACCGACAGCCTGCAATCGCTGGGCTCCCGGAACGTCGGGCTGGCGGACGAATACGCGTCTCGCCCGTTACCGATCCAGATCGCCTTCTACACTCACATCAGCGCGGCCGGCCTGGCCCTCGCGATCGGCCCATTCCAGTTCGTCCGCGCGATCCGGCGCCGCCGCCCGGGTCTCCACCGCTGGACCGGCCGGGTCTACTTGATAACCATCGGCTTCGCCGCGGTCGCCGGTTTTGTGATGTCGTTCTTCAATTCCGCCGGCCTGGTCGGCTTCTTCGGCTTCGGCGGCCTGGCCGTCCTGTGGGCATGGGTCTCCTACCGCGCCTACCGCGCCGCCCGCGAACGCGACTTCGCCAGCCACCGGGCCTGGATGATCCGCAGTTTCGCCCTGACGTTCGCCGCCCCCACCCTGAGGCTCTGGCTCGGCCTGCTCATCACCGTACAAAACCTCGCCGGCAGCGATGCCGAGGGCCAGGAGATCTTCGACAACGCCTACGCCGCCGTCCCCTTCCTCTCCTGGCTCCCCAACATCGTCATCGCCGAACTCATGATCCGCCGCCGCAATCTCCCCGGCCTCCGCTTCTCCCCCTCCCCCACCCCACAACGCCTCACCCCGCCCCCAGAAGCCTCCGCCTGATCATCCGCCCCCTGGCGGAGCGGTTGTCACCTCCTCGCCCGCCCGCCTCGGTCTTCCGCGGCGGTGGGCCGTTGGCAGGTCAGTGGGGGGGGGTGGGGTGGGCGCAGGGGGTTTGGCCGGTGGTGAGGGCTTGTTGGGGGAGGGAGAGGGCGAAGGCGCGTTCCAGGCCGGCGAAGAAGAGGGCGATGCTGTCGGTCCAGTCGGTGTGCTCTTCCGCGCGGCGGATGTGGGGGTTGAGGAAGGCGAGCGGGGCGTCGGGGGCGAAGGGGGGCTCGCCGGGGGTGTACCAGGGGATCTCGTACATCTCCGGCCGGGCGTCGGCGCCGGTCTCGGGCGGGGTGGGGTTCTGGTGGACCCCGTCCTTGATGTAGGCGAACTCGTAGATGCCCTTGGCCATGATGGCGGTCAGCGTGATGCGGTGGGCCGGCGGCGGGTCGAGGGTGCGGGTGAAGGCGAGGCCGACATCGTGGTAGCCGAGCCACGTCCACTCGCCGGCTGCGCCGAAGGCGAGCACGTCGAGGAGGTCGTCGGTGCCTTCGCGTTCGTCCTTGTCGCGCACCTGGTGCAGTCGCAGCCCGTCCGCGATGTCCCGGGGGTCGGCCCCGTAGGCGAGGGCGGCCTCCTCGGGCGTCGGGCCTTTGAGGAATTCGAGCACGGTGAAGGGCTCTTGGCCCCTCCAGCTCTCGGCGATCCACGCTATGCCGTCGCCGACGGGCGGCTGGCGGGCGAGGAACTCCTCGAAGGCGGCCGCCTGCTTCGGGTCCATGTAGCCCTGCCGGGCCGTGCGCGCCTTGTCCTCCAGCCAGTCCAGCTCCGCTACGGAGCGCAACTCGGCCACCGTCACCCGGTCCCGTACGAACGTCATCCGCACCCCGTCGGCGTGCGCGTACAGGACGTACGGGCCTTGCCGCTCCGGGCCCGCCGGGCGCTCCCGCCCAGCCGTGGGCCGGGGCCTCGGGCCGCCGTGGACTCTCTGCGCGAAGTGTTCCAGTTCGGCGAGGTCGGCCGCCGGGAGGAGTACGCCCGCCGGTTCGCCGCCGTCGGTGACGGACAGCCGCTCGCCGGTCTCCTCGACACGGCCGATCAGACCGGCGAAGTCCGCCATGACATCGCTCAGTTCAACGCTGTTCATGTGCTCGGACCCTACCGGCAGGCCCCCGCCCAGTGGCCCTTCCGGCACCACCCCCCGTCGCGTTGACGGTCAGGCGGGCGGTCGGCTCGGCGGTCAGTGCGACGCGATGCGCTCCACCAGCGCGATCCCGCTCGCCAGCAACTTCCGCTCCTCCTCCGTCAGTTCCGCCTCGATGGCCCGCGCCAGCCAGTCGGCCCTGCGCTCCCGCTCCTCCTCCAAGAGGGCGTGGCCCGCGCTCGACAGTTCGACCAGGCTCTTGCGGCCGTCGGTCGGGTGCGCGCGGCGCGTGATCAGCCCCTGCTCCATGAGCAGCCCCACGGCGCGCGCCATGGACTGCGGCCGTACCCGTTGCGCGGTCGCCAGCTCGCTGGTGGTCATGGCGCCGTTGCGGTCCAGCTCGCCGAGGACGGCCACCTGGCCGAGCGGCATCTGGTCCTCAAGCTTGACGCGCCGGGTGAGCTTTCCCATCGCTGTGCGCAGTTCGGCGGCGACGGCGGCGGATTCCGGAAGGGGCATACCGCACTTTATCGCAGGGCCGTGAGGCTGCCTGAACAGCGTCACTGCGCAGGACGGCTGTGCAGTGCGTCTGCGTAGCGCGCCTGCGCAGTGCGCCTGTACGGCACATCTACTCAGCACACCTACTCAGCACATCTGCACAGCATGACTGATCAGCCAAACTGCACAGCATTGCTGTAGAGTCTCCCTGTCGGGACCAGCGCCACCGTCGTCGCAGCCGGGCCCCGGCACGTACGCGAAACGGGAAGGACCCACTCCCATGACCGCCATCACCTCCGTCACCGGCCGCCGCGTCCTCGACAGCAGGGGCAACCCCACCGTCGAAGTGGATGTCGAGCTGGCGGACGGCTCCACCGGCCGGGCCGCGGTGCCCTCCGGCGCTTCGACCGGGGCCCGCGAGGCCGTCGAACTGCGCGACGGCGACCCGGCCCGCTGGCACGGCAAGGGCGTCGACCGCGCGGTGCGCCACGTGAACACGGAACTCTCCGCCGCCGTCCTCGGCCGCGACGCGGAGGACCAGGCCGGACTCGACGCGGCCCTCGTCGCCGCGGACGGCACCGCCACCAAGGCCCGGCTCGGGGCCAACGCGATCCTCGGGGTCTCCCTGGCGAGCGCCAAGGCCGCGGCGGCCGCTCACCGGCAGCCGCTGTACCGGTACCTCGGCGGGGTCGAGGCCCGGCTGCTGCCCGTACCGATGATGAACATCGTCAACGGCGGCGCGCACGCCGACAACCCCCTGGACTTCCAGGAGTTCATGGTCGCCCCCATCGGCGCGGAGACCTTCGCCGAGGCCGTACGGATGGGGTCGGAGATCTTCCACACCCTGCGCCGCGACCTGCTCGCCGCCGGGCACTCCACCGGCGTGGGCGACGAGGGAGGCTTCGCGCCCGCGCTGCGTACGGCGGAGGAGGCCCTCGACTTCGTCGTCGCCGCCGTCGAGCGCACGGGCTACCGGCCGGGTACGGACATCGGCCTGGTCATGGACCCCGCGTCGTCCGAGTTCTTCCGCGACGGCGGCTACGACTACACCGGCGAGGGCGTCCGGCGCACGCCCGCCGAACACGCCGACTACCTGGTCCGGCTCATCGACGCCTACCCCGTCGTGTCGATCGAGGACCCGATGGCCGAGGACGACCTGGAGGGGTGGCGGGACCTCACCGCGCGGGTCGGCGCGCGCTGCCAGCTCACCGGCGACGACGTGTTCTGCACCAACGAGGCCATCCTGCGCGAGGGCATCGACTCCGGCGTCGCCAACTCGGTCCTGGTGAAGGTCAACCAGATCGGCACCCTGACCGAGGCCCTGGCCACCGTCGGCACCGCGCACCGGGCCGGCTACACCGTCGTCATGTCGCACCGCTCGGGAGAGACGGAGGACACCACGATCGCCGACCTGGCGGTGGCCACGGGCTGCGGTCAGATCAAGACCGGCTCCCTCTCCCGCTCGGATCGCACCGCGAAGTACAACCAACTCATCCGCATCGAGGAGGGGTTGGGCGAGTCGGCGCGGTACGCGGGCACGACGGCGCTGCGGCGGCGCTGAGGTCGCGTTTCGGGTTTCGGGTTTCGGCCATCGGCGTTACGGGGCGGTTCCGGCCCTGGTAAGGGTCGGTGTATTCGGCAGAGGAACGCATCCGAGCCTTCCCAAGGTTCCGAGCGCGTCCGAAACACACGCGTTCGAAGCGCGGGGGCTTTCGTTGGATGCCGTGACATCCTCTCGAACTCCCCGCTGGAGGCCGCCATGCACCCCCTTCCCGCTCGTACGCCCTCTCCCCCGCCCGCTCCCACCAGCGCCTATGCCGGTACGGCCGCGTGTACCACCCACCGCCTCGCCGACGGCGTCCGCGCACGGCGCCCCGATACGGGGTGGGCGGCATGAGCGAGTCCGCCGGTACGCCGCCGACCGACGGCCTCCCCGAACCCCGCACCGGCCCCCCGGCCTCATACGCCGGGCCGAGAAACGGGCCGGGGAACGGGCCGGGGAACGAGCCGGAGAACGGCACGGCGAAGGGGACGGGGAATAGGGCGGGGAACGGGACTGGGGGTGGGTCGGCTGCCGCGCCCGCGCCCGACGGCGGGACGATGCGGTACGTCGACCTCACCGGTAGCCGGGAGGCGGCGGGCCGCTCGATCCGGATGCGCGACATGGCCCGGCGGCTGCCGCGGCTCGTACGGCGGTCGCTCGCCCTGGCCTGGCGGGTCGACCCGCGGGCGACCGTCGGGCTGCTGGTGTGCCAGACGCTCTCCGGCGTGCTCCAGGCCGTCGGCCTGGTCGCCATCAGCGGCACCCTCAGCGCGTTGCTCGCCGACGGAGAGGTGTACGACCGGCTCCTGGAGGCGTGGCCGTCGGTCGCCTTACTGGCCGGCGCGGCCGGCGTGCGCGCCCTGCTGGGGATCACCACGAACTGGCTGTCCTCCCGGCTGGGCCCGATGATGTCGCGGGAAGCCGAGCAGATGCTGCTCACCGGCTGCGCCGAGGTCGAACTGTGCGCGTACGACGAACCCGACTTCAACCGCGACCGTGAAGCCGCCGACCGCGGGGCGCAGGTCACCGGCGACCTCATCAACGAGGGCCAGGACCTGATCGCCTCCGGCGCCGGCTTCCTCGCGGGGGCGGTCGTACTGGCCGGAGTGCACTGGACCCTGCTCCCGCTCCTGGTGGCGGCCAGCCTGCCGCAGGCCCTGGCCCAGATCAGCGCCGCCCGGGTGCGCTACCTGGCGAACCTGCGCAGCAACGGCGACAACCGGATGCTGTCCGTACTGCGCTGGCACATCTTCACCCGCGAGGCCGCCGATCAGATCCGCGCCGGCACCATGGCCGCCTTCCTGTCCGGCCGTTACGGGCAGACCGTGGCCCGCATCAACCGCGAGGACCGCGCCGCGGCGGACAAGGGCGCCCGGATGTCCCTGGTGGGTGCGGCGTGCGGCGGCGTGGGGTCGTCCGTGGTGTGGGCGACGGTGGTGGTCCTGCTGGCCACCGGCCGTATCGGCGTCGGAGCCGCGGGCACGGCGGTCTTCGCCCTTCAGACGGCGGGCCAGTCGGTCCGCGGCCTGGTCGCCATCGGGGCGCGCGCCATGCGCACCGGGCTGTACATGGACGACTGGACCGGCTTCCTGGACAGAGCGGGCGGCTACCGCATGCGCCGGGGCACGCGCCGCCCCGGCCGGCCGAAGACGATCGAGATCAAGTCGGTGAGCCACCGCTACGCGGGCAAGGACCGCGACGCGCTGTCCGACGTCTCGCTCACCCTGCGCCGGGGCGAGGTCACCGCGCTCGTCGGCTTCAACGGCTCGGGCAAGTCGACGCTGTCGAAGCTGGTCAGCGGCCTGTACCTGGCCACGAACGGACAGGTCCTGTGGGACGGTGTGCCCACAGGCGACACCGACCCGCAGGAGCTGTGGCGACAGGTGGCGCTGGTCCCCCAGGACTACGCGCGCTGGCCGCTGACCGTACGCGAGAACGTCACCCTGGGGCAGCCCTCGGCGCGCGGCGACGCCGCGGTGCGCGAGGCGTGCGAAGCCGCCGGCGCCGACGAGGTCGTCGACGGCCTCGGCGCGGGCCTCGGCACCCTCCTCGCCCGCGAATGGCTCAACGGCGAGGAACTGAGCGGCGGTCAGTGGCAGCGCATCGCCCTCGCCAGGGCGTTCTTCCGCGAGGCCGGCCTGCTGGTCCTCGACGAGCCGACCGCGAACCTGGACCCCCGCGCCGAGTACCGCGTCTTCCAGCGGCTGCGCGGCCTGGCCCGGGACCGGATCGTGCTGCTGGTGACCCACCGCATCACCAATGTCGCGGTCGCCGACCGGATCGTCGTCCTCGACGAGGGCAGGATCGTGCAGGAGGGCACCTATACGGAACTGGCCCAGCAGCCGGGCCTGTTCGCGCAACTGCTGTCCTACCAAGTCTCCGCCGAACCGGAGGAGGAGAGGCTGTAGCCCCCGGCGGCCGCGTGGCGCCCTCCGGCTTCGTGCCCGTTCGCCGGGCGGCAGCGCTCAGCTTCGTGCCCGCCTGCCGCGCGGCTGGGGTCCCGCCTGCCGCGCGGCCTTGGATTCGCTCGCCGCGCGGCCTCGGCACGGAGTGCCAACGCGCCCCTGACCAGCAGGTTTTGGACTTGCTGGTCCAATTTTTTTTGGCGGCCTAGCGTGCTGCCGTTCCCCCACGACACGTCCACTCTCGCAGAGAGGTTCACCCATGCACGCCATCCGCATAGAAGAGCACGGCGGCCCCGAGGTCATGCGCTGGACGGAGCTGCCGGACCCCGTAGCCGGGCCAGGCGAGGCGCTCGTACGGCTGGGCGCCGCCGGGGTGAATTTCATGGATGCCGGGGCGCGGACGCAGGGCGGACCCGGGTGGGCCGCGCCGGCCGTCCTCGGGGTGGAAGGGATGGGTTACGTCGAGGCGCTCGGCGAAGGCGTACGGGACCTCGCCGTCGGCGACCGGGTGGCGTGGTTCTACCACCCGGGCAGCTACGCCGAACTGCTGGCCGTACCGGCCAGCTCGCTGGTCAAGGTGGCCGACGGAATCAGCGACGAGACGGCCGCCGCGCTGATGATGCAGGGGCTGACCGCCAGCCACTTGAGCACCGAGACGTACCCCGCCGGACCGGGCGACACCGCCGTGGTGCACGCGGCGGCGGGCGGGGTCGGCCGGCTGCTCACGCAGATGATCAAGGCCCGCGGCGGCCGCGTGATCGCCCTGGTCTCCCGCGAGGAGAAGGCGCCCGTCGCGAAGGAAGCCGGCGCCGAGCACGTACTGGTCCACGCCGGGGGCGGCTTCGAGGAGCGCGTCAGGGAGCTGACCGGCGGGCAGGGCGCCGATGTCGTCTACGACGGCGGCGGCGCCGAGACGTTCCGCTCTTCCCAGGCGGCCCTGCGCCCCCACGGGGTGCACGCCTACTACGGCCCCTTCATGGGCGTGCCGACACTGCGCCCCACCGACCTGCCCAACAGCATCCTGCTGACCTACCCCGTCGTGCACCATCACGTCGCCACCCGCGAAGCTCTGCTGCGGCGGACCGGCGAGGTCTTCGACCTGGCCCTGGAGGGGCGGCTCACGCCGCGGATCACGGGGCGCTACGCCCTCGCGGACGCGGCCCGCGCCCATACCGACCTCGAATCGCGCCGGACCACGGGCAAGCTGCTGCTCCTGCCGTGACCTGGTGCCGGTGCCGATCTCGGTGTCGGTCTCGGTGTCGGTGTCGGTGTCGGTGTCGGTGCCTGTGACCGGGGTGGTGCCTCCGGTGCCTCCCCTCCCCGCTCCGGCTCGGCCGCGCTTGAATGGCAGACGCCCGTTCGTACCAGGAGGACCACACGTGCCGTTGACCCGCAAAGGCGCCGCCACCAGGCAGCGCATCATCGAGGGCGCCGCCGAGCAGATCCGCGAACAGGGCGTGTTCGCGCTGCGCCTGGAGGACGTCATGGCCCGCACGGCGACCAGCAAGAGCCAGCTCTTCCACTACTTCCCCGACGGGAAGGACGCGCTGCTCCTCGCCGTGGCCCGGTACGAGGCCGACCGCGTCATCGAGGACCAGCAGCCGGAGCTGGGCTCCCTCACCTCCTGGCCCGCCTGGCACCAGTGGCGCGACAAGGTCGTCGCCCGCTACCGCGCCCAGCGCAGCGACTGCCCGCTCCACACGGCCCTCGCCCAGCTCGGCGCGGCCAACGACGCCACCCGGACCGTGGCCGGCGAACTCCTCGACCGCTGGCAACGGCAGCTCGCGACGGGCGTCCGCCACATGCAGGAGAGCGGCGAGATCGGCCCCGAGCTGGACGCCGACCGCGAGGCGGCGGCCCTGCTAGCCGGTATCCAGGGCGGCGTACTGATCCTCCTGACCACGGGCAGCGACCGCTATCTGGAATCCGCCCTCGACCTGGGCATCGCCCACCTGCGGGCCTCCGGCCGTGGGGGGCTCTGAGCGGAACGGGCCGGCCCGCCCTCCGCCGCAAGCGGCATCCGGCCACCCGCGCCCTTCGACCCTCGACCCTCGCCCCCGCGTCCGTCGCCCGTCGCCCCTCGACCCTCGACCCTCGACCGCTCACGATCGGGTGGCGGTTCGGCAGCCCCCTCCGTCCGTCGCGCCCGTCCCTGTCCCCGTCCCCATGGCCTCGTCCGCCGGCTTGCTCCGGTCGTACGGGTCGACCTCGGTGCCGTTGCCCGAACCGGCACGGTCGGCGCCGAACGGAGGGGTGAAGTAGCCGGTATAGGTGTCGCAACCGCCGTTGGTGATGTCGGCCTTGTACGACACCAGGGAGAAGGTTCCCGGCTCGGTGACCACCTTGGCCGGATCGTCCCAGCTCATCACGGTCTCGCGGCGCACGATGGTCCGTACGATCTCCTCGCCGTCGCCGCCATGGCCCGCTCCGGCACGGACGACCGGATAGACGTACGTGACGTCGGCGGTGACCTCGACCGCGCCGCGCCGGCCCTCATGGAACGTGAGCCGCCCCCGCGTCTTGACCACGTGACCGACCAGCCGCACCTTCTCCTTGTCGAAGCGGCTGAACAGCAGCCGGGCGTCGTTCTCCCGGCTGGGCGTGCGGAAGGCCGCCGTCAGGTAGTCCTGGACGTCCGCTTGGCGCGGGTTGATCAACGCGATGGCCTTGGCGGGCCGGTCGCCGCCGAGCACGCCGGGGTCCAGGCTGGACGCGGCGAGGAAGTCCCTGGACCGGTCGAGGGCGTGCGCGACCTGGTTCCGGCTCATCCAGCCGGTCGCCCGCGCCTCGGGCACATGGATCCCGGCCGTCCCGTCGCCCCACTGGGCGGCGGGCGACCCCTTGAACGGCGCGTCCATCGTCGGGCGTTGGCCGGCCCCCGCCGCCGGCGGCTGACCGGGGCTCTCGGACTCCGCGGCCAGCGGCGTACCGTCGTCGCCACCGGCCCCGAACCAGCCGAGCACCTTCCCCGGCATCAGGGCCACCACGAGCAGGACGACCGCGAGGAGCATCCCCAGCACGTACCAGCCCTTGCCCCGTCGCGGCCGGGCCGGCTCGTACGTACGCCACCCCGGCGGCTGCCCGGCCCCGCCCCGCGGCAGCCGCGCCGCACTCCGGGCCCGCGCCGACGGCTCCTCGGGCGCGCCAGGAGACCCGGCCTCGGCATCCCGGAGGAAGCGCTCCCACTCCTTGTCCGATATGGACCCGTCCTTGCCCACCCGCGTTCCCGCCCCTTCTTCCGCTCCTGAACCCGGTTCTCCCCAGAACCGGCCGATATCGGAGCATCATCACACGGCCCACTGACAGGGGCGGGCGCCGGGACGGGAGACGAGGACGGACAGCGAAGCGTCCGTCCTCGTCCGATCAGCCAGTCAGCCTGTCGGCCAGTGGGTCAGTGGGTCAGTGGGTCAGTGGGTCAGTGGGTCAGCAGAGGACCATTACCGTGGCCCGGACGAACTTGTCGTCGCGGAAGCCGTCCACGATCGGTCCGAACGCCTCGGCGGCGGTCCTGGGAGCGGGCGCCGGGGCGCTGACGTGGACCTCGCGCTCGGTTTCCAGAGTGGCCCTGACCTGTTCGCCGGGACAGTGCACGCCCCGGTTGGCGACAAGGACCTCGGTGATCTGGGTGACGAGCTTCGGTACGTCGGTCTCGGACCAACTGGAGACGGTCCCTTCGGCGTCGTCGAGGTTGAAGCGCTCGAAGACGCGTGCCTCGCAGCGGCTGTCGCCCTGGACCATGAGCATGTAGACGCGGCGGGCGACGAGTTCGTCGGGCAGGCCGACGAGGTTCGTCATCACGGTCTCGGGCGATCCCATGAACTCGTGCGACTGGCAGTCCCACGCCGCTGCCTTGCAGGCCTTGGTCGTGGCCTCGGTCAGATGCTGGGAGGCCCGTGCGGACTCGGTCGTCATTGTGCGTACCCCCTGGTCTTCGGATGGCCGCTCGACGGCGGCCAGGCCAGTCACGGAACGGCGGGGGTCGGGACGGGACCGGGATTCGGCCTTCGGAGGACCGAGAGCCGGCCTTCGGCGAGACGGCCGCCCGCGGCTGGCGGGTGGGTCGTTCTCGGGTCGTTCGTGACGCTACCACCGCGCTCCCCGGCCGTCTTCGGCCCGGGCACCCCGGACTTTCCAGGATGCTTCCCGGCTTCCCGGCTTCCCGGCTTCCCGGCTTCCCGGCTTCCCGGCTTCCCGGCTTCCCGGCTTCCCGGCTTCCCGGCTTCCCGGTAGCGTCCGACCGGCGTCAGGATTCCGCTGCGTGGGGGTGGCCCGTATGGCAGTCATCGCTCGGTACGGATCAGCCCTCTCCCACCCCGGCATCGCGCGCGTGGTGACGGCCGCTTTCGTCTGCCGGATGCTGTCCGGCATGGTCAGCCTGGCGCTGCTGCTCGTCGCCGAGGACGCGAGCGGCAGTTTCGCCAACGCGGGTGCGGTATCCGGCGCTTACGCCGTCGCACTCGCCTTCACCTCCCCGATGTGGGGCCGGATCGCCGACCGGCGTGGTTCGCGTACCGCGCTGGCCTGGGCCGTCTGCCTGCAGACCCTGTTCTTCGGCCTGTTCGCGGCGCTGGTGGCCGCCTCGGTCTGGCCGGGCCTGCTCATTCCGGCCGCGTTCTGCGCCGGGGCGGCGACCCCGCCCGCGGCGGCGGTGTCCAACGCCGTGTACATGGCGGTGGTCCCGGAGGAGGACGACCGCAAGACCCTGTTCGCCCTCTGCGGGCTGCTGACCGAGAGCGTCTTCGTCTGCGGGCCCCTGCTGGTGGCGGCCATCGTGGTCCTGCTCCCCGTGCTGTACGCCGTCGTGGTCACGGCGGCCGTCTCCTTCGTCGGCGTGTGGTGGCTACGGGCCGCGCCGGCCGTACGGCGGGTGGACCGGGAGCGTCCGCCGCTGGCCGGGCCGGGCATGCGGCTCGACTGGAACCGGCGACAGGTGCGCATCCAACTCGTAGTGGCCGCGGCCGCCTTCGCGATCGGCGGGGTGCAGGTGACGGTGACCGCCCACGCGGGCGCCCTCGGCACGAGCGCCGGCCTCTTCGTCGCCGCGCTGGCCTGCGGCGGCGTACTCGGCAGCTTCCTGTACGGCGGCCTCCGCCTGCCCGGCACCGGGCCCGCCCAGCTCACCGTCGCCCTGGCCCTGTACGGAGGGTGCGTCCTGGCCCTCGGGCTGGGCCCCGCCGCCCTCCTCACCGTGGCCCTGCTCGTGGTCATCGGCTTCGTCAACGGCCCGGCCGACGCCATCGAGACCGTACTGGTCGGCGAGTACGCCTCGGCCGCCAGCCGGGCCCAGGCGTTCGCGTTCCTGGTCGCGTCCAACTGGGTGGGGTTCGCGGCCGGCAGCTTCGTCACGGGGGTGGTCGTACAGCACGCCTCCACCGCGGCGGGGGCGTTGACGGCGGGGGCCGCGGCGCTGTGCGCCGCCGCGTCCATGGCGCTGTCCGCCGCGAAGGAAATCCGACGGCCGGTACCACGGCCCGAACCCGGCTCGGCGGAGGCGCCCACCGGGCAGCCCTGACGCCCCCCGGGCGAGAGGAGATGGAGAGAAGATGACCGCCACTGACCCCGCCGGCACGGCGGGCCGCGCACCCGAGTCCGCGACCGATGCCGAGCCCGCGACCGATGCCGAGCCCGCAGCCGACGCCGTGTCAGCGACCGCGGCCGCGACGGCGACTGGGACCGACGCCGAGTTCTACTTCTTCTCGGGTTCCCCGGACGCCCTGGCCCGGCGTCTGTTCGCCCTCCCTCGCGATGTCGTACGGCGGCGACTGTGGGCCCTGCTGTTGCAAGGTCCGCACGGCGCGCACATCCAAACCCAGGAGCGCGAGACACCGGACTCCCCTACGGGCCGGGTGCGTTCGTGGGAGGGCGCGGACCTGGGCCCCCTCCCCGCCCGACTGGTCGCGCTGCTGCCCACCGCCTCGTACCGGGAACTGCGCGCGGCCCTTCTCGATCACGGCTCCTACACCGACCTCGGTACGGTCCCGTGCCCGCCCAGCCCGCGCGGCGCCTTCGGCCACCCGCTCAAAGCGCACGCCGCCGAAACGGTCGTACGGGCGTACGTCCTCGCTCTGTAGCGGCGGCCGTCGGTCCCATCCGTCGACGCGAGCCCTGGACGTGCGATCCGTACGGGCGCACGTACAGATGCGTGGACGTACGACGTACGACGTACGATCCGTACGGGCAGTCGCCGACGGGGCACACGGGGGGCGTAGTGGGGTACTTCGAGGGTTTCGACGTCGCCGGTTTCTGGGAGGACTCGCCGGTGGCGCGCGACGAGTACGCGGAGATGACGCCGCCCGCTCCGGAAGTGATCGCCTCGGTGGAGGAGGAGTTGGGCGGCTACCGGCTGCCCGGCTCGTACGTCGAGCTGATGGGGGTGCGGAACGGCGGCGTGCCGGTCCGGGTGCGCTTCCCGATGTCCGAACCGACCTCCTGGGCCGGCGACCACCTGGTGATCAACGGCATCATGGGCATCGGGCGTACCAGGCCGTGTTCGCTCGGCGGGGAGTTCGGCAGCCGGTTCTGGATCGAGGAATGGGAGTACCCCGACATCGGCGTCTATTTCGCCGACACCCCCTCGGCCGGCCACGACATGCTCGCCCTCGACTACCGCGCGTGCGGCGCGGGCGGGGAGCCGGTCGTCGTCCACGTCGACCAGGAGAACGACTTCGCGATCACCTTCGCGGCGGAGAGCTTCGAGGCGTTCGCCAGGGGTTTGGAGTCCACCGCGTTCGGCCTCTGACCGCCGACCGCCGTCGCCTCACGGGCGAGGCCGGGGCGCGGTCGGCGGTCGGCGGTCAGCGGTCAGCGGTCAGCGGTCAGCGGTCAGCGGTCAACCATCTCCGTCACCCGCGGCCCGTGGCGGAGGCGAAGCCCAGCCAGGTGTGGCGGTTGCCCCACCAGCACCAGCCGACCTTGGGGGCATCGCGGCGTTCGCGGCCGTCGCGCCCCGTGCCGTTGCTGATCCATACCGCGGGAGTACGGGCGTCCAGGGCGCCGTTCGCCTTGCGCAGCCGGGAGCCGATGGTCATAAAGCAGCGGTTCCGCTCAAGGGCCTCCGGCTGCTGGAGCACCCAGTGAAGGCCCTCGGGGAGCAGCAACGGCGTGCGGCCCTCCTCGGCCAGCGCCGGAAGCGCCTCCTCCGGGCTCCAATTGGCCATCCTGTCGCCGCGGTCGACGCCGGTGACGAGATAGAGAGGGGCGTCGGGCAGCTCGATGCCGCACGGTACGAACTGGTCGACATCGGCCATGTCGGTGACGACGAAACCCGGCTTCCCGGCTCGGCGCAGCAACGGCGCGAGCGCCGAGGCGGGGGCCCGGTCGGGATGAACAGCGAGCAGGGCCCGCCCGTCTCCGTCCGTGCTCCCCTCCCTCTCCCTCGCGGCGAAGGCCCGCATCTCGTCGGCGGTCACGCCCGCCGTCTCGTGCACCGCCAGCCCGATCAGACGCTCCGCCTGCGCGGCGAGCGGCGGAAGCGGCGGAAGCGGCGGTAGAAGCGGCGGCGACGGCTGTGGCGGCGCGACAGTGGTGGACGGCGTATCGCGATCACGCGAGGTGTCAGGCAAGGTGCTCTCCCCCGGTTCATTGCTCACGGCAGCAGACCTGACGTCAAACGAGGCGGCCTCCCCAAGTGTTCCCGGCATCGGCCACCGCGGGGCCGGCGTGAGCGGGCCGGGCCAACGGCTACGGCGATGGAGTGCGGGCGAGCAGGCCCGTGCCGTGGACGGGCGTCTCCGCGCCGAGTTCATGCGGACTGACCCCGAGCGCCGCGGCGAGCTTCGGGGCCATAGCGGCGACTTCCCACTCCCATTCGTCCTCGGCCCCGTCGTCCCCCGCCCCCGCCTCCCCGAGGGGCGGCAGCCCCAACCGCTCACGCCGGGCCAGCTCGTAGGGCAGGGGCTCGCCGAAGGTGAGGAGTTCGTCCTCGTCCTCGCCGATGTCGCAGTAGCTCCGCAGCACCGCCCCCCGTTCCGTGACGAGCCAGGCGGAACCGTCGCCCTGATCGCCGTAGTAGAAGGCGTGCGCATGCCCGTACCGGCTGCTGAGCCGGGTGCACAGCCGGCGGACTTCGTCGCTGCGATCCGGGTCGGTCGGGTCGCACCAGCGGCCGATGACCAGGGTCCAGCCGTCGAGTGCCGGGCTGACATAGACCCGGCCGACGCCTTCCGGCTCCCGGTCGTGGGCGTCGGAGTCGATGAGTTCCGCCGCCGCGGCGAACGTGATCGGGCTGGGGTCGGCCAGCCCCATGGTCTCCATCACACCGGCCTGGTCACCAGTGGATACGGCGATCCAGTGGAGCCAGCAGGCGGTCAGCGGTATGGGCGAGTCGACGTCAGGTTGTGTGTGCACGGCGCCACCATGTCAGCTCGCCCTCCGCGTGGTTGGGCCGGGGTGCGGGGCCGCGTTCGCAGCCGGAAGGGGGCCGGAAGGGGGCCGGAAGGGGAATGGCCTCGGCGTGGGCGGGTACGCGCGATCATGAACCACTCGCACGGCCGGAGAGAAGGAGATCGGCATGCTCATGGCCCACCCCGCGGTGCTGGCGAACCTCCTCGACGAATACGAGACCCTCACCGCCCTGGGCGGCGAACGCGGTAGTCACGAGATCCGGCAGCGCATGGATGATGTCGCCTACACGCTCTGCGTTTCCACCGGCACCCGTGACGTCGACACCGCGCTCATCGCCGCGCGCTTCCAACTGCCCGGGGCGCGGCCCGAAGACGATTCCGTGCTCCAGCCCTCCGGGGCCGGCGGTCGCCGGTGAGGGCATACGACGGCGAGGCTCCGTAACACGGCGGCGTGTTACGGAGCCTTCCTCGGCCGGGGCTTCCGCCGGCCGAGCGGCGGCGGCCGTCAGGCGAGTAGGAACAACTTCACTTCCTGGCCTTCCAGTGGGGTTCCCGGCGCCGCCTGGCCCGACATCGACCTCCCGAAGCGGCCTGGCCGCTACCGGCCGACCGCGCTGCCCGGTGTCACGCACCGGGCAGCCGGAAGGTGGTAGCGCCGGTCAGTCGATCTCGCTCAGTCGCCGGGGCGTGTGCTCGGGGACCGCCGCGTCCCGACTCGGCGCTGTCGCTGCCGTACGGCGCTCCGCTCGGCGTCCCAGCACGCGCTCGACGACCACGGCCGAGAGGCAGAGCGGGGCCGCGAGCACGGAGAAGACGGGGAAGATCGCGGTGTCGCGCCAGACGGTCGCGCCGATGCCGACGAGGAGGGTGGGCGTGATGAGCGCGCCGTACGCGAGCAGGTAGAACATGGACATGACGGCGCCGCGCCGCTCGGCAGGGATGTGCGCGGTCAGATGGCGCAGGGAGCCGCCGAAGGCGAGCCCGTAGGCGCCGCCTTGGAGGGCGACGGTGACGATGATGACGACCGGGTCGCCGGTAGCGAAGCCGCCCACGCCGGCCAGCATGAGCACGGCGAGCGCCGTGTCGCCGACGAGGGCGACCGTACGGGCCGGGTAGCGGGCGCTGACGATCTGTGTGCAGGCGGCGGCGAGGGTCACGGCCGCGATGATGACGCCGCCGAAGAACGGCCCGGTGACGTGCGCGGCGTGGGCGGCGATCGAGGGTTCCAGCGAGAAGCAGACTCCGAGCACGGCCCAGGCGGCGCCGGCGCCGATCACCGCGAAGACGAAGCGGCCGCGGATCTCCTTGGGCACGTGGGGGCGGGGGATGCCGAGGGGCGCGGCGCCGGCGGAGGGGTGCGGCTCACGCATCGTCAGGAGGAGCACGAGCAGGACGAGGGCGATGAGCGCGTCGGCGAGGTACGGCAGGAGCAGGGGGTGGAAGCCGGTCTGGGCGAGGCCGGCGGTGCCGAGCGCGGCGCCGGCGATGCCGACGTTGAACGCGATGGCGGTGAGCGTTCCGCTGCGGGCCGCCCGTTCGGGGCTGACGTCGAGGAGGGCGGCCCCGCCGACGAGGACGATCGCGCCGATGCCCAGGCCGTTGAGCATCCGCGCCACGACGAGGTAGCCGGGCCCCGCGGCGAACACGAAGACGGCGAGCCCGGCGAGCAGCAGCAGGACGGCGGCGATGAGTACGGGCCGGCGGCCGTACCGGTCGGAGAGGGCGCCGGAGACGAGGATCGCGACGACCGCCACGGCGCCGTACGCGGCGAAGATGACGGTGGTGAGGAAGGGCGGATAGTCCCACTTCGCGGCGTAGAGGGAGTAGAGCGGCGAGGGGATGGCGGAGGTCGCCTGCCCGAGCATGAGGAGGACGAGCAGGGTCGCGTATCTCCATGACTGGGGGCGACTGCCCGCGGAGGCTGCCTTCACGAGGACTCCTGGCAAGTATGATGGAAGTCGTACTTCGTGGATGCTAGGGAGAAGTACGACGTCCGTCAAACTTGGAGTGGTCCGATGCCGTCCTGGGAGATCCCGTCCGACCAGTTGCCGCCCGTCGCCGCCGTCCAGAAACTGCTGCGCGCGCTCGCGGACCCCGCACGCCTGGAAATGGTCCGCCGCCTGGCGTCACTCCCCGAGGACAAGGCCGAGGCCCCGTGCTCGGACCTCTACGAGGGGCTGTCCAAATCCACCGCGACCCACCACTTCAAGATCCTGGTCGAGGCGGGCGTCCTCCACCCGGTCATGGTCGGCCCCTCCCGCGGCCACCGCCTCCGCCGCCCCGCCCTCCAGGAAGCGGCCCCGGGCCTGCTGGACGCGCTGATGGCGGCTCTGGCGCGGGAGCGCTGAGGAGTTTGCCGGGCGGCGGGGCGCGTGGCGGCGCGGGGGCCGTGAGGCTCGTGTGACGGTGGGGACCACAAGGCCCGCGCGCAAGCCGTCAGCACGCCCGAGCCGGCGGTCGCGCTCGCGGGGAGCGGGGGTCTCGGGTTCCTGCACCACAACCGGCCCGTCGAGGAACAGGTGGCGGCGGCGGTCCGGCAGGTGAAGGCCGACCAGGCGGGCCAGGCGGGACCGGAGCCTGAAGGAGCGCTACCCGCAGACCCCGGTCGGCGGCAACGTCGTCGACGGCGAGGCGTTCGCCTTCCTCGCCGCGGCGGGGCGGACTTCGTCAAGGTCGGGGTGGGCGGCGGCTCCGCCACGGCCCGGCTGACCCTCGTCTCGGACCAGAGCTTCCAGGAAAGCCACGCCAACGTCACCCTGCGGGAGGCCCCGGCGACGCTCTCCTGACTCCGCCGCGTACGAGCAGTACCCGCCCTCTCTCCTCGAAGGGCCCGGAGGGGGGCGGGTGCCTGCTCAGCCCTTGGCCTGGGTCTGGGACTGGGGCTGGGCCTGCTGCCGGCGCACGATTTCGGTGATCCAGGTGGGGGCGTACGGAGAGGTGCAGCCCGGAGGCGTCGGGTAGTCCTTGAGGACCTGAAGGCGCTCGCCGATGGCGAGGGCGCGGGGGCGGTGCTCGGCGTGCTGGATGCCGATATGGGCGAGGCAGCAGTTCATCGACCACTGGAGGCGGTCGGGGGCGTCCTTCATCTCCGCCTCGATGACGTCGAGCAGTCCGTCGAGGTCCAGCCCCGCGGGCTTCTTCAGCACGCGGTCGGCGGTCAGCGCCCAGCCGGCGCTCGCGACCACCGGGTCGGGGTCGTCGGTCCAGGCCAGGCGCAGCGCTTCGGCGTGCGGGCTCTTCTTCACCACGTTGCCGAGGAGCCAGTCGTGCACCTTGGGAGTGCGCGCCTCCCGCAGCATGGCGTCCAGTTCGTCGCGCCCGTACTCCCTGGGGCGGCAGACCAGGGTCGCCAGCAGCCGCGCGGCGCTGTCACCCGTCGCCCAGAGGCCGCGCGCGAGCACGTGCTGTGTTTTCAGCCGCTTCGCGACCGCCCGCAGCCTGGTGAGGTTCACGCCGTGATCGTCGCCGTGTCTCTCATTGATCCTGCGCGCCTTCGGGTCCTCAAGCTCAGCCAGCTCGGCCATGACCTCGGCCACGGCCATCTCGGACATCTCAGACCTCTCGGGCATCTCGACCTCCTCTCCGCTCGTGTCTTCAGCCTACGAGCCTACGAGCACGCACTGACTTCGCCGGGACGGGTGAGCGGGGGCGGCTGAGCGTCGAGGAGGCGTCGGTAGGGGCCGGCGCGGCGGGCGAGTTCGGTGTGGGTGCCCTGCTCCGCGATCTTGCCGTCGGCGAGGACCAGGATCAGGTCGGCGTGGCGGACGGTGGACAGACGGTGGGCGATGATCAGGCAGGTGCGGCTGCGCAGGAAGGGGCGTAAGGCTTCTTGAAGGGCGTGTTCGGTGGCGTTGTCCAGGTGCGAGGTGGCTTCGTCCAGCACGACGACCTCCGGCTCGCGGAGCAGCATGCGGGCGATGGCGAGCCGCTGGCGCTCGCCGCCGGAGAGTTGGACGCCGCGGTCGCCGATGACGGTGTCCAGCCCTTCGGGCAGTCGCCGGATCGTGGCCAGGACCTGGGCCGTCGCGCAGGCGGCCAGGAGCCGGGCGTCGTCTGCGTCGGGCCGGGCGAGGCGGAGGTTGTCCCGGATGGAGCCGTGGAAGAGGTAAGGGTCCTGGGTGACCATGCCGATGTGGCGCTGGAGGCCGTCGAGGGCGAGTTCCCGGACGTCCGTCTCCCCGATCTCCACGCGTCCGGCGGTGGGTTCCCACGAGCGGTTGAGCAGCCGGGCCAGGGTGGACTTGCCGGATCCCGAGCTGCCGACGACGCCCACTGACATGCCGGGTTCGGCGGTGAAGGTGATGTGCTCCAGCACCGGGCGCGGGCGGTCGTAGTCGCCCTCGGGCCCCGAGGGCCCCGGCGGCCCCGAGGACCGCGAGGCCCCCGGCGGCCCCAGGGTCTTCGGCGGCATCGCGAGCGACGCGGGGACGCCGGCCGCCCGTGCGGGATAGGCGAAGGACACATCGGTGCACGGTGGTCCCCGCGACGGCCCGGGCGCCGGGCCGGTCGGTGATCGACGGGGCGAAGCGCATGATCTCGCGTACCCGGTCGAAGCTGACCATTCCCCGGACCAGGTCCAGGCGGCAGACGGGGAGCGCGGTGATGGGCCCGTACAGGATGGTCAGCAGGCTCGCCATGGCGACCATGGTGCCCACGGTCATGCCGCCGCCGATGACCATCGTGCCCGCCCAGACGTAGACGACGGCCGTCGCGGAGGTGGTCACGGCGGTCAGCGCGGCCCCGACGCGGGCGTCGAGGAGCGTTCCGCGCACCATCGTGTCGCGCGATCGCAGCGCGGCGCGCCGGAACCGGGCCGCCTCGCGCGGCCCCGCGCCGAAGAGCCTGACCGTCTCGGCGCCGCCCGCGCTCAGCCGCTCGGCGGCCAGCGAGTCGAGGTCGGCGGTGGCGTCGAGCTGGTCGTGGGCGATGCGGCGGAGAACCGCTCCGGAGCGTGCGGTCAGGGCATACACCAGCGGCGCCAGGGCCGCGGCGGCCAGGGCGATCCGCCAGTCCAGGACGAGCAGCGCGACACCTGCCGAGGCGAGCATGACCAGCGACGAAACGGCCGTCCGCAGGGTGCGGGCGATCAGGTCGTGGACGCCCTGCACATCGCCGTGCAGCCGGGAGACGACCGCCCCGGAGCGCGCCCCGTTGAAGAATGCCGCGGACTGGCGCTGGAGGTGTGCGAAGAGATCGCAGCGGAGCCGGGCGGTCACGTCCTCGGCGAGCCGTGTGACCAGCCAGCGCTCCCCCAGGGCGGCGCAGGCGGCGAGCAGCCCGGCGGCCAGCAGCGCCGCGCCCAGGGCGCGGACGCGCGTGAGGTCTCCTGCCAGGACGCCCTTGTCGGTGAGCTCCTTGGCGAGGAAGGCCGGCAGTACGGCCGTCCCCGCGTTCACCATGATGAGCAGACCGGCCAGGGCCGTGCGGATACGGAACGGGGCGAGAAAGCCCCGGAAGGACGCGTACGCGTCGTCGATCATGGTTCGTTCCCCCTGAGTGAGCGCGGCCGGCAGCGTGCGGCGGCGCGGAAAGGGCGTGAGGCACGCGGGTATCCGTCGGTCTCACGCCCTCCGGTCAGCGGTTCAGCGGATGGCGACCGTGGGCTCAGCCACAGGCGAAGAACGACTGCTGGCTCGGCCGGTGGTCACCGCAGGACCACCAGCTGTAGTCGCTGGCCATTCGCTCTTCGGACTCCTCGGGCGGCTTCAGACCCTGGAGGTCGTGAATGCTCATGTCATCTCTCCTTATGCAGGTTTCTCTCGTTGGTTGGGTTTCCTCCGGACCAGACAGTCCGGAGGGCTCATGGGGCGGGTGTCGTCACCGCAGGAAGGGCAGGCTCACCGGTCGGCCGTCATGGCGTACGCCGTGCGCCGCCGCCAGAGCCAGCAGGACGCCGGCGCCGCCGGAGGCCAGGTCCATGGAGAGCCGCAGCAGTTGGTCGCCGGGGAAGGCCGTGTGGCCGCGCCACTGGAGTACGTGCCAGTTCAGGCCGCGCACCTGGTCCGCGACCGCGTTCGCGGGTGCGTCGGGACCGGCGGCCGCGTTGAAGAGGACCATGCCCGCGCGGCCGTTGAACAGCCCCGAGAAGACGTAGTAGCCGGAACGGGAGGCGGGCCCGATCGCCCGCAGGCTCTCCGCCAGGAACGGCTCGTGGCGGTGCGCCAGATAGTGCCGCAGCGCGAAACCGATGCCGACGCTGCCCGAATTGAGGTACGGAAGGGTGCGGCGGCCGTCGTCGACGTGCAGGACCCCCCGCGCGTCGTGGACGCAGCGCGCCAGGTCGTGCCGCAGGGCGGCGGCCGCGGCATCGAGCCAGGCGGCGTCCCCGCCCGCCTCGTACATGTGGGACATCAGCAGCGCTGAGCCGGACGCTCCCCGCATCAGGCCGACCCTGGCGGGCCGCTCGGGCCACTCCTCGATGCGTCGGCGCAGTAGGGCGGCGGTCTGTTCGGCGCGGCGGAAGAAGGGGCCCTCGTCCTGCCACCGGGCGAAGGCGAGCCAGTTCAGACCGATGCCGGCCAGTCCGCCGTACAGGCTGTGGTCGAGATGGCCGAGGTCGGCGCCCGCGGCACGGTCCAGCAGGGTGAGCGCGGCGTCGTGGTCGCCGAGTTCCCACAGGGCGTGGGCGATGCCGTGGGCTCCGTCGTAGAAACCCGGCGGCAGGGGCGCGGGGGTGTGCCGTACGCGGTGGGCCAGCCACTCGGTCCCCTCGGCGTACTCCTGCGCACCGCTCGCCCGCAGGGCCCAGAGCACCCCGGCGGCACCATGCGCGAGATTCACTCCCCCCACGCCGGTGAACTGCTCGATGTCTCCCGGGAAGAGGCGGTCGGCGCGGGCGGGCGTGGCGCTCGCGGCGATCGCGCCGGCCAGCGAGGCGCGCAGACGCGGCCAGCTCGCCGGGTCCAGCTCGATCCGGCCGCACTCCCGTTCGGGGGCGGCACACGCCGCGCCCGACGCGCCGCGGGTCGGCTTCGTGGCCGGCCCTGGCGACGGTGCCGGCGCGGGTATCGGCCTTGGCGTGAGTATCGGCCTCCGCCTCGACGCCTGCGCCGGCTCCTGCTTCTGCCTCCGCGTCGGCGCGAGGACCGCCACCGCGGCCTCGAAGTACGCGCGCGGCACGCCGAACGCCTCGGCGACCAGGTCCGCCAACTGCGCCGCCTTGGCCGGTCGCAGCCGTACGAGAGTGGTCAGCGGCACGTACAGGGCCAGCCGCAGTGCGGCCAGGGCGTAGCGGTCCGGGTCGAAGCCGTGTCGGTCGGGCGGCGCGCCGAAGCCGGGGTGCTCCAAGGTGGGGCGGCGGGGGCTGTCGACCGGCCGGGCGACCTCGAAGTCGAGGAGTACGGCCCGCGGTTCGCCCTCCGCCCCCTCCCCTTGCCCCTCCTGGATCAGGATGTTGAACGGATGCAGGTCGCCGTGGACGATGCCGCGCGCGTGGACGCTGTCGAGGGCCGAGGCGACGGCACACGTGACGCGCTCCGCCCACCGCCCGTACGCGGCCAGTTCCTCGCGGGTGCGTCCGGCGTCGCCGAGCGGGTTGCGCTGGGCGTAGCAGTTGTTGAGTGTGGTCCCCTCGATGAACTCCTCGACCAGGAACTCGTTCTCGCCGAGCCTGCGGTAGTCCACCACGGCGGGCACGCACGGCAGTCCGCTCAGTGTGCGCAAGATGTCGCGCTCCGCCCGGAGCCTGGTCACGGCATCCTGGTGAGCGGCGTCCAGCCCCGCGTGCGGCCGGGCCTCCTTGACGATCAGCCGCCGTCCGGTGGCCGGATCCTTCGCCTCGTAAACACCGCCGCCATTGGAGAAGTGCAGGGCGCGCACGATCTCGTACGGGAAGTCGTCGACGGTCGTCTCGTCGCGCCGGGCCAGTTCGGGGCGGAGGAAGGCGGGGAGCCGCATCCAGTCGGGCGTCCGGAACACCGGTCCCCGCGGGTCGGCCTCCAACTGCCCCCGCGGATTCTCGATGCCCGAGCGAACGGCACCCGACGCGTCGACGAAGGGGCGGTGCAGGAACGCCCCGTAGCGCACATAGAGCGGCCCGTCCCGCCAGCGCAGGTCGCTCAGGATGTACGGGCCCGGCCGGCCGTCGAGCAGCGCGCCCAGCTCCTCCAGCGTCCGCAGCAGCTCGGTCTCGTCCGCCGGGTAGAGGGTGGCGAGCTTCCCGCTTCCCTCGCGCGGAGCGTACTTGGAGTTCTTCATCACCCACTCATGGGGGCCCGTCACGATCTTGAAGGGCAGCCGGCGGGCGACGCAGTACTCCCTGATGACGCCCGCCACTTCGGCCGCGTCCGCCACGACCGCCGACACATGGACCTTCCAGCCCTGGGCCGGAATCCGCACGTCGGGCGGCGCGTAGGAGCGCCAGCCAGCCAGCTCGATCCGCTGCCAGCCGGGCGGTGGTTCGCGCCGGTTGGCTTCGAACTCGTCCGCGCCGCCGGCCGGGCCCGGCGCCTCGTAGAACTCCGGATCGGTGAGACAGAACTCCTGATACCTCTGGTCCATCGTTGTTTCCCCCGTGTATCGTCCCGGTCCCGCTCCGCGGGCCCCCAGCCCCCGGCCCGTGGCCTGTGGTGCTGCTTCCGGTTGTCCCGTCGGTGCGCGGTCCCCTCCGCGCGGTGCCCTGGCCACCCCCGTGGACCAGGGGGCCGCGGCGGGCAGTGACCGCCATGGGCCACTCTGCTCGGGCGGCTTGGGACGAACCTTGACGGAACCTTGAATCGACTGGTCGGTGGCGTTCGGCGACGAGTGCGCGGCGCTTTTCGGCCCACTTCCGCGGATCGCCCGGCGAGCCGCCTCGCGTGGCCGAAGACTGGTGGGAGCACGGCTGGTGACGGCGGTCGGGGGGACCAGGTGACCGTACGGTTCGCGCTGCTGGGCGATATAGAGCTGCGGCTTGGGGAAAGGGCGGCCGACCTCGGCCATGCCCGCCAGCGGTGTGTGCTCGCGGCGCTGCTGGTCGACGCGAACCGCGTCGTGCCGGTCGACCGGCTCGGGGAGCGGGTCTGGGGCGAGACCCCGCCCAGCCGCTTCCGCGCGAATCTCTACAGCTACGTGTCCCGGCTGCGCGGCATCCTCCACGCGGCGTCGTACGAGGCCGGGGTGGAAGGGAGCGTGGCGGAAGGGGTCGGGGCTGAGTGGCCTGCGGCGGTCCCGGGTGGGGGCGCTGCCGGGAGGGCCGGGGCGGGCGTGCGGATCGATCGGGAGCCGGGCGGGTACCGGCTGTCCGTCGACGCCGCCGCCGTCGATCTGCATGTGTTCCGCGGTCTCGTCGCCCGGGCCCGCGCGGAAGCGGACGACGCCGCGGCCCACGAGCTGTTCGGCCGGGCCCTGGAACTGTGGCGGGGCGAGCCGTTCGCGATAGCGGACACTCCGTGGTTCAACTCATTGCGGGAGGTTCTGGTCCGCGAGCGGTTCACCGCGCGGCTGGACGCCAACGACGTGGCGCTGCGCCGGGGCGGTCACGCCCGGCTGCTCGCCGACCTGTACGTCATGGCGGACGAGTATCCGCTCGACGAGCGCCTGGCGGGCCAGTTGATGCTCGCCCTCCACCGGTGCGGCCGGACCGCCGACGCGCTCGGCCGCTACGAGCACATCCGGGCGCGCCTCGCCGACGAGCTCGGCATCGACCCCGGGCCGCCGCTGCGCCGGCTGCGGCAGCGCGTCCTCACCGCGCACCCGGGCCTCGACCCCGTGCCGGCCGCCACCGGGCCGCCCGCCGCGCCCGTACCGCGGCAGCTCCCCGCCCCGCCGGCCGCGTTCACCGGCCGCGTCCCCGAGCTGGCACGGCTCGACCGCGCCCTCGCCGACGGCGCGGCCGGCGGCACCGTCGTGATCTCCGCGATCGGCGGTCTCGGCGGCATCGGCAAGACCTGGCTGGCCCTGCGCTGGGCGCACCGCAACGCCGAGCGGTTCCCCGACGGGCAGTTGTACGTCGACCTGCGCGGCTTCGCCCCCTCGTCGCCGCCCATGGCACCGGTGGCGGCGGTGCGCCAGCTCCTGGAAGCGCTCGGCGTCGACCGCGACTCCATCCCCATCGACCTGGAAGCGGCGTGCGGGCTCTACCGCAGCGTCCTGGCCGGCAAGTCCGTGCTGGTGGTGCTGGACGACGCGCGCGACGCCGAGCACGTACGGCCCCTGCTGCCGGGCAGCGCCTCCTGCACCGTGCTGGTCACCAGCCGCGACCGGCTCACCTCCCTGGTCGCCACCCATGGCGCCGGGCTGCTCCACCTGGACGTGATCAGCGACGCCGACGCCCGCGCCCTGCTCGTACGCCACCTCGGCGAACAGCGGGTAGCCGCCGAACCGGAAGCCGTCGCGGCCCTCATCGGGTACTGCGGCGGGCTGCCGCTGGCCCTGGGCATCGCGGCCGCACGGGCCGTCTCGCACCCGGACTTCCCGCTCGGCGTGCTCGCCGACGAACTCCGCGCGGCCGCCCACCGCCTCGACGCGCTGGACGTCGAGGGCCGGGCGGCGGACCTCCGCGCCGTCTTCGCCGCCTCCCAACAGGCCCTGTCCGCCCCGGCCAGGCGCTTGTTCGCCCTGCTGGGCATCGCGCCGGGGCCGGACATCGGCGCGGACGCCGCGGCGAGCCTCGCCGGGCTCGCCCCCGCGCCCGCCTGGAAGCTGCTGGCCGAACTGGAGGCGGCGCACCTGGTCGAGCAGTGGCGCCCGGGCCGCTACCGGATGCACGACCTCGTCCGGCTCTACGCGGCCGAATCGGGCGGCGCGGCGGCGGAGCGGCCGGCGGCGCTCGGCCGTGTCACGGACTTCTACCTGCACACCGCCTACGCCGCGAACCGGCTGCTCGACGGGCCCGACACCCCCTTCCGCCCCGCCCTCGCACCGCCCGTCGACGGCTGCCTGCCCCGCGAGCCGGCCGACGCCGCCGCCGCGCTGGAGTGGTTCGCCGCCGAACACCCCTGCCTCCTCGCCGCCCAGGCCACCGCCTTCGAGGAGCGCCGATACCCGGTGGTGTGGCAGTTGGCCTGGACGCTGATCTCCTTCCACCTCAGCGGCCACCACTTGGAGGAGTACGAGGGCGTATGGCGCAGGGCCCTGTCCGCCGCCGAGGACCACAGCGGCGAGCCCGGCCCCAGGGCCCTGGCGCACTGGCGCTCCGGCCACGCCCGCGCCCTGCGCGGCGCGTACACACCGGCCCTCGAACACCTGGAACTGGCGCTCGCCCTCGTCCGCCGCGACGCGGACACCGCCGGCCAGGCGCACGTCCACCGCACCATGGCCTGGGTGTGGGAGCAGAAGGACGACTGCCCGCGCGCCCTGGAGCACGCGACGCGCGCCCTCGACCTGTACGCCCGCGTCGGCAACGCCACGTGGGAGGCCAACCAGCTCAACGCGGTGGGCTGGCTGTGCGCGCGGCTGGGCCGGTACGAGGAGGCGCAGGCCCACTGCGAACAGGCCCTGGCGCTGTTCCGCCGGGGCGACCGGCCGGACGCCGCGGCCTCGACGCTCGACAGCCTGGGCTACATAGCCCACCGCACGGGGCGCTGGGCGAGCGCCGTGGACTACTTCGAGCAGGCGCTCACGCTCTTCGCCTCGATCGGCGGCGCGTACGACCAGGCCGACACCCTCGCCAACCTCGCCGACACCCTCGACGCCATGGGCCGCCCCGACCGGGCCCGCGCCACCCGGCTCCAGGCGCTCGACCTCTACCGCACCCAGAACCGGGCGACGGGCGTCGAACGGATGCGGCGCCTCACGGAGCGGGCGGGCGACGACGGGACGGGGGAGGAAGGGGCGGCGGGCGACGGGACGGGGGGCTGCTGACGTTCGGCTGCTGACCGGCCGGTCGGAGGGCGGGTACGGGCGGGCGCCGAGTGACCGGGGCGGGGGTCACCAACACCTACCTCGGCCTGCCGGACCTCGCCCTCGTGTCGCTGCCCGAGATGGCGGCGCACGTCGCGGCCCCGAAGCGCTGCGGCCACTTCGTCGGCCAGGAGGTCGTTCCGGCCCAGGAGATGGCCCAGAAGGTGCGCGCCGCCGTCGACGCCCGCCGCAGCGCGGACACGCTCGTCATCGCCCGTACCGACGCCCGCGCCCGGCACGGTCTCGACGAAGCCCTCGAACGCGCCGCGCTGTACGCCGAGGCGGGGGCGGACGTGCTGTTCATCGAGGGGCTGCACTCCCGCGACGAACTGCTCGCGGCGGGCCGGGCGGTCCCGGGCGTGCCCAAGGTGGCCAACATGGTCGAGGGCGGCAAGACGCCGCTGCTCCCCGCGACGAGCTGACGGGCATGGGCTACTCCGTCCTGCTGTACGCCAACGCCGCGATGCAGGGCGCCACCCTCGGCACCCAGGCCGTGCTGTCCGGCCTGCGCGACGCCGGCTCCCTCGCCCCGGTCCTGGACCGGCTCGCACCCTGGGCGGAACGCCGGCGGCTGGTCCGCCGGGACGAGTACGAGGAACTGGAGCGGCGCTACAAGTCCTGACGGTCGCCCGTACGCGCCGCATGTAACAGCGCCCCGCACGGTCGTACTACGCAGCCGGGGCGTCGTCCAGTACGCGGAAATCGCGCTCGCCCTCGGGGGTCTCGTCCGCCACGGCGCACTCGGTCACCTCGGCGGCGCCCGGCCCCTCGGCGGCCCAGTCCACCAGGCGCTGGACATCGCCCGGCTCACCCTCGAAGACGGCTTCGACGTCGCCGTTGTGGAGGTTGCGGACCCATCCGTTCACGCCGGTCTCGCGGGCGAGTCGGCGGCAGGTGTCGCGGTAGTACACGCCCTGTACGAAGCCGCGGACGTGGACGTGTCGTCGGATCATCACGGGGACCCCTTCGAAGGAGAACGGTGGCGGAGCGGGGCCCGTAGGGCGCACCGGGTGCGGCAAAGGCGCCGGGCGGCCGTACGGGCCGGTCGTGTAGGAGGCGGCTGCTCAGTTCAGAGTCGGCTGCTCAGCCGGTCGATGGTCTGGGATACGGGTTCGATCCTGGCCTCTCGGTAGCCGGTTCCGGCCCACAGGTGGATCAGGCGCGTGTCGCCGGCGGCCGTGGCGGCCTTGCGGAGCGCGCTGGTGAGGTGGTGCAGGGCGGGGTAGCCGGCCGGGGCGCGGTCGGAGTACCGGTCGGTGAAGTGGTTGCGCAGGGCGCGGGCCGGCCGCCCCGTGAAGGCGCGGGTGAGGACGGTGGAGTCGAACGCCGGGTCCGCGAGCGCGGCCTTGTGCGGGGCGGAGGCCGCGCTCTCGTCGGTGCGCAGCAGCGCGGTGCCGACCATGACGGCGTCCGCCCCGGCCCGCAGGGCGTCGGTCACGTCGTTGGGGGTGGCGATCCCTCCGGTGGCGACGGTCGGCAGGCCGGTGGCGGCGCGTACCTCGGCGGTCAGGTCCGTCAGCGGGACGGAGGCGATGGGCCGGTCGGGGGTCAGGGTCGCCGAGTGGCCCCCGGCGGCCGGAGCCTGCACGATCAGCGCGTCGACCCCCGCTTCGGCGGCGAGCCGGGCCTCGTCGGCCGTGGTGACGCACTGCAGGACGGTGGTCCCGGCCCGGCGCAGGCTCGTGATGACGTCCCGGTCGGGGATGCCGAAGGTGAAGGACACCCAGGGGACGGGGTGGGCCTTCAGCAGTTCGATCTTCTCGGACCAGTGGTCGTCGTCGTCCAGCGGCGCGGTCTCGGGCAGCGTCAGCCCGTAACGGTCGGCCTCTTCCCGCAGTTCGCGCGCGTAACGGCCGTACTCCTCGGCGGAGATGGGCACCGGGTTGCGTACGAAGAGGTTGACGCCGAACGGGACGCCCTCGGCCTCGACGGCGTGAATCTGTCCGGCCAGCGCCTGCGCGGTCTTATAGCCCCCGGCGAGGAAGCCGAGACCGCCCGCGCGGGCGGTCGCCACGACCAGGGCCGGGGTACTCGGCCCGCCGGCCATCGGCGCGGCGAGGATCGGTCGGTCAACGCCGAGGCCGGTCAGCAGTGTGCTCATGAGCGCTCCTTGAGAGATGCGGTGCGGTCAGGTGGTAGGTGCTCGGCCCCCCGCCGGCGAGGCTACGCACGCCCGCCCGGCCCGGGCGGGCGGGGCGGAATGACGCGCCGCCGACCGACGAGGAGCTGTGGGGGGCGACCCACGGGCCCCTCGGCCGGCCGAAGGACGGGGGCGCGGCCACGCGCCGTTCGGAACGGCAGGGCGACGGCCGGGGACGCGAGAGCGCGCCACCCGGGGGTAGCAGGGGCGGGGGCGACGGACCACCAGCCGATCGGGGGCGGCCACGTGCGCGAAGTGGCATGGGGTCAGGCGGTTGGGGTTGATGGGGCGAGGTGGTGGGGGAAGCGGATGCGGACGGCGGCGGCCGCGGCTCCGGCTGCGGCCACCATGACGCTGCCGAGCAGCAGGGCCCGGTTGTAGCCGTGGCTCAGGAGTGGTGCGGCGAGCAGCGGGCCGAGGATCTGGCCCGCGCTGTAGCCGGCCGTCAGCAGGGCCACGGCACGCGGCACCTGGAGGTGGGCGCCAATGGACAGGGCGATGGTGCTGATGCCCATGAACGTGGCGCCGAAGAGCACCGCCGAGACGAGCGCGGGCGCCGGGCCGCCGACGAGCGCCGGCAGCGCGATGCCGACGGCCTGGATGATCAGCGCGGTCAGCAGCAGGGTGGGCCGGGACCAGCGGTGGGCCAGCCGGGTCCACAGGGCGCAGGAGGGCAGGGCGGCGAGGCCGACGACGATCCACGCCCCGCCGCCCAGCCGGCCCGGCACGCCTTCCTGGATGGCCGCGACGAGGAAGGTGCCGGCGATGATGTAGCCGATGCCCTCGAAGGTGTAGCTGGCGAGCAGGGCGATGAACCAGCGGTGGGTGCGCGGCCGGTCGGTCCGCTGGACCGTTTCGGAGTGTTCGGGCGCGTGCCGGTGCGGGGCCAGCGGCCAGGCGAGCGCGGCGAGCACCGCGGCGAGGGCGGCGCAGGTCAGCCAGGCCGCCTCCCAGGTCGAGGCCGCCTGCACGGCGACGACCAGCAGGCCGGACAGGGCGATGCCCGCGCCGACCCCGCCGAAGGCCCAGCCGACCAGGTGGTGGGCGTGCGCCCGTAGCCCGGTGAGCATGGCGCTGACGGCGATCACGAACGTCAGCGCGCTGGCCGCGCCCGCCACGAGCCGCAGGACGAACCACAGGACGCCGTCGTGTGTGGCGGGCATCAGCGCCAGCGTCCCGACCAGCACGAGCAGCGAGCCGCGCAGGGCCGCCGCGGACCGTACGACCGCGGGCGCGGCGATGCCGATGAGGGCGCCGAGGAGGTAGCCGATGAAGTTGGCCGTGGCCAGGTTCGCGCCCAGCGCCGACGAGAGTCCGGCCTGATCGCGCATCAGCGGCAGGATGGGCGTGTAGACGAACCGGCCGACCCCCATGCCCGCGGCGAGCGCCGCCGCTCCCTGGACGACGATCGGCCAGGGGGATGTCGTACGCGGCGGGGGCGGGGGTGAGGCGTGCACGGCTGTGGTCACCTTCCTGATGGCGTTCG
The DNA here is from genome assembly GCF_000718635.1 of Streptomyces varsoviensis. GTDB lineage: Bacteria > Actinomycetota > Actinomycetes > Streptomycetales > Streptomycetaceae > Streptomyces > Streptomyces varsoviensis. The sequence goes on along the minus strand of NZ_JOBF01000001.1, from coordinate 471,847 downwards.
GCGGGGGCGTTCGGCAGGGACGCCGGGGGTGGCGTCCCGTAGTGGCGTTCGGGTGCCGCCTTCGACGCTAGGCAGCCCGTACGCGGCTGAGAAATGCCCGTTAGGCTGGCTCTATGCATGACGCGCATGGACGCCGGTGAGGGCCGCTACGGGCATGGACATCGAACTGCGCCACCTGCGGGCCTTCTCCTCCGTCGCCCGCCACCGCTCCTTCTCCCGGGCCGCCGAGGAACTCCTCATCACGCAGCCGGCCCTCAGCCGGACGATCGCGCAGTTGGAGAACCGGCTGAGCGTCCTGCTCCTGGACCGGTCCTCCCGGCACGTCGAGCTGACCGAGACCGGCGCGCGGTTCCTGGACCACGCCGAACGGGTGCTGGCCGCCATGGACGACGCCCTGGCCGTGGTCCAGCACCGCGGCGCCCTGCGGCTCGGCTTCAGTTGGCTGCTGCCCGACCCCTGGGCGCAGCGCACGTTCAGCCGCTTCGAGGAGGACACCGGCGCCTCGGTGAGCCTGAGCCGCGCCGACGACCCGATCCAGGCGCTGCGCCAGCGCACCGTGGACATCGCCCTCGTACGCGGGGACGCGGAGGTGCCGGCGGGGATGCGGGCGGTGCGGCTGTACGACGAGCCGCGGGTCGCGGTCTGCTCACGCGACAGCGATCTGGCCCGCTTCACCCATCTGGCGTGGGCCGACGTCCCGCACTGGGCCCTGGTCATCAACACCGTCAGCGGCACCACGGGCCCCTCGTCGTGGCCGGACGGGCAGCGCCCGGCGAAGGTCATCGAGACGGCGAACTACGACGAGTGGCTGGAGACGGTGGCCGCGGGCCGGGGCATCGGCATCGTCCCGGAGGTCGCGGAGCGCCGCGCGCAGCATCCGGCCCTGCGCTTCGTCCCCCTCGTCGGCGCGCCACCGAGCCCGGTGCGCCTGGTCCATCTGCCCGACACGCAGCGGACGCTGGTCCGCCGCTTCCTCGACGCCGCCTTGCGGAGCGCGTCCGAGTGACCTCGGCCGCCCGGCCGTCTCCGGTGGAACGCGGCCGGGTGACATGGGCCGCCCGGCCGTCTCCGGTGGCACGCGTCCGGGTGACCTGGCCGCCCGATCGCCCCCGGTGGGACGCGGCCGGGTGACCTGGGCCACCTGGCCATCCCCGGCGGAGCAGGCCCGCGCGCCCTGCCGACTGCCCGCCTCCGGCAAGGCACGCCCGCGCGCCCCGGCCGCCCGGCCGCCCCTGGCGGAGCGCGTCTGAGCGACCGTGCCCGCCGGCCGCCCCCGGCAGCCTGTCCGCAGCCGCCAGCCGCCAGCCGCCAGCCGCCAGCCGCCGGTCACCAGCCGCCATGTCCGCCGCGCATGGATGCGTCGCGGCAGGCATTTCCCCCGGGCCCGGCCCCGTCTCTAGCGTCGGAGGCGCGACAGGCGGTCGGCGCGGCACCGGTATCGGTATCGGCATCGGTGTCGGTGTCGGCCTCCGTCGCCAGGCGGGCCCGCGCTCCGTGGAGCCGCCGGACGTGGAGGGCCGCCGGGCGTCGGACCGGGCTCGACCCGGCTCGACCGATTCCGACCGGTCGAGCCCGACTCGGACCGGCCCAGAGCGGTCTCGTACGAGGCCGGGGCCGATCTCGTACGAGGCCGGGGCCGCCCGCCACCGCACCATCCGCCCACCGCACCCGCGACCGACGCGACAAACGCGACGAAAGGGCCGCCCCATGACGGCAAACACGGCAAACACGGCACACACGGCGAGCACCGGGTTCACCGGCTGGATCACCCGCGAATCCCCGGATGGGCACAGCGCCACGCTCGAAGAACTCGACTCCGGCATCCTGGAGGACCGGGACACCACGCTGCGCGTGCACTATTCGAGCGTCAACTACAAGGACGCGCTGGCTCTTCAGGGCCGCCCCGGCGTGGTGCGCCGCCTCCCCCTGGTGCCCGGCATCGACGTCACCGGGGAGGTCGTCGGCAGCAGGCACCCGCTCTGGCGCGAGGGCGACATGGTCACGCTGAACGGCGCCGGCCTCGGCGAGGACCGGCACGGCGGGCTCGCGGAGCTCGCGACCGTCGACGGCGGGGACCTCGTGGCCGTGCCCGCGCCCTTCACCCCGGCGCAGGCGGCGGCCGTCGGCACCGCCGGGTTCACCGCCGCGCTCGGCCTCCTCGCCCTCGAACGGCAGGGGCTGGCCCCCGAGCACGGGCCGGTCCTGGTCACCGGGGCGGGCGGCGGCGTCGGCTCGATCGCCGTGGCGCTGCTGGCCCACGCCGGCTACGAGGTGATCGCCGCGACCGGCCGCCCGGAACTCCTGCACGACCGGCTCACCGCGCTCGGCGCCGCCCAGGTCGTCGACCGCGCGGAGCTGGCCCCCAAGGGCCGGCCGCTCGCCAAGCAGCGCTGGGCGGGCGTGGTCGACGCGGTCGGCGGCCCGGTCCTGGCGGGCGCGCTCGCCGGACTGCGGCACTCCGGTACGGCCACCACCTGCGGAAACGCCGCGAGCGCCGAATTCCCGGGAAACGTCCTGCCGTTCATCCTGCGCGGCGTCGCCCTGATCGGCATCGACTCCGTGCGCACCCCGCGCGGGCGCCGCGAGGCCGCCTGGCAGCTCCTCGCCCGCCACCTCGACCCGGCCCTGCTCGACGGCGTGACCCGGACCATCCCCCTGGCCGCCGTGCAGGACGCCGCCGCCGGCATGCTCGCCGGCCAGGGCACCGGCCGCATCGTCGTCGACGTCCGCGCCCGCTGAGGCGTCCGCGCCCGCTGAGGCGTCCGGGCCGGCTGAGGCGTCCGGCCGGCTGAGATGCCCGTACCCGCTGATACTTCCGCAGCCGCCGACACGCTCGTACCCGCTGAGACACCCACACCCGCCCGACACACCCGTACCCGCTGAGACACCCACACCCGCTGAGACACCCACGCCCCGCTGATACGTCCGCCCGCCCACCGAACCGGCCGCGCACCCACCGAACCAGCGGCCCGCCCACCGAACCGGCCGCGCACCCACCGAACCGGCGGCCCGCCCACCGAACCGGCGGCGCGCCCACCGAACCGGCCGCGCACCCACCGAACCGGCGGCCCGCCCACCGAACCGGCGGCGCGCCCACCGAACCGGCGGCCCGCCCACCGAACCGGCCGCGCGGAACCGACCGTTCAAGCACCACCCCCCTGCCGCCCCGGCCACGGAAGACCCCGCGTGACGGGCGGGGCAGGGGCCGTACAAAGGAGAACACCATGGCCACCACAGAGGAAGGGCCGCGCGCCTTCGACGAACTCATGGCACTGCGGGGCGGCGAGCCCCCGGCGCCCGGCGAGGTGACGACGACCGGGGACGACCCGCTGTTCGTCTCGCCGTTCCGCGTCGGCCGGACCCTCGCCGACGCCCTCGCGGCCCGCGCCGTCGCCGCCAACGACCTGTGGGAGCTGCGGACCGGCCGCCGGCAGCGGATCGGGGTCGACGTACGGGCAGCCGCGGCCACCGCGCTCGGCGGCGAGGACATGACGCTCGTCCGCGACGCGGCGGGCGCGTACCGGCCCATCCCCGTCTCGCCCGACGTCGAGCACATGGAGTCGATCACCCAGCCGTGGCGGACCGCCGACGACCGCTGGTTCGTACCGCACTTCAACCTCCCGCACCTCGAACAGCGGGTGCTGAACGTGCTGGGCTGCGAGCCCACGCCCGCCTCGGTGGAGGCCGCGGTCGCCCGATGGCAGGCGGAGGACCTGGACGAGGCGATCGCCGCGGCCGGCGCGTGCGGCGGCATCGTGCGCACCGCGCGGGAGTGGCTGGACCACCCGCAGGGCGCCTATCTCGCCGGGCGGCCGGTCGTGGAGATCACCAAGATCGGCGACAGCGACCCCGAGCCGCTGCCCGCCGCCGGCGACGCGCCGCTCGCCGGCCTCCGCGTCCTCGACCTCACCCGCATCCTCGCGGGGCCCACCGCCGCCCTGAGCATGGCCGAGCACGGGGCCGACGTGCTCATGGTCACCGCGCCGCACCTTCCGCAGGTGGAGCCGTTCGTCCGGGACACCAGCCACGGCAAGCGCAGCACCTACCTGGACTTCACCCGTCCCGACGAGGCCGCGCGGCTGCGGGAACTCGCCGCCGACGCGGACGTGTTCATCGAGGGGTACCGGCCGCACCGGCTGGAGGCGCACGGCTTCGGCCCCGCCGACCTCGCCGCCGTACGGCCGGGCATGGTGTACGTCAGCGTCAACTGCTTCGGCTCAGGCGGCCCGTTCGGCGGACGCGCCGGCTGGGACCAGGTGGCGCAGGCCGTGACGGGCGTCTGCGACGTCCAGGGGCGGGCGACGGGGGCGGGGCGGCCGCGGCTCACGCCGGTCTTCCTCTGCGACTTCCTCACGGGCTTCCTCGGCGGCTACGGCGCGATGCTCGCCCTCGCCCGCCGCGCCCGCGAGGGCGGTACGTACCGCGTCAGCGTCTCCCTGAGCCAGTCCGCGATGCTCCTCCAGCGACAGGGGCTGACCGACGGCTTCGAGGACGCGCCGGGCAGGCTGGAGGCCGCCGAGTTCGAGCGGTACGCGGTGGCCGACGACGGCACCGCCTACGGCGACCTGAAGAGCCTCGGGCCCGTCATCCGGATGTCGGAGACGGCGCCCCGCTGGGCGGGGACGACGCCGCGGCTGGGCAGCTCGCGCCCGGAGTGGCTGCCGCGCTGAGCCCGGCTGCCGTTGTGCCTGAGCCGCCCCGGTCGGGGCGGCTCAGGCGTATATCGAGGCCGCAGGCACGATCGGGACGGCTCGGGCGTGTGCCAGTGGCGGGCCTCAGGCGTATATCGGGGCCTTGGGCGTACACCGGGTGCGGGCCTCAGGCGTATATCCGCGCGTAGAGGCTCTCGATCTCCTCCGCCGTGGGGACCCTCGGGTTGTTGGCGGGGGAACCGGAGGCGAGGGCCTGCTCGGCCATGAGCGGCGTCAGCCGGGTCCACGCGTCCTTGTCGATGCCGTGGGCCGCGGGGGTGGGGACCTCCAGGTCCGTACAGAGGTCGCGGAGCGCCTGGACGAGCCGGTCCGCGGCGCGGGCGTCGTCGTCCTCGGCGGTCGCGGCGCCGAGCGCGCGGGCGCAGTCGGCGTACCGGGCGGGGGCGGCGGGGACGGAGAAGGCGGTCACGGCGGGGAAGAGCATGGCGTTCGAGAGGCCGTGGGCGACGTGGAAGTGCGCGCCGATGGGGCGGCTCATGCCGTGTACGAGCGCCACGCTGGAGTTGGAGAAGGCGATGCCGGCCTGGGTGGCGGCGAGCATCATCGCCTCGCGGGCCGGTCCGTCGCCGCCGTCGGCGTAGGCGCGGCGCAGGTGGCGGCCGATGGTGGTGATCGCGGTGAGGGCGAGGCTGTCGGCGAACGGGTTGGCCTTGCGGCTCACGTATGCCTCGACGGCGTGGGTGAGGGCGTCGACGCCGGTGTCGGCGGTGAGCCGGGGCGGCATCGACATGGTCAGTTCCACGTCGACGACGGCGGCGAGCGGCAGGAACGCCGGGCCGGAGCAGAGCATCTTCTCGTCCGACGCGCTGTCCGTGACGATGGTGAACTGGGTGGCCTCGGAGCCGCTGCCGGCGGTGGTGGGCACGGCGATCACGGGCAGCGCGGGGCCGAGGTTGACGCGGGGGGCCTTGTAGTCGCGCATGTGGCCGCCCTGCACGCCGAGCAGGGCGAGGGCCTTGGCGGTGTCCATCGGGCTGCCGCCGCCGAACCCGATGACCGAGTCCGCCGTGTGCTCGTGCAGCGCCTGGATGCCGGGGGCGAGGGAGTCGGTGGTCGGGTCGGGCACGGTGCCGGAGAAGATCCGCGGGTGCGCTCCCGCGCCCCGCAGCGTCTCGGCGAGCCGCTCGGCGGCGCCGGTGCCGGCGAGGAACGCGTCGGTCACCAGGAGCGGGCGGCTGAGCCCCAGTCCCGTGATGACCTCGCCCAACTCGTCGGCGGCGCCGCGGCCGACGCGCAGGATCCGGGGCAGGGACAGGGTGACGCTCATGGCGGACCTCTCAGGCGGAGGGGGTGATCTCGGCCGTTCGACTGTGCCGCGCCCGGCGATGTGCGCTCAAGCACCAAAAACGCAGACGCGATGTGCGGTTCTGCAGATACGGTCGGCTCATGCCCTCTCGTTCCCGCCCGGCCGACACGAGCCCGCCCCCGCCCCGGCGGGCCGGCCGTGGCACGGTCGATCCCCGCCGTATCCGCGCCGACGACCTGCGCTGTCTGCTCGCGGTCACGCGTACGGGCCGCCTGGTGGCCGCCGCCGACGCGCTGGGCGTGGACCACACCACGGTCTCCCGGCGCATCGCCGCGCTGGAGAAGAGTCTCGGGCTGCGGCTGATGGAGCGGGGCGCCGAGGGGTGGGTGCTCACCGACGCCGGGAAGGCCGTCTCGGAGAGCGCCCGCGCGATCGAGGACGCGCTCGCCCGCGTCGCCGAGGCGGCGTCCGGGCAGGACTCGCCCTCGCTGCACGGCACGGTGCGGGTCAGCGCCCCCGACGCGTTCGGCACCGTCGTCGCCACCCCGGCCCTGGCCCGTATCCGCCGCGACCATCCCGACCTCCAGGTCGAACTGATCACGGCGACCCGCCAGTTGGCCCTGCATCCGGCGGGTTTCGACCTCGCGCTGGCCATCGGCCGGCCGGCGGGCAACCGCCTGGTGACGGAGCACCTCACCGACTACGCGCTGGGGCTGTACGCGAGCGACGGGTACGTGGAGCGGTACGGCTGCCCCGCGTCGGCCGCCGAGCTGCGGGACCACCCGCTGATCTTCTACATCGAGTCGATGCTCCAGGTCGGCGACCTCGACATCGAGCGCCACCTGCCGGGCATCACCCCCGCGTTCTCCTCCACGAACGTCTTCGCCCAACTGGAGGCCACCCGCCTCGGCGCCGGCATCGGCGTGCTCCCCGCCTTCCTCACCCACCGCTCGGGGCTGCGCCGGCTCCTGCCCCACGAGGTCGACATCCGTCTGCCGATCACCCTGGCCGTCCGCCGCGAAGCCGTCTCCCACCCGGCCGTACGAGCCGTCCGCGCCGCCCTGCGCGCGGAGGCCGCCGACCGCGCGGCCGAACTGCTGCCGCGATAGACCGGCGGGCCCGAGCGGCCGCGGCACGTTCAGGGGTCGGCGCGGGGTCCGGTGGGGCGGCTGTTGTACCAGACGGCGGCGATGACCAGGGCGCAGCCGGCCGCCTGGGTGGGGGTGGGGCGTTCGCCGATGAGGGTGCCGAGGCCGAAGGCCATGACGGGTTGCAGGAGGAGGAGCGCGGCGCCGACGTTGGGGGGCAGTCTCGGGAGGGCGGAGGTGATGAGGAGCCAGGCGAGCACCTGGCCGACGAGGGCGAGGGTGATGAGCCAGCCCCAGGCGGGCCAGCCGGGGTCGAGGTCGATGCCGGTCCACAGGCCGCCCAGGACGGCGGCGGTCGCCGCGGCGGCGGCCGTGGAGAGGCCCACGGGCGCGATGGTGTGCCGCTGTCCGCCGCCCATGCGCATCAGCAGCAGGTATCCGGCGTAGGCGAGGCCGGCCGCGATGCCGTACAGGACGCCGGCGAGGGGGTCGCTTCCCGTGCGCGCCTGGCCGATCGCGCCGCCGGCGAGCGCGACGCCGAGCAGCATCAGCGGGGCGAGGAGCAGGAATCCGCGCGTCAGCGGGGTGCCCGTCAGCACGCGGGCGAGGAGGGGGAAGAAGACGACCTGGATGTTGAGCAGCACGGTGGAGACGGCGGCCCCGACGTGTACGACGCTCGCCGCCCAGAACACCATGTCGACGCCGAGGAGCACCCCGGCGCCGAGGTCCATGAGCTGGTGGCGGCGCGGCCGCGGCCCGAGCCGGCGCATCTCCCGCCAGGTGAGCGGCGCGAGGACCAGGAGCGCGAGCGCGCAGCGCAGGAACGCGGCGGTGCCCGCGTTCGTGCCGGACAGCTTCATGAACACGGCCGAGGCGGAGATGCAGGCCGAGCCCATGATGGCCATCAGCGCCGGGCTGCCCGTCGGGTTGCCGCGGCCCCCGGGGCCGCCAGGGTGTTCGCCGGGCGCCGTACGCGACGCGGGGGGCGTACCTATGGCGGCCGGGCTGCTCTTCTCCGTCATGCGATCACTGTGCCCGCCCCGACGAGGAAGGAAAAGCAACAGGTTCTAGCTCTGAGTCGGTAGCATTCGTGATGTGTTCAGTGTCGACCGACTCCGCGCCCTGGCCGCCGTCGCCGCCCACGGCTCGATCGCCCGCGCCGCGGCGGCCCTGCACATCACGCCCTCGGGGCTGTCCCAGCAACTGGCCAAGCTGGAGCGCGAGGCGGGCCACGCGCTCCTCGAACCGCAGGGCCGCAGCGTCCGGATCACCCATGCCGGCCGCGTGCTCGCCGCGCACGCCGACCGGGTCCTCGCCCAGCTCGCGGCGGCCGAGACCGATCTGCACGACCTGCACGACGAGGTGCTGGGCCCGCTGCGGATCGGCGGGGTGGGCAGCGCGGTGCGGACCCTGCTCCCCCAGGCCCTGGACTCGCTGACCGCCGCGCACCCGCGGCTGCGCCCCACGGTGCACGACGGGGAGGCCGTCGATCTCGTGCCGCGGCTGCTCGACGGCCGGCTCGACCTGCTGCTCATCGAGAGCTGGGCCAACCGGCCCATGTTCGTGCCGGCGGGCATCACGCTGCGGACACTCGTCGGCGAGGACGTGTGGGTGGCGCTGTCCACCCGGCACCCGCTGAGCGGCCGCGAGACGGTCGATGTCACCGAGCTGAGCGGCACGGCCTGGACGAGCTGCCCGCCCGGCACCGAGCCGCACGAGGCCCTGGTGCAGGCGCTCCGCGCCCGCGGCGTCGAACCCGACGTGCGCTACGTCCTCGCCGAGCACATCACCCAGCTCGCCCTGGTCGAGAAGAACCTCGCCGCCGCCCTCATCCCCGCCATGTCCCGCGGTCTGGCCCCGTCCGGCGTGTGCTTCGCCCGGCTGCGGCCCGCCCTGCGCCGGGAGATCAAGGCGGCCTGGTGCACGAACGCGGAGACCCCGCCCGTACGCGCGTGCGTCGCCGCCCTGGAGGGCGTCCCCCGCGAGTAGCCGGGGCCGCCGAGGAGACCGCCGCGGGCATCGGGGAGTACGCGCCGTCAGGGGCGGCTTTCGGGTGACGCGGGCCCGGCACGCCACTTCCCGACCCGCTCGCCGACGCGGCTCGGGTGCTTCTCGCGGCCGAAGACGATGTCGTAGGCGCGCCGGCGCTCGACCGGCTCGGGGAACGCGCCGTCGGGCAGGATCTGCCGGTTGTGCAGGGCGAGGGCGTCCACGGACGCCATCGGGTCGAGCCGTTCGTGCGGGCTGTATATCGTGGGCCGGACGCGCCCGCCGAGGGCCCGGACGCGGGCGACGGCCGCCTCCGCGTCGGCGACGGTGGTGCCCGGCAGGCCGACGATGACGCAGCAGTTCAGCTCGATGCCCGCGCGCTCGCACCAGGCGGCGAGCGCGCCGACGGCGTCCTCGCCCTTCCGCTTCGGCCACGGCAGGGCGGCGTGCCCGGACGCCGCCAGGGTCTCCACCCCGACGCTGATGCGTACGCACCCGCTGCGCCCCATGAGGGCGACCAGTTCCGCGTCGAGGTGGTGCACCGTGGTCGCGCACATCCAGGGGTAGCGGGCGCCGCGCCGCACCAGTTGGTCGCACAGCCGGGTCGTCCAGGCCCGGTTGAGGGTGAATGTCGGCGCGTAGAAGGAGACGTACTCGAACGGCAGGCCGGCGAAGGACTCCTCGATGTACCGCACCGTCTGTTCCACCGAGGCCCGCCGCTCCGGCTTGCCGAAGACGGCGGGGACCTCGCAGTACGCGCAGCCGATGGGGCAGCCGCGGGCGACCGGGACCACCAGTTCCCGGCGGCCGGGGATGCCGTGGAACTTGTTCTGGTCGTCCCGGTACAGCCAGTCGTAGGCGTGGTAGGGGATCTCCGTCACGTCGGGCATCACCCAGTCGTGGGCCAGCAGGACGCCGCCGGGCGCGGTGGGTTCGCGCCAGCCGCCGTCCGTGCGCAGCCAGAGGCCGGGCAGCGCGCCGGCCGTCAGCGGCCCTTCGCCCACGGCGCGCACGAACGCCGCCACCCCCGGCTCGTAGTCGCCCGACGCGACGATCGCGTCCAGGTCGAAGCGGGCGAACAGGCGCGGCAGCATCCCGCTGAGCCGCCCGAAGGTCACCACCCTTGCCTGCGGGGCGAGTTGGCGGGTGTAGGCGAGGAAGCGGGTCAGCCCGTCCACGCCGTCCAGATCGTTGGTGACCGCCACCACGTCGTAGCCGCCCTGGTGCAGGCGGTCGCCGATCTCCTTCCACGTCCGGGATTCCACGGAGGCGTCGATGGTGTCCACCTGGTCGACCTCGGGCTGCCGGCGCAGATAGTCGGCGACGCTGTAGATGAGGTGGTGATGGCCGGCGTTGAAATAGCTGAGGACCTGGGGCGGCCAGATCACGAGGACGCGCAGAGCGGGCATGGCCATCCATTCCTTGCTGTCTCGGTCGGTCGGCGGCGGTCCGGCGCGCCGGCGCCGAATCCGGCGGCGCGCGGTCGGCCGACGGCGGTTCCGGCGGGGCGCGACCGGCCGGCGGCGGTCGGCACACGCCTTTCGCATTACGGCCGCCGAGGGGGCTTCGCGGGCGGTCGGCGCGCCCCGTTCTCCGATGGAATCCGCCCCGGTCACCGGGGTGCCGACGGCCGGGGAGGTGAAATACGAGCGGCCGTCGTCCGACCGGCGACGAAAGGAGCGGGGCGCCGAAGGCATTCCTTACGGGTGTTCCTTGCCGGAATTTCTCGCCAGTTTCCCCACTGGCGGTGCTCATTCGCGTTCCTCGATCGAACGTATATATCAGTCAGGGATATTCGCCGACGCGGCTTCAATTCAATTAAGGCAGCACCAATGGATCAGCACAAGCGACTTTCGGCCAACGGTCCGGACAGGCCGGGCACGGTTTCACCGGAGGGCGCGAGAAGGCGCGGAAAAGGCGCACGAGGGGCACGGGGCGGAGCACAAAGGGGGAAAGCGGCGACCCGCGCCGAGCCGCCCGCCGCGGATCGCCGACCGTGCGCGGCCGCGCACGACCGGATGCGGCGCGGCTCTTGAGCGGGACGCCGCGCCGCCCTACCGTTTGAGGCCAAACAATAGCCTCGACCGCAGCCGGGAGCCCGGATGACCAAGCCCCACCCCCGCATGACGCTCGTACTGACCGAGAACTGGACCATGACCGGCGGCCGTTGCAATACGGACGCCCTGGTGCGCTGGGCGCGCGAGGCGGAGGACGCCGGGTTCGACTCGGTCATGCTCAGCGAGCACATCGTGCTCGGCCCGGACGCGGGCGCGAACGGCCCGATGCCCAATCCGCGCGAGTACGCCCTGCCGGGGAATCAGACCCCGGACACGCCATGGCCCAGCTCCGTCGTCCTGCTCGCCGCCATGGCCGCCGTGACCGAGCGCGTCCGGCTCGCCGCCGCGGCCGTACTGGCGCCGCTGCGCCATCCGCTGCTGCTGGCCAAGGAGTTGGCCACGCTGGACCTGCTCAGCAAGGGCCGGCTCGTCGTCCTGCCCACGGTGAGCTGGAGCGAGGACGAGTACGCCGCGCTCCAGGTGCCCTTCGCCCGGCGCGGCCGGCTCCTCGACGAGCACCTCGCCGCCTGGCAGCGGCTCTGGGAGCCCGGCCCCGCCTCGTTCGAGGGCGAGCACTACCGCTTCCACGACGTCTGGCTGGAGCCGAAGCCGTACCGGCCGGGCGGCCCCGAGCTGTGGTTCGGCGGCTCGACGCTGCACGCCGCGGTGGTGCGGCGGCTGGTGACGTACGGACACGGCTTCAACCCGCTGGGGCGGCCCGCGCCCGGCGAACTGGAGAAGCTGCGCGCGGCGATGGCGGAGGCCGGGCGCGACATGGCCGATCTGGAGATGATCGGCGGCACGCGCGCCGTCTTCCCCGACGCGGCCTCGGTGGCCAGTCTCGAACGGGCGCTGGAGGCCGTCCCGGAGCAGATGGAGCAGGGTTTCACGACGTTCTGCATCAAGCCGTCGCAGTTCACGGACGATCCGGACGGGGTCGGGGGATTCTGCCGCGAGGTGATGCGCCGGGTGGAGCGGCTCACCGGGTGACGGTTCACCGGGTGATGGCGCGGCGGGCCGCGCCCGCCGAGGGCCCGGGAATTCGCGCAGAACCCTTGCGTCGGGGTCAGCCACCGGGCATATGTTTGGGCCCAAACGAACTGGAGGGAGGTCATCCATGCCCCAAGCTGCCGACCTCGTGCTGGTCAATGGCACGGTGCTGACCGTCGACGCCGCCTTCCGCGCCACGCGGGCCGTCGCCGTGCGCGACGGTCTGATCGCGGCGACCGGGAGCGACAGCGAGATCCGCGCGCTCATCGGGCCCGGCACCGAGGTCATCGACCTCGAAGGACGCACCGCGCTCCCCGGGATCAACGACTCGCATCTGCACGCCGCCGCCTTCGGCGCCACCCGGCCGCCGCTCGCCCTCGACGTGGCCTCGCCCGCCGTCTCCTCGATCGCCGACATCCGCGAGGCCGTACGTCGCAAGGCCGCCGAATCCCCGCCCGGCGACTGGATATTCGGCAACGGCTGGGACGTCGGCTACCTCAAGGAGTGCCTGGCCGAACCCGGCCGCACCCCCCGCCGCCAGGACCTCGACGAGGTCTCCCGGGACCACCCGGTGCTCCTGTACGAGTTCTCCGGGCACACCTCCTGGCTCAACTCCCGTGCCCTGGAGGCCGCCGGCATCACCGGCGCCACCGAGCCGCCGCCCGGCGGCATCATCGAGACCGACGCCGACGGCCGCCCCACCGGCATCCTGCGCGAGGGCGCGCAGGACCTGGTGAACGCCGTGGTGCCGCTGATGGACGACGCCGCGCGGGAGTCCGCCATCCGGGCCGCCATCGCGGTCTGCCACGCCGAGGGCATCACCAGCTTCACCGAGCCGGGGCTCGGCCCCGGCGGCACCTCGCTCTTCCTCGGGGTCGCGGACACCGGGACGCTCAAGATGTACGCGCGCCTGGAGGCGGCCGGCGAACTCCGGGCCCGCGTCAACGTGCTGCTGCTTCCCCTGGAGATGGGCGGCGCGGCCCGCCACCTGCACGAGCGGATGCACCGGCTCGAAGAGATCTGCGCCGAGGCCGATCCGCGGCGGCTGCGCGTACTCGGCGTCAAGCTGTTCGCCGACGGCATCCCGCCCAGCCGCACCGCCTGGATGCACGAGGAGTACGTGGGCGGCGGGTACGGCAGCCTCTGCCTGCACGGCCACACCCACACGCAGCGCGTCGAGGAGCTGGACGCCATCGTGCGGTACGCCCACAGGGCCGGCCACCAGCTCGGCGTGCACATCACCGGGGACCACGGCATCGACGCGGTCGTCGACGCCTTCGAGGCGGCGCAGACCGACGCCCCGCGCCCCGACGCGCGCCACTACGTCATCCACGGCGACTTCGCCTCCCCCCGCTCCCTGGCCACGCTCGCCCGGCACGGCTGGGGCATCAACATGAACCCCGGGGTCAAGGACGCCATCGCCGACCTGATGGACGGGATCGTGGGCCCCGAGCGGTCCGCCTACCAGTGGCCCGTGCGCAGCGCCTCGGAGGCCGGCATCCCCGTGACCGCCAGCTCGGACGCGCCCATCACCTACCCCGACTGGCGCCGGGGCGTGGCGTCGATGATGCTGCGGGAGTCGAAGGCGAGCGGCCGGCCGAGCGGCCCCGAGCAGTGCGTCGACCTGGAGACCGCGATCCGCGCGTACACCTCGAACGCCGCGTGGCAGGACTTCGCGGAGAGCTGGAAGGGTTCGCTGGAGCGGGGGAAGGTCGCCGACATCTGCGTGGTGGACGGCGATCTCGCGCACGCGGACCCGCACGAGATCGCGACGATGCCGGTGGCGATGACGGTCTTCGACGGGGAGATCGTCCATGACGCCCGGTGACATGACGCCCGGCGGCGGCACGGTCCCCGCCGGCAGGACGCCGCAGCCGTTCCAAGAGGGCCCGTTCCCAAAGGGGCCGCTCTCCCGGCGGTTCGCCCGCTGGGCCCTCGCGCTCTCCCCGCGCCGCAAGTGGGCCGTCTTCGGCTCCTGGTTCGCGCTCGACGGCGTGGTGGCGCTGGCGCCGCCGGTGTACTGGGCCGCGGGCGACCCCGCGTTCCAGAGCGGCGTCTGGCTGTCCTTCTGGTACTTCCTCGCCATCGGCGCGCACGTCTCCGCCGGCGTCATCGCGCTGTATTTCGTCGAAGCGGCCCGCGGCGAGATCGACTGACCGCCGCACCGGACCCACCGGCCCCCGGCGACCGCGACAGGCGGCGCCGTCGGCCGACACCTCCTCGGACCTGAGAGGGGTTCGCCCCCAGTGAATGTGTTCCTCGGCTACGGCATGGTGGTGCTCTTCTTCGCCGGAGTGCTCCTCACGCTGTATATGCACCGCCGGCGCGACGCCGACTTCACCGACTACGCCGTGGGCGGGCGCAGCTTCGGCAGCGGCTACCAGACCATGTCGATCCTCAACACCTGGTTTCCCGGCTCGGTCTTCATCGCCGACGCCGGGCTCGCGGCCCGCAGCGGCGTGATCGGCTTCCACCTGCTGGTCTACGGGCTGTTCGCCTATCTGCTGATGTATCTGATGTCCCGGCGGGTGTGGATGTGGGGCGAGCTGAACGGGCTGCGCACCCAGTCCGACCTGTTCGGGCTGCGCTACGGCGGTACGGCCTCGCGCACCGTGCCCGCGCTCATCCAGGTCCTGGTCAACTTCCCGATGACCGTGCTCGGGATGCAGGCGATGGGGCTGATCTTCTACTACATCTCCTTCGGGCACCTGAGCTATTCGCAGTCGGTGCTCGCGGGCGTGCTGGTCCTCGTGGCGCGCCAGTTCTGGACGGTGCGGATGGGGATGCGCGGGGTGGTCGTCACCGACTTCTACCAGGGCATGATCGCGTACGTCTTCGGCTCGGTCCTGCTCGTGGGGCTCATCGTCTATCTGGTCGTGAGCGGCCATGGGTTCGCCCGGCTGCCCGTCGAGCGGCTGTCGCTGCCCGTGGACGGCGGCGGCAGCGGCGGGCTGTACCTCTTCGCGCTGACGTTCACCGGCGCGGTGGGCGGCTGGTGCCTGTCGGGGATGTTCGTGCGGCTCTTCACCGCGGACGGGGTGCGGAGCGTCAAGCGGTCGGCGATCTTCGTCATGCCCGCGTCGCTCGTCTTCGCCGGGCTGCTGCTGACCGTCGCCCTGCTGTCCGGGACGCTGCCCGGCGTCTCCGACAACCCGGACCGCGCCCTGTTCACGCTGGCCCAGCACATCGGCGGGCCGTGGATCGTCATCGCGATCGCCCTGTGCGTCCTGGCGGCGCAGATCGGCATGGCGGACGGGGTGCTCCAGTCCGTGGGGACGCTCATCGCCAACGACCTGGTGGCGGTGGTCCGGCCGATGAACGACAAGGGGCGGCTGCTGTCGGCGAAGATCTCCATCGCGGTCTACACGGTGGCCTCCGCGCTGGTCGCCAACATCGGGCTCAGCAACCTCATCACGCTGTCGATCATGGCGTACCAGGGGGTGGTGCAGCTCGCGGTGCCGCAGTTCCTCGGTCTGTTCTGGAAGCGCGGCAACCGGATCGGCACGGTCGCGGGGACCCTCGTCGGCTTCTGCACCGCTGCCGGGCTCTCGGCGGCGTACCCGACCTCGATCCCCTGGCTGGACGGCCTCACCTCGGGCGTGGTGGGCATGGCCCTGAACCTCGTGATCTACGTGGCCTGCGCGTACCTCTTCCCGCAGAGCGCCGCGGAGGGGCGGCGGGTCGCCGAGCTGTTCGCGGCCACGTCGGTCGTCAAGGCGCCCGCCGCGCCCGGCCCGGCCGCGACCGCCCCGCCGGGACCGGCGCGGACCTGAGAAAGCGGGCCTGAGAAAGCGGACTTGAGAAACGGGTACGCCCCCGCCGGCCGGCCGCTCGGTGCGGCCGCGGCGGGGGCGTACCCGTCGTGGGTCAGGACCGGCGGGGCGGCCGGATGCCGCGGTACTCCCAGTCGCCGCCGAAGGCCGTGGAGCGGACCTCCTCGGAGGCGGTGGGCTGCGCCCCGCAGTCGTCCCGTACGGGGGTGGGGCCCGTCACGATGCGGTTGGTCAGCCGTCCCAGGCCCTCCGCCTCGACCTCCACGACGTCGCCGGGGTGCACGGGGCGGGAGTTGGCGGGCGTGCCGGTGAGGAGTACGTCGCCGGGGACGAGGGTGATGGTCCGGGCGATGTCGGCGACGAGGTAGTGCATGTCCCAGGTCATCTCGTCGGTCGAGCCGTCCTGCACCAGCTCCCCGTTGACGTACGTCCGCAGGTACTTGCCGCGGAAGTCCCAGCCCGTCACCAGTCCGGGGCCGAGCGGGCAGAGCGTGTCGGAGCCCTTGACGCGGAGCATGGAGCCGGCGTCCGTGTCCCGGAAGTCGTGCAGGCCGTAGTCGTTCGCGACGGTGTAGCCGGCGATGTACTCCGCCGCGTCGCGCGGCGCGACGTTGCGGCACACGCGGCCGATGACGACGGCGATCTCGCCCTCGTAGTTGAGGTACTGGCAGCCCTCGGGGCGCACCACCGCGCCGCCGTGCGCGTTCAGCGCGGAGACCGGCTTGTGGAAGTAGGTGGGGGCGGGCGGCAGCGTGGTCCGGAACTCCTCGACGCGGCTGCGGTGGTTGAGGTGCACCGCGATCACCTTGGTGGGCTGTACGGGCGGCAGGTGGCGGGCGTCGGCGGCCTTGACGCGGCGGCCGTCGCCCGCCACGAGTTCGTCGCCCTCCCTTACGGTCTGCACGGCGGCGCCGTCCAGCAGGATGCGGCGGTAGTCACGGGTATCGCTCATTCCGGTTGGCCTTCCTCGGGGTTCGGACAGCTCAAGGGGCGCCCTGCGGGGCGCCCCGGACAGACGCGCGGTCCGCCGGACCGGCTAGGGGGCCCAGCCGCCCGCCGGGCGGTCGAACCACAGGTGGACCTGGCCCGTGCCGATCGAGTTCTCGTAACTGCTGTAGGCGCGCCCGGGCGCGGTCAGCCGCTCCTCGCCGAGGGCGCCGGCCATCATCAGGTAGTGCCCGAACCCCGCCTCGGGCTTGTGGGCGGCGAATTCCGGCATGGTGCGCAGGACGCGCGCGTGGTCGCCGCTCAGCAGCCAGTCGACGCGTTCCTCGTCGGCGGCGCGCGCCTGGGGGGTGCGCAGGTGCACGGGGTCGCTCGCCTCGTGGTCGCGGAGTTCGCGCAGCGGCCAGAAGGTGTGCGAGAGCGCGCCGGAGGCGATCAGCAGCACCTTGCGGTCGGGCAGCGCGGCGATGCCGTCGGCGAGCGCGCGGCCGAGCCGCAGGTGGTCCTCGGCGTCGCCGGTCTGGCAGACCCCGATGGACATCCACCGCTTGTCGGGCAGCCCGCGGCCCAGGTACGTCCAGAGGTTGACGGTGGCGTAGTGGATCGGCAGGTACGGGTCGTCGATGGGCGTGATCCAGGTACCGTGGCGCTCGGCGAACCCGGCGGTCGCGCGGGCGAGTTCGGGGTCGCCGGGGAAGTCGTAGGGCATGCGGCACATGCCGCGCGGCAGCTCCTCGGAGGTGAACAGGCCGGCCCTGCGGGGCTGTGCGGCGATGACGAACTCGACGGTGGTCGCCCAGTGCGAGTCCAGGACGACGACGGTGTCGTAGTCGAGGGGTTCGAAGACGTCGGCGCGCAGCCTGCGCAGCCCCGGCACGAGGCTGACCTCGCGGCCGCCGTTGAGCTCCCGGCGGCCCGCTTCGGGCAGGACGATGGTGGGGACGTGGGCGAGGAGGCCGGCCCCGACGATCTCACCCATGGTGCTGCCACCCCTTCGGCGCGGTGACGGTGTTCTTGAGGTCGCAGTAGAAGTCGAAGCTCCAGTCGCCGCCCTCGCGGCCCATGCCGGAGGCGCGGGAGCCGCCGAAGGGCGCGGCGAGGTCGCGTACGAAGAAGCAGTTGGTCCAGACGGTGCCGGCGACGAGGCGGGCGGCGACGCGGTCGGCGCGGTCGCGGTCGCCGGTGGCGAGGGTGGCGGCCAGGCCGAAGCGGGTGCCGTTGGCCAGGGCCACGGCCTCGTCCTCGGTGGTGAAGGTCTGGAGGGTGAGCACGGGCCCGAAGACCTCCTCCTGCACGATCTCCGAGTCCTGCGCGACGCCGGCGAGCAGCGTCGGCCGGTAGTAGGCGCCCCCGGTGCGCCCGGTCAGTTCGGTGTGCGGGCCGCCGCCGAGGAGCGCGGTGGCGCCGGCCGCCAGCGCCCGCCGCACGAAGCCGTCGACGCGTTCCAGGTGCCGGGGGTGGATGGTGGGGCCGATGCCGGTGGCCTCCTCGCGCGGGTCCCCTTGGACGAGGGCTCGGGCGCGGTGCAGGAAGCGCTCCAGGAAGGCATCGCGTACGGGCTCCTCGACGAGCAGCCGGGTGGCGGCGAGGCAGACCTGGCCCGCGTTGTCGTACTGCTCGACGGCGAGGTCGGCGGCGAGGTCGAGGTCGGCGTCGGCGAAGACCAGCAGCGGGGATTTGCCGCCGAGTTCGAAGCTGGTGGGCACCAGGTGCTCGGCCGCCGCGCGGGCGATGCGGCGCGCGGTGGGCACGGAGCCGGTGAAGCTGACGCGGCGGATGTCCGCGTCGGACACGAGGGGTTCGCCGGCCTCGGCCCCGTACCCCTGGAGGACGTTGAAGACGCCCGGGGGCAGCCCGGCCTCGGCGGTGATGTCGGCGAAGAGGGAGGCGGTGAGCGGGGTCCACTCGGCGGGCTTGAGGACGACGGGGTCACCGGCGGCGAGCGCGGGGCCGATCTTCCAGGTGGCGAGCATCAGCGGCGCGTTCCACGGGGTGATGAGCGCGGCGGGTCCGGCCGGGTCCCAGGTCACGTGGTTGGTGTGGCCGCGGGTCGTGAAGTCGTCGTGGCCGAGGGCGAGGAGGCGGTCGGCGAAGAAGCGGAGGTTGTGGGCGGCGCGGGGCATGACGCCGCGGCGGTGGGAGCGGAGCAGCGCGCCGTTGTCGGCCGTCTCGACGGCGGCGAGGTCTTCGAGGCGCGCGTCGACGCCGTCGGCGATGGCGTGCAGCAGCCGGGCGCGTTCGGGCGGCGGGGTCGCGGCCCAGCCGGGGAAGGCGGCGCGGGCGGCGGCGACGGCGGCCCGGGCCTCCTCGGCGCCGCCGCGGGCGATCTCGGCGAGGGGCGTCCCGTCGATGGGCGAGCGGTCGGTGAACGTGGCGGCGGAGTCGAGGCGTTCGCCGCCGATCCAGTGGCGGGTGTCGACGGTGACTCCGGCCACCGTGGCGGTGGGCGGGTGGTCCCGGGACTCGGACGGCGCCGGGGCCGCCTGGTGTGCCGGGGGTCCTGGTGCGGGCGCGGGGTGGGCCATCGCGGTCTCCCATTCGTTTGAGCCCAAATCGTTTGAGCCCAAACAAAATAGGCGACCCCGTTCGGGGTGGTCAACCCTCTTCCCCGGCGGCGGCCCGTGACTATCATTTGGCCCCAAACATTGGCCCGGAGACGCGCCCGCGGCCCCAGCGGACACCGCGCACACGGAGGAGACGCCTATGCCGGACAGCCGGACGAACAACGAGACGGGCCGCGCCGACGGCCACGCGGACGAACGGCCCGACGGCCGTGCGGAGGAACGGCTCGACAACCGCGCGGAGGCACGGCCGAACGGCCCTGCCGACGGGCGCGAAGTCGGCCGCGAAGACGGGCCTGCCGAGGAGCACGAGGGGTGGCTGCGCCGGGCGGAGCGGTGGACGCCGCCCACCCGGCACCGCGTCGCGGGCGCGGACGAGGACGGCTCCGGCGCGTCCTTCCGCGTCCTCTCCCCGCGCGACGGCCGCGAGCTGGCGGTCGTCGCGGACGCCGGCGAACGGGAGGTCGACCGCGCCGTCGCCGCCGCCCGCCGCGCCTTCGACACCAGCCCCTGGCCCCGCCTCTCCCCCGCCGAACGCGGCCGGGCCCTGCTCCGCCTCGCCGACCTCCTCGAAGCGCACCGGTCGGAGCTGGCCCTGGCCGTCAGCCTGGAGAACGGCAAGCCCATCAGCGAGGCGTACGGCATCGAACTGCGCGCCGTCATCGCCACGTTCCGCTGGTACGGGCAGCTCGCGGACAAGCTGCGCGACGAGTCCCCGCACACGGACCCCGGCGCGCTCGCGCTCGTCACCCGCGAGCCCTCCGGCGTCGTCGGCGCCGTCGTCCCCTGGAACTTCCCGCTCTCGCTCGCCGCCTGGAAGCTCGCCCCCGCGCTCGCCACCGGCTGTACGGCCGTACTCAAACCGTCCGAGCTGACGCCGCTGTCCGCGCTGCTGCTCGGCCGGCTCGCGGACGAGTCGGGGCTGCCGCCGGGCGTGCTCAACGTGGTCGCGGGCGACGGCCCGACGGCCGGGCGCGCCCTCGGCCGCCACCCGGACGTGGACGTCCTCGCCTTCACCGGCTCGACGGCCGTGGGCCGCCACTTCCTGCGCTACGCCGCCGACTCCAACCTCAAACGCGTCTGGCTCGAACTCGGCGGCAAATCACCGAACATCGTGCTCCCCGACGCGCCCGACCTGCGGGCCGCCGCCACCACGGCGGCCTGGGGCATCTTCTTCAACCAGGGCGAGATGTGCACGGCGCCCTCCCGGCTGCTGGTGCACTCCTCCATCGCGGAACAGGTCGTGGACACGGTGGTCGAACGCGCCCGCGCGCTGCGCGTCGGGGACCCGCTGGACCCGGCGACGGAGATGGGCGCGGTCGCGGGCGCGGCCCGCGCCGAGGCGGTACTCGGCCACGTACGGGCGGGGCGGGAGGCGGGGGCCAGGCTGCGGACCGGCGGCGAGCGGCTGGAGCGCGTACCGGGCGGCAGCTACCTGGCCCCGACGGTCTTCGACCGGGTGACGCCGGACATGCGGCTCGCGCGGGAGGAGATCTTCGGCCCCGTGCTGTCCGTCCTCACCTTCGACACCGAGGAGGAGGCCGTGGCCCTGGCCAACGACACCGAGTACGGGCTCGCCGCGGGCGTGTGGACGGCGGACCTCGGCACCGCCCACCGCCTCTCGCGCGCCCTGCGCGCGGGCACGGTCTGGGTCAACTGCTACGAGGAGGGCGACCTCACCGTGCCGTTCGGCGGCTACAAGCGGTCCGGCAACGGGCGGGACAAGTCCGTGCACGCGCTGGAGAAGTACACCGAGCTCAAGACCGTCTGGATCCAGTGGTGACGGCCGCGCGCCGCGATCGCCCGCGCCGACCCCTCATCGCCCTCCCCCAGCGCTTCTCCGCCACCGCGTCCGCCCTGCGCTACGGAGCCGTGGTCACCGCCCGGGCGCTGTCCGAGGCAGTCCTGCGGGCCGGGGGCGAGCCGTTCATGATGCACCCCGGGCCGCCGGAGGAGGCGGCCGAGCGGCTGGCCCGCTGCGACGGGGTGCTGCTGCCGGGCGGCGGTGACGTGGCGCCGCGGCTGTACGCCGCGGACGCCGCGGTCCACGACCGGGTCTACGACGTCGACGCCGAACAGGACGCGTTCGACCTCGCGGTCGCGCGGCACGCGTTGGCGGCCGGGCTGCCGCTGCTGGCCGTCTGCCGCGGCCTCCAGGTCGTCAACGTCGCCCTGGGCGGCACGCTCCGCCAGGACATGGGCGGCGACCGCGCCGACCACCGGCACCGCGTGCACCGCGTCACGCTCACGGCGGGCTCGGCGGTTGCGACCGCCATGGGGCCCGCGGGCCCGGCCGCCGGTCCCGCCGGGGGCGGCCGGGAAGTGGAGGTCTCGTGCTACCACCACCAGTGCGCGGACCGGCTCGGCGCCGGGCTCGCCGTCACCGGCCGCGCCGAGGACGGCACCATCGAAGCCCTCGAACTACCGCGCCACCACGCCTGGTTCGCCGCCGTCCAATGGCACCCCGAGGACACCGCCGACTCGAACCCCGCCCAACAGGGCCTCTTCAACGCCCTGGTCACGGCGAGCCGTGCCCGACTGCCGTCACCCGCGAACAACGGGCGGCTGCCCTGAGGGGCGGGCGGGGCGCCGGCGACAAGCCGGGCCCCGAGGACGGCCCCGCCCACGGCGTAGTCGGCCAGGACGCCGGCGACTGGCCGGGCCCCGGCAGCCGACCAGACTCCCGCGGCGGACCGGACACCGGCAACAGGCCGGCCACCGGCGGTAGTCCCGGCTTCGGCTGCGGGTCGGAACCAGCCCGCGAGCCGGGCACCGGCAGCAAGCCAGGAATTGGCACCGGCGCCGCCGCCGGGCCGTGCCCCGCCCGCCGAGCGGGCGCCGGCGGGGGACCGTGCCCAAGCGACGCGCCGCGCCCGGCGAATGGCCGCTCAGCCCCGCGCGGGCCGTCGGCCGCTGCGGCGCGGGCGCGGGTCGGCGCCGTTGAGGAGGGCGAGGCGGCGTTCCTCGCCGTGTTCCTCCGTCTGGGTGACGATCTTACGGAGGAGGTCGGCGAGGGTGCCGCACTCCTTGTCGGTGAGGCGCTCGGCGACGAAGACCTCTTCGGCGTTGAAGGCGGGGAAGACCTCGGCCATCAGCTCCTCGCCCTTGTCCGTCAGCCGCAGCAGCACCAGGCGGCCGTCGGTGGGGTGGCCGGCGCGTTCGAGGAGGCCGCGGTTCTGGAGCGTGCGGGAGACGCCGGTGAGGGTGCCCTTGGAGATGCCCGCCTCCTCGGCGACGTAGCGGGTCTCCATCTCGCCCCAGATCCATACGACCCACAGGACGACGAACGAGGTCCACGTCAGTTCGGCCCCGCGCAGCACGGAGTTCTCGAAGTGCTGGCGCACGGCCGCGGCGGCGCGGTAGATGTTCGCCACCGCGACCATCTGCTCGTGCCGGATCGGCGTGTCGCCCAGCTTGGCCCGCACGGCCCGCTCGGTCTCACGGATGGAACGGTGCACCGTCACGTCGTGTTCTCCCGCATCTCTCGCCGCTTCCCGCGAACCCCCGTCGGGCCCCCGGCGCGCCGTGCCGGGCCGCGTCCGCGCCCGTACGACCGTTGCCGTTCGCGACCCTTACGGACTCAAACGATAACCCGGCCCGTCCCGGCGGCCCCGCCGTCCCCCTTCCGCCCGGAACCGCTTCCTCCGCCCCTCGCCCGGCGCACCGGCCGCGCCGCGCCCGTACCGCTTCGTCAAACACCTTCTCGTGACAGGGAGTTCCCCATGAACCAGCCCTCCGGCCCCCGGCCGCCCGTCCTGCTCGTGGCCGGGGCCAGCAGCGGGATCGGCGCGGCCGTCGCCGCGCGCGGCGCGCGGGACGGGGCCCGCGTCGCGGTGTGCGCCCGGCGCGCCGACGCGCTCGGCGAGGTCGCGGACGCGTGCGGCGCGACGCCGTACGTCGCCGACGTGACCGTACGCGGCGACGTCGACGATCTGGTCGCGGCCGTGGTGCGCGACCACGGCCGACTGGACGGCGTGGTCGCGAACGCCGGGACCATCCGCCCCGGCGGCCTGCTCGACCTCAGCGACGAGGACTGGGACGTCACACTGCGCACCAATCTCACGGCGGTCTTCCTGCTGGCCCGCGCGGCCCTGCCGCATCTCGCCGCCGCGCGCGGCGCGTTCGTGACCGTGGGCTCCGTCGCCGGGCTGCGGGCCGCCACGGGCGCGGGCGCGTACGCGGCGTCCAAGGCCGGGGCCGCCATGCTGACGAGCGTCATCGCGACGGAGTTCGGGCCGCGCGGGGTGCGTGCCAACACGGTCTGTCCGGGCTGGACGCGTACCGAGATGGCCGACGAGGAGATGCGGGAGTTGGGCGGCGAGGCCCGGCTGGACGCCGCGTACGCGCGGGCCACGGCGCTGGTGCCGCAGCGGCGCGCGGCGCTGGCCGAGGAGGTCGCGGACGCCGTGCTGTGGCTGCTGGGGCCGCGGTCGTCGTATGTGAACGGGGCGACGCTGGCGGTGGACGGCGGCCTGACCATGGTCGACGCGGGGCGCGTCCCGTTCGACTTCACGCTCGCCCCGCGGTGAGCCGCGGGGGACGCGCTCCGCGGGGACGGCCCGTACCGGCCGTACGGGCACATCGGCTCCCTCGGGGGCGCTACTCGCCCCCGCCCCGCTCCAGCAGCGTCCCCCCGTCCCACACCACGCCCACCTGCCGGTAGTACGCCCCGATCGGCTCCTCGACGGTGAGGGACGCGAGTTCCTCCGTGGGCGAGTCGAAGAGTTCGAGGTCGGCGTCGGCGGCCCAGGCCGGGCCGGCCTCGAAGGACGCGGCGCCGCTTTCGACGAGTTCGTCGAGGGCGAGCCCGGTGCCGTCGATGGAGGGCAGCCAGCGGTGGTGGGCCATCGGGTGGCCGTTGACGAAGCCGCCCGTCTCCGAGGGCTCGCGCAGCGTGGCGACGGCCTGCGCGAGCCGCCGGTCCCCGGCCGCGAGGGTCGCGCCGAAGACGGCTCCGGGCTCGATGCGGGGCGCCGGCCCGTACGGGTGGGGCCTGGTGAGGTGGATGGAGCCGAGCTTCTTCGGGTAGCCCTGGTGGATGCCGCGGGCGAGGGCGAAGTCCTTGTCGACCCAGATGTGGACGCAGCGGGAGTACGTACGGCCGCGGTAGTCGCACCGGACGACGGCGAAGCACTCCTTGTACTGGCCGCGCACGGGGTCGAGCAGTTCCTCCTTCCCGGCGCCGCAGGACTGCCAGTCGGCCCAGATCAGCGCGACGGCGCCGGGGTCCTCGGCCGCGGGGGCGAGCGGCGCGGGCAGGAGTTCGCGGACGCGGGCGGGGTCGGTGCGGTATTCGATGGTGAGCAGGTCGCCCGAGTAGTGCCAGGGCGGGGCGGGGATCAGCGACGCCCGCCCGGTGGCGGTCTTGGGCGGGAAGAAGCCTCGGACGGTCGGCACGGTGGGCACAGCGGACTCCTCGGGTTCCTCGCCGGACTAATCGTTTGGACCCGTACGTTATGACCTGGGCCCCGCGTTGTCACGGGCGGACCCGGATCGCCGCCGATTCGCCGCGACCCCTTGCGCGGCACCCGGCCCCTTCATATTGTTCGACCCCAAACGATTTTCCGAGTGAGCCCGCGAACCGCAGAACGAACCCGCGAGCCGCCGGGTGAGCCCGCCGCGCATCGCCGAACGAGCCCGCGAACACGCCCCGCAGGAAGGCTGGCCAGGGTGACCGACACAAGCCCCGCCCACGACGACCGGGCCCAGCAGGCCGTCACGGCGCTGCGCGCACAGGACATCGACGTGGTGCGCGTCGTCTACCCCGATCTGCTGGGCGCCGACCGCGCCCGCGACGTCCTCGTCGACCATCTGCCGGCCGCCGTCCGCAGTGGCCTGACGTTCTGCCGCGCCGTCTACCACACCAGCCCGCAGAGCGATGTCGTCCCCATGCCCGGCGGCCTGGCCGCGGGCATGCCGGACATCTCGGTCCGCCCCGACCTGGAGACCCTGTGCGCCCTGCCCTGGGAGCCCGGCGTCGCCTGGTGCCTGGGCGACGCCGTGGACCCGGCGACCGGAGAGGCGGCCACCGAATCCCCGCGCGACCTGCTGCGCGGCGTCCTTGGGCGGACCGCCGAGGGACCGCGCGCGGTGATCGGCCCCGAGCTGGAGTACTACCTGTGCGAGCGGGACGCGTCCTCGGCCACCGGCTGGTCGCCGTACGGGCGGGCCCCCGGCAACGTCTACAGCGCGGGGCTGCGCGGCGACCCGGACGGCCATCTGCTGCGCACCCTGCGGCACTTGAAGGGGCTGGGGATCGGCGCGACGGCCGGCAACCGCGAGTTCGGCAGCGGCCAGTTCGAGATCAACCTCGACCACTCGGCGGCGCTCGACGCCGCCGACCGCGCGTTCCGCTTCAAGTCGGCCGTCAAGGAGATCGCCCGCACGGAAGGGCGGCTGGCGACCTTCATGGCCCGGCCCTTCAACGAGGAGGGCGGCTCCGGCTTCCATCTGCACCTGTCGATGGTCGACGCGGACGACCGCAACGTCTTCGAAGGCCGCGCCGACGGGGACGCCGACGCGCACGGGCTCTCCGGCACCGCGCGGCACGCCATCGCCGGCGTCCTCGCCCACGCGCCCGCGCTCACCGCGCTGCTCAACCCGACCATCAACTCCTACAAGCGCTTCGGCCCCGACACCCTCGCCCCCTGGCTGATCGACTGGGGACTGGACAACCGCAGCGCGATGGTGCGCGTACCGCCGGAGCGCGGCGACGGCACCCGGCTGGAACTGCGCCTCGGCGACGCCACGGCCAACCCCTATCTCGCCGTCGCGGGCATGGTCGCCGCGGTGGGGCTCGGCCTGCGGGAGAAGCGGGAGCCGCCCGAGCCGCTGCGCGGCTACGGCTACCAGGAGGGCACCGCGGCCCGGCTGCCGGGCACGCTCGGCGCGGCGCTCGACGCGCTGGAGGCCGACGCCGACCTGACGGAGGTGCTGGGGGCCGACTTCACCCGCTCGTTCCTCGCGTACAAGCGCAACGAGATCGAGCGGTTCCAGCAGTACGTCACCGACTGGGAGTTCAAGGAGTACGCGGCGCTCATCTGACGGGCCGTCCGCTGCCGCCGCCCGGCCGCGGCGCGGCCCACCGCACCCGCTCCCCCGCGGCCCCCAGCCCGGCGCCCGCCGCCCGCCCGCCCGCCTCGAAGGACAGGCCCATGACCGTCACGTCCACCGCACCCGAACCGCTGCCCCTCGACGCGGTCGACCTCACCGACCACGACAACTTCACCGACGGCGAGCTGCCCTGGCGGATGTACGACACGCTGCGCCGCGAGGACCCCGTCCACTGGCAGTCGGAGCCCGCGCCGGGCAGCGGCTTCTGGGCCGTGACCCGGCACGCCGACATCGTGCGGGCCGGCAGCGACCCCGAGACGTTCACCTCCACCGCATTCACCAACCTCGAAGAGGTCGACGAGGAGCACCGCGAGATGCGCCGCTCCCTCCTGGAGACCGACGGCCCGCGCCACCGGGCCATGCGCCGGCTGCTCCAGCGGCAGTTCACCCCGCGCGCCGTCGCCGCGTACGAGGTGTTCCTGCGCGGCCTGACCGCGCGGACCCTGGACACGGCGCTCGCCAAGGGGAGCCGCTTCGACTTCGTCCGGGAGATCGCGGCCGACTTCCCCATCAACGTCCTCGCCCGCATGCTCGGCGTCCCCGAGCACGACACCCCGCGGCTCATCGACTGGGGCAACCGCATCATCGGCAACACCGACCCCGACTACGCGGACGTGCTGCTCGGCACCGAGGAGAGCGAGCGCTACCGCGACCTGCCGTTCCGCAGCCCGGCGGCGCTGGAGGTCTTCGCGTACGGCCGGGAGCTGGCCGCGCGGCGCGCGGGCGGCGGCGGCGAGGACCTGGTGAGCCGGCTCGTCGACCAGCCGCCGTCCGACGGGGTGGCCCTCTCCGAGCGGGACTTCGACAACTACTTCCTGCTGCTGGTCGTCGCGGGCAACGAGACCACCCGGCACGCCATCTCGCACGCCATGCTCGCGCTGATCGACCACCCGGAGCAGCGGGAGCGGCTGCGCCGGGACCCGTCCCTGATGCCGGGCGCGGTCGAGGAGTTCCTGCGCTGGGCCTCCCCCGTCCACCACTTCCGGCGCACGGCGACCCGCGACACCGAGCTGGGCGGCCGGCGCGTCGCCGAGGGCGAGAAGGTCGTCCTGTGGTTCGCGTCCGGCAACCGCGACGAGACGGTGTTCGAGGAGCCGTACCGCTTCGATGTCACCCGCTCCCCCAACGACCACCTCACCTTCGGCAAGGGCGGCCCGCACTTCTGCCTGGGAGCCTCGCTGGCCCGCCTGGAGCTGCGCGTCATGTTCGAGGAACTGCTCCCGCGCCTCGCCGACATCCGCCTCACGGCCGCCCCCCGCCGCGTCCGCTCCAACTTCGTCAACGGCCTCAAGGAACTCCCCGTCGAGGTCACTTTGGTCTAGGGCGCTTCTGACGGATCTCCGCGGCGTCAGGCCCACCGGCGCAGGATCAGCACGGCCGTGGCCGTGAGGCCGACCGTGACCACGCAGCCGCGCAGTACCGCCGGCGGCATGCGGCGCGCCGTGCGGGCGCCGATCCTGCCGCCGATGAAGGAGCCCACCATGAGGAGGAGCGCGGGAAGCCAGGCGATCGTCGCGATGATGACGAAGACCACGGCGGCGGCCGCGTTGACCAGTCCGATGCAGACGTTCTTGATGCCGTTGAGGCGCTGGATGTTCTCGTTGAGCAGCAGCCCGAACAGGGCGAGCAGCATCACCCCCGCCGCCGCCCCGAAGTAGCCGCCGTAGAGGCCGGCGACGAAGAGCCCGGCCCACAGGACGGGTCCGCCGCCGGCGGCGGTCTTCTCGGTGCGTTCGCCGAGCCGCCGCTTGAGCCACGGCTGGAGGAGCACCAGCAGGGTGGCGAGGAGGACCAGCGCCGGGACGACGGCGTCGAAGGCGGCCGGCGGCAGGACGACGAGGCCCAGGGCCCCGATGACCGCGCCGACGAGCGCGACGGCGCCGAACTGGGCGACCCGGCGCACCTGCCCGCGCAGTTCGTGCCGGTAGCCGTACGCGCCGCTGAAGTTCCCGGCCACGAGCCCGACGGTGTTCGACATATTGGCGAGGACGGGCGGATAGCCGCTGGCCAGCAGGACGGGGAAGGTCACCAGGGTGCCCGAGCCGACCACCGTGTTGATCACCCCCGCCAGTACGCCGCTGGTCAGCACGGCCGTCACGGTCAGCCAGGTCACCGCGGCCCCACGGCGAGGAAGTGCCGGAAGCGGCGCGCCACTTCGTACGGGGTGACGGTGGGGCGGCCGAGCCCCGGCGGCGAGCCGGGGGCGATACGGGCGTGCAGCAGGTGCGGTCCCGGCCGGGCCAGGGCCGTGCGGAACGCCGCGGCGAAGCCGTCCGTGTCGTCGCTGACGGCGGCCGACCGGTAGCCGCAGGCGAGCGCGGCGCGGCCGAACTCGACCCCGGCGGAGACCGTGGCCTGCCCGCCGGTCGAGTCGTGGACGCCGTTGTCGAGGATGACGTGGACGAGGTTGGGCGGTGCGGTGGCTCCGATGGTCGCCATGTTGCCCATTTTCATCAGCGCCGCGCCGTCCCCGTCCAGCACGACGGTCGTACGCGGCGTGTTCAGCGCGACGCCGAGGGCCATGGCGCTGGCGCAGCCCATGGAGCCGACCTGGTAGAAGTGCTGCTCCCGGTCGGCCAGGGCGAACAGTTCGCGCCCGCACTTCCCGGTGGTCGCGATGACGGCCGCCTCGGGCGGAACCTCGGCCAGGACGGACTCCAGGACGTCCCGCCGCGCGGGCCGCGGTCCGCCGCGGGTGCGGTCGTCCAGCGCGGTGTCGCGCGGCCCGGGCGCGTACGGGGGCTGGTCCAGGGGCTCGTCCTGGGCGACCGCGCCCTTCCGCATGATCAGCGCGGTGGGCAGTTCGCCGTCGGCCATGAGCTTGACGGCCTCGTCCAGGGCGGGCTCGATCAGCTCGGGACGGTCCGGGAACGGGCGGTGCGGGACGCGGATCGTGGTCAGCAGATCGTGTGTGACGCCGCCCATCACCTCGTGCTGCGGCTCGTCCTTGAGGCCCGGCTGCCCTCGCCAGGTGCACACGAGCAGGAACGGGACGCGGAACGGGTGGCTCAGCGAGGTGAGCGGGTTGATCATGTTCCCGAGCCCCGAGTTCTGGCACATCGCGACGGGCTGCCGGCCTGCCAGCCAGGCCCCGGTGGCCAGCGCGACGGCCTCGCCCTCGCTGGTCGCCCCGACGTAGCGCAGCTCCTGGTGGCTGATGGTGCCGTTGATCAGCGGGGTGAGGAACGAGCACGGGACTCCGGTGTAGAAGTCGAAGCCCCGGCTCAGGGCGGCGCCGAGGAATTCCCGGGCGCGGATCACGAGGTGGCCTCGGGGGCGCCGGCCGGCAGGTAGCGGCGGCCCGCTTCGTCGAGTTCGGCGTAGTCGAGGAAGTCGAAGATCTCCTTGACCGGGGCGAGGGCCGGCTCGACGTCGCTGAGCCGGTTGTTCTCGAAGACGGCCCGGCTGACGTCGCGCATCGCCTGCACCGAGGCGCGCATGTTCTGGTTGGCCCAGATGAGCGTCGAGACGCCCGCGCGCTCGAACGCCTCGACGCCGACCGCGTGGTACGTGGTGGGCGTGATCACCAGGGGGCAGCGCCGCGCCCACTCCTCGGCGAAGGCCAGGATCTCCTTGCCGTCCTTGCTCTTGGAGTGGATGAAGACGGCGTCCGCCCCGGCCCGCCGGTACGCCTCGCCCCGGTCGAGGGCCTCGGCGAGGCCGCGGCCGGAGACCAGCGCCTCGACGCGGGCGATGACGGAGAAGTCGCCGTCGGTCTGGCTGTCCTTGCAGGCGGCGATCTTGCCGCAGAACTCGTCGACGTCCGCGAGGGGCTGCTCGTCGCCGATGAACGAGTTGGTCTTCGGGAACAGCTTGTCCTCGATGCAGACCGCCGAGACGTCCAACCGGCACAACTGGCGGACGAACCGGCGGGCGTTGTTGAAGTTCCCGTAGCCGGTGTCGCCGTCGACCATGATCGGGATGGTGGTGGCGTCGGCCATGTAGCCGACGGCGTCGAGCACTTCGCCGGCGGAGATCTCGTTGCTGTCCCGCACGCCGAGCGCGGTGGAGATCGAGAATCCGGACGCCCAGATGCCGGCGAAGCCCACGTCCTGCACGATGCGCGCGGACAGCCCGTTGTGCGCCTCCATCAGGAAGCTGAGGCCGGGCGAGTCGAGTAACTTCCGCATCCGGGCGGACTTGGACGCCGCGGAGGTGAATCGCTGTGTGCTGTCCATCGTTCTGCTCCTCTCGAACGGGGTCTCACGTGGCGGGCTCGTAGCCCCAGTCCGCGCGGTCGTGGCGGGCGCGGCGCAGGGTGGCCTCGCGGTGGACGGTGTGGTTCAGCTCCAGGTGCTCCAGATAGCCGTAGCCCTCGCCGTTGCCCAGCTTGATCAGGGCACCGGCGCCGCTGAAGCCGTGGGCGACGCAGGGGGCTACCCACAGGCTGTCGTCGGGGGCCAGCGGCTGTTCCCGTACGGTGCCGTCCGGCTCGGTCCACCAGGCCGTGGGGGTGCCGCGGGTCACCAGGAAGTGGCTCGCGCCGTGGTCGAACAGGTCGAGCGGCGCGCGCTCCTCGCGGTCCACGGCGAGGTACAGCCCGACCAGGTCGGGCAGTTGGGGGGCGCCGGCCATGGAGGCGGCGCGGTACCCGCCGAATTCCCGTACGGACGCGATGCCCTGCTCGATCGTGCACCAGGTCTTGCCGATCTCGTCGTGCAGCGGCTCGGGCGGCAGCAGCAGCCGGTGGTCGACGCCGAGGAGCGCGCCGACGCGCCGCAGCGCCGCCGTGTCCAGGGCGTCCTGGTCGCCGGCCAGGCACCGTTCGACCGCGTCCCGCGGCACGTCCGCGGCCGCCGCCAGCGCCCGCGGCCCGTACGCCCTGCGGGCCATGGCGATGCCCAGCATCGCCGCCTGGTCGCCGGCGGACCAGTCCGCGACGAACCGGTCGTACGAGCCGTCCGGCCAGTCGTTGGCCAGCGTCAGCAGGGCGTGCAGGTTGGACTTGGCGGTGTAGGAGATGATGCGGGCGCTCTCGTCGCCGGCCAGCGAGTAGCTGTGCGGCCGGTAGGACGGTTCGAGGTACGAGTCGCCGATGATCCACTCGTGCCCGGCGGTCCGGTTGGCCCTCAGCACCGCCCAGTTCAGCTCGGTGATCTCGGTGCCCCAGCGGCCGTGGATGTCGCCGGGCCCGATGTTCACGGTGATGGCCGGCTCCAGGTGGCCGTTGTTGAGCTGGGGCAGCCGGTCCGCGGGGCAGAGGATGTCGAGGATGACCGGGGCGATGTACCCCGAGGGGGCGGGCAGCGAGTAGTAGTTGTAGAAGTGGATGCCGTCGCGCCGCACCGCGCGCCGGGTCGCCTCCGTCTCGGCGCGGCTCTGGAAGATCGCGGCGGGCGTCCGCCCGGCGCCCGGGGCCAGTTGGGCGGGGGCGATGTCCAGGGCGGCGGCCAGCCGCCGCAGCTCCGGCTCCGGGAGCGTGAGCCGGCCGCCGGCCTCGCCGGCGCCGAGGTCCAGCTTGATGCCGGTGAGGTCGAGCACGTGGTCGGGGGTGAGCTTGCGCGCGTTGAGCCAGTGCATGAGCTTGTAGAGGTCCACGGAGACCGTAGCCGTCATGGGGTGTGCCTCCCAGGGGGTCGGCGGGCGCTCTCCGCGCTCAGCAGCGCCGCGAGTTGCGTCCGGGTCATCTGGCGGGGGTTGTTGTCGAAGCGGCTGTACGAGACGACGTCGTCGACGATGTCCGTGCAGTCCGCGTGTCCGTAGGCGCGCAGATCGGGCAGGCGCAGCCGCCGCAGCAGATCGTCGAGGCGGCGGCGCGCGGCGGCCGGCGTCGGGGCGCGCAGCCCCGCGGTGATCGCGCGCAGCGCGTCCCTGCTGTGGCCGGCGCCGCGCGGGTCGCGGCAGTCGCGGTCGGTGACGGCCGCGTTGAAGCACAGCACCGCGCCGAGGGTCAGGGCGCAGGCGTGGCCGTGCGGGATGCCCCAACGCATGGTCAGCGGGTACGAGACCGCGTGCGGGACGGTGGTGCGGGTCGCGGCGATCGCGAGCCCGGCGAAGACGCTCGCGTAGCTGAGGAGCGTACGAGCGCGGGGGGCCGCGGGGTCGGCGAGGACCGCGTCGAGGCCATCGGCGGCCAGCCGCACGGCGGGCAGGCTGAACCGCGCGGACTCCGCGGTGGCGGCCACCGCCCAACTGGCCTCGACCGCCTGCGACAGCGCGTCCAGCCCGCAGCCCGCCCACACCGCGTCGGGCGCGCTCATCGTCAGCAGCGGGTCGACGACCGCGAGGTCCGGGAAGAGGCCGGGGTGGTCCAGCGCGCGTTTGCGCTGGGCGCGTTCGTCCCAGACGGTGGCGGTGCGGGTGGCCTCGGCGCCGCTGCCGGCCGTCGTCGGCACGGCCGCCAGGGCGGTGGTACGGGCCTCGGGCACGCCCGTGCGCAGCGCCTCCTCGACCGTCCGCGTGCCGCCCGCGAGCAGGGCCACGGTCTTGCCGGTGTCCAGCACGCTGCCGCCGCCGATGGCCACCACCGCGTCGGCGCGGTGGCGCCGCGCGGCGGCCAGCACCGTCTGGATGCTCTCGGGCGTCGGGTTGGTCCGCGGGTTCTCCACCACGACGGCCTCGCCCAGCCGCCGGCCCGCGTCTACGGCTGCCTCCTGCCACGGCTTGGCCGCCGACCGCCGCCCGATGAGCACCAGGACGCGCCGGAGCCCCCGGTCCCCGAACCGGTCGCGGACGGTCTCGGCGAGGCCGGCCGCCGCGCCCTCGCCGAAGACGACGCGGGTCGGCACGTACGCGGGTACGGGCAGGTGGTACGGGCGGCGGGCGCGGTCGAGGAGGTCGTGGGCCGCCGGTAGTCGGGACGGCCCGGGGGCGGTGGGCATGGTCTCTCCCTCTGTCGTGGCTCCGAGCCGGCGGGGGCCCGGGCCGGGCGGGCGGTCGGTCGGGCCGGGCAGTCGGTCGGGCCGGGCGGTCGGTCGGGGCCGTCGGTGGCTCGGGGCCGTTGGTCGCTCGGGTCCGTGGGCGGCCGGGCCCCTCGGTGTCGCCGGCCGGCCCGGGCGGTCAGGCCAGGCGGCCGAAGAGCGGGGGTTCGCCGGAGACGAGGACGCGCCGGACCTCCTGGGCGAGGCGCAGCCGCTGGCTGTGCTCGGCGGCGTCGGACAGGAACGCCCGGTGGGAGCTGACCACGGTGTTGGGGAAGGTGAGGATCTCCTTGTTCACCGGGTGGTCGCAGGGGTTCTCCGGCGCGAACACGTCCGCCGCGTAGCCGCCGAGCCGCCCGTCGCGCAGCCGCTCCAGCACCGCCTCGGGCTCCACCAGGGCGCCGCGGGCCGTGTTCACGAGCAGGGCGCCGGGCGTCAGGGCCTCCAGCGTGTCGTCGTTGAGCATGTTCCGCGTGGTCGCGTCCAGCGGGGCGTGCACGACGACGGCGTGCGCGTCGGCCAGCAGGCCGGCCAGGGAGGGACGGGGGTGGACGCCGTAGCCGCGCATCAGGTCGGCGTGCACGTACGGGTCGTGGGCCAGGACCTGGCCGTAGAACGGCTGGAGCTTGCGGGCGGTGGCCCGCCCGATGCGGCCGAAGCCGATGACGCCGACGCGGCGGTCGGCGGTGCGCGGGGGCACGCCGCCGCCGTGTATGTTCCACTTCCCGTCCTTGACCAGGCGGTCCTGCACGATGAGGCCGCGCTCCAGGGCGAGCAGCATCGCCACGGTGTGGCTGCTGACCTCGTCCACGCAGTAGTCGGGGACGTTGAAGCCCAGGATGCCGTTCGCGGCCAGCAGCTCCGCGTTCAGGTTGTCGACTCCGACGCCCTGCCGGGCGACGACGCGGCAGGTCGGCTTGAGGACGTCGATGACCTCCTGGGTGATTCTGGCCCGGTAGACGGCGACGGCATCGGCCCCTTCCAGGGTGCGCAGGAATTCCTTTCCGCTGACGTCGAAGGCGCCATCGCGGTACGGGCCGAATCGCATATCGATCTCCGCGCCGTACACACCGTGCTCGATATCGGCCCGCGAGGCATCGACGGCCCCTTCCGGACCGACCGCCCACGCGGGGTCGGTGTAAACGACGACGGGCACAGGTCATCACCTCACTGGGCTCAGGGGCGAAAGGGAGACCGCCGGCGCCGCGCGGGCGCGGAATTTCACGGCTCGCGGTTTCCTCCGCCAAGCTATGGCGTGCTTCTTCGCGTACTGTGCGCGGAAAGTCAGAGAACCAGGGTCTTGATACGGGACATCTCGCGCATGGCGTAACGCACGCCCTCGCGCCCGTGGCCGCTGTCCTTGACACCGCCGAAGGGAATGTTGGGCGACTCGAATTGCGGGCCGCCATTGATCACCACGGCGCCGGCCTGAAGTCCGCGCGCCATCTTCATGGCATCGCCGATCCGCTGGGTGAACACGCCCGTCTGGAGACCGTAACGACCGGAATTGAGGTAATTCATCGCTTCGTCCATGCCGCCGACGCGGATGACCGGGGCGCACGGCCCGAACGTCTCCTCGCGCACCAGCGGCGCGTCGCGGTCGACGTGGTCGAGGACGGTCGGCCAGAACTGCGCCCCGTGCCGGTGCCCGCCGGCGCGCAGCCGCGCGCCTCTGTTCACGGCCTCGGCGACCCTCGATTCGACCTGTCCCGCGGCCTGTTCGTCGATGAGCGTCCCGATGTCGGTCTTGGCGTCCCACGGGTCGCCGACGGTCAGCCGCTCGGCCGCCGCCACCAGGAGGTCCGTGAAGGCGTCGGCGACGTCCTCGTGGACCAGGATTCGCTTGACTCCGCGGCAGGACTGCCCCGCCGTCGAGAACGCCCCGGCGGCCGCGGCCGCGGCGGCGGCCGTCAGATCCGCGTCGTCGGCCACGACCAGGGCGCCGCTGTCGCCGAGTTCGAAGGCGCTGCGGATCATCCCGATGCGGCGCGCGATCGCCTTGCCGACGGCTGCGCTGCCGGTGAAGGTGACCATGTCGATGAGGTCGGAGCCGACCAGCGCGTCGCCGATCTCTCGCGGGTCCCCCGTCACCAGCGAGATCATTTCGGCGGGCAGCCCGCTGTCCAGCAGCGCCCGGACGAACAGCACCGCCGTGAGCGGCGCCTTCTCGGACGGCTTGACGAGCACGCTGTCGCCGACGGCGAGGGCCGGCACGACCTTGGTGGCCACCTGGTTGAGCGGCCGGTTGAACGGCGTGATGGCGCAGACCAGGCCGATCGGTTCGACCAGGGTGACCGCCAGCCGGCGCGCCCCGTAGTCCGTGACGTCCGTGGTGATGCTCTCGCCGACGAGGCGCTTGGCCTCCTCCGCGCCGAACCGGAGCTGCGCGACGGCGCGCCGCACCTCGGTGGCCGCGTCCTTACGCGCATTCCCCGTCTCGTCCACGATCGACCGCATGAACACTTCGGCGTCGGCGTGAATGCGATCGGCCGTCCGGGAGAGAACTTCGCTCCGCTCGAAGGCGGTCAGTGAACACCGGTAGCTCTTCGCCGAATTGATCGCATCATTCACCTGCTTTACCGTCGCTTGACCCACCCGCCCCACGACCTCGCCGGTGTAGGGACTGCGCACCTCCACGACACGATCGGACCGCAACCAACGTCCGCAGCTTAAGATCGACTCCATAGTGAATCTTGTCGCTTCCTGCCGGAATTGATCCCTCTTTCACCTTCGGACTCTTGCTGGATGGAATCCTAACGGCTACCCGCCATTCACCGTCAAGACACCCTCCCTTAATGATCGGTCGACGAAGGAATCGCACGGAATCACAATTGAGAGATCACTTCAGGGGAATGACCAATGATTCGATATGGCCGCCGCGCGAGGACCATAGATCCGCACGCCGTCGGATTCCGTGCCGGCCGCCGCGGCGGCCGTCACTCGCCGATGACGATGCCCGCCGCCTTGCCGTACGCGCGCAGTCCGCCGCGCGCCGCGGCGAGATCGCCGAGGGTCAGGCCGGGCATGACCGCGGCCACGTAGTCGGCCATCGCCGCCTCGCGGTCGATGACGTCGCGGTGCCGCCAACGGGCGGCGATCTCACGGCGGACGGGCTCGGCGGCGACGGTGAGACCCAGCCGCCGGGCCGCCGCGCCGGCCGCCTCCGGTTCGGTGAGATAGCGGTAGTCGAGCGAGCCGGGCTCGGGGGAGAGCACTTCGACGTCGAGGGAGGCGATGACGCCCTTCCCCTCGTCGACGAGGCGCCGCATGGAGGCGATGTTGTCGGCCAGCAGCTCGGGACCCATGCCCAGGTGGCCGATGACGAAGCCGACCTTGAGCAGCAGGCCGTGCTCGCGGGCGGTGCGCATGGCCCGTACGTTGTGCTCGAACATCAGCTCCGCCCGGTGGGCCGGGTCGGCCTCCTTGAGGGGGCTCAAGGGCTTGTTCATCGCCTTGAGGGAGACCGGCGACCCGGCGTCCAGGCCCACCATGAGCTGCCGGACGCCGAGGCGGCGGAGCGTTTCCGCGTGGCGGGGGTTGGAGAGCCCGTCGGCGCGCGCGTAGCCCACCATGACCGGTCGGTCGCTCTCCGGCGTGCCCGTCCACCACGGCGGCGCCTGCTCGTACATGGAGCGCAGCAGAGCGCCGAAGGTCAGGGGCAGTTCGTCGGCGGTCAGGTAGAGGTAGTCGTACGTGCGTCGGCTCATGTGCTCGATGAGCCGCCACGCCGCCTCCGGGCCGTCGACCGCGTTCTTCCACATCCCGCCGAACTGGATGGAGCAGAACGAACAGGCGTCGTCCCGGCGGAACTTGATGCAGCCCCGGCCGATCTCCACGGGCATGCCCGCGCGCAGGTCCACGCCGAGCATCTTGCGCAGCCGCGGCGCCACGCGCGTCTGGAAGTTGGCCTTGTACGGCGTGGTGTGGTCGAAGGCGGCGTCGACGAGCTCATGGCGGAGGGCGGTGAAGACCGGCTCGGGCCGCTGCGGCGCCTGGACGACCGCCCCGCCCGCCCACACCGCGATGCCGGGGTAGGCGGCCGGTGCGCGGACCCTGCCGAGGCGCAGGTCGGCGATGAGGTCGCGGAACGGGCCGACGACCTCGTTGCCGCGGAACCCGAAGTCGACGCAGGCGTGGTGGTTGGCCAGGCACCGCTCCGTCAGCGCCGTGAAATGGTCGTTGCCGACCACGGTCCGGATGGCCGGCCGTACCGCCTTGGCATGCGCCAGGATCGCGAGGGCGGCCTCGTACGTGGCGGTCAGGGCGCTGGCGCACACGGCGAGAATGCCGCCCGCGTGGGTGTCGATGTACTCCAGCAGCGTGGGCCAGGGCACGACCGTGCCGTCGATGTAGACGGGGGTCACGCCCGGGACGTCCGCGAGCGCCGAGGCGAGGGTCAAGGCCCCCAGGCTCGGGAAGTTGGACCAGTCGGTGTGGTCCTCGGGACGGGTGACGGTGCACACGGAGCCGTCGAGGACGGTGTTGGAGTTGGGCGGGTTGACGATGATCACCTGGGACATACGCCCGACTCCTCGTCTGAGAGGGCACGTTCACGGCACGTGGGAGGGGCGGAACGGCCACGCTACGCACGGGGGCCGCCGAGGGTGGCCGAAACGGCCGGTCTGGCGCGTTCGGTCTCGGACATGGCCGGATGGCGCGTAGACACGGCTGACGTGTCGCCGCCCCGGACAAGTACGAGCGGGCACGGGCGGGTACGACGCCGTGCGCCGGGCGCGCGGCGCGTCACGGGAAGGGGCTCATGTGGCTTTATTACTCGGGTTGTTGTCGAGCGTGCTGTGGGGCACGGCGGACTACGTCGGCGGGCGGCTGTCGCGGGTGCGGTCCGCGTACTCGGTGATCTTCGTGGCGCAGACGGCGGCCCTGTGCGGCACCGTCGTCCTCCTCCTCGCCGATCTCGCCGCCCGCGCCGCCGCCGGAGACGGACCGGCGTGGAATTCGGCCGCCCTGGCCTGGGGCGCGCTGGCGGGGCTGGCGGGGGCGGTCGCCCTCGGCGCGTTCTACCGGGCCCTGGCCATCGGGCAGATGGGCCTGGTCGCCCCGGTGGCGTCCACGTCCGTGGCGCTCCCCGTCGTCGTCGGCGTCGCCCAGGGCCAGACGCCTCCGCCGCTCCAGTTCGCCGGCCTGGTGACGGCGGGCCTGGGCGCGTGCCTGGCCGTGGCGCCCGAGCTGCGGCCCGCCCCCGGTGCGGGCGTGTCGGCCGCGCGGTCGATCGGCCTGGCGCTGCTGGCCGCCGCCGGGTTCGGCGTCATCCTCATCGCCATCGCCCAGGGCAGCCGGTCGTCGGTCCCCCAGACGCTGCTCGGCCAGCGGGCCGCGTACGTCGCCGCGGTCGGCGCGATCCTGCTGCTCCGTGCCCGTGCCCGTGGTCGTACGCGAGGTGGTGCTCGTGCGCGGGACGGTGCTCGTACGCGAGGTGGTGCCCGTACGAGCGATCGTGCCCGTACACCGGACCGTGCTCGTACACCGGACCGTGCCCGTACGCCCGGCCGTGCCCCCGCCCGTACGCGATCGCCGGGCTGGGGCCGGCGCCACCTCGCGACGGCCGCGGCGGTCGGCCTGGCGGACATGGCGGCCAACCTGCTGTACGCCTACGCCACCCACACCGACCTGCTGCCCGTCGTCTCCGTCCTCTCCTCCCTCTATCCCGTGGCGACCGTCCTGCTGGCCCGGCGGCTCGACCACGAGCGGCTGCGGCCGCCGCAACTGGCGGGCATCACGGTGACCTTCCTCGGCGTCACCTTCATCGCGGCCGGCTGACCGCCTCGACGCGGCCGTTCGCCGCCGCCCGCGCGCCCCGGACCGAGCCGCCGCGGAAGAATCCGAGAAAGTCTCCGCGGTGATGTCGAGAACCCGTGCCCGGCTCCGTCCCCGGGGTGAACACGACG
Source organism: Streptomyces varsoviensis (assembly GCF_000718635.1). Lineage (GTDB taxonomy): Bacteria > Actinomycetota > Actinomycetes > Streptomycetales > Streptomycetaceae > Streptomyces > Streptomyces varsoviensis. The sequence goes on along the minus strand of NZ_JOBF01000001.1, from coordinate 432,607 downwards.
ACGAACGCGACCACGAAAGCAGTCACGGAAGCGGCCACAATGGGCCGCACGAGAACCGAGGAGAGTCCCACGATGGCCAAGTATCTGCTGCTCAAGCACTACCGCGGCGCCCCGGCTCCGGTGAACAACGTGCCCATGGACCAGTGGACGCCCGAGGAGGTCTCGGCGCATGTGCAGTTCATGCACGACTTCGCGGCCCGGCTGGAGAAGACCGGCGAGTACGTCGACGGGCAGGGGCTCTCGCCCGAGGGGACGTTCGTCCGGTACGACGGCGAGGGCCGGCCGCCCGTCACCGACGGGCCGTTCGCCGAGACCAAGGACCTCATCGCCGGCTGGATGGTGATCGACGTCGACAGCTACGAGCGCGCCCTCGAGCTGGCCGGGGAGCTGTCGGCCGCGCCCGGGGCGGGCGGGAAGCCGATCCACGAGTGGCTGGAGCTGCGCCCCTTCATGGCCGCGCCGCCCGTCATCACGGAGTGACATGTGACCTCCGAGAACTCGGTGACCTCGATGCCCGCTGAGGTGAACGAGGCCCTGATCAGGAGCCTCGCGCCGAGCGTGCTCGGGGTCCTCGTCCGCCGCGGAGCCGACTTCGCGGCGGCCGAGGACGCCCTCCAGGAAGCTCTCATCGAGGCGTTCCGCGGCTGGCCGGCCGACCCGCCGCGGGACGCGAAGGGCTGGCTCACCACCGTGGCCTGGCGCAAGTTCCTCGACGCGAGCCGGGCGGAGGCGGCCCGCCGGCGGCGGGAGGGCCGCGCCGACGAGGAGCCGGCGCCGGGGCCGGCGCCCTCGGTGGACGACACGCTCCAGCTCTACTTCCTGTGCGCCCACCCGTCGTTGACGCCGTCGTCCGCCGTCGCCCTCACCCTGCGCGCGGTCGGCGGGCTCACCACCCGGCAGATCGCCCAGGCGTACCTGGTGCCCGAGGCGACCGTGGCGCAGCGGATCAGCCGGGCCAAGCGCACCGTCTCCACGGCCCGCTTCGACCGGCCCGGAGACGTCGCCACCGTGCTGCGCGTCCTCTACCTGGTCTTCAACGAGGGCTACTCCGGTGACATCGACCTCGCCGCCGAGGCCATCCGGCTCACCCGGCAGCTCGCCGCCGCGATCGACCACCCCGAGGCGGCGGGGCTGCTCGCCCTCATGCTGCTGCACCACGCCCGGCGAGCGGCACGGACCGCGCCGGACGGCAGCCTGGTGCCGCTCGCCGAGCAGGACCGCGGCCGGTGGGACACCGCCGCGATCGCCGAGGGCATCGAGATCCTGCAAGCGGCCCTGGCCCGCGACCGGCTGGGCGAATACCAGGCCCAGGCCGCCATCGCGGCCCTGCACGCCGACGCGCGCACCGCGGCGGAGACCGACTGGCCGCAGATCGTCGAGTGGTACGACGAGTTGGCGGCGCTGACCGACAGCCCTCTCGTCCGGCTCAACCGCTCCGTCGCCGTCGGCGAGGCCGACGGCCCGCGCGCCGGCCTCGCGGCACTGGCGCCCCTGGACGGCTCCCTCCCCCGCTACGCCGCGGTGGCCGCGTACCTCCACGAGCGCGAGGGGGACGTGGCGACGGCCGCCCGGCTGTACACGGAGGCCGCCGCCAAGGCGGCCAACCTCGCCGAACGCGACCACCTGACGCGCCAGGCCGCCCGCCTCAACACCCGTCGTCGACGCTGACGCCCCAGGAGCCCCGCCGCCCACGGGGGCCGGAGCCCCGCACGCCCGCCCGCGAGCGTTCAACACGTTCACGCTCCCGGGCCGCCGCACGCCTTCCCCTCGTGGAGTGGCCGGTGCTTGATGGATTCAAGGGAGATACAGCCCATTCAGATCTTTCGGCCCCTTCAGAACAGGGGTCCGCCGGGCGAACGCCCCGGCGCGAGACACGAAGAGGAGGTTTCTCACGGGTGTATACATCCGAGTGTGAAAGCGGGTGCGACAGCGAGACACCGCCGCTGTCCGCCTCCCGCACACCGGGCGGCGGGCGGCTCGCCGGCCGGCTGCTGAGCGTCCTGAAGGCCGTACGGGCGACCGGCGGCTCCGCCACCCTCACCGAGGTCGTCCAGCTCACCGGCCTGGCCAAGACCACTGCCCACCGCCTGCTGGCGGATCTGCGGGAGCTGGAGATGGTGAGCCGGGACGGCGAGGGCTACCGGCTGGGGAGCGCGGTGCGCGAACTGGGCGCGCCCAGGGAGGAAGAGCACACCAAGCGCCTCAGGAACGCCCTCAAGCCGGTCCTGCTCCCCCTGCACGAGCAGACGCGCTATGTCGTCGGCCTCGGCGTGCGGAGCGGGGAGAACGTGCGCTTCATCGAGCTGGTCTACAGCGAGCGGTACAGTCCCGTGATCGGGCGGCTCGAAGAGCCGGCGCCGCTGCCCGGCAGCGCCGCCGGCAAGGCGCTCCTCGCCTATCCCCCGGCGCGGTGCGCGCCGGGCCGGGGCGGACGGGACAGCGCCGAGCGGGAGGAGGCCGAGCGGTCGGCGGCGCGGCCGGAGCTCGGCACCGAGCTGGCCCGGATACGGAGCCGCGGCATCGCCCTCGCCGAGCGCGAGTCCGAGCTGGGCCTGTCCGCCGCGGCCACCCCCGTGTTCGGGCCCCACGGGCAGCCGCTGGCCGCGCTGAGCATCGGCGCCGTCCCCGAGATGTTCGACGTCGCGAGGGGCTGCGCGCTGCTGCGCCGCGCCGGGCTGCACGCCCGCCGGGTGCTGCGGCGGCCCCTGCCCGCCGCCGACCGGTGGGGGAACGAGTTCTGAACCGTACGGACGGGCCGGCCCTGGTCCGGGCCGGCCCGCCTGGGACCGTCGGTGCGCCGGCACTGGGTTGTGCCGGCCTGAGTTGTGCTGGTGCAGGCCCTTATACAGGCCCTTACTGGTCGGCCGCCCGCCAGAACGCGGCGAGGTGGTCCTCCATCAGCCGGGCCGTGCCGACCGTCTGCTGGAGGTCCTGGCGCCCCTCCGCCACCTCCCCGGCGACGATCTCCAGGGCCTGGTCGAGTACCTCAGTGGGCCGCTCCTGGTACCCGGCGAAGTAGTCCACCACCTCGGTCGGCAGCCCGGCGTGCTTCTGCAGGGCCGGGGTGAGGATCACGCAGGCCTCGTGCCACAGCGCGACGTCCGCGTGGGCGACCAGCGCGATGGCGGCCGGGTCCGCGTTCAGGCAGAGCCAGTTGATGAAGCCCATGTAGCCGTAGGCGACCGATTCGAGCCGCTGGCCGGGGATCTCCTCCAGCGCGGTGCCGTAGGCGGCGGCGCCGGCGCGGATGTTCCTGCGGTCCGTGCTGACCATCTGGCCGAGGTCGAGCAGGAAGTCCATCGCCGGGGTGTTGGGGAAGCGGCCGGCGGCGAGCGCGATGCAGCCCGTCACGTTGTCCAGGGTGGCGTTCTCCAGCCGGACCAGGGCGGCGATGTCGTCGTCGGTGAGACGGCCGGCGCGCGCCTTGGCGATGTAGGCGTTGTCGGTCGCGACGTAGCGCATCGCGGTGACGAGCCGTTCGGCGGCCGCGCGTACGGACTCGGTCTCCGAGGTGAGAGCGGTGGTCATCGTTTCTCCTTTTCTGTTCCTGATTCCTGTTCCTGACTTCCGGGTTCGGTGGTGCCGGTCGTGCTGATGGTGCTGTCATCCGTGCTGGTGCCGGTGGCGGCGCCCGTTTGCGCGCCCGTCTCCGCGTAGGCGGACGCGACGGCGTCCGAGATGACCTTGGCGGCCCGGACGAGATCGCCCGGCTGGAGCGCGCTGGAGAGCTGGAGGCGGTAACGCGCGCGGCCACGCGGGACGATGGGGAATTCGACGAGGTGGAACAGGGCCCCCTCGGCGCGTGCGAGGCCCATCGCCTTCCTGCCGACCGAAAGCGAGTCCACCTCGACCGGCACGATCGGCGAGGGGTCGCCGAGGACCGTGCACAGCTCGTCGTCGGCGAATTCCCGGCGCAGCACCTCGGCATTCCGGCGGACCGCCGCCCTGCGCCGCTCCCCCTCGGCGGAGACCATGAGGTGCGCGGCGGCCAGGGCCCCGGCGGTCTGCAACGGGGTGAGCGCCGAGGAAAACATGTGCGTGCTGCCGAAATAGCGGACGTATTGGGCGACCGCCGCGGAATTGGTGGCCAGATAGCCGCCGTTGGTGGCGAATGCCTTGCTGAACGAACCGATGACGATATCGATGCGTCCGAGCATGTCCTGCGCGGCGGCGTGTCCTCGGCCGTCCGGGCCGAGTACGCCGATGTCGTGTGCCTGGTCGACCAGGAGCACGGCGTCGTATTCGCGGCAGATTCCTTGCAGTTCCGCGAGATCGGGTGTGTCGGAGTTCATCGAGAACAGGCTCTCGGTGACGACCAGGATGCCGTTATCCGCGTCGTCCGCGCGGATACCGCGCAGCGTCTCGCGCACCGCCTCGTTGTCGAGGTGCGGCGCCCGGGTCACCCGCGAACTGCGGCTCGCGGCGATGCCCTCGTGCAGGCAGGCGTGCGACAACTCGTCCACGACGACGTGGTCGAAGCGCCGCACGAGGGCGTTGAGCGCCCCGAAGCCCGCCGCCCAGCCGGTCGGGAAGAGCACGATGTGCCGCATCCCGGTCAGCTCGGCGAGTCGCTCGGAGAGTTCGCCGGCCAGCGGGGTGTTCCCCGCGACGATCGGCGAACCGGCCGCGTGCGGGCCGTAGTCGGCCAGCGCCTTGGTGATCGCCTCGTGCACGTCCGGGTGGTCGCTGAGGGCGAGATAGTCCTGGCTCATCAGGTTGACCCCGGTGCCGTCGCGCGCGAACTCGTCGCGCACCCGCGTCCGCGGCGCGAGGTGCGAGGTGACCATCTGCTGGTGGTAGCCCCAGACGCCGTCCTCGGCGTACGGGCGGCGCCACTGCTCGAGGGGGCTGACGCGGTGGAGGATGTGCCGTCCCCGGAGGGCGGCGAAGGAGCCCAGGGAACGTCGGTCGTCGTCGCCGTGGCGGGCCATGCGGATGCGCTCCTCGTGTGTCGCGGGGGTGATTGGGGATCGGGTGGGCCGGAAGGGGGCGGAGGCCAGGCCGGCTCTGGCGAGCCGACGTTGTCGGTCAGGGGCGAGACGTTGCCGGTCAGGGGTGATCGGAGTCATTCGGGCGTGATGACCAGGGACGCGTTGTAGCCGCCGAAGCCGAAGGAATTGCTCAGGACGGCCCGTAGCCGTTCGCGGCGCGCCGCTCCGGCGACGAGGTCGACAGAGATGTCGGGATCCGGGTCGGTGAGGTTGGCCGTCGGCGGCACGATCCCGTCGCGCAGGGCCAGTACCGCGTACGCCGCCTCCAGCGCGCCCGCGGCGCCCAAGGGGTGCCCGGTGACGCCCTTGGTGGAGCTGACGGGCACATCGTCGCCGAGGAGGTCGGTGACGACCGCGCTCTCCACGGCGTCGTTGAGGGGTGTGGACGTCCCGTGGGCGTTGACGTAGTCGATGGCGTCCGCACCCATGCCCGCGTCGGCGAGCGCGGCGAGTATCGCGCGCCGTGCCCCGCCCCCGTCGGGATCCGGGCGAACGGGGTGGTATCCGTCGGCGGCGGACCCGTACCCGGCGATCGAGGCCAGCCGGGGCGCGCCTCGGGCCCTGGCGTGCTCCTCGCTTTCGAGTACGACGAAGCCGGCGCCCTCGCCGAGCACGAAGCCGTCCCGCGTGGCGGAGAACGGGCGCGAGGCGGCGGGCGGGTAGTCGCCTCGCCGGGACAGCGCGCGCAGCCGGTCGTATGCCGCGGCGTTCAGCGGCGTCAAGGGGGCGTCGGCGCCCCCCGCCAAGGCGACGTCGAGGGCCCCCGTCCGGATGAGGTCGCGGGCGGTCCCGATCGCGGTCGTACCGGAGGCGCAGGCCGTGGTGACGCTCATGGAGGCACCGAGCAGCCCGAAACGCGCGGACAGTGCTCCGGCCGCAGAGCTGACCAGCCCCAGGGGGATGGTGCGCCCCGCCACCGCGGTGGGCCCGTGCCGCTCCAACTGCGTCTGCTGGGCCTCGATGGTGGCGGTGCCGCCCGCCAGGCTGCCCAACACCACCCCGATGCGCGCGGGGTCGGTCGTCCCGGCGGACCGCTCGGTCGGCTCCCGGACGGCCACCCCGGCGGAGTCCATCGCCTCCTCCGCGGCCACCATCGCCAACTGGGCGTACCGGTCCAGGGCTTCGGCCCGGCTTCGCCCCAGGTGCTCGGCCGGATCGAAGTCCGGGACGGCGCAGCCGAAGTCCACGGGGCAGCCGTCGAGCCCGGGGGCGTGGAGCGCGGTGGGCTCTCCCGCCACGATCCGCCGCCAGTTCGCCTCCGCGCCGATGCCCGCCGCGCTGATCAGTCCCATGCCGGTGACGATCACTCGCGGCGCGCTCATGACGATCGCGCCTCCTTCTGCCGCTCCTGCCGCCGCTGTAAGGCCTCCACGATGTCCTCCAGCGTCGAGCTGGCGGTGAACTCCTCTTCCGGGATGTCGAGGCCGAGGGTGGCCCCGATCCGGTCGGCCAGTTCCACCTGTGCCATCGAGTCCAGCCCGAGCTCCTCCAGGCTGGCGTCATCGCGGATGTCGTCGGGTGCCACTTCGAATGTCGAGACCATCAGGTCGACGACGTCGTCACGGACCATCTGTCGCTCGCTCCTCGATTCTTGGAATGAGGGGGAATTAGGGGAATTACGGGAATTAGGGGTTCGGCGGGATCATCGCGGCCCTCAGGACCACCACCCAGTGCACCGTAAGCACGCCCTGGAAGGCCAGTCGAGCCCCCGTCCCACGGAGCGGAACGGCCCCTTACCGGGCCCCGGCCCCTTCTCGTACGGTCGAAATCCTGAAAACGGAGAGGAGTAATATTCGTGTGCGCAGAAGTAAATCCCGGAGAAAACGAACGGAATTCCGCATGGGATACCGTGGTCACGCCGTATCCGCGGAATTCCCCGCTGCACCGGCTCTTCGAGGAGCAGGTGCGCGAAACCCCGGACGCCCCGTGCGTCGGCGACCGTACCGGCGACGCGAGTGTGACCTACCGTCAGCTCGATCGGCTGGCGAACGCGGTCGCGTGGCGACTGCACGAGCACGGCGTCGCCCCCGGCGACCGCGTCGGCGTCGTGGCGCGGCTCTCGGCGGAGGCCATTGCCGCCATGCTCGGGGCGTTGAAGGCGGGCGGGGTGTACGTACCCCTCGACCCCTCCTTCCCGGCGGGCCGGCTCGCGGCCATGTGCGAACAGGTGGGCGTACGGGCCGTGGTGGGCGATCCGATATCGGCGGAGGGCCGGGAGGAGACCGGCGACTCGATATCGGCTGGCGGCCGGGAGGAGACCGGCGACTCGATATCGGCTGGCGGCCGGGAGGAGACCGGCGATCCGTCGGCCGACGCCCGTATCCGCGTACCCATGCCGCGCCTGGGCGATGGCGGAAGGGACGAACCACCCGCCGTCGAGGACCCGTCGGCGGCCGACGCCGCGTACATCATGTTCACATCCGGAACGACCGGCCGGCCGAAGGCCGTCAGCGTCCCGCACCGGGCGCCGGCCCGGCTCGTCACCGGCGGGAGCCCGCTCGGCGGGAGCCAGCTCGACGTGGGGCCCGGGGACACCTGGCCGGCCACCACCAGCATGGCCTTCGACGTCTCCTGCTTCGAGATCTTCGGCGCGCTGCTGAACGGCGTCCGCCTGGTGCCGCTGGCCCAGGACACCCTGCTCTCGCCCGACGCGCTCGCCGACCGTATCCGGGACGAGCGGGCCACCGTGATGGTGCTCAGCGCTGGGCTCTTCCACGAGATCGCCGCCTGGCGGCCGGATGCCTTCGCCCCGCTGCGCCGGCTGTACGTCACCGCCGATGTGGTCAACGCCTCGGCGGTCCGCGAGGTGCTGCGGCACGGGGCGCCGCGGCGGCTGATCAACGCGTACGGCCCGACGGAGAACGGGATCTTCTGCACCATGCACGAGATCACCGAACTCGCCGAGGAGGAGACCTCCGTGCCCATCGGCCGCCCGGCCGCCAACTCCACGGCCCACGTCGTACGGCCCGACGGCACGCCGGCCGGGGTCGGCGAGGAGGGCGAGCTGTGGGTCGGCGGCGACGGACTGGCCCTCGGCTACCACGGCGACCCGGAGCGTACCGAGGAGCGCTTCGTCGAGGCCCCGTTCCCGGCGGCGCGCGGGGCGCGGCTGTACCGGACCGGCGACCGGGCCCGCAGGCGCGCGGACGGCGGGCTGGACTTCCTCGGCCGCGCCGACCGCCAGGTGAAGCTCAACGGCTACCGCGTCGAACTCGCCGAGGTCGAGAACACGTTGAGCGCCCAGCCGGAGACCAGCGAGGCCGTCGCCGACACCCGTACGACGCCCGCCGGGCGCAGCCGGCTCGTCGCCTGGGCCGTCCCGGCGCCCGCCTCCGGCCACCGGCGAACCGCCGACGAGCCCGAGCACGGGACCGACGACGCGCACGGGGCCGGCGCCGAAGCCGAAGCAGAGGCCGATGCCGATGCCGATGCCGATGCCGATGACAAGAGCGATGCCAAGGCCGATGACGAGGGCCGCGGCGCCTTCGCCCGCGACCTGCGGGATTTCGCGGCCGACCGGCTGCCCGCCTATATGGTCCCCGCCACCGTGCGCGTCGTGGACGAGCTGCCGCGGAACGCCAACGGCAAGGTCGACCGCGCGCGGCTCCCCTCGGCGCTCCCGGCGGCGCGCGCCGAGGTACCGGCGGACGAGGCGCCCGCGACCGGTACCGAGCGGGTCGTGGCGGAGGTGTGGGCGGATCTGCTGGCGCTCCCGGCCATCGGCCGCGACGACGGTTTCTCCGCCCTGGGCGGGCAGTCGCTGCCCGCGGTACGCGCCGTCGCGGCCCTGCAGCACCGGCTGGCCGTCCCCGCCTCGGCGGCGCCGGCGCTGATCAGGCTGCTGCTGGACGGCCCCACCGTGCGGGAGTTCGCGCGTGCGGTCGATGAGATCGCCGCGGGCCGGGGGCGGTCCGGCGGCTACGTCGACCTGCGCGCGGAGGGGGAGCTGGACCCCGGTCTGAATTTCTCGGCGGCGCCGGCCGGCGATCCTCTGGAGCCCGGGCACGTGCTGCTCACCGGGGCCACCGGGTTCCTGGGGGCGTTCCTCCTGGACCGGCTGCTGCACCGTACGGGCGCCACGGTCCACTGTCTGGTCCGGGCGGCCGACGCGGCGGAGGCGCGGCGGCGGCTGCGGGCGGGCCTGCGGCGGTTCGGCGTGGCGGCCGACGCGACGTGGCGGCGGGTCGTCGCGGTCCCCGGCGACCTGGCGGAGCCCGGGTTCGGGCTCGGCGCGGCCGGTTTCGACGCCTTGGCCCGCGAGGTGGACGCCGTCGTCCACAACGCCGCGCGGGTCAACTTCGCCTACCCGTACGACGCGCTGCGCCCCGCCAATGTGGGCGGCACCCGTACGGTGCTGCGCCTGGCCGCCGCGTACCGGCTCAAGCCCGTCCACTACGTGTCCACGATGGACACGCTCGCCGGGGACGGCCTCGCGGGCCGCGCCCATATGCCCGAGGACGAGCTGCCCCGCCACCCCGACCGGCTCGGCGTCGGCTACGCGCAGACCAAATGGGTCGCCGAGAGCCTGCTCCGCGAGGCGTCCGCGCGGGGGCTCCCGACGGCCGTCTACCGCCCGTACGAGATCAGCGGCGCCGTGGACCGGGGCGGGTGGCCGACCGACACGCTGATGTGCGCGCTGATCAAGGCCGTCGCCGACACGGGGCTCGCGCCGGACGCGCCGCTCCCCCTGAACCTCGTTCCCGTGGACTTCGCCGCCGACGCGCTCGTCCACCTCCTCACCCACGAACCGCCGCGCGGGCGGGCGTACCACGTCACCAACGGCCGGCCCGCCGACCTCGGCCTGCTCGTCGACCGGCTGCGCGCACGGGGGCGTACGGTCCGCCGGCTGCCCGCCGGCGAATGGCTCGACGCCATGGCGCACCACGCCGCCGAGGCCCCCGACTTCCCCCTCGCCCCGTTCCTGCCGACGCTCATGGCCCCGGCCGGGCCGGCCGCGGACGACTCCCGGCCGCTGCTCACCGCCGCGCTCCCCGCGTTCGGGCGCGAGAACTTCGAGCGGGCCATGGCGGCGTCGGGCATCGTCTGCCCGCCCGTCGACGACGCCCTCATCGACCGCTACCTGGACCACTTCGAGGCCATCGGCTTCCTCGCCGCCGGGCGCCCCGCCGCGCCGTGAGGCCTAGGGGCGGCGACCGGTCGCGCCGGGCTACTTCTTCGGGGTGCGGAAGCGGCCGAACACCTTCGTGAGGGCGTTGAGCGGTGAGCCGTCCGACGCGCCCGGCCCCAGGACGGAGGCCCTGGGCGCCCCGTCGCCGCCGGTGGCCCGGGCCAGGGCGGCCTGCGCCTCCTCGGCCGCTTCCCGGTAGAGGTCGCGGGCGTTGGTCATGGCGTCCAGCGCCTCGGCGTACTTGGCGACGAGGCCCTGGGCGTGGACGAGTTCCTCTTCCGGGGTGAGCAGGTGCCAGCCGTGGCGCAGCCGCGTCAGGGCCCGTTCGGCGTCGGCGGGCAGCGGTCGCGGCAGCGCGGCGAACTCCTTGATCCGGTCGAGGAGTTCGGTGGGTTCCGAGCCGTCCAGGAAGACGTTGCGCACCGTGTACCGGTCGGCGTCGTACTCCGGGTCGCGCGGCCGCGCGGGCAGCACGACGGCGCCGCCGCGCGGCATGCGCACGCCCAGCTCGCGCTTCATCGCGAAGTCGGCGATCTGCGCCTGTTCCGGCGTGGCGCGGTGTTCGACCACCCGGTGCCGCAGGCTCGGCGGCAGGAACACCGAGACCGGCCGCTGCCCGCGCGCGTCCGGCGTCATCGCCTCGTGCACCACGACGTGGACGTACCAGCTCTGCCGGGTGCAGTCGCGCAGCCGGTGGCGCAGATCGTCGTCGTCCTTCGGGAGGTGGTTGGCCGAGCGCAGCCGCACGTCCTGGAGCGGGTCGTAGTCCCAGGCGAGGCGGTCGCTGTCGGGCCAGAACATGGTGGCGGGCGAGGGCCAGTGCGGTTCCCACGCCCGTTCCGCCTCGGCGGCGAGGACCCAGGTGACGCCGTCGCCCTTCTTGCGGCGGGCCTCGGGATCGTACGTGGTGAGCTGCGCGCGTACGGTCACGTCGTCGCTCACCCGCCAGCGGGCCTCGAAGAGGCGGCGGGCGGCGGGGCCGGGGTCGGCGGACTCGTCGCGCGGGTGCAGGACGGTGGAGCGGGCCGCCTCGGCGGGTTCGAGGTCCAGGAAGTCGTCGAGCACCCCGGCCGCCTTGAGGGCGATCAGGTTGCGCCGGGCGTCCTGCTCGGGTTCGGGCCCCAGGTGGCGCCCGCACGCCAGCCACACGGAGTCGGGGGCGGTGGTCGAGGAGGTGCTGTTCTTGGCCATGGAGTGTTCTGTGGGTGTTCGGGGCCCGACCAGTGTGGTCTGCGGACCTGGCGGTCATGGTCTGTGAACCTGGCGGTCATGCTCGGTGAACCTGGCGTACGGTCCGGGAACCCGTCGTGCGGTCCTCGGGCCCGGCGTACGGTCCTGACGTACGGTCGTGAACCTGGCGAGGGAAGCGGTACCCCCTCCACGGCCCGACCACGCTCGACGAGTGGTGCGCGGAGTCGGGCGAGGACGGACTCGAACCGGATCCTATAGCGGCCCCCTCGACGGACGAGGGAACGCGGCTCCGACACCAGCGCGCCCTGGGACCTCGGCATACGCGCGACGGGGGTTCGCGGGGCGCGCGGTCGGCGGGGTGCGCCGTGTTCGCGGGGGTCGCCCTGGTCGCGGGGGGCGCCGTGGGGACCGACCGGGTGTGCGGGCCCTGCGGACGCTCGGGCGGCGGGCGGCGGGCTACCGGGTTCAGGCTCGGCGGACGGCTCGCCGGCCGCTCAGCCGCCCTTCGCCGGCGGCCCGGCGGCGATGACGGTGTCGAGCATCGCGCGGGAGGCGCGCAGGGCGTCGATGCTGCGGGTGATCCGCTCGCTCTCGTCCTTGAGCTGGGCGACGAGGTCCGGGCAGGTGGGGACGAGGCGGTCGCCGTCCGTGCGGACGCAGGGCAGGATCTGGGCGATCAGGGCGGTCGGCAGCCCGGCGGCGAGCAGGCAGCGGATGCGGTGGACGGTCTCCACGTCCGGTTCGCCGTAGACGCGGTAGCCGCTGGGCAGCCGGTCCGGTTCCAGCAGCCCTTGCTGCTCGTAGTAGCGCAGCAGCCGCTCATGCACCCCGGTGCGCCGGACCATCTCCTTCATCCGCATGCGGCTCGCCTCCCGGCTCGCGACTTGACTCTGACACTGATGTCGGAGTTTAGCTTCGTCGGCATGAACTCCCTCGACACGACCCTCACCGGCGCGACCCTCACCGGCGCGGCCACCGTCGGCACGAACTCCAGCGGCACGCCCCCGATCGACACGAGCACCGCTGAGCGATCCCTCCCCGCCCCGCGCCTCGATACCGTCGTACGGGGCAGCGGCCCCGGGCTGCTGCTGGCCCATGGCGCCGGGGGCGGCATCGAGGGCAACTTCGGCCTCGTACTGGACGACCTCGCGCGGGACCACACTCTCGTCGGACCGCACTACCCGGGGGCGGGCGGCACCCCCGCGGCCACGGCCCCCTTGGAGCTGGACGACCTCGCGGACCAGTTGGTCGCCTCGGCCGTCGCGGCGGGCCAGGAGTCGTTCGCGGTGCTCGGCGAGTCGCTGGGCACCGCCGTGGCCGTACGGGTCGCGGCGCGCCACCCCGAGCGGGTCACGGCGCTCGTCCTGACCGCGGGGTTCGCCGTCGCGGACCCGGTCCTGGCGCTGGCCGCCCGGCTGATCGGGGTGCTGGGCGGCGCGGGCCGGTGGGAGGAGGTGGCCCGGCTGGCGACCGTGTCGGTCATGTCCGCGGCGGAGCTGGCGGAGATCGCGCCGGCCGACCTCGACGCCAGGGCGGCCCGGACCCTGGCCGGGCTGCCGCCGGGGATGCGGGACCACTTCGACCTGGCGTCCCGAGTGGACGTCCGGCCGGACCTGGGGAGCATCGCCGTGCCGACCCTGGTGGTGGCCCCGACCGGCGACCGGCTGGTGCTGCCCGAGAGCTCGTACCGCCTGGCGGCCGGCATTCCGAACGCCGAACTCCTCGAACTCCCCGGCGCGGCCCACATCCTCGGCGAGCCCGACCGCGTGACGTGGCTACGGCACGTACGCGCCTTCCTGGCCACCGCGACCGGTGGACCGGCCTGACCGCTCCATCGGGCTCAGCCTCCGCCGGCGTCCCGCCGCACTCAGCGGGCTACGGGCTCAGCGGACCGCGGACTCAGCAGACCACGGACTCAACGGGCTACGGCCTCAGCGGACCACCGGTTTGCCGCCCGAAAACGGGCGGAATTCGGAAGCTGGATCGCCACTACCGGACCTGCCGCACCACTGATGTCGCGCGCTAACTTCTGCGGTGACCTGTTTCTCGGGCTCTCGGCCCCTGGCTCGTCGACCGGGGGCCGAGCCCCACTTCGCCGAGGAGCGCCACTTCATGAGCACGCATATCAGCCGCAGGAAGTTGCTGGGAGGGGTGGCGGCGACCGTCGCCGCGGCCGGAACCGGCCTCACCCTCGCGAGCCCACGCGCCATCGGCGCTCAGCGGCAGGCCGACACGCTGCCTCTGACGATCGTCAACAGGACGGGAAAGTTCGGCAATTCGTCGATATGGGTCTACATCGTCGGCAACCAGGGCGATCGGCAGGTCCGCGTCACCCGGGACGGCAAGGCCGTGCCCGTACAGCTCTCCGACAACGGGGCCGGCGGCTGGACCGACTACGCCATTCCGCTGGCGGGGAACGGGGACACCAAGCTGTCGGTGCCCCGGATGTCCGGCCGGATCTACGTCTCCCTCGGCAGCAAGCTGAAGCTCAAGGTCGTCAAGGACGGGGCGGGCAGGCCCGCGCTGCAGTACCCGGCCGGGTGGGTGTCCGGTGACCCGAACTACAAAATCCTGCACGACAGCGCCGAGTTCACCTTCGACGCGGGCGGCATGGGCTGGAACACCACCATGGTGGACATGTTCAGCGTCCCGCTCGCCCTCCGCCTCACGGGGTCCAGGACCCAGACGGCGGGCACCCTGAAGCCGGGGGCGCGGGCCAAGATCTTCTCGGACGTCGCCGCCGTGCCCGCGTTCAAGCCCCTGGTCCTCGGCGGTGACCTGCGCGTCATCGCACCCGGCCACGGCCTGGACGCCGGCCTGTTCGCCAAGGACTACCTCGCCCCGTACGTCGACCAGGTGTGGAACGCGTACACGTCCAAGGACCTCAAGGTCACCACCAACGCGGGCACGTTCACCGGCCGGGTGCGCGGCGGGAAGCTCACCTTCACCGGCCCGGCCGCCGTGTCCATCGCCAAGCCCTCCACCCGTGACGTGCTCTTCTGCCACGGCGCCCTGGCGGCCCCCAACGACGGCCTGTCCGGCCCGGTCGCCGCCGTCCTCGGCGCGGCCCTCAACCGCACCACGCTGCACAACACCCCCAACCAGCCCGCCACCGACCCGGCCGCGTTCTATCGGGAGCGGCTGACCAACCACTACGCCAAGGCCATGCACGCGGCCTCCACCGACGGCCGCGCCTACGGCTTCGCCTTCGACGACGTCGCGGGCTTCGCCCCCTACATCCACGACCCGGCCCCCACAGGAATGACCCTCACCCTGACCCCCTTCTAACCTTCTGACCTTCTGAGCCACCCCCGGCGCCCCCGCGACCAACCGCCGCGGGGGCGCCGCTCCCTCCGCCCACGCTCTCTTACGCGGCGCTCTTCCCCGCCGCCGTCGAAGCCCTCGAACGGCGCGACGCCGGGCTGCGTCGGCTCACCGCCGCGCCGCCGGCGGCCGGGAACCCGGCGCACACCGCCATCACCCTGCCCGAGCCGGGTCTCGATGAGCGCCATGAGCCGGTCGGCCTCGGCGGAGGGCGGTAACCACGGCCGTACGCCGCCGCGGTGGCCGCGTTCAGTGCTGAGCCCGCCGCGCGTGCCGGGGCAGGAGGGGGACAGACAGCAGGGTGAGAACGTAAGGGCGGCGCAGACGGCGAAGACGAGTTTGGCGGCGGCGAAGTAGGAGTGTGTGGAGGGGCGCCCCACGCGGGCGAAGAAGGCGGTGCCCAGGGCGGCGACGCCGATGGCGTTGGTGAACTGCTGGACGGCGTTGAGCATGCCCGCGCCCGTACCGGCCTCCTCGGCGGTGGCGTCGCCGAGGAGGTAGTCGAACAGCGGGATGAACACGAGGCCCGCCCCGAGCCCGGTCAGGAACAGCGCCGGCGTCGGCTTCCAGACGGTGAGGCCGGCGCCCCAGTGGGCGGTGGACCACCACAGGCCGAGTACGCCGACGGCGGCGGTCGACAGGCCGTGCGCAGGGCGGTGCGCCCCAGTCTCGCCGCGAGCACGCTGCGCCTCGCCGAGGGCATGCTCGCCATCCTGCTCGCGGGCGGCATCGCCCCGCGGGCCGCCGCCTGGGGCATCGACGCCCTGACGCTCTACGTCAACGCCTACACCTGGGAACTGCCCCTGCTCAGCCGCTCCGGCGACGAGTGGGCCGCCGGACGCGAGGAGGTGCTGCGGCGGTTCGCCCAGTTCCCCGACGCCTTCCCGCAGACCAAGCGCTACGCCGCCGAACTCGCCTCCGGCGCCGAGCACGAACGCTTCGACTTCACCATCGGCCTGATCCTCGACGGCCTCACCCGCCGCTGAGCCCCCGGCCCCCCCGCCGCCTCCGTACGGTCCGTACGGGCGCGACTCGCCGCCCTCAGGGGCCGGGCGCACGGTCCGTGGTCAGTGCCGTCAGCTCCCGCAGCCACAGGTTGGGCAGGTCGGCCGCGCCTCGCAGCGAGGCGTCGGTGGTGAAGCCGACGCTCACCCGGCCGTTCAGGCTCATCAGCACCACGGACAGCGGGTGGCCGGCGGGGAGGAAGTTGAGCGGGAGGACTTCGCGTACCGGCGCGCCCGCCAGGCGGAGCGGGTGGGCGGGGCCGTGGACGTTGCTGGCGAGGAGGGTGCTGCGGTCGGGGTGGAAGTAGCGTTCCACGCACCACGCGCCGAGGGCGCGGGGCAGCCCCCGGAACACGCCGTGCACCACGGGATGGCGCAGGGCGCGCGCCAGGCCCCCGGTGCGGGCGGCGACCGCGGCGAGCCGCTCGCCCGGCGTGGCGAGGTCCACGGGCAGCGTGACGCGCACGGGGAGGTGGCGGTTGCGCAGTTCACCGCCGCGTGGCCGGCGGATGTCGACCGGACACAGGACCCGTACGGCACGCAGCCCGTCGGCGGCCCCCTCCCCCGCCCACGTGCGCACCGCCCCGGCCAGCGCCGCCAGGTAGACGTCGTTGACGGTCGCGCCGTGCCGGCGGCCGACACCGCGCAGCACGTCAAGGCGGGTGTGGGCGAAGTGGTGGCGCAGCCGGGGCGGGGCGTCGGACCGTACGTCGGCGAGCCGGTCGGCTGAGCCGGCGCGGGCCAGCAGCGGGCCGGCCACCGCCCGGCTCGCGCGGGCCAGGTCGAGGACGGCCCGCCCGGCGGCCCCGGCCCTGGTCCCGGCCCCGACGCGTCGTGGTGCGGCGCGGAGGGCCGCGGACGGCGCGGGCCCAATGTCCTCCGGGCCCTCGGGGTCCTCCGGGTCCCCGGAGTCCTCCGGGTCCCCGGCGGAGCAGAGCGCGGCGAGGACGGCCGCGGCCCCGGCCCCGTCGAGCAGGACGTGGTCCCCGCGCCACAGCACCGCGAACCGGCCACCCGCCAGGCCCGCCCCGCCCGGCAGACCCAGACCCGTAGCCCCCACCACGCCCTCGTCGCCTGCCAGGCCCGTACCGCCCGGCAGGCCCGTATCCCCCACCAGAAACTCGTCGCCCGCCAGGCCCGTACCTCCCGGCAGGCCCGTGAGGACCGCGCAGTCCCAGCCCGCCGCGGGCAGCGGCCGGGCGGCCTCGGCGTCGAGTGTCCGGTGCCAGTGCCCCGCCGCCGCGTCGGCGGCGTTCACGGGCGCGTACCGCAGCCGGCCGCCCGACCCCTCGGCGCCGCCGAGCGCGGGAAAGGCCGCCACGGCACGTTCCAGGACCGTCCGCAGCAGGGCGTCCTCGGGCACCGGCCCGGCGCACACCAGGGCCGCTCCGATGGCCAGGCTGGTCCGGGGGTGCCCGGCCCGGTAGGCCGCGAGCCCCGCGTCGGAGAGCAGGACCGCCCCGGCGGCCGGTCCGGGTCCGGGCCGCCGCGGCTCGCGGCCCTTCTCCGGGCGGGGCGTCCGCGCCCCTTCCCGCGCCGTGGCCACGGCCTACACCGCTGCCCGCTGGCGCGCGTCGCGCCGGTCGAAGGCGCGGCTGAGGTAGGCCGCGTCCACGTCGGGGGGGTCGGGCAGGTCGCCCACGTCCTCGCGCAGATGGGTCCGGTCGTACGTACGGCGCTGCGCGCTGAAGTCGAGGAGGTGGCCCGCGTGCTGAAGGACGAGGGCTTCGTAGCGGGAGGGGTTGCGTACGGCCGGGACGACGGTGAGGCGCAGGCCCGGGTAGAGGGTCCGCAGGGCCTCGCGGGCCGTGGGGAAGGTGACCTCGCGGGGGTGGGTGATGTGCACGGTACGGACGCCCGCGCCGGTGCGGGCGCGCCCGGCGGCGGCCACGCGCATCAGGGCCGCGGCGGCGTAGTCGACCTGGAGGAGGTTCATGGCGCCGTGCGGGTCGCCCTGGAGCCGCAGGGGCAGGACGCCGCCGCGCACGGGGCGTACGAGGGGCCCGCCGGTGGGGGGCAGGAGGGCGTCGTCGACGAGCCGGGACACGTAGTCCAGGGGCTGCGCGGGCAGTCCGGCGGGGGCCGAGCGGTCGGCCACCAGCAGGCTGGGGCGGGCGATGGTGGCGCGGCGGCCCTTGGCGGCGGTCCAGGCGCGGATCATGCGCTCGGCGGTGTACTTGGTCTCCTCGTAGCGGGTGTGGAAGCCGTCGGCGTCGCTGAGGTCGTCCTCCATGATGTGGCCCGCGTCCCGGCGGCCGGCGACGAAGGCGGTGCTCACGAACACGAGGTGGGCGTCGGGGGCCCGGTCGGCCAGGTCCAGTACCGCGCGGGTGCCGCGGACGTTGGTGCTGAAGAGGTCCGACTGGTCGCCGGCGAGGTGCAGTTGGGCGGCGCAGTGCCACACCTGGGCGGCGCCGTCGGCCGCCGCGGTGAGCTCTTCCGGCGGCAGCCCCAGCGCCGGGCGGGTGAGGTCGGCGCCGACGCAGCGCACGCGCTGCCACGCGTCCGGCGGCAGGGGCGGGCCGTCGTGCGGGCCGTCGAGCCAGCCGACGGCGGCCTGGACGCGCTCGCGCAGGGACTCCGGGGAGCCTCGTCCCAGCACCGTGACTCTTTCGCGCGTCTCCTCGGCGAGCAGGTGCCGCAGGACGCGGCTGCCCAGGAATCCGGTTGCTCCTGTGATGACGACTGACACAGCGCGCTCCTTAGCGAGTTCCCGTCTCGGCGCCGCCCGGGGCGGCGTATACCGCCCGATCCGATCACCGCGGCGACGGTCCTCGCGTCCGGCGCCCCTCCCCGGGCGCTCCGCTTCCGGGGCCGGGGGCCGGACAGGCCATGCCCGGCAGGGCGTTCTCGAATTCACTCCGACGAGTGAACGCAGGTGAATGAACCCCTTTTCACCCTGTTCAGCGTTTCTCAGGCATTCGCCCTTGATAGGCGACTTCAACCGCTCTTGACGGCAATCGGCTATTACGGTGCGTCCGCTGGCAGTGGCGCGCGCGGCCGCCCGCCGCCGCCGACAGCCCCGGCGACAGACCCGACGGCAATCCCGACGACCGACCGCTGACAACCCCGCTGACAGATGCAACGGCAAACCTGACGACAGAACCGACAACAGACCGACAAGCACAGACAAGAACCGACAAGAACCGACGAGAACTGACGAGAAGAGGCTCGATGCAGCAGAGCAACGCGGCGCCCCGCCCGCCCATCGCCGTGGTCGGGGTCGCCTGCCGACTGCCCGGCGGGGTCAACTCGCTCCGCGAGCTGTGGTCGGCGCTCGAAGAAGGGCGCGACCTGGTCGGCGAGGCGCCGCCGGACCGGTTCGAGGCGGAGCGCTTCGTGGACACGAGCGTGCCGCGGCCGGGCAAGAGCTACACGGCCGCCGGCGGCTTCCTCGCGGACGTCGCCTCCTTCGACGCCTCCTACTTCGGGATCTCGCCCGCCGAGGCGGAGCAGATGGACCCGCAGCACCGGCTGCTGCTGGAGCTGACCGCCGAGGCGCTGGACGACGCGGCCCTCGACCCGCGGCGGCTCGCCGGTTCGGACACCGCCGTCTACGTCGGGATCTCCGACGCGTCCTACGGGGCGCTCCAGTTGATGGCCCAGCGCTCCATCAGCCCGTACACGATGTCCGGCGGCGCCTCGTCGCTCGCCGCCAACCGCCTCTCGTACGCCTTCGACCTGCGCGGCCCGAGCATGGCCGTGGACACGGCGTGCTCGTCGTCGCTCATCGCCCTCGACCGCGCGTGCCACACGCTGTGGGAGGGCACCAGCCGGGCCGCCGTGTGCGGCGGCGCGAACCTGCTGATCTCCCCCTACCACTACGTGGGCTTCTCCCAGGCGTCGATGCTGTCGGTACGGGGCGTGCCCGCGCCGTTCTCCGCGCGGGCCGACGGGTTCGTACGCGCCGAGGGCGGCGGCGTGGTGATCCTCAAGCCGCTGGAGGCCGCCCTCGCCGACGGCGACCGGGTGCACGGGCTGATCCTGGGCACCGGCGCCAACAGCGACGGCCGCACCCTGGGCATCGCGCTGCCCAACGACCGGGCCCAGGAGGACCTGCTGCGGGAGGTGTACGCGCGCACCGGAGTGGACCCCGACGACCTGGTGTACTTCGAGGCGCACGGCACC
This sequence comes from Streptomyces varsoviensis, assembly GCF_000718635.1. GTDB lineage: Bacteria > Actinomycetota > Actinomycetes > Streptomycetales > Streptomycetaceae > Streptomyces > Streptomyces varsoviensis. The sequence continues at coordinate 412,841 of NZ_JOBF01000001.1, read as the reverse complement.
GGCACCCCGGCCGGCGACCCGCTGGAGGCGATGGCCATCGGCCGGGCCCTGGGCACCCGCCGCATCACCGGCGACCTGCCCTTCGGCTCGGTCAAGAGCAACCTCGGCCACCTGGAGCCCGCGTCCGGCATGGCCGGGCTGTGCAAGGCGCTGCTGGTCCTGCGGCACCGGTCCATCCCCGCCACCCTGCACGCCGAGGAGCCCAGCCCGCACATCGACTTCGCGGGGCTCGGCCTGGAGCTCGCCACCACCCCCCGGCCCGTCGCCGCCGCGCGGCGGCCCGTGGTGGGGGTCAACTCCTTCGGCTTCGGCGGCGCCAACGCGCACGCGATCGTCGCCGCCGCGCCCGCCACCGTCCCCGCGCCCCGCCGCGCCGACCCCGACGCCCCGCCGGACGCGCCCCTGCCGGTACTGGTCTCCGCACGCGACGAGAAGGCCCTGGGCGAGGCCGCGGCCGCGCTCGCGGAACACCTCGCCGACGTGCCGCAGGAGGAGTTCTACGACATCGCCCACACCACGTGCCGGCGGCGCGGCCGCCACGAGCACCGGGCCCTCGTCCTCGCCCGTACGCCGCGCGACGCGTCCCGCGCCTTCGCCGAACTCGCCGCCGCCGAACGGACGTCCCCTCGCCCCGGGCCCGGCGGCGCCGTCGGCGCCCGCGCCCAAGGGGTGCGCGGCGGGCGGATCGCGTTCGTGCTGTGCGGCAACGGCTCCCAATGGGCCGGGATGGGCGCCGACCTGCTCGCCCGCGACGCCGCCTTCCGCGCCGCCGTCGAGGAGTTCGACACCCACCTGACGCCGCGGCTCGGCTGGTCGGCGGCCGAACTCCTGGCCTCCGCGCCCGACGGATGGCGGCTCGCGGCCACCGAGATCGCGCAGCCGCTGCTGTGCGCCGTGCAGTTGGGTCTCGCCGCCGCGCTCCGCGCCAGGGGCATCGAACCGGCCATGGTGGTGGGCCACAGCGTCGGCGAGGTCGCCGCCGCGCACCTCGCCGGAGTGCTCACCCTGGCCCAGACCGCCCACGTCATCGCGGAACGCGGCGCGGCGCAGGCCCCCACCGCGGGCCGGGGCCGGATGGCCGCCGTGGGCCTGGGCGAGGACGAGACGCGGGCGCTGCTGGCCCCGTACGGCGAACTGCTGGAGATCGCGGCGGTGGGCAGCGCCCGGGACGTGACCGTCTCCGGCGACGCCGGGGCGCTCGCCGCGCTCGGCGGGGAACTGGCCCGGCGGGACGTGTTCTTCCGCGACCTCGGCCTCGACTACGCCTTCCACAGCCGCGCCATGGGCCCCCGGCAGGCCGCCCTCACCGAGGCGCTGGCCGCGCTGGAGCCGTCCACCGCGACCCTGCCGATGTACTCCACCGTCACCGCCGACCGCGTCCTGGGCCCGGAGCTGAACGCCCAGTACTGGTGGCACAACGTGCGCCGGCCGGTACGTTTCGCCGCGGCCGTCGAGCGCGCCATCGACGACGGCGCCGACATCCTCCTGGAAGTCGGCCCCCACCCCGTACTCCGCGGCTCCCTGCGCCGCATCACCGCGAGCCGCCCCGCCGCGCACATCGCGGTACTGCCCACGATGCGCCGCCCGTCGAAGGCCGAGCGGGCGGAGGGCGTCGCGGCGGAGGCCGCGCAGGCGGACGCCACCGCCCAGCGGGAGCCCGACCAGGCGAACGTCGCGCAGGCGGACACCACGGCGCAGGCGGACGGCGTGCGGGCTGAGTTCGACGAGGCCGACGCCGCTCACGCGGAGGCCGCGCAGAGGGAAGCCACGCGGACGGAAACCACGCGGACAGTGCCCGCGCAGGAGCGAGCCGGCCACGCGGAGGCGGTGCGGACGGCGGCCGCGGTGCCGGTCGACGCCGTTCACGCGCTCGACACCACCTGTGCGGCGCTGCTGGCGGCCGGGGCGGAGTTCGACTGGGGGCGGCTGCTGCCGGTGGCCGGGCGGGTGGTGGACCTGCCCGCGTACCCGTGGCAGCGGCAGCGGCACTGGCGGGGCACCCCGCAGTCCTGGGTGCGTTCCAGCGGCGACGGCGTGCTGCGCCATCCGCTGCTCGGCGAGCGGCTGCCGGCCCCGCAGCCGGTGTGGCAGGGGTCGGTCGAGCCCGTGCTGGTGCCGTGGCTCAGCGGCCACCGGGTGGGCGGCTCGGTCGTCATGCCGGCCACCGCGTATCTGGAGATGGCCCTGGCCGCGGGGCGGGAGGCGCTGGACACGGCGGTCGAGGTCGAGCACATGGACATCAGCAACGCGCTGGTGGTGCCCTGGCCCGACGCGGGCGGCACGAGCGTGCAGGCGTCCCTGAACCCCGACGACGGAACGTTCTGCCTCACCAGCACCACCGAGAACTCCGGGCAGACCCGGTCCCACGCCCGTGCGCGGGTGCGGGCCCAGCTCCGGCCGCGACCCGAGCCCCTCGACGTCGAACGGGCCCGCCGGGACTGCCCCGAGCCGCTGACGGCGGAGACGTTCTACGGCGCCTGCGACTCCGTCGGGCTGTGCTACGGACCGGCGTTCCGGGTACTGGAGGAGATGTGGCGCGGGCCGGACGCCGCGCTGGCCGCCTACCGGCACGACGCGCCCGGCGACCCGTACACGGTGCACCCCGCCCTGCTGGACGGCGCCCTGCAGACCGGCGTGGCCCTCCTGCTGGACCGGATCGCCGCCGGCCACCCGCACCTCCCGTCGACCATCGCCGCGCTCCGGGTGTGGAAGACCCCCGCGCCGCACGGCCTCATGCTCGTACGTGAACGCAGCCGGACCGACGAGGAGGTGTGCTGGGACATCCTCCTCACCGACCCCGACGGCACCGTCTCCGCCGAGCTGGAGGGCTGCCGGCTGCGCAGGCTCCAGATCGGCCGGCTCACGCGGGTCGGCGTGATGGAGACCGTGCTGCGGGCGGCCCCGCACAAGGAGCTGCCCCGTACACCCGTACCGCTGCCCGCCCCGGCGGAGCTTGTGGAGCGGGCGGAAGAACGGATCGCGGAGCTGCGCGCCGCGTGGCACGCGGCGGGCCACGCCGAGGCCGTGGAGAGCATGCGGCGGTACACGGCCGCGCGCTACGGGGAGCTGATCGCCGCGCTGCTCGACGACGCGGACAAGCCCTTCGCCGTCGCGGACCTGATCGCCAGGGGCCTCCCGGCCCGGCACGAGCGGCTGTTCACGCTGCTCGCCCCGTTCCTGGAGCGGCAGGGCGTATGGCGGGCGGAGGACGACCGGTGGCGGCTGTGCGCTCCGGCCGCGCCCGGATCGTTGCTGCTGACCGAATTCGTCGGCCGCCACCCGGCCTTCGTCTCCACCGCCGCCCTCACCGCGCGCCAGCTCCAGGCCCTCGACGACTCCTGCCGCGACGGCGCGGACGCCGCCCAGGCGGCGATCTCCGAACCCGTGGCCCGCATGCTGGAGCAGTACTACGACGTCTCGCCGCTCTGCCGGTTCCACAACCGGGTGGCCCAGGCGCTGGTGGAGCAGATGACCGCCGTCTGGCCCGCGGACCGCGCGCTGCGGGTGCTGGAGATCGGCGCGGGTACGGGCGGCACGACAGCGGCGCTGCTGCCGCTGCTGCCCGCCGACCGCACCCACTACACGTTCACCGACGTCTCCACCTCCTTCCTCACCCGCGCCGAAACCCACTTCGCCGCGTACGACTTCGTCGAGTACGCCGCCTTCGACCTCGACCGGGACCCGGCCGAACAGGGTCTGGCCGCCGGCGGGTTCGATCTCGTCGTGGCGTCGAACGCGCTGCACACCGCCGCCGACCTGCGCGCGTCGCTGCGCCGGGTGCGCTCCCTGCTGGCCCCCGGCGGGCAATTGCTGGCGTTCGAGACGCATGACGCACAGACGCTGGCCCCGGTGTTCGGCGCCCTGGACAGCTTCTACGCCCACACCGACCGCGACCTGCGGCCCGACTCCCTGCTGCTGCCCCGCGACGAGTGGCCGCGGCTGCTCGTCGAGTGCGGCTTCGACGCGGTCACGCGGACAGGGGACGACGAGCCGCCGCTGCGCGAAGGGTGGTCGGTCTTCCTCGCCTCCGCCGCGGCCGAGGCGGCGGCGGAGGAGGCGGCACTGCCCGGGGCGGACGGCGCCGGCGCGTATCTCGTCGTCGCCGAGCGGGCGAGCGAACTGCCCCTCGCCCGGGCGCTGGGCGAGACGCTGGCGGAGCGGGGCGCGGGCACGGTCCGTACGGTGCCGCTGCCCGACCGGCCCGAGGAGTGGGAAGCGCTGCTCACGGAGGCGGTGACGGGCGCGGAGCCCGCCGAGACGGTCGTCGTCACCGTACTGCTCGGGGCGGGCGACGACCCCAGGGTGCACGGCGACGACGTCAGCGCGCGGGATGATGCCCCTCGCGCGCACGGTGACGATCCCCGCGTACGCGATGACGAGGGGGAGGCCGTCGCCGTGGCCGCGCGCCGCGCCGTCGCTCTCGGTACCCTCGCCACCGCCCGCGAAGGGCTGCCCGACGGCGTCCGCGCCGAACTGTGGCTGGTCACCCGCCCCTGCGGGGCGCTGCCCGCGCTGGAGGAGATCACCCATCCCGAGGACGCGGCGGTCTGGGGCATCGCCCGCACCCTGGCCAACGAACACCCCGAACTCGTGGGCCGTCGCGTGAGCCTGTGCCGCGGCGCGTCGCCGGCCGGCGACGCCCTGCGGCTGGCGCGCGAGATGCTCGCCGCGAGCGACGAGGACGAGATCGTGCTCACCGCCGCGGACCGCTTCGTCCCCCGGGAGCGGCCGCGCCCCGAGCCCGCCCGGCCCGCCGGGGCCACCCCGTACGCCCTGCGCGTCCGCCACCCCGGCCTCTCGTACGAGCTGGTGTGGGAGGAGACGCCCGCACCGGCCCCGCCGGGACCGGACGAGGTACTGGTGGACGTACGCGCGAGCGCCCTCAACTACCGCGACATCATGAAGGCGGTCGGCCTGCTGCCCGTCGAGGCGTGCGTGGACGCCGCGGAAGCGGCGAGCGTCGGCCTGGAGTGCGCGGGCGTGGTCCTGGCCTGCGGCCCCGGCGTGACGGACTTCGCACCCGGGGACCGCGTCGTGGGCATGACGTACTCCGCGTGCGCCAGCCACGCCCTGATGCAGCCGGCCAAGATGTGGCGCCTGTCCGACTCGGTGTCCTTCGCCGAGGCGGCGGCGGCCCCCATCGCGGTCAGCACCGTCCAGTACGGACTGGGCGAACTGGCGCGGCTGCGGCCCGGCGAGACCGTGCTGGTCCACGGCGCCGCGGGCGGCGTGGGCCTGGCCGCTGTCGCGTACGCGACGCTCAAGGGGGCGCGGGTGATCGCGACGGCGGGCAGCGATCTGAAGCGCACATTCCTGCGGAGCCTGGGCGTCGAACACGTCCTGGACTCGCGGACCCTGGACTTCGCCGAGCAGGTCCGCGCCATCACCGGCGGGCAGGGCGTGGACGTGGTGCTCAACTCCCTCGCCGGGGAGGCCATGGCCCGCAGCCTGGAGCTCCTGAGGTCCGGCGGCCGGTTCGTGGAGCTGGGCAAGCGCGACTTCTACGAGAACAAGCCGCTGCTGCTGCGCCCGTTCACGAAGAACATCTCGTACTTCGGCGCGGACGTCTCGCAGGTCCCCGACCACTGCTTCCCCCGCATGCGCGCGGAGATGGGCGACCTGACCGGCGGGAGCGCGCACGTCAAGGTGCCGCACACCGCCTTCCCCGCCGCCCGCGTCGCCGAGGCCTTCGCCCTCCTCCAGCACTCCCGCCACATCGGGAAGGTCGTCATCACCTACGACCCGCTGGACGAACCGCTGCTCATCGAGGAGCGGCCGGCCCCGCCCCGGCTCGACCCCGAGGGCAGCTACCTGGTCACCGGCGGCACCGGCGGATTCGGCGCGGCCACCGCGTGCTGGCTCGCCGAACTCGGCGCCCGTCACCTCGCCCTGGTGAGCCGGAGCGGCGAGCGGGCCCCAGAGGCCGCGGCCACCGCCGCGCGCCTGGCCGAACTGGGCGCGCGCGTCAGCGTGCACGCCGCGGACGTCACCGACCCGCGGGCCGTACGCGCCGTCCTGGCCGAACTGGAGGCGGCGGGCCGGCCGCTGCGCGGCATCGCGCACGCGGCGATGCACCTCGACGACGCGACGCTGAGCGAGCTGAGCGAGGAGCGTATTCGCGCCACGCTCGCGCCCAAGATGGCGGGGGCCCAGGTCCTGGAGTCCGCGGCCGCGGAAGCCGGCGCGGAGCTCGACCTGTTCCTGCTGCACTCCTCGGGCACCACCCTCATCGGCAACATCAAGCAGGCCCCGTACGTGGGCGCCAACCTCTATCTGGAGGCGCTGGCCCGCAGGCGGCGGCAGCGGGGCGAGGCGGCGCTGGCCGTCGGCTGGGGCCCCATCGCCGACGCCGGCTACGTCGCCCGCAACAACATCGGCGACAGCATGGAGCAGATGGGCATCAAGCCGACGACCTCGGCCGAGTCGTTCGCGGCGGCGGTGCCGCTGCTCACCTCCGGGGCCGACGCCGCCTCGGTCCTGCGGGTCGACTGGAGCCGGCTGCCCGCCCTGATCCCGCAGATGGCCGCCCCGCGGCTGCGGGATCTCGCCCCCGCCGGGGCGGGCGACGCGCTGAGCCGGGAGGAACTGCTGGCGCGGCTCGCCGCCATGGGCGCGGACGAGGCGCTGGAGTACCTCCGCACCACCCTCGCCGCGCTGCTGGCCGAGGTGCTGCGCATGGAGGCCGACCAACTGGACCACTACCGCAGGCTCGACGAGTACGGCATGGACTCGCTCATGGCCGCCCAGGTCCTGGTCACCGTCCACCAGCGGTACGGCGTCGACATCCCGCCGATGGAGCTGCTGCGCAGCAACGGCACCATCGACGACCTCTCGCGCATCCTGCACGTACGGCTCGGCCTGGCCACTCAGCCGACGCCGGCGGCGACGGCGGCCCCGGCGCGGGTCGTGGCCCAGACCCGCGCGGAGCGGGAGCCGGGGGCCGGGACGGCAGGGGGTGGGGAGCCGGGGGCCGAGCCCGGGTCCGTGTCCGGGTCGGGGCCCGAGGCCGGGTCCGAGTCCCAGTCCGAGTCCCGGTCCGGGTCCGGGGAGGCGGCGGCCGACGAAGCGGCTGATCCGCGGTCCGGCGGCCGGCGGGGCGAGGCTCCGTAACGGGCGGCGGGGTGCGACGGCGGTACGCGGCCGTCGCACCCGGCCCGGCGTGATCGGGAGCCGCCCCGCCCGGAGCCGCCCCCGCCCGCCCGGGAGCCGCCCCGAGTGCCAGGGAGCCTCCCGGCGTACGCGCCGCCCGATCACTCCCCGTCCGGCGTCGCGTCGAGTCCGCGCAGGAAGGCGGCGGCGGGCGGGGAGGGGCCCAGGCGGCTCCAGACGAGCCGTTCGGTGCGGACGGGCGCGCCCCGGACGCGCAGGATGTGCAGCCCGGTGAGTTCGGAGGCGATGGCTTCGGGCACCATGCCCACCCCGAGCCCCGCGCGCACCAGCTTGGCCAGCATTTCCAGCGTGGTCACCTCGAAGGCCGCCTCCGTGCGCAGCCCGGCGGCGAGGAACGCCTCCTCGGTCTGGCGGTGGGCGGCGGAGCCCGCCGTGTAGGCGACGAAGGTCTCGCGTGCCAGCCGCCGCAGGCCGACCCGCTCCTGGCGCGCGAGCGGATGCCCCGGCGCCACCACGGCCACCAGTTCCCCGTGCGCCAGCACCTTCTCGCGTACGCCCTTGAGGCGCGCGCCGGGCACCAGGCCCACGAAGGCGACGTCCAGGGTGCCCTGGCGGACCTGCTCGATCAGCGCGTCGCTCATGTCCACGCGCATGCTGATCCGCACCTTGGGGTGCCGGGCGTGGAAGGCGGCCAGTTCTTCGGCCAGGTCGACGGCGGCGACGGTGGAGATCGCGCCGACCGCGAGCCGGCCGCGCACCTCCCCGGTCGCCGCCTCCACCTCGGCGCGGGCCCGCTCGGCCGCCTCCAGCGTCTGCCGGGCGACGGGTACGAACGCCTCCCCCGCGGCTGTCAGCCGCACGCTGCGGCTCGTACGGTCGAAGAGGCGGGCGCCTAGTTCCTGCTCCAGGCGGGCGATCTGGTGGCTGAGGGCGGACTGCACCACGTGACACCGTTCGGCGGCGCGGGTGAAGCCGCCGGTCTCGGCGACCGCGACGACGTAGCGCATCTGCTGGAGCTCCATGGCGGCGAGCATAGCGATCGACGAGCGAGATCGATCGCCAGACGAGATCGATCGCGGAACCAGATCGATAGGATGAAAATGATGCGTTGGACTCATTGCTGGGCGGCGGCGCAGGCTGGAGGCTGTGCACCGGCCCCGCAGGGCGAGCCGGTGGTCGATCGTGTACGTGGTGCCAGGGAGGACATATGGGAGCGACTGAGCGCGGCCGGGACGGGACGGCCCCGGGGCTGGGGCGCGGCACGCTGCTGCTGATGTCCGTCGCCACCGGGCTGTCGGTGGCGGGCAACTACTTCGCCCAGCCGCTGCTCGACGTCATCGGCCGCGACCTGGGGCTGAGCGCGTCGACGGCGGCGCTGGTGGTGACGGTGGCGCAGACCGGGTACGGGCTGGGGCTGCTGCTGCTCGTACCGCTGGGGGACCTGGTGGACCGGCGGCGGCTCGCGGTGGGGCTGTGCGCGGCGACCGCGGTCTTCCTGACGGTGATCGCGAGCGCCCCCAACGGCACGCTGCTGCTGGTCGGCACCGCGCTGACGGGGCTGGCGTCCGTCGCGGCCCAGGTGGTCGTGCCGTACGCGGCGACGCTGGCGGCGCCCGCCGAGCGCGGCCGGACCGTGGGCACGGTCATGACGGGGCTGCTGCTGGGCATCCTGCTGGCCCGTACGGCCGCCGGGCTCCTCGCCGACCTCGGCGGGTGGCGCACGGTGTACTGGGTCAACGCCGTGCTGATGCTGCTGATGGCGGTGGCGCTGCGGCTGCGGCTGCCCGTGCTGCCGACGCCGCGCGGGGGGCGGGGGTATCCGGCGCTGATCGGATCCACGCTGCGGATGTTCGCCGACGAGCCGGTGCTGCGGTGGCGGGCGGCGCTGGGGGCGCTGACGTTCGCGCCGTTCAGCGTGTTGTGGACGGCGCTGGTCTTTCTCCTCTCCGGTCCGTCCTACGGCTGGTCGGAGGCGGCGATCGGGCTGCTGGGCCTGGTGGGCGCGGCCGGGTCGCTGGCCGCCTCGACGGCCGGCCGGCTGGCGGACCGCGGGCTGGTCCAGCATGTCTCCGGCATCGGCGCGCTCCTGCTGCTCGGCTCCTGGGGCCTGCTGGCTCTCGCCGGTGGCGGCGGCCCCTGGGCCCTGGCGGCCCTGCTGGCGGGCGTCATCATCCTGGACCTCGCCGTGCAGGGTGTGCACATCAGCAACCAGAACCTGGTCTACGCCGTCCGTCCCGAGGCCCGCAACCGCCTCAACTCGGCCTATATGACCAGCTATTTCGTCGGCGGGGCCATCGGCTCCGCACTGACCAGCGCGGTATGGGGCGCGGCCGGCTGGGGCGGCGTCTGCGCGCTGGGCGCGGCCCTCTCGGCGGCGGGCGCCGTGGTGTGGTCTGCGGAACGGCTGCACCACCGGCGCCGATCCGCGCCCGCCGCCGTACCGGTCGTGGTTCCGGCGCCCGCCACCGAGCGTGAGGCGGGACATGGGGCGGGGCGCGGGGCGGAGGCCCGGCCCGGGTCCCGGTAGGCGGCGGACTCCACCGCCCGGCCGCCTGGCCGGACGCCGTATCCACGGGCGTCCCGGCCGGGCGGCAGCGGGTGCCGGTTACAGATACGGGCGGGTGATCAGCTCGATCGCGTGACCGGCGGGGTCCTTGAAGTAGACCCCCCGGCCGCCGTGTTCGTGGTTGATCTCGCCCGCCCGCCGCATCCGCGGATCGGCCCAGTGCGTGATACCGCGGTCGCACAGCCGCCCGTACGCCCGGTCGAACAACTCGTCGTCGACCAGGAACGCGTAATGCTGCATCTGGATCTCCACCGGCGGCTCCGCGAATTGCAGCAGCACGCCGTCGGAGAGCTGGACATTGGTGAACGGCCCCCAGGACGGCGCTTCCGCGAGTTCCAGCAATTCGCGGAAGAAACGGGCCGACTCGTCGCGGTTCACGGCGGCGATGATGGTGTGGTTGAACGTGGCTGTCATACGGCTGACCTCACTGTTGGTTCGACACGAAAAGGACTCGCAGTGCACGAGCACTGAGGGGGTCCGCGTGCCGAACCAGGAGCGCGCCGTCCGCGCACCCGGCGGGGGCTCAGCCCTCCACCGGATAACCAATCCGCGCATGGCGCCGCCGCGCCGTCCCGGTGTTCACGCCGGCGACCCTACACCAGGCCGCTCAGGCGTTCGACGGCGCGCCGAGCGGCGCGCGGTACGGCGGGTTCGCCGAGTGGCGGGCGCGCGACTCGTTGGGCGGCTGACGAGGGCGGGCCTTACGATCCCGGCCATGACGATCACTTATGAATGGCGGGGCGAGGTCGACAACGAGGCCATCGAGGCGTTGCACGCCGAGGGCTTCGACCACGCTCCGACGGAGACCGACTGGCTGGCGCAGCTTCGGGGGCACAGCCTGGGGTGGGTTTGCGCGTGGGAGGAAGGGCGGCTGATCGGGTTCGTCAACGTGCCCTGGGACGGCGGGGTGCACGCGTTCGTTCTGGATACGGTCGTGGCGCGGGCGGGGCGGAACCGGGGGGTCGGGAGTGCGCTCGTCGCGGCGGCGGTGGAGGGGGCGCGGGCGGCGGGATGCGAGTGGCTGCACGTGGACTTCGACGACGGTCTGGAGCCCTTCTACTTCGATTCCTGCGGATTCAAGACGACGAAAGCCGGGCTGATCGCGCTCTGAAGTTCGGGTTCTCGCTGCGCCGCGGCCAGGAGCGGCGGGTGTTCGGGGCGCTGCGGCCACGGCTCGAAGCGGCGGCGGGGCGGGGGTCACGGTCGCGGCGCGGCTCGCCGGCCGGGCGCAGCGGTCCGTGTCGAACCCCGCTCTGCTGGAGCGCCCGCCAGACGATCATGGAGAGGGAGTAAGGGGGCGGAGCGCGTGGGCAGGGCGTGCGCGCCGTCGGTGCCGTCAGTTGTGCTGTAGTACCAGGTGCCGCCCGCTTCTTGTGCGCGGGGACGAATCGGTGGCTCCCTGGTGGGCGCGACACTCGCTGGGTCCCGGTAGGGAGTCCGACGGAGGTCGTTTCTGGTGTCCAGTGTGGTTGCCGGGCCCGCGGCATCGGGCGGGGTGCTGTCGGGGGTGCTGAGGAGTCCGTGGCTGTCGTTCGCGGTGCGGCGGCTGGGGCGGTTCGCGGTGTCGCTGTGGGTGGTAGTCACCGCCGCGTTCGTGATGATCCATCTGATCCCCGGCGACCCGGTGCGCTCCGCGCTCGGGATGACGGCGCCGGTGGCGGCGGTGAACGCGCGGCGCCACGCGCTCGGCCTGGACGACGGGCTGCTCACGCAGTACTGGCACTACCTGCGGTCGCTGGCCGCCGGCGACTTCGGCACGTCCATGCTGAGCGACCTCCCGGTGTCCCGGCAGATCGCCGACCGGCTCCCGGCGACGGCCCAACTGGCCCTGGCCGCCTTCGCCGTCGCCATGGTGATCGCGGTGCCGGTGGGCGTGGCGATGGCCGCCCTGACCCGCGGCGGCCGGCGCAAGGGCGCCGAGCTGGCGTTCACGTCGACCAGCGTGCTGCTGGCGGCGATCCCCGAGTTCCTGCTGGCCGTCGGGCTCGTCTATGTGTTTTCGGTGCACCTGGGGTGGTTCCCCGTGGCCGGGCGCGGCGCCATGAGTTCGTACGTGCTGCCCGTACTGGCGCTCGCCGCCCAGCCCGCCGCCGTCCTCGCGCGGATCGTGCGGGTCGAGATGCTGGCCGTGCTGGGCCAGGACTTCGTCCGTACGGCCCGCGCCAAGCGGCTGCGCGCGCCGCGCGTCTACGTACGGCACGCGCTGCCCAACGCGCTCACCGCCACGCTCACCATGGGCGGCCTGGTGCTGACCGGGCTGGTGGCCGGGACGGTGCTGGTCGAGAACGTCTTCGCGTGGCCGGGGCTCGGGTCGACGATCGTGCAGTCCATCCAGTCGAAGGACTACCCGGTGGTGCAGGCCGTCGTCCTCGTCTACGGCATCGGCGTGCTGACGGTGAATCTGCTGGTCGACGTGGTGCTCGCGGTGCTCGATCCGCGCTCGACGATCCGGGGGGCCTGAGCCATGCGCGACGACGACGCGTCATCGTCGGGCGGGTTCGCGGAGGGCGGGTTCGTGGAGGGCGGATTCGTGGAGGGCGGATTCACGCGGGGCGGGTTCGCGAAGGGCAGGTTCGCGAAAGGCGGATTCGCGAAAGGCGGATTCGCGCGGGGCAGGTTCGCGCACGTACGGGCAGCCGTACGCACCCCCGTGGGCGCCTGTTCCGCCGCCCTCCTCACCCTGCTGATCGCGCTGACCCTGTTCGCGCCCCTCCTGTGGGGCGGCCGGGCGGCGGCGATCGACACGGACGCGCTCCAGCAGGGGCCGACCGGCGCGCACTGGCTCGGGACGGACGGCCTGGGCCGGGACATCCTCGCCCGCGTCCTCGTCGCGACGCGGCTGTCCATCGAACTCGCGGTGACGGCCACCGCGATCGGGGTGGCGGCGGGCACGCTCCTGGGGGCCGCGCCCGCCGTGCTGCCCCGCTGGGCGGGGCGGCTCGTGACCTCGGCCGTGAACGTCGCCGTGGCCTTCCCCGGGCTGCTACTGGCCCTCTTCTTCGCCATGATCTTCGGAGTCGGCGCCACGGGCGCGGTCCTCGCCATCGGCCTCGCCATGGCCCCCGCCTTCGCCCGGCTGACCCAGACGCTGTCCGCGGCGATCGCGGGCCGGGACTTCGTGGCTGCGGCGCGGGTGGCCGGGGTGGGCCGGGTGCGGCTGCTCGTACGGCACGTACTGCCCAACATCGGGGAACCTCTGATCGTCAACGCCACCATCAGCGCCGGCATGGCGCTGCTCACCTTCGCCGGGCTCTCCTTCCTCGGCATCGGCGTGCAGGCCCCCGCCTACGACTGGGGCAGGCTGCTCGGAGAAGGACTCAACCAGATCTACGTCAACCCGACGGCGGCCCTCGCGCCGGGCGTCGCGGTGGTGGTCGCGGGGCTGGCCTTCAACCTGTTCGGGGAGACCGCGGCGGGTGTGGTCGGGGCGCGCTCTGCGGCCCCCGCGCGGCTGAAGGAGGCACCCCCGCAGGCCCCTGCGCAATCGCCCGCCGTGCGTGCCGAGGACGATGACGGCCGGCCCGTGGACGCGGAAGGCGGAGACCAGCCCGTACTGGCCGTACGGTCCGTGCCCCCCGTACCCCCCGTGCTCGTCGTCGAGGACCTGCGCGTCGCCTTCCCCGGCCCCTCCGGGCCCGTGACGCCCGTACGCGGCGTCAGCTTCACCGTTGGCGCCGGGGAATCCGTCGGCGTGGTCGGCGAGTCCGGTTCGGGGAAGAGCCTGACGGCGCTGGCGATCTCCCGGCTGATCGAGGCGCCGGGCGTGGTGTCGGCCGACCGCCTCGACTTCCTCGGCACACCGCTGCTACGGGCGTCCGACGCCGACGTGCGCGCGCTCCTCGGCACGTCGATGGCCCTGGTGTTCCAGGACCCGATGACCTCCTTCAACCCGACCCAGCGGATCGGACGCCAACTCGCCGAGGTCTCCCGGCAGCACCACGGGCTCTCGCGCGCCAAGGCCCTCGCGCGGGCCGTGGAGCGGCTGCGAGCGGTACGTATCCCGGCGGCCGAACGGCGGGCGCACCAGTACCCGCACGAGTTCTCCGGAGGCATGCGGCAGCGGGCGATGATCGCGATGGGACTCATGGGCGAACCCCGCCTGGTCATCGCCGACGAACCGACCACCGCGCTGGACGTGACCGTCCAGCGACAGGTCCTGCGCCTGCTCGCCCGCGTACGCGCCGAGGCGACGGAGCCTGCGGCGGCCTCTGGGGTCGAAGCTACGTCCGAGGAGATGGCGGCCTCTGCGGCTGGGTCCGCCGCGCCCGGGGCGGCGGCAGCCCCTGCGGCTGGGCCTACGGCCGGGGCGACGACGGCCCCCGCGGTTGCTTCTCCCGCTGGGCCGACGTACGGGGCTGGGGCGGCGGCTGCGGCCCCCGCGGCCGAGTCCACGCCCGAGGCAACGGCAGCCCCTACGGCCGAGCCCACGCCCGGGGCAACGGCATCTGCTGCGGCCGGGGCCGCGTCCGGGGCTGTGGAAGTACCCGCGGCCGAGTCCACGTCCCGGTCAACCGCAGTCCCCGCGGCCGAGTCCGCATCCGGGGCCACGGCCCCCGCGGCCGGGTCCGCGTCTGATGACTCAGCCGCGCCCGCGGTTGATGCTTCCGCTGGGCCCGTGCCCGGTGGCCCGTCCGGGGCCCGGCCCGTACGGAGCAGGTCGGCCGCCGCTCTGCTGCTGATCAGCCATGACATCACCGTGGTGGCGCAGAGTTGCCACCGGGTGCTGGTGATGTACGCAGGGCGGATCGTGGAGGAACTGCCCGCAGATGGGCTTCGCGGCGCCGCGCGCCACCCGTACACCCGGGCGCTGCTCGCCGCCGTGCCCGCGCTCGACACCGACCGTGACGCGCCGCTGGCGGTCATTCCGGGTCGGCCGCCGGAGCCGGGCCGTACCGGGGCCGGCTGCGCGTTCGCCGCGCGCTGCGCGTTCGCCGATGAGCGGTGCAGGACCGAGGAACCGATACCGGTGCAGGTGCCAGTGCCGGTGCCCGTGCCGGTGCAGGCCGGCATCGGCTATGGGCACCCGGCCCGGCACCGTGTGGCGTGCTGGCATCCGCAGGACGGCTCGGGCGGCGAGGGCAGCGAACACCGGCCGGGGCCCGGAGCGGGTGACGGCCGTGACGTCGAGGTCGAGGCCGCCGGAGGTGGCGCGTGAGCGAGCTGGTCTTCGAAGACGTGAGCGTGCGGTACGGGAGCCGGCGCGGCGGGCTCACCGCCGTGGACGGGGTGAACCTGACCGTGCCGTCAGGCCAAGTCGTCGGCCTGGTCGGCGAGTCCGGCTCCGGCAAGTCGACGCTGGCGCGCAGCGCCGTCGGCCTCGCGCCCCTCACCGCCGGACGCGTGCTGCTCGACGGCACGGACGTACGGCGGTGGCCGGGGCGCCGCCGCCCGTTGCAGATGGTGTTCCAGGACCCGTACTCCTCGCTGGATCCGCGCATGACCATCGGGGCGTCGATCAGCGAGGCGATGCCGATGCCGCGTACCGGCGTACGGTTCGCGGGACGGCGCGCGGCGGCGCGGCGGGCCGAAGTGGCGCGCCTCCTCGAACTGGTCAACCTCGACCCGGACCGGGCCGACATGCTCCCCGGCCACCTCTCCGGCGGCCAGCGCCAACGCGTCGCGCTGGCCCGCGCGCTCGCCGGCCGGCCGCGCGTGGTGATCGCGGACGAGATCACCTCCGCGCTCGACGTGTCGGTGCAGGGCGCCGTGCTCAATCTCGTACGGGACGTGCGGCGGCAATTGGGCCTGTCGATGCTGTTCGTCTCGCACAACCTCGCCGTCGTGCGCTACCTCAGTGACATCGTCGCCGTCATGTATCTCGGGCGGATCGTCGAGGCCGGGCCCACCGAGCAGGTGCTGTCCGATCCTCAGCACCCGTACACCCGTGAGCTGTTGAGCGCGGCGCCGTCCTGGCACACGCCGCTGTTCGAGGGCTCGCGGGACTTCGAGGGCTCGGACGCGGAGCCGAGCGATCCGCACCGTCCGCCGGCCGGCTGCCGCTACCACCCGCGCTGCGCGCTGGGCCCCCGCGCCCGCCCCGACCGCGACGTGTGCCGCACCGCCGACCCCGCGCGGGACGCCGAACGACGCCCGCACCGGGCCGCCTGCCACTTCGCGGGCGAGGACTACTTCGCGGGCGAAGACCTCGCGGGCGAAGACGACGACCGACAGGAGCCCTCGGCCCTGGCGAGCCGGGCCCCTGAAGCGGGCCGGCTCTCCCCCACGAGCCCCGAAGATCACAAGCGCCCCGGAGCGGGTAGATCCTCCCCGTCGAGCGCCGAACAACCCGCCCGGCCGGGAGCCGACCGCCCCACGCCCCCGACCGGTGGTCCCACCCCGCCGAAAGGAGCCCGTACGTGACCACATCACCCGCCCACACCACGAACCACCCCACCGACCACCCCACCGACCACGCCGCCGACCTGCACCGACGCAGCGTCGTCGCCGACACGCACAACGACCTGCTCTGCGCCGTGACGGCCCGGCCCGTCGACCAGTGGGCGTCGTTCTTCCGCGAGCAGTGGCTGCCCCAACTGATAGCGGGCGGCGTGAACATACAGGTGCTGCCCGTGTTCATCGACGACGAGTACCGGCCGGAGGGGGCCCTGCGGCGGACCCTGCGCATGATCGAGGCCGCGCACCGCCTCGCCGCCGGGAACGCCGACGCGGTCCGGCTCTGCCACGACGGGGCCGAGATCGACGCCGCCTTGGGAGAGGGCAGGATCGCGCTCGTACTCGCGCTGGAGAGCGCGCCGGGCATCGGCGAGGACGTCGAACTCCTGGAGACCCTCTACCGGCTCGGCGTACGGATCGCGTCCCTCGCGCACTTCGGGCGTACGGCGCTCGCCGACGGCAGCGGCGAGGACGCGGCCGGGAGCCGGCTGACCCGCGCGGGCGTCGCCGCGGTCGCCGAGATGGAACGCATCGGCATGATGTTCGACATCAGCCACCTCGGCGCCGCGGGCGTCGGCCATGTGCTGGAGCTGGCGACCCGGCCGGTCATCGCCACCCACTCCTCGGCGCGTGCGCTGCGCGACCACCACCGCAACCTCACCGACGACCAGGTGAAGGCGACCGCCGCGGGCGGCGGTGTGGTGTGCGTGAACTTCTTCGCCCCGTTCCTGCACGAGAGCGACTACACGGTCGACCGCCTGGCCGACCACATCGAGCACCTCGCGAACGTCGCCGGCATCGACCATGTCGGGCTCGGCCCGGACTTCGTGCAGGAGGTACTGGCCGACACCACGCCGCCGTGCTGCGCGCACGCGGTCATCGAGGGCGTACCCAGCGACCAGTACCTCCCCGGACTCGAAGGGCCCGCCGGGCTTCCGCTGGTGACGGAGGCGCTGCTGCGCCGCGGCTGGGCCGCCGACGACATCGCGCGCGTGCTCGGGGGCAATGTGCACCGGCTCTTCCGCGACCGGCTCGGCCGCCCCACGGCCTGACACCGGCCCACGGCCTGACCCTGGTCGACGGCCTAACACCGGCCCACGGCCTGGCCCCGGCCGATGGCCTGACGCCGCCCCACGACCCGACGACGACGCCCCACAGCCTGACGCCATCCCGCACCCGCATCCGCGTCCGCGTACGCCGACCAGCGCCCAACCCACCATCGTCCGGCCCCTTCCACACCGCACCGCACCCGCACTCGCACCGCCCCAGGAGGTACCGCCCCGTGACCCAGAGCACCCACCGCGACCAACGGCCCCAACACCCCCGCCGCCTGCGCATAGACGACCTGTACGGTCTCGCGGTGCCCGAGCAGCCGGCCGTCTCCCCGGACGGCGCCGAGATCGTGTACGTACTGCGCAGCCCGGACCGCGACGCCGACCGCGACGTGACGACGCTGTGGCGGGTGGCGGCCGCCGAGGACGGCGGTGAGCCCCGGCGGCTGACGAACGGCCCGGCGGACAGCGCGCCCGTATGGTCGCCCGACGGGACCCGGATCGCGTTTCTGCGGGCGCGGGAGGGCGCACCCCCGCAGGTGTGGCTGCTGCCCGCGGCGGGCGGCGAGGCCGAGCAGGTCACGGAGGCGCCGCTGGGCACGGGCGCGCCGGTATGGAGCCCGGACGGCGGCACGCTCGCGTTCACCGCGCCCGTCGACCTGGCGGCGGTCGACGGCGAGAGCGACGCCGACCGGGCCCGGCGCGCCAAGCGGCCGGTCGTGACGCGGCGGTCGGACTACAAGGCGGACGGCTTGGGGCTGCTGGGCATGGTCCGTACCCATCTGCACACGGTCCGCCTCGCCGATCGCGAGGTCCGGCAGATCACGTACGGGGACTGGCACGCCGGCGCCCCCGCCTGGTCGCCGGACGGGACCCGGCTGGCCTTCTCGGCGTCCCGCGGGGCCGACCACGACCTGTCCCTGAGCAGCGCGGCGTACGTGGTCGAGGTGGGGCCGCGCCGCGCCGAGCCGGTCCTGGTCGGCTCCGACACCGGGCAGGCGGGGACCCTGACCTGGACGGCGGACGGTGCGGCGCTGCTGGTCGTCGGGTCGACGAACGCGGACGTCGGGCACTCCCGCCTGCTGCGGGTGCCGTTGGACACCCCAGACGCCCCGGACACCCCAGGCACCCCAGGCACCCCAGGCACCCCAGGCACCCCGGACACATCAGACGCCTCGAACGCCTCCTACAACCCGAGCGGCAGCGGTCAAAGCCCGCCCCCCACCGACCTCACCGGCTGTCTCGACCGCAATGTGATGCCCGGCGGCACGCTCGGTTACGCCGGGGCGCCCCCGCAGCTCACCGCCGACGGCCGCGAGGTGCTGGTCTGCATACGGGACCGCGGGTTCACCCACCTCTACGCGGTCGGTCTCGACGGCGGCGGCGCGCCGCGCCGGGTGGTGGGCGGCGGCTCGTACCACGTGACCGGGGCGTCCACCGCGGGCGGCACCGTCGCGATCGTGCTGGCCGGCGCCGACTCGTACGGTGAGGTCGCCACCGTCGATCTCGCCTCCGGCGCGACGCGGATACGCACCGGGCACGGCGTGTCCGATATCGCCCTGTTCACGCGGGAGGAGCGGGAGTTCACTGTCTCGGACGGCACGGTGGTGAACGGCTGGCTGCTGCGCGATCCGGGGCGGAGCGGCCCGACGCCGCTGCTGCTGGACGTGCACGGCGGCCCGCACAACGGATGGCATGGCGCGGCCGACTCCTTCCACCTCTACCACCAGGTGCTCGCGGAGCGCGGCTGGACGGTCCTGATGCTCAACCCGCGCGGCAGCGACGGCTTCGGGGAGAAGTTCTTCACCGCCGTGCTCGGCGGGTGGGGCGTCGCCGACGCCGCGGACCTCACCGAGCCCATCGATCAGCTCGTCGCCGAGGGCGTCGCCGACCCGCGGCGGCTCGCCGTCACCGGGTACAGCTACGGCGGGTTCATGACCTGCTATCTGACCAGCCGCGACGACCGGTTCGCGGCGGCCGTCGCGGCCGGCGTGGTCACCGATCTGACCAGCATGGCCGGCACGTCGGACGCCGCGCGGATGCTGGGCGCGGCCGAGCTGGGCGGCACGCCGTGGGGGGCGCGCGAGCTCTACGCCCGGCAGTCGCCCATGAGCCGGGTCGAGGACGTACGGACGCCGACGCTGGTGGCGCAGGGCGCCGAGGACCAGCGCTGCCCCGTCGGCCAGGCCGAGCAGTGGTTCAACGCGCTGCGCGCGCGGCGCGTGCCGACGGAGCTGGTGCTGTATCCGGGCGGCACGCACATGTTCCCGCTGGACGGTCCGCCCTCCCACCGGGTGGACTTCAATCAGCGCGTCGTGGACTGGGTGGAGCAGTACGCCGGGGAGCCGGGGCGGCCGCGCAGGGCGCCCCTCGACGCGGCCCACTGGCAGCGGCGGCTCGCCGAACTCGCCACGGCGCACCGGGTGCCGGGCGCGGCCCTGGGCATCCTGCGGCTCGATCCGGCCGCGGCGGGCGGCGCCCCGGACGGCACGTCCCCCGCCGCCCCGGACGGCACGTCCCCCGGCACCTCGGACGGCACGTCCCCCGCCGCCTCGGGCGGCTCGTTCCCCAACCCCTCCGGCGACGGCGAGGAGCTGGTCCAGGCGCACCACGGGGTCCTGTCCACCGCCACGGGCGTCGAGGTCACGGACGGCTCGGTCTTCCAGATCGGGTCCATCACCAAGGTCTGGACGGCGACGCTCGTCATGCAGCTCGTCGACGAGGGCCGGCTGGACCTGGACGCGCCGCTCGTGGACGTACTGCCCGAGCTGCGGCTCGCGGACCCCGCCGCCACCCAGAAACTGACGATGCGTCACCTACTCACGCACACCAGCGGCATCGACGGCGACATCTTCACCGACACCGGGCGCGGCGACGACTGCCTGGAGCGCTACACCGAACTGCTGGCGGACGCCGCGCAGAACCACCCGCTCGGCGCGACGTTCTCGTACTGCAACTCGGGGTTCAGCCTGGCCGGGCGGGTCATCGAGAAGCTGACCGGCCTGACCTGGGACCGGGCGCTGCGCGAGCGGCTGTGCACGCCGCTCGGGCTGACCAGTGCGAGCACGCTCCCCGAGGAGGCGCTGCTGCTGCGCGCCGCGGTCGGGCACGTCGCCGAGGGCGGCGCGGACCCCGCGCCCGCCGAGATCTGGGGGCTGCCCCGCTCGGCCGGACCCGCGGGGCTGATCACCGCCGGGACCGCCGATGTGCTGGCCTTCGCCCGGCTGCATCTCACGGGCGGCCTCGGCCCGGACGGCGAGCGGCTGCTGAGCGCGCGGAGCGCCGCCGCGATGGCCGCCCACCAGACCGGCCTGCCGGACCGGGACACGCTGGGCGACTCCTGGGGGCTGGGCTGGATCCGGTTCGGCTGGGACGGGCAGCGGCTGTACGGGCACGACGGCAACACCATCGGGCAGTCGGCGTTCCTGCGCGTGCTGCCCGACCAGGGGCTCGCGGTGACGCTGCTGACCAACGGCGGCAACGCGCGCGACCTCTACCAGGAACTGTTCCGGGAGATATTCGCCGAGATCGCGGGCGTGGCCATGCCCGCCCCGCTCGCCCCCGCCGCCCGGCCGGCCCCCGTCGACGCGGCGCGCCACGCCGGCGTGTACGAGCGGGCCGGAGCCCGCGCCGACATCACGTACAAGGACGGCAGGTTGACGCTGCTCCACACGGTGACGGGGCCGCTCGCCGCGTACGAGACCTCGCCCGCCCAGGAGGCCGAACTCCTCCCGGCCGACGATGGCAGGAGCGGCGGGAACGGCGGCCAGGAGGCGGCGGTCGACGGGAAGTTCGTCTTCCGGATGCCCGGCACGCGGACATGGGTGCCGGTCACCTTCTACACGCTGGAGACCGGTGAGCAATACGTCCACTACGGCGCCCGCGCCACCCCGAAGGTGAGCTGACATGGCTGTTCACGACCCCCGGCCCGCTACGGTCGACCCCCCGTCCGCCGTCTCCGTACGCGACTTCGAAGCGGCCCTGCCGCACGTCCTCGCCGACATCGAGGCGCTGGTGTGCCGCGAGTCGCCGTCGTCCGACCTGGCGGCCGTGGCGCGCAGCGCCGATCTGGTGGCCGAGATGGGGGCCGCGCACCTGGGGGCCGCCCCCGAGCGCGTCGTCCTCGACGGGCGTACGCACCTGCGCTGGCGGCTCGGCGACGGGCCGCGCCGCGTCCTGGTCCTCGGCCACCACGACACGGTGTGGCCCCTGGGTTCGCTGGCCACCCACCCGTACGGGATCGAGAACGGGCTGCTGCGCGGGCCCGGCTGCTTCGACATGAAGGCGGGCGTGGTGATGGCCTTCCACGCCGTCGCGGCGCTCGCGGCGGCATCCGCCGCCGGCGCCGACGGCGTCACCGTGCTCATCACCGGCGACGAGGAGCTGGGCTCCCCCTCCTCCCACGCGCTCGTCGAGGAGGAGGCGCGCGGCTGCGACGCGGCGCTGGTCCTGGAGGCCTCGGCGGACGGCGGGGCGCTGAAGACGGAGCGCAAGGGCGTCTCGCTATACGAGGTGGCGGTGCGGGGCCGGGCGGCGCACGCCGGGCTCGAACCGCACCGCGGCGTGAACGCGAGCGTCGAGGCCGCCCACCAGATCCTCGCGATCGCCGGGATGGGCGACGCCGCGACCGGCACCACGGTCACGCCGACGCTGCTCACCGCGGGCACCACGTCGAACACCGTCGCCGCGGCAGGGCTGTTCGCGGTCGACGCGCGGGTGCGCGACGCCGCCGAACAGGACCGGGTGGACCGCGCGATGCGGGCGCTGCGGCCCGTACTCGACGGCGCGGGCGTCACGGTGTCGGGCGGCCCCAACCGTCCGCCGCTCCCCGGGGCCGCGTCGCGGGCGCTGTTCGCCCGCGCCGCCCGGCTCGCGGACGCGCTGGGGGTCGGGCCGCTCGCCTCGGTCGCCGTCGGGGGCGCGTCGGACGGCAACTTCACCGCGGGCGTCGGCACGCCCACCCTGGACGGCCTCGGCGCGGTCGGCGGGGGCGCGCACGCCGACCACGAACACGTCGTGGTGGCCGAGCTGCCCCGGCGCACGGCCCTGCTCACGGCGCTGCTGCGGGACGTTCTGGGGCGTCCTGACGGCGAATACGGCTCCAACTGCGCCCGTGGCGCCCACGACACCCATGACAGACACAGCACCCACAGCACCCCCGACACGAACGTCACACACGACAAAGAAGATGACTCCCGTGGTTGATCTGCCCAGCGACCCGGGCCGGACCGCCGGCACGGGCGGCGAGGCGGCCGAGGAGGCCACCGCCGCGGCGCGGGCGGCGGCCCGCGCATCCCGCACCTCGATCCGCACCCTGTCCTCCTTGGCCGAACTGGAGTCCGTACAGCGGCTCTACGAGCGCATATGGCGGCCGGACGGCAAGATCCCGCCGATCACGGCCGAGTTGCTGCGCGCGCTCGCGAAGGCGGGCAGCTACGTGAGCGGCGCCTACGACGGCGACGAACTCGTCGGCGCCTGCGCCGGGTTCTTCGCGCCCCCCGCCGAGCGGGCCCTGCACAGCCACATCGCCGGGGTGGCGGACGCGACGCGCGGGCGCAACGTCGGATACGCGCTCAAGCTGCACCAGCGGGCCTGGGCGCTGCGGCACGGCGTCACGGAGATCTCCTGGACGTTCGACCCGCTCGTGCGCCGCAACGCCTACTTCAACCTCCACAAGCTGGCCGCCGGGGCCACCGAGTACCTGCCCGACTTCTACGGCCCGATGAACGACGGCATCAACGGCTCCGACGCCACCGACCGGCTCCTGGTCACCTGGCCGCTCAAGGCGCCGGAGACCGTCGCGGCCTGCGCGGGCCGGCCGCCCGCCGTCAGCACGGCGGGCGCCGTCACGGGCCTGTCCGTCTCCCCGCGGGAACGCCCCGTCCCCGGCCGCCTCGACGGCCCGACCGTGCTGGTCGCCGTGCCGGAGGACATCGAGCGACTGCGCGCCGCCGACCCGGCGTCCGGCGCCGCCTGGCGGTCGGCCCTGCGCGAGGTCCTGGGCGGGCTGCTCGCGGACGGGGCGCGGGTCACCGGCTTCGACCGGGCCGGCTGGTACATCGTCGAAAGGAAGAGAGCGTCATGAAGCTGACCGGAGTCGAGATCCGCCGCGTACGGATGCCGCTGGTGGCGCCGTTCCGGACGTCGTTCGGCACGCAGACCGTCCGCGAGGCGCTGCTGCTGCGCGCGGTGACGGACGGGGCCGAGGGCTGGGGCGAGTGCGTCGCGATGCACGACCCGCTGTACTCCTGCGAGTACGTCGACGCCTGCGCGGACGTGCTCGGCCGGTTCCTCATACCCGCGCTCGCCGAGCGCCGCGAGAACGTGGACGCCACCGCCGTCGCGCTCGCCCTCAGCCCCTTCAAGGGCCACCAGATGTCCAAGGCCGCCCTGGAGATGGCGGTGCTGGACGCCGAGCTGCGCGAGCGCGGCGTGCCGCTCGCGCGCGAGCTGGGGGCGGTACGGGAGCGGGTGCCGTGCGGGGTCTCGGTCGGCATCATGGACTCGGTGCCCGAACTGCTGGACGCCGTCGCCGGATACCTCGACGCCGGTTACGTACGCATCAAGCTGAAGATCGAGCCGGGCTGGGACGTCGCGCCGGTACGGGCCGTACGGGAGCGGTTCGGCGACGACGTGCTGCTCCAGGTCGACGCCAACACCGCCTACACGCGGGCCGACGCCCGCCTGCTGGCCGGGCTCGACCCGTTCGACCTGCTCCTCATCGAACAGCCGCTACCCGAGGACGATCTGCTGGGCCACGCGGAGCTGGCCCGCCGGGTGCGGACGCCGATCTGCCTGGACGAGTCCATCACCTCGGCCCGCGCGGCGGCGGACGCGATCGCGCTCGGCGCCACCAGCATCATCAACATCAAGCCGGGCCGGGTCGGCGGCTATCTCGAAGCCCGCCGCATCCATGACGTGTGCGCGGCCCACGGGG
This sequence comes from Streptomyces varsoviensis, assembly GCF_000718635.1. Lineage (GTDB taxonomy): Bacteria > Actinomycetota > Actinomycetes > Streptomycetales > Streptomycetaceae > Streptomyces > Streptomyces varsoviensis. The sequence goes on along the minus strand of NZ_JOBF01000001.1, from coordinate 388,783 downwards.
TGCCGGTGTGGTGCGGGGGCATGCTGGAGACCGGTCTCGGCCGGGCGGCGAACGTCGCGCTGGCCGCGCTGCCGGGCTTCACCGTGCCGGGCGACACCTCCGCCTCCGACCGCTACTACCGCACCGATATCACCGTGCCGTTCACCTTGGAGGAGGGGCATCTGCGGGTGCCGACGGGGCCGGGCATCGGCGTGGAGCCGCTGGCGGACGCATTGGAGGAGGTGACGGTGTCCACGCGGTGGGTCGCGGTGTAGGCGGGGGGTGAGTCAGGGGGCCGGGCCTCGGGTACGGGCCGGGGCTGTCGCGGGTGGCGGGCACCGCATAGGATCGCGGCCTATACGACCTATACGGCGTACAAGTCGTCGACGTGGCGCATATGAGCGGGGCGTACGGGTGGCGCGCACGCCGTGCGTGGAAGGCCGGTCTTCGCCCCGAGGGAGGAAACGTGCTCATCCCGGTGACCCCCCAGCCGCGAACCGGCCTCCGGCGCGTCCTCGAAGATCTCGGCCCCACCTTCCTCGACCTCGTGTGCGGCACCGTCGATGGGACAGCCGGGGCGGCTGGGGCGACCGGCTCCGGTTCCGGGTCCGGTTCCGGGTCGGGTTCCGGGTCCGTCGACATCGGCGGGGTCGTCATCCACGACCCGTACGACGAGCCCGTACCGCCGCCCCGGGCGCTCGTGCTCGGCGTCGCCGTCCACGAGAGCGCCCACATCGTCGAACTCCTCGACGCCCTGGGCGAGCAGGGCGCCGTGGGGCTCGTCGTCCGCGCGCCGGTCACCGCCGACGCGGAGGTCGCCGCGGCGGTCCGGCGCTCCGGCGTCGCCCTGCTCGGCCTGGCCCGCGGCGCGTCCTGGGCGCAGCTCGCCGCGATGCTGCGCTCGCTCCTCGCCGAGGGCGACATCGGGGACCCGGGCCCGCAGACCCTGGGCGGTGTCTCCTCCGGGGACCTGTTCGCGCTGGCCAACGCGATCGGCGCGCTCCTCGACGCGCCCGTCACCATCGAGGACCGCAGTTGGCGGGTGCTGGCCTTCTCCGGCCGGCAGGGCGAGGCGGACTCCTCCCGCGTCGAGACGATCCTCGGCCGCCAGGTGCCGGAGCGCTACACCAGGGTCCTGGAGGAACGCGGCGTGTTCCAGGCCATGAACCGCAGTGACCGGCCCGTGTACGTGGACCCCATCGCGGAGGGCGACGGCGCGGCCGACAGCCTGCCGCGGGTGGCGCTGACCGTACGCGCCGGGGACGAGATCCTCGGCTCCATCTGGGCCGCCGTGCGCGAACCGCTCAGCGACGAGCGCGCCCAGGCACTGTGCGACGCGGCGAAGCTGGTCGCCCTGCACCTGCTGCGGCTGCGCGCGGGCGCCGACGTGGAGCGCAGGCTCCGCTCCGACCTCGTGGCCACGGCGCTGGAGGGCGGGGCGGGCGCCGCCGAGGCCGTCGCCCGGCTGGGGCTGGCCGAGCGGCCGGGCGCGGTGCTCGCCCTCGCCGCCGCGGGCCGCGCCGACGGCGACCAGTCCGCCGCCCGGCACGCCCGCCACGTGGCCGAACGCCAGCGGCTGACCGACGCGTTCGCGATGCACCTGAGCGCGGTGCACCCCCGCTCGGCGGCGGCGCTCGTCGGCGACGTCGTCTACGGCATCGTCCCGGTCCACGCCGGCGGCGCGGACGCCGAGGAGCGGGCGGCCCGGATCGCGGCCGACTTCCTGGAGCGCGTCGGCGAGCGCCAGGAACTGCGCGTGGGCGTCGGCCCGTACGCCCGTGACAGCGGCGGACTGCCCGCCTCCCGTGCCGGGGCCGACCGGGCGCTGCGCGTGCTGCGCGCGGGCGCGGGGCCCCGCTCGGTGGCCCGGATCGCCGACGTGTTCGTCGAATCGCTCCTGCTCGAACTCGGCGACGTGATCGCCGAACGCGGCGATCCGCCGTCCGGGCCGGTGGTGCGGCTCATGGCGTACGACAAGGCGCACCACACCCGTCTGGTCCCGACGCTGCGGGCGTGGCTCGACTCGTTCGGCGACGTGGTCACGGCGTCCGCCGCCGTCCATGTGCACCCGAACACCTTCCGCTACCGGCTGCGCCGGCTCGCCGAGGTGGGCGGCCTCGACCTCGCGGACGCCGACGCGCGCTTCGCCGCGATGCTGCAACTGCGGCTGTGGCCGTACGCGGGGCGCGGCTGAGGGGGCGCGTTCCCGACGCGCCACGCCTCGTGAGCCGGCCGACCGACGTGGGGGCAGCCCCCGTCGGACCCCTGCGGCTGCCCGGATGGCGCGCCGGGCGGGGCGGGCAGCAGGCTGAACCCCGTTGCTCGGATGCTCGGTTGCCCCGTTGCCCCGTTGCCCCGTTGCCCCGTTGCCCCGTTGCCACAGCCGCGTACACGAAGGAAGGGCAGGCCCATCATGTCGTCGATGCCGAACAGGCCGAAGCGCTCGCACCGCCGCCGGATCACGGCGGCGGCCATGTCGGCCGCCGCCGCCCTGCCCGTGGTCCTGGCCCTGGCGGGCCCGCTGCCCGCGTCCGCCGCGCAGCTCCGCACCGCCGACCCGGTACGCCGCGGGCTGGACCGGCTGGTGCGCGAGGACCGCTACCCCGCCGCGCTGGCCGCCGTCACCGGCCGCGACGGGCGTACCCGCAACGCCGCGGCGGGCGTCGCCGACCTGCGGACCGGGGCGAAGGCGCCGGTCGACGGGCAGATACGGGCGGCGAGCGTCACCAAGTCGTTCACCGCGACCGTCGTCCTGCAACTCGTCGAGGAGGGAGAGGTCGCGCTCGACGCCCCGGTGGACACCTACCTGCCGGGGCTGCTGCGCGGCGACGGCATCGACGGGCGCCGCATCACGGTGCGCCAACTGCTCCAGCACACCAGCGGGCTGCCCGACTACACCCCGTACCTGGACGATCTGGTCGCCAACCGCCACCGCTACTACGAGCCCAGGACACTCCTCGACGTCGCGCTCCGGCACAAGGCGGGGTTCGAGCCCGGCACGGGCTGGCGGTACTGCAACACCGACTACGTGGTGGCCGGGCTGCTCATCGAGCGGGTCACCGGGCGCCCGGTGGGCGAGGAGATCACCCGCCGGGTGATCGACCGCGTCGGGCTGCGGCACACGTACTTCCCGGCCCAGGGCGAGCAGACCCTCCGGGACGCCCATCCGCACGGCTACGTCGCGACGAAGCCGGACGCTCCGCTGCTGGACGTCACCGAGATGGACCCGTCGGCCGCCTGGGCGGGCGGCGCGCTGATCTCCACGCCGAGCGAGCTGAACCGCTTCTTCCGCGCCCTCCTCGACGGCGAACTGCTCCACCCCGAACAACTCGCCCAGATGCGCACCACGGTGGCGATCCCCGCCGACGCCGGCTACCCGCCCGGCACCCGCTTCGGCCTGGGCCTGGCCGGCTACCGGCTGAGCTGCGGCGGCCTCATGTGGGGCCACGACGGCGACTTCCTCGGCTACGCCACCTACCCCTTCGCCACCGACGACGGCCGCGCCGCCACCATCGCCGTAACCGCCGACCCAGGCCCCACCGACCACGGCCGCCAACACGCCTTGCGGCTGGCATCCACCGGCCTGTGCGAGTAACCCACCGCGTTGTGCGCTACGAGCCCGCGAGGCCGACACGGCTGCCCTGGCTGCCGCCTCAGCCGACGCGACGCGCTCACGGACCCTCCGAACAACGCAACCGGCACGGCAGGCACCCGGCGTCGGCACACACCACTCCCGCGCCCCCGCGCAGCCGTTGTCGCCGCGGCGGGTCGGCAATCGACGCTTCGGCGGCGGCATCGCCAACGCTCCCTGCGGGGAGTCCCCTTCACGTCCTCGGTGCGACTGCACGCGCGGCCCTGGCGGCCGTCGTCGTCGCCGGAACAAGCCCAGCGCGAGCGCAGAGGGCGGCGGGCAGGCCCGCCACGCGGCCAGGCGTGGCGTGCGCGGGTGTAGACCGGCGGTGGCTCGGCCTCGGGTGGGGGCCGGCGGCTCGCCGGAAGGCGGGGGCGGCGGCCCGGGGCGCGGCTGGGCGCTCGGCGGGAGGCGGCCGGCGACGCGGGCCCGGCTTGTGCCGGGCGATGGATCGTAGGCCCTCGTCTCGTGCGCGCGGACGAATCGGCGGGTGGGGGCGGTGGCCTAGCCTCGCCGAGGAGTGGTCAACTCCCCCTTCCGCCACCGGCCCCTCAGAGATTTAAGGACTCGCATGCCACAGGCACCGTCGGAATCGCCGTCGCACGCCCCCTCCGGCCCGGAGGCCGATCCGCGGCTCGACGCGCTGAGCGCGTGGCTGAGCGGGCGGTTGCCGGAGCTGCTCGCCGAGCATCGCGTGCCGGGGGCCGCCGTCGCTGTGAGCGTCGGGGGCGCGGTGATCGATGCGGCGGCCGGGGTGCTCAGCAAGAGCACGGGGGTCGAGGCCACGCCCGACTCCGTGTTCCAGATCGGCTCGATCACCAAGGTCTGGACGGCGACGCTCGCCATGCAGCTCGTCGACGAGGGGAAGCTGGCCCTCGACGCGCCCGTACACGACTATCTGCCGGACTTCGCGCTCGCCGACGCCTCGGCCGCCGCCGCGATCACCGTCCGGCACCTCATGTGCCATGTCAGCGGGTTCGAGGGGGACATCTTCACCGACACCGGCGTGGGCGACGACTGCCTGGAGAGGTTCGTCGCCACGCTCGGCGACGCGCCGCAGCTCTTCGCGCCGGGCGAGCGGTTCTCGTACAACAACGCCGGCTACTGCATGCTCGGCCGGATCGTGGAGGTGCTGCGCGGGAAGACGTACGACGCCTGTCTGCGGGACCACCTCTTCGCCCCGCTCGGGCTCACCCACGCGGCCACCGGCCCGTACGAGGCGATCCTGCACCGCGCCGCGGTCGGCCACATCCAGGCCGGCCCGGACGCCCCGTTCGAACCGGCTCCGGCATGGGCGCTCCCCCGCTCGAACTCCGCCGCGGGCGCCATGCTCGCCATGCGCCCCCGCGATCTGCTCACGTTCGTACGGGCGCACCTGGCCGACGGCCTGGGCCCGGACGGTACGCGCGTGCTCGGCGCCGAGAGCGCGCGGGCCATGCGCGAACGCCAGACGGACGTCCCGTACCTGGGGTTCATGGGCGACGAGTGGGGCCTGGGCTGGGAGATATTCGACTGGCCCGGCGGTACCGTCATCGGCCACGACGGCGGCACCCTCGGCCAGTCGGCGTTCCTGCGGGCGGTGCCGGGCCGCGATGTCGCCGTGGCCGTGCTGACCAACGGCGGCGAGCCGATCGCCGTGTACGAGGAGATCACACGGCGCGTCCTGCGCGAACTCGCCGACGTGGAACTGCCGCCGCTGCCGGCGCCCGCCCCGGACGCGCCGCGCGTCGACGCCGCGCGGTACGTCGGCACGTACTCCTCGGGCATCGCCGACACCGTCGTCAGCCAGGACGAGGAGGGCCGGATATGGGCCGAGCGGACCCCGAAGGGCATCATGGCCGAATTCGGCGGCCCCCCGGAGCGGTTCGAACTCGTGCCGGCGCGCGAGGGCTCCCTCATCGCCGTCCAGCGTCAGCACGGCATGCACCAGGTCCACTCCTTCGTCGGCGACGACGGCGACGGGCACGCGCTGTTCCTGCACACCGGCCGCGCCGACCGCAGGGTCGCCCCGTGACCTGACCGACCGCCGGGCGGCTGCTGTACGGACGGGACGAGGCGCGACGGAACGGCACGGCACGGTCGGCTACCAGTGCGCCCCCGCGGCCGTGCCGCCCGTACACACCCCAGGGAGACACGGATGAGAACCGCGCGGACCGCGCCGGCGGTCGTCACCGCCGTCGCGCTCGGCCTCGTCGGCCTCGTCGGGCCGGCCGGCCTCACCGGCTGCGGCGGCCCGTCCGCCGCCGGCAGCCGGCCGCAGCCGGGCGACACGCCGGCCGAGGGCCGGACGTTCACGATGGCGATGCCGGCCGACCCCGGCACGCTCGACCCGGCGCTGACCGTGCTGTCGGCCGCCATCCAGGTCGGCCGCTTCCTCTACGATCCGCTGATCCAGGTGACGGCGGACGGCCGGGCGCGGGCGGGGCTCGCCGAGAAGTGGGCGGGGGACGCCACCACGGCCCGCTTCAGGATGCGGCCGGGCGTCACCTGCTCCGACGGCACGCCGCTGACCGCGCGGGACGTGGCCGCGAACATCGCGTTCGTGGCCGATCCGACGAACAGGTCCCCGCTGACCGGCCTGTATGTGAACCCCGGCACCACGGCGACGGTCGACGCCGCGAACCGCGAGGTCACCGTCGTCAGCAAGGTGCCCGACGCGTTCCTCACGCGCAACGTCGGCATGGTGCCGATCGTCTGCGGCAAGGGCCTCGAAGACCGCGCGGCGCTCGCCGAAGGCCGGTACGGCACGGGGATGTTCACGCTGACCGAGGCGGTCCCGGGCGACCACTACACCCTCACCCGCCGCAAGGACTACACCTGGGGCCCGGGCCACTGGCGGGCGGGCCAGAAGGGGCTGCCGGACAAGGTGCGCGTACGGATCGTCCCCAACGAGACGACCGCGGCGAACCTCCTGCTCTCCGGCGAGCTGAACGCCGCGAGCCTCCTCGGCCCCGATCAGCAGCGCCTCTTCGGCCGCGGCCAGTACCACGCCGACGCGACCGCCGCCCTGGGCGAGATGTGGTTCAACCAGGCGCCCGGCCGGCCGGGAGAAGACGAGACGACGCGCCGGGCCCTCGCCCGGGCCGTCGATCTGCCGGTCATCGGCAAGGTGCTGTCCAGCGGCACCGGCAAGCCCTCGGGCGGGCTCATCAGCATCGAGCCGAAGACCTGTACGGACGCCACGGCGGCCCGCGCCCTGCCGTCGCACGACGTGGCCGCCGCCAAGACCCTGCTGGACGCGGCCGGTTGGCGGGAGGGGCCCGGCGGCGTACGCGCCAAGGACGGGAAGCGGCTGCGGATCGCCCTTCTGTATCCCAGCCAGATCGGGCAGCCGGCCGCGTCGGCGGCCGAGCTGATCCAGAAGGCGTGGCAGGCCGTCGGCGCCGAGGTGACACTGCGGGGCGTCGACAACCCGGGCCTCAACCAGATCGTCGGCGGCACCGCCTCCTGGGACGCCGCCGTCCTGCCGCTGGGCCTAGCGATCCCGCCGCAGCTCCGGCCGTTCGTCTCCGGCCCGACCCCGCCGAACGGCACGAACTTCGCGCACATCGACAACAAGGAGTACGTGTCCCTGGCCACCGCCGCCGCCCGCATGCCGGGCACCGAGGGCTGCCCGACCTGGAACCGCGCCGAGTCCGCGCTGATCGAGGCGGTGGACGTGCTGCCGTTCGTGGACGCCGTGCAGCCGACGTTCGGGGCGGGCGCGCGGTTCGAGAAGAGCTACGGGAGCATCACGCCGTCGTCGATCCGAATGTTCAAGGAATGATGTTGACGGAATGCCGTTCAACGGCCGCTCAAGGAATGACGTTCACGGAGTGATCGTCGAAGGGTGATGGTCGAGGCGTGATGGCCGAGGAGTGACGTCCGCGGGGCCGGGCGCGTCGTACGGTGAACCCGATGTGATCACCACGGTGTGGTCACATCGGTGCGATCACCACGACGACGGAGGTCCGGCGATGGCGGCGGCACAGGCGGGCTCGGGGCGCGGGACAGGTTTGTGGCGCAGGGCGGCCGTGGTCGCGGCCCTGATGCTGGCCGCGTTCACCTTCAACACCACCGAGAACCTCCCGATCGGCGTGCTGGAGCTGATCTCCGACGACCTCAAGGTGTCGCTGTCGGCCGTCGGCGGCCTCGTGACCGGGTACGGCGTGACCGTGGCCGTGGTCTCCCTTCCCATAGCGCACGCCACCCGCGCCATGCCCCGCCGCCATGTGCTCACCGCGCTGCTGGGCGCGCTGGTCGTGGCGAGCCTGGTCTCGGCGGCGGGCTCCTCGTACTGGCTGCTGCTCGTCGCCCGGATGGTGACCGCCCTCGCCCAGGCGCTGTTCTGGGCGGTGATGGGGCCCGTGGCCGTCGGGCTGTTCCCCCGGCGGGTGCGCGGGCGGGTGATCGGGCTGCTGTCGGTCGCCGGTTCGCTGGCGCTCGTCCTCGGCATCCCGGCCGGGACCTGGCTTGGCCAGCAGCGCGGCTGGCAGGTGCCGCTGGTCGTGCTGGCCGGGCTGGGCGCGGTGTCGCTGGTGGTGATCGCGGCGCTGCTGCCCACCTCGCGGCCCGAGGAGGGGGCCGCGGCGTACGGGCCCGAGCCGGACGTCCGGCGGTTCGGGGCCGTCCTGGCGACCACGGCCCTGTCGGTGACGGGGGCCTTCGCCGGTTACACGTACATCGTGAAGTTCCTGGGCGATGTCAGCGGCTTCTCGACGGCATCGGTGAGCACGCTGCTGATGGTCGCCGGGGTGGCGGGCGTCCTCGGGGTCACCGTCACCGGTCCGCTGCTCGACCGCTTCCCCCGGGCCACGCTCGCCGTCCCCGTCGCCACCCAGACGCTGGGAATGCTCGGGCTGTACGCGCTGGGCGGCGGGCGGGCGGCGGCGGTGGCGATGCTGGCGCTGCTCGGGGCGTCGTTGGGGCCGGTCTTCATGGCCGCGCAGGCGCGCGTGCTCCAGTCCGCCCCGGGCCGTACGGAGATAGCGCTGGCCGCCAACTCCGGCGCGTACAACGCGGGCGTGGCCCTCGGCGCGCTGCTGGGCGGCGCGCTGCTGCCCGTGGTGGGGGTGCGCGGCACGTTCCTGGTGGGCGGGGTGTGCAGCGCGGCGGCGCTGACGGTGCTGGGGTGGGAGCGGCTGACGGCGGCGGGCGGCGGCGGCCTGCCGGCCGGTGCGGAGCCGCGGAGAGCGGACGCCGCCCAGGGGCCCCTGCCGGAGTGAGCCGTGGCCGAGCACGGGTGAGCTCCGGCAAACTCCCGTGAGTTCCGGTGGATACCGGTGGATTCCACTAGGTTGCGGTGAACTCCGGTGAACTCCGGTGAATTAAGCATGAACGGCTGATCGGGCAACACTCGTACGTGTGGTTTGCCGTGCGGAACGGTGCGGCGATTCGGCGGGGGCTTCTACGTTCGCAGGCGGCTATTTCGTGTCACCGCTCGCTGGAGGCCCAAGCACCGTGCAGCCCTTCGAACTCCCCGACTTCTACATGCCGTACCAGGCCCGGCTCAACCCCAGCCTGCCCCGCGCCCAGGCGCACGCCGCGCCGTGGGCCCGGAGCATGGGGATGCTGGAGGGTTCGGGGGTGTGGGAGGAGGCGGACCTGGACGCCCACGGATATCCGCTGCTGTGCGCCTACACCCACCCGGACGCCGCCCCCGAGGCGCTGGACACCGTCACGGACTGGTATGTGTGGGTGTTCTTCTTCGACGACCACTTCGTGGAGACGTTCAAGCGGACCGGCGACATCGCGGGCGCCGAGGCGTACTTGGACCGGCTGCCGCTGTTCATGCCGCGCGACGGCTCCCCCATGCCGGAGCCGGGCAATCCGGTCGAGGCCGGGCTCGCGGATCTGTGGGGCAGGACCGCGCCACGGATGTCCCCGCAGTGGCGGGAACGATTCTTCGAGTCGACGTTCAACCTCCTCCAGGAATCGATGTGGGAGCTGCACAACATCAACGCGGGCCGGGTCGCCAACCCGGTCGAGTACATCGAGATGCGCCGCAAGGTCGGCGGCGCCCCCTGGTCGGCGGGGCTCGTGGAGTTCGCGAACGGCACCGAGGTGCCCGACGCCGTGGCCCGCAGCCGGCCGCTGCGCGTCCTCAAGGACGCCTTCGCGGACGCCGTGCACCTGCGCAACGACCTCTTCTCGTACCAGCGCGAGATCACCGAGGAGGGCGAGCTGAGCAACGGCGTGCTCGTCGTGGAGCGGTTCTTCGGGTACGGCCCGCAGCGGGCCGCCGACACGGTCAACGACCTGCTGACCTCGCGGCTGCACCAGTTCGAGCACACGGCCCTGACCGAACTGCCGCCGCTCTTCGAGGAGTACGGCCTCGCGCCCGACGACCGCGCGCGGGTGCTCGCGTACGCGCAGGGGCTGACGGACTGGCAGAGCGGCGGCCACGAATGGCACCTGCGCTCCAGCCGGTACATGAACGGCGGCGACGGCACGTGCGGCGGCGCGGCACCGTGGTCGCCGCCGGGGCCCCGCGGGATCGGCGCGGGACGGATCGGGACGGCCGCCGCCCGGGTGGCCCGGGCGCCGTTCCAGGGTGTCAGCACCCGGGCGCGCTCCTTCCGCCTCCCCGCGTACGAGCGGGTCGGCCCGACCCCCGCGCCGGAACTCCACATGCCGTACGCCCTGCGGCTCAACCCGCATCTGGAACTGGCGCGCCGGGACCTGACCGAATGGGCCCGGCGGACCGGCCTCACCGTGCCGACGCCCGGAGTGCCCGATGACGGCCGGTGGACCCAGGACGTCCTGGACTCCTGCGACTTCGCCCTGTGCTCCGCGGGGCTCGACCCGGACGCCTCCGCCGAGGACCTGATCACCAGCGCCAGATGGCTGACCTGGGGCACGTACGCCGACGACCGCACCCCGGCCTTCAACGCCGCCCACGACGCGGTCGGCCTGCGCCAGTACATGGAGCAGGCGCGCCAGTGCCTGCCGGTGGACGGCTCGCCCGCGCCGCCGCCCGTCGACGCCTCCACCCGCGCCCTGACGGAGCTGTGGACCCGTACGACCGCGACGATGAGCCGACAGGAGCGGGAGCGGTTCCGGCGGGCGTGCGACGAGTTCATCGACAGTTGGTGGTGGGAGTTCGCCAACGCGGAGCTGAACCGGGTGCCCGACCCGGTGGACTACATCGAGATGCGGCGCAAGACGTTCGGGTCCGAGCTGACCATCCTCCTCGGCCAGTTGGGCCGCGGTCGCAAGGTCCCGCCAGAGCTCTTCGCGACCACCACGCTCAAGAGCATCGAAGCCGCCGCCATGGATTACGCGACGCTCCTCAACGACTGCACGTCGTTCCAGAAGGAAATCGAGTTCGAGGGCGAACTGCACAACGGCGTGCTCGTGGTCCGGCAATTCTTCGACTGCACCACGGAACAGGCCAGGAATATCGTCATCGACCTGATCAATTCCCGGATGCGGCAATTCGAGCACCTCGTCGCCAAGGAACTCCCCCTGCTGTGCGCGGCCCACGGCCCGGCCGTCGGCCGGGAACTCGAAGGGTACGTGGACGGCCTCAAGGACTGGATGAGCGGCATCAAGAACTGGCACAAGGAGGTCGGCCGCTACAAGGAACCGAATTTGCGGAAGCGCTATGGGCGGTACGAACGGTACGAGGGAGAGGAGCGGGCCATCGATCGGCTCGGTTTCGCAGCGCTCGGTCCGCTCGGGCGCCGCCCCGGGGGTCACTCGGCGGAGTGCGCTCCCGGTCGCCGCAGCGGCGTCCCGTCGATCTCGTGACGCCACATGATGTCGATGATCCGCTCCACCGCGGCGGCGAGGTGACGCCGGTACGTACTGAAGGGCAGGCCCAGCCGGCGGGCGGCGGCTTCCTGGGTCGAGGCCCCCTCGACGAACGCGGCCATGGCGGCGCGGTGGCTCTTCTCGCCGCCCCGCTCCAGCGGGAGCCGGTGGATGGCGTTGTGGAGGACGTCCGCCAGCGGCATGGCGTGGGTCCGTACCAGGCGGCTGTTCCGGAGGGGGTTGAGGGCCAGTTCGTCGGGCCAGCGGAGGGTGCGGAGCGCGGAGCGGGCCGCGGCGGTGAACTCGGCCCGGGTCAGGATGAGGGCGTCGCCGCCCTGCGCGGCGGCGGGCGCGGGGTCCGCGGGCGCGGTGCCGAGCATCTCGTCCGTCTTCTCCGCCAGCCAGGAGTCCGCGGGCTGGGGGCGCCAGTCGTGGGCGAACAGGCGGTAGCGGTGGCCTCCGGTCTCCACCGTGGTCTCGACGGGCCGCATGTCGCAGTGGAGGAGGTGCCGGTCCCAGAAGCCGTCGTCGCGCATGACGATGAAGGTCCAGGCGAGCCTCTCGTCCCGGACGATCTCGCCCAGCATGCGCCACAGCACCAGGTCCATCACGGGCGAAGGCCGCTGGTAGGTGCCGCGGCCGATGTGGAAGCGCGCCATGGCGATGTGCTCTCCCGCGCGCAGCGGGCCGTGCCGGCGGACGTGCTCCCAGGCCACGGCCGCGACCGGGTCCTGTGACTCGCCGTCGAAGGCCGCCAGTTTGAGCCAGGCCGACCATCCGGCGACGTCCTCGGCGGGCGGCACGCGCTGGACGCGGAACGCCTCGGGCTGCCGCGCGAGCCAGTAGGCGGCGGCGCGGGCCGACTCCGCTCCCTCCCGGTCCCGGGCCAGTTCGAGCACCACCGGTTCGTGGTCGGGGCGGTAGGGCAGGTCCTCCACCAGCCCGTACGGGTGCCAGCGGTGCGTATCGGCCATGAACCCGTCCGTGCGGTACAGGAACTGGAGCTCCCCCACCGCCTGGAGGAAGCGGGCGGGCGCCGCCGTGCCGACCCGCTCCAGCATGTACTGCCTGAGCCTGGTGTGCAGATCGGCGAAGCCGTCCGGGTCGCGCCAGCGCAGATCCGCTTCGAGCGCTTCCCGGACCACGTCGTGCGGGTGGACGCCCGCTGTCGTGGTCTCGATGTAGGGCTGCTCCCTGAGCCAGGCGAACAGTTCGCGGCCCTGTTCCCCGAGGAGGGCGCGCAGCAGTGGTTCGGAGGTGATGTGGGCGTGCGCGCACACTTCCAGGGCGGCCCAGTGGGCCCGGCTGGGGGGCTCGCCGACGAGGTGGCGCAGCAGGGCCGCGATGACGTCCTGGCCGGGCGCCCAGTCGACGGCGGCCGGCTGGTCCATGCCGGACTGGGGGCCGGTGTGCCGCGTCGCGGCGGCGGCCAGGGCGAGGGCCAGCGGATGGCCGCCGGTGAAGGAGAGGATGTCGTGGTGCAGGGGCTCGGGGACGCCGCGCCGCAGGAGGAAGAGGCGGCCCTCGGCGGGTTCGAGGGCGGTCACCGGCAGCACGTCGAGGAGCCCCGCCCAGGCGGGGTCGGCGAGCCGGGCCGGGTCGGGCGCCCGGCGGCCCGCGACGACGGTGACCGTGCCGTCCGGCAGGTACGGCAGGCACTCGTCGAACAGCCACGTCTCCAGGTGCCCGCGGTCCTCGAAGGTGTCGATGAGGAGCACGGCGCGCGGGTCACGCGACGCGGGGCGGACGGCGTGGTCGAAGCCGCGCGCGTCGGTCGGCGCGGTGCGGCCGTCGACCTGGACGACGGGGCGGTTCCTCAGCTCGGCCGCGTCGGCGAAGCGTTGAAGGAGGGCGGACTTGCCGACGCCTCCCGGGCCGTGCAGGAACAGCACGCGAGGCGCGTCGGGGCCGCCGTCCAGCGCCCGGCCGAAGCGCCGCAGTTCCTCGTCGCGGCCGACGAAGGACGCGCGGCGGGTCTGCTTGAGCCGGTCGCCGAGCGTCGTCGTGTTCGTCGGATCGCCGAGCGTCGTCATGTTCGCCGGATCGCCGAGCGACGTCATGCCGTTGCCGCTCATCGTCGCTGGTGCTCGTCGCCGCCGCTGCTCATCGTCATCGTCGTTCCTGCTCATCCGTGCCTCGGCCGTCGTCCCGCTCCTGGAGCGGAAGGTCGTCGTCCCGCTCCTGGTGGGGAAGGGATCGGGCGTACGCGCTGGGGACGGGGAAGCCCGGCGCCGTCACCAGCATAGGAGCCGCGCGATCACGGAGGCCGGGCGGTGCTCCGCCGCTCCCGGATGGACAGCCTCTCCCGGGCGGCCAGCCTCTCCCGGGCGGCCAGCCTCTCCCGGATGGACAGCCTCTCGCCGATGGACAGCTCTCGCGGATGGACGGCCCCCTCCCCGGCGAACTGCCCGGTCGGCGGACGGTGAGCGGAAGCGGTTTTTGTCGACGCCGAGTGAGCACCGTATGAGCGCTGTCTCACCGCTCTGACCTCGCACAATGGTCGGGAGCCGCGCCGTGGACCGTACCGGCCGAACGTACGCGACCCGGCTGCCGCGGACCGTGGAGCACGTCCGCGCGGGCCCTGCCCCCCGTGGCAGGGGCCCGAGCACCGGCGCTCCGACCCTGATCCGACAGGAAGACCGAACCACCATGCGCATTCTGTTCTCCGGCATGCCCGCCTACGGGCACCTCCTGCCGCTGCTGCCCCTTGAGCGGGCGGCGCGGAAGGCGGGGCACGACACGGCCGTACTCACCCACGGCTCCATGGCCGACGTGGTCGCGCCCGCGAAGACCCTGGCAGCCGGCCCGGATCTGGAGGCGATCATGGGGGAAGTGCGGCGCCGTACGGGTGCGGACGCGTGGACGGACACGAGCGCGGAGACGGTCGGCGAGTTCTTCGGCGGGGCCCGGGTGGACCTCGGGATCGACGAGTCGATCGCGGTGGCGCGGGAATTCCGCCCTGACCTGATCGTGGCCGACTACGCGGACTTCCTGGGCCCCGCGGTGGCCGCCCGGCTGGAGGTGCCGTGGGTCTCGCACGCCGTCGGCATCGCCATCGCGACCGACTCCCACGAGGCGATGAAGGCCGCCGCCGCGAAGCGGATGCGGGAGCGCGGCTTCTCCCCCACCGCCCCGCTGGCCCTGATCGACCCCTGGCCCGCGTGCCTCCAGCGGGACGACTGGACGGCGTCGCCGGACCGTATCGAGGTGCGTTCGGCGGCCTACGAGTCGGAGACGTCGGAGATGTCGGAGGCAGAGGAGAATTCCTGGTCCCGGCCGGAGTTCCCGGGCCGTGAACACCTGCCGCGGGTACTGGTCACCCTGGGCACCGTCGTCGACGATCCGGACACGCTGGCCGCGATCGTCGACTCGCTGGGGGCGCTGGACGTCAACGCGATCGTGGCCGTGAACCCGGCCGCGGACACGGACAGCGTGAGCGTGGACACCTCGCGCGTGCACCTGGTGGGGTTCGTCCCGATGAGCCGTCTGCTCGACGGCGTCGACGTGGTGGTCACCTCCGGCGGCGCCGGAACGGTCCTGGCCGCCCTCAGCTCGGGCCTCCCGATGGTGGTCCTCCCCCTGGGACTCGACAAGCCCCTCAACGCGGAGCGCGCCGCCAACATCGGCGCGGCCGCGGTCGTCACCGACCCGCGCGACATCGCCCAGGCCGTCGACCGCGTACTCACCGACCCGTCCTTCTCCGAAGCCGCCGCCACCACCGCAAAACTGATCGCCGACATGCACACCCCCGAGGACATCCTCACCACCCTCCTCACCCGCCTCGCCCCGACCGGACGCTGAGCGGAGGGGGCGACGTTCCCCCACGTGTACGTGCCGGAGCCACCATCAGCGCGTCCGCCACTTCCTCCTCCGGCGACGGGCCGCTCCCCCGCCCGCGATAAGGCCGGGTGCCAACTGGCACCCGGCCCTGTCGGCATGCCGCCCTCCGAACGGAGGGCCCCACCCCGCCCCCTCGGCGAACCGGCCTCCGTCGTGCTCGGCTGCGGCCTATGCCGGCAGCGGTCAGGAGAGACCCCACCGGACCAACGCATAGCCGATCAACAAGATGCCGATCAGCGCCGAGCCCACAATTGCCCGCAGGTACGCGAATCGAGGGTGCCGGTCTGCGACATATATTTCGTGCACCCTCTTCGGGTCGTAGGAGATGGAGATCGGGCGTCCGACTTCGACACTGATTCCTTTGGTGCGAAGCAGCACCGTGTCCTCCCCGCCCACACGGGAATCACACTCCAATAAGTGCCGCACCACACCAGCGGGTTCATCATGAACCGCCAGGCAACGAGCGGAAGCTGTCACTCTTCGGCGAAACGCGAGGAGGTCCGTGACAGCGAAGACCGCTCCGAATATCAACCACCCGCAACCCGTCACAAATATGTGCCACGGAAAAGCGGCCAGAGGGCCCGGTCCTGCAAACGATTCAGCTCCCACTCGAAATCCCCTTGTGCCAGTCTCGGGGACGGCGCCCCACCGCCATCATCCTCGACGCCCACGCCGCCCCCACCTTCGTCCCCCTGCACCGCCCCCTGCTGCCGGGCCGGGCAGTGGCCTTCCGTACGGAGGCGCAGAGGGAAAGGCGGCAGGGCGCGCGGGGTCTGAAGTTCCGTTCTGCGGATGCTGGGGGGCGGTATCCGTGATGATGGGATCACACGGGGCAACGGATCGAGCGACATGGGGAGTACGCATATGGCGGTGGAAGCCGGCGCACGGCAGGGCGAGCGTGTCGCAGGCCGGGTGTGGACAGTGCGCCTGGATCCCTACGGGCGCCCTTCCGCCGGCGGGGTCCGGGTCTCCTGCTCCCGCCCGGCCTGCGCCGAGCAGCGCTTCCCCGATGGCACCGCCGCGGGGCGCAAGGCGGCGATCGCACACGTCAACGCGCACCTGGCCCGTATCCGCGAGGGCGGCGGCCCGCGCGCCGCGGCGTGGTGCGCGTGCCGCGCCGCGGACTGCGCGTGGCACACCCCCGCCTCCGACGCCGGACGCCGCGACGGGACGCGACCGTCGGACACGGTGCGGTGCGGCGGCCCGGTGGTCCTGGCCGTCTGCGCGGACCGTGCCGGAAGGCTGTGGCGAATCGCGGAGATGTGCGCGCGCTGCGCGGCCGCCACCCCCAACTGCCGCGTCCTGGAGACCGCCGCGCCTCCGGAGCGTACGGCCCCGGAGTGTACGACCCCGGCCGGGGCGGACCAGCGGGTGGGGGCGCCGGGTACGGCCCCTGCGGGCAGCACGGCGGGAGCGGGAGGCGGCATCGCGGCGATGTTCTCCGACCTCGGCTCCGCCCCCGCCGGGGCTTCGGCCTCCTCCGCCAGGCCGTCGGCTTCCCCCGCCGGGGCCTCGTCCCCCGCCGGAGCCTCGTCTTCACCCGCCGCCGCACCGGCTTCCGTGCCGGGCGCCCGCAGGACGTCGCCGGGCGCGGCGACGCGACGGGCACGGCGTACGGGGAAGATCGCGCAGCGGATCGTGCCGCACGACCTCGAACCCGCCGTCCTGCGCATGGAACTCATCGCGCTCGGGGACGCCTTCCGCGCCTACCAGCGGCGCCCCGAACCCGACCTCACCCTGCTGGCCACCCTGCACGAACGCAAAGCCCGCGCCTTCGCGCTGTGGGCCGACGTGAGCGGCGACGAGAGCCTGCACGACGAGGCCCAGCGCGCCGAACTGGCCGCGCGGACCACTCTCGAAATGCATCAGAACCGCACCGGCCACGTGACCGGCGACCCGGAGGACGGCGACGGCCCGGTGGTGGAGCGGCTGCTGACCCGCCCTCAGGCCGTGCACGCCCGAGCCGTGCTGGAGTACACCGCCACCCACTCCCCGCACCCCGAGGCCGAAGTACGCCTGGCCGTACTCATGATCGCCCTACGGGCCGCACGCGCCGGCACCGGGAATGTCACGGGCCAGGACCTGACCTCCTGGCTCCAGGGCGATGCCGAGCGTGTGCTGGAGCAACTGATCGACGCCGGCTGGCTGTGTCTGCCCGGTACCATCGCCGACGCCATGGCCTCCCGGCCGGAGTCCCCCACCGCCGTCACCGTCCCCACACTGCTGCCCGAGCAGTCCCGCCCGTTCGCCCTCGGCAAGAACCATCGCACGAGGGTCTCCGGCTGGGCCCAGAAAGTGGTGGGCGACCGGAAGCTCCGCAAGAAGAGGCTCGGCGCCACCACCCGGCTCCTGGCGCTCTACACCGCGGCCCACACCCGCCCCGACGGCCGTCTCGGACGCCCGGAGGACGGCGGCCTCCCCCTGGCGGAGGTCGCAGCGTTCTGCAATCTCCCCCCCGACCAGGTCAGCACGCACGCCGACCTTCTGGTCACCGCCGACTGGCTCACCGAAACCGACACCACAGAAGGCCAGTTGCGCGGACGGCTCACCGACCGGGTCCTGCCGCTGGCGGGGCTGCTGTGACGTGCTCCACGGCCTGAAGCCCAACACCCGGCCCTCCAGGGACATCCCGGGACAGCTCCGGCTGCCTCAGCGGAACTCGTGGACCACCTGGATCTCACCGACGATGTGGGCGTTGAAGTCGTCCAGTTCCTCGGCCGGAACCCAGAGTTCGAGGATCGTCCGCCCGCCCGCCTGCTGGACGGGGTACCGGCTCAGGAACTCCGACTCGACCTCGAAACGAGTGACGAAGCCGGCTCCATCGTGCTTCACGTTCCAGTCCCGCGCGATCCTGACCGCGTAGTCCTCGTTGAGGACAGGGTAGAAAATCGGCTGCTCGGGCA
The DNA here is from genome assembly GCF_000718635.1 of Streptomyces varsoviensis. Classification (GTDB taxonomy): domain Bacteria; phylum Actinomycetota; class Actinomycetes; order Streptomycetales; family Streptomycetaceae; genus Streptomyces; species Streptomyces varsoviensis. The sequence continues at coordinate 370,696 of NZ_JOBF01000001.1, read as the reverse complement.
GCCGAGGCGGCCACGCCCTCCAGTTCAGCTCCCGAACCAGATCCAGCTCCTTGGGGCCGGTGGGGCGCCACAGGGTCGTCGTCGCTCGCCGGCTGGTCATGTGCATCGCTCTCTGAACGCAGGTCGCCCCCGCTACGGCGGGGATCGGGAGTCGGAAGACCGGACAATACCCGCACACAGACCTGGCAGCCACGCGGTTTTTCGCACCCTGGCCGGCCCCGTGACCAGCCGATACGGGGCATTCTTCAGGCGTGAGCGGGAGGGCGGGCCGACCCAAGATCAGGTAAGAAGGATCAGATACGAACGAATCCGGCGGGGTCGGCCAGATAACGGTCGAGGTCCGGGTCTTCGTGAAGCTCGAAGTACTCGTCGCAAATCCGCCATTCGGGACCGAGTTCGACACGGAGGCGGCCGACCGCCTGGCGTACCGCCGCATTGAATTCCTGGCACTCCGCTTCCCGCCACGGCCCCGGGTGCGGAGGGTAGTCCCAGTTCAACGACGTGTCGTAGCGAGCTATCAGCCTGTTCAGTTCGTCGCGCAGCTCGTGACTGATCGGTAGTCGGTCCAGCACAACCGGCTGCCCCCACACCTCCCAGTCCTCCAGAGGCACCCAGAGGACCGCGCCTGATCCCGCGTCGAAAAAGAACCTGGCAGTGGGCACGGCGTCGACCTTTCGACGAAGATATCGGCGCAAGCCGCCGGCATCACGGGCTGCCCGACGGCCCGCGCGTGAATGTGCAGAGGGTACCTGCGGGCCCCGTCGACCAGGCCGCCACCCGGTGCTAGAAGAGCGCCGCCACCTGCTCGCGGCGCGCCGCCGCCCACCAGGTCCGGGCCGCGCCGCACCCGTCGATCTCCCACCCCTCTCTGGTTTCGATACAGATCTGCACTGTATTGTTTCCGCGTGAAGCCTGACGACGACGGCGCACGCGGCGCCGACCCATCCGTACGGTCCACCCGCCCCCGACCCCCGGGTCGCCCCCGCAGTCGCGAGGCGGACGAGGCGATCCTCGCGGCCGCCCTCGATCTGCTGATCGAACGCGGCATCGGCTGGACGAGCATCGAGCAGATCGCCCGCCGCGCGGGGGTCACCCGCGCCACGGTGTACCGCCGCTTCCCGAACCTCACGGAGCTGCTGGTACGGGCGATCGAGTGGGAGTACCGGGAGACGGACGCCGCGGCGTGGCGCTGGCCGGACATCGACGCGATGGCCACGGACTGGGCCGAGCACCTCAGCGGGCCCCGTGCGCGCCGCCTGATCCGCCGCCTCTACGGTTCGGTGGACGACTTGCCCGAACTGCTGAGCGCCTACCACAGCGCCCATGGCCGACCGCGCGGCCAGGCGGTCCGTACCACGCTCGAACAGGCCCGCGCGGCGGGCAGCCTCCCCTCGTACAGCGACCCGGACGTCCTGCAACAACTGCTCAGTGGCGCGGCCCTGCAACACCTTGCCGCCCACCCCGGCGCCACCAACACGGCCGAGGTGAAGGCGTACCTCCTGGCCGTACTCCGGCAAGCCGGCTACCGGCCCACCCCCGAGACAGCCGAGACGACTGCGACGTCCAGGACAGCCGGGACAGCAGAGACGGCCGAAACGTCCGAGACAGCCGGGACAGCCGGGACAGCCGGGACAGCCGGGACAGCCGGGACAGCCGGGACAGCCCGACAGTCGACAGGGCGCGGCCCGGTCGCGGAAGGAGTGTGCGGCGCATGAGTGACAGCGCGTCACATCTGGGCCGGGACATCCGCCGGGCCCGCGCCCAGGGCCTGTCCGCCATCGCGCGGCGCCAGGAGGACCGGCTGGCCGACATCGTCGCCCACGCCCGCGCCACATCGCCCTACTACCGCGAGCTGTACCGCGGCCTGCCCGAGCGCGTGGCGGACCCGGCGCTGCTGCCGGTCACCGACAAGAAGAAGCTGATGGCGAGCTTCGACGACTGGGTGAGCGACCGCGAGATCACGTACGAGAAGGTGTCCGCCTTCGCCGACGACCCGGAGTTGATCGGCCACCGGTTCCTGGGGAAGCACATGGTGGCCACCACGTCGGGGACCAGCGGCCGGCGCGGCCTGTTCCTGCTCGACGACGGGTACATGGCCGTCACCTCCGCGCTGACCTCCCGCGCGCTCACGACCTGGCTGGGCCCCGCCGGCGTCCTGCGGGCCACGGCCCGCGGCGGGCGCTTCGCCCAACTGGTCGCCACCGGCGGCCATTACGCCGGGTTCGCCGGGTACTCCCGCATGATCCGCGAAGGCGGCTGGCGCGCGAAGCTGATCCGGGCGTTCTCGGTGCACACTCCGATGGCGGAGCTGGTGGCCCGGCTCAACGCGTACCGCCCGGCCGTCGTCATCGGCTACGCCAGCACGATCATGCTGCTCGCGGCCGAGCAGGAGGCGGGCCGGCTGCGGATCGACCCGCTCCTGGTCGAGCCGGCGGGCGAGACGATGACCACGGGCGATACGGACCGCATCGCGGCCGCCTTCGGCGCGAGGGTCGGCACGGTGTACGGGGCGACGGAGTGCGCGTACCTCAGCTACGGCTGCGCCGAGGGCTGGTACCACGTCAACAGCGACTGGGCCGTGGTCGAGCCCGTCGATGCCGAGTACCGGCCCACGCCGCCCGGGGAGTTCTCGCACACCGTCCTGGTCAGCAACCTCGCCAACCGGGTGCAGCCGTTCCTCCGCTACGACCTCGGCGACAGCGTCCTCGTCCGGCCCGAGCCCTGTCCCTGCGGCAACCTCTTGCCCGCCGTCCGCGTCCAGGGGCGCGCCGGTGACGTCCTCACCTTCCCCGACGGCCACGGGGGGAACGTGAGTCTCGCCCCGCTGGCCTTCGGCACGCTCTTCGACCGGACGCCCGGAGTCGAGATGTTCCAGATCGAGCAGACCGCGCGCACGACGCTGCGGGTGCGGCTGCTTCCGGCCGCCGGCGCCGACCCGGACAGCGTGTGGGAGGCCGCCCGCCGTGAGCTGAGTCGCTTGCTCACCGACAACCACCTGGGCGGCGTCACCATCGAACGGGCCGAGGAGCCGCCCCGCCAGGCGCCGGGCGGGAAGTACCGCACGGTCATCCCGCTCGCCTGACACACCGGCCATTCCACCATTCCAGCCGTCTGGCTATTCGCGGCCTGGTGCCAACAGTTCGCGGCCTGACTCTGACCGTTAACGGTCTTGTGATGGTCATTCACCGCCTGACGCTGACCGTTCGCGGCCTGGAGCTGGCCATTTGCCGCCTGGCGCCAGGCTTGCGCCATGCAGCTCTTGCGGTGACGCCATCATGGTGCCATGATGGCGTCATGGACCTCACGCCGTATGTCGACAACCTCCGGCACGAACTCGCGGTCGCCGCGGATACGGGCGGGGACGAGGCGCGCGAGCTCGCCGAGCGTCTCACCACGCCTCTTGAGTCGGCCGTCCGGCTCATGCTGTTGAACGCGCTGTCCAGCGCCATGGGCGAGGTCACGCAGGAGTTGGCCCCGGGCTCGGTCGACGTACGGCTGCGCGGGCTCGATCCGGAGTTCGTCGTGACGCCGCCGCCGGCCCTTGAGGGGTTCGAGGACGTCGGGATAGAGGAGGGCCCGCCCGGTGGCGCGCGGCCACCCGCGGCACCGGCCCTCACGGCCTCGGACGGCGACGACGGCGGCACGGCGCGCGTCAATCTGCGGCTTCCCGCGCATCTGAAGACCCGCGTCGAGGAGGCGGCCGGGCAGGAGGGGCTGTCGGTCAACGCCTGGCTTGTACGGGCCGTGGCCGCCGCCCTGGAGCCCGCCGAGCGCGGCCGGCCGCCGGGGCGCGGCCGCCATATGGGCCGGCAGGGCTTCACGGGCTGGGTCCGCTGACCGGGCCGACCGGAGCGACGTTCGGGCACTACTTTCCTTCACCCGCCTCACCAGCGGGAACGCAACCTGAGCCATGAGGACGGGACAGCCATGCCTACCTTCGACACCCCGGAACCGATCTCCGCCACCCTGGAGTTCGACGTCGGTTCCGCCCGGATCGTCGCGACCAAGCGCATCGACACGGTCGTCGAGGTGCTGCCGAGCAACGCGGCCGAGGACGCCGACGTGCGCGCCGCCCAGCAGACCAAGGTCACATACGCGGACGGCAAGTTGCTGGTCAAGGGGTCCAAGAAGCGTTCACTGTTCGGCAAGACCGGCTCGATCGACGTACGCGTCGAGCTGCCGGCCGACTCCGACCTCCACGGCACCACACCCATGGCCGACTTCCTCTGCACCGGCCGCCTCGGAGAGTGCCGACTCAAGACCTCATTCGGCGACCTGCGGGTCGACGAGGCGGCGGAGACCTACCTCAAGACGGGCCATGGAGACATCCGCGCCGCCCGCCTCAGCGGGGACGCCGAGGTCATCGGCTCCGGCCGGGTCGAAGTCGGCACCTTCGAGGGCACCGCGAAGGTCAAGAACGGCAACGGCGAGACCAAGATCGGCGAGGCCGCCGGCGACCTGCGAGTGAGCGCGGCCAACGGCGCCATCTCCGTCGATGTCGCACACGCCGACGTCGACGCCAAGTCCGCCAACGGCGGCATCCGCGTCGGCGACGTCGCGCGCGGCAACATCACGATCCAAGCCGCCATCGGCGACGTCGAGATCGGCATCCGCGAAGCCACCGCCGCCTGGCTCGACGTGAGAACCGGCGTCGGCAGCGTCCGCAACTCCCTGAACACGGCGGACGGCCCCGGCACCTCCGACGAGACCGTCGAGGTACACGCCGGCACCGGAATCGGCGACATACTCATCCACCGGGCCTGACGGGCGGGCCCGTGCGGCGGGCCTGACGTGGCCTGGGCGGCGGGCGCGGCGGCCGAAACTCGGCGGTGGCTGTGGTCGGTGGGGCCGGTTGGCGGATCCGGTTGGCGGATCTGGCTTACGGACCGGCCGACGAGTCCGGTTAGGGGCCCGAACGGGGCCCGGCCGCAGGTCTGACGCGTGGGCCCAGCGCGTGGCGCTGACCGGAAGGGTTCGCCAATGAGGTGATGGCCCATCCCGCCGGTTCGGTGAACCGAGCCGGCAAACCGCACGCACCGCACCGCACCGCACCGCACCGCACCGCACCGCACCGCACCGCACCGCACCGCACCGACCAACGCTTAGCACCCCGCACGCAGCGCGTCGCGTGTGCTCGGCTCCGGACTCGACTTGCCGCACACGCCCCGCCCCTGCCACTGCCCCGCCCTGCCACCCCCTGGGGCAGGCGCACCGCGAGTGCGCGACGGACGGCGTGCGGCAGGCGGCCCGGACGGGCCGAGCGGCCGCACGACCAACGGCCGGACGACCAGCGGCCGGATGGCCGGGGGTCACCCAACCCCAACTTGCCGTCGCAGTAGCGGCTTTGGGCTTCGTTTCACTTGCCCGGAGGGCGTTCGGTCCGTGACCGGCGCACCGCCGGGCGGCGGGCGGCGGGTCGGTCACGGACCGAGCCGCGCTTCGCACCGCACATGGCACGTCACTCTGCTCTCTGCATCGGAGGACCCATGCACCACCACACACCACCGCCACACCCTGAGCCGGTCACGCTGCCGGTGAACCGTACGGAAGGCTGCCCGTTCGACCCGCCGGCCGAGCTGGCACGGTTGCGGGAGGAGCGGCCGTTGACCCGGCTGCGCTATCCGGACGGGCACATGGGGTGGCTGGCGACCGGTCATTCCGTGGTCCGGGAGATACTGGCGGACCGGCGCTTCAGCTCGCGCCAGGAGCTTCTGCACTCCCCGATCATGGATCTCGGTGAACTGCCGCCGGCGATGGTCGGCGACCTCACGGGGATCGACGCGCCGGAGCACACCCGTTATCGGCGGCTGCTGATAGGGAGTTTCACCGTGCGGCGCATGCGGGCGCTCACGGAGCGGGTCGAGCAGATCACCACCGAGCACCTCGACGCGATGGAGCGCGAAGGGCCGACGGCCGATCTGGTGGAGGCGTACGCGCGGCCCGTTCCCGCGCTGATGATCTGCGAGTTGCTGGGGGTGCCCTACGCCGACCGGGAGCTCTTCCAGGACCACGCGGCGACGCTGCTCACCCAGAGCGCCGATGAACAGGAGCGGGATACGGCTCTGACGGCGCTCCACGAGTATCTGCGGAACCTGGTGCTGGCCAAGCACACGGAGCCCACCGACGACCTGCTCAGCGACCTGACGGCCGCCGATCTCACGGATGAGGAACTGACCGGCATAGGCAGTCTGCTGCTGGTCGCGGGTCTGGACACCACGGCGAACATGATCGCGCACGGGACGTTCGCCCTCCTCAGCAACCCGGATCAGCTCGCCGCCCTGCGCGCCGATCCGGACCTCGCGGACCAGGCCGTGGAGGAGCTGATGCGCTATCTGACCATCGCGGACCCGGGGGTACGGGCGGCGCTGGAGGACGTCGAGCTGGACGGCCAGTTGATACGGGCCGGTGAGTGCGTCACGCTCTCGCTCCAGGCCGCCAACCGCGACCCGTCGCGGTTCCCGGACCCCGACACGCTGGATCTGCGCCGGAAGGCCACGGGGCATCTGGGTTTCGGTCACGGCATCCACCAGTGCCTGGGGCAGCAACTGGCGCGGGTGGAGATGCGGGTGGCCATACCGGCCCTCCTGGCGCGCTTTCCGTCGCTGCGGCTCGCCGTGGCACCGGAGGACGTGCCGATGCGCGCCGCCACGAACATCTACGGCGTGGAGCGCCTGCCCGTCACCTGGGCCCCCGTCACCTGGGACGAGGGGGAGGCCGATGGAGCTCAGCGTCGACCGTGAGCGCTGCGTGGGCGCGGGGATGTGCGTACTCGGCGTTCCCGAGGTCTTCGATCAGGATGCCGAGGACGGCCGGGTGCTGGTTCTGGACGCCGAGCCGCCGCCGGGGCGGCGGGCGTCGGTGCGGCTGGCCGCGGGGGTCTGCCCGGCGGGTGCCATCACTGTGCGGGAGTGAGGAGGCATCGGTTCCCGCCGACTGTTCGGACGGCTCTTTCGTCGAGCGGCGGTAGAAGTTGACGTCCCGTTTGCACCGATCGGGAGGCATGTAGTCGATCTGCGGTCTTGACTGGTCCAGACCGCAACGGTTGAGTACCTCATCCCTGCGGTCGCGTCCGGTTCCCCGGACGCGACCGCGGGGTGCAGGCTCGCGCGTCGGGTCGTCCGACGCCGATCACATGCGGCTCGTGCCGCACTGAGGAGTGATCACGTGTTGCTGAGACAGCGCATGGCAGCAATTCTCTCCGCCGTCGCGTTCACCGCCACTCTCGCCGTCGCGGCGCCGTCCGCGATCGCGGCCCCCACCGCCTCGGAGGCAGCCTCTTCGCCCACCACTGTCGCGAGTTGTAACTACACCACTTGGACCGCCGGGAAGTCGTATGTGACCGGCGACATCGTGAAGTACACCAATGGCAACTTCTACCGCGCCACGCACGACAACCCGGGCTACGACCCGGTCATCAGCACCTGGTTCTGGGAGCCCTACAACTGCGGCCCGACCGCGCCCTCGAACTTCATTGTGAGCGAGGCGCAGTTCAACCAGATGTTCCCGAACAGGAACCGGTTCTACACGTACCAGGGGCTGGTCAACGCCCTGAGCGCCTACCCCGGCTTCTCGAAGACGGGCAGCGACACCATCAAGAAGCGGGAGGCCGCCGCCTTCCTCGCCAATGTCAGCCACGAGACGGGCGGCCTGGTCCACATCGTGGAGCAGGACACCAGCAACTACCCGCACTACTGCGACTACAACAGGCCGTACGGCTGCCCGGCCGGGCAGGCCGCCTACTACGGCCGCGGCCCGATCCAGTTGAGCTGGAACTTCAACTACAAGGCGGCGGGCGACGCGCTCGGCATCGACCTGCTGCACAACCCGAACCTCGTGCAGACCGACCCGGCCGTGGCCTGGAAGACGGGGCTGTGGTACTGGAACACCCAGCGTGGCCCCGGCACGATGACACCGCACGACGCGATCGTCAACGACCGCGGCTTCGGCGAGACCATCCGCAGCATCAACGGAGAGGTGGAGTGCTACGGGCGGAACCCGCAGCAGGTGCAGAGCCGGATCGACACCTTCCGTCGGTTCACGCAGATATTGGGCACGTCCACGGGCGGCAACCTGAGCTGCTGAACCCGCGCTAGCCCGCCGGTTCACACTCTACGATCCTGATGCCGGTCACGGGGCCGGCGCTACGTCGGCCCCGTGACCAGCCGAGGAGACCTCGCGACCAGCCGAACACAGAGGAAAGGGGACCGACAGGTCTATCGACATCAAGTATCTTGACATCGAGATTAACCCCCGGCAGGCTACCCCTCGGCCTATTGATCTCTTGACGTCGAGATATATCCGAGGGGGCGGGCGATGCGGCGCGGCGGCACACCGGGCGGGCGGGGTCGGAAGGACGGACAGGGCCTGATCGCCCAGCTACGCAATCCGCCGGGCGGCCGAGACGCACGGATCATGCTGCTCGCCCTGGCCCTCGACCGGACCGGGTCGGGGCTGTGGGCCTCGTCCTCGGTGCTGTACTTCACCTTCGTCACCCACCTGAGCGCCCAGCAGATCGGGGTGCTGCTGGGCACGGCCGGGGTGGCGGGCATCGCCGGTTCCCCGCTGGCCGGGTGGCTGGCGGGCCGCTTCCCGGTGCGCCCGCTGTTGATCGGCGCGCATCTGCTCCGTCTGGTGACGCTCAGCCTGATGCTGGTGTGCACGGAGTTCGCGGCGCTGCTGCCGGTCGTCGCCGTCACCTACCTGGGCGACCGGGCGGCGAAGATGCTGGAGATGCTGTTCGCCACCCGGGCGGCGGGCGAGCGGCGCGTGGCCTATCAGGCGCTGTCGCGCAGCTCGGCCAACGCGGGGTACGCGGTGGGCGCGGGGCTCGCCGCCATCGGCCTGGCCGTGGGGACGGGCGGTGCCTACCGGGTGCTGATCCTGGGCGACGCGCTCTCGTTCGTCGCCGCCGCGGCCCTGGTGTGGCGCGCCCGGGAACCGAGGGCGGCCGGCGTCGAGGTGGCGCGGTCCCACGCCACGGCGGCGGCCGACGGCGCGCCCGCGACCGCGCGGCCGGAGCCGGAGGCCGCGACCGGCGGCGAGACGAGGAGCGGGGACGGCCACAGGCCAGGGGCGGGGAAGGGTGCGGGGGACGGGACAGCGAGGGGGAACGGCCCGGCGGACCCGGCGGGCGGGCGGGCGGCGAGCCCGTGGCGGGACCGCGGCTATCTGCGGTTCGTGCTGCTGGACATCGGGATGAACCTCGACGACTCGGTCCTGAGCGTCGGGCTGCCGCTGTGGCTGGTCGACCGGACGTCGGCGCCGCACGCCCTCGTTCCGGCCTTCCTGATCATCAATACGGTGCTGGTCGTGGTGTTGCAGCTCAGCGTGTCGAGGCGGGCCGAGGGGCCGCGCCGGGCCACGCGGGCGGTGCTGCTGTACGGGGTGCTGATGTTCGTGTGCTGCGCGGTCGTGGCGGCGGCCACGCGGGGCGGCGCCTGGGTGGCCGGGGCCGCGCTGCTGGTGGGGGCGTTGTTCGCCACGCTGGCCGAGTTGATGCGTTCGGTGAGTTCATGGGAGCTGGCGGTGCTGCTCGCCCCGCCGGAGGCCCGCGCGGCGTATCTGGGGGTGGCCGGGATGTCCCAGTCCATCCAGAAGTCCGCCGGCCCGCCGCTGCTGACCGGGGTGGTGATGGCGGCTGGCCCGGCCGGGTGGCTGGTGCTGGGCGCGGTGGTCGCCGGACTGTCGGTCGTCCAGCAGAGCGGCTGTTCCCGGCGGCTGCGCCTGGGGGCGGCGCCGCTCCCCTCCACGCCGTCGGCCGCCGCCCCTGTAGCCGACCCGTCGGCTGTCTCCTCCCCCGTCGTCGCCGGGCGGGCGAAGGTGTCCCGGATGTGGGGCAGGCCGGGCCGGTAGCGGAGGCTTCGCGCCCGTACGGAAGCGTGCTCGTACGGAAGCTCGCTCGTAGGGGCACGTTCTCGCACGGGCACGTCCCAGTACGGGCAGTCGCGACCTCAGCCGTCGGCCGCTTCTCGCGGCTCACGCCTCACGCGACGGGGACGGAGGCGGCGGGGGTGGGGTCGGGGCGCCGGGTGGGGGCGCGATGCGCCCGTACGACCGGGTAGGGCCCGCGGCCCCGGCCGTATCGTCAGGCGACGCGTCGTCGGGCGACGCGTCCTCCGACGGCGGGCCGCCCTGCGGGGAGTCGGCGTCGCGGCGGGCGCCCGGGGACCAGCCGCGTTCGACGACGCGCTTCTGCACCAGTACCGCGCCGCCCAGGACGAGGGCGCCGATCAGCAGCAGGAGGAGGACTCCCCCGGCCCCGCCCGCCTTGGCGGCGTTGCCGGTGAGGGAGCCGAACCAGCCGAAGTCGGCGTCCCCGAACGTGGTGTTCTCCTTGCCGAAGGCGCCGAGTACCTCCAGGAGCAGGGCGGGCAGGAAGGTGATCAGCAGTCCGTTGAGGAACGCGCCGACCGCCGCGCCGCGCCTGCCGCCGGTCGCGTTGCCGTAGACGCCCGCCGCGCCGCCGGTGAAGAAGTGCGGTACGAGGCCGGGCAGCACGAGGGAGAGGCCGAAGGCGGGGCCGAGGAGCGCGGACAGCAGGCCGAGGCCGACGAGTCCGCCGACGAAGCTGGCGACGAAGCCGACGAGCACGGCGTTCTGGGCGTAGGGGAAGACGATCGGCGCGTCCAGTGCGGGCACCGCGCCCGGTACGGCCTTGCGGGCGATGCCCTGGAAGGCGGGGACGAGTTCGCCGAGGATCGTCCGGACGCCGAAGAGGATCACAGCGACGGCGATGCCGAACTGGAGCCCCTGCATGACGGCTTGCATGAGGTAGTCGCCGACGCCGTGCGCCGCCGTGCCGCCCTCGGCGGCGAACGCCTTGAACGCCGGGGCCCGGCCGGCCTTGGCGAGGTAGCCGACGGCCATCAGGACGTAGATCAGCACCATGGACAGCGCGGTGGCGACCATCGAGTCGCGCAGGAAGCGCAGCCCCTCCGGCAGCTTCATGTCCTCGGTGCCGCGGCTGCGCCTGCCGACCAGTTGTCCGGCCGCGCCCGCCGCGACGTATCCGGCGGTGCCGAAGTGGCCCATGGCGACGGAGTCGTTGCCCGTGATGCGACGCGTCCAGGGGTGCGCGAAGGCCGGCATAGAGACGAGCATGATGCCCAGCAGCACCCCGCCGACGATCACCACGGCGGCCGACGGCAGCCCGGCCGTGGCCAGCACCATGGTCAGCAAGGTGGCCATGAACAGCATGTGGTGACCGGTCAGGAAGACATAGCGCAGCGGCGTGAACCGGGCCAGCAGCAGACTGACCCCGAACCCGAGGATCATCAGCCAGGCGACGCGCGCGCCGTACCGCCCCTGGGCGATGCCGACGATGGCCTCGTTGGTCGGGATCACGCCGTGTGCGCCGGTCGCTCCTTGGATCATCTCGCCCAGCGGCCCCAGGGATTTGACCACGAGCCCCGCGCCCGCGCCGATCAGCAGGAAGCCCAGCGTCGACTTGATCGCTCCGGCGACGACCTGGCCGGCGGGTTTTCGCAGGGCGAGCAGACCGGCGGCCGTGATGAGGCCGATGAGGTAGGCGGGTTGGCTGAGGATCTCGTTCACGAGGAACTTCGCGAGCGCTACGAGCCAGTCCATGTCCGTGCTGCCTTTCGTCCCGCTCCCGAAACCGTTCCTGACGTCTCAGATGTCATACGTCATAGGTGTCTCTGAGCACGGCGTCGGTCTCGGCCGCGCTGGTGAAGTCCTCGACGACCTTCACCGGCACGCCCACGTCGCCGAGCGTCCGCGCGATCTCCCGTGAGGTGAGGATGGCGACGGCCTCGGCCGCCTTGCCCTTGGCCGAGACGGTGTCGGTGGCCTCGACCGTGACGTACCGGGACCAGCCCCAGCGGTCGAGGACCTGTTCCAGCGTGTTCTTCAGGAACAGGCTGGTGCCCAGGCCGTTGCCGCACACGGTCAGGATCTTGTGCACGGCGGGGCCCGCCGCCCGCGGCAGCGGTTCCGGTCCGGCCGCGCCCGGGTCCGGGGCCGGCTCTGGCTCCGGGGTCGGCTCTGGCTCCGGGGCCGCGCGCCCGGTCAGCACGGCGTGCGTCGCCTGGGGCGTACGGGCTGCCCGCAGCGCCCGTTCGGTGCCGGGGTCCGCCAGCAGCCGCGCCAGTTCGGCCATGGCGGCCGTGTGCGCGCTCGTGTCCCGCGCGGCGAGCCCGGCGATCAGGGTCACCGGATCGTTCGTCTCGTGTCCGAACGCCACGGGCCGCCGGAGCCGCACCCAGGACATACCGGTCCTCAGCACGGCGGGCGACGGCCGGGCGTGAGCGAACGCGAAGCCTGGCGCGAGCACGATGTACGGCCCGTTCTCGGCCACGTTCCGGATCATTTCCGCCGTGTAGTCGGCGGTGCAGGCGCCCGTGGCGACCAGCAGGTCGCCCGCGGCCCGGACCGCTTCCCGCCAGTCCGCCGCCGGAGCGTCCAGCCGGACGGCCTCGACGGGGAGGAGCTCGCTCAGTGTCGCCATGCGAGGGATCTTGACATGTCCCACCGCCGCCGGGCACGGGCGCGGAGCGCTTCTCTCGTTGGCACACGTTGGCACATCGCGCACCAGCAGGCGCTCTCGCCCCACGACCAGCACGGGCGTAGGCTCGCAACCGCCTGCAAGCGATCACATTCGGAGGGTGAACACCCATGAGCGATCGGCGAGTTGTCATCGTCACCGGCGGGGGAACAGGCATCGGCGCCGCCACCGTACGGCTGCTGCACGCCGCCGGGCACCAGGCGGTCATCTCCGGACGGCGGCCCGAGCCCCTGCACCGGCTCGCCGAGGAGACCGGCGCCCTCGCGCACCCCGCCGACGCGGGCGACCAGGACGCGGTCCAGGGGCTCGTCGACGCGGCCCTGAACGCCTACGGGCGGCTCGACGGCCTGGTGCTCAACGCGGGTATCTCGCGCCCCGGAGCCGTGGGCGACGTCTCCGCCGAGGACTGGGAGACCGTCATGCGCACCAATGTGACCGGTCCCTTCCTGCTGATCCAGGCCGCGCTGCCGCACCTGCTCCAGGCGCGCGGCTCCGTCGTCGCGGTGGCCTCGGTGGCCGCCCTGCGCAACGGCGTGGGCAACGCGGCGTACGCCACGTCCAAGGCCGCCCTCCTCCAGCTCTGCCGCTCGCTCACCGCCGATTACGGGCCCCAGGGGCTGCGCGCCAACACGGTGTGCCCGAGCTGGATCCGTACCGATATGGCCGACCGCCGCATGGCCCGATTCGCCGCCGAGGCGGGGTTGGGGGACGGCGGCGCCGAGGCGGGGTACGAGGCGGCGACCCGGCTCACGCCCGCGCGCCGCCCCGGGGAGCCGCGGGAGGTCGCCGAGGCGATCGCCTGGCTGCTCTCGCCCGCCGCTTCCTATGTCAACGGGGCCGCGCTCGCCGTGGACGGCGGGGTGACGACGATCGACGTGGGGACCGCCGCGTTCGGCTTCCACGTCGAGCCGCGCGACGCCTGAGCCCTGGTCTCCCTGCGGGGCCCGTCCCTCCGCCCGGCGGCCGTCGGGGCCGGGGCCCGGCGCGGGCGCCGGTTTCGCCACGGGCCGATTCTGGACGCATATGCGGGCGGTCGCGGTACCCGGTCCGCGCGTCCCCGCCCGGGCGGGTCGCGGGACCGCGGAGCCGCGTACGTGGTCGTGGAACCTTTTGCCCATGAATCGTTCATCTCTGCACGGATTTGCACAAGCACCGGCCCGCATATTTCAAGCCTGTAGCAGCAAAACGGCGTCTTGTGGACACGAGGTGACGAGAAGAGCATCGGGCATCATTCCGTGCGCGGTTTTTGGCCTGGCGTCCGGATCGCGCACCGGCCTTCGAGGGGGTTGTCCATGAACGACCGGTTGAGCCTCAGTCCCGATGCCGCACGGCAGTTGGCCACCGCCACCAAGACCACTCCGCAGATGCGGGCGATCAGCCCGCGGTATCTGCTGCGCGCGCTCCCCTGGGTCGACGTCGAGGCCGGCGTCTACCGCGTCAACCGCCGTCGCACGTTCGTCGTCGGCGACGACCGGATCAGCAGCTACACCGAGAACGACGCGCACCACATCGTCGCCGAGGACCTGCGGGAGATCCCGTATCTGCGCGACGCCGACCAGGGATTGCTCAACGATCTGGCCGGGGCGTTCACCGAAGTCAACTTCGAGGCCGGGCAGTTGCTGGCGCAGGAGGGCGACTCCGCGGACCGGCTGTGGGTGCTCGTACGGGGCCGCGCCGAGAAGCGGGTGACGGGGCGGTACGGGCAGGACGCGCTGCTCGAAGTGGTCTGCGACGGCCAGTTCTTCGACCTCGACGCGTGGGCCCGCTCCTGTCCCATGCCCTACCGGGTGCGGGCGCTGACCGCCGGGGTGGCGCTCTGTGCCGACCACAGCGCGCTGGCCTCGCTGGCCGAGCGCGACGAGGGCGTACGGACCGCGATCGACGCGTACGTGGCCGGGGAGATGCCCGAGCCGGGGGCCGAGGTGCCGGTGGACCTCACCGCCGGGCACGTCGGGGAGCCGCTGCTGCCGGGCACGTACGTCGACTACGAGGACTCGCCGCGCGAGTACCACATGAGCCTCGCGCAGACCGTGCTGCGCGTGCACAGCCGGGTCGCCGACCTCTACAACGAGCCGATGGACCAGACCCGTTCACAGGCCAACCTCACGATCCAGGCGCTCCGCGAGCGTCAGGAGTCGATGCTCCTGAACCACCCCGAGTTCGGGTTGTTCAACAATGTCTCGCCGGGCCAGCGCGTACAGACGCGCACGGGGTCACCGACCCCCGACGATCTGGACGACCTGCTCGCCAAGGTCTGGAAGCAGCCGGGCTACTTCGTCGCCCACCCCAAGGCCATCGCGGCGTTCGGCCGCGAATGTACCCGCCGGGGTGTGCCCCCGGTCACCGACAGCCGGTTCGGCAGTCCGCTGCTGACCTGGCGCGGCGTTCCGCTGCTGCCGTCCGACAAGGTGCGCTTCGCTGGATCGGAGTGCGCCGGCACCACCGAGATCCTGCTGATGCGGGTGGGCGAGGCCGAGCAGGGCGTGGTGGGCCTGCGCCCGGCCGGCGTCCCGGACGAGGTCGAACCGGGGCTGTCCATGCGCAACATGGGCACCGACCAGAAGGGCATCACCTCGCATCTGATGACGGCGTACTTCAACACCGCGGTCCTGGTGGAGGACGCCACCGCCGTGCTCCAGAACGTCGAGGTGTCGAACTACCATGACTACTCCTGACGCCACGGCGGGAGTCCCCGGGAGCGAGAGCCTGGAAGGGGCGCTCCTCGGTACGGCGCAGGGCCTCGGCGCACGGACCGGCATGCCCCGCTATCCGACTTCACCGACGGCCGGCGCGGCCAACGTTCCCGGCGGCGCCGACCTTCCCGGTGCGGCCGACATCCCCGCCGGCGTCCCCGGCGTTCCCGGTGCGACGGCGGCGCGGCGTGGGGGCTTCGCCCCCGAAGCCGCCCGGCAGGACATCCCGATCCTGCACCGGATGGTGAACGGGCGCCCCCTCGTCTGGCTGGACAACGGTGCCACCACGCAGAAGCCCCGCCAGGTGATCGAGGCGCTCGCCTCGTTCTACGGCGCCGCCAACTCCAACATCCACCGGGGCGCGCACACGATGGCCCGTGAGGCGACGGAGGCGTACGAGGCGGGCCGCGCGGCGGTCGCCGACTTCCTGGGGGCGGGGGCGCCCGAGGACATCGTCTTCACCCGCGGCACCACGGAGGCGATCAACCTCGTCGCGCAGAGCTGGGGACGGGCCAATCTCGGCCCCGGGGACGACATCCTGGTGCCGGTGCTGGAGCACCATTCCAACATCGTTCCCTGGCAGTTGATCGCGAAGGAGCGGCATGCCCGGGTGGTGCCGGTGCCGCTCACCCCGGAGGGGGAGATCGACCAGGACGCGTACGCCGATCTGCTGTCGTCGCGGACCCAGCTCGTCGCGCTCAGCCACGCCTCGAACGTGCTGGGGACCGTGCCGCCGGTGGCCCAGATGACGGCGCTGGCGCACCGGTACGGGGCCAAGGTGCTGGTGGACGGAGCGCAGGCGGTCGCCCATCTGCCCGTGGACGTCCAGGCGTTGGACGCGGACTTCTACGCGTTCTCGGGGCACAAGCTGTTCGCCCCGACGGGCGTCGGCGCCCTGTACGCGAAGCCGGAGGTGCTGGCGGCCATGCCGGTGTGGCAGGGCGGCGGCAACATGATCGAGTCGGTCGACTTCGGCGAGACGACGTTCGCGGCGGTCCCGCACCGCATGGAGGCGGGGACGGGCGACATCGGCGGGGTCGTCGGGCTGCTGTCCGCCCTGCAGTGGCTGACCTCCTTCGACCGGGACGCCGTCGCCGCGTACGAGACGGCGCTGACGGGCTACGCCCAGCAGGCCCTGGCCACGGTGCCGGGCCTGGAGGTCCTGGGCGCCGCGGCGGACCGGATCGCCGTGCTGACGTTCACGCTCGCGGGCCAGGACCCGGCGGCCGTCGCCGACTGCCTGGACCGGGACGGGATCGCCGTACGGGCCGGTCACCACTGCGCGCAGCCGACCCTGCGCCACTACGGGCTGGAGAGCGCGGCCCGGGCGTCGTTCGCGCTCTACAACACCTCCCAGGAGGTGGACGAGCTGGTGGCCGCCCTGCTCCGCATGCAGCGGGGCCGGTGAGCCCATGCCCCTGTCCGGTGACCACCGCCGGGCAGGGGCACGCCGTCGGGGCCGCCGGTCTCGTCTCGGCTGGGGCCCCGGGCGCCGCTCGCGGTGGCAGCGCTCGTTCGCAACGTCCTTGCAACGGGCCGCCTGCTCTCCTGGTAAGGAACCGGTTCCGGCGAAGCCCCGGAGGAGATCTCCATGACCCTCGCGTCCCGTATCGCGCTGACCCCGGCCGCCGCGCGGTTGCTGCGGCGACTGCGCGGTACACACGGCCCGCTGATGTTCCATCAGTCCGGCGGCTGCTGCGACGGCAGTTCGCCCATGTGCTTTCCGGCCGGCGAGTTCCGTACGGGCGCCTCCGACGTGCTGCTCGGCTCGCTGGACGTCGACGGGGTGGCCGAGCCGGTCGGCTTCTGGATGTCGGCCGACCAGTTCGAGCGCTGGCACCACACCCACCTGACCGTGGATGTGGTGCCGGGGCGCGGCGGCGGCTTCTCGCTGGAGGCTCCCGAAGGGGTGCGCTTCCTGATCCGTTCGCGGCTGCTCACCGACGAGGAGCGCGCACAGCTCGACGACCCGCGCGACCCGCCGGTGGGCCCGTAAGCCCCGTACCTCCTATGACATCGCCCCTTACACAGGCCCGTATGCGGGCCCCCGGAGGGGACGCGCCACCGCCCGCGCCCGGGCCGCCGTCAGGACGCCGCGTCCACGAGCGAGAGCGTGTGCAGGCGCTCCGGCGGGCCGGGGCGGGCGTAGTACCAGCCCTGGGCCGTGTCGCAGCCCAGCACGCGCAGGCACTCGGCCTGGCTCCCGGTCTCGACGCCCTCGACCGTGACCGAGAGGTCGAGGGTGTGGGCGAGGGAGACGATCCCCTCGACGATCTTCACGTCGACGGGGTCGGCGGGCGAGCACTGCATGCCGCGGGTGAAGGAGCGGTCCAGCTTGAGCGTGGAGACGGGGAGCCTGCGCAGGTAGGAGAGGTTGGAGTAGCCCGTTCCGAAGTCGTCGAGGGCGATGTCCACGCCGAGGTCGGCGAGTTGCCGCAGCGGCCGCAGGGCGTCCTCGTCCGCGCCGATCAGGGCGTTCTCGGTGACTTCCAGGCACAGGGCGGCGGGGTCGAGGCCCGCGTCGGCGAGCACCTCCACCGTCTCGGTGACCAGGCCCGGGTAGCAGAGCTGGGCGGGTGAGAGGTTGACGTTGACGCGCAGCGGCCCGGCGTCCGGCCCGGCCCCCTCGGCGTGCTTCCAGGCGCGGGCCTGCCGGGCGGCCTCCTGGAGGACCCAGCGGCCGAGCGGCACGATCAGCCCGGTGGACTCGGCGAGCGGGATGAACTGGTCGGGGCCGAGGACCCCGTGCACCGGGTGCAGCCACCGTACGAGCGCCTCCGCGCCGCGGACGACGCCGTCGCCGAGCCGTACCAGCGGCTGGTACTCGATGAAGAACTCGCCGTTGTCCAGGGCCGCGGGCAGGCAGTTGGTGAGGGAGTGACGGGCGATGGCGCGGGCGTCGCAGGCGGCGTCGGCGAGTTCGTAGCGGTTTCCGCCCGCGGCCTTGGCGCGGTACATGGTGATGTCGGCGCTGCGCAGCACCTCGGCCGCGCCCCGCGAGCCGGCCGTGCCGGTCTTGCCGCCGACGACGCCGATGCTGGCCCGTACGGACAGTTCGCGCCCTTCGAGGTGTACGGGGTCGGCGAGGGCGCGCAGCATCCGGCGGGCGAGGGCGGTGACGTCGGCGCTCGCGGTCGCGCCGGTGACCAGGCCGACGAACTCGTCGCCGCCGAGGCGCGCCACGAGTTCGCCGGGGGCGGTGGCGCAGGCCCGCAGCCGTTCCGCGACGGCGACGAGCAGTTCGTCGCCGACGGCGTGGCCGAGGCTGTCGTTGACGGCCTTGAAGCCGTCGATGTCCAGGTAGCACAGGCCGACCCGGTCGCCGCCGGCGCCGTCGGGGCCGCCGGCGAGGGCGCGGTCGAGGTGTTCGAAGAACATGGTGCGGTTGGGCAGGCCGGTGAGGGCGTCGTGGCGGGCCTCGTAGCGCAGCCGTTCGTGCAGCCGCCGCCGTTCGGTGATGTCCTCCATGAGGGCGATCTGGTATTTGGGCGTGCCGTCGGCGTCGCGCAGCAGGGAGACCGTGAGGGTGGTCCACAGGACGCTGCCGTCGCCGCGGGCGTACGGCTTCTCGATGCTGTAGTGGTCGCGCTCGCCGCGAACCAGTTCGCGGTACAGGCCCCAGACCTCGGGCGAGTCCTCGGGGTGTCCCCAGTCGGTGGTCCGGCTGCCGCTGGCGAGGTGTTCCATGCCGCCGAACATCCGGGTCAGCGCGTCGTTGACCTCCAGGACCTGGCCGTCGATGTCGGCGATCCCGATGCCGACGGCGGCGCCTTCGAACACCGCGCGAAACCGGGCCTCGCTGGCGTGCAGCGCCTGTTCGACCTCGGCCCGCGCGCCCAGCGCCGCCCGGGTGATGGCCTCCTGCTCGCTGCGGGTGCGCTCGCGCAGGGCGCGGGCGAAGCCGGCGGCGACGTGGTGCTGGAGGCGGGTGCAGCGGGATCGGCTCTCCTCGGCGGACAGTCCGTCGCCGGGCGGGCAGTAGAGCACCAGGTAGGCGTCGATGACGCTGAGGATCAGGGGCAGCGCCTCGGGGTCGGTGCAGTGGGCGTCGACGAGCGCGGCGCCGATGTCGGCGGCGGGCCCGGCGTCGAAGGGCTGGGCGCGCAGGGCCTCGCTGAGCCGGGCCGCGAGCGGGACGAGGTAGTCCTCGAACTCGGCGCGCGTCATGGAGGTGGTGGTGGCCGGGTAGACGGCGCGGCTCCAGATGGCGGCGAACCGCTGGAGCCGGTCCTCGTCGGCGGCGTCCCGTGGCATGTGTCTGCCGCCCCTCGCGACGGTCACTGCTTGCGCCCCACGCCGGCGAATCCGCTGAAGACCACGGGGTCCTCGTCGGCGTCCTCGGGCGTGTCGGCCGCGTCCGGCCGCCAGTGCGGCATGGAGACCAGTCCGGGGTCGACGAGTTCGAACCCGTCGAAGAACCGGATCACTTCCTCGCGCGAGCGCATCAGCAGCGGCGAGCCCACCTCGCGGTAGACACCTTGCACTCCCTCACCGTCCTCCGGTTTCCGCGGGCCGCCCTCCGTGGAGGCGTGCGTCAGGACCAGCAGGCTGCCCGGGGCGAGCGCGTCGCGCAGCACGGCGAGCGCCTTCCAGGGGTCGTCCTGGTCCTCCACGAAGTGGAGCACGGCCACGAGCAGGAGCGCGACCGGACGGTCGAGGTCGAGCAGCCGGCCGACCTCGGCGCTGCCGAGGATCTCCCGGGGTGCGCGGAGGTCGGCGGCGACGATGGCGGACTGGTCATCGCCGTCGAGCACGGCCCGGCTGTGGGCGACGGCGACCGGGTCGTGGTCGACGTAGACCACCCGGGCGGCGGGGTCCGCCGCTTGGGCTATCTCGTGGACGTTGCCGAAGGTGGGGATGCCGGAGCCGATGTCCAGGAACTGGTTCACACCCTCGCTGACGGCGTAGCGCACGGTGCGCCGCATGAAGGCGCGATTGACCTGCATGAGCTTCGGCAGCCCGGGAAATGCCGCGATCGCCCTGCGGCCGGTCTCGCGATCGGCCTCGAAGTTGTGCGAGCCGCCCAGGTAGTAGTCGTAGATCCGGGACACGCTCGGCACAGACAGGTCGATTCCCTGGGGGGCCCAGGTGGGACGCTCCATCAGTCAGTCGCTCCAGCTCATCGCGGGTGTGTTGAGCCGAGGCTACTGATCGTCCGTTCGAATGGAACCCCGAAGCGGAAAAGAACGGTCCGCATTCGGCCATGGCGGGGCGCATGTGACACGGCGTGAGCCCGTCAATCGTACGGTCTCCGGCCCCGTAGCGCACGCCGCGCGGAGGGTGCCGCACAGCACATTCCGTTCGAACACGCGCCCCCGGCGCACGCCCCGAACCGGCAACCAGCAACCAGCAACCAGCAACCGGTGATCGGCCCGAGCCGGCGGTCGGCGGACTGTCAGCGCGGCGGTGCGGAGGCGGGGTCGAGGACTTGGGCGATGCCGGTGTTCAGGTTGGTGGCGTGGCCGAGTCCGAAGGCGCGCCGATAGGCGTCCTCCCCGAGGGCTTCCCGCGTACGGCACGCGCAGGCGTGATGCGCGGCCACCATCTGGGGGATGCCCGCCTGCGGCCGGCCCAGCGTCCCCCAGAGCCGCGCGGCCAGACCCAGCAGCCACGCGGCGTCCTGGTGGCGGCCCGTGGCGGCGTCGGCGCGGGCCAGCGCCTCCAGGGCCATCCCGGTGCCCACGCCGTCCCGCAGCCGGTGTTTGACCAGGAGGGCGGCCCGGGCGTGCTCGCGCGCCTCCTCGAACCGGCCCAGGGCCAGCTCGGCCTGGGAACGTACGAAGTCGCCCCACGCGCGCATGCCGCGCTCGCCGCTCCGGTCGCAGGCGGCGCTCAACTCGTCCAGCCGGGCGACAGCTTCCTCGAAGCGGCCCGCGGCGACGAGCGTATGGGCGCCGAAGACCAGGGCCGCCAGGGGGACCAACGTGAGCGGTTCCGCGCGCCAGTCCGTCGCGAGCTGGGCCTCGACCCGGGACAGCACCTGCTCCGTGTCGCCGCGCAGCACCCGCACCCGCAGCTCCGTGGCGGCGGCGCAGGCGCGCTCCGCGGCGCCGAAGCGAGCGGCCAGGGCGGTGCACTCGGCGGCCCGTTCCTCCAGGGCGGGCAGGTCGCCCAGGCAGAGCAGCACCGGACCGCTGACGTACAGGGCCCTCACGCGCGCCGGAGAGGGGGCGGTGTCGGCGGCCAGGGCCTGGTCCAGGTAGAGCCGACCCTCCTTGAAAAACCCGCAGCCGTACCAGAAGAACCACAGGGCCGCGGCCATCTCCAGCGCGCTGTGGCCCTCCGATTCGGCCAGGCTGTACTCCAGCGCGGCACGGAGGTTGTCGTGCTCCGCGGTCATCCGGTCGTACCAGGCGAACTGCTCCGGGCCGATCCACTCGGCGTCGCCCCGGCGGGCGAGGGCCAGGTAGTGGTCGCGGTGGCGACGGCGCAGCGTGTCGTCCTCGCCGAGTCCGCGCAGCCAGTGGACCCCGTACTCGCGGATGGTGTCGAGCATGCGGTAGCGCTCGCCGCCCCCGGTGGGCTGCCAGATGAGGATGGACTTCTCCCCCAGCGTGGCCAGTACGGCGGGGATGCGCCGGGCCGGGAGGTGGTCGTCGGCGCAGACCCGTACGGCCGCCTCGGCGTCGAAGCCGCCGGCGAAGACCGACAGCCGCGCCCATAGGAGCCGTTCGGCGGGGGTGCACAGTTGGTGGCTCCAGCCGATGGCGGTGCGCAGGGCCTGGTGCCAGGGGGGCTCGGCGTCGCCGGCGATGTCGTCGGTGTCGCCGAGGACGGCGAAGCGGTCGTCCAGCCGGGCGGTCAGTTCCCGTACGGGCAGGTCGCGCAGGCGGGCCGCGGCCAGTTCGATGGCCAGGGGCAGGCCGTCCAGCCGTCGGCACAGCCGTACCAGCTCCGCGCGGTCGGCGTCGGCGACGGTGAAGCCGGGCACGGCCTCCCTGGCGCGCAGGGTCAGCAGGGCCACGGCGTCCGCTGTGTCGGCCCGCGCGTCGTCGGCGTCGGGTACGGGCAGCGGCTCGATGGTGATGACGCGTTCGCCGACCACGTCGAGGACGCGGCGGCTGGTGGCCAGGACGCGCAGTCCGGGGGCGGCCCGTAGCAGGATCTCGGTGACGAGCGCGCAGTCGTCGGCCAGGTGCTCGCAGGTGTCCAGCACCAGCAGCAGTTCGCGCTCGGCCAGGTACTCCGCCAGTACGTCGATCATGGGGCGGGTGCTCTGGTCGGCCAGCAGCAGGGTCTCGGCGATGACGTGCGCCAGGAGGGCGCCGCGGCGCAGCGGCGAGAGCTCCACCAGCCAGACCCCGTCGCGGAAGCGGGGCTGGAGCGCGGCGGCGGCGTTCAGCGCCACACGGGTCTTCCCGACCCCGCCGACCCCGGTGAGCGTCACCAGCCGGGCCGCCCCCTCGCGCGAGGGTTCCTGGAGCAGGCGCTCGATCTCGGCCACTTCCGTGCGCCGGTCGACCGTCGCCGTGCGCGGCGCGGTCAGGTTCCCCGGCGTCCGCTCCGCTCGCGGCTCTTCGCGCCGCCCCTTCGCCGCCGCCACAACGATCGTCCTCCCCGGCCCGGCCCACGCCCCCTCGCGTGCGCTGAGGGCGGCAGTCTGCACCAGTGCGCCGTGCGACGCGAACCCACGCCGGCGAGCTGTCCGCATGAGCCGTCCGGCGGACCGTCATGGATCGATTCTGACCACAAGGGATCGCTTGGGTTCTTATCGCCGCCCTTGCGGGCGTGATCGCCCGTGGATCAGTCCATGGGCATATTTGTTGCGCGATTGCCCACGGATGATCGGTCGGGTCGCCGCCACGCGGGGCCGGCGGGCGGGGGCCGTTCGTCGCGCGGAGACCGGCCCGTCAGGTGGAGCGCAGCGGCGGTCGCCGGTCCTCGCCGTCCAGCGCCCGGCCGGGCTCACCGCCGAGCACGCCCACGGTGGGCTGGACGAGGAGCAGGGTGAGGTCGTCACCGCCCCTGGCCCTCTCCCCGCCGGCGGTGTGCTGGTGGAACAGGTCGAGCAGGTCCGCCACGGCCTCCTCGACGGTGGGCGCCGCGAGGGCGGCCTGGACCCGGCGGTCGAACGGGAACATGTCCCCGCGGGCGTTCCGGGCCTCGCTGAGGCCGTCGGTGTAGAACAGCAGCCGCTGGTCGAGGCCGAGGGCGACCCGTTGCAGCGACGGCCGCGGGGCGAGGCCCAGGGGCGGCGACGGGTTCGGCGCCTCCAGCAGCTTCATACGGCCGCCCGTGCGCAACGGCGGCGGATGCCCGCAGTTGACCAGGCGGACCTCCTCGGGCCCGAAGTCGGCCAGCAGGAGCGTCACGAAGTCCTCGTCGCCCAGGTCGGGGGCGATGCGGTCGTCGAGGAGGTGGGCGAGGGCGACCGGGTCCGGTTCGGCGGCGGCGGTCTGCCGGAAGGCGCACAGCACGGCCGCGCCGACCCGGGCCGCGTCCACGCCGTGGCCCCGTACATCCCCGATGAGCAGCCGCGGCCCGGCGGCGGTGAGCGTCGCGTCGTACAGGTCGCCGCCGAGCAGGGCCCCGTCGGTGGCGGAGCGCGTGCGCAAGGCCAGGTCGAGCCCGCCGATCTCGCGCGGCAGCGGCCGGACGACGGCCCGTTGGGCCAGTTCGGCGAGGCGGGTCAGCCGCTCCAGGGCCGCGCGGTCGCCGGTACGGGCGCGGGCGCTCAGCACCGCCGACGCCCCGCCGGCGGCCACGGACAGGACGGACACCACGGGGCCGTACGCGGCGAACGGCGCGTACGGGGCGTCGCCCGTGCCCGACGGCAGGGCCGCGAGCGCCACGGCCGTGCCCGCGAGCCCGGCGGTCGCGCGGACGGTCAGCCGGTGGGACGCGAGCAGCGGGCCGAGGACCAGCAGCACGGCCGGCGGGGCCGCCGGGCGGATGAGGACGCTCGCGACGACGGCCGCCCCGACCATCGCCGCCAATATCAGCCAGCCCCGCTCAGAGCGCACTCCACGCCTCCCTGGCAGTCGCCGCTTCCCAGAAGGATGAACCCTCGCACCTTCCCAGAAGCGCCGCACACGGAGCGTCACTTGAGCACTATCGGTCATACGGCACGCCACAGACCGGCGATCTCGGATCGGGTACGACAGACGATGACCGCGAGGGAGCGCCGGATGAGCCTTTGCCGCCGCCGACCGCCCGCCTGCTTGCCCGCCCGGCAGGCAGGCAGGCAGGGACACAGTCAGGCGAGCGGGATCAGCGAATCCCGAGTTCCCCCAGGACCCGGCGCTGGTCCGCGGTGAGGTCGACGGGGAAGTAGAGGTAGCAGATGCCGCCGGTGCCGCTCACCACCTTGTTGGAGGCGTTGTAGCGCTTCGTTCTGAGCCAGATGTTTTCCCATTGGCGGCGTTTGTAGACGCGCCGGACCGCCGCGTTGCTGGGCGACGCCGGGTCGTTGGCGATGACATCGCCCTTGGCGGTGAAACCGACGACCGTCATCAGGTGGCCCGCCGTGCCGTAGCCCGCGCCGTCCAGCTCGGTGGCGAGGAAGGACTGCGAGGTGATGAGGGGGATGCCGACGCCGATGAGCCGCTCGGCGTCGTTCAGGGAGCCGAGCCGGGTGACGACGCCCCGCAGGTCGCGGTAGGTCGCGGCGTAGGCGGCGTTGAAGGGCCAGTTGCCGCAGCCCTGGTACTGGTAGTCGTACGTGTAGCGGGCGGCGTGGCAGACCTGGGGGTCCGCGTAGGCGGGGTTGACCCAGGCCAGGTCCGCCGGGGTGGGGCGGCGGCCCCAGTACTCGATGATCATCTGCGAGGAGGTGGGGCTGCACCACGCCTCGCCCCCGTTGTCGTACTCCGGGTACTGCCCCTTGTGGATCTCCTGCGAGTAGCGCGGCACCTTCAGCTCGCGCCGGCCCGCCGGGTCCGGCGTCGAGGCGGGCACCGTGAAGCGGCCGGGCAGGTCGGAGGCCATCGCGCCGAGCCGCCACACGGTGGGCGTGAGGGCGGTGCCCGGCCTGCGGTAGAGGGTGATCTTCAGCTCGTACCCGGCCAGGCGGAGCGGGCCGGCGGCGGCGTCCATGGCGAAGGTGTCCGTGGAGATGCCGCTCTTGCCGTCGCGCTGGTCGTCGACGGAGGTGCGCCGGATGTCCCCCTCGGCGTCGCCGGAGGTCCAGCGGCCCAGCACGTACCAGGGGGTGCTGGTGCCGTCCGTGTACGTGCCGTGCAGCTCGATCTGGAGCCAGGTGCCGGGCGGGGTGTGGGCGTTCCAGGAGACGACGGCCTCGCTCGCCGGTACGGGCAGGGTGTACCGCGGGGTGGTCCAGGCCGCGTACTCCCAGGCGGTCCGGGCGCCGGTGTGCGGGTCGGTGTAGAGCGTGGTGCCGATGGGGTGGTCGATGACCACGCCCGGCCGGTCGCCGGTCTCGACGCGGGTGCCCTCGGCGGTGCCGCTGCGCCAGTCGCGGCAGCTCGCCCAGCCGTGGTAGTCGATGGCCGCGCTCGCCGTCGCGTCCGCGTCCGTGCGGGCGTCCGGGGTGCCGTCCTCGGGACCGTCCGGGCCGTGCGGGCCGACCGGCCGCTGGGGGCCGCGGCGCGGCGCGGCGTGCGCCGAGGAGGAGACGGCGGCCACGACGACGCCGATGGCGACGGCGAGCACGGTGCGGCGTGGAGTGGGTCTGCTGGTCATGGCGGGTGTCCCCCAGTCGTCTGCGGAGATCGTCTGCGGATGGGGCGGGAACTGCGGGCGGGAGCTGCGGACGGGACGTGCGAGTCGGAGCTGCGGGCGGGACCTGTAGGCGGGAGCTGCGGATGGGACGTGCGAGTCGGAGCTGCGGGCGGGAGCTGTGGGAGCGCGTCACAACTATCGCCCGCGTTCGGCGCCCTGGACCAGTGATTCCCCCTGCGGCGCGCCACGAATATAGGGAAATGCCACTGCCGGTGGCGTGCGGCCCTTCTCGCGGCGGATCGTAGGGTGACCAGGTGAAAGATCCCACCACCGGCGGCACCCCCGCTCCGCTCGACGGCCCCTCCTCGCTCGACGCGCTCGTCCGGCGGCTCGAAGCGCTGCCGCCCTCCCTCGGCCCGGTGCGGCTGGTCGCCGTGGACGGGCACGCGGGCTCCGGCAAGACCACGTTCGCGGGACGGCTGTCGGCGGCGCTCGGCGGCGCGCCGGTGCTGCATCTGGACGACCTCGCGACGCACGAGGAGCTGTTCGCCTGGACGGGCCGGCTGCGCGAACAGGTGCTCGACCCGCTGGGCCGGGGCGAGACGGCGCGGTACGGCGCGTACGACTGGGTGGCGCGGCGGTTCGCCCGCACGAAGGAGATCGGGCCCGCGCCGGTCGTCCTGGTGGAGGGGGTGGGGGCGGGGCGGCGCGCGCTGCGGCCGTATCTGTCGTGCCTGCTGTGGATGGAGCTGCCGCGCGACGACTCCTGGGAGCGGGGCCAACTGCGGGACGGCCCGGGGCTGTCCGGATTCTGGGACGGCTGGATGCGCGCGGAGCGGGCGCATTTCGCGGCGGACCCCTCGCGTCCGTATGCCGAACTCCTGGTGTTCTCGCGGGATCAGGGGTATGAGGTACTGCCGGGGCCCGCCGGGCCGCGCTGAACGGCCCTTACCCTTACTCTCCGTGACCGGGTGCGATCCGTCCGCTTTCCGTCCTCGGACGATCCCCGCCCGGTGCCTCAACTCCGCTTGACCTGGGGGCCGTACAGGACTTACGTTCTCAATGTGCGGCCTGCGAGGGCCGCCGGCAGACGCGAAGCCCCCGGTTGTTCCCCCGTGATCGGGGGCTTCGTTCTGTCCTCGGGCGGCTGTTTGCGGCCTTTGCGCAGTTCGACCCTTACCCTCGGTCACCACTGCCAGGATTCCCCTTCGCACCGCGAACAGCCGTGCGGCACCCTTCGGTCGACGGCAACTCCGCAGGTACGATGCCAAACGGCGCACTCGGCGGGTCGCCGCACGAGGGCGCCGACGCAATGGTCAACTCCCGTCCACGGCACAGCGGTCAGAAAGCGCGGCCAGGCACTCGCCCGGCGGCACGCCACGGGGGCACGGTTTGTGGGGGACGTGATGGAATTCGGCACGCAGGGCTCACACGCCCCGGCCGAACTCGCCTGGCTGCGCGCCGTCGACGCCTACACCATGGGCGCGTACGCGCAGGCCGAGGAGGAGTTCCGGGTCGCGGTCCGCATCGATCCGGCGATGGCCGACGCCTGGCTCGGCCTGCACGCGCTGCGCGCCGACACCACCACCGCGCTGCTGCGCATGCACCGCCACCGCGACCGCTTCGGCGAGCAGCGCGCCCGTCACCGACGCTCCCTCAATTCCTGGTACTGGCTCGGCTGGTGGGTGCAGCCGGTGCTGGAGAGCGGCCGCGACCTGCTGCTCGCGCACGCCTCGCACTGGCTGGACGGCCGCCATGTCCCCGAGCTGGACCGGGCGCTGGCCGGCTGCCCGCCCGTCGAGGCCGACGCGCAGGTGCGGTTCCTGCACGCGTGCCGCGCCTATCTGGTCAAGGACTGGGACCAGCTCGTACGCCACACCGAACCGCTCCTCGACGACCCGGTCCTCGGCATCGAGGCAGGGCTGTTCGGCGGCATGGCCCGGGTCCGGCTGGAGATGTACGGGCAGGCCGAGCCGCTGCTGGCCGCCGCCCTGATGCGGTGCCGCAGCGAGCAGCCGCAGCGCAAGGAGCTGCGCTACTGGCTCGCCCGCGCGCACGAGGGCACCGGCCGCAGCGCCGCGGCCCTCCCCCTCTACCGCGCCGTGCACCGCGTCGACACGGCGTTCATGGACACCGCCGCGCGGCTCGCCGCCATAGCCGACGGGGACGGCTTCGACAGCGAGTCGGACCTCGCGGCCGTATCGCTGGCGGGCGTCGGCCAGGACGCGGCTGCCGATCCCGAGACGCCGTCCGCAGCCGACAGCGCGGCCGACGGCCGCGACCTGCTCGCCGGCCTCGACCCCGACCTCCCCGGCCCGGCGCAGCCCGGCACCGCGCCGCGCGACACCGACGGCATACGGTCCAAGGGCCGGCCCCCCGGCCGGCCCGGCGGCGACGAACTGCCCACCGGCCCCTCCAACCCCGTGCTGCTCGCCAAGGCGCTCGGCGAGCTGGAGCGAATGGTGGGCCTGGAGCCCGTGAAGCGGCAGGTGCGGGCGCTCTCCGCGCAGCTCCACATGGCGCGGCTGCGGGCCGGCCAGGGCCTGCCCGTACAGCCGCCGAAACGGCACTTCGTCTTCTCCGGCCCCTCCGGCACCGGCAAGACCACCGTCGCCCGCATCCTCGGCCGGGTCTTCTACGCCCTCGGGCTGCTCGGCGGCGACCATCTGGTGGAGGCGCAGCGGGCCGACCTCGTCGGCGAGTTCCTGGGCCAGACGGCCGTCAAGGCCAACGAGCTGATCGATTCGGCGCTGGGCGGGGTGCTCTTCGTCGACGAGGCGTACAGCCTCTCCAACTCCGGCTACAGCAAGGGCGACGCCTACGGCGACGAAGCGCTCCAGGTGCTGCTCAAGCGCGCCGAGGACAACCGCGACCGGCTGGTCGTCATCCTGGCCGGCTACCCGGAGGGCATGGACCGGCTGCTCGCCGCCAACCCCGGCCTCGGCTCCCGCTTCACCACCCGCGTCGACTTCCCCAGCTACCGTCCGCTCGAACTCACCAGCATCGGCGAGGTGCTGGCCGCCGAGAACGGCGACGGCTGGGACGACGAGGCGCTGGAGGAGCTGCGCAGCATCAGCGGCCACGTCGTCGAGCAGGGCTGGATCGACGAACTGGGCAACGGCCGTTTCCTGCGCACGCTGTACGAGAAGAGCTGCGCCTACCGGGACCTGCGGCTGTCGGGCTTCCCGGCCACCCCCACCCGCGCCGACCTCGCCACACTGCGGCTGCCGGACCTGATGCAGGCGTACGGCGAGGTCCTCTCGGGCCGCGGCCCGCTGGACCGCGACCCCCGGGAGCCGCAGTAGCTCCCGCGGGCCGTCTCCCGGCTGTCGCTCAGCCCGCCATCGCGTCCCGCTGCTCGGCGGCGGGCACCAGCGGCGTGGCGCCGGCCGTCCGGGGCCGCCGCAGCACCTCGCCCGGCACCCCCGGCACCGCTTCGGGCCGCACCCGCGGCAGGTCGCGGTGGGCCGGGTCGCGGACCTCGCCGACCAGCTTCTCCAGCACGTCCTCCAGCGCGACGAGCCCCAGCACCCGGCCCGAGGCGTCCGCGACGGCCGCCAGGTGCGCGGCGGCCCGGCGCAGCACGGTGAGCGCGTCGTCCAGGGGCAGTTCGGCCCGTAGCGTGTCGATGCGCCGCCAGACGTGCTGCGGCACCGCCCGGTCCCGGTCCTCCAGCTCCAGTACGTCCTTGACGTGCAGGTAGCCCATGAAGGCGCCGCCGGGGGCGCGGACCGGGAAGCGCGAGTAGCCGGTCCGTACGGTCAGCTCCTCGATCTGCCGGGGGGTGGCCGACGGGTCGACGGTGACGAGGGCGGCGGGGTCCAGGAGGACGTCGGTGACCGGGCGGCTGCCCAGCTCCAGGGCGTCCTCCAGCCGTTCCTGCGCCTCCGGGTCGAGCAGCCCCGCCTGCCGGGAGTCATCGACGAGGTGGGTGAGCTGCTCGCTGGTGAAGACGGCCTCCACCTCGTCCTTGGGTTCGACGCCGAAGAGCCGCAGCACGCCGCGGGCGCACGCGCCGAGCAGGGCGGTGACCGGCCGGCACAGCCGCGCGAAGGCGACGAGCCCCGGCCCCAGCCACAGGGCCGCCCGGTCGGGGGCGGACATGGCCAGGTTCTTCGGCACCATCTCACCGATGACCAGGTGCAGGAAGACGACCAGGGCGAGCGCGATGGCGTAGCCGAAGGGGTGGACGAGCTGTCCGGGCAGGTGGGCCGCGTGGAAGAGGGGTTCCAGCAGGCGCGCCACGGTGGGCTCGGCGACCGCGCCGAGCGTCAGGGAGCAGATGGTGATGCCGAACTGGGCCGCCGCCATCATCTGCGGCAGGTTCTCCAGGCCGGTCAGCACGGTACGGGCGCGCGCCGAGCCCTCGGCGGCGCGCGGTTCGATCTGGCTGCGCCGTACGGAGACGAGCGCGAACTCGGCCCCCACGAAGAAGCCGTTGGCGAGGACCAGGAGGAGGGCGAAGAGGAGTCGCAGCAGGCTCATCGGGTCTCTCCCTGCGTGCCGCCGGTCCGGGCGATCCGCACCCGTTCGGCGCGGTGGTGACCGACCTGGCGCACCGAGAGCCGCCAGCCGGGCAGTTCGGCGCTGTCGCCGGGGGCCGGGATGCGGCCGAGCAGGGTGGCGACGAGTCCGGCCACGGTCTCGTACGGGCCGTCGGGGGCGGTGAGACCGATGCGGCGCAGGGTGTCGACCCGGCAGCCGCCGTCGGCGTCCCAGGCGGGCCGCCCGTCCTCGGTGAGGGCGGCGGCCAGCTCCGGCAGGTCGTGGCCGTCGTGTTCGTCGCGGACCTCGCCGACGAGTTCCTCGACGATGTCCTCCAGGGTTACGACCCCGGCCGTACCGCCGTACTCGTCGACGACCACGGCTATCGGCTGCTCGCTGCGCAACCGCTCCAGCAGCGGCCGTACGGGCAGCGTCTCGGGGACGAGCATCGGGGGGACGGCGACGCGGCCCACGGGGGTGCGCAGCCGTTCGTGGGCGGGGACCGCCAGGGCGTCCTTGAGGTGGACCATGCCGACGACCTCGTCGAGGCGCTCGCGGTAGACCGGGAAGCGGGAGAGGCCGGTGGCGCGGGTGAGGTTCAGGACGTCCTCGGCGGTCGCGGACGACTGGAGGGCGCTGACCTTCACACGCGGCGTCATCACGTGCTGGGCGGTCAGCTCGCCGAGCGAGAGGGTCCGTACGAACAGGTCGGCGGTGTCCTGTTCGATGGCGCCGGCGAGCGCCGAGTGGCGGGCGAGCGAGACCAGCTCGCCGGGGGTGCGGGCGGAGGCCAGCTCGTCGGCGGGTTCGACGCCCAGGGCCCGTACGAGCCGGTTGGCGACGGTGTTGAGGGCGGTGATCACGGGCCGGAAGAAGCGGGTGAAGGCGTGCTGCGGGCCGGCGACGAACCGGGCGACCTGGAGCGGCCGGGAGACCGCCCAGTTCTTGGGCACCAGCTCGCCGATGATCATCTGGACGGCGGAGGCCACCAGCATGCCGACGACCACGGCGATGCCCGCTCCGGCGCCGCCGGGCAGGCCGACGGCCGAGAAGGGGCCGGCCAGCAGCCGGCCGAGGGCGGGTTCGGCGAGCATGCCCACCACCAGGGAGGTGATGGTGATGCCGAGCTGGGTGCCGGAGAGTTGGAAGGAGAGTTCGCGGAGCGCCTCGACGACGGTCCGGGCGCGGCGGTCGCCGGCGGCGGCGGCCCGCTCGGCCTCCGGCTTCTCGACGGTCACCAGCCCGAATTCGGCGGCGACGAAGAAGCCGTTGGCCAGGATGAGGAGGAGGGCTGCCGCGAGCAGCAGGAGAGACACGGTGATGCTCATGCCGCCGCCTCGTGGTGGGGGGCGGCGCAGGTACTACAGGACGATCCGTCCATCGCTGGAGGGAGTCACTCCTCGGTTCGCAGGTCCCCCGCCGGCCGGGTTGGGGCGCGGCCGCTTGGGTGCGGGGCGGAGCACGGTGTGTGCCCGTGGCACCAGAGTAATCAAGGAGGCCCCGCCCGGGGCAGCCGCCTCAGGCGGAAGCCGCGCCCGCTCCGTGCGTCTCGGCCAGGGCACGCAGCGCGCGGGCGTCGCCGATGGCCTGTTCCTTGGCGACGCCGGGCTGGATGCCCATGGCGGGCAGGCTGGTGCCGTCGGCGAGGTCGAGGTGGACCCAGGCGTCGCCGGGGCGCAGATTGACGCGGACGATCTGCGCCCAGTCCAGCCGACGGGTCGTCGTCAGATTGACGACGACGACGCCGTCGGGCCCGGCGACGACCTTGGGGCGGCTGAGCAGCACCAGCACCGCGAAGATCACCAGGCCGGTGC
This sequence comes from Streptomyces varsoviensis, assembly GCF_000718635.1. GTDB lineage: Bacteria > Actinomycetota > Actinomycetes > Streptomycetales > Streptomycetaceae > Streptomyces > Streptomyces varsoviensis. Next base: position 338,561 of record NZ_JOBF01000001.1, on the reverse strand, counting down.
AGATGAAGGTGGCCCGGTCGCCGGTGCTCAACGTCTCCAGCAGCAGCGACATCACGGTGAGCGCGACGAGCACGGCCACGCCCACGGTCAGCAGGACGACCCGGGTGCGGGTGGGCCGGAAGGTGACCGGCAGGGCGGGGAGGTCGGGCTGGTTCGCGGACACGGACATCGTCTCTCGTGGGGGATCCCGTGGTGGGATCTCGCGGCGGGATCTCGTAGGGGATCTGGTGGCGGGGCCGCGCGGGCGGTCAGAGGCGGCAGGCGTGGATGCCCGTGGTGAGGATGGCGCGGGCGCCCAGTCCGTACAGCTCGTCCATGATGCGCTGGGCCTGGTCGGTCGGGACCATCGAGCGGACCGCGACCCAGCCCTCGTGGTGCAGCGGGGAGACGGTGGGCGACTCCAGGCCGGGGGTCAGGGCGACGGCGCGCTCGACGTGCTCGACGCGGATGTCGTAGTCCATCATCACGTACCGCCGGGCGACGAGGACGCCCTGCATCCGGCGGAGGAACTGCTGGATCTTGGGGTCGTCGACGCCCTCGCCGGTGCGGCGGATGACGACGGCCTCGGACTCCAGGATCGGCTCGCCGATGATCTCCAGGCCCGCGTTGCGCAGCGTGGTGCCGGTCTCGACGACATCGGCGATGATCTCCGCGACGCCGAGCTGGATGGCGGTCTCGACGGCCCCGTCGAGGTGGACGACGGCGGCGTCCACGCCGTGGTCGGCGAGGTGCTTGCCGACCAGCCCGTTGAAGGAGGTGGCGACGGTCATGCCGGCGAAGTCGCGGACGTCCGCGGCGGTGCCGGGGCGGGTGGCGTAGCGGAAGGTGGAGCGGGCGAAGCCGAGCTGCATGATCTCCTCGGCGTTGGCGCCGGAGTCCAGCAGCAGGTCGCGGCCGGTGATGCCGATGTCCAGCTTGCCGCTGCCCACGTACACGGCGATGTCGCGGGGGCGCAGGAAGAAGAACTCGACCTCGTTGGCGGCGTCGACGAGGACGAGTTCCCTGCGGTCCTTGCGCTGCTGGTAGCCGGCCTCATGGAGCATCGCCGACGCAGGCTCGGAGAGAGAACCCTTGTTGGGAACGGCGATGCGCAGCATGAGGTCGGTTTCCTTCGTACGTCGGGGTGTCGGGCGTGCCCGTCGAGATGCGGTGGGGACCCGGCCGGGGCCGGGTCAGAGGTGAGCGTATACGTCGTCGAGGGAGATCCCCCGGGCGACCATCATCACCTGAACGTGGTACAGGAGCTGGGAGATCTCCTCGGCGGTGGCGGCGGCGCCCTCGTACTCGGCCGCCATCCACACCTCGGCCGCCTCCTCGACGACCTTCTTGCCGATGGCGTGCACGCCCTTGTCCACCAGTTCGGCGGTGCGGGAGGTGCTGGGGTCGCCGGTGGCGGCCTTGCGCTGGAGCTCGGCGAAGAGCCCCTCGAATGTCTTGTCAGCCATGGTGGGGCCCAGCCTACGGGGTGGCGGGCCGGGGCTCAGCGCCAGGGCTCCGACACGGAGCGCAGCGTGGTCGCGGTGGCGACGGCGGCGGTGACCGCCTCGTGCCCCTTGTCCTCGGTCGACCCCTCGATGCCCGCCCGGTCCAGGGCCTGCTCCTCGGTGTCGCAGGTCAGCACGCCGAAGCCGACGGGCACCCCGGTGTCCACGCTGACCTGGGTGAGCCCCTGGGTCACGCCCTGGCAGACGTAGTCGAAGTGGGGGGTGCCGCCGCGGATGACGACGCCGAGGGCGACGATCGCGTCGTAGCCGCGGCCGGCGAGGACCTTCGCGACGACGGGCAGTTCGAAGCTGCCCGGCACCCGCAGCACGGTGGGCTCGTCGATGCCCAGTTCGCCCAGCGCGCGCAGGGCGCCGTCGACGAGGCCGTCCATGACCTTCTCGTGCCATTGCGCCGCGATGACCGCCACTCGCAGGTCGCCGCAGTTCTTCACAGTCAGTTCGGGTGCGCCCTTGCCGCTCACGTCTCTCCTCGGTGCTGGTGCTGTGCTGCTGAGCAGTTGCTGAGTACTCGGTCCGGTCCTACTGGTTGCCGCAGGCGGAGGCGCGCTCGGCGTCCAGCCACGGCAGGTCGTGCCCCATCCGGTCCCGCTTGGTGCGCAGATAGCGCAGGTTGTGCTCCTGGGCCTGTACGGGCATGGGCTCGCGGCCGGTGACCCGCAGGCCGTGCCGGACGAGGGCCGCGACCTTGTCGGGGTTGTTGGTCATCAGCCGGAGGCTGCGCACGCCGAGGTCGGCGAGGATCTGCGCGCCGGCCGCGTAGTCCCGGGCGTCGGCGGGCAGGCCCAGCTCCAGGTTGGCGTCGAGCGTGTCGCGGCCGCGCTCCTGGAGCTCGTACGCGCGCAGCTTGGAGAGCAGGCCGATGCCGCGCCCCTCGTGGCCGCGGAGGTAGAGGACCACGCCGCGGCCCTCGGCGGTGACACGTTCCAGGGAGGCGTGCAACTGCGGGCCGCAGTCGCAGCGCTGGGAGCCGAAGATGTCGCCGGTCAGGCACTCGGAGTGGACGCGGACCAGCAGGTCCTCGCCGTCCCCGAGGTCGCCGCCGACCAGCGCGATGTGCTCGACGCCGTCGACGGTGGAGCGGTAGCCGTAGGCGCGGAAGTCGCCGAACGCGGTGGGCAGATGGGTCACGGCCTCGCGGCGGACGGTGGGCTCGGCGGAGCGGCGGTAGGCGACGAGGTCCTCGATGGAGATGATCGCGAGGCCGTGCTTGCGGGCGAAGGGCACCAGCTCGGGCAGGCGCAGCATGGCACCGTCCTCGCCGGCGATCTCCACGATGGCGGCGGCCGGGCGGAGCCCCGCGAGGCGGGCGAGATCCACGCCGGCCTCGGTGTGGCCGGGCCGGACCAGGACGCCGCCGGGGCGGGCGCGCAGCGGGAAGACGTGGCCGGGGCGGACGAAGTCGCCGGGGGCGGCGTCCGCGCCGGCCAGCAGCCGGATGGTGGTGGCGCGGTCGGCGGCGGAGATGCCGGTGGTGACGGCGTGCGCGGCGGTCGCGTCGACGGAGACGGTGAAGGCGGTGCTCATCGACTCGGTGTTGCGGTCGACCATCTGCGGCAGGTCGAGCCGGTCGAGGGCGCTCGCCTCCATCGGCGCGCAGATCAGGCCGCGGCACTCGCTCATCATGAAGGCGACGATCTCGGGCGTGGCCTTCTCGGCGGCGACGATCAGGTCGCCCTCGTTCTCGCGGCTCTCGTCGTCGACCACGACGACGGGGCGGCCGGCGGCGATGTCGCTGATCGCCCGCGCGACGGGGTCGAGGGTGAGGTCTTCGGTCTCGTACCAACTGTGCAGTGCGGTCATGCCGCCGCTCCTTCCGGGATGGGCTGCTGGGTGGTCGTGCGGGACCGCAGCCACCAGTCGCGCAGGCCCCACAGGACGAGGCCGAGGTAGACGACGTAGACGAGGCCGGCGAAGGCGAGGCCGCTGGTGAAGGCGAGCGGGACGCCGACCAGGTCGACCAGGAGCCAGGCGAACCAGAATTCGACGAGGCCACGGGCCTGGGCGACCATCGCGGTGAGGGTGCCGACGAAAATGTACGCGTCCGGCCAGGGGTTCCAGGACAGTTCGGGGACGGCGGTGAAGAGCCCGCCGACGGCGAGGGTGCCCAGCGCGGTGCCGCCGGCCAGCAGGGCGCGCTCGCGCCAGGTGGCGAAGCGGACGGCGATGGAGCCGTCCTGCGCGTCGCGCCGGCCGCGCTGCCACAGCCGCCAGCCCCACAGCGCGACGCCGATGACCAGGAGCTGCTTGCCGACTCCGCCGGACAGGTGCGCGTAGGCGTAGGCGGAGACGAGGACGAGGCCGGAGAGGAACTGGGCGGGCCAGGTCCATATGGAGCGCCGCCAGCCGAGGGCCAGGGCGATCAGCCCGATGGTGTTGCCGACCATGTCGGACCAGATGACGTGCTGGCCGAGGGCGGCGAACGCCTCGTCGTTGAGTCTGCCGAGGACGCTCACTTCGCGCTCTCCGTACGGTCGCCCAGCAGCCGCTCCACGTACTTGGCGACCACGTCCACCTCCAGGTTGACGCGGTCCCCGGGCTGCTTGATGCCGAGGGTGGTCAGGGCGAGGGTGGTGGGGATGAGGCTGATGGTGAAGTAGTCGGGGCCCGCGTCGACGACGGTGAGGCTGACGCCGTCGACGGTGATGGAGCCCTTCTCGACGACGTAGCGGGCGAGGTCGGGGGGCAGGGTGACGCGGACGATGTCCCAGTGCTCCGAGTGCTCGCGGCCGGCGATGGTGCCGGTGCCGTCCACGTGGCCCTGGACGAGATGGCCGCCGAGCCGACCGCCGAGCGCCATCGGCCGTTCGAGGTTGACGCGGGAGCCCACGGTGAGGTCCGCGAGGCTGGAGCGCTTCAGCGTCTCGGCCATCACGTCGGCGGTGAACTCCCCGTCGCCCCACTCGACGACGGTGAGGCAGACGCCGTTGACGGCGATCGAGTCGCCGTGGCCGGCGCCCTCGGTGACGACGGGGCCGCGCAGGCTGAAGCGGGAGGCGTCGCCGAGGTCCTCGACGGCGGTGACCTCACCCAGTTCTTCGACGATTCCGGTGAACACGTGACTCTCCTAGCGGGCGGGGTGGGAGGCGGCGGCGCGGCCGGGGGCCGAGGGGCCGGCGCCGGCCGCGTGCTGGTGGCGGGGGACGGCCGTGACCCGCAGGTCGGGGCCGAGGCGGTGGACCTCGCTGACGTCGAGGCGCAACGCCTGCGAGATCGTGCCGATTCCGGCGTCCGTCAGCACGGCGGGGCCGGCGCCGAGCAGGGCGGGGGCGAGGTAACCGACGACCTTGTCGACGGCGTCGGCGGCGAGGAAGGCGCCGGCCAGGGTGGCGCCGCCCTCCAGCAGGACGGAGCGCACGCCGCGCCCGTACACCTCGGCGAGCAGGGCGTGGATGTCCAGGCCGCGGCCGCCGGCGGCGCGCGGCAGGCGCACCACGGGGGCGAGCCCGTCGAGGTGTCCGACCTCGGCGTCCTCGGCGACGGCGATGAGGGTGGGCGCGGTGCCGTCCAGGACCCGGGCGCCGGGCCGTACGGCGGTGGCGGTGGTGTCGACGACGACCCGCAGCGGCTGGCTGATCTCGGTGTCGGGCAGCCGCGCCGAGAGCTGGGGGTCGTCCGTACGGGCGGTGCCGGAGCCGACGATCACGGCGTCGGCCTCGGCGCGCAGCCGGTGCACGTCGGCGCGGGCCTCGGGCGAGGTGATCCAGCGGCTGGTGCCGTCGGCGGCGGCGGTGCGGCCGTCCAGGGTGGCCGCGTATTTCCACAGCACGAAGGGGCGGTGGCGCAGCATCGAGGTCAGCCACGCCTCGTTGCCGGCCGCGGCCTCGTCGGCGAGCAGCCCGCCCTCGACGTCGACGCCCGCGTCCGCGAGGGCGCCGGCACCGCCGGTCGCGGCGGGGGTGGGGTCGGCGACGGCGTAGACGACGCGGGCGATCCCGGCGTCGAGGAGGGCCTGGGCGCAGGGGCCGGTGCGGCCGGTGTGGTTACAGGGTTCGAGGGTGACGACGGCGGTGCCGCCGCGGGCCCGCTCCCCCGCCGCGCGCAGCGCCACGACCTCGGCGTGCGGGCCGCCCGCCTGCGCGTGCCAGCCCTCGCCCACGGCGCGGCCCCGGGCGTCGAGGATGACGCAGCCGACGACGGGGTTGGGGCTGGTGGCGCCGAGGGCGCGCGCGGCGAGCGCGATGGCGCGGCGCATGGCGTCGCGCTCCCCGAGGGGCGCTGCGGCTGAGGTGGCCACCGGGTCCTCCTGCCTTATCAGGCACGGACTCCGGGGCTGTCGGAAACGACAACAACGGGAACACGGACGGCTACGCCCACGCCGGGATACAGGTCGCCCAAAGGAGGACGAGCCGTCGGCGACGGCATACCGAAACGAGCCCGCCGCGCACTGCCTCCCATCCGGACTTTAACCGTCGGTCCAGGAGTTTCACCTGGTCAACCGGCCGCTGGAGGCGACCGGGTCGCGGACTGTAACCGCCGGTTCGGACTTTCACCGACCCCGGAGTGCGCTTGCGTATATCAGTACGCCCCCAGTCTGCCACGTCTGATCGAAGGGCATGCGAGCGATCCGTTGTGCACTGGGTCACACGGACCGAGGGTTTCGGACATCCCGGGTGCTCCTCGTGCGCGGCCGGGCGGTCCGGGGACGGCCGCCGGCCCGGCGAGCCCGGCGCGGTCGACGGCCCGACGAGCCCGAAGCGGTCAACGCCCCGACGAGCCCGAAGCGGTCAACGCCCCGGTGAGCCCGAAGCGGTCAACGGCCCGACGAGAACAGCTCCTCATGGGCGGCGTCCATCGCGGTCAGGACGGCGCCGCTCAGCACCGCGGAGCCCGCTACGGCCGTGGCCCGCACCTCGGTGCGCAGCGGGGACATTCGCGCGAGGCGCCGCTCGACGCGTTCGGCGAGGGCCGCGCCGCCCGCGCGGCCGGTCTCGCCGCCGAGGACGACGCACCCCGGGTCGAGCACGGCGCACAGGGCGGCGACGCCCAGCACGACGCGGTCGGCCAGCGCGTCGAGAAAGTCGAGAAAGCCGAGAAAACCGCCGCCCCGCTCCCCCGCCTCGCCCGCGGCGCGGACCACGGCCTCCGCGGCGGCGGCCCCGTCCGGCGCCTCTGCCGGTGCCGCCGCCCGGGACTCGGCTCGCGCGGCGGCGGGCGCATCGGCGGGCGTAAAGGCGGTCGTGATGCCGTGGTCGCGGGCGAGGGCGCATACGGCGGCGCTGCCGACGAGGGAGTGGAAGCCGCCGTCGCAGGCGGTGGCCGAGGGCAGCGCCGAGGTGCCGGGGACCGGCAGGAAGCCGATCTCGCCGGTGCCGCCGGACGCGCCGCGGTGGAGTCTGCCGCCCAGGACGACGGCCGCGCCGGTGCCGAGCCCGAGCCAGAGCAGGGCGAAGGTGTCGCGGTCGCGGACCGCGCCGAGCCGCCGCTCGGCGACGGCGGCGAGGTTGACCTCGTTCTCCAGCAGGACGGGGACGGCCAGCCGCTCGCGCAGGACGGCGGAGAGCCGGCCGTGCCAGCGCGGCGGGCCGCCGGCGGGCGAGAGCGCGCCGGTGGCCGGGTCGATCAGGCCCGGCGCGCCGATCGCCACGGTGTGCAGCCGGGCGGCGCCGGCCTCCGCGACCGTACGGGCCACCAGGTCCGCGGCGTCCACCAGGACGCCCGTCGGGCGGAGGCGCGGTCCCGTGCCCGCGTCCGGGTCGACGGGGAGCGACGCCTCGGCGAGCGGCCTGCCGAGCAGGTCGGTGACGCGGACGGTGACGCTGTGGGCGCGTACGTCGACGGCGGCCAGGTGCGCGCGGTCGGCGACGAGCCCGTACAGCCGGGCGTTGGGGCCGCGGCGCTCGGCGCCCGCCTCTCCGACGACCGCGATCAGGCCCGCCTCGCGGAGCCGTTCGAGGAGGTCGGCGACGGTGGGGCGGGCGAGCCCGGTGCGGGATCTGAGCTGGCCGGCGGTCAGGGGGCCTTCGTCGCGGAGGAGTTCGAGTGCGATGCGGTCGTTGATGGCGCGGGCCGTGCTCGGGGTCGCAGTGCGCATGCCGGGTTCCTCGCAGACGGTGGGGATGTCACTGAAGTGAAAGCTATGGGAGTGAACGCTATTTAACAGGCAGGGTTCCTGATAGTTTTTCGCCCCGGATGGACAGGGCAGGACGGGAGGGGGGCGGAGCGGCCCTTCGGGGAGGACATGGCGGCATGGCCAAGGGCACTGATCCGCAACTGCGCAGGGGGCGCGTCGCCATCTCGGTGGTCTTCGCCGTGCACGGCGCGGTCACCGGCAACTTCGCCACCCGGGTCCCCTGGATCCAGGAGCACGCGGGCGTCAGCCCGGGGCTGCTCGGGCTGGCGCTCGCGTTCCCGGCGATCGGGGCGTCGTGCGCGATGCCGCTCGCGGGCCGGATATCGCACCGCTTCGGCTCGCGGGCCGCGCTGCGCGGGCTGCTCGCCCTGTGGTGCGCGGCCCTCGCGCTGCCGGCGATCGCGCCGGGCCTGATCGGGCTGTGCGCGGTGCTGTTCGTGTACGGGGCGACGGCCGGTGCGGCGGATGTCGCGATGAACGCGCTGGGCGTGGAGACCGAGGAGCGGCTGGGCCGTTCGATCATGTCCGGGCTGCACGGCATGTGGAGCGCGGGCGCCCTCCTCGGGTCGGCGGCGGGAACGCTCGCCGCGCGGTCCGACGTGGACGCCCGGCTGCATCTGGGCGTCGCGGCGGGGGTCCTCGTCGCGCTCGGCGCGCTCGCCTGCCGGTGGGTTCTCGATCTGCGCGGCGCGGCCGAGGAGCACCCGCCGCCGAGGTTCGCGCTGCCGCCGCGCTCCGCGCTGGTCATCGGCGCGGTCGGGTTCTGCGCGGTGTTCGCGGAGGGCGCGAGCCTGGACTGGTCGGCGGTCTATCTGCGGGACGTGATGGACTCCGACGCGGGCCTCGCCGCCGCCTGCACGACGGCGTTCTCCTGCACGATGGCCGCCTCCCGGTTCGCGGGCGACGCGATGGTGCGCCGCTTCGGGCCCGTACGGACCGTGCGGACGAGCGGCGTGCTGGCGACGACGGGCGGCCTGCTGGTGGTCCTCGCGAACGGCCCGGCGCCCGCCATCGCGGGGTTCGGGCTGATCGGGCTGGGCATCGCGGTCGTGGTCCCGCTCGCCTTCGCGGCGGCGGCGCGGAGCGGCCCGGCGCCCAGCCAGGCCATCGCGGGCGTCGCGACGATCACCTACACCTCAGGGCTCGTCGCCCCGGCGGCCATCGGCCAGATCGCGGGCGCGACCTCGCTCACCGTCTCCTTCGGCCTGGTGACGGCCCTCGCCTTCGGGCTGATCGCGGGCGCCGGCGTGCTGCGCGGCGCGGGCCGCGAGGCGGCCGGGGCGCCGTCCTCGGCGATCGAGCACATCTGACCGCGACCCGGGCGGTACGCGCGTACGGACGGGCGCGTGCGTTCAGGCGAGCACGCCTCTACGGACGGGGGCACGCGCGTACGGACGGTACGTACGTGCGTAAGGGCGGTACGGGCGTGCGTAGGGGCGGTACGGGCGTACGGGCGCCGGGCCGGAACGCGACGTGGGCCGTACCCCGCTCCCCTGGACGGGGGTGCGCGGTACGGCCCACGGACTGCCGGGCTGTCAGCGGCAGCGGCAGCAGCGGCGGCAGCGGTCGGGCGTCAGATGCCCCACCCGTGGTGGTGGTTGTAGTTGTTGTGGTGGTGACCGCCGTGCCAGCGGTGGTTGTCACAGCCCCAGCGGCCGCTGCTGCTGTGGCCCCAGAAGCCGCTGTGGCCCCACAGGGCGTTGTCCCAGCCGTTGTTCCAGCTGTAGCCCCAGCCGCGGGCGGGGAGGTCGTGGTAGCCGCCGTAGGAACGGCAGTTGTTGTGGTGGCGCCAGTTGTTGTAGTGCCCGCCGTCGTGAGCCTGGGCCACGCCGGACATGGGCACGACGACAGCGCCCGCCAGAATCGTGGCGGCCGCGGCGCGACCGATGAACTTCAGCATGTTGCGTCTCCTGTTGCGCAGGAAGAATGTGACACCGAACGCTTACCGCGCCGTCCCGCCGGTCGGTTCCCGGCTCGGCGTCATTGCATTCGATGGAGTGGCCGGAATTGAGCCGGTTGCAGCAGCTCAGCGGGCATGGCGACCCGCCCTCCGGCATGGTGCGGAAGCCCGGCCGTCCCTCAGTACGCGCCCGCGAAGCACCGCCCGTGGCCCGCGCGGCCCGGCCCCCTCGCCCGGCCTGCCACCCCTCGGCCGAGCCGCTCAGTTCCCGCTGTCGGCCGCGTGGTCGTAGTCGGTGGTCCCGCCGTCCAGCAGCGAGGGCCGCTGCCGGCCGGCGGCGCGGGAAAGCCAGCGCAGCGCGTGGTATCCGGTGAGGACGATGAGGGTGCCCAGCGCGATGCCGCTCAGCTCGAAGTTGTCGGTGAACTTCAGGGTGACGCCGCCGATGCCGATGATGATGCCGGCCGCCGCCGGCACGAGGTTGAGCGGCTGCGCGAAGTCCACCTTGTTCCGCACCCAGATCTGCGCGCCGAGCAGGCCGATCATGCCGTACAGGATCACGGTGATGCCGCCGAGCACGCCGCCGGGGATGGCGGCCACGACCGCGCCGAACTTGGGGCACAGCCCGAAGAGCAGGGCGAAGCAGGCGGCGGCGGAGTAGGCGGCGGTCGAGTAGACGCGGGTGGCCGCCATGACGCCGATGTTCTCGGCGTACGTGGTGGTGGCCGGGCCGCCCACCGCGGTGGAGAGCATCGTGGCCGTGCCGTCCGCGATGATGGCGGTGCCCATCTTGTCGTCCAGGGCGTCGCCGGTCATCTCGCCGACGGCCTTGACGTGTCCGGCGTTCTCGGCGATGAGGGCGACCAGGACGGGGAGCGCGACGAGGATCGCCGACCAGTGGAAGTTGGGGGCGTGGAAGGTGGGGACGCCGATCCAGTCGGCCTCGGCGACGCCGGAGAAGTCGATGCGCCAGTGGTCGACGACCTTGCCGGCGCCGTCCGCCGAGTGGATCTGGCCGAGCGTCGCGTCGAGTACCCAGGAGAGCACGTAGCCGAAGACCAGGCCGAGGAAGATCGCGATTCGGCCCCAGAAGCCGCGCAGCACGACGAGGGCCAGCCCCGTGAAGAGCATGGTGGCCAGGGCGGTCCACTGGTCCTGGGGCCAGTAGGTGGTCGCGACGACGGGGGCGAGTCCGAATCCGATGAGCATGACGACGGCGCCGGTCACCGCCGGGGGCAGTACGGCGTGGATGATCCGCGCGCCCATGACGTGCACGGCGATGCCGCAGCCGGCGAGGCAGGCGCCGACCACGAGCATGGCGCCGGTCAGGGTGCCGGCGTCGCCCCCCTGGCCGGCGATGACGGCGGACACGCCGACGAAGGAGAGCGAGGACCCCAGGTAGCTGGGGATGCGGCCGCGGGTCATCAGGAGGAAGAGCACCGTGGCGACGCCGGAGGCCATCAGCGCGAGTCCGGGGTCCAGGCCCATGAGCACGGGGGCGACGAAGCACGCGCCGATCATGGAGACGACGTGCTGGGCGCCGAGCCCGAACGTCCTGCCCCATGTCAGCCGCTCGCCCGGTTTGACCACTTCGTCCGGCCCCAGGTGTTTGCCGTCGCCGTGCAGCTTCCACCCGAAGCCGGCCATGATCACGCTCCACATCTGTGCCGCCCTGCACGCCACAGAGCCGAAGTGATTAATAGCTGATCACTTCGACAGGGACAAACCGAACCGGAAGGGGGTATTCGAGTGGACTCGCTCAGTGACGAAGGAACCGGGCCTCCCCGTGGGTCCGCCCCCCGACGGAACGGCCCCAGCCGCGGCCGTACCCGGACAGCCATGCACCCCCGACGGAACCGGGCCCCACGGCCGTCCCGGCGAAGAATCCGGAAGGACGCCCTCCGTGCCCCGCGCACGCGATGTGCCCGCTCTCTGTCCGCGCACACCCTGTTGCTCGCGTCACACGCGGTCGACGCTGCGTCATACCCCTTCGGCGCCGGCGCGGCCGAAGGGGGCGGCCCCCGCCCGGAGCGCGTCCGGGCGGGCGGCCGGCGGGGCCGTGTGCGAGCGGCATGGGCACGCGGCCGGCACGGGCCCGCTGGGCGGCCGGGCCCGAGCCCGCGCTTCCGTCGGCCTCCCCCGCCGGAGGCGCCGCCGCGGCCGCCGCCCCGGCCACCGCTGACACCGGGGGCAGCGGTGGCCGCGCCGCCGCGTGCGGAACGCGGCCGCGGCCCCGGGCACGGCGCGGTTCATCCGTTCCGGTCATCCGCCGCCCGGCGACCGCCGCGCCCGGTACGGCCCTGCCACGCTGAGCGCATGACGACGACGCAGTCGCAGGGGGCCCTGACCGATGTCGACGGCGTGCTGGCGCGCATGCGGGCGCTGGACGCCGAGCTGCCGCCCGGCGACGGCGTGGCCGTCTTCAACCGGGTGTACCTGTCGGTCACTTCGCGGATCGCCGCGCGGATCGCGGCCGGGCAGTTCCGGGACCGGGCCGCGGCGGCGGAGCTGGACGCCCGGTTCGCCGGGCGGTATCTGGCGGCGGTGGACGCGGCGGCGGCCGGCCGCCGGCCCCCCGCCTGCTGGCGGCCGCTCTTCCAGTCACGGCGCCATCCGGCCGTACGGCCCCTCCAGTTCGCGCTGGCCGGCATCAACGCCCACATCGGGCACGATCTCGCCCTCGCGCTCGTCGACACGTGCCGGGCCCGGCGCCTCGAACCGGCCGCCCTGGAGGGCGATTTCGACCGGGTCGGCGATCTGCTCGTCGGGATGGAGGAGCTGATCCGCGAGGAGCTGATGCCCGGCCCCGACGCGCTGGACGTGGCCGATCCGCTGACGCATCTCGTCGGGTCGTGGAGTCTCCAGGCGGCGCGGGAGGCGGCCTGGTCGGCGTTCCGCACGCTGTGGGCGGTGCGCGCGCTCGGCGATGTCGCCGAGGAGCTGGCGGAGCGCATCGACGCGAGCGTCGGCCTGGTCGGCCGCTGCCTCCTGACGCCGCTGCGCTGAGTCCCGCCCACGGCGGCGGCCCACGGCCCGTCTGCGGGACGGCCTGTCTGCGAGACGGCCCGCCGGCGAGGCGGTCCGTCAGTCCTCGGGCAGTTCCACGGGCGCGATCTCCTCGAAGCGGTCGCCCGGGCCGGGGTTGGCCGGGTCGGTGGCGCCCCCGAAGTGGTGCAGTACGCCCCATACGGCGTTCAGCGCGGTCTGCACGGCGCCTTCCGCCCACCCCGCGGTCCAGGAGATGTCGTCGCCCGCGAGGAAGAGGCCGCGCTTGTCCTCGGCGAGCCGGTCCTGCATGAAGTGGGTGAACAGCCGCCGCTGGTAGCGGTAGTGGCCGGGGAGGTTGGCCTTGAACGCGCCCATGAAGTAGGGCTCGTTCTCCCAGGAGACGGTGACCGGGTTGCCGATGATGTGCTTGCGGATGTCGACCTTGGGATAGATCTCGCCGAGCGACTTCAGCATCACCTCCATCCGCTCGTTCGCGGACAGCGGCAGCCACTTCAGGCTGTCGTCGCACCAGGTGTACGAGAGGCAGATGGCGGCGGGCCGGTCCGGGCCGTCGTCCAGCAGATAGGTGCCGCGGGTCATGCGGTCGGTGAGCGTCATGCTCATCACGTCCCGGCCGGTCTCCTCGTCGGTGTCCCGCCAGAAGGGCCGGTCGACGGGGACGAAGAGCTTGGACGACTCCATGTAGTGGGTGCGCTCCACGGCCGTCCAGTGGTCGATGGGCAGCAGCGCCTCATCGCAGGCGATCTTGGAGAGCAGCATCCAGGACTGCGCGGTGAAGACCGCCGCCCGGTACGTACGGATGTCGCCGGACGCGTCGGTGACGGTGACGCGGTTGCCCGCCGTACGGTCCATCCGGGTCACCGCCGGGCGCGGCTCGCCGCCGTGCAGCGAGGCCAGCGAGGTGCCGGGCGCCCAGTGCACGATCTTGGCGGGCTCGCGCTCCCACAGCCGCAGCGGAAGCTGCTGGCTGCCGCCGACGATCCCCCGGTGGTCGTCGTCCGCGCCGGTGTAGACGACGCGCAGGATCTCCAGGATCGAGTTGGGGAAGTCGGTGTCCCAGCCGCCGGTGCCGAAGCCGACCTGGCCGAAGATCTCACGGTGCCGGAAGGACTTGAAGGCCGGGGAGTCGCAGAGGAAGCCGTAGAAGGTCTGGTTGTCGAGGCGTTCGACGAGCCGCGCCCAGATCTCGCGGATGCGCGGGATGTCGCGCTCGCGGATGGCGTGCTGCATGTCGGAGAAGTCGGCGCCCTCCTCCAGGCAGGCGTTCCAGGCGTGCATCACCTGGTGGTAGACCTCGGGCAGGTCCTCGACGGTCTCGGCGTAGTGCGTCTCGCCCTTGAGGTCGACGACGGTGGAGGGGGTGTCGGGGGCGAGCGGGTTGGGGAACGGCTCGGTCCGCAGCCCGACCAGGTCGATGTAGTGCTGGAGCGCGGTGGAGCACGGCGGGAAGCGCATCGCGCCCATCTCGGCGGTCAGCGTCTCGTCGCAGCCCTCGAAGCGCTCGGTGCGCAGCCGGCCGCCGATCCGGTCGGCTTCGTAGACGACGGGTCGCAGCCCCATCTTCATCAGCTCGTACGCGGTGACGATGCCGGAGAGGCCGCCGCCGATGACCGCGACCTCCGTGCCGTGCTCGGTCGCGGGTATCTGGCCGAGGCCCGCCGGGTGGGCGAGGTAGTCGTCGTAGGCGTAGGGGAAGTCCGGGCCGAACATGGTGATGGGCGGCTCGGCGGGCTGCGCCTGCTCGTCGTGGACGGCGGTGGGCACCGTGGACGTCATCGGCTGAACTCTCCTACTGGAAAAGGCCCTGCTGGAAAAGGTCCTGCTGGGAAAGGGGGGTGAGGGGGCGGGCGCTCACACGAGCGAGGTGTAGAGCCGGGGCCGCCGGTCGGCGAGGTAGCTGTTCTCGGCGCGGGACGCCTTCAGGAAGTCGGTGTCGACGTCGGCGAGGATCAGCTCCTCGGCCGCGCCGGCCCGCGCCCGTACGGTCCCGTCGGGCGCGGCGAGACAGCTCATCCCGGCGAAGTCGAACTCCCCCTCCGCGCCGCAGCGGTTGGCGTAGGCGAGGTAGAGCTGGCTCTCCCAGGCGCGGGCCGGGATGATCGTCCGCGGCACGATCTCGTACGGGCGCATCAGCGCGGTCGGCGCGAGGAGCAGTTCCGTGCCGGCCAGGGCGTGGGCCCGTACGGCCTCCGGGAACTCGACGTCGTAGCAGATCAGCAGGCCCAGCCGGACGCCGTCGAGGTCGGCCTGGACCACGAGGTCGTCGCCGGGGGTGAAGCAGGCCGTCTCGAACGGGCCGAAGAGGTGGGTCTTGCGGTAGTTCGCCAGCCGCTCGCCGGCCGGGCCGATGAGCTGGACGGAGTTGTAGAGGGCGGTTCCGGACCGCTCGGGGTAGCCGTAGCCGATGGCGATCCCCGTCTCGGCGGCGATGCGGGCCACGGCCTCGGCGCCCGGCCCGGAGGCGGACTCGGCGCGCCGGTGTACGTCCTCGCCGAGCGCGTAGCCGGTGAGGTACAGCTCGCCCGTCAGCAGCAGCCGGGCCCCCGATCCGGCCGCGCGGCGGGCGGCGGCGGCGAGGGCGGCAAGAGAGTCCGCGGTGGACTCGGGGATGCCGCTGGGGCCTTGGTACAGCGCGACGCGCAGCGACGGCATGGGGCACCTCTTCACCGGGTCGAGGGGGCGGCTGACCGGGGATCGAAGAGGCGACCGCCGGGACGTCTCGACGCTACGTTTTCCGTTCGGCGCCGGACAAGCGGCCGACGTTGCGCGCTGCCCGATGATTCGTTGCGTGTTGTACGGACCGGGCGGCGATTCATTGCGCGGCGCCCGGCGAGGGATATGACACAGGCTCTCAGGAGGGGGCGCCGGAGGCGAAGCGGCGCAGCAGCGGGGAGAGCACGAGGACGGACTTCGTGCGCTCCACGAACGACTCCCCCGCGATGCGCTCCAGCACCCGCTCGAAGTGGCGCATGTCGGAGGCGAAGACCTGGACGATGGCGTCCGCCTCGCCGGTGACGGTGGAGGCCGACGCCACCTCCGGGTAGCGGGCGAGGCCGCGGTGGATCGACTCGGGCGAGGTGTTGCGGCGGCAGTACAGCTCGATGAACCCCTCGGTCTGCCAGCCGAGGGCCGCCGGGTCCACGCGGACGGTGAAGCCGGTGATGGCGCCCTCGGCGCGCAGCCGGTCCACGCGCCGCTTGACGGCGGGCGCGGACAGGCCGACCTCGGCGCCGATGTCGGCGTAGGAGCGGCGGGCGTCCTGGGCGAGGGCGTGGACGATGCGCTGGTCGAGCTCGTTCATCTGGCGCACGTGCGGACGGGTCACTTTTCTACGGGTGCCTGCGGGTCTGCTGGGGCGGGCCGGGCGTCGCGGGCGAGCCGCGAACGGTGCATGCCGTACCCGAAGTAGATCACGAGGCCGATCGCCATCCAGCCGGCGAAGACCGCCCACGTGATCGGGGACAGACTACCCATCATGTAGACGCACAGGGCGAAACCGACGGCCGGGAAGAGCGGTGCGAGCGGCACCCGGAAGGTGCGGTGCATCTCGGGACGGGTCCGGCGCAGCACGATGACGGCCACGTTGACCAGCGCGAACGCGAAGAGCGTGCCGATGCTGGTGGCGTCGGCGAGCTGGCCGAGCGGGATCGCGGCGGCCAGGACGCCGCAGAAGAGGGAGACGAGGACGGTGTTGGCGCGGGGGACGCCGGTGCGCGCGTGGACCGTGCCGAAGACCTTCGGCACGAGCCCGTCGCGGGCCATCGCGAAGAGGATGCGGGTCTGGCCGTAGAGCACGGTCAGCACGACGCTGGCGATGGCGATGACCGCGCCGGCCGCGAGCAGCACGGCCCAGAAGCTCTGCCCCGTGACGTCCTCCATGATCCTGGCGAGGGCGGCCTCGGAGCCCTTGAACGACCGCCAGGGCATGGCCCCCACGGCGACGGCCGCGACGAGCACGTACAGGGCGGTGACGATCAGCAGCGACAGCATGATCGCGCGCGGCAGGTCGCGCTTGGCGTCCTTGGCCTCCTCGCCCGCGGTGGAGGCGGCGTCGAAGCCGATGTAGGAGAAGAAGAGGGTGGCTCCGGCGGCGCTGACGCCGCCGAGGCCGAGCGGCAGGAACGGCGCGTAGTTGCCGGCGCGGATGCCGGTGAAGGCGACGGCGCAGAAGAGCAGCAGCGCGACGATCTTCACGCCGACCATGATGGCGTTGGCGCGGGCGCTCTCGCGGGCGCCGCCGAGCAGGAAGGCCATGCACAGCGCCACCACGAGCAGCGCGGGCAGGTTGAAGACGCCGCCGTCGCCGGGCGGACTCGCGAGCGCGGCGGGGATGGTGACGCCGACCGTGCCGTCGAGGAGTTCGTTGAGGTACTGGCCCCAGCCGACGGCGACGGCCGCGACGGAGACCCCGTACTCCAGGATCAGGCACCAGCCGCAGACCCAGGCGACGAGTTCGCCGAGGGTGGCGTAGGTGTACGAGTACGAGGAGCCGGAGACCGGGATGGTGCCCGCCAGTTCGGCGTAGGACAGGGCGGAGAACAGCGCGGTGACCCCGGCCAGCACGAAGGAGATCATCACGGCGGGCCCGGCCTTGGGCACCGCCTCGCCGAGCACGACGAAGATGCCGGTGCCCAGCGTCGCCCCGATGCTGATCATCGTGAGCTGCCACATGCCCAGGGAGCGCCGCAGCGAGCCGCCCTCGCCCTGCCCGCTCTCGGCGACCAGCAGCTCGACGGGCTTGCGCCGCAGCACGCGGCGAAGGGGGCCGGCGGACGGCCGCGGGGGCCGCCGCCCGGGGTCCGCGGCCGGGGGCGCTGCGCCGTGCTCCAACACTGGGGTGGCTCCTTCATCGCTGCCGGTCGGGCGGCGACCGGCAGCGGGAGGCCCGGGCGCGGGCGCGCGAAAGGCGCGTACAACCCGTAGCCGAGGGACCGCCGAGCAGGCGGTCCCCGCCACTCCACGTACAGCGCACGACCCTACGAGCTGGGTACGTACGCCCGTAATGCATCATTCTTGCGCACCGGCGCACGATCGTTGCGCAGGGGGCGGTCGAATGAGGAAACGTTGCACCTCAGGTGATCAATCGGTACATCCCGACGGTCGCCTCCTGGTACGAGCCGGCGATCGACCCCTGGTGCGATCCGGCGGCCAGCCGGTACGGCACGGAGGTCAGCCGGTGCATCCCAGCGGTCAGCCAGTGGCTGCCGGCACCGCCCGCAGCCAGGTCCGGTCGTCGGTGAGATGGGCGTCGAGCCGCAGCCCGGCCTCGGCCAGGGCCTTCTCGACCGCCGCCTCGTCCAGTTCGTGCGAGGTGTGCGTCTGGCTCCAGCGGCGCCCCTCGAACTCGTACTCCATGCGTACGGACGTGACGCCCGCCCCGAGGGGTTCGGCGGCGGCCACCCTGATCAGCAGCGGGCCGCGCCGGTGCTCGCGGGGCACGTTCGCGGGGTCGTTCCAGCCCGCGCCCTCGCGCTGGATCAGCACGCAGCCGTCGTCCTTCACATGGCGGCGGCAGGTGCGCAGCAGCTCCGCGCGGACCGCGGGCTCGGCGGTGTTGATGAGATAGGAGGCGAGCAGCACCGCGTCGAACCGCTCGCCGAGGTCGAGCCCCTCGATCGTGGCGCGCACGGTGCGCGCGCCGCGGATCTCGGCCAGCATCTCGGGCGACTCGTCGACGGCGACCACCTCGAAGCCGAGGTCCAGCAGGGCGTGCGTCACCCGGCCCGCGCCCGCCCCCAGCTCCAGGATGGTCCTGGCCCCGGCCCGCATCGCGCCCGCGACGATGTGCTGCTCGCCGTCGGCCTCCATACGGGCGTACATCTCGACGGCGCAGCCGTCCGGCGTGATCGCTCCCGGCCCCGCTCCCGCGCTTCCCGCGCGCTGATATTCGCTCATGCGGGACAGCTCAACACGGGGCCCGGAGGGCGGGAAGGGATTCGGGTGGAGGCGAATCACGGGTCGGGAGGGACCGCGAATCCCCTACGGGCGCCGCCGGGTCATACGGCGAGGGCCCGGCCGCCGCACTGATCGCGGTGGCCGGGCCCGTGGCCGGTGCCCGTACGGTACGAGGCCGGGGGGCTCAGCTCCAGCTCGCGTGCAGCGGCTTGCCCTCGGCGTAACCCGCGGCGCTCTGGACGCCGACGACAGCCCGCTCCTGGAACTCGGCCAGCGAGTCCGCCCCGGCGTACGTGCAGGAGCTGCGGACGCCCGCGATGATCGAGTCGATCAGGTCCTCGACGCCGGGCCGGGCCGGGTCCAGGAACATCCGCGAGGTGGAGATGCCCTCCTCGAACAGCCCCTTGCGGGCCCGGTCGTACGCGGACTCCTCGCTGGTGCGGTTGCGCACGGCGCGCGCCGAGGCCATCCCGAAGCTCTCCTTGTAGAGCCGGCCGTCGGCGGTCTGCTGGAGGTCGCCCGGCGACTCGTACGTACCGGCGAACCAGGAGCCGATCATGACGTTCGAGGCGCCGGCGGCCAGCGCCATGGCGACGTCGCGCGGGTGGCGCACGCCGCCGTCCGCCCAGACGTGCTTGCCGTACTTGCGCGCCTCCTTGGCGCACTCCAGGACGGCGGAGAACTGCGGGCGGCCCACGCCCGTCATCATGCGGGTGGTGCACATGGCGCCGGGGCCCACGCCCACCTTGATGATGTCCGCGCCGGCCTCGATGAGGTCGCGCACGCCCTCGGCGGCGACGATGTTGCCCGCGACGATCGGCACCTGGGGGTCGAGCGCCCGCACGGCCTTGATCGCGTTGATCATCGAGTCCTGGTGGCCGTGCGCGGTGTCGACGACGATGGTGTCCGCGCCGGCCGCGAGCAGCGCCTTGGCCTTGCCCGCCACATCGCCGTTGATGCCGACGGCGGCGGCGACGCGCAGCTTGCCGTCGGCGTCGAGGGCCGGGGTGTAGAGCGTCGCGCGCAGCGCGCCCTTGCGGGTGAGGATGCCGGCGAGCCGGCCGTCCGCGTCGACGGCGGGGGCGAGCTTGCGGTGGGCGGCGTCGAGCCGGTTGAACGCCTCGCGCGGCGCTATCCCGGCGTCGAGGAGCAGCAGCTCCCTGGACATCACCTCGGAGACCTGGGTGAACCGGTCCACGCCGGTCAGGTCGGTCTCGGTGACCACGCCGACCGGCTTGCGGTCGCCGTCCACGACGACGCCCGCGCCGTGCGCCCGCTTCGAGAGCAGGGCCAGCGCGTCGGCGACGGTCTGGGAGGGCGCGAGGACGATCGGGGTGTCCAGCACGTGGTGGCGGGTCTTGACCCAGCCGATGACCTCGGTGACGACGTCGATCGGGATGTCCTGCGGGATCACCACGAGCCCGCCGCGGCGGGCGACCGTCTCCGCCATCCGGCGGCCCGCGATGGCCGTCATATTGGCGACCACCAGCGGAATGGTCGTGCCCGTGCCGTCCGGCGAGGACAGGTCCACGCCCTGCCGGGAGCCGACCGCGGAGTGCCGCGGGACCATGAACACGTCGTCGTACGTCAGGTCGTACGGCACGGAGGAATCGCTCTCCACGGCGCCGGTCCGCGGGTTAAGGAATCGCATGCCACCAGGGTACTTGCCCCCTTCACACGCAATACGATCGTCCGATCGCGGGCGGTCCCGCTTGTAGGAACACCTGACGGCCCCGGCGTTCCGGCTGATGTTTCCCGGCCGGCGTTCCCAGGCTTTCCCAGCCGATGTATCACGTCCCGCTTTATGGCCCGATCGGCTGGATATAGCACCGAAACTCCCCGCCCACGTGTCCTACGCCCTCGCCTCTCGGTTATCGCCACTGCCACGGCCATAACGACGGTGGCCATATCGACCGCGGAGGAACGCATGACCTCTCAAGAGCCCGGCGGCACCGCCGGGTACGGAGCGGGGGCCGGGGAAAGAACAGCGGGCGGGAGCGGGATGGGCGCTATGGGGGGCGCGGGGGGAATCACGGGCGGCGGGGCGGCCGGCCGGCGGCGGGGGCGTACGGACTGGCGGCGGCTCGCGCTCGCCGCGCCGCTGGCGCTGGCGCTGGCGGCGGGAAGCGTCTGGGCGACGACCGCCTCGGCGGTCCCGGTCACCTTCGCCGTGTCGGGCAGCACCTTCCAGGTCGCCGCCGCGCACCTGGCCGGCAAGGACGCCGTGCAGTTCGCCTCCTTCGCCACCGACGCCGCCGGCAAGCGCCGCCCCGTGGCGGTGGCGGGCATCGGCCGCGCGCGGATCTCGCACCTGTGCCAGTCGTCGGTGGCGCACACCCCGTTCGGCAGCGTGACGCTGACCATCCGGTCCGGCGAGGAGCACCCCGTCAAGGCCGAGAACCTGGTCATCGACCTCAAGCGGCTGGACGGCGACCTGCGGTTCGGGCGGGTGCAGATGGGCCGGGACGCCGGGTCGCTGGACGCGGTCGAGGGGGTGCGCGGGGACCGCGGCACGTACGGACAGCAGGCCCGCACCCTCGACATCGACCGGATGCGGCTGCGCGCGTGGTCGCTGACCGCCGGCACCTTCAGCCTCAAGGGCGCCAGCATGGCCATCAGCCCAGGTGATCGCTCATGTCTGTGAACACGTCCGGGGACGGCTCCCCGCGAGCCGTGACCAACGCCGTGACCAACGCCGTGCCCGGCGCCGAGAGCGGCCCCTCCACCGGCCCCGAGAGCGGCCCGCAGAGCGGCCGTCGCGGGCTGCGGGAGCGTCCGCTCTCGGCCGCCGCGCTGATGGCGGCGGCCGGCGTCGAACTGGCCTACTTCCCACTGCGCCGCCCCGAACTGCTCGGCCTCCAGGGCGTCGGCGGAACCTCCGCCGTCCTCCTCTCCTGCGGTCTCCTCGGGTGCGCCGTCCTCCTCCTGCTGCGCCCCCGCCGGGCCCCGGCCTGCGGCGTGGCGGCCATCGTCCTGGGGCTGGTCTCCTGCCCCATGGCCAACCTCGGAGGCTTCCTCGTCGGCATGGTGCTCGCCGTCCTGGGCGGCGCGTTCGCCGTGGCCTGGCGCCCCGCCCCCGAACCCGAGCCCCTGCGGCTGCCGGCGCCCGGCCCGCGACCCGCACGGTCCCCGGCGGCCGGGGCCGAGACCGAGGCGGAACCAGGGGCCGTACGGGCGTCAGCGGCCGAACCAGAGGTCGTACGGGCATCAGCGGGCGGGGCCGAAGCCGTACGCGTCCCAGCGGCCGGGGCCGAGGACGCACGGGCGTCAGCGGCCGAGCCCGCGACCGTACGGGACTCCGCGCCCGCGCCCGCACCCGCACCCGCACCCGCACAGAGAGCCGCACCCGAGCCCGGGCGCGGCCCCGCGCCCGGCGCCGTACACGGAACCGGGCCCGTGCCCGTGCCCGTACAGGAGGCCGCGCCCGAGCACGGACACATCGCCGCGCTCGAACCCGAGGCCGCGCACGTGCCCGTACAGGAGGAGTCGGCGCCCGTACGCGAGGCCGCGACCGCGCCCGTGGACGCGTCGGCGCCCCCGCCCGGGTCCGACGACTCCGCGACGGCGCGGTGACTCGCGCGGCGACGCGCTGGACGGCCCTCGCGGTGCTGGTCCAGACCTCCCTGGGGACGGCCGCGCCGGCCTGGCCGGCCGCTCCCCCGCCGGACGCCCGCGCATCGGCACCGGCGCCAGCGCCGGCACCGGCACCGGCACCGGCAACGCAGTCCGCCGCCGCGCCCGCCTCGGCGGACGCCGCACCCGCCTCGGACAACGAGCGCTGCCGGCGGGCCGCGCTGCCCCGTTCGGCGGCGCCGGAGTCGGCGCGGGCGGCCGCGGCGGCGTTGGCGGAGTGTCTGACCGGGGGCCGCCGCCCGGCCGGGCCTCCGCGCGGCGGGCCGGTCTCGCTCACCGCGCGGACCATGACGGTGACCGGCCTGCTGTGCCCGCTGCTGCCCCTCGCCCACGGCGTGTGCCGGGCCTCGTCCGTCGTCCTCGACGAGCCGGTGGTGTCCTACGGCGGCGACCGCGAACTGTGCACCTCGGCGCGGCGGTTGACGATCCGCGGCACGGTGCGGCTGCGCGCCGAATGGCTCACCGGACGCGTCTTCGGCCTGCTCCCGGTGGCGTTCTCCACCCGCGTGCTGCCGCCGGTGCCCGTTCCGTACGTGACGCTGACCGACGTACGCGCCGTCGGCACCGCGCTGAGCGCCGACGATGTCCGCGGCGACCACGTGACCATGGGCATCGGCCGGGAGTGCGGCTGACGCCGCCGAGGCGCCGGCCACCGGGGCAGCGCCTGGTGGCGAGCCCGGCCCCGCGCGTTTCCCGCGGCTTTCGGCCGGCGCTCAGGCCAAGGGCTCTCGCCCCAGGGCCTCCCCCGCTCGCGCGAGACCGACAGCCCCGGGGCGAGCCCGACGGCACCGCGACGTACCTGGGCGAGCCCGACGGCACGGCGGCAGCGCCGCGTACCGGCCCTCGGCCGTCGAAGGCCAACGCCCGAGGGCCGGCGTCCGCGGAAGGCGCGGCCCTTACGGCCCCAATGGCAGCGGAAAGTCCGTCAGGCGCACGACCGCCCGGCCGGGGCGGCCCGGCGCGCACTGGAGGCCGGGGATGATGACGGCCGCGGCGGCGGCGGTGCGGAGGGGGACCTCGCGGCCGTGCGGCCAGGGGCCGCCCGGGCCCACCGGCCCGTCCGCCGACCGCCGGGGCTCCGGCATGGCCCGGTGTTCCGGCGGCCGCGGCCGTCCGGGTTCGGCGGCCGGTCGCGCGGTGGCCTGGATGGCGGGGACCAGGCGCCGCAGGTGGAGCGCGTAGCCCTGCGCGGAGGGGTGCAGGCCGTCGGCGCACAGCAGGTCCCGTCCGGGTTCGGCGCCGAGGTCGAGGTGGTGGTCGAAGAGCGAGACCGACTGGGCCCCGCAGCGCAGCGCGGCGTGGGTCTGGGCGCGGGCGAGGCGGCGGCTGCGGCGGGCCGTGAGCGAGCGGGCCCAGCGCCGTACGGCGGGCTGCTGGCGCACGTACGGCACGGTCGCGATCGTCACGGACCAGCCCGCCTCGGTGAGCCGCCGCAGCTCGGCCTCCAGGTGGCGGGCGGCGGTCCGGGTCCGTACGGGCGCGAGCACGTCGCTGGTGCCGATGGCGACGACGGCGACGCCGGGGTGGGCGAGCATCATCCGGTCCACCTGGCGGCTCAAGGAGCTGCTGAGCGCCCCGAAGCGGGCCAGCACCCGGAGTTCGACGCGGCGTGCGGCGCTCTTGGAGAGCGCGGTGGCCAGGACCGCTCCGACCGTCTCGGGTCGGCGTTCGACGCCGATGGACAGCGCGGCCGAGTCGCCGAGCAGGACGAGGCGCAGCGGTTCCCCGGGGCCGTCCCCGTACGTGCCGGAGCAGGCGATCTCGGACTGCCGGCCGGGTTCCTCGCCGCGGGTGAGGACCGCCGCCGCCCAGAGCCTCGACAGCGCCTTCCTGACGGGTCGTCGGCGGGCGGGCCGGGGTGTCATGTGATCTCCAAGAACTCTGATGGTTTCGTCATCGATCCGAATTCATGATGAGAGCCATGGATCTGCATGGGTCTGTATGGGTCGGCATGGACCAAGAACTACCCGCAATCGTCAATCCATGAGGCCGAACCACACACCATCATGTGTTGAAAGTGTTGAAAGCCCGGCTCGGCGGAATATGACTCCGCGCCCTGCCCAATGCGCCCTTTCCCGCCCGGTCACCGCTATGAGATGAATGGGGTGAGCTGCCCCGCCGCCACGGTCGGACCGCGCGTGCGCATCGTCTCCGGCCTCCCCCGCCCGGCAGTCGGCCCGTAATGATGATTTGCGGTTTACCGGAGGCATGATGGCCGAACGACGGTGCCCCAATGAACGATTGCGCGCGCTGCTGCGCGAGGCCGGATGGACCCATGAGGCATTCGCCCGGGCGGTCAATTCAGTCGGCTCGGAGATCGGTCTGAGCCTCGCGTACGACCGCAGTTCCGTATCGCACTGGCTGGCCGGCACCCGGCCGAACGCCCCCGTGCCGCAGCTCATCGTCGAGGCGCTGACGCGCAGGACGGGGCGGGCGATGACGGTGAGCGCCGCCGGGTTCGAGGAGCCGCCTGCCCAGCCTCCCCCCTCGTCCCAGCGGCCCCGGCGCCCCCAGGAACCGCCGGCTGCCCCCCGGCACTCCGGGGCCGGCCGGACCGGCGGCACCCTCAACGCCCTGGCCGTGCTGAGCCGGCAGGACACGGACCCCGTGACCCGGGCGCCGCTGCTGCTGCGCCCGTTCCGGGCGGCCATCTCGCACGTGCCGGCCTGGACCGAGCCGGAGGGGGCCCCGCCGGGACCGCTCACCGCCGAGCGGCTGCGCGTCGGCCAGAGCGAGGTCACGGTGTTGCGCGGCGCGGTGCGGTTCTTCGCGTCCTCGATGGGCGCGCACGGCGGCGCGCACGCCCGGGTGGCGCTGGCGGCCTGCATCGCCGACACGGCCGTACCCTGGCTGCGCGCGCCCGGACCGCGCGACGTGCGGGACACGCTGCGCACGGAGACCGCCCGGCTGGCGTTCGTACTGGCGCGGATGCACGCCGACATGGCGGGGCACGGCCTGGCGCAGCGGTATCTGCGCCTCGCCATGGAGCTGGCCAACCAGACCCGGGACCGGGCCACTTGGGCCGTCGCGCTGCGCGCGATAGGCGCTCAGTCCCTGGCCCTGGGGCACCACCGCACCGCGCTGCACTGCGTGGAGGCGGCGGTCGAGGCGCTGCCCGCGCACGCCCCGCACGCGGTACGGGCGTTCACCCTGGCGCAGTTGGCGCTGACCCGCGCGGCCACCGGCGAGAAGCAGGCGGCCCTGACGGCGCTCACGGCCGCCGAACGGTCCGGGGAGCGCTCCTGGGAGCGCCCCGGCGACCGGCCGCCGCCGGACGGCGGCCCCTTCGCGCACTACCCGCCCGCGGCGCTGGCGTTCCAGACCGCCGAGACGCTGTACCGCCTGGGGCAGCTCACGGCGGCGTACCGCGCCCTGGAGCGCTCGCTGCGCCACCGCGCCCCCACGGACCGCCGGGGGATCGCGCTGACCCTGGCCCGGCAGGGGGAGATCCTGCTGGAAACGGGCCAGTTGGAGGAGGCGTGCGCCACCTGGCGGGAGTTCCTGCGGGTCGGCGACGGGCTGCGCTCCCACACGGTGAGCAGCGCGGTCCAGTCGATGCGCGCCGGACTCACCCCCTACCGCGGCCACCCGGCCCTCCACGGCCTCCACCCGGAAACCCGCAAACCAGCGGCCCGCTGAGGCGCCGACGTCAGCGAGCCGGGGCTGGACTGGGCTGGGCCGATGCCGCCCCTGCTGCTGTGCGTGTGCCGCTACGTCCGTACCACTACGCCCGTACCGCTACGCGCGTGCGGGCCGATCCGGCGCTGACCGCGGCCGGCACACCGTCCGTAGCCCTACGAGCGATCCGGCGCCCCGTATCTCTACGTCGCGTGCGGAACCGCCCTGTCCGGCACCGCCCGTGCGAAACCGTCCCGTCCGGCGCCAGCCCGGGCCGGCACCGCCCGGGCCGACGCGGGCCAGTTGGACACCGCCCGTAGCCCGGCGGCAGGCCGTCCGGCACGGGCGGGGCCGCTGCCGGGCCGCCCCGGCAGCGCCGTGACGAGAGCCGCTACGCGCCGTCCGGGTCCGCCCGGTCCAGGGCGGGGCGCGGGCCGGGGCCCGTCTCCAGGAGCAGGTAGTCGGCGGCGGCGGTGTCCGTGACGAGGCTGGTCACGAGCCCGGAGCGGAGTACGGCGCCGATGGCGGCGGCCTTGCGGGAGCCGCCGGCGATGGCGACGACTTCCGGTATGCGCCGCAGCCGGTCGGCCTCGACGGTGATGCAGCGCTCCCCGAGGTCCCGGCCGACGCGGCGGCCGTCGGCGTCGAAGAGGTGGGCGGACATCTCGGCGGCGACGCCGAAGGAGGCGTAGCGCGCCCGCTCCTCGGGGGTGAGCATGTCGTACACGGTGGAGATGCCGGGCTCCCAGGAGCCGATGGAGACGGCGGCGACCGTGACCTTGTCGAAGTACTCGAAGGCGCGGGCGATGCCGGTCTGGTTGCGCAGCGCGGCGGCGGTGGCCGAGTCGGGCAGCAGCATCGGCGCGTAGATGGGGTGGGCCTCGCCGCCGGAGACCTGGGCGGCCCGCCGTACGGCCTCGACGGAGCCGCGCTCGGCGGTGCCGGCGTCGTACACGCCGGTGAGCTGGACGACGGTGCACGGCGGCAGGCGGTGCAGGGCGGCGGCCATGTGGATGGTGGAGCGGCCCCAGGCGAGGCCGAGCACATCGCCCTCGGCGACGAGCTCGCCGAGCAGGTCGGCGGCGACCTCGCCGAGGTTCTCCGGGTCGGGCGCGTCGTCGCTGGCGTCGGCCGGGGACTCCACGACGACGGCGTGGCGCAGGCCGTAGCGGGCCCGGAGCGCGTCGGAACGCTCCGCGTCGAGCTCCGCGGGCACCCTGATCTCGATCCGCACGAGGTCGTTTTCGAGCGCCGTCTCCAGGACGCGCGCGACCTTGAAGCGACTGACGCCGAACTCCTCGGCGATCTGGATCTTGGACTTGCCCTCCAGGTAGAAGCGGCGGGCCATCGCCGCCGCTTGAACCAGTTCGGCGGGTCCCATCCGCGTGGCTGAACGGCCCGTCGACACCGCGGTCTCCTCACTTAGTTCACTGCTTGGTGCACTGCTCAGTTCACGACTTGGTTCAAGACTTAGTTCAAGGCTTGCTCAAAGACTTGCTTCAAGGCTTGGCTCAAGTCTTGGCCCAAGCGACGAATTCACCCTACGAGTCGGCGCTACGGATTCAAGCCGTGAGTTCAAGCTCTGTGTGCGGCTGATGGGCCCGCGGCACGGGCACCACCGTCATCCTGTCAGATGGTGCGGGCCCGGCTCAGGCCCTGACCTTCGAGTTCACTTCCCCGTGGCTCAGTGGTCGCACGACCAGCCCGCCCGGCCGGTGCTCTCCTCGGCCATCGAGCGCAGGGAGCGCACGGCCTCCGCGGGGTCCGCGGCGCCGTACACCGCGGAGCCCGCGACGAAGACGTCCGCGCCGGCCTCGGCGCACCGCTCGATGGTCGTCGCCGACACCCCGCCGTCGACCTGGAGCCACAGCTCCAGCCCATGCTTGGCGATCAACTGCCGGGTGCGGCGGATCTTGGGCAGCATGATGTCGAGGAACGCCTGGCCGCCGAAGCCCGGCTCGACCGTCATGACCAGCAGCATGTCCAGTTCGGGAAGCAGGTCCTCGTACGGCTCGATGGGCGTGGCGGGCTTGAGCGCCATGGACGCCCGCGCCCCCTTGGCCCGGATCTCGCGGGCAAGCCGTACGGGCGCGGCGGCGGCCTCCGCGTGGAAGGTGACAGAACCGGCGCCGGCCTCGACGTACGCGGGCGCCCAGCGGTCCGGCTCCTCGATCATCAGATGGCAGTCCAGCGGGGTGTCCGCGGCGCGGCTCAGCGACTCGACGACCGGCACGCCGAGCGTGAGGTTCGGCACGAAGTGGTTGTCCATGACGTCCACGTGGAGCCAGTCGGCGCCGCCGGGGCCCCCTACGCGACGCGCCTCGTCGGCGAGTCGGGAGAAGTCCGCGGACAGGATGCTGGGGTTGATCTGCACGGCCATGCCCCAAGCCTGCCATGCCCGCGGCCCGCCCCCGACTCCGGAGGCAGGCATTCCGCGACCGAGCCGCACATATCGCCTCGGATTCGGGGCTGCCCCGCCGTTCCGGCGGGCCGCTTGCCGCGCGGGTGCCGCGCCCGAGCCGCCGCGCCGGCGTCCGGCGTACGGCATCCGGCACCCGGCACCTGGCACCCGGCGTGACCACATCGCACGGCGCGCCCACATCACACGGTGCGCCCACATCACACGGTCGCCGGCTCCTCCCGCGCCCGGAGGGAGGCGATGATCTCGCCGAGGGATGCCTGCTCCGCGGCGGGCAGCCGCCGCCCCGCGTGCAGCATGCCGAGTGCGGTCAGCAGCCGCAGGCGGTCGTCGTCCGTGCCGAGGTCGCCCACGAAGGCGGGCAGCACCAGGGCCAGCGAGACGAGATCCGCACGGTCGCACAGCGCGACCACCAGCGCCCGCAACCGCGCGTCACGCCCATCGCACTCGTCACGTCCGTATCGTCCGTCGCACGCATCACACCCACCGCACCCACCGCACCCATCGTGCCCGTCGCACGCGCCACCCCCGTACGCCCCCTTCACGCCGCCCGTCGCCCGCAGCCCCTCGGCGACCGCGTAGCGGCCCCAGTCCCCGTACGGCCCCGGCGGCGCGTCCGCGAGATGCCGGGCGGCCAGTCGGAAGTGCTCACGGGCGCTCTCCCGGTCACCCAGTTCCTGGTGCGCCCGCGCCATGTTCAGGTGCAGCGAGGGGAAGAAACCCCGCACCCGCTCGTCGGCCACCAGTTCCGCGCGGCGCAGGCACTCGGCGTTCCAGTTTAGCGTCGCCCGCGCGGTGGACTGGTGCCGCGCCACGTAGTGGGCCGCGACGCACGCCTCGTAGTCGTCGGCGGCCGTCTCCCAGGCGCGTACGAACAGCCGGCGCGCGTCGGCGTCGGCGCCGCGGGTCTCGGCCTCCATGCCCTGGACGCAGAGCCGCACGACGGGATTGTCGGGGTCCATCACGATTTCGCTCTCCTCATACGTTTGAAGGGTGGCCGTGGACCGGCATGACCAGGGTGGTGAAGCTGCCCTGGTCGGCGGAGCGGACGACGACCGGTTCGGCGGCGGAGGCGATCTCCAGCAGGACGTCGGGGCCGACGCTCGCCTCCAGGGCCGGCAGCAGTACGGCGGGGTCGAAGGCGAGATCCTGCGGCGGCCCCGTACGGACGGCGGGCAGAACCGCGGGCTCCGAGTCGCCCCGGCCGAGGGCGAGTTCCCGCTCCCGGGCCCGGAGGCGTACCGCGCCCTCGCCGTGCCACCCGCCGAGGGCCGCCCGCAGCGCGCCCCGGTCGGTGACCACCCTGGTCCGTACGGGCGCGAGCGCGTCGAGCATCGTGCGGTACGAGGGGAACGTGCCCCGGCCTCCCGTCAGGGCACGCCGCGGTCCGTCGTCGGCGCACAGCACGGCCCTCCCGCCGTCGACGCCTTCCTCGCCCCCGACCTCGACCTCGATACGTACGTCCGTACCGCGCAGCGCCCAGTCGCCGAGGTCCGCCAGCAGGTCGGCGTCGACCAGCGCCCGGCCGGGCCCGCCCGCCATCGAGCGCCCCGGCAGGACGCGGACGGCGAGGCGGTAGCGGTCGGTGGCCACCAGCCGCACTTCCTGGCCGTCGAGTTCGATGAGTACGTTGCCGAGGACCGGGAACTCCTCGCGGGCCGCGCCGCGCGCCACCGCCGGCGCGACCTGCCGCAGCGCGCTCGCGAGTTCGGGCCCGCCGACGACGGCCACCGCCCGCCCGCCGCCGCCCGGCAGCGCGCCCAACGCCTCCTCGACGGCCGCCCGCGCGGTCTCGGCCAGGTCCCGGGTCCGCAGCAGATGCGCGTGCAGCACCCGCCGCGCCTCCTCGGGCTCCCCGTCCAGCACCACCCCCACCTCGCCCAACGGCAGCCCGGCCGCCCGCAGCCTCCGCAACGCGACCGCCCGCGACCGCTGGGCGCGGTCGTAATAGCGATACCCGGTGGCCTCGTCCACCCGAGCCGGCCGCAGCACATCGCAGTCGTCATAGAACCGCAGCGCGCTGGGCGCCAGCCCCACCCACCGAGCGAAGGCCCCAATACTCAGCAACGGCCCGGTCCCGTGGTTCTCGTCCTCGTCGTCCATGAGACCGATGGTGGGCGTTCAACCAGCTCGAAGGTCAACTCGGCGGACCTCGACCGGAGGAGCCGTCCCCGCTCAGGCGGTCGCCCGGTCGTAGTTCAGGCCGTACGCCGCGGACTCGCCGCCTCCGTCAGGCCGTACGCCGCGGACTCGCCGCATCCGTCAGGCCGTGCACCGTAGAAGCGGCGCATCCGTCCGTTCGTATGCCGCCGCACAGACGAACCCGTCAGGCCGTACGCCGCGGCACAGCCGGAGCTCCGTCAGTCGTCCGTACGCCGCAGCGCGGCCGGCCGGGTCCGTCACGCGGCAGGCCGAGTCCGTCAGCGGCCGGCCGGGTCCGTCAGGCCGTACGCCGCAGCAACGCCAAGTACATGGCATCCGTACCGTGCAGGTGCGGCCAGAGTTGTACGTCCGGGCCGTCGCCGAGGGCGGGGACGCCCGGCATCAGGGGGCGGGCGTCGATCAGTTCGGCGGTGGGGGCGGGGCCGCCGCGGCCCTTGAGGACGTCGTCGACGACGGCGCGCGTCTCGGCCAGGTGCGGGGAGCAGGTCGCGTAGCCGACGACGCCGCCGACGCGCACGGAGCGCAGGGCCTCGCGCAGCAGCCCGCGCTGGAGCGGGGCGAAGCCGTCCAGGTCCTCGGGCCGGCGTCGCCAGCGGGCTTCGGGGCGGCGGCGCAGCGCGCCGAGGCCGGTGCAGGGCACATCGACGAGGACGCGGTCGAAGACGCCCTCGCGCCAGGGCGGGCGGGTGCCGTCCGCCGCGATGACCTGGTACGGGCCGGGGTTGCCGGCCAGCGCCCGGTCGACGAGGCGGGCGCGGTGCGGCTGCTTCTCGGCGGCGAGCAGCGCCGCGCCGCGCTCGGCGGCGAGCGCCCCGAGCAGCGCGGCCTTGCCGCCGGGGCCCGCGCAGCCGTCGAGCCACCGCTGGTCGGGGCCGTCCAGCGGGGCGTTGGCCAGGGCGATCGCGACCAGTTGGCTGCCCTCGTCCTGTACGCCGGCCCGGCTCTCGCGGACCGCGTCGAGGGCGCCGGGCTCGCCGCCCTCGGCGAGCCGCACGGCATACGGCGACCAGCGGCCGGGCAGCCCGGAGTCCTCGCCCACCGCGTGCATCAACTCGTCGACGGTGGTGCGGCCGGGGCGGGCCACGAGCGTCACCTCGGGCCGTTCGTTGTCCGCTTCGAGAAGGTCCTCGATGCCGGCCCGGCCGCCGCCGAGGGCGTCCCACAGCGCGGAGACGACCCAGCGCGGGTGGGAGTGGACGACGGCCAAGTGGTCCTCGGGGTCCGCGTCGTAGGGCGGCGCGACCTTCTCCAGCCAGCCGTCGAGGTCATCGGCGGCGATCTTGCGGAGCACGGCGTTGACGAACTTCGCGCGGCCGTCGCCGAGGACGACGCGGGCCAGTTCCACGGTGGCGGAGACCGCCGCGTGGCTGGGGATGCGGGTGCCGAGGAGTTGGTGCGCGCCCAGCCCCAGCACGTCGAGGACCGGCGGGTCCACCTCGCGCAGCGGCCGGTCCACGCAGGCCGCGATGATCGCGTCGTACGTGCCCTGGCGGCGCAGCGTCCCGTAGACCAGCTCGGTGGCCAGCGCCGCGTCCCGCGCGTCGAACCCCGGGCCGCCGTCCTTGCCCGTTCCGCCGTTCCCGCCCGTCGCGTTCTTGCCCGTTCCGCCGTCCTGGCTGGCCCCGCCGTCCTTGCCCGCGGCGGCCTTCTCACGGGCCTTGCGCAGCAGCGGCGGCAGCACCAGGTTCGCGTAGGCGTCCCGCTCGTCCACGGCGCGCAGCACCTCGAAGGCGAGGATCCGCACGGGGTCCTTCTTGGGGCGGCGGTGGGGTTTCGCGGGCCTGGCGGGCCGGCGGCGGGGGGCCTGATCGTTCACGAAAGGTGCTCCGGAGCTGGGATGACGATGGGCTCAAGGCTACGCCCCGCGCCTTACGCGACGCCGAGCCGCTCGCCCTCGGCGATCCGGACGCCGCGCGCCCAGTCGGCGGCCTTCATCGGCTTCTTGCCCTGGGGCTGGACCCACAGCAGCTCGACGGCGTGCGAGCCGGTGCCGACGTGCACGGCGTTCTTGGCGGCGGCCAACTCGCCGGGGGCCAGGTCGCCGCGGTCCGGGCGCAGGGCCACGGACATCAGCTTGAGCCGCTCGCCGCGG
Source organism: Streptomyces varsoviensis (assembly GCF_000718635.1). Lineage (GTDB taxonomy): Bacteria > Actinomycetota > Actinomycetes > Streptomycetales > Streptomycetaceae > Streptomyces > Streptomyces varsoviensis. Next base: position 306,257 of record NZ_JOBF01000001.1, on the reverse strand, counting down.
AAGCGGGTCCACGCGCCGGGGGCGGGCGCGCAGCCGCGCACCACCCGGTCGACGCGGAGCGCGGGCGCGGCCCAGTCGACCTCGGCGTCCTCGACGTTGATCTTCGGCGCGAGCGTGACGCCCTCCGCCGGCTGGGGCACGGCTTCGAGGGTGCCGTCCTCGATGCCGTCCATGGTGGCCACGAGCAGCCCGGACCCGGCGAAGGCCAGCCGGGTCAGCAGGTCGCCGCTGGTGTCGGTGGGGCGGATCTCCTCGGTGAGCACCCCGAACACCGGCCCGGAGTCGAGCCCCTGCTCGATCAGGAACGTCGACGCGCCCGTCACCTCGTCCCCGGCCAGCACCGCGTGCTGTACGGGCGCGGCGCCGCGCCACGCGGGCAGCAGCGAGAAGTGCAGATTGACCCAGCCGTGGGCGGGCACCTCCAGCGCCGCCTTGGGCAGCAGCGCGCCGTACGCGACGACGGGGCAGCAGTCGGGGGCGATCTCCCGCAGCCGGGCGAGGAATTCCTCGTCGCGCGGCTTGGCGGGCTTGAGCACCTCGATGCCCTCCTCCTCCGCGCGCTGCGCGACCGGGCTGGCCACCAGCCTGCGGCCGCGCCCGGCGGGGGCGTCGGGCCGGGTGACGACGGCGACGACCTCGTGCCGGTCCGACGCGAGCAGCGCGTCGAGGGCGGGCACTGCGACCTCGGGGGTACCGGCGAAGACGAGCCTCATGGGTGGCGATCTACCTCTCAACGCGCCGAGCGGAACGGCGGACCAGTCTAGAGCCTGCCGGGCGGGCGGCATTCGGGCCGGGCGGAAGCGAGGGGGGAGGGAGGCTGGAGCGGGGTGAGAGCGGGGTGAGAGCGGGCCGGCGGAGGAGCGGCGCGCGGGAGGTGGGGGGCGGAACCTCGGCCGGCGGGACGCGGGGCGGTGCGGCCTCGGCCGTACGGGCGGGGGCCGGGGATCAGGGAGCAGGGGTCCGGAGGCGGGAGCGGGGGCTCGCGACCGTACGAGCGGGCCCGGAATCAGCGTCGCGTCCGCGTCCCGCAGGCCGCAGGCCGCAGGCCCGACACCGCCTCCGGACCGGACCGGCTGCCTGCCCCGTAGTCGACGGACACGGGCCGTACGAGCTCCTGACCTTCGTCCCGGCGCGACGGCCGTACGGGCCCAGGGCCGGGGGACACAGCCTGAGGGCCGGGGGACACAGCCTGGGGGCCGGGGCCAGGGGGCCGACCCTGGCCCCGGGGCGTGAGCGAGGAGGCCGACCGAGGCCCCGGGGGCGTGGGCGCGGAAGCCACAGGCCCAGGCCACACCCCCAGGGGGCGTACGCGGCATTTCGCGCCCCGCCGCGCAGACCGTACGCCCCCTCACGTGACCCACGGGGCACGTCTCGCGTTGAGGTCAAGAGAGATTGACCGGAACGGGCCACGGCACGGTCCGGCCCTCGTTCGCTTCCGATGGCCAGCCGACTCACTGCCCTGATGTCCGCGTTCCACCTTGTTCCACCTTCCCTATTCCGCATTCCACGCCGGTTCGAGAGGCTTGTTCATGGCCGACCACGCAACCCACGACGCCCAGGCACGGGCCAGCCTGCATCTGCTGGTGCGGGATATCGAGCGGGTCCGCCGACAGGTGGACGCATTGCGCACCCTCACCGCCCAGCTCGGAAACGTCTACCGCCCGCGGCGCACCGGCCCGTCCGCGGGCTTCGTCGTGTACGGGCGGGCGCCCGCCCCGACCGTACGGCTCGCGCAGGAGCTGCGCGACAGCATCGAGACGCTCGTCACCGCGGCGGTGGACTTCGACCGCTCGCTGGGCTTCTCGTGGGACGCGGTGGGTTCGGCGCTCGGCGTCACCAAGCAGGCGGTGCACCGGCGTTACGGCACGCGCCGGGCCGGAGCGCAGAACGCGGCCGGCGGCGGCGAGGGCCGTACGGCGGACGCGGCCGGGCTGCCGGCCGTATCCGTCGGCCCCCAGCTCCCCGCCGTACCCGCCGCCCGCGCCATGCCGGGGCAGTCGACTCCGGCGCTGCGGGAACCGGGCCTTCGGGAAACCGGCCTGCGCGACGCGGCCATGCGCGACCCGTCGATGCGGGACGCGTCGATGCGTGACTCGGCGGTGCGGGACGAGCCGCGGCCGAGCGCCTTCCCCGGCCCCCGCAACGGCTGACCCCGCATCCGCCCGCTCCACCTCCCCCTCTGCCCCGAGGCCCGGCCGCGCCGGACCGCGGGGCAGCGCCGTGCCGGCCACGACGCGCGCCGGCTGACGAGCCTTTGCCGACGGGCTCCCGCCCGACGCGCCTCCCTCGACGGGCCGACGAGCTTCCCTCCGGAGGACTCCACCCGACGGCCCCTCAGCCGATGTCCGGCGGATCGATCCTGATACGGACCGGGGCTCCCTCGCGCCGCGCCAGCCGGGCCGCGTGGGCGGTCTTCAGCGCGGCGGCCAGGGCGGCGCCGTTGCCGGGGCGCACCCGCAGCAGCGCCCGTTCCCACCGCTCCCCCGGCGGCGGGTCGCCCGTACGGCGCGGCCGTCCGGCCTCCGTCACGGGCAGCGCGACGGGGCCCAGCACCTCGGCGTCGGCGGGGAGTTCGGCCACCTCGATCAGGTCGGCGACGGCCTCCGGCGGGCCGGCCACGGCGGCCATCCGCGAGACGGGCGGGAACCCCAGCTCGGCGCGGTCCGCGAGCTCCCGCACGGCGTGTCCGGCCGGGTCCCAGCGCACCAGCGCCTGGACGGGCCGCAGGGTGGGCTCGGCGACGACGACCACCGTGCCGCCGCCCGCGTCCTGCCCCCGCACCAGGGCGGCCGCGGCCAGCCAGCGGCGCAGCGCCTCCTCGCCCGCGCGCAGGTCGGGGCGGGTGAGGAGCGCCCAGCCGTCGAGGAGGAGCGCCGCCGCGTAGCCCCCTTCGGCGACGGGTTCGGCGCCGGGCGTCGAGACGATGAGGGCGGGCGCGTCGGGCACGGTGTCCAGGATGTGGTCGCGTCCGGAGGTCCGTACGGGCACGGCGGGAAACGCCCGGCCCAGCTCCTCGGCGGTGCGCCGGGCCCCGACGATCTGGGCCCGCAGCCGGGAGCCGCCGCACTCGGCGCAGTGCCAGTCGCGGGCCTCGCGCCCGCACCAGCCGCAGTGCAGTTCGCCGTCGCCGCCGCGCGCCTCCAGGGGGCCGGCGCAGTGCGCGCACCGCGCGGGCTCGCGGCACCGCTCGCAGGCCAGCCTCGGTACGTACCCGCGGCGCGGCACTTGTACGAGCACCGGGCCGCTCTTGAGGCCGTCTCGCACCGCCTGCCAGGCGAGGGTGGGCAGCCGCGCGGCGCGCGCCGCCTCGTCACGCGCCTGGTCGCCGTCGCCGACCGTACGGATCACGGGGGCGGCGGCGCGCACCTGGGCGCGGTCGGCGGCCAGCGGCAGCGCCCAGCCGGTCTCCACGAGCTGGGCGGCCTCGACGGTGCAGCCGTGTCCGCCGAGCAGGAAGGCCGCCTTCTCGTGCGCGGCGCGCAGCAGCAGCACCTCGCGGGCGTGCGGCTGGGGGGCGTGCAGTTCGCTGTGGCTGGCGTCGCCGTCGTCCCAGATCGCGACCAGGCCCAGGTCGCGTACGGGCGCGAACATCGCGGCACGGGTGCCGACCACCGCCCGTACGCCGCCGCGGCTGACCGCGAGCCAGCGGCGGTAGCGCTCCTCGGGCCCGGCGTCGGCGGTGAGCAGTGTGTGCCGGCCGGCGCCGAGCAGCCCGGTGAGCGCGGCGTCCACGCGGGCGGCGGCGCGCCCGTCCGGCACGACGATCAGCGCGCCCCGGCCGGAGGCGAGGGCCGCGGCGGCGGCGCGGGCCAGCTCCTGCGGCCAGTACGGGCCGGGGAGCGCGGTCCATACGGCGCGCGGGCGCTCGCCCCGGCGGAGCGCGTCGAGGTAGGCGGGGCCGGTCGGATAGCGGACCCAGCTACCGGGCTCGGGCGGGGCCGGCGGGGGCAGCGGCTCGGGCGAGGGCTCGGCCTCGGGGCGGGCGCGGCGGGGCGGCACGGCGAGCTGGACGACATCGGCGAGGGTGCCCGCGTAACGGTCGGCGACGGCGCGGCACAGCGCCAGCAGCTCGGGGCCGAGCACCGGCTCCGGGGAGAGGACCTGGGCGATCGGGGCGAGCGGACCGCGGTAGTCGCTCTCCGCCCGGCGCTCCACGATGAACCCGTTGTGCAGCTCCCCGCCCTCACGGCGCCCCTTGGCGACCCGCGCCCCGAACCGCACCCGAACCCGCGCCCCGGGCCGCGCCTCCGCGTCCATCGCCTCGGGCACCGCGTAGTCGAAGAACTGATCGAGATGGATGAGCCCCTTGTCCACCAGCACCCGGGCCACCGGCCGGTCCGCCGCGAGCGCGGCCCCCCGCCACGTACGCGGCTTCGCCCGAGGCTTCTTCGCCTCCCGCACCGTCTCCCGAATGAGCGCGAGCTGCTCCCCCCCGGCGGGGTCGCCCGCCGAGGGCGTGTCCGCCCGTGCCGGCTCACCCTCCGGCCGCCCATTCTCGCTGCTCACAGCTCCAGTCTTAGCAGACCCCACCGACACACCCCTCCAAGCCCGCCCCCCTGCACCTCACGCCCCCTCCCCCGCCGCGTTCCCTCCGCCCACCCACGGGAAAGCCCCGAACGGCAATCTGAACGGGAAACGGGAAACGTCCCCATTCGCCTTGTTCCGCCGGTCGGCCTGTCGCACGCTACTCGCGGCGAACGCCTGCCCGGCGCGTGGAGTACGGAGGGTGAAATGCCGGAGCAGCCGTACGAGTTCGGGCGGGAGCTGCGCAGACGGCGCCTGGCCGCGGAGTGGTCCCTGGAGCGGCTCGGCCAGTCGGTGCACTACAGCAAGGCGCAACTGAGCAAGGTGGAACGGGGGCTCAAGCGCCCCACGCCGGAGCTGTCACGGCTCTGCGACACCGCGCTCGGGGCCGGGGGCGCGCTCGCCGCCCTGGTCCCCGACCGGCCCGCGATGACCGGCCGGCCGGGTTCCGACCCGCGTCACAACGGTCCGCGTCACGACGACGCGCACCACGACAACGCACATCACGACGATGAGGTGTGGCTCATGCGCTTGGGCAAAGACGGAACGGGCTCGTTCCGCCCGATGAACCGCCGCCGAGTCCTCACGGCGGGAGCCGTCTCGGTTCTCGCCATGGGCGTCGGCGGCGTACAGATCGCCACCGACACCGGGGCGACGACCCTGGTCGACGCCCACCGGGCGATGTTCGACCAGTTCCGCCGACTCGGCCAGCTCTCGGGCCCCGGCGGCGTCCTTCCCCCGCTCATAGCCCAGACCCACAGCCTCGAACAGCAAGCCGCCCGCTCCGGCCCGGCCACTCGGCGAGAACTGCTGGTGCTCGCCTCCCGGTACGCGGAGTACGCGGGCTGGATGGCCCAGGAGTCCGGCAACGACGACTCCGCACTGTGGTGGACCGCCCGGGCCGTCGACCTCGCGACCGCCGGCGGCGACAACGAACTCGCCGTCTACGCGCTCGTGCGCCGCTCGCTCGTCAGCCTCTTCCGCGGCGACACGGCCACGGCCATCCGCCTCGCCGACCACGCCCTGACCAGCGCCGCCCCGCCCCGCATCCGCGGCCTGGCGGCGCAGCACCTCGCCCAGAGCCACGCCGTGGCCGGTGATCACGACGCCTGCATGCGCAGCCTGGACCGGTCCCGCGACCTGCTCGCCCTCGACGCCGCGGACCCGTCCTCGCCGGTGATCGGCGCGTCCCACCTGCCCGACGTGGTCTCGATGTTCACCGGCTGGTGCCTGTACGAACTCGGCCACCCGCGCCGCGCCGCCGAGGCCCTCGACCGGGAGACCGCCCGCCTCCCCGCCGACGCGCTGCGCACCCGGTCGCGGTACGGCGTGCGGCGGGCTCTCGCCCACGCCGCAGCCGGCGAGATCGAGCAGGCGTGCGCCGTGACGCGCGGCCTCCTCGACGCCGTCGACCTGGTGCGCTCCGCGACGATCACGGCGGATCTGCGACGGCTGGCGCGGGTGCTGGGGCGCTACCCGCGCAATGCGGCGGTGCGGGGGCTGGCCCCGGAGCTGTCGAGCCTGGTGACCCATTCGTCTCTCTGAGAGGACCGCACATCATGCACGAGATATTCATCAATTTCCGCGTCATGGGCGCCAAGCCGATCGCGTACGAATTCAAGCGGGTGCTGGAAGAGCGGTTCGGGGAGGACAGCGCATTCCTCGCGGGAGGCTCCATCGAGTTGGGCTCCAATTACGTCGAGACGCTCGACAACAAGGTACGGCGCAGCAGCGTCCTGCTGGCGCTCATCGGCCCGGACTGGCTCGATGTCCCCGACCCGAAGCGGAGGGGGCGCAGGGCGCTGAACAACCCCGCGGACTGGGTGCGCCGTGAACTGGAGACCGCATTCGAGTGCGGGGTGCTGGTCGTACCGGTACTGCTCGAACGGAAGACGGAACAGCTCGATCCCCGACGGTTGCCGAGGTCGCTGTCCAGGCTGGCGGAGTGCCAGTTCGAGCGGTTTTCGCAACGGACGTCCACTACCGACCTCACCCGGCTCGGTGACCGGCTGGTCCGGCGGGTACCGGAGCTGGCCGCGCTGGACAGGCGTCCCGACGCGCGTAAGAAGAAGGCGCAGGAGCCTGCGGGACCGTCCGTGAACAACACCGGACAGCGTGGCGGAATCGGTAATTTCCAGGGTGAGCTCGGCACGTACGTGCAGGACTCGAACGGTCCGCTCAACACGGGCCCCGGGTCGCAGGTCAACAACCCTCATTACAACGGCCACGGAACCAGCTACGACAATCAAGGGGAGATCCGCTACCAGTTCGGCTCCTCCCGTCGCGAAGAGGACGGTGACCGCTGATGACCGACCCGATGCTGGAGTCCCTCGCAACTTACGTCAACCAGGCCCACGGGCCCACCAACACGGGTGAAGGCCAGCAGCTCAACAACTTCTACTTTCAGGCGGCTTCGCGGGTGGGCCGGCGAAATCGCGACCGGCTCGCCGTGGCCCAGGACGAACGCGAATGGCTCGACAGGCGCTTCACCGAACCCGAACGGTATGGCAAGGCCCGCGACATGCTTCGCGATCACAGCACTGTCCTGCTCGACGGGCAGCCGGGCAGCGGCCGACGGGCAGCGGCGCTGATGCTGCTGCATCGGTCACCCGGCGGCACGGGCAGTCTCCACGAGCTCCCCGACACCTCCGATGACGAGGGCTCCCGGGCCCTGGATGCCTCGGTGGTCGGCGAAGGCGACCGCCTTCTACTGGACCTCTCGAACAGCGACGAGACACACTACCTCGCCGTGCAGAGCGAGCTTTCCGCGTTCCGGGACGTGGTGCGGCAGAAGGACGCGCGGCTCGTGGTGGTGCTGCCGTACGGCCTCCGCTACCTCCAGCAAGGCGGCCCCGGGCAGTTCACCGTCCAGATCCTGCGGCCGCGCGGCCGGGACGTACTGATGCGGTACTTGCGGCTCGACGGCATCACGCCCTCACCCTCCGAGCTGAACACCGTCCCCGAATTACCCGACTATCTGCTCCGCACCCGCTTACAGGACATCGCCGAACTGGCGCGCTCCATCCGGGAACAACGGGACGGCTGCTCCGATCGGCCCGACGGGTTCCCCCAGTGGTGTTCGCGCGCCCTCGCCCTCGTCAGCGACCGTACGCCCGAAGTCGCCGCCTTCATCGCCTCGCTGGACGGACGGCGTCGGGCGCTCTCCCTCTCGCTCGCGATGCTCCATGAACGCACCCCGGCCACGGTGTTCCACGCCACCGAAGAGTTGCTGAAGGCCATCAACCACCCGCCCGACGAGCAACCACGGCTGGAACGCACCGACCTCACCGAGCAGTTCAAGGCCATCAAGGCCGAAACGCGGACCGATGGCCGCGTCCGCTTCCTCACTCCCGACTACGACAAGGCGGTCCGCGCCCACTTCTGGACCTACTGCCCTGATCTGCGGGACTCGTTCCGCAACTGGGTCGGGGGCTGTGTTCAGCGCGGTGCGCTCACCGACGACGAGCGCGCCGAGCTGATCCCCCGCTTCGCCGAGCAGTGCCTCCGCACCGACCGCCCCGAGGACGTGTTGGAGCTAGCCGAACATTGGACGCAGCACAACGGTGACCAGGGCCGACTCATGCCCGACGCGGCCCAGCTCCTCGCGGAGGGGCTCCGTCACGAACGCCACGGCCGTGCTTTCCGAAAGGCGATCTACACCTGGTCCAAGGACCCGTACCTACCGATGGTGCGGCGGCGCGCACTCGTGGTCGTCTGCTTCGAGACGATGGCCATGACCCACCCCGACCAGGCCCTCGTCCGCCTGCACCACCTCGCCCGACGCGAGAAACCGGCGAAGGACAACCCGGCCCTCGATGCCCTGCTCGCCCTCGCCGCAGGCGACGGCCGGCTGTTCCGTCTGCTCCTCGACCGGCTGGAGCCCGGCAAGTGGCCGCGGGACGCCACCGCCTTCTACGCGCTCGCCGACCACGCCGCCCGCTCCCGGGCCCTCTACTCCAGCGTCGCCGCGCGCGAGCGCCTGGTCACCGGCTGGGCCGACATCTTCGGGTACCGCTCGCACGAGGAATGGCGCGAGCCCGCCTGCCGCTGGCTGGCGGCGGCCGATGCCCTGGTGGAAGGCCGGGGCGAGCGGCTGATGGACGTCCTCGCCAGGGCGGGCGCCCGCAGCCCCGGGGCGGCGGGCAGGCTTCATGTCGCCTTCCGGGACTGGGCGTACGCGGCCCCGCAGCGCGCCGCACTCGTATCCCGCTTCGACCGCGCGCTCGACGAAGCGCAGGGCGTCGAGCCCCTCCCCCTCGGCACGTGAACGTGTCGGGGAAAACTCAGTTGATTCGGACGCGGGAGGCCGCGCTATGAGTTCTGGCCACAAGACCATGACGTTCTTCGTCACCGTCATCGTCGGGCTGATCCTCGTCATTGTCGGGCTGACCGTGCAGTGGCCCCGGTGGGCGTGGGTGGTGGCCGCCGCGGCCCTGCTGGTCGGGGCGGGTCTCGCCCTCGCGGCCGGCCCTCGCCCCCGCGGGCCGGTTCCGCCGGAGCACGCGCTGGAGCCGGATTGGCCGATTCCGTGGGCGGAGCGCTGGGAGCAGGCCGTTTCGGGGATCGCGCTGCCGAGCGGGGTGGACGACTACGACTTCCTCTTCTCCGCCACCGTCCGCTGGTGTCCGCTGGACGCCCCGGCCGACGCCCCGCACGTCAACGCGGGCGCGCTGGCGATCGAGTCGGTGCTGGAACGGGCCCGGCACGTCACGGTCCTCCAGCCCCCGCACCGCAGTTCACTCGCCCAGTACCAGCTCAACGGCGTGCTCGGCACGATGCGTCCCGATCCGACGTGCCGAGTGGAGGCCATGGCGGAGAACGTCGTGCTCCGCCTCTGCGACACCGACGCCGAGCGGCTGACCAAGCTCTCCGCCGTGCGCAAGGACGAGGACGTCTGGGAACACGAGCGCAACTGGGAGCGCAACAAGCGCGAGTACTTGGGAAAGGACGTGCTCAAGGACACCGGCAGCGCGGTGGTGTGGTGGATGGCGCGTAACGAGGACGAGGTCGAGAAGACCGTGAACCTCATCGGCCCGCTCGCCCAGCTCACCTCGGCGGCCAACAACCAGGACGTCCCCGAGCCCTTCCAGCGGCTGGTGCCCGGCTCACGTCCCGAGCCGGAACCGCGGTTCGGCGGAATGTGGCCGGGCCCCTTCGAGGAGCCGCCACCGGCCGACGGCCCCTTCCCGGACGACGACTTCGCCGGCGACGAGCCGTCGGGCGACACGGGCGTGTCGCACCTGCTGAACCGGCTGATGGACGAGGCCGGCATGGCGGAGGACGCCGCCGAGCGCGCGTTGTTCGCCCGGCGGATCGCGAACGACCTCGACGCGGCGAACGCGCCCGATGCCGCCGACGAGGTCCGCCGCCGCTTCGACGCCCCGGCGCCCCCGCCGGGTTATGGAGATCCGGCTCACGAGAAGCCACGCGATCAGGAGTCGGACGGCGGCGAGCCGGAAGGCGGGGGGCCGGAAGGCGGGGGGCCGGAAGGCGGGGGACCGGACGGCGGCGAGCCGGGCGCCGGGGAGCCGGGGAACGAAGGCCCCCCACCCCAACCCCCCAGAAATCCCCCGCCGCCCACCGGCTGAATCAAGGCGTAGTTTCGCACCGACTCTCGGAGCGGGCGGGGTCCGATTCATGATCCTCGTGCTGACATGCCCTCGCCATTCCCTCGCAGTCCCCTCCTGCCGCCCCGCCCCGTGCGGGGCGGCGGGACGATCGGAAGGAAGAGCCCATGTTCCGCACCTTGGGTGTTGGTGCCGTCGCGGCGGCGTTGGTCCTCATCGGTTCGGCCGCCCCCTCGTCGGCGGCGCGTGGCGGTGATGACGATGTGCCGCCGCCGACCGGCAAGATCACGATTACGGTGGCCACGGTCAACGGGTCCGGGTGCCGGCCCGGCAGCGCGAAGGTGGCCGTGGCTCCGGACAACACGGCGTTCACCGTGACGTACAGCGAATACCTCGCCCAGGCGGGCAAGGACAGCAAGCCGACCGACGGCCGCAAGAACTGTCAGATCGCGCTGGACGTGCATGTGCCGCAGGGCTTCACGTACGCGATCGCCCGCGCCGACTACCGCGGCTACGCCTCACTCGCGGCCAAGGCGACCGGTCTGGAGCAGGCCGGGTACTACTTCCAGGGCTCCCAGCAGACGGCCCGGCTGAGCCACCGGTTCGCCGGTCCGTACGACGGCAACTGGCAGACCTCGGACGAGACCGACCTCGACGCGCGCGTCTACGCGCCCTGCGGCGAGCAGCGCTACTTCAACATCAACACCGAGCTGCGGGTCGACGCCAAGAACGCGGACCCCGCGCTCACCAGCTACATGGCGATGGACTCCACCGACGGCAGCATCAACACCCTCTACCACTTCGCCTGGAAGAAGTGCCCCAAGCGGTAGCTCCGAGCGGTAGCCCCACACAGCACCTCGCCCCGCCGATCAAGACGATCGGCGGGGCGAGGCGGACAGCAGATGACAGACGGCAGTGGACCTACAGCCCCGCCGCCCGGCGCAGCGCGTCCACGCGGTCCGTGCGCTCCCACGTGAAGTCCGGGAGCTCGCGTCCGAAGTGCCCGTACGCGGCGGTCTGCGTGTAGATCGGGCGCAGCAGGTCGAGGTCGCGGATGATCGCGGCGGGGCGGAGGTCGAAGACGTCCGTGATGGCCGTCTCGATCTTCTCCACGTCCACGGTCGCCGTGCCGAAGGTCTCCACGAACAGGCCCACCGGCTCGGCCTTGCCGATCGCGTACGCGACCTGGACCTCGCAGCGCGAGGCGAGGCCGGCGGCGACGACGTTCTTGGCGACCCAGCGCATGGCGTACGCGGCCGAGCGGTCGACCTTGGACGGGTCCTTGCCGGAGAAGGCGCCGCCGCCGTGGCGGGACATGCCGCCGTAGGTGTCGATGATGATCTTCCGGCCGGTGAGGCCGGCGTCGCCCATCGGGCCGCCGATCTCGAAGCGCCCGGTGGGGTTCACCAGCAGGCGGTAGCCCTCGGTGTCGAGCTTGATGCCGTCCTGCAGCAGCTCGCCCAGGACGTGCTCGACCACGAACTCCCGGATGTCCGGTGCCAGCAGCGAGTCCAGGTCGATGTCCGAGGCGTGCTGGGAGGAGACGACGACGGTGTCGAGGCGGACGGCCTTGTGGCCGTCGTACTCGATGGTCACCTGCGTCTTGCCGTCGGGGCGCAGGTACGGAATGGTCCCGTTCTTGCGGACCTCCGAGAGGCGGCGGGAGAGCCGGTGCGCCAGGTTGATGGGCAGCGGCATCAGCTCGGGCGTCTCGTCGCAGGCGTAGCCGAACATCAGGCCCTGGTCGCCGGCGCCCTGCTGGTCGAGCGCGTCGCCGTCGGCGGCGCCCCCGACCCGCTTCTCGTAGGCGTCGTCGACGCCCTGCGCGATGTCCGGGGACTGGGCGCCGATGGATACGGACACGCCGCAGGAGGCTCCGTCGAAGCCCTTCTTGGACGAGTCGTACCCGATGTCGAGGATCTTGTTGCGCACGAGCGTGGCGATCGGCGCGTATGCCTTCGTCGTCACCTCGCCGGCCACGTGTACCTGGCCGGTGGTGATCAACGTCTCAACGGCGACCCGCGAGGACGGGTCCTCCTTGAGGAGAGCGTCGAGGATCGTGTCGCTGATCTGGTCAGCGATCTTGTCGGGGTGACCCTCGGTCACGGACTCCGAGGTGAACAGGCGGCGGGACACATCGCTCCCTGGGGTTGCAGCGGCTGCTGGCTGATCATTGACGGACCGGTCGGGGGCTGCGCCCGACGCCGATCCGGGGCCAGTTTATCCGGCCCTTCTCCCGAGCCGGGCATCGCGTCTCGGTCTATGGGAACGTCGTGACCTGCGACACCCTCGAACGACGCGCGATCCGCTCAGGCCAGACGGGGTGCGACCAGGCTCCACACCGTGTCGGCCAGCGCCTCTTTGGGCCCGTACGGCACGGAAGTCTCGGTTCCGTCGGCGGCGAGGACGACGGCCTCGTTCTGCTCGGAGCCGAAAGTGCGACGTTCCCCGACTTCGTTGACAACGAGCAGGTCACAGCCTTTTCGGGCGAGTTTCGCGCGGCCGTTGGCGAGGACGTCGTCGGTTTCGGCGGCGAAACCGACGATGATCTGTCCCGGACGCGCCCGTGACGCGGAGATCTCCGCCAAAATGTCCGGATTACGGGTGAGGTTGATCGGGGCGGGCTCCTCCCCGTCCTTCTTTTTGATCTTCCCCTGGGCGTACTGAACTGGCCGAAAATCGGCTACCGCCGCGGCCATCACTACTGCATCGGCGTCCACGGCGGCCCCAAGCACCGCCTCCCGCAGCTCCAGCGCCGTGCCGACCCGCACCACGTCGGCCCCGGCGGGGTCGGGCAGCGCCGAATTGGCCGCGATGAGCGTCACCCGGGCGCCGCGCGCCACGGCCGTACGGGCGAGGGCGTAGCCCTGCTTGCCGGAGGAGCGGTTGCCGAGGAAGCGCACCGGGTCCAGCGGCTCGCGGGTACCGCCGGCCGAGACGACCACATGACGGCCCGCGAGATCGCCGCGAGCAGCCCCCAAGCCGCCTGCCACCCCCGAGCCGCGCACCGCCCCCGAGCCCCGGGCTGCCCCCGAACCGCCCGCCCCCTCCGAGCCGCGCGCCACCTCCGCACCCCGCGCCAGGACGCCGCGGCACACCTCGAAGATCTCCGCCGGGTCGGGGAGGCGGCCCTTGCCGGTGTCGACGCCGGTGAGCCGACCCACGGCGGGCTCGATGACGAGGGCGCCGCGCCGGCGCAGGGTCGCGACGTTCTCCTGGGTCGCCGGGTGCTCCCACATCTCGGTGTGCATGGCGGGCGCGAAGACGACCGGGCAGCGGGCGGTGAGGAGCGTGTTGGTCAGCAGGTCGTCGGCGAGGCCGTGGGCGGCCTTGGCGAGCAGGTCGGCGGTGGCGGGGGCGACGACCACGAGGTCGGCGCCCTGACCGATGCGTACGTGCGGCACCTCGTGGACCGCGTCCCACACCTCGGTGGAGACGGGGTTGCCCGACAGCCCGGACCAGGTGGCCTCGCCGACGAAGTGCAGCGCCGAGGCGGTCGGCACGACCCGTACCGAGTGGCCCGACTCGGTGAGACGGCGCAGCAGCTCGCACGCCTTGTAGGCGGCGATGCCGCCGCCCACCCCCAGGACGACCTTGGGCTTGTCCGACGCATCCATAGCTTCCACGGCTCTCGCTTCTTCCCGCGTTCTCAGGTGTATCGCGCTGTACCGCCTGCCGCGTGCAGGCTCCCGCAGGTACCCATGACACACCACGGGCCCGGCAGCCGCGCTGCCGGGCCCGTGGACGGGAGGTTCTGGCTTACTGCGCCGGGGCCTCGATGGCCTCCGAGGTCAGCAGGCCCGCGTTGATCTCGCGAAGCGCGATCGACAGCGGCTTCTCGTGGACGTGCGTGTCCACCAGCGGGCCGACGTACTCCAGCAGGCCCTCGCCGAGCTGCGAGTAGTACGCGTTGATCTGGCGCGCGCGCTTGGCGGCGTAGATCACGAGGCTGTACTTCGAGTCGGTTGCCTCAAGCAGCTCATCAATCGGCGGGTTGATGATGCCCTCGGGCGCGGTCATAGAAGAGGACACGCTCTGCCTTCCGCTGCGTCGTACTGCGGGGGTCATCCCCCAGAGTGGCCGGGGTCACTCCCCGGAGTCATTCAGCATCAAGGCTAGCAGCTCACGGGCCACGTCCTCGACGGAGGTGTTGACAAGGGTGGTGTCGAACTCGGCCTCGGCGGCCAGCTCCACCTTGGCGGCGGCCAGCCGGCGCTCGATGACCTCGGGCGGCTCCGTGCCCCGGCCGGTGAGCCGGCGCACCAGCTCGTCCCAGCTCGGCGGGGCCAGGAAGGTCAGCCGGGCGTCGGGCATCGACTCGCGGACCAGCCGCGCGCCCTGGAGGTCGATCTCCAGGAGGACGGGCTCGCCCGCCTCCAGCCGGTCCAGGACCGCTTGCCGGGGGGTGCCGTAGCGGTTGCCCGCGAACTCGGCCCATTCCAGCAGCTCACCATTTGCGATGAGCTTGTCGAACTCCTCGTCCTCCACGAAGAAGTACTGGACCCCGTCCCGCTCGCCGGGCCGCGGCTTGCGGGTGGTGGCGGAGACCGAGAGCCATACCTCGGGGTGGACCTTGCGCATATGCGCGACGACCGTGCTCTTGCCGACCCCGGAGGGGCCGGAGAGCACGGTCAGCCGCGGACGTCTGGCCGGAGGGACGGGGGCCGTCCCCCGGGAGACTGGTGTACTCATGCAGCGATTATCCCGGTTCCCAGCAGTGCCTGGAAACGTCAGGCCGCCTTGCCGCCGAACTCGCGCTCCAGGGCGGCGATCTGGTTGGTGCCGAGACCGCGGACACGGCGGCTTTCGGAGATGCCGAGTCGCTCCATGATCTGCTTGGCGCGGACCTTGCCCACGCCGGGGAGCGACTCAAGCAGGGCTGAGACCTTCATCTTGCCGATGACGTCGTTCTTCTGTCCCTGCTCGATGACGTCATGCAGCGAGGCGCCGGAGTGCTTGAGTCGATTCTTGACCTCGGCGCGCTCCCGGCGAGCCGCGGCGGCCTTTTCTAGCGCGGCTGCGCGCTGTTCAGGGGTAAGGGGCGGAAGAGCCACGCCTACGTCACCTCGGATGTCGAACTGTCGGATACGGACCGGTGAGGAACCTAGTCGCCCCACACCTACGGAGCAACGAGCAACGCGCTTGCACGTTCGCTCTCGTCGGAGACTAGCGGCCGATCCCGCTCCAGTCAGCGAGAACAGGTGAAAACTCCTGGTCAGACTCGCTCGACCAGTACTTTTCCGGACATAACAACCAACAATTTTGACGTCAGCCGACCGCGGCGCGTACTTCTTCGGCGAAGCGGACGGCGGAAGCACGCAGTCCGGCCGGGTCCGGGCCGTGCCGCAGCACCCCCCGGCTGACGCTCGGGACGACGTTGCGCACGGCCGCGCCGAAGACCCTCGGAAGGTCGGCGGGGGTCGCGCCCTGCGCGCCGATGCCGGGGGCGAGCAGCGGGCCGTTGATGGCCGGGTCCACGCCGTTCGCGCCGAGCGTGTCGCCCAGCGTCGCGCCGACGACGGCGCCGTACGAGCCCATGGGCGCCGCGCCCGCGTTCTCCTCCCGGAGGCGGCCGAGGACCGTGGCGGCGACGCTCGCGCCGTCGGCCCGTACGGCGTGCTGGACCTCGGCGCCCTCCGGGTTGGAGGTGAGCGCGAGCACGAAGACGCCCGCGCCGCTCTCGCGGGCCAGGTCCAGGGCCGGGCGCAGCGAGCCGTAGCCGAGGTACGGGCTGAGGGTGACGGCGTCCGAGAAGAGCGGGCTCGCCGGGTCGAGGTAGGCGGCGGCGTACGCGGCCATGGTGGAGCCGATGTCGCCGCGCTTGGCGTCCATGAGGACCAGGGCGCCGGCGGCGCGGGCGTCGGCGACGGCGCGTTCCAGGACGGCGATGCCGCGCGAGCCGAAGCGTTCGAAGAAGGCGGACTGCGGCTTGAGGACGGCGACGCGGTCGGCGAGCGCCGCCACGGCCGTACGGGTGAAGGTCTCCAGCCCGGCGATGTCGTCGCCGAGCCCCCAGTCGGCGAGGAGCGAGGGGTGCGGGTCGATGCCGACGCAGAGCGGGCCGCGCTCGTCCATAACGCGGCGCAGGCGGGCTCCGAAGGGTTCCGGTGCGGTGGTGGTCATGCGGTCACTTCCGGTGCTCGGCGCCGACGGCGTCGGCGAGGGTGGCGTACGGGCTGGCGGCGAGGCGCTGGGCGAGGCCGCGGTGGAGGGCGCGGCACCAGAAGGGGCCCTGGTAGATGAAGCCGCTGTAGCCCTGGACGAGGGTGGCGCCGGCGAGGATGCGCTCCCAGGCGTCGTCGGGGCTCTCGATGCCGCCGACCCCTATGAGGGTGATCCGGTCGCCCACGCGGGCGTACAGGCGGCGCAGGACCTCCAGGGAGCGGGCTTTGAGGGGCTGTCCGGAGAGGCCGCCGGTCTCCTTGGTCAGCGAGGGTTCGGAGGTCAGGCCGAGGCCGTCGCGGGCGATGGTGGTGTTGGTGGCGATGATGCCGTCGAGGCCGAGTTCGAGGGCGAGGTCGGCGACGGCGTCCACGTCCTCGTCGGCGAGGTCGGGGGCGATCTTGACGAGGAGGGGGACGCGGCGGCCGGGCACGGTGCGGTCGGCGGCCTCGCGGACGGCGGTGAGCAGCGGGCGCAGGTGGCCGACGGCCTGGAGGTCGCGCAGGCCGGGGGTGTTCGGCGAGCTGACGTTGACGACGAGGTAGTCGGCGTGGGCGGCGAGCCGTTCGGTGGAGGTGACGTAGTCGGCGATCGCGCCCTCTTCGGGGACCGCCTTGGTCTTGCCGATGTTGACGCCGACGGTGGTCCGGAAGACGGGGTTGCGGGCCGCGAGGCGGGCGGAGACGGCCGCGGAGCCCTCGTTGTTGAACCCCATGCGGTTGATCAGCGCGCGATCCCCCACGAGGCGGAAGAGGCGCTTCTTGGGGTTGCCGGGCTGCGGCTCGGCGGTGACGGTGCCGATCTCGACGTGGTCGAAGCCGAGCATCGTCATGCCGTCGACGGCGACGGCGTTCTTGTCGAAGCCGGCGGCGAGGCCGAAGGGGCCGTGCATCCGGCGGCCCAGGGCCTCGACGCGCAGCGCCTTGTGGCGGGGGGCGAGGAGGGCGGCGAGGAGGGTGCGCAGGACGGGAACGCGGGCGGCGGAGCGGATCCAGCCGAAGGCGAGGTGGTGGGCGGCCTCCGGGTCCATGCGGCGGAAGATCAGTTGGAAGAAGATTCGGTACATATCGGGCCTTCTGGGCATAGGGCTGGGCGGGCCTCGCGAAGAGAGCGGATCTCGCGCGGAGAGCAGGTCTCGCGAAGAGGGGGGCTCGCGAAGAAGGGGGACACCGGCCGGTGTCCCCCTCCCGCGCGCTACGCCTCGCGAGCCGCGATCAGATGTTCCGCGTGGTCCTGGAGGGAGCGCACCCCGACGTCGCCGCGGGTCAGCGCCTCGATGCCCTGCACGGCGGCGGCCAGCGCCTGCACCGTGGTCAGGCAGGGTACGCCGCGGGCCACGGCGGCCGTGCGGATGTCGTAGCCGTCGAGCCGGCCGCCGGTGCCGTACGGGGTGTTGACGATCAGGTCGACCTGGCCGTCGTGGATGAGCTGGACGATCGTCTTCTCGCCGTTGGGCCCCTCACCCTCGCTCTGCTTGCGCACGACGGTGGCGTTGATGCCGTTGCGCCGCAGCACCTCGGCCGTGCCGGAGGTGGCGAGCAGTTCGAAGCCGTGCGCGACCAGCTCACGGGCCGGGAAGATCATCGAGCGCTTGTCGCGGTTGGCGACGGAGACGAAGGCGCGGCCCTTGGTGGGCAGCGCACCGTACGCGCCCGCCTGCGACTTCGCGTACGCGGTGCCGAAGACCGAGTCGATGCCCATGACCTCGCCGGTGGAGCGCATCTCCGGGCCGAGGACGGTGTCCACGCCGCGCCCGGAGGCGTCCCGGAACCGCGACCAGGGCAGCACGGCCTCCTTGACGGAGATCGGCGCGTCCAGCGGCAGCGTGCCGCCGTCCCCGGTCTTCGGGAGCATGCCCTCCGCGCGCAGCTCGGCGACGGTCGCGCCCAGCGAGATGCGGGCGGCGGCCTTGGCCAGCGGCACGGCGGTCGCCTTCGAGGTGAAGGGGACCGTGCGGGAGGCGCGCGGGTTGGCTTCGAGGACGTAGAGGATGTCCCCGGCCATCGCGAACTGGATGTTGATCAGCCCGCGCACGCCGACGCCCTTGGCGATGGCCTCGGTGGAGTTCCGCAGCCGCTTGATGTCGTAGCCGCCGAGGGTGATCGGGGGCAGCGCGCACGCGGAGTCGCCGGAGTGGATGCCGGCCTCCTCGATGTGCTCCATGACGCCGCCGAGGTAGAGCTCGTGGCCGTCGTAGAGCGCGTCCACGTCGATCTCGATGGCGTCGTCGAGGAACCGGTCGATGAGGACCGGGTGCTGGTCGATCAGGCCCGCGTGGCGCTCCAGGTACGCGCCCAGGGACGGCTCGTCGTAGACGATCTCCATGCCGCGCCCGCCCAGTACGTAGCTGGGGCGGACCATGACCGGGTAGCCGATCTCGGCGGCGATGTCCTTCGCCTCCGCGAAGGAGAAGGCGGTGCCGTACTTCGGCGCGGGCAGCCCGGCCTCGGTCAGCACCCGGCCGAACGCGCCGCGCTCCTCGGCGAGGTCGATGGCCTCCGGCGAGGTGCCCACGATCGGCACGCCGTTGTCCTTGAGCGCCTGGGCCAGGCCCAGCGGGGTCTGGCCGCCGAGCTGGACGACGACGCCCGCGACCGGGCCGGCCTGCGTCTCCGCGTGGACGATCTCCAGGACGTCCTCCAGGGTGAGCGGCTCGAAGTAGAGCCGGTCGGAGGTGTCGTAGTCGGTGGAGACGGTCTCCGGGTTGCAGTTGACCATCACGGTCTCGTACCCGGCGGCGGACAGCGCGAAGGAGGCGTGCACGCAGGAGTAGTCGAACTCGATGCCCTGGCCGATCCGGTTGGGCCCCGAGCCCAGGATGATCACGGCGGGCCGCTCGCGCGGCGCGACCTCGCTCTCCTCGTCGTAGGAGGAGTAGAAGTACGGCGTACGGGCGGCGAACTCGGCCGCGCAGGTGTCGACCGTCTTGTAAACCGGCCGTACGCCCAGCGCGTGCCGCACCTCGCGCACGACGTCCTCGTTCAGCCCGCGGATCGCCGCGATCTGGGCGTCGGAGAAGCCGTGCCGCTTGGCCTCGCCGAGGATCTCCGGCTCCAGCTTCTCGGCCGCCGCGATCTCGTCGGCGACCTCGCTGATCAGGAAGAGCTGGTCGACGAACCACGGGTCGATCTTGGTGGCGTCGAAGATCTCGCGCTGCGTGGCGCCGGCGCGGATGGCCCGCATGACGGTGTTGATCCGGCCGTCGGTGGGGACGCGCGCCTTCTCCAGCAGCTCCGCCTTCTCGCCGATGGCGCCGGGCACGGCGGCGAAGTCGAACTGCGAGCCCTTCTTCTCCAGCGAGCGCAGCGCCTTGTTCAGCGCCTCGGTGAAGTTGCGGCCGATCGCCATGGCCTCGCCCACCGACTTCATGGTGGTGGTGAGGGTGGCGTCGGCGGCCGGGAACTTCTCGAACGCGAAGCGGGGCACCTTGACCACGACGTAGTCGAGCGTGGGCTCGAAGGACGCCGGGGTCTTCTCGGTGATGTCGTTGGGGATCTCGTCCAGCGTGTAGCCGACGGCGAGCCGGGCCGCGATCTTCGCGATCGGGAAGCCGGTCGCCTTCGAGGCCAGCGCCGAGGAGCGGGAGACGCGCGGGTTCATCTCGATGACGATGACGCGGCCGTCTTCGGGGTTGACCGCGAACTGGATGTTGCAGCCGCCGGTGTCGACGCCGACCTCGCGGATGATCGCGATGCCGATGTCCCGCAGCCGCTGGTACTCGCGGTCGGTGAGGGTCATGGCCGGGGCGACGGTGATCGAGTCGCCGGTGTGCACGCCCATCGGGTCGAAGTTCTCGATGGAGCAGACGACCACCACGTTGTCGTTGCGGTCGCGCATCAGCTCCAGCTCGTACTCCTTCCAGCCGAGGATGGACTCCTCCAGGAGCACCTCGGTGGTCGGCGAGAGCGTGAGCCCCTGGCCCGCGATGCGGCGCAGCTCGTCCTCGTCGTGCGCGAAGCCGGACCCCGCGCCGCCCATGGTGAAGGAGGGGCGGACGACGACGGGGTAGCCGCCGAGCTGGTCGACGCCCGCGAGGACGTCGTCCATGGAGTGGCAGATCACGGAGCGGGCCGACTCGCCGTGGCCGATCTTGGCGTTGACGGCCTCGACGACGCCCTTGAACAGGTCGCGGTCCTCGCCCTTGTTGATCGCCTCGACGTTGGCGCCGATCAGCTCGACGCCGTACGCCTGGAGCGTGCCGGCCTCGTGCAGGGAGATCGCGGTGTTGAGCGCCGTCTGGCCGCCGAGGGTGGGCAGCAGCGCGTCGGGGCGCTCCTTGGCGATGATCTTCTCGACGAACTCGGGGGTGATCGGCTCGACGTACGTGGCGTCGGCGATCTCCGGGTCGGTCATGATCGTGGCCGGGTTGGAGTTGACCAGGATGACGCGCAGGCCCTCGGCCTTGAGCACGCGGCACGCCTGGGTACCGGAGTAGTCGAACTCCGCGGCCTGGCCGATGACGATCGGGCCGGAGCCGATGACCAGGACGGACTGGATATCGGAGCGCTTAGGCACGCTGGCCCTCCATGAGCTGGACGAAGCGGTCGAACAGGTAGGCCGCGTCGTGCGGCCCGGCTGCTGCCTCGGGGTGGTACTGGACGCTGAAGGCCGGCCGGTCGAGCAGGCGCAGGCCCTCGACCACGCCGTCGTTGAGACAGACGTGGGAGACCTCGGCGCGGCCGTAGGGGGTCTCGGAGACCGCGTCGAGCGGCGCGTCGACGGCGAAGCCGTGGTTGTGCGCGGTGATCTCGACCTTGCCGGTGGCGCGGTCCTGCACCGGCTGGTTGATGCCGCGGTGGCCGTAGCCCAGCTTGTACGTGCCGAAGCCCAGCGCGCGGCCCAGGATCTGGTTGCCGAAGCAGATGCCGAAGAGCGGGGTCCGCCGGGCCAGCACCTCCTGGACGAGGCTCAGGTCCGCGGTGGCCGGGTCGCCCGGCCCGTTGGAGAGGAACACGCCGTCGGGGGCGGTCGCGTACAGCTCCTCGGCGGTGGCGGTCGCGGGCAGCACGTGCACCTCGATGCCGCGCTCGGCCATCCGGTGCGGGGTCATGCCCTTGATGCCCAGGTCGACGGCGGCGACCGTGAACTTCTTGGCGCCGATCGCCGGGACGACGTACGGCTCCTCGGTCGCGACCTCGGCGGCCAGGTCGGCCCCGGTCATCTGGGGCGCCTCGCGGACCCGGGCGAGCAGCGCCGCCTCGTCCGCGACGCTCTCGCCGGAGAAGATGCCGACCCGCATGGCGCCGCGCTCGCGCAGGTGGCGGGTGAGGGCGCGGGTGTCGACGCCGCAGATCCCGACGACGCCCTGCCGGGCCAGCTCCTCGTCCAGCGTGCGCCGGGAGCGCCAGTTGGACGGCGTACGGGCGGGGTCGCGCACCACATAGCCGGCGACCCAGATCCGCCGGGACTCGTCGTCCTCGTCGTTGACCCCGGTGTTGCCGATGTGCGGGGCGGTCATGACGACGACCTGGCGGTGGTACGAGGGGTCCGTGAGCGTTTCCTGGTAGCCGGTCATGCCGGTGTTGAAGACCGCTTCGCCGAAGGTCTCCCCCACGGCCCCGTAGGCGCGGCCGCGGAAGCTGCGGCCGTCCTCCAGGACGAGTACGGCGGGGGCCGCCCCTCGCCTCTGCGAGGCGTTCCCCGGCTTGGAGGTCGTCATCGTGCGGTGCCTTCCGTTGCGTTGATCATGGTGTTGATGGCCTCGGTCCAGGCCGGGTGCTCGTCGGCCCGGTCGGAGCGGAAGCCGGAGTCGAGCTCCTTGCCGCCGTGCTCCCAGGTGACGATCAGCAGACCGCCCTCGGCGAGGACCTTGCCGGCGATGCCCTTGTCGAGCCGGGCGCCACGCAGCCGGTCCGCGGGGATGAAGAAGTCCTGCGCCCCGGGGCGTACGACGTCCAGCCCGGCGTCGGTCAGGGTCAGCTCGACGCGGCTGCGGGTGCCCAGGCCCCGGGCGACGATGCGGTCGAGCCACTGGCCGGCCGTGGTCGAGCCGTGGTAGCGGCCGGTCATGGCCAGCCGCGCCTCGCCCGGCGCCTCGGGGGCCGCCGGCAGCTCGGGCAGGTCGCCCTGGAGGGAGCCGCGCCACTTCCAGCCCTCGCGCATCAGCCAGTAGACGAGCGCGATGAAGAGCAGCAGCCCGACGACCCAGCCGATCCGGCCGGCCCAGTCGGTGACCTCCTGCGACTTCTGCTCCGCGGCGAGGATTGTCGAAAGTCTCACGTCAGCTTCCCGTCCATGACCGTTGCCCGGCCCCGCAGGAAGGTGTGGGTGACGCGCCCCGGCAGCTCGCGGCCCTCGTAGGGGGTGTTGCGGCTGCGGGAGGCGAAGCCCGCGGGGTCCACCGCTCCACGGTAAGCGGAATCGAGCAGGGTGAGATTGGCGGGCTCCCCGACGGCGATGGGGCGGCCGTGGCCACGGAGCCGGCCGATGGCCGCGGGGCGCGCGGACATCCGGTCGGCGACGCCCGGCCAGTCGAGGAGGCCGGTGTCGACCATCGTGTGCTGGACGACGGAGAGCGCGGTCTCCAGGCCGACCATGCCCATGGCCGCGGCGCCCCACTCGCAGTCCTTGTCCTCGTGCGGGTGCGGGGCGTGGTCGGTGGCGACGCAGTCGATGGTGCCGTCGGCGAGCGCCTCGCGCAGGGCCAGCACGTCGGCCTCGGTGCGCAGCGGCGGGTTCACCTTGTAGACCGGGTTGTACGACCGTACGAGCTCGTCGGTCAGCAGGAGGTGGTGCGGGGTGACCTCGGCGGTGACATGCCAGCCCTTGGACTTGGCCCAGCGCACGATCTCGACGGAGCCGGCCGTGGAGAGGTGGCAGATGTGCACGCGCGAGCCGACGTGCGCGGCGAGCAGCACATCGCGGGCGATGATCGACTCCTCGGCGACGGCGGGCCAGCCGCCGAGGCCCAGCTCCGCGGAGACGGCGCCCTCGTTCATCTGGGCGCCCTCGGTGAGCCGGGGCTCCTGCGCGTGCTGGGCGACGACGCCGTCGAACGCCTTCACGTACTCCAGCGCGCGGCGCATGATCACCGCGTCGTCCACGCACTTCCCGTCGTCGGAGAAGACCCGCACGCCCGCGGCGCTGTCGTGCATCGCGCCGAGCTCGGCGAGCTGCTTGCCCGCGAGGCCGACGGTGACGGCGCCGACCGGCTGCACGTCGCAGTAGCCGGACTCCTTGCCGAGCCGCCAGACCTGTTCGACGACGCCCGCCGTGTCGGCCACGGGGAAGGTGTTGGCCATGGCGTGCACGGCGGTGAAGCCGCCGACGGCGGCGGCCTTCGTGCCGGTCAGGACGGTCTCGGAGTCCTCGCGGCCGGGCTCGCGCAGATGCGTGTGGAGGTCGACGAGGCCGGGCAGCAGGATCTGCCCGTCGGCCTCGACGATCTGGGCGTCGGCGGCCTCCAGGGCGGGGCCGACGGCCGCGATGGTCCCGGCGTCGATCAGGACGTCCCGCGGCTCGCCGCCGAGGGGGCGCGCACCGCGGATAAGGATCTTGCTCATGGTCATGTGTTCTCCTCGGTGCGTGCGGTGGTCGAAGGGGCGGGCGCGGGCGTGGAGCCGAAGGCCGCGCCGCCGAGCAGCAGGTACAGGACGGCCATGCGGATGGAGACGCCATTGGCGACCTGCTCGACCGCTGTGCAGCGGACGGAGTCGGCGACCTCGGCGGTGATCTCCATGCCGCGGTTCATCGGGCCGGGGTGCATGACGATGGCGTGGTCGGGCATCTTGGCCATCCGCTCGCCGTGGAGCCCGTAGCGGCGCGCGTACTCGCGCTCGGTGGGGAAGAACGCGGCGTTCATCCGCTCGCGCTGCACCCGCAGCATCATCACGGCGTCGGACTTGGGCAGCACGGCGTCGAGGTCGTAGGAGACCTCGCAGGGCCACTGTCCGACGCCGATCGGGACGAGTGTGGGCGGCGCGACGAGCGTGACGTGGGCGCCGAGCGTCGTCAGCAGGTGGACGTTGGAGCGGGCGACGCGGCTGTGCAGGATGTCCCCGACGATCGTGATGCGCCGCCCGGCGAGGTCCCGGCCGGTGCCGTCGCCCGGCCCCCGGTGGTGGGTCGGGCCGCCGTCGGCCGCGCCCGCCAGGTGCCGGCGCATGGTGAAGGCGTCGAGCAGCGCCTGGGTGGGGTGCTCGTGCGTGCCGTCGCCGGCGTTGACGACGGAGCCGCCGATCCAGCCGGAGGTGGCGAGGCGGTGCGGGGCGCCGGAGTCGTGGTGGCGGATGACGACGGCGTCGGCGCCCATCGCCTCCAGGGTCAGCGCGGTGTCCTTGAGCGACTCGCCCTTGGAGACCGAGGACCCCTTGGCGGAGAAGTTGATGACGTCGGCGGAGAGCCGCTTGGCGGCGGCCTCGAAGGAGATGCGGGTGCGGGTCGAGTCCTCGAAGAAGAGGTTGACGACGGTCCGGCCGCGCAGGGTGGGCAGCTTCTTGATCGGCCGGTCCGCGACCCGGGCCATCTCCTCGGCGGTGTCGAGGAACAGTACGGCGTCGTCGCGGGTGAGGTCGGCGGCCGAGATGAGGTGACGATTCATCCGGGTACTCCGTGGGTGCTGAAGAGGTGCGTGGATGCCCGCAGGGCAGGCAGGCAGACGGAGCCACGGGCACCGGCCGCGCCGGGTCCGTGGGGGTGCGTCCGCGCTACCGCTCGCCGCCGGCCTGGGCGGTGGGCTTGACGCCGAGGAGCACGCTGTCGCGGCCGTCCTCCTCGGTGAGCTGGACCTTGACCGTCTCCCGCAGCGACGTGGGGAGGTTCTTGCCGACGTAGTCGGCGCGGATCGGGAGCTCGCGGTGGCCGCGGTCGACGAGGACCGCGAGCTGGACGGCGCGCGGCCGGCCGATGTCGCCGAGCGCGTCGAGGGCGGCGCGGATCGTACGGCCGGAGAAGAGCACGTCGTCGACGAGGATCACCAGGCGGCCGTCGACGCCGTCACCGGGGATCTCGGTGCGGGCGAGGGCGCGGGCCGGGCGGAGCCGCAGGTCGTCGCGGTACATGGTGATGTCGAGGGAGCCGACGGGCATCGTCCGGCCGGTGATCTCCTCCAGCTTGGCGGCCAGCCGGCCGGCGAGGAAGACGCCGCGGGTGGGGATGCCGAGCAGCACCACGTCGTCGGCGCCCTTGGCGCGTTCGACGATCTCGTGGGCGATGCGGGTGAGGACCCGCGCGATGTCCGGGGCTTCCAGCACGGGCCGTGCCGGTTCCGGACCGGGGTCCGGGCTCTTGGTGTCCATGGGAAACGGACCTCCTTCTCCGCCTCACGGGACGGACCTTAAAGGACGTCGGGTTTACGCCATTCACGGTACCAGGGTCGTACGGGACGCCCGTCAACACCCCTGACGGGGGACGGCATGGACCGTTCGGCTTGACGAAGTGAGATTACGCTGCGTAACCTCACAGTGAGTTACCAGTCTTCGTCCGGGGAGCTTTATGTCCAGCGAATACGCCAAACAGCTCGGAGCCAAGCTTCGCGCCATCCGCACCCAGCAGGGCCTCTCGCTGCACGGCGTCGAGGAGAAGTCCCAGGGCCGCTGGAAGGCCGTGGTGGTCGGTTCGTACGAGCGTGGCGACCGAGCAGTCACCGTGCAGCGCCTGGCCGAGCTGGCCGACTTCTACGGCGTCCCGGTGCAGGAGCTGCTGCCCGGCACGACGCCCGGCGGCGCCGCCGAGCCCCCGCCGAAGCTGGTGCTCGACCTGGAGCGGCTGGCCCACGTGCCCGCCGAGAAGGCCGGCCCCCTCCAGCGGTACGCGGCCACGATCCAGAGCCAGCGCGGCGACTACAACGGCAAGGTGCTCTCGATCCGCCAGGACGACCTGCGCACCCTCGCCGTCATCTACGACCAGTCGCCCTCGGTGCTGACCGAGCAGCTCATCAGCTGGGGCGTGCTCGACGCCGACGCGCGCCGCGCCGTGCAGCACGAGGACCTCTGAAGCCCCCACGGCATCGAACGCCTCGCCACATCACTGCAGAAACGTGCCGCCGCCCTCGGCGGAACCCCTTCCAAGGTTCCGCCGAGGGCGGCGGTCCTGCGTGTGCTGCCGCTCTACCGCGTATCGCGCCGCAGGCTCGGCTTGAGCTCCTTGAGACGGCCGAGAAGACCATTGACGAACGCGGGCGAATCGTCGGTGGAGAACTCCTTGGCGAGCTGCACCGCCTCGTCGATCACCACCGCGTCCGGCGTCCCGTCCTCCCAGACCAGCTCGTACGTGCCGAGCCGCAGGATGTTCCGGTCGACCACCGGCATCCGGTCGAGCGTCCAGTCGACCGCGTAGGTGGCGATCAGCTCGTCGATCCGGGGCGCGAACTCCGCGTACCCCTCGACGAGCTGCATCGTGTACTCGGTGACCGGCGGCTGCCGGTCGTCCGAGCGGGAGTGCCGTATCCAGTCCGCGAGCACGTTCTGCACGGACGTACCGCGCTGATCGGCCTCGAAGAGGATCTGGAAGGCGCGTTTGCGGGCCTTGTTACGGGCAGCCACGGTTAGCTGTTCACCCGACCGAGGTACTCACCGGAACGGGTGTCGACCTTGATCTTCTCACCGGTGGTGATGAAGAGCGGAACCGCGATCTCGTAACCGGTCTCCAGCTTGGCCGGCTTGGAGCCGCCGGTGGAGCGGTCGCCCTGCACACCCGGCTCGGTGTGCTCGATGACGAGCTCGACGGAGGCCGGCAGCTCGACGTAGAGGGGGTTCTCCTCGTACACCGCGACGACGGCCTCGAAGCCCTCCAGGAGGTAGCGCGCGGCGTCGCCGACCACCTCCGGGGCGATGAACATCTGGTCGTAGGTCTCCATGTCCATGAAGACGAAGTTTTCGCCGTCCTTGTACGAGAACTGCATGCCGCGCTTGTCGACATTGGCCGTCTCGACCTTGGTGCCGGCGTTGAACGTCTTGTCGACGACCTTGCCGGAAAGCACGTGCTTCAGCTTGGTGCGCACAAAGGCGGGGCCCTTGCCGGGCTTGACGTGCTGGAACTCGACGACGGACCAGAGCTGGCCGCTGTCGAGCTTGAGCACCATGCCGTTCTTGAGGTCGTTCGTGGATGCCACGGTTGCGGAATCTCCTGGACTGAAGCTGGTGGGACCAGGAGGCGCGCGCTAGAGCGCGAGCAGCTCCTTGGTCGTAATGGTGAGTAGCTCGGGGCCGCCGTCCGCCTCGGAGCGGACGACGAGCGTGTCATCGATCCGGACACCACCCCGTCCCGGGAGGTGAACCCCCGGTTCGACGGTGACCGGCACGCAAGCGTCCAGTTTACCCATGGCCGCGGGCTCCAGCCGAGGGTCCTCGTCGATTTCGAGTCCCACCCCGTGACCGGTGCGCGCTTCGAGCCCCTCGCCATGGCCGCCGGCCCGCAGCACCTGGCGCGCCGCCCGGTCCACGTCCCGGCACGCCACGCCCGGCGCGAGCGCCTCCCGGCCGGCCCGCTGCGCGGCGAAGACCAGCTCGTACAGGTCGATCTGCCAGGACGCCGGGGACGTGCCGATGACGAACGTACGGCCGATCTCGCAGCGGTAGCCGCCGTAGTCCGCCCCCAGCCGGACGCTGAGGAAGTCCCCCTCCTCCACCCGGCGGTCCGTCGGCTGATGGTCCGGCGAGCCCGAGTTCGGCCCCGCGCCCACGGAGGTCGGGAACGCCGGCCCGGCCGCGCCGTGGTCCACGAGGCGGCGCTCCAGCTCCAGCGCCAGATGCCGCTCGGTGCGGCCGACCAGGATCGACTCCAGGAGTTCGCCGAGCGCCTGGTCGGTGATCTCCGCGGCGATGCGCAGGCAGGAGATCTCCTCCTCGTCCTTGACCACCCGCTGCTGCTCCACCGCGCGGCCGAGGTCCGCGAGCCGCACCCCCGGTACGACCGAGCGCACCGCCCGGTACTGGGCGACGCTCAGATGGTGCTCCTCGACGGCGAGGGAGCCGGCGCGGGCTGCCGCGGCGCGGGCCGCGGCGGCGACGGCGGGGTCCGCGTCCGGGGCGGGCAGCACGGCGATCCGCAGCCCCTCCGCGGGCCGGCCGCCGGGCCGCGGCTCGCCGAAGGGGTCCTGGGGGCACATGAGGAGGTCGTGGTCGCCGCCGGGCGGGCCGAGGAGGAGGACCGCTCCGGGCGGCGCGCCGCCGGCCAGATAGCGGACGTTGGCGGGACGGGACACCAGGGCGGACTCGCTGCCGGCGGCGGCGCACCGGTCGCGCAGACGGGTGCGTCGGGCCTCGTACACCTCGGACATGCGCCGAGCCTACGATCAGCGGCCCGGGGCGGCCGGTTCAGCGCGTCCGACCGGGCGGCGCGCACCGGGGCCCGCGGGCGCGGCGGCTACCAGCTCGGCGGCGAGGCCAGCGAGCGGGCCACCACGTCGTCCAGGAGGCGGGCGGTGGTCGCCACGTCCTGCTGGGTGTTGTCGATGATCGGCAGCCCGGAGCCGTACCAGCCGGCCATCCGGCCGTGGATGCGGGCGACCTCCTCGTCGCCGAGGCGGCGGTTGCCGGACCGGGCGGCGTTGCGCTCCAGGACGACCTCCAGACCGGGCAGCAGGACGACGGGGAGCAGGCCGGGGCCGACATGGCGCTTCCAGCCGCCGAGGCCGACGACGGGGCGGTCCGGGAAGACGGCGTCGTCCAGGATGCAGGAGATGCCGTTGGCGAGGAAGTTACGGGCCGCGAAGCCGCACGTGCGGCGCGCGAGCCGGTACTGGGCCTCGGAGTGGTCGTTCCAGCCGGACTGGGGGTCGGCGAAGCCCGCCCGCACCCATTCGCGGACGTCGTCCAGGCTGATGTGGGCGGTCGGCACGCGCCGGGTGTCCGCCCAGTGGCGCGCCACCGTCGTCTTGCCCGCGCCCGCCGGGCCGATCAGCAGCACCGCCACGGCGGCGTGCGCCGCGTCCGCCGCGGCCGTACCGGGACCGGCCCCGGGCACCGGCACCGGCGCCCCGGCCGGCAGCCGCACCTGGCCGCCCGCCTCGGTCGGCTGATGGCCGGCGGGCGGCCCGCCGGGGCGCCTCTCCCAGCCGGGCGCGGCCGCCGGGGCGGGGGCGGCGGGCGGTACGGGCGCGGGTGCCGCGCCCGGCGCGGGCGCGGGGACGGGCGGAGGCGCGGGCGCGGGTGTCGCCGGAGGCGCGGGGTTCGTCGGAGGCGCCGGCGGTACGGGCGCGGAAGCGGCCGGCGGCGCGGACGCAGGGACAGGGGGCGACGCGGGATTCGTCCGAGGCGTCGGCGGTACGGGCGCGGAGGCGGCCGGTGCCACGGGCGCGGGGGGCGGGGCGGTGGGCGGCGGTACGGGTCCGCCGGTGCCCGCGGCGGCCGGGCCGGGCGGCGGCGGTGCGGGGTGGGACGCGTGCCCGTGGCCGCCGGGGCCGGCGCCCTGCCCGGGGGCGGGGGGCTGCGGAGCCCCCACTGCGTACTGCATCTCGGTGGCACTCCGTCTCGTGCGGGCGTCTGGCGCCGTGTCAAGCGGCCGCGAGGGCCGGGCCGGTACCGGAGAGTACCCGCCCCGGCCCTCGCGGTGTGAACGGCCCGGGCCCCCGCGTCGTGCCCGCGTACCCCGTCAGCCTGCGAGTTCGCCGGCCTCGTCGGCGAGGGCGCGCAGCGCGAGGCGGTACGAGCCGATGCCGAACCCCGCGACCGTACCGCTGGCGACGGCCGCGATGACGGAGTTGTGCCGGAACTCCTCGCGGGCGTGCGGGTTGGAGATGTGCACCTCGATCAGGGGCGCGGTGCGCTGCGCCGCCGCGTCCCGCATCCCGTACGAGTAGTGCGTGAAGGCGCCGGGGTTGATGACCACGGGCAGGCGGCCGTCGGCGGCCTCGTGCAGCCAGCGGATCATCTCGCCCTCGTCGTTGGTCTCGCGGACGTCGACCTCGAAGCCGAGTTCCGCGCCCAGCGCCGTGCAGGTCTCGACGAGACCGGCGTAGGAGGTCGCGCCGTACACGTCGGGTTCGCGGGAGCCGAGGCGGCCGAGGTTGGGCCCGTTGAGGACCAGTACCCGGCGCGGGCCCGTACCGTTCGCACCCGTCTCACTCACGCCGCTCACGCCGCTCACGCTGCTCACGCCGCGATCTCTGAGTGGGCCGCCAGCAGCATCGCCGGGTCCGGGCCCTCCAGCACGGTCGGCTTGGCCAGCCCGTCGAGGACGATGAAGCGCAGCAGGTCGCCGCGGGACTTCTTGTCGACCTTCATGGTCTCCAGCAGCTTGGGCCACTGGTCACCGCGGTAGGTCACGGGCAGCCCGACCGATTCCAGGATCGCGCGGTGCCGGTCCGCGGTGGCGTCGTCCAGCCGCCCGGCGATCCGGCCGAGTTCGGCGGCGAAGACCATGCCGACGGAGACGGCCGCGCCGTGCCGCCAGTTGTAGCGCTCGTTCTTCTCGATCGCGTGGGCGAGGGTGTGCCCGTAGTTGAGGATCTCGCGCAGCCCGGACTCCTTGAGGTCCGAGGAGACCACGTCGGCCTTGACGCGGATGGAGCGCTCGACGAGTTCGGCGGTGTGCGGGCCGCCGGGGGTGCGGGCGGCCTCGGGGTCCGCCTCGATCAGGTCGAGGATGGCCGGGTCGGCGATGAAGCCCGCCTTGATGATCTCGGCGAGGCCGCTGACGTAGTCGTGCACGGGCAGCGAGTCCAGCGCGGCCAGGTCGCAGAGCACGCCGGCCGGCGGGTGGAAGGCGCCGACGAGGTTCTTGCCCTCGGCGGTGTTGATGCCGGTCTTGCCGCCGACCGCCGCGTCGACCATGCCCAGCACGGTGGTGGGCACCGCGATCCAGCGCACCCCGCGCAGCCAGGTCGCGGCGACGAAGCCCGCGACGTCGGTGGTCGCGCCGCCGCCGACGCCGACGATCACGTCGGTGCGGGTGAAGCTGGTCTGGCCGAGCGCCTTCCAGCAGTACGCCGCGACCTCGACGGTCTTGGCCTCCTCGGCGTTCGGGAGCTGGATGGCGATGGCCTCGTACCCCTGCTCGGCCAGGTCCTCGCGCAGCACCGAACCGGTCTCGGCGAGCGCCTCCGGGTGCAGGATCGCGACGCGCTTGGCCGCGGGGCCGATCAGCGCGGGCAGCTCGCCCAGGAGCTGCCGGCCGACCAGCACCTCGTACGGCGCGCTGCCCGCGCTGCCGGCGACCTGGATACGGGTGGGTGCCTCGGTCATACGTTCCTCACTGCGTGCTGCCTCGTGCCCGCGGCCGGGGGCGGCGGCGGGTCGGTCCTTGAGAGCGCCGGGTCAGTCCTTGAGGACATCTCGGAGCTCCAGGGCGTCGAGGACCGCCTCGGCGACGTCCTCGGGGGTGCGGCC
The DNA here is from genome assembly GCF_000718635.1 of Streptomyces varsoviensis. GTDB lineage: Bacteria > Actinomycetota > Actinomycetes > Streptomycetales > Streptomycetaceae > Streptomyces > Streptomyces varsoviensis. The sequence continues at coordinate 274,738 of NZ_JOBF01000001.1, read as the reverse complement.
GTCGGTGGTGACGACCGCGCGGGCGACCTCGGTGTAGAGCGGGCGGCGGGCCTCCATCAGCTCGCGCCAGCGCTGCCGCGGGTTGACGGCGAGCAGCGGGCGCGGGGCGTCGAGCCCCACCCGGCGCACGGCGTCGGCGAGGGAGACGTCGAGGAAGACGACCGGGAGCCCGGCGAGCAGGGCCCGGGTCCCCTCGTCCATGACCGCGCCGCCGCCGAGGGAGAGCACCCCGGCGTGGCCGGCGACGGCGGCGCGTACGGCCTGCCGCTCCAGCTCGCGGAAGTGCGGCTCGCCCTCGTCGATGAAGATCTCGGAGATCGGCTTGCCGGCGCTCCGCTCGATGTCGGCGTCGGTGTCCCGGTAGCCGGTGCCGAGGCGGTCGGCGATCAGCGCGCCCACGGTGGACTTGCCCGCGCCCGGCGGGCCCACGATGACGACGGCGGGCGGCGTCACCTGATGGCCAGCCCGTCGAGGTAGCCGCGGACGTTGCGGCGGGTCTCCGGCACGCTGTCACCGCCGAACTTCTCCGCCACCGCGTCCGCCAGCACCAGCGCGACCATCGCCTCGGCGACGATGCCGGCGGCCGGCACCGCGCACACGTCGGAGCGCTGGTGGTGGGCCCGGGTGGCCTCGCCGGTGGCGACGTCCACGGTGGCCAGGGCGCGCGGCACGGTCGCGATGGGCTTCATGGCGGCCCGTACGCGCAGCAGTTCGCCGGTGCTCAGGCCGCCCTCGGTGCCGCCGGAGCGGCCGGAGGTGCGGCGGATGCCCTCGTCGGTGGAGACGATCTCGTCGTGCGCCTGCGAGCCGGGCACCCGCGCCAGGTCGAAGCCGTCGCCGAGCTCGACGCCCTTGATGGCCTGAATGCCCATCAGGGCGCCGGCGAGGCGCGCGTCGAGGCGGCGGTCCCAGTGCACATGGCTGCCGAGCCCCACCGGGACTCCGTAGGCGAGCACCTCGACGACGCCGCCGAGCGTGTCGCCGTCCTTGTGGGCCTGGTCGATCTCGGCGACCATCGCCTCGCTCGCGGCCGCGTCCAGGCAGCGCACGGGGTCGGCGTCGAGCCGTTCGACGTCGGCGGGGGTGGGGAGGACGCCGTACGGGGCCTTGGCCGCGGCCAGCTCCACGACGTGCGAGACGATCTCGATGCCGGCCGTCTCCTTGAGGAAGGAGCGGGCCACCGTGCCGAGCGCGACGCGGGCCGCGGTCTCGCGGGCGGAGGCGCGCTCCAGGATCGGGCGGGCCTCGTCGAAGCCGTACTTCTGCATGCCGGCGAGGTCGGCGTGGCCCGGCCGGGGCCTGGTCAGCGGCGCGTTGCGGGCCAGCGCGGCCAACTCCTCGGGGTCCACCGGGTCGGCCGCCATGACCTGTTCCCACTTGGGCCACTCGGTGTTGCCGACCATGATCGCGACGGGCGAGCCGAGGGTCAGGCCGTGCCGGACGCCGCCGAGGAAGGTCACCTCGTCACGCTCGAACTTCATGCGCGCGCCCCGGCCGTAGCCCAGCCGCCGCCGGGCCAGGGCGTCCGCCACCATGTCCGTGGTGATCGGCACGCCGGCCGGAAGGCCCTCCAGCGTCGCCACCAGTGCGGGGCCGTGCGACTCCCCCGCCGTCAGCCAGCGCAACCTGCTCAACGGTGCTCCTCTTGCTCGCGCCTCGGACCTTGAGTCGGCGCGGTCCGGTGCGCGGCCCTGACCCGCCGCCCCCGATCCTCCCATGGTTCGCGGCGCGGCCCGGACGCCGGTCCGGGACGTGGACCGGCGGCGGCCGGCCGTACGGGCCGCTCAGGCCGTACGGGCCGCCAGCGCCGACTCGCCCGCGGCGCGCATCGCGGCGAGCGGGCCCGGGGCGCGGCCCGTCATCTGCTCGACCTGGAGCACGGCCTGGTGGATGAGGAGGTCGAGGCCGCCGATCACGGCGCCGCCGCGCTCCGCCCAGGCGGCGGCCAGCGGCGTCGGCCACGGCTCGTACAGCACGTCGAAGAGGGTGCCCGGAGCGCTCGGCACGGCGTCCGCGAGCACGTCCGCGGTGCCGGCCGGGGTGGTGGCGACGACGAGCGGCGCGGTGAGGGCCGCGGCGGCGTCCGCCCAGTCGGCGGTGCGCACCGGCACCCCCAACCGCTCGCCCCACCCGCGCATCTCGGCGGCGCGGGCGGCGCTGCGCACGTACACGGTGACCTCGCCCGCGCAGATCCGCCCGAGGGCCGCCAGCGCGGCGGAGGCGGTGGCTCCGGCGCCCAGGACGGCGGCGCTCGCCACCCGCTCGACGCCGCGTTCGCGCAGGGCCGCGACCATGCCGGGGATGTCGGTGTTGTCGCCGAGCAGCCGGCCGTCCGCGGTGCGGACGACGGTGTTGACCGCCTCGACGGCGGCCGCGGTGTCGCTGACCTCGTCCAGCAGCGGCAGGACGGCGCGCTTGAGCGGCATGGTCAGCGACAGCCCGGCCCAGCCGGCGTCGAGGGAGTCGACGAAGCCGGGCAGCCGGTCCTCGGTCACCTCGAAGCGGTCGTACGTCCAGCCGGTGAGGCCGAGTTCCGCGTACGCGGCGCGGTGCAGCACCGGGGAGAGCGAGTGGGCGATCGGCGACCCGAGCACGGCCGCCCGGCGGCCGTGCCGGTGCTCGCGCTGGTCCTGCTGGTCCGTCATCACGTGCCGTTCTTGTGTTTCTGGTTCGCGTTGAACTCCTGCACGAGCTTGTCGTGCTCGGCCAGGGTCTTGGCGAACTTGGTGACCTTGCCGTCCGTGGCCACGAAGTAGTACCAGTCCCCCGCCTCCGGGTCGAGCGCCGCTTCCACGGCGTCGCTGCCCGGGTTGTCGATCGGGCCGGGCGGCAGCCCCCTGATGTAGTACGTGTTGTACGGGTGGTGGAAGGCCCGGAGCTGCGCGGGGCTCAGATTGATCTTGCTCTGGTTCGTCGCGTAGTTGTACGTCGAGTCGAATTCGAGCTTGCCGTTCGTCTCCCTGTTGGTGGGCTTGAGGCGGTTGTAGACCACGCGCGACATCTTGCGGAAGTCGTCGTGCGTCATGCCCTCGGCCTGCACCAGGCTGGCCACCGTGATGACCTCCAGCGGCGACTTGAGCCCCAGGTCCTTGGCCTTGGCCTCCAGGTCGTACTTGGCGTACCGGCTCTTCGCCCGGCTGACCATCTCCCGCAGCACGTCCACGGGCTTGGTGCCCTTGCCCACGCTGTACTGCGAGGGGAAGAGGAAGCCCTCCAGCGGGTCCTTCATCTCCCCGTCCCCCTCGGCCCAGTCGGGCAGCCCGAGGTTCTTGGCCTCGTTCTTGGCGACGTCCTTGGTCGTGCCGTCCTTGAGGCCGAGCTTCTTGTCGATCGCGGCGTAGACCTGCACGTTGCGCCGGCCCTCGGGGATGGTGAGGGAGTTGCGGGTCTTGGGGTCCGTCATCAGCGCGACGGCCGCCGCGCCCGACATCTCCTTGCGCAGGGTGTACGTGCCGCCCTGGATGGACTTGCCCTGGGGGTTCTTGGCGACGGCCTCGGTGAACGCGCCGACGCTCTTCACGACGCCCTTCTCCTTGAGGACCCGGCCCATCGCGATGCCGCTCGCGCCCGCCGGGATGTCGACCTGGACCTCGCCGGTGCCCTCGCCGGAGAAGTCGGGCGCGGCGCCGTAACGGTCCTGCCAGAACTGGTACGCGAAGTACCCGCCCCCGCCGACCACACCGGCCAGCACCACGACGACGACCAGGCAGGCCATGCCGGAGCGGCGCTTGGTCTTCTTGCCGCGGCGGTCCCCGCCGTCCTTCCGGCCCTTCCCGGCGGCCCCGTCGCCGTCGTCCTCCTCGTCCTCGTCGTCCCCCGCAGGCCCCTTGTTCCGCTTGTCTCGCTTGTCGCGGTCGCCGTCACCGCGGCCCGAGAAGAAGGGGTGGTCGTCGGCGCCGTCCGGCTCCGCGTCCCACTCCTCGGCCCGCTCGGGGACCTGCGGCTGGGTCTGGGTGCGCTCCAGCGGGCTCTCGGCCTGGTCCGCCTGATGCGGGGCCGGAGCCTGGGCCTGGGCCTGGGCCTGCTGAGGCGCGGGCGCCTGCTGGGGCGCGTACTGCTGCTGCCCCTCGTGCGGCTGCTGCGGGTGCTGCGGCTGCTGCTGCGCGTACGTGCCCTGGCCGCCGTAGTAGTCCTGCTGCTGCCCGCCGCCGTAGGGGTCGGCGGGCTGGCTGTACGGATCCTGGGGGTTCATCCCGTACTGCGCCGGAGCCCCCTGGAGGGGGTCCCAGCCGTACTGCTGCTGATCGGCGTACTGCTGCTGCCCGTGCTGCTGGACCTGGTACTGCTGATTCTGGTACTGCTGGTTCTCGTACCGCTGATCCGGCTGCTGCCCGTACCCCGGAAACTGCTGGCCCTGGTACGGCTGACCGGGGTATTGCTGCTGCTGATCGGGGTACTGCTGCTGTCCGTACTGCTGAGGGTGGTGCTGTTCGTACTGCTGGTACTGCCCCTGCTGTGACTGGTCCGCGTACTGCTGCGGATGGCCGCCGTAGGCGTCCTGCCGAGCGCCGTGCGGGTCGTGGGCGCCCGTCGGCTGGTGCCCGCTGTAGCCCTGGTCCCCGTAGAGAGGGTCCTCAGGATGCCACGGTTGGGGCTCCGGACCCCGGCCATACTCAGTCATCGATCCCCTAGAGCCGCGTTTCGGCGACCGGCCCGCGCTCCGTGGAGCTTGGCCGGCCGCCTGGTTTCTTCACGGCCGGCGTTCGAACGGCTGCCGTTTCGCGCGGAACGTTACCGTACCTCCATCAGTCGTCCACTTCGACGCCCTCCCCGGGCGGCTGCCCGGAGGTGCGCTCCGTCTCCAGGGCGTTCTGCAGGATGATCACCGCGGCCGCCTGGTCGACGACGGAGCGGCCCTTCTTCGCGTTCACCCCGGAGGCGCGCAGCCCCTGGGCCGCCGTGACCGTGGTCATCCGCTCGTCCACCAGCCGGATCGGCACCGGGGCGACGCGCCCCGCCAGCTCCCGGGCGAAAGCCCGCACCTTGGCCGCCGCCGGCCCCTCGCCGCCCTTCAGGGAGCGGGGCAGGCCCAGGACGACCTCGATCGGCTCGTATTCGTTCACGATCGCCACGAGCCGCCGGTACGCGGCCGGGAGGTCGCGCCCCGGCACGGTCTCCACCGGCGTGGCCAGGACCCCGTCGGGGTCGCACGAGGCGACCCCGATCCGGGCGTCCCCGACGTCGACGGCGATGCGTCTGCCGCGTCGCACGGCGCTAGGCCGCTTCGGCGACGAGGCGTTCGACGGCGGCGATGGCCTCGTCGACCGCCTCCGCGTTCTGGCCGCCGCCCTGGGCGACGTCCGGCTTGCCGCCGCCGCCCCCGCCGAGCGTCTTGGCGGCCGTACGGACCAGGTCGCCGGCCTTGAGGCCGCGGTCGCGGGCGGCGTCGTTGGTGGCGATGACGGTCAGCGGACGGCCGTTCGCGACGGTGAACAGGGCGACGACGGCGGGCCGGCCGCCCTGGATGCGGCCGCGCACGTCGAGGACGAGCTTGCGCAGATCGTCGGCGGAGGTGCCGTCGGGCACCCGGCCGACGGCCAGCGCCACGCCGCGGACGTCCTTGGCGCCCTCGGCCAGCCCGGCGGCGGCCTGGAGGACCTTCTCGGCGCGGTACCGCTCGATCTCCTTCTCCGCGTCCCGGAGCTTGGCGAGCATGCCGGAGATCTTCTCCGGCAGCTCCTCCGGCCGCCCCTTGACCAGGTCGGTGAGCTGGGCGACGACGGTGTGCTCCTTGGCCAGGAAGTTGTAGGCGTCGGCGCCGACCAGGGCCTCGACGCGGCGCACGCCGGAGCCGATGGAGGACTCGCCGAGCAGCTTCACGAGGCCGAGCTGGGCGGTGTTGTGCACGTGGGTGCCGCCGCACAGTTCCTTGGAGAAGTCGCCGATGGTCACCACGCGCACCCGCTCGCCGTACTTCTCGCCGAACTCGGCGATGGCGCCCTGCTTCTTGGCGTCGTCGATGCTCATGACCTCGGCCTGGACGTCGAGTTCGCGGGAGAGCACGTCGTTGATGCGCTGTTCGACGTCGGTGAGGACCGTGCCGGGCACGGCGTTGGGCGAGCCGAAGTCGAAGCGGAAGCGGCCGGGCGAGTTCTCGGAGCCGGCCTGGGCGGCGGTCGGGCCGAGGGCGTCGCGCAGCGCCTGGTGGGTCAGGTGGGTGGCGCTGTGGGCGCGCGCGATGGCGCGGCGGCGCCCCACGTCGATGGCGGCGTGCGCGGGGCTGCCGATGACGACCTCGCCGACCTGGACGACGCCCTTGTGGACGTGGACGCCGGGCACCGGCTTCTGGACGTCGCGGACCTCGATGACGGCGCCGCTCTCCAGCCGGAGCCGTCCCGTGTCGGCGAGTTGGCCGCCGCCCTCGGCGTAGAACGGGGAGCGGTCGAGTATGACCTCGACCTCGTCGCCCTCGGCGGCGGCCGGCGAGGGGACGCCGTCGACGAGCAGGCCGACGACGGTCGACTCGTTCTCGGTGAGGGTGTAGCCGGTGAAGTCGGTCGCGCCGGAATTGTCGGCGATCTCGCGGTACGCGGAGAGGTCGGCGTGGCCGGTCTTCTTGGCCTTGGCGTCGGCCTTGGCCCGCTCCCGCTGCTCCTTCATCAGGCGGCGGAAGCCGTCCTCGTCCACGGACAGGCCCTGTTCGGCGGCCATTTCCAGGGTGAGGTCGATGGGGAAGCCCCACGTGTCGTGGAGCAGGAACGCCTTGTCGCCGGGGAGCACCTTGCCGCCGGCGGCCTTGGTCTCGGTGACGGCGGTGTCGAGGATGTTGGTGCCGCCCTTGAGGGCCTTGAGGAAGGCGGCCTCTTCGGCGAGGGCCACGGTCTCGACGCGCTTACGGTCCGTCAGAAGCTCGGGGTACTGCCGGCCCATCGTCTTGATGACGGTGTCCACGAGGTCGGCGACGACCGGTTCGGTGGCGCCGAGGAGGCGCATGTTGCGGATGGCGCGGCGCATGATGCGACGCAGTACGTAGCCGCGGCCCTCGTTGCCGGGGGTGACGCCGTCGCCGATGAGCATGACGGACGTACGGAGGTGGTCGGCGACCACGCGCAGCGAGACGTCCGAGGCGGGGGCGGCGCCGTAGGCCACGCCGGTCAGTTCGGTGGCCTTGTCGATGACGACGCGCAGGGTGTCGGTCTCGTACATGTTCCGGACGCCCTGGAGGATCATCGCGAGGCGTTCGAGGCCGAGGCCGGTGTCGATGTTCTGGCTGGGCAGGTCCCCGAGGATCGGGAAGTCCTCCTTGCCGTCGCCGGCGCCGCGCTCGTACTGCATGAAGACCAGGTTCCAGATCTCCACGTAGCGCTCGTCGTTGACGGCCGGGCCGCCCTCGGGGCCGAACTCGGGGCCGCGGTCGTAGTTGATCTCGGAGCAGGGGCCGCAGGGTCCGGGGACGCCCATGGACCAGTAGTTCTCGGACTTGCCCAGGCGCTGGATGCGCTCGGCGGGGACGCCGACGACCTCGCGCCAGATCCGCTCGGCCTCGTCGTCGTCGAGGTAGACGGTGATCCAGAGCCGCTCGGGGTCCAGGCCGTAGCCGCCGTCCGCCACGGAGCTGGTCAGCAGCTCCCAGGCGAAGGTGATGGCGCCTTCCTTGAAGTAGTCGCCGAAGGAGAAGTTGCCGCACATCTGGAAGAAGGTGCCGTGCCGGGTGGTCTTGCCGACCTCTTCGATGTCCGGGGTGCGGACGCACTTCTGCACGCTGGTGGCGCGCTGCCAGGGGGCCTTGACCTCGCCGAGGAAGTACGGCTTGAAGGGGACCATGCCCGCGGGGACCAGGAGCAGCGTCGGGTCGTCCGCGATCAGCGACGCCGACGGCACGACGTGGTGCCCGCGCTCCTCGAAGAAGCGCAGCCAGCGGCGGCGGATTTCAGCCGACTCCATCAGTGGTCCTCATTCCGGTTGTACGGGTACTTCGTCTGCTGCGGTTCCAGGGCGGCGTAGCCGTGCCGCGCGGGGAGCGCCTGCCGCTCGGGGCCGCCCGCCGGCGCGGTGAGGCCGAGCGCGTCCTTGAGGGCCGCCTCCCGGTCCGCCATGCCGTCGCGCACGTCGAGGGCGAAGAGCTTGACCTTCCGGCCGGCGATGACGGCGCGGTCGGCGGCCTGCATGGCGAGGCTCTCCGGAGCGAGCTGGTTCAGCTTGCGGTTGACCTTGGTGGTGGCCCAGACGCCGGCGGCGACGCCGGTCGTGAACCAGAAGGTGCGGCGGAACATTCCTCGGGTCAGCCCTTCCCACGGGTGCGGCGGCTGCCGCGCCGGGCGGACGGCAGGCTCTTTCCGATGACGACGGTGCGCTCGGGGGCGGGGGCCGCGGCCGGCTTGCGGCCGATGGCGCGGCGGACGCCGTAGCCGAACGCGGCGACCTTGACCAGGGGTCCGCCGAAGGCGGAGGAGACGGTCGAGGAGAGCGCGGAGGCGTTCGCGGTGACTTCCTGGACGTCCGCGGCGATCGAGTCGACGCGGGCGAGCTGGCTGTTGGCGGACCGTACGGTCGCGGAGGCCTCGGAGAGCAGCGGCACGGCCTGCTCGGAGACGTCCGAGACGAGTTTGGTGGTCGCCTTCAGGGTCTGCGCGAGCCTCACCAGCACCAGTGCGATGAAGGACACGAGGATCGCCCAGAAGACGGCCACGAGGATGCCGGCCACCTCTCCACCGGACACGTTGCACCGCTCCCTGCTGGTCGTAAACGTCGGGTACCGACCTTATCGCGCCGGGGCGAAGGGCCCGTACCGCATTCCCACGGGGCGTCAACGACCACGTCGGCACGGGTGTTTACGGTCCGCTTACTTATGAGTACGCTACGTGTCTCATGCGACGCTCTTTGCGCCCCGGACTCTTCTCCGGCCCCAGCTCAGCGCGGCCCGGCAGGCCGGGCAACCTCCCCGCGGAGCTCAATCGATTCATCGGGCGGGAGAGCGAACTCGCCGCACTGACCCGGCAGTTGGACGACGCCCGGCTGGTGACGGTGACCGGCGTCGGCGGCGTCGGCAAGACCCGCTTCGCGACGCACGCGGCGGCGCGAGTGCAGGATCGCTTCTGCGACGGCGTGTGGCTGGTCGAGCTGTCCGCCGTCCACGACCCGGCGCTGGTGGACCACACGGTCGCGGAGGCGCTGGGGCTGTCCGACGCCACGGACCGCGCGCCGCGCGCCGCGCTCGCCGGCCACCTCGCCGACCGGCGGCCGCTGCTGGTGCTCGACGGCTGCGAGCAGTTCGTCGAGGAGTGCGCGGCGCTCGTCCGCGAGTTGCTGCGGCGCGCGCCCGGCCTGCGGATCCTCGCGGTCGGCAGGCGGCCGCTGGGCGTCTCGGGCGAGCGGCGCTTCCCGCTGGGCCCGATGCCGGAGCCGGCCGCGATCGCGCTGTTCGAGGACCGGGCGGCGGCCGTCGTCCCCGGCTTCGCGACCCGCCCGGGCAGCGCGGACCGGGCCACCGTCGCCGAGCTGTGCCGGCGGCTCGACGGGATTCCGCTCGCGCTGGAGCTGGCGGCCGGCCGGCTCGGCGCGCTCTCCGTGGAGCAGGTGCTGCACCGCCTCGACGACCGCTTCGAGCTGCTGACCGGCGGGGCGCGCGGCGAGCTGCCGCGCCATCAGGCGCTGCGGACGGCGATCGGCTGGAGCCATGAGCTGTGCACCCCGAGCGAGCGGCTGCTGTGGGCGCGGCTGACCGTCTTCGCGGCCCACTTCGACCTGGAGGCGGCCGAATACATCTGCTCGGGGCCGGACTTGCCGGAGCGCGAGGTGCTCGACGTGCTCACGGGGCTGGTGGCCCAGTCCGTGCTGAGCCGGGAGGAGCATCCGACGGGGGTCCGCTACCGGCTGCTGGACACCGTGCGGATGTACGGGGCGGGGTGGCTGGACTCCCTCGGGGACACCGAGCGCATGCGCCGCCGGCACCGCGACTGGTACATGGGGCTGGCCACGTGGTGCGAGCTGGAGTGGTTCAGCCCCCGGCAGGCGGAGGTCGCGGCGCGCGTCGACGTGGAGCTGCCGAACCTGCGGGCGGCCCTGGAGTGCGGTCTGACGCAGGAGGACGCCCACCTGGGCCAGTATCTGGCGGGCACGCTGTGGTTCTTCTGGGTCGGCTGCGGGCGGCTCACGGAGGGGCGGCTATGGCTGGACCGCGCCCTGGAGCTGGACACCGGCCATGACGAGGCGCGGCTGAAGGCGTTGTGGGTGGCGGGCTATGTGTCGCTGCTCCAGGGGGACACGGTCGCGGCCCTCGGGGCGCTCCAGGAGTGCGGCGACGAGGCGGCGCGTACGGGCAGCGAGCCGGCCGGGGCGTACGCGCTGCACCGCATGGGGTGTCTGGCGCTGGTCTCCGACGACATGGCGCGCGCCGAGGAGCTGCTGCGGGCGGCGCTGGCGCGCTACCGCGAGATCGGCGAGCTGAACAGCAATGTGCTGATGGGCCAGGTCGAGCTGGCGATGGCGATCGCCTTCCAGGGCGATGTCGCGGGCGCGGTCGATCTGTGCCAGGAGGTCCGGGAGATCTGCGAGGACCACGGCGAGCGGTGGACGCTGGCGTACGCGCTGTACGTGCTCGGGTTCGCGGCCTGGACGCGGGGCGAGCCGGCGCGGGCCCGGGCGTTCCTGGAGGAGTGCCTGGTCATCGACCACGCCTTCAACGATCTGGTGGGGACGGTGCTGGCCGTGGAGCTGCTGGCGCTGCTGACCGCGGAGGGCGGCGATCCGGCGGAGGCCGCGGTGCTGCAGGGGGCGGCGGGGCGGATCTGGCGGTCGGTGGGGCTGCCGCTGTTCGGTTCGCGGTTCTTCAACGCGCCGCACGCGCTGTGCGAGGAGGCGGTGCGGGGCCGGCTCGGCGCCGACCGGTACGCGCGGCTGGTGCGTGAGGGGGCCGCGATGGAGCCGGACGCGGCGGTGGCGCGGGCGCTGCGCGGCTGCCGGCGGCGGCCGGCGCCGGTGCCGGGCGCGCGGGGCGCGGTGGAGTCGGTGCCCGCGCCCACGCAGCAGCCCGCCGCCTCCCCCTCCGCGAGCGGCGGGGAGACGGCGGGCTGAGTGAGTGCCGCGGGCCGCTGGATCAGCGGGCGTAGTACTCGACGACGAGCTGCTCGTCGCAGATCACCGGGATCTCCTTGCGGTTGGGGTCCCGGTCCAGGCGGAAGGCCAGCGCCGGCAGGTTGACCTGCAGGTAGCGCGGGGTCTCGCCCTCGGTGTCGTAGCCGCCTTCGCGCGCGACCTGGAAGGGGTGCTTCTCGCGGCTGCGCTCGCGGACCATCACGACGTCGTCGGGACGGACGCGGAAGGAGGGCTTGTCGACCTTGCGGCCGTTGACCTCGATGTGGCCGTGGACCACCATCTGGCGGGCCTGGTAGATCGTGCGGGCGATTCCCGACCGCAGGACGAGCGCGTCCAGACGGCGCTCAAGCTCGACGATCAGGGCTTCGCCCGTCTTGCCTTCGACCTTCCGAGCGCGGTCGTAGGCACGGACCATCTGGCGCTCGCTGATGTCGTACTGCGCGCGCAGACGCTGCTTCTCCAGCAGACGGACCTTGTAGTCGCTGTTCTGCTTGCGACCACGGCCGTGCTCGCCGGGGGGGTAGGGGCGGGCCTCGAAGTACTTGACGGCCTTCGGCGTCAGCGCGATGCCGAGCGCGCGCGACTTCTTGACCTTGGGACGCGACTGGTTCACGTGGAACGGACCTCCATGTAAGTTAGGTTAGGCTTACCTTAGCGGAGGAGATCGCATGTTTCGACCTGGGAGCCCCCTGCCCAGCACCGACAGCACCGAGCGGAGTCAGCCGCGCCCCGTGGAAGACGCCCAGCGGCCCGATGCCGCCGAGCGCGTACGAACCCTCGCCGAATCCAACGCTACGGCCTCTCTCTCGATTCCGGGAATCGAGGAGGGCCCGGAACCCGCTCTCGGGTCACCGGCGGCGCGAACTGTCACCCCCGAGGGTGACGTGCTCCTGCTGCTTCCCGGCGACTCTCCGGCGGCCCGCGCCGCCGCGCACGCCCAGGACGACGACCTCGCCGCCGTGATGGAGATCACCGACGTCGCCCCCGTCGCGGTCCCCCACCGCATCCGCGGCCGCGCCTGGATCGCGGGCTGGCTCACGCCCGTACGCGGCGCGCGGCGCGCCGAATACGCGATGCTGCTCGCCGAGCGCCACCCCGTCGGCGAACTGCTCGGCATCGACGAGGCCCTCCGGCCCGACCCGGTGCCGGGGCAGTACGGGCGGCCCGCCTGGATGCTGCTGCGCCTGGAGGTCGGCGAGGCGTGCGTGGACGACCTCTGGGGCGCGCAGAACGTCGAGCCCGACGCGTTCGCCGCGGCCGCCCCCGACCCGCTCGTCGGCCACGAGGCGGACCTGCTCCAGCATCTGCACTCCGCCCACGGCGAGCAGGTGCGCTCGCTGTGCGGACTGCTCGGCGAGCGCGCCGCCGAAGTCTGCGGCGCCCGCGACCGGGCCGTACCGGTGGCCCTGGACCGCTTCGGGCTCCGGGTGCGCTTCACCGACCCCGCGGGCCGCTCCTTCGACGCCCGCTTCGACTTCCCCGAGCCCGTACGGGACATCGCCGAACTGCGCCGGGCCATGCACACCCTCTTCGACGCCGCGTCCGGCTGACGCCCCTCCCGGCAAGCTCTGCCCCGCGCGCCGCCCGGCACGCACGCTCCTTCCGGGCAGACACGCCGGGCACCGCAGCCCCCGCTGCCGCTACGTCCCCTCCCCGGCGGGCGCCGGCTGCTCGCCGCGCAGCCGGGCGCGGACCCGCTCCACCACGTCCGCGTACCGCGCCTCGGCGCCGTAGCGCGTCGGCTCGTAATAGCGCTTGCCGTGCACCGCGTCCGGCGCGTACTGCTGGGCGGCGATGCCGCCCGGGAGGTCGTGCGGGTAGAGATAGCCCTGCCCGTGGCCGAGCTTCTGAGCGCCCTTGTAGTGCCCGTCGCGCAGATGCGGCGGCACGGGACCGGCGAGCCCCGCCCGTACGTCCGCGAGCGCCGCGTCGATCGCCAGATAGGCCGCGTTGGACTTGGGCGCGAGGGCGAGGGCAACCGTGGCCTGGCCGAGGATGATCCGGGCCTCCGGGAAACCGATCATGGCGACGGCCTGCGCGGCGGCGACGGTGGTCTGCAGGGCCCCGGGGTCGGCGAGGCCCACGTCCTCGCTGGCCGAGATCATCAGCCGCCGGGCGATGAACCGGGGGTCCTCCCCCGCCTCGATCATGCGCGCCAGATAGTGCAGCGCCGCGTCCACGTCCGAGCCGCGGATGGACTTGATCAGCGCGCTGGCGACGTCGTAGTGCTGGTCGCCGTCGCGGTCGTACTTCACTGCGGCCTGATTGACGGCGTCCTGCAGAGTCTCCAGCGAGATCTCGCCCTCGCCGTTGGCGATGGCCGAGCCCGCGCCCGCCTCCAGCGCGGTCAGCGCCCGGCGCGCGTCGCCGCCCGCGATGCGCAGCAGATGCGCCTCGGAGTCGGCGGGCAGCGTGACGGCGCCGCCAAGGCCCCGCTCGTCCGTGAGCGCCCGGTGCAGCAGCCCGCGCAGGTCGTCGTCGGTCAGCGGCTCCAGGGTCAGCAGCAGCGACCGGGAGAGCAGCGGGGAGATGATCGAGAAGTAGGGGTTCTCGGTGGTGGCGGCGACGAGGGTCACCCAGCGGTTCTCGACGGCGGGCAGCAGCGAGTCCTGCTGGGCCTTGCTGAAGCGGTGGATCTCGTCGAGGAAGAGGACGGTCTCCTTGCCGTACCCCCCGGAGGCGCGGCGGGCGCCGTCGATGACGGCCCGCACCTCCTTGACGCCCGCGGTGATCGCGGACAGCTCCACGAACCGCTTGTTCGTGGCCTGGCTGACGACGTAGGCGAGCGTCGTCTTGCCGATGCCGGGCGGGCCCCAGAGGATCACCGAGGACGGCCCGGCCGGGCCGCCGCTCCCCTCGCCGACCAGGCGGCGCAGCGGTGAGCCCGGCTTCAGCAGATGCCGCTGGCCCACGACTTCGTCGAGGGTGCGCGGGCGCATCCGGACGGCCAGCGGACTGCTGGAGGGCTCCTTCTCCTGGCGGTCCTCGGCGGCGGCGGTGAACAGGTCTGGTTCCACACCGAAACCCTAAGCCACCCCACTGACAACGCCCCTACGATCAGGCGCTGCCGCCGGTCCAGAACGACCACCACCGGGTGAGGATCAGCATGCCGATGACGCCGACCCAGAGCACCGGGACGACCCAGTGGAACTCCAGGAGGCCGCGGCGGAGCCCGGCGGGGAGCGGGATGAAGCCGTGCCGGATGTTGTTCAGGGTGACGTACCAGAACATGAAGATCGTGGCGACCCACGCCAGGCAGCACCAGAGGCAGAGCGAGCCGATGACGTACAGCGACTGGTACTGGAGCCAGGAGACGAAGCCGACGCCGAAGAGGCAGCCGGCCTCGAACCCGAGCCAGTACCAGCGGCGGTAGCGGGCGCCGGCCAGCAGCCCCAGCCCGATCGAGATCACGATGCCGTACGCGACCAGGCCCAGCATCGGGTTGGAGAACCCGAACGCCTTGGCCTGCGGGCTCTCCATGATGTTGCCGCAGGAGACGATGGGGTTGAGGCTGCAGCCGGGCGTGAACGTGCGGCCGGCGACCTTGGCTTCGAGGATCTTGGTCTTGTCCAGCGTGATGACCCAGGCGGCCAGCAGCCCCAGAGCGCCGGTGATCACCAGCGTGAGGGCGAACGCGCGGCTGCCGCCCACGGCGCCCGAGCCGCCCGCCCTGTCCTCGTCCGCTTCCGTGCGGTCAAGTGCCTCAGTCGTCATAGCGCCGTTTCGTCCCGTCAGTCGGTCGTGGACCGCCCATTCTGCCCCAGCCCCGGGCAATCAGCCCCGCTTGGCCAGCAGTTCACTCACAACGGTGTCGAACGCGACCGGCGCCTGCTCGCCGCTCTCCAGGTCCTTGAGCTGCACGACTCCCTCGGCGAGGTCACGCTCGCCCGCCACCACGGCGTACCGGGCGCCGGAGCGGTTGGCCGATTTCATGGCGTTCTTCAGGCCCTTGCCGCCGTACGCGAAGTCCGCGGCGACCCCGGCCCGGCGCAACTCGGTGACCACCGTGAAGAGCGCCCGCCGGGCCTCCTCGCCGAGCGGCACCGCGAAGACCTCGGTGGCCGCGGGCAGTTCGAGCTCGACGCCCTCCGCCCGCAGCGCCAGGACCGTACGGTCGACGCCGAGCGCCCAGCCGACCGACGGCAGCTCCGGGCCGCCGATCATCTCGGAGAGGCCGTCGTAGCGCCCGCCGCCGCCGACCGCGGACTGCGAGCCGAGCCCGTCGTGGACGAACTCGAAGGTGGTGCGGGTGTAGTAGTCCAGCCCGCGCACCAGTTTCTCGTCGTCCTCGAAGGCCACGCCCGCCGCCGTCAGCAGCTCGCGCACCCGCTCGTGGTACTCCTTGCACGCCTCGCACAGGTGGTCGCGGAGCATCGGCGCGCCCACGAGCTGCTGCTGCACCGCGTCGCGCTTGTCGTCGAGGACGCGCAGCGGGTTGATGTCGATGCGGCGGCGGGTCTCGTCGTCGAGGTCGAGGCCGCGCAGGAAGTCCTGGAGGGCCGCGCGGTACGCCGGGCGGCACTCCTTGTCGCCCAGCGAGTTGAGCAGGATGCGGAAGTTCCGCAGCCCCAGCGAGCGGTACGCGTCGTGGGCCAGGATGATCAGCTCCGCGTCGAGCGCCGGGTCCTCGGCGCCCAGCGCCTCCGCGCCGACCTGCGAGAAGTGGCGGTAGCGCCCCTTCTGCGGCCGCTCGTAGCGGTAGTACGAGCCGGAGTACCAGAGCTTCACGGGGAGGCCGCCGCGGTGCAGGTTGGCCTCCAGCGCCGCGCGCAGCACGGAGGCGGTGCCCTCGGGGCGCAGCGCCAGTTCGTCGCCGCCCTTGGTGGTGAGGGTGTACATCTCCTTGGTCACGATGTCGGTGGACTCGCCGACGCCGCGCGAGAAGAGTTCGACGTTCTCGAAGCCGGGCGTCTCGATGTAGCCGTAGCCGGAGCGCCTGAGCGGCGCGGAGATCGCCTCGCGGACCGCGAGGAACGCCGCGGAGTCCGGGGGGATCAGGTCGTACGTGCCCTTGGGTGCCTTGAAGGTGCTCACGGGATGAAGATTCACATTCCTCGTCGTGGAGCCGGGGTGTCGGCTCCGAGGCCGGCGGCCACGTCCCGCAGGAACGGGTTGGTGGCGCGCTCGCGGCCGATGGTCGTCTGGGGGCCGTGGCCGGACAGGACCACGGTCGAGTCGTCGAGCGGCAGGCACACGCGGGCCAGCGAGTCGAGCATCTCGGCGTGGTCGCCGCCGGGCAGGTCGGTGCGTCCGATGGAGCCGGCGAACAGGAAGTCGCCCGCGAAGAACACCGACGGCACATCGGCGGTCTCGGGCGTCCGGAAGGTCACCGACCCCTTGGTATGGCCGGGCGCGTGCGCGACGGAGAACTCCAGTCCCGCCAGGCGCAGCGTCGCGCCGTCGGTCAGCTCCTCGACGTCGTCCGGCTCCCCCACGGTCAGCTCGCCCATGAGCGGCTGCCCGATGGAGCGGCCGAGCGCCTTCTCCGGGTCGCTCAGCATGTAGCGGTCCGCGGGGTGGATCCAGGCCGGCACGTCATGGGCGCCGCAGACGGGGACGACCGAGGCGACGTGGTCGATGTGCCCGTGGGTGAGGACGACGGCCACGGGCTTGAGCCGATGCTTGGCGAGCGTCTCCTCGACTCCGGGGGCCGCCTGGTGGCCCGGGTCGATGATCACGCACTCCTCGCCGGCGGCGGGGGCGACCAGGTAGCAGTTGGTCCCCCAGGCCCCGGCGGGGAACCCGGCAATGAGCACGTTCGTCCTTAAATCGTCCGGAGGCAGATCACGAGGGAAGATCTCGGCTGCCCAAAGCCTACCGGCGGCACTCCTGCCGCCGCGAACCCATATACCGTACGGCCAGGCTCAGGTCATGGCTGGTACGCGACGGCAGGAGGAGATGGCCCGGTGGTCAACAACGAGCAGCGGCGGCGGCAGCTCGCCCGGGAGAAGTTCGAGCGGCAGCAGAAGCGGCGCGAGGCGGCCCGGCGCAAGGCGCGCCGCCGCAATGTGGTGATCGCCTCGGGTCTCGCCGTGGTGCTGGCGGCGGGCGTGGCCGCGTACGCCTCGACGTCGCTGACCGACGATTCGGGCAAGTCGAACAAGTCGGGAAAGGATGAGGCGGTCGATCAGGCTGCCCCCACCGGCGCCCCCAAGGCCGCCGACCCCTGCAAGGCCAAGCCCGCGCCGGGCTCGCCCGCCACGGCGACGTGGAAGAAGGAGCCCGACATGTCGGTGGACACGTCGGCCGCGTACGCGATGAAGCTCGACACGACCTGCGGCGGCATAGGGATCAAGCTCGACGCGAAGAACGCCCCGCACACGGTCAACTCCTTCAAGTTCCTCGCGGACAAGGGGTTCTTCGACCACACCAAGTGCCACCGGCTCACCACCAGCAATATCTACGTGCTCCAGTGCGGCGACCCGAAGGGCACCGGCAGCGGCGGCCCCGGCTACACGCTGCCGGACGAGAACCTGAAGTCCCCCTCCCTCAAGGGCGACGTCTACCCGGCCGGGACGGTGGCCATGGCCAACACCGGCCAACCGCACACCGGGGGCAGCCAGTTCTTCCTCGTCTACCAGGACAGCAAGCTGCCGCCGCAGTACACGCCCTTCGGGACGATCGACGCCGAGGGCATGAAGGTGCTCAAGAAGATCGCCGCCGCGGGCGAGAGTTCCGGCCAGGGAGACGGCGCCCCGAACGCCACGGTGGTGATCGACAAGGCGACGGTGACCAGCTCCTGACCCCCGCCCCACTGCCCGTACCGCGAAATTTCGGTCGCGCGAGCTACGGACAGCCGGGCCGCCGGTCGCCTATGTTGGCCTTGTGCAGGGTGCCTGCTCCGACGGCCGTCACCCTGCGAGGCGCAAACGAGAGCCGGCAACTTCAAGCCGTCGGACCGGTCAGGGCGCTGCCCGGCCGGAAGAAACTGTGGACGATGCCCGCGGGCCGCACGCCCGCCCGGCATCATGTGGAGGAGGCGCTGTGAGCAGCGACCCATGGGGCCGCGTCGATGAGACGGGGACCGTGTACGTGCGTACCGCCGACGGCGAGCAGGTCGTCGGGTCATGGCAGGCGGGAACCCCCGAGGAGGCTCTCGCTTACTTCGAGCGCAAGTACGAGGGCCTGGTCGTCGAGATCGGCCTCCTCGAACGCCGGGTGCGGACCACCGACCTGTCGGCGAAGGACGCGACGACCGCCATCGACCATCTGCGCACGCAGATCGACGAGCACCACGCGGTCGGCGACCTGGACGCCCTGCGCCGGCGGCTCGACAAGCTCGTCGCCGATGTCGAGGCGCGGCGCGAGGAGCGCAAGGCCGCCAAGGCCCGCCAGTCGGACGAGGCCCGTAGCGCCAAGGAGGCGCTGGTCACCGAGGCCGAGGAGCTGGCCGAGAGCGAGCAGTGGCGGGCGGCCGGGGAGCGGCTGCGGGCCCTGGTCGACACCTGGAAGGGGCTGCCGCGCCTGGACCGCAAGACGGACGACGAGCTGTGGCACCGCTTCTCGCACGCCCGCTCGGCGTTCTCCAAGCGGCGCAAGGCGCACTTCGCCTCGCTGGACGCGCAGCGCGAGGAGGCCCGTAAGACCAAGGAGAAGCTGGTCTCGGAGGCCGAGGCGCTGTCCAACTCCACCGACTGGGGCCCGACGGCCGCCCGGTACCGCGAGCTGATGGCGGACTGGAAGGCCGCCGGGCGCGCCCAGCGGGAGGCCGAGGACGATCTGTGGAACCGCTTCCGCGGGGCGCAGGACATCTTCTTCCACGCCCGCAGCGAGGTGTTCGCGGAGCGCGACGCCGAGCAGCAGGGCAACCTCACGCGCAAGGAGGAGCTGGTCATCGAGGCCGAGAAGCTCCTGCCGGTGTCGGACCTCAAGTCCGCCCGCGCCGCCTTCCGCTCGATCAACGAGCGGTGGGAGGCCATCGGCCACGTACCGCGCGACGCCCGGCCCAAGATCGAGGGCCGGATGCACGCGGTGGAGCGCGCGATCCAGGAGGCCGAGTCCACCGAGTGGCGGCGTACGAACCCCGAGGCGCGGGCCCGCGCGGCGGGGCTCACCGGCCAGTTGCAGGCGGCGGTCGACAAGCTCCAGGAGCAGATCGACAAGGCGCGCGCGGCGGGCAACACCGCCAAGGCCGACAAGCTCGCCAAGGAGCTCGAAGGCCGGCAGGCGCTGCTGGACCAGGCCCTCAAGGGCCTTGAGGAGTTCGGCGGCTGACGCCCGGCTGACGCGACGCGGCCCGGCGGGAGATCTTCTCCCGCCGGGCCGTCGCCGTTCCGCCCGGCTACCGGCTCAGGGCCTGCGGGCCGAGGTCACGCGGTACACGTCGTACACGCCCTCCACCGTGCGGACCGCCTTGAGGACGTGGCCGAGGTGCTTGGGGTCGCCCATCTCGAACGTGAAGCGCGAGGTGGCGACCCGGTCGCGGGAGGTCTGCACGGCGGCGGACAGGATGTTGACGTGCTGGTCGGAGAGGACCCGCGTGACGTCCGAGAGGAGCCGGGACCGGTCGAGGGCCTCCACCTGGATGGCGACGAGGAAGACCGAGGACTGGGTGGGCGCCCATTCGACCTCGATGATCCGCTCCGGCTGCTGCGACAGCGAGTCGACGTTGACGCAGTCCGCGCGGTGCACCGAGATGCCGTTGCCGCGCGTGACGAAGCCGATGATGGGGTCGCCGGGCACGGGCGTACAGCAGCGCGCGAGCTTGACCCACACGTCGTCGACGCCCTTGACGACCACGCCCGGGTCCGCGTTGGAACGCCGCTTGGAGCGGCCGCGGATCGGCGTGGACTCGACGATGTCCTCGTTGGCCGCCTCCTCGCCGCCGAGCGCCTGGACGAGCTTCTGCACGACGCCCTGCGCGGCGACGTGGCCCTCGCCGATGGCCGCGTACAGGGAGGAGATGTCCGGATAGCGCATCTCGTGGGCGAGGGTGACGAGCGAATCGCCGGTCAGGATGCGCTGGATGGGCAGGTTCTGCTTGCGCATCGCCCGGGCTATGGCGTCCTTGCCCTGCTCGATCGCCTCTTCGCGGCGCTCCTTGGAGAACCAGGCGCGGATCTTGTTGCGGGCGCGCGGGGATTTGACGAAGCCGAGCCAGTCGCGGGACGGCGCGGCACCGGACGCCTTGGAGGTGAAGACCTCCACCAGGTCGCCGTTGTCCAGGGTCGATTCGAGCGGTACGAGCCGCCCGTTGACGCGGGCGCCTATGGTGCGGTGGCCGACCTCGGTGTGCACCGCGTACGCGAAGTCGACGGGGGTGGCGCCGGCCGGGAGCGCTATGACGTCGCCCTTGGGCGTGAAGACGAAGACCTCGTTGCGGGAGAGGTCGAAGCGCAGCGATTCGAGGAACTCGCCCGGGTCCTCGGTCTCCTTCTGCCAGTCGAGCAACTGGCGCAGCCACGCCATGTCGTTGACGGTGTCCTGGCCCTTGCCCGCGTTCTTCGGCACGTCGGTGCGGACCTTGGAGGCGCCGGCGACGGCCTCCTGCTTGTACTTCCAGTGCGCGGCGATGCCGTACTCGGCGCGGCGGTGCATGTCGAACGTGCGGATCTGGAGTTCGACGGGCTTGCCGCTGGGGCCGATGACCGTCGTGTGCAGCGACTGGTACATGTTGAACTTGGGCATCGCGATGTAGTCCTTGAACCGCCCCGGCACCGGGTTCCACCGGGCGTGCACGGTGCCGAGCGCCGCGTAGCAGTCGCGGACGGTGTCGACGAGGACGCGGATGCCCACCAGGTCGTAGATCTCGGCGAAGTCGCGGCCGCGCACGATCATCTTCTGGTAGACGCTGTAGTAGTGCTTGGGCCGTCCCGTGACGGTGGCCTTGATCCGGGCGGCGCGCAGATCGGTCTGGACCTCGTCGGTGACGATCGCCAGGTATTCGTCGCGCTTGGGGGCGCGCTCGGCGACGAGCCGCACGATCTCGTCGTACATCTTGGGGTAGAGGATCGCGAAGGCTAGGTCCTCCAGCTCCCATTTGATGGTGTTCATGCCCAGCCGGTGCGCCAGCGGGGCGTAGATCTCCAGGGTCTCGCGGGCCTTCTTCTCCTGCTTCTCCCGCTTGAGGTAGCGCATCGTGCGCATGTTGTGCAGCCGGTCGGCGAGCTTGATGACCAGGACGCGCGGGTCCTTGGCCATGGCGACGACCATCTTGCGCACGGTCTCGGCCTGGGCGGCCTCGCCGAACTTGACCTTGTCGAGCTTGGTGACGCCGTCGACGAGGAGGGCGACCTGGTCCCCGAAGTCGCGGCGCAGGGTGTCGAGCCCGTACTCGGTGTCCTCGACGGTGTCGTGCAGCAGGCCCGCCATCAGCGTGGCGGGGTCCATGCCCAGCTCGGCGAGGATGGTGGTGACGGCCAGCGGATGGGTGATGTACGGGTCGCCGCTCTTGCGCTTCTGGCCGCGGTGCCAGCGCTCGGCGACCTGGTACGCCTTCTCGATCTGGCGCAGCGTGGAGGCGTCGGCCTTGGGGTCGTTGCCCCGGACGATGCGCAGCAGCGGTTCGAGGACGGGGTTGTACGGGCTGGAGCGCTGCACGCCGAGGCGGGCGAGGCGGGCCCGGACGCGGTTGGAGGAGCCGGAGCGGGCGGGGGTGCCGGCGGGCGGGCGCGCGCCGAGGGCGGGGCGGTCCGCCGCCGGGGCCGGCTGGGCGGTGGTCCGCGGCCGGTCGGCGGGGGTCGGCGGCACGGCCTCGGCCGCGGTCTTCGGGGCCGTCGTCGGCAGGGGCCGCGGTGCGGGCTCGGGCCCGGCCTTCGCCTCGGGGTCCGCCGGGGGCTGGGCCCTGGTGTCACCGCGGTCCCGGGGCGTGTCCGCGGCCGCCGCGGCCTCGGGCGTGGGCTTCTGCGGCTGCGCGGCGGTGAGCGGCTGGGCCTCGTCTGGCAAGAGCACTCTCCTCATGCGGGTCCGGCCCCCGGTCAGGTCCGGACTGCCATGGTAACGATCCCGGCCACCTCGCTCTCCCGCAGGCGGCCGGCCTGTGGATAACGGAAAGCGGGCACCGGAGTCTTCCCGGTGCCCGCCTCCGTTTCGAGAGGTGTCGCGTGAGATGCGGCCGCGCCGCTGCTCAGACCGTGATCAGGGTCTCCAGCGGGGCGCCCGCCAGCGCCTTCTCCAGCCGCTCGCGGCCGGGCAGGAAGCCCAGCTCCAGCAGGACGGCCACGCCCGCGACCGCCGCGCCCGTACGGCGGATGAGCTGGAGCGATGCCTCGGCGGTGCCGCCGGTGGCCAGGACGTCGTCGATGACCAGGACCCGGTCCCCGGGCCGTAGCGCGTCCGCGTGTATCTCGATCTCGGCGCTGCCGTACTCCAGGTCGTACGACTGGGCGAGCGTCGCTCCGGGGAGCTTGCCGGCCTTGCGTACGGGCACGAAGCCGAGGCCCGCGCGGACGGCGACCGGGGCCGCCAGGATGAAGCCGCGCGCCTCCAGGCCGACGACCTTGTCCGCGTGGTAGCGCTGGCAGAGCTCCGCGAGGGCGTCGGTGAGCGCGCCGAACGCCTTGGCGTCGGCGAGCAGTGGGGTGATGTCCTTGAAGACCACGCCCGGCTTCGGGTAGTCCGGCACGTCCGCGATGCGGCTGAGCAGCAGGGAGCGCAGGGGCTCGGCGGCGTTCATCGGCGCTTCCCGGAGGGACGGCCGCGACCGCGGTTGCGGGCGGCGGGCTGGCGGCGCGGTCCGACGACGCCGGCCGCGGCCGTGTCGTCGCCGTCGTCGCCTTCGTCGTCATCCGGCTCGTCGGCGGCGTCGTCCGCGGCGTCATCGGCGGCCGACCCGTCCGCGCCGCCCGCCTCGGCCTTGGCGGCGGCCGAGGCGCGCTTCGCGCGCACCCGCTTGGCCAGGGCCTTCATCTGCGGGTCGCGTTCCTTGAGGTCGGCGACGAGCGGGGTGGCGATGAAGATCGAGGAGTACGCGCCGGCCGCGAGGCCGACGAACAGGGCGAGCGAGATGTCGTTGAGCATGCCCGCGCCGAGGAAGCCGCCGCCGATGAAGAGCAGGGCGGCGACCGGCAGCAGCGCCACGACCGTGGTGTTGATGGAGCGCACCAGGGTGCCGTTGAGGCTGCGGTTGGCGATCTCGCTGTAGGTGTAGCGGCTCTGCTTGGTGATGCCCCGGGCGCTCTCCTTGAGCCCGTCGAAGACGACGACGGTGTCGTACAGGGAGTAACCGAGGATCGTCAGCAGACCGATCACGGTGCCCGGAGTGACCTCGAAGCCGACGAGCGCGTAGACGCCGACGGTGATGGAGAGGTCGTGGACCAGGGCGATCAGGGCGGCGATGGCCATCCGCCACTCGAAGGCGATGGCGAGGTAGATCACCACCAGGACCATGAAGATCCCCAGGCCCATCCACGCCTTGTTGGCGATCTGGTCGCCCCAGCTCGGGCCGATGATGTCCGTGTTGATCTTGTCGGTCGGGACGTCCAGCTTCTTGGCGAGCGCCTCCTGCGTCTGGCGGGAGTCGCTCGTGCTCAGCTCGCTGACCTGGATGCGCAGCGACTTGTTGCCGAGCTTCTGGACGATCGCGGTGTGGCCGGACGCCTCCTTGGCGGTCTCCTCGGCCGCGTGGGCCGACACGGAGGTCGTCGGGGTGGTGAAGACGGCTCCGCCGGAGAAGTCGATGCCCATGTTGAGGCCGCGCACCGCCAGGCCGACGATGGCCGTGATGGTGATGAGGATCGAGATGCCGTACCAGATCTTCCGCTTGGCCACGAAGTCGTAGCCGACCTCGCCGCGGTAGAGCCGGGCGCCGATGCTGCCGAGTTTCGACATCTCACGCCTCCTTGGGGTCGACGGGGGCGGAGGGGCGGCGGCGTCGCAGCGGCGGTTTCACGCCGAGGCGTTTGGGGTCCAGCCCCGACCACGGGTGGCCGCTGGCGAAGAACCTGCGCCGGGCCAGGATCGTCATCAGCGGCTTGGTGAAGAGGAAGACCACCACGACGTCGAGCAGCGTGGTCAGGCCGAGCGTGAAGGCGAAGCCCTGCACCTTGCCGACGGTGACGATGAAGAGCACCGCGGCGGCGAGGAAGGACACGAAGTCGGAGACCAGGATGGTGCGCCGGGCGCGCGGCCAGCCGCGCTCGACCGCCGGGCGCAGGGACCGGCCGTCGCGGATCTCGTCCCGGATGCGTTCGAAGTACACGATGAAGGAGTCGGCGGTGATGCCGATGGCCACGATGGCGCCGCAGACGGCCGGCAGGTTCAGCGCGAAGCCGATGGCCGGGCCGAGCAGGGTCATGATCGTGTAGGTGAGGATCGCGGAGACCGCGAGGCTGGCCAGGGCGACGAGCGCGAGACCGCGGTAGTACGCGACCAGATAGATGATCACCAGCGCGAGGCCGATGGCGCCCGCGAGCAGACCGGCGTGCAACTGCTCGCCGCCGAGCGCCGCGGTCACGGTGGTCTCGGTGACGACGTCGAAGGAGAGCGGCAGCGCGCCGAAGGACAGCACGTTGGCGAGGTCCTGGGCGCTCTGCTGGGTGAAGCTGCCGGAGATCTCGGCCTCGCCGCCCGCGATGGACTGGCTGACCGACGGGTCGGAGACGACCTCGCCGTCGAGGACGATCGCGAACTGGTTCTGCGGCGGCTGCTGGCTCGCCAGCTTGCCCGTGACGTCGGCGAACTTCTTGGAGCCGCCGGAGGTGAACTTCAGTTGGACGATCCAGCCCTGGCCGCGCTGGCTGTCGAAGACGGCGGAGGCGCCGTTGACGTCGGTGCCCTCGACGGCGACCGGGCCGAGGATCTCCTTGGCCGAGCCGTCCTTCTTGCACGCGACGACCGTGTCCTTGGGGGCGGCGTTGGCGGCCTTCTCGCGCGCCTTGGCCATGCCCTCCTTGGTCGTGCAGTCCAGCTCGGCGAGCTGCTTCTGGAGGGCGGCGGCGTCCGGGGAGCCGGACGGCGTCTGGGAGGGCTTCGGGGCCTGGTCGCCCTTCTTGCCGTCCTTGCCGTCCTTATCGCCCTTCTTGCCGTCCTGTCCCTTGCCCGTGACCTCGGGGTCGGGCGTCGAGTCGGCCTTCAGGGCGTCGGTGACGGCCCGGCCCTGCGTCTTGGTCGTCGGGGTGCCGGTGGGCGTGGCACTGCCGGACGGGCTGACCTTGTCGCCGTCCTTGGCCTTGTCGCCCTTGCTGTCCTTGTCGCCCTTGTTGTCCTTGCCGTCCTTGCCCTTCGCGCTGGGGGAACTGGGGGAAGGGGTGGGCGACGGCGGCGGGGACTTGCTGACGGGTGTGGTGTTCAGCACCGGGCGGAAGCCGAGCTGCGCGGTGGTGCCGACCTGCTGGCGGGCCTGTTTCGCGTTCGTCCCCTTGGGGATATTCACGATGATGTGATTGGCGCCCTGCGTCTGAACCTCGGCCTCGGTGACGCCCAGACCATTGACACGCCGGTTGATGATGCCCACGGCGGTGTTCATGTTGGTCGTGTTGATGGCGTTGGGCTTGCCCGGCTGGTTCTTGGCCTCCAGCGTGAAGCTCGTACCACCGGCGAGGTCGATGCCCAACCGCGGCGTGGTGTGCCCGGAGGCGAACATTCCGCCCACGAGCGCCACCATGGCGATCAGGATCAGGGCGAGGACCCGCCCCGGCCTGCCCTGGCCGCCCGGGGACCTACGGCCCTTCTTCGGTGCTGCCACCTTGTCGTATCTCCCTGTCCAACCGTCCGGCGTCGGGTGTGCGCCGGGCGGCCACGAAGTGTTGTGGGGACGTGCCCCCGCCGGAGCCTAGACCGTCAGGGAACCGCGGCGCACCGCTCAATGGGCGCTCCGCGGTTCGTCGTACGGGGCCTTACTTCGCGTCGGTGTCGCCGTCGCGCTTGCCGTCCTTGTCGGCGTCCTTGGCCTTGGCGTCCTTCGGCTCGGCGCCGTCCGCCGCCTTGGGCTCCGCGTCGTCCGCCGACGCGCCCGCCTCGTCCGTCTTGCCCTTGCCGAGGTCGATCTTCTTCTCGTCGGCGGCCGGCTCGATGTCCTCGGTCAGGGAGGAGGCGTCGTCCGGGACGACGGGGGTCTCGGTGGACTCGGGCTCGATGCCGTGCACGATGCGGTTGTACTCCGCGTCCTCCAGGACGGCGCCGATGGCGTTCTTCGCGTAGATCGCGTGCACGCCGGGGGCGACCTCAAGGCTGACCGCGTCGTCGTGGACCTCCTTGACGGTGGCGTACATGCCCCCGATCGTGCGCACGCCGGAGCCCGGCTGCATCTGGTTCCGCATCTGGGCGGCCTGGCGCTGCTTGTTCTTCGCCGACCGGGTCATCAGGAACATGGCCCCGATGAGCACGATGAACGGGAGGAGAGTCACGAGATTCACGGGACGGGTTTCCTTCACACGACCGCCGGGGAGCGGCCTGGACTACGGGGGGTGGTATGCCGCACGGAGACGGACGGCATCGGCGGAGTCTAAGCGAGCCCGCACCTATGGAACAACGCCCAGCATGGCACCGGGGTTCCTGAGCCGACCAGCCCCCGCGCCGTCAGCCGTCGAACAGGCCGCTCTGTCCCGGCCGTCCCGGACCGCCCGCGTCCTGCCGCGGCGGCAGGAGTCCGAGGTGCGTCCAGGCGGCCGGGGTCGCGACCCGGCCCCGGGGCGTACGGGCCAGCAGCCCCTCCCTGACCAGGAACGGTTCGGCGACCTCCTCGACCGTCTCGCGCTCCTCCCCCACCGCCACGGCGAGGGTGGAGAGGCCGACCGGCCCGCCGCCGAAGAGCTTGAGGAGGGCGGTGAGCACCGCACGGTCGAGCCGGTCGAGGCCACGGCCGTCCACCTCGTACACGTCGAGGGCCTGCGCCGCGACCTCCGCGGTGATCAGGCCGTCGGCCTTGACCTGCGCGTAGTCACGGACGCGGCGCAGCAGCCGGTTGGCGATGCGGGGCGTGCCGCGGGACCGGCCGGCGATCTCGCCGGCGCCGTCCGGCTCGATCTCGACGTCGAGGAGGCGGGCCGAGCGATGTATGACGCGTTCCAGCTCCGCCGGGGCGTAGAACTCCATGTGGCCGGTGAAGCCGAAGCGGTCGCGCAGCGGGGGCGGCAGGAGGCCGGCGCGGGTGGTGGCGCCGACCAGGGTGAAGGGCGGCAGTTCGAGGGGGATGGCGGTGGCGCCGGGGCCCTTGCCGACGATGACGTCGACGCGGAAGTCCTCCATGGCCATGTACAGCATTTCCTCGGCGGGCCGCGACATGCGGTGGATCTCGTCGAGGAAGAGGACCTCGCCCTCGGCGAGGGAGGAGAGGATCGCGGCGAGGTCGCCCGCGTGCTGGATGGCGGGGCCGGAGGTGATGCGGATGGGGGCGCCCATCTCGGCGGCGATGATCATCGAGAGGGTGGTCTTGCCGAGGCCGGGCGCGCCGGAGAGCAGGACGTGGTCGGCGGTGGCGCCGCGCTGGCGGGCGGCGCGCAGCACCAGGTCGAGCTGTTCGCGGACGCGTTCCTGCCCGACGAACTCGCCGAGGTCCTTGGGGCGCAGGGCGGCCTCGATGGCCTGGTCGTCGTCGCCGGCGGCTCCGGCGGCGGCGTCCACCAGCCGCCCGGCGGCCCCGGCGGGGCCCTCCGGGTCGGCGTCGGGTGTGGCCGCTGCGGGCTCGTCCCAGTTCATGGTCGGTCTCTCACGTAGGCGGTGGCGGGCGGGTACGGCCGTCAGCGGGCCCGGTTCAGGGTCTGCAGCGCGGCGCGCAGCAACTGCGGTACGGCCGGCCGGCCGCCCTCGGCGATGGCCGCCTCCGCCTGCGGGGCGACGGCGACGACCGCCTCGTCGGCCTCCCGGGTGGCGTAGCCGAGGCCGATCAGTGCGGCGGTGAGCTGCTCGCGCCAGCCGGGGCCGGCGGCGCTGCCGACGCCGGCGTCCGCGCCGGGTCCGACCGGGTCGCCGAGGCGGTCCTTCAGTTCGAGCAGCAGCCGCTGGGCGCCCTTCTTGCCGATGCCGGGCACGGCCGTCAGGGCCTTCTCGTCGCCGGTGGCGACGGCGCGCCGCAGGGCGTCGGGGGCGTGCACGGCGAGCATCGCCTGGGCGAGGCGGGGGCCGACGCCGCTCGCGGTCTGGAGCAGTTCGAAGACCTGGCGCTCGTCGTCGTCGGCGAAGCCGTAGAGAGTCAGCGACTCCTCGCGGACGACGAGGGAGGTGGAAAGCTTGGCGGGCTGTCCGACGCGCAGGGCGGCGAGCGTGCCGGGGGTGCACTGGAGCGCCATGCCGACACCGCCGACCTCGACGACTGCGGTGTCCGGGGCGAGGGCCGCGACCCGGCCGGAGACGAAGGCGATCATCGGGTGCCTTTCGGGAGACGTGCGGGGGCGAGCGTGCGGCGGTGGGCCGCGACGGCTTCCTGGAGGCGGTTGGTGGCCGGGGCCCGCCAGATGTGGCAGATGGCGAGGGCCAGGGCGTCGGCCGCGTCCGCCGGCTTCGGCGGCGCGTCCAGCCGCAGCAGCCGGGTGACCATGGCGCCGACCTGCGCCTTGTCGGCGCGGCCGGAGCCGGTGACGGCGGCCTTGACCTCGCTGGGGGTGTGCAGCGCGACGGGCAGTCCGCGGCGGGCGGCGCAGAGCATGGCGACGGCGCTGGCCTGGGCGGTGCCCATGACCGTGCTGACATTGTGCTGGCTGAAGACGCGCTCCACGGCGACGCACTCGGGGCGGTGCTCGTCCAGCCACTGCTCTATGCCGCGCTCGACGAGGACGAGCCGCTGGGCGACCGGCGCGTCGGCCGCGGTCCGTACGACGCCGACGCCCGCCATCCGCAGGGGCCGGCCCGCCACGCCTTCCACCACGCCGATGCCGCACCGGGTAAGCCCCGGGTCCACGCCGAGTACGCGCACGGTGCCCCCACCCTTCCTTGGCTCCTTGGCCGACTGTTCACGCAGGTTACCGGCTGCCACTGACAACGACCGGGTGCGGGCACGCCCATGGCCCCGACCGGCGGTGGCGCGGCGTCGGAGGGCGGGTCGGACGGCGCGCGGCGGGAACGCGGGCGGGGGTGCGCACGGCACGCCGAAGGCCGCACCGGACGGCGGGTCCGGTAGGGGGCCGGGGTCGGCCGCCGACATGACGAACGGGCCGACGGAGCATCCCGTCGGCCCGCCCGTACCCGCCCGTGCGCGGTCAGCGGCTCAGGCGTCCACCTTGGCCATGACGTCGTCGGAGACGTCGAAGTTGGCGAAGACGTTCTGCACGTCGTCGCTGTCCTCCAGCGCGTCGATCAGCTTGAAGATCTTGCGCGCGCCGTCCTCCTCCAGCTCCACCTGCATGGTGGGGACGAAGTTGGCGTCGGCCGAGTCGTAGTCGATGCCGGCGTCCTGGAGAGCGGTGCGGACCGCGACCAGGTCGGTTGCCTCGCTGAGCACCTCGAAGGAGTCGCCGAGGTCGTTGACCTCCTCGGCGCCCGCGTCCAGGACCGCGCCGAGTACGTCGTCCTCGGTCAGGTCGGCCTTGGGGACGATGACGACGCCCTTGCGATTGAAGAGGTAGGACACCGAGCCCGGGTCGGCCATCGAGCCGCCGTTGCGGGTCATCGCCACGCGTACGTCCGAGGCGGCGCGGTTGCGGTTGTCGGTGAGGCACTCGATGAGCACCGCGACGCCGTTCGGGCCGTAGCCCTCGTACATGATCGTCTCGTAGTCGGCGCCACCGGCTTCGAGACCGGCGCCGCGCTTGACCGCGGAGTCGATGTTCTTGTTCGGCACCGAGCTCTTCTTCGCCTTCTGGATGGCGTCGAAGAGGGTCGGGTTGCCGTCGACGTCGGGGCCGCCGGTGCGGGCCGCGACCTCGATGTTCTTGATCAGCTTCGCGAAGAGTTTGCCGCGCTTGGCATCGATCACGGCCTTCTTGTGCTTCGTCGTAGCCCATTTAGAGTGGCCGGACATCCGCGTGTCTCCTTCGCGTAACCAATTCTTGAATGAACGCCTGCGATCCTACCGGGGCGAGCTCACAGGGTGGCGCGCACCATGTCGACGAAGAGCGCGTGCACCCGGTGATCGCCGGTGAGTTCGGGGTGGAAGGACGTGGCCAGCACGCGGCCCTGCCGGACGGCGACCGTGTGGCCGTCGTGGACGGCCAGCACCTCGACGCCGGCGCCCGTCGACTCGACCCACGGCGCGCGGATGAAGACGCCCTCGACCGGCCCGCCGGAGACGCCGGCGACCTCGACGGCCGCCTCGAACGACTCGTTCTGCCGGCCGAACGCGTTGCGGCGCACGATCATGTCGATGCCGCCGAGGGTCTCCTGGTCCTCCCTGCCGTCGAGCAGCTTGTCCGCCACCATGATCATGCCGGCGCAGGACCCGTACACGGGCAGCCCGGCGCGTACCCGCGCGCGCAGCGGTTCGAGCAGCCCGAAGGCGACGGCGAGCTTGGAGATCGTGGTGGACTCCCCACCGGGAATCACCAGCCCGTCCACCTCCGCCAGCTCCTGCGGACGGCGAACCGGCCTCCCCACGGCACCGGCCTCCGCGAGAGCGACCAGATGCTCACGCACGTCGCCCTGAAGAGCGAGCACTCCGACGAGGGGACGGCCAGGAGCGGGTTCGAACTGGGACAGGGACACGGAGTGGACACCTTTCAGATTTGTGACGCCGACGGGGCCCTCCCGGGCCCCGAGGACCGCGGCCTCGAGGGTCGAGGCCCGCGCGAGTCGCACTGGGCGCGGGTCGTACGGGCGTGGGAGCCGCGGTCGTACGGCGCCCGCGGGACCGGGCCCCTGAGCCTGCGGGAGCCGCGGTCGTACGGGCCGCGGGGCCGTGACCACGCGAGCCGCGAAAGCCGCAGTCGTACAGGCCGTGGGGCCGGGATCGCGTGGGCCACGGCACCCCGTGTCCGTACGGACGGCAGACGCCCTGCCCGTACGGGCCACGGCCCCGTGGTCGTACGAGCGCCGGAGCTGGGGCGCCGGGGGGCGCAGCAGTCCGGCGTTGGGCGGGCCGGGGGCCGTGGGTGTGCGTACGGGGCGTCCATCGGTCGGTTTCGGCGCGGCTACCAGCCGCGCTTGGCGTAGCGTTCGGACTCGGGGAGGGTGTCGCAGTTGATGCCGACCATGGCCTCGCCGAGGTTGCGGGACGCGTCCGCGATGATCTTGGGGTCGTCGTAGAAGGTGGTGGCCTTCACGATCGCCGCGGCCCGCTTGGCCGGGTCGCCGGACTTGAAGATGCCGGAGCCCACGAAGACCCCCTCGGCGCCGAGCTGGCGCATCAGCGCCGCGTCGGCGGGGGTGGCGACGCCACCGGCGGAGAACAGCACGACCGGCAGCTTGCCGAGCTCGGCGACCTCCTTGACCAGCTCGTACGGCGCGCGCAGCTCCTTGGCCGCGGCGAACAGCTCGTGCGAGTCGAGGGCGCGCAGCCGGCCGATCTCGCCCTTGATCTGCCGCATGTGGCGGACGGCCTCGACCACGTTGCCGGTGCCGGCCTCGCCCTTGGAGCGGATCATGGCGGCACCCTCGGCGATCCGCCGCAGCGCCTCGCCGAGGTTGGTGGCGCCGCAGACGAAGGGGGTGGTGAACGCCCATTTGTCGCTGTGGTTGACCTCGTCGGCCGGGGTCAGCACCTCGGACTCGTCGATGTAGTCGACGCCGAGCGACTGGAGGACCTGGGCCTCGACGATGTGGCCGATGCGGGACTTGGCCATGACCGGGATGGAGACGGCCTCGATGATGCCGTCGATCATGTCCGGGTCGGACATCCGGGCCACGCCGCCGTCCTTGCGGATGTCGGCCGGGACCCGTTCCAGGGCCATGACCGCGACGGCGCCCGCGTCCTCGGCGATCTTGGCTTCCTCGGGCGTGACCACGTCCATGATCACGCCGCCCTTCAGTTGCTCGGCCATGCCGCGCTTGACGCGCGCGGTACCGGTCTCGGGGCTTGCCGCGGGGGTGGTGGACACGTGATGACCTCGCTATCAACGGCTGAGTCGCTGCGTGAACCACCGAACCCCACCCGTACGACCTGCGGAAAGAGCCAATCCGAGGCCGGTGGCCCGTACAGCCGGTCGGCGACCGCACGAGCGCCGCCGCCCGCCGTACGGACGGCGGTGGCGGTAGGGCCCGTCCCCGACCCTGGCCGTACGGGCGCCCCCCGGCCCTACGGGCGTCCCTGGCCGTACGAGCATCAGTGACCGTACGGGCGTCCCTGGCCGTACGGGCGTCAGTGGCCCGCGTGCGTGTGCTCGGTCAGGACGGGCGGCGGCTCGTCGTCCATCTCGAAGGCCAGCGGGAACGGCGCGTGGCCGGCCAGCCGGAACCAGCGCACCACCCGGTGCTCGCGCACGGCCCGCGCCGCCCGCACCGAGTCGTTGTGGAAGCGCCGCGCCATCGGCACCCGGCGCACGGCCTCCGTCAGCTCCCGCACCGACTCCTCGCCCCCCGGCGCCTCCTGTACCGCCTCGACCTGCGCCGACTCGGCGAACACGGCGCGCAGCGCCTGGCTCAGCTCGCTCTCGGCGACCTCCCGTTGCTCCTCCTCGGCCTGCCGGGCGGCGTGCGCGGCCTGGTAGAGGACGATGGACGCCGCCGGGTCCAGCACCCCCGAGGTGCCCAGCTCCTGCGCCACCGACGCGCGCCGCAGGAGCTGCGCGTCGAGCGCGGCCTTCGCCGCGTCGATGCGGCTGTGCAGCCGGTCCAGCCGCCCCGCGGTCCAGCTCAGGTAGACGCCGATGACGACCAGGGCCGCCGCGATCCAGATGAAAGTGGTCACGCCGGGTCACAGTACCGGCCGCCGCGGCCCGCTCCCGGCGCGGACGCGGGCGGAGGAACAGCGGGGGACAGCGGGGGGCCAGGGGAGGAACACGACCGCGGGAGGCGGAGGCAGCGCCCGCCGACGGCCGACTCCGACGTAGGCCCCGCCGGTACGCCCTGCCCCTCGGTCCAGGGTCAGTTCCGGGTCAGTCCCGCGCCAGCCCGAATCGCGCCCGCAGGCCCGCCCGTTCGTCCGCCGCGACGGAGGCCGCGCCCGCCGTGACCATCTCGTAGACGGCGAGGATCTCCGCCCCGACCGTCGACCAGTCGAAGCGGCGCACGTGCCGGCTGCCGTGCTCGCTCAGTTCGGTGCGCCGCTTCGGGTCGCCGAGCAGCCGGATCGCCGCGGCGGCGAGCGCGTCGGCGTCCTCATTGGCGAACAACTCGCCCGCCGTGCCCTGGTCGAGGACCTGCACGAAGGCGTCGAGGTCGCTGGCGAGCACCGGGGCCCCCGCCGACATCGCCTCGACGAGGATGATCCCGAAGGACTCGCCGCCGGTGTTGGGGGCGACGTACACGTCGACGCTGCGCAGCAGCCGCGCCTTGTCCTCGTCGCTGACCATGCCGAGGAACTCGACGCGCCCGCGCATCTCCTCGGGCAGGCTCGCCACCGCCTCCTCCTCGTCGCCGCGCCCGGCGACGAGGAGCCTGGCCTCCGGGCATTCCGCGAGGATCTTCGGCAGCGCGCGCATCAGGACCGGCAGTCCCTTGCGCGGCTCGTCGATGCGGCCGATGAAGCCGATGGTGGAGCCCTGCCACTCCGCCTTGGGCTCGGCGTCGGCGAAGAAGCCGACGTCGACGCCGTTGGGGATGACGACCGCGTCCCCGCCGAGGTGTTCGACCAGGGTCCGGCGGGCGTACTCGCTCACCGCGATGCGCGCGCTGATCTTCTCCAGGGCGGGCTGGAGGATCGGGTACGCGGCGATCATGAAGCGGGAGCGCGGGTTGGAGGTGTGGAAGGTCGCCACGATCGGGCCCTGCGCCGCCCAGCAGGCGAGCAGGCCGACGGACGGGGTGCCGGGCTCATGGATGTGGATCACGTCGAAGGCGCCGTCGTGCAGCCAGCGGCGCACCCGGGCGGCCGACAGGAAGCCGAAATTGAGCCGCGCGACCGAACCGTTGTAGGGCACCGGTACGGCACGTCCGGCGGAGACCACGTACGGCGGCAGCGGTGTCTCGTCGTCCGCCGGGGCCAGTACGGACACCTCGTGGCCGAGCCGGATCAGGTGCTCGGCGAGGTCGCGGATGTGGAACTGGACGCCGCCGGGGACGTCCCACGAATACGGGCAGACGATCCCGATCCTCAAGGCTTCTCCGTTCCGGAGCTGTCATCGGAGTGGGGCTCAGGTCTGGTCCCGGCACCGGGGCGGGACTCGCGGTCCGCACCGGAGCCGGGGTCGGGGTCCGCGCCGGGACGGGGCCCGGATTCCGCACCGGAGCGGGCCTCCGCGTCCGCACCGGAGCCGGGGCCGGCGTCCGCACCGCGGCCGGACCCGGAGTCCACACCGGAGCGCGGCTCGAAGTCCGCGCCGGAGCTGGGCTCGGGCACCGCGCCCGGTCCGGACACGGAGGCGCCGCCCGGAGCGGACTCGGCTCCAAGGCCGCCCCGCCGCGGTTCGAGGTCGGCGAGCCACAGGCGCTGGAGCATGTGCCAGTCCTCCGGATGCTCGGCGATGCCCGAGGCGAACGCGTCGGCCAACTGCTGCGTCATGGCGGCGGCCTGCTCCGCACGGGTCCCGGTCTCCGGAACCTCGATCTCCGGGTGCACCCGGCCGCGCATGATGGGTGTTCCGTCGTACCAGAGCGTGACCGGCAGCAGCAGCGCCCCGGTCTGCCGCGCCAGCATGGCAGGGCCGGCGGGCATCCGCGCGGTCTCGCCGAAGAACTTCACCTCGACGCCGGAGGCGGAGAGGTCCCGGTCGGCCACGAGGCAGACCAGGCCGCCCGCGCGCAGCCGCCGGGCCAGCGTGCCGAACGCGCTGCCGCCGGTGTGCGGCAGCACCTCCATCCCCAGCCCCTCGCGGTAGGCGACGAACCGGTCGTACAGCGTCTCGGGCTTGAGCCGCTCGGCGACCGTGGTGAACGGCACGCCGAGCTTGGTGGTGACCCAGGCCCCCGCGAGGTCCCAGTTGCCCAGGTGCGGCAGGGCGAGTATGACGCCGCGGCCGCTGGCCAGGCCGTTCTCCAGGTGGTGCACGCCCTCGGGGGTGAAGCCGGCGCGGATGCGGTCCTTGCTCCAGGCCGGCAGCCGGAAGGACTCCATCCAGTAGCGCAGGTACGAGCGCATGCCGGCCTTCGACAGTTCGGCGAGGCGGGCCGGGGTGGCGTCGGGGACGACGCGCGCGAGGTTCGCCTCCAGGCGCAGCACGCTCTTGCCGCGCCGCTTCCACGCGGTGTCGGCGATCTGCTGCCCGAGCCGTACGGCCACGGGTTCGGGCAGCTTCTTGACGGTGCTCCAGCCGAGCCCGTACAACGCGTCGGTCAACCGCTCCTTCATGCCGTGTCGCCCCCCTGGGCCAGCGCCTGCGCGTCCGCCTCGGCGGCCTCGCGGCGTACGGTCACCACCCGCTGCACCAGCGTGACGAGGCTGCCGACGGCCACGGCCCACAGGGCGATCGGCAGCAGTACCTGGATGCCCGGCACGCCGAACTTGTGCAGTCCGGAGAAGCCGCAGGCGACCAGGGAGATGACGAGCCGCTCGGCGCGCTCGACGAGGCCGTTGACGTTCACCGGCAGGCCGATCGCCTCGCCGCGCGCCTTGGTGTACGAGACCACCTGGCCGCTGGCGAGGCAGAAGATCGTCACCGCGCAGAGGACGAGGCTGTCGCCGCCGCCCGCGTACCAGAGCGCGAGGCCGCCGAAGATAGCGGCGTCGGCGACCCGGTCCAGCGTGGAGTCGAGGAACGCGCCCCAGCGGCTGGAGCGGCCGAGCTGGCGCGCCATGTTGCCGTCGACCAGGTCCGAGAAGACGAACAGGGTGATGACGACGGTGCCCCAGAAGAACTCGCCCTGCGGGTAGAAGACCAGCGCGCCGGCCATGACACCGCCGGTCCCGATGAGGGTCACCGCGTCGGGGCTGACACCGAGCCGGATGAGCAGAGCGGCGAACGGCGTGAGAACACGCGTGAAGAACGCACGCGCGTACTTGTTCAGCATGGCCTTCCCGGAGGTCGAATCGGGCCGGATGGTCAAGGGGCCACCGGCTGGCCCATCGTAGTCACGCGACACGCGCACACCGCGAACGCATCGCGCCCGGCGACCATGGCGCTCGTCACGGCCGCCGAACCGCCAACGCGCCGGGGGCGCGGACGGCCCGCCCGTGCCATGGCGCTCGCGGCGCGTACGGACCGACCGCGCCCAGTGCACCCGCGCCGGGTGTGCTCGCGCCATCGCCGGCAGCCGCGCCGTACGGACAGGCCGCCGGGCCCCGTACGAGCACCCCAGCCCCAAGGCACGGTCCCCGCCCCGGCCGACCGGCCGAGGTCGCCCGGTCCGTATCGGCCGATCGGCCGACGGCGCGGCCGGGGGTCGGTGCGTAGCCTCGGGGCCGTGAGAGATCGCGTACCGTTCCCCCGTTTTCGCGCGCAGTATCTGGCCGTCTGCGCGCTGTACGCGGCGCTCGCGCTGCTATGGGTGGCCGATTTGTCGTCGGCGCGGGCGGGGCACGCCGGGGCCGGGCCGCGGGCGTGGCTGTTTCCGGTGGTGGGGCCGGTGATCGCGGGGCTGGTGCTGCTGCCCGCGGCCCGGCCGCGTGCCGTGACGTGGCGGATGGCGGCCGCGGTCGTGCTGTCCTGGCTGCTGACCGGCTTCCTGCTGCTGCCCGGCGAGCGGATCGTGAACGGCGCGTGGGGGCTCCTGGAGACCGCGTGTCTGCTGGTGGCCCTGGTGCGCGTCGCGCGGAAGGAGGGGCCGCCGGGCATGGCCGTCGCGCTGAGCGCGGCCCTGGGTCTCGCGGTCATCGTCGTGCCCCTGCGCATGGCCGAGCTGAACCTGATGGTCGCCTTCTCCTTCCTTCTCACCTTCTGCGTCGGCGCGGCCATCGGCCTCGGCAGTTATCTGCGCGTGCTGGACGGCCGCCGCGTCCGCGCCATCTCCGCCGTCCGCGAGGGCGAACGGCGCGAACTCGCCCGCGACCTCCACGACTTCGTCGCCCACCACGTCACCGGGATCGTCATCCAGGCGCAGGCCGCCCGCACCATCCGCCAGACCGCGCCCGAGCAGGTGGACCCGCTGCTGGAGGGCATCGAGCGGGCGGGGGCGGAGACGCTGGACTCGATGCGGCGGCTGGTGCGCGTGCTGCGCGAGGAGGAGGGCGAGCCGCTGCGCCCCGGCGACACGCTCGATGAACTGCCGTCCCTTGTCGCCGAGTTCACCCGCAACGGCGGCCCGCCGGTCGCCCTGGAGGTCACCGAAGCGGCCCGCCGGGCCCGGCTGGGGCCCGAGGTGGAGACGTCCGTACAGCGCGTGGTGCGGGAGGCGCTGACCAATGTGCGCCGGCACGCCCCCGCCGCGCCGTCGGCCGACGTCCGTATCGACGCGGACGCGGAGCGGCTCACCGTCCAGGTCCGCAACGCCCCTTCCCCCGAGCGGCGGTTCGCGCCGCTCGGCGGGCGCGGCGGCTTCGGCCTGCTCGGGCTGCGGGAGCGGGTGGAGGCCGTCGAGGGCGAGCTGCGGGCGGAGCCGACGGCCGACGGCGGCTGGCTGGTCGCCGCCGCCTTCCCCGCTCCGGGCGGCGCGGGGCCCATGGCAGGATCACCCCGGTGAGCAGCTCCACGACGCCCGTATCCGCGCGGCCCCTGTCCGGTACGCCCATATCCGCGAAGTCCCCGGCCGGTACGCCCATATCCGCGCCGCCCGCAGCCGAAAGGCCCGCAGCCGGAAAACCCGCCCCCGAGGCTCCCGCATCCGAAAAGCCCGCCGCCGAGACGCCCCCCTCCGGCGCGCCCGCCCCCGAGGCCCCCTCGCCCTTCTCCCCCGCCGCCGAGACGACCGTCCTCATCGCCGACGACCAGGAGATGGTCCGTACCGGCTTCCGGCTGATCCTCGACGCGCAGCCCGGCAT
This sequence comes from Streptomyces varsoviensis, assembly GCF_000718635.1. Classification (GTDB taxonomy): domain Bacteria; phylum Actinomycetota; class Actinomycetes; order Streptomycetales; family Streptomycetaceae; genus Streptomyces; species Streptomyces varsoviensis. The sequence continues at coordinate 236,949 of NZ_JOBF01000001.1, read as the reverse complement.
CACGGTGATCGGCGAGGCGGCGGACGGCGCCGAGTGCGTCGAGGCCGCCCGCCGGCTGCGCCCCGACGTGTGCCTGGTGGACGTGCGGATGCCGCGGCTCGACGGCCTGGAGGTGACCCGGGTGCTCGCGGGCCCGGAGGCCGCCGATCCGCTGCGGGTGGTCATCGTCACCACCTTCGACCAGGACGACTACCTCTACACGGCGATGCGGCACGGGGCGTGCGGCTTCCTGCTCAAGGACGCGGGGCCGGGGCTGCTGGTCGAGGCGGTGCGGGCGGCGGCGCGCGGCGACGCGCTGGTCTCCCCGGCCGTGACCGTACGGCTGCTGGCGCGCCTCGGCGAGCAGCGGCACAGGCCGGCGGCCCGGGCGGGGGCCGCGCTCACCGGCCGGGAGACGGACGTGGTGCGGCTGGTCGCGGTCGGCCGGACCAACCAGGAGATCTGCCAGGAGCTGTTCCTCTCCCTCTCGACGGTCAAGACGCACCTGGCGAGCGTCCAGTCGAAGCTGGGGGTGCGCAACCGCGTCGAGATCGCGGCCTGGGCGTGGGACACGGGCGCGGTCAGCTCCCGCTGACGGCGGCACGGGGCCGGCGGGCCCGTCTTCCGGCCGCCTCGCGAAGGTCCATTTCCGGCCGATGAGTTGATCTTCGTCCGGCCGGTCCCGTTACGGGCGCGTGTGCGATGTATGGACGCACCATGGCCCCGGTGGAAAGCTCGACATACCGCAGTGTCGACCGGGAGGCGAGACACATGGGCGACAAGACGAGTACGCACCCAGGGGCCGCCGGCAGGGCAGTGGCGGCCGACCGGCCCGGCTCCATTCGGAATGTGGTGCTGGTCGGCCACAGCGGGTCCGGGAAGACGACTCTGGTGGAGGCCCTGGCGCTGGCGACCGGCGCGGTGAACCGGGCCGGACGGGTCGAGGACGGCGGCTGTGCCTCCGACTACGACGAGATCGAGCACCGCCAGCAGCGCTCCGTACAGCTTTCGCTGATCCCCGTGGAGTGGGGCGGCATCAAGATCAATCTATTGGACACCCCCGGCTACGCCGATTTCGTCGGGGAGCTGAGGGCCGGTCTGCGCGCCGCGGACGCGGCCCTCTTCATCGTGTCGGCGGCCGACGGCGTGGACGGCGCCACCCGCATGGTGTGGGACGAGTGCGCCGCGGTGAACATGCCGCGCGCCCTGGTCGTGACCCACCTCGAAGCCGCCCGCGCCGACTTCGAGGAGATGACGGAGGTCTGCCGGCGGACGCTGGGCGGCGACTCCCCCGACTCCGTGCTCCCCCTGTACCTGCCGCTGCACGGCCCCGAGGGCCCCGACGGCCACGCGTCCGTCACCGGGCTCATCGGCCTGCTCTCGCAGCGGGTCTTCGACTACTCCACGGGCGTACGGACCGACGAGCCGCCGGACGCGGCGCACCTGCCGCGGATCGAGGAGGCGCGCAACCGGCTCATCGAGGGGATCATCGCCGAGAGCGAGGACGAGACCCTGATGGACCGCTATCTCAGCGGCGCGGAGCTCGACGTCAAGACGCTCGTCGAGGATCTGGAACGGGCCGTGGCGCGCGGCAGGTTCCACCCCGTGCTGGCCGCCGCCCCCGCCGCCGAGGGCGCCCGGCAGGGCCTGGGCACCGTCGAGCTGCTGGAGCTGATCACCGGCGGCTTCCCCACCCCGCTGGAGCGCGAGGCGCCCGCCGTCGCGCACCCCGGCGGCGCCCGGCGCCCTCCGCTGGCCTGCGATCCGGCGGGCCCGCTGGCTGCGGAGGTGGTCAAGACCTCCTCCGACCCCTACGTCGGCCGGATCTCCCTGGTCCGGGTGTTCTCGGGGACCCTGCGCCCGGACGAGACCGTGCATGTCTCGGGCCACGGGCTCCAGGACCGCGGCCATGAGGACCACGACGTCGACGAGCGGGTCGGGGCCCTGTCCTCGCCGTTCGGGAAGGTGCAGCGCACGGTCCCGGAGGCCATCGCGGGCGATCTGGCCTGTGTGGCGAAGCTGGGTCGCGCGGAGACCGGCGACACGCTCTCCGCCAAGGACGACCCGCTCCTGATGGAGCCCTGGGTGATGCCGGACCCGCTGCTGCCCGTCGCCATCGAGGCGCACAGCAAGGCCGACGAGGACAAGCTCTCGCAGGGCCTCGGCCGCCTGGTCGCCGAGGACCCCACCATGCGGCTCGAACAGAACCCGGACACCCATCAGGTGGTCCTGTGGTGCCTGGGCGAGGCCCATATGGACGTGGCGCTGGAGCGGCTGCGCACCCGGTACGGCGTGCAGGTCGACACCGTGCCGCACAAGGTCTCGCTGCGGGAGACGTTCGGCTCGAAGGCGGCGGGGCGCGGGCGGCACGTCAAGCAGTCCGGGGGCCACGGCCAGTACGCGATCTGCGAGATCGAGGTGGAGCCGCTGCCGCCCGGTTCGGGCATCGAGTTCGTCGACAAGGTGGTGGGCGGCGCCGTGCCCCGGCAGTTCATCCCGTCCGTGGAGAAGGGCGTACGGGCCCAGGCCGCGCGCGGTCTCGCCGCCGGGTACCCCCTCGTCGACGTGCGGGTCACCCTGCTCGACGGGAAGGCGCACTCGGTGGACTCCTCGGACGCGGCGTTCCAGACGGCGGGCGCGCTCGCGCTGCGGGAGGCGGCGGCGGACGCCCGTATCCATCTGCTGGAGCCGGTCGCCGAGGTGCGGGTGCTGGTCTCCGACGAGTTCGTCGGGGCGGTGATGAGCGACCTCTCCGGGCGGCGCGGCCGGGTGGTGGGCACCGAGCAGTCGGGGGCGGAGCGCACGCTCGTACGGGCCGAGATCCCGGAGATCGAGATCGGCCGGTACGCGGTGGACCTGCGGTCCCTGTCGCACGGCACCGGGCGGTTCAGCCGCTCGTACGCGCGTCACGAGCCGATGCCGGCGCAGCTCTCCGACCGGATTCGGGAACAGGCCGAGAACGGCCGATAGTTCGCGAGCCGCCCGCCTCAACTCGGTTGCGACGGGCGGCTTCCCGATCTCCGGCGACACGGGGTGGACACCGCCGATACGCTGGACCGGCAGCTCACAAGGTGTGGCGTGAGCGGGAGTCGGGAACAGACCGCAACACCAGGTGTGCGGCGTTGGGGGCGGTAGTGGCTATAGGGGACGCGTTCGACTTCAGTCCGGGGGCGCAGGTTCCGCTCTCGGGTGCGGCCGGGCAGACGGCGGCGACGCAGGCGCTCGCCTCCGCGGCGTACCGGGACGGCCCGATGGACGAGCTGCTCAAGGCCAACTCGGACACGGCCACCTCCGAGGTGCAGAAGCCCCGGTTCGCGCTGCTCGAACCCAACCTGGGCGAGGCGTTCTCGCGCGCCGTGCAGAAGCGCATGATCGACGAGGGCCGCAAGCCGCTCATCCAGTCCTTCGGCATCGAGCCGCAGACCGTCGTCGAGCACTGCCTGGCCGCGCTGCGCATCCGCAAGCAGCGCGACACCCAGCTCACCGTGATCATGGTCGTCTTCGGGCTGCTCTTCCTCCCCGGCGTGCTGCTGTGGCTCGGCGGCTTCCAGCTCCGCCGGCTGATCGCCGGGGCCCAGAACAAGCGGGCCGGCGTGCTCGGCACGGCGCTGCTCCTCGCGCTCGCCGTGCTCGGCGTGATCTTCATGATCAAGCTTCCGTTCAACGGCTTCTGGGGCGTCTACCTGCGCGCGATGCTCATCGCCCCGCTCATCGGCGGCTTCTGGGCGAAGATCATCTGCGAGCGCACCGCGAAGGATCTCCGCGACCGCTGGAGCGGCCTCCTCTCCGGCGGCGGGGTGGGCGCGAAGATCCCCGAGGCGGTGCCGAAGAACCCCGGCGAGAGCGCGGCCGAGCGGCTGCGGCAGAGCCTGGCCCACCTCAGCGCGGAGCAGCGCAGCAACGTCGTCTACTACGCCGGCCCCAAGGGCATACTCGGCATGGGCACCCGCTGGGGAAGCTGGCAGATGGCCGAGGACCTGGTCCCCAGCGACCCGGAGAAGGAGATCCACCCCTTCCGCAGTTGGGACGTGGTGCGCGCGGTGTACGACCAGCTCCAGCTCCTGGAGCGCAGCCCGCTGCACACCGGCGGCTTCACCCCGCCCTTCGTGGAGCACTGGGTGGTCTCCCCCATCGGCGAGGGCGCCTCGGAGGTCTCGCGCCCCGGCGGCGGCGAGAAGGGCTCGTACGAGATAAGGGGCTCGGAGCTCCAGAAGATCTGCAACGAGCAGCAGTTCGGCAGCGGCAACCGGCACTACCTGGGCGTCCAGTTCGTGCTGTGGGACGGCCAGTTGGTGATCACGCTGCTGATCACCGTCACGGTGCTGCACAAGACGCTGCGCATCGAGATCACCGGGCACGCGCTGGGCCCCGTCCACCCGATGTTCTCGAACAAGCCCAAGGCCCGTACGAAGGAGGTCAAGGGGCTCAAGTTCTGGGCGCCGACCCAGAAGACCCTGCCGATCGTGCACGCCCGCGAGGTCGCCCGGCTGACGGCGCGCGCCCCCCTCACGTGGTACCCGCCGCTGCTGGAGTACTGGGGCGGCAAGCTCAAGCTCCCCGAGCCCTTCGGCCTGCGGCACGCCTGGGCCGACAAGCCCTGGCGGCACCGGTTCATGGCGGACGACGCGATGCGCGCGGCCACGCCCGTCCTGCGGGTGGTGCACGAGGCGGCGCTGCGCGTACTGGAGGAGAACGGGGTGGACATCACGAAGTTCGGCAACCGGGCGGCGTTCCTCAGCGGTGCGATCCAGGACCCGTCGCCGCGCAAGGCGGACGACTACGCGGGCTGAGGCGCGCCGCCTCCGGCAGGCACCCCAGCGTCCGCCTCCGGCAGGCACCCCGTCGTCAGCGGAAGATGCCCGTGTGGCCGAGCGAGTAGCGGCCGGGCTGCGGGTAGACCGCCAGTCCGTGCGGGCCGCTGCCGACGGGGATACGGGCGAGCTGGCGGCCGCTGCCCGTGTCGATCGCGTAGACCTCGGCGTCGTACCGGCCGGAGAGCCAGAGCACCTTGCCGTCCGCCGAGACCCCGCCCATGTCCGGGCTGCCGCCGTCCGGCAGCCGCCACTTCTTCACCAGCTTGCGGCTGGGCAGGTCCAGGACCGAGATGGTGCCCTCGCCGCGGTTGGAGATGTACATCGACTTCGAGTCGCGGGAGACGTAGAGTCCGTGGGCGCCCTTGCCGGTGCGCATCAGGCGCGGCTCGGTGAACTTGTCGCCGTCCAGGACCCAGACGCCGTGGGCCATCATGTCGGCGATATACCAGGTCTTCCCGTCCGAGGAGATCTTCACGTCCTGCGGCATCGCGCCCTGGAACGGCAGTTTCCGCTGGCCGGTGACCTTCATGGCGGCGGTGTCCACCTTCAGCAGCTCGCCGGAGAACTCGCAGGAGACGATGAAGTACCGCCCGTCGGGCGAGAAGTCGGCGTGGTTGACGCCGTGGCAGCTCACCGGGACGGTCTTCTTCACGGCCATGGTGTGCGGGTCGCGGAAGACCAGTTGGCGGTCCATGGAGGCCATCACGACGGCGTATTTGCCGTCCGGCGTGAAGTAGAGGTTGTACGGGTCGTGGACGTCGACGGGCTTGCCGGCCTTTCCGGTGGCCGGGTTCAGGGGCGTCAGCGAGTGCCCGAGGTCGTTGTTGACCCACAGGGTCTTCAGGTCCCAGGAGGGCACGACGTGCTGCGGCTGCCGGCCCACCGGGATCGTCTCGACGACCTTGTACGTCTTGGGGTCGATGACGCTGACCGTGTCGGATTCGGTGTTCGGCACGTAGACGCGCGAGGGGAAGTCCTTGACCACCGGGGACAGGGCGTTCGGCCGGTCCGCGGCGTAGAGGTCGTGCGGATCGAGCAGCGGCGGCATGCCCGGCAGCCCGGGGGCGGCGGCGGGGGTGGAGGCGCGCGGCCGCGGCGTGCGGCCGGCGGCCTCGTCGCTGTGGCCGCCGCCCCCGCAGCCCGTCGCGAGCAGGACGCCGGCGACGGCCAGCAGGGCGGTGCGGCGGAGGGCGCGAGGAGTGGGCCGGGTCATGAGGGCAGTCATGAGGTCAGCAGCTCCGTAGTGGTCACGGCGCGCAGGCCGCGCCGGTGCAGGCCGTCGAGGATGCCGGGCAGCGCGGTGAGGGTACCGGCGTGCCCGAAGTGCAGGGAGACCACCGAGCCGGGCCGGACGGCGGCCAGGACGGTGCGGCGCACGGCGTCGCCGCCCGGGTCGGTGTAGTCGAGGGAGTCCACGTCGTACGAGAGGACGTGCGGGTAGCCGGCCTTCGCGGCCAGCCGGGCGACCCGTTCGGTGGCGTACTGCGCGCGGGAGGGCCGGAACCAGCGGCCGATGGAACCGGTGAGCCGCCGCAGCCGGTCGGCGCACTCGGTGATCTCGGCGTACGCGGCCGTCCCGGACATCGTGGAGATGTCGAGGTGGCGCATGGTGTGGTTGCCCAGCTCGTGCCCGCCGTCGAGCACCCGGCGGGCCATCCGCGGCGCCTCGTCGAGCCACTGGCCCACGGCCAGCACCGTCAGCCGCGCCCCGGCCCGCTCGGCCTCGGCGAGGAGCGCGGTGGCGAGCTTCGGGTCGCCGCGGCCGTGGAAGGTGAGGGCCACCGCGGTCCCGGCGCGCGGCCCGTGCGCGATCTGGGCCGGGAGCCCCCGGGGCAGCGGCCGGGCCGACGCCGCCGGTACGGGCGTGGGCGCCGGGTCCCGGGCCGCCGACGGCGCGTGCCGGGCGTCGGTGGCGGCGCGGTCCCCCGCGCAGCCCGGCAGCAGCGCCCCGGCGGCCGCGCCGGCTGTGGTCCCTGCGGCGGCGCGCAGCACACCGCGGCGGTGAAGGAAGGTCACCGGTCCATCAGACCGTCTTTGTCCGCGATGCGCGCGCTGATCCAGTTTTCGGGTGAATCCCGGCCGGAAATCGCGGTCCGGCCGCCCGGCGCGCGGCGAGGGCCGCCTCGGCCCGGGGCCGCGTCGGCCCGGGACCGCGTCGGCCCGGGACCGCGTCGGCCCGGGACCGCGTCGGCCCGGGGCCGCGTCGTCCGCCTCCCGTCGCGCGGCGAGGGGCGCCCGGTACGTACGGGGCCCGCTTCCGGAACGCGCCCGCCGACGGCGGCGCGGGCGGGGGCCGGGCCCCCGCGGGGCGCGACGGCCGGGCCGGGCGCCCGGCGTGGCGTCAGGCGGTCGGCCAGGCGTCCGCGAGCATCTGGCGGGTGTCCGCGAGGAGTTGCGGCAGCACCTTGGTGCTGCCGACGACCGGCATGAAGTTGGTGTCGCCGCCCCACCGCGGCACGACGTGCTGGTGCAGGTGGGCTGCGATGCCGGCGCCGGCGGTGGCGCCCTGGTTCATGCCGATGTTGAAGCCGTGCGCGCCGGAGGCGGTCCGCAGCGCGGTCATCGCCCGCTTGGTCAGCTCCGCCAGCTCGGCGGTCTCGGCCGCGTCCAGCTCCGTGTAGTCGGCGACGTGCCGGAACGGGACGACCATGAGGTGGCCGCCGTTGTACGGGTAGAGGTTGAGCACCGCGTAGACGTGCTCGCCCCGCGCGATGACGAGCCCGTCCTCATCGGATTTCGAGGGGATCGTGCAGAACGGACAGCCGTCCTCGGCTCCGGGTCCGGTCGGCTTGTTCTCGCCCTGGATGTACGCCATCCGGTGGGGCGTCCACAGTCGCTGGAAGGCGTCCTGCGTCCCCACTCCGATCTGCTGTTCCGGCTCGCTCGTCATGGTGTGCAGCATATGGCTTCGCCCGAACGCGGCGTCGCCCCGGGGGCGGTCCTGAACCGCTCCGGGGCGACGCCGGCCGCCGTGCGGCGGCCCTGGTCCGTACGACCGTGCCGACGGGCCGTACGGTCGGGACCGCCGGGCCGTACGGCCGGGGCCCGCAGGCCCTCCGTCAGACCTGCACGCGGTCCTCGACGGCCTGGACGATCTCGGCGAGGGCGTCGTCGACGGGCACGCCGTTCTTCTGCGAGCCGTCGCGGTAGCGGAAGGAGACCGCGCCGTTCGCCACGTCCTCGTCACCGGCGATGATCATGAACGGCACCTTGCTCTTCTGCGCGTTCCTGATCTTCTTCTGCATCCGGTCCGACGAGGCGTCCACCTCGACCCGCAGCCCCTTGGCCTTCGCCTTGGCGGCGAAGTCCTGGAGGTAGGGCACGTGCGCGTCGCCGATCGGGATGCCGGTGGCCTGCACCGGAGCCAGCCACGCCGGGAAGGCGCCCGCGTAGTGCTCCAGGAGCACCGCGAAGAACCGCTCGATCGAGCCGAACAGCGCCCGGTGGATCATGACGGGCCGCTGCTTGGAGCCGTCCGGCGCGGTGTACTCCAGGTCGAAGCGGTCGGGCAGGTTGAAGTCGACCTGGATGGTCGACATCTGCCACGTACGGCCGATGGCGTCGCGCGCCTGCACCGAGATCTTCGGGCCGTAGAAGGCCGCGCCGCCCGGGTCCATGACCAGTTCCAGGCCCTGCTTGCCGGCCGCCTTGCGCAGCGTCTCGGTGGCCTCCGCCCAGTTCTCGTCCGAGCCGATGAACTTCTCCGGGTCCTTGGTGGACAGCTCCAGGTAGAAGTCCTTCAGGCCGTAGTCGCGCAGCAGGTCGAGCACGAAGGTGAGCAGCGAGTCGAGCTCGTCCGCCATCTGCTCCTTGGTGCAGTAGATGTGCGCGTCGTCCTGGGTGAAGCCGCGGGCCCGGGTCAGACCGTGCACGACGCCGGACTTCTCGTACCGGTACACCGTCCCGAACTCGAACAGGCGCAGCGGCAGCTCGCGGTACGAGCGTCCCCGCGCGTCGAAGATCAGGTTGTGCATCGGGCAGTTCATGGGCTTGAGGTAGTAGTCCGTGCCCTCGTCGAGCTGCATGGGCGGGTACATGCCGTCGGCGTACCAGTCCAGGTGGCCGCTCTTCTCGAAGAGCTTCCCCTTCGTCGCGTGCGGCGTGTAGACGAACTCGTAGTCCGCCTCCTCGTGGCGCTTGCGGCTGTAGTCCTCCATCGCGCGGCGGATCACGCCGCCCTTGGGGTGGAAGACGGCCAGGCCCGAGCCGATCTCGTCGGGGATGGAGAAGAGGTCCAGCTCGGAGCCGAGCTTGCGGTGGTCGCGCTTCTCGGCCTCGGCGAGGAATTCGAGGTGCGCCTTCAGCTCGTCCTTCGACGGCCAGGCGGTGCCGTAGATCCGCTGGAGCTGCGGGTTCTTCTCGCTGCCCCGCCAGTACGCCGCCGCGCTGCGCATCAGCTTGAACGCCGGGATGTTCCGGGTCGTCGGCAGGTGCGGGCCGCGGCACAGGTCCTTCCAGCACAGCTCGCCGGTCTTGGCGTCGAGGTTGTCGTAGATGGTCAGCTCGCCGCCGCCGACCTCCACGCTCGCGCCGTCCGCCCCGTCGGCGAGGGGCGCGCCCTTGAGGCCGATCAGCTCCAGCTTGTACGGCTCGTCGGCGAGCTCGGCGCGGGCGTCCTCGTCCGTGGTGACCCGGCGCGAGAAGCGCTGGCCGCGCTTCTGGATCTCCTGCATCTTCTTCTCGATGCGCTTGAGGTCGTCCGGGGTGAACGGGGTCTCGACGTCGAAGTCGTAGTAGAAGCCGTCCTTGATGGGCGGGCCGATGCCCAGCTTGGCCTCCGGGAAGAGGTCCTGCACGGCCTGCGCCATGACGTGCGCCGCCGAGTGGCGCAGGATGTTCAGGCCGTCCTCGCTGGCCAGCTCGACGGGCTCCACCTCGTCGCCGTCGGCGAGCGCGTAGGTGAGGTCGCGCAGCTCCCCGGCCACGCGAGCGGCGACGACCGTGCGCTCGCCCTCGAAGAGCGCGGCGGCCGTCGTGCCCGTCGTGACCACTCGCTCTTCCGGTTCGGCGGAATCGCGTTTGATGATCACACGGACGTCTGACACCGGTAGCTCCTGACACATGGGTCCTGCGGCAGCGGGCGCTGCGCACGGTGAATCGTACCGAGCCGCGCGAGCGCATCGCGAAACGGTTTGGCAGCCGTCTGCCCGCCCTGATCACGGCCCGGCCGGAGCCGCCGGCGCTACTCCCCGCCGCACGCCCCCTCGAAGAAGTCCAGGTTCTCGTGCATCGACTTCAGCAGCCGGTCGCGCTCGGCGTCGTCGACCCGCACCGGGGTGATGCCATGGGCCCCGGTGACCCGCCGGAAGCCGCCCCGGCTCTCCAGCCGGCCGCTGATGCGGATCGGCAGCCCCACGAGGTGGGCGTGGCCCGCGAGGCGGTAGTCGTCCTCGTCGAGCGCGACGCGCACCTGCGCCACGTCGGCCCCGGAGAGCACCCGCAGCCGTACGCTGCCGGGCCCGGCCGGGCCCTCCCGGCGCAGCCGCACCACGGCGCCGGTCAGCCGCACCGGCACGGAGGGCTCGTCGCGTACGTACCGGGCGCCGGCCTCGCGCAGGGCGGGGAGGTCCCCGGGGGAGAACTCCACCGGCTCGGGGCGGGCCGCGAACCCGTCGTGCGGGCCGAGCGCCGGCGACCAGTCCACGGCGATCCGGACGCCCTCGGAGCCGCGGACGAGCTGGACCAGCGCCTCGGTCAGCTCCTGGCACACCCCGGCCTCGACCGCCGCGTCGTACGCCTCCATGCCGCCGGTGGCGCGCTGGTAGTCGGTGGCGTCGCGGGCGGCGTGCAGGGCGCGCAGCAGCGTCGTGACCATCGGGCGGCCGTCCGCGACGGGCACGTACACGGTCAGCTCCCGGCCGCCGGGGGCGGGGCCGACCAGCAGCCGGTCGAGGGCGGCCTCCGCGCCCCGCCGGTGCCGGGCGCCGTAATAGCCGGCGCGGCCGCGGGCGGCGAGCGCCCCGGCGAGCAGCATGGCGCGGGCGCCGTCGCGCAGCCGCTCCTGCGCGCTCCAGGCGGCGGCTCCCCCGGCGGGTTCGGGCACCTCGCGCCGCCAGTGGATCTCGTCGCTCGGCGTGGCCAGGGCGACGAGGACCGCCCTGGCGGAGGGCGCGGCGCTGCGCTCCAGCGCGGTGAGCGCCTCGGCGAGCAGGTCGACGGCGTCGGGGAAGCGGCGGCTGGCGGGGATGAGCAGGCTGGCGCCGCCCGCGGGGCCGCCGGGCGGCGCCCAGTGGGTGTAGCGCCCGGCCGCTCCCCCGCGCCGCCGCCAGCCGTGCCGGGCGAGCAGCGCGCCGAGGACGGCGGGGTCGACGTCCTCGGGGGCGGGCGGGGGCATGGGGTGGGCGGGCTGTTCGGTCGGCCGGTGCATCAGGGGGTCTCTCCCTCCCCGACCCGCGTCATGATCTCGCAGAGCGCGCGGTCGTCGAAGACGCGCGTGGTCGGAATCCGCACGGTGGTCCTGCGCCTGCCCGTCACCGGGTGTCCGGCCAGGTTGGTCCAGTAGCAGCAGTGCCGCAGTTCGAGGCGGTCGTGGCCGGCCCGCAGCCACGCGTCCTGGGTACGCGGTACGAGCATCACGACGAGGATCTTGTGGACGGCGACCGGGGTGCGCGCGAGCTTGGCGAGGTGGCCGTTGTCGAGGGTGAAGGAGAAGGCGGGGCCGCTGGGCCGGGGCGCGATCTGGTACGTGCACTTGAGCTGCACCTTGATGGTGACCTCGTCGTCGACGGCGTGGCCGGGCGCGCTGTGGCTGACGTGCCAGTCGATGCCGCTGTCCGGGAAGGGCTGGGCCAGTGAGCAGCCCGCGGCGGCCGTGACGGCGTGCAGATAGCCGACTTGCAGGGTCTCCATGCAGGCGGTGGTGGCGAGGGAGCCGCGCCGCGGTGCGAGCCGCCCGGGCGAGCGTCCGCCCGGGTCGGGCTGCGTGAGCGCCATGGCCGAATCGACCTCCGGACTTCACCGATCCGTCGGGTCCGTACTCCTGTGTTGTCTCCGTCCGAACTACCCGCCAAACAGGGGCGGTTCGGACACGTCACCGGCCGGGTATCACCCGGTGGGGCGGGGATTGGGTCAACTGCGAGGTGAATGCGAGGAGTTGTGGAGAAGCCGTGCTGGTACGAAGGACCGCTCGCCGCCTTCGACACCGAGACGACCGGTGTTGACGTGGAGAACGACCGCATAGTCTCGGCCGCGCTCGTGGTGCAGCACCAGCCGGGCGCCCCGCCCGCGATCCGGCGCTGGCTCGTCGACCCCGGCGTGCCCGTCCCCGCCGGCGCCACCGAGGTGCACGGCCTGACCTGGGCGTATCTCCAGCATCACGGCCGGTGGCCGGCGCCGGTGATGGAGGAGGTGGCGCGGGCGCTGGCCGCGGTCTCGGCGCGCGGCACGCCGCTGGTGGTGATGAACGCCCCGTTCGATCTGACGCTGCTCGACCGGGAGCTGCGGCGGCACCGCTCCGCGCCGCTCGCCGACTATCTGGGCATGTCGTCGCTGTGCGTGCTGGACCCGCGCGTCCTCGACAAGCACCTCGACCGCTACCGCAAGGGCCGCCGCACGCTGACGGACCTGTGCGCGCTGTACGGGGTGGAGCTGTCCGGCGCCCATGAGGCGGCGGCGGACGCCCTCGCCGCGCTGGAGGTCGTACGGGCGGTGGGCCGCCGCTTCGCCGCCCGGCTCGGCCGGCTGAACGCGGCGGAGCTGCACGCCCGCCAGGCCCTGTGGCACGCGGCGCAGGCGCGCGGCCTCCAGGCGTGGTTCGCGACGCAGGGCACACAGGAGGTCTGCGACCCGGCCTGGCCACTGCGCCCCGAACTTCCCGCCGCCGCGTAAGGGCGCGCTCAGCGGGCGCGGCGCGTGGTCCACAGCCCGATGCCCGCCCCGAGCGCGCAGAGCCCCGCCATCACGCTGAGGACGAGTTGCAGGGCGCTCTCGCCCATCAGCAGGCTCGTCGCCACATTGACGGCGAGGCAGGCGGTGAACACCGTCCAGAGCGTGGTCCTCATCGCTGCGTTCATGTCTTTCGCCCTCCGGAGTCGGACGGCCGGGCGGCCGTTCTCGGACTCCTCGAACGTTAGGCGGGGGCGGTGGGCCCGCACGATGGGGAACGCACCCGTCCCATGGTGTACCTCGCTACACCCCTGTGCTCCCGGCCGCGCTCCCGGCGAACGACGAAGGCCGGCCCGTCTGTTGACGGACCGGCCTGTTCGGCGTGGGCGATACTGGGTTCGAACCAGTGACCTCTTCGGTGTGAACGAAGCGCTCTCCCACTGAGCTAATCGCCCGGGTGTCCGGCCGGGGTCTCCCCCGCGGAACGTCCCGAACAATACAGGCCGCGGCCGCCGTACTTCAAATTCCCGCCCCCCTTCTCACCGGCGGTCGGGGGCCGGCGGCGGGGCGGCCAGCAGCGCCCGCAGCCCGCGCCGCCCGCACCGCATCATCCAGGCGTGGTTGGCGCGGAAGACGGGGCGGCCGACGAGCGCGAGCCGGCGCATCAGCGGCTTGGCCACCCGGACCTCCTGTTCGAAGCGGACGCGCGAGCCGGCGCCCCGGGCGGTCACCGTCCAGCGCGCCCAGCCGCACAGATCGCCGCTCATCCCGGCCTCCAGCACCCGGGCCACGGGGTCGCGGCGCCGCTCGCGGGCGGTGACGACGAGGTCGTACGGGAGGAAGGAGCGGAAGCGGGCGGTGCCGCCGCGCTCGTCGAGCGGCCGGACCTCGCGGACCTGGGGCCACCAGCGGGGGTAGTCCTCGGCGCGGGCGAGCAGCGCGTAGACGGCGTCGGGGGCCGCTGCCACGAGCCAGTCGCTGCGGAACCGGTAGCGGCAGAGGTCTGCGGTCCGTGGTCGGAACATGCCCGTCAGCGCATCCGAAAAGCCGGAAGTCCGCAAGGCATGAGCCTCACGGACTTCCGGTCGGGGTGGGCGATACTGGGTTCGAACCAGTGACCTCTTCGGTGTGAACGAAGCGCTCTCCCACTGAGCTAATCGCCCCCTGCGCAGCGCAAACATTACCCCATGCCGGGCGGTGGCCGTGACCATGGCCGGGCGGGCTGCGCCGTCCCGGGCGGGGTCCGCCCGGCGCGGCGCAGCCCGCCCGGCACGGCGCGGCGAGAGCGCCCCGATCGCCCGCCGCTCCACTGTCGCGTCAATGCCACGTAGACGTCACGTCAATCTGACGTATCGCGATGTTCACCGAAACGGCGGTATACATACAGGGTGCGTACGGCCGTCCGAGCTACCCGAAGGGCCGCAAAGCGGGCAGAGGGGTTTACAACGACACCGTAGGTGGCATGTCGATTTCGCCGACGTGCGAATCCCCGAGCGCACACTGAGCGAAAGGCCCTGGCGCTTATGAACACCACGGTCAGCTGCGAGCTGCACCTGCGCCTCGTCGTGTCGAGCGAGTCCTCACTCCCCGTACCCGCAGGTCTGCGGTACGACACGGCCGATCCGTATGCCGTGCACGCCACCTTCCACACCGGAGCCGAAGAGACGGTCGAGTGGGTCTTCGCCCGCGACCTGCTCGCCGAGGGCCTGCACCGGCCCACGGGCACCGGAGACGTCCGTGTCTGGCCGTCCCGCAGCCACGGTCAGGGCGTCGTCTGCATCGCGCTGAGCTCTCCGGAGGGCGAAGCCCTGCTGGAGGCCCCGGCGCGGGCCCTGGAGTCGTTCCTGAAGCGGACCGACGCCGCGGTGCCGCCCGGCACCGAACACCGGCACTTCGACCTCGACACCGAGCTCTCCCACATCCTGGCCGAGAGCTGAGGCCGGACGGGAGCCGACCGGACCACCACGAACGGCCGTCCTAACTCGGGGGGACGGCCCCAGCGCACCTGACGGACGATGGCGCCGTCGCCGCGGAACCACCGCGCGCGACGGCGCCGTCGTGTCGTGGAGCCGCTAAAGTCTGCTCCCTCGGAAGCCAGCCGCCCGTCCCGTCGGCCAGGGAGCGAACCGTGCTGATCAACCACGACACCCGGTGCGCGCTCGACGCCGTCGTACGGCTCCTGAACACCGAGGGGCCCGGCGACGACGACGGCCTCGCCACCCCGGCGGACCTGCGCCGCTACGCGACGAGCTGCGGCTTCCGGGACCCCGGCCCGCTCGGCGCCGCCGACGTCGCGGCCGTGCGGTCCGTACGGGAGCGGTTCGCGCGGGTCTTCGCCGCGCCGGACACCGCGAGCGCGGCCGCGCTGCTCAACGCGATGGTCGCCGAGGCGGGCACCACGCCCCGGCTCTCCGACCACGACGGCTACGACTGGCACGTGCACTACTTCGCGCCCGGCGCCTCGCTCGCCGACCATCTGGCCGCCGACGGCGGCATGGCGCTCGCGTTCCTGGTGGTGGCCGGCGAGCGGGAGCGGCTGCGCCGGTGCGAGGCGCCGGGCTGCGGGCGCGCCTTCGTCGACGTCTCGCGCAACCGCTCGCGCCGGTACTGCTCCAGCCGCACCTGCGGAAACCGGCTGCACGTCGCCGCCTACCGCGCGCGCCGCCGGGAGACCGCCGGCTGAGCCCCGCGCGCCGTACCGCCGCTCCGGGCGATCGCGCGGGCGTCCAGCGCATTGCCGCGGTCCGGCGCGTCCTCGGGAGCCGGCGCGCCCTCGCGGTCCGGCGCGTCACCACGGGTAGAGATCATGCGCCGCCGTGAGCAGGATCAGCGTGGCGATGAAGGCCAGGAACAGCATCAGCGGGGGCTGGGAAAGGGCGAAGAGGCAACCGCGCGGTTCCTCGGTCATCTCGGCCTGTTCGTCGTTCATTTGGGCCAGATGATGGCGCAGCGGCGCCCCGAGCGGTGATCAACACGCCCGTACCGTCGGCGAGTTCGTCAGATCCCGTGTTTTTTCAAAATGGCCTCGATGTCGGAGAAGTCCTCCCCGCCGCCGGCCGCCCTGCCCTTCTTCGGCTCGGCCGCCGCGGCGGCGGGCCGGGCCGGGGCCTGGCCGAGGGAGGGGGCCGAGGCCGCCGGGGCCGTCGCGGCGCGCTGCTGCGCGGCCGCCGCCCGGCGCTCCTTGCGGGTGCCGCCGCCCCGCCGCTCGACGGCCCTGGTGATCATGAAGAGCACGGCCGACAGCGCGAGCACGCCGAAGCCCACCCAGACGCTCGGCTTGAACACCAGGTCCTTGACCCAGTCGATGACGCCCGTCATCACCAGTCCGATGGGGACCAGGGCGTAGGCGGCGATCCGGGCCGCGGCCAGGAAGCGCTTGCGGTACGCCGTCAGCAGGGCGATGCCCAGGCCCGCCGCGGACACCGCGGCGCAAATGGTCGAGGTCAGCATCCGGTCCTCCTGGCGATGGGGTCTCCCGTCCATCCTGCACCGGACGGCCCCCGGAGTGCCACGATCCGAGGCGCGCGGGGGCATATCTCGGGGTGATCTAAGGGGGGTCCTCCTCCCCAGGTGCTGTTTCCGCTCGCCCGCGTCGGCTGGGAGACTGAACCCATGAGCCACGCCACCCCCAGCAGCCCTGACCAGAGCGCCCGTCCCAGCCGTCCCGTTCTGGACGTCTGGTGCGAGCTGCAGTGCCCCGACTGCCACCGGGCCGTCGACGACCTCCACGCGCTGCGCGCCCGCTACGGCGACCGGCTGGAGATCCGGCTGCGCCACTTCCCGCTGGAGAAGCACCAGCACGCCTACGAGGGCGCGCAAGCCGCCGAGGAAGCCGCCGCGCAGGGGCTGAGCTGGCCGTACGTGGAGGCCGTGCTGGCCCGGACCGAGGAGCTCGGCGCCAAGGGACGCCCGGTCCTGCTGGACGCCGCCGCCGGGCTCGGCCTGGACGCCGAGGAGATGGACACCGCGCTCGTCGACGGCCGGCACCTGCTGATCGTCGACGCCGATCAGGCCGAGGGCAAGGCCATCGGCGTGACGGGCACCCCCACCTATGTGATCGGCGGGGAGCGGCTCGACGGCGGCAAGAGCCAGGAGGGGCTGCGGGAGCGGATCGAGGAGATCGCCGACCGCCTGCTCGCCGAGCAGGGCCAGAGCTGATCCGGCCTGATCCGGCCTGATCCGGCCCGCCCCGGCCGCCGGCCACCGCGGCAGCGGCCCGTAGCGGCGGCTCGTAGCAGCGCCACGGCCGCCGGCCGCTACAGCAGCGGCTTGTAGAAATGGATGTCCGTCGCCTCGTAGCCGAGCGACTCGTACAGCCGCAGCGCCGGGGTGTTGTCCGCGAACACGTTGAGCGCGATCCGGTCCACCCCGGCCGCCAGGCACTCGCGCTCGGCCACCAGCATCAGGGTGCGGCCGTGCCCGCGGCCGCGGTGCGCGGGGTCCACCTCGACGTCGAAGACGAAGCCGCCCTGCCGCTCCGGATCGCGCAGCCGCACCCACAGGGCGCCGACGTCCACGCCGTCGTGGGCCAGGAAGCGCAGCGCCGTGTGGGCCGTGTCCGGGCCGTCGGGGAGCGCCGCCGCGTTGTCGGCCTCGGCCTTGGCGCGGGCCTCGGCGCGGCCCATCCCCCGCTCGACCAGGCTCTGGACGTACCCCTCCTGCGCCGTCGCCTCCCAGGCCGGGTACTCGGCGGCGCCGATCGGCCGGACCGCGCTGCCCGCGGGCAGGTCGGGGGCGGTGGTGAGCGCCTTGGCCATGCCGCGCCCGCGCTCGGCGTAGCCGAGCGCGGTGGCGAGCCCGAGGGCGGGCCCCGCGGCGGCCGGGACGCTCAGCTCCGCCCGGCTGCACCCCCAGCCGCGCAGCACCTCCTCGGCCGCGAGCGCGGCGACCGTGCCGCGGCCGCGGTGCCGGTCGGCCTCGTCTATATGGAGCCGGACGATCCGCCCCACACGGGTGCCGAAGCGGTCGTCCGTCGCCAACTGGATCCCGCCCACGGGGCGGCTGTTGACGCAGACCTCGTACGGCCGGGACCGGCCGCCGTGCTCGGTGCGCTGTTCTGCCGCGGCGGGCCGCAGGGTGGTGGTCACGTTCGTGTTGTACCTGCCCCACGGCCGTACGTCACGGGGTTTATGGATTCGGCTCGGCCGCCGACCGCTCCTCGAACACGCGCATCGCCTTCGCGGTCACCGGGCCCGGCGCCCCCGGCAGCAGCCGCTCGCCGGCCTCTCCGTGGATGCGGTGGACGGCCTGCACATCGCGGAGGCTGGAGGTCAGGAAGACCTCCTCGGCCCGGTCCAGCACGTCGTACGGCAGCTCCGTCTCCTTGGCGCCCGTCCACTCGATCGTCAGCGCGCGGGTGATGCCCGCGAGGCAGCCGGAGGCGAGGGTCGGGGTGTGCAGTTCGCCGTCGAGGACGACGAAGACGTTGGAGCCGGTGCCCTCACAGAGCGCGCCGACGGTGTTGGCGAACAGCGCCTCGGTCGCGTCGTGTTCGTGCGCGCGGGAGAGCGCCAGCACGTTCTCGGCGTACGACGTGGTCTTGAGCCCGGCGAGGGCGCCGCGCTCGTTGCGGACCCAGGGGACCGTGATGACGGCGGTGCTGTCGGGCCGCCGCTTGGCCGCGCCGAGCGCGACGACCAGGGTCGGGCCCGTATCGCCGCGGTCGGAGCTGAGCGGCGAGAGCCCCCCGGTGTAGGTGATCCGCAGCCGGCCGTGCTCCATCGGGTTGGCCGCCAGCACGGCCGCGCACGCCTCGCGCGCCTCGTCCAGATCCGGCTCGGGCAGCCCCAGGCCGCGCGCGGACGTCGCCAGCCGGCGCAGATGGCGGTCGAGCGCGAACGCGCCGCCGTTCGTCGCCTTGAGCGTCTCGAAGACGCCGTCGCCCGCGGTCAGCCCGTGGTCGAACACCGAGACGCGGGCGCCGTCGGCCTCCCTCAGCGCCCCGTCGAGCCAGATCCGGGATGCCGGGGCCGAGGCCCCGTTGGACTGTGTGTTCACCGTGAAATCCCTTCGCTCGCCGCAATATCCCCAGACGCTACCCCGAGCAGCCGGGCCGCCTTCAGCTCGGTCTCCTCCCACTCCCGCGAGGGGTCGGAGCCCCAGGTGATGCCGGCGCCGGTGCCGAATCTCAGCACGGGCCCGCCGGCCGCCGTCCGGTCGATCCAGAAGGTGCGGATGCCGACGGCCAGCTCGGCCGTGCCGCGGTCGGCGTCCACCCAGCCGACGCCGCCGCAGTACGGGCCGCGCGGCGCGGTCTCCAGTTCCTCGATGATCCGCAGCGCGCTGGACTTGGGGGCGCCGGTGACGGAGCCGGGCGGGAAGGTCGCGCCGAGCAGGTCCGCCCAGGTGGCCCCCGCCCGAAGATCGCCGCGGACCGTGGAGACGAGGTGGACGAGGCCGGGGTGCGGTTCGATCGCGCAGAGTCCCGGCACGGTCACCGAGCCGCTCGCGCAGACCCGGCCGAGGTCGTTGCGGACCAGGTCGACGATCATCACGTTCTCGGCGTGGTCCTTCTCCAGCAGGTCGGCGGCGGTCCGGCCGGTGCCCTTGATCGGCCGGGACTCGACGGTGCGACCGGTCCGGCGCACGTAGAGCTCGGGCGAGGCGGTCGCCACCTCCACGCCGTGGGCCGGCAGCCGAATCGTTCCGGCATGCGGGGCGGGGTTGCCGCGGGCCAGCAGCGCGGTGAGCGCGTCCACGTCGGCGGCGTCCGGGTCCGGCAGCGGCGCCGTGAGAATTCGGCAGAGATTCGCCTGATAGACGTCGCCCGCCGCGATGTGTTCGCGTATGCGCCGTACGCCCGCGGTGTACGCGCCGCGATCCAGCGAGCTGGTCCAGTCCCGGGGCGCGGGGCCGCGCCAGCGCCCCGGCGCGGGCACCGGCGCGGGGCGTACGTCCCCGAAGCGCGCGCACACCAGTCCGCCCTCGAAATCGGCGGTCACCGCCCACCAGCCCGAGGAGTCCAGGGCCGCCGGGTCGCTGGTGACGTCGCGCAGGTCACGGGCGAGAAGCCCGCCGAATCGAGCCATCGGGGAGAGGTGGGACACGCTCGCGAGTCTATGACCGGCCGCCCGCCGGACCGCCCCGGGGGAAATGAACCCCGCGGCAAGCTGGGCAAACGGAATTTGAGCTGGCGCTGGAATCCGCTAGAGTTCAACACGTCGCCGGGACGCGCAAGCGCACCGGGCACAACGACACCTGCGGACGTAGCTCAGTTGGTAGAGCACCACCTTGCCAAGGTGGATGTCGCGAGTTCGAGTCTCGTCGTCCGCTCGAAGTGGGGATCTTCCCGAACCCCGCACTCCGGGTGGAGTGGCCGAGAGGCGAGGCAACGGCCTGCAAAGCCGTCTACACGGGTTCAAATCCCGTCTCCACCTCCAAGGACGATTAGCTCAGCGGGAGAGCGCTTCCCTGACACGGAAGAGGTCACTGGTTCAATCCCAGTATCGTCCACCGGGACCCGCGAAGGTCCCCCCGCGCGATTAGCTCAGCGGGAGAGCGCTTCCCTGACACGGAAGAGGTCACTGGTTCAATCCCAGTATCGCGCACGCGACAGAGCAGCACCCGCGACACCGAGGACGATTAGCTCAGCGGGAGAGCGCTTCCCTGACACGGAAGAGGTCACTGGTTCAATCCCAGTATCGTCCACACAGCACAGCGGCCGGGCCCCGGTAAAGGGCCCGGCCGCTGACGTTTGCCCGTACGCCCCGCCGGTCCGTATCCGCTCCGGCGAGAGCGCACCGGAACGCGCGATGGCCGGGTACCTCCCCAGGTACCCGGCCACTCGTGCCGTCCGCCGCACCCCCGTCCCCACGGGGTTAGGCCGGAATTCCCCGGCCCGGGCCGCTCTCCCGGGCCGCGGGGCGCTCAGCGCCCCAGCGTTCCGGCCACGGACGACGCTTGGATGACGACGGCGTCCCAGCCGCCGAAGGCCACGGCCAGGAGCACCGCCAGCGGCAGCACCATCGCCGCCGCGATCAGCGGGTGGCGGGTGCGGCCGGACTGCCGGAGGCCGAGGGCGCCCAGGGCGCCGAAGGCGTCGACGGCCCGGCGCCCGCGGCCCCGGATCATCGCGCGTCCCGCACTGTCCGCCATCGTTCCCCGCTCCCGCCGTATCCCGTCGATTCCTGTTCGTTGCCGCAGCGGCGGGCGTCCGACCTCGGGGGACGAGTGCTACGCCCGCCGCTTGACCTCAACATTAGGCGCGCGCCGCACCCCCGGCGTCATGCCCTCGTATCGATTGGCGGCACTCCCGGAGGATGACGGCGGCTCGCTCCGGCTACTCCCCTGGGTGGAGAGCGCCCCTCACGCCTTGGGGTCTTCCCGGAGGGGTCGCTCGGCGTCGTCGACCCTCGGCACCGGGTGCTCGACCAGGGCCAGCACCCGGGTGGCCATGAAGCGCGCGGTCCGCACCACCGAGCCGCTGCGGGTGACTTCACTCACTTCCACCACTCCGCGGCGCACCGCCGTCTCGACCCTGCGCCCCGCCCTGCTCGCCACCACGTCGTACGTCCGTGTCGTGTCCCCGGCGTCCACCACTATCTCCACGCGGTCACCCTTCACCGGCCCAATCCCCCTTCTGTGCACTGCCTTTGCGACCCGGGGCCCGGATTCGGAACCAGGACCCGGCGGTCCGCGTCCACCCTTCAAGGGTCCCACCCGGCACTGACAATCCGGTTGACGACGCATGCGCGGCCTATCAGCACGCCGGGCCGTCAATCCGTAAGCTGTGCCTCGTCAAGACGGATGGGCAGCGGAGTGGGGCCTCCCCACCGGAGGTAGGGGACGGACATGGCGATGATGCGGCTCCGGCGCGAGGACCCGCGTGTCGTCGGCTCGTTCCGGCTGCACCGGCGGCTCGGCGCGGGCGGGATGGGCGTGGTCTACCTCGGTTCCGACCGGCGCGGGCAGCGGGTGGCGCTCAAGGTGATCCGGCCGGACCTGGCGGAGGATCAGGAGTTCCGGTCCCGGTTCGCCCGCGAGGTGTCGGCGGCGCGGCGGATTCGCGGCGGCTGCACGGCGCGGCTGGTGGCCGCCGATCTCGAAGCGGACCGGCCGTGGTTCGCCACGCAGTACGTGCCCGGGCCCTCCCTGCACGACAAGGTGAACGAGGAGGGGCCGCTGTCGGCGGCTCAGGTCGCCGCCGTCGGCGCGGCGTTGTCCGAGGGCCTGCTGGCCGTGCACGACGCGGGTGTCGTCCACCGCGACCTCAAGCCGTCGAACATCCTGCTCTCCCCCAAGGGCCCGCGGATCATCGACTTCGGCATCGCCTGGGCCACCGGCGCCAGCACGCTGACGCACGTCGGCACGGCCGTGGGCTCGCCCGGCTTCCTCGCACCCGAGCAGGTGCGGGGCGCGGCGGTGACGCCGGCCACGGACGTCTTCGCGCTGGGCGCGACGCTCGCGTACGCCTCCACGGCCGACTCCCCGTTCGGCCAGGGCAGTTCGGAGGTCATGCTCTACCGCGTCGTGCACGAGGAACCGCAACTCATGGGCGTACCGGACGCGCTGGCGCCGCTGCTCCACGCGTGCCTGGCGAAGGACCCCGAGGAGCGGCCCAGCACCCTCCAGTTGTCGCTGCGGCTCAAGGAGATCGCGGCGCGGGAGGCGCACGGCGTCGCGGAGAACCGGCCGCCGGCCCCTCGCCGGGAGCCGGAGCGCCCCACGGGCCGCCGCGCCGAGGAGTACGCGCAGCAGCACACCGAGCGGCGGCCGGGCGGCACCCCGGCGCCGCGCCCGCAGCAGCCGCGCGCCGCGGAGAGCCCCCGGGCGTCGGCGCCGCGTACGGGCGGCGGGCGCACGACGAACGGCGGGGGGCGCGCGAACGGGGCGCGTACGGGCAGCGGCCGCACCACGGGCGCCGGGCGCGGACCGGCGGGCCGGAGCGGTGCGCGCCCCCCGGCCCGTACGACCGGCACGGGACGACGCTCCCCCGGACCGGACCGCCGGCTGCTGCGCCAGCGCCTGATCGTCTTCGTGGTCGTCACGCTGCTGGTGGCGCTGGGCATCGCGGCGGCCCAGGGCTGCCAGGGCCCCGCCAACAGCATGCGCGAACTCCACCGTCCGCCGGTGGAATCGGCCGGGGCGGGCCCGGCAGGCCCGGCCGCCCCGGCGGCGGGGGCCTGAACAGCCCTACGGGATGGGGGCGGTGACGGCGGGGGGCAGGGTGCCGCGCGCCGCTTCGAGCCGGGCCGGTGTCGACGGGAGCGGGGGGTGCTCCTTCGGGGCCGGTGCCAGTGACGATGGGGCAGGAACCGCGCGCCTCTTCGGGCCGAGGCCGGTGACGGCAGGGACAGTTCCCGGCGGCTCCTCGGGTCAACTCCCGGGGCCCCGGGTGCAGTCTCGCCAGTTCGTCAGGCCGACCCTGGCGTGCCCTTGGGGCAGTCTCGCCAGTTCGTCGGGCCGGACCCGGGGCGCCCGGGGCAGTGCCGGCGGCCACCCGGTCAGTTCTGGGGGCGTCCGGTGGCTACCGCGTAGAAGGCGACGGCTGCCGCGGCGCCGACGTTGAGGGAGTCGACGCCGTGCGCCATGGGGATGCGTACCCATTCGTCGGCGGCCATCAGGGCGCGCGCGGAGAGGCCGTCGCCCTCGGCGCCCAGCATGAGGGCGGCGCGTTCGAGGCGGTGCGGGGCGGCCTCGTCGATGGCCGTGGCCTTCTCGTCGGGGGTGAGCGCCAGCAGCTTGAACCCGGCGTCGCGTACCGTCTCCAGGTCGCGGGGCCAGGTCTCCAGCCGCGCGTACGGCACGGAGAAGACCGCGCCCATCGACACCTTCACCGACCGGCGGTAGAGCGGGTCGGCGCAGTCCGGGGAGAGCAGCACGGCGTCCATGCCGAGGGCGGCGGCGCTGCGGAAGATGGCGCCGATGTTGGTGTGGTCGTTCACGGACTCCATGATCACGATCCGCCGCGCGGCGCCCAGCAGGTCGGCCGCGGCCGGCAGCGGCTTGCGCTGCATGGAGGCGAGCGCGCCCCGGTGCACGTGATAGCCGGTCACCCGCTCGGCGAGCTCCGGCGCGACGGCGTAGACGGGGGCCGGCACCTCGTCGATGACGTCGCGCATGACGTCGACCCACTTGGCCGACAGCAGCATCGAGCGCATCTCGTACCCGGCGTGCCCGGCGCGTCTGATGACCTTCTCGCCCTCGGCGATGAACAGTCCCTCGGCGGGTTCGCGCCGGCGGCGCAGCTCCACGTCCGTGAGCCCGGTGTAGTCGCGCAGGCGGGGGTCGTCGGGGTCGTCGACGGTGATGAGATCGGCCACAGGGTGATACTGCCTTGTCGTGGTTGCGGTGCCAATGTGCGGGACGAGAACGGTTACCGGCTGGTACCGGAGCCGAGGGCCACCACGTCGCCGATGACGATGACGGCCGGCGGCCGTACCCCCTCGGCCGTGACCGTCTCCCCCAGCGTTCCCAGCGTCGCGTCCACCCGGCGCTGGGCGGCGGTCGTGCCCTCCTGGACGACGGCGACCGGGGTGTCCGCGGGCCGCCCGGCACGTACGAGGGCCGCGGCGATGGCGCCGCTGTTCTCGACGCCCATGAGGACCACGAGGGTGCCGCGCAGCTTGGCGAGCGCGGCCCAGTCGACCGTGGAGCGCTCGTCGTCGGGCGCGACATGGCCGCTGACGACGGTGAACTCCTGGGCCACACCCCGGTGCGTCACCGGGATGCCGACGGCGCCGGGCACACTGATGGAGCTGGAGATGCCCGGCACCACGGTGCACGGTATCCCCTGCTCCGCCAGGGCCGCGGCCTCCTCCATGCCGCGGCCGAAGACGAAGGGGTCGCCGCCCTTGAGGCGGACGACGGCCTTGCCGGCCCTGGCGTGTTCGATGAGCGCGGCGTTGATGGCCTCCTGGGCCATGAAACGGCCGTACGGGATCTTCGCCGCGTCGATGACCTCGACGTGCGGCGGCAGTTCGTCGAGCAGATCACGCGGGCCGAGCCGGTCCGCGATGACGACGTCGGCCTCGGCCAGCAGCCGCCGCCCGCGCACCGTGATCAGATCCGGGTCGCCGGGCCCGCCGCCGACGAGGGCGACTCCGGTCGTACGGGCGCGGTGGTGCGGCGCGGGCAGCGTGCCGTCCCGCAGCCCCTCGATGATCGCGTCCCGGACGGCGGCCGACCGGCGCGGGTCCCGGCCGGTCAGGACCGCGACGGTCACGCCCTCGCTGCGCCCGGTGGCCGGTGTCCAGGCCGACGCGGCCTCCGCGTCGTCGCTGCGTACGCACCACACCCGGCGCGCCTCGGCCTCCGCCGACGCGGCGGCGTTGACCTCGGGGTCGTCGGTGCTGATCAGCGCGTACCAGGCGGCGGCGAAGTCGCCGTCCCGGTAGCCGCGCCGTTCCCAGCGCAGTTCGCCCGCCTCGGCCATGGCCTCCACGGAGGGGGTAGCCGACGGCGATACGAGCAGGATGTCCGCGCCGGCCGCGATCAGGGCGGGCAGCCGCCGCTGGGCGACCTGCCCGCCGCCGAGGACGACGACGCGGCGCCCGGCGAGGCGCAGTCCGAGGGGGTAGGCAGCGCTCGCGGCGTGCGCGGTGTCCTTGACGTGCCCGGCGTCCTTGACGTGTTCGGACATGGTGCTCGCGGCTCCTTGGTACGGCGACGGGGCGCCGCTTCAGCGGTGGAGCGGCAGGTCAACGGGGGGACGGGCCCCGGCGAACACTTTACGGTGCGGCGCCGGGGCCCACGGCTGCCGTACGGGCGCGGGAGACCGGGGAGGGCCTCCGCGCGCCGTTCACGGTCGGCGATGAGCGGGCTCGCGCCCGCCGCCGCTCACGCCTTCTCGGTCACCCCGGCGGCGTCGAACGTGGCCACCTCGTGCATGGCCCGCGCCGCGCTCTGCACCACGGGCAGCGCCAGCAGCGCCCCCGTGCCCTCGCCGAGCCGCAGGTCGAGGTCGACCAGCGGTCGCAGCCCCAGCTTCGTCAGCGCCGCCACGTGGCCGGGCTCGGCGCTGCGGTGGCCCGCGATGCAGGCCGCCAGCGCCTCCGGCGCGATGGCCCGCGCCACCAGGGCGGCGGCGCCGGCGCTCACGCCGTCCAGGATCACCGGCGTACGCAGCGAGGCGCCGCCCAGCACCAGTCCGACCAGCGCGGCGTGCTCCAGCCCGCCGACGGCGGCCAGTACGCCCACCGGGTCGGCCGGGTCCGGCTTGTGCAGGTCGAGGGCGCGCCGTACGACGTCCACCTTGCGGGCGTGCATCTCGTCGTTGATGCCCGTGCCGCGGCCGGTGATCTCGGCCGGGTCGGTGCCGGTGTAGACGGAGATGAGCGCGGCGGACACGGTCGTGTTCGCGATGCCCATCTCGCCGGTCAGCAGCGCCTTGTTGCCGGCGGCGACCAGGTCGCGGGCGGTCTCGATGCCGACCTCGATGGCGCGCAGCGCCTCCTCGCGGGACATGGCGGGCCCGGCCGTGAAGTCGGCGGTCCCGGCCCGTACCTTGCGCGGCAGCAGCCCCGGCGTGCTCGGCAGGTCCCCGGCGACGCCCACGTCGACCACGCAGACCTCGGCGCCGACCTGGTTGGCGAAGGCGTTGCAGACGGCGCCGCCGCCGAGGAAGTTGGCGACCATCTGCGTGGTCACCTCCTGCGGCCAGGCCGTGACGCCCTGGGCGTGCACGCCGTGGTCGCCGGCGAAGACCGCGACGGCCGCGGGCTCCGGGATCGGCGGCGGGCACTGCCGGGACAACCCGCTGAGCTGCGCGGAGATGATCTCCAGCATGCCGAGCGCCCCGGCGGGCTTCGTCATCCGCTTCTGCCGCTCCCACGCCTCGCCGAGCGCCTTGGCGTCCAGCGGCCGGATGCCCTGAAGGGTCTCGGCGAGCAGGTCGTGCGGCTCCTCGCCGGGCAGCGCGCGCCGCCCGTACGTCTCCTCGTGCACGACCCAGGACAGCGGGCGCCGCTTGGACCAGCCCGCCTGCATCAGCTCCGGGTCCGCCGGGAACTCGTCGACGTAGCCGACGCACAGGTAGGCGACGACCTCCAGGTGCTCGGGGAGGCCGAGTTCGCGGACCATCTCGCGCTCGTCGAAGAAGCTGACCCAGCCGACGCCGAGCCCTTCGGCGCGGGCGGCGAGCCACAGGTTCTCGACGGCGAGCGCGGAGGAGTACGGGGCCATCTGCGGCTGCGTGTGCCGGCCGAGGGTGTGCCGGCCGCCGCGGGTCGGGTCGGCGGTGACGACGATGTTGACCGGGGTGTCGAGGATCGCCTCGACCTTCAGCTCCTTGAACTGCTTGGCCCGCGCCTTCGGCAGCGACTTCGCGTACGCCTCGCGCTGCCGCGCGGCCAGGTCGTGCATCGTGCGGCGGGTCTCCGCGGAGCGGATGACGACGAAGTCCC
Source organism: Streptomyces varsoviensis (assembly GCF_000718635.1). Lineage (GTDB taxonomy): Bacteria > Actinomycetota > Actinomycetes > Streptomycetales > Streptomycetaceae > Streptomyces > Streptomyces varsoviensis. The sequence continues at coordinate 209,990 of NZ_JOBF01000001.1, read as the reverse complement.
AGGGCTGCGAGTGCCCGACGCTCGGCGCGGTGTGCGCGGCCTCCAGGACGCGCAGCAGCACATCGTGCGGGACGGGGTCGGTACGGAAGCCGTTGCGGATGTCGCGGCGCTCGCGCATCACGCGGTGTACGGCGGCGCGCTCGGCGTCGTCGTAACCGGCGGCGGCTTCACCGGCGGCCACGGCCTCGGCGGCCTCCGCGGCGTCTTCCGTCTCCCCGTCGGTCGCGACCTGATCGGCGGCGGCGCCGTCCTGCGGTGCGGCCGACTCGGCTGCCGCGTCGGCGCCTATCGAGTCGCCCGGCGCCGGGCCGGGGCCGACTCCTTCGGCCCCGGCTTCCGCGGCTCCGGCCGCCTCGGGGCCGGTCGCACCGGCCTCGGCCTCTTCCGAAAGGTGCGCGACACCGTCGCTGCCGACGGCGAACGGCGTGGACAGCGACGGTACGGTCGCGTCCTCGCCGCCCGCGGGCCGCGGGGCGTCCGTGCTCCCGGGTACGCCTGCCGTGCCACCGGGCTGGTCGGTCGGCTGGTCAGTCGGCTGGTCGGCCTCGTCGCCGGCCGCTTCGGCGGCGGGGGCCGCGGGCTGGAGCGCGGAGCCTTCCTCGGCGGGGGCCGCTGCCTGAGCTTCACCGCTCGACTCGGCAGACGTCTGCGCGGAGGCGACGGCGGCCTCGGCCCCAGCCGCACCGGCCGGCTCGGCGGCCACGTCAGCGCCGGCGGCTTCGGGCTGCGCCTCGCCGCTCGGGTCGGCAGCCACCTGGGCGGTGGCCTCGTCAGGACCGGCAGTCTCGCCGGCCGGGGCCCCGGACGCGGACACAGCGGCGGCCACAGCCTCGGGCTGCGTCTCGCCGCCCGACTCGGCAGGCGCCTGCGCGGCGGCGTCGCCCGCCGGGGCGCCGGAGGCGGCCTCATCGGCCTCAGGGGCCTCACCCGCAGTTGCCCCGGAAGCGGGCTCAGCGGCGCCTACGGCTCCGGGCTGGGCCTCGCCACCCGACTCGGAGGCAACCTCCCCGGAGGCCGCGTCGGCGCCGGCAGCCTCGCCCGCCGGAACCCCGGCGGCGTGCCCAGCAGCAGCCACAGTCTCGGAGGGGGCCGCATCGTCCGAATCGGCAACCGCCTGGGCGGCGGCCTCGTCAGCGCCGGGCGAATCCGCAGGCGCCTGCGCGGCGGCAGCGGCGGTCTCGCCCGCCGGAGCGCCGGACGCGGGGTCAGCAGCAGCCGTAGAGGCGACGGCCTCGGCCCCGGACTGCGGTTCGGCGGCGGCCGAACCCTCCGCGCCGGGGGCCGCCGCAGCCTCCGGCGCATCGGCCTGCTCAGCGCCTTCCGCCTCCGCGGAGCCCGATGCAACGGGCGCGGGCTCGCCCGCCGTGGCGGGGCCGGCGGCCTCAGCCGACGCGGCCTCTTCGGACGCTCCGGCGTCCTCGGGCCGAGGCTCCGCCTCCCCCGCCGACTCCGGCTCGGCGGTCCCCGCCACCGCCTCAGCGGGTACGGGCTCGGCAGCCCCAGCGTCAGGCACGGGCGCGGTGGCATTGGGCGCGGAAGCGCCAGGAGCGGACCCAGCTTCGGCCGCAACGGCGTCCGGAGCGAGGGCATCGGCGTCAGGCGTGGCCCCACCATCCGGCGCGGAAGCGCCAGGAGCAGGCTCGGCCCCCGGCACGGAGGCGGCCGCATCCGACGCGGAGGCGTCGGCGTCAGACGTGGCCCCGGCGTCCGGCGCGGCAGCGCCAGAAGCGGGCTCGGCCCCCGGCACGGCCTCAGCGTCGGCCGCGCCGACACCCGGCGCGGGCTCGACGACCGGCGCGGAGGCAGCCGCATCGGGCACGGACCCGGCCACCGAACCAGGGGCAACGGCGTCCGAAGCCGGCGCGGCAGCAGCCACATCCGGCGCAGGGGCACCAGCGTCAGACGCAGCCCCACCATCCGGCGCGGCAGCACCAAGAGCAGGCTCGGCCCCCGGCACGGACTCAGCGTCCGCCGCGACGACACCCGGCGCGGGCTCGGCGACCGGCGCAGAGGCAGCCGCATCGGGCACGGACCCGGCCTCCGGACCAGGGGCAACAGCGTCCGACGCCGGCGCGGCAGCAGCCGCATCCAGCACAGGGACACCAGCGTCAGACGTGGCCCCCGCGTCCGGCGCGGCAGCGCCAGGAGCGGGCTCGGCCTCCGGACCAGGGGCAACGGCGTCCGACGCCGACCCGGCCACCGGCGCGGCAGCAGCCGCATCCGGCGCGAGGGCACCAGCGTCAGACGCAGCCCCACCATCCGGCGCGGCAGCACCAGGAGCAGGCTCGGCCCCCGGCACGGCCCCAGCGTCGGCCGCGCCGGCAGCCGCAGCATCAGGCACAGTTCCAGCGACCGGCGCGCCGGCAGCCGCATCCGACGCAGCCTCGCTCACCGGCGCGGAGCCGTCGGCGTTGGGCACGGTCCCGGCCTCGGGCGCGCCGGTGGCCGCGTCCGGCGCGGGCCCGGCCACCGGCGCGGCAGCGCCAGGAGCGGGGCTCGGCGCGGGCACGGAGGCGCCCGCCGGGGCGGGCTGCGTCGGCGTCTGCGGGTGGGCGTCCCAGGCGCCCGCCTGCGGCGGGACCTCGCCTAGGCGCGGGCCGTGGTCGGCGCCGTCGCGCGGCACGTCGAGGTATTCGGGGCCCGCGGTCGGGGGGCCGGGGTGCCGTACGGGCGGGACGTTCCGCGGGCCGGCGGCGGGGCCGCGGTCGGCGAGGGAGCGTACGACCCCGCCGGAGGTGTCCGGGACGGGCGGCCCCATGTGCAGGGGGCGCCGCGGCGGAGTGGGCGGGGCGGTGGGCCGGGAGTCGCGGACGGCCCCGTACTCGACTGAGGCGGTGTCGCGCCCGCCGGTCTCGTGCGTGCTGCCGCGCGGCGTGGGCGCGGGCCCGGCCGGGGGGTTCTCCGTCCAGGCGCCCTGCGCGCCCGGCATCAGCAGCAGGTCGTCCTCGTCCATGCCGCCGTCGAGGCTGCCGTCCAGGTCGCCGGCGCCTTCCTCGACGGCGTCCGGGCCGGCGAGGAAGGCGTACGTGGAGGGGGCGTGGGCCGGGCGGCCCGGGAGGCTGACGCGGGGCGCGCCGGCGGGGGCAGGGGCCGCGGCGTCCGCGGGGTGCGGCTGTCCGGGCTGTGCGCCTGCGTTCCCCGGCTGTCCCTCGCCCGGGATCTGGCCGGTGTCGGTCATGCGTACCCCTCGCCCATCGGTAGTGCTCCTTCGAACCGCTCCCGCCCTTGCGTCAAGAACGAGCGTCCGTGCCTCGCGGCACGTTGCGCGCGGTATGCCGCCCGTACCACCCTGCCTCGTGCGCCACCAAGCCGGTGGTGCTTTCCGGACATTGGCGACCGGGAAGTCGAATGCCGGGCGGCCGTACAACAGTCGGCCAGCCTACCCTTTGCCGTGCTCGGCGGGGGCATGGGTGGGATCGGCGGCACCCTCGTGAGCAGGCACGGGGGCGGTTTCACGGGTGGGCGCGGTGGCCGCTCAGGAGGAAGGCCACGGCGCGCTCGCGCTCCGTCCAGCCGCGGGGGTCCAGCTCCATCGCCTGGAGCAGTACGCACTCGACGCCGTACCCGGCGGCCGCGAGGACCCGGCCCACGGCCTCGGCCTCGTCGCGGGTCGAGGCGTGCGTCACGATCCGCTCGGGGCGGCGGGCGGCGCACGCGTCGACGACCCGCGCGCCGCCGCCGCCGACGCGGATGACGTCGGGTTCGGGGAGGTCTTCGAGGACCTGGGGGGCGGTGCCGTGGACGATGTCGAGCTGGACGCCGAAGCGGCGGGCGACGGCGGCGGTGCGGCCGCAGGCGTCGGCGTCGCGGTCCACGGCGATGACGGCCGCGCCGAACCGGGCGGCCTCGACGGCCGCCGCGCCGCTGCCGGAGCCGATGTCCCAGACGAGGTCGCCCACGCGCGGGCCGAGGCGGGCCAGTTGCGCGGCGCGCAGCTCCGTGGACTCGCCCTCGCCGAGTGCGGTCCCGTACGCGCCGGCGGGCAGCGCCCAGCCCCGTACCGGCGGCGGGTAGCCGGGGTCGCGGCCGGCGAGCCAGCCGCTGCCCTGTACGGCGGCGGTGCGCGAGCCGCCGATGACGATGACGACGTTGGGGTCGCGCCAGGCGTGGTCGACGACCTTGTCGGAGGTCAGCACGGTGACCTGTTCGCGCTCGGTGCCCAGGGCCTCGCAGATGACGAACGTGCGGTGCACCGGGCCGAGCAGCAGGGCCAGTTCGGCGGGGCCGGCGCCGGGCGAGGTGAGGACGGCGACCTTGGTGTGGGCGCGGCAGACGTTGACGGCGCGGCGCAGGTCGCGGCTGTGGGCGACGACGACCTGGGCGTCGTCCCAGGGCATGCCGGCGCGGGCGAAGGCGGCGGCGACGGCGGAGACCGCCGGGACCACCTCGACCTCCAGGCCGTGTTCGGGGGCGCGGAGGGTGCGTACGACGCCGAAGAAGCCGGGGTCGCCGTCGGCGAGGACGACGGCGGTGCCGCGGTGCTGGGCGATGCGCCGGGCGGCGAGGTCCAGGCTGCCGAGCCTGATCCGTTCGGCGGCGGGCGGTACTTCGGGCAGTGCCAGGTGGTGGGCGGCGCCGGCCACGAGGGTGGCCGCTTCCATGGCGGAACGGGCGGCGTCCGTGAGCGGGGAGCCGTCCCAGCCGATCACCGTGACCCGGTCGGCCATCGTCGTCAGTCTCCTGGGCTTGTCGCGGGTCGGGCGGATCGACAGGTCTGGCAGCGGTCGGTCGGCGGACAGGTCGAAACGGACCCGCGGGGGCGCGGGTCCGGGCGGGGGCGCGAACACGGTGAGCGTATCGCGACTGGTCCAGACCGGGCAGCGGCCGTTGCCGTCCGGGCTCGGCCGGGGGCCGCTCGCCGGGGCGCCGTCAGCTCCAGTCGGGGTAGGCGGCGGCGTACCCGGAGTCCTCGGCCGCCTCGTCGTGGGCGCCGTCGAGGTCTTCGGGGAGCAGGCTCCACACGAGGAGGTCGGTGCGGATGCGGGCCCAGCCGCCGTCCTCGGTGCGGGTGCGGGCTATCCAGGCGTTGCGGAGCACGCCTTCGCTGATGCAGCCGATCTTCTGGGCGACCTGCTGGCCGGCCGCGTTGTCGGCGGCGGTGCGCAGTTCGACGCGTTCGAAGCGCAGGTCGCGGAAGAGCCATTGGGCGACGGCGAGCACCGATTCGCAGGCGTAGCCCTCGCCGCGGGCCCAGGGGGCGGTGGCGTAGGACATCTCGGTGGTGAGCATCCGCCAGTCGGTGTTGCGCAACTGGACGGTGCCGACGAGCCGCTGGGTGAGGAATTCGGTGACCGCAAAGACGATTCCGCGCCCGCTGGTGCGCTCGGCGGGGGCGCGCCGCGCGGTCCAGTCGCGGGCGTCGGCGGTGGTGTAGGGGTGGGGCGCGGCGGTCCAGGCGGTGATGAGTTCGTCGTTCATCATCTCGGTGAGCGCGGGGACGTCGGCGTCCTCGAATGGGCGCATCACCAGCCGGTCCGTGCTGATGGAGATGTCCGGAAAGGTGGATGTCATGCTCTGCTCCAACGCCGGGGACCGGGGTGATCTGGACCGTCTTGAGTGCACAAGCATGCAGCATGGGCCCGCGGGGGTGCCAAGCGCGTGGGCCCCGCGCACGCCGCTCGCGTGTGCGGGGCCCGGGTCCGTACGGACGGGCGGCCGGGGGCCGCGGGGGCCGGTGTCAGCTCTTGACGGGGCCGAAGGCGGGCAGGACGGAGCCGTCGGTGTACTTGGACTCGATGAACTTCTTGACGTCGTCGGAGTTGAGGAGCTTCGCGAGCTTCTCGACGCGCGGGTCGTGCTCGTCGCCCTTCTTCACGGCGAGGAAGTTGGCGTACGGGTTGCCCTTGGCCTGTTCCAGGGCGAGGGCGTCCTCGGAGGGCTTGAGGTGCGCGCCGATGGCGAAGTTGCCGTTGATCACCGCCGCGTCGACGTCCTTGAGGCGGGTCGGGATCTGGGGGGCCTCCAGCTCGGTGAAGCTGAGCCCCTTCTTGTCGGTGATGTCGGACAGCTTGGCGTTGGCGCCGACCCCGGCCTTGAGGTCGATGAGCTTGTGGTCGGCGAGCAGTTTGAGGGCGCGGCCCTCGTTGGTGGCGTCGTTGGGCACGGCGATCTTGGCGCCGGCCTTGAGGTCGGAGAGCTTCTTGGCCGTCTTGGAGTAGAGGCCCAGCGGCTCGATCTCGACGTTGACGACGGGCACGATGTGCGTGTTGTTCTTCTTGTTGAACTCGTCCAGGAACGGCTTGTGCTGGAAGAAGTTGGCGTCGACGTCGCCGTTCTCGGTGGAGGTGTTGGGGAGGTTGTAGTCGTTGAACTCCTTGACCTCCAGGTTGAGCCCGGCGTCCTTCGCCAGCTTGTCCTTGACGTAGTCGAGGATGACGGCGTGCGGGGTGGGGCTGGCGGCCACGACGAGCTTGGCGTCGGCGCCGCCCTTCTTGCCGCCGGAGTCGGTGTCGGAGGGCGCGCTGCACGCGCTGAGGCCGGCGGTCAGCGCCGCGGCGACGGCGACGGCTGCGGAGATCTTGATGGTGTCGCGCACGAAGAGTGCCTCTTTCTCATCTCACGAAATGGTGCGCCCGGCGAAGGGTCCGGGCTCGTGGGTACGGGGTGCGGGGCGGCGTGACCGGCGGTGGGAGACACCGGAGATACGTCTCCAGCGGCGGCGCCCGCGCGGGTCAGGGCTTGGCGATCGTGGCCTCCTGGGCGGTCCGGGCCGACCAGGGCAGCCGGATCCGTACGGGCGTCTGGGCGCGGGAGGTGCCGCGCGGGGCCAGCCGGCGGGCGACGAGGTCGCCGATGAGCTGGACGAGGGTGACGATGACGATCAGCACGATGACGGTGACGACCATCAGGCCGGTCTCGAAGCGCTGGTAGCCGTAGACGATGGCGAGGTTGCCGAGGCCGCCCGCGCCGATCGCGCCGGCGATGGCGGAGTAGCCGATGAGCGCGATGACCGTGGTGGTGAGCCCCGCGACGATCGAGGGCAGCGCCTGCGGCAGCAGGACCTTGAGGACCAGCGTCCAGGTGCCGCCGCCCATCGACTGCACGGCCTCGATCAGGCCGTGGTCGACCTCGCGGACGGCGGTCTCCACGAGCCGGGCGAAGAAGGGGATGCCGCCGACGGCGAGCGCGACGACCGCGGCGCTGGGGCCGATGGAGGTGCCGACCACGAAGCGGGTGAAGGGGATCAGCACCACCATCAGGATGATGAACGGGATCGAGCGCCCGATGTTCACGACGGCGCCGATGACCTTGTTCACCAGCACGTTCTGCAGCAGGCCGCCGCGGCCGGTGAGGACCAGCAGGACGCCGAGCGGCAGCCCGACGACGACGGTCCACACGGTGGACCACAGCACCATGAAGAGGGTGTCGAGACAGGCGTCGGACAGCAGCGGCTGCATCTCGGACCAGCTCACTGGGCACCGTCCTTCGCGAGTCCGGCGGCCTCCTGGAGGCCGTCGGAGTCCACGGCGTCGGCCACGGCCGCGACCTCCACCTGGAGCCCCTGCTCGCGCAGGAAGCCGATGGGGACGACGTTCTCCTCGAAGCGGCCGGGCAGTTCGATGCGCATCCGGCCGACCTGCTTGCCCGCGACGGTGTCCATCGCGGCGCCGAGGATCGAGATGTCGATGTTGTACGTACGGGAGAGCTGGGAGATGACGGGCTGGGTGGCGGCCTCTCCGTGGAAGGTGACGTCGACGACGGTACGGTCCGGGCCGGACGGCTCGCCGCCGACCGGGAACAGCTCCGCGGCCAGCTCGGAGCCGGGGGTGGCGAGCAGTTCGGAGACGGTGCCGGACTCGACGACGCGGCCGCCCTTCATCAGGGCCGCGGAGTCGCAGATGGTCTTCACGACGTCCATTTCGTGGGTGATGAGCAGCACGGTCAGGCCGAGCTGCCGGTTGAGGTCGCGCAGCAACTGGAGGATCGAGCGGGTGGTCTCGGGGTCGAGGGCGGAGGTCGCCTCGTCGGAGAGCAGCACCTTGGGGTCGCCCGCGAGCGCGCGGGCGATGCCGACGCGCTGTTTCTGGCCGCCGGAGAGCTGCGCCGGGTACGCCTTGGCCTGCGCGGAGAGGCCGACGAGGTCGAGGAGTTCCAGCGCCTTGCGGGTGCGCTCCTTGCCGGAGACGCCGAGGATTTCGAGCGGCAGCTCGATGTTGTCGCGCACGGTGCGGGAGGAGAGCAGGTTGAAGTGCTGGAAGACCATGCCGATGCGGCTGCGGGCCTGGCGCAGTGCGGCGTTGGCGCGCTGGCCGCGTCCGGCGAGGGCCGTGAGGTCCTGGCCGGCCACGGTGACCGTGCCGGAGCTGGGGCGCTCCAGGAGGTTCACGCAGCGGATGAGGGTGGACTTCCCGGCGCCGCTCCGGCCGACGACGCCGTAGACCTCGCCCTCGCGGACGTGCAGGTCGACGCCGTCGAGGGCGGTGACCTCGCGGCCGCGCGAGCGGTAGACCTTGGTCAGGTCCGTGGTGGTGATCACAGGGGTTTCCGTCACTGTCGAGTGCGCGGCGCGGTCGCGCCGGGCACGGGCATGCATTGCGGAACGCGGCGGGGAACCCGGCGGGGCGCGCGGGCGCGGTCGGGGGTTCCGGTGACGCGGGGCGTGGCCGGCCGGTACGGGCAGCGCGCGTACGGTCACGGCGTCATGGCTCACGGTCTCGCTTCGGGGCGCGAGGCTCGGACAGGGGCCCTCAGCGGTCACACATTCGACACAGGCGGCGAGCACCGGGCGGCGTGATCGCCTCGGTCGCAAGGGTGCGGCTGCTCGTCGTGGTCATGCCGTCAAGTAAAACAGACGTACGGACGGCCCGATCAAGCGTGTCCGTATTTTGGACGCTAGCGACCAGCCTGTGGACATTTCCGCTCGGGCCGCGAGCGGCGCCGGCGGGGGTGCGCGGAGCCCGGCGGTGGTCGCCGATTAGAGTCGGCGCATGCCTGTCACGCCCGCTCCCTCCGCCCGTACCGCGCGGAGGCCCTGGTGATCACCGCCCTGACCGTCGCGGTCGGCGGGTGCGCGCTCGCGCTGGCCGCGTGGTGCGGCTTCGCCGCCTACCGCGACCAGCCCACCAAGGACTGGCACTTCATCGGCATGGCCGTGGTGTCGCTGCTCGCCCTCGTCCAACTGGTCGTCGGCGTCGTGCGGCTGGCGGGCGGCGACCGGCCGGACCAGGGGCTGCCGATCTTCCTGGCGTATCTGATCGGCTCGGCCGTGTGCGTACCGGCGGCCGGCTTCATGTCGCTGTCGGAGCGGACCCGCTGGGGCTCGGTGACGGTCGCGGCGGGCGGCGTCATCCTGGCCGTACTGGAAGTGCGGCTCTACGACATCTGGGGAGGCTGACGATGCCCGACTCCACGACGGCCGCGCGCTCCGACGGCGAGAGGGGCCGGACGGAGCCGACGGACCCGACGGACCCGACGGGCCGCACCGGCACGAAGCCCGGGTTCAGTCTCGGCCAGGGCCCGGGCCGGCTGCTGGTCTGGCTCTACGGCGTGTTCACCGTCGCGGCGGCGTCCCGCTCCATCGTCCAGATGATCATGGACTTCGGGCGGGCGCCGCTCGCCTATGTGCTCTCGGCCGTCGCCGCCGCGGTGTACGCCTTCATCACGTACTCCCTGGTGCGCGGCGGCGAGGGCGCCCGCCGGGCGGCGCTGGTGTGCTGCGCGGCCGAGCTGGCGGGGGTGCTGGTCGTCGGCACCTGGACGCTGGTGGCGCCGTCCGCCTTCCCCGACGCGACGGTCTGGTCGGACTACGGCATGGGGTACCTCTTCATCCCGGTCATCCTGCCGGTGACCGCGATGATCTGGCTCCGCCGGGCGAAGCGCTGAGGGCGGGGCGCGCGGCGCCGACGGGCCGTCCGGCCGGGGCGGCGGTCCCGCCGCCCCGGACCGTTGCGGTGCGCTCAGGCGCTGGCCACGTACGAGTCGGCGTCGGCGGCCTTCTCCAGGGTGACCACCGTGAGGTGCCGGCTGACCTCCTCGCGGGAGACGGGGGCGTAGCCGTACTTGCGGTAGAGGCGCAGCGTGCCCTCGTTGCGGTGACCGGTCAGCAGCCGGAACCGCTTGGCCGCCCGCTCCTGCGCCAGCCGCTCCTCGATCGCGGCGAGCAGCCGCCCGCCGAGGCCGTGCCGCTGCAGGCGCGGGTGGACGATCAGCTTGTCGATGCTCGCCGTGCCGTCCGCGTCGACCGTGCCCCGCACCGAGCCGACGACTTCCCCGCCGAGCCGGGCCACGAGCACGCATCCGGCGCCCAGTTCGGCGCGCACGTCGTCGAGCGACTGGGTGAGCGGTTCGATGGAGTAGTCGCCGTACAGCGCGGCTTCTCCCTGGTAGCAGAGGTACTGGAGTTTGAGGATCTGCTCGACGTCGTGCTCGGTCGCCGCAGAGATGGTCACGCTCATGCCCATGTGCGCATGCCTCCCTTTTCGGTGCCGCTCGGCCGGAACGACGCCGAGGGTGGACGTCGTCTCCGTGGCGCCGATTGTCTAACGCTCCCTTCCCCAGGGGTCAGGAGCCGCAATCTCCGCCATGAGCATTCTGCGCAGGCATCCCAGGCAACGGGAACGGACTGGCCCCAAAGATCCTTGTGAGATACCCAACTCTCCTGCGATTTCCCGGTACGTAGGGTCAGTTTTGGACAGAAGTGCGCCCAGCAGCCGTGGACAGCGGCCGGGCAGCCGGCGCACGGCGGCCCGCAGCGCGCGCCGCTCCTCGGCGGCCAGCACCTCGCTCTCGACCTCGGATTCCGCCCCGGTGTACGGGCCCGCGTACGGCCCCGCGTACGCGCCGCCCGGGGAGGGCCCGCCCGCCTGGTCGTACGGCACCTCGCGGCGGGCCCGGCGGCGGGCGTCGCGCGCCTCGGTCCGTACGGCCGTGCGCAGCCAGGCGGCGGGCTCGGCCGGCGGCCCCGTCCTGCGGGTGCGCTCCAGCAGCCGCAGCCAGACGCCCTGTTCGAGGTCGGCCGCCTCGATACCCGCCGCGTGCGCCTCGGCCCGGGCCTCGGCCGCGAGCAGCGGGCTCAACTCCTTCAGGATGTTCATGCCGGGCGGGACGTGGCCGCGGCGACGCGCGGTTGCCGATCCGGCCGCGCCCCACCCGTGCGGGTCAGGCGGCGCCCGCCGTTTGACGCCCCGTCGCCGGGGCCCGGCGCGTCACCGCGCGCGGAAGGCGTCGCGGGCGAGGGCCGCGGTGTCGCAGTTGTCGGAGAAGATCCCGTCGATGCCGGTGGCGAAGTAGACCTGGAACGCGCCGAAGGCGTCGCCGTAGGCGTTCGGGTCGCTGCCGCGGCGGAAGTCGGCGGGCAGGAAGGTGTTCTCGTTGCGCATCGTGTACGGGTGCAGGATGAGGCCGGCCGCGTGCGCGTCCCGTACCAGGGTGGTGGGCTCGGTCAGCCTGCCGTCCTTGTCCCGCGGGATGATCAGCAGCAGCGTCGGCCCGATGCCCTGCGCGAAGGAGGCGACCCAGTCGAGCCCCTTGGGGGTGATCAGGTCGGCGACGGTGCGCGGGTCGTTCGCCACGACGAAGTCCCAGGGACGGGTGTCGGCGGCGTCCAGCAGGAGGACCTTGGGGGCGGACGCGCCGAGCCGGCCGAGCCGTTGGAGGCTGCTGGGCTCGAAGGACTGGAGGAAGGTGTGGCCGTCGCGGCCGGCCCGCCCGTACCGGCGCAGCAGCCCGACGAGACGTTCCTCCAGCCCGAGTCCTATGCCGCGGAAGTACGTGGGGTGCTTGGTCTCGATGTGCAGCCAGATCCGCCGGCCGCGCTTGCGGCCCTGCTCCTCGGCCCAGTCGAGGACCTCCTCGAAGGTCGGCACCGCCCAGCGCCCGTTGTAGAGGGTGTTGTGCTGGCGGGTGCCCGGGATGCGCTCCTTGGCGCGCAGGGTCTTCAGTTCGGCGAGCGTGAAGTCCTCGGTGAACCAGCCGGTCAGCTTGGTCCCGTCGACGGTCTTCGTGGTCTTTCGGTGCGCGAACTCGGGGTGGGCGGAGACATCGGTGGTGGCGGTGATGTCGTTCTCGTGGCGGCACACGAGGTGGCCGTCCTTGGTGGGGACGACGTCCTGCTCGATGACGTCCGCCCCGTTGTCGAGGGCGAACTGGTAGGAGCCGAGCGTGTGCTCGGGGCGGTAGCCGCTGGCGCCGCGGTGGCCGACGACCGTGGGCGTCGGCAGGCCGCGGTACGAGCCGTGCCCGCCGTGCGAGCCGCCGCGCGGCGCCGCCTCGGCGCTCCCCGCCCCGCCCAGCACCGCGGCGCCCGCTCCGAGGGCCGCCGCCCCCAGGAGGGCGCGCCGCGCCGGGCCCTGGCCCCGCTCGCCCTGGTGGCCCCGCTGGCCCTGGGTTCCCCGTTCGTGCTCCATGAGCGCTCCTCTTCCGTCCTGTGCTGCTCTGTCCGGTGCTTCTGTCATGTACCGCACCGATCATGGGTCCGGCCGATGGTAGACGTCCGGCGCTTTCATAGGGGACCCTCTGGGCGAAATGACGGAGAAACCCATATCAACACTGCGTATCGACCGATGAGCCCGGTGTGCGGTGCGCGGGCCGGCCCGAGTATCGTCCGGAGGCGCGCCCAGGTGCGCAGCGTGCGCAGCAGCCGACCACCACGACCGGAGGACCCGTTGTCCCGGATCATGCTCAAGGCGACTCTTGGATTGCTCATGCGCGTCCTGTACCGCCCGAGGGTCGAGGGCCTGGGGAACATCCCCGCGTCCGGGCCGGTGATCCTGGCGGGCAATCACGTCACCTTCATCGACTCGCTGTTCATGTCGCTGGTCGTGAAGCGCCCGGTGTACTTCATCGGCAAGGACGAGTACGTCACCGGCAAGGGGCTCAAGGGCCGCCTCATGGCCTGGTTCTTCACCGCCTCCGGGATGATCCCGGTCGCCCGTGACGGCGGGCGCGGCGGCGTCGCGGCGCTGATGACGGGGCGCCGGGTGCTGGAGGAGGGCAAGGCGTTCGGCATCTACCCGGAGGGCACCCGCTCCCCCGACGGCCGGCTCTACCGCGGCCGTACGGGCGTGGCCCGGCTCACCCTGATGACGGGCGCGCCGGTGGTCCCGTTCGGGATGATCGGCACCGACAAGGTGCAGCCGGGCGGCAAGGGCCGGCTGCACATCAGCCCGGTGACGGTCCGCTTCGGCGAGGCGCTGGACTTCTCCCGCTACGAGGGCATGGACCGCGACCGGTATGTGCTGCGGGCCGTGACGGACGAGATCATGAGCGATGTCATGGACCTCTCCGGCCAGGAGTACGTGGACGTCTACGCGACGAAGGCGCGCGCCGCCTGAGCCGTGACCGCGAGCCCCTGGCCGCCGGTCCCCTTCGCGAGGGTCCCGTCGGCCAGGGGCTCCGTGCTGTCCGTACGGTCAGGGCAGCTTGATGGTGGGCGCGTACATGTCGATCCATACGGCGAGGTCCAGCGTGCGTTCCAGGTCGCGCCGGGACGCCTGGTCGATCTGCGGCGTCCGCGCCGACACCGCCTCGCGCAGCCGCCCCTTGTCGATGAGGTCGAACACCGGGTGGCCGGGCGCGGCCAGCAGCTCCGCGCACTGGCCGCGCAGGGCGGCGGCGTAGGTGGGGTCCTGGGTGGAGGGGTAGGGGGACTTGCGCCGCTTCACGACGGACTCGGGCAGCACATCGGCCGCCGCCGCGCGCAGCAGCGACTTCTCCTTGCCGTCGAAGGTCTTCAGCGCCCACGGCGTGTTGTACACGTACTCGACGAGCCGGTGGTCGCAGAACGGGACGCGCACTTCCAGGCCGGACGCCATCGAGGTGCGGTCCTTCCGGTCGAGCCAGACGCGGACGAACCGGGTCAGGTGCAGATAGCTGATCTTGCGCATCCGCCACTCCGGTTCGCTCTCGCCGTCGAGCCGCCGGATGCCGGTGACGGCGGAGCGGTACGAGTCCTGGATATAGGCGTCGAGGTCGAGCGCCCCCTCCAACTGGTCGCTCAGCAGGCTCGCCCGCGCCTGCCCCTCTCGCCCCTTCTGGCCCTCCTGTCCCTGCCCGAAGAACTGCTGGTGCCGCGCGAGCCACGGGAAGGGCGTGCCCTTGCGCGCCTCGGGGTCGAAGAACTGCCGGTAGCCGCCGAAGAGCTCGTCGGCCGACTCGCCGGACAGCGCCATGGTCGCGTGCCCGCGGATCGCCTTGGCCAGCAGGTACAGCGAGGTGTCGAGGTCGCCGAGGCCGGAGGGGATGTCGCGGGCGCCGATCACCTTGCGGCGCACCTCGGGGTCGGCGATGTCGGCGGAGCTGAGCACGATGTCCTGGTGCAGGGTGCCGGACTTCGCGGCGACGTCGTGCACGAAGGGGGTGTCGGGGGCGTCGCGCAGCGCGTCGGGGACGAAGTTCTCGGTGAGTCCGACGAAGTCCACGGCGAAGCTGCGCACCTTCTCGCCCTGGCCGGCGAGTTGCGCCGCGGCGATCGCGGTCATCGCCGAGGAGTCGAGGCCGCCGGAGAGCAGGGTGCAGCTCGGCACGTCGGCGACCATCTGACGGCGCACGATGTCGTCGAGCAGGTCCCGCACCCGGGCCACCGTGGTGTCCCGGTCGTCGGTGTGCTCCCTGGTCTCCAGGGTCCAGTAGCGGGTGGTGCGCAGGCCGGCCCGGCCGACGGTGACGACGGTGCCCGGCTCGACCTCGCGCATGCCCTCCCACACGGCGTGGCCGGGGGTCTTGATGAAGGCGAACAGTTCGCGGAAGCCGTCGACGGTGACGGTGCGCTCGGCGAGCGGGTTGGCGAGGATCGCCTTGGGCTCGGAGCCGAAGAGCACGCCGTCGGGGGTCGGGTAGTAGTAGAAGGGTTTGATGCCCGAGCGGTCGCGGACCATCAGGAGCCGCTGTTCGCGGCCGTCCCAGATCGCGAAGGCGTACATGCCGTTCAGCCGCTCGGCGACGGCGTCGCCCCACTCCAGATAGCCGCGCAGCACGACCTCGGTGTCGGAGTGGGTGGTGAACGCGTGGCCGCGGGCGGCGAGTTCGGCGCGCAGCTCGGTGAAGTTGTACACCTCGCCGGAGTAGACCATGGAGACGGTGCCGTGCGGGGTGTCCGCGTTCATCGGCTGCGCGCCGCCGGGCAGGTCGATGATGGCCAGCCTGCGGTGGCCCAGCGCGACATGTTCCGCCACGTAGGTGCCGCGGCCGTCCGGGCCGCGGCAGGCCATGGGGTCGGTCATGGCGTCCACGGTCGGCTGCTGGGTGCGCAGGTCGCGATCGAAGGCGACCCACCCTGCGATGCCGCACATATGTCTCCTGCCTTCCTGTATGAATTATTTGGGCATCCGGGTTCGGGCATCCGGAATGGCCAGGGGCCGCTCGCGGCGGATTTCACGAATACCCGCCGCGGTGTCGCATTCGGGCCGGTACGGGCCGTGGCCGAGCGGAGTTCACGCGGCGGCGCCCGCTTCGGCATTCGCGCCGCGCGGGTCGCGAACAGCATCGCGGTGAACGACTCAAGGGGTCTTGCACAAACGCGACACGGCCGTCGTGCGGCCGTGCAGCAGTTCGCTCATGAACTGGTCGGGAAGGGAGTCGAGCGGCCCGCTGCGGCCGGTCTCGGCGCGGGTCGCGGGAAATCTTCCGGGGGTGCAGCCAATCATCGCCTTGAAGCTGCGGGTGAAGTGCGGCTGATCGTGATAGCCGGCGGCCGCGGCCACTTCCGCCCATGTCATCCCGCGCTTTTTGTAGCGCAGCGCCGCCTGGAGCCGCAGCACCTGCGCGAGGGACTTCGGCGGCAGGCCGACCTGTTCCAGGAAACGGCGCTCCAACTGGCGGTGGCTCCAGCCCGTACCGGCGGCCAACTGCCGTACCGATGTCCGGCCCGCGGTCCGGTGCAACTGCCGCCAGGCCCAGGCGAGTTCGGGCGCGCACCGCGGCCCGGCGAGCAGCCGGGCGGTGAGGAGCTGGTCGAGCAGGGCGAACCGCGAGCCCCAGGTCGGCGCCTCCGCGAGGGCGCCGACGACCCGGCGTAATCGCTCCCCCAGCAGCTCGGTCATGTCGAGGTTCCGGCAGGCCAGCCGGTCCATCGGCACGGCCAGCAGCCGGTAGGCGGCGAGCGGTGTCAGCAGCACCGTGACGCCGTGCACCGGGCCGGTCCGCTCGCCCACCGTGGCGGTCGCGTGGACGCCGCTGATCAGGGAGATCGCGGTGACCGGCCGGGTGGGCCGGACCGCGTCGGCCACCCGCAGCGGCCCGCTGAAGCCGAGGACGACCTTGACGACGCCGTCCGGCGCGACCAGCCAGCGGCCGGGGCCTCTGGCCCCGAACAGGAACCCCCGGTATCCCAGCACCTGGCCGCGCAGCGCCGGTCCGGAAGACCTCCAGACCAGCTCGTTCGAGTGTGCCACCGCTAACTGGCCTTTGCTCACGCCTGATACCCCCGAGGATTTGGGAACACCGGTCCGTACGGATTTCGACGCGTGCCGTGCTGAGGGTTTTCCCCATTTCCCCGCGCGGGCAGCCGTAGCCGGGGGAAGTGGTGTGAGAGGGCGCCGAAAGGCAGCGGAAGCCGTTCGGCCAATGCCCGAACATGCGCCGCACGAAAACAGGCGCGACAGCGGAAGTTCCGCGGGCATTTGCAGAATACACAGGCGGGTTGGCGGGGACAGCGGTCCGCACCGGTCGATTCCGGGCGCGGATTGGCCGCAATCAGTCGTACGAGCCGACATTCGCCCAGCTCACTCGGGCACCGGAGGCGCCGAACCGGGAGGGCGCGAAGCGGTGGGACCTGCTCCGACTCGGCAAAACCTGTGATCTCGGTCACTCGGCAGGGGCGTGATCAGCCGCCGCCGGCCCGCCCGTCGCGCCGCCGAGGTCGCGTTCGTACAAGACCCCTCTACGCGGTCACAGGAATGCTGTCACACAACAAGGCACGACAGGGCTCCCGAAACAGAACCGTTCCCGCGGGGAAACCCCGGCGGTGACGCGGCGCCCTCGTACCCCCGCCGACCGCCCCGCACGCGTCGCCGTGGCCGAGCGGGCCCCGCGCGAGCACGGCGACGCGCACCGCCCCAGGCCGGACCCGCCACCGGGGACCCGGCCGCCGCACGGCCGGCTCCGCGCTGCCGCCGGCCGCCCACGACCAGCGAGGAGACCGGAACGCATGCGCCTCAACCATGACCGTCTGCAGCGGCGGATGAGCCAGTTCGGCCTGGACGCCGTGGTGAGCACCACCGCGGAGAACCTGACGTACCTCACCGGCGTCGAAAGCGTGCACCTGGACATGTTCCCGCACTCCGGCCGCGCCTTCGCGGTCCTCACCCAGGACACCCGGGCCGGCGCGGTGTTCATCTGCGGGCGCTGCGAGGTCGACCAGTTCCTGGACGCCGACGAACGGATCTCCGAGGCCATCGGCTACGGACCCTTCTACCGGGAACTGCCGGAGGAGGTGGACCTCGGCCACGACGACGGGCTGCTGCACGCCATGACCGGCGACACCCGCTTCGCGGACCCGCTCGCCGCCCTCGTCCACGCGGTCAGGCAGGCATGTCCCGGCGGCGGCCGGGTCGCCGTCGACGAGGAGGGCGTGCCGCCGGACTTCCTCGACGCGCTCGGCAAGGAGCTGTCCGGCTGGCAACTGGTGCCCGGCGCCGCCCACTTGCGCCACGCCCGCCAGGTGAAGACCGCCCGCGAACAGGAGCTGGTGGCCGCCGCCGCGGCCGTCGCGCAGAACGCGATCCTCGCCACCGTCGCCATCATGCGCGAAGGGGTCACCGAACGGGAGCTGGTCAGGGAGTTCAACCGCTCCGTCGCGGCCCAGGGCGGCACGCCGCGCTTCACCCTGATCCGCATCGGCGCCAACGCGGTCGCCGGCCAGCGGCGGCCCACCGGCACCGCGCTGCGCCGGGGCCAGGCCGTGTGGTTCGACGTCGGCGCCGTGGTGGACGGCTACTGGTGCGACATCGCCCGCGTGTGCACGCTGGGCGAGCCCGAGGAGCGGCTGGCGCGGCTGTACGCGGCCGTGCTGGCCGGCGAGGAGGCCGCGCTGGAGCAGGCCCGCCCCGGCATGACCGGCCGGGAACTCTTCGACCTCACCGTCGCGGCGGTGCGCGACGCGGGCATCCCGCACTACCGGCGCAGCCACGTCGGCCACGGCATCGGCGTCGAGGTGTACGACCGGGTGCTGATCCGGCCGGACAGCACGGACGAGCTGCGGGAGGGCACGGTCGTCAACATCGAGACGCCCTACTACGAGTACGGCTTCGGCTGTGTGCACGTCGAGGACCCCTTCGTCGTCGGCCCGGCCGGCAACCGCCTGCTGACCACGCTGGACCGCGGGCTGCTCATCGCCCCCTGAACCGGCCCCGGCCCCCGCACCGGCCCCATCGGCTCACCTGCACCGCCCCACGAGGAGAAACCGTGATCTACGAGAACGTGCTGGAGACGCTCGGGGACACCCCGGTCGTCCGGTTGCGCCGGCTGCTGCCCCGGCCGCAGGACCGCGTCTACGTGAAGCTGGAGGGCGTCAACCCGTCGGGCAGCATCAAGGACCGCGCCGCCCTGCACATGGTCGAACAGGCCGAACACGAGGGCCGGCTGCGGCCGGGGGCGACGCTCGTCGAATCGACCTCCGGCAACCTCGGCAAGTCCCTGGCCCTGATCGGCGCGGTCAAGGGCTACCGGATCATCCTCGTCGTCGACCCCAAGACGCCCCAGTCCGTGCTCTCCTACGCCACGAGCCTCGGCGCCGAGATCGACATGGTCACGCGGCCGGACGCGGACGGCAGCTACCAGGCGGCCCGCATCCGCCGGGTGCGCCGGCTGGTCCAGGACCTCCCCGGCGCCCACACCCTGGACCAGTACAACAACCCCGACAACCCGCGGGCGCACCGGCTGCACACCTCCCGCGAGATCACCAAGGACTTCGACCAACTGGCCGCGCTCGTCGCGACCGTCAGCACCGGCGGGCACCTGAGCGGGCTGAGCGCCGGACTCCGCGAGCAGTTCCCGGACCTGCACGTCCGCGCGGTCGACGCGGTCGGCTCGGCCGCCTTCGGCCACCGCTTCGAGCCGTACAAGATGCGCGGCATCGGCCTGAGCTGGCGCCCCGGCAACCTCCGGCCCCAGGCGATCGACTCGCTGCACCGGGTCGCCGACACCGAGGCCCTGTCGGTCTGCCGGGTGCTGGCCGCCGAGGAGGGGCTGCTGCTGGGCGAGTCCGGCGGCGCCGCGGTCTTCGCGGCCCTCGCCTACGCCGCCGCGCACCCCGGCGCGCCGGTGCTCGCGATAGCCCCGGACACCGGCGCCAACTATCTGTACGAGACCTATGACGACCAGTGGCTGCGCGAGCACGGCACCCCGCCGGAGGTCCTCTGGCGCACCAGCGGCGACCTGCTGCACCACGCCCGTACGCCGCTGCACGCGCCGAGTCCGCTCGGCGGCGAGGACGAGGGCGCGGCGGGGACGGGCCAAGTGGCGATGGGAGCGCAGGCATGACGATCCGTACGGGAGCCGAATACCTCGGCGGGCTGCGGGACGGGCGCGAGGTGTGGCTGGGCGGCAAACGCGTCGACGACGTGCTCGCCGAGCCGGTCCTGGCCTCGGCCGCGCACACCGTGGCCCGCCTCTACGACCAGCAGCACGACCCGGTCCTGCGGGATGTCCTCACCTACGAGAACGGCGGCGAGCGCTACCCCATGTCGCTGGCCGTGCCGCGCGACGCGCGGACCCTGCGGCGGCGCGGCGCCGCGTTCCGCACCACCGCCGAGGCCACCTTCGGACTGGTCGGCCGGTCACCGGACTTCGTGAACGCCGTGGTCACCGCCTTCGCGTCGGCGAGCGGCTTCTTCGACCGGGCCGACCCGCGCTTCGGCCGCAACGTCGCCGCGTTCCACACCGCGTGCCTGGCGAGCGACCGGTTCCTCTCGCACGCCGCCATCAACCCGCCGCTCAGCCGCGCCCGTTCCTCCAGCGAGCAGGACGACCCGTACGTCCATCTGCGGATCGTCCGCGAGACCAGCGAGGGCATCGTGGTGCGCGGCGCGAAGCTGATCGGCACGCTGGTGCCGGTCGCCGACGAGATCGTCGTCTTCCCGCTGCCCAAGTACCACCCCGGCGACGAGGCGTACACCGTCGCCTTCGCCGTGCCCGTCGCCACCCCCGGGTTGCGGATCGTCTGCCGCGAACCCCTGGTCACCGACCCGGACCGGCTGGTCAGCACCCCGCTGGCGCCGTTCGAGGAGATCGACGCGACGTGCGTCTTCGACGACGTCCTCGTGCCGTGGGACCGGGTCTTCTTCCACGGCGACGTCGACGCCGCCAACCGCATGTACGACGTGACCACCGCGCGCCACCACACCGGCCAGCACGGCATCGTGCGCGGCGCCGTCAAGGCCGAGTTGCTGACCGGCATCGCCGTCGCGCTCGCCGAGATGTCCGGCACCAACTCCTTCCTGCACGTCCAGGAGATGCTCGGCGAGGTGCTGGGCTCCCTGGAGCTGGCGAAGGCCGGCATCCTCGCCGCCGAGGCCGACGCCGAGATGAGCGAGTGGGCCACGCTCACCCCGGCGATCGCCCCGGTGCTCGCGCTGCGCTACCACTTCCCGCGGATGACGAGCCGCATGATCGAGGTCATCCAACTCCTGGGCGGCGGCAGCCTGCTCAGCACCCCCTCCGAAGAGGACCTGAACAGCGAGCTGTGGCCCGCCATCGAACGCTTCTTCCGCGGCGCGGACGGCGTGCCCGCCGAACACCGCGTCCGGCTGCTCAAGCTCGCCTGGGACGCCACGGGCAGCGCGTTCGGACAGCGGCAGATGCAGTACGAGCGCTACCACTCCGGCGACCCGGTCCGGCTGGCCGCGGCCCAGTACTTCGGCTACCGCACCACCCCGCTGCTGGAGACCGTGGACCGCGCCCTGCGCCCCGCGCCGCGCGGGACGGGCACGGCCCCCGGCGCGACCCCGCAGGAGGCCCACTCGTGATCACCGCCGAGCCCCGCCGGATGCTGGTCCTGGCCGGGGCCGCCGCCCACGCCTCGCGCACCCGCTCCGTGGCGGAGCTGGTCTGCCGCGACATCGCCGCGGCCGGCGGCCGGCCCGTCCTGCGCGACCTCGCCGAACACCCGCTGCCGCTGCTGCACGCGGACCCCGACGGCGCCAACCTGGCCGACGTCCAGATACAGGCCGCCGAGGCCGACGCCATGATCTGGGTGACCCCCTGCTACCACGGCAGCTACTCGGGCATCCTCAAGAACTGCCTCGACCACCTGCGCGAGGACGCGCTGCGCGGCAAGCCCGTCGGCGTCGTCGCGGTCGGCGCGTCCCTGACGGCCGTCTCCGCCTGCGACCACCTGCGCGCGGTCGCCCGCACCCTGGGCTGCGTCACCGCGCCCACCCAGGCGGTGGTCTCCGGGGGCGGCCTCCTCGACGACGGCGCCGACTCCGGCGCGTACCCACGGATCGTCCGCATGATCGGCGAACTCCACGCGCTGACCGGCGTGACGGGAGTGCTGCGCCAGTGCGCGACGGCGGACGTGGGGAGCCCCGCGTAATCCCCGCGCGCGCCCGTAGGGGAACTCCTAGGGTGAGGCGGATGAACTCCGCCTCACCCTCCCCCTCCTTCCGCACGCTGCGCGGCCGCCGGCTGAGCTTCCTCGACTTCGGCGGGCCGGGCGCGCCCGTGCTGGCCCTGCACGGCCACTTCGGCCGCGCCCGCTCGTACGCCCCGCTCGCCGCCGCCCTCGCCCCGCGCCACCGCCTGATCGCGCTCGACCAGCGCGGGCACGGGCTGAGCGAGGGCGGCGGCCCCTTCTCCACGGACGAGTACGCGGCCGACGCCGCCGCCCTGATCGAGGAGTTGGGCATCGCGCCGCTGCCGGTGGTCGGGCACTCGATGGGCGGCCTCGTCGCCTACGCCCTCGCGGCGGCGCGCCCGGAGCTGGTACGGGCCCTGGTCATCGAGGACATGGGCGCGGTCAACCAGCCGCCCGAGGTGGCCCACCCCGTACTCGACGTCTCCGACTGGCCGGTACGGGCGGACAGCCGCGAGGCGCTGGGCGAGGCGATCGCCGCGCGCGGCATCCCCGACCCCGCGTACTTCCTCGACAGCGCGGAACCGGACGGCGACGGCTGGCGGCTGCTCTTCGACTCCGCCGACATGATGGAGTCCCAGCGAGCCACAACCGGCGACCACTGGCCCCGCTGGCTCGCCTCCTCCTGCCCCGCCCTCCTCCTCCACGGCGAGCACAGCTTCATGCTCTCCGCCGCCCACGCCCACGAGATGACGGCCCGGCGGCCAGGCGTGAAACTGCTGGAGTTCCCCGCCTGCGGCCACTGGCTCCACGACGACGCCCCCGAGGACTACGCCCAGGCGGTGGCGTCCTACCTCAACAACCTCCGACCGGTCCGCCGAAGGAGCGCGGGGAACCGCGCGACCAGCCCCCGGCCTCACCCACCCAGCCCCCAAAGGGGCGCGGGGAACTGCGCGACCAGCCACGACGCACCCGCACCTATTCCCCGGCCTCAGCCCCCCGAAGCCCAAAGGGGCGCGGGGAACTGCGCGATCAACCACAACGGACCCGCACCTATTCCCCGGCCTCAGCCCCCCGAAGCCCAAAGGGGCGCGGGGAACTGCGCGATCAACCACAACGGACCCGCACCCAACCCCCGGCCTCACCCACCCAGCCCCCAAAGGGGCGCGGGGAACTGCGCCAAGCCACGACGCACCCGCAGCCGACACCGCGCCTCAACCCCCCGAGCCCCAAAGGGGCGCGGGGAACTGCGCGACCAGCCACGACGGACCCGCAGACGGCAAAATGGCCAGGCCAGGGCAGCGTCAATGGTCGGCGGGGGCATCCTCCAGGCGCTGCCCTCGCAGCAGGAACCACGCCGCCACCGCGGTGGCGAAAAGGACCGCGGCCCCGGCCGCCGCCGCGAACCGCAGCCCTTCCGTGAAGGCGTCCTGCGCCGAGGCGAGAAGGGCCGCACCCTTCTCCGGCGGGAGAGTGGCGGCGGACTCGACCGCGCCCCCCAAAGACTCGTGGGCGTCGGCGACGGCAGACCCCGGCACCCCGTCCGGGACGCCGAAGCCGCGGTAGACGCCGGTGACGATCGAGCCGAGCAGGGCGATGCCGAGGGCCGCGCCGAGCTCGTACGCGGTCTCGGAGACCGCCGAGGCCGCGCCGGCCTGCTCCTTGGGCACGCTGGAGAGGATCACGTCGGCGGTGACGGTGAAGGAGAACCCGGCCCCGGTGCCGACGACGAGCAGCACCGCCCCGAGGATCGGGTACGGCATGTCGCCGTGCAGCCAGATCAGTACGGCCAGGGAGACCGCGATCGCGCCCAGGCCGCCGGCGACGACGCCGCGTACGGAGTAGCGGCGGGCGACCTTGCCGGCGAGCAGCCCGGCGGTGACGGCCCCCACGGCGGCGGGCAGTTCGGCGAGGCCCGCCTCCAAGGGGCCGCGCCCCTGGACCAGTTGCAGGAACTGGGAGAGGAAGAAGACGAGCCCGGACAGGCCGAGGATGGTCAGCAGGTCGGCGAGGACCGCTCCGGAGAAGCCGCGGTGGTGGAAGAGGCGCATGTCCAGCAGCGGCGCGGGCAGCCGGAGCTGGCGCCGTACGAACCAGAGCAGGGCCAGTACGCCGATCACGCCCGCCGCCGCGATGTCCCAGCGCATGCCGTGCGCGGCGGCCTCCTTGATGGTGTAGACGACGCCGACGATGCCGATTAGCGACAGGGCGACGCTGCCGAGGTCCCAGGGGCCGGGCGACGGGTCGCGCGACTCGGGCAGCAGCTTGATGCCGACGACCACGAGGACGACCATCACGGGCAGGTTGATCAGGAAGACCGAGCCCCACCAGAAGTGGCCGAGCAGGAAGCCGCCGACGACCGGCCCGACGGCCGCGCCGGCCGAGGCCATGGCGCCCCAGATGCCGACGGCGAGGCTGCGTTCCTTGGGGTCGTGGAAGATGTTACGGATCAGGGCGAGGGTGGACGGCATCAGCGTCGCACCCGCTATGCCCAGCAGGGCGCGGGCGACGATCATCAGCTCGGGGCTCGTCGCGTAGGCGTTGAGCGCGGAGACCGCGCCGAACGCGACGGCGCCCGTGAGCAGCAGTTTCTTCCGTCCGATGCGGTCGCCGAGGCTGCCCATGGAGACCAGGAGCCCGGCGATGACGAAGGAGTACACGTCGCCGATCCACAGCAACTGCGTGCCGGAGGGGCGCAGGTCCTCGCTGAGGAACGGCGTCGCGAGGCCGAGCACGGTCGCGTCGACGGCGACGAGCAGCACGGCGAGCACGAGGACGGCGAGCGCCAGCCAGCGGCCGGGCGCGGGGACGCCGGTCCCCGCCGCCGGCACGGCCCGGGTCTTCTCTGCGGACTCGCTCATTTCTCCATGCTCCGTCGGGCGCCGCCGAGCAGCAGCTCGGCGATCGAGTGGTTGAGATCCTTGCGGGCGACACGCCCGTCGTGGACGGCCCAGGCGCCGGCGCCGATCAGTCCGTACAGCGCCTCGGTGAGCCAGACGGAGCTGAGGTCGATCCGGAAGCAGCCTTCTTCCTGGCCGCGGCGGAAGACGGCGTTGATACGGGCGTCCAGCCGGTCCCAGCCTTCGTGGAGGTCGCCTTCGAAGAGCTGGTTCTCGGTGCAGAGGAAGGCCATGAAGGCGAAGACCGGCTCCGCTTCGGCGAGCAGCCGGCGCAGCGCCCCGACGGCGTCGCCCTCGTCGAGCCGGGCGGCGTCGAGGGCCTGCTCGAACTGGGCGAGGCCGAGGTCCTCCAGGGCCCGTATGAGCGCGTCGCGTCCGGCGAAGTGCCGGTGGAGCGTGGCGCGGCTGATGCCGGCGGCCTTGGCGATCTCGTCCATGGAGGCCGTGGCCTTGCGGGTGAGCAGGCCGGCGGCTTCTTTGAGTACGTGTTCACGATCAACGGCCATGAGACGCACCCTACCCGAATGAGACAGTGACGTCTCACGCGTTTCGTCCGGGTGAGGTCGCTCAAGGCCGGCTCTGCCTGATCAGGGGCGGGCCAGGCCCTGATCAGGACCGGTCAGGTCCAGGGCAGCTCCGAGCGGTGCCGCCAGTAGGCCGCGGCGGGCTCGGCGAGACCGGCCAGACGGGTGAGCTGGCCCTCGGTGAGGCGGAGCCGCACCGCGCCGACGTGCGAGGCGAGCTGTTCGACGGTGGCCGCGCCGGAGAGCACCGTGCCGGCCCACGGCTGGTGGAGGACGGCGGCGACCGCCACGGCATCCGGCGCGGCGCCCGTCTCCTCGGCGATCCGCAGCAGCTCCGGCGGCGCGTGCTCGGCGGTCGCGAGCCGCCCGTTGGCCACCGCCTCCTTGATGATCACCGACCGGCCCGCCGCGTGCGCCTCGGCCAGCGCCGTCCCCGCGCCGGTCTCCAGAACGTTGTACGTGGACTGGACGGTACGGAAGAGGGGTTCGCCCTCCCAGGTGATGTCGAGGGCCACGCGGATGGCGTCGGCCTGGGCGGGGCCGCTGGTGGAGAGGCCGATCGTGACGCCCTCGGCGGCGAGGGCGGCCAGCCGTCCGTGCAGCGCGCGGTCGGTCAGGGCCGGGCTCTCGGGGGTGACGGAGTGGATCTGGTAGAGGTCCAGGCGCGGTCCGAGCAGGGCCTGCGTCTCGGCGAGCTGGCGGTCGTACGCGGCGACGCGGTGGTCCTTGACCTCGTGCACCTCGGCGTCGGTGCGCCAGTCGGCGACGTAGGTGTAGCCCCACTTGCTGCCGATCACGGCATCTTCGGCATCGGGACGGGCTCGCAGCCAGTCGGCCAGGAACTCCTCCGAGCGCCCGTAGGACCGCGCCGCGTCCAGATACCGCACGCCGTGCCCGTACGCGGCGTCCAGCAACTGGTGGGTGCGCTCGCGCAGGGCGTCGACGGTCCGCTCGGCCGGGAGGTCCCGGTCGCGGCCGTGGTTGATGTAGCCGGGGCGGCCGATGGCGGCCAGTCCCAGTCCGATACGGGCCGCCGGAGCGGCGGCTTCCGCGAGGCGCGCGAACGCCATGATGTTCTCCCCAGGGCCGGTGAATGTGCTGGTCGGATCGTTTCACCGTACCCAAGGCGACGGCGGGCCGGGGCCGAGCGACCGGCCTCCGCCCCGGCCCCGGCCGGCCCTCGCCCCGCCCCCGCTCCGAGGACCCGCTCAGCCCTTGGCGTCCGCCCAGGCCCGCTGCCCGGCGAGGTCTGCCTTGACCTCGGCGAGCTGCGCGGCCACCGCCGACGGCGCGGTGCCGCCGCGCCCGCTCCGGGAGGCGAGCGCGCCGGGCACGTCGAGGACCGTACGGACCTCCGGCGTCAGATGCGGCGAGATCTTCGCGAACTGCTCGTCCGTGAGCTGGTCGAGCTCGATGCCGTGCGCCTCGCACTCCTTGACGCACTCCCCCGCGACCTCGTGCGCGACGCGGAACGGCACGCCCTGCCTGACCAGCCACTCGGCGATGTCCGTGGCGAGCGAGAAGCCGGCCGGGGCCAGCTCCGCCATGCGCTCGCGGTGGACGGTGAGCGTGGCCATCATCCCGGTGAACGCGGGGAGCAGCACCTCCAGTTGGTCGCAGGAGTCGAAGACCGGCTCCTTGTCCTCCTGGAGGTCGCGGTTGTACGCGAGCGGGAGCGCCTTCAACGTCGCCATCAGGCCCGTCAGGTTGCCGATCAGCCGTCCGGACTTGCCGCGCGCCAGCTCCGCGATGTCCGGGTTCTTCTTCTGCGGCATGATCGACGAACCGGTGGAGAAGGCGTCATGCAGGGTGACGAAAGAGAACTCCTTCGTGTTCCAGATGATGACCTCCTCCGCGATGCGCGAGAGGTTGACGCCGATCATGGCGGTGATGAAGGCGAACTCGGCGACGAAGTCCCGCGCCGCCGTGCCGTCGATGGAGTTGGCCGCGCTGCCGCCCTCGAACCCGAGGTCCGCCGCGACCGCCTCCGGGTCGAGCCCGAGGGAGGACCCGGCGAGCGCCCCCGATCCGTACGGGGAGACCGCCGTCCGCTCGTCCCACTGCCGCAGCCGCTCCGCGTCCCGCGAGAGGGCCTGGACATGGGCCAGGACGTGGTGGGCGAAGAGGACCGGCTGGGCGTGCTGGAGGTGCGTACGGCCCGGCATGGCGACGTCCGGGTGCGCCTCGGCGAGGCCGGTCAGCGCCTCCTGGAGGTCGGTGATCAGACCGCCGATGATCCGCGCGTGGTCGCGCAGGTACATCTTGAAGAGCGTCGCCACCTGGTCGTTGCGCGAGCGGCCGGCCCGCAGCTTGCCGCCGAGGTCGGCGCCGAGCCGCTCCAGCAGCCCGCGCTCCAGGGCGGTGTGCACGTCCTCGTCGGCGATGGTGCCGGTGAAGGAGCCGTCCGCCACGTCCGACTCCAGCCGGTCGAGGCCCGCGAGCATGCGCGTGAGCTCGTCGGCGGTGAGCAGCCCCGCCTTGTGCAGGACGCGCGCGTGGGCGCGGGAGCCCGCGATGTCGTACGGGGCCAGCCGCCAGTCGAAGTGGACGGACGCGGACAGCTTGGCCAGGGCCTCGGCCGGACCGTCGGCGAACCGACCGCCCCAGAGCCGAACGTCACCGCTGTTGCCGTTGCTCACTAGCACTGCTCCTCATGAAAGGCGAGTCGAACCCCGACCGCCTCGACCTCGAAGGCCGTTCTTCAAGCCCGTCCGGCGATTGAGGACTCCAGAAGCGCGTTCCGCGAGCCCGTCCGGCCTTCGAGGACTCCGGGAGCGCGGTCTTCTCAGCCCGTCCGGCGTTTGAGGACGATCGGGAAGGGGCGGGGTGGGGAAATCTACATCTACATCGAGTGGCATAAGTATGCAGAACTCTGCATGACTCGTCAACGTCGACGGGGCAAACCGAGGCGGCAAGCCCGCGTCAGGTGCGCGCCCCGCGCGCCTTCCGCACCACCTCCGCCAGCACCACCACATGCCCGCGCTCCACATCCTTGGTAGCCGTGAGCAGCGTGAGCCGCCCGGACCCCGCCCGCTCGCACAGTTCCCGTACGGCCCGCTCCCCGTCCTCCTCCGCCAGCTCGGCGCGGTAGCGCTCGGCGAACTCGTCGAACTTGTCGGGGTCGTGCCCGTACCAGCGCCGCAGTTCGTCCGATGGAGCGACGTCCTTGTCCCATTCGTCCAGCTCCGCCGCCGCCTTCGACAGGCCGCGCGGCCAGAGCCGGTCGACCAGCACCCGCGTCCCGTCGGCCGGCGCGGGGGCGTCGTACACCCGCCGCACCCGCACCTCGTTCGTGTCACGCGCCATCGTCGCCTCCTGCCGTGGAACGGCCCCCTCGCCCCATAATGCGAGCCATGGGAAAGGTGTACGAAAAAATAGACGGCCGGCTGCGCGCGTTCATCGAGGCCCAGCACATCTTCTTCACCGCCACCGCGCCGCTCGACGGGGACGGCACCGTGAATCTCTCCCCCAAGGGCCTGCGCGACTCGTTCGCCGTGCTCGACGAGCACACCGTGGCGTACCTCGACTACGCCGGCAGCAACGCCGAGACCATCGCCCACCTCCGCGAGAACGGCCGCATCACCCTGATGTGGTGCGCCTTCGACGGCCCGCCGAACATCGTGCGCGTCCACGGCCGCGGCGAGCCGGTCTTCCGGGACGACCCGCGCTGGCCGGCGCTGCTGGCCCGCTTCCCCGCCGCCTCTCCGGCGCAGCACGGGCCGCGCGCCATCGTCGTCGTCACCGCCGAGCTGATTCGGGACACCTGCGGGTACGCCGTGCCGTTCATGTCGTTCGACGCGGAGCGGGACCTGCACGGGAAGCGGTTCGCGCGCGAGACGGACGCGTCCCTGGACGCGTACTTCCGCAAGAAGGAGAACGTCGCGTCCAGCATCGACGGCCTGCCGGGCCTCCCCCTGCCCCTGCCACCGCTCCCACCGGCCTCATGAGGGGCCGGACCGGCCGGATGGCCGTGGCGCTCGCGGCCACCGCGGCGGCGCTGACCGGCACGCTGGGCCTGGCCGCCCCTCCCCCTGCCCCCTCCCCGAGCCAGCCCCCGCTCCCGTCCCGGATGGCCGACACCGGCGGCGGCAGCCAGCTCATCACCGCGGAGGCGCCCCGTACGGGCTCGACGACGGGCACGCTCACCTGGTGGGAGCGGCGCGGCGGCCGCTGGCGCGCGGCGGGGTCCGCCCCGGCCCGGTTCGGCGCCAAGGGCCTGACCGAGGGCCGCACCCGCAGGCAGGGCACGAACACCACACCCACCGGCCTGTACGCGCTCCCCTACGCCTTCGGCAACGCCGCCGCCCCGCCGGGCGCCCGGAGCCCGTACCGCAAGGTCACCCCCGCCTCCTGGTGGTGCGAGGACAACGCCTCCCGCTCCTACAACCGCTGGGTCGAGGGCCTGCCGGCCGACTGCGCCGCCAAGGAGTCCGAACACCTCGCCGACTACCCCACCCAGTACAGCCGCGCCCTCGTCATCGCCTTCAACTACGCCCGCCCCGTCCACGGCCGCGGCGCCGGCATCTTCCTGCACGTCAACGGCCGCGGCGCGACCGCCGGCTGCGTCTCCGTCCCCGCGGAGTCCATGACCGCGATCCTCACCTGGCTCCGCCCCTCGGCCCGCCCCCACATCGCGATCGGCACCCGGTCCGGACCGACCGCGATCACCCGCTACTGACGCCCGCGGCGCCGCCGACCACCCCCCGATTCGGCTCACCGGCCGGAACAGGGTATTTTCTTCTTGCACGCCCGAGCCGGGAGAACCCGGCAGCGGCGGGCACCGGGACGTGGCGCAGCTTGGTAGCGCACTTGACTGGGGGTCAAGGGGTCGCAGGTTCAAATCCTGTCGTCCCGACGGTGCGGTAGTGAGAAGGGCCCGGCGGCCGGATTCGATCCGGCCGCCGGGCCCTTTCGCGGGTACGGGCCCGCCCCCGGCCTCCCGGCCACGGGCCCTGGTGCGCCGAGCGCGCCCGCCCCGTCAGGTCGCCTTCTGGGCCAGCCGCAGGAGGTGGTCGGCCAGGGCCTGGCCGCCGGCCGGGTCGCGGCTGATGAGGAGGAGGGTGTCGTCGCCCGCGATGGTGCCGATGATCTCGTGCACCCCGGCCTGGTCGATGGCCGAGGCGAAGAACTGGGCGGCGCCGGGCGGGGTGCGCAGGACGACGAGGTTGGCGGAGGCTTCCGCCGAGATCAGCAGTTCGCCGGCGAGCCGCGCCATGCGGCCCTCGGTGGCCGACTCGCCGAGCGGGGCGCGGGGCGTGCGGTCGCCGCCCTCGGAGGGGACCGCGTAGATCAGTTCGCCGCCGGTGTTGCGGATCTTGACCGCGCCCAGCTCGTCGAGGTCGCGCGAGAGGGTGGCCTGGGTGACGGAGAGGCCGTCGTCGGCGAGCAGCTTGGCGAGCTGGCTCTGCGACCGCACCGGCTGCCGGCCGAGGATGTCCACGATCCGGCGGTGGCGGGCGGTGCGGGTCTGCGGCACGGCCGGACCGCCGGGTGCCGTCTCCGCGGCCTCGGCCCCCTGGGCCGGCTCGGTCTCCTGCGCCTCGGTCATCGTTGTGTCAGTCCTCGGATCGTCGTTCCCCGTCGGCCGTGCCGGCCGCGTGTGCCCCGTGCGCGGCGTCGAGGACGGCGGGCAGCGCCCGCAGCAGCGTCTCCACCTCATCATCGGCGATGATCAGCGGCGGGGCGAGCCGCACCACGTCGGGCGCGACCGCGTTCACCAGGAGACCCGCTTCCTGCGCTGCCTGCTGCACCTGCGGTGCGAGGGGCTCGGTGAGGACAATACCCAGCAGCAGGCCGCTGCCGCGTACCCGGTCGACGAGCGGGTGTCCGATGGACGCGATCCCGTCACGCAGCCGCGCGCCAGAGCGCCGGACGCCGTCGAGCGCTCCGTCGGCCGCCAGCGTGTCGAGCACGGCCAGCGCCGCGGCGCACGCGACGGGGTTGCCGCCGAACGTCGAGCCGTGCTGACCGGGCGTCAGCAGGTCGGCCGCCGCGCCGAAGGCCACAGTCGCACCGATCGGCAGGCCGCCGCCGAGCCCCTTGGCGAGGGTGACGAGATCGGGCTCGACGCCCTGCGCCTGGTGCGCGAACCAGTGCCCCGTACGGCCGATGCCGGTCTGGATCTCGTCCAGCGCCAGCAGCGTGCCCGTGGCGCGGGTGATCTCGCGGGCCGCCGCCAGATAGCCGCCCGGGGGCACGACGACGCCGTTCTCGCCCTGGACCGGCTCCAGGACGACCAGCGCCGTCTCGGTGGTGACCGCGGCGCGCAGCGCCTCGGCGTCGCCGTACGGGACGTGGGTGATGTCGCCGGGCAGCGGCAGGAAGGGCTGCTGCTTCTTCGGCTGGCCGGTGAGGGCGAGGGCGCCCATGGTGCGGCCGTGGAAGCCGCCCGCCGCCGCGACCATGTGCGTACGGCCCGTGAGCCGTCCGATCTTGAAGGCGGCCTCGACGGCCTCGGCGCCGGAGTTGGAGAAGTACACGCGTCCGGTGCGGCCGAAGAGCGCGAGGAGGCGTTCGGCGAGCGCGACCGGGGGTTCGGCGGTGAAGAGGTTGGAGACGTGGCCGAGGGTGGCGATCTGGTCGGAGACGGCCCGGACGACCGCGGGGTGGGCGTGGCCGAGGGCGTTCACGGCGATGCCGCCGACGAAGTCGAGGTACTCCTTGCCGTCGGCGTCCCAGACCTTGGCGCCCTCGCCGCGCACGAGCGGGATGCGGGGCGTGCCGTAGTTGTCCATGAGGGCGCCCTGCCAGCGCCTTGTTAGGCCGGCGTTGGTGTCCGCGGCCGTCACGCCCGGCAGGCTCGTCGGGCTCGTCGGGCTCGTCATGCCGTCCCCTCCTCATCGGGCACGACCATCGTGCCGATTCCTTCGTCGGTGAAGATCTCCAGCAGGATGGAGTGCTGCACCCGGCCGTCGATCACGCGGGCGGTGTTGACGCCGTTGCGCACCGCGTACAGGCACCCCTCCATCTTGGGCACCATGCCGCTGGCCAGCTCCGGCAGCAGCTTCTCCAGTTCCCGCGCGGTGAGCTGGCTTATGACGTCGTCGCTGCTCGGCCAGTCCGCGTACAGGCCCTCGACGTCGGTGAGGACCATGAGCGTCTCGGCGCCGAGGGCGGCGGCGAGCGCGGCGGCGGCGGTGTCGGCGTTCACGTTGTAGACGTGGCCGTCGTCCTCGCTGCGGGCGATGGAGGAGATCACGGGGATGCGGCCGTCGTCGAGGAGCGCCTGGACGGCGCCCGCGTCGATGCGGGTGATCTGCCCGACCCGGCCGATGTCGACGCGCTCGCCGTCCAGCTCGGCGTACCGCTTGGTGGCGCTCATGGTGTGCGCGTCCTCGCCGGTCAGTCCGACGGCGAGCGGCCCGTGCTGGTTGAGGAGGCCGACCAGCTCGCGCTGCACCTGGCCCGCCAGCACCATCCGTACGACGTCCATCGCCTCGGGCGTCGTCACGCGCAGCCCGGCCTTGAACTCCGTGACCAGCCCGAGCCGGTCGAACTGGGCGGTGATCTGCGGCCCGCCGCCGTGCACGACGACGGGCCGGAGCCCGGCCTGCCGCAGGAAGACGACGTCCTGGGCGAAGGCGGCCTTCAGCTCCTCGTCGACCATGGCGTTGCCGCCGAACTTGATGACGACGGTCTTGCCGTTGTGCCGGGTGAGCCAGGGCAGCGCCTCGATGAGGGTGCGGGCCTTGGGCAGGGCGGTGTGCTTGCGGGTGCTCATGAGGAATACGCGCTGTTCTCGTGGACGTAGTCGGCGGTGAGGTCGTTGCTCCAGATGACGGCGGACTCGGCGCCGGCGGCGAGGTCGGCGGTGATCCGGACCTCCCGGTAGCGCATGTCGACGAGTTCGCGGTCCTCCCCCACCGAGCCCTTCTGGCAGACCCAGACGCCGTTGATGGCGACGTTCAGCTCGTCCGGCTCGAAGACGGCCCCGGTGGTGCCGATCGCGGACAGGACGCGGCCCCAGTTGGGGTCCTCGCCGTGGATCGCGCACTTGAGGAGGTTGTTACGGGCGATGGACCGGCCGACCTCCACGGCGTCGTCCTCGCTCGCGGCGCCCACGACCTCGATGCGGATGTCCTTGGAGGCGCCCTCCGCGTCGCCGATGAGCTGCCGGGCCAGGTCGTCGCAGACGGACCGTACGGCCTCGGCGAACTCGGCCCG
Source organism: Streptomyces varsoviensis (assembly GCF_000718635.1). GTDB lineage: Bacteria > Actinomycetota > Actinomycetes > Streptomycetales > Streptomycetaceae > Streptomyces > Streptomyces varsoviensis. The sequence goes on along the minus strand of NZ_JOBF01000001.1, from coordinate 176,955 downwards.
GCCGGGCGTCACCTCGGACGCGCCGGAGGCCAGCAGCAGCACGGTGTCGTTGGTGGACATGCAGCCGTCGGAGTCGACCCGGTCGAAGGTGGTGCGGGTCGCCGCGCGCAGCGCCGCGTCGAGCTGGTCCGCCGGCACGTCGGCGTCGGTGGTCAGCACGACGAGCATGGTGGCGAGGCCCGGGGCCAGCATGCCCGCGCCCTTGGCCATGCCGCCGACGCACCAGCCGTCGCCCTCGGCGACCGCGGTCTTGTGCACGGAGTCGGTGGTCTTGATGGCGATGGCGGCCTTCTCCCCGCCGTGCTGGGAGAGCGCGGCGGCGGCCGCGTCCACGCCGGGCAGCAGCTTGTCCATGGGGAGGCGGAGGCCGATGAGGCCGGTGGAGGCGACGGCGATCTCACCGGCGCTGTGGCCGAGCGCCGCCGCCGCCCGCTCGGCGGTGGCGTGCGTGTCCTGGAAGCCGAGGGGACCCGTACAGGCGTTGGCGCCGCCGGAGTTGAGGACCACCGCGGTGACCTGGCCGCCCTTGAGGACCTGCTCGGACCAGCGGACCGGGGCGGCCTTGACGCGGTTGGAGGTGAAGACGCCCGCGGCCGCCGAACGCGGACCCTGGTTGACGACGAGCGCCAGGTCCGGGTTGCCGTTCTCCTTGATCCCGGCGGCGACGCCCGCCGCCGTGAACCCCTTGGGTGCCGTGACGCTCACTGCTTCTCCTTGTGTGGTGCCGTGGTCGGTGTGCGGCCGGTGCGGTCCGTACCGCCCGCGCTGTGTGTGCGGCCGGTGCGGTCCGCTGTGCTCATGCCGCTCACGGCGCGATCCCGGCCGTGGTCAGGCCCAGCTCTTCCGGGAGGCCGAGGGCGACGTTCATGCTCTGCACCGCGCCGCCGGCGGTGCCCTTGGCGAGGTTGTCGATGGCGCTGATCACGACGATCCGCCCGGCGGCGGCGTCGTACGCGACCTGGATGAGCGCGGCGTTGGAGCCGTACACGGCGGCGGTGGCGGGCCACTGCCCCTCGGGCAGGAGCGCGGCGAACGGCTCGTCCTGGAACGCCTTCTCGTACGCGGCCCGTACGGTCTCGGCGGTGACGCCCGGCTTGGCCTTCGCGCTGCACGTGGCGAGGATGCCGCGGGGCATGGGGGCGAGGGTCGGGGTGAAGGAGACGGTGACGGGCTCGCCCGCGGCGGCCGACAGGTTCTGGATCATCTCGGGGGTGTGCCGGTGGCCGCCGCCCACGCCGTACGGGCTCATGGAGCCCATGACCTCGCTGCCGAGCAGGTGCGGCTTGGCGGCCTTGCCCGCGCCGGAGGTGCCGGAGGCGGCGACGATCACGGCCTCGGGCTCGGCGAGCCCGGCCGCGTAGGCGGGGAAGAGCGCGAGCGAGACGGCGGTCGGGTAGCAGCCGGGCACGGCGACGCGCCGCGCCCCGCGCAGCGCCTCCCGCGCGCCGGGCAGCTCGGGGAGCCCGTACGGCCAGGTGCCCGCGTGCGGCGAGCCGTAGAACTTCTCCCAGTCCCCGGCGTCGGCCAGCCGGAAGTCGGCGCCGCAGTCGATGACCAGCACGTCGTCGCCCAGCTCCGCGGCGACGGCGGCGGACTGCCCGTGCGGCAGCGCGAGGAAGACGACGTCATGCCCGGCCAGCGCCTCGGCCGTGGTCGGCTCCAGCTCGCGGCCGGCGAGCGGCAGCAGATGCGGCTGGAGCGCCCCGAGCCGCTGCCCCGCGTTGGAGTTCCCGGTCAGCGCGCCGACGCCGGCGGCCCCGACCTCGGGGTGCCCGAGCAGCAGACGCAGGATCTCCCCTCCCGCATACCCACTCGCTCCGGCCACCGCCGCACGTACCGCCATCGGAAAACCCTCCTCGTTGATGGCATGACTATACGTTGCGTGACAGTGTTATGCAATGGAGCGCATATTTTCCGTGCTTGCGGCCGCTATGGCTGATGACGGCCGTGCTGCGACTGCTGCTGCTTACGCGGGTTGCAGGCCGAGCGCGGTGCGGGTTTCGCCTACGAGGCGCAGCGAGCCGAAGACGACGATCAGCCCGCCGGGTCCGGCGAGTTCGGCGGCCCGGCGCAGCGCGGAGGGGACGTCTTCGGCCGTCGGGCACGGCCCCTGGCGGTCCGGGGCGAGCCGACTGTGCATGGTCGCGGTGTCCGCGGCCTCGTGGGAGTCGGTGCGGGTGAGGACCAGCGGCCAGCGGGAGGGGAGCGGGGCGAGCATGCCCGTGATGTCCTTGTCGGCCTTCGCGGCGAAGACCAGTACGGGCGGGGTCGAGGGGCCGTCGGCGCGGGCGTGGCGCAGGATCTCCGGGGCGACGGTCGCGACGCCCTGCGGATTGGTGGCGCCCTCCAGGAGGACGCGGCCCGTCCAGTCGTCCAGCCGAACCTGGGGGATCAGTTCGAGGCGGCCGGGCCAGGAGGTCGCCGCCAGGCGTGCGCGGAGGAGTTCGCCGTCGGGTTCGCCGATGTGCCCGCGGTCGGCCATCGCGTCCATCGCGGCGATGGCGACCGCGAGGTTGTGGTGCTGGTGGGCGCCGGGCAGCGGGCAGGGCAGACCGCGGTGGACGGCGCGCGGGGTGGTGACGTCGACCAGCGTCCCCGGGCCGCCGTCGCCCGCGTGCCCGGTGGTGCGGGCCGTGTAGTGGATCTCCTGGTCCATGCGCCATACGGACAGCCCCGTGCGCTCCTTGAGGACCTGCTCCGCGGCGGTGGCCGCTTCGGGAACCAGCCGCCCGAGAACGACATGGTCGCCGTCCCGCGCGGCTGCGATCTTGGCCTGAGCGATGTGGGTCAGGGTGCCGCCGAGCAGTCGGGTGTGGTCGAGTCCGACGCCGGTGAGGACCTTCACGTCCAGGCCGAGTTCCGCGGCCGCGGCCCTGCTCCCGCCGACACTCGCCTCGGCCACCGCCAGGCCGACGCCGGCCCGCCGGAAGTGCACGGCCGCGGTCGTGGTGAAGATGCCCTGGCCCAGGACGGGCAGGCCGTGCCGCTCGATCGCCTGCCAGACCTCGGCGAACGCCGCGGCGTACTCGGCGCGCGTGACAGGAACCCCGTCGATCCGGATGCGCTCCCGGGGCTCCTGAAGGTGCGGGCTGGGCATACTGCCCACCCGCGCGCCGGTCGCGGCCACCGCCGACACCGCGAACGCGCAGGTCGACCCCTTGCCGTTCGTCCCGACCACCAGCATTCCGCGCAGCCCCCGCTGAGGACAGCCCAGCGCCTCAAGCAGCCTGGGGACATTCGCCTGCCGCAACTCCCTGGGAAGCCCGAGGGGGTTATCATGCAGTTTTGCCAGGATGTCCACGCAGTGTTGGTAGTCCACGGCCCGGATTCTGCCCCCTGGCGCGGCGGATCAGACGTAACGGCGGGAGCCTCTGGGCCGCCCGGCCGCCGCGCACGACAGGGCGGGACCCGGCCCACAAGCGTGATCAACGGCGGTGTTATACACGCAGGATGAGCACACTCGCGGAACAGACCCGCTGGTACGACGCCACCGACCAGGCCGCACTCGTCGCGTCGGGCGAGGTGAAGCCCGGCGAACTCGTGGAGGCCGCGATCGAGCGGATCGAACAGTTCGATCCGGCTCTCGGCGCGGTCACCCTGCGGTATTTCGAGGAGGCGCGCGCGGCCGCGGCGGCCGGGCCGAGCGGACCGTTGGCGGGCGTTCCGTTCCTGGTCAAGGACCTTCTCACCGATGTCGCGGGACAGATCTGCACCAACGCCAACGTCGCCTTGAAGGAGCACGCCCGGCCGGCCGGGGCGGACAGTCCGCTGGTGGCGCGCTTCCGCGCCGCCGGGCTGGTCTTCGCCGGACGGACGGCGAGCAGCGAGTTCGGCACCGTACCCGCCGCCGAGTCGACGGCCTGGGGAGCGACCCGCAACCCGTGGGACACCACGCTCTCGCCCGGCGGTTCCAGCGGCGGCTCCGCGGCCGCGGTGGCCGCGGGCATGGTGCCCGCCGCCCACGGCACCGACGCCGCCGGCTCGGTCCGCATCCCGGCGTCCTGCTGCGGGCTGGTCGGCCTCAAGCCCTCCCGGCCGAGCGGCAAGGGGGCCATCACGTCCGTACACGATCTGATCGTCGACCTGGCCGTGACGCGGTCGGTACGCGACACCGCGCTGCTGCTGGACATCGCGCGCGGCGCCGAGGGCGCGGACCCGGCGGACGGCCACCTCGCCCGACTCGGCGCGGAGCCGGGCCGGTTGCGGGTGGGGCTGCTCGACACCCGGGTGGACGGCACGGCGGTGCACCCGGAGTTCGCCGAGGCCGCGCGCTCGACGGCCCGGCTGCTGGAGTCGCTGGGGCACCACGTGGAGCCCGGGTTCCCGGCCGTACTGGGCGACACGACGCTGGACCGGCTGTTCGCGGCGTTCTGGTCGACCGGCATGGCCGAGGTCCTGGGCGATGTCGCCCGCCAGTTGGGCCGCGAGGTCACCGAGGCGGACGTGGAACCGCTCAACTGGACCCTCGGCGCGCTGGCCGCCGACGTGACCGCCGAGGACCGGCAGGCCGCGCGCGAGGGCGTCGCCGGGTTCGCCCGGTCGGTCGTGAGCTGGTGGGACGACCACGACCTGCTGCTCACCCCGACCCAGGCCGAGCCCCCGCTCCCCTCCGGCACCCTCGCCTCCGACCCCGCCGACCCCATGGCCCCCCTGCGCCGCAGCGGGCAGTTCGCCCCCTTCACCCCCTTCGCCAACTTCACCGGCCAGCCCGCCATCTCCCTCCCCCTGCACACCACCCCCGACGGCCTGCCCATCGGCGTCCACCTGGTAGCCGCCCCGGGCCGCGAGGACCTACTGCTACAAGTGGCAGCACAACTGGAATCGGCCGCCCCATGGCAGCACCGCCGCCCGACGCTGTAGCCGCAGCCTCCCCGCACCCGCCGCACGGCCCGTAGGCGCAATCCGTCGCCTCGGCCCGTACGCGCGGCCCGTACGCGTCCCTACGCACGGCCCGTACACGCAGTCCGTCGGCTCGACGCGCCCCACGATTCCGCCCGCGCGGCCGCCGTCGGCCCAACGGTGTGACTCCAAGAAGCTGCCTCACCCCCCTTTCCTGATAGGCCGCCGCCCGGTGGTGGTAGGGATCAGGAATTCGGGATCGGGCCGATCAGTGAGGGCCACGGGTGGAGATGCGCGGTGTGGTCGGGCGTGGCGGGTGCGGCGGGCGGCGGGGGGTCGATGCGGCGGGGCCGCGGCGGTGGGCGGCGGCGGGGCTGCTGGCGGCGGCCGGTGTGACGTACAACGACTGGTTGTTGCAGTGGTGGGTGCCCACCGGGCTGGATTGGCGCGACTCCTATGTCAGCGAGGCGTTCGCCGCCGATCAGCCGCACCGGGTGCTGTTCAACGCGATCGAGCTGGCCACGGCCGCCATGGTGCTGGCCGCGGCCGGCCTGGCCGGAAGCGTGCCGGGGCGGCGGGGGTGGCCGGCCGCCGGGTGGGGGGCGGTGGCGGCGTTCGGGGCCTGCTCGGTGGCGGACGTGGCGCTGCCGATGCGGTGCGCGCCCTCGCGGGAGGCGGGGTGCCCGATCGACAGCGTCGCGCACACGCTCACCAGCGGTCTGGTGCACCTGTCCGTCTTCGCCTCGATAGCGGCCTTCGTCCTCGCCGTCCGTTCGGCCCCGCGCGGCGGCTCTCGGGCCGGGCGGTGGGCGGTGTGGCTGCTGCCGGTGTCGATGGCCACGGCCATCGCCTCCGCCGGGCCGTATGTGGGCTATCCGGGCGGTCAGGGGATCGCCCAGCGCCTGCACCTGGTCACGGTGGGGATCTGGCTGTGGCTGCTGGCCGCCGACCTGCCGAACGGCCCGCCGCACCTGCCCGGACGCCCCGGCCCCTCCGCCGACGCCGCCGGCGCCTTGGCGCTGCACGCGGCCCCGGCTGACGCGGTGCCGAGCGCGAGCCCCCCGCCCTCGGGGGCCCGGCCTACTTCTCCAGCACCGTGGTCCGCGTCAGCGGGAGGCGCATGGTTTCCCGGAAGGAGAAGAGGACGACCAGGGCCGAGACGGCGGCCAGGGCCATGAGGTAGAAGCCGGGGGCGAGGGGGGTGCCGGCGAGGGAGACGAGACCGGTGGCCACGAAGGGGGCGGTGCCGCCGAAGAGGACGTAGGCGGCGGTGTAGCCGATGGCGGAGCCGCTGGCGCGGAGCTGGCTGGGGAACATCTCGGCCATCGCCGCCACGTTGGACGTGCCGATGATCGACACCAGTACCGCGAGGACGATCGTGCCGACGGCGGCGCCCGGCAGGCCGGTGCCGATCAGCCAGAAGGCGGGCAGTGTCGTGACCGCGAAGCCGCCGCAGGCCACGAGCAGCATCGGTTTGCGGCCGTAGCGGTCGCTGGCGGCGGCTGCCGCCGGGCAGGCCGCGCTGTAGGCGAGCATGGCCAGCATGCTCGTGAGCATGGCCTGCGATTTGGTGTAGCCGACCTCCTCCGACATGTACGCGATCATGTAGCTGCTCATGAGGTAGTAGCCGACGGCGTTGGTGATGCTGTAGCCGAACAGCGTCAGCACCTGCCGGCGGCAGACGCGCCAGGCCTCGCGCAGCGGGGCTTTCCGGACGTTGTCGCGTTCCTCCATGGCACGGAAGACGGGGGTGTCGTCGATCCGGCTGCGGAGGAACAGGCCGATGAAACCGAGCGGCCCGGCCAGCAGGAACGGGATGCGCCAGCCCCAGCTCCGCAGCGACCCGTCGTCGAGCGTGGAGGTGATCACGAGCCCGGTGAGCGCCCCGGCCACGGACGCCAGGCCGACGGTCAGCGCCACCACGCTCGCGTACCGGGCGCGGCGGCCGTCCGGCGCGTACTCCATGATGAACGCCGAGGCGCCGGTGTACTCGCCGCCCGTGGAGAAGCCCTGCATGGCCCGGAGCAGGAACAGCAGGATCGGGGCGGCGATGCCGAACGTGGCGTAGCTGGGCAGCACGCCGATGAGGAGCGTCGAGCCGCTCATGCACAGCACGCTCAGCGCCAGCATGCGGTTGCGGCCAATCCGGTCGCCGTAGCGGCCGAAGAATGCCGCCCCGATCGGCCGGGCGATGAAGCCGCCCGCGAAGACGGCCCAGGTCGCGAGCAGCGCCGCCGTCTTGTCGTACTGCGGGAAGAAGAGCCCGGCGATGGTGGCGGACATGATGGCGTAGGCCCCTGAGTCGAACCACTCCACGAAGTTGCCGATGGCCGTCGCCGTGGCGACCTTGCGGTGCACGGACGGCGTGGCGGGGGCCTCCTCGGCGGCGACGGGGGGCGCCGAGGGCGAGTGGCTGTCGGTGGTCATGGCCGGCCGTCCTTCCGGGGTGGTGTCACGTCCGCGGGGGCGGCGGATTCGAGGTCGCGGGCGCGCAGAGCGGCCCGCTGGATCTTGCCGGTGGCCGAGCGCGGCAGTTCGTCGACGAACTCGATCAGCCGGGGGTAGGCGAACTTCGAGTGCGCGGCGCGGGCGAACCGGGTGATGTCCCGGGCCAGGCTCTCATCCGCCGTGTGGCCGGGGTTCAGCTCGATCCACGCCTTGACCGCCTGGCCGCGGACGGGGTCGGGGACGCCCACGACTCCGGCGTCGGCGACGGCGGGGTGACGTCGCAGGACTGCCTCCACTTCGTACGGTCCGACACGGTACCCGGAGGTCTTGATGACATCGTCGGTGCGGCCGAGGAACCAGAAATATCCGTCCTCGTCCATCACGGCCTGGTCCTTGGTCCGGTACCAGGTCCCGCCGAACGACTCGGCGGACGCCTCGGGCCGCTTCCAGTAGCCGAGCGGGAACTGCGGGTTGGAGCCGGCCCGCAGACAGATCTCGCCGGGCTGCCCGACGGCGACCTCCCGCCCGTCGGCGTCCAGCAGCGCGACGTCCCACCCGGGCAGCGGCCGGCCCATGGAACCGGGCTTGACCGGCACCCCGGGAAAGTTGCCGAGCAGGGGGTAGGACTCGGTGGAACCGTAGTAGTCCAGCGGCGTCACGCCGAATTCGGCCCGGAACCAGTCGATCAGATCGGTGGTGAGCGGCTCGTTCGAGCAGCACACCACCCGCAGCGACTGCGGGTACCGGCTCCCCGCGTCCTCGACGTCCTGCTTCATCTTGCGCAGGAAGGTCGGGTTGACCAGGGCCGTGGTGACCTTGTTGCGGGCCATGCTCGCCAGCAGCCCTTCGGGGTCGAAGCCGCCGGCCGGCCGGTACACCAGATGCACGGCGCCCGCCCGGAGCGGCCCCATGAGCTTGGCCATGGACCAGGCCCAGTCCCCGGCGCCGTAGAAGACATCGCCGGGCCGCAGATCGTGGCAGTAGTGGAACTCGTTGTGCCCGAGCAGCGTGCGGTGGGCGTGCACGATGCCCTTGGCCTCGCCGGTCGTGCCGGAGGTGTAGAAGATCAGGGCCGGGTCGTCGGCGGCGGTGTCGGCCGTCTCGTACTCCGGGGGGCGCGCGGCGATCGCCGGGTCGTCGACGTTCACGACGGTCCCGTCGAACCCCTCCGTCCGCTCCAGCGCCGCCGTCTCGGTGACCAGCACGGTGGCGCCGGAGTCGCCGAGCCGGTAGCGGATCGGCTCGTCGGCCCAGAGCAGGGACATCGTCACCAGCACGGCGCCGGTGCGCAGGACGCCGAGGTACGTGGCCGGGGTGTCGGGCCGCTGCGGCAGCAGGACCGCCACCCGGTCACCCTTGCGCACGCCGAGCGCGTGGAGGTGGGCGGCGATCTGCCGCGAACGGTCCTGGACCTGCTGCCAGCGGACCTCCTCGCGGTGGCCGGTGTGGTCCTCGAAGACGAGCGCGAGCCGGTCGCCCGGGTGCCGGTCGGCGACGTCCGCCGCCATGTTGTACCGGTCCGGGACCTGCCACTGATGGTCTTCGACGAGGCGGCGGTAGGCCTGTTCGCCCTCGCCGGAGAGGGCTGCGCCGGGCTGCGGCGATGCGGTGGTCGTCATGAGAGTTTCCTCTGGTACGCGGGAGGGGTGCCGGGTCGGAGCACCACGTGACCCGCATCGAACGTTGCTCTGGTAGGTGGGAGGGCGGCGGGAGTTGGCGGGAGTTCGCGGTGGCGCGGCTCCGGGGCCCTGGCCGCGGGGGCTACGGGCCCGGCTACGGGCCTGGGCTCAGGCTCCGGGGCTATGGGCCTGGGCTACGGGCCCGGGGGCTCAGACTCCGGGGCTACGGGCCCGGGCTCAGGCCGGGGCTACGGGCCCTCGCGCTCAGGCTCCGGGCCGCGGGCGCCGCGGCGGCGTCAGCGGCGGCGGCCCGCGAGGAAGCGGGCCATCTCGCGCTGCGGCTCCCCGGTGGCGTAGGCGGCGATGTGCACCTTCTTGGCGGCGGCGATCGCGTCGTCGAGGCCGGCGTCGTCCAGCTCGCGGAGCCGGCCCTTGGTCAGCGCGAGGGCGCCCGGCGGCAGCTCCGCGAGGCGGGCGGCCTCGGCCAGCGCCTCGGCCTTGACCTGGTCCGCGTCGACGAGGCGGGAGAGCAGGCCGAGCCGCTGCGCCTCCGGCCCCTCGACGAGCCGGCCGGTGAGGGCGAACTCGGCGGTCTTCGCGCGGCCGAGGATGCCGCTCATGGCCCAGATGCCGGTGATGCTCGGGATGCCGGAGAGCACTTCCGGCTGGCCCATCCGGACGCCGGCGTGGCCGATGCGCAGATCGGCGAGGAGCGCGAACTGGAAGCCGGAGCCGGCGGCGACTCCGTTGACGGCGGCGATGACGGGCTTGTCGAGGGCGCGCACGGTGCGGAACAGCAGGCCGAAGTCGTCGATCCACGCCTCGGCGGCGGCGTGGTCGTCGGGGTCGATGGCCGCGGTCTCCGCGAGGTCCTGTCCGGCGCAGAAGGCGCGTCCGGCGCCGGTGAGGACGACGGCGCGACAGGTCTCGTCGCGGCCGATCTCCTGGAGCGCGGCGACGAGCCGGGCGCGCATCTCGCCGGTCCACGCGTTGAGCTTGTCGGGGCGGTTGAGGGTGACCTCGGCGACGTGGACGTCGCCGGGCAGGGCGGCCACCGGGTGGCGGGCCACGATCACGGTGCTGTCGGCGCCGGCGGTGGTGCTGTTCTCAGCCATGTGGTTCTCAGCCATGTGGCCAGGCCTTTCAGGAGACATCGATAGGCATATGGGGACGTGCGAAGACATGCGGAGACATACGGCGGCCGCCGTGCGCATGCGGGGCCGGAGCGGCGAAGTGACGGTTCGGTGTCCGGCGGAGGGCGTCCCGTGAGCAGCCATGCAAACAGGCGTTGATGTGATCCAGCCAACACCAATGGCGACTGACCGTGATATCGCAGCGATATGGTTGCCGCATGGAGCTCCGTCACCTGCGGTACTTCGCCGTGCTCGCCGATGAACTGCACTTCGGCCGGGCCGCGGCGCGGCTGCAAATGGCCCAGCCGCCGCTCTCGCAGCGCATCCAGGACCTGGAACGGGAGTTGAACGTCCGGCTCTTCGACCGCACCCGGCACCGCGTCCAGCTCACCGAGGCCGGCGCCCTGCTGCTGGAGCACGTACGGCCGGTGCTCGCCGGGGTCGAGACCGCCCGGGACGCGATGCGCAGGATCAGGCCCGGCGAGGCGGGCGTGCTCCGGGCCGGCGTGCCCCCGGACACCGAGCCGCGGGTGCTGCGCACGCTGACCGCGGAGTTCGCCGTGCGCGCTCCGGACGTACTGCTCGACGTCCACGAGTTCACGACCGACGAGCAGTTGGAGCGGCTGCGCAACGGCGAGCTCGACGCCGGTGTCGTGCGCCACCCGTCCGACACCGTGGGCCTCGAATCCGGCCCCGTGGCCCGCCGGGAGCTGGGCGTGGTGCTGCACGCCGACCACCCCGCGGCGGGCGGCGGCCCCGTGCGGCTGCGCGATCTGGACGGGGCGCCGCTGGTGATCTTCCCCCGGGCGATGGCCCCGCGCCTGTACGACCACATGCTGACCATCTGCCGCGACGAGGGCTACCTCCCGGGCTCCATCCGCCACGCGCGCAACCCGAACTTCGTCCACGGCCTCGTACTCGCCGGCCGCGGCATCCACCTCAACGAGGCCCCGTCCTCCCCGCTCACCGAGGGGCTGGTGTGGCGCCCGCTGAACGGGACGGCGCTGACGTGGCAGACGTCCGTGGTGTGGGTGCCGAGCCGCCACAACGAGTCGATCGCCGCGTTCGCCGAGGCCGTGCCGATGGGGCTCGCGGCGGCGGGGCACCTCTTCGAGCCGACGGGCGGCGACCAGGCCGCGGACCAGGCCGCCTTTCGAACCGCCGACCGGACCGCCACCCGAACCGACCAGGGCTGAACCTTCGTACGAGCGGAAAACCGACGGGCCGACGGGCCGACGGTCGGCTACCTACGCGATGCACTCATCAACGATCACATGACGTCACGAGTCCATAACTGATGGAAAGCCAACGCGCAGAAAACACACCCCAGTTGACGCCCGCGCCCTATCCTCCCCTCACCACGCACCGGGACCCGCGGCCCACCGCGAAGGGGGATCATGGCTGAACTGTACGGGCGGAAGGCGCTGCTCCAGGACGTGGTGCCCCCGCTCGTAGGACTGGACCACACCGGCAGGCGCCGCATCGCCCCGCCCCGCCAGGGGTACGCCCCCGTCCTCCACTGCGTCGGCGGCCAGGGCAGCGGCAAGACCGCGGTGCTGGAGGCGCTGGCCGAGCAGTACCGGCAGCGCGTACCCCAGGCGTACGCGGACCTGGCGGCGGCCGACTTCGGCCAGGCCGGCCTCACCACGGCCGTCACGGCCGACACGCCCAACGCCTCGGTCATCTCCGACCTGCTGTTCCTGCTCAGCTTCCGGCTCAGTCAGCCCCCGCGCGACTTCGGCAAGGCGCTGGCCCTTCCCCGGCTCACCCAGGGGCTCATCGCCATCAGCAGTTGGCAGGTCCAGGGCGCCGAGGACGGCGTGCCCGCGGCGGTACGGCCCGCCGAACTCGCCGCCGCGAGCGGCAGGCTGGCGGTGCTGCTCCACGGGAGCCAGCCCGACCCGCAGCAGCGGGCCGAGCGCGTCGGACGGTGGATCGGCAGGGCCGTCGAGGCCGTCGGCCCGCTGGCGGGGCTGCCCGCCGAGATGAACACGATGGTGCAGGCCATCGTCGAGACCATCTCCACCGAGCTGTTCGGCCAGCGCGCGCACCGCGCCGGGCTCGCCTGGTGGGCGGCGCTCGACGTCGCGCCGATGGGGGACGGGTACGACCACCTGACCGCGCTGGCCATGGACTTCCGCGACGAGGCCGTCAAGCGCACCCGGGCCGAACGCCATCTGCTGGCCGCCCTGCTGGCGGACATCGCGGACTACTACGGGCCGCTGCGCACCGCCAACGCGGTCCCGCGCCCGCTGCTGCTCCTGGACAACGTGCACACCGCGCCGGGCGCCAAGTTCCTCGACCTGCTGCTGACCGCGCACCACGACGCCGCGACGGCGCGCCGGACGATGCGCCCGGTCGTCGTCACCACGGCGCTGCGCGAATCCGGGGGCACCGCGCCCGACACCCGGACGATGCGCGGCCCGGGCTGGCGCGACGTGCGGCCCGCCGCGAAGGAGGACTGGCTGCTCCCCGTGCGCCTCGCGGCGCTGGAACTGGACGACATCTTGTACATGTTCGGCACCGAGAGCCCGCCGCCCGGCATCACCCAGTCGATCCTGCGGCTCAGCGCCGGCCGGGCCGCCGCCGTGCACGCCCTCGTCCACGCCGTCATCGGGCAACTGCGCACCGGCGGGACGGTGTCCCCGGCGGCCCTGCTCGACACCCCGGCCGCGGGCCGCCCGGAGACGCCCGTACACGCCCTCCTGCTGGAGCGGCTGCTCCCCGACGCCACCGCGCGCGGCCGCCTCACCTACTACGCGCCGGCGCTCGACGACGGCGCGGCCCACCGGCTCAGCGGCGCCTTCCCGCCGGGCGACGCCGGCGCCGTCCCCGTGCAGCAGGCCAAGAGCCACCTGCGCGACCACCACTGGGAGCAGCGCGCCTGGCCCGGCCTCGACGGCCCGTTCGTCGGCCACCACGCCCTGCGCGTCCTGCTGCTGCACGCCCTGCGCGACCTCACCGGCCGGGCCGCCGGGGCGGGCGACTGGCGCGACATCCACCGCCAGTTGCGCGCCCACTACGACCCGCAGGAGCTGGGCCCCGGCGCGTACACGCACGACAACCGCTATCTCCACCACTCGCTGGCCCTCGGCGAGAGCGACGTGGTCGTACGGACGCTGCACCGCCGTTTCGCGCAGGGCGACGCCCTGGCGTGGCTGGCCGCGGTCAACCTCGTGTGCGCCGCGCCGCATCCGCCGCCGTCCCTGCCGCCGTCGTCGGAGGACGCCTCGCCGTGTCCGGCCTGCGCGGCCGAGGGCGGCCCCGTGCCCGTACACCAGGCCATCGAGCTGCTGGTGCGGAACCTGTGGCGGCAGTCGGCGCCGCAGGCCGTGCCCGACGCCTCGTCGATCGACAGCATCGGGCTCCAGTTGCTCACCCTGTCCCAGTACAGCGATCCCGCGCCGCAGGAGATCTTCTACCGGGCCTACGCGCGGTGGCCCCAGCAGCTACGCGACTGGACGCAGGCGCCGGACCTGCTGACCTGATGCCCAGCCGGGCGGCGCGCCGTGGAGGGCGGCCCGCCGCACCGCACCGAAGACCGCAACCGTCGACGCGGAAGGAGCCCGGCCTATGACGCCGCTGCTCGCCGGCACGTTGTACCGCCTCCGGCAGGCCCTGCGGGCCCTCGCCGCGTTCTGCCGCCGCCTCCTGCCCGAGGGCAGGCTCTACCGCCGCCTGCTGGCCGTCGTCACGGTCGTCGTCGTGGGAGTGGGCGCGTACGTGGTCTACGCCTCCGTCATCCGGCACGACCCGTCGTGCGGGGCGGGGGTCGAGGAACGCGGCCCGAAGAAGGAGTGCACCGGCGTCACCGACGGCACGGTGGTCTTCGCCCCGCCGCTGAAACAGGTCAGCGAGCGCATCAAGGCCGAGAACGACGCGGTCGCCGGCAAGACGCCCGTCACCATCGCGCTGATGGTCCCCATGATCTCCAGCAACCCCGCCGAGCAGCGCGAACTCGTCGAACAGGTCCAGGGCGCGTATCTGGCCCAGTACCGCGCCAACCACCGCTCCAACAATCAGCGCCCGCCCGTGCGGCTGCTGCTCGCCAACCCCGGCCACAATTACGAGTTCTGGCGCCCGGTCGCCGACCGGCTCGTCGCCGCCGCGGCGTCCGAGACCGAGAACCTACGGGCCGTCACCGGCATCAACATCAGTCTCGACGCCACCAGCGCGGCGCTCTCCTACCTCACCAACACCAAGGGCATCCCCGTCGTCCCGGGCCCCCTCACCGGCAACGACTTCGCCAACACCGCCGAGCGCCCGCACGCCTACCGCGGCCTGGCCCGCGTCGTCCCCACCAACACCGACCAGGCGGCGGCCCTGGAGTCCTACAGCACCGGCGCCAAGAAGGACGAGACGATGGTCGTGGAGGACATCAGGGAGGGCGACAACTACCTCGCCACCCTGCGTCAGGCCTTCGAGCGCCTCGCCCGCGGGGCGAAGAACGCCCCGGAGACCTTCCGCTCGCCCCAGGACTTCAACGACGAGGGCAACCTCTCCAACGACTTCCACCAGATGGTCCCGGACATCTGCGCCTCCGACGCGACGACCGTCTACTTCGCCGGGCGGCCCGTACAACTGCGGCAGTTCCTGGTCGAGTTGGGGAAACGTACCTGCGACAAGCACTACACGGTGGTCAGCGGTTCGCACGCGGCGACGCTGACCGTGGACGCCGAGTTCGCCGACGAGTGGTCCTCGCTCACCAGGGGCGCGGGCATCACCGTGCGGTACGCGGGGCTGGCCCACCCCGACGCGTGGTCCGAGGGCAGCCCGGGGACCACCCGCGAGGCGCGGGAGGCGTTCAAGGAGTTCAGCGACCTGGCCGCGGAGTTCGCCCCCGGCTCCTCCCACCCGATCGGCCCGGTCTCCCTGACCGACTCCCGGACCATGGTCACCTACGACTCGGTCATCACGGCGGTCGCGGGCATCCGCAACACCACCGTCGGCGCGATCCGGATGCCCACCCTCGCCGAGGTGGCCGGCGGCTGGCTGCGGCTGCACGGCACCCACACGGTGCACGGCGCGAGCGGCTCGATCTGCCTCGACCGGTACGGCAATCCGTACAACAAGGCCATACCCATCGTGCACCTGGACCCGGTCGCCAAGAAGGCCGTCTTCGACCGTCTCGCCTGGCCGCAGGGCCGCCCGTCACCGGCCAACTGCACGGCGCCCAACAAGCCGGGCGGCAACTGAGCGGCGGCTGAACGGCCGGCGGTCTTCGAGGCCGCGCGATCCGCCTCGCCGCCTCAGGCTCCGGGCCGCGCTGACGGCGGCTCGGGTTCCAGGCCGCGCAGCGTGATGCCGATGAGGCGTTCGGCCTGGTCCCGCTGGTCGGGCGCGGCCGAGGTGAGGGCGATGCCGGCGAGGGCGGCGAACAGGTCGGTCGGGTGGATCTCGGGGCGGATCGTGCCCGCGGCGGCGCCCGCCTCCATGAGGGCCGAGAGGGCCGACTGGATCATGGTGCGGCTGTCGGCGTAGGGGTTGGCACCCGAGGCGACGGCGGCCCGCAGGGCGTCGGCCATGCCGAGTTTGGCGCCGGCGTAGTCGATGAAGCGGTACGTCCACTCGCGCAGCGCCTCGCGCGGCGGCAGCTCCGCCAGGAGTTCGGGGGCGGCGTCGCAGAGCCGGGCCACTTCGTTGCGGTAGGCCGCCTCGACCAGGGCCTCGCGGGTGGGGAAGTTGCGGTAGAGGGTGCCGGTCCCCACCCCCGCTTCCTTGGCGATGCGCTCAAGGTGCGCGTCGAGCCCTTCCTCGGTGAACACGCGCACCGCGGTGGCCAGGATCTTGTCCCGGTTGCGCTGTGCGTCGGCCCTCAGCGGGCGGCCTGGGTCTCGGGCCATCGGCGGCTCTCCTTCTCCGTCGCTGCCTCCCCGCTTGCTAAGTGGAGGCACCTCCACTTAGTCTCCGATAAGCGGCGGCGCCTCCACTTTAACGGCAGGGGCCTCTCCCCAGGCGCGCCCTGTCCACGCCCCCTCCCCTCCCCCGAAAGGGCTGTCGACCATGTCCGCAAGCACCACGAGCACCGAGAAGACCGACCACATGGGAGCTTCTGGAATCGACGGCAAAGTCATCGCGATCACGGGCGCCGGCAGCGGCATCGGCGAGGCCACCGCGCTCCTCCTCGCCGAGCGCGGCGCCAAGGTCGTCCTGGGCGCGCGCCGCCCGGAGCGGCTGGAGGCCGTGGCCGCCCGCGTCAAGGAGGCCGGCGGCGACGCCGCGTGGGTCCGTACGGACGTCCGGCGCAAAGAGGACCTGGCCGCCCTCGTCAAGGTGGCACGGGACCGGTACGGCAAGCTCGACGCCCTCGTCAGCAACGCCGGAGTGGGCCTGATCTCCCCGCTCGACGACCTGCGCGTCGAGGACTGGGAGGAGATGGTGGACGTCAACCTCAAAGGCGTGCTGTACGGGATCGCCGCCGCCCTCCCGGTCTTCCGGGAGCAGGGCTTCGGACACTTCGTCAACACCGTGTCCACGGCCGGGCTGCGCATCGTGCCGCTCCAGTCGGTGTACGCCGGCACGAAGAACGCCGTACGCACCATCTCCGAGGGCCTGCGCCAGGAGGCCGGCGACAGCCTGCGCGTCACCGTCGTCTCCCCCGGCGCCGTCCGTACGGACTTCACGGACCGCCTCGACCCGGCGCTGCGCGCCCAGACCGACAAGCTGATGGAGATCGCCCTGCCGCCGGAGGCGGTGGCCCGTGCCATCGCCTTCGCCATCGAGCAGCCGGACGGGGTCGACGTGGGCGACATCGTCGTACGCCCCACCGCACAGGGGTGAAAGCTGCTACAGATTCCCTAATCATTCATAGCCATCTCTAGTCGGACATCTCACATATCTTGGTCTTGTGAAACTTTCGGAGTGGGCGCGGCAGCAGGGCGTGAGCTACCAGACCGCCTGGCGATGGGTGAAGGACGGGAAGATGCCCGTTCCGGTCTGCCAGGCGCCGTCCGGTACGTGGCTGGTCGCCGAGCCCGCTTGGGCCGTCTCTGCGGCCTCCGGGCGGGTGGTGGCGTACTGCCGTGTCTCCTCTGCCGACCGGAAAGCCGACCTGGACCGGCAGGCGTCACGGGTGGTGGATGGCGCGAACGGGCTCGGTCTGCCGGTCGCGGAGGTCGTCACCGAGGTCGGGTCGGGACTGAACGGGCGGCGCCGCAGACTGCACCGCCTGCTGTCCGACCCGCAGGTGGCGGTGATCGTGGTCGAGCGTCGTGACCGGCTGGCCCGGTTCGGCGTCGAGCACCTGGAGGCCGTCCTGTCGGCGTCCGGGCGGCGCCTGGTCGTCCTCGACCCCACCGAGACCGCTGACGATCTGGTGCGCGACATCACCGAGGTGCTGACCTCGATGTGCGCCCGTCTGTACGGGCGGCGGGCGGCGAAGAACCGCGCCGCCCGCGCGGTGGCCGTGGCGACCGCCGAGGACGCCGAGTGAAGAAGTTCCGGCCGCAGCCCGGGTTCGTCGTGCAGGCGTACCGCTTCGCGCTGGACCCCAACGCCGCCCAGGAGCACGCGCTGCGTTCGCACTGCGGTGCCGCCCGTGCCGCCTACAACTGGGCTGTCGGCTGGGTGGAGGCGTCGTGGTGGCAGCGCCGCGCGGAGGAGTCCTACGGGATCGCCGAGGAGCAGCTGACGCAGTGGCGGCCGTGGTCGCTGCCGTCGCTGCGGAAGGCGTTCAACGAGGGCAAGCACACCGACCCGAGGTTCGCGGCCTGGTGGGAGGAGAACTCCAAGGAGGCGTACTCCACCGGCCTGGCGAACGCCGCCGCCGCGTTCGACAACTACGCGAAGTCCAAGCAGGGCAAGCGGCGTGGCCGGAAGATGGGCGCGCCGCGTTTCAAGTCGAAGCGGAAGGCACGTCTGTCCTGCCGGTTCACCACCGGCACGATCCGCGTCGAAGCGGGTGGCCGGCATGTGACGCTGCCCCGCCTGGGCACGATCCGTGTGCATGAGCCGACCGTGAAGCTCCTGGACCGTGTCCGGGCCGGGACGGCCCGGATTCTGTCCGCGACGGTGCGGCACGAACGCGGACGCTGGTTCGTGTCCTTCCAGGCCGAGGTGGAGCGGGACCTCGACCGCGTGGCGCGGCCGGATGCCTCGGTCGGTATCGACCTCGGGGTGAAGACCCTCGCGGTCATGGCCGACAGCACCGGCGAGATCCGCACCGTGCCCAACCCGAACCACTACGACCGGGCACGCAAGCAGCTGCGCCGCGCCTCCCGCACCGTGTCCCGACGCCAGCGCCCCGACCGGCGCACCGGACAGAAGCCATCGAAGCGGTGGGAGAAGGCCAACGCCGCCCGCAACAAGGTCCACCACCGCGTGGCGGACCTCCGCGAAGACGCCCTGCACAAGCTCACCACCGCCGTGGCCGCCGAGTACGGCACCGTCGTGATCGAAGACCTCAACGTCGCCGGCATGCTCCGCAACCGGCGCCTGGCCCGCCGGATCGCCGACGCGGGATTCGGCGAGATCCGCCGCCACCTCGACTACAAGACCCGCCAGCGCCACGCCACCCGCACCATCGTGGCCGACCGCTGGTACCCCTCCTCCAAGACCTGCTCCGGGTGCGGCGCGGTGAAAGCCAAACTGCCGCTGCACATCCGGACCTACGAATGCGACGCCTGCCACCTGGTCATCGACCGGGACGACAACGCCGCACTCAACCTCGCCGCTCTCGCGGCAGCCGTAGTAACTGGTACCGGAGTGGCCGGAGACCAGGACACCGCCCCGGCGGTGTCGAAGCCTCGTGGAGCCGACCAGAAGACCCGCGCCACCCGCACCCGCCGCAAGGCGAGCGCGGGGCGGGCAGGTGGCGCAACCCTGCCGCACCAACGGCAGACAGAAACGAGAGACCGTACTCAAGCCGAAGCTCTCCTGCTTTGGTGATGTGACGGACCTTCCGGGCCGAAATGCCCGGAATGCTGAGACCTGATTACGGTCTCGGCAACGGGTAGCCCGTCGAGGCGGCGCGCGCGGGGAGTCCATCTCGCCGCCCGTACGCCCCACCCCGCAGGGATAGGCCCCCTGTGCCGCGCGGCTCAGCCGATCAGCCCCCCGCCACCGGCCCCTCAGCGGGATCGTCCGTCAGCGCGGCCGCGGTCTGGGTGAGGTGCTGGGACAGCACCTCGGCGGCGGCGTCGGCGTCGCGGGCCACGGCCGCCTCCTCCAGCCGGCGGTGCTCGTCGGCGCCGGCCCGGCCGGGGTCGCGGTGGGCCGACCAGCGGCGCGCCAGTTCGCTCGCGGTCCACATCCGGTCGAAGGTCTCCAGCAGGACCGGGTTGCCGCACCCCTCCAGCAGGGTCCGGTGGAAGACCCGGTGCGCCTCGGACCACGCGGCGCTGTAGTACACCCCTGCCTCCGGTTCCTCCGGCCCGTACGCCGGGGTGCGGCTCAACCGGTGGTGGGCGGCGCGCACGCGGGCCTCCCAGTCGATGTCGCCGCGCTCCACGGACATGCGCAGCACGACGGGCTCGATGGTCCGGCGGGCCTCCGCGATCTCCTGCCAGCGGCGGTCGGAGTAGGCGGGGACGGCGAAGCCGCGGTTGGGCAGCCGGTCGGCCAGCCCTTCACCGGCCACCCGTACCAGCGCCTCGCGGACCACGGCCAGGCTCACGCCCTGCTCCTTGGCGAGGTCCTGGGGCTTGAGGGCCTCGCCGGGCGCGTACGTCCCGCGCATGATCGCATCGCGCAGATACGCGTAGATCTGCTCGGAGAGCATCCGCTTCCCGGACGCGGCCGGGGAGGCGGCCCTTCGGGTCGTCTGAGTCATAGCTACACCATAGATGATTCGATAAATAATCGATTATTTTCTGTCCTCTTCGCCCGTACTTTGCCGGTCCGGCAAAGATGGGGATATGAGCGAGGACGAATTCTCCCAGGTGCTGGCCGGCGTCGGGCCGCGGCTGCGCGCACTGCGGAAGTCGCGCGGGATCACCCTGGCCCAGCTCGGCGAGCAGACCGGGATCTCCCTGAGCACGCTCTCCCGGCTGGAGTCGGGGCGGCGCGAGCCGACGCTGAAGCTGCTGCTGCCGCTGGCCAAGGCGTACGGCGTGCCGCTCGACGAGCTGATCGGCGCGCCAGCGACCGGCGACCCGCGCGCCCACCCGCGGCCGTTCACGCGGCACGGCAAGACCTGGATCCCGCTGACCCGGCACCTCGGGGGGCTGCACGCCTACAAGCAGATCCTCCCCGTCGCCGGGGCCGACCGCCGCGACGAGCGGCCCGAGCAGTCCACGCACGAGGGCTACGAATGGCTCTACGTCCTCGCCGGCCGCCTGCGGCTCGCCCTCGGCGAGCACGAACTGCTGCTCTCCGCGGGCGAGGCGGCCGAGTTCGACACCCGCACCCCGCACGGCTTCGGCAACGCGGCAGACCAGCCCACCGAATTCCTCGTCCTCTTCGGACCCCAGGGCGAACGCATGCAGGTACGGGTGCGAACCACCGCCAAATGAAGCCCGCCCCCGGGTACCTCCCTGTGGGGTTTTCACAAACCTTGCGCATCGGACTCCGTTGATCGCGGCATCCGAATAACCGGAACCTCCCTGCCAGTGTGGCCAGTGAGTCGATCTCCACGGGCCGACGCCGGCGCGAGGAGCCGCGACGAGTTGTGATGCCACTACAAAGGGGGTTGCGCAGTGCGTACGACAGCGAACACCGGCGGAAACAGCGTCCCGGGCGCCGGCCACAGCCACGACGGCGACAGGGACAGCGACGGCGTGGTGGTCACCGGGCTCGGCGCCACCACGCCGCTCGGCGGGGACACCGCGTCGACCTGGGCCGCGATGCTCGCCGGAGAGTCCGGCATCCGGGCGATCGAGGAGGAGTGGGCGGCCGAACTGCCCGTACGGATCGCGGGCCGGCTGGCGGCCGAACCGGCCGAGGCACTGGACCGGGTGCAGGCCCGCCGCATGGACCGCTGCGAGCAGATCGCGCTCGTCGCCGCGCGCGAGGCGTGGGCCGACGCGGGCACGCCCGGCGTCGATCCGGAGCGGCTGGCGGTGGTGATGGGTACGGGCACCGGCGGCGCCCTCACCCTGCTGGGACAGGACGACATCCTCGAAACCCGAGGCGTGCGGCGGGTGTCGCCGCACACCGTGCCGATGCTGATGGCGAACGGGCCCGCCGCCTGGGTCAGCATCGATCTCGGGGCGCGCGGCGGCGCCCACACCCCGGTCAGCGCCTGCGCGTCCGGCGCCGAGGCCATCGCGATGGGCCTGGACCTGATCCGGCTGGGCCGGGCCGACGTGGTGGTGGCGGGCGGCGCCGAAGCCTGCGTCCACCCGCTGCCGCTGGCCGGCTTCGCCCAGGCCAAGGCCCACTCCACCCGCAACGACGAACCGGGGCGGGCGTCCCGGCCGTTCGACGCCGACCGCGACGGGTTCGTGATCGGCGAGGGCGGCGCCGTGGTCGTCCTGGAACGCGCCGGGTTCGCGGCCGCGCGCGGGGCCCGGCCGTACGCGGCGCTGGCCGGGGCGGGCGTCACCTCGGACGCCCACCACATCACGGCCGCGCACCCGGACGGGCAGGTCCGGGCCATGCGCCGGGCGGTGGCCCAGGCCGGGCTGTCGCCGCGCGACATCGACCACGTACAGGCGCACGCGACCTCGACGCCCATGGGCGATCTGGTGGAGGCCGGGTCGATCGCGGAGGCCGTCGGCGACCGCCCGGCCGTCACCGCGGTCAAGTCGATGACCGGGCATCTCTTCGGGGCCGCCGGGGCGCTCGGCGCGCTGGCCGCGGTGCTCGCGGTCCGCGACGGCGTGATCCCGGCGACGCGGAACCTCGACGCCCTCGACCCTGCCGTGGGGCTCGACATCGTGGCGGGAGAGCCACGCCGGGGCCGGGTGGCGGCGGCGCTCGCGAACTCCTTCGGCTTCGGCGGGCACAACGCGTCGCTCGTCTTCACCGCCACCTGAGAGCCCGTCAGCACTCGGCGGCGCCGGGCCGGACCGCCCCCCGCACGGCCCGGCCCGGCCCGACCTGAGCCGCCCCGCCCCTGCCCCGTCCCCTCCCCGTCCCTTCCTCCGTCCCTTTTCCGTCCGCCGCTACCAGCTCGCGCCGGCGGGCTGCCGGGTGGCGGCGTTGATCCGGTTGAAGAGATTGGTCAGGCCGATCCACAGGACCAGGCCCGCCATCTGCTTCTCGTCGTGGTGGCGGGCGGCCTCGTCCCAGACCGCGTCCGGCACCGGGTCCGTACGGTCGCTGAGCCGGGTGGCGGCCTCGGCGAGCGCGAGGGCGGCGCGTTCGGCGTCGGAGTAGTAGGGCGCCTCGTGCCAGGCCGCCAGCGCGAAGAGCCGTTCGTCGCTCATGCCCGCCTTCTTGGCGTTGCGGGCGCCGCCGTCGACGCAGTAGCTGCACCCGTTGATCTGGCTCACCCGCAGGTGCACCAGTTCGAGCGTCGCCTCCGGCACCCCGCCCTGCTTCGCGGCCTTGGCCACGTCGAGTACGGCCGGCAGCGCCTCGGGGATGAGCGTCGCGGGGTTCTTCATACGTGCCTGCATCGTCGTGCTCCTCTGCTCGTGTCTGATCGCGTCTGGTCTCGCTCGTCACATCCGCCGGGGCGTGACCGTCACAGTGCTGACGGATCGCGACGGGAGAATGTGACTGATGGACGAGAACGACTTTTCGGCGGGCCACTCGCAGGCCGACCGCTTGTCGACGGACCGCTTTCTGGCGGACCGCTTTCTGGCGGGCCGCTTCGAGGAGCACCGCGGCCGGCTGCGGGCTGTGGCGTACCGGATGCTCGGCTCGCTGGCCGAGGCGGACGACGCCGTGCAGGAGACGTGGCTGCGGCTGCACCGCTCGGACACCGGCGAGGTGGCGAACCTCGGCGGGTGGCTGACGACCGTCGTCGGCCGGGTCTGCCTGGACATGCTGCGTACGCGCGCGTCGCGGGGCGAACGGCCGCTGGACGCGCGGGTGCCCGACCCGGTGGTGAGCGGCCCGGCCGGGCCCGACCCGGAGCACCAGGCGCTGCTGGCCGATTCCGTGGGCCTCGCGCTGCTGGTCGTGCTGGAGACGCTGGGCCCGGCCGAGCGGCTGGCCTTCGTCCTGCACGACATGTTCGCGGTGCCGTTCGACGAGATCGCCCCGATGGTCGGGCGGTCACCGGCGGCGGCGCGGCAGCTCGCCAGCCGGGCGCGACGGCGGGTACGGGGCACGGAGACGGTTCCGGACGCCGATCTGGCCCGGCAGCGGGAGGTCGTCGACGCGTTCCTGGCCGCCGCTCGGGGCGGCGACTTCGAGGCGCTCGTGGCGGTGCTCGACCCGGAAGTCGTGCTCCGCGCCGACGCCGGGGCCGGTGTGGCCGCCGGTGCCGCGGCGGGCGGTTCCGCGGTGGTCCGGGGCGCGCGGGAGGTGGCCGGACGGGCCCTCTTGTTCCAGCGGGCGGCCGCCCGTCAGCCGCTGCCGGTGCTCGTCAACGGCGCGGCGGGGATCGTGTCGGTGCTCGACGGGCGGGCGGCGGCGGTCCTGGGCTTCACGGTCGCGCGCGGAAAGATCGTGGAGATCGACATCCTCGCCGATCCCGAGCGGCTGCGGCGCATCGATCTGGCACCGCTGGAGGGTTGACCGGCGCCGCTGGAGGGTCGACCGGCGCCGCTGGAGCGGTGACCGGTGCCGCTGGGGCGGTGACCGGCGCCGTTGGAGGTTCGACCGGCGCCGTTGGAGGGCCGACCGGCCGGTCGGCCCTCATCCGCTGCGTCCGAGAGGGCAGGGGGCTCCCCTGCGTTGGACGTACGCGAATGAGCCAAACCCTCCATAGGGGCCGCGCCGGGTGCGTGACTTATTGGTGATAAATCCGGTGAATTCCGTATTCCTCTTGCCCGTTTCGGACCCCGCCGGTGACGCTGGTATCCCGGTCCGCGTCGCGGGCGGGATTTCCGGTCAGCAGACCGACGCAGAAGGAGAATTCGGATGGCGTGGACAGCAGGAGGTGGCACCATCGCACCCGGTACCACCCAGGAATGGACTTTCGACTGGGGCGGGAATGGCGATGTCGGCCCGCAATTGATCCAGGCGCACCCGTTGAACCCCAACGGGCTGCTCTACACCTTTGAGATCGGCGAGGTCCTGGTGGGTTCGCACCTCTCCTACCGGGCCCGGGTCCGCAACGCCGGCTCCCTGACCGTCTCGTTCAACTGGCGCGGCGGGGGGGCTGTGTGACCATGGCGACGATTCAGATCCTGGTCGACGAGGCGGGCAACATCCTGGGCACCGCGCAGCAGCCGAGCGCGAGCGAGGGCGAGGGCGCGCCGGAAGGCGTGCGTCTCGTGGCGGGAGCCGGGCAGCAACTGGCCGAAGTGGAAGTCGCGGACGAACTGCTCGAAGGCTCCGCCGCCGACCTCTACGCACATCTCAAGCAGAATTTCCTGGGCTGACGGCTGACGTCTGACGACTGACGGCCGACACCGCCGGATGACCGTGCGCATTTCATGAATCACATGACCATGCGAACAATATGAACCATCCGCATCAGGTAATCACCCGCACCAGGTAATTCCATCATGGACGCCCCACGCCCGGTTTCCACACGGGCGCGGGGCGTTCCGCGCGCCCGGAATTTCCATGTCTCAGGTCAGGACTTCCGCGCAGGCGGTACGGAGCCGGGCCGCGCCCTCCGCGAGTTCGGCGGGGCCCGCCGCGGCGGCGAAGCTGAGGCGGAGGTAGGCGCCGGTCGGCTCGGCGGCGAAGTACGGGCGTCCTGGGGCGACGGCGACGCCCGCGCGCTGGGCGGCGGCGAACAGGGCGCCCTCGTCCGTACCGTCGGGCAGCCGGAGCCACAGGAAGCAGCCGCCCGGCGGGACGTGATCGACCGTCACCCGCGGCAGCTCCTGGCGCACGGCGGTGAGCAGCGCCTCGCGCCGGGCGCGCAACTGGGCGGCGACGGTGCGCAGATGGCGCGGCCAGGCGGGTGCGCCGACGAGTTCGAGGGCGGCTTCCTGCAGGGGTCTGGGGACGAAGAAGCTGTCCACGATCTGGGTTTCGCGCAGCCGCTCCAGGGCGGGGCCGCGGGCGGCGAGGGCGCCCACCCGCATGCTGGGCGAGGTGACCTTGGTCAGCGAGCCGACGTGGACGACGATGCCGTCGGGGTCGTCCGCGCAGAGCGTGGGCGGCAGCGGCGGCGCGCCCTCGTGGACGAGGCGGCGCGCGAAGTCGTCCTCGACGACGAACGCCCCGGCCGCGCGGGCCGCCTCGACGACCTCGCGCCGCCGTTCCTCGCCGAGCACGGCGCCGGTCGGGTTCTGGAACAGCGGCTGGCAGACGAAGACGCGGGCCCCGCTGGCCCGGAACGCGGCGGCGAGCAGGTCGGTCCGTACGCCGCGGGCGTCGACCGGTACGGGCACGGGGCGCTGGCCGCAGGCGCGGGCGGCGGCGAGGACGCCGGGGTAGGTCGGGGACTCCACGAGGACGGGGGCGCCGGGCGGGGCGAGGGCGCGCAGCGCCACGGTCAGGGCGCTCTGGCCGCCGGCGGTGATGAGCACGTCCCCGGCGGCGACGGCGCCCGCCGGGCCGCCGATCTCGCGCGCGAACCAGGCCCGCAGCTCGCCGACGCCGTCGATCGGCGGGCGGTCCCACGCGCCGGGGCGGCGGCCGGCCCGGGCGAGGGCGGCGGCCATGGCGCGTTCGGGCTGGAGGGCGGAGTGGAGGTAGCCGCCGTTCAGTTCGATGGCGCCGGCCGGCGGCACGGCGAGCGTGGCCAGCACCCCGGACGCGCCGATGGAGCGCGGCACGTACTCGCCGGCGGTCTCGGCGCTCAGCGCCACCTCCTGCCACGAGGTGTCGCCGACGCGCCGCTCGCCGCCGCGCGACCGGACGGCCCGGTACGCGCCGGCCCCGGGGCGGGTGACGACGAGCCCTTCGGCGGCGAGGGCGGCGAGCGCGCGGGTGACGGTCACGGGGCTGACATGGAACCGCTCGACCAGGGCCCGACTCGATGGCAGCTTCTCACCTTCGCGGTAGCGGTCGAGTTCATCTCGGAGAACTTTTGCCAGTTCAGCGACGCTGTTACGCTCATGCATGACTGTACAAGATAGCGCTACTCGTCCAGTTGCGATAGCAGTGAGCGGCGGTACCCTACTCGCCGCCCTCGGCGTGGCCGCCTTCTCGCTCACCTTCCCCGCCACCGCCTGGGCCCTCGAAGGACTCGGCCCGTGGTCCACGGTCGCCTGCCGGACCGTGCTGACCTCGCTCATCGCGATCGTCGCCCTGGCCGTGCTGCGGGTGCGGCCGCCCGCCCGCCGGCACTGGGGCGGGCTCCTCGTCGTCGCCTCGGGCGTGGTCGTCGGCTATCCGATCCTGACCACGCTGGCCCTTCAGACGTCCACGTCGTCGCACGCCGCCGTGGTGGTGGGCCTGCTGCCGGTGACCACGGCCGCGTACTCGGCGCTGCGTACGGGGACGCGGCACTCGCGTACGTACTGGGTCGCGGCGCTGGCCGGCGCGGCCGTGGTCATCGCGTTCGCCCTCCAGCAGAGCGGCGGGGCGCTCTCGGCGGCGGACCTCTATCTCTTCGGCGCCCTGCTGATCTGCGCGGCCGGGTACGCGGAGGGCGGCCGGCTGGCGCGGGAGATGCCGGGGTGGCAGGTCATCGGCTGGGCCCTGGTGCCGTGCCTGCCGGTGGGCCTGGCGGGCGCCGCCGTCGCGCTGTCCTTCGAGCCGGCCCGGCTGACGGGGCACGTGGTGGCCGGCCTGGTGTGGCTGGCGGCGGGCTCGCACTGCTTCGGGCTCACGGTCTGGTACCGGGGCATGGCCGCCATCGGCGTCGCCAGGGCCAGCCAGCTCCAGCTCGCCCAGCCGCTGCTGACGCTCGTGTGCTCCGTGCTGCTGCTCGGCGAGCACCTGACCCTGGCGGCGCCGCTCGCCGCCGTCGGCGTGCTGGTGTGCATCGTGGTGACGCAGCGCGCGAAGAGCTGAGCGGAACGGGCGCGACGCGGCGTACGGCGGACTCACCGGCATCGGCGTTTCCCTGCCGATGCCGCCTACGCGCCGTACAATGGCCGCCACTGACCGCATCCCTTCGGACGGAAGGTCGCCGCCGATGCATGCGAGTGTGGGAGACCGGCTGTTGGTGCACGGCAGGATCGTGGGCCAGCACGACCGGGTCGTGGAGATCATCGAGGTGCTGGGGCCGGAGGGCACCCCGCCCTACCGGGTCCGCGCCGACAACGGCCACGAGGCGATCATCTCGCCGGGGCCCGACGCGGTCGTCCAGCATTCGAAGCCGCAGCCGTAGGGCCGCAACAGCCGCCGCCCCGGCTCAGCGGGGCGGCCGCACCCGGTGCGGATAGTGGTCGGCGACCACTCGGGCCATCGCCCCGATCCGGTCGGCGACCACGTCCCGCGCGGTGAAGAAGACATTGCCGCGCACCTGCGGGTACCGCCGGTCGAAGGTGAGGTGGCGGGAGAGTTCCGCGGGGTCCTGCCAGGGGGCGGGCTGCGCCGGGTCGCCCGCCTTGTAGAGCGCCTCGCCGATGTAGAGGTGCACGTCGGTGCCGCGTACGGTCGCGGCCCACCAGGGCACGAGCTTGGCGTAGTCGGCGACGGCGAAGCCGAGGTGCCAGTAGACCTGCGGGACGATGTAGTCGATCCAGCCCTCCAGGACCCACTTGCGGGTGTCGGCGCACAGGTCGTCGTAGGTCTGCACGCCGGCGCGGGTGTCCGAGCCGAGCGGGTCGGTGGCGCGGTTGCGCCAGACCGCGAAGGGGCTGATGCCCAGCCGCGCCCGGCTGCCGCTCTCCCTGATCCGCTGCCCCGTCTCGCGCACCAGGCGGTCGATGTTGTCGCGGCGCCACGCGCCCCGGTCGGGGAAGCCCGCGCCGTACCGCGCGTACGCGGCGTCGTCGTCGAAGACCTGACCGGCGACCGGGTAGGGGTAGAAGTAGTCGTCGAAGTGGACGCCGTCGACGTCGTAGCGGTCCACGGCGTCGAGCATCGCGTCCTCGACGAAGCGCCGGACCTCGGGCAGGCCCGGGTTGTAGTAGAGCTTGCCGCCGTAGGGCACCACCCAGTCGGGGTGCAGCCGCGCCGGGTGGCCGGCCGCGAGCCGGGTGGGGTCGGTGTGGTTGGCGACGCGGTACGGGTTGAACCAGGCGTGCAGCTCCAGTTCGCGGGCGTGCGCCTCGCGGACCGCGAAGCCCAGCGGGTCCCAGCCCGGGTCCCGGCCCTGGGTGCCGGTGAGGTACTGCGACCACGGCTCGTACGGGGAGGGCCAGAAGGCGTCCGCGGTGGGCCGCACCTGGAGGATGACGGCGTTGAGCCGCCGCCGTACGGCCGTGTCGAGGAGCGCGAGCAGTTCGGCGCGCTGCTTCGCGACGCTGAGGCCGGGCTTGGAGGGCCAGTCGAGGTTGGCGACGGTGGCGAGCCACATGCCGCGGAACTGCGGCGCCCCGCGCGCCTGTCGGCCGCCCTTGGCCACCGCGTCCCCGGCGCCGAGCAGCAGGGCCGCCGAGCCCGTCGCGATCGCCGCGAATCCCCTTCGCGTCATACGTCCCATTGGGCGCCCCCTGACTGCCGACCGGGCCACACCGTCCGGTACCAGCATGCCCGCCCCGGACCGGTCGGGACCGTAAGGCGCGGGGTAACGTCTGCGCGGAGACGGCCGCCGGCACCCGCGGCGGCCGGCCGGTCGACGAGGATCAGCGAAGGGCACGAGGTGACGGACACGATGGCCGATATTGCACGCGTCGGAGTGGTGGGCTGCGGCCAGATGGGCGCCGGAATCGCCGAGGTATGCGCCCGGGCGGGGCTGGAGGTCATGGTCGCGGAGACCACCGGCGAGGCCCTGGAGCTGGGCCGCACCCGGCTGGTCAACTCCCTCGCCAAGGCCACCGAGCGCGGCAAGATGACCGTGGCGGAGCACGACGCGACCCTGGAGCGGCTGAGCTTCACCACGGATCTGGGCGAGTTCGCCGACCGGGACCTGGTCATCGAGGCGGTCGTCGAGAACGAGCAGGTCAAGACGGAGATCTTCCAGGTGCTCGACCAGGTGGTGACCCGCCCGGACGCCATCCTGGCCTCCAACACCTCCTCGATCCCGCTGGTGAAGCTGGCCGTCGCCACCTCCCGGCCGGACCAGGTCATCGGCATCCACTTCTTCAACCCGGCCCCGGTGCAGAAGCTGGTCGAGCTGATCCCCGCGCTGACCACCGG
The DNA here is from genome assembly GCF_000718635.1 of Streptomyces varsoviensis. Classification (GTDB taxonomy): domain Bacteria; phylum Actinomycetota; class Actinomycetes; order Streptomycetales; family Streptomycetaceae; genus Streptomyces; species Streptomyces varsoviensis. The sequence goes on along the minus strand of NZ_JOBF01000001.1, from coordinate 147,767 downwards.
CGAGGAGACCATCAAGCGGGCCGAGGCGCTGGTCGGGGACGTGCTCGGCAAGCACGCGATCCGGGCCCAGGACCGCTCGGGCTTCGTCGTCAACGCGCTCCTCATCCCCTATCTGCTCTCCGCGATCCGGATGTTCGAGTCCGGCATCGCGAGCCGCGAGGACATCGACAACGGCATGGAGCTGGGGTGCGCGCACCCCATGGGCCCGCTGCGGCTGTCCGACCTGATCGGCCTGGACACCGTCGCCTCGGTCGCGGACTCGATGTACGAGGAGTTCAAGGAGCCGCTGTACGCCGCTCCCCCGCTGCTCCAGCGCATGGTGGACGCGGGTCGGCTGGGCCGTAAGACGGGCTCGGGCTTCTACCCGTACTGACCTCTCCGAGGGCCCGTATCCCGGCCGCTCCCGGCGGCGTGCGCCCCCTGTTCACACGGGGCGCACGCCGCTGACCCGCGGCTGTCCCCCGCACACGCTCCCGCCCCGCCCGGCCACGCGGTTGACTCGGTCCGCCGGCACACCCACGTCCGCCGGCCATCCCTTGGATGCTCTCCCGGAAGGGGTACGGACCGTGACCACCGATCCCGAGCAGGCCGTAGTGTCGGCGGAGCTCGCGGAAATCCGTCGAGACCTCGAAGTGGGCATCGCCCGCATCGATGGACAACTGGCGCTCCTCGCCCTGCGCGGCGACCAGAGCGAACAGGATCTGAGCACCGTGAACGTGCACGTGCGGGCATTGGAGCACGGCCGCTGGCCGCTGCCGTCGCTGGCCGCGCTCACCGGCCTGGCCGCCCTGGCGATCGCCTTGTGGCAAGCGCTCGGCCGATGAGCGCGGGGTGCGCCTCACCGCTGTGGGGCGCGGTGCACGCCGCTCCGTTCCGGCGTGCCGGGGGCTTTTCAGCCGAGCCGCATGTGGTGCAGCAGCAGAAGAGCGGCCGCCATATTGGCGGCCGGGACCTCACCACGCGCGATCAGATCGGGTACCACTTTGAGCGGCACCCACTCGCGCCGGTCCGATTCGAAGCCGTCCTCGGGCTGCCCGGTGTAGACGGCCTCCGGAGTCCAGTAGATGTGGTGGCGGGCGTCGGTGAGGCCGTTGGACGGCTCTACCGTCATGAGGTGCCGCAGCGCGCCCGGTCGCCACCCGGTCTCCTCCTCCATCTCGCGCGCTGCCGCGGACTCGATGCCCTCGCCGTCCTCGACGACTCCGGCGGCCAGCTCCCATCCCCAGTTGTCGGTGATGAAGCGGTGCCGCCACAGCAGCAGGACTTCGTTGGCCTCGTTGACCACCGTGGCGGCCGCGACGGGCCGCAGCCGGATCAGATAGTGGTCGAGGTGGGCGCCGTCGGGGAGTTCGACGTCTGCGAGGTTGACCCGGAACCACCGGTTCTCGTACACGGTCCGCTCCCTGAGATTCTTCCAACGCACGTGTGTGCCACCTTCCGGTCAAGGTGGCCACCTGCCCGGCATGGCCCTCACAGGGGCACGCGCAGCGCCCCGTCGATCATTTCGGCGGCCTCGGCCGTCGCCGCGCACCCGCTCTCGATCAGGTGCTCGCGCACCGCCCTCAGCCGGTCCCTCAGCCGTTGTGATTCCATTCCGCGTGCCTGCTCGGTCATCTCCCTGGCGGTGGCCACCGCCTTGTCCGCGTCTCCTTGACGCAGTTCGATGTGCGTGAGCATGGCGAGCCGGTGCACACGGCCCCGGTCGTGGGCCGGGGAGTCGACCGCCTGATCCGCGTGGACCCGGGCGGGTTCGAGGTCGCCGAGGCTGAGGAGGGCCTCGGCGACCTGCACATTGACCAGACCGGGCTGTACGTACCCGGTCTCGACGGGCTCCTGGCCGGGGCGGATGCGCTCGGCGGCGGACTCGGCGCGCCGGATGCAGGCGAGCGCCCCGGCTCCGTCGCCGAGCCGGGCGTACGCCTTGGCCTGCATCGCGTACAGATCCGCGGCGAGCGCCGGGGTGATGTGCGCCCCGACGGCCCGCAGCGCCGACTCCGCGAAGGCCACCCCTTGCCGGTACTCACGCAGGAACAGAGCCTGATTGACGAGCAGGGCGACCACGTACGCGCCGAGCCCGCGGTCCCCGCTGGCCTTGGCGAGCCGCAGCGCCTGGTGGAAGTAGCGCTGCGCGAGTCCGTGCGCGTCGGAGTCGTACGCGCAGATGCCGGCGACGGCGACCAACCCGCCGGTCGCCCGGTGCAGTTGGCGGCCGGTGGCATCGGTGTAGCTGCCGCGCAGCAGCGGCGCCGTCTCGAAGTTGAGGAAGCCCACGACGCGGGCGCGCGTCGCGACGCCGCCGGTCTTGCGGTACATCTGTTCGTAATGGGCGCGGGCCGCCCGCAGCATCTCGATGTCGGCCATGGTGACGCGGGTCAGCCCGTGCCGGGAGACGTCCGAGTCCTCGGGCGGGTTCTCCCACTCCCAGACGGGAATGACGGCCGGGGTGCCGGTGACGGCCGGCGCGCTGACGACGTGCGGCCGCTGCTGTTCGTCGGAGCGCCACAGCGCGGTGGCGCGCTCCACGAAGCCGGAGAGCGGGGTGCTGGGGGCGCGCGGGCTGCCGGGGGTGCCGAGCCCGATGTCGTCGAGGGTCAGCGCGCGGTGCAGCCGCTCGCCGAGCACCTCGCAGATCAGGTCGGGCACCTGGCCGCGCGGCCGCTGGCCCTTCAACCACCGTGCCACGGCGGTGTGTTCGTAGCGCAGCGACAGCCCCCGGTTCCGGCCCGCCGCGTTGACGTGGGCGGCCAGACCGGCGTGCGAGATGCCCGCCTCGTCCAGTAGTGCGTCGAGCAGTGCGTTGGGCTCCATCCTGCCCTCCTCTCGGGGCCCCGGCCGCCGGGCCGGGCGGGGCGAGCGGTTTCCGGGGGGCCGCGAGGGCGCGGCAGCGCTCCGCCGTCCACCGGGGTGCGGCAGGGACCGGCGGCCGCGTCAAGCCGCGGCGGCCGGGTGCGGGGTCCGTTCGTACACGAGGGGGAGGAGCCGACGCGCCCTGTCGATCCGCTCGGTGAGGACAGCGTAAACGAGCGGTCTTCGCACCGGGTGTGAAGTTTTTCCGATGGAATATGTCGCCGTGCGGCGGGCGGTGCGCGTCAGCCGCCGCACCGGCCGGTGCCGGCGAGGTGGACCACTCCGGAGCCGGTGGGCACCCGCTGCCGGTCGTTGCGGACCACGAGGAGGGCGGCGTCGTCGGCGAGCCTGCCGCCGGTGTGCCGCAGCAGCGCGGCCCGTACGCCCGTGATGACGTCCGCCGGGACGATGGGCGCGCCGCGCGCGGCGCGGGCGAGGGCGGGGCCGAGGGGGAAGAACCGGCCCGTCGCGTCGCGGGCGTCCTCCACGCCGTCGGTGTGCAGGACGAGCGCGTCGCCGGTCGGCAGCGGCGCGGCGCCGGCGGCGGGCAGTTCGGCGGGGAGCGGGAACATGCCGAGCGGCGGCAGGGTCTCCCCCATGGTCTCGACGGTGACGCGGCCGGCGCCGCCGGGCCGGGCGTGCAGCCGGTACGGCCAGGGGTGCCCGCAGTTGAGGGCGGCGACCTCGCCGTCCGGGCGGACCTCCAGCAGCAGGACGGTCACGAACTCCTCGGCGGCCAGGTGGTCCGCCTCGCCGCCCGCCGCCGGGTGCTCGGCCCGCGCCCGCTCCCGCAGGTGCCGCTGGAGGGCGCGCTCCAACCGGCGCAGCACGCCGCCGAGTTCGGGCTCGTAGTGCGCGGCCTCGCGGAAGCTGCCGAGCATCGCGGCGACGGTGCCGAGCGCGGTGAGGCCATGGCCGCGCACGTCGCCCATGACGACGCGCACGCCGTAGGGGGTGGCGAGCGCCGCGTAGAGGTCGCCGCCGATCAACGCCCCTTCGCTGGCGGAGAGATGGCCGGCCGCGAGCGCCAGCCCGTCGAGCCGCGGCGGCGGGCTGCGCAGCAGCGCCTCCTGCGCGGTGGCGGCGACCTCGCGGGCGCGGGCCAGCTCCAGGGTCAGCCGCCGGCGGCGGGCGGTGGCCAGGGCGCCGGCGGTGACGACGGCGAGGATGGCGGAGCAGGCGCCCAGCCGGCCGATCAGTTCGCCGCCGCCGACGGGCCCCAGCGGCACCAGGGCGAGCAGCACGCAGGCCGCGCCGAGGAGCAGGCAGAGCCGGCGGCCGGTGCCCGCGCAGGCGAGGGCGGGGGCGACGGCGAGGAATTGGACGGGTTGCGCGCCGGACGGGTCGAGCAGCGCCCAGCCGAGGACGCCCAGCACCCACAGGCCGGGCAGCGCGGACCACCAGCGGCGGCGCCGCGCCGCCGGCCGTGCGCCGGTCGCCGTTCCTGTCCCGATCATGGTCGGCCCCCCTGGCAGCCAATGATGCGGTCGCCCCGGACTCGGGTCCCCGCGCCGGGCCTCCGTATGCCCCGCGGCGCCCGGCGCGCGCCTCCGCCGCGGTCTCGGGTTCGCCCCCGCACGTGCCGTACGGGGATGAGCCTCCGCCTTGCGAGAGCGCGCGCCGTTCGCCGTGGGTCCGTCCTTCCTTCGGACGGATGACGGGGGTTCGACGACAGGGCCTGGAAGACCGATGGTTCAGCCCGATGCGGGCCAGGACGACCCGCACGATTCTTGCGACCGTACGCGCCCATGTGACCACTTGGCGTATATATCTCACCCGATCGGGTGAGCTGTACGAGCCGCCTCGCGCGCACGGCACACCGCGCGTTCCGGAGGGCGGCGCGGCCCACGCGCGAGGGGCGCCCCCGGCGAACCGGGTGCGCCCCTCACAACACATGCCAACCGCATCAGCCGTACGGCCCGGGCGGTATCACGCCCCGCGCAGCACCGCGCCCGTCCGCTCCCGCGCCGAGGCGACGGCCGCGTCGCGCGCGGCGGTGGCCTCCTCGGCGGTCAGGGTGCGGTCCGCGGCGCGGAAGCGCAGCGCGTAGGCCAGGGACTTCTTGCCCTCGCCGAGCTGCTCGCCGGTGAAGACGTCGAACAGCCGCAGCGATTCGAGGAGTTCGCCCGCGCCCGCGCGCAGTGCCGACTCGACGTCGGCCGCGGCGACCTCGCCGTCGACGACCAGCGCGACGTCCTGCGTGGCCACCGGGAAGGTGGAGACGCGCGGGGCGCGCACCGCGCCCGTGCCGGCCGGCTCCAGGCGGTCCAGATCGATCTCCATCGCGCAGGTGCGCTCGGGCAGGCCCAGCGCCTTGACCACGCGGGGGTGCAGCTCACCGGCGTTGCCGACGAGCACCTCCGCGCCGTCCACGAGGGCGAGCAGCGCGGCGCAGCGGCCCGGGTGGAACGGCGCGTGCTGGTCCTGACGGACGATCAGCTCGACGCCCGCCTCACGGGCGACCGTACGGCCCGCCTCGACGGCGTCCGCCCATGTCGCGGGGCGGCCCTTGCCCCACCAGCCGGCCTGCTCGCGCGCCCCGGCGAGCACGACGGCGACCCGGCGCGGCTGCGCGGGCAGCGCCGCGTTCAGGGCGGCGATCTCCTCGTCGGTGGGGCGGCGGTCGACGGGCAGCCGGACCGCGGGCGCCTCGTGGCCGGTGGGCCGGAAGACCAGGCCGGTCTCGAAGAGCGCGAGGTCGTGGTCGCCGCGGCCGTCGTTGCGGCGCAGGGCGGTGAGCAGCCCCGGCAGCAGCGTGGTGCGCAGCGCCGGCTCGCTCTCGGAGAGCGGGTTGACCAGCCGCACCACGGTGCGGCGCGGGTCGTCGGACGCCAGCCCCAGTTGGTCGAAGACGTCCTCGCTCAGGAAGGGGTAGTTCAGCGCCTCGACGTAGCCGGCGCCGGCCAGCGCGCGGCCGATCCGGCGGCGCAGCCGCTGCCGCTCGGTCAGCCCGCGCCCGGCGGGCGGCTGGGGCAGCGTGGACGGCAGGTTCTCGTAGCCCTCCAGCCGGATGACCTCCTCGGCGAGGTCGTTCGGGTCGGCGAGGTCGGGCCGCCAGCTCGGCACGGTGACGACCAGCTCGTCCTGCCCGTACACGTCGCAGCCGACCTCCTGGAGGCGGCGCACGACGGTCTCCCGGCCGTACTCGACGCCCGCCACCCGGTCGGGGTGGTCCGCGGAGACGCTGATGGTGCGGGGGCCGCTGGGCGCGACGACCTCGGTGACGCCGGCCTCGGCGGTGCCGCCCGCGAGCAGCACCAGCAGGTCGACGGTGCGCTGGGCGGCCGCCGACGCGGCGTTCGGGTCGACGCCGCGCTCGAAGCGCTTGGCCGCCTCGGAGGACAGCTTGTGGCGGCGGGCCGTACGGGCGATGGAGACCGCGTCGAAGTGCGCGGCCTCCACCACGATGTCGGTGGTGCCCCTGCTCTCGCCGGTCTCCGGGTCGCGGGTGACATCGGCGATCTCGGTGTCGGCCCCGCCCATGACGCCGGCGAGCCCGATGGGGCCGCTGTTGTCAGTGATGACGAGGTCCTCGGCGTCCAGGACCCGCTGGGCGCCGTCGAGGGTGGTGAGCTTCTCGCCCTGCTGGGCGCGGCGCACGCCGATCGGCCCGTCGAGGCGGGACCGGTCGTAGGCGTGCAGCGGCTGGCCGAGTTCGAGCATCACGTAGTTGGTGACGTCGACGGCGAGCGAGATCGGGCGCATGCCGGCCTTCTGGAGGCGGCGCTGGAGCCAGATCGGGGACCGGGCGTCGGGGTCGAGCCCGGTGACGGTGCGCGCGGTGAAGCGGTCGCAGCCGGCCGGGTCCGAGACGCCGACGAGGTAGCCGTAGGAGTTGGGCGGCGGCACGTCGAGGAGGGCCGGGTCGCGCAGCGGCAGCCCGTAGGCGATCGCGGCCTCGCGGGCGACGCCGCGCATCGACAGGCAGTCGCCGCGGTTGGCGGTGACGGCGATGTCCAGGACCTCGTCGACCAGTTCGAGCAGCGCGATGGCGTCGGTGCCGACCTCGTACTCGGGCGGCAGCACGATAATGCCCCCGCTGCCGTCGTCGCCCATGCCCAGCTCGTCGCCGGAGCAGATCATGCCGTGCGAGACCTTGCCGTACGTCTTACGCGCGGCGATCTTGAAGTCGCCGGGCAGCACGGCGCCGGGCAGCACCACGACGACCTTGTCGCCGACGGCGAAGTTGCGGGCGCCGCAGACGATCTCCTGTGGCTCGCCGGTGCCGTTGGCCGTGCCGACGTCGACCGTGCAGAAGCGGATGGGCTTCTTGAACCCCTCCAGCTCCTCGATGGTCAGGACCTTGCCGACGACCAGGGGGCCCTTGAGGCCGGCGCCGAGCTGTTCGACCGTCTCGACCTCAAGGCCCGTGGCGACGAGCCTCGCCTGCACGTCGCGGCCGGTCTCGGCGGCCGGCAGGTCGACGTACTCGCGCAGCCAGGAAAGCGGGATTCGCATCAGATCTCCATCCCGAACGGCCTGGTGAAGCGCACGTCACCCTCGATCATGTCTCGCATGTCCTCCACGCTGTGCCGGAACATCAGCATCCGCTCGATACCGAATCCGAAGGCGAAACCGCTGTACTTCCGCGGGTCCACGCCGCAGGCGACGAGCACCCGCGGGTTGACCATGCCGCAGCCGCCCAGCTCGATCCAGCCCTCGCTGCCGCACGTACGGCAGGGGCGGTCGGGGTCGCCGACCGACGCGCCGCGGCAGACGTAGCACTCCATGTCCATCTCGGCGGACGGCTCGGTGAACGGGAAGTAGTTCGGGCGCAGCCGGGTGGACATCCCCTCGCCGAAGAGCGCCTGCACCATGTGGTCCAGGGTGCCCTTGAGGTCGGCCATGGTCAGGCCCTCGTCGATGGCGAGCAGCTCGACCTGGTGGAAGACGGGGGTGTGGGTGGCGTCCAGCTCGTCCGTGCGGAACGTACGGCCCGGGCAGATGACGTAGACGGGCGGCTCGCGGTCGATCATCGAGCGGATCTGCACCGGCGAGGTGTGCGTGCGCAGCACGACGCCGGACTCCTCGCCCGAACCACCCTGGGCACCAGACGCGGTACCGGCCTCGCGTACGAAGAAGGTGTCCTGCATCTCACGCGCCGGGTGGTCCGGCGGGAAGTTCAGCGCGTCGAAGTTGAACCACTCGGCCTCGACCTCGGGCCCCTCGGCGACCTCGTAGCCCATCGCGACGAAGATGTCCTCGATGCGCTCGGAGAGCGTCGTGATCGGGTGCCGGGCGCCGGCGAGGACGCGGTCGTGCGGCAGCGTGACGTCCACCGCCTCCTCGACCAGCACGCGCGCGTCGCGCTCCGCCTCCAGTTCCTCCTGGCGGGCCGCGAACGCCTTGTTCACCGCGGCACGGGCCTGGCCGACCCGCTTGCCGGCCTCGGCCTTGGCGTGCGGCGGCAGCGCGCCGATCTCGCGGTTGGCGAGGGCCAGCGGCGAGCGGTCGCCGCTGTGCGCGGCCTTGACCTCGCGCAGGGCGTCGAGGTCGGCGGCGGCGGCGATGGCGGCGATCGCCTCGTCGCGCATCCGCTCGACCTCTTCCGGTTTCAGGGCCTCGACCTCGACCGGGTCATACGACTTATTGGGTGCGGACATCTCTTCCCGTGCTTCCGATTGGCTGCGCTTCGCTTCGCCTCGGCTCTTGACAAGTGCTGTGATGCCGAGCGGGTGCGCCGCTTAGCCCGACGACATTGATGCCAAAGGTGCCAAAGGTCGAGTCTAAAGGGCGCTGCTGGAGGGTGAGCCCGTGGGCCGCTCAGGCCAGGAAGGCCGGGGCGCCGACGGGCAGGGTAAATCGGAACTCCGCGCCGCCGCCGCGCGCCCGGCCGACCGTGATCGAGCCGCCGTGCGCCTCGACGATGCCCTTGACGATGTAGAGCCCGAGCCCCGTGCCGCCGCGCTTGCTGCCGCGCCAGAAGCGGGTGAAGACGCGGCCCACCGACTCGTCGGGGATGCCGGGGCCCTCATCGCTCACGGTGACCGCTGTCCTCTCCACGGCGGGTCCGACGGAATGATCCGCACTGTCCGCACAAACCCGCGCCGGCACTGGTGACACCTCTATCGTGACCGTTCCCTCACCGTGCCGCACGGCATTTTCCAGCAGGTTGCCGAGCACCTGGTCGATCTTGTCGGGGTCCGCCCAGAGCGCGGGCAGCGGCTCCCGGACCCGGATCAGGAACCGGTCGGTGCGCTGGCCCGCCGTGGTGTGCGCCTGTACGTGCCGGCGCACGGCGGCGGCGATGTCGACGGGCTGCTTGCGCACCTCCAGCCGGCCGGAGTCGATCCGGGAGATGTCCAGGAGCTCGGCGATGAGCCGGGTCACGCGGTTGGCGTCGGCGTCGACGGTCTCCAGCATCAGCCGCTTCTGGTCGTCCGTGAACCGCTCCCACTTGGCGAGCAGCGTCGCCGTGAACCCCTTGACCGATGTCAGCGGGGAGCGCAGCTCATGGGCGACGGTGGCGATCAGCTCGGCGTGGCTGCGCTCGGTGCGGCGGCGCGCCTCCGTGCCGCGCAGTTGCACGACCAGCCGGCGCACGGGGCCCGCGGGCCGGTCGCGTACGTACCGGGCGGAGACCAGGACCTCGCGGCCGCCGGGCAGCAGCAGATTCCGCTCGGGCTGCCCCGCGCGGATGGCGAGGCCGCCGTACGGATCGGTCAGCGCCCACCAGCGGCGGCCTTCGAGGTCTTCGAGCGGCAGCGCGCACTCCAGCGGCCGGCCGATGGCCTCGGCGGGCGGCACCGCGGTGATCCGCGCGGCGGCCGCGTTGAAGCAGGTGACCTTGCCGGTCTCGTCCGCGACGACCAGCCCGTCCGGCAGGTCGTCGGGGTCGAGGCCCAGCGCTGTGAGGCCGTCGGGGAGGCCGTCGCCGGGGTCCTGGCGGGCGCCGCGGGCGACGGGCGGGCAGGCGGCGCCGGCCGCGCCGCCGCCGGAGGTCCTGACATCCATCGCCGCACCCCCTCTCGGGCCCCCAGAGGGGCAACCCTACTAGGTGGATGTGACGGAGCGGCACCCTCCGGAAGCACGCTGCGCACGAGCCGACGCGTAGAGGCAGACGGCGGCCGCCGTAGCGAGGTTGAGGCTTTCCGCCCGGCCGTGGATGGGGACGCGCACCACCTCGTCCGCGAGTGCGCGGGTCTCCTCCGGCAGCCCCCACGCCTCGTTGCCGAAGATCCAGGCGGTGGGGCCGCCCATCGCGCCGCCGTCCAGTTCCCCGTCGAGGTCCCGCTCGCCCGCGCCGTCGGCGGCCAGCACCCGCACCCCGGCCTCCGCGAGGCCCCGCACGGCCCGTTCCACGGGGACGCCGACGGCGACCGGGAGGTGGAAGAGGGAGCCGACGGAGGCCCGTACGGACTTGGGGTTGTAGAGGTCCACGGAGGCGTCGGTGAGCACGACGGCGTCGGCGCCCGCGGCGTCCGCGCAGCGCAGCACCGTCCCGGCGTTGCCGGGGTCGCGTACGTTCGCGAGGACGGCCACCAGTTTGGGGCGGGCCGCGAGGATGTCCTCGAAGGGCGAGTCGAGGAAGCGGCAGACGCCGACGATGCCCTGCGGGGTGACCGTCTGGGAGATGTCGGCGAGGGTCTCGGCGTCCGCGGTGTGCACCCGGGCCCCGGCGGCGTGCGCGGCCGCGACGATCTCGGCGTAGCGCTCGGCGGCCTCGGGGGTCGCGAACAGCTCGGTCAGGGTGGGCTCGCCGCCGCCGCGGTGCGCCACCGCCTCGCGCACGGCCTGCGGGCCCTCGGCGATGAACCGGCGTTCCTTGCCCCGGAAGTTGCGGCGGGCCAGCCGGCGGGCGGCGGCGACGCGCGGGGAGCGCGGGGAGATCAGCTCGGGGGTGCCCATGGGCGGCGGCTCACTTCTTCGTGCGGCGGCGAGTGGTGATCGGGGGCTCGGCGGGGGCAGACAGCAGCGGACCCGCAGGCCGGGGCCTGCGGGTCCGCTCAGTTCAGCGTGCTGCTCTGCTCAACTGCAACGTGCTGCGACGTGCCTGAGGGCGCTGTTCAGGCGGCCTTCGGGGCGTTGACGTCGCTGGGCAGCGCCTTCTGGGCGACCTCGACGAGGGCGGCGAACGCGTTGGCGTCGTTGACCGCGAGCTCGGCCAGCATCTTGCGGTCCACCTCGATGTTGGCGGCCTTCAGACCCTGGATGAGGCGGTTGTACGTCATGCCGTTCTGGCGGGCCGCGGCGTTGATGCGCTGGATCCAGAGCTGGCGGAAGTCGCCCTTGCGCTTCTTGCGGTCGTTGTAGTTGTAGACCAGGGAGTGGGTGACCTGCTCCTTGGCCTTGCGGTACAGGCGCGAGCGCTGGCCCCGGTAGCCGCTGGCCTGCTCCAGGATCGCCCGGCGCTTCTTGTGGGCGTTGACTGCCCGCTTGACGCGTGCCACTTGTTAACTCCTTGTAGCGGGGCCGCGGTCGTCTCTCACGCGGCCCGAAAACGAATAGGTCCCGGTGTTCGACCCTGCGCGCCCCCTCGCGGGGCGCGCGGGTCACTTGCCGAGAAGCTTCTTGATCTTCTTGGCGTCGCCCGGGGCCATCTCGGCGTTGCCGGTGAGGCGACGCGTCAGCTTGGACGACTTGTGCTCAAGCAGGTGGCGCTTGCCGGCGCGCTCCCGCATCACCTTGCCGGAGCCGGTGACCTTGAAGCGCTTGCTGGCACCGCTGTGCGTCTTGTTCTTCGGCATGCGCCGTACTCTCCTCGTCGGTGGCGCTCCCTGGGCCGGCGGCGGGCCGGCGTGCGGGAGCGTCAGGTGTTTCGGTCGGTGTGCGGGGCCGCTGCCCCGGCACGGCCGGGGCGCTCGGCCCCCGCCTCACGCCTCGGCGGGCTCCTCGGCGGACGCCTGGTCCTGCTGCGCGTTGCCGCGACGCTCCGCCTTGCGGGCGTCGGCCAGCTCGCGGGCCTCGGCCATCGCCTCGGTCTTCTTCTTGTGCGGGCCGAGAACCATGATCATGTTCCGGCCGTCCTGCTTCGGGTTCGACTCCACGAAACCGAGGTCCTGGACGTCCTCCGCGAGCCGCTGCAGCAGGCGGAAGCCGAGCTCCGGCCGGGACTGCTCGCGACCACGGAACATGATGGTGATCTTGACCTTGTCGCCCTGCTTGAGGAACCGGACGACGTGACCCTTCTTGGTGTCATAGTCGTGCGGGTCGATCTTCGGCCGGAGCTTCATCTCCTTGATGACCGTGTGCGCCTGGTTCTTGCGCGCCTCACGGGCCTTCATGGCCGACTCGTACTTGAACTTCCCGTAGTCCATGAGCTTGCAGACCGGCGGGCGAGCGGTCGCCGCCACCTCGACGAGGTCGAGGTCGTACTCCTGCGCAAGCTCCAGGGCCTTGGCAAGCGGCACAATGCCTACCTGCTCGCCGCTGGGACCGACGAGTCGCACTTCCGGGACTCGAATCCGGTCGTTGATGCGGGGCTCGGCGCTGATGGGGCCTCCTCGGTTGCACCACGCGACCGCCTGGCGGACAGCCGCGTAACGTCTGTTTCGGTATGACCAGCCCATCGTTACTCGTGACGCGCAAAACGCCCCGGACGGGACACAGGCGGGCTCCTCACAAACCGGAACACCGCCGCGTTTCACCGCGGGGCGCATCGGGCGGTTCCACATCGTCCGTACGGAACGATGGGCACTGCCGGACCGGTGACCTGCCGTCCCGGAGGTCGGTCAGGTGGGAGATCGGAGCCTCCACTTGTGGGCCGGTCACATGAGTGTCCGGCCGGTCACGACCCACGATACCGCATCCGGGCGCGAGAGGCCGCGCCGTACGCTGGAGCGCACCGTCCAGCAGGAAGAAGCGGAAGAACCACCATGAGCGACGCCACCCCCGCCCCCACGCCCGCCGAGCCCGGCCCCGCCGGGGAGGCGCCGGACTTCGGGGCCATGACCCGCGACATCGCGGACGTGCCCGCGGTCGAGGTGATCACCACCGTCGCGGTGCACCTGATGAGCTCCGCCGCCGTGAACCTGGGCCTGGCCGAGGAGGGCGACAAGCACAAGGACCTGGACGAGGCCCGCAAGCTGATCCAGGCGCTCGCCGGGCTCGTCACCGCGAGCGCCACCGAGATCAGCTCCTTCCACGCCGGCCCGCTGCGCGACGGCCTCAAGTCGCTCCAGCTCGCCTTCCGCGAGGCGTCGGTGGTGCCGGACGAGCCCGGTCAGGGGCCGGGCGAGAAGTACACCGGCCCGGTCTTCGGCTGAGCGCCGCGGCGCCCTCACCCTCCGGCCCACGGCGGCCCGTACGCACCTTCCGTACGGGCCGCCGCGGGCCGTCGCGCTGTATGGGCGTCGCGGGCCGGGTGCGTCGCGCGTACGAGCGGTACGGGCGATACGGGCCGGGGTGCTCCGTACGGGCGCCACGCGCGGGCCGGGGCGTCGCGTACGGGCGCGGGCCGGGCGGCGGGGTCAGCCGGCCGCGTGGCGCTCGTCGGCGACCAGCTTGGGTTCCTGCGGCGGGTGGGTGACGTGGTGGGCCGCCGCGGCGATGGCGGCGCCCACCAGCGGCGCGACGATGAACAGCCAGAGCTGGGAGAGCGCGTCGCCGCCCGCGAAGAGGGCCGGGCCCAGGCTGCGGGCCGGGTTGACGGAGGTGCCGGTCAGCGGGATGCCGACCAGGTGGATCACGGCGAGGGCGATGCCGATCGGCAGGCCGTCGAAGCCGACGACCGCGACCCGGTGCGTCACCGCGAGCACCACGAAGACCAGCAGGAACGTCAGGATCACCTCGGCGAGGAACGCCCCGCCGAGGCTGATGTGCACGGCGGAGCGGCTGCCCCAGCCGTTGCTGCCGAACGTCCCGTCGGTCTTGAGCCCCGGCACCGTCTGGGCGAGCCAGTACAGCAGGCCCGCGCCCACGATGCCGCCGACGAGCTGCGCGATCCAGTACTCGATGGCCGCGCGGGGCGTGATGCGCCGGGCCAGCAGCATGCCGAGGGTGACGGCCGGGTTGACGTGGGCGCCCGAGACCGGACCGAGCGCGTACGCCACGGCCAAAAGGACGAAGCCGAAGGAGAGCGCGATGCCCAGGACTCCGATGTAGTCGGCGCCCAGGACCGCGGCTCCGACTCCGAAGAACACCAGCAGCAGCGTGCCGATGAACTCCGATGCGACAGTTCTCGTCTCCATGACGTCCTCCAGGCGGTGGATCTTGAACTGTCCCTGCATTGTCGGACGGCCCGGCCGGTTCCGCCTCTCGGGGCCGAGCGCCTGGATCAGCGGCTGAACAGCACCTCGCCGGAGTGCGCGGCCCCCGGCGGGAGCAGCGCCAGGTCCAGTCCCCGTACGAGCCGGGCGCGCAGCACCTCGTCCGCCGCCAGCGCCTCGGCGATGCGCCCGGCCACCTCGCGCGCCGGGGCGTCCGGGGCGACGGCCAGCGCCAGCGTCCCGTCGCCGTCCCCGGCCGCCGACAGCTCGGCGCTCAGCACGCCGGGCTCGGCCGCCAGCACGGCGCGCAGCGCGCCGGCCACCGCCGGGTCGGCGAGCGGGTCGGTGCTGGTGCGGCCCTCGGCGAGGGCCAGCAGGGCGGGGCCCGCCAGCGGGTACGTGACCGGGCCGGCCAGGTCGAGCACGATCGTGTCGGCCTTCTCGTGGGCGGCGGCCCGCAGCGCCTGGTGCAGCGGCACGGCCACCGGCCGCGCGTCGGCGCGCCAGCGGGCCAGGGTCTCGGTGGAGGTGAAGGCGGGCAGCGCCCGCCGCCCGCCGGGCGCCTCCAGCGTCGGCACGGCCATGTCGCTGGTCTTCTCGCGCCGCAGCCCGTCCGCCCCGGTCTCCGTCTCCCCCAGCACCGCCACGACCGGCACGAGCAGCCGCGCCCCCGCGAGCGCGGCCAGCACCCGCGGCTCGGCGGACGCGTCCCGCGACCAGGCGTCGAGCGCCTCGGCGAGCGCGGCGTCGGCGGAGCCGTCGTCGTCGGAGTAACCAGGGTCGGGAATGTTCTTGAGCGCCACGCGACGAGGGTATCCGGGGCCTCGCGGGGGCTCGGCCGCGGGCCGGTGGTGCGGGGCGGCGCGGGTGCTGCGGGTGGCCGGCCCGGGCGTCAGTACCGGCCGTATCCGCCGCCGTATCCGCCGCCGTGTCCGCCATATCCGCCGTATCTGTCGGCGGTTCCCCGGTCGCGGCGGAGGGCGTTGGGGGCGCGCCAGAGGAAGACGGCGGCGACGAGCAGGAAGGCGCCGGCGGTGGCGGCGCCGATGGCGAGCAGGCCGGGGGCCCGGCCGTCGTGGTCGGGGCGGGCGGTGTGGGGGCCGGCGCCGAAGTAGCGCTGGGCCTGACCGGAGGCGAGCGGGGCGCGGGACTCCGGGGCCACCCGGTCGCCGGCCGCGATGGCGGCGGCGGGGTCGACGAGCCCCGCGCCGAGCGCGTCGCTGCGGCCGCCCTCGGGGGCGTCCAGGGCGGTCTCGGTGAGCAGCCGGCGGATCTGGAGCGGGCTGAGGTCCGGGTGCGCGGCGCGGACGAGGGCGACCGCGCCGGAGACGAAGGCGGACGCCGCGCTCGTGCCCCACCCCTCGTAGTAGTGGCGGTCCGGGTCGGCGATGACGACGTCGACGCCGGGCGCGCTGACGGTGGAGTACCAGCGGCGGGTGGAGAAGGAGGCGCGGGTGCCGTACCGGTCGACGGCGGTCACGGCGATCACGCCGGGGTAGGCGGCCGGGTACGAGACGTGGTCGCCGCTCTCGCCGCCGTTGCCGGCCGAGGCGACGACGACGGCGCCCTTGCCGAGCGCGTACTGGACGGCGGCGTCCTCGCGGGGTTCCGGGTGCGCGGAGTCGCTGTCGTCGCCGAGGGAGAGGTTGATGACGTCCGCGCCGTGGTCGGCGGCCCAGCGGATGCCGTCGGCGAGCGCGCCGCCGCGCGTGGCGCGGGCCTGTTTGCGGGCCGGGTCGCCGTCCTCCAGGATCACCCGGACGGGGAGGATCTTGACTTCGGGGGCCACGCCGAGGATGCCCTCGTCGCCGCCGGGCCCGTGGCCGCGGCCCGCGACGATGCCGGCCATGGCGGTGCCGTGCCGGGCCCAGGACCGGTCGCCGCTGTGCGCGCCGAAGCCGATGAGGTCCTTGCCGGGGAGCACCTGGCCGGCGAGGTCGGGGTGGCTGCCGTCGACCCCGGTGTCGAGGATGGCGACGGTGATCCCCTTCCCCTTGGTGGTGCGCCACGCGTCGGTCGCGTGGATGGCGTCGAGCCCCCACTCCTGGTCGCGTATGGCATCGGCGCGCGCGGGGGCCGCGGTCAACGCGGGCAGAACGGCCAGCGCGGCGGCGGCCACGGCGAGCCCCACGCGGCGAACCGACCCGGTACGGCGAGTACGCCGCGTACGGCCGGCGGGCCGCGTAGGGCGGGCAGGCCGCGTAGGGCGGGCAGGGCCCGTCCCGCGGGCGGGGCTCGTGCGGCCGTCGAAGCCCGTACGGCCAGGGGGGCTCGTACGGTCGACAGGGGCCGAACCCGCACCGGGGCTCGTACGGGCGTCAGGGGCCGCGCGGAGCGCCGGAGACGTGGTGCGGGCGGAGCCCGGTCGGCGGCGCGGGGCAGCCGAGTCGGCGGGTGCGGTCATCGGGACGCCTCCTCGGTCGCTTTCTTCACGCCTTGAACAAAGGCGTGTTCGACCTGGTCGCAGACGCCCTTCGCGTCGTGCCCGAGCCCGGCCTGGGCCGCGACCGACGTGCCGCCGGGCGTGATGGCCCGGAGGGCGGGCTGCGGGTCGGCGACCTCGCGGCCGTCGGCGAAGCCCGTCACCGCGTAGAACACCGTGGGGGTGTCCGTACGGATCTTGAGCTGCCAACTGGCGCGCTGCGCGTCGCCGAACCCGGCCGCCGCCGTGCCCTTCGCCGCGTACGGCCGGGGCAGCAGATCGGCGCGGTCCGCCAGCCCCTCCTCCTCGAACCGCCGTTGCAGAGCGCCCATTTGCCCGGCGTCGGCCTTGGTGACCAGCACCCCGACCGTCGTCACGCTGGTCGTCGTCGCGTCGGCGTACGTGGCGCGCAGCAGCCGTTCGCAGCCGACCGGCGCCAGCGCCTTGGCGAGCAGCGGGTCGAACGCCCCGGCGCAGCCGCCGTCCGGGGCGACCGCGATCCGCCGCCAGGTACGGTCCGCGCCGCCGGGCCCCGCGGCGTCACCGTGCAGGGTGGGCGGGAAGATCGCGTCCACGGGCGCCGTGCGCCACCGGGCGCCCCCCTGCTCGTACGTCGCCTCGGCGGCCGACTGGGCCCCGGCCTCGCCGCCCAGCAGGCTGCCCGTCGCGGCGCCGCCGAGGAGGCCGAGGCCGAGCACGAGGCAGAGGGCGGCCGCGACGGCGCGCCCCCGGCCGCGCCCGCGCGGCGGCGGTGCGCCGGGGGCGGGGCCGGTGAAGGCGGGGTCCGGGGTCGCCGAGCGGTACCAGGGAGGTGTGGGCATGTGCTCCGCGAGTTCCGGGTGCGTGCTGACGGGCCGCGCCGCCGGGGCGGGGGCGGCGGGCGGGTGCGCGGGCGGCGCGGGTGACGGGGGCAGCGCCGGCGGCGGTGGCGGCGCGGGCGACCGGGACGAAGAGCCCAGCACGCCTCGCGCCTCGGTGCTCAACTGCGCTCCCCCTCGCGAGCGGCCCGCCGTACCGCCCGACGGCCTCGGTGGGCGGACCGGTCCGCAGGCGGGGAGCACCCCGCTGACCTGCCGGTCGCCGTGTGGACGCCACTCTACGGGGCGTCGGCCGCCGCGCGCACGGGCCGTACCCCTACCCAGCGGCGGAGCCCCTCTGGCAAGCTGCGGCCATGTGCGCCATAGCCGCTGACCGGGCCCGTTACGACCGGGCCACCGCCCACCTCGACGCCCCTCTCGCCCTCGTCGACCTGGCGGCGTTCGATGCCAACGCCGAGGACTTGGCGCGGCGGGCGCGCGGCAAGCCGATCCGGGTGGCGAGCAAGTCGGTGCGGTGCCGGGCGCTGCTGGAACGGGTGCTGGCGCGGGACGGGTTCGCCGGGATCATGAGCTATACGCTCGCGGAGTCGCTGTGGCTGGCGCGGTCCGGGTTCGAGGACGTCCTGCTGGCGTATCCGTCGGCCGACCGGGAGGCGTTCGCGCTGCTGGCGGGCGATCCGAAGCTCGCGGGCGCGGTGACGGTGATGGTCGACGACGTCCGCCAGCTCGATCTGATCGACGCGGCGCGGTCCGGCGGCGGCGAGGAGATCCGGGTCTGCCTGGAGCTGGACACGGCGCTGCGGCTGCTGGGCGGCCGGGTACGGATCGGCGCGCGCCGCTCGCCGCTGAGCGCCCCCGCCCAACTGGCCGACCTGGCCCGCGCGATCGGCCGCCGGCCCGGCTTCCGGCTGGTGGGCCTGATGGCGTACGAGGCGCATGTGGCGGGCGTCGGCGACCGGCTGGCGGGGCGGCCGCTGCGGTCGCGCACCATCCGGCTGGTGCAGGCGGCGGCGCGCAGGGAGTTGGCCGCGCGGCGGGCCGAGACCGTACGGGCGGTACGGGCGGTCGCCCCGGACCTGGAGTTCGTCAACGGCGGCGGCACGGGCAGCGTGCAGTACACCGCGGCGGAGGACGCGGTCACGGAGGTCGCGGCGGGGTCCGGGCTGTACGTGCCGCGGCTGTTCGACAACTACACGTCCTTCCAGGGCCGTCCGGCCGCGCTGTTCGCGCTGCCGGTGGTGCGGCGGCCGGGCGTGGGCGTGGTGACGGTGTCGGGCGGCGGCTACCCGGCGTCGGGCGCCGCGGGCAAGGACCGGTCGCCGGTGCCGTACCTCCCGGCCGGGCTGCGGCTGGACGCGCAGGAGGGCGCGGGCGAGGTGCAGACCCCGCTGCTGGGGCAGCCCGCGGACGATCTGCTGATCGGCGACAAGGTGTGGTTCCGGCACGCGAAGGCCGGGGAGCTGTGCGAGCGCTTCGAGGCGCTGCACCTGGTCGACGGGGACCGGATCGTGGAGACGGCCCCCACCTACCGCGGTGAGGGCCGTACGTTCCTGTGACCGCCCGGCCTCCTTGAGGACCGGGCGGCGGCGGGCTCTAGAGGTGCGCCCGGTCGTGCTGGTCCGGGACGACCGTGCCGTCGGCGCGGCGGACCGGGCCGCCCGTGCCGTCCGTGTTCACGTACGCCGTCGTCGAGCACGGGTATGTACCGGACTTGGCCGGCATCGGGGCGATGAACATCGGCTGGGCGACCCAGCGGTGGTCGGCGTCGTCGTAGGCCCGGCACATCAGCTCGCCCTGGTTGCGGTTGATGGCCAGGTGCGCGCCGGTGGCGTCGTTCACGAACGTCACGTCCGTGTTGGCGTCGCCGCCGCCCAGCGCGATGCGGTGCGCCGGGTCCTGGAGGCGCCACGCCTCGGCGCCCTTCTTCTTGAAGATCTCCTGGTTGATCCAGCAGCGCTTGCCGTCCATGAACGGGATCGCGTCACCGCCGGTGCCCTTGACGTCGCCGCAGGGGCGGATGCCCGTGGTCATCTTGCCGTGGCGGGTGAGGCTGCGGATGCCGATGGTGTGCTTGCGGTCCAGGCCGACGCCGCCCGACCACGCCTGGGCGATGGGCTCGGAGGAGGCGGAGACGATGTAGACGTCGAAGCCGGCCGCCTTGAGCGTGCGGATGAGGTCCTTCTGCTGGTCGTAGTAGCGGACGTACCCGGCGATCTTGTGGGTGCCGACCGTCTGCGTGGAGCCGATCGGGGCCGCCAGCGCCTCGGCGCGGGCCTGCTCGGCGTAGGAGGTCAGCGCGGCGGGCCGCTGCCCGGCGAACAACTGCGGGATCCAGGCGTACGAGGGCACCGTGCGGCGGTGGTTCCACTCGCCGGCGAACGCCGCCTTGCCGCTCATCGTGCGGGACTCGGCGCGGATCTCCATGATCTCGTCCGTGCAGGCGGTGTTGCGGGAGGTGTGCAGGGGCTTGCCGACCGGCACGGAGGTGCCGCAGGCTCTGGTGAGGGCGCGCGCGGCGGCCGGCGTCAGCCACTTGCTGGTGTCCCGCCAGTTCGCGGGCCGCAGGATCTTGTCGTGCTTGAGCGCCCAGGCGAGCGTCGCGTCGGTGACGTCGTTCTTGACGACGGTGTTGTCCCAGTCGAAGGCGGCGACGGGGCGGGGCCCGCCGTGACCGGAGCAGCGGCCGCGCTCGTCGATCATCCGCTGGAGCTTGTGCCGGTTGTCGCCGAACCACGTGAGGTTCTTGTCGAGCTGCGGGCAGTGCGTGTGCGCCGAACGGGCCGCGGTCGCGTTCCCGGCGGGGGCGGCGGCGGAGGGGGCGGCGGTGGCGGGGACCGCGGCGGCGAGGGCCGAGGCGGCGGCGAGCGAGGCGACGAGAGCGTGCTTGACGCGCATGCGTCCTCCAAGACGTGGGGGGGCCAGGACTGACACCGAAAACCAGCCGTTCGGCCGGTTTTCGGTGTTGATCATGGACCTTACATCGGGGTTACGTAAGCGCCCGCGATTCCGCCGTCGACCAGGAATTCGGCCGCGTTGACGAAGGAGGAGTCGTCGCTCGCGAGGAAGGCGACGGCCGCGGCGATCTCCTCGGGCTCCGCGAAGCGGCCCACGGGGACGTGGACGAGGCGGCGCGCGGCGCGCTCGGGGTCCTTGGCGAACAGTTCCTTCAGGAGCGGCGTGTTGACCGGGCCCGGGCACAGCGCGTTGACCCGGATGCCCTCGCGGGCGAACTGCACGCCCAGTTCGCGGGACATGGACAGCACGCCGCCCTTGGAGGCGGTGTAGCTGATCTGCGAGGTGGCGGCGCCCATGACGGCCACGAAGGAGGCGGTGTTGATGATGGAGCCGCGGCCCTGCGCGCGCATATAGGGGAGCGCGGCCTTGCAGCAGAGGTAGACGGAGGTGAGGTTGACCTCCTGGACGCGCTTCCAGGCGTCGAGGCCGGTGGTGAGGATGGAGTCGTCCTCGGGCGGCGAGATGCCCGCGTTGTTGAAGGCGATGTCGACCGCGCCGTACGTGTCGTGGGCGGTCCTGAAGACCGCCTCGACCTGCTCCTGGTCGGTGACGTCCACCTTCACGAAGAGGCCGCCGACCTCTTCGGCCGCCGCCTTGCCGGTGCTCTCGTCGATGTCGGCGACGACGACGTGCGCGCCCTCGGAGGCGAGGCGGCGGGCGGTGGCCAGCCCGATGCCGCTGCCGGCTCCGGTGATGACGGCGGTACGGCCCACCAGGCGGCGGCACACGGGGGTCTGGTCGCTCACTTGCTCTCCTCCATCGGGATCGGGCGGCGTTGACGGAATTGGCTTGGCGGCATCGCGCCGGAGCCGGTGTTCACGCGTCGGTGCTCAGGAAGACGTTCTTGGTCTCGGTGAAGGCGGCGAGCGCGTCCGGGCCCAGCTCCCGGCCGAGCCCGGACTGCTTGAAGCCGCCGAACGGGGTCGCGTAGCGGACGCTGCTGTGCGAGTTGACGGACAGGTTGCCCGCCGCGACGGCGCGCGAGACGCGCAGCGCACGGCCCACGTCGCGGGTCCAGATCGAGCCGGAGAGCCCGTAGTCGGTGGCGTTGGCGAGGCGCACGGCGTCGGCCTCGTCGTCGAAGGGCAGGACGACCGCGACGGGCCCGAAGATCTCCTCGGTCGCCGTCCGGTCGCCGGGCGCGGCCTCCAGGACCGTCGCCGGGTACCAGAACCCCTTGCCCGCGGGGGCGTCGCCGCGGATGGCGGCGGGCGCGGACTCGGGTACGTACGCCCGTACGCGCTCCCGGTGCGCGGCCGAGATCAGCGGGCCCATCCGGGTGGCGGGGTCGGCGGGGTCGCCGGCGGTGAAGGCGCGTACGGCGGGCTCCAGCAGCTCCATGAAGCGGTCGTAGGCGGTGCGCTGGACCAGGATGCGGCTGCGGGCGCAGCAGTCCTGGCCGGTGTTGTCGAGGAAGGAGCCGGGTGCGGCAGCGGCGGCCGCTTCGAGGTAGGCGTCGGCGAAGACGATGTTGGGGCTCTTGCCGCCGAGTTCGAGGGTCACCGGCTTCACCCGTGCGGCGCACTCGGCCATGATCCGCTTGCCGACGGCGGTGGAGCCCGTGAAGACGACCTTGGCGACGCCGGGGTGGCGGACGAGGGCCGCGCCCGCGACGGGGCCGGCGCCGGGCAGGACGTGGAAGAGCCCTTCGGGGAGCCCGGCCTCCAGGGCGAGTTCGGCGAGCCGGAGCGCCGTGAGCGGGGTGGTCTCGGCGGGTTTGAGGAGGACGGCGTTGCCGGCGGCGAGCGCGGGGGCGGCGCCCCAGGCGGCGATCGGCAGGGGGAAGTTCCACGGGGCGATGACGGCGACGACGCCGAGGGGTTCGTGGAAGGTGACGTTCAGCCCGCCGGCCACGGGGATCTGGGCGCCGGTCAGCCGCTCCGCCCCGCCGGCCGCGTAGTCGAGGAGGTCGCGTACGTTGCCGGCCTCCCAGCGGGCGTTGCCGATGGGATGGCCCGCTTCCCGGACCTCCAGGCGGGCCAGTTCTTCGAGGTGGGCGTCGACGGTCGCGGCGAAGCGGCGCAGTTGCCGGGCGCGGTCGCCGGGGGCGAGGGCCGCCCAGGCGCGCTGGGCGCGGCCGGCCGCCGCGACGGCGGCGTCGACGTCCTCGGCGGTGGCGGCGGGGACGGTGGCGATGACCTCTTCGGTGGCGGGGTTGAGTACCTGGTGCTCGTGCACGTCGTCGGGTTTCCTCACATGCGCTCGAAGGAGCGGAACCGCTCCCAGTCCGTCACGGCGGTGTCGTAGGCGTCCTGTTCGACGCGGGCCATGTTGAGGTAGTGCTCGGCCACCTCGGCGCCGAAGGCCGCGCGGGCGAGGGGGCTCGCGGACCACAGGTCGGCGGCCTCGCGCAGGGTCGCGGGGACGTGTTCGGCGTCGCCCGCGTAGGCATTGCCGGTGCACGCCTCGGGGAGTTCCAGCTCCGCCTCGATGCCGTGCAGCCCGGCGGCGATCATGCCGGCGACGGCGAGGTAGGGGTTGACGTCGCCGCCGGGCAGCCGGTTCTCGAAGCGGTGGGCGTGGCCGCGGCCGACGACGCGCAGCGCGCAGGAGCGGTTGTCGGGGCCCCAGGCGACGGCGGTGGGGGCGAAGGAGCCGGGCCGGAACCGCTTGTAGGAGTTGATGTTGGGCGCGTACAGCAGGGTGAACTCGCGCAGCGCGGCGAGCTGTCCGGCGAGGAAGTGCTCCATGGTCCGTGCCATGCCGTACGTGCCGTACCTGCCGCGCCCGCCGTCGTCGCCGGCCAGCACGGGGCGGCCGGCCTCGTCGCGGAGCGAGAGGTGGATGTGGCAGGAGTTGCCCTCGCGCTCGTCGTACTTGGCCATGAAGGTGAGCGCCCGGCCCTCCTGGGCCGCGATCTCCTTGGCGCCGGTCTTGTAGACGGAGTGCTGGTCGCAGGTGGTGAGGGCGTCGGCGTAGCGGAAGGCGATCTCGTGCTGGCCGAGGTTGCACTCGCCCTTCGCGGACTCCACGGTCATGCCGGCCGCGCCCATCTCGTTGCGGATGCGGCGCAGCAGCGGCTCCACGCGGCCGGTGCCGAGGACGGAGTAGTCGACGTTGTACTGGTTGGCGGGGTGCATGCCGCGGTAGCCGCGGCTCCAGGCGTCCTCGTAGCTGTCGTTGAAGACCATGAACTCCAGCTCTGTGCCCACCTGCGCGCTCCAGCCGCTGCCCGTGCGCTCCAGCCCCGCCTGGTGGAGCCGGTCGAGCTGGCGGCGGAGGATCTGCCGGGGCGAGGCGGCGACGGGTGAGCCGTCGTGCCAGGCGAGGTCGGCGGTGACCATGGCGGTGGCCGGGTGCCAGGGGACGCGGCGCAGGGTGGAGAGGTCGGGGCGCATCGCGAAGTCGCCGTAGCCGCGGTCCCAGGAGGACATGGCGTAGCCGTCGACGGTGTTCATGTCGGTGTCGACGGCGAGGAGGTAGGTGCAGCCCTCGGTGCCGTGCTCCAGCGCGTCGTCGAGGAAGAAGCGGGCGGCGAACCGCTTGCCCTGGAGCCGTCCTTGCATGTCGGTGAAGGCGAGGACGACCGTGTCGATCTCTCCGGCGGCGACGAGCCCGCGCAGCTCGTCGACGGGGAGCGGGGGCGTGCGGTCTGCCACGGGACGGCCTCCTGTCTGCGCAACCGGAGTCATAAGGTAGGCCGGTAGACCATTGGTTGGGAAGGGGGCTCGATGAACGGCGCTGAGGACCGTCTCGCGACGGTGCTGCGGCCGGTACGGGCGGGCAACGGCTTCGAGGAGGCGCTGGAGCAGATACTCCAGGTCGTCCGGCTGGGCCTGGTGCCGGACGGCGAGCGGCTGCCGGCCGAGCGGGAGCTGGCCGAGCGGCTGCGCATCAGCCGGGTGACGCTGCGCGAGGTGCTGAAGGTCCTGGCGGACCAGGGGCTGGTGGAGAGCCGGCGCGGCCGGTACGGCGGTACGTTCGTACGGGCCCGGGCGGCCGGGTCCACCGGCCCGGCGGAGCTGCGGCGGCGGCTGGGGGCGGTGGACGTGGAGGACACGCTGCGCTTCCGCGAGGTGCTGGAGGTGGGGGCGGCCGGGCTGGGCGCATCCCACGGGCTGACGCCGAATCAGGCGGCGCGGCTGCGGGCGGCGTTGGACGCGACGCGCGAGGCGCCGCTGCCGGACTACCGGCGCCTGGACACGCTGCTGCATCTGACGCTGGCGGACGTCTCGGGGTCGGCGACGCTGGCCGCGCAGTACGCGGCGGTCCGGGCGACCGTCAACGACCTGCTGGACTGCATCCCGCTGCTGGTGCGGAACCTGGAGCACTCGCAGCGCCAGCACGCCGCGCTGGTGGAGGCGGTGCTGGAGGGGGACGCGGACGGGGCGCGCGAGGTGATGCGGGAGCACTGCCGGGGGACGGCGGCGCTGCTGCGGGGGTTTCTCGCGTAGGACGGCGTGGGCGCTTCCGGGCGGATCGCGGGGTGCGGGGAGGTTGCCGTCCCGGCGGATCGCGGGGTGCAGGGAGGGGTGCCGCTCCGGTGGATCGCAGGGGGCAAGAGGGTTGCCGTCCCGGCGGATTGCGGCGTGCAAGAGGGTTGCCTTCCGGCTGCCGTCGCGGCAAAGGTATGGCCTCAAACCTTAACCTCGCAGGCAGGAGCGGTTCATGCCCGATCGGCCCGATCGCCCGGAGTCCCCCACCGCACGGCCTGCCGCCGGCTCCCACGGCTCCCCCGCGGACGCGTCGTACCTCGAAAAGCGCGCGCTGCGGCGCGGCAGCGCCGGGCCGCTGCTGCTGACCGGTCTCGGCGTGGCCTACGTCGTCTCCGGCGACTACTCCGGCTGGAACTTCGGGCTGGCGCAGGGCGGGTTCGGCGGGCTCGCGGCCGCCGCCGCGCTGATGGGCCTGATGTACACGTGCATGGTCTTCTCCCTCGCCGAACTGGCCTCCGTGCTGCCCACCGCCGGCGGCGGCTACGGCTTCGCGCGCCGCGCGCTGGGCCCGTGGGGCGGCTTCCTGACCGGCACCGCGATCCTCATCGAGTACGTGCTCGCGCCCGCCGCCATCGCCATCTTCATCGGCGACTACGTGGAGTCCCTGCACCTGTTCGGCCTCACCTCCGGATGGCCCGTCTACCTCGCCTGCTTCGCCGTCTTCATCGGCATCCACCTGTGGGGCGTCGGCGAGGCGCTGCGCTTCAGCTTCGCCGTCACCGGCATCGCCGTCGCCGCCCTCCTCATCTTCGCCGTCGGCGCGTTCACCGACTTCGACGCGGGGCGCCTGACCGACATCCCCGTGCACGCGGACGCGCTGGGCGCGGGGTCCTGGCTGCCGTTCGGGATTCTGGGCATCTGGTCGGCGTTCCCCTTCGGGATGTGGTTCTTCCTGGGCGTCGAGGGCGTGCCGCTGGCCGCCGAGGAGACGCGGGACCCGGCGCGTACGCTGCCCAAGGCGATGGCCGCCTCGATCTGCGTGCTGCTGCTCCTCGCGCTGCTCACCTTCCTCGCCGCTACGGGGGCGGGCGGCGCGAACGCCGTGAAGGACGCGGGGAATCCGCTGGTGGCGGCCCTTCAGCCGGACGGCCGCGCCACGGCGCTCAGCCGGATCGTCAACTACGCGGGGCTGGCGGGCCTGGTGGCGTCGTTCTTCTCGCTGATCTACGCCGGTTCGCGCCAGCTCTTCGCGCTCTCGCGGGCCGGCTACCTCCCCCGCTTCCTCTCCCTCACCAGCCGCCGCAAGGCCCCCTACCTGGGCCTGCTGGTGCCCGGCGCGCTCGGCTTCGCGCTGGCCGCGGCGACCGGGGACGGCGCGCGGATGCTCAACGCCGCGGTGTTCGGGGCCACCATCTCGTACGCGCTGATGTCGCTCTCGCACATCGTGCTGCGCCGCCGCGAGCCGGGGCTGCCGCGCCCGTACCGTACGCCGGGCGGCGTGCTCACCTCCTCCGTCGCCTTCGTGCTGGCCTGTTCGGCGCTGGCGGCGACGTTCCTGGTGGACAAGGACGCGGCGGTCATCGCGCTGGCGGTGTACGCGGCGGCCCTGTGCTACTTCGCCCTCTACTCGCGGCACCGGCTGGTGGCGGCGGCGCCGGAGGAGGAGTTCGCGGCGCTGGCGGAGGCCGAGGCGGAGCTGGACCGTACCCATGCAGTCTCCCGAGCGGATGGAGGACAGCCGTGACCGAGCCGTTGATCGGCATCAGCACCTATCTGGAGGACCCCGTGCGCTGGGGCGTGTGGCGGATGCCGGCGGCGGTGCTGCCGGTCGGGTACCACCGGCTCGTACAGCGCGCGGGCGGGCTCGCGGCGCTGCTGCCGCCGGACGCCCCGGCGGCGGCGGACGCCGTCGTGGCGCGCCTGGACGGCCTGGTGATCTCGGGCGGGCCGGACGTGGATCCGGCGCGGTACGGTGCCGAGCCCCGCCCCGAGACCGGGCCGCCCGCCCCCGAGCGCGACGCCTGGGAACTCGCCCTCATCGAGGCCGCGCTGGACCGCGGCACCCCGCTGCTGGGCATCTGCCGCGGCCTGCAACTGCTCAACGTGGCGCTCGGCGGCACGCTCGTCCAGCACCTGCCGCACGTCCGCGGGCACAGCGGCCCGCCCGGCGTCTTTGCGCACCACACCGTCAAGCCGGTGCCCGGCACCATGCTCGCGGCGGCGCTCCCCGAGGAGGTGTCGGTGCCGACCTTCCACCACCAGGCGGCGGACCGCCTCGGCACGGGCCTGGTGCCCAGTGCGTACGCCGACGACGGCACGGTGGAGGCGGTGGAGCTGCCGGGGGCGCGGGGCTACACGCTGGCCGTGCAGTGGCACCCGGAGGCGGGCGACGACGTGCGGGTGATGTCGGCGCTGGTGGGGGCGGCGGCGGCCGGCTGAGGTCCGTACCGCTGACCGTGCCGCTGTCCGTACCGCTGGTGGCGGCGGCCGGGGGCTGATCCACTGGGAGGTGGCGGCCGTCTCCTTTCGGCCACCGCCCCGGGGGCGCGCGGCCCCCGGGCCCCGGCCCAGCGCGAGGAGGACGCCGTGACGGACCCGGGCAGCACCCCCACCCCGCCCCACCGGCTGATGGACATCGTGACGGGGCTCTGGGCGGCGAAGGCGCTCGCCGTCGCCACCCGGATGGGCCTGTTCTCCGATCTGTCCGCGGCCCCCGGTCTGCCGGTCGCCGAGGTGGCCGCCCGGCACGGCATCGCGGAGCGCCCGGCGGAGCTGCTGCTCACCGCGTGCGCGGGGCTGGGCCTGCTGGTACGCGAGGGCGAGGGGTACGCGAACACGCCGGAGGCCGAGCGGTACCTGGTGCGGGGCCGGCCGGAGTACTTCGGCGACGCGGTGATCTCCTTCGACCGGCGGTACGCGGGCTGGATGCGGCTGGAGGAGGCCGTGGCCGGAAACGTCCCCACGAACTTCGACCCGCGGGCCAAGGAGTCGATGTTCGACGCCCAGGACGCGGCGCTGAAGAAGACCTACTGGTCAGCGATGTACGCTCTGTCGGCCCCGAGCGCCCGGGCCCTCGGCGAGGTGCTGGACCTCGGCGGGGTGCGGCGGCTGCTGGACGTCGGGGGCGGCGGTGCCGCGTACGACATCGAACTCTGCCGCCGCTACCCCGACCTGCGGGCCACCGTCCTCGATCTGCCGTTCGTCTGCGAGCTGACCCGCGAGTGGGTCGAGGAGGCCGGCCTCCAGGACCGCATCGCGCTGGCGCCCGGCGACTTCCTGCGCGACGCCGCCCTGCCCACCGGCCATGACGCCGTGCTGCTCTCCCAGGTCATGCACAACTGGGACGAGCCGACCAACCGCTCTATCCTCCGCAAATGCCACGATGCCCTGCCCCCCGGCGGCCTCATCGTCATCAGCGAACTCCTCGTCGACGACACCAAGGACGGCCCCCGCCTCCCCGCCCTCATGAGCCTCCACATGCTCGTCAGCACCTGGGGCCAGAACTACACCCCCAGCGACTACACCCACTGGCTCACCGACACCGGCTTCACCGACATCCACACCCTCCGCTTCTCGGCCCCGGGCGCGGACGGCGCGGTGGTGGGCGTCAAGGCGTAGCACCCGCGCCCAGCGAGCGGGCGAAGGCGGCGAGCGCCCCGAAGTCGTCGGCGCGCAGCCCGATCCGCGGGTTGACGTGGTGCAGCAGGCCGGGCGCGCGGTGGTGGGCGGTCACGTACGCCTGGTCCAGGTCGCTCTGTTCATCGTCGACCCACGCGAAGGGGCGGCCTCGGGCGTGCTCCACGAGGGGCGCCGTCTTCCAGTGCACCCCGTCGGGGCGGTCCTGGAACAGGGCGGCGCCGAAGTCGACGAAGGGCAGCCCGAGCACCGGTGCGAGCCACCGGTTGGCGTCCGCCATCCACGACGTCGCCCAGCACAGCTCGTAATCGAGGAGCAGCAGCTCCCGCCCGTGCTCGGGGTCGAGCCGGACCCGCGCGGGCCGCCTCCGGACCGACAGCCCCTGGTTCCCCTCCGCGGCCCACCCGCCTTCCGGCGCCGCCAGCGTCGTGTACCCCTCGGACAGCGTCCCCGGCTCGGCCGCGTACGGACTGAGCGGCCCGTCCACGTCGAGGAACAGTATCGGTCGGCTCATGGTCTCCCTCTCCCCCTCTCACCCGCTCCCCCGCGTCAGTCCCAGCAGGTCGCGGGCCGGGCCCGCCGGGCGTTGGCCGGTGGGCCAGACCGCGCGGAGGTCGCGGCCGAGGCGGACCGCCTCGACGGGGATCTGGACGAGGCGGCGGGCGGCGAGTTCTTCGCCGAGGGCGAGTTCGCTGAGGACGGAGGGGCCGGCGCCGCTGACGACGGCGGCTTTGACGGCGGTGGTGGAGGCGAGTTCGAGGAGGGGGGCGGTGAGGCCGCCGTGGGCGGCGAGGGCCGCGTCGAGTACCTGGCGGGTACCGGAGCCGCGCTCGCGGAGGAGCAGCGGGGTGGCGGCGAGTTCGGCCGGGTCGAGGGGGGCGCGCCGGCGGGCCCAGGGGTGGGTGGGGGCGACGACCACCACGAGGTGGTCGTGGCCGATGACGGCGCCGTCGAGGCCGGGGGCCACGCTCAGCCCCTCGACGAAGCCGAGGTCGGCCGCGCCGCCCAGGACGCGTTCGGCGACGGCCGTGGAGTTGCCGGCGAAGAGGGAGACCGCCGTGTCCGGGCGGCTGCCGCGCAGCGCGATCAGCCAGCCCGGCAGCAGGTACTCGGCGATGGTCATGCTGGCGGCCACCCGCAGCCGCGAGTCGCGCCGCCCGCGCAGGGCCTGCGCGCCCACGTCGAACGCCTCGGCGGCCTCCACCACGCGCCGCGCCCAGTCCGTGACGAGCGCCCCGGACGGCGTGAGCGTCGAGCCGCGCGGCGAGCGCTCCACGAGCGAGACGCCGAGCATCCGCTCCATGGAGCGGATTCGGCTGCTGGCGGCGGGCTGGGTGATGCCGAGTTCGCGGGCCGCCCGGCCGAGGCTGCCGAGCCGCGCCACCGCGAGGAGCAGTTGCAGCGCGGCGAGGTCCGGCACCCGGTGCGCGAGGGAGCCGGTGCGGGGGTGCGGGCCGTCCGCGTCCCGCCGCGCCCCGTCGTCGTCCCGACCGGTCTCCGCCCGCCCATCGCTCATAACCCCAGTTTATGCCCTCATAGACGCAAGATCCCTGGTGAGCGGCGCCCGCGCGGAGCACCTTGGTGTCATGACCACTATCGCGCAGCCGCGCTCCGCCCCCCTTTCAGAGAACCGCCCCCGCGGGTCCGTCCGCATGCTCGGACCCAACTGGTACGCGTCCGTCATGGGGACGGCGATCGTCGCGAACGCGGGCGCCGTCCTGCCGCTGCACTTCTGGGGGCTGCGCGTGGCGTACCAGGTGGTCTGGGCGCTGGGCGCGCTGCTGCTGGTCGTGCTGTTCGTCGGGCGCGGCGCGCACTGGGCCCGCCACGGCGACCAGGCACGCAAGCACCTCCTCGACCCGGCCGTCGCGCCGTTCTACGGCTGCCTGTCGATGGGGATGCTCGCCGTCGGCGCGGGCAGCCTCTCGGTCGGCTCGGACGTCATCGGCGTCTCGGCGGGCGTCGCCGTCGACACGGTGCTGTGGATCGCGGGCACCCTCATCGGTGTCGTCGCCGCCTCCGCCATCCCGTATCTGATGGTGACCCGGCACCAGATCGACGCGGGCACGGCCTCCCCGGTCTGGCTCCTGCCGGTGGTCGCGCCCATGGTCTCCGCGGCCTGCGGCCCGGCCCTGATCGCCCACCTTCCGGCGGGCCAGTGGCGGGAGGCGATGCTGCTGGGCTGCTACGCGATGTTCGGGCTGTCCCTGCTCGCCACCTTCGTCATGCTGCCGATCATCTTCGCCCGCCTCGTCCACCAGGGGCCGCTGCCGCTGGCCCTGACCCCGACGATGTTCCTGGTGCTCGGCCCGCTGGGGCAGTCGACGACCGCGGTGGGCAACCTCGCCGACGCCGCGCACGGCGCGATCGGCGACACGTACGCGCACGCCATGCTGCCCTTCGCGGTCCTGTACGGCGTGCCGGTGATGGGCTTCGCGCTGCTGTGGCTCGCGATCGCCGCGGCGACGGTGGTCCGCGCCTTCCGGAACGGCATGAAGTTCTCGATGACCTGGTGGGGCTTCACCTTCCCCGTCGGCACCTGCGTGACCGGCGCGGCCGGGCTCGCCAAGCACACCGGACTGCACCTCTACACCTGGCTCGCGGTCGCGCTGTTCGCCGTCCTGGTCGTGGCGTGGCTGGTCGCCGGGGTACGGACACTGCGCGGCGTCTTCAGCGGCGCGCTGCTCGCACTGCCGCGCTGAGCACCTCGGGCGCCTCCGCCAGCGAGGGCCCGTACCAGGTGAGATGGCGACCGCTGACGAGGGCGACGGGCACAGCCTCGGGGAAGGCTTCGGGCCCGTCGTCCGCCGTGAAGCGGTACGGCTCGTCCGGGAGGACGACGAGGTCGAGGCGGGCGGCGCGCAACTCCTCGATCGGGACGCGCGGGTACCGCTCGGCGTGCGCCGCGTAGGCGTTGTCGATGCCGAGCCGGGCCAGCACGTCGCCCGCGAAGGTGTCGCGGCCGAGCACCATCCAGGGCCGCCGCCAGATCGGCACCGCGGCCCGGAGCCGTACGGGCGGCGGCGGCACGGGAGTCGGGTCCCGCCAGGCGGCCTCCGCGCGGTCCAGCCACTCCGGCCGGGCCAGCCCGCAGCCCTCCACCAGAACCCGTTCCAGTTCGCTGAACGCCTGCTCCAGGGTGCGGACTTCGGTGACCATGACGCGCAGCCCCGCGGCGCGCAGCGCGGCCAGGTCCGGCGCGCGGTTCTCCTCCTCGTTGGCGATGACGAGATCGGGGGCGAGCCGCACGATCCGCTCCGTGTCGGGGTTCTTGGTGCCGCGGACGCGCGTCACGGCGAGGTCGGCGGGGTGGCTGCACCAGTCGGTGGCCCCGACGAGGAGGTCCGGCGCGGTGGCGGCCACGGCCTCGGTGAGCGAGGGCACGAGGGACACCACGCGCCGTACGGCAGTGCGACGGGTCATCGCCCCACCGTACGGCCCCGTGCGGGCCGGCCGACACCACCGCCCGTACCCTCGACGCCCCGCGCAGAAGGGCCCCTCGGCCCTCTCAACGCCCTGCACAGGACGTCCCCTCCGCACCCTCAACGCCCCCGCGCGGTACGGCCGACGCGACCGCTCCGCACCTTCAACGCCCCCGCGCTGTACGGCCGACGCGACCGCTCCGCACCCTCAACGCCCCCGCGCGGTACGGCCGACGCGACCGCTCCGTACCCTCAACGCCCCCGCAGCCCCGTGCTGATGGACTGGCCCGCCTGGGCCAGCGGCTCCGCGAGGCGCGTCAGTTGGCCGGCCGAGGCCGTCACGGCGCAGACGGATGCCACGACGGCCTCGTCCGCGCCGAACAGCGGCACCGCGGCGCAGAAGACACCCGGCACGATCTCCTCGTGGTCGAAGGCGATGCCCTTGTCCCGGATGGCGGCGGCGGTACGGGCCCAGGTGCTCGGCAGCGGGCCCAGCGGCAGGCCGGGCCGGGCGCCGGCCACGAGCACCTTGCCGGCGGCCGTCGACCACGGGTACATCGCGCCGGGCCGCTGCGGCGCGACCTCGCCCGCCTGGCCCCCGACCCCGGCGACGACCATGGTGCGGCCCTCGCGCAGTACGCACAGGCCCACCGTCGCGCCCGTGGTGTCGGCGAAGTGCCGTACGGGCGCGCGGGCCGCGCCGAGCAGGGCGGGGTGGGGCTGCCAGCGCCGGCCGAGGCGGAAGATGCGCGAGCCCATGCGGTAGCGGTCGCGGCACCGTTCGACGGCGCCGAGTTCCACAAGCTGCGACAGGAGCCGGTGGGCGGTGGCCTTCGGCAGGCCGCTGTCGGCCGCCAGCCGGGTCAGTCCGGCCTCCCCGGCCCGTTCCACCGCTTCCAGCAGGGAGAACGCGCCTTCCAGCACTCCGCGCCCACCGACGCGTCCCCCGACGGTTGTCCCCACGGCCGGCCGCTCCAGTTCGGTGAGGCGACCGGTGCTGCTGAACGACAAGGCTCTCTCCCCCCGTGCGCGCCCGCCGGATCGCGGCGGTGGCGCCCGTCAGTACCACTCAATGGGCCTCCGGCGACCGCCGCCAGCCCGAAACCGGCCAATGGCCCGCGCGAGGGCGGGCCCGGTGTGCCGTGTGGTCACCCCCGACCTGAACCCGGGCCTGAATCCGGCCCTGGGCCCGGCCCCCGGAGCTCGGCCCTCACGCCCCCGCCGCCGCTCAAGCGGCCCGGAGCTGCTGGATTCGGCCCGGAGTTCTGGGATTTCGGCCGCGAAATCGGCGATCGCCGCGGTCGTCCCGGCTTCCTTCATCGCCTCGGCAACCTTCACCAACTGGGTCGATATTCGGCGAGCCGCGCACCGCGCACAAGGCCGGTTCCGCTGAGCGGACCGTTTATCGAAGGAGGGGAATCATTCCGCCGTCACCTGTCAAGCGGCCTTTGCCTATTCATAGTTGAAAGTTTACTGACCTTGTTCCATTGTAGAGCACCGCCACGGAACTCACCTCGATCGTCGCAGGTGACATGGCCCGTACGGCGGGCGGCGCGGCGCGGGACACAATGACGGGGAAATCTCGTACCGCCCCGAAAATACCCCGAGGATGCCCTGAAAACTCCCCACCGGAACGCCGGAGAACACCCCCGTACAACGAACAGCCCACACAACAAACAGTCCGCACAGCGAAGAGCCCCGCCCCCGGTACGAGACCGGAAGCGGGGCTCAGTGTCGATCCGCGGCGCGGAAGTACGAGCGGCGAAAGCGTTACGAGCCGACGGGCGCCATCTTGTCGACGAGGTCGCGGTGGTCGTCCATCCACTTGCGGGCGGACGCCTTCTCGTTGCCCTTGCCGCCCTTTTGGATCTGGTCCTCCAGGGACGCGAGGTCCTTGTCGTCCATGTGGAAGTTCTTCAGCCAGCCGTTGAGCTCCGGGAAGTCCTTGCCGAAGGTCTTCTTGCCCACGACGTGGATCTTCTCGCCCTTGCCCCAGGCGCCCTTCGGGTCCTTGAGCTTCTTCAGGTCGTACTTGTTGTACGCCCAGTGCGGCGACCACAGCGAGACGACGACCGGCTTCTTCTGCGCGATCGAGCGGTCCAGGTCGGCGAGCATCGTGGCCGTCGAGGACGAGACGAGCTTGTAGTCGTCGTCGAGCCCGTAGGCCGGCATGACCTTGTCCTTGAGGATGCCCATCTCACCGGCGCTGGACTCGATGCCGGTGATCTTGCCGCCGAACTCGCCGGCCTTCTCCTTGAGGTCGTCGAGCGTGTTGACGTCCTTCATGTAGGACGGCACGGTCAGCTCCAGCGACGTCGGCCCGTACCAGGCGCCGATATCGGAGAGTCTGTCCCCGTACTTGTCCATGTACTGCTTGTGCGTGGTCGGCAGCCAGGAATCGAACTGGACGTCCATCTGGCCCTGCGCCAGCGCCGTGTAGAGCGGGCCGGGGTCGAGCTGCTTGACCTTCGGCTTGTAGCCGCGGTCCTCCAGAAGGTTCTCCCAGAGGTACGTGGTGGCGATGGCCTCGTCCCACGGGAAGTAGCCCATGTTGACGACCTTGCCGGCCTCCTTGCCCTTGGCCGTCGCGCCCTTGTCCTTGGGCAGCGGCGCGAGGGTGTCCGCGACCTTCGGGTTCTTCTTGAGCCAGGTGCGGACGCCGTCCTGCTCCTTGCCCTTGCCGGCCGACTGGATGGTGTTCTCCAGGCTGGAGAGCTGCTTCTCGTCCATGTGGAAGTTCTTCAGCCAGCCCGCGACCGTCGGGTCCTTGGACTCGAAGCCCTTCGCGGCGACGGTGTGCAGCTCGTCGCCCTTGCCCCAGGCGCCCTTGGTGTCCTTGAGCTTCTTCAGGTCGTACTTGCTGTACGCCCAGTGCGGGGACCACAGCGGGACGAGGATCGGCTTCTTCGCCGCGATCTGGCGGTCCAGGTCGGCGAGCATCGTCGCGGTCGACGAGGAGACGATCTTGTACTCGCCGTCCAGCCCGTACGCCGGGAGGACCTTGTCCTTGAGCAGGCCCATCTCGCCGGCGCTGGACTCGATGCCGGTGATCTTGCCGCCGAACTCGCCGGCCTTGCCCTTGAGGTCATCAAGCGTGTTGATGTCCTTCATGTAGGCGGGGACGGTCAGCTCCAGCGTCGTCGGCCCGTACCACGCGCCGAGGTCCGTCATCTGGGAGCCGTACTTGGCCCAGTACGCCTTGTGCGTCGTCGGCAGCCAGGCGTCCGTCTGGAAGTCGATGTCGCCCTTGGCGATGCCGGAGTACAGCGGGCCGGGGTCGAGCTGCTTCACGTTCGGCTTGTAGCCGCGCTGCTCCAGCAGCTCCTTCCACAGGAACGTGGTGGCGATGCCCTCGTCCCAGGGGATGTAGCCCATGTTGATCTGCTTGCCGTGGCCCACGTTCGTGGAGGCCGAGGCGCTCGGCTTGTCGTCGTTCTGGGCGAGGTTCATGCCGCCCGCGATGAGCGCGAGGACCACGACGCCGACGGTCGCGACCGCCGTGCCGGGCCGGTAGTGCCAGAGCTTCGCGCCGCGCATGGCGGCGGCGGCCTTGGCCAGGGCGCGCCGGCCGAGCGGGGAGACCCGCTGGTTGAGCGCGCCGGTCATGCGGTCCAGGTACATGGCGAGGATGACGACGGCCAGGCCGCTCTCCACACCGCCGCCGATGTTGACCTGGGTGACCGCGGCGTAGACCTGCTCGCCGAGGCCGCCCGCGCCGGCCATGCCGGCGATGACGACCATGGACAGCGCCAGCATGATGACCTGGTTGATGCCGGCCATGATGGTGGGCAGGGCGAGCGGCAGTTGGACCCGTATGAGCGTGTCGCGGGGCGTCGTGCCGAACGCCTCGGCGGCCTCCACCAGCTCGCCGTCGACCTGCCGGATGCCGAGCTCGGTCATCCGGACGCCGGGCGGCATCGAGAAGATGATGGTCGCGATCAGACCCGGCATCGGGCCGATCGAGAAGAACATCACGCCGGGGATCAGGTAGACGAAGGCGGGCATCGTCTGCATGAGGTCCAGTACGGGCCGCAGCACACCGCTGACGGTGCGGTTGCGGGCCGACCAGATGCCCAGCGGCACCGCGATCACGATCGTGATGACGGACGCGACGAGCACCAGCGAGAGGGTCGACATGGCGTCGTCCCAGAGCTGGAGCGAGTCGATCAGCGCGAAGCCGACGAAGGCGAGAACCGCGGGGACCAGGCCGCGCAGCCAGAACGCGATGACCGCGAAGATCCCGGCCATCAGCAGCGGCTCGGGCGCGCCCAGCACCTTGTCGACGCCGTCGTACATCCCCGTCAGCACCTTGCTGACGAAGTCGAACAGCCATTCCATGTGGGTCTGGAGCCATTTGACGGCGTCCTCGACCCAGTTGCCGAAGTTGAGCCTAGGCACCGGCGATCACCTTCGCCTTGGCCTCGCCGGTCGGCGGTTCGTCGGCGGGCGGGGCGGTGTGCGGCTGCTCGCCGAGGACCGACAGCAGCCGCTCGCGGGTCACGACGCCGGCCAGCGCGCCGTCGGCGCCGGTGACGGCGACCGCGTCGTCGCTGCTGGAGAAGGGCGTGAACAGCTCGGCTATCGGGGTCTCGGTGGTGACCGTGGCGGGCGCGGCGTCCAGGACGTCCTGGTCGGTACGGACCGTGCTGCCGTTCCCGGCGCGGGCGCCCTTGGCGGTGCTCGGCTCGGCCATGATCGAACCGGCGGTGAGCACCCGGGACCGGTCGACGTCCTGGATGAAGGACGCGACGTAGTCGTTGGCCGGGCGCACCAGGATGTCCTCGGCGGTGCCGTTCTGCACGATCCGGCCGTCGCGCATGACGGCTATTCGGTCGCCCAGGCGCATGGCCTCGTTGAGGTCGTGCGTGATGAAGATGATCGTCTTCTTGAGCCGGGCCTGGAGCTCCAGGAGCTGGTCCTGCATGTCGCGGCGGATCAGCGGGTCGAGCGCGCTGAACGACTCGTCCATCAGGAGCAGGTCGGCGTCGGTGGCGAGCGCGCGGGCCAGGCCCACGCGCTGCTGCATGCCGCCGGACAGCTCGTCGGGCCAGGACTTCTCCCAGCCCTTGAGGCCCGCCAGCTCCAGCGCCTCGATGGCACGGCGGTCGCGCTCCTCGCGCGGGACGCCCTGCACCTCCAGGCCGTAGGCCGCGTTCTCCATCACACTGCGGTGCGGGAAGAGCGCGAAGTGCTGGAAGACCATGCTGATCTTCTGCGAGCGCACCTTGCGCAGCTCGCGCGGGGTCAGTTCGGTCAGGTCCTGCCCGTCGAAAAGGACGCGTCCGCTGGTCGGCTCCGAAAGCCCGTTCAGCATGCGCAGCAACGTGGACTTGCCGGACCCGGACAGACCCATGACAACGAAGATGTGGCCGGCCTCGACGGAGAACGAGGCATCGATCACGGCCGCGGTGGTGCCGTCGGAGCGCAGCTCTTCGCGGCTGGTGCCGCCTTCGAGCCGTTTCACGGCGGCTTCGGGTCGTCTGCCGAACACTTTGTACAAGTGCTCGGCTTGCAGCCTGGACACATACACCTCTCGAATTGAACTCAAAACGACCCGCCTCCCCCGTGGGCGGGTCGTGGAGCGGTGCGGATTCGGCCGCGCGTCCGATCAGCAGTAGTAGTTGAAACCGCTACCGGGTCCGCTCCGATTGCGCGCCTGCCCCCACTCGGAGGGAGCAAACCGAACCGTGACCCAGTTCACATTCCCTTCACATTCGCTGGATACGGCATCATCGACGGGTGACGCGACGCCTGATGCTCCTCGACACCGCCTCCCTCTACTTCCGCGCCTACTTCGGCGTACCGGAATCGGTCAAGGCGCCCGACGGCACCCCGGTCAACGCGGTGCGCGGCCTCCTCGACTTCATCGCCCGCCTCGTCCAGGATCACCGCCCGGACGCCCTGGTCGCCTGCATGGACTTCGACTGGCGGCCGCAGTGGCGGGTGGACCTGATTCCCTCCTACAAGGCGCACCGGGTCGCCGAGGAGGTCCCGGGCGGCCCCGACGCCGAGGAGACCCCCGACACGCTGGCCCCGCAGGTGCCGGTGATCGAGGACGTGCTGGACGCGGTGGGCATCGCCCGCGTCGGCGCCGAGGGGTACGAGGCCGACGACGTGATCGGCACGCTGACCGCCCGGGCCCGGGGGCCGGTCGCGATCGTCACCGGCGACCGGGACCTCTACCAGCTCGTGGACGACCGGCGCGGCGTCCGCGTCCTCTACCCGGTCAAGGGCGTGGGCACGCTGCAGGTCGTGGACGAGGCGCTGCTGCGGGAGAAGTACGGGGTCGACGGCCCCGGCTACGCCGACCTCGCGCTGCTGCGCGGCGACCCGAGCGACGGCCTTCCGGGGGTGCCCGGCATCGGCGAGAAGACCGCCGCCAAGCTGCTCGCGGCCCATGGCGACCTCGCCGGGATCATGGCCGCGGTCGACGACCCGGCCGCCAAGCTCACGCCGACGCAGCGCAAGCGGCTGGACGAGGCCCGGCCCTATCTCGCGGTCGCGCCGCGGGTGGTGCGGGTCGCCTCGGACGTGGCGCTGCCGGAGTTCGACGCCGCGCTGCCGCGCGAGCCGCGCGACCCCGAGGCGCTGGAGGCGCTGATCGCCCGCTGGGGGCTGGGCGGATCCGCCCAGCGACTGCTCTCCTCTCTGCACGGCTGAACTGTTAAGTTAGGTACAACTAACTATTGGCGTGTCAGGGGAGTCGACGTGGCAGCAGAACGCCCGGTCCGCAAGAAGCCGCAGCAGAACCACGCGGAGGTCGTCCGCACCGAGCGCCTCACCCCGCACATGGTGCGGGTGGTGCTCGGCGGCGAAGGGCTGGCGGGGTTCACCGCCGGCGAGTTCACCGACCACTACATCAAGATCGTGTTCCCGCTCGAAGGCATCGAGTACCCCCAGCCCTTCGACATGGCCCAGATCCGCGCCGACCTCCCGCGCGACCAGTGGCCGACCGTACGGACGTACACCGTGCGCGCCTGGGACCCGACGGCCCGCGAACTGACCGTCGACTTCGTCGTCCACGGCGACGAGGGCGTCGCGGGCCCCTGGGCCGTACGCGCCCGCCCCGGCGAGAAGGTCTACTTCATGGGCCCGGGCGGCGCCTACGCCCCCGCCGAGGACGCCGACTGGCACCTCCTCGCCGGTGACGAGAGCGCCCTGCCCGCCATCGCCGCGGCCCTGGAGCGCATGCCCGCGGGCGCGCCCGTACGGGCCTTCATCGAGGTCGCGGACGCCGCGGAGCAGCAGGACCTGAAGCTCCCCGCCAACGCCGAGGTCGTCTGGCTGCACCGCGGCGCCTCCGCCGTCGGCGAGCAGCTCGTCGACGCCGTCCGCCGGATGGACTACCCCGCCGGCGACGTCCACGCCTTCGTCCACGGCGAGGCCGGCTTCGTGAAGGAGCTGCGCCGCTACCTCCGCGTCGAACGCGAGGTCCCCCGCGAGCGCCTCTCCATCTCCGGCTACTGGCGCCGCGGCCACGACGAGGACGGCTGGCAGGCCTCCAAGCGCGAATGGAACCAGCAGGTCGAAGCCGAACAGGAAACCGCCCCGGCGTCCTGAACGACGGCGCACACACACGACGGCGGCGGGCCCCGGAGGGGGACCCGCCGCCGTCGTCATGGGGCAGGCGCCGCTACCCCACCGAGCTGTACGCCACCACGCCCCGGAGCAGGCCGTCGACGGCGCGGCGGGCGTTGCGGGCAACGGTGGAGCCGGGGGGCGCGGCGGCGGCCACCTGGCCGAGGACGTCGATGAGCTGCTTGCACCAGCGCACGAAGTCCCCGGCCGGCATCTCGATCTCGCGCAGCACCTCGTCGAGGCCGTGCCCGGAGGCCCAGCGGTAGGCGGCCCAGGCGAAGCCCAGGTCGGGCTCGCGCTGCCCCACCCCCTCGGCCTGGTTGATCTTGTGCTCCTCCTCCAGGGCGTCGAGCCGGCCCCAGATGCGGACCATCTCCCCCAGGGCGCGCTTCGCGTCGCCCGTGGGGAGCTTCGGCGGCATCGCGTCATCGGCGGCGCGCGCCTCGTACACGAGCGCCGAGGCGCAGGCCGCCAGCTCGGCGGGGCGCAGCCCCTCCCACACGCCGTCGCGCAGGCACTCCGAGGCCAGCAGGTCCAGCTCGCCGTAGAGCCGGGAGAGCCGGCGGCCGTCCTCGGTGACCTCGTCGCCCCGCAGATAACCGAGATCGGTCAGCAGCGCGCAGATCCGGTCGAAGGTGCGCGCGATGGTGTTCGTACGGCCCTCGATGCGCCGTTCGAGCTGACGGGTGTCGCGCCGGAGCCGGTCGTACCGCTCCGCCCACCGCGCGTGGTCCTCGCGCTCGTCGCAGCCGTGGCACGGGTGGGCCCGGATCGCGGCGCGCAGCCGCAGGATCTCGGTGTCATCGGCGGCGGGCGCCCGCTTCTTGCGGTGCCGCCCCGGCTCGATGTGTCCGGCCTTGGTGCGCAGCGCGGAGGCGAGGTCCCGCCGGGACTGGGGGCTGCGCGGGTTGAAGGACTTGGGGATGCGCATCCGCTCCAGCGCCTCCACCGGCACCGGGAAGTCGATCGCGGCCAGCCGCTTGACCTGCCGCTCCGCGGTGAGGACCAGCGGCCGCGGCCCGTCGTGATGCTCGAAGCCGCGGTGCCGGTCCGTACGGCCGGCGGCCAGGCCCGGGTCGAGGACCAGCGCGAGGCCCGCGTACTTGCCCGTCGGCACATGGATCACGTCGCCCGGCTTGAGCTTCTCCAGCGCCGCCGCCGCGGCGACCCGGCGCTGGTTCGCCCCCTGCTTGGCCAGCTCCGTCTCGCGGTCCTTCAGCTCGCGCCGCAGCCGCATATACGCGTCGAAGTCGCCCAGGTGGCAGGTCATGGAGGCCCGGTAGCCCGCCATGCCCTCCTCGTTCTTCTGCACCTGCCGGGAGATCCCGACGACCGACTTGTCGGCCTGGAACTGCGCGAACGACGTCTCCAGCAGCTCCCGCGAGCGGTGCCGCCCGAACTGCGAGACCAGGTTGACCGCCATGTTGTAGGACGGCTTGAAGGACGAGCGCAGCGGGTACGTGCGCGTGCCCGCCAGCCCCGCGAGGCCGCCGGGGTCCATGGCGCGCTGCCACAGCACGACCGCGTGCCCCTCGACGTCGATGCCACGCCGCCCGGCGCGCCCGGTGAGCTGCGTGTACTCGCCGGGCGTGATGTCGGCGTGCTGCTCGCCGTTCCACTTGACGAGCTTCTCCAGCACCACGGAGCGGGCGGGCATGTTGATGCCGAGCGCCAGGGTCTCGGTCGCGAAGACGGCCTTGACCAGCCCCTTGACGAACAGCTCCTCGACGACCTCCTTGAACGTCGGCAGCATCCCCGCGTGGTGCGCGGCGATGCCCCGCTCCAGCGCCTCCAGCCACTCGAAGTAGCCCAGGACGTGCAGGTCCTCGTCCGGGATGGCGGCCGTGCGCTCCTCCACGATGGAGCGGACCCGGGCGCGCGCCGCGTCGTCGTTGAGCCGCAGCCCCGCGTACAGGCACTGCTGGACGGCGGCCTCGCAGCCGGCGCGGCTGAAGATGAAGGTGATGGCGGGCAGCAGCCCGTCCGCGTCGAGGCGCTCGATGACCTCGGCCCTGCTGGGCGTCCAGATGCGGCTGCGCTGGCGGCGCTCGCGCTCGCGGTCGGCCTCCCGCAGGTTCTTGCCGCGGCGGCGGTCCCGGCCGCCGAAGGGGCGGCTGTTCTCCATTCTGGCCAGCCGTACGAGGTCGGGGTTGACCTCCCGTCTGCCGCCGGTGCCGCTCCCCGAGGCGTCGCGCTCCTCGAAGAGGTCGTACATCCGGCGGCCCGCCAGGACGTGCTGCCACAGCGGCACGGGCCGGTGCTCGGAGACGATGACCTCGGTGTCACCGCGCACCGTGTCCAGCCAGTCCCCGAACTCCTCCGCGTTGGAGACCGTCGCCGACAGGGAGACCAAGGTCACCGACTCCGGGAGGTGGATGATG
Organism: Streptomyces varsoviensis; assembly: GCF_000718635.1. Classification (GTDB taxonomy): domain Bacteria; phylum Actinomycetota; class Actinomycetes; order Streptomycetales; family Streptomycetaceae; genus Streptomyces; species Streptomyces varsoviensis. Next base: position 106,125 of record NZ_JOBF01000001.1, on the reverse strand, counting down.
ACCTCCTCCCACACCGCGCCGCGGAACCGGTCGGAGAGGTAGTGCACCTCGTCCATGACCACATAGCCGAGCCCGACCAGCGACTGGGAGCCCGCGTAGAGCATGTTGCGCAGCACCTCGGTGGTCATGACGACCACCGGTGCCTCCGCATTGACGCTGTTGTCGCCGGTCAGCAGGCCGACTTTGTCCGCGCCGTAGCGCTTGACGAGGTCGCTGTACTTCTGGTTGGAGAGCGCCTTGATGGGCGTGGTGTAGAAGCATTTACGGCCCTGGGTCAGGGCCAGGTGGACGGCGAACTCGCCCACGATGGTCTTGCCGGAGCCCGTGGGGGCCGCGACCAGCACGCCCTTGCCGGCCTCAAGGGCCTCACAGGCCTCGATCTGGAAGGGGTCCAGCTCGAAGTCGTACATCTCGCGGAAGGGCGCGAGTGCGGTGGCCAGGTCGGCGGCGCGCAGCCGGGCAGCGGCGTAACGCTCGGCTGGGGACATGTCGTCGGTCATCTTGAGTACGAGCCTACCGGCCGCCTCCGACAGTCACGCGATCTTTATCGCGCTCCCGTTCGCCCACCGGAACCCGCGGCCCCGCATACCACGCGACGGACCGCGGGCCACAAGCCGACGGGCCGCGGGCCGCGCCGCGCGGGCGCCGGGCCCGCGGCCCTCAGCGGCCGTCGGCCCGGCCGGGGCCGGGGCCCCGCCGGATCGGATCACGGTCAGGTGGCGTCGTCGTAGCCGTTCCGCCGCGTCGGCTCGACGCCCGTACCGCTGTCGGCGCCACCGCCCGACTGGCCGGGGAGCGCCGTGCCGGCCCTGCTGGCCCGTACCGGCTCGATCTCGCCGACGTCCTGCGGCGTGAGGTCGAGGTGGGACGCCTCGTCGGGATCGAGATCGGCGTCGGGGTTGGCGGCCCGCTTCCGCTTGTCGTTGAACAGCGCGATGAACACGGCGATGAAGTAGAGCATGACGATCGGGATCGCCAGCATCAGCATCGAGAAGGGGTCCACGCTGGGGGTGGCGACGGCCGCGAAGACCGTGACGCCCATGATCATGCCGCGCCACCAGCCGAGCATCCGGCGGCCGGTGAGAATGCCGCCGAAGTTGAGCATCACCAGCAGCAGCGGCAGCTCGAAGGAGAGACCGAAGACGACCACCAGGCGGGTGATGAAGTCGATCAGCTCGTCGAGGGGCAGCAGGTTGTCCACGTCCGACGGCGTGAACTCGATGAGGACCGTGGACGCCGCAGGCATGATCTTGTACGCGAAGAAGCCGCCGGCCGCGAAGAGCGGGGCGCCCGCGGCGACGAAGCTCAGGGCGTACTTCTTCTCGGTGCGGTGCAGCCCCGGCGCGAGGAACGCCCAGAGCTGGTACAGCCAGATCGGACTCGCCACCACGAGGCCGGACATCAGCGACACCTTGATCATCAGCGAGAACGGCCCCATGAGGCCGGACATCGTGATGTTTCCGCAGGTCTGCCGCTTGTCCTTGGTGGACAGCTCCGCGAACGAGACCTTGCAGCCGATCGCGTCCTCGATCGGCTGCTTGAAGAGCTCGACGATGTCCTTGTAATAGAAGGCAGCGACCACCGCGACGACCACGATCGCGAGCACGGCCTTGCCGAGACGGTTGCGCAGCTCACGCAAGTGCTCCGTGAGCGGCATCCGCCCCTCGGGGTCCTTCTGCTTCTTGCGGGCAGACTTGAGCAACCCACGTCCCTATCTCGTGCGTCCGGCGGCAGTACTCGGACGGCCGCCTCGAAGTCGGCCCTCGGTCAGCGCTGCGTCGTGCTGTCGGTCGGCTCGGCCACCGGGCGGGAGCCGGTCACGTCGCCGGGAGCGGCCTTGATCGTACGGGGCGCCTGCGCCGCGTCGTGCGGCGGGTCGGCCGGGGCGGCCGACTTGTCCTGGCCCTCGGACTTCATGGCCTTGGCCTCGCTCTTGAGAATCCGCGCGGACTTGCCGAGCGAACGCGCCATGTCCGGAAGCTTCTTCGCGCCGAACAGCAAGATCACGACGACGAGAATGAGGATGATCTCGGGTGCACCGAGCCTGCCAAACATAAGCGTTACCTTTTCACCGAGGCGGCATGGAATGGGTCTGTGGGGCCAGTCGGACAGGCGTCCGGCTCCGCCGTGCTGGCAGCGATCGTAACGCGCAGGGGTGAACACGGGGCAATCCCTGTGCATACTCCCGATTCCGACCTCCGCCGCGGAATCAGGGCCGCCGATGTTTCAGCGTACCGCCCGGACCAGGCGAGCAGCAGGGCGCGACGCTCACTTCGCGCGGAGGGTCTCGGCCGCCTGCGAGGCGAGCGGCGCCGCCGCGCGTTCGAGATCCTCGGCGGCCCGGGAGATCCGCCGCGACGCCGTGTCCACCTCTCGGGCCAGCCGCCGCACCTCGGTGAAGACGCGCATCGCGAGGACGCCGAGCACGGCGATCCCGCAGAAGCCGAGAACGATGGCGATCATGGGCCAGAGCATGGGAGGAGCCTAACGGGCAGGGACGGAGCGGACACGCACGCGGGCGCTCACGCGGTGGAGTGCAGCCGCAGCGTGGAGACGCCGCCGCCGGTGAGCAGCTCGATGATCCGCTCACCGGCCGGCTTGCGGACCGCGGAGCCGCAGTCGGGGCAGGTGAAGGAGTAGAAGGTGGTGCGGCGGGTGGCACCGATCGCCAGGCGCAGCGCCCCGGCGCCCAGCTCGAAGCAGCCCCGGCAGTCGGGGCAGGCGGCCTTGAAGAGCACCGCCGCCGTCGTCATCGCCGTCATCACGACCCCTTCCTCGGCTTCCCCGGCTTTCCGGGCCTTCTCGGCTTTCCCGGCTTTCCCGGCTTTCCCGGCTTTCCCGACTCCGCTGACTTCTCCGGCTTTCTCACCGTTCGTCTTCTCACGCCGCTCGTGCTCTCACGCCGCTCGCGTCACACGCCTCTCACGTCACTCGCCGTACGCCGCGAGGGCCTCACGTGCCGCGGCCCGCGCGCTGTCGGCCAGCCCCCGCGGCGAGACGATCCGCCCGTCCCGGCCGAGCCGCAGCGCCAGCCGGCGCAGCGAGGCGGGGTCGGGGGTGCGCAGCGTGATCCGCAGACCGCCGTCGGGCAGCTCCTCCGCGCTGTCGTGCGGGTAGTACTCGGCGACCCAGCGGCCGCCCGGCCCGACCTCGGCGACCACCTCGGGGTCCTCCGCGGCCGGCTGCACCAGCCCTTCGGACAGGTCGCGCAGCTCGACGGGGGGCGGGTCGCTGGGCTCGTCGAGGAGTTTGATCTCGGCGACCCGGTCGAGGCGGAAGGTGCGCCGCGCCTCGGAGAGCCGGCACCACGCCTCCACGTACGTATGGCCGACGGCGAACAGCCGGATCGGGTCGACCTCGCGCTCGGTCAGCTCGTCGCGGGCGGGCGAGTAGTAGCGCAGCCACAGCCGGCGGCGCTCGGCTATGGCCCGGTCGACGTCCGCGAAGACGCCGCCCTCGGACTCGAAGGTGACCGAGAGCCGGGAGCTGGCCCCCGCCGCCTCGCCGGCCGCCGCCTCCAGCTTGGCCGTGGCGCGCAGCAGCGCCTGCCGGTCGCCCTCGCGCAGCCCCGGCAGGGTGGCGACGGCGCGGGCGGCGACCAGCAGCGCCGTGGCCTCGTCGGCGGCGAGACGCAGCGGCTCGGCGACATCGTCGGGGTTGTGCCACCAGATGCGGTCGCCGTCGGTGTCGATGTCCAGGAGGTCCCCGCCGCGGAAGCTGGTGCCGCACATGGGCAGCACGTCGAGGTCGGAGATCAGCTCGTCCTCGGAGATGCCGAAGGCGCGGGCGACGTCCGTGACGCGCGCGCCGGGGCGCTCGCGCAGGTAGGTCACCAGCGAGAGCATCCGGCGGGTCTGGTCGATGGCGTTGGCCATGTCGCTGTGTGTACCTCTCAGCCCTTGGCGACCGCGCGCAGCCGGTCGATGACATCGGCCCGCAGCTCGGCGGGTTCCAGCACGATCACGTCGGGGCCGAACTCCACGAGCCAGGCATCCAGCCCATGTCCGTACGGAACCTCCAGCTCGTCCCAGCCGTCTGACAGGGCGTGGGTGGTGAGGGCCTTGGCACGCAGCGGGTATCCGTGGCCGGCGCGCAGCTTGATGCGGGCGGTCGCGGTGGCGTTCTCGCCGGCCCAGCTCTCCACCGTCTCGCGGACGGTCACGTGGTCGGGCACGGGGGCGGTGAAGGCGGCGGCACGGGAGCGGACCTTACCCGTGATGCGCGAGAGCCGGAAGACCCGCTCGGCGCCCCGGTCGCGGTCCCAGCCGGCCAGATACCAGTGGCCGCGGCAGAACTCCAGCGTCCACGGCTCGACATGGCGCTGCTCGGGACGGGCCGCGTTCGATTTGCGGTAGTCGAAGACGACGGGGCGGCGGTCCCGGGCGGCCAGCATCAGCGGCTCGAACGCGGCCTCGTGCGCGGCGATCCGCGGTTCGAGCGCCCCCGGGCTCTCGTACGAGTCGGTGTCGGCGAGCGGCATCCCGGCGGCGCGCAGCTTCTGGAGCGCGCCGCTGGCCGCGCCCGCGAGCCGGGCCTGCTGCCAGACCTTCGCGGCGAGACCGAGCGCCGCGGCCTCCTCGGCGTCGAGGGTGATGGGCGGCAGGCGGTTGCTGTCCCGGCGGGCGAGATAGCCGGTGTCCCCGTCGAGCATGTCGACGGTCTCGATGATCAGGCCGAGTTCGCGCAGGTCTTCCTTGTCCCGCTCGAACATCCGGTTGAAGGACTCGTCGCCGGACATGACGGCGCCGGACCGCGGGGCCGCGCCCGCCCCCGCTCCCCCGCCGTTCCCCGGGCCGAACGCCTCCAGGTACGCCTCGATGGAACTCCGCAGCTCCCGCTTGCTGAGCGGGCGGCGTGTCCCCAGCAGGCACAGCGCCAGATTCATCAGCCGCTCGGCCTTGGCAATCGCCATCGACGCCCTCTCTCTTGTGCTCCCGACCGCTGACCGTACCGCTCGCGGCACGTGCCGCAAAAGCCGAGGGCCCACGCCGGTCGGCATGGGCCCTCGGTCCGTTGTGACCAGTCTCAGACAGCGACCAGGTCGCAGACGAAGATCAGCGTCTCGCCCGGCGCGATCCGGCCACCGCCGGCGCCGCGGTCGCCGTACGCGAGGTGCGCGGGGATCGTCAGCCGGCGGCGACCGCCGACCTTCATGCCCTGCACGCCCTGGTCCCAGCCGGGGATGACCTGGCCGGCGCCGAGCTGGAACTGGAGCGGCGTGCCGCGGTTCCAGCTCGCGTCGAACTCCTCACCGGTGGAGAACGAAACGCCGACGTAGTGCACGGAGACGTTGTCCCCGGCCTTGGCGACGGCGCCGTCGCCCTCCCACAGGTCCACGACCTCCAGCTCGGTGGGGGCCGGCCCGTCCGGGAAGTCGATCTCGGGCTTGTCGATGTTCACGAATTTTCTCCTACGGAAGACACGTTCGGTCAGCCCGCCAAGTCTGGCAGATCATGGCGCGAAAGCGCTGATCAGACCCCTCCACGGCGAACAGCCCCGCCGCGCCTCGCCGACGCGGCCCCGGCCCGTCGGCCCTCGCCGACGATCAGGCCTTGCCGAGGATGTCGACGACGAAGACGAGCGTGGCGCCCTTGGGGATGCCGCTGCCCTCCCCCGGCTTGTCGCCGTAGGCCAGCTTCGCCGGTACGACCAGTTCGACCCGGTCCCCCACATGCTTGCCGACCAGGCCCTTGTCCCAGCCCGGCACGACCTGCCCCACACCGATCTGGAAGGCCGTCGCACCGGCGTGGTCCCAGGACGAGTCGAACTTCTTGCCGCCGTCCCACAGGACCCCGGTGTACTGGGCGATGAGCCCGTCACCGGCCTTGATCTCCTCGCCCTTGCCCTTGATCAGCACCTGCTCCTTGAGCTCCGAGGGTGCCTTCTCGCCCTTGGGCATGGTGATGGTCGCGGCCTTCTGCGGCTCGGCCTTCACCTCCGGCATCCCCTCGTCCGGCTTCGCCTGGTCGCCCTTGGCCTCGCTCTTGGGGTCGACCTTCTGCGTGCCCGCGATGTCGAGGACCCAGACCAGGCCGTCGTCGGGCTTGAGGACGTCCTTGTTGAGCCCCTCGCCGAGGAGCGCCTTCGCCGTGCCCTCCACCTCGACACGGCTGCCGGCCTGCTGCCCGACGAGCGCGTCGAAGATCTTCGGCGGCAGCGGCGCCGGCTGCTGCATCTGCGCCGCCTGCTGCGCCCCCTCCTGGTTCATCGGCAGGAGGATCTGGGGGCGCGGACCCTTGCCGCCGCCCTGCTGCTGAAGGTCCCAGCTACTGCCCAGGTTCTTGTCGTCCTTCATGGTCTGGCCGGCGAAGTCGAACCGCGTATAGGAGTCCTTCTCGACCTTCGGACCATTGCCCTTGCTGATGGTCTTCACGACGAGCTTGCCGGACGCCTTGGCGTCCTTGGGCGCGGAGATCTCGGGCTTCTCCCCGAACTTCCCCGACACCTTGGCCACGGCCTTGCCGTCCGACGAGCCGCCGTCTTCCGAGCCACACGCCGAGGCGGTGAGCAGCAGTGCGGGGACGGCCAGCGCCACGGCGAGGCGGCGCCGTGTGTTCTTCGTGTGCTTCATCAGTCCAACTCGGGCTAGAGGGGGCGGCGGGGGAACGCCCGCCACTCTACGGCCTGCGCACCGCCTATCAACCCAGCCGGACACGGCTGTGCGCCGGCGTCCGCGACACCGGCGCACAGCGGGCACACAGCCCCTGCACAGATACGGGATCACATCCCCGCGATCAGCTTCTCCACCCGGTCGTCCACCGACCGGAACGGGTCCTTGCACAGCACCGTCCGCTGCGCCTGGTCGTTCAGCTTGAGATGCACCCAGTCCACGGTGAAGTCCCGGCGCTGCTCCTGCGCCCGCCGGATGAAGTCACCGCGCAGCCGCGCCCGAGTGGTCTGCGGCGGCACCGACTTCCCCTCGAAGATCTTCAAGTCGTCGCACACCCGCGCCGCCTGACCCCGCCGCTCCATCAGGTAATACAGCCCCCGACGACGGTGGATGTCGTGGTACGCGAGATCTATCTGAGCCACCCGCGGATGCGACATCGTGATGTTGTTCTTGGCCCGGTACCGCTCGATGAGCTGATACTTCATGACCCAGTCGATCTCCGTGGAGATCCGGTCCAGGTCCTCCTCCTGGATCGCGTCGAGGGTACGGCCCCACAGCTCCAGCACCCGCTCGACCGTGCCCGTACGAATCCCGCGGCGCTCGCAGAAATCGACGGCCTTCTCGTAATACTCGCGCTGCACGTCCAGCGCGGACGCCTCGCGCCCGCTGGCGAGCCGCACCTTGCGCTGTCCCGTTATGTCGTGGCTGACCTCGCGGATCGCCCGGATCGGATTCTCCAGCGTCAGATCCCGCATCACCGTGCCCGCCTCGATCATGCGCAGCACGAGATCCGTGGCACCGACCTTCAGCAGCATCGTCGTCTCGGACATGTTGGAGTCCCCGACGATCACATGCAGCCGGCGGTAGCGCTCGGCGTCCGCGTGCGGCTCATCACGCGTGTTGATGATCGGACGCGAGCGCGTGGTGGCCGAACTGACGCCCTCCCAGATGTGCTCGGCCCGCTGGCTGACGCAGTACACCGCGCCGCGCGGCGTCTGGAGCACCTTGCCCGCACCGCACAGCAACTGCCGGGTGACGAGGAACGGAATGAGGATGTCCGCGAGCCGCGAGAACTCCCCGTGCCGGGCGACCAGGTAGTTCTCATGGCAGCCGTAGGAGTTGCCCGCCGAATCGGTGTTGTTCTTGAAGAGATAGACGTCGCCCGCGATCCCCTCCTCGTGCAGGCGGCGCTCGGCGTCGACGAGGAGCCCTTCGAGAATGCGCTCGCCCGCCTTGTCGTGGGTGACGAGCTCCGTCACGTTGTCGCACTCGGGAGTCGCGTATTCCGGGTGCGAACCCACATCGAGGTAGAGACGGGCGCCGTTCCGCAGGAAGACGTTGCTGCTGCGGCCCCAGGAAACAACTCGGCGGAAGAGGTAGCGCGCCACTTCGTCAGGTGACAGTCGGCGCTGTCCCCTGAACGTGCACGTGACGCCGTACTCGTTCTCCAGCCCGAAAATGCGGCGGTCCATGACTGAACATTACGCCTGATGGCCTGCTCTGAAACCGGGTTCGACAACCGCGTTTCGATCATTTTCCGCCCCCCGTCCGCCCACCACCGGACCCTCGGCGACCGCCAGGAAGCCCCGCGTCACCAGCAGCACGGCCAGCGCCGCGCACCCCCCGAAACCCGCGACCGCGAAACCCGCCGCCGTCCCCCCGTACTCCACCGCGGGCCCCACCACCGCGCCCCCGATCGCCGCCCCCACCCCGAAGCTGGTCACCAGCCAGGAGAACGCCTCCGTCACCGTCCCCCGCGGCGCGTGCCGGTCCACCACGACGAACGCGCACGCCAGCGCCGGCGCCAGGAAGACCCCCGCCAACGCCGCCAACGCGGTCATCGCGACGACCCCCGGCACCAGCATCAGCGGCAGATACCCGGCGGCCAGCGCCGTCACCAGCAGCCGCAGCCGCCGCTCCGGAACGCCCGGCCACTGCCGCGCCCCGTACACCACACCCCCGACCAGAGCCCCCACGCCCAGCCCCGACAGCAGATAGCTCGACACCAGGCCCCCGCCATGCCCCTCCGCGTACGACACCGCCGCCACCGCGATCGAACCGAGCGCCAGGCCCACGAAGAAGAACGAACCGAGCAGCACGAGCAGACCCGGCGAGCGCAGCGCCCCCAGCCAGTGCGCCTCACGCGGCGCGCTGCGCCAGCGCCGCGACGGCGGGGAGACGACCACGGACAGCGCGCCCGCGATCCCGAGCGCGTTGACGGCCAGCAGGGCGGCCGTCGGCGACCAGGCCGCCACCAGAAGCGTCACCAGCAGCGGACCGACCGCGAACATCACCTCCTGCGCCACCGCGTCGAGCGCGTACGCGGCGTGGATACGGTCCTCGCGCCCCAGCACGCTCGGCCACAGCGCCCGCAGCCCCCCTTCCAGCGGCGGCGTGAAGAACCCCGCCAGCAGCATCGCGGCGAACACCACCGGCAGCGGACTCAGCCCGCAGACCGTGAAGAGCGCCACCGACAGCGCGGACAGCACCGACGCCGGCAGCATCACCCTCGGCTGCCCGTAGAGATCCACGGCCCGGCCGAGCAGCGGCTGACCGACCGCGTTCCCCACCCCGTAGACCGCCGTCAGCGCCCCCGCCAGCCCGTATCCACCGCCCTCCGCACGCGCGAAGAGCACGATCGCCAGCGTGGCGGTGGCATTGGGCAGCCGCCCCAGCAGCGTCCCGCACAACAACCGCGCCGCGTGCCGCGTCCGCAACAGATCCCCATAGCCCGCCGCCATCGCCCGCCCCTTCACGACCCCTGACCACGCCCGAGGTGTTACGTATAACGTTCGGGGTCACACCTATCACGGCCAACAACCCCCGGTCCACCCCCGATAAGCTCACCACCGCACCGAACGGGGAACGAAGGAGCGGCGACGTGACAGCCGAGGGCGGCACACCACACGGACACGGCGACCCGACAACCGAACCCACCACCCCGGCCCACCGGCCCACCGCCGACCGCACCACCAGCCGCGACGTGGCCCGCGCCGCCGGCGTCTCCCAGGCCACCGTCTCCCTCGTCCTCGGCGACAAATGGCGCGGCCGCGTCTCCGAACGCACCGCCGACTCCGTACGCGCCTTGGCCCGCGAACTCGGCTACCGCCCCAACCTCGCCGCCCGCAACCTCCGCCTCGGCCGCACCAGAACCGCCCTCCTCGTCGTCCCCGCCCTCACCAACGAGTTCTTCGCCCGCGTCCACGCCGGAGCCGCCCACGCCGCCGCCGAACACAGCGTCGGCGTCGTCCTCTACCCCTCCCCCGACGGCATCGGCCCCGCCCGCGACCCCTTCGACTCCGCACGCGCCGCCGTCGACGGAATCATCGCCTCCTCCATGGCCGCGAACGCCCTCGCCACCCTCCGCGGCGGCGGACTCCCCCTCGTCATGCTCGACAGCGACCCCCTGCGCTCCGACGCCGCCGCCACCGTCAACCTCGACATCGCCGACGGCATGCGCCGCACCGCGGAACACCTGCTCGCCCTCGGCCACCGCCGCTTCGCCCACATAGCCGCCGGCATCGACTCATGGACCTTCCACGTACGAGCCGAAGCACTCGCCACCGCGGTCCACCAGGCCCCCGACGCCACCCTGCGCACCGAACCCACCGCCCTCGGCGTCACCGAAGGCCGCGCCGCCGCCGAACGCGCCCTCAGCGGACCAGGCCCCCGCCCCACCGCCCTGGTCTGCGACGACGACCTCATCGCCGCGGGCGCCTGCAAAGCCGCCCGACGTCTCGGACTGCGCGTCCCCGACGACCTCTCGATCACCGGCTTCGACGACCTCTCACTCGCCACCGCCCTCGAACCGGAACTGACGACCGTACGGCTGCCGGCCGCCGCCGTCGGCGAAGCCGGCATACGGGCCCTCATCGCCGTACTCGACGGCCGCGCCCCCGAACCCACCGAGCTCCCCGGCGAACTGGTCGTACGCGACTCCACGGCCCCGCCCCCCGCGGACAGGTGAAGGCCGCCCCCGAAACGCGGCGCGCCCGCGGCGGACAACAGCCCGCCACGGGCGCGAAGAACCACGAACGAAGGGCCGCCGGCTACTCCCCGGCGTCCGAGCCCGACCCGGAATCCGAGCCCGAATCCGAGCTCGCCGACCCCGGCTCCGAAGAGTCCTCGGCCGCCACCGCGCCCGCGTCGCCATCCGCCAGCAGCCGCGTGAGCTGACTCCCCAGCAACCGCTTGAACTTCCGCTGCTGCGGCCGCGTACGATCCAAGATCGCCACTTCCAACTGCTCGGCGGTCAGCGTGCGCTCCCCGCCGTTGTTGTCCCGGGACAACGACTCGACGGCGAGCTTCAGCGCCTCGCCGAGCGTCATACCGTCCACATGCCGCTGATCGAGATAGCTGCTGATCTGATCGGCATTGCCACCGACCGCCACCGAACCATGCTCGTCCACGATCGAACCATCATGCGGCAGCCGGTAGATCTGATCATCCTCGGGGCCCTCCCCGGCCTCCGCGACAATCAGCTCCACCTCATACGGCTTCTCCGCCGCACTGGAGAAAATCGTGCCCAGCGCCTGGGCATAGACATTGGCCAGCCCGCGAGCCGTCACATCATGCCGGTCGTAGGTATAACCACGCAGATCCGCGTAGCGCACACCCGCGATCCGCAGATTCTCGAATTCGTTGTACTTGCCGACCGCGGCGAAAGCGATCCGGTCATAGATCTCGCTGACCTTGTGCAGCGCACGGGACGGGTTCTCGGCGACGAAGACGATGCCGTCGGTGTACTGAAGCACGACGACGCTTCGGCCGCGCGCGATGCCCTTGCGGGCGTACTCGGCGCGGTCGGCCATGGCCTGCTGGGGTGAGACATAGAACGGCGTCGACACCGGCTATCCGTCCCTTTCTGTCAGTGGCTGGGGTACCGCCCAGCGGCGGCTGGGGAACATTCCGGCAGGTCCGCGGGGCTAGAGCAACTCGGCCCGCGGGCCGTCCGGCTCCTGGAGCCGCCGCTCGTGGATCGCGCGGACGGCCTCCGACGCCTCCTCCTCCGTCAGCCTCCGGAACCCCTCATCGGAGATCACGGTGAGCACGGGATAGATACGGCGCGCCAGATCCGGCCCACCGGTCGCCGAGTCGTCGTCGGCGGCGTCGTACAGCGCCTGGGTCACGAGCGTAATGGCCTGACTCTCCGTCAGGTTCTCGCGGTAGAGCTTCTTCAGCGCCCCGCGCGCGAACACCGAACCGGAACCGATGGCCGCGAACCCGAACTCCTCCGAGCGCCCGCCGGTGACGTCATAGGAGAAGATCCGACCCTTCCCCCGCCCCACGTCCCACCCCGCGAAGAGCGGCACCACGGCGAGCCCCTGCAGGGCCATCCCGAGATTGCTGCGGATCATGGTCGACAGGCGGTTGGCCTTGCCCTCCAGCGAGAGCGTGGCCCCCTCCACCTTCTCGAAATGCTCCAGCTCAAGCTGGAACAGCTTCACCATCTCCACGGCCAGCCCGGCCGTACCGGCGATACCGACGGCCGAGTACTCATCGGCCGGGAACACCTTCTGCACATCCCGCTGCGCGATGATATTGCCCATCGTCGCCCGCCGGTCCCCGGCGAGCACCACGCCGCCCTCGAACGTCACCCCGACAATGGTCGTCCCATGCGGCAGCTCCACCGCCCCCTGCACCGACGGCACCTCCCGATTCCCTGGCAGCAGCTCCGGAGAGTGCTCGGTCAGAAAGTCCAGGAACGAGGACGAGCCGGGCGTCAGGAAGGCAGCCGGTAGACGCCCTGAGCTACGAGTGTTGGCTTCCACGCGTTTCCTTCCAGGTATGCGATGGCCCGACGCAAGGTGCCGGGATCGTCTCCCAACTTGCCGATGGCCGAATTGCAGTTGAAGCACAGTACGCCACGGACCCTACCCGTCTGATGGCAGTGATCCACATGCACTGCTGGAGCCGCGAGACAGATCACGCAGATACTTGTTGGCCGCGAAGGCTGCCCGCGGCCGGTGCTCCTTGCACCGCGAGCAGCGCTTCTCCCCCTGCTCTTCAGACACTCCCCGGCTCCCCCTCAAGCCTTGGATTCAAAGGTGAAATCACTCTCCACCCTTCTGAACGAACGAGCGCACGAAGTCCTCGGCATTCTCCTCAAGGACGTCGTCGATTTCGTCCAGGACGGAGTCCACGTCGTCGCTGAGCTTCTCCTGGCGCTCCTTGAGGTCTTCCGCGGCCTGCGCGTCCTGCGCCTGCTCCTCGACCTCCTCGGTGGAGCGCGTCGCCTTCTGCTGTCCGCCGCCGGTGTCCTTGGTCGCCATCTACCTCACCCCGCTCGGTTCGATGCACTTGATCAGACCCTACAAGCAGGGTCCGACATTGGCCCTTTTACTTCCCCAACGTCCGGGAACCGCCTCTATGATTCCCACGCGCCGGGCCTTTCAGCCCCGGTTCGTCCCCTGGTTCAGCCCCCGGACAGTACGCGCACCAGGTCCTCCGCCGTGCGGCAGCGGTCCAGGAGCTCCTTGACGTGGTTGCGGGTGCCGCGCAGCGGTTCCAGGGTGGGGACGCGCTGGAGGGAGTCGCGGCCGGGGAGGTCGAAGATGACCGAGTCCCAGGAGGCCGCGGCCACGTCGTCGGCGTACTGCTCCAGGCAGCGGCCGCGGAAGTACGCGCGGGTGTCCTCGGGCGGCTTCGTACGGGCCTTCTCGACGTCGCCCTCGTCCAGGAGCCGCTTCATCCGGCCGCGGGCCGCGAGGCGGTTGTAGAGGCCCTTGTCGGGGCGTACGTCCGCGTACTGGAGGTCCACGAGCTGGAGCCGGGCGGCGTCCCAGTCGAGGCCGTCGCGGCGGCGGTAGCCCTCCAGGAGTTCGCGCTTGGCGACCCAGTCCAGCTCGCCGGCGAGGCTCATGGGGTCGTGCTCCAGCCGGTTCAGCACGTCCTCCCAGCGGGTGAGGACGTCGCGGGTCTGCTCGTCGGCGTCGACGCCGTAGCGGTCCTCCACGTACTTGCGGGCCAGCTCGAAGTACTCCATTTGGAGCTGTACGGCGGTGAGCGTACGGCCGTTGCGCAGCGTGATCAGGTGTTGCAGAGAGGTGTCGTGGGAGACCTGGTGGAGGGTGCGTACGGGCTGGTCGACGGCGAGGTCGGCGGCGATGAAGCCGTCTTCGATCATCGAGAGGACCAGTGCGGTGGTGCCGAGTTTGAGGTAGGTGGAGATCTCGGAGAGGTTGGCGTCGCCGATGATGACGTGGAGGCGGCGGTAGCGCTCGGCGTCGGCGTGGGGTTCGTCGCGGGTGTTGATGATGGGCCGTTTGAGGGTGGTTTCCAGGCCGACCTCGACTTCGAAGTAGTCGGCGCGCTGGCTGAGCTGGAAGCCCTGTTCGTGGCCGTCCTGGCCGATGCCGACGCGGCCGGCGCCGGTGACGACCTGGCGCGAGACGAAGAACGGGGTGAGGTGGCGCACGATGTCGGAGAACGGGGTGTCCCGTTTCATGAGGTAGTTCTCGTGGGTGCCGTAGGAGGCGCCTTTGTTGTCGGTGTTGTTCTTGTAGAGGTGGATGGGCTGGGCGCCGGGGAGGCCGGCGGCGCGTTCGGCGGCTTCGGCCATGATGCGTTCGCCGGCCTTGTCCCAGAGGACGGCGTCGCGGGGGTTGGTGACCTCGGGGGAGCTGTATTCGGGGTGGGCGTGGTCGACGTAGAGTCGTGCGCCGTTGGTGAGGATGACGTTGGCCAGGCCGATGTCCTCGTCGGTGAGCTGGCTGGAGTCGGCGGATTCGCGAGCGAGGTCGAAGCCGCGGGCGTCGCGCAGCGGGTTCTCCTCCTCGAAGTCCCAGCGGGCTCGTCGCGCCCGGTGCATCGCCGCCGCGTAGGCGTTGACGACCTGGGACGAGGTGAGCATGGCATTGGCGTTCGGGTGGCCGGGGACGGAGATCCCGTACTCCGTCTCGATGCCCATTACTCGCCGTACGGTCATGCGGCCCTCCTTGCCCGGCGGCGCCCCCGGATGGGGTAGGCGCTCAAGTACCGCTGCGCTTCCGGTCCGTGTGCGGTCCCGATCCCCCACTGCGCTTCGCGGCGGTACCGAAGAGCCTAGAACGGCTTTGCGGCGGTGGGGAGATCATTACAGTCTTTGCTCGGGTCGGGCCCTTGGGGCGGGCGTCCGGTTTTCGCTGCGGTCGCTGGGTTGACGTTCGGTGCGGTTCGTTGGGGTGGGTTGGATTATGTCGCGGAACCGCTGTGGGGTGCGTCGGTGTCCGTGGGTATGGGGCGGTTTTGGTTGAGCCGAAAAATACGTCCGGCCGCGGACGCCCCGTGCAGGACATCCGCAGCCGGACGGTGGTGTTACAGGTACTGGCCGGTATTGGCCACTGTGTCGATGGAGCGGCCGGTGTCGGCGCCCTGCTTTCCGGTGACGAGGGTGCGGATGAAGACGATCCGCTCGCCCTTCTTGCCGGAGATGCGGGCCCAGTCGTCCGGGTTGGTGGTGTTGGGCAGGTCCTCGTTCTCCTTGAACTCGTCGACGCAGGCGGCGAGCAGGTGGGCGACGCGGATGCCCTTCTGGTTGTGGTCGAGGAATGCCTTGATCGCCATTTTCTTGGCACGGTCGACGATGTTCTGGATCATCGCTCCGGAGTTGAAGTCCTTGAAGTAGAGGACTTCCTTGTCGCCGTTGGCGTAGGTGACCTCCAGGAAGCGGTTCTCCTCGGATTCCGCGTACATCTGCTCGACGACCGACTGGATCATGCCGGAGACCGCGGAGGCGCCGGAGCCGCTGTGTTCGGCCAGGTCGTCCGTGTGGATCGGCAGGGTCGGGGTCAGGTACTTCGAGAAGATGTCCTTGGCGGCCTCGGCGTCGGGGCGCTCGATCTTGATCTTCACGTCGAGTCGGCCGGGGCGCAGGATGGCGGGGTCGATCATGTCTTCGCGGTTGGAGGCGCCGATGACGATGACGTTCTCCAGCCCTTCGACGCCGTCGATCTCGGCGAGGAGCTGCGGGACGATGGTGTTCTCGACGTCCGAGCTGACGCCGGAGCCGCGGGTGCGGAAGAGCGACTCCATCTCGTCGAAGAAGATGATGACGGGGGTGCCTTCGCTGGCCTTCTCCCTGGCTCGCTGGAAGACGAGGCGGATGTGCCGCTCGGTTTCGCCGACGTACTTGTTGAGCAGTTCGGGGCCCTTGATGTTGAGGAAGAAGCTCTTCCCCGCGGGCTTGCCGGTGACTTCGGCGACTTTCTTGGCGAGGGAGTTGGCGACGGCCTTGGCGATGAGTGTCTTGCCGCAGCCGGGCGGGCCGTAGAGCAGGACGCCCTTGGGGGGCCGGAGTTCGTGCTCTTTGAAGAGGTCGGGGTAGAGATAGGGGAGCTCGACCGCGTCGCGGATCAGTTCGATCTGGTTGCCCAGGCCGCCGATCTTCGTGTAGTCGATGTCCGGGACCTCTTCGAGGACGAGTTCTTCGACCTCGCTCTTCGGGATGACTTCGTAGACGTAGCCGGATCGGGGTTCGAGCAGCAGTGCGTCGCCGGGTCGGATGGTGATGTCCAGCAGCGGCTCGGCGAGCCTCACCACCCGCTCCTCGTCGGTGTGCCCGATGACCAGGGCGCGCTCGCCGTCTTCAAGGATTTCCTTGAGGGTGACGATGTCCCCGGCGCTTTCGAACTCCATGGCTTCGACCACATTGAGCGCCTCGTTGAGCATGACCTCCTGGCCGCGCCTGAGATCTTCGAGCTCGACGCTCGGGCTGACGTTCACGCGGAGCTTGCGGCCGCCGGTGAAGATGTCGGCGGTGCCGTCCTCGTTCGCCTGCAGGAAGACCCCGAAGCCGGCCGGCGGCTGTGCGAGCCGGTCGACCTCCTCCTTGAGGGCCACGATCTGGTCGCGGGCCTCACGGAGTGTGTTGGCGAGCCGCTCGTTCTGAGCGGACACTCCGGCCAGGTTGGTCTGCAGCTCGACGATCCGCTCTTCGAGAATCCTCGTGTGACGCGGCGAGTCGGCGAGCTTGCGCCGCAGGACGGCGATTTCCTGCTCAAGATAGGCAACCTGACCGGCGGGGTCCTCAGACCCTCGCCCCGGCCGGATGCCGCGGTTGATGTCGTCGTCGTGGGCTGCCACGGTCCTCACCTCCTCCAAGGGGAGCTGGACGCTTCCTGACCCTACCTGGGCCGGTGCAGGTTGAAACCCCTAGATCACAAACCCGGTCGGGGTGTGTCCGATCTTCACCCTTGCGCACGTCCTTACGTCAGGGGAATACCCACCCAACAACATCAGAAAGCGGGCGGTTGTATCGTCGAGTCGGTCAACACCCGTCAGGGCTGGCACGACTTACCGCAAGATTTTGACGCTCACGCAGGGAACGGCAGGCGAGATGACCGTGCAGGACGAGGCCCGGGACAGCACCGAGGATCTTGAGGTCTGGATCGATCAGGACCTGTGCACCGGCGACGGGATCTGCGCGCAGTACGCCCCGGAGGTCTTCGAACTCGACATCGACGGTCTCGCGTATGTCAAGAGCGCCGATGACGAGCTGCTGCAGGAGAAGGGCGCCACGACGCCGGTGCCGCTGCCGTTGTTGAACGATGTGCGGGACTCGGCGAAGGAGTGCCCCGGGGACTGCATCCATGTGCGGCGGGTCGCGGACCAGGTGGAGGTTTACGGGCCGGACGCCGACTGAGGCGACCGGCCGAACACGCCGTGTGACCAGCGGGCACGCAGGGTGACCTGTCGGGCGTACGGCGTCAGACGCTGCCGGGCGCGGGGAGGGCGGTGAGGGCGAACTTCCCGTCCTCCCACTGCCATTTGACGCCGCGCCGCTTGTCGGGGCAGCAACGCGGCACGTCGTTCGAGGAGTAGCCGAGCAGGGTCGCCGAGATGGTGGCCCCGAAGACGCGGAAGTCCGTGACGTTCATCCGCTGCGCGGGGTCGAGGAGGGTCGCGGCGACGGTGGGCCGCCCGCCCTCGGCGGCCGGCGGCGTCAGGACGTACACGCCGTTGGGCGGGGTGCCGCCCTGGGCGTGGCAGCGCACCACGGCGACCGTCTCGGGTCGTCCGTCGCCGTCGAAGTCGGCCGAGCCCTTCCCCATGACGTCCACTTCCGTGTGGCCGCAGTCCAGCGGATACCGTGCGGCGTGGGCGTCGGGTGCTCCGCCGGCGGGCGTACCGGGGCGTGGTGCGGTGGTGGTAGCGGTGGCGTCCGGGGGCTGGACGAGGGCCGCGCCGGCGATGACGAGGGCGAGTGCGGCGGCGGTCGCGATCCAGTGCACGGGGCGGGTACGGGCGTGTGTGGGGCCGTGGGAGGGGTCGGTGCCGGGCGTGGGGAAGGGCCCAGTGCCTGCCGGGGGCTGCACGCGGGGTGACTCCTGTGAGAGCTGTGGCGTCGGGGTGTCCAGCATCGTGCCATACGGTGCGGGGCCGGGGAACCACGGGGCGTGTGTGGCCGGCGATCGTTCAACGCGTCGGCCCCGCCGCCGAGTTCCGCTGGCGCGGGGTTCGGGCGGCGGGGCCGGGGTGGAGTGGGTACGGGCGGTGCCGGGGTCAGCGGTCGGCGGAGCCGCTCTGGCTGCCGGGGCCGGTGTAGTCGTCGCCGTAGGCGCCCTTGGCGGGGCGGCGGCGGCGCAGCGGGGGCTCGACGCCGTCGGCGAGGCGGCGGGCGGTGAGCAGGAACCCGGTGTGGCCGATCATGCGGTGGTCGGGGCGTACGGCCAGGCCCTCGACGTGCCAGGTGCGGACCATGGTCTCCCAGGCGGACGGTTCGTTGAACGTTCCGTGTTCGCGGATCGCCTCGACGGTGCGGGCGAGCTGGGTGGTGGTGGCGACGTACGCGCAGAGGATGCCGCCGGGCACGAGGGCCTTGGAGACGGGCTCCAGGCATTCCCAGGGGGCGAGCATGTCGAGGATGACGCGGTCGACGTCGGTGTCGGAGAGGTTGTCCTGGAGGTCGCCGACGGTGAGCGTCCAGGCGGGGTGGGGTGCGCCGAAGTAGCGCTGCACGTTCTGGGTGGCGATCTCGGCGAAGTCGGCCCGGCGCTCGTAGGAGTGGAGCATGCCCTGGTCGCCGATGGCGCGGAGCAGGAAGGTGCTCAGGGAGCCGGAGCCGACGCCTGCCTCGACGACGCGGGCGCCGGGGAAGATGTCGGCCATCGCCAGGATCTGCCCCGCGTCCTTGGGGTAGACCACGGCGGCGCCGCGCGGCATGGACAGGACGTAGTCGGGGAGCAGGGGGCGCAGCGCGAGGTAGGCGACGTTTCCCGTGGTTCGGACAACACTGCCCTCGGGGGCACCGATCAGCTCGTCGTGGGGGAAGGCACCCTTGTGGGTGTGGAACTGCTTCCCGGCTTCGAGCGTGAAGGTGTAGTGGCGTCCCTTGGGGTCGGTGAGCTGGACCTGGTCCCCGACCTGGAAGGGGCCGCGACGGCGGGCGGCACCGGTCGGTTCGGACATGTGACCAGCCTACCTGGGGTCGGGGGCGGGGTCGTCCGGGGTCGCTAGCGCTGCGGGCGGGCCATGGCGGCGACGAAGGCGCGTTCGACGTCGGAGGTGGACAGGACGCCGTAGATCTCGCCGGTCTCCTCGACGACCAGGTATTCCGTGGCGGGGGTGGCGCGGAGGGCGTCGAGGAGTTCTTCGCCGGCGAGCTCGGCGGAGACGCGCATGCCGTCCTTGAGCTCCTGGGCGAGGCCGCTGACGGGGACCCAGGGGCGTCGGTGTTCGGGGACGGCGACGATGGCGGATTCGCGGACGAGGGCGGTGGGGGCGCCGGCGGTGTCGACGACGACGAGGGCGCGGGCTCCGGCGTCGTTGGCGCGGCGGAGGGCTTCGGAGAGCGGGGTGGCGGCTTCGACGGGGACGGCGCGGCGGGTGAGGGTGCGGACGGTGAGGCCGGGGAGGCGTTCGCGGAGCCGGGCGACGCGGAGGCTGTTGCCGGCGCCGGTCCAGATGATCGCGGCGAGGATCGCGGCGAGGAGGGCGTCGGTGAGGGAGTCGACGCCGCCGAAGCCCTCGTTTCCGTCGCCGAGGTGGCCGGCCTGGGTGAGCAGGGGGAGGCCGATGAGGACGGCGACGGCGAGGCCGCGGCCGACCCAGGCGGCGGCGACGGTGCCGCTCATCGGGTTGCCGGTGATCTTCCAGACGACGGCGCGGAGCATGCGGCCGCCGTCGAGGGGGAGGCCGGGCAGCAGGTTGAAGATCGCGACGATCAGGTTGGAGATCATCAGTCCGGCGAGCAGGACGCCGGGTACGGTGCCGGGCTCGACGGTCCACATGGCGAGGTAGAAGACGCCGGCGAGGACGAGGGAGAGGAGCGGGCCGACGAAGGCGAGGACGAATTCGCGGCCGGGGGTCTCGGCGTCCTTCTCGATCTCGGAGACGCCGCCGAAGAACTGGAGCTGGATGCGGCGGACGGGGAGCTTGAAGCGGAGGGCGGCGATGGTGTGGGCGAGCTCGTGGACGAGGACCGAGGCGTAGAAGGCGACGGCGAAGAAGAGGGAGACGAGGTAGCGGGCGCGGCCGAGCTCGGGCAGGACGCGGTCGAGCTGGCCGCCGAAGACCCAGGTGATGAGGGCGGCGACGAGGAACCAGCTCGGGGCGACGTAGACGGGTACGCCGAAGGGGCGGCCCATGAGGATGCCGCCGCCCTGTTCGCGGGGGCGGCGTGGGCGGCGTGGTTCTCGGCCCTCGGGCTTTTTGGGCTCCTCGGCCTGGGGGCCCGCTCCCCCGCCGGACTGGCCCTGCCCGCTGTTCTCCACGGTGTCCCCTCGTCGGCGTTCGGCCCCGCACCGGCCTGGCGCGTTTCCACGATCATGCAGTGTGAGACGGTCTGCCGTCGATGGTATGCGGATCGTTGTCGGTGGGGGGCCGTAGGGTCTGCGGCATGGGAAGCAGCTTCGAGAAGATTCCGCGGGCCGGGGCGAGCGGCCGGCGGGCCGGGTCGGCCGAACGGCCGATGGCGTTGTCGCCGTCGCGCGCGGGCGATTTCATGCGGTGCCCGCTGCTCTACCGCTTCCGGGTGATCGACAAGCTGCCGGAGAAGCCGAGTGCCGCGGCGACGCGGGGCACGGTGGTGCACGCGGTGCTGGAGCGGCTCTTCGACGCGCCGGCGGCGGAGCGTACGGCCGCGGGCGCGCGGGCGATGGTGCCGGACGAGTGGGAGAAGCTGCTGGCCAAGCGGCCGGAGCTGGCGGAGCTGTTCGAGGACGATCCGCGGGGGGAGCGGCTGGCCGGGTGGCTGGGCGACGCGGAGCGGCTGGTGGAGCGGTGGTTCACGCTGGAGGACCCGACGCGGCTGGAGCCCGCCGACCGGGAGCTGTATGTGGAGACGGTCCTGGATTCGGGGCTGACGCTGCGGGGGTTCATCGACCGGGTCGATGTGGCGCCGAGCGGCGAGGTGCGGCTGGTGGACTACAAGACGGGGAAGGCCCCGGCGCCGCGGTTCCGGTCGGAGCCGTTGTTCCAGATGCAGTTCTACGCGCTGGTGATGTGGCGGCTGCGGGGCGTGGTGCCGCGCCGCCTCCAGCTCGTCTATCTGGGCAGCGGTGATGTGCTGACGTACGACCCCGGCGAGGAGGAGCTGCGGGCGGTGGAGCGCAAGCTGCTGGCCCTGTGGGAGGCGATCGCGCTGGCCACGGAGACGGGCGACTGGCGGCCGAAGCCGAGCCGGCTGTGCGGTTGGTGCGACCACCAGGCGGTATGCCCGGAATTCGGCGGCACACCGCCGCCGTATCCACTGCCGGTGGTGGACGCCGGGGCGGCGTCCGCCGCAGGGACCGGGTTCGGCTCCGGGGCACCGGCCGACGCTGAGGAGGCCGTGCCCGACGCCGGGGCGGCGTCCGCCGCGGAGGCCAGGTCCGGCGCGGGCACGGACGCCGGAGTCGACGCGGGCGCGGAGGCCGGGGCCGACGCGGGCGCGGAGGCCGGGCTCGACGCGGGCGCGGTGACCGGAGTCGACGCGGGCGCGGAGGCCGGGGCGGGCGTCGACGCAGAGGCCGCGGCGGGGGCCGAGGTCGGGGTCGGGGCTGTGGCTTCGGGGCAGGGGGCGCAAGGCAGAATGGGGCAGGTCTAGCGAAGGAGAGAGTCCCTGTGGCTATCCGCGTCCTGCTGGTCGACGACCAGCCGCTGCTGCGCACCGGTTTCCGGATGATCCTGGAGGCCGAGCAGGATCTCGCGGTCGTCGGCGAGGCCGGCGACGGCTTGCAGGCGCTCGACCAGGTGCGGGCGCTGCAGCCCGATGTGGTGCTGATGGACATCCGGATGCCCCGGATGGACGGCGTGGAGGCGACCCGGCAGATCACCGGGCCGGGCCGGGACGGTCCGGCGAAGGTGCTGGTGCTGACCACCTTTGACCTGGACGAGTATGTGGTGGAGGCGTTGCGCGCGGGGGCCAGCGGCTTTCTGCTGAAGGACGCGCCGGCCGACGAGCTGGTGCAGGCGATCCGGGTGGTGGCGGGCGGCGAGGCGATGCTCGCGCCGAGCATCACGCGGCGGCTGCTGGACAAGTACGCGGGGCATCTGCCGTCGGGTGAGGAGAAGGTCCCGGACACGCTGGACACGCTGACCGAGCGCGAGGTGGAGGTGCTCAAGCTGGTGGCGCGCGGCCTGTCGAACGCGGAGATCGCGGCGGATCTGTTCGTGAGTGAGACGACGGTCAAGACGCATGTGGGGCATGTGCTGACGAAGCTGGGCCTGCGGGACCGGGTGCAGGCCGCGGTGTACGCGTACGAGAGCGGGCTGGTGCGCCCCGGCTCGCAGTAGGCGGGGCCCGCGGCGGCGGAGAACAGCGCGATGGCCGGCGGCCCGCTCTCACAAGCGGGCCGCCGGCCGTTTTTCTCGCGGAGGCCCGGGCCGGTGGCGGCCCGGTCCCTCCTGCGGTGGCTCGGACTCAGACGCCGTGGCCGAGTTCCCAGGGCTGGATCTGGGAGGAGGAGTTGAGCGCCCACTCCACGCCGGTGATGTTCTCGCGCGCGGCCACGTACTGCTTGCCCTGCCACAGCGGCAGGATCGGCACGTCGTCGGCGACGATGTCCTGGGCCTGCTGGAAGAGCGTGGCCGCCTCGTCGCGCCGGCGCTCCTCGCGGGTCTCCGGGATGAGCTTGTCGGTGATCTTCTTGTTCCGGTAGGGGGACTTGAGGAAGTTGCCCTCACCGAAGAACGGCGCGATGAAGTTGTCGGGGTCCGGGAAGTCGGGGAACCAGCCCATGCCGTAGACGCTGTACTCGCCGTTGATGCTCGCGGGGCGGAACTTGGACCACTCGACGCCCTGGATCTTCACGTCGAAGAGCTTGCTGCCGTTGAGCTGGTCCTGGAGCCCCTTGAACTCCTTGGCGGTCGCCTCACCGTAGTGGTCCGTGGTGTAGGTGAGGGTGATCGGCACCGGGGTGGTGATGTTCGCGGCCTGGAGGATGGAGCGCGCCTTGTCGACGCTGGGGGTGGTCCCGTACTTGTTGGAGAAGGAGTTCTGGTGGCTGGTGATGCCGCTGGGCACCAGCGAGTACAGCGGCGTGGTGGTGCGGCCGTAGTCGTCGCGGGTCAGCGCCTGCCGGTCGATGACCTGCGCCATCGCCTGGCGTACGGCCTTGTTCTTCACCGACGGGTCGTTGGTGTTGAAGGCCAGGAAGCTGATCTCCTGTCCCGGCGACTCGACGATGTTGATGTCCTTGGACGTGGAGGCGCGCAGCCGGGTGATCTGCTCGGGCGACATCGAGCGGTTCATGACGTCGATGTCGCCTGCCTTGAGCGCCTTCTCCATCGAGGTGGAGCTCTCGAAGAAGCGCATCTCGGCCTTGTTGTTCTGGAGCTTGAGGCCGCCCTTGTAGTTCGGGTTCTTCGAGAAGACGACCTTGGCGACCCGGCCGTCCGCCTCCTCGGCCTTCAGCGTGTACGGGCCGGAGCCGACGATGTCGTAGCCCTCGCGGACCTTCTTGGGGTCGTAGACCTCGCTGTCGACGATGCCGCCGGCGGGGGTGGAGATCTTCTGGGCGAACGTCGCGTCGGGGGTCTTGAGGTGGAAGACGACCTCGCTGTCGCTGGGCGTCTCCACCCGGTCGACGTTGTCGAACAGCGAGGCGGGGCCGTTCTTGAAGTTGATGTTGCGGACGCGGTCGATGGAGAATTTCACGTCCTTGGCGGTCAGGTCGTGACCGTTGGAGAATTTCAGGCCCTCGCGCATCGTGCAGCGGAACTGCTCGTTCTTGCGGTCGGCGAACCCGCACTTCTCGGCGGCGTCGGGGACCGGGGTGGTACCGGAGCGGGGCAGCCGCAGCAGCGTCTGGAAGGTGCTGCGCAGCACGGTCAGACCGGCGATGTCGTAGACCTCGGCGGGGTCGAAGGGGGCGGGGGTGTCCTTCGACAGCTCGAACCGGTCCGTGCTGCCGATGACGATGGCCCCACCATCCTTGCCGGCGCCGCCGGACCCGCCACAGGCGACGAGCACAGGGGCCAAGAGGCCCGCCACGGTCGGCAGCACCAGCGTCTTGCGGTTCATTGTCGGGGCTCTCCCTGCGATCGATCCCGGGACCATACCGACGTCGGGTGCGCTGGCCACAGGGTCAGTGGTGAAGTTCTCGCGACGACATTAGTGCGCGCGGCCAGCATCTTTGGAACGGGGCCGAGTTGACGTGATATCACGCCCCGATAACGGGCGGCCATTCACCGATATCCGGACGCCGGAACGATTCGTACGCGAGATGATCAATCGGGACACAAGGGTGCGCCATGACCGGTTTGCGGGGGTGCCGCGACGATCTCCACCCACCCTGTCGACGCCGCCGCCCGTGATAAAACTCACTCCCCCGAAGGGGTTGAACCGTCACGCAATTCGGACGGGCTATTCGTCACGGAAAATAAGCGGTCCTGCGCCGAGCGTTCCCCAGCGCATTACCCGGCCCACGCTCGGTACCGGATCAGTGCATTGCTGTAATCAGCGACCGGAGATAAGCGAGGTCGACTTCCTCCAGCGATCCGACGACGCTGCGCCCGGCCGCGGCGGGGATCGGCGCCAGCGAGGGCACGGCCACGACGCGGCAGCCGGCCGCCTCCGCCGCCGCCACGCCCGTGGCGGTGTCCTCGATCACGGCGCACCGGGCGGGGTCCACGCCGAGCCGGGCGGCGGCGAGCAGATACGGGTCCGGGTGCGGCTTCGTGCGCTCCAGCTCGTCCCCGGCGACGGTCAGCGTGAAGTTCTCCGACCCGAGGGTGGCCAGCACCCGGTCGATGATCTGCCGGTGCGAGGCGGAGACCAGCGCGGTCGGCACCCGGTGGGCGGCCAGCTCCGTCAGCAGCCGCCGCGCGCCGGGCATCAGCGGCACCCCGCCGCCGATCGTCTCGGCGAACCGCGCGTTCAGCAGCACGCTCAGCTCGGCGAGGGCGATCCGGGCGCCGGTGGCCTGGATCAGGTACGCGGCGCTGCGCGTCATCGGCCCGCCGACGACGACCTCGCGGTACTCGTCGAGGAGCGTGTGCCCGAGCTCCGCGAAGACCGCGACCTCCACGTCCCACCAGAAGCCCTCGGTGTCGACCAGGGTGCCGTCCATGTCGAGCAGCACGGCCTGCAGGGTGGATTCGTCGGCCGTACGGGTGTCGACGGCGGGAATGCTGCTGGTCATCCGCACACACCTCACAGAAGGGACGCGAAGGCCGGTCGCCGCCCCCGAGGGGGAAGACGACCGGCCTTTACCGGACCGACAAGTGTACGTCGGGCGGGCGCGGTGCGCGGGGGATCTTTTCCGGGCCGCCCGGGGCGGTGCGCGGACGGTCCTCTCCGGGCCGCCCGGGGCGGTGCGCGGGGGATCCTCTCCGGGCCGCCCGGGGCGGTGCGCGGAGGGCTCTTCTCCGGGCCGCCCGGGGCGGTCAGCGGGCGTTGAAGTACTTGGCCTGGGGGTGGTGGATGACGATGGCGTCCGTGGACTGCTCGGGGTGGAGCTGGAACTCCTCCGAGAGCAGCACACCGATTCGCTCGGGCTCCAGCAGCTCGGCGATCTTCGCGCGGTCCTCCAGGTCGGGGCAGGCCCCGTAGCCCAGCGAGAAGCGCGCTCCGCGGTACTTGAGGGCGAACATGTCCTCGACGTCGGCGGGGTCCTCGCCGCCGAAGCCGAGCTCGGCGCGTACCCGTGCGTGCCAGTACTCGGCGAGGGCCTCGGCGAGCTGTACGGACAGGCCGTGCAGCTCCAGGTAGTCGCGGTAGGCGTTGGCGCCGAAGAGCTCGGCGGTGGCCTCGCCGATCTTCGAGCCGACGGTGACGACCTGGAAGCCCACCACGTCCGTCTCGCCCGACTCCTGCGGCCGGAAGAAGTCGGCGAGGCACAGGCGGCGGCCGCGGCGCTGGCGCGGGAAGGTGAAGCGGGTGCGTTCGGAGCCGTCCTCGTGCAGGACGATCAGGTCGTCGCCCTTGGAGACGCACGGGAAGTAGCCGTAGACGACGGCGGCTTCCAGGAGGTTGTCGGTGTGCAGCTTGTCCAGCCAGCCGCGCAGCCGGGGCCGGCCCTCGCTCTCCACCAGCTCCTCGTAGCTGGGCCCGTCGCCCGTACGGGCCTGCTTGAGGCCCCATTGGCCCTTGAACAGGGCGCCCTCGTCCAGCCAGGACGCATAGTCCTTGAGGCCGATGCCCTTGATGACCCGGGTGCCCCAGAAGGGCGGGGCGGGTACGGGGTTGTCGGTGGCGGTGTCGGAGCGTACGGGCCCCTCGTCGGTCTCCTCCGGGGCGTCCGGGAGGGGCGTCTCGCGCTGGGGCACGCGGCGCTGCTTGAGTTCGGGGAGGGTGGCGCCGGGCACGCCGCGCTTGACGGCGATGAGGGCGTCCATCAGCCGCAGCCCCTCGAAGGCGTCGCGGGCGTAGCGGACCTCGCCCTCGTAGATCTCGTGCAGGTCCTGTTCGACGTAGGCGCGGGTGAGCGCGGCGCCGCCGAGGATGACGGGGAAGTCGGCGGCCATGTTGCGCTGGTTGAGCTCCTCCAGGTTCTCCTTCATGATCACCGTGGATTTGACCAGCAGCCCGGACATGCCGATGACGTCGGCCCGGTGCTCCTCGGCGGCCTCCAGGATCGCGGAGACGGGCTGTTTGATGCCGAGGTTGACGACGTTGTAGCCGTTGTTGGACAGGATGATGTCGACGAGGTTCTTGCCGATGTCGTGGACGTCGCCGCGGACGGTGGCCAGCACGATGGTGCCCTTGCCCTCGTCGTCGGACTTCTCCATGTGGGGTTCGAGGTAGGCGACGGCCGTCTTCATGACCTCGGCGGACTGCAGGACGAACGGGAGCTGCATCTGCCCGGAGCCGAAGAGTTCGCCGACGACCTTCATGCCGGCCAGCAGGGTGTCGTTGACGATGTCGAGGGCCGGGCGGTCGGCGAGCGCCTCGTCGAGGTCGGCGGCCAGGCCGTTCTTCTCGCCGTCGATGATGCGCCGCTGAAGCCGCTCCTCCAGCGGCAGGGCGAGCAGTTCCTCGGCCTTGCCGGCCTTCATCGACTTGGTGTCGACGCCCTCGAAGAGCTCCAGGAAGCGCTGGAGGGGGTCGTAGGCGGGCGTGTCGCCCACGGCGGGGCGGCGCCGGTCGTAGATCAGGTCGAGGGCCACCTCGCGCTGCTCGTCGTCGAGGCGGGCGATCGGCAGGATCTTGGAGGCGTGCACGATCGCCGAGTCGAGGCCGGCCTTGACGCACTCGTCGAGGAAGACGGAGTTGAGGACCATCCGGGCGGCCGGGTTGAGGCCGAAGGAGATGTTGGACAGGCCGAGGGTGGTCTGTACGTCGGGGTGGCGGCGCTTGAGTTCGCGGATCGCCTCGATGGTGGCGATGCCGTCCTTGCGGGACTCCTCCTGGCCGGTGCAGATGGTGAAGGTCAGGCAGTCGATGAGGATGTCCGGCTCCAGGATGCCCCAGTTGCCGGTGAGGTCGGCGATGAGGCGTTCCGCGACGGCGACCTTGTCCTCGGGGGTGCGCGCCTGGCCCTTCTCGTCGATGGTCAGGGCGATGAGGGCGGCGCCGTGCTCGGCGGCCAGGGTGGTGATCCGGGCGAAGCGGGACTCGGGGCCGTCGCCGTCCTCGTAGTTGACGGAGTTGATGACGGCCCGGCCGCCGAGCTTCTCCAGGCCGGCCTGGAGCACGGCGGGCTCGGTGGAGTCCAGGACGATGGGCAGGGTGGAGGCGGTGGCGAACCGGCCGGCGATCTCCGACATGTCGGCGACGCCGTCGCGGCCGACGTAGTCCACGCAGAGGTCGAGGAGGTGCGCGCCCTCGCGGATCTGGTCGCGGGCCATCTCCACGCAGTCGTCCCAGCGCTCGGCGAGCATGGCCTCGCGGAACTTCTTCGAGCCGTTGGCGTTGGTGCGCTCGCCGATGGCGAGGTACGCGGTGTCCTGGCGGAACGGCACGGTCTGGTAGAGGGAGGCGGCGCCCGGTTCGGGGCGCGGGGTGCGGGCGGTGGGCTCCATGCCGCGGACCCGCTCGACGACCTGGCGCAGGTGCTCGGGGGTGGTGCCGCAGCACCCGCCGACCAGCGACAGCCCGTACTCGCGGACGAACGTCTCGTGGGCGTCGGCCAGCTCGCCCGGGGAGAGCGGGTAGTGCGCGCCGTCCTTGCCGAGCACCGGCAGGCCCGCGTTGGGCATGGCGGAGACGCGCGTACGGGCGTGCCGGGAGAGGTAGCGCAGGTGCTCGCTCATCTCGGCGGGGCCGGTGGCGCAGTTCAGGCCGATCATGTCGATGCCGAGGGGTTCCAGGGCGGTGAGGGCCGCGCCGATCTCGGAGCCGAGCAGCATGGTGCCGGTGGTCTCGACGGTCACCTGGACGAGCAGCGGCAGGTCGGCGCCGGCGGCGGCCAGCGCGCGGCGGGCGCCGATCACGGAGGCCTTGGTCTGGAGCAGGTCCTGGGTGGTCTCCACCAGGATGGCGTCCGCGCCGCCGGCGATCAGGCCCTCGACGTTGCGCTGGTAGGCGTCGCGGAGCGCGGGGTACGGGGCGTGGCCGAGCGTCGGCAGTTTGGTGCCGGGGCCGACGGAGCCGAGCACCCAGCGGGGGCGGCCGTCGGCGGCGAACTCGTCGGCGACCTCGCGGGCGATGCGCGCGCCGGCCTCGGAGAGTTCGAAGATGCGCTCGGGGATGTCGTATTCGCCGAGTGCGGCGAGGTTGGCGCCGAAGGTGTTGGTCTCGACGCAGTCGACGCCGACGGAGAAGTACTCCTGGTGCACCGATCGGACGATGTCCGGGCGGGTGATGTTCAGGATCTCGTTGCAGCCTTCGAGGTTCTGGAAGTCCTCCAGGCTGGGGTCCTGCGCCTGGAGCATGGTGCCCATCGCCCCGTCCGCCACCACCACGCGCGAGGCGAGAGCCTCACGGAGTCCGGCTGCTCGGGCTGCGCTTGCGGAAGACGGCGGTTTCACGGCCATGGAACTGCTCCCAGGGTTGCGACGGCTGTCGGCTTTGCGCCTTCCGGTGGATGGCGCACCCGGCCAGGGTAGCGGGCGGCACAAGGGGCGGTACGGGCGTCCCAGGGGGCGGACGGGCCCGGGGAGGGCGGCTGGACGGCGGCGCGATGATGCCGAGGATGCTGAGCCGGCTTCCGACGGGTACCGCTGGGTCGGCATCGACCGATAGTGTTCAGCATTGTCGAACGGCTTGTGTAGGAGGTTGCGCGGTGGCTCGGACCATCCAGTCGCTGGAGCGGGCAGCGGCGATGTTGCGGCTGCTGGCCGGCGGCGAGCGGCGCCTGGGCCTGTCGGACGTGGCGTCGTCGCTGGGGCTCGCCAAGGGGACCGCCCACGGCATTCTGCGCACTCTGCAGCAGGAGGGTTTCGTCGAGCAGGACCCCGTCTCGGGCCGCTACCAGCTCGGCGCGGAGCTGCTGCGGCTGGGCAACAGCTTCCTCGATGTGCACGAGCTGCGCGCCCGCGCCCTGGTGTGGACGGACGACCTGGCGCGCGCCAGCGGCGAGAGCGTCTATCTGGGCGTGCTGCACCAGCAGGGCGTGCTGATCGTCCACCACGTCTTCCGGCCCGACGACAGCCGCCAGGTGCTGGAGGTGGGCGCGATGCAGCCGCTGCACAGCACGGCGCTGGGCAAGGTGGTCGCCGCGTACGACCCGGTGGCGCACAGCGAGGCGATCGAGGCGGAGCGGGAGGCGTTCACCTCGCGGACGGTCACCGACCTCGGCGGCTTCGAGGGGGTGCTGGACCTCACCCGGGCCCGCGGCTGGGCCTCGGACGTGGAGGAGACCTGGGAGGGCGTCGCGTCGGTGGCGGCGCCCATCCACGACCGGCGGCGGACGCCGGTGGGCGCGGTCGGCATCACGGGCGCGGTGGAGCGGGTGTGCGAGGACGGCGAGCTGCGGGCGCAGTTGGTCGCGGCCGTACGGGACTGCGCCCGCGCCGTCTCGCGTGATCTCGGGGCGGGCCGCTTCTGAGCCACGGGGCCGCTCCCGGGGGCACGGGCTGCCTATGGGGCGGGGGCCGCCTATGGGGCGCGGGTTCCGGCGCGGGGGCCGCTTCTGAGCGGCGAGTTTCGGCGCGGGGGCCGCTTCTGAGGCGTCCGGCGCGCCAGGGGACGCCCGTACGACCGAAAAGTTACGCCCGTTTGGCCGGGAGTTTTCGGTCACATGACTCTTGACGGGCACTTAGCAGTGGACAAAACTGCCGTTCGTCGGTCGGCATTGTCGAACACCTAACGACAATATTCGCTATGGTGGACATTGCCGCGGGCCGACCCACCGCCCTCACCGAGGGCGCGGACCACCGGAGGGACCCGGGGTACGGCGTTTCTCGGTGTCCATCTGGACGAAGGACAAAGGAGTCACTGGTGTCCAGCTCCGATATCTTCACTGGCGAGACCATCGGCACCGCCGTGCTGGTTCTGCTCGGTGGCGGCGTCTGCGCCGCTGTCACCCTCAAGCGCTCGAAGGCTTTCGAAGCCGGCTGGGTCGCCGTCGCCTTCGGCTGGGGTTTCGCCGTTCTGACCGGCGCGTACATCGCCCAGCGGTCCGGCGCCCACCTGAACCCGGCCGTCACGGTCGGCCTGGCCATCGAAGGCACGACCAAGTGGAGCGACGTACCGCTCTACTTCGGTTCCCAGATCCTCGGCGCCCTGATCGGCGCGGTGCTGATGTGGATCACCTACTACGGCCTCTTCAAGGCCCACCTCACCGACCCCGAGGTCCTGGCCGAGCACAACGGCCAGGAGGGCATGGTCGACAAGAAGGTCGCCCCCAAGGCCGGCCCGGTGCTCGGGATCTTCTCCACCGGCCCCGAGGTCCGCAACGCCGTACAGAACCTCGCCACCGAGATCATCGCCACCACCGTGCTCGTCCTCGCGATCCTCACCCAGGGCCTCACCAAGGGCCTGGGCGTCTCCGGGACCGGCGTGCTCATCACCGCTCTCGTCGTGACCAGCATCGGCCTCTCGCTGGGCGGCCCGACCGGCTACGCCATCAACCCGGTACGTGACCTCGGCCCCCGCATCGTGCACGCTTTGCTGCCGCTGCCGAACAAGGGCGGCTCCGATTGGGGCTACGCCTGGATCCCCGTCGTCGGCCCGCTGCTCGGCGGCGCCCTCGCCGGAGGCATCTACCAGCTCGCCTTCGCCTGAGCCCCCCGCCGAGACCACAGAACTTCCAGGAGCACACCGTGACCGACGCACACACCACCGGCCCGTTCATCGCCGCGATCGACCAGGGCACCACCTCCAGCCGCTGCATCGTCTTCGACCGGGACGGCCGCATCGTGGCCGTCGAGCAGAAGGAACACGAGCAGATCTTCCCGAAGCCGGGATGGGTGGAGCACGACGCCACCGAGATCTGGGAGAACGTCCAGTACGTGGTGGCCGGCGCCATCGAGAAGGCGGGCATCACCGCCGCCGACGTCAAGGCCATCGGCATCACCAACCAGCGCGAGACGACGCTGCTGTGGGACAAGGCCACCGGCGAGCCCGTGCACAACGCCATCGTCTGGCAGGACACCCGTACCGACGCGCTCTGCAAGGAGCTGGGCCGCAACGTCGGCCAGGACCGCTTCCGCCGGGAGACCGGCCTCCCGCTGGCCAGCTACTTCGCCGGCCCCAAGATCCGCTGGATGCTCGACAACGTCGAGGGGCTGCGCGAGCGCGCCGAGCGCGGCGAGATCCTCTTCGGCACCATGGACTCCTGGGTCATCTGGAACCTCACCGGCGGCACCGACGGCGGCGTGCACGTCACCGACGTCACCAACGCCTCCCGCACCATGCTGATGAACCTGCGCGGCCTGGAGTGGGACCCGAAGATCCTCTCCTCCATGCAGATCCCGGCCGAGGTGCTGCCCAAGATCCGCTCCTCCGCCGAGGTGTACGGCACCGCCAAGGGCGGCGCGCTGGACGGCGTGCCGGTGGCCTCCGCGCTCGGCGACCAGCAGGCCGCCCTGTTCGGCCAGACCTGCTTCTCCGAGGGCGAGGCCAAGTCCACCTACGGCACCGGCACGTTCATGCTGATGAACACCGGCCACGAGCCCGTCAACTCCTACAACGGGCTGCTGACGACCGTCGGCTACCGCATCGGCACCGAGAAGCCCGTCTACGCCCTTGAGGGCTCCATCGCCGTCACCGGCTCGCTGGTGCAGTGGATGCGCGACCAGATGGGCCTGATCAAGAGCGCGGCGGAGATCGAGACGCTCGCCAGCTCGGTCGACGACAACGGCGGCGCGTACTTCGTGCCCGCCTTCTCCGGCCTCTTCGCCCCCTACTGGCGCGCCGACGCGCGCGGCGTCATCGCCGGTCTGACCCGCTACGTCACCAAGGCGCACATCGCCCGCGCCGTGCTGGAGGCCACCGCCTGGCAGACCCGCGAGATCACCGACGCCATGACCAAGGACTCCGGCGTCGAGCTGACCTCCCTCAAGGTCGACGGCGGCATGACCTCCAACAACCTGCTGATGCAGACCCTCTCGGACTTCCTGGACGCCCCCGTGGTGCGCCCGATGGTCGCCGAGACCACCTGCCTCGGCGCGGCCTACGCCGCCGGCCTGGCCGTCGGCTTCTGGCCGGACACCGCCGCCCTGCGCGCCAACTGGCGCCGGGCCGCCGAGTGGACCCCCCGGATGGACGCGGCCACGCGTGACCGCGAGTACAAGAACTGGCTCAAGGCCGTCGAGCGGACCATGGGCTGGATCGAGGACGAGGAGTAATCAACATGAGCACCCTGCAGAGCGTCCCGGCCCTCGGGACGCACCCGGCTGCCGGTTCGAACCCGAGCCGCGCCGAGACCCGGGACCAGCTGAACAAGGCTACGTACGACCTCCTGGTGATCGGCGGCGGCATTCTGGGCATCACCGTTGCCTGGCACGCCGCGCAGTCCGGACTGCGGGTGGCCATGGTGGACGCCGGCGACTTCGCCGGCGCCACCTCCTCCGCCTCCTCCAAGCTGCTCCACGGCGGCCTGCGGTACCTCCAGACCGGTGCCGTCAAGCTCGTCGCCGAGAACCACTTCGAGCGCCGCGCCGTCTCCCACGACGTCGCCCCGCACCTGTCCAACCCGCTGACCTTCTACCTGCCGGTCTACAAGGGCGGCCCGCACGGCGCGGCCAAGCTCGGCGCGGGCGTCTTCGCCTACTCCGCGCTGTCCGCCTTCCGCGACGGCGTCGGCCACGTCATCAGCGCCGAGAAGGCCGCGCGCGATGTGCCGGAGCTGCGGACCGACAACCTCAAGGCGGTCGCGGTCTACGGCGACGGCCAGATGAACGACGCCCGCATGGCGCTGATGACCGTACGGGCCGCGGTCGAGGCCGGCGCGACGGTCCTCAACCACGCCGAGGTCACCGGCCTGCGCTTCACGCACGGCAAGGTCACCGGCGCGGACCTCAAGGACGGCGTGGACGGCACCGAGTTCGGCGTCGACGCCCGCCTGGTGCTCAACGCCACCGGCCCCTGGGTGGACCACCTCCGCGCGATGGAGGACAAGAACGCGGCCCCCAGCATCCGCCTCTCCAAGGGCGCGCACCTCGTCCTCAAGCGCACCTCCCCCTGGAACGCGGCGCTGGCGACCCCGATCGACAAGTACCGCATCACCTTCGCCCTCCCCTGGGAGGACATGCTCCTGCTCGGCACCACCGACGAGGAGTACGAGGGCGACCCGCGCGATGTCGCCGTCAACGACAAGGACATATCCCAGATCCTCGACGAGGCCGCGTTCTCCGTCCGCGACCAGCAGCTCTCCCGCGACCTGATCACGTACTCCTTCGCGGGCCTGCGGGTGCTGCCGGGCGGCCCCGGCGACACCTCCAAGGCCAAGCGCGAGACGGTCGTCACCGAGGGCAGCGGCGGCATGCTGTCGGTCGCCGGCGGCAAGTGGACGACCTTCCGGCACATCGGCCGCACGGTGATGAACAAGCTCGCGCAGCTCCCGGGCCACCCGCTCGGCAGCGACATGGAGCCCGTCTCGCAGCTCCCCAAGCACATGCCGCTGCCCGGCATCGCCAACCCGGACGCGGTCACCCACCGGCTGCTGGTCGACGGCGGCGCGAACGGCGTCCGGATGGCCCCGGAGACCGCCCGCCACCTGGCCACGCACTACGGCTCGCTGTCCTTCGAGATCGCCCGCATGGCGAACGAGAACCCGGAGCTGGCCGAGCGCATCCACCCGGAGGCCCCCGAGATCTGGGCACAGGCCGTCTACGCCCGCGACCACGAGTGGGCCGAGACCGAGGACGACGTGCTGCGCCGCCGCACCACCCTGACCATCCGCGGCCTGGCCACGGACGACGTCCGCGCCAAGGTCAAGGACCTGCTGGACAAGAAGGGCTGACACGCGGTCGGCCGCTGAGCGCATCGAGGGGAGGGCCGTCCGCTACGGGCGGCCCTCCCCTCTCGCGTACGGTCGCGCCTGCCCCGGCGCGTACGGTCGCCGCCTCCCCGTCGCCTACCGCCGCCGCCGTACGAGCGGCCCTCCCCCGGCGCGTCGCGTTGCGCCTACGATCCGGGCATGGACGTGTACGCATCCCTGGTCGACGCCGTCGGCGGCACCCCCCTGGTCCGGCTCAACCGTGTGACGGGCGCCCTGACCGCCCCCGTCTACGCGAAACTGGAATATGTCAATCCGGGCGGCAGTGTGAAGGACCGCGCCGCCGTGGCCATGATCGACGCGGCCGAGGAGGCCGGCCTGCTGCGCCCCGGC
Source organism: Streptomyces varsoviensis (assembly GCF_000718635.1). Classification (GTDB taxonomy): domain Bacteria; phylum Actinomycetota; class Actinomycetes; order Streptomycetales; family Streptomycetaceae; genus Streptomyces; species Streptomyces varsoviensis. Next base: position 71,457 of record NZ_JOBF01000001.1, on the reverse strand, counting down.
GGCACCGTCGTCGAGGGCACCTCCGGCAACACCGGCGCGGGGCTGGCCATGGTCGCCGCCCAGCGCGGCTACCGATGCGTCTTCGCGATCCCCGACAAGAGCAGCGCCGAGAAGATCGCGCTGCTGCGCGCCTACGGCGCCGAGGTCGTCGTCTGCCCGAGCGGCGTCCCGCGCGAGCACCCGGACCACGTCCACGAGACGGCGGCGCGCATCGCCGCCGAGACCCCCGGCGCCTGGCACGCCGACCAGTACGACAACCCCGCCAACCCGCTGGCCCACTACCGGAGTACGGGCCCGGAGATCTGGCGGCAGACCGCGGGGCGCGTCACCCATCTGGTGGCCGGGGTGGGCACCGGCGGCACGATCACCGGGACCGGCGAGTACCTGAAGGAGGTCAGCGGCGGCCGGGTCACGGTCGTCGGCGCGGACCCCGAGGCGTCGGTCTACTCGGGCGGCGACGGACGCCCGTACTTCGTGGAGAGCATCGGCCACTTCGTGCACCCGGAGACGGTGGAGGACCTTTGGCCGTCCTCCTACCACCCGCCGGTCGTCGACCGGTTCGAGACGATCCCCGACCGGGAGTCGCTGCTGACGGCGCGTCGGCTGGCGCGCGAGGAGGGGCTGCTGGCCGGCGGCTCGGCGGGGACCGCGGTGGCCGCCGCGCTGCGGGTCGCGGCCGGGCTCGGCCCCGACGACCTCGTCGTGGTGCTGCTGCCGGACTCGGGCCGCAACTACCTCTCCAAGGTGCACGACGACGACTGGCTGCGGCGCTGGGGGTTCCTGGACGCGGACGGCGCGCTGCCCTCGGTGGGCGACGCGCGGATCGCGGCCGTGGGCCCGCACGTACGCCCCACCGACACCGTCGAGCGGGCGCTGGCCACCGCGCACGGGGCGGCGGGCCCGGTGCTGGTCACCACGGTCGCGCTCCGCCCGGACCGGCCCGTCATGGCGCCGGAGGTGATCGGCGCGGTCTCCGCGGAGCGGCTGCGGGCGGCGATCGCGTCGGGGACGGCGCGCGGCGACGACCCGGTGGCCCCGCACGCGGCGCCCGCGCTGCCGGTCGTGGGCCGCGGCGAGTCCGCGGCGGCGGCGCTGGCGGCCCTGGAGGAGCAGGCCGCCGAGGCGGCGGTGGTGCTGCTCGACGGCACGGTGCACGGCCTCGTGGGCCGCTCCGCGCTGCGTACGGCCGTGGGGTGAGCGCCCCGGCCGGTCCGCGCGGGGCCCGCGCCGGGTGACGGACGTACGGTTTTCGGCCACACCGGCGGCCCGGGCGGGGCCGCCGGTCACCGGCTCCGCCGGAACGCGGTCGAGGTGTGCACCGGGGAACTCGGGGGACGGCAGGTCCATAATGAGGCCATACATCGGATGTATCGACGGGGTGCCGAGACGGCACGGGAGCGGCGGCGCGTCGAGTCCGTCCGGGTCCGGCGCGGGGAGGGTCAAGATGGCGGTCACTGACGAGGCGATCGAGAAGATCAAGGGGATGATCGTCTCCGGGGCGCTGCGGCCGGGCGACCGGCTGCCCAAGGAGAGCGAACTCGCGGCGGAGCTGGGCCTGTCCCGCAACTCGCTGCGCGAGGCCGTACGGGCGCTGTCGCTGATCCGCATCCTGGACGTGCGCCAGGGCGACGGCACGTACGTCACGAGCCTCGATCCGCAGCTCCTGCTGGAGGCGCTGAGCTTCGTCGTCGACTTCCACCGGGACGACACCGTGCTGGAGTTCCTGGCGGTCCGCCGCATCCTGGAGCCGGCGGCCACGGCGATGGCCTGCGCGCGCATCGACGACGCCGCCCTGGACGCGCTCGGCGCCCAGTTGGACGCCCTGGGGCCGCGGCCCTCCGTGGAGGAACTGGTCGCCTGCGATCTGGAGTTCCACCGCCGCATCGTCCAGGCGGCCGGCAACTCGGTGCTGTGCTCGCTGCTGGACGGGCTCTCCGGACCGACCACGCGCGCGCGGGTGTGGCGCGGGCTGACCCAGGAGGACGCGGTGAGCCGCACCCTGCACGAGCACCGGGCGATCCTGGGCGCGCTGCGGGACCGCGACGTGGAGGCGGCCCGGTCCTGGGCGACGGTGCACATCGCGAGCGTGGAGCAGTGGCTGCGCTCGACCCTGTAGCGTTCCGCGCCGCCCCGGGGCGGCCCGCGCCAGGGCCCCGCCCGCGGCGCTCGTCCGACGGTCGAGTGGCGGTCGCGAGGCGGTCGTGAGGCGGTCGTGAGGCGGTCATCAGGGGCCGCGGGGACGTCGGACGTTTCGGGTGCCGTACCGCCCTGGAAGGCGACAGTTGTGGTGCAAGTGAAGTTGGCCGGGAGAGGCCCGGAGACACCTCGGATGAATGGGTACTCGTCCGTGCACAGGGGCTGCGGTGAGGGGCCCTGGAAGCCGTAGGCTTGGGGCGCATGTACTGGAACTGCGAACCGGAAGCGGCACGAGCCGTCCGCCCCGGTCGGAAGGGAGCGCTGGGTGATCGAGCTTGAGGGGGTTCCCGAGCTGATCGACCCGGTCATGATCTGTGCCTTCGAAGGGTGGAACGACGCCGGCGACGCCGCCTCCTCCGCGGTCGGGCACCTGGACCGGGAGTGGAAGGGCGAGGTCTTCGCGGCGCTCGACGCCGAGGACTACTACGACTTCCAGGTCAACCGGCCCACGGTGTGGCTGGACGGCGGGGTCCGCAAGGTCACCTGGCCGACGACCCGGCTCTCCGTGGTCCGCACCGGCGGCGCGAAGCCGCGCGACCTCGTGCTGGTGCGCGGCATCGAGCCGAGCATGCGCTGGCGCTCGTACTGCAACGAGATCCTGGGCTTCGCGCACGAGCTGGGCGTCGAGATGGTCGTGGTGCTCGGCGCGCTGCTCGGCGACACCCCGCACACCCGGCCGGTCCCGGTCAGCGGCGTGACCTCCGACGCGGACCTGGCGCGCACCATGGATCTGGAGGAGACCCGGTACGAGGGCCCGACCGGCATCGTGGGCATCCTCCAGGAAGCGTGCACGCACGCGGGCGTGCCGGCCGTGAGCCTGTGGGCGGCGGTGCCGCACTACGTGTCGCAGCCGCCGAACCCGAAGGCCACCCTGGCCCTGCTCAACCGGCTCGAAGACCTCATCGACCTGCGCGTACCGCTCGGGGAGCTGGCGGAGGACGCCCGCGCCTGGCAGTTGGGCGTGGACCAGCTCGCGGCGGAGGACAGCGAGGTCGCGGAGTATGTGCAGTCGCTGGAGGAGGCGCGGGACACGGCCGAGCTGCCGGAGGCGTCCGGCGAGGCCATCGCCCGCGAGTTCGAGCGCTATCTGCGGCGGCGCGACGGCCAGCCGGGACCGGGCCAGCCGGGCGGGCACGCCACGGAGGGCGGCGTCGCGGACGGCCGCGACGGATCGTATCTCCGGGACACGTCCAGCGGCCGTACGCGCCCGCGCAAGCCGACGGCGAAGGACGAGCCGCCGGGGCTCCGCCCGGGCCCCGGCCGCGACCCGGACCGCGACGCCAAGGACGGCCCCAACGGGGGCGACGGAAACGACAAGGGCGACGACGGCGGCAAGCGCGCCGGGTCCGACGGGGACGAGAAGAAGGACGGCGAGGACTGAGGGGCGGCCCGTCGCATAGAGGGCACCCAAGTACGTAAGACCGGGCGCCCAAGCACGTAGAAGGGCGCCCAGGCGCGTGAAAAGGGGCGCTTCCCGCGATGGGAAGCGCCCCTGCCCGTACCCGGTCCCGTCAGAGCGCCACGCCGAGCAGCGCGTCGACGGCGCGGGAGACCACGCCGGGCGCGCCCTCGTCGGCGCCGCCGCCGGCGGCCTGCGCGGCGGCCCAGCGGTCGACCGCCGCGAGCGCGGCCGGCGCGTCGAGGTCGTCCGCGAGCGCCTCGCGGATCTCCTCGACGAGCGCGTCGGCCGACGGCCCGTCGGGGCGCGAGACGGCGGCGCGCCAGCGGCCGAGCCGCTCCACGGCCTCCGCGAGGACGCCGTCCGTCCACTCCCAGTCCGCGCGGTAGTGGTGGGCGAGGAGCGCGAGCCGGATGGCGACGGGGTCCACGCCGTCCCGGCGCAGTTGGGAGACGAAGACGAGGTTGCCCTTGGACTTGGACATCTTCTCGCCGTCCAGGCCGACCATGCCGGCGTGGACGTACGCCTTGGCGAAGGGGTACTCGCCGGTCAGCGCCTGGGCGTGGGAGGCACCCATCTCGTGGTGCGGGAAGGCGAGGTCGGAGCCGCCGCCCTGGACGTCGAAGCCCATGCCGAGGTGGTCGAGGGCGATGGCCACACACTCGATGTGCCAGCCGGGGCGGCCCCGGCCAAGCGAGGCGCCGTCCCAGCTCGGCTCGCCCTCGCGGGCGGCCATCCACAGCATCGGGTCGAGGGGGTTCTTCTTGCCGGGCCGCTCGGGGTCGCCGCCGCGCTCGGCGGAGAGCAGCCGCATGGCCTCGGCGTCGAGCCCGGAGACGCCGCCGAAGTGCGGGTCGGACTCGACGGAGAAGTAGACGTCGCCGTCGAGTTCGTAGGCGGCGCCGATGTCGCGCAGCCGCTCGACGAGGGGGACGATGCCGGGTATGGATTCGACGGCGCCGACGTAGTGCTGGGGCGGGAGCATGCGCAGCGCGGTCATGTCCTCGCGGAACAGGGCCGTCTCGCGCTCGGCGAGGGCTGTCCAGTCCTGGCCGTCGCGCACGGCCCGCTCCAGCAGCGGATCGTCGACGTCGGTGACGTTCTGGACGTACTGAACCTGCCGCTTGGTGTCGAGCCACACGCGCTGCACGAGGTCGAACGCGTTGTAGGTCGCCGCGTGCCCCATATGGGTGGCGTCGTAGGGCGTGATGCCGCAGACGTAGATACGGGCGACGGGACCGGGGGCGAGGGTGACTCGGCCGCCGGTCGCGGTGTCGTGGATTCGGAGGTCGCGGCCACTGCCAGGCAGGGCGGGCACCTCAGAAGCGGGCCAGGCATACATGCCTTGAGCGTAACCGGATGCAGTGTCCGTATACGAACCGGATAGCGGTCGTTGGCTCGATAGGCGGTCTTGCGCGGACCTCGCCCGCGTGCAAGGTCAGACCGGCGGCCAGGGGATCGCGGGCCACTCCCCGCTGGGCACGGGGTGTCGCCCGGTCCGCAGAAGATCGGCGACGCGGCCCCTGAGGGCGTCGATCTCGGCGGCGGTGATCAGTTCGGCCAGTCGGGCGACGAGCGGCCCGCCGTCGGCGAGGTCGGCCGAAAGCCGCCGCAGCGCGTCCAGCGCCTCCGCGGGCAGCGGCTCGCCCGCCCAGCCCCACAGCAGGGTGCGCAGCTTGTCGTCCGCGTTGAAGGTCACGCCGTGATCGATGGCGTAAAAGTGACCATCGGAGGCGGGCAGGAGATGGCCGCCCTTGCGGTCGCCGTTGTTGATCACGGCGTCGAGCACGGCCAGCCTGCGCAGCCGCACGTCGTCCGCGTGCACCAGCAGCGCGGTGCGGCCCTCGCCGACCTCGGCGAAACCGATGGCCTTCCAGCCGGGGCCGGGCTCCTCGCCGTCGATCAGCGCCAGCAGCCCGCCGCCGCCGAGCCCGATCGCCTCGGAGCGGCCGCCGTCGCCGGTGCCATTTCCGTCGACATCGCCGCCATCGCCGTCATCGCCACCGAGGCCGTCGGCGTCACCGACATCGCCGTCACCGAGACCGTCGGCCGAAGGCTCGATCCACAACTGGCACATGCCCTGCCCGTACGGCCCGTCGCGCAGCACGGTCTGCGGGATCAGGCTCCAGCCCATGGCCTCGGACAGCTCGTACGCCGCCACCTCGCGCTGCGCGAGGGTGCCGTCGGGGAAGTCCCACAGGGGCCGCTCCCCCGCCACCGGCTTGTAGACGCAGGCCGCGCTGTGGCCCTCGTACGCGACCGTGCAGTACAGCACCGCGTTGGACGCCTCCCGCACCCTCCCGTGCACCGTCAGCTCGCCGAGCGCCAGCAGCTCCGGCGGCGGCGTCACGCCCCGCGGCGATATCCGTTCTGGCGCGGGCATACGTGTCCCTCCGGGTCGAGCGGCAGACTGCACAGCGGGCACGGCGGGCGGCCGGCGTTGACGAGTTCCAGGGCGCGCTTGGCGAATTCGCGGGCCATCAGCCCGGTGAGCCGTACGCGGAGCATCGGCGGACCGTTCGCCTCGTCCTGGAGCAGCCGCTCCTCGGCCTCGGCGAGGTCTTCCTCGGAGTCGGCGTCGAGCTCGACGAGGGCCTGCGCCTCGACCACCATGCGCTGCTCCTCGCCGTCCCAGGCCAGGGCCATGGTGCCGACCCGGAACTCCTCCTCGACGGGGGTGTCCAGGGGCGCGGTGTCGGCGACCTCGGCGGGGGCGACGGCCGGCACCGGGGCATTGCCCCCGGTGCGGCGCACCACCTCGTCGAGGAGTTCGTCGATGCGCTCGGCGAGCGCCTCGACCTGCGTCTTCTCCAGCGCGACGCTGGTCGTCCGGCCGGCCGCGGTGGCTTGCAGGAAGAAGGCACGGCGGCCAGGCAGCCCGACCGTGCCGGCGACGAAGCGGTCCGGCGGGTCGTAGAGGAACACCTGACGGGACAACGTCCTGCTCCATTTGTCATCGACTGCGAAAGCTAAGAAATATACAGAATGGTCAGCAACACGGCCTAGGGCCGTCTCGGGTGGCGCTCGGGTCGTGCTCGGGTCGCCCGACTCCGCGCCACCACCCTACTGCGCCCGTCGATCACGGCGCTCCGGAGCCGCCGCCCACCGCCGCGTCACCCGCCTCGCCGCCCTCGGCGGAGGGCCCCTCGGGCGGCAGCAGGCCGGCGAAGTCGCCGGTGTCGCCGAGGCGCAGCAGGAACGGGCGCATGGGCGTGTACCGGATCGCGGTCACCGAGCAGGGGTCGACGGCGATGCGCTGGAACAGGTCGAGGTGGGTGCCGAGGGCGTCGGCGACGATGGCCTTCACGATGTCGCCGTGCGTGCACATGAGGTAGACGGCGTCAGCGCCGTGCTCGTCCTCGACCCGCTGGTTCCACTCGCGGACGGCGTCCACCGCGCGCGCCTGCATCTGCCGTATGGACTCGCCGCCGGGGAAGGCCGCGGCGGACGGGTGCTGCTGGACGACGGTCATCAGCGGTTCGTCGAAGAGCTCCGCGAGCTTGCGCCCGGACCAGTCGCCGTAGTCGCACTCGCCGATCCGGTCGTCGGCGTGCAGGGCGAGGTCCGGCCGCTCGGCGAGGAGCGGGGCGAGCGTCTCCCGGCAGCGCTGGAGGGGGCTGGTGACGGCGGCGGCGAGCGGCAGCCCCGCCAGCCGGGCCGGCAACCCGGCCGCCTGGGCCGCGCCGCGCTCGTCGAGGGCGATGCCGGGTGTCCGGCCCGCGAGCACTCCCCCGGTGTTGGCGGTGGACCGGCCGTGCCGGACAAGGATCAACGTGGGCATGGCGCCAGCCTACGACTCGCCTTTGCCAGGGCCTGGTGTACATCGCGACAGGGGGCGGAAGAATGCCCTGCGTGATCGTGGACTGTGCCATTTACCGCGACGGACGCCGCACCGACGGCCACCCCGCCGACTTCTCGGACGCCCTGGCCGAGGCGCGCGCCGACGGGCATTCCTTTCTGTGGATCGGGCTGCACGAGCCCACGGAAAGCGAATTCTCGCTCGTGACCTCCGAGTTCGACCTGCATCCGCTGGCCGTGGAGGACGCGCTCGCCGCCCACCAGCGGCCCAAGCTGGAGGTCTACGACGACTCGCTCTTCCTGGTCCTCAAGCCGGTCGAGTACGACGAGGACGCCGATACGGTCGCCACGGGCGAGCTGATGGTCTTCGTCGGCGACTCCTTCGTGGTGACCGTCCGGCACGGCCACGGCAACCCGCTCACCCAGGTGCGGCACCGGCTGGAAGCCGACCCCGAGGTGCTCCAGCACGGCCCCACGGCGGTGATGTACGCGGTGAGCGACGCGGTCGTCGACACCTATATCGACGTGGCGGCGGAGCTCCAGGTGGACCTGGAGGAGTTGGAGGCCGAGGTGTTCGCCCCGGCCGGCGGCGACACCAAGCGCATGGCCGGCCGGATCTACGCCTTCAAGCGCCAGGTCGTGGAGTTCCGCCGGGCCACCGGCCCGCTCGCCGAGCCCATGTCCCGGCTCGCCGGCTCCGGCCTGCGCTATGTGAACGCCGCCTCCCAGCCGTTCTTCCGCGACGTCAGCGACCACCTGACGCGCGCGAACGACTACGTGGAAGGGCTGGACCGGCTGCTCTCCGACATCCTCTCCGCGCATCTCGCGCAGACCGGCGTGCGGCAGAACGACGACATGCGGAAGATCTCGGCCTGGGCGGCGATGGCGGCGGTCCCGACGATGGTCGCGGGGATATACGGCATGAACTTCGAGCACATGCCGGAACTGGGGTACTCCTGGAGCTATCCGGCGGTGGTCCTGATCATGGCGGGCCTCGTCTTCGGCCTGCACCGCTTGTTCAAGCGGCGGGGATGGCTGTAGGGGCGATGGCTGTAGGGGCGGTCGATCGCCGGCAGAGGCGGAGGCGCGGGCTCGTACGGGCGGGGCGCGGGGGCTCGTACGGGTCCGGGGACTCGTACGGACGCGGAGGCTCGTACCGGCGCGGGGGCTCGTACGGGCGCGGGGGCTCGTACGGGTGCCGGGGCTCGTACGGGTGCCGGGGCTCGTACGGGTGCCGGGAACTCGTACGGACGCGGGGGCTCGTACCGGCGCGGAGGTCCGTACTGGTGGGGCTGGGCTCTCAGGCCAGTCCGACGGCGCGGGGCGCGGGGCCGCCGAGGGCGTCGCGGCGCTCGGGCATGCGGAGGTTGACCATCCGCCGCCAGCCACCGGCCCATTCGTACGCGTACATGGCGCGGATGGCCGCGGCGAGCACCGCGGCCTTGGGGCGCGGCCAGCCCAGGATGCGGCCCATGCGGGCCATGACGGCGAGCGAGACATCCCGGTAGATGGCGATTTCGGCCAGGGCGCTGTGGCGCAGGGCCACATGGATCTCCCGGCCGTGTCCGAGGGCGGCGAGGCGGAGCAGTTCCTCGTGGCAGTAGCTGAGGTGGTTCTCCTCGTCGCGGCAGATGACCCGGATCGCCCGGCCGATCTGCGGGTGCTCGCCGAAGTGCCCGGTCAGCATGTCCATCTGGTCCGCGGCGCGCTGCTCGGTGACCCGGCTGTGCGCGAGGTAGGTGATGACGTCCTGCTCGGTGAGGTGTTCGGCGGCGCGCAGCCGCTCGTGGGCGAGGCCGATGCCGCGGCGTTCGAGGAGCATCGTGTAGTCGGTGCTCGGCGGGACCTCGACCGGTTCCAGCCCCCGGTTGCGCAGCAGGGCGAGGAAGATGCGGCCGTGCTTGTCCTCGTCCGCGCCGTGCCGCGCGATCTTCGGTGCGAGGTCGCGCATGCCCTCGGGGACGAGGGCGGCGATACGGCCGTTCTCCCAGCCGCCCTGGCTCTCGCCGCCGGCCGCGATGGAGCAGAAGAGCTGAAACGAATCGTCGTTGTCGAGAATCTCCTGGAACAAGCCCTTGGCCGAAAGCATCTCTACCACCTCCGAGCACCTCCGAGCACGACAATCGCCAAGGGAAGTCAAACGCCGCCAAGGGGCCCGGGCAACAGGAGGTCCGGCCGAATGGCGGAGGCGGTGGGCGCCGGCGGCGCGTAACCGCCGGGGCGGTCGGGGCGTTGTGCTCGGTGACGGCCGTGGCGGGGAAGACCCCCGAGCCCCCACCACGGCCGCAGACTTTTTCCCGATCAGGTCGGCGCCGGCGTCAGGACGGCGCCGACGGCTCGGTGCCGATCAGGTCGGCGTCGGTCAGGTCGGCGTCGGTCAGGTCGATGCCGCTCAGGCCGGCGCCGGTCAGGTCGGCGTCGGTCAGGTCGATGCCGCTCAGGCCGGCGCCGGTCGGCTCGGTACTGGTCAGGCGAGTCCGGCCCGTTCCAGGGCCTCGACGCCGGCGCGCAGCCCCGCGATCCGCTCGTCGAGGGTGAAGCCGGCGGGGGTCAGCGAGAGAGTGGTGACCCCGGCCTCGGCGTAGGCCTGCATGCGCTCCGCGATGCGTTCCACGGGGCCGAGCAGGGTGGTGGAGTCGATCAGCTCGCGCGGGATCGCGGCGGCAGCGCCGTCCTTGTCCCCGGCGAGGTACCTCTCCTGGATCTCGGCGGCCTCCCGCTCGTACCCCATGCGCCGCGCGAGCTTGTTGTAGAAGTTCTGCTTGGGGCTGCCCATGCCGCCGATGTAGAGGGCGGTGTACGGGCGGAAGAGGTCGGCCAGGCCGTCCGCGTCGTCGCCGACGGCCATGGGGACGGTGGGTACGAGATCAAAGCCGTCGAGGTCCTTGCCGGCCTTGGCGCGGCCGGCGCGGAGCGCGCCGAGCGTGGTCTCCTCGGCGTGCTCGGGCGAGAACAGGACGACCAGCGCGCCGTCGGCGATCTCGCCGGTCTGCTCCAGGTTCTTCGGGCCGATGGCGGCGATGTAGAGCGGGATGTGCTCGCGCACCGGGTGCACGGTGAGCTTGAGCGGCTTGCCGGGGCCGCCGGGGAGCGGCAGGGTCCAGTGCTCGCCGTCGTGGCTGAGGCGCTCGCGGGCCATGGCCTTGCGGATGATCTCGACGTATTCGCGGGTACGGGCGAGCGGCTTGTCGAACTTGACGCCGTACCAGCCCTCGGAGACCTGCGGCCCCGATACGCCGAGGCCGAGCCGGAAGCGGCCGCCGGAGAGCGTGTCGAGGGTGGCGGCGGTCATCGCCGTCATCGAGGGGGTACGGGCGGGGATCTGGAAGATGGCGGAGCCGACGTCGATCCGCTCGGTCTGCGCGGCCACGTAGGAGAGCACGGTGGCGGCGTCCGATCCGTACGCCTCGGCGGCCCAGCAGACCGCGTAGCCGAGGCGGTCCGCCTCGCGGGCGACCGCGAGGTTGTCCGCGTCCATCCCGGCGCCCCAGTAGCCGAGGTTGATGCCAAGCCGCATACCGCTCCCCTTACTCATCAGTAACGTACCTGTAGCGGGGACTCTAGCGCGCGTGCTGGGGATACGTCAGTGCGGCGGGGGCCGCGGATAAGGGGAAGGCCGGAGGGAAAGGCCGGGAGAGAAGCCACGGGGAGACGCCAGGGGGAACGACGCGAGGAAACCACGGGGAAGCATCGCGGGAACGACGCGGGGAGCGGCCTGTGGATAAGCCGGCGCCGAGTTATCCACAGGCGGCCACGGAAATTGTCCTGCCCACTAATCTGAGCGCTCATGGAGCAAAGGCATCTCGGCCGCACGGGGCTGCGCGTATCCCGGATCGGGCTCGGCACGCTCACCTGGGGCCGGGACACCGGCGAGCACGACGCGGCGGATCAGATCAAGGCCTTCTGGGAGGCCGGCGGCACCCTGATCGACACCGCGGATGTGTACGCGGACGGCGGCGCGGAGTATCTGCTCGGGCAGTTGATGGAAGGGCTGGTGCCGCGGCGGGATCTGGTCATCGCGACGAAGGCGGGCAGCGTCCCCGATCCGGAGCGGCGTTTCGACGGCTCGCGGGGCCATCTGCTCGCCGCCCTCGACGCGTCGCTGGAGCGGCTGGGCACCGACCATGTCGATCTTTGGCAGGTGCACGCCTTCGATCCGGCGACGCCGCTGGACGAGACGCTGCAAGCGCTGGACATCGCGGTCAGCAGCGGCCGGGCGCGGTACGCGGGGGTGTCCAACTTCTGCGGCTGGCAGCTCGCCAAGGCCGCCACCTGGCAGCTCAGCGCGCCCGGCGTGCGCACCCGGCTGGCGAGTACGCAGATGGAGTACTCCCTGCTCCAGCGCGGCGTGGAGCGCGAGGTGCTGCCCGCGGCGCTGGATCTGGGCGTGGGTCTGCTGCCGTCCTCGCCGCTGGGGCGGGGCGTGCTCACGGGTAAGTACCGGCACGCGACCCCGGCGGACTCGCGCGGCGCGTCCGAGGCGCTGGCGCCCTTCGTGGCGCCGTATCTGGACGAGGCCGCGGGCCACATCGTCGACGCCGTCGCCACCGCCGCGGACGGCCTCGCCACGACCTCCCTCCAGGTGGCCCTGGCCTGGGTGCGCGACCGCCCCGGCGTGGTCGCCCCCATCGTCGGCGCGCGCAACGCGAAGCAGCTCAGAGCCGCGTTGTCAGTGGAGGCCCTTACGCTTCCTGACGAGATCTGCCAGGCGCTCGACGACGTGTCGGCGCCCGTGCACCGCTATCCCGACCAGGACTGGAGCACGCTGTGAACACGGACCGCCTCGCCCCCGAGGCCGCCGCCCCCACGGCCCCCACCCCGGCCGACGGCCCCCAGCGCGCCCCGGCCCCAAAGGCCACCGGGCCACAGCCCCCAACGGCTGACACCGGGCCCACGGGCGCGTCCGTCGCCGCCGAAGAGACCGGGTCGCCTGCGGCGGGCGTCGGGGGGTCGGGGATGTCCGGTCCGACCGGGTCGCCTGCGGCGGGCGTCGAGGGCTCGGAGGTGTCTGGCCAGACCGGAGCGACCGGGGCCCCTGCGGCCGGCACCGGAGGGACGGAGGTGCCCGAGCCGACCGGGGCGCCAGCAGCGGGCATCGGGGGGCCGGAGGCGCCCGGCCCGACCGGAGCGACCGGGGCCCCTGCGGCCGGCACCGGAGGGACGGAGGTGCCCGAGCCGACCGGGGCGCCAGCAGCGGGCATTGGGGGGCCGGAGGTGCCCAGTCCGACCGGAGCGGACGGGGCCTCTGCGGCTGCCGCTGGAGGGGCGGAGGTGTCCGGCCCGGCCAAAGCCGCCGTGGCGCCTGCGGCGAACGCCGAAGAGTCAGGGGTGTCCGGCCCGGCCGGAGCGGCGTCTGGAGGTGAGGGGCCCACGGCTGCCGTAGAGGCGGCGAGGGCGTCCGGCCCCTCCCCGGAGACGCCGGGAAGTGAGGGCCCCGCGGCTGCCGCGGAGGCGCCGGGGGCAGCCGGGCCGACCGGGGGCGCGCCGGGGGTGCCCGCACTCGTCCGGGAGGGGGCGCGGGCTTCGGCGTCGGGCGACGATGTCTCCGGGGCCACGGAACCCGCGCCGCGCGGTGAGAAGTCGGGGTCTCCTGCGCCGGATGCTGACGGCGCAGAGGTGGCCTCGCCGGGCGCCGGCGCTTCTGAGGCTGGCGCTGCGGGAGCACCCGCCCCGGGCCCCGAGGGCCCCGGTCCCGGAACACCCTCGCCGAGCGAGGACCGACCGGAGGCCGCCGCGCAGAGGGCCAATGAGGCCGCGGGCCCCGCGCAGGGTGCCGACGGGGCGGCCGCGCCGGGCGGCGGGGACGCGGCCGGCGGTGGGCGTCCCGGGCGGTCCGCCGCCGCTGAGGCATTGGCTGCGGCGGTGCGGGCCGTCGAGAGCGGGGAGCGGTCGGCCGCGTCGTTCTTCAGCGCGCCGAACGGGCCGACGCGGAATCGGCCGAAACCGGCGCAGGCTCCGGCGGCCCCGCCATCGGCCCCCGCGCAGCCGTCGGCGGCCCGGCCCTCCGCCGCGGCCCCGCCTCGTACGGTGTCAGCCGCCGGGCTCGACGGGGTGCGGCAGGTGCTCGCGGCAGGCGGCGCGCCGGAGCAGTTGGCGGAGAAGGCCGTGGACGCCCTCGGGGAGCGCGCCGCCGAGGCGCTGCGCGAGGACCCCTGGCAGTTGCTCGGGGTGCCCGGCGTACGGCCGGAGCAGGCGGACGGGTTCGCGCGGGCCCTGCTCGGCGGCGAGTGCGGGCCCGGCGACGAGCGGCGGGCCCAGGCGCTCGTCGCATGGCTGCTGGAGCGCGCCGCGCTCGAAGGGCACACGGTGCTGGAGTCCTCGGCGCTGCGGGCGGCGCTCGCCCAGCAGTCCGTACCGGACCCGGACGAGGCGCTGCAGACCGCCATCGCCGACGGCGCGGTGCTCGTCTTCCAGGAAGCCCTGGAGAACCCCGCCGGAGCCGGGCGCGCGTCGACCGGCGGTGACGACGAGGAGGAGGAGACCCCGGTCCGCGTCCTGCTGGGCCTGGACCGCTACGCCATGGCCGAGGAAAGCCTCGCCGACGGCCTGGCCCGGCTCATCAACGCCCTGCCCGACGCCCTGGCGCACGACGCTCAGTCGACGGAGGACGGCGCCGGCCTGGGCCCCGAGGCGTGGGAGCGGGCGGCGGCCGGTGCCCCGTCCCCCTCGGCGGCCGAGCTGATCCGGGCCGTGGCCGGCAGCGGCCTGGTGACCCATACCGGCGGCGAGGCCGCCCGCGCCGAGCCCGCCGCCCTGGTCGCCGCCGCGCGCGCCGCCGGGCTGCGGGCGTACGCGGCCACGCACAGCGAGGACGGCAGGCGGCGCATGGCCGCGCTGATCGGCCCGGCGCCGGCCGACGAAGCCCCGGCCGCCCACTCCGCCCAGGCGGCGCAGGCGGCCTCGTACGACCCGGCGGTCACCGTCTCCGGGCTGCTCGCCGGCCGCGAAGGCCCCGGGCGTGACGCGGACGGCGCCCTCGCCCTCGACCTGCTCGTCGTGCTGGACGCTCCGCGACTCGACGTGGAGACCGCGGCGATGCTGGTGGAGTCGCTGGCGGACGGCGCGCGGCTGGTCCTCAGCGGCGACGCCGGAACGCTCTGGTCGGCGGGGCCCGGCCGGGTGTTCGCGGATGTCGTAGCGGCCCGCGTCTGCCCCGCCGTCGTCTCGCGCACCCCGGACCCGGGGCCGATCGGCGAGCTGGTCTCGGGCATCGGCATCGGTGAGCTGAACCAGGTCGAGGCGCCCGGCAAGGAGGTCGTCATCGTCCCGGTGCGGGACGCGGGCGAGGCGGTGCACCGCACGGTGCAACTGGTCGCCGACTCGGTCCCGCGCGCGATCGGCGTCCCCTCGGACCGTACGCAGGTGATCACGCCGGGCCATGGCGGATCGGCCGGTACGCGCGCGCTCAACGCGGCGCTCAAGGAGCGGCTGAACCCGGGGCCGGGCCGGTTCGGCGGATTCGACCCGGGCGACCGGGTCGCGTACGTACCGGCGCCGGGCCGGATGACGGCCGGCACCGTGGTCTCGGCGGACGCCGAAGGGCTGCGGCTGGAGTGCGGGGGCACGCCCGTCCTCGTGCCGCGCGAGCGGGTGGCCGAGACGGTGCGGCACGGCTGGGCCGTGACCGCCCACCAGGCGGCGGGCATCCGCTGGCTCGCCGCCGTGGTGGTGCTGCCGGGCGACGCCGCCCAGGCGCTGAGCCGTGCCTGGGTCTACACCGCGTTCAGCCGCGCCGAGCGGCATCTGTCCGTGGTGCACGGCGTGGACCAGGCGCTGCCCCGCGCCATCGCCGAGGTGCCGGCGAAGCCGCGCACCACCCGCCTCCGCTCCCTGCTCCAGACGCAGAACAGGCCCGAGGAGTGAACGGGAGTCCGGGGCCGGGCCCCGGCGCGGGACCTGGGCCAAACGCGGGACCTGGGCCGGCGCCCGGACCAATGGCGGAGCCGGGCGGCGGCCCGGCCGGCCCCGCCCGGGCCGGAGGTCAGCGCCGGCGCCGGCGTCAGTGCTCGGGCCGCAGCGGCTCCAGGTCGTCCTCCTCGTCGCCGATGTCCTCCACGTCGTCGTCGAACTCCTCGTCGAAGACCGAGCTGACGTCGAAGCGGCACACCACCCGCTGCGGATCCGTCTGGTCGAACGGCGCGGTCAGCCACTCCCCCGGCTCGGTCAGTTCGTCGAGCGCCGCGACCCAGAGCGTGGAGTCGCCCTCCTCCAAGCCGAACTCCTTGTGCCGGGAGGCGATCTCGTCCGGTTCGTACTCGCCGAAGAGCACTCCGAGCGCGGCGTGCACGCTGCTGCCGACGATGCCCGCGGTCCCGCCCGCCGTGCCGTTCCCGGTGTCGACGTCCGGGTCGAGGTCGGCCACCCGCTGCGCCTGGGCGAGGAGGCGCTGCGGCTCGGCCACCGCGTAGTCGCGGCGGATCAGCACGCTCAGCGCGCTGGGTTCCTCGGGCCCGGCGTACGCGGGCAGCGACTCGTCGCCGGGGATCTCGAAGGGCGTCACCTCGTCGTAGACGTCGTAGAGCAGCTCGTCGTACGTCTCGGCGGCCGCGGCCAGTTCGTTGAACGCGGCGTAGACGTCCGGGTCGTCCTCCCCCGACCGGCGTTCGACGGCGTCGAGGTGACGATCCAGCGCGGCTTTGACCGCCTCGGCGGCGGCACGTACCTCGGCAGCGGTTGGCTGCGCAGCATCAGACATAGTGCAGACGCTATCCGCACCCGGGCTCTTCACGCGCAGTAGATGCGTTGCCAAGACGCGAATATCCCTGCACGGCCGAGCACTTGACTCCGGCCGGGCGGTCAAATGTCCGTAATCATTCGCATTTCGCCGGACGGTAGCCGGGACGGTCGCCGGACGGCCGCCGGGCTGTCTCCGGCCCATCTCCGGCCCACCTCTGGACCCCCTTCGCGCGGCGCGAGACGGCGCGGGGTGCCGAAATCCGCTCGCACCGAGCACAATGGGGGCGATGCCGGAATATGAATTCTGCGACGTGTACGTGCCGCGCGGGGTCTCCCGCAAGGCGACCACGCGCCTGCTGACCGACCATGCCGAGTACGGACACTGGGAGTTGGACCGACTTCGACTCAATCCCGACGGCAGCCGCAAGGTGCGGTTGCGGCGGCGGATCATCCGCCAGTTGCACGCCACGTGGTGAGTGAACGCGAAACGGGCCCCGCACCCGCGGGGCCCGCTCGTAGCGCCCCGGCCGCTGCCGGAGCCCTGGTCCGTTCAGCGCCGTGCCACTCGGGCGCGGCGGTACAGCACCGCGCCGCCGAGCAGCAGCCCGGCGCCGACGGGAATGACCGTACCGAGCTGATCCACGCCGGTGCGGGCGAGTTCCTCGGTGCCCACCGTGTGCGGAGACGGTGCGGCATCACGCGCCCGCGACACCCCGGACGCCTGCGGCTGTCCGGGGTTCGAGTCCGGGTCCGACGGAATGGCGCGGCCGCTCGGAGGCGTGTGCGCCGCCGAGTTCCCGGGGTTCTGCGGCTGGTGACCGGGGTTGTGGCCAGGGTTCTGGCCGGGGTGGTGGCCGGGCTGGTCCGGCGTGTGCGGCTGCCCCGGGTGCTGGGGCTCGTGCGGCCGCTGCCCGCCGGGCGAGTGACCGGGCCCCTGGTGGCCGGGTCCTTCCGGGTTGGCGCACTCGTTGCCGGTGGTCGAGTTGCCGAGGCCGACGACGTTGGCGCTGTTGCCGCAGGCGTTGACCGGCACGTCGATCGGCACCTGGAATCCGTTGCCCGAGCCGATTCCGGGCGAGTTGTGGGCGCCGCCGTGTGCGACGGCCCCGCCGTGGTTGCCGCCCGGCTTCGCGCTGTGGCCATGGTCATGGCCGTGGTGCTGACCGCCCGAACCATTGGCGCACTTGTTCCCCGTGGTGGGATTGAGCACTCCGATCACGTTCACCGTGTTGCCGCACGCGTTCACCGGCACGTGCACCGGGACCTGCACCGAATTGCCGGACAGCACACCCGGCGAGTTCGAAGCGCCGCCGTGCGCCCCCGCGTCCGCCTGTGCGTAGCCGCCGCCGGTCACGGCGAATACGCCGCTCGCGGCCGCCACGGTGATCAGGCCTTTTCTCGCGACCTGTCGCATAGCCTCGTTCCCCTGACTTCTGCCTGTCTTAGGAAAAGCGAGGGGCTGGGTCGCCCACTCGCCGGATGCCCAGCGGCCCCGGAGCGCAGGACACGCGCTCCGGGGCCTACCGGGATCACACCCTCACGGGTTGTGGACAACGTCAGCGGTTGACGCAGGTGTTGCCGTAGGCGGGGTTCAGCAGCCCGACCAGGTTGATGGTGTTGCCGCACAAGTTCACCGGAATGTGGATCGGCACCTGGACGACGTTGCCCGACACGACGCCGGGGCTGCCCACGGCAGCTCCCTGAGCACCGGCGTCGGCAACCGCCAGACCCGCACCGGCGAACACCAGACCACCAGTGACGGCCGCGGCGGCGACGATCTTCTTGATCATTATTCCTCCTTGTTGGCAATGCGATCCAAGCCTCGGACCGCACAACCTGTAACGAGGAGGGGGGAATCGAGCTACGAACCTCCAGCGGCATTCACTCTTTTCGGTGAAGGTCGCACGCTCGGTCGACTACCGAATTCTCGCGCCCACTCCGCTCCTTCGCCGACCGCGTCCACTCCGCCGCTCGCGCGACTTCACCACCGAACCGCCCGGCTCAGCACTGATCGGCTCAGCACTGATCGAGGAAGCGGTCCAGGACCCGTACGCCGAACTTCAGGCCGTCGACCGGCACCCGCTCGTCCACGCCGTGGAACATCCCGGCGAAGTCCAGCTCCGGCGGCAGCTTCAGCGGCGCGAACCCGAAGCCGCGGATGCCCAGGTCGTCGAAGGACTTGGCGTCCGTACCGGCCGAGAGCATGTACGGGACGGCGCGCGCGATGGGGTCCTCGGCCCGTAGCGCCGACTGCATCGCGTCGACCAGCGCCCCGTCGAAGGTGGTCTCCAGCGCCTTGTCCGCGTGGACGTCCTCCCGCCGCACCCGGGGCCCGAGGATACGGTCGAGGTCCGCGAGGAACTCCTCCTCGTACCCCGGCAGGAAGCGCCCGTCGACGTGCGCGGTGGCCTGCCCCGGGATCACGTTGACCTTGTAGCCGGCGCCGAGCTGGGTCGGGTTGGCGGTGTTCTTCATCGACGCGCCGATCAGCTTGGCGATGCCGCCGAGCTTGGCCAGCGTGTCGTCCATGTTCTCCGGGTCCAGCTCGGTGCCGAGCGCGTCCCCGAGCTCGTCGAGAAAGGCCCGCAGCGTCTTGGTCACCCGCACCGGGAACTTGTGCCGCCCGAGCCGCCCGACGGCCTCGGACAGTTCGGTGATGGCGTTGTCCTTGTGGATCATCGAACCGTGGCCGGCGGAGCCGTCCACGGTCAGCTTCATCCAGTGCATGCCCTTCTGCGCCGTCTCGATCAGATACAGCCGCAACTGCTCGTTGACGGTGAACGAGAACCCGCCGACCTCGCTGATCGCCTCGTTCACCCCCTCGAAGAGCTCCGGGTGGTTGTCCACGAGATACCGCGCGCCGTACGTACCGCCGGCCTCCTCGTCGGCGACGAAGGCCAGCACGACGTCGCGCGGGGGCTTGCGGCCGGAGCGCAGCCGGTCCCGTACGACCGCGAGGGTCATGGCGTCCATGTCCTTCATGTCGACCGCGCCGCGGCCCCAGACGCACCCGTCGGCGATCTCGCCGGAGAAGGGGTCGTGCGTCCAGTCGGCGGCGTTGGCGGGCACGACGTCGGTGTGGCCGTGGATGAGCAGCCCCGGCCGGGACCGGTCCTCGCCCTCGATCCGCGCGACGGTGGACGCCCGGCCCCGGTGGGACTCGAAGATCTGCGGTTCGAGCCCGACCTCGGCGAGCTTCTCGGCCACGTACTCCGCCGCGGCCCGCTCGCCCGGCCCGGAGTGGTCCCCGTAATTGCTGGTGTCGATCCGGATCAGATCCCGGCAGAGGTCGACGACCTCGTCCTCGCCCGATCCCGTACGCGCCGGGTTCGCCTCGCTCACGCTGCCTCCTCGTCGTTCGTTCCTCGGACCGCTCGGCCGCGGATCGCCCGGTACGGGCGTCCGTACGCGCTGGTCCACCGCCATCCTCCACCCCACGCCACCGCAGCCCAAGGCCGCAATACTCCCGACACACGCAGGCCACAGGCCCGCCGCCCGCCGCGTCCCGCCCCCGCCCGGCCCCCGGCCCGCTCCGGGCAGGTGATCGAGCACCCCCCGATGTTTGCTATTGTTTTCCATGTCGGAACGGCCACGGGCCAGCCGACAGACACCTTGTCCGGGTGGCGGAATGGCAGACGCGCTAGCTTGAGGTGCTAGTGCCCTTTATCGGGCGTGGGGGTTCAAGTCCCCCCTCGGACACCAGCAGGAACCCCAGTCGATCTGGGGTTTTTCTGTTTTTCGGGCCGGGAGGGCAGGCCGAGGCCGGCGGCTCCGGAGCGGGCCCCGCACGGCATACCTGATACCTGGACGGTCACCTATGTGAACCTCCTGTTCCGGGCCTCCTCGCGGCTTTGATCCGATGTTTGTGGTGTCAGAAGGCTTCCGGTACCGGGGAGTCGGCTGCACTATGCAGAGGGGGTTCAGGTAGGGGAACCAGTGGCACATACGTGACTGGAGGCTGGGCGGATGACCGGAGCTGCTACTCGACGTGCTGTGCTGGGGGCCGCGGCGGGGGCGGGGGTGTGGTGGGCCGCGGGCGGGTCTCCCGCCGGGGCTGCCGGAGGGCGGCGGTTGCCGTTTCTGTTCGACATGGTGCACGCCAACCCCGGTGAGCCGATGACCGTTTCGCGGTACAACGACCCGGCCACGCTGGCCTCGTACGACTACAACGGCCAGGTCATCAACGAGTTCAGACCGCCGCACACCGCCATCACCTTCGAGACCGTCGACGAGCGGATCTTTCCGGCCGGGTCGGCGGGGCGGGCCTGGGTGGAGGACAACGCCCGGCGCGTGCGGGAGCACATCGGGCGGGCGCACGCCGCCGGCGTCGGCTCGTACTTCTTCACCGACATCATCGTGCTGCCCAAGCGCCTGGTGGAGCTGTACGGCGAGGACGTGCTGGACGACAAGGGGCGCATCAGTCTGCATCGGCCCAAGACCGTGGAGATCCACCGGCTGATGCTGCGTGAGGTCTTCGCCCGCTTTCCCGGCATCGACGGGCTCGTGGTCCGCACCGGCGAGACCTACCTCCAGAACGTTCCCTTCCACACCGGCAACAACCCCATCACCGAAGGGCAGGCCAGCCACGAGCTGCTGATCAATCTGCTGCGCGAGGAGGTGTGCGTACGGGCCGGAAAGCGGCTCTTCTACCGGACCTGGGCGACCGGCAGCGACAAGTTCCGGGAAGATCCGACCTATTACCGCGCCGTCACCGACCGGATCGAGCCCCACGAGCGGCTGCTGTTCTCCATCAAGCACACCGCGAGCGACTTCTGGCGGACCATCCCCTTCAACCGGACCCTGGGCGTCGGGCGGCACCGGCAGATCGTCGAGGTGGAGTGCGCGCGCGAGTACGAGGCCAAGGGGGCCTGCCCCGACTACGTGGGCGACGGCGTCATCAACGGCTTCGAGGAGTACGGCACCGGGGCCGGGCCCCGCGGGCTCGCCGACCTCGCCGCGAATCCGCTGCTCGCGGGGGTGTGGACCTGGTCGCGCGGCGGCGGCTGGCGCGGTCCGTACATCGCGAACGAGCTGTGGTGCGACCTCAACATGTGGGTCCTCGCCCACTGGGCGCGCGACACCGGGCGGGGAGAGGCCGGGGCCTTCGCCGCGTACGCGCGGCGGATCGGGCTGCGCGGCGACGCGGTCCGCCGCTTTCGGCGGCTGGCCCTGCTGTCGGCCGCCGGGACCTTGCGCGGCCACTACAGCGCCCGTACGCCGGTGCCGAATCTGACGTGGACGCGCGATCAGTATCTCGGGGGGTCCGACAAGGATCTCGCCGGGCATTTCAAGGCGCTGGTCCGGGGCGGGCTGGTGGAGGACGCGCTCGCCGAGAAGGGTCAGGCGGCCCGGATGTGGCGGGAGATCGTCGCCCTTTCCGACGGGTTGCCGGTGCGGGACCGTGACGACCGGGCCTATGTGCGGGTTTCCGCGCGTTATGGGCTGTGTCTGTACTCCGTTATCCACCATGGGTGGCAGGTGATGCTGCGGGGGTTCGCCGGGGAGCGTGGGCGGGTGATGGCGCAGCACTTGCGGGCTTATGACGCGGCTTGGGAGGAGTGGCGGTGGCTGGCTCGCCGGCAGGCGGATTGCGCGTCGCTTTATCAGCCGTTGGGGTTTGGCAAGAAGGGGGCGGACGGGGTTTATGGGGCCGATCCTGAGCATGGGATGGGGCCGTCTGTGGAGGGGTATCGGCGGTTGCTCGCCCGGTGACGGTGGTTTTTCCGGGGTTTTTCTTTCCCCACCCCGCCCCTTCCCGTAACCGGGGCGCTGCCCCGGACCCCGCACACCGGACCCCCGTCCTCAATCGCCGGATGGGCTGGGTGGGGATCACGTACCCGGGGCGGGGTGGGGCGGGGCGCTGCCCCGGGCCCCGGTCCTCAAACGCCGGACGGGCTGGAAGGGGCGGGTGCGTGGGCCGGGTCGGGGGGAGGCGGCGGGCCTCGAGCGGCGGGTGGGGTGGCCAAGGGGGCGCCGGTCCGAGCCCGGTGGGAGGGCGGGGCCGGCGGGAGGCGCCGGGCCTCGAACGGCGGACGGGGTGAAAAGGGCGGGTGGGGCACGCGGAAGGCCGGTGGGGTGGCCGGGTGGGCGGGGCCGGGGAGATGCCTCGGTTCTTGGATGGAGGTATGGCTTTGCATCGGTATGGGATTCCTCGGAGGGCTCTGCTGGCTTCGGCCGTCGGGGCTGGGGTGGCGGCCGGGTTGGGCGGGGTGGGGTCGGCCGCTCTGGGCGCGGAGCGGCCGCGGCGTTGGCCGCGGTATGAGCCGACGCCCGAGTCGTTGGCCCGGCATCCGGTCGCGCGGTGGTTCCGGCAGGGGAAGTTCGGGATCTTCATTCACTGGGGGGCTTACGCCGTTCCGCATTGGGGGGACGACGCTTGGAGTTCCGAGTGGTATCTCTATGCCATGAACGCCTATGCCAAAGGGGGCGTTTACGAGCATCACCGGGCCACTTACGGGCAGGACTATCCCTACGACGCGTTCCTCTCCCGCTTTCGCGCCGAGCGGTTCGACGCCGAGTCCTGGGTGCGGCTTTTCGAGCGGGCGGGGGCGCGGTATTTCGTGCTCACGTCCAAGCACCACGACGGGTTCCAGCTCTTTCCCAATTCCGCGTCCCATCGCAACTCCGCGCTCATCGGTCCCCGGCGCGATCTGGTCGGCGAGTTGTTCCGGGCGGCTCGGGGCACGGGGTTGAAGCGCGGGCTCTACTACTCGCTCGGGGAGTTCTACAACCCGGCGCTCGGCACGGCGCCGATCAATCCGTACACGCGCGAGCCCATTCCGTACACCGGGTACAAGCCGGTGACCGATTACGTCGAGGAGTACGAGCACGTCCATCTGCGGACGCTCATCCACCGCTACGACCCCGACATTCTGTGGGGCGACGGGCACGGCAGCCATGACTTCGCGGGCGGCGCGGGGCATATCTTCCGGCCGGAGCGGTGGGACTGGCGCAGCGACGAGATTCTCGCGGAGTACTACAACCACGCCGAGGAGCGGGGCCGGCCGAAGGAGGTGCTGGTCAATGACCGGTTCATCGCCTCGCACGCCGACTATCCGGCCGTCGAGGGCGACAAGCCGTCGTACGCGCTGCGGGCCGCGCCCTGGGAGGCGTGTCTGACCATGAGCCGGTCGTGGGGGTACATGGACCCGACGTACCGGATCAAGTCCAAGGAGAAGCTGGTCCAGTTGCTCGTCGACATCGTCTCCAAGAACGGCAATCTGCTGCTCAACATCGGCCCCCGCGCCGACGGCACCATTCCGGACTGGCAGCGCGAGCGGCTGCTGGCGATCGGCGAGTGGCTCGACGTCAACGGATCGGCCGTCTACGGGTCCCGGCCCTGGCGGCGCGCGGAGGACGGGCCGCTGCGCTACACGGTCGGCGACGACGGCCGCTTCAACATCATCACGCTGAACCGGCCGGGACCTCGGCTGACCGCCCCCGCCGACCTGCCGATCCGCGACGGCGACCGCGTTCGCCTGCTCGGCCATCCCGCGCGCCGTCTCCGCTGGTCGCGCACGGCTGACGGCATCGAGATCGTCATGCCTGCCGCCGAACGGCACGGGCCGCTCGCACCGTCCGCCGCACAGGACGAGGTCTATCCCATGGTGCTCTCCGTCGCGAACGGTGGTCGCTCATGAACGCCCCTGCCAGGCGTGAACGCCACGCCCCCGTAAGAGCGTTGGCCGCCCTCGTCGCGCTTGTGCTCGCCGCCGCCCTCGCGCACGGGCTCCCCGCCACCGCCGCCGAGAAGCCGAAGGCGGAGTCCGCCGACGCCCGTTCCCCGCATTGGGTCGGCGGCTGGGGCACGGCCATGACGCCCCCGGGCAGCTCCGGCTACTCGGCGACCGGGTTCGCCGACCGTACGCTCCGGATGGTGGAGCGGCTGTCCGCGGGCGGCAGCGCGGTGCGGCTCCGGCTGTCCAACGCGTACGGAACGTCGCCGCTCGACCTCGGCGCGGTGACCGTCGCCCGGCGGGCGAAGGGCGCGGCCGTCGAGCCGGGCAGCGGTCGCGTGGTCCGTTTCGGCGGGCAGCGCGCCACGACGGTCCCGGCCGGGGCCGAGGCCGTCAGCGACCCGGTCCCCCTGGCCACGAGGGCCGATACGGACCTGGTCGTCAGCGTCCATCTGCCGACCGCCACGGGGCCGACGACCTGGCACCCCTGGGCCAAGCAGACCAATTACCTCTCCGGGGCCGGGGCCGGGGACCACACCGGAGACGTCTCCGGTTCGGCGTTCGGGGAGCAGACGACGTCCTGGTTCTTCCTGGACGGCGTGGACGTCCTCGCGCCCCGCGCCAAGGGCACGGTGGTGGCGTTCGGCGACTCGATCACCGAGGGCGGGGTCACGGCGAACGACTCCAACCGGCGCTGGACCGACGAGTTGGGCCGCCGGCTCGCCGCCCGCCCCGGCGGGCAGCGGCTGTCGGTCGTCAACAAGGGGATCGGCGGCAATCGGGTGCTCACCGACGCGGGAACGCAGGGTCAGGGCAATCGCAACCTCGGAAACAGCGCCGAGTCCCGGTTCGGCCGCGACGCGCTCGCCCAGACGCGCGTCAGCGACATCATCGTCCTCGAAGGCACCAACGACCTCGGCAGCGACGCCGGGGTGCACCCCGGCACGCCGCTCACCGCGGCTCAGCTCATCGCCGGGCTGGACCGGCTCGCACGGCGCGCGCACGCCGCGGGGGCGCGGGTCCACGGCGGGACGATCACGCCCAACGGGAAGCTGACCGCGCGCGGGGAGCGGATGCGCGAGGACGTCAACCGCTGGATCCGCAACGGCGGCGCGTTCGACACCGTCGTCGACTTCGACGCCGCGCTTCGGGACCCCGCCGACCCGCACCGCATGCTCCCGGCGTACGACGGGGGCGACACCGTGCACCCCAATGACGCGGGGCTGCGGGTGATGGCGCGCACCGTGGAGCTGTCGGCCCTCGGCCGCGGCTGACGGCCACGACCGGTGTACGGGCCGGGGGCGCGCACCCCGGCCCCGTACCACCCGGCAGCCGCACCGTCAGGCGGCGTCCTCCTCCCCCGCGTCCGGGTCGAGCACCACCTCCCGCGTGATGCCGATCTCCTTGAGGAACGGTCGGTCGTGGCTGGCGACGATCAGCGCGCCCTCGTACGACTCCAGCGCGCTGACGAGCTGCCGGACGCTCGCCATGTCCAGGTTGTTGGTCGGCTCGTCGAGCAGCAGGAGCTGCGGGGCGGGTTCGGCGAGCATCAGGGCGGCCAGCGTCGCGCGGAAGCGCTCGCCGCCGGAGAGGGTGCCGGCCGGCTGGTCCGCGCGGGCGCCCTTGAAGAGGAAGTGCGCGAGGCGGGCGCGGACGCGGTTGTTGGTGGCGGCGGGCGCGAAGCGGGCCACGTTCTCGGCGACGGTCAGCGCGTCGTCGAGGACGTCGAGCCGCTGCGGCAGGTAGCGCAGCGGTACGTGCCGGCGCACCTCGCCCGCCACCGGCGTGAGTTCCCCGGTGATGGTGCGCATCAGCGTGGTCTTGCCGGCGCCGTTGCGGCCGAGGAGCGCGATGCGTTCCGGGCCGCGGATCTCCAGGTGGGCGCGGGCCCCGCCGCGTACCTCCAGGGAGTCGAGGGTCAGGACGCCGCGGCCGGGCGGCACGGCGGTGTACGGCAGTTCGACGCGGATCTCGTCGTCGTCGCGGACGGCTTCGACGGCCTCGTCGAGGCGGTCTCTCGCCTCCTTGAGCTTCTCAGTGTGCATGATGCGGTGCTTGCCGGCGGAGACCTGGGCCTCGCGCTTGCGCTCGTTCATGATGATCTTCGGTTCGCGCTTGTTCTCGTTCATCTTCTTGCCGTAGCGGACCCGGCGGGCCAGCTTGACGTGGGCTTCGGTCAGCTCCCGGCGCTGCCGCTTCACGTCCGCCTCGGCGACCCGCACCATGCGTTCGGCCGCCTCCTGCTCGGCGGCGAGCGCCTGTTCGTACGCGGAGAGGTTGCCGCCGTACCAGTGGACCTCGCCGCCGCGCAGGTCGGCGATCCGGTCGACCAGTTGGAGGAGTTCGCGGTCGTGGCTGACCACCACCAGGACGCCGGACCAGGCGGTGACGGCGTCGTACAGATGCCGCCGGGCGCGCCGGTCGAGGTTGTTGGTGGGCTCGTCGAGGAGCAGTACGTCGGGGCGGCCGAGCAGCAGGGCGGCGAGCCGCAGCAGCACGGTCTCGCCGCCGGAGAGCGCTCCGGTGGTGCGGTCGAGGCCGATGCCGTCCAGGCCCAGCCGGTCGAGGGCGGCGCGGGCGCGTTCCTCGACGTCCCAGTCGTCGCCGACGGCCGTGAAGTGCTCCTCGCTCGCGTCGCCGCTCTCGATGGCGTGCAGCGCGGCGCGGGTCCCGGCGATGCCGAGGGCCTCGTCGACGCGGAGCGCGGTGTCGAGGGTGAGGTTCTGCGGCAGGTAGCCGATCCGGCCGGCGACGCGCACGGTGCCGGAGGTCGGGGTCAGCTCCCCGGCGATCAGCTTCAACAGGGTTGACTTTCCCGCCCCGTTGAGGCCGATGAGTCCGGTGCGGCCGGGGCCGACGGTGAGCTGGAAGTCTTCGAGTACGGGCGTGCCGTCGGGCCAGGCGAAGTCGACGCCGGTGCAGGCGATGGAGGCCGCCGAAGGGTGTGTATGGGACATAAGGGTCTCCGTGGTGCTCACAAAAGAAAGGGGAAGGGCACAACACGTGGAGACACCACGAGGGTGGGTGGAGGCGGCTCTGTGCCGAGGTCGCACGCACACGTCCGCGCGCCGAGAAGAGGCGCGACCGGTCGCGGTGTCTCAAGACCTCAGTAGAGCAACGGCCTACTCCCATCAACGGCGACAACGTCCGGCACTGACGGTAAGCGGGTGGGCGGGCGCCCCGCAAAGGGTTTTCCCGCGCACCGCGCGCCGCGTACGCGCACCGCGTACGCGCACCGGACGACGTCGTACGCACCCTGATCATCAGCCCCGCCGGTGCGTATCATCTGCCGGATGACCTCGAAGAACGCGCGCCGCTCGGCGCCCGCCGCGGGATCGTGCCGGATCACGGTGTGCCGCGGCTGCTGCTGCGGCGACGCCCGCAAGGTGCCCGGCGTCGATCACGCGGGGCAGATAGCCCGGCTGCGCGCGGCGCTCGACGGCGCGGCGCCGGTCCGGGCCTCGGACTGCCTGGACGTGTGCGAACAGGCCAACGTCATGGTGGTGCAGCCCTCGCCCGCGGGCCGGGCGGCGGGCGGCCGGCCGGTCTGGCTGGGGCTGGTCAACGACGACGGGGCGCTCGCGGACATCGCGGCATGGGTACGGGCCGGGGGGCCGGGGGTGGCGGAGCCGCCGGGGGTGCTCGATCTGTACGGGTTCACGGTCTCGCGGCGGGTCGGGAAGGCGCTGGAGGACTGAGGGCACCGGCGAGGAGCCGGCACGGAGCCGACGCCGAGCGTTGCCCGTACGAACGCGGGGCGCTGCCGGCCGTACGGACACGGGTGCGCCCCCGCGCGTGCTTTGACCGACCGTGTGGCTCTGGCCATGGTTGACTCTGCGTAGGGTTCCTCCATGACGATGTTTGACGAGCTGCCCCCCTTCGAGCTGGCGTTTCCGGGGCCCCTGCGCGACCAGTTGGTCGCGGCCGTGCTCTCCGGCGCGAAGACGGCGACCACCGGCCTGCTGCGGGAGTACGAGCTCGCCGGCGATCCGCTGCCCGAGGTCGGCGAGCGGTCCGCGGTGATCGACTCGGCCGGACTGCCGGTCGCGGTGATAGAGGTGACGGAGGTACGCGTCGTACCTCTGGGTGAGATCGACGAGGCGTTCGCGCGCGCGGAGGGTGAGGGCCACGAGACCGTCGCGGCGTGGCGGGCGGACCACGAGAGCTTCTGGCACGGCCCGCAGATGCGGCAGGCGCTCGGCGACCCGCACTTCACCGTGTCGGACGGCACACCGGTCGTCGCGTGCCGGTTCATGGTCGTGGAGTGCGGGCGGGTGCCGGTCGAGAACGGCGAGCTGTACTACGAGGCCGCGGGCAGCGGCCCGGCGCTGGTGCTGCTGCACGGCGGGATGCTCGACATGAGCATGTGGGACGAGCAGTTCACCCGGCTCGCGCGGGCGGGGCGGCGCGTCATCCGCTACGACGCCCGCGGGCACGGCCGTTCCTCGGTGAGCGACGGGGACTGGTCCGACCACGACGACCTGTACGCGCTCCTGGACCACTTGCGCGTCGTACGGGCCACCCTGGTGGGGCACTCGTCCGGCGCCCGGATCGCCGTGGACACGGCGATCGCGCACCCCGGCGTCGTGGCAGCGCTGGTGCTGCTCGCGCCGGGGCTCAGCGGCAGCGAGATCACCGACCCGTACATCCAGAAGCAGCTCCAGGAACAGGCGACGTGCTTCGGCGCGCCGGACGGCGCGGAGCGCTTCGTCGAGCACTACCTGCGGATGTGGGTGGACGGCCCGTACCGCGAACCGGCGGCCGTGGACCCGGTGTTGCGCGAGCGGATAGGCGCCACGGCCGCGGCGACCGTGACGCTCAACGTCACCACGCCGACCATGGGCCGGGCGGTCGAGGCGGGGGCCATGGAGCGGCTGCACGAGATCCAGGTGCCGACGGTGGCCCTGGTCGGCGAGTTGGACAGCGGCGATGTCGCGGGCAACCTCGCGGAGATCGTCTCGGCGGTGCCCGGCGCGCGGGCGGTGGTGGTGCCGGGCGCCGGTCATCTGGTGCACCTGGAGGGGCGGGCGTCCTTCGAGCAGTCGCTCGACGCGTTCCTGCTGGCGCACCCCTGGGTGTAGCCGGCCCTGGGTGCAGCCGCCCCTGGGTGCAGCCGTCCTGGCTGCGGCGAGCCCTACGAGCCCTGACCGTGGCAGTGGCCGCCCCCGCTCTCCCTCGGCAGGTCGAGGGCGGGGTTGCGGTCGAAGAAGCCGGTGGGCCGCAGGGTGAACCCGCTGTGGTCCACGGGCATGACGGGCCACTCCTCGGGCCGCGGCAGATGGGTGGGTCCGAAGGTGTGCCAGAGGGTCAGTTCGGTGTTCTCCAGCGACTCGTCGCCGACGGCCCAGGACGGCAGCCCCGCGCCGCCGGGGTGCTGGTTGGGGTGGTCGCCCGCCGGATAGCGGCGGTCCGTACGGTGCCGGGTCACCCACAGGTGCTTCGTCCCGTACGCCATGCGCCGCGCGACGGCCGACCCCGGCCGCGCGAGGAGCACCGGTCCGGGCTGCGGCACGAGGGTGTACGCGACGGGGCGGCCCATGCGGTTGCGCGCGGCCGGGTTGGTGATCTGCCAGCGCCTGCCGAGCGCGGGGTCCGCGAGCCGCCCGCCGTCCCCGGCCGCGGTGATCGGGGTCGTACGGGCGGTGAAGGCGTTGCCCGCCGGGTTGCCGGGGCCCGCCGGGAGGGGCACGACATCGACCTCCTCGACGGTGTTGGCGGGCCCGTCGACGGCGGCGTCGAGCCGTACGCAGAACAGGTGCTGGTGGTACGGGGCCAGCAGGCCCGGCGCGACCTCGGTGCCGTGCGGCGAGCCCGCGCCCGGCGGGACGGCCGCGGTCTGCACGATGCCGGTGGACTTGGCCTCGAAGCCGATGGAGCCGTCCTGGTGGAAGTACCAGTAGAAGCCGTAGTCGTAGTTGCCGACGGTCGCGATGAAGGAGACCACGAGGCGGCGGGCGCGGCGGCTCTCGACGGCGTCGCCGTGGAAGCTGTCGGTGTGCTTCCAGAGCAGCCCGGCGTCCTCTTCGTGCACGCACACGGCGTTCGGCAGGGTCCGCGGGGCGCCGAGGTCGTCGGCGAGCACGGCGTCGAGGTAGCGGATCTCGCCGAGGCAGTCGCAGCCGAGCCGCAGCGCGTTGGTGCTCCGTCCCAGCGAGTACTCCCCCGCGTCGAGGAACGCCACCCAGTTGCGGCTCTCCTCCGCCTCCCCGTAGGCGACGGCCATCTCGGCGAGCGAGGCGCGGTGCAGCACGGACCGCTCGCGGTCGCCGTCGCGGTAGGCGATCCGGTGCAGGACCAGACCCTCGCGGGCGTTGAAGTCGACGCGGAAGGACCAGTTCTGCCAGGAGAGGCGGTGGCCGTCGAGGGTGAACGACGGGCCCTCGGGCTGGGTGATCTCCAGCGGGCGCAGATCGGTGCGGGCGGGCCCGGTGAACTCGGCCTCGTACCGCCCGCACTCGGCCGGCACGGGCACCGGTCCGGTGTCGGTGATCCTCACGACGCGGCGTTCGACGACATCGACGTCGACGGCCAGGCCGCCCACCGGGTGCGCCCAGGCGCTGTCGTCCGGCGTGCAGCGCAGCCAGGTCAGCGACCGCAGCAGGCGGCGGCCGGGCCGCCCGTCGGTCTCCGCCGCGAGGGCCCCGGCGGACAGCGGCGCGCAGACCGCCAGTGCCAGCGCCTCCGGCGCGGTGACGCCGCGCTCGGCCATCGCCTTGCGCCAGCCGGGGTCGGCCTTGACGACCTCGTCGACGATTCCGTACTCCTCGAAGGTGATGGCCGCCTGGCCCTCCGACGCCGCGTCGAGCTCCCGGTAGGAGAGGAGCGCTCCGGCGGTGACGTCCACGACCGCCTCGGCCGTCACGCCCGTCGCGGCGTCCAGCAGCGTGACCCGCAGCCGCCGCGTGACCGGGTCCCCCGCGCGGTGCGCCGCGGCCGTCCGCCGGTCGGGCTCGTCCAGCAGCACGAGCGGGAACCGCGTGGCCGTCCCGACCTTCCCGGCCTCGCCCAGCACCCGCCGGGCCGCCGTGATCTCCTCGGCCGTGAGCGGGTCCAGCGGATGCGGGTCCGGCGGACGCGGGCCGGACGCGTGGAGGTCGGATGCGTGCGGGCCGGCCGCCGCCGGGTCCGGGTGGCGCAACGTCATGGAAGCTCTCCTTCGGTTCGTACGGACGGCGGTTGGGACGGGCAGCGGCTGGTACGGGCGGCGGTGGGTACGGGCAGCGGTTCACGCTGAGGCGGTTCGGCCCGCCCGCCCGGCCAGGGCATCGTCACCTCGTGCGCGCGTGCTTCGGCGCGTCGGACGCCTTCTCCAATTGGAACGCCTCGTTGCCCAGTCCGATACGGGCGTGCAGCGCGGGGCGTACGGACTTCAGGACGAGTCCGTAGCCGATGCCGACGACGGCGGCGGCGCCGATGATGCCGGGCAGCAGCCAGCTCAGGGCCGAGCCGGGGTCGGCGCCGAGCAGGACGCCGAAGTCCTTGACCGTGAAGCCGGCGATGACCAGCAGCGCGACGGCCGCGGTGGCGGAGGCCAGCAGCCGCCACGCCTGGGCGCGGCCCGCGCCGCGCCGTACGAAGAAGGCGATGACGGCGACGGAGGCGGTGGCCATGAGCACGATGATGCCGAGGGCGCCGATGTTGCCGAGCCAGGTGAAGAGGTGCAGTACGGGCGCGGTGGGGTCGCCCGCCGGGTGGCCGTCGGTGGCGGCGAAGAGGACGACGACGGTCAGCGCCACCGCGCTCTGGAGCAGCGAGCCGTAGGCGGGGGCGCCGCTAGTGGCGGAGGTGCGGCCGAGGGCGGCGGGCAGCAGGCCCTCGCGGCCCATGGCGAAGGCGTAGCGGGCGACGACGTTGTGGAAGCTGAGCATCGCGGCGAACATGCCGGTGACGTAGAAGACGTGCATGACGTCGGTGAAGACCGGGCCGTAGCGGGCCTCGGTGAGCAGGAAGAGCAGGTTGGGCCCTTCCTTCTGGGCCGTGCCGACGATCGCGGAGGGCCCGGCGGCGACGGTCAGGGCCCAGGAGCTGACGACGAAGAAGAGGGCGACGAAGCCGACGGCGAAGAACATGACGCGGGCGACGAGGACGTTGGGGCGGCTGGTCTCCTCGGCGTAGACGGGGGCCTGTTCGAAGCCGACGAAGGCGGCGATGCAGAAGCACAGGGCGGTGCCGAGGCCGGCGCCGCTGAGCGTGCCGGGGTCGAAGGCGTGCAGCGAGACGCCCTCCGCGCCGGGCCGGGCGAAGCCGGCGATGTCGAAGGCGATGACCATCGCGCACTCGACGAGGAGCAGCACGCCGAGCACCTTGGCGTTGAGGTCGATCTTCAGCCAGCCGAGCACGGCGACGATGACGACGGCCCCGAGGGAGGGCACCCACCAGGCGACGGTGGCGTCGAAGTGGCGGGCGGCGAGGTTGGCGACCTCGTAGCCGAAGATGCCGAAGACGCCGATCTGGAGGGCGCTGTAGGCGACGAGGGCGACCAGGGAGGCGGCGGTGCCGGCGGTGCCGCCGAGGCCGCGGGCGATGTAGGCGTAGAACGCGCCGGCGTTGTGGACGTGGCGGCTCATCTCGGCGTAGCCGAAGCCGAACAGCGCGAGAACGACGCCGAGGATGACGAACAGCAGCGGCTGCCCGATCATGCCCATGACACCGAAGGTGGTGGGCATGACCCCGGCCACCACCATCAGCGGCGCGCTGGCCGCCAGTACCGACAGCAGCAGGCCCGGCATGCCCAGCCGGTCGGCGCGGAGCCGTCTGCCCTGTCCCTTGAACGTGCTGATCTCGTGCGCCGTGCCCGTAGCCATCGCGGGATGGTCCTTCCATGACATGGGTAAGTCGGGGAGCTTGTCGCTGGGTCACACGGAGCCGAGCGCGCTGTCGCGCGCGGCGCGGAACACCTTCCTCGGGTCTCGGTCGGGGTAGGACCACGGGGCGCGGGTGGCGTGCGGTCCGATGCGGGTGAAGAGGGCCGCGGCCTCGGCCATCCGGCCCTCCAGGTACTTGGCGTGCGCCAGGAAGTTGAGGTCGACCTTGCGGCGCGGGTGGTCCTCGGCGTCCCATTCGAGCCACCAGTCGAAGGCGCACCTCATGACCTGCCGGGCGCGGCGGGTGGTCCAGTGGCCGCTGCGGGCGGGGTCGCGGGGCTCAAGTCCCGCGCGGGCCAGGACGCGGTAGCGCTCGGCGTGGGCCACGACCGGCAGGACGGCCAGCGGCGAGTCGGCGGGGGCCCGTTCGGCGGCCCAGGAGGCGAAGTCGTAGACCTCGTGCAGCGGGTCGTCCCGGCCGCCGCGCTGCTCGGCGAGGCAGGCCGCCATCAGGTGGTGCGCGTGGTGGTGGTCCCGGTGCCGGGCCCGTACCTGGTCGAAGGCGCGTACGCAGTCGTCGCCCGAGCCGGTGCGGTGGGCGAGGATCTGGAGCGCCAGCCAGGGCGATGGGTCGGCGGGGTCCATCCGGGCGGCGCCCAGGCACGCCTCGCGGGCGGGCTCGGGCCCGTCCCGGCCGCGCGCGGCCCGGAAGACGGCGGCGCAGGCGAGCAGCGCGGCGGCGTCGGCGCTGTCCGGCTCGGCCAACTGCCATTCGCGCGCCCAGGCCAGGCTGGTCTTCCCGGCGCCGAGGACGACGAGCCGGTGGCCGCGGCGGTCCCAGTCCCGGCCGGTGCGGGCGAGCAGATCGCGGGCTTCGGGCCAGCGGCCGCGGGCGAGCGCGTCGCGGGCCGCGGCGAGGGGGGCGTCGTCGAGTGCCGGGTCGAACGCGGGGCCGGCCGCCTTCCGCGGCCGGCCCAGGGGCCGTGGAGGGGTCATCGGCTGACTTCCTCCATGGCGCACGTCCCCTCCGGGCGCGGGTCAGCGCGTCCGCCTACCGATACAGACCCATACGGACTCATGCGATCACGGATACGGACTCACGTGATCACGCACAGCAAACCGGTCCCCACGGGTCTGCGTCAAGAGCGGTCGCGGGACTGAACTTTCCCCAACTCCTGGGGATA
This sequence comes from Streptomyces varsoviensis, assembly GCF_000718635.1. Taxonomy (GTDB): domain Bacteria; phylum Actinomycetota; class Actinomycetes; order Streptomycetales; family Streptomycetaceae; genus Streptomyces; species Streptomyces varsoviensis. The sequence goes on along the minus strand of NZ_JOBF01000001.1, from coordinate 37,724 downwards.
TGCGGCGAGTTGATCAGCGGGTGCGTCCCACCTGAGCCCTGCGGGCGTACGGGCCCGAGCCGGCTGCCCGTACGGCCCGGCATCCGCGTGGCATACGGTCACCCCGTGCTGCGCGTACGGGCAAGTTGGCTCACCGTACGGTCACGCCGCCCTGCCCGCGCGCCCGCGGGACCGCACCGTACGGCCGTAAGCCGATACCGAACGGCCGCAAGACCGTAAGCCCGCACCGTACGACCGTAAGACCGCGCCGTACGGCCGTATCCCGCCCGCCCGATCACCCGCCCGATCACCCGGCCGGTCGAGCGGTCCAGCGATCGAGGGTCCAGCGGTCCGGGCCGTCCTCAGCCGACGGCCTTCGCCGCCGCCCGTCCCGCCGTACGCCCCGAGAAGAGGCAGCCGCCGAGGAACGTGCCCTCCAGCGAGCGGTAGCCGTGCATGCCGCCGCCGCCGAACCCGGCGGCCTCGCCCGCCGCGTACACGCCGGGCAGCGGCTCGCCGCCCTCGGTCAGCACCCGCGAGGAGAGGTCGGTCTCCAGGCCGCCGAGGGTCTTGCGGGTCAGGATGCTCAGCCGCACGGCGATCAGCGGCCCGGCGTCCGGGTCGAGGAGGCGGTGCGGCGCGGCGGTGCGGATGAGCCGGTCGCCGAGGTAGCGGCGGGCCCCGCGCACCGCCGTGACCTGGAGGTCCTTGGTGAACGGGTTGGTCATCTCCCGGTCCCGGGCGACGATCTCGTCGCGCAGCTCCTCCTCGACGATGAGCGGCTCCTTGGTCAGCTCGTTCATGCCCCGCACCAGCGCGCCCAGGTCGCGCTCCACGACGAAGTCCGCGCCGTGGTCCATGAACGCCTGGACGGGCCCCGGCACGGCGGTGCGCACCCGGTCGAGGACGCCGCGCAGGCTCTTGCCGGTCAGGTCCGGGTTCTGCTCGGAGCCCGAGAGGGCGAACTCCTTGCCGATGATGCGCTGGTCGAGCACGAACCACGTGTAGTCGTAGCCGGTCTCCATGATGTGTTCGAGGGTGCCGAGCGTGTCGAAGCCCGGGAAGAGCGGCACCGGCAGCCGCCGGCCGATGGCGTCCAGCCACAGCGAGGAGGGGCCGGGCAGGATGCGGATGCCGTGCCGCGCCCAGATCGGGTGCCAGTTCTCGATGCCCTCGGTGTAGTGCCACATGCGGTCGGGGTTGATGACCCGGCCCCCGGCCCGCTCGGTGATGCCGAGCATCGCGCCGTCCACGTGCGCCGGCACCCCGCTGAGCATCCGGGTGGGCGGCGGGCCGAGCCGTTCGGGCCAGTTGGCCCGTACGAGGTCGTGGTTGCCGCCGATGCCGCCGGAGGTGACTAGCACGGCCTGGGCGCGCAGCTCGAAGGAGCCCGTGACCTCGCGGCTGCTGGCCGTGCCGCGCGCCGCCGTGCTCGGCTGGAGCACTTCGCCGCACACGGTGTCGACCGCGCCCGCGCTGCGGGTCAGGGTGGTGACGCGGTGCCGGAACCGCAGGTCGACCAGGCCGCGGGCGGCCGCGGCGCGCACCCGCCGCTCGAAGGGGGCGACGAGGCCGGGGCCGGTGCCCCAGGTGATGTGGAACCGCGGCACGGAGTTGCCGTGCCCGGTGGCGGCGTACCCGCCGCGCTCGGCCCAGCCGACGACGGGGAAGAAGCGGACGCCCCGCTCGTGCAGCCAGGCCCGCTTCTCGCCGGCCGCGAAGTCGACGTACGCCTCGGCCCAGCGGCGCGGCCAGTGGTCCTCCGGGCGGTCGAAGCCCGCCGCGCCCAGCCAGTCCTGCCAGGCCAGCTCGTGGCTGTCGCGGACCCGCAGCCGGCGCTGCTCGGGCGAGTCGACGAGGAAGAGGCCGCCGAAGGAGAAGTGCGCCTGGCCGCCGATGGATCGTTCGGGTTCCTGGTCGAGGAGGATGACCCGGCGGCCGGCCGCGGCGAGTTCGGCGGTGGCGGCGAGCCCGGCCAGGCCGGCCCCGATCACGATCACGTCTGCGTCGTAGGCCATGGTGCGTCCGTCCTGCTCGGCTGGTGCGCTGCGGTGCGGCTGGTCGCTTTGATCCTCGGATCGCGCGGCCCAATGCGTCAACTGTTCGGGTATCAGTACGTTCCGCCGCCGCGCGCCGCGCCCGGCCGGCGCGGCCGGGTGCGGGTGGCACACTGGGAATCCGGGTACTCGGCCGCCGCGCCGCCCCCGACGGCGGCTAAGGTCTTCTGCCAAGTCCTTCACACCCGGCCGGTCTTGAGGTACGCGACGTGACTGTCCTCGTCTTCATCTACGCCGTGGGAGCAGCGTGCTGCCTGGGCGTCGGCTTCGTCTTCCAGCAGAACGCGGCGCAGCGGGCCCCGATGAGCGACTTCCTCTCCCCACGGCTGCTCCTCGATCTGATCCGGATGCCGCGCTGGGTGGCGGGCATCGCGCTGATGATCGCGGGCATGGTGCTCGGCGCGCTGGCGCTGGCCTGGGGCGAGGTCTCGCTGGTGGAGCCGTTGCTGGCGACGAACCTGCTGTTCGCGATGGCCCTGTCGAGATGGCAGACGCGGCAGCCGCTGGGCTGGGCGGGCTGGGGCGGGCTCTGGCTGCTGGCGGGCGGCGTGACGGCGTTCATCGTGGCGGGCCAGCCGCGCGGCGGCGACACCGTCGCCTCCCCGCTGCGGCACTGGCTGATCATCGGCCTGATGCTGGGGTGCGCACTGCTGATGACGCTGGCCGCGAAGCGGGTGCGGATGAGCGCCGAGGCCGCGCTGCTGGCGGTGGCGGCGGGCCTGCTGTACGGGCTCCAGGACGCGCTGACCCGGGTCAGCAGCGAGCGGCTGTCGGACGGCGGCTGGCCGGCGCTGATCACCGGGTGGCAGCCGTACGGCGTCCTGGTCCTCGGCATCACCAGCCTCGTGCTGGTGCAGAGCGCCTTCGAGACGGCCCCGCTGCGGCTGTCCCTGCCCGCCCTCACCGCGGCACAGCCGCTGGCCGGCATCGTCTGCGGCGTCGGCTTCCTCGGCGACCGGCTGCGGATGACGGCGGGCGCGCTGGCCTGGGAGGCCGCCGGTATCGCGGCCATCGTCATCGGCATCGTGCTCATCGGCCGCCACCCGGCGATGCCGACGGGCACCTCGCAGGCCGGGCGCGTACGGGACCTCCAGCCCCGCTGACGCGCCGCTGGACGGGGCCGGCCCGCAGCCGGTCGGTGCCCGCTGGGGGCCGGGACCGCGCGGGGCCGCCACCGGGCGGTCGTACGGCCGAGTCGCCCGTACGAGCCGGGCCCACCGGCCGGAGGAGGCGGCCGGGCCGAGGCGGACGGAGCGAGACGGTCGGGCCGAGGCGGACGGGCCGAGACGGTCGGGCCCGCGAGCACGCCGACCCGGATGGCGGCCGGGCCGGATGGCGGCCAGGCCGGGGTGGGCGTACAGCCCGGAACGGGCGCGTACGCGCCGCGTACGCGCCCCGGCCCCCGCCCGGCGGAGCCGTCGTGGCGCTCCTCGGTGCGGATGATGTGATGGGCGCATGGCTGATACATCCGAGGAGCCGCTGTCGGCGGACGAGCTGCTGGACATCGTGGACGAGCGCGACGAGGTGGTGGGGCAGGCGCGGCGCGATGACGCGTACGCGCGGGGGCTGCGCCACCGGTGCGCGTTCATCCTCGTGCGGGACCGCGAGGGCCGGGTCTTCGTGCACCGGCGCACCGCGCGAAAGCTGGTCTTCCCCTCGCACTACGACATGTTCGTGGGCGGGGTCGTCGGGGCGGGCGAGAGCTACGACGAGGCGGCGCTGCGCGAGGCGGAGGAGGAGCTGGGCGTGCGCGGGCTGCCGGCGCCGCTGCCGCGGCTGAAGTTCCTCTACACCTCGCCCGAATCGGGCCATAGCTGGTGGTCGTGGGTCTACGAGGTGCGCTGGGACGGCCCCGTCGAGCCGCAGGCGTCGGAGATCGCCTGGCACGCCTTCCTCACCGAGGAGGAACTGGACGAGCGGCTCGCCGAGTGGGACTGGACGCCGGACGGCCTGGACGCGTACCGGCGGCTGCGGCTCCTCGACGGCAAGTAGGGTCAGAGCATGATCGATCGCCCCCGGCCCGGCTCCGGGGCCCTCGCGTCCGCAGCCGCGAACGTGCGGCTGTGGTTCGCCCCCCAGCGCATCCACGAGGAGGGCGAGACCCCCGACTACCGCTTCACGCTCGCCAACGAGCGCACCTTCCTGGCCTGGCTGCGCACCTCGCTGGCGCTGGTGGGCGGCGGGTTCGCGGTCGATCAGTTCCTGCCGCACATATCCCGGCCGCTGCGGCTCACGCTGGCGCTGGTGCTGCTGGTCGGCGGCGCGCTCTGCGCGGTGCGGGCGGTCAACCAGTGGGTGCGCTGCGAACGCGCCATGCGGCGCGGCGAGGACCTGCCGATCAGCCGGTTCCCGACCGTGCTGGCGCTGCTGCTGGCGGTCCTCTCGGCGGTGCTGGTGCTCGCGGTCGCCTTCGGCTGGGCGGGCTGATGACGGCCGGTGCGCGGGACGGGTACGAGCGGGACCCGGGGCTCCAGCCGGAACGGACCCGGATGGCGTGGCGGCGTACCACGCTGTCCTGCGCCGTGGCCGGGGTGCTCGCCGCCCGGCAGGCCCTGCGCGGCGGCCCGGACCCGCTCGCCGTGCTGGTCGTGGCACTGATCGCCCTCGTCTTCCTGGCCTTCCTCGGCGCCGCCAATCGCCGCATCCACGCCCTGGCCACGGCCCGCCCACCCGCCCTCTCCACGCGCGCCGCCCTGGCCACGGCCGCCTGCACGCTCGCGCTGGCGGCGCTGGGAGCGGGCCTGCTGCGATAGGGCCGTGACCGGCCATGTTCGCCCGGAAGGAGCCCCCCGCCGCGCCGCTGGGCGAGGCGCCGTGCGAAAGCCGCCCACGGACGGCGGGAGCCCCACGGCAGAGCCTGGGCCCCCTCGCCGGGCCCCCGGCCGCGCCGCTGGGCGAGACGCCCCCGGGGAAGCCGCCCGCAGGGCGGAGGCGGGCCCGGCCCACGGGCTCTCACCAGCGCGGCACCGCCGGTGTCGTCCAGGTGGGGTCCGCGAGCCGCATCGCGGCCGCGTCGTCGCGTTCGCGCAGGGTGCCGTCGTCGTCCAGCCAGCGGCGGTGGAGGGCGGCGAGGGCGGGGCGGTCGAGTTCGACGCCGAGGCCGGGGGCGTCGGGGACGGTCAGGCAGCCGTCCTCGAAGGCGTGGCGGCGGGTGATGACGTCCTCGGTCTGCCAGGGGTAGTGGGTGTCGCAGGCGTAGTCGAGGTTGGGCACGGTGGCGGCGACGTGCGTCATGGCGGCGAGGCTGATGCCCAGGTGGGTGTTGGAGTGCATGGACAGGCCGACGCCGAAGGTGCGGCAGATCGCGGCGAGTTCGCGGGTGTTGCGCAGCCCGCCCCAGTAGTGGTGGTCCGACAGGACGACCTGCACGGCGTCGCGGGCGAACGCCTCCCGTATCTCGGGGAAGGTCGTCACGCACATGTTGGTGGCGAGCGGCAGGCCGGTCCGGGCGCGGCCCGCCGCGACCTCGGCCATCCGGTCGGTGCCGCTCGCGGGGTCCTCCAGGTATTCGAGTACGTCGCGCAGTTCGCGGGCCACGCGCAGGGACGTTTCCACGGACCAGGCGCCGTTGGGGTCGAGGCGCAGGGGCTGTCCGGGGAAGGCCGCGGCGAGTGCCCGTACGGCGGCGATCTCCTCGTCCGGCGGGAAGACGCCACCCTTGAGCTTGAAGGAGCGGAAGCCGTAGGCGTCGGCGAAGCGCCGCGCCTGGTCGACGATCCCTGACGGGTCGAGGGCGGCGCCCCAGTCGTCCTCCGGCACCTCGGGCGCGGGCCGGGCGGGGTGGGCGGCCCAGCGGTAGAAGAGGTACGCGCTGTACTCGACGCGGTCGCGGACCTTGCCGCCGAGGAGCGTGTGCACGGGCAGGCCGAGGGTCTTGCCGAGCGCGTCGAGGCAGGCCACCTCGAACGCGGAGACCACGGAGAGGCGGAGCTTGGCGGCGTTGCGCACGCCCCGCAGTCCCCCGGCGGCGACGTCGGCGGCGGCCGGGCCGGGGCCCGCCTCCCCCGCCTCCCCCGACTCCCCCCGCTCCCCCGCCGCCGCGCACTCCGCCGCCTCGGCCAGCGAGAACAGTCGGTTCACATCCGTGACCGGGAGACCCATAACAGAGTCGGCGAGCGGGCGGGCGAGCGCGAGGTATTCGCCGTCGCCGTACGTCTCCCCCACCCCCGTCACGCCGCCGCGCGTGACGACTTCGACGATGAGCCGCGGGGTGTACGGCTGGTGGACGCCCTGGGTGTTGAGCAAGGGCGGGTCGGCTATCAGGATCGGGGTGAGGTGAACCTCTGCGATCGCCAGCGACGTATCCATACATGAACCCTATTCAGAAATGAGTTCAGTGCGCTAGATCTCTTCACGAGGTCACTGGACGACATACCGACTGGTCGGCATCATGTTCCGCGTACGCACCGCGACCCACCTGTTCCACTCGCCTACGCCCGACACCGAGGAGCACGCGATGAGCAAGGGCAATCCGCCGGGGCTCGACCTGGAGCGGCTGAGCGCGCACCTGGACCGCGAGCGCCCCGGCCTCGCGACGGCGCCGCTGACCGCCGAGCTGATCGAGGGGGGCCGGTCCAACCTCACCTACGCGGTCACCGACGGCGCCTCCCGCTGGGTGGTGCGCCGCCCCCCGCTCGGCCACGTGCTCGCCACCGCCCACGACATGGCGCGCGAGTACCGGGTGATCAGCGCGTTGCGCGACACCGCCGTGCCGGTTCCCGAGACGCTGCTGCTGTGCGAGGACGAGTCCGTCATCGGAGCGCCCTTCTACGTCATGGAGTTCGTGGCGGGCACCCCGTACCGCACCGCCGGACAGCTCGCGGAGATCGGCCCCCGGCGCACCCGCGACGTGGTCCTCGGCCTCGCCGACACGCTCGTACGGCTGCACGCCGTCGACCCGGCCGCCGTCGGGCTGGCGGACTTCGGACGGCCCGAGGGCTTCCTGGAGCGTCAGCTCCGGCGCTGGGGCAAGCAGTTGGAGGCGTCCCGCGACCGTGACCTGCCCGGCATCGACGAGCTGCACCGGACGCTCGCCGCGAAGCTGCCGGACTCCCCGGAACCCACCGTCGTACACGGCGACTACCGCCTCGACAACGTCCTGATCGGCGCGGACGACCGGATCACCGCGATCCTGGACTGGGAGATGTCCACCCTCGGCGACCCGCTCACCGACCTCGGGCTGCTGATGATGTACAGCGAGCAGGAGGCGGTGGAGGGCTCGCCCGTGGCCACCACGCGCGGCGCCCCCGGCCACCCCGAGCCCGCCGAGATCGTGGAGCGCTACGCCGCCGGCTCCGGCCGCGACGTGAGCGCGCTGCCCTGGTACACGGCCTTCGCCTACTTCAAGCTCGCCGTGATCCTCGAAGGCATCCACTACCGCTACACGCTCGGCCAGACCCTCGGCTCCGGCTTCGAGCGCATCGGCGACCTGGTCCCCGTCTTCATCGGCAACGGACTCACCACCCTTCAGGAGGGCTAGCACACCATGGACTTCGCATTCGACGCCCGTACCGAGGAGCTGCGGGGACGGCTCCTCGCGTTCATGGACGAGCGCGTCCTCCCCGCCGAGCCGGTCGCGGCCGCGCAGCGGGCGGAGACGGCCTCCCCGTGGGACTCCCCGGCGATCGTCGAGGAGCTCAAGGCGGAGGCGCGCGAGCGGGGCCTGTGGAACCTGTTCCTGCCGGACGAGAAGTACGGGGCCGGGCTCACCAACCTCCAGTACGCGCCGCTCGCCGAGATCACCGGCCGCAGCCCGCAGCTCGCGCCCACCGCGCTCAACTGCGCCGCCCCCGACACCGGGAACATGGAGGTGCTCGCCCAGTTCGGCTCCGCCGAGCAGCGGCGGCGGTGGCTGGAGCCGCTGCTCGCCGGGGAGATCCGGTCCGCGTTCGCGATGACCGAGCCCGAGGTCGCCTCGTCCGACGCCACCAACATCGAGACGCGGATCGAACGCGACGGCGGCGACTACGTCATCACCGGCCGCAAGTGGTACATCTCCGGGGCCATGAACCCCGACTGCCGGATCTTCATCGTCATGGGCAAGACCGACCCGGACGGCCCGGACCCGCACCGCCAGCAGTCCATGGTCCTGGTCCCCCGCGACACCCCGGGCGTCGAGGTCCGCCGGGCGATGCGGGTGTACGGCTACGAGGACCACGCGCACGGCGGCCACGCCGAGGTCGTCTTCCACGGCGCGCGGGTGCCGGCGAGCCATCTGATCGGCGAGGAGGGCGGCGGCTTCGCCATCGCCCAGGCCCGCCTCGGCCCCGGCCGCATCCACCACTGCATGCGGCTGATCGGGATGGCGGAGCGGGCCATCGAGCTGATGTGCCGGCGCGCCGTGGACCGTACGGCGTTCGGCAAGCCGCTGGCCCGGCAGGGCGTCGTCCAGGAGTGGATCGCGGACGCGCGGGTGGCGGTGGAGCAGTTGCGGCTGCTGGTGCTCAAGACGGCGTGGCTGATGGACACCGTCGGCAACCGCGGCGCGCACACCGAGATCCAGGCCATCAAGATCGCGACGCCGCGCACGGTCGTGGACATCCTCGACCGCGCGGTGCAGTTGTACGGGGCCGGCGGGGTCAGCCAGGACTTCCCGCTCGCGGAGCTGTGGGCGAGCGCGCGCACCCTGCGGCTCGCGGACGGCCCGGACGAGGTGCACCAGCGCTCGCTCGCACGCCGGGAGCTCAAGCGCCACCAGTGAGCGCGCGGCACGTACGAGGGAGTGGCCCGGACAGCCCGGCCACCCCCTCACCCGTACGTCCCGCTACACCCGCAGCGACCTCAGCAGCAGGTCGGCGAGGTGGTCGGCCACCTCGCGCGGGGTGAGCGGGCCCTGCGGGCGGTACCAGGCGCCAAGGTGGTGGATGGACCCGAAGTGGTAGTCGACCACCAGGTCGGCCGGGGTCTCCCGGCTGAAGACGCCCGCCTCCTGGCCCTCCTCGATCAGGGCCCGGAACCGCTCGTGGTACCGCCGCCGCTCGGCCCGCACCTGCTTGTGCTTCTCGGGGCTGAGCTGGTGCATGGAACGGAAGAAGATCGTGGCGTCGTCGAGGTTGTCGATGGTGGTGACGACGACGTCCGCGGCGGCCTCGCGCAGCCGCCGCTCCACGGGCTCGGCGGAGCCGGCGATGGCGTCCAGCCGCTCCTGCTGGAGGCGGAGCAGCCGCGCGTACACCTCGTGCAGCAGATCGTCCTTCGAGCCGAAGTAGTGGTAGAGCGCGCCCTTGGTCACGCCCGCCGCCTCGACGATCTCCTGCACCGAGGTGCGGTCGTAGCCCTGGTCGGCGAAGAGCCGGGTGGCGGCGGCCAGCAGCCGCTGCGGTACGGGCTTCGCGTCGCCCTCCGTCGCCTTGGCCATCGCCATCGCCCGCCTTTCCCTGTCCTGTGCCGCTCTGTGCCGTGCTGCTCTGTGCTGTGTTGCTCTGTGCTGTGTTGCTGTGTGCTGCTGTGCTGCTCTGTGCCCGCGCCGCTGTCGTTACGCGCGGGCGCGCAGTTCCCGCCGCAGGATCTTCCCACTCATGGTCTTGGGCAGCTCCGGCAGGATCTCCACTTCGCGCGGGTATTTGAACGCGGCGAGCCGTTCCTTGCAGTACGCGACGAGGTCGGCGCCCTCGGCGGGGGCGCCGGGCCGCAGGCTCACGTACGCCTTCACCGTCTCGCCCCGGTAGCTGTCGGGCACCCCGACGACGGCCGCCTCGCGCACGGCCGGGTGGGTGTAGAGGACGTCCTCGACCTCCCGCGGCCAGACCTTGAAACCGGACGCGTTGATCATGTCCTTCTTGCGGTCGACGACATAGAGCCAGCCGGTCGGGTCCATGAAGCCGATGTCCCCGGTCCGCAGCTCACCGCCGGGGAACGCCGCCTCGGTCTCCTCGGGGCGCCGCCAGTAGCCGGGTACGACCTGGGGGCCGCGCACCGCGATCTCGCCGTGCTCGCCGAAGGGCACGTCGCAACCCTTCTCGTCGATGATCCGCACCACGGTGTCGGGTCCGGGCACGCCGACCGCGAGGGTGCCCGAGGCCGGGTCGACGGGCGCCTCCAGGCCGGGCGGGACGCTGGCGCAGGGGGCGGTGCACTCGGTGAGCCCGTAGCCGTTGTGCAGGTAGCAGCCGCTGGCGGCGCGGAACCGCTCGGTGAGCGCGGGCGGCAGGGGCGCGCCGCCGGAGGAGATCGACTGGAAGGAGGCGAAGTGGTCCCGCGTGACCTGGGGCTGGGCCAGCAGCGCCATGAACGCGGTGGAGGGGCCGACGGTGAAGGCGGGGCGGTGTTCGAGGAACGCGTCGAGGACGACGCCGGGCTCGAAGCGGTAGGCGAGGGCGAGCGTCCCGGCGTTCGTCAGGCAGACCGAGAGTTCGTTGACCATGCCGGTGATGTGGAAGAGCGGCGCGAGGACGAAGTAGACGGAGCCTTCGGGGATGCCTCCGCCGGTGCGCTGCCGCTCGGCGTTGAACATGATGTTGCCGTGGGTGTTCATGGCGCCCTTGGGTGCGCCGCTGGTCCCCGAGGTGTAGCTGATGAGCGCGGTGTGCTCGGCGGTGAGGCCGGGGTCGGCGGGGCGGTGCGCGCCGGAGCGGGCCACGGCGTACAGGTCGTCGGCGTCGCGCGCGGGGGCGGCGCGCCCGCCGCGCAGCACCCGCGCGTCGTCGCGGCTCTGGAAGTCGAAGGGGGAGGCGGTGAGGGCGATGCGGACCGGGGAGTCGGCGGCCGCGGCCCGCAGATACTCCGCCCAGGCGTGGTCGGCGCAGATCAGCGCGATCACCTCGGCGTCGCGCAGGATGTGGCCGACCTCGCCCGCCTTGTACATGGGGTTGACGGGGACGGCGACGCCGCCCGCCTTCCAGACGCCGAGGAGCGCGATCACGAAGTGCGGGGTGTTCTGGAGCATGAGCACGGCGCGGTCGCCGCGCCGGAAGCCGCGCTCCACGAGGTGGGCCGCCACGGCGTCGGAGAGCCAGTCGGTCTCCGCGTAGCTCAGTCGGCCGTCGAAGTAGACGAGCGCGGCGCGGTCGGGGAAGCGGCGGACCGCGGCCTCGAAGGCGTGCAGGACGCTGGGGGGCGGGGAGATGGGGGCGCGCTGTTCGGCGTTGAGGTGGGCGAGCCAGGGCTTGTCCTGATATGTGGTCATGGGTGGGGCCCTTCTGCGCGTGCGGCTACTGGCCGCTCTCGGCTGCGGTTCGCGTCGTCACACCTGAGGGGCCGTCTTGGCGGCCCTGGTCGTCGCCGGGTCCGTCCCGGTCGCCTCCGCCGCCCCGGCCGCCTGGTCCGCCCCGGTCGCGCTCTCGGTCTCGGTCGCGCTCTCGGCCTCGGCCGCCGCGGTGTGCTCCAGCTTCCGCTGGAGGCGGTTCATGCCGTTCAGCCACCGGTCGGGGTCCGCGGCCCGCACCGTGCAGTAGTCGGCGACCTCGGGGTGCGGCAGGACCAGGAACCGGCCGGCGGCCATGGCCGCGAAGAGCGCGTCCGCGACCTGGGCGGGCTCGATGGCGGTGGGCCGCAGGACCAGGTCCCCGGCGGCCCCGGTCACGTCGAGCATGTCCGTACGCACGCCCTGCGGGCAGATGGCGTGGACGTCGACGCCGCGGTGCCGGTAGGTGGCGGAGAGCCATTCGGCGAAGGCGAGGGCCGCGTGCTTGGAGACGCTGTACGGGGCCGAGCCGAGCATGGTGAGCAGCCCGGCGGCGGAGACGGTGGAGACGAACCGGCCGCTGCCGCGCTCCAGCCACTCCGGCAGCAGCTCGCGTGCGGCCCGTACGTGCGCCATCACGTTGATGTCCCAGGCGCCGGCCCAGATCTCCTCGGCGGCCTCCGGGCCGCCGGCGGGCGCGACCCCGGCGTTGGCGCAGAAGACGTCGACGCGCCCGCCGAGCGCCTCGCGCGCCGCGCCGACGACGCCGGAGGCGTCACCGGGCAGGGGCGTGGCGCCGATCTCCTCGGCGACGGCGGCGGCCTTGGCGGCGTCGAGGTCGTTGACCACGACGCGCGCGCCCTCGGCGGCGAATCGGCGGGCCAGGGCCGCGCCGATGCCGCCGCCCGCTCCGGTCACCACTACTGCCGCGTCCCGCACGCTCTCCACGTTCGCGTCTCCCTCGGCTCGACTGTGCGGGCAGACTAACCAGTCGGTATGTTGCAGCGGAAGGGGGCGGCACGGGCCGTCGCGATCGTTCCGCCACGGGGCCGGGGGCGTTAGCGTGCCTGGCATGGACCTGTCGAGGAGAACCCTGCTCGCCGCCGCCGGGACCGCCGGCGCGGTCGCCGCCACCGCGCCCGGAGCCCGCGCCCAGGCCCGTACGCCCGGCCGGGGCGGCCATGGCCGGGGCGGGCCCCGGGTGCGTACGGGCTTCGACCGGCTGGCCGCCGACGGCTACGCCCGGCTGGCCGGCCGCCGCGTCGGCGTCGTCACCAACCCGACCGGCGTCACCCAAGACGTCCGGCACATCGTGGACGTCATGCACGACGACCCCCGCGTGCGCGTCGTCGCCGTCTTCGGCCCCGAGCACGGCTTCCGCGGTACCGCCCAGGCGGGCGGCTCGGAGGGCACCTCGAAGGACCCGGCGACCGGGCTGCCCGTCCATGACACGTACGGCAAGAGCGGCAAGGCGCTCGCGGACATCTTCGCCGCGTCGGGCGTGGACACCGTCGTCTTCGACATCCAGGACGTGGGCGCCCGGTTCTACACGTACATCTGGACGCTGTACGACTGCATGGTCGCCGCGGCCCTCGCGGGCAAGCGGTTCCTGGTCCTGGACCGGCCCAACCCGCTGTCCGGGCGCGCGGCGTCGGGTCCCGTGCTGGAGCGGCCCCAGGCGTCGGGGATCGGGCGGGAGCCGGTCGCGCAGGCGCACGGGATGACGGTGGCGGAGCTGGCGCTGCTGTTCAACGGCGAGTTCGTGGCGCGGGCGGCGGGCCGCCGGGTCGATCTGGAGACGGTCCGGATGACGGGGTGGCGGCGCGGGGACCTCTTCGACGCGACGGGGCTCCCATGGGTGCCGCCGAGCCCCAACATGCCGACGCCGCGAACGGCCCTCGCGTACGCGGGCACTTGCCTGTTCGAGGGCACCAACCTCTCCGAGGGGCGGGGCACGACGCGCCCGTTCGAGCTGCTGGGCGCGGAGGGGATCGACCGGCGGTGGGCGGAGCGGGTGAACGCGCTGGGCCTGCCGGGCGTGCGGTTCCGGGAGGCGTATTTCGTGCCGGTGTTCTCCAAGTTCGAGGGGAGGACGGCGGGCGGCGTCCAGCTCCACGTCCACGACCCCCGCGCCTTCGACCCGGTCCGTACCGGCATCGCCCTGCTCGTCACCGCCAAACAGGTCTGGCGCGGCTTCGCCTGGCGCTCCGACCACTGGATCGACAAGCTCACGGGGACGCCGCTCGTCCGCACGATGATCGACGCGGGGGCGTCGGCGGACGAGGTGGTGGCGGGCTGGCAGGACGGGCTGGCGGCGTTCCGCCGGACGCGGGAGCGGTATCTGCGCTACCGGTGAGGGGCGATCGCGGGTCTCCGCTGAACTGGGGTCGCCGGGAAGGCAGTTGAGGCGTACGGCCGCGCGGCCATGGTCCGTACGACAGCCGTACCGCGAGGGCGGCCGGGCCTCCGCGGCTCCGAAGGCCCGGACCTCAGTGCCGCCGGGGGGCCGGGCTGAGGATGAGCGGCAGGTACACCTCGTCGACGATGTCCGTGATGGTCTCTTCCTCCAGGGGCGAGCCGAAGAGCAGGAACTCGTTGCGCAGGAGGTCGGTGGCGACGGTGACCCGGCGGGTGTCCAGGACCCAGGGCTCGACCTCGCCGCTCTCGACGGCCCGTTCCAGGACGGTTCTGATCACGGCGGGGCCGGCGGGGTGCACCCGTTCCCGGATGAGCTGGGCGAACGCGGGCTCGCGGGCCGCCTCGGCGATCAGCCCGCGCATGACGCCGCCGAACGGCGTGCACATCTTGGCGGCCATCTGCCGCAGCACGGCGATCACGTCCGTGCGCAGCGCGCCGGTGTCGGGGACGGACATCTCGGAGATGCCGAACTTCTCCACCGCGTCCATGACCAGCTCGGGGCGGCCGGGCCAGCGGCGGTAGAGGGCGGCCTTGCTGGTACGGGCGCGGGCGGCCACGCGCTCCATCGTCACGCGGGCGTAGCCGACCTCGACGAGCTCCTCCATCGTCGCCGTCAAAATGGCGTGTTCTAGCTCCTCACCGCGGCGGCGGGGGCCTTTGCGGTGGTCAGGGGCCATTTCGGCGGCCGGATCGGCGTCGGGTGACAGCGTCATTCCACAGAGTTTACTCAGGGGTCATTGCGTTCCCTAAGTGGGAGACCTAGCCTCTCAGTTAGAGAACTGGTCGTTCTTTATGCGTCAGGGACTTCGAGGAGATCGATGACTGAGACGACTGCCGCACCAATCCACCAAGAAGAGGCGCCGGCCTTCCCGAGCAACCGCACCTGCCCGTACCAAATCCCCAAGGAGTACGTCGAGTTAAGGGACACGGGCGACGCGCTGCGCAAGGTGACCCTCTACGACGGCCGGCAGGCGTGGGTGGTGACCAAGCACGAGACGGCACGGCAACTGCTCGCCGACCCGCGCATCTCGTCCAACCGCCAGGACGACAACTTCCCCGCCACCTCGCCGAGGTTCGCGGCGTTCCGCACCACCGCGCCGGCGTTCATCGGCCTGGACCCGCCGGAGCACGGTCACAAGCGCCGCATGATGATCAGCGAGTTCACGCTCAAGCGCATCAAGGGCATGCGCCCGGGCGTCGAGCGCATCGTGAACGGCTTCATCGACGACATGCTCGCCGCCGGCCCGACGGCCGACCTGGTCAGCCAGTTCGCGCTGCCGGTGCCGTCCATGGTGATCTGCCAACTGCTCGGCGTGCCCTACGCCGACCACGACTTCTTCCAGGAAGCCTCCAAGGAACTGCTTCAGGCGACTACCGGGGAGGAGGCGCTCGCCGCGCGCAAGAAGCTCGGGGACTACCTGGACGGGCTGGTCGCCCAGTTCGAGACCGAGCCCGGCCCCGGCCTGCTCGGCACGCTGGTCACCGAGCAGTTGGCGAAGGGCACCGTCGACCGCGAGGAACTGGTCTCGGACGCGATCCTGCTGCTCGTCGCGGGCCACGAGACGACGGCCTCGATGACCTCGCTGAGCGTGATCACACTCCTGGAACACCCGGACCAGCACGCCGCGCTGCGCGCCGACCCGAGCCTGATCCCGGGCGCCGTCGAGGAGTTGCTGCGCTATCTCTCCATCGCCGACATCGCGGGCGGCCGCGTCGCGACGGCCGACATCGAGATAGACGGCCAGGCGATCCGCGCCGGCGAGGGCGTTATCATCTCCAACTCGATAGCCAACCGCGACGGTTCGGTGTTCGAGAACCCGGACGCCTTCGACGTGCACCGCTCGGCCCGCCACCACATCTCCTTCGGGTACGGGGTCCACCAGTGCCTCGGCCAGAACCTGGCCCGCCTGGAGCTCGAAGTGATCCTCACGGCTCTCTTCGAGCGGATTCCGACCCTGCGGCTGGCGGCCCCGGTGGAGAGCCTGGAGATCCGTCCGGGCACCACGATCCAAGGCGTCAACAAACTGCCGGTCACCTGGTGACCGCGGCGAAAGGAGTGACCATGCGAGTGACCGCGGACCGCGAGGTGTGCGTCGGCGCGGGTCTGTGCGCCATGACCGCACCCACCGTCTTCGACCAGGACGACGACGGGCTCGTGGCCGTTCTCAAGAAGGAGCCGGAAGGGGCGGCCGAGTTGTCCGCCGCCCGCCAGGCGGGCAACATCTGTCCGTCCGGCGCCGTCAAGATCAGCGAGTAGCCCACTGTCCGAGCGGGCCGGCCCACCCCCGGGGCCGACCCGCTCGCGGCCGCCCTGCCCGCGGCCGCCCCGTCCGGCGCCGCCCCGCTCGGGACCGCGGCTCGCCATCCGTACGGCCCGTCTCACCGGTCAAGACGCCGCGAGGGGACTATTGACGCGGACACGGCGCTGACGTGAGAGTTCCCGTCGTGCTCAACGATGCGACGCCGGTGACGGCGGAAGAAGACGACGGCGACGAGAGCCGCCCCGGCACGGGCCCGGCCGACGGACGGTCCGGCGCGGGCTCCACGGACGCGACAGGCTCGGGGACCCCGGAGACGAGCCCGGGGGACCACCCCGAGAGTCCGGAGAGCCTGCGCCGGGTGGCCATCGCCAGTTTCATCGGCACGGCCATCGAGTTCTACGACTTCTACATCTACGGCACCGCCGCCGCGCTCGTCCTCAACGACGCGTTCTTCCCGACGCTGACGCCCGTCAACGCCACGCTCGCCTCGTTCTCCACGTACGCGGTGGCGTTCGCGGCCCGGCCGCTCGGCTCCGTGGTCTTCGGCCACTTCGGCGACCGCGTCGGCCGCAAGTCCGTCCTCGTCGCCTCGCTCCTGATGATGGGGCTCTCCACGGCCTTCGTCGGGCTGCTGCCCGGCTACTCCACGCTCGGCCTCTGGGCCCCGCTGCTGCTCGTACTGCTCCGCTTCGTCCAGGGCATCGGGCTCGGCGGCGAGTGGGGCGGAGCGGCGCTGCTGGCCGTGGAGCACGCGCCGCGCGGCAGACGCGGGCTGTACGCGGCGTTCCCGCAACTGGGCCCGTCCGTCGGGTTCTTCGCCGCCACCGGGATCTTCTGGCTGCTGTCGTCGGCGCTGAGCGACGCCGCGTTCCGGTCCTGGGGGTGGCGCGTCCCCTTCCTGCTGTCGTTCCTGCTCGTGGGCGTCGGCCTGTTCGTCCGGCTGAAGATCAGCGAGACGCCGGTGTTCGCGCGGGTCATGGCGCGGCAGGAGGCCAGCAAGGTCCCCACCCTGGACGTACTGCGCCGGCACTGGCGCGAACTGCTGCTCGGCGCGGGCGGGATGATCATCGCGTACGGGCTCTTCTACACGGCCACCACCTACTGCCTCGCCTACACCACCAAGAACCTCGGCATCGCCCGTTCCACGATGCTCGGCCTGTCGATGGTCGCGTGCCTCTTCCTCGCCGCCGGCACCTGGCTGGCCTCGACCCGCTCCGACGGGCGCGGCCGCCGCAAGGTCGTGCTCGCCGGCACCGGGCTCTCGGTGGTCTGGGGCCTGGTCCTCTTCCCGCTCCTGGACACCGAGCGGCCGGTGCTGATCGCCCTGGCCATCGGCGGCGCGCTGTTCTGCATGGGCGTCGTGTACGGGCCGATGGGCGCCTACCTCCCCGAACTCTTCGGCCCCCGCGTCCGCTACTCCGGCGCCTCCCTCGCCTACAACCTCGGCGGCGTCCTCGGCGGCGCCGTCTCCCCCCTGATCGCCACCCGCCTCCAGCCGGCGTGGGGCTCCGCGTCGGTGGGCTGGTACGTGAGCGCCATGGCGGTCGTCTCCCTCCTGTGCGTACTGGCCCTCCCGGAGACGCGCGAGCGCGAACTGGCCTGACGGGGGGGGAACGGGGATCAGGGGCTCCGTCGCCGCGCGCCGCGTTCCGTTTCCGGCTCCGCGCGGCGGGCGCGCCCGGCATACTGGGCCGCGGCGGCCGCCGCCCCGGCCCGCCCGCCTGCCCCGCCCGCCCGCTCGCCGTGTTCGCGAAAGGACGCCGAGGACGCCATGGGTATCGCCGCTCCGCTCTACGCCCTGTACGCGAACCGGCTGCGCCGCCAGGTGCTGGAGGGCGCGCTGCCCGAGCACATCGGGCTGATCATGGACGGCAACCGCCGGTGGGCGCGGCAGATGGGGCTGGCCGACCCCAGCGAGGGCCACCAGCGCGGCGCCGAGCACGTCGAGGACGTGCTGTCCTGGTGCGAGGCGCTGGGCATCAAGCACATCACGGTGTTCGTCTGCTCGACGGAGAACCTCCGGCGGCGCGAGGACTCCGAGGTCGCCTGCCTCATGCGGCTGATCGAGCAGGTCGCCCACGACAAGCTGTGCCGTCCGGACCCGCGCTGGCAGGTGCACATCGCCGGCACGCTCGACGTGCTGCCCGACACCACCGCGCACGCGCTCAAGGACGCGGTCGAGGCGACCCGCTCCTGCCCCACCGGGGCACATGTCACGCTGGCCATCGGCTACGGCGGACGGCAGGAAGTCATCGACGCGCTGCGGGAGTTGATGACCGAGCGCGCGGCCCAGGGCCAGTCGCTGACCGAGCTGGCGGCATCCTTGACCGTGGACGACATCGCCCAGCACCTCTACACGGCCGGGCGCCCCGACCCCGACCTGGTCATCCGCACCAGCGGCGAGCAGCGGATGTCGAACTTCCTGCTGTGGCAGAGCGCCTACTCCGAGCTGTACTTCTGCGAGGCGTACTGGCCGGCCTTCCGCGAGATCGACTTTCTGCGGGCGCTGCGCAGCTTCTCCGCGCGGGAACGCCGGTACGGCGGCTGAGGGCGCGTACGGGCGGGGGACGCGGGCGTACGGGCGGGGGGGGACGCGGGCGTACGGGCGGGGGGCGCGGCGCGTACGAACCGGCCTTGGCGAGCTTGACGAACTTGGCGGCCTTGACGGCTTTGGCGGATTTGACGGCCTCGGCGGCCTTGTTCCCCGGCAATTCACGTGCGCGGCGTATGGCCGGGCCCGGCGTACGGCGGGAGGATGCGGCACATCGGACCGCTGAGGGGAACCGCGATGGCCGGATTCAGTGTGAAGCCGTTCTGGGAGCTGACGTTCGACGCGGACGGGGATGTGCACGCCGGCCAGCGGGACGCGCTGACGCGCGACGTGGCCGGGGCGGGCCTGACCGACCTGGTGCTGTTCGCGCACGGCTGGAACAACGACCGGTCGATGGCGACCCGGCTCTACGACCGGTTCTTCGCGCCCTTCCCCAAGCTGATCGGCGGCGCCGACGGGGTGCGCGTCGGCTACGTGGGGGTGCTCTGGCCGTCGATGCGCTTCACGGACGAGCCCATCCCCGACTTCCCGTCCCAGGGCGCGGCGGCGACCGCCGCCACCGTTCCCGACGGGCTCGACAGGGACACCCGGCACGCGCTCAACGCCGTCTTCCCCGGCCATGTCATGACCGTGGCGCGGATCGCGGAGCTGCTGGAGAAGCGGCCGGACAGCCGGTCGCGGCTGGAGGAGTTCGCCTCGCTGGTACGCCAGTTGACGGAGGCGCCGACGGGCGGGACGGCGGCGCGGTTCGCGGCGGACGTGGACCACGACGGGGCGTCGGGCGCCGTGCCCACGATGCTCACGGCCGACCCGGTACAGGTCTACGAGCGGTTCACCAACGCGCTGGCGGAGGCGGGCGACGCCCGGCCGGAGCTGTTCGGCGGCGGGCTGAAGCGGCTGTGGAACGGGGCGCGCGAGATGCTGCGCCAGGCCTCGTACTACGGCATGAAGCGCCGCGCGGGCACCGTCGGCCAGTTGGGGCTCGGCCCGGTGCTCGGCCTGCTGGCCCGCTCCTCCCCCACGGTCCGCGCGCACCTGATCGGCCACAGCTTCGGCGGCCGGCTGATGTCCTTCGCCCTGCGCGGCCTGCCGGAGGGCGTGGGCAGCGTCAAGTCCCTGACGCTCCTCCAAGGCGCCTTCTCCCATTACGCGTTCGCCGAACGGCTGCCGTGGGCCACCGACCGGGGCGGGGTGCTGCGCGGCGCGCCGAGCCGGGTGGACGGCCCGGTGGTGGCCTGCCACTCCAGCCATGACACGGCGCTGAGCGTCCTGTACCCGGCCGCCTCGAAACTCGCCGACGACGCCGAGACGATCCTCGGCGTCGGCGACGAGCGCTGGGGCGCCATGGGCTTCGACGGCATCAAGGCCGTCGAGCCCTGCGAGGAACTCACCCTGGAGAACGCCCTGCGCCACCCGTTCCCCGCCACCGGCTGCGTGAGCGTCGACGCCTCCCCCGTCGTGGCCCGCGGTTTCCCCCCAGCCGGCGCCCACAGCGACATCTGCCACGAGGAACTGGCCCGCGTAGTCCTCTCAGCAGGCCGCATCCTCTCCTGACCGGCGAAATTCGGCGCGAAGCGGGCTCAGAGGGCAGGCCGTGTCCGGCTGATCTCTGTTCGGGGAGCAGCACACCAGGGCGAGCGACAGGAACAGGGGGCGTTCGAGGTAGAAGCCGTGGGCCACGTCGCCGCCCCATTTCAGCCGCTCCGCCGCCGAACCGGCCAGTTCCGCCAGACGGGTTCCGTCACGTTGCGCCTCGGACATGAACCTGGGCGCGTACTCCATGAGCCGATGTCCGAGCCACGCGGCGGCCTCCATCGGCTCTTCCCAGGTGCCGCAGATCAGGCTGCCGGGCTTCGTCAGCCACCGGGCCGTCTCCATCGGAGGGAGGTCACCTGTACGGAACTCCGCCGCCGCTTCCTTGTAGCGCTGAGCGAGCTTGTGCCCCTCTGTGTCGTCGCCCCCTACCGGCGGGGGCGGCGGGAGCGGGTGCGGGGGTCGTCGGTGGCCCTCTTGGTCGAGCCGCTTCCTGGAGCCGGTCCACAGATAGCCGTGATGGTGCAACTGCTCGTCCTTGTCCAGAGCATTCGACGACGGCCTCGCTCTCCTGGGGGAGCGAGGGCCGCCGGTCGACGAAAGGCCGGTCAGACCGGCACGGTGAAGCGGGCCGGGTCGATACCGGCCGCGTTCAGTTCGGCGGTGGAGAAACGCAACGGCGTCATGTCAGGGCGCTTGCTGTCTCCCAGCGCCCACCTGTCCTCGGCGACACGGGAGAGAGTCACGCACCCTTCGGTGCAAGGGCCTCCGCAGGCCTTGAAGAATTCGTCTCCTTGGAGAGGGAGGCTGTACAGGTCGATTTCGGGCATGGGCGTGCCTTTCAGTGAGGTCAATTGTGAAGACCGAACCGCATTCCTTGCGGCGACCACCGAGTCGGTCGACGAGGACGATTCTTGGGGCACCGGCCCAAGGGAGCCAGCACTATGCTCGCCTTGGACTAAAGATCACGAACGGATCAGGCCCGAAATGCGGCCGCCCAGTCCCTCAGCTTTCCCCTCGCGCTCTCATCGAACAGCGCCAGTTCCTCGTAGGCCATGAACTCGTTCAGATAACCGCGGACATCTCTGGGATCACGGAACACCATGACGCCGGCCGAAAGTTCGGCCGTGGCTATCCGTTCGTCGTACACCGTGAACGTGTTGAGCGGGTTGCCGGGCAGCCTGGTTTCCATGGGAAGCACGCCTAGGCGCACATTCGGCAGGTGAGTGAGGGAAGCCAGTCGGTCGATCTGCACGGCCATGGCCTGCCGGGGAACCAGGGGGGACCTGGCGGCCTGCTCGGTGAGGAGGAAGAAGAACCGCTTCGACGTGTCGTAAAGGACTTCCTGGCGCTGCACCTTGCGGGCCACCGTGGCGCTGTGGTCACCGCTGATGTGGGCGAGACTGGCCCGGATGTATTCCGGAGTGGACAAGAGGCCGGTGATCATCGAGAGCAGGAAGTACCGGAGATCCGTCGAGGAGTTCTCCAGTCCCGCCAGCTCCGACTGCTTCTTGTCCAGGCCCTTCCTGCGGAGGTTCCTGGAGTCCTGCCACCCCGTGTTGGCGATCCGCGCGAGCGCCATGGCTTCCGCCACCAGCGTGTGTGGCGCGTCCAATGCCCTGAGGATCCGCTCCACATCCACGAGCGACGGCCGCACTCGGCCATTCTCGATCCGGCTGATTTTGGACTGAGACATGTTGCAGCGCCGGGCCAGCCGCTCACCCGGCAGCTCGGCCGACTTGCGCAAATGCTTCAGCAGGGCAGCCAGCTCATGCGCCGACTGCCCCAGCTCCTCCGGCCCGAACGTCACTCCCGCACGTACTCCAGAAAAGGCACGGACTCGTTCTTGGCGATCCGCTGGTATTCGATGAAGGGGGCGGGGTCCCCCTCGTACAGCTCCCGGCTGATCTGTTTCCCATCCGGCTGGTAGTGCATGAGCACGATGACGGAGTGATCGAACATCCAGAAGTCCTGAACATCAGGAAGAGGGTTCTCCCGCTCCGTGATGTCGAGGATGCGGATGTCTTCCCCTGCCGGCGCCTGATGCCGGTAGTAGCGTTCGAACTCGAACCGCAGGTAGTCACTCAGCGGTCGGGCCACGATATGCACGCGCCCGATGGAACGGGCACGGACCATCCGAATCCACGAGTCCTCGTACGGGCCGGGGAACCGTGCTCCCTCCTTGAACGCCGTGAACTCCTCCGCCTCCTGCGGCATGAGGTATTGAGGCAGCGTCTCAAGGCGCCAGGCTTCCGTCTGGAATTCCCGGAACTTGGCCGCCCACGCGTCACCATCCAAGAACACGGAAGGCCTCCCTCAGCACGGCCTCAGGAACCTCGACGAGCCCTTCCCCCGTAGGAGGCTGAAACGCGTCGGACACCTCGCCCTGAAAAACGAACGAACCAGATGCGGTGCGGTAGACGTTGGGGCAATCGCCTTGTCCGCACGGTCCCCCGTTGCCGTTCTCGTCCACGCCGGTGAGCCTGGCCAGTTCCGCACGTGCCATGACGCAACCCCCTGGTTCTGCGAGTGGTGCACTGACCGTACGGAAGCGGGGGGCCGGCCGTCCATGCACGGAGGGGACTATGCGCGTGTTGGCATAAACAGGGCTCGGAGCACGGGGCTCGGCACCGGCCGCCGCGTAGCTGCGCGGAAACCGCGGCCGGCTTCACCGGGGGCCGGCCCCCGCCGGTTGTGTGCCGGGGGTCAGCGGTGGGTGGGGAATTCGACTACTTGTTGGTAGGTAGGGCGGTTCTGCCAGGAGATGGGGTGGTGGGTGAGGCCGCCGATGGGGCGTTGGATGATGGCGTCGGCGCACCACTGGTCGCCGGCCTTGCAGGTGTCGTCGCCCGGGTAGACCTTGTCGGCGGGTTGGGAGGCGGCCTGGCGGAGGGTGTCGAGGAGGGTGGTGCGGCAGGCGGCGAGGTCGCCGTCGCCGCAGTACCGCTTGGCCAGGGGGCCCTTGACCTGTTGGCCGAGTACGGAGCGCAGGTCCTTGTCGACGTAGCTCCACCAGCCGGTGAGGAAGGCCGAGCCGGCGTGGGAGCCGGTGGGGCCGTGGCCGGCGGAGGGGGATTCGTCGATGGCGGCATTGGCCTGGAGGGCCTGGTAGAGGTCGCCGCCGAGCCCCGGCTCGAAGGCGGCCCGTACCAGCAGCGGCCACCAGGCGTCCATGGTCCGTACGGCGTCGGCGTGCGCGTAGGTGTGCGAGCCCGGCGTGGTCTCGTGGCGCTCCGCGCCGTCCGCGCGCCAGGACTCCAGCTCTTGGATGACGGAGGAGAGTTGCGGGTCGGTGACGGGCGCCGACCGCAGGACCTTGAGCAGGTCCGGCAGCACGTCCTCGCCCCGCAGGTCCGTCACCGCCGCGTCCTCCATGGCGCGCGTCAGGGAGGCGCGGGTCACCCCGCCGTCGGCCACGAGCGCCCGCACCCGGTCGTCGAGGAGGTCGGCGCGGTGCACCGAGCCCGCCGCGAAGCCGGCCGAGGCGTAGTCATCCGACTGCCGGTTGTTCCATGAGATGTAGTAGTCCTGGTCGATGTCGTTGGGGTGTTCCCTCGCCGGGGTGTAGTCGGCCGTGTTGCCCGCCGGGTCGAACCCCTTCCACTCGTACGCCCGCTCCGCCTTGACGGGCAGCGACGGGTCCACGTCGGGGTTGCGCACGGGGTTGAGGCCGCTGTTGAAGTAGGCGGTCTGCCGCGCGTCCGCGTAGAACCAGTTGAAGGCGTAGCCGATGTGGTCGGCCGCGCTCTGGAAGGACGCGGCGTCGCGTACGTAGCCGGGGTCGTTGAGCATCTGGAAGCCGATGATGGAGTCGGCCTCGTGCCGGTAGGTGGAGCGCAGCGCGGTGTAGGCGACGGGCTTGCCGTCGACCTTCGCGCGGTGGGTGACGGTGCCGTACTCGGTGCGCAGCACCCGCATGCGGTACGAGCCGGCGGCGGTGGAGTCCGCGACGGTCGGCTTCCAGGAGTTGGTGTGCTCCAGCTTCTCCATGGGGAGGCACGTGCCGCGGAAGAGGTAGTGCTCGGAGCGCTCCGTGGGGGTGCCGCCGCCCGGCTCGCAGAGGTCGACGGCGTAGGTGTCGGTGATGTCCTGGGCCGCGGACGTGGCGCTCCACGCGTAGTCCGCGCCGCGCCCCAGCTCGACGTACATGCTCACGCCCGCGAAGGACGCGCCCCGCGCGCTGATGCCGGGGCCCTGGATCTCCTGGAGCATCAGGAGCTGCGGGGCGAAGTAGCCGGTCTGCGGGCCGAAGACGGCGACGGGGTGGCCGCCGGCGGTGTGCTTGCCGGAGACGAGCAGGGCGTTGGACATGCCGTGCCGCTTGCCGAACAGGTCGCCGGGGGGCACGCCCTTGTCGAACATGCCCTGCGCGGGCCTGAGCCTCTTCGGCGCGTCGACCGGGGTCTTCGCGGGTTTGCCGGCGGCCGCCGCGCCCGTACGGTCGTAGACCAGCGGTTCTTCCGTGACCGAGCCGGCGTCGGGCAGGGCCGCGCCCTTGGGGTGCTCGGGCTTGCCCGCGTACGGGAAGCTCTGGCCGTCGTGCAGGGTCTGCACGGCCTCGGGGTCGTTGCGCTCGCGGAAGGATTCCCAGACCTTGGTGCCCTCGGAGACCCCGTACCGCTTCTGCGCGGCGAGCAGGGAGAGCGCGGACTGCACCTCGCCCCCTCCGCCGTTGCCGAAGAGCCCGCCCACGACGGAGGCGAGGGCGATGAGGTCGGTGAGGGTGAAGGGGGCGATCTCGCCCTTGTTGGTGATGGCGTCGATGTGGCCGGTGAGGACGTATTCGCCGGGGAAGTACCGGCCGTCCTTGGACTGCTGCCGGTAGGCGTTGACGCCGTCGACGTACGCCTGCGCGTCCTTCATGGCCTGCTCGCCGCGCGGCCCGCTGGCGGCGATCTTGTCGACCTGGGCCTGGAGGTCCTTCTCGGTGTACGGGGCGATGCGCCAGAACTGCTGCTCAAGGCCCTGGTTGGCGGGGGCGCCACCGGCAAAGGGGGTGAGTTCGCCGCGGCCGACGTGGCGGAAGAGGTCCATGAGCCAGAGTCGGTCCTGGCCGGCCGCGTAGCCCGCGCCGTACTCGGTGCCGTACCGGGTGGTGCCCTGGATGTGCGGGACGCCGGTCTGCTTGTCGCGGGTGATCGTGACGTCGTCGCGGGGCCTGTCGACCTTGGCGACGTTCTCCTTCCGCACGCCGAAGGAGGCGTCGTTGAAGAAGTCGCGCAGCTTGTCGTCGGTCAGCGAGCGGTAGCCGCCGGCGAGGTCGGCGTACGGGCCGAGCTGGTCGGTGCTGTGCTCGGGGTGGGTGCCGAAGGCGCGGTTGCCGAGGATCTCGACGAGCGTGGCGTTGCCGTTCTCGCCGGGCGGCAGGATGTCGCCGCACTGGCCCCCGCAGTAGTCGTCGGCGGTGGTTTGCGCCGAGGCCCGCGCCGGGGCTCTCGCCGCGCCGGTACGGGCCGGTGCCGGGGCCGCCTGCGCGGCCGGGGCGACGAGGGCCGCGCCGAGCGCCAGCAGCGCCGCGGTCGCGGTGGTTCTGAGTGTGCCGATGCGCCGTCGCATTCCCGCTCCTCCCGGTGACCGTCGCGGCGGACGTTACCGCCGGTACGAACGGGCCGGAAGGTGAACTCCCGTCACCTTTCCAAATCCTCACAACTTGGTCGGCCGCAAGCCGGATGGAACGGATCGGCCTCGGTACACGTCCATTCCACAACGGTCCGAGTCCGCTTGTCGGAGGTGGGAGCATTGGCCGGTTTCAGAGCGCTCGCACGAGAAGTGCGCAATCCACGCAACAGCACGGCGCTGCGACGGACGTCACTGCGTAAATGCCTCGAACGATTCGCCCCCTATGGCCACCGGGCCACCTGGCACCACCTGTGCGCCCGTGCCGGGCTGGCCCCCGACGACCGCGGCCCCGACCCGGCCCGGCTGATCATCGCGCTGGAGGAGTTGGAGGAGGCCCGGGCGGTCTGGCTCGCCTACGAGGCCGAGTTCGCGGAGCGGCGGCGGCGCGAGAAGCACGACGGCATCCGGCAGCCGAGCGCCATCGACGAATGGCACCGCCGCACGTGGGGCGGGTGCGACATAGTGCCGTGCGCGACGCCCCTGCACCACCCGACGGCGCGCCTGGCCGATGTGCTGCGCCGCATGATCACCGCCATGGAGTCGGGCCCCGGCGACGACTGCCCGATCTGCTCGCAAGGCCCCATCGAATGGCGCGACGACCTGGAGCGCTACCCGCTGTCGGGCCCGGTCTGCGCGACGTGCGGCGTGGTCGTGCCGCTGTCCGTACTGACTCCGGAGGCGCTGTCCATGGCCCGTCGGCCGCGCTTCGAACGGCGTTACGCGGGTGTGTGAGGGGCCCGCTGGGTTCCGAGGAGCCCTCCCCTGAAGGTCCGGATGGGTCCTGAGAGGTCCTTGAGGGACTGAGGGACTGAGGGAGGCCGACTCCCGCGATGGCGCGGGGAGCCGTGCGTTCCTCCGCTCGTCGGCCGGGATGTTCCGGGATGTTGTCGGCGGCGGGGCTCCGAGGGGGAGGCCCCGCACCGGCCGGCCGCCGGACCGCGCCCCGGGGGCGGCGAACCGCGAGCGCGCCCCGGAACGAGCGAACCGCCGGCGCGACCCGGAACAGCGAACCGCGAGCGATCAGGCGCTCAGGCGATCAGGCGCCGCCGATCGCCGAGGCCACGATGATGATGACGCCGAGCGCCGCGAACGCGCAGCCGATGATGCCGAGGACGATCCCGGCGACCGCCTGGCCGCGTCCGCCCGCCTCTCCCCGGTCCGCCTTGCGCCGTGCGGAGATCCCGAGGCACAACGCGATGACCGGCAGGATCACGGGCAGGATCAGCAGCCCGAGGATGCCGAGCACCATGGACGCCGTCGCCTGGCCGCTGGGCAGCGGGGGCTGCCAGCCGTAGCCGGCTCCGGGACCGGCCCCGGGGCCGGGCGCGTAATGCGGCAGCGTGCCGGAGCCGCCGTACGGGCGAGGCCCCGGCCGCCCTTCGCCCGGCGCTCCCCAGGGGTCACCGGACCCGCCCCGCGGTCCGTGCGCGTTGCCGGGCTTGCCTGGCTCGTCAGCCATCTCTGCCTCTCCTGTGGTGGTTTCTTGGTCCTGAGCTGGTTTCTCGGGTTTTCGGAACAAGACGGTCGTCCGTCCACGCGGGTGCCCGTCATCGGGGCAATGATGCGGGGTGACGGAACCGCCGCTCACCACCGCCGATGACGCGACGCACGCGTTGACAGGGGCGCGCTCGCGAACCATGCTGAGCAAGCGCTTAGACATTGTCCGTCTCGACTGCTGATGACTGCTTGGGAGGCCACGATCATGGCGGAGCCCCGGATCTTCACCTCGCTCGACGAACTGCGCGCCGCCGTCGGCGAGGAGCTGGGCCCCAGCGACTGGCTGGAGATCGACCAGAAGCGGATCGATCTGTTCGCGGAGGCGACGGGCGACCATCAGTGGATCCACGTGGACCCGGAGCGGGCGGCGGGCGGCCCGTTCGGGGCGACCATCGCGCACGGCTATCTGACCCTGTCGCTGCTGCCCTCGCTCGTACCGCGGGTGATGCGGGTCGAGAACATCAAGATGGGCGTCAACTACGGCACCAACAAGGTCCGCTTCCCCTCCCCCGTGCCGGTCGGCTCCCGGCTGCGCGCCTCGGCGCGCGTCGCCGAGGTGGCCGAGGTGACCGGCGGCGTGCAGGTCACCACGGTGGTGACGATCGAGCGGGAGGGCGAGGCGAAGCCGGCCTGCGTCGCGGAGACCGTCAGCCGTTTCTATCTGTAGTACGACCGGTTCAGCGCTCGGGCGTACCCGCGCCGACCATCCGCAGCGCGAGGCCCGCGTAGAACGCGCCGACCTCGTCCGGGGTGCGCCGGCCGTCGGCGTTGAACCAGCGGGCGACGTCGATGCAGAGGGAGAGGACCGCGAGCGCCGTGCCGGGGATGTCCGGCACATCGAAGTCGCCCGACCGCACGCCGTCCTCGATGATCGAGCGGACCGCGCCGTCGCTGCCCCGGCGCAGGGCGACGATCTCGGCGTAGTGGTCCTCGGCCAGCGCGCCCAGCTCGTACTGGACGACGCGGGCGGTGGTGTGGTGCTCGGCGTGCCAGCGGACGAAGGAGCGTACGGCCTCGGCGAGCCGCTCCACGGGGGTGCCGCCGCCGTCCCGCGCGGCGGTGAGGAGGTCGAGGGCGAGCCGGTGGCCGACGCTGCTGATCCGGTAGAGCAACTGCTCCTTGGTCTTGTAGTGGATGTAGAGCGCGGCCGGGCTCATGCCGGCCCGGCCGGCGATGTCACGGGTGGTCGTCGCGTGGTAGCCGCGCTCGGCGAACGCCTCCACGGCGGCGGTCACCAGCCGCCGGGCCGCGTCGGGCGTGACGTCCGCCCACTCCTCACCCCGCTGCGCCTCGGCGTCCATCGCTCGCCCCGCTTCCCGGCTCCGGCCGGGGACCCTCCACCGGCCGGACGGACACCATACCCCGAAGCTGAGCAAGCGCTTAGGCATCCGGCCGGGTGCGCCTCTACCACCGCACCGGCCGCACCCGCCGACGATTTTACTGTCCTATACACATAGTTGACCCGAACGGCCGCGGGCGCACCATGATCGTCCGGTATGAAGGGAGTCGCGCGCCGCGATCCCACGGCGGACGACTCCTCGTAACGCCGGAGAAAGAACGTGCAGCAACCACCCCGCGCCGACCGGGTGCCGATCCCCCCGTACCGGTTCCTGACCGAGGTCCTCAAGGGACAGGGCCAGGTCACCTTCATGCCGAGCGCCCTCACCGGCCTCTTCTTCGCCGCCGCGCTCTTCGCCGCCGGCTGGGAGTACGGGCTCTACGGGCTCCTGGGCACCGCCGTCGGCACCGCCACCGCCCGGCTGCTGGGCGTCGACCGGGGGCGGGTGGCGGACGGGCTCGAAGGGTTCAACGCCTGCCTGGTCTCGACCGGCTGCGCCGTCTTCCTCGGGGCCGACCGGATCTCGTCCGTCCTCATGGCCCTCGGCGGCGCCGTCGTCGTGACCGTCGTCACCGCCGCGCTCGCCAACGTGCTGGCCTCCTGGAACCTGCCGACCTTCACCCTCCCGTTCTGCCTCGTGGCGAGCGCGACGACGATGGCCGCGCCGGGCTTCCACCGGGTGTGGGAAGGGGCCGCGGGCACCACCGCGCTCACCCGCCCGGCGACCGGGGCGACGTCGCTGAGCTGGACCCAACTGTGGCACGCCTTCTTCGCCGACATCGGCCAGATCTTCTTCATGCCGCAGTGGTACGTGGGGCTGCTGTTCCTTCTCGGCATCTTCGCGGCCAGTCGCTCCGCGGGGCTGGTGGCCTGCCTCGGGAGCGCGGTGGGCATCGCCACCGCCTGGGCGCTGGGCTCCCCCGCCGACGGGATCGCCCAGGGGCTGATGGGGTACAACGCCGTGCTCACGGCGATGGCGGTGTGCGGCGTCTTCATCGTCGCCGACCGCTGGAGCCTCGGCTACGCCGTTGCCGCGGGGGCGGCGGCGACGGCTCTGACGGCGGCGGTGACGTCGTTCTTCGCGCCGTCGGGGGGGCATACGTTCACGTGGCCGTTCGTGTTGACGTCGCTGGTGTTCGTAGCCGCCGTGCCATCGTTTCCGCGCCTGCGGAGGGTGTGACCGGGGCTCCGCCCCGGGCCCCGGTCCTCAATCGCCGGACGGGCTAGGTGGTGCGGGCTCGTCGCCGGGCGCGGCTATGCGCTTTGTCCTCAAGCGCCGGACAGGCTGGATGCGGCGCGGGTTCGGTTCAGCCGTCCGGCGGTTGAGGACATTCCTGCGTCAGAACTGGAGGGACTTCGTCTGGAGGTATTCGGCCAGGCCGTGGGCGCCGAGTTCGCGGCCGACGCCGGAGCGCTTGTAGCCGCCGAAGGGGGCGAGGATGTTGAAGCGGCCGCCGTTGATGTCGACTTGGCCGGCGTCGAGACGCCGGGCGAAGGCGGTGGCGGTGGCGTCGTCGGCGGCCCAGACGGCGCCGGCGAGGCCGTAGTCGGTGCCGTTGGCGATGCGCAGCGCGTCGTCCTCGTCCTCGTACTTGAGGATGGAGACGACCGGGCCGAAGATCTCCTCCTGGGCGATGGTCATCTCCGGGGTGACGTCCGCGAAGACCGTGGGGCTGACGTAGTAGCCGCTCGGCTGCCCCTCGGGGGCGTCCGCGCCGCCCGTGACCAGGCGGGCGCCCTCCTCCACCCCCTTCTCGATGTAGCCGCGCACCCGGTCCCGCTGCTTGGCGTTGACGAGGGGCCCGAGCCGGCTCCGCTCGTCGCGCGGGTCGCCGGGTACGTACGCGCGTGCCTCCTCGGCCGCGAGGGCGACGGCCTCCTCGTACTGGTCGCGGTGGACGAGCATGCGGGTCAGGGCGTTGCAGGACTGGCCGGAGTTGCGTACGACGTCGGCGACGTTGACGGCCACGGCCTTCGGCAGATCCGCGCCGGGCAGGATGACATTGGCGGACTTGCCGCCGAGTTCGAGGGCGACGCGCTTGACGGCGGCCCCGGCGATCGCGCCGATCTTCCGGCCGACGGCGGTGGAGCCGGTGAAGGAGACCAGGTCCACACCCGGGTGCTCGGCGAGGGCCTGGCCCGCGACCGTGCCGAGGCCGGTGACGAGGTTGACGACGCCGGCCGGGATGCCCGCCTCGGCCACGCACTCGGCGAAGAGCTGGGCCGTGAGCGGGGTGTCCTCCGCGGGTTTGACCACGATGGTGCAGCCGGCCGCCAGCGCGGGCGCGACCTTGTTGGTGATCTGGTGCAGCGGGTAGTTCCAGGGGGTGATCGCGCCGACCACGCCGACCGGTTCGAGCAGGACGGTCGAGTTGCCCACCTTCTCCTCGAAGGCGTACGAAGCGGCGAGCTCCGCGTACGAGCCGGTGACCGCGACCGGCACGCCGACCTGCACCCGCTTGCTGAACCCGAGCGTCGAGCCCAGCTCGGCCGTGATCACCTCGGCGATCTCGTCGGTACGGGCGACCAGCCGGTCGCGGAGCGCGGCCAGTCGCTCGCCGCGCTCGGCCGGGGCGGTGGCGGCCCAGCCGGGGAGGGCCGCGCGGGCGGCCCGTACGGCCGCGTCCACGTCGGCCTCGACACCGGCCGGGACTGCGCCGATCTCCTGCTCGTCGGCCGGGTTGACGACGGCGATGGTCTCCCGCCCCGCCGCCGGACGCCAGGCCCCGTCGATATACATGCCGTCGTGCGCCTTCATTGCGTCGACCTCCCTTGACTCTGCGGTGCGCGGGCCGGGCGGGCGCCCCGCGGATCGGCCACCGGCCCGCCGGGCCGGTCCGCGTGGCGTACGCCCACGACGAGGGTGCCACGCGCCGCCGCGCCGGTGACCACCGCGATCGGGCCCGGGCGCCGGACCCGCCAACTGGCCCACCCGCGCGGCCGGTACCGCCCGTACCGCCCATACCGCCGGTACGGAGTTCAGTCGAGCGTACGGGCCAAGTACGCGCGCAGCAGCGCCTTGGTCTCGGAGACGATCGTGGGGTCCCCGGCCGGGTCGAGGCGGAAGGCGAGGCGGAGCAGGGCGTCCGCGCTCTCGACGGCGACGAGGAAGGCGACGCGCAGCCGGTCGTCGTCCGCGTCGAGGCCGAGGCGGTCGGCGAGCAGGGCGCGCAGCCGGTCGGCGACCAGGTGGTTGGGCTGGTCGGGGGCGGCCGTGGCGGGGACGGGCATGCCGAACTCGACGAGGGCGAAGCCGGGGGCGCCGCGCTTCATGGCCAGGTACTCGTCGATGACGACGTCCATGGCGTGCCGCCAGTCGCCCTCCCCGCCGGGCTCGGCGAAGCGTTCGGTGACGCGTGCCGCGTAGACGTCGAGGTTGCGGTGGGCGAGCGCCTCGGCCATGGCGCGCTTGTTGGAGAAGAAGCGGTAGACGGAGCCGATGGGTACCTCGGCGCGGGCGGCGACCGCGCGGGTACTGAGTTCGTCGTAGCCGCTCTCGTCGAGCAGTTCGGCGCAGGCGTCGAGGATGCGGTCGAGCCGCTCGGCGCTGCGCCGCTGTATCGGGGTGCGGCGGAGGGGTGGTGTGGGCACGGGCCCATCCTGCCGCTCCCCGGGGCCCGAAGCGGAATCGGAAGCGGAACCTCCGCACGACCCGCCCGTACGCCCTGCGGCCCCAATGTCATTGACGCGCCCCGCCCGCATTCCTATGGTCTTGCACAGGAATCGTTGAGCATCGGGAGCACACGATGAGCGGTACGGACAACGAGCGGGCGAGGAAGACGGCCGAGAGTCTGGCGTACTCGTCCGGGTTCGGTAACGAGCACAGCAGCGAGGCCGTTCCCGGAGCGCTGCCGCACGGCCGCAACTCCCCCCAGCGCGCGCCGCTCGGGCTGTACGCGGAGCAGCTCAGCGGCACCGCGTTCACCGAGCCGCGGAGCAGCAACCGCCGGTCGTGGCTGTACCGCGTCCGGCCGTCGGCGGCACACCCGGCGTTCTCGCGGATCGACAACGGGGCGCTGCGCGGCGCGCCGTTCACCGAGGTGGAGGCGGACCCCAACCGGCTGCGCTGGGACCCGCTGCCCGAACCCGCCGCGGGCACCGACTTCCTGGCCGGGCTGTGGACGCTCGGCGGCAATGGCGACGCGACGCAGCGCACGGGCATGGCGATCCACCTCTACGCCGCCAACTCCTCGATGACGGACCGGGTGTTCAGCGACGCGGACGGCGAGCTGCTGATCGTGCCGGAGCGCGGCGCGCTGCTGCTGCGCACGGAGTTCGGGCTGCTGCGCGCGGCTCCGGGCCATGTGGCGCTGATCCCGCGCGGGGTGCGGTTCCGTGTCGAACTGCTGGAGGACAGCGCCCGCGGGTACGTGTGCGAGAACTACGGGCGGCCGTTCACGCTGCCGGACCTCGGCCCGATCGGCGCCAACGGGCTGGCGAACGCGCGGGACTTCCTCGCGCCCGTCGCGGCGTACGAGGATGTCGAGGGCCCGGTCCAGGTCGTCAACAAGTTCTGCGGCAACCTCTGGTCGGCGACGTACGGGCACTCGCCGCTGGATGTCGTCGCCTGGCACGGCAACCATGTGCCGTACGTCTACGACCTGCGGCGCTTCAATGTGATCGGCTCGATCAGCTACGACCACCCGGACCCGTCGATCTTCACGGTGCTGACCTCGCCCTCGGACACGCCGGGGCTCGCGGGCGTGGACTTCGTGGTGTTCGCGCCGCGCTGGCTGGTGGGCGAGGACACGTTCCGGCCGCCGTACTTCCACCGCAATGTGATGAGCGAGTACATGGGGCTCATCGAGGGCGCGTACGACGCGAAGACCGCGGGGAAGGGCGGCTTCGTGCCGGGCGGCGGCTCGCTGCACAACATGATGTCGGCGCACGGCCCGGACCGGGACACGTTCGAGGCGGCGAGCGCCGCGGAGCTGGCCCCGCGGAAGGTCTCCGACGGGCTGGCCTTCATGTTCGAGACGCGCTGGCCGGTCACCGCCACCGCGCAGGCGCTGGCGGCGGACCACCTGCAGAGCGGGTACGACACGGTGTGGCAGGGTCTGGAGCGCCACTTCCGTAGCTGACCGGAGCCGATGTGACCACCTTCGCCCCCGACTCCCTCGCGCTCAACCGCAAGCTGCCGCTCTGGTACCAGGTCTCGCAGTCGCTGCGCGCCTCGATACTGGGGCGCAGCCCGCAGGACCCGCTGCGGCTGCCCACCGAGGACCGGCTCGCCGAGCACTACGGCGTCAGCGTGCTGACGATGCGGCAGGCGCTCAAGGAATTGGAGGCGGAGGGGCTGATCAGCCGGCACCGGCGGCGCGGCACGTTCATCGAGCCGAGCGCCCGGCGCACCTCGCCGGTGCGGCTGCTCGGCTCGGTCGACGCCATCGTCGCCCAGCAGTCCGGCGAGCGGACCACGCTGCTCGGCCACGGCCCGGCCCCGGTGCCGGCCGGGCTCGCCGAGCACTTCCCCGGCATCGACGAGGCCGTCCGCTACCGGCGGCTGCGCTGCGCGGAGGGCACGGGCGAGCCCACGAACTGGGCCGAGAACTATCTGCGCCCCGACATCGCGGCCCGCCTCGACCCCGCGGACCTCGCCCGGTGGCCCATGACGAAGGTCCTCCGGGACGCGGTAGGCGTGCGCATCAGCCGCATCACGGACACGGTCGAGGCCCGCCTCGCGGACCCGGAGACGTCCCGCCTCCTGGAGGTGCCGCTGCTCAGCCCGATCCTCCACTACACGGGCGTCACCTACGACGAGGAGGGTGCGGTGGTGGACGTGGTCCTCATCCACTACCGCGGCGACCGCTTCTCCTTCACCGTGACCATGGAGGCGCGCTGAGAGCGCCCCCGCTCATGGCCGCCGCGTACGGCGCGCGGGCGCGCGGCGCGGTGCGGCGCGGTCCGCCACCGGACGCCACGCCGAGCGCGCCCCGCGCTCCGGAGCGAGCGCTCGGGCTCGCCGCCCACGCCCGGCCGAGGCGGCGCGAAGGGCACGCCGCCCGCCCCGTGCCGGTACGAACGGGGGCTGGACGCGGCAGCCCGCGGGGCGTGGGGCGCTCGCCATGCGTCCCGCCCTCGGGCTGGTACGGGCAGCACGTCGGCGGTTGGCGCTCGAAGGGCCGGGCCGGAGGGGCGCCGCGCGTCTTGTGGCGAGGCCGGTGGCCGGGCCCGTTCGTCGCCGGAGGCAGTGGGTAGCATGCGTGCGGTGAGCGACGATGTGCCTCTTTTAAGCGACCTCATGCCGTGGGCCGTGGGTCCGTTGCGGCTGGGGCGCGGGTGGGTCATGGGGCCTGACGCGGTGGCGCTCAAGGCTCGTTGGAAGGCGCTGGCGGAGGGTGGGAGCGAGGCGGAGCGCAGTGCGCTGTTCCGGCCGACGCGCGCCCGTACGCTGCACAGTTCGGTCTCGCAGCTTCCCGGTCAGCCCTCGTCGACGGAGCGGCTGGCGCGTGGGCTCGGGCCGTGTCCGGAGCCGGTGCGGGTGCTGCACGGGCCGTACGACCAGCAGTGGCTGCTGCCGGACCACCGGCTCATCGACGTGGCCCGGCCCGAGCTGTGGCGGGTCGCCGACGGGCGGCAGCTCTTCGCCGCGACCCAGCCGCGGCTGCCGGGCCCGCCCGGCCCCGCGCTGGTCTTCTCCGCGCTGCTGCCCGACGGGCACGCCCCGGCGGGGCGGCCCGGCCGCATCCATCCGCTGTACCGGCGGCCCGGCGGCGCGGAGCCCAACCTCGCGCCGGGGCTGCTGGACCACCTCGCCGACCGGCTCGAACAGCCGGTGGCGGCCGCGGACTTCCTCGCCTGGGCCGCCGCCGCGGCCCGGCACTCCCCCGCCGGGTGCGCGGTGCCGCTGACCGGGCGCCCGGACGTCTGGGCGGAGGGCGTGGAGCTGGGCCGCCGCGTGCTGTGGCTGCACACCCGCGGCGCGCGCGACGGCGAGCGGCCCCGGATGCCGGGCGGGCGGCGGCCGTACGTACGGGCCGCCCCGCCGTCCGCCGTGCCGCCGGGCGCCCTGTCGTACGACGCGGAGGGCGAGGCGCTGCTGCTGGGCGAGGGCCGGATCGCGCCCGTACCGGCGGCGGCGTGGGAGTTCCACGCGGGCGGGGCGCGGGTGGTGGAGAGCTGGTTCGCGAGCCGTACGGACCCGGCGGAGCCCGGCACGCTGGCGGCCGTACGCCCGGCGGGCTGGCCCCGGGAGTGGACGTCCGAACTGCTGGAACTGGTCACGGTGGTGGCCCTGCTCGCCGAGCTGGAGCCGCGGCGCGCCCGGCTCGGCGAGCGGATCGACGCCGGGCCGCGGCTCGGCGCGGCCGGGCTGCGCGGCGCGGGCGTGCTGCCCGCCCCGGAGTCGGCGCGCCGGCCGGCGTCCGTGCTGGACCATCACGAGGAAGGCCCCGAGGGGCAGTTCGCGCTGGTGTGAGCGGGCGCGCCGGGACGCGCCGGGTGATCAGCCCTGACGCGTCGGGCGGCCCACGCGGGCTACGACGCCCCCTCGCCGCCTCCGGCGCTCTCCGCCGCGAAGCCCGCGAAGATGCGGCGCATGGCCCGCTCGAAGAGCACGTCCTGGTCGGCCGGGCCGGACGCGGACTCGAACGTGCGGGCCATGCGCGGGTAGCGGCCGCTGGCCAACTCGCGGGCGAGGTAGGCCGAGCGGGCCGCGCGCTCCTGCTCGGGCGGGTGCGGCGAGGCGCGGTGGCGCTCGGCGGCGGTCAGTTCGCTGGCGACGAAGGAGGTGACGACGGCGGTCATCATGGCGAGCAGTTCCATCTTGGCGCCGTCCTCGACATCGAGCCCCTCCAGGGCCCACAGGACGTATTCGAAGTAGCGCAGCGCGTTCGGGCTGAAGCCGTAGACGGGTGACATCAGCCCCGGCATCCAGGGGTGCCGGTGCATCATCGCGCGTGACTGGCGGGCGAGTCCCAGCAGGTCGGCGCGCCAGTCGCCGGAGGGCCGCGCGGGCAGTTCGTACTCGGCGGCGGCCGCGTCGACCATCAGCTCGTACAGGTCCTCCTTGCGCGGCACGTAGTTGTAGAGCGACATCGTGCCGCAGCCGATCTCGGCCGCGACCCGCCGCATGGAGACGGCGTCGATGCCCTCGGCGTCGGCGATGCGCACCGCCGCCGCCGCGATCTCGGCGCGGGTGTGCGCGGGCCGGGGTCCGCGTCCGGCGCGCTCGGGCCGCGCCCAGATCACCTCGGGGCCGGTCGTACGGCCGCTGGCTGCCATGGATCATCACCTCGGCCCCCATCCTAGTTACGTACGCCGTACGGAGTGCGCTACGGTGGGCCGCATGAAAACTCCGTACGCTGTACTTAGTGAGGGGCTGCACAAGCGCTACGGCGAGGTGCACGCGCTGCGCGGACTGGACCTCGCCGTCCCGGAAGGCACCGTCTGCGGGCTGCTCGGGCCGAACGGCGCGGGCAAGACCACCGCGGTCCACATCCTCTCGACGCTGCGCGCCCCCGACTCCGGCACCGCCCGCGTCGCCGGCCACGACGTCACCGCCGACCCGCGGGCGGTGCGCCGCAGCATCGCCCTCACCGGCCAGTTCGCCTCCGTGGACGGCGACTTGACGGGCCGCGAGAACCTGCGGCTCTTCGCCCGCCTCCAGCGGCTGCGGCCGGCCGCAGCCGCCCGCCGGGCGGACGAACTGCTGGACCGGTTCGGCCTCGCCGAACTCGCCGGACGCCCCGCCCGCACCTACTCCGGCGGCCAGCGGCGCCGGCTCGACCTCGCCGCGTGCCTGCTCACCGATGTCCCCGTGCTCTTCCTCGACGAGCCCACCACCGGCCTCGACCCGCGCAGCCGCGGCGACATCTGGGACGCCGTCCGCGAGCTGGCCGCGGGCGGCACGACCGTGCTGCTCACCACGCAGTACCTGGAGGAGGCGGACCGGCTGGCCGACGACATCGTGGTCATCGACCACGGCCGGGTCAGCGCCACCGGCACCCCCGAGGAGCTGAAGGCCGCCATCGGCTCGTACGTCGAGGTCGTCGTCGGCGACGCGAGCGAACTCGCCGGGGCGGCGGTCGCGCTCGGCCGGCTGACCGGCGCCCAGCCCGCGGTCGACGCCGAGCGGCGCACGGTCGGCTCCGCCTGCGCCGACCCGACCCTCACCCTGCCCCGCGTCGTACGGGAGCTGGACACGGCCGGCATCGGCCTGGCCGACGTGTCCGTACGGCAGCCCACCCTCGACGAGGTCTTCCTGCGCCTGACCGCGGACGCCTCTGAGCCCCACCCCCTGAAGGATGACGCAGAGGACTTCCCAATCGTGATGTCAAGCCGCAGCCGTGACGGGTGGTGAACCTTGGTAATACTGTCCGTCACGGATCATGGCCCACAGAACGTTGAG